>CAVXXB010000022.1:0-169661 GCA_963765585.1 Calditrichia bacterium | reverse complement strand
CTACTCTGGGCAAAAAGATCTTTATGGGGCTCTCCGGTCTCATGCTGAGCGGATTTATCGTCGTTCATCTGGTCGGAAATCTGACGCTACTTTCACCAGACAAAGATCCATTTAACAAATATGCCCATTTTTTACAAAGTCTGGGTACCTTGATTTATTTTGCCGAGTTTATTCTCGGTTCGATATTTCTTATTCACTTTTTTTATGCGGTATATGTAACGCTTGGCAACTGGCGCGCCCGGCCCGACAATTATAAAGTCTCAAAAAATGCCGGACATACCAGTCGCAAATCATTCGCCTCGGTGACCATGATCTGGACAGGATCTGATCATCATTGTATTTACGGTCCTGCACCTTTTTCATTTTAAATTTGGTGAAATAATCATGTACACAACCAAAGATGGTGTGGTTATTCGCGATCTATACACGGTTGTTTATCAGTACTTTTCTAATATCTGGAATGTTATTTTCTATATTATTGTCATGGTATTATTAGGGTATCATACCAGCCATGGGGTATGGAGCGCTTTCCAATCTCTGGGCATCAGTGGTCCCCGTTTTACGCGTCTTGCACAGGGATTTGGGTATGTTTTTGCGGTGATAATGGGTTTTGGATTTGTTCTGCTGCCAGTGGTGATTTTCTTTATCTCGGGAGGTTCCCTATGAAATTAGAATCAAAAGTACCCAGCGGCCCTCTGGCCGAAAAATGGGAAAAACATAAATTTGATATGAAGGTGGTAAGTCCTAATAACAAAAGGAAATTTACCCTGATAGTTGTCGGAACAGGACTTGGAGGTGCGTCCGCTGCCGCATCACTCGGTGAATTAGGATATAATGTACTCAATTTTTGTATCCAGGATTCTCCGCGCCGGGCGCATAGTATTGGTGCGCAGGGGGGAATCAATGCAGCAAAAAACTATCAGAATGACGGCGATAGCGTCTTTCGTCTTTTTTATGACACAATAAAAGGCGGTGATTACCGGGCCAGGGAGGCCAATGTTTACAGGCTGGCCGAGGTGAGTAATAGTATAATTGATCAATGTACCGCGCAGGGTGTGCCCTTTGCCCGTGAATATGGCGGATTGTTTGCCAACCGGACATTTGGTGGTGCATTGGTCTCAAGGACTTTTTATGCCAGAGGTCAGACCGGACAGCAATTGCTTCTGGGTGCCTACAGCGCGCTGATGCGCCAGGTGGATGTCGGTTCGGTTAAACTGTTTCCACGCCAGGAAATGGTGGAACTGGTCATGGTAGATGGCAAAGCACGGGGAATTATTACCCGTGATCTGGTCACAGGAGAATATAAATCATGGGCCGCAGATGCGGTGATTCTGGCAACCGGAGGTTATGGTACGGCCTATTATTTATCCACCCTGGCAATGAACTCAAATGCAACGGCCATCTGGCGGGCACATAAAAAAGGTGCTTATTTTGCCAATCCCTGCTTTGTTCAGATTCACCCCACCTGTATTCCCAAATCAGGTGACTATCAATCTAAACTGACGCTCATGAGCGAAAGTCTTCGCAATGATGGAAGAGTCTGGGTACCTAAGAAGGTAGGTGATAAACGTGCCCCGGGTGATATACCGGATGACGAACGCGACTATTATCTGGAGCGCAGATATCCGACTTTTGGCAACATGGTTCCACGTGATGTGGCATCGCGTAACGCCAAGGCCGTGTGTGACGAGGGACGCGGTGTAGGGGAAACCGGATTGGCGGTTTACCTCGATTTTCAAGATGCGATCGACCGATTGGGGCATCATACAATTGAGGAGCGATATGGTAATCTATTTGAAATGTATAAGATGATTACCGATGAAGATGCCTACAATGTACCAATGAGAATTTTTCCGGCGGTACATTATACCATGGGTGGACTCTGGGTCGATTATAACCTGATGAGTACCATTCCCGGATTGCATGTATTGGGTGAGGCAAATTTCTCCGATCATGGTGCCAACCGTTTGGGTGCCAGTGCACTGATGCAGGGGCTGTCGGACGGCTATTTTGTTATTCCATACACAATTGGAGATTATCTTGCCGGTGCTGAGTTGAAAAAAGTGGATACGGAAAATGAGGCATTTAAGGCGGCTGTTAATGATGCCTCGGAGCGGGACACAAAACTACTGTCGATCAAAGGAAATAAGACAGTGAAAGAATTTCACCGCGAGATAGGCACATTATTATGGGATAATGTTGGCATGGGCCGCGACAAAGCAGGATTGGAAAAAGCGATCCAGGAAATCCCGAAATTACGAGATGAATTCTGGCAAAATGTAAATGTGGTTGGTGATAAGGAAAATCTGAATAAGAATCTTGAATTTGCCGGACGTGTGGCAGATTATATGGAACTGGGTGAACTCATGGCTCATGATGCCCTGGACCGGGTTGAGTCATGTGGCGGACATTTCCGGGAAGAAAGTCAGACTGAAGAGGGTGAAGCCTTACGGGATGACGAAAATTTCACCTATGTATCGGCCTGGGAATTTAAAGGTCTGGGCCAGAAGTGGGAAATGCACAAAGAACCGCTTGAATTTGAAAATGTCACCCCAACCCAGCGAAGCTATAAGTAAGGAGAGATATTGATGGAGAATAAAAATATATCTGTAAATGTGAAGGTCTGGCGGCAAAAGAATACAGCTGCCAAAGGTACATTTGAGACCTATCCGGTTGATGATGTGAATCCCGATATGTCAATCCTTGAGATGCTGGATGTCCTCAATGAAGATCTGATTGCTAAAGGGCAGGAACCGGTGGAGTTTGATAATGATTGCCGTGAAGGGATTTGTGGTATGTGTGGTTTGGTGATTAACGGTACGGCACATGGTCCGGTAAGAGGAACGACTACCTGTGAATTGCGAATGCGGGAATTTAAAAACGGTAGTACCGTCACAATCGAACCATGGCGGGCAAAAGGTTTTCCGGTCTTGAAAGATCTGGTGGTTGATCGTTCGGCCTTTGACCGGATAATTTCTACTGGTGGATATATCACCGTACGTACCGGTGGTGTGCCGGAAGCCAGCACCGTTGCCGTCCCAAAGGAAAATGCAGATCTGGCGATGGATTATGCGGCATGTATCGGATGTGGCGCTTGTGTGGCAGCATGTCCCAATGCATCTGCTGCCCTGTTTGTCGGAGCCAAAGTATCACAATTTGCATTGTTACCCCAGGGCCAGCCGGAGGCAAAGATGCGTGTATCACGAATGGCTGCCCAGATGGATGATGAGATGTTTGGTGCCTGTTCCAATCATGGCGAGTGTGAAGTCGTCTGTCCGAAAGAGATTCCTATTACAGCCATTTCCAGGATGCGCAGAGAATACTGGAAGGCAATGGTCTGATAAAATATCTCTGATTTTATAACATAAACACAAAAAAAGCGTATCCATATGAAAGTCATTTGGGTATGCTTTTTTTTTGGAGCTTGGATCAATAATTATTTTCACCACGAAGTTCACGAAGAGCACGAAGTTTTACCAAGCGGAACAGAGAAAAAAGATTATTAAGAATGATGAATGTGTGTTGATATAAAAGAAGATAAAATTTGAATATTTTAAATATAGATTTATATTCGGTTTATTAACCACGATGAGGATGGAGCTTGATTAAATTTAACGAGAACAGAACACAGGAATAATGCCCAATGACCAAGCCCGAATGTCAAATGAATGTCCAAAATCAAATGTCTAAAAAACAGTATATCCATATCATTGGACATTGGAGATTGACTTGGCATTTGGATTTTGACATTGGACATTTGTTATAAATGTTCTGGTGTAATTTGTGCTCTTTGTGGTTAATCAAAATATAATTTAGATATGAGGGACTATAACCAGATTTGCTGTGGTTTAATGGAAATCATGATGAAGACATCAAAATATAGCATAATTCTCAATCTGACTATCACCCTTTTTACAGTATTTCTGTTTAGCTGTACAAAGGAAATTCATCATGTGAAGGGTGAGGAGCATACCGATGGTCTATATGATTCCGAGTTTCCTGCGAAACCAACATCGGAATCTTTAGAGGATATTCTTTCATCCGTTAAGTTGCTCAGCACGATTGCTTTTTACGAGAGTTATGAATTTGATGCCGCCAGCCAACTGATCGATGCGAATATTAATGAAGATAGTATTGAAGAACATGCGATTAGTAAATACCATTTCAATCAACCCGCTACCGGAACAGCAACTGTAGTATACACGGAAAACCGGACTGTGGCATTGCTCACCTGCGCCCACATTGTGCATTTTCCAGACACAATTATCGCTTACTATCGTGATCCTGATGGCCGGGAAACCAATATTATCAAAACCGTAGCTTTTAAAATCAGACAAAATATTAATATCATAGATTTTATGCTGGGCAGCGATTTTAAGATTTTAGCCATGGACAAAAAAAATGATATTGCTCTGATCGGCAAATCTTTGCAGATGGATATTTCGCTGACAGTGCCGGTATTCAAATATCCGAAAGGCCGATCGACAGAGTTAAATTGGGGCACATTTATTTATGTTGTTGGATTTCCGCGCGGGGAAAAAATGATCACACGTGGCTTAGTTAGTCAGCCTCCCAGGCGTGGAGACGACACATTTGTGATTGACGCGGTATTTAATCGCGGATTTAGTGGCGGCATAGTGGTGGCCATTCGCGATGGTGTACCCAATTATGAACTGGTTGGCATGGCCAAATCGGTGCCAGCCGAAACGAAATTGTATCTCGCTCCGGAAAAGTCATTTCGAATATTGGAATCATCGCCTCAGGACATATATACCGGTGAAGCAAAAGTAGGCACCTATGAGAGTATATTTTATGGCATTACGTATGTGGTTACCACCGAACAGATCAGCGAGTTTATCGATAAAAATTCAGAGATACTGAAGAATGCCGGCTATAGCCCGCACCAATTTTTCCCTGTGAAATAATCTGCTAATTTTGTATGTTATCTCCTCTGTGATACAATAATATTGTTCTGCCTGTCAGAATTCCCGGAAACAAGCAGGCACAGGATTCCATAGTACATAAGAAAAAGCGAACCCGACTTTTATGCCGGAAAAAAATTCACATAACTCCAATAATATGGTTTCAAAAATCCAGGATACGTTTGGGCGTACTTTCGATTATTTAAGGATTGCCGTATGTGAACGTTGCAATTTACGTTGTGTCTATTGTATGCCGGAGAAAGGTATTACCTTCTCTCGTGCGAAAAACATATTGACTATTGATGAAATAAAACGCATCGTAGATGTCCTGTCACAGCACGGTGTTTCAAAGATAAGGTATACTGGTGGGGAGCCGCTACTCCGTAAAGATCTTGTATCCATTATTGCCAATACCGTAAGTACTCCGGGAGTGGATTCGGTTCATCTGACAACCAATGGCATTTTCTTACCAGAAAAAATCAAGCAGCTGGAGAAAGCCGGATTACATGGTCTCAATATTAGTCTGGATACCTTAATAGCCGAGCGTTTTGAAAAAATTTCGCGACGGCCGGGTCTTGAACAGGTCCGAAAAGGTATTACCATGGCGCTTAATGGCGGTTTTAAATCTGTTAAAATTAATACGGTTGTTATGCGTAATTTTAATGAAGATGAAATACCTGCCTTTATCGAGCTCACAAAAGAAAATGATATGACGGTGAGATTTATCGAGTTAATGCCTTTTGATGCCCACCAGATCTGGAAAACGGGTCATTTTTTTGGTGTGGAAGCTTATGCAGAATATGATAAATGAGATATATCCTGAATTGCATCAGGCAGACGGATCATCAACCGAGCAACATGTATACCGTGTTCCGGGTTACAAAGGTAAAATTGCCCTGATTCCCTCATACACCCGTAGCTTATGCGGAAATTGTTCCAGAATCCGTCTCACAGCAGATGGAAAGATTCGGAATTGCCTGTATGCAGAAGAGGAATATGACGTTCTGAAACTATTACGATCCGGCGCAACAGATGATGACCTTATTGGATTCTTTAAAGAAACCATGGGAAAAAAACTGAAAGATGGGTGGGAGGCACAACGCAAGCCGAATGTCAAACAGCGTAACAGTATGACGCAAATCGGTGGCTAAGCCGGAAGGAAATTATATGAACAGCTTTTCACATCTCGATGAACAAGGCGACATCAAAATGGTTGATGTATCCGAAAAAATATTATCAAAACGAACGGCAATCGCACAGGGATTTATCCGGATGCAGAAAGAGACTCTGGATAAAATCAAATCTGGCAAAGCGCCCAAAGGAAATGTGCTAACTACGGCAAAACTAACTGCGATTCAGGCTGCAAAAAAAACATCTGAATTGATTCCGCTCTGTCATCAGATAAATCTTAGCTGGATCGATTTACAATTTGAATTAATTGAAAATGGTATCCGTATAAATTGTACGGCGATAGCAAAAGACGCCACCGGAGTTGAGATGGAAGCACTGACGGCCGTTAGTATTGCGGCCCTAACCATTTATGATATGTGCAAAGCGGTTGATAAAACAATGCAAATCGGGGATATCTGCCTGATTAAAAAGACCGGGGGTAAATCTCAGTGACCGCAGAAGCAACAATCGGATCATCGCAGACTTTAATTATTTTCCTTTCCCTGGTTTTTGTGCTTGTTGCCATGCTCTACTCGAGCGTCGGTCTTGGCGGCGGATCTACATATACAGCGTTAATGACCATTGCCGGGCTAAATTATGTTTTAATTCCGAGTATTTCTCTAACCCTGAATTTAATTGTTACTTTTATTGGCATGATAAATTTTGGCCGAAACGGTCATATTAAAATGCATATCATATTACCCTTTCTTTTTACTTCTGTTCCCATGGCCTATCTGGGTGGGGCTTTGGAGATATCCCAGGAAATATTTCTTGGATTGTTGTTACTAACCCTGACTCTGGTTGTTTTCCGTATTTATTTTTGGGGTACATTGTCAATCAGAATCCAGTTGAACAAAATCCAGAAGATACTCTTTTCATTGTTTCTGGGGGGAATACTGGGATTTATTGCCGGTATTGTCGGAATCGGGGGAGGAATTTACCTGGTACCGCTGTTGATAATGTTTTCGATTGCCGGGGAAAAAGAAGCGGCTGCTGCCGGCGCCGTTTTTATCTGGGTTAATTCATTAGCGGGGCTTATCGCCAGGGTTCAAAGAGGTGCGATGGATTTTGATATTGTAATTCCAATGGCAATCGCCGTTATTTTGGGCGGATACATTGGATCATATTTTGGATCATTTAAATTTAAGCCAATAATTATACAAAGAATCCTGGGTGTAGCGATCATAATTGCCATTGTGTTTATCACCCGGAAATTAGTATGAGGTATCGATGTCGGTAATTAAAGTAAAATTGTTTTCGCATCTTAAATATGCGCTTAATTGTGATGAAATTGAAATAGATTTCTCAGCTGGTGATACAACCCGGGAACTGGAAGAAAAGATCCGGTTGAAGGGTGGCCCTGATATTGCTGCGATGCCCTTCAGAATTGCACTCAATCATGAATTTGTATCTGAGCCAAAAAAAATTCATCAGGACGATGAAATTGCCCTGATACCACCGGTTCAGGGGGGGTGATATGATCCGGGTTGAATTGACATCACATGAAATTCCAGCGCTTGAACCTGATGATTCTCATGAGAATGAAGGATCCGAAATTATATTTCACGGCCGGGTTCGCAGGATTGAAAATAATGAGGATATTATTGGCCTGGAATATGAACATTATCCGGGAATGACAGAAAAAAAACTGAATGAACTGGCAGAGCAAACGGTAGCAAAATTTGGTATCAGTGAAATCAGTTGTATCCACAGAGTCGGATTAGTGCGGGTGGGTGAGATTTCGGTACGAATTGTAATATGGTCGGGTCACAGAACAGAAGGATTGACTGCATTGGATTGGTTTATCGTACAACTAAAAAAGGACGTGCCGATCTGGAAGTGGGGTGTGATGAAAGATGGCAAAAAATTTCCTTCTCAGACAGGCTCTGAGTCATTAGAGAAAAGTAATATCAAACAGGGGGAAAATTGAAAACTGCCATTGGTTTTGCTGCGCATCCCGATGATCTTGAATTTTCATGTACCGCAACCATGAAGAGGTTATCTGACGATGGGTATCGTCTTATTTATGTAATTATTACAAATGGAGAAAACGGTTTTAAAAGCGAATCGGCTAAGGCGCCGGAAGAAAGAAGTGCTATTCGGAAGAAAGAGCAGCTTAAGGTTGCAGAAATGCTCGGAGTGGAACAAGTCCATTTTTTAAATTACCGGGATGGATTTTTGGAATATTCAGAAAAATTACGGGCAGAATTAACTTCCTTGATAAAGAAATATAAGCCGCAAGTTGTTTTCTCTTTTGATCCGGCCAATAAGTCATTTGAGAGTCTCAATCTTTTGCACCGCGACCACCGTATTGCGGCAGAAGCAGTATTTGATGCCTGTTTTGCGGCAAAGAATTTTCATATGTATCCGGGTGAAGCACATCGTATTGAAAAAATGTTCTTTTTTGCTTCCGATAAACCCAATTATTTTGAAGATATAACCGATATGATTGATTTTAAGCTGGAATTACTGGCCTGTCATCAGTCTCAGTTTCCTGATTTTTCAAAAGTGGAAGAATATATCAAGAAAACGGTATCAGCGCAGAGTGCGGAATATAAATATAGTGAGGCGTTTCGGGTGATGGAGGTAAAACAGGTAACTTAAATCCATAAGATGTAGTCCATCTATAAGATGGACTACATCTTATGGTATCAATCAAACACGCCGGCGATCACAGTTCCGCAATCAGGACATTTTCCATTCTCAATTACATTACTATTCACACTATGCCAATCACGGCCGATCAGCGTTTTTTTGCACTGCGGGCAATAGGTAGCCTGACCGCGCTCATCCAGAATATTACCCAGATAGCAATATTTGATACCAGTGCTCAGCGCAATGGAACGGGCAGTATGTAATGTGTTATCTGGTGTTCTCGGTTTATCGCGCATTTTAAAATCCGGATGAAAAGCGGTAAAATGAAGCGGCACAGAGTCACCGAGATTGGTCACGATCCAGTCACACATCTGCTGAATTTCAGTGTCCGAATCATTTTCCTGGGGAATCAGTAAGTTTGTTATCTCGATCCAGACATCGGTTTCATTTTTGAGCCAGATTAATGTGTCCAGAACGTCATTGAGATGAGAAAATGTGAGTTTGTGGTAGAATTGCTCGGAAAATGCTTTCAGATCCACATTGGCGGCGTCAATATATTTATATACATCCTTTCGTGCTTCTTTGTCAATATATCCGGCAGTGACCATAACCGAGCGGATACCTTCTTCCCGGGCAAGTTTTGAAATATCAATAACATATTCTGCAAAAATAGTTGGGTCATTATAAGTATAGGCAATGGATGGTGTGTGATGCTTTTTCGCCAGGGCAACAACACCATCCGGGGAAACAGTTTGGGCATTCAGATCATCCAACCGGGCTTTACTCATGGTCCAGTTTTGGCAGAATTTGCAGCCCAGATTGCAGCCGGCGGTCCCGAAACTGAGGATCTCTGATCCCGGCAGAAAGTGGTTGAGCGGCTTTTTTTCGATGGGATCAACTGCAAATCCGGTGGGGTGGCCATAACCGGTGGTTATAAGTTGGTTATTTGAATTTTGCCGGATAAAACAAAATCCATGCTGTCCCGGACCTATTTTACAATAACGGGGACAAAGCGTGCATTTTATTTTGTTTTTTTCGGCCGGTTCCCACCATCTGGCAATAGTTTCCATAAGGATTTATTTAAAGTAGTAAAAAAGCGCCTTAGTTCCTAAGTCCCTGAGCACCTGAATAAAGGTATGGAGACTCAAATCTTTGCTCACCAATCCATTGAGACAGGATTTTTAAGGCAATCGATCGAAAAAAAGACTTGACACGTATATTCTCAATCTTCAACTTGCCTACCGCCTACCGCCTACCGCCTACCGCCTACCGCCTACCGCCTACCGCCTACCGCTAACCCGAATAATACGGATTCTTCCCATCCGCATGATCGGTCACATCGTAGATATTGGTGATTTCGGGAATCGCATTTTTTAATGCAACCTCGATACCATTCTTTAAAGTAACATCGGCCATGCCGCATCCCTGACATCCGCCGCCCATCTGAATGATGACATCGGTACCTTTAACGTCTATAAGCGACACAAAACCGCCATGACCGGCAATACCGGGGTTTATCTCCTCTTCTATCACCTGGACAACTTTCTCTGCCATAGTACCTTCATATTCTTTTGGTACTTTAGGTGTGTTGGAGAAAGCAAATCCACTACCATGCAAACCATCTTTAAAATCAAGATTGGCGCCATCAAAATATTGTTTCTGATCATCCGAGATATACACATTAAAGCCTTCCAGCTCGATCACCGTATCATCATCTTGTATTCCTTTTTCTGACACAAATGCCAGCCCATAACGAACCTGAAATGGTGATTTTGCATCGGCGAGTACACGTATCCCTAAAACCGGATCTTTATTGCTCTTTATGGCCTCACGAATTTTTTCCTGGGCCACATCGGAAACCTCTATCATTGTCATCTCCTTTCACGTACAGAATATTCAAATTAAAACCCGCATTTATTCTGTACTATATCCTCTCAATTATGTATTTTTAAACGCTTACTTTTTTCCGGAAATATATAATATACAATAACCGGAGTAAAGCAATATAATTTATTTTTATTGTAATAGTAAGGGGAATTTGAGTTGAATATTGAAAAAAATAGAAATTTAAGTCAGGATGATATTTACCGTTACAGCCGGCAAATTGTCTTGCCGGAGATTGGTATTGAAGGACAGAAAAAAATAAAGCAGGCGGCGGTTCTTTTGGTTGGTGTTGGTGGTTTGGGATCAGTTCAGGCTTTGTATCTGGCCGCTGCAGGCGTGGGACGGATTGGACTGATTGATGATGATGCGGTTGATATTTCCAATCTGCAAAGACAGGTAATATATGCCACTTCTGATACAGGAGTTAGCAAAGTTACCGTTCTTGAAAAGAAACTACATGAATTAAACCCAAATGTTGGGATTGATATATATAATGAACGTCTGGGGGTGGAAAATGCAGAGAGAATTGTCAAGGAGTATGATCTGGTTATTGACGGTAGTGATAATTTTTCAACACGTTATCTGATTAACGATGTTTGTGTATTCTTGAAGAAGCCGGTTATTTATGGCAGTATATATCGTTTTGATGGCCAGGTTTCAATCTTTGATAGTAAAAGCGGGCCGTGTTACCGGTGCCTGTATCCTGATCCGCCGGCAGCTGGTGAAGTTGCTAATTGTGTCATTGGTGGGGTTATTGGAACGTTACCTGGTATCATCGGTCAGATACAGGCAACGGAGGCGATAAAATTTATTTGTGGGATTGGTACAAGCCTGGTTGGTAATCTTCTGTTATTAAATATTCTGGATTGGGATGTTCAAAGAATAAAAATAAATAAAAACCCGGATTGTCCGGTTTGCGGAAATAATCCCAATATCACATCGTTAATTAATTATGAAGATTTTTGTGGTGAACAAGAAATAATATTACCGCAAGAATGGGAGATTTCTGCTCCCGAGCTATCCGGATTGATTACGACGGATAAACAGTTACAGTTAATTGATGTCCGGGAATCTCAGGAGATCATGATTTGTAATATCGCTCATGCAAAATTGATTCCCGAGCGTGAAATGATGAAATCACCGGACAGGTTTAACACAAATGACCGTTTAATTTTATTCTGCCGATCGGGAATACGCAGTGCCAGGGTGGTGACATTTCTCAGACAGCAGGGTTTTGCAGATGTCCGGAATCTGCGTGGTGGAATCCTTGCCTGGATTGATGAAGTGGATTCCACACTGGCCCGGTATTAGTTAGAGTTAGGAATTAGAAGTTAGGAATGATGAATTTGGAAATATTATGTCATCTCGTAGAGATCTTCCCGGTTTCTCAGCAGAATAATCATGAAGGATTAGTAAGAAATGATGTTATTGATTATTCCCAAAGGAATGAAAACCGATGTATCAATTTAAAATATTAGTTCTTCGTGATCTTCGTGTCCTTTGTGGTTAATAACTATTTATGTTAAATATTACATATGAGGAATAGCAATGAAGACAATTCTGGATTTATGTGTAGTGCCCATGGGTGTTGGGGTCTCGGTTTCAAAGTATGTTGTTGCTTGTGAAAAAGTATTAAAAGATGCCGGATTAAAAACTCAGTTGCATGCTTATGGCACTAATATTGAAGGTGAATGGGACGATGTCATGGCTGCGGTTAAAAAGTGTCATGAGGTGGTGCATGAAATGGGTGCACCGCGGATTTCAACTACAATACGTGTGGGAACCCGAATCGATCGCAATCAAACCATGGCCGATAAGATCAAGAGTGTGGAAGAGAAACAGGTTTAATAATGATTGATAATAACAATCGTCATCTGAGTTGATAATAAAAATAGTTTTATTTAACTTATTTATCATCAAAGGAAAGACATAGAAATATTACCAATTCCAATATTTTAGGGACTTAAGTGCTTTGGACATTTATTGACTTTATCTCATATTATCAGGAGAATAATCGTGATAAAACGAATTCTTGTGCCGCTTGATCCTTCACCGTATACAGATACTACAATTCGCATGGCCGTGATGATGGCCAAAATTTATGATGCACAATTGACCGGCTTGGTTGTTTTAGATATTCCGGGCATTGAGAAATCAATCGGAGCGATTCCCGCGGGTGCATTACATTTTGCAGAAAAAATTGAACTGGCAAAAAAGACTGAAGCCAGTCAACGCATTGAAATTTTGATGGATAAATTTCGCGATGTATGCGAAAAAGAAGGTGTGGCATTTACGGAGGCCCACGAACAGGGATATCCCAGTCACCAGATTATTGAAGTGTCCAAATATTATGATTTAATGATTCTTGGTTTGCGAACCTACTATCATTTTGAAACTACCGATAAAGCCGGCGATTCCCTGGAAAAGCTGCTAAAAGAATCAATAACCCCCATTATTGGTGTCCCTCAGGATTTTTATATCGATGTATTGGGTGGGGAAAAAATAAAGGTTTTGATCGCCTTTGACGGCGGTCTTCAATCTGCCCGTGCCTTACAAAGATTTGCTCAGCTCAGCAATTCGTCATTCATGGATATTACTATCCTGAATTCCAGCGAAGACAAAAAAGTGGGTCATTATGTTCTGGACAGAGCAGAGGAATACCTGGCCGTCAGAAATGTTACCGGAGTTAAGAAGGAATGGACAAGCCAGGAAATCAAACGGGTAATCGAGGATAAATATTACGATAGCCATGATGTTTTTGTTGTTGGTGCCCATGCCAAGGAAGGGCTTTTTGATTTTATGGTTGGCAGCCTGACCCGGTACCTGGTTAAGCGAGGCGAAAAGCCTGTATTTATAGGACAATAAGGATTTTGCACGATTTCGCCGAAAGCATGTTTGTGCTATAATTTAGTCCCTAAGCCCCTAAGTCCCTGAGATTACTTGAATCTGTCATCCTGTAGGATAAATAATTAGGAATGAGGGATTAGAAATTAATAAAACACTTGACAAGCGAAACCGAAACTGCAAAAATTTCCCTAATCCCTAATCCCTAATCCCTAATCCCTAATCCCTAATCCCTAATCCCTAATCCCTAATCCACTGACCGGTTATAGTCCACATCAATCATAATAATTTTAGTATTTTTGTAAAATGACGATTACAGAAACTTGGGTAAGGTAAATACTATATGACCAAAATACTTGTAATCGAAGATGATGCGCTCCTGCTGGATTTCCTTAAGGATGTTCTTAAGCGGGAAGGTTTTGATGTTATTACCGCTGTTAACGGTGATAAAGGGGTAGAGAATGCCCGGAAACATCAGCCGCATCTCATTTTATCAGATATAAACATGCCTGGCATCAGTGGGCATGAAGTTTTGCGCCAACTGCAGCAAGATCCGGACACACAAAATATTCCGTTCATTTTTCTCAGCGGAAAAGTGGAAATGGAAGATTTACGTGAAGGTATGAGCCTTGGCGCAGATGATTATTTAATGAAGCCGGTTGAAATTCATGAACTCATTAAAGCAGTAAAAACACGTATAAAAAAACATCGGGAACTTACAAAAAAATACCGGGATGAAATTACCCGCACAATGCAAAGTCTGGAAAAGACAATAAATTATGATGAAATAACCGGTCTGCCCAAAAAGGCAGTTCTGGAAAAGAAAATAAAAGAGATCAGACTGAGCAGTTCATATGACCAACATGTCAGTTTGATGATTGTCCGTTTGGATAGATTCAGGGGTATTGTTGATGTTTTCGGACATTCATTAGTCAGACAGTTGCTTGAACGTATTAAAAAAATCACGGGTATAAATGAAGATATATATTGGCTGGATGGCGAAGAATTCGGACTTTTCTTTATGGATGTCATGGATAAGGACAAGCTGCAAAAAATTGCGCAAAAGCTCATAAAAAATATCCGAAAAACTTTTGTGTTTGATAAGCAGGAATTTCATTTTGGTGCCAGTATTGGCATATCCCGCACGGAAATTAATAATCTCAATTTTACTCGTTTATTGGCTGAAGCTGAACTGGCACTCAATTATGCGATTGAGCAGGGATACAGCAATTTCCAATTTTTTGAGTCAAATATGAAAAAACATGTTTTTCAGCGGATACGGTTAGAGGGCGCACTCCACAGAGCGGTTGAGAAAAACGAGTTTGTGATTCATTATCAACCCAAATATCATCTTGCCGATGAGCGGCTTGCTGGAATAGAGGCGCTTGTCCGTTGGGAACATGCGGAACTTGGTATGGTCTCTCCCTCTCAATTCATCCCTATAGCCGAAAGTAATGGCTTGATTAATGATATTGGCGATTGTATAACAAAAACAATATGCAGACAAATTTTAGCCTGGCGTAATGGCGGTTTAAAAACACCACGGGTGGCAATCAATGTATCCGGTGGACAATTGGCAGAGAGTGACTTCTATTCTCGAATCACAGATATTCTGGATGATATCGGCATAAAGGGAAACGATCTGGAATTCGAACTCACGGAAAGCATCCTGGTAAGAAATTCAGACGAGATGACACAAAAACTGACCAAGTTTAAAAAGTTGGGTATAAATATTTCGATAGACGATTTTGGTACCGGTTACTCCTCACTGCAGTATTTAAAGAATTTTCCACATGATAAAATAAAGATAGACCAATCATTTATCCGCGATTTGACGATAGATAAAAACTCAGATTCCATTGTAACAACGATAATAAATATGGCACATAAATTAGGTGTGCGTGTTATCGCAGAAGGCGTCGAAAACAGCGATCAGGTTGATTTTCTGCGCAAGCATAAATGCGATGAGATTCAGGGATTCTTCTATAGCAAACCCATCAGTGCAGATCAACTCACCGAAGTACTTTCTAATCAAAATTAATTTATTTTTCATGGTGATAATTTAGTTATTTTGCCTTCGGCTCTCCGCTATCGGCTATCTGCTTATTTGGTAAAAGGCAAATTAATGAGATTATTCGGCCGATGGCTGAAAGCCGATAGCCGACAGCCATATAATATCAACGAAAAACGAAACAATTGAAAATTTTTCAATATCTCTGGATTCACAGAAGACTTAACACTAAATTTTCATTACGATGACTGATTGGATAGAAATAAATAAAGATGCTGCCCATGTGGCGAAAGAAAAAGCAAAGGCCCAAAAACTCAAAAAATCACATTGGTGGAAAAATAAAATTGCGCTGGGAATTTGCCACTATTGTCAGGGCCAATTTGATCCCACGGAGTTAACCATGGATCATATAGTACCACTTTCCCGCGGAGGTAAGAGTACAAAGGGCAACATCGTGCCCTGTTGTAAAAAGTGCAATAGTGACAAAAAGTATCTTACCCCGGTGGAGATAAAATTGCGGGAGTTGGCGCAAGCCCGAAAGGATGAAAAAGAGGAAAGTCCCTGACCACCTAATAGAGTGACAAAGAAACAAAGCGACAGAGCGACAAAGTTTCTTCAAGAAATGATGCCTAATACCCAGCTCTCAAATCCCAATTTCCAATTCTCAATATACCAATTGGCATGTTTGTGTTTGAGATTTTGTAATTTGACATTCACTTGATATTTGGATTTGGCTGTTTATTTTGTATCTTGTATCCAGCATCCAGCATCCCCTTGAATCCTGCTACAACGCCTCTATCATCTTCGGCACAACCTCAAATGCATCGCCCACAATGCCATAATCTGCAATTTTAAATATTGGTGCCTCGGGATCTTTATTAATCGCAACAATATATTTTGATGACGACATTCCGGCCAAATGCTGAATGGCACCAGAGATCGCCACTGCTATGTATAGTGAGGGGGATACGGTTTTTCCGGTTTGTCCCACCTGTTCGTCATAGGGTCGCCATCCGGCATCCACAACGGCTCGTGATGCGCCCTGGGCCGCACCAAGTTTTTTTGCCAGATCTTCAATCAGGTGGAAATTTTCCGGACCTTTTAAGCCGCGACCTCCGGATACCACCACATCTGCTTCAGTAACATCCAGTTTTTGTTCTGCCCCTTTTATAATCTCCTGAACAACCGCACCGAATTCTTTTGTGTCTACATTTTTTTGTGAAACACTGGCGGTAGTCTCATTCTTTTCTGCTGAAAATACATTTGGTCTAACCGTGACGATCTTTATATCGGAATGTAGTTTGACAATGGTTTGTACTTTTCCGGCATACATCGGACGGGTGATTCTTAAATCACCATCTTCCCATGAAAGAGAAGTGCAATCTGAGGCTACGGCAGCATCCAGTTTGGCAGTTATCCGTGGTGCAAGGTCTTTGCCCATGGCAGTTGCTGCCAGAAGGATGACATCGGCTCCGAATTCTTTGGCCGCTTCTGCCAGAATATCTGCAAATCCCTCCGAATTATACAGGACGAGATTGTCGCTTGAATATTTGGATATATTTGAAGCACCATATTGGGCAAGTTCATTTTCCAGTCCACTGAGGTTTTGACCGATAAGAACGGTTATATATTCAATGCCGGCAGATGTGGCCAAATTTTGTGCAACAGAGACCATTTCAAAAGAACTTTTCTTTAATTCGCCATTTCGCTGCTCAGCAAAAACTAATATTTTATTCATTTTTCTACTCTCCTGATCCTCATTAAAAATTAAGCGATAACCTTTGCTTCTTCACGTAAAAGGCGTATCAATTCTGGAACGGCATCGGCCCCTTCGCCGACGATTCGTCCTGCGGGCTTTTCCGGTGGAAAGACGATTTCAACTATTTCAATATTTCCGGACTTCACGTCCACAGACGTTTCTTCAATCTGAATTTTTTTTGCTGCCATTATACCCTTTAAGGATGCATAGCGAGGTTCATTCAATCCGCGTTGAGTGGAAATAATCGCAGGAAGTTTTGCCACGGTCTTTTCAAAACCACCTTCGATCTGCCGTTCCGCAATAACCTGATCGCTGGTCACTTCCAGTTTAGTGACGACATTGATTGACGGGATGCCAAGAAATTCTGATACCATTGAAGGAACCTGGGCATTATCATCATCGATCGCTTGTTTCCCCATAAATATCAGATCATAATTTCCTTCCTTTAATACACTTGCCAGGGCATGGGCTGTTACACCGGGATCTGCGGGAATTTCATCAGCCTTAATATGTATCGCTTTATCAGCACCCATGGCCAGAGCATTCCGGATTGCCGATGTTACGCGGTCCGGGCCCAAAGATATAATTGTTACCTCACCACCCAATGATTCTTTGGTTTTTACCGCTTCTTCAACGGCAAATTCATCATAGGGATTTAACACGAAGTTAATTTCCGCTTCATCTATATGTTTTTTATCATCCGCAATCTTGATCCTGGTCTCCGTATCCGGAACCTGTTTTACACAAACTGCTATATTCAAACCGAATCTCCTTTCAAATGGTTCAACCTATTTGAATTATTTTAAAATAGATATTTACCTTTTTCTATCACTTTTTCTGAAATACTCAAAATGTCTTTATCCGAATTTTTGTCAATCATATAAATGTTCCTGCGTACACGACGCCATGCCTGTTCACAGAAGGTATTGCATAATTCAATTTTATCCTGGCAATCATCGATACCCAGTTTCCGGATATCGGTATCTACCCGTGAAATGCAGGAAATCATCGCATATAAGTCAATCATGGCATCAGCCAGCCGTTCCTGAATCATTTCTTTCCATATGATTTTCTTTCCATACTTGATTAATACTCTTTCAGCAGAAATATGCAGGTTTTTTGCCCACTCTTCAAAATTATTTTTAGATTCCTTTAAACTGCTGTGTACATCCCATATATGCTCTTTGAGGAGGCGGTCCTTCATATAATTCATTGCAAAATCAGAGATCAGACCAAAACTCTTAACCGGGTCTTTTAAAGCGCTGCCCATTTTTTTCAGGTATTCACCACGTTCCTGTATACCGGCCAGGGCAACAAAGATTCGCAAAATCTCATTTGTTCCTTCAAAAATCGAATTTATACGTGAATCTCTGAGAAATTGCTCATAAGGATATTCCTGGCTATATCCAATTCCACCTGCCATTTGCAGAACTTCATTCACATTTTCCCATAACCGGTCTGTGGCATAAATCTTTGACATGGCGGATTCAAGGCTGTACTCTGCGGTTCCGGAGTCAATCAGTCCTGTGGTTAGATACACCATAGATTCGGCCGCAAATATGTTGATTGTAATCTGGGCCAGTTTTTTCTTTATCAGTTCAAACTCAGAAAGACTGCGGTCAAATTGTTGCCGCTGCGTCACATGGCTTAATATTAGTTTCAACATGTGCTTTGATGCGCCCACAGTTCCGGCTGCAAGGCCTACACGCCCGGAGTTGAGGACTTCCATGGCTATCTTAAAGCCCTTACCATTTTCTCCAATTACATTTTCAAACGGGACTTCAATATCTTCAAAAAACAGCGCGGTCGTAGAGGAACTACGAATTCCCAGTTTTTTTTCCTCTACACCTGATTTAACTCCCATATCTCTGGTAACTATAAATGCGGATATTTTATCCTTTTTTTCACCATCCGGCATTTCCAGTTCTTCTTTGGCAAATACCGTAAAAAAGTTAGCGATTCCACCATTGGTGATCCACATTTTAGAACCATTCAGTATGTAGACACCTTTTTTTTCATCTCGTACGGCTCGTGTTTTAATTCCCCCGGCATCAGATCCGGCATCGGGCTCGGTAAGCGCATAGGCGCCAACCAGTTCCCCGGTCGCCAGTTTAGGCAAATACTTTTTTTTCTGCTCTTCCGTCCCATAAAGTAAAAGCGCCTTTAAACCAATGGATTGATGAGCGCCGATCATAAGTGCCGTGCTTCCGTCTATTGTACCAACTTCTTCCAGAATTCGTACATATGCGGTTGAACTGAGACCAAATCCACCATATTCTTCGGGAATAAGCAAGCCAAAAAATCCGAGTTCTTTCCAGCCATTAATCACATCTTCAGGCATGGTTTCCATGCGATCAAATTTGCCGGAGTCAAGATAATCCTCGGCAAATTTGTTCAATGTGGCGAGGATCATATCAAGATTTTCAGATTCCTCCTTATCCATTTTGGGATAAGGAAAGATAAGTTCATCGGTTATGACACCGCTAAACAGAGATTTTGAAAAACTGGGTACTTCTTTAGCACTATTCATTTACACACCTCTAAAATCATTGTTTTATGCAAAATACTGATAAAAATTCTTACCGGACTTTGCGATTTTTTCTATTGCACCAGATGGCGTAAATCGCGGTGCATATGTTTCTGAAAATTTATTCAGTGCCTCCGTAACTTTGTTAACAGATTCTGCATCGGCATAGTTGAGTAATCCACCACGGAAAGGAGCAAAACCGGTACCGAAAATCATAGCCAGATCCACATCCTGCGGCCGGGTAACAATTTTATCCTCAAGACAACGGGCTGCTTCATTTATCATGGGATAAACCATGCGCTGAACCAGCTCATCATCATTTATATCGGCTTTCTCCCGAACGGTTATATAGTTTGATATTTCCGGATCCGGATTTTTCTTTTTCCCCTGATAGATATAAAATCCCTTTTTTGATTTTTTACCTAATCGGCCATCTGCCATCATTTGCTCTAATACAGGAGATTCAGCCATCCGGTCACCCATGGTTTCTGATAATATCTTTGACACCTTATGGGCGACATCAATACCTACTTCATCAAAGAGTTCAATGGGTCCCATGGGCATACCAAAGGACTCCATAATGCGGTCAAGCCGTTCAATAGAAACTCCTTCTTCGAGCAGGGAAACGGCTTCTACCATATATGGCAATAGTAACCGGTTAACCAGAAAACCGGGACCATCGTTTACCAGAACCGGGGTCTTGCCCAATGTCTTTGCCAGATTAAAAGTCGTGACAATGGTTTCATCGCTGGTTTCTTTACCGCGGATTACTTCCACAAGAGGCATCATATGCACCGGGTTAAAGAAATGCATTCCGGCAAATCGTTCCGGTCTTTTAAAGGCAACCGCCATATCATTAACCAATAAAGATGATGTGTTTGAGACAATGATCGCATCATCGCGTACATAGTTTTCGAGTTCAGAAAACACCTGTTTTTTTATGTCCAGATTTTCTACGATAGCCTCTACAATAAAATCTGCCTTTTTGAACCCGGAATAATCCGTGGTACCTGTGATCCGGGATATGATCTGTCCGAACTCCAACCGTGAGATACGTCGCCTCTTTAATTTTCCTTTGAGCACCGAGGCGGCCTGCTCATACGCTTTGGCAACCGCGTCGGTATTCAGGTCTTTCACGCGAACGGGAATGTTTCGGCTGGCAAACAACTGTGCGACGCCTCCCCCCATGACACCGGCGCCCAGGGCAGCAACACTGTTTACCGGCAGCGGTTGTACTTCTGTATTAGCCACGCCGGTTTGCTTTTTTACGGCCTCTGTCCAGAAAAATATTTTGATAAGATTTTTTGAGATAGATGATCCGATTATATTGCCAAAATATCTGGCTTCTATTTCGAATCCTTTTTGTAATGATTTGCCCCAGGTTTTCTTTATCACTTTAAGTGCATCAAGTGGCGCGGGATAGTGGCCTTTTGTCTTTGCCAGGACGGTTTTTCTGGCCATGCGGAAAACCAATGCCCGCCCAAGAGGATTCTTTTCCAGCAGAAAAGTGAACAGACCTTTCTGTTTCCTTTTTGATCGGGCGAGTACATTTTTCCCGGCAAGCACATCTCGCGCAAATTGCATGCCTGTTTCAAGAACCATTTCTTTTGGTACTATTTTGTCAATTACCCCTGAGCGCAGGGCGCGTTTGGCATCCAGGTTACGCCCGGTCAGGATAATATCCAGACTACGCTGTAACCCTATAAGCGCGGGCAGGCGTTGTGTTCCGCCCCATCCGGGAAAAACACCGATATTTACTTCAGGAAGGGCAATTTTTGTTTTGGGATCGTCCGATGCCAGCCGGTATGTACATGCCAGGGCCATTTCTGTTCCACCACCCATGCAAGCGCCGTTTATAACTGCGATAGTCGGATAAGGCAGCTTTGAAATTTTGTTGAAAATGTCCTGGCCAATACGCGAAACTTTATATCCTTCATCCGGGTCATAAATATTTTCAATTTCTTTAATATCTGCCCCGGCGATAAAAATATTTTTTTTCGCTGAATATATTAGCAGGCATTCCAAATCTGTATTGGTGGCTATGGATTCCAGCATTTCATCCAATTCCTGCATTACCGGGGTGGAAAATTTATTGACTTTTTCTCCACTCAGATCAAAAGTAAGTACACCAATATTTTTTTCAACAATTTCAAGTTTAAATGCATGACCCATGGTCATATCCTCCGCTATCTGTTGTGTCTGATTAGCTGCGCTCTAAAATGAAAGCGGCGCCCTGGCCACCACCCACACATAATGTGGCCAGCCCAAGATTCAGATCTTTTCGCTTCATTTCTTTTAGTAAAGTGATGATTAATCGTGAGGCGGACGATCCCACCGGATGGCCCAGGGCAATCGCGCCACCATTCACATTCAGGATATCCGGATTGACCGCACCGACTGCTTTATCGCGATCAAGATATTTTTTACTTAATGTGTCGGAATCAAATATTTGCAAATTGGCCATCACCTGGGCGGCAAAAGCTTCATTTATTTCCACTAATTGAATATCTTTCATATTTACACCGCCTTTTTCCAATGCCAGCGGAGTGGCATAAGCCGGTCCAAGACCCATTCGCTGCGGATCTAACCCAGCGAATGCAAAAGAGCGTATTTTGCCCAATGGTTCCAGACCAAGATCTTTGGCTTTATCTTCAGTCATGACAATGATCGCAGCAGCGCCATCGGTGATCTGACTGGCATTTCCGGCCGTAACGGTACCATTGTGTCTGTCAAAAACAGGACGTAACTTAGCCAGGGCTTCCATGGACTGACCATTTCGAATACCATTATCTTCGTCCACCATGCGATCGTATTTGGGAGGAATCGGTACCGGTACAATTTCTTCCTTAAAGATACCGTCTTTTGTGGCTTTTTCCGCCCGATTGTGACTCTTCATGGCAAATTCATCCTGCATTTCTCTGGAGATATGAAATTCCTTTGCCAGAATTTCAGCGGTCTCGCCCATATTTAATCCGCAGAACCCATCGGTAAGTCCCAGGCGTAGCGCAATAATGGGATTTAAAAATTTAAATTTAAATGATAAAAAAGTTGAAATACGCTGACCCAGAGATTTGGCCTGTGATAAGCGGCCGAACCACTTGGTTGCCGCATCATTGAAAAGCAGGGGGATACGACTCATGGATTCCACACCACCCGTAAGATACATATCACCGGCATTAGCCTGTATGCGATAGCAGGCATCGGCAATAGCCTGCATGCCGCTGGCACAGTTTCTTTGAACACTAAATGCGGGAACAGATTGCGGAATTCCGGCCTGCAGCGCGATAATTCGTGAGACATTTGCCGCCTCGGCGGGTCCGGCGATATTGCCAAATATCACTTCATCAAACATAGCAGCATCCAGTTGATGCCGCTCTAATAGTTCACGGGTTACAAAGGTCCCCAGATCCTGGGCCGGGATCTCCATAAAATCGGTCCAGGCTTTGGTGAATGCCGTCCGTAACCCATCAACAATTACTATATTCTTCATTTTATAATCCTCTCCGTATATTCCTGGCGCACCCAGTGTCCTTTGATTTGAGATTAAAAATTAGAGATCGTCTGCTCTGCAAAAATCTGATCACTGAAGAATGTCCCATGTCCAAGTAAAAATGACAAATCAAGTTCCAATTTTTCATCTCTAGTCTCTAATTTCGAACTCCTAATTATGAGACAGAAAGCCCCTTAATAAAGGTCTTTGCCAACTCCGAGGCATATTCATTCAGTTCATGTTTATGATCTTCACCCAGTATCCATTCACGTGCAAGTTCATCGAGGGCACCAAATATGGCGATCTTCATGGTATTTATCTTCATGTCCGGGCGGAAATCGCCCCCCTCTGTGCCTTCCCGCAGGATCTGTTCAAGAATTCCGAGAAAATCGATAAATTTTTGATTATGATAGTCTTTAAGAAACTTGCTGGACTGTCTTAGTTCCACCTGAAACACTTCTGCCAGATTCTGATCTTCCTGTATCATCTGAAAATGTAATTGAATAAAGTGTTCCAGTTTTTGGGGTGGGGTCGCTTTTTGCTCAAGCACCCGGTTAAAACGAACAAGTATTTCTTCCATTTTGGTTTCGAACAGGGAAATCAGGAGATCATCTTTGTTTTTGAAATAAATATAGATGGTTCCGTCTGCCACTCCGGCTTCTTTTGCCACGTCTGCTACCTTGGCATTATAGAAACCTTTACCGGCAAATACTTTTATTGCTGCATCGATAATAATGTCTTTTTTATTATTCTTTTTCATAAGCAAATAAAAAATGAATGAACACTCATTCAATTTAGTTAAAATAAATTCAATTTCAACATATTTTTTTGTGATAAGAATTACTAATTTGCAAAAAAGATGAAAATAGGTACTATATTTGAATTATTGCTAAACACGAAGGTCACAAAGAGTTTACTGAAAACAGGATAAAAAATGAAATGTCCAATGACCAAGCCCAAATGTCAAGTATGAATTTCTAGACTTTGGACTTTTGATTTTGGATTATAGAGTCATCTCTTTAGTGCATCTTCCCGATCGTTCTGGCACTCATTCCCTAATTGTTTTCGCAGTGCCCACATCACGGGAAGATCTCTGCGAGATGACATTGGATATTTATCATAAAAAACCCTCGTGTCCTTCGTGCTCTTCGTGGTAAAAAAATGGTCAACCAGAGTGTGTTTTTTCAGTTTGGCTTTGGTAAGTTTATCATCAGGTGGAAAGAAAATTTATGTATATATACGGAAAACGCCCAGTATATGAATTGTTGCGGTCAGAACATCCGGTTCAGCATATTTATCTGGCCCGGGAAATGCAACAAAAGGACCGTGTCAGATACCAGAATCAGGCCGCGAGCAAAGGGGTTCCGCTAACCCTGCTGCCTAAAGCCCAATTACAACAATATTGCGGCCCGGTGGTCCATCAGGGCATTGTGGCAGAGATACCGGAATACAAATATATTGATGATACATCACTGTTTAAAAGGATTGATGCCTCAGAAAACCCGCTGATAATCGTTCTCGATCAGATTCAGGATACTCATAATCTGGGTGCCATAATCCGTACAGGCTGAAATCTGTGGTGCAACGGCACTTATAATTCCGGAAAAAACAAGTGCAGAAATAAATCCTACGGTAATGAAAACTTCGGCTGGAGCTGTATTCCATACACATATTCACCGCACAGAGGATATTAATGTCACTCTGGATGCCTTGAAAGAAAAAGAATTATCTTTCGCCGCATTGATGCCGGGAGAGAGAGACAATATCTATTTAACCAAACTGGATGTACCGTTGGTAGTTCTTGTGGGCAGCGAAGGTGCCGGACTACGGAAAAATTTGCTGACGTACTGCGATCTGCATTTGAGTATACCACAGTTTGGCAAATTAGATTCCCTGAATGCATCCGTATCAACGGCGGTTGTTTTATTTGAAATCACCAGACAACGACGATTTACACCGTAGAGACACATTGCATGTGTCCCTAGTTATATGACAATAAAGGAGATAGATTGATGAATTATCTTGTACTGGGATCCGGTCGTATGTCGGTCGGAGTCGTAAATGACTTGTTACATTTTGGTAATGCAAATAGAATAGATATTGCCGATGTTTCCAGGGAATCTCTTGACAATTTATATAATCATTTTAATGATGAACGTGTGCACCGGCATCAGATTTCTGCCAGCGACAAAGTGAATTTAATTCCCCTCATGGAAAAAGCAGAGGGCGTTTTAAGTGCGGTTCCCTATGATTATAATTTTGATCTGACTAGCTGGGCTATTGAGTCTTCATGTCATTTTGTAGATCTCGGTGGTAATAACACCGTCGTCGATAAACAATTTTCTTTGACAAAGGATGCGTCACGTGCAAAGGTGGGTGTGATACCGGACTGCGGACTGGCGCCGGGTATGGTTTCCGGTGTGGCTGCACATTTAATAAATCAGTTTGATGAAGTGGATACTGTGGAAATCAGAGTCGGTGGATTGCCTGTGGATCCAAAACCCCCTTTGAACTATATGCTGGTCTTTTCTGTACATGGACTTATCAATGAATACATTGAACCAACAGTAATATTACGTGCTGGTAAAATTACGACGGTAGATTCAATGACAGAAACGGAAAACCTGAGATTTCCTGAACCATTTGGAACCTTGGAAGCGTTTTATACGTCCGGAGGTACATCTACTTTACCACAAACATACGAGGGGAAGATTCAAACGCTGAATTATAAAACCATCCGTTATCCCGGTCACTGCAGGATAATAAAAGCAATGATGGATCTGGGGTTTACCTCACACGATAATGTCAAATTAAGTGATTTCTCCTTTCAGCGTCGGGAAGTCTTTGAAACATTGCTGATCGATCCGCTTACTTATGAGAGCAAGGACGTGGTTTTGATTCAGATTTTAGTAAAGGGAAATAAAAACGGACAGGGATTGACAAAAAAATATCAGGCAATTGAATACGGAGACAATACCGGACTAACGGCAATGATGCGAACCACAGCATTCCCGGCGGCGATTATTCTCGAAATGCTGGTTGACGGGCGAATTTCGGATCACGGGGTCTTACGACAGGAACTTTCCATTCCTACGGATGTGTTTATGAAAGAACTTGAGAAAAGAAATATCATTTTTACTGAGGTTTTTGACTAATCAGTCTGATTATTTATTCACCAGTTTATTGATTAAAGTGATCTGAAAAGAATCTATGCAGTTTTCGAAAAAACTAATCCCTGGAACCTTAATAAAACGATACAAAAGATTCCTGGCGGATATTGAGCTGGATACCGGTGAGCAAATTACCGCACATTGTCCCAATTCGGGAAGTATGAAAACCTGCGCCAATCCTGGTTGGAAAGTCCTCCTGAGTAGAAGTGACAACCCCAACAGAAAATATCCGCATACCTGGGAAATGGTCCACAATACAATTTGCTGGATAGGTATAAATACCGGCATCCCGAATCTGATAGTCGCCGAAGCCATCAACGAGAATAAAATTCCCGGACTATTAGGCTATGATGGTCTAAAACGGGAGGTAAAATATGGAGAAAACAGTCGCATCGATATTTTGCTCTCAAATGACAGTGATCACTGTTATGTTGAAGTAAAAAATGTCACCCTGGTTGAGGAAGATGGCAATTATTATTTCCCCGACTCGGTGACAATCCGCGGCACCAAGCATCTGGTTGAACTGGGCAATATGATTCGTTTGGGGCATCGCAGCGTCATGTTTTATGTGATTCAACGGGGTGATGGCAGAATATTCAAACCGGCCAGACATATTGATCCCCAATATTCAGATGCATTACAAACCGCACTTTCTGCAGGAGTGGAAATAATGGTCTACCGGGCAGATGTTTCGCCGGAGGGCATTGCTCTTGCTGAAGAAATTCCCTGGGAGTTATAAAAAAACTCTGGATCAATGGGGATTATTTTCTTAACCGCAAAGACGCCAAGAATATGCAAAGTTCGCAAAGAAAATTAAAATTTATTTCTTTGCGAGCATCTCGTTTTCTCTGCGCACTTTGCGGTTAAAATATTTTAAATAATTACAGATCGGCTGTATATAGTTGATTTACACCTTTTACAGCTGATAATTCATCTTTAACCCCATCGCCAATGGCAGAATCAAGATTAAATATATTCAATGCTTTTTGGTCATCTTTCAGGCGCCCGAGGGAAAGATGGCCAATATTTACGTCATAATTTGCAAGCGCCAGGCCCAGCCTGCCCAACCACACCCGGGATATCATCATTTTCAACAAATAGCATATGCCCTTCCAAATTAGCATCGCAAACAAAATCACCACATTCGGTAAGATGAAATTGATCTTTGGCGAAAACGGTTCCGGCAAAATGGTAAAACCCCTTATCAGTTTTAAAATCACAGGCAATCAAATTGGTATGACTGGTAAGCGCAAGATCTTTCTTAACAATCTCGATACTGATCCCGCGATTACGGCAAATGGACAAGGCATTTACCGGATTAACCAGTTCGGTTTCGGCGCCCTGTAATGCGCCCACCATCATGTGAGCCGAGATCGGTTCAACAGGTAACAAGAGTATATCTCCATAAAAACGGATGGTTACCTCTTCCAGACGACCGGATTTACATTGGCTGAATATTTTTCCCAGCCGTTCAGACAGTTCAAAGTAGGGGGCAATTTTTTTCTGTATTTCCGGTTCGATTGAAATATAATTAACCGAATTTCTGGCCACTTGCTTATCGAAATATTCAATCATTTGATCAAGAATCATATCGGCCACTTTTTCCTGAGCCTCATGGGTGGATGCACCCAGATGTGGGGTTGCGGTAACATGTGGATGCTTTGCCAGGGCAAAATCCGTGGGTGGCTCAGAGGAGTAGACATCCAGACCGGCGGCGGAAACTTTTCCACTCTCAAGTGCAGCAAGCAGGTCGGCCTCATTAGCGATGCCGCCACGAGCACAATTGATAATAACCACGCCATCTTTACATTTGTTTAATCGATCTTTGTTTATCAAATCAATGGTTTCAGGAATCTTTGGTGCATGAATTGTGATAATATCAGATCTTGAAATAAGTTCATCCAATTCAACCAATTTAGCCCCGATCTGATCGGCCACTTCTTTGGTAACTATGGGGTCATAAACAATCAATTCGGCGTCAAATGCTTTTAATCTTTTGGCAACCTGATACCCAATTTTCCCCAGGCCGAGAATGCCGATAGTTTTTCCAAATAGTTCACGACCAATATAGGTTTTGCGATCCCACTTTTCGTCCAGGATGGACATATTCGCTCTTGCGATATTGCGCATGGTCGCCAGCATCATCGCCACCGCATGCTCGGTTGCGGCTATCGTGTTTCCACCGGGTGTGTTCATCACAATAATACCACGTTTGGTGGCTTCATCTGTATCAATATTATCCACACCGGCTCCGGCACGGCCAATTACTTTTAAATTTTTGGCAGCTTCAATTATATCAGCAGTTACTTTGGTCCGGCTGCGAACAACCAGCCCGTCATATGATTCAATTTCTTTTAATAGATCTTCTTTGGATATTCCGGACTTGTTGTCAATTGTTACATTCCCGGACTTATTATATTTTTCGAGAATAAATTGGGGTAAAGAATCTGCGATTAATATTTTGGACATTACACATCTCCTGTAAAATTAGATTGTGAATCAAATTACATAAGCCCTAAAAATATGTCAAGGTTTATAATTTGAGATTCTATTGATTAGAAAGAACATATGACCAGGAATAATACCTGCTGAAGGATAGTTACACTGCCAAATGAAAAGAGATCAAGTTAATTGCACGGTGGACAAAAGATAAACAGGATAAAATAGTTTGTCATCCTGAACTTGGTTCAGGATCTAATTAAATAGACCCTGAAATAAATTCAGGGTGACATTTTGAAAGAAATTTACATTTTTTAGAAGCCTCTAATACATTAACCAGAATAATAAAGTATATTACAACAAAATCACAAAAGGAGAATGTAATATGGTAACAAGAACACTTATGCTTATGGTAATGCTCACAGGGATTGTGTTTGCACAAGACTCTACAAAGCAGGAAATGAATCTGAATGATTATCTGGCTCTTGCTAAAGAAGATCTGTCGGTTCAATCTAAAAAACTTATGTTGGTGAATATGCAGCTGACCGAAGATGAAGGCAAAGTATACTGGCCAATTTATGATGCTTATTTTGCAGAGCGCAGCAAAATAATGGATGAACGGTTGGAAATGTATAAAATGATTGATGAAAAATACGGATCAATGAGTGATGATGATGCGGCAAAAATTGCCGAAGCCTTTTTCACTATCGAGAAAAAGCTGAGTGAGCTTGAGAAAAGCACTTATACAAAGATTAAAGATGAACTCTCCAGCCTGCGTGGTATTCAGTTTTTGCAAATCCAACGTCAAATCGATACTGTTTTAAGATTACAGATATCGGCACAGTTTCCGCTGTTAAAGTAAGAGCAACCGCATTGAGAAAAGCCCCGTTATTTAGTTATTGGGGCTTTTCTATTTTTGACAGATCGTCAGAAATGCCGGATTTATATTGTTATCTTTTCTAATTCTATTTATGGTGGAATAATATGTCAGTATTTACCATCAAACCCACGGCCCCCTTTTCTTTTAACAGCACCTTGTTTTCACATGGCTGGATAGATCTGGCGCCATTTGAAATTCTTTCAGACACAAAAACTCTTGCCACAAAGATAAGGCGCAAAGATCAGATAGACCGGATTTTATTGTCATCGGAAACTGATCAGGAAATTATCGTAACCGCAGAGCAGAATTTGGATGAGACCTGTCAAAATGAATTATCAGAAATGGTAAAGCGGATGTTCCGGTTAGATGAGGATTATACCGGATTCTACAAACTGGCGGGTAGTATAAAAGAATATAAGTGGATAAAAGAAAAATCTGCCGGTCGAATGTTTCGCTGCGCTACCCTGTGGGAAGATATGGTCAAAATGCTGTGCACCACTAATTGTACCTGGAACCTGACCAAAATAATGGTCAACAATCTCGTTGAAAAAACAGGCCGGGGTGTATTTCCAACCCCGGACGAAATTGCAGTAACGTCAGAAAAATATTTGCGTGAAAAAATAAAGATGGGCTATCGGGCACCCTATCTTTTAGAGTTTAGCCGTAATATTGCAGATGGGATCTTGAACATTGATACTTTCGATGCCGGGGAGACAGATACGAATGGTCTATATAAAGAAATATTGAAAATCAAAGGATTCGGTAAATATGCTGTAAGTAATTTGCTCAAGCTTCTCGGTCGTTATGATTATTATGGATCCGATAGCTGGAGCACAAAAAAATTTTCCGAAAAACATTTTGCCGGCAAAGCGTGTACCGAGAATGACATCGCAAAGCAATACGATCATCTTGGCGAGTGGCGCGGTCTCTTTTTCTGGCTGGATATGACACAGGATTGGTATGAGAAAGAGTTTCCATGGTAAGAAACATGCTTAAGGATACTGTCGTAAATGTGAAATTAGGAATTTGAGAGTAGTAATTAGTAATTTGTAATTGGTAACTGTCTTTCGCCAATTGCCAACTGTGAATTTCTCATCCCTAATTCCTTATATTCTTCCTCTGCGTCTCTGCGAGAGGACCAAGTTAAAACTAAAGTGGAGGATTTCATGAAAGAAAATGAAAACACAGTAAAAATTCTGACGCTTGAGCGGGAGCATGAAGCTGTCTTACCGCTCATAAGAAAAGCGTTTGAAGATGCTGATATTGACATGAATTTTAACAGCAAATTCGATACGGCCTATGACGGTATATTTGTCACTCAGAAAGGATTGGGCGATATTTATGTGTTTCAAAAGGATAAAAAACGTGCGGAAGAAATATTAAATGACATCCTGCCTGATTATGAATCTGATCGCCCCAATTGATATAACCTAACTGGATAAATAATAACATAGTCCTCAATTCTCCCGCCATCCTTTTACAATTTGGATGACATCACGGACATATGCACATTCACATTGTGCCGGGCAGGCTTTTAACTCGCTGGTATTAAGACAATATGATGGACATTCATTTGTACCCGTTTTTCGGCCTTTTAACAAAGGGCCATCATAGAGATCCGTAAAATTCGCCGCTTCCAATGCCATTGTTGTCTTGCAAGATGTATGATTGAATAGAAACAATCCCATTTTCAAATCAAAAAAATTGGCCTGATAGCCAATAATTTCGATATTGTCATCAGTAAGGAAATTTTCTCTCGATTCCCAGGTATGTTCACATTTAGGACATTTTTTAAAATCTGACATTAGAGCTTAGACTCACTTTGTAATTCAATGATACCTTCGTCATAATAATCCGTATTAACAACTTTCCAGAATATTTTAATCCGCCAAACTCCTTTTTTTAAGCGGCTCACATCAATTGTCTGTAACCCCTTCACATCCGGATTTATGCTGATTGTATTATCCAGTTGTGCATCAGACGGTCTGAAAAAGATAATTTTTCCTGAAATCTCATTCGTGTTAATGCTTGCGGGGAATTTTAACTGAACAGTCTGGGATTGTTGAGAATACTCCAGCTTAATCCTGTTTCCAAACTATTGGCGCGGTTTTGCCGATCGATTTGTTTCTGATAGGCCAAATCTTCGGCATAGTAGTCTTTGCTTACCAGATCTACACTATTAAATAAAGAGTAAAGCACAAAAATCAGTAAAAGGAGGACAAATCCTCCATATATAATGGCAATGCCAAATGGCCAGCCTGCTATTCTTTTTGATTTTGCCACAGGTTCGGTCCTAAAAATGATGTCGATATGATATCGACACTGGTGGAATCTGATATAATTTCAATTTGGATTGGTGTTCGCACGACGCGAACTTGTTCCTTTGGCAACTCAACAAAAAAAGCGGATTGCACGACACTGTTTTCTTCGGCAGTTAAGTCGCCACCCACCTGCCTGATCCGACCCTCAGGAGTTTTAAGCCTGATTGTAATTTGCCTGCGTATCAAAAGTTTTATTAACTATTTTAATATTATACAGATTGGTGATATAGCCATCTGCTGTTTCCTGAAACATAACGCCGGGGGTTCTTAGAATGGTGGTATCGATAGGTTTGCGTACTAATAATAATGTGGAAACAATTGCGAGCAGACCGATAAAAACCATTGAATAACCAATGATCCGCGGGGTGATTTTTAATTTTTGCTCTTTTACAATATTATTATAGGATGTATATCGAATGAGTCCCCGGGGGAAATTAACTTTCTCCATAACCGAGTTACATGCATCAATACAGGCGGTGCAATTAATACATTCCAGCTGCGTACCATTACGAATATCAATACCGGTAGGGCACACCTCTATACACTGGTGGCAATCCACACAATGCCCAAGTTCGCCGCGTGATTCTGTTCGTGATAGCCTTCCTCTGGGTTCGCCGCGCTTAAAATCATAGGCAACCACGATAGAATTCGGATCCAGCAGCACGCCCTGTAATCGTCCGTACGGACAAACCAGAGTACACACCTGTTCTCTGAAAAATGCAAATACCCAGTAGAACACCGCGCTAAACATAATCATCGCAGTCAATCCCGCCAGATGTTCCGATGGGGGATCGCTTATAATTTTCAGCAATTGGTCGGATCCGACGATATAAGCAAGAAACGTGTTGCCGATGAAGAATGAAATAAAATAGAAAATGGCGTGCTTAAAGGTTTTTTTAAATATTTTTTCACTAGTCCAGGGTGCTCTCTTTGAGCGCGATCTGTTTTCTGGCATCCCCCTCAATCCAGTATTCAATTTTTCTGAATACCATTTCCATGAAAATGGTTTGCGGACAGGCCCAACCACACCATAATCTGCCAAAAACCACCGTAAAGAGGACAACAAATACGACCAGTGTCAGAGTTGCCAGAACAAAGATATAAAAATCCTGTGGCCAGAAAACCAGGCCGAAAATGACAAATTTTCTCTCTATTATATTGAAAAGAAGAAATTGTTGTCCGTTAATGCGTAAAAACGGCGCAATAAAAAGGAATGCTAAAAGAAGGAAACTTAAAAATTGTCTGGCGCGGGTAAAATTGCCCGATGGTTTTTTGGGGAATACCCAAATACGTTTACCTTCTTTATCGACGGTCGCAAGTTTATCGCGGTAATTGTTATCCGCATCTTGTTCTATATTTTTTTTTAATCCATTACTCATTGGCGACTATTTTTTCACCCTGGGGCGCTTTACCTTTCGGTGGATTTGTTCCTCGTAATGTCAATATATAACTGGAAACCTCGAGAATCTGTGGTTCCTTCAGGATTCCCCGCCATGAAATCATTCCTTTGGCAGGCACACCGCTTTTTATTACCCGGATGGTATTATTCATTCCTGCGCCATGTATATAATAATCATCGGTCATATTTGGTCCGATTCCGCCCTCTCCGGACTGACCATGACAAGTGGCACAATTGGCAATAAAAATGCTTTTTCCGGCGGCCAGACTTGCGTCATCGGTTAGCGGATCGATTGGTACTTCCGGTTCTGCGGGCGTTGCTTCTGCAACGGCTGCAGATTTGCCACCACTCATTTCAGATTCATATTTCACATAGAGATCCGGAAAATTACCTTTCAGTTTTTCCAGGTCCTCCGGAGTAGATATGTGCATAGCGGCAATGATCAGATCCTCAAATTTAAGATCCGAGACATTTGTGATTCCTTGTCCGGCATTCATTTCTGACTGCGCAGCCTGCAGTGCCAGTTCGGCCCGGGCCCTGGGAGTTAGATTCTCTCCGGCAGCAAAGGGTGAATTATATCCCAAAGAAAAACCGGATGCGGAGACCGGTGCCTGCCAATCGGGATCGTATTCTTTCATATATTCTACGTATGATGAGTCACCGGTGCCAATTACATGGTAATGAATCATATACAAAACAGACCAGATTATTGTTATATAGAACAGATATAACCACCAGGGTGGTAACTTATTATCAAGTTCCTGAATACCATCATAACTATGGTTTAATAAAATTTCTTTTTCAAGATCTTTATCCATCATATTTCTCTCCGTTAATAGATGATGAATCCAGCGGTAATCTTTCCATTTTTTTCAAATATTCTTTATCGGACTTCCAGGCCCAAATTACTATCGCAATAAAAAATCCAAAAAATAACAGTAAGGATATGATAGCAAATATTTCAGAACCGGGAAGTTGCTCAACAATATGTTTAAACATAATACCCCAATTATTTTGTATTTCCTTTGATGTCGGTACCGAGACGCTGCAAATACGCGATCAAAGCTATTATTTCTCTGTCGGAACCGACCGCAATTCCAGACTCTTTAAGTTTTGCCGCAATTGTTTCGGCTTGTTTTTCCAGATCTGTCCTGGCTCGATTGTCATATCCAGGAGGATAGGGCACACCAAGTGTCTGCATGACCGTGATCTTTTTCTCTAATGTTGATGTGTCCAGTTCATCCTCAATAAGCCAGGGATATGGCGGCATGAGCGAACCCGGAGACATCGATTGAGGCTCAAGCATATGATTGTAGTGCCAGGCATCTGGATACTTACCACCAATCCGGTGCAGATCCGGTCCGGTTCGTTTTGATCCCCATTGAAAAGGATGGTCATAGACAAATTCTCCGGACTTGGAGTATTCACCATATCTTTCTGTCTCAGAGCGGAATGGTCTGACCATCTGAGAGTGGCAAACATAACAGCCTTCGCGAACATAGATATCACGGCCCTCAAGTTCAAGCGGCGTATATGGTTTCACGCTTGTAATAGTAGGCACGTTAGATTTGATAAGAAATGTCGGTATTATTTCAATGACCCCGCCGATTAGCACTGCGATAACGGACAGAACCGTGAATTGAATCGGGCGGCTTTCCAGCCAGCGATGGCTCAATTTTTCTTTCAGCTTGCGGATCAACGATCAAGGCCGGTGCCTGGGCCTGTACATTTTCTTCCAGCGAGCCTTGTTTCATCGTTTTAAATAGATTGTAAAACATAAAAACCACACCGCTAAGGTATATCGTACCTCCAATTGCACGGATAAAATACATGGGAACGATTTGCAATACAGTTTCAAGAAAAAGAGGATACTGCAAGTAACCTTCTGCGGTAAATTCTTTCCACATCAAACCCTGAGTCACACCGGCCCAGTACATTGGTATCACATAAAACATCATCCCCAGTGTGGCGATCCAGAAGTGCAGGTTGGCCAGTTTCTTTGAGTATAATTTTGTACCAAACAAGCGTGGAATGAGCCAGTAAAGAAGTCCAAACGTCAGCAAACCATTCCAACCGAGTGCACCCACATGGACATGAGCGATAATCCAGTCGGTGTAATGCGCCAGCCCGTTAACACTTTTAATAGAAAGCATCGGACCTTCAAAGGTGGCCATACCATACGCCGTTACCGCAACCACCATGAATTTCAGGATAGGATCTTCACGTACGCGATCCCAGGCGCCGCGTAATGTAAGCAGACCATTAAGCATGCCGCCCCAACTTGGCGCGATTAGCATGATTGAAAATACAGTTCCCAGTGATTGGGCCCAATCAGGAAGTGAGGTATATAAGAGATGATGCGGCCCGGCCCATATGTATATAAAGATAAGTGCCCAAAAATGGACTATGGACAAACGATAAGAGTATACAGGACGATCAGCCATTTTAGGTAGAAAGTAATACATCAAACCCAGGTAGGGAGTAGTAAGAAAGAAGGCGACGGCATTATGACCATACCACCACTGCACCAGGGCATCCTGCACACCCGCATAAACGGGATAACTTTTTAAGAAACTGACCGGGATTTCAATAGAGTTAAAAATATGTAACACGGCCACGGTAAAAAAAGTGGCAATATAAAACCAGATAGCCACATACATGTGTTTTTCCCGCCGTTTAACAATCGTTCCCATCATATTGATACCAAATATCACCCAGATCACTGCGATAAGGATATCAATCGGCCATTCCAGTTCGGCATACTCTTTACTGACCGTAATACCTGAGATCAATGTAACCGCAGCAAGAACGATGATGAGCTGCCATCCCCAAAAATGAACTTTGCTCAAAACGTCGCTGAACAAGCGTGCTTTACATAGTCGCTGCAAAGAGTAATACACGCCCGTAAAAATACCGTTTCCGACAAAAGCGAATATAACAGCATTCGTATGCAGCGGCCGTAACCGTCCGAAGGTAGTGTAGGGAATACCAAGATTAAGTGAAGGCAGAAACATTTGAAAAGCAACGATAACACCGACTAGTATGCCGACAGCACTCCATATCATTGTTGCCAGGGCAAAATTTCTGACTATCTTATTGTCATAATAAAAAGTCTCAACAGCCATAAACTCTTTCTCCCTCAATTCATTTTTTCTTATTATTCTTTTTCTTCGTCAGATCATCCATCAACATACGGACGGATGGTGTATATCGGTCATCAAACTGACCGCTGCGAACAGCCCACAGAAACGCGGCCAGAAACCCGACAGCCACAACCAAACTGGCCAAAACAAGTAAAAACATAACACTCATAGCGGTTTAATTCCTGTCCGGTTTTATATATAATCCGGTTTTTTTTGCAATTAGTGATGTCATACCGGTGGTAAACAGAATTACTGACACCGAGCTAATTGGCATGAGTACTGCTGCTATGAGGGGCGACAATGTACCCTGCACCGCAAAGGTTAACCCCAAAATATTATATAAAAATGAGATTATAAAACTAATTCGAATTACGTTAAGACTGATTTTAGCAAAATGTATGAAATCAGGCAACTTGATAAATGCATCTCCATCAAGAATTCCATCTGAGGCGGGAGAAAATGTGTTTACATCATCAGAAATTGTAATACCAACATCACTAATATTCAGGGCACCGGCGTCATTCAGCCCATCGCCAATCATAAGAACCTTCTTTTTATCCGCCTGAATCTTTTTGACAAAGTTAAGCTTATTATATGGCGTTTGATCAAACCATAAGTTTAAACCGGATTTAAAATATTTTATTAGATTGGCTTTTTCGCTTTGATTGTCACCGGTGAGCATGGCTATTTCAAATTTTGCACCCAGTTTTCTTATTACTCTTCGCAATCCTGATCTGTACTTATTTGATATATTAAAAAAGCCGCAGGTAATGCCATCTTTCTGAATATAGACCAGACTGGTCAATGGGGCAGTGTCCTTGTCCATCGCAAAATTTGTAAATTTTGCGGATCCAATCCGGATATGTTCCCCCCTTACAATCCCCTCAATGCCGAGACCCGGATGCTCTCGATAATCTGTGACCGGATATGTATCAATCGTTGCCAGATAAGATGTCAGATGTCGACTCAGAGGGTGGGTGGAATGTGTTGCCAGAGATTTTATCTGCACCTGCATATGATCCGATAAGAGTTCTGACGACTCATTTAAAGGAATATACTGCATTTCAGCAGAATTTGATTTTGTAATTGTCCCGGTTTTATCAAATATGATATATTGAATTTTTGCTAAACTTTCTATGACGTGCGTATTTTTAAGGTAGAACGCATTTTTACCAAATATCCTCAGGGTATTTCCCAATGTGAAAGGTGTCGATAATGCCAGAGCGCACGGACAGGCAATAATCAGGACGGAGGTAAATGCATTCAAAGCGCGAAAAAGATCCGTTCTCAGCCAGTATACCGCGGCCAGTGATGCAACTGATAACACAATAAAGGTAAAATATTTGCTGACCTGATTGGCCAGTGAAGTAACACCTTCTGTATCGGATTTTTTGAATTCATCATTATTCCATAACTGGGTTAGATAGCTTTGCGAAACATCCTTAACCACTTCAAGCTCTAACATCTCACCCGATTGCCGGCCCCCGGCATAGATCATATCTCCCGAGATCTTTGAAACTGGTTCAGACTCACCGCTGACAAAACTATAATCAATGTATCCGTTTCCCTTGATCAGCACAGAATCCGCCGGTATAAGTTCTCCATTTCTGACCATAATCCGGTCATTTGGTTTTATATTGTTAATTGGGACACTCTCCTCCCCGTCGGTTGTTTTTTTAAGTACGGAAACGGGAAAGTAAGAGCGGTAATCACGATCAAATGACAATGAGTCATATGTTTTTTTTTGGAATAATTTGCCGATGAGCAACAGAAAAACCAGCCCGGTAAATGAATCGAAAAATCCGGCGCCTGATTTTGTAATAATCTCGATCAGGCTTCGGATAAACAATGCCAGAATGCCAAGAGAAATTGGCACATCCATATTTATATACTTCTGACGTAATCCTTGCCAGGCTGATTTAAAATAATCGATACTGCTGTAAAAAAAGACCGGCAGGGCTAAAAATATATTGAGAATGCCAAAGAATAATGTAAAATTCGGATCGAGAATTTTACTTCCAGATAGATATTCGGGAAAACTAAGTAACATAATATTACCGAAGGCAAAACCGGCAATACCAATTTTGATATATAATTGTTTATTTGTTTCACTAAATACTTCCTGGTTTAGTGAAGCGAGATTTATTTCCGGTTCATAACCAATGGAGGTAAGCAGTTCAACAATTTCTCTTAATGTAACCTTGGTAGAGTCGTAGGTGATCATTACTTCTTTTCGAAGAAAGTTTACCTTTGAATCAACCACCCCGCTGTTAACTCTGTAAAGATTCTCCAACAACCAAATGCAAGAACTGCAATGCATTTCCGGAGTTTTGAAAGTAACCCGGTTTCTGTTACCATCGGAAAAATTAATTAATTTTTTTTCAATATTTGGATCATCCAAATAACCATATTTTGCATTAAGACCAGCCTCCTGGGGTGATATTCCCGGGCTTTTCGCTAATTCATAATATGCACAGAGATCTTTTTCGGAGAGTAATTCATAAACCAACTTACACCCATTGCAGCAAAAAAACTTATCCCCAATATTTACACTCGAGTCCGGACAGCTATCCCCACAATGGAAACAGGCAAGTTCCCGCGATTCCCTCGATTTGGTTTTATTTGCAATGTTTTGCATTAGGTTTTATTAACACCCTTTTATAGTTAGAAAATATAACAACTCTATATGCGATAAGCGATAGGCAATAAGCAATTTATCAATTTCTTCAAGAAATAAATATTCAAAATAAATTACCAGTTACCAGTTACTAATTCCCAGTTTCTAATCTCTAATCCCTAATTCCTTCTCCGCCATTTCGGATATGGAAGTACTGCACAAAATTTGTCGCAGCTGATCCCGTGCCTGATTCCAGAGAGAATGCATTTCACAGATCTCGGTTCTATTGCAAAATTCAGGGTTCAGCAAACACGGATTTAGTACGATTTCACCTTCAATAGACTCAATAATATCGAGGGGTGTGATCTGTTGCGCATCCCCTGCAAGACAGATGCCGCCGCTATTACCGCGAATAGACCTTATAAAACCGGCACGCCGTAAACGTGGAATAATTTTTCGTAGAATTGATTCAGGAATATCCCAGTGTCCAGAAACATCGCTAATATTTACAACCACACCCTTGCCCTGTGCCGCCATATGCATCATGGCACGAATCGCATATTCCCCAATCATTGTAATTTTCATATACTATATCGCTTTTTTCTCCAACAGCTATGCAATTGTGATGCCAAACATGACCAAATCAGTCCCCTTAGTTCAAGCATGGTATGTTAGGCACGCAAACGCATTAATAACAATAGTTTATGTAAATAAATAATTATCCGAATTGTTGCTATTGAATACTTCGTCTGATTGATTTATGCGGACAGATTTGCCAAACTTAATAATATATTCCTGATTCCGCGAAATTGAAATCAAACTAACCAGTAGAACTTTTGCCAACCCATGGCATCAATACCCCGGAGAATCGTTAGAACTCCGAGAATTATCACCATGATTGCGGCCAGGCGGTAAAGACGATGGCGGAGTTTAGCTGAAATGAGATTAACCGTCAGGCCGGTAATTACCATGGCAGGAAATGTTCCAAGTCCGAACACAAACATGGTTATCATCCCGCCAAAAATGCTCTGAGTCGCGGCTGCTTTTGCGCCTGCCACATATACAAGTCCGCAGGGAATAAATCCCAGGACCAGACCCAAAACAAATATATTTTTTCTATTTACCCGATTGAATAGGGAATGTACCAGGCGCTTAAATCCGGAAATTCCAGGGAAAGAATCGGGTTTCGAGACAGGAATCCAACCTGCCAGATCAAATCCCATCAGCATCATAACCAATCCGGCAAATAATTGTAAGATACCCTGAATATCACGCAGGGCAAATATGACACCAAGGGAGCTGCCAAGAAAGCCAAAGATTTCACCAAGAATTACATAGGTTAGCACCCTGCCGCTGTTATACAATAAATGTGGATACAGGGTTTGCCAACGGGAAGGCGCTGCAATGACATCACTTTCCTGTATTTTTATGGTATAGGTCATTACGAAACCGCCGCACATACCGATACAATGACTGAACCCGCCTAAAAACCCGATTAAAAATATGGTGAATAATTCCAGTTCCATAAAGGTATTCTACTTGACTTGCATTATACTATGCATAAATTTTGCTATCGGCTATCGGCTATCGGCTATCGGCTATCGGCTATCGGCTGAAAATATCAAATTTACCCCGATTTTTCATCTGATCAAAAGAAATCAAAAATGTTTTGCATGAATTTTATGATTCCGTATATTTTACATTTATATTTGAGATTGGGAGTGTTATATGAAATTAGTTCGTCTGTTGGTTCTGCCCCTTATTTTTTTCTCTAGTTTTTTTTCCTGTACACCGGAACAACCACCGGAATCGTTCATAAATAAGATTGAAGAAATCGGTAATGAGTGGGCACCGGATAAGAGAATCCGTCTGTTTAATATTGATTATAAATACGAAGATGGAAGATGGCATATTGAGGGTGAAACCTCGGTACCGGAAATTCACTCGGCAGTAAATGCATCCATTGCTCAAACGGACGGACTTCAGGATGCACAAATTAACTTTAAACTGCTACCGGATTCCGACCTTGGTGACAGCACCATAGCTATCGTGAGTGTCAGCGTGGCTAATCTGAGACGCCATCCGGGACATAGCTCGGAGTTGGTAGATCAGGTTTTAATGGGCATGCCACTCAAACTGTTGAAGCGTAAGGGATACTGGGTGCTTGTCCAAACACCGATTGATTATCTGGGCTGGATCACCGCCGGCACGATCGAGCGAATGGGTTCACCCGGACTGGCCAACTGGCAGGAGTCGGCAAAATCTGAAGTAATCGTAAATTTTTGTCAGGTCTTCGAAAAACCATCTGATGAAAGCCAGGTAGTGTCTGATCTGGTGTTGGGATGTGTTGTAAAAAATGCCGATAATAAGGGAAACTGGACGGGGGTAATTCTTCCTGATGGTCGGACCGGATTTGTGAGAAAAAAGAATTTGCGTAATTATATCATGCCAAAAAATGATAATAATATTGATCGTGAGGCTCTGGTTGCTAAAGCAAAAACAATGTTGGGCATTCCATATCTTTGGGGCGGAAGTTCAACAAAAGGTTTGGATTGCTCCGGGTTTACGGGAACTGTTTTCAGACATTTTGGTTATCCGCTGCCGCGCGATGCGAATATGCAAGTGATGTTAGGTGAAGAAATAATTCCTGAGGATGATTTCTCCAATGTTTTACAAGGTGATTTAATATTCTTTGGATCTGAAAAACGAATTACCCATGTGGGTATATGTCTTGGTGGTTCGCATTTTATTCATTCGAGTGCGTTGGTAAAAATTAACAGTCTTGATGAGGAGGATGAATTATTTAATCCTTATCGCAAAAGGACATTCAGACACATAAAACGGATTATTAATAACTGAGGTGAATATGAAACGAAAGGAATTTCTCAACCTTTCAGGGAAATCTATAATCGGATTGTCTGTTTTGGGGCAGTTACCGCTCTATTCATGTACAACAAAAAAAGCAAATATTGGAGGGACCATGCTTGAGATAAAAACCAAACGCCTTATGTTACAGCACACATGGACAATATCACGGAATTCAAGCGACTACAAAGACAATGTGTTTGTGAAGATCGAAAAAGATGGCGTCATTGGTTATGGTGAAGCAGCGCCCAATGTTCGTTATGGAGAAAACAGTGAAAAAACGACTGACAGAATCAATGGTATTAAAAAACTGATAGAAGAATATGATCTGTGGCAATTTGCCGAGCTAAAAGAAGAAGTATTTAAATCCATTACCGATCAGAATTGTGCCCGTTGTGCTGTTGATATCGCATTGATGGATTGGGTCGGTAAAAAACTGAATATCCCTTTATATAAATTATGGGGTGTGAACAAAAACAAAACGCCGTTAACTTCATTTTCGATTGGCATTGACACACCGGAGGTGATAAAACAAAAAGTACGTGAAGCTGATAAATATCCGGTACTTAAAATAAAAGTTGGTAAGGAAAACGACGAAGAGATTCTTGATGCGGTGCGCAGTGTTACTGACAAACCAATCCGGGTGGATGCCAACGAAGGTTGGAAAACAAAAGAAGTTGCATTGGAAAAAATAAAATGGTTAGAAACAATGGGTGTTGAGTTTATTGAACAACCCATGCCTTCGGAAATGATAAAGGAAACACGGTGGCTGAGAGACCGGGTTGATATGCCGATTGTGGCTGATGAGGCAGTGAAAACGGCTACGGATATACCAAAACTGTCAGAAGCCTATGATGGTATTAATATAAAGCTTATGAAAGCCGGTGGTTTGCAGGAAGCGCTGCGCATGATTCATCTGGCAAAAGCATTTGATATGAAAATCATGCTGGGTTGTATGATCGAAAGCTCTGTTGCTATTTCGGCGGCTGCCCACCTGTCACCCATGGTCGATTGGGCTGATTTGGATGGGAATCTGCTGATCAGTAATGATCCTTTTACTGGGGCTACTGTTGAAAATGGAAAAATGATTTTGAGTGAAAAACCAGGCCTGGGGGTTGAGGGGGAGTTTTAGTAGAAACATGATTAGAGATTAGAGATGAGAAATTATAAGTATTACTTGACAATCTATCTGCAAAACGCAAAATTTCTCTAATCTCTAATCTCTAATCTCTAATCTCTAATCTCTAATCTCTAATCTCTAATCTCTAATCTCTAATCTCTATCTCTTCTCTAATCTGCCCTAAATCTGAGTGAGCCAATTTTGGGGTACTTCCCGTTCACCGGTAAAAATTTTAAAAAACTCAGATTGTATTTTTTCTGTTATCGGACCGCGATGTCCTGAACCTATCTGGATCTTATCAATAGATCTGATTGGGGTAATCTCGGCAGCCGTTCCGGTAAAAAACACCTCATCGGCGATGTACAACATTTCGCGTGGAACCATTCTCTGTGATACCTTCAGACCCAAATCCTGGCATATACGAAGAACACAATCCCGTGTCAGACCTGGCAAGATTGATGAGCTTAGCGGTGGGGTGAAAAGTTCTCCATTTCGGATAATAAATATATTTTCGCCGCTTCCTTCAGAAACATATCCATTGGTATCCAGTGCGATGCCTTCAGTATAACCATTTGTAATCGCTTCCATTTTTATTAATTGCGCATTCATATAGTTTCCGGCAGCTTTTGCCAAAGCGGGCAAAGTGTTTGCTGCCATGCGACTCCAGGTCGAAACGCACACATCCACGCCCTGCTCCAGCGCCTCCGGGCCAAGATATTTTCCCCATTCCCAGGTGGCAATATATGTTTGCAATGGGCTTTGCAGCGGATTTACTCCAAAGGTTCCATATCCGCGAAAAACGACCGGACGAATATAGCATGCGCCAAAGTTGTTCTTTCTTACGGTTTCAAGGCAAGCCTGGCACAGCTCATCCACGCTCCATTTGATATCCATGCGATATATTTTAGCCGAGTCATGCAGGCGTTTAATATGATCTTCTAACCTGAAAACCGCCGGTCCGTTGTTGGTGTCATATGATCGGATTCCTTCAAATACAGAAGAACCATAGTGAATGACATGGGACATAATGTGAACCTTTGCATCTTCCCATTTTACATATTCACCATCATTCCATATAAATTCACCTAATTTTGTATCCATCAGTAATCCTTTTTATAAAATTTACAGATCATCATACTTATCAATATCCTTGAACGATACATTAAGAATCGGATATTTTTTATAGTTCTTTAAATCGTAATGCCACCATTCGCTTTTTATTGGGGTAAAACCATACTTTTCCATAATGGTTCTCAGTAGTTCGCGATTCTTTAGTACGTGTTCAGGCAGATTTTGATACGCATGTGCAGCAATTTCGGTAAAAGCGTCAAAAGCGGTGGGCATCTCCAATTCATTGCCCAATGAGTCCACCAGAGTTAAATCAACAGCAGCACCTCTGTTATGTCGTGAGCCGTTTTTTGGATTGGCAACATACCTGTCGTCCGGCAAAATTTCCCACATCTTTTCAGTTACAGAAAAAGGACGATACCCATCAAAAATTTTTAAACCCAATCCCTGCTGTTCCAGCTCTGATTGAATAGAATCAATCTTCATAGCGGCCAATTTAACCAGGAAGCAGCGGGGTGCCGGATACACTGCTTCGTTTAAAAAATTGTTTTTTGTAGCGTATTTAATATCTAAGATAATGTTTTTATTAATTTGAGCAATGTCGACAAGATCGTATGAAACTGGCTCCGGTCGTCCACAGGCCAATTGTAAAAACAGTAATAAAAGATAAAGAAATCCAATTTTTTTCACTATAAAATTTTCCGATATTATTTATCAATTTATTTTAATCATAGTGATGTTCATAATCAAGAGGTTCAAGAGCAGTAAAGTAAGATTAGATTTATATTTATTGCCTTATAAGCTTATTTTTCTTAAGATTTTCATCTATACCAAAGTGGAGATAGTGGCGTTTGCGAATCGTCTCTGGCTTAATCATCGTTTTACTTACCGTAATTTCCGGCAGTCTCTTCGGGCAGATAGCCCAGGAGAACCCCTTTGATGGAGACCGGTTAAAGCTCGGATATGTCTACAACAAGCCGGTTAAATTTAATCCCCTGATAAGTAATGATGAATACGAAAGTGAGATAAATGACCTGGTGTTCGGTGATGGATTGTTTGTTTTGGGCACGGACGGGCGACTTAAAAATGGTATTGCTTATACTGTAAAGGATGAAGACGAACGCATCTGGACCATTACATTACAGTCCGATATATTTTTTCATGACGGATCTGCACTTGAAGCACGGGATGTAAAATTTAGTTATGACCTGTATGCGAAATTTGCTTTACAGGCACCCAAGCTGTTTATGGCTGGATATATTCAGTCAGTTCAAATATTAAACTCACATGCAATTCAGTTTATACTGAATTATCCTTTGGAAAATTTCCCAAGAGAACTGGGCCAGTTTCCGATCCTGCAACAGGAGCACTATGCAAATTGGCTCGATTATGATAATGTCTACAAATTGCCCGATACACAACCGATCGGAATCGGTCCGTTTATTTTTCGTCCCAGCCTACCATCTCAAATTCGTCTGGATGCATTTCGAAAATATTTTAGAAAACCACCGTATTTAAATGGTATTGATATTTTATTCTATGATAGTTATGAAGATTTACTGGATGCATTTGTACAGGAAGAAATAGATGTTATTGAAGTGGATGATAAAAGCAGTTATCGAAAGATTAACCAAATTACTGATGCTGCGAGTTTTACCTGGATCAAACGAAACAATCTGAAACTATACTATATAATATTAAATACAAATCGACGACCATTCAACGAATTGAACGTCAGAAAAACTATAAATCAGGCAATAAATAAAAACCTGCTGGTGGAAAGAAATTTACCCAATAAATCATATATTGCAGGCAATCTTCTTGATGCGAATTCAGATTATTATTTTGGCGGTTCGGGGCAGTATAAATATGATCCCCTTGGTAGTCGGGACATTCTTAAAGATATGGGCTATTCCAAACAAAAATCCGGAAAATTATTCCGGAACGGCAGGGAATTAAAATTTGAATTTTATTTTGAAAAAGGATCGCCATTTCAGGAATCAATAGCCCGGTTAATATCAATCAGTGTCGGAGAACTGGGCATAAATGTCATTCCCCGTCCTCTAAAAGCCTCGGAACTGGAAAGCCGGGTATTCGAAGGTAACTATCAGGCGGTTCTGAGAAGTTTTTCATATGATCCTGAAAATTCACTCCAGATTCCCCGCCAGTTCTATCTTGAGGAACTCAACAATGTAAATGGCTTTAAAAATTTTAATGAACGAATCCTGGATGTGGTTATTGAAAGAACGGAAAGAACCTATCAAACAAATGCGCTTATCCCGAACATAAGACGAATTCAGTATTTGTATTATGAATATGCACCCTGTGTATTTTTATTTTTTGAGGATCAGGCTTATTTTGCTATTCATAACAGGTTTCTAAACACAAAAAATGTAATCAGAAGAAATCAGGATATACAAACCAGACTCACCCCCCGATATGAGTGGTATGTTGAAAAAACAAATCAAAAATATAAGTGAGGGTATTACTAATTTTGCTAACAGAATATACGAAAGTATATCAACCCGGCTTAGTACAAGATTATTATTTACACTCACCCTGCTTTCTGCCCTGCCATTAATAATGGTCGGTGTGTTTCTAACCTCAGTTACCAGAGAATCCCTGTTAGAATATGTAAAAAGTCAACATGTGGAAATTGGCAGAAGAGCAAATAATGAGATAAAGTTTTTTCTTGAAATACCAATCAAGACTTTGAAAATCCTGAGGGAAACTCAGGATATCTTAGAAATGAGTCCCTTTACTCAGGGGTTAATACTAAACAAAATTCGATCGGATGACCTGATTTTTAATCGAATAATAATTGTAGATACTCTGGGTACCTTAACCACTTCTACTGATTTTGAAGAAACGATTATGAATTATGATAACGAAGAGTTTTTCAAAATCTCAATACAGGGCCATAGTTTTTTTTCTGATGTTATGTTTAATGAAGCAAAGGAACCCTATGTTATATCATCGCACCCGATAAGGCGGTTTGATGAAATTGTTGGCATTCTGGCAGGTGAAATTAACCTAACAAGTATCTGGGATGTGGTTGATTCAATTATGGTCGGGGAGTCGGGATCTGCGTTTATTATCAGCAAGAAGGGTCAATTAATAGCTCATCCGGATAAGAAAAAAGTTCTCGATCGCGTAAGTGTGATCGATTCGAGTTTGATTTTCAGCTTTTCGGATACCACCGAAACGTCGCATGTTTTTTCTTCATTTGATGAAGTCGAAATGCTGGGAACCTTTTCATATCTAAAGCCCTATGACTGGATCGTGGTTATTCAACAACCGGTTGTGGAAGCATATAATGTCGCTACCCGAATGCTATATCAGGTTTTTGCTTTTGTTGGTCTGGTAATTATGATTGCGGTGCTGCTTGCATATCTGTTAGAGAAACGGATTACCCAACCAATTAATACTCTGGTGGCAGGGGTTAAACGCTATGCCGAAGGTGATCTGGACTATCGGATATCAATTGAAAAATTTGTTGAGATAGAGGTTCTGGCAGAAGAGTTTAATGCCATGGCAGAAAAAATACTGGATCATCAGCGTAAATTACGGCGCGTGGAAAGACTGGCTGCAATGAGCAAATTTGCTACTCTGGTCAGTCATGAGATTAGAAATCCGTTGAATAGTATGAACATCAATATGCAAATATTGAAGCGCGAAATTGAACGCCCGGATGGGGATTTAGATAAAAAATTGAAATATTATGGTATTATCGTTTCAGAAATTCAGCGCATGGATAATTTGATCAATAATTTCCTCATGATATCCCGTCCGCCCAGATTTGATTTTTTACCAAACGATTTACATGATGTACTGGATGAAGTCATTCTCATGCATGAGGGTAATTTGAAGCAACAGAATATAGGATTGGTTAAGGAGTATTGTGGAGAAAAAATTCTGGCCAATGTAGACCGGGATCAAATGAAACAAGTTTTTCACAATATTATTATAAATTCACTGCAGGCAATGTCTGATGATGGAGCACTAACCATTAAAACCAGTGTTCAAAAAATGAAAAACAAATCAGAACAAATGATTGAGTCCTTGCGTATAGAAATAACTGATACGGGCATTGGCATTCCTGAAGATAAAATCAATGATATCTTTGAGTTTTACTATACTTCAAAAAAAACCGGAACGGGCTTAGGTCTGGCGATTGCAAAGCAAATTGTTGATGGGCACTTTGGGAACATTGATGTGATCAGCAAGCAATCTGAATTCACAAAAATAATCATTAATATTCCGGTAAAATCACAAATAGTCGGGATAAAAGATAAGGAATTTGCGGCAATGGAGTTGTCACGATGAACAAGATCCTGTTGGTTGAAGATGATCGGAATACCCTGGACGGTCTGGCTGAAATTCTCGGTATGGAAAGCTATGATGTAATAAAAGCATTGGACGGACATACTGCCATGAACGAGATTCGAAATGGTCATTTCAACATAATGATAACGGATCTGTTGCTGCCGGATTTTGATGGTCTCGAGCTCGCTAAGCTGGCATGGAAAGAACAATCGGACCTGATGGTGGTTATGATGACGGCCTTTGGTTCCGTAAAGCATGCAGTCAGTGCCATGAAGCAAGGGATATATGATTACCTTACCAAACCGATTGATATCGATGAATTGCTGATTGTCATTTCCAAAGCGATCAATGAGCAGAAGCTGCGGCAGGATTATAATGTGCTCAAAGACAGGATGGAAAAAAAGTATCAGTATGAAAATATTATTGGATCCAGCGGGAAAATGCAGGAAGTGTTTGCTAAGATAAATAAAATCGCAACGACTGATGCAACCATAATTGTCCGGGGAGAAAGCGGAACCGGTAAGGAATTGGTAGCCCGGGCAATACATTATAACAGCCATCGTAAAAATAAAGTCATGATGGAAATAAATTGTTCATCCATACCGGAAACGTTATTAGAGAGTGAATTATTCGGACATGAAAAGGGGTCTTTTACCGGCGCCCACAAAACCATGAAAGGGAAATTTGAGGTAGCCGATGGCGGTACCATCTTTTTAGATGAGATTGGTGATCTTTCACCCAATGTTCAAATAAAATTATTGCGATTCTTACAGGAGAAAAGGTTTGCCCGTGTAGGCGGAACCAGTTTGATTAACGTGGATGTGAGGCTGATTACGGCAACCAACCGTAATCTTGAGCAGGCAATTAAAGACGGTCAGTTTAGGGAGGATTTGTACTACCGGCTTAATGTGATTCCGATTTTGATACCCGCTTTGCGAGATCGTAAGGAAGATGTGGGCCCTCTCACAGAGCACTTTTTACATAAATTTGCCGAAAAGAATAATAAAAAAATTGAAGGAATTGTCCCTGACGCATTTAATATATGTATGAATTATCCCTGGCCCGGAAATGTCAGAGAACTTGAGAATGCCATCGAAAATGCAGTTGTTTTAAGTGAGTCAAATTATATCAGGCCAGAAGATCTCCCCGCTTATATCAAAACCAGCAGCAAGGAATTGGATGTTCCCGACATGAGTGATATGGGTAATTTAAATTATAAAGAGCAGTTAGAGTATGCTGAAAAAATTATAATACAAAAAGCTCTAGAAGAAACCAAAGGAAATAAAACCCATGCTGCAGACCGACTTGGTTTCAGCATCAGGACCATGAGAAATAAAGTAAATAAATATAATTTATAAGTGCTATTTCTTCTTAACAAAAAAGGAGATAAAGGTTTGAATTGCCTGTAAAAAACCGGCAAGTGTTGACGCTGCCTCTAATATTGGCCTTTTTATTTCATTGGAAAACGTCTTTTCCATTTCACCCAGATTATTAATTGTATTTTCAACACGTTTAATGCTGTTGGACGCGCTATACGTCATTTCACTGACATCATATAAAATATCCGGTAAATCTTCGTTCACGGTATCAATTGTTTTTGTAAATTTTTTGGCAGCCCGATTAAGATTTATAACAGCCGGAATTAAGTATATGAGTAACACCGACAAAACCAGTAAAAATAGCACCAGTGCAAATTCCCAGATAGGCATGAGTTATCTCCTAATTAATATTATGCGTCTTTTTCTCTTTTGGTTTTTGTTCTTGCCGGTCTTTTTCGCTTTGGCCGTTTTACTTCATCACTTTTTTCTAAAAGATCGGGTGCGGCTGGTTCGGTTACATCTTCATCATGCACCAATTTCTCAATAAGAAGATCTTTGCCCTGATCGAATGATTTTAGTGCCGCTTTTTTTGCACTCTCAATATCTGTCTTAAACTGATTTAGCAGTTTCTCTGATTCACCGGAGAGTTCTTCTCTGGTCTCACGCCCACTCTTAGGCGCATATAAAACGCCCAGAACTCCTCCGATAATACCGCCCCAAATGAGTCCTTTAAAAAATTTATCACCTTTATCCGACATAATTCCTCCTGATTACCTGAACAAATTTTGTTAAAACATGTATTACATTAAAAATAGTCTTTTTTTTGCAATAAAGTGAATTAATTTTAATAATTTTTGCTTTAATTAATATATTTAATTAATAATCATCGACAAAGCCAATTATATATTAATATGAATTCAACCCTTTCACATCTGATTATCTATATTGTTTTTATGTACGGGAACCTATTCTCTCAGACAGTTTATCATCATGGTGATAATTGGCAGGCATTTGATGATAATAAACTTAATGCCATAGGATCAGAACTATTTGATGTCCTCTCTTATAAACTGGAAGTTCAAATTTTTCCGTCATTTGCCCGTATTGAAGCCAAAAACTTAATTGTCTTACACGCTCTTGATGATTTGCAGGATAATATCTATTTGGATTTTGCAGGATTGATAACCGATTCAGTATTTCGTAAACGGAAAAAAGGAGACATTCACTCAAAGTTCAGATCAGTTAAATATTGAAATATCTGAAAATGTTGCTGGCGGTGATTCTGTGAATATTTGGGTGTATTATCATGGGCGCCCCGCAAAAGGAATCTATTTCCGGACCAATAGTTACGGGGATACTGTCATATATTCGCATAATGAACCATATGATGCGAGGTATTGGATACCCTGTAAGGACGATCCATCGGATAAGGCACTTCTGGATTTTACGATAAAAATTCCGGAAAAATATATTCCACTCAGCAATGGAGTGGTTATGGAAGATGTGGTTTCTGCCGATGGATTCAGAACCATACACTGGCGGGAATCATTACCAATAGCAACCTACTTGATTTCAGTCGCAGCGGCGCCGTATACGATTGTTGACTATGATTACTTTTGGGAACAGAGTCAAATGCCACTCCAGTATTATGTATATCCTCCGGATCGGGATTTAGCTGAGAAAGGATTATTGTCATCGCAAAAGATACTCGATTTCTTTAACTCATATATCGGAACGTATCCATTTCTCAATGAGAAATATGCCATGAGTGCCGTCCCGTTCAGAGAAGCCGCGGCTATGGAGAATCAAACCGCTACTACCATGCGGGATAATCTTATCGATAGCGAGGGTGTCATTGCCCATGAGCTGGCCCACCAATGGTGGGGAGACGCACTTACACCACAAAGTTTCGACCATATTTGGTTAAACGAAGGATTTGCCTCATATTTTGATGCCATGTTTACAGAAAACGAATATGGCAGCGAAGCATTTGCAAAGCAGATGGCCGCATATAAAGGATATATTTTTCAGGATGGTTCACTGGCATATCCCATTCTATATCCGCCAGCCGAGTATCTGTTCGGACGAGCGGTATATTTTAAAGGCGCCTGGGTTTTGCATATGCTTAGAAATGCGGTGGGAGAGCAGGTTTATCGAAATATTATCACATCATATTTCAATCAGTATGAATATAAAAATGTGGATACGGATAATTTTATCCAGATTTGTCAAAGTCAAAGCGGTCAGAATTTAGATCAGTTTTTTGACCAGTGGCTAAATTATGGTGGTATTCCTGATCTGGCAGGTCAGTGGGCACAGGATAATAATGAGGTGACGTTTTATCTGGAACAGGTGCAATCGGAACCGGTGTATCATCTTAATCTGGAAATCCGTATCAGCAGCGCAAGTTCCGATTCCACATTCATTCTGCCGTTAAATTCCAGAAATCTGACCGTCACAATCCCATTTTCTGAGAGGGTGACAAATATAACGATTGATCCGGATAATAAAATATTGCAACGAAATAACAGCCCGCTTTATATAATTCCTACTACCAGCTCACTAAGCCGGCTATATCCCAATCCATTCAATAATCTGATCACCATAGAATTCCAGTCCGATCGCCTGCAGGAAATAACAATTGAAATCTGGGATGTTCTGGGTCAACGGGTAGCGACTGTGTATCAAGACAAATCCGGCACCGGCGTGCATCAGGTAAGCTGGGAAGGCAAGTCTCATGCCTCAGCGACATATTTTGTAGTCATGCGCGCGCAAAACCAAACAGATGTGCGAAAAGTGCTGTTAATTAAGTGATCTCTGTTCCACCGAGATCCACAGAGGAGACACAGAGTTCTCAGAGTATACCAATATATATAGGATTTTCCTCTTAACATCATACTATATATCACCATGAATTTATTTCAGAATCTCATTATTACATATTTGGTACGATCTTTGCCTTTCGTCTTTTATAAAAACTAAAAAGATGAATAATAATCAGATCACAGAAAAAATTATTGGTTCTGCTATTCAGGTACATAGAATCCTTGGACCGGGTATGTTAGAGTCTGTATATGAGGAGTGTCTGGCATTCGAATTGAGAAAACTGGGCCTGGCAATTGAAAAGCAAAAGTCGATACCAATAATATATAAAGATATTAAATTCGATTGTGGATATAGAGTTGATATGATAGTTGAGAAAAAAATTTTACTAGAATTGAAGACAGTTGAAACAATTTCAAAGGTTCATATTGCTCAAATACTGACATATATGAGATTTGCATACGTGGACATAGGATTACTAATAAATTTTAATGTAACAACATTAAAAAATGGTATTAAACGATTTGTATTATAATATGAAAAATGAAATTCAATTTCTCAGTGATACTCTGTGACTTCTCTGTGAAACTCAGTGAGAGAGAGAATTTCTGAGTTTCTTTGTAAATTGATCCGGAATGTTTACCGGTTTACCCGCAGTGTAATCAAAAAACACAATACCGGTTTTGGCCTGCGCCACAATTTTTCCATCATTCCGGGTAATACGATAAAAGAAATCACAGCTTTTACGGGAAAATCCTGCCACGGCAATTTCAATTTTTAAAGTATCACCATAATAAGCCTGGTTTTTATAAATGATGCCCACATCGCCCATGATGATTCCGGATCCTCCGACATCCAGTTCCGAATATCCCATGCTGTTCAGGAATTGTAATCTGGCTTCATGAATAATAGAAAGCAGGGCATCATTGGCCAGGTGATTACCATAATTTATATCAGATATTCTGACCGGGATGATGGTAGAAAAGATATAATTGTCGGGCATGTCAAGTTTTATTCGCGGCATTTAACTTTCCTTTACATTTCTGAGAATATTTTTTTTGACAGGATCACAGGATGGATAGTGATCTCTGATCTGAATAATTATCTCCCGCAAAATGTAGAAAAAATAGTAATTAGAAATTTGGAACGGGTAATTTGTAATTAGTTATTGGTAGTTTGACCCGGGATAATAATGGATTAGCTGCAAAATATTCTAATTAACAAGTTACAAGAATCTGATTCCCAATCTCTATTTCTCCGCGCCTCTGCGTGAGAAACTAGTATATACCTTTAGATAAACAAATCATGAATATTCCATTTGTTGAGCAAGAAAACGATAGATCAGGTCCTATGTTGAAATTAAAAAGGTTAAGAATTATTTAAAACAAAAATAAATAATTTTTCTTCGTGTTCTTCGTGCCCCCTTCGTGTCCTTCGTGAAACCAATAAAATCCCCCCAAAAACACAATATCCATTTTGAATTTTAAAAATCATTTTGTAAAATATTGTCATTGAAATCCCAAAACTGTTTATCCTCATTTGTAATATATAGATTCAAAGATAAAATATTCTTGAAATCGGTAAATTAACGGATTCTGTTTTTGCTGCCGGGGGATTCTCTTGTTACGAAGTAATTCCTGCTGTTATAGTGATATCGTTCACAATTTTATTATACCCCAGATATATCTTTTACTATCTTGCCGGAATTCAACCCGGCCTCAAATCCTAAACATGAAACTCATTTTGCGGAGCATGTATGAGAAGTGAAAAAAAACATTGTGCTATTACAGTTTTGTTGGTTCTGTTTTTGCGATTGGTCTGGAGGCACAGATCAGTGGTACCAGAGCGATTCCAGGTCCATATGGCAATACGCTTACAGATGTTTTTAGCAACTATTTGCAACCGGGGGGCTCCGGTATTGATTATCATTTGACCCTGGAACTGGCAGATGGCTATAATGAACAAGAATCGATTCGGATCAGAGACTATCCCGGCAGGGACAAATATACACTGACAATTCGTCCGGCGGCCGGTGCCACCAGTTGTCTGATTTCTGATGACGGTGGCAATTCAATATTTTCATTTGAGAAAGCACAAAATGTAGTTATCGATGGACGCCCCGGGGGGGTGGGATCGGATCAGGTTCTTGAAATCCGGCAGACACAGCAGGCCTATCAAAGTGCAATTCGCTGGGGCTGGTCTACCAGTTCTTATGATACCAGTTATAATATCGCCATCAGGTACTGCAAAATTCGTTCGGATGGCATCGCAGGCCTTGACCTCTCGTTTGCCGAGTCCGCAACGATCGAAAATTGTGATATTGCATCCTATACCCGGAACAATCTTGGCGATGGGCAGGTCGTTGCCGGAATTTATATATATGGATACGCTTCAAACTCTATATTCAGAAATAACTATATCCACGATATTTCCACCTCCAGAATAAATAATTCACTGTGTGGAATAATGATGTATTCTCAGGATACAGTGCAGACAAATAACAGGATTTATAATAACTATATTGTAATGGATACAGCCGAAAAAGATAGTATGTCGAGAATCTATGGCATTCAATACCGTCACCGCTCACAAATACCCAGTCATATTTACTTTAATACAATTTTTATCGGGGGTAAGTCTGCCGGTGCACCTGATGGAGAAAGCAGCTATGGCATCTGGATGATGCGTGATGGTGCTGTGAATATAAAAAATAATATCATTATTAATAAACGAAGGGGTGATTACTCAAACTATGCAATCAATTTTAATGAAACCAATAATAACTGTGAAATTGATTACAATAATTATTTTGTGGACACAGAAAACAGCGGGGTGCTTGGTTACTGGAATGGCAATATAAACAGCCTGGCGCTGTGGCAGTCCACGTCGGGTTATGATGTCAATTCAACAAACAAAGATGTGGCATTGATAAATCCGGAAATGGGTGATATGCATTTATCCGGACCTTCATTTGTTGATACCGATTTGCACGGTGTGCCCATTCTCGGAATTATTAAAGACTACGATGGTGATGCGCGTGATGCACTAAATCCGTTCAAAGGTGCCGACGAGCCCAATGCTGATCTCATGTTAGTCTCACCAAATGGTGGTGAAGTCTGGGGACTGGGTGAGACAAAAACAATTAGCTGGAGTGATCAGCTGACTGAGAATGTAAAGATAGAACTTTACAAGAGCGCTGCGCTGACTCAGACTATACAGCTTTCAACGCCCAGTGACGGCAGTCATGCATGGACAATTCCCACAGCTCTGACCCCAGGAGCGGATTATAAAATAAAAATTACCAGCACCAGCAGTGCAATATCAGATGAGAGCGATAATTATTTTTCTCTTCAGGATCTTTCAGCACCAACGGCGCCGCAAAATGTAAATGTCGGCGGCAGTAATCCAAGTCCCTGGCAAAACAGCAACACCTTTTATATAAACTGGACCAATCCGTCCGATAACAGCGGCATAAGTCAGGTAAAGTATAAAGTGAATTCCGTACCAACCAGTAATTCGGATAATTCTGGCGGATTTCCCGGTACACCACCACAAAATTTTACTGTCGGTTCAGAAGGATCCACAACAATTTATATGTGGTTGGTGGATAATAATGGTAATGAGGATTATAATAACTATGCCAGTGTGACTATGCGTTATGATGCGAGTATTGGGAGTCCCAGCGGGTTTACCGAGCAAATGGGCAGCAGTAATAATGTCTGGCAGAATAATATCCTGACGCCTTCGTTTGACTGGACCGCACCGGCGGATCTATCGGGCATAGAAAAATATATGATCTACTTTGGTCCGGATGAGACAGGATCAATTCCGACGGATTCAACCAGCATTGCATCCTATTCAACCAATGCACCGGAGGGCACCTCATACTTCCGGGTGCAACCCCGCGACAGTGCCGGAAATGTAGGCCAATGGGTCACCGGATTTCGGTTTTTATATGATAATACTGCTCCGCTAAATCCCAACTCGATCTCGGAAACCGGCGGAAGTATGCACGATACATGGCAAAACCAGGTTTCAGATCCGGCATTCACATGGAGCGGTGCAGCGGATCTGCACTCCGAGCTGAATGGATACATGGTATACTGGGGCACGAATTCTGCCGGCAACCCGGTAACATCGGCCGCCACTAATGGCTATGACCCCGGATTAACAGAAAATGCCGTATACTATTTGCGGGTAAAAACGCGTGATGTGGCTGGTAATGAGAGTAATGATACCACCCTGTTTGTATTTAAACATGATAATATTCCGCCCGAAAATCCGGTCACCATTACCGAGAACAGTGGTACGGTAAGTAATAGTTGGCAAAACTCGGATGATGACCCGGGGTTTAGCTGGAATGCCGGCAGCGATGGATTATCCGGGTTTATGGATTATTTGTATTACTGGGGACCTGATCCCGAGGGAACATCCGGTGAGTCATTATCAGAATCCGTTTATGATCCGGCAGCGGTAGATACGGGGGCCGGTTATTTCCGTCTCAGTGCCCGGGATAGTGCCGGTAATGCAGCTGACTGGTCTACCAAGTTTGTATTCAAATATGACAATATCCCACCGGTGGTCAGCGCGACCGCACCCGATACGAGTTCACGGCAAGATTTTACTGTGAGCTGGATAAACGGCAAAGACAAGGGCGGATCAGGTGTGAGTGGATCGTATGATGTTAAAGTAAAAATCGGAAACGGCAGCTGGACAGACTGGAAGAAGGGCGTTCAGGCTCAGAGTGATACATATACCGGTGAACACGATGAGACCTATTATTTTGAAGCCGTTGCTTATGATAGTGCCGGAAATGTGGAGTCATTCGTTTCGGTAGCTGAGTGCGCCACCGTAATTGATACAACCGTCCTTGATACCATTGCGCCGGATGTGCCGGAGAACCTGATGGCAGGGGGAACCCTGGAAATGAGTCCCTGGCAAAGTGATCGGCAATTTGAAATTAAGTGGACAAATCCTCCGTCTGAGCGATCAGCAATCATACGGGCGCATTATAAACTTGGTAGTGGCGGACCCGCTGATGCCGGTGATACTACCGGTACGATATCAATTTCAGGAAGTTCGCCCTCTGTACAAATAAGCGCGACTGAAGAAGGCGGACAGGATATCCATATCTGGCTTGAGGATATTGAGGGTAATGTGGATTATGAAAATTATTCCACAGTGGAATTGCGCTGGGATCAAACCCCGCCGGATGGCACCATTGCATCATCACCGGAGGTTTCAAAAGCGAAAACATTTACTGTCACATGGTCCGGTGGTGATGATTCCTGGTCCGGGGTAAGTGACCGGTTTGATGTCAAAGTGCGTATTGACGGCGGTGCCTGGCAGTACTGGGAGACGAATATTACTGCCGCAAATGCCGACTATACCGGAAGTCACGGACATACCTATTATTTTGAAGCAGGAGGATATGATAATGCCGGCAATGTAGAAATATTTACCGGTATGGCGGAATGCTCAACCGTAGTCGATACGATTGGCGATAAAATCGCACCCGATGCGCCATTAAATTTAACGGTGATACCTGCCGGTTGGCACAACGAAAACAGTTTCAGTGTAACCTGGACCAATCCGGATGATCCCTCAGGAATTGCCGGGGCATTTTATAAAATTGGTACACCGCCTGAAAATGAAAATGATGGTTCATATACATTAATCGATAGTAATTATATAACCGGTATTGCCGTGGATAATCCGGGTGTACAGAATGTGTATGTCTGGCTGAAAGACAATGCCGGAAATTATAACTATGAAAACCGGGCCGCAACGGAACTAAGGTACGACAATGTGATGCCAATTCTCGATCATACCCCGGTGACATTGGCCACACCTAATACAGCTGTTCCGATAACTGCCACAGTGAACGATGCGCTAGCGGGTATGGCCGATGTCAGCTTGTATTATCGTAAAACAGGTGCGCTTTCGGCTCCGGTGAAAGCAGATATGTTGGGCGGTTCTGCTCAAATCCCGGCCAGTTCCAATACCAATATCGGTCTGGAATATTTCATTATTGCCAGCGACAGCGCCGGTAATACCAATCGAAAACCGGTAACCGGTTATTACGCTATCCAGGCAAATATTGCGCAGGGTGTGTTCCATGCATCAGGAGGTCAGCCCCAGGTACAGCCGCGAGGAACCAGAGCCGTAGACTACCGGATATTTTCAGTACCGTATGAATTAGAAAATAGTCGTTTATCAGATGTTTTCGAAGATGATCTTGGAGAGTATGACGATACCAAATGGAAATTGTTTGACGTTACGGGTAATAGCCTGGTATCATATCCGTCAATAAGAAATCAGAATATAGTAAAACCGGGTAAAGCGTTCCTGCTTCTGGTTAATCTTCAGAACGCATTTGTTGATGGCGGACCGGCAAAATCTCCCAAAATATCTCAATATACATCGCTTCCGCTCACAAGCGGCTGGAATCTGGTAGGCAATCCTTTTGATTTTGATGTTCCAGCCGAGAGTCTGTCTGTAAATGGTGAAGTAATGGAAGCATGGTATGCCGGTAGTAATGGCTGGACGCGCAGTGAAACCAATCTGAAAAGATGGGAAGGGCTGGCCATACGTACTTCATCAAATACCACATTAAGTATTGGGCTTGGACAAAATAACAGCCTTCCCAAACGGGCAGAAAAAATATCATCAAATATAGACTGGCGAATCCGGATAAAAGCACATGGATCCGAGAGCCTTGACCTGGATAATTTTGTGGGTGTTTACAAACAAAAGAATGACAAATTCAGGTATCTCTGGCATGAACCACCGCGGCTGGGTAATGCCGTTTCACTTACAGTGGCCCAGGCAGATGAAGAGTCACTGCCAGACCCGTCGGAAGCAAAATATTCCACGGTCATCGTGGCGGAAAACTCAGGTGGTTATAGCTGGGATCTGAGCTTAACCGGTGATATCAATAGTGAAAAAGTTGAGTTGGTTTTTGAAGAGCTAGGTGAGATACCGGCGGATTATCGTGTTTCTTTGGTTGATCTTGATTTGCAGATACCCATCGATCTGCAGGAATCCGATTGGCGGTTAATGACCAATATGGGCGTGACAAAAAACCGGCAATATCGTCTGCTGGTTGGCACTGATTCATATATTAGCCAGCAATTGGCCGGTCTGCCGCTGGTTCCGGCAGATTTTGAACTAAAACAAAATTATCCCAATCCTTTTAATATGAGCACGACGTTACAATTTGGCATTCCGGAAGCGGGTAATGTTTATCTGGATATTTATAATATTTTGGGGCAAAAGGTACGTACCTTGCTGAGCGGGCAGAATTATCAACCCGGATATCACCTGGTTGAATGGGATGGCCGGAATGATGCCCGTCAGGCAGTTGCCAGCGGCGTATATATATTCAGAATCCATGCCGGTTCTGAGGTAAAGATAAAGAAAGGTATTTTAGCGAAGTAGTAAGATGCCGCTATGCTGACTTGTTTTTTGACAGGATACAAGATTTTATTAATGATGTGTTCCGTTTTGACATTGCGTTTACAAATTTTTACCGCCAAGCACGCAGAGGAGAAATGGATTTAATCAATAATTATATTCCTATAGATTTGTAATAAACTATTGTCATTAAAATACTGTTTGGAGAAAATAAAATGAAAAAATGCATTCACTGGATTATGTTACTATCATTCTTGCATTTAATTGTACCGGGTACATTCATTCTTGCCCAGGACAAAACTAAAACAATTGGGGTCTTGGGGATTGATGCCAAGGGCGGCGTTTCGCCTTCGGGTGCAGCCACCCTGGCAGACCGCCTGCGCACTGAATTGGTAAACACAAATGTATTTACCGTACTGGAGCGTGGGCAAATGGATGCCATCCTGACTGAGCAGGGATTTAACATGAGCGGTTGTACTTCGTCAGAATGTGTGGTTGAAGCAGGGCGGTTGCTTGGCGTTCAGCAAATGGTGGCCGGTGATGTCGGCAAAATTGGCGATGTCCTGACCATTGATCTGCGGGTATTTGATGTGAGTACCGGAAAAATTGTACGCGCAGATCAGTACGATTATCAGGGTGATGTATCCGGTTTGCTTCAGATAATGAAACAGGCGGCACGAAAGATTGCAGGTCTTAAAGAGGAAGATAAAGGCGGATTTCCCTGGCTGTGGGTTGGGCTTGGGGCTGTTGCCGTTGGTGCTGCGGTGGTAGTTGTGGCCGGCGGCAGCTCGACAGATTCCGGTGACGGGGGCGGGACACAACCGACCGCATTACCCGATCCAAGCTGGCCACCGGAGTAAAGAACCCATCACTATTGGTAAAAGTGATACATTTTGTCAAAGTCGTTTTTTAATGATTTATATAGTGATTGAAACAATGGATAAACTTCTTCATATTTTTTAGCCCGGGCGGAATCCGGGTGAACATGATCAGCCACAGCTACGGTCTGTTCTGTGGCATCTTCAATGGTATTAAAGACACCTGAGCCTGCACCGGCAATCAGGGCCGCACCAAAGGCCGGTCCTTCATCGGATTGCATGGTTACTACTTCTGTATTAAAGACATCTGCTAATATTTGCCGCCAAAGCGCACTTTTTGCGCCACCGCCGGTCATGCGAACTTCACGCGGTTCCACACCCAGCCCTTTGATCAGCTCAAATGAATCTTTCAGGGCAAATGCCACACCTTCAAAAACAGCACGCATCATGTTGGCCTGGGAGTGTATACCCGATAAACCGATAAAGGCGCCCCGCGCCATGGGATCCCGATGCGGTGTGCGTTCGCCGTAAAGGTAAGGAAGGAAAATGACCCCCTCCGATCCGGGTGATACCTTTGCAGCTTCCTGATTTATATAATCATAGTCTTTTCCCATAAGATTGTTTTTGAGCCAGCTCATAGAAAGTCCGGCTGACAGAGTGACGCCCATCAGGTACCATCTGTGTGGTACCGCGTGATTAAAGCTGTGGATACGACCCTGAGGATCATATTGCATGGTATTGGTCGATCCCATCACCACGCCCGACGAGCCAATACTGGCTAATATGATACCTTCAGAAACAATACCATTGCCAACCGCACCGCAGGCATTATCCGCACCACCGGCAATGACTTTCACGGATTGGGGCAAGCCGGTTTCGCGAGATACGGATTCTGTCAGTGTACTGGCAACATCGATTGAGTCAAGTACTTCCGGCAAAATCGAGGGATCAACGTCAAGTTTGGCGCATAATTCAGATGACCATTTGCGTTGTTTGACATCAAGTAGTAAGGAGCCGGCGGCATCAGAGACCTCTGTGCAAAGCCTGCCAGTAAGTCGGTATACAATATAGTCCTTTGGCAGCATCATAGTTTGCAGCTTCTCATAATTGTCGGGTTCATTTTCCCTCAACCACAGTAGTTTGGGCAAGGTGAATCCTTCCAGTGCCGGATTACCAACCATAGCGATAAGATCTTGCTCGCCGACGATTTGAGTAATTTGCCGGCATTGTTCCACGGTGCGTGTGTCATTCCACAGGATGGGATTACGAATGACCTGGTTTTCTTTATCCAAAAAAACGGAGCCATGCATCTGGCCACTCAGCGATAATGCCAGGATGGAATCCGGATCAACTTCCGGTGAATTTATAATTTGCTTAAGTGCAGAAACCACGGCTTGCCACCAATCTTCTGCATTTTGTTCCGTCCAGCCGGCCCGGGGTTGGAGTAATGGATAGGTTTCACTGACCGATGCCAGGTTTTTACCCTTTTCATCGATGGCCAGAATTTTTACACCGGATGTTCCCAGATCGATTCCCAATAAAATAGACACAGTTTTATTCTCCTGTTTTGCGTATCACCAGACACATATTATTTCACATCATACACACTAATAAAATATATAAAATATGGTAACACAAACAAATTGTAATAATTGTCCGTTGATTCTTAAACTTTGTTTATATATATTTGAACCGGTTCAAATATTATTTGAATTTATATTTAAATGCAACTAAAATGTTTAAAAGTAAATCATTTTTTATCACCATCAGGAAGCTTATTTGAAAAAAATAACGATTAGTGATGTGGCACATCAGGCAAATGTATCAAAAGCCACAGTTTCTGCGGTGATTAACGGCAGGTCCACAGTGAATGAAAAAACCCGTGGACATGTGCTCAAAATAATAAAAGAGCTAAACTACCGTCCCAAAGGGCACGCCAGAATTCTCAAAAAACAGCCGGTTGAAAAAAGCATCGGTTTTATTATTCGTGAACTGGATAATCCGTTTTATACATCAATTGCAATGGGTATAAAAAAGTATGCCAATTCAAAGGAATATGTTTTATTTATTGCCAGCTCCGAGAGCGATCATGATAATGAAGAAAATATTACTCAATTATTTTCTTCCAAGGATGTGAAAGGGGTCATCATTGCGCCGGTAATTAATGGTACCGTCGAAATAGACCATCTTTTTCGCTTAAAAACCCTTAATTACCCGTTTGTTATGCTGGAAGAAGTTCCGGGCATTCAGGCCAATGTGGTCAGTATTAATAATGTGAAAGCAACGACAGAGGCGGTTAAATATCTGGTTGAATGCGGATATACCAATATTATGCACTTTACCGGTCCTGAATTTGCCTCCCATACATATGAACGAATTAATGGATTCCGCACTGCGTTTAGTGAAACCCATCTTATATTCAGAGAAGATTTGTTGGTGAAATGTGGCTCACATTTTCAGGATGGCTTTAATACCGGAATGATGTATTTTAAAAACTATGAAAGACAAAATTTCCCGGCTGCGGTAGTGTGTTATAACGATGTGGTGGCTCTCGGCCTGGCATCGGCCCTGCAAAAATTAAACATTGCCGTTCCGGAACAAGTGGCAATAGTGGGAAATGATGATATTGAGTTTGCCGCCCATTGGTCTCCTGCATTAACAACTATTAGCACCCCGCTTGAAGAGCTGGGACAGAAGGCCGCTGAAATTCTTATAAACAATATTGAAGAGGAACAATCACTTCCGCTGATAAATATAAATCTGGATGCAAAACTCATAGTTCGTGAAACAACGGGTGAGGTAAAGGATTAAAAAAATGACAAATACAGAACATGGGGAGAAATGTCGAATGCCCAAGATCAAAAGTTTTATGAAAAAAATAAAAAACAGGATCAAAAGGTAAAACCACAGAGCACTCAGAGGAAAACTCTGAGCCCGCCGGTGGGCGGATCCGCCTTCGGCGTGAAACTCTAAAGAATATCCTTAATATTCATATTGCCCAGGTGCTAACTTACCTGAGAGAAGAAAATCTAAAAGTCGGATTGTTGATCATTTTTAATGTTGACAAACTAAAAGAGGGAATAAGGAGGGCTATCTTATAAGAGATCACAGAGGGGAGATGATTAGAAATAGCATTAACATAAATAATACTAATAATTTACTCAGTGTACTCTGTGGTTATTTTTTATACTACCATTGGATAAAAAAGGAGTAAAAATGTCAAAAACATATTTCCCGGAAGTACAAAATCAGATTTCTTACGAAGGAAAAGACTCAAAAAATCACATGTCTTTTAAATATTATGATAAAGACCGTGTGGTTGGTGGAAAATCTATGGCGGAACATCTGCGCTTTGCCGTGGCATACTGGCATACCATGATGGGGAATGGTGCGGATATGTTTGGTGGCCCCAGCTTTAACAGGGAATGGCATCAATCCAATGATCCAATTACCAGAGCAAAAGAAACCATGGATGCGGCGTTTGAATTTTTTCAGAAATTGGGTGTGGATTATTATTGTTTTCATGACCGCGACATCGCCCCGGCCGGAGAAAACTTTGCCCAGAGTTGCCGTAACCTTGAAATCCTGGTTGAACATGCTAAAAATTTGCAGAAAGATACCGGTATAAAATTATTATGGGGTACGGCAAACCTTTTTAGCAATCCGCTGTATACCCAGGGTGCCGCCACCAATCCGGATGCACGCATATTCACTCATGCTGCGGCCCAATTAAAAAATGCCATGGATGCCACATATGAACTGGGTGGCGAAAATTATGTATTCTGGGGCGGACGCGAGGGATATGAATCATTGCTCAATACTGATTTAAAACATGAGCAGGAGCAGCTGGCCCGGTTCCTGACTATGGCGGTTGAATATAAAAAAGAAATTGGCTTTAAGGGACAGTTCCTGATCGAACCAAAGCCATGTGAACCTACAAAACATCAGTATGATACCGATGCGGCAGCCACGTTGTCATTTTTAAGGGCGTATGATCTGTTCGATCATTTTAAATTAAATATCGAAGCGAATCACGCCACCCTGGCTGGAAAATCATTTGAACATGAGCTGACCGTTGCTTCAGCGGCCGGAAAATTAGGCAGTGTCGATGCCAATCGCGGCGATCTGTTACTTGGCTGGGATACGGATCAATTTCCAACAGATATTTACAGTGCGACTCTGGCCATGATGATCATTGTAAAGCAAGGCGGTCTGGGTAGTGGTGGTCTGAACTTTGATGCCAAACCAAGACGCAGCTCCATTGATACTGAAGATCTGTTCCACGCCCATATCGGCGGCATGGATACCTTTGCACGCGGGCTGATCATTGCTAATCAAATAATTGAAGATGGTGTCTTTGATTCATTCATCAAAGAACGATACAGCAGCTTTGAAAGCGGACCCGGCGCACAAATAATGAGCGGCAAGTTTTCCCTGGCAGATGCAGAAAAATGGATCCTTGAAAACGGCACGCCGGAAGTAAAAAGTGCGCGCCAGGAAATGCTGGAAAATATTTTAAATTCATATTTTTAATAAATAATGTCCAATGTCCAATCCAGCATAAATGACAAATCAAGTCCCAATGACCAATTTTCAAATTGCCAGCAGCCAGATTGGGCATTGAGATTTTGTCATTTGACATTTATTTGTCATTTGGATTTGGACATTATTCATTTATAGTTGTTTTCATATGAAACTATTTGCTGTTAGGCAATATTGCCGGTATACGAATATTTTCTTTCACCCCCAAAGGGGTTTTAAATGTTTTTGGGAATTCCATTTACTACAAATATAGAACCGCTACGCGGTTCTTTATATATCCGCGATATCATAACCTCGTCAGGGGCTATATATTTCTATCCATTTTTGACACAGCATAGTTAAAATCCTGTAAGGATGATATATGATTAATACACAATATAAACAATTTAATTTAGTAATTATCTACCGGTAGAATTGCCTTATTTATTTAGGAGCAATTTTTAACAATTGGAATTCTCTGGAAGGGATATCTACTAATACTTCTCAATGATTTGGTCGATCAATTGGTTAAATTCCTGATTGATCGTCCGGGAATCAGGATGGCTGTCATACCACTTCATGATCTCAACGACTCCCTGGTGATATGGAATGTCTGCCGAAAAGTCGGGTACAAACTTTTTGACTTTCGAGTTATCAAAAACCATACTATGCATTTTGTCACCCAGCAGACCATCACCCCAATCTTTGTCATAGCTTGCGATAACATCTGAAGGAACATGAACAATATCCGGTTTTGCGCCGGCTGCATCTGCAACAAGTTCAAATATCTGGTTCCATGTTAACAGTTCGTCCGATGTAATTTGAAATGCCTCGCCAATCGTCTCCGGTTGCCCCAATAATCCAACAAATCCTTTGGCAAAATCTCTGTGGTGTGTGAGTACCCATAAAGAACTGCCGTCGCCATGGATGATAACTTTTTTACCTCTGCGCATGCGGTCCACAATGGTATATCCGCCCTGCATGGGAAGTTTGGTTTGATCATAAGTGTGTGATGGCCGGACAATTGTAACCGGAAAATCTTCTTCGTTATATGCCCGGATCAGTCGTTTTTCACAAGCAATTTTATCCCGTGAATACTGCCAGAATGGATTATCAAGCGGTGTTGATTCAGTAACCGGAAGGCGTTCAGGTGGGGTCTGGTAAGCGGAGGCTGAGCTGATAAAAATATATTGATTTGTATGATTTTTGAATAGCTTAAGATCTGTTTCAATATGTTCAGCTGTATAGGCAATCCAGTTTACCACCACGTCAAAGACTTGATCACCAAGTGCCTGAGTTACAGATTGGGAATCACGAATATCTCCCGAGATGATGGTTGCTTTTTCAGGAGGCGATCTGAAGCTCTGTCCCCGGTTGAGCAGGTATAGATCAATTCCATGTTCGATGGCCAGTTCAGAGCAAGCTGAACTGATGACACCGGTACCACCAATGAATAATACTTTCATGATTTTTCCACCACAAATATTTTTTTAAACCACAGAGAACACAGAGTATATATAGAATATAATATATAGATTATTTTGGGGAATTAAAAGGAGCCGGTATTAAGTATTCCTTAGGCAGTAGGCAATAGGCGATAGGCATATATAGATTAACAATAGAATCTCGGCAACAGGCTTTAGGATCCATGCATTCACGCCAATTTATATATGCTTGGGATGATATAAAAATTTGAATATGGAGGCGAGCACCGAGAGCCGAGTACCAAGGACCTAATTACTAGCATCTCTGTGTGCTCTGAGGCTAAAAAGACCTAATTCAAAATCTTCTGCAGTTTCTCTAATACTTTATCGCGGCCGTTGGCTTTTATTTTAATTTCTTTGCCATCATCAAAAAACACATAAATCTCACTGGGACCGGAAGTGTTCTGGATTTGGGTAAAAATGGTGGATTCCTGTCCAAGGAATTTTTCGTATTTTTTTATTCTTTTGTCCTGAACGGTGTAATCGGTGAAATGGTCCTGACGGCGCTTGTCCAGGTCCATCTTAGACTGGTCGTATTTAATACCGGGATGTTTCCAGGTCCATTTCCGGATTGAGCTTATTAAGGCCATTGTTGAGCGGGGTAATTTCCAGGTAAGCCAGATTGCTGAATTATAAAAGTAATTGCGATAACCGGGAATTAATTCGTCGTTAACTACATAGTCTCCGCGCTCACATATTTTTTCTTCGATTTTATAATATATTCTTGCACGTACCGGCGTTGCCATGGACATAGTACTCCCTCAATTTTCGTCTGATAAATATTATCGGGCTTGTTTTCGGATTACTTAGTGTATCGGCTAATACTGATCGATATCAGACCAGCACAGCAGATACTCACATTTTTCAGAAACTTCCAGTAGGCCATTACCGTTTTGTGAATTTTAATGAGCTGAGTTTAGAAATAATTTGCAGGGCCAAGCCGTTAATGGAAGTAAATTAAAAGGAGGAAGTAAGTATGTATAAGTATTCTGCAATATATTTGTTTGTGTTGGCATTTTTTCTGCAATCCGCTGTTGCCCAGGAGTTGAAAACACCCGCTCCCAGTCCCAAAGCTACTATCACTCAAGCCGTTGGTGTAATGGATGTGGCAATTTCATATTCGCGCCCGGGAGTAAAGGGCCGTGAAATTTTTGGTGGTCTGGTTGAGTATGACAAGATGTGGCGCACAGGTGCCAATGCGACAACCACACTTAAATTCAGTGATGAAGTTTCTCTTGAAGGAAACAAAGTCCCCGCCGGTGAGTACGGTCTATACACGATTCCCGGGAAGACCGAATGGACGATTGTTATCAGCAAAAGTATTGGCTCGGGCCTTGGAGAGTATAAAGAAGAGGAAGATGTCACGCGTTTCAAAGTTAAATCCGTTAATCTCAGTTCACCGGTTGAACGCTTTACCATCGAAGTGGCCGATATAACCAATAACTCAGCAAACATAGTACTTCGTTGGGATAAGACAGAAGCAGCATTCAAAATGGAATGTGATACTGATGCCAAGGTCATGGGTCAGATTAAAGAGATCATGAAGAATCCACCCAAGGATAAAGCGGGTGTGTATTATCAGTCAGCCAATTACTATTTTGAAAATGGTAAAGATATGAAAGCAGCACTGGGATGGGTAAATACTGCTGTTGAACTGAATCCTGATGGATTTTGGATGATCAGATTAAAATCAAGGATACAGGCGGAACTTGGTGATTATGAGGCTGCGATTGAAACAGCCAAACTTAGTGCAGAAAGTGCAAAAAAGGCCGGAAATGATCAATACGTAAAGTATAATCAGGAAGCCATTGCCATGTGGGAAGAGAAGAAGTAAACATTTTTTAGACAGGATGACAGGGTATTAAGTTAGAAGTTAGAGGTTAGAAATGAGAGATTAGAGATTTGGAATTGGGAACTGGTTAGTTGTAATTTGTGCTTTGTGATTTAGAATATTTTGCAGCTAATTCATATTCGTCCCATCAAATAACCAATTACGAATTACCAATTCCAAGTTTCAAATTTTCTGCGCCTCTGCGAGAGGTAAATAATCCAGGTTATATGACGGTTATAAATTTAATTTCAACTTTTATCCTGTTATCCTTTTTTCCTTTATCTCATTGCAGTTTTATTATTTATGATACATTAGTAGTTGATCTGAACAGCAATATAGAGGAAAATCATTGAAATCAGGATGCAGCCGATGAAAAGTGGGAATACAAATTTTACCCATTTGACAAAAGGTACTTTGGCCAGACTAAGTACGGCCATTAATATTCCGGATGTGGGTATGATCAGATTTGAGAATCCGTCACCACAGGTAAAAGCAAAAACTGCGGTTTGCCTGGTTACACCAACCAGATCGGATAAGGGGGCCATAAGCGGCATGGTAACGGCGGCTTGTCCTGATCCTGAAGGAATTAAAAAATTGAGTGTTGTCTGAAAGATAAGCATACCGGCTGCTGCTATATATCCCGGAAAGTGCTGAAGGGTCGAAGCCGCATGATTAATTATCGTGTCTAAAATCTGCCCATCTTCCAGAACAATTTGTACCCCACGGGCAAAGCCAACGACGAGGGCGGCCACCACCATATCTTCCATACCCTTAATAAAAGCACTGGTCGCTTCCTGTATCTTCATTTTTGAAATTATGACACAGAGAATACCCAACAAAAAAAATCCACCGGCCATCTCATTCATCCACCAGCCAAAAACCTGAACGGCATAGATGATAAATGCAAACAAACTAACGCCGGTCAGAATGATAATAAGATGCTTTCTTTGAAATTTGATTTTTTCAAATGACAGACCATCAAGCGAAAAATCATCTTCGGGCATAATCGATTTTGCCGGATCATTTTTTATCATAGTACCATACCTGATTAAATAAATTACCGTAACCGTCATGGTTACAATAAAAAAGATTAAACGAAATGTGATGCCGCTGTTCAGCGGTACTTCCGCCAGGTTTTGCGCAATCTGAACCGTATATGGATTGGTGGTGGCGGCGGCAAAGCCAACCTCAGCAGCAAGCCAGACGATGGCCACGCCAAAGATACGGTCGTAGCCCAATTTTTTAGATACAATCAGAAATAACGGAACCAGAGGTAGTAATTCCTCGCCCATTCCCAGAGTAGACGCACCAATTCCAACGGCAAGCATTAAAAGAATCACCAGGATAATGGGCTTATTATTAAATACATCCAGCAGCTTTTGCAGAAATGCGATAATGGTACCGGTCTTTTGTAAAATTCCAAACACGCCGCCAATGATAAATATAAAGAAAATAATATCGGCCGCCTTTTCCATTCCCCGTGGGATAGCACTCAGAAATCCAAATAAGCTCACAGGCGTTGCACCATTTCCCTGCTGATCATCAAGAATCACCCCTTTGAGTGAATATTGTTTTGGCAATTCCTGGTATGTGCCTGGTATAACCAGAGTCCGGTTTATGGTTCCAACTTTTCTGGTTTCACGTTCGAATTCACCGGAGGGTATGAAATAGGTGGCAACAGAGCAAATAAAAACGACAGATGTAAGCAGTACAAAAACATGTGGTAATTGAATTTTTTTAATTTTATTAAACACGAATTACTCCGGTTAGTTAGGAATGTGCTGCGTATAAGGAATTACATAACTGAATTTATTCCCAGGTGATAAAACTTGATTGTTTAAATAGCGTCGTTTAATTTGAGTGACGGGAAAGCAAAATCGAATTTACCACAAAGACACCAAGACACGAAGATATTATAATTAGAAGTTAGAAATGACAGATTGGGAATTAGGAACTTGTAACTTGTAACTGTCATTTGTTAATAAGGATATTTTGCAGTTAAGTCATATTTGTTCCGGTCAAATAACCAATTACGAATTACCAATTCAAAATCTTCAGCGTCTCTCAGGCCACCCGCCGGGTGTCGCATCTTCGACTTTCCGGCGTGATTATTGCCTATCGCTAATTGCCAATTGCGAATTTTTAATTTAGTATCCTGTAATCTTGTCTAATTTATCACAATCACATCAAAGGAGATGATGCAATGGGTGGTGACATACCGGTTTTATTTATTGAAGGTAATAGTCTTGCAGAGGTCTGGGAAAAGTCAATCGTAAGCGTGAATGAAAATGGATGTGATATTAAAACAGAATATGATAAAGCAGATGATCCGCCCAGTAAGGATTGTACTATGATGATGGTTGTTAAAGAACCATTTTCTGAACCTATGATTCACAAGGACATGCCCGGCGGATTAGAGGATTTGCAGGAATATGTTATGGAAGTTCTGGATGGAATAAAAGATCATTGCGTACGGGATCCTGAAGCGGGTGAAGCGGATACACGCTGGGAGTATACCTATCACCAGCGTATGTTTGACTATCGTGTTCCGGGTATGGAAAATCCCTTTGATCAAATTGAGATCCTGGCACAAAAGCTAGCGGAAACACCCTATTCGAGACGTGCACAGGCCATTACCTGGAAAGTCTGGGAGGATAATTTTTGTTATGATCCGGCTTGTCTGCAAAGTATCTGGTGCCGCATGCTGGCTGGTACTGAAGATGATTGGTACTTAAATATGAATGTAAGATTCCGGTCCAATGATGCATACAAAGCGGCATTTATGAACATGTTTGCACTCATTCATCTGCAGAAAAAAATAGCTGACCGCATCGCGGAGATATCAGGCAATACCGTCAAACTGGGCCGCTATGTACACCAGGCCGACAGTTATCATATTTATGGATCTTATTTTAAGGAATTAAATGACCGGCTGCTGAATAAAATAAAGAATACTGATTTTGAAAAAAGAACTTTTCGTTATGAAGATATGAAATTTATGATGGATGAAGCCATTCCAGCGATTCTCGAAAAGGCAGCAAAGATGTAAGTGCATGTCGAGATCAATGGACAGTATGTTCATAACCGCAGAGATCGCGAAGAATTACACAAGGCACGCAAAGTTTTATTATTTTTTTTATTTTGCGTACTCAGCGTCTTCTCTGTGTACTTGGCGGTTAAGAATTAGTAAACAGGGGCCACTTATTATTAATTGTTTTGAGGATTGTTCCTTTTAAACATAAAATATACCGGGAATCCAATGAGTATGGTAAGTAATGCCAAAATGGATTCCATTGGTCGTTCAAAATACGCCAGAATCATAATGCTTAGTCCGGATATCAGATAAAATACAGGTAAAATTGGATAGCCGGAAATTTTTAAACTCGAATGTCCGGTTCTTCGCAGTTTAAAAATACCCAAAACAGCCAACAAAGGAAAAATACCAAGCGAGAATCCCATATACGTCAGGATCTGATCAAATGATCCGGTCAAGTACCATGAGTGAAGCGATTGCGCCCTGAAGAATAATTGCCCGGGAGGGAACATGGGATTCGGGATGAACCGAGGCGAAACTCTTAAAAAATAAGCGGTCTTTTGCCATTGCGTAGTATACTCGTGGCCCGAGAATAATAAATGCACTGAGAGAAGAGAAAAGTGCAAATGCGATTAGTACGGATATTGTCGTATCAAATGTGCTTCCAAATGCTTTGTTGACTGCTAATCCGCTGATTGAAATCACACCTTTCATGCTCTCCGGATCCACGGCATATATATAAAACAGGTTAATAAAAAAATAAACGACCATTACAATTCCGGTACCCAGGATCAGGGATAATGGCAAATTCTTCCTGGGATTTTTAATTTCAGATCCGATATAAGTTGCCGCATTCCATCCACTGTATGCGAACATAATCCACATAAGTGAAAGGCCTATGGTTTTCCAGTTGTCAAAGTCTAAATGAAAACGCCTGGATCTGGGTTAGATGATTCCAATCGCCTTTACCGACGAAAAATCCAAGCAAGATTAGTCCGGTAACCAGGGCAATTTTAAGTATCGTCAGTGCGTTCTGAACCCGTGCACCATATTGAATACCACGCAGATGAATACCTGTAAATAATAGTATGATCATAATAGCCACAATGCGTATCATCCAGTCTTCACCAATAAGAAATGTAGATTCTGAATACTGTCCCAGAATTGGAAAAGCGCGGAATAAATAGACACTAAATCCTATGGCAGATGCGGCAATTGGGGCTGAGAAACCGGCAAATAGGGATACCCATCCGCTAAGAAAACCAAAAAAAGGATGATATATTCTTGAAAGAAATAAATATTCACCACCGGCACCGGGAAATGTGGCACCCAATTCGCCATAGGCCAGGGCACCGGATAATGCGATCAAGCCGCCCACAACCCATAATATAAGCATGAGAACAGGATTAGCCAGATTTTGCATAAGCAGGCCGGAGGTGGTAAAAATACTGGCTCCGATCATATTGGCAATGACAATATTGGTTACCGGAAACAGGGTTAGCTTTCGATCAAGATGCGAAATTGACATGGACTATTCTTTGGTTTTAGGTTCTGATACGCTGGTTGTTCAGATCAGTTTCTTTCCAGTGGGTCAAAATAGCAGAACCCAGCATATTTTGCAATTAACCGGGGAAAAAAGTGGAAGATCGGAATAGTACGAATTAACGGATAACAGGATATTTAGTTAGAAGTTAGAAGTTAGAAATTAGAGATGTGGAGATTTGTAATTCGTAATTGGTCATTGGTAATTTGGCCTGGAACAAATATGAATTAGCTGCAAAATATCCTTAAATAACAAGTAACAAATTACAAGTAACCAGTTCCTAATTACCAATCCCATATCTCTCATCTCTCACTTCTAAGTAAAGAATCTATCCAGTTAGATAACTATTTTAAAATCCTCTTTGAGTTATTTTAGAGCAGCATTTTTCTAACCTGGCTATTATTCCTGTTAATCCTGTCAAAATAGGTGCCGCTTGGCAACGATTTTTGCATCAAATGATATTTCATAATTTCCTGATACCAGTTCCCGATCGATCAAAACCTGCACTGTTTGTCCAAGTGAATTATAAACAACCAGCCTGACATATTCCTCTTGCGGCAAGGTGAATTTGATAGATGTGCTGGGATTAAACGGATTTGGATAATTCTGTGACAGGGAAAATGACTCAATCGATACCGATCGAGGATCAGTTTGTATCGTTGTACTTATATAATCCAGATTTTCGATTATGAGATTATCCCAGAAACTGCTTTGATTTCCATAGCAATACAAACCAGCTTTCCCATTCATAAAAGTAGTATCTTCTACTGAGAAGATCAGAGTAGAGTCTATGCTTAAATCAATTTGCCCATCGCGGGTTACCAAATCCAGTTGATACCATTGATTGATTTCGTAGTTTACTGAGTCTGATGCAATGTTCATCCATTGACCATCCACAAATCGTTTAATGGCGCGGTGAGTGCCTTCCCTTTGCCAGGTAAATAAATAGAAATTACCAGCATCCTGATAGTTAAATACCACACCGATTTTATCATTGTCAGAGGATTTTAAATCAACCTGCAATCGATAATTTTTCCATAAGTGGCTACCAACCATGGCATAACAGGCGGCATCAATTGTTCCGCCATAATAATTGGATGTTTGAATTATCGTGCCATCTCTTTCCTGCCATGTGCCGTTTTTAAGCCGCCACGCCGGGTGAATTTCACTGTTATCAAAGTCATCTTCAAATAGGATAGAATCAGAAACTCCGGCAACCTGGATGTAGTCATCTTTTGTTAAAGTTTCACTACCAAATTGATTAAACGCGGTGAGTTTGACATCATATAATCCCGGCTGGGAATAATAATGCAATGGTGATTGATCTGAGCTAACTTCACCATCGCCAAAAGTCCATTCCCATGAAGTTGGTGCATTTATTGACAGGTCAGAAAACTGTACACTATCTCCGGGAAAGATAAAAACCAGGTCTGCTGTAAAATCAGCTACAGGTGGACTATCTGATATTCTGAAATTATCAATACAGACAGTTTCACTACCATTTATATATTCCACGATAAGACGCAGCTCACGTATATCTGATATTATTGAATTCCAGTCTCCGGATAGTATCTTCCATGAATTTTGTGATACAGGATAACTTAGAGTATACCATTGGTTAAAGGCCTTGGTAATGGAACTATCCATCGGTATTGTTGCCTCTCCACCGGGACCGCTTATTTTTATCAGGTAGTCACTAATTAGAAAATCTGCCCCAGTAGTGCTTACTTTCAAATCAAACACCAAAGCTGCTTTCTCCTCTACCATTGTCCAGTCGCCGAGAAATTTGGGCGGTGCAATAGCCATCGATATACTTGCACCATCCGCTATGCGCAAATACCTACCAGGATTTCCACCACTGGTTGGTATGGACACGCCGCCCGAACTTTCCATGGCCCAGCCTTCATAGGTTCCACCTTCAAAGTCTGAAAGAACAGGAGGATTTACAGGAACAATTTTTGGAGAAAAAGAGAGTTCGATATTATCAAGGCGTACAAATTCATCACCATTTATAAATTCTCCCCGAACTTCCATGTGATTCACATATGCCATCAGGTCCTGCCAGGTACCCGAGGTTTGTTTCCAGACCGATGAGTCCAGGGGTACAGAGAAGTGTTCCCATTCTTCGAGACCGGGTGTCACCCCGGGAGATATTGCACTTCCCCCGGGTCCGGATATACGAAACAACCATAGATCAGATATAAGGGTGCCACTAATTTTAGAAACAAATATATCAACCATAATTGAATCGGAAGTATCTGCCGCTGCCCAGTTCCCTACATATTGGAAGGGCGCGATACCTAAATTGGTATCACCGGTGGCATCATCATCTATCCGCATGCAGATCCCGGGATTACCAACTCCAGCCTCAAGGTAGTATTTACCATCACCTTCCGAACGCCAGCCATCGAGTGAATCATTTTCAAAACTGGTTATTATCTGGGCCCGGGAAAATGATAAAAGGAAAAGTGTCAGAAAGATGGTTATAAAAATTTTCATGATTATCTCCTTAGCAAATTTTATTATGTTCAAAACCACAGGGAACACAGAGGAAACATTTCTAAATCACGCTGACTCATGTGGGATCAATATAGATACACAGTATTAAGATTCGATAAAGATACAATATGAATATTAGAATATGATCGGATTTTAGTTATAGGGTCATTGCCAAATATATCTTCAAGATATGATATTTTATATCACGTTGTCAAATTTATGCGTTGTTAACTAGCATAACAGCAATGAGCGTATTGTCAGATGAATTCAATACGCTCTTGCTGCTGAATTAAAAATCAAAGTGCATCGATAATGGCGTTGAATGTCTTGCTGGGACGCATAGCCTGGCTGGCTTTTTCAGGGTCCGGCATAAAATATCCACCAATGTCTACCGGTTTTCCCTGGGCAGCAAGCATTTCTTCGGCAATTTTACTCTCGTTTGCTGAAAGTTCAGCGGCTACCTTGGTAAACCGGTCTTTAATGGCAGTGTCTTTATCCTGCTCAGCCAGGGCCTGGGCCCAATACAGTGCCAGATAAAATGTACTGCCGCGGTTATCCAGTTCATTCACTTTACGTGACGGAGACTTCGAATTCTCCAGATATGTGCTGATAGCCTGATCCAGAGTGTCGGCAAATATGGTGACGGTTTCGTTATTAGTTTTTTCGGCAATCGACTCTAAAGACGGAACCAGTGCGCAATATTCACCTAATGAATCCCATCTGAGGTGTCCTTCTTTTAAAAATTGCTGTACATGTTTAGGGGCCGAGCCGCCTGCGCCGGTTTCGAACAATCCGCCACCATTTAGCAACGGTACAATAGAAAGCATTCTGGCGCTGGTACCCAATTCCAGGATGGGAAACAGATCGGTCAGATAATCACGAAGTACATTTCCGGTTACGGAGATTGTATCTTCCCCTTTTCTGACTCTTTTTAAGGTGAATTTCATCGCATCTACCGGTGCCATAATGTGAATTTCAAGTCCGCTGGTATCATGATCTGGGAGATACTTTTTTACCTTTTTTATAATCTGTGCATCGTGTCCCCTGTTTTCATTTAACCAGAAAATGGCCGGTGCGCCGGTAGCTCTGGCCCGGGAAACCGCCAGACGTACCCAATCGCGGATAGGGGCATCTTTGGCCTGACACATTCTGAATATATCACCGGGTTCTACATGTTGTTCAAGAATAGTTTTCCCAGTTTCATCGACAACACAAATTTTTCCATTGTCCGGCGCTTCAAATGTTTTATCATGGGATCCATATTCTTCGGCTTTTTGTGCCATCAAGCCCACATTCGAGACATTACCCATGGTCGAAGGATCAAATTGACCATTTTCCCGGCAGTCCGATAGTATTTCCTGATAAATGGTGGCATAACAACGGTCAGGTATCATGGCGATGGTATCCTGTAGTTCGTCGTCATTATTCCACATTTTGCCGCCGTCCCGAACCACATTTGGCATGGAAGCATCAATGATAATATTGTTAGGCACATGCAGGTTGGTGATTCCTTTTCTTGAATCGACCATGGCCAGGGCAGGACGATCTTTATATACTGCAGCAATATCGGCTTCAATTTCAGATTTTTTTTCAGCAGGTAGCCGGTCCAGTTTTTCAATAACATCGGCCAGCCCGTTATTTACATTTGCTCCTATCTCTTTTAACACGGCGGCATGTTTTTCCAGGGCATCTTTATAATAGACCGACACACAATGGCCGAACATAATCGGATCGGAGACTTTCATCATGGTAGCCTTCAGGTGCAGAGACAGCAACACACCTTCTTTTTTTGCCACCTCTATCTGCTGTGCATAAAATTTTCGTAAGGCGGCAACATTCATCACTGTGGTATCGATAACTTCGTCAGCCAATAGAGATAATTTATCTTTGAGAACAGTTTTTTTCCCGGCACCACCAACGAATTGAATTCTGACATTAGTCGCTTTTTCAATAGTGGTTGAATTTTCATTTTCGAAAAAATCATTGCCATCCATATGGGCAACGCGGGCTTTCGATCCCGATGTCGGCCAGTCTCTCATCATTCTGTGCGGGTGCTTTTGGGCGAACTTTTTAACTGAAACGGCAGCCCTTCTGTCGGAATTTCCTTCACGCAACACGGGGTTGACGGCGGATCCGAGGTTTTTGGAAAATCTGGCAACCAGTTGTTTTTCTTCAGCGGTTTTTGGTTCCTCGGGAAAATCGGGAATTTTATAACCCTTATCCTGCAGTTCTTTTATAGCACCCTGGAGTTGCGGAATGGATGCGCTGATATTTGGTAATTTGATAATATTTGCTTCGGGAGTCTTTACATAGTCACCCAATTGACTCAAAAAGTCAGTTATTTTTTGTGAGTCGTCCAGGTTATCAGAAATATTGGCAATGATTCGTCCCGCAAGCGAGATATCGGCCTCTTCGATTTCAATGCCGGAGCCTTTGGTATAGGCATTTAAAACGGGCAGCAGGGCAAAGGCGGCCAGGGCTGGTGCTTCGTCTACTTTTGTCCAGGTAATTTTTGCAGTTGTCATAGTTCATATCCTTGTATTATACTTAAATTCCAGAGTATGGAATTTACTAAATATATTTTATTATGCCCAAATCTTAGTTAAGATATTTTAAATCATTTTGTTTGAATATGAAGTATATATATTATGTTCAAAAAACAAAAAGGCCCTGGGGATATCCCCAAGGCCTTCGCGGTCCGGACGAGACTCGAACTCGCAACTTCCTGCGTGACAGGCAGGTGCTCTAACCAAATTGAACTACCGGACCAATTTTTAGAGTCTGCTAATTTAATGATGTAAAAACCTAGTGTCAAGTATATCAATATAGCAGCTCTATAATTTACAGTGAATCATTATTATATGAATCGGTCACGCAGGAATTGATCCTGATTTACAGAAAACTTTCGTCTGCCCCGTAGAGTGAGCAAACAATCGGTTCGGGGCCGGTCCTGATGTCGAGCAAAGCGAGGATATCGGGATCCAGCACGCGACGGCCTTGGGGAAATCCTCAGGGCCTTTTTATTTATGGAATGTTATGTGGAAAGTTTACATTATTTATTCAAAGAAAATTGACCGGTATTACACTGGTATTACTGACAATGTTCCCTGGCGATTAGAGAGGCATAACCAGGGATGGGGCAGATATACTAAACGTGGAATTCCCTGGACCTTGGTTTATATTGAGGTGTTTGAAAATAAAACTGCCGCTTTAAAACGTGAACGTGAAATAAAGGCGCGAAAGAGTAAAAAGTATATTAAAAGTCTAATATAAAAATAGTCACGCAGGAGTTGTCACCGATACATCGGGAAAGTCTCGCCTGCCTCGTAGAGTGAGCAAAGCGAACGATTCGGGGTCCGGACCGCCAGTAAAATGGGAATGGGAAGTCATACTAATGGCTTCCCTTTTTATTGTCCTCTGAATAAACCCGACACAGGAATTATCTGAACCTCTTTTATAGAACCATATTCCTCCCCCGGAAAAAAGAGAAACATTTTGACCTTTTTTTTCATACTCCTTGAGAATTCAACCAGATTGCTGATATCTCTTTCGGATGGTCGAAGCGTATTTTTAATTTCAATGGCATAAATCTCATCTTTGCCTTCGATTATCAGATCAATTTCTCTGCCCGCCGCACTTTTATAGTAATATAAGCGGTCGCATTTTATTAACCCGAGTTTTCTTCTTTTTTCAAATTCAGAAATCACAAAGTTCTCTAAAAGTTGACCTTCATTAAGAGGAATGTTTAGACTCGTAAGGATACCATTGTCTGAATAATAGGTTTTCGCTGCCTTAATAAATCTTTTCGCTGGCCCATATTGATATCCATATAAACGAAATGTTAGCTGTGAATAGTGCATATTATTTAAATATTTTTTTGTTGTTGGGTAGCTCAGACCTGCTTCACGAGCAAAATTTGAAACTTCAAGATGAGATCCAATACTTCTCGCTAAGTGATAAAAAATAGATAAAAGACCTTCCATATTCTCTATATTTGATAATTGCATCAAATCTCTGGTAAAATATGTATCACGATAATTTTGTAACAGATCCTTTTTATCCACCGGTTTTTCCTGCATCAATATTTCAGGGAACAATCCATAATTTATGGCATCAGATAATGACCGCTGTCCTTGTTTTATAAGAATAGGATTTGTATTTATTTCGAATATTTTATTCGACGGAGGACCAAGATTTTCTCCCCAGCAGGCAGTCGGCAACGAATATATCTGAATTCTACCCGCCAGGGTATCTGCCATCGCACCAAGTAGTCCAACTGAACTGGAACCAGTCATGAGGATATGGGCATTTTGGTTATCTATTGCATTTTTTACGGCAATTGTCAGTTCCGGCTTACGCTGAATTTCATCAATGATCGTTTTAGGTCCAAGATGATCAACTAATCCTTTTGCATCCCTAATCGCCCAGTTTAAATAATCGAGATTATCCAAGGTAATATAGTTGTATTCCGGAAAACGCATTTTTAGTAATGTTGTCTTACCACTCCGCCGTGGACCAATTATAAGACCGCTCTTTTTAGTATCTATTTCTAGCCATCGTTCAAACATATCTTTAATATAGCATGGATATTTTAAAAGTCAAGTTATAATATATCCATGTTATTTTTAATATTGGACAAAATCGATTATACTCCACTTGCCGGAACTATTGAATAATTTGTTAAATTATTGAATGTAAATCGTATTAATCAAAAGAGTTCGCTGAGACCGCCGCCTGCCCCGTAGAGTGGGCAACGCGAACGATTCGTGAGGCACAACCAGGGTTCGGGTCGCTATACTAAGTGTGGTATTCCAGGCTTAATGCCAAATTATAGTCCTCTGACTTTTCCTGCATCAATAGTTCAGAGAAAAATCCATAATTTAAGGCATCAGATAATGATAGGATTGGTTTTTGGATTGAGTGGTTTGTCGTTTGCGCTTATTGCCTGGCAATGTCTAGCCAAATTAAGGAAAGAGTTTGTAAACTTTAAAAAGAACATAGAGGACTCTGGCGTCCTAAAAGACCAGACGATAGTGGAGGATGAATAGAATAAATTAAATTAAAACTATAAAAAACATTTAAAAATTTGCTATATTAAAACCTAAAATTTATAAGTTCTGCTATTCCAGGATCAACATTGTATTTCAAAATCATGGAATATGTACTCGCATGATCATCCATAACTAAAGTGGGAAAATGAAAAAGTTTATTGGTGCTTCCATATTGTTGCTTGTTTTATTAACTAATTCCTTCTCAGCCCAGACCGGTCTGCGTTTTGGGTTCAGGGGGGGATACAGCATGTCGCTTCAGTACGGGATCACCCCCGTAGATAATGAATACACAGTAGATACCTTCTGGAGGCACGCTGCGGCAGGCGGCCTGCTGTTTAATTTTCCGGTCACGGAAAAGTTTAGTATACAACAGGAATTTCTCTATGTCATGAAAGGATCCAGACAGGACATTGGCATACCTGACCAATTAGTCAATACCTATGTCGTATATGATATTAACTATTTTGAAATCCCGCTTGTTTTAAAATACGTCATTTTTGATTTAGGCGAATTTAAGATATACGGGACCTGTGGGTATGCACTGTCTATTTTATTAAATGGTCAAGTCCAGCTGGAGGGTACTGTTGAAGTGGATGGTGCTCAGATACAGTTTAAATATTCCGATGAAATAAAGGGCCTCGATATTTTTGATTACAGTTTCCTTTATGGCCTTGGTGTCGAATTTCCCCTCCTGGATAGAGATTGGTTTTTTGGTTACCGGTTTACCATTGGTTGGAATACATTGTTGATGCCGACTTTTCCGGGTGAGGCGCCTGCGCCGCTGCGCAACCAGAATTATACTTTTGCATTGGGCATGTATTTGTAAACACTGGTCATCCTGCGCCCATGACCATCTGTCATAAACACAGGTAAAGTTAAAACGGCATCTGTTTTCAAATCGAAAAAAGGAAGAGTAACATGCCGGAAAAAGATACCGGGGAAAAGTTAGTGCTAAATCAAGACTCCATTAAAGAATTATGGTCCAAAACCTATAATACAGAAGGGAAACCTGATTGGTCACATATTCTGCCCTATTATGATGACCAGATATACTTTCGGGATTCTATCCAGGAAATACACGGCATCGCAGATTTTACCGCAATGACTGAACGCCTGGCAGATCGATCAAAAGATTTAAAAATGCATGTTGTCAGGACAGCCCAGCAGGAAAATATTATTTTTATCGAATGGGAGATGACCATCAGCTACAAGAAGAACCCAAGTTCCGTCCTCTACGGTTCAAGTCGCGTTACCCTCAATGAAGCGGGCAAAATTGCCGAACAGAGAGATTACTATGACCTATGGGGAGACATTTTTGACAATATCCCGAGATTCGGAAGCGCCTACCGGAAATTTATGCACAAGAAATTCGGGTAAATAGTGATGAAGATAAACAAAAAATTTTTTAAATATTTCCGGGAGTATGAGTGGTCTAATATATTTGCCATGATAAGAAATGGTAAGCGGGATCCTGAAGTTTGTCCTGATTCATTCACAGGAAAACTCGTGGTTATCACCGGGGCGACCTCGGGCATCGGGTATGTAACCGCCAGAAAATACGCCTCTCAGGGGGCAAACCTCCTCTGCATTAATCGTGATCCGCAGAAATCTGAGGATTTACGCCAGAAGATTGAGAACGAATACGGCGTCACCTGTAATTATATTCTCGCCGATCTAAGTCGTTTACAGGAGATTCATCGCGTAGCGGACGAACTGGTCAATATCAAAACCCCGATTGATGTACTGATATGTAATGCCGGTGTATATCTGACTAAAAGAGAAATTACCCCGGACGGCATTGAACGGGTTCTGGCAGTCCATTTTCTCTCATCCTTTATCATAACATATAAGCTGCTGCCGAAGCTGAAGTCACAGGCAAGTGCCAGAATAGTTCTGGTCAGTTCCGAAGGCCACCGTTTTGCCGCCTGGGGCCTGCATCTGGATGATCTGAACTGGGACAAACACCGGTATTCCGGTTTAAAAAGTTACGGTTCCGCCAAGTTGGCCCAGTTGCTGACAATGCTCGTATTTGATGAACGGTGTAAAAATTCGGGTGTCACAATAAACGCCATACATCCGGGCGCAGTAAAAACCGATACGGGTCAGGAAAACGGTCGATTTTACCGCTGGTATAAGCGGAATTTTCTCAATAAAATACTAAAATCTACAGACATATCGGCCGAAGCGCTCTATTATCTGGGCGTCTCAAAAGAAATTGAGACTGTTAGTGGAAAATTTTTTAATTTAACGACTGAAGAAGAACCTGCACCCCCGGCCCTGGACAAAGAGGTCGCCTATGAACTATGGGAAAAGAGTCTGGAAATAGGCCGCCTGGCGCCCCCAAAATTGTAACTGCTTCGAATGATATGCATTTTTAGTTGCGGAAAGGTCATAGTATGTCTGATATAAAACCCACGACACTTATTGTAGGAGGCGGGATAGCTGGATTGACCTCAGCCGCATATCTCTCGCGTGCCGGCCACAATGTATTGCTTTTTGAAAAAAACAAAGAGTGCGGTGGATTAGTAAATTCATTTACCAGGGATGGATTTCATTTTGATGCCGGCCTCAGGGCCCTTGAAGATGCCGGGATTATTCTTCCCATGCTTATGGATTTAGGAATTAAACTGGACGTAGTCAAAAGTCCGGTCTCGATTGGCATTGAAAATGAAATCATTAATATAGAGAGTTTAGAGAGCCTGGAAACCTACAGGGAAATGCTGAAAAGACTCTATCCTGAGAGTGAAGGTGAAATTAATTCAGTCCTTAAAATTATCCGAAAGATAATGAAGTACATGGATGTACTCTATGGTATTGAGAATCCGGTGTTTAAAGATTTAAAGCATGATAGAGATTTCATTTTTAAAAAATTGCTGCCCTGGCTCCCTAAATTCATTTTCACGGTGGGTAAAATCAACCGGATGAATATGCCGATAGAAGAATATTTAGATACGATTGTGAAAAACCCCTCCCTTAAGGATATCATTTCACAGCATTTCTTTAAAAATACACCGACATTCTTCGCACTGAGCTATTTTTCCCTTTATCTGGATTATTTCTATCCCAAAGGTGGTGTTGGCAAATTAGCGGACACCGTGAAAGAAAAAATAATTGAATTCGGGGGCACAATAAAAACCGAAACGACCATTACCAGCGTCGAGGCTGATGCGTGTCGTGCTAAAGATCAAGAGAATGTCATCTACCAGTATGATAACCTTATCTGGGCAGCTGATTTAAAAACATTGTACCGGGTTGCCGTAACTGATGGACTGCACCCAAAAATCAAAGCCAGGTTCGAGGATACGGGTAAAAAGGTGCATGCCAGTCGGGGTGGCGATTCTGTTTTCACGCTCTTCCTGGAGGTGGATGAACCGTTGGAGAGTTTCAAAAAAATTGCCCATGGGCATTTCTTCTATACACCCTCGAAACAGGGCATGGGTGAAACTCATCGGGGAGAGCTGAGGAATCTGTTGAACAACTGGGAAAATAGTGATAGGGAGGAGATCCTCACCTGGCTGGACAAATTCACCAGGCTAAATACCTATGAAATTTCTATTCCCGGACTAAAAGATCCCGATTTGGCTCCGCCTGGTAAAACAGGGCTGATTATCAGCTTCCTTGCTGAATATGATTTATTCAAAAAAGTAGGGGATGCCGGTTGGTACGATGTCTTTAAAAACGAGATTGAAGATCGGATCGTGCGGGTTATGTCTGAATCGATCTACCCCATGTTAAGCGACAAAATAATGAAACGATTTTCTTTTACCCCCCTGGATATTGAGAAGCGAACCGGCAGTTCAGACGGGGCTATAACGGGATGGACTTTCGAAAGACCGGTGCCGGTCGTTAATAAAATACAAATTTCGGATCGTTCTGTTTTGACACCCATCCCTTCAATTTTTCAGGCCGGGCAATGGGCTTACAGTCCCGCAGGTGTACCGATGTCGATTCTTACCGGTAAATTGGCTGCGGATAAAGTACTGAAGAAATGAACTACCAGTTGAAGAAAAGGATGCAGGTGGGGGATGAAATATAATATCCTCAATAATAACTTGTATTTAATGATCTATATTTGTAGAAAGCGCTTGCAATATTTTAATAGAATAATACATTGAATTAAGATCAAATATTAGGAGATGCTATGAGAAAATTAACTAACATATTGCCTGGACTAATGGGTGTAATAGTGACAGTGATGCTTTTTACTTTCAGCAGCTGTGACAATGCCACGGATCCCGAACCAAAGCAAGGGGGCTCTATTATCGGTACCTGGCAGATGGTCACCATAAAGATGTATGACACACCGGTAGGTGAGCTAACTATACCAGCAACGCAATTTTTGGAAATGTCCGGGACTGGAGCAACGACGTCGATTCTGCAGTTCAATGAAGATAGCACCGCCTCAGTCACAACCACTTATGAGGATGCCAGCCAGGATACTATTGACGGGACCTGGACCGCAGATGGTGATGATCTGACTGTTGAAGGCGCCGGTATAGACGATACAGTTTCATTTGATGTTGAGGGTGACACCATGACTCTCACTAGAATCATGGCAATTAATTTTACGCCAGAAAGCCCCAAAGAAGATATTGTAGTCGACATGATATACAACAGAGTCCAATAAAGTATCGATTTTTCCGCTGAAGTAAATTTTCAGTAGAAGATTTAAAAAAGCCACATTAAATACGCCATTAGAATATATTGAACGTGTGAAAATAGAGGCAGCTAAAAAGAGGCTGGAATCCTCCGTGTTAAATATTCAGGAAATAATGTATAGCTTCCCTAATGTGTGCATGATCCGATGTTGATTTAAAAACGTTTAGAATCTCAAATTACTCAGAAGATTCCGGTTTTGATTTATCTTTGATGACACCAATCTTTTTTGCCATTTTGATAATCCCGCGCCCCATCCCTGTTAACTGAAAAACAGCTACCGGATCATCCCAGTTATCTTCTTTTTTTAGTTTGTTCATCTGTTTAATTTCCGGAATAATGGCGATGGCTAAAATAATGTTAATTGCAACGGCGTAAATAACATAAGCAATATCATCCGTCCTGTACCATAGCCAGGGTATTATAAAAACAACACCAATAATATAGGCCGCGATCACATCACGCAAAACGACAAGACCAAATATCATACCACTGATCGACGTGACAAAGACACCGATCCAATCAATGGCGAATAAACTGCCGTAAACGGCCAGAACACCGCGACCGCCCTGAAAACGATAATAGACAGGCCAGATATGTCCAACCATACCGGCAACTGCGGTGATTAGAAAATAAGGATAAGCAGGAAAAATATATTTTATAGCGAGGACAGGAACAATAATTTTAAGCATATCGAGCAACATCGTGATAAAACCATATTTTGAGCCTAAATGAATAGAAACAGTGGTAGCACTCACAATATTCATATCAAAGGGTGTGTCAGAACCTTCAAGATTAAGCTCAGTTTTAGTGATATCTTTATCTGGGGCAAAGATGCGTACGATTAACCGTGCCATGGAAATGGAACCGATAAAATATCCTACAATTACTGCAATGATAACTATATACCAATCCATTATCCTTCTCCTTCTAATGAATTCTCATGCTTTAAATAGATACGACCTGCATCTGCATCAATGCTCAGGCGTTCTCCTGTTTTAATCAATTGCATGACGTTTTGAACATTTACGATAGCAGGTATGCCGTATTCGCGTGCGATGATTGCTGTATGTGATAATTGTCCTCCCGTTTCAGCAATTATACCCCCTATTGTTGAAAAAAGCGGTGTCCAGCCAACATGGGTATAGGGTACGACCAGAATATCATCAGCTGTCAGACTTTTCTGCACATTATCCGGACTTTCTGCCACATAAGCATATCCTTGTTTGTAGCCAGAGCTTCCGCAGATTCCTGATAAAAATTCTGATGTTCTGGAATCAATCTGAGGGCGGGTGTAAATCTGATCACCACAAATAGTATCTTCCGGTACAATCTTTGCATCCCTGGCGATCTGCTCCCGGCGTTTAGTTACCATTTCGGTAAACCCGCCGATATTCCCATTATCTTTAATTATATTTTCCAGGTCATCAGAAAAAAGAAAAAAAGTATCATCGGCCTGCGCCAACATCCCCTTTTTAACCAGATCATCTCCGATACTTAATAGAAGACGTCTGAATTGATGGGTGCCATCGGAGAGCAACAAACTTATTTTTTCACGCAGACCTAAATAAGTAATAGTTGAATTTAAGAGACGCAGAAAAACAGGTTTTTGCAGCATGTTAAGATTTTTCAGAACTTCTTCCCGTTTTTCTGATCTTATCATTTCAGGATTATCATCGGGTATTTTCTTTTGCTGTGAGGCTCCAGTTCCAATTGATTTCCAGATCATCTTTGGATTTTCAATCCAGGGTGTTTCAGTGAAATTGGTTGTATTGGCACTCAGATGCCCAAATTTCTGCATAAATAAGTCAAATTCGTTAATGATTTTCTGACCTTCCGGTGAACTTTTAAGCTGATGACGAATTTTCTTATCGTTTCCTTCAACACATAATTGAATAATGTCAGATCCTAATGGGTGTAGCTGTTGAGATAACAAGTCTAATTTTTTGTTTGGTTCCATCCCTTTCAATCCGGCAAGACCTTTAATAAGATTACTCGGTTCGACGGAGGGGGCATGTCGCTGAACCATTTTTTTTAGCATGGTATTACGTATCATCATATTCAAAGCAGTAATAATAATGCTCCATTGTGCCTTGTTATGCAAAAGCATGAGTTTTTTTAAAGATTCATATTTCTGGTTTATTTCGTGGTGACTCCAATTCGCTTTACGATAGTCTGTCCAATACGACATCTTGTTTCTTGATAAAGTCTCTCATCTGATCTATACGACGGGAATATTTAACCATAAAGGGTAATAATCTGAAAATTAAAAGAAATACAAGCCTGGATGATAATGGCGGTCGTCGTCTGCTTCTTTCTTCTCTGGCAATTATCCCGAAAAAATTAAGAGGGAGTCCAATTTGCTGAAATAAGTTTTCAAAAAAGGTAAGATTGGCATAAACACGGGAATGAATGAGCCGGATCGATTGACTAAAATCCATATCATTTGACCCAATAAGTTCAGTAAATAAACGACCGAAAACTTGATTGGCCATGGCCAGGGTGTTGGTGGACCACTGCAGTGGTTTTACTAAACCCGGTGACATATCCGCCATTAATTTGCTTGAATAAATGTTCTTTCCCTTTAAAGTGGAAATTGGGCGTGCCTGTAAAAAAATAAAATTTTCGCCATCCCAGGCCCATTCAATATCCTGAGGTTCTCCCATATGCTGGGCGATCTCATTTGCTAATGCTGCTAGTTGCAGAATTTGTTCCTGTGATAGGAGGGTTTGATCGGATTTTTGGGGCATTATTTCTGAAATTTTGCCGCTGGCATTAACAACATATCGATCAGGAGTTGTTTCGCCCGCGACAAGTTTTTCAGCTGTTCCTTCACAGGCCTCAGTAATGACTTCACGACGGCCAGAAATAGGGTCAGCAGTAAAGGTGATCCCCGCAATTTTTGCCTTAACCATTTCCTGGATAATAACAGCCATGGCAAACACATCCGGCTTGTCTCCTGAGACTGATTCTTGTTTTTCTGACACATATTTATGTAAATGTGGATTAAAGAGAGAAGCATAACATTTTTTGATTGATTCAATCAATTCTTTAGTTGTGATGTGTAAATAGGTATCTAATTGACCGGCAAACGAGGTGCCTGGTTGATCCTCACCTACCATAGAAGACCGCACAGCCACGGTTCCCTGCAGTCTTTTATGATGTTTCCAGACTTTTTTTTCCAGATCCGGGTCCAAAGGTAAGGAGAGGATATGATCCCTGTGAATGGTATAATCTGATGGTCGAAACCGGTTTAATTCTTCGTTAGTAAAGCGATTGGATTGACGCATAAATTGATGAAAGACGATTGTGGAGAGAATAAATCCGGGCATCGTACGAAAACCAAAGTGATTAAGTTTTAGCAAGTTTGCTGCTTTCCCTCCAACAAGTTGGATATCGACGGCAGACTTTTTCCTGCTGTTTAAAGGAATAATAAAGCGTTTCATCAATTTATCCGGGTATAAAGACGCACGGTTTTAAAAATAGGATGTAAATATTTATGGTAATCCCCGGATTAATTTCTCAGATTCGCTTTTGAGAAAATATAATCCGGAATTTGTGCATCAAACTCAACTGAAAGTAAGATAAACTCGGTGCCGGCACCTGACTTAAGTTCATCTTTGAAAATAATCTTTTCTGCTACCCAGCGGTCTTCAATTTTTCTGATACTTGTAACTGTAGTGGTTTTTATCAACCGGCCGCTTTTCGCATAGCGGTTTTCTTTTAACGTTATAAAACGCTCCTGATCAACCCAAACTTTGCGTTTATAATAAGCAACCTCCGGCTTTTTGGCATTTAATTCCAAAATCCAGCAGGGACGATTTATCACCGTATCTATATCAGTAATTTCTGCCTGGTATAAATTTTTTAGCTTGGGATCTTCCATAAGATCTTCGTAGGATAAATCAGAGCCCATGACGGACTGGCGGAGGAGATGTCCGGCAATTAAAACGGTGCGGTCTGTTCTTGGGAAATAGGTCCACAAATTTTCTCCCTGTTTGAGCATTTTGGTGCCTCTCTCGCGCGGAGGGTCCAGATATTCCGTAAATGCCATTTCTGTTCCCATAATCCATGATTTTGAATGAACGGTCCGGTCACCACGCCGTCCGTGTATAATCATTTCAGCTTCGGAGATACGATTGCTGGCACTCATATTTTCATCAACTCTATCCAGAATCCATTCTGGAGAAGGATTTTGTGTGAAGACCGTTAGAGGAAGAACAAATACTAACCAGATAAACTTACCGATCATGATTCCAACTCCTTGAATAATTGAGAAGTCTGGCGTTTATATATTCCGATTCCGGAAATAGAGGTCCCCAGAATGGTTGCTGCCAAACCGGGAATAAAACCTATAATAAAGCTGAATGGGGTCACCTTGGCACGTACCACATCTGAAATAAGCATTGAGGCATTTTTCATCATAGAAGAAATATCAATGCCGTGAATCTGAAGATAATAAGAAAATAAAATGCCCAGGGTGGTACCAATTGAGGATCCTATAATTCCTATTAGAATCGATTCCATTATCATTGCCCAATATATATGACCTTTATCTTCACCGATAGCCAAACGGACACCAATCTCCCCATATCGTCGCAGGCTTCCCATAAGACCGGCATTCCAGAGTACAATCGACATTACAAATACAAAAATTACAATCAGCAAGGTTGAGAAGTAATTTACCATCTCAAGTGTTTGTGCTAATCCCATTTGATCCCGCAAGGATAACATTATCGGTGAAAATTCATCATCAGTTCTTGTATAGGCAGTATTAAATAAATCTTTAAGTAAGTCAACTTCACTGTCGCGATAAATGAAATCGCTATAAAAACCCAGGATTTCACCACAGGCATCTTCCATATTAAGAACAGGTTGGATGCCGCTCAAATCAACAATCATTGCGCTTCGATCCATGGCTGAGACACCGAAACGGATCGTACCAACTACAATAAAATTTTCTGTTGTCTGGCTGCCGTACATGGTTGAGCTGATCAGAGTTACCCGTTGATTTATCTGCAAATGCAGATCACGGGCAAATTGATCCCCAACCAGGATTTCATTTTTTACCCTGGGCAAACGGCCACGTACCAATGATTTTTGTAGATTTAAAATATCTGTCTCAATATTTCTATCGGATAACAAGTCCACGGCCAGTCCGGCAACCGGACCCTGAGCCTTCGTTTCATCTTTTTCATCGGGCACGTCGAGCAGACCGCCGAAACGTATTCGTGGGGTCCATAGCATTTGTGGAAAATCCTGAACCAGGTTGTTAAGCAATTGACCAATATCCAGAAGGGCCAGATCGTTAGGGATCTGTTCTGATTCCCTGGCGTAAGCACGTGACATGATTTTTACGTGGCCGGTGTTGAAATTGGCATTTGAGGAGATCATATCTGTTTCCGTCCCCTGAATCCAGCTAAACATCACAACCGTAAGCATTACCCCGGCTATAACGGTCAGGACAGGAAAAAGACTCCGTGACCGGTCTCGGATTAATCCTTTGAATAAAAATCGTATCATGTCATTTTTCCTCGCAAGGCATCAGTTGGTTTTAACCGGGCGATTCGGCGGGTAGGAATAAAACTGACAATTGTGGTTATAATCAGAACGAGGATCGTTGTACCAAGAACCAATCCGGCGCTGTAAGCAGGGAAAAGTTTTTCACCGATGGCAAAACCATAGCTATCTGCCATCTCTGGTAATTCAATGCCATTATGACTTAATAATCCGAATAAGGGTATGCCGTAAAGGATAGCCAGCGTCGCCGCCATTACCCCATTTAAAGCCCCTTCTAACGTGAATAAATAGATAAGTTTTAATCGGGTCATACCCATGGCCATAAGGGTACCCATCTCCTTGCGCCGATGAAATATGGAAAGCACCTGTGTGTCGAAAATGGCCAGCATTGCCAGAAAAAGAAGAACTATATAAAACAGTCCGGAACTGATAGATTTTGATTCAATCATTTCATTCAGATCCTTTAACAGAAAGTCAAGATCCTTGTAATGCCAATCCTGTATTTTTTCACTTTGCGTATACCCGCTATGCATTATAAAAATCGTTGCCTGGTTTGGCATAGCGGTTAATCTTTGAAGTTGCTCGAGGGGCATCCAAATCTGACCGTTATCAATAGTCGGTACGGATGTTTTCATTATTTGGACAATGGTACCATCCCTGGCATCAATTGCTCCATATACATCCCGCCATTGTAGAGCCAAAACATCACCGACTTTTAAGCCGTGACTTTTGGCCATACGGTTTCCGATCAATAAGGGAAGATCAACATTGGTTTGAGATAAAAAATGAGAAGGTATTGAAACAATCTTTTGATTTGGATCTATCCCTTTTAGCATCGCCGGCCGGATGCGACCTTCCGGATATATTGATCCCTGGATAATCAAAATCGGTGTGGCCAGATCCTGGTCGATTAAATCTTTAAAATTTTCAGGAATAATACCATGGGCATTTTGCAAAGAAAATGGATCGTATGGATTATAGGATTTGTGCCAAAATTGTCCGCCTGCGTATTCTGCGTCAATAACTGCATCAGCAATTTGCCGGTTCATCCCTGCCAGTAAACCCTGGATCAGAATGATAGCGACGAAAGCCATCGAAAGAACGATGACATTCAACACGGTTCTTAATCCTGCTCCGACTAAATTTCGATAGGCAAGTTTTAAAATCATTGATAATATCTTTCAATTTGTTTCAGGAATGCATATTTCATCCGCACTGACTTTTCCATCATCCAATCGAATCTTCCGTCTCAGATACTTAATAACTTTTTCATCATGGGTCGCAAATATAAAAGTTGTTTTGAGTTCTGCGTTTAATTTTACCATGGTTTGTAAAATATGATGAGAATTTTTGGCATCCAGGTTTGCCGTAGGCTCATCGGCGAGAATAATTTCCGGCTTCTTGACAATAGCACGGGCGATCGCTACGCGCTGGCTCTGTCCCCCGGACAATTGAGCAGGTCTTGAGTGTGCCCGGTCGGCGAGTCCAACCCACGCAAGCGCTTCATTGACCATCTGTTTTCGTTTTTCAGCGGGTATTTCCTGAATTAAAAGAGGAAATTCAACATTTTCAAATACAGTGTATACAGGCAATAGATTAAATGTCTGAAATATGAAACCAATGTGCCTATTACGCAGCGCGGCAGCAGCTTTATGAGAAAGCGTTGATATTTCTTTGCCCATTGTAAAAGCCTCACCCTCTGAGGGTGAATCCAGCGAACCAATTATATTTAGCAATGTGGTTTTTCCTGATCCGCTAGGTCCGACCAGTCCGGCAAATTCAGCGGTATTAAAACTAAGATTTACATCATCCAGGGCTGTAAAGCGATCCATACCCATGGGATAGAATTTACAGAGGTTCACGGTTCTAATGAGATGATCATGGTTCATGTAGTTTAACGACTTTCTGCTTTTTGGGTGAATATCTTAATAGCTATCCTGGATTGAAGCAATCAGGTCGGTTACCAAATACCGGGAAATATTCGATACCTGGTGTTTTTTGTAAATGCCTGATATCCGGGTAATTCATTTTGAAGGGTTTTGTCTTCCAGTATTGTTCTAATTATTAGCAGTATAAGGACGATACAGAATGGTATCATCGCATATAATGAGCCGAGTAAGAGGGCTATGCAAAACAGCATCAATGTGATACCCAAATATCCGGGATGTCGAACGAAACGATATGGACCTGACATAATTACTACCTGACCACGCTCATGCTGCAGGCGCACGGTGCTGGTGTAAAAATCATTGGTAAGAATCGCCCATAAATGAATGGTGTTCGCCACAAGGTAGAGTAGATAACCGGCAATATATACCGACAGGTGAAAATCCGGGCTCCAGTTATATCTACCAGCATCGAGCGCCGCGACAGTGATAATCGCCAAATTCATCGGACCATAAATCATCCAGAAAACCTTGTCCCACCACTTGGTGCCAATACCTGGATGCATCCGCTCGCGAATAATGCCAATTTTCTCCCGAAAGACAGAAAACAGAATAATCATTATAGCCATATTCACCATACCGAACACCCAGGCCTGCCAATAATTGCTGCGGCCTGCAAGTAGTAATAAAAGAGTAACCAGAACACATATGGCCAGAATACCAATAATTATTGGTTTAATAATAGAAGAATCGTTCATTTATAGGATACCCTTCTGTTTTCTCTATAAAAGTTAATGATCGAGTACGACCATTAATTGAAGGCCTTTTCCTGCAAATTGACTGCTCTCTCTGGTAGAAATATCAAGTTTATATTCATCAGGATTCCAGAATGCAAAGAGAAAAAAACTCCAATGGTCATAGTTTCTCCGCAGGCTAAGAAAACGGTAAAGATCTTTATTATCCCAGTCATAATAAACAATACCACCAACGGTGTCCAGCAGGCCCATGGGATAATTAAGGGATAGGGCTGAAAATCGCACGCCTTCACCGGACTGTAAAATTTCATTTGTATTCTCAAGAACGTAATATTCTGTTAAAACACTCAATCCATTACCGATATCAAATGTATAGTCCATGCCGATATTATAAGTTTGTTCCCACTCATAAGGCAATAAATCACTCTTATGATGTGTGAGCACTGCTTCGATCCAGAATCCTATGCCGATATCCCACTTGCCGTCAAAAGCATAACGGTTTTCAGGAGCAAGAGAATCAAAGCCAATAGGTATCACGGGAAGAAATGCTCCCAAATTCAATTGACGATGATGATAAGATAACGCAGCCTCACCCGTAAAAAGAGGCATCTGTATACGTCCACCAAATTCAGGTTTCCATTTCGCAGTAGGAATCAACTCCCAACCCTTGGGTTTATCATTCCCTAACAAACCCCAGAGCCATATATTTGTATTATCTAAAAAATAATAACGTCCCAGGATGCCATAAACCCCACTAGTGATTTGTAAAGGATCGCGGGGATCAATAGTATCAAACCACATCAGGGGCCTGAAAATTGATGCTGAACCGAAATTAATTTTTTGTAATCCAAGTCTTATTTCATATTGAGATGCAGTAAACCGGGTCCAGACTCGGTAAGGTGACATATCTTTTTCATTTACCGGCTTTGATGAGGACTGAAAATAGGCAATTGCAAAAGCTTTTGCCGAGGCTTCAAAGTCTAAAGAATATTTACTTGATAATGGTGCAGAAAAAGAAAATGCCGGGATATACCGAATGCCAAGCTGAGCAAATTTTTCTGTCTGCTGATTAGCAGATAGCCAGGAAGAGAATTGTCCATAGTAAATAAAATCTTGCGAACGGCCTGGAATCACAGTTAGAAGAAGCAGAAAAAACAGAATTAGCAATCTCAATTTAGGACGCATCCATGGCCCTTTATATTAATTGTTGGATACTACTTTCAATAATCTGATACGGTTTTTTAAGAAACTTCTAAAAAATGTAATAAATAATTGAATTTCGTCACTCCCGAAAACGGGATTTTCAACCTGAATTTATTTCAGGGTCTATTTAAAAGGATTCTGAAACAAGTTCAGAATGACGTTCAGGTAAAAATAATCATTTTTCAGAAGTCTCTTTTAAGTAAATCATGGTCTTAATGTCTTTATCATTATAAGATGAATCGATACGGCAATCGCAATGAAGAGCAATAATAATCGAATCCAGGTATCTTCGGTGACATAATAGGCAGAAAAGCTAATCGAAATCCATAATATAACAATATGGGTTATTTTGGAAGTAATGGTTAAACCCGTTTTATCTTCATAATTTCTTACATAAGCTCCGATCCATTTATTATTTTTAAGCCAGGCTGCGGCTTTGGGTGAGCTCCTCATAAAACAGGCTGAGGCAGCAATTAAAAATATGGCTGTAGGCAACAGTGGAAGAAATATGCCAACGACACCTATCCCAACAAATATAAATCCAAATATTAAATAAAAATATCGTTTTCTTTTTTTCAAAGTGACCGGGATTTCAGAAGATTCAGAATTCATTAAAACCATCTATGGGTAAATTGGGTAATACAACCTTTAATTGAAGGGGCAAATATAAAGCCACTTTAAAAGGCACACTGGTACTATTATAATAAGTATTGCAAACAAAGTTTGCAAATAGAATTTTTATGTATAAGAGAACTTTTCAAATGTTGTTGGCAGAAATTGCCGCACCGACAAATCAGACATATGAAAAATTTATTTAACAAGGAAATTAAAATTTTTTGATACTGACAAATGTGTCTCTTAATTTAAAACATATTTAGTCCGAGAGATTTTAAAATTTTCAGTCCAATAGTTTATGAACTATTTTGAACAATTTGTTTTATGAGGAGAGGATATTCATTATGGTCGCTATCTTAAAGAAATCCATACTGGGCATTAGCGTCGCACTGGCATTCTTTATCCTGGTTGAGTTGATTCTTATGGCATTCGGAGTAGTGCCGCTGTATGAGCGCACCGATCCCTCTGTTGGTTTCTCCGGATACGCACCGCTGTTTGTGAAAAGCACAGAACCAAATGGAGAACAAATCTTTAAGACTGCACATAACAAGTTTCGCTGGTTTAATCCACAGACTTTTCCGGTGCGTAAGGCTGAAGGAACTACCCGGATCTTCTGCATCGGTGGATCTACAACCTATGGACGTCCGTACAACGATCTTACATCTTTTTGCGGCTGGCTGCGCAAATTTCTTCCGGTGGTCGATCCGAGCCGTCGCTGGGAGGTCATTAACGCTGGAGGTATCAGTTATGCGAGTTACCGTGCAGCCAGACTAATGAAAGAACTCGCAGAATATGAGCCAGATCTGTTTATCGTTTATTCAGGGCATAATGAGTTCCTCGAATCACGGACATACAATAAGCTGCTGAAAGTACCTGAGTTCGTGCGTGGCCTTGGTGTATTGGCATCGCATATGAGGCTGTACAGTGTACTTTATGATATTACCTACAAACAAGACGCAGTGCTTAGTACAGAAGTAAACCCATTGCTCGACAACTCTGCCGGACCTGATGATTACCACCGGGATGACGAGATGCGTGATGCCATACTAAATGATTACAAAACCAGTTTGTTACATATGACGAACATCGGCGAGCAAGTCGGAGCCAGAATGATTCTTGTAACGCCCGCGTCCAACATTCGAGATTTTTCCCCGTTTAAAACCGAACCCGGTTCCGATCTAAATGATGTTGAGGTAAAGCGGGTCGATATGCTCAAGAGTAAAGTGAAGTCAGCCATGGACGAAAATGACTACGTCCGTGCAGTGGAACTCGCAAAAGAAGCACTCGCTTTAGATAACCGTGATGCCGACTTACTGTATCTTTATGGGCGGGCTCTCCTTGCTCTCGATCGCATAGATGAAGCGCGTAAAGCATTTACCCAGGCCAGGGATGAGGATATTTGTCCATTGCGGGCCTTAACACCCGTCAGCGCGATTGTATCTGATATTGCACAAATGAAAAACACCGGATTTATTGATTTTGAGCTCATGGTAAATGAACACTCGGCTAATGGCATCCCCGGATCGGACTTGTTTTTGGACCATGTGCATCCAACAATCGAAGGTAACAGAATGCTGGCACTGGCCATCATCGATGAGATGACCCAGACAGGTATGGTCTCTCCTGATGCGACATGGAATGAATCTTTGATTTCCGAGATCAGTGAAAATCTTGTGAACAGCCTAGATGAGAAAGCGCATGCTGTGGCGCTCAGGAACCTGTCGAAAGTATTAGCCTGGGCGGGAAAAGAAGATGAAGCGGAACGTCTTGTTAACCTGGCTGTGGACATTATTCCGGAAGATAGCGAAGCCCAAGCGCAAAAAGGGGCCTTACTGATGCAATCGGGTAATATTGAGGCTGCATTAGTTCATTATCAGGAGGCTGTGCGGCTCAATCCCTGGGATGCCGGCACACATCACACCTATGGTGTGCTATTGTCCCGGCTCAGCCGTATTGACGAAGCGCGAGTGGAGCTTGAGACAGCTGTCCGCCTGGATCCAGATTTGGACAAAGTACATTACGACTTGGGCATTGTTCTCCAGGCTCTCGGCAACTTGGCGCAAGCAGAAGCCGCATACAAAGCTGCCCTGGAGCAGGATCCTAACCATGCTGAGACATACAATAATCTTGGTGTTGTACTTGCCCTGGGTGGAAATATTCAGGCAGCTTATGACAATTTTGCCAAGGCCTTAGAATTGGATCCGAATAACAAGGACGCTGCCACTAATTTAGCACGGGCGCGCAAGGCTTTGAACCGCTAGGCGAATTGTTAACTTCCTTTCTTTAAAAAATATTAAGAAAGATAAATTGCGCTAAATTCATTCAGCAATTTATGAAATTCCGTGTGTTTCATGGGATCCGTTTTTTCCTGTTCAAACTTTTCAAATGCAGCCAACATGTCCTTTTGTTGTCCCTCAGATAAACGGGCATCGGCCATTGGGTACAGGATATTATTTTCTTTATCAATATGCTGATCCAGAAGAGCCGCATATTTCCGGGCATTTTCAACAATAGCAGCAACCGCGTTTTTGTCACCGGCTTTATACTGTTCTACTGCATCACCAACCATTTTCACCAGTTCACGACCCATAACATGTTCAGAAAGCATCACACTGATGGGGCCTGTCTGTTTTGAAAATCCTGTTTTACACATTTCCTCAAATAATATATCTTCTTCTTTGCCATGATGGTATTTATCGGCGAAAGTCCGTATAAAATCAACAATCTGCTCAAGATGTACACTATCCACCTGCGCACCGGATTGCAGTTTATCGCATACTATATTTATTATTTGCAGACTTTGTTTTATGAGATCATGCTCTTTCACGAGCAATTCTGTTGCTTTCATATTTTCTCCCTTATGTATTTAACGTAGTGTAGAAAATAACCACAGAGTACGCAGAGTAACTTATTAATATTATTTATGTTAATGCTGTTTCTAATCATCTCCCCTCTGTGATCTCTTATAAGATAACTCTCTTTAATCCTTCTTTTAATTTGTCAACATTATCATTGATCAACAATCCGACTTTTAGGTTCTCTGCTCTCAGGTAGCTGAGAACCTAGGCAATATGAATATTTTAACAGACCTGGCCCAAGTAATGAGTGAACTTCAATAGCACATGAAATTATTTTTTCAGTAATATCTCTTAAAGGATATTCTTTTAGAGTTTCACGCCGAAGGCGGATCCGCCCACCGGCGGGCTCAGAGTTTTTCTCTGAGTGCTCTGTGGTTCATCTTTTAATCCTGATATTCATTTTTTCATAGAACTTTTGACACCACCAATTTTCTAATGTTTGATGTTACTAGTTGTCTGGCGAATCAGGCGTTTAAAACCATATTAAACTCTCAAATCCACCATCGCCACAATGCCAGAACTAATACAATTAAAAATACAATGGTGAGATTAAAGTAAGCAAGAACATAAAATATTTTTTTAAATTTCAAATTCGCACTTTTCACTTCAGATTCCACCAATTGCCCGATTTTGGGCATCTTAAATATTTTTTCTTCACTATGAGGCGCCTGACTCAAAAAGCGGGTCAAATCCGCCCCTGCCGGATGTTTGAAAAAATGAATCCCTTCATACCAGATTCCACTTTTTGATACATCATATACCGAACCGTTGTAGGCAATATAACCCGGTCTCCCTTCTTTTCCATCATAATAGGCAAACTCTTCTACTGTAAGATCTTGCCCCGATCCGTGTTTACCACTATTGATGACCTTTCGAAGTTTTGGCCCGATAAAAAACACAGCAACCATAGCGGCCAATATCATCATAAGAAACAAACACATCTTTAGGAGCAATAATATACCGAATCGGGTATCGATCAGCATTTGAAATGAATCTACCCTAATTATTGTAAGAATCACACCCGTCACCAGCATGACCACCATGGATACCAGGCCAACTCTTACTTCGCCCTTCGGCAGTCCGCTTGCCGCATAGGCCGGTTTCAATACCAAATGTACATAAAGAATGGTGCCAAACCAGAAGACACCAGTCAGTATATGCAGATAACCAATAATAAATCTGAGAATGGGTATGAAACGGCTTGTTCTGCTGATCCCGGCCCCTTCAGAATCCAAATCTTTCTGAAATTCTTCACCCTGTTCGGTCAGCTCGGAACCGCCGGATGGATCAACATGACAGGCGGCACATTCGTTACCCGTTTTTTCCGCATATTCCTCTGTAGCACTAGAGGTCTGCGGAGAGAAGAGTAAAACAATCAGTGCGAGATACAAATTTACCTGAATGAGTCTGTGTTCGACACATAATTAAACTCTCATTTATAAATTAATGACAATTTCTATAAGGTTAGACTTTTTCATTCCCCGGTACTTTATATTCAATTTTAGAATTGGGCTGTCAGCAATTTACAAACAATTTTGTAATTAATAAAAATCTGTAAGACTTTAAGATTTTATCATAATCAATAACATTTTGTATTTTTTTACAGCTTTTAATGCATGCGGCTCATTCGCCGGCATAATTATCATATCTCCGGACTTCAGGTGATATATTTTCCCGGAGATGCTTATCTCCGCTTCACCATCAATAATTTGAGCCATTGCATCAAATGGCGCCGTATGTTCACTTAATGCTTGTCCCTGGTCAAAGGCAAATAGAGTCACCGTTCCGGTCTTTTTTTTAATCAGGGTGCGACTCACCACAGAATCCTGCTGATAATCTACTATCTCATTTAAATTCAGCGTTTCAGATGCGAAATTCTCTTTCATATGGATACCTCCAATCTTATTGTTCTATCGTATTTTTCTGACTATCCTCATCAACATGTTAATGATTCTGTTCATCATGGGAAGCTGTTTCTTCAGCCCTATGTCCATGTCCTGCTGCTTTGGTAGCCATTTCATAAATCGGTTCGACATAGTGCAGGAACTCAACATAGGCTTTTACAAATTCACGCCCTGCTTCTATATCTGCTTTACCATATCCTTTTAATTTTTGCACCTTTACGAAGCGCTGATGCAAACCACTATGAACAGCCTCATTTAAAATACTTAGTACCTCTTTTGCCGAGCCGGTATCTAAGGCTTTGTCTGCTGCAGGTATTGCAGGCCCAAGATCACGGCCGGCGGACTTTAAACCTGTGTAAGGCGCCCCTTCGCCTGCGCGATGGATCCGGACAAGTGTTTCAAAGAAATACGTATCCGCCAATTTCTGTGCCTCGTCACTCAACTTTCTTACCTTTAAAGTATGCGCAAAAACCTTTCTTACATCAGTCTCATCATTTTCCTGGACCCAGATCAAAACAAGATTTATATCTCCTGTCTTCAATGCTTCTTTTGCTGCCAAAACGACCGGCCCGTCAATTCCATCACAATGAGCTCAATGCATTTGCCGGATAAAAAATTATATTGATCAGTACCAACGCGGTGATAGATAGAAATAAATTTTTCATGTTACTTCTCCTTTCAGTGATTAATTTTTGATTCAGGAGAAATATAAGTGGTAATTTTGAGGAGTTAAATGATGTGGCTTAATTAAGTGCAGTTTGATGAAGAAAATAATTTTCACTTATATATCAATATTCGCCAGATTTTTTAATTTTTTGTAGTCGGCGATTGAAACCCACTGACGTCCGGTTTTAATGATGCCTTGTTTTTGGAAATGACTCATAATCCGACTCGTTGTTTCTGTTGTTGTACCCGTCATACCAGCCAGGTCTGAGCGGGATAAAGGAAGTTGTATCAGTAATCCAACATCACTTTGTTCACCCACTTTATTTGCCAAATTATATAGAGTAAAGGCAATTCTTTGTTCTACACTCCTGACACTTAAGGCCTTCATTTTTTCGTAAGCCAGTTTTAATCGCTGCGAAATAATATCAATTACATTTAAAGCTGTCAGGGGGTATTTCTGTAAAATTTTCCGGAATTGTTCCGAATTTATTTTCAATATACAGGAATTAGTTTGAGATTCAGCCGTTTCCTGATAAACAGGTTCGCCAAGTGTTTCCAGGGTACCGAAAAACTCTCCTTGTTTAAGGATATCAATTAAAACATCCTGACCGTCGATACTGTGCTTAACCAGTTTAATACTGCCCTCTGCGACTACACATAATTGAGTAGATTTATCACCGCTGAAATAGACAGTTTCTCCTGTAGAATAATGATGATCACGAAAAACATTGTTTATATCATTTATAGTTTCTTTTGACAAATTCTTAAAGAATGGAAGTCCCTGCAGTATGTTCAATCTCGAATCTACTGAACAAGAATCTGCATCAAATTCAATTTTTCCCAGAGGTGTTTTCCGGCGTTTTTGCATATTGGTATCGATTCAATAAGTTTTACATCAGAACTATATTTAAAATTAAAATCTGAGTTCCTGAACCAGGTTGATTTGGCAAATGACATCCAAATTGTGACTATTTTGTATAATTGCGCTGAGAAGGAATCTCTCTTCTGAATTTATATTGTACATTGTCCGATAGCAAACACCCTTTATTTTCACTCTGCAAAAAACGGAATCATAATTTAACTCGAGCCTTGCCGTGCAATACAAAAATCCATCGGAACCGGAATGATACTTGTAAAAACTTCGTTTTGGAAATTTAACTTTGTCAGTAAAAGGGATGTTGTTCGGCACCTTATATTGTGCCGGATCAAGAGAAATATAACATATGGAAGGAAAAATGAATTCACCCAAAATGCTCTCAAAATTTGCCGGTATTGGTTACCTGATAATTTTTGTAACAGGTATCTTCTCTAATTTTTTTGTTCTTGAAAATCTTATTATTCCCGGGGATGCGGCAGCAACGGTAAAGAACATTACCAACAACGATTTTTTATTCCGGATTGGTATTTTCAGCTTTATCATAATGGTTGTTTTTGATGTATTTTTGGCCTGGGCACTCTACCTTTTACTAAAACCGGTTGACAAAAATCTTTCATTGCTTTCCGGTTGGTTAAGACTTGTCAACAGCACTATCTTTGGACTCGCTTTATACAAGCTATTTAGCATCCTGCAAATATTAGGGGCCCATGATTATCTAAATGTGTTCACGACTGGTCAAATGCAGGCCCAGGTAATGATTTACTATAATGCATTTAACAATTTATGGCTTATCGGACTGGTATTTTTCGGCCTGCATCTGTTTTTACTGGGATATTTGATCTTCAAGTCGGAATTCATCTCCAAAATTATTGGCATTTTACTGATAGCCGCTTCAATCGGTTATCTCACCGATAGCTTTGCAAATTTTCTGTTGCCAAACTATCCCGACTATAAAGATGTATTTCTAATGATTGTTCTCATACCGGGAGTGATTGGCGAATTGTCTTTGACATTTTGGCTGTTATTTAAAAGTAATAAAATACCTGAAGTATAAAAGAGTAAAGAATTCATAAATTGAAATTTAAGAACAAACGAAGATTCCGGATTATTAAAGTTTACTGCATTGGCTGGACGGCAGCGTTGATATTTTTGAGCATTGTCAGAGGCATCGGTACCGTTGAGGTAGGGCAGGTAAAGATGGACTTTTTACCCAGTGTGTTGTTTGTTCTGGTAATCGGTCCTGTCTTCGGTGCTTTATCAGGATATGTACAAATTCTGACAGAAGAGTACGTTTATAAACGTATGTCCATTAAAAAACTACTGTTTATTAAAATGACATATATTGTTTTTTTCTTAGCAGCACTTGTTTTAGCATCCTATGTGGTAGCTACGCTATTTTTTGATATATCAACGGATTTGATTCTGTTTTCATTTGATGACGGCAGTTTTCCTGTATATTTTTATATTATATCGGTAGAACTGCTAATGACCATTTTTAGTCAGGTAAACCTGATGCTTGGACCGGGAAAGCTGGTTCAGTTGTTGCGCGGAAAGTTTTACACTCCCCAGGAAGAAGAAAGAATTTTTATGTTTCTCGATCTGCAGTCTTCTACACAACTGGCCGAGAAATTGGGTCACATTAAATACAGTATGTTAATTCAGGACTGTTTCAATGATCTGGCAGTAGTTGTGGAGGACGAGGCTGAAATTTACCAATATGTTGGTGATGAAGTCGTTCTGACCTGGAAACTTGAGGACGGGTTAAAAAATCACAATTGTCTGAACGCCTTCTTTAATTACAAAATGCAATTATTAAAAAGGCAGGAATATTACCGGCATCAATATGATTGCAACCCATTTTTTAAAGCGGGTGTGAATGCAGGTATCGTTACTGTAACTGAAGTGGGTAAATACAAAAAGGAAATTGCCTATCATGGAGATACCGTCAATACTGCCGCCAGAATTCAAAGCAAGTGCAATGAATTCAAACAGGAAATATTAATCTCCGAATACTTAACAAATATGCTAAGTGACAACGTATACAAATTTACCAAACTTGGATACATCGATTTAAAAGGCAAAAAACAGGATGTTCTCCTGTATGCAGCCATTGACAAAAGATTACAGCCTTCAATTAAATGAGTTTTATTCAGATCAGAATAGAGAAAATGAGGAAGGAGCAAACTATATGAAAGTAATAGAATACAAAAAATACGGACCACCGGATGTTCTTCAGCTTAAATGAGTCTGAAAAACCCGTACCCAGGGATGATGAAGTCCTGCTCAGAATTTATGCAACAACGGTAACTGCGACAGAATGTACCTTTAGAAAAGGAAAGCCTTATTTTTCAAGATTATTTACCGGCTTGCGAAAACCAAGAATTACCAGACTCGGTGAAGAATTAGCCGGTGAAATTGAAGCGGTCGGCAAAAACGTACGTTCATTTAATAAAGGAGATAAGGTTTTTGGTACTGCCGGTCCTGGCTTTGGCGCCAATGCCGAGTATATATGTATACCTCAGGATGGCGTGCTGGCCACAAAACCATCTGATATGAGCTATGAAGAAGCCGCCGGGAGTGTGGATGGCTTTTTAACGGCGCTGCCTTTTCTGCGCGATACGGGAAATATCCGGAAAGGTCAAAAAGTGCTTATTTATGGTGCGTCCGGCAGTGTCGGGTCCGCTGCCGTGCAAATAGCCAAGTACTATGAGACCGAAGTTACGGCAGTCTGCAGTACCGCAAATGCAGACCTGGTACGGACTCTGGGTGCCGATAAGGTAATTGACTACACGAAGGAAGATTTCACCAAATCCGGTGAAACATACGATATTATTTTTGACACGGTTGGTAAGACTTCTTTTTCAAAGTGTAACGTGTTACTGAATCAAAAGGGCATCTTTCTCGAAGCAGGAATCACATTAGCGGTTCTTCCTCAGGTACTATGGACGGCGATGTTCGGCGGTAAAAGCTCCGGATTGCGGCGACGGGTTTAAGACCTGCCGGTGAAAGGGTCAAAGATCTTGCTCTGCTTAGAGAACTGATGGAGGGTGGAAAGATAAAACCGGTCATAGACAGACGCTATCCGCTGGAACAAATAGCCGAAGCACACAGTTATGTCGATAAAGGACATAAGAAGGGGAATGTTGTCATTACGGTTTAACAGAAAATTTTTTTGATTTATAACACTACTTAAAAAAACAATCGTTCCTCTCATAAGATATTCAACTTGCCGATTATTCTTATAACTTTTCTATTTACTATAATTATGAAAATTGGATAACTTGGTCTGATTGATTCACAAAATTTTGCCAAAGTGTTTGTGTATGCTTCAATTTATAATTAGAACCGGTGAAAAAGCATGAATTTATTGGCAGTACTTGAAAAAAAAATAAAGCCTGTGGCCAGTTTCGGGATAGGATTTGCGCTCATTTGTGTAATTGGTATCGTAGATCTGATAACCGGATATGAATTTGGATTTTCGGTTTTTTATGTGCTTCCGATTGCCCTTGTTACCTGGCTGTCAAACCAGCGTCTGGGACTCATTACTGCAATCTTAAGTGTGCTGGTCTGGGTCGCTGCTGATGTGGCAAACGGACATGTGTATTCTAATTCATTTATTCCTGTTTGGAACAGCCTGATTCGCGTTATTTTTTTTGCTATTATTACATTGCTATTATCCGCATTGAAAAACGCAATTCAAAGAGAAAGCGAATTGGCACGCATCGATTATCTGACCGGCGCAATCAACTCACGTTATTTCTATGAGCTGGCCCAGATCGAGACAGACCGTTTCCAGAGATATCGGCATCCGTTTACTCTGATTTATATTGATCTCGATAATTTTAAAACGGTAAATGATCGCTTTGGTCATAATACCGGCGACGAGGTGCTGCGAAAAGTAGTCGGTTCGATCAGAAAGAATATTCGTAAAACGGATACTATTGCCCGGCTGGGCGGCGATGAATTTGTTTTGTTTTTCCCTGAAACCGACCAGGAAGCCGCGCGTGTGGCCCTGTCCACCATTCAAAACCACCTGCTGGATGATATGAAATCTGAAGATTGGCCGATTACTTTCAGTATTGGTGTATTGACCTGCAAAACTAAGGCACCTGCGACGGATGCGTTAGTTAAAATGGCAGATGATCTGATGTACCTGGCCAAGCATGAAGGTAAGAATGCAGTCAGATATGCCATTCATTGACATCGGGATATGATTTGACATAAGGATCAGGACGATACATATCGATTTTAATCATCTGGCGGATATTCTTGTTGATCTATAAAAATATTTCTTGCTTTTATTCTGCCCGAAGTGCCTTAACCGGGTTCTGTATCGCGGTTTTTATTACTTGTGAACCTACTGTTGCGACAGCAATTACCACTGACACTACTACTGTGATAATCAACATGGAGATCTTAATATCGGTTCTGTATGCAAAATTATTTAACCAGTCATTCATTTGTAAATATACAACCGGAAGTGCAATAAGATTGGCGATCAAAACCAGTATTGTAAATTTGGATGATAGGAGTAAGGTTATATTTCCCACAGACGCACCCAATGTTTTTCTGATACCAATCTCTTTTGTTTTTTGCTCAGCTGTGTAAGATGCCAGGCCCAATAAACCCAGACATCCTATAAAAAGGGCCAGAATACTAAAATAGACTAAACAATTCCATCATCGCCGCTTCGTTTTTATAGAGCGCATCAAGCCGGTCATCTAAAAAAGTAAATTTTAACGTTTTACCCGGATTATACTTGGCATAGACATTATTAATCGCCTGAATTGAATTTTGGTATCCTCCGGGAGCAATTCTTATTGCCATGGTATTAACGTATCCAGAAATATATGTTACAACCGGGACGATATCATTACGCAGGGTTTCATAATTAAAATCTCTGACAACGCCGATTATTTTTCCTTCAATATAACCAGCGGCCTTAAACTTTGCCCCTAATACATCATTGGGATTCTCAATTCCCAGGCTGCGACAGGCAGCTTCATTTATAATGTAAGCCAGGCTGTCATCGGTGGGATGTTCAATGGATAAATCCCTGCCTGCAATTATTTCCATCTTATATGTTTTAAAGAAATCATGCCACACTCTGTTATGTGGCATACTGAACGGATTATTCAGCACCTTGCCATTTAGTTCTATTTCAAATCCCGGTGCATCGCCAAGAAATGCGGAAGGCGCCCTTTTTGATGCCGTCACCGAGATAATACCAGCGTTTTGCAACAAACTGTTTTTAAAATCTGAATAATGGTCCCTCATATCCTGTTCGAATGGCACCAATAAAACGTTCTCTTTGTCAAATCCCAGGTCCGTGTTACGCATATAATCCATTTGATCATAAATAATACCTACACTCATAAGCAGAGCGGCCGATATGGCAAATTGAAAAACAACTAACACTTTTCTAAAGGAAACTCCTTTGCTGCCCTGGGTAATTTCACCTCGTAAAATTGATGCAGAACTGAATGATGACAGATAGAAAGCAGGATACAAGCCGGAAACCACTCCGGTAATAATAAATATACCGATCAGAATAATTAGAATGAATGGATCCGTAAATATATTAAAGCTCAAGTCTGTGCCGATGAAGGCTTCGAAATGGGGCAGTGAGAGTACTACCAGAATAATAGCCAGAAGCAGAGATAAAAATGAAAGAAATACCGATTCCCCGATAAACTGTGTGATCAATGAGGACCGGTTTGCGCCGACCACGGTTCTTAAGCCTATTTCTCTGGCTCTTTTAGACCCCCGGGCGGTTGACAGATTAATAAAATTAATACAGGCGATAAATAAAATAAAAATAGCAATGAGGGTGAAAATCGTTATATATGCTGAATCTGTTGTCGGTTCAATATCAGTCTCACCACCCTCGCGAATATGGATATCCTTAATATTTCGAAAGCCGATGCCCACCAGCTGACTCGCATTTCTAACACTCCCATCATTTATAGTCACGGGGGGAATATTTCTATCAAGAAAATCGGGTATTTTTGCATAAATATCTTTTGGATCAACATTATTTGCTAATCTTGCATAGGTATATGTCACGTTATCGGTAAAATTATCCGCACCCAAAAAATAGTCATCTTTTATATTGTAGCTCACCGCCAAATCCTCTGAGTGATAGGTAAGAAGGGATGACATTGAAATGAATATGAGAATATTCGGGAGTGTCTTCGATTATACCGGTGACTTCAAACACATTGTTAAAAATCTCCAATTTTTTGCCAAGTGGATCCTCATATCCAAAATACTTCTGTGCTGTTGACTGGGATAATACAACTGAAAACGGCTTTGATAAGGCCGTTGCCGGATCGCCCGCTACCATAGGAAGTGTAAAGACTTCAAAAATATCCTTTTCAGCAAAAAACAGATTACTTTCAACAAAATTATTTAGTCCATACTCTACTCGTGTTTGTCTCTGGTACAATCTCACAATATGCTCAAATTCAGGAAAATCTTTTTCTAAGAGGATTGTAAATGAAGGGGCCAATGTATTACCCGAACCAGTAATTTCTCCGTTCGGTCCCACGCTTTGTCTTTCAAGACGAAAGATCCTGTCAGAATGCTCATTAAACTCATCATAACGAAGTTCTGCTCTGAGATACAAAAATATAATCAGACAAGTGGCGATACCGAAGGCCAGACCTGAGATATTGATAATTGAATATGTTTTCTGATTCAAAAGATTCCGTACTGCAATTTTAAAATAATTTGTAAACATGGCGAGACTCCATGTCAATGATTCAAAAACAAATACCGGAAATAGTTTTATAATTTGCCATAAATACCAGCAGAGCGCTTTTGTTTTACCAGATTTTTTTACAATAAAAGCGTAAGTTTCGGCAAAGTCACCACAGAGTGATTCCCGCTCATCGTAATCAACAATAAATTGCAGAACGGACTCATATATTTTGGGTGGTTTAATCATGATAAGTCGGATTACCGGGATTCTGTTTTCAAATAATTATCCCAGAGTTTATTTGAGATATTGCGGTATTCTTCCAATGCTTCGTAACCAATATCGGTCACATTGTAGATTTTTTTTCGACGGCCCCCTCTCACTGCCGTTGCCTCACCCATTTTTGTGGTCAGATAGTTGTATTTTTCTAACCGATGCAGCGGGATATGGACTGAGGTCAGAGATATTTTTTTATCAAAAATTTTTGATAAATATGCCTGAATAGCAACTAAATAAGCATCTTTATTCAAATTCAAGATCGCCAGCATAATCATCTCTTCTGTTCGGGTAATCGATTTCATGGTGTTTTCTCTGAGTAATTTTTGTTTACGGTACTTCTCCGGATAAAATATCCGGAGAAGATTTATGCAAAATAATGAGATAACTCATAATAAAGACGGACAAAAAAACAATTTGTTTCAATGATATAGAAAGATATAAAATGGATGACATCTTCTCGCATTAAATAAATATTTTTTTCTTAGTGCACTTCAGGATTAAATTGTCTTAATTTGTCCATTGTTCAGGGTAGTGTCAAAAGTTCTATGAAAAAATGAAAAACAAAAGTAAACCACACAGATCACTGAGATAAATTATAGGTTTTTTTCAATACTTTAAAATTAGTAGGGTACTTAAAAAATGATTTAATTGTTTTTGTTAATTTCAGAAGATATTATTCATTCTCCGATCGACAAATCGATGTTTCGTCGACCGTGATATTGAAGTAGTAGTAAATCATATTATTAAGTCGCAAAAATCAGGATCTATTGTAAAAATAATTCTGAAGTTTTAAAGGAGAAGAAAACAATATTTCTCCTAAGTCATTAAATAATAAATAATTACTCTGTGTCCTCTGTGGTTGTATTTTAAACTTCTTCGTTCAATACCGGGGTATAGAATGAAATTTGACCAATATAATATATCCGAAGAGATAAAAATAAACCTTGCCGATCTTGGCTTCCGCCGGCCAACGGATATTCAGTTTAGAGCGATTCCCTCAATCATTAAGGGCGAAGATGTTCTGGCTATTGCGCAAACCGGTACAGGTAAAACCGCGGCATTCGCCATACCCCTTATAGACAAGATCCACCGGGTTAAAAAAAGCCGGCACGCAAAAGGCATTAAATGTCTGGTTTTGGTGCCCACCCGTGAATTGGCCGCCCAGATCGGAGAAGTCTTCCATTTTCTCTCTAAACACACCCGTGTAATGACTTATGCCTTGCATGGTGGTGTCGAGCAGGATCCACAAATTCGAAAACTCCAAGAAGGGCTCGATGTATTGATTGCCACGCCGGGTCGTATGTTCGATTTGATTAGTCAGGGATATATTCATCTGGACCAAGTTGACACCCTGGTTCTTGACGAGGCCGACCATATGCTGGACCTGGGTTTTATTGATGATATCAAGGCGGTCAAACGTAAACTAACGAAACGGCACCAAACCCTTTTTTTCTCCGCGACCATTAATCGGGAAATCAAAAAACTGGCGTTTTCCCAGGTAAAAAGTACGGCCATTCGCATCCAGATTTCACCGGAGGATGCCGTTTCTAAAAACGTCCGCCATTTTGTAATGTTTGTGGAAATGGATGACAAACGATTTTTTTTGGAAAGGTTTATCCACGACAACCCTGAAAGTAAGATTATTGTGTTTGTGAGAACCCGGGTTCGCGCTGACAGGGTGGTTAAGGCAATGGGAAGAGTCAACATTCCTGCCCTGGCAATTCATGGCGACAAAGATCAGTCTGACCGAACCGAAGTAATGAAGCAGTTTAAATCCGGTAAATCGCAGTTGCTCATTGCCACTGATGTGACAGCACGCGGGATCGATATTCCTGATGTAGATTTTGTTATTAATTATGATCTGCCGGAACAGACTGAAAACTATGTACACCGGGTGGGTCGAACGGGACGCGGTGTACGCCTGGGCGTGGCGCTATCATTTTGCAGCAGTGATGAGAAATCCTTGTTAGAAGAGATCCAGACATTTTTACATAAACCGGTAGATGTCTTAAAAGTCACCAAAAAGGAATATGCATTAACGCTTGATCCCGATATGGCGGTCACCCATTTGAATGCATTGATCTCACCAGACGAATTCCGACCGAAAAAGAAGAATAAAGAAAAGAAAAAAAAGGATAAAAAATCCGGCAAAAAGAAATCTAACCGCAAAAAGTAAAATCACGTATTTTATCTGCTTCTCACCATGTGATATATATTCAATTCAATCTCCGCTTAGCGAGAATACCGTAACTCAACCACCAATTTCTGCCATTCATCCATCCTATTTGACCATCCGGCAAAATTTGCTCTTATTCGCGCGTGTTTGGCCGTATCTTTTCATCAACATTTAATATAGGGAGACAATATCATGTATTTCAGAATTGCAGTAATTGCGTTACTCATGCTCAGCATCAATTCATATTCGGCAGAATATTTTTCCGGCCATACTAAAAAAGTAGCATTTGGTGATACCCTGGATCAGGACCTGTTCGCCGGATGTCAAAATGTTGATGTGTTTGGCTATGCCGCGGGAGATATCTATGCCGGATGTGAGACCGTTACAATCGATGGCAAAGTTCAGGATGATGTATTGGTCGCCTGTCGTAATTTTAAACTGACCGGTATTATCAATGATGGCCTGATCGTATTTGCCGAGGTCATTACAATTGACGGCACCGTGCGTGGAGATGTACTGGCCTTTGGCCGGCAGGTTCGTCTGACCAGGGATGCCAGGCTGGAAGGGAATTTGTTTGTCGGATGCGGAGAATTACTGCAGGAAGGTGCCCCAGTTGCCGGATTTATTAAGGGTGGCACAGGATATGCCATGCTTGACGGCCGGGTGGGCGGTACGGTCGAATTGGAGGTAGATAAGGTAGAATTCGGTTCGGATTATTCAGCCGATGGTGGTACCATACTGACAGTTCCTGATGGCTTTGATGAAAACAAACTCGAGGTATTTCCTGCTGATCTGGAATTGATTTTTGAGGAAGCGGAATACTTCTTTCAGACCCCATTTTTCTATTGGGCATTCTTTTCATTTTTGATTACAGGGGTATTGATAATCCTGGTATTTAGAAATTCAAGTAAAGACTATATTACATATGTCCGTTCCAATGCACCCCTCAGCCTTCTTGCGGGCCTGGTCACAATGATTGTTGTTCCCACCGCACTTACTATCATATCGCTTTTCGTAATTACGATACCGGTGGCGGCGATAGCAATGGTTCTATATCTCATTTTAGCATACCTGAGTTTTATTTTCAGTGCATTGTATGTTGGAGATTATATCTGGAAAATGGTCACTAAAACAAATGGCAGAAAGGTGATGTTCTGGCCATTGATAACCGGTCTGATTGTTATTTGCCTGGTCATTCAAATACCATATCTGGGTGGATTGCTTGCAATTACATTTGTTTGCTTTGGTATGGGTAGTCTGATTATGTATATTTGGAAGACCAAAAGGATGGTAAACGAAACAGCCCAATGAAAATTAGACAAAATATGTTAATCAGTTCAGGCGCCGTTATCGTTATCGGCGCCTTTATCTCTTTTTTACTTTTGATAAAAATACAGGTATTCTGGCAGGCAGTGCTCATTGGTTTTTTCTATTCGCTGATCTTAGTTTTTTCTATACAAATTGTGCGAAAATATGTGGTATTAAAATTGACGGTGCTGCCTATTGCCCAGCAATGGCTGTTTAGATCACTGACATATACCATCACCATTTCATTCGCATATCTTATCGGTTTGCTGTTTCAAACCCTGCTAGTCACACCCAATCTGCAGATGCAACAGATTTTGCTGAACAAACTATGGAATACTGTGGTTGAGTTTATCTCTTATCCGTTTAATCTGGAGTTCTCCAGATTCTTTCCTGAACTGCAGCAACCAGTCATTATTATTTTTTTCGCCATATTGGTGTTCATTGGCATAGTTAGTCTGTTGGGCAGTTATGTGGAATTGCGTTGGCGCGAAAACAGAAGCAGACAACTGCGGGATCGCGCCGAACTACATAACTTAAAAAGCCAGATTGAACCCCATTTTTTGTTCAATACACTAAATACCATCACATCCCTGATAAAAGATGATCCGGAAAAAGCAGAGGAGTTGATCATCCAGCTCAGTGACATATTACAATACCGCAGTGTTAATGCAAAGAAAGATTGTGTCCGGTTAGTTGACGAGATTGATTTTACCAAAAAGTTTGTTAACATTTTAACAACTCGCTTTGATGAAACTTTAACAGTCTCATGGTTTGAAAATTTTGATGATAAAAATTTTAAAGTTCCCGGCCTGATACTGCAACCTGTGATCGAAAATTGCATCCGCCATGCATGGAATGATAAAAATAAATCACTAAGCATAACCGTTTCCGTAATTCAAGTGGGTTCAGGCATACGAATGACGGTTATGGATAATGGCAGAGGAATTCTGCCGCAAATTCTGAAAAAAATTCCCATACCGGATCATGCTCTTGCCAATATTCAGGAGCGATTGCAGGTTATGTATAAAAAATCGAATTTGCTTACGGTGGAATCAGAATATGGTCAGGGTGCTACTGTAACTTTAACCATACCGGAAAATTGTTATGATTAAAACCCTTATAGTTGAAGATGAGCAACCGGCATTAAACAGATTGAAAGATATGTTATCGGAATATGATGATATACAGTTGATTGACACATGCATGTCCGGAGAGGCTGCGATTAGAGCGATTGATACCCACAAACCGGATTTGATCTTTCTGGATATTCATCTGCCTGATTTTTCAGGAATGGATGTTCTGAAACTCATTTCTCATGATCCCTTAGTGGTGTTTGTTACGGCATTTAATCAATACGCACATGAGGCCTTTGAACTGCAGGCCGTAGATTATCTGGTAAAGCCATTTTCAGCAGACCGGCTGGATTCGTCTTTACAACGAGTGCGTGAAAAATTAAAATTGGGTGATACTAATGCTGAACTGATAAACAATTTGCTGGCAAACTGGAAGACGGAGCAAAATTATCTAAAGCGCCTGCCCTCAAAAATCGGCGATAAAATATATATCATGACGGATGATGAAATACTATACATCAGCTCAGAAAATAAAATGGTCACTGCCTTCACAGAATCTTCAAAATATTTGATAAATTATACCATGGACGAACTTCAAAATCGTCTGGATCCGGAAAAATTTTTTCGTATTCATCGGGCGACCATTGTCAATCTCAATTATGTGGCTTTGATCGAGACCTGGTTTGCCGGAGGCTACCGCTTGATTATAAAAAATAAGGAAAAGACCGAACTCCTCATCAGCCGCTCCGCAGGAAAAAAACTGCGGCAGATGTTGGGGTGGTGAAATATCGTTATTTCAGAGTTCCTAAGTCCCTAAGTCCCGTAGTCCCTAAGAAAGGCAAAAAGTACTTTTTATTTCGAAATTCAACATTCAAAATTATTACTTTTTTTAGCACCTAAGTCCCTGAGTCCCGTAGTCCCTAAGAAAAGGCACAGAGGCACAAAGTTATTCAATTAGAAATTAGAGATGAGAGATTAGAAATTGGTACTTGCCAATCGCTTATAACCTATCGCCAATCGTCAATTGCAATTGCAAACGGCCTACTTTTATCTCTAACTTCTAACTAAAATACTGCATTTCTGTGTGAGCAATTTTAGATAAAAAAAATATTGGCTAGACCGGAATAAAACCTGTTTATGCAAGGTTACACAAATCGACCAATTTAGTGAATAAAATAATTTGAAAACGTGTGCGTAAACATGATTATATTTAACATTGTTTAAAAATATCAAAATAAATTAAAAAGAGACTGATGAAAAATTATATCCAACTTACAAAACCGACCATCATGTTACTGGTTGTTATTACCGGTGCGGCCGCTCTATTGGTAGAAGGCAGTATGATTGATAAACCCTTCCATTTTTTGATGGTTTTATTCGCCCTCTATTTGACCGGTGGTTCCGCAAATGCCATGAACCAGTATTTTGAACGGAATATTGATGCCAAGATGACACGGACCAGTAAACGCCGCCCGCTACCTCAGGGCGCAATCAGTCCGAAAAAAGCACTAATATTTGCCATAGCTATTGGTATCACCGGTGTATTGATCTTCGGATTTTTATTTAACTGGCTTACGGCTGGCCTGTCCCTGGCGACCATTTTATTTTATAGCCTGCTTTATACACTCTGGCTTAAACCGAATACCTCACAAAATATTGTAATTGGAGGAATTGCCGGCGCAATGGCTCCGGTAGGTGCCTGGGCCGCAGCAACCGGAAGAATGGATCTGCTTCCATGGATCATGTTTCTTATTATATTTCTATGGACGCCCCCGCATTTCTGGGCATTGGCATTATTCTATAAGGATGACTACATAAGATCAAAATTACCAATGATGCCGGTAATCAAAGGTGATGTGGTAACGCTGAATCAGATATTAATCTATTCGATCGTCCTGGTGTTGACAAGCATTACGCTGGTATTCACAGGGTCTGGCTGGATCTATCTTGGTGCAGCGCTTATTCTGGGATATTATTTTATAAAAAAATCACTGAGAGCTAAAAAATCACAGGAAGAAAAAGACTACCGCAGTCTTTTTGGCTATTCGATCATTTATTTGTTCGGTTTATTTATCGCGATGGTGGTTGATAATTTTGCAATAGCAGGCTTCTAGTTAGAAATTAGAAGTTAGAAATGTGAGATTAGAGATGAGAAATTAGGAATTAGGAATTGGTAATTGGCGATTGGCAAGTAGAAATCAATAATCTCTAATTTCTAATTGATTTTTTTGCGTCTTTGCGAGAGATGAATTATCCAGAAGAATTAGATATGAACCGGATATTAATATAGTTATTTCATATGTTTTCAACAGCATTCTTTTTGTCTTTTGTCTTTTATCTTTTGTCTTTATAAATTTACATTTGTTAATGTTTAACTTACTTCGATTTTACTCTTGAGGAGCATTAATATTATTTTTAACTTACCTTCTTTTGCGGAAGCAAAAAATTTTCCAAATCTATCATTTTATCCAAATGAATTAATATTGTGCTTATTAAAATGACAGGATAATATACGTGGCCCAGATATTTCCAAAATGGACAAACAAAATGCCGGCATATGCAGTTGCATTAATGGGTTTTGGGGTGATCATGATAATCTTGATTATATGGTATTACTGGTCACCGGAGTATACAGATGTCGGTTACCGGCCGGAACAGCCGGTACCATACAGTCATAAACTGCATGCCGGAGACCTTGGTATGGATTGCCGCTATTGTCACTCTGCAGTTGAGCGATCGGCAAAAGCCAATGTCCCACCCACCCAAACATGTATGAATTGTCATACCCTGGTATTAACCGACAGTAAAAAGTTACTTCCGGTGCGTGAAAGCTGGACTTCGGGCAGAGCAATTGAGTGGATACGGATTCATAAATTAGCTGATTATGCATATTTTGATCATAGTGCCCATTTGAATGCCGGCGTTGGTTGTGCCAGTTGCCACGGGAATGTAGCCGAAATGGAAGAAGTCATGCAGGTCAAACCGCTTAGCATGAGCTGGTGTCTGGACTGTCATCGCAACCCGGATGATCATTTACGGCCGGTTAGCGAAATAACAAATATGAACTGGGTTGCTCCCGATAACCAAAGCGAAATAGCCGCAAAAATAAAAAAAGAAAAAAATATTGCTCCACCAGTAGATTGTTCAGGATGTCATAGATGAAAATGGATACAAATATAAAAGCGGGTAAAGAATACTGGCGCAGTTTAAATCAACTGGCCGACACACCGGAATTCAAAGAGTTTTTACAGCGTGAGTTTCCAGAAGGTGCTTCAGAACTGAGCAGTGGGATGAAGCGGAGAAAATTCCTCACTCTGATGGGCGCTTCTATGGCATTGGCCGGTTTGGTCAGCTGTCGCCGTCCGGTGGAAAAAATTATGCCCTATGTAAAGGCACCGGAAGAAATCATTCCCGGTATACCCCGTAATTTTGCAACGACAATGCCGTTTGGCCTGAATTCATATGGTATGGTTGTCGAAACCCATGAAGGCCGCCCAACAAAGGTTGAAGGAAATGAAAAACATCCTTCCAGTCTGGGAAAGAGTAATCTCTGGATGCAGGCCGCTATATTGGGATTATATGATCCGGACCGCTCCCAATTACCGCTTGAAAAAGGCGTAGAAAGTAAATGGGATAATTTTGTAGCATATTGGCAAGGGTTGTATGGTCAATATATGACAAACCAGGGAAAAGGATTGGCCATATTAAGTGAATCAGCAGCATCGCCTACCTTATTCCGGCTTCGAGATGAATTCCTGAAAGCATTTCCACAGGCGAAATGGTATGTTTATGAACCAGTGAATGATAATAATATCCGTGCAGGCATTTCCGCAGCCAGCGGTCAGGATGATCTCATTCCCATGTATTCATATAAAAAGGCAAAAGTGATTTTGTCACTTGAAGCAGATTTTATCACGACTGAATCAGAAAATATTGTAACCGCACAGGGATTTAGTGATGGACGCCGTGTTAATTCAGTGAAAGATGAAATGAACCGCTTGTATGTGGTTGAATCCTCTTATTCACTGACCGGCGGCATGGCCGATCATCGTAAAAATCTGCCTTCACAACATATGTTCGCTTTTTGTGTTGCTCTGGCTAAGGAATTACAAAAACAGGGTGTTCCGGTATCGGGTTTGAGTTCAATTGGAACTCCGGCGGATTTCAATTTTGATACTAAATGGATAACCGTTTTGGCCCGGGATCTCCAGGCAAACAAAGGTGCGAGTCTTATTGTCGCAGGAAGACACCAATCAATACAGGTGCAGGCGCTGGTGTTTGCGATCAACTCTGCCTTAGGTAACACCGGAAGAACCGTCTCATATCGCCGGCCCAAATATGAATTGCTGGATAATCCCGGTGATATCGTTGAACTGGTAAACGCAATCAACGATGGCACAGTAGATTCAGTAATCATGCTGGGAACAAATCCGGTTTATACATCACCCTCAGATCTGGATTTTTCTGATGCACTAAAAAAACTAACCCATAGTATTCATTTGGGGTTACATGCAGATGAAACTGCCCGAAAGTGTACCTGGCATCTCCCGCAGGCACATTTCCTTGAAGCATGGGGTGATGCCCAGGCCAATGATGGAACACTAAGTGTTATTCAGCCAATGATCGCGCCATTATTTAATGGCCACTCAAATATCGAATTGGTCAATTTTCTAATTTCAGCTGAGGAAACCAGCGGTTATGAACTGGTGCGAACAACCTGGCAACCACTGATTAGTAAAACCGATTTTGAAAAGAAATGGCGCCGCGTGCTTCATGACGGCATAATGGAAAATGGTCAGTTACCTCAGCTTAAACCATCGGTATCAGCAAGTACTCTTACAAGCTATCTGTCAGAAAATCCGGTGATGACAAAAAAACTATCCCGGGATAATATGGAGGTGATTTTTAAACCCTCCGCAACCGTTTTTGATGGTCGATTTGCCAATAATGGCTGGCTGCAGGAATTACCTGATGGCGTAAGCAAACTAGCCTGGGATAATGCGGTTTTGATGAGTCACAATACAGCCGGTGCGTTTGGTTTGAAAAATGAAGATTTGGTTGTATTAAACCTTAATGGTAAAGAAACTGTGATGCCGGTCTGGATTGTTCCCGGTTATACTGATTTTTCTTTAACGCTCACACTTGGATATGGGCGGACATCTGCCGGCCGGATTGGTACCGGGGTGGGTTTCAGTGCGTATCGTATCCGAGCCTCACAAAATCCGGATATGTCTTATGGAATCTCTATCCAGAAAACCATCGATACCTATCCCATGGCAAATACCCAGGATCATAGCAGTATGGAAGGCCGGCCGTTGGTACGTGAATCCTCGATATCTGGTTATCATGAGAGTCCAAATTTTGCCCGGGAGATGGTAGAACATCCACCGTTGAAGTCCTTGTGGGATGAACACAGTTATGATGAAGGAAATCAATGGGGCATGACCATAGATTTAAACGCGTGTACCGGGTGTAATGCTTGTACCATTGCCTGTCAGAGTGAAAATAATATTCCTATTGTCGGCAAGGAGCAGGTGAAAGAAGGCCGTGAAATGCACTGGTTGCGTCTCGACCGGTATTTTTCCGGGGATGTGGATGAGCCGGAAATGGTCTATCAGCCAGTGGGTTGTCAGCATTGTGAAAATGCCCCGTGCGAACAGGTTTGTCCGGTTGCAGCCACGGTTCATGATTCAGAAGGTTTGAATGTGATGACATATAATCGCTGTGTCGGAACCCGTTATTGTTCAAATAACTGTCCCTATAAAGTACGCCGTTTTAATTTCTTTAATTATACCAATGAATTGCCTGAAATTGTACATATGGCACAAAATCCTGATGTGACTGTACGCTCACGTGGTGTAATGGAAAAATGCACCTATTGTCTCCAGCGCATTAGTAAGGCAAAAATCGATGCTAAAAAAGAAAACAAACCACTCAAAGATGGTGATGTGGTTACCGCCTGTCAGCAGGCCTGTCCGACAAATGCAATTGTGTTCGGAAATATCATCGATCCCGAGAGCAAGGTAAGCCAGTCAAAGAAAAATGAACGGAGTTATGAAATGCTGGCCGAATTGAATATTAAACCCAGAACATCATATCTGGCAAAATTAAGAAATCCAAATCCGGAACTTATTGACGGATAATAAAAATCAATAATATAAATACCAAAGGTTGATGTGAGTACATTAATAAAGACAGCAGATGAAACAGCCGGAATCGAAGCGCCCCTGATCAAGGGGAATCCAACCTTTTCCAGTATTACTGAAAAGATCAGCAGTCTATCCGAAGCTAAAACACCAAAATTGTGGTATGTGGCAATTACTATTTCCTCGTCGTTGATGCTGATCATGCTCGTTATGATTGCGTATCTGGTTTGGGAAGGTATTGGTGTCTGGGGAGTAAATGTTCCGGTAGGCTGGGGTTGGGCCATTGTCAATTTTGTATTCTGGGTTGGTATTGGTCATGCCGGCACCTTGATTTCAGCCATATTATTTTTATTTCGTCAGAAATGGCGGACATCCATTAACCGGTTTGCGGAAGCCATGACATTGTTTGCCGTTATGTGCGCGCTGATATTTCCCGGCATCCATGTTGGAAGAATCTGGGTAGCCTACTGGATGTTCCCGCTGCCCAATCAAATGGGAATGTGGCCCAACTTCAGAAGCCCTCTATTATGGGATATTTTTGCAGTGGGCACTTATTTTACCGTTTCATTATTATTCTGGTATACCGGATTAATCCCGGATCTGGCCTCCCTTCGCGATCGTGCTAAAACCAAACTACGCAAATATACGCTGGGCATACTATCCCTGGGATGGCGCGGTGGAAACCGGCAGTGGCAACATTATGAAATGGCCTATCTGCTTCTTGCCGGATTATCAACACCATTGGTACTCTCTGTACACAGTGTGGTAAGTACCGATTTTGCCACCAGTGTGATTCCCGGATGGCATACGACAATTTTTCCGCCATATTTTGTGGCCGGTGCCATATTTTCGGGATTTGCCATGGTAAGCACCCTGGCCATTATTACCCGCAAAATTTTTGGACTTGAAAATTTTATTACGGTAAGTCATCTGGAGAAGATGAACAAAATAATGCTCGCTACCGGTATGATGGTTGGCTATGCCTATGGATGCGAATTCTTTATTGCCTGGTATGGTGGTAATGAGTATGAACGATTTGCCTTTATAAACAGGGCCTTTGGGCCGTATGCCTGGGCGTATTGGACTATGATCTCCTGTAATGTACTTGTACCCCAGATTTTCTGGTCTAAGAGATTGCGTACAAGTATCCCGGTGATATTTGTTGCCACAATTTTTATAAATATTGGTATGTGGTTTGAACGGTTTGTTATTGTTGCGTCATCTCTCCATCGTGATTTTCTACCTTCAAGTTGGGATTATTATTCACCTACGATTGTAGATATTGCCACATTTGTAGGATCATTTGGCTTGTTCTTTACGCTGTTCCTGTTGTTCCTGAGGTTCGTTCCAATGATTGCCATTTCTGAAGTAAAAGGTGTGCTGCCTGCAGCAGATCCTCATCATTATAATCATGGGGAGGATAAATCATGAATTCTGAGATGAATAAACCAAGTGGTATACTGGCATCCTTTGACAACCCGGCACAATTATTGGAAGCGGCTCACAAGGTGCGCGAAGCCGGTTATACAAAGTATGATTGCCACTCACCATTTCCAATTCACGGAATGGATTCGGCCATGGGGTTGAAACGCTCACCACTTGGCTATATTGTCTTTGTTGTTGCAGCGTTTGCTTTGCTGGGCGGATTTGCTTTGGAATGGTGGACAAGTTCGGTGGAATATCCACTTGTGATATCCGGTAAGCCCTTTTTTAGCTACCAGGCATACGGACCGGTGGCGTTTGCTATAATGGTTTTATCATCTGCCTTTGTGTCGTTACTTGGCATGTTGGTGCTTAACAAACTGCCGATGTTTTACCACCCGTTATTTTCTTCAAAAAGTTTTGAGAATGTGATGGATGATGGATTCTTTGTATCTATTGAATCCGCAGATGAAAAATTTGAGATGGAAGAAACAAAACGTTTTCTGTCAGGACTCGGTGCAAATAAACTGGAGGTTATTTCAGAAGAATGAAAAAGCTTTTAATACAGATTTTAATTCTAATAATAGCCTTATTAATGACTTCCTGTTATCGCGGAAAACCATCAGAGGATCCACCGATTCATATGAATCCCAATATGGATTCGCAGGAGAAATATGAAGCGCAGGAAGAAAGCCGGTTTTTTGAAGATGGATCAGCTATGCGTCCACCGGTCGCCGGAACTGTTGCCCGGGGTGAGTTGCGTGAAAATGATGCGTATTACCGGGGAAAAAACAAAGACGGCAGTTTGATCACGAAAATGCCGGTTGAAATTACCATGGAATTACTACAACGGGGGCAGGAAAGATATAATATATATTGTGCACCATGTCATGACCAGACAGGTTCCGGCAAAGGAATCGTGGTAAAAAAAGGATTTTTACCACCGCCTTCGATGCACCTTGATAGATTACGTGAATCGCCCGACGGTCATTTTTACGATGTCATATCCAACGGAATTCGAAATATGCCGTCGTACAAACATCAGATACCGGTGGCAGATCGCTGGGCCATCGTATCATATGTTCGGGCCCTGCAACGTGCGCAAAATGCCGGAAGTAAGGATGTGCCGGAAGAATTGCGTGAGGGATTAAATTAAAACACTGATAATTATAAGAATTAAGATAAAAGAATAAAGAAAAAAGAAACTACTCTGAGAAAATAAATGGATAACAAACAAAACTATTACACGGAATCGCGATTTATAAGCAAACCGGCCCTGATCATTGGATTAGTTGCCCTTGGGATTACGATAGCCGGTTTTTTTGTCGACCGTCAGCAGTTCTTCTTTTCCTATCTGGTTGCTTTTGTCTTTTGGGCAACAATCACGCTGGGTGGATTGTTTTTTGTTTTGATTCATAATACGACGCATGCCATGTGGAGTACAGTGTTAAGACGTATCATTGAAATGATCATGATGACGGTTCCTGTGATGGCAATATTGGTAATCCCGGTACTATTTGGTATCCACGATCTGTATCATTGGAGTCATGAAGATGTGGTTGCCGGTGATGCACTATTGCAGAAAAAAGCAGCCTATCTGAATATTCCATTTTTTATTATCCGGACAGTGTTCTACTTTGCGGTTTGGTTTGTACTTTCATTCTATCTTTCTAGAATATCCCGGCAACAGGACAATGCATATGATCCTGAACAAAAAGAAAAGCTTCGCCGCCGTAGTGCCCCGGGGATTCTGTTATTTGCACTTACCATTACCTTTGCATCCTTTGACTGGCTAATGTCGCTGGATCCGCACTGGTATTCAACGATATTTGGTGTCTATATTTTTGCCGGTAGTTTTTTATCTGCCATCGCCGTGGTTGTGTTAATTTTAGCTTCGTTAAAAAAGCGGGATATACTGACAAATGTAATAACCGTAGAGCACTTACATGATCTGGGAAAATTTTTGTTTTCCTTTACAGTATTCTGGGGATACATGGCCTTTTCGCAATATTTTTTAATCTGGTATGCAAATATTCCTGAAGAGACCATCTGGTTTTTGCATCGCTGGGAAGGCAGCTGGAAAATTATAACATTGCTTCTGGTGTTCGGCCATTTTATTATTCCGTTTCTGGCGCTAATGCCGCGTGCCGCAAAACGAAATTTTAATTTTATGAAAATAATTTCGCTATGGATTTTGTTAATGCATTGGTTTGATCTGTACTGGATTGCTATGCCGACACTTCATAAGCACGGCATCCATTTTTCATGGATGGATGCGACTGCATTGATCGGTATGGGCGGAATATTCATCTGGTACTTCTGGCGTATTTATCTTAAGGGCGCCCTGGTACCGGTCAACGATATCAAGTTGGCGGATTCGATTAAGTTGGTGAATTAGTTTTAAGAATATAGAATAAAGAAAAAAGAGAAAAGAGAAAAGAAAGAAAAAGAGCAAGTTTACGATTTATTTCAGTTAAATTTAAATCCGGTAAAATTTTTAGTCTTTGTTCTTTTCTCTCTTGCCTTTAATTCATTGTCGGGGGAATTGAAAATTGAGTTCAGGAAAAAACGATTACGAGCGTAAGGATATCAATCCCAAAATGGTGATTGTATATTCTGGCGTCGGTGTGGCCATACTGGTTGTCATTCTGGTTTTATTGACTGACTATTTTATGATTGAAAAAGAAGAAATTGTATATAATACCAACCTAAAACCAATCTCGGCTGATTTGCGAGAAATCCGTTCATTGGAAACCGAGACGCTTACCAATTATAAACTTCTGGATAAAGAAAAAGGGATTTACCAAATCCCGATAGATCGTGCCATGCAACTGCTTGCCGAAGAAAGTTTTAAAAGCAGATTAGATGCTCTTAGGAAATCCCGCTAAATAAGCACATCGAGATCAGGAAAAATTTATGCCATTAAAAAAGCCTGACTATGCTCATAGTCTTGTTATTTCTATTTCAATCTGTACGGTCACAGATCGTGATGAAAGATACACCGGAGCTGCAGAAAATTGATATCGTGGAACACTATGGTGAATCCATTCCGCTAGACCTGCACTTTACAAATTCTGAAGGTGAACAGATTGAATTAAAGTCTTTGTTTCAGGAGGGCCGGCCGGTGGTGATGACACTGGCCTATTATGAATGTCCCATGCTCTGTACCTTTGTTCTGAATGGACTAAGCAAAGTGGTCGGACAGGTAGGATTTTCACCGGGGCAGGATTATCAAATTGTCACCATCAGTATTGATCCCGAAGAAACCCCTGATCTTGCCGCAGGCAAGCAAAAAAATCAGATTGCTGCGACCGGTAAAGTATTTGATCATAAAGGCTGGGAATTCCTGGTAGGTGATCAGGAGGATATCACCAAACTGGCGGAGGCACTGGGTTTTAAATACTATTACGATGAAGCGCGGGATGAGTATGCCCATGCCGCAGTTACCTTTATACTGACTGATAAGGGTGTTATTTCCAGATATATGTATGGAATGGAACATAAAGAACAAGATATGCGATTTGCGCTGATGGACGCCTCAGAGGGCAATATTGGTAGTACTTTGGATAAGATAATATTGTTTTGTTATCATTATGACCCTGACGCCAAAGGATATGTTGTATTTGCCGGAAATGTTATGCGCCTTGGTGGCGTTATAACGGTGCTGTTACTTGGCGGATTTCTTCTCGTTTTCTGGAGAAGAGAATTGCGGAAGAGGATTAAAGTGAAGACAGACTGGATAGAGACATAATTAGAAGTGAGGAATGAGAAATTAGGAATGTTTATTAGGGTCATTCCTCACTCCTAATTGCTCACTCCTCATTATTTATGAAGATACTAAACTAAGAAGGTCAATTACGAAATATGGACGAAAAAGGAACACTATACCTGCCGCCACCCAGCTCAACAATTGCCGGGGATGTGGATGCACTTTTTTATTTTATTTTTTATGCCTCGCTGGTTCTGTTTGCCATAGTGATGATGGCAACGGTATATTTTATTTTTAAGTACCGGAGGCAGGGTGAGCAAAAGCTCACTTCGGGGGTGGCGCATAATACAAAACTTGAAATTGCCTGGACCGTGATTCCGGCTATCCTTGTATTTATTGTTTTTGTCTGGGGATTCAGAACCTATTTAAAAATGCATGTGGTACCAAATGATGCCATAGAAATCAAAGCGACCGGACAAAAATGGTTCTGGACCTTTGATTATCCCAATGGTGCCAATAGTATAAATGATCTGGTGGTGCCTGTCGGACAACCGGTAAAGTTATTACTTTCTTCGCAGGATGTGATCCACAGTTTTTTTGTGCCGGACTTCCGTGTTAAGATGGATGTGCTGCCAAACCGGTATACACTTACCTGGTTTGAGGCAACTGAAACCGGAGAGTTTCAAATATTTTGTACTGAGTATTGCGGTAAGGGACATTCTGAAATGTTAGGTAAAGTAAAAGTCATGAGTGAAGTGGATTATAATGCCTGGCTGGAAAAATCAGCTATAGATATACCCGAGGGAATGAGCCTGGAAGAAGCCGGGGCAAATTTATATAGTTCAAAAGCATGTATTACCTGTCATAGTGTTGACGGGCGCCCGGGTGTGGCCCCCAGTTTTAAAGGCCGCTTTGGTAAACAGCAAAAAATGGCTGATGGCACGACTGTTTTGATAGATGAAAATTATGTTCGTGAATCGATTCTAAATCCGCAGGCGAAAGTGGTCGAAGGCTTTCAACCAGTGATGCCAACATATCAAAACGTGCTCAAAGACCGGCAGATCGACGCCCTGATCGCATACATTAAATCATTGCAAGACTGAGAAAGGTGTACAATTTATGATGGATCTTCCACAGCCAAATTATTTGTCCGAACCAAAAGGATTAAAATCGTGGTTATTTACCGTAGACCATAAACGCATCGGATTGATGTATTTATTTGCCATTATGTTTTTCTTTATGGTGGGTGGTATTTTTGCGGTGCTCCTGCGCCTCGAGCTTTTGCATCCGGGCCCCGATATTATGGAAGCGGATACATATAATCAGTTTTTTACATTACATGGTGCGATAATGATATTCCTGTTTATCATACCATCCATACCGGCCGCTTTGGGTAATTTTGTATTACCTCTGATGCTGGGCGCCAAAGATGTGGCCTTTCCGCGTCTTAATCTGGCCAGCTGGTATGTATATGTTTTTGGTTCTCTGTTTGCATTATTTTCGATTGTCACCGGTGGGGTCGATACCGGTTGGACATTTTATACACCCTATAGTTCGCAGACTGGCGGATCGGTGATTTCCATGACTTTGGGGGTTTTTATACTTGGTTTTTCATCTATTTTTACCGGATTGAATTTTATTGTTACGATTCACAAACTTCGTGCCCCGGGATTATCCTGGTTCAAGACTGCCTTTATTTGTCTGGGGGCTCTATGCGACGGCAATCATTCAGGTTCTGGCGACCCCGGTACTTGGTATTACCATGGTGTTATTAATTCTGGAACGCGTGTTTGGCATCGGTATCTTTGATCCGGCCATGGGCGGAGATCCGGTATTATACCAACATTTCTTCTGGTTTTATTCGCATCCGGCGGTGTATATTATGATCTTACCCGGAATGGGTATTATCAGTGAAATCATTTCGGTGTTCTCACATAAAAAGATTTTTGGCTATAAAGCGATTGCCTATTCCAGCCTGGGCATCGCCTTTATCAGTTTTCTGGTTTGGGGTCATCATATGTTCACCAGCGGTCAGTCGGAATTTGCCGCCATGATATTTTCCTTTCTCACTTTTATTGTGGGAATCCCCTCCGGTATAAAGGTTTTTAACTGGGTTGCCACGATGTATAAGGGATCGATTACCTTGCAGGCACCGATGCTCTACGCTTTGACATTTTTATTTCTCTTTACGATTGGTGGCTTAACAGGTATTTTCCTGGGTGCATTGTCGGTAGATGTTCATTTACATGATACTTATTTTATCGTGGCGCACTTTCATTATGTCATGATGGGCGGAACGGTAATGGCATTTCTTGCCGGATTGCATTACTGGTGGCCCAAAATCTGGGGACGCATGTATAGCGAACTATGGGCGAGGATTTCGGTTGCCCTGATCTTTATCGGTTTTAATATGACATTCTTTACACAGTTTATACTTGGTAGCCAGGGCATGCCGCGGAGATATTATAATTATTTGGATCAGTATCAGCCATTGCATGCTTTCTCCTCTTTTGGATCCTGGATTCTGGGTTTGGGCTTTATCGTAATGGCTGTTTATCTGATACATGCAATATTCCGGGGGAAATTAGCCGGTGCCAATCCCTGGGCAGCATTGTCTCTTGAGTGGACCACCAGTTCACCCCCTGATCCACATAATTTTGAATCTGTACCGGAGATTACGCATGGCACCTATGATTATGACAAAGTAATGGTAGAAAGCACTTTAAAATAGAGAATAAATAATGAGTAATTTATCTGCAACAAACCCGGCACATTTACAGCATCATTTTACCGACTCTGAACAGCAGAGGGAGTCTGCAAAACTGGGAATGTGGCTTTTTCTTCTGACAGAAGTATTATTGTTTGGCGGCCTGTTTGTCGCTTATGGCGTGTTCCGGGCATGGTATCCTGATATGTTTTATAACGCCCATAAACAACTTGATGTATTGATGGGATCGGTAAATACAATTGTGCTGATTACAAGTTCGCTAACTATGGCTTTGGCCATTCGTTTTATCCAGGTTGATAAAAAGAAAGTATCAGTACTGTTTCTGGTTTTGACACTGCTTTTTGCTTTTACTTTTTTAGTAATCAAATATTTTGAATACAGTCATAAAATTGAATTGGGACAATTACCGGGCAATTTATATACATTTACCGGAGTCGTAGGAAACAATCCGCATATCTTTTTTAGTATTTATTTTGCGATGACCGGCTTACACGGAATTCATGTTCTGATTGGTATGCTGGTTATTGGCTGGGTGTTATACCGCACCCGTAAGGGACATTTTTCATCTGAATATTATACACCCGTTGAAATGGCCGGATTGTATTGGCATCTGGTTGACCTTATCTGGATTTTTCTTTTCCCGTTACTTTATTTGATAGGATAAAATTATGTCAGAAAACCATCCACATATTATACCAATAAAAATGTATCTGGCAGTTGGTATTGCCTTACTGGTATTAACCGGAATAACAGTCGGCGCATCATTTATCGATTTTGGCGCATATAATGTAACCATCGCCTTAATTATTGCTTCAATTAAGGCCCTGCTTGTGGCATTCTTTTTTATGCATTTATTCTGGGATAATAAAATATACCTGGTAATCTTTGCAGCCTCTTTACTATTTCTAACAATATTTTTAACTTTTTCCATGTTTGATACTATGACGCGGGGAGCAATTTACGAAGAAAAAGCCAACCCGATAAATCCCAGTGCCCCGATCTATCAGAATAAATAACAGACTGTAAGATATAAATTAGAGATTAGAGATTACTCTCATTTGGTATCGGTAGGCAATTGGCAATGGCTGTCATCCCTTCAGGGATCTTTTCGCCGATCGGGCATTTATCCTTTGAGTGTTAGTGAGGTGCCCACACCACGGGAGGCTCTTTAAGCTAGATGATCACCCATGGGTCATTCATAAAATTCCTAATTCCTAACTTCTAATCTCTAATCATGTCTCTCTGGGTGCTCTGTGGTTCAAATTAAAGTGAGGATACAAAATTGTCTAAAAACAAAATTAATTCATTCAGAAGATTGGCGCTGGTAACCACAATAACCACATATTTTTTGATTTTTGTGGGTGGTCTGGTTCGTGTTACAGGCGCCGGTTTGGGATGTCCGGACTGGCCAAAATGTTTTGGCCGGTGGATCCCGCCACTATCCCATGCCGACCTGCCTGCCGGTTTTGATCCCGCATCATTCAATTTTACACTGGCCTGGATTGAATATATTAACCGCCTGGTTGGAATGGTTGTGGGTTTGTTAATCCTATCTGTGGCAATAATGGCACTGATATATTTCCGAAACCACAAAAAGATTGTCATTCCGTCGATTTTAGCTGCGCTACTTGTAGCTGTTCAGGGCTGGTATGGCAGTGTGGTTGTCGCCTCAAAACTGCAACCGGAAACAATATCTATCCATCTGGGTCTGGCCCTGGCCATTGTCAGTCTTCTAATATATGTAACACAATCAATTAATTATCTTGATGTAAAGCACAATAAATCCGGTTTCCCGCTAAAATATGGTATGATTTTTCTCTGGATCCTGTCCCTGATTCAAATAATTCTGGGCACCCAGGTCCGGTCGTCAATTGAGATTATTCTTGATCGCTTTCCATTGTTATTTGGCCAGGAACTATTATCGCAAATTGGGTCAATTAACTATATTCACAGTATTACCGGTATCTTGCTCACAGCGGTAACCATATTAATTTCATTAAAAATATTTTCCCTAAAATCAAAGGACTTAAAATTACTGAGTGGGATAAGTATTCTGTTATTGTTGTTACAGATTATCATCGGATCTTCAATGGAAATTTTTGCTCTACCTGCTGTACTACAGGTGTTTCACCTGTGGATTGCCAGCATTTTTATTGGTGTTATTCTCATCCAGTATGTTGAATTAAAAAATATGACAGGAGATAATAATGTATCATAAAAACCGCGACCTGATTATCGGAGTGATCGGTGTCCTTTTGCTGGCCATTGTCTCACTGGTTATCATAGACCTGGCGGATACCTCGCGTGCACAATTGGATACATTCGGCCCGGTTCCTGATTTTACTTTTGTTGAAAAGAGCGGTGATGAATTCGGTAAGAAAGATATGCTGGGAAAATACAATATTGTAAACTTCTTTTTTACCAGCTGCCAGGGACCATGTCCATTTATGAATTCTAAAGTAGCCGAACTGTATAAAAAGTATGAAACCACAAATGAAGTGCGCTTTGTTTCGATCTCTGTGGATCCGGCTAATGATTCACTGGCCGTACTTCGTCAATATGCAAAGGATTATGGCGTCACAGACGACCGCTGGCTGTTTCTGCGGGGGGAAATTGATGAAGTCCAGGCATTAACCGAGAAGGGATTTATGCTGGCCGGGAATTTACCCAACTTACATAGCACTAAATTGATTCTGGTAGATCGAACCGGGAACATTCGTGGCTATTATGATTCTTTTGAAGATGAGAGTCTGAATTTGTTGACGACCCATGTGAAGGCCTTGTTGCAGAGTGAGACATAAGTTTAGAATTTTCTAACTTATCATACTGGGTCATCCGCGTTCCGGGACAGAATGACACTTTGGAAGAGATTTGCAACATTAATATGAACGGAAAAAATTATGACCGTATATGATCTACCCACCGTCAATGCAGTTTTTAATTTAATTAGTACGGTTTTTCTTATTATTGGTTTTGCGTTTATCCGCAAAGGGGAACAGGAAAAGCATAAAAAAGCGATGATTGCGGCATTAACTTCATCTGCCATGTTTTTGCTTTTTTATGTAATCTATCATGCCAATGTAGGATCCATTCCATATCCACATTATGACTGGACCAGACCGATCTATTTCACCGTCCTGATCCCACACATTGTACTGGCAGCGCTTATGGGGCCATTTATCATTGCCGCTGTTTATTTTGCTTTGCGCAAGCAGTTTGAGCAACATGCCAGACTGGTTAAATGGGTTTGGCCGGTCTGGATATACGTGTCTGTGAGCGGCGTATTAATTTATATCCTGCTTTACAGAATGTAGCGTTACTATTCGGCTTGTTCGATCAATGATGGAATGGTGATTAGTGAATAGGCCCGGCGAGCCTCAAATTCGGTCTCAGCCAGGGCTTCCACCTGCTGCTCAAATTGATTTCTAAGATACAACAGATTTCTGCGATAAAAATCCGCTTCGGCCGCTGTCGTCGGCGTGATTGTGCTGTTGCGATCCAGTCGATGGGTAAACGTGACCGCCCGGCCCATTAAATCGAGTTGTTCAGATAATATGCCAATTATCTTATCTTTCTGTTCGATAGTAGATTGAAGACCCTGAGATGAAGATTGTGCGGCCGCTTTGTTCTGATTAATTGTATTATTCAGTGCTGAAATTTGTGCGTCATAGTCATCTCTTTCACCCTGAAAAGCTATTTGAAGATATCCGAACATCAAAATTGCACCAGCTGCAAATCCAATTACCAATGTGATAACGGGTATAATAAATAACGCATGTTCTTTAAACCAGATTTTGCGTTTGGCCTTCCGATTGATAGCGGAATTGTCACCTTCCTCATAAAGATTCCCCAGTAACCCGTGATCAATCACTTTTTTGCATTCCGGACACACGTCAGATTTTTTACTAAACGCTGCCGAGCAATATGGACAATAATTCATAAATACCCCTTTAATATATTACTATGGCAAAGATATTTGCCAGAGTTATGAAAGTCAAATTTTTACAAAATATATAAAGTCAAAGGCACATGGCATAAGGCACAAGGCAAAAGCAGAAGTGCGGACAAATCAGGTCATAATTGAAATATTTTAATACCTTTAATCTTGTATCTTGTATCTTGTATCTTGTGTCTTGCGCCTCATTGGCCTGAACATTACTGTTCCAACACTTTCTTTACCCAATTTTCCAAGCCACCGGCAATGATCAATTCCTGGGCCGCTTTGCCAACAGCACTAAAGGCATAGGTTTTACCATCTACGAGGATTTTGGACGCCTGAAAATTGATAGTGGCAGTAAGGTCAGATTTTATCGTCAGTTTGTCAGTGCCAAATTTTGTTTTTAAATCATTCACCAATGCCGGTGATTCTATGACCAGAAATCCGTTATTGATGGCATTACGCTTATAGGTTTCACTGAAAGATCCGGCGATGACAATTTGAATTCCTCTCCATTTCAACGCGGTGGCCGCCTGCTCACGTGAACTGCCGGTACCAAAGTTGAATCCACCAACCAGAATATCTCCCTTTTTAACCAATCTGGTAAAGTCCGGATCATAATTCTCCATTACCACTTCAGCCTGTTGTTCCGGTGTGAAATCATCGATATACGTGTATTTTCCAGGATATATGCCATCGGTATTCATATTGTCCTGAGTGCAAAATATAATTTCTCCGGTTATTTTCTCCGGAAATCCGGGAACTATATGAACCTGTGCAGCTGATTCTGTGGTGGGATTGGCCTTCATCCCCGCAACCGGTTTTTCGTCTTTCCAGTCGCCGGGATATGCAATTTTTCCCGCCAGGGCGGATGCAGCCACAACCGCCGGTGATGCCAGATAGGCATCCGCATTTTTTGATCCCATGCGTCCTTTAAAATTGCGGTTGGTTGCCGAGATACCGATCTCGCCATCTTCCAGTAGCCCGGCCCCAAGGCCAATACACGGCCCACAACCCGGCGGCAGTGGAATTGCACCGGCATTAAGCAATATTTGCCAATCGCCGGCATTCTCACTTTCTGCCTGTACCTCATTTGAGGCCGCGGCAATATAAAATTCAACATGATCGGCGATCTTTTTTCCCTTCAATATCTTTGCTGCTTCAGAAATATCTTCAAACCGGCTGTTGACACAAGAAACAAGATACGCTTTATTTATCTTTAGATTTTTGCGGCTGATCTCAGCCAGAGAAGTCATTACTTTCACAGAATTTGGTCCGGATACATGGGGCTGGACACTGGAAAGATCAAATTGAATCTCCTTGGCATAATATGCATCTTCGTCAGCAAGTAACGGTGAGGATATCAAATTATCTATTCGTTCAGTGTTCATCCTTGGGTGTGTACCATTTCCATCTGCATCTGATGGCACACCGGCCAATCCTCTCTTTGCAATAGTACTCGCTCTTTTTTTAAGCCAGTCGATAGTAACCGCATCAATGGGAAAAACGCCAGCCAGGGCACCCCATTCCGTCGTCATATTGGCAATGGCCAGTCGCTGATCAATAGAAAGGTTTATTACACCATCACCAGAAAATTCAATCGCATGATTTAAAACCTCATCCTGATTGAAAACCCCGGCAAGCGTAATAATGACATCCTTACCCGTTACTCCGGATTTAAGAGTGCCTTCAAAAACGACCTTAACAACCGGCGGCACCTGCCACCAGGTACGCCCGGTGGCCCAGATCGCGGCCGCATCTGTGCGGACAATAGGGGTTCCCAGACAGCCAAGGCCGCCATACATATTGGAATGGCTGTCGGAAGCAACGACAAAAGTACCCGGCCATGCATATCCCTCTTCACACATAATTTGATGACCGATACCCCTTCCGGCAGGATAAAAATCTACACCCATTTCTGAGGAAAACGCCTCAATTTTTGCATATTTTTCAAGATTCTTTTCGCTCTTATCCTGAATATTGTGATCCAGAGTATGTACTACCTGTCTGGGATTGGCCATTTTAGTAGCGCCGATGCCTTTAAATTTAGGAATGACCGCACCGGTATTATCATGGGTCATGATATAATCTGGCTCAATCATGATATAATCGCCACTATGAATCTGCTCTTCTTTTCCGGAATTTATCGCAGATTTTTGTGCTATTTTTTCAATTAAGTTTTGGGCCACTGTAAATACTCCCTGTAAGATTTACATAACTTCTCCGGAAATTATTTCCGGAGAAGCATTGTACCAACTATTTAGTATCAAAAGAGATCGATCCCATCCGGCGCCAGTCCTTCAATATCTGATCCATCACCCAATTGGTACGTGCCGCGGTTCTGCCGTTACTGGGGCATACACCAGTGTTATTCAATTCGTTGACGATAGACTGAATATGGGGCTGTTGAATATGTGCCGGATGTTTTATTTTGAAAGATTTTTTCTTTTTTCCGGTAAACAACATTACCGGATTGTCTGAGAACATTGAATACGTGATTCGTCCCTTGCTACCGACAATTTCTACAATATCTTCATGATGTGCAGCATTAAAGGACCAGAGTGCGGATCCCAATACGCCGTTTTCGAACTGAAAATTGCTTGTTACAATGTCCTCAGCCATATACAGATCGGCCTGGTTAGCTGCAATACCCTGAACCTTTTTCATTGGCCCCAAAAAGTAGTCAAGCAGATCAAGTGTGTGACTGGCCAGATCTAGAAAATAACCGGCACCGGCGATTTTTGTGATCACGCGCCAGGGAAGATTATTTGAATTATAGTCGGCTTCAAAGGGCGGCATATAATGCAGAACCCGAACAAAACGCACCTTTCCAATCTGTTGGTCGATTAGCAGTTCACGTACTTTTAAAAAACGGGGTAAACTGCGACGATAATAGGCAGTTAATAAAGGGACCTTTGCCCTGGCGCATGCCTGGATCATCATTTTGCACTCGGCGTGACTGCGGGCCATTGGTTTCTCCACATATACAGGTTTGCCAGCCTCAGCCACTTTAAGGGTATATTCCAAATGGCTGTCCGGTGGTGTGGCAATGTATACGGCCTGTACATCGGGATCATAAATCAAATCATTGGCATTGTCATACCACGAAGGTACATTATGCCTTTTTGCATAATCTTCGGCTTTTTCTGCATTTCGGCGCATTACGGCGACCAGCGATGAATTTTCTGCCTTCTGAAAGGCTGGTCCGCTCTTAATCTCGGTTACGTCGCCGCAACCAATGATCCCCCATTGAATCGTGTTCATCAAACCTCCGGATTGAGTACAAGGGTTCGAATTTAAGCGATCCTTGGTAAAATCTCAATAAGTATGATACACAGAATCAGGGAAATAAATAATAATTGGCCATGATCGCTAAAATAATAAAGTAATGTGTTCATATACCGATAAATGTATACAATATGCAAGCGTCTGAAGTTGTCTAAAAAATTGAATTAAAACCGAACCACAGAGAACACAGAGAAATGTATGGAAATCACTAATAAAATATTTAATAGAATTAATTTCCGGATCATTCATTAATAAATGTATTTTACTCTGTGTACTCTGTGGTTAGTATTTATGTTGCTTAAATAAAATAGCGGAGGAGTGATGAAGAATTTTTTACAAATTGCATTTTTAGTGACACTTTTTTTAATAAACACAGCATCAGCCACGACGTATCTAAAGTTCTGGGTTGGTGGGGATACAGTGCATACTATAACTCAGGGTGATGAGTTTGCCTGGGAATTTGATGTGGTTTCGCCGGGAAATACAGCAGATTATGAAATCTGGCTTGATATGGACAAATCACGAAGCATAACCGAAGGTGATATTCTGCTTGAGGTGTTTCAGATGACCGACGGCGAGGAAGGCAATGATGGTCCGGCAGACTCAAGCACGACACCAGATGGGATCGTTTATGTCGGGTTGGGACAATTTGGTTTTGCCCCTCAGAGCTATTATATGAAGGCGACCGATGAAGATGAATCCTCGGCTGGCAATTGGTTCGAGATGATCGAAATGCAAAATCCACCGGCAACGGTTTCCGGCAAAGTTTATATTGAAGGTACAAATACCCCGGATGTGAAGTACGAAAATATCATGATAGGTGCCATGGGGGATAATGGAATATTTTCCGGGTTAACCGATCAGAATGGTGAGTATACCATTAATTTGCCCCTGGCTGGTGCGGATTGGGAAATCGGAACACTGTTTGATGGTTCTCTCCCGGGTTATATTTCGGATGGAGAGGGGTATCGCCAGAATATTCCGGCTGGAAATACGGATTCGTTGAATTTTTATTTTACTCTGCCCAGGGCATATGTATATGGAGATCTTGTAGATCAGGATCAAAGTCTGATAAATGTGGACGGTTATGTTGGTCTGGAAAACCGAACTACGGATGAAGAAAGTCATACCCAAGTCATTGGTGGACATTATGTAATTCCAGCCCCAATCACGGTATTCGGAGGCGACTCCACCAATTTATTTCAATTGCGGATTGATGAAAACATGATTTTCCCGGAATATCTTGGTCCCGCAAATCAGGAAGATTTCTCTGTCAGCTATGGCGACAGTATCAGAAAGGATCTCAAACTGTTCAAAACGAATGCAGTAATTTATGGATACGTTACCGAAAATTCAGAACTGCCATCAAAGTCATATGAATTTTATGCACACTCAGATTCCTTCGGCTATATGAATACTCAGTCAGATCCGGAAACCGGATATTTTGAAATCGCAGTACGTCAGGGATCATGGTACAGTATTAATCTGCAGGATGACCCGGATTGGGGAACGCCACCACCCCCGGGGATGGTTTTGGAACATAACTGGCATCAGGCAAATCCAGGCGATACCGTACGGTTTAATTTTATACCCACATCGGGAAGAATTATGGGAAGTATCAGTTTTGATGAAGGTGATCCGCTGGATTTTGATTATAAGGATAATAGTGTAAACGCATGGGATTCGACATACTCACAGAGTTATAATGGACAGATTCAGCCAGACAATAGCTTTGAGATTGCCGTACCCAGTGGCAAATTCAATGTATCGCTCAATACACATGAAAATAATTATCTGGTGAAACCAGCTGAAATATTTAATGTTGTTGTGAATGAAGATACAGTAGATAATCTGCACTATACTCTTAATTATGGTCATGCGGAATTGAAGATCAAATTAATCAATCCACCATTACCTGCCTATGAGGGATATTGGATAAACACGATGGGAGAATGGCCGGATGTGTATGGTGCCTGGCAGGAAAACATGTTGCCCGATACATCTTATGTTTTTAACGTCTGTGAAGGGGATTGGTATCTGGAAATGCCGATCAGAGTGGATGAAGGCATCTATGATGTATATCCAAAAGACACAGTGCTCACTGTCACCGAACAGGATAGTATATATTATGTGGAATTTACATATGTCAATCTGACTGATGTTGAAGCAAAACCGGAAATACCGGCAAATTTTTTCCTGAGCCAGAATTATCCCAATCCGTTTAATCCATCGACCACTATTTCTTATGGATTATCCACCCCGGGTCAGGTAAAATTGACCATTTACAATTTGCTTGGTGAAACCGTAAGTACCCTGGTTGATAGCTGGAAATCAGCCGGAACGTATACCATACAATGGCAACCCGCCAACCTGGCATCCGGCTTATATATGTACAGACTGGAAACGGCGGAACAGACCGAGATAAAGAAAATGGTATTTCTAAAATGAATGAACACGGATGACGCGGATAACACGGATCTTCGCGGATTTAGATTAATGATTTTTAACTACAGAGAACGCTGAGATAATGTTCAGAGATTGGCCAGTTTGACGATTGCTATCAGTCATTCACCTAATACTATTTATTTATCTGTATTCTCTATCCGTGAGAATCCGTGTTATCCGCGTCATCCGTGTTCTATTTTTTCTATACCGGCAGTAAATTTGCCTCTGCTTCGCGTTCCACAAGAAACTGATCCAATCGCGCCAGTATTTTTTCCAGGGAATCATATTGCATCAATTCCAAAGCGGAATTTTGAAATATTGGGCTGGCCCTTCAGATAACCGGAAAAATGCTTACGCATTTCATATACCCCTTTTGGTTCGCCTTTGTACTCAACACTATAACGCAGATGATCTTTGAGTGTATCCACTTGTTCCCGTAGCGTCGGTGGTGGAAGGATTTTCCCCGTTAGCATATATTCTTTTGATTGTTCAAAAATCCAGGGATTGTGTACCGCTCCCCGGCCAATCATCACGGCATCACATCCGGTTTTATCAAACATTTCCGCGACATGATGTGGCTCAGTAATATCACCATTGCCGATAATTGGTATGTTCACATGCTGCTTGACCCTGGCGATCCATTCCCAATCAGCCTGCCCCTTAAATCCCTGAGCCCGGGTTCTGGCATGCAGGGTAAGGGCTTCGATGCCCACATCTTCCATTTGCCTGGCGACATCTAAAATTATAATATTTTCAGAATCCCAACCCAGACGGGTTTTGGCAGTAACCGGTAGCCGGGTATATTTAACTACCTCAGCACAAATTTTTATCATCAGAGGAACATCAAGTAATAATCCGGCCCCGGCACCCTTTAGTGCCACCTTTTTAACCGGACAGCCAAAATTGATATCAATAAAGTCCGGACCTTTCTCCTCGGCAATCTGGGCGGCTCGAACCATGGAATCCACGCGGTTTCCATAAATTTGTATGCCAATCGGATGTTCTGATGGATGGATGGTCATCTTCTTAAAGGCCTTTACCGCATCGCGGATCAAGGCCTCTGAACTGATGAATTCGGAATAGACCACATCCGCGCCAAACTTTTTACAGATCATGCGAAAAGGATATTCGGTGACATCTTCCATAGGTGCCAGAAAAATGCCGTTTTTTATGTTTATGTTGCCGATTTTCATTATCGGTCTCCGGTTTTTCTTGTCTCGCGCAGAGCCGCGGAGACGCAGAGAAAATAATTAGAGATAAGGAATGAGAAATAAAAATAAATACTTGACATGAGAAACTAAGATGTAAAAATTGTTCTAATTTCTAATTTCTAATTTCTAATTTCTAATTTCTAATTTCTATTGCCTATTGCCTATTGCCTATTGCTCAAAATTCCCCCAGCGGTTTTCTCCCCTGAAAACCCCCATCCAATGTATGCCAGTTATATATATCATCCTCACCCGCTTTCCAGCAGAGAAATACTTCTTCGCCACTATCACGCAGGGCCGGAAAATCCGCCAGGCCTTCATCCACTCCTTTTATAATAACACCGTCTTCCTGAAAAGACTGGATTCCATCCATAAATTGTAAAAATTCGTCCGGAAATTCAGTTAAGGTATCCGGATTAAAACCGGGCCGGTATTTACGGGTATAGATATTGAATCCGATGTGATCCAGTTCGGATTTTATGCGCATGAGTTCACTCATTTTATATCGAAGTGTTGGCAGATATGACCGGGCTTCGTCAATGGTAAAATGTTTTTTATATGCATACATGTTTGTGTCTTCTATTTTTCGCGATACGCCTGGGGCGGTAATTTTAATTTTGCCGGGATGCGCGTATTATCCATTACCACTTCGACATATATATCATCTTCGGTCGCATACATTTTTTTTACATATCCAAGTCCGATACTTTTTTTATAGACCGGATCATATACATAACTCGTCATATGCCCGATAGTTTCATCTTCAATATTTAATTCCAGAGGAGGCGCATGGGAAATTTCCTGACTCAGTTCGATGATCATCAGATACTTCTGGACTTTGTCATAGGTATCCAGACGGGCAATCACTTCCTGTCCGGTATAACATCCTTTTGTAAAGCTTACAGATTCTGTCAACCGTGCCTCATGCGGATTATAGTCCTGTGTTATTTCGGTCCCCCAGTCGGGTACGCCACTTTCGACGCGAACAATCTGAAAGGCGGTATCCCCAATCAAGCGTCCGTTAAACTGCTTTAAGGCTTCATTTAATTCCGCAATTATTTCAAACGCTTTTTCATTACTAAAACACAGATTATATGCCGGGACATTATAATTTGAATTTTTTAACGCAGGCACATTCTCTCCTGCCACAGTCAACCAGACCGAGTCCTCACAATTGGCAATGTCCTTGTCCGTAAAATGAGTCAGAAATCTCTGTGCATACGGTCCCAGCAGGGTCATCCAAATATATGATTCGCTAACATCCGAGACCTCCACATCTTCCAGTATCACAAAGCGGTTTATCCACTCAATCAGGTGATCGGATTTAAAGAAGGAGCCGATGAGAATAAGTCCTTCACCTGAATTAATAACACGGCAATAATCAATTAAACGTCCTTTGGGTGTCACAAACACCGTATCGATAACTGTGCCGACGGAGAGATAGTGCAGATCATTGGTGGAGATGCGGTCCAGCAGATCCAGTGCGTCCGATCCTTTAACCAGTATTTTACCAATATAGCTGCGGTCCAGCAGACCAAGACGGCGATTAACGGATTCCAGTTCGTCCTTAACATCGCCATAGTCTCCAGGAAGAAGATAATCACGGACAGTGATAAAATTTGCACCGGCATGTTCATGGGTGCTATGTAAGAACAGTTGTCTCATCTTGGATAAGTACTTCTCAGATGGAATGTAACATCGACTTCTTAAAAAATATTTGAGAACAAATGATTAAATTTAAATTTATTTCAGACCCTGAAATGAATTCAGGGTGACAGATTGTACTATAATGTCATGTTCGGATCATATGCTTCCAGATTCTGCGCGACACGCTGCAGAAACTGAGCGCCAAGTGCACCATCGATGAGCCGATGATCAAACGTCACGGAAATACTCATTATTGGTCTGATGGCGATGGCATCATTTATTACAACGGCTTCCTTTTTCAAAGCGCCTACGCCAAGTATGGCGACCTGAGGCTGATTAATTAATGGAAAGCCGATCTTTGTTCCGTAGACACCAAAATTTGATATGGAAAATGTTCCGCCGGAAACCTCGTCCGGTTTCAGTTTTCGGTCCCGGGCACGGGTTGCAAGATCATTGATAGCACGGGCCATACCGGTCAGATTCAGACTATCGGCATTTTTAATGACCGGAACGATTAATCCCTGCTCGGTTGCAACGGCAATACCCAGATTTACAAAATGCTTTACCAGGATATTATCACCATCAATTGATGCATTAACATATGGCAGTTCACGCAATGCCCGGGTAACTGCTTCGGATATGAACGGCATATATGTTAATTTTACACCTTCTTTTTTCAGAAAGGCATTTTTATTTCGGTCACGAATCGTTGAAATATTGCTCATATCAACATCAATATATAATCCGACATGTGGTGAAGTATGGACCGTGTGAACCATGTGTTCGGCAATTTTTTTCCGGATGTGATCCATGGCGATAATTTCAATCCCGTCACCACCCGCAGATGCCGGAATACTCGGTGAAGCTGCCGTTGGGGCAGCTGCCGGAGCGGCTGCGCTACCACGGGTTTCAAGATATTTCAATACATCCTTTTTGCTTACGCGTCCGCTGATTCCGGTTCCCGGAATCTGATCCAATTCCTGCGAAGAGATTCCTTCGGTACGGGCAATATTCAGAACGACCGGTGAATAATACCGGTTGCTGTCACTGGCAGCAGGAGCGGGTGTTGGTTCCGGGGCCGGTGTGGCCGCTTTTGGTGCAGGTGCAGCAGGTTCAGGTGCTGCTGCGGATTCCGGTTCAGGAGCAGGCGCATCTTCTTTTGCTTTTTCCGGCTTGGCAGCAGGTTTTGCATCTGCGGCATCGGTTTCAATTCGGGCAATGGGTTTACCTACTTCAACGGTATCTCCCTCATTTGAGAGAATCTCCACAAGCGTACCAGCCACCGGGGTTGGTATTTCGGAGTCAACTTTATCGGTACTGATCTCGAGAATGATCTCATCCTTGCTGACTGTATCACCAACCTGCTTCAGCCATTTTATAATCGTTCCTTCGGTGATACTCTCACCCATTTTGGGCATTACCATATCTTGTTTCATGGAAACCTCTTTCTAATTTAAAAGATCAACAATAATTTTTCTAATACTCCAGTAAGTCTGTAATTGCAGATATAATATCTTCCGTTTGTGGTAAGGTGGTTGCTTCAAGGACGGGACTAAAGCCAATTGGTACATCTTTACCTGCCAGTCTGCGAATAGGTGCATCCAGATATTGAAACGCTTGTTCTGCGATTTGTGCGGCAATTTCGGCACCAAACCCCTGGAAGATACTATCTTCATGTGCAATTAACACTTTATTAGTTTTTTTGATGGATTGCAATACGGTTTGAATATCAAGTGGTACAATGGTGCGCAGATCAATTACTTCGATATCATGACCTTGCTCCTGCATTGTGGTTGCGGCTAGCAGTGATTTTTGTACCAATGCCCCATAAGTGACTATCGTGGCATCTGCCCCCGTGCGCCGGATGGCAGCCTTACCAAAGGGTATCAGAAAGTTTTCACCCGGTTCAGGAGCAGCCGCATAACTTTGCCGGTATAATCCCTTGTGTTCCAAAAATAATACCGGATCGCTACTTCGAATAGCAGTTTTTAACAATCCTTTGGCATCATCTGCCCTGGATGGATATGCGATCTTTATCCCTGGCATGTGGCTAAAAAATGCTTCAATATTCTGTGAGTGACACAACCCACCATGAATATACCCGCCAACCGGTACCCGGATTATTACCGGACAGGCCCAGTTGTTATTGCTTCGCCAGCGAATAGTGGTAAGTTCATTACGAATTTGCATGGTCGCTGTCCAGATATAATCACCGAACTGGATTTCGACGACTGGTTTTAGTCCACGCACCGCCATACCGATGGCCACACCGACAATGCTGGATTCCGCCAGGGGCGCATTGAAACAACGCTCATTACCAAATTGTGTTGAAATTCCGGAAGTGGCCGTAAAAACACCCCCCTTATTATCCGCCACATCCTGACCGAACACAAACATCTTATCTGAGTGTGCCATTTCTTCTTTAAGCGCATGATTGACGGCATCGACAAGCACTACATCCTGTCCCGGATCATCATTTACCTCAAATTTCAGATCATTTCCATTATCTTCAGGGGCAAACACAAAATCCGACACGGATTCTTTTGTGGGATGCTCGGCCTGGTCTGCTTCATCTGCGGCCTGGTCAATACCCGCTTTAACTTTGGCGCGTAATGCAACTATGTCTTCAGCCGTGAGAATATCACTTTTTACCAGATAATTTTCTAATTTGAGAACAGGATCTTTGGATTTTTCATTATCCATTTCCTGTTTGTTGCGATACTTTTTATCTGAATCCGAGCTGGAATGGGGCAATAGTCTGACGGTATCCGCTTCTATCAGGCTGGGGCCTTGTCCGGATCTGGCAAGTTCTACTGCTTGTTGGGCAATCTTGTAAGAAGCCTGTAAATCTGTGCCATCAACGTGAAACCGGTTGAGTCCCTCATAGCCGGCGCCAATTTTAAAAATCGAGCTTCCGGCCAGTTGCTCACTCACATGAACCGAAATGGCATATTTATTATTCTGGATAACAAAAATGACGGGAAGTTTGTCACGCGAAGCCCAGTTAAGTGCTTCATGAAAATCACCCTGGGCGGTGGTGCCTTCCCCGGATGAAACATATACTACTTCGTTGGTTTTTTCTTTGACGGCGCCCAGACCACACCCAACCGCCTGAAGGAACTGTGTTCCGGTCGGACTTGATTGCGTCACAATCTTTTTCTCTCTGTTTCCATAATGTGTGGACATTTGGCGTCCACCGGAACTGGGATCATCAACCCTGGCCAGAAAATTTAGAAACACCTCTTTGGTTGTAACACCATATTGTAAAACAAAAGCGAGATCACGGTAATAAGGATAGGCCCAGTCATAACCTGGTTTCATTGCAAAGGACATTGCGGTTTGAATTGCTTCATGACCTGCGGCACCAATATGGAAAAAACTCTTACCCTGTTTTAACATGATAAGCATCTTTTCATCCATATACCGGCTTGTCAGCATGTTCTCAAATAATGCAAGCAGATTTTTGCTGGATAATGTTGAGGTATTTTTTTTTGAACCCATGGATCCTGATTTTATTTTTCCAATGCGATGGTCGGTTTTGGCTGACTTTGGGCGATTGCACAATGAATGACCAGTTCATCGCGAAAATATAACACGGGATCAAATTCACCATTGACCCTTACCTGGCACGCTTCACTCGCTTCTTCTCCCTGAGGGCAGACAACATCCGGAAACAAGGGGCACTTGGCTTGATTTTTTTTACTCATGACGATCTCTTTATTTTAACTTATTACTTTTTGAATATTACCAGGGACAATATTGACCTGGAATATATTCTCAAATTTTGTTATAAGTATATTAATAACATTTTTTATATCAATTGTATTTCCCAATTCAGAAGAAATTGAGGTAACGCCCTTGCCGCTTATTCCGCATGGCACAATCATTTTAAAATGTTCAAGATTTGTCTGTACATTTAGTGCAAAACCATGCATGGTTACCCAGCGCGACGTTTTTACACCGATGGCACAAATTTTTTGATTTTTTATCCAGACACCGGTCAGATTATCCTGACGCTCGCCTGAAAGGTTAAAATGGGACAAAGTTTGAATGATAATCTCTTCAAGCGTGCGTAAATACCAGTGAATATCTTTTTTAAACCGGGCCAGATCCAAAATGGGATAGCCGACGATCTGTCCGGGACCATGATATGTGATATCACCACCGCGGTCATTTTCCACAACTTCAATTCCCTGGGTTTTAAGATACCCGGGATCGGCAAGCAAATTACTTTTACTACCCGATTTTCCGATTGTAATCACCGGTCTGTGTTCCGTGATGATCAGATATTGCTTATTTTCATCCTTCACGACTTCATTATGCAGTTGTTTCTGAATATCCCACATTTCCCGGTAGTTGGATATTCCGGTCTTTATCAGCGTCACGTTATGCAAGTATATCGCTCCGTTTACTTCAATTAACCTCAGAGAACACCGAGCCGGTTAAAAGTAATAATATCGAATATCGAATTATAAATTTTGAAGTATTTTTTACTTTCTCTGTTCGAAATTCTGCGGTTTTAACTTTCTTATACTTAAGGTAAACGGAACGGTCTCAGACCGTTCCCTACAGCAAAAACCAAATGCTGATTTCAATTCCCTTTGTGCCTCTGTGCCTTGTTTTAGGGACATAGGGACTAAGGCGCTTAGGGACTTTTATTCTGTGTTGCTTTGTAACTAAATATGGATCGCTTCACCATCTGCTGCAGCGGCTGCTTCCATGATCATTTCGGACAGTGTGGGATGCGCATGAATCGTTTTGGCCAGTTCAACAGATGTGCTCTCAAGAGATTTCGCCATACCCAACTCGGCGATCAATTCCGTTGCTTCGGCGCCAATAATATGAGCACCAAGCAATTCGCCGTATTTTTTATCAAAGATTAATTTAACAGTACCGTCACGTTCGCCAATAGCGCGCGCCTTTCCTGAAGCCGAATATGGGAATTTCCCGATCTTTAATTCATAGCCTTCTTCGCGGGCTTTGGCTTCAGTAAGTCCGATGCTCGCCACCTGGGGCTGACAGTAGGTGCAACCCGGAATGCTGTCATAATCCAGAGGATGGGTTTCCACACCGGCAATTTTTTCTACACAAATTATGGCTTCATGTGATGCGACATGTGCCAAAAGCGGCGGCCCTACAATATCACCGATGGCATATATACCATTAGCGCTGGTTTGATACCATTCATTCACCTTTATAAAACCTTTTTCGATAGTGACACCGGCCTCTTCTAGTCCCATGTTTTCACTATTACCCTGAATACCAATGGCCACCAGTGCAACCTCAGCGGTAATTTTCTCTTCTTTTCCGGCTTTTGAAATGGTTACCTCTACATTCTTTCCCTTTTTGGCAATGTTTTCCACCCGGGTTGATGTATGAACGGCAATTTTTTTCTTTTTAAAACTCCTGGCTAAAATATCTGATATTTCCTTATCCTCAATCGGTAAAATCTGATCAAGCATTTCGATCATGGTAATTTCAGTACCCAGTTCATTATAAAAATAAGCGAATTCAACACCGATCGCGCCGGCGCCGATTATTATCATTGATTTTGGCTGTTTCTCAAGAGACATTGCCTTGCGATATTCGATTATTTGCTTACCATCAAATTCAATACCCGGAATCGTACGCGGCCGTCCACCGGTGGCAACAATGATGTGTTTTGCATTTATAGATTTTTTACTTTTATTTTCAGTAACCTCAATACTACCGGATTTTAGTATCTGCGCCTGTCCTTTAACCACATCAATTTTATTTTTTTTCATCAAAAATTCGACGCCTTTGGAATTGATATCCGCTACCTTGCGGCTACGTTCAATAATTTTTTTAAAATCGTGTGAAATATTGGTTGCCGTTAAGCCAAACTCGTCTACGTGCTGCATGAGCGCGTAAGTCTCTGCGCTTTTTAATAAGGCTTTGGTGGGTATACATCCCCAGTTAAGACAGATCCCACCCAGGTTTTCACGTTCAATAAGGACAGTCTTTAATTTGAGTTGAGATGCGCGTATGGCTGCCACATAACCACCCGGACCCGAACCAATCACTGCAACATCATATGTTTGATCCATTAGAACTCCTAAAATTTTTTTAGTGTTAGCAGAAAAATTAATTAAATTTAGGATTCTTCACTTAAAAGTCAAGAAATGAGAGTTGATATCTTAAATATGATAATGATAAGTTGTTTTTAATTTAATATAATTTGGAACTCGGAACTTGGACTATTTATTTTAGCCTTCCTAATTCCCGGTTCCCAGTTCCCAACCCGGTATTTAATATCTTAGAAGGGTAAAAATAGCATGTCAAAGACAGCACATAACTATAAAGAAACACTGGAGAAAGCCAGACATCACCTGGAGAAGAAAGAATATAAAAATGCCCGGTTGATGTATTTCCAGGCATATAACAACGTGGAAAGCAACGCCGATCGCGCCATTATCTGGGCAGAACTGAGACTGGGTGTATTATTATGAGAAAGACTATGATAAAGCTATTGAAGCATCTGAGAACGTATATACATATGATCCGGACTATAAAGCCATGGATGATGTATACCGAATGCTGGGGTATGCCTACCTGGGATCCAATAATCTGATCCTGGCTGAAAAATATTTAGCCCAATCGATTTCACTCAACAGTGATGACGACAAACAGCAATATGTTAAATTCGAATTGGGCAAATTATATTTTATCCAGGGGCGATATGATCTTGCCTTCCCATATTTTATGGAAATCGATAGTTTTTTTGAAAAAAATGATCAGGGATATCATTTATCAACCTTGTTTTATCTTGGCTTTATCAATTACTATCTTGAAAGTCTGGATAATTCACGAAAATATTTTGAACGAATTCTGACAGCCAAACCTGATAATCATCGCCACGCAGGGGCTCTTTTTGGCCTGGCATTCCTGGAATTCCGTGCAAAAAACTATCTGAATGTGATTTCTCTTTGTGAAAAGATCATTGAGAAAGATCAAAACTTTTTTGACAGGGAGAGTGTCGGATTTTTAACAGCCGCATCATATTTTTATCTGGGCAGAAAAGACATTTTTTTAAAATATCAGGCGGAAATATCCGCTGCCTTTCCTAAGGGCAGATATCATGATGAATTGAACGCCCTGGCAAATTCTGAACCCGGTGAATCATCTCAGTCGACACCTGAGAAAAGCGAATAAATGGAAAAAATAAAAAATCGTATATATAATAGTTATTATCTAAAGGAATTTGCCTGTCCGGATAAGCCGGGTGATAAAATTCAGATTACCGGTGTAAGTGGATCATTACGCTCTGTCTTTAATTCATATCTGGTTGAAAAATTAGATAAGTGGATTATCTTTCTCAGTTCTGATCTTGATTCGGCCGAACGATTGCATGATGATTTGTTATTATTACTGGATTCCGGTAAGGTATCTTTTTTCCCCGCGTCAGAATCCGCACCCTATGAAGACCTGGACGCCAACCCCTCCCTGGTTCGTCTGCGCATGGAGACACAGCTCAATCTGTTGAATAATGATTCCGGGATCGTGGTCGCCACACATCAGGGAATTCTTCAACATTTACCCACAGCGGAAGATTTTGTCGATCATCAGTTTCATCTAAGAAAAAGTGAAGATATTCCTTTCGATACCCTGGTTTCCGGATTGGTGTCGGCAGGGTATGAACGATGTGAAGTGGTGGAAGATGTCGGACATCTGGCCGTCCGCGGTGGGATCATCGATGTCTATCCCTGGACCAATGATGATCCGGTTCGCATCGAATTTTTTGGCAATGTGATAGAATCCATCCGCAGCTTTAATGTAGTATCTCAGCGTTCGATTGAAGAGATAGATGAAATCAGTATTTTACCACGACAGGAGAGCGATCAGTCCGTTTCCTTTTTTGACTACCTGGATAGTAAAGCCGTCTTTGTCATAGAAGATTATCCGCTCATCCAGGAAAAGGCCAAAGAATTTCATCAACAAATCGCGGCGGCGTATCAACAGCAACTTGATGCAAATGTGTTTCCTCAAAAACCGGATCAAAGATATCTGTCACTGAAAGAAATGCAAACGCATCTGGAGAAATATCCGCAAATCCGCTTTGATCTGATACAAAATAAAGATATACCGGTCTATCATATCAATAGTACTTCGCCACCCACTTTTGCCGGACACCTCGGTCGCTTTTTCAGTTATCTTAAAAATCAGGCCACTGAAAAAAATACGGTTGTCATTCAATGTGATTCCCGTCCACAGGAAGACCGGATTAGAGAGATCCTCGAAGAAGAAGGACTTGATGATCTGGCAATTATTATGGTTGGTGCGCTGCACAATGGATTTATCTTTAAAGAGGAAAATCTGCATGTTATAACCGATCATGAACTATATGATCGCTTTAAAAAGCGACGCACCTATAAGCGATTTCGTAATGGGGAATATTTACGCAGTCTGAATGCCCTCAGTGTAAATGACTACATCGTTCATATTGATTATGGTATCGGTCAGTATAAGGGGTTAGAGACCATCGAGGCGGGTAGTTCCAGACGCGAATGTATCAAAGTTGTTTACGATGAAGGCGATTCACTATTTGTAAGTGTGGACCGGCTGAACCGGGTGCAAAAGTTTGCCTCTGATGATGATGTAATACCAAAACTGACGCGCTTGCGCACCGGGGAATGGGAGAGGTTAAAGCAACGGACGAAAGAATCCATTGAAAAAATTGCCGGCGAACTCATTCAGGTAAACGCGGCCAGGAAATTTCATAAGGGACATTCATTTTCCGATGACACACATTGGCAAAGAGAACTTGAAGCATCCTTCCCCTATGAAGAGACAGAAGACCAGGCCAGATCGATCAATGAGGTAAAAATTGATCTGCAAAGTGATGCCCCTATGGACCGGCTGCTTTGTGGAGATGTGGGGTATGGTAAAACCGAAGTGGCTCTGCGTGCAGCATTTAAAGTCGTGATGGATGGCCGCCAGGTGGCATTACTGGTACCTACAACCATCCTGGCTCACCAGCACTATCAGACATTTTGCGAACGGATGCAGGAATTCCCGGTACACATAGAGATGTTATCGCGTTTTCGCACCCCCAAAAAACAACGTGAAGCAATAGAAAAACTAAAGGATGGCACGATTGATGTGGTCATCGGAACCCACCGTCTTTTATCTGAAGATGTAAAATTTAAAGATCTGGGGCTTCTGGTTATCGATGAGGAACAGAGATTTGGTGTAAAGCATAAAGAAAGACTAAAACAAATGCGGGTCATGGTGGATGTGCTGGCAATGTCGGCTACACCAATTCCACGAACATTGCACATGGCATTAATGGGTGCCCGCGATCTTTCTCATATAGAAACCCCACCCAGAAACCGCTTGCCGGTCATCACTGAAATACACGAATGGGAAGATGATTTGATTCGCAATGTTGTAAACCGGGAACTTGAGCGAGGCGGACAGGTATATTTTGTTCATAATCGAGTTAACACGATCGATGGGGTACGACGCATTTTGGAGGATATATTGCCGCATGCGAAAATAGCGGTTGCCCATGGTCAGCTGCCGGAAAAACAGCTGGAAAATATAATGATGGATTTTATTCATAAGAAATATGATATATTGATTTCGACCATGATTATTGAGAATGGATTGGATATCCCCAATGTAAACACCATTATTATTGATCATGCCCAACGATTTGGGCTGTCCCAGTTATATCAATTACGGGGACGGGTTGGCAGAGCATCTGAACAGGCCTATGCATATCTGATTGTTCATTCAAGTACCAGGCTATCCGGACTGGCGCAAAAACGATTACGGGCCATTCAGGATTTTACCGATCTGGGTTCCGGTTTTAAAGTGGCCTTACGTGATATGGAAATCCGGGGCATCGGAAATATTCTTGGTAAGGAACAAAGTGGCAACATACAAGCCGTTGGATTTGATCTCTATTGTAAATTGCTGGAGGAAAGTGTTTCGTCCATTAAGAATAAAACCGAAATCGCAGCAACTGAAGCTGTTCCTGATCACTATACAGATCCAAAACTGGATGTGGATTTTGATCTGGTAATTCCTGCTGATTATATATTTAGTGAGGTCGAAAGAATTACAATTTATCACCGCATGGTAAATTTTCGGAATCTGGATGATCTTGAAAAAATGAAAGATGAACTCCGGGACCGGTTCGGCCCGGTACCGGATTCAATTATTCGTTTAATTGATGCAATTGAACTAAAAATTCTGGCGGGAAAAATGTTTGCATCGCGGATTGCCTTGAAAGGTAATATGATGAGAATTGACTTTGCCGAGCAGGCGAAGGAAGACGACCATTTTTTTAAAAACATTCTGCCGGCACTCATGAACGATAAAAAAGGAAATGTGCGTTTTATTGGTGATGCAGATAATCTGGGTGTGCAGGTACAGTTAGTTGGTAAGGAAAAAAATGATCAAATTAGTTTTGCTAAAAATATATTGAATAGTATCAATTAAAAAAATAAATTACTAGGCTAAATTTAAATAGAAACATAGAGTCATAATTTGAAAAGGAGTTAGATATAATTACGAGCATAATCAGCAATATCTAACTTCTGATTAATTTATTTCTATGTACAACGTGTTTATTTATTTTTCACCACAAAGAACACGAAGGTCACGAAGAAATCATATTGTAGAATAATTAATTTTGCAATAATATATTTAGTTCTTTATAAACTTCGTGCTCTTCGTGGCTTCGTGGTGATAATTAATAAATGGTCAAAGATCGCGCTCGTTAGAAAACTAGCGCCAAGTACTCTGTGGTTCATATTAATAATATTTTTTAAAGCAATGTCTGATTTTTGGAGGATTTAAAGAATGCGTCGTATTTTATCCACAATATTAGTGTTAATTTCAATGATCTGTATTTTTTCTGCATGCGATTCAAATGACTATGTGGCAGATGTCGGTCGTCTGAAGATCAGTAAACAGGAGTATCTGAAAGCTCTTGAGACAAGATATTCAAAAAAGGAAAATTATCAGGATCTGGCCAATGATAAGAAAATGGAAATATTAAATACATTGATTGAAAAAACACAGAAATTAAATGATGCCTATGATCGTGATCTGGATCAGGATTCAATTATTGTATCGGAGACAAGGAAATATCGTGACAAATTATTGGTTAGTCGCTATTATGAGAGACATATTATTGATCAGATTATTTCGGCAGATGATTTAAATACATATATAGAAAATCAAAGGACCGAGGTAAATGCATCACAAATTTTAATTACTCATTCAGGCACAGTTCCTGAAAATATACGTACTCCTGACGAAGCCAAACAATTAATTGAGGAACTTCTAAAAAAAATCAATAGTGGTGGATCAATTGATTCTCTCGCCGTATTGTACTCTGAGGATCCTACTGCAAAGCAATCAAAAGGAAATCTCGGCTGGTTTAGCTGGGGTGTAATGGTCCCGGAATTTCAGGAAGCGGTTTGGCAGATGAACGTGGGAAGCATCGTTGGTCCGATCGAAACAAAATATGGTTATCACATCATTAAATTGAATGACCGGAGAGAAAACGCCAAGTATTCGGAACCAAAAACAGTGGAAGATTTTTACTATATCAAAAGAAAAATGATGCAGGCCTATGGCGATTCAGCCAGGGTTCTTTGGGGGGAATATACCGGAAAGCTGTCCGAAACATTTAACCTGACTGTATCAAAATTAGCAGTAATGAGTTTGTCCGCCGCAATTACAGAAAAAGTAAATGCCGGGCATGTAAATCTGCAGAGTTTTTCTGATGAAGAACAGAATATTCCACTTGCAAAATGGGATGGCGGCAGTCTTTCACTAAAAGGTGTGATTGATCGAAATATCAACAGGGTATCTCAGGCACTTCTTACTTACCGGCAGGTAAGTGTCCTGGAAACAGATGTAAAGAATATGGCGATCATTGAAATTGCTATTCAGGATGCGATTGATGAAGGGCTTGCGAATGATTCTTTTATCAAAGATCAGGTGGCTAAGTTTCGTGACGATAAACTTGTACAGAAAATTGAAGATGTTGTGTTGGTTAGAAATATGGAAATCAGCGATGAGGATGCCCGTCAGTATTATGATGAAAATCCGGATAAATTTATTAAGCCAGCTGAAATTGAACTATGGGAAATATATGTAAAAGATAAAAAACTTGCCGATGAGATAGTGGTTAAACTAAACCGGGGAACACGTTTTGGATTATTAGCTGAAAAAATATTCCGAAGATAAAGTTACCCGGGATCGGGAAGGCTATGTCGGTTATCGCTCAGAAACAGCCCGTGGTGATGTCAGCCGGGGTGCGTTCGAATCCGGTCCTGGTGGCAAAATAGGCGGACCGGTAAAATATCGTAAAGGGTGGGTTGTTTATAAAACCGGACAAATACATGAAGAATCCGTTCGCAATTTCAAAGATGTTCTAAACCGGGCAAAAAGTCTTCTCCGGCGTGAACGATTACAGCAGAAGCGCGTAGAATGGAAAGAAGAACTCGAAGCGAAATATACTGTTTCCATTAACGAAGAGCTCGTCACATCAATTTAATTGGATAAATCATGAATAATATTGTAAAAATGTTTTTGCTGGTTCTTTTCTCAGGTTTGCTAATAATAACATGCAATACCAAGGATGAAAACCGCGTTGATGTTGTCGCCCAGGTAAATGAATCATTTATGACAAATGCAGAATTAGAAGAATCTATTACTGATGCTGCGACACCAGACATAAAAATGGCGCTAAAAAGAAAATTAATGGAAAAGTGGATCGAAGATGAAATATTTTATCAGGCAGCCAATGAAGAGGGCATAGTTCTGACACCCTATGAAGAAAACCTAATTCTAACTTATAGAAAAAGACTATTGATCGAAAAATATCTGGCCAAATATCTCAATAAAAATTACCGGGTGCTGGATCAGGAAATCGAAGATTACTATTCGAATCACAGGCGCGAATTTGTCTGGAATGCGGATAATGTCAATATAGTTCATCTGGTTTTAGATAATGATGACCGGGTGATAAAAAATGAAATTCGTGCCAGCAAAGATTTGATGGAAGTCATTAATAAGAATTTTTTCGATCAAAAGTCTACCAGTGAACGTCCGATAGGCAATCTGGGGTATGTACGTATCTCTGATTTACCCGCTGCTCTGGCCTCACGTGTAAAGAATACAAAAACCGGTACGATTCGCGGTCCTATTCAAACAGAACTGGGATATCATTATTTTCAATTACTGGATTATCAAAAAGAGGGAAACATTAAGGAACTTGATATCGTTAAAGACGAAATCGTTCATCGTATTCAGATTCAAAAAAGAAGAAATGAAGTTGAGAACATTAAAAAAAGTTTACGACAGAATTACAATATCCAAACGGATTTGTCGAAATTAACACCGCAATGAAAGAGAGTTAGTTGATGAAAATTAAAGCAGTTGTATTTTTGCTATTTTGTTTGACCATTATTCCATTAAACGCACAACAACTTATAGATGGTATCGCTGCAGTGGTTGGGAATGAAATTGTTCTTAAATCTGAAGTAGATCAATATGTACAAAGCTATATCATCCAGAATAAAATAAATATCCGCAATAACCCGGCCATGATGAAACAACTGGAAAGTGATATCCTCGACCGCCTGGTGGAACAGAAAATTATGTTAACCAAAGCTGATGAAGATACAATTATTGCGGATGCCCGGGAAGTCGATCGCCGTGTCGAAGAACAAATTCGTTATTTGACTGAGCAAATTGGCTCTGAAGATAAACTGGAAGAGGCATTTCAAAGTCCCATGAAACAGATACGTCGTGATCTGGCTAAAGAAATGGAAGACCGTTTGAAAGTCGAAATGTTACGGCGCACTAAGTTTGCTAATATTAAAATTTCACGGCGCGAGGTAGAGATCTTCTATAATACCTACCAGGATAGTTTACCCCAGAGGCAGGAAACTGTTGAGATCAGTCATATATTAAAGCAGGTAAAAGCCGGTGGTGCAAGTCAGGAAGCTGCCTGGGAAAAAATTAATATGATTAAAGATAAAATTAGCCAGGGTGAGGATTTTGCCAGTCTGGCTACGCAGTATTCTGAAGATCCGGCTTCGGCACAACGTGACGGTGACTTGGGACTTACCAAAAGGGGTGATTTTGTTCAGGAGTTTGAAGAAGCGGCTTTTGCACTTGAACCAGGACAAGTATCAGATATTGTTCAAACCCAGTTTGGCTATCATATCATAAAATTAATAGAACGTCGTGGTGAACAGATAAGAACCAGTCACATACTAATTCGTCTGACACCAACGGAAGAAGATGAAAAAAATGCAATAGACGAGTTAAATCAGATTCGTGCTGAAATTCTCGCAGGTGCTTCCTTTGAAGACATGGCAGTGGAAAAATCCGATGATGAAAACGTGGGAGAAGATAAAGGGTCTCTGGGAGTATGGGAACTTGAAAAATTAGCTATCCCCGCATTTAAGAGGATGGTGAGTGATATGGAACCTGGTGAAATTTCCGAGCCATTTAAAACGGAGTATGGCTATCATTTGTTACGATTAAATTCCCGCACCTCTGCCAGACAACTCAGCCTTGATGAAGATTGGGAACAGATTCAGCAAATTGCACATAATTATAAAATGGAAAAAGAGTACGCCAGCTGGATCCAGGAAATTAAAAGCGAAATCCCGATTGATTATAAGTCGAATCTATATTAAAGATCTAACCAGTCCCACCGAAAATTGCTCAAAAGGATTTTCTTGCATCATTTTTAGATCAATGTGAAATTATAAGAAATTAAATCTTGCATCATTGATCGGAATATGATTATAATTAGGTTTCGAACGGCGTATGCCATCTTATATTATAGTCAGTCGTTACAAGATCCTTCAATTCAGATTTATATAGATACCGTGAGTTAAATCACAATCCTTGAGAATCTGATGAGCATATATTTAATAATTCCATTGTAAGCTGGTTTTGAAACTATATGATTCCAATCCTAAACAACATATTTAACAAAAAAATACCGCATATATTTTCAAATGACCATGTATTCCTTGATGATCTCCGAAAAATAAATAAGATATTTAATCAGCATATCGAACAGCCCAAAACGGATCGCGAACAATGTGACGCAGTTATTGCGTTATTTGAAAAACTGATTGCCGAAACACGGATTGATTTAAAATTTTATTATACAAAAAAAAATGATCACACCCAGTGGAAAGATCATGAAGGCAATAATGTAAAACCGGCCTACCTGTTTGAATATATCAATAAGGATCTTGAGAAGATATTTTTACATGAAATTCAGGTACATTCCGCCCCCTTACCACTTTCGCAAAAATTTCTGGCATTCCGTCTAACACAAAAATACTACTTTATTGTCGATATACGTATCCGGAAAGTGGCGGACAGATATTATGATTTTATGTATACATTAATTTCGGCTCTTCTGAAATCATACAAAGGACTGCGGGACAAATATCGCCTGAACTCCAGGATCAACAATTTACAAAAGGACCTGGTGGACAAAGAGAAATTGCTTCTAATTGCCGAGCGTGCAGTTAAAAGAAAAGTATATGATCTGCACAATCTGGTTGAAGCCAGTAATGAAATTTATTCGATCCTGAATTTTAAACAACTTATAAATTCTGCGCTGTTAACCATTATCGGACAACTGGGTGTGCAAAATGCGTTTGCCCTCATGTTTGATCCATCCCGCCATGCATTTAACCGAAATTTTCAGAAGGGATTGCGTGATAAGGAGATCAAACAGTTAAAGTTCAAAGGGGAATCCTCTCTGGTAAATTTCTTTTTGAAGCATAATATGCCGTTCTATGTTGGGGATTTGGGTAAAGATGCCGAACAAAAAAAATATCAGGAAAAGCTGAATAAACTAAACATACATGTTCTGGCACCAATCATTTATTCGGAACGGTTACAGGGTGTCATAGGAATTGGTAATAAATTATATGAAAATGCATTTACCCAAACTGATTTTGAATTGTTTCATGTTTTGGTAAATATTATATCTATTTCTATCGAAAATGCGTTGCACTATGAAGAAGCAAAAAATTTATCCCTGACCGATGGAATGACAAATCTGCATAATTATCGCTACTTTACAATTCGTTTGAAAGAGGAGCTTAACCGGGCAAAACGTAACAAAACCAAAGTGTCGTTACTGATTCTTGATATTGATCATTTTAAAAATTACAACGACACATTGGGACACCAGGCCGGGGATGAAGCCTTGCGGACACTTGGCCGGGTACTGAAGAGTACGGTTCGTGATGAGGATGTCGTTTCCAGATATGGGGGTGAAGAATTCTGCATTATTCTTCCCGGTATATCAAAAGAGGATATTTTCCCGTTGGGAGAACGTGTCAGAAGAATTATCGAACTGCATCAATTTTATAAGGAACGTGTGCAGCCTGTTGGCCGGGTCACCGTCAGCCTGGGTGGTGCCACGTATCCGGATGATGCCAAAGACGGGGATGATCTGGTTTTACGTGCGGATCAGGCATTATACAAAGCAAAGAATCATGGCAGGAATCGCCTGGTAATTTTTAATATGGGCAAAAATGTAGTGGTGGATTCACTGTCGGTGACGACGTAATATTCACGAATCTGGATAATTCATCTCTCGCAAAGTCGAAGAGAAAGAAAATTAGGAATTAGAAATTGGTAATTTGTAATTAGTTCAATCTATAGAATAACAATGAACAGAGAGGTAAAATAGCGATGTCGGATATCGGTTTTAATGACAATCTGGAAGTAGGGGGAAGAAAATTTCACTTTCAGACCGAGACATCCTCACAAAAAGGCAAAATCCGGTGTGAGATATTTGAAGATGGCCGGATTTTATCAAGCACTGAAGTAGACTTCGATCGCAGAAAGGGCAGTCATGCCGAGGCTATCGAAGACCGGCTACGGCAGGTGGTTGAATCGTTGCATGACGAGATGATCTCTGAGGTCGAACTTTTATTTAAAATCTCTGAAAAAGTTGCCCGCTTAAAACACAGCCCGTCAAATGTAAAAGTGGGTATCATGTTTTTACAAAATAACATGATAGAAGATGGCATTAAGCAATTTAAGAAAGCAATTGAGTTTGATCCCAATTATGCTGCGGCTTATAATAATCTGGGAATGACATATATCCGGATCGGTGAGCATAAAGAGGCCATAAAAACCTATGAATCTATAATCAACCGTAACGGGCAGTTTACGGATATGTTTAATAACTACGGTCTTGCTTTACTGATGGACGGCCGGATTGCCGATTCGCAGGAACAATTTAAATACGCATTACGCCTAAACCGAAATTATCTGGAAGCCCATTATAACATGGCGCTGATGTATCTAAAGAGTGTCGTAAGTAGTAATGAACAGCTTAAAACACCGCCGCGGTCCGTGCGGGTTCAGCGGGCATTTGAACATTTTGAAAAAATTCGCGAACACAACATCAAGGTGTTTAATGTTATATATGATAAGCTGAAAAAGAATCTGAACAGCAATAGAATCAGAGAATCGATCCAAATCCTTGAGGAAAACCGCAGCAAAGTATTTCCCTCAAATATATCCAACCTCATATCCACAAATTTTTATCTAAAGTTTATGTATGGCGGAAAGGGGCTCGATAACGAGACGATTAAGCGATTTGAACACCGGTTAAATTTTGCCCTTGAAGATAATCCGGATTATGCAGATATCTGGAATAACTTAGGTGTGATTCATCTGATACAATGCCGGAATATGTTTTTACAGGCGCTGAATGAATTTAATCGTGCCCTGGAACTCAATCCCGATTTTGAAAAAGCGATAAAAAATAAAAAGCTGGTTGAAAATGATGGTAAGGAGTTTTTGATACTCTTACGGGCGATATTGAAGTAGGGTGCAAGATACAGGATGCAGGATACAGGATACTTGACTTAAAAGGTCATCCTGTCCCGGAACGGGATCCCATGGATAAGGACCCTTTACGCGAACTATTACTCATGATTCTAAATCTATGATTGACTCCCGGATCCGTGATAAATGGTTCTTACAGAATGAGTTGATCGAGATAATTGAAATTATTTGCATAAGTCTCATCCGATAACTAGTTTGTTGTACCTTGTACCTTGTACCTTGTACCTTGTACCTTGAATCTTGAATCTTGAATCTTGTATCTTGTATCCTGTATCCTGTATCCTGAATCTTGCATCCTGAACCGAGTGCCCAGTACCAAAATTTGTGACCAGCATCATCGACCATATATTCAATATTTTCCTAAACTTAGTTAAAATTCTACCGATTTTTTTAATTACGTATAATTCGCGTTATATATAAAGTGTTATGTGCTTTTTGTCACCATAATTTAACGCTCAAAGTGTGATATTATGCCTATCGTGCAGGGTATACCCCTGTTCTGCATAAGATATTTAAGGAGTAATCAAAAAATGTATAAACTTCGATATTCTGTTTTGTGTTTATTTCTTCCGTTATTATTACTGGCGCAGGACAATCTGCCGGTGACCCAGAGTGTACAGGTGGAGGTTCTTACCAGTGAATTACAAAAAAACAGCCGGGCACAAAATTTACATATAAAAATCTCATGTACTACTGCACAACCCGGGCAAAAATTTCTGCTGGATCTTAATGAAATAAACGCAGTCCTTGTGCCAATAAAAGCCAGCAGGGATGAAGACGCATTGTGGCTGGTCAAAGCAAATGAAGCCAATGATAATGATATTGTTCTGGCCTGGAACGCAAATGCCGAAGACCAATTGCAACTGGCGCCGGGCGCATGGACCACACCATATGAGATAGATCTTCAAATCCAGATCAGTTTCAGCAACTTAATCGATGTACCCAATATTACCGAAACACAACTGGATGTCATTGTTGTAGACGGTTCCTTAGAAAGCCTGGCATCGCCAACCGGCCGGGGCAATCAAATCAGTTTGAATAATACACGAGAATAAGTATTATGAGATTAAAAAAGCTACTATTTTCCACATTTATCACACTACTTCTTTCCGGATCCATACATGCCCAGCGTGTCACGGACAGCCTGGTGGTATTATACCGATTTAATGAAGGCAGCGGCACGACCATTAATGATGTGTCCGGATATGGTACCCCGTTAAATCTAACAATTGAGAATACAGATAGTGTGACCTGGCAGCCGGAAACCGGTTCAATAAGTATTGATGGCTCTACGGCAGTTACAATCAGCCGGAGCGGCGACTAAACTTTATAATGCGATGACTGCCACCGACGAATTTACGATTGAAGCCTGGATTAAGCCTTCCCAAACCGGTTACACAGGTCCACACCAGAAGTATTATCAGTTATGCTACAGGTACGGTAGATATTAATTTTGCATTAAGACAAGATTGCGATCAGCAACTCGCTATGAAGGCCGGGTACGATTATGCACGACTACCAACTGCAAATGGTGATATTGAATCTAGAGTCTTCAGATGGAACAGTTACAACAGATCTGACGCATGTTGTTTTTACACGGGATGCGGCCGGGAATGCATATATTTATGTGGATAATAATCAGGAAGCTACCGTAAATACAGGCGGCAATTTGTCAGTCTGGAATGCAACCAGATAGCCTTTCACTGGGAAATTCAGCAGCGTTTCCACCACCGGTCAACGACCGGGTGTGGCTTGGGTGAATTTCATATGGTGGCTATGTATAACAGGGCATTAAATGCAACCGAAATTGATTCCAATTTTAATGCCGGGCCCGATGCCGAAGCGAATATTTCGCCACTAAGCGTTATCCGCAATCAGGGTTTGGTTCAATTTTCCTATACGATCTCAAGAATCAGTTCCCTAAGTCCCGAAGTTGGCGCTGTAGATAAAATCAGTATTGCCAATCCGTTTACCTCCGATAGTATGTTTGTCAGTTCTGTAACTGTCGATGGCACACCATACTACTTATTGAACAGCGGCAGTCAACCCAGTGGCGCGCAATTTGCCACCTGGGAATATGATGCGACAGCAGATTCTTTGCATATCCGAACCGATGATTTCCAGATTACTGATGAAATCACAATTGAGTTTTTTGTCAATGTTCCGGATGATGAACCAGGAATAGTCAGTTTTCCGTCCAGAATTGACGCGGTGACTGATGGTGCATCACCCTATGCCATTGATCCGGGAAATTATGATGTAGAAGTTACGCCAAGTGCGGTGGCCTACTATACCTTTACGCCATCCACGGCGCGTTCAATGAATGCCGGCGATCCTGGTTTAACCTATTTTTTACAATCCCGTGATGAGTTTGGCAATGCGACCGCAAATAATGATAGTGTGTATTTATCGGCGGTTGGCGGTAATTTTGTAGAATTTGTTGGCGGATCTACTCGCGGATTCGGGGGAGGTAGCAGCATAACAGTAACTGTAAGAGATTCGGTTGCAGAATCATTTACCATTCGTGCGGAGAGCAATGTCAATCCAGAAATTATAGGCCAGAGTGGATTGGTTACTGTGAGTCCCAATAATCCGAGCCAGGTCCAGATGGTATCGAGCCTGGATACCATGACGGTCGGTACCGAGCGGCAGATTCAGCTGCTCCTGCAGGATCAATATGGGAATTTAATCTCCGGCGAAGACGTCACGCTAACCCGGACCCAGGGTAATGGGTACTTTGTTACACCGGGTAATGCGGATACTACAATTACCTCTGTAAATGGGATTGTTCAGGTTATATATACCACCAGCAGCGACTTAAGTGTGGGAACGGACAGTATTAATGTTACCCACCTGGCCTTAATAGATACTACGTTCGGCCTACCACTCCGTGCAGATATTGTCAGCTACTATACATTTGCACCGGTAAGTGATACCAGTTTTACAGCCGGTGGCAGTTTACAATTCATTTTAACTGCCCGTGACCAGTTCGGTAATGGTGTGCGTAATAATGGCAGTGCAGGTATTGATGGTGGTGCGGGGGTTACTATTGTTGAAGGTACGCCCTTGTCGTTTTCAGGAGATAGTACGGTGACGTTCAATGTCCAAAAAACGCTTGCTGAAGATTTTTCTATTACTGCCACAAATACGGTTAACTCACAAATAACAGGACAAAGTGGTCTTATACAAGTACTTCCTGCTGATGCCGACCATTTTGTTATCCTTTCAAATTTAAGTCCGGTGGTCGTTGGCGGACAACGCCAGATCAAAATTGCGCTTGAAGATCAGTATAATAATCGTTTAGCGGATAGTGTATTAACACTCACTGCGTTTCAGGGAACCGGATATTTCGGCATTCCGGGAAATCAATCCGCCTCGGTTCAAACGGATGCCTCTGGTGTAATAGATACAATCTATACCGCCAGCAATAGCCTTGCTTTAGGCTTTGATAGTATTCGTGTGGAATTACCTGGGCTCCTCAGTCAGACCTTTGGTTATCAACTCCAATCAGATATAGTTAGTTACTACACATTTGCCCCTAATGCGGATACCAGTTTTACAGCCGGTGATCCGGCCGGTCTCGATTTTACCATCACGGCCCGCGATCAATATGGCAATGGGGTCGTTAACAGCAATCAAATTACGCTCAGGGCGGTCGGTGCCAGTGGGGCCATATTTGATGTCGGTACCACACCCAGCTTCAGCAATTCCAGCACACTGACTTTTACGGTTACAGATGATATTGCCGAAAATTTTACCATCCGGGCCGACAGTGCTACCGTTAGTGGTCAGAGTGGATTAATCACTGTAAATCCGGGAACCCCGGATCACCTGGTTGTTTTGTCAGATACCTCACAGGTGGTCGTTGGTGGTCAGAGATTGATTCAGGTGGCACTGGAAGATGCCAATAATAACCGACTGGACAGCACATTGGTTTTTACCAGTGTTCAGGGTAATGGGTATTTTGGTACACCGGGGAATGGTGACACGACCATTGCAACTACAAATGGTATTGCACAGGTCACTTATACTGCCAGTGATAATCTGTTTTTTGGCGAAGATAGTATACAGATCCAGGTTCAGGGGGATGCAACCGGATTAACTATGTGGTTGCGGCTGCGGGCGGCAAATGTCAGCTGACTATACATTTTCACCAACCGGACCAACCAGTTTTAATGCCGGGGCAAATCAGGTATTTACCTTAACTGCACGTGACCCGTATGGCAATGGCGTTATAAATAGTGATGATGTTACACTCACCGCCTTTGGCGGGGCCTCGGTAACATTTGTCGAAGGCGCGGGTCGAAATTTTGCCGGCGACAGTGTTCTGACGGTTACAGTAACCAGTACCTTAATGCAGAATTTTACCGTGCGGGTTGTAAATGATGGCAGTGGTGAAATTAATGGTGAAAGTGATCTGGTCACAGTCAATCCGGCTGGGGCAGATCACCTGACGATGCTTTCCACTTCCGATCCGATTAACGTTCGCGGTTCCAGGTTGCTGCGTGCAGCGCTTGAAGATACCTATAATAACCGCATCACGGGCAGTTCGGTGACATTTACCGGCCGCCGGGGAAATGGGTATTTTGGTACCGAAAGTAATTCAGACACAACCGTCACTGTGGATCAAAATGGCGTTTATGAGGTAACCTACGTGGCCAGTAACAGCCTCACATTTGTATCTGACTCAATTGATGTCACTTCGGCCGGAGTTTCTTTGGTTCCGCAGGTGTTTACCCTGCAACAAATTCCTGATAATGTAACTTACTATACATTTGCACCTTCCGGTGCTCAAAATATTACCGCCGGTGGAAATGTGGTTTATACGATTACAGCCCGGGATCAGTTTGGTAATGGTGTGCTCAATGATGGAAGTATTAATCTGACTGCGGTCGGCGGTACTTCGGTTACCTTTGTGGAAGGAACACCACTGGCATTTAGTGGCGATAGCACGGCCACACTTACAGTCACCACTGATGTGGCCCAAAGCTTTACCGTCCGGGCGGAAAATTTTAACAGCAGCCAGATTGCCGGTCAGAGCGGTTTAATCACGGTAGATCCCGATCAGGCAGACCGCATTAATGTGACTTCAAATTTGGCGGCAGTAACAGTAGGAACGGAGCGTCAGATCCAGTTTATCCTGGAGGATCAGTTTGGCAATCCATTGCCGGGTGAGACGGTTACCTTAACCACGACCACCGGTGACGCGTATTTTGGCAGTCCGGGCACGACGGTAGCAACCCCGGCGACCAATGCTTCAGGCATAGCCAGTGCGACCTATACGGCCTCCAGTGATCTTGATGTAGGCACGGATGTGATCCAGGTGACCTTTGGTGCCTTGATAGATACGACCATCAGCCTGCCACTACAGGGTGGTGCCGTCAGTTACTATACATTTACCCCGCCGGATGCGCAGTCCGTGACGGCCGGCAGTAATCAGGCATTTACCTTAACGGCGCGCGATCAGTTTGGTAATGGCGTGTTAAACAGTGGTGATATTACCCTGTCAGCCATCGGTGGTACTTCAGTAAACTTTGTAGAAGGTACGGCGCGTAATTTTGCCGGTGACAGTGTTCTGACGGTCACAGTAAACAGTTTGGTTGCCCAGAGTTTTACGGTTCAGGCCCTGAATAATCTGAACAGCCAGATCAAGGGCCTGAGCGGGTTGATTACCGTTACGGCCGATGTGGCCAATCAGCTGGCGATCCTGCCCAACGTAGCTGATCCGATCGTGGTGGGCACAAGTCGTCTGCTGCGGGTCAGATTAGAGGATACCAATGGTAATCCAATAGCATCCAGTCTGGTAGCGTTTACGGTTGGCCGGGGAACGGGTTACTTTGGCACTCCCGGTACCCAGACGACAGCCGATCAAACCGATGCCACTGGTATCGCAGAGGTCAATTATACTGCCAGCAATACGATTGCTGAAGTGAGTGACAGCATCCGGGTAAGTTTTGGCGCGGTAACAACCGATATCGTTATGACTCTGCTGCCGGGAAATGTGAGTTATTATACATTTACCCCGCCGGACGCACAGTCTGTGACAGCCGGCAATAATCAGGCCTTTACCTTAACTGCCCGTGACCAGTTTGGTAATGGTGTGTTAAACAGCGGCGCGATCACATTATCTGCAATAGGCGGCAGTTCGGTAAACTTTGTCGAAGGCACGGCACGTAATTTTGCCGGTGACAGTGTTCTGACAGTCACAGTCAACAGCGATCTTGCCCAGAGTTTCAGTGTTCAGGCAGTGTATGATTTAAACAACCAGATAAAAGGTCAGAGCGGCCTAATCACAGTCGATCCGGATCAGGCAGATCAGATCAATGTAACCTCAAGTTTAGCGGCTGTAACGGTAGCCACCGAGCGTCAAATCCAGTTTATCTTAGAAGATCAGTATGGCAATCCGCTGCCTGGTGAGACGGTTACCTTAACCACCACAACGGGTGATGCCTATTTTGGCAGCCCCGGCACGACGGTTGTGACACCGGCGACCAATGCCTCGGGTGTGGCCGAAGCGACCTATACAGCATCAAGCGATCTTTCTGTTGGAACGGATGTGATCCAGGTGACCTTTGGTGCCTTGATAGATACGACCATAAGTATTCCATTACGGGGTGGTGCGGTCAGTTATTATACATTTGCCCCATCGGGCAGTCAGACAGCAACGGCCGGTGATTCGTTGAGATTTGTAGTGACTGCGCGTGATCAGTATGACAATCCGATTGCCAATACCGGTTTTATCGATTTAACAGCGATTGGTTCTGCAACGGCCGGATTTTACATCCAGCCAATTAAGTTTTGCCGGTCTGGATACGGTTGGTTTTAATGTGGCGGATGAGACGGCGGGTTCATTCAGTGTAAGAGCGACCAATAGTATAAATCTTTCAATCATAGGTCAGAGTGGCCTAATCACAGTAGATCCCGACCAGGCGGACCGCATCAATGTGACTTCAAATTTGGCGGCCGTTACAGTGGGAACGGAACGTCAGATCCAGTTTATCCTGGAGGATCAGTTTGGTAATCCGCTGCCTGGTGAGACGGTTACCTTAACCACGACCACCGGTGACGCGTATTTTGGCAGTCCGGGCACGACGGTTGCAACCCCGGCGACCAATGCTTCAGGCGTAGCCAGTGCGACCTATACGGCCTCCAGTGATCTTGATGTAGGCACGGATGTGATCCAGGTGACCTTTGGCGCCTTGATAGATACGACCATCAGCCTGCCACTACAGGGTGGTGCCGTCAGTTACTATACATTTACCCCGCCGGATGCGCAGTCCGTTACGGCCGGCAGTAATCAGGCATTTACTTTAACTGCCCGTGATCAGTTTGGTAATGGCGTTTTAAACAGTGCTGATATTACCCTGTCAGCCATCGGTGGTACTTCAGTAAACTTTGTAGAAGGTACGGCGCGTAATTTTGCCGGTGACAGTGTTCTGACGGTCACAGTAAACAGTTTGGTTGCCCAGAGTTTTACGGTTCAGGCCCTGAATAATCTGAACAGCCAGATCAAGGGCCTGAGCGGGTTGATTACCGTTACGGCCGATGTGGCCAATCAGCTGGCGATCTTGCCCAACGTAGCTGATCCGATCGTGGTGGGCACAAGTCGTCTGCTGCGGGTCAGATTAGAGGATACCAATGGTAATCCAATAGCATCCAGTCTGGTAGCGTTTACGGTTGGCCGGGGAACGGGTTACTTTGGCACTCCCGGTACCCAGACGACAGCCGATCAAACCGATGCCAATGGCATCGCAGAGGTCAATTATACTGCCAGCAATACGATTGCTGACGTGAGTGACAGCATCCGGGTAAGTTTTGGCGCGGTAACCACCGATATCGTTATGACACTGCTGCCGGGAAATGTGAGTTATTATACATTTACCCCGCCGGACGCACAGTCTGTGACAGCCGGCAATAATCAGGCCTTTACCTTAACTGCCCGTGACCAGTTTGGTAATGGTGTGGTAAACAGCGGCGATATTACTTTGTCAGCAATAGGTGGCACTTCGGTAAACTTTGTCGAAGGCACGGCACGTAATTTTGCCGGTGACAGTGTTCTGACAGTCACAGTCAACAGCGATCTTGCCCAGAGTTTCAGTGTTCAGGCAGTGTATGATTTAAACAGCCAGATAAAAGGTCAGAGCGGCCTTATCACAGTAGATCCCGATCAGGCAGATCATATCGTTGTATCGGCATCAAGTATTTAGCCGCTGTCCTGGTAGGCACGGAACGTCAAATCCAGATTACCCTGGAAGACCAGTATAATAATCCGCTGCCTGGACAAAATATAGATTAACTATCGAGACCATCGGTGGTGATGCCTATTTTGGCAGCACCTGGAACAACCACAGCCAACCCGCTGACCAATTCATCGGGTGTGGCGCAAGCGACCTATACACTCAAGCAGTTTATTATCACTTGGCTCGGATAGTATCCAGGTCACCTTTGGCGGCCTGATTGATACATTCCTGACGTATACCGCTTCAGGGTGGCACAGTGAATTATTATACCTTTGCCCCATCGGGCCCTCAAACTCAACGGCGGGAGATTCTACACGCTTTGTAATTACTGCCCGTGATCAATATGGCAATGCCATCGCCAATAATGATCTGGTCGATTTGACGGCTATTGGTTCGGGTACGGCGGGATTTACATCCAACCAATTGAGTTTTGCCGGTCTGGATACGGTTGGTTTCAATGTAGCCGATCAGGTTGCCGGTGCCTTTAGTGTTAAAGCGACCAATAGCTACATCTTTCACTCATGGTCAGAGCGGCCTAATCACGGTTGATCCCGATCAGGCGGATCATATTGTTGTGGCATCAAGTATTGCACCAGTCACAGTAGGAACGGAACGTCAGATCCAATTTACCCTGGAAGATCAGTATAGTAATCCATTGGCTGGTGAAAAGTTAGATTAAAGTATCGACCACGGGTGATGCATATTTTGGCACACCGGGAACGACCGTAGCCAACCCGCGACCAATGCTTCCGGTGTGGCTCAGGCGACCTATACACCTCTAGTAATCTTGATGTTGGGTCGGATGTATCCAGGTGACCTTTGGCGGACTGATTGATACGACTATCTGACAATACCGCTTCAGGGAGGCACAGTGAGTTATTATACCTTTGCCCCGGCCGAATGAAACCATTTCACTGCTGGCGGACGGGTCCATACGATTTGTGCTTACTGCCCGTGATCAGTATGGCAATGCCATCGCCAATAATGCATCCGGTGGCATCTTACGGCTATTGGCGCGAGTCGGTGGGACTTTTGATGTGGCCACGACACCAAGTTTTGCCGGTCTGACAGCACGCTGGCGTTTAATGTTACTGATCAGGATTGCCGAGAGCTTTAGTGTCAGGGCAACCCAAATCGTGCACCAGGTTACCGGTTTGAGTGGTCTGATCACCGTAAATGCGGATCAGGGAAATCTTCAAATGGCAAAAATTACTGCAGATACATCGATTATTGCCGGGACTGATATTGCCCTGCGCGTGCAGGTAACCGATGGTAATAGTAATCCGATTGTTGGTACACAGGTAACTACGCTATTGATGCTGGCGGCGGTAGTTTGAGCAGTGCCTCGGCAATTACCATTGCGGGTGGATTTGCTGAAGTGACTTTAACAACAAATACCACAGCCGGATTAAACCAGGTCACGGCCAGTCTGGCCAGTGCTCCGGCGACAACCGTGCAATTCAATATAACCGGTATATCCAACGGCATTGCCTACCTGATAGTAACACCGGCAACTACGGACACTACGGCCGGTGATTCCATCGATGTGGAAGTTATTGCCTATGATGTCAATGGCAATCAAGTAAATGATGATACTACTTTTATAGAATTTACCACAACCGGAAGTGCCACACCGGTTCCCGGCAGTGCCACGCTTACATCCGGCCGTGCCAGTTATAAAGTAGTTGATGAACTGGTGGAGACATTTACCACGACAGCCAAAGTACAGGCCCAGCCATGGAAAATGGGCACAAGTGATTTGATAACAATTACCAATAATATTGCCGGTATTATTACACAAGTAAGCGGAAGCGGCTCTATCGCTGCCGGATCGAATAGAACACTGACAGCCAGAGTCACAGACGATTATTTGAATCCGGTTGCAGGCGAAGCAATACGTTTTTATGTCATATCGGGTGATGGATTTCTGGGTGGTGCTGCCGGACAGGATACCACTGTACTCAGCGATGCCAATGGCTCTGCACAGGTCAATTTCACTGCGGATGTGACCGTGGGAACCACAACAATTGCTTCTGAAATAGTCAGCAGCCCGGTTGATTCGGTTCACTTTGTAATTAAAGTATTACCCGTCTCAAATCAACAGATGCTGATTGCCAGCGGCAATGGTCAGAACGGTCTGGTTAACACACCATTAACCGATTCTCTGGCAATTTTGGTCCTCGATACCCTTTTAAATCCAATTGAAGGTGTGGCGATTGATTTTGTAGTATCTACCGCACCGGCAGGGGTAAGTAATCCCCAGTCTTTACTGAGCGTATCTTCTGCAAGTACCGATGCATCCGGTATCGCCTATACCAGGCTAACCCTGGGAACAAAATCAGGCACCTATATAGTTCGTGCGATAAACTCCTCGTTAGCCAACAGTCCGCAGGAATTTACAGCAACAGCGACACCAGGTCCGTTAGCATCAATTGCAGTTTTAAATGGGGCGGGATTGTCAGGTGTTGTAGGCACAACCCTGACCGATTCCATAGAAGTATTTGTATCTGATATCTTTGACAATCCGGTCACAACCGGTACAAATATAAACTGGAACACTTCGGATGGATCGGTTAATCCGGCAACGTCTCTAACAAATAGCAATGGAAATACTAAAACCAGCTGGACCCTGGATACAGTTGCCGGAGTGCAAACTCTGGTGGCAAGTAATGGGGCCGGTACCGTAACCGATACAATTACCGCGATTGGTATCGCCGATGTACCTGCTGCACTGGTTGCGGTGAGTGGGAATAACCGCACAGCCATTGCCGGTGGCGGACGTGTTATCGAAGCCCGGATTAATGACCAGTATGGCAATCCGGTGGAAAACGTGCTGGTAAATTTTGCGCCGGTTTCAAATGTATCCAATAGTTCTGCCTTTACCAATACACAGGGTATCGCTACAACTATTTATACTGCGCCGACTAATGCAGATTCAAGTACGCTGACAGCTTCATCATCCGGCATACCTAATGCAGATTTTAAAATATATGCTGTACGCTATGTGGCCGGCAGTCTGACTCCCAATGCCGTTCAATCCGATACAACCATAGATTTTCAGGTAACGATAAGAAATCCTGGTCAAAATTCGGTCACTATTATTCCGACCAGCTCATTGTTTTCGTTCTCAGATGGTGATGGAACAACCGCTTCATCTAACACAATCGCACCCGTAATATTAAATCCGGGTACGACTACGGATGTGACTTTTTCCAATGTGGCCATTGCCAATAATTTTCTCATGGGTAATTATACACCGGCTATGCTTCTGACAGCAGAATCAGGTGGTGATACGATCAGTGGTACATTGAACACAGCCGCCGGTGAACTTGCCGTTAAACCGCTGAAATTAATTCGCGTATTTGCCAGTCAAAGTACCATAAGTGCCGGAAATACATTAAATAATGTCGAGCTGACGATTAAAAATAACAGCCAGTATCCGGTACTGATTGGTCAGGAATATCTGACTTTCAACCCCAGTCTGGGACTGCAGCCCTCAGATTTTATCCGCCATGATTCTCTTACGACGACGATACCGGCTGGAACAACAGTTGTCCGCAGATACTCCGTTGTAATTCCTCCGGGTTCCACTCCAGGTAATTATGCAATTGATGGCTTTATTTCGGGGACAGCA
>CAVXXB010000021.1:0-268757 GCA_963765585.1 Calditrichia bacterium | reverse complement strand
TAGCTATTTTTTCGTGCATTTATAATTCTCCATTTACGGCATCAGCTGAGTGAAAAAAACAACTACTAAGTTCACAAAGATTCAACAAATACAGGATAACAGGTTACATGTCCAATGCCCAAGATTGTCATCCCTTTAGGGATCTTCCCGCCGTTACGACATTCATTCTCAGATTGTCACCGCAGTACGCCTTCCACGGGAGGATCTCTGTGAGATGACATTGGGCTTTTCAATTATTCTTTGGGAAGGACCATCTTTTTAGGATCGGCATGATAGGTCCAGGGCAGATCAGAGTTTTTCCAGCCGTTTTTCAACCGTTTACCCTGATAGACGCTTTCAGGATCCTCGACCTTATCTCCTTCCACACCATCCGTAATATTGTATACATATTTAAATCCGGCGCCGGCCAATAGATTGGCAGATATCGCACTCCGGCTACCGGAACGGCATGTTATCAGAAGGGTATCTTCCGCTGTGAACACCTCTTTCACTCTGGAAACAAAATCAGGAAGTGGCTTCATTGGGAAATGCTTTTTTTCTGCATCCCATTCAAAAGTTTGATAGGCAAACGGAATATTCCAGGCCATTTCAGCATGACCGATAAAAATATACTCTTCGGGAGTACGCACATCTATAATTTTCACTTTCTCCGGCGAAGCCATCCACTTAGCATAGGCTTCTTTTGAGGTAACATAAAGGCCAAGCGTCGTTTGTTTCCCTTTAGGTAACTCGGTATTTACTGCTTGTCCAAGAGCAATTGACGTGGAAATCAAACTATAGAACATAGCGGTGATGAGCAGTGTCAACACATGCTTTACAGATGCCTGGCTAATACTTATAAATTTTTTATTTTTTATTTTAGTGCTCCTTTTTTATTAACTATATTGTCAAAAGTTTTTAATTTTTCAAAGATCTAAATCATTTATTTTTATATCTTTACCTTAAACGAACTTGTCTCCTCCTATAAGTAGGATGTTACTATCATTATTCCATCAGAGGAGATTGCGCAAGAAAAAATACAACACTTCATTGTTTGGATCTGAAAACACTTTATCCGTGAACAAATATCCTATATTGTTAAGGACAATTATGTAAAACTGCAAAGCGGTTAAATATGAACATAAAGCACCCAGAACCACCGAACTGCGAAGCAGTTCAATGATATTCGTTTCAATTCGCACTTCCAATACATACATTAGAATAACTTGTTTTCTAATTAATACCCTTTTATCTAAAATTAATCATTCTATTTTGCTTTTGCTGGAAAATCGCCAAGGATTTTCTTTGTCCAGTATGAAACCTTTCTTTTGCATGTCTGCATCGATAAGGGCGTATAATTCATCACCCGCAAGACCGAGTATAACAAGATCATCGTCGACATTAACCGGAACATTGTCCGTTAAACGGGCATAAGTTTTGTATTGTTTAAAGTCCTGGCCTTTATCATAATCAAAAACCACGTCAATTTTTGCTGCGCACTGGGGCATTCTGTAAATCCTTGCTTTTTTGCTCTTTTTTTGCCTTAATTAACTCTCCCTAAATAGTTGTTAAAACCTCACCGAACCGGAAAGGTTAATATTTTGTGCCAGACCATCCTGATAATAACCGTTTCCAAGGTAGTTAATGCTATAATTTGCATTAAACAAAATGCTCTCGCTTACATAAAAATTAACGCCGACCATTCCGCTGATTAAAATTCCGCTCTCCCAGGCTGTTACTTGTCCGTTTTGGGTGAAGTAGTTAATATTGGAAAACTGGAGCCCAAACCCTGCACCGGCATAGCCTCTAAACGTCTCCGATCCGGCCTTGTACTGGGCCTGAGCCAGACTCAATGGAGAGAAATAATAAAATGATTGATAAGTATTTCATTATGTGCCTCCTTTTTTGAGATTAATCTTGTTCGCTGGCTTCCGGTTTCTCTACCAGCGGCAGTTCGGAGGATATCTGCAGATCCATCAAAAGAGTGATCTGGTTTTCCACTTGTACCCACTTGGCTGCTTTAATTGGCGTAATAATTTTAGAGAATTTCTTGAAGTACTTATTTTGTAGTTTCAGACGGTCTTCCCTGAAGTCGAAAGCTTTGCCAATTATTTTTTTGGCCTTATCGTCGGTCATGGTGTCAATATTATCAGCGTAATCCTTGATCATTACGAGGCGGGCATCTCCCAGTTTATCCAGATCTAACTCATAATTGCGATACTCCGGCCAGAAAGCAGTTGCCTCCGTTTCGGTAAATTCCATCACCTCTGTGATGATTTCTTTTTTCCCGGTTTTTACGTCCGAGCGCAACAATTCAATAAAACTATCCACATCCTGTGCAATAGTAGTTGAGATCATTGCGATCATTAAGAAAATGATTAAAAGTAATTTGTTCATTTTGTTTCTCCCTAGTATGGTGGTTGTTTGTTATTCTTGATAAAATTCTTATCAATATCAATCATCTTATAGTCCGATAAAAACGTCTCTCTCCCTCGTAAGCTGTGAATGACATCTTTATCAGCTTCATTTCCACCCCGGATTTTGTGCGGGGAAAACCGTGCGGAAGCGCCTCTAGTGCAGCCACAAGCCGTTCGTAAATATTGAATCGTTCGGAATCGTTCATATTTTCTATACCATTTATTAATTCGGGACTGCTTATATTTCACTTCACTGAATGTTTTATTGCACTATTTTTTTCAATATTACTCTTTGATCTCTGCCTCAACAAAAGCGAACGCCTTTTCAATTTCTTCAACATCAAAATAACGTTCTTCGCTACCTTTGCTGAATGTTTTAAAAAAGAAATTGTCGATAGATACAACCTTTTCCAAAATTTTTGACTGTGCAACAACGGCAATTCGGCCAATCTGTTTAAAGTTTTTCATCAGCTTTAAGATTTGATCTAAAAATGCTTTCAGGCTGCTGTCGGATATTGTCAACTTGTCCAGTCTTTAGCAATAAATTCACTTTTGTGAAGCCTTGTTCACGTTTGGCATTAGCCCACTCTTGCACGAGTTCATAATCGGCTTCCGTAAAACCGTCGACTATTTCAAGCGCCATAACTGCTGTGTCGTAAACTTTTAATTGTTCAATCATTTTAAAACACCTTTTGTTTGCTATTATTTTAGATTATTGCTCTGTTCCTTCATTTCTTTTATTATTCCATTTCACCACTGCGGCCAAAAGTCTTCATCAATAATGCCCTGAAAACGCTGTACTACATCATCCGATGGTGTTTTATAATCGTCTAGTTCGTATACAATACCTAAGGGTTCATACTTACCTAGTCTAAATCGGTTATAAGGCAGTAATCCATAGTTCATTACATTCATTATCAGTCCATTTCCATAGGGAGCTCTGGATCTGCGGTCCACTCAATCAGTCCTTCATGATAAACAGCCACATCTTTAATACCGAGCAGTGTTAACGCAAGCGCATCAGAGCTGGCCGCTACACCTCCTCCGCAATAGGTAATGAAACTATTTCCTTTAAGCGCATCAGTAGCATTGAAAACTCCTCGCAGTTCTTTCTCTGACAAGTATGTATGCGTGTCTTTATTGACTAGTGTCTCCCAATTAACATTGACGCTCCCGGAGATCCTACCCGGTCTCGGAAACCGATTGTATTTGCCACTAAATTCATCGGGTGTCAGCGCATGGATGATCGTAACTTCGTCGTTGTGCAACTCGGACAAAACGCGTTGTCGGGTTGCCATTAGCTCTGGACGGTATTTTCTGGTAATGCTTCCTTCAGGATATGTTTTTGCCGCTGTGGTAACTGGCCGTTGTTCTGCTTGCCATTTCTGCAAACCGCCATTCAATACAAGCGCACTGTCAATACCAATGACTCGGAGCATCCACCAAACAAAGGCAGCCCAAGCATGGTCCGAATTGTCGTAGAGAACAACTTGTGTATCATCATCGATACCTAATGATTCCATGGTTGCCGCAAATTGCTCAGGTGTTGGCATTGCATATGGCCGTGAAGCGTCATGGCCGTAAATTTCAGTCAGGCTATTCATGTAGACACTGCCCGGAATGTGCGCTTTCTCCCATTCAACTTTTGCGCTGAAATATTTGCGGACACTGTCATGATCCTGGTGCTTGATGGAACAATCGATCATTCTTAGATCGGAACGGTCTAGATGTTCAGCCAACCAGCTCGTTTCTACCAAAGGCCATGTTGCTATTCGCTCACTTGTCTTATTCATGATTACCTAAAACTTGTTCTATTACCGTTTTTAGTTTATCTATTCTTATTTCAGATGTAGCTGGTAGGCTGACAGTGCGCCATTAACTCACTCATCATCTTACACCAGCACCATAGTAATGGCATGATATCTACAAGCATCAACACAATTGCCACATCCGTTACAAATTTCAGCATTTATAATGGCTTTGCCCGGAAGTAAATCAACTGCGCCGCATACCATTGGCACACGCTTAGGTCCTTCTTCAATTGCCTTCACTTCGCAAACTTTTATACAATCCCCTTTGCCATAGCAATGATTCTCATCGACAACAGCACGATATTTTGAATTTTCCATGTGGCCCTTTCTTGAATTCGATTGATAACAGTTTTTATGTTTAGAAAGTATTTTATAAACTCTCTTTTTCACTTGTCCGGCCAAAAGCTTCATCGATAATGCCTCGCAAATGTGCCAGCAATTCAGGAGAAGGCGACTGGTAATCATCCAATTCGTAAACCTTGCCTAAATACTCATATTTACCTAAGCCAAAGCGGTGATAAGGGAGCAATTCATAGTCAATCACATTCTTGTAAGGTTTTATAAACTCCAGAACGGCACGGACGTGTTCTTCATCGGCATTGATTCCCGGAATCGTTGGTGTTCGGGTTATAAATTCAATGTTCGGAAAGGTTTCATAAGCTTTCTTAAAGTTTTCAAGAATTCGCTTGTTACCTACTCCCATCCATTTTTTGTGGCGTTCAGAATCCATTTGCTTATTATCGTGCTGCATTAAATCAACATATTTCAACACTTTTTCCATATACTCCCACGGAACATTTCCAGCCGTTTCGATGGCCGTATGTATGCCGCTTTCCTGCACTCCTCGCAAAATGGCTGCCGTAAAATCGGGCTGCAATAAACACTCGCCACCACTGATGGTCATACCACCACCTGAACTTCTATAAATAGAGGCATCTTTTTCCACTTCGTCAAGGATTTCACCCACGGTCATGGTTTTGCCAAACATTTCAAGCGCACCTTCCGGACAGAGAGAGGCCATTTCCTCAGTGGTGTCTTTTGCTAATTGCCAGTTGACTTTTACCTTGGAATCGTCACCTGCAACAAGAAAAAACGCACCTTCGGGGAAGGGATCTTTCAGGCAGATACCGCACTTCTTCCCTTTACACTTTTTTGGATCGTAGTATACTTCCGGCTTCATCCTGATACTTTCTTATTTCAAAGAACACATTTCTAGTTATACTTTTTAACTCAAAGTATAACTATACCCTTTTCATCATTTGGAAAACAAAAAATCAACTCAGGTGTTTAAAACCGAGAATAATTTATCATCAACGACAATTAATTTTCCCGATCTTGATCTCCAAATAGAACAAATTTTGGGTTTTCATTTTTTCATAGAACTTTTGACACGACCCTTTTAAGAAATTTAAAACCATTTTTGTTCAACATTATCATTTGAAAATTGCTTATTCATTCATCAGCTATTTTCTAATATGACCAACACTACTGAAACAAAGAAGCCGAGTACTGTAAACACACCAGCAAGTTTCCCGCCGTGTGTATAGGCTTCCGGAATCATTGAATTGGCAAGCATCATTAATATTGCACCTCCTGCAAATGCATTAGTGAACGCTAACCAGTTAGCAGATACATTTGAAAAAAGACTATAGCCTAACACTGTCACAGCTGATAAAAACAATGCTATAATTAACCAGAGCAAAATAATTTTTTTCTTACTCCACCCACCGGCCCGCATGCCAACGGAACCTGCGATAGCTTCCGGAACGTCAGAAATAAAAACTGCCACCAACATGGCAAGACTTACTGTTCCTGCTTTAAACATTCCCAACCCAATTACTATTGATTCAGGTATTCCATCAAGAAGAGTAGCTAATATCATTGGAAGCATCATATTAGAGCTTTTTGATTGATTTGAATCTTTAGAACTCCTTGCAGTATACTTTCCAATGAACTTAGTAGCCAAAAAAAATGTAGATGCACCAGCAAATAAACCATATGCAGGAAATCCGGTTCCTTTTGCCATTTGTACCGATTCAAAAATCAGCTCATAAGAAATTGCAGAGATTAACGTTCCCGCACCAAATCCCATGATAATACCGATGGTGCGATTGCTTAATGAGAATCGGCTGGCAATAAACCCGCCCAGAACAAGCGAGGACGAAGCCAAAATACCAATTAATAATGCGTTAATCATTTTGATCTTCCAAAAGCTTCATCAATAATTCCACGTAAGTGCTCAATCAATTCAGGTGAGGGTGCGTCAAAGTCTTTCAATTCATACACCTTACCTAAAAACTCATACTTACCTGTACCATAGCGGTGATAGGGAAGCAATTCGTAGTCAATCACGTTTTTGTATGGTTTGATAAAATCCAGCACAGCACGGATATGTTCTTCATTTGCATTGATGCCCGGAATAGTTGGTGTGCGTGTAATAAATTCCTTTTCCGGAAATGTTTCATAAGCTTTCTTAAAGTTTTCCAGGATGCGTTTATTATCAACACCCATCCATTTTTTATGACGTTCAGAGTTCATCTGTTTGTTGTCGTGCAGCATCAGATCTACATATTGTAGCACTTTTTCCATGTAAGCCCAGGGCACATTGCCTGCTGTCTCTATTGCAGTATGCAGGCCACTTTCCTGTGCACCTCGCAATATAGCTGCTGTGAAATCTGGCTGCAGCAGGCACTCACCTCCGCTGATGGTTACACCACCTCCGGTATTGCGGTACATGCTTTCATCCTTTAGCACTTCTGTGAGTACTTCGCTGGCGGACATTTCCTTACCAAAAATGCCAATCGCTCCTGTCGGACATAAACCAGCCATTTCTTCTGTAATATTAGCCAGGTCCCAGTTGGCATGTACTTTATCATCCTCGCCATCCATCACGTAAAAAGCTCCTTCGGGATATGGTGCTTTCAGACAAATGCCACAGGCTGCCGCTCCTTTGCACTGCTTACGGTTGTAATCAAGTTCGTATTTTATCTTAATGCTTTCCGGATTACTGCACCATTTACATCGCAGAGAACACCCTTTCAAAAACACGGTGGTGCGGGTTCCGGGTCCATCCTCGCCGCAATAGCGTTGGATGTTTAGTACTCTGCCCTTTATATTGAGATATTCCTGATTACTCATATATTTTTTTCTCCTGTGTAAATTCCCAAAGACCGGGCAATATCAATAAAGTAACTGCCATCATTTACGGTACGCACTTTATTTAATGCATCAATAAGCGGTACAAACTGCATGTCAGGAGGCATAAACGACACCATTTTTCCGAATTGCCCTGACTGCACTGCGCGAATGGCTGCGGAACCGTAACCCAGGCCGAGCTGCCGGTCAACAGCAGTTGCACTTCCACCGCGTGACCAGGGACCAAGTACTAATGGGAAGATATCATCCGTCATCATTTGCTGTAAAGCATGGGATAATACTGTTGCGGCTTTCCCGCTTCGGTTAATCACAAATTGATTGCTTTCGTCTTCGGAAGCAAGAGGAGACAGTGATTTTTTAAGCGTGTCAATTTTTTCTGTTGTGACACCCGGAAGATTTGTAAACGTTGCACCTTCTGCAACAACCACCAGTCCATAAGGACGCTCCCGGTTAATCTTGATTTTAAGGTGTTCGGCTAATTTTTTTACATCGCACGGATACTCCGGCAATACCACGGCATCTGCTAACACTGCGGTTCCGCTTTGCAGTGCGAGCCAACCCGTCTGTGTACCTAGCACTTCTATTACGCCAATTTTTTGAGCAGATTTTGCAGCGCCTATTGCGCGATCAAGCATTTCGATGGTAAAACTCAGAGCGCTGTTGAATCCGAAACTCACGGCTGTGGATGCCATGTCGTTTTCAACAGAACGGGGAATGCATACCGACTGCATTCCTTTGAGATTCAGCTTGTGCAGGATGCTTAGCCCACGTCCCATCATTATGGCGATAACTGTATCAATACCTTCTTTTTTTAGATTTTCCAACAACACATCCGACATATCAACCTCTTCCACCATTTCAAGTTCGTTGATCGTCCTTATGTTGAACGGATCTACCATCGAAGCTGTGCCCATGGCATTGCTTTCGAGTGGGTTCAGTTTGCTAATTGCTTCCTGACCAAGGTCAATTAACCCATTATTAGGGTATCGCTCTGGAAAGAGCAATCCCTCAAAACCATCGCGGATACCAACTACCTGCCAACCTAATCGGTGAGCGGTAATGGCTGCACCCATGATGATCGCATTAATTCCGGGAGTAAAACCGGCTCCCAGTGCAATAGCTACTCGTTTTATTTCATTCATAATTATTTTTATTACCTTTCTATTTAATAAGGAAAGAGGTTGTATAAAAAATTTTGATACAACCTCAATCTCCTTTTTCTATTTGAAAGTCTGAAGCGTACGTTCAATGACTTCGTTCTGAACGCCCACATCAAGCTTGGTAAAGAAGGCACTGAAACCGGCTACCCTAACCACCAGGTCGCGGTAGTTTTCCGGATGTTTCTGTGCATCACGAAGCATTTTTGTATCCAGACAGTTGAACTGAATGTGGTAGCCGCCATTGTCGAATAAGGTTTTTACCAGACCCAAAATTTGATCTCTACCTTTTCGTGTCTCCAGCTGATTCGGCTGCACTTTCATGTTCATATGCGTAGCAGTCCACTTCACAGCATCATTACCTTCTGCAGCTGATAGAGCTAAAGCAGTAGGCCCGTTAACATCCGTACCCGGCATGGCAGAAAGGCTACCGTCAGTTAGTGCAACCCCGGCTTTTTTACCGGTAGGCAATGCACCTGTTATTTTACCCATCAGGTTATGCACACTCTTCGTGTACTGATCAAGCGAGATCTTAATATCCTTAGTGATATAACTACCACCGCCATCAACACTATTGAAAGCATGCAAAATGCTGTCGTTCACTCTTTTCAACATCTTTTCAGGCGCCCCGAAGTTATTACCATATTTTGGAGCATCCACGTAAACCATTTTGTGCACGCGCTCATGCTCACCTTCGAAGTTGGCGGCCAGTGCTGCCATTAATTCTTTCCAGGTCAGTTTCTTTTTGTCGTAAATCAATTCCTTAACAGCCATTAAGCCATTCGCAGCATCCACCTGTCCCACTGAAATCTGTGCCACAGTATAGTAATTGGCGCCACCGTTCCATACATCAATACCACGTTCAATACAGCCTACTGTAAGAATGGAACGCCAGGTAACCGGAAGATTTTCGGCAGCCAGCATGCTTGCAATCCAAGCACCTCTACGAAGTACATCTTCACAGAATTGCAGTTGCACTTCAAAGGCGGCATATAAATCTTCAAAGGTTTTAAATGTTTCCGGATTGCCGCTTTTTGGTCCAATCTGCATTTTGGTGCGTGGATCAAAACCATTGTTCAACGTAAGCTCAAGTACTTTACCCAAATTTGGCTGTCCTTCTATCGGGTGTCCGGTTTCATATGGAATATAACTTCCAACACAGGCACCAATACAGGTACGCCTTGCTTTCTCGAGCGGAAGGTCGCCGCCATTCTTGGTGTTCCCCCAAATATTCAGAGCCCGTTTGAACATGGCTTCACCACTCACAAACTGGGGCATTCCTATACCTGTACCGATCAAATCGAGCACTTTTTCAAGGATTTTACCAGGGGTTTTATTGGTGTAGCATAACGAAAGGGGAGGCTGAGGCAAATGGAGATATTTGGCTGCGTCAAGTATGACAAAGTCCATATCAGCATGTGCATGGTTTCCCTCTTCATCGAAACCGGCAAGTGTGATGCTTTGTCCGAGGTCGGCTGAGTTTTGCAGGGCCACAAACTCGCCAAAGTAATAGCCAATTTCATTCAATTTAAGCGTCAGGTTCTGAAACATGAAAACAGCATCCTCATAGGTAATTAATCCGGCAGCTTTATCTGCCTGATAATAAGGCTCGAGGTTTTGTCCCAGGTAAGCTTCAGAATACCCGCAACCCACTTGTTCCAATTCAGCAACAATATGGCAGATGAAGTGGCACTGCATGGCTTCGCGCAAATTACGTGCAGGGTGCTCAGGCACATGCTCACAAGTTTCGGCAAGCGATATCAATTCAGCTTTACGCTGTGCATTTTTTTCTTTGGCTGCCATTTCGCGCGCTTTTGCCGCATAGCGGTTAGCATAACGGATAACTGCCTTCATGGTAATTAATGAGGCTTCATAGAAGTAAAATTTCTCCTTGTTGGGCAAACGCATTTCAAGCGACATCATTTTATCTTCTACTTCCTTGATCATGCTGGCAAGACCCTCTCTGTATACCTTTGGATAGTTCAGGTTACCACCTCCGGCCGGCCAGCTAAAAAATTCAGCAATGAGGCCTGAAGCATAAATCGGCTTGGCGTCATAGCCATACCTCTTTTTATAGATGTCGTAAACACGGGGAACCTGCGCACGCGTACCAAAGTAATCCATTGCCCACTGATTGGCTTCCTTTTCCTCGGGAGTCTTTGATTTTTTCTCCACTACCTGTTCTTCTTCCATCCAGCCCACCTGCCATTCAGGATAGGTGTACATGGCATTAACCGAGCCGCCCATGGCACCCACAAAAAGGTTGTCATCAATGTAGATCTTTTTTCGATCAAACAAAGCCTCATTAAACTTGGCTCTTCGGAGTATCTGGGGAAGGCCTTCAGTGGATTCGTACATCTCCTTCATGATGATAACGCGCTCGAAATCAATAGGCGCCACGGTGCTGCGCATAGATTTCTTTTAAGGTGTCAATACGCGCAGTATCGGCGTTTACTTTTGCTGTTGATGGGTTTTGCTTTTGTTTCGCCATTATAAATTCTCCTTACTTTTTGTGAATTATTATCTGTAAATAAAACTCTATTTTAAATTGTTAACAGCAATACTCTATGATCCTCCCATTTCATTATTTTAGTCTCACCCAAGCGGTTTGAGGTTTGAAAAAATTGTTTCACGACGGTTCTTGTCGTCATACTGCCAGACCTCTGGCTTTCTCGACCCTCTCAATTCCTGCGGAACTTGAGACCGTGTCGAACCTGATTTCGGGTTTTTTGTCAGCCATCTCCATAACCACCAGCAAGTTGCGAAATTCATCTGAGCGAAGATGAGTATCCAGATCTTCCTCAGTCCACCAAACTTCTTCGAGCATAAGGGCGCAGTTTTCCTGCAGGTCTCCGTAGATATGGCAGCTGCTACAACCAGGATCGTCCCGGCATAGTTCGACCTCCAAATTGAGAATTTTCAAGGCCTCAGTTTTTTTGGGAAGCGGGATGTTCATTCTTACGGTCGCGACGATCATTATTACCTCGATTTTATAATCCGGAACTGGATAAGTTTTTTCTAACCGCTAAGTTGCCCGTCCGTGCCTGGATAGGATCGTGCCCAGAGACAGGAATCTTCCTGGATATAGAATCACCTCTGCATCCGGGAGGATCCGTTCTGGATGACAGCATAAATAGTGTGATTTATTATAGTCCCTGTAAAGTATGATCACTCGATCAGGTTAAATAAGATAGCCAAAAACGTGCCAAAAAAAGTCAGCGCAGGATGCTGTTCTCAAACCCTACCGTTGAGAGGATTTCTATAGACAAGCGGTTTATGGTCAATAAAAAGGATAAACTATTCTGCCGATATATCGGCGTAATGCCCGTATATGGGCATTACTTTGTAGGATGATGAATACCTAATTTTTTCATTTTTGCCTGCAGGGTTGTTCTCTTAAGACCAAGAATCTCAGCGGCGCCGCCCGGTCCGGCGAGGCGCCAGCCGGTCTTCTGCAGCACGGCAGTAATATGCATTTTCTCCATATCCTGAAGCGTGCCGCTAGCATCTGTTTTTGGAACGGCCCGTCCTCCCGGTACCGGGATATCGAGGATTTTTCCATTACTCATGATCATGGCGTGTTCGATCACATTCCTTAACTCCCTGACATTGCCCGGCCAGGAATAAGATTGCAGGGAATGCATGGTCTTCGTCGGAATGCTATCTATTTCCTTGCCTAATTTCTTTTGAAATTCCTTGACAACCGCCCGGACCAACAGCTGAATGTCTTCAGCGCGGTCGCGGAGGGGTGGAATCGATATGGGGAACACATTCAACCGGTAGAATAGGTCCCGTCTGAATTTGCCGTTGTTTACCTCCTGCTCGATTTCCCGGTTGGTGGCGGCAATGATACGAACATTGACATGCCGGCTTTGGGTTGAACCTAACCGCTCGAATGTGCCTTCCTCAAGCACGCGGAGCAGCTTACTCTGCAGATCGAGTGGAATTTCTCCGATCTCATCGAGAAAGATGGTCGAACCGTCGGCCATTTCGAATCGACCGATCATTTTGGTCATTGCACCTGTGTAAGAGCCTTTCTCGCGGCCAAATAGTTCGCTTTCGATCAGCGTGGGTGGAAGCGAAGCACAGTTGATCGTTATCATCGGTTTGTCTTTGCGCAAACTCATACGGTGGATGGCCCTGGCCAGCAGTTCTTTTCCTGTTCCGGTTTCCCCCAGCAGGAGAACCGTAGAGTCGGTTTGAGCAACCTGTTCCGCCTGGGTCAGGACATTTTTCAAGGCGACGCTTTGCCCCACAATGCCCGAATGTTCAACCAGAACTTTTACCTCCTCCCGCAGATAGGTATTTTCACTTTCCAGTCGTTCTTTCAGCGCCTCAATTTCCTGCAGGCGATCCTGGAGTTGACCCTCCATGCGTTTGCGCAGGATGGCATTGGTAAATATCTGTGCCACCAGTTGTAGCTGTATAACGACCTCTTCCGGCCAGGTATGTACCTTATGCATCGTGTTGAAGCACAGAACACCGATCAGTGTTTTTCCGCCCACTGTGAGTGGAAGCGAAAGATTGGACTTAATGTCATATTCCATACAACTCTCCAGATCGATGGTCGCCTCCACCGGCAAGTCTGCCAATGTTGCCAGATTCACAATGTTACCCGCTTGAATCTGAGAAAAGAACCAGGGGAATTTTTCGGAAGCCGTTGTAGGATCGCTAGGTTGAAAAGGATTGACGATGGTCTCACGATAATAAAGATTGGTTAACATAACATCATCCTGGTCCGGGGCCGGTTGCTGCCAGAGGACACATTGATCCAGATCAAGGCATTCGCAGATCTGACGCTGAGTGTCTTCAATCTTGCTATCGATCTGGTCGGCGGGCAAATTGATAAAGTCCGCAGATATGCTGGCCAGCAATAACTCAAACTGCTGCTGTTTTCTCTTGATAATAGAGGCCTGTTTACGCTGAATGGCATTGGTAAATATCTGTGCCACCAGTTGTAAGCTGTCTGACGACTTCATCTGACCAGGCACGCTCCACCTGCGTCTTGCTGCAGCCCAGGGCACCAAAGATTGGGCCACCACCTGCCATCAGTGGGATCGTAATATTGGACTTGATGCCAAAAAAAGTGGCTGTCTCGAGATCTTTAGCCGCCTCCTCCGGCAACTCTGACAGCGATGTCACCTTCACCATGTTGCCTGCCCGAATCTGGTCCCAAACCCAGGGGTAAGAAACAGAAGCCTCCATTTGATCAGGCCGCCCGGGACCTTCTCCAAGCCTAAAAAGATGTGTGAGATTAATTAGATTCGGATCCGGAGTCAGTACCTGCCAGACTGCGCATAAATCTACATTCAGACATTCGCAAACCAGTCTCTGAGCGTCCTCAATCCCGTTGTCGATCTGGTCGGCAGGCAGGTTAATAAAGCTTGCAGATATATTGGCCAACAACAACTCAAACTTCCGCTGATTTTCCTCGGACATTCACAGCACCTTTATCCCCGGGCAGGTCTGCCATATTTCCTTCGTTTGTGTGATTTTTCTGTATTGGGAGCGATTTCATTTTTTTTAAAATTTTAATATATCAATTTGTTTAATGGTTCAAAAATACACTAGCCAGATTTATTCACAAAATTTACCACAAAAATTTGAAGACACAAAAAAAGGATCTATAAATTGAATCCCAATTTGATAACCGGCATAGGCTTGCAGTTGCCAGGTAAAATCTGAACCGATACCGAAACCACCCAGATCTCCCCGGAACTGAAACAGCCATTTATCCTCGATGCTGTAAGTGAGTCTGGTAAGCAGAATTGGGTCATAAAACGTCTTCGAGTGGTGGCCGCTCAGCGTTTCACTTCCTTCCGGGAGCACATTGCGCTGCGCATCGACATCGGTAACCAGATAGTTTAAGCGTCCTCCCACACCGGCTTCCAGAAAAGGAATAATGCGGTACAGGCCGGCAAGCTCCCAAATGGTTTATTTAGTTAATTGCATTTTTAAGTTTCTTTATCCTGAAAGACAAAGCTATCAAAACGAACCCGCCAATTATTGAAAAAGCTGCCACCAACATGGCAAGACTCACTGTTCCTTCTTTAAACATTCACAACCCAATTACTATTGATTCAGGTATTCCATCAAGAAGAGTAGCTAATATCATTGGAAGCATCATATTAGAGATTTTTGATTGATTTGAATTATTAGAACTCCTTGCGGTAAACTTTCCAATGAATTTAGTAGCGAAAAGACCGTTATTCAACTTTCAGGCGGACCGAGTCCTTCTTAATGCGCAGCGTCCCAAGGTTGATAGGAACAGTTCCATCAATTTTCACATCGGAAACGAGTGTGGCCTGCAGTGCCACCGGGAGATTTTCGTCAATAATGACCGACACCGGAAACGCCTCAGGTAAATTCGCATCGATCGTTTTTTTTAGGTGAACCGGTATAGTTTGGTTAATCGGAACTTTGAATGTCCCGGTGATATGCAGCATCTGTTCAACCGGGACTTGCGCGTTTATGGGCATCATCATCTTTAATGGTGCATGGAAGTTTTTAACAGCCACGGTGATTTCTTTCTTAATACGGATTTTTTTCTTAACCGGCACATTCATTCTTATTGGAATCGAACCTTTAACCGGCACGGAAACACCCATCACGCTCTGTACCGATGTATCCAGCGGGAGCGTCGTTTCTATTTGAAAAGTATCATTTACAAATAACTCAAAATCCAAAGGGATTTGCAGATCATCGATGTGCAGTTCTTCCTGAGTTAATACCACATCGATGGGAAGATCGAATTTAAGATCAAGTACCTGGTTGACCTGTACATCTGCCTCAAGAGGTGCAGTGAATGTCAAATTAAGCGGAAGATCCACATGTTCATCCAACGGAATGGCAAGGTGTTCACTGATCCGAACTTTGGCACTAATATGTTGAGGCAGTTTAATCGTGACATCCTGATTAATTTCTGCGTTCACAGGAATCATTTTACTGAAATCAACATCGACCTGATTATCCACATCCAGAAGCAAAACGAGATGGGAAAATGGATCAATAAGCACCCACAGGATGATCAGGACGCCAGCGATTCCTGCCATAGCGATTAAAACCTTGCTCTTTGAGAATAAAGTAGACCTAGACCTCATGAGTGCTCCTCTGCCTGTACAAAAATTTTTTGGTGAATCAGGAATTAATTTTGCGGCTAAACGTATTTTTAATGCCCCAACGATGCCAGGCACAAGAGTGACAAAAGATGAAATTGTCGGCTGATAAATATATTACCCTGCATTTATTATTCTCCAGTAATTATGATCAATCCAATAAGAAGCGGCAGATACCTCATAAAATGATCCATCAGTTTTTCCCGTCCGGCTTACTGGCTCCAATCGGAATTCCCACGGTAAAATATAACGCCCGGTTATACTGGTCAGGCGTTGAATCGTCAATCAAAATATCAACCAGGCCATAATAATAACGTATGCCCAGGTTCATTCCATTGCCGCCCATCAGCCGGTAGCCGGCACCGACCATTATCCCGGCATCAATCGGATGATACCTGTTTTTTGTATCCAGTTGATACGTCAGGTCGTCACTTTCCTTAACCGTATGGGTGAACTCATCATTCGCTTTGTGCAGCAATCCCAGCATCGGACCACCTTCCACAAAAAAATGTTTATTGATTTTATACTTTATCATGATCGGCACATTAAAGTACTGAAGTCTGGTTGCGACACTACCGCCACCGAACGCCGCATCCAGATCAGGATCATTTAACGAATACACCGGTTGTTTTGCCATACCCAGGGTTGATTTTACTATCACGCCGGTGTGAATCATCCATGAGGAATCAGGGAGTTTGATGTCAAAGTAAAAACCCAGATTCCAGGAAAGCAGGTGCTGTCCCTGATCAATGCCGGAGATAGATGCCATATGCACTCCGCCATCCAGGCCAAACTCGATCTTACCCGTATTCAGCGCCTCCCCAAATAAGAGTGAAATTAAGACCTGACTGTTGACGGTCTGGCTGACAAACAAAAAGAGGGCAATTATTAGAATTTTTTTCATTTTTCAGAACGTTATAAGCCAAACCGGTATTGCAGTCCGGTAAGAAACTGCTGACGGCTGCCCAGGAATCCATATTCGGCTCTTATCATCCAGTGTTTGTTGTACTGAAATTGTGCCCCTACAATGAAATTCCACATATTCTCAAGATTTTTATCGAGAGAATACTGCACCGTAGAGCTTGAGGCCGTACTGAGCGCCCCGTCTAAAGAATTCAGCAGATTGCTGGTTTTATCCAGAAGCTGGTTTGCGCGTTCATATTTGGCTTTGTTGACCGGACTTTGCTGTTCATCAGGCGGTAAGTTGTTCCACCAATTATTCACCTGATTCCCGGCTTCATCAACTCTTATCAAACCTTCATCGACTTTGTCCTGGGTGTCGCTAACATCAAGTACTTCAGACAGATCAATCGAGCCGCTTGTTTCGGAGGAAAATTTTACTCTGAAACCGCCTACCCAGAAGGCAAGGTTTCTATGAGGCGTTTTAAACTTGAACGTTTTACCCAGACGCGGGCCGAAGACAAAGGTAAATACCGGCTTATCCAGAGCACTTACATCGGACCAGACCATGTTCATGTCCAGCGCCAGCCAGCCACCACCCACACCCATAGTCGGAGTAAGCCCAAAACCAAAGGAAGTGACATCGAATTCTGCTTTTGTGGAAAAAGCCGATACTTCATTCCAGTTGTTGTCCGCATCCGGCAGCCATAAACCCGCATCAATCTTTGTCGACGTTTTTGCCTTGGCAATGACGCCATAAATATTCAGGAATGGGAACAACCAGATATCCGGCCGAAAATTTACAATATTGGCGCCGGCAAGCGCTTCATCAAATCTTATAATATCATCCACATTCGTCATGGGACCATTGTTAAAACCCACACTAAGATTGTTAATAATAAGGGCAGATTCCTGCCACATATAATTAATGCCAATTCCGGCTGAATAGGGTAGTTCAAATCCCATCTTGGCGACTTTTTCACCCCAGATGGGTAAAACATACGGGTACTCCTGTTGTTTCAAACTATCGATCAGGGCCACATTCTTTTCACCTATTGGCTTATTGGTATATACCTGGGCAATAGATGCACTACAAAACAGGAAACTGAAAATTAATACAAAGAAAGATTGTCTCATCTTTTTCCTTTCTATTCATGGCGGCAATGTAAAAAATAACCGCGAAGTTCACGAAGATTCAGCCAATACAGAATAAATGGAGAATTGTCCAATATCCAATCTCGAATTTCAAATGAATACCCAACATCAAATGCTTAAATATAAAAGTAAATAATTATCTTTTGTATTAATCTGGCATCCCTTTAGGGATCTTCCCGCCGTTACGACATTCATTCTCAGATTGTCACCGCAGTACGCCTTCCACGGGAGGATCTCTGTGAGATGACATTGGGCTTTTCAATTATTCTTTGGGAAGGACCATCTTTTTCGGATCGGCATGATAAGTCCAGGGCAGATCCGAGTTTTTCCAGCCGTTCATCAGACGTTTCCCCTGATAGACGCTTGCAGGATCCTTGACCTTGTCCCCTTCCACACCATCCGTGATGTTGTATACGTATTTGAATCCGGCAGCAGCCAATAAATTGGTAGAAATCGCACTCCGGCCGCCGGACCGGCATGTTATCAGAAGCGTATCTTCCGGTGCGAATACCTCTTTCACTCTGGAAACAAAATCAGGATGTGGTTTCATGGGGAAATGCTTTTTTTCTGCATCCCATTCAAATGTTTGAGTTGCAAACGGAATATTCCATGCCATCTCGGCATGACCGATAAAAATATACTCTTCAGGGGTACGCACGTCAATAATCTTAACTTTCTCCGGCGCAGCCTTCCACTTGGCATAGGCTTCTTTTGCTGTGACATAAAGACCAAGCGTTGTTTGTTTACCCTTGGGCAGTATCTGACTTGTCCAAAAGCACTTGACGTGGTAATCATACTATAGACCGCAGCTATGAAGAGTATTTTCAGTATCTGCCTTACAGATACCCGATTAATACTTAGAAATATTAGATTTTTCATTTTTGCTCTCGTTGATAATAAAAAAGATTTAGTAAATAACCATAATACATCATACTCACCGCACGAACGGAAGATGATCTTTGAATGTTCATTTTAGATTTCTCATTAATTATAACCACGAAGAGCACGAAGTCCACGAAGCACTTTTCAAAATATATAATTACAAATTTAGAATGCTGCCACATTTTAGAGAAAATTTTAATGCTTATAATTTCCAATTAAAATTCATAATTTAAAATTGCTTCTTATCTTCGTGTACTTCGTGCTCTTCGTGGTAAATATATATATCAACAGTATACGCGAGCTAAAAGGGCTAGCCTAGCCGTGTGCCTTTCGCATCAAGCCCACCGCCTTCAGGAAGCTTGTCCCAACTCCTCTTTTCCCACTCTTCGTTGAGAACCTCAATCGCTGCCTTCTCAAGGAATTCCGGCGCTGCCCATTTATGCACATCAAAATCGTTTTTGATGTAGCCCCTTTTTACCATAAAATCCTTGCCTATTTTAATACATTCCAGGTTTTGGGCACTCAAACTCGGCACCATATCAACATGCTTGATGCCCTCGTAGGTGTGCTCGGCATCCAGATAGAATGTCTGCTTGTTGAGGATGACCGCCGCAGCGTGTTTGTGCTCGTTGGCCCAGCGCCCGACCTTAATCATCGCTTTCATATAGGCGATGACCAGCTCGGGGTGCTCCTTGGCCATCACATCGGTACAGGTGATAACGGCCGGAGTGTTGGCAACCTGAATCGTCCAGTCCGGGTACTTGGACAGGTCGAAGATTGACTTGATTTCACCCGTAGCCTCTGAGAGCTGTCCCAATTGTCCCATCTGATTGTAGATAGCATCCACGGTGCCGTCGAGTAGTGCCTTCTCCAACGGGCGGAAAGCGTAATCATGCTTATGGTCACGCCTCAACCACAACTCAGACGGGTTGTTCATCGGCGGGGTCAGCATCTCGGGTTTGTCATACCAGTCATCCGGGTAGGGAAACTCGACAAGCTCAATATCCTTCATGGACATGTCATTCAGCATCAGGATATTTTCGATGCCCATATGCTCCTGGATGCGCCACCAGTCATTCTTGATCGTGTTCAGGCTCTTGGTGATGCCGATCTTCTTGCCCTTGAGGTCTTTCACACGGAAGATCTTGTCGCGGGAGCGGACCTGCATCACTCCACCCTCGTAGACCCACGTCGCCCCCAGCAGCACCGTGCGCCGTAGGTCGGCGTGGACATGGATGGGAGGGTACAGTCCGCCGAAACGGATCAGGTTATCCAGGTTGTGGACATAGTGCGGGTACCAGTTGTTCTCGGGCGCGTGGCGAAAGTAGGCGTACTCGACGCCAATCTTCTTAAACTCCTCACGACACCAACCCAGCTCCTGGTCGACATTGTTGGCAGAAATCATCGGACAGTTGGTGAACCACACCTCTTTCCAATTTAATGGTACTGTTGTGGATATTTTCTTTTGCTGCGCCATGGCCGGAGTTGCTGCACCGACCGCACCAAGCGCCGCGATACCTGCAGCGGCTGCTATTCCGGTGTTTTTCACAAAAGTACGGCGAGAGATGGTTGTTGATTTTTTCTTGTTATCACTCATGTTACTCTCCTTTAAGATAAATATTCCAACACCTCAGACGGGTGTTCATGTTATGATTTTTGAAGTCTTTTTCCATTATTGCAATTCTCAATCAAAGGGTATGGTCGCTATGGCACATCAGGCATTCCATATGACCCTGTTGGTTATTCATGCCCTCATTCGAATGTTCTTCGTTATCCGGACCATGACACTCCAGACAATGCTCGATCTCCTTCGATGGTTCCCACAGCGGAGGGGTCCACTTTCCATCGAAGTACTCGTTGAGTGCAAGTGTTGCTGTGTAGGCGACCTCACCAGCCACCTTGGCGCAGCGTTCCATCTTCGCTTTTGAGGACACTTCTTCACCCGCAGTCAGAACCCACTTCGATACTGAGGTGTGGCACAGCGGCGACATGGCCTTTACTTTGACCTGCCCGGGTATCTCGCAAATATCGTCAAAGCGGTCGGATGGAAATTCCTGTTTCGCATACCACCAGAACATTCGATCGATTATTTGCTTATAAATACCGTTCTCCGGGTCGTAAGTCACCAGGTTGATGATGAGGGAAGTGCTGCCCAAAGCGCCACACAAAGTGCCATGGCCTGCGTATCCGGATCCGGCATGGATCATCATCATATCCGGCAAGGTCGTCCAGGGATAACCTACCTTCTCCCTAAGCAGACTCAGGAATGCCAGGTAAGTTGTCGCCCCGCAGCCGCCCTTGTTCACATAATTTTTGTAAGCCCTTCTGCCTACCTCCAGAGGATCGAGCGTAACCCACTTCCAGGGTAGTGGTGGCGGGGTATCTGGTTGGCTAGTCGTATCTGAAGTCGCATGCGCCATTGCTGTTCCGCCGATCAGTCCTCCTGCAATGAGTGAGGCAGATCCGGTCAACATATCCCGGCGGGAATAGACTCGCGGTTCTGCTTTTATCTTCTTTGTCTTCATGAAGGTCGCTCCTTATATACTAAAAGAATTGATATCCCAGTCCAATCGTAAAATTTTGTACCAAGCCATCCTTGTAATATGCATTCTGGAGCCAGCTCAGGTTATAATTGCCATTTATCAGAATCTTATCATTTATAAAATAATTCACGCCTGCCATACCGCCAATCATGAGTCCGCTATCTTTTGCCTCAAGCTGAACACTTTCCCTGAAAAAATCGGCCGTAGAAAATTGGATGCCTCCGCCGCCGCCGATATATCCTTTGATCTGATCCGAGCCAAACATATACCGTCCATATAAAAAAACAGGTACGACCTCGTAATTCACCGCATTCAGCCGGCTCACTGTTGATCCCGATGAGTTTATAGAATCAGCCGAGGTTGTCATATATCCAATACCAATGCCACCAGACCAGTTACCACCCAGGTCCGAAGCCTCATAACACAGTGTAAAGTTGTTGCCATCCAGTTCATATTTATCATCTTCCGGTGTTGCCCAGGTAAACCCGAAATTTAGAATAAGCATGCTCGAGCCTGCTTTGTACTGTGCCTGAGCCAGACTCAGGCTCATGAAAAGAAATAATAAAATAATTGATAGGTATTTCATTATGTGCCTCCTTTTTTGAGATTAATCTTGTTCGCTGGCTTCCGGTTTCTCTATCAGCGGTAGTTCTGAGGATATCTGCAGATCTATTAAAAGAGTGATCTGGTTTTCCACCTGTACCCACTGGGCTGCTTTAATTGGCGTTATAATTTTAGCGAATTTCTTGAAGTACTTATTTTGCAGTTTCAGACGGTCTTCCCTGAAGTCGAAAGCTTTGCCAATTATTTTTTTGGCCTTATCGTCGGTCATGGTGTCAATATTATCAGCATAATCCTTGATCATTACCATACGCGCATCTCCCAGTTTATCCAGATCCAGTTCATAATTGCGATACTCCGGCCAAAATGCAGTGGCCTCTGCCTCGGTAAACTCCATCACCTCTGTGATGATTTCTTTTTTCCCGGTTTTTACATCAGAGCGCAACAATTCAATAAAACTATCCACATCCTGTGCAATAGTAGTTGAGATCATTGCGATCATTAAGAAAATGATTAAAAGTAATTTGTTCATTTTGTTTCTCCCTAGTATGGTGGTTGTTTGTTATTCTTGATAAAATTCTTATCAATATCAATCATCTTATAGTCCGATAAATACGTCTCTCTCCCTCGTAAAACGGGGTCTTCGACAGTCGGTAAATCGGGACCAGATCATCCAAACTCTGGCCAGTGCCGAGTGCCTAGCGCCGAGTACCCAGCCCCTCAATACCCACTCCAGGCACAACCAATGCCGATCATGATGTATGAATGATTTACGTCTGCGCCTACGGCTGATTCGCCGGTAAAAGCATAATTATATTTTGCATTAATAACCAGGTCGACATCTATGTCAACCGGGATGATCACACCCAGTTCAGGGGCGCCGCCCCACTGCCACTGAGTATCACTAAATAACCTGAGACCAATTCCTAGTTCCTGGGCCATGATAAAACCGCCGATATTCAGACCGACATAGGGCTGCAAGCCACCCGAACTGCCAAATGACCGTTGCAGGGAAAGCATGATCGGAAAGGAATTGAGATACCGGTCCTGGGTACCGGTGAGGGCGCCGGGATTATCGGTGTTAATCTCAATAGTTTTAGTGGTGCGTTCGTAAAAAACATTCCAGCCAAAAAACAGTCCGACCGTAGTGGCAGAATTTATTTCCTTTCTAAAATCCAGCCCCATCCCGCGGAAGCTGGTACTTTCAATAAATTCTTTGGTGTCCCCACCGGGTAGTGAAATCTGGTAACTCATGGCGGTGGACCATTTCTGTGCCAGCCCGGTTCCGGTAAGGGTGAGGCAAAATACCACTGTTAAGACTATCCATACATAAAATTTTGTTGATCTCATTTTATAACTCCATGATAATGATTAAACCTGTAATTTTTATACAAAATACCTGGTACAAACCCCGAAAGGAGATTACTTCGTCGCTTTGCTCCTCGTAATGACATATAGGTGCTACCAATAAGCCATCATTCCGGGCACAAAGCGGCTGCATCGTTACCGACCTACTTTCCTTCTCCCAGGTAGGGCGACTGCATAAAAGCCTGATCAATGTTCTGGTTGATGCGCGCATTAAAATCCACCGCAGTCGATCCGGACATCAGACCGTTGATTCCGGCAAGCCATAATACGGTTGTATCCTCAGTGTTATCCGGGTCGCTCATGGCGATCACTAGCGAGCCGGTGGTATAACTATATGCCACAGGATAGCAGTAACCCGAGTAGCCATACCAATACCCCCAATACCAGTAACAGCCGCCGGTTACCCAGGTAGAACTGCTGACAAAGGGCAAGACATGTACATCGGCTTCAGCCGGATCATCTACCCTGGTATACCCAAGATTAACCAGATTCTGTGCGATTCGATCCAAAATTATCTGATCATATTGATGTGAGATATCTGCCGGTTCAGCATCGTCCCTGGCAACCTGGATTAGTGTATCCGGCATAGCAAAGGTAGTTTTGCTGGAAAAATCAAAATCAGATTTGTAAAACGTTGATATAATGTCCGTATCGGCCGGTGTGAGGGTATCACCCGGATAACAGGAAAAGAAAACGGCCGGAACTATAATAATTATCAGACCACTAAAACTCCATAAAACTGACTTCTTGCAAAAAAACATCATGGTACTTTCCTCCAATACATAATCTATGACAATTTATCCAGCCGGGATCAGAGATACACTTGAATGCAGCCAGATATTTATTAGTTGATTTTAAGATAATAAATACTCAGGGAACGGTTACCGGTTGCTTCAAGCTTACATCCACCATGGTCCCGGCCGGTACCTGAATATGGTTTCCCCGGCTGCCCAGCAGAGCCACCGCACCGCCTACAGCGGCCCCTTTTCCCGCATCCCCGGCAGCGCCTCCGATCAGCGCCGCAGCACCAACTGTTTTCGCCGCCTTACCCGGCTCGCTTTCCGCACCAAAATCGTCGGTTACAATCGGAATCAATTGATTGTTGACGCTCAAATCGGTAAATGTCACCAGAAGCCTCGATGTACCCAGCGCCCGGCCGCCACGGGATTCCAGCACCGTGCCATATACCAGCGTGCCTTTGGGTGCAATCACCACGCCATTTGCCACAAGATCGGTTTCCAACTCTGCACTGAACTTCGATCCTTGTTTATGACTGGCAGTTGTAATGGCATCTTTCATTTTTATCATCACTTTGGTTCCTGCCGGCGCAGTACCGGATCCACTGGCGGTGACTGCCGGAACCGCAGCAACAGCTGCTGGCGCTTGTTGAACAGCTGCGGCCGTTTTGGCTTCCCGCGGTGAGAAAGTGAGCGAACTGATTTCACTCAAAGCGACGCTTTGAACTTTGCCATTCACATCAAATTGAATGGCCTCAGCCGTGCCGCCTGTAAAGCTGCCCTGTAGCACGCTACCGTCTTTGAGAACCAACGTATCGGCATTTGCTGCAATCGTAAAAAAAAGTAAACCTAGTACCACATACAAATTTTGAGAAATTGATTTCATTTATTGCTCTCCTTTTAAACTTTAAATTTCGATTTTATTATTGTTTCTCTATTTCATTCAATTTATTGCGCACTATTTCGGGTTCGGGATCCCCGGATCCGTTATCTATGCTGATCACTGGTTTGTCGCATAGTACACGTATGGCTCCCAGCAAAATCGCGAAAAATTCACCTCTGAGGTGGCCTTCCAGACTTTCCCAGCTCTGCCACTCGGCACGGAGCTGGATTTCAGTACAATCCTCATCACTCTGCTGATAGTCGTATTGCATATTTCCCTCCTCCCGGCGTAAGTCCGACAATAACTGCTCCAGGTTTTGTAAAAACTCCGCATGCTTTTGCTGATGGGTTTTCACATCAATATTTAATTTGATCATTGGAGTGGCCTCCTGCCAAGTTTGAAATATTTGATCTCGTTTAATTTTGAGACCGGGGATACCGATTGTTTGTGCAATAATTTCAAATAATCTTTTTCAAATCCGTGAAAAATTTGACTTCCTTGTGCTTTTATTGTCAAATCCCGTGCCAACTAAAATACCGATTAATAAACAGGGCATAAGTGTTTTGTAAATAACAGCTTAGTCGATCAATGACTTGATTGAATGTTGAAGGAGAGGTGATGAATAACCCTGAAATATCAGGGTTTGGTGAAATTTTCAGGGTTTTTATGCTTTAGCAGAAATGCAGAGTAAGAGAATAAGTAATTTGTAATTGGTTACTGGTTATTTGGAATTAGAAAAGTTGATAATTTGAGTCATTAATTCCTCATTCCTAATCCCTAATTATTCAGGATATCATTGGTTCGCGTCGGGTCGGCGGATACCGTATTTTTTCATGCGGGAACGCAGTGTATCCGGGTGCAGGCCTAATTTTAGGGCGGCGCCATTTTTACCTTCAATTCGCCAGCCAGATTCTTTTAATGCGTTAAGGATATAATTCTGCTCCATCTCCAATAAAGTCTCGCCGGGCACAGGAGATACTTTCAAAGATTTATCAACCGTCAAAAGATCCATTAATTTTAATACTGATTCTTCACTGGTAATCATCGCCCGTTCTATGATATTTTCCAGTTCACGAACATTTCCCGGCCAGGAATAGTCTTGAAGTGATTTCAGGACATTCCCTGGAATCTCCGTAATTGTTTTGCCCATTTTTGTATTGAATCGTTTGACAAACTGCTCAGCTAACAAGGGGATATCTTCTATCCGTTCTCTAAGTGGAGGTATCGAAATAGGGAAGACGTTTAACCTGTAGTAAAGATCCTGGCGGAATCTACCATTTTTTACTTCAACCTCAAGATCACGATTGGTGGCTGCAATGATACGAATATTTACTTTGCGGGTATGCGCACTACCCAATCGTTCAAATTGACCAGACTCGATTACCCGTAAAAGTTTAGCTTGCAATGCTAACGGAATCTCACCTACTTCATCTAAAAATAATGTCGCTTTATCCGCCAGTTCAATACGTCCGATGTGCCGGTCATTTGCTCCGGTAAAGGATCCTTTTTCATGGCCAAACAATTCACTCTCAATCACACTGTCATGCAAGGTAGCACAATCTACTTTTATCAGAGGCCGTTCCTTCAGCTGACTGAACTCATGCAGGGCACGGGCAATGAGTTCCTTACCGGTCCCGGTTTCTCCGGTAATCAGAACCGAGGTATCATTAGGCGCAACCTGTTTGATCCGGTAAAAAATATATTTTAATCCACCGCTGATTCCGATAATCTGTTGGGATTGAAAAGACAGGCTAATTTCCTTTTGAAAGTAGCGGTTCTCCCGTGCCAGTTGTTCGGATATTTTACTTATTCTATTATAAGCCGCTTTTAATTGCTTATCTTTTTTCTGCAATTCTTCCATATTTTTACAGCGTGTCAGCACATTGATGAAGATCTCACCCACGATTTGTAAGCGGGGTGCAATTTCCTTCTGTATTTTGTTGTGACGCTTAACATTACTTACCGACAGCGCATACACCACACTACCGTCAAAATGTATTGGTACTGTAATAACCGATTTTAAATCAAGCGTTTTCTTTAATTGTTCACGGTCATGTTCCGCCTCTGGGGGCAACTCTTCGTCCGACGAGAAAATGATCATCTCACCAGACATTATTTTTGCGGCGGCCCATGGGAACCATTCTTTTATGGGGATTTCTCCGGGAGATTCGACACCTTTTACCACATAGGTGTAAACCGGTATCAGATCATTTTTATCTTTAGAAAAACGGAATAACGTACTTCTGTCAACACCTAAATAGTCTGTCAGCAGTTTCAGGCTCCGTTCAATTTCTCGAGCTACCAATCGGGGCTGAACGCTTACAAACCGCGCTGATAAATCGGATATCAGTTTTTCGAATTCCACCTGATTCGCCAGATTTTTGAGGTGTGCGCGTCTCTCATCATCGGCACGTTTGCGAAAGATGGCATTCGCAAAAACTTCGCCTATCAGGGTCAATTGTTCAATCGCATATTTTGGCCAGGTATGATATTTTTTAAAAGTAAGAAACCCGAGCGTACACATCAGCGAACCGCCTACTGAAACCGGAATGGCCAGCATCGATTTTAATCCACTTCGTTGGCAATAAGTTTTTTCTTCGCTTGCTACAGTTGGCAAATCGCCGGGTTTTGTGATTGCAACAATTTTCCCACATATAAGATTCTCCCCTAACCACGGAAAAAAATCCGCAATATTTCCATCAATTACAGGTTCAAAACCGGGCACGTAGGATGAATGTGTGACGTACAGATCTTTTTTGTTATTGGAAACTTCGGCAAATGTACAACGGTCAATTCTCATATACTCAAGAATAATTTTCAATCCGTTTTCGATCTCACTGTCCACTTTGCTGGCTGCCAGGTTTACAAATTTTGCTGAAATCTCGGATATTAATTTTTGAAGTTTTCAGCTGGTCTTCCAGACTTGCAATGATCTGCCCGGATTCATTTTCCAGAGAAAGGCCTTGATAATGAGCCGCGGTTGCGCTATTATTCGCCATCTTTTCTTCTTTATTGTCAGGATTTTGTATCAGTATGATACATTAAAAAATATAGATTTTTATTTTATTAAATTTCCGATAAAAAAACAAAAAAAATATAGGGTGTGGGATACAAGATGCATGATGCGATGCACTCGGTGCTCGATACTCGCCTCTCGGTTCTCGTTGCTGGATGCTGGATATAGGCTACATCGGTTCCCCCTTAAAAAAGGGGGTTAGGGGGTTGTTTTTCAATCGGCACCGGGCACTCGCTACTGGATACTGGATGCCGGTTGGTGAACAAACATATGGTACATTTTTATTAACCCCGAAGGGGATAAACATTACTAGCCGCGGGCGACGCCCGCTACAGTACAAAACTGATTCCCAGATTCACCACTTCGTAGCGCAGCGGTGTATCAGTATTAAATGGCCAGTTCATATTATCCTTCCTGAGGATATAATAACCATAGAGATAAGCAGATTTAAGAACAAAATTTATAACCGGACCGAGAACGGGTTGCTCATTGACAAAATCATTTGTGAAATGGGAAAGCAAACCATATCCCAATTGAGAAATAATAAAACTTCCCGACCATTTCCAGAAGAGATGGCGTGGATATATCACCGCCGTCTCATAATGGGCATTTACCTGAATCAGAGAAGAAATCTCGCTTTTAAGACCATAGGTGGCGCGGTCACCAAAACGAAAACGGCCTGTGTATTGTTCAAGAATGTTGTAATCATCTGAGGGTGTTTCACCTGGTCCAGGTTCTAGTGAACTACTGAAATCGGTCAGTCTGGTCCAGACAAATGCCTGGCCTACATAAGGTGAAATCGAGAAATCTTGACCCGCCGTATATCCGATACCGTCAGTTGTGCCAAGACCAAATCTATATGATGTGGTGGTTATTTCTTCTCCGGACGCATCTTCAGCATGAATGGATGAACTCAAATATGATAAGAAAAGATACCGGTTACTTAATTCCACATTTGTACTGGAAAATTTATCGATCTCGCTCCTACCTACCTTCAACTCAATCTGACCGACTGCAGCAAAATCCTTATCAAAATTTGAATGCTTTGGTGTGCCTACACCATAATTGATTTCATACATCTGACGTGATTTAAACCAAAAATCACTTACATGCTCGTCAAGAACATCTTTGTAGACCGGGTATCTGTCCAGTTCAAAAAATGGTTTTTTATCCTTTGAAAGATGCAGACCTTTTCCGTCTGTAAAGCGTAACTGCTGTAAACCCATTTTGTAAAAAGGTACATCAAGTAATATATAGTCAGGAAAAAATTCATTTTCTCTGAGAAAGTTGATCCGCCAGTCTTTGGAAAAAGTCCAATAACAAAGTTTATAATCAAAAGTCTGACTCAATGAATCAACCAATTTTAATTTTACCAGGCTTTCTTCCTCAGATTTTAATGCCAGTATCCAATTTGCTCCAAATGAAACCGTATTATGGGACATGCGTGGTTCGCCCACCGCCTCCGGAATAAAAGAAGTCCATTTTTCGGGATCGGTTGGTTCCGTACCCAGCGGCCCCTCAAGGGCAATATCTGAACCGGGCACAAGATCCTTAAGGCCCCGGGCCACAGTTTCAGACCGGGTGAGGAACAGGATTTTTTTCTGTTGTTCATCAGTGAGACCAGTAAAATCATGCGCCGCTGCACTAAGAATGTCTTCATCTACATCAGGCTTAATATCAACAACAATTGTATGCAGTCTTTTATCATCCAGGAATTCATCCAGGACCTCTTTTAGTGACGCCATCGGGGCTGCAATATAGGCCGGTCTGGCAGAGGATCTTTTCTCCGGTATGGGTGCACTTTGCACAACCAGAATATTTTTGAATTCCTCCAGGTTTTTTTCAGCAACAGATCCACGTACCGTAGTTGCCACGCGAAGATCCTCGTCGTGGCTGACCATAAATCGCTTGTCTTTGGTCAACCTTACATCCAATTCAAATCCTTCATAGCCAGCACGAAGGGCATTCTCAAAACCGGGTATCGTGTTAGCCGGATAAATGCCGTCATAATTAGTTGGTGGCTGATAACAAAGGCCACGGTGCGCAATGGTGATTGTTTTGACTTCTGGCTTCCAGATGTTCGATGCATAGTAGCGAAGCGTAACATGATCTGTTTTTCCGTCTGGCGCACTCAAACTGAGAGTTATCTCATCCCGATCGACAGATTCGATTACAATACTACCTGTATTGTCTTCATCATCCAATTTATACCAATAGTGGTATACCTGATCGTCTACTTTTTTGCTTGCGATATAATAATCTGGCAGGAAAGAGCCTTTGATCCCGGTAAAAAACGATCCATCGATAAAAAACTGGTCCTTATATAAATAAATCATACTCCCTAAAAAGGGGTTACCGGCTGAGGTGCTGGTTACACCATCGATCCTATCATAAACCGTGTAAAATCCCGTATTAAAGGCTGGCGTTTCATCCAGTAAATCCGGTGCCTGTAGCAGCACACTGTGACGACCGCAGCTGCTTATTGACGCAGTGAGGATAATTATAAACAGAATGAAACAAATGGTATCGATATATTTTTTTATACCATATTTCCCGTAGGATATCAAACTCATTTGATTCGGTCCTTTCTAATGAGACTGATGTAGCTATGAAGAATTATTGAAAAGAATACATTTTTTAGCTCACTTAATCAAGAATATATTACTACAAAAAAATGCTGTGACCCAATTAAAGATCACAGCAAATTTCGTACCGAAGGGGGGCTCCCGTTGAACGGGATCTTCGACTTGAACCCTCACATGGTATCACCTGTAGCCCGTTTAACGGGCCGCGTCTACCATTTTTGCTTTAATATATTTGTGGCCTTCTCCGGATTTTAAAAATTTTTCGCGGCGCATCGCCTGACTACGATTTGGGACTTCCTCAAAATAAACCAAACTGAGCGGTTTTCGGTTTCTCGTTGAAACTACATAACCCAGATTATGTCTTCGAATTCTTGATTCAAGATTGTTCGTCTGACCAATATAATAATTGCCATCCTTTTCGCTTTTTAATACATATACATAGAACATCTCAATCCACCAAAAAAAAATGCTGTGACCCAATTAAAGATCACAGCAAATTTCGTACCGAAGGGGGGACTTGAACCCCCACCCGATTTCACTCGGAACGGATTTTGAATCCGTCGTGTCTACCAATTCCACCACTTCGGCCTGATTTAACACATTTATAATATTCGGTGAGCCCGCTCACGTTTCACTCGGAGCCCGTTTCACGGGCCGTGTCTACCAATTCCACCACTTCGGCCTGATTTAACACATTTATAATATTCGGTGAGCCCGCTCACGTTTCACTCGGAGCCCGTTTCACGGGCCGTGTCTACCAATTCCACCACTTCGGCCTGATTTAACACATTTATAATATTCGGTGAGCCCGCTCACGTTTCACTCGGAGCCCGTTTCACGGGCCGTGTCTACCAATTCCACCACTTCGGCCTGATTTAACACATTTATAATATTCGGTGAGCCCGCTCACGTTTCACTCGGAGCCCGTTTCACGGGCCGTGTCTACCAATTCCACCACTTCGGCAAGAATAATGATTAGAGATTACAGATGAGGGATTAGAGATTTACAGATTGCTTTTTGGTAAAGCTTCAATTCAAATCTCTCATTTCTAATTTCTAATCTCTAATTCCAAGATTTTGAATTTACCCACATCCCACTTTAATGTCAACCAATCAGGACGATGGTGCGGACGTTAATTGCTTGTAGGTCTCAACTATCTTTTCTTCTGTAACCCAACCGACTTCACTTTGCAGAATATTTCCATCTTTATCAATATAAAAACTGGCGGGTAATCCGGATACCTTATACTTTTTTGCCGTAATGGCTTCTTCATCCGAGAGCATGGGGAATGTCAGGTTAAATTCCTGTTGAATACCTATCATATGTTCAAATGGTTGCCCGGAGTTAATCCCAACAATTAAAAGTCCCTGATCCTTGAGTGTATCAAAGGCTTTTTGTAATTCCGGAAATTCCTGCCGGCAGTGCGGACACCAGTCGGCCCAAAAATGAATCATGACAATTTTGCTTTTAAAATCAGTCAATTGACGATAGGTTGAATCCGCATCAATTAATCTAAAAGGTGCTGCCTTGCCAAGTGATTGTCGTGCGGGTTTTTCCACACAACCACTCATAACTATTAGAATAACGAAGTACATGATCAAACCCCGATATTTCATAATTTAAATTTCTCCTATTATTTCCCACATTATAAATCCGATCAACAACATCCTGCGTAGGGACACGGCATGTCGGAGATCCCGTTAACGGGTACCGTGTCCCTACGTCACATTTTTCCAGCTGATAAGTCCGATTAATATTATTTAACCCATTCGGAATTATTATGCTTGTACCAAATATTTGTTCACCAACCCGCATCCAGCATCCAGTACCGAGTACCGAGTGCCCAGCATCCAGCACGAGAACCGAGAGGCGAATACCAATGCATATCCTACAGCCCCACCTCATCCTCAGCCAATATTGGCTTAACTATTTCATCAATCTGTTTCACTTGCCTTAACAATGCCTCTAATCTTTGGAGAGGCAGCATACTTGCAGCATCGCAGAGTGCGTTGTCACAATCCGGATGGGCTTCAATAAAAATAGCGTCCACACCTGTGGCTACACCTGCCCGGCTCAGGGAAAAAATAAATTCCTTTGCCCCGCCCCGCTTGTCGCTGCTGCTTACGCCATATTTTCTGATCGAATGCGTGGGATCCAGAACTACCGGATAGCCCAGATCACGCATCACTTTTAAATTCCGCATATCAAGCACAAGATTATGATAACCAAAAAAAGTGCCTCGATCTGTTAGCAGAACATTGTCATTGCCAACCGTTTTCATTTTATTTATTACATGCATTATATCGGCGGGATGCAGAAATTGCCCTTTTTTTATATTTACCACCTTACCGGTTTTGGCAACCGCCAGGGCCAGACTGCTTTGCATCGAAAGATATGCCGGAATTTGGATTACATCCAACACCTGGCCGCAGGCTTCCGCATCATGGGCATCATGGATATCAGACAGAACCGGAACCCCGATCTTTTGCTTCACCTGGTCCAGGATTTTCAATCCTTCATCCAGCCCTGGGCCCTGATAGGTTTCAACCGATGAACGGTTATCTTTTAAATAGGATGATTTAAAAATAAAAGGAAATCCAAGACGATCGGCAATTTGCTTTATTTCTTCCGCTGTTTTCAGAACAATATCTGCTGATTCAATCACACATGGTCCGGCGATCAGGGCCAGAGGATGTGTTTCACCAATTTTTATATTTCCGACTTCTACTACTTTCATTTATTCTCCTCAACAATAGCAAATATTAAAAGCATAACCACAGAGAACACTGAGTGTAATACAAGAAATATATTTGAATTAATCTATATAGAAATTTAAATAGTTATAAATTACTGATGTCTCACCTATAAATCACATACGACTAACGTTTAATCTCTAATCCCTAATTTATAATCTTTTTCTCTGTGTTCTCTGTGGTTTCATTTTTTAACACTATCAATATAGAATTTATAAAAAAAATGTGATAATTTAAAGCCAGTCATATGCAAGTAAAAATTATACACTACGCCAGCCCAACGTGTTCAATTTGCACTACACAAGATCGGATTCTTGAGGAACTTAAAGAAAACAGTAAAATTGAATACGAGGCCAGGATAATCACAACCGATTTTGTTGATGCACTAAAGTATGGTGTAAAATCAGCGCCCACTCTGGTCTATTTAGTAGACAATAAGGCCATGGCTGTCCGACCCGGATTCCAATCCAGGGAGAAGATCCTGGCGGAGATAGGACAGTTACAAAAGTCCCTGAGTCCCTGAGTCCCTCAGTCCAGGGAATACACATCTTACAGAATAACTTTTTTTAACCGCTAAGACGCAAAGGGCCAACACAAAGACCGCAAAGATATTAAACATTTTTTCCTCTGCGTACTCGGCGCCTCCTCCGCGTTCTCTGCGGTTAATCTTTAGCTGATCCGCATTTAACTATATTTTGCTACGGGTAAAAGGTCCTTATCCATAGGATCCCGTTCCGGGACAGGATGACTCCGACTAAATTCCGCAAATGATTCAGTGCTCAGGGACTTAGGGACTAAGGGACTTTGTCACTATGTCACTTTTTCTCTTCTTTTTCATTTCTTCGTCTCTGTCACTTTCTATCTTTATGTCTTTTTTCTTTTATCTTATTTCTTTACTTTTCGATATTGCTTTTAATTTTAATAATTCACATATTTCTGTGTTAATTATGGAATTGTTCTTTACTAATTCACAATTGATCAATGCCGGGTCTGCGCAGTTTGACGAGTTTGAACGCAAGCATATTCTCAAAACCCTGCGCAAAAAAACCGGTGACAGCATAGATTTCACTGATGGTCAGGGGAATCTGTATTCCGGGCACATTACCCGATCTCATCCGGAACTGATTGTTCAGTATGACCAGGTAACAAAAGTGCCCGCAGCTGAGCCACGAGTTCATCTTGGAGTCGGATTTATAAAACAGGCACGGCTGGATTATCTTGTCGAAAAATGCACAGAATTAGGTGTTAGTCATTTTCACCTGTTTGCCGGAAAAAACAGTAATTATTACACAGATAATATTTCCAGATGGGAAAAAATCACCCGTCAGGCGATCAAACAAAGCCTGCGGTACCATCTCCCGGGTATTACATGTTTTAAGCAACTTTCTGACTTAATTCATCATACCAGGAATATCCCGTCTAAATTTATTGCACATCAAAGCGACACCGGTGCATTTTTACAATCGCTGGAAGCCTGGCAAAATGAGTCAAAATCAGACATCATTATACTTATTGGGCCCGAAGGCGGATTCACTGAAGATGAGATCCAACTGGCGCAAAATGAAGGTTTTGATCCCGTGTCATTGGGAGAACATAGATTACGTACCGAGACGGCAGTGATCTCAGCTATTTCAGGGATTAATCTTTTCAGAATAAAAAATATTTAAAAAGGAGGTCTTTGTGGGAAGAGAAGACTGCGTCTTCTGCCAGATTGCGGATAAAAACATCGCAAGTGATATGATTTTTGAGGATGATGATCTGGTAGCGTTTCACGATATAAACCCCCAGGCACCATCTCACATCCTGATTGTTCCCAAAAAACATATTCAGAATCTTTCTTCCGTTGAAGATGAGGATATATCGCTATTGGGAAAGATGTTGGATGTGGCGCGTCAAATTGCCCGGAAAAACCAATTCGGCGAAAAGGGATTTCGTGTGGCACTGAATGAGGGCAAAGATGGTGGGCAAACCATTTATCATCTGCATATGCATCTGCTCTCCGGCCGCCGGCTCATGTGGCCGCCAGGATGATATTTTTTTACCGCTAAGACGCGAAGGGCTACCGCAAAGCGCGCTAAGTTATTTAGTTATTTAATTTTCTCCGCGTACTCCGGGTCTTCTCAACGTCCTCTGCGGTCGACAGAGCGGGACCAGATCATTCATGATTCGGCATGTACCCAGTACCGAGTACCGAGCGCCCGGCAAAAAACACCCCCACAACCCCCTTTTTTAAGGGGAAGCAAACTCTGCCTCGCTCAGGGACTCAGGGGCTAAGGGACTAAAAAATAAAAATTTTGAATGTTGAATTTTGAAGTAAAAAGTACGTTGTGCCTCTGTGCCTATGTGTTTTTGTACCTTATGCATTTTTATTTTGTCAATATGTCACTTTGTTCCTTCGTCTCTTTATTTATTTTTTATAATTTCTACTTTCCCCGAAATTCTTAACTCCCTATCTTAGTTTGATGTATTCTTAAAATAAAAGTTTAACAACAGATGTAAATTTTTTTATGACTCAGAGGCAGATTACAATGAACAAAACCTATGATATAATTATAGTTGGCGCAGGTCCATCCGGTACAGCAGCCGCACACTACGCCGCAAAGAGTGGATTAAAAACGTTATTGTTGGATAAAGATACATTCCCCAGAGATAAAATATGTGGTGATGCACTCTCCGGGAAGTCAATTGGTATATTACGCGACATGAACTTGCTCGATGAAGTGCAAAACCTTCCGGGAGCGTTTATCCAGGCCATCACATTCAGCAGTCCCAATAATGACTTCTTTAATATAGATCTCAGAAATACCAGTTTAAAAAACATACCAAAGGGTTTTGTCATCAGACGCCAGATATTTGATAATTTCATGTTTGAAAAAGTTAAAACTCTTGATGTGGATGTCAGAGAAAATTTTTCTGTCAACGATGTCATTCAGAATGATAATTTTGTTACCGGTGTCAGAGGTAAAGATCGGGAAACTGGAGAGGAATTTGAATTCCATTCAAAATTAGTCCTTGGGGCAGATGGTTATAGTTCCATTATATCCCGCAAAATGAATCTATATGATCATGATCCCGATCACTGGGTAGTTGCCTTACGCTGCTATTATAAGGATGTTGCCGGTCTGACCGATCAGATTGAATTACACTATATAGACGAGGTAGTTCCCGGGTACTTCTGGATTTTCCCGATTGAGGAAGGATATGCCAACATTGGTATCGGCATGCTGCATGCCACCATAAAAAAACGAAATATTGATCTTAAAAAGGCACTGGACACAGCCATACATAGCCCTTCTTTTAAAGACCGCTTCAAGAATGCCGTACCACAAGAAAAACCTGTTGGCTGGAATTTACCGGTTGGGAGTAAGCGTCGAAAAAGTTTTGGCAATGGTTTTTTACTGCTGGGTGATGCGGCCGGCCTGATTGATCCCTTTACCGGCGAAGGAATTGGCAATGCCATGTATTCCGGGAAATATGCCATCAATACCGCCATCGAAGCTATTGAAAATAATGATTTTAGTGCTGATTTTTTAGCCAGATATGAAGATAATCTTTGGGCGGCAATTGGAAATGAACTAAAAGTGAGTTCAAAATTACAAAAGATTGGACAAAACAAATCACTACTTAATTTTGTTATCCGCAAGGCGGCAAATAATCCGGAGGTAAGCAATATTATTGCCGGTATGCTGGCAAATGAAGTTCCGAGAAAAAGACTGGCCAACCCCCTCTTCTATGCAAAGTTATTATTTAGTTAAGCGGTGGATAGGATAGACGGATAAGAGAATTAATAAATGGATTGTTTTTACAATCAAAAAGCCTTGATTTAATTATTTCTTTGTTGATTCTAATACAATTATAATTAATGTAATCCTGTCAAAAATGAATCAATTAATCATATAATAAAAACTCACGATTTATTCGTCACTTGCTACTCTAATCAGGAATTTCCATATCCAGAAGATTTCTGAACCAGAAATTTATTTTTTTCCTGGTCGCAAACTTTCTCTTTAACCAGCTGGTACCATGTCGCGAATCCGGTATCAAAACAAGTTCAAAATCTTTATCCATATTGGTCAGTTTATCCACCAGTTGAATCGTATTCTGCATATGGACATTATCGTCCATTGTGCCATGTGTCAACATCAGCTGCCCTTTGTATTTCTCAGCATGCGTCAGGGCAGATGACTGCAGATATCCCTCGGGATTATCAAGCGGGTGATCCATAAATCTTTCCGTATATGTGGCATCGTATAGCTGCCAGTCTGTGACTGAATAATCTGCAATACCATGTGTAAAATAGTCCGCACCATAAGTGAGTGCCATACATACCACATATCCACCGTAACTTCCCCCGGTAATGCCAATCCGGGTACTGTCGATAAATGGCTTTTGTTTCAGCCAATTTACGGCCTCTGTTAAATCGTCGACTTCGTACTTGCCAAGATTCCGGTACATATATTCTTTGCCCGTTTTTCCAAAGTGACTGGATCCTCGGTGATCAACTGCAATGGTAATAATCCCATGCTGGGCAAGATAAAAATCACGAAGCGGGCGGTATGAGTTTTTGACACTGGACCTTCCCGGCCCGCCATATACACGGAATAATATCGGATACTTTTTATCCTGATTAAAATCAGATGGCAACACCCAGATTGCCGGCAGATTAATTCCATCGCTCGTGGGTATTTCAAAATATTCTACATTTGCCATATTATATTTATCTGTTTCAGCAAGTGTCTTATCACCAATATTTCGGATCAACCGTCCATCAGTGTATAACAGATCCCGCTTTTCCGGTTGAACCAGATTGCTATAAGAATCATAAAAATACTTGCCGCCCGGTGCAATTTCACAGGAGTGAGAACCTGGAATCCTCGTGATTTTTTCAAGGCCAGTACCATCCAGGTTTACTTTAAAGAGATGGCTTTCACTGGAGTGATCCTTCCATCCTGCAAAAAATACCCGGTTTTTTTTCATATCCAGAAACAGAATTTTATTAACCGTCATTTTTCCGCTTGTCACTTTATTGATCAGTTCACCCTCCATATTAAAACGATACAGATTATGCCATCCATCTTTATCGGATCGCAATAAATATCCGGAACCATCGGGCAACATTGTCACATCACTAAAAAATCCAACCCAGGACTTCTGAGTTTCTTCATAAACTTGTTTTGATTCTTCTGTCTCAACGGAGGTTTTAAAAATCTTTAGCTGGTTCTGATCACGGTTGCTCCACTGATAATAAAGGTGTTTGCCGTCTGTAGACCATATAGGCCATGCAATATATTCATCAAAAATGACATGGCGGTTTACCCAGGAAATTTTCTGCGAGTTGACATCAACAATGCCGAGACGCACTCCGGGTAAAGGATCTCCGGCCTTGGGATAACGTTGGGTTTCAACGCGGCCATGCTGGCCTTCGGCACTGACCAGAGTAAATTCGGGCACATTGGTGTCATCAAATCTTAGAAAGGCAATTTTATTACTGTTTGGTGACCACCAAAATGCCTTATACCTCGATCTTCGTCCCAGAATTTCTTCGTAATATACCCAGGAGGCCTTCCCATTATAAATCAGATCAGTACCATCGTTTGTTAACTGGGTCTCCAAACCGGTCGTCAGATCTGACACAAATAGATTATTATTGCGGGTAAATGCAACCCATTTCCGGTCCGGCGAAAAAGTCGCATTTTCTTCTTTTCCCTCAATTGCTGTTAACTGTTTAAATTCTTTATTATCAAGATTATAAAAATACAGATCGGTACCATAGCGGTACAGAAATAAGGAGTAGTCATTCGTCCTGGTAATATGAGCATCGGGTTTCAGGTCCTCAGGAAAATCGGCATCAAAACTACTATAATCAATAAATACAGATTCTGCGCCATCTGCAGCACGGATCTTTATTAATTTTGTCAATTTGGATTCTGGATCAGTGCGTGATTCCAGATAATGTGAATCATCAAGCCAGCCTTTTATGCTTGGCAAACTTTTAAAAACCTTTGGTTCCGCCCGGTTAAAAACCTGGTCATATGTAAGATTCAATTTTTCTCATTAATTGATAATGTGATTGAGAATATTAGTATGAATAGTCCATAACAAAATGTAATTTGCTTTGCCATACCCAGTCCTTAATATTTAGTGGAGATCAACATGCCCAAACCCCTGCCACAAAAAATAAACAACATCAATATAAAAAATTAATAATATGCATGTACATTTTTTTTACATAACCATCCTCCTTTAAATCACTATTTGGAATATCTTTTATTAACATTATCCTTGAACAGCTGAAAATATTAAATTATCTTTTCTATGTTTCGTCACTGAGCAATTACAACTCTTCTGATTTATTATCTGAATATACAACAGTCCGGAAGTTTATTTTACATACTATGCTATTTTTATATTGATGGTTTCACATCATGAGAAACATCATTTTACTCATTTTCCTTACGCTTTTCATTATTGGTCCCGCTGAAGTTTTTTCACAACATTCAGACATCAGATTCAATCACCTGACCACCAGGGAAGGACTTTCCAATAATCGTGTATGTGCGATTATCCAGGATCATCGTGGATTCATTTGGTTCGGGACTATGGATGGATTGAACAGATATGACGGGACTTCATGTACGATTTTTAAAAATATCCCCGGGGATTCCATCATCTCTTTCCCTCAACTGTTCGCTCACTATTTGAATATTCCCAAATGGCAGACTTTGGGTGGGGACAATAGATGGCTTGAATCTATTTGTCAGGGAACACGAGTCATTTGTCCGGTATGAACACGACCCCGCTAACAAAAATAAGATAAGTTATGGAACCATTAATGTTATATCTGAAGATAACAATGGGAATATATGGATAGGTACATATAATGGTGGTTTGAATTGCATTAATGATAAAACACAAAAAATAATAAGATTCACACACAACCCGGATGACCATCAAAGCTTAAGTCAGAACAATGTATATGCAATCTTCCAGGATCGCAGCGGATTGCTATGGGTAGGTACAGAAGCAGGGTTAAATTGCTTTAATCTGGAGAAGAATACAATCAAACGTATTTACCCTGATCCCGATAAGATCAATTACAATACCATCTATTCAATTATTGAAGATAAAAGTAGAACATTGTGGATAGGGACCAGAGGCGGATTAATTAATCTGGATTCCAACCGCAGTGTGTTTTCTTTTTTTGATGATCAAAACCAATCGAACAAATCCGATATTCCTAAAATTATATTCAAACTCTATTTTGACCGTAAAGATAACATATGGCTTGCAACCAGCGGTTTCGGTCTGACGGAATATAATCCAGTCAAAAAAATATTCACACCCAATGTCCATGATTCCAAGGATCCGTTTAGCATTATCAGTGACCGTACAATGACAGCCTTCCTTGATCGACAGGGAACACATTGGGTGGTACCCGTGATGAAGGGATTACTTACTTCAATAAGGCTCCGTAATAAGTTTCACATTATTTTATCCGCGACAGGCTAATTCGCACCCACAACAAAAATATTTTAAAGCCTTATTTATTGACGAAGATAATACACTTTGGCTTTCTACAAGACACGGTCAGTTTAAATATAAAACCGGAAATGGCCGGCTGCATAGTTTCCTCTCTTCAGAATCTATCAGTAATAAGTTCCATAGAAAAAAAAATAAAAAGGGAATCTCACCAATCCGGGGATATCAAATATCAGATATGCATCGTGGTAATGACGGAGATCTGTGGATCGCTACCAGGAAACACGGATTAATCAGGATTAACAAACAGCAAAAAGATACTTCATACTTTAAATATTCTGAACACGATGAAAATAGTCTGAGTAGTAATAATTTAGATTGTATCATACCGGACTCTTATGACAAAATCTGGATCCAGACATTTCGCGGGAAACTTAATATTCTGGATGTTTCCACCGGCAAAATAATAAGACATACAAAAGAAAGCCGCGAAGCCATGGGGCTGAGTAATGAGTACATCAGTATGTTCTATGAAGATAGTGAGCGAAATTTGTGGATTGCCACCTATGGTGACGGATTATTCAAATTTGACCGTGAATTAAATATATTTAAAGCATTTAAAAAATCAAATAGTGACAAATACAGCTTAAGCGATAATGTGGTCACTTCAATATACGAAAGTCGATCCGGGCAAATCTGGATTGGAACAACAAACGGACTGAACAGATTTGATACAAAAACGAATCGATTCCAGTTATATAACACTAAGGATGGTTTAAATTACAATTATATTAGCGGTATTCTTGAAGATAATAACGGCAATCTATGGCTTAGCAGTCATACAGAAATTTCGAAATTCAATACAAACGCCCTTCGCTTTTATAATTTTGGTATAGATGATGGGATCAATAATAATTTCGCCGAGGAGAATGTGTGTGCCACAGATACTAACGGCTACATGTACTTTGCCGGAAAAAATGGAATTACATTCTTCCACCCCGATAGCATTGTCAACAATAATATTACACTGCCAATTGTTATAACAAAATTCAACATTCAAAATAAATCAACCAGTCTGGATAGCAGCATAATTGAGAAGAACATCATTACCATTCCCCATAATCATAATTTTTTTACAATAAATTTTACCGTGCTTGACTATGTTGCCTCATCTAAGCATCGTTACGTTTACAAACTATCAGGCCTGGACAACGACTGGATTCATACAGATATGAATACAGCAACCTATACAAATTTAGACCCCGGTGAATATGACTTTCAGGTGAGATCAATAAACAGTCATGGCTTTTGGAATACACAAAATGCATCATTAAGAATCATTATTACTCAACCGCCATGGCAAACCTGGTGGGCATATCTCATCTATTTTTTAGTAAGTGCTTGCCTGGTTTATTTCGTAAGAATTTATGATTTAAAACGACAGAGGTTAAAAAACAAGATTGCTCTTGAACATGCCCACTTTTTAAAATTGCAGGAATTAGATCGTATAAAGACAAACTTTTTCACAAATATATCTCATGAATTTCGTACCCCACTCACCTTAATATTGGGTCTGGTTGATAAAATATTATCAAAATTCCCGACCCAGAATATTCGCAGTGAGTCTGACCATAATCCAGAGGAATGCGAGGCGGCTGCAGCGATTGATAAACCAACTACTCGATCTCTCCAAACTGGCTGCCGGGGAAATGAGATTACATTTGGTGAAAACAGATATTGCCAGATTAGTCAGACAATATGTTCAGTCTTTCACATCTCTGGCTGAGCAAAAGGGAATACAAATCAAATTCAGGGCAGAGATCCCGGCGATATCATGTTTCATTGACCGGGATAAATTCGAAGAGATCCTTTACAATCTCTTATCGAACAGTATAAAATTCACAGAACGAGGAGGATCAATCCTTGTGGAGATTTCTATTATTAATTCACATTCTGATAAGTTTAAAATGCCTGAGCAGAACAATGCCAAAAAAAAACAGGATTATGTACAAATAAGGGTCAGTGATACCGGGTGTGGGATTCCTTCTGCTCTCCTTACGAAAATATTTAACCGGTATTACCAGGTAAATGATACACAAACAAATAAAGAGGGAACAGGTCTGGGTCTGGCCCTGGTAAAGGAATTAGTCGAACTTCATCACGGCCGCATTACTGTAGAAAGCAAAATAAATAAAGGTACCACTTTTGTTATCTTTCTGCCTTTAAATCGAAAAAAATCTAAATCTCCCAAATTCGTAATTCCAGATTCAGATTTACAGGAAATTAAATCCAGAGAAGTTCAAATTCAAACGATCCCAGAGTTTGGTATCGAACCTGCTAGTCACGATTCGAGAACATCAATCGACAAAAAAGATAGACCCTATATATTGATTGTTGAGGATAATCCGGATATGCGGGCATATCTGAAAGATCATTTAGATACAGAATACAAAATTATAACTGCCTCAAATGGTAAAGAAGGATTTAAAACGGCTGTTAATTCTATCCCCGATTTGATTATCAGCGACATCATGATGCCTGAGATGGATGGCTATACACTTTGTAAAAAACTGAAGGTCAATGATTGTACTGATCATATTCCGGTTATATTACTCACAGCACGAGCGGAACCCGAAGATAAAATCGAAGGACTGGAAACAGGCGCGGATGACTATCTTATCAAGCCTTTTCTTGCCGCTGAGTTACTAAGTAGAATAAAGAATTTGATCCATCAAAGACAAAAATTAAAAGAGCATTATATTAAAGAAATCTTACTGAGTCCAAATGAGTTAAATTGAGGCTTCTGTAAAAATGCTTTTATTGCCTGAAAGTCATTCTGAACTTGTTTCAGAATCCTTTAAATAGACCCTGAAATGAATTCAGGGTGACGAAATTCAATTATTTATTATAACTTTGTGTCTTTGTGCCTTAGTGGTTATAAATAGTTCAAGTTAAGCAATTTAAGGAAGGATAATATGATAGAAAAGAGGTTTTTAATTTTGTAGATCAGATGATAATTCATCATAGTATGATTTATTTATTATCTGCAATTGCTGAATAAGTTGTATAAATTCATCATTCTCTCTCATTGGGGCAAAATGTGGATCTGATTCTAAATAGCGGGAAAAACGAAATCCTTTTTCAACTGCACTGTTTAAAAATTGCATTGCTTCCTGCATATTTCCGGAGGCGCATGAAACTGCGGCCATATCATAATCGATTCCCCACCATTCACTGCCCTGTTCTTGTGCGACCCGGTTTTGCTGCCGGCTGAGCTCGAAGAGTGTTTGATAATCATCTTCACCCATTAGTTTAAATATGGCACCGGTGCTGGTCGAAATATTTATCCCGGTAAAAGGATGCCAGCTCTGTGGATTAATATCCATAACTCTTAAATACTTCCTGGCGGCTTCTGATAAATTTCCCTGCTTAAAATATATATCGCCCATTTGCGTGATATAGGCTGGGTCGGTTATTCCGGTAAAAAGATCTGTATCAGTTGAATCCGATCCATGGATCATCGTTTGTAGCAATATTAATAATCCGGGATTGGGTTGATAATCGGGTTGCAGGGTATACGCATGGTTCAACCAGTTTTCTGCATCAGAATCGACACCCAATATCAGGTAGATAAATCCAATTCCGGTAAGAATGGCGGGATTTGTGGGATACAAACGATATGCCGCCTGCAAATTTTTCATGGCTTCCGGCAAGTTACCCGTTTGCAGGTAGGCCCAACCCAGGTTTGCCATCGCCGGGGCATGACTCCTGTTCATTTCTAGCGCTTTTTCGTTGAGTGCAATTGACTCTCTAAACCAGCTGCGGCTAAAATATACCAGCGCCTTGGCCTTATATGCTTCAGCCAGGCGGGGTTATGTCCTTATCGCCATATTGCTCATAACCAGTGCGGAATCAAGCCATGAAGTATCCATACCAAAGCGCAATACTTTTTGTGCATATGCATCTGCCAGACCGGCCTCAGCTTCGGCATACGTGCTATCCAGATCTTTCGCTTTTTTATATAGTTGAATGGCATTTTCGTTATCTGAGTAACTATACAGATAATAAAATCCTCTCGCTTTTACATAATAATTATATGCCATACTACGTGTCGATAATATCGGCAAATTCTCAAATTCATAGTTTTTACCGGATTCCGGCAGCAAAACCGATGTAATTTCTTGCATAGCCTTATTTTGTAGCAATATGATATTTGAGGATTTACCGGTAAATTTTCCACGCCACAGATTTACTTTCTGTTCAGCATCGGTCATTTCGAGATTTATAAATAAACTATCATTCGCCGTTTTGTAAAAACCGTTTATAAAAATTGACCCGCCAATATCCCCATAGATTTCTGATATATCTGCCTCAGCGTTTTTAAAGGACAGGCTGAATTCCCAGGGACGAACACGAAATTGAGGAAAAGTTGCCAGCTGGTCGATCAAGTTTTCGACAAAGCCATCAATGAGTGAAGTTTCTTGCTCTTGCACAGCCCGGTTTTGCAAAGGCAGCACGGTTATAATACGCTCAGGTGACTCATTTTTCTGCAAATTTGGCAAAAAATAATACAGAAGAAATAGAATGATGATAATCATACCGGGGATAAAGACAAATGGGTATTTCTTAATTATTGACTCTGGTTTTTTATCATTACGAACATGAGCAGAATCTTCTCCTGGCGAACGGAGTTTTTTTAAATCCGTACTCACATCCAGCGCCAGTTGATATCTGTTTCTCACCTGTTTGGCGAGTAGTTTTCTTATCAAAGAGTCAAATTCATTGGGAAGATCTTTACGATACGAAAGGACGCTCACCGGATCATCATTAAGGATGCTATATGTAATTGTCTGGGTGTACTCTCCGGCAAATGGTCGCCTCCCTGTAAGCATTTCATAAATCAGAACACCAAGTGACCATAGATCGGTACGATTGTCTACCGTTGCACCAGATATTTGCTCGGGAGACATATATGAAACCGTTCCGGACAGATTTTGAATCGTTGTCTCCGGTCCGTTGCCCGTCAGTTTTGCAATGCCAAAGTCCAGAAGTTTAACAATTCCATCATCGGTGATAAAGATATTTGCTGGTTTGATGTCACGATGTATGATATTTTTTGCATGTGTAGAGGCAAGTGCATCAGATAACTGAGTGCTTATTTCAATTACTCTGTCCGTATCAAGCGGACCCCGTTCCAGAATTCTGCTTAGTGACTCACCAGAATAATATGGCATTACCATATAAAATTTGCCATCTGTGGTCTGGTTGAATTCATATATTGTACAAATATTTGGATGGTCGATTGACGATGCAGATTGGGCTTCTCTGATAAATCGTTCTTTTGCCCGTTGATCCAATACCATTTCCGGTTTAAGAAATTTGATCACAACCAGACGCTTTAATCTTAAATCTTCAGCCTTGTAGACGGCCCCCATACTGCCGCCTTCAATTTTTCGAAGGATTTTATATTGCGCGATTGTAATACCAGTTAGATCTGCCATTTAAATATTTTTGTTAGATTTGATAAAAAGTATGTTATTGTCCTTGCCCTGTGTTAACAACCGAATAATGATTATTAATCTTACCCTGATATCTATCGTCCTTCTCAAGGACTTAATCCTTAATTTCGAGATCAATGGATTATATTTTCTTAACCGCAATGAACGCTAAGAATTTAGAGAGATTCGCAAAGATTTATAATTATTTATTTTGCGTACTTGGTGTCTCCTTTGCAAACTTTGCGGTTAAAAATATGTAAACACCTGGTCAGGACAAGACAAATTATAATTAACAAGGATTATATTTCAAACACAGAGTAAAAATATTTGTTATATGTAAATAAAAAAACGACCGGGCCTTTAAATTAATAGAAGCCCGGAAGCAAAACTTTTTTAGAATTTCAGTGCAGTACGTTTCAGCGGATTTGTACTTTAGCTGATGATTCAGATGTTGGTATAATGGGGTTTAAATCAATTATAACTGCTGACTGCCTCATCTACGGTTTCAAAGACTTTAAAAACTTTGACTAACTGAGTGATGACGAACAAACTATGTGCTTTATCGGTTAATCTGGCGAGACAAAGTTCACCATCAAGACTCTTGACAGTAGTATATGCGCGCATAATGGCGCCCACACCCATACTGTTTAACCAGCTGACACCGCCCATATCCAGAACAATACTTTTTGCCCCGCTACCAAGAAGACTTTTCACCTCGTCATGCAGTTCATCTGTGTCAGGAGGCCCCATAAGTTTACCCTTCATGGCCAGGATACCAATAGTGCCGTCAATTTTATCTTTAAACTTCATCAGTCAACTCCTCCTCTTTACCAATTTCAATGTAACAACTTAAATATAATCTTTTTTAAGAACACCTTCAATTATTCACTACCTATGTTTTCTCTGGACAAATGGTGCTTCTCCGGAAATAATTTCCGGAGAAGATAATTATAGTTAATGGAATATTAGACATAAACAAAAATTATTTAAATCCCATTCCCGAAACAACATTGTAATACTTGACAGCAATATCATCACTGGTTTTTACCTGCCAGTTTTCATCATTTTCCAAAGCCATTTTCCATTGATATAAATCCGAAAGTGTCGGTTGCGCCTTTTCCAGCAAACTTGCAAACACTTCTTTCTCATATTTTTCGGCATCTTCACGGTTATTCCAGATAGTAATCGAAATGGCTTCATTGGGATTGTCGTCATTTCCTGTCAGATAGGTATAACGGCAGCCCTTTACCGCCTTGAGTATCGGGAAAATTTCTTTGGTGTATATTTCCTGAAATTCCTCAAATTTACCAGGCTGAATATTTAAAGATAACAGGCGCATATACATGGCCTCAGATTTTTTGATATCTTGACTCGACTCAATTATAGTACGATATGATTTTATTGTCGGTTCATCGGGAACTGGCTTATATTCCACTTTGAGATCGCGCGTAAGTTCGACTTTCCATTCTGAAGAGTCTGATAAATAAGGCCGTAATTCTGCCAGCAATGACTGAAAAACACCACTCTGTACATAAGATTCTGCATTTTCTTCAGAATCCCAAATCGTCAGACTAACACCTTCATCAATTTTTGTTTCACTAACAATCAGGCAGGCAAAAAGACAACCTCTCATTTTTTGTAATTCGGGGATTATCTTTTCATCATATATTTTTTGAATAAGTGACAGAGAAGCAGGCATATAATTAGCCTTCACCAATCGCATATACATAGTTATTCTCCTTTAGTGCAAACCGAACAACTGCTGGTTATTGAATCCTTTTTATGACAAGTAAGGTCATATCATCGGATTGTTCTTCATCACCGGCATGTTCTCTTACCGATGAAAGCAAGTTTTCAATCATCTGATGTGGAGATTGATCCATACTCTCCTGAACGACCTGCAATATTTTTTCTTCCTCAAATTCCTCTTCATGTTGATTCATTGCTTCACTAATACCATCAGAAAAAAGCACCAGAACATCACCGACATTAAATGGTACCGTGTGCTCAGAAAACTCAAAATCCTCCAAAAATCCCAAAGGAATTCCTATCGTTTTTAATCGCTCTATCTCACCATCTTTTGAAATGAAAAAGGGATAATTATGACCGGCATTCGTAAAAGCCAATTGGTGTTTTATCGGATCTAATATACCATAGAATAGAGTGGCATACTTTTCAGAATCTGTACTTTGATATAGCAATTTATTTGCCCTGTCAAGACAATCGCGGGCACAGGTGCAGGATAAGGTCTGACCACGCAATGTAGCCTGAAGGTTGGCCATCAGCAATGCAGCCGCCGTCCCTTTTCCCGAGACATCTCCCAGGCAAAATGCAATATTCCCGGATTGAGTGATAATAAAATCATAATAATCGCCACCTACATTTTTTGCCGGAATGCTTATCCCCCCGGCCTCATATCCCTGAATTTCCGGAATCTTTTTAGGAAGCAGATTCTGCTGAATCTGTGAGGCCATGCTCATATCTTCCTGGACTTTCATAAATTCCTGCTCTTCCCGGTAGAGCCTGGCTGAGTCAATCACCTGTGCAGATTGGGCAGCAATGATAGTTAAAAGCCGTTTATCATCTTCAGAAAAACCTTCTTCACCACGCTTATTGAATACTGTCAACAAACCAACCATTTTACCTTTTAAATGAAGGGGAACGGCAAGAAGCGACACAATCGAGCTGACGTCATCATTATTCAATGTGAATCGTTCGTCATCGGGCAATGAATTTGATAATAAGGGTTTTTGATTTTTCATCATCCAGCCGGTAAGTTGAGTATTCAATCTTATTGGCAGTCTTTCATCACTCGATTGATCGAATATCCGCTCCATAGTAACAATAGGATTACTTTTATCCGCCTCATTGATCAGCATCACCGCACCCTGTTCCACTTTGAGATGTTTGATACATTTCTTAACAATCAAATCGATGACTTCCTGTACATCAAGCGTGGAACTGATCGCCGTGGCAATCTCATTCAGGATTGATAATTCCTCAACAGCAACTTTCAAACGTACATTTTCATATTTTAATTGATTTATTTCCGGAGATGTAAGCTCAGATTCTGACATTAGAATTGTCCTTATTGTATGGGAGAATAATACCGTGAAGCCTAAAATAATCACTTATAAAATACCCAAATTATGAACCCTGCGCAAAGATTTTAAGACTCATCCGGCAGTCTTTTATCAGATTCGGAATCAACCGGGTAAAGTTCTGATAGAGATACTGGTATTTCTAAATCAAATGACTGATAGGTTTGTAACCATATGATATGATGCCCGGAGAGAAAGACGTAGTGGGCCGCTCCCATCCCCATTAAAAAAAATGCATTTCGTCCCGACCCCGCTATTGGCATCAAATGTGAAAAGGGACCTTTTTTACTATGTGCTATTTTTTTAACCATTTCGAAGAAGGCGTTATCCGCATCGATTTTATTTTGATAAAAAGAAAGATATAACAAATCCCGCTCATCCTCACCATATTCCGCAATTACATTATTCTGTGCGGCTACCGCGAGACCATGCAATTTGTCAATATCTTTAATTGCATCCTCACCCATAATAAGATTGCTTCTTTTTTTACTGCCAATTTTTTCAGGAGTTGAAATATTTTCAGATGTATTGCATGAGAGGAGGGATATCGTAATGGTAATAACAATGAGCTGTGACCAACATGATTTTGATAAAAATATCAAGTAAGTCCCTTTCTAAGATGCAGAAATTGCCTCTTCTGCATGATATGAAGATCTGACCAGTGCGCCCGATTCTACGTGGGCAAATCCCATCTCATAACCAAGTTCTCTTAAATCCTCAAATTCGGCTGGAGTGTAATAGCGATCAAGCGGATAATGTTCTTTTGTTGGTGGCAGATATTGGCCGATAGTCAGGATCCGGCAATTAATTTTAATCAGATCCTGCATCACCTCCACAATCTCATTAAATTTTTCACCGACACCAACCATTATTCCTGACTTTGTAGTATGTCCGGCTTCAGCAGCCCATTGTAAAATTTGCATTGATCTTTCATAATTTGCCTGGACTCGCAGAGGTTTTTGCAGCCGCCGGACTGTCTCAAGATTATGATTCAGGATATCCGGCCCCGATTGCAGAACAGTATCCAAATCCTCTTTTGATCCTTTTAAATCGGAAATTAGTGCTTCTATACTGCACTCCGGTATCATCTCTCTTATTTTTTTGATAGTCTGGGCAACGATAAACGCACCACCATCTTTTAGATCATCCCGGGCAACCATGGTTATCACAACATGATGCAGATTCATGTTAAGCGCCGCTTCGGCCACCCTCTGCGGCTCTTCAAGATCATATTCGGTAGGTTTTCCTACATTTATATTGCAGAACTTACAGCTTCGTGTACATGTATTTCCCAACACCATGAATGTAGCCGTGCCTCGTGACCAGCATTCCCCAAGGTTCGGGCAACGCGCACTTTCGCATACTGTGTGTAAGGCATTGTGATCAACCTGTTTCCGAACATGTCTGAAATTATCACCCGAACCGAACCTTACTTTTAACCATTCGGGACGTCGTAATGACGTGTTTTGTATAATATTTAACGGATCTGTTTTTGCCGGCATACATCTTCTCTGATCTGAATAATTGATCTTTTAGTAGTTGGCCATAGGCAATTGGCAATTAGCTATAAAAAAGTCCAAGTTCCGAGTTCCAAATAACAAATTACCAAATACCAATTTATTTAGTCTCTAATTTTCTAACAATCATATCCTTAAAATAATTCCAACCGATACGATGGTCACAAACGAACTAATGCGGATGCCCATGTAAACCCACTTCCAAAAGCAGCAAAGCATACCAGTGAGTTTTCTTTTATCACCCCTTCAGCAATAGCTTCACTTAATGCAATCGGGATAGAAGCGGCTGTCGTATTGCCATATTTGTGAATATTACTATATACTTTTTCTTCCGGCAATTCAAGACGCATTCTCACGGCTTCAGTAATACGCATATTTGCCTGATGTGGGATAACAAGATCAACTTCATCCTTGTCGACACCAGTCGCCTCAAGCGCTTCTCTGATCACCTCCGGGAATTTAGTTACCGCATATTTAAATACAGCTCTGCCATTCATGTATGGCCAGATACTCGTTGAGTCAATCATCTCATGTGTTATTCTTGGGCTTTTAACACTACCCGGATCTTCGCACCATAATTCTTTTACATATTTCCCATCCGCATGTAAATGGGTGGTCATGATGCCTCTCTCATCAGTCGAACGGTCTATAACAACGGCACCAGCACCATCGCCAAACAATACTGCTACGTCCCGGCCACGCGTTGTTAAATCGATTCCCCGTGACTGTATCTCTGACCCAACAAGCAGAATATTTTTATACATACCGGTTTTTATGTATTGATCGGCAATTGAAAGACCATAAACGAATCCGCTGCACTGATTTCTGATATCCAGTGCAGGGACGCCCGGTAAACCAAGCCGTTCCTGTAGCAAGCAACCAGCTCCCGGAAAAAAATAATCTGATTGGAGAGTGGCAAAAATAATGAAATCAATATCTTCCGGTTTTTTCCCGGCAGCCTCAATCGCCTTCAAACTTGCTTTTTCAGCCAGATCTGCATTTGTTTCTCCATCACTAACATAATGTCTTTCAACGATCCCGCTTCTTTCCCGGATCCACTCATCACTGGTATCCATCATTTTTTCAAGATCAAAATTAGTCACAACTTTTTCGGGCACATAATGCCCGACACCGGCAATTCTGGCACGATACATATCATCCTCACTTTATATTGATTTTATTTACATACAATATAATATTTTTGCCAAATATTATAAATATGAAATTTGGCAGACAAACAAATTTTGTATTTCTTTACTTACTACAGCAATATCCGCTGAATATAATCGTAAATTTTCCAAATCACAATTATAAACAAAATCCTGAAACCATACTCATTCTGGTATCTGAGAATAATTAATTGGCAATTTGCGATTGGCCATAGGCAATTAAAAATTATTAATTAACTGTATTGTTCTAAGATAGTGTTAACAACCGATTCATGATAATTAATTTAGTTCAAATCTCTTACCGTCCTTCTTAAGAACTATCGAAATCTATGGATAATGTTTTATTAACCGCAATGTACGCAAAGAATTATGAGAGATTCGCAAAGATTTATAATTAGAAACTTCTGAAAAATGTAATAAATAATTGAATTTCGTCACCCTGAATTTATTTCAGGGTCTATTTAAAGGGATTCTGAAACAAGTTCAGAATGACGTTCAGGTAAAAATAATAATTTTTCTGAAGTCTCAATTATTTATTTTGCGTACTTAGCGTCTTCTCTGGGAACTTTGCGGTTAATAAAAGGATATACAACACAACCATTTGTTTTGGGATTTTTCTTTTGATCTCGTTTTATATTATTTGGCTTCGTAAATTAACATTATTGAGAATGTAACTTGCTGATTTACTAAAATTTATTTTTGCAGGATCTGTTTTAGAAAACTCTCGTTGAAGGATTTAAATACTACGAGTGTGGTAATTGATTTCTCGCAGAGGCGCAGAGAAGAAGAAAAGCAGGGAATTTGAGATCTAAGGTAAGAGATTTGTAATTGGTAATTAGTTATGGCCTATCGCCAATTGGTAATTGTAAACACGGAGATTCATTGAAACCATATTTATTGACATTTATCATTTTCCTAACCATTCTTGGTTGTTCAAAGCGAAGCCTTGATCCGGAACTGAATGAGGATTCCAAAAGGATTGTCAGACAATATGGATCAAACGAGACCTTCGATATTGCAACCTGGAATATTGAACAGTTTCCACTCAACGGCAGAACAACGGTATCTTACCTGGCACAGATTATTCGTGATATGGATATCGATTTAATTGGGATTCAGGAAATAAATGATAAAAATTATTTCCAGGCACTTTTGGATTCATTGCCGGAATATGATGGATATGTCTCAAATTTTCCATCGGATTACCTTAAGCTGGGAATAATATATAAAAGAGATATGATATCCATATCAACACCATATCAGATTTTTACAGATGATTGGTATGCATTCCCGAGGCCACCGCTGGTTACCTATGTTGAAGTACGAGATAAAGATAAAGTAGTTTACGATTTCACTCTGATTGTAAATCATCTCAAGGCATTCGGTGATGATGAGAGCAGAGAGAGAAGGCTGGATGCCTGTCAAAAATTAAAAACCTATATCGATTCTGAGATTCTGAACTCATCAGACAAAGATTGCTTATCACTGGGAGATTATAATGACAAAATCGATAATCCGCCTGCCCAGAATGTCTTCTCTGTGTTCATCGAAGATACTGTAAATTACCGGTTTTTAACCTCTTCTCTGCTAGGTGAATCATCATATATCGGGATTGACAACAGCCTGATCGACCATCTACTCATGACAAGAGAGAGTGATTCGGAATACGGGGTTGGGCAAACCAGGATTTTGTATCTGGAAAAAGAATTTGATCTTTATACCACACACATCTCCGATCACCGGCCGGTTCTATCAAGCTTTCCATTATTCTGATTTTGTTTATTAAATGAATATATCCATCTCACCATCAGAATAAAAACTATCGCGCCAATCGCATCGGCAATCCAGTCACTGTAAGAAGCATCCCGTCCAGGCACATAATATTGATGTATCTCGTCAAACGCACCGTATAAAACAGTAATTATTACGCTAAAAAATATGGCATGTTTGCGGATAAAACCCCATGCACAGTGAATAAAACTCCGGTATATTAATACTCCGAGGAATCCAAATGCGAGAAAATGTAATAATTTATCCCATATGCGAAAAGTGAGATCGGGCAATTCCTTGTTACTGAATCCGGATAATACAAATAAAACCAGCATTACAAATTGCCACGGAAAATGATATCTGAAATAATTTATGAGTTTCTTATGTTTATTGGAGAAATCTGTCATTTTATACGCATTTGTTAAATAAATAGACTTATTGTTAGTATTATCTTAGATTAAATAAATCTTTTCCGGAATTTATTTCCGGAGAAGGCCATTTGACATTAAGTTTTTTTATTTTGACATGATCACAGGATCTTGTTTTCTCTTGTTCCCAAGTTTAACTTGGGAACAAGAGATTGGATACGTTCTAGAGTACTCTATTATTTAGATTTATTCTGTTATCCTGTCAAAAATAAATTTATATGGTAGTTTATGATATCATCTGTAAAGCAGCTTAATTTAATAAATAATTAATAATTTTGTACCAGTGTGATGTATATAACAGTTTTTTTTTGACATAATTTTTATCTTTCTCTAAATTGACACATTAAATAAATGAGACAGTAGCAGTCATATGGCCCAAATTGAAGCCAAAAAATTTACTCTGGTAATTGATAGTGATACTCGATTTTTGAGTAAAGTGGAGCGTCTGAGTGAAGAAGTTGCCACTTATGCTCAAATGGATGAGAGTGACAGCGATGACCTGGGAATTGTAACCACCGAACTGGTAAACAACGCCATCCACCATGGCAATGGTAATAATCCCGAAAAGAAAGTAACCGTTTCCTTCTCCGTCGATCAGGATCATATCGAACTAAGAATTAAAGACGAGGGACCTGGTTTTAATCCAAATAAACTTAACGATCCGCTGGCCCCTGAAAATTTGATGAAAGAAAGTGGACGAGGTATATTTCTGATACGCGCACTAATGGATAGTCTCGACTTTGAGTTTACTGATTCAGGGACAGAAACTGTCGCCACAAAAAGTTTACACTAGTTCTGTTTCCTTTATAATATAACCACCCTCATATGTAAATTTCTGACAAAAACATTCACCATATTTTGAGAAATATTTTTATTAACCACCAGGTTCTATTTTGTATATAAATATATTTTAACTAATAAAGATCGTCGGAATAGTTGCAAAAAATAATAGTGAATAGAATTAAATCGATATGAGTCTGAAAAATTCAAATAATCCAACCGTCCTTGTCGCCATGAGCGGTGGCGTGGATAGCTCCGTCGCAGCCGTATTACTTCATGAGCAGGGCTATAATGTAATTGGCGCCACTATGAAGCTCTGGGACTATGAGGAAGTGGGTGGGAACTTAAATCAGGAGAGTGGTTGCTGTTCGGTGGAATCATTCAATGATGCACGTGAAATTTGTGTTGACCGTGGTTTTCCACATTACATTTTAAATTTTAGTCGTGAGTTTCATTCTGCAGTTGTTGAAGACTTTATTGACGAATACCTGGCTGGAAGAACACCAAATCCTTGTGTGCAATGTAATACAAAAATCAAATGGAAAACTCTGGTAGATAAGGCAGCCGAACTGGGTGCGGATTTTATTGCCACAGGTCATTATGCCCTGTCCCGTCCAAACAAAAAAACCGGGCGACAAGAATTAATCAGGGCTGTCGATAAAAACAAAGATCAATCATATGCATTGTGGGGCATTCGCCAGCCAAGTTTAAAGAAGACTCTTTTCCCTCTGGGTCAACTCACCAAGCCCGAGGTACGCAAAATTGCGGATAAATACGGTCTGTCGACCGCCCAGAAACCGGAAAGTCAGGAAATTTGTTTTATCCCCGATAATAATTATCATCGCCTGCTTCGGGAACATACCACAGATATATCTTCCGGTGAAATGATTGATACCACCGGGAATGTAATCGGTACGCATGAAGGATTTCCGTTCTATACCATCGGTCAGCGTAAGGGTCTTGGTGGCGGATTCGATAAACCCATGTATGTTGTCGGTATTGAGGCAGAGACAAATCGAATCAAAATTGGAGATGCCGCATCATTACTAAGTAAAGAATTTTTTGTTAAGGATGTAAATTTAATCAGTATGGCAACTCTGGAGGAGCCTCATCAGGCGATCATAAAAATCAGATATAATGATGACGGACATGAAGGTGAACTGATTCCTGAGAAATCCGGTAAAATCCGTGTCAGATTTAAAGAACCCCAAAAATCAGTTACTCCCGGTCAGTCCGCCGTCTTCTTTGATGACGATATTGTAATCGGCGGTGGAATCATTGAAAAAAACTTAACTGACTAAAAATCTAATCATACCCTGATTATTTTAAATTTTTTCTTTTTTCTTTTTTCTTTTGCCTCATTACTCATTAAGTTTACAATTCGTTCTAAATTTATAACTGAATCGGATACCTAAATGTCGTCAAGCAAATACATGGATAAAATCACTGTTCCGCATATTAAAGAAATGAAAAAAACCGGACAAAAAATTGCAGTACTTACCGCTTACGATTTTTTGATGGCTCAATTGGAAGATACGGCCGGTGTCGATATAATCCTGGTGGGTGATTCGGTTGGGATGGTTCTTGCCGGGTTTGACAGCACCCTGCCTGTTACCATGGAAATGATGTTGTACCACGTTTCTTCTGCGAAGAGAGGCGTTAAGCGTGCACTACTTGTGGCAGATATGCCATTTTTATCATATCAGACCAGTATAAGCGATGCCGTTAAAAATGCCGGTAGGTTTCTCAAGGAAGCAGGCGCCGAAGCCGTCAAACTGGAAGGGGGTCAGACTGTCGCTCCCGCTGTTGAGCAGATTGTCTCGGCAGGTATCCCGGTTATGGGCCATATCGGTCTCACACCACAATCCATAAACGAATTTGGCAGTTATCATGTGCGTGGCAAAGATCAGAAAGTGGCTAAAAAATTGGCGTCAGATGCAAAAATACTCGAGGATGCCGGTGCATTTTCAATAGTGCTGGAAAAAATACCTGCACAACTGGCCAGGGAAATTACAGATGCCATTTCCATACCCACGATTGGCATAGGCGCAGGCCAACATTGTGATGGTCAGGTGCTGGTCTCACACGACATGCTGGGTATATTTGACAAATTTAAGCCAAAATTTGTCCGGAGATATGCAGAGATTGGCGAAAATATGCGTACCGCATTTTCTTCATATGTTAATGATGTAAAATCATCCAATTTTCCCTCCGAAGATGAGAGTTATTGATTCCATACAAGAGATGCAAGCTGTGGCAACCGAACTTCGTTTGAAAGGTAAGCGAATTTCCTTTGTTCCAACAATGGGATTTCTACATCCCGGACATTTAAGTCTGATGCGTAATGCCCGGGAGAAATCAGATATATTGATTGTCAGCATCTTCGTCAATCCAATTCAGTTTGGCCCCAATGAGGATTTTGAACGCTATCCAAGAGACATTGAGAAAGATGAACTGCTGTGTAAACAGGAAAATGCGGACATACTGTTTTATCCCCATAAAGATCAGATGTATCCGGCAGATTTTAGAACCTATGTTACTACCGACGATTTTGCTAACCGGCTCTGCGGATTAACCCGTCCCGATCATTTTAGAGGTGTCACAACAATTGTGGCAAAATTATTCAATATCGTCAAACCGGATATTGCTGTATTTGGCCAAAAAGATGCACAGCAAGCCATGATTTTGAAGCGTATGGTGACAGATCTCAATTTTGATATAGAAATAGTTATTGCACCGATCATTCGTGAACCCGATGGCCTGGCTATGAGTTCACGGAATAAATATTTGAAAGATTACGAGCGCCGGGAAGCACTTGTATTGAACCAGGCACTAAAATTTGCCGAAAAATCGATTGCTTCCGGAGAAAAAGATTCCGGTATGCTCAAATCTGAAATGATGAAAATAATTAACCGGGCGCCATCGGTCGAACTTGAGTACCTCGAAATTGTTGATTATGATTCATTGGAATCGATTGAGCTGGTCAAAAACAATACCCTCATCGCCCTGGCTGCTATAGTAGGAAATACAAGATTAATTGACAATATTATAGTTGGGAAGTGAAACAATTACGGGTTATATTGAGTTAATAAAAAAAGGGTTGACATTCAATTGAACAGTTAATACTTTTTACATGTTATTTGTTTTGGAGATACCAATGAAATTTTTGAAAATCATGATATTGTTTCTCATAATATTACCAACGTTTGTTTTCGGACAATTAAAGAGAGACAGTGAACAGGTCAATATTTCTAACACGCTGCAGACAGCTGCAATGCAAAATTCGTTGCTTGGTTTCCTGGATCCATCAAAATTTAATATGTCACATAGTTTCTCCGTTTCATATGCATCGGCAGCTGGTGCAGGGATTATGATGAACACATATCTAAACACGATAAATTATAAATTTAGCGACCAGTTATCGATCAGAACCAAATTGGGAGTAATGGGCTCACCCTACAATACCCTGCCAAATCAACCATATATGAATGATTTACAATTTTTTGGCGGCGCGGAGGTTATTTATCGACCGACCGAAGATAGCGCCCTGATGTTGCGAATTGAATCCGTACCGGGAAATTATTTTTATAACCAGGGTCTTCACAGCAATTATTCTCATTTTTACCGACCTAGTTTATTTAATGATTAGCAGTACGCATCATATTTTATTAAATTTGGCCGGATGTAACAATCCGGTTATTTTTTATCTATAATATTAGGAAATTTGGATTTTAAAGATTGCAACGAAGAAGAAGACAAGCAACTCAGATAATTAAGAAAAAAAATCTTTCTACATCTTCTTATAATTCTTACCCGACAAAACAATCTTCCGGATTTAACTGGAAACGTTTGTTTAGCTGGCTCTTTGTAATTATTGTATTAGGTAGTGTAAGCTATTATCTCTATTTTGGTTTACCTGATCCTGCAGGAAAAGAAGTAATTGAAGCAGATCCGGTTGCCACAGTCGAGAACGATCCTGTTGTGGAAGAGCCGATTATCATTGAAGATAAACCGGCACCATTCGAAGAGAACATCCAGGTAGAAGTCCTCAACGGATGCGGATTGAACGGTGTCGCAAAAACCTTTCAATCATATCTGCGTGAGAATGGATTTGATGTGGTGAATACCGATAACTATTATGAAAATGGCAAGAAACGCTGGGATGTAAAATATTCTATGGTAATTGACCGGATTGGAAAAATCGAGCAGGCCATGGCTGTTGCCCGGGTACTGGATATTCCCTCCTCACGTGTACATAGCCGGGAAAATAATGACTCAATATATGATGTCAGTGTCGTGATTGGTAAGGATTTTAAAAGTATTAAGGGTTCGAATTAGGGAGTGTTATTGGAAGCAGAAAAACTTGCATACAAAATAGCCAATCTGGCCCTTGAAAAAAAAGGCAAACAGATTGTCGTTGCAGATTTAAGAGAACTGGGTGGAGTTACCGATTTTTTTGTGATAATAACCGGTGATTCTGAACCCCAGCTCAAAGCCATTTCCGAGCATATTCTCAGAGCATTGCGTGATGATCAGATTCACATCTATCATAAGGAAGGTTTTCAATCGATGAGCTGGATCCTTCTTGATTATATTGATGTGGTTGTACATATCTTTCGTAGTGAAACCAGGGAATATTACGGACTCGAACGTCTGTGGGCTGATGCCAAAATAAATTTTGTAGTTGATGAGGGCGCATGACGGCTGAAGATTATATTAAAGATGAGCTCGGTAAATATCTAAAGAAACACAAAATAGAAAATATATCCCTTACCCTGAGTCAGCCAAAACAAAAACAATTTGGAGATTTCTCTTCAAATCTGGCATTGCAACTGGCTGCGCACCTAAAAAAAAATCCACGCGCGATTGCACAGGACATTATCGACTTCATAACTCCCGATTCACAATTTATTGAGAAGATTGAAATCGCAGGTTCGGGATTTGTTAATTTCTTTGTATCCGATTCTTCCGTTTATTCTCAACTCAGAAACATTCTGGAACTTGGCAATGATTATGGAAAAGAAGATATTGGCAAAGGGATCAAAACGCAAGTTGAATTTATAAGCGCAAATCCTACCGGTCCACTCACCATTGGGCACGGACGCCAGGCAGTTCTGGGTGATACCGTTGCCCGCCTGCTCGAATTTTTAGGTTATAATGTTACGCGTGAATATTATTATAATGATGCAGGCAGACAAATGCGGATTCTGGGTAACTCTGTCAGGCTGCGCTATCTTCAGTTGCTTGATGATCAGACAGAGTTTCCGGAAGATCACTATCAGGGTGAGTATATTATCGATATTGCCCGATCACTGCTTGAGGAAAAAGGCCCCGCACTCAAAGATATATCTGAAACAGAACTATTCAAAGAAAAAGCAGAACAGGCAGTATTTGGAGATATTCGCCGTACTATCCAGCGATTGAATTTTGAAATGGATGTATTTTTCAATGAGAAATCTCTGTACGACGATAAAAAAATTGATGAGGTAATCGGGCTCTTACGCGATAAGGGTTTGGTTGATGAACATGACGGTGCTGTTTGGTTTTTGACATCAAAACTTGGCATGGATCAGGATCGCGTAATAATTAAAAGTACAGGTGAACCAACCTATCGTTTACCGGACATTGCCTATCACCGGGAAAAATTTGAGAGAGGTTTTGACCTGATCATCGATATTTTTGGTGCGGACCATATTGATACCTATCCGGATGTGTTACTCGCAATTGATGCACTGGGTTATGATTCGTCAAAAGTAAAAGTGTTAATCCATCAGTTTGTAACCCTGACCGAGGGTAGTGAGAAAATTAAAATGTCTACCAGAAAAGCAAATTTTGTCACCCTGGATGAGTTAATGGACGAAGTAGGTGTGGATGTAACGCGCTTTTTCTTTTTGATGAGACACATGAACAGCCATCTGAATTTTGACCTTACCCTGGCAAAAGCACAATCGGATGAAAACCCGGTTTATTATGTTCAATACGCACATGCCCGGATATTCAATATAATAAAATTTGGTCAGGAAAAGGGAATCTACATTTCAGACAAACCGGACTTGGTTTTGCTGAAAAAAGATGAAGAACTGGCATTAATAAAGCATTTACTCAACTTTCCGGAGACTGTAAAAGCAAGTGCCTTGCACCATGAACCCCATCGTCTGGTCAATTATCTGATTGAAACCGCAACCTATTTCCATAAATTTTATACAGAATGCCGCGTAATTACAGAAGACAAAAAACTCTCCCAAGCGCGTCTTGCATTGTCCGAGGCAACAAAAATCATTCTTGCCACCGGCTGCAAATTATTAGGGATCGATGCTCCCGAAAGAATGTGAGGTATTATTATGAGTATCTTAGTTGTCGGTTCCATTGCCCTGGATTCCGTTGAGACACCATTTGGTGTAGCCGAAGATTCACCAGGTGGATCCGCCTTATACTTTAGCAGTGCGGCAAGTTATTTTGCACCGGTAAATGTAGTTGGTGTCGTTGGACAAGACTTTCAATTCAATATCATTGACTTTCTCAAAGAGAGAAATGTGGATCTGGGTGGCGTCTATGTGGAAAATGGTGAGACATTCAGATGGGGAGGCAAATATCATGAAAATATGAATATTCGTGACACACTCTACACACATCTGAATGTCTTCGAGAACTTTAAACCCGATATCCCAACTTCATATCAGAATAGTAAATTTGTCTTTTTGGCAAACATTGCGCCCGAATTACAACTCCAGGTTTTAAATCAAATCCAATCCCCGGAAATTGTCGTCCTCGATACCATGAATTTTTGGATTAGCAGCAGCAAGGACAAGTTACTTGAAGTTATAAAGAAGGTGAATATTCTGATTCTCAATGATGAAGAAACGTTGCAACTTACCGGAGAGAGAAACTTAATTCTGGCCGGAAAAAAGATTCTTGACTGGGGTCCGGAATATATCATCATAAAAAAGGGAGAGCATGGTGCGACCATGATCAGCCGCGATGCCTATTTTAGTGCGCCTGCCTTTCCATTGACAAAAGTGATTGATCCAACCGGTGCGGGTGATACTTTTGCAGGTGGTTTTGTTGGCTACCTGGCTTCTTGTGATTCAATTGATGAAAAAAACATTCGTAAGGCGATAGTCAATGGTAATGTACTTGCTTCATTTTGTGTGGAAGATTTTTCTTTTAAACGTCTGATCCGGCTTTCAGATCAGGAATTAGATAAACGGCGTGCAGATTATAGAAGAATTACAGATTATTGAGAATCCAGAACGCGGATATATGGCAATACGGCAATAAATGTACTACCCTGTTTTTCCTGGCTCTCCACCAATAATGTACCCTCGTGTGACTCAAAGACTTCCTTTGCCAGCGTAAGACCAAGACCAATTCCACCACCCATAAATTCAGTTTTAGAAGTCATATGATTAATTGCATCCTGAACCTCATAAAATGGTTCGAATATCAGGTTTTGTTTTTCCAGTGGTATACCAATTCCATTATCGACAACCTTAATGAACAGATTATTATTCATTTCGTTGACTGTATATGAAATCTCAACACGACCGTTTTCCTGAGTAAATTTCAGCGCATTTTGGATAAGTTCCCGGATGCTCCTCTTAACACGTTTGACATCGCCCATAACAACAACTGCCGGGCCATCAATCTTAAGAGTCAGGTCAATATTTCTACGTTTAAAAAATATTTTCATTTCCCGAAAAATGACATTAATTAAATCACAAATATCAATTTCCGCCTTTTCAAGTTTTTTCTTTTGATAGTCAAATGATGACATATCATGCATCTGCTCGACAATGCTAACCAGTTCCGACATGGTTTCTGAAGCAACGCATAGGGCATCATCCAAATCCGGACCACGCTGACCGTCGAGAAACATATCTATCAGTTCTAAATATCCTTTTAAAACCGTTACAGGGGTACGTAATTCATGGTTAGTAATTGTGATAAACTTATCTTTCATCTCATTCAGGCTTTTTAACTGCTCATTTAGATTTCGCAGCTCTTCATTTTCCTGCTTTGACCGGATTTGTTGTACACATTTGGCCAGAACGATTCGGACATGCTCAATATCAACCGGCTTGGTTACATAATCATATGCACCCATTTTCATCGCCTTGATTGCATTTTCCAGTGTGGCGAATCCGGTAATCACAATTACTTCAATATATGGTTTTTTCTTTTTTATATATTGTAATACTTCAAGGCCATCCATTTCCGGCATATTGAGGTCGGTCACCACAATGTCATAGCCATTCTTGTTGATTAAGGCCAGACCTTCCCTGCCATTGGACACTGCATTGACTTCATAACCAAAGAACGAGAACATATCTAAATACGAGTCACGTACTTGAGGCTCATCTTCAATTACCAGAATATTTACCTGGGGTTTATTCATACAGGATAGTATTGTTTATGATGAATGATATGCTACATCATTATCTGTGATTTTTTGGATAATTCGAAATGATCTGTCTTATCTTTTCCATTTCACGATTAATATTTTTTAAATATCGCGTTAACTTGGGATCATTGGGTTTTGATGTTTCATCTAAGAGAAATAACGAGGTGCTTAATACATTTAACCTCTTTCTTAGTTCCTCAATCATGGAGTCATACTCGAATAAAAGATCGCTGGTCTGCTCCGTTCCCAGTCTGGCTTCGTTTTTATTGGAAGATGATGACACTCAGTCCCTCGCTTATTATGATCCGTGTTGATTTTATATTCGGAACTTTTCACGGCGTCTTGATATATTGCTAACATTTTCGAACAAATACTTTACATTAATTGAAACTGTTAAAAATAATTTAGCAGGATGTTTAAGTTATATTCTCAATAATTTGGTTCAGTATAAATATGTTGAACGGGAGGCTATAATATATTGAATAACAATAGGTTAGATTAGTAGCATATAACTATAAATAAAAAGAATTTTCTAAAAAAGACTTTCTCAAACCGCTCTATAACTTAGTGTCTTTGTGTTTAAAAAGAATTCTCCATTTCCCAATCGGGCAAATATTTTTAGAATTAATTCTGTTAAACATCCGGATATTGTTTCTTAATTAATTCCGTATTTCTTTAACTTGGACATAAAAGTACTACGATTTATTTTAAAATTTGTAGCGGTTTTGGCTTTATTTCCCTGATTCCGTTTTAATTCACTCAAAATTAACTGCCGTTCAAATAAATCAACCGCCCCGCCCAGACCGGTCGCTTCATCATATTCAACAAATGTTTTTTGCGATTGGGCAATAGGCTCCGGAAAATCAGATTTAAAAATCTCACCAGTTTTATTTAATACGATTGCCCGTTCAATATAATTTTCCAACTCCCTGATATTGCCCGGCCAATCATAGTCTTCAAGCGCTGAAATGGCTTCTTTTTCAATTCTGGCAATTTTCTTATTATGAACTTCCTCAAATTTTTCTATAAAGTAGTCCACTAGCAACTTTATATCATCGATTCGGTCTCTCAGTGGCGGAACCTCGATAGGTATGACATTAAGACGGTAGTATAAATCCTGGCGGAATTTCTGTTCACTAATCCGGGCTTCCAAATCACGGTTTGTCGCCGTGATAATCCGTACATCAACCTTGAGAGTCTCGGTGCCGCCAACCCTTTCAAACTCCCCTTCCTGCAGAACCCGTAACAATTTTACCTGCATATTTAGGGATATATCCCCGATCTCATCCAAAAAAAGAGTGCCGCCATTTGCCAGTTCAAACCTGCCAATTTTATCTTTTATCGCACCGGTAAATGCACCTTTGACATGTCCGAATAATTCAGATTCAAGCAGATTTTCGGCCAGAACACCACAATTCAGTTTAATAAACGGTTTCTTGGCATTGGGACTGTTAAAATGAATTGCATTTGCGATTAATTCTTTTCCGGTTCCATTTTCACCCCGGATCAACACGGTGGTATTTGTAGGTGCGACATCATGAATCAGCTTGAACAACTGATTTATCTTTTCACTCTTCCCGATTATATTTTTTATATTAAATCTTGTTTGCAGACGGCTGCGTAAATATTCATTCTCTTTCTCAAGACTGCGCAATTGCGATATGGTTTCGACCTTCGCGAGAATTTCATCCAGTCGAAGTGGTTTCAGGATATAATCCTTTGCCCCCATTTTTATCGCCTCTACTGCTGCCTCTATGGTTCCATGCGCTGTAACCATAATTACCGGAATCTGAGGATACCTTTTGCTTAATTCCTCCAGCAATTGCATACCGTCCATATCCGGCATCCGGATGTCAGAGATTACCATATCAGGATCTTCATCACGCACCAGGTTCAATGCTTCGATGCCGTTCGATGCCGTCAGCGGATCATAGCCCTTGCTCTCGAACAGTTCCTCCATCAGTTCCAATGCATCAACATCATCATCGACAATAAGAATTTTTGTTTTCACGACAATCTCCCGTATAAATTCCAAAAATTATTTCTGGGTATTATTAAATAATGTCCAATATCATCCCCAGAGGCCTTCCCGTGGTGCAGGCACCCTAGTCACAATCAAAAGATGAGTACCCGTACGGCGGGAAGATCCCTTATGGGATGACAGAGTAATGCCAAATCAATTTCAAAATCTCAGTGACAAAATATTTATTTATGCATTTGATTTTGGACATTCATTTGACATTCGGGCTTGTTCATTGGGCATTATCACTTTTTATCATATTTATGTTAAATCTTTGTAGCATTCCCAGTATTTATGCTTAAAATAAACTTTATCCCTTTTTCTATCCGGCGTTGCACCGTTTCCTTCCCTAAAATATGAATCAGCTCAAATATACCCGGGCTGGTAGTTTTTCCGGTCAGCGCCAGTCTTAATGGATGAATTATTTTGCCTGCGCCTACTTCTTTCTCAGCAGCGTACCCACGGATAATCTGCTCCAAAGTCTCCAGGCGATAGTTTTTTTCGTCTGATAATAATTTTAATAAATCTTCCAACCAATCTTTTGCATCCGGATTTGAGAAGAATTTGTCTACACCCTCTTGATCATAAACTTCAGGATCTGAGAAGTAGAATTCTGATCCGGAAATAAAATCATATAGTGTTTTTGCCCGGGGTTTTAAAAGTCCAATTAGATTTAGAAACCTCTCCTCATCTTCATTTATCTTTTCCTTATTCTGGATACTGAAGAGATCAAGGATCAGAACAAGTAATTCTTCATTGTTGGTGAGAGCAATATTCTTTTCATTTATCCATAATAATTTTTTGGAACTAAATACAGCATTGGACTTACCCACCCGTTCCATTGAAAACAGCTGGATAAGTTCCGGTTTGCTCAATATTTCCCTGTCATCACCCGGCGACCATCCTAGTAAACACAAATAATTAAATAAGGCTTGTGCAATAATTCCCTGATGCTTGAACTCTTCAACCGATGATGCACCATGTCTCTTCGACAGACGTTTTTTGTCCTCGCCAAGAATTAACGGTAAATGGCTAAACTCAGGAACTGGCCATCCAAGTGCACGGTATATCAATATTTGCTTTGGTGTATTTGATATATGATCATCTCCGCGCACGATATCGGTAACACCCATATCATGATCATCCACAACTACTGCCAACTGATAGACAGGCGTACCATCCGACCTGCAAATAATAAAATCGCCAATTTCATCATTCATGGTAGATACATCACCATGTACCCCATCTTTGTATTTCGTGATACCGCTGTCTACTTTCAAACGGATTGCATAGCTCACTCCATGGGATTTTTTTTGTTCAACATCATTCTGTGAAAGATTCCGACAAGTTCCGTCGTAAATAAAGTTATCTTTGTTTTTTTGGGCAATTTCCTTTTTTTGTTGCAGCTCGTCCGGTGTACAAAAACATGGATATGCCATTCCGCTATCCATCAGTTGACTGACTATTTCCTGATGTCGTTTCAGACGCTGACTTTGATATATAATATCACCATCCCAGCAGAGATCAAGCCATTTTAAACTGGATATAATTTGGGTAACCGATTCTTCTGTTGAACGGTCCAGATCGGTATCTTCAATACGCAACAAAAATTTTCCGGAATGAGATTTGGCCAATAACCAGTTATATATGGCTGTCCGGGCACCACCGACATGAAGATAACCGGAGGGACTAGGTGCAAATCGATACACTCTATCACTTTTTTCAAACATATTTATAAAATGTGTGTGTTTTTTCGTTATAGTAGAAATTGTTGATGTATTTTTCGCCACAAAAATACAATAAAACCATGAAATATGCAACAGATGTCTATTATTATTGCAGATATTCGAGATTCACTCAATCAAAGGTATAGAATAAAAATATTTATTTAAGTAAATTAACTGATTATCATATTTAACGGGATTTTAAATGCGCGACCATCAGATTAAAATTACACCGGGAAAAACCTCCCCACTTGGCGCAACCAGGATGAATAATGGTATCAATTTTGCCATACACGCCCATGGTTTAAAGCGGCTTTTCTTATTGATTTATGGCGACAAAAGTAAAAAACCAATCGAGTTTGAAATGAACGGCGTCGAAAATTCTACTGGTGATATTTGGCATATTCACCTGTCTAATATTGAGGATCCGATAGAATATGCTTATAAAATCACAACTGCTGCAAATAAAGAGTATATCATTAGTGACCCCTATGCAACAGTCCTGACTGGGGCGGAAACATGGGGAACACCGGCTAAACGTGAATTTCATTCTGTATCAGTTCAACCGGATTTTGACTGGGAAAATGATACGCCTCCTCGGACACACCTTGCAGATTCAGTAATATATGAAATGCATGTCAGGGGCTTCACACGTCATTCATCTGCTGGTGTTGAATCTGCAGGCAGATTTGCAGGTCTGATAGAAAAAATCCCATATCTGAAAGAGCTGGGAGTTACAGCTGTAGAATTGCTTCCGGTTACTGAATTTGATGAAAGTGCGTCGATCCGAACCAGCCCATCCGGTAAGCAAGTGATAAATTTTTGGGGCTACGATCCAATCAACTTCTTTGCAGTAAAATCAGGTTACGCCAGGACTGAAAAACCCGGAGATCAATTGAATGAGTTTAAATTGATGGTAAGGGAAATGCACAAAGCCGGAATTGAAGTCATTTTGGACGTTGTTTTTAATCATACCGGAGAAGGTCAGACGGATGAAAAAACCTATAATCTGCGAGCCCTTGACAATAGTCTTTATTATATGATGACGCCTGATAAGTCAGCATATCTGAATTTTAGCGGTTGTGGCAACTCGGTTAATGCAAATAATCCGGTCGTTAGTCAGTTAATTATTGAGGCATTACGATATTGGGTATCGGAAATGCACGTAGATGGTTTTCGCTTCGATCTGGCTTCCGTATTAACCCGGGATGAGAATGGCAGTGTTCTTAAATCGCCCCCTGTTCTTCGGGGTATTGTCAAAGATCCGGTTCTGTCTAACATAAAACTAATTGCCGAAGCATGGGATGCCGGGGGCCTGTATCAGGTTGGGAATTTCCCTGGTGGACCACGATGGGCCGAATGGAATGGCATTTATCGTGATGACCTGCGCAGGTATGTGAAGGGTGATACTGGATTTGTCCCTGCAATGGCAACCCGGATTGCTGGCAGTGCAGATTTATACAATAAAGGCGGACGTGCACCATATCACAGTATAAATTTTGTAACCTGCCATGATGGCTTTTCAATGTATGATCTTGTGAGTTACAAACATAAGTATAATATAGAAAACGGTGAAAATAATCGTGATGGTTCTGATAATAATTTCAGTTGGAACTGCGGGGTGGAAGGCGCCACCGTGGATAAGGACATTATACAACTGAGAAAGAAACAAATTAAAAATTTCTATTGCCTGCTGATGGTTTCCCAGGGTACACCGATGATACTGGCCGGCGATGAAATTGGCCGCACGCAGAATGGCAACAATAATACCTACTGCCAGGATAACGAAATTGGTTGGATCGATTGGACTAAAGCAAACGAAAACCAGGATTTGTTAAGATTTGTTCAGTTGTTAATCGCATTTAGAAAATCTCAGCCTAATTTGCGTCGCCGGGTATTCTTTGAAGATCATCCCGGGGACAAGAAAGAAATTCAATGGCATGGAAAGATGTTGAACCGCCCAGATTGGTCGGAGCATTCAAGACAATTGGCCTTCCATTTACCGGCAAATCCAAAAAATTCAAATGATATATATGTAATTTCAAACACCAGCGCAGGAAGACTTAAATTTCAACTGCCCGCCCTTTCACTAAACTCAAAATGGTACAGGAAATGTGATACCAGCAAATCATATCCCAATGATATTCTACCGGTAGGTAGCGAGGAAAAAATCATTGACCAAAGTTATTATTATGCCGAAGCGCGATCCACAATCATATTGATATCTGAGCAAAGATAAATAGCGGATTGTTGCAGACACCTCAGGCTTTATCAGTAACTCCTCTGTTCTAATAGACTTTCGTGAGCAAGATCAGAATTATATTTATCAGGTTCTTTTTGCACCCGATCCCGAACTTTGCTTCCTACGCAATGACATCAACATTTCAAATTCTTGCTCAAAATTTGGTGTAAATATATCCTTGCCAAGATTTTTTTCTATTTCTGAGATTCGCCAGAAACGACCAAAATCAATTTCATCACGATTTATTTTAAAAGGACCATTATATGTTAATTTAAATGTATGGACCAATTCACTTTCAAAATTGTTACGCATTACATAGCGATAAAGGGGCGTGAAGTTGTCATTCTTAATACCCAATTCTTCAAAGGCTTCCCTCTTAAGCGCAGTGATTACATCTTCACCTGAATCAATATGGCCGCCAACGGACGTATCCCATTTACCCGGTTGAACATCTTTATTTTTTGATCTTTTCTGTAAATATAGCTGACCGTTTTTATTAAATACATGTAAATGAACGACAGGATGTAACAATTCCGGATTTCCATGGACGGCACTTCTGGGGGCTTTTCCAACAACACCCCCCTTTTCATTTACCAGATCAAACCACTCCTCCCCCTCCGCCGCCTGAAACTGCGGCAACTGCCTTTTTCCAAATTTCATATACAAAAACTGCCCTGCCAGGATGAGTGCAAAGATGATATAAAAGAGGCCACCCGAGATAAAAGCCCATGCTTCCTTGCTCATAAAGTAAACAGAATAAACGATGAGTGCCGTATGTGCCAGAAACAGAAAAAATAATAACCGGGTTAATCCACGCATTAGATTTAGCTGGGCTTGATTGATTGACATATCCTTAAGATAACGCTTCCCAAGCAAGAGCAATACCGGCTTTTGAGAAAAAGCATGTATGCCAAGCAGGACGACCAATATTAATTCAATTAATGCTGGTTTTAATTTAAAGAATACATCATTATCAAGAATCAGAGAGATACCACCTAAAGCAACAATTAGAGCAACATCAAACAGAATAAATTTTTCCACAGTGCGATATCGGATATAATAATATAGAAATTCAGCAATGCCGGCCATTATCGCAATAATCAGCGCAGTCTCCGTGCCGTAAATTTCATCAGCAATAATGAAAATTAACAGGGGAATAAAACCGACAGTGAAATTTTTAAGTATTGTTTGTTTGTCCATAGGAAATAAAATTTATCTGACAATATAAACTTATGCAAGCATATGGGAAATAGTAAATATTATTGTCATGTTTTATATATCTGGTGGATAAATTGCTGAGCGGCAAAATAGTAACTGAGCCTGATTTATATTCAATATAATTGAAGCAATAATATATGTTATTTTGCATAAAAATAGCCAAAATCAATTTGTGCACCAATTATAATATGAGTATATTTAATGTTTATTGGTATAATATGTTGTATATGCAGAGGACTTTTTTTTGATCAGTATTAATATCAAAGAGCTAAAAAACCGTGTCCCCGAGATCATCTTTAAACAAGGTCTCGAATATTACAAAAACGGTAAAGTTAAAATTACCAACTGGGATCATTCTTCCGTCATCGCATCGGTTCAGGGGACCCATCCCTATGTGGTCAGACTAAGCGCCGATGACCGGTTTTTCGAATCCAGTCTGTACTTGTTCGTATAGTTATATTTGCAAACATGCCGTCGCTGCCGCCCTCTCCGTTATTGAAGATCATGTTAGAGAGGATGAAACTGAGGTTAGCAGCAATTGGCGTGAATATTTTGAAAAACAAATTGCTATCCAGAGAGTAGATAGTGAATTCTCACAGGAAGTGCGTTGGAATCTAGTCTACGTCATCCATATCCTTGAGAATTATTGGAATCTGAAACCAATAAAAGTATATATGAAAAAAGATGGTACCTATGGTCGCATTCAGGAACCATCGTATAACGAGTTGTCCACACAAAATGTCTTTAACACATCAAGTGACCTAATTGCAATTTCATATCTGGAACGATTACAATCACAGCAATCATCTACCTACTATCGTGGTCGTCTCGAAGCATCCTATCTGAATTTTGGTCTGGATGCAGGCGAAATATTTAACCTGTTGCGAAATAGTGAAATCCACCTGAAGGGAGAAAATGGAACCGTTGGCCAGCGTATCCGTTTTGGTCGCAAACCATGGCACCTCGTCTTCCGGCTCGAAGAAGTAAATAAACACTATACCTTCCATCCTTATTTTGTCCGGGATGATCAGGAAATTAAAATTGATGATAATGTAAAAATTCTCACCACACGTCCTATTTGGTTTTATAAAGACGGTGAACTGCATATATGCCCTTTTCCATTTTCATATCAATATCTCAAATCATTTATTGAGGAAAATGTCCATATATCTCTATCAAAAACCGAGTACCATGTCTTTATATCTGATTATCTGGCAAAATTACCCATTTTTCCTTATCTCGAGTTTCCTCCGGGAATTGCGGTTCAGGAATTGACCGAAATTACCGGAAAACGATTGTATTTGGAAGAAATGGATGAGCAGCTGGTCGTATCGCTCTCAATAATGTATGACAATGTGGAAGTTTCATTTAACCAGGGCACTGACCAATTCCTGCATTACGACAAAAAAAACAAACAAATTATTCGCGTAAAAAGACAAAAGGAAGCAGAAGAAGAGATACGGGACAAAGTAGTTGCCAGCAACATTATTGAAGATACCCCCGGTTTGTTCTATGCCAATTTTGATAAAGCCCTGGATTGGCTTTTTGATGGTTTGCCCAAACTACTCAAAGCGAAATTTGAAATACTAGGCGAAGAAAGTCTGGTTCGCTTTCGTGTAAACCGGCGGAAACCAAAAATTAATATGGCGCTCTCCTCCGAAGTCGACTGGTTTGATTTGGATCTGGAGATTGATTTCAATGGCACCGGACTGACTCTTGCCGAACTTAAAAAAGCACTACAGAAGGAAAAAAGATTTGTTCGCCTGCGGGATGGTTCTATAGCACGGCTACCTGAAAAGCTTATCCAAAAATTCCAGTATCTGATGGAGTTTGGCCAAACATCGGACGGAAAAATTCGGTTCAGAGATCATCATTTGTCCTTTGTAGATAAATTATTGGACGAAGCCGATAAACGGAAGGTCGATGAGTTTAGTGAAAAGAAACTGTCAAAATTGCAGGAATTTACAAAAATAAAAACCTATAAAATTCCAAAGAATCTTCAGGGTGAATTACGCGATTATCAGAGAGCCGGATACAATTGGCTGAATTTTCTCAATGAATTTTCATTTGGCGGTTGCCTGGCCGATGATATGGGGCTTGGCAAAACAGTACAAACACTGGCATTTATCCAGAATGAAATTAATGAAAAAAACCTTCCCAATCTGATCGTCTCCCCTACCTCAGTTTTATTTAACTGGCAGAGGGAAATGGAGAAGTTTACACCGGATATTGAATTTGTATTACATTATGGAACAAAAAGATCGCGAGATGTCCGCGCACTAAGAAATAAACCGCTGATTCTAACCACATATGGTCATTTACGTCGCGATATCAATTTTCTAAAGGAAATCGACTTTCACTATGTAATACTTGACGAATCTCAAAATATAAAAAATCCCCAATCGGAAACCGCACAAGCAGCCCGAAATTTGAATTCCAAAAATCGATTGGCATTAACCGGAACGCCTGTTGAGAATAATACCATGGATCTCTGGTCACAGTTTTCATTTCTTAGTCCGGGCTTGTTGGGTAGCCAGAGTTTCTTTAAAGAGACTTTTATGAAACCCATCGAAAAATCTCAGGATGTACAGGCTGCAAGTACGTTAAAAAAACTTATCTTTCCATTTATCCTTAGAAGAACCAAAGATGAAGTTGTAAAAGAGCTTCCGCCAAAAGTTGAAAATGTTATTTATTCTCCAATGAGCGAAGCACAACAAAAAATATATGATCAGGTCCGTGATACTTATCGTAATAGTATAATCCATGATATCGAATCGAAAGGTCTCGGTAGACTCAACTATGCGTGTTTTAGAGGGCTTGACCAAACTGCGTCAGGTTGCCTGTCATCCAAATTTAATCGATAAAAGTTTTGAAGATGAAGCCGGTAAATTTGAAGCTTTAAAACTGATGCTCGATGATATCATTTCGGAAGATCATAAAGTGCTGGTATTTTCTCAATTTGTCAGAATGCTGACCATTATGCGTGAACATCTCGAAGAGCAGGCAGTCGATTATGCGTATCTGGATGGATCTACCAAAGATCGCGAAACAGCCGTTAATAAATTTCAAAACAATGAAGATATAAAAATATTTCTGATCAGTCTAAAAGCAGGAGGTATTGGGTTAAATCTGACTGCAGCGGATTATGTTATTCATTATGATCCCTGGTGGAATCCAGCAATTGAAATGCAGGCAAGTGATCGTGCACACCGGATTGGGCAGACTAAAAAAGTCTTTACATATAAATTGATTGCCAAAGACAGTGTAGAAGAAAAAATTCTCCAACTTCAGATGCAGAAAAAAGAGTTGGTAAAAAAATTGATCACCACCGAGTCCGGTTTTTACAAATCTCTCAATAAAGATGATATTATTGACTTATTCTCATGATAAAATAATGTCTGGGATAATTCACTTCACGCAAGAGTCAGAGAAAGCAAATTAAGAATTAGGAATTGGGAATTTGTAATTAGTTATTGGTTAATTTTAACTGCCTACGGTCTGCGGCCAACTGCCAACTACTTATTTTACATCTCTGATCCCTGATTATTTATTCTTCAGAATAATTTTTGCTGGTTTTGCGTTTGCCCACCTGTTGACTAATCACGGAGAAGTAAATGAGTAAAAATGACTATCTGAAAGAGGGATTCCGCTTTTTCGCACAGCAGGATTATAGTTCTGCTGAAGTACAATTTAAAAAGGCATTAGAGTTAGATCCTGAATTTGACCTGGCATTAAATGCGCTTTGCGAGACATATAATAAGTCAGGAAAACTGGATGCCGCAATGAAAATTGCACAACAATTAGTAAATCAATCTCCTCAGGATCCGTTAACTCATGCCGTACTCTCCCGTATATATATGCAAAAGGGTATGATTCAGGAAGTCTGAAGATGAATTGGCAATTTCCACTAATCTCTCCTCCGGATCCTGAACAATATGAAACTTAATATAATTTATCTGATCATCATTTTATACGGCATCTCAATGGCCCAAACCGAACAAAGCGAACACTGGTATACACGAGTCACCCAATTTAACCACGAATTAAAATCTATTCCAATTGGCAAAGTAGTATTTCTGGGGAATTCAATTACAGAGGGTTTTGATCTGACTACAGCTTTTCCTGAATCAAAGCCGCTTAACCGGGGCATCGGTGCCGACCACCTTGATGGCGTGCTGGAACGACTGGACTCATCTGTCGTTTTGCTTAAACCCTCACAGCTATTTATATTAATCGGAATTAACGATATCGGCCGGGGTGACTCCGATTCACTTATTATTACCCGTTATGATACCCTGGTGAGCAAACTTCGAAGCGAATTAGGTCAGACAGATATTTTTCTGACATCCATACTACCAACAAATAAAAAGTGGACTAATTGTCCCAGGGAAAAAATTGACAGAATCAACAAAGAAATCTTCCGGTTAGCTGAAGAACATGGCTGCCGCTGGGTGAATCTGTATCCGTTGTTTGCAAATGATGAGGGATATTTAATAAACCAATACTCTGATGACGGATTGCATTTAAACGAGACCGGATACAACCGTTGGATAAATGAATTAACCAAATTAGGATTGAAGTAGATGAAATCTTTACATATATATTTTGTTTTGGTTTTAATGATTATCGCTATGAGTTGTGCTACAAAAAAAGAGCTTGTCCAGATCCCAAAAGATATCAAGACTCCGCCGGTAACAGGTACCTACTTCTGGGCAGTGAAACCAGAGGTTAATATGCGCGATGGAAATTCGACATCTGCATCAAAGATTGGAAAACTGAATGATGGTGATTCCGTCCTTGTCTCAGGGAATGAAGATGGATGGTATCAGGTGCATTATGAGAATAATCTCTCCGGTTGGATTCGTTCAGACCTGTTGGGACCAAAAAAAGTTAGTGTTTTTGCAAATGCGGTAATTTTCGTGGACAGTTTACTTGAAACAGACGGCACCGAATTATTTTTTGATAAAAAATTACTCCATCGCAGAATTTATATCGCTTTTCCTGAATCAAATTACACATCTGTCAGTTCGGTTGAGGCCCAGACAAAAAAACTGATTGCCGAATATCAGGCCAAAGTCTATCGTGGTGATGTCACAGCACGTGTGCTGAAACCAAACAGTCAGGACGAATATCTGACACTCGACATTCGCGGTAAACAAAATCCGGATATTAGATTACCGGTTCTCCCATTTGGTATTCTAACCGATGTGAACAACACCTCTCCGGAGGCTATCCGGTTAACTATTAATACACCTGAGCAAATTACGGATGAGACTATATTAAAAACCGCAAGAAATATTGTGTCCATATACCCCATATCCTATTCAAAAGTTGAATTGATTTTTGTATCTGAACAGGAAATTTGCCGCCTATGGTTCAAGGAAGACGAAGGTGGCGAAGATTATAAACTAAATGAGTGCCCGGATTCCATGTAAAGACTTCATGCTTACCGGATATTCGCTTCCATTTAGATATCAAAACTTAGGATCAGGCAGAATTCCTTTATTTATATATATATCTTTCTTCCCGACTGCAAAGCCAGACATATCCACAATAATATCATACAATTACATAAATTCATATTTTATAACATAGAGATACAATTATAATTTATTTCATTTATTTTTCCCTATCGGAAATATTTTTTCATTTAATTCTATTTTAACACCTATTCGCTAACATTTTGTTCAATTTTTATTATTAATACACACTTTCAATCAATGAATAAATTTTATCTTATAGCATTAAGTTTGCTTGTTTTATTGAATTTTGACGATATCCGGGCTCAGGAATCCGCTGAGATTTCCGGCAGAGTATTTATGCCGGTTATGTCAAAAGAGCGCAGATCATTCCGTGGCAGAGTTTACCGGAACCGGTTATCATCTACCCGACCATCCGACAAAAAAAATAAAGCATTAAAGTCATCATTCATAGATATCATTGTCAGCGCACATTCAATGAGTGCGGATAGCCTGCCACCTGCCTTGGATCCGGTTACAATTATTCAGGTAAATGCTGAATTTGTCCCACGGGTAGTTGCGGTCACGCCGGGCACCCTGGTACGCTTCATTAACCGCGATAAATTTTTTCACAATGTATTTAGCATCACTCCTGGTTCCAGATTTAATATTGGGCGAAAGCCAACCGGGGTTGCTATCGGCCGGGAAATTAATCAGTTAGGCGAAACCAAAATCTTTTGTGACATTCATGCCCAAATGAATGCCACAATAAATTGTATTGATACCCAGTATTTTATTCGTGTCGGACCCGATGGCAAGTATCGACTGACCGGTCTACCGGAGGGAACATATGAAATACAGGTTTATCACCCTGATTTACCATTGGTAAGTGAGATTGTCGATCTTAAATCCGGTGATTCGAATACAATTAATTTCACACTTAGCCGGTAATCATCTTATGAAGTTAAATATTCAAACCAAATTATTTTTATTTCTTGCGGGAATAACTGCCTTTATTCTGGTGGGCGTGCTCTATGCGATTACGATCACTGTCTCAGATAAGATAGAACAAAAAATAATTGAAGACTTTAACAATACCCAGGCATACTTTCAGAGACAACAAACCTTGGTTTATGACCGCCTGGTTGAATCCTGTTATTTAATTGGAGAAAATTCCACTTTTAAAGCAAATGTTGAGGTGGAAGATCCGGCGACTGTTTATGAAGCTATTCTCGAGTTCTCTAATTTTGCCAAAGTCGATTTATTTATTGTAACTGATGAATTTGGCAAAGTTTTGGCACGGCTGGATCAGCCGGATAACTATGGCGATGATCTGACTTATCGTCACGGCGTATTACGTGCGCTAAATGGAATTGAGCCTGAAATTAATCCCGAATGGGCCGAGTTATGGGCTGTTGATGGTGACCTGTATCAGGTAGCGACCATCCCGTTATATTATAATGATATTAGAATTATCGGATCTATCTCTCTGGGCACACGAATCACAAATCTTGAAGCAACTGCGCTTAAGGGTGAATCCAATATTGACATCAGTATGTTTCTCTCAGAAAATCTGATAGCAACATCATTTTCGGACTCTATAGCCACTGTCAGGAAAGGATTCCTTAATTGCCTTTGCCCATAAGCATAAAGCTGTAAGTGATACTGTTCTCTCAAATTTAAATCCAAGCAGTGTTTTCTCCACATTTCTCTTTAATGAAGAAATTTTTGCCTTTATAAGTCCTCTAGGCGAAGCTGAGCCGGCTTATTTTGTTACCACAGTTCGAAAATCCATCGAATTACGCATGCTCAGAGCATTACAGAGTAATATATTCCTTATTGCAATTATTAGTATCATCCTAACTATTTTTCTGGCTTTCTTCTTTGGACGATCATTTTCACAACCAATACTTCGCCTTGTAAATGGAATGAACAAGATTAAAGAAGGTGATCTGTCAATTGCAGTGCAACCCTCAACCCATGATGAAATTGGATTGTTGACTCAAACTTTTAACGAAATGACCGTATTTCTTCGCGAAAGACTACACTTGATGAAATATGTGGGATCGCATACCATCGATATGGTTAAAGAGTCGTCAAACGGAACAGTTTCTCTGGGCGGCGATCGAAAAGAATTGGCTGTACTGTTTTCTGATGTACGTGGATTCACAGCATTTAGTGAGAACCGTACACCGGAAGAGGTAATTCAGATGCTGAATCGCTATCTTGGTTATCAGGCGGAAGTTGTTACAAAGTATGATGGCTCAGTTGACAAATTTGTTGGTGATGAAATGGTTGCTTTGTTTTTTGGCGATGATGCAATTGAGAGATCGCTGGATTGTGCCGTCGAAATTCAGCGTCTGGTAAAAAAGGAACATGAAGTTGATCCAACACCGGTGCATATTGGAATTGGAATTAATTATGGTCCTGTGATTTTAGGAAACATGGGTGCTACTGAACGGATGGATTACACCGTAATCGGGGCGACAGTCAACCTTGGTGCCCGATTATGTTCCGCCGCCTCTCCCGGACAGATACTTATTCGTAAGGATCTGCTGCCAATGGTTCGAATGAAATACAATTTGGGTCAATCAAAGATGATGTCCTTTAAAGGATTCTCAAATGAATTAGAAATTGTTGAGGTGTTAAGTGAGTAAACGAATCCTCTTTTTCACCATTTTGTTGATAATTCCATATATCCTGGCGGCACAATTGGAGTTCAATGGCACGCTGGATCTGGAAGTATCCAAAGGCGGCAAAGATTCCAAATTTATTACAAATGAAATAGCGAGTGACTTTCAGAATCCTCATCTCGCCATAAACCAGCTAAATCTGTTTGCGTTTGCTCAGGTTACGGACGATTTTTTTGTCAATGTGAGATTACAGTGGGATACCTGGGGTAGTGGTAAATTAAACACAGAACCACGATTGTCACTGGCCGTATTATCCTGGGAACCGGAAGAGTCATCACTTGGTCTCAGCGTGGGACGATTTATCAGCCCGTTTGGTCTGTATCCCAGAAGAATTTTAGCCGCCGATAATCTTTTTAACCATGCGCCGTTAGGTTATGGTTATTTTATAAATATCTCGGATCAGCGTGGATTTTGGCCAAAAGTGGGCGACTCGGGTATTTATGGTCCGGACGATGTCGGTCTTACAACGGTATATTTTGGCGGATATAACACCGGTTTTATGTTGAACTGGGTTATTGTTCCTGAATTTTTCAACATCGATCTAGCGCTTACCAATGCCGCTATAACATCTCAGTCTGATTATACAAATTTAGCCAATATGGGCGGTATTATTCGCTTTGGCTTCCAACCCGTAATTTACTGGCAACAGGGTATTTCTATCAGCCACGGTAGTTTTATGCAAAGGGATGGAATTAATATTAACTACGACAATCTCGAACAATATACGCAAACAGTCATTGCAACCGACCTGATTCTTGCACATTCATATTTTGAATTATCAGGAGAGTTTATTTACTCACGTTGGTATGTGCCAATGTTCATCAGTACGGGATTTATTGAAGAACAACCGCGAAAATTAAAAAACATGAATCTTGACAATTATTCAGCGTATCTGGATTTTAAAATCGAGCCGCCATTTCTTACAGGTGCCTACGTTGCATTTAGATATGATATACTCCGGTTTCAGGATTCTGATGATGTGACAAATATTAATAATAAGGATTTTAATCCCTGGGATAATAATGTGACCAGATATTCGGTTGCAGTCGGATATAAATTTGCCCGGCCGGTTATGCTTAAACTGTCATATATGGATCAAAGCACAGACAATCTGGATCCTGATCCCGAGGATTATGTATATCGCGCTATTTTAACTGTTTCATTTTAATCATTTCAGGGGGAAGTATGGAGAGGAGATCATTTATAAAGTCCATGGCAGTATCTGGAGGAGTTTTATCAACCGCCGGAATATTAGCCAGTTGCAAATCAACAACCGCATCTACTGTAAATGCTGCATTCGAGGAAGACGCAGCATTGGTTACCGGGGGTGCTCAATTTGAAGCCATGGGTATAAAAACATATGAAGTGGCTGCTGCTTCCGGTTTACTCACGGATCAGGCCGTAATCGATACCGCAATTGCATATATGAATGATCATATTGGTCATTTGAACGCGTTAAATGGACTTCTAAAGGCCTTTGATTTTGATGAAGTAGATCCGACCAATGCAGATCCGGATCCGGGTGTGGGATCTGTAGAAAATCAAACCGATGTTATAAACCTGGCATTAGGTGTCGAATTTCAGGCAGCGACGTTTTATTTTTCAGGGATTGTAAATCAGATTCAAAGTGTGGAAGCCAGAAGAGTATTTGCCAATATTCTTCCCGTAGAGACTGCACATTTTACCTTCTATAAAAATGTGTTAGGCTATACACCGGCCATCAACTCACCGATTTTCGAAAATCTTACATCTGGATTAGATATTACTTAGCCTGGATTCTTCATCTCTCGCAAAAACGCAGAGGACTATAGATTAAAGATTGGTAATTAGTAATATGTAACTGCATATGGCCAATTGCCAACAGCCAACTCTTTATTTCTAATCTCTAATTTCTAATTGAAGTGCCCGGCGTCTCTGCGAGAAAAGTTTGTGAATAAATAAAGTTAGATAACTAAAACGGGTAACCGGATGCAAATATTTTTATCTGAGTTACCCGCTATACAATTAAAAATGATATTGCACGTAAAAGGTTTGGAAATTACTTCCGCCTCTGATCCGGCCAAATTGTTGTGCTTTCTCAAAAATAGCAGATCTGTGATGAATACCGTATCCCAACCAGAATTGCTTCAGATCCTTTCCGCCAAAAATATCACCAATATTAAAATCAATCGAGAAATCCAGGAAGTTAAGTAAATTGCTGGGCCGGTATCCTTTATTTTCCATTTCACTTTTTTCCACATAGGGAATCCGATTCACCCAGGACAAACCTTCTGCCGCACCCAATTTCCATCTAATGGGCCATTTGATTGTATAATATAGTTTTATCGCTATTACCAACTCCTGGCAATTTGTCTGCACTTCAGAATCCCAATGCCAGACAAATCCAGAGGTAATATATACATCCAGCGGAAGACTAAACAATTCATCCGTCAAAGGGTGACCATAAAATATGGAAGTCATTTGATTGTTAAAGGTATCCCTGGTGGCATTGAACTTAATGATATTTGACAGATCAGAGGGCGTGGCGAAACCATGCGATAATCGGAGATAAGCTTCTGTTTTTAATTCTTCTTTCCTTGGCTTTGAACGGTCATTAGAAACACCAATACCAAAAAACACCTGTCCGTGCAAATCCGCACTCACAAACTCACTGTTTCGTACCGGGCGGTCAAGTAAAGTTAATTGTGCTGCACCAAACAAATAAAAATTACTCAGCAAATGGTAATCAACAATAATCCCGGTTGACAATTCAATACCACCATTTATCTTAATCTGATTCAAACCATAGTAGTAACTATTAAATTTTTTACTCTTAATTCTTGCTTGCAAAAAAGGATCGATATTGAACCCACCTGTATAGATATCAAGACCCAAGCGAGCATTACCACTAAAATTGCCATGCCAGTCACTCAGTAATTCAAGGTTTAGATATGACCAGGGAAACGGTTGATACCTGGCTTGTAATCCCCAATCGACATTATCACCTTGTACCTGGTTTTGATATTCCTGAGGAATATCGAAAAATCTCAGTCTGCCCAGAGCACTAAATTGCCAGTCACCAGTATGATAAAGGCGAAAGCCCCCTTCAATACCACGCATATAAAAGCGTTTACCTTCGTAATAAATTAATGGGACAAGTGTAGACACTGTCCGGGACTCGCCTGTGGCAAAGGGAATAGAGGCCACACGAGCGACCATACCCACAGCCCACTGCTGTTCCGTTCGTTTACGGGTAGAATCTTGTGCATAAATCGATGTAACAAAAATTAACGTGAATAATACAATAGTAGTAATTCTGGAAATCATTAGCCATCACCTTTCTATATTTTAGCAGTGGCTGATATTAGATGAAATTTAGAATATTCGCAAGTACAGCTAATGAAAACGGAAAATTAGTTTAAAATACCATATTTTAGAGTAATATTTGAATTGATTCTTTATGCGGGATTACTTTAATCGGAGATCTTGTGGAAATTTCTTCTTATAGTGCAAACATAAATGATATATATCCCCACCGATGACTTTTACCATTTTTAATTTCCGGGGAGATAGTGTTTAAAGCCAAGATTCAGTTTCATAGACCGATATGATACATTTATACCGGCATCTAATTCATATAGAAAATTATTAATCTTTGGATAATTTGCGTTCGACCCTGATAATATTTCTCTCTGAAGTGTTGCATTATATGCCACAAATCTTCCTTTTATACCTGAATAAAAAAACGAAGTGACCTTCTCAGTTGAAAAGAAATTTAATTGCTTAAAATATTTATCAACCGCGCCAACGCGTACATTTAATCCTGTTCCAGCATATGTGTATGGAAGCCCGATCTTTCCATCGAGTTCACCACTCAAATGGACATAATGATTACCAGTCAGCCATTTCTCATATTTAAGACCATAATTTAGCGCCGGAGTCGTTTTAATCTGATTCTCCCAGCCATCCACAACAGACGAGGTTGGTAGCAGGTTGTGAACGCCGTTTTGAACAAACTCACCTCCACTATATTTACCCAGAACACCAATCTGAAGTTCAGACTTCCTTATCATTTTTTTCTGATCGTTGACGATAGTTTTACTGCTACTGATAAGTAACGATGACGCAAATGGCCGGTCGCCTATTTGCATTTTGATAGAATTCTTTTCTTCTGGCGTAAAAATATCCTGACTTATGGAAAATCCATAGTAAGAATTTTCATTAATATTATTTTTAAGATGAAAGAGGTTTATCAGAGGAAATCCCTGACGCCTGGTATAGAATTCTAGGTGAAGACCATTTGTATAATACTTATCGGTTTGAAACACAACATCATTGTCCAGCCCCACGCCTAACCATTGCACGGGGCCATCTGCCTCTCCTGCCTGAGCGAAGTTGAAGAGATAAAATAACAATATAATTGAAGTTAATCTTTTCATAGTCATGTTCTGTAATTCGAGTATTATATCCAAAAACCGGAAAAAAGTTCTGATTGGTATGAAATTTGTAGGTTGACATTAATGTCAACCTACGGATCAATGAAAAGTAAAGATATTTATTACCGGGCAAAATTGCCCCATATCCACCCCGCAGATGGAATATTTTTTATTACCTTCCGCTTGGCTAATTCCTTACCAAAACAAGTCATACATCAGTTTATGGAAGAAAAAAATTTTGAAAAACTAAGAATACGTTTACAAAATGAGGGCATATTTAAAAGAGAATTAATATACGAAATCGAGAAAAACTACTTCAATAAATTTGATAAACTATTAAGCCAAAGCACCACAAATTGTTGGTTAAACAACAATAAAATCGCACAGTTGGTCGCAAATAAGTTACATAGTTATGATAATCTCCGTTATCTGCTGATTTGTTTTTGTATCATGCCAAATCATGTCCATATACTCGTCAATATGAAAAATTTTATATCAATCAACAGATCAAATCGATATGGACGAACTAAAAATTATCCCTTATCGGACGTACTCAGATTAATAAAAGGAAGTACCGCCAGATTAGCTAATAAGTTGCTCGATCGTTCCGGGGAATTTTGGCAGCACGAAAGTTACGATCACTATGTGAGAAGTGAGAAGGAGTATAATAAGATTATTGAATACATTCTGTTAAATCCCGTCAAATCCGGCTTTGTAACTGATTGGAGAGAGTGGAAATGGAATTATTTAGCAGATTTATAAGTCGCCATTAACGTCGACCTACAAGCAGCCAGATAAAAAACGGCCCGCCTAACATAGCAGTGATTACTCCGACCGGCAGTTCAGCCGGTGAAATAATTGTCCGGGCTAACGTATCACACCACATTAGAAAAATACCACCAAATAACGGTGCCGCGATCAGGAGGCGTTTATGATCCGGACCAACTATTAGGCGCAATAAATGCGGAATGATCAGCCCGACAAATCCAATGGGACCGGCAAAGGCAACAACAATACCAATGAGCAATGAGCCCCCGAAGAATGACCGTTTCTGTAATTTCTCAACATCCACTCCTTTACTCAATGCCATTTCTCTACCGGCGCTCATAATATTTATCGCACTCGCTGATCGGATGAAAAAGATAAAAGACAGAATCGTAATGGGAAGGAGAATTAAAGTATATTGCCAGCCTGAAATTTGTAACCCACCCATCAGCCAACGGATCATCCGGTATGTTTCAGTAAAGTCAGCAAGATAATGTATAAACAAGATCACTGAAGAAAAGAGAAGACTAATAGTTACACCCGTCAAAATAAGCGTTACCGGAGATAGTCCTGCTTTTCCTTTTGCGATGAGGTAAATTACCAGAATGGTCATCATACTTCCGGTAATAGAAAATAATACAGTTGTTGAGAATCCAAGAAATGATAAAACTAATCCGGATTTAATAGCAATAACCGCTCCTAATGCTCCGCCGGTTGAGACACCCAGCGTATAGGGAGTTGCCAGTTCATTGCGCAACAAGGCCTGAAATACAGCGCCAATCAATGACAGGATAAAACCAACCAAAAAGGAGAAAACAAGCCTTGGCAATCTAAGATCAAGTAAAATTTGTTGTTCTAATCCGCCAGACCAGAAGGAATCAAGTGAAACTTCCGTTGGACCAATTAACGGTGTTACTAAAAACGTAACACAGCCCAGAACAATAATTGCTATTAAATAAAACCGAAATGACTTTTTCATAATTGATAGGGTAATATGTACAGGCTTTTTGTCATTGGGTTAATATCAATATACACTTTGACGCCAAATATGTCTTGAAGTACCTGGAATTGTAAGACCTCATCCGGAGTGCCATCCCGAATTACTTTCCCCTTGTCCAAAAGAATAACCCTCTCGCAAAATTGGGCCGCAAGATTGATGTCATGGGTAACGACCATTACAGTTAACTGTGTCTCTTTTTGCAAATTTTTAAGGATTTGATATATTTCTAACTGATGATGAAGATCCAGTGCAGATGTGGGCTCATCAAGAAGCAAAATATTTGGTTCCTGAGCCAATGCACTGGCAATCATAACACGCTGCTTCTCACCACCACTTAATTCACCGAAAGATCGGTCTCTGAATGGGATTATATGAAGAAGGTTCATGGCATGATTTACAATCTGATCATCCTCTTCTGAGTAGAACTGGATTCCCTGCAAATAGGGGAATCGCCCCATTTTAACGACTTCCTCAACCGAATATGAAAAAGTTATATCAATTTCCTGTGGCAGATAGGCAATTTGCTGCGCCAAAACCTTCCTGGACAGATCTGTCTGCAAAGAGTCACCAATAAATATCTGGCCACCATAGGAGTGGTATATGCCATCTATTAACTTTAGAAGAGTTGATTTACCGGCACCGTTTGGGCCAATAATACTGATAAATTCAGATGGCATTACCTGCATTGAGATATTTTGTAATACATCAATGGCACCATAAGAAAATTTCAGATTGTCAATGTTTAACAAAGTCATTATTTTGAAATCTGTTTAACTTGCATTTAATAAAATTTATCAATTTTTAGTTTCTAAAGACACTTTATCGATAATGTCTTTGAACTGTTTCGCTAAAAGTACAATTCTCGGACCAGGAATTAGGGTATGACTTCCGCCAACATTATAAATATTACCATCTCTGACCGCGGAAATATTTTTTAGTTGTTTCCAGATTTGTGTTTCTTCAGTCCTTGTAATCTCGACCGCACCATCTATATTAAATTCGATAATAACCTCCGGATTCCGGGTAATAATTGTTTCCAGGTTTACGGAACTGTAACGGGATGGTAAATCTAAAAACAAATTTGTCCCGCCAACCAACTGCCAAATTTCATTTATAAAGGTATCATCACCGGCTACAGTAATATTTTTGACAGTCCCCTTTTCACGACCAATCACCAACATTGCACTTGGTCCCGGATCATGGCTATCTGAAGCCAATGTCAGAAGTGAATCCTTTATACTCTGAATTAGATTGGCCGCATCCTCAGTTCGGTGAATTAAATGCCCTATTGAATCTATAGTGGCAAGCACATCAGTAATGTTTTCATTGGCTAACATGACGACAGATAAATCAAACTTTGCCAGTTCATCGCTAAGTTTTGCATGAGACGGAACACCAATTAAGACGGTAGGCCTCAAACTAACAATCTTTTCAATATTTGGATTAATTAATCCACCTATCTTTTCTTTATTATTTGCCTCGGGGGGGAAACGACAAAAATCGCTTACGGCGATTAATTCATCTTCAGCGCCGATCGCATAGATTATTTCAGTGATATGCGGAGAGAGAGAGATAATACGATTCCCTGAAATTTTGTTCTTACTTTCCTGATCCTGACAGCCGTAGATTGAGATAAAAAGAATGATAATAAAAATATATAACAAATTTATTTTCATGAATGTCTTTCTTGAAAAAATTGTAATAAAGTTTAATAGTATCCTAAATCTGACAGAAATAAAAATGCCCGATTCCCTCTTCAGGAAAACCGGGTCATATTGTGATTTGCGAAGTGGAATATAGTATCAATACAAAATAAATGCAAAAACTATCGCATGTCGATTTGCATTTTTTTCATTGCATTTTACGGTTTGATGAATTATTATTTTATCAGATGCGTTTGCACCCCACCTTTTGGAGGATCTCAAAATGAAATTTTTGCATATCATAGTGTTTATCTCCATGCTCTTTTTTTCACTATATGCACAGGAATGGGATGAAATTAGTGATGAGGAACTTGCGATGACTGACTTTCCTGAATATCCCGAAGCAGACGCGGTTATATTATTTGATCTCGGCCAGTTGGAAATTACCAGAGATTTTGATCTCGAAAAAAGCAGGCATGTCAGAATAAAAGTACTGACTGAAAAAGGAAAAGAAAGTGCCGATGTTTTTTTCCTTTATAGAAACTCGGATGATATTACTGATTTGGAAGCCCACGCATATACACCGGATGGTGAGGAATACGAACTTGATGATGATGATGTACACCATCAGGAATATGATGATATGCGAATGTGCAGATTTTCAATTCCCGGCGTTGTCATTGGATCCATAATAGAATACCGGTACGAGATAGTACGCGAAAACATTCTTTTTCTGGATCCCTGGTATTTTCAAAATGAAGAATTTACTGTTTTGAGCCAGCTGTCCGTTAATATGCGACCCGGATTTAATTATACTGCATTTCCCGAGAATGTATGGTTATATGATTATCAATTTGAGGATCAGGAATATTTTGATATTGATACGAAGAAAAAAAACAAACGTTTTATCTGGCGTATGCGAAACATTCCTCCCTTAAAACGTGAAAAGTTCATGTATAATTTTGATGACTATTTAGCCAAAATATATTTTCAAATGGTATCCTATAAGGATCAATATCAGAGTTTTTCCTATATTGACAGTTGGGATGATCTCTCGAAGAGATTTGTAGAAGTGTTTGAGGAACCCATCGATATGGATAAGGGATTAGAAGAGCTGACATTACAGCTGATTGCAGACGCCACTACTGAAAAGGAGAAGATTGAGAAGATACATACATTTTTACTGGATAGTATTAAAACCATCGATGATATGGACTTGTGGGCGTTTAAAAATCCGGATGAAGTATTAGAAAAGCGAGCCGGAGTTCCATCATCAAAAAACCTTATGTTGCTCAACATGCTTCAACATGCAAACATCAAAGCATATCCGGTTATGATTAGTACACGGTCTCATGGCCGGTTGCGAGCAGAATTACCCCAAATTCTACAATTCAATCACTTGTTAGTACAGGTTACTGTGGACAAAAAACCAATGTATCTTGATAGTTCCGATGAGTTTTGTCCATGCGGTGTTATTCCTACCGAATGTGACGTGTCCAGAGGTCTTCTGGTAAAAGAAAATTCCGGCCAGATAATAAATATCGCCACCAAAAATGTAAAAAGCATCAAACAAATTAATACCGACATTTTGCTGAACTCTGATGGATTGATGACCGCAAAATCCTCTTTTAAATTAGAAGGCTATTTCGCCTACTATTTGAAAGGAGAGATAAAATCTAAATCTTTGCGTGAATTTGGAGAAGAGCGACTTGAAGAATCATTTGAAGATTTTTATCTGGATACCATATGGGTAGAAGATCAGGAGAAACCCGGGACACTGGTATTTCATATGAAGTATCAGATAAAGAATTACGTAGAAGATGCAGGCAATATGATATATATGTCCGCACCGTTTCTTACAAAAACTAAGAACAACCCCTTAAAGTCCGAGACGAGGAATTATCCTGTAGACTACGATAATACATTTAGCGAACTTGAGGCTGTAAAAATTCATCTCGCCGATAATATGAGCATCATGGAACTGCCGCATAAGATAAAGGATAATTCGCGATTTGCATCATATAGTAATTTTGCCTTTAAAGGTGAAAAAGAATTTGAAGTAAACAGACACTTTGCCATCAAAAAAGTATCGTTCCAGCCTTCTGAGTATAAAGATCTGCGACGTATCTATCATAAAATGATAAACTCGGATCAAAATCAGATAGTCATTGCAGTAAATTAAACGAAATGAGATATAAGCTAACTTGAGCCAGTAATAATTTACTCACGAAAAGTCTCTAAGTCGCAAATAAATATATACTTACAACTTCTACAGATGATAGAAATTAATATGAAAAAAATATTATTGTATTTACATAATTCATTAATAAAGAATCCTTTGCGTCTCTGCGTCTCTGCGAGAAATAAAATATTCAGGCTGATTATAATATTTTTTATACTGGGTTCTTCTTTACTGGCTCAGGATTCATTTACAATTCAACTGGACAAAGATGCAATCGTGCTCCTGGATGAAACTAAATTAACGATTACCGGAGAAAATAGTGCCGATTATCATCATAAACTGATCGTTCAGATTAATAATGCAAATGGAAAAGAATATAGCGAAGATGTTTATTATGAGAATGAGTATCATAAGGTTACAGACATTGAGGCTGTTATCAAAGACCTGAATGGAAAGATAATCCGCGAATTAGATGAGGATGATATTCATCATTCTTCGATAACTCTGGAAATAGATGATGCGACCACATATTGGTTTGACCTCTACTCTCCTAAATATCCATATATTTTTGAACGCACTATCGAATATGAATACAACACCCTTCTTTTCTGGCCACCATGGCATCCGGAAATGGATATCCCCGTTCTCAAATCCACTTATCGTATTATAAACAAAGCATCCGTTGCATTCAGGACCCACGCTATTGGTATCGAACTAAAACCGGAAACGACAATTGCTGGCGGTGACAGCATTTATACCTGGAGAATGGAAAATATACCAGCCAAAGAACATAAATATCGTACGCCACCGGAAAATGTGGTGGAAAAAAAAATACTTTTTGCCAGTAAATACTTTAAAGTAGATGAGTTTGCCGGTTCTTCCGATTCGTGGGAGGATTTTGCCTCCTGGAATCGCAGACTTTTTCAAGGGAAGTATAATCTTTCTCCAGAAGCTATTGCTGATGTTAGACGGATAACTGCGGCAGCGACAAACGATCATGAAAAGATCCAGGAGATTTATTCATACCTGCAGGAAAATACCCGCTATGTAGCTATTGAGTTGGGCATCGGAGGATGGCAACCATATTCTGCGGATTGGGTCTACAATAAAAAATACGGAGACTGTAAAGACCTTTCAACCTGTATGATTGCGATGCTTGATGCGGTTGACATTAAGGCATATCCGGCACTTATGAAAACCAGAGATTCCGGCATCGTCTATACGGATTTTCCCAGTAGCCAATTTAATCATGTTATTGTGTTTGTGCCTTTAAAGCAGGATACAGTCTGGATTGAAGCAACGGCAGACTACCTGAAAGCCGGAGAGCTACCCTTTTCCCGTGAAGGATGTCATGTTCTTGTCATAAAGGAGGACGACAGCGAGATTTTAACAACACCCCAGAGCAACTCCAGTGATAATTTGGAAATCACACGCATGGAGGGTGTCATCAATTCATTAAGTAAATTTAAATTTGATGGCGTGATAAAATATACCGGAAATGACAAATTTATAATGGATCATCATTTTAAAACAAAAGATAAACAGGAAATGGAGAAATTTATTCAAACATATTTGGGAAGATATGAAGCCACCCCGGAAGTCAGAAACTATCAATTTAGCAATTCTAATGAAGATATTAGATTCAGCTGTTTCCGGTGAATTTAAAAATATAGCAAATCAGACAAGAAAAAGAATCTTTCTTAATCCAAACATTCTGAATAGGGTGGATTTTGATGAAGATCTTAAAGATGAAAAGAGAACCGTACCCGTTTACTATTCCTATCCATTTACCGAAATTGATACCATAATAATAAAGATCCCGGTTGCATCAGATATTGAAGCCGCTCCTGAGAAACTGACTATAGATAATAATTTTGCCAGATACAAAATCGACTATACATTTTCAGACAAAACGCTTACCTATATCCGCCACTATGAAATCAAGAACCGATTGATTCCGGTTGAGGATTATCCTGCATATGTCGATCTAATGCTTTCAATCGAAAAAAATGATCGCCGAAAATTTGTCTTTGTCAAGTATTGAGTTAAATAATTCACTTTTTACCTTTTTTTTCTTACCTTAATCAAAAAAATAATCTACTATTGTCATGCACAGGTTTATTACACTTTCTCTATATACTATTATTATTTTAATCCCGCAAATCAGTCTGGGTTCCGGTAGTTTTGAGCAAATATTCCGGTACCGATCATCAAAATCCTATATTCCGAATGTGCAGGATGCCTATGGGGTTGCCTTCCGGGACATAAATAATGACCACCTGCCCGATATATATTTAATTCGTTACTTTGGTGACAATTTACTTCTTGTAAATAGCGGGGCATATCGTCCTTTTAAAGATGCCACAGCTATGGCCAATCTTTCAGGTAATCCAAGGCCAAAAGGTGTATATAAAGCTGAAATCGGCGAGACCACATACGACCTAAAATTTGGCACATCCATAATTGATATTGAGAATGATGGCGATGGGGATGTCTTTATTGCTGGTTGGGGAATATCAACCGCTTTGTACCGGAATGATGGTGACTTAAATTTTTTAAATATTTCCAATCGTCTTGAAATATTTCCTCCGGTTCATGCAAATGCTGTTATTCCCGCTGATATAGATAACGATGGTCTGATCGATATATTATTTACCGACGAACATTATAACAACAGACTGCTAAAAAATCTTGATGATGGCTATTTTACAGATATTTCTGACCAAAACGGATTAACTGAGAATGCGCTTAGCCGGGGCGCCGCTTTCTGTGATCTTGATAATGACGGTGACCAGGATCTATATATCGCAAATTGGGATGCGCCTGATTTTCTTTATGTTAATGACGGCAAAGGTATATTTAATAAAGTTGAATTAAAAATTAATTCTCTGACCAAACCTTTCAAAACAAACGGAGTTTCCATAGCCGATTTGGATAATGATCAGGATTTCGATATCGTTCTAACCAGGTTCGACGGACCAAATATTATATATATTTGCGAGAACCCGGATAGTCTCTATTATACAGAACTGGAATTAAGCAGCATAACCAACAGTTATGGAGCCTTGATCTCAGATTTTAATAATGATGGGCAACAGGACATTTTCTTTACAAATTTTGGTCAAAATGAGATAATCCTTTCTCCGCTATCCACTCTTACGAAAACACTTATAGATTCACAGGCGAATAACCGATCCCAAAGCACGGGAGCTGCCTGTGCTGATTTTGATCTGGACGGCGATCTTGATTTATTCGTTGCAAACAATAATGTGCCGGCTGTCTTCTATCAGAATCATACAAACAATAATTCGTTCATTAAAATTGAATTGCATGGTATAAAAACTAACTATGATGCCATCGGAACACGTGTCTCTGTTTACACAGCAGGCCACATTGATGAACCGGATTATTTAGTGGGCGTGAGAGATGTAACCGGTGGTTCGGGGCTCTATTCCCTGAATGAACCTATTCTGCATTTTGGCCTGGATACCATAAAAACCGTTGATGCTGAAATCCGGTTTCCTTCAGGGAAAATATTGTATGAGTATAATCTAAGGGCAGGACAATCTTACGAAATATATGAGTATGACTTCCTGATGCGCAGTGTATTGATATTCATGAGAAATCTCGCCAAACGGATGCAGCAGATGGAATTTTGGTACCAGGTGTTATTAGCTATTCTGTTTATTGTCTTAACATTTGTTTTCATACGCCTGGGTTTAAGGCGATACAGATGGAGTCCGGGAACTGCCAGCGCCTATCTGGTTGGCTTCTTTCTGCTTGCACTAATCACAATCACCGCCTTGAATCAACTCGGTCTGTTGATGATATTTTCCGTAATAAATATTTTGACAATAATATTTGTTGCCATTATGGTTGTCAATTCCGAGAGGTATTACCGCCTGAGGAAAATCAGGGAAACCTATCGGTCTGTCCTTTTAAACCTTAGCAATCAAATTGTAGACATTCATGATGATAAAAAATTATTCGCCACTGTCATTGACAATATCCGGCAGAACTCTGATTTTGATAAGATTTCACTATATACCATGAATGAAACGGAAACAAAATTAAAGTCATTCTTGCCCACCGGAGAAGAACACTCAGAGAGCGATGTAAAGTCAATACCCGAATCACAACAATTTATTGATAGGTTGCGCGCCAACAAATTTCTGCGGCTATCGGATGACAAGGACCTCACCATAACATTTGAATTCCTGAATACACAAAATATTGTGGCTATGGAACGTAATGATCGTGTTTATGGATTCCTTATGATGACGGCAACTCAACCTGTAACTCCCCTCAGCAAAGAAGATATCGACCAATATAAATTTATTGGGAATCAGATGGCAATTGCCATGGAAAATAATGAGTACCTCCGAAAATCTACTGAAATGATAAAAAAATTAACGGCTGCGGAAGTACGCGAAAAATATTTGGCTGAACTTGAGAATACCAATGCCGAACTTGATCGAAAAAATCAGGATTTACAACAATTGTACGATGAATTAAAAGAAACCCAGGCACAGCTGATTCATTCCGAAAAAATGGCATCACTCGGACAATTGGTAGCAGGAATTTCCCATGAATTAAATAATCCTATTGGATTTATATATTCAAACAGCAAACAATTAAAATCCTATATCGAAAAAATTGAAAAATTTATCAATGACTATGATGGCAAAAAAGAAACAGATAAAGATTCTAAAATAGACATAGATAATTTAATGATAGATTTACACAGTTTGATTCATGATACGATTTCAGGCAGTCAAATGATAAAAGAAATTGTTGATAATCTGCGCAATTTCTCACACCTGGATGAGGCGAAATGGAAAAAAGTTGATATACATAAGGGAATCGAAAGCAGCATAAAAATAATGATGCCGCAATTTAAAAGACAATTGGAAATTCATAAAAACTTTCAGGCCTCTGGTATTATTTCTTGTAATCCGGGGCAGTTAAATCAGGTATTTCTTAATATTCTGTCTAATGCAGCGCAGGCAATCGATAATTCGGGAAACATCTGGATTAACACTCATGATGAGAATAATTTCCTTGTCATCGATATAAAAGATGATGGCAAAGGCATGCCGCCAAATATTCGTGACAAAATTTTTGATCCATTTTATACCACAAAGGATGTTGGAGAAGGAACGGGACTGGGATTAAGTATCAGTTATTCTATTATTCAGAATCATAATGGTACACTATCTGCGGAAAGTCATATCAACAAGGGAAGCACGTTTACAATAAAAATTCCTTATGATCTTACCGATCAGTAAAAGCTTTAATAACAATCTAAAATCCAAATAATGATCCTGTTGTCCTTTTATCCTATTATCCCTTTGTCCTTTTTTCCTTTTTTCCGTTATCCTCTCAAAAAAAGTATTATTCAGGATTATTTATCACCAACCATACATTAACGCTTGAAATTAGTTTTGTGACTTGTAGTAGTTTAAAGGACCTAATCGCTTCAATAAGGCAAGTTCCAGCAGGTCTTCATTAACTTCCCCATCCGTTGTAGACATGTACTGGATTCGTGATTGTTGATTATCTACAATCTGAGATATTTTTGATCCCATCATTTCACCCATGGAAGCGACCATACACCCTTCCGGCGCAATGTTTAATACCAAATCAGCACCCTGGTCAATTTCAGATATGGTCGATCCAATGTATGGAATCAATTCACCTTCTGGTTTAAGAGTTGGGATTATTTTACGTGCATTTGTGATATGATCACGGGTTCTATCCGGCATTGTAACACCTGCCGCTTTATAGAGGGGACGTGCTAATATATTTCTCAAAATATCCGAATCACTGTGCGCTTCTTTATACTTTTTTGTTTCTTGTTTAATTAGAGATTTGAGTTCTCTCTTCTCTGTTTTCGCTGATTCCGAATTAAGTTTTTCACGGTATTTATTGATGTGATCCCCGGCGAGAACAATACGCTGTTCGACGATATACTCAAAATATGACCACATACACGCATATGATAGATGAAACCAGTTAAATCCACGCAAATCAATCAATAGTTTTAATATTTCTTCGATTTGTGCCAATCTAAGATATATTTCGCCATCCACATGGACTTTTATTTTATCTTCACCGGAATACTGCCCATTGGTGATTATCTTCTCCCACTTTTTATTAAATTGCCGGAATATTCGTCGTAAACCATTATTGTTATAAAATCCAAAAAATATATATTTTGAAATTCCAGCCAGTTGCGGAATATAACACTCGCAAAAATTAACGATAGACTGGGAGAACCTTGCCGGCTTCATTTTATTTTCTATCTGTTCATATACACTGGTCTTTAATTTCTGGTACGCGGCCGAGAATTCTTCATACTCCGAATAGGATTGGCACCTTGATATAAATTTAAGAAAAATACTATGAAGCACATCTTTTATGATAACGATTTGATACACTTGCAATGAAGCCCAATTTTCCAACTCACTCAAAAAATCTTTTTTCGTATCCAATGCCGTTGTCGTGTTTGCCAGAAATCTAACCGGATACGTATCATTTGTCTCACTAAAGTGTTTATATATTGCCAGTTTACAAATATCAATATATTGGCCCTGACGACAGGGTCCGTCACCGGATTGCATGAAAAGTATAATTTTGTCTTTATCCCTAACCACCGGATCGTCAACTTCTTTTCTTCTTTTAAAGTCTGTCACAGCCTGAATCATATCAGAAAATATCCCGGCCAGGGGCACACACACAGAATCCCCTAAATATTTTCGTCCCGCTTTCACTTTTTCTTCGAGGTCAAAACTAGCATCTTCAAAGTTATCGATGGTTGTATAACCGGCTGCACGAAATACCGCAGATAACGTCCGGTTGTCTCCCATCGTCGGAACATACATGACACATTCGTCTTTACTTTGCCCATTCAGGTTTAAATTATTCAGGATTTCAATGGTAAATTTTTCCTGATTACTATTATTTAACTCGCTGTGCAGTGAATTCTTTAATTGATTTAAATGGGTGTTTACACGGTTTTCCAGATGAGCCAGTTCGGCAATCATTGCATCTGATTGAATTAATAGCGTAGGTTGGTTTTTTGTCAATTCAGCCTGAATCGGTAATGTAACGCTATCCGGACCACATCGAAATGTTGATACTGTGACTACCGATAGATTACTATCTGTCTCCCCGTTCTCAATTGACCGGATTAATTCTATCATATTCGGATTTTTGATTACAGTATGCAATTTTTTATTTACTATGGCATTCACTTTTGTAAGCAACGTGTGCGGATTTTTCCAATAAATAAAATCAAATTGTGTGTCCGTTTTTGCATCAAAGACATAAAGAGGGATCGCAACAATACCTTTGTCTTTGAGTATTTTCCCCACATGACTGTCATAGATTCCCGGATTGAGTATATATTCCCTGGCACTGATAACAGAAATATTAAGTTTTCTATCTATGGCAGTTTTGATAAACTTACCCGCTATTTCAGCCGTTGTAATTTTAAGACCTTCTTGATCTGCGATTGCCCGGCCAACTATTTTTATAAATTCTTTCCTGGCAATCCTTAATCGATAATAGTCAAAAACTCTTTCGAATTTCAGATATAATTGATCTGCCAGATAATTGGCATCATTTTTCTCAAGATTTATATCGAACAGATGAAATCTGGCATTAGGATGTATCGATTCTGCGAAATGCTGCGCGATCTGCACTCCTCCCTGATTAGTTGTGCAGGTTCGTCCCAACGCATCTCCGTCAATTGGTAAAAATTCAATTTGTGGTACTAATATGATACCATGTGACTCCCCTGCCAGTCGCAAAAATTGTCCGGTGGCACCAATATTTGGTGCGCAGGTGTCAATCGAGAAAAATGGTTGTCCTTCAAGAATGTCTTTTTCACGCACATTATCCACATGTACTGGTATTCCGAGCTGTGTGAAAATCCGGGCGAACAGATATGCATTTTCAGAGATGGAAAAGCTTCTTGGTATAACCAGACGGTTTTCATCTTGGGATTTTGGCATTTGCTGATCAATATGGCGCCATATATCCCCATATGCATCCGGGGTATCCGCAACTACATCTTTCCTGCCTAGTCTGAAATTCATTCACAGAAGTACACCCACCGAGGGAAAGAGAGATCTTTCCAGATGTTCCATTGGAAGTCAGTTTAGTTCGGGCACATCTGGCATTTATATCTCCGCAGACAGCACCACGGCAAATAATCACCCTCTTATCAAAATTATAGCTGATTAAATCATTCAAATCCGTTTTTATATTAACCGGTTTAAATCCTTGTTCTTTATGTGCTTCGATTAATCCCAGGCACGCCCTATGCCCGGGATACGGCGGAACAAGACAGTAGGTATCACGACCGGTATATTCTTGAACCCTGAGTGTAACAGCAAGGGGTAATGGGTCGCTTAACATGGTTTGACCGTGAAGCAACACTAATGTATTCTCTGGAAATTCAATCTGATCCCAAAGCGAGCGCGCCATGTTCTCGATGATTGCATGGCAGCATGAGGCGAGTATTTCTTCTTTGGAATATCCCTCGGCCTGCATTTTTCTGGAATTTTCCATTAAAAATACAGCACAGGTCGCATTTATTTCAAACGCCCTGGGAGAATGATAAGCACCAGCATACGCCTGCTCTATCAGCTGAATACCAAACATAGCACTCAACGTATCCATCAAACTACCTGTACCGGCTGAACATTTTACATTCATTGCATTGTCAAACAATTCATTCTTATGAAGCGCAATAACGGAGATTTTTGTGTCCTCTCCGCCGATATCGATCAATACACAAAAATCTTCATTGATCTGTGTCTTACCGGATTTCTTCAGCTTTTGTATATGGTTTCTTGCGAGTTCAATTGATCCGTGCACATGGGCATAGTTTTCAACTAAAACATATATATTGTTCTCAAGATGTGGATAAATCGCCTTTAAGGCTTTTTGTACCTGATAACGTCCACTACCCGTAAGTCCGATACTCTGGATGTTTAGTTTAGATATCCCTTTCTCCCTGATAGATCTGAAGATATGCTGAACTGTTTCGATAGTATCCCCATGATTATTACATGAACTCTTGAAAAGGATATTTCCCGTATCAGCATCACTGATCACTGCCTTGGCCATGGTAGAACCGATATCCAATCCTATGCATATCGCTGTTTCTGAGATTTTACCCATGGAGAATTCTGAAATTACCGGATCAGCAATTCTATGATATAATTCAGTCTTTCTGAAATTTTTTATGTAATGAAGTAAAGGACGGTTTCAATATTATTGTTTTGGGCCTTCTGAGTCTTTTTTCAGATCGTTCTATTATTTTTTCTTTACCAATATTCTGTGCCAAATACTGCAAACCCTCAATGAAAAGAGATTGTTTTGCATCATAACGTATATTTTTAATCCCTTTCGCCCCGAGAATATCTTCCGCACAATCACGGACATATTGCCACCGAAACACACCACCCGTCAGATAGACCATATCAGTGTCAGGCAGCATTTTATCACAGGATTTAGCTACTTCCGATTTCATTGTCACAGCCAGCGCATGATCTAATGGGATACCCTGATTTTTATCCGATATGGTTGCAGAAGAGCTGAAAAACACCACAGCGATCAGATCTTACAGGTATTTGACTGCGATTCTTATGGCCCTTCTCTCCGAGATAATCAGACAAAATATGGTCCACTGAATCTTTATTAATATCCAGTTTTTCAAGCACCCTGGTAAGATTTACTCCGGTCCCGGCACCACAACGAGGATTTACTATCATTGAATCATTCTTTAAATCGCCATGGCCATCAATACATATGATCATATAACCAGATGCTGAAAGGTCAATTATCCCAAGAGATTCAATTTGTGTCTTACTCTGCTGTTGTATATAGAATTTTGCGGCAGACCATAGTGCTGCGGCCGGCATAATAATTTCTCCAGAAGATACATATTGCTTCACTACCGCAGCCAATTTACCGGTAATATATACCGTGGATTTCCCATCTCTATTTTTTTTTAAAAGTTCATTTACCGCAGGCAACTTTAATAAATTTGGAATATGATCATTATTTGGGATTTGAACTGTATCTGTGAGGAGTTCATATTGAGTATTGTTTCCTGCTTCGAACAAAGAAAAATTTATATGTTCAATTCCAGCATCGATATATAATCTTCGATCCATGTTCAGAATTACCCACTTCTGTTAATTAGTTACAAGACGGAATCAGGTTTTCAGGTGACGATTTTTAAAAAAACACATTTGATTTTAAACAAGCTGCGAAATAGAAATTGTTTCCCCCGTTTTCTATTGCAGAGAGAATAGGCTGGCTTCGTATTGCCTAACAATCGCAGAGACCAATCAGTAAAATAAAATCTTCGATTTAACGGCAAACAACGCTTACAGTCCGATTATAATATATTTTGGATCGTAAATCAAGAATTCAATTGTGGATGGGTTCTGAGTGTTTTGAATTAAAACAGAATCATTTCATGGGGTAGTTAATTATTACTTAATAAACTTTTTTTTATTTTTTGGGATTTGCACAGAACATTCTCAGTATTTGCGGCACGTGCACATTTTTTACAGATATATTTTGGATTTTGAATCAAAGATACCAGAGACGCACAATCGTTTTCGATATCCTTACGCTCCCAATCGCAAAGATGTTGTTTCTTACTCATATTTTTTCCTGGTTTGATAAACTTACTATATCGAGACTTCTGAAAAATGATTATTTCTACCTGAACGTCATTCTGAACTTGTTTCAGAATCCCTTTAAATAGACCCTGAAATAAATTCAGGGTGACAAAATTCAATTATTTATTACATTTTTCAGAAGTTGCTATATCATTACAAATCTTAAGAAAATGTGCAACGAAATATTTGCACAGGATATTGCCACGATTCAATATTTCTATTGATTTGTTAACCTGATACCTGTTTTATCAATGATTATTAATTTTTGTTTATATAGTGCGCCGATTGACATTTTAAAACTCTTTTTACTCATGCCAAATAAATGATAGATCAGTTCGGGTTTACTTTTATCAGAAACAGCAATATACCCCTTGTTGTCTTTTAATATATTGAGAATCTTCTGGGCAAATGCATCAACTTTCTCATATCCTAATTGTTGTATAGATAAGTCAATTTTTCCATCCGGTCTGATCTTCTTAATATAACCCTGCATTGCCTGACCGATTTTTAAGGGCCGGAACAGATCATTCTCAAAAATCATACCCTGATAGCTTTTATCTACAATTGCTTTAAATCCAAGTTCCGTTTGATGCGAGATCAATAAATCAACTTTTTGATTTTCAATCAAATCCTCAGGTGGTAGGCCTAAAAATTTATCAATTTTAGTTGAGGCCGCAATCCGGTCACTTCTCTCATCAAGATAAATTCTTACCAGATAAGATTTCCCGCGAACCATTTTTTGTTTTTGCTCACGATAAGGTACAAATAAATCCTTCTCCAATCCCCAATCTAAAAAGGCTCCGACACTCGTGACATCCACGACCTCAAGAAATGCAAATTCATTAATCTGTGCATAAGGTGTTTGTGTTGTAGCAATGATCCGGTCTTCAGAATCGAAATAAATAAATACTTTAACAAGGTCATCCGTTTTCAGATTGCTGGAGATATACTTTTGAGGCAGCAATATCTCCCCCAGATCTTCCCCGTCAAGATAGACACCAAAATCCACTTCTTTGATAATTCTTAGTTCGTTTATTTTTCCTATTTCAGCCATATTTTTATCTTATTTGTGATATCATTTTATTGAAGATGAGTTAATGCCGATTCATATGAATTAAGAAGTTGATCTTCTACCTGCACAAGCATATTCATATAGTCAGAGAAATTTTTTGCAAATTGATTATCATCCACTTCAGATCCGAGAGCTGCGGCATAGGCTGACATATTCATAGCTGATTCAGTCAGCATACGACCGGTGTCTTTATACAAATCCTGGATCGAATAGAGATTAGATAAAATGAGAATTATTTGATAGTCAACATGATTGGATACGCCTGTAGAAAGCATAGTTTCCCAGGCTGCCGATTTCAATTGCATGCCTGGTATAAATTTACTCTCATCAGCTGATGAAGGATCTTCGACCATGGCTTGGGTAGTTTTTAAGTTAATCTCATGGATCAATGACAAATGACTTTGATTGGAGAGTATTTCATTTTTTATGTTCTGAAGAGCAGATTCCGCTTCAGCATGGTTCGCCCTGTTCTCCCGCCATTCATTGACTGCTAATGCCAATAACACACCAAGTACAATTGAAACAACTTCAATAACTATTTTTCTAAACGATGTGTCTTTGGATGATTTAGTTTTCGAACCTTGTCTTAAGTTTTTATTCTGAGACAATTTTTTCCCTTCTGTTCATATTCATTAAAAGGACAATTTTACCAAAGTTTTGTGGGATACGCACCCTGATCAACCAAATCGTTGATTTTCTTTTCCACTATTGGCTTATCTTCCTTGTAGGTGACACCAAACCAACGTGAATTTGTTTGATACACTCTGACATTAAAAAGTTCCTTTTCGATGAGCTCATTCACAAACGAAGGTAAAAATGATTCTGATTTTAACTCTTGTCCTGATTCGTTGAGAAAATCCAGGAAAAACTGATTTAGTTGATCAAAAACCTCAAAGGTAAATCCCATTTGATTCATGGATACATAGAGGTCACCTTCAATTAACCGTTCTCCTTCATCGTTAATACATACAAAGCCTTTATCTGTGTGTCCGATCGATGATTCAGCTATTTTCATCAGGTTATTTTTTTGATCGGTTTCGAGAATTGCACGGGAAACCATCCCGTGCTCAGATAATGTAAGATCAGCTCTGTATCCGATAATACAACAATCTTTATTATTTTCTCCGGATAAATGTTCAAACAATAACTGGTAAGATTCCAATCCATAAAAGTCATCTGCATTTATAACTGCAAATGGTTCTCTCACTTTCTCACGGGCAACCAGAACAGCATGGGCGGTACCCCAGGGCTTCACCCTTTCTGCAGGCATTACAAATCCATCCGGAACGGCATCCAGTTCCTGCATGGCAAACTCAATATTTAATTTTGATTCATACTTTTTTGAAACAATTTTTCTAAAATCATCAACAATATCTTTTCGAGAAACAAAAACAACTTTTTCAAATCCTGCCCGATAGGCATCAAATATAGAATAATCCATCAGAGTTTCACCCGACGGACCGAATTTGTCCATTTGCTTTAATCCACCATACCTGCTGCCCATACCTGCAGCGAGTACAATCAATGAGGGCTTCATTCCATCTCCTTTTCCTTAATTGCTTAATCCAATTTATTTCATATCAATCAAATTACGATAATTATCGAATTATGTCACGTAACTTGAGACAATATTTGGGCAAAAATTGATTTTAACTTAAATTAGAATTTTTAAGATAAATTGTCCGGGCTAATAAATAATTGTTATTGTGATTAAAATATTTATATTTAAAGAAATTTAAAAATGTTGGCCATGGAGTACATTACGCAGGTGGCCGTAGGTCAGGTGTGCTTTTGTCAACAGGTGTTTCGCCTGTTTTCAGGGTGCGAACAGAAATCAAAGATCTTATTATGAGTAAACAGACGATTCTAATCGTAGATGACCAACCTGAAATTTTGAATGCTTTAGAACGCCTCTTGAAAGAAGAATACCGCATATTTACAGCGACTAACGGGGATAAAGGGCTAGAAATTCTATCGGAAAACAAAATCTCGCTCATACTGGCTGATCAACGCATGCCGACGATGACTGGTGTGGAGTTTTTTTCCAGATCTATGCAGGTTCAACCCGAATCAGTCCGGATATTAATTACAGCCTATGCCGACATTACGGCCTCTATTGAGGCTATTAATAAGGGGCAGATATTTCATTATATATCAAAGCCATGGGAACCTGATGACTTATCGATTATTGTCCGCCGGGCCATCGAAAAGTATGAACTTGAACAAAAGAACAAAGAATTAACAAAAGAGCTAAAGGACGCGAATCAAAAGCTAGAAAAAGAAAATATTCTTCTAAAACAAAATCTGGAAAAAGACTACGATTTTAGTAAAATTATAGGCCACAGCCCAAAAATGATTCAGCTATTCAAACTGCTATCCAAAGTAATTGACACACCAACCACTGTTTTGCTCCTGGGGGAAACAGGTACGGGCAAAGAAATGATCGCAAGAGCAATTCATTATAATAGCCAGCGAAAAGATAAAATGTTTGTCGCACAAAATTGTGGTGCCTTACCCGATTCTTTACTGGAAAGCGAACTTTTTGGTCATGTAAAAGGATCTTTTACAGGAGCTGTCTCTGACCACAAAGGCATCTTTGAAATAGCCCATGGCGGAACAGTCTTTCTCGATGAAATCGCAGATACCTCGCCTGCATTGCAACTTCGATTGCTTCGCGTACTTCAGGAAGGTGAGATAAAACCTGTAGGCGGCACAAAAACTGTTTCAATCGATGTAAGAATCATTGCAGCGACGAATAAAAATCTGGAAGATGCAGTAAAGGAAGGTATTTTTAGAGAAGATCTGTACTACCGGCTAAATGTATTCCCTCTTCAACTACCTCCTCTGAGGGAAAGAGCGGATGATATTCCGGATTTGGTGCAGTATTTTATTGAAAAATATGCAAATAAAATTGGCAAAACCATTAAAATGATTGAACCGGCAGCACTTGCTTTATTGTCAAAAGCACCTTTTTCAGGAAATATTCGCGAATTGGAAAACGAAATTGAACGTGCTATTACATTAGCAGATGACAATTCCTCCCTCACCCCCGATCTTATATCTGCACGGTTTCATCAACCTACTCCATCTAACATTGAAGTTCCGGATGATTCAGCGTCATTTAAGCAAACTATCTCAAATCTGGAGAAGAAACTAATTCTCTCTGCGTTAAGCGAAACAAATGGCAATATACTTAAAGCAGCAGAAAAACTGCAGTTAAGCCGCCCGGGGTTACACAAAATGATAAAACGACTCGGGCTGAATCCCAAGAACTTGTAACCATAGTTAACATATTATGTATACTTAGTATCCAACCATCATCTTCCTGTATTTTTCTCTTTTACTACAACACATTATTTATTATACAGTTACGCAAATATTTATTATTGGCACGAAATTTGTCTAATAATATAATGAAACCCAATAATAAAAGGTGAGGATTTCATCATGCGTTACTTTAAAATAATAAAAATAATTCTGACTGCGTTAGCCCTTCAGATACTATTGACCGGATGTTATACACAATTTGGATTAGCACGTCAGGATGACCGGTATGATGATGAAGTTTATTATGACGAAGACGAGTATCAGGAATATTCAGAGCAGGTAGTGGTTCATCATCATTATATTCCGCGCCCCAATTCTATCTATTTCTACTATGATCCGATTGATTACTACTATTACGAACCGGATTTGTATGTAGACATTCATTTCTATCGTCCATATTGGAGAGCGCATTATTATCCCCATTATGTGTATTATCCGCATCCATACTGGCATCATCCACCAAGATGGCATTATCCGTCTCCCTATATTGTGTATACTCCTGTGCATAAGGTAAATCCGCCTAATTTTGGACGAAGACCGGCAAATATAGCCAGGAGACAAACAAGATCCACATCTTCAGATCAAGATGGATTTTACGGGGGTTCAAAACGACCGGCTCGCAGAAGCTATGCAAACATTTCTTCAGACAAGAAACGTACAGCAAGAAGAACGACCACTGTAAGTAGAAGAAGTTCAAATTCAGGTTCGGATAGAAAAATCACCAGGAGGAGCGACAGCAGCGGCAGGACAAATACGAATATCTCTAAACCAAAATCTTCTACATCACGCAGGAAAGTAACTGCCAGAAACAAGAACTCCACGTCTTCTAACCGGTCGACAAAGGTCCGTTCATCGCGTAACAGAAGCAGCTCATCCGGTTCGAGTAACTCATCTTCCAGAGTTAGCAGCAACAGATCCTCTTCCGGCAGCAGCCGTAGTTTCTCGAAACCAAGTAGCAGCTCGGGATCATCAAGAAGTTCTTCCGGATCAAGCAAGAGTAGTTCGTCAGGATCAAGCAGTAGTAGTAAGAGAAGACGATAGATTTAATACACATTAAATTTATCCACAGATAATATTTGAGGAGGGACTAAAAATGAAAACACTAACAATACTTATCATGACGATACTGACAGTAACTGTCCTATCAGCTCAGACACCAGATGAAGCCGTATTTTTGATGGAAAATGAAACCGGTGTCGGCGTAAGAGCAATGGGTATGGGAAACGCATTTGCCGCAGTTGCTGATGATTACACAGCAACATATTGGAATCCGGCCGGCTTAACAATGCTGAAACAAAGTGAACTTAGTGCGGATATTTATCACCTGAATTATCAAAACGAAGCCACTTACCTGGGAAATACAATACTCGATGAGAGGGCATTTACAAAGTTAAACTCACTGGGACTTGCTTATAAATTTCCCACTACCCAGGGAAGTTTTGTTCTCTCCTTTGGCTATAACCGCTTTAAGGATCTCGAGAATTTCATGTATTTCACCGGATATAGTAATGAACCGAATGGTCTTGAATTTGAACTTGAAGATGATAATGGGGACTATGCTTATTATCCGTTCGATTCTGATGTGCAACGCACCGAGCAAATTACTCAGGATGGAAACCTGGGTGCCTGGTCTATTGCAGGTGGTATGATGTTATCACAAAACTTTGCTCTCGGACTTACAGTAAATTTTTACTCTGGCTCCAGTAACTATGCATTTGATTTTTTCCAGGATGACGTAGATGACCTGTACAACGAATATCCGGGAAACTATGACAGTTATGAGATGCATCAAAACATCAACTCAGAATTTGGTGGATATGGGATTAAACTTGGCAGTATCTATCATATGAGTGAACATCTCCGACTGGGACTGGCCGTAGATTTGCCCAGCACTGTCAATGTAAAGGAAACTTACAGCTCAAGTGATGTCCTTTACTTCGATGATGGTTATGTCTCCGAATATGAGGAAGAACCTGGTCAATGGGAATATGACATTCAATATCCGTTCAAATTTTCAGGTGGTGTAGCACTTGATTTAAATCTCTTGATGGTCGCCGGTTCATTTGAATATCGTGACTGGTCTCAAGTCAAGTTCGATAAACCGGATGGCCAAACAATGAGTTATGACTACCAGACTCTTCTTGACGAGAACAATTACTTTCCGGAAAATTTTCGCGCAGTCCTTTCATATTCTGCAGGTGCTGAGTTAAGAGTGCCAGGAACCGGACTAAAACTGCGTGGTGGTTACCAATACGTACCTTCACCATACATTGATGCCGCTAAAGAACAAGACAGAAAATATATCAGTGCGGGATTCGGTTACGATGTGGGAGGTAGTGCAGCTCTTAATATGAGTGTACGTCAGGGATTTTGGAAAAGAAATACATTTGATGACTTGACTCCCGGCGGTACCTTCGAGGATATAGAAACGACAAGGTTCATGGCCGGTATCTCGATTCGCATGTAACCAACAAATTTTCAGGCATTCGCCTGCTACTAAAGCATCCGGTGACGTGCGCACATCGGGTGCTTTTCTTTTTTACCCATAAACACAAAATACTACCCACCTGACTGGAATGATTCCCTGCATTATCTTACATTTAAGCGTGTTTTAGTGAAGTTAATACTTGTCATTTAATGTTCGGATTTTTTAAATTAATTGCCAAAAAAATAATAGAAATATAATTTTGAAAGGAATCACCCATGACAAGCCTTGCTATGGCACTTTCTGATCCGAAAAAATTCTCTATGAATTGGATACAGGGGAAGCAGCCGGATTTACTGATCTACATAGGAGGTGCATTGACCGGGTACCTGATGATGTATTTTCATGCCGGACTTAAATTGGATATGATTACTGTTTGGTTTATTTGGGTTGCACTTATCGATACACCACACTTTTTTGGCACTTACGTGCGAACCTACTTTGACAAACAGGAATTTCAGGCCCGTAAAAAACTATTAATAGGGAGCCTGGCCTGGTTGCTGGTCGGACCCGCTTTAATCGGAATTTCATATATACTTCACCAACTAGGCTATGAAAATTATAATATCCCCTTCTATTTTTATATCCTTGTATTCAGTTTGTGGGCTTACTGGCATGTTGTCAGACAGCATTGGGGCATCCTGGCACTCTATAAGAAAAAGAATAAGGATTTTGAGGCCCGGGACACACGTATTGACAAGTATCTTTTATACGGAGGACTTTTGGCCCCATTTGCAGCATTTATTATCCGACATCCGGAAGCCAGGGGTGTAATTGGGTTATCGGGTATATTCCCTGCATATCCTCAAGCCCAGTTGTTTACAACAAATTATTTCTCACAATTGCACTGGGAGCATATCGTTGTGTTCCTATCAGTTGCGTATATGGTTGCCATTGTTGGTTTATTTATCTTCAGACAATTCCAACGAGCACAAGCAGGTGTACCTGTAAATTTTCCCAAAATACTCTTCTTTATCGCATTAATTCCATTGTATTCCTATATCAATTATAGCACTGCCATCTTAACAGTACCTTTAATCGCATTTTCTGCTTTTGTGACCATATATCATGATGTACAATACCACGGGATTATCTGGTTTTACAGCAAGAATCGCTATCATACTCCGGGCGCAGAAAAAAAATATGGTATTGCAGTGAAAATTAGCCGCACATTTGCGACCTATGCCATTTCAGCAATCGCAATGGGTTTAATATTACGTTTTCTTGGATGCACCTTCGAAATTCATCCAGGCTGTGGCCCATTAGTCCTAACTGGTAGTGCAACCCTTTTCGGCGAATTCACAACAAAGGAATTACTTTACAGTATCATTATTGGGATTCCTCTTCATCACTATTTCGTTGACCAATATATCTGGAGACCCAGTAAGGATAAAACGCTTCAGGAGGATTTAAATTTAAATAAATAAAGAAATCTGATATAATTAAAAAAGGGGATGATTTTCATCATCCCCTTTTTATTTTGAGATTGGTCATCTTAATATACTTGATTATTCAGCCGGATTAAGCTCGTATGAATGGGTTATTTCAACAGCCTTTTTTAACATTGCGCTAACTGAACAATATTTGTCCTGAGACAGGGTAATGGCTTTTTCAAGATTATCTTCTTTAACACCCTCCCCCCAGAACTTATATGTGAGATGAATCTTTGTAAATACTTTGGGGTGTTCCTCAGCGCTTTCTGCATCAATATCTATTTCAAAGCGTGAAACCGGTGCTTTCATCTTACTTAGCATTGATGCCACATCCGCACCCGTACAGCCACCCAAACCGATGAGAATCAACTCTTTGGGTCTGGTTCCGGCATCTGAACCCTTAAAATCAGCAGGACCATCCATGGCTACCCAATGATTGGTGGCTGCCTTTCCTATAAAACTTATTCCCTTAACCTGTACAACATTTGCTTTCATTCGTTATTTCTCCCCTAATTACCTGCGGCAAACAGAAATCCCATGATGGCAAAATATATTGTACTGACACGTGGATCGCATAATAACGGACATCCAAATCCCAATCGTGACATATATTTTCCAATTAAAAAACCGACTCCTGCTCCGATAACAATTCCAAGAACTGCCTGTATCATATTTAGTAACTCCATTTTCTTTTATTTCTATAGATGAATTTTTGCAAAAAATGATACAATCTTAATTCCCGGTATATATTTTTGCATCTTCCTCACCTCTTAATACACGTAACGCGCCCATCGCCAGAGCCAGCATTTCTTGTTCGCCTGGGAAAATATACACCGGCGCCAGGAATGAAATTTTGGATTTAACTGAGTTTACAAACATGTCGCTTTTAGCCATTCCTCCGGTAAGGGCAATAGCATCCAGTTCACCGGAAACCACGGTCGACAAAGCTCCGATTTCTTTACAAACCTGGTATATCAAAGCATCGTATAATAATTTTGATGTTTCATTTCCTTCTAAAATTTGTTTTTCAACTACTTTCATGTCATTGGTGCCCAGGTAGGCAACCATCCCACCATGACCTTTAACCAGTTTCTTCATCTCAGACAGAGTATAAGCGCCAGAATAACAAGCCTTTATCAGATCACCAACCGGGACAGATCCACTGCGTTCTGCGCTAAACGGTCCATCTCCATCCAGTCCGTTATTCACATCGACGACATATCCCTTTCTATGACAGCCAACAGTTATCCCTCCTCCCAGATGAGCAATGATCACATTAACATCCATATATGATTTATTCAATGCCTTAGCAACCTGCCGGGCCACTGCTTTCTGATTCAATGCATGAAAAATACTCTTTCGTTTTACCAAAGGCATTCCGGAAATTCTTGCTTCAGGAATCAATTCATCCACCACGACGGGGTCAACTATAAATGCCGGTACACCCAGTTTTTTGCCAATGGCAAACGCAATAAGGCCACCGCAATTTGAAGGATGATCACCCATAACACCTTTTTTAAGATCAACCATCATCTGATCGTTAACGGTGTATGTGCCGCCTTCAATCGGGCGTAAAAGTCCGCCTCTTCCAACAACAGACTTTGATCGCGGAAAGGTCTACATTTTTTTCCCGCAATATCCGGACAATGAATTCCATGCGATAGAGATCTTGATCAGAAGATTTATTAAACCTTGAAAGATCTTCAATCTTATGGGTTATGGTCTCGGTAGTAGACTCGGTATCATCCTGAAAAAGCGAGATTTTGGTTGTTGTAGATCCCGGATTTATTACGAGTATGTTTGCTGTCAGTTGAGACATACTTACCTCAGCTTGCTCTTAAGGCCGTAATGATCGATAAATACTTTGATTCATCAGAATCTGCACGGGAGGTTAACACAATCGGTGCGCTGGCACCAACCACGATACCGCCTACTTTTGAATTGCATAGTGTGGTAAGCAGCTTATAAAAGACATTACCAGTTTCTATATTTGGGACAATACAAATATCGGCATCTCCCCCGACTGAGGAATTTATACCTTTCACTGCACATGATTCGGCGGAGAATGCATTGTCGATGGCCAATGGTCCATCTATTGTGGCTCCCCGGATCTGGCCGCGGTCACCCATTTTGGAAATTATAGCAGCATCTGCAGATGACGGGATTGCTTCCGGATTAACCTTTTCAACCGCAGAGATAATGGCTACTTTCGGGCATTCATATCCCATTTTGTGAGCCGCATTAATGGCATTCTCAACAATCGCTATTTTCGTAGTCAGATCCGGTGCAATATTGATTGCCGCATCAGACATCATAAATAGTTTGGAATAATTTGGATTTTCAAACACAGATAGATGTGACAGAACCTGTCCAGTTCGTAATCCAGTAGTTTTATCCAATATTCCTTTCAAAAAGCTGGACGTAGAGCAAAGCCCTTTCATCAATACCTGGGCTTGATTACTGCGGACCAGGTCAACAGCTTGTTCAACAGCTTTTAATTCATCATCAGCTTGTATGAGATCATATTCGTTTTCGGCAATATTTTGTTCCGACAGCAATTTAGATATCTTATCGCAATCCCCGGTTAAGTATGCCCGGACAAGACCTTTTGCCCGGGCTTTTTCAATTGCAATCAAAACATCTGCGTCCTGGGCCAATGCCACAGCGATTGACTTCCTTCCGGATTTCTTAACCTGTGATTCAAATTCCAGAAAATTTTTAACCATTTGAACCTCTAATCTCAAAAATTTGGTTTGCCGCTGACTATTTTCGTAAATAATTTTGATGAACGTTGCGAATCAAATTAAGTCTTTTCTCAGCCAGGTGCGCCGCTGCTTCTACCGTCGTAATATTTTGATCATCTGCAATATGATATACTTCCATCAGGATATTATAAATATTTTTAACCTTTTTAGTCACCCTGTCTTTATTGTACTCATTAATCGTTTCGAAGTATACATTTGTCACACCACCGGCATTTATCAGATAATCCGGGGCATAGAGAATATCTTTTTCTTTTAGCTTTTTACCTTGAATTTTTTCATCCAACAACTGATTATTCGCACCGCCCGCAATTATACTGAATTTCATTTGCTTTATGGTTTCATCATTTACAATTGCACCCAACGCACACGGGGCAAATACTTCCGCATCAACGCTGTATATTTCATCTCCGGCAACTGGCTTTGCGCCAAAGTCTGTGACAACTTTGTCAACCTTATCCTCAAAAATGTCTGTGACGATTAACTCGGCACCCGCGTCATGCAGCATTTCACATAAATAGTATCCCACGTGCCCTACACCCTGCACCGCAACCGTAATACCTCTGATATCATTTTTCTTAAGTTTATATTTAACACTTGCTTTAATACCTTCAAAAGTGCCTAGGGCTGTGAAAGGGGACGGATCTCCACTTCCACCAAATTCAGTCGGAAGACCAGCTACAAAGGACGTTTCCATTTTTATCTGTTCCATATCCTCTTCCGATGTTCCCACATCTTCTGCTGTAATATATCTGCCACCCAGACTTTGAACAAATCTGCCAAAGGCCCGGAACAATGCTTCGCCCTTATCTTTGTTTGGATCGCCAATGATGACTGCCTTACCACCACCCAGATTTAATCCGGCAGCCGCATTTTTATAGGTCATACCGCGTGATAATCTCATGGCATCAAAAATAGCCTCTTCTTCTGATTCAAATGGCCACATACGGCAACCACCCAGAGCAGGTCCCAGAATTGTGTTATGTATCGCAATAACTGCCTTAAGATTTGTTGCCTCATCGTGACAAAGAACAATTTGTTCATGTCCATATTTATCGATAGCATCAAATATTTTCATTTGGATCCCTCCATTTGATCAAAAATGGGACGGAATAACCGTCCCATAATTTATTTCGAATTCTTCTGTGCATCTAATACAGCTATTGCTGTCATATTTACGATATCATTCACTTCGCAATTTCTTTGAAGTACATGAATGGATTTACTGGCACCTATCAGAATTGGCCCAATTGCCTCCGCGCCTCCCAGACGATTTATCAGTTTATAGGCAATATTACCCGCTTCAAGATTTGGAAAGATGAGCACATTTGCTTTTTCTTTGAGATCACTAAAGTCATATGTTCCTGTGAGAATCTCCGGAACTACTGCCGTATCAGCCTGCATCTCCCCATCAATTTGCAGATCGGGACGCCGTTCTTTAACAATTTCAGTTGCCCGGGAGACTTTTAGTGCTAACGGATGGCGCACACTGCCAAAATTGCTGAATGACAACATGGCAATTTTTGGCTCAATATCAAAGCTCCTTGCTTTGTCCGCAGCCAATATTGCAATTTCTGCAAGTTCTTCGGCAGACGGTTCGATGTTAATAGTAGTATCAGCAAAAAATATGACATCATTTTTAAAGACCATCATATATAATCCGGCAATAACTTTGGAATCCTTTTCCAAAGGAATCGCCTGCAGAGCAGGCCTAATGGTATCCGGATAATGGTAATTTACTCCGGCAATTAAACCATCCGCATCACCCATTCTGACCATCATGCCACCAAATAGCCGCCAGTTACCCTTGAGCTGGATCTGGGCCTCGGAAAATGTCATACCTTTTCTCGCCCGCATCTTATAAAATTCTTTTGCATACACCTCAAGTTTATCATTTGAAGTAGGATCAATCTGAGCGATTCCCTTAAGATCTACATTTAACTGTTCTGCCATATTTTTAATGTATTCTTGAGATCCAAACACGATCGGTTGCGCTATTTTCTCGTCGACAATAATTTGACATGCCCGAAGTATTTTTGGCTCCCAGCCCTCTGGAAATACAATTCGTTTTGGCTCCTCTTTTGCCTTATTTATAAGGACACGCATTATTTCGCGCGATTTACCAAGCAGACTCTCCAGGTGTTCACGATAGGCAGAAAAATCTGTGATCGGCTCACGTGCAACACCAGTTTCAACAGCCGCCTTTGCCACAGCGCTTGCTTCCCAGATGAGTACGCGTGAATCAAAGGGTTTGGGAATAATATATTCTTTTCCAAATTTAATTGGCTGATCACCGTATGCTTTAATGACGGAATCAGGTACATCTTCTTTCGCCAGGTCAGCCAATGATTTAACTGCAGCAATCTTCATTTCATCATTTATAGCCGTTGCCCGTACATCAAGTGCACCACGAAATATAAAAGGAAAACCGAGAACATTATTTACCTGATTGGGATAGTCCGACCGGCCTGTTGCCATAATCAGATCGTCACGTACACTAATCGCATCCTCATAAGTAATCTCCGGATCCGGATTGGCCATGGCCATAATCAAAGGCTTATCCGCCATTACTTTAACCATGTCTTTGGTAACCATATTTGCCACACTTACACCGGCAAAGACATCGGCCCCCTTCATTACTTCCGCAAGATCAGCCGGCCCATCACCATTTGCAAATCTCGCTTTATATGGATTCATTCCTTCTACACGACCTTTATAAATCAATCCTTTTGAATCTATGAAATATAAATTTTCTTTTTTCACACCCACTTTGATATACAGATCAGCACATGCAATACCGGCCGCGCCAGCCCCGCAAAACACAACTTTTACTTCACCAATTTTTTTATTCTGCAGTTCCATTGCATTAATTAATGCGGCCGCAGAAATTATGGCTGTACCATGCTGATCATCATGAAAAACCGGTATATTCATCATTTCTTTGAGTTTCTCTTCGATATAAAAACATTCCGGTGCCTTTATATCCTCAAGATTTATTCCGCCGAATGTCGGTTCAAGAAGTTTAACCGTCCGTACAATTTCATCCGGATCTTCGGTATCCAGCTCAATATCAAATACATCTATATCCGCAAATCTTTTAAATAAAACGCCTTTACCTTCCATAACCGGTTTACCAGCCAGTGCGCCGATGTTACCCAGTCCCAAAACTGCGGTTCCATTAGAAACTACCGCTACCAAATTACCCTTGGCAGTATATTCAAAGGCCTTGTTTGGGTCTTTCTCAATTTCACGGCATGGCTCGGCTACACCGGGTGTGTATGCCATCCCAAGATCCCGCTGTGTAATACATGGTTTTGACGAAATCACCTCAATTTTACCTTTTCTTCCCTGACTGTGGTAATTTAGGGCGTCTTCTTTTCTTATCATTTTTTCACCTCCATGAGAATAAAAATTTTTTTAAGATAGTTTAATTTCTAATTCATCCATTTTACGATATAACGACGACAAACTAATTCCCAGAATTGTTGCCGCTTCTTCTTTATTTAAGGCAGTCTTTTGTAATATTCTGATCAGATGTTCCCGTTCAAAATGTGCCACGGCCTCTTTGAGACGATTCGGCACATCATCCTCTGGCTCCACATTGATCATATTTGGTGGTAAATCAATCTTGGTTATGTAATCAGTCTCGCTCAAAATGAGTGCGCGCTCGATTACATTTTCCAATTCACGGATTCCACCTTTCCACTCATGATTTCTCAGTATACGCATGGTGAGATTATCCGCATTTTTAACATGACGATTGAGTTCTTTGTTATACTTTTCGATAAAGTGCTGCACAAGGAGAGGAATATCTTCTTTGCGGTCTGTTAATGAGGGTAATTTTATCTCCACAACATTAAGACGGTAGAACAGATCCTCGCGAAAATTTCCTTTATCCACTTCTCTGAATAAATCACGATTAGTGGCGGCAATTATTCTTACATCAACTTTGATTGAAGTGGTTGCACCTACAGGAAGAATCTCGCCCTCTTCAATAGCACGTAATAGTTTAACTTGTAGCGGCAGAGGAATATCACCTACCTCATCCAGAAAAAGTGTCCCCTGATTGGCAATCTTAAAATATCCATCCTTATCTCCGATTGCCCCGGTAAAAGATCCTTTTTTATGGCCAAAAAATTCGCTCTCCATCAGAGTACCCACAATGGCACCACAGTTTATCGCCACAAATCTTTTGGCTTTTCGCAGACTGTTAAAATGAATGGCACGGGCGACCAGTTCTTTTCCTGTACCACTTTTTCCAGTAATAAGTACATTCCCCTTGGTGACACTAACCTTTTTGATAAGGTGAAATACATCCTGCATTTGCGAACTATTACCGATAATATTGCTAAAATTATATTTTTCCTCCACTTCGGACCGAAGTGCCTGATTTTCGAGAGCCAGCTCTTTATGCCCCAGTAATCTGTTTACCTTCAGGATAAGATCATCAAAATCAAAGGGTTTTAAAATATAATCAAATGCACCCATCCTCAGTGATTCAATTGCCGATTCAACCGACGCATGCGCAGTAATTATAATCACGGAAGTTTGCGGACAGATCTGAAGACACTTCTTCACCAGTTCCATACCATCCATACCGGGCATTTTAAGATCTGTAATCAAAACGTCATAACTATCTGTATTGAGTAGTTTGAGTGCCTCCTCCCCGTCAGCAGCCATGGTGGTTTCATGGTCTTCCTCAGCCAGGACTAAAGAAACCGATTCCCTGATCGCCTTTTCATCATCAACAACTAGGATTTTTGCTTTCATCTTCTAATTTCCCCCGGGATGTACCGGTAGCACCACGGTAAATGTACTTCCTTGATTTACAGTACTTGACACCTTTATCTCACCTTTGAGTTTTTTTATCAATCCATAACTCACAGTTAACCCAAGCCCGGTTCCCTTGCCCACATCTTTTGTTGTATAAAATGGCTCAAATATTTTATTTAAACTTTCTGCTGGAATCCCTGCGCCCTGATCTTTAAATGAAATATAGATATGATTACTTTCAGTGATAGAAGAAACATTTATTTCTTCACCGACTCCTTCGGATGCATCGACTGCATTAATCAGAATATTGAGGAACACTTGCATGAGGTGATCGGCCACCACGTTTACTTTGGGCAGGCTATTATCCAGATCCAGTGTATATGATATGTTCTTCGATCGACGGTCATACTTGATGATCCCTACTGCAGAAATAATGATTTCATTAATGTCTGAAGGCGCCGATTTATGTGTTGTTGGCTTACTGAAGTCAACCAGCTCACGTACGATTCTTGATATTCGATTAATATTCTTTAAAATATGATCAACATACTCGACTGTTTTTTCATCCGCATTTTTTCGTCGGATTATCTGAGCCATAGAAGAAATGCTGGTGAGGGGATTTCCAATTTCATGAGCAATACCTGCCGCCATCAGACCGAGAGACGCCATTTTTTCCTGGTGCATAATTTGCGCCTGGGCACCCTGAAGTTCTTCTGTGCGTCTGACTATTTTCTCTTCCATTTTCTGATATGAATCTTGTAACTTTTCACGCATTAGTTCGAACTCGTTGGCTAAAACCTGGATTTCGTCATTTGTTGCAACTTCAATCTTATAATCCAGATTTCCTTTGCCAATATGCTGGACTGCCTTGATTAACTTATGAACCGGTGTCGTTATTTGACGTGAATAATAAAGCGCCAGTCCAAATAAAATCAATGCCAGTAATCCGTTGGCAAAAAGGATCTTATTTAAAAACGCGTCGAGTTCTGAATAGAATGTTTTAACATCGGTTTGCGCTTCTACTAAGATATTGTGTTTTCTGAAATAGGTGTAATCGGAAAATATACCCATTTCTTCATTTAATTCTGACCAACTCTCATGGGAAGCCAGTGTTTTTAACTTTGAAACCTCCGTAGCAGACACTAATTTCTTGTCTGCAGAATTACCAGGAGCCGTTATCCAGATATCCTGTTTTACAAAATTCAGAAATACCTGAATTTTCGGAGAATCATTGTATAATAATTGTTGCAACTTACGGACCGAAAAATATGCGCGCATTTGAAATTTACTGTCAGATGACGATTCCAGATAAGGTTTATCGTCTGGATTCTGTTTAGTGCGAGTCTTACTGTATATTTGAGTCACGGATTCATTGGAAATAAGCTGTACTGAAATGAAATCACTTCCGTTAAAATAGGTATTTGTCTGGTTATAATTATTCAGATAATTTTGGTTAAAATCCAGGTATGCGTTGATTCTATTGGCGTAGCTCAGATTTAAGGATCTTAAATTATCCAGATTTATCCTGGTTACCATATCTTTATTAATATAATAACCAAGCACACTGAATACGAGAAGAGGTAGGTAAGCAAATGCAATAAAATATATTACAATTTTAAAATTTAAACTATGAAGTCGTGAAGCCGGCCTTTTTTTTAACATAAACCAATGTTTTATCTCAAAAATTGGGAATATTATTCTTATTTTTAAGAAATTTATGTTTTTAAACATATTTAAGCAAGTTAATTGGAACTTTATTTATGAAATAAGTATATAGAAACAGATTGCATTTTAAAATACCAATTATTACTTTACTATGGTAAATGAAATAAGGAACAAGAGTCTTTAAACAATTCATAAGGAGGTTTTATGGGAACTAAAATTCTAACACTCATGTTGGCTTTAATTGTAGTAATGTCAATGACGGTTTATGCAGGTGACGCAAAATACGTTGGCGCCGCAAAATGTAAAACATGTCATAATGCTGACAAGAATGGCGCGCAATTTAAAAAATGGTCGAATGAAGCCCATTCAAAAGCATATGAAGTACTAAAATCTGAATCTGCGGCAAAAAAAGCAAAAGCCGCAGGCATTGAAGATCCATTAAAAAGCGACAATTGCCTTGCCTGTCACACAACTGCTCATGGCAAGAAAAACGTTGACAAAAGCTATAAAATTGAAGAAGGTGTCGGTTGTGAAAGCTGTCATGGACCGGGAAGTGAATACAAAAAGATGAGCACAATGAAGGAAAAAGATAAGGCCATTGCTGCCGGAATGATCGTTGCGGATGAAAAACCTGTACGAATTGTCATAAAAAGGACACTCCGGGACACGAAGGCAAATTTACGACTTTTGAAAAAGAATATGCTAAGATTGCCCATCCGGTACCGGCAGAAAATGATCGCCGCAAGAAATAAAAAAAACATATTCGTTCCTGTGTACCCGCAGGAAAGAAAAATGATAAGAAACACTAAAACCGCTCTTTTGGGCGGTTTTTTTTTTGCCAAAACCCTTGCATATCTCGAATGATGCTCCTATAATTCGTTTTGCATCGATCTTGATTGCAACACTGACTCAATTCAGATAATTCGTTCCAAAAATTCATAAGAACTGATTTAAAACTTACAGGAACTCGATATGGATCATTATGGATTCTGGTCACTATTACCACCCGTGATTGCAATTGTACTGGCAATAAAGACCAGACAGGTTTTTGTTTCGTTACTCTTTGGAATCTGGATGGGCTGGGTGATTCTCAGTGGGGGCAATTTATTCGACGGCACAGTCAACACAATTCAGGGCCTGGTTGATGTCTTTAAGGATCCCGGCAATACCAGAACAATCATGTTCAGCTCGCTTGTTGGCGCATTAATCGCTTTTATACAGAGATCCGGAGGAGTAGAGGGATTTATACACCGTGTAAATACATTTCTTATTAACCTGGAACAGAAGCGAAACAGCAATCCACGAAAAACAGTTCAGTTGCTGGCCTGGTTAACCGGTGTACTTATTTTTGTTGAATCAAGTATAAACGTTCTTACCGTTGGATCCATTTTTCGTCCAATATTTGACCGGATGAAAATCCCCAGGGAAAAACTGGCTTATATCGCCGATTCAATATCTGCACCCACCTGTATCCTGATTCCTTTAAATGCCTGGGGGGCCTATATAATGGGATTGCTTCTGGCGCAAGGTATCGCAAATCCACTCGAGACAATGATTCGTGTCTATCCCTTAAATTTTTATCCATTTTTTGCTATGGCCATTGTGTTAATCGTCATTCTCACACAAAAAGATATCGGACCAATGAAGAAAGCGGAAATCAGGGCACAAAAAGAAGGGAAAGTTATCCGCGATGGTGCGACGCCAATGATTTCATCAGAAATTGTCAGCATGGAACGTGAACCCAGGGCCACTCCCCGGGCGATAAATATGATCATACCTATCGCAGTGATGGTTGCAATGATGCCTATTGGATTAATTTTTACCGGTTGGTCAGCAGGTGGCACAGAATAATTCAATTCCCCTTGCATCAAAGATCTTTCAGGCACTGGGAAAAGGCTCGGGATCCACCGCTGTCTTATGGGCAGTTCTGATGGCTCTTTTTTCCGGTGGTGTATTATATAAATTTCAGAAGATATTTAATTTACGGGAACTCATTGACCTGACATTTAAGGGCGTGGGTGGTCTCATTCCGCTTGCATTATTGATGATGCTTGCTTTTGCGATTGGGAAAGTATGCCGGGATCTGGGTACCGGGATTTATGTTGCAGAAGCATCAAAAGCATGGCTGAGTCCGAGTTTTGTACCCGTTATCGTATTTCTTGTTGCCGGGTTTATTGCATTCTCTACAGGAACATCCTGGGGAACATTTGCAATTATGATTCCCATCGGACTGCAAATGGCACAAGTAATGGATGCGAGCATATATCTTACGATTGGTGCTGCGCTGGGTGGTGGTGTGTTTGGTGATCACAGTTCGCCAATTTCCGACACGACTATCATCTCTTCGATGGCGTCGGCCAGTGACCATATCGATCATGTAAAAACTCAGTTACCTTATGCCCTGATCGCCGGTGGTTTAGGCGCATTTCTTTATTTGATAATTGGTTTGATAAGCAGTTAAATATAATAGTATGTCACCCTAACGTTGAAATCGGAAAGAATAAGCAGATATATATCCGGAGGAAGTTTATGATTAATTTAAAAGACAAGATTGTATTTATTACCGGTGCCAGCAGCGGAATAGGCCGGGCCTGTGCAGAAGCATTTGCAAAAGAGGGATGCCGGTTAGTATTGTCCGCTCGTCGCTATGACCGTCTTGAGGAACTGAAAGAACAGCTCGATACAGATTCTATTATTATTGAACTTGATGTCCGTGATCAAAAGAAAGTAGAGGATACAATTCGTTCATTGGCTTCCCCCTGGTCCGAAATAGATATTCTGGTTAATAATGCCGGCCTGGCACGTGGATTCAGCAAATTACACGAGGGTACGCTTTCCGACTGGGAAGAAATGATTGACACCAATATAAAGGGATTGCTCTACGTCTCGCGCGAAATAATTCCGGGTATGGTAAAAAGAAACCGGGGACATATTGTAAATATCGGTTCTATTGCTGGCCACGAAGTGTACCCTAATGGCAATGTATACTGTGCCTCCAAACATGCCGTTGATGCACTAACTAAGGGGATGCGCCTGGATCTGGTAGATACATCGATTCGGGTCTCCACAATTGATCCGGGGCTAGTCGAAACCGAATTCAGCATCGTAAGATTTCATGGTGATTCTGACCGGGCCGGGCAGGTTTACACCGGTATTCAACCATTAACCGGAACAGATATAGCCGAATCCGTCCTTTATTGTGTGTCACGTCCGGAGCATATACAGGTTGCTGAAATGATCCTGCTGCCGACAGCACAACGATCATCTACAGTGGTTGGTCGTAAATAGGTCTATGTACTTGGAAGTATCCAATTTGTTTATTAATTTTAAAATTGTTAATAATTTTGATTATTGCGGGAATAAATCCCGGTAAAAAGTTTTTATTATCTCAAAATAAATGATGGTTATATTTCCTGGTATTACCCGGGAATAGTCTTAATTAAGTAAGGAGATATTTAAATGGCCTACGTGATTACGGAACCTTGTGTCGGTGTCTGTGACACTTCCTGTGTCGATGTCTGTCCGGTGGATTGCATCTATCCGGCAGAAGGCTATAAACTTGAAGAATCAGATAAAGAAAGAATGCGTTCCGCCCGCGAGCAACTCTATATTCATCCTGAAGAATGTATTGATTGCGGTGCATGTGAACCCGAATGTCCAGTCGAGGCAATTTTCCCGGATGATGAGATGCCGGATGAGTATCAGAAATATATTCAAATAAACGCAGAACGGTTTGGATTATAAACCCGGAATATCTGATTTAATATTTTCCCATCCTGAGATCAGCAATTTTGATTTCAGGATTTTTTTTGTCAAATTCACCTTAAGAGAATTATTATTTATCATGGGAGAAAATCATAAGCCGGTAATTACTACCTTTATGATCAAATAGTATCAATGACAAATAAAATTATTATCGATGGATGGAATCTGGCCTGGCAGATTCCGGAAATCTCAAAACATATACCAGACAATCTGGCTCAGGCCCGCGCTTCTTTAAACCAGCGTCTGCAATCCTATTTTCAGCAAAAAAAGGTTGTTTTAAAAATAATTTATGATGGTAAATCTGGTATTATAGGAGATTTAAACAGGAATCGGAAACTGGACGTTCGTTTTTCTAAAGATCCCGAGAAAGCCGATCATATGATAATAAACTTTCTCAGAAGAGAAAATAAACCGGCCGACTGGACGGTTGTAACATCGGATCGTGAGTTAGGTATGCGCATAAAAAATACCGGCGCAGGTGTAGTGCCCAGTGAGACGTTCTCAGCGCGATTAAAAATTTCGCCAAGCGAAAGCCATGATCATGCAAAAAAGAACAATCCAAATTTGAGCAAAGACGAAATAGATTATTGGTTAAACATATTTGAGGAATAAAACGGATTGAACACAAAAATAAATCAAAATTTTTCACGACAGCAAAAACTGGTTTATTTAATCATGATAACCGGGCTACTTGTTTTAATATCAGCAAACGTTATTGCCTGGCTTTATCTTCAAAGATTAGAGTCCTTCTTTATATCTGATCTCAAATTCAGATTGGAAAATATTGCCCGAAGTTCAACTGAATTAATTGATGCAAATGATATTGAGCAGATTATACCCGGTAACGAAAGTGATCCACAAGTGCTATATTATCAGCAGATCTTATATGATATAAAGACGAATAATAAATTGCAAAATATTGAGATAATCTCACCGGCAGGCGATGTCTTGGTGGATACCGGCCCCGGCTTTGGACAGGTGAATCCATCGCTAAGGATAGACCGTGATATTTCGGAACTAGCGCTGCAGGGAGAGTATGCAGTGAGTGAACTGCAATATTTAGGTAAGAATATTTTCCTAAGGGCAGCGGCACCTCTTCTCGATACAAACAATTCAATTAACGGCATTCTTTTAATTGAAGCCCCGGCAGAATTTTTTATCACCTTAGATCAGTATGACAAGAGCCTGACTGTTTTCAGTCTGTTAAATGGATTGGCCATTATCAGCGTTGCCCTGCTATTTTTTCGATCACTAAGAAAAGTGGTTCGCTTACAAGATCAAATGCGAAACCAGGAACATATGGTCAAATTGGGTGAGATGGCTGCCGCTGTGGCCCATGAAATCAGGAATCCACTATCGATTATTAAAGGGACAAATACATTAATCCATAAAAAATATGCGGATGAGAAAGATGAATTGTTCACTTATATCCCCGATGAACTGGACCGCCTGAATAAACTGATCGAAGATTTTTTAACATTTGCCCGCAGCCGGGATCCCCAATATCAACGTGTTCATATCGGAGATCTGGTTAGCAAAGTAAAACTGGGATTTCTTGATTATGAGAAATTTACTTTATCTGTAGAAATAGAACCAGGAATCGAACAAATTGAAACCGACCCTGGCCTGTTAGAACAAGTACTGCTGAATGCTGTGCAAAATAGTTTTCAGGCCGTCAACGGAGAAGGTAAAGTCAGAATTCACGTACAAAAGGATGACAGAATGGTTCGTTTCAGTATTATAGATGACGGGCCCGGGATTGCCGAGAACATCATCCCAAGAATATTTGAACCTTTTTACTCCACAAAAGAAAAAGGGAGCGGGCTTGGCTTGGCAATATCCCGACAAATTTGTGAGCAACTGGGTGGAAAAATTCAGATTCAATCCGGAGAAACTCAGGGAACGACTCTCACCATCATGATTCCTGCGAAAGGCATAAACTAATGCAGCCGGGTGATTTACTATCTTCACTATTATTTGTATTTCTATACGCAGAGACGCATTACCGCTTTCCTTATTTCTTCAGTTGGCTAAAAAAATCTGAACCCGAAATAATAGCCGATATTCCTTCACGTATTGAACATGGTAAAAATATGCCCGTGTTGATAATAATAAAAGATGCAAATCACTATCCGGTACAATTAAAGGAAATTCAGGTATGGTGCAACGACATGCAAATTACCTGTGAAAATTACGATGAATCAGTTAACCGTTCTTACTATGAAAAAATATGTAACATAGATACAAAGAAATTTAACCCAGGTACAAATGCCATTAATGTCAGAATCGAATATCAGATCAAAGGTAAATCGCGAAGTTGTCTTAATGACAATCACCGAGGAACTTCACATGCACCACTTCCATTATATATCTCAGAATCTGAAATCCCGAGAATTGGAAATGCCCTAATTGGAGAAACCCATGCACACACATACTACACATCGGATCAGGTAGAGTTTGCAGCATCTGTAACACACACTGCCCTTCTGGCCGAAGCTATGGGACTTGATTTTTATTGTGCCACCGACCACTCCTATGATATGGATGACATGCCGGACAATTATCTGGTTAATGATCCAAATTTTCAAAAGTGGGACAAGTTCAAATCTGAGGTCGAGACTTATAATTCAACTCACAGCAATTTTGTTATCATCCCGGGGGAAGAGGTATCGATCCGAAATCATAATGGGCGAAATGTGCATTGTCTGGTGTATAATTCAAATAAATTCTTTCCAGGCTCGGGTGATAGTGCAGAAAGATGGTTCCGCTGGAGATCCGAGCTGTCACTCGAAGAACTAACATCAATGGTTGAAAAGAGAGCATATATTTTTGCGGCTCATCCATTTGAGGACTCCCCTTTCCTGCAGCGGCTATTTATTGGCAGGGATCGCTGGACTGATTCAGATTGTACAAATACAGATATTCACGGTTTGCAGTTTATTAATGGCGCGAATTCACAATTGACAGAACAGGCAAAAAATGATTGGGTTCGGCTCTTATTGCAGGGACACCGGATCACCGGTATTGCCGGTAACGATGCCCATGGCAATTTTGCCCGGTTCAGGCAGGTGGGTTTTCCGTTTTTCACCATGCGGGAGCATTACGATCATCTGTTTGGTAAATGGTTTACCGGTATTTACCATTTTGAAACTGGGACAAAAGAGGAAATATTGGCAGCAATGTCCTCAGGCAATTGTTACCTGAGTAATGGTCCGGCAATAAAATTTATGGCATGCAATAAAACCGGCGAATGGATCTCCACAGGAAATCAGATTGATCAAATTGAGAAACTGCAAATACAAGTCAAATCAAGTCGTGAGTTTGGCAGGTTAAAATCAGTAAAAATATATTCGGGAGATATTTCAAGAGGGACTGAAAAAATTGTATATGAAAAAGTCTGATTTGCCTGATTTTGATTATTCTGAGGAAATTGGATATTTATCAGAAATAAAATCAGGATACAAAAGGGCCGAAGTAATTACCGAGAGTAACCACCAGGCCCTTACAAATCCTATTTGGGTATAGTGTATTTTACCAAAAGACGGTATACAAAACCGCCAGCACCAAGACGATGACATAAGCACCAATATTAAATTCGGGGCTGGTTTTGAAAGTTGCCGCATTCAAACTAATACCCTTTTCATCTTCGTCGGTTTTTGAGAACGTCATGCTGACCCCGGCAATAACCGCCATGGTGATCAACAGGGTATAAAACATCTGATCCATAAATGGCAAATCAACGGCCGGAATTTTTAAAATTAACGCAATTGGAATTGATACAATCACCCCGATAATGGCACCAATACTGGTTGATTTTTTCCAGAACAATCCCATCAGAAAAACTGCCAGAACACCTGGGCTAACTACACCAGTATATTCCTGTATGTATTGAAACATCTGCGGAATATTTCCTAATAAGGGCGCCATAAAACCGGCGATCAGCAGGGCAGCAACTGCACTTATCCGTCCGGTTCTTACAATCTGTCTATCGGTTGCATTTTTATTTATATATGGTTTATACAGATCCATGGTAAATATGGTAGATGTTGAATTCAGCATTGACGCCAACGAAGACACAATCGCTGCAACCAGGGCAGCAATAACAATCCCTTTCAATCCGGTTGGAATAAATACGCTGATTAACCAGGGATATGCTTTGTCATAGTTTATTGTACCATCGGCTTTAGCAAAGGCCTCCTGAATACCAGGGATTATTGCTGTTCCTTCCGGCTGAGTAAACATTACCCAGGCAATAATACCGGGAATAACCACTATTAAGGGAATAATTAGTTTTAAAAATGCGGCAAATACCAATCCTTTTTGAGCTTCGCCAATCGATTTGGCTGCCAGTGCACGTTGGATAATATATTGGTTAAAGCCCCAATAATACAGATTTGCAACCCACATTCCACCAATAAGAACGGCAATTCCCGGTAAATTGAAAAATTCAGGATTATCTCTGGTCAAGATCATATGGAATTTATCACCTGCCTTATCAAAGATATGATTCAGACCGGTCAGTATGCCGCCATCCGGGGTGACTGCCTGTAAAGCCAGTACTGTGGTTATCAAACCACCGATTATCAACATACCCACCTGGATGACATCAGTCCAGGCTACGGCAGAAAGTCCGCCATATAATGAGTAAGCTACCGCTATGAGCCCAAGGCCGATAATGGTATAAACAATCAAACCGCCATCACCGGTTCCTATAATCGTATCGACTGCCTTTGCACCCAGAAACAGAACCGAAGTCAGATTTACAAAAATAAATAATGCAATCCAGAACACCGCCAGAATTGTTTTCAAATTAGTATTAAATCGTTTTTCAATAAATTCCGGGATGGTATACAGTTTTTTCTCAATAAACACCGGCATAAAAAATTTGGCAACAATAATTAGAGTTAACGCTGCCATCCATTCGTATGATGCAATTGCCAGACCAATTGCAAATCCGCGATCCGGACATTCCAATAAACTGTTCGGCAGAAATATTTGCTGCAATGAGCGAAGCGCCGATGGCCCACCAGGGAAGAGATTTGCCGGCTAAAAAATAATCCTCTGCATTTTTTTCATGGCCTTGTTTATCCCGCGAGACCCATAAACCAATACTGACAATCACTAAGATATATACAACAAATACGATGACATCAATGGGGGCAAAGTTCATATCTCATATCCTCTTTAAATATCATAAATTAAACCAGGCAGGGTTCAATTAAACTTAATTGAATTGTAGAAAGGGTATATTAAATAAAATCGCCCATCTTTTCAACCTATTATCACTATCTACGATAAATCAAGCTGTTGGGACAAATTTATTTAGTTTATATATAACTAAGAGTTTGTATCAAAGGCGTACTGAAAAGCAAATTATTTGAATTAACCATCTAGCGCCCAATGTCATCTGGCAGATACCTTCCCGGGGTGTAGGTACCGCGGTAAAAATTAAAGAATGAGTACCCGAACTACGGGAATATCCATGAAGGGATGACACTCTAATCCAAAATCCAAAGTCTAAAATCTAAAATTATAGCTGACTCGTGGAAGTGCCTTATAGCCGATCTGAAAAATAAATATAGCATTTTTATAATAAATGTCTAATGTCAAAATCCAAATGCCAATTCAAACCCCAATGTCCAATTATAATTATTTACCTATATATTTAACCATTTGATATTGGTCATTCATTTGACATTCGGGACTGGACATTGGACATTCTCCACCTATCCGAAAAATAATTAAGTGCGGTTATTTTTCCTTCATTGCCAGGACTTCTTCCCACCACTTATTTTGCGGTACATAAGTACCAAAGATGGTTGTTTCCCCCACAATTGGTGTAGCTGCTGTGACATTTAAAGAATCAGCAGCATCCGTTAGTCGACGCATGGGGTCATACCAGGAGTGCAAGGACAGGTTGAATGTGGCCCAATGAATTGGATGTAATATTTTCGCTTTAAGATCAATGCTTGCCTGAACCGTTTCCTCAGGGTACATGTGGATATGATGCCACTTCTCATTATAAGCGCCTGTCTCGAGGAATGCTATATCAAAGGGGCCGTATTTTTCACCAATTGTTTTAAAGCCGTCAAAGTAGCCGGTATCCCCACTATAATAAATGCTATGGTTTGCAGTCTTCACAACCCAGGAAGCCCAGAGTGTTTCATCACGATCAGTCAGGCCGCGCCCCGAAAAGTGCTGCGCAGATGTCTTTCCATCTCTCTCAAGGACTTAATCCTGAATTTTGATATCTATGGATAATGTTTTCTTAACCACAATGAACGCTAAGAATTTCGAGAGATACGCAAAGATTTATAATTATTTATTTTGCCTACTTTGCCTCTGTTCCGAACTTTGTGGTTAAAAATATATAAACCCCTGGCCAGGACGAGACAAATTAGATTTTACATTCCTGATGTTTCATTGATACAGGAGTTCAGTATTCAAATTTTGATTTTATCTGATTTATATCTTAAAATGGGATAAATTTCCGAAGGTATTTTTTCAAGCGCATTAAGCATAAAATTGATTATACAGGGAGTAGCATGAAAGTCGTTGAACACCTGGAAAAGGCAAAAAACCCGCTGATAAGTTTTGAGATTATTCCGCCAAAACGAGGCGGAGATATAAAGAGTTTACTCAATGTGATTGAAGATATTATTAAATACAAACCACCATTTATTGATATTACAAGCCATGCGGCTGAAATAATCTACGAAGAAACAAAACAGGGTATTGAGAAAAAAGTAAAAAGAAAACGACCCGGCACCCTGGGAATCTGCGCCCTGATTCAAAACAAATATAATATCGATGCGGTCCCGCATATTCTTTGTCAGGGATTTACACGTGAGGAAACCGAAGATTTTCTGATTGAGATACAATATCTTGGTATTGAAAATGTATTGGCAATACGGGGAGATGAAAGCAGTTATAAAAAACCGCTGGCTCATGGGCGGAGTGCCAATACCTATGCGGTGGATCTGGTCAGGCAAATCAACGATATGAATCATGGCAAATACCTGGAGGACAGTCTTATCGATGCCAAGGCTTCTGATATTTGTATCGGTGTAAGTGGATACCCCGAAAAACATTTTGAATCACCAAATCTTAAAACCGATATCCGGTTTGCAAAAGAAAAAATCGATGCCGGTGCCGAGTATATTGTAACTCAAATGTTTTATGATAACCAGGTTTATTACAAATATGTCGAGGAATGTCGTGCAGCAGGTATTGAGGTACCGATTATCCCAGGACTTAAAACATTACTTTCACAACAAAATCTGTCTAATCTACCCCGTAATTTCTATATCAATATTCCCGAAGAACTTTCTGATGAAGTTTTATCTGAAAATCCTGAACATGCATTAGAAATTGGAGTCAATTGGGCAGCACGTCAGGTTGAAGATTTATTTAACAATGGTGTACCGGCCGTTCATTTTTACATCATGCAGAATTCAAAACCAATAAAAATGCTGATGAATAAGTTGAAATTTTAACTGCAAATTGTTGCACTACTAATATAGACTAAAATCATAATTATTTTTGAATAATCCGACCATGAAAAATATTCTCCTTTTATTATTTGCAATATTGTTTTCCCATGTTGAGATGTCCAGTCTCTCAGAACCTTATTTCAAGTTCCCAGGATTTGCTAAACCGGCTGCAAGGTCTTTCTTCTCTCAAAGTGGAGAAAGTGCAAATTGAATTAACAATAAAGCAAAATCTTGATCATGACAATCCGGATGCCGGTCATTTTTATCAAAGAGTATTTTTACTACACAAGGATTTTAATAAACCGGTAATATTTGTAACCGAGGGGTATGCTGCCCGGCCAAATCAAGATAATGAATTAACAAATTTACTGGATGCAAATCAGATTATCGTCGAACATCGTTACTTTGGCAAATCAGTACCGGATTCTATGGATTATAAATATCTTAATATCCGGCAGGCAGTTGCGGATCATCATCGTATCAAACAATTATTCGCATCAATTTATGCAGGTAAATGGATTGCCACCGGCATAAGCAAGGGCGGGCAGACCGCAATGTACTTCAAACGATTCTACCCAGATGACGTCGCTGCAACCATCTGCTATGTGGCACCTTTGAATTTGTCCGATGAAGAGCCGCGGGTCTATGAATTTCTTAATAATGTAGGGGCCAAAGACTGTCGTGAACGCATATTTACTTTTCAGAAATTATTATTACAAAAGAGAAACGTAATATTACCACTCTTTGAGAAATACAGCAGCGAAAAAAAATATATCTACCAAATCGGAATTGAAAAAGCATTTGAGTATTGTGTATTGGAATATTCATTTGCATTTTGGCAATGGCAAACAGACGGATGTGAGAATATTCCGGACGATACAGATGAAAATTACCGAATATTTAGCCATTTTATAAAAGTCGCATCACCACACTACTTTGCAGATAGTGGCATTAAATTGTACCAACCATTTTTCCATCAGGCGCTCAACGAAATTGGTTACTATGGATATGATCTGGATTTGTTCGATGGATTATTGACCGAAGTGACCGAGCGAAAATTTACATTTTGTGCACCACCAGGTACCAAACCTGAGTTTAATCCCGAAGTGATGGAAGATATTAACACATGGATACGCGAGTTTGGTGACAATATGATTTTCATATATGGCGAGTACGATCCATGGAGTGCATCAGCTGTAGAATTGATTGGTAAGACTAATTCGTTAGTAATAATTAAACCAGAAGGATCGCATACAACACGTATCCGCAATATTTCGGATGAAGATAGAGAGAGAATTTACTCAAGGCTTGAAGAGTGGTTGGGAGACCCACCCCTAAATCCCCTCCCTCCGGACCGCAAAGCGGCCCGCAAGGAGGGGACTTTCTGAGTGTCGGGAGAATGATTCACGCTACCCTATTCAAAAATTTTAATGATATTATTTTGTAAACTGATGATGAATACAGAACTTATATGAATACAATTTTAAGGATGAATAAGATGAAAATATGGTTCAAATTATTTCTCATTGTGGTAGTTCCATTATCCACTGTCTTTGCGCAGGGTGAAATTAACTTTGATGATTATTTTACAAATCATACGTTACGCATTGATTATCTTCATGTTGGCAATGCTACAGAAGAGATGTATATCATGGATAAAATGTATAAAGTTAAGGAGTGGGCAGGTCCAGTAAATAACCTTGCCAATGCGCCGGATTTAGGGAAATATTTCTACAAAGTGTTTGATAAGGATGGTGAAAAATTACTATTTGCAAAGGGATTTGATACATATTTTGGCGAATACCAGACGACAAAACCAGCAAAAGATGGCGTAAAGAAAAGTTACCAGGAAATCGCTTTAATTCCATTCCCAAAAGTACCTGTTTTATTCGTGATTGAAAAACGCGATAAGAATCAACGATTACGACCACTATTTACCAACGTCATCGATCCTGAAGACTATAATATCATATCGGAAAATCAGGGATTGAGTGCCGAGATAATTGAAGACTCAACTGTCAGCGATCCGCACAAAATAGTAGATATTGTGATTTTGGCGGAAGGATATACTGCCAGTGAAAGAGATAAATTTGTTGCTGATTTGGATCGGTTTAGCAAATCGTTCTTCAACTGGCAACCATATAAGGATTTATCTGAAAAAATTTGTATTCGGGGTATATTCGCGGCTTCGATAGATTCTGGAGTGGACGAACCTCGAAAAAAACTGTATAAGAACAGCCTCTATAAATGTACATTTAATTCACTGGATTCTGAGAGATACCTTTTGACCGAAGATAATAAAACAATGCATGACTATGCCGGATTGGTTCCGTATGATGCCATAATTGTCATGGTAAATTCAAAACGATATGGCGGCGGGGGCATATATAATAGTTTTGCCACCTTTACCAGTGATGGAAGCTGGAATGATTTTGTCTTTCATCATGAATTTGGACATTCCTTTGCCGGGCTCGCAGATGAATATTTTTCTTCTGATGTAGCATATGAAGAGTTTTATCCACGTGGTATCGAACCGAACGAACCAAACATAACCGCCTTGTCTGACCCGAAAAATATTAAGTGGAAAGAATATCTCTCTCCCGGGATTGACATTCCCACGCCCTGGAATAAAGATGAGTATGAAGAACTGACAGGCCGGTTTGAAAAATTGCGCATAGAATATGAAGCTAATGCAGAAAAACTTAGAGCCGATGGTGCCAGTGAAAATGAATTACAGGTGGCCGAATCCACATACCGGCTTCAGCAAAATGAAGTGCGAGAAGCTCTCGCCGATTTTTTTGAGAATCACCCATTAAAAGGAATGGTGGGTGCATTTCAGGGTGCCGGCTATGATCCGGAAGGATTTTACCGGCCTACGATTAACTCAGTAATGCACCGCTTTAGCAAAAGCGAAGCCACATTTTATCCTGTCAATGAAGCCCATATCCAAAAGATTATCAAATATTATACCGATTAGGATATTGCCATGAATTTATCGGCGATGCTGGAATGGTCCCCCCCGGAATCCTGGCAAAAAATAACCGCAATTGATGCACATACCGCCGGTGAGCCGCTACGTATCATCAGCGGAGGTTTTCCCTCAATTGAGGGAAAAACCATATTGGAAAAACGCCGGTTTACCAAACAAAACTTTGACCATCTTCGCAAATCTCTTATGTGGGAACCACGGGGTCATGCTGATATGTATGGATGTATCATAACCCCGCCCGTCACTCCCAATGCCGATTTTGGTGTCTTATTTACCCACAATGAGGGATTTAGCTCCATGTGCGGACATGGTATTATTGCTGTTACAAAGGTTGCACTGGAGACCGGTTTCTTACCGATCCAAAAACCCGTAACCACAGTAATAATTGACACACCGGCAGGTATTGTTACTGCATATGGCCGAATTTCTGGGGACAGAGTGACCAGTGTGTTTTTCCACAATGTACCTTCGTTTGTCCTGGTACATGACAGGGAAATTGCCATTCCGGGATTGGGAAATATAAAATATGATATTGCATTTGGTGGTGCATTTTATGCTTTTGTGAACGCTGAGGACTTAAATTTAAAATGTACACCTGAATATTTCCGCCCATTGATAGAGACTGGAATGCTGATTAAGAATGCCGTTATGAAAGCAGAGCAAATAATACATCCCTTCGAAACAGATTTAAATTTCCTGTATGGTACTATATTTCTGGGGCCTGCCCTTTCAGAAGAAGCTGATAGCCGCAATGTATGTATTTTTGCAGAAGGAGAAGTGGATCGCAGCCCAACCGGAACCGGTGTGTCAGCCCGAATGGCCTTGCATCATGCCAGGGGTGAAATTCAAAACGGAGAATCAATGGTAATCGAAAGCATTCTGGGAACTTCGTTCCGGGGTAGTGTTGTTGAAGAGACCCGGTTTGGTCCACATGCTGCCGTGATACCCGAAGTGGAAGGAAGAGCCTACATAACAGGTAAGAACGAATTGTTGATAGATCCTGATGATCCGTTGAAGGAGGGGTTTATACTGAGGTAGGTCTTAAGCCACCAGGGTAGGAATATTGGGATATACGCGGTCCCAAAGCACCTAAGTACTAAGTCCCAAAGTGAATGATTGTATAGGATTTTAATCATTATTCGTTTTTGAGAATGTTTGTAATTTGATAACACCGATGGGGCTTAATATTTATCGCTGAGAGTAATATCCTCCTTCAACACTAATATTAAAAAATCAGAAATAGGATACAGAATGAACCATAAAAAATTATTATTTATTTCGGGAGAAGATATTAAAAATGTCTTAAGCATGGAAGAAGCCATTTCTTTAATGAGAGATGCGTTCAGCCAGATCTCTGAGGGAACGGTCTCCACACCTATCCGAACCAATATAAGTATTCCGGATAAAGACGCTGGTGCCCTTTTTATGCCGGTGCATTCGGACAAAAGTGAATTAATCGGTCTCAAGATGGTTTCTGTGTTTAAAAACAATCCTGCCAAAAATCTGCCATTAATCCACGCACTGGTCATTTTGATGGATGGAAATACCGGAGAGCCGCTTGCGGTTATGGACGGAGAATATGTAACAGCACTGCGGACTGGTGCAGGCAGCGGCTTGGCAAGCGATCTCTTATCCAGATCCGACGCAAATATTTTGGGTATTATTGGAGCGGGTGTACAGGGCCGGACTCAAATGGCAGCCGTTTGTGCAATCCGGGACATACAAAAAGTCTTGGTCTGGGATAAAAACGAAAAGTCTGCAATTAATCTGGCAAACCATGCTAGACATGATCTGAATATTCAAGCGGAGTTGAATCCGTCCGGGGCAGAAATTTCACAATGTGATATTATTTGTACGGCAACATCATCTCCAAATCCTGTCTTCGTCGATGCGGACTTAAAAGCGGGCGTTCATATAAATGCCATTGGGGCTTATCAACCGGATAAGAGAGAAATTCCAGGTGAGACTGTCATGCGTTCAAAGTTGGTCGTTGACCAAAGGGAAGCCTGTCTGGAAGAAGCAGGAGATATTATTATACCCATTCGAGATAATTTGATCAGCAGTACCCACATCCACGCGGAACTAGGAGAAATAGTGATTGGCACCAAAACTGGCCGGGTGAATCACTCTGAAATTACGATTTTCAAATCGGTGGGAAATGCGGCTCAGGATCTGGTTACTGCCGGCAGGATATTAATTAAGGCTAAAAAGTCAGGGCATGGTACTTATGTATCACTTTAATTGCTGTCATTAGATGTGCGCTCTCAGGAATGTTCATAGATTAAGGTTATTTACCAGTATAGTCGCCAACCCCAAAAAGCTCATAAAACCCACCACATCGGTTACTGTTGTCAAAATTATTGATGATGACTGTGCCGGATCTTGTCCGATCGCCTTTAGTATTATAGGAATGACTGCGCCTGAAAAACCGGCGACGACCATAGAGATGATCATCGCAACCGCGATGACAGCCGCCAAACCAAGTGAGGACTCCCAAAGATAAACAACAACAGACGTGGTAAGTGCCACGGCAACGCCATTAACAAACCCGACTGTAATTTCCTTTCTTGCCACCCTGAGCCAATGTCGTCCACGGATTTCCCGGAGAGCGAGTCCACGCATGGTTACGGCCAACGCCTGAGAACCGGTATTACCCGATTGTCCTGCCACAACCGGCAGAAACACCGCTAACACTGTAATTTTGGCAATGGTCTCTTCGAACATGCCGACAACTGCAGCAGCCAGGAATGCCGTAACCAGATTTATCTCGAGCCAGGGCAAACGTTTGCGAATTGCGAAGAAAGCGGTTGACAAGGCCTGCTCTTCCCTGCCTGCGCCAAACATAGCCTGAACATCTACTGTTGCATCCTGTTTTGCGGCATGCAACAAAGCTTCATGCCGGATAACACCTAAAAGTTTACCGTCAAAATCAATGACCGGAAGACTAAGCAGATTATTTTCATCCAGGAGCTGAACGACATCTTCCTGGGGAGACATTGCGTGGATCGCAACCGGACTATCCTGCATAAGATGTTTAAGATGAACCTCTGAATCAGAGACTGCTATCTTCTGCAAAGGGATAACACCAATAAGCCGATCATCCTGATCTACAACATTTATATTTACAATACGCCGATCTTTTATTTTTCTTATTTTATTTAAACTCTCTTCGACAGTATCTTCCGGATAGAATACAGCAATCCTGGTATCCATTAAGTATCCGGCAGTTTCCTGTGGGTAGGTCATAATTTCTTTGATCTCATTTGCAATAGTGACTGCCAGCAGCGCTATGCGTTTCTCTGCACTCTGAGGATCTAACCTTGCCAGTATTCTTGCAATATGTGATGGATCAAGCAAATCACATAACCGGACAAAGAAGTTATCATCCATTTTCTCGAAAAGACCGGCAGCGGTTTCCGGATTAAGCCGTACAAATATTTCAAGGGCGCGGGTAATATTTTCATCCTGCAAATATACTAATATCTGATCAGTCGAAAACTGATTAAGCATTCTCGCCGCCTCTTCCGGATACAATTCAAAGAATCCATGAATCAACGATTTAACAGCAGTTTGATTATTTTGCATGGTCATTATCTTTATTTTTATTCTCTATTATTTTTAGTCATTTATTAATTATCCTGATTGATTCACACATTTTACCACAAAGACTGCAAGACACAAAGCAACTAGGCTTTATAAATTGTGTTGTATTAATTGTGAATATTTCTGATAACCAATTATTTTTTATAACTTTTTGCCTTTGTGACCTGGTGGTTATGAATAATTCAGATTATAAAACTTTTTGGCACATAAACAATAACTAACCTGTGATTATAACTATTTAGTCGGCTGCATCGCTAAAAGGCTTCGCCGCACTTTTTATCAATCCCGATAATCCTATTTGGTACAGTTCACCGAGGGCATTACTTGCGGCTACCGCCTGTTTAGGCACCCGGGTTTTCTTGCTATCTTCTTCAATTTTTCTAAGAATATCATAGCGAATCACTCCCAAAAAGAATCCGGATCTATCTACTACCGGAAGCGTGTGGTACCTTTTCCAGGCAGGGTGACTTAATACAGCAAGGTAGTGTAGTTCCGGCAAAACCGATAATACCTTTGATTTCATGACATTACTGATTTTTGCACCGGGATCAGAAAACATTAAATCTCGCAGATTGGTGACGCCGACAATCGATTTTTCCCGGTTCAAAACATAGATATAATAAGTTGTATTTTGCTTATGCAGTTGCACTCGCTTTATTGATTGTTCGACTGTAATGTCATCTGGTATGGATAGGACCTTTGGGTCAGCAAGCGCTCCGGCGCTTTCCACCGGGTACTTAATTATTTTTTCTATAAGAGCGGCGAAGTCTTTTGATACAAGATTAAATATCTCAATTCTTGAATCGGGATTAATTTGCCTCAAAAAACTGGAAGCTACCTGGGGTGAAATTTTTTCAAGAAATTGAGCCGATTTCTCAATACCCAGCTGTTTCAGACATCGGGTCGCAGTAAATAATTCAAATTTATTGAGCACTTGCAATGCAAGATTCTGAGGAATTTCCTCTATAAAGGTGGCGACATCTTCAATGCGTAAGTGTTCCAGTATGGCGGCAGCTTGTGCAGGATGCGATGAAATAAATTTTTCCAGAATAATCAGATCGGAGTTCATTATTTTGATCCTTCCTGCTGCATAAGCGTGGAACTTTCTTCACTGAACTTCTTGGCCGGCACAGATACCTGGCCATCCACAGTCTCGAGTATTACAGTAGTGGATGTGATTTTTATTATCTGTCCTGTCATATCACCAATTTTTATATATTGACCTTCCTTATACCAACTTTGAAGATAATAAGAGGCAAGTATATTGCTCACTGAAATTCGCGCGCCAAACCCAAATGCCAGGGCAGCACCCAACAGAATTGCGGCGAGTATTATATCAATGACACCGGTCAAAATGGCGATATCAATCCCAATCTGGTCCACCGCAATAAGAATGGTAATGATCAGAACAGAATAGCGTCCAATACCTGCCAACACAGTGCCATACAACAAGCCTGCCGTTGTAGCCGCAGACAAGATCAGATCCCGTACCAACCGGCCGCCAATAATTCCGAGAAAAACGATAACCACAGCGATTAAAATATTTGGCAGGTAACGTACCAAACCGCTAAGCCATGTGGTGATAATCGGAAGGCCCGCAATCTCCGTTGCAGCTGTCACAAAGAAAATTATGACAATCCAGAATACAATTTTAGAGACTATTTGAGATGAACGCTCGAGGCGAACTTTTTCAAGCCTGTTTTTTAATTTGCTGCTGGGAATAAGACTATCAATGCGAGTAATCAACCGGCTTACTACAGTTTTCAAAACACGGGCAATGATAATTCCAATAAGAATCAATATTATGGCAAATATCAAATCAGGAGCAATAGCAATAAATTTATATTTGAGTTGATTAAAAAGGTTTGCCATATCTTCAAGAAGTTGTTCATAATTCACAACTATTCTCCTTTTTTGTCGATATTTGTATTCAACGCGCTTTTCCGCGCAGTTTGCTGCAGATCAATTACGCGATCTGTTTCATCAACGATTTCTGTGCCCAATATTGTTTCAAGGAGATCCTCAAGAGTAACCAACCCATCTACGCCACCGAATTCATCTGAAACAATTGCAATATGTTTTTTATTTTTTAGGAACTGATTGAGCAATTTAAAACAGTTTCCGTCTGCTGAGATCTTGTTAATAGGATAAGACAGGTCCCTCAGGGTTGCATTTTTGTCACTTTTTAAGTGTAATGCATAAATGTCTTTAACAAGTGCATATCCAACGATGTTCTCTTTATCTTTTTCATATAGCGGGATTCTGCTGAATCCACTAGCCTGTATTACAGGGATCGCGTCCTCTACCGGTTGATGGACTCCAAGAGATACAATCATCTTACGCGGTGTCATAATCTGCTCAACCTTTATTTCCTCAAGATTGATGATATTTTTTACCATTTTACTTTCTTCATGTGATATCTCACCTTCGCGGGCACCGAGGTGAATCAAAGCAAGCAATTCCTCTTCAGTAATAGCAGAAGTTTCAGCCTGGGTAGAAAGTAACCGGGTAAATTTTTCAGTGAGAAAAATGAACGGAGACAAAACTCGTCTGATAAATTCGATTGGATAAACAACATAGTGCCAGGTTGAACGCCAGTGAACCGCACCGATCGTTTTGGGCATGATCTCTGCAAGAAAAAGGATCAGCAGGGTGAAAATAATAGAAAATAGTGGAACATAAACGGTACCCAGGACTTGAGTGGCGTACATTCCGGCAATGCTGGCGCCAGCAGTGTTTGCGAGTGTATTTAAAATTAAAATTGCAGCAATCGGTTCAGATATATTGCTTTTCATTGCAATGAAGCGTGTTGCAAGCTTTCCCCGCTTTCTTTGCGTTTTTGCAGATTCAAGAGTTCCCTGACGGGTAGAATAAAGCACTGCCTCGTATAATGAACAATTTGCCGAGATAAAGACGGTAATTAAAACAACTATTATTAAAACTGTCATTGGTTCCCCTGACTGTATTTTCAGAATTGCATAAAATTTTATACTAAATAAGAGATCTCGCAAATCCAACAAGACGCAGAGTAAAAAAATTAGAGATTAGAAATGAGGAATTAGAGATTTACAAAGATCTGTTTTTCGAATATATTTAAAACCTTTTACTATTTCTTCAACTCTCTGATCTATAATTTCTAACCTTCTTCCTCCGCGTCTCTGCGAGATTTTTTTAATTTTTAAGACTCTGGTAGTTATAAGAAAACATATTGTCATCTAAATAATCTACAATGTTGCCATTTCATCATTATCAAAATTACGACGGTAATAGCTCATATATTCTACTTTGCGTTCAAGTGCATCGATCACGGCATTGCTGAAGTTCACTTTTTCAAATTTTTGTGCACTGCCCAGTCCACCGGGACTGAATACATTAATTTCCATCAGTTTATCACCCACAATATCCAGGCCGACCAGAAACATGCCATCCTGAACCAATTTGGGTCGTACTATTTCTGCTAAACGCAAATGTGCCTCAGTTATGACCGCTTGTGCCAATTTTCCACCGGCATGGACATTGCTTCGCATATCATCTCCCGATCTCCGGCGCCGAAAAGCTGCATACTTTCCTTTATAGCGCAATGGCTGGCCATTCATCATAAATAGCCGGATATCGCCTTCCTCCGCTGCCGGTAAATATTCCTGGGCAATAATATATCCGTCTCTTAATAGCGACTCAATTATCTGATTTAGATTTGAACGATCCTCCGGACGTACCAAAAAAACACCTGAACCACCTGAGCCTTGTAATGGTTTGAGTACAATTTTACCACCCTGTTCTTTGGCAAACTCCTTGATTTCCTGTAAATCCCTCGTAATCAGTGTTTTTGGCCGCACTTCTTCCGGGAATAATTGAAAATATGTTTTATTCATTGCTTTGGCCAGACCATTGGGATCATTTAACACAATCACACCATGGCGCATTGCAATTCGCCCAAAATTGATGCCGGCATTGGCAGCCCAGGACCGCAAACCGGTCTCATTCGCCGGGTCACTGCGTAGAAGTAATACATCCAAATCATCTACTTTTATCCGTTCCCGGACCGCATTTTTACCCTGAAGCATGTTCAGGTATAATTCATTGGATTTGTACTGTTTTTTGGGCACAGTGGTAGCACGTGCCCGGATGCTTTCATCGGGATCATATGCCAGATCACCCAATCCGATTACATATACTTCATGTTTCCTGTTTATTGCCCACATGGCAAGCCTGGTTGAAGTATAACCGGCCTGTTCCGTTTTGATATCGTTCACAACTATTCCAAGTTTCATTATTCTCTCCTCGTTATTAATTCCATAGGCGAAAGGCCCTTTTTTAAATTAATTAATTTTTTAATCGTGGATGGATCATCAAGATAACGCGGGCGCAACGGAGCAGGACTCAGAACATTCCGCCATTGTAATTCTTTTATGATTGGCACATGATCCACCGCAATTTTACCAACATACAATCTTTTTATATCACCCCCGTTTTTTAGATATTTTAGTAATTGCACCAGACCTCTTAAATATACAGCATCCTTTGTCAGTCCACCACCGCGAAAAGTACGCATCGTTATCGAAAATGCCGTACGACGTTCAAAATAGAAGACTGTATTCAGTAAGTGAAATACATCTATAAAAGAAGCACCGGTAATCATTTCATGTGCAGCCAGCACCCGTGCTGCCAGTAATCGCAGGCGCGGACGTGTTAATCCGCCCACAAGATACTCTGCGAGTACTGCCAGGCCTTCCTGCAATTCTTCATAACCGGGTAAGCCGATATACAGTTGCTTAAATGGCTGTGCCTTCCCGTTAAGATAAGTTAATACATGCGTTCCAACTTCATGCTGTATCAGCGCCTCCACTCTGTGTATCGGTATTTTGCTGTTTGAACTAATCAGAAGATTTCCTTGAGAAACCATGAGGCCACTTATATCTTCCCGTATATGCACCTTAGAGGGGATATCTGGATATGATTCACGGAAGTATGCCAGTTCCTTCAATGCACGGGCGGCAAACATATTCGCATCTATCGAATCTTTGACCGCTTCGTCATGTGTACGGGCGGGTAATTTCTCTAATAAATCAACGGCAAGACTGAGCAATGATTTTTCAACTGTGCCATACACCTGCAGGCTACCATACATAAATCTTGGTGTACCACGGTCGAGAAGCATTGTAAATTTCCGATCCAGTTCCACTTGCTGATCTCGAAAAAGTTGTGCCAGACCCGGATCTTCGATTCGTTCGATTGGGATATCGTAAAGCCGACGCTTGGCCAGCACCGGATCCAAAGGCAATGGACGGTAGATTAGTTCCGGCACCTGCTGGAATTTTTTACGCTTAAACATATTCCAGGCAGAATTACTATTGGCTGGTGTAACTTGTAATAAAAAATCAAATCCATTACTTATTTCAGCCAATTGGCGGTCAACTTCCCACACGGCCTTAACCATACTCAAACGGCCGAGTGAATGGTAATGCCCGGGACTCAGTGGGGTATGGTGGTTTGCAAATTCAAAGAACGTATTCTTCAATGCCCGGTCAAAATGGTGCTGTAATTCACGCCGTATGAGCGGAAAATTTTCACCGGTTAATTTATTAAAAAAAATAGGGCGGATTTCAATTCCGATTAAGTGAATTCCACCTTGCTTTGTTTCAGCGGAAGAAATCATGGGAGGTAAACCTGGCGGGGCAATCCTCGACGTATTGATCCGGTTTACCAGCGCACGTTGTTTCCGGATAGTAACCCTCGCTAATTTCCCACTAAGTGTTTCTATAGTTGAAGAAATCGTTGTTTTTCCCGGAGCGTAAATTGTGAAAGCCGGTTGAGTATCTGATATCTGGCCTTCTATATCCTTTTCCGCAGAAATCCAGACTTCTACAATAAGAAATGATCCAAAGATAGATTTCATGGTATTGGCGACACTTTTTACCAGAGGCGCCAATTGCTTTTGTTTTAAACGATTACCATCTGAAATCAGGTACGCTGCTTCTCCCATAATAAGCCGTTCAGACTGTGTATTATTATCCTGAGCCCGGCGGCGATAAATACAAAGAAACGGCAGTCTGTCTGTCAATATGCACCCGCCCCCAGACCGGGAGTGAGCGTCTTACCTGCTTGTTCTCAGTCAGTCTGGTACAAATTGTCTGAATAAAACGAGTTGATATCGTATTTTTTTTTGTGTCTATCAAATCTTGGCCATTATTTTCACTTCACTCAAAATTCCCGGAATTGTCGACTTCAATGCCCGGCCAATTTCTTTTACCTGTTGTTCATCGGGCTGGCCACTCCATTCATCCATAAAAAATTTCTTAAACTCAATAGCGATGGCACAGACTTCCTCTGGATATGTTTGATGAATCCAGCGTGAAAAATTCCCGCCTTTAAATTTGATATTTTCTCGTACATCCAGTTTTCGTGATAAATAATTATGGGATTGAAGATCAGTTATAAACCGGTCGACTACTGGTGCCCAGTATTTTCGGTTCATAGTACCGGTGCCCAGATTAACCTCCGGATTGGATAACGGATCCGCGGGCAGACCGCCCGGACCTTCACGCATATGATTATATGTGTGAAGATCCAGGACCACTACCTTTTTGAATTTTTTGATCAAATCGGATAAAATCCGATGGATTTCTGAATAAAAAGCATCGTATTGTTCCAGAGACCGATTTACCACGTCCGGCGAGAGATCACTTTTCCAGACCTCTAATCCCCAGGCATCCTCGGGAGTCAGATAAACTGCTTTTTCGCGCGGACGATTTAAATCCATTTCAAATCGTGAACGAAGCCCGATAATCCGTGTATCTGTGATTTTTGTCCATTCAGCTGTAAATGGATCTTCTTCCCTTAAACGTGCCGCATCATCCAGATTTATAACGGCTTCCACCTCGGGTCTGAGCTGATGTCCGTCATGTATAGCCGTGGCGATTACCGGGCTGTCACCATGGTATATTTTCATGATTTTATCCAACCCGGTTGTTTCGGCCTGCGAAATTTTATTGATTTCTTGTGACATCAGATCCTGCTTTCTTTGACCATTTTTCGATTTGTCTGGCCGCATATTCCCGGCCACCAATACCAAATGCTATTGCTGCCGCGACTGCACCTGCACCTAAAATCAAACCGAATGTCATATTGATGATATCCTCTGCGAGTCCCATCTGCCGCAAGGCCATTGCACCGGCTAAAACCATAATTGAGATACGTGCCATTAGAGCAAAGAGTGCCGACTGTGATTTTTTTGCTTCCAGGATCCTACCCGAAATCCAGTTGGCCAAAAATAAACCCAGACCGAAGATGATCAAACCCATGACAATCTGCATTGTGAAAACCAGAAATTCTGCCAATAAATCTGAGAGCTGAAAAAAGCCTAGCAAGTTTGCGGCTTCAATAACTGCAAACACCATGATGATCGCCAATAATACATGTCCCGCGATATCCGAGGGTGATTTCTTTTCCTTGACCGCTGAGGATTTGGACAAACCTAAATTGACAAAGATATTATTGAAACCAAAACCGGCCAATAAATTGGTAGCCCAGTTGGCCACAACACGACCAAGAACATAAGAAACAATAATTACGAGAGTCGCCGCAAAAACTGCGGGTAACGCCGATAATATAAGCCCTAACATTTCACTCGCAGGATTTGTAATTGCTTCGAGAGCCAGGGTATTTAAGGCGGCAATAAACACGGGAATCAAAATTATAATATATACAACCAACCCGATAAGACCAGATAGTTTTTGTTTTCCAAATACAGCTTTTAGTCCGGTCTTTTCACTAAGATTATCTGCTCCAACTGCGGTTAGTAAATTGATGACAATCCGTTTTACAATATTTGCCAAAAACCAACCAACAATAATTATCATTACTGCCGTGAATATGTTGGGAAGAAATTCTAAAACTTTCGAAATCATTGCCTGAAGTGGTCCAAATTGGCCTTGTATAGACAGCGCCGTCAATATAGCCGGTAAAAATAATAAAAAAACCAGCCAGTAAGTTACATTCGCCACAACTTTTGTCATAGACCAATCCGATTTACTATCAGCTGCAATTTTGTTTCCCAACTGTTCATCAAATTTTACAGCGGTTAAAACTTTTGTGAGCAAAAGTCTTAATGTTGCAGCAATGATCCAGGCTATTAAGAAGAGAGCCAGCGCGCCCAACAATTGTGGGGCAAATTGCATAATCTGATTTAACAGATTATTCAAAGGTTCAGTAATCAGAGTTAATCCCAGTGTTTGGAAAAAAGCCACCAACACGAAAAGCATCAGAAAATAAAAAACCACCCTTGAGACATACTTTTCAACAGGTACCGTTCCGGCACCTTTAGTTTCGGCAAACCAGTTAGTCAGCTTATCTTTAAGTGACGTTCTCTTAATGATTCCTTTGACCATCGCTGCGATGATCATCGCTGCAAGCCAGCCAACCAGCAATACTGCTAATCCCGCCAGTAAAACTGGAACATACATACCGACTGTTTCCAAGATTTGATTTAGTAATTCCTGCATCATGATAATTCCTCCTGCTATTTTAAGGGTTTATAAAACATGCAAATAATACCTATGTATTATTATAAAAAGTGCTTCTCCGGAAATAATTTCCGGAAATATCTATGTATTATTAATGGAATTCCCGATTATCATATTTGCGTTCGTGACGGGATTGGCTCTGGCACCCTCCTTGCCCTCGTCTGCATTATTATAAAATCGTTGTGTCGGATAGGCAAAATCAATATCATCACACTTGGCAAACGCCTTTAATATATCTTCCCAAATCGACTGCTCACTCGTTCTGCGGCGCCGTGGTTCAATCAAAAATCGCAAAGTAAGCATTACACCACAATCCTGAACAGATGTATATACGACAGGGGTAAGTTGCTCATAAAATATCATATACTTCTTACTGGCAGCTTTAATTTTTTTCTCTGCCTCACCCGAGAGATGTGCTGAATGGCGGGTAGCAATTTTTTCAAGAATTTTCTTGCTTTTTTTCCAGTTACTCTCAAAAGTTACTAAGACCGGAATTTCATTCCAGATAAATTGAAATCCCTGGCCGTAGTTTGCGATTACGTCCGTTAAGACCAGGCTATTTGGCAAATGGATTAATCGTCCGGTACTCTGATCCGCATCCACCCAATTACCGATTTCCAGCATGGTAAATTTGAAGATGCGGATATCTATTACATCCCCTGAATATTGACCGACCTGTATGCGGTCGCCCAGTGAAAACGGACGACGCCATAGTATAAAACCCCATCCGGCAAAGCTTTTTACAATGTCCTGCAACGCAATTGCCAAACCTGCTGTTGCTAATCCCAGATAGGTGGCCAGGGATTGAATACCAGCGAACCAGATTCTACCGACTAATAAAATTCCCAGGGTAACCGCAATATATGCAGATATTTTTTGCCAGCGATACCTAAAATGAACCGATTCAGTCCTTCGCCAAACCGTTCTGACGATGACGGTCCTGATAAGCCACAATAGCAAAATCGTTAACAATGAACCACCAATTTTTGTTTGCAGCTCCAGACTCAAACCCGTTACATCAAAAATCCAATTAGTAATTTCTATCATAAATTCTGATCCTCAATCTCCGGAAGTTTATGCAGTTGTTATTAGTTTTGATATAAATCCACTTCCTGATCCCAACGCTTTATTAAATAATCTTTGTTTTTTTCAAAAACCTCAGCCTGCTCTTCCACTACCTGCTCTGCTTCGCTTGTAGTCATATCGATTGTCCGATTTACAAAAGAGGCGACCCGGGCAAAATACAGCGGTGTCATCAGACTTATCAGCAAATCCCGGTTGCCTTTCCAATGATGAAATGCGGCGGCTAAATCGTACAGAATTTTGGCCCAGGTTTCGGTATGCATTACGAATTCTGCCCCATCCTTTGAACTCAGATCCTCAATTACCTGCCAGTTATCTTCATGAATAATTTTTTTCCAGATCTCATACCAGTTACTGTAACCAATTTTAAAATCGCCAATCAGTTTGTTTATATTGATATCAAACGGCTTTGGTTCGATTTTCAAATCCGGCCCGATGATGGGAACCGCCTGACTTCCTTTTACTGATTTCCATACCTTTTCATTTTCTTCCATTAGCAACAACAAAGTCGAGACTACCTGCCGGAACATGGGACCCAGTGCTTCAGCCGGATCTTTAATATCATGGATTTTAACCCCCAGATTGGCCTGGGCAATTTTCGCCCTATTTACCATGGCCGTAGTGGTTAGCCAGATATCGATTCCAAACCGCGCAACGTCCGTTTCCCAGACATTTTTATGGATAAATTTTTTAACCAGTGGTAGCGAAAATGCAAAATCACCACCGATGGGTTGCCTGACCCGGTAACCATACAGTGCCCGGGTAAGATTATAAACGATATTATTGGTAATCGTACCATCATATTTATAGCGTGTATAATACGGTGTAACAAAATCCACGCCATCTTTTAAAATGGCATCGACCATACTTTTTACCCATTCCGGGGTAATTGAGCGCAGATCGGAATCATATAGGACACATACTTTTGCCTCCAGTAATACAGTCGCTTCAAAAATGGCCCTGAGCGCCGATCCTTTGCCGGGTAATCCACGATAAATCGCGATAATTCGCTCAATCCAGGGACTATCCGGTAATTCCTCGCTTTCTTCCCGTGTATCATCCACCGATCCGCCATCGGCAATAAAAACCACACATTTTGTATCCGGATAATTCAAATGCAGACCCTCTTCTACTGTTTTGATCACATGACTGATGGTCTCTTCGTTATTAAAACAAGGTATGCCAACCACAACATCTACTTTTCCCAAGCGTTCAAGTCTTCGCCGTGTTGGCTGTCGTAAGGCAGTGCTAAATCGCATAGTATCTCCTGCGATATTTTATCGATTTATGTTTAATCTTTTTATATTTACTTTTCTAAATTTTCACTCTTATATTCTGCTTCACTAATAGTCTATCTTATGATCCGCTCTTACAAACAGAATCTCTTTAATTGAATTAAAGGCATTAAAGAACTGCCCCTTTTCCTCTATAATTTTATCCAGTGAGAATCCCATGATGACTAAATCGGCATGCTCGGAATTTTCACAAACCAGGTTGTCATACGATTTTAATTTCTTATTCCATGGAACTTTACGCACATTGTTTTGTGATATGGGAATTCTGCCCTGATCAATCAACCGGTTAAGACGGTTCGCCTCGCGGTTCAGTTCTTTTTCCTCAAAGGCAGTAAACAATTCAATTTCACCGTCTTTCCATTCGGGATGACCAAGAATTATATATGCCAGAATGATCATCATATTGGCGTTTCTGTAATCACCGGGTGTCAGCCATATATGTAGTTTCTTGTGATAGCCAAAATGATGTTCTGAAGATCGCAAAACACACATGTTAAAATCAACATAAGAAGCAAACTCGCATCCGTCAATAATATCAGGGATATCATCCTTGTCATCTTCATGAAATTCGAATAAGATACTGTTATTTTCCATTCCGGCAATTCCGGGAATCTGAACTATTTGAGCCACAGCAGTTTTAAAACTGGGAGAGATAATGGTATCCACATAAATGCCGGCTTTACTCGACGCGACCTGCTCAATTAACTTTTCTAAATTTTCTATTGCCTGGCTATTTGTATCTGAGTTCAATACTCCCTTAATAAAGTGGATAAAGGTTCCGAAACCATAGTAATGTGAAATCCATCGGAGCAAATCGAAAGGCGCAAGTCGTGAGAGTGATGAAGATGACATTGCGATAACCGATGGCCGCCAACCGGATGGAACAGATTCAGATTGCTTTCTCTGGGTCAGTATTTGTAATTGCCGTGTCAATTGAAATAAGGCACCCTTAATCATTGCGGACAAATCATCTTCTCCTGACCTTCCATGTTTAATACTAAAATAAATGCCAGCTGTGGCAAGCACCGAAAATGCGGCATAGAGCGGAGCCATCTGAAACATCATAACAAAACAGGCGATGGCGCCGATAAGTGAGAGATACCATTTGGATTTAAAGGTCGGCCGGTAAGAAGGATTGCCGGCAAAATGTTCCAAAAAACTAACCAAACATAAGGCGCCATAGGTAATCATAAAGAACATACTTATAATCTGGGCAACAAAATCGACACTACCCATTCCCACAATAATGAATACGATGACTGCAGTTACCAGGGTGGCATTCACCGGTTCGTTTGCTACTCCGCTTCCTCTGCTTAGAATTGAATTTAATGCCTTAACCGGTATAATATTATCACCTGCGATTGCCTGCAGTGTGCGTGGCGCAATCAATATGGAACCAATCGCTGACGAGAGCGTCGCTGACGCCAGACCGATTGGAATTATCGGACCCCACAGTGCGATCTTACTCATGGCAAACTGATCGGATACCAGGTCCTCCGGTGACAGATTGTACGACAGTTTAATAACGATGGCAATATAAACGATCATGCCGAAAATTGTTGCCGTTAATGTCCCCAGGGGAATTGATTTTCGTGGATTTTTCAGATCACCCGATAAACCTACTCCTGCGGTCATTCCGGTAAAAGCGGGAAATATTATCGCGAATACCAGGAAAAAATTATCCGGATCCATAACTGTGTTTGTAGGATCCAGCCTGCCGGGGGCATTATTCGCTGTACCGATAAAAAACATAAATAAGGAAATTCCCAGCACCACAACAACAATCCAAAGTGCACTCACACCCAGATTCGCACCTTTTTTTAAAATTACGAGTAACAGCACCACGGATGCGGGCAAACTGATCATCCATGTGGCCGGCTCAAATCCCAGTACATTTTGTAACCATGGGAACCACGGGGTAAATGCCTCAGCAAACGCAATCATATAGAAACCAACCGAGATGGCCTGTGAGAAGTACAAAGAAATCCCGATAGTTCCACCCACAATAGAACCAAACGACCGGCTGATAATATAGTATTCACCGCCCCCTTCTACCTTTAGGTTTGTGGCAATTTCAGCAATAGCCAGCGCGGTAGGAATTGTTATTGCATGACCTATAACTACGATGGCGATGGCTCCGAGTAATCCGGAGTGTCCGACTGCATAGCCGAAGCGTAAGAATAAAACGGCACCCAGAATCGTACTTATTGCAGCCAGAAATACCGGTGCAGTGCTAAACCCATGTCCTTTTGTCTTCATAATATTTCCAGTTTTGGTATTTGAACTATACCTTTTTTCTTGAGCGACTTCTTTTAAATTCGTAAGGAATAAAAACTCCGATGATTAATCCCGCAACAAGCGTAATTATTAATAATAAGGCCCGTGGCATATTTATCTCAAACATAAGAAAACTAACACTGACGGTTTCAATGTTCTGGAAAATAAAAACCAGAAAGAGTGATAACAGGATTAATACAAAAATTATTTTTATTGACATAATGTATCCTCTCACATTGACTTGATTCAGATTTACAAAAACCCGGTGGACTATATGTCCGTCCTTTGGTTTTCAGAATAGTTCAAAAGAGAAAGTTCTTCCTGCCTGACAATATTATTTTTTAACAGATACTGAATTACCATTTCTGTCATTTCACTGGAGAAGGCAAATTCATATCTTAAATCAAGTACATATGCTTTTAAGCGTATCTTTAGAAACGAACGCCCCTCGTAAATTTCGTTTTTAATTACAACAGTAATGGGTTTCTTTAAATAGACATAGCGTGATACGGCTGCCGCACGGTATGCAATCTTTTTCAGTTTATGCAAATCAATATGCGCAGGCAAATAAAATTCTGCCACTACCTGGCAATTAAACTCACCCGAATTCGAATTTGAAACTGCCTGGCTCACAACCTCACTGTTTGGAATGGAAACCAACGAGTCGTCCGGCGTAACGATTCGCACTGTACGTAAGCCAATCTGAACGACCTCACCATAATATTGACCCATCTGAATTTTATCTCCCACCTGAAAAGGCCGGTCAAACAGAATCATAATACCACCAAAAATATTTTTAAGGATATCTTGTGATGCAAATCCGATCGCAATTCCGGCGGATGCGGTAACGGCAACTATTGTTTCAATCGGCGGGGAAAGAATAGCAGCGATGATGAAATAGAGTACGAATGTCCAGGAACTGATCCGCAGAACCGGAGTAAATCGTTTGACGAGTAAACGTAGATTTTGCCACCGCTCACCGATAGATTCCAGAATTTTGGTCACATACTTGATAATTAGAAGAGCCATAAGAAAAATAAATATGCTCCATATTACCTTTGACATTGAGACACGCCACTCGATTTTCTTTTTTATATCATCAAGGCGACCGATGGTTGATATTGTTTTATCTTTATCCTCTTGAGACAGATTATCAACGGCCACGGAGTCATCTGCCGCTTTCATTTCCTGTGCAAAACAAACTGTATTTATCAATAATCCTGGTTGCGTTATAAAGAACAGGATCAGTAGGAGTCTACGCAGATTCATTTTATTCCTTTAGTTTAAAATATTTCTCAGTTTTAAGGCCTTTACCACAGGTCGGTATAGAAATGGACTGACAGAATAATCATCATTTAATCTTGTCAAATATCCTTTCCTGTAAAGACGCCCGATTAGTAATTTAGCCTCATTCAGATCCTGATTAAATACCAGTGCATGCTGCCCGGCATTCAGATACTCATGTTCAATAAAGGCTGCCAGTGAAAACAAATCTTCTGACGGTAATTGTAATACCATTGTATGATCAAGCTCTATTTCGCAGGCAATTTCGATGATTTCCTCATCAAAATTGATGATTGCGCTTAACCAGTATAACAAAGCGGATTTAATATTTCCGCCTGATATTTCTGTTAATTGATTAAAAAACAGATTATGTAAAAAATTTTGTCTGTCTTCCTGTAATGCCATCTTTCGATACTGTCTGTTTTTTAAAATCCGCTCATTATCCTTAAAAACAAGTCGGTATCCACTCACCTGATGTCGTTTCAGAACTACCTCTTCTAATTCTTCACGTGAAAAAACCTCGAGAAAAAGCACACGTATAAAATTGTCTGAAATCTTAATAAATCTGTCGAGATATTCCCATGCGTAGTGACCAGAAGTAACAACCCAAAACACTTTGTAGCGGGTATTCATCAGGAACAATAAAAACCTTTCAATCACATCAAAACCATCAATCACACGCAAAAACAGGTTCTGAATATTTTCGCAAATACAAATTTTCCGGCTATTCTGCGAATTAAGATACTCTTCCAGATCTTCCCAGGTTTTGTCATTGGGTCTGCCAAAGGTAACTTTTAGCATATCAAATAAATCGGACTCCTCATGAATTGTCGTTTTGATGTCAATTTTTACGAGGCTAAAGCCTACGAATATTTCACTCTCAATAAAATTTAAAATGGTGGTTTTTCCGTTTCCCTTTTCGCCTACGATTGCAGTCGCAACCTGATATCCATTTTTAAAGTTTTCCAGATCCTGTTTTGCCTGCTCCAGGTAGGTGTCTCTGGCGAACAAAAATCTTTTTTCTACGAGAGGTTCAATGCTGAATAGTCGTCTGTAGATATATGGCATCTTGTTTATTTTATTATTTGTGTCGATCAAAAAGGTAGTAAGTGTATTGGCTGAAATTTGATATTGTGGATCAAGTCCGGTTACTTTTCTTATTTTAATCCATTCAGCGTGAATCTTTTTTAACAGCCATATACTTTTTTTCAAAATCAACGGTAAAAGATTTATCACCGTTTTCAAGAATCTTTTTTGAATGGATAATATTTTTTCTTTGGTTTTGGCATGAGCAAGACGAATTTTTAATTGCAGAACTTGCTCATTATCAGCCAGTTTCTGCAGATCCAGCTCAAAATTTCGGACAATTTCACTAAAAAGCCTGGTATCATTATCTATATCCTGAGTATAACTATTTTCCATTTCCTCAAGATTTTTTAGAGTCCGTTCGAGCCCCTCCACAGCAATCTGCCTTGCTTCAGCAATGGAATCTTTGTCATCACGTTCTTTTAACAGGTTATGCGCCGCATCAAGATTAAATTCCACGATCTGGTCAAGATTTGAAATACTGCGTGAAATTGTCGTCTTCTTTATTTCATATGATTCTACCAGACTTTCAACTGCTTTAAATGATGAGCTAACAATTTCTTCTTTGACCAATTCTTTTAATGGAATTTCTGTCGTCCTGGAGTCAGGTGGCACATTTTTTGAATCACGGTCAGTGAAAATCGTGTGTTCTTCACTCAACTGATTAACCATACCTTCAATTCGACTGAAAAATCCTTTAAAAGTTTTTTCAATATTGGCCTGGAATATCTTATCTAATAACTCGGGAAGTTTTTGCATACGTAGTAATTTAACGAGAGAGACATTTTCAACGAGCAGTAAATTCCGTAGGTCTTCCTCATTTGATTCGTCGAGTACTAAAAATTTTTCATTGGTTTTCTGCACCACCTCTTTGATATCATTGAATAGAACAGAAATTTTATCCTGAATCTTTTGATTAATTATTTCCTGTGTTTCAAAATAAATATCGGCAGCCGAGACCTGTAAAAGGGATAATTCAAGATCCTTTAACCACTCATCTTTTGCACCAATGGCTTCGTGCTGCCACTTTTTTGCGCTCCGTTTGTATTTTTTTTCCAGGTTTCGCATTCTTAGTTGTCCCCTGAGTAAAGGGAACTTTCGGACCGGAAGCAGGGGACTTCCGGCAATATCAAAAACATCACTTATATGATTGAAATGTTTTTCCAGGAATTCCTTTAACTCAGATTCAAGCGAATTCTCAAGGTTTGTGAACATTTGCCTAATTTCAGGAATTATTTTCTGATAGTTTTGAAGAGTTTTCTCAGGATTTTGCGAGCGAAGTTCCTGCCAATAACTATTGGCCGAAGTCATTTCCTGTGTCAGAAGTATCTCATCTTTTAGTATATCAGATGCCTGATGGATCTGCAAAATAATTCGGATATAGGCCTGTATCATTTTCTGCCATTGAAGGAAAATAAATTCTGAAACCGGTACATTAAAAAACAGTTGTAAAAAACCCTGCAGAGGTATGATACGACCACTGCTTTTTCTTTTAACATATATATAGTATTTATATTTGTAGAGTGGTTTTTTAATCAGATAGAAAAAATTTGATTTATCTGGAGCGGGAAGAGTATTTTCATCAAGATACGGCAATTCCAGCTTGTCCGGAAAAATTTTTTCCGTCATTAACTGAAGTTCTTGCCAATCCGACCATGGAATTTCAGCAAAAACGGATTCCAGGTCTGCCTGATTTGATTTTAGCCAATCAATAATTGAAGTGAGGTGTTCGATTAATATAGTTATCTGATCAAGATTCCTATATGTCGGGTTTATGCTATCCTTCCCTGACTTAATGAATTTTTTATGAAGTATTTCAAACTCATCAACCTTATCGTTAAGAATATTAAATTTACTCCTGACGGTACTTAACACCTGTGTCTCAGTATCTGAAAATATTTTTTTTAGTATGTCTGCTTTATCCACTGTTCTCACTTTTCTGAATATTGTTATTATATGGTTTAATATCTGAAAACCATTCGCGTTTTATTGCGATATTACATGAATTTTTTTGGATCCAGTCCCAATCCCGGTGCAGTATTTGGGTACAGATATCCATTTTTTATAGTAATACTGCCGGCCGGATCGTCAATCAGATCTAAATGGCCGTCTAAATCAGCATAAATCACATTGGGTCTGGCCAGAGCAAAGTGTAGCCCGGCCATAATGCTCAGAGCCGATTCATCCATACAACCAACCATGACTTCAAGTCTAGCCGAGCGGGCAACTGAATTTATATGCAATGCTTCGGTTATTCCTCCAACCTTCATCAGCTTTATATTGACCATATCAACCAGGTCGTTTCGGGCCAGGCGAAAGGCGTCCACCAAATTCATCAGACTTTCATCCGCCATCACCGGGATAGCAATACCATTCGTGACCGAACCAAGCATATCCGGTTTTCCTCTTGGGGTGGGCTGTTCGATTAGTTCAATGCCGACTTTTTGCGTTTCCCTGAAAAATTTTAGTGAGTCCTCAACCGAATATCCCTGATTGGCATCAAAGCGCAGCGCGATTTTTCTTCCGACTGCTTCCCGAACCCGGTTTAACTTCTCAATATCCTCATTCAGGTTTATTCCACCTTTAATCTTTAAACATTTAAAGTCCCGGGCAATATAATCCCGGGCCATCTCAACGGTTTCATTGACCGGCAAAATACCAATTGTGACACTGGTTTTAATTCTGTTGCGATATCCACCCAGCATTTTCCAGACCGGAAGATTTGCCGCTTTACCCAAAATATCAAACAAGGCCATATCCACTGCTGCCAGTGCAGATGGGTGACGCGGTAATTTTTTTTTCATCTCCTCCATTATATAACTTATACGTAGTGGATCCTTTCCTGTCAGAGTATCACGTATCGGTCCATCCAGAGAGTCAGATACGGTTCGGGGTGTTTCATGTGTTACTTCCAAATCAGGGGCGGCACAACCAAACCCGGTGATTCCGGTATTCGTGGTCAATTTGAGAAATATATTGACAGTCTTATCTATCGTTTCATAGGCAATCATATACGGGACGGCCAGCTTCATTTCCACCTGATAATGTTCAATACTTATTATTTTCAATGTTCGTTTTCCTTATACCTGCTAATGACAATTACTAATACCTGCGTTGATGAATTTCATCCAACGACATGTGTTTTAATTCCTCGATAAAGGCAACTAAATGCGCAACCATAATCTGCCACATTTTGCGGCCTTTCTCAGCGCTGGCCCTGGTTGGATCCCCCATAATGCCGTTCTCAGAAATTCGTTTGGTATACGCATACCAGGATATGCCCCGTTGTGAGGTAAAATTGAGATAACGGCTGGAAAATTTCGGCACTGATTTTTTGCCCAGCGAAAGTTTAACGAGTTCCGGCCGGATAGCCAGAGCCGTACTGGTTTCAAACTCTCCAGCATGCACATCGTTTGGTGTTTCAACCATATTATAGATATCCACATCACTGGTTTCGCCACTGTCGACACTGACAAAAATACCTGCATCGCGGTTTATCATCTGTGCAGCAAAATTCAGGGAGGGTCCGTTTCCGCCATGTCCATTGATTATAACAATTTTCTTTATACCATTTTGCGCCAGGCTCATTCCAATTTCATAAACCAAATTGGATAATGTATCATTATTGATACTGATTGTACCCTTAAATCCATCGTGATGATAAGAGACACCATATGGAATAAGCGGCATTACAAGTGGTCTCGGTTTGCTGCAGGCGGCTGCCACCTGTCTGGCCAGATATTCCGCATCAAACGAGTCGGTATCCAAAGGCAAATGTGGTCCGTGTTGTTCAATCGCACCTACTGGTAAAATAGCAACATCCATGTTTTCCAGATACTTTTCGGCTTCCGGCCAGGTCAACTGGCCCCATTCAAACGGTAAGTTACCTTCCTCAGATTGCTTTGAAAAAGTAGTCTTATCGTCTGACGTTTCAAACGGATATGAGTTATTCATATCCGGGATATTCTCCGGATCGACTTCATTCCATTTATTACCTGTTTTTATAACCACGCCCCGGGCATACTTCTTGAAAATATTCAACAATGGTTTTCTTAAATCCTGGGGCAATGACTGAATCGGAGATTTCTGACTATCAATCCTTACCTGTAATATTTCCGGGTACTCTTTATATTTCACGTCGGGGTTAATATTTAACATAAACATTAATTGCTGATATCCTTCTGCTTCCTGGTGAATACCTTTGGCACTTAAAGAATCAATTCCATGCCTGATCTGTGTTTGGTTATAACCGCAGTTTTCGGGATTGATTTTTAATGCCGTCAGCATACCGATTATCCGCCGGCACTTTTCACATTTACCACATGGATATACGCGTTCATTCACGATACTGGCTGCATGGCAGGAAACCTGGTTTTTCTGCAAATCAGGATACCGTTCCGCTAGTATTTTAAGAATCAACATTTCTGATAACGGCCGCAAAATTGAAAACTGGGCCACCGCCCAGCCCTTGGACATAAAATAACGAGAGATCACATTATCAAAGAAACGACTCTGGTCAAATAAGCCATCGTAGTGGGTAATACCATTTAAGACTCGTCGGAGAGTCGTATCATATTCATCACCAATAATCAATCTGCCGATTTTTTGTTTTTTGAGTATGGGCAGCGCACCGAAAAGAAAAACCGCCACAGTCCATAGCCGAACAGGGTATTCATCGGATCTGATATTGGCAAAATCTTTCCGGATAAATGGCAAATGTCTTAGCATCCAGTTAAACATTCGGTCTGCATTTGTCCACACCCTGTAAGTGTTGGCCACATTTTTCTTATAATATCGATACGAATTTAGCGCCGTATACCAGTGTCGCCCTGATTCATTTATGAACACCGGGTAAACTTCTTTACCCAAATCTTTTAGTAAGCCGAAACTTAGCAGACTATCCTTACCGCCGCTGGATAATATCGCATGTCGATTAGAGTCCGTGGCCCAATATTCCCAGGATGCCTTCTTCATTTGGCCGGCAGCAACAAATTTAATAACCGCATTTGTATATTTTTCATGCTTTTGTGCGGTTAATTTTATAGCATTACTATCTAAAAACAGGTTTGGCTCTAAAAATTTCTTTACATATATTTCCCGCGAAGTATTTTCTATCATCTCCCTGATGAGTTGTTTATCCTGTTGATCGAATAAACCATTAAAAATTATTTCCTTACAAAAAAGTCCATAATTGAATGCCACTTGAGCCATTATCATGCTGGCCAAATTTTGATCACCGGGATCATTTATCTGAAATACGTTCTCCTCATATTTGTAAATCAGGAAATTCTTATCCACATTTTTACCTGAATAAACGGTATACGGTGCAACCAGGCGATTGCGGTTTAATAATACCGGACCAATTTCCAGTTTATCAATCACTATTAATTGAGCGAGCGTATTTATCGTTTGTTTTTTTTGCATGACATAAATATCCGGTAAATAATCAGTTTTTAGTGCGACTCTGTGTAATTTTCATTTTGGACAGGATCAAACGGCTGAGTTCTTCAGCGCCATCCAGCAGGATATCGAATGCTGGTAAATGGAGCGTCTTGTTTATTTTTTCGATCTCTTTTTTTACCTGGGTGTTGGTTAAATTTTCATGATTAATGGTCACAGCAATCACAGGTTTATCAGAAATCATCTCCAGAACTTCAATTTGTTTTTTCAGTGGTTGAATCGGATATCCAGGAAACCCGTCATATTCTTTTCTGGCCGGCGCATGTTGCAGAATAATCATATCCGGTCTGCCTGCTGCTAAAATTTCATATCCACCGGGGTACGCCGGGTTTAGCAAACTACCCTGTCCTTCTAAGACAATGATATCCGGGTTTTGCTCATTCCAGGCCTGCCATACGGCATGCTCGATCTCACCGGTTAGAAAATCATTTACCAGGGAATCCAGCATAATGCTAAAATTTGCCCCCTGCATCCAGGCGGTTTGCCCGGTACCAATAAGTTCTGTTTTTAAACCGATTTCATTTAATGAATTCACAAGAATCCAGGCGGTGGTTCGCTTGCCAATGGCAGAATCTGTCCCAAGAATCGCTATTTTAACAGATGATACTTGTTCAATTTTACCTGAAAAAAAGTGTAATTTCTCACGGTCAGGAGGCATACGAATATCATGCAATTTAATATTATGCGTATTTGCCAGATTTATCATTTCCTCATCGTTGTTTAGAAAATCATGTAAGCCGTTTTCAATATTCAGATTCGCCCTGATTGCTTCCTTTACCGCTTGTTTTACCTTAGCATTCATTTTACCACCATCCGTTGCCAGGCCAATAATAAAATATTTCAAATCTATCTTTTGTTGTTCTGCATATTTTAAGGCTTTTGCTAAACTGGCAAAAACCGGAATATTTTTGTGGCTTCCATCAAGTACCATACCGGCATCTTTCCCGGCATACTTTGAATCAATGACAGCTACTATCTGATATCTTTTAGTAAAGCGTACCAATCCATGTGCTGTTTTGCCATACGTGGTATTAAACGCGCCTTCGCAGTACACCACACTTTTATTGTCAGATTTCATGCTTTCCTTCCTGTAAGAATTACAACATATCGGTCATTTGGCAGATTTGATCGCTCATGTTGTTCAAACAAGGCAATTAAACCTGCAGTGGACGCAGGTAAAACATGCATACCTTCCTGCTCTTTAATTTTCCGGGAATAGGACAACATACTTTTATCGCTTGCATTGTGTGCCCAGCCACCCGTCTTCCTTATTGCTGATAATGCAAGATCTCCATCGATGGAATGCCAGTTTATCAGGGGTTCATTAATTTTGGTTTCCTTTATTTTGGATGGCTCCAGATCTTCACAACTTTCTTTTCCTTTCAGATAGGCATTGACAATCGGATTTTTATTGAAGGAGGATCCGGCGATCATTTTGGGTATCTTAGATGTTTTTCCCCGGCGATATAAACTCAGAAATCCTTTAAAAATTCCGGCTATAGTTGTGCCGTTTGAAACAGGCACGGCTACGACTGACGGGGCATCGCGCAACTCGTCATATATTTCATAGGCAATTTCGCCATAGGCCCGCAGTTGAATGGCTGTGTTTGCGCCACCGGGATTTGCATCATAAAACTCATTCTTTACCGCATATTCAAGTGATTCATTGACTGCCTGCTCATAGTCCCCAGTAACGGTAATGATTTTCGCACCGAGCGCGGTCATCTCAGATTTGCGCTTGGTTTGGTATTGCTCGGGAATAAAGATATGACAATCAAGCCCGGCCAGCGATGTTGAGAGAGCCATAGCCACTCCATAGTTACCACATGTCGCCATGGTCACCGTATCAAATCCACGCCGCAGAGCATCCATGGCCTGGGCAAACGAAATGCGATCTTTCTGTGTACCGGTTGGATTCCCCCCTTCGAATTTCAAATATAATTGTCTAAGTCCAATTTGGCGCTCGATATTTCTTGCCCTTGTCAGAGTAGAATCACCAATCTGCGAATCAATCACATCCTCATAAGCTTCAAGTCTTTCTTCTATTGGCATATCGGAGTTACGTGCAATGCGTTTTTGCGTTTCCAAATCTGCATCAAACTGCTCGAAATCGCTCTCTGCATTATCCAGAATATCCACAAGTTTAAAATCTATATTTTCCATTGGTATTTCTTTTTTCATGTATTAAGTACCGCCTTAAAAAAAATCAGACTAAATATGAGTTATTTCAGCAAATGTTTTCCAAAGGTTCTAAGCATGAAAACCGGCACACTTGATCTGCGGACTACTTTCTCCGAAACACTACCTAACAAAAAGTGCTCCAATTTGCTGCGCCCATGAGAACTGATCAGCACCAAATCAATATCATTTTTATTGATGTATTTCAATATCTCCCTTGCAGCATACCCTTCCGTAATTTTAATTTTAACTTCCGTTCCGGCACCGCCGATATCATCAAGCAATTTTTTGATCATTATTGTACATTTTTCTGTAATCTCCGGCATGGTATTAAATACCAAAGATCTCCCGGTAGCATACAAATCCGGTTGAATTCTGTCTTCAACAACATGCAAAATGCTCAAATTCGCATCATAATCATGACAGAGTTCTTTGGCATAGGCCAGGGCTTGTCCGGACCGTCGGGACAAATCAAGCGGCAATAATATGTTATTTATTTTTTTTATCGGCTTCGCGGTTTTTTGCTCTCGTACGGTTAACACCGGACGCCGGGCATATCTGGTAATTTCTTCGGCAGTGCTTCCCAGAAACAGGTAACCAAGGCCTCGACGCCCCTGAGTACCCATTACAATTAGATCTATATCGTTTCCCTTTGCATACTCCAGAATCGCAGAAGGAGGAGAATAATCCCGTTTTTGAACTTTGTGGATTTTTATTCTCTCCGCATTATGAGATTTAATTAGCTGATCACTTCTCTCATCCGCGCGTTTTTCAAGATGTACATTATACTCCTCAAGATTCGGATAATCATATTCGGCCTTATAGGAATCATTTTCATGTAAGGTAATTACATGCAACATATGGATTTCCGCATCATGTTTTTCAGCCATGAACAGGGCATGAGAAAATGCCTGTTTAGAGCATTTTGAAAAATCAGTTGGAAACAATATTTTTCTTATATTGAGCATTTAGTTCCTTGAATTATTAGAACGTGCCGCTCGTTTAAATATTATCCTCCCGAGATAACAATTAATTTCAGGCCGAACAGCACGTTCAGAATAATTATTGCAGTGGTTCTTCTGGTTCGTCATCTGATGATTCTTCATCATCAAATGCAACTATTTTAAAAGACTTTACTTTTATAGAAACCACACCTTCATCATCCTCACTTACCTCACCAACTACTTCGACTGCTCTCCCATCAAGTTCGTACAGTTGCTTCCCGATGGCGTCATCCTCAATCAGAAATTCAACCGAGAGTGTCTCAATGTTACCGTCCTCATCTTCTTCTTCAAGATCAAATACAAGGGCAGCACTTAATACGTTTCCGTCATCATCCCAGTCGATTCCTTTTACCATTCCGGTATAGGTTTCAACATCCTGCGCCATTAGGCCTGTAACGAACATACACAGTAAACCAGTCATCATTACTGCAAAAATTTGCTTTGTTTTTAACATTGTATTGCTCCTATATTTTTCTGCCCTACAGCTAACACAATCGCCATATTAGCTAAGGCATTACTTTTTTAATTAACCGCAAAAAGTGGTTAATTATTATTAAATTATACCGCATGAAATGCAATTCTTGTGCCACAGATTGATATTAGCTCATAAATTATTATTATTATTGCAGTTACGAACATCGCTACAAAAATATTAATTTGAGGTATTATTATATATTATCATTTTGATAAAAATTGCGCCGAATGGGAAATATCTACTATCAAAATGAAATTTTGGAAACAGAATGTGTCTATACTGCATAAAACAAGAAATTTATTTTGTACATCAGAACTTTTTATAAATCCGGAGATGATTTTATTTTTACCTTAACTGGCTTTACTTTCCAAATTTCAGATGCATATTCGCGAATAGTCCGATCTGTGGAAAATTTACCCATATTTGCAGTGTTACTTATTGACATCTTAGTCCATTTGTCTTTATCGGTATATACATTTGTAATATCATTTTGTGCATCCAAGTAACTGCTGAAGTCTGCCATGACCATATAATAGTCAATTCCTAACAATGAGTTTACAATAGGTTTAAATAGTTCGCGATCACCATGGGCAAAATATCCCCCTTCAATCATATCTATGACTGCCCGCAAATCTTGATTTTGAAAATAAAATTCTGAGGGCCTGTAAATTTTTGCACGCTGTTTAAGAATCTGATGGGCATCCAATCCAAAAATAAATATATTCTCTTTGCCGACTTCCTCCATTATTTCAATATTCGCGCCATCCAGAGTTCCCAAAATCACAGAACCGTTCAGAGTAAATTTCATATTACCGGTTCCGGAAGCTTCCATTCCTGCCGTTGAGATTTGTTCTGAAATATCTGCGGCTGGAATAATTTTCTGTGCCAGTGTAACAGAATAGTCGGGTAAAAAAACCACTTTCAACTGATCACTGATTTGTGGATCTTTGTTTACAAGTTCAGCTACATTATTAATCAATTTGATGATTAACTTAGCCATATAATATGAAGGAGAGGCCTTACCAGAAAAAATAAATGTTCGCGGGAAATAGTTAAATTTGACACCTGATTTGAGACGGTTATAAATGCTAATAACGTGTAGAATATTTAGTAATTGGCGTTTATATTCATGAATTCGTTTAATATGGCAATCAAATATTGAATCAGGATTAATCTCAAGATTGTATTTACCTTTTATAAAACTTGCCAGATCCTTTTTATTCTCATCTTTTACTTTTGTCCACTGTGATAGGAAAGATTTATTTGTAATATATGATTCTATTTTTTTTAACTGATACAAATCCAAAATCCAATCATCACCAATTGTCTCGCTGATCAGTGCAGAAAGGCGTGGATTGCATAATTTAAGCCAGCGCCGCTGAGTGATTCCATTGGTTTTATTATTGAATTTCGATTTCCAGAGCTGATAAAAATTCTGAAATATTCCGGTTTGAATTAACCGGCTATGGAGTTCTGAAACTCCATTTACCGAAAAACTGCCGATAATTGCGAGATTGGCCATACGAATATTATTATCCTGTTCCTGAATAATTGACATTGTATGAACTTTCTCTTCGGGAATATGGTTAATTTGCAAGGTAGCCATGAACCTTTTGTCAATTTCCCGTATTATCTGTAGGTGGCGGGGTAATACTTTCTGCATTAAATCCACGCGCCAGGATTCAAGTGCCTCCTGTAGTATTGTATGATTCGTATAGGCGAAAGTCGCTGATGTGATGTCCCACGCTTTTTCCCAGGGGATGTTTTCCTGATCTATCAGGATACGCATCAGTTCGGGAATACAAAGCACAGGATGGGTATCATTGAGTTGAATAGTTACTTTATTTGAAAACGATGTAAAATTATCAGATACTTTTTTAAATCGCCGGACAATATCCTGCAAAGTGGCCGATGAGAGAAAATATTCCTGTTTTAAGCGTAGTTCACGACCCTGGTATAGATCATCTCTTGGATATAGAACTTTGGATATAACCTCTGAATCTATTTTATCTTTTACTGCTTTATCATAATCTCCATCATTGAAATATGACAAATTGAATTCATCACCTGATTTTGCTGCCCACAATCGTAGTGTATTGACTGTATTGTTTTTATAACCCAGAACTGGTATATCATAGGCAATCGCCATCGAATCATCCGTCTGAATCCAGTTAAAGCGTAACTGCCCCGCTTCATCAAGCTCCTGGTTAACATAGCCATAAAATTTTACCGGATACGTGAATTCCGGACGTTCGATTTCCCAGGGATATCCGTATCGAAGCCAGTGATCGGGCATTTCAGTTTGATACCCGTTTTTAATCTTTTGTGAAAATATACCATATTCGTAGCGAATACCATACCCATTAACAGGTAATTCCAGAGTGGCCATCGAATCCAAAAAACAGGCCGCAAGTCTCCCCAACCCCCCATTTCCTAATCCAGGATCACTTTCCATTTCCTGCAACTCTTCCAGATCAAGCCCTAATTCCCAGAGAGCCTGTTTGGATTCCTGATACAATCCTGTATTAAGCAGTGAATTACCTAACAAGCGGCCCAGCATGTATTCCAATGAGATAAAATAAATGCGCTTAACTCCTTGATTATAATATGTTTGCTGAGTTTCAATCCATCGTTCAAACATCCTGTCACGGATGGTTAAAGAGAGAGATTTGTAATAGTCATGTTTTGTGGCAGAATAGCGATCTTTGCCGAGTGAAAACTCTAAATGGTTTATAAAATCTCTTTGTAGTGTATCCTTATCTCTTCCCAACAATTCATTTGTAGAGGGGGAAAGTTTACCAAGCAAGGAATTTGGGTTTTTCTTTATATTTCTCATATTAATTCAATTTATTTTGAGTAAGATTTTTAAACAGGATTAATTTATCTTCACCCAGCGAATAAAAGTCCTTTATTTTAGTAGACAGCTTAAAATTTTGTCGCCGATAAATTCTACGATAGTATTCATTATAAATGTTTGAGGAAATTTCGCTGATAATAATCCGTCCCCTTTTCCTTTTTACTTCATCCTCAATATAGACAAGCAATTGTGATAAAATTTCATTGTTGCCAATCAGAGGTGATTTAACCAGATTATAAATATTATATGTATCCGCAGCATTTGGATCTGCACCATATACGGCATAACCCAGGAGATCATTTTTATCATTTGCAGCTTTGATGACTATATATAACTTCTGGTAAGTATCAAAAAGATGTACATCAATCCGATTAAGCGTGGCCTGGATTTCACCGGAGGAAAATTTGGTGTCCTGTTGCATCAGTTCATAAATCTCTGCCCGGTCTGCGGGCTTGATCGACCTGATTTTTAACATTTGAATGGCTCTTTTTTGCATGCTATATGATGGATCTAATATTTCTTCATTTATCACGAATATAGTAACACCGGTTAATTAGAAATTCTGCTTTTTATTTTACTTGATTTACACTCAACACAGGTATCAGTGGTTGGTACTGCTTCCAGTCTTTCGTGGGGGATTTCTTTTCCACAATTTTCGCATGTCCCATAATTACCGCTTTCGATTGCCAGAAGTGCAACATCTATTTGTTGCAAATACATCAACTCGCGCGAGAGAAGCATATAACACTCTTCAATCCCGATTGTATCACTGCCTTCATCAGCCAAATGAGTAGCGTATTTTTTAGATTCTTCTTCAGATATCCGGGACATCTCCCTTAATCGCGCAATATTATTTGAAATGAACTTTCTTTTCTCAATTAATATTGACCTATAAAAACTTTGTCTCTCTTCAATCATAAACGACATACTCCGTTTCTATAACCGTAAACTTGTTGTTACAACAATAATGCCAATATATATTTTAAGCGATAAGTCTTTAATAATATTGTTGTTGCAGGAATGAGTTCAATTCAAATAGAATCGATTTTTATCATTTCGATAATTTTTATCAATTACCTGGTAAAAAAATTATCATTATGGTAAAATTGATATTCATTTCAATAAATATAGAAATAAATTGAGGTGTTCAGGATAGAATAAATTAAAGTATGAGACCCTGGACCGTTGTCAGAAAAGTAATATTACGAAATGTGTTACGGAGACGAATTAAACATTATTTATTTTCAAGTCCATAGGTCTTAATTTTACGATATAGTGTGGCCAAACCAATTTGCAGGCTCATGGCTGTTTTATTTTTATCATACTGATGAGATATGAGTGTTTTTTCGATAGCCTCTTTTTCAATTTCGGCCAGAGATGAGCCCGCCGGCATAATGTAGCTATCTGATGTCTCTTGTACATCACTGTTCAATTCCGGAAAGTGATGTAACTGGAGTGTCTTTTCCCGGGCAAGGACTACTGCGCGCTCGATCATATTTTCCAGCTCGCGGATATTGCCTTTCCACGGATATTGTTTCATTTTCCCGACTACTTTTGGTGCCAATCCTTCAATTTCTTTTTGATTGATTAAATTATACTTATCGATAAAATGCTGGGCCAGATAAATAATATCCTCTTCTCTTTCGCGCAGGGGCGGCATAGAAATTGAAATCACGTTCAACCGGTAGTAGAGATCGTCACGAAAAGATCCTTCTTCAACCATTTTTTCCAAGTCCGAATTTGTAGCCGCAACAATACGGACATCCACTGTTATTGTCTCTGTGCCACCAAGATGTTCAAGTTCGCCATTTTGCAGGACGCGTAATAATTTCACCTGCATATTTTTTGGCAGGTCACCGATTTCATCTAAAAACAATGTACCTTTATGTGCTGTTTCGATCCTTCCTTTTTTTTGTTTTTGAGCTCCGGTAAATGCACCCTTTTCGAAACCAAACAATTCAGATTCGATCAGAGTTTCAGGCATGGCACCACAGTTTATTTTTACAAACGGTTTATCGTGTCGCGGGCTTGCATAGTGAATTGCCGATGCAACCAACTCTTTACCGGTCCCGCTTTCACCCATAATCAGGATAGTACTTTGTGCCGGTGCGACCTGCTCGATTAGATTTAATATCTGTTTAAACTTGGCACTGTAACCCAAGAGCGGTGAATTATAATTTTTACCCTTTAATTGTTTTCGTAATTTCTCATTTTCCTTTTTTAAATTAATATTCTCTGCAATCCTGCTGAGGACTCGTTTTAATTCTGTCAGTCGGATAGGTTTCTGCAGATAATCATATGCACCGCCGCGAATTGCTTTAACGGCGCTGTCAATCGATCCGTATGCGGTGACTATTATAACTGAGATTTTAGGAAAATTTTCCTGTATAAATGTAAGAATTTCCAAGCCGGTTCCATCTTTTAATTTCAAATCTGTAACTACTATATCAATTAATCCGGATTTAATAATATTTATCGCATCATTACGTGAGGGAGCTACTTGAATTTGATACGATTTCTCGGTACTCAACCCAATTCGCATGGCATCCAGGGCATCTTTTTCGTCATCTATTAAAAGTATTTTTAATTTATTCATGGAACATCTCCGATTTCAGAAGTACTATTCACTCAGAAATAACCGGTATACTGATTGTAAAGTGTGAACCCCGATTTAGTTCAGAACTACAATAAACCTTACCATGATGTGCCCTGACAACCTCACGGACAATAAATAATCCCAGCCCTGTACCCTTTTCCTTATCGGTAAAATACGGTTTAAAAATGTTTTCAATATTCTCCGATTTAATACCGATACCGCTATCAACAATATTCAATTTCATTTTTTTATTGCGAACCTGCGCATATACAGTAATGGTTCCGCGTCCTTCGATAGATTCTTTGGCATTATTTATTAAATTTTTAAGTACGCGGATCAATTGAACTCTGTCCCCAAGTATTTTTTTTCGGGTCCTTGTGGGACGATATTTCAATTCAATCTTGCTGCCCGATAACTGCAGACGTGCTTCTATAATCAATTCATCAAGAAGTGTCTTAATATCGAGATGCTCCAGCTGCAGTTCAGTAATTTTGGAATAGCCTATGTAACGATTCAAATTATCGGTCAATGTGGATAGTTGTCGGTTTATACTGTTTATCATAGTCATTGATTCTGATCCATCCGGGATCATATCGGTAAGTTGCTGGATCAGTACATCAATATTAAGGGCAAGTACATTAATCGGGTTGCGAATATCATGCATAACTGCATCAGAAAGACGGGCGATTGCACCTAATTGTTCAATTTTTTCAAGTTGTAATTTTATTTTTTCATCTTTACCTGAATCAAAAAAGTTAATTATATAATGGATTTTTTGTTTTAATTCAGATTTTAAACTATTTATCAGAACAAATGCATTGAAGATACCACCTTGCTTGGTTTGCACATTCAATTTTATTTTTCTAATCTCAGGATGATCCTTCCACACTTGATTTAAAAAGACCGTACGGGAAGATTCTGTAAATATATCAACAATACGTTTTCCGATTATATCCGAATGTTTATAACCGGTAAGATTTGCAGCGATAGGATTCCATAATCTCACATTTAGATCTGCATCGCATCCAGCTAAACCGATAGGTGTATTTTTTATAATTTCATATGTGGAATCCAATTGTTTCTGAAGATCATTTTTTACAATTTTAAATTTCTCTATCACATTTTCATAGTGTCTTATATTTTTGTGATTTTCTATAGTATATCGTTTGAATAAATCAATAATTAGGGAGTCAAATATGTTCTGAACGAGGTATAAAACTGTGGTTTCCCTTGATTTTTCCAATTTTTTTAATATTATTTTATCATTTATAATTTTTAATAAATGGGCCATGATTTGATATGGTTGTTCAAGATCCGGATTATTTTTAAAGATTTGCGGAGGGTTTGTACCGGTGCTTTCAATCGTTTGCAGTAATGTACGCCCGTATTCTTTTTGAACTTTGACAACCAGGTTCGTTATTGATTTTTCAATTTTATCCGCTTGAATCCCGGTTCTTTTTGATTGGGACAGCGATAAAATTAACTGGATTAATTCATCAATTACTTTGCTATAGCCAGCGAATATATCTGAATTATTTACGTTTTTAGTAATCATATATATTAGAAAATTATCCAAAATGTTAATATAGGCCAAGATATCATTGCAACTTGTTTCGGAATTTTAAAGTTTGAGTCTGAATAAGCTACATAACCTGTAATCCTGTCAGAAAGCTTATGAACATTTACCGCATACAGTTTTGTTTCAGATATGTAAATGATCTTTAATCTTTAAATATAAAGACTTACAGTAAAGAAAGTAAATAAAATATTTTTAGTGCTTTGTAACAAAGAGGGTTGATGTCATATTATTCTGATTTGAAAAATAATGCAGCAAAAATTCTTTCAGATAATTCGGGATAACAATCAAACATCGTATTTATATAAGTACAGGCTCCATGCCTTTGATCACAGTTTGGGTTAAACTGGTAAAATTCCAAATAATGCCTTAAACTTAGCAATAATTAGATATTTGAGGGATCTTTTAGCATCATATGACACAAATTTTAGATAAAGAATATACCCATGAACCTTTAAATGGTATGGACTATGAGAACTGAGGAGATAAACGGATGTTAATTCAGGAAAAAGTAAATCAAGCCAAAGATATATTAAATGAATTTGATATTGATTGCTGGATAACCTTTGCCCGGGAAAGTCAGATCAATGGTGATCCAACCCTGGCTTTTCTGGTTAGTGCGGATATAACATGGCACTCGGCATTTATCATCAGTAAAAGCAGGGACACTCATGCCATCGTCGGGCAATATGATAAAATGACTGTGGAAGATACCGGGGCCTATGACACAGTGACAGGATTTGTAGAGGGAGTAAAACAACCACTCCAAGAGTATCTTAAACAGCTTAATCCGAAACAGATTGCCATCAATTTTTCAAAAGGCAGCGAGGTGTGTGATGGATTGACCTACGGAATGTATCTGACTTTACATGAGTATTTAGAAGAAATCGGTTTTCACAATCGCCTGATCTCTGCAGAAAATATCATATCCGCATTACGTCAAAGAAAAACAAATACTGAAATTTCCTACATGAAAGAAGCGATTGCGATTACTGAAAATATATTCGATAAGGTCACTCACTTTATTCAGCCGGGAAGAACCGAACAGGAAATCGCACAATTCATGAAGCAGGAAGCAAAATCAGCCGGTGTTGCTCTGGCCTGGGAAGAGACTGTGTGTCCGGCCGTGTTTACCGGTCCTGAAGGCGCCGGAGCTCATTATGCACCAACCGAAAAAAAAGTAGACCGGGGTCACATTCTGAATATGGATTTCGGCGTAAAATACAATGGGTATTGTTCGGATATGCAACGCACTTTCTATATTTTGCGTGAAGGAGAAGATTCGGTCCCGGATGATGTGCAAATAGGATTTGATACAATAGTCCAGGCAATCGAATCAGCAAAACAGGCAATTTCAGCTGGCCGGCAGGGTCACGAAATTGACAAAGTAGCCCGGGAGGTTGTCACATCGGCCGGATTTGATGAGTTTCCTCATGGTCTCGGTCATCAGGTTGGACGATTTTCCCACGACGGAACCGCTTTGCTTGGTCCGCCCTGGGAGAAATACGCCAACAAGCCATTTGAAGTACTTGAAGAGGGAATGGTGTTTACGATTGAACCACGGCTCACAGTCAAAGATCGCGGTGTTGCCACAATTGAAGAAATGGTGGTAATCACCAAAGACGGCGCAGAGTATTTGAGCCACCCGCAGAAGGAAATAATCGTGATCCGATAGGAGATAAACGATTGGCAATAGGCAATTGGCGATCGTAGGGAACGGTCTGTGACCGTTCCGGGAAATAATGATATTTATATATATTTAGACAAGTTTTTCACGCATCTGAACCTGTACTGCGGGTAAAAGATCTTTACAAGATGACAAAGTCAGACTAATTTTCTTCACCTTTGGCCCTTTATCCTCTTAGCCTATTTTCCTTAGGCCTTTACCCTTTGGCCTTCTTGCCTAATCTATTAACAATTTCCCATCCTGCAAAATAACCTGATCATCAACCCTGATGGTTGGTTTGAAGAAAACGCCATCGACATGGATACCTACATTACAGGTGCCACCCATACTCATATTATTACCTAAAGCAATATGAGCGGTTCCCATTACTTTTTCATCTTCCAGAATCATACCGGTGACTATCGCCTGATCATTTGTACCAATACCCAATTCTGCGACATTATAGGCATCATGCCCCAGTGGTTTTAGCATTTCATCTAATCGTTTGGCCTCTTCCCCGCCCTCGATTTTAACGGCATATCCGTTTTCTACCGTAACTCGAATTGGTTCGGATTCGATTTTTCCAATCCCGGCAAAGGACGCATCCACCACAAACACACCATTAGTCTTACCTTCTTCCGGCATCAGATATGATTCGCCGCTGGGAAGATTACCAAACTTGCCCTTTTCAGTTACCAGTCCGGTCGAAGAAATTGCATCAATATGTTGGATCGGGATCATGATATCTGTTCCGGCTTCTGTGGTAACATGCACCATAGTGGCCGGGGTAAGAATTTTTGTTAATTTATCCGTCCGCTCCGCAATTTTATGATAATCAGCACCCATTGTACGAATCATAACCTCCTCTGTGATGCCCGGCATGGTTCCCACGCGGGCTCCTGCAGTGCAGGCATTCCTGCGTGCCGTGGTGTGTGTTAGAGATTTCGCTGTCGGGCAAATGACGACATCATACTTTGTCATTAATTCTGAGATACTATCAGGCGGTTCCTGACCATTAACCTCACGCATTGGCATCACAACCAGGATCGCTTCGTTACCGATTTTTTTGCCAACCATAAACAGTGCCTCACCTATGGTTTGTGTACGATCATCGGTAAGTACCATTAAATTTTCATGGCTTTGTAAGTTCAGGCAATCACGCAGTGCAATTTCTGACGATTTTTGTAATTCATTGGTCATAATTAATCACTCATCTTTTATTTGGATATTTTGGTCACAGCGAATATTTTGAGTTAGTCTTTTTGAGTGCATCAATACAAGCCCCCCCTCCGGCGCATTAAGTTCTTTACTGATTACGGCACATTTGATGCGAAATAAAAAATATATTTTTTTATCTTCTTCATTCAGACTTTCAAAATTCCCCTGGCCCTTGGAAATAACTAACTCAGCAGAATCATATATAGTTCGCATATGGTCAGAAACGCGGTGCAGGAGGGTTGCCGGTGCATTATCCCCATTATCTATCACCGATGCAACTTCATCCATATCTATCATCTCTGCATCTTTCATTGTTGCATCATTAATAATCGGTGCGCCGCGTACAACCACCGTAAATTGATGACCCCGTTCCGGGTAGAACTTCTTTAATACTTCAATGAACAATTTATCAAACACAATTTCTCCGGCATTATCCGCCAGATAAAGAATATTTTTTGTTTTCAGTATATCGTCAATAAAATTGGCGTAATCATCTATCGCAAATGAGATCTTATGAATTTCAGCCAGCATTTCGCGAAGTTGTGTATCCGCATTTCCATCCCGAAACCGAAATTGATTGCCCGCTATTGACAATTTTGCCGCCAGATATACCGGATCGTCGCTTAAATAAACGATTTTTTTTAATAGATGATAGTTATCTAATACAAACCGGTTAAAGCGGAATTTTTCATCTCCATACAAGTCTGTAATACCCGTCGCTTCGCTGATAATCTTGTAGATATTTTTACCCAGTTCCGGAGGCGACATTTCAAAGTCGGCGGATTGAAGGTATGCCAATGTTTTATTTATTGCATCTCTTTGTATTTTATCGTCTGTAATGCCGGTTTGTATGGCATCAATCGTTTGTTTTATAATACACGGGATACAATCGTAAGTCAGCTTTCATATATAGTAGATTCTCGATTTCTGTAGTATTAAATAGTTAGCATTATATTGGTCTGCAACATTTTTGAATTTACCTGGATAATTCAACTTTCATAAAGGCACAAAAGGAACGATTAGGAATTTTAAAATTACCAATTACAAATAACTAATTACAAATTTAAATCTCTCATTCCTAATTCCTAATTGAGTATCCAACAACAATTTAAGCAAGATACTCCTGACAAGCCAATTGCTCAAAACTTCATAGTGAAAGATACAAGGGTAGGCGGAGTTTCTTGCGGATCATAGAATCCTTTTTCATTTGCCAGTTCCCGATGCCACTTGGCCAGGGTAATGCCCACCACAGAACCTATCACCGCGCCGGTTAACACATCAGTAAACCAGTGCCGGTCCAGAACCATTCGCGAGATTGCCGTACTGGCCGGAAATACTAAAAGCGCATATGTGAGTGGATGGGGATAATAGTAAATCCAGGGTGTCACCATCGCAAAAGCCACAGCTGTGTGCCCCGATGGGAAGGAGGCGTTAAAATCAGTAAAAGGTTTAAAATACTTTGGCCCGTTTCCGGCATCCGGTCGGCTGCGACCTAAAACTATTTTAAATGCCCCGACAAATATGCTGCTGGTAATGATTGCCTGAAGGGAAGTAAATGCTGCATCTTGCAATTTTTTATCCTCACCCAGCATGGTTAGGGCTGTAATTCCAATCGAGCCAACCAAGGTATATGGCAAATATCCCAGGTGGTCTATGGTATTAAAATAAGTTTTCCAGTTACCCGTATAAATCGATTTGACATCTGTATTCAAATCTTCATCATAGGCGGACAATAGATACATTCCGGACAGCCAACCACCAGTAATAAGTAATGTCTGAAAGTTCATTTGTCTTTTAAACCGCTCAAAATCATTTTTCACATACTGTTCCCAGCGATTGTCAGCTGAACAATCAATCCAAAAACTCGCAATTAGCAAAATGATAAAGAATTTACTCTTCCTGCCAGACATTCGCTCCCCGATACAAGTGTTTCATTTAATCATACGAATCTATGATTTATTCCCTATTCGAGACAAATAAAAATCATCTCATAGGATCAGAAATTTGGAATTGGTAATTGGTAATTGAATTAGAGATTAGAGATTACCAATTGTATATTGCCAATTTCCAACGGCCAACTGTTAATTTCTAATCTCAAATCTTCTGTTTTCATACTTCGATTAGATTATACCGGTCAGATCGGGGACTATTTTCCAATTTGAGTACTCCCCGCGGGCATACTGCAGAGCAGACACCACAGCCCACACAGGAAGCGCGAATTATGTTCTGTCCACGTTGGGCATACCAGCGAACATCAATACCCATTTCGCAGTAGGTGGAACAATTGCCACAGGAGATGCACTGACCGCCATTGGTCGTAATGCGGAATTTGGAGAAGAATTTCTGTTGAATACCTAAAATCGCTGCCAGCGGACATCCAAAACGACACCAAACGCGGCTACCCAGGATCGGATAAAAACCTACCCCAATCACACCGGAAAATAACGCGCCAATCGCAAACCCATAGAATCGGGATAATTTTCCAGAAAATTCACCAAGAACCGCACCCCCGGTCATCGAATTTATCCACAAGGCGATGGTTGTAATAACAATGAGTACCAGAACGGAGTGGATACTCCATCTTTCAATCTTCCAGGCACGTAAGGATTTGTCAGATAACTGACGATAGGGATCGCCAAGCGTATTGGCCAATCCACCACAACCGCACACCCAGGAACAATACCATCTTTTGCCAAAGAAATAGGTTAACACCGGTGTTGCGATAAATGTCATAATTGCACCCCAAAACACCATAAAGATTCCCAGACCACCAGGGTGTGACATAAGGTAATTAAAATTTCCCGGAAAGAGATAGTCATATTTTAAAGGCCAGAAATATGAGAAATAAAAATCAGGTTGATTGAAACCCTTCAGGATATACGGTATCAGGAACGCAAAAGCCAACTGAAAAAACATAATCGAACCGGTCCTGATCTGATGATAACGATTATGTCGATATTTGTATATGATCATTCTTAAACCCATGATCAAAATTGCCAGCGTATAAAAAGTGCCATATAAAAACCACTGATCAGCCGGTTGATGTGAAATTAAATACGCCAATGGATCCACAAGCCGAATCCAATTCTCAAGGTATTCGGGATACCAGTAAAGTACAATGTAAAAACCAGTAAATATGATACCCAGCATCCAGCCAATCATACCTCGCGAACTGTATGAATCAAAGAAGATACCATTGTTCTTTATCCCGGGTAAAACTTCTTTGGCCCGGGCAATGATATAGATGGTGGCGCCGACGGTTATCATACCAATACTCAGGATCAATGTTACCAATGGCGCCGTACCGGTAAAACCGGTTAGAGCAATCAGGAGTATTAGCATACCGACTGACACCATTGAAACACCGATCTTGATTAATACAGGATAATTTTTATCATGTATAGTATCATGTTTATTTGGGCTATGCATTGTATGCCTCAATCAATAATGGTTTCAGAAAATTCAACTGTATTTTGCGCGGCATATGATTGTGATATTTCGGACCAGAAGCACTTATAAAACTCCGGATCAAAATTCAGCTTGATGTAAATGATCAATTACATAACCAAGATCCCTCTCCTTTCTTATCCAGGCCTGACAGACTTCCTGACTCATTCGTATTCCAAACACATTAATCCCCTTAACAACCTGGTCTTCAGCACTATAGACGATACGAAGGCAATGCCTGTGATCTGCACTTTCCCAGTAAAAGGAGTCTTCACCCTCACGCGCATTATTGCTGACGAAACCATAGGTCTGATACTCAATATCAAAAAATTTGGCAGAATTAAACCAGATTCCTCTTTCATAACTGGTTCTCTCACCGCAAATCGTTTTAGCCAGAACTTCACCCTGCATACGGCCGGTATACCACAACTGCTCTACCCGGTTTCGCTGCCCTGGTTCAGATGCTAAAATTTCAGTACAATCACCGGCAGCATATACATCAGGAACATTTGTCTCTAGAAAATCATTGACGATAACACCGCGATCAGTCTTTATTTTTGAGTCTTTAATGAATTCAATATAGGGATGAACTCCGACCGTGAGCCCAACAAACTGACATTCGATAGGTTCATTTTTATTGGTAATTATACAGTTGACTCTATCATCCGGACCGGATTTAATTTCCTTCAATTCGGTAGACAATCTTAAATCAATGCCATGCTCCAGGATATGCCGATCTATCAGTTCTGCCTCCTCTTTGGGAAGGATGACATTCCAAAAATTATCTTCCCTCACTAAAAAAGTCACCTGAATATTTCTGGATAACAGCATTTCAGCTAATTCGATGCCAATCAGCCCACCCCCCACAATTACAGCACGTTTAACATGAGCTGTATTTTTTTCTAATAGTTCTAAATCCTGATATGAATACAATCCCTGTACGCCCGGCAAGTCCTGTCCGGGCCAACCAAATTTATTACTCAGAGATCCACTGGCGATAACAAGTTTATCATAGGCTATCGTGCCTCCGGACTTCAGGTACAATGTTTTTGTATCTGTATCTACTTTATTCACATAATCACGGAGTAAATTGATGTCATTTCTTGACCAAAAACTATCCTCATATGGTTTGGTATGTTCATACTTCATATGCCCCATATAGATATACATGAGCGCGGTTCTTGAAAAAAAGTGATCTGTTTCAGAAGAAATGATTGTGATTTTCATATCACTTTTTTTTCTTACATATCTTGCCGTAGTTACGCCAGCAATGCCGTTACCAATAATTACCAGGTGTTGCATCATTCCACTCCTCAGAGTATTACAGACAAAGATATTTACAAAGAATGTGTAAAAATAATAAATATTTTTTGATGGAAATTGATATCTATATTACATTTTAAAGATAAATGGATGCTTTTTATAAATCAATAGACTTAGTATCATGACCTATCTCTCTATGACCTGGCCATATGATGGAGGGCGTAAGATAGATAGATCAATATCAGGATTACTTAAGGAATATGCTACTTATTACATTTGCACATAAAGCAGAAGCCCGGGAATTTATCAAACGTAAACATAATATTCCGGTTGAATTTTACTTTCCGGGTCTTTACCGTCATGAAAATGAGATATTATTACTGACAGGTATGGGATTAAATCCGGGAGTGGAGAAAATCCAGAGAGTACTCGATTATTTCGGTACAAAAATTACACAAATCCTCAATCTGGGGATCGCTGGTGCGTTGGATAAAACTCTGCAAATAAATCAAATCTATGGTATAGGAAATATTTTTCTTGAAGGATCGGATATTACTTTTTCCACAACAAATTTACGTCCGCAAATTAATTGTATATCTGTTGAAAAACCGGTGACGAATGATGATCATGCTCAAAGACTTGCTACAATAGCACAATCGGTGGATATGGAGTTATGGGGTTGTGCACAGGTGGGATCGCGTTACGAAATACCGGTTAAATCATATAAATTAATTTCCGACTATGCCGGTAATGAAACCAGTTTAACCGAGATCATTAAACATACCCCTGTTTATAGCAGGCATCTTTTTGATTTTTACAAAAAATTACCGGATTCCGGGTGAATTTAAAAAGAGCGAACAATGGCCATTGGCGATAGGCAATAGGCAATAGGCAATCTGAGTTAGATAATCTAAATTTCGAACAGTGGTGAGTACAGTGTTTGAATTAATACTATAATATCGAAGGATATGTGATGAAAACAATGATTGAAAATCTGGATAAATGGGCAGTAGAGAATCCACTCTTGTGGCAAAGTATCACTCTAACCAGCGTTCTTATTTTAGCTCTAATCGCATATTTTGTTACTCATAAATATATTCTGAAGCAGATCGGTAAAATTATAAAGAAAAGTAAAACAAAACTCGACGACCTGCTATTCGATGACAAACTTATGCGTCGTATATCATTCTTACCACCCCTGCTTATCATCTACAATTTTGGATACTTGGTACCTGAATTGGAGGAATTGATTCAGCGGGTATCTGTCGCATTGAGTTAGCTTCTTTGCCCTCCTTATAGCCGGAGCACTTCTGACCAAAATCAACCTATTTTACAATAAAACTGATTCAGGCCGAAACAAACCGATTAAAAGTTATATTCAGGTAGCCAAACTGTTTATTTACATATTTGGTGGTATCATCATCATCGCTACGCTAATTGGCCGGTCACCCTGGTTTTTGCTTACGGGTCTGGGTGCCATGACCGCAGTCCTGATCATAGTCTTCCGGGATACAATTCTGTCATTTGTAGCCAGCATCCAGATTTCTTCAAATGATTTGGTCCGCGTTGGTGATTGGATAGAAGTGCCTGACTTTGGCGCAAATGGTGATGTCATCGATATCGCATTACACACCATGAAGGTACAAAACTGGGATAAAACAGTTACAGTATTTCCAATCCACAAACTAATCGAAGTTTCATTTAAAAACTGGCGCGGAATGCAGATTTCAGGCGGCCGGCGAATAAAAAGAGCCATATTTATCGATCAGAATAGCATCAAAATTTGCGGACCTGAATTGATTGATCAATTCAAGAATTTTAAGTTGATCAGAGAATATATTGAAACCAAAACTCAGGAATTGGCGGAATACAATAAAAATTTCGATTACCGCGATTCAAAGCTGGTAAACGGCCGGAGATTGACAAATATAGGCACATTTAGAAAATATGTGGAATTATATCTAAAGCAACATGAAAAAATTCATCATGGACTGACAACCATGGTCCGGCAATTGTCTCCAGGGCCCGGGGGCCTGCCACTTGAAATTTACAGTTTCACAAATGATATCGACTGGATCAGCTATGAAAATATTCAGGCGGATATATTTGATCATATACTTGCAGTTATACCGGAATTTGAGCTAAGGATTTTTCAAAATCCATCCGGAAAGGACTTTACAGAATTAGCTGGTTCAACTGATTAACAGCAGGAATATTTCTTAAACTACAAAGATCACTGAGTAATAGAATTAATAATATGGAGGTAACAGGTGCCCTGGACATTACGAATGACGTTATACGCATGTGCGGTCGGAATTTTGCCATATTTATTTGTCGGCTGGCGCCTTAATTCAGCACTGCATTTGATTTTTCCGGATCACAAGAAATTGATAAAAAGAATGATTCTTGTTCTGTTTATATTTCTAAATTTACTGCCATTCATTGTTTTGATATTGTATTTCACCGGAAACGCGGGTATATATACATCTCATCACGAAATCACATGGTTTGATATTTTTATTATATTTCCATTCTGGATTGGGTTTATAACAATTTTTGAATTGTTTTTCTACTTTGTCGGAATTGAGATCATTCAATTCTTTTCCGGGAAAATAAAATCGAGGATAAGTGAAAGGATTTTAAAACCGGCCGCATATCTCAGGGTAATATTGTTTATCAGTTTCCTGCTTTATGTGTCTGTAAAATCATACAGTGACACTTATAACGTACAAATTGCATCTTACACTGCAAATCTAAAAAATCTACCCGCAGAATTACATGATCTGAAACTGGCATTGGTGGGTGATGTTCAGATTGATCGATATACCCAGGATAAAAAGATACAGGCCTTCCATTCACAATTAACCACGGTAAATCCCGAACTTTTATTTTTTGCCGGCGATCTTGTAACCCGTGGAACTCATTTTATTCCCCAGGGTCTGGAAGTATTATGCAATACAGATCCCCGGATGAAGCGTATTGCCTGTGTGGGTGATCACGACATCTGGTCTGATGCCCGTCAAATTGCACGTGGTTTGGTCGACTGTAACTGGACATTTCTGGATAACCAGCATCATATCGTTGATCTCAAAGGTCACAAAATTCTGGTTACCGGCATCACATATGTTTATAGTCGCAGATCCAATCCAGGTCAATTAAAGCAGTTGCTTGGGAATGCCCCCGAAGCCGTCTTAAAAATATTGCTTGTACATCAACCATCGCAATTGGTCATACAGACAGCCAAAGAATATGGTTATCATATAATGCTTGCCGGTCATACCCATGGTGGGCAGATTGTGTTCAAGCCTTTTGGCATTACGCTGACTCCCACCATGTTTGAAAATTCCTTCTATAGTGGTCAATATGATTTGGGATCTCTAAATCTTTTTATAACAAATGGTATTGGACTGACAATGATGCCTCTGCGATTCAGGGCACCCGCTGAAATTCAGGAGATTATTCTGAAGGCTGGTAAGTAATATTACATTTTCATTTCATAGACGGGAATCCAATTGCCGTGACTTTGGTTACTACTTAGGTAAACACTGAGAACACAGAGAACACGGAGCACACCGAGGTATTTTATAAATAATGTCAAATGTCATCTCGAAGAGACCTTCCCGTGGTGTAGGGACTGCAGTAACAATCAGAGAATGAGTGGCCGAACGACTGGAAGATCCCTGAAGGGATGACAGATTAATGCCAAATCAATTCTAAATGTTTCAATGATAATTTGACAGTTTTTATTTAAGCATTTGCTTTGGGACATTCATTTGACATTGGGGCCTGGCCATTAGACATTATCCTGTTGTTTGTTGAATCTTTATGACTCTCTTGTTGTTTGTGTTAAATATCAAAGTGAACATAGTAAAATGAAATTATGGAATTCGGTATGAAAATCCCCAATCACATAGAATTTAACTGGCATGAGCTGGTAGTACCGGATATAAGGTCATTGGAACCTGTCAGGGATCAATTGCATAATGCGGTACAATTTATTGCTGCAGCCGGAAAATATATAATCGAATCAAGACCGGATGACAGTCACACCAGTATGAGCTGGGATAGTGATTTGTCATTATTCCTGAGTGAGCCTATCACAAGTGGATCCGGTTTCTATATTGCTTTATCTCCCGCATCATTTGAGCTGAGCATTCTTGATAAACAGAAAAACATCATTGAATCCTGTTCCCTGGATCAAAAAAACCGCGAATTTATATTGATGTGGATGAAGTCATCGCTTGGTAAATTGGGTATAAATATTGATAATCTCTCATTGAAATTGCATTATGACATACCGGATCATCCCCTCGCACATGGTGCGAATTTTGAGAAGGGAGCGGCTAAAAACTTTACCATATTTTCAGATCTCTATGCAAATGCGGCTGCGGCATTACGTGCTGTAAGAAAATCTATACCCGCTTCTTCAGCGGTACGATGCTGGCCCCATCATTTTGATATTGCTACGCTTATCACCCTTGATCCGGAAAAAGATTCAGGGAGTGCCCGTTCAATTGGAATCGGAATGTCACCCGGAGATAGTTCCATTACCCAGCCATATTTTTACATTAACCCATGGCCGGCACCGGACAAATCAATAAATCTGCCGGAAATTAAAGGACCTGCATCATGGCACACGGAGGGCTGGGTGGGTGTTGTTTTGCCGATCTCAGAAATAATAAAATGTACAAGTCAGAGCATTCTTGTGGCGGATTATATAAAGTCCGGTATAAATGCAAATTTGTTAATATTGGGTGAAGACAAATAATACAAAAGGAATATTAATATAAATAATTTTAATTATGAATTTTGATGTGAATAAATATAGTTCGTTCATCAGAGAGATCTATCAGCCGGGGAAATTAAATAGTCTGGGTCCGGGTCAACCAAACCTGGAATATGAGAATAGACTCCGCGAACATTCAATAGATTCATTGTTTGGTGACAGACAGATTCAGGACAGGCATGCCGCCGAATCTTGTTTATCGGGTTTATGGCTGCACCATGATTTTTTAAACGAGTCGCACACCCTAAGTCAGTCCATTCCTACACCATCAGGCAGTTTCTGGCATGGCATCATGCACCGGCGTGAAGGAGATTACTGGAATAGCAAATACTGGTTTCGACAAGTTGGATCACATCCGGTTTTCACAGTTCTTGCGGCAAGGGTGATCGAAATACTCAACATTGAACCTTCGCCGATAATCTTAAAAGAAATCGAATCTAACCTCTGGGATCCGTTTTTGTTTGTCGATCTATGCGAAAAATATTATAAATCCCGTCAGCCGGAAGAAAATTTTTTACAAAAAATTCAACATGCCGAATGGCAAATACTATTCAACTATTGCTATAAACAAGCCTTATAATCAATTTCTACTCTCTCTATCACACCTGAGAAACTGTCGTTTTTCAGATCTTTCTTTTTTTTAATCCAGGTAATACTTTTCCACGAAAAATAATTTCCTTATTTTACTTCCGTATATATTTATACAGGGGTAATATGATATGAACTCTGAGTATCCGATTTATCTGGCCGGTCGCTGGGTCAAGACGTCTGAGATTTTAGAAGTCAGAGCGCCCTACGATAACCAATTGGTGGGAACCACATGGAAAGCAGGTTCAAAGGAAATCGCCACTGCCATAAATGAATCAGTGACTGCTTTTGAAAAAACAAAAAAAATGCCACTTTATGAAAAATCTGAAAAATTGATTATGACGGCACAGGCCCTGAAAAATAATCTGGAAAAAATTGCACAAATCCTCAGTGCCGAAGCTGGAAAACCAATTTCTGCATCCCGGGCAGAAGTTTCCCGGGCGGTTTTGACATTTACCGATGCCGCCGAAGAATGCAAACGTATTCGTGGAGAACAAACGCCACTTGACTTTGAATCCGGATCAAAAAACAGATGGGGAATTATCAAACGGTTTCCAATTGGACCGATCCTGGCAATTTCACCCTTCAACTTTCCACTTAATCTTGTGTGTCACAAAGTCGCTCCGGCACTGGCAGCAGGAAACCCGGTTATTTTAAAGCCGGCATCATCAACCCCGCTAACATCACTGCTGTTGGCACAACTAATTCATGAAGCCGGATGGCCGGAAGGAACCCTGAGCGTATTACCGATGGATGCCTCGAATGCCCATCTATTGGTCACTGACGAACGCCTGAAGATGCTAACCTTTACCGGAAGTCCGGAAATCGGGTGGAAGATAAAGGCACAGTCGGGAAAGAAGAAGGTAACACTGGAACTGGGAGGAAATGCCGGGGTGATCGTGCATCATGATGCCAATATTAAATTGGCAGCAGAGCGATGTGCTTATGGTGGATTTATTCTTTCCGGACAAAATTGTATTTCGGTACAACGAATTTTTCTGCATGAGGCGATTTATAAAGAATTTTTGAAGTTTTTCATCCCAAAAGTCGAAGCCTTGAAAGCGGGCGATCCTGCCAAAGATGATACGGACATTGGTCCGCTTATCCATCCGGATGAAACAGCGCGGGTTATGGCATGGCTTGAAGAAGCAAAAGAACAAGGCGCCAGGGTGCTTACCGGTGGCCAACTTTCAGGAAATATCGTTTTACCGACCGTCGTAGAAAATGTAACAAATGCAATGAAAATCAGTTGTGAAGAGGTGTTTGCACCATTGGTTACCATTTTCTCATATTCAGATATTGATCATGCCCTGGAAGAGGTAAACAATTCTGTGTACGGTCTGCAGGCGGGTTTATTTACCAATGACGCGCGGATTATATTTAAAGCATACGAGATGCTTGAGGTAGGCGGTCTGGTGGCCGGTGATGTGCCAACCTATCGCATTGATCCCATGCCCTATGGCGGGGTTAAAGACTCCGGTACCGGACGCGAGGGTGCCCGGTTTGCCATAGAGGAAATGACCGAACCAAAATTGTTGGTGATGAACGTGCGATAGGCGATAGGCAATTGGCAATCGTAGGGAACGGTCTGAGACCGTTCCGTTTATTTATGAAAAAAAAATTAACAATGGGCAATTGGCCGTTGGCAAAAGGGACACGGCGCGCCGTGTCCAAACACAAAACACCGATAGCCGATAGCCGATAGCCGATAGCCAAATTTCAAATTTATCATGACAGATGTCAATGAGTATTCAAAATATAAAAATCTCGGTTGTTATTACCACATTTAACCGGGCCGAACTTGTCGTCAGAGCAATAAAGTCCGTGTTAAATCAAAAATCCGCGGCAGATGAGATCATTGTCATCGACGATGGGTCGACGGATGAAACCGCAGCCATTATCCAGAAAGAATATCCTCAGATCAAATACTTTTATCAGGAAAATCAGGGTATCAGTGCCGCACGGAACCTGGGTATTAGTAAGGCCATATTTCCCTGGATTGCGTTTCTCGATTCTGATGATGAATGGTTACCGGCCAAACTGGAGAAACAACGTGAGATTCTTATTGCTCACCCCCGGACTAAAATATGTCATACAAATGAAATCTGGGTACGCAATGGAAAACGTGTAAACCAGATGAATAAGCATAAAAAATATGGTGGTAAAATCTATAAATATTGTCTGCCACTTTGTATTATTTCGCCCTCCTCAGTTCTAATACACCATGATATTTTTACCCATTATGGTGTTTTTGACATAGCCCTCCCGGCATGTGAAGATTATGATCTATGGCTAAGAATTTGTGCCTTTGAGACTGTGTCATATCTCGACGAGGCTCTTATTATTAAGTATGGCGGGCATTCAGACCAATTATCACATAAATACTGGGGTATGGATCGATTTAGGATCCGTGCATTAATTAAAATGCTAGAAAATAAGCAGGTCGATCCGGAAAACAGAAAAGCCACTATGATGATGCTATTAGAAAAAATCAGGATATATATCGCCGGTGCAACCAAGCGAAAAAAAGATGATGACATCGAATATTATAGTTCTTTATATCAAAAATATAATTCTGAATATAAAAGTTATACTACTCCGGATTCATAACAACCAACCATTTATTTTTCTGCGATCAAGGTACTCCCAAATTAGCAGTATATAAAATGGCACATATTCAATTAGTAATATCCATATTTGCTCTTCCCAGATACCCGATGTCTGATAATTACGCAATACCTGATAGGATAGTTGTATCAAAAGAGTAAAAAACAACCAGCTCCAACGCGGTACAAATATCATAAAAGGAATTATCCAAATGATATACCAGGGATGAAGCGTCGGTGTGAGAAGCAAGAATGATCCGGAAATAATAAACGCCGCACTCAATGGGCGGATTCCGGGACGGTAGTATCTAAAATCAGACTTAATATATTGATCAATTACCACGAATGAGACTATCATCATTGCAAATAATTTATAATAAAATTCCTGGTTCAGAAAAATTGTTTCAAAATGTTCATTAAAATTAAATATCCCCAGATTAATTACTTTAACCGGTAATACATATATTATAGACTGTAATAACTTTGAAGACAGCCCCGTTGAATGACCACCTGTTTACATACGAAAAAAAGCCGGACATGGGAATGGTATCGGAAAAAGTAAACGGGAAGATTATAATCGCGCTTATACCGGTTATTAATAATATTTTTTTAATAAATTTTGGCCGGTTAAATGGTATAAAGATAAGAATCGGCAGGAATTTGGTTAGAAATGCCGGGACAATCATCAAAGCACTCAACCAGTTTCGCTTTAGATAAAACAAATAGATGGCAACCCATAAAAATAATAGTGCCATGATTTCCAAGTGACCATTCATATAGGTTTCAATTATCACCAAAGGATTTAAGATGAAAATCAGCACCCGCAGCTTATTAATCTTAAAATGTCCAAGAAGTTTGAGTAAAATTGTTGTTAGAAGAATTTCAAGTGCGATCAAAATCATCTTCCAGGATATCAATGAATTACCGAGATGATAATTTAGCCAAAAGAATAATTGTGATACCGGTGGATATACAGTCGCGATCTCCGGATAATTAATTTGTGGAAAAATATCTGAATCTTGCAGAGGCTTTAATTGCTCATGGTTCGGTGGATATGTATATGGATTAATACCCTCCGCGCTTACTTGTCCATCCCAAAGATAACGATAGACATCATTTGACAACCAGGGATCCTGACCAATCAATATGATTCTGAAGATGAATCCAAAAGCCAGAATGATCAATATATTCCGAAAACCGGATATGGATGTTTTTAGTATTCGGAGAACCAAATAGAAGTAAGCGATGTATACTGGTAAAATAATAATTAAATATTGTTCAAAATTGATTGCAGGATTATCCATTTGAGAAATACAAATATATCCGATCAGTGATACTGTCAGAATCAGGATATCTGTTATTGAAATAAATTTTTTGTTATTTCTCATGTGGTTAGTGTAAATTCGCGTATTTAATTTGGCCGGTAACAAACAATTAATATGACAATTTTTAAAAACATATGCAATACGGGCCAGCTGTTACTGATCAGCCTGGTATTTACTTCAGCTTTATTTGCTCAGGAAAGAGCCCCGATTAACAAGCCAGTGACCGACATAGTCGTTATAGGTAACGATCACACTAAAGAAAATGTAATTATGCGGGAACTGTTCTTTTCTGAAGGTGATACCATTACCTGGGATCTGGTTGATCGTTCCCGCCAGCGGTTATTGAATCTGCGATTGTTCAACCAGGTCGAAATGCAGGTGTATCCAAAAGACTATGATGATGTCTTATTGATTATTGACGTCACAGAACGATTGTATTTTTACCCGGTTCCAATATTAACAATGCGTGAACGGGATTGGTCAAAATGGTCTTATGGTCTAAGCCTGGTACACACAAATTTTAGAGGGCAAAACGAACGCATCTGGGCCGGTATATGGTTCGGATTCCGGCCAGGGTTCGGATTCACGTATTCTGACCAATGGATGGGTGATTCCTTACATCTGACATCCGGATTAAGTTTCAGTAAAACCACATTTAATCACCGGACGCTTGATTTCGAGGAGCGGCACTATTTAGCAGAAGTTTCAATTGGAAAATGGTGGGGTTTCTTCTTTCGTACGGATTTATCATTAAATCTGGACCGGATAAATGTGGACGACTATGCCACACAATATATGCAATCTGGTAATACTACCGAGTTAAATTGGGGACTACGGCTCATCACCCGATATGATACCCGCGATTTATTTTCTTATCCGACACGCGGAATTATGGCACAACTGGTACTCTTTCGTAACGGGATATTGCAGGAATATAATCGATATAGCAGGTATGATCTGGATTTAAGGGGATATAAACGATTGGGATTTATTATTGCCTCTGCCCGTTTATATCAAAGTTATTTACAGGGATCCGTTCCGGTTTACCGGTTAAATTATATCGGATATGGAGAGCGAATCAGAGGACATTTTTATACAGCAAAAGAGGGGCTAAATATCAATCTTGGAAGTGTTGAATTTCGATTTCCACTCATCCCCATCCGCTACTTTTCACTAAGTGCGCCGCCGGTACCGGATGTTTATCTAAAAAATCTAAAGATTGGATTAAGTGCAGGTATTTTTGCAGATGCCGGAATCATCTGGACGGAACCATATGAGTATAATATGAACAATGTATTGAGTGGTTTTGGCGGCGGTCTTCATATTCATTTACCATATGTCGAAATCTTCCGTATTGATTATGCATTCAACATGAATCTGGAGGGCCAGTTTATTGTTGAGGTGGGTATTGCTTTTTAGCAGAACTATATTTCAATCACGAATAATTTGTTATCTATAAAATTCCTTCTTATTTTACATTATTAATCCAAATCCACAAAAATTTGACCGGCTCCACTTGATATATAGAGGAGGGAGCCATGAATATCATCTTATTCTTAATTATTGGTGCCGTTGCTGGCTGGCTGGCCGGTAAATTTATGAAGGGTAAAGGCTTTGGACTGGTCGGTAACCTGGTTGTCGGTATAGTAGGAGCGTTGGTTGGCGGTTTTGTATTTGACCTTCTGGGAATCTATACCGGAAGTTTAATTGGTGCTTTAATTACAGCGTTTGTAGGTGCGGTAATTCTGCTCTGGATAGTGCAACTAATTAAAAAATAGAACTACCCGGAGCCGGTCATTTTTTTCCTGCCAGATTTTTCTCAAATATCTAAATTGTATAATTATTCTTTCTCGCAAAGACTCGAAGGAATGGATTAGAGATTAGAGATTAGAGATTTTAATTAATAATTTCCAATAATTTAGGGCTTAGTAGTTAAGTTCTGATACCAATAACAAATTACAGGTTTTAGTTGGATATGAAAAACAATGAAATTAGTGAAATGTGGAATAATCGCTATAGTTCTCCGGAATATGCGTATGGTAAGAAACCAAATGATTTTTTAAAGTCACAAGCCGAACACATTCCTATGGGAAAAGTACTTTGTCTGGGAGCCGGTGAGGGACGAAATGCAGTATTTCTGGCTCAACTTGGTTATCAGGTAACCGCGCTGGATATAAGTGAAACCGGATTACTCAAAGCACAGCAGTTGGCAAAAAAATATAATGTCACTATCAATACCATCCATGGCGATATTGAGGACTTTGTTATTGAGAAGAATGAGTGGCAGGCGATCACTTCTATTTTTTTCCATACGCCGCCTTTTATGCGAAAGGATATTCATAAAAATATTGTGGCGGGTCTCGCACCCGGGGGTGTTTTTATTTTGGAAGGATATTCAAAAAATCAATTGCAATATAAAACCGGTGGGCCACCGGTCATTGATTTGTTATTTGATCTGCAGGAGATCCGCAATGAACTTGATGGTATGGAATTAAAAGTAAGCCAGGAAGTGGTTCGATCGGTTGTTGAAGGTCAGTATCATACCGGACAAGGTTCTGTTATACAGATTGTTGGTATAAAATAGTGACATTTGAGTTCGGAATTTAAATAAAAATATATTTGTGATACGGGAACGATTTTGCATTCAAATGATATAAGGAACAAATCCGTTTAATATGCAAATTATACTACAATGACTCGAAGGAATGAATAAAAGAAATTTTAATAATTATATGTCTTATCCCGACCCGGTGTTTACATATTTCTAACCGCAAAATTCGCAGAGGAGACGCGAAGTACGCATTATTTATAATTATAAATATTTCTGATAACTCATTATTTATTAAGGCTTTGTGTCTTTGGGACTTAGTGGTTTTAAATAATTCAGACAAAAAGAATATAACTGTATTATGAGAGTAACAATAATATTATTTTTATCCGGGCTATTTAGTCTGATATCAGCACAATCTAATAATGATTCTGCAACATCCGTATCGGGTATTCATCCCACTCCTCTATGGGCTGCCAGTCAGCTGGTGCCCAGCCTGCAATGGCACTATCCTGAATATGATAATTCAAGATTTGGCCTTCGCTGGCAAATTACACCGTTACTGTACTCATTTGGCATAAACAAACGGGTTAATCCATGGAGGACTCTTGTGGCCGAACCCTTGGCCAGATACAATGGTTCAATCGAGTTATATCTTTCTCCGGAATATGCCTCTGAAATGCCGGCAAAATGGAATTTCCGCGGAGGGCTGCGAACCTATTTTCCAATATATCAATATGGCGAATATTTGGCAGGATCTGTGGGTGTATCCGGATATAAAAACAATGATAAAAGCGGTATAAGTTATGAAGCGGGTTTATATATCTTTTTTGGTTTTTTGGGTGTGCAAATACAGCACTCGCCTGGGTATAGTGAAGGCCCATGGACATTTACAATTAGTATCAGGTATTTTTGATGATTAGAAAAATCTCACTTATTCTTTTGGCTACCATATTTTTGCACTCATGCGGTGCGGTAAATTCGACCGTCAGTACCATCGGGCGTAGTTTTGGAGATCTGTTCCGGTCACCACGGAAGATCGAAAATAAAATTAAAGATCCGGTCAGACCGGATGCAGAACTGGCCTTGTTATGGGTTGGACATGCAACTTGTTTGATACAAATAGATGATAAATTTATTTTGACGGATCCCAATTTTACCAGCACCGTCGGTCAGTTTTCAAAGCGGGAAGTAGAACCTGGCCTGGATCCGGAGAATTTACCACAAATTGATGCTGTAATCATCTCTCATATGCATATCGATCATTTGTCACCGGGCTCACTGGCAATGATTGAATCGAAGACAAAACAGTTGCTCGTACCGCAACAGGGACTGGTATATATTCCCAATTTTGAATTCCCCATGCAAGAAGTAAAGATGTGGCAATCCTGGGAAAATGATGGATTGAAGATCACCGCAGTACCCGCTATTCATAACGGTTGGCGCTATGGGGTTGATGATGGCTGGATGGAAAAAAGTTACACCGGTTATATCATTGAATATAATAATAAAAAGGTTTATTTTGCAGGCGACACGGCCTACGATGATACCTTGTTTAAACAAATTGGTGATCAATTTGCACCCATTGACCTGGCATTGATTCCCAGTCGCACCAATTCATCCACGGGAATTTTCAAAAGCAAGGCATACCGATCCCCACGAGGCTGTAAAAATGACCATTGATATGAATTCAAATTTCATGACCCCCATTCACTATGATACGTATCCGGAATCGATCGATGTCCCCGGTGAAGCAGTAGATAGTCTAAATGTAGCCATTGATGATTTTAAGATTTCAAGTGAAAGAGTCGTTGTTCTTGCTATAGGAGAACAGCATGTATTTTCGATTGGCGACAGTCGTTCGGCCAGAGCGGTTGGTGATTAGAGATTAGGAGTTAGAAGTTTAAATTTTGCATTTTAGAAAATATGCTTCCAACTCTTATCAATAACTAATTACATATTATTTGGTATTTCTAACTTTGATGATTCGTCGCTCGCAAAGACGCAGAGACGCAGAGATTTATCTTAAATGATTTACATAAACACTATTAGACAGTGTATAAATTAATTCTATCATTGTAAAATATAATAATATATATTTCTTTTCGACTTGGTGCCTTTGCGAGAGAAATTTATAAATAGATTAAGCTAACCAAAATCAGAGAGATCAAATGAAAATTTATTTTGCCGGTGCGATACGCGGGGGACGTGAATTTCAAAGTTTTTATTCACAAATTATAGAATATTTAAAAAACTATGGGACTGTCTTAACGGAGCATATTGGAAATCCGGATATTGATGTGTCAGGCGAAAGTGATATGGACGACATTGAAATCTACAGCAGAGACAGGGAATGGATTATAGAGTCTAATCTTATCATTGCCGAAGTTTCGAATCCCTCTCTTGGCGTGGGTTACGAATTGGGTCTGGCAGAGTCATTGGGGAAAAAAGTGTTGTGCCTTTTTTATGAAGGAAATCCTAATCAACTTTCTGCCATGATTGCCGGGAATAATTCGTATCAGATTGAAACATATAAAAACTTTGACAATGCAAAGTCGATAATTGACAGTTTTATCAAAGAGATATAAAAAAAGACCGCACCTGAGTGCGGCCTGATGAACTTACCTTCCAAATTTGCTACCACCTTCAAAAATCAAACAAACTTACAAATTAATAAGGTGGATATATGTTCTTTAACTATTTATTCACTATAATTTCTGCACCTAATGCCTGATTACCCTCACCGCCGACAAAACCTTTGGCATACACGGTATAAATCTTACCGTCAGCTACAGCAATACCCGGTAGCTCAAGAACGACAGTGTCTGTACCCTGTAAACGTACCTGAAGATCATATGTACCAGCATCAAGTGGTTTAAATTCCGAGTATTCACTAAATTCATAATCTTCGAATACAAGTGTACCATCTGTAGTTGTTATATCCACTCCAGGTGCATTAGGTGACAAATGGAAAAAGCGCACATGTGCTTTTCCGGCAGCCGGGCTGGTCAGATCATCGACTGTAAGAATGAAATCGATGTTCTCAACCGAGTCAATTGCAAAAACAGAATAATTTGTATTTGCAGCAATTGGTAAATTGGCATCAAAAATATTGGCATCTAAGGCAGGAACATATACTTTTACGTTACGGGTGCCGGCAACAACATTAGCATATCCGGTGTTTTGAGTATATATAAGACCTTCTGCTGCAACAACATCATCTACTAAAATATCAACTTCTGGTGCATTGGGTGAAGTGTGCACGGCCATTACCATGCCCTGACTGGGACTGGGATCTGTAGGATTATCATCCTCACTACATGATACCATTGCAATTGATGTAACTGCGATTAAAACAAACAAACTGAACTTCTTGATTAACTTCATGACAAACTCCTTAAAATAGATTAAAAATATAATTAATTAAACTTACTACTTCCGTTCTTGTTATTTACAAAATACTATAAGAGCGTTTTGAGCGTTTTTATTCCCGCGTATGAATATTTTTTTCTTTTTTCTTTATATTTATCTGTATATCTCTAATTTTACTTTTCGTAACCTTATAATATATATAGATTTATCCAGTGTGATTTTATATTATAAAATGTGTATATTTTTTTTGATTTTTCATTTATTTCTTTGTTATCTTCATATATTTCGCTTATAATTATCTCAACTAAATGGGAGAGTGGACCCATGAGAAATATTATATTATGTGGATTTTGAATGGCAGGTCATCGAAGGTGATGTAGCAAATTTTAGTTTCACTTCAACCGCAGCTATTATCGGTGATATTGGGTTTACCTACCAATTCAACGGGCTCTTTATGGATTCCAATATCAAGGATAGCCTTGCTCTTGGTGTTTCACTTCAGAATTTTGGCTCTGATTTAAAGTATGAGCTCACTACAGATACACAGAACAACAATGAGATATCGTATCAGACGCCCCGCTTCTTTAAGATAGGTTTTGCCTACGGTTTCACCGCTTTTTCAGACAAGAATTTACCTGTTTTTGAATATGTTCTTTCAGGCCAGTACGGCCGATGGCTGAATCCGGAAGAATATTATAAAGGTGATGCAGACTTAGGTGGAATTGGAACAAAAGTAAAATTCTGGGAAGCCCTTGAACTTAATATTGGCGGATATTATCAGGCTTATTTTTCATTTTACGGCAATGAAGATGTGCTCAATATAAGATATGGTGTGGCCTTAAATATACCATTCAGGCGCTGGGGATGGGATGTTCCCATTACGGCAAAATTTTCATTTACCCAGATACCCATCAATCAGGGATCCTTCTATTTTAATGACAATAACAAAAGAGTCTCGGTGTTTACCGCACAGATATCATACAATGTAAATATGTTTTAATTCGTAAAACATCAATTATTCTACTTTACGGCACACTATTTTCCAAAACGGATATACAATATTTCCACTCGGGTCGGTCCATTCCCCGATCCATTTATATCCGGTATCAGATATGTCATAGAAAGTTAATCGGCTGAATCCATCATATCCCTGCGGTGATTTTTGAGACATCTTTAAAACAATTTTATTTTGCTCCCTGTTTCCTGTCCACACATTGACGGAATTTGATACAAATATTGAACTATAATAACTCACCACCCAGTTTAGACTATCCGTATTAAACTGGCGAATACTGGTAGCATATACTCCATCTGATTTCCAGGTTTCATCCTGAACCGCAAATCCATTGAGTATATATTTAAAATTCCAGGTCATCGCCACAGTATCCTGCCAGCTGCCGTCCGGATTTCTGCGCACGCTCTGGCACTCACAGGATCCTATCATTTCGGAATAGTCTGACAATTGAACTGGTGCATCGGGATTTATTCGGCCATAGGGATGTTGCTCATTAGAATTATAATCGCCTTTTTGTGCACTAGCTACGCTCAAACTGATAAGAATAAGAAATGTGATTTTATTGATCATATTATATATCCTCCTTTTATTAACCGCTTATATATATAAACTCTTTATACACAAATAATATTCTCATGTGCTGATTAACTTATTTATATCCTTCCACAATTGAATATTGCATTTTTGTCTTAAAGGGTATAAATATAAAGGTCACTATGTAATTGATATTAAGGGAGGTAATGTCATGGAATTGAATCATCTCACTTCTTTTTTTATGTGGTGTACCATTATTAACGGTGCCTTGCTTTTTCTCTGGACTGCATTTATAACATTCACACCCAACCTGGTCTATCGCACACAAAAGAAATGGTTTCCCATGCCGGAAGAAACCTTCAAAACAATTATGTACGGGTTCCTTGGACTATTTAAAATCTTCTTTTTAATATTCAACCTGGTGCCATATATCGTATTATTAATCATGAAATAATCTGAGCCAAATAATTTTATGCAGACTGACTATAATTTAATTAAGATTAATGTATCTCAGGCATCAGAACTTGCCCGTGATTTATATCAAATTGAAGGCGAAATTACCCCCCTACCTGGAGAAATCGATTTTAATTTTAAAATTACCGGGCGAAACCATTCATACCTGTTAAAAATTTCCCGGCCGGATTTCAATCCCGCCCAGCTTGATTTTCAGCAGCAATTGCTGGACTATATATTAAAAAGTGGTCAGAATGTATGCGCTCCAGAATATATCCCAGCCGTGAATGGTAATTTCACTAATGAAATCATCGATTCCGCCGGTCACAAACGCATGGTACGTATGCTGTCATGGATAGATGGCCGGGTTTGGTCACAGGTAAATCCAATAAATGATGCTCTACTCTATAGCCTGGGAGAAAAAGCCGGATTGCTAAACCAGACGTTGCAGAATTTTTCACATCCGGCAGCACAGCGGAAACTGGACTGGGATATCGCACAGGCGGAGTGGATAAATACCCATTTAGACTTGTTCAGTGATCAGCAAAAAGAAGTGGTAAACTATTTTTTCGATAAATTTCTATCTCTGCAGGCTACCTATAAATCGTTACGTAAAGCAGTAATCCATAATGATGCCAATGATAATAATATCCTCGTTTCGGAAGACCTTGTAAATCCCAGGGTGATTGCAATTATCGATTTTGGTGATTCGGTTTACACTCAGATTATAAATGACCTTGCCGTTGCTATTTCCTATGCAATTATGAATAAAACAGATGTATTGCATGCTGCGCTTCCAGTAGTATCAGGTTATAATGCAAACTATCCCCTTCTGGAAGAGGAGTTGAGGGTACTTTATACTCTGGTGGCAATGCGATTGGTTATCAGTGTCACCAAATCAGCAATTAATAAACAAAAAGAACCTGACAATAATTATTTACTGGTCAGTGAAAAACCAGCCTGGGATGTACTTAGTAAATGGAAACAAATCGACGAGCAGCTGGCGTACTATTCTTTCCGTTCGGCCTGTGGTATGGATGCACACCCAAATGAGCAATTGTTTGCATCCTGGGCGCAGAAACAGACCATCACTCTTAAACAACTATTTCCAAAGACAAATTTCAAATCTGTTAAGCCCGTGGATATGAGTATTTCCAGCACCTGGTTGGGTAACGAACCGGAATTCAATGACATTAGTTCGCTCGAAGAAAAAATGCAGCGTCCAAAATTGACAAATCCGGAGTCATTAATTGCCGGTGGTTATTTAGAGACCCGGCCCTTCTATACAGCAGATACATTTAAAATGGAGGGGAATAACGGACCTGTTTACCGCAGTACGCATCTGGGAATCGATTTCTGGCTTGATGCACAAACAGCTGTGCACGCAGTTTTACCCGGTACTGTATTTTCCATTTTTAATAATGAAGGTGATAAAGATTATGGCCCAACCCTCATTTTGAAACACCAGATGGATACCGGGCTTATTTTTTATACGCTGTACGGACATTTGAGCATCGAAACAATGAGTCTACATCAAAGTGGACAGGCCATTGAAAAAGGCGATATCATCGGTTATATCGGCGCACCGCCAGAAAACGGGAACTGGGTTCCTCATCTTCATTTTCAGATTATATTAGATTTACTTGGTAACAAACATGACTTTCCCGGGGTGATCCATAAAGATGCAGAACATATCTGGCGCAGCATTTGTCCGGATCCGAATCTATTATTCAATGAACTTGGGCTTCAAAATGAAGCATTAGTTGATAAGTACACAATAGCATCTTATCGAAATAAACACCTTGGCAAAAGCCTCAGTTTATCATATCAGGAACCGCTGCATATTGTCAGAGGCAACGGTGCATTTCTTATCGATGATGAGGGAAGAAAATATCTCGATACAGTTAACAATGTGGCTCATGTGGGCCACGAACACCCTCGCGTTGTCAGGGCCGGGCAGGAACAAATGGCCGTCCTGAACACCAATACACGATACCTGCATAAAAATATCACAGAATTTGCCGAAGAGTTGCTGAGTACACTACCCGAGAAACTGCAAGTTGTTCATTTTGTAAATTCCGGAAGTGAAGCCAACGAACTGGCTCTGCGTATGGTGCAAACATATACCGGACAAAGAGATATAATCGCCATTGAAGTTGGTTATCATGGTAATACAAATGGCTGTATCGATGTCAGTTCATACAAATTTGACGGTAAAGGTGGTAGGGGTGCACCCGAACATACGCATATCGTCCCCCTGCCCGATTCATACCGGGGATTATATCGTGGCGAGAATACCGGTCCAAAATATGCAGCGCACATCCAGGAACAAATCAACAGGATTGGGCAAAAAGGAAGAAAGATAGCCGGTTTCATTTGCGAAAGTATCATGAGTTGTGGTGGGCAAATCGAATTGCCGGAGGATTTTCTCAGGATTGCGTATAACACTATTAGAAAGGCCGGTGGCCTTTGTATTTCCGATGAAGTCCAGGTCGGATGTGGCCGGGTGGGAAGCAAGTTCTGGGGGTTCGAATTATATGATGTTGTGCCCGATATCATCACCGTCGGAAAACCAATTGGCAATGGTCATCCGCTGGCGGCAGTGGTTTGTACACGGGAAGTGGCTGATTCATTCGCAAATGGGATGGAGTATTTCAACACATTTGGCGGAAATCCGGTTTCATGTGCCATTGGTCGTGCAGTGCTGGGAGTGATAAAAGACGAAAAGTTACAGGAAAATGCCCTCCATGTCGGAAACTATCTAAAATCCGGGCTAAAAGAATTACAAGGGGAATTTCCCGTCATAGGCGATGTCAGAGGTCAGGGATTATTTTTGGGTTTTGAATTAGTCGATCATTCTCAAAGTCCTTTAGCCGACAAAGCCGTATATCTTGTGAATCGTATGAAGGAACTGGCTATTTTAATGAGTACCGACGGCAAGGATAATAATGTCATCAAAATTAAGCCGCCGCTCGTTTTTTCAATTGAAAATGCAAACGAACTTCTGTATAGGCTAAAATCTGTATTAAATGAAGATTTCATGAAGCACATGTCATAGCCTCCGCAAAAAATTTTCACTACACCTTTATTCTAACACCCCGGGAAATAAATCCTGCAAAATAATATGATAACTTCGTATATTGAGGGGTGTCGCATAGATGAACACAGTTATTCAATTTTCTGTGCTTGATAATTTATTTATTACCCCAAGATTAATCTTGGTGTAAGTTAAATTCCAAGTGACACAATAACGAAGTAAAGGACAATAAATTGAAGCGAATTTTATCTATACTTTTTTTTATTCAGATATTTACAGCATCAGGTTCAATCTTCGCACAACAGGCGAATTCTATATATTTCGGACCCGGTTCGGATCCATGCGGGTATGATGAGACAAGATCACAAGAGATGTATAAAATACTTGGTCTTGGTTGGGGTTATAATTATGACAGCCTGTTGACAGATCTCGACAAATGGGCCTCATCGCCGTTTGTTATTATCGATTCCATTGGTGCCAGTGTTGAAAACAGAGCGATTTGGCGTTTAACTATCACCGATACGTCCTCATCCGCTGAACCACGAACCCGGATATCAATTCATACCAGAACTCACCCAAATGAAGTTCAATCCACATGGGTTACCAACGAAATCATCAAAATACTAATGGATTCCAGTAATGTCGCCCAAACTTTACGTAATAATTGCATATTCAATATTATACCGATGTATAATCCTGACGGTGTGGAATTGGGAAATGGCCGGACAAATGCGAATGATGTAGATCTGGAACGTGAATGGGATTCTGAGATTATGGAACCGGAAGCCGCGGCTCTAAAGAAGACATTTGAGACCTATATGGCATCGGAATCACCGGTCCGGATAGCATTAAATATGCACTCTGCCTATAGTTGCACCAGGTTTTTTGTATATCACGATGAAACTGGAACCTCAAAAGCATTTGCGGAAGATCAGGCAGACTTCATTACCGGAATACGGGCCTACTGGCCGGAAGGTATACAAAACTGGGACTATTATATTTCCTGGGTGAACAGCACACCTACACACTTCCCGGAGAGTTGGTTTTGGTGGAATTTTCAGGAAGGTGTTATGGCCCTGACCTACGAAGATATGAATTGTTCTGAAGCCGGGGATTTTGATAAAACGGCACTTGCACTATTAAGCGGTATAAAGGACTATCTGGGACTTCAGGAGACTCCCGTAGAGCCCATACCCTTCGTTGCTCAAAGAGCCGTTGAGGAAGAAATATCATTAAGCGCCTATCCTAATCCGGTATCCAATGGATCAAAATTGAGTGTAAATATTCGCTTAATGAAAACTACCGAATATGAGCTGGCAGTTTATAACATTCTTGGGCAAAGAGTCGCATCAATATATCGCGGCACAGGAACCGATGGAATCACCCGACCTATCCACACAGTTGAATAATATCTCAACCGGTATGTACTATTTATCAATCATGTCAGAACATCAGCGAAAAACTATTCCAATTTTAGTCGTGCCATAAATTTCAAAATCAATTATACAGTTATCACAGAACCTGCTGCTCGCCCCTTGGGCGATGGAACTTTAAATTTACCACGAATACACGAAGAGCAATAAGATCAACAAATCCAAATATACTTTGTCTGCTTCTTGTATATTGAGGATAATTTCATTTTTCTCTTGCCTGTATGGATTGAAATTTGATTTTGGTAAAAAATATATTTTTGTTTAATTTTAGGATTCTAAATATGGAAATTAAAATTCTAATTATTTTGAAGTATTATTAAATTACTCGCGCAAAGGCACCAAGCCGCAAAGGAATAAAATGTCAGAAGACAAAACACCTGCAAAAAACTTTATCAGGGTCATCATAGATGAGGACCTTAAAACAAATAAATACGAGAATCGTGTTCATACCCGCTTCCCGCCTGAGCCCAACGGATACTTGCACATTGGCCATGCCAAATCTATCTGCCTCAATTTCGGTCTTGCCCGTGATTATAACGGAACATGTAATCTGCGATTTGATGACACAAATCCGATCAAGGAAGAAATGGAGTATATCGAATCAATAAAAAAGGATGTAAAGTGGCTGGGTTTCGATTGGGGGGAAACTGAATATTATGCATCTGATTATTTTAAACAATTATATGAGTTCGCTATAATATTGATAAAAAAAGGGAAAGCATATGTTGATGATTTGTCGGCAGAGCAAATCAGGGAATATCGTGGTACATTAACCGAACCAGGAAAAAACAGTCCATTTCGCAATCGTGAAGTTGAGGAAAATCTCGATTTATTCGAAAAAATGAAGACGGGTGAATTTCCGGATGGTTCACATGTTTTGCGGGCCAAAATTGATATGGCATCGCCCAATATCAATATGCGCGATCCCGTACTCTACCGGATACTGCATGCGTCACATCCCCGCGTTGGTGACAAATGGTGCATCTATCCAATGTATGATTTTGCCCATGGCCAGTCTGATTCGATTGAGAAAATAACTCATTCGATTTGTACCCTTGAGTTTGAAGCCCACCGGCCACTATATGACTGGCTGTTAGATGAATTGGAGATATATCATCCACAACAAATTGAATTTGCAAGATTGAATCTCAGTTACACTGTAATGAGCAAACGAAAACTATTACAATTGGTTGAAGAGAAACATGTCAGCGGATGGGATGATCCTCGTATGCCAACCTTGTCCGGATTGCGGCGACGTGGTTATACTCCAAAGGCAATCCGCGATTTTGCCGACCGCATAGGCGTAGCTAAAAGTGATAATACAGTAGAGATCGAGTTTCTCGAGCATTGTCTGAGAGAAGATCTCAACAAACGTGCCCTGCGTGTAATGGGGGTACTGAAACCGGTCAAAGTTATTATTGATAATTATCCGGATGATCAAACGGAAGAACTCACAGCCATCAATAATCCGGAAGATGAAAATGCCGGCACGCGGAAGATACCTTTCTCCAAGGTTTTATATATTGAGCAGGAAGATTTTATGGAAGATCCGCCGGGAAAATTTTTCCGACTGGCACCCGGACGAGAAGTACGTCTTCGTTATGCGTACTTCATCAAATGTGTCGATTTTATAAAAGATCCGAATACCGGAGATATCACAGAGATCCATTGTACCTATGATCCTGAAACAAAAGGCGGCAATGCTCCCGATGGACGCAAAGTTAAAGCGACTCTGCACTGGGTGTCTGCGGCGCATGCACTCCAGGCACAGGCTCGACTCTATTCGCACCTTTTTCTGAATGAGAACCCCGATAGCGGTGAATTTAAGGAAAACATTAATCCGGATTCACTTGAAGTTATTGACAATTTTTGGGTTGAACCAAGCCTGAGTAGTACCAAATCCGAATTGCCATTTCAGTTTGAAAGACTTGGCTATTTCCATATGGATCAGGTTGATTCTACAGATAAAAAGTTGGTATTTAACCGGACTGTACAACTAAGAGATACCTGGGCAAGAATTCAGAAATCACAAGATAAATCAAAATAAAATTGTATAGCTATGACGATTAACAAAAGGCGACATATTAACATAGAAGGATGGCTGGCCATGGGGCTAAACACCCTTCTATTTGGTTTAAAATTTTGGGTTGGATTAGTGACCGGTTCCATTGCGCTAATGGCTGATGCCTGGCACACCCTATCAGATTCGATCTCCTCTATTATCTTATTAATTGGCAATAAATATTATTACAAACCAGTCTGATGAGGATCATCCGTTTGGGCATGGCCGAGCCGAATTGGTTACCGCCATTATTATCGGGGTGATTCTGGCGATAATATCATTTAATTTTTTAATCGAATCTATAAAAACATTGTATAATCATGAATCTGTGATGTTTGGATCAATGGCAATTATTATCACCGCAATATCCATCATCCTCAAGGAACTGATGGCCAGATATGCCTTCTGGGTATATAAAAAAGTAGGGTCATACGCGATTAAGGCAGATGGCTGGCATCACCGGAGCGATGCATTGTCGTCTCTAATTATACTGGCTGGTATCTTTTTAAATAGTTTTTTCTGGTGGATAGACGGTTTACTCGGGATCGTAGTAGCCCTGTTTATTTTTTATGCATCATATCGTATACTTTCCGATGCCATAAATCCATTATTGGGGGAGATGCCCGATGCCGGTTTGGTAAAGGATATTCAAGACATTTGTCATGAAAAAATTGAATCTACCTCCAGCGCCCATCATTTTCACATTCACAGATACGGTGATCATATGGAACTCACATTTCATATTAAACTGCCCGGGGAATATAATCTGGAGCAGGCGCACCATCTGGCAACTGAGATCGAACAAAGAATTTGGGATAAACACAATATTGCTACTACGATACACATGGAACCCTGGCCTGCCAGTTAATTAAATACTATTATCATCACCAACAAAAGTGATCCTCCTCACGTCTATATATTAATATATTTGATAATATTTAACCGAGCCAGTCACTTTAGAAGAATTATAGTAAAAGAAAAAGAATGAATTTTCAAACTGACGTTTATATAAAGCGAAATAAGTCCTGCGTTTGCTGCATAACAATTTGGATTGACAATGCGTAAAATTAAAAATCTGACTGTTTATTTAGCATTTTTGTTATGTGTTACGCTGCTTTTTGCAGGTAATCCAGGATTCTACACCGCCCGGTCGTCATTATATCTGTGGGATCTGGGTCATGTGTTGCTCTTCACGCTGGCGAGCATCATCATCATAAAAAACATTCCATGGTTCAATCGATTTTCGTTTAAAAATCAAATATTGATTATTTCAGGCTTTAGTATCTTTTTTGGCGTAGTTACTGAATTATTACAAGTGAATTTTCACCGCACTCCAGATATTTACGATTTATTCAGGGATCTTTTAGGTTCTTTACTGGGTGTTGCATTTTACTCTGTAAAGCGGAGAGAAGCGCCTGTTCTCTTTCGAAAAATCGTACAGGCCATACTTATCATACTCACACTAATTTCAATCTATCCATTTGCCGCAGCCTTGTCTGATGAAATAATTGCCTTGGCTCAATTTCCATTACTATCTGATTTTGAGACTCCTATGGAAGTGAATCGATGGCAAAATCACTCTCAGCTAAAACTTGAAAATGGATTGGCACGGCATGGGGAGAAATCCTTACGCGTGGTTTTAACTACAAGTAAATATTCCGGTGTATCCCTGAAATACTTTCCGGCTAAATGGCAAAACTACGAATCATTCAGATTTAGCATATATAATCCTGATAATGATACACTACGTGTTGTGTGCCGGATAAATGATGCGATGCATAATCACTCATATAGTGACCGCTATAATAAAGCATTTTTTATAAAAAACGGATGGAATGATATAGAAATCAAACTGGCTGATGTACAATCTGCGCCAAAGGACAGAAAAATGGATATGGAAAATATTGAATTAATATCCATTTTTACTGTACAGTCACCAATTCGCCGAATAATATATCTCGATCATTTTTATCTGACAGATTGATCAAATGATCTGGAATTTTGAACTTGGAATTTAATATGATAGATAAGATATACTGTGGAAGAACCAATACCTGTTATTGCTCAGTGATTACCCTGGTTTTAACAATAAAAGCACCGGAGTAACCATAAGATATTGCCAGTTCGCGTAACTCTTCTGCTTCTGATCGTTTGAGGCAATTACCAATTCTCACTTTATATAAGGGCGCTTCGAACCGTAAATAGGTTTGATGGCCCGCTTTTTCAAAACGATCCGTGGCTTCCTGCTCGGTTAATGATGCCGTCTCAATATTACTTGTTGCGAGAATTTGTACCCGAAATCCATTCACTTCTTTACGTGTTTTCTCAACCGGTGTTTGAATGGTCTCATTCGGTTCACCAGGTGATACAGCTGTGCTTTTTTCAGGACCGATGACAATATCATCATCATTCAAGGTGAGCGGATCAAATGATTCGTCATAGCGCGGCGAAGCAACCACTTCGGGCGTTTTCGTTGTGGTTTCTTTGGTACCGGCACAGGCGATGAGAAGAAACGATAGCAAAACAATAAAATATTTCATAATTTTTTACTTAAATATGTCCAAGGGATTCAGTTTTCAACCAACCAGTCTTACCATCTGCAATCTTTATCTCAAGCCAATCGGCTGAGTTCCGGAGCACCTGAACTTTTGTACCCTCATGCAGGATAAACATTTCATTTCCCGATATACTTGGTTCACTAACTATTGAAATTTTATCAACTAATATAATACCAAACCGGGTAGTTTCAGAAATATATGCTTTATTAATAAATAATACCAATACAAAAATGAATATAGATAAGAATATCCAGATTAACTTATTTATCCGCCTTACACTAAGAATATTTATAACAATGAGTGATGTGAGAACAACAAAAAGAGCGAGGGTGACCCAGGCATACCACTCCAGACTCATCAGATTTAGTACCTCAATCCACCACTCTTTTAGAAATAGTTGTGGTATCGGTTCAATTTTATCTATGATGCGCAACTGTACCAGTTTTAGATTTTTTTCCAGTGCCTCGTCATTCGCCAAAGTTTTTTTGGCTTTTTCATAGTGGAGTATTGCCTTGCCATATTGGTTAATTTTATAATAGGCGTTTCCCAGGTTAAACTGTACTTCACTACTTTCAACACCCTTCTCCAAAATCCTGAGATATGTTTCGATTGCCTGTTCGTAGTTTCCCTGCTGGTAATCCTGGTTGGCACTCTCAAACAATAATTGCGATGACTGGCCATATGTAACCGGAAAATATAGCAATATCAGAAGAATTGAAAACAGACTTATTTTTTGAGCAAACATCATATATACTTTTCCAATTGGGTAAGTGTTTTTCTTGCACGTTCAAAAAATGATTTCATTTCTTCAAAATCGGAGGAACTACCAGAAAATTGCTTAAAATCGCTTTCCTGTATACAATTCTGATAATCGTTAATTAAATTTTGATCTACCTTCGCTGAAACGAGTCTTTTTCGGCAATAGAATTATTGAAGTCGGTCAACTGTATATTTAGCTTATTACATACAAATCCCTGTAAAGCCAGGGACATCTCGCGGTAAAAATCCTTTTGGTGATCCGGCTTGAGATACTTCTTTGCCGTGGCAAGGTGTTTCGATGCGACTTTACCAGCCTTTCTTCTCCTGGCCAGTTCAACATCAGTTCTGATTTTTTCTTTTTGTTGTGCATAAAACCAGGTAAATACAAGACCGATTATCGGCAATAAATATAGTGCAAAATAATACCATTGTTTATAAACCACCGGACCTGATTCAAAGAAATTGGCCGTTTCTTTTATAAAGCGAATATCCTCTCCTAAAAGTTCCACATCCTGTTTGCTCAGGTTACCTGAAGAAAGTGCGGTTCCGGGTGTGACAGTTCCCGGTAATATTTTTAAAGGGATCGCAGGTGATGACAAACTAACGTATTTTCTGGTAGCCGGATTAAAGAAACTAAAAGTAAGTGGTCGTATTTCATAATCCCCTGGGAAACGAGGTACAACAATATATTCGACCGTCTTTTGTCCTGAGATGGTACCTTTTTCGCGAACGATATTCGTTGACTCTTTTGGATCATAAACTTCCATATCAGAAGAAAACTTTGGAACCGGTGGTTTTACAAGTTTAATATTTCCGTTTCCGGATATAGCAATTTTTACGGATACTGCTTCATTTGCCTGTAATTCGGTTTTGTCAGGGACTACCTTTAGAGAATATCTTCCTACCGCACCGGCAAAGTCTGATGGTTTTTTACTATCGGGCAAGGGGTTTACGTTTAAAACAACCGGCTTTGAACTTACCATTTTTCTGACCGTCCGGCCAAATGGATCATCAAAGAAGTTATCAAAAATACTGCGGCTGTTTCTTTGTCGCTTCACCAGGGCATCGACAGTAATCACCATCGGTTCGATTTCCAGTTTCCCTGTTCTGGTTGGAAAAACAGCAACTTTACGCAGAGTGGCTACCTGATATGTCAGGCCATTAACCACTTCGGTTTCAATTGTAGGCTGTGAAGGGATCTTAAATTCTTCTGTCCAGAAACCGGTATTCGCTGGTAATTTATCAACATTATAACTTCGTACAGATATCTGAAAATATAATTTATAGGCAATTATTACCTGTTCATTCAAAAATACATTCTTTTTATCAGGAACCACCCTAAGAAATAAATTTTCACCACTTATTTCTGAATCCGTCCTTGATTTGGGATCAGAAGTTGTTGATTTTGGCTTAGCCGCGGTCTTAGTAACAGTCAGAGTTATCTCATTTGAAGTTAATACACCATCACCAGTATCAAGCGTGGCCGGGGGAATAACAACTTTTCCAAGTTTGCGTGCTTGTATGATATAAGTCAATGTCTTTGAAGCCGACATTCGACCATTAACGAATTGAATATTTGTTGATGAACTGGGACCACCAAGAATAGCGATATCATCACTCCGGGCTAAAACCGGATTTGGTAAATCGGTTTTTTTACCGGACACCTGAATCGAATATTCAATGGACTCGTCCAAACCAACTGATGTTTTATTTACCGAGGCAGTGATTTTAATGTCCTGAGAAAATGCAATATTCGCTATGCTGAGGAGAAAAAAGACAAAAACGAACCACATATGTGAACTTTTTTGATTCATACTATGCTTTACCAGTCCTTATCCGTTGTGCGTCGTTGTGATCGGACCGGTTTACGCATTTTTTGAGCATCTTTTTCATCATTTTTTAGCGCATCCAGGATGCGTTCGGCGTCCTCTTTGGTCATTTTTTCCTGTTGTTCTTCACCCTGCTGGGGCTGTTGTTGCTGTTGTTCCTGTTTATCCTGATCCTGATCTTGTTCTTCTCCGGGCTTTTGCTGTTGTTGCTGATCTTCCTGATCCTGTTCCTGCTCACTCTGTCCCTGATCATTCTGTTGTTCACCCTCCTGCTGCTGTGCCTGAGGGGAAGCCTGCGGATCCTGTTGTTGTTTATCCGCATTCTCTTTCAATTTTGCCCGTGCCAGTTCCAGGTTATATTTGGCATCAAGATCATCGGGATTTAGATCAAGTGATTTTTTATAGGCTTCAATACTTTCCGGTAATTTATCCTGTTTAAAATAAGCATTACCTATATTATAATGTGTTTTAGCTTCCAGTTTTAAATCATCTCCACCCAGTAAAGACTGGTACGCTTCTATCGCCTTTTCGAACTGTTCATTTTTATAAAGTGCATCTCCCTGATTAAAGAGTGCAATATCATTTTTAGGATCATCCAAAAGAGCATCCTGATAGCTGTTTAGGGCATCATCATATTTCTCTTGGTTGTATTGATCATTTCCATGGTTAATTTTACTCCGCAGAGATTGCCCGGTTACAAATGAATTCAGGCATAGAATGATCATGCCGGCAAGTATTATTCTCATCAAACGAATCTCCCCTGCCACTCTGATTTTATTCGCTTACGTTCAGGTATAAAAATTTCTATCAATAATAGTAACAGACCAATCGCTAAAAAAACCTGAAAACGATCTTCATATTGCGAGAATTGTTTTGACACGAGTTCTTTCTTTTCCAATTGCGATACTTCTTCATAAATTTCGTCCAGCTCCGCTTCGCCAGAACTGGCCAGGTAATACTTGCCACCGGTTTGGTAGGCAATTTTTTGCAGGGTCAGTACATCCAGTTTTGTAGTTACTACATTTCCTGCGCGATCCTTTTTGAATCCGGTTTGAATTCCCGATCTGTTATACTGAGGAATAGGAACGCCCTGCGGCGAACCAATGCCTACCGTATATATAATTATTCCCTCTTTCTCGGCTTCTTTTGCAGCGTCGATCGGATCTGATTCATGGTCTTCCCCATCTGTGATGAGAATCAGTACTTTGTATTTCCGTTCCTCTGTATTAAATGCCTTTTTAGCGGCTTCAATGGCCTTGCCAACCGCAGTTCCCGGCTGAGGAATAATACCAATCTCCATCATGTCCAGAAACAACTTGGCCGCACTGTAATCCAGGGTCAACGGACACTGGACATGCGCCATACCGGCAAAGGCAACAATACCAATGCGATCACCCTGCAGCAGATCAATCAGTTTACCGATCTCGTGTTTGGCCTTTTCCAGACGGTTGGGACTGATATCTTCAGCAAGCATACTTTGCGATACATCCAGAGCCACAATCAGATCTATGCCTTCCCGTTTTACTTCTTCCAGTTTTGTCCCGATTTGAGGATTTGCCAAAGCCAAAACCAGAAACATATAACTAAATACGAGTAAAGTCATTTTGAGGTTCCGTCTGCCCGTACTATAATTCCTGGTCAGTTTGGCCAAAATCTCCAGATTGCCAAACTTTGACATTAACTTCATCTTATACTTTACCGCCCAGATAAAAAAACCAATCAGTAAGAGGACACCCCATAAAAGATGAAGAAACTCGGGATTTTCAAATTTTAAAACCTGCATACTACGGAATCTTCCTGAAATAGGTTTGGGAAAATACAATTTCCAATAAAAAGAACAATAATCCTGCTGCCAGAAAATAGCTAAAATATTCATCATATCTGGTAAATTCTTTAACTTCTATTTTTGTTTTTTCAAGTTCACCAATTTCATCATAAATCTGCACCAGACTTTCTGTATTAGTTGCCCGGAAATAACGGGCATCGGTATTGGCTGCGATTTTTGTCAGAACTTCCTCGTCAATCTCCACCGGCATCGGCACATATCGTTTACCCAGATAGGGATCGTCCACCGGATATAGTGCGGTACCCTGTGAACCGGCACCGATGGTATAGATTTTAATATTCAGGGCGGCAGCGATATTTGAAGCCGTTACGGGATCCACCTCTCCGCGATTGTTTACCCCGTCCGTTAATAATATGATCACCTTGCTCTTGGCTTTGCTGTCCCTCAGCCGGTTCACCGCATTGACAATTCCCATACCGATGGCTGTTCCATCCCATTCTTTATCGGCCACGTTCGTTTCTTCAAGCAAGGTCAATAGAACGCCATAATCCAGAGTGAGCGGACATTGGGTAAAACTTTCCCCTGCAAAGATCACTAATCCAATCCGGTCATTTTGCCGTCCCTGAATAAAATTACTGGCAACCTGTTTTGCGGCCACAAGTCTGTTTTTGGGTTTAAAATCTTCTGCCAACATACTGGAAGAAACATCCAGGGCAAGAATAATATCAACGCCCTCAGTGGATGTTTCACGCATTTTGCTACCTGATTGAGGACGGGCGAAGGCCAATATGATCAGAGAAATAAAAATCAGACGGAACAAGAAAAGGCTGTGGCGCAATTGCTGCTTTCTTGTCTTGCCTACCTTTTTGATCACATTAATATCTGAGAATCTGATTCTGCCACTACTCTTACCAAGGTGGTTCAAATACCAGTAGATAAGAACCGGTAAAAGCAGAAACAGATACAGATATTCCGGATTTGCAAAACGATACATAATTAGTTGCCTGTTCCCGCTTCAATATAATCTTTTATTTTGACTTCACTATTATCATATGCAGTTTCCCCGACTTCTGCCAGAATTTTTGAATCCGGGCAGAATGCGATGAACTGTGCGTTCTTCGGTGAGGTAAAATGAACTTCAACCTGTTGTGATCCCGCACTGAAAAGCCGGACAATCCGTGTTGGTTTATCAAGTCCAAACTTTCGTGTTGACGCTGTATTTTCTGATACGAACTTTGTAGCTTTTAGATTTGTGAGATTACTTAGTAAAGAGTTGATCTTCCATTCTTTTACTTTACTGGTATCTCCCGCCAGCCACCAGGTATTAGATGTATCTTTGGCAAATGTAACCAGCGAGTCACCCTGCTGAACGATAATACTATCAATGAGATCACGTGTAAATGATGACACAACTTTCTTATCTCTGAGATCAAAGAAAGATTTATCCAGTTCATTTATAAATGTTGAGTCAACTGAAAATACATAAGGCCGGCCGGAATCTTTTCCATTTGCACTGTTAGATTTCAGAGATGAAAACATGATCTGCTTGTGCGCCTTGCCTGCGCCAATAAAAAGATCCAGCACATAGGCTGGTTTTTTAAGGCGAAAATCAGCTGGCGAATCAAAATTCTCACTAACGATTGATTTTACCTTGTCATTTTGAATCTTTCGTAAAATAGTATTCACGGTAAGATTTTCAGCCAAAACACGTCGTGGTTTGGTCAAATACCAGTCCGAACCCTCTTTTACAAAAGAGAAGGACCCGTTGGCATTTTTTAAATGCATCTCAACAATATCATTTTGTTCAATCTTTGCAATAGATTTATCACGCCAATCAAAAAGTTGCTTTTCGACTGCCTGTTTAGAGGCCTGATCAACAGTATAAACCAGGGTATCGCCTCTACCGGCATAATTACTGGTCCCAACCGGAGTCTTATCGCCAAATCGCAAAGAATCCCGCTCGCCATTTTTTAATTGAACGATCGCCAGCACTGATCTGGCCACTAAGCCATAATCTGTTTGTTCTCCATTCTTGATAGTGAATTCACGGGTCTTTTTTACATTTCCCAGCGATGTCAGCATGCTATTGATCGTTGTATTTTCACCATCTGTTTCCACTGGATCTGTTATTTTCCAGTCCTCTCCATTTCTCTCAAAACGAAAATTACTAAAAATACTTCTGATCTCAACGACATCGACACTATCATTTTCAAAAGCAAATATCTTTTCATCCAATGCCTTCTGTTTTTCCCGCTCTTCTCCGCCTTTAATTTCATAAAAGTATACGTAGGCCGAAAGAGCAATCAATACAACCAGAAGACCGAGTGTTCTGAATATCTTCATTGCACTAAATCTCCTATTTACCACGCTTTATATAGAAAACCACGCCGGCAATTATAACCAGCAGTGGGATGGCAATCACAACCAGATAAAATAATGTGGATACATCGGCTGCCGTCAGAGTAACTCGCCGGTCATCAAACTCTTTGGGCCGGATTGAAATCAGGTCTTCTTCTTCCGCAAGATAATTAACACTATTTAAAAACAGATCCGCGTTGCCCTGATTTTTCCAGTATCCGTTTTTTGCGAAATCCGAATCACCAAATACCACCAGCGACGTTTTTTTATCACCGGTCGTTTTTTCAATTAATGCAGCAATTGTAACCGGGCCTGGTAAATCAATACCTTCATCAAACGACACCTCGGATGCAATTGATTTTTCAGCATAACTGTTTCCACTGGTTTTTAGCATTTCTTTGACCGTATATCCGTTTTTTTCATCCATCGGCATAACCGAAGCAGTTAACGGATAAAAGGTCATCACATTAAATCCTTTTGTGATGGTGATACTCTGATCATATGTAGAAACCAGTGGCATTCCTGGCCCTGCGCCAAATAACTGCCCCATACCACTCACATCGATGACCATATCACGACCAACTGCCACACCAAATTCAGTCATCAAACCAGCAATATCATCCGGACGCTCGGGATCTAACAGGATTAACGCCTTACCACCATTCTCCAGATAACTCTTGATGGTATCCAGCTCACCGGGGAAGAAATTAGACTTGGGGCTCAAAATTGCCAAGACAGTACATGAATCCGGGACACCGGTTCCCCGCGCAATATTCTGAACCAGATTCAATTCCCGGACCAGATGATTTTCATTTTTTATGGCATCAACAGCCATTTTATATCCTTCAGGACCATCATCGGAAATTGATCGCTCACCATGTCCGGTCAGAAAATATATCACCTTATCCTGTTCCCGGGTAACTTTCATGATCGCATTGGTCAGATTTGACTCAGTTAACTCCGTTATAGTTTCCTTTTTTGTACCACATTCAACCACCAGGGTATTATATTGCTTCACCTGGTATTGTCTGGTTATTTGTGGCTTTTCATCGGGGTCAACAAACTCATATGAAAGATTGTCTGAGCGGTATATATATTCATCCAGAAGATCTTTTGGTCGCTCCTGATCATTCTTTTTATAGAAGCCGATCACTTTTACTTCTTTGTCCAATCCGGCAACTATCTTCTCGGTTTGATCAGCCAGGCTGTATAATTTATTTTCAGTCCAATCACTACGCAGATGTTGACGTGTAGTTACGAATGCAAGTAATGCAACAATGGCAATCACTATCAGAATCTGAATCATGGCATTAGAACCATATTGCAGATTTCGTGTTGAAATCGACTTTTCGCGATTCCGGTAAAACATGAATAAAAACAGACCCATTCCCGTCAATCCCAGAATGAGAGTAATCCAGTTCAGCACTTCCCAAACGTTCTGGATACTATAGTAAACCAATGAAAACAAAAACAGAATGATTCCAAGGGTTCCGATTATTTTATCTTGTAATTTCATTTATATAATCTCCTTCAGCTTATCACGCGCGCCATTTAACTGATTCAATGGATTTAAGCGACAAATATATCCCGAGAAAAGAAAACAGGACATAATATGCAATATGTGTACTATCCAGCACACCCTGGGCAAAATCTTCAAAATGTGCGATAATAGATATATATTGCAATACTGGTGCCAGCGTCTCTCCGGCATAATTTGCCCCCCAACCAATAACCCACAGCAACAGGGCCAGTGCAAAGCCGCCAATCGCAGCGATTATCTGATTTTCAGTCAAAGTCGAAATAAACAATCCGATTGAAATAAATGCGCTTCCCATTAAGAGCAAACCGATATATCCGGATATTACCGGCAGCAATTCGGGATTACCATAAGCAAATAGCAGGCTCTGAAAAAACATAGTGGGAATCAGCATGACCGTGTATAATGCCAAACCTGCTAAGAATTTCCCCATAATAATATGTACACTTTTTATCGGTGAGGTATATAATAATTCTACTGTACCGACTCTCTTTTCTTCTGCAAACAAGCGCATGGTAATCAGCGGGAGCAGAAAAAGTGTAATTAGTGCGATATTGAAGAAATATGGCCTGATAAGCATCAGATTAACATTCATCTTTGGCGGCATCTGCCGGTACTGCTGTGCCATCATTTGCTGGGTAAATGCCGTTTCAACGAAGTTTGACAAATACAGATAGAAAAACACACCGGTTAAGGCAGTAAATAATGCAATGACCACATATGCCATCGGTGTATAAAAAAATGATTTAAATTCTTTTTCAAATATTGCGAATGTTTTATTCATCTTAGGCAACCTCCTCTTCCTTGGTAGTTAATTCAAGAAAGATATCCTCTAATGTTACTTTGTCCGAGTATAACTCAATTAGTCCTAACTTACTATCTATTATAGATTTAGCGATTTCTTTCCGGACATCCTGACTACTCTCAACCACAACTCTTAAGATACTGTCACTTTGCTGGTCAATTAAAACTGAGGTAACATCTTTAATAGATTTTAAAGTCGATTCTACCGATTTTGCATCTCCTTCAACCTCAAGTTGTACCCTGGCAGATCCCTTCATACGTGCCGTAAGATTTTCCGGCGTATCTTCCGCAACAACCTTGCCATCGGATATGATCACCACCCGCTCACAGGTCTGTTCCACTTCCGGAAGAATGTGGGAACTAAGGATAACGGTGTGATCACCCTTCAGATTCTTTATTAATTCCCGGATTTCAATAATTTGTTTTGGGTCCAGGCCAACGGTTGGCTCGTCGAAGATCACAACATCAGGATTATTTAAAAGACTTTGTGCAATACCCACTCTTTGTTTATATCCCTTGGACAACTTTCCGATAACCCGGGATTTAACATCACCAATGGTGGCTTTTTCGATCACCGTATCTACTTCTTTGGCAATCCGGCCTGATTCGACGCCCTTTATTTTGGCGACAAATTTTAAATAGTCCTCGACACTCAGGTCAAAATAGAGCGGTGGATTTTCCGGCAGATATCCGGTAATCCTGCGCACATCCATGCTCTGTTCAAATATATCAAAACCACCCACAGTAGCGGTTCCACCGGTTGGGGGCATATAGCAGGTAAGAATGCGCATTGTAGTTGTTTTTCCCGCTGCATTTGGGCCAAGCAATCCAAGTATTTCACCTTTTTTTACCGAGAAGGTGACATTAGATATGGCTCTTTTCGGACCATAATATCGGGTGAGATCCTTTACCTCAATCACGACATATCCTCCAATTTTTTGCAGTTAATTTTATCTTTATTACGATAGTCCTCACACAACAGCCGGTTCTGATTCATTCACGGTTGTTGTTTGCGGTGCTTCTGTCACTATCATTTCTATTTTTGTTTCTTCAACAAATCTGCGTGCCTGATCTGCGTTTGTTCCATGCTCATCTTCAGAGGGAATATGTTTTGCAAATTTCACCAGATCACAGATACCAAGAAAATCAGTTAATAATTGATACAGGTCCTGATTTAACTCCTGCGAACGAATCTCTGTCAAAATTTCAAAACTCGTTTCTTCCAGCGCAGGTATAAAAAATCTTCCTTCAATATAGTGCCGGATGATATCAGACAATTCTATGTAATATTGTTTTATTTGTCTTTCCGCCAGGAGATTTCCTGCGATAAGCGCATCTAGATCAGCCAGTGCAATTTCGTGGGCCGGACGTTTTAGTTCCGGTGCCTTAAATACAAAACCGGTTTCTTTTTTCTTCCGGTAAAAACGATAAGCAAAAAAACCAGCCGCCAAAATTGCAATAATGATGGCAGCTACAGAGATTGCAAAAACATAATCATACGGAACATACACAGGTGGTTTAATGTCCTTTAATTCCTTATCGCCATCCTGAATCACCGATTCCACATAAATATTAATCGGATTTGCTTCAATTAACTTATAATCCTTGGTTGAATCTGTCGGGAAATAAGCCACCGGGAATGGCGGTATGGTAAATTTACCTGTATCAAATACACTGATTTCATATTCATATTTGATAAAGACACGATCGTCCTGTGAATAAGGCGGAATAATTTTATAATTTTTTATTTCAAACTGACCCAGATTGACACCGGCACCGGGCTGCTCGACACGCATTCCTTCTTTATGCTCGATTGATACCGAATAATTAATCCGGTCACCAATTGTAATCAAAGAAGTATCAACCGCAGACTGAACCTCAATCAGTGGTTTACTGTCCTGTGCCAATCCAAGTTGCGCAACAAATATTATAAGTACTATTATTTTAATCATATTTTCACACCCGTTAACCGGGATCTTCAACCAAAATAAGTCATCCTGAACTTGTTTCAGGATCCTGGAATTTATATTACAGATTCCGAAATAAATTCGAAATGACGATACAGTTTATATCGGAATTACCTTGAATATCTAATTTCTCACTTCTAACTTCTAACTTTTAACTCCTATTGAACCTTTTTATCATAAATCATTACGTTCTCGGCCTTGTTCAAGCGAATAATCAATTCCCGATAAGCCGCCTCCTGGCGCTCAAGGAACAGATCCTGGGCAACCTGTTGTGCGCACTCCTGAAAGGGTTTTTGCCGGATCGTCTTACCACTCTCATCCTTTTCGGCATAGCGTTCCTTATTGGCCTTATAGTATAGTTCCACATCGGCCTCTTGAATGTTCACTTTTCCTTCCAGCTCTTCAGAGAGAATTTTTTGTGCCATCAGCCGCTTTTTTGCCTTGTAGGTAGCTGCCAGCACCTCTTTATCCTGTTCAAGACCCTTGCGCTTTGCAGAATCAAATAATAATTCCTCAGCGATATATTGCTGCAGGAACTCCAGTTTTTTATCTCTTGAATTGATTTGAGACTGGACATAGGGTGGCAGTTGTTTTATTTCAAAGTCGAGGTCACCCTGGGTTATTGTTTTATCACCAATTTTAGCAATTATCTCACCGGGTTTGTGCTCTTCCACTTCATCAGGTATTAAGGCAGTTTCCTTATTCAGCACGCGTTGTGCATCCTGCGATCTTTGTAGACGCTCCAGACAATTGACTATTTTCTTACCAACATCCCGCTGCAAATTACTTTCAGGATATAAATATTTGACACGTAAATAATTTTCCAGAGCCCGGTTATAATCACTTAGCCGCTCAAAATAGATATTGGCAATTGTAAAATAAATATTTGCCCGTCTGTTATCGTCAACTTCGTAGTTTGCCAGATATTCCTGATACTCTTTGATTGCGGCGTCGAATAATTCGTTATTGTAGAACGTGTTGGCGAGATTTACCTTTTCATCTGCCGACAATACCTGGGTTTCCTTATTTTCACACCCAAAAGTCTGAATGATCGCCACTAATAATATATATTTCAGAGATACTCTAAGTATATTCATCATAAACCTCAATCTTAGCTTGCCAGCCGTTTCGCCCGCATTCTAAAAAACCGTGTGATCGGTTCTATATAAGACCGGTCGGTAAATATATTGATATTATCCACACCTATTGATTTAAAGAATTTCTCACGCTTTAATCGTTCATGTTCAGACCTTGAGAAAAATCCGCTTCTGACATGAGAGTCTACTTGTGTCGACCAGCACCGTTTCGCCGGTTTCGGCATCTTCCAGTTCAATAAAACCAATATTAGGAAGTTCAACCTCCCGCGGATCTATAATATCAATAGCTATCACATCATGTTTTTTATTTGTGACCTGCAGCGCCTTCTCATATTCTTCTGTCATAAAATCTGAGACCAGAAATACAATGCTACGGCGACGGATTACCTTTATTAAAAACTCTAAAGCAACATTAAGATTTGTTTGAGAATCTTCCGGTTTAAAATACAAAATCTCTCTAATTACACGCAGGACATGTTGTTTACCTTTTCTCGGCGGAATAAATTTTTCTATTTTGTCGGAAAAAATAATGAGTCCCACTTTGTCATTATTTTTAATAGCTGAGAAGGCCAGAACCGCACACAATTCAGCCGCAATTTCACCCTTCATTTGACTGGCGGTACCAAAATTCCCACTGGATGAAACATCCACCAGCAGCATCACTGTCAATTCCCGTTCTTCCTCAAACACCTTTACAAAAAGATGATCCATACGCGCAGACACGTTCCAGTCAATGGTACGAATATCATCACCATACTGATATTCCCGTACCTCGGAGAATTCCATACCACGCCCTTTGAAGACAGAATGGTATTCGCCGGAGAATATTTCATTAACGACACCGCGGGTAGCGATTTCGATTCGTTTAACTTTTTTTAATATTTCTTTTGGGATCATAAGGACAGATACAATTTTCTTTTATGATTATGGAACTTCAACTCTATTGAGTACTTTACGGATCACATCTTCTGTTCCCACCTCTTCGGCCTCCGCCTCATAAGAGAGAATAATACGGTGACGCATCACATCCATACCGATCGAACGCACATCTTCCGGGGTGACGTATCCCCGCCTGCGTAAAAAAGCATGGGCCTTGGCAGCCATTGTTAAGAAAATTGATGCTCTGGGTGAGGCACCAAATGTTATCAGGTCCTTCAGGTCTTCCAGACCATATTGCTCCGGTGATCGGGTGGCAAATACAATATCCACGATATATTTTTCAATTTTTTCATCAATGTAGACCTCTTTGACAACTTCCCGGGCACGGATGATTTCATTTGGTGAAATAATTGCGGAAACTTTTACCTCATTTACCTTTGTAACGCGGCGAATGATTTCCAACTCCTCTTCAGGTGTTGGATAACCGACGCTCAACTTTAACATAAACCGGTCAACCTGCGCTTCCGGAAGTGGATAGGTTCCCTCCTGTTCAATTGGATTCTGTGTAGCCAGAACAAGGAATGGATCCTCAAGTGGAAAGGTATTCTCACCAAGCGTTACCTGACGTTCCTGCATCGCCTCCAGCAGGGCACTCTGAACCTTAGCCGGGGACCGGTTAATTTCATCTGCCAGGATCAGGTTGGAAAAGATAGGTCCTTTTTTTGTTACGAAGGCGCTCTGCTTCGGATCATATATTAGTGTCCCGAGTAAATCCGCAGGTAAAAGATCCGGTGTAAACTGAATTCTTTGAAAATTTGTCTTAATCGTATTTGAAAGTGTTTTCACGGTTAAAGTTTTTGCCAGACCCGGAACACCTTCGAGAAGAATGTGTCCGTTTGACAAGAGACCTATTAATAGCCGCTCGATCATATAATTTTGTCCGACAATCACCTTACCGACTTCTGCAGTTATTTTGTCGACAAATTCACTTTCTTTAATTATTTTCTCATTAATGGCTTTTATATCAGGATTCATCTATGTTCCCCTTGGCTTGATTCTCTATGACCAATTCTACTGTATCATATAATCTGTGAAACTCAGAAATATCTACTTTTTCGCCGGCAAATTTAACCATATCCGCACGCGGGTAAAATTCCTTTATGCGTGCATATGTCTCACCGGATAGTGCTTTTTGATCCAATATTTCAAGTAAATTTTGTGTTGAGATACCCCCTGCCGGTAAATTATATTTTTCGGTAAAGTATCCTGTAAGCAGATGTGACAGATCAGATAAACTTTCCTTTACATTATCTGTTTCAAATTGTATCGTTTCACGAAGCAGTCTGAGATATTTCTGCTCTGTAGTTTCTATCTCTTCTGCGGCAGCTTTTATTTTTTCTGCTTCTTTCCGTTTTTGATATTTAATAAAGAAGTACATCGAACCGCCGCCCAGGATCAGAAGTATCATACCCCAAATGAAGACAGACAACAAGCCCGAGTTTCCCGGATCCTCAATTGGTTCAATGATTTTCACTCCAATTCTGCTGGAAATCAGACTGCCCTCATCACCGTTATTCGAATCGGTATATCTGATTGTCATTCCATCAATATATGACATGCCGATTTCAGCTGGCACCAGATAGAATGTTATTCGTTTTATTGATTGCGCACTGCCGTCTGGTAAGGTATTAACTTTGTTTGAAGATCCGCTGCCACGTGTGGTTAAATTTGTTAGAACCGGCTCCTGAATCTCACGTATCTGATATTTATTAAGATCACCCTGCCAGCGAAGCTCAACATGGTAAATCACTTCGCGGTTCAAAGGTACATTATCACTTTCAATGAATGTACGCAGCAGAATATCACTGCTCAGGGAATCTGACGGCGGATTTGCAGAAAATACATTGGAAACTAAAAAGACTAATAAGACAAATTTTAATGTTCGCATACACATTTTTTTATATGTTTATATTTATTTGATTGTGATGACATCAGCCCGTACAGAGATACGATTTATTACCAAAAAAGTTTATACATTAGAAAGGCTACACCAGATGGATAAGTATAGCCTTTGTTTGAAAACTATAGCAATACGGATTTATTTTTTTGTAACTGATGCTTCTTTCTTCTCTTCTTCTTCTATTTTCTTAAAAATAGGTAAATCCTCAATATCTTTACCCAGCGTTTCAAGTTCATATTTTGCGCTATCGACAAGTTCATGGTTTGGATATTTTTTTATAAACATTTCATAATATTTTTTTGCTTCTTCCAGATTATTCAAATGGTTCGCATTTATAAATCCAACCATAAACATGGCCTTTGAAGCAAATTCACTTTCGGGGTAATTTTCGAGAAGTCCTTTAAATTCAGAAAGTGCCTTCTCGTATTGCTCATTATTATAATTTTCATACCCCAAATCGAAGTATTCCTTTTCAGATTTTGTATCTGAACAGGCCATGATAAAGATAAGCAAAGTCAACACAGACAGCGTCAGTAAATTCCGCATAAATAAACCCTTCATGTTATTTATCCTGTTATAAAAAAGATTAGAATTTATAATCGATAACTAGTAAATGCAAGTTTCTATCCATTATTGAACTTACACATTTCATCTATGATTCAAAAATTATTTCATGCTGCAATACAGTAAAAAGTTCCGTTATTTTTTTATTTTTTTATTGACAGATAAACAACCGGGAAAAGATGATTATGAACGAAGGAATAATATCATTTTCCCGCCCTGTGTCTTACCCCAGGATTAATCCTGGGGTAAGATAAAACGAGATATCCGATATTATTATGAACTACTCAACAGCGCTTCAAAATACGGTATAGTTTTCTTAAGTCCCTCTTCCAGACGGATTTGAGGTTGCCAATTTAGTTTCTCTCCGGCCAGTGAGATATCCGGCTGACGTTGGGTCGGATCATCGCTGGGCAGTGGTTTGAACACAATTTTTGATTTACTACCGGTCAGATCAATTACTTTTTCGGCTAATTCCATTATTGAGAATTCATTCGGGTTTCCCAGATTAACCGGACCTGTAAAATCCGGAAGCATCATCATCGCGATGGACCCCTCGATTAAGTCATCGATAAACTGGAAAGACCGGGTGTGATTTCCTTTACCATAAACTGTAATATTCTGATTTTGCAAAGCCTGGATAATAAAATTAGAAACCACCCTTCCGTCATTCATAGCCATACGTGGACCATAGGTATTAAAAATCCGGATTATTTTTATATCCACTTTATTTTGACGATGATAGTCCATCATCAATGTTTCAGCTACACGTTTACCTTCATCATAACAGCTGCGGATACCAATACAGTTGACATTCCCCCAATAGTCTTCCGTTTGTGGATGTACCATTGGATCACCATACACTTCTGAGGTGGAGGCAAGCATGATTCGCGCTTTTACCCTTTTGGCCAGACCCAGCATATTGATGGTGCCCATGACATTCGTCTTTATTGTTTTGACCGGGTTATATTGATAGTGCACCGGTGAGGCCGGGCAGGCATAATGATATACCTGATCTACCTCAAGCAGGATGGGCTCAATGATATCATGCCGAACCAGTTCAAATCGATGTTCATCCATCAAGTGGATGATATTATTCTTTGACCCGGTATAAAAGTTGTCAAGACACAATACATCATGCCCCTCGTATACAAGTCGCTCACACAAATGGGATCCGATAAATCCCGCGCCACCGGTTACTAATATTCGCATCTGTACTCCGTTTATTTTATTTTTTTCAGAGCCTGAGACAGATCTTCAATCAAGTCATAACTGTCTTCAATACCTACAGAGAGGCGGACAAATTCTTCTGAAATGCCACACTCATTAAGGTCCTTGGCATTATATGTCGAATGAGTCATGGAGGCGGGGTGTTCTATCAGTGAATCCACATCACCCAAACTTACTGCGAGTGTAAATAGTTTAACCGAGTTCATGAGTTTCTCTCCTGCCGCACGGCCACCTTTCACCTCGAAAGAAACGATTCCACCAAATCCGCTCATCTGTGATTTTGCCAATTCATGATGAGGATGGGTTCGTAATCCGGGATACCACACTTTCTTAACCTTGGGGTGCATTGTTAAATACTTGGCCACTTCCAATGCGTTTTCCTGGTGCCGTTCCATACGAACCGCCAGTGTTTTTAATCCGCGAACCAGTAACCATGCATTCAGCGGGCTGATAATGCCACCCATATCCCGCAATATGGATCCCCGCAGTTCATCAATATATGCCTTTTTTCCAACCGCAAGTCCGGCTACGGTATCACCATGTCCACCAATATATTTTGTTGCAGAATGGACAATAATATCGGCACCTAAATCCAAAGGACGCTGAAAATAAGGTGTGGAGAAGGTATTATCAATAATCAAAGGAATATTGTGTTTTTTGGCAATTTTTGCGCATCCCCTGATATCAATAATAGCCAGAGTTGGATTTGCCGGTGTTTCGATATAAATACAACGGGTGTTTTCATCAATTGCATTTTCAATTTTATCAAGTTCAGTACCATCCACTTCGGATACAGAGATATTATATCGTGGCAATGTTTCCTGGAATAACTGGTGTGTCCCGCCATACAAAGTATTACTGGAAACCACATTTGTACCACTTTCGCATAATGAAAATATTACCGATGAAATCGCAGCCATCCCGGATCCAAATGCCAGTGCCGCTTCACCATTTTCAAGAAACGCAATCTCTTTTTCAAGGGCCTCCTGAGTGGGATTTCCTATTCTGGTATACACAAATCCCTCTTTTTCACCGGCAAAAATCTCAGCACCTTCCCGGGCACTTTTAAAGGCGAACGTCGAACTTTGGTAAATGGGAAGAGATACCGCTCCCGTCGCCTGATCAACTCCACCGCTGCCATGGACGCAGAGTGTGGCAAATTTTGCACTTTTTAGGTCCATTTTGGACATATTTAATCTCCTGATTTGCTAATTTATTTTTTCATATGATCATTATCACAGATTTAGACAATATTTGTCAGTAATATAGTGTCAAATTTACACTCTTTGTTAGAATTTTACTAAAAATAATTACTTTACTTTTTTATTTGCAGCATTTGCAAAATATTATTTAAGTTGCCGAAATATTTAGATCATATTAATAGTTAACAAATCATAAATGGAGGAATTTGTATGAGAAAGTTAATGCTTTTGCTGGTTGTTATCATTTTAATTTCAAGTCTAAGCGGTCCCGCGTTTGGACAAAAAATGGGATTAAAGGCCATCGCACCCCAATTGGGTATTATTTTTCCGGAAGATCCGTTTAGTACCGGATTTAATATTGGTGCCGTAGCCAATCTGGGTGAATTTTATAAAAACATCGGTTTGTATCCGGCCCTTATGTACTGGTCAGCCGGTGGTGATGTAAGTGGCGTGGATGTGTCATTTTCTAATTTCCAGATAGCCGGAGATGTTCATTATTATACAGAGGATTTAGAAGGATTTTTTGCCGGTCTGGGCCTTTCTTTAAATTTTCTATCCGCAAAGTATGAATATAACGAGACCATTCCCGGATTCACAGGACCGTATTCAGCTTCTGCTTCAGATACCAAAGTTGGATTTGCAATTTTTGGCGGCTATGAAATGCCAATTGATAAATATACCGGCTTTGTTAAAGCCAAATATGACATCATTTCTGATTTCAGCACTTTTAAGATTGACTTCGGTCTGTATTTCGATATGAAATAATAAAAGCAAATGTGCGTTCCCGAGAATATCTCGGCAACGAGAATTCTGTAATTAGTAAATTTATTAAAGCGTCGACCATCCGGTTGGCGCTTTTTTTTGGAGTTGGACAGGATAACCGGATGAATGCGGGCTGCCGGATTTTGATGTTTAACCCTAATTTTAATTAATCACCATGTCACAAAGATCACGTCAAGAGGCGGTTGCGCCTACCCAGGCTGTTGCAGATTCCTTAATTTAGGTGCTAAAGCACCAACTAATTATAGGGATATTTTTATCCCCCGTCTTAAAAGCCGGGGCTAGTCATTTGTTATATATGAAGTTGCAAAAAGTCATTTACCCTGCGCTTTAGCGCAGGGATATCTGAATCTCAACAAATATAGGGGCTTTAGCCCAAAATTTACTGGTTTTGCGTGCCTTTGAGTCTTGGTGGTAAAATTTGCGAATTAATGAGGTTAATCGAAACCAATTCTTTTATCCGGGTTTATCTGTCTAATATATATTTAAGTAACCCGGCACCCGATACTATCTACTATAGCCACATATGTCGCTATCTGATTAGGATCATCTTCTTTACATCCTGCCAGTGATCTGTTTTTATGCGATACAAGTAAACTCCAGTGGGGTATCCTGTCGAATTCCACGAAACGTGATAACGTCCGGGTTCCTGATGCTCTTTTATGAGTGTTTCAATTTTTTGTCCAAGTAAATTATAAATACTTAGTTCGACGTAAGTAGTAATTGGTAATTCGTAATTGATGGTTGTAACAGGATTAAAGGGATTGGGATAGTTCTGAAACAGGGCGTATGTCCTGGGCAGGGCGTTTTCTTTATCTAAAAATGTAATGGGTTCCACTATGGCTGATACGGTATCTGATGGCGAACTTTCGGATTCACCGTTAGAGAATGTGACAAAATAATGATAATTGAACCCGGGCTTAACCAGGGAATCTGAATAGCTGGCAGAAATTGTGCTGTCTAATAATGAAAAGTCAGTACCCGAGAGGCTTCTATAAATAAAAAATGCCGGCAGGCTGCCTGACAAAACATTACCCGATTCTCCCTGTTCCGTCGTTTTTTCTTTCTTTGCATTGGTCAATCTATTAACCGTTTTTCCCGGAATAAAACTATCCCATTCAAGTGTAATTTTATCACGATTATCAATCACTTTTAATTTAACCGGTGCGGGCAATATCGCTTTTTCATCAGAAATTGTTAGCAAATCAAAATACCAACCCAGGCCCGACTCGGTTACATCAACGCCAAAATCGAACTTGATTTGGATTTTTTCATCGATAAATTTATCCAAATTAAATTTTGTGGATGACCATTCTGTCTTTATACCGGAGTATCCCCTTTCTCCGGCAAGCGGATTTCCAAAACTTGTATCAATAATGACACTATATCCTTCAACCGGAATAAGTAATTGCCAATCCGGCTGTTGATCACTTTTAATTTTGATGTTTCCACCATCAAACTTATTCTCGATATCATACCAGTGCCAGAACTGTAAGGTGGCATTGGTAAATCCCGTCAAATCAATTTCAGGGAGTATTAGTTCGGATAAACCGGGGCCGTCTGAATATAACTGATTTAGCCCGGTGGCCCATAACTTATCACCCTCAAAAGCAGACTGCGGCCCATTACCGGGTTCCCCCCACTGCCAGTCACCAGAGGAGAAAATACCCGTCGTATCCAATTCGAAATTAAATGTAAGTGTTCCGCCTCCGGAAACTATTTTAAACATATACATGCCGGAATCAGGAAGTATCAGTCTGTGTTTTGCGAATGATACATCTGTAATTTCTATCTGATAAAAAATCGAATCATGAATCCCGATGCTATCCTGAACAATTGGAAACACGCCAGAATAAATATCACTACCAATCGGGTTCAGCAGAAACGAATCAAGAGCGGTTGGCGTATTAATATAATACCTGACCCGGATATCGCTAATACCAATATTATCAGCGGCACTAACTCTCAACTCGGCAGGCCAGCGCAGAATGGACTGATCTGCCAGAGGTGAAAATTCCGCCGAAGGTGACAAAGTATCCGGACCCACATGAAATGAATAGAAACTTATTGGTGCAATCACAGGATCAAAAGTGATACTGTTTAGTGAATCGGCGACAAAAATATAGTAATTAATATCTGCTTCAATCCCGGGCCCCGGCAACTCAGCAAAGTACAAATACTCAGTTTCATCTACTATGAGATGAACAGAATCTTTGGCAAAATCATCATACCAGAATACCAGCCACATATTTGCAGTATCCGGTTCTGCCTTGCCCGGAATAACATTTACAGCTAATTGATATGGGCCATCTATATCTTCTGTATCGGTAAGAGGTTGGTGAGAAATTTGCGGCAAATATTCATCCAGCGATATTAAACCATGATGATCAAACCATCGAACAATCGTTGAAGTATGTATACCCCCATATAAGAGACTGTCTGACTGAATAAAAGCACGTGCGGCATCTTCAAACCCGGGTCGTGATCCCCAGAGATAATGAGTCTGAATAAATAATTTGTCAGTAATTTGTTTACCCAACTCACCCTGGATATGCATCAGCGCGGAAGACCAGATTTGGCCATTATCATGTTCCTGGTTTTCTGCGTAATCATAATCGTCCGGATAGCGCATATCCGTATCGCTTTGTCTTCCGCTCCAAAACACACCCGGACTATCATCTGAAACTATTCCCGCGTCCCACATAAACACATGCTGCCAGCCAAATTCAAATTGAGAACGGGTATAAGAGCTGGCCCAGTAATCTGAACTTCCTTCCTGCAAAGATTTTGTTTCGCCCTCATATATCATACCAAATGGTGCAACGATCTTCTCCTGAAAAGCGTGGGCATATTCATGCCAGATTACCGAGGCATCTTCCGCATCATCAACACCACCTTCTCCGAACACACAAAAATTTGCGCCACCACCAATATAATATGAATTGTCCTCACCGAATGCACCATGCGGATCCACATTAAATCTATATAATTCCGGAATATCAAATCCCAATGACTGCAAATAACGGTATGATTTGTCGATATGATAATATACCATCACATCTTCGAATTCCTGTTCACTTCGGGTATAAATAAAACTATCCGGATGTGTTAGCATGGGAAAGATATCATCCGGGCTTTCAATATCTACCAACTTCACATACGGTCCTGACAATGAATAAATACTGTCCTGAATCTGTATTTCCGGCAAATCGACAATAATTCTTTGATCATTAAGAAATTGATTGTCCTGATCATTCCCATTCGGATCGATGTATCCTCCACCATAGTACATCCCTGCAGAAGTCAGTGGATCCGGATTGAAGACAGCGCCACGGCCGGTGACATAATCCTGGTACATAATCCGGTTGGTGGTTTTCAATACCTGACCGTCAATTGCATCAACTAAGATTTCCCAATCACCGCGCGGATTATCGGTGGCAATTCTTACACAATATGACAATTGTGCTTTGTTCTCACCTGTAACTAAAATGACGAGTTGTACCTCAGGATCAGTATAATATATACCTTGCACCTTAATATGCGCTCTCGCAAGACCAAGCGCATCATTAGTCGATAACTGAGGGGAAAAATTTTGTGGTCGTGGATTCATTTTTAGCGAATTAGCGATAAAAATTACTTCGCCCGCCGCATTTAATGTGATAACCAGGTCCGATCTATATACTGGAATTTCATTCAGGTGTTGAGAGTAGATCACATGACTAGCCGATGGCGAATAATGAACTTTCTGCAAATCAAGCATATTTTCAGGATCGCTTACACCAAAATTTGGGCCATATGATTTTAGAAAATTCTGCGCGGCCGTTGCAGGCGCACCCTGCCATTCGCCGGGTAATTTGGAGTATACATAGCGAATCAGACCGGATTCACCATCTATGTTGTATTTTGCTGATCGTAAATTCAATTCAGAAGGAGCAAATCCACGCTGATACGGGTTGCTCTCTTGGGGCTTCTGGCCAAAAACCGGATGGATAAATACAGTGACATAGCACAACAAAATCAGTATTAATATCCGGGGAGTATTTTTAGAAATATTGCTCATATTATTTATTTAGACAGGATAACAGGACAAATGGATAAAAGGATCTGTTCCTGATTAGTCTATAATTCTCCAATAATGCACCAAGTATCGAGAATCCAGCATCAAGCCTCCAGCATCCAGAATCCAGAATCAAAGGATTATCCCTTCCCCTGTCATAAACTACTTTTTTAGTTAAATGCAATTTTTTAGTACACAGACATTGTTTATTTTTTTCTCAAATCCTCAATTAATTTCCCGACAATATCGGCCACCTGAACATTATCTGCTTCCGCATTATAGGAAATAACCAATCGATGTCTCAGGACTGGTAAGGCTACAGACTCAATGTCTGAAATGTCCGGTGTTACCTTTCCCTGCAATGCGGCACGCACTTTTGCCGCAAGTATCAGGTACTGAGATGCACGGGGACCTGCACCCCAACGGATCCAATCCTTTATATCAGCTTTGCGCATTTTGATATTCCGGTCGTGTAGATGAAACCAACTCAACCGCAAAGTCAATTACATTATCGGCAACCGGTACTTTGCGAACTAGATCCTGAAAAAATATTATTTCATCTTTACTGATAATCCGGTCAATAAGTTGTATATCCGTGCCTGTGGTTGCTTTGACAATGGACTTTTCTTCCTCCAAAGATGGATAATCTAACCAAAGATTAAACATGAACCGGTCAAGTTGAGCCTCAGGTAGCGGATAGGTCCCCTCCTGTTCAATTGGATTCTGTGTGGCAAGTACAAAGAATGGTAAATCTATGTCATAAGATTCGCCGGCGGCGGTTACCTTATATTCCTGCATTGCCTCAAGCAGTGCAGATTGCGTTTTGGGTGGTGTCCGGTTGATCTCGTCAGCCAGAATCAGATTGGCAAATATTGGCCCCTTGATAAATTTAAAGGATTTTTTGCCAGTGCTCATATCATCTTCGATGATTTCCGTGCCGGTAATATCAGAGGGCATAAGATCCGGAGTAAACTGGATTCTGGAAAATTTCAGATCCAGTATTTCTCCCAGAGTTTTAATCAGTAATGTCTTGGCCAGGCCCGGAACGCCTACCAAAAGACAATGTCCCCGGGAAAATAGTGATATCAATAACTGGTCAACAATTTCTTCCTGACCTATGATCACTTTTGAAATTTCGGTTTTTATTTTTTTGACAATTTCAGTAAGATTATCAATCGCTTCAACATCATCCAGATTTTTAACTTCAGTCATGTCTTATGATCCTTGTACTAAATAGGTAATCTGCTTAAATTCTATATTAATAAATTAAAATATTATACAAACATCGCTCACTTAATGCAATCCAATATTAATTCAAAATCATTCCTGCTCGATTACAACCGGGAAGAACTCCAGGACTTTGTCGTGAAACATGATTTGGAACGCTACCGTGCGGATCAAATATTCCGCGGGATCTATGTTCAGTCTCTACAGGATTTCGATGAATTAACGACAATTTCTAAGCAGATTAGAAACCAGCTTTCAGAAATTGCAGTCCTAAGGACGTTAACTCAATCAAAATCCACACGTTCCCCGATTGACAACACAACAAAATTTTTATGGAAATTGTCCGATGGCCTGTTTATTGAAAGTGTCATCATATATGAAGGTAAGCGCATCACTTTTTGTGTATCTTCTCAGGTTGGCTGTGCACTTGATTGTAAATTTTGTTCCACTGGCAAAATGGGATTTCTCAGGAATCTCACGGCAGGAGAAATTGTAGAACAGGTTATGCGTATGAAAGCATTATCGGAGGGTTTACCAACAAACATCGTCTTTATGGGCATGGGTGAACCGATGTTGAACCTGCGAAATGTTCATAAAGCCTGCTATATTATTTCAGATCCGGAAGGTCTGACATTTTCAAGAAAGAGGATTACCATTTCAACCAGTGGAGTTGTCCCCGGCATTAAAAAAATGGCTGATGAGGATTCACCTTTTTCACTGGCAATTTCTCTCAATGCCGTTTTTGATGATAAGCGCAAGGAAATTATGCCCATATCCGTACAATATCCCCTGAAAGAACTATCAAACGCGCTCTCCTACTATGTTAAGAAGACAAAAAAACGGATTACATTTGAATATATATTGATTGCTGGTAAAAATGATACCCCAGAGGATGCCGATCGGCTGTTAAAATTCACAGCCCGGTTTCCTTGCAAAATAAACCTGATTCCCTGTAACTCCGAAGATCCGGAGTATCCCCCCCCAACGAAGGAACAAGTTAAGTGGTTTAATGAGTACATCAATCAGAATCAGCGAACAGCAACCACACGCATGAGGAAAGGATGGGAAATCCAGGCTGCATGCGGACAATTGTATGCAAAATCCGGCGGAAAAAAAGGAACAAAAATCAGCGGAATGGAAACCAAAATTGAATAATGGATTAGGAGAACTACAATGTATTTGATATTATTCGGCGCACCTGGAGTCGGTAAAGGCACGCAGGCTAAATTTATAAGCAAAGAATATAATATTGCACATATTTCTACCGGGGAAATGCTGAGACAAGCGGTAAAAGATGGAACCGAAATGGGGAAAAAAGCCGGAGAATTGATGGCTCATGGGAATCTGGTACCCGATGATATTATGTTAGGGTTAATTCGCGAACGTGTATCTCAACCGGACTGTTCTAAAGGCTTTATTCTTGATGGCTTTCCTCGTACGATTGTACAGGCAATCGAACTGGAAAAACTCATGGAAGAATTACAGCTGCCGGCACCACTTTGTATCGAAATATTAGTACCCGATGAAGCAGTAATCAGACGGCTCGTAAACCGTCGCATGTGTGCTTCTTGCGGTACAGATTATAATTTGAAAACAAATCCACCAAACGAGGATTTGATTTGTACTATATGTGGTGGAAAAGTGATCCGCCGCGAAGATGATAATGAGGCAACCATATCACAAAGACTTACTGTTTATCATAAGCAAACATCTCCATTACGTCATTTTTATGAAGAAAAGGAAAATTACCGCGGGATTAATGGATCACGCTCGATTGACGCGGTTCAAGCCGAGATTTTTTCAATCTTTAAATGATGAATTATGACAATACAATCATTTCTAAGTTGCAGATATGATTCATTCTCAATTCAATAAGATCTTTCAATTATTATCTTTGATAATCTGCATTCTCTGTATTGGATCCTGTTCAGATCGTAAAAAGGATAATCCATTTGATCCGGCGGGTATCCAACCACTTGATATAAAGGCTGTAGGATTTGCAGACTATGTCTCACTCTCATGGAATTCGCCGAATATTGATGGATATTCGGGGTATAACCTGTATCGTTCAGATACCGGCGAGAATGATTCATATGACATTATGAGTACGATTCCAGCGACTCAATTATCATACCATGACACGGTAATAATACCGGGGAAACGATGTTATTACTATATTACTATTATTGGGCAGGGTGTAGAAAGTAATCCTTCAAAAATCGTATCTGCTACACCGGGCTCGGGATTTAACTGGATAGTAGATGGCTCGGGTTTTGAAATTTTAAAATTATCATATGATCTGCAGACATCACTGCTCCGGTTCTACACGAATGCACGGCCCCAGGATATGGCAGTATCAAAGACTCAAAAAAAAGGTCTGATACTATTTCCGTATTATGGAGAGATTCATGAGATAAATCTGGATAACGGAGATATAATTAATACCATTAAAAGTATTCCATATCCATATGCCATACTCTTTGATGAGCCGGGAGAACAATTCTGGATCGCCGACTCAAGTGGTGCGCTTTTTACAATTCCGGATTCTGATCCGACGCCCCATTTGATCTCCGGAGATGTGTTTGGTAAGCCAGTCTCTATTTCAATGGCTCAAAATGCAGGCTTCCTCTATCTATGTGATAAAGAAAAAAAAACCGTATTTCAGATAGAAAGAAGTGGCGAAATAAGGTCCGTCATAACCGAGGTTAATGGAAATCAGTTGAACAATCCGGTTAAATATATTCATGATGAAATATATCAACGCATTTGGCTGTTGGAAAATGTAGGTGGTAACAGTTATATTTACACAAAACACATAGATGATAATCTGTATACGGAAATTGAATTACCGACCTATGTAAAAGAGATAGAAATTTCACGAAACAATGAGTCGATTTTTCTTGCTGAATATAATGGGATTAATTCATCTGTTGTGCAACTTTATCCGGACGGTTCACGTCAAATAGCAGTAACCGGATTTTACAATCCGCTGGATATTGAAGTAAACAAATATGATTCATCGTTGCTTGTTTCAGATACCGGCAATGGGGTTATCTGGCACTATAGTACTGAATTCTTGCTTATTGGTAAGATTACTAATTTGTATTTACCGCATAAGGTCATTTTAGAATGATAAAATTGCTGAGATCAAAAAGATTTATCATTCCTGCATTGGCAATTCTATATTTGCTACCGCTGATCTATGATATTTTTGAATTCCTGAGCAATACTAACATTCCGGAGCTACAGTATGTTTCGGAATTTTTCATGCTGCTATTTATATTCCTTTATTACCGCATCCTGAGTGTTGATATAAATTTTAACGGAAAATCTATTCAGGAAACACTTAAACTGTTTGTTTATCTGCTTGGTGTACTATATTTATTTGTAATTATTGCACGCATTCTGCTTAACCCCAGTTTTGAACCTGGCGGTTTTCCCAATCTTCCGGAAACTTTCAGCAGTGTGATTTATTCAAATCTGGTTTCTCTGCTTGCCATACTTTTTATCACACCTATTTTGCTTTTGATAAAAAATCTGATTTATTATCGTCACCGCAGGGCTACTATTTTCATGATGCGCGCATTCATGATATCTTCTTTTGCCTGTATCATCGCCTCTGTGATAACCAGATCTCCGCTGGATTTTTCCTTTGTTGATGCCGGTGTTTACAACAACTCCATCCTGGTGTTTGTGATCATCTGTACTGTCTTTTTAGCATTTCGCAATTCATGGATTACTTTCTTATCTCAGCGGGAAAAAATAATTTATTTCTTTATCTCATTATTTTTAATCTGGGCCATTTTTTATCTGTTCGAATTTGCCTTTCAACCTGCAGTTTCGGCGCATAGTCTGGTGATCGGCGTATATGCGTATATTGCATGGATATTACTGGTTGCGTATACCATCATTTGTTGTACGTATCTTTTACTTCAGTTACCGACTGCGAGAATATTTGATCGCAAGATTCGTGAGGTCAATTCTTTACATGATCTGAGTCGCGCTATCACTACTGAATTTGACTTCAATAAACTGGTTAAACTCATTACAGAGATGACCACAAAAGTAACCGGCTCTGACAGTACCTGGCTTGAACTTTCAAAAGGTGAAAATAATGGACTATATATTGCTTCATCACATAATTTGACCCAGGATGAACTCGAAAATTTCCCTCTCAGCGATCGCCAATTCCTCAGCAAACATATTCTGAATGAAAAACACCCGATGATATTTAATGAAATTCAGAAAAGCCACCCTTATGAGTATATTAAAAGCTGGAAAAAGGATATCGGGTCAATTATCGGTGTTCCACTGATATCAGGCAATGGAAATTCTCTAGGGATATTATTTGCTACAAAGAAACAATCTTATGGATTCGACCCCGATGATGAGGCTATGCTGGAAGCCTATACCAACCAGGCAGTCATTGCCCTGGATAATGCAAAACTTTTAACCCAGTCCTTTGAACGTGAGAGAATGGAAGAAGAACTACGTATTGCAAGGGAAGTACAGCAGAGATTACTACCTCAGGAAATACCACAATTTAAAAACATCTCTATTGATACGCTTACAATTACGGCTTACGAAGTGGGTGGTGATTATTATGATTTTATTGATTTCTCTAACGGCTCCATTGGTTTTGTGATTGGTGACGTTTCCGGAAAGGGAACATCCGCAGCATTTTATATGGCAGAGGCAAAAGGAGTCATCCAGTCACTGAGCAAATCATTCTCGAAACCAAAAGACCTGCTGATTCATACCAATGAAATCCTGTATGATTCACTGGAGAAAAAAACATTTATCAGTATGTTAATGGCAACGATGGACTGTAAAAAGAACAAGTTGTCATTTGCCCGCGCCGGCCATTGTCCATTGTTATATTATAATTTTGATGAAAAAAAGTCCCATTTATTACAACCGGACGGCATTGGCGTCGGACTTGAACGCGGGGATGTGTTTAAAAAGACACTGGTTGAACAAACTATTGATTGTCGGACAGGTGATATTTTCGTTTTTTATACAGATGGTCTTTCTGAGGCAAGAGACAGACAAGGTGAAGAATTTGGCGATGACAGATTGTGTGCGATAATAGAAGAAAATGCCTATCTGTCCATAGCAGAGATAAAAGAAAAAATTATTGATTCCATCCTCGAATTTCTGGATGGTGAAAATCTTGCAGATGATCTTACTTTAGTTTTGGTGAAAACATGACATATAGAAACATACGTGAAAATAACGAGGAAGAAGAAGATCACCAGAATTCAACAAATACAAGATAAAATGAGAAATGTCCAATGCCCAAGCCCGAATTTCAAAGGAATGTCCAACATCAAATACCTAATAGAATCTCATTGGACATTGATAATTGATTTGGCATTTCGATTTTGACATTGGGCATTTCTTATTAAGAAAAAGAATGTGGTAAATATTAGATATAATTTGAAAGTAAATAATAAAATAAGTTGTCGGAGGTCTGTGAATGGAAAATTTTGAAGTGGTCCGGGAAGATCGTACAGAAGTGAGTATTCTGAGACTGAGAGGGTTTTTAGATGCTCATACGGCGCCTCAATTTGAGAAGGCGATACAAGAACTTCTGAGTGAGGATAAATTTCAGATAATCGTGAGTATGGCTGATCTGAATTATATCAGCAGTGCCGGACTCGGGGTTTTTATGGGATTTATTGAAGAAATACGGGAGAAAGAGGGTGACATCAAACTCTCAAATATGTCTGATAAAGTTTTTAAGGTATTTGATCTATTGGGTTTTCCTGCCCTGTATCAGATTTATAAAGATGAATCTGAAGCAGAGGATAAATATAATCAAGGGTAATGCAACTCTTTTAGATTATATACGCATACGAAAAATAGGTGACAAAATATGAAAATAAAACACCAAAAGTTCAGACTTAAGATCCCAAGCGTTACGGAAAACCTGCATCTCATCCGGGATTTTACAATAAAGATTGCCGGTAAAGCCGGGTTTGATGATGAGAAACAGGAGCAAATTGCGCTCGCAGTGGATGAAGCGTGCACTAATGTGATCAAACATGCGCATCATTTCGACGCCCGGAGATTAATTGATATCTTAATTTCCGTCGATCCGGAAAAGATTAAGATTACAATTACTGATAAGGGTACCGGATTTAACGTAAGTTCGGTTAAGGATCCCGATCTAAAAAAATATATTCAGGAATCCCGGCATGGTGGGCTGGGAATATACCTGATAAAGACTTTAATGGATGATGTTCAGTATGATTTTAAACCTGGAATTAGAAACCAGGTACAATTGACCAAATATATTCCTGCCTGAGGATGCCATGTCAGATTATCTTGCTAATTTTAAAGAGAGACGAAAAACTGATGAATCCGGAGTGCAGGATGTAGATCGCAGACTGATTGAACTTTCTGCCCTGTTCGAAATAAGCCAGACACTTAACTCATCCTTAAATCTGCAGTCAATTCTAAATAATGTATTGCTTGTGCCCATGGGCAGAATGATGATCGGGCGAGGGATTATTTTTTTGAGGAAAGATGAATCTACATTTAGCATAGAGACTTTGAAAGGTTTGCCCCACTCTCTGTTAGGAAAAGAAGTAACCCTCACCGATTTACCTAATCACGTTTTCACATTGGATGACTACGATGATACGACAGAATGGGTTTCAATCTTTAAAGATTTTAAACTAAAAATAATTATTCCATTCATCTCAAGAACTGATACATTAGGTTTAATGGGATTCAGTACCAAACTTACCGGAGAAACTTTCAGTGAGGAAGAGATTGAATTTTTAAACTCACTGACCAATATTGCAACAACTTCTATCGAGAATGCCCTCATCTTTGAAAAAATTCAGAAAGTAAACAGAGAACTGGATCATAAAATTCAGGAATTAAATACATTATTTGAAATTGGTAAGGAACTAAATCTCACATTTGAAAGAGAAAAAATATTAAAACTTTTGTCCTATGCACTGATGGGTCAGGTTACGGTGAATAATTTTCTTATTGCGCTCAAAGAGGATGATAGTTTTTCCATAGCCCTGGTAAAAGGCAGTAAGTTTATCATCGGTGAGGGTGAAAAATGTGAGCGGCTTTGTCAAAACAGCGCTTTTATTCAAACACCATATCTGAGAGAAGATGGCAGCGAGTTTGATGATTTTTTATCTGACATGGGTGTTCGCGTCATAATCCCCATGCAGATTCAAAAGGATACCAAAGGATATATTTTTCTGGGAGACAAAATTACCAAAAAAGCGTTTAGTCAGAGCGATCTTGAGTTTTTGCAAACATTGGGTAATATTGCAATTATTTCGCTTGAAAATGCGCGTCTTTTTGAGGAAACACTTGAAAAACAAAGACTTGAAGAAGAAATGGCATTGGCGCGTAATATACAAAACCGGTTATTACCAAAGACAATGCCAAAATTCGAACGAATTTCGCTTGCCGGCTTAAATGTACCAAGTAAGCATGTAGGCGGAGATTATTATGATATAATCAAAATTTCTGATGGCTTGATTGCCCTCACCATCGCTGATGTTTCAGGAAAAGGAATGCCGGCATCACTGCTCATGTCAAATCTGCAGGCCAGTCTGCATTCACTGATTCAGGATCAGTATGATCTGGACCACTTTGTCAATCGCATAAATAATGTCATATTTAATAATACAGACACGGAAAAATATATCACCTTTTTTTATGGTCAACTGGACCTGAAAACAATGGAATTTTGTTATGTAAATGCAGGACACAACCCGCCATACCTGCTTCACAAAAATGACGAAATTGATGAACTGAGTGAAGGGGGTATTATCCTTGGTATGATGCCCGATATGCCCTACCAGATTGGAAATTGTAAGTTGCATAAAGGTGACACGTTGTTAATGTACACTGACGGTGTCACAGAAACCATGACGATTGACGAAGTTGAATATGAGGAATTTCGTTTAAAACAATTTATGCGTGACAATTGCCATGATCAAACTCCATCCGAGATTAATAAAAACCTGATTGATGAGTTAAACGAATTTTCTAAAGGTGCTCAGCAGGCAGATGATATAACTATACTCACACTAAAAATTGATTCATAGTTTTTATTTGCAAACGTTGTAATCCCCTCTTTCCAGCCTTGATAAAAATTGCCGATCTACCTAAATTAAGCATTTACACTGGGAGCAGCATTGTTAAAAAACTCTATTAAATACATCATTCTTTTTCTGAGTTATTTGATTTTATTTTATCTCCTGAATCTGTTGCCGCTCTTATCCCTTTTTATTAAAACAGCAATGCTCATAGGCATTGTTCTGCTAACAATAAACATCTTTGAAAAGTTTTTAAACTCATTCCTTTTTCGATATAGTATGAGATTTATAAGACATTTGGAACATGTGATGTCTGAATTCGATCTGATACTTAATAAAAAGTTCAACTATTATGAGTTTCTGGATGAACTTAAAAAGTTTTTTAATCTGATTTGCAAACAAAAATCCTGGGTATTCTATGTGGCAGAGGAAGGTAAATTTTACATTGCCTTGACTTCCGAATCTGTGTCTAAATCTGAATTACCTTCTCAACTATCAACAAAAAAATTTAAAAATGCGAAATTTGCCCATGCCCTGGTTGATCTTGACCTGTCCGAAATAAATGAATTCGATTATGTGATCATATTTCCAGGGAAAAATGGACTATTTGGCTTACTATTCAGCAAATCATCAAATTTTAATTTTTTAGGCGATAAACTACTGCACTCAAAGTTTCAATCATTGGTCACTAAGGCCGGGCAAGTTTTAGAGAGTACCGCTTTGTATATCGATCTGCTTGAAAAAAATCGCCAGATAACAAAGGTATTTGAAGTAAGTGAAAAAATATTAACTACGCTTAATACGGAGCAAATTCTTGATTTTTTACTGGATGCATTAAATGAAATAATTTCCTATGATGCGGCGGTTGTTTTTCTATTTGACGAGGAATCGAAGAAACTTACTCAGGTTGCCTATAAAGGATATAATGATGGCAGTAATCTGAATCTAAAAATAGGACAGGGCGCCTGTGGATGGGTTGCCGAAAACCGACAGGTCTCACTTCTCGAAGATGTAACACAATCGGATCACTACTACCCCGCCCGGACAAAAACCAAATCTCAAGTGGCGCTACCTTTGCAAATTCATGAAGAATTAATCGGCGTTCTATGTCTGGAGAGTAACCAGACTGGTTATTTTTCTGAAAAATCTCAGGAAATTTTAAATCTGTTCGCAAATCAGACAGTAATTGCATTAAATAATGCCAGGCAATATGAGGTTTCACTCAAAAAACAACATCTTGAACACGAACTCATCCGGGCCGGCAAAATTCAACAGGTCCTGTTACCTAGTCAACCACCTTCATATACTCATCTGAATATTTCATTTGCACATATACCCAGCGAAATTGTGAGTGGTGATCTGTTTGATCTGGCGGCTCTTTCTGAGCAAACATTGGCTGTGGTTATTGGGGATGTTTCCGGAAAAGGGGCCCATGCCGCCATAATGATGTCACTGGTACTCGCCGGGTTCAGGGCGTATAATAAAACACATCTGGCGGCCTGTGAAGTAGTTGCCCGGCTAAATAATCTGCTGGAGGAGAGTACAACCGTTGGTAATTTTACGACATTATTCTATTCGATAATCTCACTCGAGCATAAATCGATAACCTTTAGCAACGCCGGTCATAATCCACCGTTTCTGGTTCATCACGATGGTAGTATCAAAGAGTTAAGTGGTGGTGGTATCATGATGGGATTTCTACGCGACCAGGTTTATACACAACATGAGGTCGCATTCTCAGAAGGTGATATTTTGGTTGCTTATACCGATGGCATTACCGAAGCAATGAACAGTGATGAGCAGGAGTTTGGCGAAGAGCGACTAAAGGATATTCTCATCTCCAACCGAAACTTAAATACTATGATCTCAAAAATAAAATATTATCTGAAATCTCTGGCTTTACGGGTCCTAACAATCAGGCTGATGATATGACGCTTGTAATTATTAAACATACCTGATGGTGAATTTTATCTAGTTTTGTCGATCAATTTATTTCTTGCATTTACAATTTTTTACATTTAGTTTGCATTTGAAATTGGGCAGTTTGCATAATTTTATAGGATTAAATGTACGAACTCGATAAGAAAAAAATTCTGTACATTGAGGATGACCAGGAATCGCGTGATATGATGGGTGATATACTCAGAATTCACGGATTCGATTATCGCGAAGCCTCGCGTGGTCTCGAGGGTATCCGGATTGCCTCACTGGACAAACCGGATCTTATTCTGATGGATTTGAATCTACCCGATATGAACGGTTATGAAATTACCACACTGATCAAATCAATTTCCAATTTAAAAGAAACGCCGGTTATTGCCCTTTCTGCCGACGCAAAAAGAAATGCGCGTGAACTAACTCTTACCGCCGGTTGTGACGGTTTCATTGAAAAACCCATAAATATTTCGGAATTCTTAAAACTACTAAATGAATACTTAAGCGGTAAACGCGAGTCCATTCATCCTGAAATTGAACAAAAATTTCTGTCAGAATATAATATCAAACTTGGTGAAAAATTACATGACAAAGTAGAAGAACTTGAAAAGGTAAATAAAAATCTAGTCTCAATAAATGAAGAACTAAATCAATCACGCCAGCAACTGACAGATTACAACAACCGGCTTTTCATTATGAACAGTCTGGCGAATTCATTGCGTATGCAATCGTCACCTGACGATATTCTTCAGGTGATGCCCCAGAAAATAGCAGAAGGCTTTCAACTTGATCGTGTTATTATTTTCGAATATCAGCAAAAAGACCAAAAATTAGTTCCGCTCTATCATACCGGTTTTAAAGACGGCGTACTCAAAAAAATCAAACTAACCCTGGATCCGGTTTTCTATCTCAATCTTAAAAATGAGATTAAAGTGTTGTGGATCAAGAATCAGGCAGAGATCGTCAATGAATCTTTGCTCAAAATGGCCCATAAACTAAAGACCGGTTCATTCTTATTAGGATCGATCTCTGCATTTGCAAGTCATCAGGATGCCACCGGTATATTTAAATCAATTACATCTGTTTCCAATACCCGACAGGAGTCGCAGAATCTTTTCGGCTCGCAAAAGAAATTGTTAATATATCTCGACCGGAAATCACATCGCGAGTCATTTTTTACATATGAAGTGAGGGTAATAAAATCATTTCTGCATACAGCAAGTATTATCTATGAGAATATGAACTTATATCATAATCTACTAGAAATGTTACATATTAAGGAACAACAGGCCATAACAGATCCGATTACCGGGGTAAATAATTATCGCTATTTCAGGATACAGATTGAAAGTGAAATTGGCCGTGCCCAAAGACATCAAAAAATGTTTTCAATCGTGATGATCGATGTTGATAATTTTAAAGAATATAATGATGCGCAGGGTCATCTTAATGGTGATCTGGCCTTGAAACTGGTAGCAGAGGGATTAAGGCAGAATATTCGTAAAAGTGATGTCCTGGCGCGTTATGGTGGCGATGAATTTATTATCATTTTACCAGAACTCGATAAAGAAAAAGCAAAAAGAATGGCAGAAAAGTTGTGTGAAGTAATCAGCAAAACAAAATTACCCAGCAAAAAATTTGCTCCCAAAGTAAACCTGACTATCAGTTTGGGTGTGGCCACATATCCGGAAGATGGAGAAATTGAGGATAAATTACTCAAAAAGGCTGATGAGGCATTGTACCTGGCAAAAGACTCGGGAAGGAATACGGTGCGTATTTCGGGGTGAATAAATTGTTGGCTGTCCGCTAATGGCTATCGGCTATCAGCGGATCACATGACCATTTTATTTTAATATACAAGCCGAAAGCCGTTGGCTGACGGCCGATAGCAGTGCTTTGTTATTTCCGCTCATTAACCTCCTGATCCATATTGCCCTCAATAATTTCCTGAAGTTTAGCTATCAAATCAGATTTATTCTCCTGGCCATACTCCTTTGTTTCAACAGGTTTACCAAACACAATTTTTATCACCCCCGGATCAACTTTTAGAGTATGCTTTTTTAAAATCAATCTGCTGCCGGAGACAGAGACTGGAAGGATTGGAATATCTCCCCGTATGGAAATAACAAACCCGCCTTTTTTAAATTTCTGAAATTCTCCATCCGAACTACGGGTGCCCTCAGGGAAGACAACCAGTGATACGCCTTTATGCGTGGCATCAACCGCTTGATTCATTGATTCGATGGCTTTTTTTCTGTTTGACCGGTCAATTTTTATCATTCCCGCAAATTTCATAGCCCAGCCAAATAGTGGGATCGAAAAAAGCTCTCTTTTTGTAAAAAAACGTATGGTCAGGGTTTTTACCGAACAAAAAATAGCAGGAACATCAAAATGACTTTGATGGTTACCCATAATTACATAACTGGTATTCGGATCAATATTTTCCAGTCCTTCAACGATTACTTTTGCTCCGGCTGCCCACAGGATGGAGCGGCTCCATATCCTTCCCAAAATATTCACAGCCTGGGAATAAGGATTCACCCATCCGACAAGGATGACCGATATACCGATAATAATAGTCATCACAAATATTGTAATCATAGTAAAGAGTGTTCTGATCATTAACTATCCCGGGTAATTAATGTAAGACCACCCATATATTTCTGGAGCACCTTAGGTATCATGACATTACCTTCATCTGTTTGATACGTCTCAAGCAAAGAGACCATAAGGCGGGATGTTGCCAGACCGGAACCGTTCAGTGTATGGACAAATTCTGGAGATTTACCCTTTTCTCTACGGAAACGAATATTGGCGCGGCGCGCCTGGAAATCTTCGAAATTACTTACACTCGAGGCCTCGAGCCATTTATCCTCTGCCGGTGACCAGGTCTCTATATCATAACATTTGGCCGCAGCAAAACTCAGATCCCCGGTTGCCAGTGACAGAACCCGGTAAGGGATTTCCAGTAGACGCAGCACTTTTGTTGCCTCATCCAGCATCTGTTCGTGAACGTTATATGAATCCTCCGGTCTGACAAAGTTGACCAACTCCACCTTGTTGAACTGATGAACCCGCAGAAATCCCCGTGTTTCCTTTCCGTAAGAACCTGCTTCGCGCCGGAAACAGGCAGAGTACGCTACGTATTTTACAGGAATCTGATCATTATCAAGGATTTCATCGCGATGCAGATTCGTGAGCGGGACTTCGGCTGTTGGGATTAAAAAAAGATCATCCTTTTCCGCGTAATACATGTCATCTTCCAGTTTGGGTAACTGTCCCGTACCGTACATACTATCACGGTTTACAATAAAGGGGGGAAACACTTCCCGATAGCCATGTTCTTCTGTATGTAAATCAAGCATAAAATTGATCAGTGCACGTTCCAGCCGGGCCCCGGATCCTTTATATACAGGAAATCCGCTTCCGGAAACCTTACCACCGCGTTTAAAATCCAAAATATCGAGATACTCACCTATGGCCAGATGATCTTTAATTTCAAAATCATACTGCGGTATATCACCCCATTTTAATACCTCAACGTTTGATGAGGCATCCTTGCCCCTTGGTGCAGATTCGTGCGGTATATTGGGAATCCAGTCAAGTATCTTTTTTATCTCATTCTGAAGACCCGCCAATTTATCGTCCAGGGCCTTAATCTCTTCAGAGATCTTTTTTGTTTTCAGTATGATCTCCGAGGCATCTTTCTTCTCTTTTTTTAGTTGCGCAACCTGATTACTATTGTCATTCCGTTCCTTTTTCAGGCTCTCTACAATTTGAATTATTTTGCGACGTTCCTGATCATATTCCAGTATCTGGTCAACATTGCCATTTTCGTTTTTCAATTCAATGGCTTCTTTTACAAGTTCCGGATTTTCGCGGATAAATTTGAGGTCAAGCATGAAAGAATATTCCTAACATTAAATTTTGAGTATAAAATCAATTAGAAATTAGAGATGAGAAATGAGAAATTAAATGTTGGCTGTTGGCGATAGGCGATAACTAATTACCAATCTCTAATCTCTCATTTCTATTTTTTTTCTGCGTCTTTGCATTTCTGCAAGAGACGAAAAACTAATGTTAAATATATTATGATAAATTGTGAATTTACGGAATGTGCCCCTGTTGATCAAATTACCGGAAAATGCTCTTGATTATTATTTCTATATCCAGCCAGAAACTCTGATTTCTGGTATAATACAAATCATATTTTTCAGCATCCTGATTATTACGAATATTGGCACTATTGATCTGAGTAAGACCTGTTAATCCAGGTTTAAATAATGGAGGTAAATCACTTTCACGTGATTTTTTGAGAGGGGAGCCGACAAAAGATAACTTTCCAGATAAAATTTGTGGGAACAATAATACTTTGTTCATGAGTCCCTGGTTTATTTTGCCGGAAATCTGAGTAATCGAAAACTTGTTGCCCAGGACAGTTTTTATCTCTGTTCTTTTTTTATTTTTCTTTGGTAAAATGAGATAGACAAGATACACTGGACAGGCCAGTAATATAAGAGCAAAAGCCAGATTTACATCAACGATTCGCTTTGTTATCCGATTAAAAGATTTTCCGAGAGGAAGATCTATTTCCACGAGTTGGTAATCAGTGACTTTCTCAATAGATGATTTTCCAATGATCACTTCAAGGTTTTCGGGAACAATTTTATATTCAATTCCGGGATTATCTATAGTCGATATAGTTAATATGATATCTTTATAAGACAGCTTATGTGTGGAGAAAACAACTTCGTCGATTTTCTCCAGTCTTATAAAATCACCGATATTCTTAATATCAATGACAACCGGAATCCCTTCAATTTTTTTACCGATTTCCTGCTCTGAATCCGAGATAACACCTAATATAGTAAAATCTGCAGGAACCTGTGATTTCATTTTTTTAATTAGTTTTGCAGTTTCACTCTCAGTCCCAACCAGGGCGATTCTGCGTTGAAAGAATGATTTACTGAATGTACTTCCTGACCTGGTGCCAAAAAATCTGAGGATAATTCGCCAGAATATCATAATGGCAGTGCTAAAAGATGCCGCCACAAGTACGACGATGCGCGAAAAAGCCAACTGATTAATAAAAAATGTCAATGCAGATAATAAAAGCATTGTAACCAGATTGGTTTTAAATATTTGTATCAATGAAAGCCTGTACTTACCATACAACTCAAGGAAAAAAGATGATGCAATAAATATTATTGTTGATAAGATATTTATAAAAATATATTGATTGAAAAAATCGGTCAGATTGAATCCAGATCGTAATTCATATCTTGCATAAAACGTTAGTGTATAAATTGCATTCATTAACAGTATATCAAGTATGAGTGCGAAATTTGCAGATATGAAATTTCGAAAAAATACAATGATGCCTCTTAGTAGTACACCAAGTAATATTACCCAGCGAAATAATGAGAAATATTTATGATGAAAATGCTTTTTATAAAACAAATACAAAGAGCGATTGAAATTTATTATGAAATCAAGATTGTTTTTCTTTGTACTTTCACCCTTATAATGAATGATGTTTGTATATGGAACATAAAATATTTTCCAGCCCTTCTGAAATACCCTGTAACAGAAATCAATATCTTCACAATACATAAAATAGTCTTCATCAAGGCCACCCGATTCAAGATATACATTTTTTCTAAACATCATAAATGATCCTGATATGGCATCCACCTGTGCGACCTCATCAGGATCGAGATAGGTCATATTATAACGACCAAACACTCTGCTTCTGGGAAACAAACGATTTAATCCAAACATCTTCCAGATAGCAGTCATGGGTGAGGGAATACTGTGGCGGGAATCGACAGAGAAACTTCCATCCGGATTCAATATTTTACAGCCGACAATTCCGGCATCGGGGGTTTTATCGAGAAAAGTTATTAGCTTTTGAAAGGTATCTTCCTGAACGATGGTATCAGGATTCAGCATGACGAGAAACTCTCCTGATGCCACCTTTAATGCCTGATTATTTGCTACTGCAAATCCAACATTCTTTTTATTATCAATTAAAGTGACATCCGGGTAATTCTTTTTTACCATTTGCACTGAACCGTCAGCGGATGCATTATCAACAACAACTATTTCGGTATCAAGTTGAACTGTAGCCCGTTTTACGGATAACAGACACTGATACAGGAATTCACGCACATTGTAACTGACGATGACAATCGATATTTTGTGGGTTGGCTGCATTTAGGTCCGACGGAAAAATAGTAGAAATAGTGATCTTACGATAATTTGTATATCAAACAACAACGACATGTTCTCCAAATAGTACATATCCTGTTTAAATTGCTCTCTGAGTTGTTTCAGAGACTCGCTATAGCGGAACCTTACTTGTGTCCAGCCGGTAATACCCGGGCGAACTAAAAATCTACGATTAAAAAATTTAATTCGCTTTCGTAAATCAGCAATTGTTTTCTCATCTTCCGGTCTTGGTCCGACCAGAGACATGGATCCGAATATGACATTAATCAATTGCGGTAATTTATAAATATATGATTTATATAAAAATGATCCTATAATAGATTTTTGGCTACCGGTATAAAGTAATAACTGACCGAATATCTTTCCCTGTTTGCCAACTCTATTTTCAATTTTAAAAAATGGATATATTCCGGTCGCCATTTGGCCAATAAATATCAGAATAAATATGGGTAGCAACAATATAATTGATATTGAAGCAACCAGTAGATCTGCCATCCGTTTTAACAGCCATTGCCATGGTTGCATCTGATCGGGGAATAGTTTTATAAGTGGATGATCGATCATATTCCTGGTCTTATGACCGGAGATAACATCATACATTTGTGGGACAATCTTAAATGAGATCTGCATATTTTCGCCATAAGCCACAATCCGTAATATTTCATCCCGCGATCTTTCATTAATGGCGATTATTATTTCTTCTATTCTATATTTTCTTATCAAATCCGGAATAGTATTATAATTGCCAAGATATTTAAGAGATTCAAAATTCTTATCGGGTTTATCTTTTGCTACCACACCAATAATATTATACAGTAAATGTGGATTTTTATTGATATCCCGTACAATCTTCCGCGCATTGCGACTTGTACCAATCAACAGGGTATTATGCGGTGCATACTCCAGAATTGAAAAATGTTTTTCGATATATATAAGAATAAGTCTGCCCAAACTAACAAAAACCATCAGGATAATAGTATAAAATACTATGGTAAGTCTGGATGGACTAAAAATGTTTTCCGGATCCAATGTAATCAGATAAAGGATTAATGTTCCGAATAGGATCACCTTCAACACTTGCATAAGTAAATCAAATCTTGAAATATCCCAACTGAAGCTATACAGACCATTAAGAGAAAACAGTATGATAAAATAGAACGATAATACCACAAATACCGCTGAGCCCAAATAAAACTCCGGTGCCATAATACTTATTGAATCATAAAAGCCGGAATAAAATCTAAACCAATAGGTTGTCACAAGCGCAAGATTCAGAGATATTAAATCAGTTGCAAAAAGTACAAACTTATGCCAGAATCGCCTCATCAATAATGGTGCTTTTTCGCGGTTTACACGAATAAGAGCATGATCACCGAGATATGATTTATGCTTCTGCGCTTCCAGATACCCAAGTCTGATTAAGCCCAATACGGCGATCAAAAAAACCGTCATCAGCAGAGTCGTGCCGTACACCATGTCTTCCCGGGCAATAATATAGGCTGTAAAACCATAGAGAAGACACACCAGATAAATGATCGATACCGCCTGTTTTTGAGATAATCCCAGTAAAATCAGTCGATGGTGCAGGTGGTCTTTATCTGCATGAAATGGGTGATGTCCACGATTTAATCTGCGGACAAAAGCAAGTGCAGAATCTCCCAGGGGTAACGCTAACGCCACCAAGGGGATCAACAATACCACATTACCATCAGATTTTTGCATTCCTTTGATGGATAATGCCGCAATCATAAAACCTATAAAAAGAGATCCGGTGTCCCCCATAAATATTTTTGCCGGATGAATATTATATCTAAGAAACCCTAAGATGGCGCCTATCATCGATATGCATATTATCATGGCAAAATAATCGGATTGCTGTGCGGACAAAATTAAAAATACGGACAACACTATGATCGATACGCCGCCTGCCAGACCATCCAGACCATCCAGAAGATTTATGGCATTGGTTACCCATATAAGCCAAAAAAAAGTTATTGGAATTGAGAAAATCCCCAATTGAATCGGAGCTCCAAATGGATTAATAACGGTTTCCAGGCGACAACCAAAGGCAATTACAATACTGGCGGCAAGTATTTGAGCGATAAATTTCTGTTGTGCTGAAAGACCTTTGGAATCGTCCAGGATGCCTGTCATAAGCATCAATATGGCACCAATAAAAATTCCAATGTATTGGAGAGAGGTGTTTTGCCAGAAAAGTTCATTCCAGAGGAGAGATATGAGTAAGCCAAGAAGGATACCGAAAAAAACACCGACTCCACCCATGCTAGGTACAAAACCCACATGTATTTTACGGTTATCCGGCAAAGACCCGATTTTTAATCGTGAAGCCATCCCGATTGTCTGTCTTGTTACCAGCAGGGACACAAGCAGGGATAACAAAAAGACTATCAAACTGGCGGAAGCAATTTGAATTGACATACCCAACACAATCTATATAGTACTGTAAGAATAGTATTCTCTGATAGACAAATCTTACTATTTTAATATAATCTGATCTATTTTCAAATTTTATTTGGATTAAATTCCATCACCCTGAAACAAGCCTGTCCTGGTGACAGGCCAGGGTTTAGAATGACCGGATCAGATCTCTGTTTCATGCTGAGCTGCGGAGACGCAGAAATTTTTAATTAGAGATTTAGAACTGGGAATTAGTTATTTGGGTGATGGTTAATATTGAATTATTTGTAGAATTAGCAATTACGAGGTACCAATCACAAGTTCCAAGTTCCCAATTCCTAATTATTTGTTTGCGACTCTGCGTCTCTGCGAGAGGAGAATTATCCAGGCGGTATAATTTTGACTGTAAATATTATATTTTTAGTGATTTGGATATTATTTCTTTAATTTGATCATTGTCCCAGCCGCTCTCAAATGCGGATTTAAACTCAGCTAATATACGATTCACGTCATCCAATTTATATCTGGTAACAGAATTTGCTACATAAACCCGTTCATGGGTTGTTTTATTTGTGCCCTCTTCAGCAGTGAGAATTTCTTCAAAAATCTTTTCACCTGGCCGGATTCCGGAATAAGTTATTTCAATATCTTTACCGGGCTCCATGTTGTGTAACTTTATAAGTTCTTCGGCGATCTGTTTTATCATAATTGGCTCACCCATATCCAGCACCATCACCTCGCCGCCTTTGCCAAGCAGTGCAGCCTGTAGAACAAGGGTAACCGCCTCAGGAATAGTCATAAAATATCTTTTCATATCCGGATGAGTTATCGTAACGGGGCCACCCTTACGAATTTGTTCAAGGAAAATTGGGATAACACTACCCCGGGATCCCAGCACATTTCCAAATCTTACGGAAATATATTGGGTATCACTCAGATCATTATATGCCTGTATAATATATTCACCAATTCGCTTTGTACGTCCCATTATACTCAGTGGTTTTACCGCTTTATCGGTGGAAATATTAATAAATTTTTCCACCTTATACTCATGGGCAGCGGAACAAAGATTATATGTGCCAAATAGATTTACCTTTACAGCCTCATCTGAATTTGACTCCATCAACGGCACATGTTTATATGCAGCGGCTGAAAATATAATGTCCGGTTTGTACCGTTTAAATACTGCATCAACCTTATTTTTGTCCCTGATATCACCAATCACGGAGATTGTTCGTGTCAGCATCTCCGGGAATCGATCCTGAATTTCCTTTTCGAGATAAAAGACTTCTGTTTCATCTATCTCGAATATGATGATGATTTCCGGATTAAAAAGCATAATCTGTCGGATTATCTCTGACCCGATAGAGCCCGCAGCACCTGTTACAAGCACCTTTTTGTTCTCAATAAAATGGGCAATTTTTAATGTTTCAACCTGGATTTCCTGACGATTAATCAGGTCCGCCACATGAATATCTTCCACTTCTTTACGGTTATATCCACATTGGTTAATGAATATAACTTCGGCACGATCTTAATTTCCTGCAATTCAAGCCGCCGTGCCGTTGTGTATAATTCTTTTACTTCTTTCAGACTGAGATCATGATCAGCGATCATTACCGCCTGAATATCAAGTTTCCGCACTGTATCTTCAAGCAGTTTTATATCTCCCAGGACCGGACGATCATGAAGATAGGTGTTCCACTTTCTACGATCACTGTCCAGAAACGCCACCGGTAGATAATCTTCAAAATTATTTTTGCGCATATCGCGCATAATCATCTCACCCGTACTGCCCGCTCCGATGATCAATGTCTTTTTGCCTTTTTGCAGTCTTGCCGGCTTAAAAATTTCTATGAATACACGTTTACTAATCCGTAGTGAACCAACCAAAATAAAGGAAATAAAGAAATCAGCAAATATGACGCTTTTTGGTAACCATCCCGGAACATGAGCATATCCGGTGTAATAAATGATAACAATAATTCCCGAACTGATCAGATTTGCTTTTAACAGATTGAACAAATCGTTCAAACCCACATATTGCCAGGTGAGTTGATAGAGACGCAGTTTGAAGTATACGATGTATTTTACAATCAGAAATAAAGGGATGGCATTGAGTATATAGCCGTAGGGAAAGGAAATTACCTCCTCCCGGATACCAAATTTTAGGATATAAGATACTAAAAGTGAAGATACAAAAATAAATCCATCGGCAATAACGAAAAACAATGTTCTTTTTGAGGGTGTAATATTACCAAACATTCGCTTTATCACATTCATTGAATCATACTCCTGGCGGTATCGGCGATAATTTTCAGATCCGTCAAAAAGGATATTTCTTTTATATATTTATGATATAATTCTATTTTTTCCGGCATTATTTTTTCAATATATGCTTGATTCGTATCCTGATAACTATTTAAAATGGCTCTCTTCATCTCTGTAATATAAAGCTGCAAAATCAGTTATTCCAGGTTTTACCCGTAGAATCGCCTCATACTCGTCCCGGAATATCATTACATATTTTTCAACCTCCGGACGGGGACCGACCACACTTATATCTCCCCGGATAACATTAAGGAACTGGGGTATTTCATCCAGTTTAAACCGTCGTAAATATTTACCGATATTAGTAATGCGTGGATCGGCCTTTTTAGTAACCTGCAAGCCTTTTTGATCTGCATTTTCTATCATCGTCCGGAATTTGATAAAATTGATTGGTTGGAAATTTTGTCCGATTCGTTTCTGAATAAAAAATACCGGACCACCATCATCAAGTTTTATCAAAATTGCTATTATAATTAATAAAGGGGAGAAGTATAATCATAACAAGAATGCTTATAACAAGATCCAGCAACCGCTTACCATATCTGAAATAGAAATTATCTGGCATGTTTTTTGGCAATTGAGTTTACATTTTCGATAACATAATTAATCTGCGCTTCCGTCATACCCGGAAAGATCGGCAGTGATATAATTCGCTCAAATAGCCATTCTGATCGCGGCATCTTGATCATATGGAATCTTGTACATTTTCTTGTAATATGGATGACGATAAAGCGGAATAAAATGCAGGGATGCTTTTATACCTTTCTCTGATAATTCTTCGATAAAATCATTCCGGTTAATACGTAACTTTTCAATCTTCAGTTTTATAACATACAAATGCCATGATGATCGGCATCCGGGTGATTCAATTGGCGTAATAATACAGGGATTATCTTTAAATCCCTGATCATATGATTTGGCAATATGAACCCTTCTTTCCCACATGTCATTTGCTTTGGCCAATTGTGCCAATCCAAGCCCAGCCTGAATATCAGTAGTATTGTACTTATATCCGGCATCAACTACCTCATAAAACCAGGATCCCTCACTGCTATAACGCTTCCAGGCATCTTTACTAATGCCATGTAAGCGCAAAATACGCATTTCATCGGCATATTTTTTGTTTTCGGTTGTAGCCATTCCGCCTTCACCGCAGGCAATGGTCTTAGTGGCATAAAAACTAAATGTGGTTATATCACCGATAGATCCAATGGGACGGTCCTTATAGAACGTAGGGAAGCAATGCGCGGCATCCTCGATCACTTTCAGATTGTGTTTTGCGGCAATATCCATTATTTCCGTCATTGGTGCCGGATTTCCGCCAAAATGAACCGGGATAATAGCTTTCGTTTTTTTTGTCAGGTGTTTTTCAATTTCAGAAGGAGTGATATTATGATGCACATTATCCACATCGACAATAACCGGATGGGCATCAAAATAGCGGACGACCTCACCCGTGGCGGTAAACGTCATAGCAGGAATAATTACCTCATCCTTCGGTTTCAGGTCGATTGCTTTTAAGGCCAGATGCATGGCCGCGGTACATGAATTCACTGCCACCGCATATTTTGCATTGACGGCCTCTCTAAATTTCTCCTCAAACTCGAGCGTCATGGGGCCCATGGTCAGCCAACCGCTGTTTATGGCCTGGATGACCTTGTCAATATCGGTTTGATCGGTATAAGATTTATGAAAAGGTATTCGCACGTAAAACCTGTCATTACAATTCAATATACAGGATAAATTTAAAAAATATATAACTAAATTAAAAACTATAATTTACGGAAGATTTTTCGGACAAATGTAATGCAACTAATATTTTGTTTAATCTCCATCCTATTTTATCAAAAATCGGAATTTGGGAGATATGAATTTTCACTCAATATACTTGGTTTAATTCATTAATCGGCGCTACTTTCGGGAAAATGCCAATTTATGTATTCTTTCTTTACATTTTCAAACGCAATAACTATCTTAACTAAAAAAGGTCGCTTAAAATGAAATTATGTTACCAATTCCTGATTCTGTCCTTTGGTGTCGTATTACTAAATGCATCCAATCTTTACACGCCAAATGAGGATGAATTTTATAAGACATTAACAGCTAGAACTCATGATTGGATAGTTTTTAATACAGAAGGACCTTTTAAATATACACAAACTAAACGAATAAGTGTTACAGGCGATAATACCATAAATATTCTATTTTCCAGAGACATATCAATTAGTAATACATTTCTACTTGAGAATTTGACCCTCTCCGGATATGAAAATATAAATATTTGGATCAGACATAAAACAGGAGTGACTCTAAAAAATTGTACATTCAATTTCAAAAAAAATGGTGGTATCAAATTTTATTTTGAAAACGAGGGATACTTATTTCCAAATTCGCCCAATGATACAAGAGTGATAATCGATTCGTGTACCTTTAACAGCGATTGCAGCAGCAGTGATGATGCGCCAATTAATCAGTTGTTTTTTACCAAAGATATCTATCCGACTTTTGATGATGCTGAAAAAAACTATGGTCTCAGGAATGTAAAAATTATTAATAGTGATTTTAATATTTTCAATTATCCGGACACTATTCATAATTACATAACTTCAATACATTTTTATCGGCCTGATTCCACAGTATTTTATGCTGATATCGAAATATTGAATTCAAATATTGATTTTAGCAGAATAAAAAATGCAATAACCGATGGAATTCTTTTTGATAACAATAAATTATCGAATTTTCGTGCTCTCTCCATAAACCATTATCAGAATAATAAAAACATAAAATTTGAGGGGAACTATTTAAACACAGATTCGAATGATCCGGCCCATGCGGTTTTTATTCAAGGACCATATGACAGTGTTGTTGTATCGGATAACAAAATGTATAGATTTGGCGCCAACTTTCTTTCCGATGGAAGACTTCATCTTGATGGCGCGATCCATCTGTATGGTGCGCGAACAGGAAAATACTGTGATGATATTAGAAATTCTGTTGTGAACAAAAATACAGTTCATGCTGTTAGTTCTGCAATCCAATTATTAGGATCGAAAAACTCGGTAGTCGACCGTAATAAAATTTCAATGCTTCCATATCCGGGTTATTGGATAAATAAGACAAGTTCAAAATCCTATGATAAAATTGGTATAATCGTCGCAACCGGTGATTATGAAAATGATAGCAGACAGAGCGAAAATATTACCATATCGAATAATCTGGTCAATTGTAATGGTGAAGAAGGCGTTGTTGGCATAATGTCCGATGCCAGGAATTTTAATATTGTTAATAACCGGATTAACAATCCTGACAATTATGGCATTATTTATTGGGGACACAAGGCAGTTTCAAACCTCGATATCGGATCTTCTCATATCATAAACAATATCATTGATTTTGGGAATCACCAAAAGAAGACTTTAAAAGCCCATTTCTATTCTCCAGCCAATTACAATGGTATGGAATTCTCAGGGATTCATTTTTACCGGATGAATAATGGTGAAATTTACGAGGACGAAAGTCTGACAGTCGAAAATAACCAAATTATTAAAGATGATTCAATCAAGAAAATCTCAATTGTTGATTATAATGCTAAGCCAGTAAATAGAGAGTAAAAATGCATAAAACGAGAGTATTATTCTTTCTTTTTGCTTATTTTTTAGTGCAATTCGCCTGCAATATTGATGATGGGGTTTTAACTCCACCGCAATACTGAACTGTGAAATTTGAATATGATCGGTATAGATTAATGGGTGAATCTTTGATTACATCCGGATATTTTATCGCGGAGGGATTTTATCGATTTAATAACCAGGAAATGGTCAAAACATCCAATATTATAATTTCAGACAGCACGCTTTATGCAGAGATCGATCAGATACCAATTGGCAATAATAGGAAATTCACTGTTGAACTTTTTAATGAAGAGAGCCTTATTTATTATGGAAATGCTTTTTACAATATCTCATCAAGTTCCGTAACTCAAATAAATTTTGATCTTTATCCAGTTGAAACTGACAGCAATAACAATCATTTACCGATAATTCGTAAAATTGAAGTAATACCGGCTGAAATCTATTCAGGGGATATATTTAAAGTTAAATTTGATGTATTCGATCCTGATCAGGATTCATATACCCATCGGATGGGTTTTACCTCCTCACCTTCCGGTGATATACAAACATTTAATTTATCAGAAGATAGATACTTTTCAGAACCAGAGACGTCGGGTGATTTCACATTGCTCCTTACTGTCTTTGAGAATCACCTTATCGGGTCCCCTATTCTCATGTTGAGGCTGAACATTATTTCACCGTCAAACCAAGACCGATCACGATTTCCGGCCAGTTGAATGAAAGAACAGGATCCGATATTATCCCATCATCTGGGACAAATGTATCGTTGTCATATCGGGATAACAATTATGAAAATCATGATTATACCAATATCGATACTACGCTTAGCCTCACAAATCTGTTTGGTACCAAAACAGACCGGGTGCAAAATGTCAAATTGATAATTACCAAAGTAGAATACTATTTCCCGGTAAAAACCGGTAGCAAGTGGCTTTATCAAATAACAAATTTATGCGATATTACTATTCATACCGGAGAAGAATTATGGGAAATCATTGAGACCAATAGTGACAGTACTTTTACGATTCGGACAATTTTTTCTGGTGATTACCAATATTTGAATCAACCACCTGTTTTTATATGCGATACATCCCTGGTCAGACTCAAACAATATAATAACACAATTGTCTTAATATCCGGGGGTCAATATTCCACCTTAACAAAAATATTTGAACACTTGCGCGTCGCGATGCCTGACGGAATTTCAGGCTTGGTTGTAATGTTTCCAGCTTCTCCCGGAGGAATTGTTAATTATAATTACAGGGTAGCCCTGGCGGAGGGAGTAAATTACACAATAAAACAAGATGTCGGACTAGAGACATTATTTTGCAATTACCTCCTTGGCGGAGGCTCTCATTCCACTCAGATAGATCTGATAGAGTATTGGCCGGCAGAATAACTTTGAGATGCAAGTATAAATTTAATAAAGTTGAATTGTCTTCCAATAATTATTCTAATAGAAAACATCACGGGGAAATGAATAGCGTAATCTGAAATAATGCAGTAAATATGTCACCTCACCTGAAGTTTTAATATTACATTTGAATATTTTACTCAATTTCACTAAAAATCTGTTTATATTTCTGGGTAAAATCATATTACATTGTTTTTTAAAATAAAATGTGTTTCCAGCAATTTTTGAATGAATTACCAAAACATCCACTTATTAATACAAAAAATGTTAAAGTTATTCATATTTGCCATATAATTACAAAGTCAATAAATTCATTTTTTGTTTATCTAAGTTTTGCGAAAATAAGATGTGGAGAATTATGATTAAAGAAAATCCCTCTGTTTCTGTGGTGGTTGCGGTATATAATGAAGAAGACTTTATTTTTGATTGCATAACTTCGCTCCTTGAACAGGACTATCCAAAAGATAAATATAATATCCTGATTGTTGATGGTAACTCTAGCGATAGGTCCCGGAATATTATTCTGGACATGGCAAAGAGTTCAAAAAACATCGTTCTGCTTGAGAATCCCATGCGCAAGATTGCGAAGGCCTTCAACATTGGCATAAACTTCTCCTCAAATGACATCATTGCCCTTATGAGCGCACATGCAATTGCCGCAAATAATTATATTTCGCTGTGCGTAAAGTATCTTAATGAAACCGGGGCTGGTAATGTGGGTGGAATAATGGTAACCGAAGGCAAGGGATTTTGGGGTGAATGTATTGCATTGGGTACTTCGTCAACCTTTGGGATCGGAAATTCAAAACACCGATATTCAGATAAATCAGGTTATGATGACGCAGGTTGGCCGGGTGCCTTCTGGCGTACTACTTTACTCGATATAGGTGGATTTGACGAGTCTCTCGGTCTAAACGAAGATGATGATCTGAATTATCGCCTTGTCAAATCTGGACAAAGGCTTTTCCACACTCCTGAAATTAGGACTACTTATTTTTGTAGAAATTCAAAGATAAGACTCTGGAAACAATATTATAAATACGGCTTTTGGAAGCCATACGTGATAAGAAAATTTGGTGGTTTTACTTCATTCAGACATTTTATTCCAGCTGCATTTGTTCTTTCAGTAATTTTATCAACCCTAATTGGAATTATTTCGGGAAATTATTCATTTATCTCAGTATTACTATTAACTTATTTCTCGATAAGTATATTAATTTCGCTGATAAATTCTCTAATGCACAGGAAACTAAAATTTGTTTTCCTTCCATTTATATATGCAATATTACATTTAAGTTATGGTTTTGGATTTATTGCTGGATTAATAAATTCGCATATAAGAAGATAGCAAAACTAATTGCAGACAAATCTATTTTACTGCAATACCATATAAGATATATTTCTGACTGTCCGAAATTACACGGTTAGTCATTACATCCAGATAACTGAGGGCAGCGCGTTGTTTTTCTGTTCTGCCAAAGGCTGCAAAAAATCCAAATCTCTCTGAATAAATTTGGTTAAACCCGGCATGATTTAACCAGTCTATTTAATTCAGCTGCCTCAATATATCGCCATTCATTACTCCATCTTACATACTTGCTGCGCAGATACTGATGCAAACTAGAGGCCTTTAGATTTTCGGCAAGCCATAATTCGCCACCCACTTTTAAAACCCGGAATATTTCTTTTATTGCCTGGTTCTGACGATCGGCAGATTGCAAAGCCCCCAGAACCGACTTAAAAATGACGATGTCAAATTTATTATCAGGGAAATTTAGATTACAAACATCTGCTTCCTTATACTGAATTTTATTGTTCACCTTATATTTTTTATGTGTGATTGTGGCTGTTCTTTCAGGGTTCGTTATATCTGTACAAGTACAATCTGCCCCGCGCAATGCCAGGAACAATGATAATCCACCCTCTCTGGCACCAATTTCTAAAGCTGAGATCTGTTGGGATTTTGGGATGCTCGACATATTATCCCAATAATTTAAGGATCTTGACCAATTTAAAACATCCCACTGAATAATATCTTTTATTAACTGTTTATCTAACTGAGGGTTCATATCGTTTCAATTATTTGCGCTCAATTTTTCATAGACTGAAACTAACTTGTGTGATTCTGATGTCCAATTATATTTTTCCCGGATTGCATTATATCCATTCTCACTCATATTCTTTGCCAATTCGGGATCATTCATTATTTTTAGCACCGCCTTTCTTATTGCCAGGATATCCGTGGGATTAACACATATCCCGCAATTTATGCCCTCAATCATTTCTTTCCATAAAGGAAAATCAGATGCAATAATCGGTAGTGATGCAGACATATATTCAAACATTTTATTAGGCTGGGCGTTTATATGATTGGGTTCAGGTAAAAAAGTAACAAATCCAATTTTAGATTGCATTAAAACATTTTCTGCATTTTTCCTGCTAATAAAACCAAGTTCCCGGACATTTTTCCATCCTTTTTTAGACATGAGATACTGACGATATGGCTCCGGATAAAATCTACCGGCAAGATTAAAGGTGATATCTAAATTTTCTAAGGCGTCAATGATGTAGGATAGGCCTCTGTTTTCTGTAATATCTCCGATATAACACACTTCATTTTTTCTCTCTCTCCAGATAACATTATTCAAATTCTGAATTATTGGGAAATTGTTTATAACTTTCGTTTTGGGATTATTTTTTTTAAATCTTTCGCCGATCCACGGTGTCGCTGTTATTACGGTATCAAATCCAGCACTTATTCTATTTTCAATCAGTTCAATAATTTTAGATAAGAACCATCTTAAATATTTGGGGATATAATCTTTATGTAGTATATCACGGGGTACATCTTCGTGAACATCATAAATGACCTTTTTGCCCAAAATCCTTAATAAAATGCCAATTATCAGTAGTTCAGAATCATGCAAGTGGTAAATATCACCTCTTAAACTTTTACCCTTTTTATATACTTTCCACGAAGCCTGAATCATTCTGAAAAATCGGTTTTTCGCCGATTTAACTGATACTATGTTTACTCCTGATTTTTTCTCTGGGGGATTTCCATCCGCGACAACGAACCAAATATCATATCCGGCCCCAGCGAGTGTTTGACATTCTTTTAATAATATTCTGGTATCATACCGATAATGAACTGAGCTGAGGTGACATACCCTAGGTTGCTGAGGCATACAAATTTCATCTCCAAACTAATCTTATACACATACTATGAACACGCATTGATAACAAAAATAGAACGAATAAGTTTCGACAAGTTAGTATATAACTGCAATAGATGGCAATTAATACAGTTGCCTATTTTAAAAGTTCCTCATATAATTCAATATAGCATTTTATATTATTTTCCCAACTGAATATGGGCCATACAGTGTGATGGCCAGAATGCTGCACTTTCTGCATATCATTAAAATTCAATAATATTTTCTTCAATAATTCATAAATCATATTTTCATCATCTGGTGCAACCAAAAATCCATTTTCACCATCTTTTATTATCTCACTGATTCCCTCATTGATGGAACCGATTGTAATTTTTTTGAAGTACATTGATTCGATGTATACAATACCGAATGATTCATTTAAACTTGGCATAATCATTATATCTGATTCTTTGAGATACGACATTGATAATTTATGTGATAATGCCCCTAATAGTTCAACATAGGCAGAAAGATTCAAATCCGATATAACTTGGGAAATCAATTTCCGGTCCCATCCATCACCTATTACAATATAATGCAAATCGGGAAACTCTTTCACCAGCTTGGCTAAGACATGTAATACAGTTATGATGCCTTTCTGTTTTATCAGAGCAGCAATTGTGATTAATATTATTTTATTTTTCGGTAACTTTCTACTCACATCTTCATATTCATTGTATACTTGGATCCCATTATAGATTACTCTTACTTTATCATCATTTAATACATCGCCGGCAATATTATTTAATAAATTTTTCAGCTTTTCACTTACTAAACCGATACTATCGCAATGGGAGAGTACTCTTATAATTCTATTTTTATATAGTTTGCTGTTTGAGGCAAGAACCTGCAAGTCATGACCGTGCAATGTACATACCAATGGAATATTAAATTTTTTCTTTAGTTGTCGTGCTAAGTCAGCATCTGGCAAGGCAGAATGACAGTGAATCAGATCAAATTGATAATCGTTAAAAAGATTTTTAAAAAATTTTCTTAATGAATAGTAATAAGACCGGCCTCTGAAATTAACCAGGTACTTTGGAATCGTTAATCCGCGCGGATAATATACTTTAATTCCTTCATACTCTGTCACAAAAGGTAAATTTAACCTCTCACTCCAGTTGTTATTTTTTATTGGAAAATTTCTGGGAAACCATGGCACCGGACACACTACAATTACATCAAAATTATGTTTAACAAGTTCTTTGACCTGATTATATACAAATATGCCAAAATTAGAATTTTTACTCAATGGAAACATATGTGACAAAAACAAGATTTTTTTCATAACCGGTTATCACAATTTCTCATATAGATACTCAGCTCAGTTTCAATAACATTTTTTTAGATTGTTAAATCCAAAATTTAAATCAATCAGACCGGATTTATGGCAATTTTCTTATACCAAGATAAGAGATATAAAAAAACAATAGTTCCACTAACACTAAAAAGTATTAATGCTACATCTATATTGGCAAAATATACTCCTGTAAATAGGGCAAGCAACTTCGTTATCAAAAACACGATCTCAATTATAAATGCTCGTTTTTGAAGTTTCATCACCATGGGCAAATATGAAAATGGTGAGGTTAAAAAATTAAGATAGATAAACGGGCTAAGTAGAATGAAAAAATATCCAGATTGACTCCATTCGTCTCCAAAAAGAAAACTGAATATTTCAATTGAAAATATTGCAATTACTATATATGGGATTAAAGAGAAAGATATTATTTTTTTTAATATTTTTGACATTAATTCATAAATATTTTTTTTATCATTGTACATTTCAGTGATATATGGATTGATCACCTGACTCATCGAACCGGACACCAGTGAGAGTGGGGTTTGGACGATTCGAAGGCATAACATGTATAAACCAGCCAAATAAGGTGAGAAATAATTCTCAATAATTATTACGGGCAGGTTAATCGTGAGACTTGTTATGAGAGCATGCATCGTGTTAATTTTGGGAAATTCCTTATATTTTCGCATTTGCCATTTCATTTGAGACAACCTTACTTCTGAAATGTATTTGCGATCAGTCCGAGCGAAATCCCAAATTAAGAAGAATAAATATATAAGGTGACCAAAAAACCATCCTATTATTAATCCGGTTTTTGTATATCCCTGTAATCCCAGAATAAGAATGATGATAACATTTACCGAGGATTGAGATATTTTAGCAACGCCAATCACATTAAAACGCTTATGTCTGTTTAACCAATAGGTAAGTGATTGTGAAATTCCAAGGACAAGCGCATTTAATGGCAAGAGAATCATAACCTCATTTGGAATACCAAAATTATCGAATGTATTTGGAATATAGATGAACATAATTGCGAGTAACATCAATACTACAGAATTTATAATGCCAATGATAACAGAAAGTGCGAAAACATTTATAGCGGCAACATTATTCTTAGGCAATAATATTGCTAAATCATACCTTAAGAGCAATACAACGGAAGCAATGGAAAGTATGGCGCCATAAATTCCGAACAGGCCAAAATCACCCGGCGCATATATCCTTGTTAATATTGGAGATACAAGGACAGGGAATACCTGGGCAATTGAAGACGAAGCAAATAAGACAGCTATGCTCTTTACAAATTTTGAGTAACTAATATCTAACGGCATCATACTTAGGGTAACTTATCAGGTGATCAAGAATTCTAAACAATAAATGATTAAAATTAATCCTTTTAAAAACTTGTGGAAAAATTATACACTCTGAAACACCTTTTTTTTAGTCGCAATATCAATAATTAAAAACACTGACAGAAAATACAGGATCTCGGAAAGTCCAAGTAAACTGAAACCATAAAAAGACATTAGAAAAGAAAAGGATAATAATATGTTTATATAGTGACGCACCAATGTAAATTTCGAGATGAATTTTTTAACTGCCAGGGCAGCAAAGAATCCCCAGGCAAAACTAAAAGAAAGCAATCCAAATACACCAAAATCTTCATGAAGGGGCCTAATATATGAGAAAACATTTGAAATATGTTCTGGGGATATTTTAACATAGTTATATTTCCAAGAAATGGTTTTTAATTCTTCCATAAATCCAATTCTGCTAAACCATTTCAGAATAGTCCTAAATATCCCTTGTCCCATCAATAAATTGACATCACTAGAAAAATAAACATCGAGAGCAACCAGATTTCCGGTAATATAATAAAAAGCTTGTTCGATAAATGTTTTAAAAATTTCTTCATCCGAAACCGTAAAAAATCTCATTGAGAGTATACCATAAAATACAATACCGACTAAAACAACACTGATTAGCATAAGAAAAATCACACTTTTAAATACTCGTTTTCTTCTTGCCTTGTCAAGCCAGTAGTGAAAGTATAAGATTGAAAAAATCCAGTACATGAAAACGTAAATTAGATTAAATCTACTAAAATTTATAAAACTCACCGTAATACCAATTATAAGTGGTAAGACTGACGTTACTTTGTGGATTACTTTTTTTGAAGTAAATAGGATACCTGAAAGTACTAGATTTATAAGGTTCAAACTTACACCATAACTGGCAATTGCCACAGTGAAATTCCAGTTTTCCTCTTTCATGGTTTTAATGACTAATTGTCGACTCATGATGGGATTTAAGAAATACTTCAGTACAGATCCCCTCTCATCAACCAGATACATAAGATAAAAATATAAGGATAAGGCAACTATTAGATTGAGAACGATTAATGAGTAAAATAAGACTGAGTAGTTAACGGTAATCGAATGTATATTAAATTCATTATAAATATTAAAATTGTCTTCAAGCCAGAATAATCGATAAAATATATACCCCAGAATTATTGATGAGATAGAGGCTATAGATAGTAAAATAGTCGAGAAATCAATGTCATATAATTGAATTGGACTTATACTATGAACAATCCAAACAAATATCCAAATAAAGCAGAAAATGATTAGAGGAAAATAAAAATAAGATAGACGGTTTGTCATTTGCTTCTACGAAATATTGAGTGAATTAAAGGTTTATTAATTAAATATAATTCATAGATGCGAACCGATATTAGTGATAACAAGAAACTGAAGAAAATAATTATTAATAAATTTCTGGTACGTTTAGGACTGAGTTTTTCTTTCCGCTGGTACAGGATGATCAATAAGTAGTAGTGAAGAATAATTTTTCTTCTCTTCGATTTTGGCATTTTCAAGTTGGGGTATCATGAATTCCAGAATTAATTCTTGTACTTTTACATTTCTATAAAGCCGCAAATACCTTAAAGATTTTTCAGGAATCATATTTATAGCAATATTTGAATAGTTTTCCGTATTATAAACATCATTTATTTTTTGATTTAAGACACTGATTTTACCCTCAATTTGTTGAAGCATACCTTGATTGTTGTATACATTTCTTCTAAGAAAATCACGTTGTATTTCCATCTCAATTTTTTCAGATTCTAAATCTGATAATAATTTTATACTCTGTTTTATTTGTTCACTAACCTCCACGATTCCAGATAATTCGCTATAATGTTTCAGACTATCTTCTGCTATTCTTAATATTAGAGATGCCTCATTCGTTCTTGCCTCCAAAAATGTACGAAATTCAGTAGCCTTTTTATTTGACATTTCTATATCAAGATTCTTTATATTTAGAAAAAGATCATATACTATTTTGGCTGCTAATTGTCTGTCCTCATGTTCAAATGAAATATGAAAAGTTTCATCTCCGTTATCCGTCAGATCTAAATCTGTTAAAATTGATTTATATGTATCTTCCCTAAATTCAGAATCATATAAATCATCTAAATCATATTTTTCAATAATTTTATCTAATATTCTCCTACTTTGGGCATATCTCGTATATTTTTCAATTTTTTCAGTACCTCCCACATTCAATGAAAGTGGCAAATCTTTTAATAATGAAGGAATTGGTAATCCTCCGCTCTCTTCCTCAACTGTAATTAAGGCGGTTGATTTATATTTATTTGGAACTAAAAGAATGATGTCGACGGACAGCCGGCCACGTGGGAACTCGAACCGGCGACCGAGCGGCTGTTCGTCACCCCTGCCACCCCGATCGCAGCCGGCACGAGCGTGTTGACCATCGAGTTCGACGGCGTCCTGAACGACAAGCTGCGCGGGCTTCTACCGCAGCACCTACACCGACGACGACGGCATCGAGCAGGTGATCGCCACCACCCAGATGCAGGCGACCGATTGCCGTCGAGCGTTCCCGTGTTGGGACGAGCCCGAGTTCAAGGCGGTGTTCGCCATCACCCTCGACGTCGACGACGGGCTGACGGCGATCTCGAACGCACCCGAGATCGAACGCACGACCGCCGACGGCCGTGCGTGATCCGCTTCGCCGACACGATGGTGATGAGCAGCTACCTGGTGGCGTTCGTCGTCGGCCGGCTCGAGACCACCGACACGGTCGACGTCGACGGCATCCCGCTGCGACTCGTCCACGTGCCCGGCAAGGGCCACCTGACCGACTTCGGCCTCGACGTCGGAGCGTTCTGCCTGCGCTGGTTCCAGGACTACTACGGCATCCCGTACCCGAGCGACAAGGTCGACCTGGTCGCCCTGCCCGACTTCGCAGCCGGCGCGATGGAGAACCTCGGCTGCATCACCTTCCGCGAGAGCCTGCTGCTGGTCGACCCGGCCACGAGCACCCAGAACGAGCGCCAACTCGTCGCCGACGTCGTCGCGCACGAGCTCGCCCACATGTGGTTCGGCGACCTGGTCACGATGCGCTGGTGGAACGGCATCTGGTTGAACGAGGCGTTCGCCACGTTCATGGAGGTCGCCGCGTGCGACGCCTACCGCCCCGACTGGCAGCGCTGGACGGCGTTCGGGGTCGAGCGCAGCGTCGCCTTCGAGACCGACTCGCTGGCGAGCACCCGCTCGGTCGAGTTCGAGGTGCGATCGCCCGCCGACTGCGAGGGCATGTTCGACGTGCTCACCTACCAGAAGGGCGGGGCCCTGCTGCGCATGCTCGAGCAGTACCTCGGCGCCGAGCGCTTCCGTGCAGGGCGTCAGCCACTATCTCGACCTGCACAGCTACGCGAACACCGAGACGAACGACCTGTGGGATGCGATCGAGGCCACCACGCGGCGAGCCGGTTCGACGCATCATGGACTCGTGGATCTGGCAGCCCGGCTACCCGCTCGTGACGCGCCGTCGCTCGTCGACGGCGCGCTCGAGTTGCGCCAGCACCGCTTCGGCTTCGACGACGGCGACGGCGATGCCGATGACGACGCCAGCGTCTGGGCGATCCCGATCCACGTCCGCATCGGCGACGCCACGACCACCGTGCTGCTCGACGGCGACGACCGCGTCGTTCCGCTCGCGCGCCGACGCGCGGCCGCCGATCGTCGTCAACGCCGGCGGCCACGGCTTCTTCCGGGTCGCCTACAGCGACGAACTGCGCGCCCGTCTCGACGCCGACGCGATCGCCGCACTGTCGACGCTCGAGCGGTACAACCTCGTCGACGACGCCTGGGCCGCCACGCGTCGCCGGGCGGATGTCGGCCGCCGAGTTGCTGGCCTTCCTGCGAGGGTTCGCCGGCGAGCGCGAACACGCCGTGTGGCAGGCGATCGCGATCGCGCTGCGCGGCCTCGGGCCGCCTGCTCGACGACGGCCCCGCCGCGACGGCTTCCAGGCCAGGTGCGCGACCTCGCCACGCCGGCGCTCGACGCGCTCGGCGAGCCGACCGGCGACGAGAGCCGACCTGACCGGCAAGCTGCGCGGCCTGCTCGTCGGACTCGTCGGCGTGCTCGGCGACGACGCCGGCGTACAGGCTCGCTGCCGCGAGTGGTTCGACGCCGCCAGCGACGATCCGACGCGGTCGACCCCGAACTGATCTGCGGCCGCCACCTCGGTCGTGGCCGCCACCGGCGACGCCGACACCTACGACCGCATGCGAGCAGCGGTTCCTCACGGCGGCGCACACCGCAGGAGCAGCTGCGCCACCTGTACGCACTGGCCGAGTTCGACGACGAGGCGCTCGTGCTGTCGACCTGCGAGTTCGCGATGTCGTTCCGAGGTCCGGACGCAGAACGCACCGTTCCTGCTGCGCGCGGCGATCGCCAACCGCCGCCACGGCGCCGCCGCCTGGGCCTTCGTCCGCGATCACTGGGACGCAGGCGCTCGACCGGTTCCCGAGCAACACGATCGTGCGCATGGTCGACTCCGTCAAGTTCCTCTCGACACCCGAGCTGGTCGACGACACCGCGGCGTTCTTCGCCGAGCACCCGATCGAGCAGGCCGCCAAGACGCTCGAACAGGTCCTCGAACGCCAGCGGGTCAACGCCCGGTTCCGCTCCGCGAGCCGCGCGACGGCAGAGCAGCCGCCGATTCGCGGACTCGCGTGCAGCGCGTGCGACGCACCGAGCTGACGGCTCGCAGCCCGGCATACCGCAGTCGAGTGCGAAAACTCGTCATCCGGATTCGGACGGGCGCCGTAGAGATGGCAGACGGTGGGAACGCCCCATGGTCACAGCCATCCGAAAGGACCATCCGATGAAGAAGATCCTCGCAGGCGCCGCAGCACTCGCTGCCACGCTCCTCGCCGTTCCCGCCGGGACATCCAGCGCCCAGGAATCCGCCGACATCATGCTGCTCCACGGCATCCCCGGCATCACCGTCGACGTCGCCGTCGACGGCGCCGTCGTCATCCCCGGCTTCGAGCCCGGCGACATGCAGGACCTGAGCTCGTTCGCCGGCCAGACCCTCGACAACCTCGAAGTCCGCCCGGCCGGCACCGAAGACGTCGCCATCGGCCCCGTGCGCCAGCTTCGACGTCCCGGCCTCCGGCAGCTGGACCGTGGTCGCCCACCTCGACGCCGAGGGCACCCCGACGATCACCGCCGTTCGAGAACGACACCTCGGCTGCCGCCGACGGCCAGGGTCGCCTGACGGTGCGCCACACCGCTGCTGCACCTGCGGTCGACATCGTGCTGGGCGACGCCCGCCCGGTCGAGAACCTGTCGAACCCGGACGAGGCCAGCCTCGACCTCCCTGCTGGTGAGATCGCCGGTGCCCAGATCGCCCCGACCGGTGGCGACCCGATCGCCGACGTCCCGACCGTGACGGTCGCCGCCGGCGAGAACCTGATCGTGTACGCCGTCGGCTCGCTCGCCGACGACACGTTCACCTTCTACACCCAGACCGTGGCGCTCGAGTCGGCCGGTTCGTCGGCCGGTGACGGCACCCCCGCTCCGACCGCCGTGAACACCGGTGGCGAGCTCGGCGCCACCTCGAACAGCTCGGTGGCGCTGTTCGCTGCCGCTGCCGGCCTGTTCGCCCTCGCCGGTGGAGCCATGGTGCTGCGCCGCCGCACGGTCGAGGCCTGACCCCTCACCGTCAGCACATCGACCACACTGATCACGTGAACGACCGCCCCATCTCCCCCCTCCGCTCGGGGCGGTCGTCACGTGACGTGGGGCGCTCCCGCCTCACGATCCTCATCGTCGCCGCACTCCTCGCAGGTGCCGGACTGGCCATCGCCGGTCTCGTCGCCCGAGGGGGCGGCGACGAGGTCGTTCTGGACGTCGACGAGGTCGTCGCCGACGTCACCCCGTCCACGGTGCCACCCCGTCATCGAGCCCACCGACGACTCGCCCGAGCCACCGGCGACCGAAGCCGGCCCCGACGCCGGACTGCCACCGGCGCCACCACGCCCGACGACACGCTGTCGCCGCTCGCGCAACAGCTCGGACCCCGTTACAGCGCCATTCCCGAGGTCGTCGCTCCCCGACCCCGGCCCGTCGGGCTCCAGATGCAGTCGATCGACGTCGCCCGATTCCCGGTCGGCCGGTCGGACTCGAACCCGACGGACAGATGGAGATCCCCGACGAGACCGAGATCGGCTGGTACCAGTACGGCGCCACCGCCGGCCAGCCCGGCGCCACCGTGCTCGCCGCCCACGTGTCGTGGAACCGCACGAACGGACCGTTCGCCCGCCTCGGCAGCGTCGAGCCCGGCGAACAGATCGAGGTGGCGCTCGACGACGGCACCGTCCGCCGATACGAGGTCACCGAGCGGGCCGTGTACGGCAAGTTGGAGCTGCCCCGCGATCGCATCTGGCGCAACACCGGCGACGAGACGCTGGTGTTGATCACCTGCGGCGGCGACTACAACCCCGAGATCCGCCGCTACCGCGAGAACATCGTGGTGTACGCCGTGCCCGTCGGCTGAATCGCACCCACCGCTGAGCGAGACCGCCGTATGCGGTCGGCTCGCTCATCGCCCGCGGTCACATCACCTACCGATGAGCGAAACCGCCGTATTCGGTCGGTTCGCTCATCGCTCGTGTCAGCGCTTGACGAGCTCCCAGGCCTGTTCGGCCGGGAATCGCCTGGCCCACGAGGCCGGCACCCAGAACTCGGTGCCCTCGGCCGACGCCGGTGCCTGGATCTCGTGGAACGCCGCCACGTCGAAGCCGACCTCGTCGAACAGCCGCATCCACGACGAGATCTCCATGTTGAACTCGATGCCGCCCGGGTCCTCCGCGGCCTGCGGTCCAGTCGAGGCGACCGAGGCCGAAGTAGTCACGCTCGAGCGTCGAGACCGACCGGCGCGTCACCGTCGGCGCGCGGTGCACACCATCGCCAGCGGATGGTTGCCGAGGAACACGAGTCGACCGCCAGGACGCAGCAGCCGGTGGGCCTCGGCGGATCCACACGTGCGGGTCGCACCAGATCGCGGCGCCGTACTCGCTGATCGCGAAGTCGAACGAGCCATCGGGCTGAGTCGACGGTCTCGGCGTTGCCGTGCACCCATTCGATGTCGTCGACGCCGTGCTCGGCGGCGAGCCGGCGTGCGGTCGCGAGTTGCTCCGACGAGTTGTCGATCGCGTACACCGACGCGCCGCGTCGGCGCATCCACGCCGACACGTAGCCGGTTCCGCAGCCGAGTTCGATCGCCCGCTGGCCCGCAAGGTCGTCGGGCAGCAACGGCAGCTCCGTGTTCGGGATGCCCCAGATCCCCCACGTGGGTTCGTCCTGCGCCCACGCCCGCTCACCGGAAGCCACCCATCGGGGAGCATCGGCATCCCAGTGGCGCCGGTTCTCGGCGACGTGGTCGGGCAGATCGAGCGAAGAGTCGGTCACGTCGGTCACCGTACAGAACGACACCCGAGCCATCCGGCTGGGTTCACCTCGCCGCTCCTGACGTGGCTTGTTCGATCCGGATCGCAACGGACGGATCGCTTCTCCATCGCCAGGCCAGCGCAGGGCAATCAGGTGGCGAGGATCACGCTCGCGGACACCTCGCCTGGCAGTGTCAGTCGCTGCGCATCAGTCGTCATCGTCGCGATCGTCTTCGGACTCGCCGCCCTCGGCCTCGCCGTCGCTCTCGCCCTCGGAGAGGCCGGGCGTGGCTCGCAACCCGGCGACGAGTTCGGCGATCTCTGCGTCGCTCAGGTTCGCCTGTGAGTGAAGACCGAACAAGGTGTAGTAGGCGGGCGGCATCGATCCATCCTCGATGACTTCGATCGTTTCGTCGGCGTTGCCGGGATCGGTGGCGAACTCGGAGTAGTTCACCTCGTCGCGGCCCGCGTCGACGTGATCGGTGATCGCCCACGAAATCGGCGCGATGTTCGAGTACCAGGGCCACTCGACTTCATTGCTGTGGCATCCGTAGCAGGCGTTGACCATCAGCTCCCGCGTTCGGGGAGAGGACCACTCCGGCTCGCCGGTCGGTACCGGGTTGTCATGAGTGCGACCGTAGGGGATCAGCTGGATGGCACCGAACGTTGCACACCCGGCGATGAGGAACAGCGGCAGCAGCCTGCTGAGGCCCAACGGCTTCATCGCCGCTCGACCGTTGCCTCCAGATCGTCAAGGCCAGCGCGACGGCCAGGATTCCACCAACGATCAGCGCCGAATACCACGGTGCCAGTCCGATCAGCGCGCCGCCGGCGAACGCGATTCCACCGACCGCGACCGCCAGGAGTGACCAGGTGCCCCATTGTCGCCACCGTGGGCGCGGCTGCGATGGTTCCGAGGTGTTCGCCACATGAACAGCCTGCGCTCGGCGTTGCCGTCGAGGGAAGAGGCGATCGACCCTTGGCGCCTGGGATCCCCTTTCGGACCGTCGCCGGACCTTGTCAGCAATCTGGTTCTTCTTGTCGTCTTCTTCGACGACGTATTGCTCCAGATGCGGTAACTCGGTGATCGAACGGCGAAGTATCCTTCAGGGACCTTGCCGTCGTACCCGGGAGGCAGGAACAGGTACTTGCCGCCCTTGCCCTTGTCGGGTCCGACCGCTCCGAAATCCACCAGGAACTTGAAGAGCGCATCGTCAGCCGTTCCATACATACCGGGCGGAATGTCCACCACGGTGGCGCCTTCGGCTTTCAGGTCGAGGGATGCGCAGGCATAGACGGTGGCGTTGTTGCCGGTCAGGTAAAGTTCTCTCGGGCTCCAACCGGGACCGGCCGCCACGACAATGTCGGAGGAGTTCTTGAAGCCGAAGTCCCGGATATGGGACTTGACGATGGCGTAGACCGACAGCGCGGGCATGAAGTCCATGTAGGCCTGCGTGGCGCGCTGCAGATCCATCTCGTCGTAGATTTCCGCGCCGTCTCTTCCGTGGGAAATGCCTCCAGGTCGAACTTCAATGTGCCGAAGCTGGTCTTGATCCTGTCCGGCGCCGGTTTGAAGTCCTTCGTTGGTTTGTTTCGGTCCGGCATCCTCAAACAGGTTCATCGTTTCCGCCGAAGTTCCCGCCGCCGAGGTCATCGTCAGGGCGATTGCCATCAACCCGCTCAGCGCGAGATGTGTGAGTGATCTTGTCTTCATCGTGCTTTTTCCTCGTCTTTCAGCGGTGTGGTGATACAGGTGCCAGTGACCAGTTGCCGGTCGGCCCAACTAGACACTGGTTATACTGATTACTGATACTTGCATGGCCAGTATCTTCCCGTCGCTACTTAACCAATCTGATTTCACCCGGCCGCCCGCTCTGGTCGATCCAGGGCTGTTCGCTGTTTGGAGTCGCCCTGAAATCTACTGCGCCTTGACGATGGTTCATTCTTCTTCTGTAGAAAAGACCACAGCCCAGTCCTTTTTCATGCTTACAACGATCCAGCCATTCTCTTTTGCGGCCTTCAACGACCCGCCATCCTCTTCTGCATAGGAATACTCACGAACGTCGTCATCGTGATTGACGAGCAACTGCAGTGATGGCCCCTTCCTGCCTTGCGAGTACGAGCACATCCCGATGTCCCCATGGGAACGGATATTTCCCCCCGCAATCAGCGGACGGCGACCAATATGGAGATCAATATTGACCGCTTTGACATTCGTATCGTTGAAGGAAGAAAGTTCTCCGGTTCGCGTCATGGACCACCCGTCTTCGCCCTCTGCGAACACCTTCTTTCCCGAACTGCCAATGACTTGCTCTGGTGGAATTCCATATAGGGGCTCGGAAATGACGCGCATAAAATCAATTCCTCCTCCCGAACAAATGAAGGTCTTGAATCCGTGTGAGCGCAGGTACTCGAGCAGCTCGACCATGGGTTGATAGGTCAATTCTCCAAACCCTCTTCCAAACTTCGGATGTTTCGCGGCTGCCATGAACTCCCGAACCTCCGCACTGAATTCCTCGTCAGTCATTCCCGCATGAGTGGCACTGAACAGCTCCAGGATTGCAGGCATGCCTTCCGTTTTCAAATAGGCTTTGTCGTTCTCGAGTGCAGCCTTGAAGGGCTGGCGCTCCTTGAGGGAGGGGTCCTTCTCTACCATTTTCGTCAGACGGTATAGTATGAATGCGCCTTGGACGACTGGTTGTTCACACCAGAGCGTGCCATCGTTGTCAAACGTGGCAATCCGTTCCGCAGGCGCAACGTAGTTTGGGTTCCCTTCGGTTGTGACATCCTGCACAAACTGAATGATCGCTGCTTTTGTCGGTCCGTCATTCCATGAGGGGAGTTGATCGGCTTGTTGTGCAAATCCGTTTGTTGCCGCCGAAACAAGAACAACGAGTACTGCGGCGATGAGTGGTTTTTGTTTTGTTATCATTTCTCATCTCTTTTTGTTATCGCGGCTTGCATTGTTGTTTTCATTTGAGTTCCTCTATGCTGCGCCAAGGATGTCCCCTGGCGCAGCATACAAGAAACATATTCTTCAGAACTATTTCTTTGCCGGCACGTACGGATCAGGCGTGCCCGGCTTGATGGGTGGTTCTTCGGCCAGCGACTTCTTATGCTCTACCAGAATCGGCCCAGTCCCCCAACGTAGCCACAATTTACCTCCCAGTTGCTTTGGTTACGGGATATTCTTCTTTAGGGTCAGCATAGAGGTCGTAAAAGTGAGGCATCGGGAACACGTTCAGTTTCCCAGTACCCAGCCCTCCTTCAAACTCCATGAACATCATCTTATAGTTATGCCACTTCACGCCGTGAATATCGTTACCGACATAGACCACAAAGCCGTCTCGACCGGACTCCTCTTGTTTCCCCAGGAAGAAATCCGTCATGTCCTTACTGTCGATGATACGATCTGTCGGCACCTTACCACCGGCAATGTTTGCCAATGTAGCGAACAGATCAAACTGGTGAACGATCTCGTTGGAGATCTTGCCTGCCGGAACTTTACCAGGCCAGCGGACAATAAACGGCACCCGTAACGACCCTTCCTTACCCGTGAAATAGGAACCACTCCATGGGCCGTTCCATCCCTGGTAAGTCGGGGGTCATTTCGCCGCCGTTATCCGAGGTAAAAATGAAAATAGTATTGTCGGCAATACCCAACTCATCCACCTTATCCAGTAATTCACCGGTATAGGCATCGATCTGCATGAGCACATCGCCCCAGTGGCCATTGCCACTCTTGCCTTCAAACTCCTTACTCGGCAAAACCGGCATATGCGTCTGGGTGTAGGGCAGATACAGGAAGAACGGTTTGCCGGCTTTGGCCTGGCGTGTCATGAAGTCTTTGGCATGGTCGGTGATTTCCCGGTCAATCTCTCGCCTTGCCGGCAGATCGTAGACCTTCACCACCTTTGCCGGTGAGCCTTTTCTGGCCGAATAAATGTGCTCTTCCTTGATCATCGGATTTTTGCCGGTCTCCTCCGCCAGTTTCCGATACTTCTGGAACTTTTCCTGCGATGGCCAAAGGCTCTCGTCGGTCGAATTGGGGATGCCATACCACTCATCGAAACCCTGATTGGTGGGATAGCGTCCCTCCGCCTGGCCGAGATGCCACTTGCCGAACATGGCGGTGGCATAACCCACATCGCCCAGCATCTCAGGCATGGTGTATTCCCACTGGGTCAAACCATAATCGGCGGTTTCGAGCGGCACAGAACCGTTCCCCGTGCGTATGGCATAACGGCCTGTCATCAGCGCCGCGCGACTGGGCGTGCACTGCGCCTCGACATTGTAATTCAACAGCCGCATCCCTTCAGTGGCCAGCTTGTCGATGCGCGGCGTGGCACCACCCCGGAGAATACCCCCGCCGTAGCAACCCAGTTCGCCGTAGCCGAAGTTGTCCATGTTGATCAGCACGATGTTGGGCTTCTCCGCCTCCTGCGCCTGTGCCGCCTTCGGTGCGCCGCATACGGCGCCCGCAGCCAACACACACCCTACTGCGGCCCACGTGCGGGCCCTGGTTCTCAGTTCTCTGCTTGTCTTCATCGTGCTTGTCCTCCGTTGTTCAGGTGTCAGATGTCAGTGGCCAGTGAGCCAGTGACCAGTGACTACTGGCTACTGGCTACTGGCCACTCGGCCACTCGGCCACTTCTTCCCGTCGCTACTTCACCAATTCAATCTCACCCGGACGCCAGGTCTGGTCGATCCAGGGCTGTTCGGGGCCGTAGATGCGCAGGGCGATGAACCAGCTTTTGCCCGGGATGGTCTGGAGCCAGTTGCCCTCTTTGCCCTCGGGCGCTTCGGGGGCGAAGTAGATGTCCATCGAACCATCTGCGTTGGTCTTGATCCCTTTATCCTGGCTGCCCTTGGTGGGGAACTGCTGGTCGGTCTGCAGCTGTGAGCGGGTCTGGGTGTCGTACATGGTGATGGCCCAGAAATCCTTGGCCGGCGGGTTCGGCGGAATGTGGAGCCTGTAGGTCTTGGAACCATCCAGAACCTTGCCCTCGGAATCGAGCATGCCCATGGAGTAGTCCGAGCCCTTGCCGGCAACCGTCATGGCCATGGCGGGAGACACACAGATGTAGCCGAAGTGGAACAGGACGCGCGGGTCGAGACGATAGGCGCCGTTGCGCGTGAAGGTGGTGTCCTTGTCGGCATAGGCGGTCACCCAGGCTTCACTATCCT
>CAVXXB010000020.1:0-9965 GCA_963765585.1 Calditrichia bacterium | reverse complement strand
TTTTTTGATTTGTACTTTCATTCACATTGCTTATATTTAACCAGTACTTATTCTATAGTATATTTGCCGAAATATTCATATCCACTAAGACACAAAGACACAAAGTTCTAAATTAAAATGAGCCGTCATAAATATTGGTAATTATATAAATCAAATTTTGTGTTTTAAATATAATTTTTTGCATCCTTTTTCTTCATGACTTCGTAGTCAAAGTTATGAATTAATCGGAATAGACGTTTTGTATCCACATTTCATACCATTGAAAAACTAATGCAAGCGATATGCTTTCGTTTTTTTAATTAATCATTTTTTTCAAAACATTCAGGAGGTGTGTATGAAAGTAAAATTTACGGGATTAGTAATCATTCTTGTCCTGGTGGCCTATTGCCCGACTGTCTTGGCTCAGGGATTTGACAGTTTGGTTGTCGCCGATGAAGTATTGTTTAATGGCGAAAAACCGGATGGTTTCGCATTTAAACCGGGACGTATCCTTGACGAAAACACCATCTGGTTCTGCGGCAATCTTGCAGGACTTTTTGCTCAGGAAGTGTATGGTTTCCGTTCCATTGACGGCGGCGCCACTTTCACCTATAATGCCACTGCCATGCCCGGGCGCGCAGCACAATTGGATGCCTTTGACGCGGATGTCGCTCTGGTGGCAACGGCCGAGGGCTTCATTTACCGGACTATTGATGGCGGTGTAAACTGGACTGAAGTCTATACCTATACAATTAGTCCCACCGTGGATGGCTGGTTTGACGGATGCCGGGTTCTCAATGACAGTGTAGCCGTAGCCTATGGCGATTTTGAACCCAATGGCAATATGCACTTTGTTATTTCCACGGATAAAGGCGCTACCTGGAGTGAGATTGAAGATATTGATTATCTGGGTGCGGCCTATGCGTATTACACCTGGGGAACGGCTGCTTGTACCATTGGTGAAAGCATCTGGTGTTCGGCTACAAATACGGATTATAATGCATCCTTTGTGTTCCGCTCCTACGATGCAGGGAAGACCTGGGAAAGTTTTGAGATTCCGACCGACGTAATTCCGAACTATCCCCGTTCCCTCGCAATGAGTAGTAATAACAATGGTCTGATTGCTGCCCGTGGCGGCTATTTAATAAAAACCCAGGACGGTGGCGCTACCTGGTCATCAACCCTTAATCCTGACACCACTACCGGTTCAGGTTCATATCCCAATAGTGTTGTTGCAATACCCAATACTGATATTATAGTTGCACTGGATGACATTGGTGCCTACTTCACAAGCGATCTTGGAGAAACATGGGGCCAGATAGATGCACCGGCTGAAACCGTAGGGGATTATTTTGTCAGTGCGGTCTTTCTAAACCCAACTTTCGGATATGTATTTACCGACAACGGTCTGGTTCTGCGCTTCAAAGATCAGGTAACCGATGTATCCAAACCGGTTACCGCTCAGACACCGGGAGAATTCCAGCTCAATCAGAACTATCCCAATCCGTTCAATCCGGTAACGGCGATCAGGCTATCAGCTATCGGCTATCAGCGATGTTGAATTAAGTATTTTCAATGTTCTGGGACAAAAAATAGTAACTCTCGTTTCTGAAAGTCAAAATGCTGGTCAGCATCATGTGGAATGGGATGCCGGGCATCTGCCCAGTGGTGTGTATTACTATCAGTTAGTAGCCGGAGAATTCAGAGATATAAAGAAGATGATTCTGGTGAAGTAGTATATAGTGATACCAACATAGAATAAATAGAACACGGATATACACGGATTATGCTGATTTTCACGGATTATATTTAATTATTTTTTATCCGCGTCAATCCGCGTGATCCGTGTCATCCGCGTTCTATATAAAATATTCCGGTTTGTGAATGAAAAACAACTTCAAACAGAAATATGGCTTCAATGTGTTTGATCAGCATCCTGAAGAGCAGTTTGAATATGCCGCATCACATGACCTGCAACATATAGAAATTAATTTATCGCAGAACAACTTATCCATTGAAACATTTGATAAACACAGAATTAAATTATTACGGGATCTGTCAGAGTCACATCAAATTCAGCTTAGTTTACATATACCCTATTTTATAAACATATCAGAGATATTGATTCATCTGAGAAAATCTAATATTAACTATTTTCGCAGAACTATCCGGTGCGCCTATGAATTAAATGCCACGCATATTACAATGCATATGGGAAGCTTCTTCTGGTTTCCTGTAGAACAATGGGAAAGAAAAAAAGCATTAAACCGCTTTATAAAATATCTGGAATGTGTTTTAAAATCCAGCAATGATCATATGGTAAATATTGCACTGGAAAATGTGGTGCCCCTGCCAACCGGTTCGGACTATTATCTTTTGGGCGATAATGTGGATGACTTTAATTACATTTTTAACAATGTAGAATCAAATTACATAAAATTCTGTCTGGATACCGGTCATGCGAATATGGCGGAGGGTGTTCTGGAATATACAAAGAATTTTTCCGATCGTTTAATCTGCATTCATTACCATGATAATAATGGAACGAATGATGAACATCTGGCGGTGGGCAAAGGAAACGTCCCCTGGCATGATTTTGCATCCGAATTAAAAAATATTGGATATCAAAATCCTATGATCAGCGAATGTAGAAATATTAAAGCACATGAATCAGCTGCGTTACTCGCAGATTTACTTAACGACCATTAAATCGCGTCGCCGCTAAAGTCATAACTTAATTTCTTTTGAATACTCAATATCTGTGAAAAAATGTTTTTCAGTGTTTTCTGCTCAATTTGGGTAAGACTATTCGGATTGATATGATTGTCTGCAGTTTTATCCTTGATAATCTGGTCGGATTGATGCCTGAACCTGATTTGCATTAGATTGTTATAAGCCTGTTTCATTTCTTCATTTGTTGTTTTATTGATGATACCTTTTTTTAATAATCCATCAAGTCGGTCCAAACTATTAAGATTGTTTAGCCTATTTTTTAAAGCATAGATACGGCTAAAATCGCTGATAGGCATAGTCGCCGCTTTAATGTCAAAAGTTTCTTGATGTTCTCCCCTGGACTCAACTACAATTTTCCCCAATAAACCGACCGGGGGTTTATGCAGCAAACTGTTCTTAGCCAGATGCTGAAAAAAACCAGCCTGTCCATCGGCAGATTTGAAGAGGTGTTTTCGTAGCTGATCGGCAAACTTGTTCTCGCCATAGATCGTTCTGAAATCAAAAAATATACTCAGATCAATTAAATCCTGCTGGTCAGAATTTGTAATCCAGCTGTGGAAATATTTTTTCCAAACTGAAAGGGGCTGGCACCATTTAGGGTTTTTAGCCATAGCATCACCTTCACAATATACATAGCCGCAATCATTTAACCAGTCGCATATTTTTGTTCCTAATGCATGGAAATATTGGTGCACCTCTTTCTCATCCCCGGCAGATACATCGCTATAGACAATGGCATTATCCTGGTCCGAGATCAAGGTCTGCTCTTCCCGGCCGGCACTGCCAAGAGCAAGAAACGCAAATTCAACCGGAGGCTGGCCCAGTTCATCAATGGCAAAGGACATGAGTTTTCGTGTGATTTCTTCAAATATGGAGGTTATAATATGTGAGATAATTTGACTCCGTGCCCCGCTATCGACCAGAGCTTTAACGACAACCGGCAGGCGGTCATGTGCAACAATGATTTCTTCTACGGATTTGGCATTTTCAATTTCTTTTAATAGGTAACTGGTGGAATGCCGGTGCACTGTAATCAGCTCTTCACTACTGATAATGCCAAAAATTTTCTGATTCTGATTCACCACAGCCAGATGCCTGGTAGCTGTTTCATTCATCATTATAAAAGCTTCAAACACCAGTGAACTTGCAGGAATCGTAATCAGTGGTGAACTCATGACTTCGAAGATGGGCTTATTAAGATCATAATTTTCTGAGACGACCCGTTTTCTCAGATCATGATCGGTTATAATACCGACCGGTTTGTCATCCTCTGTCTGTATCAGTGCAGCGCTGAACTTTTCATTGGTCATCAACTTTGCAACCCGATGTATGGGCAAGTTCATATTACACGTAACCAGGTGCCTGACAAACAAACTGATCGGTTGATATAAAAAGCGCAGTGATGTTTGCAGCTCAAGAATTAAGTTATCGCGTTCCTTTTCCAGTTTTATCTTATGTGTTATATCATCAATTGTGCCATCAAAATAGTCCGGCTTACCCTGTATATCCCTCACCAGGACGGCTGAGATTGAAACCATCGATATAGAACCGTCTTTTGTTTTCATTTGCACAACGGAGTTCTTTACCGCATTTTCATCAACCAGCTGTTTTAGAAAATTTTTCCGGTCCGCTTTATTATGAAACAGATCTAACAGATTAAGTGTGCGAAGATCAGCAAAACTCTTATATCCAAGTATCTCGGCAGCTGAGGAATTAGCTTCTATGATTTTTCCTGAGGAAATAAAACTTGCCCTGAACACGCCAATTTTCAAATTATTGGCCAGAGTCAGATATTTTTCTCTGTTAAAATCCAACTCTTCTTCAACCTGTTTATGGGTACTGATGTCCTTTACAATTATGGTATAGCCCTGCTTCTGGCCGAAAGATATTTCAGAAGTATAGAGTATAACATCTATTATTCCACCATCTTTTCGTTTTAATTGTGCAGGATATTGATCAACAGTCTGTTTACCGGAAATCAGGCTTCTAAAATATTCGCAACCGGAGGTAACTTCCTTTTCATTCTTACATAACAGAGCATTTAAATCAATTTCTGAGTAATTTTCATCTCCATAATCCAGCATATTCAGCAATGCCTGGTTGGAATAGACAAAATGTCCATCAATCATCATCACCAGTCCATCGGTTGAAGCTTCAACAAGGGCCCGGTATTTTGCCTCCGATTCCCTCAAACCCATTTCTGCCATGTAACGTTTGTTTTCAATATGCAAACTTTGCTTACTAATAAAAAATAAACTAAAGCCCAGAACAAGTAAAATGCCAAGGGATACATAAACCAGGTTATTTGTAAGTGAGGAGATTTCTTCATTCACATCTTCAATATAAATACCGGTACCGACGACCCATCCCCAATTATCAAAACCCTTTACAAATGACAACTTTGGGACGATTTTTGTAGAATCATCCTTCCACTGCCACATATAATCCACATAATCCTCACCATTTTTTTCAACAACCCTCACAAATTCTACAAACAATTTCTTTCCTGCCGGATCTTTATATTCGGAAAGATCTGTGTTGTTCAGTTCTTTGCGATACGGATGCATGATCATGTTGGGGTGCATGTCCGTGATCCAGAAATAGTCTTTTCTCTCCTGCCCATAGCGCATATTTTCAATTCGTCGTATGGCTTCTTTTTGTGCTTCGGCAAGCGTGAGAATGCTGTCGGCTACTTCTTTGTCAAATTCATCAAGCACGCTCCATACAGAATTGGTGAGTTCTCTGATCATTTCACGTTTTCCGTCCAGCATGTACCCCTTAATTGACGGGATTATGATAGAAAAGATTAAAATAGTAAAAAGGGAGAATACCAGTAGTGTCGGCAGGATGATCTTTAAAAAAAACTCTTTGTTAATAATTTTTGTATTCATGGAACTGCAAACCAAAATTTAATAAGAAAGAGAGCGATCCTTTTATTAAAAAGGACCGCCCTTTTGTCCGACTATTTCATGTTAAGGTTATGAACCTTTTCCGCCAAGAATTTTTTTATCTCCACCGGTGTTTTATTCTTTGATAAATTTGATGCAATAATATTGGTGATTATAGCCAGAGGTGCACCCAACCATGCAAAATACCAGGCATTTAAATAGTAATTAATTGTCTCCTGGAAAGGAAGAACGCCACCGAATTTACCGGCTATAAAATATACCAATGTAACCGTTGCGACGGATGAACCGGCAATCAAACCCGCCCATGCACCGGTTCTGTTTGATCCGCTCCACCAGATGCCAAGTAAAAATAATGGAAATATAGTACATCCGGCAAGTGAGAATGCCACCGCCACTAATTGGGCAATCAAACCCAGATTTAATAAGGCAATTATTGCAACCCCGGCGGCCATTAAAATTGTCCCGATCCTGGCCATCAACATTTGTGTTTTTTCTGATGCACCCGGATTTATAACATTGAAATATAAGTCATGTGAAAAGGCAGATGCACCGGCAACAAGCAGGCCGGAAACCGTCGAAAAGGCAGCAGAAACCGCACCTGCAGCCAACAGGCCAACAATTAACGGAAATACATCCCCCAGTTGTGCTGTGTAAACAACGATTGCGTCTTTTGCTAATTTACCTACCTCCGGATTCGAAGATAATATTTTCCCAAAGGCGGAATATACGGGTGCACTCCAATAGAGAATACAAATGAAAAACAGGCCCCATACAACCGACCATCTGGCATCTTTGGCTCTGGGAACCACATAAAATCTTTGAATTACATGCGGCAATCCGGCAGTTCCAATCATCAGTGAAAAGCAAATCGCCAGCCACTGAAACGCGGTCTGCCCGGTTGCCGGATCCCAGGGCATCGCAAATTCCGGCGAGGGCAGAATGGCAAAATCATGCCCCATTGCAGTTATTCCTGCCCCGGGTGCAACTCCATTTACGACATCACTGATAATTGATCCATACCCAACCTGTGGTACCCAGTAAAAGTATCCGAATTTATAGGATAAAATAAACAGGGGTATGACAAATGATATTATAATAATGACATATTGAATCTGCATGTTTTTGGTAACACCCAACATCCCGGAAATTAAGGTGTATGCAAGAACAACCGAAGCGCCAATAATAACCGCCCATGCATAATCAATTCCAAGTATCCATTTAAACATGAGACCAATACCGGCAAACTGACCGACACAATATGAAAACGATATAAAGATCGCCAATCCGGCACCGACACCTCGTAATCCTTGTGAATAATAGCGGTCGCCAATAAAATCAGCAGCCGTATATTTACCATATCGGCGAATCTGCCCGGCCATCAGGATCAGAAGTAGTACATAGCCACCGGTCCAGCCAACCACATAGGAAAGACCATGATAACCGACGCCATACATCATAGCGGCCATACCTAAGAATGATGCCGCACTCATCCAATTTGATGCAATTGCCATTCCCGCACCAACCGGAGAAATTTTACGACCCGCCGCCCAGTAGGTTTTTGTGTCTTTTGCCCGGTTAAAAATCCCGACCATAACAAATGTAATTAACAAAATGATTAGAATTATCGCAGGACCAAATTTAAAATCACCTTCCAGTTGTACCCCGGGTTGAGCAAATAGATTACCCGAAAGAATCAGAAGCGTAAGTATACTATATATAGATTTATGAATAATGTTCACAATGCCTCCAAATCAAATTTTTAAATTTCTATGTTTCATCAACTATTTGATATTTATCATTTATTTTCTCAATCACCAGAGCATAGACTAAGCATAAAACCACAAAAAGAATGAGTAGAAATTGGGCTGTATACCAATAGTGGAATGGAAAACCAAGAAACTTAAAATCTGTCAAGAAGCTTTGATTGTGAACCAGGTATAATTTCATAATTCCCGGTAATGCCGCTTTTGAACTTTTACTAATCGATGAATTTTCCCTTTTAATTAATGATGTGGGTAACAAATCTCTCATTATTTTATCAAATCCATTTGGTTTAAGTCCGATACTGGCAATGGCGTAATTAACATCCTCATCATTTAAAGCCGGTTGTGGGGACGTCTTTAAAGAATCCGGATGATCACCAAACACCGCCCAGCTCAAACTCTCTTTGAGCACCATTTTATGGTCATCTTTAACGGCAATGTTTTTTCCGAGAACCATTAGTAGTGATTTTGCAAACACCTGTTTCGTCTCAACTGATGGAGATTTTTGTTCAACAACCTGTGGCCAGACAGATTGGAAATCACCAAGTGTTTCTTCTGCTGTGGGTGTTGTTGAGATAATTAAAATAAAGTGGAATCCAAAAACCGCAACCGCCCAGATTACTGCCAGAGTAAAAATCAAATTACGATTGGCCCTGGAGTGATCTGAACCCGGTTTAAAAAAATTGGTTAAATGTTCTTCATGATTCGTCATAGTTTCCTCTCAAGAAAAAGTAAAAAATAATTCTAGAAAAATAGATAGGCGCCAAATAAGAACCGTAGATTGGCAACCGAGGTGGTGTCTTTTACAACACCTTTGATGTCCGGAGTGCCATAATCGGCTGCAGTATATTCAAGTTCGAATGCAAACCGGACCTTGCCAACCGAATATTGTACCCGGGGTGCAATACGTGTTACGCTGGCAATATCTGAACCCAGGGCATAAGATGTTCCTACAACATTATCATCCGCCCCCAGATTTTTTGTATATCCGGCAAATAAGCCAAATTGAAGTGCTTTACCATATACTAATTCTGCCCAGGTAGATAGGGTTTTTAAATTTGTATATCCGGATGTAAATCCAGATGCAGTTGTATCAGAGATTGCGTAACCGCCAAGCATCAACATATCTGCCAGGTTTTGACCATATATCCCTTCGGCTTTTATAACAAAATCATTTATAACGACTTTGAAAAATGCCATTGTAGACATACTGCTGATTTTTGTATCCGCCTTATATATCTCATCTGAAGCACTGGTATTTTGCCGTTGTGGAAGTAATGATTTGTAATTTACACCGGCGCCAGTGACCAGACTTTGTGATTTATATTTCAAGGTGAGATCCAAAATTGGTATGCCCGAATTTCTGAGATACGTTGTTGAACTACCTATCGGTCCAAGACTTCTAAAATCTGCCTGGGTGAGCGCAGTGACACTTATGTGTACATCATTAAATCCTTGTGTAAATCTAATTTGAGGATTTCTGGAAAACGGCTGAAAAGGCGTACCGGTGTTAAAGGAAATGGTTCCGGGGAACACCTCAACAACAAATGATGGATGCCAGTATTGACCGATAAGGAGTGAAGAATTCTCCCAGTCAAGTTTCATAAACGCATGACGGAGCCTGAAGCCGTTTAGGTCGCCGTTTGAATGACCAAAAAAGGCACCTTCGATAACACCGGTTGTTTTTGCACCAAATACATCCGGTGCAGTGATGGTACCCCGCAGGCGGGTTTGAATTGCCAGCATATTAAAATGTGGAACGGCATTTATATCTGTACCGTTTTCATCCAGGATTTCCCTGGCCGGATAAAGTAAAAAATGGCCATCCCTGGCTGCAATCGTTTGTCTGCTGTCATACGTGACATCCGTTTTGACATAACCGGAAAATTTTATTCCAAATGTAGTCTCGCTTCCGTCATCCGTTTGAGCAAGCAATGAAATTGGAATGAGTAATAGAATTAATACGAATTTCCGCAAAACCAATCCTCCCATTAATTAAAAAGTTGAGTTTATAGTCAACTAAAATCCGCCGGCCTGAAATCTTGTAGATGGATACAATAAATTGCCGTCTGGATAATAATATATCTTTTTATCTTGGTCAGTACGACTTAGGTACAATTTAAATTCTTAATTATCTTCTCTGGAAATTTAGTTAAGAGAAGAAACTTCTATCTATATAAGAATATTGTTTTTAGCAGTAAATCCGCTAACATCTAACATACATATTATATCAGGCACTAATATAAGTATATTATGGAAATAATTCACAATCTTTTTCCATTCAAAGTGTAAATCTTTATTTTCAATTTGATACTGGAGACACGATACTTATGCTTGGTGATTGCTGGCCGAGTAGAAGAATGGCTAGGGTCAGATGGTTGACTCTCAGAGTGATCAGGACGAGTTTCAGGATACAGCAGATTCGGTACCTGGTGACATTATTTCGCAACTATTCGCTTCCGGCACCGAGTGGATGAACGGCCAGGAACAGGAAGATGATATTTCGTTATTAGTTTTAAAGTTTAAATAGACAGGATAACAGGATGTTTAATTGGGAATGAGGAATTAGAGATTAGAGATT
>CAVXXB010000019.1:0-14177 GCA_963765585.1 Calditrichia bacterium | reverse complement strand
TAATGATCACAAAGATTATCCCTGCTTTTAGTTGCTTATCTAAATATTGTTCGACCAGTTTTGCAGGCGTTTCTGCCGCGACACCCATGCATACCTCTATGTCGTTTTGAGCAAAAAGATTTAGGGCCCGCTGGCCCATTCCGCCGGAAAGTATTACATGAACCCCCTGTTGGGCAAGAAATCTGGTACACACCCGGTTGGTGAACCGGTGGATCGATTAGGTCTTCTTTTGTCACTTTATTGTCCATTGTCTCTACAATCGCAAATTTTTCACAATGCCCGAAATGGGCACACAGTTTTCCACTTTCCATGGGTATCGCAAAGATTTTTTTCATTTCTATTCTCCTTCTATCATAGTTGGTAGTGTAAAAAATAACCACAGAGTACACCGAGTAAATTATTAATATTATTTATGTTAATGCTATTTCTAATCATCTCCCCTCTGTGATCTCTTATAAGACAACTCTCTTTATTCCTTCTTTTAATTTGTCAAAATTAAAATTGATCAACAATCCGACTTTTAGATTTTCTGCTCTCAGGTAAGTTAGCACCTGGGCAATATGAATATTTTAACAGACCTGGCCCAAGTAATGAGTGAACTTTCCCGATAAACCGGGACACATGAAATTATTTTTTCAGTAATATCTCTTAAAGGATGTTCTTTTAGAGGTCTCAGAGTTTTCCTCTGAGTGCTCTGTGGTTTTATCTTTTAATCCTGTTTTTCATTTTTTCATAGAACTTTTTCCACTGCCTCATAGTTAGTTTGGTTATTATTAGTTCCTTTGAAAACCGCAGGAGAAATAATTAGAAAATAGAGATTTGGAACTGGTAATTCGTAATTCTGGTTATTTGTAATTTGGAACTGGGAACTGGGAACTGGGAAATCTATAAAATACAATCTGTTCAATCCAATTCCTATTTCCTAATTCCTAATCTCTAATTCTCCGCGTCTCAGCGTATCTGCGAGAGATGGATTATCCAGGGTAGAGTAATTACTCCTTCTTAAGTAATTCTTCTCTAACCATGGCATGTCCGCATTGGGGACATTTTACCGTGGTACATTTTACACCTTGTTGATGGGGTACTTTTTCACCACATTTTGCACAAACACAAAATCCACCGGTACCAAATGCCCCGCCCTTATTTCGGCCATGACCGCCACCGTGACCCAGACCCGGTCCCCCTCCATGTGTTTCTTTACTGCTAGAAGCATTCATGTTTTCTGTATCCTCCTTTTTTTTGTCAGAATTTTCCTGACCAATAAATTTACCAGCTATGTCTTCTACGTTATCTGAACCACATTCAGGGCAGTCGGCTGTATATTCATGATATGGTTTCACTTGTTCCTCACCGCAGTCCCGGCAATGATGTAAGGTATTGGCAAATTCAATATTACCACCCTCAACGACCAATTCCATTCCATCCACAATTGCCCGGGCGATCTTATGCCGCGCCTTTTCGATAACCCGGGTAAAAGTTGGCCGTGAAATCGCCATTTTTTCAGATGCCTCAAGATGTTCTAAACCCAGATAATCAGCAAGACGCATTGCTTCATATTCATCTACGGTAAGGGTGATTGACTTAAGTTTGTTCCGTGGGATTCCAATGGGCTTAAAGTTTTTAAAACCAGGAGGTTGATGAATGCGTCTTTTACGATATGGTTCTCTCATATATTCTCCACATTATGAACATATGTTCAATTAATGTTTTTAATATAATGAACATAAGTTCATTATGCAAAATTAATTTAAGATGAAAAATATCGATATGAAAAAAGATAATTCCAGAAAAATAACCGCTAAAACAGATATTGCATAGTTACATATGAACTGGTATTTTCTGATGAAAATGATATTTGACACAATGTGTCATTTGTATAACTTGATCAGTATTTTCCTGCCTGTGCGGGAAATATGATGATGTTTCGACCTAGATTAAACAATTTGAAGTTAGAATTGAGAGATGAGAAATGAACAGCTGGCTGTTGGCAATTGGCCAGAGCAATTACTAATTACCAATTTCAATTCTCAAATCTCTAATTCTTAGCGTCTCTGCGTCTTTGTGAGAGACAATTATTCATGAAAAATTTCAATTTGAACATGGTCCTTAAAAAGAACATTATAGACATACGTGATATAATTGTCACAACATTTAATGAATGGATCGACGATAAAGCCTTTACGATGGCGGCGGCGTTATCTTTTTATTCAATAATATCTCTTGTCCCGGTAATTATAATTGTGACCAGTGTTGCCGGATTAATATTTGGACAAAAAGCGGCTACGGGACAATTAATAACCGGTGTCTCTGATTATGTTGGATTGCCGGCGGCAGAATTAATTCAGTCTATTATTTTAAATGTTTATGTGCCTGAATCCAGAATATTTCCCATTATAATTGGATTGATTTTTTTTATATGGACCTCACTCACAGTATTTGTTGAGATCAGAAGTTCTTTGAATAGTATCTGGGGCATTGAAGTTAAGCCTGGAAAAGGTATCACAGAATTTTTTAAAGGCAGAATGTTTTCAATTTTAATATTGGTGTTGGTCGGTTTGCTATTCATATTTTCATTAATGGCCGGTATCTTGCTAAATTTTGCTGATGATATTCTGAACAATTATTTTAGCGATATCAAATGGCTGCTGGCTTATTAGACAAGTTACTGTCGTTTGTTATTGTTACCATACTTTTTACAATAACCTATAAGTTTCTTCCAAGTGTAAAAACAATGTGGAAATATTCGTTTCTCGGTGCTATTATTACAACGTTCCTGTTTAAATTTGGCATAATTATGATTGATTTTTATTTGAGCCAAGCAAGTTATTCGTCTGTATATGGTGCGACCGGATCTTTGGTCGTTCTGCTGCTCTGGATTTATTATTCAAGTTTGATTTTCTTTTTTGGTGCCGAATTGATTCAGGTAATCAGGCGAAAAATGTCCGATGAACCTTTAATAATGAGTGAGAATGTTTTAGAAATTGTAAAAGTTACTAAACAAATGAGGAACGCCGAATCAGATAAACCGCTGATAGAGCGTGAATTATTTTTACACGATCTTAAACAGAAGAGCTAAATATGGATATTCAACAAATATTTAAAAACAACAGCCGCTGGGTGCAGCAGAAATTAAACCTTGATGCGGATTATTTTAAGAATCTTTCGAAGGGACAGGATCCGGGTATACTTTATATCGGGTGTTCGGACAGCCGGGTTACTGCCGAGGAATTAATGGGAGTACAACCAGGCGAGGTATTCGTTCATCGTAATATTGCCAATATGGTTCCTAACACAGATCTGAATGTTTTATCGGTAATTGATTATTCCGTACGCCAGTTAAAAGTCGATCATATCGTTGTATGCGGACATTATTATTGCGCAGGGGTAAAGGCAGCCATGGAACCGACAAATCTTGGGATTGTAAATGCCTGGCTAAGAAATATTCGGGATGTGTATCGCCTGCACAAAGATGAATTAAATAGTATTATTGATGAGGAAAAGAAATATAAAAGGCTGGTTGAGTTAAATGTGCAGGAACAATGTTTCAATGTGATAAAGACAGCAGATGTTCAACGGGCGTACCGGGAACGCAAAATTGCAGTTCATGGGTGGGTGTTTGATATTCATTCGGGCAAACTGATTGATTTGCAAATCGACTTTAGAAAAGTGATGGAAAGTGTTATGGATATATACAGGCAGACGTAATTTCTCAGTTTCACGAATAACACGAAGATTTCACGAAGAGCACGAAGGCATTTTTTTTTGGACATTCATTTGACATTCGGGCTTGGGCATTATACATTTTTTTGGTAACCTGATTAAAGAAGGGGCCTTCTCATGCAATATTTTGTAAATAAAACCGCATCAAAGATAATATTTATCATGATTTTGATCGGATGCAGCAACACATTTGCCTGGATCTATCCGGAGCATCGTGATATCACCTTGCTAGGCGTGCAAAAACTGGACCAGGAAAATAGGTCTTCACTGGATAAACTCTGGGCCGAAGCACGGATTGGTTTTGAAAACCGGCTTACTGAATCAATCATAGATTCACTACAAACAATCGATCCGGAAAAACTTGATTTTGCCGCCTGGCCGGCCATTTCCGGCGACCACTCATGTTCGCCGGATAACATGCTCTCAAATATTCTATATACCGAATGGATCTTAGAAGTTGCCGACATTGCTGCACAGTTAAAAATTGATCTGGCAAATTCAGAAAACCGTCATGAGCATGTCAATGCATTGCGTGATTCGGATATTAAACTACAAAGAGCAGATCCTCAGTATGCCACCAGAGCCGGATCCAATAATGTTCATTTTTTACTCGCGATGCCAGATGCGGATATACAAATACGGGAGTATCTGAAGGCCTGCCTTAGAGGAGGTGCCGAATTAAATGCACTCGGTGCGTATACCTATTTTCACATCAGTGCACTGCAGAAAGCGGCGAAATACTCCGCCGAGTCTCTGTCCGCAGAAGAGCGTACGGCTTTAATACGTTCGGCCCTGGCAGATGAAGCATTTGCATTGCATTTTCTTGAGGATGCATTTGCCTCAGGGCATACTGCGGGCACCTGGGGGGACGCCTCACAAAGGAAAGGCACCCATGATTATTATAACGAAAAAGGAATGGTCGTCACTACCTGGGATGGACGCCGTATGATATTAACAGGCGATGCGTTCATGCGTGAACAAGATGCTGAGATAGCATCGATGTCTGTTCAAAAGAGTTTAGAACAAGTAATTGCCGCAGCAAAGGGCGCGCTTACTTTTGATTATAATTTTGCGGGTGCTGCTGTTGATGCCGTACCCGACACTTTTAATGTCTGTAAAAATAACTATATGCCCGAACGTAAAGTAGACCGTATAATACTAAGGCCCTGTGCGGAAATTTTGATAACGACACCGGTTCCCGGTCAGGCCACCGGTCTGGGAGAATTACCACGTTTCAGAACGGAATTAGGTACATTTATTGGCGTCGTCTCTGCAGTGCGCGGTAATGGAATATCTGGCGGATTTGGTCCCACGCAAAATACTCCGGGGGCAGCCGGCGGTATTGATGCCGGCATAAGAATTGGCCTGGGGCTGGAAGGAGTGATGCATGGCGGTGGTGACGGGCTTGTTTTTCTGGAATTTGGCTGGCGGCAAGATGCATCATCATCGACGAAATTTGGCAGTTCGCCCAATCTGGAGCAGGGGGGGCAATTTACATCGGCAATACCTGGACGCACGGCCTTTAATTCGCGTCTGCGAATGCCTTTCTATCTGTTGCCACTTGACTTGCTGATTACGGCACCAATATTGCTCATTGCATCTCCGGAAACCTATGCGAATATGGCGGTTTCGGCCGGACTTGGAGGCTTGATCCCCTGGCAGGCCGGAATTGAAACAGCCATAGGCCGTTTCCAGTTTATTTTAGGTAGAGAAATCGGTGTCGCGTTTTATGGTGGAGGAAGTACAAAGGATGCCATTTTGGTTCCGGTTAATGATAATGAAACGATGCTTGTTAATTTTGAATCGACACAATTCGATTTCCCGGTTTTAGAGTACCGGCCATTTCGCACTTTCTCATTGGATCAAAGCTCAAGCCTTGTAATTCAGGCAAACTTTGGTGTTGATATTCCGCACAGTGTGTCCACTATTCTCCCAGCGGGTGCCCAGACACCGGATCTACGTCCGGTATGGTATGCGGGGGTGCGAATCGCGTTTGATTGGCGATATTATTGGTAGCTTTGGGATAGCTATTGGATGGTGGATTTTAGAATTAGTCAATCTTAACTTTAGAATATTTTAACCGCAAAGTTCGCAGAGAAATAAAAAAGTACGCCTAGTTAAATACTATTTTATTTATTCTTTGCTGCATTGCGGTTAAAAAAGAAATATTCTTAACTTCTAATCTCTAACCTGATCTAACCCCCGACGACCTTGTAAACTAAATCTCCCGATTTATTTAAAAATGAAACAGTCATACTATATTTTCGTAGTGCACTATTAAGTTTAATTTCTCACATATCTTGATTTTCACTGCTGATGACCTCACTCTGATTTGTCCGGTTCCGGCAAAAAAACGGCATAAAATATAAGTTTAAACAGGAAGACTGAGGAGGTCCTATGAAATGCCTGATCTTATCTTTGATTATTATTTATGCATCGGTTTCGATTGGTATAGGGCAGGAAAACAAGGTTATTCCATTAAATATAAAACATAGCAGAGCTATGATACCGGTGAAACTTGGTGATCTGACCATTCCGGACATCTTGCTGGACAGCGGATATCCTGTTGATGGCATGATGATCTATAATCCGGATTATAGGGATTCTGTGCATTATCCCAATGCGATGGACGTACTTGTACCCGGGGCCGGGGGCGGAAAGCCATCCACTGCCTTACTGGTCGATTCCATAGAATTTGTTGTGGGAAATCAAAAAATGATCAATCAGCGGCTTTTAATTCTGCAAAGCAATACCTTTAAAGGCTTTCACTCCAATGGCATTATCGGATTTTCCATTTTTGGTCACTATTTGACTGAATTTAACTATGATAACCAGACCATGATCTTGCATGATTCTGCCGGGCTTGAAATAGATAACAGTTGGACCGCACTCCCCATTTATTTTAAAAACAATAAAATTCCCTGGATTGATGTTTCAGTTGTTATCGATCAGGAAGATCCCATACCAGTTTCAACATATATTGATTTCGCTGCCGGAGATGTGATTGAACTATTGGAAAGAGATGAAATGAAGTTCAGTCTTCCTGAGGAGACGGAAGATGCGTATCTGGGCAGGGGACTGAGTGGTGACATCTATGGCAAACATGGCCAGATCTCAAAACTTATCATCGGGCCTTATGTTCTTAATGATGTTAAAGCCACAATTGCACCGGCTAAAATACGGTCTAAACAAAAAAATGCCGACGCCATAATCGGCAGCGGTCCTTGAGCAGATTTAACCTGATCTTTGACTACGCCAATAAAAAATTATACATCAAACCCAATAGTCATTTTAATGACGTATTTAATTAATGGTTTCGAAAGTAATTAGATACTGAGCAAAATTTTCCTCACGCAGAGCCGCAGTAAAAATGATTAGAAATTAGAAATGAGAGATGAGGAATTAGAAATTGGAATTGGATATTTGCAATGAAACATCTGTCTATATCTAACTTCCAGGATCAATTCACTTTGCTGCATCTTCGCGCTAATGTCGTTTATTTAAATCACTGGAAATCCGTCTGATTCGCGCAATTCGTGTGCCATAGTCAAATTATCATAGCCCGCTGATTGCGCTGATTACATTGATTCCCGCAGATCTTTAAAAGATTAAATATGTCGTATTGACGAGACTATTACAATTTCTAATCTCTAATTTCGCACCCCCCATTTCTCAAACAAAACCGGAATCACAATCATATTCAGAAAAGTTGCCGTCAGCAATCCGCCCAGAATAACAATGGACATCGGTGCCTGAATTTCGCTCCCTGGTTGGTCAATGGCCAGAGCCAGGGGCAGGAGCGCAAATCCTGTGGTTAATCCGGTCATTAATATTGGATTCAGTCGTTCCATTGAACCCTGAAAAATTGCCTCCTGGAGTGATTTCCCTTCTTCTTCCATGAGATGATTGAAATGGGATACCATAATTATACCGTTCCGGACTGCAACGCCAAAAAGAGTAATAAAGCCGACAATGGAGGCGATTGTAATTATTTCATTTGTTACAAGCAATGCCACTACACCGCCGATTAAAGCCAATGGCAAATTGACCATGATTAACAGCGATTGGCGAAAATTTCCAAATTCCATATACAGCGCGACAAATATTGCCAGTATTGACAACATACTCAATAACGTGATCATACGCGTCGCCTCTGTGGCGCTTTCAAATTGTCCGCCATATTCTACATAATACCCGGGTGGAATAATAACATTTTTCGAAATTCCTGATTTAATATCGTCAACAACGCTTTGCAGATCCCGTTCAGCAACATTTGCCTGCACTACGATTTTTCTCTGAACATTTTCACGACTGATATAATTCGGACCTTTATCCTCCTGTATGTCGGTTACCATTCTTAATGGTACCTGGTTTCCATTTGGCAGATCAATCAATGAATTTCGGACAGCTTCCAGATTACTGCGATATTGAGGCGCATATCGTATTACAAGGGAATGCCGGTTCTGACCTTCGTAAACCTGTGATACTGGCAAACCAAGGAATGAAATATCAATCATTTCGTCCACATCTGCAGCAGTTAGTCCAAACAGGGCCAGTTTATCACGATTAGCATTGATCCGCACCTGTGACACTTCCGTCTGTTGCTCTTTTGACAGATCAACGATACCCTCGACCTCGCTCATCTGGATTTCGATCTGATCTGCCAGACTACGTAGTTTAAACAGATCCGGGCCAAATATTTTGACCGCAATATTCGCTCTGGTTCCCGATAACATATGATCGATGCGGTGGCTGATAGGTTGACCCAATGTGATAATCGTGCCGGGAACCAGCCTCAGATTATTGCGCAAATCCTCGAGAATTTCAGATTTACTATATTCGGAAAGATCCAACTGGACCTCAATTTCATGGGCATGCGAGCCCATTGAGTGTTCATCCAATTCTGTACGACCAGTACGGCGGGCGGTTGTAAGCACAGCCGGGTGATCCAGCAAAATAGTATCTACCATATGACCGATTTTATCCGATTCATCAAGAGAGGTTCCCGGTACGGTTGCCAGACTGATTGTCAAGGTACCTTCATTAAATTCGGGCAGGAATGAGCGTCCGATAAATGGGATAATTACCAGTGTACCCAATATCAGTATAACCGTCAGACCAATTATATAATTATTATAACGCCTGGCCCACTGTAATACCGGGGCATAGATGCGCTTTAATTGTCTTACAATCCAGGACTCGGTATTTTTGCGGTCTGTTTTTCGCAAAAGAATCGAACTTAGCGCCGGCGTAACGGTTATGGCAACCAATAAGGATGCAAAAATTGAAATTACATAGGCAAATCCCAATGGCCGCAACATGCGTCCTTCGACACCGCTTAAAAAGAATAATGGGATAAAGACAACTATGATGATAAAGGTAGCCATCAGAATTGGTGTACGAATTTCTGAAGATGCATCACGTATAACATCAAGAAAGGGTCTTTGTAATGAGGATAATTTCTCTCTGTTTTCACGAAGCCGGCGGTGAACATTTTCGACATAAATGATGGCGTCATCAACTAATATTCCGATTGCGATGGCCAGGCCACCAAGCGTCATTGTATTCACCGTCAAATCAAATGCTTTGAAAACCAGGAGTGTCACGATCAATGAGAGGGGAATGGCCGTTATAGAAATTATCACGGTGCGAAAATTAGTGAGAAACAGCATGAGAACGATTATCACCATAATTGAACCGTCACGCAAAGCAGTAATGACATTACTTACAGCCAGTTCTATAAAATTGGATTGTTTGAAAATATCGCCGTGCATATCTATATTTGCCGGAAGTGTCTGTTCAATCTCTTCTATCACCACTTCAATCTTTTTTGTCACCTCAAGGGTATTGGCATCCGGTTGCTTACTGATCATCAACATCACACCGTGAGTATGGTTTACAGATGCCATTCCGATTTTAGTCGCGGCAGTAATTTTAACATCGGCCACATCTCTGAGGAGAAGCGGTACTCCTTCCCGAACAGTAATGACTGTTTTTTCCAGTTGACTAATGTTTTCGATACGGCCCAATCCGCGGATCAGATATTCCTTCCCTGAATCCACAAATAAACCGCCGGATGCATTCATATTGGTACGTGATACTGCAAGCAGAATCTGACTAAGACTGATGTTGGCGTTCTTCAATTTCCAGGGGTCCAGCTGAACTTCATATTGTTTCGTTTCACCGCCATATACCAACACCTGTGATACACCGGGCACAGAGAGCAGCCGGCGCCGTAATGTAAAGTCAGCCAGTGTTCTCAAATCCATCATAGATGCTTCTTTACTGGTTAATCCCACCAGCATAATTTCGCCCATCATCGAGGTAATGGGAGTCAGTACCGGTAGATCGACGCCCTGGGGTAAATTGCTCATTATCCCCTGTAACTTTTCATTTACGATTTGCCGGTCCTTAAAAACATCCGTTCCCCAATCAAATTCAACCCAGACAGTAGATAGTCCCTGAATCGAAGTAGACCGGACCCGACGTACGCCAGAAGCGCCATTCACAGCCGATTCAATAGGAAATGTGACCAGCATTTCAATTTCTTCCGGTGCAAAACCGTGTGCTTCGGTTAATATGGTAACCGTAGGTGCCGTCAAATCGGGAAATACATCCACGGGCAGCTGCACGGATACAAAAATACCACCCACTAACAGCGCCAGGGCCGCCAGCAAAACGATCAGCCTGTTTTTAAGACTGAATTGCATTAATTTATCTAACATGTTGTTTCCTGTTTTTTTGATACTCGGTACTGGGTTCTCGGCCCTCGGCTCTTGGTACTTAATACGCGTTACTCGACATCATAGCATATAAAAATCCACTGAACATGAGCCTAGGTCCGAGTGCCTAGTAGCGAGTACCCAGTGCCTAGTGCCGAGATTAATGTGTATGCCCATGCCCGATTGCTTCTGAACTGGACGCCAGTTTAACTAAGTATCCACCACGACTGACGACACGTTCACCCGCACGTAAACCATCCATAATACCTATATGGTTGTGATAGGTCGGACCGGTTCTTAGTTCGCGCTTTTCGAATGTTTCTCCTGCTGTATGTACAAATAGTATTTTTGATGTATTATCATTATAAACCGCTGAGAGTGGTACTGTAAGCATTTCCTGATCCTTGCCGGTATATAATTGGGCGCTGAAACTCTGACCAATTATAAACTGCTGATTTGGATTTTTTACCTCAAGCCATATTGTGATCGTCTGTTTGTATGGATCAATAAACTGACTCCGGCTGATCGGACTCATATTACTTTCATCCAGTCGAATCACATCTTCGTATCCAGGAATTGTTACCGATGCGCCCGAAATCTGATCTATTTTTTTAGCCTGATCAGCATACAGTTCTAAGCGTAACCAGACTACCGCAGGATCGACAATGCTGAATAGTTTTTGTTCGCGGTCAATATTTTGTCCGGGAAGAATGGTTACATCAGATACAAAACCACTTATTGGTGCAATAATATGGAATTGTTGATTCTCGGGGTCGAATCGCATACTGCCACCTTCTGAGCCAAAATAATTGGCAAAGCCAGACTTTGTTCAGTTCATAATTGTGTTTGGCTGTTTCATATTCGCGTCCGGATATGGCATTTCTATCTTGCAGGCGGGATGCGCGTTCATATTCTGTTTTGGCCCGATCGTATTTAAGATAGATTTCTGCCCCACTGTTTTGTGCCGCCAGCGGAGGAACCAGCACGGCCAGGGTTTGTCCCTTTTTCACTTTCTGTCCGGGTTTTACAAGTTGTTTTGCTGCAGCAATACTGATAATACCTTCCACCGGAGATACAATTTCTGCATAGGATGCCGGTTGTGGTTTTACCTGGCCAATGGCATGAATACCGGATTTGATCATTCTTTTTTCAGCTGATTCCGTTGCAAAATCCATCTTCCATTGTTGTTCTTTTAAGAAAGTAATTTGTCCGGTATTAGATTCATCCTTTTTTTCCGGAATATCGTCAACCGAGGGATACACTGTGAATTTGCCAATGGTAAATGATTCTGTGATCTCGGATCCGTGGTAGATAAGTGTGAAATCATACTCGCCGGGTAATTGGAACGTATGTACCGGAGTAAAAATACCATCCCGCAATAATTCATCTTTTTCAATTTTTGTTTCAGAGCCATCTGCTGTCCTGAAATTCAGCAAAATTTTTCCGTCACCTACGGCCTGAAAATCAGCCAGCATGGTTAAATGGATAATAAATTTAATATCATGACCGGTTATAGCAGCTTCATGTTCCATAAAGAGTTCCATATTGTCCGTCCATTGGGTTATGGAAATCACTGGCAGCTCCTGTTCCGTTGTGGCGTGATCATGGGTGTCACATCCCATAAATATCAGCGACACAAGAAGTGTTATATAAATTGAAATCTTCATTGTTTTCCTTTCTTAAAATGTGACCAGTTGCCGGCCGCTGAGCGCTTCCAGATCAAACACTGATTTGTAATAACTGCTGAGTTGTTCAAAATACTGGCTATGACTACTGCGATATAACTGAATCGCATTAAGGAAATCAGCCAATGAGACCTGACCCTCCTGATAGGCGATGACCATATCTTCAATACCTTTTAGGTTCTGGAAGCGGTCATTGTATTTTTGTAGTAAATCAGATTTTGCATGAATGATATAAGTTATATTTTGCAGCCCATTGTGTAATTTTTGTTTATAAGTGATACTTTTAACCAGCTGTTTTTGATGTTCAATCTTCTGCGTCTCTACTTGTGGTTGATTCCAGTTTAAAATTGGCAGCGGAATCGAGAATCCGGCAATAAATCCTTCCCAGCCATCGTTAATTTTCTTATACCCCCCCGACAAAGAAATTGACGGTACAATACGGGCTTTTTCCAGGCTAATACGACGATCCATCGCATCCAGTTGAATATCATTTGCCATTATTCCGGGGTGATTTTCCAATATTTGCCGATTCATTGCATATTCTACATTTACAGATTTAAATGAGATCGAATCTGAAAGTATGAGTATTTGGTCATGAGGGATGCCCAGGTTCTCCTTCCACTCAATTAATATGCGGCTGTATTCCACCTGAGTCTCCAGAATATCTGATTCAAGACCAAACAGGCCGATTGACAATAATGAAGATTCAAGATTAGAAATGTCGCCTTCAAATGCGCGGATTTTTATGGTTTGATTTAAATTATCTAAAATCACTTTCATACTGTTGAGTTGGTCAGATAGATTGTGTAATAATCCAATCCTTACGTACCCATTTCTGATTTTAGAAAGAAGATGACTTTTATTCTGCCGTAGATTCAAATCGGCCGCGAGTGTATCGGATTCAAGAATATTACTCTCCATCCAGTAATTCCAGGGCATATGGAAGGATTTACTCAAACTGAGCATATTTTCACTAATAACCGCATCGCCCATTTTTACTTCTTCATGTTCATAAACCAATTCAGGGTTGGTCCATTGCCGACCGGCATCATATGCAGCAATAGCAAGATTCTTTTCAGCGTTTAGTATCCTGATATGTGGACTATATTTTTCGAGACTGATCAGGCAGATCTTCAAATGCAATGAAAATTGTATTACCCTGTGCGACCAGGATGCCGCTTAGCAAAATAAATAGTATAAAACTGCGGATGGACACTGGTATCCTCCTATATAATTTGATAATCATCCTGAATCCCGGTCTGTTCCATGGACAGGCTTGTTTCAGGAACCTATCTGCTAAATCTAAAAAGTTTATTTTGGATTTATGTTTCTAATATCCGCACGTATAATTACCCGGCGGATGCTGTTTGAAAAATATTAGCAGTAGAGGGGAGGTGCCCGTTGTGAGAGGGCTCTTGAAATGTAGTCGTGGTGAAAATTTGAAGGTTGTTCTTCTTGCAGAGGAATATAAATTTGTAATCCGGGATCAGCGTCAACAACTGCTAAAATTTGTTGTACTGTAGAGTTTATACGTAAAGTCCTGGACTGAAAAGTATAATCCCAATTTCCGGAAAAATGAGTTTTTTCATGGTCATGATCACCCCGATGATCGTGTTGACCCGACTGGTCATGCTCATCCACCGGCAGTTCCGGAGGATGAATGCTCAAAGTAAGTTCGACCTCATCGTGATGTTCGTGGGCATGCCAATGCAGGCCGGGATATACCTGGGTAAGAAGAATATAGAAAATAACACTTGATATTTTTATAAAAATTTTCACAATAAATATTTTTCTCCGGGTCGAAATATAGTAAAATATCCACTATCCTACAAATAATCAATTTAAGTATTAATACAGTCCACTATGGCAATTCGAATTTATACAGAAGACTGGAACTAAAATGGATCTGCCTGTCACAATAATGGGTAACAATATGGTTACATTGATCGTAGTATGAATATAAAAATAATTTGTTGGGGTATATATCATTCCTGGACTTTCCCTAGGGAAGTTATAATCCACAGAAGGGATTCAATCCTTTCCCCGTATT
>CAVXXB010000018.1:0-12425 GCA_963765585.1 Calditrichia bacterium | reverse complement strand
GCGCCTTCTGCGGTTAATAAATAAATACCTAAACCCAAAACACTCGCCATATAATTGTCAAACTTGAAAATTCCTATTGAACCACATATATTGCTATTTCTAATTTGGCAGGCGGTAGTTTTATGCTTCTTTTATCGAACCTGCTGGTGGATATAAAATATACCATAGATATTTTAATCAATATGAAGATTAATGATGGAATAGCGAATGGACCCAACTAATCTAAGAACCATGCTTCAAAAAATATATGGTAATGACGAAGTCATTTTAAAGCAGCAATCAGAGCGGTATCAGAGTCTGGATAATCAATTTGATCGTCATTTTGGTCAGAAGGGCAGATATTATTTTAGTACACCCGGCAGGACAGAATTAGGCGGGAATCACACCGATCATAACCATGGCCGGGTTTTAGCAGCAAGTATTAATTTGGATTCGATTGCGGTAGCAGCCAAAATTCCTAAAGCGATTGTAACTATACACTCTGAAGGATATGTCAAACCATTCCGGATAGATCTGGATCAGCTACAAGCCGTGGATCAGGAAGCAGGTACAACAAGTGCACTGATTCGCGGAATCGCATCCAGAATAAATGAATTGGGGTACAACATTGGCGGATTAAATGCATGTATCACCAGCGATGTGCTGCCCGGCTCCGGATTAAGTTCCTCCGCATCTATAGAAGTACTGCTGGCATCCATTTTTAATGCGCTATATAATGATAATAAGATTCCGGCAGAACAGATGGCACAAATCGGGCAATATGCAGAAAATGAGTATTTTGGTAAACCCTGTGGATTAATGGATCAAATGGCCTGTGCTGTAGGGGGTATTATTGCAATAGACTTCAAGTATCCGGAAAATCCAGAGGTAAAAAAAGTTAATTTTGATTTTGATCGTGAGAAATACAGCTTATTGGTAGTTGACACAGGCGGCACTCATGCCGATCTGACAGATGATTATGCGGCCGTACCTGATGAAATGAAATCGGTTGCTGAATTTTTTGATGTCCGGGTTCTTCGAGAGGTAGATTCGGAGCTATTTTTAGATAATATTGGATTACTGAGAGAGCAATTGGGTGACCGTGCCGTTCTGCGGGCAATTCACTTCATGAAAGAAAATACCCGTGTTACTGATGAAGTAAATGCCCTGGAATCCGGAGACTTCATTCGTTTCCTGAATTTGGTAAAGGAGTCCGGGGATTCTTCATTTAAATGGCTGCAGAACATATATACTACAAAAAATATTAGAGAGCAGGGAGTGTCATTGGCCCTGGCACTTACAGAAAAATATATCGCAGATATTGGCGTTGGTGCCTGCCGGATACATGGTGGTGGATTTGCCGGTACAATACAGGTGTTCTTGCCGGATGACAAAGTACCGCCCTATATTGAGAATATGGAGAAGGTGTTCGGTGCCAATAGCATTATGGTGTTAAAAATTAGACCAGTAGGTAGTGTAATGACCCTCCCCTAAATCCCCTCCCTCCGATCCCGTTACACGGGACCGCAAAGAGGGGACTTAACCAGATGCAAATTCCATGGTAGGGACACGGCATGTCGAAGACCCCGTTTTACGGGTGTCGTGTCCCTACTAAATCCGAAACAAACATCAAATACCAATTCGCAAATCCAAAACCACTATTATTAAAGCAAATGATTGGAAAACTATTAGAATTTTAAAAGTCCCCTCCATGCCTCGAGGCGGGAGGGAGGGGATATAGGGGAGGGTTATAGAGTGCCGTCCGGAACAAAACATTGCAAAATTATGTTTCACCATTTATATTAAAAAAAATATGAAACAGACCACACTAAAATATACGATCTCACTATTTGCTGTAATACTGGTGTTACTGGTGATCACTGCTGATTTCCATCATGATCACCGGGGATTGACCAATGTATCAAAAACCTGTGCAGTGGCCGTTTTTCAAAATGCGCTGGCTGCCGGGCTTTTATTTTTGCTGCTGTTATTGCTACGCAAAGATTTTAGGCCAAAATTTACAAGCATATTTTATACCACATATATCCCACTTTATGTGCCGCGCTCTATATTTTCAGATCGCGCCCCTCCTAAATAACCAGCCATCAAGATCATTATTACGGAAATAAACTAAATACCATACCGATAGCGAATTTATAGCCGTGAGTTTTCCATCTATTTCGACTATCTCCATTTATTTTATTAGTTTATTCAGTTGATAAATCAAAAACCTTTAATTTGAGGATTATTATGTTTAATCGATCAATAAAAAATTTAGCATCATTGTCATTACTACTCACTTTTATATTTGGGTGCAGTAATGATAATCCGGTTGAACCGGAAGAACAACATTTTGAAGCCATCGGGCTCTATCTTATTGCGAACGGAGATACAATAGTATCATATGTTGATGGTATTGTATCAGGCGCTATAGAAGTTACTAAGGGCGCACAAACCGCCTTGTTAAATATAAAGTATATCGCCGAGGATGGTGATGTTGGTATCCCAACGACAGATGAATGGTCAATGGGCTGGAGTGTGGCTGACAATTCCGTCGCAGAAGTGGTGGCAAAATCTGAGGAACAGTTACAATATCAATTTCGCATTGAGGGAATGAAAGAAGGTACGACAGGAATAACCATACTATTGAATCATCACGATCACAAAGATTTTGAATCAAAGGAAATTCCCATTACGGTTGTAGCTGTAAATCCATAATTATGAAACTGGTTTGTTGAATCAGAAAATGAACTAACAGTAAAATGAGAATTAAGGTGCTCATATATATATTTAATCAAGCGATGAAGATTCTGAAGCAAAGAATTTATATATTTATATTTCTGTTGCTCGGGCTGATACATGTGGCGTCAGCTGCCGTCTATCCGGCGGGACCTGCGATAAATGGTAGTCTGGTTGGGGTTGTAGTCGATGCCAGGACCGGAGAAGGATTGGGTTGGGCATCATTATATATCGAAAAAATTAATAGTTCGGTTACGGCCCATGAGGATGGTTCATTTCATTTCTACGATATCCCGGCTGGTAAATATGAACTCCTGATATTTCGCGTAGGTTATCAGGATGAGGATGTTATTGTTCAGATTGCTGCAAAAGACACTAATTTTATCACGATAAAGCTTAAATACAGCCCCATGAGCACCGAAGAGATTGTGGTTGAATCGGATAAATTTGATGTAATTTCTGCGATGCAAGAGCCTGTGGTAGAAGTCAGTGGGAAAAAATTACGGCAGAATCTGGGTGTCACGATTGCCAAAACGCTCGAGGGTGAGCCGGGACTTGCGCAAAGAACCATGGGGCCGGCACCGGCACGACCGGTTTTACGTGGACTGGGTGGCGATCGCTTACTTATTCTCGAGGATGGTGAACGTACCGGTGATTTATCGGCATCTTCTACAGATCATGCCGTGGTTATCGAACCCATGAATGCCCAGCGGATAGAGGTGATCCGCGGACCCGCTGCGCTAATCTATGGATCCAATACCATTGGCGGTGTGATCAATGTTTCACGGGGATATGTCCCCGCTACTCTGCCTCACAGAATTGAGGGAACCCTGAGTTTACAGGGCGAGTCTGTGAATCAGGGTTATGCCGGAGGCGCGAATCTGACAATACCTCTTGGTAAATTTGCCACACGTTTTGAGGGCAGTTATCGCAAAGCCGATGACATAGAATCCCCGAATCAGACTTTGCAAAATACCGATATCGAGACAAAAAACGCCACAGCCGGACTTTCGTATTTCCCCCAATGGGGTTTCCTGGGAGCATCCGGTAGTTTATACGAATCAGAGTATGGAATTCCGCCAGATCCAAATGGTGGACATCCAAATGGTGTACGGATTGATTTAAACCGCGAGCATTTTGAGTCGCAGTCTGAAATTTATCCCGGTTTGCCCTGGTGGTATCGAACGGATCTCAGTTACTCATATAAGCGCTACAAACATACAGAGTTTGAATCCAATAATCAGGTTGGCGTTCGGTTTGGCGTGGTCACACACGATGTAAATGTATTAACACACTTTAATGAAAAGGGAACTTTTGTGCATGGTGAAATTGGTCTGTGGGGCGAAATGCGTGATTATGCCTCATCGGGACTCAACTTTACACCCGCTTCAAAGGAGTATTCTTATGCCGGATTTTTATACGGTGAACACGATCTGGGAAGATTTGGTTTTAGTGCCTCACTGCGGTACGACCATAAATCTGTGGTTCCCCATGAAGAAAAGGTCGTAGACCGGGCAGATTACAGTCTGTATATTCGTCAACGGGATTTTGGTGATTTATCCGGTGGCTTCACTGTAGCGTATCATACGGGCGCAGGTTTCACAGTTGGTTCAACTCTGATGAGAACCTTTCGTGCGCCGGGAATTGAAGAGTTATTCTCTGAAGGTCCGCATCTTGCTGCTTATGCCTATGAAGTTGGCAATTCAGAACTTGGAAAAGAAAACGGATTTGGTGCAGAAGTCTTTCTGGATTATACAGGTGAGAGTCTAAATTGGCATCTGGCAGTTTTTCGTAACGATATCAAAGGGTATATCTTTCCACAAAATACAGGCCGCAGAAGCCTGCGCCGGGCAGACTTGTTCCTGTACCAATATGTCGGAGAAGACGCTCTTATGACCGGATTTGAGACTACCTTTGACTGGCATTTCTATGGTCCCTGGTCTGTGTTGGGGGTGTTGAGTTATGTGAAAGGTGATTTGGTTGAAAAGGGAACACCGCTTCCACAGATACCACCGTTAAACGGCCGGGTTGGATTGAGTTACGAGTCTGGTAGTTTTTCTGTGCAGGGTGGGATTCGTTTCGCTGATAGTCAGGAACGTGTGGGTGAATTTGAGACGCCAACTGCCGGATATGTTGTTTTAGATCTATCGGCTCAATATTACTTCCAGGCGTTAAACTTTTTACATACCCTCACTTTCTCAATCGAAAATGCAACCAATACGGAATACCGGCAACATTTAAACCGGGTAAAAGATATTATGCCCGAGCCGGGAAGAAATATTAAATTGCTTTATAAGGTTTATTTTTAATGACCCTCCCCTAAATCCCCTCCCTCCTGCTTCACGGCATGTCGAAGACCCCGTTTTACGGGTGCCGTATCCCTACAGTGATGGTTTCCCCTTCCTCCCTTCTTATTGGAAGGCATGAAGGTAATTTAGCCAGAGGTTTCCCCCTCCTTGCCGAAGGGAGGGAGGGGGATAAAGGGGGTGGGTCATTGACTCATGACACTTCAATGGTTAAGTTTCATTGCACGGCAAAACATTAATATCTCTGCGGGTAATTATATGCACCCCGTTCATTTTCTTCGAAAACTTTGGATTGAAAAACGTGATTAATTTTAAGTTACCTGCTTTTCTCTTTCTTATATGTATAATTACCATAGGAACCGGTGAGTTAGCAGCACAGGATGAAGCCGATACGACTAAAAACTATCAGTCTTCACTGAGTGCCTACCCGTATGTATATTATACCCCGGAAACTGAATTTGCTTTTGGTGCAGGCGGTGTCTTTACTTTTTTTTCACAAAAAGACAGTGTCCTGAATCCATCCAATATCACATTTTCTGCATTTTACTCGACAGTTAAAACCTATGAGTTTTCTGCGATTTCTAATCTGTTTTTTTATAAGAACAAAATGGCTTCTTCCATTGATATACGATACGGAAATAAAGTCGATCGATTTTATGGAGTAGGTAACAATACTCCGGATTTAGGGACAGAGGAATATGTTCTTGAAAATATGGGTGGAATTATCGATTTCCAGGTACCTTCGGCTATCGTAATCAGTGATCGTTCGGGATTAGTCCTTGAGTACAGGAAGTACAGTGTGATTGACATAAAAGAAAATCCCTATCTTGAGGATAATACTGTTCAGGGGAGTGAGGGAGGTGTTGTCTCCGGGTTAGGCATTGTATGGGTTTGGGACATCCGGGATCATGTTTTCTTCCCAAATATTGGTGGTATAACGAAGGCCAAAGTTCTTTTTTATACCCAGGATCTGGGGAGTGATTATACCTATAGCTGGATTGAACTGGATGCCCGGCGATATTGGAGTGTGGGAGAACAAAAAGTAATTGCGGCGCAGATTTATTATAGCGGTACAGGTGGGAATCCACCATTTTATAAACTGCCGGCTTTGGGAGGCAGCAGTCTCATGCGTGGTTATTTTACGGGTCGCTACAGAGATAATAATTATTTTGCCGCTCAGGTGGAGTATCGACAGTTTGTCTGGTGGCGGTTTGGAGCTGTTGCATTTGCCGGGTCAGGAGATGTGGTGCCGGAAATTACCGGTCTGCAAATTCGAAATCTGAAACCAAGTTTTGGTTTCGGATTACGTTTTCTATTTGATAAAAAAGAAAAAATCAATTTGCGCATGGATATTGGTTTTGGCAAGGATACCAACGGTATTTATTTTGGAATCGAAGAAGCTTTCTGAAATTTCGAATTTCGAATTTCGAATTCTGAATTACAGAAGCACAAATTAGCATTTACGGAACGGTCTCAGGCTGTTCCCTACAAATTCTAATTACTAATCAAAACTCCTATCCGCACAAATCCTTCAACAACAGATTCATCTTCTTCTTTCATCACCGGCAAGGATATGTCAATTACGTCTTTACCATCTTTAGAAATATAGAACTGAAAATATGGTTTTTGAGCATCATTATATGCCAAAACTTTTCGTGTAATCTCATCATCCAGTATCTGACCGCCGGAATATGCATTGCCCAGCATATTATGAGCCACGATACTTCCTTGTGTATCAATTACCATGGCGTATGCAAGAGAAGAAGTTACCGTCGCTTTTATATGTGCGATATGTTTTAAGAGATATAATACATTTCCTGATTGATCCGGACTGACTGAGCCCTGTGCCACATTCTGGAAATTTACAATTAATGCACTCAATATTTCTGTTTCCAGGTTTGTAAGTTTTTGCTTGTCCGAGCACGCATGAAAGGCGATTCCCACACTCAGAATCGCAATAAAAATGACAGGATAGATTCGCATTTCGCCTCCGTCCAAATATGTTTTTTTTAAAAATGAATAACACAGTTCAATCTATTAAAAAGCATGTTAAAAGGCAAAGATTCTCAAAACCCGGAGTGTATTATCACCATGAATAACAATGGTATAAAATGAGAAATCTAGTGTACATCTAAAATGATGCTATGGGAGATTGTCGTAGGGAAACAACGGTGTTGGTGACATAATATCCGAATATTTTTGGTCGATCAGGGTGACAAAACTGTCCCGGTCTGTGACTGTAAATTGAATATGGGTCGGATCAACTGGATCGTAGAACCAGTCATCAGGAAGCGAAGGCAGCGCGGTGGCATAATAATAAGCGGAATTATCAGAAATTTTGTTATACAACTGCATCGCAATGGTTTCGATCCGAATCTCCGGATCATCAAATTTGACATAATAGATGCCGGTTGTAACCGATTGGATATTTTCAATTCCCTGATAATCCGTGACCAATACCTGGTGCACAATTTCTTCCGGCACACCTATCCAGATTTTTTCGATTATCGGTGCACCATATTCCATATCCAGATCAATATTGCTCTCGGGTGGAAATACCAGAAAATCCGTCTGCAAATCGTGATAGTTAGGCGCGGTGATATAAATCTCAACTGGTTTGTTACGATTATCATCCGTAGAAATGATGTAGTCTACATCATAGTTGCCTGATGAATCTGTGCTGGTTGTAATGTAACCGATTTCCACATGGGCGTTTGCAACGCGCTCACTTGAGTTAAATTTATTTCGTATTGTTCCATATACCCGTGATTTGTCAGCAATACTTTCGCTGTCATAGTTGTGCCCGGTAAATTTTTCACATCCTAAAAATACAAATAATAGTAATAATGTATAACGCATGATTATATCCCATTCTTGTAATAATTACTAACGACCAATAAAGCCAAATAATTTCAAATTAGAAACTTTGGTAAAATGATATAAGCCATAGAAACGTCATTCTGAACATGCCTGTCCCGAAATTGTTTCGGGGTTTCAGAATCTCATATATAGATCCTGAAACAAATTCAGGTTGAAAATCCCGCTTTCGGGAGTGATGATTAGATTGTAAAAATTATATTCCTCAGAAGATGCTAATTAATAAGTTCAATTTTTTAATTTCCTGGCATATTTAATTTTTGAATCTTGAAAATTAAAATTTTAAGCACCAAATTAGTTTATCTACCATAATATATTCCTTTCAACAGGGTAGTGTCAAAAGTTCTATGAAAAAATGAAAGACAGGATTAAAAGATGAAACCACAGAGCACTCAGAGGAAAACTCTGAGAACTCTAAAAGAATATCCTTTAAGAGATATTACTGAAAAAATAATTTCATGTGCTATTGAAGTTCACTCATTACTTGGGCCAGGTCTGTTAGAATGTTCATATTGCCCAGGTGCTAACTTACCTGAGAGCAGAAAATCTAAAAGTCGGATTGTTGATCAATTTTAATGTTGACAAATTAAAAGAAGGAATAAAGAGAGTTATCTTATAAGAGATCACAGAGGGGAGATGATTAGAAATAGCATTAACATAAATAATATTAATAATTTACTCCGTGTACTCTGTGGTTATTTTTTACACTACCTTCAACAGAATAAGGAGTTGTTCATGAAATCGTCTTTGCGGATTCAGCCAGGCCTTTTGGTTCTAACTCTCGCTCTTCTGGTAAATTATACATTTGGATTTGATTTCAGCGAATGGGAAAATGAAAAAGTATTTGCCATCAATAAGGAGCCGGGGCATGCGACGCTTATTCCCTTTGGAAGCGAACAAACTGCTTTTAAGGGAGATCGGGCGAAGTCAATCTTCTATTCTTCGTTGAATGGTGAATGGAAATTTAAGTTTATTGATAATTATGGTGATGCAAATTCAGAATTTTATATCAATAATTTTCAAACCGATCACTGGAAAGAAATTTCTGTGCCCGGTAGCTGGCAGACTACAGGGATATGATGTACCCATCTATACCAATGTAAATTATCCCTTCAGACCGGTTGACCCGCCGTTGATTCCGGATGATATGGATCCCGTTGGACTTTATTACAGAGAGTTTGAAATACCTGCGGATTGGGATAACCGTCAGATCTTTTTGCATTTTGATGGTGTGAGATCGGCATTCTATCTATGGGTGAATGGCAAAGAGGTCGGTTATAGTCAGGGATCTGCTACTCCGGCGGAATTTAACATTACTTCCTATCTGAATGAGGGCAGCAATTCTGTTGCGCTAAAGGTGTTTCGCTGGTCCGATGGTAGTTATCTGGAGGATCAGGATGCCTGGCGGTTAAGCGGTATCTATCGTGATGTATATCTTCTTTCAACACCCAATATGCATATCCGCGACATGTTTGTAACTACGGATTTGGATGATCAGTATAAGGATGCTAGCCTTCAGATCCAGGTCAAAGTTCGTAAATATATTGACTTGGATGAAAGTACCCGGAGTATTGAATACTTCTTATATGACGAGAACAAAAATCTGATCGCAAATTCCACGGCAAGCATCCCACGATTTGAAAATGATGATGAAATCTCTCAAAAATTGACTCAAAAAATAACCTCGCCGAAAAAGTGGTCAGCAGAATATCCCAATTTGTATACGCTGGTTCTTAAACTGAAAGAGAAAGATAACCAGATCATTGAGATTGTCAGTACAAAAGTCGGATTCAGAGAAGTTGTCATCCGGGATGGTCAATTGCTGGTAAATGGTAAAGCCATTTTGTTGAAGGGGGTAAACCGGCATGAACATGATCCGGACCACGGTCGTACGATTTCTGAAGAGATGATGATAAAAGATATCACATTGATGAAACAGTTTAATATCAACGCTGTCAGAACTTCTCATTATCCTAATAGTCCCCGTTGGTATGAGCTGTGTGATCAGTACGGACTATATCTCACCGATGAGACAAATTTAGAAACACACGAAATATGGAGTGCATTAACAAAAAATCCCAGCTGGAAAGAGGCTTTTGTCGATCGGGCAAAACGAATGGTGGAAAGGGATAAAAATCATCCATCGGTAATTATCTGGTCTCTGGGGAACGAGGCGGGATATGGTCCGAATCACGAGGCCATGGCTTCCTGGATACGGGCTTATGATCCGTCAAGACCAATTCACTATGAGCCAACCGATCCTGGATATAGTGCTGAGCCCTCACATTTTGACATCATCGCAAATATGTATCCATCAGTTGAGTTTATGGTTGAATTGTCAAAACAGAATCCAGACCGGCCGGTAATCATTTGTGAATATGCCCATGCTATGGGCAACAGTGTTGGCAATCTGCAGGATTATTGGGATGCCATTGAAGGAAATCCCAGAATCCAGGGTGCATTTATCTGGGATTGGGTAGATCAGGGACTGCGACAGTACACAGAAGAAGGTGTTGAATGGTTTGCTTATGGTGGAGATTTTGGTGAACAACCAACGGATAGTAATTATTGTCTTAATGGCCTGGTTTTTCCCGATCGAACGGTTCAACCGGAATTATTTGAGGTGAAAAAAGTATATCAATACATAAAAACCAAATCAACAGATGCGATGTCCGGTATTTTTGAGATATCTAATCAATATAATTTTTATAGCATGGAAAATGTGTACCTAAATTGGGACCTCCATGCCAATGGCGTCAGCATTGAAAAGGGAAAAATTACAGATATTGCGATGGACCCCGGTGAGACCAGACAGATTACCATTCCGTTCACAAAGCCCGATATAAAACCAAATACCGAATACTGGCTCAAACTCAGTTATCATCTGGAAAACAATACTAGCTGGGGAACTGCAGGACATGAAATTGCCTGGAATGAATTTCAATTAAAATTTGAAAAGCCGGATCCGGATGTCTATAGTTTGAGTTCCATGTCTGAGATTTCCATGCAGGAGAATGATGATACGATTGAAGTCAGGGGAAGCAATTTTGATATCGTGTTTGATAAAGGAACAGGAATAATTAAATCTTATAAAAAAAATGATAAAAATATTCTGGTGAGTGGGCCGGTGCCAAATTTTTGGCGGGCACCGGTAGACAATGATATCGGAGGATTCGAGCGAAGTTTTAGATATCGCTGGTATCAGGCAGGTCTTGATAAAGTGGAATCCAAACTTCAAGGCATCACAACCGAGATTTTAGATCCAAAAGTGATAAGAATTACTGTGAACCTGGATATGATAGGCAAAACAGGAAAGATTGATTATTCTGCCATATATACCATTTTTGGTAATGGTGAGTTAATGATTGATAATATGTTTGATGTGGATGAATCAATGCCGCCACTACCGCGGGTAGGTATTACTATGCAAATCCCAAATACATTTGTAAACATGAGTTGGTATGGCCGGGGACCCCATGAATCTTACTGGGATCGCAAATCGGGTGCGGCTGTGGGATTATATACGGGTTTGGTAGCGGATCAGTTCGTGCCCTATATAAAACCACAGGAAAATGGAAATAAGACTGATGTCAGATGGGCGCAACTGTCGGATGGTAACGGATCTGGAATTTCAGTTGTGGGCATGCCGGTAATAAATGTAAGTGCACATAATTATACTCTGGAGAACCTGACCAATGCGCATCATACCTACGATATAGTCGATGGTGAAAACATAACCTTAAATGTGGATTATCAACAGATGGGGCTGGGAGGGGATGATAGCTGGAATCCAAGGACACATAAAGAATACCTGCTGGACAAAAAAACATATGTCTTTAGTGTGCGTCTCAGTCCGGATGCCGGGATTAGTACAGACCAGTCATCGATTTTACTGAAGAATTTACCTGCGATTTATTTAATGAAGAATGAATAACCGTTTAAATACATAGTAACATTATGAACAGATGTTTTTTCTTATCAGTACTGTATTTATCTGAAATTTTATTAAATGATCTGCAAGCAAACACCCGCTACGATTACCGGTTATATTATTGATTTCATGCTGATAGTAGTTTCCTGACTCAAAATGAATGGACTTTCCATACGCAAAGATCTAACGGGTTCGGTTTTACTTTTTGTGTTGAAGCCGATCCGCACCTGGATGAGGGCTCCAATCCTGTTTTGTTTGCCAGGACTCTCGGTAATATTCAGGCTGATCAGCCGGATTTTTTACTGGATTTAGGTGATACGTTCATGTCCGGACGATATTAATAATCACTATTCGTTTGATACCACATGGCCGAGGCAATACAAATTAACCACAATAATTAAAGTACCAACTAGTTGTTAATCCTGTGATCCAGTCAAAAAACAATATATATATTACTAATTTTTGGTAAATTCACTGAAACTTAAAATTGAGGTAACTATGCGATTTGTAAATTCCAGATCTACCAGTAAATCAATTCATCAGTGGTTTACACTACTATTTATCATCACTTCCATCACACCACTGGTTTTAGC
>CAVXXB010000017.1:0-66260 GCA_963765585.1 Calditrichia bacterium | reverse complement strand
GTACTCAATCAAAATTATCCTAATCCGTTTAATCCAAGTACGGTAATCAGTTGGCAGTTGGCTGTTAGCAGTAAAGTAGAATTAAATGTTTACAATCTGCTTGGTCAAAAGGTAGCTACCCTGTTATCTGGAAATCAGCCAGCAGGTAAATATAGTATAGAATGGGATGCTTCCAGTCTCATAGTGGTGTTTATTATTACAGGTTAATGACAGGTGAATTTCAGGATGTTAAAAAGATGATTTTGATCAAGTAAGCTCGCCAACGAACTCTATCTGCCATGTGTTCCACTAGGCAGTTCGAACGGAATTTTACGTATGCCTCACCTGCTGACTACATATTTATGTAGTTCCGTATACCTGCATAAGCCAAACGATCAAAAAACTGCATAAGTGTGCAGTTGAATATTAATGAAATAGTCATATTTTATTAACTATAACCCGATATTTTTTATAACGCCAAAACTATTGCCAATGATTGGAAAGTGATAATTTTTGTTAGTCAAAAAAAAGAAACACCACCAAAATTCAGGATCGCGGAATAAAGGAGAAGGAAATGTCAAAATTCAGATTATTATTGCTTATATCAGTATTCTGCTTAAACGGACTTGCTTTGGCTCAACTGCCTCACGGTTTCACCAAGATCCAGCAAAATAAGGAATATGGCCAGGCACACAATTTAGCGGTGGGTCCGGATGGCACGGTATTTCTGGCCAAGGATTTGGGGGGGCTTGTCGCATACAGCTATGATGGACAATCCTTCTCTCCAATCACTCGGATTAATAAGGAGAACGGTGTTAGAGATGTGCAATCTATCGCTCTCGGAGCGGATGGATTGGTTTATGTTGCCAGTTATAACAGTGGCCTGTTCGTATTTGAGTTTAATGGGGCCTCTTTTACACTTATCTCCCATATCTCCGAGACCTATGGCAGTTGGGATGTGGAAGTAAGCGCGGATGGAACGGTGTTTCTGGCTAATTTTGTTTCTGGTCTTTATTCATTCGTTAAAACGGGTTCAGGGTATGTCCAAACTTCGCTTTTCGCACAAAAGAACGCGTTCAGGGGAGTAAGGGTTGTAAATGATACAACTGTTATGGTTGCGGGTTATAATAGCGGTCTGTGGGCTTTTAGTTATAAAGATTCTGTTCTCGCACAACGATCGAACATTAACGATGGCGGCTATGCAACAGGTGTAGATATTTCTTCTGACGGCACGGTGTTTTTAGCAAATGGAAATGATGGCTTACGCGCTTATGATTTTGATGGTGTCACTTTCTCAAATACAGCACATAATACAGAAAATAGTCGCGCTGATGATGTAGTGATCGCTACGAGACGGAACTATCTTTCTGGCAAATGGCTATGATGGACTTCGGGCTTATCAATATGCTGATTCCACACTTACCAGTACCGCACAGGTATATGATGACGGCGATGTTTATGGGGTTGCATTGGATACGGAAGGAACGATTTTTACGGCCAATGGTTTAGGGGGGATGCGGGCCTATACCTATAATGGCTCATCCTTTACCAACACGGCATATATAAGCGATTGTGGCGCGGCAGAAAAAGTAGCCATTGGTGCCGACGGTAAAATATTCTTGGCCAATGGGGGCGATGGTTTACGTGCATACGGATTATCCGGATCAGTTCTTACAAACACAGCATATTCCGTTGAAATCGGCCGGGCTGGTGATGTGGCCGTTAGCGCAAACGGGACGATTTTTACAGCCGGTTATGAGGACGGATTTCGGGCCTACGACTATAATGGGTCTGCATTGGTAAATACTGCAAACATTGAAGACCTCTATGCCTGGTCCGTTTATGTAATTGATGACAGTACTGTTTTAATGGGTGCTTTGGACGGTCTTTACGCTTATAACTACAATGGTTCAACATTCACACCTGCGGGATATATCAGGGAAAGTACTATGTGCAATTGTGGATATTACTGTCTCTGATGATGGCACAATATTTACTTCACAATCAGGCGACGGTTTAAGGGCATTTACCTACGACGGTGATTCATTCACTTTTAAGGCACATATTGATCAGGGCGGTTATGCCTTTGCTTCCGCGGTAGGACCGGATGGAACGGTTTTTCTGGCAAATCAATCCTGGGGTCTTATGGCCTACAGTTATACGGATTCATCGTTCAATCCTTTAGGTAATGTCTATGTTGGCGGATACGCAGTGGATGTTGAAGTTGATACAACCGGGTATATTCTTGTCGCAGCCGGTGGCGGTGGGTTGCGGGCATATACTTTTGGCGACTCCACATTTACACCGGCCGCGATATTGGATGAATTTAATCATGTTGGCGGGGTCACTGTGGCACCTAATGGCGTTGTTTATGCGGCAGCAAATCTTGAAGGCATGTATGCTTTTGATTTCTCCGGTATTGTCGGGATAAATGAAAAAATAATTACAACTCCGGCTGAATTTTTATTATTCCAAAATTATCCCAATCCGTTTAATCCCAGTACGGCTATCGGCTATCAGTTATCGGCGGTCAGTTTTGTAAATTTAACTATTTATAATGCCCTAGGTCAAAAGATTAAAACCCTGGTTCATGAGCAACAATCTGCCGGCACTTACCAGGTAAAATGGGATGCCAGTGGATTTTCCAGTGGTATGTATTTTTATAAACTGGAAACTCCGGCAAATGTAATGGTGCGCAAAATGCTGCTGATTAAATAAACAGGCCAAAAACGGACTGAAAAGTAAAATTTGTGAGATTTAGTAAACGCAGAGAACACATCAGGAATATATTTGAAGTTAAATGAAAATAATTATTAAACGCTGAGGCCGCAGAGGACGCAAAGAAAACATTAAAGGAATAAAAGTATAAACTCTGCGAACCTCTGCGATCTCTACGTTAGAAAAGGAATGTAGTATAGACCTAAGATTTTGAAATTTATTAAGCATACATTATCGGGAAGATACAATTAAGTTTAATATAGGAGAAGAGATGAAAAGATTTATACAACTGTGCATATTTACTGTCTATTTATTCCTGTCTTTCATCACATCCGCGTTTGCGCAAAATGTGGATGGTTCCACTATTCAAAATTCACAAAATGTGGATACCACCTGGGTGAATCATTATACGTCCGGGTTGCTTCCCGGTGATTCTGAACATGCGGATATGGTTACGGATGATTTGGGAAATGTCTATGTTACCGGAATGGTAAAGATAATGGGCTCCGGTGAAGATTATATAACCATAAAATACAATTCATCTGGTATTGAGCAATGGACTGCTATATATAACGGACCGGCAAATTCTACTGATAATGCGACCAGCATAGCTGTGGATGGTTTTGGGAATGTATATGTCACCGGAGGAAGCAATGGTATAGATACCGGCCGCGATATTGCCACGATAAAATATAATGCAAATGGCCAGGAGCAATGGGTCGTTCGATATGACGGGCCAGGCAGTGAATATAACTTTGATAAAGGGCACGATATTCTTCTCGATCAATCCGGTAATGTTTATGTGACCGGTACAAGTGATTCTCATCCGACCAGTGATTATGTTACAATAAAATATAATAACGAAGGTGTTGAGCAATGGCTCGCGCGTTATGACGGTCCGGCCAGTGAAAGTGAAGAAACTGCATATTATATGGCTCTCGACGCTTCAGGCAATATATATATAACCGGCAGAAGTGATAATCCCGGAGGAAAAGATGATTATGCAACCATCAAATATAATAATGATGGTGTAGAACAATGGGTAAGCCGGTACAATGGACCGGATAGTCAAACGGACCAGCCCAGTGCAATTGCGGTTGATGATTCCGGAAATGTGTTTGTAACCGGACGTAGTACGAATGCAAATTATAAATGGAATTATGCAACGGTTAAATACGATTCTGCGGGTGATGAGAAATGGAGTGCCCGGTATACGGGAGCACCAAACTCAAATGTCAGATCCGAGGGACTGGTCGTAAATGATTCGGGTTATGTTTATGTTACCGGAACAGGTTATAATGGGACTTCAAAAGAGGATTTTACTACGATTAAATATAGTCCATCCGGTACGGAAGAATGGATCGTTCATTACAATGGCGAATCTAATAGTTCAGACAAGGCATCTGTGATTGATATTGACGATTCCGGAAATATATATGTGGGGGGGCAGAGTTGGGGATCCACTGTTGTGAAATATACGCCCTCGGGGAGTGAAGTCTGGACTACAAATTACCCTGATATCTATATGGTTGTCACACTTTCGCTTGATAAATCTGGAAATGTACATATCACAGGAAATGAATATCGTGATTGTGCTACCATAAAATTTAATTCTTCGGGAACCGAAGAATGGGCCGTACCGCGAACCGGTCCCAAATTGAGTAACGAGCAACCCTTCGCTATGGCACTTGATCAGGCCGGGAACCTCTTTGTTGCCGGTCGGAGTCAAAGACCTTTAACAAATAGTGACTATTCTCTGATAAAATACAATCCTGACGGTGTTGAACAATGGGTGGTCGCATATAATGGCCCGGATAGCAGCTCGGAAAATATTGCAGATATTGCTGTCGATATTTCAGGAAATATTTATCTTACCGGAACCAGCGATGTCTCCGGTGGCTCCGACTGGGCTACAGTTAAATACAATAATGACGGGGTAGAGCAATGGGTTGCCCGATTCGACGGGCCCGGGAATTATTATGATGGAGCCAGTGCCGTTACCGTAGATGGAAGTGGAAATGTCTATGTCACCGGTTATGTTGCCCCTGAACAATCATTCGTCAATGTAGACTATGCAACAATTAAGTATGACATTTCGGGTGTGGAGCAGTGGGTGTCATACTATGACGGTCCGGGACAGGCAAGTGATCAGGCCAAGGCAATCACTTTGGATGATTCAGGAAATGTCTATGTTACGGGTATAAGTGTAGGTTCTGCCGGAAATTCTGATTATGCAACCATTAAATATAATGGTGATGGTGTTGAGCGGTGGGTGGCCCGCTATAACGGACCGGGAAATTCAGATGATGTTGCCGTAGATATAGTCGTTGATAAAATGAGAAATGTAATTGTAAGCGGTGGAAGTAAAGGTGATGGCACCAATTATGATTTTGCCACCGTTCAATATAATTCCGCCGGTGTTGAGCAGTGGGTGAGCCGGTATGATGGTTCGGCACATAATTGGGATTTCCCGGAAGAAATGGTCATAAATGAGCAGGGAGATGTTTTTATAACCGGATATGGGGACGGCACCAATAATGATGATTTTATTACAATCAAATATGATAACTCCGGCGACCAAAAGTGGGTCTCAAAATATGATGGTGTGGCTTATGGCTATGACCGGTCAAATTCTGTGGCCTTGGGTGATAATGGTAATATTTACGTAACGGGAGTGAGCACTGGTTATTCTAACACTCGTGATTATGTAACGATTAAAATAAATCCCGAAGGCTACAGGGAATGGACTATGCGGTATGATGCGGGATATGATCAACCGGCTGATGTGGTCACTGATGGTCTTGGACATATTTATGTCACGGGAGATAGTGTCTTTGATTATGATACAGAAATTCTGTGCACAACAATAAAATATACCGATCCTTCAGCCACTACAATAGAATATATCAGTTCTATTATTCCGGGATTTTTTGAACTGAAACAAAATTATCCCAATCCTTTTAACCCGGTAACGGCTATCGGCTATCAGCTGTCGGCCGTCAGTTATGTAAATTTAAGTATTTATAATGCGCTGGGGCAAAAGATTAAAACCCTTGTTATGAGCATCAAACGGCCGGGAAATATCAGGTTTTTTGGGATGCAGGTAGTTTTGCAGCCGGGATATACTTTTATAGAATCGAGACAGGAAATTTTAGACAATTAAGAAAATGATCCTGATCAAATAGAAATTGCGGATGCAGTTGCAGATTTGAACTCAGCAGGTGTTAATGGTGCTGTAACTTTTGATATAATAACCGGAACCTATACGGAACAGTTTGTGATAGGAAATATCTCCGGATCCAGTGCCTCTAATACCATTACTTTTCAATCGCAGAGCGCAAGCGCTGCAGATGTGATTGTTCAGCATACAGCAAGCGGGACGGGAGATAACTATATTGCGCATTTAAACGGAACAGATTTTGTAAGTTTTCAAAATATCACTTTTACTTCCTGGGGAACCTCGTATGGCAGAATTTTTATTATAAATGACAATTCAAATAATGTCACTATTTCTGATTGTATATTCAATGCGGTCACGACTAATTCGAATAACGCCAATATGGCAATTATTTATTCTACGATTTCCACCACAAATTCAAATAATATCCATATCACCAACAATACGTTTAACGGCGGTGGTTATTCCATCCATCTGTATGGGGATTCCAATTTGAATCTGGCCACAGGTACAGAAGTTACCGGTAATACACTGAATAATGTCGCCTATGGCATGAATATTGGTAATCAGATGGATCTGCTGGTCAGCGGCAATACGATCCAGGCCACGCAGGCTTATGGTATTTATGTAATTTATGGTGACGGGGCGATGGAGATCACTAAGAATAAGATCAGTACCGGATCGGGATATGGATTATATCTGTATGTCTGTGACGGCGGACCTCTGCCCGACGGCACTCCTGGCCTGGTAGCCAATAATTTTATCACGAGTAATGCCAATAATACCTATGGCATTTATCTGTATAGTACTACCCGTCAGAACATCTATGCCAATAGTGTGAACTGCGTATCGGGTACCAACAGCCGCGCTTTTGAGACCTATTCGGGCAGCAATATCAATGTAGTAAATAATAATTTTGCCAATCATAGTGGCGGCTATGCCTATGTGGTAAATACGCCCGCAACGATTGGCACCTCGAATCATAACAATATTTACAGCGCGGGAAATTATGTGGGTTATTGGGGGACTACAAATCTGGCTACGCTGGCAGATTTTCAGTCAGCCAGTTCAAAGGATGCCAACTCCCTGTCGGTTTATCCCCATTACACGGATGCAACAGATCTTCATACGGTAGCGCCCTGGCTTGACGGGGCGGGCACAGCGTTGTCTGAAGTGACAGATGATATCGACGGCGACATCCGCGGTGGTTCACCGGATATTGGTGCCGACGAGTTTGTACCGGATGCGGCCACCACTACGCCGTTAAGTGGCACATATACGATTGGCAGTGGCGGAGACTATGCTGATTTCAATGCGGCATCGTCTGACTTATTATTAAAAGGAATCAGTGCACCGGTTACATTTAATGTGCTGAACGGTAATTATAACGAGCAGGTGGTTTTTCACGAAACGCCTGGTGCCAGTGTGACCAATACGATCACCATTCAGTCGTTATCTGGTAATGCCGCGGATGTATTGATGTGGCATTTTGCAGCGGCTGCAGGTGACAACTATATCATGCTTATCCGTGGCGCCGACTATATGCGTGTTCGCAATATGACCTTCATGACCAATAACGTTGCCCCGGTTTCATACGGGAGAGTATTTTACATGTGGGGCGGTATGGAGGATCTTATCATTGAAGGGAATGTACTGAACGGTTCGCCAACGACGTCATCCTCAACCAACCTGGCGCTTATTTATGGTATTGATATGCTGTCAAGTCCGCGGATTTTCAGGAACAATACGTTTAATGATGGTGGCTACTCAATTCACTTTTATGGTTTGTCAAATTCTGTCCTGGCTTCTGGCACGGAAGTTACCGGTAATACATTGACCAATGTCGCCTATGGCATGAACATTGGTAATCAGATGGATCTGCTGGTCAGCGGCAATACGATCCAGGCCACGCAGGCTTATGGTCTTTATGTAATTTATGGTGACGGGGCGATGGAGATCACTAAGAATAAGATCAGTACCGGATCGGGATACGGATTATATCTGTATGTCTGTGACGGCGGCGTACCGCCGACGGGAACCTATGGCCTGGTGTCCAATAATTTTATCACGAGTAATGCCAATAATACCTATGGCATTTATCTGTATAGTTCTACCCGTCAGAACATCTATGCCAATAGTGTGAACTGCGTATCGGGTACCAACAGCCGCGCTTTTGAGACCTATGCAGGCAGCAATATCAATGTAGTAAATAATAATTTTGCCAATCATGGCGGCGGCTATGCCTATGTGGTAAATACATCCGGCGGCGATTGGCACCTCGAATCATAACAATATTTACAGCGCGGGAAATTATGTGGGTTACTGGGGCACTTCAAATCTGGCTACGCTGGCAGATTTTCAGTCAGCCAGTTCAAAGGATGCCAACTCCCTGTCGGTTTATCCCCATTACACGGATGCAACAGATCTTCATACGGTAGCGCCCTGGCTTGACGGGGCGGGCACAGCGTTGTCTGAAGTGACAGATGATATCGATGGCGACATCCGCGGTGGTTCACCGGATATTGGTGCCGACGAGTTTGTACCGGATGCGGCCACCACTACGCCGTTAAGTGGCACATATACGATTGGCAGTGGCGGAGACTATGCTGATTTCAATGCGGCATCGTCTGACTTATTATTAAAAGGAATCAGTGCACCGGTTACATTTAATGTGCTGAACGGTAATTATAACGAGCAGGTGGTTTTTCACGAAACGCCTGGTGCCAGTGTGACCAATACGATCACCATTCAGTCGTTATCTGGTAATGCCGCGGATGTATTGATGTGGCATTTTGCAGCGGCTGCAGGTGACAACTATATCATGCTTATCCGTGGCGCCGACTATATGCGTGTTCGCAATATGACCTTCATGACCAATAACGTTGCCCCGGTTTCATACGGGAGAGTATTTTACATGTGGGGCGGTATGGAGGATCTTATCATTGAAGGGAATGTACTGAACGGTTCGCCAACGACGTCATCCTCAACCAACCTGGCGCTTATTTATGGTATTGATATGCTGTCAAGTCCGCGGATTTTCAGGAACAATACGTTTAATGATGGTGGCTACTCAATTCACTTTTATGGTTTGTCAAATTCTGTCCTGGCTTCTGGCACGGAAGTTACCGGTAATACATTGACCAATGTCGCCTATGGCATGAACATTGGTAATCAGATGGATCTGCTGGTCAGCGGCAATACGATCCAGGCCACGCAGGCTTATGGTCTTTATGTAATTTATGGTGACGGGGCGATGGAGATCACTAAGAATAAGATCAGTACCGGATCGGGATACGGATTATATCTGTATGTCTGTGACGGCGGCGTACCGCCGACGGGAACCTATGGCCTGGTGTCCAATAATTTTATCACGAGTAATGCCAATAATACCTATGGCATTTATCTGTATAGTACTACCCGTCAGAACATCTATGCCAATAGTGTGAACTGTGTATCGGGTACCAACAGCCGCGCTTTTGAGACCTATTCGGGCAGCAATATCAATGTAGTAAATAATAATTTTGCCAATCATAGTGGCGGCTATGCCTATGTGGTAAGTCATCCGGCGGCAATCGGTACATCGAATCATAACAATATTTACAGCGCGGGAAATTATGTGGGTTACTGGGGCACTTCAAATCTGGCTACGCTGGCAGATTTTCAGTCTGCCACTTCCAAAGGATGCCAACTCCCTGTCGGTTTATCCCCATTACACGGATGCGACAGATCTTCATACGGTAGCTCCCTGGCTTGACGGGGCGGGCACAGCGTTGTCTGAAGTGACAGATGATATCGATGGCGACATCCGCGGTGGTTCACCGGATATTGGTGCCGACGAGTTTGTACCGGATGCGGCCACCACTACGCCGTTAAGTGGTACATTTACGATTGGCAGTGGTGGAGACTATGCTGATTTCAATGCGGCATCGTCTGACTTATTATTAAAAGGAATCAGTGCACCGGTTACATTTAATGTACTGAACGGTAATTATAACGAGCAGGTGGTTTTTCACGAAACGCCTGGTGCCAGTGTGACCAATACGATCACCATTCAGTCGTTATCTGGTAATGCCGCGGATGTATTGATGTGGCATTTTGCAGCGGCTGCAGGTGACAACTATATCATGCTTATCCGTGGCGCCGACTATATGCGTGTTCGCAATATGACCTTCATGACCAATAACGTTGCCCCGGTTTCATACGGGAGAGTATTTTACATGTGGGGCGGTATGGAGGATCTTATCATTGAAGGGAATGTACTGAACGGTTCGCCAACGACGTCATCCTCAACCAACCTGGCGCTTATTTATGGTATTGATATGCTGTCAAGTCCGCGGATTTTCAGGAACAATACGTTTAATGATGGTGGCTACTCAATTCACTTTTATGGTTTGTCAAATTCTGTCCTGGCTTCTGGCACGGAAGTTACCGGTAATACATTGACCAATGTCGCCTATGGCATGAACATTGGTAATCAGATGGATCTGCTGGTCAGCGGCAATACGATCCAGGCTACGCAGGCTTATGGTCTTTATGTAATTTATGGTGACGGGGCGATGGAGATCACTAAGAATAAGATCAGTACCGGATCGGGATACGGATTATATCTGTATGTCTGTGACGGCGGCGTACCGCCGACGGGAACCTATGGCCTGGTGTCCAATAATTTTATCACGAGTAATGCCAATAATACCTATGGCATTTATCTGTATAGTTCTACCCGTCAGAACATCTATGCCAATAGTGTGAACTGCGTATCGGGTACCAACAGCCGCGCTTTTGAGACCTATTCGGGCAGCAATCTCAATGTGGTTAATAATATCTTTGCCAATCATGGCGGCGGTTATGCTTATGTGATTAATCAACCCGCAGCTATTGATTCATCTGATTATAATGATCTTTATACAACCGGTGTGAATCTGGCACTCTGGGGTGCAGATATTACCGACTTATCCAGCCTGCAGATTGCAAATGGTAAGGAAAGTCATTCCATTTCCAATGATCCCATGTTTGTATCGGGTACAGATTTGCACGCAACTGCAGCAGCGGTTGACAGCGCGGGAACACCGCTCACTGAAGTGGTTGATGATATTGATGGCGATCTGAGGGACAGCAATTTCCCCGATATAGGTGCGGATGAATTTGAGGATGGCGTAGATGGGATTGAGGATAACCGGAGTTCAATTGCATTGGCCCAAATCCCTGAGAAGTTTGTGGTATATCAGAACTACCCGAATCCGTTCAATCCATCGACTACAATAAAATTCGGACTTCCGGAATCAGAGTTTGTCAATATCTCGATATATAACATGCTTGGTCAAAAAATCAGGACCATAGTAAATAAAGAAATGAAGGCCGGATATCATGAAATAAACTTCCAGGTAAATGACCTGGCTTCCGGAATGTATATTTACCATTTGCGTGCCGGAAAGAATGTTGAATCAAAGAGGATGTCCATTCTAAAATAATTTATCAATTATACTATATTGTTCCCTTGATATTCTCGGGAACGTACACCTTTAAATATTAATTAACCGTTAAATTTAAATCCGCTCAAGATATCCGATTTGAGCGGATTTTTTTTGACTGGATAACAGGATAAAATAAGAAAGGATAATGGGAAAATAATATATAATAGATTTTTAATAGTGAAAGAAAATCTTCATACTTTTTTCGAATAGAATCCTAATTATCCTGGGTCAATCCTGCTATCCTGGCTAATAAATATACATAATAATGTAATAAATTACTCCCTCACCGCAATTTGTTTATCTCCCTTTTGCAACATATTTAGGGCATGATACGTCCAATTAGTTAAGAGTTTTACAAAAATGAAAGGGTATAATTATGCACCGTGTAACAACAAAAATAGGCGTGTTCATCGTTGTCCTGCTTATTGTCACTACGGGTGTATCATCCTCACAAACTACACAGACCGAAAAATGGGATAAGTTTAGTTCCGGCATCAAAATGGCATTGAAAGGTACAAATCCGGGTGTAAAACAATCAGCGATTCTACTGGTGATTAAGCATGGAAACAAACTGCATATTGATGAGGCGATTCCTGATCTGATCCGCTATTATCATAGCAGACAGGATGAATTTTCACAAAAACTGGCATTGCTGGCAATTTTTCAAGTTGATAGTAATGTGGCCTCTGAATTGATGTATGACCAATTGGTCCAGCAAACCACAACTGCTAAACAGGAAATCTTAAAAATGTACAGCAGGTGACAAAGGCACAGTTGATTGTTATCAGAGATTAGGGATTGGGAACTGGGAATTAGTAATTAGTTATTGGTACTATAAATATTTCAACTTCTAACTTCTCATCTCTCATCTCTAATCTCTAATTCGCAATTCCTCATTCCCAATTATCGGTGCCCAATTCCCCAAATTTCAACAAATTTCGATATATGCTAGTATTAATATATCTAAAGTTTACTTCTTTTACCTCCGATAAATATAAAACAACAAATTAAGTAAAAATATTCACAAAGGAATCAGGTTCCTCATTCTGCCACATATTATTTCTTCTTTAAAAGTAAAACGGGGGAATCTCTTACAATAAATTTATCGGAGTAATTTCATATGAAAAAGTCTATTTCAACCAGTCTGGGCTTTATTCTGGCTACTGTTTTGTTAGTTGTCCTGGGTTCCGGATTGATTATGCTTCTTAACCAGAGTGCATCCAGAGAATTTGCAAACGCCGAACACCGGGTAGGTGAAGTAAAAGAAATCTTATTAAAGTCGATCACATTCAGCATGAGCGAAGGCGTCACGAGTGCACGTCCATTTTCTGAAATGATTAATCAAATAGAAAATTTCGAAGATGTCCGGGTGATACCTACGCATATCATCGATGAGGACCGGGCTGCTGAAATGGATGAATTTGAATTAGCAGTTATAAAATCAAAGACACCCAAGTTTTATGAGGAAGAGTATATGGGTGAGGACGTAATACGTGCCATTGATCCGCTCTTATCAGATCAAAGTTGTATTGATTGTCACGAATCGAAGATAGGCGATCCGCTGGCTGTCATCAGCTTACGATATTCTATGGCGGAAACCTATGCTTCACTGTATGCGCAGCTCATCCTGGCAACGGTCATTGTCGTTTTTTGTATTGTATTTACTTTTGGCTTGATGATGTTCCTGATCAATAAGCGAATCATTTTTGATTTAAAGCGTATTATCGAATTTCTGAAGAAGTTCTCTGTTGGAAATGTAAAAGATGTCGTGACAACCCAGCGTAAAGATGAGCTCGGCGATGCCATTAGATCATTGCGTGTTTTGCAAATGAATCTATCCGGAAAGACCGAAGTGGCAACTGAGATTGCCGGCGGTAACCTTGATGTAAAAATAGAGGTGTTATCCAATGAGGATGAACTGGGCCTGGCCATGCAGACAATGCGTGACAATATTCATTCATCAATTGCCGAAATTGAAAAGCAAAACTGGTTAAAAACCGGTGTCTCGGGACTTAATGAAGTTATGCGTGGAGAACAGGATCTTAAAACCCTCTCACAAAATGTTATTTCTTACCTGACAAAATATTCTGATGCCAAAGTTGGTGCCATTTATCTCAATGATGGTGATGAGACGCTTGAACTGGTCGGCAGTTATGCGTATTCACGCCGAAGCGGGAATAATAATAAAATTAAACCGGGTGAAGGTCTGGTTGGACAGGCAGCACTGGAGAGGGAAACGATTATTTTTGAAGATATTCCAGACGATCACATCAAAATCGATTCTGGTCTGGGAGAGTCACCGGCAAAGAATATTGTCGTATCGCCGATGTTGTATGAAGATAATATAAGCGGTGTACTTGAAATAGGATCTGCCAAACAATTTGATAAAGATCAGATGGAATTGCTGAAGCAGATATCAGAGAATGTGGCGATTGCTATCAACTCTGCCCGTTCACGCGATAAAATGCGCGAACTTCTGGAGAAAACCCAGCAGCAGGCTGAGGAACTTCAGGCACAACAGGAAGAATTGCGCGTTACCAATGAGGAATTACAGTCACAGCAGGAAGAGCTGCGTGTCACCAATGAGGAACTCGAAGGGCAGGCTAAGGCACTGAAAGAGTCTGAACAGGTGCTTAAAGATAAACAGGATGCACTACTTCAAGCAAATGAGGAGCTGGAAACGCAAAAATCAGAAATTACCAAGAAAAACGATGATCTGGAAACAGCGCGTATTGAGGTCGAGGAAAAAGCAAAGCAACTGGAGCTTACCAATAAATATAAATCGGAATTCCTGGCCAATATGTCCCATGAATTACGCACACCAATGAACAGTATTCAAATCCTGTCAAAACTCCTGGCCGACAATAAGGATGATAATTTAACTCATAAACAGGTTGAATTCGCAAATACAATCCATTCTTCAGGTGCGGATTTGCTGGAACTGATTAATGAGATTCTCGATTTATCCAAAATTGAATCCGGTAAGATGATTCTGAATGTGGGGGAAATGACTCTGGCACAATTCCCGGCATATGTCCAGCAGGGTTTCCAACACATGGTGGATGAAAAAGGACTTTATCTAAAAATCGTCAAAGGAAAGGGTATACCCGAGAAAATTACCACTGACCGGCAACGTGTTGAACAGATAATTAAGAACTTAATATCCAACTCAATAAAATTTACCACAGAAGGCGGCATCACGGTTGACATTTCCAAACCGGGAGCCAAAGATGATTTACATAATGAACTACTCAAAAAAGATGAGATGATTAAGATATCGGTAACCGACACGGGCATCGGAATTCCAAAAGATAAGCAACAACTAATATTTGAGGCATTTCAGCAGGCTGATGGAACCACCAGCAGAAAGTTTGGTGGAACCGGGCTTGGCTTATCTATATCCAGAGAACTGGCAAAGATGCTACAGGGTGAGATACAGATTTCAAGTACCCCGGGCAGCGGCAGCACATTCTCACTCTATCTACCTGAAAAAATCGTGGAACACGATTCTGTAACCATACAGGAAGAATCTCCTGAAGAGGTAACACCTGCACCCGTCGCCACGGAAGAACCAGTAGCGAGGCCGGTAAAAGAAAAAAAGATGAATGAAATCAGGGATGACAGACAGGAACTATTACCCTCTGATGAATCTATTCTGGTTGTGGATGATGACCCCAGGTTTGCCAAAATTCTGTTTGATCTGATCCGGGAAAAAGGATTTAAATGTCTCCTGGCCGAGGATGGTGAAGCCGGATTACAGATGGCCAATCAATATAAACCCAGTGCCATCATTTTGGATGTCGGGTTACCACGAATTGACGGTTGGACAGTAATGGAACGGTTAAAAGGCAGTCGTGAGACACGTCATATCCCGGTTTATTTTATGTCGGCACATGACCGCAAACTCGATGCCATGAAAATGGGCGCCATTGGATATCTGACCAAACCGGTAAGTCAGGAAGGGTTGGATTCTGCCTTCGACAAAATCAGATCGACCATTACCCGGGAAATCAAGAAAATCCTGATAGTGGAAGATGATAAAGATATGCGTAAGAGTATTGAAGAGCTATTGGATAATGATGATGTGAAGATTACCGGTATCGATAAGGGCAAGAAAGCCCTCCAGACCCTTGAGAAGGATGAATTTGACTGCATCGTGCTGGATCTGGGATTAAAAGATATTTCCGGATTTGAGTTGCTTGAACAGATAAAATCAAATGAGAAATTTGCGGATTTGCCAATAATTATCTACACCGGACGGGATCTTGATAAGGCCGAGGAGCAAAAATTAAGAACCCATGCAGAGAGTATCATTATTAAGGGCGCAAAATCACCGGAAAGGTTAACGGATGAAGTGAGCCTGTTCCTGCATCGAGTTGAATCTGATAATTCTAAAGAAAAAAAGACAAACAAAGAGTCCGGTCTCTGAGACTGAAAATGTGTTTCAGGGAAAAAAGATACTGATTGTTGATGATGATGTCAGAAACATATTTGCCCTGTCCAGTGTAATGGGTGAAAAAGAAATGGACATCGTGATTGCCGAGAATGGAAAGGATGCGTTAAAATCTCTCGATGAAAATGATAATATTGACCTGGTTTTAATGGATATCATGATGCCAGAAATGGATGGCTATGAGGCCATGCAGCACATCCGGAAGAAAAATAAATTTAAAAATTTACCGATCATTGCATTGACTGCTAAGGCTATGAAAGGTGACCGGCAAAAGTGTATAGAAGCTGGTGCAAACGATTATTTATCCAAACCAATTGATATTGAGAAGTTGCTATCGCTGATGCAGGTGTGGTTGTACAAGTAACAGGATGCAGGATACAAGATTCAGGATGCTGGATACTCGGCGCTCGGTACTCGCTATTGGCCACTGGATGCTGGACACAAATGTCATCCTGTAAGGAACTTTTAACCGAGCCGGTGCTCACACCACGGGAAGGTCTCTGGGAGATGACAATTGTAATTTTTGGATTTTGGAGTTTGGATTTTGGATTATAATTGGAATTACTTGAATGAACGTTGAAATTGAACAGATTGAAATAGATCTGCTTATAGAAGCAATGTACAAAAAATACGGTTATGATTTCAGAAATTATTCGCGGGCCTCAATTGAGCGAAGATTGAAATATGCATTGTCGGTTTCCGGCGAAAAAAATTATGCGGCCATGCAGCATCGCTTATTATGGGATAAGGAATACTTTGATTCCCTGCTGCTGCAACTGACAGTAAATGTAACTGAGATGTTCCGGGATCCTTTGTTTTATAAAGCATTGCGTGAAAAAGTAATTCCGATTCTCCGGACCTATCCTTTCATAAAGATCTGGCATGCAGGATGTTCGACGGGAGAAGAGGTGTATTCCATGGCCATTCTTTTACATGAAGAAAATTTGCTGAAAAATACCATGATTTATGCTACTGATATCGATACCCAGGTATTAAAGAAGGCCCGGGAAGGTATTTATCCCTTAGAACGTATACGCGAATTCACACTTAATTATCAACGGGCGGGTGGACAAAATTCATTTTCAGATTATTATACGGCAAAGTTTGAAGCAGCAATAATTGATAACAGTCTGAAAAAAAATATTCTATTTTCCCAGCATAACCTGGTTACAGATAGCACCTTTGGCGAAATGAATCTGGTTATTTGTCGTAATGTACTTATCTATTTTAATCGCGAGTTACAGAACAGGGTAATCGATTTGTTTCATGAAAGTCTGGTGCGCAAGGGGATTTTGTGTCTGGGGAGTAAAGAGTCGTTAAAATATCTCAACTCAAGAGATTCATTCACGGAAATTGATGACAAAGAAAAAATATTTAGCAGAAAAAACTGATGGTAAAGGTAAACCATTCCACTATCAGGCAATTGTGGTTGGTGCCTCAGCTGGTGGATTTGAAGTGTTTAGTCAATTATTTCCCCGGTTTAAGAAAAATTTTTCAATTCCGGTAATAGTTGTCCAACATCTGCATCCCGACAGTGATGGGGCTATGGTAAATATGCTTAATGATCGATCAGAAATCAACATTATCGAAGCTGATGAAAAGGAAACCATGAGTTGTGGGCATATATATTTTGCCCCGGCTAATTACCATTTACTGATCGAGCGCGATCATACTATGAGCCTGTCCACGGATGCAAAAGTAAATTACTGCCGGCCATCTGTCGATGTTTTATTTGAATCGGCAGTAAAGGTTTTTAAATCGAGATTAATTGGTGTTTTGCTCACCGGGGCAAATGCAGATGGAGCAGAAGGGTTACGAAAAATAAAAAATGCCGGGGGTATCACCATTGTACAGAGTCCTGAAACAGCTTACGCAGATGCCATGCCCAAATCAGCAATAGAATTATTTAAGGTGGATTATGTGCTACATCCAGACCAAATAGTATCCACCATCGAGAAGCTAAGTGAAAGAACAATATTATGAAACAAAAATTATTATTCGTCGATGACAGGCCGGAAAATCTTCTGGTACTGGAGAGCACACTTGAGGATGCTGCGCTTGAATTTGTAAAGGCTGAGTCCGGAGAGGAAGCGCTCAGGCAATTGTTACGCAATGATATTTCTCTTATTCTCCTCGATGTTCAAATGCCGGGAATGGATGGCTTTGAAACCGCAAAGTTCATCCAGGGCAATCCTAAAACTAAGCATATACCGATCATATTTGTTTCTGCGATAAGTAAAGAGCAGAAGCATATATTCGAGGGATATAAATCAGGTGCGATTGATTATATCTTTAAACCGTTTGATCCGGCCATTCTTCAATCCAAAGTTAATATTCTGCTGGATCTTGATCGAAAACGCAGATTACTGGAATTACAAAATGTGGAACTGAAAACAGCCAAATCAACAACAGATAGCATCATGGCGAATGTAAATGAAGGGCTGTTCTTACTGGATAGTGAATATAATATATCAGATCAATATTCGGCAGCCCTTGAATCTATGCTTGGTATAAACACTCTGGCCGGGCAGAATTTTTTAGATTTACTCAAGGATAAAATTCAGCAGGAAGCCATGGAGGCATGTCCGGAATTTCTTAATCTCAGTTTTGATGTAAACGTGGCTGACTCTGCACTGGATGATTTGAATCCCCTGGACAATGTCGAATACAAGTTTGTTGATGATCAGAAAAAAAAGGACTTTGTAAAATACCTGGAGTTTGATTGTAAGCGGATTTATGATGACGAGGAGATAATAAATCTGATATTTACTGTTACCGACCATACGCAGAAAATTCTAATGCAAAGAAAAATGGAATCAATGGAAGCAGAATCCAAAAAGCAGATGGATGGATTGCTGAATATTTTACATGTGGATCCGAAACTGCTCAGGGATTTTGTGGAGAGTGTCGAAACTAGTATAATTGAAACTGAAGAAAAAATTGCCCTGATAAGTGGTAAAAAGGGAAGTACAAAGAAGATCTCGAGTTTTTATTCCGATGCATGCATCAGATCAAAGGCAATGCTGCAATACTTGATTTGAAATTATTTATGGAAGAAGCCCATACGGCGGAAGATTGCATAAATGCGATGAAGAAAAATGGTAAATCCGGATGTGATATTAATACATTCACAGTGTGCATCGAAAGGATGAAAGAGGGACTTAATGATATTAACCAATTAATTTCACGGTTGAGTCACATCTATAAATACTTCAGACCCAAACGTACATATGAGATTGAATTATTATTCCGGGCTATGAAAAATCTGATGCAGAATCTTCAGGAAAGCACAGGCAAAAAGGTGGAACTGGAATATAATAATTTTGATGGTATCGCTATTCCTTATTCCTGCCGGTTGGATCTAAAGGACATATTAGTACAATTAACACGAAATACGTTCCATCATGGCGTTGAGACAGCGGCGGAAAGAAAAAAGGCCGGAAAAACTCCGGAGGCAAAAATTACCATCGAAACATTTAAAACAGAAAACACTATTGGATTCACCTTTAAAGATGATGGCCGGGGACTACAGAAAGAACAAATACTACACTCGATTGAAAAGAGTGGAAAATATAAAAAAGAAGAGTTGAAATCCTGGAAAGATGATAGAATTTTTAAGACAATTCTTCTTCCCGGTATTACAACCACAAGTAAAGCCAATACATCTGCCGGCCGGGGTGTTGGAATGGATATTATTAACCAGATGGTAACCAAACTTGGCGGCGAGTATCGGCATCGCCACAGAAAAAAATAAATATACCGAATTTAAAATTTCCTTCCCACAAACCAACTAGCCTGAACTATATACGTTAATCTATAGGAAAATAATTAGAAACAAGCCGTTGGCCATTGGCCATTGGCAATTTACAATGAGCAAAAATATGGACATTATCTTATAATTACTTATCATTTCATCATTTTTTTCGAGTATAAGAATATATTATAGACAATTTATAGCACTATGATGTAATGATGTAGTCCATCTTTGAGATGGACTACATCGCCGACAGGATCGCTGATAGCCAAAAACCAACTGCCAATTTATATAGGGGATAGAATCATGCCTATAGAAGCCAATGGAATTTTATTTTATGTTCTCTCAGTACTTATGTTCCCAATGTATTTCCAGGAATCATTTATTTTATTTGCCTGGGGAACCGGAGATGCATTCTGGTTAATGCTTGCCAAACGGATATTTCTATTATTGCCCGTTCTGGCACTCATTCTGGGCTGCTGGGTAACCATTGTCAGTGTGATAACCACAATATTCCGACATAACCGCCGGTCCTTTGTCCTGTCATTATTTATTAACTGGTGGGATCTGGGAAAAGCGACGGTGGCCTTTTGGGGCGGGATATTTAAATTTTTATTCTATCTGGCGGCAGGAATTCTGGGATTTCTGAAAATTTTTATTCTGGCTTTGTGGGCACTAATCCAGGAAGTTATATTTATGCCATTTCGTCTATTGGGCAGTGCCGGCAAAGGGTTGGTACGTTCATCGATACCATGGATAGCAGTTGTACTCACCATCCTCTGGTGTCTATTAGAGGGCATTATCTTCACTTATGTAATGACACCTTTGGTTGTAGATACGTTCTCGAATATAACAGGTGAGCAGTTAACCGAAGGATTTGTACGAATTCCATTATTTATATTTTTATTGTTTATCATTCTGGGTAGCTGATGCTGTGTTATCAAATATGGTTGAAGCGGTGAAAAAGAAAAATATTTCGGCGATTATTGGCATTGGCGTAATTGAGATTGTGGCTCTGTTTGTTGAAGTCGTATTTTTATATCGTGAGTTCGTGGATTCACTGGTGCCCTGGTTTGCTCAATATTCAGAAAATTTTGAACTGGGCATATTCTGGACATTGGCAATTGCCATTTTTGCCTGGTTTGGCATTCGCAGTTTATCATGGTTTTTATTCGCTGAACATGGCACGCCAACTATTTTAGCCATCATCCAGGGTAAGGGGCTGGCGTTATCAAAACCGACAGAGGTCCCCGCACGGAGTAACGGGTATATGGCGATATCTTCCGAATTTATGGGTAAGATAAAAGAGGACACAAACTGGTTACAGGCCAAAGGAGAAGAATTGCTGGCATCATTTATGTTGCCGCCATTACAGGTTGTAGCAGCAGCCATAAATTTTGGATCGGTTTTAATTACGTCTCAAAATATTTTCAATATCCCTTTTAAAACTATGGATGACATTAATATATCAAAAGAGATATCTGAAATGATGATAAAAAAGCCACAGGCAGCAAAAGAAGCTTAGGCAATCAGGAGGTCATGATGCATTTACAGCAAATATATAAAATATTAATAATAGTCATTCTATCTTTTCTAATAATAGGCTGTGGTGACAGTGGACCAGCAAAGCCGCGTCTTTCTATGTTTGTTGGTGTGGATATCAGCGGATCGTTCATTAAGGGAAAATATTTTGATGATTCAATCAATTTTTTAGCCAATTACCTGCATGCGCACCTGAATGGTTATGGTGGTTTAGAGGTGCCTAACGTATTATTTGTCAGTTCCTTGGGTGGCGCCAAAGCAAATGAGCCCAAGACATTCTTTCCAATACAGACTTTTGAAAACAAATCTGTGGACGAGATCAGAACAAAATTACGTGAAATTTTTCCAAAAAAAACGACAAACCCATTTACGGATTATAATGCGTTTTTTGAACAAGTCGGTCTGACGGTTAAAAATAAAAATCTTGTGTTGCGACCCATTTCCATTGTTATGCTGAGCGACGGCAAACCGGATGTTAAAACGAAAGGTAAAACAGATTTTAGCAGCATTGTAGTCAAACCTTTGGAACAGTTGGCGCGTAGTGTGACCATCAGGTTGATTTATACCGATGCGGTAACCGGCCGGGACTGGCAAACCAAAGTTAAGCGCCGCCGGGTAAAGATCTGGACACAGGATGCCGAGGTGATGGTTTCGTGGAAAGATCCCAGCATTATGATCCCGGGTACTGATTTTCCCCAGCAAAATATATTCTTTGACTGGGTGAAAGATAATGTGGATTTTGGTGTGCGATCGAGGCGGGTTGATTAACCCTCCCCCTTTGTCCCCCTCCCTCCCTTCGGCATGGAGGGGGATATATCTCAATGTCATCCTGAACTTGTTTCAGGATCTATGTTTTTACCCCTCTATATCCCTCTCCCTCTGAGCAGTGAGGGGGAAATAATAAAATATCAATACTTTAAATTTCTCCTCAGTCCTCTCCTTGCCTTCCTCATGGAAGGGAGGGAGGGGATTTAGGGGAGGGTTATTTTCAAATCCCCAATTACCAGTTCCTTTCATCCTGATTTGTAAAATTCCCTCAATAATTGTACTTTATTCGAATTTATTTTTATAATATGCTTCCTTAATAGATCCCGAACCAAGTTCGGGATGACGATTACGTCGGCCTGAACACGTTTCCGGGTCTCAATATGCATAAACTATATTCCAGGATATCATCATGAAATTCAAAATTTTGATTTCTTTCCTGTTTTGTTACATGGCTGTTTTATATGCTCAGGAACCTGCCCAGACCAAAGCGAAGGTACCGGAAGAAAGTATTGGTCCAAAACCAATAGCGGTGACTGAAATAACAACCAGGGCAGATCAGATTTATGAAAACCTGACAAAAATCGAAACTGAATCAGAACCAAGCGAAAAGATTCAGCTAATCGAAAAAGAGTTGCCAGAGATGACCGACTCTTTAAAGGTCATCCGTGCGAATCCCATTTATCAGAACCTTGCAGACCAATCCCTCCGGGTCTTACAAAATTTAAGCCAGGAATGGATCATCTATCAGAGACAACTGGAGAGCTGGAAGCATGTGCTTGTAACCAGATCGCAAGATTTAGAGAAAAAATCAAACGATCTGAAATCATTAAAAGAAATATGGCAATTAACAAGCCAGCTTGCCAAAAAGGAAAAAGCACCAAAAGCCATTCGCGACCGGGCTACATCTCTGTTAAAAGAAATAGGTAGAACCGAGACCGAAGTTGCAAAGCGATTGGATATTGTTCTGGTGTTACAGAATAAAATCTCTCAGGTCCAAATCGATATCACAAAACTGATGGATCAGATCCGGAAAATTGAATCTGATTTGCGTAGTCAAATTTTAGTTATCGATAGCCCGCCTCTGTGGGAGTTGTTTTCAGCGCAAGGCGACTCTTTAGGTATCGCCGCTCAGTTTGAGACTTCATGGTCCGAAATAATTCGGGCCAATGTCGCATTTGTGAGTGCCAATGAAGACCGGTTTTATTTTCACCTGATTATTTTTATTCTGCTCATTGCGTTTATGACCTTTCTCAATCAGAAAAATAAACATAATAATCTGTTTAATGAACATGATAAATCATTTCATGCATCCGCGCATTTTATTGCCCGTCCCCTGTCTGCAGCGTTCTTGATCTCTTTGATGCTTTCAATCTGGATTTATCCGGATGCGCCTACAACAGTCAGGGAATTTGTAATGTTCCTTCTGATTTTTCCATTGATAAGACTTGTACCCGAAATACTTCCTGCCCATCTGCGTAATTCGGTTTATATTCTGGCTGTTTTATTCTTTTTTGATCTGATGCAAAAAAATGCCATTGGATTTATAGTATTCCAAAGATTTATGCTGATGGTGGTCACAGTTGTAACAATTCTGACTTTAATATGGTTGATTCGTGCACAACGCGCAATCTACAAAGAGCAGAAGAAATCAAAAAAATCAGATGTAATGATATTCATTTTTATTCTCATATTATTGGGTATTTCATTTTTTGCTAATCTGATAGGTAGTGTTACACTGTCAAGAACTTTGACAATGGGAATTGTGGAAAGCATATATATTCTAGTAACTGTCTATGTTTCGGCGCTTGTATTTAGCGGATTGGTCATGGTGATTATCAGGCGCCGCAGACAACGTGCCATGCAATTTGTGACCACCTTTGGCGGACAACTGGAGCGATGGGCACGATCTGCGATTTATATTATTGCATTTTTAATTTGGATCCGGGCAACACTAAATGCATTTGGTGTGTATGATGAGCCTTAGACAATGGTTTGTCGAAGCATTGGAACACAAATGGACGGTTGGCACGATCGAAATATCTGTAAATGCTATTTTTGACTTTTTTGTAATTCTGGTCGCTACTTTTGTCATTATCCGTATTATCCGTGCTTTTCTGGATCTGGAAATATTTCCAAGATTGAACCTACCCAAGGGCTTACCTGCAGCAATCTCAATGATGGTACGTTATGTCATGATTGGACTTGGTATCTTTCTGGCATTATCCGCACTTGGAATGGATTTGGGCAAGTTCGGGATATTGGCCGGTGCGCTTGGCGTTGGTTTGGGTTTTGGTTTGCAAAAGATAGTTGCTAATTTTATTTCCAGTCTGATCATCGCCTTTAATCGTCTGATCCGGGTGGGGGATACAATTAAATATAATGATGTCATGGGCAATGTGACCGATGTCGGTGTCAATGCAAGCACGGTACGAACCTTTGACGGATCTGAAGTGCTGGTGCCTAATGCCGATCTGGTATCCAATAAAGTAACCAACTGGACATTGTCTGACAATAAGCGCCGCATGGAAATGCCGGTAAAGGTGGCCTATGGCAGCGATCCTCACGAAGTAATTGCACTGCTGGTCAAAGTAGCAAAATACCATCCGGATGTATTTCCGGATCCGGAACCGTTTGCAATTTTTAATGGATTTCAGGAACATTTTCTTGATTTCACATTATACTACTGGATTCCAACCAGCGCTTATTTCACCGCAAAGAACGATATTGCGCTGAGTGTCCATGATATACTGAAATTAAATAAAATTGATACCCCGAGGCCATGGCGGGATCTTAAAGTTGCCATGGATGATAGTCAGAAGGGCGCACCGGCAAATTCAGTGGCGCCGGTTACAAGAAGGACGACGACGAGGAAAAAGACTAAATAACCTGAGGACCCACCCCTAAATCCCCTCCCTCCGATCCCAAAATACGGGATCGCAAGGAGGGGGCTTTGGGTAAATTCTAAATTCCTCCTCCCTGATGAAAGGAGTGAGGGTTCTTTATGAGACGGAACAGGTAGATTATATGTTAGAAATAATAATTACATTATCAATCGTAGGATTTATCGCAGGATTCATATACTCTATTCCGATTGCTGGCCCGATTAGCATTATTGTTGTATCGAAGGCATTTCAGGGCAAACTGCGCTATTGTGAAAGACTTACACTTGGCGCAGCAATTATTGAATCTGTGTTTGTATTTATTGCAGTATACGGACTGGCAGCATTATATGAATATTACCAACCATTTGTACCCTATTTATTATTAATTGGATCTGTGTTTGTCATTTTCCTCGGATTTAAAATGCGCAAACAAAAACTGGACTTTAAATCACTGGAATCAAAGGTAGTCGTAACTGATAAATATGAAAATCGTGGCGGTCTGCGAATCGGAATCGTTCTGAATCTGACCAATCCGGTGTTATTTATAAACTGGATAGTTGCCTCATTTATCACATTGTCTTTTGTGTCATCCATCGGCCTGAATACCGGCGGCCTTGATATCATGCTTAATGAAACTATGAAATCAGTTTCTGAAATAACCGGTACTGAATTCGATCAATTGGAAAACCCGGAGTCCGTTGCAGCCGGACAGGCAAGTACAGCTTCGGGTAAGCATATGAATCCACTTATTATGAGTTTGATTTTTGCCATTGCTGTGGGGGTTGGGGCCTGGGTATGGCTATATTTTCTGGCCCGCATGATTATAAAGTACCGTGAAAAGATTAATGTCTCAGCACTCAATTTCCTTATTTACAGTCTTGGTATATTTTTAATTGGCATTGGTTTGTTTCTGGGATATAAGGCAGTGATGGCCTTTTTTGCATAAAGGATATTGTATTAATACTGTTGCGGTTTCCATTAATAGATCCCGAACCAAGTTCGGGATGACAATATGGTCATCCTGAACTTGTTTCAGGATCTCGCTTTACTTAAAATTCGCGGAACGGTCTGAGACCGTTCCCTACACAAATAATTATATAAAATTCTAAATAAACCTGGAGACATAAATGAAACTGAACATGCAACAATTGACACTGGTATTAATTATTATTGGTCTGATGTTACCGTTGCAAACCTCTGGCCAAAAAGTTGATGTCAAAGTGGATGGACAAAAAGTATTTGAGACCGTTTCATATTTCTCGTCCGATCAATTTTTAGGTCGAAAACCGAACACACCTGAGTTCTATAAACTGCAGGACTGGATAGTGGAACAATATGAGGAATGGGATCTGGAACCGGCCGGAGATGACGGTTCATATTTTCAGTCCGTTCCAATTGGTCGTAAGTATGCAGTAAATTATGGCACACCAAAAATGACGATAAATGGCCGTGAATTTTTTCCGCGCTATGATGATTTTAAAATCGATGTGCGATCTGTTACCGATGTCACAATCAGCAGTAAGGTGGTATTTGCCGGGTATGGCATATCTGCTCCGGATAAAGGTCTGGATGAGTATCAGGATGTCGATGTTGATGGAAAAATAGTTTTTGTTCTTAAAGGCAATCCCAATGATTTTACACCTCCTGAACCGCGGCTGATGCGTGACGAGGCTGTTGTTGTTGAAGATGATGAAGAACTTGAGGATTGGGACAGCGAATCGACAGATAGTACGAAAATTGCCACTGCGTATCAAAAAGGGGCCGCAGCAATTATAATATACCAGCCGGAAGGTAAACCGGATTTGATGCGTCGCTGGCGACCGGTTGTTGAAAAATCTGAATTTGACCGGGATTTTATTATTGTGTCGGAAGTGAGTGAGCGGGTTTTCAAATGGATATTCTGGACAGATGAACAGATGTCATCACGTGCATTCACAACCTGGTACCAGGGTGTACGAACGGATATTCAGAAAAAGAAATCACGATCTATGGAAACAAAAATGAGGGCCGAAATCACCGGATATGAAAAAACCTTGTTCAAAGGGGAAGAATTTGACGATAATGATGGCCGGAATATCATTGCCAAAATTACCGGAAGTGATGAAACGTTAAAAAATGAATATGTTGTGATAGGCGCACATCTTGATCATGTAGGTGTCAGTGCCGGACAAATTTATAATGGTGCCGAAGACAATGCCTCCGGATCGGGTGTCGTTTTTGAACTCGGCCGGTTGATGAAAGAACAAAATATACAAGGCAAACGTACTATCATTTTATGTCTCTGGACAGCAGAGGAATTGGGATTAATCGGTTCCGAGTACTGGGTGGATAATCCCAGTGATAATGTAGATATGGACCGGGTAGTAACATATTTTAATATGGATATGGTTGGGATCGGAGATACGATAGATGCACCGGGTGCCATGAATTTCCCATCCATATGGGAGGTTATAAAAAAAGATCAGGATCAGGAGATTATGGATGTGGTGGTTGCCCATGAGGGCGGCCCGGGCGGCAGCGATCAGACGCCATTCATTATAAAGGGAATAGAGGCAATGGCATTGATGACACACAGTGACTATGGCCATCCCGATTATCACGATACGGGTGATGATGGATATAAACTGAATCCGGATATTTTAGGAAAAACAGGACAGTTTGTGTTGCAGGGTACGGTCAACCTGGCCAATGAAACTAATGTTGATCTCCTTATTCCCAACCGCGAAAATATTTTTAACGGTCAGTACTGGCCTATGTTGACTATTGATCCATCCCTGGAAGCAGAAAAGTCCTGGAACTGGCTGGAGGCAAAAAATTCTGATGAGTTGACCGGATTGGTTTCTGAAAAAATAAAAGAACTAAAAAAGGAGCAGGATAATAATGATCCCTATGCAGCTTACCGTCGCCGTTTTGGAGGCACGCCGAGAAATACCGGTGTAAACGGAACAAGCGTATTCAATAATGATAAGGATTTTATGATTGCTGCAAAAGCAGTATTGAATTTTGGCCGCCTGGATTTAGATGGCGATGATGGCATCTGGTTTGACAAAGGAATTACAGAAGACGGTAAATCTGCTTTAAAGGCACTTGGTAAAAAGAACATTGCCCTGTACCTGAAAAATCCGGATAAAGCGACTTTGGATTCTGTCCTTGATAATACACGCAAACCGATATTGATTTCGGGTTTTGATAATTTTGATGATGAACTTCTTGAGAAAATTAAAGAGAGTAAATCACTGATCGGCGTTGATTTGGATGCTGGAAATATTGATGCGTGTGTTGCCCAACTGGAAAAATATAAGGCAGCATTTGACACCACCGCCAATATCATAATCAATGTGACCGATACGGAATCCTTATCACAAGCCAAGAAAGCGTTGTATCTAAAACTGGCCGAAAAGGGCTGGACCAAGGAGGAGATATATCCCATGGGCGGCGTTGGCAAATCTCGCCGCAGCCAGGGGAATTTGGATGTGTTGCCGGGTGGAAGGGCAAGATATCCGAGGAGATGACCCACCCCTAAATCCCCTCCCTCTCCGGCTTTGCCGGACAAGGAGGGGACTTGTCCAATTGCAAAATTCATCGTAGGGACACAGCATACTGTGTCCCTACAGTAGTCCTTTACTCCTCCCTCCGATCCCCAAAAAGGGATCGCAAGGAAGGGATTTGGGATTTAGTAATTATAATTTGATTGGTGATTAGGGCTTAGATATTCGAAATTCACTATATTGGGGAATATTTCTTATACGAATCCACTTATTTAAAATTTATTGATTCTAATTTATACTGTATTTACTTGGGAGGATTTTATGAGGCAAATACTTAAGATTATTATGGTATTGGTCGCACTTACGTCAGTAGTTTTTGCTGATGGGGCTGTGCAGCTGTCACTAATCAATTCGGTGCAGATTGTTCCGGAAAATGAAGCGGTTACTGCATTTCGTCTGGCTATCTATGGAAAAAATACGCGCACGCAATATGTTGATCTGGGTATTGTTACACAAAATACCAGTGGTATGTCGAAGGGTATTCAGTGGAGTTTTGTTGGACTTCAGGATGATTTTACCGGCTGGCAGGCGGCGACCGTATTTAATTATTCAACCGGAAGTGTAAAAGGGCTGATGACCGGTGCACTCAATATGAGCGGGCATATGAATGGATTACAGTTTGGTATTGTCAATGTGACAGATACGGCTTATGGTATTCAATTGGGACTACTTAATTTTATAAAAAAGGGCGGAATGCTGCCATTCTTTCCGATATTTAATTTTTCGTTCTGATTGAATTGACCCGTCCCTAAATCCCTGCCTCCATTTTTTATTGTAGGCAAATAGGGGCAATATGATGACCCACCCCTAAATCCCCTCCCTCCGATCCCAAAATACGGGATCGCAAGGAGGGGACTTAGGATTTAGAGATTAGAAATTCAAAACTCCTCCTCCATGCGGAAGTGAGGCAGGGACCCAGGGGGAGGGTCAATCAAAAGATAATTATAAATGTGTATAAACCCAAAGAAAGAGGAGTGGTTCAATGAAAAAGTTGATCTTAGTAGTAATGGTGTTAACCATGTTTACCGGACTAACACAAGCACAGGAACTTGGTATACGTTTCGGTGATATCGTGGGAAATAATGTGGCGGTCGATGGTGTGTTTGATTTTAAAGGTAAACGCATCCATGCAGATGTGTCTTTTGGTGATGGGGTTGGTGTAGAGGCATTATATGATTTTATTGTGAAACCAATTGAGGGTGAAGCATTTTATTATTATATCGGTGCCGGTGTATTCACCTGGCTTGGTGATCCATTCCAACTTGGTGTGTCTGGTGAATTGGGACTGGAATATCGTTTCAATAAAGTTCCCATCGCACTGGGACTTGATTGGCGACCATCACTACGATTAATCGATAATACTGATTTTTATGCAGACCGTTTTGGACTTAATGTTCGTTGGGTGTTCTAGGACCCAGCCATGAAGCGAATCTGTCCTTTCATTACGAAAGGATAGATTGAAATTCTAAGCACGAATATCTAAATACTAAATAATATCAAAATAAAAAATTTCAAATCCTACTCGTTTGGCTAATTTGGATTTTGAAATTAGAATTTGTTTAGGATTTCGCTATTAGATATTAGAAATTCAAGATTCCACCTCCATGCCGAATGGAGGTGAATTGACGAGATGGCTTAGTGGGGTCGATACGAATATAAAAACTGAAATTGACTTAGATTGCAATACACATATCGTAGGGACACGGCATGCCGTGTCCCTATGTTTAAATTGTATGAGAAATTTTTTAAATCGGGTACAGGAATGAGCAATTTCAAATTTGTCAGTTGGATTATCCTCATATAACAGCGTGAAAATGGGAGAAGAATATGAATAATAAACTGTCGGATAATGACGCGTTTTATGAAAAAATGATATCTGCTGCACTAAAGATCGGTTTTATTGCCCTCCTTTTTATCTTGGCATATCTGATACTTAAACCTTTTTTTATCATGGTATTGTGGGCCATCATTATTGCAATAGGTATTTACCCAATTTTTGAAAAACTTTCATCGGCATTGGGAAATAGAGCTAAACTGGCCTCAATCATATTAACCGTGATATCCTGACTATTATAATAGTCCCTTCACTGTTACTGGTTGATTCGACCATTGAAAGTATCCAGAATATAGCTACGCAATATCGCGCAGGCACATTAGATGTACCTCCACCAGGGGAGAATGTAGCGGAATGGCCTTTGATAGGAAAACCAATATATGAGACATGGAAGCTGGCATCTACGAATCTTGAAGCAGCGCTTAAAACTATTGGAACCCCAGATAAATGAGCATGGCTCAAAGGTAGTTGATGCGATTGCCGGAATAGGTGGTACGATTTTTTTGTCAATTATTTCTGTTATTATTGCCGGTGTATTACTGCTTCACTCTGAGGCCGCAAAAAAAACGGCACATAAAGTATTTCAATTTTTAATCGGAAAAGATGGTGAAGGATTCACCGAACTTGCCGGATCAACCATTAGCAGTGTTGTACAGGGTATTCTGGGAATAGCCTTGATACAGGCGGTGGCATCCGGAATTGTACTGCTCTTATTTGGTATTCCCGCTGCCGGTTTATGGTCATTGATAGTATTGTTTCTTGCGATTATCCAACTTCCTCCGATTCTGATATTATTACCAGTGTCCATATACGGGTTCAGTATAATGTCAACGACGCCCGCTGTAATATTACTCATTTTAGTTATTATAATTAGCGGCGCTGATGCATTCCTGAAACCGCTATTTCTCGGCAGGGGAGTAGATGTGCCCATGCTGGTTATATTATTAGGAGCCATTGGCGGCATGATTGCATTTGGTATACTCGGTTTGTTCATTGGTGCGGTTATTCTGGCCCTTACTTATAAGGTATTTATGGCGTTGATTGAGGAATCCGGGGAGGTGGTAGAAAATACCAAGCTGGATGAGTAGAAGTACAGCATGTGATATGCCTGAGGATGAAAATATTCCTGGTAGTCTTGATAATTCATCCATGTCAGACATCAATGGCAGTTATCAGCAGGCAGATAAAGAAATGAACATTATTCCAATTAGTCAAAATAGTCTTTTGTATATTATATAAAAACCTTAGTAATGTTTTTACCGCTCCTGCTGACTAAGTATTCATCCTCTCCGATCTGATCGACAAATTAATTCAGATTGTTTCAGGTTGCCCGATCATAATTTGTAAATTGTGCGAGACCGTTTTAGACAAGCTTTTTTTAAAAATTTCATTATTAATTACCAGGATGTTGTCAAAATGTTAAAAATAAGTATCTTTATTACATCCCTCCTGATTATATCTACTGCCTGGGCTCAATCCGACTCCCTGGTATTTGATAACAATCTTGTTATTGTAGGCGAAATAAAAAATTTAAACCGCGGTGTGATTACCATCGAAACAGATTATAGCGACAGTGACTTCAAAATTGAGTGGATAAAGGTAAGAGAAATCTATAGTTCGGCAGAGTATATTATTTCACTGGCCACAGCGGAAAGAACTGTTGGTAAGCTATCCACAGATTCATTGAATAAATCCCGCGTTAATATCTGGAGTGACGGAAAATTATATAGCTTTGATATACACGATGTGGTCTATATAAAACCAGTCAAAGAAGGATTTTTGCAAAGATTGAGTGCCTCAATTGACTTTGGTTTTACATTGACCAAAACCAATAATTTGAAGCAGTTTACAACCCGCAGTAATCTGGGATACCTGACAGACAGACTGGAGTGCGGATGTTTCATTTGATGCGGTCAGGAGTACACAAGATAGTATTGCTGATGTAAAACGCACAGATGTCAGTGCCGGATTTAATTATTTTTTAGGTAAAAACTGGTTTGCCTTGATAAATGTAAATCTGTTGCAGAATGATGAACAAAAACTAAAACTCAGATCTACACCAAAGGTTGGCATAGGTAATTATATTATTCAAACAAATGCAATATATTGGGGTGTTTATGCCGGTGGTGCATGGAATAGTGAACAATACACGGATCCGACCATAGCCAATAGAAAAAGTGTGGAAGCAAATTTGGGTACGGAGTTGAGTCTGTATGATATGGGAGACATCAGTTTGCTTACAAACTTATCAGCCTATAAAAGTCTGACTCAGGGAGATCGCTTCCGGGCCGATTTTAAATTTGATATAAAATATGATTTGCCGCTGGATTTTTATATCAAGCTCGGATATACCCATAATTTTGATAGTCAACCGGTCGAAGGTGCATCCAGGAATGACTATGTATTTCAGACAACATTCGGCTGGGAATTATAATCCCTCGAATCTTACAGACAATTTCCCCGGCCCGCACAGAGCACCATAGTCGTATTTAAATTTAAAATATTTTATTGTCCCATTTTTCCCCATCCAACATCCAAAGAAACAAATTTAAATTTATGGAGGTATGTGATGAAAAAATCAATAGGTTTAATTCTTACACTTGTATTTATGATTGTGATTCAGGGTTATGCGCAGGATGGAAAAACAAATATTGTTGAGACTAATCTCGGTCTGACCCGGATTGTTGAAATGACGTTTGATGAGGCATTGGCAAAAGTAAAATCGGAATTAAAAAAAGAAGGATTCGGGATCCTGACCGAAGTTGATGTAAAAGCCACCATGAAAAAGAAATTGGATATTGATTACAAACCATATCATATTCTTGGTGCATGTAATCCATCACTGGCCCATAAATCTCTCCAGGCGGAAGAACAAATTGGTCTTATGCTGCCTTGTAAGTTGATCGTTTATGTAAATGAAGAAGATCAGACTGTAGTCGCCGCAGTCGATCCTGTCAGAATGATGCAGGGTGTTGAAAACGAAGACCTGAGCAAAGTGGCAAAAATTGTACAGGAAAAATTTAAAAAAGTTCTAACGGCTCTCTGATCATAGCATTTGTTTCTCGCAGAGCCGCAGAGAACGGGATTAGAGAATGAAATTAAGATAATAGAGATTAAAAAAAACAATATTATTTAAATCTCTAACTTCTAACTTCTAACTTCTATCTCATCTCTCATCTCTAATCTCTAATTTCTAATCATATCCGCCCTGCAAAAAACAGGTTGCAGACCGATGGATTTTACGGGCCGACCTATGCCAGGCTTTGTATTTATCGACCATGACGGGATAAGTACGGATCAGGATTTGGATAACTGGCTGAATCTGGCATTGGAATTTAATCCGCGGGCAAAAAAATCAAAATCTACCAGGAAAAAATAATCCTGCGATAAAGCCTGCCGAATATAATGGTAAGACGTTTTTAGGCATAATACTCATATATATAGATTGAAGCGGAATGTTGTCGACTACATTAAAGCCAACAGGTTTAGAAAAACAATTTCGTCAGGATGCCCTGAAAAATGATATTAACCAATTAACCCTTGCGATTCTCTTAGCGTTTATTCCAATTGCTGCTTTCATAATAAATGATATTCTTACCTTTTATGATAGTGAATATTTTACAGAAATTATTTTTGGCCGAATTTTAATGACAATAGGGTCAATAGCTGTAATCTATATTATCAGGAAAACCCGAAACGTGGTAATATTTGATCGGTTTATGCTAATTTGGATGATCGGTATATCAATGCTGACCCTGATGATCAGTTTCAGCCGTCCAGATGATTATATTCCGGTTGTTGTACTTAATATCGTATATGTGATTGCGATTTATGTAATGTTTCCCGTCCCCCTATATCTTCATGTCATTCCTGGAGTTATCATCAGTGTAGGTGAATGCTTCTTTATATTGACGTTTAAAAATCTTCCGGTCATATCGGGCGGCATTGTCATGCTCATTCTTGGTTTTATTATGGCCAATCTCTTTGGATTTCTTGCCTCATATCGATTGCACAAGTCAAGAAGACGACAATTTATCCTGTTGAAAAACGAACTTGATATAAAAGCAAGTCTTCAATATGCTTTGTCCGAAGTAAAAACACTGCGTGGAATAATACCTATTTGCATGTCCTGCCGAAAAATTCGTAACGATGAAGGGTATTATGAAGTTGTCGAGCAATATGTGAAGCGTCATTCGGATGCTGATTTTTCACACACGCTTTGTCCGGATTGTTTTTCTGTAAAAATGGATGAGTTGGAGGATGAGGAGTTTTAAAAATAGTTGCACGAAGGACACGAAGGAGATCCTTCGACCTTTCGGTCTTCAGGACAGGCTCCGATCACGAAGAAATATATTTAATTTATATAATACAAAATTAGAACTCTCTGCGAATTAAACTGCACAATTCTATCTCTTTATTTTTAATTCCGTCATTGTGTATCATTAAATTTACTATCTCAAATGCCCCGCAGGGGAGAAATATTGTATCTTTCATTCTTGATTTCTGTGAAATATTTATGTAACATACACGAAAACAGTGTACACATATATTGTGCAATATAGGATTTGCAATGCTAAAAAATATAACGCTTAGTGCTGATGAAAACCAGATAAAAAAAGCACGGAAACGAGCACAGAATCTAAATACCACGCTAAACGCGGAATTCAGAAAATGGTTGGGCAATTATTCATCTGAAAATTCAAATGCCAGGAATTTTGATTTACTTATGGATCAATTGAATTATGTAAGTGCTGGAGTGAAATTTTCACGAGACGAACTCAATGAGAGATAAATATTTTCTGGATACAAATATTATCGTTTACTCTTTTGACAACACTGATCAGGGTAAACAGGATACTTCACGACAATTGATAAAGAGCGGCCTTGAAACAGGAAAAGGGATTATTAGTTTCCAGGTGATACAAGAATTCTTAAATGTGGCAACAAGAAAGTTTGCGACACCAATTTCCTATAAGGATAGCCGTATTTATCTGGCTTCTGTTCTCGGGCCACTGTGCGAGGTTTATGCGTCAATCGAATTATATCAGCTGGGACTTGAGATCTCGGAACGTTGGAAATTTGGCTTTTATGATGCGCTAATCATTGCCGGATCAATTCAAGCTGAATTGCAAAATTCTATATAGTGAAGATCTCCAGCACGATCAGATGATACAAGATCTGCGAATAGTAAATCCATATCTTGAAGATGGATGATAAATACTAATATCGAATCTCGAAATCTACAAACTAACCACAGAGACCACTGAGGTATCACAGAGGGCACCGAGAAAAAATTTACTCTGCCCCACTCAGGGACTATTGAAATATAAATATCCAAGGTTGAATTTCGAGGTTAAAACTACTCTGTGCCTTTAAAACAGGGACTTAGGGACTTTTGAAAATATAAATTTCGAATGTTGAATTTCGAATTTAAAACTACTTTGTCTCTCTGTCCCTTCTTCACTCTTTCCCAAATTCCTCTGCTGTCCTAATCCCATGATTATAATCCACCAGATAGTTCACTACAAGCGCCAGGAGAAAAAACAATGTACATAGTAAAATTGCATTCTGCAGGCCCAGATACGTTTGCATAATGCCCAATGATAAAATACCCAGAATTGATGCCAACTTTCCTGATAGACCCCAAAAACCAAAAAACTCGGCTGCTTTTGATTCCGGTGAGAACAGACCCACAATCGCGCGGCTGGCCGATTGGGTTGCACCAAGTCCCATTCCGGCCAGACAGCCAACAAATAAAAAGAAAGTCTGGCTTCTAACAGAGGTTCCGAATACATCGTTAAGGTATGCTGTCAGATCATTGGTCGCCCAGATCAGCACAATTGCGACAATCCACATCACCAGTGTAATATTAAAGGTCTTTTTTGCACCGATCTTATCCTGAATGATTCCAAATAATACTGCGCCACCGGCGGCCGTGAACTGGGTTATAACAAACATCAGATTACGCCCGGTTGCATCCCACTTAATTACCTGATTCCCGTATATGAATGCAAAACTGATGACAATCGATAATCCTGCCATGGCAAAAAAGACGGAGACCAGATAAATAATCAGATCCCGGAAATGTTCCAAAGAGCGAAATGTAGCTATGAGCCGATTAAAACCGACTGTAAGCAATTTCTGTCCCGGTTGCAGCTGTTTTGCCTTACCACGTTCCTTTACCCAGAGAAATGTGGGAATCGCGGATAACAGAAAAAATACCGCCGTAATCGGGCCAACATATTTTAGATTGGAAAAATTATCTACCTCTACCGGGCCCAGCAGGGTGACCAATACAGTGGCGACCAGCCCGCCAAAATATCCCAGACCCCAGGCGTACCCTGATATTTTTCCCAGATCTTCCGGTGGGCCCAGGTCCGGCAGAAAACTGGAGACAAATGATTCGCCGGTGGCAAAGCCAAAATTTGAAATTATGATCAGAATCATTCCCAGCTGATAAAATCCCGGTTTTACAAAAAACAACGCACCGGTGGCTATAATGGTAAGAAGATAACTGGCAAACAGAAATTTCTTTTTTGAGGCGGTAAAATCGATAAGCGCGCCAAATATCGGTGCGGTAATCACAACCAGGCCGTAACTAACTGAAAGGGCAATACTCCATAACAGATTACCAAAACCAAACGAACCGTCCGGATCGCTGCCAACGATGATCTCCGGAAACATGACCGCATAAACGACGGTGATAATTACAGTAGTATAAGATGAATTGGCAAAGTCGAACATGGCCCAGCCAATGAGCTCTTTTCTTGGCGCACGGGTGCGTTTTGTCATAACAGGTAACTCCATTATTGAGAGATTGTGGAATCCGTTTTACGAATTAAAATTAAACCTCAAAGTTACGAAGACACAAAGTTATTAAAATAATTGATTTTTTTGAAACAAGAGTGGTAAATCCGTTCAATTTATTACTTTTTATGAAAGAATTCTACATTTAGAATTCTTTGTGTCTTTGGGTCTTAGTGGTTTTTAAAGCTTTTCAGGCTCCGCAAACTCGAAATTTAGAAAAATATAAAAATGGAAAATATTTTCAACGTTTTATTCGTTCACCAGTTTATCGATTTATTTTGGTAAAGTAAGAAATGGAAATTTGAGAAAGTGAGTGAAAAAAATGCAGAAACGAAAAGTAGTCACAATTTTATTGGTTGCACTTAGTATTGTATTGGTGAGTACCATACTTTGCGCCAATTCACCGGATAGAACAAATGCCCTTGTTTCATTAACTACCAATGGCGCCCCGGAAAATATTGTTCTGAACTGGACAGGTGATCCATCCACCAGTCAGGCGGTTACCTGGCGCACGGACGACAGCGTTCAGGAGGGTTTTGCTGAAATTGGACTGGCCGATGCCGCACCTACTTTTATCCATAATGCACAAAGATTCGTTGCAAAAACGGAAAGTCTGCAAACCGAGAATGGTTTAAAATATTATCATTCATATAATTTTGAAAATTTGACTGCCAATACGCTATATGCCTACCGGGTGGGTAAAGATGAACACTGGAGTGAATGGTTTCATTTTAGGACCGCGGCCACCGGAAACGAACCGTTCAGTTTTATTTATTTTGGTGATGCACAAAACAATGTTCTTTCGTTATGGTCCAGGGCAATTCGATCGGCCTATTCGGAGGCGCCAAAAGCAAAGTTTATGATTCATGCCGGTGATTTAATAAACAATGCCAATTCTGATGTGGAATGGCGGGAGTGGTTTGATGCCGGTGACTGGATTCATGCCATGGTACCGGGAATCCCGACGCCGGGTAATCATGAATATAAGAAAAGTGTAACGGGAAAGACAATCAGCCGGTTCTGGCGACCACAATTTACATTGCCGGAGAATGGTCTTGCCGGACTTGAAGAGTCCGTTTATTACCTGGATTATCAAAACATTCGAATCATCAGTCTCAATTCAAATGAGCGACAGGAAGAACAGATACCATGGTTAGAAAAGGTTCTGGAAAATAATCCGCAACGCTGGACGGTGCTTACCTATCATCACCCGATGTATTCATCCGGAAAAGGTCGCAATAATAAAGAGTGACGCGAAATGTGGAAACCGGTTTTTGATAAATATAAAGTGGATATTGCATTGCAGGGTCATGACCACACCTACGCCCGGGGACGAAATTTACAGAGTGGCACCAGTGGCCAGGACCAGGCAGGAGGCACCATGTATGTGGTATCCGTCAGCGGACCGAAAATGTACGAGATCAATGATGAGCGCTGGATGGACCGGGCTGCAGAGAATACCCAGTTATTTCAGGTGATTACCATCGATCATGACACGCTGCGATATAAAGCCATGACGGTTACAGGACAACTTTATGATGAATTTGACCTGGTAAAAACGGATGGACAGGCAAACCGTCTGATTGATAAAATACCGCCAGGTACTCCGGAACGGGGCTTTGATTCAACTGATCATGATCATAAACACTAACCTGCGTGGATTATCTCATGTACTTTAGTTAATCCTCAGAATTGTACCACTCCATAATATTTATTAACCGCAGAGGGCGCAAAGGGAAAGCGAAGCCCGCAAAAATTAACTATAATCTTTGCGAACTTTGTGTCTTCATTGCGATCTTTGCGGTTAAACTATATCCAAACCCCACCCCAATATTTAAAATAAATATATAAACTTCAGGGTCTGCTATACTGGTCGAAAATCAGACAATAGATCAGGGGCAGAAATCTACCATAAATATTTAATATCAATCTGATCAGAATAAATTAAAATATGCAACTATTCATGATATCAGGGGACAGGATCATGAGAATATTACTATTATTAATTTTTATTACCACACTGTTTATAACTACAGGATTTGCTGACGAAACAGATGGCAAGACGGAATTAGGAATTAAGGGCGGTATAAACAGTTACTGGGGCGATATTAATGATCGCCAGATTAATGGATCGGCCGCATTTTCTTTGTTTTGGTGGATCTCGGATCCTTTTGCCGTTGGGATTAATGGCGGAGCATCTTTTCTGCAGGCAGAAAATGGTGGCCAGTATTTTAAAACCATGCTTTACCGGCTTCACCGATGATTAAAGTAAAATTTTTCCTTCCAGTAGTCTGAATCCATATTTAATGACTGGAATTGATATTATGCATATCAATCCCCAGGATAAGAGCGGAAGTAAACTGCCCAATAATACCGCCGGCAAATATGATAATTTACAATTTGGTGTTCCATTGGGTGGCGGACTGGTTGTCCACTTTTCCGAGACGGTAGCCATAGAACTGGAGGGTAGCTATCATCAGATGTTATCAGATTATCTTGATGATATAAAGGCTGGTGATCAATGGGATGGATATTTCACCCTAACGCTCGGCCTGAATTTTTATCTCGGCGAACCAAAGGACAGTGATGGAGATGGCATTCCGGACAAGATGGATGTCGATCCACACCATCCGGAAGATTATGATAATTTTGAAGATTATGATGGTAGACCTGATCCTGATAATGATAATGATGGTATCCTGGATACTGAAGATGGTGCACCCAACAAACCCGAAGACCAGGATGGATTTCAGGATTCCGATGGTGTACCGGATCCGGATAATGATGGGGATGGTATCTTAGATACTAATGATAAGCTACCTGGTACGGATGCGGCAGTAGCCGCGGGTATTATTACTGCAGAAGATTTTGATGGATTTGAGGATGAAGATGGTGCGCCGGATTTTGATAACGATAGTGATGGAATAGCTGATTCTCTCGATAAGTGTCCAAATGAAGCGGAAACATTTAATGAATATCAGGATGAGGACGGTTGCCCGGATGAAAAACCAACCGTAGACGTAGGTCAGTCAATTGTTCTTGAGGGTGTTAATTTTGCATCTGGTAGTTCAGACTTAACGGCAAATTCTGAGAGAATCCTGGAAAAAGTTTCCACAGGTATGCACAAGTTCCCGGAAATTGAAGTTGAGATACGTGGATATACCGATAATACCGGGAGTTACCAGGGTAATATAAGAATATCACAGCGCCGTGCGGATACAGTTAAACAGTATTTAGTAGGGCAGGGAATTGTACCATACCGGATTACAACCAAGGGTTTTGGACCCGAAAATCCGATCGCTCCAAACGAGACCTCGGAGGGTAGGGCGAAGAATAGAAGGATAGAATTTTATAGGATTAAATAATATTATAAAAATACAATAACGAATAACGAATATCGAATATCGAATGTCGAAATCTGAATTGAGATTTATTGACTCCTGGAATATTTACTGCTGTTAGGGAATAGTTTTTTTGACCGCAGAGGGCGCAAAGGCAATACAAAGTACGCTAGGATTAAAATAAATATTTGCGATCTTTGTTGATTCTTAGCGCTCTCTGCGGTTAACAATAAATTTAATAAATATATTGCCGAAATAAATTCAGTTGAGCATTTTTGTTACTGTTATCTTATTCCCGGGATACGCAGTGTTATATTGCGCTCACGGTCATAAAAACTGATACTGTCGCCCTGTTTTTTTCCTTTGAAAATGACAAGTGATTATTTATATTACTCCATTATTAAACCCTCCCACTCTTGTTATCTTTTATGAATCTGAATATCTGCTGATAGAAAAATTGAATAAATAAAGTTAGAGCAGGATGAACATATGAAAAAGATAATATATTTCATACTCTTTTTTACATGTATCATAGTTAGTTTTTATACAGGATGCACCGTACACAGCCACAATCTTGATCTGCGGGGAGTAAAACAACCAATACAAATGGGTGCACCTCAGTTTTTACAAAATGATTCCCTGTTACATGAATTTACCCAGGCTGAAACCGTCTCCGGGGAGTTTGTCCACGAAGTCGATGAGGGCGCGACATCTTCGGATGAGAACAGTAGTTTGACAATTGGGGGCGGCGAATATGCAAAACAGACACTTTTCTCAGCCATAGATAGTGCATTGCAAAATCGTCAGAACCGTTTTATAGTCGATGTTCAATTAAGTGTTGAAGTGGAACATGGAATTTCTATTGGTGCTGTTCTGGGTTCAATACTCGGCGCTGCGATTACAGATGACGAAACGGAAGCAGGTGAATTTACATTTGAAAAATTTTATCTTGCAGGTAAGACCTATGAGATCAGCCCAAATGTTCCACATGAATAAATATATTTTGCTTCTGGCTGGAATCGCAATATGTAACTATGGATGTTATGTCGGTGCAAAAGTACATGTTAAAACGGATCATCTGAGTTACCCGGTTTCCTACACAGAAAGCTTTTATACCCATGATCTTAAAATAAAAGCAAGAGATGATTATAAGAAAATAAAACATATTTCCTTCTCATTCACAAAGTGGGGTATATCAGCACCACTAAATATTAGCAGTGATGAAGATATTTCTGAAAGGTTGAATAACGCTATCAAAGAAAATGACGGAGATGCCCTGGTGAATGTAGTTGTCTCAGTAAACAGCACACCGGTAAATGGTGCTTTGATGGTACCAAAATCTCTCGGATTTATTATTGGCCTTGTGGGGATACCGTTGTTCATCAGTGAACCAACCGGGGAGAATGCCGCACTTGCTGCAGGGGCTATTGTGGTCTATTTATTTACTCCGGGTGCCGCGACCATCAATATTGAAGGTGATATCATAAAAATTAAGAGTAATGGATCGTGAGAAAATAAAACCCGCCTCAAGATCGAAAATTTTCACCATAAAGTCACCACACTCCATATATTCTGTCAATATCTCCCAGTACCAGGCTTGAAAATTCTGCCTGAGCAGCATATATTGCTTCTTGAAATGATTCAGTAAATTAACATAATACACCAGTCACTGTTGATTTATATCTACATTGGTGAATTGGATACATAAATCAGTATGAATTTTAAGATTGGTTACCCTAATGGATACTATAAAGTTTAATGAACATGCTACGCTCACTATATGGTGATGATCCGTTATTGATAAAACAACAATCAGAGCGGTATCAGAGTCTGGATAATCAATTTGATCGTCATTTTGGTCAGAAGGACAGATATTATTTTAGTACACCCGGCAGGACAGAATTAGGCGGGAATCATACCGATCATAACCATGGCCGGGTTTTAGCAGCAAGTATTAATTTGGATTCGATTGCGGTAGCAGCCAAAATTCCTGAAGCAATTGTAACTATACACTCTGAAGGATATGACAAACCATTCCGGATAGATCTGGATCAGCTACAAGCTGTGGATAAGGAAGCAGGCACAACAAGTGCACTGATTCGCGGAATCGCATCCAGAATAAATGAATTGGGGTATAGCATTGGCGGATTTAATGCGTGCATCACCAGCGATGTGCTTCCCGGATCGGGGCTCAGTTCCTCGGCATCTATCGAAGTACTGCTGGCAACGATATTCAACTCAATATACAACGATAATCAGATTCCGGCAGAACAGATGGCGCAAATCGGGCAATACGCTGAAAATGAGTATTTTGGTAAGCCCTGTGGATTGATGGATCAAATGGCTTGTGCCGTAGGGGGTATTATTGCAATAGACTTTAAGGATCCGGAAAATCCAGAGGTTAAAAAAGTAAATTTTGATTTTGATCGGGAGAAATACAGTTTACTGGTGGTTGACACTGGCGGCACTCACGCCGATCTGACAGATGATTATGCCGCAGTACCTGATGAAATGAAATCGGTTGCAGAATTTTTTGATGTCCGGGTTCTTCGAGAAGTAGATTCAGAGGCCTTCATTGATAATATTGGATTACTGAGAGAGCAATTGGGTGACCGTGCTGTTCTGAGGGCAATGCACTTCATGCAGGAAAATACCCGCGTTGTCTGATGAAGTAAATGCCCTGGCATCCGGAGACTTCAGTCGTTTCCTGAATTTGGTAAAGGAGTCCGGGGATTCTTCATTTAAATGGCTACAGAATATATATACTACAAAAAATGTCAGGGAACAGGGAGTTTCATTGGCCCTGGCACTTACAGAAAAATATATGGCAGATATTGGTGTTGGTGCCTGCCGGATACATGGTGGTGGATTTGCCGGTACAATACAGGTGTTCTTGCCGGATGACAAAGTACCGCCCTATATTGAGAATATGGAGAAGGTGTTTGGTGCCAATAGCATTATGGTGTTAAAAATCAGGTCAGTTGGAAGCGTGATGACCCACCCCTAAATCCCCTCCCTCCGATCCCGCTTCACGGGACCGCAAAGAGGGGACTTAACCAGATGCAAATTCCATCGTAGGGACACGGCATGTCGAAGACCCCGTTTTACGGGTGTCGTATCCCTACTGAATCCAAACAAACATCAAATACCAATTCGCAAATCCAAAACCACTATTATTAAAGCAAATGATTGGAAAACTATTAGAATTTTAAAAGTCCCCTCCATGCCTTCCGTACGGAAGGGAGGGAGGGGATATAGGGGAGGGTTATAGAGTGCCGTCCGGAACAAAACATTGCAAAATTATGTTTCACCTTTTATATTAAAAAAAATATGAAACAGACCATACTAAAATCTACGATCTCACTATTTGCTGTAATACTGGTGTTACTGGTGATCACTGCTGATTTCCACCATGATCACCAGGCATTGACCAATGTATCAAAAACCTGTGCAGTGGCCGTTTTTCAAAATGCGCTGGCTGCCGGGCTTTTATTTTTGCTGCTGTTATTGCTACGCACAGATTTTAGGCCAAAATTTACAAGGATATTTTATACCACATATATCCCACTTTATGTGCCGCGCTCTATATTTTCAGATCGCGCCCCTCCCAAATAACCAGCCATCAAGATCATTATTACGGAAATAAACTAAATACAATACCGATAGCGAATTTATAGCCGTGAGTTTTCCATCTATTTCGACTATCTCCATTTATTTTATTAGTTTATTCAGTTGATAAATCAAAAACCTTTAATTTGAGGATTATTATGTTTAATCGATCAATAAAAAATTTAGCATCATTGTCATTACTACTCACTTTTATATTTGGGTGCAGTAATGATAATCCGGTTGAACCGGAAGAACAACATTTTGAAGCCATCGGGCTCTATCTTATTGCGAACGGAGATACAATAGTATCATATGTTGATGGTATTGTATCAGGCGCTATAGAAGTTACGAAGGGCGCACAAACCGCCTTGTTAAATATAAAGTATATCGCCGAGGATGGTGATGTTGGTATCCCAACGACAGATGAATGGTCAATGGGCTGGAGTGTGGCTGACAATTCCGTCGCAGAAGTGGTGGCAAAATCTGAGGAACAGTTACAATATCAATTTCGCATTGAGGGAATGAAAGAAGGTACGACAGGAATAACCATACTATTGAATCATCACGATCACAAAGATTTTGAATCAAAGGAAATTCCCATTACGGTTGTAGCTGTAAATCCATAATTATGAAACTGGTTTGTTGAATCAGAAAATGAACTAACAGTAAAATGAGAATTAAGGTGCTCATATATATATTTAATCAAGCGATGAAGATTCTGAAGCAAAGAATTTATATATTTATATTTCTGTTGCTCGGGCTGATACATGTGGCGTCAGCTGCCGTCTATCCGGCGGGACCTGCGATAAATGGTAGTCTGGTTGGGGTTGTAGTCGATGCCAGGACCGGAGAAGGATTGGGTTGGGCATCATTATATATCGAAAAAATTAATAGTTCGGTTACGGCCCATGAGGATGGTTCATTTCATTTCTACGATATCCCGGCTGGTAAATATGAACTCCTGATATTTCGCGTAGGTTATCAGGATGAGGATGTTATTGTTCAGATTGCTGCAAAAGACACTAATTTTATCACGATAAAGCTTAAATACAGCCCCATGAGCACCGAAGAGATTGTGGTTGAATCGGATAAATTTGATGTAATTTCTGCGATGCAAGAGCCTGTGGTAGAAGTCAGTGGGAAAAAATTACGGCAGAATCTGGGTGTCACGATTGCCAAAACACTCGAGGGTGAGCCGGGACTTGCGCAAAGAACCATGGGGCCGGCACCGGCACGACCGGTTTTACGTGGACTGGGTGGCGATCGCTTACTTATTCTCGAGGATGGTGAACGTACCGGTGATTTATCGGCATCTTCTACAGATCATGCCGTGGTTATCGAACCCATGAATGCCCAGCGGATAGAGGTGATCCGCGGACCCGCTGCGCTAATCTATGGATCCAATACCATTGGCGGTGTGATCAATGTTTCACGGGGATATGTCCCCGCTACTCTGCCTCACAGAATTGAGGGAACCCTGAGTTTACAGGGCGAGTCTGTGAATCAGGGTTATGCCGGAGGCGCGAATCTGACAATACCTCTTGGTAAATTTGCCACACGTTTTGAGGGCAGTTATCGCAAAGCCGATGACATAGAATCCCCGAATCAGACTTTGCAAAATACCGATATCGAGACAAAAAACGCCACCGCCGGACTTTCGTATTTCCCCCAATGGGGTTTCCTGGGAGCATCCGGTAGTTTATACGAATCAGAGTATGGAATTCCGCCAGATCCAAATGGTGGACATCCAAATGGTGTACGGATTGATTTAAACCGTGAGCATTTTGAGTCGCAGTCTGAAATTTATCCCGGTTTGCCCTGGTGGTATCGAACGGATCTCAATTACTTATATAAGGATAAAAACATACAGATTTGAATTTAATGATCAGGTTGGCGTTCGGTTTGGCGTGGTCACACACATGTAAATGTATTAACACACTTTAACGAAAAGGGAGCTTTTGTGGATGGTGAAATTGGTCTGTGGGTGAAATGCGTGATTATGCCTCATCGGACTCAACTTTACACCCGCTTCAAAGGAGTATTCTTACGCCGGATTTTTATACGGTGAACATGATCTGGGAAGATTTGGTTTTAGCGCCTCACTGCGGTACGACCATAAATCTGGTGGTTCTGCATGAAGAAAAGGTCGTAGAACGGGCAGATTATAGTCTGTATATTGTCATCGGGAATTTGGTGATTTATCTGGTGGTGTTACTGTGGGGTATTATACGGGGTAGTTTCACAGTTGGTTCAATGCTGATGATAGCTTTGTGCGCCGGGAATTGAAGAGTTATTCTCTGAAGGTCGCATCTTGCTGCTTATGCGTATGAAGTTGGCAACTCTGAACTTGGAAAGAAAACGGATTTGGAGCAGAAGTCTTTCTGGATTATACAGGTGAGAATCAAATTGGCATCTGGCAGTTTTTCGTAACGATATCAAAGGGTATTCTTTCCAAAAATACAGGCCGCAGAAGCCTGCGCCGGGCAAACTTATTCCTGTACGATATGTAGGAGAAGACGCTCTTATGACCGGAGTTGAGACGACCTTTGTTTGGCATTTTTATGGTCCCTGGTACTGTTGGGAGTGTTGATTATGTGAAAGGTGATTTGGTTGAAAAGGGAACACCGCTTCCACAGATACCACCGTTAAACGGCCGGGTTGGATTGAGTTACGAGTCTGGTAGTTTTTCTGTGCAGGGTGGGATTGTTTCGCTGATAGTCAGGAACGTGTGGGTGAATTTGAGACGCCAACTGCCGGATATGTTGTTTTAGATCTATCGGCTCAATATTACTTCCAGGCGTTAAACTTTTTACATACCCTCACTTTCTCAATCGAAAATGCAACCAATACGGAATACCGGCAACATTTAAACCGGGTAAAAGATATTATGCCTGAACCGGGAAGAAATATTAAATTGCTTTATAAAGTCTATTTTTAAGACCCTCCCTTAAATCCCCTCCCTCCTGCTTCACGGCATGGAGGTCGAAGACCCCGTTTTACGGGTGCCGTATCCCTACAGTGATGGTTTCCCCTTCCTCCCTTCTTATTGGAAGGCATGAAGGGAATTTACCCAGAGGTTTCCCCCTCCTTGCCGAAGGGAGGGAGGGGGATAAAGGGGGTGGGTTATTGACTCATGACAGTTCAATAGTTAAGTTGAATTAAACGCCAGAACACCACTTCTGCAGGTAAATTTATACTGCCTGAATATTTTTTTTGAATAATTGGATTGAAAAACGTGATTAATTTTAAGTTCTCGTTTTCTCTTTCTGATATGTATAATTACCATAGGAACTGCTGAGTAGCAGCACAGGATGAAGCCGAGACGAATAAAAACTATCAGTCTTCACTGAGTGCCTACCGGTATGTATATTATACCCCGGAAACTGAATTTGCTTTTGGTGCAGGCGGTGTTTTTACATTTTTTTCACAAAAAGACATGTCCTAATCCATCCAATCACTTCTCTGCATTTTACTCGACAGTTAAAACCTATGAGTTTTCTGCGATTTCTAATCTGTTTTTTTATAAGAATAAAATGGCTTCTTCAATTGATATACGATATGGAAATAAAGTCGATCGATTTTATGGAGTAGGTAACAATACTCCGGATTTAGGGACAGAGGAATATGTTCTTGAAAATATGGGTGGAATTATCGATTTCCAGGTACCTTCGGCTATTGTAATCAGTGATCGCTTGGGATTGGTTCTTGAGTACCGGAAATACAGTTTGATAGACATAAAAGAAAATCCCGATCTTGAGGATATACTGTTCAGGGAAGTGAGGGAGGTGTGTCTCCGGGTTAGGCATTGTATGGGTTTGGGACATCCGGGATCATGTTTTTTCCCCAAATATTGGTGGTATAACGAAGGCCAAAATTCTTTTTTATACCCAGGATCTGGGGAGTGATTATACCTATAGCCGGATTGAACTGGATGCCCGGCGCTATTGGACTGTAGGAGAACAAAAAGTAATTGCGGCGCAGATCTATTATAGCGGTACCGGTGGGAATCCACCATTTTATAAACTGCCGGCTTTGGGAGGCAGCAGTCTCATGCGTGGTTATTTACGGGTCTCGTACAGAGAGATAATAATTATTTTGCCGCTCAGGTGGAGTATCGCCAGTTTGTCTGGTGGCGGTTTGGAGCGGTTGCATTTGCCGGGTCAGGAGATGTGGTCCGGAAATTACCGGTCTGCAAATTCGAAATCGGAAACCAAGTTTTGGTTTCGGATTACGTTTTCTATTTGATAAAAAAGAAAAAATCAATTTGCGCATGGATATTGGTTTTGGTAAGGATACCAATGGTATTTATTTTGGCATAGAAGAAGCCTTTTGAAATTTCGAATTTCGAATTTCGAATTTTGAATTTTAGAATTACAAATTAGCAATACATAACTTTTAACCATTTTTTAATTTAAAGAATTTTCATATTTCTATTTAAATACACCAATTCGCACAAAACCTTCAGCAACAGATTCATCTTCTACTTTCATCACCGGTAATGATATGTCAATTACGTCTTTACCATCTTTAGAAATATAGAACTGAAAATATGGTTTTTGAGCATCATTATATGCCAAAACTTTTCGTGTAATCTCATCATCCAGGATCTGACCGCCGAAATACGTATTGCCCAGCATGTTATGTGCAACAATACGTCCCTCAGTATCAATTAGCATGGCATACGCCAGTGATGTGGTCACTGTTGCTTTGATATGGGCGATATGTTTTAAGAGTATAATACATTTCCCGATTGATCGGGACCGACTGAGCCCTGTGCCACATTCTGGAAATTTACAATTAATGCACTCAATATTTCTGTTTCCAGGTTTGTAAGTTTTTGCTGATCCGAGCACGCATGAAAGGTAATTCCCACACTCATATTCGCAATAAAAATGACAGGATAGATTCGCATTTCGCCTCCGTCCAAATATGTTTTTTTTAAAAATGAATAACACAGTTCAATCTATTAAAAAGCATGTTAAAGGCAAAGATTCTCAAAACCCGGAGTGTATTATCACCATGAATAACAATGGTATAAAATGAGAAATCTAGTGACATCTAAAATGATGCTATGGGAGATTGTCGTAGGGAAACAATGGTGTTGGTGACATAATATCCGAATATTTTTGGTCGATAAGGGTGACAAAACTGTCCCGGTCTGTGACTGTAAATTGAATATGGGTTGGATCAACCGGATCGTAGAACCAGCCATCAGGAAGCGAAGGCAGCGCGGTGGCATAATAATAAGCGGAATTATCAGAAATTTTGTTAACAACTGCATCGCAATGGTTTCGATCCGAATCTCCGGGATCATCAAATTTGACATAATAGATGCCGGTTGTAACCGATTGGATATTTTCAATTCCCTGATAATCCGTGACCATACCTGATGCACAATTTCTTCCGGCAACCTAGCCAGATTTTTTCGATTATCGGTGCACCATATCCCATTTCCAGGTCAATTTCGCTCTCCGGTGGGAATACCAGGAAATCCGTCTGCAAATCGTGATAGTTAGGCGCCGTGATATAAATGTCAACCGGTTTGTTGCGATTATCATCCTGTATATATTATGTAATCTGCATCATAGTGGCCCGATTAATCCGTTTGGGTTGTAATGTAACCGATTTCCACATGGGCGTTTACAACCCGCTCACTTGAGTTAAATTTATTTCGTATTGTTCCATATACTCGCGATTTATCAGCGATGCTTTCGCTTTCATAATTGTGACCGGTAAATTTTTCACATCCTAAAAATACAATAATACTAATAATAGATATAACGCATTATTTATTTCCATCCTTAACCTATAACCAACGATCAAAGCCACCAAATAATTTCTATCTTTCATTTCAGAATTTTTAGTTTTATTTCACGATAGTTCGGGAGCTTGCCAATTGATCAAATCATATATAATAATTATCGTTTATCGGCGTTTGACGGTCATCCAGGTTGAATTAATCGTATACAATATTGTAGGACAAAAATTTTATTCTGGAATTAGAATGTAAATGTGCCGGGGAATATTAGTTCACCTGGAATGCTGAAAATTGGTTTTTGGCTTAATAATTTTATTTCCTGGAAATATTTTAGCACTGACGGGCTATGATATCAAGGATATACAAAGAACCGCGCAGCGGTTCTATATTTGTCGTAAATAGAATTACCAAAAACATTGAAAACCCCTTTAGGGGTGAATCAGAATAGTCGTCTCCCGGTATTTTTGCCTCATAGTAAGTAGTCCTTTAGTAGGTGTAAATCTGCGGCTAATAGCTGGTGGCGTCCAGTTTTACCTTTCCCCTGAATATCCAGTAAATGCTTATTGTGTATGCCAGCACGAACGGAATTCCGATTAAAGCAAATGTGAGCATAATGCCCAGGGTCTTTTGCGATGAGGCGGCATTGTAGATGGTTAGACTAAATTCCGGATTGGGAGTGGATAATACCATATTGGGAAATATCCCGATTGCAAATAACATCATAAGTGTAATAATAGTGGCACATGAAACGAGAAATGCTCTGAATTCTCTGCCGTGATGTATTTGCCTGGGAATATTGGCGATTGCCAGCATATTTAATAAAGCCACAATAAAAAGTATGGGATAGTCAACAAAATGCTGGGTCATGGATGGAAAGTATATCAGTGTGGCATTAGTTACCGTAACATAGGTAATTACAAAAAAGATGATGGTGTTATTGATCCATCTTTTCAATGCTGTTTTGTAATTCACCTTCTGTTTTCATTACTGCATAGATCGTTCCATGCATCAAAAATAGTGAAACAGTCGTCACACCCACTATTAGTGTATATGGATTGATTAAACTCCAGAAAGTGCCGGCAAATTCTTTGTCCGGCCCGATGGGTATACCGGTGACGATATTGCCAATCGCTACGCCCATCAGGAATGCAATCGTAATACTGGCAATACTAAAAGCGCGGTCCCACATATTGCGCCACCAGATTGCCTTCTCTTTACTCCGGAACTCAATTGCCACTGCCCGAAAAATTAGTACAAATATTAACAGCATAAATGCATTGTAGAATCCGGAGAAAACGGTGGCATATACATGGGGAAATGCGGCGAATAATGCGCCGCCGCCGGTAACCAGCCAGACTTCGTTGCCATCCCATACCGGACCAATCGAATTAAGCACCAGTCGGCGGTTCTCATCTCCTTTTACAAATAAATAGATTGCACCGACACCCAAATCAAATCCATCCAATATGGCATATCCGCTTAATAAGACACCAATCAGCGCAAACCAGGTTATGTTCAAATCCAGTGACAATTCCATCATTCACCCCGACTTTCTTGTTTAAACAGCGCTTTTTGCTGTGCGTAAACTGAAGAGGTCGTATCAACTGGTTCCGGTCCATGTTTAATTTTTTCATTTAACAAATATAAAAAGAGAACGAATAACAGACTATATATTAATATAAACATGATCAGTGAAAACCAGATTTGATTAGCGGATACAACCTTGGATAATGCATCAGAGGTTCGTAGCAGATTATAGACAATCCAGGGTTGCCTGCCAACTTCGGCTGAAATCCAGCCCAGCTGATTGGCAGCCTGAGGTAGTAACACGGAAAATATCAGCACATAAAGAGACCATTGTACTTTAAAAAGAGAACCACGCCACCATAAAAATAAGCCGAGCAAGCTGATAGCAATCAAGAAAACCCGATCGCCACCATCAGATGGTCAGGATTGAAAAACAATATTTACCGGGGGACGATCTTCCGGTTTGAAAGCATTGAGCCCGGTGACGGGATGTTCACAATCGCCATAAATCATATAACTCAGCATGCCAGGGATAGCAACTCCAAATCTGACTGTTTCCTGCCGATCATCCACCCAACCGAAAAGATATATCGGTGCAACGGCAGAAGAGTCATAATGCCCCTCAAAGGCGGCGAGTTTGGCCGGTTGATTTTCGCTGACACCAATGGCACTTTGATGACCCGTATATAGTTGAAAAAGGGATGCAAAGATCGCCAGGAGCAATCCGATTTTTAGTGCTCTCTGAGAAAGTTCGACATGTTTGTTCCTCAGGATATAAAAAGCACTCACACTTATCACCAAAAAAGCGCCGGATTGCCAGCATCCGGACAGAACATGCGAAAGGCGATCCATCGAAGATGGATTAAATAACATATCCCAGAAATTGGTTATTTCGGCACGTGCAGCTAATCCTTCCCCCACGATATGATAACCGGCCGGTGATTGTTGCCAGGAATTAGCCACGACAATCCAGACTGCACTGAGCATGGAACCCAGTGAGACCATTATGGTGGATAAAAAATGAATGCGCGGACTCACTTTATTCCAGCCAAATACAAGAATAGCCAGAAAACCGGATTCCAGAAAAAAAGCGAAAATTCCCTCTGCGGCTAATGCACTGCCAAAAATATCACCCACATATCGTGAATAGGTCGCCCAGTTGGTGCCAAATTCAAATTCCATCACGATGCCAGTCGCCACACCGATGGCAAATGTCAGGGCAAATATTTTAACCCAGAATTTTGTCATCTGTTTATAGACTTCGTTTTTGGTTTTCAGATACATTCCTTCCATGACTACCAGCAGTACGCCTATGCCGATACTTAACGGCGGATATATATAGTGGAAGGCAATGGTCAGTGCAAATTGCACTCGTGCCAGAATTTCAACATCCATTTATTTACCTCTTGTCAATTAAAATTTAATTCACCCGCGGCCACATGGATAATGTCTTCTTAACCGCAATGTACGCAAAGAATTATGAGAGATTCGCAAAGATTTATAATTATTTATTTTGCGTACTTAGCGTCTCCTCTCCGAACTTTGCGGTTAAAAATATGTAAACACCTGGTCAGAACAAGATAAATGATTATTAAAAATTTAACACTAATTAATAATTTATTCTATATATTTTAGCCTGAAATATTCATAACCACTAGGGCACAAAGACAAAACATCAGACAAAATAATGGGTTATCAGAAATATTTGAATTAAAATATACAATTTTGGCATTTCATATATTTTTATTGTCTTTTTTTGTCTTGTCCTCGAGTCTTGGTGATATAATTGTGAAATAATCAGACTGTATTGATAAAACATTTACGATTAATACAAAAAATATTTATATTTCTCTTCAGATTCAGAACTAAGTTAACTACATCACCCCGATGCCTGCAATGATTTATTTAAGGGATTCAGGGTCTGATACATTCTATTCATTATATTCTGAGGTAATCATGGTATCTATTAAATATTTATTTTTAAAAAAGATGACAGGTAAGTATGGCGGGGTGCTGATTCTACTCCTTCTTTTCTCATTATCAGTAAATGCACAGCCAATTAAATTTACCGTTCCTGAAATTGATGGTATAAAGGTAACTGCCGGGAACTCGGTGCCTATACTGCCGGATACAAAAACGGCACTTGCTTTTCGATTTACCGATGGCCGGCTGGTAGTGGGCCGGGGTGACCAATCCATGTGGTCATATGACAACGGCAAGACCTGGAAACCCGGGCCGCCGGCACCAGGCGAAAAAGTGGCTCTTGATATGGGTGATGGAGATATAATCAGTATTAAACGGAATTCCAGGCGGCAAAGTGGTGATACTTTTATTGCAAAAATTAAAAGATCTACTGATAACTGGAAGACAGTAGAGGATGAAGAAATTAAAGTAAATATACCAAATGTTTCGCATGTCCGGACCGGTGGCGGTGATATGATTGACGGCTTTCTCTTTCATCATGGCTTGTTAAAACTGCCCAATGGCAATTTAATCGCGACAATGTACGGCAATTTTGAGGGAGATACTGAGTTGTGTGATGGTTATCCGCCCGAATTGGGTCAGCGAAAATATCGAACCATAGTGGTTTTTTCCAGGGATAAGGGCCATAGCTGGGGTGACCCGGTATCTGGTGGCTTATGATAAAATGCTGGGGCGGGGAATTCCCGATGATCATCCGCTTGGTGAACAAGGTTTTGCCGATGAGGATACAAAACCAACGGCAGTCGTACCGGCTATTACCCAGGAGGGCTTCCGGGAAGCCGAACTGGTCCAGGCGGCCAATGGGGATTTGATTTGTCTGATGCGAAGTGGTGGACGGAATGGCGGAACGACTAATTTGTTTCCTACGCCCATGTATTGTTCACGCTCAACGGATGGTGGTAAAACCTGGACACCACCGGCACAAATTGCCGATCGTGGAGTGTCTCCCGGTGCAGTAACCCTGCAAAATGGCAGTTATCGTCTGTGCTTACAGCCGGCCGGGAAACTGGCTGATCTTCTCCGATGATCATGGTAAAACATGGAAGGGTGCATTTCAATATGGCAACACCCGCAACTATAGGCTATATTGCAGAAGTGGAACCCAATGTGGTTCAAGTGTATCATGAGGTGGAAGAGGGTGATGGGAAGACGGTGTATGGGACGTTTTTTACAGTGACCCTCCCCTAAATCCCCTCCCTCCGTTCCCGTTTCACGGGACCGCAAGGAGGGGACCTGACCCAACTATATATATGACCCAAATTAATTCTATTCACCTCTTATAGATAAGTCCCCTCCATGCTGCGAAGAAGGAGGGAGGGGATTTAGGGGTGGGTTATTTAAATTTCTAAACAATATCAAATCTTCAATACTAAAATTCCAAATCTGTATGCAGAATTTGACCGGGCAAATTCAAATATTTTGACATTATAAATTGGTTATTGGTATTTGTTTCGGATTTAGAAATTCGATATTAGAGTTTAAAAATAAAGTCCCCTCCATGCAGCGAAGCAGGAGGGAGGGGATTTAGGTGTGGGTCCTTTAAAAATCCCCCTCCCTGAATGGTGGGAGAGGGATAAAGTGGGTGGGTTACGGTTTTATATTTTGATTAAAATGAAATACATTATCCGGATCATATTTCTTTTTTATTTGTACTAACCGGTCATAGTTGGATCCGTATGCTGCGGCGACACGGTCACCTTCTTCATCGGTCATAAAATTAACATACGCCCCTGTGGATGCATATGGTAGGGAGGCATTGAAAAAGTCCCGGGCCCATGAAATACATTTATCATCATCAGAAGCGTCATCCCAACGTCCATGTACGTTTAGCACAAAATTAACATCTCTATGTCCATAGGCCATGGAGTTCGGAGCCACCTGTTTTGCTTTACCATTTATCAGAGCTATAAAAATCTCACATTGCTGTGAAGGCATATTACCGGCATACTCAATCATTTTATCCATGGCCTCATCACTCAAATCTGTAAAATTATGGGTTTTCCAGTAGTTTCTGGCGCCAGGTGTGAGTAGTGGATCAAATGCCTGCTGCCAGTCCACATAGGGCATAGGGCCCGACATGAACACCGACCGGATCGCCAAATCTGCTCAGGGCTTCGGCTATTTTTTCACCTTCCTGAATATGACCGGTATGAAATACGGCGAGTACGAGCACCTTGGTACCATGTACCTCCTCCGGAAGAAAAGGCAGAGGCGGCGCATGACGCATGACCACCCAGGCATTAAAATCTTCGGGTATGTTTTCAGTAAAAGCACGGTATTGAGCAAGTATCTGTTTGGCCTGAGATTGTGGAAAAACCAAAAGTCCTGCCAAAATTTCGGGACCAACAGGATGTCAGCTGGTACTCAAACTGGGTGACAATGCCAAAATTTCCACCACCTCCACGGAGTGCCCAGAACAGATCGGAATTCTCATCTTCACTGGCAGTTACAGTACTACCATCAGCTATGATTACATTGACAGAAATCAGATTGTCAATTGTCAGACCATATTTGCGTGTGAGCCAACCGAATCCGCCACCAAGTGTTAAGCCGGCAATTCCGGTAGTCGAATTAATTCCAACCGGTGTAGCCAGGCCATGCGCCTGGGTTGCTGCATCAAAGTCACCCAGTGTTGCACCAGGCTCCACATAGGCGCGTTTTTTTTCGACATCTACACGAACATTCTTCATATTTGAAAAATCAATCAACAATCCATCATCATTCAAAGAATTTCCGGCGATATTATGTCCGGCTCCGCGGATAGAAATCTCTAATCCATTATCTCTGGCAAATGTAAATGCAGATGAAGCATCAGCCGCATCGGCACATTGTACAATTACAGCAGGTCGCCGATCAATCATGGCGTTCCATATACTGCGTACCTCGTCATAATTTGAATCCTGTGGCAAGACAACGCTACCACTAATGGTACTCTTGAGTTGTGTAACAAGATTATTATCAATCTGTGACATATAAATCTCCCCCTGTATTAAACACATTAAAAAAATTAACCACAGAGTACACGGAGTCTGGAAAAAATAGAAATGAGAAATTGCTTGCTCCCGGGATATTGACGGGAATTCACATTTCTAATTCCTAATTTTGCACCCAGTGTCCTCAGATGGTTTATTTTCAACTTATTTATAAAAAGACTCTATTTGAATTAGAAGTCAACAAATATAAAAAATGGAATGAGCAATATTGATTAAATATCAAAATAGAGACTTCTGAAAAATGATTATTTCTACCTCAACAGCATTCTGAACTTGTTTCAAGATCCCCTTAAATAGACCCTGAAATAAATTCAGAGTGACGAAATTTAAGTATTTATTGCGTTTTCAGAAGTTTCAAAATAGTTAATCGATACAAAAGATTGAACCGGAAATTGGTGAAATTAATTCCGTGTTGCACACGGATTTTCACGGATGATGCTGATTTACACGGATTTTTTGTTTAATATTTATTTATCAGTGTTAATCTGTGTAATCCGGCCTGCCCCGTTTCACGGGGGTCATCCGTGTTCTATCTTTTCTATATTGGTATCATAGGATGCTTTTTCGAGAAGATTGAACAAAATAGTATCTTCCCAGAATTACGATTAATATACCGCCGAGAATCAGCAGGGTGGCTAAAATTAATCGAACAGTCACATGTTCTGAAACAAATATGATGCCGCCAAAAGCGGCGAGAAGAGGTACGGTGAGCTGTACAACGGCAGCGAGTGTGGTTGATAGTCCGCCAAGTGCCATATACCAGATAACATACCCAATTCCCGATGTTATGGCTCCGGACAAAACAGCCAGCCAAATTCCCGCACTTGTAAGATTTATATTACTTATAGGTAAAATCATCAATATAATTATAAAGGGAACAGATCTTAAAAAATTATAGCTGGTATCTGCCATCGCGTTGTTAGAACCGCGTCCTCTTAAAGTATAGACACCCCAGGCTATCCCCGCCAGAAACATCAGAACAAATCCGGAGAGCGAAGGCGCGCTCACACCCGGTAAAACCAGATATACAAATCCGGCGAAGGAAATAATCATTCCCAGCCATTCCGATATATGCAATCTGTTTCCGGAGAAAAGTGACAGCAGAATCATTGTGAGTTGCACAGCGCCAAACAGGATGAGTGCGCCGGTACCGGTGTCCAGTGTGATGTAGGCAAATGAAAATGCAGCTGCATAAATAAACAGCATCAGTGCCGACATCCAACTACCTTTACTCTCTGGTTTATCGGTCCTTGAACGGGCTTTTACTATGAGATATAAAACAATGGCACCGGATAATAGTCGGATGGAAGTGAAACTGGATGCATCGATGGCATTCCCACCCAATGCCAGCCGGCAAAGGACTGAATTGGCAGCAAAGGCAATCATAGCAACTAAGGTGAGTGATAATGTCTTTATCAATTTATAGATCCCGACAAAATTATTGTTCCATTTATTTTCTTTACAGACTCGGAACGGTCTGAGACCGTTCTCTACAGTTATGATTTTCCGAAACTTGAGATACCATAAATCCACATACGAGGAAACTTGTTTTGTTGAAATAAGACTAAAATGCCCAATGTCCAAATCCAAATGCCAAATGAATGCCCAAATCCCAAGCCCGAAATTAGCAGATTGTATTTGATATTAAGTCATTGGACATTGATTTGACATTGAGGCTTTGACATTGGACAGTAAAGTTTGAATTAAAAATGCCCAAATCCAAATGCCAAGTGAATGCCCAAATCCCAAACCCGAAATTAGCAGATTGTATTTGATATTAAGTCATTGGACATTGATTTGACATTGAGGCTTTGACATTGGATATTAAAGTTTGAATTAAAAATGTCCAAATCCAAATGCCAAATGAATGCCCAAATCCCAAGCCCGAAATTAGCAGATTGTATTTGACATTGAGTCATTGGACATTGATTTGACATTGAGGCTTTGACATTGGACATTTCAAAAGTATTTATTGTGTCTTCTTCGTGCTCTTCGTGAATCCTTCGTGTACCAAACCAGAATTTATTTCACTCTGATGATGACCATCGTAATATCATCATCCTGCGGCCGTCCGGCCATCCATTTATCACCGGCTGCTACGAGTTTTTCAATAATGGTATTGGGATCACTTTTTATATGGGCAAGATATTCTTTCTGTACCCGCGCATAGTCATACATTTCTTCTTTACTGTTCATGGCTTCGGGTAATCCGTCGCTGAGTAATAAAATTGTATCACCGCTTTTTGTTTCTCGTTCATGGGTGGTGTATTGGGCGTTACGGATGGCACCCAGGGGAATTCCGGGGATAAAAATTTCTTCAATCTCATTTGTTTCTTTATGGTGATAATACATGGGCGGCATTCCGGCACTGGTAAGATACAATTTATTATGATCGAATTTTAAATAACTGAAGGACATTAATATGCGGCCCAGATTAATATTTTTGATCACATCACTGCAATGATTTAAAAATTCCTCAAGGCCAAGTTTTGCCGCATCCGAGGTGAAGAATCCCTTCATTAAGGTAACCATCGTACCGGCTTGCAATCCATGGCCGGTGGCATCGCCAAACGCAACATTTAAAGCACCATCTTCCTGAACCAGAAAGTCATAATAATCCCCACCTACTTCGGTCGCTGTACGCATAAAAGCGGCAATCTCAAGATCTGGCAGTTTTGGTAATTCTTTGGGAAGCATGGATAACTGTAGTTTCCTGGCTTCTTCCAGCTCCTTTGTTTTTCTTTCATTTTCAACTTCCAGAGCATGTTTTTCCGCCTCGGTTGCCTTAATTATTAATTCGGATTCTCTGATTTGTGCCTTCTGCTCACGCCGGTTAATTTCGAATCGCCTGACCAGATACAGCCCGCCGAAAAATGCAATTGCATAAAGCAGAAAGGCGATATTTGTTTTCCACCAGGGCGGAAAAACCTCTATCTTAAAGAGGTTCCTTCCTCGTTCCAGATGCCATCATTATTGGATCCAATTACGCGCAGATCATATTTTCCCGGAGATAAGTTGGTAAATGTTACGGAGTGGTTGCTGCCCAGTTGTATCCAGTTGTCATTAAATCCTTCGAGTTTATACCTGTACTGATTCTCAAAGTTATTATAGTAACTGAGTGCCGCAAACTGTAAACTAATAATGTTGTCTTTGTGAGTTAATATTATTCCATCTCGTTCAGAAATACCCTTTTCGATGATGGGTTTACCTTCTTCATCATCGGTGTTAAATCTGATGTATTCTGTCAGGACTACCGGCGGGACGTATGAATTTTCCTTCAGACTATCGGGATGAAACACATTGAATCCATTGGGACCACCAAATAAGATATTGCCTGTCTTATGGTCTTTGGCATAGGCATTTTGATTGAATTCGTTGCTCTGTAGCCCGTCTTTGTAGTAATAATTTTTGAACGTTTCAGTCTCCGGATTGAAACGGGATAATCCATCATTGGTGCTTAACCACAAATCACCATGGTCATCCTCAACGATGCCATAGACAAAACTATTTGCCAGTCCATCATCTTCATTATAATTTTTAAAACTGTCAGACTCCCGGTAATACCGGCTCAAGCCTTTGGTTGTGCCGAACCACATATTATCATTACTATCTTTAAATACCCGGATAATATTATTATCCGAAATACTAGTGGAGTCAGTGGGATTGTTTTTCAAATGACGAAAGGTTTCGTTATCCGGATTAAACACGTTTACACCAGCGCCAAATGTGCCGATCCATAATTTACCGGTTTCGTCAAAGGTGATCGACCAGGTGGCGTTGGAACTGAGTGATGTCGAATCTTTCTCGTTGTTTTGATAGCGGAAAATTTTACCAGACATTTTTGTCAATTTTGTTTAAACCACCCCCATAGGTTCCTATCCAAATATTACCAATTTTGTCTTCGGCGAGAGAATATATACGGTTATCAGAAAGGGTCGCCGGATCGGATGGATTGTGCAGATAATGTTTGAACTTTCCCGTTTTACGATTAAAGGCACTCAGACCATTACTATAGGATCCGATCCATATTATTCCGGATTTGTCTTCCATTAAAGATTGGATTGAATTGCTGGTCGGGCTGTTCGGGTTTTTGGGATTGTGCGTATAACTGTTAAATATTTCTCTGTCATGATCGAATTTATTTAATCCGCCATTGGTTGTTCCGATCCAGTATGTTCCGTCTTTGGCGACCATCATGGTGGCGACAAGATCATCTGATAGACTATTCTTATTAACGGGATCATTTTTATAATGTTTAAATGCACTGGTTGCCGGATGGAAATAATTTATACCTCCCAGATTTGTGCCGATCCACATTTGTGAACTGCGGTCTTCATATATGGAGAAAATAAAATTATTGCTGATACTGGTTGGATCATTGGCATCATTTTGAAAGCTTGTAAAACGATTGGTTTTCGGGTTTAATCTGGCCAAACCACCACTGGCCGTACCAATCCATAAATTATGTTTCGAATCCTGATATATTGACCATACCCAATTATCAGGTAAACTGTTTGGATCCTTGGGATCATGTCTGTAATGGATAAATTTTCCGGTTTTTTCGTCCAGTTTATCCAGACCGCCCTTGGTTCCAATCCAAAGACTTCCTGCTTGATCCCGGAATATTGAATAGACCTTATCATTGCTTAAACTAAAGGGATCGGCCGGATCGTGTTTATACACCGCACTCTCACCGGTGATTTTATTGAAACGGGTTAATCCGTTACCGCTGCTAAGCCCACCAGTCCAGGTTATTCCGGAAGATTCCATAAGCAGTGCGCCAATGGTACTCATCTTCGAGTTTGCCAGATCCACGCTATCTTTATTTACAATGCGGAAGGATTCTGACAGGGGAATATACTGATGCAATGTACGACTTTGCGTCTCGATATAGAGACTGCCTGATGTCGTTTCAAATATTGAAAATATAAAATTATCTGTCAGTGTGGTTGAGTCTGCAGGATTGTTTTTAAATACTTTAAAATTATATCCGTCATAGCGATTCAAACCGTCCTGGGTGCCAAACCACATGAATCCCTTTTGATCCTGAAAAATACAGGTAACCGAACTTTGTGACAGACCGTCATCAACGGTCAGATGGTTAAACGGGATATGTTGCTGGGCGAATGTTATTGAGAAGAATAAAAGGGAAAATAACACATAAAATTGAATCACTCTATACATAAGAAAAATCTCAAACCTATAAAAAATACTTATTAAAACATCTCGCAGAGCCGCGAAGCCGCAGAGAAAAAAATAGAAATTAGGAACTGGGAATTAGTAATTCGTAATTAGTTATTGGTTATTAGTGCCTGCCTACGGCCAACAGCCAACCACTCATTTCTAATCTCTACTCCGCATAAAATTAAAATTCGCGGAACGGTCTCAGACCGTTCCCTACATTAGCGTCTCTGCGCCTATGCGAGAGATAAATAGTCACCCTCTGATGCCCCTCCCTGCGCTGTTAGGCGGAGGGAGGGGATAGGGGAGGGTTATTAAATATCTTCTCCGGAAATTATTTCCGGAGAAGCGCATATTACTTCAGCAACAACAATCTCTTTGTCGCGACAAATGAATCGGCAGTAAATCGGTAGAAATACACACCACTGGCATGGCCATTGGCATTCCACTGCACGCTATGAAAACCTGCATTCATTTGCTCTGAAACCAATGTGGCTACCAGATTTCCCTGGATGTCATAGATCTTCAGAGAAACAAATTTCTTCTCCGGCAATTGAAAATCAATCCGGGTGGTCGGATTAAACGGATTCGGATAATTCTGATCCAGTTTAAACTCTGTGGGTAGTGCTGCTTCGGCAACGTCAATCTCAGCCTCTGTTTTCTTGAGGTTGGCACCCATAGCCCTCATGGCAAACTTCCAGGCATTGGTCAGATGATTAAATATATATACATAATTATTTTGCTTGGAGTCAAGAATAGCTTTGCCCAGTTCTCTGTTGGCATTGGTTAATTCTGTCTGATCACCGTCTATTTCTGCCTCATCTCTTACGATGACAGCCAGTCTGTATGATCCTTCCCTGAGATAATATATTGCAAGATCAACATCCTGGCCAAAATCAGGATCACTGATATACGCATAGATATCATTTACCGCAGATGTGATTTTATCGTAAAAAGTTAATCCTCTTGAAATCTTTAGTTTGTCTCCGTCTTCAAAATATCCCAACGCGGATTTAATCAAAGAAACGGCACCACTTAAATTCCGTTCAGTATTTCTGTCCAGACTGCAGTCATTTTTGGAGGAACAGTATTCTGTCAAAATATTTTCCAATTGCTGCTTTGCATACTGAATATATATTTTGCTGTTCAGTTCGGTCGGCCCTTCATATGGTGATACAAAGAAAGAATGCTCGGTTGTAATCACATACTGACTATTATTACGACCACCATTCGGAACATTATCAGAGGCTATCACACTAATGTCATAATTGCCTAACAATGTTGTTTCGAGTGTGATGGTATATAATCCGTCACCGATTGGTGTTAAAAATCCGACACTTTGCTGACTGTCGGGTGCGGTAATCTGCACACTGACGATGGCATCATCGATGGGTTCTCCCACTGTTTTTGTGTCGCCTTCCAGCCCGCTCGTTTCACCACCCTGAAGTAATGAGGCTTGTAAATTAACCGTTACAGGTATAGCGTTGCCATTAGGATCGGTTTGCCGGGTATAGCGTTCCTGATCGGTTTTAAACTCCAAAATCAGATCTGATTCATTTGCCAGATAAACTCTAACCGGCTCAGTTTCACCCGGTGGCGGCGGTTCGTTTTCAATAATCGCATAGGTCCAGGCGCCCAGTCCGGGGTTATTTATCCGGAAAAATTTGTAAGGATAACCAAATTCGTCATAACCACTCAATAACTCAATTTCATATGCTGCATTTTGTGGCGCATCATAATTAGCTTCTGATATGGCTTCCGCCGGTAAATTTGGCGGATCGGTTACAAAAACGCCTGGCGGTAACATGATCAATTCATACTCACTGCCTTGCCAGGCCAAACCCATCTCAAGTGTGCCACCCTGCCAGGCGAGACCACCCTGCCATGCAAGACCGCCTTGCCAGGCGAGACCACCCTGCCACGCTAAGCCGCCCTGCCATGCCAGACCACCTTGCCAGGCGAGACCGCCTTGCCATGCGAGGCCACCCTGCCAGGCTAATCCGCCTTGCCAGGCCAGACCGCCTTCAAATAACTCGCTGCTGATTTCTTCTGATAAATAAGATATCTGCAGCCCAAGCAAACGCAGCCAGATTATATTTGTGGCCGTCGGGATTTCGGTTGAACTGGCTATTTCATAATACTCACCTTCTGTTTTGTCTGCCAGATAACTCATCAAATCCTGGCCTTCGTTCAAGCCATCAAAACCCAGAGTAAATACTCTGATATCAGAACTGATATTCAAATCTGTTATCAGTGAAAACGGTGAAATTTCACCGGCACTGTATAAAATAATTATTTTTTTATTAGAAGATGGGCCGGATAGAAGAGTGTTTGCAGCCAGTATCCGGTCTGCCAGATTTCCCGTTTGGTTGGGTTCCAGCATATCCAGATCGTTTAATTTGGCATTGAAATCAGTGCCAATGGTTTCTGTAATTGAACCGTTGACCCAACCTATACGGTCACCAATTCTGAGTTTTGTTACCAGTTCGATCGCCGCATTTTTTGAAGGTGTAAAACCATTCAACACGTCTTCGGATATGAAATTTGTTGTTCCGTCAAAGACCAGAACGATATCATAGTACACATCATTCAGATTATCATAAATGTAATTGATACCACCGATATCATATTTTGTCACATCCGCCTGATTCGTAAAATCAGCAGGATGCAGGCTCTGCTTGTATGTCTCACCCACATCGATGCGGCCATACATGGTGGCCGGATGGTTATTGTTGGCCATCTTAGTAGTATATTCTGAATCACCCGGATTGTATAAATCAGCCAGACCGGAATAATGTCCAATCTCATGGGTGGCGGTATTCTTAACATCCAGTTTATCTATGGCACCATCGCTTCCCCATTCATAGATACCCAGACCGGTGAGTGAAATTGGCTGGCCGTTAAAGGCAATATCCACATCGATCATCTCACCATTAATTGCGTTATATCTAACACGGGTAATGGCGGCTACATTAGTAGGTGCCTCGGCCAGATTCACCCAATCTGTTGAATCAGAAATCCATACCACATTGTTCACACCATCGGCATTGCCGCCCCATTGCTCTGTAGGATTCAGATTCTTACGCGTATAAGTCAGTTGCTGCAAAGCACTCCAGGTGTTAAAACCGGTTTCGACTTCATCATCATAACCAAGATCAACCATTGATTGTGCGATTTGATAGTCGCCGCTGCCATCTTTCCAGTGCAACGGAATTCCCGCCAGCGTCGTGTTTACCTTGTAATGGTCACTTTCACTTTCAGTCAGGCCGATAGATATTGAAATTCAGATGTACCCAAGGGAACGTATCCAAAGCCTAATTTTGTAGCCGTTGCACTGACGAATTCACCGGGTGCCACCACCACATCTTTAAAATTAGCAATTATTTCGGCATCACCGGCAATATCTGCATCTACATTGACTTCACCCAGATAACGTTTACCTTCACGTTTATTCATATCTGAATTGGCAAAAAACTGAATTTTATAACCTTCGCCGGGAATTGTATTTAGATTTCCCTCAATATATGTACCGCCTTTTATTCTCGGCAGCGCAGTTTCATCCTGCCAGGAATAAACCGTATTGAGAGTCGGAAGTACCGTGAATCATTTGCAGAAGGTGCCAATTCAATACCCAGAACGGTATTGTTATAAATTGAGTTATATAAAATTGTGTTGTCATTTCCGGTTTCAACAAACACGCCTGCGCCGCTGCCTGACAGCCCGTTATCATAAATGGTGTTATGGGTGATAAAATTTTCACTGCCGTTAATTAACAACCCATGACTTGAATTGCTATGAATTTGATTTTGATTTAGAGTATTATCATCAGCAGCCGCCAATGAGATACCGAAATCCAAATTCCCGGTAACCATATTTCCGTCAGAATTCCGCTATTGCCGGAAATAGAAATTCCACCCAGCGCATTGGTTGCAAATGAATTGTTCGTAATTTGATTTCCTGAACCGGCCGTTACTGATAAACCTGTTCCCGCATTATCATTTACTGTATTATCTGAAAGGGTATTTACATTGCCGTTGATAATGATACCATCACCGGAATTTCCTGTGACTTGATTAAGATCAAGTGAAATACTATCGGCAGATGATAGCGAAATGCCGAAACTTAAGTTATCCGAGACAATATTTCTGGTAAAATATCCGGTGCTGTTCGATACGGCAATACCACCCAGCGTATTTCTCTCGATTGTATTATCGGAGATTGATTGCCCGCTCCGGCATTGACAGCCAGGCCTGACCCGGTATTATCTGTTATTGTATTTCCAGCCAGATTATTATTATTTCCGCTGATTACAGCACCGTCACCTGTATTTCCGGTGATGGAATTCTCGAAATGTGTTATCATTGCCAGATTCAGTGATAAACCTGTACCTGTATTTCCGGTAATGGAGTTTGCATTTATGATGCCGGTGCTCCCGGAGATATAAATACCACCTGCAGAGTTAGTGTTTATATTATTGTTCATCAGAACATTGTCATTCGCATTATTAACAGATATACCATATCCGGTATTGCTGTCACTTGCGTTTCCGGCTGAAACACCAATCTGATTGTTTATTCCGCCGGCGTTGATAGTAATGCCATCTGTAACTCGATTTGTTATGGTATTCCCGTCAATAGTATTGGCTTCGGAAGATATGGAAATACCGGCAATATGGTTTGCTGTAATGCTATTTGATCCTACTGAAGATAGTGTTAATCCATACCCTGAAGTTGCGTTAAGGGCAAGTCCCTTGACTATACTTCCACCTCCATTCAGTGTTATTCCACCGAACGGACCACTCACCTGTACCATGGGTAAACCGGAATAGCCTGTTTGAGACGTGCCATCTAAAATAACCGGTTCGGTTAGGGTGGGTAGGTTGCTTAATGGCTGAATGTTGGGGTTGGTATCATTTATATAAAAATAAATTGTCT
>CAVXXB010000016.1:0-246874 GCA_963765585.1 Calditrichia bacterium | reverse complement strand
GAGCCAGGAAGGGTTCGAACCTTCGACAAACGGCTTAAAAGGCCGCTGCTCTACCAACTGAGCTACTGGCCCATGTTTTCACATAGTCTTGTAATTTAATTATGATTTTTTATTCAGTCAAGACCGTATTTCAGAATTATAAGATTAGAGATTAGAGATTAGAGATTAGAGATTAGAGAAATTTCAAAGGTACACTAATTAATGTCAAGATAAATTTGAGTACTCATTGTCATATTTATTGCCTACTGCCAATTGCCTATTGCCCATTTTTCAATTTCTAATCTCTCATTTCTAATTAGTTTCCCTCATGCTTATTCTCATCCATGATCCGGCAGGCTTCCATGATTACATTCATGGTGCTGTTCTTGATATTTGGGATCAAACCATCATCGGTTACTTCGAACTTAAATGAACCCTGTTCAAAAGTGACCAGCTCATATACCGCTTCTTCACTTTCATTTTTATCGGTCTTTGCACCAATCAGCTGGCCGCCCTTTAAATATATCTGCCCGGTTTTTTTTCCGGTGATATGCAATATGCCTGACTTCTTATTTAAATTAAGCATCTGAACCAGTTCGACAATGCTCAGATCCTTGAGATCCCCTTCAAATGCCTTTTTGGCATCGGTCGTGTCATCAATCGTCTTGAGTTTTTCGGTCCGGCTTAATAATTCCTCAACCCGTTCAAGCAGTTCCTTGCGATCAATGGGTTTGTTAAGATATTCATCGGCACCGGCACGGAATCCCCGTATTTCCATCTCAGAATCATCAAATGAGGTCAGGAAAATAAACGGAACCAGCGGTACTTCAGAATTTTCACGGATCATCCAGCATAATTCGATACCATCCATCTGCGGCATCATAATATCCGATATGATCAAATCCGGCAATTCTTTATTTGCGACCTGAAACGCCACTTCACCGTTTTCAGCTTCTACAATATTATAACCTGCTTTTGACAGACTGATATTGAGTAATTTCAATACACTCGGATTGTCGTCAACAATTAGGATCTTTTTACTCATTTAATTCTCCCGGCTCAAACAGATTAGCTGTTCGAATGTTTAAAATAATTTACATCAACATTTCGTGCCGCGCCAACTTCATCTAATCTTTTTACAGGTGTGGAATGCGGTGCGGAATGTAATATCTCCGGATTTTCAGTTATTTCTTTGTCAATCTGGATTAATGCATCGGCAAAAAAATCGAGCATTTCTTTGCTTTCATTCTCGGTCGGTTCAATCATCATGGCCTCTTTAACAATCATCGGGAAATATACCGTTGGCGGATGCACACCAAAATCGAGAAGTCTTTTGGCGATATCCAGTGCCCTGGCGCCCTTTTCTTTTTGCTTTTCGGCAGATAAAACAAATTCATGCATTGGCTGAGAATCATATCCCAGATCATAATGATCTTTAAGTTTTGCGTACAGATAATTTGCATTTATAATTGCATGCTCCGAAATATCACGGAATCCCTGCGCACCTACCGCACGAATATACACATAGGCACGTAAAAGCAGTCCAAAGTTACCATAAAAACTATGAACCCGTCCAATACTATCTGCACTGCCTTTAAACATTGAATATGTCTCATTATCATATTTTACCACCGGTTCTGGTAAATAAGGCAGTAATTTATCATTTACTGCAACCGGACCGGTTCCGGGTCCACCGCCACCATGAGGCGTGGAAAAACTTTTATGCAAGTTCAGGTGCATCACATCAAAACCCATATCGCCGGGCCGAACTATACCGAACAAAGCATTCATATTTGCCCCGTCCATATAAAATATAGCATCGACACTTTCCAGTATTGCCTTAATTTCTTTTACCTGATGTTCAAAAATACCCAGTGTGTTGGGATTGGTAAGCATAAATCCAGCCACATCCGGTGAAATATTATCTTTCAGGTCCTGAAGATCCAGAACACCATTTTCATTGGACTTGAGTGTTTGGATTTTAAATCCTGCAATCACAGCACTGGCCGGATTTGTTCCATGCGCAGAATCCGGAATAAGAATGGTATTGCGGTGTTCACCTTTTTTCTTATGATATTGCTGCATCAAGAGCAACCCAACCAATTCACCCTGCGATCCGGCCGCAGGCTGGAGCGTGACACCACTCATACCGGTGATCTCTTTGAGATATTCCTGCAATTCATAGAGCATTTGTAATGCGCCCTGCACAGTCTCCTGTTCCTGATCCGGATGCAATTGACTGAATTCTGGGGTCGCAGCCAATTTTTCATTTATTTTTGGATTATACTTCATGGTACAACTACCTAATGGATAAAATGCTTTATCCACATGATGGTTCAGGGTCGATAGCGCGGTGTAATGACGTACAATTTCATTCTCGGCAACTTCAGGTAATGCTGCATCCGTTTTTCTTAAATATCGGCTATCTATATGCTCTCTAATTTCTTTTTGCGGGACATCGCATTCCGGTAGATGATGTCCTCTTCTATCCGCTTTACTAAGGTCAAATATCAGTTTTCGATACAATTTCTATCCTACCTTTTCAAAAGTAAACGTTTTATTCTTGCCACTGGTTTTTGCTTTATCCAGGGCTTTTTTTGCCCGACCAAATAATTCCTTTTCAGATGCAATCTTTTGTTCTGAAGGATATGTCCCGACTCCGATGCTTGCCGTTACCGTTGCCAGATCATTTTTCCGGCGTGGCTTGTTAGTCATAAACTCATCAGTATAGTCGGTTTGATCCAAAGCCACACGCAGACGTTCGGCTTCAAAATAGCCGCCCTGGGCATCGGTCTGGGGTAATATTACCGCAAAATACGCCCCGTTTAAGCGGGCCACAATATCAGTTATCCGGGTGTTGTTCAATATGGTATTAGCAATTTTCATTATCACATAATCACCCACCTGGTAACCAAAATTATCATTGATACGCCCAAATGAGTCGATATCAATGAGAATTACGGATATGGGTGTTTCATAACGCATCGCCCGGTGATATTCTTCTTTTAATCGTTCCCACAAATATTTAGTGCTGTATAATCCGGTTAATTGATCGATGGCCAGATTTTCCTGCTGGGATGCATCAGAACTCGGAGTTTTATCCATCTCACGGGAAACCTGTTTCTGAAGGTTGGATAACTCCACATTTTCTCTTTTTAAGGCCCGTTTCATCTGGGTCTTCTGCAGCAGCGTTTTGATCCTTGAAACCAGTTCTTTAGAATTAAATGGTTTAACCAGATAATCTTCTGCACCAATACTAAGACCACTCTCCCTGCTCTTTTGATCCAGATATTTCGCAGTCAGAATCACAATGGGAATTTCCATTGTTTTCTTTTTATTTTTCAAAATTTTACATGCTTCAAAACCATCCATGACAGGCATATGCGCATCAAGAATGATGATATCCGGTTGTTCTTTTTGGGCAATTTCAACAGCCACTTTACCATTAAGGGCCTTAAGTACCTTATATTGATAAAAGGAGAATAATCGCTCCAGAGTTTCTACCATATCTTCATTATCGTCAACTACCAGAATTGTCTGCATTATATATTATCCTATCAGTTCCTTAACAACATCCACATACCTGTCTAATTCCTGTTTGGTTCTCTTTTCTGTCACGGCCACCAGTAAATGATTGGGATATCCAATCTCCTCCAATGGAATCCCGCCGAATATATTCTGACTTTTCAGGGCTGTCAGCGTTCGTGTTGCTTCAAAGGGAAATTCAATTACAAATTCTTTAAAAAACGGTTGTGTTAGATCTATATTAATTCCTGGTAATGAATTCAATTTTTCCGCCAGATAATGGCTTTTTTGCAGACAAAGATTTGCCGTCTCCCTGATGCCCTGACGTCCCATAACTGCAAGATAGATTGTAGCAGCCAGAGCCATTAACCCGGAATTTGTACAAATATTTGATGTGGCCTTATCCCGTCGTATATGCTGTTCACGTGTCTGCAACGTTAACACATACCCCTCTTTGCCATCCAGGTCGGTGGTTTTTCCTGAAAGACGACCGGGTATTTTACGGATATATTTATCTTTGGCCGAGAACAGCCCGACAAACGGACCGCCAAAATTTTGTTTATTTCCTAAAACCTGTCCTTCGGATATGGCCAGATCAGCGCCATAATGTCCCGGAGGTGCTAAAATTCCTAATGAAATGGGGTCATAATAGGATATAAAAAGTGCGCCGGTCGATTCAACTAAATCCGTAATGGCAAACACATCTTCCAGATAACCAAAATAATTTGGATGCTGGATTATCACCGCGGCGATTTGTTCATTCAATTCGCTTTTAAATTGATTCAAATCCGTTGTAAAATTATCTACCGGGATTTCAATTAGTTCGATGTCATTGTGCTGGATATATGATTCCAGCACTTGTTTATACCTGCGGTTTACCGAGCCGGAAATAATTATTTTATTCCGTCGGGTATGGGCACATGCCAGAAGCATGGCTTCTGCCAATGCCGATCCGCCTTCATACATCGATGCATTGGTAACATCCATAGCTGTTAATTCGCATATCATGGATTGGAACTCATAAATGGATTGCAGGGTACCCTGGCTGACTTCGGGTTGATAAGGCGTATATGCGGTATAAAATTCAGAACGGCCAATCAATGTATCGATAATCGCCGGTATATAATGATCATATGTTCCACCTCCCAGAAAAGAGGTTCCAAGCCGGTTTTTTTTACCCAGTTCTTCGATAAGCGTGCTAACCTCCATTTCAGATATGGCATCCGGAATGGCCAGTTTGCCCTTAAATCTCAGATCATTGGGAATATTTGACAGGAGTGACTCGATATCCGATACACCTATATGGTGCAGCATTTCCTGAATATCTTTGTCTGAATTAGTTAGAAATGGCATTTAGTTTTAATCATCCTTTCAGATAATGACAGTTTGGTACATTGATTTACATCGGTATACTGGGCTGTTCGGCCATCGGCTCTCAGTTTTTCTGGCAGTTGCTGATAGCGGATGGCTGATGGCTGAGCGCAACTTAATATCAGCTAATTTGTTCTTCGTACGCGGTAGCATCCATTAGATCATCAATTTCAGTCAGATCAGAAATCTTCAGTTTTATCATCCAGCCATCACCATATGGATCTTTATTTATTGTTTCCGGTGCATCAGCAATCTGGTCATTAATTTCAACAACTTCACCGGAAATTGGACAATACAGATCTGAAGCAGCCTTCACGGCCTCAATTGTACCAAACACATCCTGTTTAGCGAAAGAATCCCCTTCGGCAGGCAAATCCACATAAACAACATCACCCAGTTCCCCCTGGGCATAGTCTGTGATTCCGATTATTGCAGTTTCGCCGTCAACCCGGATCCATTCATGGTCTTCCGTAAATTTCAGATCTTTTGGAATATTCATATATCCTCCCATTAATATTACAGGTAGTGTAAAAAATAACCACTGAATACACAGAGTAAATTATTAATATTATTTGTGTTAATGCTATTTCTAATCATCTCTTCTCTGTGATCTCTTATAAGATAACTCTCCTTATTCCTTCTTTTAATTTGTCAACATTAAAATTGATCAACAATCCGACTTTTAGATTTTCTGCTTTCAGATAAGTCAACACATTTTGGGCTAAAGCCCCTATATTTGTTGAGATTCAGATATCCCTGCGCTAAAGCGCAGGGCAAATGATTTTTTGCAACTTCATATATAACAAATGACTAGCCCCGGCTTTTAAGACGGGGATAAAAAGATCCCTAAAGTTAGTTGGTGCTTTAGCACCTAAATTAATTAATTTGCAACAGCCTGGGTAGGCGGATCTGCCCACTGGCGGACTCAGAGTTTTCCTCTGAGTGCTCTGTGGTTTCATCTTTTAATCCTGTTTTTCATTTTTTCATAGGACTTTTGACATTACCATATTACAAGTGTTCAATCCCTATGGGATTAGTATATGTCCTAATATAATAATCGTGAACCGTGTACCCAGCGCCAAGTGCCCAGCATCTAGCATCCAGAATCCAGCATCAAGTTCCTAACAACCCCCTACCCCCCTTTTTTAAAGGGGAACACCGATTGCCAGGTACTCAGTTCCTACTCTTTCAGCAAATCCACCCGCTCAAGAAAACCGGTATTAAAATTACCGCTTCGTACATCAGGATGTGCTATCAGTTTGCGATGAAATGGAACTGTCGTCTTTACACCTTCTACGACAAATTCATCCAGGGCCCGCTCCATTCTTTTAAACGCTTCTTCGCGGTCTTTACCAAAGGTTATTAACTTGGCGATCAGTGAATCATAATATGGTGGTATACGGTACTGTGCATACATATGAGAATCCACGCGAACACCCGGTCCGCCCGGAAAATGTAAGTCCGATATCTGACCCGGATTGGGCATAAAATTTCGCTCCCAGTTTTCCGCGTTAATCCGGCATTCAACAGCATGACCGTGAATTTTAATCTCATCCTGGCTGTATCCAATTTCTTCGCCGGCATGTACTCTAATCTGATCTTTTACCAGATCGCGGTTATATACCATTTCGCTTACCGGATGCTCCACCTGGATTCTGGTGTTCATTTCCATAAAATAAAAGTTCTGCTTGTCATCCAGCAAGAATTCAATTGTACCGGCACCAAGGTAAGAAACTTCTTTACACCCTTTTACCGCCACTTCACCCATTATCTGTCTTAATTCTGCACTCACTGCAACTGAGGGTGCTTCTTCAAGTAACTTTTGATGACGTCTCTGGATAGAGCATTCACGCTCTCCATAATGAACCACATTTCCGTGTGCATCTGCCATAACCTGGATTTCAATATGTCTCGGATTTTTAATAAACTTTTCCATATAAAGATCCGCATTGCCAAAGGAACCCTCAGCCTCAGCGCTGGCCATCATATAACTCATTTCAAGTTGATCTTCACTGTTAACAACCCGCATTCCTTTACCGCCGCCACCTGCCACTGCCTTGAGCATGACCGGATAATCCATAGACTTAACAAGTTTCTTTGCATGATCAAGATTTTTCAGTATACCTTCACTTCCCGGCACTACCGGTACCCCGGCTTTCTTCATGGTCTCTTTGGCTTCTGCCTTGTTCCCCATGCGTCGGATGACATCGGCGCTGGCACCAATAAAGGTAATATTACAGGATGCACAAATTTCAGCAAACTCGGGATTTTCCGCCAAAAAACCATAACCCGGATGAATCGCATCTGCCCCGGTAACTTCTGCAGCTGAAATAATTCTAACCATATTCAGATAACTATCGCTGCTTTGAGCCGGTCCGATACATACCACTTCATCTGCAAAGCGTACATGCAGGGAATCTGCATCCGCCTCGGAGTAAACTGCCACAGTAGCAACATCAAGCTCCTGGCAGGCACGGATTATCCTTAGCGCAATTTCACCACGGTTGGCAATTAATACTTTATTAAACAATGTATCTTCCTTTCACCGTTCTAAGGCCTGTTGCAATTGTTCAAGATCATGTCGTAGTTTTTCATTTTCCTGCCGCAACTTTTCATTTTCCAGTGCGAGCATATCATCGGTTTTTTGCTCCGCAATATATCCTCGTTGCGTTTTAGCAGGTACCGACTGCAGACTTAAATCCAGAACACTTATCCAATTTTTGCAGGCAGTAATATAGTGACTATTTTGATAACTTTCGATAAATTTCTGAAAAAGTATACGGGCTTTCTGATAGTCATAATACGGGTTTTCAGGATCTGAGATCACATGCAAATATGCAATCCGATAAGCCGCATCATCCGAATACGGATGTTTCGGATACTTTTCTAAAAATTGAGTATATAAATCACCGGCCTGTGAATATTGACCTTGATTAAGCAGAACCGTCGCTCTGCGAAACAGGCTCAATTCTCTATAATATGGTTCATCAATCTGCTTTGAATATTTTTGTGATGAACATCCTAAAATTAGAACGAATATTGATAAAAATCCAATTGAGATGATCAATTTTCTATAATTAATCGGTACGTTTATCAAATACTGCACTGCTTCCCTCTTTTTGCTTGGCAAATTTTTTCAATTCTGTGACTACTTTTACTATTTCACCAATGTTGGCATATTCTCTGTGCAAATTTGTAGCAACAGCGATCGAGATCGATACAAATGGAAATTTTTGGATTTTTCCCTGCCGGTTTTTTGTCTCAATATATCCTGCATTTCGATCCTGATCATTATAGAATTCTAACATGCCGGAATCAAGTTTTTTTATCACCATATCTGTAATATTATTTATTTTTGCCGGAGTGGATATAACTACAAAATCATCTCCACCGATATGTCCGATAAAATCATTGTCATCGCAAGAATCATTTAACACTTTGGCCGTATAAAGAATAACCTCATCACCTTTATTAAAACCATACTTATCATTATATGCTTTAAAATTATCTAAATCTGTATAGGCGACGGCGAATTTTTCCTTTTGCTGTATTTTTTGTATAAGCAAATTCTGGATAACACTATTACCGGGCAAATGTGTCAGGGGATTGCTGTCCAGGTTCTGCCGCTGGCGGCGTACTACTGATTTAATTCTGGCTTCCAGTTCACGCTGATCGGTATATTTTGTAATATAGTCATCCGCACCGCCATCCAGTCGTTTTAATTTGTCAGAAATATCATCACTTGCCGTCAGGATAATGACCGGTATATTTCTCAGGGCCGGATCTTTTTTGATTGTATCACAGACCTGATGGCCATCCGGTTGCGGCATGTTTAAATCAAGAAGTACCAGATTAGGTAAATTCACGCGCATCTTTTTAAGACCCTCATTACCTCCCTGCGCGGTATCAACTAAAAATCCGCTTTGTTTAAGCGCTTTACCGGTCATAAACAGAAAGTCATCTTCATCATCAATCAAAAGTATAGTAATTTGCTCATCCATCTATAACCATCCTCCTTCTTCTGCAATTTGCCGGGTCCGAGGCAGAATGATCGTAAACTCCGTTCCTTCGCCTAATTGGCTGTCCACTTTTATCTTTCCACCATGAGCCCTGATTATTTGCGAAACCACAAAAAGCCCTAATCCGGTTCCCTTTACTGATATGTTTTTTGAATTTGAAGCCCGATACATTTTTTCGAAGACATACGGGATTTCCTCATGTGGAATTCCAATACCCTGGTCCCGGAGTTTAATGATAACCGCGGGATATTTCTCACTGACGGTAATAAAAAGTTCGGTGTTATTCTGTGCGAATTTAATCGCATTAGTTACCAGGTTATGAAAGACTTCTTTTATCCGTTCTGCATCGACCTCGCATTCTATTTTTTCGGATGTAAAATCCAGATTAACTTTCATCTTTTTTTCTTTTATAGAAGGTGATAGTAATATCAACACATTGCTCAGCAGAGTAGCGATATTTTCCCAGCCAAGCGACAATTTTAATTTTGATTCCTGATACGTGGTGCTGCGTAAGATATTGGTGATCAGGCGAAAAAGATTTTCATTATTTCCGCGAATGATGGATATCAGACGCTCCCGATCTTTATCCGACAGTGGTTCTGAAGGAGAATCAAGCAAATTCACAGCCTGTTTTATAGCACCAAGCGGACTTTTCATTTCATGAGTAAACTGAGAAAGCATGTCGGTTTTATAGGTTTCATTCTTTTTCAACCTCAGGGCCATTTGTTGAAATGCGCTTGCCAGTTCGCCAATTTCATCATTTGTCTTGTGTTTAATATTGACATTATAATTTTGGATGGCAACCTGTTCTAATCCCAGTTTTAATTCCTCAACCGGAGCAGAGATCTTGCGTGTGACAAACAAGGCTATACCCACACTTAACACCAGGGAACCACCAATAATTGACAGAATAATTATTCGGAGCATTTCAGTTACCGTTGCCATCACCCCGCCATTTAGTTTTGCCTCATCTCCAATAATATTGCTAAGATTTAACAGGCTCTTTCTCAGGCCGTTAATATTTTTTTTCACCTTTGACAAATGATTTTCATTATGACGAACATCATTTAGTATGAGTGAGTGAGATTCGGCCCATAGTTGTTCACATTTTTCCTGGTTTTGAACTTTATCTTCACGGAATTTTGTGATTTCAGAAGAATTTATGTATGGATCAAGAAAGTAACTGAATGGCGGTATAAATCCGAATTCAGGTGAGTTGCTTTTGCGTGTTTTAAAATCTTCCCATTGACGGGAATAGTCCCTGAGAATGGTAACCAGATCTGATTTATATCTATTTTTTTGCTGACCGGGAATAATGTACAGAAGATATTGATCATACACCCGTTCCAGCACTTGTTGCTGCAGTGAAAGGTCAATAATCTCCCTGACATTCTGCTCAATGCGGATTTTTACGGTTTGATCAAGATGTTGGATTTGGGTTATCTGTAAAATGAGCGCGAGAGATAAAAATAGAATGAGAATGAGATAACTAAAAAATAGCTTATATTTTAATCGCATTCATTAGGATTTTTCAATCAAAAAGAGCGTCTGATTATATTCTACGGGCTGGGCGTTTTCAACCATAATTTTGGCAATTTTACCACTGAACTCGGATTCAATCTCATTCATCAGTTTCATCGCTTCAATAATACATGTTGTCTGACCGACATTCACGGTCTGTCCAACTTCTACATATGCATCCGCATCGGGAGAAGGTGAACGGTAAAACGTTCCAACCATCGGTGATTTGACTTCCAAATAATCACCTACGCTGCCATCCTCTGCAGAAGTATCAGCATCCGATTTAGAGGGAACAAGAACTGTAGGCAAAGGTACCTGGTTTTGCGGAATTGGTCCGGAAGCATTAGAAAGTGTATGTGCCTGAGGCGCACTGTAGATGATATTTTCACTGGTACTGCGACCATTTTTTGAAATTCTCAGCTTATTACCATCCTCAACTATTTCCAATTCGCCTATATCTGCCTTTTCAACAATCTTTATCAGTTGGCGAATATCTTTTAATTCCATCAGGCCTCCTAGGTAATTTTTGCTTTTTGTAAAATAGAACTGAACTCTTCGTGAAATTTATTTTTATATACAGTTCCTGTAATACTATGTTTTTTAATGTGATCGAAATTTATATCTTTAACATCTTCATCGCAATAAATAAATACAGCAATATCTTCTTCAGTGCGGGGTGTGGGCCAGAGCATATCCATTACGGATTGGGCATCATTATAATCCAGAATGATCATTTGAGGCGCAAGATTGGCCATAAAACGTACTGTCATTTCTTTCGGGCTGGTAACTTTACTGACATACCCCATTTTTTTAACTATTCGACTGGCCATTATTCTGGCAATTCGATTTTCGTCAATAACGAGAATTTTTAATTCTTCCCGGCCTTCACCCTCTTGTTTTTTAATTTCATCTTTCAGTTTCGCTGCTTCCATCAGCAAACTGGTAATACCTTCATTAAGCGTGGTTCCTTCCACATCATCCAAATCATCGAATACAAATTTTAGATTATCATTACACGCCAATTGCAGAAAGGCATCTTCTTTAATTAGTGAGCCATATGTGGCATGAACCAGGCGTCCTGTCTTTACTGAGACATTTCCCACTTCTGTATTTTGCTGATCAAAGAATTTAAAAATACCGGTTCGTTTCACCTGTTCTTTTTCCTGCGCTTCATTCCAGAAGAACTGTGAGGAGGTAAAATGCCGGCGCATCTGCGATTCCTGAAGACGCAAATGAATGCGGACAATCATTTCATCAATATTTGCAGGAATTTTTACGGCATCCACTGCGCCATTCTGTAAAAAAGCAACCGATTCCTGCGGGTCATCTTTGGTAACCAATCCGATCACCGGTATCCCGCTTAACCTGTCGATACTCTGAATGGCATTCAGCATATCGACGGTATTTTTTTCACGCAGATTATCAGCAATAAAAATCAAATCCGGTGTTTCTTTTTCAACCTTTTTCTTGAACTCAAACAAATTGTCAAAAGTAGAAACGTTAAAATTCTGCTTTTTTCAGCTGACTAATTATTGATGATATTTCTTTATCCGATGCAGTAATGAAAAAATACATTAATAATGACTCCCGTTCTTACTCTGAATATATATTTAGGCGTACTTTTAAATTTACAAAATCTATCACTAATATTCCGTCGCAGCTCTGGCAATTCTGCTCAGTTCTTCTGTTACAAGATCAATGCGAAGATCACTCAGCATGGTTGAATGTATCCGTGCATTCTTCAGTTTTAACCAGTCAATTTCAGCACTTATCATTGCTTCATCATAATAAGGCGCTTTTTCCATAACCTGGCCATGGGGATCTGTAATCTCGGATCCGCCCCAGAAAGTCAATCCGTCTTCCACACCTACTTTATTACAAAATATGAAATAGCTGGTGTAGACATTTGCCGATGTTCTGATCAGGTTCTCCCAGTTCCGGATATTCTCGGGTTTGTTTTGTCCCTGAACCCCTCTGAGCACACCTGCCGAATTTACAAAAATTGCCAGGGCACCATCAAGCGCCAATATCATCGAAGAAGAAGGATGCCAGATATCCTCACAAATTAGCATACCAACCCTTCCCAAATCTGTATCAAATGCCCTGAAACGGTTTCCCGGGGTAAAATAGCGCTTTTCCTCAAAAACGCCATAGGTTGGTAAATAGACTTTTCTATGGCGTGATATAATTTTACCATCCTTGAGAAAAAGATTGGTATTTTTTGCTTCAAAACTATCGGTTAGTTCTACAAATCCGCAGATAATGGCTATTTTATGGCTTTTATCCAAAAGAGGTTTCAATGTTTCATCGGAAACATGCATAGCGACATCATACACCGCATCTTTTAGAGAATATCCGGTAAGCGATAACTCAGGAAACAATATGACATCAGATTTATCTGCAATAGCCTGATCAATATACTCAATATGCTTTGCAATGTTTGCGTTCACATCTCCTAACCGGGAACTAACCTGCGCCAGTGATATTTTTATTTTATTTGTTTTTGCCATATACTGTTTGATTTTTGCTCTATAATCGCCACAAAGCCATTGAATTTAAGGTTTAAATGACGAAAATACAATTTAGATGAGTTTGATGATGGAGGGGATAAAGAACTTAGTGCTATGAATACGGAGGACGGTTATAATCTGGAGACAAAGAGACAAAGAGACAAAGAACAAAGATTTTTTTGCAATTTTAACACCTGTCAAGTAAAAATGAAAAATGTCCAAATCCAAATGCCAAATGAATGCCCAAATTAAGCTGCATCAATGGGCAGAAAAAGTTGACATTTAGACATTGGGGCTTGATTTGTCATTTTTGCTTGGAAATTGGAAATTAATTGCATCTTAAAACTTTGTCACTCTGTCACTTTGTTGCTTTGTCACTATCTTTAAACATTTTTACTTTCAAAGCCCCTGAGTCCCTGAGTTCAGGCAAAGAGGCACAGAGTACTTCTTACTTCAAAATTCAACATTCGATATTTTTACTTCAAAAAGTCCCCAATTGCCAATAACCAATTCCCAATTACTAATTACTAATTACCAAAACTTATATATATAAATCATACTTCCTGATCACATCAGAAACACCTTCATGTAACAGATCATCATATGCCTGCCCTGTCTTGATCTTCTCTCTCAGATCGGTGGATGAAATGGAGATAAGTGGTAAATCGAGCAAAATAATTCTGTCTTTATATTTTTTTAACAGCGGCGATTTTTCTGTACCCGGACGCCGGAGAACAACGATTTTTGCCAGTTCAAAGATTTGATCGGGTTCCTTCCATAAGTGAATTTCTTCAATATTATCGGAACCCAGTATAAAATATAGTGAAACCCCATGTAAGTTTTCATATCTTGCGAAATTTCTTAAGGTATCAACCGTAAACGATGTGGCCGGATTGTCAATCTCTATTTTACTTAGTATAAACTCAGGATGCGGTTTCAGTGCCGCCTCGAGCATTTCACAGCGTATTTCTACCGGAGTAATTTTTGCATTTTCTTTAAGGGGATGATGCGCCGAGGGGATAAAATACACCCGTTCCAGATTGAGATGGTTCGCAACGTTTTTGATCAGATTAATATGAGCAAGATGAGGGGGATCAAACGTCCCGCCAAACAGGCCTATTTTACGGGGATCAGACAAACAACAACTCACTTGAAGCAATGATTTTCTTACTCGTCTTCAATGTCTTCGATTCTATCCAGTGTTTTTTTGAGTAATCTTTCTGCTGCAGGAAAAAGATCACTATTCGGGAACTTTTCTGTGAACAATAGCAGTTGTTCTTTAGCATCCATATATTGTTCCAGTTCCGTATAGACAATGGCTTTACCATACAGAGCATCATCTGCAAAATCTGTATCATAATACTTCTCGAGGACCATATCATAATATATCAGGCTTGATTGATATTCGAGCATTTTCCGGTATAACTCTGCGTTATTCCATTGCTTCTCGGCTTGTTTTTCCCGCAATTCATACATTTTTCGCTCTGCATCGGCACTACGGGGATGCCTGGGATAGTCTTCCAAAAACATCTGGTATTCACGCAAGGCCTTTAAACTGTATTCCTGATCCAGCGGTGCACGGGGTGACATTTCATAATAACTTTCGCCAAGCATAAATTGTGCATCGGGAACCAACGGACTGCGTGACATATTATTGACCAATTTTGTAAACTCTGCAGCCGAAATAATGTACTCTTCAAGAAAATAATGACTCATTCCTAGAAAAAACTGAGCACTATCGGCAACTGTGCTTCCAGGGTATCTTAAGATAACTACTGTAAAATCATTAATTGCCTCGAAATAATCTTCATCATCATATTTTTCTTTGGCATACGTATAGTATTCATCTGCAGTCCAGTCAGGCTGTGGTTTTTTTCCACCACACCCAGCTAAAATCAAAATTCCTAATAAAAGCAAACATATTTGTTTAATCACTACTTCTCCCGTATTCATGCGCGTTGTGTAAAAAATAATAAGACTATAACAACAATTGAGGAAATTATAAGCGCTGGTTCAACAATTTTGTCCCAGTTTGAGTATTTTTCCCGTTCTCCCTGAGTGAAACTATATGAAGAGGCTTCAAGTTCCTCAATATTATTATATTTTATCTCATCGGAGAAAGTTTTTTCAACTTCAATGGATCTAACTACCAATCCCGATGGTTCGTTTCTAATTTGACCAATAAGTTTCACTGTAATATGGCGTTTTGACATATCACGACCAAAAAGGCTGCTTGAATATGGCTCACTATACCTGATCGCCACTGCGGTATGAGCCAGTTCCAGGACAGTCCCTTGAGTACTCCCATTTCTGAATACCTTAAAACCCGAATTTTGAAGTTTACCGGTCAGAATAAATCCGGCATAGCGCCTGAAATCACCAGCACTATCCGGTGAAACTATGTACAAGGTATCTCCTGATAGCCTGTCCGGTCCTGAAAACTGCTCAATAAAAATTTCACTGATCAGACTGTCAATCACTGTGATATTATCCTGGGCATTAGCCGTTACCCAAAAAAATATACAAATAATATAAAGAATTAACTTACTTAAAAGAGATTTTATAGTCAATGAATGCCCCGTCTCTGTCTGATTTGATGGTAAATATAAAAAAATAAAACCAAAATTAAAGATATAATTCCGGGCCAATCACCAATTTTCGCATAATAAGTGTGTTTCGTCGACAATGGTAAAAACGAAGATCTCATCTCCCGGGTAAATATGCCCGATTGACCGGATATTCTTCCGGCAGGATCAATAAATCCGGAAACGCCACTATTGGCGGATTGAATCACAGATATTCTGTTTTCAATCGCCCGGTAAACTGCAGTTTGCAAATGCTGGAACGGTTGATGACTATAACCGAACCAGGCATCATTAGTTACCACTACGAGTAACTGACAACCCTGGTTTCGATATTCTCTCGCCAATTCCGGAAAGATGGATTCATAGCAGATAAGCGCACCGATGCGAATTTCCGTCGGGCTCCCCTTTCCTGATTTTGTATACCAACCATTTTTTCCCTTTTTTATACGGCTTGTGGGCAGAGTTAGTGAGAGTATGCTTATGTCGTCACCCGGTGTCAGATACTGTTTAAGTATTTCTTTCATATTTAAAAATGAAAATAACCCTCTGAATGGCAAACCCTCTTCCCCGGGTACCAGGCGCATTTTATGATATGATTGCAACGCTTCAGATCCTTGAGAAATAAGCATTACACAATTATGTCTTAAGGAGTCTGATTCTGTGATACTCAAATCCTGAGTGCCAAACATCAGATTATATTTGAGGTGTTTTGTATGAGAAACTATCTGAGAGACTAAGAAACTATCGCTACGAATCAAGATATGGAACGCTTGTTTCCGGCCAAATGATCAGATCAGGTTCATCCCCGATCATACTCATATTGTAATCCAATAAGATATCTACATTTATATCCACAGATTTTTTATCCCACTCATGCCGGGTTTCAAAATCAGGTTGTACGTATGCAACATTAATGCCTTCTGAGAATTCCTGCGCATCAATTTTTATTGAGCCATAAATAAGCAACAGGCAAAGTCCGGTCACTATAATTGACGTTGGAATCAGGACCATTCTAATATTTTTCCTTTGCCGCCAAACCATCAGGAGCAGAAGATTTACACTGCATATCCAGAACGTTATACCCAGGTAACCGGTAATATCAGATATCTGGATCAGCGGCAGGTAGTAAGTCTGAGTATAGGCAAGACTAAGCCAGGTAAAGGCAAAGTCACCAAATTGCCGCAAATATTCCAGTCCTGTCCATAGAAACGGGAACAATATCAAACCAAAGGTCTGGTCCGGGCGAAGAAAATAGGATTGAAGAAATCCAAATAGAGCAAATGGGATCGCATTTAGGATGATTAATACACCAAAATCGAAAAGCGAATATGGTATAACATAGTAAAAAAAGATAATACTTATGAAGGTTCCGATTACATATCCGGTTTTTAAAGCACCAGCGGGTGTTTTTTCGTAAACAAATTGATAAAAATGGAATTATTGCGAAATATGCCAGAAAACCAAGTGGACTGGGCGGGAAAGCCAGAACAAAAAGCAAAACAGCAGCAAGACTATCTCTGAGATCAGTTTTATCCAGGTGTTTAATCCAGGTCAATCTGAACACCCTGCTCCGCAGATTCATATAATGCATCCATTATGCGCATCAGGTAAATAGCATCCTCAGCCGGTGTCACGGGTTCTGCATTACCACGGATTACTTCGAGAAAATTAAGAATTTCAAGCACAAAGGCACTTTTAAACACATCGGCACTGGGAGTCGAGTGTACCGGAGTTACATTTACAAGACTGCCATGCATGTCTTTAAATAAACGTAGCGGATTCAGGAAAGCACTACCCTGTTCACCAAATACATGGGTGTAATGCATATCCTTCTCGAGGTGTAGACGCCAGGCAACTTCAACAGTAATAACCACATTTTCTTCTGTTTGCAATACAGCAAGTGCAGAATCCTCCACACCCTCTTTTGCCCCTACATTAAAATTAAATGACCGGACATTCATGACCTTTGGATTATTTAACAGCCATAAAGACAGATCTATCAGCTGGATCCCGATATCCATCAACACACCACCACCGGATATCTTCTTATCAAATAACCAGGACTGTTGGGGTTCAAGGTTCCAATGCCGGAGCCAGCCGGTCTTAATATAATAGGGAACACCCAGTTCATCCTTATTCATAAAATCTTTCAGAATTATGGCGTCATCCCGGAACCGGTTACTCATACCCATTACAAGTGGCACATTTGCATTTTTAGCCGATTCCGTCAAACGTTTTGCCTGACTAAAATTTAATGCCATCGGTTTTTCTACAAAGGTGGGTATTCCTTTTTTAAGAGTTGCCAGCGCCATAGGATAATGAAAATTGTTAGGAGTACAGATAAAAATCCCATCAAGTTGTTCTTTATTTATCAGGCTCTCAAAATCAAAATATACTTTATTAATATCATATTTATCCGCAATTAAACTCACTTTAGCTTCATCAACATCACATAATGCAACCAGTTCCACATTCTCGATATTTTGTAAAGCAGGGATTCGAAATATCTGTGATATTCCACCGGTGCCTACTAAAGCAACACTTAGTTTTTCCATGAGACATCCTTAGAAATTAGTGAAGTTCAACTGGTATTGAATCAAAACAGCTTATTATGGACGGCAAATTATGATTTAATTTATCCAATATTAAAAAATAAATCAAACTTTAAAGTAGAGTGATACGAATAACAAATCTGTGGAAAGGATATAAAAGGATGTCTTTTTTATTCCTCGTCTATAGGAAGGGGATCTTTGAGAACATCTTTCAGAAGTTTGCCGGCCTTAAAATGAGTTTTCCGCCGGGCAGGAACATAAATAATTTCACCAGATCTTGGATTACGTGCCTTTGGTTTTGGTTTGGTCTTTTTAACTTCAAAAACACCAAAATCCCTGATCTCAATTCTTACTTCAGGATTCGCTTCAGACAGGATTTGACGCAGCGTGGTGAATATGGCATCTACGAATTTTTCCGTGGTATATATCTTCTCATTCAATACTTTCGCAGTACGCTTCGCCACATCTTTTTTCGTTACAGTCCTCATAACTTGCTCCTATGAAATCAGGCTTAACTACATAATTATATTAAATCTAATGTATAAAAAAAACCAATGCAAGAAAAAAATATGCATTATCTTCAATATTTGCTGAACTTACATAACTTTTTTGTTGGATTTTCCTGTAATGTTTTCAAATAATAGTCGGATAATTTAAACCAATAATTGAGATATATTTTATTTTTTATCGATCATTTTCTTTAGTTCATTCAGCTTTAAAAGGGCATCGATGGGGGTTAATTTATCAATATCCAGAGCCCGGATATTCTTCTCAATTTCCGATGGTTTGGGGCTGTCAAAGAGAGACATTTGAAATCGATCCACATTGCGTCCGGCCTGTCTTTGTGCCAGTTTTGGTGTACGATTCGGTGTTAATTCATTTGCCTCCAGGTTAGCCAATATTTCCCGTGCTCTTTCGATTACCGGATATGGCAATCCTGCCATTTGGGCAACGTGGATTCCGTAAGAATTATCGGTTCCGCCAGGAATTATTTTTCGTAAAAAAATAATTTCACTTTCCAATTCTTCCACTGCGATATTATAATTTTTTATTTTGGGATACAGAAACGATAATTCGGTCAGTTCATGATAATGCGTAGCAAAAAGAGTTTTGGCATGTAGACTTTCTTCCTTATTCAAATACTCAGTAACTGCCCAGGCGATCGATAATCCATCAAATGTGCTGGTTCCGCGACCAATTTCATCCAGCAATACCAGACTTTGCTCGGTTGCATTATGCAGAATATTTGCGGTTTCGTTCATTTCCACCAAAAACGTACTTTCACCACTTGCCAGGTTGTCAGATGCGCCTACCCTGGTAAAAATACGATCTACTACACCTATTTTCGCTTTATCTGCCGGAACAAAGGATCCGATTTGCGCCATAAAGACAATCAGACCGATTTGCCGCAGAAAGGTTGATTTTCCGGCCATATTGGGTCCGGTTATAATCCATATCTGTTCGGTGCCCGGATCAAGAAATACATCATTGGAGATAAATTCTTCTCCCGGTTTCATAAAATGTTCCACCACGGGATGCCGGCCATTGGAAATCTCAAGAATATGGCCATCATTCATTTCAGGCTGAACATAGTTATTATTGCAGGCCACTTCAGCCAAACCGGCCACCACATCAAGAAATGCAATCAGATGGCTGTTGTCCTGAATTTTATCTGTTTGCCCGGAGATCGTATCCCTGATCCCCTGAAATAAATCATACTCGAGTATTTTAATCTTATCTTCGGCACCAAGAATTTTCTCTTCTTTCTCCTTAAGTTCCGGAGTAATGTACCGTTCGGCATTTACCAAAGTCTGTTTACGCAGATAATCTTCAGGGATTTTTTCCGTATGGATCTTTGAAACCTCGATATAATATCCAAAAACCTTGTTAAAATTAATTTTCAGAGTCGAAATACCGGTGCGTGCTCTCTCCTGTTCCTGAAGCGTAGCCAGCCATTCCTTTCCATGATGAGCGATTTCAGTCAGTTCGTCTAATTCAGTATTATATCCCTTTTTAATAACACCGCCTTCGGTGATAGTTTGCGGGGGATTTTCAACGATAGATTTGTCAATCAGCTTTACAATATCAGGTAAAACTATCATTTTTTTGAAATATTTTTTCAATTTTGCACTGGTTGATGCGGATATTACTTTTTTTAGTTGCGGGATAATATCAAGTGAATTTTTAAGACTGTTCAAATCACGTCCGTTTGCCCTTCCGGTGGCAATTTTACCTATAAGCCTCTCCATATCAGATACTTCACTCAATATTTCACGAATATCAGCCCGGATTTGATCCGCTTTTACCAATTCTGAAACCAGCGATAACCGTTCTTTTATACTATCAAGATTTTGCAATGGTTGATTCAGCCAAATCCGGATCAGCCGGCTGCCCATAGAGGTACAGGTTTTATCCAGGACATCCAGTAACGTATTACCGCCAATATTTTCCCGCAAAGGGCTATAAATCTCCAGATTTCTGCGGGTGGATTCATCCAGGACCATATAATCGGTAATATTAATGGTGCGGATATTTTTTATATGACTTAATGATGATTTATAATTTTCCTGCAGGTAGTGAATAACAGCTCCGGCTGCAATTACACCTGAATTGAGCTGCTCCAATCCAAATCCTTTAAGAGAATGGACGTTAAAATGATTGATCAGTTTTTCATTGCCAAACTCTGCTGTAAATATCCATTCATCGCGTTTAGTCACTGTGGTTTCGGGTAACTGGCGGCGTAAAAGACTAATCTGATCTTCCTGGGAAGAGTTGATTAAAATTTCACGGGGATAAAAAGAAATAAGCTGATCAAAGGCCTGATCTTTATGACATTCACTCACATAAAACTCACCGGTTGAGACATCCGAGAGGGAAATCCCTACACGATCCTGATCGATAAATATGGCGGCTAAAAAATTATTTTTATCCGTATCAAGTAACTTATCAGATATTGCGGCACCGGGAGTAACAATTTCTATGACTTCTCTTTTAACTACGCCCTGAGCTAGTTTTGGATCTTCTACCTGTTCACAAATAGCTACCCGGTGTCCCGCTTTTACCAGTCTGTGCAGATAATTATCTAATGCATGATATGGGAACCCGGCAAGTGGCACATCTGCAGATTTGCCATGTGCCCGTTTTGTCAATGCAATTCCCAACAATTTGGATATTAATTTGGCATCCTCATAAAAAGTCTCATAAAAATCCCCCATGCGATATAATAAAATGGCATCACTATGCTCTGCCTTAATTTTAAGATATTGCTCCATCAGAGGAGTTTTGGCCTGATCTTTTTTTGTCATATTATCTGATTTGCTTTTGAATCACATTAACCGGATGAAAAAAAATGAGTTCATTTGTGTTTTCATTCTGAGGAAGATGAGGGGTATCAATGCCAAGAAGTAAAATATATTTCAGACATCAATTTGTTCAATTGGTAATGTAAAACCAAAGGTGCTTCCATCGTGCAGTTTGCTTTTAACCCAGACTTCTCCCGAATGCAATTCCACTATTTCCTGGCAGATGGCTAATCCAAGTCCTGTTCCCTTTAGAGAGGCATCCTTCCCGGCTTCTGTTTGTTCATATTTATTAAAAACTTTCCCCAGCTCATCATCAGAAATACCCACACCGGTATCCTCAACCGCCACCTGTACAAAAAGGTCGAAGTCTTTTATCTTCTCATTCTTTCTTTTAAGTAATTTGCTAGTGATGGTAATTTTCCCCTCAAGCGGTGTAAATTTGATTGCATTACTTATGTAATTACGTATTACCTGCTCCATACGAAATTTATCAAAACTCATCAGGGGAATATGTTCATCCAGATTTTTTTCGAAAGTCAGTTTTTTCTCTTTTACCAATACCTGCGATTGTTCGAAAATCGTCTCAATCAATGAATTCAGGGAACTCGTCTCCCGTTCAATGGTCAGATGTCCGGCTTCTAATTTTGAAGCTGTCAGAAAACTATCAATTAACTTGAGTAATTTAAATACATTTTCCTTAGCGATGGTCAATAATTCAATTTGTTCTTCACTCACTTCCCCAACCACACCGGTTCTAACAATATCCACATAACCCTGGATAATGTTAAGCGGAGACCGTAAATCATGCACGATCATCGAATTAAAATCCGCACGCATGCGTTCAATTTTTTTCTGGTTACGCAGATCAGCCAAGACGGCGAAGAAACCGACCCGCTGGTCCTGTTGATAATATGGAGAGGTATATATCATAAACGGCAGGATTTCGCCATTATTATCGAGAAGTTCAATTTCCTGTCCGATTACCTCTTCACCCTGATCCTCCGGTTTCCGGTCATCGCTCAGTGTGTTCTCGATATGCTTTTCAAGTCTGGCCCGGGTTGTTTCGGTACACAAAGTCTTAATATTTTTGTCCAGCAATTCATCTTTTATCTCATAACTCAGAGTCCGGACCAGGCTGTTATTGACGTAAATGATATCTCCTGACGATTCACAGGTAACCAGTCCCATCGTCATTGTTTCGGCGAGAAGCCGGTATCTTAGTTCGGATGATCGTAACCGTTCAAACAATTCGGTATTTTCAATTACAACGGCCGCCTGATTGGCAAAATACTCAATTGAGCGAATGCGTTCTGCCGTCGGTTTTCTTCTTTCAACCGGATCATTGAGCGAAATCATTCCAAGTTGCTTCCCGCGGCTGCTGATGGGCACATATACCCAATCCTTATCGTTCCACTCTCCAATAATTTGCACATCTGCCGAATCTGGTTTGAGCGCATGATCATAAAAATAACTATTACTTATGGGGAGTGACTTTTCGACCCGCTCTACAAATGGCGGATGGGTTTTATTCTTTATCAGATTCTGATAATCCGCATCTTTTAGACCAAGCAGGCTTATCATGCGATAATTATCATCATAAGGATTTTTCATATCCATGATGACCACATTCCAGCCCAATGTCCGCCTGATTGCCGTACATATTTTTCTCAGGATGGTATCGATGGATGAATCCAGAGTGAGTTCGGTTCCAAGATCAAATATCCGTTCCAACTGCTTAACCGTGAGCTTGGCCTGTTTTAATATTTCACTCTCCTCCAGAGCCTCGCTGGCCGCATTGATTAATTTTTCGCTGCTTTGCAACTCGCTACGCAAATATTTTTTTACAATGCTTTCACGACCGAGCAGCAGAAATCCTCTGACTTTTTTACCAATCAGTAACTGAAAAACAACCAGATTGGCAATAGGTCTTTTATTGATTCCCGGAATCTTTTTAAATTCTGCAGCATTTTCGTCATTAACAAGATCAACAATCTTATATGATTTGCTAGCCATCAATGCTTCAAAACTAGGAAAATCATCAAGCATGAGTACCGGTGGTTTTTGTGCATCAAAAAGATTTTCTGTACTCTCTCCAAGAAACATAAATTTTGGTGATAAAAATCTGAATCCCTCATTATAATTCAAATACATGCACAAATCGGCCTGCAACAATTTATTGAACTTCAAGCCCAACATTTGAATAATCTCATCTTCGGATGGTCTTTTAAAATAATGCTGAGATTCCTGAGCCTCTTTAGCCGTCTGCTTTTCCAAACCATAGAATCTACGCACCTCACGTACGCGGTGAGCCAGGACCTGTGTAAATGCCTGCAGACTCTCCACATCATAATCTTTTACCCCGGTTTTGTCTTCGCTGACCAGCAATAGCCTTCCCAAAAGCGTACCTTTATAGACCATTGGAAAATGGTACATAGCCTGGGCGTTTATCCCTGAGTTCTTGAGGTGATTCAGCAGATCGCTGTTTTTGAGTTCTCCGGCTTGCAAATTGGAACTGGTTAACAGGTAGTCACGCCACAGGGCTTCATCGCGGAATTGTTCTTCTTTTATCTTTTTTTGGATTGGTTTTGTAATGATGGAAAAAAAGTCGAAGTCAGAATTAGTATTGTTGAAGATCGTAAAAATCAGAAAATTAAATGGATATGTCGTCTCAATATGATCCAAAGCGGTTTCGAACAAATTTTCCAGTCCCTGACTGAGAATCAGGTTGTAATTTGTATCTGAGAGTTTTTCAAGCCGTAGTTTCTCACGGTAAGTCTTCTCATTTTCTTCCAGAGCCGCCTTTTGAAATAAAATTTTTGATTTCAATTCGACCAGGTTGTCTTTCAGACTGATAAAATCTCCCACACCACAGTGATAAGCTTCAATCCTGTCATTTAATCTAAGATTGGGATCATCACTGATCGCAATCAATGAAAGGGGCGTTTCGGCATGATTCTTTAACTCAGTAATTACTTTTTTTGCAGTCTCATTAAGGGCCGCACCCCATAGAACGATGTGTGGTTTGAATTCAGCCACAGCCAGTTTCATACCCTTCACATCATTTGCCGATGCTAGTTGATATCCGATTCCTTTCAACCCCGTGGCCAGTTTACTGCAAACATTGTTACTGGGGTGAAAAATTAATAGTCTTCCATCACTCATTTTATATCCTGTTTATTTCCTGTTTCTGCTGTATAGCAGGTAGATTCCATCAATATTAAGGGATTCATCGACATGATCAATGGTATCCGTTTTATCAGTAATTAAGCGCGCCAGTCCACCGGTCGCAACTACTTTTGCGTCGGAACCGAGTTCCAACTTTATCTTCCTGATCATCCCTTCAATCAGTTGAATCGAGCCGAAAAGAATTCCACTCTGCATACTTTCTTCGGTAGTCTGACCAATCACTTTAGCAGGAAAGACCAAATCAATTTTTGGTAATTTGGCTGCCTTAAAGTGCAATACAGCGGCAGCACTCTCAATTCCCGGACAGATTACGCCCCCCACATAATCACCGTCACTATTAAGACAATCAAACGTGGTTGCCGTTCCAAAATCCAGTATGATCAACGGTGTACCGTATCGTTCTTTTCCTGCGACTGCGTTACATATTCGATCGGCCCCGACGGCATTGGAATCATGATACAGTATTTTCATTCCAAGATCGAGGTCAGAATTTATTAACAGTGCGTCCTGATTCAGGTATTTACGGGTCATACGCTGGTACAAAAGTGTTACTTCGGGCACAACTGAAGAAATTACCACAGCTTCAATATTAAGCGGATCGCGATGTATAATTGAAAAAAGAGAATTTATAACCAACCAGCATTCATCTTCCGTCCGGGAGTTTTTACTGCCAACCCGCCAAATCTCTTTAAGCTGACCGGAGGAATATAATCCAAGAACGTTGTTTGTATTTCCTATATCAATCATTAATTCCATTTATCATTCACTCTGGATATATACTTCCGGTAATCAATTCCTTGGTCAGGCCATCTTCTGTTCTATATAGTAAAGTGCCGTTATTACTGATGTCTAAAATCTCTCCCCATTCAGACGCGACCGGAGTTTCTATTCTTGCAGCCCGGCCTGCCATTTTCCAGTTAGATTTCCAATTATCTACGATATTGGCATAATTGGTTCTTTCCAGACAAATATACTCTTGTTCAAAAATGGACAGAATCTGGGCAATTAATCTTTCACGTTCCGTATGCTGTTCTGTAACATCATACAGTGAAATGACTGAGTTTTTTAGTTCGTCATTAAAATCCCGGGATCTCTGATTTACATTTATACCAATTCCTGAAATGATATATTCTATTGACTGACTGTTTATACTGCTTTCAGTTAATACTCCGGCTAATTTTTTACCATTTATAAGGATATCATTGGGCCACTTTACTTCAAGATTGACATTGGTTACGCCCTCTGCTTTGAGAAAAATTCCGAGGGCTTTTACCAGGATAGTTGCGGTAGCCAATGTGATACAACATGACGCCTGGATAGATATTCTGGGCCTCAGAATAATACTCATGAGTAAATTCAAACCCGGTTCCGACTCCCAGCTCTTCCCGACTCTCCCCCGCCCCCTCGTCTGATAATCGGCTATCACGACGGTACCCTCCGGGGCACCTTCCTTCGCTTTGTCCCGGGCATAAGAATTTGTAGAATCCACTTCGGATAATACGTATAAATATTTCCCGAAGAAGGAACTGCTCAATAATTCCTGTAAACGACTTTGATCGATCATTTTTAAGCAATTTTAAAAAGATGAGATTTAATTTACTATTTTTTGATAGAAAAAAACAACCATAAATTTTTGAAAATATAACAATTACGTCATTTTTTCCAGAAGGCAGGAGTAAGCATAATTATAACGGGATATATCTCAAGACGCCCTACCAGCATCATAAATGAAAGCACCCATTTCCCCACTGGAGGAATATGTGCATAATTATCGGTCGGTCCGACACTGCCTAAACCCGGTCCGATATTTCCAATAGCTGCGGCAACTGATCCAAACGCACTTTCAAAGTCCAGCCCCAGCAAGGCCATAACAATCACCGCCATTATAAAGAGGAGCATATATATCAGGAAAAAACCACTAATATTACTTACAATTTCCCGCGGGATTGTACGATGACCCACTCTTACAGGTAAAACTGCGTTGGGATGAATCAGTCTCTTTATTTCATTCAACCCATACTTGATCAATACCAGACTGCGAATAATTTTCATTCCCCCTCCGGTAGACCCGGCACAACCTCCTAAAAACATAAAAGTAAATAATATTATCTGTGATGCCGTTCCCCATTTTTCATAGTCATCTGTACCGTATCCTGTGGTAGTAATTATTGAGACTGCTTGAAACAGACTTCTTCTGATAGCCTCGGCAATAGAATAACCGTGAAATAAATATATATCGGCAGCAATAAACAAGGTACCACCGGCGATAAGCGCGATGAAAAACTTAGTCTCGGGATTCTTCCAATATGTACTAATATTGCCCCGTAAAGCCTGATAATGAAGGGAGAAATTAATGCCGGCTATCAGCATAAATATAATGATGATATAATCTATAAACGCACTGTTGTAATAACCGATACTTGCATTTTTAGTAGAGAATCCTCCGGTTGCCATCGTCCCAAATGTATGACACAATGATTCGAAAACATCCATCCCGGCAACATATAATAATATTGCCTCCACCAGACTGATTATGATATATACTTCCCACAGAATCTTAGCGGTATCTTTAATCTTGGGGCTGAGCTTATCATGTTCCGGACCAGGGACTTCCGCCTTGTATAACTGCATGCCACCCACACCGAGCAGAGGAAGAATGGCCAGGGATAACAGAATAATTCCCATACCACCCAACCAATGGGTAAATGAACGCCAGAATAATAATCCATGGGGCATGTTTTCGATATTTGTCAGAATGGTTGCACCGGTGGTGGTAAACCCTGACATGGTCTCAAAAAAAGCGTCTGTATAATCCGGAATGTATCCGGAAATATAAAAAGGAAGTGCGCCAAAAATAGCAAAGGCAAGCCAGGATACCGCAACCAGGGCAAAGCCTTCGCGAATGCTCATTTCTTGATCAACACGATTCGGAAGATACAGCAGAAAACCAACCACCGCCGTTATGCCTGCAGATATTAGCAACGCATTTAGATCACCATCGCCATAAATTAAGGCTACGATAATCGATGGGATTATCGATATCGCCAGGAAAATGAGCAAGGCGCCTAAGAAGAATGCGAGTATACGTGGTTTCATTAGTTAAATAATTTTTCTACTTCACGGATTGCCGGAGGCAAGGCAATAGCAACAACCCTGTCACCTTCCTGTATTTTAGTGGATCCGACCGGGATAAAAATATCATCCTCCCGGACAACCGCTCCCAGGATTGCCCCTTTTGGCAGATGCATATTCTTTAATTCCTTTTTGCATATTTTGGCATCTTTATGTGTCTGAAATTCGATAATTTCAGCTGATATTCCGGGTATCGATGCGACACTCACTATGGATCCCCGGCGGATAAATTTTAAAATATTATCGACCGTGACAAACTGTTTTGAAACATAGGCATCAATACCAATTGTAGGTATAATGGGCGTGTAATCACTTTTGTTTATAAGTGAGATAATTCTGGGAACCTGTAAATGTTTGGCCATCAGGCATGAGATTATATTGGTCTCATCATCACCGGTTACTGAGATAAAAGCATCCATATCGATGATGCCCTCCAGGGCCAGTAAATTCAAATCACGACCGTCACCACGAATCACTAAGGATTTTTCCAGTTTATCTGCCAACTCTTCGGTTTTATCCGTATTAGATTCAATTATTTTTACATTTAGTTCATCTTCAAGGCTGCGCGCAATCTCGGCTCCCGTTTGACCACCGCCAAGAATCATGACATTTTCCATCTTGACATTTTCTTTGCCGGTCAATTTTAATATTTCGGGTAAACTTTCTTTTTTTGAAGTGACATAAACCCGGTCGCCACTCATAAAGATATCTGCTCCATGGGGAATAATTGTCCGGTCTCTTCTCTGAATGGCGACAGTCCGGAATGTCAGTTCGCTATAAGAATCGCTTACCTGGGCCAGAGATTGTTCCAGAATCTGGCATTTATTATCCAGTTTTATACCGATCATAATCAGCCGGCCATCTTCAAACTCGACAATATCGGTTGCAGCAGTTTGTTTCAGCAGTTTTACAACCGCAGCGGCAACTTCTGACTCGGGATGAATAATCAGATCAATATTCAGTGACATGGCATTGAGGGGTGATTTCTCCGAAGTGAATTCCCTGTTCTTTACCCGCACTACCTTTTTCTGCACCCGGTAATGGTTTGCGATCATACAGGCTATAAGATTTACTTCATCATTATTGGTGACGGCGACCAACATATCAGCATCCTTAATACCCGCCTCCTCCAATATATGATAACTGCTGGCACTGCCACCAATTACCTTTATATCCAGACTGTCTCTGGCTCGCTTTAACCGGGCTTCATCCTGTTCTACAAGAACCACATCATTTTTTTCATAGCAAAGAATCTTGGCAAGTGTGTAACCGACTTCACCCGCACCGAGTATTATGATATACAAGGTAGTTTTTCCTTATTTAAATATATTTTTCAAGATGGAGGATGTGGATGCAATTTCTTCAGTATTGACATTCAGGTGAGTCACAAATCTGATTTTAGTCGGACCAAATTCAATAGATGCAATTCCATTATCATAAAGCAATTTTGTTAGATCTGAGGCGGTTCGACCTGTATCTTTAAAATCAGCGATCACAATATTTGTTTGAACGGATTTCATGTCAATTTGTATACTGGGAAAACCATTAAGTATCTTTGCCAGAACCAGGGCATTTTCATGATCAGTTTTTAATCTTTCAAAATGATTTTCAACAGCAAAAATACATGCTGCAGCCAATATACCGGCCTGCCTCATACCACCGCCATATGCTTTTCGATAATAATGAGCCTTCTTTATAAATTCTTTGCTACCGGCAACAATTGACCCCACCGGTGCGCCCAGACCTTTTGAAAAACAAAGTGATACGGAATCGAAATGCGAACAATATTCTTTAATACTGATGCCGGTTGCACTTGAAGCGTTCCATAGACGTGCACCATCAAGATGGAGAGGCAAATTTTTATTTCTGGCATAATTTGATATTTTTTTTATTTCGTCAATCGGAAAGATAGTACCCCCTGCCCGATTATGCGTATTTTCAAGACATATTAATCCTGTCTGGGGATAATGTTCGTCCTCTGGACGGATGGCTTGTACTATCTGTTCCAAAGTTGGATGTCCCATATTCCCGGTAACCGGGTGAAGTTGTACACCAGACAGCATACCCGCCGCACCGGACTCATAATTAAAAATATGTGAGTTATAATCACAGACGACTTCATGACCTGGCCGGGTGTGCGCGTTTATGCTTATTTGATTCCCCTGGGTTCCGCTTGGCACAAACAATGCCTTTTGCATGCCGGTCATTTCGGTAATCATTTCCTGCAGTTGATTAATCGTAGGGTCTTCACCAAATACATCATCGCCGACGATGGCAGCAAGCATAAATTCGCGCATTGCTACTGTAGGAACTGTAACCGTATCGCTTCTTAAATCAATCATCATATATCCATTCTCATTAACAAATGGTTAATATATATCTTAAATAAAAGTGATTCAATTAATTTAATCAGGAATCTTGTGTAAAAGTGGCTAATTATTGCTTATCCGCCTCATGCGGGCTTATATTTTCACGAGCAGCATTACTTATAAAATTCATCTCTCGCAAAGACGCAGAGACGCAAAGATGTATTATTAAATAAATTCTATTGGATAATATTTAGAATTAATTCTTTTAACTTTAAAATATCAAATTTTCCTTTGCAACTTAGCACCTCTGCGTGAAAAATTAAAGACTTGGTCAAGGATAGTAATTGGGAATTGGGAATATCATCTCTAATTTCTCATTTCTAATCTCTAATCAGTTTTGTGACTCTGTGAGAGAAAAATACAGGATAGAATAAATTAGATATGATAAAAAAAGTCTTGATTGCAAATCGTGGAGAAATTGCCCTGCGTATCGCGCGCAGCTGCCGGGAGATGGATATTCGTTCGGTCGCGGTGTATTCCGATATTGATCGGAAATCACCCTTTGTGCATTATATGGATGAGGCATATGCGCTCAACGGACAGTCCTCATTGGACACTTATCTGAACATTGACAAAATTATTGATATTTGCCACAAATCAAAGGCAGATGCGGTACATCCGGGGTATGGATTTTTAGCTGAGAATCCGGAGTTTGCCCGCAGAATAAGTGATGAAGGATTGATTTTTATCGGACCACCAGTTGGGGCCATAGAATTAATGGGTAACAAAACCGCCGCCAGACAGAAAATGATTCAGGCAGGTGTTCCGGTTGTCCCGGGGACGGATAAACCCATAACCGATATTGAGAGTGCCGCCCAAATTGCCGCGGAAATTGGTTTTCCACTCCTCATTAAAGCATCCGCCGGTGGTGGTGGTAAAGGTATGCGTCGCGTGGATACAGCTGAAAATTTCATTTCTGCTGTAGAGTCAGCACAGCGGGAAGCCGGGTCAGCATTTGGTGATGCCAGCGTATATATAGAAAAATATGTCGATCGGCCCCGGCACATTGAATTTCAAATACTGGCTGATGATCATGGAAACATTATCGATTTGGGTGAACGAGAATGTTCTATCCAGCGCCGCCACCAAAAAGTCATCGAAGAAGCACCGTCTTCTTTACTTACACCATCCTTAAGAGATAAAATGGGATCCACGGCCCGGGAAGCCGCCCGCGCGTGTAATTACAGAAATGCCGGTACCGTTGAATTCCTCGTGGACAAGGACCTTAACTATTATTTTCTTGAGATGAATACCCGGTTGCAGGTCGAGCATCCGGTGACGGAACTGGTCACCGGTCTGGATCTTGTCCAGGAACAAATTCTGATTGCCTCAGGCCAGGCAATGTCTGTAAAAGAAAGTGTCCGTGATTTTAGCGGTCATGCATTTGAATGCCGTATCTATGCAGAGGACCCGGATAACCAGTTTGCACCATCCCCGGGAATTATCCGGCATATTTTGCCACCTGGTGGACCCGGAATTCGTGAGGACAGTGGTGTGGTAACAGGAAACGAAATTTCCTTGTTTTATGATCCTATGATATCAAAACTATGTGCCTGGGGTAAAGATCGGAATCAGGCAATTCACAGAATGCGCCGGGCTCTGAGCGAGTATGAACTCCAGGGCATATATAGTACCATCCCATTCCTGCAAAAAGTGTTTAATCATTCAAAGTTTATTAAGGGTGACATTACCACAAATTTTATTGACCAGGAACCCGGTTTATTTGAATCTCCGCTTAAAGAGATGAAGATTGCTGCTCTGGCAGCTGTAATTTTGCAGCAGCGAGATAAGGGTAAAAAGAAATATCAACCAAAAACCCAGGACGCCCCTTCCCAATGGAAAAACACATTGCGCAGGGATAACATGGAGTAAAATGAAAATATTTGCCGAATGTCAGGATATACTATTTGAGTTTGAATATAATGAGAACGGCGGCGATCCCATTCTTAGAACGGAGAATGAGGATCAGAATTATTCATTTCTGCCACTTGGTCAGAACCGCTATTCACTAATCCACAATGACAAATCACACCTGGTTCAGATTATTAAAGAAAATGGCATTTATCATGTTCACCTGGATGGATATCACTTTCCAATTCTGGTGGAGGACGAAAGAATGCGTGCGCTCCGTGAACTGGTAGGTAAATCTGCTAAAGCAAGCGGAGAACATGTCCTTAAGGCGCCCATACCTGGTTTAATCAATCAGATCAGTGTAAAAGAAGGCGATACTGTTGAGAACGGTGACCGCTTACTCATCCTTGAGGCTATGAAAATGGAAAATGAAATTAAAGCTGATTTACGCGGGAAAATTACAAAAATATATGTTATCGCAAATACACCTGTCGATAAAGGTCAGGATTTACTGATCATCACTGCTGAATGAACTACACCGGATACAAAAATGTCTGAAATACAAGATGAATTTGAAAAGTGGAAAAATAAAAACCACAAGGCCAAACAGACTCAAAAAACGACAGATGAAAATGGTCCCAAAACCCAATCTGATTTTGAATCATTTGGCATATATACCCCCGATGAAAATTTTGATTATGTAAAAAAACTCGGATTTCCCGGCCAGTTTCCATTTACCCGTGGTATACATCCATCAATGTACCGGGGAAAATTATGGACCATGCGTCAGTATGCCGGTTTTGGATCCGCAGAGGATACCAATAACAGATTTAAATATTTATTGGAGAGCGGAACCACCGGTTTATCAGTCGCATTTGACCTACCCACGCAAATTGGATACGACTCCGATCACCCGTTCGCTGAGGGCGAAATTGGTAAAGTCGGTGTTCCTGTTTCGTCGCTGATGGACATGGAAGTATTATTTCAGGATATTCCCCTCGATAAGGTCAGTACTTCCATGACAATAAATTCGACTGCAGCTATTCTGCTGGCCTTTTATGTGGCTATGGCGAAAAAAATGAATATTCCCCTTTCCTCACTTAGCGGAACTATTCAGAATGACATGCTAAAAGAATATATTGCGCGCGGAACATATATTTTCCCTCCCGAATCTTCATTGCGTATCGTTACAGATATATTTAAATACTGCGATCAGAACTTACCCCGTTGGAACACAATCAGCATTTCAGGCTATCACATCAGAGAAGCCGGATCCAGTGCCGCGCAGGAAATTGGATTTACGCTTTCAAATGCCATTGAATATACAAAAGCCGCCCTCTCTGCCGGAATGAATATTGATCACTTTGCCTCACGGATTTCTTTCTTCTTTAACGCCCATAATGATTTTTTTGAAGAAATTGCCAAATTCCGTGCGGCCCGCAGAATGTGGGCAAACATTTTGAAATCCCGGTTTAATGCCACAAGTGAAAATGCACTGCGTATGCGCTTCCATGCCCAAACAGCAGGTAGTTCCCTAACTGCGCAGCAAACCCAAAACAATGTCGTCAGAGTAGCGCTGCAAGCCATGGCTGCGGTTCTGGGGGGAACTCAGTCGCTGCATACCAATTCCTATGACGAAGCGCTGGCCTTGCCCACAGAGGAATCGGTACGCCTGGCATTGCGGACGCAGCAAATCATTGCACACGAATCAGGAGTGGCCGATACAATTGATCCACTGGGTGGCTCATATTATATCGAAAAATTAACGGATGAGCTCGAACAGAAGGCCTATGAGTACATAACTAAGGTAGATGAATTGGGCGGTGCTGTAAAAGCAATAAAAGCCAAATATTTTCAGGATGAAATTGCACACAATTCATATGAACTTCAAAAATCGATCGAGACTGGTGATTCAATTGTCGTAGGAGTAAATAAGTATCAAAGCACCACCGATGAGAATCCGAATATATTACAAATCGACGAACAGATGGCGGTCAGACAACTAGCCCGCTTAAAGGAAGTACGCAGCCAGCGGGATCAGTCCAGTGTAAGTGAATCGCTTAGTCAGTTAGAGGGCGCCGCCAAATCTGATAAAAATTTGATCCCATATATTATCAATTGTGTTGAAGTTTATACCACGCTGGGTGAAATTTCCGATTGTCTCAGGGAGGCCTTTGGCACGTATCATGAGGGGTAACCCTCCCCTAAATCCCCTCCCTCCGACAACCTGATGGCAGTCGCATGGAGGGGACTTAAAAAAGCAAATTTTTGAATGTTGAATTTCGAAGAAAAAATTTCTTTGTGGCTTTGTGCCTAATATAGGAGACTTTGTCACTCCATCTCTTTGTCGCTTTGTCGCTGTTTTATTAAATCTCCTCTCACAGCCCAACCCTACTTCTTAACTTCTCAAACCACTCAGGTTTCAGGATAAACAGTGCGACGGCCAGCAGCAAGATCCCGGGAATCACCGGCAGTACCAGGCCCATGAGGCCCACGATAATTAGTATCGTTGCCAGTTTATATTTAGAACTGGAAAACTGTTTTATTTCCGGCCATAGCGGCTTTTTTTTTGTCATTATTATTTACTCTTAAATTCTTCTTTAAAAATTTATAACCATATCTGTCAGAATCTCTTATTAAATCTATCTACGCTATTAGATGCATTGTGTTTCATGTCTGAAGAAATAGATTCATTTAGTTTAATTTTGAATTAATATATCTGATGTGGGTTACTTTGTGGCTCTGTGCCTATGTGCCTAACTCAGGGTTCAGGGACTGAGGGACTTAAAAAAGTAAAAATATCGAATGTTGAATTTCGAAGTAAAAAGTCTCTGTGCCTTTGTGCCTATGTGCCTGAACTCAGGGACTTTGAAACTTAAAATATCGAATGTAGAATTTCGAAGTAAAAAGTCTCTTGTGCCTTTGTGCCTGAACTCAGGGACTGAGGCGCTTAGGGACTAAGGGACTTTGTCTCTTTGTCACTCTATCTCTATACTAAACGACTACTCATCAAGTAAAAGTGAAAAATCAAATGCCGGTGCAGAGTGCGTCAGCGCGCCCACAGAAATAAAATCCACGCCACAAAGTGCTATTTCACGCACTGTTTCGCGACTTACGCCACCTGAGGCTTCCACTTCTACCTGGTGATTGATCAGTTCCACGGCCTCTTTGATTTCCGCAATAGTCATATTATCCAGCATAATTCGCGTGATATCCGTAGTCAATGCTTCGCGCACCTCATCCAGATTCCGGGTCTCCACCTCTACTGCAACATCCAGATCCATCTCAGATATAAATCGCCTGGTCTGTGAGACCGCATTACGAATGCCACCGGATGCCCGAACATGATTTTCCTTTATCAAAATCATATCATACAGTCCCATACGATGATTTACGCCCCCACCAGCCAGTACCGCTTCTTTTTCTAGTGCTCTGAGCAAGGGTGTGGTCTTTCGCGTATCCGTAATTTTTGCAGACGTACCGTTAACCAGGGCCACATAATCGGCAGTAGCTGTGGCAACCCCGGAAAGATGGCCCAAAAAATTGAGTGCCACCCTTTCCGCTCTTAGAATTGCCGCTGTATTGCCCTCTATCACTACAATCGTTTCATTTGGCTCGACAAAATCTCCATCCGAGTAGTCTAGCTTAATTTTCAGTGTATTATCAACTTGTTTAAAAACATGCTCGGCAATTTTGATACCGGCAATAACGCCTTTTTGTTTACTGATGATTCGGGCAGTGATATTCTGCTGACCCACCACAGTTGCCTGGGTCGTAATATCACCAGATTCAATATCCTCAACAAGCGCCCAACGGATGATATCTTCAATTGTTATATTGCCAGCCATGTTAAGATTTCCTAAATTGACTTGATAACTCTTATCATAATATAATAATAAATGCCATGGATCAGAAATTAATAAACAAAGAAATAAGCTGGCTGTCTTTTAATGAACGCGTTTTACAAGAAGTCTGCCAATAAGAATGTTCCACTGATTGAAAGAATTAAATTTTTAGGGATCTGTTCATCAAATCTGGATGAGTTTTACCGGGTGCGTGTTGCGACACTCAATCGCCTGGAGCGGCTGGGTAAAAAAACAAAGAAACTGATCGGTGAAAATCCAGGCGAGGTGCTGGAAGAAATTGTCAAAATTTCAGCCACTCAACACAAAAAGTTTGATACCACCTATCATCGTATCATAAAAGAGTTGGCGGTAGAGAATATTTTTATCATTGATGAGACAAAGTTGACCGATGCACAAGGCGAAGAGATAAAACAATATTTTCAGGAAACGGTACGTCCAAAACTGTTTCCGCTCATGTTAGAGCAGGTAAAGGAAGTCCCCGAGTTGCGGGACCGTATGGTGTACCTGGCAGTTCAGATGCGTAAATCAAAAGATCCGCAAAAAATGCAACACGCGCTGATCGAAATCCCCTCAGATATCCTTCCCAGATTTTATATTTTACCAAAGAGCGAAGGTAAAACTTATATCATTTTACTGGACGATATAATCCGCTATGGCCTAAGCGATATTTTCAGCATATTCCCATTTGATGAATTTGAAGCCTGGACAATCAAGGTAACACTTGATGCAGAACTGGATATAGATGACGATCTGTCGGAAAGTTATATTGAAAAAATTACCAAAAGTCTAAAGCAGAGGACTGAGGGCAATCCGGTTCGATTTATATACGATGCAAAAATGCCTGAGCCCCTGTTTGAATTAATCACACAGCAACTTCAACTCACCAAATATGATACTATTATCCGTGGCTCCAAATATCACAATAATCGAGATTTTATTGATTTTCCCAAAATAGGTGGCAGACATCTGCGCTATCCATCCATCAAATCAATTATTTGTCCACGGTTTAGCGAAAAACGGAGTATATTTTCGGTCATCAAGGACAAAGATATATTGCTTCATTATCCATATCATTCATTTTCCCACGTTATTGATTTGTTACGTGAGGCTTCCATAGATCCAAAAGTTACTTCTATTAAGATTACCATATACCGTGTTGCCAAGGATTCAAGCGTAATGAATGCACTGGTAAACGCGGCGCGAAACGGAAAAAATGTAGTGGCCATGCTTGAATTACAGGCGCGGTTTGATGAAGCATCCAATATATTCTGGGCAAACAAACTACAGGATGCGGGTGTAAAGGTGATATTCGGTATCCCCGGATTAAAAGTTCATTCCAAGATCTGCTCGATAACCCGGCTCGAAAAGGAGAAGGAAGTTCATTATGCGATTATCGGTACAGGTAATTTTAATGAGAACACCGCCCGTCTTTATACAGACCACAGTCTTTTTACTGCGGACAAAAAATTGACAAAAGAAGTTGAAAAAGTTTTTAATTTTTTAAATAATACCTATGTATCCAGTAATTTTAAACATTTGATCGTCTCGCCAAATTTCACACGGAAATCATTTACCCGCCTGATAAAAACAGAAATAAAAAACGCTGCCGCCGGAAAGGAAGCATGGATCTATCTTAAAATAAATAACCTGGTCGATCCTCAGTCTGATCAATCTGCTATACAAGGCCAGTAACGCAGGCGTAAAAATCAGATTGTTAATTCGCGGCATGTTTTCACTGATACCCGGTATAAAAGATCAGAGCGAGAATATTCAGGCAATTAGTATAGTTGATAAATTTCTTGAACATTCCCGTATTTTCATATTTTCAAATGCGGGCGATCCCCAATATTATATATCTTCCGCAGATTGGATGCCCAGAAATCTTGACCGGCGCGTGGAGGTTACCTGTCCGATATATGATGATGATCTTAAAGGGCAACTAAGTAAATATATGGAAATTCAGTGGATGGATAATGTCCGGGCGCGTATTTTTGACCCGGAACAGAAAAACAATATCCGTAGACCGGGAAGGTCACAAAAAGTCAGAGCACAGTGGGATATATATGAATTGCTCAATAAGTCTGAATGCTAGTTATTCATTGCCAATAGTAATTGTATGATGTTGAAAATCATCCCAATTGATTCTTTTTACCAAATAACTCACAAAATCCGGCCCGTACTTGTTAAGAAAATATACAATTGATATAAATCTCTCCTGAAGAATGCCTGCAGGAAAAACCGCCTGATGAATCTGTCGTAATTGATTTGTGACAGTCTGCTCTTTGCGTTGACGTGCCTGAAGCGTTTTATTTGCCAATATTTCGACTTGACCTGATAGTTTCTCAAATAGCTTTTCAGAAGATTGGATAAGTGTAGGATCAACGGATTTTAGATAGTTCGATACTTCGACCCCACTTTCGGACATCAATTGTCTTAATTTAGAGAAGGGATCGTCACTTTCTGATTGATTTATGGAAAAATAACTATTAAGAAAATCTTTTTCTTTTTGTGAAATCTCACTAATATCCAGTCTGAAGTTTCTCGATAAATCTTTTTATTTTGGGTTCAATAAGCGTCGTACTTTTTCTGGGATACAGCACCGGTGCCGTCAGATTGAATTCTGTAAACAGCGGCGATAACTGACACCAATAGGCAATTTCTGCGGGACCACCCACATAGGCAGCGACCGGCAGCAACCAGCTTCGAAGTATTGGTCGGCTAATCACAGTAGTTGATATTTTTTGACAATTACGATTGACAAAATCATCGATTTGCGAATCAGGTAAATTTAATTTTTCTGTATCCGAATAATAATGTTCATCCCTGTACTTCAGATGAACCCGGTTTTGTTCTTCATCTTCCAAATGGACAAATGTTCTCTCACTTAAGGCGGTCACCTGATTGGAATATCCGTTTGTTTCCAGTTCCTGAGATTTCTGCAGAAACATATTAGAAATAGTCCGGGTGTTTTTCAGCATCTGAATAAAAAATGGAACCGACAGACTCCTTTATTTCCCGATCGCCTGGCTCAAAAAACAGTAATCCCTGATCATGTAATAAATGCTTAAAAAAAGTCCGGGTCGCCTTTAACCAATTAGCTCCGGGTGCATATATCGATTTCAGCAACGAAATCAAATCAGATGTAAATTCAGTTTGAATCAGCTGTTCATTAAGCTCATCGAAAAGAAGCGAGATCTCTTCTGTAATGTGATAATGTCTGATCGACTTTTTTTGATAATCCTGCCCGGAATAGGTTAATGTTTGAGGCTGCATACCTGCATCCCAGAGACCAAAGTGATTTATTTCAGGAAAATCATGATCTTCACTTTCCAGCCAAAACACCGGAATATATTTTTTCTGATTTTTTACTTCTTGATTTAGCTTTTCGACCAGATTGATAACTGTAATGGCTTTATAAATGGTATATACCGGTGACAAAAATAAGCCTAATTGCTGACCTGTTATAATTATTTCGGATGCAGGATCATCAAGCATCTGCAAATAAGTTTTGGCTTTTTCAGAAGTCAAATCAGAATTCTGGTTTTTAAGGATATGTTTTGCTTTTTGCTGAATGTCTGATTGCGGACTCAATTCATTTGAGATCATTTCCCAGTCCGGAGTCAGAGGATTGGGGTATTCATCAAACTTACCCTTGACAAAATCCTTATAGAGTTTGTTATATACAATACTTTTAATAGTTGCGGACATGTTTTGTTATTTCTCTTTTGATCCGATGATGATCAGACGCGGTGAGTATGTGAGAAATGCAGAATCATCGTAATCACCAATTATTTTATCAACGCTTAAACCGGATTGACGCATCATATCTTGAATTTTTTCGGGTGAATACATTTTCACAGACTCAAAGAATACTGATTTTTTATCATCCTGATACATAGTAATTTTTTTCTGCACCCGTTCGTCGCTTATGTAACGTTCCAGTTCGATATTAATATTTCCAATTTCTTCGTTTTGATGGCTTATCAGGTTATCTCTCACATGTTTATCATTCATGTAATCAAATACAAACCGGCCATCATGCTTTAAAACCTGAGCAAATTGGGAGAAAACGCTTTGATTTTTTTCATCGCTATCAAAGTAACCAAAAGAGGTAAATAAATTCAGGAGAAGATCAAAAGAACCTGTAAATGGCAGACATCGCATGTCAGCCTGGACGAATTGTGCATTTTCTGAATGGGAATTTTTATATTTGGCAGATTCCAGTAACGTTCTCGACAGGTCGACACCGACAACTTTAAAACCCATATTTGCCAGTATCCTGGCATGCCGGCCCTGACCGCAGCAAAGATCAATAATTCGCGCATCAGATTCGATATTGATATTGCTATTTACCAGTTTGATAAGTTTCTTTGCTTCCTGCTCATCTCTGTGGGCATAGAGAGTGAGGTACTCATTTCCAAACCAATTTTTATACCAGTTTCCGGGAATTACATCCATTTGTTTTCTTTATACCAGGCAATGGTATCAGCAATGCCTTCCTCAAGATCAAGTTCTGAACGATATTTAAAATCATTAAATGCTTTTTCAGGAGAACATATCCAAAAATTTGCTTCGATCTCAAAAATCTTTTGACTATTTATCAGTGCCGGTTTTTTAGTCATGGAAGAAATGCCTTCACTTATCATGGCAATTCCTTTGAGAAGACTAAGTGGCACCGGGACATACATACCCTTTTTCCCCAAAACCTCTAATATTATCCTTGAGAATTCTTTCCAGGAATAAGGTTTTTCATCGGCTATAAAATAATTATTACCGTTGGTTTTGTCAGAATCCATCGCCATAATTATTGCCCGGGCCAAATCTCGCACGTGAATCAGACTCAAATATTTATCAACACCACCCAATTGAGGTATAATACCCATATTAACTGTCCGGAAGAAGGCCAGTATGTCGGCGTCTCTGGGGCCATAAACCGCAGATGGTCTTAGATTCGTGACGGTTAATTTCTCAGCCGCCTGCAATCACATATTCTTCTGCAGCAAGTTTGCTCTTTCCATAATAGGTCAAAGGATTGGGTGTATACGTTTCGTCGATGGGAATAATGGTCGGGCTGGGACCTGCCACCGTTTGTGAACTGATGTTTATAAACTTTTTAATCTTTTTTGAATTTTCGACACACACATCAACCAGGTTTTTTGTGCCTTCAAAATTGGCTTTCATATAGTCTGCTTGTGTCCGTGCTTTTGTTACCCCAGCGATGTGAATAATCAGATCACAACCATCTATACCTCGTCTTAAAGACTCCTTATCATATAGAGATCCGTAGAAACAATCCACATCCAAATCTGCAATCCAGCGAAGATTGCTTTCCTTCCTGACAAGACAACGTACTTTGTGTTTTTTTTGCACAAGTGCCTCTGTGAGAAAACTTCCAACAAATCCTGTCGCGCCTGTAATAAAAATATTCATCCTTTTCCTTACCATATAGAAGATAACCAGCCAAAAAACTATGGCATATTTTAACACAGTTTGGTATATTCTGCAAGTTAAATGTAAACAATAGCTTTGAACATATTTCCCATTAATTCACGACAGGAGGATTCTTGGATCTTTTCGATAAATGTACAAATTTCACCAGGGCAGATGAAATAAAAGCGCTGGGATTCTATCCTTATTTCAGACCGATCGAGGAAAATGAAGGTCCCGAGGTTCAGATCGAGGGCAAAAAAGTTGTGATGGCCGGCTCGAATAACTATTTAGGGCTGACAGCACATCCAAAAGTAAAAGAAGCCGCAATAAAAGCAATTGAAAAGTATGGCACCGGTTGTTCAGGATCGCGATATCTAACCGGAACGATTGATTTACATGAACAGTTGGAAGAGAAGTTAGCTGCATTTTTTGGAACTGAAAAAGTTCTTTTATTCAGCACAGGATACCAAACCGCTCAGGGGATTATACCAACACTGGTCCAGCGCGGAGAATATGTCATTTCAGATCGTGATAATCACGCCTGTATTGTTGCCGGAAACCTTATGTCTAAGGCAATAACTGCAAATGTGGTTCGATATAAACATAATGAAATGGACGATCTGGAAAGAGTAATAAAAAAAATACCTTTAGATGCCGGAAAATTAATTGTCAGCGACGGTGTGTTTAGTACCGGCGGTGAAATTGTCGATCTACCCAGATTAAATGCCATTGCCAAAGAATACAATGCGCGGATTCTTATTGATGATGCGCATTCGGTAGGCGTGATTGGTAAGGGAGGCCGTGGAACTGCCAGTGAATTTGATCTGGTTGATGATATTGATATGACCATGGGTACATTTAGTAAAACGTTTGCCTCGTTGGGTGGATTTGTGGCCGGTGCCCATAAAACGATTGACTATATAAAACATCATTCACTCGCATTGATGTTTAGCGCCTCGCCGACACCTTCTTCAGTCGCAGCGGCCATGACCGCATTAGAGATTTTGATCGAAGAGCCAGAGCGTGTAGACCGGCTCATATCAAATTCGCAGCATGTTCGCACCGGGCTGACAGAAGCCGGTTTTAATGTTCTTGAAGGCCGGACAGGAATTGTACCGGTAATCGTAGGCGATGATACAATCGCTTTTAAAATGTGGCGCATGCTCTATGACGCTGGCATATTTGTTAATGTCTTTATCTCACCGGGTGTGCCACAGGGACGACAAATGATGCGCACCAGTTATATGGCGACCCATGAAATACACCAACTTGATTTCATCATTGATGTATTTAAGAAATGTGGTAAGGAATTGGGACTGATATAATAATTCCAATTAGAATTTATCATGCTAACTGGCAATAAGTAATTTGTAATTGGTTTACCATAATTATAGATTTGTATCGCCATGATAGTCAACCTGAACTTGTTTCAGGTTCTCAAATCACCGGTATGCATAAGATTCCGAAATAAATTCGGAATGACATATCCATATTTATAATTTCAATATAACATTGTATCCTCTGTGGTATTAAAGGAGAAATAAATGAGCATGATTGATATCAAAAAAGTATCTTCGAAAAAAGAATTGATGCAATTTATAAAAATGCCATGGCAGATTTATAAAGATGATCCAAACTGGGTCCCTCCCCTGATCATGGACCGTAAAAAACTTTTAGATAAGAATCATAATCCTTTCTTTCAGCATGCCGAGATGGACATGTTCCTGGCTTTTAAGGATGGCAAAATTGCCGGCAGAATTGCCGCAATCACTAATGAAAATCATAATAAATTTCATGAAGACAATATTGGCTTTTTCGGATTTTTCGAATCAGAGAATGACGCTGAAGTGACAAAAACATTATTGGATACAGCAACGGAATGGGTGCAGCAAAAAGGTAAAGACGGTATCCTGGGCCCATTGAATCCTTCAACAAATGATGAAACAGGCTTATTGGTCAAGGGATTCGATTCCCCGCCCCAGGTTATGATGACTTATAATCCGCCGTATTATTTGGATTTACTTGAGGGTTACGGCCTGAAGAAAGCCAAAGATATGTACGCCTGGTTCTGGGATATTCGCGGCATTGAATTTCCGGAAAAATTGGTAAAAATTGCCGATATCGCACTAAGAAGATCCGGAGTGACAATTAGAAATATCAAATTGAAGGACTTGAAATCGGAATTGGAACTTGTTCTTGAAGTGTACAATAATGCCTGGAGTAAGAACTGGGGTTTTGTTCCCATGACAAAAGAAGAGATTCTGCATGCCGCAGATGATCTCAAGCAAATTGCAGACGAAGATTATCTGCTTATTGGTGAAAAAGATGGTAAACCGGTTGCATTTTGTGTCACGCTTCCAAACATCAATGAGGTCTTGATAAAGATAAAGAATGGTAAATTATTTCCGACAGGAATTTTTAAATTATTAACCGGGATGAAAAAGACCACAACAGTCCGTGTTTTGATGCTGGGTGTTATTAAGGAATTACAGAATGCCGGACTTGGTCCCGCATTTTATCTTGAATCATTCAAGGTTGGGAAAAGAAAAGGTATTATCGGTGGCGAGTTTTCGTGGATATTGGAAGATAACATAGCCATGAATAAGGGTGCGGAAGCTATGGGTGCAAGCAATTATAAAACCTACCGCCTGTACCAACAGATGTTTCAGAAATAATAATAGGGATATTCCCATTCGATTGGAACATCCCTTTTACACTAAATCTAATTTGTTATAATATAGTATAGATTAATATTCGTCTTCGTGATAATAATCAGAATCTGCAGTAAATGCTGTAGAGTTAAACTTTTTTTCCTTCTTACAGAAATCAAAGAATTCACAATCATTGCACTCATAATCATCACAATTTTCCATGTCTTCGCAAGTACCGTTCAAATCAAGAACAATACTCTCGCGGTAGCATAGATTATCATGATTATAGTGGCATTCTGAGCAACCACATGTCAGGTTTTCAAAATAACTCATAAGGGATAACCTCCTTATGTTGGAAAAGGTTTAACATCATATTCATCCTTAATTGTAATCAGTGTCGTCATGTTCACGAAGATATTTTGATCCTTCTTCCAATAATTCTTTTTCATCATCAGTAAGATTTAAATATCCCACGCGATTAATTTTATCCAAAATCTCATCTATTTTTTTTCGATAATAATCGACTTTTTCTTCATCACCTGAAGTATATTTTAAATTTGATTTGGGTGTTTTCTGTTTAAAGACATTGGGCAAATGTCTGATTTGTGATTTGTACTTGAGATAAATAAAACCGACTATTGCACCGCCTAAATGCGCTGCGTGGGCAATCATATCTCTTTGGGCACCCATGGTAGAAAAGAATGAAATCAATACCAGGAAGCCAACAAAATATTTAATTTTTACCGGAAATAAGAAATAGATTAATATTTCACGATTTGGATATAATAATGCGTAGGCGACCATAACCCCATAGATGGCACCGGAAGCACCGATTGTCCAGCTGGAAGATACGATAATGTTTAACAAACCGGCGCCAATACCACAAATAAAATAGTATTTTAGAAATTCCTTGGGGCCCCACTCATATTCAAGTTCACGACCAAACATCCATAAAAAGAACATATTAAAAAGGATATGCATAAAATCGCCATGCAGAAACATATATGTAGCCAGTCGCCAAATTTGAAATTGGTATAAAACGGCATCCGATTGCAGGGCAAACCACGAACTCAGCAGATTGTGAAGGCTGGGATTGAGGGTAATAATGAACACAATTACATTAATGAATAATATATTTCTAAGGATGGGTGTGAATCCACCGCCAAATCCAAAACTTGCCTGATATCTACTCATATATTTAATTATATTTCTTTATTTTAATAGTACCTGTTTGCAGTGAATCCATAATTTAGATGTCATCCTGCAAGGACCCGTTAGCCTGATTGATAAAGATTGTTGTATTTACCCTGATATTCGACCTGGTAAATTGGTACTAATTCATGTTCTAATTAATTATTTTGCACAACTGGCCATTTATCAGCGCCGGATCAATACGCCTTGGCAAACACAACTTTTTCAGATGAATCTGAACCACAGTATAGACATTTACCTTGATCCCCGGATTGTTCAAAGGGAATCAAACGAATTGTGGCTTTGGTGTCTGTTTTAATTTTATCTTCACAATCCCGGGAACCACACCAGAAAGTTTCATAAAAACCACCCGGTGACTCTATATTTTGTTTAAATTCATTATAATCATCAATTTCAAATGTATTTTCAATCCGCATGGTTTTGGCACGGTCATACATTCTTTGTTGCATGGTAACTAATTCACCTTTTATTTTGTTCCTTAAATCACCAAGTTCAAAAAACGTTTTTTCTTTTGTATCACGCGTTACGATAACCACTTGATTTTTTTCGACATCCTTTGGTCCGATTTCGATTCGAATAGGTATGCCTTGCATCTCCCACTCGGTGAATTTATAACCGGGCTTATGTTGCTCCCGATCATCAAATATGACGCTAAATGGGTCTTTCAATTCATCATACAATTTCGAGGCAAATTCAATCACGCTAGTCTTTTCCTCATCATTACGCCAAATTGGAATAATCACGACCTGTTTGCTCGCCATTTTAGGCGGAATGACCAGCCCATTATCGTCGCTATGGGTCATAATGAGCGCACCGATAAGACGCGTACTGACCCCCCAGGACGTGGCCCATACATACTGCAACTTTCCTTCTTTATCCTGAAATTTCACATCAAACGCTTTTGCAAAATTCTGTCCAAGATTATGTGACGTACCAGCCTGTAGCGCTTTTTTATCCTGCATCATCGCTTCGATACAATACGTATGCAACGCACCGGCAAATTTTTCAGATTCTGACTTTTTTCCTACCAGTACCGGAATTGCAAGATATTCTTCGGCAAATTTACGATAAATTTCGAGGATTAGTTTCGTTTCTTCCTCTGCCTCTTCATAAGTTTCGTGGGCAGTGTGCCCTTCTTGCCATAAAAACTCAGTAGTACGCAAAAATAATCTCGTACGCATTTCCCAACGGACTACATTCGCCCACTGATTTATCAGAATAGGCAGGTCGCGATAACTCATGATCCACTTTTTATACATACTCCAGATGATTGTTTCTGAGGTAGGACGGATATACAAATTTTCTTCCAGTTTCTGCCCACCACCATGGGTAACAACAGCGCATTCCGGAGAAAATCCCTCAACATGTTCGGCCTCTTTTGCCATAAAACTTTCCGGTATAAAAAGCGGGAAATATGCATTTACATGTCCGGAGTCTTTGAACATATCATCCAACTGCCGTTGTAATTTTTCCCAGATTGCATATCCATTCGGGCGAATGACCATACATCCCTTTACCGGTGAATAATCAGCCATTTTACTCTGAATTACAATATCCGTATACCATCTAGAATAGTCGTCTTCTCGTTTCGTTATTCGCTGTGCCACTTTCACCCCGTTTGGATCGATTTATATGGATTGGAATAATTTCGAAGTTCGAAACTTTCCGAGAATATGTGCTCCCGAGAATATCTCGGGAACAAGAATTCTGTGATAAATGTACGCCTGGAGGGAATCGAACCCCCAACCTTTGGAACCGGAATCCAACGCTCTATCCAATTGAGCTGACAGGCGCAGGTAGTTTTTATCTTAATTGAGCCGCAAATATATTGAACGCCCCCCACAATGTCAAGAAAAACAATGACTTTTGTGGGAAGAAACTCAATTCTTTCCCAATATCTATGTACAAGGAATGAAAAGCAGATGGCAATCAACGAATAGCTTGTATCCTGTATCTTGTTTCTTGCATCCTGCAACCTGTATCTTTTTAAAAATTATTCACAATTCCGATGTGTATTTTTCCCGTCGAGAAGGTGTCTTTCCGCCCTAAACCATAGTCCACACTCATAATTCCAAGAGGTGTCGCGAATCTAATACCTATTCCAAATCCCGGCAGTATGTCCTCCTCAGTACCGTCTTCCGTCTTATAATTATAAAATCCCCAATCGTTGAATAGATATATCCGTGATTCGCGACCTGTGAGAAAACGGTATTCAATATTTGCATAGGATACCGTGGTCCCATGGAATTGATCCTCACGATATCCTCGCAGTGTCCTTGCTCCGCCAAACCAGAAATGATCGGTTAGTTGCAGTTGATTTTCACTACCCTTTACATTTGCACCGAATATGCGGAAAGCAAATACCTGGTTCTGCCATATACTCTGAAAGAATGACAACCCGATTCTGATTCGTTGAATCTCCTCACTGGTTGTTAATCCGTCCTCCGTAAACAAATAATCCGGACCGAGATTCCTTTTGGAGCCAAAACTATAAAAGGTATCATATAACAGCCCCGATCGCGGATTTATTGGAAGATCGCGGGTATCATATACGATTCCGATTTCACCGCTTAAAATTTCATTTTGCGCCAGACGCTGCTGCCGGCTGGCTAGAGAATCCGGTGTGTATGAATTTTGTTGTACTGAAAATGTGGCATTAAAATTACTTGATATACGCAGGATACCCTCAAAATTATATGTCCTTTCGATGTATGTCGTGTCTCTGACCAGACGGTATAAGCCGCCACCAATATTCAGAGGGAATCCAAAAATCCAAGGTTCCTGATAGTATAATCTGAATTCATCAGAGTACCGATCCTGTTTCTTCCAGTTCACCTCGAATCTTCTGCCGGTACCAAACAGATTCCGGAAACTTAAATTAATCAGGCCGGTAAAATAGCCATCTTCGCCGCCAGCCACCTGTGACGGCGGAATGTATCCGACAACGCCATCAAATGTCGTGGTATTGCCCTCATCAATCTCCAGCAGGAGTGTATTCTGACCTGACTGGTCTATCATCAGTCTCGGCTGCTTAACATCCTTAAAAAAGCCCAGACGGTTTAATTTATCCGGAATTCGATTTATTTTATCCTGATCATATAAATCACCCATGGTGATATCCAGCTCACGAAAAATGACCTGGTCCCTGGTAACACTATTGCCCTTAATTTGAATATTTTCGATTTTAACGGTGTCTCCAGGATCTACTGCAAGATCGAGATTGATTTGGAAATCATCACCACTTTTTTCAAGATCAGCATTTTCGACGAGGATTTTAGCGAACGGATGCCCGTAGCGTGCATATATTTCATTGATGCGCAACAACTCGGTTTCAACCAATTGTTGATTATAAACATCGCCTTCAGTCAAATTTAATTGAGAATATATTAAATCGTAGTCAAATACATCGCGGGACAAATGTATTGTTCCCAGCCTGACCTGTGATCCTTCATAAATATACCAGGTCAGTTGCGCATTGTCGGTATCCGGCGCAGATTGGACCACAGAATCAATCCTGCTAAACAGAAAACCTTCACGATGCAAGTCATCAATAATTTTTTTATTAGTGATATTTATTGACTGTGTGTTAAACACCATACCCGGCCGAACATACCCATATCCAATAATCCGGTTTACGGTGATCTCATCCGAACCAATCACCTCGATTTCCCCGAATTCTGATTGAGCAAATACAAATCCGCTTGTTGTCAGTAAACAGACAATTAGTAAGATAAATTGCAATCTAATAATCTTATTTATCATTTTTCTCATCATAGTATTTTTAGAAAAATGCTCTCACTTCCGCCTGGCCGGTATGAATTATTTTTTCAAAATCTGCATCATCACGTCCATTATATGTAAGTGAAAAAACTATATTCTCGGCAAGTGTGTACTCTGCGCGGAAACTCCAGGCTTTATTAACTCCCACACGCTTACCCCGGGCCATTTCATATGGGATAGGTGCATTCAAAGGGTTCGAGAGTTCTTCAACCATCTGATAGTCAAAATCGCCGGTAATTCGACCTTTGCGTAAAATAGAATATGTGCTGCGTAAAAGAATTCTGAGATATTGAACCTCCAGATTTTTTCCTTCTGCCCGGTCTACTTCCAACCCTCCTTCTGATTCTACGCCAAATTCCCAGATTAAATCCGGACGATATGAAATATTCTGGTTAATTATCCGGGACTGAATATCGCGGTTCTTAGACGTCTCCGCCGCATTATTTCTAAAAGTGAGTTGATCACGGAATTCTGTCTGTAAACGAATTTTTTGAAACAAGCGATATGTCGCCCTGATTCCCTTTTCGACATTCAACCGGTCCTCATTCTCATTCTCATCAAGAAACTGATTTAACAAATCATCCCGATACCGGTATCGCAGACGAAATGAGAGATCACGGTTTCTCTTCATCAGGTATAAATCCTGATTAAAAGCTGAGGCTGCCTCTGACAGTCTCGCCAGTCTGGAATTTTGACAGATTCAGAAAATACAAGTCTGCTAAATTTTTGTTCTTGGTTTCTTCATCCACCCTGAAAAATGTTTCACTATAAATATTGGTCAAAATAGTCTGTAAGATGGATTGAGGAGACTTAAGTGCCCGGAAAGGGTCAATATTCAACCGTAGCGATGTGAGCAGATTTGTCACCGGTTCAAACTGGTTAGAGGGAACAATAAATAACACATACCTTCCGTTGGGGTCCGGTACATATTCATTTAATTCCTCATCATAACGAAAATCACCTCTTCCAAGCCCCACATCCACATAGATCTTTTCTCTTAACGCCAACTGCTCGGTAGAAATACGATATTGCCAACGTACATCAAGTGCTTTCTGCCATTGGTAATTATTGACAACCAGTTCCGCCAACATCGTCTGCTGATCACGCCAGATTGTATCCTGTACTGATGGATCTATATAATCCTGATCAATCGTATCCAGCTGGACATTTTCAAAGAAAGGCGTAAAATCCTTTTTACGCAGAACGAAATCTATATGCCCGCTCCAGCGATTATACTCACTTAGATTAATTCTAACCCCGCCGGTTTTGGTTGTGGCCTGAGGCAGTTTGACTCCTTCCCGGCTTGGATCATAAATATGATCTTCGCGTTGCGTATAATACAACTTTCCTGATAAAAAACTATGATCGAGAAGACTGAGATATGTACCCAAAACGTTAAAATCAAATCCGCTTAAGACACCCTGTGACCGGTTTTTTCTCTCCTCCCTTTCGAAAGTTATACCCGGTAGAAAAAGCCCGATTTTTCGCTCTAATTTTCCCCTTTGCCGTACCCAATCATTTTTTGTAATCTCCTGACTGCTCGTAACATATTCCTGATTAAATTCTGCATTGAACCAATCCGCATGCGAAAAACTAATTTGTCCGCGATACCGGGATGATTTAAATGACTGACGCTGTAATTGACCAATATTACCCTGCAAATTTAATACTGCCCAGGGTTGATAGCCTGAATTTGCTTCCCAGCTCTTCTCCTCATTAGATTGGGGTGTTGATTGGAGAATATTCCAATAGCGATTAAAATCGGGACGATTAATGCGGTCAACTCCACGAAATTTATCGTCGATAAAACGGCCATTGGCAGATATATTAAATACGCCAATTGATGTACCGCCAATTTCCATATCCGTTGGCTTTAAGTTAAGTGTAAATCTGAGAGCGTCACCCTGATTATTCCCGTCCCCTATGTCAGAGATGGTATTCCCATCATAATTGGATATTGCATATTCTGAGGTTATTGAGAACTTTTCATCAGGAGTATAATCTATCTCAATATCTGCTAATTCATGTTTTTGCGGAAGTGGCAATAAGGTCACCGGCAGAAAGCCTCCTTCGCCAATTCCCACCCAACGGTAGACTCCAATCCGGTCACGGACATAGTCGCCGTTCCCATTTCCCACTGAAGAAAAGGATACCTGGTAATCGCCCAGACCCTCCCCAAGATACAGATAGTAGAAATATGACAAACCGTCAATCAGAGTATCAATTTTTGTATAGTATCCCAAACTGTCACCAACATACACGGCAGCGTCCGTATAGGCAGCAAGTGGATCATCTCCGGCCTCCCGGATGATTTTTATATCTTCCTCGGTTAAAAGACCTTCTTGTTCCAGTATTTTCTCCGGATCATCCTTTTCCTGAAAATATTTTATTTTATAGCCGATATTGTTATTTAATAATCTTCCTTCAGTCATTCCCGAATACACATTCCGGGTATATTTTTGTACAGCCGGATAGTATTCAAAATCAACTTCAATCCTGGATTCGCTGGTAATCAGCCGCATATTACTAAAAGTGATCTGGCCAGTGGCGTAATCAATGATAAAATCATTGTTTTCTCCGCGAACCATTCGCTCGCTGTTTATCCAGACCCGCTCTGTTCCGGCTAATATAATAATATCCCGCTCGCCTTCGCGGCCGGTTAGTTGATATGGTCCCTGATTTCCTTCACGGCCCAAAAACGAAATAAAGTGAAAGAATCCACGGGTGGATGCGACAGTTGCACCTAGTTTATAGGATTTATAAGAACCAAGGAGACTCACCCCCTGTAGTTTTCTGGCCAAACTGGCAAACTGGCTGGATTGATATTTTAGATTAAAATCACCAAGCGTACCCGTTACCCATGGGCTTTTAAATTGAATAAACACCTTATCCACTTCACGCAAAGATTGCGTATTTCCCTCGGGTTGAATCGGTGTTGCTTCATCGGTTAATGCCGCGACAACCTCCATATCATCCGTAAGATAACCTGATATTTGCAAATTTAAACCTGAGTTAATTGTCAGATCTTTTGTATTGCCGATATTCACCCCTCTGAAAATGCTGCCGCTTCGTTTCAAACGCGAATCAAATTGGCTAAAGGGATTTTCAAAAGACTGCTGGACAAATAAAAGACTATCCGATTTCATATCTTTAGATTTGAGTGTATCCAATTTGAACAGCGAGTAATTAGTATGCAGAAGAATTGGTTGAATATTATATCGAATCCGGAGTGAGTCCTTACTCTGAAGCGGAATAAAAAGTCTGATACTCTTTTTTTCTATGGAATAAATATAATCTAACTGTAATTCGAGAGCCAGGTTATTTTTTTCAACTCTGATTGACTGGTCCAGAACCCTGAAATTTTCAGGAAATGATATTTCAGTGGCATCATTCAGACCAGTGATAAGTGTATCTTTTTGCCATGGATTATAGGAATAATTATCCTGGGCAGAGATGAGACTTGGTAAGATAATAAAAAATACTATATAGCATATTCTAAGGGACAAATGCGGGTTACTCCCCAATATCATCAAATTTTAAACCTGCAATAATGATTTCATCAGAATCGATGATATACATATTATATCCCTCAGTTGTTTTATAGGATTGCCATATCAACCGGATGATCCAAAGGTAACCCGCCTACCTGATCAATAGCGCCTATATATGAATGATCGGATGCAAAAATAAATATTGATTTCGCCTCGCTATCGGCTACATATAATCGATTGTGATTATCTACGGCAATGCCCCACGGATATTTCATTTTGGGGTGCTCAAGCATAAAAATAAAACTGCCGAAATAATCGTAGTAATTAATGGTTCGCCTACCGGCATCCGAAACGAGCACACGGTGATTACTGGTTAGGTCAATCTGTACCGGAGTGGTCAGTTCCCCGCCGCCGGATTCATAGTATCCGAACACAACTTCACCCCTGCTTTGGGGATTAATCTTAATTATCTTATACTCACTTTCATCCAAGATGAACATATCACCCTGTGGCGAATAGGCCACGCTAAGCACCCTTTCAAACTGGTATTTTTCATCGTCTCCCGGGTTGGAATAAAGTGAACTTATATACGTATGGTCCTTGTTATATCTCTGGATACACTGGTTATTAAAATCAGCAACATATACATTTATGGTTGAACGTGCCCAAATATCGAGAGGCTCATCAAACTTTTCTTCACCCGATCCATATCCGCCAAAATTTGTTAAAAACCTGCCTCGTATATCAAATACCTGGACACGGTGATTACCCCGGTCACAGATATAAATTCTACCGCCTTCCCCTATATCAATCGCCGATGGATTGTTAAACAATCCCGGTGTACTTCCGGTTCCGCCAAATCGCCCCAATTCGACCACTTTAAACTGGGCGGTTAGATTCCCTATCAATATTAGTGAAAAGATTATCCAATATATCATTGATTCCTCCAATCATAGCTAATCTAAACGATAAATGATTATTTTTCAAGGAAATGATGGAAGATGCTGGGCACCCGGCACTCGCCGCTCGGTTCTGGATGCTGGATGCAAGATACAGGGTATCAGATCCTGGATACTGGCCAAATCATGGATGATTTGGTCCCGATTTCTTTTCCGGAGGAAAAATCTTTTATCGGGAATGCTTGGTACTCGGCTCTCGGTAATCGCCAGCTGTAGAACCCCGAAGGGGTTAAATACTTCTGGCCGCGGGCATCGCCCGCGTTAATGATATCAACTACAATTTCTTATACAACTTTACAACATTTTGTTCGCCCGTTATCCTGCTGGGAGGAAATCCCGGATATTTTTTGGCAGCAACTATATCATTTTTGAGATTTAACTTATGTTGGGGTACAAAATAGCACCAATTCTGTTTTTTGTAATATCTGGCCAGGTATTCCTGTTCTACCTGACCCGGTGTGGGAATAAACAATCCCCGCTTGGCCAGTTCAATCATCTCCATCACAGTTGTATAACCTGGCCGGGCAATGATAAAATCGGCTTTACTCATAAACACAACCATTTCGGCACGACTTAAATATGTATAGAGTTTTTTATCGCCGATTGTTACTATATATTTCTTTTCCGGTAATCCCATGGCCACTGCGACATTTCCGGTCAAATGGTGTATTTGTTCTTTAATTATATTTTCAAATTTGGTACGCTGTGGCTCGGGTCCGCTGATGATGACCAGATAATTCAAATGTGGGGTCGGCTTATTCGTAACGTGTGTACTCATAAGATTGCTTCGGCGCTTAGCGCCTCGCAATGACAAATCATGACCTGAATTTTGTGATTGATTACCATTCTCTGTAATAATTTGATTCGATAAGCTGCTTATAATCCCTGCATAATATAGTTTTTTCTGATCCAAATATCGCATATTATGAGACAATTCAGCGGTATATGAATGTGGATCCGCTATATCCGGAATAATAATGTGATCATATTTATTAAAAAAATGTGCATTAAAATATTCAGGCAGCCACTCCATTTTCCTGAGCGGCCAGGGCACTTATAACGCAACTGGTGTGAGATCAGAACACTGATTACATTTTTATGACGAGCCGAGAAGCGATTATCGCTTATAATTAAATCAAAATGAAATTCATCATGTAATTTCTGTAATCTTCGGTTTTCTCTTATCATTGTGATCAACATGGCGGGAAAAGTGGTGAGCATAAATCGTGTGACAAAAAATCGGGAACGGGAATAGCGAACCGGATATCTTGGAAAATCGAGAAAAATACAATCCGGCACCTCTTGACGCAATACCTCTCTGGCACGGCCACTGGCGCCTATATATATTGTGTGATTTTTTTGTCTGAGATATTCTATAAGTGGTAACAGGCGGGTGGCATGGCCTAATCCCCAATCGAGGAGGGAGATGAAGATTCTTTTATTTGGATATGATTTAGCCACAATAATCATTTATTGTTACACGGAGAACACGCAGAAATCACGAAGAGCACGAAGAAGTTTAAAGAAAAAAGATTTAAGATAAAAGACAAAAGAAATAAGAATAAAAGAGAAAAGAAATGGGGAAAAATGGAGGAACAGAGAAGCAGCGTAACAGACAGACGACCAAAGGTAATATCAGATAACAAACACATTAACAGAGAATCCCGTAGGAATTCAACACATTAGTCAGTAGAAAGTATAAAACGCAATATTCGATTGTTTCCGGTATCCGCAATGTAGACAACCTGATCATTTTCGGCGACTGGTGAAACAGCAATGCCTTTAGGATTGTTAAATTCATTAGTTTCAGTGCCAAAACCAAGGACTGATTGCAGTTGCTTACCTGTTGGTGAAAAGCGATAAAATCCCGGCTGATATGGACTGTTATTAATATCTGAAGGATTGGGGCCGCATTCTACCACAAACACATAACCGGATCTGTCTAATGCAATATCTTCCGGATTGTAATATTTTTCAAAATTATACATATCAGTCCCAATCAGAGAGACATTTGGGACAAGAATATCATCGCCTTCAAATTTTATGGTAGTAACATCCTGAACTTTATAATAATTTTGCAATTGCAGTTCTGGAATATAACCGGTTTGTGTAAAAAGAAAAGCCGGAGACTTTTCAGCAGTTGAAGAAATATCCAGATACTGTTCCCGCCTTGATACTATCCCGGTTGGTAACATGGCAGAAAATAAACCAGAACCATTAACTTCCAGCGGTAATGGTCCTTTTAGCCAATTATCTGCCCGAAAGTCATAAATAAAACTTTCATTTTTTCCAGAACCCGTATCGATAACCGTAACATAATACTCAAATCCGTTATGTATTGTGATTCCTGTAAATTGACGGGTCGGTTTTGAACTTTCTTCAAAGACAACTTTTACCTGTGCATCGCCTATCATATGCTGATTCATATATAGATCAATTTTGTACACAGCATTAGTATTGTTTACAATTAATAATTGAAGACTATCATTTTGACTAATTGCGACCGGATGATCAATGTACTGAGAATAACCCTGAATTGCGCCACCAACATCCATCATGACAATCCGGTTATTATCTGTATCAGCGATATACAAAAAATTATCCACTCCAAAATATATATCTGTCGGATGTTTAAAATTATAGCCATTCGCATCGTTTAATATTGGATTTATTTGGATATATTCAGGATTTTTATAACTTGGGAATTGTTCCTCTGCCGGAGGAATTGTAGGTATAGGAAATTCCTCATGAGCACATGATCCCAGAAGAAATATAAATGACAAAGCAACTAAATGAATTTTCTTCATAAATGCACAGCGTCCCTAAAATAAAAATTGCAATGAAAAACGGTTTACATATCCCAACCGGCCAAAATTGGTGAACGCATAATCAACTCTCAGATCACTGTTAGCAATAGGCAGATAGAGTCCTGCACCGATTGAAAAGTCTTCTTCAATTCGTGCCGTTTTGTACCCGGCACGCAGAGCAAGCATGTCACGCCACATATACTCAAATCCAATATTGACATTTTCTTCATTATCATTTGGATGATTAAGCTGGATTGAAGTAGTCAGCCGGTGGCTATCATTTTCAATTATTTCTCCGGCAATTCCCAGTCTGAATAAAATTGGCGGTGGCGATGACTGGAACTCGCTTACTTCAATAAATTCCGATTGCAAATTCTGGTATTTAATCGTTCCGGTGGGTGCAATCTCCTGACCCAGATTTGTCACTGATACGCCAAACCGGATACTCTCCCATCCTGTTTCATAAAATGTACCCAAATCAAAAAGAATACCATTGGTGGTGAGCTCTGCAATATTTTCCTGCATATATTTAACAGATACACCAAAACTGAACTTATCTGTCATATTACGCCCATAAGTAAGCGCAACCAGAAAATCACTATACGAAAAATTCCTGCCGGTACCAAATGGTTGTAATTCGGTCGTTTCTTTCATTTCATCAGTATGCAGGTAAGTGAAAGCCACACCAATACTGTTCATATCATCAAGATGATAAACTAAACCGGCATATTCAAGATCAATATCGACCACCCATTGAGTGTGAGAGAAAAATACCGAATGCTTAATAAATCGGCTGATCCCGGCCGGATTCCAGTAGAGTGCTTCCGCATCATTGGCAATGGCAACATATGATTCACCCATTCCCAGCGCCCGGGCACCAATTCCAATTTTTAGAAATTGGGCAGCAGCGGTACCGGCACGCTGGCCACCCAGGTTGGGAAATACCTGAGCGTGACTTGCTGTTGCAGCAGACAGAATAAGTAATATGTAAAATAATTTCTTCATTAACTACCTTAAAATCCCGCAGAAAATCCGATGAGAATCTGTCTAGGTGCTCTGTATCTCGCCGGATTATATGGAAATGGTGATGAAATTGGATAAAACCGGTCCGGATATGACGGATCATTCCAGCTGCTCAACACAGGATCGCCGGTTTCATAAGCGGTTCCGGTCACCGGATTAATAATTTGTGGACTCTTCTGATTAAATAAGTTTCTAATTTCCAGTTGTATTGAATAACGCATCCCCCATACATCAAAGTTTTTTACGAACCTAAAATCAACCCAACTCCAACTTTCCCCCACATTTTCGTAAGCACGGGATAAATCGGAGACATAATTATACATTGGCCGGCCATCTGACTGACGAACATATGCCAGTTCAGTTGGCGTGTATCGCTTACCAGCCTGGGCAAAAAACCGAAGACTTGCATCCCAGTTGCTGAATATTTTCAGACCAAATAACGATGGATTATCACCGGCCGGAACTCGATATGCCAAATTAATTGCAACTTGCCATGGTCTGTCCCAGGCAGCATATGTTTCCTTTATAGGCGGTTCATCAAGTTGTTGCTGGGCAATCAGATAACCAACATCAGCACTAGAAGATTTTGTAGTTGTTATGGAATATGATCCTGAGATGTCACCAAAAAAATATTTGCCAATTCTTGTTTTATATTCTGCTTCGATACCCCGGGATCGGGCATAATCCAGATTTGTATAGGTTATGCCGCTAAATCCGCGTTTTGAGCTGACAAATGGAATGGTCTGAACGTAATCAAAAATATCTTTATAATAGGTTGTAACATGAAGCACATCATTGGTAGTAAATTGCACCCGGACACCCAGTTCATATTTAACACTTGTTTCCGGATTCAGTGCTGGATTTCCATATTTTTGATATGCCGACTTTGAACTGGTAGGACCAAGTTTTGCATATAAGAATTGTGGTTTCGGCTGCTTAGAGAAGTGTCCGTAATTGAAATACAGCATTAAATTATTTGATATTGGATGAGATACACCAACCCGCGGCATAAGACGCAATTTATATCTCTGTCCGAATAATTCATAGGTTTCATCCATATACTTTTGCCGGATACCGTCGGAAAGCACATTTGTCGTGTCATTAACCGCGTCATCGGCATATTTTCCTGGAAACCAGTAATCAAGACGGATACCGGCATTTAGTATAAATCCCTCAAATCGTACATCATCCTGTACATAAATTGCACCGTCCGCCGGCTGGACCCGGTAAACATCCTGGCTTGTCCCGATGACACCAATCCATGGCTCGAGAATATCGATCATCTGCATGTCTTTGAATGCCATTTCAAATCCAGTTTTGAAAGTATGAATGTCACCTATCTTACTGGTAAAATCAGTACGGAATGTATACCATTCGACAAAATGATCATGCCAGTTGTTTGAATTCCCATAATCATAAAATCCGTCTCCCGGGATCACCCTGATTTTAGAGGAGTCGGTTGCAAAGGTAAAATACTCTACCGGTAATCGGGCCACATCAACCGGCATGGTGTATTCATTCCACAATTGTCCCTGCCAGTCACTCCGTAAATGTGCATAATACCTGCTTATTCGCATTTCATAGAACGATTTGGCGTTTAACGTATGATTCCATGTCAATGATATTTGTTCATTGTCATGTGAATACGCATTAAAATTATCCAGATTTTTTGAATAATTGTAAGGAAATCCTGGTGAGGGTTCCACATACTCCAGATTTGTTTGCAACGATCTTGTATTCTGATTTACGAATAATGATCGATTATAGGCAAAAGTTAATTGATGTGTGGGATCTATTTTCCACTTAAGTTTGGCGATACCCGACCACTGATTGTTTTGTCGCGGAGAGAGAGAGGTACCCGAAAACAATTTACTGTCAGCCGTGATTGATGAGTAGAGCTGATCGGCCGTTGCACGGGTATAATCATCCGATATCATTCCATATACATTAAGAAAAAAGTACAGATTTCCCGGAAGATCCAATCCGATCGCCGGCAAAATTGTACTGGTTATGGGTTCAGGACCCCCAAGATTGAATTCAAAATTATCGGCGTTGAAACTATAATCCTTATCCTGAAAAATACCGTAATTATCGGATTTATATAGCAAGAATGCTTCATATTTATCGCTGCCGGATTTTGTACGAACATTAACAACTCCCGACGTGGCCTGGCCGTACTCTGCTTTATATCCTCCGGTGATTACTTCTACCTGTTCAAGTGAATTAGCGCTAAGATTTAAGCCAAAACCGGTCCCCGACATCGGATCCTGCACTGAGATGCCATCAAGCATATATTGTGATTCGTGAGAACGTCCCCCTCGAATATGTAAACCGTCATCCTGAGCTACAATTCCAACTTGCTGGCTAACCAATTCCATGGCATCTTCTGCAATTCTCTGATCAATATCCTCTTTACTCATAGTCCTGACTGTACTTGTTTCTTCAATATCCATCAATGGTTTTTCGCCAATTACCTCAATGTCCTGCCCCAACGCCAGAACAGATGATTCAAGTTTAATATCCAAATTTGTGGCTTCACCCGCGGCAACTTTTACACCTGTTTGCAAGATTATTTTATAACCAATATATGATATTTCCAGCTCATACTCTCCAGGATCCACATCCGGAATTAGAAAAAAGCCATCAACATCCGTTGAAGCACCAAAATATGTTCCTTTGACAATGATATTCACGCCTGCAAGTGTTTCACTCGTCTCCTTATCAACTATCAGCCCGTTAATGCGACCTGTACTTTGTGCAATAAGCAGGTTAGACAGGAACAGGATTATTAATGTTATGAGGATATTCAATTTTGTATGCATGTGTTTAGTTCTTTTATCGCTGTTAAAAGATATCTCTAAAAACAATCTTGATAAACTCATCAATATTATTGTTGCCATTAACTATATGTAAAGGAGATCCTACAAATACAAAATCATATGCCTTTGTATTATCATTCAGCCCGATAAGTACAAATTTTGGATTTTCCGCTTCTGACGGGTGGTCGTACATGTACATCGGAATGGAAGTCGCTTTCGGTTTCAGGGAAATGATATTCTTTGTTGTGGCCGAAAATTTTAAATCCGGCAATGTAAATCCAAACCCCTCTTCAAATACAGGATCCATTGTAAATGACATTGAGGTAGTAAAGTTATAACTTTCACCCAGTGAATCTACAGGTGAAAATTCCAAAGGATTGCCCAATGAGCCAAATGATTTGCTAAATTTTACTGTGTAGATAATTTTTCCACCGTTGTTTCGAAATTCCGGAATGGCGATTTGAGCCGCAACAAAATGTTCATCGGTTTCACGGATCGGATCTGCATACCAAAGTACCCGGTCATATAATTTGAGTGTTTCGGTAAACTGTGTTCGTGAAGCAGGAAACAGTTGTTTGATATTCCAATAATCATACCCTTCTGATGGATCAATTTCCGGAATTATGGCAGCCATAATAGAATTATATAAGGCATCCTGACCCGCATCGGCATCAAAATCGTCAATCAGGAGGTAACGGCCTTTAGGCTGTTTTACATGCCAGCTGGATCCCTGTGGCATGCGAATGATCTCGCTGGCAGATCCGGCAATATCAACCGCCCGCATATAAAGGATATGATCTCCGCTGACAAGTCCGCTATCCGCATTTATGGTCAGATTACGTTTTAAACCAGAAATAGATTTCCAGTTGTCCGGAGCATCAAGTGCATATTCGAATCTCTCAATTGTCAGATCTCCATCAGGATCCGATGCCTGCCGACTGAAGGATGCCACAGTAAAGGTGGTATCCGGAATATTAGTATTGATAGTCCAGTTCATTTCCGGAGGACTGTTGATGATGGGAAAATTTTGTGCTGCCGGAGTAGGATCGGCTAAATCCATATTGTCTACAGACATTACCTGAAACTTATAGATCGTATCGTTGCCAAATATTTCGAGTGGAAAAATATTTGATCTTTCGGTTGTCCATATCCAGTCCGCCTCGGTTGGATTATCCTTCCAGGTATAATAAAAGCCTTTTATAAATCCATCCGGATCGCGCCCGTCCCAAAAAATCTCCTGAACACTTTTAAGATAGTTTAATGTATCCTCTCCCAGGGATTCCACAAAAATAAATGTATCCGGGGCACGATTGGCTTCAAAGTCACCGGTAATTTGTTCTTCACAACTAAAAAAGAAGCAAAGTAGGAAAACCAGGAGAAAAATTATTTTAATCTTTAAAAAATTCAATTTTTCATTCTACATTAATTTGTTATTCTTAAAAAAATATAGACAGGATAACAGGATAAATACCTGATGCGAGATTCTGGATACTGGATCCTTGATGCCGATAATTATGAATTAGAGATTAGAAATGAGAAGTTCAAAATTGGTAATTTTTAACTACCTGTCGTTAATTATCAATAGCAGGTGTGAATTTCTCATTTCTCATTCCTAATTTCTAATTGTTTATCCTGTTATCCTGTCAAAAAACAAACTCACCTGACTGCACAATATTGTTATTTAATCATTATCATTTTCTTAGTTACTCTCTGACCTTCACCCTGCAGAACATAAAAGTAAATACCTGATCCTACTTTCATATTGCGTTCATCCAGTCCGTTCCAGGTCATATGATGTGCACCGGTAGTCCGATATTCATTAAACAATGTGCGGACCTTTTGTCCCAGCACATTATATACCACCATGGAATATTGTCCCGGTTTGGCAATCCCATATTCAATTTTCGTTGTAGGATTAAATGGATTGGGATAGTTCTGAGCAAGGCCAAATTGATCCGGTAAGAGCTGAGATAATCTTTCAACTTCAGATACATGACCAAGAACGTCATTTGAATCACGGGGAATGAGCTTAAAATTACTGAAGCTATAATACAATGGCCCTCGTAATTCTTCAATGGCTTCTCCTAGACTATAGGTGCTATCAAGATTTCCCCGCCAGAAACTCGAGTAATCATCCACTCGAATACCACCGCTACCATCATCTATTTCTATTTCTCCATAGTTACCAGCGCCGTCAGGAAACGGATTTGATACGGTTAAACCTTTTGTAGTCACAAACACACTCTCGTATGCTTCGCTATTTTCACCACCTGTCGTGATCTCTCCGGTAGTCACTTCAACTGGACTAAAAGCATTACCGCTGCTCAATTTTGTTGCGGACACCACTGGATTCAGACGAGTTAGACCAAAATTCTCCTGAACCGTACCCACAATTGAAATTTTATCACCCCTGACAAATTTATTTTCGCTATCGCGGACCATTATCCCCGACCACATGCTGTCTTTATCCTGAATATAATAGTAGCCGCCGCCGAAATCATTAGAATCTGTAGTGACGATCCCTTCAAGTGTAACTTCAACACCATTATAGGGTGATGCATCATTTGTATATCCCCATGTGTACTGTACATCCATAATAGTTAATGCTTCATCACGCACCACATAGGAAAAAATCGTACTGGAGGTATCACCGGGAAGTGTAGTCCAGTCACCATCATCATCAACAGCATAGATAAAATAGCGTACATAAGCGCCATTATCCTGCAATGGAATCACTGCACTAAAAGTATCTGCATCTGCTGTCATTTCCAGCGCTGTAAACGCGCTTCCGTCGACACTATACAAAACAGCGGCACTGTCGACTTCACTGTTATCGGTGATTGTTGCCGAAATCTCAACGTCATCTGCAGAACCAGGCACACCGGGATTTCTAGCCAGATCAGCTATAACAGGCGGATTGGTAAGAATTATAAGATCATCCTCCGTCTCCGGATTAATCGTGAAAGGTTGACCCGTATCTCTGACATATCCGGTGGCAGTCAGTCGGGTGCCGGCCACCGGCCAACTAAACGTATTATTATCAAATCCGCTGCGGAAATATAAAAAATAGTCATCAAGATAAGCGGTTCCTGATGATGCATCAGTAAATGATGCCGTATTGGAACTGGTAGCATTATTTACAATGGTTACATTTTCTACTGTGACATACATGTTTTCCCACTGCTCACCATCGGCATATGTAGCCAGGTCGGCAGAAGTTAATTTTACAGGATCAGGTACCATGTTACCAAAGGATTCAAATGTCACCGGCACGGCCTGATCACCACGCTCGCTTCCATCGAGAAGCGCAATTTGGGTATATGAAAAATATGCTTCAACAATGCCTGTAAAATAGCATATGTCTCCCGGTTCTACCAAATCATATTCCGTTGCGGACGCTGTGCTGTCATGCTGAATAATGAGCAAACCACTCCATGGTTTTGGGAAACTGTCTGGATCAACGACATAAGTATGTAAACGGGCGCCTACATAAAGATCCTTCGGACCATGCATTACCAAAGCCCGGACAACTACAGTATCTCCAAGTAGTGGAGACGCATTATCCGTTCCCGGATCCGGTACCCAATTAATATCATAAATGGAAACTGTATCATAGGGCGCCTGGCCGGACGCCAGCGAAAAAATACCGCATACAAATAAAATGGTTAACAGAACTGTAACAAAACGTGGCATTTGAACCTCCTTCAGATTAATTGTGTAAAAATAATTAGTAAAAATTTATTTTTTCCCAGTACTTTTCCTGATTAATTCACTTAGTTCACCACAAAGACTCAAAGACACAAAGAAACAAGGAATTTAATAATTTTAATTATACATATCTTTGGTAGCGAACGACATTTTTATGATTTTTTGCCTTGTGACTTGGTGGTTATGAATAATTCTGGTTATTTAATAACTACAAATTTTCCCTGATAAATATCACCGGAATTATTGTCTTTAACAGTAAACAGATACAATCCGGTCGCAATAGCCTGATCAAATTCCGAAACGATATCCCAGGCATGTTCACCGCCCGGGGAGACATTGGATTGGGAGCCGGTATCAGAATATAAATCACCAGTATGTGTAAAACTATCCACGAGATCTCCGGCAAGTGTATAAATACGTACTTCACAATTTTCCGGGAGATTGTAAAAATATAGTTTTCTCTCTCGCTCGAAATTTCCATCCCATAATGCATTAACCCGGTATGGATTTGGATAGATACCGATTTCTTTATTCTCAGCGGAATTTTGTGGCGATGTGCCTGGTGTTGCAATAATTGCGTTTTCTAATTTACTGGATTCAAGACTAAATAAATTTAATTTGGTATCGCCACTGTCAAAAGCAGTTACTGCAAATGCGTAATTCCAACCATTATGCAGATTGTTGATATTCAACCTATAAGTATATAACGTAGTATCCATATCACCGGATAATGGATCCTGCACTATCTCCATAATGGGAGGATCCAGCTCGATTGCCTCAAGACCTGTGTCATAAAAAAGATTGTCTATGAGATCGTATTCATTTATTAATTTCATACTTCCGAGCAAACCCTGAGATGATTTTTCATCACCAATAAAGGAACGGTAAATCCGGTATCCTTCAAAGTCCATATTTTTTGAGATCAGATCAATTGACTGCTCAGCAGAATTATCCCATAACAAAGAAACTGCCTGATTCCCAGGCACTACTTTAATTTTGGGCGGATTTGGCGGTGTGGGCAGAATGTATCTGTCCAATTCTCCATTCCCGTTAATATCTTCACCGGGATCAAGAATTCCATTCCGATTTGAATCTTCACCATGATAGGCCTTTTGTGCCCATGATATATTCTGTACTAGGTTTGCCTTTGCATCTTCATCATCAATAGTGGATGGCTTAAATCCCGCCTTTTTTCCACAGACGATGGCAAACACCACATTTATGGATGAATCAGGTTCAATTTTTTCAAACGGTCCGGTGGAAACCAGACTCATCCAGTTTCCAGGACTTTGAAATATTACTGACTGATAAATATCCTCAGGAAAGGATAACTGCATCCGGGCAAGTCTCTGCGCTTCTGTCGTAGGAGGCATTTCATATTCCTCAAGCCCACCACTAAAAAGCCACCAGTTATGGGTAACATTTCTTTCGTATAACCGATCGTCCGTCTGGGGATCGGCTCCCATATAAGCCAGTGAGACATAACTATCAGAAAAACCAGGATCTCCATCATAATCATAGGCATAAACAAATTGCATAGAATCATTTTCAACATGACCTACACCTACATGCTGATAGAATGGAGCACCCACGCGTGGTGGTGTTATATTTGTGTTTCGGACAACAAGATCCGCCCAAAGACCTACATGTACGTTTGTTAAGGTGTCCTGCCACACATTTTTAATTGTATAGTTAAAAATCACAAATGCATCGGCGAATGGGAAATTCCAGGCGTAAGTCTCAAGATGAACATCCAGTCCCATCGGAATATGATTTGGCACAGGAATGCTGGTACCAGGTATGACAACGTTTGTATCTGTAAAATCAGAAATAAAATCCTGATGACTGATTGCCTCTGGTGAAAAGAACTTATCTCCAGGTAATTCAGATCTTTCAAATACCACATCATTTGGATCGGCAGTAACTGTAAATTCAAAATTATTTGAACCTGCTGACTGGAACCTGGCAGAATTAAATGCACCGGTTGTTACTCTCGGTCCATCTGAAGTTTCTGCACCTACCCATAATCCACCGCCAAAAATATGCTCGATACCTGAGCCTTTGGGATATTCGCAGGATGGTTGATCAATTGGTGATTGCTGCACAAACCCATCACCCCAGGTACCATAATTCGAAATAGTTAATCCAATATTGCCTGTACTGGTAAATTTCGAATTGTCATCAATCAAAGGTTTTTTCAGTTCCTGTCCAACTGAAAAAGAACCTAAGAAAATGAAAAATAGTATGGTAAAATGAATTTTGTTTTGTTTCATGTCCAAATTAGTGCAGAAAAGTGAGATAGAATATAAATCGAAAAACATTTAATGGCAAAAATTAATTTATATCTAACATAATCAAAATGTAAATAAATATATTGTAGTTATGTTATTGTTATTATTATATTTACATTGCATTGATTTTTAACATATTTTTTGAGGAAAATGTGCGGTTACTTGTTATTATCTTTGGATTTAAGCGGTGATATTTTTTGGAAAAATAATTTATTTTTTTTGTGAAAATAATTTTTAAAATGATAACTATTTTAACCGCAATGGACACAAAGAAAAGCAAAGACCGCAAAGTTTATATAGATTTTTTTTCTCAGCGTTCTCTGTGCCTTCTCCGCGTCCTCTGTGGTTAATCTTAAAATATCGCCTGACAAATCAGAGTGGCTGCAATAAGACCGGCGGCATCTGCCAATAACCCGGCCGGTAACGCATATCTCGTTTTCCGGACACCAACTGCGCCAAAATAGACGGCAACGACATAGAATGTGGTCTCTGTACTGCCAAACATGGTGGAAGCCATAAAGCCGATCAATGAATCGGCGCCGTGCGTCTGCATCAGTTCAGTCATTACACCCAGTGACCCGCTTCCCGATAGAGGACGCATCAGAGCCATCGGCAAAACTTCTGATGGCATGCCAATCAGTTCAGTAAAGGGTTTTAATATAAATGTCAAAACATCCAGGGCACCGCTGGCGCGAAACATGGCAATGGCCACCAGCATGGCCACCAGGTAAGGTATAATTTTCACACCGACTTCAAATCCTTCCTTGGCGCCATCAACAAATTTTTCATATACTTTTACTTTTTTAATCTCTGCCATACCAATGAATACCAACAGTAACAAAGGAATGACGGCAATCGATAACCAGTCCAGTGATAATTTAAATAGTTCCATTATTCCCCCTGCCCTGTTGCCTGATCAGAGTTTTCTTTTGCAACTGCTTTTTTACGGTTAAAAGCCTGTATCAGCTTTACTGCGGTAAGCCCCACAATCGTGGCACAGGTGGCGGCAATAATAGATGGGATGATGATCATCTGCGGATTGGCCGATCCCATCGAGGCGCGGATGGCAATGGCAGTGGCGGGAATCATGGTAATCGCACTGGTATTGATAACCAGAAATGTACACATATCATCGGTGGCTTCGCCTTTATTGGGATTTAATTTATCCAGTTCTTCCATCGCCTTCAGACCAAGTGGGGTTGCCGCGTTGCTCAGTCCCGAGCATATTTGCCGCAATATTCATTATCATTGCGCTGATTGCCGGATGATCTGACGGGATTTTTGGAAATAACCATTTTGTAATCGGGCGAACCACGCGGGCGATTATTTTTGTCAGCCCCGCCTCTTCGGCCACTTTCATCACACCAAGCCACAACGCCATCACACCGATTAAACCAATGGCAATTTCTACGGCGGTCGCCGCTCCTTTAAGTGCCGCAGTGGTAACCTGGCCTAATTTGGTTTCTTCATTTAAATTTCTTTTTTCAACTGTGGTGCCGGCATTTGAACCCGCCGGTTCCGGGGCCAGGACCTCATTATAAAAATCAATCCCGCCCGCTATCAGTATCGCCAGAATGATCATTCCGAACCAGATGTGATTGAGCATATCACCTCTCCTATTATTAAATAAATATTAATTTTTCTCTATAAAACCCCGGAGGGGTTTAACTAGTGTAAGGAATTAACACATCTAGATTAAAGAAAAAAGATAAAAGAAAAAAGAGATAAAATTGGAAAAAAGGTAAAGGATACAAGATACAGGATACAGGATACAGGATGCTGGATACAAGATACATGGTAAAAGTTAGAAGTTAGGAGTTAGGAGTAATAGGTAGATTAGAACTTATCAAAATAAATCCCGTAGGGGTTAAACGATTGTAGGGAACGGTCTGAGACCGTTCCGCGGATTTAAATATATTATTCAATCTCCTCCAACATGCCCATGCAAACCGTACAATAATGTGTGCCCTTTACATCCAGATCATCCGCAGTATTTGAACTGGTCATAACACATTGATAATTGGCACAGTGACGAAGATTTAATAAATGGCCCAATTCATGAATCGTTTCTTTGATAAGGCGTTCTTTTAGGCGGTTTTCATCACTGGGTAATCCATAAAATTCTGGTTTTAATCGTGATGTGGAAACGATGCCAAGCTTGCCATTCAGTTTGGCCAGACCAAAGACAAAAGTAAAAATGGGAATATACAGATCCACACTTGTATAGATGATCGCCCTATACGCTTTGACTCCGGGCTCTAGTTTCTCTATAACTTTGCCGCCGTCATATTGCCCGCGCTCCGGGCTATAAAATTCTGAAATTGAAGTTATTCCACGTCTAACAGTAGTATCCAGACCGGTTAAATCTGTAATGGCAGGTGTGATTTCTGGAAGGAGATGTGACTCGTCAAATTCAACCGTAATCAGTTCAAGACTCGTCATGTTCGGGTCGTTTTATACCGTATTTTTTAAGTTTCTTATATATGGTAACACGATCAATACCAAGGATTTTTGCCGATAATGAGACATTCCAATTTTGACTATCCAGGGTATTCAGTAAATGCTTTTTCTCAACTTCCTCCAATGACATTTTTCCACTGATTTTTTCTATTTGATCTTCATTGTTTAGTAAAAAATCAGAACGGCAAAGAAGTTTTCCCTTTGCAACGACCATGGCCCGTTCAATGGCATTTTCCAGTTCACGTACATTGCCGTACCAGGGATATTTCAGAAGTAAATTCAACGCATCTGTGTCGACGCCTTCAACCGGTTTATTCATTTTCGCCCGGTATAGACGCAAAAAATGTTCGACCAGTTCCGGGATATCCTCAGGACGGTCACGCAAGGGTTCTAATCCAATGGTATATACCTGTAACCGGTAATAAAGATCTTCACGGAAGACACCATCTTTAACTGATTTTTCCAGATCGGTATTGGTTGCACAGATAATCCTGAAATCTGATTTAATGATGTCATTTCCACCCAGACGCGAAAACTCTTTGGCTTCGATTGCGCGCAACAAATCGACCTGTGTTTTCATATCAATCGTGCCGATTTCATCCAGGAACAATGTCCCGCCATTGGCAATTTCCAGCTTGCCTTTACGACGATACATCGCGCCGGTAAAGGCCCCTTTTTCATGACCAAAAAGTTCGCTTTCAAGAAGGGTTTCAGAAAGCGCGCCACAATTTACCGACACCATGGGTGAGAACTTACGATCACTTTGAGCATGAATCGCCTGGGCGACAAGTTCCTTGCCAGTTCCACTTTCCCCACGGATCATGACCGTTGTATTGGTATTACATACCGTCTCGATGAGTTCCTTCACCTTTTGTATATGTTTGCTGCGGCCGATTAAATCCGGTGGTTTTACGAGTGCCTGTATTGAATCTTTCAGGTCGATATTCTCTTTTAGCAGCGATCTTTGTTTGGCTGCATTTCGAACCAGATGGCTAAGATTATCCGGATCAAATGGCTTGGTTACATAATCAAAAGCACCTTCTTTAAGCGCCTGAACTGCCGTATCCACCGCTGCGTATGCGGTAATTATTATAACAATGGCTTCTTTATCAATTTCCCTGATGCGCCGGTGTAATTCCATACCATCCATGCCCGGCATTTTTATATCCAAAAAATAAATATCCCAGCGAACGTCATTAATTTTGTTCAAAGCGTCAACTGCATCATTTGCCGTTTCAACAAAATATCCATCTTCAAGAAACCACTCAGATAGGGACTGACGTACTATTTCTTCATCATCTACAACCAGTATTTTTATTTCCTTTAAATTCATGTCGCTCAATTTCCCTTGTGTTTGATCGGCAACTTGACGATAAAAGTAGTACCCTTATCTATTTCGGATTCGACGGTAATATCACCACCATGATTATTAATAATCGCATATACAGATGACAATCCCAATCCAACCCCCTTAACGGCATTCTTTGTAGTGAAAAAAGGTTCGAAAATATGGTTTTTGAGATCATCCGGAATCCCCTTACCCGTATCCCGGATATAGATCCAGATTGATTTTTGCGGCCGGTGCCATTCTGTAGTGACTCCGAGAATACCTTCACTTTCCATGGCTTCAACCGCATTGACAAACAGGGCAATCAACGCCTGTTTTATCTGGTTCTCATCCAGATATATAGTCGGGATATTTTCCTGCAATTCCTTTATCAGCTGGATATTATGTAATTCCAGGTGATGCGAAATCAAATCGATGGCAGAATTTATTACCTGACTGATATCTTTTTCTTTAATATCCGTCGTCCCCTGACGTGAAAACAATAACATATTTTTTACAATATCACCGCTGCGGGCACTTTCGGTTTCAATCATTCTCAAATGTTTAAGGATATTATCTTTTTCTTCCGGATCCAGATTATCTTTATTCAGTTTTTTCTGGATTAATTTACTATAGGTCAGGATTCCTGAAATGGGATTATTAAGTTCATGGGCTACAGTAGCGGACAACTGTCCCAACGAAGCCATTTTTTCAATTTGCAGATTACGTTTTTGTGTTTTTTCCAGTTCATCCGATTTTTCTTTTACCCTGTTCTCCAGCTGCATCGACCAGGTTGTAATTTCTTCTTTTGCTTTCCGCAAATCTTCGGTCATCTGATTAAATGATTTTGCCAGAACACCCATTTCATCTTTACTTCTGGTTTTTATATTATATTCGAGATTACCCGATGAAATTTCATGAGTTCCCCGAATAATTTTATTCACAGGGATATGTACACCAACCCATAAGAAGACACCTGCAGCCAGACCAAGTATAATAGTAATAATAATACTTACCGAAATCATACTGGCTTTATTTTCATCGATTAAATTATCCATTTTTTCAAGAGACATGACCACACAAAGCACACCAATATATGTTTGATCAGACGAATGAGCGTGGCATGCTGCTGTATAACAACTTTTTTCATTTTCAATTGGATTGAGATAGCTTAGTGACCTATATCCGTTTTCACTTATAAAAATTTGATGCCAATCACCCGAGGGTTCCTTTTTAAGTCCGCCTGAATTTGTATGACAGGTGGCGCAAGGTCGATTTGTCATACCTACTATCTTGCCGATCTCAGACTCTCTGGTGGAAAATATTACCTGCCCTTTTTTATTATAAATGCATATTTTTTCAATTCCATCCTGTTTTACAAGATCTTCGAAAATCTCAAAGGCCTGTTCCTTTTGATTTAACAGCATCGAATTTCTGGTTGATCCGGCCACCAGGGAACTTGTCCTCTGAGCACATTGTCTGGCCACTTCCTGATATTGGGCTGTCTCAAGTTGAATATAGTATAGAGAAAAGCCAACACTCAAAGCTGTTAGGATTAAAAAGATAAAAATAAAAAGTCGGAAACTAAGCAGGTTAGATAGACGCATATACTTTTTCATAATGTTAAAATAATAAATTTATTCCACAATGCAAAGGAAATAACGGCACAGGTTCTGCATTCAGATTACCAAGGGCTATCGGCTTTCAGCCATCGGCTATCAGTATGTCAGGTTTTCGCTGAAGCCGACAGCCGATTGCTGATAGCAATTGATATTATATTCCTTTGTGAGGAAGAAATCGGCAGCAACCTCTTCCCAATTATCCGGTGCCAGTTCTTTGATAAATCCATTTGATATGACACCACCATCCTGCATTACAACACCATAATTATTGGTTAGTCTGTTACTTAATTTATCGACAGTATCCTGAATCCAGGCCTTGGCAATAGAACCATGTAGTAGGTTATTTAAATTCGACCGTAGTGTATCCGATTTTATTTTCAATAACCATCCCTGCTCATAAGGTTCCCTGTTCACAAGATCCGGGGTTTGCAAAGTTTCTCTGTTCACCTCAACGACTTCACCGCTGACCGGCGATAGAATATCAACTTTCTTGCCATCAATCTCCAACTCGAATCCTTTCTCACCCTGTTTCAAGTAAGAGCCGGTTCGTGGTAAATTAATTTTAGCAGGTTTGCCGATCAGCTTTTGGGCAAAATCATCGATACCGATTTTTACCATATTTTTTGATTCGGGCATCGCCCAACTGTGTCCCTGATGATAATAATAATCATCTGCCATTTTAAACCAGTCCACCAGGGAGATGCGGCTGCTGATATTTGCAGAGGATGTAGCCGGAACCACTTTTGGTTTATTTAATGCACGCCAGAAATAAATCAACAATACTAAAAATCCGATTGCCACAAGATACTCCACACCTTTAGTGGCAAATATATCTACATACTTGAAACCTTCCATTCTTCATGCTCCTTTTCATTTTCAATAGTTTTATCTTCTTTAACCAGATAAATTTTCTTGATTTTATCCTTAGATTCAGGTTTTGCCCAGGCCGGAGAATCACTCAGTATCGGCATACGAAGAATAATCCATCGTAATACAATAATTTCAACCAGAATAACCGTAAGTGTGATTTCAATTTCCATCCAGGTTGGTACGTATCGTTCTGCAACCTGCCAGTTATACGCAATAACCGATGTATTCAAACGATTTAGTAAAATTCCCACAAGTGTCAGTATTGAAGCCAATTTTACGGCTTTAACGTTTTCATATTTTACTGCATGGGTGTATAAGCGTAGCGGAATTAATACGAACCCGACTATCTCCAGTAAAAACCAGTATCCCCAGGTCGTATTTAAGTATTGCCAGTTATGCTCATGAATAAAAACCAGTACTTTCAAAAAGAAGTATACGAACAACGCACCGGCACATATTTTAGCCAGACCCAATACAATGTCATCATGCGAATTTTTTATTTCACTGCTTAGACGATGTTTAAATAGTTTGTGGCTGATACTTCCTTCCAGAATAACCATTGACAGCCCGGCAAAAATACTGGAAACAAAGAATAAAATGGGAATAAATTCAGAATACCATAGCGGATGAATCTTTCCCTTGGCCATTAAAAACAAAGCACCCAATCCGGACTGGTGTAAGGTAGAAAGTGTGATGCCAAATATAACCGCGGCCAGTGTCAAAGATGCGAGAATTTTTCTTGCTTTCTTCCAGCCCAGCCATTCAGCGATTGCCGGGGAAAATTCGAGAAACTCTGCCAACATATACAGCATAAAGTGCCAGGCAACCAGGAACATTACTGAACTGACACCAAATGAATTACCGATTACCGGATTAATTACATTCCACGGCCGGCCAAGATCAAGCAATAAAGCACCGGCATAAAAAACATAGGCCAGGAATCCGTTCAGCACAGTAATACGAACGATAGAATGATATTTTTCCAGCCGCAAAATATAAACCATAAAGGTGATCACATATGCACCGCCAGCCAAGGCAACCCCTGTGACAACGTCAAACCCAATCCATATTCCCCAGGGGAATTCCTGATTAAGATTGGTAACAGAACTGAGACCAAATGCAAAGCGGATGACTATCAGTACCACACCAACTGATATGATGACCGCAGCAAACACGTTAAATGGAGTAATAAGTTTACCTTTTGGTTTTAATTCGCTCAGTATGAACTTGAAAAATCTATTGGTTTCGCTTTTTAATAAGGCAGCATTACTCATCTCAGTCCTCCTTCCCTGCTTGATCATCATCCTTTTTTGTGGCGTTATTCAATGCCAGCAAGAATGCCGGCCAAAGTGTCAGGACAACTGGTACGCTATAAAGAAATGTCTTTGTATATTCCGGATAGGGTGTATCTCCTAATTCGGTTTTGAATCCCAGTTGGTCAAACGGCACCGATGCCAGATATAAATACCCGGTACCACCAACTTCTTCCTCACCGTAGATCTGATGTACATAGCTGTCGGGATTCTCATATATCCTTTTTCTGGCCTCTTCCATTAATTCCCTCTTTGTACCAAACACCATTGCTTCTTCCGGGCATTCGGAAACGCAGGCTGGTTGTTCACCTTCCTGGATTCGTTCAAAGCACATCCGGCATTTTTGAATTTTTGGATTGGCGCTATCATATTCGAATTTGGGGATCTCGAACGGACAGGATACCATACAAAACCGGCAGCCCATACATTTGTCTGCCCGCCATATTACTGGCCCTTCTTCTGTTTTTAATAATGCTTTTGTGGGACATGCCGCCGCACAAGCCGGTTGGTCACAGTGCATACATTGTTTTTTTACATATATTTCTTCATCATCTACTTCAAAACGATTAATCAACGTCCATTGCTTATCCGAAGTATCTCTTACCTTGCCTTCATCAATCGCATCCAGGTCCGGCTCAGGTAATCCATTGGTTTCTGCACATACGACGCTGCAATTCTGACACCCTACACAGCGGGTTGTATCAACCAGTATGCCCACAAATTCCTTATCTTCTGAACCGCCTTCTGCCAGGAGCGATGTTCCGGGTATAGCAGAGGCACCAATAGCACCTAATGTCTTTACAAAACTTCTTCTATCCATAAGAAATCCTTTCCTTCCAATTTCTCGTCAGATCTAGTTAGCCTTTAGTCTGTTACTCACAGCATCGATGGTAATAAAAAATATTGTAAATGAGATAAATAAAATGATAACCATAATATCCTCACTTTTACTTTTGAATTTTGGATTGATGCGGAAAAAACTTTTTAATCAATCCGGACCAGTCTTCATCTTTCATATTTTTGATAAATACCGGGTCAATGTCACCACCATCATTCAGATAATGACCTTCCTGGGCTGTCATCAACAATTCGTCTCTTAGCGCATTGTTTAGAATAACCGCCTGGGAATTTTGCATGAGATTATTTTCTTCAATTGCCAGATTATCTGCTTTTAGCTTAATAACCCAGGATCTTTCTACCTGTTTTGATGGAATGGGCACATTCATCTTACATGCAGGATTTATATCTACTACTTTTCCGGAAACCGGTGACAATTGCATTACCTTATGTTTCTCGAGGCCCACGTCCCATAATTTTGTGCCTTGTGGTACATGCGCACCGATCACAGGTAAATCTTCCATATTTACATTTTCAGAAAATAAAGTGGATATAAAATCATCATAACCGATGTACATCGTTCCATCTGGTAGCGGCTCTAACCAGGAATGACTTTGATGATACAATCGATTCTCAGTCGCAGCTATAGCGGTTAGAGATTTTTCCGGGCTTAGAAAGATAGGGGAATTTTTATTTTGACCGATTTTCTTAATTTCCCTGTCTTCTTTGCGCAGAACAAAATCAACCGCCAGAAAGACCGCAACCGTAAGGAATAACAACAGAAAAACCATGATTTCCTCCTTTTAATTGTATGGTTTTATACGTTGCTATTAAATAGGTCAAATATTGTGCCAAAACACGATTGTCCATTTAGACAGTGTTTAACTTATTGAATCAATTGATGTTAGGGGATTTTTCTTCTTGAAGAGTTAAACCGGGGTAGTGTTGTTATATGCAACACATATTTTACTTACAGACTCTATACTGTTGTTTATATTGAGTTTTGTTCTGTGATAATAAATCACACAATGTAATTATTATCAACGGTAAAGCCGGGTGTTGGTTTACAACACCCGGTAATTGCATAAAAATATGTTAATATTTACAATAATTTCCATTTTTTATGACTTTTAAAAAAACTTTTTTATTAATTGCTTCCAATCACCATCATCCAGGTTCTCAATTTTGCCCCACCAATACCCATTTTCTCCACCGGTCAGTTTTTTCTTATCTTTTATTGACTGTAACTGATCGGAGCAGGATTCGATCTGGTCCTGAAAGAAACTGACTGCCGACTTACCAATTTTTAGATTCTTCAGTTCCTCATCAATATTATCACAATCCACAATGCATATCCAATTATCGCCATAGCAGCTCATTTCCAAACGATCAAGATCTGATAACAATGTCTTGTTTATTTTTAGAATCTTTCCACTGATCGGAGCCTGAAACGGAATCGATCGCTGACCTTTTCGGATATTAAATAACGAATCTCCGCACTTGATCTCTCTGCCTATGTTAGGCGGTTCAACTGCATTTATCGTACCGATCAGTTTTAAGGCAAAATCATCGATACCAATTCTTGCACTACCATCCTCCTGAAGACTAACCCAGCAGTGGCTGTTGCTTATGAATACACCACCCGGTATGGAAAATTGATCTATTTCGCGATGCTGAAATTCGGAGAGTTCGGCAATCTGGACACGTGGTCCAAGTTCCCGCTTTATTCTATCCTTACGCTTAATCAGGCATTTGGCTGTAAACTCTAATAACTCATCCTCTGTAAATGGCTTTTCAACATAATCCATAGCACCGTGTTTCATCGTTTCCACCGCGGTCTCTACGGAAGCATATCCGGTAATAATGATGACATCAATGTCCGGACGTAAATGCTTTACGGCTTTGGTAACCTCAACCCCATTCATTCCGGGCATTTTTAAATCTACAAAAACAAAATCATAATGATTGACCCGTACCAGACGCAGAACCTCTTCTCCCTGTTCGACTGTATCAACCGAATAACCGGCCAGAACAAGTATTTTTCTAAAGCTATCCAGGATAATCGATTCATCATCTACGCACAAGATTCTTGCCTTTGGCACATCTACTTCCACACGTCTTAGGGTATCCGCCTCATGTGAAAAATCTAATTTCAATCCCGAATCCAGAGCAAGCGCTCTCTCCTTCTTCAATTTGTTCTCTTTTGATTTTTTCAACGTCATACGGATCAATATATCCACACCGATAAACAATACGATTGCGATAATAACGTTACTCATCTTTTACTCCTGTGTGTTCATGTAATATCAAAACATATCCAATTTGCAGGATACGAGGTTTTTAATTTCATAATCATAATCAGAGGGTATTACCTTGTACAACCAACCGCGGAAATAAGGATCTTTCTCGAGTAGTGTACATGAATGTGATAATTCCGGATTTTGCATTAGAATTCTCCCGGAAATTGGCGAAAGTACCGCATGAGGCAAACCATCTTCAGATTGGATAGTGGCACAGTACGATCCTTGGATTAGTTCTTCATTTTCAGGCAAAAGCTCAATTTGGGCCAGACTTTGGATGGTCTTTAAAAACAGATCCGTAATACCAACATGTACATATCCGGAAACCTCATTTGCGATCCATGTAACATACCCCAGTCGATAGTATTTTGCAGGACAGGGAACATAACAAATTGAACCGGGCACCAGAGTTTTCTCTCTTTTTTTTAAATCCAGATAACTAAATCCTCTGCGAATGGCGCTATACAGACTCATCGGCCGTAAACGGTTTTGGAATAAAATCAATCGCGCCGCTATTAAGAGAACTCACTGCATTTTCCATGGTGGAATATCCTGTCATCATGATGACAGGAATATCAAGTTTGTTGTCTGATAAAAAATTTAAAATTTTAAATCCGTTTGAATCAGGAAGCATGAGATCACAGACAATCAATTTGTAATCATTCTTTGCCAGTTTTTCCAGGCTTGTTTCAGCATCCAGGGCTGTTTCAACAAGATAGTGTTCGGCATGGCAAATTCGCTGAACCGCATCGAGGACTACCTGTTCATCATCAATTATTAAGAGATCAAATTGCCTTTTCATGTTTTCTTCTCACAGAATTTGCTCAATAGGTAACCGTATTTTGAATGTCGTTCCTTTTTTCACCTCACTCTCGACCGTAATCGAGCCACCATGATTGTCAATAATACCCCAGATTATGGACAGTCCCAGACCGGTTCCACCCTGACCTTTGGTTGTATAAAAAGGCTCAAATATTTTTTCCAATTCGGAATCGCGTATGCCGCAGCCATTGTCTGTGACCGCGCTTTCGATATAGCGTATTCTTCCGATCGCATCAATCATATCCCACTTTTGCCAACTACAACCGATCTTTGTACATCCTTCAAGAACACCCTGCCCTGGTATAACCAGGGTATATACCGGCGACTGACACTCCGCACATTTTTGGTTTTCATCCTCCAATGATCCGTCACATTCCGGACATCGCAGAACAATTTCCTCATTCTTTGAATATATTATACCATACTGATTGCGGTTTCTACCATAAACCGGATCAAGATGAATTATACCTTCACTGCCGTTGGCAGTGGCCTTTAATTTTATGGCCGGAAATCCACCAATCTTTGTATCCGCATCAATTAATGAGTGATTCTTAGGACAGGTTGCCTGTCTTATGGGCTGGGTACCCAACAGATCGAGACTGATCACTTTTGTAGAAACAGATATTTTACCTTTATTCCTATCAATGGCATCGCCGGCATTGACCAGCAAATTCACATATATCTGCTGAATCTGATTTGTATCCACAGTAATATCCGGAATATCCGGTTCTAAATCTGTAATAATAGAGATATTCTTGAGGTTTAACTGACTTTCAACAACCTGAATCGACTTTTCGATGATGTCGTTAATTGAGGCTTTCTTCTTTTTAGGGATCGATTGTCTGGCAAAATCAAGCAGGCCTTTGACTATTTCACGGCTTCTGATCGTCTCTCTTACCACCACATTCAGATCCTCCTGGATATCAGGATAATCCTTTGTCCGTTTTTGTAAAAAACTGCTATAGGTCAAAACGCCTGTCAAAGGATTGTTTATTTCATGGGCAACACCGGCCGCAAGTCGTCCCAGTGAAGCCATCTTATCTGATTGAAATAACTGTTGTCGTGCCTCTGCCATTTTTCTGGTCATATTATTGAATGATCTCGCCAGCAAACCCAGTTCATCCTCACCCAGATCATTTATTTTATAATTCAGATTACCGGAGGCGACCTGTTTGGTTGCTTCTAAGAGATAATTCACAGGCCGGTCCACCCAGCGGTGCACAAAAATGCCAATGATAATACTTATGGCAAGTATGGCGATGATGGCAAAAATCCCGGCATTGACGGTACTATTCTCAATTTGAGTATCCACCTCATGCAGGCATAAGGTTACCTGCAATATACCAAGTACCTTTTTATCCCGGGCATGAATATGACACTCAGATTCCCAACAACCTTGCTCATTATAAATTGGATTAATAATAGTCAGGACACGAAGCGAATCGGGATGAGGTTTAAAAATTTTCGCCTGCTGCGGACTTTCAAGGTAACTTAATGGTTGATCCTGAGCATGACAGACTGTACATTCTCCACTCTTTACTTGTTCCAGCAACATGCCAATTTTTCGCTCTTTTGTAGAGTAAACAATCCGGCCTTCCTTATTTAATATATTAATCTCCTTTAAGCATGGATCACTCGCTATATTTGAAATCGTTTCCTGGATATGTTCACGATTATACTCCAACATTTCACGGCGGGCGCCATTCTTTACGGTCTCACTTAATTGAATTCCATGGCGTTCCACTTCACGCAACAATACTTCACTTTGTGAATGAATGTTACTATAGGCGTATATACCGATTATAATGATAGTAACTAGGCCAACAATAAAGACAAGCTTAACTCCGATTTTTTTGCGCATTATTCTTTACTTTCTAAAATGGATTTATTTTAAACATGTCTGCCACGGTCAGTCCATTTTTGTATAACATATTTGTTGTCTTCTTGCTGAAATTAATTTGTCGCTTTGCCCGGTTTTTTCCCGGGATATGAAAACATCTTCATCATGGCACTCAGCTGCAAACGGGTTTACGGGTAAAACTATAGCCCGAATGACAAACATCACATTCAATCTCTGAATGATTTTCATCTAAAGCCAATCCAGTTACCCTGTGATTAAAATTTTCAACCGACCATGTCTGGTGACAATTTGTACAGTTCTTTTTTAAACCGGAATAAAAATTCATTTTTGTATGGCACTTACGACAATTAAGATCTTTATGGTATTTATTCAGGTCAAATCCGGACCTGGTAAAATGATTAAATGGGTCTTTTACCTCTCCGGAGTGACATGATTTACACTTTTGTCCAAGATGACATTTAAAACAAGCCTTATGATGATCCTCCTGGGGCTGTTTGATCTTAACTGTTTCCTCTCCCTGTGTTAGAACCGCCAAAGCTGGTTTTACAAGATCATGACATTTTTTGCAACTTTCTGTTTGATGACAATCCACACATTTCAGACTAAACAGATTGATATGTTCATTATGATAAAATGTAACCAAAGGACCTTCTTCGCTCGCTGTTTCATATATAATACGTTCAGGCTCAGGAATAGGTGGATGTTCAGAACCAATTATATCAGTACTGTCCGAATAGCCCTGTGCTGAGCGTTCTGAATTTTTTAACGCATGACAAGCGGCACATTTGGTATCATGGCTCCACTCCCTGTGACAACCAAGACATTGTCGATGATAGGCTGCCTTAAGGCTGGGCCTGCTAAGATCGGCACGTTTTGCAGAAGAAGGGTGACATTCAATACACGCACTAATTTCTTCGTCGGTACTATGATGATGGCATATCTGACATCCGCCCGACATATCGGACATCTGAGCATGTAGTTTATGCGAAAACACCACCGGGACATAAATTTCAGATAAACCATCCAAATATATAACATCCGGAGCATCATCGCTGGAATGATGACTGCCCATCATATTCAGACGTGGGCATTTTTTTAAACAGGGATTTTTTGATGTTGGCTTCTCGCAAATATGACAGGTCTTACAATTTGCTGATTTTTCATTTCCGGAAATTTGTCCAAATAAATTCAGATTGATAAAACAAAAACAAATATTAACAGGATATATTTAAGTTTCATTTTGATATTCCTTTGATCGCGAATTTGGTTTTTGGCGCGAGTGATTTGTCTGGTAAACTTATGATTGGAAAGATCTTTACAAACAAGCGATACAATAGAATTTCGATGGCGATAAACCCGAGTGTAACTGATATTTCACCGACTGACGGGAAGTAGGAAGTTGTGGCAAATGGTGCAGTATAACCGATTAAAAATACATTCAGCCGGTTCAATAGTACTCCAAATACTACAAGTATCGATCCGGTAAATAGCCAACCCGGTGATTTTAGCGCTTTTTCCGAAAAAAAGATGCGCATAGGAATGATGACTCCAATCATTAGTTCAATAATAAACATAAGCCCCTCTACACCGGGATCCAGAAAATAGATAAATGTTTCCCGTATAAACATATCACCGAGTTTGAAAGCGAGATAAATTCCCAGTAATGGACCTATCATCCGTCCAAGTCGTGAAAGCACGGGCATTTCAGGTTTGAGTTTAAACGACCGGGATGAGATCAGGGACTCCATAATAACCATAGGAAATCCAACTGAAATGGCCGATAGAAGGAACATCAGGGGTAACACCGGTGTTTGCCATAATGGATGGACTTTGGACCCGGCAATGATCATTAACGTCCCCAGCGATGACTGATGCAAACACGAAAGTACAACACCCAGGATAATAAAAATAAACATTGTTTTTGCCAATTTGGCATCAAGAAAATGTAATAAGCGATCAACCGGGCGGTTAAATACTGACAGCAATCCCGGAAGTTTTACTTTACCCATAAACCGTTCACTGACCAAAGGCAGGAATTCAATGTACAGCACCGTTACGTATGCCATAACACACATACCCACTTCAAATAAAGCTGAATTCCCATTCCACATGCTGGGTAAAAAAAGATGCCATAAGGAATAATAGCGTCCCAGATCAATACAAACACTCAGTCCGGCAAAACTATAACCAAGCATCGCCGTGAGTAAGGCGGGCCGAATAACCACTTCATAACGATCCTGATGCATTATATGACCTAATGCGGCGGTGGTAAAGCCACCGGCGGCGAGCGCCACGCCGGCAGCCACATCTATGGCAATCCAGATACCCCATGGATGCTGATTATCCAGATTCGTCACCGATCCAATACCAAATAAAAAACGACCGGCCAGAAATGCCAGACCGCAAACAGACAGAAAAATTAGCAGTAATACTACGGGCGTAAGAAACTTATTTTTCATTGGTACAGGTTTAACATATTCTTCCATGATGATGTCTACTCCTCCTCTTTTGATCTTTTGCCGGTTATCCACATCACGCCGCCCAATAAAGCATATAGCGCTACCGGAGGTACAAAATATGCAAATATACCATGTTGAATTGTCTCTGAAATGCCGGGTGCCGGGTCAGCGCTAAGTTCCGGAAAATCAAAATTATTATATTCTTTACCGGCCAGATACATCCATGATGTTCCACCCACCTCATGCTCTCCATATATATGGTCAATGTATTTGTCCGGATTTTCTTTTATTTTCTTATGAGCCAGATCAAGCAGATCAGATCTCTTACCAAATACCAGCGCCTCAACCGGGCAGATCTCGACACAGGCCGGAAGCCCACCATTCTCTACTCTGTCTGTGCACCAGTCGCACTTTACGACTCTCGCTTCCAGGGCTTTTTCATATTCATAGGCCGGAATTTGAAACGGGCATGCTACCATACAATACCGGCAGCCGATGCATTTGTTCTCATCCCAGACAACCGCACCTGATTCAGTTTTTGTAAAGGCGCCTACAATGCAGGCCGAGAGACAGGCCGGTTGGTCACAATGCATACATTGTACTTTAACAGTGACAGGCATTTCCGGATTCTTCTCATTTTTATATGCATTGACAACTGTAAGATTCTTATCATCTGGCCTGCGCTTGTTCTCGAAAACCGACTTATCCTGGTATGTATCTGCTGCCTCTGTCGGAATTTCATGCGCCACCTTGCAGGCATATTCGCACTCCCGGCAACCGATACAGACGGTTGTGTCAATTAGAACTCCAAACCTGTCTTCACTTAATTTACTTTTTGGCGCCCCATAGCCGGATTTTGCCGGAAGTGTAGATGCGGCAACTGTTGAACCTATTTTTAAAAAATCACGTCTGTTAATTTTTCCCATAGGAATCCTCGGTTTTATTTGGAGATATTTGTTGTCTGGTGGTATCTACCGCAATCATCAATCGAATTATTACTCTCACAATTCAATATTCATGCCTGAACATCAGTAACCATATAAGTCCAACTCCGCAAATAACATAATTTTTACGGCAAATTTATATTTGATGGTTGATGATATTATATAAAATAAATTAGTGAGATTCAATAAATCTGTGGAATTTATTTCATTTATATCTTACTGATATTAATGAATTTAGGTGGCGTATTTTAGGTGTGGCATTTGATTGCACTTATATATTTTAGTGTAATTTATAACAACACAACAAAGCCTTTAAAACTGGGAAAATGGATGGGAGAAAATCTGGGTGTAGTTTTATGCAACACAAAATTGATATTCGAGAGAAATGAAAATATAATAAAATATATTAGCTTTGGTGGAGGAAAAAGTGGATTAATCACCCGATCCGATATTCTCTAATCGGATAGGCAGGTTATTTTTAATCCACAGGTCATAATTGCCATCGTATTTATTGTTTATCTGAATCGTTTTCACACGACTTATCAGATCACCAATCTGTTGACCTGATAATATTTTATCATTCTTTAACTGATCAAGTATATAATCTACTTGCATGTCTGCCTGAGCAACTTCCTGATCAAATAACTCCTGATAATTCTCAGGCTGCCATGCCAGATAGTCTTTCATCACCTGTTCGGAGACCATACGGCCATGTATCTGGGATTCCTTTATATTACCACGTCCCGTGACCGCATTACCCAATGCAAATACATTTTCAAACCCGGAAAGTTTGCCTGTATTTTGATCTTCAACTTTAAATACGCCGCGCTCCATTTCCATTTCAGGAACGGGTTCAGGTAAACTTCCAATTGCAGAGATTACCAGCGGGCTATAAACCTGAATTGGATGATCTTCAATCCATCTTAGCCCGCCATCAGTCATTTCAGTCTTATTAAAGATCAATCCGCTCAGCCGTCCATCTTTAACAATTTTGTCAACCGGAGCATGGCATTCTTTAATAGTGAACAAAAATTTCTTTTGCAGATTATCAAAAATCTTTTGTCTGACCCGGTGTGCGGTTTCAAAATCTTTGGCCACCGGATTATCAGGCAGCGTTGTCAATGGCATGTCAATAATTCTACGGCGGTAATAAAGTGTGCAGCCTTTTAGACCTAAAGCAGGAAGAGACAGATCTAATTCTTCCAGCACCTGCGCAATACCTTTTTTCTCCAGGGTGAGAATATCAACATCATGTCCCTGGTTAAGCAATGCCTTTCGAACCGTTTCTATCATAACAATTTTAATGACATCAAATGAGGCAAGCCCGCCACCAATAATTATGGCATCATCAGGAATATCATATTTATCCTGTCCATTACCAGTGATATGATTGTGATTAAACCATGAGACAAATGAATTTTGATAGTAAAGACCCTTATTTATATAAGCGTCTATCCCCTCAATTGGTATGGATCGGTCTCGCCAGGCGCCTATAGCCAATAGAATAGCACTAAATCCCCATTCAGCCGCCAGATCACTGAGCATGATATCTTTACCCAACCTGACGCCCGGAACAAAATGTACCAGGGGATGCTTTAGTTTCTGATCAATTTTTGATTCCTGGCTGTTGCGCAATTTCACATGCCATTTAGGTAGTCCACTCTCAATTTTGCCATAGGGAAGATGGTTTTGCTCAAAAACCACCACATGGATACCCTGATTGGCAAGTCTTTCGGCTGCCTCAGAACCGGCAACGGCTCCGCCAAAAATGGCAATAACATGACCAGGTTTATACATTATTAAATATCCTGCTTAATCCATTATAGTAATCTGGCCGTCTTTCAATCCGTATGCCTTATCGGAGGATATAAACTCATTAATTTCGATAATTGAATAACCGGCATCCAGCAAGGTTCGCACCATGGCTTTTGCTTTGGATTCTTCTTTTTTATCGGCAATTACCTGTGTACGCTCTTCTCTTAATGTATTGTCCAATTGTTGCTCAAAACCCTCAAGTCCTTCTACGAACGAATTTTCCGGTTCTTTTTTTGGTTCCTCTTTTTTTTGCTTACCAAACAACTTCATTTTTTATTGTACTCCTGTTTATGGCCTAAAATATTAAATGGTCAATAACTGACCATTCTTTTTCAAAATAATTACAATTTATATAATTACGCCGAACTAATAAGATACATTCCTAAAATAACTACGCGTTATTTCCCCAAGCTCGACCCTTGCAATCCCCAATTTGCAGGGGTTTTCTTTTTATATGGGTTCTATCTCCGCACTCATTGATCCAACACTCCTTTCCAGGCGCCAGTCGGCCCCATATTCATGGATTTGGTCACGTTTTACTTCGGCACGTTCTTTATGTGTTGTATCGACGACTACGCGTCCCAGGGCATCTACAGCACATGCCATTTTGTATGCCGTGGCCGCATCATGTCCGAATACCTTCATAAGCATCTCAATGACATAATCATAGGTATGATCATCATCATCCAGTAAAACGATATTATACTGGGGAACAAGATGAACCTGTTCTTCAGTATACTCTTCAATTTGTTCCAGAAAATCAGGTTCTGTTTTATATTTATCTTCCATAATATACTTAATTTGTTTGAAATTATAATTTACACTGTTGAAACTAATTTTTCCATATTTTACATATAAAATTATTCTATTAAGACTTTTGAGAAATGATTATTTTTACCTAAACGTACTCTGAACATGTCTGTCCCAAACTTGTTTCGGGATTTCAGAATCCCTTTGAATAGACCCTGAAATAAATTCAGATTGAAAATCCCGTTTTCGGGAGTGACGAAATTTAAGTATTTATTACATTCTCTATACTTATTTTCGGGCAATCGCAGGAAGACATTAGTATCCTCCTACAATCTCAAATCTGCGTTCTAAATAATTTCCCACTTCATCCACAATCGTCAGAACATACATTCCTGGTTGGGGTGCTACTGCAATTTGATGTATGTCCTCAGTGTTTCCAATAAACTCATTGTTTAAATGCCAGAACAACTTCATTGCCGGATCACGATGTGTTGCCTTAAAAACAGTCCGGCCTATTTTGCCATCAATTTCAACAGGAACAAGAATTTTACTGTTTTTCTGTGGATAAATTAATCCAAGCGGTAAATTCCGGTCCTCAAAACAATCCGGCCGGATTGGCGGTAATGGGAGGTAATCGGAATGGGATTGTTTGTAGTACCATTCCATAGCAGGTGGCAGTACAAACCAGCTGGTACTGACAACATTATTGATACTCTCACAGCTGCCGGATATCTGCCATTGCCGTTGTTTGTCCACATGAATAATTTTACAATAGGGACATACTTTGGAGATATTTCCCGTACTGGTCAGAATCGTCCGTGATTCGCTGCAATTTACACCACTACGATATCCACTTTTGACACACACCGTCACTGCATCCAGATCATTTTCCGGTTGAACAAACCAGTTACCCTTCTCCACGATATTAAATATATCAAACAATACCGGTGCGGCCACATTCAATCCGGTAAGACCGGGACGCCCCTCTCCATTAGCATTCCCACACCAGACTCCAATTACCATATCGGGTGTGATGCCAACCGCCCAGGCATCGCGGTGCCCGTAACTGGTTCCTGTCTTCCAGGCAATTTTACGGGAGGATGAAAAACTGCGCCATGGATTCTCACCGCCCGGCCGCGCTACTTCCAGCATGGCCTCCAAGGTCAGCCATATGGCTCCCGGACTCAAAGGATATGGCATATTATCGATCGTTTGTTCGTTTTTTGTGCCTTGAATCAGATATTTTACCTGATAGTTCTTGCTGCTGTCAACACCATATCCAAGTTGCACCTGGTATGCCATGCGGGCATAAATGGATGTGATATCCCATAAGCTGCATTCTGCGCCCCCTAGAATTAAGGATAATCCGTAATCATCTGCCGGACGAAAAAGCGTAGACATTCCCAGATGCTGCAGTAAATGATAAAACCGGTTAACACCATAACTTTGTAACATACGTACTGCCGGAACATTAAGCGAACGGGCAAGTGCCTGCCAGGCCGGAACGGCCCCATTATAACTACGGCTGTAATTTTGCGGTGTAAATCCTTCCATATTTGTAGGAATATCCGGAACAAGTTGTGTTGGGGTGATCTCCCCGCTTTGTAATAAACCCGCATACAGAAGCGGTTTTAAAATACTGCCTGTACTACGCGGGGCGGTGATGATATCCACATAATTGCCATTTTCAGATAAATCAAAATCACTCAGATTACCGATATACGCCAGAACCTCACCGCTGCGGGTATCAATCACTAATGCAGCCGCATTTTGAATATGATTGGCACGATTGATGGAATGATGTCTTTCGATTATCTGCTTTGCTTTTAGCTGAAGTTCTTTATCAATAGTCGTTACATATCGCGAATTTTTTGCAATTCCGGATACATTCTCGGTTCGCGCCAATAAATGTGGTGCTGACATAGGCATGGCATGTGGCGCAGGAGGTAAATTTTCAGCACGGGCCAGTTCACATGTAAGCGAATCCATAAGACCCGCCTGATACATCTTATTCAGCAGGAAATTTCTTTTTTCCAGCAAGCGGTTTCGGTTACGACCCGGATGTATTAAGGCCGGGCTATTTGGCAATACTGCAAGTAAAGCAGACTCGGCCCAGCTTAACCGGTCGGGCTCACAACCGAAATATCGCCATGACGCCGCCTCCAGACCCACGACATTCCCACCAAAGGGAGCATGGGAGGCATAAAGAGATAATATTTCCCGTTTACTATGTCTAAGTTCCAGATGAAGTGCAAGCAACGCTTCTGTTATCTTCTCAGTGACACTGCGCGCTCTACCGGGTCTGGACAAACGTATGACCTGCATGGTAATCGTACTGGCTCCGCTGACTACCGTTCCGGCTTCAATGTTCGACCATAGTGCACGACCAACCGCAATGGGATCCAGACCAAAATGCTGATAAAAACGTTTGTCTTCAAACACCAGTAGTGCTTTTTCATATTTGACAGGTATCGTATCAATTGGCGGAAAGCGCCACTGACCGTCACCGGCAATCCGTGCCGAGAGTAATTCATTATTTCGATCCAATAGTATCTTAGAATAGTCGGATTCAAAGGACGTCAGGGGAATTAAAACAAGGCCCAGTGCCAGAACAAGTACCATGCCCGTGATGACGAGAATTATATGTGTTGCTTTTTGGTTTGTCATAAATAAATAGAGTTTAATTAAACAATCCCGTTCCCAAGTACAACTTGGGAACGAGGAATAAGTAAATCGATCATCCTGAACTTGTTTCAGGATCCTTTCTTATTATCCCAAGATTAATCTTGGGGCAATAAAAACAAAACTAGCCGACAGCCGAGAGAGCGGAAAGCAGACAGCCCTCCCCTACTTCAACCCAGGATTTACTATCTCAATCCAGCGGCCCGGTGTTCTGGCATTAATGGTTGCATCATACATCGCCTCAACCGAGATCATTGGCAGATAATACTTACCAATATAACTGGCATTTATCACCGTCTGGAACCGTTTTGCTTCACCTGGTTTCAAATCAAAATAGGTATATACGCGGTCGTCGCGAATATCCTGATAATCATAGGAATCATTCTGGACACGGTTCACTTCAGTCATCCGCATATTTTGAATTTCAAATCCCGATGGCAGCAGATGGGATAACGCGATTTCATCATATCTGCCCTGGTTGCCGGTATTTTTCACCATAACAGTAACGATGTAATCGCTTCCCTGTTCAAACTGGTTTAGGTTCACATCTTCACCGGCCATCGTTTGATAGGTTACTTTCAGAGCCATACCACTTTCATTCGCTGTTTCATTCCCAATTTTTGGTATGCCTTCCATAATAACCCTGGGATAAATCACTGTTTCACCATCATTTGAGAACGCCATGACATTTATATTTGTGTCATCGGGCTCGAGCACCTGTTGAAAGATGGCATCCGTGGTTTCACTTTCTTGCGCGGCATCCTGATTCCAATTATACTCAAATTTCATCTTAATATTACCGGCACTTATTCCTGCATACCTTGCCATGCCGATTAAAGCATAGGCGGTTGTCTGGGTACTGAGCCATTTTTTACTGCACAATTCTTCTGATATCTTTTCAACCAGATCTATTGATTCATCTGTTTTACCCAGGATGCAGAGCGCCTCCAGAATCATTGCCCGGTCACGCAGACCCGAGCCATAGGTATTGCTTAACTCCCGGTACTCATCCGTATCAACAGAAGCCGTTCTAACTATTTCGTTTGCTGCAGTTTCCTGACCGGCCAGATAATAGGCAGCCGCAAGCCGCCATTTCGCAGTATTGGTAAGTCGTTCGTCCTCCCTCAATCGATTCATGGCGCCCAGTTCAGGCTTTCCAGCCAGGGCCAAAGTAAATAGTCTATATGCCTGGATCAGGGCAGATCTGGTCGGGCCGGTTACCCAGGACAATGCCTGATTTTTCTGATATCTCAACCAGCGGTTGATTATCAATTCCGGTACGGCATAGCCCATTTTCCGGGCTTCCAGTAAAAAATGCCCGGCATAATTAGATGACCAGTCGTCACTAGAATGATAACCCGGCCAGTAGCTGAACCCGCCATTACCAATCTGAAATGTTCGCAATTTTTCGATGGCACTCTTCACATTTCTTTCCGTCTCTTTTTGCTTATTCTCAGGCAGTTTTAAAATTTTACCTAGATATAATTGAGGAAAGGCGGCCGATGTCGTCTGTTCCACACATCCATGGGGATATCTGATAAGAAACTTGAGTCGACGGCCCAGGTTCAGTGGCGGGATGCGTGATACTTCGAGCATACCGGTATTGGTACCGGGTAATCCGGGACTCTTTATCTCCTCCTTCCAATCCTCACCGTCTTTCAGTGTCGCCTGGTACACATCTGTTACCGGTCGATTTGGCTGCCGGATATCAAGTTCAATTTTATGTGTGGCATCCTCACCATCACCCGACGCTTCAATTGCAACCGAGGCAATTCCGGCATTTTCACCTGCCTGTAATTTAAACGTTACGAGTTGATCACCGATTTCTTTGAAACGAGTCTGCTTTGTATCCACACCCAGGATTTTAAGATTATCACTGGTTTTAATGCGCGTAGTGACATCTTTTACAAATTTTTCCATGGCAAAGACGGCCACCGGTAATTCGACAATCTCCTCCGGTCCAAGAACCCGAGGCAAGGTACCAAGTACCATCAAAGGCTTCCTGACACTGACATCCTGCTCAAATGTACCAAAAGCGTCCTGATTTGCAGCGACTACCATGACCCTGACCGCGCCCACATACTGCGGAATACTAAATTCATGGGTATTTTTACCCCCTGCCGGAACTTCGAATGGTCCAAGATAGATGACCATCGGTGGAAACCGATCGGCCTTTTTCTGACCTTCCACCTGAACTTCATCACCACCGCCAATGGCCAGTAAACTTTCCCACGCACCGCCGTATGCCCCGGCAACATAGTCATACAGATCCCAGGTTTTTATGCCCAGGGCTTCCCGCTGATAGAAGTAATTCCAGGCATCCGGTGTTTTAAAATTTGTCAGATTTAATAAACCCTGATCTACAATGGCAATTGTATAGGTCATGGCCTTGCCATTCTTCTCAGTCACCCTCAACTGAGAATTTGACTCGGGTTTAAGCACATCTTCAATTTCAATTTGCGGATATAATTTTGTCTGAGGATCATAAATACTTACCGGTGCCACTCCGTACATTCGAATGGGTAAATCGTTATTCGCTCCCTGGTGCGGCTGCCAGTAAGTCACATTAAGATAAATATTGGGGACCATTTCAGGTGTTGTCTTAAGTTTAAAATGCAGCGGTTCGCCCTGTCCGGTTATGTGATGCGTCTCCAGCACCCGGCTTCCAGTTTCTACCGAGATGATACCACGGCCCTTACTGCTGGTGGGAATTGTTAAAGATATCTCTTCACCAACCGTATATTCCTTTTTATCTGTAGTCAGATTTAATGTACTTATTCCTTCCGCACCTGCATCCTGATCTCTGCCACGCCAGCCACGGGAGTAAGCATATACTAATTTTCCAGTTTGATGTCCGTGTTCTTCATCCTTAACACGTATAAGATATCGGCTCCAGCTGGGACCATCTATCTCAAGTTGCCACAGCGCGGTACCATCAGAAATCTTCACCTGATCAGTTATAACCGGATCATATTGTGCGGACTCCACATAATCAGCAAGTGATCTCTCTCCTCGTTCCCACCACCAGCGCCATTCAATTTTATATACCTTGATCTCAAGATTTCCTGATTGGACCGTCTGCCCTTTCTGATCAACCAGAACCAATTGAACCACATAAGAACTATCTGTTTTAATGCGGTTGTCGTCATTTTTGAGCTCAGGCAGATCAATACCTACATACTGCTTATATGGATGAAAAGGTTTACTGAATTGTTCGATACTGAACGCGCCACTGGATTCAAATACACGGGCTTTAAAATTGGCTTGTAACATTCCAGGTGCTGCGTTACGCGTGAATACACGTGTTTCAAATGTGTGTGCGCCGGTGGAATTCAATTTTCCGGTAAAAACAGAAAATGTCTCGGGATAATATTTTCTTGCCGGATCATCAAAATTGAAATTACGATAATCGGTAAACACTGTTTTTGCAGTTTTAAGCCCAAGTTCCAGATCGGCTTTTAAATTTTTTGCTGTCGCCCCATGCAACCACTTCGCACTCAATTCCCCTTTGATACGACCGTTCTGTAACGCAGGCATTACACCAAAATCAAGATCAATATCAAGGCGATTTGGCATGATAGTTTCAATTTTGAGCATTTTCTCAAAGATACTTCCACCCACCCTGATTTTCACACGCCAGTTACCTGTGGGATCATCGGCATTTGTTTTTAATCTGAAATGATAGAATCCATTTAAAGATTCGGTTTTGACAATGGTTTTCACCAATTGATCACGCACATTAAAAAATTCTAATTGTACGGGATGTGTGGGCGGAATCTTATTTTTGGAATCAAATAATAAAAAGGTTAAAAAGATATCATTTCCGGGCCGCCATACACCACGCTCTCCATAAATGAAGCCTTTAATGCCACCAGGAGATTGTTGTCCCCCCACATCAAAGTGACTCATTGGCAGAGCAGATCCATCATCGATCTTCAAATATCCCAGCTGATCTCCTTTTCGGGCCACCACGAGGAATGGTTTTTCCTGCGGCTTAAGTACCAGCATCCCATCTGAATCCGTACTTCCATTTCCAATTAGTTTTTGCTGATAGTTGTACAACTCGATATCGGTACTGCTCAGTGGCGATCCGCTTTTTAGATCAGTGCATGTGATAAATGTCCGGTTATCCTTGTCCCGTTTGGCCAGAAGTCCAATGTCCGATATCAGGATATTGCGTGTGATTTCAATGGAATGATCATAATAGTCCTGATAATATGCCGGATGGCAGGGATTTTGTCTGTTCCGGTAATATTCCGACCACCGACGTCCTCTGCGATCATCCGTCTCATCTGTACCCTCATCCTGACAGTCATATTCAATATGTTCTCGTAGAAAATAGATGCGAAGGTGGTACATTCCTCCGGGATAATTTCTGATCAATGCTTTCAGATCCAGACCGTGTCGTATCCACCGGTTTGCCTTATCCTGGGTTAATTTCAAATCGATGGTGTCCTGCCAGACAACCTGGCCGACCCGGTGCAGTTCATAGTCGCCGGATAAATTATTCTGTTGAAGAAATTGCGGAATATTTTTGCCATAGATTTGTGTGGCCTCAACAATTACAGCATGCAGGTTCACGGTCTCGATAGCAATCCGTGAATTATTTGTTCCTGGTAAAATGACACCCTTACCTGCGAATCTGACCTGCGGTTTCAGATCTTCAAAAGTAATTGAATAGCTGCCACTTTTGCCCAATTTGTACCCCATGACATTTTTAATGGCAGGATCCACAAGCAGTTCGATGCTTCCGTTCCACTTAACCGAATTATAAACGCGAATTGTGTTAAGAAGGACTTCAAAGCGAAGATTTGCCGGCACTTTTGTACGAATCAAACCATCCAGGTTTTGTTTTTTCAGAATGGGATCAGAAAATACTATCTCAATGAAATCTGTTTTATCCTGCATTGCCCGGACATCTGTAATTTCAAATGACCCTATTGCCGGGATTTTTATTTCATACTGCCCGGAGTCATCCACATCAATTACATCCCCATCCCAGGTGATCACCACATTTGATTCTTTTTCCTCACGTGTAATCCCAACCACAATGAACCGGTGTTTGCGCCTCCCGGCCGCATGATTCCAATTAATGGTGAGATCCTTATCTGCCTGACGGGCCTGTAACAGTTTTTCAATCAGGATACCGTCTTCCATATCTGCGGTAATAAGTTCACCACTAAGTTTTTGCTTTTGCAGATCTGTCTGACTGGCAGCCTGGAGTGCGTCCACACGAATCGACAGGGTTTGTTTTATAGTGTTAAAATTGAAACTGAAATCATTGTAGTTATAAAAATTCTCTGTAATATTGCTGAGATCCAGAGTCGCCTTGTATTTTTCACCGCCCGGCAACCGCTCCGCCGGCCGGAATTCAAGCGTTCTCTGATTGGTCCATTTTGCCTCTCCGCTAATCCGCGGATTAAATTCGAACGGAGATTCGGCAATGGTCTGCCCTACCTCAAACTCAGGAATCATTATCTCATGAAAGACAATTTTAATGCTACTTTCACGGGATATCATACCGGAAGAATGAAATGAGACCAGTGAGTTGGGATTCACCTTATCGCTGTCTTGTTTTTCGCATTGTATCATGGATATGGCCAGACCGAACATCAGAGTCAGCAAAAACAGATTTTTCATGGCGGACCTCTTAAATATTTAAAATTTTGCGGCTTTTATTCAGGTGTGAGTTACAAATATATATATCAATAATGATCATATCAATCAGAACATGCGATGAAATTAGTTTCTCAACATCTATTTCGATATTAACTTTTTTTGTAAATTTGATCGGTACTCGGCACTCGGTGCTGGGTACTCGCTTCTGGGCACTCGGTACTCGGTACTCATAACTCATAACTCGATTTAGACTGTATTTGCTAAGTTACAATCAATATATCTGGGACCTGCACCCAGAGCCAAGTACCAAGTACTCTGCACCGAGAATCCAGTGCCCAGCGCCGAGAACCGAGTTGCGAGAAGCGAGTACAGAGAGCCGAGCACCCAACAAAGGAGGATATAATGTCAGACAGAAGAAATGGAAAAGTAGTAGCCGGATCCTCAATCGGATTTGGTACCATATTGGCCATTGTCATGTCCTGGACGGCCAATCATTCGATTCTTTGGGCCATTATCCACGGCTTATTTAACTGGATCTATGTTATCTATTATCTGATCACAAAAGATGGCTGGACCTGGTTTTAAGATTATGCACAGATAAGTAATTTGGAATTTGGACATAGGAATTTTATATTTAATATCAAAATCATAGATTTCTCTTTCTGAGTCTCTGTGAGATTCGAGTTAATCAGTTTTTTCAAAATTGTAGATGTTAGAAATTTAGACCATATTGTTATCTGTCTAAACAAATCTGTTTCAGGATCGGGTAATATAAATTTACTCCCGGAATATTTATATTGGCATTAAAAAGAAATATTTCACATTATTGTTTTATGTAGATGAATGCACGGCAGTCACCCTACTCCTACTTGATTTAGATTAGGGATAGAGAACTGCACGGCAAACTGATTTAATATTCAGTGCAGTTTTTTTTACCCCAGGATTAATCTTGAGGTAAGAGCTGGGTGACTTTACTGGGGTTTAACAATTACCCCAAGTATTTTTATTAAATAGTCATGATTATGGGGCTTTGCAGCCACAGGAATAAATGTTTTTTACCCCAAGATTAATCTTGGGGTAAGTCGAAGGGTTACGTTAATCTGATTGCCGTTAGAATTTGAAATCTTTATTGAATTGACACGTGGTTTAGAATCATCACTTATCATGCATGAGTGATGATGAGTCCCAAGATTAATCTTGAGGTAAGCGGAAGAAAACAAATATTGTAATTATACAGATACAGGAATTTCAGATATGTTAAAGAATAATGGTTATAAAAAGGGTCTTCAGTTTCTCATCGTCGGATTATTGGCATACATGGTTGTCCGGTTGTTTGTGGATCCGAACTATATCGCTGATTTTGAGGCCTACTGTCCAATCGGTGGTATGCAGGCATTTTCCAGTTTTCTGGTGAATAACACGCTGGCATGCAGTATGACAGAAACTCAGATATTTATGGGCATTGTTTTGCTGGCCGGGGTAGTAATATTTGGCAAATTGTTCTGCAGCTATATTTGTCCCATTGGCACTTTTACTGAGTGGCTGGGAAAAATTGGTGATAAAATCAAGATGCAGTATACCATTTCCGGCATCGCTGACCGCGGACTACGTATTTTTAAATATGGTCTGCTTTTTGTGACTTTCTATTTTACCGTAAAGACAAGTGAACTATTTTGCAAAGAGTTTGATCCCTATTATGCTGTCTTTTCCGGCTTTGGTTATGATGTGTATCTTTGGTATGCCATTCCGGCACTGCTGATCACTGTTCTCGGCGCTATTTTTATCCGTCAATTCTGGTGTAAATATCTTTGCCCGCTTGAGTGCGGCAACAAATGTGTTCACCTATGCCATACCAGTTGCCGGTCTGATTGCCCTTTTTCTCCTCATCAATGCCCTGGGTGCGGAAATAAGCTGGGTCTGGTTATTGGCCGCAATATCCATCATGGGATTTGTTTTAGAATCAGTAAAACTCAGTGGTTGGATTTTCCCTCCCTTTAAAATAACGCGGAATAAAATCACCTGCACCGACTGCGAAAGCTGTGATCTTGCCTGTCCCATGGGTCTTGAAATTTCAAATAAAGACAAAGTAACTCATATCGATTGTCATCTATGTGGTGACTGTCTGCATGCCTGCCCGGAAAGCGATACTCTGCAGATAAATAAAAAAGAATGGAAATGGCTCCCTTCTAGTGTGACCGTCGGATTGGTCGTCATTGCACTGATATTGGCCACTATCGTTGAATTACCGACTATCAATATGCGCTGGGGCGATGAAGTGCAATTAAGCAAAGCAGGTATCTATACTCAGGATGGGTTGAAAAATGTAAAATGCTATGGCAGTTCCATGTCCTTTGCCACTAAAATGAAGAATGTATCTGGCGTGTTGGGTGTTGAGACTTTCGTTAAGTCCCATTCGGTTAAGATATATTATGATCCGGATGAACTATCTGCCGATGATTTAAGAAAATCAATTTTCACCCCGACCAAAACAATCTTAAAAAAACCAGGGGCTGAAATTGAATCTATATCCGTGTTTGAGATTGGCATTGATAAATTATTCGACTCTTATGATTCATTTTATCTGACCCAACAACTCAAACAAGCCGGCGGAATTTACGGTTTCACTACCGAATTTGGGGAGCCGGTTGTGGCAAAGGTATATTATTCTGAGGGCGAAATTTCACCTGAACAAATAAAAAAATGGATCGAGAAACCCGAGGTTACCTATGCCAGCCGGGGAGAATCTATCACAGCCGTTGTAAATTTTTCAGTGGCATTTATGCGTGACAGCATTAGTATGGTAAGCCAGTCGGAATTTTATCAATCCATTTTTAATCCGTTTAATGTCACGTTCAATGATTATAAAGACTATCAGAGAGAGGAACTGTCCATTTATCAGATTGAAATGCCACAGGCCACAAATTCATCCCTGCGCAGACAATATATGTCTCTGGTAAGTCATGTCTCCAATGACAGCAATATTGTTAGATTCAAAACATTGTACGAAGATAAACCCTATGCCCAGATATATTATGTTACGGATTTGGTGACTGAGAACGGAATTTTCAATTCACTAAATTCCGATACGCTCACTGTTCATTATCGTGGCGGCAGGATCGGGAAGGTGGTCAATCCGTTTAAATTTCCGGTTAAAGGCACCACCATTTCTGACGAAAATAGAAAGTGATTGTTTAAGATATTCAGCATCGTATCAGGAGCGCTGGTGATACAATTTTTCCAGCGCTTTTTTTTAACCCGTTTTCTTCATTAAATTGCAATTATTTTTTAAATCAGGAAATTTTAATGCCTGTTGTTAAAAATCGATCTATCGTAATCTTGCTATTTTTTATTCTTGCATCATCATATGCGGACTCTAATGCGTGGGGACATCATTCTCCCCTGCAGACGTAATCCAGGTATATATCGATTATTCACGCAGCGATAATCTTGAGCGGTACTTGAGAAGCGAGATTACCTTTGTCAGTTATGTTCGTGATCCTTATCTGGCTCAGATCCATATTTTTATTACGACGCAAGAGACTGGAAGCGGTGGCAGGAGATTTAAACTGTCATTCATAGGTAAAGCGCAATTTGATGGGCAGAATCAGGAATTATTTTATTTCTCTCCACAATCTGACACAGAAGACCTGCAACGCGAAGGTTTGGCAAAAATTATAAAGATGGGACTTATGCCGTATATATCCACGACAAGTATCGCCGATCAGATTGACATAAATTATAGTGCTGAGCAAAAACAAGTAATGCAGGAATTGATAATTGATCCATGGAATTTTTGGGTGTTTTCTATAGATCTGGGGGGGTCATACAGAGAGGAAGAGACGCAGGATTCATATTATATATATAGTTCATTCCATGCCGATCGAATAACCGAAGATTGGAAATTAAGAAATGAACTGTATTATGCCTATGAGGAGCAGAACTTTGTTGATGACGGTGAGTCGCTCTCCAGCGTCCTTAAAAATTGGGATTTCAGATCTTCACCTGTAAAAAGCCTGAGTCTGCATTGGTCGGCTGGTCTGTTTGCCGATCTTTACTCAACCACTTACCGAAACATAAAACTTGGCTGGAAAATCGCCCCGGCCCTGGAATACAATTTTTATCCCTGGCCGGATGCCGAAAGAAGAAAATTTACCATTTCCTATCGTCTCGGATATGCTTCATTTAATTATTTTGAAGAAACATTATTTGAAAAAACGACCGATAATCTGTGGTTCCACGCGCTAATGACAGAACTGGAAATGACGCAACCCTGGGGTAGCCTGGACTTTGAACTCGAAGGAACGCAATATCCGGAATTAAAGGACACCTATGGTATAAAATTGGATATAGAATTTTCAATACGAATAAGCGGTGGGCTTGAATTTGTTCTGGATTCCAGACTGGAAAGTATTCACGACCAGATCTATCTGCCAAAGGGAGATGCCACCATAGATGAAATTTTATTACGCAGACGCCAGTTAGCCACGACCTATTATGTCCGCTTTGGCCTCGGATTCAAATATACTTTTGGATCGATTTATAATAATATTATTAATGAGAGGCTTTAGACTCGGTGCTCGGTACTCGCTGCTCGGTTCTCGGCACTGGGTATAGGCACTGGATTCCTGGAATTCAGATTATAGAAGTGTGAGAATATCTATTTAATTAGATGATTGATAATTATTCTCTACTGCCTGACGAAATAAATATAACTTTCTGCCAATAGATTTAATTTATCAACAATACATATATAGATCCGGTTTGTTCAGTGATTTTGTATCTGCCAGATTTCTCAGGTGGTCAATCGTTTTGTCGTTCGATGCAAGGGCGTAAGTCAGAAATTCAATGTACTCATTTCTGTATCATTTTTCTACCATAGCCCTCAACAATATTTGATTTCACTGATTTTATAGAACGCCGAATTTGACTTCACTCTTCATACATTTCGAATCGTGGCAACTCATTTATTGTCATCCCATGTAACTCAATAACGAGCATATGTGCTATTTTGTAGATTTCTAAATCATGATAACTCATATTTAATACTCCTTATATAATTTTAACGATAATCAAGCAATAAACATTTTCCTATAATTGAGATAGCCATAACTAGCGAGTGCCGAGTAACGAGTGACGAGAACCCAGTGCCCAGTACCGAGCATCGAGTACCGAGTTTTTTTTTAGACTTTTGCCCATTCTGTTGTTAGATTAAATCAGATTTACATTTGGGGGATTTATGAAGTCAATAGTACACATTTTATGTGGTCTTTGTTTTTTGTCCTTTTCCTTGTATGCCCAACCTTATGGGCTTACCGAGCGCATTCCGAATACATCATTTTTATTATCCACTTCCGGGGATTCTTTAGCAGAGATGCAATTGCGCCCGGTGTTCACGCAATTATCGTTTTCCCGTCCCATTTATCTATTCCATGCCGCGGACAACAGCAACCGTATTTTTGTAGTAGAAAAAGCCGGCATAATAAAAGTATTTCAAAACGATGAAAATATTGAATCAGCGACCACATTTCTGGATATACGATCATCAGTCAATTCATCTCCCAGTGAAGCCGGATTACTCAGCATGGCTTTCCATCCTAATTATTCTGTGAATGGAAAATTTTATGTGTATTATAATTACGGCAGTCTGTATAGCCGTGTGTCGCAATTTCAGGTATCGGATAATCCGGATGTGGCCAACGATACAACCGAGCGGGAAATATTTAACATCTACCAGCCATATAGCAATCATAATGGTGGCCAGATCGCCTTCGGAAATGACGGATTTTTATATATCGGCCTGGGTGATGGCGGCAGTGGCGGCGATCCGTTAAACAGTGGTCAGGACACCCAAACCCTGTTGGGATCCATGCTGCGAATAAATATTGATTCTGTTTCTGATGATATGCAGTACAGCATTCCCGGAGACAATCCTTTTGTAGGTGATTCTGCTGCCGGTTTACCGGAGATCTGGGCCTGGGGACTGCGGAATCCCTGGCGGTTCAGTTTTGATAAACCTACCGGTAATTTATGGGCCGGCGATGTCGGACAGGGTACCTGGGAAGAAGTCGATATAATCGAAGGAGGTAAGAACTACGGCTGGCGTATTATGGAAGGTACACATTGTTATAATCCTTCATCAGGCTGTGATACTACCGGCCTGACCATGCCAATAACTGAATATTCGCACGCAATAGGAAAATCATTAACCGGTGGATTTGTCTATCGTGGATCAAAGCAGACACGGCTTTATGGCGTATATTTGTACGGTGATTATGTGACAAAAAAAATATGGGGCTTGAAATATGAAAATGGTCAGGTCATTGATCATAAACTGATTGCGGAAAGCCCTTCGGCTATCTCAAGTTTTGGTATGGATGAGAATGGCGAAGTTTATGTCGTCGGATATGATGGTATCATATATGTGATTGAAGAGAAATCCGGCAATCCGCCTCCACGTAATATCCCACAAACCATATCCGAATCCGGATTGTTTTCAAGCATCGATTCCCTCATTCCCTCTCCCGGTATAATCAGTTATAGTGTAAATTCACCCCTATGGTCTGATGGCGCATATAAGACCAGATATATTGCCCTGCCCGAAACATCTAAGTTAGATTTCAATATCGATGCGCCATGGGGTTTCCCACCAAATGCGGTATTGGTAAAAAACTTTTTTGTGGACCTGGTTGAAGGAGATACTCTTTCCAGGAAAATTATCGAAACCAGATTTCTTGTTCGTCATGCTGACCGGGAACAGTGGGACGGATTCAGCGTATATGTGGAATGATGACGCTACTGATGCGGTGCTCCTTGATTCAAGTGCCAATAGAACTTTTTCAATCATCGGGAATCAGGGCAGCTACGATTATAATTATTATTATCCCAGCCGATCGGAGTGTATCGAATGTCATACCCCGGAAGCCGGTTTTATCCTGGGTGTAAAAACATCACAGATAAATAAACAACACCTGTTTGGTGAGGTATCGGACAATCAGTTGCGCTCATACAACAAAATCAGGTTATTTACAGAGAATATTGGCGAAGACTATAACGGCTACCCAAAATTGACCAATCCTGATGATACGACAGCAACAATTGAAGACCGGGCACGATCATATCTCGATGCTAATTGTGCAAACTGTCATTTACCCGGGGGATCTGGCAGAACCAACATTGATTTTCGATCACAGATTCCACTTGAATCAGCTCATTTAGTGGGCGTTCCGGCGACACTGTCGAATATGGGTATTGAAGGTGCGCAACGCCTTATGCCGGGTGCCCCGGACAGCTCGGTGATCTATCTCCGCATGGAAGATACGACTACACTCCGCATGCCGCCCTTGGCCACATCAATCCCTGATGAATTTGGAACAAATCTCATTAAATCCTGGATCGACAGTCTGGGAATTCTACAAAGTACCAACCGAACCGTTCATCAGGCATATACCTTTGAGTTGTACCCGGCATATCCCAATCCGTTTAATCCGGTAACGGCTATCGGCTATCGGCTATCGGCTGTCAGTTTTGTTGATCTGAGTATTTATAATCTGCTGGGACAGAAAGTAAAATCACTAGTTTCAAAAAAGCAGCCAGCCGGTGAATATCAAATTGAATGGAATGCAAGTGGTTTTGCCAGTGGGATTTACTTCTATCATCTGACGACCAATACCGGATTTTCCCGGGTGAGAAAACTAGTGCTCCTTAAGTAGATTTATTTGGATACAGGATGCTGGATGCTGGATGCTGGATTCAAGATACAGGATACATGATGCTGGTTGACTAATAGGCCTATGGTACAACATTTTTTACCCCGAAAGGGTTAAATAAAAATGCGCATAGCGGTGGAATTTCTACACACGGTCGGACGGAAAACCAGTGTTTTAATCAGAATTATTACTCAAAATTTGTGATTTCGTAAGGCATACCATTTCGTCATCCCGAACTTGCTTTGGCATCTTTTTTAAATCCTGTGCTCCTGTCAAATTTTAAGATTATTATTCGGCCCGGTTACTACTATTGATCCGCTCGACTGTTATATGATTTCAACGGTATCATATAGTTCAGTGATATAAAAAATTTTACCCCGTCGATATTGGCCCGGACGGCCGGGTATGGTTCCTTACCTGCATAGGCAAAATAGTCTCGGGGAAAGCCATCAATTTCATTCTGGACTTTTTCCGGTGTTTGATCCCGGTAAAATATTTCTGAACCGCCCGTTGCAACCGGATAACTGATTTTTGCAACAATCAAAAATGGCGCTTTCACGATGCCAAAAGCAATACCCAAATCAAGTGCAAATGATGAGAGTGTTTTATAGGTACCATTTATTGAATTTTCAAGAGGATCATCGTCATCGCCCGTAAAAGAGCTTTCCAGCGAAGAATTCCGGTTAAAATGAAATGTAACAACACCATTTATCAAATACTTATTTAGATTATACCCCACTTCAGTCTCGATGAAAAAATTACTCTGGCTGAACTTAATGTCCCGACGTTGCTGGTTATCAAATTCAGCAGTGGAATTATTCACATAACTGAGATAGCCCGTATTCAAAGCAAAATTCATTTTATTGATGCGGCGGTATCCAACTTCCCAGCGCAATCCAAACCCATTGTCAAATGATTGTAACGGCTTGATTAAAATACTGTGGTTATAAAGATTGTAGGTTTGGGTGAACTGATTGATATCGTGAGATTTATAGAACACACCTGTAAAACCCAAGCCAATCGAAACATAACTATCTGCCCGGGTGAGTGTGGTTAGTGCAATAATAAATACAATAATTAACCGACGCATTTGCTGTACCAGAAAGAACCGTATTACTATTTACTGTTTCTGGGTAAATTTACAACTTCCACGGCTAATTATACAAGAATGACTATTCTGATTCCGCATTTAATATTTGGTATAATCCAGTATTTTGGTATTCTGATGCTGGCTGAACCATTTTTCTGGCTTTAAATCTGGTTTGTATCTTTCTGGTGAGCATCAAGATTCGTCCAAAGATTGATTCTATTGTTCCAATCCTAAAAATTAGGTAGCTTAGCCAATCAGATATTTGATCAGTATGAGGAAATTATCATTTATAAATTGTCTTGTCCCGACCAGGTGTTTACATATTTCTAACCGCAAAGTTCGGAGAGGAAACACTAAGTACGCAAAAGAAATAATTATAATCTTTGCGAATCTCTCGTAATTCTTAGCGTTCATTGCGGTTAAAAAAATATTATCCATAGATCTCGAAATTCAGAATAAAGTCTTTGACGGGGACGGAAAGAGATCCGGGCTAAATTAATAATCACTATTCGGTTGTTACTAGCAACTTTAGGACAATACATATTAATCATAAAAACAGGTGGGATATGAGAATGGTGCGGATTCTTTTCGCAGTAAGTGTATTTATCAGCTTTGCTATCATATACCAGGGATGTAGTTCCCAGTCCCAAGTCAGGGAGCCGGAGTTTGAGGGAACCGTAATTACCGGAACCATCACCTACATTGATCTCGAAGGTGGATTTTTTGGTATTGTGGGCGACGACGGTAACAAATATGATCCCCTAAATCTTGAGCCTGAGTACCAAAAAGACGGTCTTCGGATAAAGGTCGGAATCTCCGTCAGAAAGAATGTAATGACGGTCCGGATGTGGGGCACACCCGTACAAATTAATCAAATCCGGATGTTGGATCACTCAAAATAATGTGTCAGCACCTTTCTTACCGCATTATTACATACCCGGCAGAAAGGTTTGTCTCCTTTTGAAAACATAATACAATCAAGCATCGGACGATACAAACCACGGGATGAATAACCAGCCCCTTCAAAAGCACCGACTTGTCCAACAAAACTACTGCCTTTTAAATAGGCATCTATTTTCACCGCATGGGCCCGGTCTTTATTGACATATTCTTCTTCAGCCTCCTGAATTTTTTCTTTCGAAGCGCCGGTTCTTTTTAATTCGGCTATCCGGTTGTTCATCGCACGGCGTCTTTTTTGCCAGGCCAGATCCATGGTATCATAATCAGACTTTTTCCCATGGCGTAGGAATCTCGGTATCTTCCGTTACAAGCTCGTGCCACTTAATATGATCATTATTCAGTAAGGCAGTGATATTTGGTTCAACCGGTTCAATTCCCTTTGGATAAAAATCATTATATGCCACATCAGAGGTATAGTATTCATCGGCCAAACCACTGAATGAGTGCCCAAATTCGTGTAGAAACAGATACTTATGCCACTGATTATCCGTGGTAAATGTACAGAACAAATTATAGATTCCCCCACCACCATATCTGTTGTGGTTGACCATAATATAAAGTGCATCGTATGGCACATGTGCCGCCAGATCTCTCATGGCCTTATTATCTTCCGTCATGAGATATCGTTCTGAGCCAAGAGAATTAAATGTGGCACTTAATACGGTATTTCTAAAAATTCCGGCCCGGGGTTCATCAACACCACTCTCTAATGACGGCTTTAACACACCATAGATATTTATCCGGTCTCTCATAGCTTTATATGGTTCATGGTTGAGTATAATTTTTTTAAATTTTTCCAGATCACTGGCAAATTTTTCCCGATCAGAATCGGTATAACCTTCACCTAAAATAGCAATATCAACGGCACCATGCGGATCAGCCGGAAGATGTGCATTATAAATTTGTACATTCTTATCCTGATACCTGGTTTTTATGATACTGATGCTATTGGGATCAATTTTAGCTGAAAATACAGAATCTAATTCATTTTGCTGGTTGCGATTTTCAATAACCAGTTTAACTTCAGATTTTGGGTACGGAATGAGAACCGATTCGTGGAATGTCCGTTTGATGCCCTCATGTGCTTCTGCCCCGCTCTTATACTCAGCAAAAAAGCAATCATATCCCTTACTGAATATCAGCTGATTTGATTTCAGGTCATATATTTTTGCATAATAGCGTCCGTTATTAAACGTATCAATCAGATTGACCCGGCTGCCGGCCCAGATACCATACTGAGAAATCTGATCAAGGGTGAATATTTCGCTTTCGGCGTCTCCGATGTGAAACAGATCGATACGCATGGTTTTATCAATGAAAAAAGTATTGAACTGTGACAAATCAATTTTGGGTTGTGCATTTGAGATACCAAACATGAAGAAAAAAATATAAACTAAAAGAATAAATCGGAAATTCATTAGGCCTCCCGGATTAAATTTTCAATATTAAAATATAGGGAAATTTTGGGAAAATGGGTAGTTTGCTGGTAATTAAGTTATATACATTAACATCATCAGATCATTGCAAAAGAATCAATATGAGATATTTCGCCTGATTAATTTACAAGATTCACCACAAAGGCTCGAAGACACAAAGAAAAACGATTTTAAGATTACAATTTTTGTATAATTTTTTTATTTTAAATTGTTAATTTTTCTGATAATCCCTTATTTATTATTACTTTGTGTCTTGGTGACTTAGTGGTTATAAATACATCAGGATGGTAAATGAAATTGGAAATAATTTTCTGCAAAACATGATTTTTTTAAATGATTTGTCAAATTATTCTCTTTGCTTAACTTTTTTATCTTCAGGTGTATGGTACCTATGGATATAATTGAGAGAGTCCATTCGAATCGAAATTGCAGTATGAATTGAATCGACCGTAACCGCTATTATTTGTTCCATTTCACGAAATTTTTCTTCTTCCAGAAGACCATGTTTTTCTCTGATTTTTATTAACCGATCTTCCACAACCATCAAATTGCTATCCAGTGAATTTACCCAGATAACAGCTCTATTTTTTTCCAAATGTTCCATCTCAATAATTAAGTGTTCATATCGACCTTCGTTCAGCGCATTTTTAATTGAATCATCAACTAAAATATTCAGATCTTTATCCACCTGAAATTTTATTTTCGCATCCCTATCCATTTGGTTTTTTTGGTCAAATCGATAAACATTTGATAACTTTTGTTCAAGATCGCGCCATCGGTTATCATCTCTTGGCAGATCAGGAATTACCTGCACCTCAGGAACTCGTATCAGGGCATTGGCTTCGGCAAAGCTTAAAGAGTCGTTAAAATTATATAAATTATAAACTTTTGCCACAATTCTTTCAACCTCTTCCGGTGGTATCTCATTTTCTTCAAACTTAGTTTTAAATTGATTAAATGAACTGCGAAGTTCTTCCTTCTCTGATGCCTCCGGCACCATTGACATGAGTTTCTCACCCAGAATATTTATATACTGGTCCATATAATCTTTCTGAAGTTGCTCCATTATCCAATATATACCTATGGCAACCAGAAATATTACTACAATTGTGAAACTCATTTCACGAATTTTCTTAATCACAAACAACTCCCTGGCGGAATAACTCTGACATTAATGTCTTTCTCCGGAAATAATTTTCGGAGAAGATTTTAAAAATTGAGAAGCAAAACCCCTTAATCATAGTTGAACGTTAATCTATCGAGAATTGTTTCATCAAATATGCATGTAAAATAAATGAATTCAGGGTCTATAGCAAGCGATGATACATTTTTAAGAATTGTTACTATGAGGGAATAAAAATAAATGTTTGAAATTATCGAAATCTATATTTATTTTGACAGGATAAAGTCGTTGAGAATGATGGAATGACATCTGGACTAAACTAATAATCATTATTCGGTTATTAATACAAGGCTAGGACATTGCAATTTAACAATAAATCGGAATATCTGATATGGACTATTTAACAATCGGAATTGTAGCTATTTTTGCTTCAGGTCTTACATTGTTTTCCGGATTTGGCCTGGGTACTATCTTATTACCGGCATTTGCAATATTTTTCCCTGTGGAGGTGGCCATTGCCATGACGGCGGTAGTACATTTCCTGAATAATATTTTTAAACTTTTTTTACTTGGTAAACATGCCAATAAAGATGTCGTTTTGCGGTTTGGGGTTCCAGCTATTCTCTCTGCATTTATTGGCGCCTATCTTCTGCTATCCATATCTGATTTATCGCCGCTTACTTCGTATCAAATGTTTGGAAAAACTCTGTTTATTACACCGATCAAGATGGTGATCGCTGTATTAATGATCATATTTGCGATAATTGAACTTCTTCCTGTTGATACATTTTCATTTCAACGGAAATATTTACCAATAGGCGGTCTGCTGAGTGGCTTCTTTGGCGGGTTATCGGGTCACCAGGGTGCATTACGAAGTGCCTTTTTATTACGTTGTGACCTGACAAAAGAGGCATTTATATCAACCGGAATTGTTATTGCCTGTATCATCGATTTCTCACGATTATTTGTTTATGGTTCCAGTTATTCGGCCATGCTTAATAATGAAAACATACTACTGCTTATTTTTGCCACAATCGCAGCTTTTTTGGGCGCCTATCTCGGAAACAAAATATTAAAAAAGATAACCATGAATTCAGTCAGGATAATGGTATCAGTAATGCTATTTCTAATTGCAATCGGGCTTGGGACAGGAATTATTTAAAAATTTTTTACATCCCATAATGCCTGTCAATGCAACCTATTGGCGATTTCAGTAAGTATTATTCTATTGAATTAGATTGTACAATTTTAATTTTTCGTAACTTTTTTTGATTTCCCCTCGTAAAGTAGTTTAACTGTCAAACAAACAAACCAATTATGGAGGGGAGTCATGCATTTAAGACTTGACTATATTTTAACAGTATTGCTTCTTTTTACCTTTGTATCCTTCCTGCACGCCGGCGAAAATGATTATGTCACAATAGATGAACCGAATTTTGAGAATGTTGATGTTGTGGTAGAAACCGCCTGGGGGACTTCTGAGAAAACCGAAGGAGTAGATGTACTTGTACTGTTTAATAATGATGAGAAACCCATCGGTATGGTACTGGCGAAGAAAAAGAGAAAATTATCTGAGATCATGCTGGTTGAGGGTGTGACGGTGAAACTGATTGACCACGATACGCAACAGGTTTTAAAGACTGTAAAGGTAAAAAGTTAAAAGTTTTTATAGTTAGTAAAGCACAGGGGTCCTTGAGACCCCTTTTTTATTTCGACCATAATGGTGCATCGATCTCATCCGGTTTTTGATTTCTTTTAACATCCTCTCCTCCAAAAATTGTTATCTCCACTTAGCTCGAAACTTTGGATAATAGAAAATCAAAGTGTTTATATATTTTAAATAAAGACTGTTATTAAGAGGGATACACAATGGTGCTGACACAATTATAAGAAACTAGTATATGAGTCGCAATAAATAATCATCTTTATCCGCAAGAATCGCCGTTGAGTTGCGGCCAATTGTTAAAAGAAGAACAAAATCAGGCGCTCCGGAGCCAAAATCTATTTTATTGACCGGCATTCGGGAGAGATTGGTAACCAGACAGCCATTCTCCGGATCATATGGTTTTAATGAATGTGTTGAAGATTGTTCAATACTTAATTCAAGATCGGTAAGATATCTGATGTAGCTGTCTTTATTAACCGGAGGCATAGATTTTCGCAGTTGCAAAGCTAATTCATTGGGATCCATGTTTTTAATTTCAGTCGTATTCATCTGCAAATGATGAAACATCAGACCATTGCCAAAAAATTTCAAACCCAACTCTCTTACCTGGCGACGCACATCCATGGGAATTGACAGAGAGAACCGGTCATTTACCCGCGCATTCTGTTTCTCTACTATTTTCTTATAAATCATGGCAGACAAAAAATCGTTCGCTGTAACGTTTACATCCGACTCTGTTTTTATCTTCTTAATCTTTTGTGTAATATCCGTTTTAGCTACTCTCTCGATCTCGATTTTACAATTTGAATGTTCCAGCGGTTCCTGGATTTTAGTCTTTTCAAAATGAAAGGTCTTTAGAACTGTCCTTTGGATTTTGGGGGCAGTCGCCAGTCTGAGTGCATATTTTTTAAATGGAATAAAAGATGATTTTGCTGTAGCGGCAAGAACAGATAAAAAATAGAAGTAACTATAACCATCACCGACCAGGTGATTCATTTTCGGGATTAAAACCGTACCATTGTTTAAATTGTAATACACTTAGAAAAAATAATCCTTCCATTTTTTGCGGATTAATCTGATTGTATTCTCCCCAGATATCCATTTCCGCTCCTGCAGAGGTAAAATCTTCATGATAGATCTGTTTCACGAAAAAATTTATTTTCGGAGTACTTGGCTTGCACAATCCGGCCATCACGATACTCGCCAAACAAAGGCCAGAAACTGGATGACAATATTTTTAAAGCTTGTCTAATTGCCCGGGTGTTTATTTTGTAATCGAAATATAAAAGTAATTCAATCGGGTAACTGCCATTAACAAATAAAGTATCAACCTGAGAAATATGTATCTGGTCCACTGATGTTTTCCTTTATTATAATTAGACCGGACGAACCATTAACTATTCACTTATGGTTAGGTTACAAAATAAAGAGTATTTGTACTGCCGATAATGCCCAATATATATGACTATTCTATTTTGCCATGAAGTGCCTTTTTGAAAAACTTCCCGCCGCCGGTCAGTTCATAGGAATCCCAGGATTCGAGCATTCTTGGATGCCATTCCGCATCATAGACCCAGCACACCCAGTCTGATTCCCCTGTCTTCAAAGAATTTAATGGTTCGCGGAACAGAATCGCAGAAAATAATTAGTAATGTGTGTATAATTATTAATAATTAACAAATACGAGGAATACCTTAATAAATAAATTAATCGAAAACAATATTAATCCAGAACATACTAAATAAGGGAGAGATTGAATCTTGTAAATAAAAAAGACGAGAAGTAAAAGGAAAATACAGAGCCAGTTATCATATTAATATGGTCAAACTTAATGCTCAAACACTGTGCTAACTGGCTTCAAATCCATATTTCATTTCACCTAATTTTAGCAATTGCACAAATTGGAGACATCATTCCCTGTATTTTTTTCGTCACTATAGGCCATTGTTCCGCAGGTGTCAAATGATCCAAAATGCTGATTAAAACTACCAATCACATCAAAATATTTTTTTAATCGGGTAGCAGATAACATCAAGGCAGTATTTCCGCAGATTCGTTCGGGCCGGTGTTTTTCAAAGATATGTTCTTCATCCAGTTCAAATTTATGATCAGAACCAGGAAATCCACCACGATATACAGCCACATGGCCAAAATCTTCGCAGGCATCTTCAAGACCATCGATTTTCCATAGTCTATAAGTAATTGAATAAAACTTTATATTACCAGTCAATTCAACTATTTTGGGATCCAGCATTTCTATTTCATTACTTTTTACAATACGCTGATCAATAAATCCTGTTCTTTTAGCAATGCGCTCAAAATCCTTGATATACAGTGCGCCACCTAAGCATTCACCATACAACATTTCATTACTGCGCAATTCATCGGGTAATCTGCGATCGGCATACACATCCGAAAAATACAACTCACCACCATTTTTTAAGAGTTTAAACAGTTTTTGCAATATGATTTCTTTGTCTTTTGCCAGATTTATTACGCAGTTAGAAGTCACCATATCAAGCGAACCAGGTGAAATATGTTTATCCATGTTTTCCATATAATCATGAATGAACTCGATATTGGCTTCTTCATAGCCAAAGCGCTTCATTTGATCTTTTTTATATTTCTGTGCGATGTTAATCTGCTCATCCGTCATATCAATTCCATAAATATATCCCTCCGGCCCGACGAGTTTAGACATGATATAGGCATCCCGTCCGGTTCCGCATCCAAGATCCAGGATATTCAGACCATCAATTCCAGCTGGAAATGCGGTTCCACAACCATAATATTTGGATCGGATTTCTTCATGGATGAGCGGCAAATTATCTTTAACATAATCCGGTATGGAATCAATGGTACAACATGCACTGGTTTTTAGATCCGCGGTACTCTGTATTTCCTGGCTATAATATTTTTTTACACTGTCGGTAATATCCTCTTCAATTTCCTTTGAATATTCAACAGAATCTGGCTCAATTTCAGTGATTGGTTTCTCTGCTAATAAGATGCCATGACAACTGGACCCATTGTTTACCGTACAGGCATAACAATGATCTGCAAATGCGATTTCCGGTGAAAAATTATCAAAATCTATTTCCCAGAAACGTGTAGTTTCATATCCTTTCACTCTCATATCTGCAGCAAAATTGAAATCGCAATCATAGATATAGCCCCGGTAATCGACTACTATAAGGTTCCGGCACATAATTTTTTCAAGCGTGGCCGCATTATAGTTTCGCTTCAGCAGGTCCATATAGCCATCATATTTATCATTGCGCATCAAATAGTCACGGTATCTGGTAATGGGCGAATTGACAATGGTGGCTAAACTATTGAATCTGATTTTATATTTATCATCAAGTATTTGCTTATACTCGTTCTCAAGTTCATACTGTGCGGGAGGCAGATATTCACCGGTAGGATTATATACAAAATCCAGTTTTAATCCATTGGTTCCATATCCAATTTCATTTAATTTTTGCAAAATGCTTATGCTGGATTTAAATACACCTCTTCCCCGCTGCCTGTCTGTGGCATCGGCAAAGAGTGCCGGTAAAGAAGCAATAAGTTTTACATTGTGGGTTTTGTAGATATTCAGGAAATGGCTATACTCCGGTTTTTCAAGAATGGTAAGATTTGTCCGAACTGTTATTTTTTTATTTTCCCTGGAAAGTTCTGTAATAAACATTTCAAGATTTGGATTCATTTCAGGCGCGCCGCCGGTAAACTCGATGTTAGTAACGCGTAATTCTTTTAATTTTTTTAGCACCTTTTTTGCAGTTGATTCATCCATATTATGCCTGCCTTTTGGCGAAGCTTCAATATGACAGTGTGTGCAAGCCTGATTACACAGATTTCCCAGGTTTACTTGAACCACATCCAAATTATATTTTTTTAATTGCTGATTTTTCCAAAAATTACCTTTATTCTCAATTTCATTCACCACCTGTGTATATCTTTGCATCCGCATGTACCTTTCTTCAATCTACAATTCACAATATGTAACAAACTAACTCAATGTTTGCGTTCTATATTTCAATTAATTTAATAAATTTACTCTTTATATGTCAGATATTTACTACCCGGATTTTGGGCTACCCAATAGTTCCAACGAACACGATAGGAAACATGTTCCTCCAGTTTCCGCCCCTCATAAAATCCACCGATACAGGTCAAACCATCCTCTCCTTCAAGATGATACCATAGACTCTCAGTCTCATAATCAAACAGGACAAAAGTATCAATATAAAGCCACCCGCTGGCACTTAGAGTCAATATTTGCTCACCTATTTCCCGACTGTACACGGCAGTCAATTGGACAATCGGTCAGTAGGCCACCGCCACATGACTGGAATCAACATAATCATTGGCAATCTCCACTAATGCCATTATATGCAATGTATAAGCCCGGATATCTGACCCGGATTTATATCCAATCACTATTTGTTCATCATAATTTTTTGGATATGCGGGATCTCCCGGATTAAGCATCTGCGGATTAATTATTGGCTCTATGGCAAACGGTCCGCCACCACCGTCAAATAGTTCCGGTTTAAAACCAAGTTCATTCACTGCATAGGTAATGTCCCACTTCTTCCCGGTTCCATCGATGATATGTAGTTTTTCTTCATCTTTCTCAAACTGAGGTGGCGTGGTGGTTGTAGTCGTTATTTGTTCCGAACAACTTATAGCCAGCAGTAGAATGTAGACTATAATTATTAAATATAAATTCATTAGTTATTTCATTTTTTTACCGCCAAGACACAAAAAACAAAAAGTGCGCAAAGCGATGTGCAATATATTCAGGGATCAATATAAAGAATAGATAGAGAATCAAATAAAAAATAAAAAACCGGTTGTAAGAAATCATACATCCGGATACTTTTTTTCGATTTGTAAATTTATACGATGGGGTGAGGAGAAGTGACTTAGGAGACAGTAATTGGTAATTAGTTATTAGTTATTGACAGATTCCTCCTAATATTTGGGAGGGGATAAAAGGGGGTCGGTTCTTCCAAGTTCCTATTAACCAATAACAAATTACCAATTACGAATTACGAATTACCAAAAATTATTTTATCTTCAATTCACTTATAATATGCTTCGCACCGGAAAATTTTTCCGTTACAAATAATACATAACGAATATCGACGCTGATGGTGCGTTGTAATTCCGGTATTACATAATAATCACCAGTCACACTCTCGTATGTCATATCAAAAATAATCCCTATTTGTTCTCCCTTGGCATTCAGGGTGGGTGAACCGGAATTACCTCCGGTGACATTGGTTTCATTCAGGAAACAGGTGACAATATTATTCTTTTCAGCATCCACAAACCGGCCAAAATCTTTCTTGCTATGGAGTTCTTTGATCTTATCGGGAACAATAAACGGGAAAACACCGGTTTCTTTTTCAATTACACCGTTCAGTGTGGTTGTCGGTTCGTAATAAACCGCATCTCTTGGTTGATAACCATTTATAATTCCATATGTAAAACGTAATGTACTATTGGCATCGGAGGCTAAATTATTCTCATTAATCTGTAACATGGCCTCCAGATATTTTTTCTTCAACTGCATCAGTTCCATGGCACTGGTCTTTTCATTTTCGCGATATGCTGCCAGGTACCTTTCCAGTTTCATCGCCAGGTTGATTATCGGATCATCGATTTCCTTTAACTGATCGGGCGTCAACCCAGTTAATTGTAGTCTTTTTTCCGGATTTGCCAGTACAGTTTGTAGATACATTTCGTCCACAAACGTATCGATTCCCTGTTTTGATGCGTCGGCGAGCAATTGGATCAGTACATCAGGTAAATTGCTTTTTGACTTTTTATTAAGATCATTAAGCATAAACTTTAAAAATTCACGGTCCGCATTCAGATCATAGCTGCGTTCCGCCTGCTTAATTTGCACCCTGAGACGATCCAGGTTTCTTTCCTGATATTTTTCATCCCGTTCCATATCAGGTTTAGCGCTTTCAGTAACAATTCGCAAAATAGTATGCGCCTGTGACGGTAAGATCGCACCATAACGGGAAGATAACAGATTACTCACATATTGATATTTTTCATATTCTGCTTCAGTTTTCTGAATATATGTCGCAATATCATTCAATACCGTTCCATATTTTTCTTTGCGGTCATCAGACTCATTCACCCAGGCAGTAAATTCCCGTTCAACTTCTTCTTTGATGCCAATAACGCCCGCTTTTTCAAAACCCATCAATTTAGCCTGATAGTTTTTCAGACCGTTATTCAGACCTTTCAGGCGGCTGGCGTACAACAGACTCACGGCTTCATTATCCTTCCCGGTATCCTCAAAGAAAGCAATTTGCGTCTGCCGGAATTCAATACTGCGTTTCATCGTATTGATATCTTTTTTCATCTGTGATAGAGTATAATTGCGATATGTTTTTCCCGGGTATCCCATGACAAAAGAGAAATCACCCTGTTTGACACCGGCCGTTGAAATCTTCAACACGGATTTTGGCTGATAAGGCACATTGGATTCATCATATGCGATTCCGACATTATCTTTTGAGACGTAGGCTCTGAGGAAGGAAAAATCACAGGTATGCCGCGGCCACATCCAGTTATCGATATCACCGCCAAAATTGCCCAGCGCTTTCGGCGGTGCCAGGACCAATCGTACATCATTGAGGCGTTTGAATCGAAATAAATAGTATTTATTACCACTATACATGGCGGCAATTTTACACCGGCGGTCGGGTGCTTCTTTCTCAACTTCTGCAATCATCTGCTTTTTCCTGATATCCAGTGCCTCATGCATTTCGGCGTAACTCATACCCGGTTTGAGCACTGAATTGATCTGATCCGTGACTTCCTCATAACCTAATAAGACTTCGGCATAATAGCTGGGCACTGAAATTTCTTCTGCGGTTTTCCAGGCCACAAAGCCATTCTCCAGATAATTCTTTTCCGGTGTGGACGCCCTTTGAATGGCACGATAGGCCACATGATGATTGGTAAGAATTAATCCGTTTGTGCTGACAAACTCACCGGTGCCACCGCCAAGGTATACGATGGCACTCATGATCCCGGTACCATCTTCCCGGTACATATCATCCGGATTTAAGATCAGACCTTTTTCTTCGAGATTTAATTGTTTCATCTGGTGCGGCAGCCACATACCATCATCCGCATAAATCGCAGTAATCGCCAGCAATAATATAAAAAGAGAAAAAATAGATTTCATTGGGATTCTCCCTGATTGTAACTTCATGCCTGTTTATAATTCAAATCCTTTGAATCAAAACAAATATACGAATATTATTTCAGAATTTTAACATATTTCTCAGCCGGAAATTAGCGCCAGCGGTTTCCGGCAATACTCACCTATAGCACTCTTCACCGGAGACCGTTGCACTTATCTCTGGCACAGATCAAGCCTCTGGCGGAAATTAGCGCCAGCGGTTTCCGGAAATAATCACCTATAGCACACTTCGCCGGAGACCGTTGCACTTATCTCCGGCACAGATCAAGCCTCTGGCGGAAATTAGCGAAGCGGTTTCCGGCAGAACAAATCGATAGCACACTTCGCCGGAGACCGTTGCACTTATCTCCGGCACAGATCAAGCCTCTGGCGGAAATTAGCGCCAGCGGTTTCCGGCAATGCTCACCTATGGCACACATCACCGGAGACCGTTTCACTAATCTCCGGCGAAGAATTTAGTTATAGACTGCAATTCTTTTTATCTCTAAATTCCTTTTTTCTGTGTGTCTTCAAGTCTTAGTGGTAAAACATATAAACCAGTCAACATAAAATATCAAGAGGTCCGCAATGAAATTTACTTCCTTGATTTTAATACTTATGCTTTTCTCCGCTTTTCTTTATGGTCAGCCCAACTCACCGGCCACTAATCCCGATCCCCATCGCTTTGATAATGAGATCAATAATTTTGTCCAATGGGACAAGAAAAACTCATTTCCTGAGGATGCGATTTTATTTGTTGGCAGTTCCAGCATTCGTCTCTGGAATACCCAGGAATCCTTTCCGGAATTAACCATAATTAATCGAGGTTTTGGTGGCGCCCATATCTCCGATGTAAACTTTTTTATTGAGCAGACCACCCTAAAATATAGCGCTTCAATCATATTATTTTATTGTGGCGATAACGACATTGCCGGAGAGAAAGCGCCGGAGCAGGTTCTGAGTGACTATAAACTTTTTGTAAAAAAGGTTCACGAGAACAGAACTGATACCAAAATTCTGTTTTTACCCATAAAACCAAGTATTTTACGCTGGAGTTTTTGGCCGGAAATGGAAGCAGCAAATAAATTAATTGCCGACTATTCAGATACAAATGAGTTGTTATATTATATCGATCTTGCCTCGCCCATGCTTGCAGAGTCTTCCCCACCCCCCGCCGATCTGTTTATTGAGGATGGATTACACCTGAGTAAACAGGGATACGATATGTGGGTGAATATTTTAGATCCCATTTTAAACAACTTATTGATCGGCCCACCCAAAAGCCCATCAATTATAAAATAATATGTCCTTGTTAAATTGTATCATATAATTCTAATTTAATCAGGATTGGTTTTATAATCTTAACCACTAAGGCACAAAGGCGAAAAGGAAAATAAATAAATAAGTCCTTTGGCGAGCGAAGCGAAGCCACGCGAATTTGTTGTTCGGATCCTCCAGATTAGAGCTGGCCAATATCCACCCAACATACCTCTATATTATCAATTACATCCATTTTCACCCGACAATATAGACTATATGTGACCCAGGACAATAAATCGTGTGATGGAAATCATTTCAATTTCACAGTAGTTCTCGCATATTTATCATGAATCTTTACAGGAGGACTGAAAATGAAGAATTATTATATTATTTTTGTATCCGCATTGCTTATGCTGCTCATTCTTGGTTGTAATACCAATGATCCGGCATCAGCAGAAGAGGAACTTGAGCTATCTGCAGTCGTCGAAGAACAGGCTTCGTTTGGGCTGGAATTAAACGAAATTGTCGGGACGACCCAGGAGATGGTTGAGGTAACTCATGATCCGTCATTATTACCGGATGAAGATCTGGATGGGTATGCATCAGTCGTTGGATCGGGTAAGATGGCTGTTGATTTGATGAATCAATCCATTGATAATTTACCCCCTCAGTTGTACCTGGCCAAACCCCTGGTTGACACCTTGTTATACTATGAAGACAATGTCCTTCTGGGAAAACGCTCGGCCATCTATTATGACGGAAGTACCGGTTTGCTTAGAGCATACGAAGTAAAATATAAATTTGCAGTCTGGCAGAAGATGACCTATGATTCCATGGAAATTGTGATTGATTTAAATATGACGCCGAATAACGGCCAGGATGACATGCTAAAAACAATCTACCGGGCACAAAATTTCGAAGCAAATTACTTTGTGCAGAATATTGTCTCCAGTATTACTGTGACTGATTTCTCTGATCAGGAAATAACCGGACTCGAGGCGACTGTTGATTCGTATTATAAGGAAGATCGATATTTATCTCACCTTAAACAAAGTATTGATATAGAACCAAATGGAACCGGTACTTTGCGTGAAGACTTTGATTTCAGTGATGGTACCAGTTCATTTCATATGCTGACATTTAACGGTGATCATACCGGTTCGTTTACGCGTCAGATGAGAGATGGAACACTTATAAGCGGTACCTTTAATGATGTCAATGATGATCTGCATGGATCATATACAGAAACTATCGATTTTCCGGCCGGACGATACCTGGATAAAATATCGAAATATGCAGAAGTATCAATTACACTACCGGATTCAATATTTTATGCATCTCTCTCAAAAGCAGTTTATTTTTCAAGCGGCCGGATTGACTCGGCAAATGTTGAAGTGGTTGTTCAACATGATAATGGAGTTAAAACAACTTCACTGGATGTTACCAAAGCCAACGGCGCCCATGGAACGTTCTTAGTTCAGGAAAATTCAGAAATCGGTACGTTGAGTGGACAATGGACTACCTGGAATAATTACTTCATCATTGTGTCTGCTGAATATTACAGTGATGGTAGCGGTCATATCCACTATGATGTGTATGAACCGCCTTATGTGGAAGGTAACACACCGGTACTTACTGTTGATTACTATATTTCACCGGATGGTTCCGGTAACGGAACGATTGTTCATGACGGCAATACCTATCAGGTGAATTTTAAGAGTCTGGATCAGGCCGAAATTACACTGGGAAATAAACACAGAACAGTAAACCTTTATCGCTAAAATAAAAAAAAGGGCATCGAATTATCGGTGCCCTTTTGTCTTTATAATCAAATGTATTTAGTGCCGTTCGCTTTTTTCTAATATCTGCTTTAGCTTGTCCTTAATACGAAATGAATTATATTCCTTCCGGCTGCCATAGGGCGCAAACAGAATTCCCACTTCATATTTCGCAGAACTATTTACTTCCGTTACCCACCGGACATCGCCCCGCAAGTGTAAATTTGGCTTCCCGGGAATATCAACTATCATATCAATTACCACGCCCGGTCCGCGATATTGATCCAGTTCAAAACAGATACCGCTACGACTTATATCTTTCATCTCATATTCTTTAGAATACTTCTTGACAAGTCCAAAATTTCTTCCCTCGATAAACTTTACGATGGCCCCATCATAAGAATATCGATTAAATGTTCTGCGTTCATTTTCAGCTGTATCCACTATACGCCGCTCCGGTATATCTTGTCCTGTTTAAAACAAATATAAGAAATTTCTGGAATAAGCCTATAAATATTTTCAATTTCTTCAATTGTCATGATCATAAAAGCCGTTGATAGAATATCCGAGACTATTGCGGATGGGGCAATTACCCAGGTTGCATCCCATATCTCAGTTACAGATCGGGTAGTGGGATCAATAATATGATCTCCCTTTTTAAGACCGGAACTGCTCACCGCCTGCTGGTTAATATTCAGAGAAGTAATTTTATCATGAGGTGGCGTTGGGTATGACACACTCACCGGCCAGCCGTCTAAAGAATCAGGCGCTTCCATTGCCAGAACGGAACTTTGCCCACCCTGAATCAATACCTGACTTAGATCCCAATCTGACTAATATTTTTGATATCTCATCAAGAGCATAACCTTTTCCTATACCACCCAGATCGAGATCACCTGTCTCGTTTTTCCATCGAACCGTGAATTCCCTGTCATTGAGATCCAGCTCCTCGAGCAGATGTATTTTTCCGCTATCGGTTGTCGCCACATCCGCACCTGTTTTCATTTGCTCAATAATCTGTCCAATTCCAATATTAAATTTTTTATCTGTAAGATTATAATACTCATTCGCCATCTTGAGACAGGTGTATGTATGTGGACTAACGACAAGCGATTCACCGGGAGCCAGGTTATTTATTCTTGAGATATCGCTATTGGCTCTGAATCGACTCAGATCATTTTCTATCTGATCCAGGACTGTAAAAGCTTCGAGTGCCGCTTGAGCCATATAGGTTTTATCGTTATGAATTATATGCAATTCATATATCGTGGCCATGGCCTCGTGACTCAGGACTGTAACGGTATTGCCGGCTAATTCATAGGTATACATCTTATTCCCCGCTAGAATTTGCCAATATTTTTTCCCAGAGTGTTTTGTGCATATACCCCCTGATCATCACACCGGGACGCAGTTCGATATCATCCTTAAAAATCGGAAGATAAAGATTGCGCTTTTCGAATGGGGTCTTTTCATAAATTTGACTGATAAAATCTGGTTCCTGATCCGGTGTTATCAAAACAATAGGAACAGATGCAATATTATCCGGGATGTCATCTCTCCAGGCGATATGTGGATACTCTCGTAAATACCATGGAAGGGGCCAATAACTGCCATTTTTGGCAATCACATCAATACGAACGTCTTCTAAATCGGGATATATTTTTCGAAACTTGTCCAACTCATTGGAAACCTGTTTTACGCTCTCGCGTGCATGACCGTAGGTATAGGGATTGTCGGGTGAATCAGAATACCGGTAATTGATCTCACAACTTTGGTTAACAAGAAAGATCAGCAGGATTATGCAAATCGCATTGAATAAATATTTGTTCGGCTTATATGTTTCCCGGATAAAAGAATATCCCATACCAGCCAGTATGGCCATGGCCGGAATCAGGCCTAAAATATTCCACGGTGTTTTATATGGAATTAGTGAAAAGGCCATTAGAAAGATGATAAAGTAACTGGTTACAAAGAGAGATATCAACCCGTATTGCCTTCTTGTTCCGGCGATTATGCCGGGAATCGCCAAGGCCAGGACCGCTGTTTCACTAAAGAACCACCTCTCACCCTCATTATAAAAAAACAATAATTTTATGTAATAATACCAGGGATGAGTATGTTCCGGTGTTGTCGTACCACGAATAAAATATTTTTGAAATGACTCGGTAAAAGATACCATTCCAGGCCAGTTTGTAAAAAAAGATGAAAATAAAATGGTTATGATGATTCCAACAGCCGATATACCCAGGATGAGATGTTTTGTAGTCAGAGAAGTAAAGTCTTTCTGAACCCAGTGTAAAATTACAAATGAAAGAACCAAGGCGGACATATATAGTACCCAGGTTTCTTTTGTTGCAATCAATAATCCAATACATATTCCCAAATATATAGCAGTTACCAAACGCCGGTTTTGCGAATATTTTATAGCCAATAATATAATACCAAGGCTGATGGCCACCAGCAGGCTTTCATGAATAAAGTACCGATTGAAATAAACCATGATCGGGGATACAGAGATCACAATGCCTGCAATGAGACCGACTTCTGATCTGATCGTTCTACCTATGAGAAAAGGTAAGCAAGACAATCAGTACACCGGTAAACACAGGTATAATGCGGATAATAAATTCATTTAATTGGGCAAATGAGGCACTGCCAAAAATACTCGTAAATATCAGAGAGAAATAATATAAAGTTGGACCGTGATATTCGCCGGGATTATATTGATAGGTACCGGATTCAATAAGTGTACCAAGGATATACGCATTAACGGCCTCATCCACATGAAGAGGCCGTTGAGATAATTCCGGCAGACGGACCAGAACTGCAATTATTATTAAAAATAAAATCGACGCGAAATATCGCTTCATTTAACGGGTTTACCGTATACTTCTAATTCAATATAATGGTTGAGATCGTTGTTTGTATTTCCATTGCTGTATAAACGTACATAGCGCGCAGAAATACCTTTCATATCTACCAGTTTTCCTTCCGAGGTCTCTACATAGTGCATATCTTTACCAACACCCTGACCGGAAGAATTATTATCATCATTATTATAAAGTGTTTGGACACCCTCAATAAAATCAGGATCATTTGAAGTTTGAATAATAACATCAAAATATACCCGGGGTTGTTTATGAAAATGCCATACCACCAGGGCATAGATATTATGTTCTTTTTCAAGATCAACCGTAATGTGCTGCGTAAATGGTCCAAGTTCGACAAAACTGCCATCACTGGCCTCTTTATCGCCGTCGGTAATCATCTCAATTTCTCCGATGACCGGCTCGTCGTCTGTGCTCATAACCATTTTGCCGGCTGCGACATTTTTGGTTCCGGCAGGCGCTAAAAATGGCGGGCGTGCTTTTCCCAACGGTTTTTCAAGATTTTTCACCTGCATATTTTGCGGTGTACCCACAAACATAGGTTTTGGTAATTTGATATCGATGGGCACCAGATCATCCTGGGCGAAACCTATCCCGGCAAATAGTGAAACAATGACTACAAAAATCAAAATCTGTTTCATGTTAACTCCTTATGATTATATTTAATTTTCTCGTTATGATCGTCATCCTGAATCTAATTTAAAATATAATTCCCTTTCAGGGAATTGTTTATTCCGATTGAACTATTTACACAGGGCGATGCCCTGTGCTATGTTATTTTTCCCGTTCGGGGAAAATTATTTATCCAAATTTCGCCAAGCACACCATGACCCGGAGGGGAATCATATTTCAGCACAGGGCAACGCCCAGTGTAAGATAAATTCATCCTAAATATGAAAACCCTGAAAGGACTTAATATTTAATCCCATACATATTTCTCATCATATTTTACATTATATGTCTTCAAAAATATAATATATTCCTCTTGGAAAGATCTCCTTCTATGATGAGTATATTGATCCTCAATATATTTTTCCACCAAATCGAGATTCTTCTCACCTACCGAGAAAACACCATAACCATTCTGCCAGTGAAAATTTTTATACTTTATCCCTTTTGTTTTAATCCATTTTGATGAATCTTTTTTTAAAACACCAATCATATCGCTAATTGATATTTTACGTGAAAGAATATTTAATATATGGATATGATCTGACACACCTCCCACTTTAATTGCAGTACATTCCATATTTCTTAAAATACCGGCCAAATATTTAAATAATTCTTCCTCAATTACAGAATCAATAAATGCTTCACGGTTTTTTGTACTGAAAATGACGTGCAGATAGACTTTTGATAAACTTTGTGCCATTACTAATTTTAATTATAATTCCCTTTCAGGGAATTGATTATTTTAAATTCTTAATTACACAGGGCGATGCCCTGTGCTATGTTATTTTTCCCCTTCGGGGAAAATTATTTATCCAAATTTCGCCAAGCACACCATGACCCGGAGGGGAATCATATTTCAGCACAGGGCAACGCCTAATGGTAAATAAAATCCACCAATCATCCGTACTTCAATATTCCCTGAACGGATAATATTCCACACTTGTTTGTTTTCCAGCAATGTAATCCAATCAATATGCGGATTCCCCGAAGGGGAAGCATATTTCAGCACAGGGCAACGCCCTGTGTAAGATAAATTCATCCAAAATATGAAAACCCTGAAGGGGTTTAATATTTAATTCCTTACATGTTTTTTCACATGTACATAAATCCGGTGTTGGAATATTAAAAATAATGCTAATGTACTGTACCGGTGTAAATCCAACAAAAAATCCTGTCCATCCGGACCAAACAACGGGTACATCATCAATATTATTGCCATAATAGCGCCAATCACCAGTAAATATGCCAGCCAAAATTCTATTTTTTTAAAAGACTCACTATTGGTTTTGGTCAACATATTTTTCGATTTATCTCTGGTTGTCTCCCAAACATATTTGTCCATCCTCATGCGATGCACGAGATACAGGATTGACACTGTCGCTGATAAAACAAAGAGCGGTGCCACAGTGACATGGAGAATCAAAAATGTACCGGACAAATGCAAACCTGTAATAAGTACAGGAATAATTCCGGTTATAGCCAACAAAATAAATGAAAAGACGGATAATATTATCGAACTGCAGAAAATACGCTCACGGACAGTTATGTCTTGTACCGAAGTCTGTGAACCCGAACAACGAAACATCATCTCTCTGATACTAAAATATCTCTTCCAATCAGATCTATTTGCTTTATCCGTTCTGAAATAGAGAACCATCACATAGGCACAACTGATCATTGAAAAGAGAAGTAACAACCTGTACATATTTATTTCCCGAGATTTTCAGTTATATAACGTACCGCTCGTAACAGATAGGACAAAAGCACCATGCCAAGCACGAATGTGCAAGCAATAATAAATATCTTCAGCCAGGGCCGGAATAAAAATGACATGGAAAATAACCATGTACCCGCCCGGTTCAAATCCATCAAATCAATATTTTCTATATAACTCATATTAGGTGCCGGGAGCGGTGAATCCATCCCGATGGTGCTGTAATAAAATTTTGCATCCCCGGAATGACAGTCCTGGCAACCATCGATACCAAGGGATTGACTCACCGGACGAACATCGTGTCCAATCGGCCAAAAATAGGGTAACGCCGCCTCATGAGTCTGATTTTTGCAGTACACTGTCCTTTGTCAATAATATCAACTGGCCACCTGAAATAAAGACTGGTTTTTCACCATCCCTGGCTACAGTAGCCAGGGTATCGAGAATTCTAATAATTTGGCTATCTGCCAGAGCCAGCCAGTTTCCCGTTCCGGTTGTATCATCATTGTTTATTAACGGCGTTGTATATGCCCGGATTTCTTTAATGGATACGGGCTTTATGCCGCTGCTGTCCTGCAAGCCCCAATAGGAAGGCATGACCATATTGTGTGGTCTGATCTTTCCATCTTCATTCCGCACAAAAATACCAGATTGTATATGAGGTAATGTGGAATCGGCTTTATTGGTGCCATGTACACCCAGACCATGACCCTGCGATGTCTTAATAAATGATGTAGTTTCACCCGGCCGGACACCCGAATGACAGCTGGTGCAACTCATTTTTTCAAAATGGATTGTTGGTATTCCGGCATGTTGGGGTTTTGGCGCACCCAACCGGCCGGATTCCAAATGACAACCGGAACAAGAAAACTCATATTTGATGTCATTCTCTATATCAGTTTTTTTTGTCAGTTCATTCTCGTATCCTCTCACCATATCATGATTCAAACCATTACGATGGCAATCGACACAAGTAAGACCCGCCTTAAGATGTACATCTTGTTCATACATCCATTTTTCTTTTCGCTCAGAATTTATAATTTTTGTAGAATGGCAATAATAACAATTCCGGTTTGGAATATTGCTGCTCAAATCAAAATGTACTTCGTTCTTTTGATTAAACCGGGTCAGATCATACACCACATGGGGCGGCATTTTTTTTGACAAATCCGGCGCAGAACCCCAGTAAATATCATAATTGTCGGGCATATCCCGGGCAGATCCATAGACATTGGCCAAAGCGGATGATGCAGTTGCCACCCAACGGAAATTTTGCCGGGCAGTACTTGCAGCATGTGCTGCCTGGTCATGTGAGAATTCCGCATCATGGCAGCTGAGACAATTTATCTCAAGATCTCCGGAAACCCGCCAGCGGAATTCATTATCTAAAGAGCGTAAATCGGACTTATCACCAACACTGCCTCCGGGAATCTGCCGGCCAAACAACTGCAAATACTCCATGGCGTTAAGGCCAATATCTTCCGGTTTCAAAGTTCCTGGCCAGTCATGCAAAGATAGTGGTATTTGTGATGCACTGCCCTGATCTGCGATTATCCATGGATGCCCCGGTCTTCCACCGGTTACGCCTGAATCTCCCGCAGTAAAATGCCAGCCGGTTCTGACCTGATCATAATCATGACATTTGTTACAGGTATTCTTAGTGGAAAATGGAAGCATTGGGCTATCATCCGGTCGAATTACCGAACTATCTTCATCAATCATTTGAATCAAATGGACAGGAGTCGATCGGCTGCCGTCACTTGCATCACCAATTTTAGTATCCTGGGCAAACCCGATAATGGAAACACTTAAAAAGGCAATAATCAGAACTGGTTTTCGCAATAATCCGGACATAATTAAATATGAAAATCCTCGGGTTTAAAATTAATTTTTCTTCCTTTTTTCACTGCGTCATTCACTTTCAGGACGGAAACAGCGGTTTCATATCCGACTTCCACAGGGCAATTAACCGTCTCGCTTCCACGTATGGAATTAAAGAAATTTTCCAGATGTGGTTTATGGTATAAGTCATTGAAGACTACCGGTAAACCATGTTTTGGTGGCGCCACTGTTTCACGTACATCGAGCACTGCCCCACCTTGTGGCTGGGCAGTATCTTCTTCCGGGGCAGTAATAATACCCTGCTCGACCCATTTATCCCATGGTGGCGCCATTTGTTCGCGATAAATCCCGGCCCGGCCGGCAGACTCAGATATCTGAAGCGTACCTTGATCACCCATAAAATTCTCAAAATATCCCAGATTGCTGTTGGTTGTAATAGTCTGATAAAATGCCCGGACCGTACCACCCTTTGTTTTGTATTCATAAGTAGCCAGAACATTATCATACCACTCATGGGTTTTTTTATCGTAATAATCGGTACCGCCAGTGGCCATTACTGATTTTGGATTTGTTTCCAGAAACCAACTGTAAATATCAATTTGATGGGATCCCAGATCAACAATCGGTCCACCACCAAGTCCTCTGTACCAACGCCAGTTTCTGAACTGACGCATAGAAGTAAATCCAAACTTTTTTAATCTGCTTATGGGAATTGTATATTTATCGGGCCAGCCCAGATCAGGTTGAACCGAACGATTCCATTGCCCGTTAACCGTGGTTATTCTACCCAGGATGTCTGTTTCTCTGATAATTTTGTTATAGCAATGAATATAACGGGGATTACTTCGGCGCTGATGACCAATTTGAACCACTTTGCCTGATTTTTTTGCCGCCTGTACAATTCTCTTTGCGCCTTCCAGAGTATTGGACATTTCTTTCTCACAATACACATTTAGGCCGGCAGCCAGTGCGCTCTCCGTATGCGGCGCATGCCAGAAATCCGGCGTAGCAATAATTACCGCATCCAGGTTACCCGACTCTTTGGCCAGCATCTCCCGGTAATCTTCATATGCATTTAATTCATGGCCATATTTCTTGAGCATCCTGAACGCTCTTTTTTGATTGTATTCTGTCCAGATATCACAGACCGCTTTGAATCGCAGATTTTTAATTTTCAAACAGGCATTCATCAAGACATTACCCTGGGCACCGGCACCAAGGAGAGCGACATTTATGTCATTACTGTCATTCGCCCTGGCCTGACGCATAATCATCGGGGCAAATATCAAACCGGCACCCGCTGCCGCGCTTTTTTTGACGAAGTTTCTGCGATTAATTTCTGTTTTTTTATCTGATTGATTCATATCGTTATCCCACTAGATAATCATATATTTTGGTTTAATAAATGTACTTAATCGACCTAGTATTTTCAAGGCAGATGAAAATTATATGTAATATTATCTTGGTTATCATTAATACTCTTCAGTCATCCTGTCCCGGAACGGGATCCTTCGGATACGGACTCTATTATCTGAAATATCAATTAAGTCGGCTGATAAAAAGCGAAAGATTAACCTCAAAATACGCAGAGAAGAGACGGAGAGCACTGAGTATATATAATATATAATCATTGCGATCTTTGCTACTACTTTGCGTCATTGCGGTTAAGACCATCCCCCTGCTCCTGTTGGATTAGCCTGTCCAGGAATATGATTCCATGGGTATAATCCTATTATAATTCCAGTTTTCTTATCCTGATATTGCGGAACCAAACCGGTTGCCCATGATATTGGAAACCAATGTGACCTTTGCGTGGCATGTCCTTATAGGCGGTTTTAAATTTATTTGGCGAACCATCCGGATTTTTACCCGCTTCAGTCCAAAGATCAAGATCCATATTGATGACCTGTTCACCATTCAAAACAACATATATTTTATTTCCGATGCAAGTGATGGTATATTTATTCCACTCACCTGGTGCTTTTACCATATTCCTGGCCGGTTCAAGACAGTCAAAAATGGCACCACAGTCCTCCCGGGATAGTTTATCATTTTCATGTGAATCAAGAATCTGAACCTCAATGGCCGTGTGCAGCCATTCAACAATATCTCCGGTCCGGATAAATATGCCGCTATTCGTACCCGGTGCCAACTTGAAATCCAAATCGAGAATAAAATTGCCATATGTATTCTTTGTCCATAAATCCCCTCCGCCTTCCGCGGAGAGAATTCCCTCTTCATATTTCCAGGATTCTGGTTCAAACACGCAATTTTTCAGATTTTCATCCAATAAAAAGTTCCACTGGCTTGGGACAAATGCCTGGGCAATCATATTAAATACATAAACATTATACCTCAAATCTGCCATTAATTGGGGTCCGGTTCGCTCGTATTCCAACGAAATAACACCCTTAAATTTCATATATCGCAACTGTTCGACCACCAGATCAAGATTCCCGATCCCTTTTCCCAATAAAACATCAGGCGCATTTTTATTTTTGAAATCTGCGACATCCTTGAAATGAAGTGTGATCACTCTGTCTGCCAATTGCCTGATGCTCAACAGGGGGTCAAGCCCGGAACGGATCCAGTGTCCAACATCTGCACAGGCGCCAATGTATTTTGTCCGGTCCTTAATTGCAGACAATACTGAATCGGGATGCCAGTATCGTGAAGGTTTGGGATAATTATACAGCGCGACCGATATATCATAGACCTGACAGAGACTATCAATCATGGGAAGACTTTTTTGCTCAGGTTCCGAAATGAGTGTTTTAATACCCATATCTTTGGCAAAATCGAACATTTGCTTCCATTCTTGTTCATTGTCTGGCAATTTGACCACACCATAATTTATCAGACGCAAACCAGACTCCTTTAACCTGGCTTTTATTTGCTCACGATATTTTGTGGACAGGTTTTCGTCAAAAACGAGATCGTCATCACCGGAAAAGATTTTTTGCCCGGGGTATGCTTCAATCCAGGACAAACCCAGTTCTGAAGTTTTCTCAACCGATTCAAAAAAAGAATACTCACGGAAGGTCGAGAATTGCATGGCAAGATTCCAATCATCTACCAAATCCGTTGAGGGATGTGAAGTCTGAGGCGAATATTCTGCTTGTGCCATTATGCTGACAAAACTAAACAACAATAATAACGGAAGAATAACCGGGAAATACTTTCTCATTGTAAGACCTCAATATTAATATTTCTAAATTCAACCTGTGATCCATGCGATTGCAAACCGATATACCCCCTCCGGCGTTTCAATCCGGGATGGGTATCTTCCTGCCACATGTGATCCACAAGATTGGTCTCGACGACCGGTGTATTATTTAAACTCACTAAAATTTCCGGACCATCACAAATGATTTTCATTTTTTGCCATTGGTTTGATTTTGTAAAAATATTTTTAGTAGCCGGCACTATTCCATATAGGCTACCGGCGTATTGCCAGGGCTTTAAATTTGCATATTTTTCAGCGTTATCATCCAGAATCTGAATTTCTATTCCGGTATAAGCCGGGTCCCCCTCCCGGGGAGAGCGAATAAATATGCCACTATTACCACCACTTGACACTTTAAATTCAAGCGTTAGTTCAAAATCATCATACTGCCTCTCTGTTGACAGCCAGCCCCCTGATGATCCATCCGTAAACAAGACACTATCAGAAACATGCCAGGGATTACCCTCTGAATTTATGATCTCCCAACCGGAGAGGTCCCTTCCGTTGAATAATTTACCTTCTGGGATTTCTGCATCCGGGATTTCTTTTATAAATATGTTGCGAAAATACAATGGAGAATTATGGGCCTGGAGTTCAATCGGGCCTGTTTCATAGGCGTCACGATCTCTCTCCCAATAATTTTCCATACGGATATTATCTACGACCAGGCGTCTGTTCAAATAGACAGTCACTTTGTTTTTTACCATGATAATACGAAACCGGTTCCATTCACCGGGTTCACGGTCGGCAATTTCCAACGGCTTATTTTCAGCAAGTATATTGTTATATAATCCTCCGGATCCACCTTGCGGTAGGTATTGATCTTTAATCTGTACTTGCGGCGTTCCACGCAGATAGATACCACTATCGCCATTTTTTTCGATTTTCCAGTCGATCAGCAATTCAAAGTTACGGTAATCCTTTATCGTACATAAATTTTTCCCTCTGCCGTCAAACCGTAAAATTCCATTTTCCACATACCAATGCGAGCGCATTTCATCATTTGCCAGTATTTGTAAACTATCCAGTTCCGGCTCTGACATATTTCTTCTTTGAACCGGATCTGCAACCAGACCTTTCCACCCGGCAAGATTTTTCCCGTTAAACAAGGCAACAAAACCTTCCGGTGGAATATTTAAATCCGGATCGGCTTTTTCACTGAATAATGATTCTAAACTATCTTCCGGGAAACTGAAAAGTAACATTTTTTTAGTAACTGATTTTGCTTCATCATCACCGATCAGTTGTATAAGTGCCGTAATTGCAGGCTCTCTCAGATCAGGATCATTAATCCGGGCGATTACAAAATCCATTGACTCAGGAGTTTGTATCTGCATTACTTCACCGAGAATCATTTGTTTTTCTTCAGGCCGGGTAGTAACTGACATTAGTTTTTGGTAGTGAGTCAACCTGATATTGGGTAAAAACTCATTTTCCCGCAAAATTCGTAAACTGGCTCTGGTCGCTTTGACTTTTACTCTGATATTCTCTGAGTGAGAAGCCAGGTTCATCAGGGTCTCAAGAGCATAACCATCGGGCCAATCATACAGGACCTCCAATGCGGCTTCATTATCATTGCCTGTTATTTTACTCTGAAGAAGTTCAAATGCCCTTTTTCCACCAACAGATTTCAGTATTGAATAATAAGCAGTTTGTAATTCCGGAGTACTCTCTAACCTTTCATCATCCAGGCTCGATAGGTAATTGTCTTTATCGGGACTCAATGGTAACAATCTGCTAATACATTTTATGGAAATCTCCAGTTCATTTTCGTCACTAATTACATACAAATTATTGATCAAGTCTTCAAGAGAAGCCAGGTCTTCCATTATCATCGCTGCATTTATTGCTGCCATGCGTATTTCGATGTGCTCATCAGAAAGAGATCCACGAACATGAGAAATCAGTGCCGTTAAATTGCGCTGTGCAATAACATTAAGAATTACGATCCTGGCACTTATCGTAAGCGAATTGGTATCTAAGGAACCGATATCGCTGACCAACTCACCCCTATCTATATGTATCAATTCATTTTCGAGTATTGAACCGGTGGTCATATTGTTACAGGAGTGCAGATTTTGGACTAACCACTCTGTCCCGTTCAACCGGCGAATCGCCCTGAATGTTGATTTTTGCATTGAAGATGTCGTGTCATCGCCAATACTGTATAGAAATGGTAATGCGGCACTATCACCCCGGTCACCCAGGATCTGAACAATTGCCTCTCTATTATCTGTTTTTTCTGCCCGGGCAATCAACCACGAGGTCATTTCACCATCCTTTACAGAGTGCGTTAATCGTAAGGATTCCCTTTTCAGTTTAGGATTATCTTCATTCAGCAAAAGAGCCAAATAATCGTATAAATTATTGCATCCGATCCTTATACAATCATGTAACATAGTCAGACGATGCTGCGTTTCGAAGCGGCTGTCTTTATTTTCAATTACCTCTTTTATACCTGTACTCTTTTTGTTACGATCATTTATATTTTGCATCCAAAGAATATAATTGTTTAAACCGTTTTTACGTTCTTCCAAATCATTGGATTGAATTTGGTGGTGAAACATTGATTCTGCAAGTAGATATCCCATATTTGCCAGAGAAAAACGGGCAATCTGTCTTAATTCATGATTTTCTGAATCGGTAAATGGCAAAATACTCTCTGCTGCCTGCTGGTATTTCAATTCACCCAGAGTTTTGATAAAAGCTACCTGGAACTGCACAGGCACATCATTTAAATTTTGATTGAGAATTTTTGCTGTTTTTTGTGCATTTATTTGTACCATTGCCCGGAGTGCTGCATTCGATAGCTGTTCATTATCGAGATACTCTCTAAGAAAGTCAACCGATGCATCTGTGCCGCACAACGCAATCTGCTCTATCAGAAAATTCCTGGTATCAATATCTCCAGATAGTTCTATCGTATTTTGGATAAGATCAATGTACTCCGGTAACATTTTATCTTCGAAATATTTACCAAAGTAATCGCTTAATAGAGATACAGCATACTCTGCCTGAGTCCTTTGTCCTGAATCTTCACTATCCAGCAGTTGAAGGATCTGATGAAACGAGGCAGGGGCCTGACGGAGGATCTCTGAAGTGTACAAATGCCGGCTGATCGTATCCTGAGCGGGTAGCCTGTGCAAAACATCATTAATATCTATCACAGAATTTTGTTCTCTCTGCGGAAGTGATGAACTACAGCTGGAAATCATCACTATGAGAAACAAAAATATTCCCATCGTACAAGTTTTCCGGATTACAGATGCCATGGCGACCTCATGGGCTGATTGATCAGACGGTTTGCTTCAATATCATTAATGAATTCTTGTTTAACCGGATCAAAATGCAGGTTTCTACCTAACCGGACTGCGATCTTTCCCAGATTTACCAAAGTGGCTGATCGATGTGCATTGCTTTCATTCAGGGCAAATTTTGTGCGGGTTCTCACCGCTTCTATAAAGTCTGTATATTGCTCATCAGGTTCCGGAAATTCGGAGAGTTTCTTCCCAATATTTCTAATATCGGATTTAAACCCTCTGTACAATTTCCCATTGGGTCCCTCGATAAATGGCACCCGACCGGATATCATTCCGGCATCGATTATAATTTCACATCCGTCATCATAGCGCATTTTGATTGTCCGCCAGGCACCAACCGCATCAGGATGTGATTGCGGCGCATCCACTTCGATATATGACGGACTGGTATGGTCTTTATTGAGCAGGTACTGAACCGGATCAAGATAATGCTGTCCCATATCACCCAGACCACCGCCGTCATAATCCCAATACCCACGGAATGTATTATGCACACGATGAGGGTGATAGGATTTATATGGCGCAGGTCCAAGCCACATATTGTAATCGAGATTCTCCGGAATCCACTGGGCTTTAAGATTTGTCAATCCCTGCCAGTTTAATTTCCAGTTAAATCCGGTCTGTGCACTGATGGTGATTTTCAGGGGCCAGCCCAGTAAGCCGCTGTTTACCAGTTTTTTCACCGGTTTCACTTCGGTTCCGAATCCATAAAAAAGTGAATTAAAACGAAACCATGTATTAACCCTGAAAATACTGCCGTTTTTTTGCACGGCATCAACGAGTTTTTGACCCTCGCCAATTGTCCGGGTCATCGGCTTTTCACACCAGATGTCCTTTCCAGCCTGTGCTGCAGCAACAGACATAAGTCCATGCCAATGGGGCGGCGTGGCAATATGAATAATATCAATATCATCACGCAGCAGAATTTCCCGAAAGTCATGATAGCCCACCACATCGGGCCCGCCAATTTGCATGGCTCGCTGCAGATGATTTTTATCCACATCACAGACGGCAACTAGCTTCGATCCAGGTGTGCCCAGGTGCCACCTTCCCATACCTCCCACGCCTATCACAGCTTTGGTCAGTACATCGCTGGGAGCAGTGTATCCTATTCCACCTAAAACATGGCGGGGAATGATACAAAAAGCACTAAACCCCGCCACTGATGAGCCTAAAAATTTTCTACGAGATATCTTAGTCATAAATATTACACATTATCCGGTATTTTTTTATCTTTAAACATAATTATGAAAAAAACCAAAACCACCGCGGCAAACGCAGCCGGAGCGACCCAGAACACCTGCCATTGTTGCATGGCCTGGGTTCCACTATCAATGACTATTGAATTGAACAACCATCCTGATATTTGTGCGCCTATCAACATTCCCAGTCCATAAGTCATCAGTACCAGAAAACCCTGAGCCTGACCGCGAATAGTCTGGATTTGCTTTTTTATCGACATAAATCTGACCTGCTACAAAGAAGAAATCATAGCAAATACCATGGAGTATAATGCCGGCCATAATCATCCAGAACACACCGGTCGGGGCAGCAAGAGCAAAAAATACATAGCGTAATACCCAGGCGAACATACCGGTAACCAGCATCCACTTGACACCAAATCGCACAAAGAACATAGGCATTAATATGATAAAGAATGCTTCCGACATTTGTCCAAAAGACATCTTAAATCCGGGATCGACAATTTGCGACGCATTTACAAATACCGGTGCATAAGCATAGTAAACTGAAAGTGGAATACAGATCAAAAAAGAACTGATGATGAAGATAATAAACGGCCGGCTCTTTAATTGAGCCAATGCATCCAGACCAAGTATCTGGCGTACGGTGATGGCACTACCTGCTGCCGGAGGCGGTGTATGCGGTAATGTAAAGCTATACAGGCCCATTAAGACGCCAGCTATTCCAGCAACTTGTAGTGGGATAGGTGTTTCATCTGCACCAAGAATCGCACTGACAAAAACACCCGCTACAATCCAGCCGATCGTACCAAATACTCTCACCACCGGGAACTGTTTTTCCTGATCTTCCATATGATGAAATGCCAGGCTATTCACAAGACCGATGGTAGGCATATAGCAAAGCATATGAATGAGTAATAAAATTATGAACAGGGGTGCAGATACAAATGCGCCCTCTGCCACTAATGGTGTAAGAAAAATAGCAATGCCGCCAATAATATGTAATGTTCCCAGTACTTTTTCCGTTGCGAAGAAACGATCGGCAATCATTCCCAGGAAAAATGGCGAAATCACAGCACCAATCGGACTGACCGTATAAGCCCAATATATAACATCTGTCATTCCGATACGCGTCATATAGTTTCCAACAGTTACATACCAGGCGCCCCAGATAAAAAACTCGAGAAACATCATCAAACTTAGCTGCCCGTAGATTTTCTTATTCACAATCCACTCCTTATAATTGGTCGATTCTACGAATCTTGGTTTGTACAACCTTTTTGGGTTATTTTAATATTTAATGAAAAATTATTATACAATCCCTTCGGGATTGATCGAGAACCGAGAACCCAGCGCCGAGTACCCAGTACCGAGTTACGAAGCCCGGGCGCTCAGGTACTCAGGGACTTTTGAAAGTAAAAATTTCGAATATTGAATTTCGAAGTAAAAAGTACTCTGTGCCTTTGTGCCTATTCAAAAGGGACTCAGGCGCTTAGGTGCTTTTAAACTTTGTCACTTTGTCGCTCACTCACAAACCAACTATTTTGCCAGTCCTTACAGACTCATCCGCGGCCAAAACAATACCCAAACTATTTATGGCATCTTCAAGATGGTCGGTCAAATCCAGATTATCATTTATGGCGGTCAGAAAAAACGATTGTTCCCGGTCGCATAATTCCTGATGATCCGGTTCATCTGAGGTATCGATTTGTTCATTTTCTTTTACAAATTTTCCCTGAGAATCAATTTCTGAGTGATGCAATAACAGACTATTTGTTTTTGTGTGACTATCGATATCAGATGAATCCACATTTTTTTTTGCCGCAGGATCCATGATGCTGACACATCCTTTTGGCCCGATGACATCTTTTACAAAAAAAGCAGTCTCACTGATCATTGGCCCCCATGCCGCCTCATACCAACCCACTGATCCGTCTTCAAATATTACCTGTAACTGACCATAATTATACATTTCCGAATCGATCTCTTCACTGAGACGCGCACCGATTGCCTGCACCCTGACCGGCTTACTTCTGGTCATCTGGCACATAATATCAACATAATGGACGCCACAATCTACAATGGGTGACATGGTTTTCAGCAAATTCTTATGAGTCTGCCATTCATGGCCACTGCTCTGTTGATTCAGATTCATGCGCATGACCAGGGGTTTTCCCAGTGATTGTGCCAGTTCGGTAAACTTTTTCCAGGCCGGGTGGTGACGTAAAATATAGCCTACTACTATTTTACGGTCACGTTTTTTTGCCAGTTGCACCAGCTCCCTGGCCTCAGCCACGGTTTCCGCGATGGGTTTTTCCACAAATACATCCGCACCGGCTTCAATACTCTCCCGCACAAATGTATAATGCGTATCAGGATAGGTACAGACGGCCACAGCTTGTGGTTGATATTTTTCCAGGGTTTCAGTCAGGGAAGCAGAGTGGCCGATGCCGCCCAATTCGGCGGCCAGTTTTGTTCTTTGCTTCTCCGACTGATCGACAATTGCTACCAACTCAAACCCGGGATTATTGAAATACGCCCGGGCATGGGAGGATCCCATATTTCCTGCGCCAATTACGGCAACCTTAATCCGGTCCGGCATCTATAAAGTCCATCCCTTCCGGTATTCTCTCGTGACCATCTGATTGGCTTCTTCATCATTGGTAATTTTCATATTATCATAATCCCATTCAAAAATCATATTCTTGGTACTATGCTTGAGAGCGATATTTCCCAACAACATCGTCTCGGTAAGCAGCCCGGCATATTCAAAGTTTGAAGTTGTCTCACCATCATTTTTGATGGCCTCAATCCATTCTTCCCTGATTCCCGGTGAACGTGGGATTGTCTTTTCGGGTTTTTTATATTCTTTCATTTTTGTTTCAGGGATCAAACGTGGATTTTCGCCATACACACTGCACATCAGTTTTCCTTTATCTCCAACAAAAATGACACCACCGCCACGGTTACCCATCATGCGACCTTGTTCCAGCTCTGCGGGTCTGGGGGGCAACAAACCGCCGTCATACCACTTCATGGTTACCGGGGACATTTTTTCTCTTGCCGGAAAATTTAATGTAATGACCGAAGCCAGCGGATAAGTCTCTTCAAAGATTTTTGTTGAAGTTGCCTGGAAGGATTCGGGATGATGCAGTTTTAATGCCCAGAATGGATGATCCATGATATGCGCGCCCATATCACCCATTACACCAGTACCAAAATCCTGCCATCCCCGCCAGTTAAATGGAGCATATGCCGGATGATAATAACGCCAAGGAGCAGGGCCCAGCCACAAATCCCACGCCATGGTTGGCGGTTTGGATGGCGTTTCCTGGGGACGATCTATTCCCTGTGGCCAAACAGGTCTGTTTGTCCAGCAATGAACTTCAGTCACATCACCGATGGCGCCATCCCAGATCCACTCATTGATCAATCGGGCACCTTCACCGGCATGACCCTGATTACCCATTTGCGTTTTCACTTTTTCTTCTTTAGCAATTTTTGCCAGCATCCGGGCTTCAAAAATATCATGTGTCAGGGGTTTTTGTACATAGGCATGCTTACCCATCTTCATCGCCATTGAAGCAATCACCGCATGGGTATTATCTGGTGTACTCACCGTTACCGCATCAATATCGCTATCCATTTCATCCAGCATGATCCTGAAATCTTTAAATTTCTTTACCTTTGGAAATAGTTTAAATGTTTCAGCAGCGCGGACCTCATCCACATCACATAGCGCTACAATATTCTCAGTGCTGACGCCCTTGGTATCGTTATGTCCCATACCTCCCACACCAATGCAGGCAATATTTACCTTGTCGCTGGGTGGAATATATCCTGGTCCACCTAAGACAGCCCTTGGGACAATCATAACCCCGGCCGCAGCGGCCGCAGACCGGCCCATAAACTGCCGCCGGCTTATTTTGTCAATTGTTTTATCCTTACTGTGTTTCACTGTCATTTTAATTCCTCCAATAATATATATTTTTTGATATATCTTTTATCCTGTATCGTGCAACCTGCATCATCTTATTAGAATCAAATATCAGATATCTGATAATAAATCCGAATATCTAATATCTAAATCCTAAACAAATTCCAATTTCCAATTATCAATCCTGGTATTTAGGTAATTAGAAAATCTCGTGTTCAGAATCTGGAGACCATGCTGAAAATCCTGCATACTACTCTTGGTTAAAAGTTTCTTCTAGAATGACAACTATATCCAACATTAAGTATCCAGAATATATTGCCTTGTAGCCAGTGCCGAGGACCGAGTGCCCAGCATCCGGCATCAAGCATCCAGTATCCAGTTTCTTGTATCTTGTATCTTGCACCCTGCATCCTGCTCTATACACTCCCCGGCACCGGAATGCGCTTATCAATATCTACCTTACCCAAATGATACTCAGTTGGTCCGAGCCGAAGATCCGAACTCATCACTTCATCCCAGGTTACTTTTTTACCTGTGTAGGCAGAAATTCGTCCCATAATTGCGGCCATTGTGGATACGGCTGTATTTTCCGCTTCGACATATGGCTTATTTGTCCGGATGGCGGTAACCAGATCGATGTGTTCCTGAACATAGGGCGAAATCTTGGGATAATTTGTCGGTTTACCATCGGCATCCACAGGATACTTATACTCCCAGAGCACATTTCCATCCAGATCCATGATTGAATTTCTGGCATTGGAGAAACCCTTGCTGCCTTGTAAAAATTCAGATACATTATTTTCGCAATCGTTTATCTGCCGGCACATGCTATGGACATGAATTCCATTTTCATATTCAAAATCAACACTAAATGAATCATATTGGTTTCCGGTCACCCTGCGATGGCGACTGCCAAAAGCTACTGCATTAACCGGATGCATACCAGTAAACCAGTTTACTACATCTATATTATGTACATGTTGCTCCACAATATGATCTCCGGATAGCCAGGTCCAGTTTACCCAATCACGTATCATGTACTCCATCTCAGTCCATTGTTTTTTTGGATTGACATACCATAGCTGGCTTTGGTTCCAGTAACAGTTTGCAGAGACCACATCACCGATCATGCCTTCATAGATATGTTTGTACGCAGCCACATAATCTCTCTGGTGTCGACGCTGGGTTCCTGTTCCTACGCATAATCCCAATGATTCAGCTCTTTTGGAAGATGCGATAATCGAACGCGCGCCGACCGGATCAACCGCAACCGGTTTTTCCATAAATACATGCTTTTTAGCATTAATAGCTGCAGCAAAATGTTCTGGTCGAAAATGCGGCGGTGTAGCCAATATGATTACATCCACCCCCGAATCGATTACTTTTTCGAAAGCATCAAATCCGATAAAACATTTTTCATCCGCAACTTCATTTTGATTTTCAGTTAATATTTTATCCCGGCAACTATCGAGTCTGTCCTGAAAGACATCTCCCAGTGATTCGATACGTAAATTTTTACCCGAATTTAGAAAATCGATAGCGGCACCGGTGCCTCTTCCGCCACAACCAATTAATCCGGCCTTTAATTCAGGACCATCCGGTGCCTGATCCAACCAGGTAGGTACAGTAAAACTTTTTTGGGAGCCTGTGGAACATCCAGCCAGCACACCGGCAGCCACCACCGCACCGATGCCCATAAACTCGCGTCGCTTTAATTCTTTGGACATAATAGTTCCTTTCAAAAACACAATTTATTTATTCAATGCATTGTATTCACAAACCACCCGGAATCCCACATCATTGCAATCAGAATACCACCATTTACTCTTTGGGATCTGGGGATCGGTCAACATCCATGCATCAAATCGCGTATGATCACGGTTGGCTGATCTTAGGTCGGCAGCATCACTGCGAAAGGAGCCGCCACGGATAGCATATTCCCTTCTTTCCCGTGGTCCTCGTGGATCTACCAAATTCTCACCTGATGTACTCTGAACATACGAATTTGCATCATAAAAATCAGAACAAAATTCTTTCACGTTTCCCAGCATATGAATCAGACCATATGCGTTCGGTTTCACAGTTCCGGGCAGATATGTTTTTCCCATACTATTCAGATCATAAATAACATATGAACTGATTGTCGATGTATCTGCGCCAAAGATCGTGTTCAGAAATGTATTTGAAGAATAATCATTCGGGCTGCCGGCAAAAAAATAGGCACCATCTGTACCGGCACGGCAGGCATACTCCCATTCTGCTTCAGTTGGTAGCCGATATGTTTTACCGGTTTTGCCTGATAGCCAGCTACAATATTGTTCGGCTGCAAAGTGTGTCATGGTAATGGCCGGTCTGCGGCCTCGGCCCCATCCCTGATCCGGTACGCCATATGGCGCTGTTGGCCCGGTTACGCCATCCACCTTTTGATCACTCAATATTGACTGAGCTGCGGCATATAATGGTTTTTCACTATGAGTCTCGTTATAATATGCTTCAAATTCTAACCATGATACTTCTGTTTTTGCCATCCAGAACGAACTGATTTCTACAGAACGAACCGGTCCCTCATCAACATTTCTGAATGGCTCGTTCTCCGGACTTCCCATATTAAATTTTCCACCCGGAATGGCTATCATATCAAAATCAACAAATGTTTCAGGAATTGTCTCGGTAAAATTTATAAACGAATCGATACGGGCCGGTCCATGATAGATTTCCTGATTCACTGCACTCACAATTTGTTCCGTACGCTCGCGAAAATGACCAACATCCAGATGGCAATTGATACACCTTAGCTCCGCCGGACGTTGATCATAATAAAGATGGGCGTCCTCGCCCTTTTTTGACATCTCTTTTGGAAACAAGTTTTGATGACATTTGATACAGGATTCTTTGTATACATGATGAATGGCTGCTTCACGGGTAGATTTTTGCTGCCAGTTTATTTCATCGGCATTTTTCACTAAGGTACCCCACACATCCCGCAAACCGGTAGTTATTTTTGCAGATAGATACGGCAGACCCTCCGGAGGAAGGTGACATTCAACACAATGGACAATGACTCCGCTCTCATTATCAAAATGTGTGCTGAAACGCCAGTTTTGTGAGGCATGCGGATGCATGTGACAAGAACCGCAAAAATCATCACTTGACGAATATTGTATCCCTTGCTGCAAAATTAGCACCAGAAATACACCAGCCAGAAAGATAAACAGACTTTTAAACTTAATTATTAGTTCTTGATTAATCTTCACAATAATAATTATTCAATCAGATTTACTCAAGCGGTTCCAGAAAAATTTTACGGAACTCAATTGGTTTTCCTTCGCTCTGCAGACATATTTTCCCAGCGGTTACCGATGCCCCCGAAGCTGAGTTCTGCAATACATTGTTGACGACAAGTATGATCGTATCATCCTTGCAGGTAATATCATAGGTATTCCATTCACCGGCTGGTTTTTCACTGCTCTCCTGCTTTTTCTGTACGCGTCGTTTAGATTTATCCGTCTGTTCATTCATGGTGGTACCGCCAATCAGGTAAAAATCTCCTGCATTTTCCGCCATTAATTGTGCTTCAATGGATTTGGGCCAAACTGTATCAATACCTGTTTTATGCAAGAGGACTCCACTGTTTCCCGGTTCCGCAGACCAGCGCCATTCTACCAGAAGCCTGTAGTTACCATATTCCTTATCAGTGAACATATATCCAGCCGGAACACCGGTGCAATGAATTACGTCATCCTTTATTGTCCAAACCATTCTGGGATCCACATTGGGATCTTCCAGATAAAATCCAAAACCGGAAAAATTTTTTCCATTCCAAAGTGTCATTGGTTTATCCGGCACAATAACCTGCGAATTTGACTTTTGTTCTGGACTATCCTGTTTAGTTCCACAGGCGGCCAGGACAACAAGCAAGCTTATAACTGGTACTAGTGTAATTTTCATCGGATTTACCTCCCGAATGTTAGTGATAGATTAAAATAATATAAGGGCCTGATATGAGAGACGGCACGGGATACCCGTACCTGTTGGTGAACTATCAAATGGCCGTCAACACCGAGAACCGAGTGCCTGCACCGAGTACCTGGCATCATCGTATCAATTATTATCCAGGAAGAAAATCATTACACGATCGATATGCATCAATCACTGCCCGTTCCCCGGACTTACCTGCCATACTATTACCATGTTCCATACCAACCACACCCGTAAACCCCTTTGAGTGAATATGCTTAAATACATTCAAATAATTTATTTCTCCTGTAGTGGGCTCTTTTCGTCCCGGATTGTCACCCACCTGAAAATACGCTATTTCACTCCACGCCATATCCATATTGGGAATTAAATTACCCTCGGTTATTTGCTGGTGATACAGGTCATCGAGGATCTTACAGGATGGGCTGTTCACTGCGCGGCAAATTTGATACGCCTGGGGAATTTTTGTTAAAAATAAGCCCGGATGGTCAGTCCATGCATTTAGCGGCTCAAGAACCATTGTAATTCCGTGGGGTTCAAACACCTCAGCACAATATTTAAGATTTTCGATTACATTTGCAGTCTGATAATCCCATTCAACACTGGTTTCAAATGTACCCGGAACAACAGTGCACCATTTTGCATTGACCCGTTTTGCCACGTCCACCAGCTTTATTCATTCGCTTTAGCAGATTATTTTTTACCACTTCCGGTTTTTTTACAAAAGTCGCTGAATTAAATTCTGCATACGCAACAAAAACTCCCATGGTTATCTTCAGTCGCGCCATTTCTGAAGCAAGATTCTCCTGCACTTCAATTGTCCTCTCCATCATACCATTATCTTCAAATGCGGTAAATCCTTCATCTGCACAGAATTTTAATTGATCTATCAGGCCTTCTCCCGCATGATGTTTAAACATACCAAAATGGGGCGCATATTTCAGATTGAATTTGTTTGACTCCGGTGGCGCGGAATTTGCGTATACCTTGGCTGCAGCAAGTGTAGCGGGAATACTCAATAAAAAATTTCGTCTTTCCATTACATTATCTCATGTTAAGTTAGACAATAATATTTTTCATCAACTAAGCACTTATTCTGTATGAGACTTCCGAAAAATACAAATTTGTTCCAAAGCGTCATCCTGAACTTGCCTGCGTATATTTGGTATGGGGTATTTCAGAAGATTGTTCACAATGAATCGTATAAATCTTTAGTGAACAATTCTACTATATTAGATTTTGATTATGAGAATGTAATATATAGAGATTTGATGTACAATATAATTACAAATTTTTCTTTGAAAAATATTGTAGATAATTTTAAAAATAGGACTGTAAGCAGCTATTTTCCTATGATAATAATCTGCCTTAGCCGCGAATAATAATATAGATGGTATAGATAATATAAACTATCAATAATATAGCAGATTCCCAGCGATCTATAACTCGTTTTTTACCGGTGAACATGATCAGAAAAAGGAATATCGAGACCAGGATCAGAACTATCAAATCAACATTGAGACTGCTGATAAACGGAATCGGCCGGATAATTGTGCTTATGGCAAGAACAAAAAATATGTTAAATATGTTCGATCCCACTATATTACCGATAGCGATATCAGATTTTTTCTTCACTGCCGCAACTGCAGAGGTAACCAACTCAGGCAACGATGTACCAACTGCCACAACGGTCAAACCGACCACTTTTTCACTGATTTCCAGAACTCTGGCTATCTCTACGGCGTTCTCGACGACCAGTTTTCCACCCAGGAACAAACCGATCATTCCCAATATAATATAGATCCAAATTTTCAGCGTAGATAATATTTTTATCTCCGGCAGGTCTGTTGTTTCTACTTTTGAAACAGTAAAGGTATACACAATAAAAATTACAAAAAACAATAAGAACAAAATACCGTCGGTCCGGGATAAAAGATTTTCTGCACCATCAAACAGCATATCATTGCATGCAATAAATAAAACCACAGTTGCCAACAATGAAAAAGGAATCTCGCGCCAGACCGTATTCTTTTCTATCTTAATAGCGTATATAATTCCAGCGATACCTAAAATGGCAAGGGTATTCATTATATTACTACCAATCACATTACCCAGAGTGATGTCTGAATTTCCCCTGATGCTGGCGATAACATTTACAATCAGTTCGGGCGCTGAGGTACCGAACGAGACTATGGTTAATCCAATGACGATTTCAGAGACGGAAAATTTTGCAGCCAATGCGGCCGCCCCATCCACAAGATAATCTGCTGCTTTTATCAGCAGTACAAATCCAACAACAATAAGAGCTATAGATAACGCTAAATCCATTTTTGACTACATTCCTCTATTGTGCAATTCTGTAAATTCTTTATACCAGGCACTGGGTACTCGGCTCTCGTTTTAGATTAAAACTTGAAATAAATTTTCTATAAACGAGCGCCCAGTGACGAGTAGCCAGTACCCAGAACCGAGTACCTAGTATACCGAATTTAAAAAATTCTCATGACTTTTTACAAAAAATAAACCTGTTTCATTGACTCCATGATGGTTTTTAAATCTGAATATTCAGCCTGCCAGCCCAGGAGCTGCCTGGCAAGATCACTGCTGGCAACCAGTTCTCTGGGATCTCCCGCCCTGCGAGCCACAATATTATATTTTATCGGACTGTTTGTTACATCCTGGGCAGTATGAATCATTTCCAGGACCGTTTGCCCGGCACCTGTTCCCAGATTTACCACCAGATCCTTTTTCTCGTTGAAAAGATATTCCATAGCTTTTAAATGGGCTGTGGCCAGATCATTGACATGTATGTAATCCCTGATACAAGTCCCATCCCTGGTATCATAATCATTGCCGAATACATCCATTTGACTTCGCTCTCCGGCAGCCACTTCCATTACGATCGGTGTCAGATTTGCCGGATTTTTTTCTCTACCCCTGATTCGACCATTTATATCATAACCGGTCGCATTAAAATAACGCAATGCTGCATAGCGCAAATTCTTTATCATACTATACCAGTAAAGATTCTGTTCTATAGCCAGTTTAGAGTATCCGTAATAATTCTCGGGATTTTTTGGATGATTTTCATCAACAGGTAAGTATACGGGATTTCCGTACACAGCCGCTGATGATGAGAAAACCAGTTTACTCACATCATGATCAAGCATTACATTTAACAGGTTTATTGTGCCGCTGATATTATTCACCGCATATTTGCCCGGATCAACCATGGATTCCCCGGCAGCCTTCCATGCGGCAAAGTGAAATACAACATCAATATTGTTACTAAATGACTTTTTTAGATCTGCTGTATTTAAAATATCACCTCGGATCACCTCTGCCCGCGAGTCCACATTTTCTTCCCGCCCAAGTGAAAAATTATCGAGAATGGTCACCCGATGTCCTTCATCACAAAGCAGATGCACTACATGACTACCGATATAGCCGGCCCCACCGGTTACTAAAATAGATTTTTTACTCACTTTATCACCATATTTATTATGATTATCTTATTGTGAATCTCACTTGATTATATTTGTTGAAAGTTCAAATAAATGCAATAAAACAAACAATTGGTCACCCTGAATTAATTTCAGGGTCTATTTAATTAGATCCTGAAACAAGTTCAGGATGACGATTTGGCAGAAATTTGCATTTTTCAGAACTCTCTTGCTATATATATAGCTAATTTAATTTATCAGCTGAGTCGCTAAATCACAATTTAATCAATAATTTATTATTAATCTGGAAAAATAATTAGTTAGTAGTCCTGTCTTGACCTGGTGTTTCCAGATTTATTACCGCAAAGTGCGCAGAGGAGGCAGTGAGTTCGCAAAATAAATATGTATTAATCTTTCTCTACCTTGCGTAATTCTTAGCGTTCATTGCTGTTGAGAAAATAATGTTTATAGAACTCCAAATTATAGAAAAGTTCTAAAGAAGGACTGAAGCAGGTCTCACAAAAAAAACTCGTTCCCAGGATAGACCTGAGAACGAGGTAAAATGTAGGGAACGGTCTGAGACCGTTCCACGCATTTAAATATTATTTAAATTAAAATTTCATCATAGTAATAACACCGGCATGGTCAGATGCCCACAAATCATTCTTACGTTCACAAGTCTCATCACCAACCACAACAACAGGTCCCCAGGTAGGATCTGTCTCAGAACGCACGAAAACAAAATCAATTCTCATGAACATATTTACCGTAGTATTGCTCAGATCACCAGTTGTACCACCATAATGTCCGTAGGTATTCCCATCACCATTATAGGTGTATGTCTCGGTGTTATGATCCCAGACATCTTTATATCCGGCACCTGTTACTAATTGATAGGTAGAATTATCAGGGGCAGGTGTATTAAAATCACCAATAAAAATAACTGGCAGAGTTTCCCCCGCATGAATGGCCAGCAATTCAGCGGCCTGCGCGGCCCTCAGTTCTTCAATATTAGCCGCTTCCAGATGTGTGTTTGCAATACGGTAGCTATTTTCACCCACTTTAGCTTCAACGGATACATATCCCCTCTGAATGACAAGACCAAGCTCTTCATCTACCGGAAGGACTGCCTGATAATTTCCCTTCATTTTTTTGGATACCTGGACATCACTGCGCACAAGTAATACATCATGATCAACGATTCGCACGTCATCGAGAAGCGGATTGAATTCACTATCAACACCCACCAGCATGGGCAGTTCAATATTTGCATTCTCAATGGTATGTGCTACCGTATAATTTAATCCCTTTGCACTGAGTGCATCCATTAAAATTGCAAGATAATCCCATTCAAGATTCTCTGCTGCAACCGGATTTCCAATTAAAAAATCTCCCGGTGACTGGGTATATAGCATCAAAACTTCCTGCAATCCGATCACATGCGGGTTTGCCAGGGCAATCTCGTCGGCAAGCATAAGTGCCCGTTTATTAAAATCCGTTTTTTCCAATGTTGCATAGGCTGTCGCAACCAATCCGGGTATATCCATTACATTTTCGGCTCCCAGTACCACATCAACATCCGCACCTATATAGATATTCCGCGACATCACTTTAAGCGCCCCGGCATCGGCATCGCTTTTAATATCTGCAAGAATTGCCAGTTCAGAATTTGGATCACAAACTTCTGTTGGATCTTCTTCCGTGGTATTTTTACAGCTCACGATAAATACTAAACCTAATATTAACAAAACCTTAACTAATTTCATTCTTCCTCCTGAATAATTTTCTGATTTGATGAATTATTAATAATATTTTGACTAATTAACAAAATACCTGATGAACAAAGAAATTAACAAATCCTGATAAAGAAACATGTTTTAAATGTACTTACTTTGATATGATTAAATTCTATTTGAAATACAATGTATGGATTTGATTACTATTCAGATTATTTCTGAACCGAGGTTAATTTACTCAAACTACTATAAAAATCAATAAAATTCAGCATTTTTATGGGTAATTAGTTTGATGGTCACATTACCAATTAAGATGGTATTATCTGATACTCACCTTTTTATTGGGCAAAGATAATTTACCCCTCGCAGAGACGCAGAGACGCAAAACGAAGAGGTTTTTTTAATGATTTTTTTATCAGCGTTAATCCGTGTAATCCGTGTAATCCGCGTTCTATTTTAGGATGATATGATGCAATTTAAATGGCATCTAGTTTTAAATGGAAGGAAATGCGATGAACGTTACCAAGTTCCCGGTCATAATTCATATATGAATAATCAACGGCAAATTTGGTAATACTAAATCCGACTCCCCCATTAAAACGGCTTAAATCATCATAACCAATACGCAAAAAAACCAGATCACGGAACCCGATTTCAGCACCCCAAAATGTGTCAAAACTGACCGGACCCAAATTGACTTGAGCAGCCGATTCTCTTCCCTCAAACAGAATATTCATATCAAACGCCGGCTGCATATATAAGGCCAGACTTTCAATATCAAAGCGATAACTTATACCCGGTCGCAGTGATGGCGGGATAAATTCCTTTTCAGACGTACTCCAGGCCATCATTGTTGTAGTGAAATCGCGAAACGTAAGACCCAAAATCAGATTTTGCGCCAGACGGTATTGCGCACCAAGATCAAAACCGATACCCAGTGCTGATTCTGAATCAAAATCCCGGTAGATCAGTTTTACATTTGCACCATACGAAAATCGCTCACTGGATTGACGCGCATATGAAAGAATAAATGCGTAATCCGCGACATTAAAGTTAGTGATTTTTGAATAATCTAGTCCATCGGAGATCAGTTCGCCCAACAATGCATTTCTTGAATTCTTAATATCGTTAACGCCCAACCGGATCACTGACAATCCTATGGAATTACCACCCTCAAATTGGTTAGAGGCAGCAAAATAATCATATTGGACGGAACTGATAAATTGGTTGGCGTGCATGAATTGAATCTGAAAACCTTTTGCACCCGTCAAGCCGGAAGGATTCCAGTAGCCGGCAGTCACATCATTTGCCACTGCAGTAAAAGCACCGCCCATAGCCAGAGCCCGCGATCCGACGCCACTATTAAGAAACTCCGCAGCATATTTTTTAAAACCGGAGCTAAAGGACTGCTGCCAGAGCAGCAACAGTGTAATCAAAATTATAAATGCTCTCACCGGGATCACCTCATTTTTAATTAAATAAAGATCATCATTAAAAAACCGGCTGTAAGTGTAATCGAATAGTTATCACTAACAGGCAATGGCAATAATTCAACAAATGTAGTTATCAGAGTAATGGGAAAAATAATCAAATATCGACCAGGGAAAAATAAAAATAATATAATCCACGTGATCAGAAAAAAAGTAATGCTACCTTCCCAGGTTTTCTGTAACAATTGATGTTTGCCGTAGACTTTTCCAATAATTGCAGCCATAGCATCGGCTATCGTTAATATTAGTACTGCCGGTATGGCTATGTGTTTCTCAAAGAAGAGAAACGATACGGTAACAGAAAGGAATAAGTGGGTTGCTCCTGTGAGATTTTGTTTCTTTTCATCTTCCCTTAAAAGCGGGAAGAACCATTTCTTATATAACTCCTGTCCCCAGCCAAATCGCGTTCTGATTATTTCTGCGATCAGGAAGAACATAGAGATAACAACACAAATTACAACAATTTGTTCCCGATTAAAATAATAATAATACAAAATCGGAAAAATTGAACACGCCAGATGGATAAGTTTCCGGTATATCTCATTTTTTACGGAAACATTATCCGCGTTTGTCATAAACATCCTGGGCTATTTTTTTTAATTCCCGGCAGGAATTTCCAATATTTTCGGCACCAAAAATAGCATTTCCTGCCACCAAAACGTCGACACCAGCATTCACTACCATCGGCGTTGTTTTATTATTAATGCCACCATCCACTTCAATCAGGTATTTGAAATTCTCTTTTTTTCGAAGTTCATCCAGTTGCTTGATTTTTTTATTTGCCAGTTCAAGAAATTTCTGCCCACCAAAACCCGGATTTACCGACATAATCAATACCATATCCAGATCCGGCAATATATCACTTAAGACTTCGACCGGTGTGGCCGGATTAAGTGAAACCCCGGCTTTAATACCATTCTTATGAATAGAATCGATCGTGCTGTGTAAGTGTGTTAATGCTTCCTGGTGTACTGTAATATAGTCTGCCCCGGCTGCTGCAAAATCATCGATGTAACGATCAGCATTAAAAATCATGAGATGTACATCGAGGGGTAAATCAGTAATACGTTTTAATGCTTTTACGATCACCGGTCCAAATGTGATATTGGGAACAAACTGTCCATCCATTACATCTACATGAATTAAATCAGCGCCATTATTTTCTACTTCCAGGATCTGCTCCTTAAGTACTAATAAGTCAGCAGATAGAATGGAAGGTGCAATTTTTATTTTAGACATACTTAACTTTCTGATTTTTCTTTACTTACGGTGAGAATAATAGTATCACCCGGATTAAAAGCTTCTCCGGCTGGTATAGATTGTTTAATCACCGTTTCAGGTAATATCTTATCGCGTTCTTCATAAACGATTTCTCCAAGTCTCAATTCTAAAAGTTTGAGGCGTTGGCGGGCTTCATACAGACTTTTGCCAATTAAATCGGGGACAATCGTCTCCTCTCGTAACTTACCAAGACTGATAGTGATGTCGATTTCAGAACCGGCGCGTATCTGCTGACCTTGCGGGTAGGATTGTCCGATAACGGTTCCTTCATTGTATATATCGGAATACACATAATTTTTTGCTTTTAGTTTCATTCCATAGGAATGCAGTATCAGGTCCGCTTCACGCGGGGAGACGCCAAATAAATTGGGCATAATAATGGGCTTTTCCCCAATAGAAATGGTCAGATACACTCGTCGGTTTTCTTTTACAGTTGCATATGGATATGGATTCTGCTCAATTATCACGCCCTCTTCATGAAGGGCATCATACATTGAATCACTAACCAAAACCTGAAACCCTTGTTTTGTGAGCAGATCACTTGCTTCAGCAACATGCATTTCTATCACATCCGGCATTTCTGTTTCATCACCCAGGCTGATATAAAGCGGCAGAAAAATTTTATCGACCAGCAAAGTGACGACAATAATAACAAATAATAAAATGGTTACATTGAAAAGAAATGACTGGCGGTACCAGCTAAGAAATGTTTTAAGTTTATCCATAGTTTTGTTTCTGTATTTATTTCTCAGTTATTAAATTATTTTTTACCTGGATAAAAGGCCAACAGGCTAAGAGGCCAAAGGCACAAGGCTCCGATCTCAATATTTGTCATCCTGTCCCGGAACGGGATCCTATGGATAAGGACCCTTTTAACTGAGGCAATTATAGTCCCTAAGTCCCTGAGCACCTAAGTCCTACGACTGTTACCTTTCCTCTAATATCTTGTCCCCTGTATCCTGTATCTTGCATCTTGTTTGTTTTATCCAGTATCCAGCATCTAGATCTAGCATCCTGTGCCCTACCTTCTCCTCTCCTCTGTATCCACTATTATCGTCACCGGGCCGTTATTTATAAGCTGAACATCCATCATCGCACCAAATATACCGGTTTCAACATGAATTCCCAATTCACGGAGAATTTGTACAAAATCCTCGTATAATTTTCGGCCTTTTTCAGGACGGGCTGCATTGATAAAACTGGGCCGGCGCCCCTTGCGTGTATCACCCAGCAGGGTGAATTGTGACACTGCCAGGATGGCCCCGCCGGTCTCGAGAATCGATTTATTTAATTTACCATCTTCATCTTCAAAGATTCTTAAATTTGCGCATTTTGCTGCGGCGTAATCAACATCTGCACTGGTATCTGTTTCTGCCACGCCGATTAGCAGCATAAGCCCATTCTGAATTTCACCTGTTACTTTTTCGTCCACCCTGACCGAAGCAGAGCGGACTCTTTGAATGACAACCCTCACAGCTTCTTTATCCGTACCTTTATATTATCTAAAGTCAGGATCTTTTCCAGTTCCTCGAGAATGCCTGAATTTACGTTAATTTTTACTTTTTTTGAAACCATATTGACTTCATCCGATCCATTTATCCTGAGCTTAAAATATACTGGGATATTACCTTTATTGGATTTCAGAGTATTTTTCAAATAAGTAATTTTCTGATCTGTTATTTCGGATTTGTCAATACGCAAAATCAGGGATTCGGTCATATTAACCGGTACCTGATCCAGTGGTATCGCATTTTCGCATATTATTTTAATTACCGGATCATCCAATTGAGAATTCAGTCGTCCGTTGAGCAAAACCAGCGCATCTTTATATAGTTTGTCTTCCAAATCGGCAAACACGGATCCAAAAACAACTGCTTCATAAACCCTGCTAAAATCTTCAATTTTTACAAAGGCCATTTTATTCTGTTTTTTATCCAGCAATGTTCTCATCTCTGTAACCATACCGCAAATACTTATGTATCCCTGCCCACCGTTCTGATTACCATTCTGGTTTGAAAGATTGGTACTATATAACTTTACAATACTTTTATAAGCATGTAATGGATGTCCGGTTATATAAAATCCGAGAAATTCCTTTTCTTTAACCAGTTTATCCTGCGATGACCAATCGGGAACGTCGGGTAATTTCGGGTAGGCTACGATATCATTAATTTCCGGATCGATATCAAAAAGAGAATTTTGCCCAACATTCTTTTTTCTTTTGGCTTGAAGATCCTGACCAAATTCAGTGGCCCGTTCAATCGCATGATAATTTTGCGCGCGGTTGCCTTCCAATGAATCAAGTGCACCGGCCTGTGCCAGACTCTCAAGGACTTTTTTATTAACAAGTCTCAGATCCACATTTTCCAGTAACTGAAAAATACTTTTATACTTGCCAATTTTATTACGTTCTTCGATGATAGATTCAATCGCGCCGCCACCCACATTCTTGATTGCCGTCAGTCCAAAGGCAATTTTATTATCATCCAGCGGTACAAAGTGAGCCAGGCTGTGATTGATATCCGGCGGTACGACTTCAATCCCCATTTTGCGGCAATCTTCAATCAAAGTGACAACCCGGTCGGTATTATTAACTTCACTGGATAGATTTGCTGCCATAAATTCTGCAGGATAATTACTTTTTAAATATCCGGTTTGATATGCAATCAGGGCATAGGCAGCGGCATGTGATTTGTTGAAACCATAGGAAGCAAATTTAACAATCATATCGGCGATATCGGTTGCCGTCTTTTTATCAATGCCATTGGAGACACAGCCATTAATAAATTTTTCTTTCTGACCCTGCATCTCCGCCAGTTTTTTCTTTCCCATGATCCTGCGCATAATATCCGCTTCGGCCAATGAAAAGCCGCCCAATTCGGAAGTAATACGCATAACCTGTTCCTGATAGACAATAATACCGTATGTTTCTTCGAGAATCGGTTCCAGACTTGGGTGCTCATAAATTATTTGGTTTACACCCTTTTTACGGGCAATAAAATCATCAATCATGGCCATGGGACCGGGACGATACAGGGCATTCATGGCAATCAGATCTTCAACGCGGTTTGGTTTTAATTTTCGCAGGTATTCCTGCATGCCCGAGCTTTCAAACTGGAAGATGCCGATGGTATTACCGGCGCCAAATAATTCATAAGTTTTTTCATCATCAAGCGGAATTTTCTCAATGGAAAAATTCGCATCATATTTTTCCCGAATCATTTTTTCAGTGTTGTGAATCACCGTCAAATTTCGCAAACCGAGAAAATCCATTTTGAGCAAGCCAATTGCCTCACACCATCCCATTGTCCACTGGGTGGTCACTTGCTTATCGGATGTTAAAGCCAGGGGCACATAGTTGGTGATATCATCAGGGGCAATTAAAATTCCGGCCGCGTGAACCGATGCATGGCGCGCTATTCCTTCCAGAGTCTGTGAATATTCCACCAGCTCTTTCATCTGCGAATCAGAATCACGGGCGATTTCTTTTAGTTCCGGGATTTTTTTGAAAGCATCCTCAAGATGCATTGGCTTCCCCTGAAAAACAGGTATTTTTTTTGCGATGGCGTCGGCTTTAGGAATCGGTATTTTCAGTACACGCGAGACATCCCGTATCACACCCCGCGATGCCATTGTACCAAAGGTGATTATTTGGGCGACATTTTTCCGGCCATATTTTTCTTTAACATATTCAATCACTTCATCCCGCCGCTCGAAACAAAAATCAATATCAATATCAGGCATGGAGACGCGTTCCGGATTCAAAAACCGCTCAAATAGCAAATCATAACGAATGGGGTCCACATCGGTTATACCCAGGGAATATGCCACCAGACTTCCGGCCGCGGAACCTCTGCCAAGACCCACCGGGATATCCTTTTTGCGCGCGGCATCAATAAAATCCTGAACTATCAAAAAATACCCGGCAAATCCCATTTTGTTAATAATCTTCAGTTCATAATTTAGCCGCTCTTCCAGTTTGGGATCCGCTTTTGAATATTTCTTTTCAATTCCCTTTCTTGACAATTTCTCCAGATATTCATCCGCATTAATCCCACCTTCTTCTTCGGGAATCGGAAATTCTGGCAGCAATCTCTGATTGAAATCAATTTCAAGGTTGATCTTATCTGCAACTTCAAGGGTACGTTCTACCACATCGGGTTTATCTTTGAATAATTGCTTCATCTCATCCGGAGACTTGAGGTATAATTCCTGGGTATTGTATTTCATCCGGTTTGGATCATCACGATCCTTTCCAGTTTGCAGACAAAGCAATATATCATGCGCCTGGCTATCATTTTTTTTGAGATAATGCACATCATTGGTAGCGACAACCGGAACACCCATTTCCTTGGCAAGTTCATAAACCTTTGGATAAGTGTGGTGCTCTTCCTCGATACCATGATCCTGCAATTCCAGATAGAAGTCATCGCCAAAAAGGTCAAGATAAAATTCAGCAGATTCAATTGCGGCTTCGCGGCGCCCCTGCCTTAGTTTATAGGCAATCTCACCCTTCATACATGCAGAAAGTACAACCAGACCATCGGAATATTGACGTAGTAATTCCCGGTCAATTCTCGGTCGATAATAAAAACCTTGTAGATAAGAATATGAGGTAAGTTTGATTAAATTTTTGTATCCGGTTTCATTTTTTGCCAGAAGAACGACATGGTACGAATAGGGTTCACCTTCAACCGCGCGATGTAAGGTACGTTCCCGCGGGGCGATATATGCCTCACAACCAATAATTGGTTTAATATTATGCTTCTTTGCTTCGGTATAAAATTCAAGGCTACCGAACATATTCCCGTGATCGGTAATGGCCAGCGCAGGCATGTCCAGTCGCTTAGCCTCAGCAATCATGTGTTTTATTTTTCCGGCGCCATCAAGTAGGCTGTAATGCGTGTGTGAATGAAGATGAACAAATGACATAAGTGTATGTTATTTATTAATTTATATTATTTATATTATTAAATTTAGCACATTTTTTTAAAGATTGAATTTAACTTCAGCCCCCTAGATAGTCAAAAGTAAATTGAGTTTATTTGTGCTTTTAAAATGTTTTTTTTTACTGGGAGAATTGTTAAGTTTGTAGGATAGATTTGGTACTCGGTACAAGATGCAAGATGCAAGATGCAGGATGCAGGATACAGGATACAGGATACAGGATACAGGATTATAGATAAAATAAAATAACGAATTACGAAGCACGAATTACAAAATATAAATTCCTATTTACCGGAGAAATCAATGTCAATTTTAAAACCATTTCGTGGACTTAGACCTCGTAAAGAGTATGCAGAAAAAGTGGCAGCACCACCATATGATGTAATAAATAGTCAGGAAGCACGCGAGCTGGCCTCTGGTGCCCCCTATTCATTTCTGCATGTTAACAAACCAGAAATTGATTTGCCAGAGGATATTGATACTTATGATGATGCTGTATACGCAAAAGGTGCCGAAAACCTGAAGAAATTACGTGATGACAAAATTTTAGTTCAGGATGAAACACCTTGTTTTTATCTCTATCAACAGATTATGGGCAAGCATAAACAACTTGGACTTGTCGCCGGTGCTTCTATTGAAGAGTATGACTCTGATAAAATAAAAAAGCACGAGTTGACCAGAGTCGAGAAAGAGGATGACCGGCTTAAACACATTCTCAGTCTCTCGGCGCAAACCGGGCCGGTCTTTCTCACCTATCGCGCCAGACCGGTTATTAATAAATTTCTCGAACGCCTGATCGAGGCTACTCCCGAATATGATTTTACAACTAATGATGATATTCGGCATACTTTTTGGGTGATATCTGATGAGGCTGCAATCAAGAGAATCCAGGATGATTTTGCCGAAGTTCCTGAATTATACGTAGCCGATGGACATCACCGTTCAGCAGCAGCATCTCGGGCATGTGCTGAATTAAAAAGTAAAAACTCCGGGCATACCGGTGATGAATCCTATAACTTTTTTCTGACTGTGATTTTCCCTGATAGTCAAATGCAGATTCTTGACTATAATCGTGTGGTAAAAGATCTGAATGGTATGTCAAAACAGGATTTTCTTGATCACATATCAAAAAGCTTTTTGGTACGGGAATATTCTGATGAACATGCCTATCAGCCTTTGGTTAAGCATGATTTTGGTATGTATCTTGATGGCCGTTGGTATCGTCTGTCTGCCATTCCGGGTAGCTGGAATGATAACGATCCACAGAAACGATTGGATGTAAGCATATTATACGAAAACTTATTAAAACCTTTACTGGATATTGGCGATCCCAGGAAAGATAAACGGATTGATTTTGTTGGCGGTATGCGTGGGCTTGGGGAATTAAAGCGGCGTGTTGATAACGGCGAGATGGCTGTTGCTTTCTCATTGTTTCCCACCAAAATCGAGGATCTGCTCACCATCGCCGATGCCGGTCTGATCATGCCACCAAAATCAACATGGTTCGAACCCAAGTCTGCGAAGCGGATTGGTTATACATATGTTGTAGAAACGCATCGAAATGCGTTTCTACAATGTATCAATTGAAACACCCTCCATTTATGAGCGATATACAAAAATATAACACGTGTAATTTACAATTATTTTGCACGTGTTTCTTTTTTTTCGTACCTTCATTATAGTTAGTAAATACAGGGCTGAATTATCATGAATACCAAATTAACTTTGACGATTGAAAGAGCTATTATTCAACGAGCTAAAAAATATGCCAGGCAGAAAGGACGTAGTTTGTCTGATATTATTGAGAACTATTTAAAAGTTATTACAGAAGTGGAAGTGGACTCAAATATTGACATAACACCCATATCAAAATCGTTAAGGGGTTCTTTTAAAGCACCTGCAGACTTCGACTATAAGAAGGAATTGGCAAAAGGCTTGTCCAAAAAATATTTATAATATGTACAAATTACTAATTGATTCTGATGTAATACTGGATTTTTTCTTCAACAGAGAACCATTTGCAGAAAATGCTGCCCGGGTATTTTCCTTATGTGAGTCCAACCAAATTAAGGGATTTATTACTCCTGTCATATGCAGCAATACATATTACCTGTTGAGACAAACCGCGAAGCATGAAAAGGTAATTGAAAAATTGAGTCAGCTAATGACTATTCTGGATGTATTACTAATGGATAGGGACATTGTGATACAGGCCTTAAATTCCGGATTTAAAGATTTTGAAGATGCGCTACAACATTTTACTGCATTAAAGTCAGGCTTCATTGATGTAATTCTTACGCGGAATGTTAAAGATTATACTAAGAGCGATATCGGTGTATTAACTCCTGAGAGTTTTCTAAAATTAATAATTACCAGCCGATGACAGGCGAGTAATCTTACCGATTAATTGATTGCGATCATTTTGAATCCATATCCATCCCAAATCGTTCCATTAATGAGTACAATCGCCTGCGTGTGATTCCCAGTAATTCGGCTGCATTCGTCTTATTTCCGCCGGATTTTGCCAGAGCCGAATCAATTAATTTTTTCTCGACTTCATCCAGTACTATTCCTTCGGGTGGAATCTCGTATAGGTTTGAGGTGGGCTTTTCGCTATAGAATTCAGAAGGTAAATCTCTGGCCGTGATTGTTGATTCTGCAATAATTGCCGCCCGCTCAAGTACATTAAATAGTTCCCGGATATTTCCCGGCCAGTCGTATTCCATCAATAATTTGCGGACATCCGGTGTAACCCCTTTGTTCCCGTGTTTGGCCAGAAAGAATTGCATCAACTCCGGAATATCTTCCCGGTGTTCTCTTAATGGCGGGGTCGAAATTGGGAATATATTTATACGATAGTATAAATCAGAACGAAAATTTCCTGATTTAATCATATCCTCAAGATCGCGGTTGGTAGCAGCAATCAAACGTGCATCTACCTCTATTTTTTCCGTACCGCCAACACGGATAATTTCTTTGTTCTGTAGTGTACGCAATAATTTTGCTTGCGTACCCAACGGCAGATCACCTATTTCATCCAGGAACAATGTGCCTTTATGCGCCAGTTCGAAGAGTCCTTTCTTTTGTTGATTGGCTCCGGTAAATGCCCCCTTCTCATAGCCAAACAACTCGCTCTCCAGCAAACTTTCCGGAACGGCGGCACAGTTAAGGGCTATAAACCTTTGTGCTTTGCGATTACTCTGATGGTGCACTGCTTCTGCCACAAGTTCTTTTCCGGTGCCACTTTCACCTCTGATTAATACACTGGCATCAGTCCCGGCAACTTTATCAATCAGCTGATACACTTCACGCATACGCTCGCTTCTTCCGATCATATTGGCGGAAGTAACATATTGTGACTGGGATTTTAATTTTAGATTTTCTTCCTCAAGTTTTTTTTGTTTTAGAATTCTGGCAATTCGTAGAGCCAGCTCATCAATTTCAAATGGTTTTATCAGATAGTCATATGCCCCAAGCCGCATGGCATCGACCGCGGTCTGTTGTGATGCAAATGCGGTTATCAGAATAACTTCAGGTGCAGGCTTTAGTTCTCTTGCAGCCGTCACGACCTGTAGACCGTCAATAGGGGACATCTTTAAGTCGGTAATCACCACATCTATCGGATCGTTGGAGGAAAAATAATCGAAGGCGTTCTGACCGGAAAATGCCACATCAACCTGATGGCCTTCCATTTCCAGTCCGGCTTTTATTATTTTGCACATTCTTTCTTCGTTATCAACAACGAGGATTTTGGCCATAATGATTGGGGATTATTTGAGGATGGCTCGTAATAGAATTAGAAAGCCTTTTTTAATGTTTTTTATCAATTCGGTATTTTTTTTAGCTTCGGCATAATGATTATTTAACTCTACGGCCTTATCGAACTCTTCCACTGCTTTCAAAAATAAATGGCGACACTGAATAATATGAATCGTTCCCATTTCATTCCAGTAATCCGCAAATTTATCTCTCTGGTCAGACAATTTCAAGATTCGATCTTCATAAGTAAGCAGTTCAGAATATTCCAGTTCATTTCCACCATACATAAATTTAAGATAAAAGGATTCGATCAGAGGATCGATTTTTAAATGCGTAACCAGTTTGAGCTGCAACTGGAATAAGACATCCAGAATCTCATTCAAAATGCCAGTGTTGATAATATCCAGAGTTTGATCAAATAGGATCTGCCAGTCATCGTCCTGATATCGTTCTAATAATTTTAAGGCCTTGATATAGCGAATCACCCGCGATGGAACCAGGGCAGTCTCATATTCGTCTGCATCAGCAATTGTGCTTCGGAACAGGGCTACACCCAGATTAAAATTGGCTTCATCAAAATCTGAATTTTTTTTGAGCGCCTGCTGTAATATGCTGGTTGCTTTCTGAAAACTCTTGTTAAATGTAAGTGCCACACCCAATGTGTTTGCCAGATCCGGAAGTTCGGAATTAACACGATATGCAGAAAGAAGCGTATCAATGGCCTTGGGATAGTCTCCCAACTTTATATAACATTTTCCCAATAAAATATAAGCAGGAATATGATCGCCACCGATTTCAATTGATTTTTTTAACGATGAGACCGCTTCTTTTAAGATATTATGATGATAAAAAAGCGATCCAATCTTAAAATGGGGGAGATGCAGGTTCAGGGGTTTGATCTTCGTCTGAATATAGAATAACATATTCACATCCTGCAATGTGCTGTTATGCAGTTCAGATGCCACTTCCTTTAAAAAATTTGATTTTGCACTGGGCGCACTCTGGGATCGCTGATAGAACGGCACTTCCTTTGCACCAATAAACTGGCCACGCTCAAAAATTTCACTCAGGATCATGTTTCTTTCAACAACACTGCCTGTATATATGTGAAACTCACGGGCGTTTACATTAATCTTTGAATGTTTTACAATGTCTTTCAACCAGAACCCCTATTTCAGCTTAACAAAATCCCGCATCCAGCATCTAGTATCCTGTATCCTTGTATCCTGCTTCCTGCATCCTGTTATTATCTTGGATTATCGGAAAAAGAATTAAAAACTTATGGTAATATCTTTAAATATAGATAATTAGACCGGGTAATTTGTGACAGAGGGCAAAGAAATAGCAGTTAATTTTGGATGATATTGGTTGTGTTTAGGGCGAACAATTTATCCATTTTGTTTTTGAGTACATCTGCATCGAAGGGCTTAAAAATGTAATCGTCAGCATTTCTAAAAAACGACTGATCCTCAATTTCATCTTCATCAAAAAACATATACATTAATATTATTTTGACATCAGGATGTGAAGTTTTAAGTTTGATCAGTTTTTTCTTTAGCTCCGGCGAAACTACGTCAATGTCGGTGAGAATGAGTTTTATACCATGATGTGAGATAAACCAGCTGATCTGCGCGGGATCCTTTGTAATATATACCTTGTATGAATCCTCCAGATATAATTTGATACTATCTGCGAGATCGATATCATTTTCTATGATCAAAACTGCTTTATTTTGTTCCGCCCGTTGCATAGAAAACTGAAGTGCAAAATATATGCCAGTTTCAGAGTATTGCTCAAATCCGCAAAACATTATCATATATATACATATTTACACAAAAATCACATATTTTTACCAAATTTGGTGATCACCTATTATTGTTAAACATAAGAATTCTTACAAATAGGAAAATATTTAACAGATACGCGGAAGTTGTTCTCCGGCGAGCATATCAACAATCCGCTCACCGCCGATTAGTGTTTTAAGATATACTTTTTTGGCAGGTTCCGCCAGAATTTCGCCAATCACTCGAGCCTGGCTGCCATATTTGTTCTTGTGCATTACACGCAGAACCTTTTCTGCCTCAGATTCCGGACAGATAACCAGACATTTGCCTTCATTGGCAATATATAGTGGATCCAGCCCAAGAATTTCACATACAGATTGCACATTCTTTGAAACCGGTAGTATGGCCTCATCTAATTTTATCGCGACATTTGATTGTGCTGCAATCTCGTTCAGCGTGGTCGCCACACCGCCGCGGGTAGGATCGCGCAACACATGAATTTCTTTTGTGACCGCCAATATTTCACTAACAAGTATATTCAGCGGTGCCGAATCGGTTTTCAGATCCAGATCCATTTCAAGACCTTCACGGGTTGCCATGATAGTCACTCCATGATCGGCAATGGGTCCGTTTATAATCACAACATCGCCCGGCACAGCTTTGTCACCATTAATATCGATATCATCCGGTACCAATCCTATGCCCGATGTATTTATAAAGATTTTATCAGCCGCCCCATGGGGAACAACTTTGGTATCGCCGGTGACGATCTGAACTCCGGCTTCATCCGCCATTGTCTGCATCGACTGTAATATCTGCTGGAGTAGTTCAAGCGGCAAGCCTTCTTCCATAATAATTCCGGCACTGATATACAAAGGTTTTGCACCCATCATGGCAAGATCATTTACTGTACCGCAAATGGCTAGTTTTCCGATATCGCCACCAGGAAATATAATTGGATCTACAACGTATGAATCGGTACTGAATGCCAGCTTTTTATCACCAAAATTAAGTACCGCAGCATCACCAAGTTTTTCAAGTTCATCGTTTTTAAAAAATGGCAGAATTACATTTGAAATTAATTCATGGGATAATTTGCCCCCGCTGCCATGTCCCAATAGAATACGTTTTGCCATAACCGATTCCCGAGTTTCATCTTTCATATTTATACCAGGCTGCGCAACTCCCCTCAGAGGATACCATACAGGCACCTACCGGATATTCCGGAGTACAGGCAGATCCAAACAAGGCACAATCCGGCGGATCCGCCACACCCTGCATTACCTCACCACAAATACATCCGGGTGCTTCCTGTGTGGGCTCCACTTCAAGATCAAATTTTTCCTGTGCGTCATATTCGGAATATTTTTCCCGGATTTTCAGGCCGCTGCCAGGTATGACTCCGATGCCGCGCCAGTTGGCATCACAAGGTTCAAACACCTCGTCCATCAGTTTCAGAGCAACAAGGTTTCCCTCTTTGTGCGTAACACGCGAATATTGGATTTCCACTGCCGGTTTTTGTTTTCGGACCTGTTCCAGCAACATATCCACAGATTCCAGGACATCAAGCGGTTCAAAGCCGGCAATTACACAAGACTTTTGATATTTGTCCACTAAAAACTGATAAGGATGAGCCCCAATAATGGTGCTAACATGTGCCGGGCAAATAAATCCGTCTAAATCAACACGACCGCCACTGGCAATTGCCTTCATGGGATTTGGCATGGTTTTATGTGCACATAAAACAAAATAATTACCAATGTTTTTTTGAGATGCCTCCAGAATTGAAGCCGCAATTGTCGGAGCGGTGGTTTCAAAACCGACACCCAAAAAGATTATTTTTCGATCCGGATTCTTTTGTGCAATTTCAACCGCATCCAGAGTGGAATATACTATCCGGATATCACTGCCGGTTGCACGTTCTTTTTCCAGAGAACTGGTTGAACCGGGCACACGTAACATATCACCAAATGTACAAAGCGTTATCTTATCCAGTCTGCCAAGAGCGATTGCCCGGTCCAGATAGTCATTGGATGTGACACACACCGGACATCCCGGGCCGGAAATCAGTTTTACATTTTCAGGCAACATCTGCCGGATACCATAACGCGCAATCGCCATCGTATGTGATCCACAGACCTCCATAAATTTAACCTGTGGCAACCCATCCGCTTTTTTCCTGATTCTTCGCCGCCAATGCCTGGGCTACATCACGATCCCGGAACTCACTAATATATTTCATATATTCTACACCAATTATTTCCATTTATTAAATACATTTATTCCCTGAGTACCCTTCCTGTCTGTCACCTGCCCTGTCACTCAAAAGTCATTTCTAACTTCTAACTTCTAATCTCTAACCACAATTATTCATCCCCCAATACGCCTGGCCCAGGCTGATTCCGCCATCATTTGCCGGCACCTCGCGGTTAATATAAACCTGAAAACCGGATTTCTCCAAATTATCATGTAAACCTTCGAGCAAAATAAAATTTTGAAAACACCCACCACTTAGCGCAACTTTATTAATCCCGGTTATTGATTTTATTCGTTTAACGCCCTCCGCCAGACCCGATATAAGTGCACTATGAAATGCCAGACTCAGACCTGCAACCGGAGCACCAGATAGTTTTTCAGCAATGAGAAACCGGATTATCTGTTTTGGAGATAATACCAGGTTATCCCCGTCTTCAATTATTTCAATTTGACCAATATCGGGTAAAACATCCGTGCTGGCATCCCGTGCAAGCGATTCCAAAATTATCGCAGCCTGTCCTTCATAACTTACCGTATCCCTTAAACCAAGAATGGCAGCGACCGCATCAAACAACCGTCCACAACTGGATGTCAGAGGTGAGTTTAAATTTCTTTCAATCATTTTATTAATCAACTTGCATTCGGTATCCCGCTCCGGAAACAGCCGCATTAAAACATTATTTTCCAAATTATCATCTGCCAGGATATAACTCGCCGCCATCCGCCATGGTTCTTTTATTGCTTTTTCACCACCCGGCATGGCACGGTACTCAAAATGTGCAGCACGTGAAAAAGAATTCTCGTCACAGGTGAGGATCTCGCCACCCCAAACGGACCCATCCGATCCATATCCGGTACCATCGAGCGCGACTCCTATCACCCTTTCGCGCAATCCATGCTCGGCCATGACACTCAGAATATGTGCATAATGATGCTGCACGCCAAACCGCCTGGCCGACGTATTTTCATGTGCCCATTTTGTACTCAGATATTCGGGATGTAAATCATGGATTACAGATTGTGGCTCAATATCGTTAATTTTTTGCAAATGGATTATGGTTTGTTCAAACACAGCAAGCGTTTGTAAATTTTCCAAATCCCCAATATGCTGACTGACAAAAGCAAGATTATCACGGGTGACACAAACCGTATTTTTAAGATGTGCGCCAAGGGCAAGAACCGATGCACCTTTTTCACTCAAAATTACCGGTCGGGGTGCATAGCCGCGTGACCTGCGTAAAAAAATGGGATCGGAACGATATATTTGTTGCACCGAATCGTCACAGCGAATATTGATATCCCGGTTATGAATCAGAAAATAATCCGAGATATTTTCCATGCGTTCAAAGCATTCATCATTCTTATAACAGATTGGCTCTTCACTAATATTTGCACTGGTCATTACGATGAATTCAAGTTCACCACTGGTAAAAAGAAGTTCATGAAGGGGCGAATAAGGTAACATGATCCCCAGCCAGTTATTATCCAAAGAAACTGACTCCGCCACCGTGGATCCTGCGCGACGCTGACATAAAACGATTGGACGATGCATACTGTTCAGTAAATTTTTCCGAGATTCATCTATTTCAGCAACCATTTTGGCGGATTCAATATTTTTAACCATCAGCGCCAAAGGTTTCTCAAAACGATGTTTTCGTGTTCGTAATTCTTTAACCGCATTTTCATTGGTTGCATCCACCGCCAGGTGATAGCCACCCAATCCCTTAATCGTTACAATGTTCCCTGATTTAAGCGCCCCTATTACCGTTTCCATCGGATTTTCAACCAGCCTGGTTTTGTTTTTAAACAGGGAAATCGAGGGGCCACAGACTGGACAGGCGTTTGGCTGCGCATGAAATCTGCGATCTGAGGGATCATCGTATTCTATTTGACAGGCCGGACACATGGGAAATACAGACATTGTTGTTAGCGGGCGGTCATAAGGAATATCTTTAATTATAGTGTATCTTGGTCCGCAATTCGTGCAGTTGATAAACGGATATAGATGTCTTCTGTCCGCGGGATTATTTAATTCCTTGAGGCAATCCGGACATGTGGCGATATCAGGGGATATGAGCGTCTTACGACGAGTCGTCACCTCGCTTTTAACAATTTCAAACGAAGACTCTGTTATGGGAGGAATTACTTTGGTTTTAAGGGATGTAATTTGTGCCAGTGGCGGCGCATTGAATTGCAGGGATGTCATAAAAGACTGGATATGCTTTTTTGTACCCTGAACCTCGATCTGAACTCCGTGTGGATTGTTCAGAACAGTGCCGGTGAGATTTAGACTTGTTGCTAATTTATATATGTATGGACGAAATCCTACACCTTGTACGATTCCCTCAACATCAAGTGCAATACGTTGCATTTAATAACTAATTTGCTGACTTTTCCAGATCAACTATCTGACGGAACAATTTCAATCTTTCATTCGCTTCATTTTCGTCCAAAATTTCAATGGCAAACCCGGCATGAACGATAACATAGTCATCGATTTCTGCTTCCGGACACATAATAAAACTAATGTCTTTCTTTACCCCTCCCATTTCGGCGACACCAGTTGAATCTGCTTTTGAAATGATGCGCATTGGAACAGCAAGACACATATTTTACCCCGGCTTTTAGTCATTCATATTAATAACCACATCGATTCGCCGGTTCAGTTCTCTTCCTTCAGAAGTCTGATTTGTTGCCACCGGTTTTGCAGATCCATAACCAATTGAGGTAATTTGTTCTCTGCTTTTGCCCATGTTGGCAATTATATACTCGCGAACTGCAATGGCACGCTCTTCAGATAATTGTTTATTCTTTACTGCGTTTCCACGGCTATCGGTGTGTCCTTCAAGCAATATATGCTTTTCGGGGAAGACACGCAATGCTTCCTGAAGTTTTGTCAGCAGTGAAAAATACTCGGGTTGAATAGTTGCCTTTCCGGAAGGAAAATTTAAGCCGTGTAAACGGATGACCAGATTGTTTGCTTCCGTTATTACGGTTGCTTCGTTTGCAGTAAATATAGATTTTATCTTCGTAAATTTTGCTTCGCGCTCTTTCTTTTCAGCCAGTTCTGCGGAAGAAGATGACGCTTCTTCACTTAACGCATCATATTTTTCCTGAAGTTTGGAATTTTCCACTACTAATTCAGCATAGTCCTTATTCAATTTATCAATACGCGAACTGATCAAATCAATGGCCGATTTCATTCCATTATCAAACATCGGTGTTTCATTAAACTGACTGGCAAATCCGGCCAATACCGATTCGTATTCAAGGATCAACTTCTCCCAGTTCAATTCATTCTCTTTAAGCGTTTTAATTTGTTTGGCAAGAAAAATAGAATGCTGCGCTTCATAAACAGTTTCCAGCGCTTTTGAGGAAGCCTCGGATCCGGCATAGCGATTATAGGTCAGTATATTCTCAACTTCACCCAGAAGTTTTTTAGCCTTATTAAACGTTTTCGGAGCATACTCTTCCACATCTGTATCTTCAGCTTCCTGGACCAGTATTCTGCCTTGGCTGAGCAATTTTCCTTTAATCGATTTTAATTCGGACTGGCGGTACAATTTCTCTGCTTCTGCGCCACGATCTCTGGCATCATCCAAATCATCATCTTCAATCTGGCGAGCGGCTTCTAAGAATTTCTCTTCCGCCTCCGTGAACAGCTCGGTCGCATAAATATTTGCTTCAACGCTCATAGCATCTTCACGGGCGACCATTGGTTCTTTTAAAGTGATTGTCCCAAGTTTAACCACTTCCAGTGCTCTCTGACAATATCTCTGAGCTTCGGTCAGTTTCTCTCTGACATCCCGTGTACTTTCATTATTGACATAATACTCATTTGCTTTATTAAAACTTTCCATCGCCATTGTATAAAACTCCGGGGATAGCAAATCTGCCTGCTTTTCTCTGGCTTCGGTCAACAATTTTTCTACATCTCCAAAAATACTTTCTTTTGCGTTTTGCGCTGTAGATACTCCAATAATAAAAGTAAGTAACAATATTGATTTAATAAGATTTCTCATTTCTCCTCCTAAGAGATATATGTATTTTTTTGATTTACATTAATAAGGCGAATTTGTTCCCTTATACCCCAAGTAGTAAGGAAACAGTCCATTTAAACCGATTTAGAATCCCTGCATTTTAATCCTGGCTTTGAATAACGCCCCGATGTTCCATCCTGTATCCTGCATCTTGAATCCAGTATTCCCGAAAAAGAACCTCCCTCCGGTCGCTATTTCGGGACCAAATCATCCAGGATTTGGCCAGTATCACGCATTTATTGTTCAGTTTCCAGTGATTAGAAAACGGCCCCTTTTTGTAACATTCTCGGACTATTTCTATAAATTATTAATAATGCATCCAAAAGAAAAGAAAAATTTAATAATTGACTTTGGGGGAGCAAATATTAAAATTAAAGAATTACATATTTGTCATGATATTTTTTGCATATGATCTTCAAGCCAGGCCAGCCAATCGTCCAATCCACTGCCAGTTTTACATGAAGTTTCGTAGAATTTCAAATTGGGATTAATTTTCAAAGCATTTTGCTTGACTGTATCTACATCAAAATCTAAGTATTCCAAAAGATCCATTTTATTTATGATCATGATATCGGCCACACGAAACATAGCAGGATATTTTAATGGCTTATCATCCCCTTCTGTGGTACTGATAAGCACAACTTTCTTATGTTCACCCAAATCGTAATTTGCCGGGCAGACCAGGTTTCCAACATTCTCAACCACAAGCAGATCAAGTTCTTCAAGATTAAAATTTGGTAAGGCATCCTGGACTAATTTTGCTTCAAGATGACAACCACCGTTTGTAACGATCTGAACAACCGGGATATTAATTTTGGCAATTCTCTGGGCATCATTATCTGTCTGAACATCACCTTCGATAACTGCAGATTTCCTGTTATTCTGCAATCGCGTTAGCGTTTGCTCGAGGAGGCTGGTTTTTCCTGACCCGGGGGAGCTGAAGTAAATTTATCATAAAAACTTTGTTTTTTTGAAATATGTTTCGATTCTCTGCTGCGAATTCATCATTCTTTTTAAGAATTTTTCTCTCTACGGTTACAACTGGCATCTATTCAACCTCCAGATGACTGATTTTAAGTTCCTGACCCTGTATGACATCCAATTCAGAGGATGTACAATGTGGACACACAAAAGTGAATTTTTCTATCTGAAATTCTTTTTTACAACTTTTACATTTTGACATTAGTGGTAAAATCTCAATATCCAGTTTTGATCCGGCATACTTTGTATTTTCAGTAATCACATTATAACAAAAATCCAAAGAATCCGGGACCACCGCTACCAATTCACCAATCTGTACCGAAACTTCCAGCAATTTTTGATCTTCACCATTTAAGGTTTCATCAATAATATCTATAATACTTTGTGCAATTGATAATTCGTGCATCTTAAGATTTTTTTTCCAGATAATTGACCAACCGGCGCAAACCAACCTGACCAATGCCCTGGACCGTAATGACGGACTTTTTTCTGATCATTTTATCGATTGTTTTTAAAATATCATCAACAGAGGTACAGGTAATAACAGTTTTTTCTTTACTCTGAATTAAGGAAATACCCTTGCCAATAAATTCTGCATAGTGTCCAACCGTTATAAAACAATCAATTGGCAGAGCCGATAAAAAATAACCCATATTAAGATGTTGCTCTTCGATATTGACTCCTGATTCGATCATATCTCCGACCACGTAAATCAACCGATCTGAATATGGCCGAAACCCCACAAGCGATCGTGCCGCTTTGGCAACCGAACGGGGTGTGGCTTCATAACTTTCATCAATAACGTGATGTCCATTTAGTTTATAAATTTTCCCCCTGCCGCTGGGCAATTCATAGTTGGTTTGAAATGTATCAAGTATAAATTCTAACGGGATACCAATCGCAACCAAAGCCGCTATTGCCGCAAGAAAATTATAGACATCGCTAATACTAAAAACCGGAATTGTAACATTATATTTATCATTCAGTAAAAATCTGGTTCCATCAGGGCCCAGGTGTTCAATATCTGATGCATAATATTCACCATTCTTACTCAAACCGAATTTAACCACATTTTTGCTTTCAATATATTCGCTTAGAGCAGAGCTGAGTTCGTCATCTTTGTTAAGAATTGCAACACCATCCCGCGCCAGATATTTTACAACTTCCGATCTCTTTAACGCCACCTCAATCATACCGCCAATGTAAGATAAATGAGCATCACCGATATTGGTTACAATTCCAATATTTGGTTTGATGATTCTTAAAATCTCGGCAAAATTATTACTGCGGTGAAAATCAAATTCAAATATAGCATAGTCGTATTCAGGTGATAATTTTTCCAGGGTGGCAATGTTATTATCCCAATTTCCATAACCATGATGGTGTTTCAGAACACGACCCTTCTGTTCAAGAACGGTCTGGATCATTGCAATTGTAGTGGTTTTGCCCACATTTCCTGTTACACCGATTACAGGGGATTTAAAATTGCGGCGTAAATTGAGGTAACGTTTTCGGTCTTCTATTGTTAGTTTGCGAGCCATTATTCCTGATTTTCCTGACAAGAATTTAGGTCGCGATACTAACTAAATCAAGGAATAGTATTTTTAATAACTGAAAAACTCTTTCGCCGCTAACAGCCGGTCAATAAAGTAATCCACCTCTTCATGGGTATTATACAGATAGAGACTAATACGTGTTGTGGCAGCGATATCCAGTTTTCGCATAAGCGGTTGTGCACAGTGATGACCGGCACGCACAGCGATACCTTCCTGATCCAGATAATGGGAAAGATCATGGGGATGAATATTACCCAGGTTAAATGAAATAACACCACCCCGCTCAGGAGCAGTACCATAGATCACCATATCTTCAATATCATTCATTTTTTCCAGTGTATATGTGGTCAGTTCCTGCTCGTATAGTGTGATCGGGACCATCCCGATATTTTGCAGATAGTCTACAGCAGCACCAAGTCCCACTGCCCCGGCGATATTAGGTGTTCCTGCCTCAAACTTGTGTGGTATTTCGTTCCAGGTAGCGCTTTCTAGCCACACGGAACTAATCATCTCACCGCCACCCTGATAAGGATTCATATTTTCAAGAATTTGACTCTTGGCATACAGCACACCAATGCCAGTAGGACCGAGCATTTTATGTCCTGAAAATGCAAAAAAATCACAATCAAGATATCCAACATTTACCGGCAAGTGCGGAACACTTTGTGCGGCGTCAAACATAACCGGCACGCCACGATCATGAGCCATTTGAATAATTCTTTTAACCGGATTTATCGTTCCGAAAACATTGGACATGTGGGTAATTGATATAAGTTTTGTCTTTTTATTTAACAATTGTTCAAAAACCGGAAAATCAATTGTTCCATCTTCTTTAAAAGGAATAAATCGTAACTTTGCGCCAACTTCTTTTGCCAGAATTTGCCAGGGAATCAAATTACTATGATGTTCCATTTCACTCAGAATAATTTCATCGTCCGCAGAAATGAATTTTCGTCCCCAGGCACTGGCAACAAGGTTTATGGCTTCAGTGGTACCGCGGGTAAAGATTATCTGCTTTGCAGACTCCGCCCCGATAAAATCTGCTACTTTTTTGCGGGACTCCTCAAAAGCCCGGGTTGCCCGATCACTCAATTCATGAATTCCACGATGCACATTGGCATTTTCATGCAGATAATAATGTGATATTCTATCGATTACCTGAATGGGTTTTTGTGTGGATGCGCCGTTATCAAAATAGATCAATGGTTTTCCATGAACTTCTTCATTTAAAATTGGAAAATCTTTTCTATAGAGATGGGCATCAAATTTAACCCGCTCTTTGGTTGCAACCTCTGCCATTACTTCCTCACTTTTTTTGTATCATCCTGGCTAACTGCTAAAATTACAATTCGTAGGGACCTGGTCCCGATACACGGGATTTTCAACATGCCGTGTCCCTACAGCATCCCCAGTTCAAGTTTTGCCGCATCACTCATCAATTCCGGTGTCCATGTAGGTTCCCACACGATTTCAACATTGACATCTGCAACGCCATCAATTTCAGATATTTTTGTCTGTACTTCCTGCGGTAGTGATTCTGCCACCGGACAATTAGGGCTTGTCAACGTCATTTTAATATGCACATTTCCCGACTCATCCGCCTTAACTTCGTAAACCAATCCTAAAGAATAGATATTTACCGGAATTTCCGGATCAAATACAGTTTGCAGTACTTGAATTGCCCGTGATTCAATCTGAGCCGGTGAAATATTTGTCTCAGTCATAATTTTTGTCCTTTATTGATTTCGGTACTCGGTGCTCGGTTCTGGGTACTTGTTACTGACACTTGCTCTTGCTAATTCATATTACCTATCCACTGCCGAGAAACCAGAGGCGAGTGCCTGGTGCCCAGTACCGAGAGCCGAGTCGCCAGTGACGAGTGCCGAGAACCGAGTACCGAGATTTATTCTGTCGAAACTTCAGGATCTTTCGCATTTAGCGCACTATGCATGGCATGCCAGGCCAATGTGGCACACTTTACACGAATCGGAAATTCTGCCACACCTGCAAATGCAGCCAGTTTACCCAACTCATCAAGATGATCCATCGCATCTTCTTCACCCGTGACTACTTTATGAAACAATTGGAAAATCTTTTCCACTTCGGCTACCGTTTTGCCCTTCATTTCCTGGCTCATAATGGATGCAGAAGCCTTGGAAATAGCGCATCCGGAACCCTCAAAGGCCACATCCACTACGATATCATCGTGAACTTCCAAATATATTGTATAGTGGTCGCCGCACAGCGGATTTCTGCCATCTGCCATCCGGTTTGCACCAGCCGGTTTATGATAATTTCTTGGATTTTTATTGTGATCGAGGATCACTTCCTGATATAAATCTCGTAAACCTTCCATATGATTTCCTAAACTTGTAAATAATATATTCAAGGTGATTAGAAATGAGAAATTAGAGATTAGAGATTTTGATATCGATTAGTTTGAAGATATCACTAAACCCTGTCGTGCTTAATACTCGAAATTTCCCATAAACAATTTCCCTTATTAACCAACTGATTTATACAGCCATAATCGTACTTTAAACTTCACTCATACCACAAACCTAATATCTAAATTTACTCCACTACTCCGGCCGAATGGTATGTAATTTCTTTGCCAGAAGACCTGCCAGATTTTCACGCAGTGGATCTATTTCAACCCTGTCTATAACATCGCTGGCAAACGCAAAAATGAGTAATTGTCTTGCCTGAACTTTATCAATACCCCTTGATCTCAGATAAAAGTAGGCATCCTCGTCCAGCTGTCCAATAGTTGCACCATGGGTACAGCGGACATCATCGGCAAATATTTCCAATTGTGGTTTCGTATCAATGTTTGCATTGTCCGATAATAAAATGGTATTATTATTCTGGATGGCATTTGTTTTTTGAGCATCCTGGCGAACAAATATCTTGCCATTGAACACACCGCGCGCCTTGTCATCCAGGATCCCTTTGTACAGTTCTTCACTGTGGCAATTTGGTTTTGCATGATCGATAGTGGTGTGATTATCAATATGTTGTTGCCCCGCACCTATATAAAGACCATTTAATATACAATTGATACCTTCTCCATCCAGTTTTGAACTAATATTATTCCGTACCAGTTTGCCACCAAATACAAAGTTGTGAGACGTGTAATTGCTGTCCCTTTCCTGGTGAACAAATACAGAACTAACATGAAAAGCCGCATCATTTTCATTTTGGATTTTAAAATGTTCGATTTTGGCATTGGCACCGACAATAATTTCACTAACTGCATTTGTAAAATATTCTTCACTACCCAGGCCGCCAAATGACTCAATTACTTTTAATTCAGAGCCCTGCTCAGCCACAATGAGATTACGCGGAGTTGAGATTGTCTTTGCCCGCCCATTATTTACATGTATAATATGAACAGGTTTATCCACAACAACATTTTTTGGAACAACGATTACCACCCCTTCGTGCAAAAAAGCGGTGTTAAGTGCCGTGAAGGCATCCATACCGGCAGGTGTATGTTTTGTTAATTCATTTCCCAATGCACCCTTGTTATTTTCAAGATAATCGTGGAGCGGACTAATCTGGATATTTCCCGGTAAATCATCCCTCATTGATAAATCCTTGCGGAAATTACCATTTATAAAAACCAGTTGATATGAGTCCAGTCCGTTTATCCTATAATTTTCAATGTCAGATTCCGTGACTGTTGATGAATTTGAAAATTCAAAATCTGTTTTTAAGAGTGGACGGATATCCGTGTATTTCCATTCTTCATCTTTTGTTGTCGGAAAACCCGCGAGTGCTAACTGATCAATTGCCCGTCGACGCACCCGATGAATTTCTTCCTGACTTTTGCCATTCAGGTCTTTTTGCAACTGGTCAAACTGGGCCAAATACCACGCCATATTACCCTCTGTTCGTTCTTTGTCCATCCTGTCAAGCCCCCACAGTTTCCGTTTGTGTTAACCAGTCATACCCTTTTTCTTCGAGCTCAATTGCAAGTTCTTTTCCACCGGATTTAATAATTTTACCACCAGCAAGAACATGAACATAATCCGGTACAATATAATTCAGCAATCGCTGGTAATGGGTAATCACAAGAAAGGCATTTTCTTTGTTTTTAAGTTTATTAACCCCATTGGCCACTATTCGCAGCGCATCGATATCCAGACCCGAGTCTGTTTCATCCAGGATGGCTAATTTTGGCTCAAGTACGGCCATCTGAAATATTTCATTTTTCTTCTTCTCTCCACCGGAAAAGCCTTCATTCACCGGTCGGTTAATAAGTTTTTGATCAATCTCAACCAATTCCATCTTCTTCTTAACCATACTCATGAAATCCATGGCATCCATTTCCTCAAGCCCATTATGTTTTCTGATCTCATTCAGACTGGATTTCATAAAATACATATTACTGATGCCCGGAATTTCAACCGGATACTGAAACGCCAGAAAGATTCCTTCGCGGGCACGCTCTTCCGGTGCCATTTCCAGCAGATCATTCCCCCGGTATATAATTTTCCCTTCAGTTACTTCGTACCCTTCACGACCTGCGAGAACATTTGCAAGCGTACTTTTTCCAGAGCCATTAGGCCCCATAATTGCATGCACCTCTCCCGGTTTTACTTCCAAATCAATACCGTTTAATATTTGATTTTCTTCTACACTAGCGTGTAGATTTGATATTTTTAACATTTATAATCCTCGTTTATAACTTTTAATTATCTATGATTAATCGTACGGACACGGCATGCCGTGTCCCTATCGCAACCTCACCTATTGCCCTACTCCAATCGCCAATTAATTACCCCACACTGCCTTCCAGACTGACTGCCAGCAGATTTTGTGCTTCCACAGCAAACTCCATAGGCAATTCCCTGAACACTTCTTTACAATAACCATTTACAATCAGATTTATAGCATCTTCTGTTGACAATCCCCTTTGATTCAGATAAAAAATCTGATCCTCACCAATCTTGGAAGTAGTAGCCTCGTGCTCAACGCTCGCCGAGGTATTTCCGACTTCAATATATGGAAATGTGTGCGCACCACACTTGTCTCCGATTAACAGTGAATCACATTGCGAATAATTTCTGGCGTTTTCTGCTTTTTTTGACACGCGCACCAGACCGCGATATGAATTTTGACTTTTACCAGCAGAAATCCCTTTAGAGACTATGGTGCTTTTTGTGTTTTTGCCCAGGTGAATCATTTTTGTACCGGTATCGGCCTGCTGATGATTATTTGTCAGGGCTACTGAATAAAATTCACCCTTCGAATTGTCTCCTTGCAGTATTACGCTGGGATATTTCCAGGTTATCGCCGAACCCGTTTCAACCTGGGTCCATGATATTTTTGAGTTGACGCCACGGCAGGCACCGCGTTTGGTAACAAAGTTATAGATTCCACCCTTACCGTCCTTATCACCAGGATACCAGTTTTGAACGGTTGAGTATTTAATTTCGGCATTATCCAGGGCAACCAGTTCGACTACGGCAGCATGGAGTTGGTTCTCATCGCGGATTGGCGCGGTACAGCCTTCAAGATAACTCACATAACTCCCCTCTTCGGCAACAATTAAGGTGCGTTCAAACTGCCCGGTATCCGCCGCATTTATTCTGAAATACGTGGAAAGTTCCATGGGACAGCGTACACCTTTGGGAATATATACAAATGAGCCATCACTGAATACTGCTGAATTGAGCGCCGCAAAATAATTATCTGTTGCCGGTACAACCGACCCGAGATATTTTTTTACCAGGTCCGGATGATTATGGACCGCTTCTGAGAATGAACAAAAAATAATTCCTAATTCGGAAAGTTTCCCTTTAAATGTTGTCGCAACTGATACGCTGTCAAAAACCGCATCCACGGCAACACCGGCCAGCATTTTTTGTTCATCTAAAGGAATACCGAGTTTTTTATAGGTTTCAAGCAGTTCAGGATCCACCTCATCGAGACTTTCCAGTTTCTTTTTCTGCTTAGGCGCCGAATAGTATACCATATCCTGATAATCAACCGGCGGATACGTAACGTTAGGCCATTTTGGTTCTTCCAATTTCTGCCATTGACGAAATGCCTTTAAACGCCATTCTAGTAGGAATTCAGGCTCATTTTTCTTTCCGGATATTATTCGAATTACATCTTCATTCAGCCCTTTTGGAATGGTATCTGCCTCAATATCCGTCACAAATCCATATTTATATTCCTGGTTTGCCAGATCTTCCAAATATTTTTGTTCTTCACTCATTAATATATACCTTTCTCTCCCCTATCCCTGAATTTGTAGTAGGGGATTTATAGCTGCATATTTATCCGTAAAATCTTTTAAAGTGATGCCTTTAAAGAAATTTGTCAACTCCAGTTGAATAAATTCCATTGGTGTTTTTATATTACAATAATCCAACTGATTACATCCGCAGTCATCACTTACACCACAATCAACAAGGTGGATGGGGCCCTCAACGGCACTAATTATCAAATTAAAATCTATCTTCTCCGGTGCCAACGCAAGACGGTAACCGCCCTTGACACCCTGTTGTGATATAATTAAACCATCTCGGGCCAGGCTTTGCAAGACCTTTCCTAAAAGTTCCCTTGGCAAATTATATTTTTCCGACAGGTCCTTTGCAGTCACCAGATTATCTTTATCCGCCACCGCCATATCCATGGCAGCAATCACTGCATATTCTGTTTTTTTACTTAGTTTTAACATAGCTCTATTAAAATACGACCTTTTTAGTCCTATTTCAACAGTTATTGTTTTATTTTTATTCCAATGTGTTTTATTTTTTTTACGAGATTGCGGTTATAAAAGAATTTTCGTTAGCCTGAATAATACATCTCTCGCGAAGACGCAGAGACGCAAAGGATTATTACTAAATAATTTAATATTACTTCTCTTCTTAAAAAATTGTAAATATATATTGCTTTATGACATAACACCTTTTCGTGTCTCGATCTGGTGGAAATGATCAGTTCAAGTTAGATATCGTGATCTAAATCGAAAAAGTCAAATAAGTACTTTTTGTTATAATCAATTTCGAATTCCTCTAACAGTTGGATGTATTCCCGCCGGAATTTATTTTTCGCATGATGAGATTCCTGGTTTTCAATATATTGATACACATTCTTCACTTGTGATCTGCTGTAGGAAAACGCTCCATAGCCATCCTGCCAGTAAAATTTACCTCTGAACCAATTTTGCTGATTGATAAACGTAGATGAACTTCTTTTTATCGCAGCCACAAGATCTGAGATTTTATCATTTGGATTCAGCCCGATCAGGATATGAATGTGATCAGAAACACCATTAATATTAATGGATTTATGATTTCTGTTTGTAATTATTCCACTGATATATGCAAAGATTTCAGGTCGAATTTTTTTTAATAAAAGGCATTCCCTGTTTTTAACGACAAAAACAAGATGTACATAAAGCTGAGTGTAAACACCAGGTTTCATGGCAAGCTCCTTATTAAAGCAATGCAAAAAATTATTAATCCTCTACGAGGATTTTGACTGGGGTGGAGAAAATTCCTGGCCATACAGGAATACATCCTCTCCGAGGATGTATTCTTTTATTATAGATTGCTGCAACTAATAGGTTGAACCTCATAGAGGTTCAATTCCTGTAACTGCAACCTTCAACCCACTCTTTTTTTTATTCTGGAAAAGGTAAATCAATAAATCATAATTATGATCAATATTCCTGCATGTAGATTAATTTTGCGCTATTCGCGCACATATGTTCTAAATTGAACCTCGTAGAGGTTCAATCCCTGTAAGCTGTAACCTCCAGCCAACACGGTCCCCGGATCCTTGTAGAGGATCAATTTCTGTTTATTTGCCGAACCGGGAATAATTATTGCATATTTATACGTTTTTATGTATGTTTATCGAAATTATTTATGAAGTAGTTTTAAAATTATGAAAAATAATATTTATAAATATATTGCCTCAAGCAAAACTTTCCGCCGCACCGCCGGTGCCCTTTCTCCCGTTTTCCGACGACCGTAAAACCATACGGTAAAATTTTTCTAACTGTTTTTAAAATTTATTAACTTAACTATAGAGAATAATGCATTATGAGTATATATAACTTTAATATAAGTATCGCCAATATCGATCATCTGAAATATGCTGAGGAAATTTGCCAGGTAATTGAAGAATCTGCTCAAATAAGGGGAACCGGAATTGCCAAACGGGATCCCGAATACATAAAGCAAAAAATAAAACAAGGTAAGGCTGTAATTGCCCTGGCTGAAAATGAAATATTCGCAGGTTTTTGCTATATTGAATCCTGGGGAGGAGATGAAAAACATGTGGCTAATTCCGGCCTGATCGTGGCAAAAAATTTTCGCGGATTGGGTATCGGAACCGAAATAAAAAAGGCAACCTTTCAACTCTCTCGGGAAAAATTCCCGAATGCTACACTTTTTGGTATCACAACCAGTCCGGCTGTTATGAAAATCAATTCCGCTTTGGGTTACAGACCCGTCGCCATCAGCCAGTTAACCGATGATGTAGAATTCTGGAAAGGATGTCAAAGCTGCCCGAACTATGATATATTGCAGAGAACTAATAGAAACCATTGCCTCTGTACAGCCATGTTGTATGATCCGGAAGAGCAAATTCAAATAGCGAATCAGAAAATTAAATCAATGAAGAAGTTAAGCGCATGATTAAAGCTGGCATAATTGGTGGTGCAGGATATGTGGGTGGGGAACTGATCAGAATTCTGTTACATCATCCCGAGACTTCACTTAAATTTATCCATAGCGCCAGCCATGCAGGTCAAAATATTTCCGCTGCCCATTGCGACCTGATTGGCGAGAGTGATATCACATTTAGCAGTGAAATTCACCTGGATGTGGATGTAATATTTTTAGCACTGGGCCATGGAGAATCACAAAAATTTCTGGCAAATAATAATTTTCCAGAGACAATTCATGTAATTGATATGAGTCAGGATTTCCGGATTGATGGTGAAACCAATCAATTCACTTATGGTCTGACCGAATGTAATTTTCAGCAAATTAAAACCGCAAAAAATATAGCCAATCCAGGCTGTTTTGCAACTGCCATTTTATTGGGACTGATACCGCTGGCAGAACATAATTTACTCACAGATGATATTCATGTCAGCGCAATTACGGGATCCACCGGTGCCGGACAAAAACAGACGGATACCAGCCACTTTAACTGGCGTTATTCCAACATTTCTGTTTATAAAGCGTTTGAGCACCAACATCTCGGTGAAATAAAAAATTTGTTGGGGAAATTGCACAAGAGTCAAATCCCTGAGATTCAGTTTTTGCCATTTCGGGGAAATTTTACCCGCGGCATCCTGGCAAGCAGTTATCTTAAATGCGCCCACAATCTGGAAGAAATATTAGAAATATTCCGACAGTATTATAATAATGCACATTTTGTAACAATCAGTGACTTGAATCCGGATATTAAGCAGGTCGTCAATACCAATAAATGCCTGATACATCTTGAGAAGCATGGGGATACGATTTTAATCATCTCTGTAATAGATAACTTAATTAAAGGTGCTGCCGGGCAGGCAGTTCAAAATATGAATGTCATGTTCAATCTATCAGAAAGTACCGGATTGAAATTGAAAGCGAGTGTATTTTAAATCCAATGGCCAGAGACAAGATACAAATTATAAAAATTGGCGGAGATATTGTTGACAATCCGGATTTATTGAATCGATTTCTCAACTCATTTGCCAGTTTAGGTCATCCGCGTATATTAGTTCATGGCGGTGGCGTGATGCTTAATACGCTGGCCGAGAAAATGTCAATTCCGGTAAAAATGATTGATGGACGGCGTATCACGAATACGGACACACTGGATCTCGCGCTCATGGTATATTCAGGTTTAATAAACACCAAATTGGTTGCAAAGTTACAATCAGTGGGGTGCCCGGCTATAGGGTTAACCGGCGCCGATGGTGGTACAATCACAGCGATAAAAAGACCGGTAAAAACCATCGATTACGGCTTGGTCGGCGACGTCACATCTGTAAATACAGAATTTTTAAAACTGCTTATATCCTCCGGATATGTAGCGGTCGTATGTGCTCTCACCTGTGATGCGAGCGGTCAGATGCTGAATACCAATGCCGATACAATTGCATCCGAGATTTCAATTGCATTGGCCGGTGAAGCAGATGTTCGGTTGACCTATGTTTTAGATCAGCCAGGCGTATTGAAAAATATAGAGGATGAAAACTCACTGATAGAAAAATTAATTAATGATCAATATATTAAGCTAAAAGAGAAAAATCGGATTAACGGCGGAATGATACCAAAACTTCACAATGGATTTTATGCGTTGCAAAATGGGGTTACATCCGTTAATATTACAAATACTAAAGATATAACAAGCCAGTCCGGTACACGGTTGGAATATATCGATTCCAGGTAATTATTCTCTCGCAGCGACGCAGAAAATTAGGAATTAGAGATTAGAGATTAGAGATTAAAAGTTGGTAAATTGATCGACTATTGACCAATAGCCAATTGCCAACTAATTATTTATTCCTTGACTGATCGCTTTTACGTGAGAATTTTGTTTAGAATATATTAATCAAATAATTGTTCAATCATGCTATGAAAACAGAAATTATAAATCTGCTCAAGCAATTAATCCAGACGCCATCACAAAGTGGAAATGAAGATAAAACCGCCTTCCTTATAAAGAATCTTTTAGAAAAATATACAGATGGGGTAAATCTTAGCCAAAACAATATCTGGCTGTATAACAAACATTACAATCCCGAACGACCAACCATTTTATTAAATTCGCATCACGATACAGTCAAAGCCAACGCAGGCTGGACCGTCGATCCCTATACGCCTCTTGAAAAAGAAGGTAAACTGTACGGTCTGGGCAGCAACGATGCCGGTGGTGCCCTGGTCTCTCTACTGGCTGCTTTTTTACATTTCTATAATGATGAAAATTTAAAATACAATCTGATCTACTCGGCAACAGCGGAAGAAGAAACCAGCGGTGCAAACGGCATTTGTTCGATTTTACCAAAGTTGGGTAACATCGAGATGGCCATCGTTGGCGAACCCACTGAGATGAAGATGGCCGTTGCAGAAAAAGGATTGATGGTACTGCACTGTTGTTCACGAGGAATTGCAGGACATGCAGCACGTAACACAGGTGAAAATGCCATCTATAAAGCAATGAAAGATGTGGATTGGTTCCGGAATTATGAATTCCCGAAAGTTTCAGACAGACTGGGCCCAATAAAAATGACAGTAACAGGAATTAATGCCGGTATACAACATAATATAATTCCGGATACCTGTACCTATATGGTCGATATCCGTTCAACAGATGCATATACCCACTCTGACATATTGAGTACCATTAAAGAAAATATAAATGCAGAGATTGAAAGATGTTCCAATGATCTTGAATCCATCATCACTTTCAGATGATCACATATTAGTTCAGGCCGCCAAATACTCTTAACATTCCAACATTCGCCTCACCGACACTTTCCGACCAGGCATTGATATCTGCCCCATCAGTCAAAATTGGTCCGGGACTCTCCGAACGGTCCCATACTGCCGATGAGTTCATTTATATTGCGGAGATTGAACAAGGGATTGACATTTACATCCGGTTGCTTGAGTATCTTCTTAAATAAGGGCAGGTTCCTAACTTCATTGTCATTCCTTGGTATCTTTTATCCGGTATTACCTCATAAGAAAAAGTATGGTTAGAAACGATAATGAAGATTACCGACTGAGAGAATGACGATTTTGGATAAATAAAAAACTATTAAATGAAATTCTAAGACACAAGTAAAAGGTTCTTTCAGAACTACATTCTCAGGGACTTAGGGACTGATGGACTAAGGGACTGTTATTAAATACCTGCAACAAAAACTGTAGGTAAATTGTCTTTAAATGATGACAACACTAACTTTTCATTTTTTTAATCTTTTTTCTTTTATGTTTTGTCTTAATCTTCCCCCAACACCTTCACCATTGCCGCGATCACGGTATCCATATGTTTTCGAGTAATTGTCAACGGTGGAAGTAGCCTGATAATATTTGATCCGGCGGGTAATGCCAGTACAAATTCATCCTGAAGTTTATCAATAAATGGTTTGGCTTTTACTTTCAGTTCAATTCCTATCATTAATCCAATTTGCCGGATTTCTCTCACCAGATTTATATTATATTTGCTAAAATTATCTAAAAAATATTTCCCTACATGGGCCGCATTTTCAGGTAATTTTTGCTCAATGATAAAAGTGACAGCTGCCAGAGCCGCGGCCGATGCCAGTGGATTTCCGCCAAAGGTGGTTCCATGCATTCCCTTGGCCAATTTAATATCAGATTTTGTCAAAACCGCACCAATGGGAAAGCCGCCGCCCAATGCTTTGGCCAGACAAAAGATATCCGGTTTCAGATCATAATGTTCACAGGCAAATAGTTTTCCTGTTCTGCCAAAACCCGTTTGCACCTCATCGATGATTAAAATAACATTATTATCCCGGCAATATTTTTGTACGGCCATGATATAGTTTTTATCAGCCGGATATACCCCACCCTCGCCCTGGACCAGTTCCAGCAATATTGCGGCTGTGTTCTCTGTTGTTTTCTCAACCAGCTTATCAAAGTTATTATAGGGAACAAACTCAAATCCGGGTACCAATGGCTGAAAATCATTGCGATATTTGGGATTATAGGTGGCGCTTAGTGATCCCATCGTTCTGCCATGAAATCCTTTCATGGCACAGACAAAATCGGTTTTACCGCTGGAAAGACGGGCAAACTTGAGTGCCGCCTCAACGCTCTCGGTCCCGGAATTACAAAGAAATACTCTTTCAAGACCGGCAGGGCTGATATCAACCAATTTTTCAATCAGTTTTGCCCTTTGATCATTGTAAAACGATCCCGTACAGGTAAGCAATTGTCCTGCTTGTTTGGCGATAGCATCGGCGACTGCCGGATTGGCATGACCTACACCTGCGACGCCCTGGCCCGATGTGCAGTCTATATATTTATTTCCTTCACTATCCCAGACATATACATCCTGTCCCTTAATAAGTTTAATCCCCCTTTTAGCGTACAGATCAACAGAATAAAGGTCCTCAATTGTGTTTAGCTTATCCATAATATCCCAGATAATTTTAAGTGTTATTGAATGTACAAAGAGAAGGCAGATAATATAAATAAAAAAACCCGGCAATTATTTACCGGGTCATTAGAATCTAAAACGATCATTAGTTTTACTTTGTCTGTTTTTATCATTTACCTCGCTATCTGCTCAACCAATGATCGGTTATTTACACATTCCTGAAATAAAAGGCCCAATTGAGGGTGATTATATTGAGATGTTAGGTTTCGAGCATCAGGTTTATGTTCCTTATTCAGCAGTCGAAGGTAGAATTATCTGGCAATCCTGTCATGGCCCGGGTTAAACTTACTAAATATATTGATGAGACCATCCCCGGCATTATTAAATACTTATTACACAGCGTCAGACCTTTCCAGAATTCAGCTATCACCTTGTTGAAAATGAATCCCGATATAAGATAACAATGAACCTTATTATACATTAACCTTGGTGAACGCACTAATATCATTTCCATAATTAATCAACGATGACGAAGAGACACTGATCGAAAATATTGAGGTGATTGAATTAACCGCCGAAAGATTTAGATGGACCAGCGTGTTAAATAATGTTGAATATGAGGCAGATAACCGGCCTCACGGGTAAATTACCTCAAACCTACAATCCAGATATTGGTAAGGTATATTTTTATGATGAAAACGGAGATCTTATCGAAGGATCTGAAATAAAGGTACCATACTCAAGCCGGATTTCAAATTTTGATATTCGCAGCCATATTTTTCTGGACCAAGCAGGCAGACCCGCCAGTAATCCAATCAATGATGCAATTATGCTTCAAAGAGAAATTGATCAGATCAGTCTCAAATTAATTCAGTATTTATATGAGATGAAATCATTGAATAGGGTAAAAATTGCACTGGAACGCATCAATGAAAAAGGAATACTTGAAGAGTATATGTGGTACGAATTTGAAGATGTTTCCGTTTTATCGAATGAAGCCCAAACACTATCATTTGAAGAACAAGTCGAGGGAAATTATCCGTTTATCGAGAACCGTGACATTTTTCGCGCGCCGGATGACCTGGGAGCATATTTCGGGCGAAGGCGGCTCTTCTGAGAATCCTAACTTTAAAGAATTTTTTAGCCAGATTAATCCAAAATCACCTACTTCCGTTCAGGTTAGCAATTATCCCAATCCGTTCAATGCCCAGACACGGATCGAATACAGTGTGCCACTGGAATATGCCGGTGATCCTTTGCGTATATCAATCTATGATATCGGCGGGCGTTTGATCAAGACCCTGTTTAACGGCATCCCCACTAGTGAAAATAATTTTGTTATCTGGGATGCTACTGATACATATCTGAAACCTGTTTCCACAGGGACCTATTTTTACCTGGTCAAAACCAGCCAAGAGGCAAAAACGGGCAAGATCATGCATATCAAGTAAGTGGTTTATTTGGTCAGAAAAACCTTTTTTGCAATCTGGAACTGTTCTATATAGCCATTCCTGGGGATGTCCACCCTGAGAATAGCAATATATTTTGAAGCACTTTTTATTCGCCCAAATTAGAAGATTTGTGAAAATCCCTGTGGATATTTAAAAAAGAAATCCCTGCAAGTTAGGTTCTTGCAGGGATTTTTTTGTGGAGCCGAGGAGGGTCGAACTCCTGACCTCTTGAATGCCATTCAAGCGCTCTCCCAACTGACTACGGCCCCATAAAACAGGCGAAATTTACATTAATCCTGATCGAATGTCAACTTCTCCGGTATATTTAAGCTGATTCTTTAATATTATCAGACATCCTGCATAAATATAAGAATTATATTTGTTTAGAGAAAAAAAATGTTAAAATTTCATTTGCTACATGATTTACAAAATTAGTAATTTAACTTTTTGATTTAATCGCATTGGGGAAAGTATTGGAAGATCAGAACAAGACGGTTACAAACCCATTCCGGGAAATTATTGATCCCTTTATAAATCTTTTTAAAGCGCCCCGGGCACTTTGGGGTTTAAATCTATCTTACCTTATTGAAGGCCTTACCTATTTTGGTGTGCTCAGCCTGCTGGCAATATATTTCAATGATTATATCGGCCTTGACGATATCGATGCCGGCCTGATGGTGGGTGTGCTTACCTGGGGCATTACTTTCGCCATGCTGATTCTGGGTTCTACTGTTGATATCATTGGTATTAGAAAATCATTATTAATATCCATGGTTGCTTTTCTTGTAGGCAGGATACTTCTTGCCCTTGCTCCGGAATTCGGTCTGCCGGGATTTGGGGGCACCGCACACCTGACCGCTATGTTTGGCATTCTTGGTATTGTCATTGGCCTGGGTATCTACCAACCTGCATGCTATACGGCAGTCCGGAAATTCACAACGCCGGAAACATCGGCCATGGGTTATGCAATGTTATATGCCCTCATGAATTTGGGTGGTTTTCTTCCCGGACTTTTATCGCCCCCGATACGAAGGTCATTTGGGATTACCGGTGTGTTTTGGGTTTACGTGATACTCACAATGATTGGAACGCTGGTGATAGCAATCATCCTGACAAAGAAAACAATTAATAATGCGATAAAAAAGGCGGAAGAGGAATCGGAACCCGAACCAGAACCTGAAACGCCGGCCGAAGCTGAACCCGAGTCTCTTAGTGGCAAGATTGCTTATTATCTTAAAAATATCCCGATAAGAGACGGACGCTTTATGTTTTTTATCTTTATTTTGATTCCGGTTCAAACATTATTTGCACATAACTGGCTTACACTTCCCCAATATTTCAGCAGAGCATTTGAGGGGATCGTAAGTGACAATTTTGAGTTCTTTGTAAATTTTAACCCGATTTTAATATTCATTGCCGCACCTATTGTGACTGCATTTACTGCAAAAAAAGATACCTATAGAATGATGATCATTGGTACCTTTATTATGGCTGCTCCTACATTCTTTCTTTCCCTTGGGGCCAAGTGTAGTAAATGTATTTCTTTATCTGCTGATCATGACCATCGGTGAGGCCATGTGGCAACCCAGATTTTTACAGTGGATTGCGCAAATAGCTCCGAAAAACATGACCGGTATTTATATGGGTATTGGCCAGTTTCCATGGTTCATGACAAAAATGATTACCAGTTTTTATTCGGGATGGTTTCTTACTCAATATTGCCAGGACGGCGTGGCGCCGGAACTACTGAATACGGAGACGATGTGGTTTATATATGCCTGTATCGCAATGATCACACCGATTACTCTTTTCCTGGCCAAAGGATGGATGGGGAAGAAATTGTCGGAGCAGGTGACTAATTAGAGATTAGAGATTAGAGAGTTAGAGATTAGAGAAATTTTTACATCTTTGTTTTTCTTGTCAAGTATTTTTTTCATCAGGATCTGCGCTGAGAAAGAGATTGCCGGAGACCACTTGCGCTAATCTCCGGTTAAGATTTTTGCTTAGGACTTAGGGACTTGGGCGCTCAGGGACTTTTTTTGCGCACTTATTCTCTGTCCTTTTCTCTCACAATTTATCCTATTTGCCTTTTTGCCTCTTAACCTCTTTTCCTCACAACCCCATTTCCAATTTCACTTCCCGGAATTTCTTGACGGCAAACTCAAGATCTTCCTGTGAATGTGCTGCAGATATTTGGGTTCTGATCCTGGCTTTACCTTTTGGAACCACCGGGAAAGAAAATCCAATCACATACACCCCTTTTTCGAGCATTTTTGCGGCCATTTTTTGTGCTAATACTGCATCTCCCAGCATGACCGGTGCAATTGGATGTGTTCCGGGCAAAATATCAAATCCTGCTTCTGTCATAGCCTTCCGAAAGTAAGTAGTATTTTTTCTTAGTTTTACCCGCAAATCATCAGACTGGGTAAGCAGATCCAGGACCTTTATTGATGCCAGCACAATACCGGGTGCCACCGTATTTGAAAATAAATATGGCCGGGAACGTTGCCTGAGTAATTCGATAATTTCTTTTTTGCCACTGGTATACCCGCCACTGGCACCACCCAATGCCTTACCCAGCGTGCCGGTGATAATATCTACCCGATCCATTACGCCGCAGTGTTCATGGGTTCCTTTGCCCTTTTCTCCCATAAAGCCAACGGCATGGGAATCATCAACCATAACCATGGCGTCATATTTTTCTGCCAGGTCACATATTCCCTGCAGATTTGCAATATACCCATCCATCGAAAAAACACCATCGGTTGCAATCAAGCGGAATCTGGCACTTGCCGCTTCTTTTAATTTCTCCTCCAGATCATTCATATCACTATTTTTATAGCGGTATCTTTGGGCCTTAGAAAGACGAACACCATCAATAATACTGGCATGATTTAATTCATCACTGATTATTGCATCTTCTTCTGAAAGCAGGGTCTCAAACAATCCGCCATTGGCATCAAAACAAGAGGTATACAATATGGTATCTTCCATTTCAAGAAAATCACTTATATCCTGTTCCAGTTTTTTGTGAATTTCCTGGGTCCCGCAGATAAATCTCACAGATGACAGGCCATATCCCCAATCGTCAAAACTGGCTTTTGCAGCAGCAATAATTTCCGGATGTGAGGAAAGACCCAGATAATTATTGGCACACATATTTAATACTTTCTTACCACCACGCACATTGATCATGGCACCCTGAGGACTTGTGATGATGCGTTCATCTTTATAAAGTCCCTCGGATTTAATTGAACTAATTGTTTCTCTTAAGTGATCCTTTATTGCGCCGTACATAAATCATCCTCATGCTATTAGTCTATATTTTTATTTGTCCAGTCCATAACAATTTTTCCTGAGTTCCCACTTCGCATTGCTTCAAACCCCTCTTTAAACTCAGTATAGTGAATGCGATGTGTGATCACAGGATTAATATCCAGACCCGATTGCACCATGGCCGTCATTTTATACCAGGTTTCAAAAATTTGCCGGCCATAAATACCTCTCAGTGTCAAGCCATTAAATACAACCGTATCCCAGTCAATGAGTGTATTTGGTTCCAGAATCCCCAGCAAGCCCACTTTACCACCATGACACATTGTCTTTAACATATCTTTTAAAGCGGCCTGGCTACCGGACATTTCCAATCCCACGTCAAAACCCTCGGTCATCCCAAGTTCATGCATGACATCTTCCAGCTGTTCACGCCGCACATCAACAGCCCGGGTTGCACCCATTTTTTTAGCCAGATCCAGCCTGTATGGATTCACATCTGTTATAACGACATAGCGCGCCCCAGCCTGCTTTGCCACACCCACGGCCATTATCCCGATTGGTCCGGCTCCGGTGATCAGTACATCCTCGCCCAATAAATCAAATGACAAGGCTGTATGAACTGCATTGCCCAAGGGATCAAAACAGGACAATATATCCGCCGGAATTCCGGGATCACATACCCAAATATTACTGGCTGGTATGCACAGATATTCCGCAAAAGCACCATCGCGGTTGACTCCAACCCCACGGGTATTCATGCACAAATGCCTGCGTCCGGCCAGACAGTTCCGGCAGTGCCCGCATACCAGGTGACCTTCACCACTCACAACCTCTCCCTCAACCAGATCATGAACATTACTGCCAAACGATTCAACAATGCCAACCCATTCATGCCCGATAACCATTGGTGTATTTATCGTTTTCTGCGCCCAGGCGTCCCAATTGTATATATGTACATCAGTTCCACATATCGAGGTTTTCTGAATTTTCACCATGACATCATTAATTCCAGGTTCCGGTACCTGGACTTCGTCCAGCCACAAACCGGGTTCTTTATATTTTTTTACCAATGCCTGCATCATTTTCATAGGGGTATCTCCTCGGATTGGAAGAATGTTGTCGCGTTTTCATGAAGATGTTTAGTGGTAAGTGTAATTTGTCAGCTCTCATTAATATTTCTGATACCTGCAAATTGTAAGAATAATATACAACGAATTTAAAAAAGAAGAAATGCCAATGTACAATGATTCAAACAAAAAAAGGCCAGGTTATGCGCCCGGCCTCTTTATAGAAAATATGAACCATCCATGGTCTACTTTATTCCATAATTGCATTAAATAGAGACAACTATCATGCCAAAATATTTTTTAAACACTTATTTTACATAAGTTATTTAATTATAATGAGTTATGTAATTAATAGAAATAGTGGGATTGGCAAAAATACAGATTATTTTCCCAATTATAAAAAAGTGTTTTCAAATTTAAAAATTATAGCATGAATCACCTGCATGGGGGCAATGATTCTTAATTATAAATGACTATCCATTTGGCGTATATGGGAGTTTTACAATAAATAAATATGAATTATTGGTCCAGGGCGCGAATTCTCTGCAATACTGGAGGGTGTGAATAATTCAGAAACACATACCAAGGGTGCGGCGTTAAATTCGACAGATTATTTACCGATAATTTTTTTAAAGCATTAATCAAATCACTGGCTTTACCAGTTGTATCAGCAGCATACCTATCGGCCTCATATTCATTTTTTCGGGAAAACACATGCATAAATATCGCTAGTATTAACTCAATGGGTGCATATAACATACCAAAAAATATGAGCCCTGCATAGACAGACATATTCTCCATATAGAATGCGTTAAATAATCCTTCGTGAGCGAGAAATAATGACAGAAGATAGAAAACGAATCCCATGTGTAAAATACTGATCATCATACTTTTTAATATATGTTTTTTCTTATAATGACCAATTTCATGGGCAAGAACCGCCACAAGTTCAGGGATTGTATGTTTCTCTATCAATGTATCAAACAAGGCAATTCGTTTATTTTTGCCAAATCCAGTAAAAAATGCATTCGATTTGCTCGATCTTTTCGAACCATCGATTACAAATAATCCTTTTAATGGAAAGTCTACAGATTCCGCATAATTCGTAATTTCGGTCCTGAGGTCTCCCTCTTCCAGTGGCGTAAATTTGTTAAATAAAGGCATTATCCATGTAGGGGCAATAAATTGAATTATCAGGCTAAACACCGTAGTTGCTGCCCAGCAATATAGCCATGCCTGTGCTCCTGCATAATCAAAAAAGAACAGCAAGCCAGCTAGCAATGGTCCGCCAAGTACCACAGACAATACAAATCCTTTTAACATATCTGTGATAAAAGTTTTGACTGTAGTTTTGTTAAAGCCAAATTTTTCTTCAATAACAAATGTGTCATAAATACTAAACGGCAGGGATAAAATTGACCTGGCAATGACCAGAATTCCAATATAGAGTATTCCGGTTAGTACCGGATGAAGCTGCCATGAGGTCACAATACTGTCAAGATAATTGAACCCACCCATGAACCAGAATGCAAGTGTCAGAACAATGCCAAACGTGGAGGTAAGAAATCCAAAACGAGTGCTTACACGGGTGTACTCTTGAGACTTTCGATATGTATCCCCATCATAAACTCCATCAAATTCTTCAGGTAATTCCGGTTTAAGATGTTTTAGGTTCAACAGGTTGGTAACCAGATCCAATACATAACTAAAAACCAGTGTTACCAGAATTATTATAGCATATATATTCATTATGACATTATCCTCTCAACCGCCAATTAAACGCTATCACCACCGTATACAAATTGACAATTGTATTTTGTTTTTACAGGGTAAATTGATTACATCTCAGGAGTGCAAATTGCACAGAAGATCATACATATTCGAGCATCCGATCGATTGCAATTTTAGCCCGTTTCCGCAGATCTTCCGGAACTTCTACCTGGTATTGGTCCAACTGCAGTGATTTAAGCGTATCTTCCAGTGTTATCTCATTCATGTGAGGGCAGCGAATACTGCACATGCGCACCATTTCTTTATCCGGATTTTCAGCTATGATATTATCACCCATGCTGCACTCGGTAAGCAGTAAATATCTTTCCGCACGTGAATCGCGCACATAGTCTATCATTTTTGATGTACTGCCGGAATAATCGGATGCTTCAACAACTTCCGGGCTGCACTCGGGATGCGCCAACACCAGAACATCGGGAAATTGTTTGCGCACATCTTCAATATCTTTAACGGTAAACTGTTCGTGAACCTCACATTTGCCATGCCAGCCAATTAATTCATAATCAAGAAGTGAGTCGGTTGTGCTCGATTCAGGACGTGGTTTTTTTGATGGAAAGATAATCCTTTTCCCGGTCTCACGAGCCACATTTTTTGCCAGGTATTCATCAGGTAAGAATATTATTTTATCGGATTCCAGGGAACTAATCACTTTTGATGCATTTCCCGATGTACAGCAAATATCTGTTTCAGCTTTCACATCTGCATAGGTATTAACATAGGTAACGACCGGTACTCCGGGATATTTTTTACGCAGTTCACGAACATCCTCAGCTGTGATACTTTCAGCTAATGAACAACCGGCTTTTGCTGATGGAATCAGAACCATTTTATCCGGACTCAGAATTTTTGCGGTTTCCGCCATAAAACGCACACCACAGAATATGATGATATCGGCTGTGGTATCTGCAGCGGCACGGGCCAGTTCCAGTGAATCTCCCACAATATCCGGCACCGAGATATATAATGCCGGTTCCATATAATTGTGGCCTAGAATGACAGCATTTTTTTCTTTTTTTAATCGATTTATTTCATAAGCCAGTTCGGCTTTATATTTAATTTCAATTTCAGGTACTAATTTATTCAGTTTTAAAGACATCAGATCATAAGTATCCTGAAATGTCATGGCTTGTATTGCCATTATTTTCATCTCCTGTAAAAAAATATCTGTGCAATTTAATCCATTCAAACCCTTTTAACAACGATTGAGCAATATTATTTCAACCACGGAATTTGTAAGTTAAGATCCCTCAGTTTTTCCTCGGTTTCAGCCCGTTCCAGATGTGCCTTTAAGCCTCCATCATCCCGGTAACTGATCCAGCCAAAATCAGTGGCTAATTTTATAGCCCCTTCATTATCATTTGCAGATATTTTTTTTATCACCTGGGTCTCAAGATCTGTGAGGGAAACCGCATTGATACGATAATCCATGAATGCTTCCCAGGTCAATGGACACCACCGGCTGACCACCTGTTCACCGATGGTCTTGGCAAACATACGGATTTCATACTGTGCATGCTCATCCATGCGTAAGGCCAGGAAGTGAAGTAAATTATGCAGATCTATTTTCCAATAGGCTTCAGTATAAGTGCTCAATGGCAAATCTTTTCTCGCCTGCTCTCTCGCAATTCCCAGTTCGAGACGCTCATTATACGTATTTCGTGCCAGATTTTGCAATTCTGATTCTTTGCGAGTTAATTCCTGCCCTTTTGCTTTTTCCAGAACACCATCACTTCCCTGACGATTTGATGTAGCTTGCAGACGCCATTCATCGGGTTGTGTCATCTGGGATGCATCAATTGCAATAGAATAACGTGTGGAATATTCATTTATATTTGCTGTCCGGTGACGTATCCATTGCCGCCAGGCATCCATAGGCACACGCAGATGGAATTTAATTTCACACATCTCAAAGGGTGTGGAATGGCGATGTCTCATCAAATATCTGATAAGCCCACGATCCTGATGGACTTTTTTGGTTCCATCGCCATATGATACCCGCGCCGCCTGAACTATTGCTTCATCCGAGCCCATATAGTCGACAACCCGGATAAATCCATCATCAAGTACCGGATATGATTTTCCTAATATATCATCCAGTTCTTTGACACTTCTTCTTTGTAATTTTTCTGCTTTTTGCTCCATTTCACCGCCATGATATGTGTTTTATTCAAAGAGGGATATTACAAAAAAATCAGGCACACTTGTAGAGCTAATTTTAAAAATCTGTTACTTATTAATCTGATAGCGAGGATTCTGTCAATGAAAGTGAACTGAAGATATTTTTACCATCTGCGGAGGACATGGTACTCACATTGGGTGAAGAACAATCTTTTACTTTTCAATCGAGGAACAATTAATGTGTAATCACCACGAAGTTCACGAAGAGCACGAAGATTTACTATTCGAATTTCCTTCGTGTACTTCGCGCGCTTCGTGGTAGATATACATAAACTAAGAAGTAGTTCTGTGCCAGTGTAACCGTGATACCCCAGTTTATCGGATCGTGAGGCGGGCTGGCATTCCAGTCTGCAAATGAGTGGGAATCATCCGACTCAAATATCACATAATACTCACCGGAGGGTAATAAGATATTATCATCGAACATGCGGTTTTTATGGGCACCACCAGCACGCTTTGTTTTGCGATAGGTCATTTCCCACATTACCTTTCCGGTATTTGCATCCTCTATCCAGGCATAGTCATACATATGACCATCATCCCCTTCGCCGATGGCATAAATATTAACATGTTGATCTTCACTCAACTCAAATCGTGCCCTGCGACGATCTGAGTCACCAACACGTGTCATTTTCACCAGTACTGATTTATCCTGAGACTCATCATACTCAATGGCCATTGCCTGGTTAACTTTTTCGGCAGGAACCGAGACGGTTATGCCCCATTTCTTTTTGTCATAGGGTTCGCCCGTATTCCAGGAATGATATGCATGTGAATCATCTGTAATATAGTATACCATGTATTTCCCGGCGTCCAGGGTAATTATACCATCAAAAAGACGGTTTTTCTCATCTCCACCGCCAGATTCTGTTTCATAATAATCCATTTTCCATACTGTCTTACGGGTTGTGAGATCAACAATCCAACCATAGTCATACATATCTCCGTCGCTGCCTTCTCCTAAAGCATATATTTGCACATCCATCCGTTCTTTCAGACTGAATCCCTGTGACAGGTATTCACGGTCACGCACCTTATTAAATTCCACGATTGGGGTAATTCCCGAATTATTTTCTGTATCAAGTTTGGCCAGATACTGTTTATCCGAGGGATTTTCGAACCATACCGTTACACCCCAAAATTCCGGATCATATGGAGGCGCCATATTCCAACGATTATAGCTATGCGAATCATCTGTGACATACATTATCCGATACGTACCGGGTTCAATATTAATTTTTTCCCGGCTCGCCCTGTTTTTACGTGCGCCACCGGCATGTTCAGATTCTTTGTAATTCAATCGCCAGACTTTTTCACGGGTTTTTAAATTAACGATCCAACCAAAATCATATTCGCCATCCCTGCGCGCTTCTCCGATCGCATATACATTTAATTCCACTGGTTTTTCAACCTTAAATACCTGATCAAACATCTCTTCGTCTCTGACGCGGCTGAACGATACAAATGAATTGTCTCGGAATTGTTCCTGCCTTTTCAACAATTCGTCTTCAGAGATGGCAGAACCTATTCCCTCTATCCGCAAATACATTTCTTCATATTCATCTTCAAAAATATAATCTTTATCATCATTAAAAATGTATGAGAAAAATCCGTCTTGAGACCTGTTGTACCAGTTATCGGATGAATAATAATACGGGTAGGTAGAATAGTAAACTTCAAATGTACCAGGCTCCAATTTAATTTCATCTTTTAAAGTCGCCCGGATTCCATCACGATCATCAATCTCCGCATCCTGACTTACCCACACTACTTCGCGGGAATCTGCATTTAATATCCAGGCAGAAGAAAATGAAACTTTGCTGGTATATTTTCTGGGCATAATTGCTGTCAATTCAATTGTAATTTCCTGACCATTTGATATTGAAAATCCTGCAATTTTAACTTCTTCTGATCGGAATTCTTTAAGTTCCACCAGGGTTTCCGCATTTGCCATTGCTATAAATATTTGAGATATAATCAGGAAAAATAACATCATATTGTGCGCATTTTTGGTCATTGGGACATCCTCTCATTTATTAACACCTAAAATGAAAGACGAAATCTTACGACAAAGGTTGCGGAGAGAGAGTAAAAAGGTTGAAGTTAGAATAAAAGTAGTTAATAGTAATTGGTTATTTGTTATTAGCATGGAAATTTTAATAAGTGTATAAATTAATGGAGAGATGAGAATCAGAAAGGATACAGGCAAGAAGGCATGCGTATAGAAATGTAATTGCACACAAAGCCCGCTCATCCTGTCCTGGAACAGGATCCTATAGATGGGAACTTTACACGTTTACTAAATTGACAATTATTCGATTATTTAACCTAATCTTACCACAGGGAAAAGGCCCTTATCCGCAAGATCCCGTTCCGGGACAGGAGGGCCTTTTTGGACAAGATGACACACGAAATTTTATATTCTTATTTACAATATCAATTATGACGCCAGAATGGCTATGGCATCTTTACCCGCTTGACAAAGGCAACAATGCTTCCCAATAGCAGTAGTATGGTGCCAAACCACAGGATTCCCATAAACGGTTTTTTATTAACCTCGACAATAAGTTGGGCGACGGATTCTTCGTCATCCGTGTGCAAACCCTGGATGGTTAATTCAACCATTTTTGAATCCGCATTGAGCGATGCCAGAAATATAAGCGGCTCTTTGTCAGAAGTTGCCGGTAATTTTACCGGTGCCATTTCTCTCCCTTGTGCACCCATTATGATAGCGGGGCTCAGATTGTAAATTTCATTATTAAACTCAACTTCAAGATCAGCACCGACTCGCATATGGCTCCCACCATCATGCTGCTGCATATTAAAATTGATAAACGTAATCTTATAGGGCGAGACAGTTTCACTTTCACCCTTGACCAGGGTGAGCGTGTGCCCCTCCTCATGAGAATGAGAATCACGGTTTTCTAAAGGAGAAATATATAGATCACTAAATACACCGGGTTTTATATCCGGTTCACGCATCACGCCTTCGCCATATTTTATGGGAAATAAGCGCGGTTTTAACACGAATTCATCTGTCCCGTCAGACACATGAATTTCTGCAATACTCTTACCATCAGGCATTGATTTTAAACCATGGTAAGTGAGTTGATATTCAAATGCCTGGGCAGGTGTACCTTCTGATAAAACCAGTCGCGTACTCTGTGAAAAGTAGCCTGATCCGATAATTCCAAGTAACAAAATTCCAACGCCCAAATGAGCGAGTGGCGCTGCAGAATTCATCCAGTTCACACGTAAATTTTTAATCAGAATAAAAATACTGGTCCAGATGCTAAATGCAGCAGCAAAAAAGAACAGCAAACTTGGCACATCATCCATACCACTCAGATAGACTACGATTACAGATGCAAAGGCAAGGATGAATGGAAGAAGCATCCGCTTTGGAATTTCTTTAAAACTCTTTTCTGTCCAGAGTAAATAAGGTGTAATTCCCAGCAAAATACCCATAAGGATTCCGATGGGCATATTTACTTTATCATAAAACGATACATCTACCTGTGAAGGTTCACCAAAAAGTCCGGAAAGGAGTGGCGAGGAGGTACCAATTATGGTCAGAAATGCCGAGGCTGTCAGGAGCCAGATACTAAACACAAGTGCATTTTCACGATTTGGTCTTGAGAAATCTATTGCTTGATATGGAAATTTTTTAATGCGGGGAATAAATAATATAATTCCTATTACCACAATCGTAAGAATAAATAAAATTAACAGACTATTGATACCCAGATCCTGGAATGAATGAACTGAGAAATCAGCCAGCACGCCACTTCTTGTCAGAAATGTGGCATATAATACAAGCAGATATGATATTATCGCATAAAAGAAATTTGTACGAGCTAATGCAGAATTACGTTTTTGTACTACCAGACCATGTAATAAGGCTAATATGGTCAACCAGGGAATCAAAGAAGAATTCTCAACCGGATCCCAACCCCAGTAACCTCCCCAGCCCAATGTTTCGTAGGCCCAAAAAGCGCCAATAATCAGGCCAGCTCCGAGAGTGACGGAAGAAATAATGGTCCAGGGAAAAGCCAGTTTTAACCAACCATTATATTCTTCTTTTAATAATGCAGAAAACGCGAGAACTAGCGGAAACGCAATCGCAGCATATCCTATGAAGACTATGGGCGGATGAATGATCATCCAAAAATTTTGTAACAACGGATTAAGTCCGGCACCATCAGGTGGCGCAGGAAACCGGGCTTCGAACGGGCTTGCCTGTATCAATAAGACGAGAAAGAACGCCTGAATAATGTTTAGAAAAATCATAGCATAATTTTCGAACTTACCCGCAGAACGTAGCAGAAATAGCCCCATAATAGCTGTTACTAATGCCCATAACAGGAATGAGCCCTGCTGTCCGGCCCAGAATGCAGAAACAAGTAAACCGGCAGGAAGACTCCGGGAACTATATTGATAAACATATTGAAATTGAAATTGGTGTGACATAAATAGATAAAGTAGATAAATCGAAGCGACAGATACCAAGGCGGTCATTGCATAATATGTGAGGCGGCCCAATTTTTTAAAAAAGTCCGCATTCTTATTATCCTTATTTTTTTTTGTTGATGCCTCATCTCTGGCTGCCAGCAAATAGTAAATAGCTGAAATCCCTACTGCCACTAGAGCAAAAATAATTGTTGCCTTACCGAAAACCATTCATTCCTCCGTGTCTTCTATATAAAAAATTATTTTATTACTGTCATCGTGAACTTCTCTGATGCATATAATACACTCTGCTTAGGTATTATCTACAAATTTTAATTAAAAAAGTTCAAAATTGCATAATCTTCGAATTTACAAAATTTTCTACGATTTTCTAATATTTTGACTATAATTTTAATATTTAGATGAAATGATGTGAAGGATATGCAAAGCAGGCATGAGGGATGAGTAATTAGTTATTCGTTATTTGAAATTTGGAACTGGGAATTTGGTACTGGAAAATTTATAATCTGATATTTTTTATTCTTCGTTTTCCTTCACTGCGTCTCAGCGAGAGATGAATAAATCAGTTGCAGTTGAGCGTATAAAATATAGTAATATAAAATAGAGGAGGGATATATCGCGGCAAAATCCATATTAGGCATAATCTGTTTGCATCTGATTAATTTGCTCTATTATTTCATCGACGGTTTGCTTTATTTCAGAGCCCATACGGATATACTCATCCGGTTTAGACTCTCTTAAAAAATACATCAGTGCGTAATAAATTGGTTTATATTTATCGCGGATATTAAATTTATTTCTCCTGAAGAGAGAATAAATATAATCATACTGTTTCTTGGCGATCAACATCATGAGGTATGGCTGGATACCACGGCTAAAATTTGTGATCACTTTTTCATTATCGATAAATTCCTGAGATTTGCTGATGGCCAGGTCAAATTTGTTGTTCCATAAGAGCACCATTGACCACACATATGCATTGGTCAATTCTTTACTCTTATCACCCACCTGATTTAGAAGGCTTAGCGCAGCTGACTTTCTCTCCTTGCGGATAAAGTATAGCCAGGCAAGATTGTTCAGAGCATCAATATTGCCCTTTTTTGAAGACATCGTATAGTATTTTTCCGCCTTCTCGTAATCTTTGTAGATATTCTGATAAAAAAGACCAAGATTATTCATGCACTCAGAATTGCCGGCCTTTATACCCTGGTTATAGTATTTAACCGCTTTTTTAAAGTCATTTAACTTGTGCTCAAACATCAACCCCAATCTGGCAAGTGCTTTATCGTTATTGTTCTGGGATGCCATGAGAAAATATTTCTCAGCATTGACATAATCTCTGCGGTCGGATTCATACAAATTAGCCAGGTTAAAAATCATTGATGTATTACCCATCTCAATTGCTTTTAGATAAAATTGTTCGGCCTTCTTTGAATCGCCCAAATGTATCTCATACAAAAATCCAAGCATGCCATTAACGAAATCATTTTTATTTCTAATCTCCAATAAATTTTTTAGTGCTTTATCGTAGTTTTTTTCTGCATAATGATGGGCGAAGGCATTATATAATTCACGATCGGATTTGGAAAGTTCTTCCAGCAATTCCTGATTTTTCTCGGTCAGCAGACGCCGGGTCTCTCGAATCATCAGATACTGAAGATCTTCTGGAATATCCGTGTGAGAAAGTGCTTCTGTCATAAACAAAGCATGTTTTTCATACATGCTGCCTTTTTGGAGAGCGCGTAAATGATTTTCAGCCCGGAGCACCAACTCCTCACTGCTACACCAGTTTTCCAGGAACCGCACCAGCCAAAGCACCCGGTTACGGTCTTTTTTACGACCATAACGCATGAGATACCATATATTGAAGAATCGTTCATTTAGCTGATATAAGTGGTTCTTAATATTTGTTTTTATTTTACTTACAACCCGACCCATTTCGAGTAGTTTTAACTGGGCGGAGACAGCCTTACTTTCCATGCGTGTTTCAAGCGCAATATCTCGAACTCCTACAGCATCCCAGCTCATGGCAATGGCATGTACAATCTCCTGCTGCTGTGGAGAAAGGTCATCCATGCGATGTTTATACAAGGGAGTAACCCTGTCAAGTATTGCCTCCAGGTCACGAAAAGAGTCACCGCTCTCATTATCGATAAAAATCTCATAGAGCAGCACAATAGTCCGCGGAATCCCACCAGTTAGACGGCGGAGCGCCTCAACCCGGCCTTTTTCTTTATGTACAATTTCCTTAACCGAGCGTGTCTGATAATAATCGCCCAGATTAAGCAACAAATTGGTAGTTTCATTTGGATCAAGTTCTTCCAATTGGATTATTTTTAAAAGATCGAGGAAGGATTGATCGATATTTGCACTCCAGAAAGGTACCGCGGATGCACCGACAATTCGTATTAAATTTTCATATGCCAAAACCTGATAGAGTCTCTTCACTTCCTCGGCTTGAAATTTATTCAGCATGTCTCCGAAATTGTCAGCAAAGAGGACCAGTTTTTTATTTTCAGCAATCAGTTTATCTTTTAGAATATTGAAACAAACCTGATCATAATTTTTATCATCGAAGGATTCCCGCATCCTGTCAAGTAGTCCGTAAAAACCATTATCTATTTCATCCTCCAGATAGACGGCAATATTTTCCCATAATTTATACAACGTCCGGATATTATACTGTTCTTCATCAAACCGAACCGGGATGAGCCATTCACTGAGTTGAGGATTATCCTTTACTTCATAGTAGATACGAAGCAAGAGGGTTGTTTTTCCGCTTCCACGTTGTCCCTGTACCAGGAAGTGACTGGGAGGATGCGCCATATCATCACTTTTAATGATGCGGTAGATTTCCTGGAATTCCTTAACACGCACCACATAATTATCGATCAACTCACTACGTGTTTGATTCGCAGGATTATATATATTCATTAATAAAGTATTGGATTCATTCATAATGCGAAATTACTTTTTGAGTAATATTCGGCTTTTTCGGGCAAGAGTTTATTGAAGTTTTAAGAGAAACTGGCTCTAAATTCCTGATAGTCACATATGACCAGTTTGTTACCCTCCCGCCGGATAAAACCTTTTCTGGTTAGTGATTTAAGTGCACGCGAAATGGTTTCACGACTCGTTCCAACCATATTAGCAATATCCCGGTGCGTGGGCAACCTTTGAATTTCGATTTTACCTAAATTAAATGCGCCCTGATCATCAACCAAGCGTAAAATAGTATTGGCCACTTTACCGGTCGCATTCTGAATTGTCAGACTTTTAATATGTGCATTTCTGCGTCGAATTTTCTGAGTCATTTCACGTAATAAATTTATATTAATGCGTGAATAGCGGTTGAGCATTTCTAAAAAATCAGTTCTATGGATTGAAAATATCTGTGAAGGTTCAAGGGTAATGATGTTCGATTCGCTTATTTCATCATCAAATATACACATTTCGCCAAAGAAATCGCCCTCACTCAAAAATGTAAACACCGCCTCCTGGCCATCTTCAGTATAACGGGAGTTCTTTAAGCGGCCTTGTAAAACCACAAAAAACTTGGTCTCCGGTTGATCGCAGAAAAGAACCATCTCATATTTTTGATATGTTTTAACGGCTCCCTTCTGAACAATCTCATCCAGCTGATCATTGGTCAGATTTGAAAAAAGCGGTACTTTTTGAAAAGCGAGATTTTCCATAAGCGGGATCCTCATTTACGAATCAACTAATGGAAATATATATGACAAAATTATTTTTGTCAAGTTTTAACAAAATTTATTTTGTTAAGTGTGGGTATGGTCACAAATTAAAAATCCCCTGTCACAAAGACAGGGGATTCTGTGGAGTGGTTCAATGGATTACAACATCGGTGTAGTCCATCTATAAGATGGACTACATAGTAGGGCAAGATAGCCCAAGATAGTACAAGATAGCACAAGATCTAAAACTGATTGCCGCTCTCAAGATACATAAACCTGACCACTGCAACACCAGCCGACTGCCCGGAAAAATCGGTTTTAACAAACTGTAATTTGGCATATTTGCCTTCGGCGGTTTTTACAATCCAGGAATATGGGTGTGCGGACAAGGTATGTGTCATGAAATCATAGTTGTACCATGCATCGCCAATTGCAAATTCGCTCTTTGTAGTATCATCGACCATATATCCGTCGACAGGTGCACTTAGAACTTCCTCAAATGCAGTTACTTCGTCTTTTATTGCTCCGGCCAGTCCGGAACCACTGGTACCACAATTCATTGATAAAGTTACAAAATCAGACTGAAAATCCCATTCGGTTGAGTTTTCAGGATCAGAGACCTCAACCTCTTCTCCGGATTTCAATTGAAAATAGGATAACTTTTCTCCTGACAGTGTGAAGATTGCAGTACGTACGCGGCCTGAGGGATCCTGAAACTCGGGTGCCGCAGGTGCTGAAATTTTGTCTATCAGGATTTTCAATTCGCCGTCGGTCCGGGTGGTAAATACTGATTCGGAAACCCTGAATTTGTAGTATTCTCCAGCATCGGTTTTTATGATATAAACATTATCCAACGGACTGACCATATGTGTGGTTACATCATAGAAATACCAATTTTCGCCGATCACCGGACCATCTTTCTGGGTATCGGTCATATACATACCGTCAGGTGCAGCGGTAATCGCGCCATAATCCTCAGTTTCAACCATGTGGACATAGACTTTCCCCGGAGCAGTTGATCCGCCATTTACAGAAATTTTAGTCAAATTTTCTATAGAAATGTCCCATGAGTTCTCCATATAATGATCAACAACATCCACTGTTTTCTTCTGAGACAAGCTGATATAATATACTTCGCTAGTCTGTAACAGGCAATGTAATAGGATCACCACCCCCTGTGCCCGGATCTATGGGATCGTTCTCATTCGTACTGCAACTGCTCATAAGCATAACCAAAACAACCAGACTAAGTGAAAGTAATAAACGCATTTTGTATCTCCTCTTATTAGTTTTTTACTACATTAAAGTTTTTATGAATGTGAAACCTGGATCGCAGTTAACCCGAATATCCAATACTGAATGGTGAGTTCATTAATGCGTAAAACAATTTGCCCTCAACTACTTTCCCCAATCCAGGTTCCAAGTTCCTAATTCCTAATACCAATTTTCAATAGACCTAGTTTATCTCCAAGCCGATATACACCAGGCGCCCGGGCAAGGCTACGTAGTCCCGGTCCTGATAATCTAAAATATTAACGACGCTCACGTAGGCCGAAAGCGGTCCCCAGATTCGCTGTTCAATCCGTGAAGACCACAGAGCATAATAAGGCGCAAATAATTCCTGTCCCTTTATGTTCACCACCAGACGTTCACCAATATATCTCCATCTCACATTTCCGGAAAATCCGAATTCACTAAAATCCCAGTCAAATTTTACACGGGCAGAATGTTTTGGCCGGTTATAAAACGATTTGCCGGTATTAACATCCTCAGTCTCCAAAAAAGAGTAGCCACCGGTCAGACGGAAATAAGTAAACATGCGGATTGTCATATCCCATTCCATACCGCGGGTATAGGCCTCATTCAGATTCTCATAGGTATACATTTGTACGCCATCAGATGTGACGGAATCCAGCCGGCTATTAATCATATCCGTAAGATGATTATTAAAGACATTCAGACGTACAACCGCACTGCTGTTAAAATGATATTCAGCTCCGGCATTGATACTTGTAGATGTTTCCGGTGTCAAATTCGGGTTTCCGTATGCGATATATGGCTGCGATGTGAGTCCTGAGTGATCCAAAACCAGATATAACTCTATAAAGTCAGGCGCCCTGAAACCACGGGCGAATGATCCCCGAAAACGTAATTCGTCTGTCGGCTTGAACAATACACCAAATTTTGGCGAAAGGTTAAATTCAAATTCGGAGTGGTAATCCGCACGCACACCCAGGTTAAATTCAAGTGTTTTATAAAATATTTCGTCCTGAGCATAGAATGAATAATTTTGTACGGCTTTATTACCTTCATCAATCCGGTTGGTGTTCAGACGATTGTCAGAAATTTCGCCCCCCATGGTCAACATGTGATTATCCAACACACGATTGTATATAAATTCGCCACGTGTGAGTTTTTCGACGTTATCTATTATTGTCCCGGCCCGATCAATATATTTTGAATAGGATGTATGATATAATCTGCCAGTAAATTTTGAAAAATTAGCCAATTGCCATTGACTCGACAGGTTCATATACCAATTCTGAATATCCGTGGTCCGCTGTCCCCCATCAAATCCCTTTTGCCGTTGATCAAAGAACTCACCACTGGCTTGTACAGATAACCGGTCAGTAATGGTCTGTTTTACCTTGCCAAACAAGGTGTAATTTGAATAGTCATCAGAAGTCGTATTTTGAGTGCGCGGATCCAAATCGTAGCCATCTGCCTGATGGTGTTCCGCAGATGCGGTAATGGCGGTGTTGTTCTGAGCCGTCGATGCATCTGCCTTAATATTACGGGCGTTAAATGTACCAACATTTGCATTAAGGCTATAGTCCAATTGATCTTCCGGAGCGCGCGTAATTATGTTTATCACGCCGCCAACTGCCTCACTCCCATATAGCGCAGATGCCGCTCCCTTAACAATTTCTATACGATCGATATTTTGTACAGATATTCTTGAGAGATCCAGTTGTCCCGCGATTCGCCCAATGACCGGGGCCCCGTCAATCAAAATAAGAGTATGGTTGTCATCAAGACCCTGGAGCTGTGCACTTAACATGCCCCCACGTGCACCATCCTGATTGACGATGATTCCAGCACGCTCCTCGAGAACCTCACCGACATTTTCTGCACCCATATTTTTGATTTCATCTGCATGAATCACTTCAGTACTCACCGGACTGTCTTTTATCAAACGACGTGTACGTGTTCCTGTTACGACGATATTTTCAGATTCGAGCACATCTTCCTTCATATCCAGTTTTAAAGAAATCTGTGTATCCTCTTCCACATTTATATCGGGGGATGATTCCAACATATACCCAACGTATTGGACGTCCAGTTTATACTCCCCTGCCGGTACATCATGGATAACAAATTTTCCCTGATAATTCGTTGCAGCGCCAAGATTTGTATTAAGCAGAATCACATTGGCGCCAATTATGGGCGCCCCATTAAGTGCATTACGGATTGTGCCGGAAATTTCTGCGGCCATTACACCAGATATTAGCAACATATATATAATTATGGTTTTAACCATTTATGATATTCTCCTATTACAGATATAAACATATGACAATAATCATGCCAAACTAATTTCTATAAGAATAATATTACATAAGCCATTTAATTTTATTAAATTAGGAGAAATTTAGCGATGGGAATTATCTGATAATTATTCAATTTGTATTTCAATATGAAACAAGGGTATTAAATTTTGAAACGTTGGTAACGATATGATATTTCAAATATTACGAATTTTATCTCCAATACTTTATCTGATTACGGCTTACTTTTACTATCGATATTTTACCGAAAAGAATGATCGTCATAAATATCAGGCCAGAATCTTTGACAACCTTGCTATTAGCATTCACACACTGGTATTGATTCAGATTTATGTCGTAAGCGGACATTTACCACTGGCCGATGCCTTTCAATCGATGACCACCTTTATGTGGTGTTTTGCATTGTTGAATAAGATCTATATCAGGTCAGAGAAAGAATATTCTCTGGGCATTTTTCATAGTTCGATATTATTTGTTTTACAACTCATTGCTATGGTTTTTATTGATATTGAGTCACCGTTACCTGAAATCCTCAAAAACGTATATTTTGAATTTCATGTGGTTTTTAACTTAATCGGATATGCTTCATTTTCTTCTGCTTTTCTCGCAGGATTGATGTATATCCTGCTCTACTATGAATTCCGGGGCAATAAACTTGGTTATTTTTATGATCGCCTGCCCTCACTCAGTTATCTCGAATTACTCAATTTCCGGGCCCTGCTGATTGGTTTTATTTTTAATACAATCGGTATTTTAACTGGTGCATTTACTGGAAAAACCGCCTGGGGTGCGTATTGGGCATGGGATCCAAAACTTATTGCCGTATTACTAGGCTGGATTATCTATGGCATGGCCCTGGTAGGCCGAAAAAATTTCCATTGGAAAGGCATTCGTCTTTCCTATTTATCTATTATTGGTTTTACCTGGATCATTTTTTCAATGCTAATTATTAGTAGTTATTTTTCAAAAATTCATTCGTTTAACTAATAACTCGCTTCACAGATAGAAAATTGAGATTGGAACTGGGAACTTGGAATTGGGAATTAGGAATTAGGAATTAGAGATTTAGAGATTAGAGACTTAGAATAAGCAATTGATACTTGTATTTTGCCAATTGCCACACTTGCCAATTGCCATTGATCATCTCAGGCCATGTGTCTGATTGTCATTTAGAATTTGTATCCTAGCGATGAATAAACTTTACGTATTCATGATATTTTGAGCTAAAAAGCAGTTTATATGTTAATACAATCATTAATAATAAACATAAAGACGGAGCGGTTGGATTGGATTGAAGATATATATGATTCATTTCAACCCAATCATCTTCAGGAGATTCTGATTCTTGACCGGGAGAAAACCGCCTATATATTTTTTGTTTCTGTTATTGAAAAAAACACAGCCGAATCTGTTGAAAAATTACTCTCCCAACAGCTTGGCAATGATAATTTTACAATAAGTGAGTGCAAAATCAATCCGCCTCATTACATACTTTTCTTGACTTAGCATCAGGTAAAATTAATAGTGAAAGTGATATATCCACCACACTGTCCTGGCTAAAAGAAAAATTCAACATCGCGATGAATAAAAATGCGACCGGTCCCATACTGGGTAAGATCTATCGCACCGCACTGAATTTTAATCAAAAAATTTACGGCCGGCCGGAACTTGAGTCACTTAGCACGTCACAGTCTGAGGCTCTATATGATATTGCCTACAAAATTTCTGAAGATGTCCAGGGATTTCACATTTTGCTCTGTGGGCAGGATAAGTCCAAAATTTTGGAAATAGGCCAGGTATTTCGAAAACATGCGGTTACAAAAATATTTCATTTCAGTGATGCGATGGAGGATCTTTACGATTCGGCCTTTAACTCCGGCTGTATTCCAATTGATGAATCCGGGTTTCTTAAGTTTATTAAAACATCCGTCCATTATTATAAATCTTGATTTGAATAATGAGTGGTTGTGGCAAAAAATTTATTCTCCAATCGCAGAAAATAAAAATGTTCTTTACATATATTTCCAATACGATAATTCCCCGGTTCCCAAGTCTGTTAAAAAATTATCAAATGTTTTTGTGCAGAAATTTGATCACATAAAGGGAATCATAGAATTATATCAACAAAAAAGAGCGGAATTATTAGCCTCATTTGATCATGAACGGGAATCTGAAATTGAAGATTTTAATGAGTGGTTACACTCCGACAAGCGATTTCAGTTTAGCGGAATTGTGTCCCGCGACCGGGAAATGCAGAAGATATTTGAATTGGTAAGACGAATCTCTCAGGTGGATATTAATGTATTGATCAGTGGTGAGACCGGTACCGGAAAAGAATTGATTGCCCGTGCTATTCATCAGAATAGTAAAAGAGAAAAAAACAAGTTTATTGCTGTGAATTGTAGTGCGATTCCCGAGACCTTGCTGGAAGCCGAATTATTTGGTCATGAAAAAGGCGCTTTACCGGCGCAATTAGTTTGAAACATGGGCTGGTGGAAATAGCCAGTGGCGGTACTTTATTTCTTGATGAAATAGGAGACATTCCGCCGGCAATACAGGTTAAACTTTTACGTGTATTGCAAGAACGTGAGATATTGCGACTTGGCAATCCTGAGCCGATCAAAGTAAATGTTCGTTTGGTGGCTGCCACAAACCGTAATCTGCAATCATTAATCGACGAGGACAAATTCAGGACCGACCTCTATTTTCGTGTTAATACGGTGCAAATTCATCTGCCAAAACTGTTCGAAAGACCAGAAGATATCCCCCTGTTAACGAGACATTTTATAGAAAAAATGAATCTATTGCATCAAAAGAGTATTCTCGACGTAACCGATGAGGTAAAGAACCGATTACAATTCTATCATTGGCCGGGCAATATCCGGGAACTTGAGAACGTGATCGAGCATGCGGTTGCGGTGTCTGTAGGTAATCGAATTACGCTGACCGATTTACCGGAGCAAATCCAAACGGAACAGGAATTTGCAGAAGATGTGGAACGACCTGGTACAAAATTGAAAGACCGTGAAGCAGTTCATATAAAAAAATTAATAGAACAGGAAAATCATAACTACAGCCAGGTGGCAAAATTGCTAGGGATCAGCAGAACCACATTATGGCGAAAACTGAAAGAATATGATTTATCCAAATAGTGCATATGGTGTAACTAACTATAATATCTATGTGTGTGTAAAACTCCCGGAGATCGCTACGCTAATCTCCTTATTCTTAAATGTGTGCTCATTCTTGTGTACATGGATAATTTGGGAAACTTTCATCAGGGATTAATTTCTGGGAAACCGCTTCGCTAATTTCCCAGAAAGTCAAAGGGTATACATTCCTGGGAATCCGCTTCGCTAATTTCCCAGGAAGTAAAAGAGTACACATAACCAAGAAACCTCCCGGCTAATTTCCCGGGGACATAGATTGAATGATGTAGTATATGTGACGGAATTAAAATGGCAAAAATCGTAATCGGTGTTCACGGTCTTGGTAATAAACCACCGGCCGATATATTTAAACAATGGTGGATTAACGCCATATTTGAAGGCTTCCGGCGGCTTGGATCAGAAAGATCTTCAATCAAATTTGAACTTGTATACTGGGCCAAATATATTCACTCCCAGCCATTAAATCCATCTGTCGAAGATCCTGAGAATCCGCTATATCTTGAAGAGCCCTATATGCCCTCCACCTCTTCGTTCCTAACGCCAAAGAAGTCCAACCGCAAGAAGTTCCTTGATTACCTTGAAAAACAAATGGACAAATTGATGCTGAACGAAGATTTAACAATCAATTTTTCAGCCATAACGGATCTTATTATTCATCATTATTTTCGCGACCTGGAAATTTATTATTCCAAAGATGAAAAAGCGGTAGGAAGTCAGACTAATGTAAGTACTGCCATAAAGGACGATTTAAAGAACACCCTCCTAAAATATAAAAATCAGGAAATTCTATTAATAGCACATTCCATGGGTACAATTATTGCGTATGAAGTATTGCAGGAACTAAGGGAACAGATGACTGTAAATACTTTCATAACCATGGGATCCCCTTTGGGTGTGCCGGTTATAATGGGCAAAATCCACGCCGGGTTAGCTGAACATATACCGGATTTTGGGAAACTCAGCGTACCGGAAAATATTCAAAATAAATGGATAAATTTTTCTGACCTTGAGGATAAAGTTGCCATAAATTATGACCTGGCAGATGATATTGTGCCAAACAGCAGAAATATTGAGATTGAAGATATTGAAGTTCATAATGATTATGCATATAAGGGAAAATCAAATCCACATAAATTGTACGGTTATCTGCGGACTCCTGAAGTCAGCCGGGCAATCATGGAATTTTTACAAGCAGACCGCAACAGAATACAACTTTGGATGGAACATATATTGTATTGGATACAAAAGATGATTAAACGTTAAGCTTATCAGAAGCGGGAACAAATAGAACACGGATTACACGGATAACGCGGATTCTCGCGGATTAAAACTATGATAATAATTAATGAGTTTAAATTCGTACAATTTTCATATTTTGCGTGAAATATGCTCATTTTTTTGGCTATAGGTTTTATTGATAAAAAGGATTATCATGGATAATTATTTATTTTTTTTAAATCCGTGTAAATCCGTGTTATCCGCGTAATCCGCGTTCTATTTACATATTATCATTGCCCGCAGTTTTGAAGATAACGATCAATTCGTAGATAATTGAAAGAGGTAACACATGACTCGTGAAGACATGATCCAGAAAATCCAGGATAAAAAGCAGATTTGGGATTTCATCATCATTGGCGGCGGGGCGACGGGTGTTGGTTGTGCTATAGAAGCAGCGTCCCGGGGTTATCAGGTCCTGCTTTTGGAACAGGATGATTTCGCAAAAGGAACATCCAGCAGAAGCACCAAACTGGTCCATGGCGGGGTTCGTTATCTGCAACAGGGAAATATATCGCTGGTTCTGGAAGCACTTAAAGAACGTGGCATTCTTCATAAAAATGCACCCCACCTGGTTCACAACCTGCCCTTTATCGTACCAAATTACGACTGGTGGGAAGGACCGTTTTATGGAATTGGTATGAAGTTATATGATATGCTGGCGGGAAAAGAGGGATTCGGAGATTCACGTGTACTTTCCAAAGATGAAACGGTAAATCATATTCCGACAATCGAAACCGAGGGGTTACGGGGCGGCGTCATCTATTATGACGGGCAATTTGATGATGCGCGCCTGGTGATCAATATGGTTCAGACTGCAGCAGAACAAGGTGCCACGATCATCAATTATATGCCTGTGACAAAACTGATAAAAAAGGGAGACTGCGTCAGTGGTGTGGTTGCCCATGATAATGAGGCTGATGTAGAGTATCAGTTATCCGCCCGGGCGGTTATAAATGCGACGGGCGTATTTACAGATCAGATACTGGAACTGGATGGAACAATCGATGACAAATTAATCAGTCCCAGTCAGGGCATCCATATCGTACTTGATAAATCATTTTTACCTGGTGACAGTGCCATAATGATACCACAAACAGATGATGGACGTGTATTATTCGCCATACCCTGGCATGGTCGCGTTATAGTGGGTACTACGGATACACCGGTTGATTCCCCTGCGCTGGAACCGGTTCCACTTGAATCAGAGATCGAATTTCTAATATCACATGCCGCAAGATACCTGCAAAAAGATCCAACCGCCGAAGATGTCTTGAGTGTATTTGCCGGATTGCGTCCGCTTGTGGCCAGCGGCAATGTAACCAATACCGCCACTCTGTCAAGAGACCATACGATCCATATCACCAGGTCAGGGCTGGTAACAATTACCGGAGGCAAATGGACCACCTATCGTAAGATGGCCGAGGATACTATAGACCATGCCGTTGTTATTGCCCAAGTGGATCATATACCTTCCGGAACCCGCGAATTACGGATCCATGGATATCACAAGAATAGCAGCACTTTTGGTGATCTGGCCGAATACGGATCTGATGCACCGGAGATATTGTCATTAATGAAGAAAAATACTGAATCCGGAATTAAATATCATGCAACATTTAATATAACACCGGCTCATGTACAATGGGCCGTACATAAGGAAATGGCGCGTACCCTTGAGGATTTTCTTTCCCGTCGATCCAGATGTCTGATTTTGGATACAAAAGCAACTCTGGCCATTGCGCGTAAAGTTGCAGAAGAAATGGCCAATTGTCTTAATAGAGATAACAGCTGGGTTGAGTCGCAGGTAAGTGAATTTACCGCATTGGCAAAGAACTATTTACCCTAAACATACTGGCAGAATAAATAATTCAATTTGAAAAATTTATAGTTGGCCGTTGGCAATTGGCTGTGAGCAAATATCAATTACTAATTCCCAGTTCCCAATTCCCAATTCCTAATCTCAAATTCCCTGCTTCGCTGCGAGAAGTTATTTTTTCAGAAAAAGATGTTAAAAACAAACCGTTTTTTCTTATCCATCTCTCATTAATTTTAAAATAAATAATTTTTTATTTGCATATTTCAAAAAAAACTATATTATTAACCTAAACAGGAATATTTCCCCTTAAATAACTGTTAAGTTATTCATCTGATGAAACTATATCAGTCCAAGTAAGTTCAATTAATGAACAAACATTTAACAATGCGTTAACAGATTCAGGTTTTTATTGTTTCCACTTTAATAATTACTTAAATTCGCAGGTTTTCAATTAATAAAAAATTTTAACAAATGGAGTAAAGCCGTTGAGCGATTTACCGTTATCAAATCAGCCATCATTAAATAATTATTTTAAAGAGATCAGTGAAATTGAATTGCTGACTCCAGAGGAAGAGATCGATCTTGCACGTCGTATCAAACAAAATGAACAACGTGCCTTAAAAAAACTGGTTAATGCCAATTTACGTTTTGTAGTAAGTGTTGCTAAAAATTATCAAAATCATGGTCTTTCACTTGAGGATCTGATCAATGAAGGCAATCTGGGTTTAATGAAAGCAGCATATCGCTTTGATGAAACCCGTGGATTTAAGTTTATTTCTTATGCGGTATGGTGGATTAAACAATCTATTCTTCAGGCGATTGCGGAAAAAACACGTATGATCCGTTTACCCCTGAACAGGGTTGGTACGCTGACAAAAATCGGTAAAGTATATAGTCATCTGGAACAGGAATACGAACGTGCACCCACCAGTGAAGAAATTGCCGAGGTGCTGGATCTTGATTCGGAAGAAGTATCTTCAACTGTAAAGCGTGCATCACGAGCCGTTTCCATGGATTCTCCCCTGCACTCTGACAGCAGCAGCCGATTGATTGATATTTTACACAATCAACAAGAACCGGAACCTGATTCAGATGTCATGGATGAATCCTTAAAAGAAGATGTAAATTATATTTTAAACACCTTGAGTCAGCGCGAAGCAAGGATTCTCAAACTATATTATGGATTGGCCGGTGAAAAGCCGCACACACTGGAAGAAATTGGTGTGATGTTTAAACTCACCAGGGAACGAGTCCGGCAGATTAAAGAGAAAGCATTATTAAAACTGCGACATAGTTCACGCAGTAAAACGCTTCTCCAATATCTCGGATAAGTAAATTTTGTTTTCATTAAAGCCCTGGTTTCGCCGGGGCTTTTTTTGTTTATACTCGGCGCTGGGCACTCGCCGCTCGGTTCTCGTAATTGATACAGGATACAGGATACAAGATACAGGTGGCAGATGCTGAGAACTGGAACCTGGAGCCTGAAGCCTGAATCCCATTATCCTTTTGGCCTTTTAGCCATTTCGCCTTTGGCCATAACAGCAATTTTTAATTATTATATGAATACGAGAATAATTCTACAGAATGACAAACAGTCTGTCAGAAAATAAATCTACCTTGTGGCAGGATATTCGTGCTTCGATTCGCGGGGTTGAGCAGGATTATACCACCGGTAAAATTGGCCGGGCGATTTTATTGCTATCGATCCCGATGGTCTTAGAAATGTCCATGGAATCCGTATTCGCAATTGTAGATATATTTTTCGTGTCGCGATTGGGTGCAGAAGCAGTTGCGGCAGTGGGTATCACCGAATCGCTGCTCACTCTGATTTATGCGGTGGCGATTGGTTTGAGTATGGCTACCACCGCTATGGTCGCCAGACGTGTTGGTGAAAAAGAATATAGCAAAGGCGCCACGGCAGCAGTTCAGGCCATACTGGTCGGCGCATTCTTATCACTACTCGTAGGTATCGTCGGACTATTCTATGCCCAGGATCTTCTACGCCTGATGGGCGCTTCCGATGCAATTATTCAATCGGAGTATTTGTATACAACGATCATGATTGGCTCCAATGTTGTGATCATGTTGATTTTCATTATTAATGCCATATTTCGCGGTGCCGGAGATGCCGCCATTGCCATGAGGGTACTATGGGTTGCGAATCTGCTTAATCTGATCCTTGACCCCTGTCTGATATTTGGACTTGGCCCCTTTCCGGAAATGGGCATTGCCGGTGCGGCAACTGCCACTACCATTGGCCGGGGGGTTGGTGTAATATATCAGTTCATAGCCTTATCACGAGGTACCGGGCGATTAAAAGTACAAAGAGCGAGTTGGAAACCGGACTTCAAAGTCATGCGTACACTCATTCGCTTGTCTCTCGGTGGAATTGGTCAATTCATCATTGCCACCTCGAGCTGGATCGGTTTAGTCCGGATCATTGCTATGTTCGGGAGTTCTGCTCTGGCCGGTTATACCATTGCAATTCGTATCATTGTATTTTCGATATTACCTTCCTGGGGAATGAGTAATGCCGCAGCAACACTGGTAGGTCAAAATCTCGGTGCCAAGAAACCCGATCGGGCGGAGCGATCTGTTTGGATATCTGCCTTTATAAACATGTTTTTCCTGATTATCATTGCCATCCTGTTTGTCATATTTGCACGGCCGCTGGTTGCCTTTTTTACCAATGATGTTGCGGTGATTGATATCGGTGCCAAAGCACTTCGCTATATCAGTTACGGCTATATTTTCTACGCCTTTGGCATGGTGATGACCCAGGCATTCAACGGTGCAGGCGACACATTTACGCCCACATTAATCAATCTTTTCTGCTTCTGGTTGGTTGAGATTCCTCTGGCGTATTTTTTAGCCCTGGTATACGGGTTAAATGAAACCGGCGTATTTCTGGCAATTATTATATCCGAATCTCTGGTTGGCGTTGTTGGCATCCTTGCCTTTAGAAGAGGAACATGGAAAACGAGGGAGGTGTGAGGCAAGGTGCAGGATGCAGGATACAGGATGCAGGATGCTGGATACGCTGTTCTCGGCACTAGCTACTAGGCACTCGCTTCTCGGTTCTGGATGTTTGCCGTTGATTAGGTAAAATAATTCTGGAAGACAGAAATAAAAATGTATTCTTATTGCGAATCTATCGATTATTAAAGCCCCGGAGGGGCTAAACAATATATAACCGTGGGCGTAGCCCACGGTGGAAGATGCATCCACAACCCATAACCCCGAAGGGGTTAAATAAATGTAACCCTCACGACGGAAGATCTCTGCGAGATGGCAGAGATAGAAGGCATTTTCTTTTCCCTGTTAATTTTCGTAACTTTATCGCCCGTATTATAAGTATCAGAGAAAAATGAAAAATTTAAGATTAGCCGCATTAAACGGACATAAAAAAACAGTTATAAAAGTAAAAGATGTGGAAATTGGCAATGGTTTCACTATCATGGCCGGACCGTGTAGTGTTGAAAGCGAAGAGCAAACACTGATCATTGCACAGGAAATAAAAAAAGCAGGTGCGTCGATACTCAGGGGCGGTGCCTTTAAACCCCGAACGTCTCCTTATGCTTTTCAGGGCCTGGGATTGGATGGATTAAAAATTCTTGAAAAGGCCGGAAAAATTACAGGCTTACCGGTAATTACAGAGGTAATTGATCCCAGAGATGTGACCTGGGTTTGTGAGTATACTGATATCCTGCAGATTGGCACACGCAATATGCAGAACTTTTCATTGTTAAAAGAAGTTGGCCGGGCAAATCGTCCGGTGATGCTTAAACGCGGAATGTACTCTACCCTGTCAGAATGGCTCAATTGCGTAGAGTATATATTAAATGAAGGAAATCCGAATGTCATGCTGTGTGAACGTGGAATTCGTACTTTTGAAACGTATACCCGGAATACACTCGACCTGAGTGCCGTACCTGCACTCAAAGAACTGACACATCTGCCGGTTATAATAGATCCATCACATAGCACCGGAAAAACCAGTCTGATTGAACCAATGAGTCTGGCAGCAGTGGCCTCCGGCGCAGATGGTCTGATTATTGAGGTGCATCATGAACCTGAAAAAGCAATGTCTGATAAAGACCAGGCACTGACTCCCGACCAATTTTCCAGGACAATGAAAAAGATCCGTAAATTATCTGAATTGATGCAAGAAGTGAATAAATTGCCATAGACTTGGCGTGATAATTACAGATATAGAGCAATAATGTGACAGAGAAACAAAGAGACAAAGAGACAAAGTTTTTAATATTGACAAATGATTAAAAACTTGTTTTATTGATATTATTTAGATTTCTCCTACATTAAATATCTCCTTTGTTGCTTTGTCGCTTTGTAACTTTGTCTCTTATTCTCTTCGTCACTATAAAATATAGCTGAGGAAAATTAATGAATAAAAAAGATTTTAAACTGGAACTGGAAAAAATTGACCTGCAGTTGCTAAAATTATTGGATTCCAGAACTGAATTATGTCTTAAAGCAAAAAAAATCCATGATGATGTTGATGAGGAGATTGAGAAGAGTATCTTTGAAACCATCGCCTCTCGCAGTTGGGGACTTGTATCATCAAAATTTGCTCAATCCGTGTACACAAAAATTCTTCAGGAAATAGCGCGTCTCAAAAATTTAGATTATAAGTTGATTGGTTTTCAGGGAGAGCATGGTGCCTATAGCGAAATGGCCTCTCATATCTGGGACAAAAAAATGATTCCAATTCCATGTAGTGAATTTACGGATGTGTTTGAGGGCGTCACCAACGGGCTATTTGATCTGGGCATCGTACCGGTCGAAAACTCGCTGGGCGGCGTTGTCAGCCAGGTAAATCAACTCATTATCAGTACCAACCTGCATGTGGTCGGTGCAGTGGAATTACCGGTGCATCATTGTTTACTTGCCCCTCCGGGAACAGATTACCGGGAACTTCGAGCGGTATATTCACACTCTCAAGCGCTGGAACAATGTCATAATTTTTTGGAACGCAATAATTTGGAATCAAATCCTTACTATGATACAGCCGGTTCGGCGCGAATGATAGCCGAGAAGGCGCCCAAATCAACCGCTGCGATTGCCAGCAAACTCGCCGCAGAAATATATAATCTGGATATAATTAAAGAGAAAATTGAAGATTTTGACCGGAATATTACCCGCTTCCTCATATTTTCCAAAAAGGAATTAAGCAATAAAGGTAGTAAGTGTTCAATTATTTTCTCGACTTCTCACAAGGCCGGTGTCTTATTTGAAGTACTAAAAGTATTTGCAGATAATGGAATTAATTTAACCAGAATCGAATCCTTGCCAAATCAGCAAGGCAGTTATGCGTTCTTCCTGGATTTTCTTGGATCAAGTGGTGATAAGAAAGTAGTCGATACTTTAGCTATGGTAAAGAAAAATACCCGCAATTTCCGGCTGCTCGGCTGCTATGATGAGAAGATTGTTAAAGAAGAATAGTTGAAAGCCACAGAGGACACAGAGAATAAACTAATATTTGCATGCCTGTATTAAATGGTCAGTTTGAACTTGTTTCAAAATCAAATAAGATTTTATTTAGATCCTGAAATGAATTCAGGATGACCATCTAAGAGCACAGTAAAGTAAATTAACTTTTCTCTGTGTACTCTGTGGTTAGAGATAATCTCTGATTATGGAAAATATTTCCTCGATTCTTGTCTACGCCCTATTCTATATGACAAATACGCAATTTTAGTGTCCTGCGGTGCATCAAATACGATTTTCCCATCAGTATATGGATTGTTGTCATCCAGGGTCACATTTTTCATAACACTTTCGCCAAAAAGATCGCGGACACGCATCGCTTCCTCATCTATTCCATAAGGTGTTCCATCACGGGCGATTAACATCAGTTTGCCAAGTTCCAGGTTGACCGGCTTTGCCAGATAGTTTTTTATTGTCAGGTTCATAACAATACCATCTTTTTCTGGTCCATACTTTGCCACCGCGATCGAAACCCCGTCACGATAATTAAGAACGGCAAGGGTTTTTTTCTTAATTTTTTTAAACAAATTGACTACACCAGGATCATTTGGTTTATATTCCGCAGCCTGTTTTAAATAATATTCTGAAGTGAGAACCAGATCCACTTTGCCCGTTTTTGTAGCGCGATCGTAATATTTATTGGCGGTGTCCAGTAATTTGTTAAAATTTTTATCTTTTATCTTAACAACTAGATCTGCGGCTTCCTGATTGGTGGAATCCAGATAAATGGCCTCATATAACATATTTAATGAATTGGTATAATATTCATCTTCTTCCAACTCATTCTTAGGTTTTGATACCGAATATGCTTTACCAAGCTCGTACAATATCCGGCTGTATTCTGAGTTAAATTTTTCATTGGGATATTGTGGTATATACTTTTCAGCTTGTTCAAAATTACCAGTGAACGCCTTTAAATTTTTGGTTTTACTAAACAGCTCTTCACCACGATAGAAGAAACTAAGAGCGAGCTTTTCACGAACCCCCTCTTTATTTAATGAATTAGGTAGTGCCTGTTTATAATAGTTGATGGCACTGGTGTAATCCTTGTTTGCAAAGGCACTTTCGCCTTCTGCTTCATAATTCGTTCCACAATTAATGCTGATAAGAGCCCAAAGCAGAACAGATAGAATCATGAAAGTTTTCATACTTCCTCCCAGTCTTTCACTAATTCAAGTTTTTTAACCACTGAGTAAACAGAGATATTCTAAACAATTATACGAATTTTTGTTAATTAGTAATTTGTTGTTAGTTATTCGTCCCTGGAAGATCAATCAGAGTTCCAAGTTAATTTTTATACTTAAAAACAAATAACCAAAACCTAGTTACCAATTACAAATGTTATCCCCTGCATTCTCTGCTATTAACTTATTAGTTAATTACTTTTGAATAATAAATAAATATAATGTCTTTGATGATTAATTTAAAATGCCCCTTATCACATCTGAGTACTATATTCGGGAATTTTTGCACAAAAATAAAGAAAAATATGATTTTAATGATTATCTCAGGATAAGTTGCCTGTAATTAATATAAATTATTATATTTGTATTTATTATTATAACATTCGGATTATTAACTCAGGAGCCACATAATGCCAAGTTTAGCGACAAAATATTTAAATCTGAATCTTAAAAATCCAATTATTGTAGGCAGTAGCGGATTGACCAGCAGCGCTGACAAAATTGTTGCCTGCGAAGAATCCGGTGCCGGTGCCGTGATCGTGAAGAGCCTGTTCGAAGAAGTTTTAGCCGCTCAGGATTGGGGACTTGAACAATCTGCCGGTTATCATCCGGAAGCCCAGGAATATCTGAATGCCGAATTACAGATGCAATACGCACCCAATGTATATTGTGATCTTATTGCAGAGGCCAAAAGTAAAACCAGTATTCCGGTAATTGGAAGTATTAATTGTGTCTCAACCAAATGGTGGCCGGAATATGCAAAAAAAATAGAGGCTGCCGGTGCCGATGCACTCGAACTGAATGTATTCAGCATTCCCAATGATCCGGAAGTCAGCAGCTCAACCATCGAAAATATGTATATCGAAATTCTTGAAAATGTAAAGTCCCTGGTTTCGATACCCGTTGCCATGAAAATTGGCCGCAATTTCACCTCCCTGCCATACCTGCTGGCACAATTGGATAAACGTGGTCTCGATGGCGTAGTTATGTTTAACCGGTTTACCGAACCGGATATCGACTTAAAAAATTTAAAATTGAAAACGACTTTCTCTTTCAGTACGGAAGACGAAATTCACACCTTGCTCCGTTGGGTGGCGATTACCTCAGATTCGCTTAATTGTGATATATCCGCCACGACTGGTATTCATACGGCTGAAGGCATTATCAAATTGATTCTGGCTGGTGCCAGCACGGTGCAATTGGCATCCGTTTTATATAAAAATGGATTATCAAGGATATCTGAATTGCTTAATGGTATCGAGGCCTGGATGGTAAAATATAAAATGGAAAATCTCGAGCAACTAAAAGGCCGCTTAAGTTTCTCACCAAATTTTGATCCCGAAATTTACTTTCGAGCCCAATTTATGGAAAAAATCCGCGGCGTGGAGTGAGCCTGGGCAGGATGCAGGACTCTCGGCACTGGGTGCTCGTTACTCGGTTCTCGGCACTCGGCACTGGGTGCTGTGGCCTGAAGCCTGCCTGTAAAGACGCGGCATGCCGTGTCTTTACAATGCCCCTACCAGATATTTCGTAATTGCCGAATCCTCCAGCGCATTTCTACCCACATTTTTCAAACTACTCAGCATAAGACTATCCATCAGGTTTATCTGTGCCAATTCTGTGGTTTCCGGAAGGAATTTTCCCTGTGAGGCAGGATGTGTATCCTGATCCGGTTCTGGAATTTTGTCCACGGCAAAAAACAGAAAAAAGATAACAGCAGCAGCAGCGGCTATCTGATATACCGGTACACGATATTCGATGATTCTTTTGATTTTAAATTTAATCTTATTTTCCTGATCCTGTTTTTGTATCATCTCTGCACGAAGATTATTCAATATTTCCGGGTCCGGTTCAATTCTGTTTTCCATATTTTCAATGGCATAATGATCCTCAAAGAGATTCAGCATTTCAGCATACCGTCTGCATTCATCACAGGATGCTAAATGCGTCATTATTTGAGAATCCGGATTTTCGCGTTGCTCCGTAAGTAATAATTGTTGGATTAGACTGCATTCTGGTGTTGTATTCTTCATATTGAACCTGCCTATATAGGATTATATTCTTTTAATTTTATTGTAAGATCCCGGGTGGTATAGAATAACCGCGACTTAGTGGTGCCTTCGGAACAGTTCAAGACCTGACTGATCTCTTTGATTGACATATTTTCCTGAAATCTTAAAATAAATGTGGTACGATGGTTTTCATCCAACTTATTTACTTCTGTATCTAATGCTCGTTTTAATAATTTTATATCGATATTCTGTGATGTGGACTCACTTTCATTTGACATTTCCACATCAATATTTCCGTTTTGGATGGCCTTCAAACGTACGCTCTGATTCCGATATTCATTACGGCACATATTATGAGCAATTGTGTAAATCCATGTGCTAAACCGCTCCGTTTCCTTAAACAGATGTGCCTTTTGTAAAAGTTTTAAAAACAGATCCTGCAAGAAATCCTGTGCTTTGTCATGATTACCGCTCAGCATACGATAAAAATAATTCAATATACGCGTGGAATAACGCGCATATAACTCCTCGAAAGCATCAACATCATTCTTCCTAACGAGGAGAATTAAATTTTCATCTGTCAGCGTTTTAAAATTCACTCAGCACATTCTATTTTGATCTATTTGTATATATTCTAAGCAGCTATTTTATTTTTGTTCCCTGTAAAATTTTGTTTACCTGATATTCAGTAAGGATCAGATTGTAATGATCTTTTATGTCATCCTGAACTTGTTTCAGGATCTAAAAACATTCGTTCCAGGTTCAACCTGTAAAAAAATGGAACACCCAGATTATAATTACATCTTTGCCATCTTAGCTCTAATCTCATCTACTGCATCTTGATTGGCCGCTTTTTCTGCGAGAGACAATGCAAATTCATACCATTCTCCTGCCCGGGTTTCTTCCCCGCTACTGGAATAATGTTCTGCCAACATAATTATTGGTACGACATAATTCATATTCAAACGGTCCATCATTTTGTATCCCAGTATTTTTTCCCGGTACCAGTCATATTTCAGATAATCCAGACGTAAGAGATTTTCCAAATTTTTCTTTACCACCGCCGTGTTATCGATACGTTTTTTACTATATTTTTGCGCCAAACCTACAATGTATAACTGGTCTTTGATATCATCGATCATATGATTGTATACCGTAAGGGCGTAATATACATTAATTTCAGGAAATTTTTCTGTCAATCGATTGCGAAAATTATCGATAAAACGCTTTTTAGAAAATTCTCCATCTACAAACGAAATTTTCTTCAAATCGGAAACGACAAGATCTATTTTGTGATCTTTTAGTTTCATTTCCAGATAACCATCTATCGTTGACATACTAATGTTCAATATCAGCACATCCGGTCGTATATTATGCACTTGCTGTAACAACCAGGCCGGATAGGTATCATTGTCCCCATATGTTAAAAGAACCCCATTTCTTTCGATGGACATCAGTACATTATAGTTGTAGTTCAGCAATGATGGAGATATGTCCCGGCTCTCATATATTTTCTTTAACCACTTTGTTTTTTCTGCTTTATTGCCATTTATTTCATTGTAATCCACAAAGGAATAATATGGTTCCGGTTCCTCAGGCCTTAACTCATGCGCTTTCTTGATTAAGCTCAGGTCTTCGAGATCATGGGTATTCCAGTAGACTCAGAAAATAAAATTCATAGGTCTCAGGAATAGCTTTACCCATTTCTTCAATAATACCTGCCAGTTTTTTCTTCTTCTGATCAGTATCAATATTTTCAAAATGGCCATATCGATTGGCATTATAATAATTATGCCATGCTTGTGCATTTTGCGGATTTTTATCTATTTCTTTTTTCCAGAGAGCTGCCTGAGTGCTGTACCAATCATTGGATTGCATTTCATATACGATTCTGTAAACCTTTTGCGGTTTGGTTTCGCTGGATTCCCCCATCTGGCATGCAAGGACCAGAGCAATCAGACTAAAAAGTATTGTATTGATTTTCATACCATCCTCCCAAATCTTATATGTTTAAAAATTAATACACGTCATCCAGGGGGAGGTTCAATTTTTTTAAACCGCAAAGTTCGCAAAATTAGAAACATACCACAGAAGACACAGAGGGAACACAGAATACACAGAGAATTAATTTATCTAACCACAATGTGCGCTAAGAAGACACGAAGTTCGCAAAGATATTAATAATTTTTTGCGAACTTTATGTTTTCATTGCGAACTTTGCGGTGAAAAAAAATATTTAAGTGGAAGGAAAATTTAATCAGAGTAATGCAATGTCGTTCGCGGATAACGGTCCAAGATCCGAAGCAGCGCCATTATCGATCACCTGCTGACTGGTTTTTGCACCTGGAATCGCCACATGACAGGCGGGATGCGTGATGCAAAACCTAAGACTCACCTGGCTCATGGTTTGATCCGGATACTGATCATATAACGATTGTATTGATTTTAGTTGTTGTAAATAGGTTTCCAGTTTTTCTTTTGACAAGTTCATACGCCGGTGATCATCTTCGCCAAACGTGCTGTTTATATCAAATTTACCGGCAAGAAATCCAAAAAGAATCGGGATCCGGACAATGACACCAATGCCATATTTAATTGCTTTGGGAAAAAGAACTTTTTCTGCTTCGCGCTCGAGCAAATTATACCGCACCTGAATACAATCGATGATATCATGATGCCGATCCAGCAAGTGCGCCTGTTCGGATTCCTTGAACGATTGAATACTAAGGCCGGCATACCGGATTTTTCCATCTTTCTTTAGTTGGCGAAGCGCATCCCAGGGTTCATCCCGCTCCAGTTTATCAAGATCGGGACTATGTAGTTGCAATATGTCCAGGGAATCCACACCAAGCCGTTTGAGACTTTGCTCGGCTGCATAAACCAGATACTTCGGATCACAATTTTGTTGGATGGCGCCATAGCCCTCATCATCATCCTGGGATGCAAAGTAGAAATCATTTCCGGCTTTAGTGGCAATTATAACATCACCCTTTCCTCTTTCTTTTATAACACCGGCTATGAGATCTTCTGAGTGACCAAATCCATATACATCGGCCGTGTCAATAAACGTTACCCCCTGATCCAGAGCAGCATGTAAGGCATTCTTTGAAACCGCATCATCAGTTTTTCCCCAGTTCATGCCACCTATCGCCCAGGCGCCAAATCCTATTGTTGAGATTTTGGGTCCGCGTTTTCCGAGTTGAGTGTATTTCATTTTAATTGTCCCAAATAAATTAATTTATGATTTCTATACTTTAAAAGTCCCTGAGCGCCTCAGTCCCTTAGTCCCTCAGAGATTTAAGATCATTTATAGGAAATGCAAACAAACACTGATTTTAAAATGCAGTATAGGGTTTACACAATTAATATTCAAATCAAATTAAAATATAGATTTATTCCTATTAATCGCCATCGCCATCGTTTTTTATAACTAATGGACCAAGTGCGCAGGGACTCAGGCGACTTAGGGACTTAGGGACTACGAAACTTTCATACTAATCAATGAGCACAACACCTAAATGACGCTTTTTTCTTGCATTCTTCCCAACTACTTTTTAGGTTTAGTTATACTTCTTGCGAATCTGATCAAAAATACAAAACAGCACCTCTTAAAAACGCTGCATACTCATTCAATCGGGAGATCCGTTTTGGACCAGGATCAAAGAATTGACCGGCTGATTACATTCCGTTATTTTGGTTTTCAAACTACGGATTTGGCAGAGTTACTGCGTAAGGCCAAAGATAACGAATGTGATCCGTTCCATGACCTTGAGAAATATAAAGAGCGGGTAAATACGGTAGTGAATGCCTGCTTTCTGGGATCTCTGGCCCTATATGAATCGACCTATTTGTTGTATGGCTATAAATTCCGAAAAAAAGAATTTGGTTTTGCCTGGGAAACGTATTACGATGAAACCCATCGTGCACTGGATATGGATTCTGAATCTGCCTGGTATGATTTTATTATACAGGGTGAATATTTTAGAATCAAAATAGAAAAAGAACACCCTGAAGTCCATTATATTATGGAACGCCCCTTTCATGCCATGAATAAAACGGTGATTGAACTGGGTTCGTGCAGGGATGGGTGAGGGTACTGGGTTCTCGGCTACTCGGTACTGAATGCAGGATACGGGTACCAGGCTTCAGGCGCCAGGCTCCAGGCAAAAGACTCAAGGATCATGGTAAAAGGCAAAATGTAGAATGTAGAATGTAAAATGTAAAATGTAAAATGTAAAAGAACATAGGATTTTTTTTAAAATTAAAAAATTATTTTCAGTAAGTGTATGTCATGGTTCTTGCCAGGAGCCTGAAGCCTGGGAGCCTGGAGCCTGATCCGACATCCTTGAACCTTGTTCCTTGAACCTTTAACCTTTGGCCTTTTGCCTATTTGCCTTTTATCCTCTTATCCTTTTAACCAATACAAAGAATAAATGCCAACAAACTCCAACATTTCCCTCGCTGCTGAAACTATCCAGAGATTCCGATGCCATTTTGATCACGGCCGGTGCCGGAATGGGTGTGGACTCCGGGTTGCCTGATTTCCGTGGAAACGAAGGATTCTGGCAGGCATATCCACCCATTGCCAAACTGGGAATCTCGTTTGTAGAAATGGCAAATCCGTACTGGTTTGAAAAAGATCCGCATCTGGCCTGGGCTTTTTATGGTCACCGGCTAAACCTCTATCGCCGTACGATTCCGCACAGGGGATTTGATATCATCTTAAAAACCGCAGCCAAAAAAAAATCGGGTTATTTTGTATTCACATCCAATGTGGATGGTCAGTTTCAAACGGCGGGTTTTGATGATAATTTTATTCATGAGTGTCACGGATCGATTCATCATTTTCAATGTACCCAACCTTGCCAAACTCACATTTGGGATGCCAGCGCTATCAATGTGAATGTGGATGAAGATACTTTCCAGGCGCATGATCCGTTACCCAAATGTCCCAATTGCACTTCCCTGGCCCGCCCCAATATTCTAATGTTTGGTGACTGGAATTGGTTATCTCAACGGACCGATGTGCAACAACAGAGATTAACATCATGGCTGAATGATATTCGACGAAAGAATGATAAATTGGCTGTAATCGAGTTGGGGGCGGGAGAGGCGGTGGCGACCGTAAGACATACCTCAGAAAGCATCCTGCCAGGGATGAACGCCAATTTGATTACGAATAAACCCCAGAGATCACCATGTACCCTCCGGACATATCTCGATACCGATGGGCGCGTTGGAAGCGATTGAGAAGATTTGGGGGTGTTTTTGAACGTAACAGAGAGACAAAGTATATCATCCTGATGAGGAACAAGGATCAAGGTTCAAGGCTCAAGGATATAGGATTCAGGATATCAGGATACAGGATACAGGATGTTAACAAAATTATGGATAATTTATCCAGCATCCTGCATCTTTTATAATGTATCTAATATCTTCCCACCCGCTGTCATCTCGTAGAGATCTTTCCGGATTGTTGGTGCCCAACACGACGGGAGGATTCCTCCGGAATGACATCGAATTATGCTCAAATCCTGTTCAATATCCCGCATCCTGCATTCATTATCTTCTACCCGCTGTCATCTCGTAGAGATCTTTCCGGATTGTCGGTGCCCAACACGACCAGAGGATTCCTCCGGAATGACATCGAATTATGCTCACACCCTGTTTAATATCCTGAACCCGATCCTACTGCGACAGGCCCAATTCCCCCCGATACCCAAGATCCTGATTGCCATTTTTGCTCCAGTAATCAAGCATTAGACTATGCGTTCTTGTCGCAATTGTTTTAAGACCATTGGCTTTACCATCCGATTCTTCCCAGGAAATTATTTCATATGGGAATTCTGAAGAAAACCGGATTTTTAACTGGCGCGGTATATTTTTGTAAGTAATCGTGTACAGGTATTGTTTTTGTTTATCGTACTGGGTTTCCATGATGCTCACATTTGCCGGCTGGGCAACTGCGGCCTGATGTGCCAGACGCAGATATTGAGTTCCGGGAAGTAATTCGACATTGCCTTGCGGCAATTTACCAGGATCCAACCGGATTTGCGTCCACAGTGCATCTTCAAGCCAGATATCTGTAAGTTGTAGATCCTGATCACTTTCATTCTGGAAATAAGACCTGAGCTGTATGTCGTATTTTTGATCACGATGATTTATCTGCATAAATGTCTGCCCGCACCATTCCTGAACCGTGGTGGTCACCTTTAGTGTTTTGCCAACTTCTGGTTTCACAGGAGTAAAGACAGAGGACATAATTGAGTAGGGATAAATTCCGGTCAGAAATTTGCGGGTAAAATTAAGTTTCAATACCGAAACGGGTTGTTCATCGGATGGTTTATATTCATATTTTACCTGTTTCTGCGGTAAAAAATCCTCTGTAACAAAAACAAGAACCGCATCACCATTGCGAATTTCGCCGTAACGAACTTGTTTCAACTCAAATCGATTTAGTTCTGCCTTGCCTTTATACCAATAGTCACCGAATGAGGCGTTGGGCTTTGCCTGAACATGGTCGGATTCAGCCGAAATGTTTAGAAGAAACAAAATGCCCAGTGTAGTAAGTAGAGTTAATGACTTCGTTTTCATTTTAAATACCCTCTATATATTATGTAGTGTAAAAAATAACCACCCCGTACAAGTCGGCTCCGCTTCCTTTACGGGGTGGTTATTCGTTCGATTTATTTTTCTTAGAACTTGTGATAAAAACTATATTGAGACTTCTGAAAAATGATTATTATTACCTGAACGTCATTCTGAACTTGTTTCAGAATCCCTTTAAACAGACCCTGAAATAAATTCAGGTTGAAAATCCCGTTTTTCGGGAGTGACGAAATTCAATTATTTTTTACATTTTTCAGAAGTTTCTATATTATATATTCTGTCTCTATATAAGTCATTTTATGATATAAAATATTTCATATTATTTTTGTGTCTTGTCCTGACCAGGTGTTTGCATATTTTTAACCGCAAAGTTCGCAGAGGAGATGCTAAGGACAGAAAGAGACCTGGACTAAATTAATAATCATTATTCGGTTGTAAACACAAGGCAAGGACAATACTATTTCCGAATATTTATCATCCTTATTAGAGTATAAATATATTTTTTTTGTAATTTGTTTGATTAGCCTGAATTATTCATAACCACTAAGGCACAAAGACTCAAAGTTGTAAATAAAACAATGAGGATATGATTATTCATGCTCCGGGCTAAAAAGTCCTTAGAGGATGACAAATTTTGGGGCTCCGGGACTGAGGGACTCAGGGACTCAGGCGCTAAGAACTCAGAGACTATATATTACCATTACTAATACAACAACTAAAATGCTCAACCGCATCCTCATCACATACAAAGCCGCATATAGCGGATTGCCCCGCGAAGCCTGGTTATTGGCGTTTGTGGTACTCATCAACCGTGCCGGTTCCATGGTTTTGTTCTTCATGACTCTTTACCTGACCAGTCAAATGGAATACACTGTATCAGAAGCCGGGCAAATGATCAGTATTTATGGGATCGGTTCCCTGTTCGGTGCATATCTCGGAGGCTGGCTTTCCGATAAAATCGGACCACAGAGGGTGCAAATATTCAGTTTAATTGCATCCGGATTTGTCTTTGTGATTCTGGCGTATATGACCACCAGTTTGACAATCGCCATTACGCTTTTTTTATTGGCGTTAATAAATGAGGCCTTCAGACCGGCCAATGCAACCGCGTTTTCAGAAATCTGTCCACCGGAAATGCGGGCCCGTGGCTTTGGTCTGTTACGATTGGCAGTTAATTTTGGTGTGGCAATTGGTCCGGCAATTGGTGGATTTCTGGCCCTGGTGAACTACAAGTTGCTTTTTTGGATAGACGGAGTCACCTGTATATTGGCCGCCGTGATTTTAGTCTGGCTGATGCCAAAAACAGATAAAAAATCAAGCCCTATAGTTGAATCTGACGATCAACCAGTGCGCAGCCCATGGCGAGACATGATATTTATCCTGTTATTACTGGTGATGTTATATATGGGCATGGCGTTTGTTCAAGTATTTAGTACCTGGCCGCTGTTTTTACGGGAGATCAACCTGTTTTCAGAAGACCGGATAGGTTTATTGCTGGCATTTAATGCACTGGTCATCGTTCTGTTTGAAATGCCCTTAATTCATAAAATAGAAAGAAAAAATCCGGTGCGGATTATGGCCCTGGGCGCATTATTTTTATTTATCGGATTTAGTCTGACGCCAGTGAGTTCCTCTTATCTGTTCCTGTTATTCACCGTTTTAATTTGGACTATCGGCGAAATGCTGGTCTTTCCTGTTCTGGCTGGATTTATCGCCAACCGGGCATCAGACAGCAACCGGGGCCAGTACATGGGTATGTATACATTTACATTTGCCTTATCGTTTGTCTTTGGTCCGATCAGTGGTGCATATATATATGATAATTATGGTCCCTATTTTCTCTGGTTTGGAATTGGCATTGTGGGTCTTGCCGTATTGATAATCTTTCGATTTATCAACGACCGGATGGAAAAAATTAAATTTCAGTAACCTTTAAATTATCATCACGTATTCACTTGTATATCTAAAATATTAATATTGGGATTATTTTCTTAAACCACAGAGAACACGGAGGATTAGGGATTAGGGATTAGGGATTAGGGATTAGGGATTAGGGATTAGGGATTAGGGATTAGGGATTAGGGGAATTTTTGCGATTTCTATTGTCTTGTCAAGTAGTTTTTTTAATTTCTCATTCCTCATTTCTAATCTCTAATCAATTCAATTTATGAAAATAGCAGCGCTATAATCAAAAAAAGTAGGTGGATATTATGGTTACCAATTTGATAAGAAGCCGGTTTATTGTTTTTGTGATTTCAATGATAACCGTTTTGATCTGGGCCGGGTGTAGTGATGAAAATCCGGTTGAGACTCAGGATCCGGTTATCAAAGAGCGTGGTGAAATTATCAGTACATCAAGTCTTGGTACTTACACCCCCGAAGTGCTTGCCACACTATTGGCACTGGCCGAAGTAGATATTGATATAACATTTGAAGTTTCGGTTGAAGTCATAAAAATAGTATATCAGACAATAGATTATCATGGTGAGAAAGTGTATGCATCGGGAGCATTATTTATCCCAAAATCTTCAGGTGCCATGCCGCTTCTTAGTATGCAACATGGGACTGTCACGAAGCGCAGCGATGTGGCATCGGAGAGTCCGTTTAATTCCACTGAAGGCGCAATGGCACTGATAACCGGATCGATCAGGTATATTACCGCTGTTCCGGATTTATTGGGTTTTGGTATATCCGACCTAATGCACCCTTATGTTCATGCGGATGGCAATACGCATGTTGTCATCGACTTTCTACGTGCTACCCGTTCTTATTGCCAAACCAATAACATTTTACTTACCGATGAACTATTTTTAACGGGATATTCGGAGGGTGGATATATAACAATGGCGCTACAAAAAGAAATTGAAAAAAACCATAATGATGAGTTTACTGCAACAGCTGTGGCTCCTATGGCAGGTTCATATGATCTGGTAGCTACAACAGATTATATCTTAGATCATGTAGAATACGACAACCCGGCATATATCGGATTCTTTTTGACCGCCTACGATAATATATATAATTGGGATAGGATCGACGAAATATTTGCGCCCCCCTACGCCCAATCTATGTCGGCCTATTATAGTGGAAGTTATTCATATGGAGAAATTAATAACCAACTACCAATTAACATAACCCAATTACTCACGCCTGAATTTTTGTCCGGATATAAAAACGGCACAGAGACAGCATTTATAAATGCCATCACAGAAAACACCCTGTTAGACTGGGCACCGGTTGCACCAGTAAAGCTTATTCATGGTGATGCGGATGTCACAGTGCCTTATATAAATGCCGTAAATGCACTGGATAATTTAAATAAATCAGGCGCCACATCAATTGAACTAGAAACAATTGCCGGAGGCACACATCAAACTGCGGGTTTACCGGCTTTCCTGGCGGCGATAGAGTGGTTTGAGGGGATTAGGGATTAGGGATTAGGGATTAGGGATTAGGGATTAGGGATTAGGGATTAGGATTAGGGATTAGGGATTAGGGATTAGGGAAATTTTTGCCGTTCGCAATCAGCTTGTCAAGAACTTTTTTTAATTTCTCATTTCTAATCTCTAATTTCTAATCTTTTTATGGAGTCTTACTAATCTCATAGTAGAACTTTTCCCGTTCCAGCAGACAGGATGATAGTTCTGAGAATGTTAAATTATCCAGGACGAGCACTTTTTTTTCACGCATTAAAGCCCGTGCTGATTTTTTTAGTTCCCGGGCAATTTCAATCGGAACCACTTTATGATTGAACATATTTACCGGCAAAGTATTTTTCTGTGCGCCGGGCGTGGCATAGTATTCGCCCTGCACGGTTTTTCCCAGTAAACATGCAATATCCTTGGCAGTTCTTCCTATTTTGAACAATCCGGTTGTTAATTCCGATTGGGCATTTCTTGTATCCTTGATTTTCATTTGAAGAACCTGGTCGGGTTGGAGTTTTGATAGAATAGCCAGGGCATAATAAATTGGTTCTTCCTTTAAATGCTCCTGTTTGGTATCAAAACTTACCCTGCCTTCTGAGACAAGAGAAAGAATATATTTCATCTCCATGTTTCCCTGGAGTATGATGCAATAATCTTCTTCAATCAATTCCGATGAATCTTTTTGCACTATCCGTTCCCGATGTCCGGCCAGACGTATAATGGCGGATGCCACAATTTCCCAGAGTGGTCGGTCTGTATCAATGGAATGGAAATATCCACGTTGAAGAAGACCCTTCCCGGGCCGGAACTCCTGCATAAATACCATACCTCGGGCATCACGGTCAAATCTCAGGCTGCCGTGTACCAGTTTAATATGATTCTGTTTGAGAATTCGGAAAAGTGCATCCAGACCATGAGTCTGAACACGGATAATTTTCAGGTTGGTCAGCGCTTTATGCGTATCGCGGATCAGGTCATAGAAAAATTCGTGTCGCGGTTTTTGAGTTTCGTTTAAATAGTCATCCATTGTATTATATAACTTAAACCTTTTAATTATTAATTCGACAGGATAATGTGATTGATTATATTTTTTAAATTAAAATGGGGAGAGTAGAGACAGAGTGACAGAGTTTATACAATAGTCCCTAAGTCCTTAGTCCCTGAGCACCTGAGTTCATGATTAATGAAAAAAATAATTCGATCATCTAATTAAATAAATGTCAGAAGAAGTAGTTGTATCAAAATGAAAAAAAGACTTATATTTGTCATTCCGTGTGAAGCGAAGAATCTACAGATTTTCTAAAAATATAATTTTAAAATTAATATGTGGATTTTACAATTGGCGGTTGGCGATAGGCAGTAGGCAATAGGCAATAGGCAATAGGCAATAAAATTAAGGTAAAACAAGAATTTTACAAGTCACAAATGAATAAAAAATAACAAGTTGTAAATTACTCATCACCAATATCTAAAACTCTGCGTCTCCGCGGCTCTGCGAGAGATGATTTTTAAACATTCGGGAGTAATTTGGTGTCTTGGAGTCTTGGTGGTGATCTTTAAATTCTTTAATTTACTCCAGGATTAAAAGATGAAACCACAGAGCACTCAGAGGAAAACTCTGAGTCCGCCAGTGGGCAGATCCGCCTACCAGGCTGTGAAACTCTAAAATAGGTCTAAATATCGTCTTTAAGAGATATTTTATCTCGTTTTAGAAAGATAATGTAGTCACTGTGCTATAATGAAGTTGCACTAAAATCATTACCCTGCGTTTAGCCAGAGATATTTGATTTAGAATATATCATATTTGCCAGGTGCTAACTTACCTGAGAGCAGAAAATCTAAAAGTCAGATTGTTGATCAATTTTAATGTTGACAAATTAAAAGAAGGAATAAAGAGAGTTATCTTATAAGAGATCACAGAGGAGAGATTATTAGAAATAGCATTAACACAAATAATATTAATAATTTACTCCGTGTACTCTGTGGTTATTTTTTACACTACCTAGATTTCTGAAAGGATGAAAAATGAATAATTTTATGAAAATGAGTTGGATTTTTTTACTTCTAACTGTACCCTTTGTCTTTATCTCCGGATGTGATACGGATGGTGGCACAAAAGTACCAAAAAACATTATTGTAATGATTGCTGACGGGTGTGGATACTATCAGGTGGATGCCGCTAATATTTATCGTTTTGGCAAAACAGGTACCGCTATCTATGAGAATTTTCCGGTTGTTTACGGAATGAGTACATTTTCAGCGGATGGCCGGGGATACGATCCAAAACTGGCCTGGCAATCTTTTGAATACCTTAAGAGAAAGGCAACTGATTCCGCCGCATCCGCAACGACCATGGCAACCGGTGTAAAAACCTACAATGGCGCCATCGGTGTTGATACAAATAAAGTGAAACTTGGAAACCATCAGTGAACGGGCAGAAAAACTGGGCAAAGCCAGCGGCGTGATTACCAGTGTCACATTTAATCATGCCACACCGGCGGGGTTTGCGGCACATAATGAGTCCAGGCGGAATTATGTTGAGATTGCCAAAGAGATGGTGTATGAGAGTGATCTGGATGTCATCATGGGTTGTGCCCATCCTGAGATTGATGCAGATGGCGTCCCGGTTGATTCTCCAAATTATGAACCCTGGGGCGGTAAGGATAACTGGGATCAACTCGTTTCTGGAAAAATTGGAGATGATGCCGATGGCGACAACAATCCGGACCCATGGACATTTATAGACAATCGTAAAGACTTCCAGGATTTGATGGATGGTGAAACGCCCAAACGGGTCTTTGGTCTTGCGCGCAATGCCTCTACGCTGCAGCAGAATCGTTCCGGAGATAATAAAGCGGCTCCTTATGAAGTTCCTTTTATTGAGACGGTACCTACCCTGGCCGAGATGAGTATGGGTGCCATAAATGTCCTGGACAATGACCCGGATGGCTTTTTTCTGATGATAGAAGGTGGTGCCGTTGACTGGGCCGGGCATGGTAATCAGTCCGGCCGGGTGATTGAAGAGAAAATCGCATTTGATGAAGCCATCGAAGCGGTAATAAACTGGATTGAATCCCATGGTGGTTGGGATGAAACCATGCTGGTCATTACCGGTGATCATGAAACAGGATATTTGACAGGACCCGATTCAGGTGATGATGAAAAATTGGCTGCAGGTGGACCGCAAGCAGTCTGGACAGCGCTGGTTAATAACGGTAAAGGAAATCTTCCGGGTATGGAATGGCATTCGGGCAGTCACACAAATCAATTACTTCCGTTTTATGCCAAGGGGACCGGGAGTGAGCGGTTTCATAGCTGTGCCACTGGCACGGATGATATTAGAGGGAAATATATTGATAATGGGGATTTGGGAAGGGTTATGTTAGAGTTGTGGCATATAAGCAATAAAGTGACAGAGTGACAGAGCGACTGAGCGACAAAGTCAAACGACAATTAGGGGCTATTTTACTAATTAGGCTGCTTAACATTCTCTCAATTTCCCGTGATTCTGCGGTTATATACCTGAATTTTTCGACACTGATATATTTAAGACCAAGCGCAACGTATAATTGTGTTTGTAGTTCGAAAAGAGAGCCCATGGCGATTTGTAAAAATCTTCTAAATTCTTTTTTCGAGTTTCTCCCGTATCCTTCTGCAATATTACTTGGTATTGAAAGCGCACATCTGTGCAGTTGTACCGTTAATCCATATATCTCATGTTTTGGAAAATTTTTTGTTAAACAATATATTTTTATTACAAATCTTATTGATTTTCTCCATACAATCAAGTTTCGAAATGTTCTCATGACTAACAGCTTTTTAATTCATTAATATATGTACAAATCATGTGCCAATCTGAACCAATTCGACTAAAACTTTGTCGCTTTGTCACTTTGTTTCTCTGCCACTATTTCCCCACGGCAAATCATCCAAACTAACATTCCCACCAGACACGATGATACCAACTTTGTCTCTTTGTCGCTTTGTTTCTTTGTCACTATTTTTAAGCAATGCAGCCAATGTCACAGATGCCGACGGCTCCACAATAATTTTCATCCGTTCCCAGATCAGGCGCATGGCCTTAATGATGAGATCGTCTTGCACAGTTATTATATCATGAACATATTTTTGGATGATGGGGAATGTTTTTGAACCGAGTGAGGTGAGTAAGCCGTCGCAGATCGTATTGGGGTTAATGGAAGGCTGGATGGTACCTGTTTGCATGGAACGAAACGCATCATCTGCACCGGATGGTTCTGCAGCGATTACTTTTGTATTTGGAGAGAAATAATGAGCGGCAAGAGCAGTTCCACTTAGCAGTCCTCCACCTCCTACTGGCGTAATTATTATATTCAAACCGGGAATTTCTTCAAGAAGTTCCAAGCCTGCAGTGGCCTGTGCGGCAATGATCTGATAATTATTATAGGGATGGATGAACGTAGCGCCGGTATCTTCAACCACTTTTTCGAGTGTGTCTTCCCTGGCTTTCTGGTTGGGTTCGCAAAATGTGATTTGCCCGCCATAGCCTTTTACGGCAGCTACTTTTATTTTGGGCGCGGTACGCGGCATGACGATGTGGGCCGGGATGCCGCGCATTTTTGCCGCCAGCGACAAAGCAGCGGCGTGGTTGCCGGATGAGTGGGTGGCCACACCTTTTTTTGCGTCCTCATCCGATAATGAAAAAACGGTATTGCTGGCACCGCGGAATTTAAATGCACCACCCTTTTGCAGGTTTTCACATTTAAAATATACCTCTGCGTTCACCATTTCATTTATGGATTTTGAGGTTAGTACCGGTGTGTGATGGATGTAATTTTTTATCCGCTTCGCGGCAGATATTATGTCATTTTTATCTGGATACGTTATTCATGTGATCAATTTCATAATAACCACAAAGACACAAAGGCACAAAAGCAAGAATAATGGAAATTATTTCATTTTCTTTGTGTCTTGGAGACTTAGTGGTTTTTCTAAAATTATGGAATTATTTAATTAAAATAAACCTTCGGTTGAAATTGCATTTTTCAATTATTGTTGTTATTAAATGGTATTTACCCTTTTTTCTAAAATCATTCATCATTTTATCCTCTTAGCCTTTTTGCCTCTTGGCCTTTGACCTATCTAAATATCCAAATTTTATAGTACTTAATATTCAACTTGCTTTTACGTATATTCTACGTATATTTATTACGTATTCAGGAGACTAATGATGACAACAAAATTGACATTAAGTATCGACAAAAAGACCATTGCACATGCAAAAATATTTGCCAGGAAAAATAAAACTAGTATTTCAGCACTGGTCGAAAATTATTTAAAACATCTCATAGATGTTAAGTATAATCACGATGACACAATTACGCCTATGGTGAAAGAACTTACCGGAATCATTAAACTTCCTGATGAATTGGATCATAAGAAAGATTATTCGGATTATTTAGTGAAAAATACAAATGAAACCAAAATTATTTATCGATTCAGATGTTCTGATTGATGTGCTTGCCCAAAGACATCCGTTTTATTTAGACTCCGCCAGCATACTATCACTCCCTGAACTAGGGCGAGTACATTGTTACACTACCCCGGTCGTGATCTCTAACATCTTTTACATATTAAGAAAATTATCTGCAAAATCGCAGGCATTAAACGGAATAAGAAAAATCAGAATGATCGTAAATATTATTCCGGTAACTCAGGATCATATTGATAAAGCAATTACATCTAATTTTCAGGATTTAGAAGATGCCATCCAATATTATGCATCGCTGGATGCAAGTATTGATTATATCATTACCAGAAACACCGCACATTTTAAAAGACTGGAAATTCCGGTTTACACGCCGCAGGAGTTTTTGATGCACACATCAATGGATCGAACACCCACCCCTAACCCCTCCAGAGAGGGAAAATAACTCTGTGCCTATGTGCCCATTGTCAATTCTCATTTGTTTGACGATGGACACGGCCCCGAAAGACGGGATCTTCGACATGCCGTGTCCCTACGTATTCGCCTTGATTCTTTTTTTAGATTTGTACCTTTGTCAAGGACTCAGGGACTTAGGGACTATTATATTGTGTATCCACACCTATTGAATAACATGTATTATTTTTTTAACTTTAAGTTTGATTAAAACACACGGAGAGCTCAGATCGATCACGAAAAATGGATGCAGGAAGCGTTGAAGGAAGCACGGCAGGCCATGCGTGAAAAAGAGGTTCCTGTGGGTGCGGTAGTGGTCTTTGAAAACAAAATTATCGGGCGTGGGCATAATCAGGTTGAAACCTTACAGGATCCGACCGCTCATGCCGAGATGATTGCCATCACAGCGGCAACCAATGCATTAGAGAGTAAATGGTTAAATAAAGCGTCGTTGTATGTCACAGTGGAACCATGTTCCATGTGTGCCGGTGCCATGGTCCTGGCAAGATTAAAACATGTTATTTATGGCATCCAGGAATTAAAAACAGGTGCCCATAGCAGTTTGTTTAATTTGTTAAACGATCCCAGATTGAATCATAGAATCGAAGTGACACCGGGAATACTGGAAAAAGAATCACGCAGGTTGATGGGAGAGTTTTTTGTGAAGGCAAGGGAGAAGAGTTAGGAGAGGTGCGAGAGTGGTTGATTCGGCACGACTGGAAATCGTGTGTGCGTTCTGCGTACCGTGGGTTCGAATCCCACCCTCTCCGCTATTTTGATTAGAGATTAGAGATTAGAGATTAGAGATTAGAGATTAGAAGATTAGAGAAAATTTTGCGATTATAGTATCACATGTCAAGTCATTTTTAACTTCTCATTTCTAACTTCTAATCTCTAATTGCTTTTTGGAGGGGTGCCGGAGTGGTTGAACGGGGCGGTCTCGAAAACCGTTGTGGATGCAAGTCTACCGTGGGTTCGAATCCCACCCCCTCCGCCAATATAATCCAAAATCCAAAACAAAATCAAAATTAAAGTCTAAATTCGATTTGCCCTGCGCTTTAGCGCAGGGATCTCGATTTGCAACAAGTATATGGGCTTTAGCCCAAAATTTACTGATTCTGCAACAGCCTGTACCGGTATGATTTAGGATTTAGAAATGAGTGCATCGAATTTCCACAAAATGGTTTTGGGTTAGATTGCTTGATTACAAATATTTTCGCTAAAAGGACCATAGAATTTCTTGTTTCTCTGGAGTAATTCCAAATCTGGGTTTAAGCGAATCCAAACGACATCACGATAGCCATTTGCAAGGGCGTTCTCCAGGGATATCATCGATTCATCAAAATTACCCATTACCGAATAGAACTCTGCCATTTTTAAATATTGAGTTGAATCTATCGAGATACCTCTGGCTGCTGCAGAGAGTGCCAGTTTATTTTGGCCTAAATGACCAAATATTACACCGAGTGAAATATTATTCACGGCATGATCTGGATTTTCGGATATTATTTGTTCCAAATACTTTCGATAATATATTAAAATGATATTTTGCTTTTTTATTATCCAGCATACTCTCATAAATTATTCCCAGATCATAATGTGCTGACATTTCATCCTTATTAAATTTCAGGATATTCGTAGAGAACACTTATCGCGTCAGGATATTTTTTCTGAATTCTCAATACATGGGCGAGACGATATTTGTTCATCAAAAATCCGGGATTCAATTCATCTGCTTGCCGAAATGCCTGTTCTGCTTTATTTAAACTGTCCAGCCCAACCAGCGCAGATCCAAGATAAAAATATGACCACCAATTTTTGTCACCATATTTGACCATTTTTTTGGACCAGGTCAATGCAGAATCCGCTTTACCCAGGAACTGGAGATATGTCCAGTTTACGCCGCCGTAGGTCAGCATTAAATAAGGATCTATTTTCAGGGCTTTTTTATATGCATCAACCGCTTTATCATAATATCCAAGATTTTGATAATACCACCCAAGATTATTATATGGAGTCGGGTCATCAGGATATATTTCAAGGCACATATTCATATATTCAACAGCTTTATTCAGATCATGGTCTATTGCGACAGCATGAAATGCCAGTATTCCATATTTTTCTCTTTCTGTCAGACGGTCCATAGAGGTAATTGATTCGGCAATTAATTTTTGGCCAGCCTCTTGATCATATTTTTCAAATAACAGATTACCCAGTGAGACTTTTGCGGAGACAAATCCAGTATCTATTTTTAAAGCAAGTTCATAATAATTTTTGGCATTATCAAAATCAGATTTCCAGTGATGTTCAATTCCGAGTGTAAACTGCTTTAACGCCTCAAGAGATGTTGTTGTTACTTGTGACAGAGGTTTTGTTTGAGATGAGATCTCCAATCTTGATTCACCGAGATGAAGCCTCATTTTGTGGCCCAGTTCATCGAGACCATCCAAAACTTCATGCTGTCCACTTGCATATATAATTTCCGACTCTAAAGTATTTCCGGTACTGGTTTCCCGAATTTCTCCGGTAAGCACATATTCGGTTCCAACTTTGGCTATGGTTGGAACAATCATGATATGTATACCTTCCCTTATGGCAATTTCCCGACCTGTATTATCATTCACCACACTCTCTTCTGCCCTTCCCATTCGTACCAGGGACTCATATACACGTCTTCTGGAAAGTACATTTACATAACTGGACTGGTTGATGCTCAACGAAAATGCCGTGTTTAGGGATTTATCAAAAATCTCCTCATTGGTATTGTTTTCAAAATCTGTAATCAGTACCCAATCCCTCTCGGTAAACGGAATCGAACTATCCGGATAAAATAAAACAACCAGAATAGTAAAAATCACTACAGTAAGGGGAGTAAGATAAAATGGTAATTTTGATGGTTTTTTCCGGATTGATGCGACCTGAACCGACTTGCCTTCAACAAGTACCATTTAAATCATTTATAATCTGGGAAAAATTCTGATATCGATCCTCCGGATTTTTTTCAAGCATCTTTTTTATAATGTCATTGATCTCACCCGGCACCTCAGGACGGATATCGGAAATCAATTGTGGATCCTCGTTCAGGATTGAATATAGAACGGCCTGATCATATTCACCTCTGAATGGTGCTTCGCCGGCGATCATCTCATATGCCAGCACACCCAGTGACCAAATATCCGTGCGATTATCAACCGGATCACCTTTAGCCTGCTCTGGGGACATGTAGGCAATCGTGCCAAGAGTGGATCCTTCTTTGGTTAATTTTGTTTGTCCCTTTAATTTTGCCAATCCAAAATCTAGAATTTTTGCAATATTCGAATCAGTCAATATTATATTAGCCGGTTTTATATCACGATGAACAATTTCTTTCTCATGAGCATAGGCCAAACCATTACAAATCTGTATAATTATCTCTAAAATTTCATTTATCTCTGTGATCGATCTCTTAGCGATTTTTTTCTCGAGAGTTTCGCCTTCATAATAATCCATCACAATAAACATTTTATCTTGCACACTGTCATCGATATCATGGATATTGCAAATATTCACATGTTGTAATGCAGATGCTGCTTTTGCCTCATGTATAAAACGCTGCTTTTCATCATCGCTGGTGCTCAGATACGGAGGTAAAAACTTCAAGGCAACAATGCGATCCAGTTTTAAATCCTGAGCTTTATAAACCACTCCCATACCGCCGGCACCAAGTTTGGCGATAATTTTGTAATGGGAAATGATTGTATCTATCATAAATGATTCACCTCGCTTAGTGGATATATCTCAACCATAACACTAATATCCTTGTGAATGCAAAAATGTCGTTTTCAGGCAGGTTTTTGAAGGTAAAGAGAGCCATGGCAAATCGCAAGAAATATTTTTCCTGTTCTACCTTATACCTCATAAAGAAGGTAAGAGATAAAATAAATCAGTGTTTGAATTGGACTATTCATTGCTATATATTTAAACTATGTTATAAATTTGATTACTCCAATTCGTGCTCTCCTTCACAAAATAAGATTTTGTTCATACATATATTCATATTGGCGCTGTACTTAACAAGAAAAGGATTACATATCGATTATGTCAACAACTACCCAGGATATAAATCATAGTACATTCAGAATCCTTTGGATCATTTTTATATTTTTCATTATTTATGGAACTTTGATCCCCTTCAATCTATCTCCGGATAAAGGATCATTCGCCGCAAATGTTTCCAATATTAATTGGATTCCGTTTATAGACTCAGACGGCAGCAGGGCTTCAATCCCTGATATGGTTCAGAATATTCTGTTCTTTATTCCATTTGGCTTTTTGGGCGTTTTTTCAATTAAGTACGATAGCAAGATACGACATATTATAAAACTTACTCTCTTGGGTTCGATAGTAAGCGGTTTTGTAGAAGTTCTACAACTTTTCACCAATGACAGAACTTCATCTATTACGGATATTCTAACTAATTCGGCGGGTGCTTTTATTGGCGCTGCCTTAGCTTTTCTTTTGTTAGGCACTTATTCAAAATTTATCCACATTGAACAAATCCAAAAATTTCGTAATGATAAATACTTTTATTTAGTACTGATCACAAGCATCATCGTAGCTATTGGCGCACTCCAACCATTCGATTTTACACTTGATGTTGGGGTAGTCGGATCACAAATAAAATATCTCATTAAAAATCCAGTGGAATTTAACAGCGTTTTTAGTGATGAAGCCGTTGTTTTTATCCGCCTATTCTTTCTCGGTTATGTTTGTAGCCTCTGGTTAAAAAGAATAAATTTACGCGACTTTTATACAAAGGGGTTTTTCCTTAGTTCACTAATAGGATTATTCTTCGAAATGAGTCAAATTATAGTGCAATCCAGGATGCCCAGTTTTCAGGATGCCTTAGTCATATTGGCGGCTACTTATTTTGGATCATTTTTCTCGCGTATCAGATTAAAGAATGTCCCGGGCAACTTTTGGGCCTTCGCAATAATTTTGGCAACTTTTGTTTCTGCCGGTCTGCAGGTACTTAGCCCTTATAAATTCGAGGACAAGGCCGGTAACTTTAATTGGATTCCGTTCTTAGCATATTATGAGCGTACGACATTTCTGGCATTGGCCAATTTTATAGAGTCAATGTTAATATATCTTCCAATGGGATTTATTCTCAGATACATTTATTCTCGTGATGATCAGCGTACTAACATTTTCTTTATTGCAGTTATCGGTTTGATAATTTCCTCATCTCTTGAGTTTATGCAGATCTGGGTGTCTGGCAGATATGCAGATATTACTGATATACTTGGTGCTATTGCTGGTACAATTTTAGGTACATTGATTTGTAGTCACTGGAAGAAAAATTCTGTTTTAGAGGAAGGGATTCGCATATGATTGGAGGTTATTTATATACTAAAAAGAATGAGGAGGTAACTCAAAAGCTCAACACTGCATTGGATCAGTCTTTTGAGCAAATAAAAATTGGAGTCTCCGGTGTACTCTTTCATGATAATCCCTATCCGGATTCAAAGCCATCTTTGATTTAATTCAGGAAATTTGACATTTATTAGTCAGGATTTACTTGTCTGCGAGGATTCCGATGCAGGATATAAACAGATTGAGATGAGTCCGGATATAGAAAATATATTTATAAATAGAAAAACCAATCTATTCAACGATATTGTAAGTGAATACCGTTTAATTGTACTTGATAGCAGAAATGAAAACTCTGCTCTGTATCTTGTATCTAATCGTGCCGGAAATGGCCGTATTTATTATTGTCAGTTAGAAAATGGAATTATATTTTGTTCTGATATACGGTTCCTACTCAGAGTACTTCCCTTCGAAATCAACGATATCGCCATATTTGCCATATTAAAATATGGGGCAGCTCCGGAACCGATGACAATCAGCGAAAATATATCAGCTGTACCTGCAGGGCACTATCTCTCGTTCGAACTGAATACAAATAATTTTCAAACTAATCCATACTTTAAATTTGAGTTTCCCAGTGATCATCTTAAAGTAAATGACGATCTCGATACATATCTTGCGCCGGCAAAAGAAAGTTTGATTAGATCTGCAGAATTTTTATCGAAATATAACCCGGCGATATTGATCAGCGGTGGAATTGATTCCAGTTTATACGCTTCGTATTTGAATCAGGTAAGTACAAATCGATTTGATGCCATTAATTGCATTTTCGGTAAAGAAGATCCGGAATTTGCGTATGCAGAAGCCCTGGCAAATAAAATCAACTGTAATTTCTTAATCGGAAAAATGGATGCTGAGAAAGATGTTCTGAGTACATTAGATGATGCAGTGGCGCTAACCGGACATCCGTTTTCAGACTTTTCAAGTTTGCCGATTGTATTTATCCTAAAGTTTATGAAAGAACATGCCAGAGATGTCACATATACTCATTGAAGGAAACGGCGGTGATGATTGCTTTGGTTTTCCTGATTTAATGACACAGACCAAAATGAAGATGAAGCACATGTTTCCGGGTGTTATGAAAAAAATGATCGCATCAATTTACAGTAACTCCGAAAGTTGGAAGATAGAATCCCAAAGTACAATATTAACTCGTCTTCTCGCTCTGTCCGATACGCAGGAATCTAATCCAAACAATTATTTTCTGACATTAACCCCGACAAATTTTCTACAATTGGATAACTATAAAGAATGGGACAGGATTGTTACGAATACGATGGATGAAGTTTTTTCAAATGTAACAGATGATATCAGTGGCTTGAGTTATGAAGCCAATACGACAATCCGGCAATTGATGCATGTCAACAGCCGGAGATGGGCAGCCAAAGCATATTCAGTGGGTGAAAATCTTGGAATCCGAATCATATATCCCTTCATCTGGCGTGATATCCTGGTTGAACAAGGTAAGATTCCCTGGCAAGCGAAAGTAAATAACGGCGTTGTCAAATGGCCGTTAAAACGTATGCTTGAAGAATTCATGCCGCAGGATTTTATATACCGTAAGAAAAGCGGTTTTGTACCCCCATTTAAAACCTGGCTGACTTCGAAGAATTTTAACGATATGGTCAGGGATATATTACTTTCTTCAGATAGTCATGTCAGTCAGATCGTTCCGGCAAAAATAATTGATGGGTTATTGAATGATGCTTTAGATGGAAAAAATTTACGGCATGCGATTTTGAATTTCTTATGGGGTGGGTTGTTTACGGAGATGTGGATAAAGAAACATATGTAGGTCGATATTACATGTCGACCACTCTGGATATATTGAATATATTATTGCTCTTCTATCTGACGGTATAATAGATTTTTGCTTATATCGCAGAAATGTTCTTCGAATTAATTAAAACAATCACCCCAATTAAATTTTCTTTGTTCTTTTTTCTTGATGAAAAAGAACCAAAAATCAAGGCTCGACAAAAATTTACCTATCTACCATCCGGTGAGCCATTGAACAAATTCCTTGAAAAAAATATTTTTCTTAACGGAATTTATTCAATGGCTCTTATTATATTCACCGGTCATCCGGCAAATTTTTGACGGCCACTTTTAAATTAGGGATTAGAAATGAGGAGTTAGGGATGATAATTGTCTAATGAATTCACATTATTATATTCTACTCGTTTTTCCTGTTATCCTCTTTGCCTTTTGCCCCTTTTCCAGGGACTCAGGGACTTAGGTACTCAGGGACTGGCTTGGCACGCCAAACCTCTGTCTCTTTGTCGCTTTTAAACATCAATCAAACACAATCGTCTTTCTTCCCTTTACCAATGATCCGGTTCTCAAAATGATGGTGCAGTGCCCTGGCAAGCACGAGCCGCTCCAGATCACGACCTTTTTGTTTCAGGTTTTTTAATGAATCTTTATGGGAAATCTTAATAATATCCTGCTCAATGATCGGACCTTCATCCAGATCTTCAGTCACATAATGGCTGGTGGCGCCGATTATTTTCACCCCTCTCTGGTATGCCTGGCGATAGGGATCTCCGCCCATAAAGGCGGGTAAAAATGAATGATGGATATTTATGATCTGATTGGGGAAATTTTTTACAAAATTCTGGTGATAAGATTTGCATATACCGCGCCAAAACGATTGTATCAATTTTATTTGTTCTTAATAATTGAATTTCCTGTGCTTCCTGATCATTTTTATTTTCTTTTGAAATTGAAAAGATATGAAATGGGATATTATACTGCGTCGCCAATTCTTCTAGATCCGGATGATTGGAGATAATAAGTGGAATATCAATATTATATTCGCCTGAATGAAAGCGCCATAGTATTTCACGCAGACAATGATCATATTTGGAAACAAAAATGGCCACTCTCTTTTTTTGCTCCATATATTTAATTTCCCAGGTGGCTTTAAATTCATCGGCCAAAGGTTGAAATGCTTTTATCAAATCATCTGGGTGAAATAGTAAATTTTTCCATATCCCAGGCAATCCGGATGAAAAAGGTACCATCGTCCGTATCCACATGTTCATCCAGATCAAGAATATTGCCACCACGTTCAAATATGAAGTGGGAAAGTCTGGCCACCAGGCCGCTGCGGTCGGGGCAGGAAAGTAATAATACTGCTGTCATGATGTTCTCCTAATGACCCACCCCTAAATCCCCTCCCTCCATCCGGCTACGCCGGACAGCAAGGAGGGGACTTCATAGTATCAATACTCACCTTATTTTTCCCCCTCCATGCCGAAGGGAGGGAGGGGGTCAGGGGGTGGGTCGTTAAATTCTTTTTTTGCTATAATATATATATTCTTTTAATTTGATAATAAATCAAATGTAATACCAGTGTGAACGGAGATATATAAATTATTATTTTTTTCTGTGTACTCTGTGGTTCAAAATTAAACTGACATTATGAATAAAAATACAATAATAGTTACCGGCGGTGCCGGGTTTATCGGATCAAACCTGGTCAAATATTTATTAAAAAACACAGATTACAAAGTGATCAATGTAGATAAACTTACCTATGCCGGAAATTTAAATTCACTGGCAGAGATTCAGGATCATCCAAACTATGTTTTTGAACAGGCTGACATATGCGATAAGGATAAAATCACTTCGATATTTAGTAAATATGCTCCAGGTGCTTTAATGCATCTGGCTGCGGAATCGCATGTTGATCGCTCCATTGATGGCCCGGCTGAATTTATCCAAACCAATGTAGTTGGTACCTTTACTTTGCTTGATTCGGCAACAAAATTCTGGAATGATTTGTCTGTAAACAGCAAAGCAATCACTTTCGATTCCTACATGTTTCGACTGATGAAGTATTTGGAACATTAGGACGCGGAAGGACTATTTTACCGAATCAACCCCATATCAACCCAATTCACCCTACTCTGCCAGCAAAGCCTCATCGGATCATTTTGTCCGCGCCTGGCATCATACCTATGGCCTGCCAGTCCTGATCACAAACTGCTCAAATAACTACGGGCCGTATCAATTCCCGGAAAAATTAATTCCGGTGGTAATTCTGAATGCACTTCAAGAAAAACCAATCCCGGTTTATGGCGAGGGTAAAAATATTCGCGACTGGTTATATGTAGAGGATCATGTCCGGGCGCTTATCGCGGTTCTGGAAACCGGAAGGATCGGCGAAACCTATAATATCGGCTCTCAGAATGAGCAAACAAACCTTGATATTGTAAAGCATCTTTGCAGAACTCTGGATGAAATTAAGCCCAGACCAAACTCTGAGCAATATGAGGATCTGATTACATTTGTCGCAGACAGGCCGGGTCACGACTTGCGTTATGCCATCGATCCGGCTAAAATTGAGACCGAATTAGACTGGAAATCTTTCGGAATCTTTCGATACGGGAATTCGGAAAACAGTACAATGGTATATTGACAACCAGCAATGGTGTAATCATATTCTTGATGGTTCTATCGCCTGGAGCGGCTTGGATTAAAAACAAATAAATTTATAACATTTGTCATTCTGAACGAAGCGCAGCGGAGTGAAGAATCTCCATAAGAGGGGATCCTTCGTCCGCCGGATGGCGGACTCAGGATGACAGTTAAGGTGAAAACAAATACAATTCTTATAGGGAATATTCATGAAAGGTATCATTCTTGCAGGCGGATCCGGGACGAGGCTGTATCCCATTACCCATGTAGTCAGCAAGCAACTATTGCCGGTCTATGACAAACCAATGATCTATTATCCACTCTCCACACTGATGCTGGCAGGAATCAAAGATATATTGATCATAACAACACCTCAGGATAAAGACATTATTTCAATCGTTATTAAACGATGGCAGTCATTTGGGTCTTAAAATCAAATATGCCATACAACCAAAACCGGAAGGACTAGCACAGGCATTTATTATAGGTGAGAAGTTTGTAGGCAGCGACAGTGTGTGTCTGATTCTTGGAGATAATCTGTTTTATGGACATGGATTACCCGAAATATTAGGCCAGGCGGCCAAAAGGCCAAAAGGGGCAAGTGTATTTGGCTATTATGTACGCGATCCGGAACGATATGGCGTGGTCTCTTTTGACCAGAATCAAAAAGCCATCAGCATCGAAGAAAAACCTGTTCAGCCAAAATCAAATTATGCCGTCACCGGTTTGTATTTTTATGATAACCGGGTAATTGAGATTGCAAAAAATCTAAAGCCATCCCCCCGCGGCGAATTGGAAATTACGGATGTGAACAAAGTCTATCTGGATTGGGGTGAACTGAATGTGGAAATTATGGGACGGGGCTATGCCTGGCTGGATACCGGTACCCATGGTTCACTGGCCGATGCCACAGTTTTTATAAAAACGATTGAAGAACGTCAGGGACTTAAGGTGGGTTGTGTGGAGGAAATTGCTTATCGGATGGGATATATCAGTGAAAAGCAGCTGAGAGAAGATTGCATTGCACTTGTCAAATCGGAGTATGGAGAATATCTATTGCGGATTATTGAAAAGAAATATTGAATTTCGAATTTCGAAGTTCGAAGTTAAAAATAACATACTTCATGAGTTTCGTACCATTATCCTTTCCTTCACTAAATAAGAACAGGATATTAATAATCTGACATCACACTTCTGAATTCAAAATTCTACATTCATAATTCTAAATTTTATTTCTAAGATTACTTTCAATATTTGCAGGTTATAATCCGAAAATAACTATGTTAGATACAAATAGTTTATTATATTATTTCATATTTCTTACCTGCCCGCGAAATGTTTGTTTTTATCGAATCTGAACAATATTTATATCGTATTATAATTAGTTATGGCACATTGATAATTTGAACCGTATAAATTATTCGTCATTATCACTTATTTATGAACATTTACCCGGGAGGATTTTATGAGAGCTCAAATCTTACTCGCTATTTCACTTTTATGCCTGATTTGCCTGGCACTTTCCTGTGAACGTATTCCGCCACCTGATCCGGCATTTGATTTGACTGAAGCAAAATTAACAAACCAGACAAGCATTCCCCTGGAGTATGGAAAATTAGTATCGGTAACTTCTGCAAAACCTGGAATAGCACATTTGTGGTTTGAAGACACTGGAAATACTATTAGAATGGTACAAGTCAATTATGGTAAAGGCATCGTGCCTAAAAATGTATGGATTATAGATCGTAATTAATTATTAACAAAAGGAATAGAATCATGCTTGAAAAAATATATTTAATGATGCCCCGGATATTTTTCCTGATGGCAATTGCACTTTTGGTTTTTGCATTATGGGCCCGATTTATCGAATTATTTGGCTGGACTTATTCATTTTCAGCATATTCCCCCGGTCGAATTATAGAGTTTTCCGGAGTACTCTTAATATTTGTAATTGCCATGTTACTGAGACAGATAAGAGAAGAACTGAAAACAAAAAAATAGTGGGCAAATACAATACAGTCATTTTGATTTTTTATAAATTGTTTGTTTTGCTCTCGAATTTATAGAATTTGTATGGTAGGAGAGCGTACTTGGAAATTATGGGACGTGGCTATGCCTGGCTGGACACCGGCACCCATGGTTCGCTGACCGATGCCACCGTATTTATAAAAACGATAGAAGAACGACAGGGACTTAAGGTTGGATGTGTGGAGGAAATTGCCTATCGGATGGGAGTTATCGATGAGCAACAGCTTTGAACAATTGGATTACCGTTGGTTAAATCGGAGTATGGGAGTATTTGCTTAGAATTATTGAGTCATTTTTTTAATGTAAAATGTAGAATGTTGATTTAAGAATGCAAAATGGAAAAGAACTTTTAACTGAGTATCATAATTTCCTTTTAAATTCTAAATTTTACATTTTACATTCTACATTTCATTTATTCTTAGGGACTTTGGTGCTGAGGACTGTATTCTTTGATATTTAGCCTTGGGCCTTTGGCCTGCTTATCCGTTCTACATTTTATAATAATCACGATACCAGGTGACAAATTTGTTAACACCATCCTGGATTGAAGTGGCCGGTTTATAATCGATATCACGAACCAGATCCGAAACATCGGCATAGGTGGCCGGAACATCACCTGCTTGCATTGGTTTATACTCTTTGTCCGCCTTTATACCGGTGGCTGTTTCAATGGCTTTAATAAAATCCATCAGTTTGACGGGAGAATTATTTCCGATATTATAGATCTGGTATGGCGCTCGTGATGTACCCGGATCGGGGTTTTTACCAGACCAGTCCGGATTACCTGTGGGTGGTTTATGTGCCACCCTGACAATACCTTCAACTATATCATCAACGTATGTAAAATCTCGCTGCATATTGCCATTATTGAAAATTTCGATCGGTTTTCCTTCAAGAATTGCTTTGGTAAATATAAAAAGAGCCATATCGGGACGACCCCAGGGGCCATAAACCGTAAAAAACGCAGACCTGTTGTAGGCACATTATAGAGATGGCTATAAGTATGGGCCATGAGTTCATTTGATTTTTTACTCGCGGCATACAGACTGAGCGGGTGATCAACATTGTCGTGAACTGAGAATGGCATGTTTTCATTCATTCCATATACTGAAGAGTGGCTGGCATAGACGAGATGTTTTACTTTATGATGTCGGGCCATCTCAAGAATATTTATAAACCCAATGATATTACTATCGATATAGGCATGAGGATTGGTTAGTGAATAGCGCACACCGGCCTGGGCTGCCAGGTGAATGATAACATCTATATCATTATTCAAAAATATTTCGTTTAATTTGTCTTTCTTAGTCAGGTCCGTCTTGAAAAATGATAATTGAGCGTAATCTGTACTCTGCACAGAAGAATCATTGTTAATATTTGATTGTGATATTCCCAGCGATTTGAGCCGGTCATATTTTAGATTGATATCGTAGTAGTCATTTATGATATCCAGTGTAATAATTTCAATATCTTGCTCCACTAATTTAGCGGCAACATGATACCCAATAAAGCCAGCAACTCCGGTGAGAAGTATCTTCATTTATTTTGTCCTTCGTCTAAATTTTCAAAATTTAATGATAAC
>CAVXXB010000015.1:0-350071 GCA_963765585.1 Calditrichia bacterium | reverse complement strand
AAATAGTATCATATGATACCAAAATAGAAGAAATAGAACGCGAATTTATTTTTTTGACAGGATAACAGGATAAACCTAAGAAATATGTAATACACCCTGGTTATATTCTGATTCCCAAATTCAACCTGGAAGCGAGGAAGTTTTATATCGAAATTCAGTCAATCCTGTGATCCTGTCTGTCGAGTATTTAGTAATATCAATATCAATTCAAAACAAAGCGGCAATAAATTTCCCGAGAGCTTAGGCAGTATATTGCCGATATATCTAGTCTTTCCACATTCTTAACTATATTAAAATCAAACTGATAAGTAATTTTCTCCTCTTATGGCTAAATATTTGCAATATATTTTATGTCAGGACTTTCAATAACTGATTTGGCATTAGGTTTTCCAGACGAGTCTGCTCATTAGAAACAGATATGAATTTTCACATAATTCTGTATTACTGATAAAAAAATATTAGCAATCTAAATATAGATTTGTATATTTGTTATAGAATTTTCTTGGATTGCTCGCAATTGGGTTGCGTGCGGGTTACATGTACTTGATTCGAATTTATAAAGAAACTAACACTGTTTACCTGAAACCTTTTTTTTATTGACATGTATATTTAATTATATATATTCGCGATTATTTGACTTCATTTATTACTCTAAATTTTAGACGTTTGAGAAAAGTCTGGATAAGAAAATGAGATATCTAAAAAATCTGGTATTATCAGTTTTTCTGGTATTTATCACCAGTTCCATGGTTTTTTCACAATCCGATTTTAATGTAGACCTGTACAAGAGTTTCTTAAGTTCTAACAGCGACATTACTACTGAACAACTGCTGGAAATGCATCCGTCCGGATTATTTGAAAAACAGGTCAAATCGTCCTGGGAAACCGCGCTTTACCACGATTCATTGAAAATAAAATTTGGTTTGACCGATGATGAGATCTCCCTGATAAAGAAAAACGGCTTTGTGGTGACCAGCCGCTTAAGGGGTGAAAGTTTTGGTGCCCAGTTTCTGGACGTATATCTCAAAGATATGCCGGTTTTTGTCTCAACAGATGCCATATTACATGCCTTCCATTCTTCCTATGACCGGATACTCAAAGATATAGAATTAAAGATCTTGATTCCGCAAATAACTACTTTTCTAAATTCCCTGCACAATCAATTGCCTGATTTAGCCAATGCCTATAAACAATATCCACAAATCCGGCAAATGATCAATGATGTGGATGTATATCTCACCATCCCGCGCAAACTTCTTGATCCCGAAGTTTCAGCGGTGTTCCCGGAAAATGAAACCGAAGTAGACCGGCTGATGGAATTCATCGCCGGAGAAACCCTGGTGCAGACAAATATATTTTCGGAGATGCCGCGAAAAATAGATTTTAGCCAGTTTAAACCGCGAGGTCATTATACCGATCCCTATAATACCATTTTGGCTGATTATTTTAAGGCCATGATTTGGCTGGGTAAAATCGAAATATACCTGATTCCGCCACGGAGTCTGGATATTAAGCCCACTTTTGCCGATATGCAGCGCCAGATCATTGACGCAAGTCTCATCCAGGAATTGGTTAATAATTCAGAAAAGGAAACGTTTGACGAAATTGAAAAAATTATATCTTATTTTGTCGGCGAACAGGATAATGTAACTCTGACAAACCTGGATGAGCTGAAAGAATCTCTACCTTATTCTTCACCGGTTGATTTGCTCGATTCTCTGAAAATTATTCAATTCCAGGATCATCTGGCACTTCAACCTTACGCCCAGCAGAGAATTCTTTCTCAGGTATTGATGAATGATCCCATGAATCCTGACAGTATCATTCCGGCCTCCTCATTTTTACTCTTTGGCCAAAGATTCATCATCGATTCATATGTTACCGGAAATGTAGTGTGGGACCGGGTAAAAAGTTTGCGCATGCTGCCAAATACCATGGATATTTTGTTTGCACTGGGAAATGATGCCGCGGCGCATCTGTTGCAGCCGGAATTGAATGAATTTCAGTATGCACCCAATCTGGCCTCACTGCGTTATTTAATATCATCATATGACAGAGGGTTCTGGTTTTCCACCATATACAATATGTGGTTAATGGCCATACGTCAGTTAAATCCGCCTGCCGATCGGACATCATTACCTGAATTCATGCAGACCGCTGCCTGGTGGCAGCAAAAAATGAATACGCAACTGGCATCATGGACCGAACTGCGTCATGATAATCTGCTCTATGCCAAACAATCTTACACTGGTGGTGTTACCTGCTATTATCCATATAGTTTTGTAGAGCCGATACCGGAATTTTATAACACCTTACGCATTGCAAGTACGATGATTAAGGGACGTATTGAGCGATATGCCTTTTGAGAATGAGGATTTTAAGAATTACATTACTTCACACTTCGAAAAATGGCACACCACAATGGATACGCTGCGCATCATTGCTCAAAAAGAACTGGATGGAACGCGTTTTCTCAGAAAGTGAGATTTCTTTCCTAAAGCGTATGTTAAGCCAGGAATTTATGTGTGGTGGTGTGTATGATGGCTGGTATCCGGATCTTTTCTATAATCGCTGGGATTATGAAGAGGGATTATTGAAGAAGGATTATCTGGTTGCCGATTATCACACCGCACCAACCGATGCGGCGGGCAATTTTGTCGGATGGGTGGCACATGCCGGAACCGGCCCGGTTGAAATGGCCATTTTAAATGCCAGTTTGCCATCGGGAAAAAATATTGCCTTTATCGGCCCGGTTTCCAGCTACTATGAATATACAACAACCAATTTCTTGCGGCTAACCGATGAAGAGTGGAAAGAGAGTTATCTGGATAAGGCACTGCGTCCTGATTGGACCCGAATCTATATGGCAGATACCGAAGGCCGGATGAATAATGCCGGTCCATCATTAATGACATCCACCGGGGAACAACCAACACCACCACCTACAGTTCCGGAATCATATTTAACCGCCACAAATTATCCAAATCCATTTAACAACGGTACGCTGATCCATTATAATATTCCTGATAATTTGGCTCACAATAATACCAAATTGGCGATCTATAACGTGCAGGGGAAGCTGATCAATATTTTAGTGGACAGAGCTTTGCCTTCCGGTAATTATTTCACCCGCTGGAACGGGATCGATTCAAATGGGACACCGGTTGCAACCGGAATATATTTTTATACCCTCACATCAGGCAGTGCGAGATATGTGGGCAAAATGCGACTGATAAAATAATCTCGTGCCGCAGATTTGTTGATTTTTTTTTGACGGGATAACAGGATAAATAATTAGAAATTAGAAGTTAGAGATTAGAAATTAACAACTGACTATTGACAATTGGCTATAAGTGATTGGTCGTTACAAATAACCAATAACTAATTACAAATTTTCAATTTCTAATTCCTCACTCCTCACTCCTAACTGCTAATCTCAAATCTCTAATCCTTCATCTTCTTAAACACATACCCGCCGGCTTGCGCCCCCCAAACCTGATGCCCCTTCATGTCAAATCCGCGATCCCAGCTATAGATCTGATCTTTGTTTATCAGGACAATCGAGGTCGCAAAGGTAGCCCCGAGTAAATTGCTGTCACAACTCAGGCTTTCTGTACTGCCAACGAATACACCAGGTGCATAGGGTTTTAGTACAATCGCACAACCCGCTCGTTCATGCAGTTTTTCCGGAGACAGCCCGGCCAATTTTGATTCATCGTTCCAGGCCCCGACATAATCCAGCGGATCATCAAAGGTATAAACGGTGCTCTGCATCAGGCTGTCGCTTAATTGTGTCAATTGATAAATTCGCTGGCGGTATGGTTTATCAAGGCTGCTGGCTGCGGCCTGTTCCACGTAAAGCCAATAGCCATCAGGACGATCTTTCCAGATATGCGCCATTTCCAGCCGTATATCATAAAAGTTGGTATCGGACCTGGCCTGTGCCGCACTGCTGAACGAACCGGTCATGTATTCAGCAAGAGTTTCAAAATCACCTGATCTCTCACTACACCCGATTATTAAAAGAAACACAGAAAATAAAAGAACAGATTTCCACATATGACACCTCCTATATCCCCAGTTTCTATAAATTTAACACAATTAATCTAAAAATGAATTAAAATAATACTTATTGGACGAAATCTATATCGATCATTGTTTTATTCCCCTGCAATATTCCTTTATGCATTTTCTTATTACTCGTATTCTATTTGATAATGACTATGCATCGCACTCTATACCTGAACGGGTATAAAAAGTCGAATTAGATATTAATTATACCAGTAAGGGTATAATAGTTGTGGAAATTGTTGATATTATACCCGAAAAGGTATATATTTACAAAAAAAGTTATTTATTATACCCGGTAGGTATAAAAATGAGTGATGTATTAGTACAGTTTGTCAAACAGCGGCGCAAATATCTTGGTATGACCCAACAAGATTTGGCTGAACGAGCAGGTGTTGGATTGCGTTTTATTCGTGATCTGGAGCAGGGAAAAAAAACGTTACGTATGGACAAAGTGAACCTGGTGCTTATTCTTTTTGGCCATGAATTGGGTCCGGTATCTGTGGATCAGGAGGCACTATGAGTCGTCAGGGAAAAGTATTCTACAAGGATTTTGAATCTGGTATTATCAGAGAGGATGAAGAGGGATACTACTTTAAATACAATCGCGAATATTTAGAAAATCCGGATGCATTTCCTGTAAGCTTTACTCTGCCATTGCAGGAATCCCCTTTTCTCAGCAAAACAATGTTTGCCTTTTTTGACGGTTTGATTCCGGAAGGTTGGTTGCTTAATGTGGCAATACAGACCTGGAAAATTGATTTGCGTGACCGTATGGGATTACTTCTGGCCTGTTGTAAAGATTGCATCGGAGCCGTTTCAATCGTCCCCGTCGATGGTGATGTCCATGAGTGATAATTCCATATGTTTGCGGTGTTATGAACCGTTAGAAGATGGTGGAACAAGATATCATGTCACCTGCAGCAAAGATTTTTTTATGAAATCTTCAGCTCCGGTTTTACCCTATCGTCTAAATGAATTGGATGATCTGGCAAGAAACATTGTACGCAGCAGTGTTACTGTTCCAGGGGTACAGGCGAAGTTATCATTACACCTGGCAAAAAGGGGAGAAGAGGCGGGACGATTAACACTTGTGGGCTTATGGGGAAATTATATATTAAAACCACCAGTTAAAAAATTTCCCCAGATGCCGGAAATTGAAGATGTAACCATGCATCTCGCTCGTTTTTTTAAAATTGATACTGTACCACATTCCCTTATCCCACTGCAATCAGGCGAGTTGGCATATATTACACGTCGCATTGATCGGGATGAACAGGGCAAGAAATTACATATGGAAGACATGTGCCAGCTTACCGGGCGACTTACAGAAGATAAGTACAAGGGATCCATGGAACAGTTGGCAAAAGTCATCAAAACATTTTCATCGAACCCCATATTAGACGTAGTGCGATTTTTTGAGGCTACTGTTTTTTCATTTCTGACTGGTAATGCGGATATGCATTTAAAAAATTTCTCCTTGATTCGTGACAAACAGAATTATATTCTTCTGACTCCGGCATATGATATGTTGGCTACACGTTTGTTAATCTCAGAAAAAGATGATCCGGAAGAACTCGCACTTACACTTAATGGTAAAAAATCAAAATTTAATCTTAAAGATTTTTTAATATTTTCAGAAACTATTGGGCTGCATCCGCGGCAAACTAGAAAATTCACTAAGTCGTTTCCAATCAGGATTACAATCGGCTCTTGATTTTATTGAACAAAGTTTCCTTACAAAGGAAAATAAAAATAAATTAAACGACCTTATCCGGGAAAGAGCTACCCGATTGCAATTATAAAACCTAAATTATTCATAACCACCAAGTCACAAAGACACAATAATTTAATAAATGATGAGTTTTCAGAAATATATATAATCATATAATATAATTCGTAAATCATTATTACTTTGTGCCTTCGTGTCTTTGTGGTAAAAATTGATAATTAATCAGAATAAGAGGCAGCATTCATTGCGGTCTAAAAATTGTCCTTTGCGTCATTGCAGTAAAAAATAAATCGTCACTATTTCCTATATGTGAAATTAGATCCAGGAAAATTTTAATACAGATATACATGGAAACCAATGACAAATAATATAAATCATGCAAACAAAATTCTTAGGGAAAAATTCGGTTTTTCAGATTTCAGGGGCCGGCAGGAAGAGATAATTCAAAGAACCCTGAATGGTCGTCATTCCCTTGTCATTATGCCAACCGGTTCCGGAAAATCAATCACATACCAAATCCCGGCTTTGCTTCTTCCCGGATTAACTATTGTTATTTCACCCCTGATCGCATTGATGAAAGATCAGGTTGATGTGCTTCGCCGGAAAAAAATTGACGCCACATTTATCAATTCTTCTTTGCAGAAAAAAGACAGGGAACTACGTTATCAGGAAGTTGAAAACGGGAAGTATAAATTATTATATGTTACCCCGGAACGGTTCCGTAAAAAAGAATTTATTGAAATACTAAAAAACCGGAACGTATCGCTACTTGCTGTGGATGAGGCTCATTGTATCAGCGAGTGGGGACATGATTTTCGTCCTGATTATACCAGGATCCGTGAGTTTCGGGAACTGTTACATAATCCGACAACCCTTGCCCTGACTGCAACCGCAACACCGGATGTCCAGGCAGATATCGTTACCCAGCTCGGACTGCACAATGATGAAATAAAGATGTTTCATGAAGGAATCGAACGACCCAATCTTTTTCTCGAGGTTTTTGATCTGTGGGGAGAAGATGAGAAGTTGACACATATCCGGGAAATTGTCTCATCAAATCCGGGTAATGGTATTATCTATTTTGTCCTGATAAAAGATTTATACAAAATGAGCGAAAAGATGCAAAATGCGGGTTTCGATCATGTGATGTATCATGGAGATTTGAATGCCGAGCAACGCAAAAAAGTGCAAAATCATTTTATGCGCGGTGAAAACAATCTGGTGCTGGCGACGAATGCGTTTGGCATGGGAATCGATAAGGAAAATATCCGCTATGTCATTCATGCACAAATTCCTCAAACATTGGAGGCTTATTATCAGGAAATCGGCAGAGCCGGCAGGGATGGAAAACCCTCTGTTTGCAGTCTATTATATGATGAGCAGGACCTGAATATCCAGTTGGAATTTTTAAAATGGAATAACCCAACCGCGGGGTTTTATGATCGCCTGTATCGCTTAATGCTTTCTGATATTGACCGGGTGAATGGAGAAGGGATCGATTATTTGCGCGAACAGTTGACCTATAAGAACCGACATGATTTCCGCCTGGAAACAGCATTGGGGATCCTTGATCGCTATGCGGTCATCGAAGGAAATATCGAGAAAAAAAATATCAGACTTATCTCAGAATTACCGGCACGACTCCTGGATCAGAGTTATCTTGATGAAAAAAAGAAAAAGGAACAGGAAAAACTCTATCAGATGGTTTTATATACCAAAGAAGATATCTGCCGTAAACGATTTATCAATGAATACTTTGGCCTTGAATCTGAGACATCATGTCATGCCTGCGATCTGGAAGAAGATTTTAATCGTCATCCGGAAACGCTCTGAACGAAGAATACACCGGGCAATGATCAGAAATTTTTAGATAATAATCCGGAAAATCACCGGTAATGGTTTGTTCTCCATCCGCGCATATTCCGCCAACCCGGGTACTATTTTCGATATATTCAATCTTTGCATCTTTAGATATAACGATCTGATCGATCATGGAACCCTGAATCTCCGGCTTGGACCAGTCCGGACGCCAGTAATTTGTGATAAGACTGTCGCCCTCAGCACCGATCCAGAAATAGTTCAGACTATCCAAAAGGGGTAGAAATTCATTATACCGGTCCTTTGATACATTGTTAAAATCCCCGACCAATATGACATCTTCATCTTTGCGCTCGTCTTCAGGTAATGCCGTCAGGATCTTTTCGAGCTCGTTCCATTGTTTTATTCGTTCGGGATATCCGCGGGGAGAAGCTTTTAGATGCACAACTATGACATGAAAATCGAATCCATTAGGAATGGCTTTAAAATAGCCATGAAACGCGGGTCGTAACCGGTCAATCCGACCTATCGTAACTTCATTATAAATAGTAGGTTCACCTATCATTTCAACTTTTTCGGAATTATACAAAAATCCGACTTTCTGCCAGCCATTAGAAGGAGCGTAGGCAAATTCAAAATGGTCCCCTAAATGTCGTTTGGCCATGGCGCCAAATAAAGGTGGATCCACCAGTTCCTGAACTCCAAGAATCTCAATATCCAGATCTTTAATCATCTCAAATAATGCAACCGTGTCTGTCGCGACACCGGTTGGCGGGTAGCGCATCTGAATATCGTATTTGGTCATCATTGCACTATCCTGATTACATGGAAAAAACCGGATATTAAATGTACCGATCTCAATATTCTTAAAATCCTGCGCGCCGAGTTGAATCACGATCAGTAATAACATGCTTATTTTATAAAAAATTTTCATATTTGCTCCAATGTAATAAGATTATTAACCACGAAGAACACAAAGGCATTAATCTGTCATCCCATCAGGGATATTCCAGCTATTCGGGCACTTTTCCTCTGTTTGTAAACACAGTGCTCACATCACGGGAGGGTCTCTGCGAGATGACATTGAACATTTATTTAAGCAAAACTTCGCGCTCTTCGTACCCTTCGTGGTGAAAAAAACTTTGAAATAAACTGGCCGGTCAAAGATCGCCGCTCGCACAAAGGCGAGAGGTTTATTACCAAAAAACCAAAATTTAAAACAGTATCGATTCAATAACAAATTCTGTAACGAAATAAGATTGAAGTACGAGTGTTAAATAAATAAATTATAAGATTCAAATTTTTAGGGAAGTTATTGAGCGCATAATTTGTTCTTATCAATTGCGTTGTATACATTAAAAGGGTGTATGTTGAATACAGAATTAACTAAGCAGACCCCGCCTTCGCGTGAAAAAGCGTGGCAGATGTTTGATCGGATCGCTCATAGGTACGATCTGCTCAATCATTTATTGTCTGCTGGTCAGGATATTCGCTGGCGTAATCGCCTCAGATCTTACCTCCCGGAAAAAGAAAATCTGAAATTACTGGACATTGCTACCGGTACAGGGGATCAGTTATTTAGTTTGATTACGGATGAGCGGATAAATGATGCGATTGGAGTCGATCTCGCCCTTGAAATGCTTAAGATTGGCCGATCAAAAGCAATCGATAAAGATCTGTCTGAGGTTCTCGATTTTCAGGAAGGCGACGCCTGTCAATTACCATTTACAAAAGCGCAGTTTGATGTACTTACAATATCCTTCGGTATTCGTAATGTAATCGATCTCAAAAAAGCGATGGGTGAAATGTACCGTGTGTTAAACTCAAATGGCCGGGCCTTGATCCTTGAATTTTCTTTGCCGGCTAATTCAATAATTAGAAAGTTGTATCTGTTTTATTTTAGAAAAATCCTGCCCCGGCTGGGTGGATTGATTTCAGGCGATTCATATGCGTATCAATATCTCAATGAAACAGTTGAGACCTTTCCATTTGGACAGGAGTTTTGTAATTTACTGGAACAGGCGGGATTCGCAAAAGTGACCGCAGTACCACTCACTTTTGGAATCGCCACTATCTATATAGCGGAAAAAACCTGAAATACAGGAGAAATAGTAACTACAGAACAAACAGAGTTTTAATCTATAGGTTAGAGAATAGAAATTTAATAAATGTAACTGGGAATTAGGAACTTGTAATTAGCAAAAATAATGCTCATCTCTAGTCTCTAACTTCTTATCTCTGTGTACTCTGTGGTTTATTGGGATTATATATTGAAGCAGAAACTAATTCATAAATTGAGTCAAAAGGAACCGGCGTCTCATTTTCAGCGAATTGAAATCCCACTGAATGAAACACCACTCCTGCCATGGCTGGCATCCCAGGAATCAAAACAAAAAATTTACTGGAATGACCGTAAAGCACAATTAGAAATTGCTGGTATCGGATGTGCTGATTGTGTGCATACACAGGACTCCGGTGATTATTTCAACGTGATTTCTCATATCAGGGAAAAATTATCAACTAACTATCCGGAAATGAGATATTTCGGCGGATTTAATTTTTCTGATGAAGACGGTCATGATAATTACTGGCAGAATTTCGGCAATAATTATTTTGTCCTTCCCCGGTTTGAAATGATCCGTGATGGTATGAATAATAAATTTGCCATGAATTTTCTGGCGAATGATAAAAGCGATTTCAGGGAGCTTGTTCGACAAATAGAGACTATTCAGGAAGATTGTCCGGAATTACCAGATGAAATTCCGTTTATGATTAGTCATCAGCATTACCCGGAAAAAGCCAGCTGGGATTCCATGATTCGATCTGCTTTAGAGGAAATTGACAAGCAGGATTTCGAAAAAATTGTACTGGCCAGAAAAACCAAATTGGAATTTTCTGATAAATTAAATGGATTTCATATCCTGCAGAATTTAAAGGATTTAAATCCCGAATCGACCCATTTTGGAATTCAGCCTGAATTTGACAGCATGTTTATTGGCGGAACTCCGGAATTGCTTTATCGCAGGAATGGAGAGAATATTTTTAGTGTGGCAATTGCCGGCACCCGCAGGCGCGGAAGCACCGAAATTGAAGATGAACATCTCGAAAATGTACTCCTTACCAGCGAAAAAGATTTACGTGAACACCGGTTTGTGATAGATAATGTGCATGAGATTCTAAATGATTTGTGCAAACATGTATCAACGCCTGATGAAATATCGATACTAAAGCTGGCAAGAGTACAACATCTGTTTACCTCCTTTGAAGGGGTGCTCAAGCCGGGAAATTCTGATGTAGAAATTATCTCTAAATTACATCCAACTCCCGCTGTGGGTGGATTCCCAACTGATAGAGCAATCTCAGAAATTTCGAGACTTGAGCCATTTAAAAGAGGGTGGTATGCCGCGCCGGTGGGTTGGATCTCAGCCGAAGAGGCTCATTTTGTTGTAGCAATTCGTTCCGGACTGATAAACAACAATGATTTGTATCTGTATTCCGGTGCAGGAATTGTAGCGGGATCGGATCCTGATCTGGAGTGGGAAGAAGTCGAAAATAAACTGGCAAATTTCCTGCGGGCCGTGAATGTAAATGGCGAAGTATCAAAAACGAATGGCTACCGGCTGTCTGCTGTCAGCCACCAGCCGTAATTTTCGTTTTTCATATATGGGGTGCGTAATAGCCGTCAGTAAACAATTGTTCTCTCGCAGAGGCGCAGAGACGCCGATACACAATACTAAAAATAATGCATAAGGAATTAGTAATTCGTTATTGGTAATCAGAATTGTAATAAATGTGAATTAACTGCAAAAAATCCTTAATAACTAATTCCAAATAACCAATTACAAATTACATCTCACCATCAAGATTATGTGAGATATAAATAAAGAATAGGATCCTAACTATGTCATTTACACTGCAAATTGGCGATACTGCGCCGCATTTTTCGCTACCGGCCACAGATGGAAAAACATATAAGTTATCTGATTTTGAAGATGCTGATGTTCTGGTCATCTTTTTTACCTGCAATCATTGTCCCTATGTTATAGGATCCGATGAGGTTACAAGAGAGACCGTCAATAAATATAAATCACAAAATGTTAAATTCGTGGGAATCAACTCAAATAGTAAAAACACGTATCCGGATGATGATTTCCCACATATGGTGAAACGAATGGAAGAACATCAATTTCCATGGACCTACCTTTATGATGAATCGCAGGAAATTGCCCGTACGTATGGCGCTTTGCGCACACCACATTTTTATATATTTGATGCCGACCGTAAATTAATTTACACCGGACGTGGGGTGGATAGTCCCCGAGATGCGAGTAAAATTAGTGTAAATGATCTTGAAAGATCGTTAGATGAACATATTTCGGGAAAGCCGGTGAGCATACCATTGACAAATCCAATCGGCTGCAATGTCAAGTGGGATGGAATGGATCCGCACTGGATGCCGGCCGATGCCTGCGATCTGGTTTAATCTTGGCATTGAGAAGACTCTTTTTTATAACTCGGCTATCTACTTTCGGCCTCACCAATCTGCACCGATAGCCGATGGTTGACAGCAGATAGCGATAAAAAGTTAAACGAATGGTTCTTCTATTGATGGGCTTTGTTCGGAAAACAATGAGACACCATTTTCAGTGATGTACATGCAATCCTCAAGACGCATACCAAATTCACCATAAATATAAATACCGGGTTCGTTGCTGAAGCACATGCCGGGCTCGAGTTTTGTTTTATTACCTTTTACAAGATAAGTCCACTCGTGTCCATCGAGACCAATGCCATGCCCAAGCCGGTGACTAAAATACTTATAGTCCGGACCAAATCCTTTTGAAGAGATGAGCCCTCTTGCTGACAGATCTAATGCTTCACATGTTTCGCCCGGTCTGGCGATTTTAAGGACGGCATCCTGAGCCTGGCGGAGTATATTCCAGACCTCAGTCTGTTTGCTGTTTGGTTTACCGAAAACTATCGTACGGCTGATATCCGATCGATATCCTTCAACAGTGCATCCGCCATCCATCAGCACAACATCGCCTTCTTTTAAATATTGCAGTTTACTGCTTCCGTGTGGAAATGCCGTATATTCTCCAAACTGGGCGAACACACCTCCCTTAACGCCCAGTGCCGAAAAAGCGGATGAAATAATTCCTGAGAATTCATGCTGAGTCATCCCGGCTCTGAGTTCGCTAATTCCTGCCAGGTAAGCCGCAACAGTGATATCATTTGCTTTTTTCATCAATGCAATCTCATTGCCAGATTTAATCATGCGGCATGAAACTATCACTGGATCTGCACTGACAATTTTCATCCCCGGATTTTCTTTTGCCAGATTGTCGGCAATAAAGAAGCGCACCGTTTCTTCCAGACCAATCTTTCCAGCTCCGATATTTCTTGTCTTCAATATTTTTTTTACCAGCTGAAACGGATTTTCATGTTCTTCCCATGTATAAATGTCACCATTAATTTTGAGGCGTTCACGTAATTTATTTTCCTCAAATTTTGGACAAATATATGCCATATTTCCTTTGGAAAATATAAACAGTCCCAGCATTCTTTCACTGCGCCACCAATTAATATCCGAAAAATATGTCATTGAACTTCCCGGTTCTAAAAAAATGACATCTATTGAATTCTCACGCATGAGTTTTTTTGCTTTTTCGATCCTTCCCAGGCGCTCCTGGTCAGAAATCGGTGTAATATCCGAGATCATTGGTTTAAGATTATTAATTGAATCAGGTTTGTTTTTTTCCTCGCCCGATTGACATGCGCTATTTGCAGCCAATGCGACCGTACCCAGTGCCAGACTACTTGATTTAATAAAATCTCTACGCGATAAAGCCATTATTTGCTCCGTTATATTTTTTCGGAAAGATATAATGATTAACCTGGATAATTCATCTCTCGCAAAGCCGCAAAGACACAAAGGTTTAGTTTATAAAGATTTATGAAAAATTCAAGTTAATATTTTGAGAATAAAATTCAAAATCATAAGTCGTTGTATTTTATACCTATTTCGAATATATTCTAAGATAATTGAAATATTTTTTATATAGATTTGATCAGGATGGAATCATCGGGATAAATTCATTCTATGTAACTTGTAACTTGTAACTTGTAACTTGTATCCTGTATCCTGAAACCTGTAACCGGTATTCTTTTGCAACTCAAACACACCAACATCACCAGCTACTGGGGTTATCTCATTGTCGAAGAATTAATTCGACAGGGAATTGATTATTTCTGCATATCTCCCGGGTCGCGGTCCACGCCGCTTACAGTTGCCGTCGCCGAAAATAAAAAAGCAAAATCTATCATTTGTATAGATGAAAGGGCTGCGGCTTTTCATGCCCTGGGATACGCCAAAGCAACCGGCAATCCGGCAGTCCTGATTTGCACCTCAGGAACAGCCGTCGCCAATTATTACCCCGCCATTATTGAAGCAAAAAAAACCGGAATGTCTCTGCTTATTCTTTCAGCTGACCGGCCACCGGAACTCAGGGATAGCGGGGCAAATCAAACCATAGATCAAAACAGAATTTTTGGAAATTACGTAAAATGGTATTTTGAGTTACCCGTACCTGACTTAAATATCAAACCGGAATTTTTATTAACGACCATCGATCAGGCCGTCTCACAAGTCAAAATGAATAAAAAAGGATCGGTTCATATCAATTGTATGTTTCGCGAGCCACTGGAACCCCTGGGAGATGGATTCAATACGAATTACACTGAAAAAATTAGAGTATGGGAGTCCGGTAGTCTGCCATATACCCAATTAATAACAGGAATTGCAGAGATAAATTCTGATGAACTTGGAAGAGTTGCAAGTAAAATAAACACAGCGCAATCGGGAATAATAGCTATTGGCAGTCTTAGTAATGATGCACAAAAGAATGACGTCATTGCTCTGTCAAAAAAAATGGGATGGCCGGTATTTGCAGATATAAGTTCAGGGTTACAATCGTCATCCTTACAAAACAATATAGCCCACTATGATCAAATTTTGTTAAAAAAGGACATAGGTAAAATTTTAAGTCCTGATGTCATTTTGCATATTGGATCAACATTAACATCAAAGCGATTTTTGACGTATACGGCAGCGCAGAAAAATAAGACATATATTCATATTACCGATGATCATGACCGAAATGATCCTGTGCATCAGGTCACACAACGGGTTACGGGAAACATTAGCGAAATATGCCGGGACCTGACACCACAGGTAAATCCAAATCAAAATAAAGATCATGATATTGTAATTTCATTTGATAAAAAAATAAATGGTATTCTCGATGAACTTTTCTCAGATGACCATGCCGTAACTGAAATATCAACCGCCAGAATCATCTCTCAATATTTACCTCGGAAGCACGGGCTTTTCCTGGGAAACAGCATGCCCATCAGGGATTTTGACATGTTTGCTGACTTCACATATGCACCGGTTTGTGTTGGATCAAACAGGGGGGCCAGTGGGATTGATGGTACATTAGCCAGTGCGACAGGCTTTGCCACCGGACATGACAAACCGGTAACAGTTGTGCTGGGGGATCTGGCACAGATTCATGATTTAAATTCCCTGTCGCTTGTCAAAACGATTGATACCCAGATTATTTTAATCGTTATTAATAATCAGGGCGGAGGTATTTTTTCATTTTTGCCTATAGCTGAGTTTGATCAGGTTTTTGAAAGATATTTTGCAACACCCCATCAAATAAACTTCAGGCAGGCAGCCGGACTTTTTGCTATGGATTACGCCAATCCAAAAACAAATGAAGAATTAACAAAGATTTACAACGAGTATATACAAAATAGAAAATCAATATTCCTGGAGATCAGGACAAATCGCCAGGAAAACATTGAATTACACAAAGAAATTCAAAATAAGATTACATCAAATTTTTGATAAATCTGAACTTTACATCTATCGGAAATAAAAACAATCCTGCGCTGGTTTTTTTACATGGATTTTTAGGCAGTGGTCAGGACTGGCAGGAATTAATATCCTCACTTAAAGATGATTACTATTGCCTGGCTTTTGACTTGCCCGGTCATGGTGAATCTATTATCTCCGAAAACTATTCTGGCATAACCCTGGAAAGTTTTTCTTCTGATTTTTACGCCTTCCTTAAGACTCTAAATCTCTTTAAGCCAGTTCTGGTTGGATATTCTATGGGGGGACGGATTGGAATGCATCTTCTCCGGAATGATGACTTCTTCTGGCAGGGTGCCATCCTGGAATCGGTTTCTCCCGGTATCGAGAATTTGGATGAACGAGTGGCCAGATTTAATCAGGATTTGAAACTTACTATAAAAATCAAAACAACGGAATTTCGTAACTTTCTTATTTGGTGGTATGATCAGCCGCTCTTTTCAGAGTTTAAAAAATCATCAGAGTTTAACCGAATATTTGAACAACGATTGATGAATTCCAGTGAACAACTGGCACAATCTATGAAAATATTTTCGGTGGGTCGCCAGCAGTCATTTTGGCATATGTTCGATCAATTTGCTATGCCCATACTGATCATTTCCGGCTCCGAAGATAAGAAATACAAAACAATTACAAAGCAGATTGCACGGAATTATCCAGAAGTTCAAATTGAAATTGTACCTGGGGCAGGTCATGTGGTTCATTCAGAAAAACCACAGGAATTTGTCACATTATTATCCCGGTTTTTAATTAACCTGGATTTATAACAAAGTTTAAGATAGAGTTGTTAAAGATAAATAGCCTTAGAAAACTACCAACAGCGAACTACACCAGACACGCGCCGGATTAATTTGACGAATGGCATGCAATTTATTCGTCCTCTTTATTCGTCTGGTTTTTTAGGATGCCAGAAGCCTCTAAATTACTCTTCAACTCCTCAAACTCTTTCTTTAATTTGGCTATACGTTCCCAGGCAATAAGTGCAAAAGACAAGCCACTCAATCCAAAAACAAATCCAACAACTTCCATTTTGTAGTTCCTTATGCGAGTTTTTATTATAACTGTTTAATCTTTTTATCAAATACAAATTGATCTTTAGTTTTGATAAAACCCAGGTGATCAAAAACTACATGAGATTCCTTTCTGGCTATGTGACTTCGAATCCGAAGTTTAAATATATTATGATTACAAACCCATTTTTCGACTGCAGATAATAGTTTTTTTCCTGCACCTGATCCACGATACGCCCCATCGACTACAAAACCGCTTATTTCAGCAAATGGATCTGACTCTAATCTGTGAGCCAGAAATGCATGAATCCATCCTGTAATTTTTCCGTCAGGGATGTATGATACAAAGATGACATTTTCCTTCGAGGCTAATAAAAACTTGAGTCGCTTTACTGATTGCCTGGTTGATGTTGGATAACCGAGCTGATTTGATAGTTTACCCAAATGCGAAGCATCATTTAATTTTGCCTGTCGAATTTCCATAAAATTTTATTAGTCGTATTAAATATTCATTCGTGGCATTGAGAGTAGGATGCGAAACCGGGCGTCTTTATACTAAGCATAATGCCTAAACATCCATCTTTCAATTCAATTAAATTGACCATAAAAAACCATATGATACAAAGTAATACAAAAATAAACAGATCGTGCAAAAAAACGAGGAATGCAGACTATTTGGAATATAGAAAACTAAGAATTAAATTCCTATGTTAAAATCATATGTGAGGTTGATTTAAATGTCAGAAGTACTATGGGAAAAGGCACAAGAATATACGGATATACTGTATGATAAATTTCAGGGAATCGCAAAGATAACCATTAACCGGCCCGAAGTCCGAAATGCCTTTCGCCCGGTTACCGTTAAAGAAATGATGCTGGCTCTGGATGATGCCCGCAACGATGATCGGATAGGTGTAGTTATTCTTACTGGTGCAGGTGAAAAAGCGTTTTGTTCAGGCGGGGATCAGAAAATTCGCGGAGACGCCGGCTACACGGATAAGCAGGGTGTAGAGAGGTTAAATGTGCTGGATTTTCAACGACAGATTCGTACCTGCCCCAAACCGGTTATTGCAATGGTTGCAGGTTATGCTATTGGTGGTGGACATGTATTGCATCTTATGTGTGATCTTACTATCGCTGCCGATAATGCTGTTTTTGGCCAGACCGGTCCCAAAGTAGGTTCTTTTGATGGTGGATATGGTGCAAGTTACATGGCGCGGATTGTCGGGCAGAAAAAGGCCCGTGAAATTTGGTATCTATGCCGGCAATATAATGCACAACAGGCCCTTGATATGGGACTGGTAAATACGGTCGTTCCATATAAAGATCTGGAAAAAGAAACCATACAATGGTGTCGCGAAATTCTTGAAAATTCACCGATTGCCATTCGCTGTCTAAAATCTGCCCTGAATGCCGATTGTGATGGTCAGGCCGGACTTCAGGAGTTGGCAGGAAATGCCACCATGTTGTTTTATATGACAGAAGAAGGGCAGGAAGGCAGAAATGCCTTTGTAGAAAAACGAAAACCCGATTTTAATAAATTTCCTAAACGACCATAGACTCTTATCTGAATGACAAAACAAACAATAAAAATATGGTTTGAAGCATCACGTCCTAAAACACTCTGGGCAGCAGTCGCACCGGTGCTTATCGGTAGTGCTATGGCCTATAGCGATGGAAAAATCCATTTATTATCTGCGTGTGTGGCCCTATTAGGTGCTATGCTTATTCAGATCGGTACAAATTTCGCCAATGATTATTTTGATTTTAAAAAAGGTGTGGATACAAAAGACCGCCTAGGGCCGGTGAGGGCAACCGGGGCGGGATTGGTAAAGCCCCTAAATATGCGTAATGCGTTCATATTGGTTTTCTTCATGGCATTTTTAGTCGGGATATATTTAATCGACCGGGCTGGTTGGCCGATTTTTGTCATAGGTATACTTTCGATAATATTTGGGATTCTATACACGGGCGGTCCGTATCCGCTTGGTTATAATGGCCTGGGGGATATTTTTGTTTTGATTTTTTTTGGACCCGTTGCCGTAGGCGGTACTTATTATGTCCAGGCTCTGGACATTACCTGGCCGGTCGTTTTAGCCGGATTATCACCCGGACTCATTTCAACTGCTCTATTAACTGTAAATAATCTTCGTGATATTCATACGGATCGCCGTGCAGGGAAGAGGACCCTGGCTGTAAGGTTTGGTGTGCTGTTTACCCGCATGGAATATCTTATTGCCATATTGGTCGCTTCATGTATTGTTCCTCTCATCCTATTATATATGGAGCCGCATCATCCTTATATATTGGCTGGTTTGTTTGTATTCTTATTTGCCTTACCCTCAATTAAAGCGGTCTTCCTTAATGAAATCAATGCCGAATTGAATATTGTCCTCGGCCGGACCGGCAAAATTTTACTTCTTTACAGCATTATTTTTTCACTAGGATGGATTCTGACATAAAAGTACAGGCAGAAATACACCATTTTGATCTGCCGCTTCGTTCACTTCTGCGGATAAACCGGGAGAATATATCCCGGCGCCAGGGATTTATTCTGATATTATCCACTCCAGATGGCCAAAGCGGATTTGGTGAAATAAGCCCTCTCCCGGGATTACACCCCGAAACAGCCTACGATGCAGGCAAACAACTTCAACAACTTTGTCTCCAATTGCCAGACCTGAACCAGATAATAGAAAGTGTGAAGAATGAATCGATATTGCCGGATACGGCACTATATCCTTCCGTTCGTTTTGGATTCGAATCGGCCATTATCGATCTATTAGCGCAGCGTGAGAATGTGGCTCCTTCACAAGTACTCAATTCAAAGGATCCGTATAAGAAAATAAAGGTAAACGGACTGATTACCCGGGATGAAAATGTTCCGGAACAAATTGAATATTTCTTAAAAATGGGATATGAAACTATAAAAATAAAACTCGGTAATCATCCGGTTGCTGAAGAGATAAACAAAATCCGAAATGTCGATAAGTTAATTGATAAGAACATAAAATTGCGAATTGATGCCAATCGCAGTTGGTCACTGGTTCAGGCAGAAGCATTTTTTAACCAAATCCATTCCCGCGCTATCGAGTATGTTGAAGAACCACTGCGCGAGGCAGAGAAATTACCGGATTTATTTGTATCAACCGGAATGCCCATCGCCCTGGATGAATCAATCCAAATGTTTGATGAATCTGAATCACCGCCAAAATGGTGTGCGGCAATTATTCTGAAACCGGCCTTGCTTGGCAGTATTTTTAATACATATAACTTAATACAAAAAGCCGCAGATCATGGTATAATCAGCGTAATCAGTGACACCTTTCAAGCCGGAATAGGTATGACCATGTTGGTTAATCTAAGTTCACTGGCAAATGGCGATAAAATTGCTATGGGTTTGAACACATTAAGATGGCTTGATGATGATTTGCTTAAAAACCGTATTCAGATAAATGATGGTGAAATTGATTTATCACAGGTAAATTTAGATCGGCATGATATGGATTTCTCCAAATTAGACAAAATACTATGATAAAAATTGCATGACTCAACCATCTTTCGATCTTAATACATATATCAGCAAGTATAAAAACAATCCATTTATCACAACGGAAAAATCCTCATACCGTTATCAGGATTTTGGCCATGCAGTCAGACAAACTGTAGCTAAATTACAAGGTGAAAAAATAAAATCTGGTGAATATGTTGCACTCATCGATGAGGTGAGTTTTAATTATATTGTCAATTTATTTGCCCTGATACAGATCGGTGCAATAGCCGTATTGATAAATCCACGACATTCACTTCAACAGATCCAAGAACAATTAGAAAAAATCCAATGTAAAAAATATATAGCTGACATTGACCTCGCTAAAGATTTCTTCAGGTACAACACTTCAACTGAAGAATCACATGAAATGTCAGCGGTTTCAGATAACATGCGTTTGAATCCGGTTAACCTGGATCAGGAAGCGACTGTGATTTTTACATCGGGAAGCGGAGGGCTCCCAAAAGCATGTTTACATAGTTTGGGCAACCATTACTATAGCGCTCTGGGATCAAATGAAAATATAAAGATTTTTACGAATGACAGCTGGTTACACATTCTGCCAATATATCATGTGGGTGGTCTGGCGATAATTTTTCGAACAGTGCTGGCCGGCGCATCATTGGTAATTCCGGAGGACAGGCATGATTTGGCCCATCATTTTCAAAAATTTAACATCACACATGTGTCAGTCGTTCCAACCCAACTGTATCGTCTGTTACACTCTGATATATCCTCTGATGCGTTTCTGGGTTTAAAGGCGGTGCTAATCGGTGGAGATAAAGTTCCGTCAGAAATGATTGCCAGAACGGTGGAACAATCACTGCCGGTTTTTACCACTTATGGATCCAGCGAAATGTCCTCTCAGGTGACAACGACAAAACCGGGGGATTCCCTCGAGAGACTTAAAACGTCAGGTTGTTTGCTTAGTCATCGTGAACTTCAGCTGGATGATGATGGCGAAATATTGGTTAGGGGCAAAACTTTGTTTACTGGTTATCTTTCAGGAAATGAAATAAATTCAGCCCGAGATGATGATGGTTGGTTCCGGACCGGCGATGTAGGTTTGCTATATAAAAATGGTTATTTAAGTATATTGGGTCGCAAGGATAATATGTTCATTTGTGGTGGTGAAAACATGCATCCTGAGGAAATCGAGACGCATTTACTGGAAATTGATGGGATTAAAGAAGCCCTGGTGGTTGGAATTGATGATGAAGAATTTGGTGCGCTCCCGGCCGCATTTTTAAAAACCGATGGGCAAGAATTACTACCAACTGAAAAGATATCAGAATTGTTATTGCCGGTGTTATCCAAAAACAAAATACCAAAGAAGTATTTCCCCTGGCCACAGGATGAAGATCCAGAATTGAAACACAAGCGTAGTGATTTTAAGATCCTGGCCAAAAACATCTTATCCGGAGATTAGCGTAGCGATCTCCGGATGCGTGAACCATAAGCATGCTCTCCCGGAAACCGTTTCACTAATTTCCGGGGTAGCACAATCTTATCCGGAGATAAACGCAGTGGTCTCCGGATGCGTGAACCATAAGCATGTTCTCCCGGAAATCGTTTCACTAATTTCCGGGGTAGCACAATCTTATCCGGAGATAAACGCAGCGATCTCCGGATGCGTGAACCATAAGCATGCTCTCCCGGAAACCGTTTCACTAATTTCCGGGGTAGCACAATCTTATCCGGAGATAAACGCAGTGGTCTCCGGATGCGTGAACCATAAGCATGTTCTCCCGGAAATCGTTTCACTAATTTCCGGGGTAGCACAATCTTATCCGGAGATAAACGCAGTGGTCTCCGGATGCGTGAACCATAAGCATGTTCTCCCGGAAACCGTTTCACTAATTTCCGGGGTTGCAAAATCTTGTCCGGAGATAAACGCAGTGGTCTCCGGGACACCTGATTAATCAATCCAATCAATGTCAATCACCGAGTTATCATTCAAAATATAATTTCTGGCACTCGAGTGAAGCCAATCCTCAGGTTTAGCAACATATCCCTTCTTGACCGGATTAAGATGGATATAATTTAATTTCTGATTAAACATATCAGGATTGAGTATTGCCTTGGGATGATATCCCTCCTGCCACAAGTAGTTTATTTTATTACCATAAAACTTTTTTATCCAGTAGAGGCTAGATAGATGGGAATTGTTACTAAAGTATTTTGACAACTCCTGTGAAGTATGCCGCTTAAAATCTCTAATAATCGATGAAATATTATTTGCAGTTTCGGCACTTATAATCAAATGAAAGTGGTTTGGCATAATTACATATCCATGTAGACGTAGATTCTTTTGCTTTTTACAATACTTTAAACTCCTGATGAGAATCTTGATGGAGTTATAGTTAAGTAATAAAGGTGCCCAACCTATCGTCGCAGATGTGATGAAATAGCAGGTGTAATATTGGTTAATTTTATATTTCTGAGACATAATGGTATTAAAGCAAATATTATGCCCTAAAATCTATTGGAGGTCTTGGTGTTTTTGATGTTAAACGGTCTTCTTATTGCAGGATAATCGCACATATGTGCGAATAACATTTCTCATCCGGAGATTAGTGTAGCGATCTCCGGCTACATAATCCTTAAGCAGGTTCTCCCGGAAACCGCTTTGCTAATTTCCGGGGTAGCAAAATCTTATCCGGAGATAAACGCAGTGGTCTCCGGATGAGTAAACCATTAGCACGATCTCCCGGAAACCGCTTTGCTAATTTCCGGGGTAGCACAATCTTATCCGGAGATTAGCGCAGTGGTCTCCGGATGAGTAAACCATTAGCACGATCTCCCGGAAACCGCTTTGCTAATTTCCGGGGTAGCACAATCTTATCCGGAGATTAGCGCAGTGGTCTCCGGATGAGTAAACCATTAGCACGATCTCCCGGAAACCGCTTTGCTAATTTCCGGGAGAGGAAAGCTGGCTGATCCACCAGTCCTTAACCGGAAGGTCACTTTCCTCTAAAAGCGCGATATAGGATCCAATGTCATAGTTGATACGTTGAAATTTAATTCCGAGTCCGTTATCCGTAATATCAATAATTGCATACTCGGCCCAGGGATTTATCGAAGGTTCTGAATTAAGTATAGTGTCACCTCTAAAGCATGCACCTACACTTCCTGGATTTATAATCAGTTTTTGTCCATATTGTCTTAATAACTGATAATGTGTATGTCCTCCGATAAATATATCTTGCTGAAATTCGGCAAAATACTGATCAAGGATATTAGTTGGAGTTTCTGAACGGATAATATCGATGGCATTTTTTGGCGATCCATGAAACATAAGTATTGACTGATTTGAACCAGGTTTTACTTCCAGAGTGGGATGAAATTTTCGTATAAATGTAAAATCCGGTTCTTCCATTTGATCGCAGCACCATTTAAGTGATGATAACAACGGCGGGGCAATTTGGAATTCTCCTGCTTTGTCAGGATCCAGTAACGCCAGATCATGATTCCCCATGATGGTCACGATTCCCATTTCCCTTAATCGCCTGATCACCCGTAATGGTTGTGGACCGATGGTGGCAAGATCACCCAGACAGATAATTTCATCAACGTTATGATCAGATATATCGATCAGCACCGCCTCAAGCGCATGATAATTTCCATGAATATCAGATATGAGTGCTATCTTCATAGTACCTCTTTAAGCCGCGTTTAAATTTGTGGGCAGAGTGGTTTTTTTTTGACGGGATAACAGGATATGCTATTCGAAATTATAGATAGATAGTTAGTAATTGCCAATCTCTAATTTATAATTCTCAGTGGCTCTTCACCTCCGTATGAAAATCCATGAATTTGCCAAGCTAAAAAAAATATAAGATAAATGTTCATCCTGTAATCCTGTCAAAAAAAGCAATGTATCAATTGGTAGAAAATATCATCACAAATGATCAAACCAAATATGAACAAGAAATCATCCGGTTCAGGATATTTAAGGAAAAATAATTAAGGAAGTTTCTGTAACTGGTGTGAGATGATAATAAAGCATAAAAATATGGAATAAATATGCCACAAATTTAAACCGCGCAAATCCGTGTAATCAGCGTTCTATAGTTTTCAACAACCAATGAATCTTGATATAACCAACCTCTGTATTTCGCTGGTACCTTCACCAACCAAGAGCAAACGTTGGTCGCGAAAAAAGCGGGCAATCCCGTATTCTTCCATCAAACCATAACCACCAAACAACTGAATTGCATTATCCACAACCCGGCCCATGACTTCAGAACAAAATAATTTGGCCATGGCGGCTTCTTTGGTAAACGGCTTACCGGTATCTTTAAGCCAGCAGGCCTTATACAGTAGTGCCCGGGCGGCCTCAATTTCCGTCGCCATATCGGCCAGTTTAAATGCATTCACCTGGAATTTAATAATTGGTTTCCCAAACTGTACTCTTTCCTGGGCATATTTCCGTGCCATTTCAAAAGCACCCTGTGCACCGCCAACACCCATAGCCGCAATGGCTAATCTGCCGCTGTCCAGGGCAGACAACATCTGCTTAAAACCCTCGCCGCGGTTGCCGAGTAAATTCTCCTCAGGAACCTGCACATTATCAAAAAACAACTCGGATGTATTGGATGAGCGCCAGACCATTTTGTCGTGCATCGGTCGCCACTCAAATCCTGGGGTATCGTTTTCAACAATAATGCAGGAATATTCCACTTCGCCATCTCCCACATTTTTTGTAACTGCTTGCACCGTCGAACCCAAGGTAATTTCTGTGGAGGCATTAGTGATAAATATTTTACTGCCATTTATTGTCCATTTACCATCATTCAAATTAGCTGTAGTTCGCGTACCGCCGGCATCAGAACCGGCATTGGGCTCCGTAAGACCGAATCCCCACAATTTCTTACCTGTACACAAAGTGGGTAAATATTTCTCTTTTTGCTCTCTATTTCCATGTTCATATATAGGAACAATTCCCAATGAATTCGCAGCGGCAATTGTTGCCGATTGCGAAGCATCCACCCTGGCCAGTTCTTCCACGGCGATAATATAGGAGAGATAGTCCAGGTTCTGCCCGCCATACTTCTCTGGGATTGTAATGCCAAATAATCCAAGTTCACCCATCTTTTGTGTTAATTCAATGGAGAACTGTTCTTCCTGATCTAATTTGTTTATGACCGGGGCGATCTCTTTTTCGGCGAAATCACGAACAGTTTTCTTTATTAATTGTTGTTCCTCAGACAGGTTAAAATCCATGAGAAACCCTTTATACTGTAGATATGATCAATTATACATTTTTTTATAAAACTCCACAAACTGAATATATCGGCTAATTGTGAAATATGCAACATAGCAAATTTGCACTAGTCAGAATAAAATCCACCCATTCTACGTTCGATGTCAAAATAAAAGAGCGATAGATCTTTATTATCACAGAGGACACTGAGAAATATGATTAGGGAATAGAAATGAGATATTAAAGATCTATGGTGGGAAATGATAAAAAACAATTACGATTTTTTTATAATTTTGAATTACATACTAATTTACGCCTATTATGCTTAGTTGATTTTAAACCACGAAGTACACGAAGAGTGCGAAGAAAATATATTTGAATAAACTTCGTGTCCTTCGTGATCTTCGTGGTGAAAAAAATATTGAACCACTAGAGGCCGTTGTTCGTACACCGGGCGAGCACTAGGTCCTGTGTGGTTAAAACATTATTCAATGTGAATAAAATAAAACGGATTAGTTAAAATGAATTTAGCAGAAAAAAAGATCGTCAGTCCATTCGAATACCAAAGCACAAATGACCACCGGTTTCAACTGTATCGGGAGCAATCAGATGTGGTACAAAATACCTTTGCTGAGGATGTACATGAAGGATTGACATCAACGCCCAAAAAAATATCACCAAAATATTTTTATGATGATGCCGGATCGGAATTATTCGATAAAATAACTTCGACAAGGGAATATTATCCTACCCGGACCGAACGAAAAATACTCAAGGATAATATGGATCAGATAAGAGGAATTTGCTCAGATGCTGAATTGATTGCGGAATTGGGATCAGGGACCTCGGATAAGACCAGGGTTATACTGGATTCTTTTTTATCGAACAGGCAAAAATTAACCTATATGCCAATTGATGTTTCTGATATTCTGATCCCAAGTTCAAAGAGTTTGTTAGATACACACGATAATCTGAATATCACCGGAATCATTGCCGAATATGAGCCGGGACTGTCTCTTCTGGCAGAATTTGATGAAGCTGCAAAATTAATCATTTTTTTAGGCTCCAGTATCGGGAATTTTGAAAATAATGATGCAAAAGAGCTAATGCAGAACATTGCCGATTCAATGAACGGAAATGATCATGTGTTAATCGGTTTCGATCGGGTGAAAGATGTGAACGTTTTAAATGAGGCATATAATGATTCGGAGGGATATACCGAGGCATTTAATCTGAATATGCTAAATAGGATCAATGCCGAGCTGGGATGCGGATTTTGATTTAAATCATTTCGACATAAAGCATATTATAATAGTCTGGCATCGCGGATTGAAATGCATCTGGTCTCAGAAAGAGATCAGAGTATCGCGGTAAAGAGTCTTGATGAAGTGTATCAGTTCAGAAAAGGCGAATCTATCCACACAGAAAATTCACACAAGTTTGATGATGAGACAATCGATGCCTTAGCTTCCAGCGCCGGACTCAAAGTTGTAAAGAACTGGACCGATGATAAAAACTATTTTTCCCTGATACTGTTTTCGCTTGCTTAAACATCTTTGGCACAGCGAAAACCGGCAATCATCCAGCGTTCGGGACATCTGAAAAAATTACGATAGGTATTTCGGGCCTGTTCCCGGGAGGTGGCAAATGACCCGCCGCGAAGGACTTTCTGATTGCCAAACCATTTGTCATTATACTCGGCGAATCCCGATTTAAATCCGGGGTATGGCATAAATTCCGAGCTGGTCCACTCCCACATATCACTCACCATCTGATAACAACCGTAGTAACTTTTTCCCTTTTCAAACGATCCCACCGGGGCCGGTTTCCACAAATTTGATTCCAGCAGATTGGCAGTTTCATCATCTGGCTTTTGATTACCCCAGGGATATAATCTGTTCGTATTGTTATCTTCATCCCATGCAGCTGCTTTTTCCCATTCTGCCTCAGTGGGTAATCGCTTTCCAGCCCAGCGGGCAAATGCCCAGGCTTCATAATAGGAAACATGGATCACCGGCTCATTGCGGATATCTTTAATTTTAACACATGCCGCGAAAATCAGATTTGGTCCAGATGCCATCCTCATCTTTCTGCCAGTAAAGCGGGGCCTGCCATCCTTCTTTGCGGACCGTTTCCCAACCATCTGAGAGCCAGAAACGGAAGTCCTCATAGCCACCATCGGCGATAAAATCCATGAAATCTCCATTGGTTACCGGAATAGCATCGATCTCATAATCATTCAGATATGTTTTATGTTCGGGGCTTCTATATCATAATAAAACGGAACATCATCATTTTTCGGATCAAATCCCATCTCAAATATGTCCACCCGGAATTTTTATCATTGTCTCGGTTAATGAGCTATAAGCTCCGGCTCGAAGTTGGTGACAGGATTCACTTTTTCCGGGATATATTGATCCTGCAGGAGATGCTGCAGGTCGTAGATCATCAGTTCCTGGTGCTGATATTCGTGATTGAATGCCATATAAAACAGATAGGCAAGATTATCATCGATAGATGGTAAGCGCGTGAAAAAATCTTTTACCTGTTGATTAATCCAATTAAAGTATTGTTTTGTTTCTGCCACTGTTGGCCGCGAGATTGTACCCCGCCGACCCTTATCAAAGGGTTCTCCGAAAGTGTGATAATAGGAATTAAGATAGTGATCATAATTTTTGGAATAGGGTTTGTAGTTTTTATTATGCTGACGAAGCAGCTGGTCATAAAACCACGAAACATGGCCCAGATGCCATCGTGGCGGGCTCATAAAAAAATCCGTTTGAATCACATAATCTTCTATCTCAAGTGGATTGACAATCGCCAGTGTCTGATTTCTGACCTGGTCAAAATCATTCAGAATTTGTGTCTTATCGGTTTTTTTCATTTAGGAATTCCTAACATACGATTTATGGGTCACATTGTGAGGGTAAAAATTTAGCGTAAAACATGAAACCGTAAGTCGTTTATATTCAATATGCCGGTTTCTCAAAAATCCCCGGTTGGTCTATGGATTACACTCAGTTATCAAAACTACGATTGGGAATCGGATATTCCGTTCAGGGTATCTGTTTGTATTTTAAGTAAATTTATATTATAATTTAATACACGGCAGATAAAAAGAAAGCCCCTCTGCAATTCGCAAAGAGGCCTACCAGTCACGTGCACCGGTTCAAAATGCCATGACTTAATTTATCTGCCGTTTTTATCTTATCAGCAATACTTTTCTAAGAATTTGATTCTCACCTCCTTTCATTCTAATGAAATACATGCCCGATGAAACAGGATTTCCTTGTTCGTCGACAGCGTGCCAGTGTGCCTTGTGTCTGCCGGGTCCTTGTCGACTGCTTATCAATGAACACACCTTTCTTCCAAGAATATCATAAACAGATATATCCGTTGAGCCTGAGAATTCTTTCGGAAGAAAGTAATCCAAACTAACTGTCGAATTAAACGGGTTGGGATATCCTTCGGATAGGTAAATTCCTGCCGGATGTTGGGGATCATCACCAGATTCAATGATTGATACTTTGCCGGCATGAAAAGCCGGTTCCATTACGTTTTCAATCCAGTTTTGTGAAGAGTCTGCCAAATAGGTCTTAAGACTATAGTATCCATCCTCAATTTCAGGTAATGTAAAAGTATGATAAGGCGGTGTATATTCACCAGTCAGGTCAACCCATGTTGAATCATTGTACTTAGAGTATGACATCTGTACTTCAGAAAGCATAATGTCATCTTTGGCAATCACACGAATGATGTTGTTCTTACCACTCTCCAGTTTGTTGGTTATCTTTTGATCAGACATTATCTGAAAACTTCTAATATATGGCGGATTCATATCTGCCTTGCTCAGATCGAATGAAATATAAGCCACAGAATTGGCTGGATTCTTTGCCACTTCGCTATGCAAGTTCATAAATCTCATTACATATTGCTGACTACCCGCTGATGGAAATATTAGATCGGTTTTAGGATACCCATAAAATGCTACTTCATCTTTATCGATAGGATTTATCAGTTTGGTAAAATCAATAGTATTGTCATTACTATTTAGTGATAAAACAGTATAAGGTTGGTTTATGACATCATTTGTCATAGATAAAAACAACTGTTGTGTTTTTCGATATCCAAAAACAAGTCCTACTTTTATCGAATCCACACTATTATTAAATCGTCCTGCCCAATAGGTCGGGCTGACACCAAGATCGAGTGACCGGCTTTCAGATAATATGACGGGCTCTTCATACTCATATGGTGAAATATAACCATACACTTTATCACCACTTATTCGCATTTCGGATGTCTTTATCTCTGTACCCCAGGCTCTGGTGGCATTTACAGTTTGAGAAAACCGCGACTGATCCAGTGAAAAATCAGCACTTGTATCCTGATAGACACGAAATTGAAAGGGAACCGGGTACAAAGGATCATTGGGATAGTAGTGGTATGCGGGGGCAGTGGTACCAACTTGAATCTCTGAGCCATTATGCCATATCGAATCCGGGAAGTGGTATACAATATCAGTGTGAGCCAGGTCTTGATGATCATTTGATATCACAGTATCTGTTGTCGATTCAATAAGGTAATTGTTGATTAAGTAAATATTACCCAAGTTCCAGTCCTGCTTTCCTTTGACAAGCCAGCTCATTATGAAAATAGTCAGGCAAGTCGTTGTACTCAAGGATGAAACTTGTTGAATCGAGATTATGATGCGTATACCCAACCCCCAATAATGTCCTTGGATCAAGAATATAACGGAATCCAAAAGAATTAATCCTTAAAATGCTGTTGTCTTCTCGATAGAACTTAAATTCTGTTAAAACATTCGCTTCATTAACATTAATATTAATAGTCGTATCTGAATCTACATGGATATCTTTCCTGTATAAGTAGATGAAATGGTGCTTTGCTATTCTGATATATGTGAAGAATTCATAGGTGCCTGCGCGAATTTCAAACTGATATTCATAGACTGTCGTCATTTAAATATATATCCATAACCGGTATTGGCTGGAATATCCAGATCGAACTCATCATGGCATCGCAACGGATAGTAAGTGTATATAATGAGTCACGAGTTGTGAGTTCAGAAGAATATATGTCGTCGTTACCCGATGATAGTATCTCATCTGTATTATAAATTACTGACGTTATATTGCCTTCAGGATCTATGGTACATTCATATTTTAAGATTCCTGATTTTACATTGTTTGATTGAATTTGGCTAATTATTGATATAACCATAATCGAGTACTTACGGCTATTAATTTGCAAAAAGGCATACTTCACTCCGTGATGTTTTGGCAGATCTATATAAAATGAGTGTAGTAATTTTCTAATAAGGTGGCGCTTGCCTAATAAAATAGCAATGTGTATTAAATCACAAATGAAAACGATATAATGTAATTCACAGCAACAGCTGAAATATGACAATACAGAAATCAGGCTCAATGCCGATGTAAGATTTACAGAAAATACGACAATGTTAGATAATTGCCTCTGATCACTTGCATAATTTGGTAAATCCGTCAGTAATGACAGTATTTTTTAATTCACATCCATAAATACGCTGATCTAATTAAATGTCAGAGAAGTCAGAGAAGTCAGAGAAGTCAGAGAATAAATTGAAATAAACACTACAAATTATTAGACAAATTATCAAGCTAAATCTGATTGATATGCACAGTTCGATATTTGATCATATCGGTCATGCAAAAAAGTAATATTATATGAGATTATGTAATACCGGTTTTATTCATGTCAGAAATTTCTTACTTTAATATTTTTGACTTTATAGCAGGACAATATGGCTGCCGTTAATTTTGAAAATATCATCCATTCATATACTAATGAACCCATTATTAATAATCTGAACGCCGGAATCAGTAAAAATCAGATCACTGTAATTCTGGGCCGGAGCGGAAGCGGCAAATCAACTCTCCTGCAAATGATAAACGGATTGATACAACCGGATTCGGGTGTTGTAAAAATACTCGGTAAGCCCATTGATTACACTCAGTTGGCAAAACTACGCCTGGGAATCGGATATTCCGTTCAGGGTATCTGTTTGTATTTTAAGTAAATTTATATTATAATTTAATACACGGCACATAAAAAGAAAGCCCCTCTGCAATTCGCAAAGAAGCCTACCTGTCACGTGCACCGGTTCAAAATGCCATGACTTAATTTATCTGCCGTTTTTACTTTATCAGCAGCATGCGTTTTATGTCTCTAAATTCACCTGCGGTTATCTGATAAAAATACACTCCGCTTGGCAGATCGCCGGCATTAAAATTAACCTTGTAGGTACCTGCCGGTACAAATGTATCAACCAGGTTGGCAACTTTCTGCCCGTTTAGGTTGAAGACAACCAGGTTTACATGATTATCTTCCGGCAAATCGAATTCAATCATCGTGCCAGGATTGAATGGATTTGGATAATTATGTCCAAGATTATAGTCATTGGGAATAACCATATTACCCGATTCACTCAATCCCTCAGCTAAGGGTTTGTTCATTGCATCTCCGTAACAAACTACTTCATTGGACCAATTTGAGGCGTTCTCATCATAATCATAAGCCTTCACCCTATAGTAGACTGTCATATATGGGTACTCTAAAAGTACTCCGGTATCGGTCCAGGTTAAGTTGCTGGTGGTTGTCTTAAGGTGCCAGTCAGCCACACCGACAACTTTCCGATATACTTTATATTCCTCAACATCATCGGATACTTCATTCCAGGATAAGACCGGGTTATCACCGGATGTATTGATAGATAAAGGTGGTGCGGCCGGTGGGACATCCGGATCATCGGAATATATTTTATGATTATCGAAGGCATAGAGAATTGCATCAATATGAGGTGTACCGTTGGATAGATCGGCATCAGTGTCATCCTCTTCCAATATAGCATCAAGCAGTCCGTCAAATTCCGTTGGTTCGTGTAGCAAGGCGAAAAAGAGTAGTTCGTCTGCTAAAGCAGCGCCAATTGTAGCCGACTCACGCATATCCCATAAAGAGCCTGAAATGATAGTGCTATTTAATATATGGTGTTTCTTGCGACTCATTGTGTAATAATCATAATCATCCATTGTGTCGTCATTTTCCAAGTTTCGGTAACTCGGTAGATCAACATACTCACCAATTCTGGATTCATTGTTTAAACTTCCGGCAAAGTAATCTGCAATGCCCTCATCCATTGCATATCCTTGACTTGTATACGAATAGCCAATCCAGCTTCCATATATTTGATAAACAATACAATGGGTGTATTCATGATAAATAACATCACTCGATCTTGCCCAATTCTTCACCACCATATGTCCCGAACCAAATATCAGTACCGTCAGATAACCCATTTATACCACTTCCGGCATGTACCTCCGCTTCCATTTGATAATCCATATCATCAAATTCAAAAGGACTATCCGTGATATAGTCATGAATCACATTCATATGATAAAAGACATTTGTCTCATCAACCGTCCATGTCCAGTCATGAGTAAAATCGTCGGTAGGATAGAAGTAATAAATATGCGATGCTGTATTCGCATTTTCTATTGATGCATAGCTGTTTGATAATCCCATATATTTATACGCATCCAATTTATGCTGGTGATAATAACCCGACCAATTCATGTCATAGTATCCATAGCTATCGGTATTATCACTTTCTATTACAGATTCAGAGTAAGATACGCGGACGGTTAGGCCGGAAACTTCGTCATAGCTTGATGCTGGGGTATCTGTAGGATTTTGATCCCAGTATCCTAGGCTAACTGTGCCATCATTGTTATATTCATTTGCATCTCTTCGTTTATTCATTTTCTCAACAATGGCGCCCGAATGTGCATCAACAAAATATAGCATATTTAAGTGTGGCGTATTGGATAAGATATCAACCTCATAAACCAAATAATAGGTTGCCGATTCTTCTCCCGTCTTGGGAAATACATAAAGGCTCGGCTTTTCTCTGACGATGATGGTATCAGTAGTATCTGTTTCAAATGCCTTTGCGGCAACTGATATAGCATCCTCAGCAGAAATGGTTGGGTTCACTTCCAATTCTATTTCTGGATGAATATTGGCAGAAATAGTATTCACAACACCCTCGCCCAGTATTGTATAATGAACAAACGATCCCCGAACTGGAACATTTTTGTAAAATTGCCGGTAATCAAGATGCCATTTAGATTTCCTCCCTTCCCTAATTTTTCTAACTTTTAGATCAGCTGAAGATATATCAAGAATATCCTCATAATCCTTAATAATACTCTTTCCCAAAGCATCTATATTACCAGAGTTAATATTTTCAGCGGAGATTCCATACCTCATAGTTGGGGCCTTTACTCCATAGATTCGTTTAATGGAGTTTGTTACAGGATTGATTTTTACTCGCAACTCATTATCGAATTTATCCGTGACCGTTGTTGTCTGTGACTGAACAATTGAAACAGTTATAAATAATACTGTAGTCGCCAGTATGACTATGGGTGCATGCATCTTTGGTTGTATCTCTCTCATTAGTATCTCCTTATCAATATTATAGAACTATTATCATTTTTATGGCTGAAGAGAGGGTGTTATGTGAATCCGGCAGGGTACTGATTTTCACAGTCAGGAGGGTTGATCTTGACAATTGGACATAATCTTATTATAATCACACATGCCTCTGTGTTTACATCTCGTGGTAGTGCATTAGATTAAAACAGGGCGCAGCTGAAGCCGCTGCTTAGACCCAGCGGCTTCTTTCTTTTATCGTAAATGATGATAATCTTTATTTAAACCGGTCATCTCTATTTCCAGTCCTGAACAGTTACAAGAACAGAATCTGCGGCAAAATTAGTTAATTGCTTCGTCTCACCAGTACCTATATCCATCATAATAATATCAGAACCCTCTGCATATTTATATTCGCGCTCAAGTTTCTTCTGTCTTGAAAAAGTGATTTTATCATCATTCGGTGACCAAACTATATTGTTGTATCCCGCAAGCGTATCTACAATCACCGTCTTGTTACTACCATCATTTTCCATTTGCATTATTTTATAACCCGGTCCATATCTACCTGATATGTATGCAATCTTTGATTCATCGCCAGACCACCGCGCTCCAAAATCCATTGATTCCGATTCTGCCAATCTGAGGTAGTCATTATTTGAGAGTTGAAGAACTGTCACTTTTAAATCTTTATCTGGTGAACTTTCAGAAAACATCACATTCTCACCATTTGCTGACCAGTCTGGACCAAGCCAAAGTACGTTATCAGCAATGAGGATTACATTCTCCTCCAAGGTATTTATATTCAACGAATAGTAATCAAGAATATGTATCTCATATCCTCTGCGCCTGGCAAATATAATCTCAATTCCATTACTTTTCCAACTGGGAGAGTGTCCGTTCCAAGTAAGTCGTCTTACTAAATTGCCATTATTATCCATCAACCATATAGGTGTATATTCGAGCGATTCAGCAGGACCACCTGTTACAGCAATATACTTTTTGTCAGGTGACCAGACTGCCTCGTAATATCCTTCACGCAGAAAAATACCGGCATTATCATGACTGGCGATGGTTTGTATATCCGTACCATCCGGCTTAATTGAACATATCTGTGTAATTGTTCCATCCTGCTTGATAAACAATATCCGCTCACTCGTCAGCTCATCATTGTTATCAAGGATACTATTTCCGCATGAATTAAATAATATGATGCATAGAACTGCTAAACTGAGGCAGTACAAGGTTTTCATTTTGACCTCCGGCAATGTTAAACATATTGTGCAATTAATCACTTGTATTGATTGACAAATCAGTTTTTCTTTACAGATTTTTTAACTCACGCCCGTTAATACTTTGAACCAAATAAAAGTCAGAGAAGTCAGAGAAGTCAGAGAAGTCAGAGAAGTCAGAGAAGTCAGAGAAGTCAGAGAAGTCAGAGAATAACTTGCATAAATTTTATAAATTATTTGGCAACTTGTCAAGCTAAATCTGATTGACTTGATCCGATCTATCTTAGAACATTTAGTTCTTGTTACCTGGTAATATAATTTGAGAAAGTGTGATACCGGTTTTTTTCGTGTCAGGAATTCTTTACCTTATACTTGTGGATTTTAAAACGTGATGAAATGACTGCTGTAAAATTCAAAAATATCACCCATTCATATTCCAACGAACCTGTTATTAATAATCTGAACGCCGGGATCGAAGAGAATCAGATCACTGTAATATTGGGGCAAAGCGGAAGCGGCAAATCCACTCTTCTGCAAATGATAAACGGACTGATAAAACCGGATTACGGAACCGTTACGATTCTCGGACAAAATATCGACTATACCCGGCTGTCTAAACTAAGATTAAGAATAGGATATTCCGTTCAGGGAACCAGTTTATTTCCACATCTGAAAATTTATGACAATATTGCCCTGTTACCAAAAATCAATCATCATGATCCTGAAAAGACGGATGCCAGAATAAAATATCTGATGAAATTTGTCAGTCTGGATCTATCTCACCTGGATAAATACCCCTACCAGTTATCGGGGGGTGAGCAGCAGCGCGTGGGCATCTGCCGGGCCATGATTATGAATCCGCCGGTGTTTTTACTGGATGAGGCATTTGGCGCACTCGATCCCGGGACCCGCAATGAAATTCATGAGGAAGTCCTTAATCTGCAGTCGATCGAGCCCCGGACAATAATTATGGTAACCCATGATGTAACGGAAGCATTCAAACTGGCACAAAAAATAATTATTCTTAATCGTGGAATTATCGAACAATATGATACGAGTGAAAATATTCAAAATAAACCGGCAACAGATTTTGTCAGGAAATTTATACAGGGTATAAACTAATTCCAATGAATATAAAAATTATTGCATTCCTGATATTCCTTTCGGGTGTTTCTGCCGCTCAGTCTGTCACGATCGGCGCAAAACACTTTAACGAAGGATACCTTCTGGCGGAAATCCTTGCGCAATATCTGGAAGAAAATGATATTACTGTGGATCGAAAATTCAACCTGGGCGGTACGTTAATTTGTTTTTCAGCCCTGAAAAATGGAGAGATCGATCTGTATCCCGAATACACCGGTACGATTGCCGAACAGATATTGCATTCATCGGGTCAGATGAACTGGCTGCAATTGCGGGATAGTCTACACGCCAAATACAGGCTTAACATATCTGAGCCATATGGATTTAATAATACCTATGCGATTGCCGTGAGGCAGAAAATGGCGCAGAAATTAAACCTGAAGAATATTTCTGATTTAGTAAATTTCCCGGAACTCAAATTTGCCTTCAGCTATGAGTTTTTAAAACGTCAGGATGGCTGGGAAAATTTGGCAGCACATTATAATATGACGCAATCTGCGGTCGGTATTGAGCATGGTCTGGCCTATCAGGCTATAGCCGACCAGTCAGTCGATGTCATGGATGTCTATTCTACCGATGGGGAGATCCCGCGCTATGATCTTAAAATTCTGGATGATGATAAATCATTTTTTCCGCAATATCAGGCAGTTACATTCTTCAGGAATGATTTGCCCATGACCACAGCAAAATTGCTGAGGGATCTTGACTGATCATATAAATGAACAGAGAATGCAGGCCATGAATGCAGCGGTGGTTCTGGATGGAAAATCCCATGGAGAGGTGGCACGTATTTTCCTTGAGCAAGAACAATTGATAAAATCCGGTCAAACTGATTCAGGGTCCGTCTTCTGGAGAGACATGCTGACCAAAACCCTGACTCATCTGAAAATCACTTTTATTTCACTTCTGGCCGCAATGATCATTGCCATACCATTGGGAATCATTGTGTACTGGTTTGGTTCGTTGGCAAAGCCGGTATTGTACATTGCCGGATTACTGCAAACGATACCGTCGATTGCCTTACTGGCATTCATGATACCTTTGTTTGGCATTGGTGTTATACCGGCTATTATTGCATTATTTCTCTATGCACTGTTACCCATATTACGAAACACGGCAACAGCATTATTTGCCATAGATCCGCATCTGAAAAAAGTGGCCACCGGTATCGGTATGACCGTAAATCAACGTTTGAGATATATTGAATTCCCATTGGCCATTCCTAACATTTTGGCCGGAATCAAAACCGCTGCAGTTATAAACATCGGTACAGCGACTTTGGCGGCCTTTATCGGTGCCGGAGGATTGGGTGAATATATTGTCACCGGTCTGGCATTAAATAATACTATGATGATTTTACAGGGTGCCATCCCAGCCGCACTTCTGGCAATTGTAATCGAGTTTTTATTTGAGATGCTGGAAAGATATGTGGTACCAAAACATCTGCAGCAGACATTGGCAAAATAATTTCCCCCTTAAAAAAGGGGGTAGGGGGTTGTTTTTAAGCAGTCATCTTTTAGAGATCTTTTACCCGGGCCCAAAAGTGCCACAAAAGTCCCTCAGTCCCTGAGCACCTGAGTAAAAACAAATGTCCAATGTCAATATCCAAATGCCAAATCAATTTCCAATGCCCAATGATATGGATATACTACTTTTTGGAATTTGGTTTTGGGCATTCATTTGTTATTCGGGCTTGGACATTGGACATTAGCGTCATTGCCTGGGCTCAGGTACTTAGGCGCTTAGGGACTCAGGGACTTTTACTCAGCATTTAATCATCATTCTCCTTGTCATCGTTCACTACTTCCCCCAGTTTCTTCTTCGCCTTGGCTGCAGGTAAGTCCTGTACATCACGCAGTTTTCGCTCTATGGCACGGGAACGGGTACCGGCATCTTCCACCACATTGCTGGCTTCCCGTAATTTCTTTTTTGTTTTGTCCAGCATGTCGCCAAACTTGCCAAACTCGGTTTTGATCGCCCCAAGCACTTCCCAGACTTCACTGGATCTTTTCTCAATGGCAAGTGTCCGGAATCCCATTTGCAGACTATTGAGTATGGCTGATAAAGTTGTCGGACCGGTGACAATGATCCGGAATTCGCGCTGCAGGGTTTCGAATAAAACGGGATCGCGTAACACTTCCGCATACAATCCTTCTATGGGCAAAAACATAAGGGCAAAGTCGGTGGTATAGGGTGGATCCACATATTTTTCATGGATGTCTTTGGCAAATAGTTTAATTGTTCGGGCCAGTGTCTGACGCAATGTTTCGATTAGTGCCACATCGCCGGTTTCATAAGCTTCCTGTAATGCCAGATAATTCTCTGTGGGAAATTTAGAATCCACCGGTAACCATACGACGCTGCCATCCTCTTTTTTTGACGGCAGTTTAATGGCAAATTCGACGAATTGACTGCTATTGGATTTTGTTTTTACGTTTTTTTCATACTGTTCGTTGGTCAGCAGCTGTTCCAGAATATTTTCTAATTGATATTCACCCATCACACCTCGGGTTTTTACATTGGATAATACCTTCTTCAGATCGCCCACGCCATTGGCCAGGGTTTGCATCTCTCCCAGCCCTTTTTGTACTTTTTCTAAGCGTTCGCTTACCAGCTTGAACGATTCTCCCAAACGCGATTCCAGTGTTTTATGTAATTTTTCATCTACTGTTTCGCGCATTTTCTCCAGTTTAAGGTTATTGTCTTCCTGTATCGCCTTTAAGCGGGATTCAACTGTTTCACGTAATTTTTCCAGCCGGGACTCGGTGGTAGTATTCAGGGTTTCCTGTTTACCACTTAATTCATTAAATTTATCCCGTTGCAGCTGATTAAATTCTTTTACGTTCTGGCTGAAATTTTCCGAGAAGGATTTTAAGCCATCGGTAAGTTCCGTGCGGTTATCACGGGCAATTTTATTAATTTCTTCACGGTTCCTTTGAAAATCATCCTGAATTGTTTTTTCAGATTTGATCATAGTATTTTCTAGAGCGGTTAGCGAATCCTGCATTTTTTGGAACGATGTGTGCTTATCACGCATTAAATTGCGTATGATAATTATCAGATTTATGATAAGAAGGACGATAATAACTATAAGATATATTTCGGTCATGCTTTAATCCTGTCAGTATGCCAGTCGTTATTACTCGTTCCCAAATTAAATTTGAGAACGTAAAAGGATAGTTGATTTAATAGTTTGAGTATATGTTGCACATGTTCCAATCTGAATCATAGTAAAAATACTCATTCGCATTCATCTGAGCAAATTAAAGTCACACAATAATTTGTAGTGAAAGAATAGCATTTGTAACATCAATCACATATTGTTAAGATGAATTTTGGTTAATTTATTGAAATAAAAAGAAATTTTATGCATTACATATAATAAGTAATATTACTGATAGAAATGCAAGATAATTATTAACAACAGAGCGCACAGAGTAAAATGACTAGAGAATTGAAATTAGTAATTTGTAGTTGCCTACTGCCTACTGCCAACGGCCAATAGCCAACTGTATAGTCTATTTCCAACTCCTAACTGTTTCTCCGTGTTCTCTGTGGTAGTTTTTAATAGTATTAAAGGAAAATATATGAAATCAGCAATGCTGCGATTTATCCTGTTGAGTTTAATCATCTCAAATTCTTACGCTACCGGAAATAGAAATACCAATGAACCAGTTGTCCCTGGTGTCGTTATTGTAAAATTCCGTGAGCTTCCATCCCTGGCAAAATCATCATCCACATCAGCAATAAATAATCTGATGGAAAAATATGGTATGCAAAAATTCGATCCGGTTCTTGGCGAGAAACTCGGTTTGAAAAAACGAAGCAGCACAAGCACTCTGGAAGATGTATATTTCGTTAAATATAACTCCCCGGCTTCACCCCAGGTTGTCGCAGCTGACTTGACGAGACTAACTTCTCAGGTAATCTATGCAGAGCCCCAATATTTACATTTTTTATCAGAAGCACCAAATGATTCACTCCTTGCACAACAATATGCATTACAAAATATCAAGGCAGTAGACGCATGGGCGGTTACAAAAGGCGAGCAGGGAGACGCAGTGATTGCCATCGTGGACGGCGGTACCGAAATTAATCACCCCGATCTGAATGCCAATATCTGGATAAATCCGGGTGAAATACCAAATGATAATATCGACAATGATGACAACGGATATACCGATGATGTATATGGCTGGAATTTTGCCAATAATAATGGCGATCCAACCGGTTTACCCTCGACGCCGATAAATGCCAATCATGGTACCCATACTGCCGGAATTGCCTCGGCGGTAACCGACAATTCTATCGGGATTGCCGGAACCGCATTCAATGCCAAGATCATGGCCATAAATGTGGGCAGTAGGGAGACAGATAATAGCATTGCCCATGGTTACAGCGGTATTCTCTATGCAGCGCGTAATGGTGCGGATGTTATAAGTTGCAGTTGGGGCAGACCCGGAAGTCCGTCTCAGTATGAACAGGGTGTTATCGCAGAGGCTACGGCCCTGGGTGCGGTGGTTGTTGTCGCTGCCGGAAATAATAATAGTGATAGTAATTATTTTCCGGCCCAGTACACCAATGCATTTTCCGTCGCTGCCGTTGATGTGAATGATATAAAGGCGTCTTTCTCAAATTTTGGTACTAAAGTGGACGTGTCTGCTCCGGGAGTGTCGGTGTTAAGCACTTTGACCAGCGGAAGGTATGGCAATAACAGCGGTACTTCTATGGCATGCCCTGTGGCAGCCGGTGTCATAGCCCTGGTAAAAACAAAGAATGAGAACTGGAGCGGTGTTCAGGCAGCTGAACAGGTTCGGGTTACGGCGGATAATATTGATGCTGAAAATCCGGGATATGTTGATGAATTGGGTGCCGGACGTGTGAATGCCCTCACAGCGTTGTCAGAACAATTACCCTCAATCCGGATTTCAGAAATTGAGTATATGGATGATGCCGGTGATGGAATTATTGAACCTGGTGACATCGTGACGGTTGATTTACAGGTTATGAATTTCCTGAAACCGGCTGACAATATCTCATTTGAGTTAACGGAAGAGGATCAATTTATAGAGATCCTTGCCGGAAACAGTCAATTGACACAACTGGGAACGCTGGAGAAAGCGGCCCTGCCTACCCAGCTCAAATTCCAGGTACATCCGGATTCGCCCACTGGTCATGTCATTAAGCTTAAACTCAATATTTCAGCAACCGGGTATCAGGACGCGGATTATTTTACATTGGTAGTCTTGCCAACTTTCGCCAATATTGATGTTAATAATGTAAAGGTAACGGTAACGAATATTGGCCGGATCGGATACGCGGACATTAATTTATCGGATACCGGGATTGGATTTTCATACAACGACGGTCCGAATTTGCTGTATGAGGGGGCCATTATCGCGGGGATATCATCGGGCCAGGTCTCAAATGCCGCCAGAGGGGTGGACCCGGATAGTGACCAGGATTTTGAAGTCGTGCAGGATGGGAACCTTGAAGTAGAAACACCGGGTTCCGTTTCGGCACAGGAAAGCAAGGGAATTTTTGCCGATATTTATGCTTCGGCACCACTTCCTGTTCAGATCCAGCAAACCACGTATTCATCAGATGATCCGGATAAAGATGATTTTATTGTTTTTAAGTACCGCATAGTAAATACCAGCGATGTACCATTGAAGGATTTTTATTTTGGTTTATTCTTTGATTGGGACCTGGATGGTGAAAATTATATAACCAACAAAGTGGAATATGATCCAGCACGCGGACTTGGCTATGTATATGACACCGGTAGTGGCCCTTCGACTTATGCCGGAGTCTCATTGTTATCTGATCAAACTGTAAATTTCAGAGCAATCTTTAATGACGAATCGGCGCTTGGCAATCCTTCCTGGGGAATATACGACGGCTTTACTGATGAGGAAAAATTTGAGGCGATCAGCGGTGGTACTGAAATTACATCGGCTGGCCCTGAAGATATATCAATGACCATTTCCGCTGGTCCGGTGCTGATTGATCCCCACAGCGCACATGTCATCACTTTTGCCATGCTGGCCGCCGATGATCTGGCGGCATTAAAAGTACATGCAGACTCGGCAAAGGCCTTCTGGCAGAGTCTGGAACCTCTGGCCATCGAGAAAGAGGAGCAGGATGTTAACAGCCCTTACTCATATCGGTTAAACCAGAATTATCCTAATCCATTCAATCCGGAAACAGTTATCAGTTGGCGATTGGCAGTTGGCAGTCAGGTAGAATTGTCAATGTACAATCTGCTGGGCAGAAGGTGGCCACTCTGGTTTCTCAGACAATGAATCCGGGAAATCATAGTTACACATTTAACGCAAATGATTTGGCTAGTGGCGTTTATTACTATCAGTTGTCAGCAGGTGACTATAGGGAAGTGAAGAAGATGATTCTTCTTCAGTAGGTAAGCACATAAGGAATTAGCAATTGGCAATAGACAAATACAAATTATCTATTTTAAATCTCTAATCTCTAATCTCTAATCTCTAATTCCTAATTAATTTTCCTGCGTCTCTGCGTGAAATGAATTATCCCAAAACCAGCATCGAGAATCCTGTATCCTGTATCCTGAATCTTGCATCCTGATTCTTGCCAATCGCTCATTGCCTATCGCTTATCGCCCTCACATAGGCCGGTACCACATATAAATTTGCCGCCAGTCTGCCGATGATAAGAGCTGAAGTGGCCGCAACGGCACCAATCAGGTCCAGGTAGGTGATGCCGATAAACATCACAAGAATAATTCCGGTCACTTCCGATGCGGTTGCCCAGGTAATGGGTGATGTCTTGCGTGTGGCCACGAGTATTGATCTTTGCAGCGACAGGAGTACTGATAAACCCGGCATGAGACACATGATCTGTAGTGGCAGTCGGGCAAATTCCGTAAGATCTAATGAAAGACCGGAAATAGAATGTAACCAGATAACAGATAGCGGTGAGAAAGCGATAACTGACAAAACCACAACAACCATTACTGCAAGAAAATAGGCAAAATTTCGTATTTTTTTATATCCCTCGAGATTTTTACCTACTAATGAAATAGCCACTTCCTGATAGGACAAACCAATCGCACGAAATATAAACACCAATGAAGTCACCACCGGTAATACTGCAAGAGATTCAATGGCAAAGCGGCTTTGTCCGACAAAAAAAGTAACCAGAGGATGTACGCCCAGCGCTAAAATAGAGGTCATAGCCAGGGGGTAATAAAATTTTGTAATTGCAGTGTATGATAGGGGTTTGGTCTCATCGTCTTTTTGGATAATGTTTTTTACTACCTTAATACTCATCAACCGGCTGGCAATGGCTTCAATTGTGACACCGGCGGAGAGTGCCGCAGCCCCCACAACAACTCCGGGAACCGTTTCAATTGAATACAAAATAATGGCCGTACCAGCCATTGATGCCAACCTTATAATAGTACCGTATGCTACCAACCTGGTCTTATTGTTCCGGATGAGAATCCCCTGGTAAAACCGGCGATAACCTATGGTCCCTGGCCACGGAAGCAGCACGATGGTTGCCCAGTATGTTAAATCAGCAACCCGTTGCGGTAATTCAATCAAATCAACAGAAATAAATTGAAATATATCCGGAATCAATAAAATGAGCATCAGGAATGTGATAGCTGCATTCAGGAAATAGGTATAATTACGCAGTTTCAGGAATGATTCGCGATTCTCGACCAGTGCGGTTGATGCACTCATTATCATGATAATCGGTGCTTCGATGATGAGTGCAAAAGAAAAGGCAACCCCATATGCTGCAAGATTAAATTTTGGTTCTGCCAGCCGGGCAATGACTGCGGCGAGAAATGGCCCCTCCACTGACATCATCAGCCAGGTCGCAGCCAGTGGCATCCAGAATATTAATATTTTTTTATACGTCACTTTTTCTATTATCTGTTATTAGATGCTGAATCAGTTCAGCATGACTTCGTAATGCCAGCACTCTCTTTTACCGCCATCCCGAATCACCCTCCGGACGGCGGGGATTCACTCACTCAGGCCGTTGCAGATTCATTAATTTAGGTGCTAAAGCACTCACTAATGATAGGGATATATTTTATCCCCCGTCTTAAAAGCCGGGGCTAGTTATTTGTTATATATGAAGGCGCAAAAAGTCATTTGCCCTGCGCTTTAACGCAGGGATCTCTGAATCTCAGCAAATATAAGAGCTTCAGCTCAAAATTTACTGGTTTTGCAAAAGCCTGTACTGACAGACTCGTTTCGGTATCCTGCCGGTTTTCTTACAAACCCTAATTTAACACTGTCATGGAAAACAATCAAAAATATGAAATTGTGACATACATATTGTCATGCATGTCATTATGACTCACATGTGTGACAGTATGGCCAAATATCGATTTGTAAGGAATGGGCCATGTAATTGTTATAAAAACAATGAGTTAACGGGTATGGATAGTTTTGGCACGGAGTTTGTATTATATAAAAGCGAAGTTGAGTTAAAAAAACAACAAACAAATAAAATAGAAGGAGATGTAAAATGACTTTAGTAAAATGGCACCCAAGCAGAGGTTTATGGAATTTGAATGATGATGTTTTTAAGACATTTTTTAATGAAGATCGTTTCCTGAACAGAAGTCGGGAATCTTACTACCCGGCAGTGGATATTGAGGAAAATGAAAACGCCTATCGCGTTTCCGTGGAATTGCCTGGCATGGAAAAGAAAGATATCAAAATTTCTTTCCAGGATGATGTTCTGACTATAAGTGGTGAGAAGAAAGACCAGAAAGAAGAAAATGGTAAGAACTATCAGTATTATGAAAGACGTTTTGGAAAGTTTGAGAGATCTTTCCGGATTCATACTGATGTAATCGAAGATAAAATTGATGCCAGTTTCAAAGATGGTGTGTTGACAGTTGAAATGCCCAAGGCAGAAATTGCCAAACCAAAAGAAATCGAAGTAAAAGTAAAATAATTCTGTCCATAAACAAAGCGAGAAGGGGCTATCTGATAAGATAGTCCCTTTTTTTTGTCTTTCGGAGATAACGTAGTGATCTCCGGGGATTACTTGACACCACCCGAGCATAGGGTACACGGAATAACGGGTCCCGAGTTAATCTTAACCGGACCGTTCTATTTCCGGAGGAATCTATCCGAGATAAACGCAGTGATCTCCGGAGGATTAATCTTTAGTACACCGGCCCTGAAACCGTTTCACTAATTTCCGGGTAAGAGTGTTTATTTAACCAATCTTGATATCGCCTTAAACTGCTCCGTCCCCGCTACTTCACACAATTCAAAAAGTATCGATTCATAGGTGGAAATAATTACACCGCTCTCACGCATACGGTCTACAGCAATATGCTTGTCATTTAATTTTCTCGATGCCACACAATCTTCTATTAAAATGGGTTGATAGCCGCGATCCGATAAATCCAATGCGGTTTGTAGCACACAGACATGTGCCTCGACGCCACAAATTATCACACTCTTTTTACCTGAACTCTCAATCGCAGTGATAAACTCTGGTTCGCCACAACAACTGAAACTGCTTTTCTCAATTGATTCAATGTTACCGATGGCTTCCCGGATAGATGTAATTGTTCCTCCTAATCCCTTACTATACTGTTCGGTAACTATGATGGGGATACCAAGACTTTTCATACCAGATATCAAGATCTGACAATTTTTCTCAAGAATATCATGCTCATATATATGGGGGAATAATCGTTCCTGTATATCTATAACCACAAGAACGGATTCATCTTTGTTTATTCTCATGAATTTGATCTTCCAATTTTTGCGGCATTTATTTGCAGAGGCAAAGTTTTATTATAAACCGCAGAGTTATTAAGTATTAAGTCAATATAAAACTGACACAAATGTATGTCAGTCTAAATATTCTTTACTTGTTCTTTGACATTTCTAATTTGCCGTATTATTTTATGTTCACTCTGCGACGGAAGAGGGAACTTTGATCCCGCATGTAACCTCAAGAAGGTTTTGGGACTGTTCTCTCTTCCTTCTTTTCAAAGTCTGTCTTCTTGAAATCGGTGCATCTTTTGCATTTTTCTGGAAACGGCGTTTTTTATCGGCGCGTTCGGCATTTGCTGGGATATTTCTTATTCTATTTCTGTTTCTCAGATCAATCTCCGGATCGAACTCTTTCTGATGTTTGAGCATGCCATAAACGATACGCAGAATTTTATGCATGCACACACCCAAAGCAAAAGATTTACTATTTCCTCTTTTCAGATGGTTTGCATACACTTCTTTTATCAGTGGATTATGGACGATGCTCGTTCGTGCAACCATATAAAGGATTTTTCTGGGAGCAGAGCGACCCTTCTTACTCATGCGAAATCTGCCGGATCCATCGCCGCTGGTCTTATAAACAGGGTGAACGCCAAAATAAGATGCCAGATGTTTTGCCGATGGGAACCGGTCAACTGATACGACATTCAGCACAAGACCAATCGCAGAATAGATCCCGATTCCGGTAAAAGATTGCAATAAATCTACTTCCGGCAGGACACAACGTTTAATCATAAACTGTTTATGAGTTTCGATCTTGCCCTTGAGTTGCAAAATCTGTTCTACTGTGGACCGGATGATAAAACTGATTGCCTCATCATCATCCGCACCAATGTTCTCTCTGGCATCTGTGACAATCTCCTGAGCGCGTTTATAGGATATATAAGGGATTTTGGCCAGAGTGCTTTCTTTTGTCCTGATTAGTTTTGATGCTGATGAGTATTTACTTAACAAAAGTAAAAGCCAGGTTGGCACACCATTTTTGCAGTATTTAACCAGGAACGGCATCGAAGTATACAAAATGATACTTAATTGATTGAGCAGTTGTATCTTTTGCTTTTGATATATCTCGATCAGATTCCATTGTTTCCTTAAAGATGAATAGGGATCATCACTTTGGTAATCCACCTTCTCTGGGAAGGTAATTAGGTATTCGGCGATTAATTTGGCACTGATGGCATCATCACTGTTACGCTCTAATGAAGCCCTGTGCAACGCATTGGGCCCGACGGGGTTGATCCTGCTTGATTTGATATTCATGATATCAGATAAACGTTTAAACATGGCCAGCCAGTTATTTTCTAACCCGCCGGTACTTTCGACGGCTGAAAATAAAGTGGCATCCGGATAATGTTTAAAAAAGTCTTCGAGGAAACGATATAGTTGATTATGCCCTTCAAAAGTATCATCCAACTGGAAGACAGGTTCAACGTCTTTTTTGAACTGTCAAGGATGAGAAAATCGGCATAACCTTTACTCACATCGCATCCTAAATAATAATTTGTCATAAAATAAGTTTCCTTTACTTGTAAATAATGAAATATAAAACCAGAAAACATCAGTCTTGTAAAAATACGGCATCTTAGTGCCAAGTTATTAACCGACTTTTATCTGGCGGTCGGAAGAAACTCTGCGGCGGACTCAAGGACCAAATCGCTAACCTCCTGACACACCAGAAAATGTTGGTTTTATTTAAAAAGAACAAGTAAAGTTTTTATAAAAATGTTTTATACTTTAAACATACAAGATCGCAAAGAATACATAAAGATCACAAAGGAAATTATATATATTCTATTTTCGCGTGCTCTGCGGTTCCTTCGCGTCTTTGCGGTTAAAAAAATCTTCCTTTGGAAGAAGGTCTTTTTGCACAGGGTAAAAAGTCAATCCAGGATGACAACCTGAATTTCAGGACTAAGGTACTTAGGGACTCAGGAACTTTTATACTCTGGTGACCCGGGTAAAAGGTCCTTCCAGAATGACAATTATAATCCTGTATCCTGTATCTTGTATCTTGCATCCTGCTACTCCTCCAGCGTCGTCAAGTCTCCCTCATCCTGACCAAGGGCCCGGGCTTTTAGTACACGACGCATAATTTTACCGGACCGCGTCTTTGGCAATGAATCAACAAACGTGACAGTCTCCGGCTTGGCAATGGGACCCATTTCTTTACTCACATGCTCTCTGAGCTGATTCTCCAGTTCTTTTCCTGACTCGGCACCGGCTCGCAGGATTACATAGGTATGGATGGCATTTCCCTTTAGTTCGTGGGGTAGGGCGATTGCCGCTGCTTCGGATACATCATGATGACTTACCAGGGCGCTTTCGATTTCTGCAGTCCCTAGCCGGTAGCCACTTACTTTTATTACATCATCAATGCGGCCGATAATCCAATAATACCCGTCCTCATCAATTCTGGCAGAATCACCCGCCTTATACCAGCCTTGTTTCTCAAATTCTTTCCAATAGGTTTCAATAAACCGTTTCGGATCGCCATGAATGGTACGCGCCATTCCTGGCCAGGGTGCCTTTATAACCAGTTTTCCTTCTTCACCGGCTTTGACGTCTTTCCCTTTATCATCTACTACGGCCATTTCATTGCCAAAAAAAGGTTTGGTTGCTGAGCCCGGTTTTAATGGTGTGATGGGCAGAGGAGTAATCATAAATCCTCCGGTTTCGGTCTGCCACCAGGTATCCATAATCGGACATTTATCCCGCCCGATCACACGGTGATACCAGCGCCAGGCTTCCGGATTGATCGGTTCGCCAACCGAGCCCAGTAATCTGAGCGAACTTAAATCGTGCCGGTTTGGCCAAGCCTCACCAAAACGCATCAACCCGCGGATAGCTGTCGGTGATGTGTATAAAATTGTTATACCATATTTCTCGATCATCTGCCACCAGCGATTGGGATATGGATGGTTCGGTGCGCCCTCATACATTACAATTGTCGAGCCGTTGATTAGCGGGCCGTAAACGATATAACTATGTCCGGTAATCCATCCCGGATCTGCGGCACACCACCAGCGATCTTCTTCTTTAATATCAAACACCATGCGATGGGTTGTCGCTGTATACACAGCATAGCCGCCATGGGTATGCAGCAGGCCTTTCGGCCGGCCTGTTGTCCCGGATGTATACAGAATAAAGAGCATATCCTCAGAGTCCATGTGTTCGGTATCGCATACCGGACTGGCCACCGGCATGGACATCAGATCGTGATACCAGAAATCTCGATCATTTTCCATAAAGACTTCGTGATCGGTCCGTTTGACGGTAATACACACCTCGATGGTGGGTGATCTTCTCATGGCTTCGTTGGCAATGCCTTTCAGATCGGTGGGGCTGCCACGCCGAAAACCGCCATCTGCAGTAATTAAAACCCGGCTATTGGCATCTTCTATTCTTTCAGCCAGGGCTTCATAACTGAATCCACCATATACAACACTATGGGCTGCACCGATTTTAGCACACGACAACATGGCAATGGCCAATTCAGGTATCTGCGGCATGTATATGGTGACGATATCTCCTTTTTGCACACCCATACTTTTTAGCACATTGGAAAACTTTGAAACTTCACGATTAAGCGCATGGTAAGAATAGGTACGGAAATCACCCGGTTCACCTTCCCAGATTAATGCCAGTTTGTTGCGACGCCAGGTTGCCAGATGTCTGTCAATGGCATTATGGACGATATTAATTTTACCACCGGTAAACCATTTGTAGAAGGGAGCCTTTTTATCATCTAAAACCTTATTCCATTTTTTAAACCAGCTCAATTCACTCGCCTGATCTGCCCAAAATTTTTCACGATCTTTAATTGACGATTTGTAGAGTTTTTCATATTCTTGAACATTCGCATTTTTTGTTATTTCGGAAGACGGGAAGTAAAAATCTGAGGATTCTTTTCTCACTTTTTTCTTAGCAGACATTAAATGCCTCCTTGATTGTCATATTCAAATTTATTAATGTAATTTAAGTTCAACACCGGATGGTGATATCTTGGTGATTATATCACCAAGATGCGAAATAAAGTATTTATTATTAATGCAATTCTGATACTGATTTATTCCGCAATATAATAAACAACCGGCATAAATGTCTAACATTTGCCTGAAAGACCGCATATGGGTATCGAAATTGAACGGAAATTTCTTCTAAAAAACGATCGCTGGCGTGATGAAAGCATGCCCGAAATTTTACTTCGCCAGGGCTACCTATCTACCGAAAAAGAACGTACTGTAAGGATTCGGATCGCAAATGAAAAGGCATTTCTCACAATAAAGGGTATCGCAAAAGGTTCACAGCGGCCAGAATTCGAATACGGGATTCCAGCCAATGAGGCACAGGAGATGCTAACTCATTTATGCGTGAAGCCAATAATTGAAAAATACCGGTTTAAAGTTACATACTCCGGATTAATCTGGGAAATAGACGAATTTATTGGTGATAATGCCGGACTTATATTGGCGGAAGTTGAACTGGTCTCTCCTGAACAAAAAATTAGCTTACCGGATTGGATTGGAACCGAAGTTACCGGTGACCCGAAATATTATAATTCAAACCTGATTAAGAATCCATATAAAAACTGGACAAAAATTAATTAATTATCGCAGGAGTTCTCAATGGCGATTTTATTCAGAGCAACCAAACAACTTGAAGCACAAATCGACGATTTTCTAAATGCAGTAAATGAAGGAGCGTTAGTTTTCAAACATGGCGTTAAAAATTACCTGGAAAAAAATCAGGATGAATTTAAAGAGCGGATTAGGAATCTGTCAAAACTGGAAGCCCATGCGGATGATCTGCGAAGAATTATTGAAACTCAACTTTATGAACAAACACTCATCCCGGAACACCGCGGTGATGTTCTGGGAATCCTGGAAAGTACAGACACTGTAATTGATACAATGAAAGAGACTTTATTCCAGTTCGATGTCGAAACACCGGATATACCAAATTCCCTGGACCACTACTATATTGAACTAACTGAAATGTCCACTCAGAGCGCAGAGAATCTGGTGGTGGCTATTCGTGCATTTTTCAGAGATGTCAGGACCGTGAAGGATTATCTGCACAAAGTTATTTTTTACGAGAAGGAGGCGGACCGCATCGGAGACAACCTGAAACGTGAGGCATTTAAAATGGATCTTGATTTAGCGCATAAAGTTCATTTACGCTACTTTGCTTTGCATATTCAAAATGTATCGGATCGATCTGAAGAAGTTGCAGACCGATTGGCCATATATACTATAAAAAGAAGCATGTGACGGGAGAATCATAAGAAATGTTGTTAATATTCCTATCGGCGGGATTATTCCTGGGATGGTCTCTGGGTGCAAACGACGCTGCAAATGTTTTTGGATCAGCCGTCGGTACCCGCATGGTCAGGTTTAAAACTGCGGCCATGGTCTGTGGCATATTTGTGATAATTGGTGCGGTGTTAGGCGGGGCGGGAACCAGCCATACATTAGGGATGTTGGGTTCAGTAAATGCCATTGCCGGTGCATTTATAGTCGCCTTATCCGCCGGTTTTACTGTGTTTTGGATGACTCGGGCGAGGGTTCCGGTCTCGACATCTCAGGCGATTGTGGGTTCAATAATCGGCTGGAATATATTTACCGGCGGTCCTACGAATTTGCAGGCGTTGCAAAAAATAGTTCTAACCTGGATTTTGTGTCCTATTCTGGCAGCGGTGATTGCAGTCATTTTATATATGGTCTTCAAGTTTTTATTCAATCGCCTTCAAATGCATTTGCTGCGAAGAGATACCTATCTTAGAATTGCACTTATTGTTGTCGGTGCGTTTGGCGCATATAGCCTGGGATCAAATAACATCGCCAATGTAATGGGTGTGTTTGTTCCGGTTAAACCATTTGACGATCTGATGTTGTTTGGCGGTTTGTACTTAACCGGCACGCAGATTCTATTCCTTATTGGTGGTATTTCTATTGCGGTAGGAGTCTATACCTACTCGCGAAAAGTAATGGAGACAGTTGGTGGCAGTTTGCTAAAACTCTCGCCGGAGGCGGCCTTGGTGATTGTGCTTGCTCAAGCATTGGTTTTGTTCTTCTTTGCTTCGCAGGAACTTGAACATTGGCTCTTGTCGCATGGATTACCTGCATTTCCGCTGGTGCCAGTATCAAGTTCTCAGGCAATAGTGGGTGCTATTCTTGGCGTCGGCTTACTAAGAAGCTGGAGATCAATTAAGATAAAAGCCTTTGCACAAATTGCCTCTGGATGGTTGGTCACACCGGTTGCAGCTTGTTTGATAACATTCATCTCGCTTTTTTTCATGCAGAATGTATTTGGCCATACTGTAAGCAAAAGAACAGTCTTCTTAATCCGCGGTGATGTAATTTCATATTTAAATTCGCAAGGTATTTCGGATGAGGGATTAAACAGACTCGCAGATACGGAATTTTTAAATGGCACGCGATTTTTAACAAATCTTGAAACAAAAACCGGGCTTTCAGAATCTGAAGTTTCTATAGTTTATGAATCAGCTAAAAAGGACAGTCTGTTTATCAACAGTTCAATTTTGAAGCGTGAAATTGATCCGGAATGGTTTTCAACAGAACAAATTGATGCGTTAAGACATCTTGAAAATCAAGGATTTAGTTACACCTGGCAACTATTTGAGGCGCTGGAAAAATTGTCTGAAGAATGGAAATATCAACCGGACACCCAGTTGAATAAAATGTCCAATAAGGATTTAAAGACGAAACGTGATTATATTATCCGGCAATTTCAAATTTACCCACTAAACCAATACATATATTTCCCATTATTATTAAAATACTTGTTCCCAAGTTGTACTTGGGAATGCACATTATATTTTTGGTATTTTTCCTACTTCCGGAGACATTAATTTCCCAGGTTGATACGTCTGCTTCAATTCGTGTAGAATTCAATAATATATCAGAGTGGGAAAATATATATTTTTCTGTAAAGAAGGTTCGTACTGATTATCAGATGATAAATGATGGCAATAAAAATTATCTGCAAATTAAAAGTGATGGATCCGCGTCTGGGTTAAAATGGAAAAGAGAATTTAAGCCACATAAATACCCCGTATTGAGATGGAAATGGAGAGTCGATTCACTCGTTGAAAATTCCGATGGCAGAACAAAAGACGGTGATGATTATGCAGTGCGGATATTTATTTTATTTGCCCCTGACAGCTCAGATATATCTTTCTGGCAAGAAATAAAAAATACAGCATTCAGTTTAATGTATGGATATGATCCACCCCACAGTGCTCTGATTCTCGTATGGGCCAATATTATTCATAATGAAGAATATTTTCAAAATCCCTATAGTGACAATTTGGTGGTCTGGAACATGCATCAGGGTACCGAGCAAACAGGAATATGGCTGATCGAAGAAATTAATATAATTGATCTATATAAAAAGGCCTTTGGAAAGATGGCGCCGGAAAAAGCAACTCTGGCAATCATGGGTGATTCTGATAATTCGGGCAAATCCTCACTGGCTTTCATCGATTATATTGAAATATCGTGCCAGGGGATGTAGTATTATTTCAATTTAATTTTCTTCAGTCTAAGACTGTTTAAAACGACGGAGACACTGCTAAAAGCCATAGCAAAAGCCGCCAGCATTGGATTAAGCGTCCTGAGCATATCCGGTGCTCCGGCGAAAGGATACAGAATTCCGGCAGCAATCGGGATTAATATGATGTTATAGAAAAATGCCCAGAACAAATTACTTCTGATAATGCCCATAGTAGTGCGACTTAATTTAAGCGCTTCCGGAACGATAGCTAATTTTTCCCTGACTAAAGTGATATCTGCGGCTTCGATTGCAATATCAGATCCTTTACCCATGGCCATCCCGGTATCTGCTTGAACCAATGCCGGTGCATCATTAATGCCGTCACCGACCATCCCGACTGGTCCGGCTCCATCCTGCTGAAATTTCTGGACGATGTTCGCTTTTTCCCCGGGCAATACCTGGCTGATAACTTTTGCTATACCTGCCTCTGCAGCAATCGTCCGCGCTGTAATTTCATTGTCTCCGGTTACCATTACACACTCGACACCCAATCGTTTCAGATCTTCAATCGTGGCCCGTGCATCCGGTTTAATCTGATCAGAAATTGCGAGAATGCCCTCACATCTATTTTCAATAGAAACAAATATTACTGTTTTTGCGGATGACTCAAATTGGCTGGAAATTTCAGAAAATAGTACCGTATCGATATTAAATTCCGACATAAATGTTTCAGTACCAACATGTACCTCTTTATCACCGACTGTGGCTGTGATCCCTCTGCCGGAAAAACTTTTAAAATCCTTAATATCCACTAACTGAATTTTTTCCTGTAAAGCAAAATCAACAATCGCTTTACCAAGCGGGTGTTCTGATTCTCCCTCTGCACTTGCAGCATAAGTTAATAATCTCGTTTTACTGATACCTTCAGGAGATGAGTTGATATATACATCCTGTACTTTGGGTTTTCCCAGGGTAATGGTACCGGTTTTATCAAAGACAATCAGTTTTGTATGATAGGCAGTTTCCAGGGCTTCGCCATTTTGGAACAGAATTCCCTCTTTTGCACCACGACCACTGCTCACAACCACGGCAGTAGGTGTTGCAAGGCCCAATGCACAGGGGCAGGCAATTACCAGAACAGCTGTTAAACGCAATATTGAATCTGTGATATCATTGGTTGCAATCAGCCAGATTATAAAAACTACAATGGCAATGAGTAGTACAACGGGTACGAAGACGGCCGCAATCCGGTCTGCATATCTTTGGATTGGCGGCTTGGATGCCTGCGTTTTCTCAACCATCCGAATTATTTGCGAGAGCGCCGTATCTGCACCGACGCGAATGGCCCTTATTTTTAATGATCCACTGGTATTTACGGTCCCTGAAAATACTTCCTGACCATCGGATTTTTCAACGGGGATACTTTCTCCGGTTAACATGCTCTCATCAACCGCCGATGAGCCCTCAATGACAACGGCATCTATCGGAATTTTTTCACCAGGTTTGACTAATAGAATATCGCCGATCTTAATTTCATCCTGAGCAATTTCTATAACTCCTTCGTCAGTGATCAGATGCGCGGTTTTGACCTGCAAATTAAGTAATTCCTTAATTGCTGTGCCGGTACTTCCTTTGGCTCTGACCTCAAGAAATTTTCCCAGTTTGATGAGCGTAATTATAACGGCTGCGGTTTCAAAATAAACATGCTGACCCAGTGAGGCATTATCAAATGCAAGCATAATGGTGATAACAAAGCTATATATAAAAGCGACACCGGAACCCATGGCAACCAGCACATCCATATTTGCGGTCCCGTTTCGGATTGCTTTATATGCACCACTATAGTAATCCGAAGCAACATAAAATTGCACCGGTATGGTTAAGAGCAGCATAAACCAATTTGACCAATTTCCAAATGCCCATTCACCCATAAGACTAAGATCACGGCTCATACTGAATAGAAACAGAGGGATCGTAAAGGCGATTCCGATCAGGAATTTTTGCTTTTGTTTATTGATCTCATTTTGACGGAGTTGTTCTGTAGAAATCTCATCTCCGGTGGTGTTTAAGACTTTATAGCCTGAATTTTCGATGAGTTGACTGATTTTATTGCGGGATGTTAATCCGGGGATATAAGTAATTACCGCTTTTTCGCTGGTCAGATTAACATTAATATCAATAATGCCGTCACTTTTTTTGCGGATAGTTCTTTCAATGGTAGCGGCACAATTCGCACAGGTCATACCGCCAATCTCAAGAACCAGATTCTCAGTGGGTACATGATATCCGGCTTTTTCAATCGCAGAACTGATATCGGAAAGATTTGTCAGTTTGTCATCAAATTCTACCTGGGTATTTTCCAGAGTAAAATTTGCTGTTACATCAGTTATCCCTGCCGTTCTTTTTTTAAGAGTATGTTCAATTGTCAATGCGCAGTTGGCACATGTCATCCCAGAAACTGGCAGGGTGATTTTTTTTGCAGACATTATAAGTGTTTATTCTGCAGGCGGATAATTAATTTCATTCAACAGCGTTACAATGTCATCCCATCCCAGTGGCCCGTCCCAGGAAATAGATAAAGATTTATCTGTTAAATCCGCTTTTGCTGACTGGACGCCTTCCATCTCACTCAGTTCGGTTTCGATGGTCCGAACACAATGCTCGCAGCTCATCCCTGGTATATTTACTGTTCTATTGTTCATGATTAAATCCTAATATCTAATTTATAATATTGATTTCTATTTTTTATATTCCGCGTTAATCCGTGTAATCCGCGTTCTATAAAAAAAATCCTGAGATCGCTTCGCTTAGCTCGCAAAAAGAATAAATTAACCTGAACCTTGTAACCTGTACCCACTCAAAACCACTTTAACCGGAAATTTGTTCCTGGATTTCAACTAAAATCGATTTTAGTGGTGGAACACTAAACCACTCTTTTTCCGTTATTTCGTTACAGGCACTTTGATACAGTTGACTTAAAAGTTCAAAAAAACGAGTGGGCAGCTTTGGGCGGGGAATCGACCAGGTTTTTCCAATTTTGCCTGTCTTTTTCTTTTGCCTCTTCTATTTGATTATACCATGGTGTGTTACGGTAATAATTCCTTGCCACTTCTTTACTAACCTGCATACCCTGATATGTAAATCGACATTCATCAGGTGTTCCAAGAATATCCACAAGCATCAATTTTCGTTCAGAATCATAGGCAAATTCGACCTTCCCATCCTCATTTACCAATCCTGCTTTTTCTGCCTGTTCTGATATGATGTTGTTTATTTGTTTTGTCGTTTCCAATATGGTATTTAGCTCATCATCTGAGACCGCTGAAATTTGCTGAGCCTCATTCCAGGTCATATAACGGTCAGTGACTTCCAATTTGGTTGACACGTCTAAAAGAGGTTCTGTGAATACATCGTTTGGTTTAGGCATACTATCTAAACCGATGTCTTCTAATTTCAATGTTCCCTTTTTTAACCGGCGGAAAACGCTTGAACCTTCCGGTAAACTGTTCCGGTAGATAACTTCAAGTGGAATGAGGATGTTTGTTTTACCCCTGTTATACATGGAATAATCATATTTGCCCTCAAGATTATTTGGTTTGACTACTTGTACCAAGGCAACCTGCATGGTATCAACGGCTTCCTTGATTTCGTTCAGTCGCTTTACACCTCCATGGTAAAGAACACCCTGGTAATGGGTGTGTATACCCATTTCTTCAAGTTTCTCGAAAAAAAATGCACCCATAATACATAATGCTTTTCCTTTATCGGTGATCAAATCCGGCATTTCTCCCCAATCAAATACCGAATATCTATCAGAAAACCGGAAATGTCCTATTCCGGCTCTGTCGCTTGTAGGCGATTTAATAATGCGCAAATCCTTTACACTTCCCATAGTTCTCCTCATTTCTGTTAAAAATTTTCCGAGAATTTACGGATTAATAAAAAAATATGAAACAAACAAAGAAACGTTTGCGTATTATATTTCAAATCAAGGAGACGGAAGATGAAGGAAGCAATCATAGGAATAGTCATACTGGCTTACATAATACCATTTGCGTACATGTTCATTGCAGATATAGCAGATGTGTCTAAAAGAGTGGTGAAAGTAGTAAATACCCGTGTTAAACCAGCAGTCGTATTAATGGCCAGATCGATTATAGATTAAAACTATAACATAAAAGAAAATAGATTCCTCTACTCAGAAAAGGAGAAGCACCGCTTCTCCTTTTTTTTATCCAAAATAAATAAGTATAGAGTAAATATCTTGATACTCAGAATAGCTGAGTCTTGCATATTTTCAGAATGCAGATACAATTCCAAGTGTTAATCTTGGTTTCTTGCTAATAAAATCCTGTGTGATTTCCGCCAAAACGCGTACATTTCTTCTTGCCATATGACTGACGCTAAACGTCAAAGTGTTATAGTCAAGACCTTCTTCTTCAGAGTCGATATAATTATATAGTAATGTATATAGAAACAAAGACTCATCTGCATTTGGCATAAATGTAAATTCAGCAAAGCCCCCCTGAGATTTTAGTTTGGTAGGATCGGTAGGTAAAAAATATGGATTAGAACCCTGACGAACAAGGTATTGAACATTTAATTCCCAGTTTTCTTCACCCATTGATATATCCGGACCAAAAATGTAAATATTATTTGTTGCGTTTGACGAATCTTTTATGGTTTCCCTTCCGGCATATCCAAACAGACCAATATTAAACATGCCGAAATTTTGCAGTGCCCGTAATGCATAACTTTTATTGGTATCAAAATCAAAAATTTTATCTTCACCGGCTGCTTTAATTCCATTGCCATTTACAATCATACCCATCAGATCCAGGCCAAAATTGAAGCCATAGGATAATGCAAGACCACGATCATATATCATATTTGCCTCACTTTTACCCTGCCTGATCCGGTATATTTGATAATCCTCAAATGTGAGTCGTAGTTCACGTTTATAAAGTGGATCGGAAACCTGAAATTGCCCAACTGCCAGGTCGAGGGGAATATTACCGATATCATTGAAAAACAGAATGGCGTCTTCCACACCGGCGACTTCTCCACGTTCTGAAATATAGAAATAAAAATAGTAGGATATTCTCTTTGATATGGGCCCGCCACTCATCAATTTTATACCGTATGGAACTTCCAGATCTGCTTTGGCCTCATCTCTGTTTGCTAATTGCACATAGGCATCAAACCGCACTGCAAGAGGTAATTCACGCAACAGGGTCAGCGATTCATCCCCGGTTTCGATATAAGCTCTTTTAGGCTCTTCTCCATCGGGTAACAAAAATCCATTACCGGCAAACTCGTTACCGTACGCTTTCAATTTTGGAATGGCGATATGACATGTGCTGCAAGAAATTTTGTACTTTCTTGCGAAAGCGGGTATAGCTAATGCTTGTTTCACAGGAAGTACTAACAAAAGGAAAATAAATAAAATTACATATTTCACAAATCTCGTTACCATGTGAACCTCCGAAGTAAAATTAAGATTATAAATTGGTAATTGTAAAACTTTACAGAGGACACAGAAAAATAAATAAAAATTCAATTGGCCGTTGGCAATAAGCAATATGGAATTATAAATTGAATATATCTATAAACAATTTCTAATTACATTATTTAACATATTTTCGAAGTTCTAATTCCCAGTTTCCAATAACTAATTACTATTCTCTCTGTGCTCTCTGTGTTTTATCAGTTTCTAAAATGTCTAGTAGACAATCTCAAAATACGTTTCGGTCCTATTTATTAATTGTGTTTCCATTTCCTCTGCCGGTACTTCCAAAAATTCACCTACTGATTTTACAAGTTTCCGGTAGTTGATCTCTGCCACACACCGAATCGTGCCTTCCGGAAGATCATCCGGCGTTTGCCAGGTAAACGTCTCAATTTTGGTTTCTCTTGGACCGACTCTGTAATCTACACCCAGTGATTTGGTATTCCATTGAGCGATTGTCAACCGACCCTGCGGATCAAAATAGGGTAAGCGAAATACCCGGTCGCCTTCATATGGCAGTGCGTCTCTGGCAACCCCTTTAAAATCGGGCAGATCCATCATCATCCCCATATCCTGGTACGCCAGTTCATTAGATGAAATGGTATACTCTTCACCCTCAAACCCTTTTTTGTCAACCGGAAGGTGATAGGCATTACCCTCGGCATCATAGGCCATAACTGTGAGCCAAAGCTGTCTTTCCTCTGCTGATCCGGATGGGATTTTGTGTCCTGCTTTATGATTGAAAACTTGTACTTTGAGTGTAATTACCTCGCCGGGTTCGATTTCTCTGATATCCGGATGCATTCTGAGTTCAACTGAACCGCGAAGTTTACTGGGCGAGTGTGCACCATGGAAAAGATGTTGCGAAACATCTTCATATTCTGCGGACATTTTTGAATTGCGGCCTTTGGCTTTTGGCATATGGCAATTATGGCAGCGAACGCCTTCTTTTGCATACGGTCCCTCTGCCCATTCCAACTGAGTTGACTTTACCCAGATACCATAAGGATTTAATTCATTATGACAAGTACCACAAAACTCAGCTGTGCTTAAAAACTCACTTTTTTCGGTGGTATGATGAGGTGAAACCACACCATCACGATTACCATATTTCGTTTTTCCGGGATTAATAGTATAATTGTAATTAACGGAGGTATCTCCCTTTCGTCCGGTTATGGTATGACAAACTTCGCACGAAACACTTTCATTTGCCCTGGAATTCATAGCAGGTTCCGGAGGCGGTACATCTCCAGCGATAAATGCCATTGGTGTATGGCAACCGTTGCACCCAGCTTTTACACCGGCCACAACTGAATCCTTTTCCGCATGCGGTACGGCCAGTTTAAAATACTCAATCTCATCCCAATGATGAGTATAGGCCTGCGACATCATAGCCTGTTGCCATTGCATATAAAAATCAATATGACAGGAACCACACGCCACCGGATTCTCAAACTGGTCATATGACCCGGTTCCAAGTAATTCATCGCCAGCGGGCATATCCTGAGCTGACAAAGAAGAATACATTAAAATGATCATCAGAAATAAATTGAGAAAATTCCAGCATTTACTCGTCATAGGAAAACTCCTTTGATATTTTTGTAGGGGGATAGATACGATGATACAACAAAGTTTGTGCCAGTCATATTTTGAATAAAAAAAGGTAAATATGTAGAAAAATGTGCCAAAGAATTTCTTATTTTTTGGAACAGTTTATTGTATTTAGTGCACAAATTTTTATATTTTATGAAGCGCTAATTCAAAGATTCAATTTGATCCATTAACTCACGCGGACTAAATTGTTCCAGATATAGTGATTATAATAAACGAGTAAACGATGTACAGACTGAGAAAAGCGCGCCAATTGAATTTTTTTTTCATAGAGATGTGAATCGCCTGTTCAAATATTTAAACTTAAGGAAATACTGCCATAATGGTTTTTGTAATTATACCAATAACTATTTGATTTATTGTTTATCCATCTATACCAGAGTGCAATAGTCAGCCTGGTATTATGGATGTTAAAATTTTTCTGCAGGCTCATATGAGACGTTTGATATTCATCGGTTCGCAAAACCTCCTCAACAAATGTTTCACTATCTGTGTATATACCCTGTACTGTATAATTTTTCTTGCCAAGGTATGTGCTGGCTTTTAAGATTAATTGGCCGGGTAGTAATTGTGTGATATCGGCACCAATGGATTGCAATTCATATCCCATCGGGTCATCAAAGATTTCTGACTCCTGATTATAATTATAGGGTAAACCAGGCAGGTATCGGACGGCCCCCTTAATATTGTTGCGTGCCCTGTATTGCAATGCTAATCCGGTTGTTTGACTCAAAGACTGTGCCAGGCGCATCCAGTATTCCATCTGTGATACGGAGGGGGCATCTACCTCTACGGGTTGTAAGATGGTTTGCATAGTCGAACTCTGGCTTCCTCCGGAACCCGATCCTGATGTTCTGGTCAGGGTATCGATATATGAATATGACGAGGTATAATCTTTGTAGTGCAGGGAGAACCCAGCAATAACTGTTGTTCGTGTTTCAAAACTTTTATTTAATCTTACCGTTCCGTTTATCTCCAAATTATCTATTTCTTGTATTTCCGGGTAATTATTCAGCGATACATTAGAGGCCAGATACAGATTAACGCTATTTATAGTTTCGGAATGGTTCACATATGCCGTGATGGTGTTATAATTATACACACTATAATCGGATCTGTTAAACCTTTGATTTAAGTAGACTCCAAGGTTTGTTCTTGCGAATGAGCCAAAAAAAGCAGCCTGATGCCAGTAATAACTCCGGTCTTCAAAATTTGAGAAACTGGTATAACTACCGTTATAGCTCAATGCCAGGGATGAAAAATTTAACTGAAGACCGCCCTCAAGGGTTGAAACCCAGCTTTCCTGAGGTTCCGGAATGAGGAATGGATTACTTTCATATGCTTCATTGAAGTACACATAACTTTGTAGTTGCGCATGAAGCGCATTGAATGATATTGTCAGGATGATAATAAGTTTAAACCAATTCATATTTGATCTACTGTTTTTTTCCTTTTTTACCCTTTTGCTGTTCCTGTTGATCCGGGGTCTTTACCTGAGGTGTTCCCATTTGTCGATTTGAAGTATTCGCAGGACCGGATATTTGTTTTCTGTTTCTATTCTGTTCCTGAAAGGCATTATCGTTAATTCCATCTCCATCCAAGTCTACAAATTTATCTTGTTGTTTTTGCCAATCGGGATCCAGTCCGTTTGGGATGCCATCGCCGTCATGATCCGGGGCGTTGTCATTAAAACCATCCCCATCCAGGTCCACAAATTTTTGATTTTGTTTTTTGACCTGGTCCTGAGTCTGTTTTTCCTTTTTAACTTCTTTTTTTTCAGACTCCTGAGCAAAGGTACTACCTGCCAGAAATCCTGTGATCAATATAATAAAAAGCATATAGCGCATTTTTTTCTCCGATATAATATTTTATATTATTACTACAATTATTATGCCAGAATATTATTTGCTTGTAACCATTTATTAATAATAAAGATAGGGAAATACTAATATGTGTGGTGTGGAAAAAATCTCGACCATTCGGTCGATAGATTAGACCGTCTCGTCGATTTAGAAATGGGCAAAAAAAAACCTCTCGTATTGAGAGGTTTTTTTAAGAGAATGATTTCAGTTTTTCTTGCCACTTCCTTTGCGACCCTGTGCTGTTCCTTTTGAACCAGTGCCGTCACAATCACCAGTACCGTTACCAGATCCGTAACCGGTTCCGTCTTGCGGTCCGATGCCTGCATGACCGCTTCCATCACCCGGTCCAAATCCGCCTTTGTTTGTCTGTGTTTGATAACCATGACGATTCTGATTATTCTGTCCGGTTCCATCCTGCGGACGTTCAAAATCGGGATCCTGACCATTGGGAATTCCGTCACCATCCCAATCTTCGGCATTATCATTTATACCGTCACCATTTTCATCAACAAATCCGCCTTTACCATTCCCTTTTCTTGCTTTGCTGCCTTCATAATCTGCGTCCTGGCCATTGGGAATTCCGTCACCATCGTGATCGGGAGCATTGTCATTAAACCCGTCACCATTGTTATCGACAAATTTGTATTGATTTTTTGCCATTTGGCCATCCTGAACTTTTACCTGTTGCATTGACTTCACCTGGGTTTGCTCAGCTGTTTTCTCCTGAACCTGTTCCTGAGATTTTTCTTTTTTCTTAGTTTGCTCTTTCGATTGGACTTTTGCCTTGGTTTGAGTCTGTTCTTTTACCTGAACCTGGTTTTTAACCTGGGCCTTCTCCGGATCGGATTCTTGAGCCATTGTAAGAGAGAATGATAAAATTAAAGCTAAGATAAATGAGAAAAATGAAAAACGTTGCATGGTACACCTCCTGTTGCTTGGTTGATATTGATTTGATTGGTAACTGTTCAATAACCGTGCCAATGCAAAAAAATACTGTGTAAGCTGTGTAAAAACAACAGAATAGATCTGAATTGAATTTGACCTGAAAAATTATTAATTCGACCGGATTGTCGAGTTGTAAGACGTGTAAGGCGAGAAATATTAGAATATGTGGGTTTAGATTTTATTTAAGCCCAAGAATTTGCAGCCTGGAACGCAGATGACGTTCTGAAATCCCCAGGTTTCTGGCAGCAGCACTTTGATTGCCCTTTTCTTGTTCAATTGCGGCAAGGATCATTTCTGTTTCAAATGTTTTTAACTTTTCTTCATAGCCATGTTCCAGGTTCGATGGATCAATTATGGATTTCTCTGGATATACTTTCAATTCGGGTGGAAAATCCACTTGGGAGATATGTTCGCCACGACACATAATGGTTGCATGTTCGATAAGATTTTCCAGTTCTCTGATGTTACCGGGAAAGTCATATTTTAATAGCTTCTCAAGAGCCTCTTTTGAAATCCCCTTGATATCTTTGTTATTGTCTTTTGCATATTTTGCAATAAAATGATTTACCAATAGGGGAATATCAGTCCGGCGCTCGCGAAGCGGGGGGATGCGAATCGAGATTACATTTAAACGATAGTATAAATCATCGCGAAATTTTCTATCACTGATCATTTCTTCAAGATTGCGATGCGTGGCAGTAATAATTCTTACATCTGCTGATTTTGTTGATGATGAACCAAGGCGTTCAAACTGACCAAATTGGATCACACGAAGTAATTTTACTTGAATAGAGAGTGGAATATCTCCCACTTCATCAATAAATAAAGATCCCCCATTGGCCTGTTCGAACCGTCCAATACGCTGTTGATTGGCACCGGTGAATGCTCCTTTTTCATGACCAAATAATTCGCTTTCTATAAGCGTTTCCGTAATCGCCGCCATGTTCACTACACTAAATGGCTTGTTTCTGCGGTCGCTGGCATAATGAATAGCCCGGGCAATTAATTCCTTACCCGTCCCGCTTTCACCCCGAATCAACACATTTGCCTTGCTTTTAGCAACGCGACCAGCGGTATTTAACACCTCTTCCATCTCGCCACTCTGTGAAATAATCGCATCAAATTTAAATTTTTCTGATATTTGTTGTCTGAGGATGCGATTTTCTCTTATCAGAGTTCTTCGTTCTTTCACTCGATTTATCAGATTCTCAAATTCATCCAGATCAATCGGTTTGGTCAGGTAGTCATAGGCACCAGCTTTCATTATTTCGACCGCATCGTTTATATTTCCAAATGCAGTCATGACAATGATATCCAATTCCGGATTTAGGTCTTTTATCTTTGTCACCACATCATACCCACTCCATTCCGGCATTCGATAATCGGTAAATACCAGGTCCAGCTGATTTTTCTGGGCAATTTCATAACCCTCGGGCCCTGATGACGCGGTATATACTGTATATTTTCTGCGGGAAAGAAAACTGCTTAGAGATTTTAATTGTGTTTCTTCGTCATCGATAATTAAAATAGAAAAATCATCCATTATTTTTATCTCGTATGGTTATTCTTTGTGGCAAACTTATTTTGAAAGTAGTGCCTTTTTTACCTGTAACCAAGTTTATAACACCATCATGCTCAGAAATGATCCTCTGGACGATGCTTAAACCAATTCCGGTTCCTTTTGCTTTGGTTGTAAAATACAGGTTAAATATTTTAGATTTTAATTCATCATTGATACCTGGTCCTGTATCTTCAAAAATTATGCCAATCTCATTTGAAGCATCGCGATCAGCAGTAACTGAAATAATGCCTCCCTTTTCCATGGCATCGATTGAGTTTTGTAATAAATTCATAAATACCTGGCGGATTTGATTCCGGTCCCATACTACCGAACCTTGCCAGTGTAACTGAATTTCCAGATTGATATTGTTTGACTTAACCATGGAGCGGTATTGCTGATCCAGATTTTCGAATAACTCTTTTAGAGTAAATTCTTCAGGATTTAATGGTTCCGGTTTGGAAAATCTTAAGAAATCATTTATCGTCTGGTCAATTCGTCGAACTTCCTGATATACTACTTTGGCCAGGTCATGATATTCCTGCTGGTTATCAACAGTTTCAAAATCCTTATCTAGTTGTTGAACGATGGTACCAATCGTATTGAGCGGATTTCTGATTTCATGGGCGACACCCGAGGCCAATTCACCCATAGCAGAAAGACGCTCTGTCCGTTGGATCTGATTCTCAAGTCTTTTCTGTTGGGTGAGGTCACGAATAACAAGAATCGTGTTGACAAGCCCATCCGGGTCTGTGAACGTACTTTTTGATAAAAGCAGATATTTAAAATCACCATCTATTTCGCATTCAAGTTGCTGCATACCGGGTGTCATTTGAAATAGGGAGCCACAGGTGGACTGGGCAAAAATTTCTGGTATCTTTTTCCCGATGGCCGTTTTTTCTGCGAGTGCAAAAAGACGATCAGCTTCCTTATTATAAATTTTTATCCCTGATTGTTCATCATATACTAATATGGCATCACTTACATTTTTAATGATGTCACCAGAATAAGTTTCTACCACATTGTATTGGTTCTCGAGTAATTGATATTTTTGACGCAAGAATATAAAGGTAAAAATGAGACTGCCAAGCATGACCAAAACAATCGTAATAACCACCAGTCTTCTATAGATGCGATCATTAATATCTTCTAACGGTTCGAGTGATAACCCGAGTCGCATAACCCCCACTGGTTTATTATTGATAATAAATGGATGAACGGCTTCAAATACTTCAACACTGTCAAATTGAAGCGATCTTGTTTGAAAACTTGAATCATATAAAATGTTTGTCAGAAAATCAGATTCGTTTATTGATTCCAGTTCGCTCACGTTTCCTGAGGCAGCAAGAATGCTGGATGTGTCTTGTAGTGCAATGAAAATAATTCCCGGATTACTGATGATATCACGCATGAGTGCGCCAAATCCGGTTTCCCTTCTCTGATCCAGCATCTGTTTGGCGTCTATGTTCAGGACTATTGCAGAGCGATCCCTGGCAGAAACGGCAACGGCCAAACGATTGCCATCTTCAAATCGTGCCGGTTTCAGGCCAATCAGGAGTGTATCAACCTCACCGTTGAAAATGGGTTGCAAGGTAATTACTGGAGAATTCTTTTCAACTAATCCGGTATGTGTCACGGAGTGGCTTGAAAATATTTTTGTTCCATCTTTTGAAAATACATTTATTCGGTATATGTTATTTTTCTGCGCCAGGCTGGATAATAAGCGATCTGATATCTGATTATTTTCATAAAGCACCTTGATCAGATTGGCATTGTTTAATAATCTTTCTTTGTAATTATTTTCTATTGTTTGGTTAAAATGCAGCGCATTCTGTGAGGCTATTATCAATGACTCCAACAGCGAATGACTCTGCTTTTCCATTAAACTGTAGAGTTCACTTTTGCTCTGATGTAATTCAATCAAGGCACTGGATACCATAAGTATTGCCAGGGCGAAAAAAATAATAATAATTAAGTGGGGTTCTTGAATAAATCGTCGCACCGAATTGTTACCTGTTGATATTTTGTTTTAATTTAATTCAGGTAAACATAAATTCAAAGTCGATACTTATAGGAATCTCTTGGATATATCCAATAAGTCATCATTGGTAATTGGTTATAGCCAATTGCCTATTGCCTATTGGCTATTGTCTGACGGCTCAAGATAACAACATTATTATTTCAAATATCCTGAATTGGGGTTGGTTTTTATCCAATCTGACCAACGCGTCCTTGATGAAGCAAACTCTGCTAATTTACGATCTGCATACTGACCACTGATACAAGTCAGCCCATCTGTGCCGGACAAATGGTACCAAATACTTTCGGTTTCATAATCATATAACACAAATGTACTGCGGTATGTCCAACCACTGGCACTTAAATTTAAAATATTTCCGTCAATTTCCCGACTGTACACGGCAGTCAATTCAACCAGTGGTCAGTACGCGACTGACACATGGGTCTCTGCAAATTTTTCATTGGCGATCTCATGGCGAATGAGCACACTGAGGGGATATGCCCGGGAATCACCGGAAAGAGTGGTGCCAAGTATAACCGCTTCAAATCCGGAGCCGGGGTACCCGGGATCACCTGGTCGAAGCATTTGAGGATTTTGTATTGGCCTGATGGCATTTGGTCCCAGGCCATGTTGAAAAACTGCCGGGTCAAATCCATATTTTTCCACCGCATGGGTGATATCCCATGATTTACCGGTTTGATCCCGGATAAATATTTTCCCATCCTCGCTAATTACTTCTGCCCCGGGTGGATCGGGTTCAAATACTTCACATGAGATCACAGCAGTCGATATTAATATCGCTAATACTAATCCTATGTCTTTAAATCTCATAAAAATTCTCCTAATAATTAATTTGACTCTTTAAATAAAGATCGCCGAGATTACCCACCCCCTAAATCCCGCTCCATCCCGAAGGAAGTGAGTGTGATGCACGATTTAAAATCCCTAAAAACCAAATCCTAAATGCTAAACAAATCAAAATGTTAAATTTTCAATTATCAAAACATATGGCAAGCGTACTTGGAATTGGGATTTTGAATTTGAATATTATTTCGGATTTAGATATTCGTGCTTTGGATTTCAAATCTTCTTCCCTTAAATAGCCTCCCTTCCTCAAAACTGCTGTGAAGTGGAGAGTGATTGCCAATTGCCTATCGCCTATTGTCTATAATTCTTCATCCCTTATCTCTAATCCACACCCTATTGCAAAAACACAAGTCCTACAGAATATGTGGTTCCGCTCAGCGTATTTTTGCCGGAAAACACATGATTTAGTTCGGCCTGAATCCCGATTCCTTCATTGAAAAAGTAGGTAATCGACGGCAGTATTTTACTAATATCCTGATCACCGATGATGGAATTGGGAAGTGCGCCACCTCCCCCGGGTAAAGGACTCACAATTGTTTGCCCATAAATATCGGGGGGGGTAATGGTACTGCGGATCAGCTCCAAAAACGCTTTGAAAAAGAAATCTCCTACAGTATATCCAACTTCTGCATTGAAATAAAATTCATCATGATACCTGCCACCCCGTATTCGGTAGCCAAGCGATGTACTCACATAGGCTGAAACAGGATAAAAACTGGTACCCAAAGTCAGATATCCTTCGAGATCAACATATCCGGTGCCGAGGGAGGGGCCATCGTTTTCGGGTTCTTTTGAATATCCCATTGGAATTTTGGGACCGGCAGCAATCGAAATTGCAAGCGGCTCGTTCATGATGCCATAGACGCCGAGAATTCGCATATCTGCAAATCCTGTGGTAGTAGCGATTTCTTTAGTGGTCGCATATAAGGTGGAAATGGTTCGGCTGGAAGTGTAGGATTTATAAGCAAGATCGCCCCAAATGGTGAAATTGTCTGATAATCCGTATTCATAGTATAAATAAATATTTATATCTCTAAATTCCGTATCGGAGTAAATCAAATCGTTTCCCAGATAGCTGATTTTTTCACCTTTATAGTTAAATTCCTGGTTTGTTGATAAATAATTTGCGGCCAGTTTAAAAAAATAACCACCCCGGGGTTTTACCCAGGCCCCAGCCCATAATCCACTTAATGTTACATGTAAAAATAAAATTGCAAATATTACTTTGATTGTCATTGGGTGGGTTCTCCTGTCCGGTTTTCATTTATAAACTTTTTCAGTAAGCAGTATTTCCTGTAGATTGACTTCAAATTTCTTCCTCTCGAGATCGCCGAATAATGCGGGAAGATTTCTCCGAAATGACTTCGGATCATGGATCTCAATTATCCCAGTTTTAATTCAATGCCCATCATATTATGTCTTACATGTAATAATACTCAGGTTACTAAGTAAAATGATGCATTTTAGGTATGTTTAATGTTGGATTGGTTACAGTATTGCATTAATTTATACTGTTTTATCACGGAATAAGCAGCAAGTATAGTTAGTTTTTACTTTCCAGATTACAAAACAGATAGGAAAACGATGGTCGAGGAAAAGTTTGGACCTAATGTTTGGTTGATTGATGAGATGTATCACCAGTTTGTTACTGATCCCAGCACTGTGGCAGAGAGCTGGCGCGATTTTTTTGCGGATTATAAACCTTCACCAATGAATACCAAAAATCCGGATGTAGGAGAATCTGTACAAACTGACAAGAAAGATCTAAAAAAAGAACTTGTAAAAGATGGGGTTGATACGGAACCATTGCGGGGTTTTGCCGCGCGGATTGTAGAAAATATGGAAGGCAGTCTCCGTGTTCCTACGGCCACATCGACAAGAATCATTCCGGTGAAGTTGCTTGAAGAAAACCGCCGGATTATAAACAGGTATCTTGCCAATACGGTCGGTGGAAAATTAAGTTATACCCACATTATTGCCTGGGCTATCCTTAAAGCCATCAAAATTGTTCCATCGCTTGGCAATGCGTTTATGGAACTCGATGGATTACCCCATAAAATTAAAAATGAACATATAAATTTTGGTCTTGCAGTAGATGTTACCAGAAAAGACGGAGCAAGATCTCTGATGGTTCCAAATATAAAACAGTCCGATATGATGAATTTTAATGAGTTCTTTTCTGCGTACAATGAAATGATACGTAAAATTAAAGAAAATAAAATTGAACCGGATGATTTTATGGGCACCAATGTGTCCCTTACCAATCCAGGGATGATTGGAACCGTACATTCGGTACCCAGACTAATGAGCGGACAAAGTAGTATTATCGCCACAGGGGCCATAGATTATCCTGCGGAATATCAGAGTGCGGATCCCGAATTACTGGCAAATTTGGGTATCAGCAAGGTGATGACTATGACCTGTACCTATGATCACAGGGTGATTCAGGGCGCGGAGAGTGGTGAATTCTTGCAGCACATTCATCGTTTGTTATCCGGTGAAAATGAGTTTTATGAAGAAATTTATGCTCAGCTTGGCATCCGAGATGAACCAATCAAACTTAAACAGGATGTAAATCCATTTTCAGAGTCATCAGACCAGGTATCACTCTTTGATAAACAGGCGCGGGTTTTAAATTTAATCAATATGTATCGGGTTCGGGGCCATTTACTGGCGCATACCAACCCTCTGGAAACAGAGGTGAAAACTCACTCTGAATTAGATCCGGAAAAAATCGGTCTGACGTTATGGGATTTGGACCGAAAATTCAGCACAATGGGCCTGGCAGGAAAAAGCAGGATTACTTTACGTGAAATTATCGATATTCTGCGTGGATCCTATTGCCGTTCAATCGGTATTGAGTATATGCACATTCAGGAACCTGATCAAAAATCATGGATCCAGCATCATGTGGAAGGGGTAAACCGCAACAGGTGGCTAAACACAGATAATATGCGTGAAATTCTTGTAATGCTCAATGCGGCCGAGGCCTTCGAAAACTTTCTTCATACCAAATATGTCGGGCATAAACGTTTCAGTCTGGAGGGTGCGGAAACACTCATTCCAATGTTAAATCATCTGCTTAATATCGCTATTGAGAATAATTTTCAGGAAACGGTAGTTGGGACTTCTCATCGTGGTCGTCTTAACGTTCTGGCAAATATTCTTCATAAAAGTTATAAAAAGATTTTCCGTGAATTTGAGGGCGATATTGATCCCCTTACCCAACATGGTTCCGGAGATGTGAAATACCATTTAGGCGCGTCAGGGGAACATATACATCCCAATGGCCGGAAAATGAAGGTAACTGTCGCCTCAAATCCCAGTCATCTGGAGGCCGTAAATCCGGTTGTGGAGGGAATGGTGCGGGCACGTCAGGATCAAATGGGGGATGTGGGACATAATCGCGTAATGGCCATACTTGTCCATGGGGATGCTGCATTTGCAGGGCAGGGTGTCGTGGCCGAAACATTAAACCTCAGCCAACTGCATGGATATCGGACTGGTGGTACAATTCATATTGTGGTAAACAATGGTATAGGTTTTACCACATCACCGACTGCCGCAAGATCAAGTGTCTATGCCACTGATGTAGCAAGAATGATCCAGGCACCCATCTTTCATGTAAATGGGGAGGATCCCGAGGCCTGTATTCATGTGGTCGAACTGGCCTTGAATTTTCGAAGGAAATTTAAAAAAGATGTGGTCATCGACATGATATGCTATCGCCGGCATGGTCATAATGAAGGTGATGAACCCAGTTATACTCAGCCAAGAATGTATGCTATGATTGATGATAAGCGATCGATTCGAAAACTTTATACAGAAAAGTTAGTCAATCGTGGCGATCTGACCCTGAAAGAAGCGGAACAGGCTTTGGAGGAGTATCGTAATATGCTTGATAGTGCGTTTGAGGATACAAAAGATAGTGCGCCCCCAAAGGTAGAAATTCCGGAACAGATTACGCTTGTAAAGCCGGATAAACCAATGGAGACCGGAATAGGGCCTGTACTAATGGATGAGATCATATCGGCGCTTACTACATTTCCGGATGATTTCAATGTTCATCCCAAATTGCAAAAACAGATTCTATCTCGGAAAAAGCTTGCCGAGAGTAATGCTATTGATTATGGCTTATCTGAGGCCTTGGCTATTGGATCTTTACTGGTTGAAAACATTCCGGTCCGATTATCAGGCCAGGATTCAAGGCGGGGAACTTTTAGTCACCGGCATTCCGTTTTGATTGATCATAAAACCGGTCTGGAATTCACACCGCTAAATCATATCAGAGATGATCAGGCCCAGCTCATGGTTTTTGATAGTCTATTATCTGAATATGCTGCCCTCGGTTTTGAGTACGGTTATTCAGTGATTCGTGATGAGGCGCTGGTATTTTGGGAGGCACAATTTGGAGATTTTATCAATGGCGCACAAATTATAATTGATCAATTCATTTCTTCTGCAGAAGATAAATGGGATCAAAAAAGTAATCTGGTTCTATTGCTGCCCCATGGTTTTGAAGGGCAGGGCCCGGAACACTCAAGCGCCCGCTTGGAGAGATTTTTAACCCTCTGTGCCGAAGAGAATATCAGGGTAACAAATCCAACAACGGCTGCCCAGTATTTTCATCTGATTCGTCAACAGGCAAAGCGACAAAAGAAAAAACCTCTGATTATTCTGACACCAAAGAGTTTATTGCGCGCGGAAGTTGCCCGCAGTAAAAAAGCAGAATTTGAAAAAGGACATTTTCAGGTTTTGCTGAATGATATAAATCCTCCTAAGAATCCGCAAAAAATCTTGTTTTGCATGGGGAAAATTCACTATGATTTGAGTGAATACAGAGAAAAAAATAAAATTAATGACACCTTGATAATACGTCTGGAACAGCTATATCCGTTTCCATTTGATCAGGTGAAAGATCTTCTCAAGCAATATCCCAATATCAAAAACATTCGATGGGTACAGGAAGAACCCAGAAATATGGGTGCCTGGAATTTCGCTTTAGAGAGAATTCAGAAAATATTACCACGTGGATATAAACTGGATTATGTGGGTAGACTTCCCAGTGCCAGCCCGGCGGCCGGTGTATTCCAAATGCATATAGCTGAAAAAGAACTTCTATTAAGGCAGGCGTTTGAGTAAGCGGTCCAGTGAAATCATACGGGATGGATAAATGACAAGGTGGATACTGAATAAAAGCAGCAGAACATCCAGTAAAATCTTATATATATCTATCGTTGATCCCGGACCATAACACCCACACTCGATATTCAGCCCCCGCAGATATGCTGAAAACATCGCTATAATGAATATTCCCGTCAGTATGCTTAAAATAATCGCACTGGCCCGGGAGTATACTCCAAAAATTAGCAAACATCCTGAGAAAATTTCAATCCAGGGTAATATAATAACTATTAAATTTGTCAAAGCAACCGGAATGATCTGATAATTTTGAATTGAAACTGCAAACTCACCCGGATTTTGTAATTTGATCATCCCAGTATACAAAAATATAATGCCTACAATTATGCGCAGCACCAGGGAGAGATACCCCGATTTCCGGATCCGATGTATTTTTTCTAATTCCATATTATTCGTCCGGTATTAATAACGGATATCCGTTCGTTTCCCAATCCTCTATTCCTCCACCAAACACAAATACATTGGAATATTTCAGGAATCGGCAGATTCCTGCAACCCTGGTACTATAAGTGCATGAAGGAGCGGAACAGTACACTACTATAATCTGTTCTTTGTCATAGTCATCTAAATGTGTGGAAATTTGGTCAATTGAATACGAGGCGGGTAGATTAATTGATTTTTCAATTCTTTTTTGGACATACTCCTCCCGATATCTGGCATCGATAAACAGCGCGCGGCCTTCATTATAAAGTTTATATGCTTGTTCTGCTGAAATATTATCCCGGTTATTTATCTGAGGGGTATGATAAAGCAATGAGATGCCATTGGCCGAAAGGGCGTTAAAAATTAAACCCGAAACTACTGATAAAAATAAAATACCAGCGATTTCTAGTATCAGTTGCTTAATCTTCATTTTTCCAAATGTTTTACCGGCAGGATCTTTCCGGTTAATGCACCAAAACCGATACGTTTGTCATTAACTTTATTCCATCCGTTAAAAATAACCTGGTCGGAATCTTCAAGAGCAGTTCGCTTTTCTCCGGATGATAATTCTATGGGTTTCGTTTTATTCCAGGCCAACTCAAGCAAACTACCAAATGAGTTTTTTTCTGGTCCGCTAATTGTTCCCGTTGCCAACAGGTCACCAGTATTCAGATTACATCCATTTGCTGTGTGATGGGTCACTTGTTGTAATATGTCCCAGTACAAATATTTGGAGTTTGTGCGTGATATTGTCTCAGGGATGCTCATAAGTTCGGTCTGAAGGCTTATCTCAAGATTTATATCCAATGTAAAATCAGATTCTCGTTTAAGATAAGGTAAAGGTGATGGCTCCTGTAAAGGGCCTGCGCAAATCAATGGTTCCAGCGCTTCAAGAGTGATCACCCAGGGTGATATGGATGTTGCAAAACTTTTTGACTGAAACGGACCCAGCGGCTGGTACTCCCAGCGCTGGATATCACGGGCACTCCAGTCGTTAACCAAAACCACGCCAAAAATGTGATTACGTGCCTCCGATATCTTTAAAGGAGAACCCAGTTGGGTGCCAGGTCCGATTAAAAAACCCATTTCCAATTCAAAATCCAGAAACTGTGTCGGCAGGAAATGCGGATCGGAACTATCATCACTTAAAAACTGACCATATGGCCGGGTGATATTGGTCCCACTGGGAACGATTGAACTTACACGACCATGATAGGCGATTGGTGTGTGTCGCCAATTGGGTAGTAACGCATTTTGCTTCCCTCTGAACATGGTACCCACATTGGTCGCATGCTCAAGCGATGAGTAAAAATCTGTATAATTGTGAATATCCACAGGTAATAGCATTTGTGCATCTGATTGTCTGACAATAGCCTGGGCTTTTATGTCTTCTCTGTCCCGCAAGGCCGGTTCATCTGCACGCAGCAAATTGGAGATGATGGCTCTTACAGCAGACCAAGATTCTGAACCCTGCTCCAAAAATGCGTTTAAAGTCGGTTTAGTAAAAATATAGGATGGGGATCCAAATATGTCTTCAAAATACCTGGCACTTTCCAGAACAGATAAGTCCAGAATATATTCACCAATTGCAATACCAACCCGCGGTTTACTCAAGGCATTTGGTTGAAATATACCATATGGTAAATTATAAATTGAAAAATCAGAATTGGTCGGCAGGTCAATGAATGAGATTGAATCCGTATTTCCATTTACAGGCATACATTATCCTCAGAAGTATATGAAAAGTGGAAAACTCAAATTTAGGCACATATAAGATTTAATAAAAGCCAATTTTTTCAATCAATATATAGATTTACTTGACAGAAGATTGTTCGCAGCGCAACTTGTAACTTGGATCCAGCATCCAGCATCCAGCATCCAGTATCCTGCTTCCTTACCTCAACAAAATCATCTTCCCGGATTTTGATTCACCGCTTGTTGCGATGCGCGAAAAATAAATACCGGAAGGCACGCGAGATCCATTGTTATTTTTACCATCCCAACTTACCGGATGATAACCTTCAGATAATGTTTCATTCCTTTGATACACCCGTTGGCCAAGAATGTTAAAAATTTCAAAAGTTACTATTTCCTCTTTAACCAATAAAATATTGATGGATGTTCTGGAACTAAATGGATTGGGATAATTATTGGAAACCTGAAACTGAGTATCAGGGGCTTCATCCAATATTGTTTTCAGAATTTGATTATTAGGATCAAACTCTCTTGTAGTAGGACTAAAGTCGGTTACTAAATTGAATTGCTGGAATTCCAGGCTGTCCCAAACAGTAAAAGTTGCACTCGAATCTGATGATGAAAGTTTGATTTTTATAGGCATTTTATAAGCAGGAAGATTTTTTTGGATGACAAAAACCGTTGTTTCGTATGGGCCTTCCCCCCGGGTATTCCATTGAACAATGTATGCCGGGCGGCCTTCACGATAAACCCATTGATCAAAAAACCAATCCAGGGTCAACCCGCTTACAGATTCACAAATATCGCGCAGGCTCTCTGTGGTGGCAGTGCCATAGCTTAATTGCTTGTCCGAGGCATATGCATCAATGGAAGCAAAAAACAGTGAATCACCCAGGACACCGCGTAGCATATGGAGAGTCCAGGACCCCTTATCATAAACTGTCCGGCTAAAAAGTGCGTTTGCATTCAGGGAATCTGCAATCCACAAGGGTCCCTGAAAATAATCTGACCACTGTAGTTGCATATAATGATCATATCCGGGTTGCCCGTAAAGATGTTCATACCAAAGTGCTTCGGCGTAGGATGCAAATCCTTCATTCAACCAGATATGAGACCAGTAACGCATGGTAATAAGATCTCCGAACCATTGATGTGCCAGTTCATGGGCATTAATATAATCAAAATAATTATCCCCTCTGATCAATCCGGCACCATATGAGGTTATGGTTTGATGTTCCATGGCGCCACCCCAGCCAAAAACAGCCATGCCATATTTTTCATCTATAAATGGATATTCACCAAAAACACTGCTGTAATAGTGCATCATATCTGCAGTTATACTAAGATCCTGTTTGGCCTCTTGCAGATGTTCGGGCAGAACATAGTACTGGATTTCCATTGAATCCTGATCATTTGGAATATACCAATCTGAGAAGCGGGCATAATCACTAATTGCCAGTGATACCAGGTAAGTGCTGATTGGATATTTTGTATGCCAGTGATACTTTGTTCTGTATATCGCCGGATAGCTAATCTGTTCCAACAGCCCATTACTGGCTACATAAAGATCTGAAGGTACAATGATATTTATCCGAACCGAATCGGCCTTATCGGCCGGATCGTCTTTGCATGGCCACCAGGCAGGTGAACCATAAGGTTCACTCAGCGTCCATATGAGAGGATTCCGCATTGCACCATGAGATCCCCAGGCAAAAGAACGTGTTGGACTTAACTCCGGATTCCCATGATAATATGTCGTAGCAGAAAAAGTATCACCCATTGCCAAAGTCAGTGGAAGTGTAATATCAATAATATTGTTCTCATGCAGAAAATTAACTGGCCGTCCCCGGAATTGAACTGAATCAATCTGCATATTATTTTCAAGATTGATCTGAATCTGATTCGTACTATTTGTCTGATTAATCGCGAACATGGTAACCCAACCGGAAATGATTCGCTTATCAGGGTCAACCTGTAAATCAATGTGATAGTCCGTAACATCATAATACGAAAGATCAGTCAGTTGTTGACTTCGGCTAAGGAAATTTTGTGAAAATCCTAATTCAGATTTAATAAGGTCGTTACGATCTGGAGTTGGAAATGAATACTCCTGGCCAAATAATTGACCGCAACTAATTAATAATAATACAGGGAAACTAAGTATTGGTTTTTTTTTATACATGATATGTTATTTAATCTTTCAGGTTTCATTATTATCGGCGTTTTGCAGTACTAGTTCCCCAAAATATAAGCAATGCATGCAATATCTCAGGAATTTGTTTTAAAATTCATACTAATTATTTCAATTTATGAATTATTTAGAATAAACCGTTTACAATTTAAACAATATCCCAAGAAAAAAGTTCGGTTAGTAAAAATTAGTATGATCAATGGGGTAAAAGTCTAATTTTAATTTCTGATCTGTCTTTACGGTGTTTTTGCTGTATTTAGCAAGGACATTTATTAAGTCTTGCTAAAACAGGTCGAATTTATACAGATAGCCGGTAAGATTTCCTGAACTAATTAGAGGATTAATTTTGAGTGGACCAACACTGAAAAAGTGTAAAATTGATGACTGGGAATTGGCATATCATCAGTACGGAAAGGGTGAACCAGTATTGTTGGTTCATGGTATCACAACAAATTCATTTATTTGGGAAAAAATTGCGTTATCCTTGAGTGAGAGCTATGAGGTTATTGTACCGGATTTATTAGGTTGTGGTGATTCAGATAAGCCAATCGATGTTGAGTATTCTCTTATTAATCATGCACAAATTTTAAAACAATTATTAGATCAGCTGGGTATATCAAAAATACACTTTGTAGGGCACGATGTGGGTGGTGGAATTGGTCAGATTTTTATCGTCCGCTATCCCGAACTACTGTCCGACTTAACCCTTGTAAATACAGTCGCTTATGACTTCTGGCCGGTGCAGCCGATTATTGCCATGCGCACACCGATTATCAGACAACTGGCCATGGCAACACTGGATAAGGGAACATTTAAACTTATCCTAAGAAAAGCATTCTATAATGCGGATCGACTGACACCTGAACTGTTTGCAAAATTTATGCAGCAAATGGAAACGAAGGAGGGTAGAAAAGCCTTCCTGCATTTTGCCAAGTGTTTAAACAATCAACATCTGCTGGACATCACCAATGATCTTAAAAAACTAAATCTACCAGTTCATATTGTCAGAGGAGATGCAGATCTTTATCTGAGTGCAAAAATTGCGCAAAGACTTCATAATGATATCCCTGGGAGCAGTCTGGAAATATTCAACAGGGCCGGACATTTTATTCAGGAAGATATTCCGACGGAGCTATCAGAGTATTTAATCAGGAAATTTGAAGGAAAGTAATTTGTCGCAAAATCTTGAAGAAAAATATCAGTTATTACTTGAAAAAATAAAACAGCTTGAGGAGGAGAATAATGCTCTTTCTGAGCGGGCGGAAGAATCTCTTCTATTAAGATTGGTTGCTGAGACTATCTCCACAGTTGAAAAAGAAGATACCCTGCTTGAAAGTGTGCTGGAAAAAATATCAATTATTAAGAATATTCCTTTTTGTACCTGCTTTGAGATGCAGAAAGAAAAGTTACTTCTTGTAAGTCAATATATTGATTTTTCAGATAGTTTGCCTGCGAATTTCAGAATCAAACTGGACACCGATTTAATAAATGACCTGAAGACCGGGCCGTGCAAGATCATCAATTTTGAAAAAGATTCTAAAATCACGATAAAAAATTTATCAGCAAAATTTAAACCATATGCCGCTATCTTAATCCCATTCTCTACACGAATTTATCCTTCCGGTCTGTTTGTTTTTATCGATAACAAAAAGTCTGCTACAAAACTCTCTTCAATGATTATACTTCTGCAAAATATTGTGCAGATGATTGAGGATCGTCTTGATAAACTTTCCCTATTAAAAGAGTTGAAAAATATCAATGATGCATTAGAGCATCGTATTGAGAAAAGAACGGATGAACTTCGTATATCGAATCAAAATCTTAGAAAAGAGGTTGCCGAGCGAAAACGAGTCCTGGCTGCGCTGCGTGAGAGTGAAGAAAAATTTCGGGAAATATTTGATAAAGCCAACGATGCCATGTATCTCTGGCAATTGAAAACAGATGGCTCGATAGATAAATGCATTGAAGTAAATGAAAATGCATGTAAAATGACAGGATATTCCAAGGAAGAATTGCTAAAATTTACGCCCGAAATGCTTGATGACCATGAGTCGCGAAAAAAAGTTTCAAACATACTAAAAAAATTGCACGAGAAAGGAAGTTCTACCTTTACAGCAACCCATGTCGCAAAAAACGGAACCTTAATTCCAGTTGAAATAAGCGCACATATTTTTATGCTCCAACAGAAAAGAGTAATTCTATCGATTACCAGGGATATTTCTGAGCGACTCATGGCTGAAGACCAGCTTCGCAAATTGTCCCAATCAGTTGAGCAAAGCCCGGTTTCAGTGGTAATTACAGATGTTTATGGAAACATTGAGTATGTTAATCCAAAATTTTCTCAAGTTACCGGGTATAGTTCAGATGAAGCCATGGGGAAAAATCCGCGTATTTTAAAATCAGGGGCAATGTCCGGAGATAACTATAAATATTTGTGGGAAACGATTACTGCCGGCCGGGAATGGCAAGGTGAATTCCAGAATAAACGTAAGAATGGTGAACTCTACTGGGAAAATGCCTCGATCTCACCAATTAAATCAAACTCAGGAGAAATAACTCATTTTATTGCTGTAAAAGAAGATATAACCGAGCGCAAGCGCTTGCAACAACAACTTATCCAAGCTCAAAAAATGGAATCTATAGGAAACCTGGCCGGTGGCATTGCCCATGACTTTAATAATCTACTCACTGTAATTAACGGGCACGCGGAAATCTCACTAATGAAACTGGAAAAAGATCATCCGTCCCATCGTGATTTAATTTCCATTTTACATGCCGGAAAACGCGCAGAAAATCTAACCCGTCAATTGCTGGCATTTAGTCGAAAACAAATTTATGAAACAAAAATTATTAATTTAAATGAGGTAATTACCGGTCTGGATAAACTACTCCGTAGACTAATTGGTGAGAACATCGAAATCAAAATAAATTTGATGAAAGATCTGCCACCGGTAAAAGCAGATCCCGGGCAAATTGAACAAATCATGATGAATCTAGCCGTCAATGCACGGGATGCTATCAATGATTTGGGAGAATCAGCAAAAGAAAAAATAATTAGTATTGAAACCGGAATCGAATTAATAGATGAAGGTACGCTTAAAAAATATCCGGAGATGAGTGTCGAGGAGAAAATTTTCATCTCGATTAAAGATACGGGTATTGGTATTCCAAAGGATCTTAAAGATAAAATATTCGAGCCTTTTTTTACTACCAAAGAAAAAGGAAAAGGTACTGGTTTGGGACTGAGCACGGTATATGGCATTGTAAAACAGAATCAGGGTTATATATATGTTATTTCAGATGAGATGAGCGGAACCCACTTTAAAATATACTGGCCGGTTTCAAAGGAAAAAGTGAATAAGGAAATCAAGAAGTATGCTGACCAGAAAAACCTCGAGGGAACTGAACACCTCCTATTTGTTGAGGATGATGATGCCATTCGTAATCTGGTTGGTAGTGCCTTACGTGCGAAGGGCTATCATGTACTGGAAGCAAGCAATGGCAGAGAAGCCCTGGAAATTTTTGACAAGGAAAATCATAACATCAACCTGGTAATTACCGATTTAATTATGCCGGTAATGAATGGGAAAGAGCTGGTAAATAAAATTCTTAAACAGCGTCAGGATATTAGTATCATTTACACATCAGGTTATACAAACGATCACATTGTCTCAGAGGGTGAGTTAAAAGAAGGCCTGATTTTCGTTGCCAAACCCTATTCAATTAGTACGCTCGCTGAAAAAATCAGAGAAATTCTGGACACCAAACCTGCCTGAAATATTTTATAAAAGAATCTCACTTGACTAAAAGACCGAATTTAAGTATAATTATTTGCTTATAACGATTATTTAAAAAGGATTCTTATGGAGAGAGACATGAAATTAAAACGAATGGCGATTCTCGTGGGTGGCGGACCTGCACCGGGAATAAACAGTGTTATTGGTGCCGCGACTATACGTGGATTATTGTCAGGCGCTGATGTCATTGGTATCAAGGATGGATTTAAATGGATCATGCGTGGCAATATTGATAACGTGATCCCCTTAACAATAGATAAGGTGAGTCGTATACATTTCAGGGGTGGATCATATATTGGAATCGCGCGTGATAATCCGACCAAGGATAAAAAACACCTCGAAAATACAGTTACATCTCTTCTGCGGTTGAATGTAGACAAATTAGTAACCATCGGTGGTGATGATACGGCCTACTCTGCATATCGTGTACAGCAAATAGCAGAAGGACGCATCAGTGTCGTTCATGTTCCAAAAACCATTGATAATGATCTGGACCTGCCTCATGGAATCTGTACTTTTGGGTTTCAGACAGCCCGTCATATTGGTGTAGACATCATAAAAAATATTATGGTTGATGCAAAAACAACTACACGTTGGTATTTTGTAATTACCATGGGCCGGAAAGCGGGACATTTGGCCATGGGTATTGGCAAGGCAGCCGGTTCAACTCTGAGTCTTATCCCGGAAGAATTCAAGGAGAAAAAGATTCGGCTTCATAAAATAGTTGATATTCTGGTGGGTGCCATAATTAAACGAATTAGTTATGGAAGACCCGACGGTGTGGCAATTATTGCTGAGGGTTTGGTTGAACATCTTGATGAACAGGATATGAAGGACCTGGTTGAAGTGGAACGGGATGAACATGATAACATTAGGATTGCCGAGGTTAATTTCGGTGAGATATTAAAATATAAGGTGCAGCAGCGTCTCAAAGAATTTGATATAAAGATGACAATTGTGGCAAAAAATATCGGGTATGAGCTGCGATGTGCCGATCCTATTCCGTTTGATATGGAATATTGTCGTGATTTAGGATTTATGGCAGCGAAATTCCTGTTTGATGGCGGCAGCGGAGCATTGGTTTCGGTTCAGGATGGTAGATTTGTCCCCATGTATTTTAAAGATATTCTTGATCCAAAGACCAAACGTATGAAAGTGCGCATGGTTGATATTGATTCTGAATCTTATGCGATTGCTAATCGCTATATGATTCGTCTGCGTAAAGAAGATTTTAATGATCCACATGAATTAGCAAGATATGCTGCAACGGCAAATATCTCTCTGGAAGAATTTCAAAAACAATTCTACTATCTCGTTGAATCACAAAAAGATAATGGAGATGCGACAGATGGTCAGATCCTGCAAAAAGCGCAGACAGAGGACGAACATTTAAAAAAAACACCTAATACAAAGTAGTATTTGAAGCGTCCAATTGGGCGCTTTTTTATTTTATAGTTAGTATTAAATGATTCTCAGAAATTTTCTTTAGACAGGATCACAGGATTTTCATGATTTATTTTTTATATAATATACTGTTAATATGTATTTAAAATGAAAAATTGCTGTTATTTCTTAATAATTAAATTATCCTGATTATCCTGTTCTATCCTGTCAAATGATTATTTTCTTCGGTAGCATATGGCACTATTTAAATGCAAGTTAAAAGAATTCAATATATCTATATCAAGTTTTAGATAAATATTAATATTTCAATACAAGAAAGATGAGATAACAAAACGGGTAACGATCCAAACATAACTGCAATTATACTTGCTGCCGGTGATTCAAGTCGTATGGGTACACCCAAAGCCTTGCTGCTCCATCAGGAAAAGACCTTTCTTGAATTGATTATCCAAAATGTGGTGGAGGTGGGCATTGCAAAAATATTTGTGTTAACCGGCAAGCATGACGAGCAGATTCGGAGTGAACTTAAAGATACCGGATCATGGAAATATTTGAATAATCCCAATCCAGAGCGCGGCCAGCTATCCTCGATACAAATTGGTCTGCGTCACACCGATGACAATTCCAGTGGAATATTGCTGGCACTGGTTGATCACCCATTGGTGGAACTCAATACATACAAATCTATAATAAATACGGCCATCCGAAATCCGGACAGTATTATTATACCCATAAATGAAGACCGCAAAGGTCATCCGGTATATTTTGGCCGAAGGTTTTTCGCTGATCTGTTAATGGCGCCTCTGGATAAAGGGGCACGCACTGTCGTACACAAATATCAAGATCAGCTTATTACTGTTCCTGTGCAGGATAATGGCATACTACAGGATATCGATCGGCCGGAAGACTATCAAAATATAGTTTTGGCAAAAAATATACCCACCTAAAAATAAATCCCCGCAAAAATTAAATGTTCAAATCATTGTATTTTTTAATTACATTATAAGCTCGTGGTATTTTGGTTGAATTTGTTTTAACCACCAAGTCACAAAGACACGAACTTTTAAAAATATATTGGTTATAAGAACTATTCGTATTTATCAGATATTATTTTTGGATTTTGTATATAATTTCAAATATTCGTTTCTTTGCGTCTTCGGGTCTTAGTGGTAAAATTTTTTAACTAATCAGGTTAACTATTAAAAAAAAATATAGCCGGGAAATATAATGGAAGATATTTATAAGACATTGGTATCTGTGCAGGAAAGTAAGACTCCGGCTGCACTGGTGTCCATTATTGAAAGCAAAGGCTCTACTCCGCGCTCGGTGGGAACAAAAATGATTGTGCTACACGATGGAACGGTTCATGGCACTGTTGGCGGATCAGCCGTAGAGGCGCTGGTTATCCGGGAAGCCCAGGAATGTATAAAGACCGGGTCATATAAAAAAGTAATGCATGACCTGAATGATCATGAAAAACATGATACCGGTATGATCTGCGGTGGCAAAATGGAGTTCTTTATCGAACCAATAAATTTGGCTTCACATGTATATATATTTGGCGGTGGGCATTGCGGTTATCCACTTGCTCGTTTTGCCCATCAAGTCGGTTTTCAATATACAATTATTGAGGATCGTCCTGAATTTGCCCAACAAGAGCGATTTTCCGATGCAAGTGATATCAAACTTGGCGATGTAGAACAAATTGCGAAGGAGATGGAATTTTGTGATCGCGATTTTATTGCAATTGTAACCCGGAATCATGAACTTGATTATCACACCCTGCGTCAGGTAATTGGGAAACCGGCAGCATATATTGGACTAATAGGCAGCAAAACCAAACGAGCTCAGATATTTAAAAAATTAGAAAATGATGGTTTCAGCAAGGCGGATATGGATCGGATTCATACACCGATTGGACTGGATATCGGTGCCGAAACTCCGGAGGAAATAGCTATTAGCATACTTGCTGAAATGATTGCGGTAAAAAATAAAAAGCAGGTCTGAAAATGGAAAAACCCCGATCCCAGGAATATCCGGCATATTTCCAGAGATACATTTCACTGGTTCCGGATGGAGAAATAATAGAAATTTTAGGTCAATTGCAGCTGGAAACAACCCGCATGTTGGGCCGCATGAGCGAAGAAGTTGGTGCCTATCGTTATGCCAAAGACAAGTGGTCTATTAAAGAAGTAATTGGTCATATGATTGATACGGAACGTGTTTTTGCATATCGTGCATTGTGTTTTGCCAGAGATACTTCAATTCATCAGCCCGCTTATGATCAGGATGTTTATGTTGAAAATGCAGACTATCATGGTCGTGGTTTATTGGGGATCGCTGAAGAATACCGGGTAGTCAGAGATAATTCGATTATATTTTTCAAAACAGTGAACGATGATACGAGCCAAAACATGGGATCAGCCAGTGATTACAATATGTCTCTGCGTACGATTCCTTTTATAATTGCCGGACATGAGCTGCATCATCGTAAAGTCATCGAAGAAAAATATATAAAAAAAAGTATCATCGCGTAAAGATCTATTAATTTGGATTATTCATATCACGCAGCGACGTTGATTATGAATAAGAGATTTGAAATTGGTAAATTGTAACTGCCTGCCGCCAATTGCCAACGGTTAATCTCCAATTCGATGTTCTGTGTCATTGCAGGAGAAATATGTATTTGGATCAAGTCAATCAACATTTAATGATTATTCTAAAGAGGATATGCCATTGCGTGAATTTTTGAAAAAAGTGGAACTCTTCCGCTCATTTGATGATGCAGAAATTGAGACTATTGAGAAACTTGTTGATAGGCGAGAATATAAGAGTAACTCACTTCTTTTTAAGGAGAATACAGATCGGAAGCATTTGTTTATCATCCGTTCCGGTGAAGTGGAGTTGTTTAAAACAACGGTATATGGGGAAGAAAAACGACTGGCCCTTTTTGGTAAATATGATTTTCTGGGAGAGGGTGCCTTGATGGATGATTATCCTCATTCGACCTCAGCAAGAATAATCAGTGATGCCCAAATTTATACAATCAGCCGTGAATCTATGAATCAGCTGATAGGGAAGCAGCCGGAGTTTGCTGCCAGGATGCTGGCAAGTATAACACGGGTAATCAGCCGTCGTATGCGCCAGACCAGCACACGTACTGTTAATTTAGCCGCACAATACATCTCCGGACGCACACGTATGGAACATGACCTGCTTGGCGAGCGGGAAGTTCCTTCAGAATATTATTATGGTATCCAGACATTACGGGCAACCGAGAATTTTAATATTAGTGGAATTTCACTCTTCCATTTCCCGGTAATTATTGAATCCATCGCAATGGTAAAAATGGCCGCGACAATGGCCAATGATGATTTGAATTTATTGCCGGAAAATGTGGCAGATGCCATTATTCAGGCATGCCGCGAAATTATTAATGGCCGGCTTCATAGTCATTTTGTCGTGGATATGATACAGGGTGGTGCCGGGACTTCAACAAATATGAATGCAAATGAAGTTATCGCAAACCGGGCGCTTGAAATTATGGGATTTGAAAAAGGAGATTATCAGCATTGCCACCCAAACAATCATGTAAATTTATCACAATCTACGAATGATGTATATCCAACAGCTTTAAAAATAGCACTTCATCGAAGTAATAGCCGGTTGGTTGAAGTCCTCAAGGAACTAATTGATGCATTACAGAAAAAAGTTGTGGAATTCTCTGATGTTCTGAAGATGGGACGAACCCAGTTACAGGATGCGGTTCCTATGACCCTGGGACAGGAATTTGAGTCCTATGCCGTGACTCTTGGGGAAGAAATTGATCGTCTCGAGGAAAATGCCAATTTATTTCTCGAGGTTAATTTAGGAGGGACAGCTATTGGAACGGGTATTAATGCCGATCCAAAATACAGTGAAAAAGCCATCGAGTATCTGAAGGAAATCAGTGATATCGATGTGAAAAAAGCAGCAAATTTGGTTGAAGCCACACAGGATACCGGTGCATTTATAATGTATTCTTCGGCGCTCAAGCGAATGGCTGTAAAATTATCTAAAATTTCAAATGACCTGCGTCTCCTATCTTCAGGCCCAAGGGCTGGACTGAATGAAATTAATCTTCCTAAAATGCAGCCAGGTTCATCAATTATGCCGGGCAAGGTAAACCCGGTGATTCCTGAGGTAGTGAATCAAATATCTTTTAGGGTAATTGGAAATGATTTGACCATTACCATGGCTGCAGAAGCCGGACAATTGGAATTAAATGTTATGGAGCCGATCATCGCCCATTGTCTTTTTGAATCGATAGAAATGTTAAAAAGTGGTATGAGGACACTGAATCATAGATGTATCACCGGGATCACAGCCAACCGTGAACGCTGTCGTATGATGGTTGAAAATAGTATTGGGATTGTGACGGCACTAAATCCTGTACTGGGATATGAGGTTTGCTCAAAACTGGCGAAAGAGGCATTGGAAACCGACCGGGGTGTATATGAATTGGTCATTGAACAGAAACTATTATCAAAGGAAGAATTGGATCAACTTCTTGCTCCTGAAAATATGATTAAACTCAGTTCGAATAACTAATATCATTAAACTCCGGAAGGCCAAAGCACCAGTTTTTTCTGATCGCTTTCAAAACCCAGTCTTAAAAAAACCTTTGTTAGTGGTGAATCAATCGCAGGATCACCGTTAATTTTCTTTATTTCAATTTTACGTTTGGGTCTCAATCCTTCAGGCATCATCAGCCAGATTTTTATTGCTTGTGCTATTTGTCCAGCAGATTCAGAATTATATGCCTCCATTAACCAGATTTTTTCCGCAAAATTTTCAAGATATGCAATGGGTTTCGTGCTCAAAAACAATATATGATTAACAGGACTGCGTGTCACATTCACTTCCTGACCGGATAATGTTTGCAGGTTCCATGTGAATCGTGGTCCAAACGGCAGTGCCGGATCCAGCACCGATAACAAATGATAATTTTCTTCAACGTGGTCCATGTTTTCCAATAGTTCAACTGCCTGATGGCTGGCAAACTGAATTCCGGATAAATCAGATACAAAATATCCTCTGCGAATTTCCCCTTGCCATTCCAACCTTTTTAATGCCTGAAAAATATCTATCCAGGGCAACAGGCCTGATTCCCGCCGATACCATTCCTTCACCAATATACCATAGCGCTGCAATAACATTCTGGCTTGAAATTCAGCCTGATCCGTAATCGCCCGTTTCTTTCCCAGAACACTAAATGCAGAGATATGAAACCAGCGTGTAGATTCAATATCTGCGTTTTGTTTTACCCTTGAATATACCTGTCTGCGAATCGAATTTTTATCACGTTTAACAGCGGTTTTTTCAGGAAATACCATTACATGATAATTATCGCAGGTGATTCTCCCCTTCATTGCCAGGGACCTGAGTTCAGTTGTTAGTTGATATCGGTCCTTGTCGAGCCCCTCTTCAAGATCACTTATGATACTGGCCCCATTTTCATGTAAAAAATCCAATATTGAATTCTCATTTTCATCGAGCGGTTCATCAGATTGTTCTGGGATTACAAATCCACCTTCGCCACGTCTGTGGAAGAATATTTTTGTTGTACCGGGTGCATATCTCAAAATATAATTACCATTTATCAGTTCCATACTGATTTCATCACGAATAACCGGTAAATTTGATACAGAATCGGTACATTTTCTTGCCCGTAATAATTCACGCTCAAATAACTGCGTATCAAATGGCAGGAACTGGTATTGATATAGAATATCAGTTACGTTTTTATTTTCGATATGCCATTTGAATAAAAATTTATACAAATCGGTCCGGTTTAACGCAGTCGTTTTTTTACGTCGAATTGAGATTGCCTGTCGATATAATTCAGCAAAATTATACTTGTTACACCAGAAAAATTCATCACGGTTCTTTACCATCTGCCCATAGATCAGAACCTTTTTGTCGGTCAGCTTCTTTAGTGCCTCTATTACAAGATCAACGGGAAGATGCAAATCAGTTGATATTTCATCAGGCAACACCGGTCCATGAACCTCTGTATAATTATTAACCTGATGATAGATGATTTCATATTTGGGGGAAGATTCACTTATTTTAACATACTCAGCTGTTATCCAATGATTTTCTCCCTTCTGATTCTTGAAAATTCGCTTATCTTCTCTCAATTTTTCTAAATGGGATTCCAAATCACCAATACATCTGGCGCTAAGATCTTCTTGCGATATGGGTTCCAGTTTTTGAATGATCAGGAATAACTCTTCTGCATCTCTTGCTTTATTTTCAGGGAGAAGAAATTGCCATCTTTGTTCAGCCTTACCGATGGTTTCCGGATCAATTATTGCCGGAATTTCTTCGCGGGAAATTATTTGAGACAAAACCTCACTACTTATGGATGCTGCATCTGCAGGTGCGCGTGAGCGATCATAATCGTACATTTGATAAGTGATAAAATTAAAGATCAGGCCGGAGGCCATTGGCGAAGGATACGGTGTTTGCACGTGGTGAATTTGAACTTTTTTATCCTGGATATTTGAAATCACTTTTTCCAGTGCATTCATATCAAATACATCATACAAGCAGGATCGGTAAGTTTCTAACAGGATTGGGAAATCCTCATATTGCCGGGTAGCCTGCAATAAATCAGCCGCGCGTAATCTTTGTAACCATAACGGAATTCGTTTACCCTGTCTTGATCTAGGTAATAATAATGCACGTGTTGCATTATACCTGAACTGGATTGAAAATACCGGCGAGGTGGATATAGTCTGACAGCACTATTTCCTTAACTTTTTTGAACGATTGATTTAAAATATAGTCAATGGGTGGTTTTTCATTTAAATTTTGCAACCGAATGAGGAATCCATCATCATTAAATGTATATTGAACCTCAGTTTTGTAAAAGGTCTCGAGCAATGAGGCAACTGCAATTACCCATAGTCCGGTAACCCGCGCGCCAAACCCGGCATGAATAATCAAATTCAGTTCATTGGCGGAATCATAAAACCACTCGGCAATAATCCGTCGGTTTGTGGGGAGATAACCGGTGAGAGATTTTTGTTTGCGTAGAAATACCAGCAAACTGTTGGCTGTGTTCATATCGAGGTGATAATTTTTTGTTAGCCATTGCCCGGTTGTTTCTTTATCTATTCTTTCCTCAAGAATATGTCTGAATTCACTCGTTTTATAACTTGTCTCGTAATTGCGATAGGGAATTTCACCTTTCCAGAAAGGGGCTCGCGGTTTTATTGAATTCACCGGATTTACAATTATACGGTCATTGGTAATATTTGTGATCCGCCATTCCGTATTGCCAAGGTGAAATATATCTCCCACCCGGGATTCGAATACAAATTCCTCTTCAACTTCGCCCAACCTTTGATTCTGATCTCCCAGGACAACAGAAAAATATCCGCGGTCAGGAATCGTTCCGCCATTCAAAACTGAAATCATCCGGGCAGCACGGCGCGGGGAAATCATCTGATTTACCCTATCCCAGACAATGGCTGGTTGTAATGCGGGTAATTTGGAATCGGCAAATCTTCCTTCAAGCATCTGAAGTGTGTTTTCGAATGCAATTTCTGATAAGTTTCGGTAACAATAACTGCTGCGACATATATGAAGCAAATCATCTCGTTTTATGGGATTCATGGAAACTTCAGCAAGAATTTGCTGAGATAAAACATCCAGACAGTTTTCCGGAATGTGGGTTTCCTCTAGTTCACCAGTAACCACACCCTTGGTTAACGCGGCTGCATCATCCAAATCTGCAGGAAACATTGGGATAATACGGCCTTTTGATTTACTGGTAATCAGATGCCCGCTGCGGCCTATTCGTTGTATAGAGCCTGAAATGCTTCGCGGTGATTCCAGATGGATTACCAAATCGATGCTACCGATATCTATTCCCAATTCTAACGACGCCGTTGCAACTACTGCAGGAATTTTGCCAAGTTTTAGTCGCTCCTCCACATTGAACCGCATTTCCCGTGACATACTGCCGTGGTGTGCCAGTGCAATTTCCGCACTATTGTCTCCGGTACTATCACGGTGCAACTCATTTAATTGTCGAACCATTTTTTCTGTCTGAGCACGCATGTTGGCAAAAATGAGTGTGGTTTTATGATCACAAATCAGTTTGTAACATTGTTCGATTACATTGGGCCAGACGGTGGCATCAGGCAGGTCGGAGAATTCCTTAACCGGCGATATTATTTGAATATCCAGTTCTTTCTTTTGACCGCAATCCACAATGGAAACCGGACGGTCCTCATATCTTTTTGTTTTTTTGGAATATGATAAACCACCAAGATAAGCCGCGATTTTGCTCAACGGTTTCTGGGTGGCTGACAGACCAATCCGTACCGGACTGATGTGTGACAATCGTTTCCAGTCGCTCCAGACTGAGACTTAAATGTACACCTCTCTTATTATTACTTACAGCATGAATCTCATCTACAATCAGATAGCGTAAATGTTTAAAGATTTGTCTTCCTCGTTGTGAGGTAATCATTAAGTAGAGTGACTCCGGTGTGGTTATCAGGATATGCGGTGGAGATTTGAGCATGGTCTGACGAACATGAGATGGCGTATCACCTGTTCTCACCGATACTTTGGGTAATCCAACTTTTAGATCCATCGAATTCGCTAGATCCCAGATGCCTTTTATCGGTTGACGAAGATTGCGTTCGATATCATTGTTCAGAGCTTTGAGAGGAGAGATATAGAGAGTATGAATCTGCGAATTCTTTGTATCTGTAGCATCTTTCAGTTGTAAAAATATATCGTTTATACACCATAAAAAGGCAGCAAGTGTTTTTCCGGAACCGGTTGGCGCAAAAATCAGGGTGTTCTCTCCCGCTGAAATTTTTGGCCATCCCATATTCTGAGGTGGACTGGGTGCAGCAAAAGTAGAGTCAAACCACTTTTGGATAACCGGATCGAAAAGAAGGGATTTCACTGTTTTGTTTTCATTTTTTAGAAATTTCAGATCAGTTATTTTATGTTAATGGTGTGTTCGTTTTGAAATTTATGAATTAAAGAACGTAAAACAATTAAAATAAATTTTGAATTTTGAATATTTTTTATAAATATTAGGGCACAAATACTAAGTATCGGAATTACTTAGTCGATAGTCGTAATAAATCTAATAAAGGTATATAATATGTCTAATGGCAGTGAATGTCCCAAATGTGGCGGTACCATGATACGTGGCAGATTGTACACAGTTGCTTCAGAGAAAGCAAGCATCGATCGTTTATTTGGTTATGTTAATTGGGAAGCCGCGAATGAAAAGAAATTTGACGGACTATTCGCATATAAGTGCGATGGCTGTGGTTTTATTGAATTTTTTGCAAAAAAGAAAAGTTCATAAAACATAATCGATTTCTTTTTTATTGAACTCATCTGGAATTAAAAATCAAAGAGATTCTTTTATCATTCCTTGAACAATAATAAATAATACCCATTACAAGAATTGGATTCTAATTTAGATTCATTTCATAATATGGAAATGAGCAAGGTTATTTATAATTAGACTGACTGGCTTGATGAAGTCAGTTCTGGTACTAAAATCAATCATTTTATCTGTATGGAGAGGTGGGCGTGGATTTAGAACTGAATAATAAGGTCGCGATAATTTCTGGTTCAACCCGTGGCATTGGCAAAGGTATTGCTCAGATGCTGGCAAAAGAAGGCTGCCGTGTGGTGATTTGTGGCCGGACCCAGGAAGCCCTGGATAGTACAGCTGAAGAAATTAATAATCTGGGTACGGATGTTCTGCCCATGCTGGGCGATGTATCCAAAACTGATTTTATATCACAGATGGTCGATTCAACAATTAAAACATTTGGTACAATAGATATTCTTGTAAATAATGTGGGGGGCAATCGGAGAAATATAATCGAAGAAACCAGTGAAGATGACTGGCAGGCAATCATAGATTTGAATTTGATGTCTCATGTAAGAATGTCGCAAAAAGTTGTTCCTGTAATGAAACAGCAAAAAAGTGGTTCAATTATTTTTATCTCTTCGATTTTTGGCCGCGAACTGGGAGGTCCAACCCTATCGATTTACAATTCTACAAAATCGGCGATTATCAGTCTGGCAAAAGTAATGGCATCAGAACTTGCCGGGGATGGTATACGAGTTAATAGCGTCGCTCCCGGTTCGATCAGGTTCCCTGGCGGCAGCTGGGATAAACGATGCATAGAAGATCCGGAAAAAATGGATATATTTATTCAGGAAAATTTACCACAGGGTCGGTTTGGTACTGTAGAAGAAGTGGCTAATTTGGTTTGTTTTTTGGCATCATCAAAGGCAAGTCTGATGACAGGAACATGCATTAATATCGATGGTGGACAATCACGTTCATTAATTTAATAATCAACTGTATCGTGTGATCTTTAAATGCAGTTTGCGGCTGTGTGACGGACTGTTTTGCCATTGTATCAATATGGGGCTCTGATATTTTCCTTCAACGATTTGCACCGGTTTACCTTCTTCAAGATTTGAAAAGGGTAAATTTATACTCCGCTTGACCCTCAGAAATTTTTCTGCTGGTAACGCAAAGAATTTTGACAGAAGTTTCTCCACCATCGACTCACTAATGCGAAACGCATCCATCAACTCATTAAACACATGTACAAAATCATATTTTGCATATTCACGCGTACGTTTGGGAATCGTGTGTGGATTATTTAGAATATATTTACCTTTTTCGCCAACAAATTCAAGCGGGTTTTTTAATACTTCAATGAGATCGTGGGTCATTAATAATGTTTCATATTCGTTAACAGTCAAACCGGCATGTTTTTCAGAGGGATCCAGAGAAATTTCGACCCGGCCTTTTTCAACTTCAAATGTTTCCAGGAGATAGTTCAGTTTATCCAGATATCCCAGTTTTGGATCACGCAGATTTATTGAATCAACCGGGTGATGTGAAACCGGAACCTCAACCTGGTCTTCAAAGACCGTTTCTTCCGTATTGAAAAATAAGACATCGGTCTTACGATCACGGGCGCCGTGTTCATGAACGCCATCCAAATCAATAAAGTAAACTGGTACATCCGGCTGATTGGCATAAGTGACGCTATTTTTTAATCCGGAGCTGATAAATGTGAGATGGGAATCGGCGTTTTTTGGTTCAATCTGTTTCTCTGAATCACTTAGTTCGGATCGTAATTCCATTTTATCATGCAAATAGTTACCATTAATCGGAAAGATGTGTCTGAATGCCCTGATATAAGATGCGATCCGGTCCTTATTGTATTGCATTCTTGAGCAAAGACTTTGCTCAAGGTAACCGGCAGTGGTATGAAAGGAACTGTACATGGCCTTTTTATACAAACCGGCCTTTCCGTTAATGTGTTCCGCAGCTATTTTGGCAATATCGTTCATGTCAAATCGTGCTTTTGGCGAGATTATCAAGGGAACTTCTATTGGACGAGTCTGCATATGATCATCTTTCAAAAAGTAATTAAGGAACTATTCGTGGAATATACAAAGAATCTAATTTATTAACAATCAATAGAACGGTGCTTTTTCTTAATTATATTCCATCTATTTTCCAACATGTTCAAAAAATATCAAAACACATCGCTTGCGTTATCCAAATAAGATAATGTAAATTAAATATTTCTATGTCAAAATTGCTTAATCTGGAGGCAGAAATGCCTGAACCGATTCAAATAGATGAGCAGGGTAATATTATTTTTAAACTAAACTGGAAGCGCATGCTGAAAGTTGTAATTATCATTCTTGAAATAAAAAAGCCACAGAATCATACATTTATATTACATATGACCTGTGGCCAAATCTGAAACGCCAGTGTTACCCTGATATGGCAGGAAGATCGGGTCGGGCTGCAGCCATATTACCCAGATCCTGATCAATCATAAACAAACCTCTTTTGTCGTTGCCGATAAATGCGAATTTATCCAAAATTCCCTGAAATTGGGTTTCTTCTTCATGTTGCTCCGCGACAAACCATTGCATGAAATTGAAAGTGGTCAGGTCTTTATCCGTCCAGGCCATGTGTGAAATTTCGTGAATTCTTTTGGTAACAATCTTTTCATGTTCCAAAATAATTTCAAAAACTTCTATGATTGATTTATAAGTTACTTTTGGTGCATCAATTTTTCCGACGATTGCCATACTTCCCGTTTCATTGATATAGTCAAATATTTTGGTCATATGCAATAATTCTTCCTGTGCCTGTTTTTTTAAATACGCACCGGCACCGGCATATTTATTATTTTCAGCCCAGGCAGCCATTTGAAGATAAATATTTGAAGAGTAAAATTCGAAGTTTAGCTGATTGTTCAATTTGTCCAACATTTTTTTCTTTAGCATATTATCTCCCTGATTATTATTTGATTATAAGTTTTTACAGAAGCTACCACTCCAATTAAATAACTGCAAGCGAATAATAAAGACATTTAACAGACTAATTCTGATAGCTGTTAATCCTGGAAGTTCTCAATGAGCTCACGAACTTCATTTCTGATGGGTATTACTTTTTGGGAGCGGGCGTTAATAATCACAAAAGTGACATCCGCCTCAGCAACGATCTTATCCGTTCCCTCAATAAAAATAAGCTGGTTAACTCTCGCGCTTTTTACACTAATATGAGACATCCGGGTATGAATTTCAAGGGTCTGATTAAGAGTAGCCGGATAGCGATAATTAATATTTATGTTCACTACCAGAAATGCGATTCCTAATTTATCCAGATCACGCAAATCCATATTGGCCGCAACAAACTCCCAGCGTGCTGCTTCCAGAAATTCAAGATACCGTGCATTATTTACATGTCCATACATGTCCAAATGAAAACCGTATACTTTAGTCTTTGATTTTAACATAAAAAAATTTCTCCAACATCAATTCCAACCATCGTTAACCGGTAAAATATGAAATCCTGGAAATAAAGTCTATTTACCTTTCGAAGAAATGTGAGATATACTGGAGAAAAATGACTTAACCAGAGGAGATGAACATGAAAGTACAAATGCAAGTTAATTCAGACAAGGTGTTTAATCTGAAAGCGATGGCCGCAACAGGCTTTAATTTTGCTGTCATAACGTTTCTGACCCTGTTTTATGTAATCATGGGTTTATTCTCATCAGTCCAAGCGCAGGTGAAAGAAGATCCGGATAAAACAATGTCACCATATTTTTTTGTCAGGAGTGATGACCCTGAGCTGGATCAACTTCCACTTAAGTCTACAAGCGCCGAAATTAATATTGCCGGTGTGATTGCAGATATCCGTGTTACCCAGGTGTATAAAAATGAAGGGAAAAAGACACTGGAAGCCATTTATATTTTTCCTGCTTCAACTCGGGCGGCTGTTTATGGTATGCAAATGACGATTGGAGAGCGAACCATTATAGCAAAAATTGACCGGAAAAGCGCAGCAAGAGAACAGTATGAACAGGCGCGGGAAGAGGGCTATACGGCCGCATTGCTAGAGCAGCAGCGACCAAATGTTTTTCAAATGAATGTGGCAAATATATTACCGGGAGATGTGGTGAAAGTGGACATGCGCTATACAGAATTGCTAAATCCTCAAGATAAACAATATGAATTTGTGTATCCATCCGTGGTTGGACCGCGCTATTCCGGGTCCAAAGACGAAAATTCCGATAATTCAGAAAACTGGTTAATAAATCCTTATCTCAAAGAGGGACAGTCACCTCATTACGATTTTGATCTTAAAATTGCTTTAAACTCAGCCGTTCCCATCCATAAAGTAACCAGTACATCACATCAGGTCAATATATCTTATAAGGATAAAAAATCTGCACGAATTGAACTTATGGATTCCGAGAAAAAAGGTGGGAACAGGGATTTTATTCTGAAATATCAGTTAGCTGATAAGAAAATTCAGACCGGCCTGATGCTGTTTGAAGGCTCAGAAGAGAACTTCTTCCTGGCGATGATTCAACCACCTGATAAAACTTCATCAAAACTTATTGTGTCCCGTGAATATATTTTTATCATCGATGTTTCGGGTTCGATGAATGGGTTTCCCATATCGATTACCAAGAATTTAATGAGAAATCTATTGGGAAAGCTAAAACCTGCAGAAAAGTTCAATGTATTATTATTTGCCGGCGGATCACGCGTATTTAGTCAGAAATCGGTTTCAGCCACTGAGGAAAATATTAACAAAGCTATCTATATGATAGACAATGAACATGGCTCTGGAGGTACCGAATTACTTCCAGCATTAAAAAAAGCAATGGCATTGCCGCAATCAGAAGGATTCTCACGCACGGCAGTTATCGTAACTGATGGATATGTCTCGGTTGAACGGGAGGCGTTTGATCTGATCAGGAATAATCTGGGTACAGCAAATGTCTTTACCTTTGGTATTGGAAGTAGTGTAAACCGGTATCTGATTGAAGGTCTGTCAAGGGTAGGCAAGGGTGAATCATTCGTTATTACAAAACCCACTGAAGCAGAGGCGAGGGCAGAGAAATTTCGTAATTATATTAAATCGCCTTTATTGACAAACATAAAAATAGAATTTGATTCCTTTGATGCATACTCAGTAGAACCTGCACATATTCCTGATGTATTTGCCGAGAGGCCTATATTGATATATGGTAAATATCGTGGCAAAGCACAGGGCAGAATAATATTAACCGGAGTCGCCGGCAATAATGAAAAATTTAATACACAACTGAAGGTGGCAAATTCAAAACCTGAGGAAAGCAATTCAGCCCTGACATATCTTTGGGCCAGAGAGAGAATCGCATTACTTTCAGACTATGGCCGTGTCAGTCAGAATGATCAGGAAATTGAAGAAGTAACGACTCTGGGTTTAAAATATAGTTTACTAACAGCGTATACCTCGTTTGTGGCGATCGACTCAGAAATACGAAATTCAAATGGTCAGATTACGACCGTAAACCAACCGTTACCACTTCCTCAGGGTGTTTCAAATATGGCCGTTCGAAGTGGTGGAGTTGCAGGATCAGGTTGGGCTACCCAGGCGAAAATGTATAAGAGTGGCGGACCGGCTGAATCACTTGAAGCAGAAACTGATGCAGTCAGTAATTCTCAGTATACAAAAATCAAGTTAGTTAGTGTCCAGGTTAGCAAAAAGGCACATCAGGAAGAGATATCAAAATTAATGCATTCACATATGCCTGCAATAGAATACTGCTATAATAAAATAATTCAACAATTAACTGAATTGTTTCCGGAGGGCGAGATTGAAATAAAGATAGTTTTTTCAAGTTCCGGCAGACCTAATAATATTATCGTGATAAAGGATGAACTAAAAAATACTGACATTGTTGATTGCATCCTGAAGAGAGTTAATACTTATCGTATCAAAGGTTCAAACGACCAATCCGAAACTGAGGTCACCTTACGGTTCTCTTTTAAAAAATTAAATCAAAGGGGGTCAAAATGAACTCACTGGCCATTGTTAATCAAATTGGGAACGTTCCCCCGGGAATTTGAAAGAAAGTCCTGGGAAGATTTGGACAAGCGTTACTATATGATATTATTGTTGTCCTGGCTTACGATATATACGATCGTAACAGTATTAGGAAATCTAACATACAGTCCAAATGCCCACGATGCCAAGGCCAGGGAAGATTACCTGGATATGATCAGAAATTCGATACCGGCAGAAATAATCGAACCGGTTGAGTCAAATTCAGGCATTGCTGAAGAGGTTATTTCAGATTATGTGACGGAACAATCAGCGGATCAATCTGAAGTACAGGAAACATCGCCGATAGACTGAAGGACAGGGTCCATCTGCAATTGATAAAATCAACATACGCAGAGAGCAGCAGGCGTTACGTTTATCTGCCCGACAACAAATGGTCAGCGAAGTAGGGCAGGCCGGTATAATTGGATTACTCAATTCGGGTAACTCGGGTGGATCGGGTAATGCTGTTTTGGATGCGTTTGGTGATGGAGGGGGGACTGCGGGAAATCTTGATGAAGTCATATCAGCAGTTACCAGCCTTGCCAGTGCGGGTGAAACTAAAAGTAGCACAGCACGTGTTGGTACAAGTGGTGGACGCGTAACCGGGAGCGCCAATGTAACTGATTTATTGTCTGGCGTTGGTGCTTCGGGCTCGACCAGTATCGGTAGAAAAGGTTCAATCTCGATCGCTCTGGAATCAGCTGGAGTGAGTGGTAAGGCTAAAAGTGCGGCTTATCGCAGTCATGAGGAAATATCAAGTGTAATAAATTTACACAATGCGGCCATCGAATATTGTTTTAAACGTGAGACAAAATTAAACCCGAATCTCCGCGGAGAAATTCTTGTGCAGCTTGTGATTGATTTTACCGGCAGAGTTAAATCTGTTGGGATTTTGGAATCGTCATTTCAAAATTCAGCACTGGAATCATGTATAACCAGTCGTATCCGGTCATGGCGATTTAAACCAATCTCACGGCAAGAAGGCGATGTTACTGTGCGGCAAAAGTATATATTTAACTAAATTTGCAGGTCTTTTTGACAGGATAGCAGGATGCTATTTAAATATAGGCATTGTAGCAGATATGTTCACTTGTTCCCAAGTTCAACTTGGGAACAATAAAATCAAGATCCAGTTCTATCCAGTTATCCTGTCAAAAAAATATCATCTAATTAAGTAATTGCTGATAAGTATCAGTAACAGATTTATCAATCCAGTCGTAAAAGTCTATAATTTTGTCCTGGTTTATTCCGTCTGAATATAATTTCTCCTGAAGTACTCCGGCCCTGGCAAATATTTTGTTCTCCAAGGGAATTATTTTTTGCATGAGACCGGTTTTCTCAGAATTGACCAAAACAGGTAATTTTAAATATTTGTTGCCCGATCCTCGTTGGACCGGATAACACTTTCTTTTTAATTTCAGAGCCATATCACAGATCGGTGCATTCCCGGTTTTGTCGCTTGTCAGAACCGCAGGTAATGACTTTTTGTTATTCAACCATACAGGTATAGCTACCGTAGTAAGCTGCCAGCCCAGTACCGTCCAGAATGTAGTAAGTAGCGGGTTTTCACTTTGTAAAACGCCCTGGACCACTGTAGTTGATGCAGAGGAATGTCTTGGTATATAATCTTCCAGTGATACAAAACCGGTTTGTGATTGATAATGATTGAGATCAATGCCCGTCAGTGAATGTTTCAGACAACGGCTGATATCCTGAATGATTAATTGAAAACTAAGGTTGTTTTCTGCAGCGGCTTGATAAAGCAAGTTCTCTGCATTTTGGTAGCGAATATATCCGTATCCCCGGTCTTGCACTCCGCCAAAGGCAAAATTTGTTCGTATTAAAAAACCAAAGGGTGCCTGTGCCGGGTCATTGGCATCGAATTTTTCCCATTTAAAATTCCCGGTTTCATAATAGGCAGCGCCGCCCTTAGCGTCGATGACACCAAAATTTGCCCGGACTCCACGGGGTGTTACATAGTTATCCAAATAGTCTTCAAAATCCGCAAGGGTGGCACAGGTTTGCAATGCTTCTTTCATGAACACACCTTCGCGGTCTTTTAATTTGGTGGTATCACCAATATTGAGATTATAGGCTTCGGAATTCATTATGGCAAAACCAGCACTATTAAAGCCCGCCCATATTTCTTTTCCCTCTTTATCAACTGAATTTACTGTGCCTATATAATCATATTTGCCATCGCTGAAATACATAAGTTTGTTTTGCGTAAAACCGGTATCCCTGTGTTTGAATAGCAGTGGTCTGCCATCAACTGTATATTTTCCTGACACGATAGCGGTCGTACACGCATGGACAGAGGCAAAGGAAACCAGTAAAATGAGGGTAGTTATTAATGAACGCAGCATGTATAGTTCTCCTGAGTTATAATTTTTGAAATTTACAAATTGCTCCCACAAAATTTGCAATGGGTAGCATCATCATCATGATCCTCGGCGCTACATTGAGGGCAAGCCTGCGTATTTGTATGAATTTTTTGAGCCTGGGCCAATTCAACAGAAACAATACCGGTCGGCACAGCAATAATGCCGTAACCCAGAATCATAATAACCGCCGCCAAAGCTTGTCCCAATCCGGTCTTTGGCGAAATGTCGCCATAACCTACTGTTGTAAGAGTTACAATAGCCCAGTAGATACTTCTTGGAATACTTGTAAAACCATGTTCTTCGCCCTCAATAACGTAAATCAGTGAGCCAAATATTACAACAACAGTCAAAACAGCAAAGAGAAAAACGGTAATTTTTCGTCGACTGGCTTTCAATGCTGCCATTAAGATTTGAGACTGGTTAAGATATTTTGCCAGTTTCAGCACTCTGAAGATTCGTAAGACGCGCAGAATTCTGATTACCAACAGATATTGACTACCCGGAATAAGCATACTGAGATAGGTTGGCACAATTGCCAGCAAATCGATAATACCATAAAAACTGGTGGCATAACGTAATGGGCGGCCGACGCTAAGTAAACGAAGAATATATTCAATCGTAAAAACGATTGTGAACATCCATTCTAACAGATATAGTGTGTTTCCAAAGTTTTGTCTTATACTGGTAACGCTATCCAGCATAACTGCCAGGACACTCAATAGAATGAGCACGATAAGTGAAATATCGAATATTTTGCCAGTAAATGTATCTGCTTCGAAAATGATTTCGTGCAGTTTGCTTTGCCAGCTATGTTTAGTTATATCATTCATTTTATAATTTCCACGAGTCTGATTTCCAACTGCTAATGGAATTTAACATCCAATTTACCTGTAGAAAAATAATTTGGTTTTATTATGAAAATGGAAATTCTTTTGCTAAATTGCCAATTCTGTAGCTAAAATTCAAATTTAAAAAAGTATCTTTTTAAAATTATTTAGCTAGTTCAGTAGGGGATACAGCGGGCATTCTCCAAAATTATATAAGTGAAATATTGAAGCCCTCAGATCGAATTCAAATTAATACTTTGCATTTCAATTAAGGAGTTTATAATGAAAAAACTAGCTTTATCAGTATTGTCAATTGTAGTTTTAATGAGTGCATGCAGCCAAAAGACGGAATCGGTCAAACTAGAACCCGGTTCTGCTGAATATCTGCTCGCACAAAGTCTGGCAGAAAAAATTCCATCATTAAATCCGGATGAAAACCTGGTTATTATAAAAGCAAATGATTTTGATGTAACCACTGGCGAAGTTGTGAAAGTATTGTATTCCAGGATAGGTAATAATCAATCTCGTCTTGTAAGTCAGGCAGAAGGGCAAATACGTCAAATCATAGTTTCCAATGCCGAGCGGATTGCGGAACAGAAGTTGCTTGTTATAGCCGCAGAAGATGCCGGATATGCAGTTTCAGATAGCGAACTTGACAGCACCTTAAGTCAGCGGTATATGCGCTATGGTGGGGAAGATAAATATAAAGCACAACTGGAAAGTGCCGGAATCAAGTGGGAGACCATGAGAGCAGATATGAGAGAAGGGTTAACAATCCGAAATTATCTTGAAAAAGAAATTGCTGATCCTGAAAAAGTGACTGACGAGGAGTTGCAGGAATATTTTGATAAAAATTATTCGGGCGATCGTACGGCTACTGTGCAGCATATCCTCTTAATGACCCAGGGTAAGAGTGATGCAGAAAAACAGGAAATCCGGACAAAAATGGAAGGTATTCTGGCCGAAGCAAAAGGCGGCGCGGATTTTGGAAAACTTGCACAGCAATATTCTGAAGATCCGGGTTCAAAAGATCGTGGCGGACTATATGAAGATTTTGAACGTGGTCAAATGGTGAAACCATTTGAAGATGCCTCCTTTGATCTTCCCATTGGATCGATCAGCGATATCGTTGAAACCCAATATGGTTTTCATATCATTAAGGTAATTGGAAGAAAACAGGGTTCCGAAACTCTGGACCAGATGCGTGCAAAGATTCTCGAAAGTCTTAAACGCGATAAGATAAATAATTATATCAAAGAAATGAGAGAGTCTGCCGGTATCGAAGTTGTCGGTCTTGGTTAAACTGTAATAGAATAGAATTTTAAAAGGGGCCACTTTAAAGAATTTCCGAATTGCCCCTTTTTTATTGCCATTTTACACCCGTTTATAGAACCAAAACGGATTCTAAATATTTTCTGTCATCCTGAAATTGTTTCAGGATCCTGCTTGGTTAAGACTTTTAATTTTACTTTTTCTGCCAGAGTATTAAGTACAATATACATAATCGGTACCACCACCAGCGTTAAGATTGTGCTGGTTGTCAGGCCGCCAATGACTGCGCGGGCCAACGGTGCCCAGCTCTCAGAACCGGAGCCAAGTTGAAATGCCAATGGCATCATTCCCAATATTGTCGTCAGGGCAGTCATCAGAATCGGGCGTAGTCTGATTGCGCTGCCTTCTTCAACCGCTTCGTACAACGACATACCACCACGATACTTCTGATTGATATAATCGACAAGAACAATTCCATTGTTGACTACAATTCCAGTTAACATCACCAAGCCGACCAGGGCCATTACGCTTAGCGCCGTGTCTGTAATGTACAGGGCTGCAAAAACGCCGATAGTGGATAATGGCACAGTAAACATAATAATAAATGGATTAACGATAGACTCAAATTGCGATGCCATGATCATATAGACCAAAAATATGGCGGCGATAAAAGCAATTGACAGATACAAAAATGACTCCTGTTGATCTTCTGCGGTACCGCCAATGATTACCTGAAAATCAGATGGAATGCCTACCTCATCAATAATGTCTTCAATCATGCTCACCGCAGTTGTCAGATCAAGATCGGATGACAAATCACATCCGACTGAAACAAATCGCTCCTGATTCTCACGATAAATAGTGGATGGAGCATTATCCTGGACAATGTTTGCCACCTGGTGCAATGGAATCATTTTTCCACTTGGTGTTGGTAATAACAGGTTTTGCAATGCTTCTTTTTTCTTGCGAAATGATTTATCCAATTGAACCAAAATATCATATTCGTCACCCTTATCCCGGTACCGGGCAGCAACACGACCTTGCATGGAGGTTGATATAATATCGGCTACCTGAAATGTACTGAGTTTAATGTCGTTTAATCTTTTACGGTCTGGTACAACCCGTAATTCCTGGCCACCTTCTTTTAAGTTAATATCAGAATCAACGATACCGTTAATTTGATCCATTCTTTCTTTGATTTGCTCTGCCAGAAAATTCCCTTGCTTCAGATCGTGACCGAATATTTTAACCTCTATGGCCCGTTCGTTAGAAATCATACCGGATTGCATAAACTGATAGGTGATGCCGGGAATACGGTCAAATTCTTCACGCAGGTCATCCATTATATCAAATTGTGACCGCTCCCGGTCCTCCATCGGGCTCAGGCGAATACGCAAATTTATGGCATCACTACTGGCCCCACCGACCAGGGCAAACAGACCTTCGCCTGAACCAAATACAGAAAAAATATCAGTTGCTTCAGGGACCTTCTCCTTTACAATTTCTTCAATTTTCAGAACAGTCATCCGTGTCTGATCCAGCGGTGTACCTTTTTCACGGTTGATATTCATGGCGATAAACGCCTGATCATTTTTTGGCATAAATTCACCACCAATCTGAGCGGCAAGAAATATAGAACCAATAAATAAAAATAAAGTTGTGGCTAAAACAATAATTTTGTGATTTAAAGACCATCTCAATACACGAATATAGTATGAGGTGAGTCTGGTGAAGAATCGTTCGATTCGTTTTTTGGCATTGGAAAAATAGACTTTTTTCATTTCCTTGTCGAGACGCAGAATTTGCGAAGATAGCATAGGTACCAGTGTCAACGCAATTGCGAGAGATGTGAACAGGCTGAAGGTAATGGTAACCACCATATCGCCAAATAATTCACCTGCAATACCGGGAACAAACAAGACCGGAATGAACACGCCAATGGTGGTAAGAGTGGACGCGATAATTGCTGCACCAACTTCTGAAGCACCTGAGTTGGCTGCATCCATTAGTGTGCTGCCAGATTCACGTTTTCTGAAGATATTTTCCAGTACAACGATGGAATTATCAACGAGCATGCCAATTGCCAGAGCTGAATCCAGCCATGGAAATAATGTTTAATGTCAGATCTGCAAGCATCATGACTGAGAAGGTAGCCAGGACCGATACCGGTATGGCCAGCCCCATAATGATACTGCCGCGAAAATTTCGCAAGAAGACATAAATAACGATAAAGGCAAGAAAAAACGCGATCAGGGCAGTGGTTCCAAGATTACTGATGGATCTCATGATGTATTCGGACTGATCATATACTAACCGGAATTCCACATCTTCGGGGAGCTGTTTTTTTATCTGCTCTATAGCAATTCGTGCATTTTTACAGGCCTGAACGGTATTTGCATCTGAGCGCTTAAACATTCTTAAATATACACTCTGGTTATAATTTGCCCGTACATCACCCATAAGTTCTTTAAAACCGTCTTCAACCTCGGCAACTTCCTGTAGTAGTAAGGGGTGGTTGTTTTCATATTTGAGTATCACATCGCGCAATTGATCGATTGACTGGTATTCACTCATAATGCGAAGATTAAAGTTTGTCGTCTGCGTTTCGATTCTGCCTGCGGCAAACAGACCACCCTGCATGCGGATTGCATTCAATACATCCTGAGCAGACAAATGATGGGCTGCCATGAGTACCGGATTTAATTTGACATTTATTTGTCGTTCCAAACCACCCTGGGTCTCTGCGCCGGCAATACCTTCGACTCTTTCCAGTAGCGGCTCAATAATGTGTTCGGACATATCACGTAATTCCGCAGGGCCGTGAGAAGGGGAATTCAGCAGCATAAACATGATGGGCATCATGGAAGGATCAAAAGCAAAAGTAATCGGTTCGGTGGCATCATCCGGCAGATAATCCCGGATCAGATCCACCCTTTTTCGAACATCGGCCTCGGCTTTATCAATATCCGATCCCCAGTCAAATTCAAGTAAAGTCACACAGGTGCCTTCCATGGTCTGCGAGGTAACTTTTTTTACATTTTTTGTAGCGGTTACACCTTCTTCCAGTGGGCGGGCAATCAGATTTTCTATATCTTCGGGGCCAACACCTTTATATTGGGTAATAATTCCAATTACAGGAAAGTCCAATTCTGGTAGCAAATCTATTTTTAATTGTGAGAATGAGAATAGCGCAAATCCGATTACAATAAGGTAAATCATAATTAGCGTTACTCTGCGCCTGGTTGAAATTTCTACGATTTTCATATTTTAACTCCAGGAATTTCAGGGTAAAATTTAATCTTTGATGATGGTGATCCAGCGACCATCTTTAACAATTTTCTGACCGACGATGATGACTTCATCGCCCGCTTCAAGTCCGGACACGATCTCGACACGTTGATTACTCTCAAGACCAGGCACCACCTCGACCTGGCGGGCGGTATCATTCTTGGCAACAAATATAAAAAACTGCTGTTTGGTCGATGTCTCACCTGTATCGCGATTTATCTCCAGTTGGGTTCTTCTGATGATCGCGTGCTCGGGAATAATCAGAATATCATTTTTCTGAACCAGTTCAAGTTTAAATAGTCCGAACAAACCGGAAATCAAGTTTTTATCATTATTTTGAAAAATGACTTCAACTTCAACGGTGCGGCTGATCGGATCTATTGCCGGATCTGCCTGGTGGATGATACCTTCAAATTCAATACCAGGTACGGCGGGAAATGTGGCGATCACTTTTTGTCCCAGGCGAAGTTTACTGATGTGAATATCGGGAATGTTCAAACGTGCTTTCATCAGATCAGTGTTTACGATTTTTGCTACAGGTCGTCCGATTGCTACCATCTGGCCTTCATCAAAATATAGACTACCGACAATCCCTGCGAATGGGGCTTTAATATAGGTGTTTTGGTATTGTTCATTGGCTTGCTGATATGCGGCTTTTAATTGAGCGAGGGTTGCCTCAGTCTCCTGCATGGAAGACCGTATCTTTTCCCATTGCTGCTGACTAATAGCCCGTTCATTATGCAGTCGTTCATACCGTTCATAGTCACTTTTTACCTGCTCATGGCGTGCAATGATCGAATTTAGAGATGCTTGTGCCTGATTTAAGGTCTCTTGCCAAATCTGATTTTTAAGTTCGGCAATTGTCTCGCCTTTTTTTACAAATGTACCTACTGGTTTGTAAATCCTTTTTACCTCTTCCGTTACCTGACTGTAGATCATGGCGTCATTCTGGGCCTCCAGGTTTCCACTGATTTCGAGATAAGTTGAAAGGGTACCCGGATGAACCGAGAATACCTGAACCGGAACTGCTTTTTCTATTGCGCCTTCATCAGTTTCTTTACACGCAACCAAAAACACTAAAGATAAAATTGTAAGTATCTTAAAATATTTTTTCATGATCCACCTCTTACTGTATTTCCCAGATAGAATTAATCTTTCCGATCGATTTAAGGAGATATAATTGTGAGACATTATATTCGAATATACCACGCAGATAAGAAAGTTCGCTGCTAGTCAGGGATAGTTGGGCGGCCAATACATCTACCTGGGTGATAATTCCTTCCTGATAATTAAGGTTGGCCAGACGCAGGACCTCACGGGCTTCATCCATGGCGGTTCGCAAGGTCGATAAATTTTCTCTCGTCTCCATAATTTTGAGTACGCTGGCATCTACTTCCAACATGGCTGCTTTCTTTGATAAATCAACGGTGAGTTCACTTTTTTCTTTGTTAATAACCGCCTGCTGGTATTCGAATATACGTTTTGTACCGTGGAATAACGGAACTTGTAAAGATAGAACCACCGCTTTTGATCGGATAAAATCATTCGGCACAAATTCCACATGTTCCACCTGAGCCTGATGCTGAACATTGGCTGCAAGCACCAGATTTGGCAGAAATGTTGAAATGGATAGCAGTTTCTGATCCGAAGCAATTTCGCTCTGCAATTCAGCACTTTTTAGATCAGGTCGGTTGCTAAGTGCCAGGGCGTATAGTTCATCGATTTTCATTTCGTTAAAGTCCGCAACAAAATCATTCTGTTTTAAGCTATCCAGTACTATTAATGAATCTGACTGATCTATATTTAAAATGAATTTCAAGTTTCGCATGGCCAGATTCTGTGCATTTTTTGCTGATGTCAGCGGTGGGATTGATGATGAATAATTTGAACTGGCTCGCAGAAAATCAAGTTTGGACGCGGCACCGAATTCATAAAATCTTTTAACCTGCTCATAGTTGGCTTTTGCGGCCTGGAAGGCACGATTATTTACCTGGATTACATTCTCGGCCAGTAACAGTGTGTAATATGCTTCGAGTGCCTTAAGCACAACTTCATGTTCCTTGTTTCGCAACTGTTGTTCCATAGATTTTTTGGCATTTTTCTGTATCATCCAGTTGGCCCAGCGTGCACCTCCGGTAAACAATGGCCATTGTGCCTGGAATACATGGCTATAATTATAACTGGTTCCAAAGCGCACACGGCCAAAATTTGGAATAACGAACTCAGGCAATTCAAGATTATTGATTGCCTGAAACTGATAGTCAATTGTGGGTAAAAAATCCCCCAAGGCTTTCCACTCCGCTTTGGTCTGATAAAGATAACTCTGGTTTTGAATCTTAATTTCCAGATTTTCCTTCAGACTGATCCCAACAACATCATTCCAGGTTAGTGTGATTATTTGTTGTGCCTGAAGGCCAAAAGTAACTGATATAAGAAAGATTATTACAAAAAATCGTCTCATATATCCCTCCTTTCAGCGTTATAATTAAATAAATAGTTTTTCCAAAAATGATAAAGTTCATCCGCATCCTGGTCACTGATCATTTCTTTATTTTCGAGATAAATATGCCGGTATGTAATCTGATTGAGGGCACCTAACAGTGAATGAACAATTAAGTATGATGGCACCCCCGGATCTACGACACCTTCTTGTTTCCCTTCGTCGATAAAAGCGCTCATACGTTCAAACACCCAATTAAAATGATCATTCGTCAATTTTTTTGTGGAATCGGGTAAGGAAGAAATGTTAGTACCCAAAAAGAAACGGAAGAAATTAGGAAACTGACGGGCAAAAGCCTGACGCAATGTGATCAAGCCTCGCAGGCGTTCAAAAAATGAACTATTCTCATGTATTAAATCGCTGGTTAATTCTTTCAGGCTGTCGAAGGCATATTTATACAATTGTTCGATAAGGGATTCTTTGTCCTTAAAATAGTAGTAGAGTGTGGGTTTCCCGACACCGACTTTTTCGCAGATCTGGCGAATGGAAACACCATTATAGCCATATACCGAGAATAATTCCGCAGAGGCCATAAAAATGCGGGTACGGGTATCCTGTTTTGCATTTTGTGATGAAATCATAGCCAACTCCAATTTATATACCGACCGTTCGGTAATATACCTACCGATCGGTATAGAAGCAAATTATTTTCTATAGACTTTTTCCTTTTAAATTCATATTCTTAGAAAAATTATTGATCAGGTTATTCCAGCCTTTCGAGACCACCTGGAAAATACCAGCATTTATAGATATTATTAATTAACTGCCTGTCTCGGGTATTCGAATTATTGAATCGACATTTAATAAAAGGAAGCAATCGTGAGTATACTTGTAACCGGCGCAACCGGGTTTATTGGCAAAAGATTAGTTGAAGAATTAGTAAAACAAGATAAAAAAGTCAATGTACTTTGTCGGTCAACATCCGATATATCCGGGCTGGATGATTCCAATATTTCGATTTTTAAGGGGGATGTGTCAGATATTGAGAGTATTTCACAAGCTATGCAGGGATGCGACCAAGTGTATCATCTGGCAGCTCTGGCAAAAAACTGGGCACCACATCCGGAAATATTTGATCAGGTAAATGTCACCGGCACAAATAATATTTTAGAAACCGCAGAAAAAAAATCTGTAAAAAAAGTGGTGATAACTTCTACATCTATGACCTTACGTCCTTCCGGAGAGAAACCGGTAAGCGAATCGGATGGCAGAGCTGAACATATTTTAACCGACTATGCCCGATCAAAGGCTAAGTCGGAAGACTCAGTAATGAAATTTTGTGAGCGTGGATTGGATGTGATTTTTGTAAATCCGACCCGTGTATTTGGTCCCGGATTGATGACCGAGGGAAATTCGGCCACATTGATGATTCAGTTATATATGCAGGGAAAATGGCGGTATGTACTTGGCGATGGTACGGCAATTGGCAATTATGGATTCATTAATGATATTGTAGCCGGTCATATCCTGGCCATGCAACGTGGTAAAAGCGGGGAATTATATACGCTTGGCGGGGAAAATATGTCATTTAATCAGTTCTTTGAAGTTCTTTCGGATTTATCAAATATTCGTTATCATCTGTTTCATATCCCAGTGTCACTCGCTATGTTTGTTTCAAAAATGGAAATAATCAGGGCGAAAGTTTTCCGTGGATATCCGCTAATTACACCGGAGTGGGTTGAAGTATTTTCCAAAAACTGGGCATTTTCCTGTGCAAAGGCGGAAAGTGGGCTGGGTTACACGATAACGCCGTTTCGCGAAGCCCTGGGCCTGACTGTAAACTGGCTTAAAGAAAATTAAAATCCATCTAACATACATTGTGCAAATGAGAATCAGCACGGGTTAATCTTACTTAGAGACTATGATATGAAATCATTATTTAAAATGGAAGATGGTCAGGATCTGATACCTGATATCAAATTAAAACCCACAATAATTTTACTCAGCTCTGCTCTGCTGGTGACGATTCATGTTTATTTTGGCTCCATCCAATTCGCTGAAAGTAATAAAGTACTCAGTGACATTATAAATCCGGTCATATTTATGTTTACGACCGCACTTATCTTGTTTGGAATAATACCCGCCTTAACTATAAAACTCGGTTTTAAAGAATCATTGTCAAATTATGGTCTGCGTCTGGGTGATTGGAAATTTGGTCTGAAATCAACTTCGGTTTTATTTCCACTGATCCTGTTCGCGATGCTTCTTCCCTCAGCATTTACTCCGGAAATGAGAGATTTCTATCCCTTCGACCGGAGTATTACCTCGCTGTCCCCCGAATGGCTACAGATGGAGTTATGGCGTGGCGTATTATATTATTTTGCATGGGAGTTCTTTTTCCGGGGATTTATGTTATTTGGCATGCGTAAATATGTCGGAGATTGGATGGCCATATGCATCCAGGTAATTCCTCAATGTTTGTGGCACATTGGTATGCCAACCGGCGAAATATTCTCATCTGTGGCGGGAGGAATTCTTTTTGGCTACATGGCCTTACGAACCGGATCAATAATCTGGCCATTTTTGCTGCATTATTTGATAGGAATTGGTATGGACTTTTTAATATTAATTACCTAGCCTGATTCATCTTTATTCTGATTGAGCTTTATTAATTCAAAATTTTACCGCCAAGACTCTAAGACACAAAGAAAAAGGATAAAATAAATTAAAATTGCCATACAATTTGGCATATAAAATAGCGATCATCCGGTGAGAAGCGGACAATAAATCTGAAAAGGTGATTAATCCTGTAATGTCTAATGCTAAAGATTCTAAGTATATAATTGAGTTGAGTGTTGATGTCTTTAATCTGTCCTTTATTTTTTTGTTATTTATTTTAACTCTGCTAAATACGAGCGCGGTACCCGACTGGCAGTCGAATATTGTAAAACTTGTGATTGCATTGATATTATATCCCGCATCAGTATATCTGTTAACAAAAGTAAGAGATGAATCCGTACATACTTCGCTGCATATTTTTTTAGTGGTTGGTTTATACTCACTATTATTCCAGGCTATTGCGCCCCTCCAGCATATCATACATCCCGACTGGCTGGATACAGAAATTATATTTTTGGAGACAACAATTATTGGCAGTGAATTTTCTCTTTTTCTGGATCAGTATACCCACCCCATTTTAACTGAATGGATGATGTTTGCCTATGTAATCTATGTTCCGCTGGTTCCGGCAATTGCATTTCATATGCTATTTTTCAGCCGGAGCCGAGGCAGCAGAATCGTATTTACTCACTCTTAGCTTTGCCTATGCATTTTGTTTTATTGGATTTATTTTATTTCCGGTAGCAACGCCATTGTTTTATATGCCGGAAGCATATCAAACTCCATTGGATGGTTGGATATTTACCTGGTTTGGTGAATGGATACGTGAAAATCAGCATAATCCCGGAGGCGGTTTGCCCAGCCCGCATACGGCTGCCAGCACAGTTATGTTGTTCTTTATGTATAAATATAATCGTAAAATATTTTTCTTTTTATTACCGGTAATAATTACTTTGTATATCTCAACGGCATATGCCCGGTATCATTATATTACTGATGCTGTTTTAGGAATTATTGCCGCATTTATTGTGTATGGATTTACCCGCAGGTATATCAATAATATCCCAGACTAGGTTTTATGTAAAATTTTTTTTTGTGGTATTGTTCAATAAGGAAGATTAATCCTGATAATTACAACTAAAGTTGCATGTGGATGATACTTGTTTTTAGTAACTTTAGACTAAACTTTTCGGGTCATGCATAAATAACCAGGAAAAATATTCTATGCGAAAATTACTATTATTTATTGTTATTTCATTTACTGTCGCAACAGCTCAAAACAGTAACGATTTTAAAGTTGGTTTAGCGCTGCGTGGCGGCGGTGCATTAGGATTTGCTCATATTGGTGCACTTCATGTGATAGACTCATTGGATATTCCCATCAGCTATGTGGCTGGTACCAGTATGGGCGGACTGGTTGGTGCACTTTATTCGATGGGATTATCTACCCAGCAAATGCAAGAATTCATAGTGAATCTAAACTGGGCAGAAATCTTTGATGATACTCCCTCGCGTGATATGATTCCCTATCATATCAAAAAAAATTCAGGAATATACCAGCTGTCAATGGAACTTTCAGGATTTGCTCCAACTCTTCCCAGCGGCATAGTTGCCGGACAGAAAATTTACAATACCTTTTTTCAGATTACCTATCCCTTTGAAGGTATAAAATCTTTTGATGATTTACCTATACCATTTCGTTGTATTGGTGCCGATCTCGTGACGGGTAATGAGATTATTTTTAGCGATGGCTCGCTGGCTAAGGCAATGCGGGCGACTATGTCAATTCCCACAGCATTTGCACCGGTTAAGTATGACACAGCTATGGTGGTTGATGGCGGGATGACTAACAATTTTCCGGTTGATGTGGCACAAAAGATGGGATCGGATTTTGTCATTGGATTAAATTTGGTGAGCACCCCGCACGATGCGGATTATTATAATAATCTGATGACAATAATTGACCGTACCCTGGATGTCCCTCGCAAAGACAAATTACAAGCGACGATCGACGCAGCTGATTTATTGATTCAGCAGGATATTTCCGGGTATTCGTTGTCGGATTTTGAAAAAAGTAAAATTCTTGAAATAATTAATCGTGGTAAGATAGCAGCTTATGAGGTTATTGATCAATTAGTACTTCTTAAAAATAGAATTAATTCCGCAAAACGAAGGGATACTAATCAAAACAAACCTATTTTGTCACAAATAAAAGTGAGTGGAGATCCGGACTATTCTGAGGCCAGAATCGAAAAAATATTATGGGTAAAAACCGGCAAACCATTCAATGAAACAATAATGAAATCAAGGCTTGACAGATTTAACAAAGCTTCACACCTGATTGCTATCGAGGCGGATCTGAAAAAAGACTCAACGGAAAATGGAGAGCTGAATGTATTAGTGAAAAAAAATCTCATGCCGGTTTTAAAAAGTGTCAAAGTAACCGGGCACAAAAATATCAGTGAAGATTTTATTCTCCAATTTCTGGGTTTAACACCACAGCAAAGACTGGATATATATCAGTTTGAATATAATGTCTCTCTGCTGTATGGTCTTAAATACTTTTCTGTCATTCGTTATAATATAGATCAAAATGATGATGATACTATTTCACTGGATGTGGAGGTAGTTGAATCCGCTCTGTCCCGTTTTCGTTTTGGCCTGCATTATAATGATTATCATAAATTAGTTGGTGCGATTGGAATATCAGGTACACCTATATGGGTACCAGGTCTTTTTTATGATTTCCGCGTGCAGTTTTCGGGATTAACCCGGTTTGAAACCGAAATTCTCTACCCAACCAGATCAATAGATTTTCCGTTCTATCCATTGCTATCCGGAGGATATCAGAGCATACCCAGAGATTTTTATGATACAAACGGGAATAAAGTTCTAAAATATGATGAAAGATATTGGTATTTTGGTGGTGGTGTCGGCCTGACACCTTTAAATTACCTGAATCTGAGGGGAGCAATACTATTTGAATATCCGAATATCCAATTAGATATAGGTGAGATCGAGGATGAACCAGACAGCTTTAATGATAATATTATATCCTTATATGGGGATTTAGCCGTCGATTTACTTGATAATGTATTGATCCCAAAAGAGGGTATAAAACTCAATGCAGATCTTGAATACAGTTCAACTGATCTGGGTTCTAATTATGACTATGTAAGATTCAAATCGCAAATTGATTTATACAAAACCATAGCATCAATTCATACATTCAGACTTCATGCCCAGTATCTTCAATCTGCGGAAGACGAGCCTTTCCACAAAACCACTTTTTTTATCGGTGGGCCCCAATCCTTTTTCGGTCTGGAATATAATCAGGGTTTTGGAACACGTTTTGCCATTGCCAGAGCTGATTACATAATTCAGGTATTGACCGGCATTTATATCCGTGGTGTAGTGAATGCCTCGCCTATATACCGACTGGGCTTATCAAAAAATTTTCACACAGGATCCACTCTATGGGGATTTGGGTTTGGGATGATATATAATTCTGTCCTTGGACCAGTTGAGATAGATTTTACCTGGGGAGAAAAGAATACTTATCAACCCGGTACATACTTACCACGATTTTATTTCACAGCCGGGTATAACTTATAAATTGAATCTGTTTATGGAATCTGATGCTGTGGACCGGACACTGAGGTCCCATCTATAAATTAGTCTATCTGAATATTGCCGATTAACTGCTCAATTTCCAGACGACTTATGCGTGCCTGAAATCGCGCAACAATTAAAGTACTTTGCGAGCGAATCAGATTCACCTGTGCGTCCCGGAACTCTATAGAAGTGGTTGCGCCAATATTATACTTATCCTGCTGCAATTGCAGGTTCTGCGTAGCCGCGACGACATTCTGTTCTTCTAATTCCATTAATTCTAATCGTTTTTGCATGGTCACATATCGCTCTCTGACCAGGCCGGCTATTTTATTTCGCACATCCAACAGAGTCAATTCCGCATTCCGATCGTTAAGTATCGCATTTTGTCGGTTAATCTTGTCACGCATACCATTAAAGATATTATAGGTAAGATTCAAAGCGCCGGCATATTCATCGGTTTTTGACTTTACCGGATCCTCAAATCGTGCAGTTTCACTATTCAAATCGATATAATTATAATTAAAACTAAAAAGTAGTCTTGGATAAAAAGGTGAAGTGGCAATTGAAATGTTTTGCTCAGCAATAATTTTACTTTGTTCAGCAATAGAGAGCGTGCTGTTCCTTTCTAATGCCAGATCCTGAAGTTCGTCAACGGTATATTGCAATGGGGAAATGTTTATCTCCTTCTTAACCTGAATAGGGGTGGATACTTCTCTTCCGAGGAAAATATTTAATTCCTTTTTTGCCACCAGCAGTCTTAATTCCTGGTTTAGTAGTGTGGAACGGTCATTGTTATATGAGACTTTGGCATTTAAATAATCTGTCGAAGATGAACTACCCAATTCTGCTTTAACTTCTTCCTTTTCCAGCCGGGCGCGCGATATTTCCAGCGCATTTTTTGCTACATCGAGTAGTTCTTCCTGCTGGACCACATTCAAAAAGCCAACCAGAATGCCTACTACACTGTTTTCAATTGAATTTCTCGCCTGGAACTCGCCCAGTTCTGCCAGCTCCCGGTATTGGCTATTGGTGGTAAACATTTTAAATCCATCAAACAGCGTCCAGTTTAAAGAAGCGCCGGCAGTTAAATTTTTTGAATCTGCGCTACCAAAACTGAATGGCGAATTTGATTCCTGATCACTATGGGCCTGGCGATAAGATGCATTTACATCAATCAGGGGCAAGAACTCTGCTGTCCCTTTCCCTGTGTTATTCCTGGCAATTTCTCTGTTATTCCTGGCAATTTGAATGTCATAATTATTACTCAGACCTATCGTTATTGCATTTTCTGCGGTCATTAGCTCCTGGGCAAAAACGGGAACCATGAACATTAAGCCAATTAAAATTATTTTAAACATGAATTTCCTCTGCATGTAATTCTTTAACGGCGGGTTCCGCCTGTTCCGGTGTAAGCTCTTTACCCATCAAGCGCGCCGACGATGTACGTATGCGGTTTAGAACTAAAAATCCGGCGGGCAAAACAAGTAGCAGGATTCCAGTACCAAAAATCAAACCATAGGCCACCGAAATTGCCATAGGAATCAAAAATTGTGCCTGGCGACTGGTTTCTAAAATGATGGGCGCCAGTCCGAATGTTGTGGTAAATGTAGTCAGAAGAATCGGGCGTAGTCGTGCAAGACCGGCGTTATGGGTTGCATCGTAAATCTTTTGTCCACTCTTTAAATTCCTATTAATCTGGTCTACAAAGACAATACTATCATTGATGATAATTCCGGTAAGTGCCAGTACACCATATAGGGAAAGAAAAGAAAGTTGCGCGCCCTGAATGCCATGTCCTAATATGGCACCAATAATTCCCAGCGGGATAAGTGAAAAAATTAGGCCCGCCTGGGCAGCGGATCTGAAAACAAGGATCAACAGAATAAACATGCCAATTAATGCCAGAGGAAATACCCGTTGCATTGACTTTGCTTCCTTCTCGCGATTTCTGGACTGACCTTCAAAAGAAACTTGTATCCCATCTACCTGAGACAATATGGCGGGGACAAAAACGTTTTGTATCTGCGCCTGTATGGGTGGTAAATCCGCTTTCTCGTTGGCCAAATTAGCTTCTATCTTAATTTCTCTTTTTTTATCCAAATGGTTAATGGCAATTAATCCGCGTTTTATCTCATATTCCGCCAGTTTACTAAACGGATAACTCTCTCCTGAAGGAGTACGAATGCGCATCTTATCCAGGAATCCGGTGGCCGCCCGATCGGTTTCCGGATACCGGACCCATACACGAATTTCATCTCTGCCACGCTGAATCCGTTGAACTTCCTGACCGAAAAATCCCTGACGAACCTGGCCGGCAATATCCGACAATTTCAATCCCAGGGCATGTGCCCGTGGTTTTAATTGGATATTTAATTCCCTGCGGCCTTCCTGATTTGAATCAGTCACGTCTTTTAACGGACTAAAATTTTGCAATTCAGCAACAAGTAAATCCCTGGCCTTATTTAACTGGCGCAAATCATTCCCAAGCAAACTAATTGAAATTGGTTTACCAAAAAAGCCCTGTTGTCCAAACGTAATGTTCTGTACCCGTGGCACCGGGCCGACAGCTTCGCGCAGACGTTGGGATATGTAGAAACTTTCCATGTTTCTGGTTTCACCATCCAGCAATTCAAGAAACAATCTCCCGGAATTACTACCGGATTCACCAAAGTCATTTCTGCCGATTTCTCTCCTGATACGCAGAATAACATCTTTCCCGTCTTCCCGATCCGCTTTTAATTCGTCATTTACCTGCCAGCAAATTTTTTCGATTCCGGCCAGCAAAGAATCTGTCTCTGCTTCCTGACTTCCGGCAATCAGAGTAACATTTATTGGCAGATTATCGGAATCAATATACGGGAAAGGTGTGGCGCCGATGAATCCGCCTGCCAGTAAGCCAATCGTGATCATTAAAAACGCAACCGGGGTAACCAGGGTAATCCATTTATGTTTTAATGACCAGTGAAGTGTTTGGGCATATATGGTATTTGTAAAGTAGTTAATAAACTTTTCAAATCTTTTGCGTGCCGCACTGTCATCCCGGTGAGGATGTAATCCCTTTGAATGGGCTAAATGAGGCGGTAAAATAATGAAAGCTTCAATCAGTGAGAATGCCAGAGATGCCACAACTACCAGTGCCATATGCCAGATAAATTTGCCCAGGAAACCCTCAAGGAAAAAGAATGGAATAAACACGATAATCGTGGTCATGACCGAAGTAAATACAGGCGCAATCATCTCAACCGTCCCATCAACGGCTGCTTTAAACGCAGGGACACCTCGTTCAAAATGTGCAAATATATTTTCAGCAACAACAATGGCGTCATCTACCAAGATACCCACAACGATGATCATTCCGAATGTGGATATCGCATTTACGGTAATGCCTACCATCGATGCAACAATAAACATTCCGGCAAATGAGAAGGGAATACCAATCGATACCCAAAATGACATGCGTAAATTCAAAAACACGCCGAGTGTAACAATGACCATTATTAAACCAATTAGTCCATTATTGCGAAGTAATTCAAGACGTTGTCTAAGATTGATGGTCCGGTCATCGAGAATTATTGCCTGAATTTGATTATTACTGGAGTTGAAATCAGAAATTTCCATGCGAGTCCGGTTTACGACATCCAGTATATCTTCGCTGCTGGTTTTATCGACACTCAACACCACACTGTTTTTGCCATTATAATATACCTTATTGGGATTATCTTCCCAACGTTCTCTTATGGATGCAATATCCCTTAAAAAAATTGTGGTTCCAGCGGTATTGCTTCGGACGATAATATTTTCCAGATCTTCTGCAAAATAATTCCGGCCATAGGCCCGGATTAAAATTTCTTCACCTTCGGTTTCAATTTTCCCACCGGAAATATTTATATTGGCCGATCGCACAGCACTGGCGATTTCTTCAAAAGTTAATTCATATTGTCGAAGATTTGATTCGGGAACTTCAATTGAGAACTCAAGTTTCGGTAGTCCAGCCAGGCTAACCTGGGAGATTTCGGTTGATGCCAATAATTCTTCTCGTAGATTTTCGGCAACTACTTTTAGATTAAAAAGATCGGTTTCTCCATAAATTACAACTGAGATTGCACGGGATCTGAATTTCTGTTCAAAAATAACCGGTTTTTCAATCCCCTGGGGAAATGAATTAATCTGATCCACAGCATTTTTTACATCATTAAGCATTTTATCTATATCAGATCCGAATGTAATTTCAACTGATACCGTGGCATTATTTTCACGGGATACGGAAGTGACGCGTTCAACCCCTTCCAACCCATCCAGATTTTCCTCAATTTTCAAAACCACCCCTTCTTCAATTTCCTGGGGTGAGGCACCCGGATAAATTACCTGAATTGTTATAATATCGGTCTCCAGTTCCGGAAAAAAACTATAACTCATTCCGGCAAAACTAATCAAACCAAAACCAAGTACGCTGATCATAATCACATTGGCCCAAATGGGATAGCGGACCAAAAAACCAATAAATTTACTCATGAACGACCTCTTGTTTCTCTACAGATAAGTTTGGTTTGGCAGGCATCCCAGCTGCCACGCCCTGTAAGACTTCGGTGACCAGAGTATCATTCACGGCGAGACCACTATTAATAATCACGCTGTTCATTTCGCGACGCGCAACTTTAATCCGGCGATATTCCAACTGACCGTTTGTTACCAGATAAACATACTGATTATCATATATTAGTTTTCTGGGGATGGAAATGGCATTATTAATTGTTTTACCGGGAATGTTGGCCTCAAGAAATGCACCATTAAATAATCCAGATTTTTTTGAATTTTGAACGGCAATAAATACCTGAACGGTTTGTGTCCGGGTATCAATGTTTTTGCCGATACGTTTTACTCTGCCGGACCAGCTGCCACTCATTTCAGTTGAAGTAAATATGACAGGCTTGTCTTTGTCAATCCATTCGATGTCATTTACGGGCAATGGAACCTCAATTTCCAGATCATCCATATTAATAATTTCACCAAGTGTGATTCCCAACCCTTGTGGTTGATCCGGCATATCGTACTGTTGAAATTATCGATCCCATTGAAAGGAGCAATAAAAAAGTGTTTTTCCAATTGGATCTCTAAGTTCCTAATCTGATAATATAATTTAAATACATTGAAACGGGATAAGAACAGCTTGATCTTTTGATTATTGATCTCGGGCATGGCCGCTAATTTTTTATCATAACTGATTGAATTAAAATAGTTTTGCCATATGGTATAGTCATCGGGAAAATCTACCTTGATTTCTGGCAGTACCACAGACAATGCATTGAGCAAATCACTCTTTGCGGTATTAATATCTAATCGGATTTGACGGTCATCCACTTTGAGCAGAATATCACCCTTGTTAAAATCCTGAGCAGGACGGAAAGGAATGGTGCCCGATTCCAGGATCCCATTTACCTCACTGACCAGGGTTACGGGTTGTGCGGATGTCACGCGACCGTAACCAATTATCTGTGAACTAACATCTGAGAGTGTCACCACTTGTGCATCCACAATCTTTGCCTTGATCTCCCTTACCTGCGCAGGTTGATCCTCGCGAAATGACATAAGAAATTGCATAATGAGGAAGCCGCCCAGTAAAATGGCAAGAGGGATAATGATCATCTTTTTATTCATGAAAAACCTTTCGTTCTCTGATTAATATGCGCTGTAACGCATGAAGGGATTCATTTTATTCGGTTAGAAAAAATTAATTTAAGAATTATTCCATTACATGTCATAAAAGATGTGCAACTTGTTCAAAATAATCAGGCATAGTTACTCTGGCAGATATGTCATGAATCTTCTTTTGTGATGGAAATTTATTCTGGTATCAACTTTGACCAAACCCTTTTTTATCAAATGGGCATTGATAAATGTTTTGTTTTTCAGGTACAGATAAACATGTGAGTCGTCATGATTATCGTCCAGTCTAAAAAAGACATGTTTGCCTAGAACGTTTTCAACCAGGAAATTTACTGCCGCCAGCTTTGTACCGGAGAACTCTCGAAGTCCGAGTAAAGTGATCCTATTTCCATCATTAAGTTCCATCATGAGTGGGGACAATACTTTTACAACCTTAAAATATTCTTCAACCGGTTGGCTATTTTTGTTCTCTTCGCTTAATTTTTTTATCTGGTTAGGATCCCTGAATATATAAGGTTGTTTTTGAATTCGTTGAGAATAATCAAGCGTTCCATTCTCCTGAACAATTAATTTAATTCGCACATCCAGATTGTTTTTTATGATTGTGATATATTCACTGTTTATCTCATAACCACTACAGCGGCGTTTTAATTCTTTTGCCACTTTCATTGTCGTGCCGCTACCCAAAAACGGATCAAAAACATGGTCACCCACAAAACTGAACATTTTAATCAGGCGTCGCGGCAGCTCTTCAGGAAACATTGCGAGGTGTTCTTTTTGTCTGACGCCCGGGAATTTCCAATGACCGGAAAAATATTCCTTCCATTCTTCATTTGTCAGAGCAGATTGCTTTTTATGTTTTGGATTGACCGCTGGTGCTTTTCCCGACTTTTTGAAAATAAGTATATATTCGTAATCCAGTTTCAATATACCATTCCGTGGATAGGGATAAGATCCCATCACATGTCCGCCTCCGGTGGTACTGATATTAGATACTTTTTGCCAGATAATCGAACCCATATAATCCAAACCGATACATTCACAATATTTGATAATTTCAGTACGGATTGGGATGACTTTATAGCGACCATAATCAACCGCCCGGGCATATTGGTCTCCGATATTGATACATAAACGGCAACCATTTTCAAGAATACGAAATGATTCACTCCAAACCAGATTAAGGTTATTTATATATTCTTCATAAGTTTGGTGATACCCAATTTGTTTTTTGGGTCCATAATCCTTGATCTGCCAGTAGGGCGGAGAAGTGACGATCAAATGTACAGATCGGTCGTGAATTTCAGGCATTTGCCGGGCATCGCCGTGGATTAGGTTGAAATCATTATCTGGCATGGCAGAAAGTTAAGAAAAAATTTGGATACAAGATACAAGATACAGGATACAGGATACAGGATGCTAGATGCTGGATCCAAGATACAAGATGCAGGATTTTCAATGTGTCTCTGCTAGTTTATCTCTCAGGTGTTACAACCACCGTCCTGAAAACCTGTGGCCGGTTTATTTTATCCTGAATGATTTTAAGCCCCGAGTCTTCCAGGAGTGGGCCAAGTCCACCCCGTTTATTAAAATCCAGGAAATTTTTAAAATGAATCTTGCCGGCAAAGAATTCGGTTAACCTGATAACATAACCGGATATATTGTGTCCCATGGGATGGTGATAATCAAGGATAACTATGTTATGTGCAATTTTCTTAATTTCTGAGAGAAGTTCCAGTCGCTCTGCCTGATCAATTTCATGGATAATGAAGGTGAGGATGGCATAGTCAAATTTTTCATCTATGTGGGTTTCTAATTCGGTTGCATTACTCGCTAGAAAATCAAGGTTTTTCACATCACTCTGTTCAAGTCTCTTCTGCGCCATGGCAATTTGTTTCTCAGAAATATCAACACCCAAAACATATTTACTGATCCTGGCAATTTTCATGGTAAACCCACCTGTGCCGCATCCTATATCAATAATTCGTTTGTCAGGATCGATGTATTTGAATATGCGGTTGCGGAATGTGGTTACATTGGAATCGATAAACCTGGCGTAGAACCAGCCATCATACCATCCGCGTCGTTTTAGTGATTCACCCATATCAAAATCCTTTAAGAAAATTGCCTGTGATAAAAATTAAATTTATATTAAAATCTGCCACGGAATATATTCTATCCGATATTATTAAACTGATTTTATTGGAGTTATTATTTCGCAGCGGCTATGCTATAATAATGCAAAATATGAAACCGGTCAAATGACTTATGTAAAAACAGAATCATTCAGAGGCAGGGCGACAATTCAGACATTGTGTAATTACTTGCAGGAACTTGCAGGATTACACGCGGCTGCGCTTGGTGTATCTGTCATTGATATTTTTAAAGAAAAATTTGACACGGATACTGTCAAGATTACATGTTAATAATTATGGATTTTTCGTTTCCGGGATATTTTCGGGACACATAATCCAATATATATTTGGTTCATAGAATTATAAAAATAATAAAATATTATGTCCATGAATAAGTGGAAACTGTTTAGTTTATCAATCATAATATTAATAGTAAGTTTTTTTCTCACCTACTATTTATTCCCTGATACGCATCCTGTTGGCGGGATGACATACGAAACTTCTCCGGATTTAATAAAAACCAAATCATTGGAAATTGCCGGTCAATTAGGCGTTACCCCTGAGAATTATACCGTAAATATTCATTTTAGAAATAATAATCAACTGGTTGAATATGTGCAGGATCAATATGGTCTGGCCAAAGGAAATGAACTTTTGCGGTTGGAGTATCCGGGCTATTATTGGACTGCGGAATTGGTGCATGTTGAGGCACATTCTGGTTTACATGGAAGTGAAAGGAGAATTGATCCAGATCTCCACAAATATGAGCACATACAAATGCAGTTTGATTCCCGGGGAAATTTATTTGCAGTTGATGCGGAGATTCCGGACTCACTCATTCTTGAACAATCCAGTTTGATTGCAGCCAGGAAAACCGCTACGGAATTGATTAAGACCTACACTGCATACAAAAACATATCCGGTGCCTTGAAAGTAGAAGATTCACTGGTGGTTAGTTCGCAGATCGTTGGTACACCCGAGGATTCAAGTTATATCGAATCTCAAAATCAACGTAGAGACTACGACTTTACATTTAACACAGATATGCACCATACAGATTCTGACATAGATATTAAAATCAGTCTAAAGGGAAATCTAATCTCCAAAATGGAGATTATTTATTTTAACACACCGGAAAAAGAGAATCAGTTCGACATATTGCAGGGTATTCTAAACGTAGTTTTATTGATTTCGATATCAGTTATAGTGGTCGCAATAGGATATAAAAAAATTAAGAATAATGAGATACGGTTTAAACTTTCAGTGTACTTAGCCGGGATTATTGCTGTTGCGCTAATGTTCAATCATTTGCTAATGCAGAATCTGGAAACAGGATGGCTATATTACCTGTCACTCTTTCTTCCACCTGTGCTGGTTGGAAGTAGTTTTATAATTGTTTTTTCTGTCAGTGAATCGGTTGGCAGGGAACTTTGGAAAGAAAAATTTATCCCAATTGATCTCTTGACATCCGGGCATATTTTTCATTCATATATTGGACTGGGTTTATTGCGGGGTGTCACAACAGGAATGGCCAGCTTTACTCTGCTTTTAACTCTAACCTGGATAGTAAACCACATATATCCACTCACAGCAATTTTTCCCCCGGATGTGAATCTTAATACCCTGGCATCATTTAATCCGATATTGGCGGAACTAAGTCATACTTTATGGGCTCAACTTTACCTGGTTACGGTAATTGTGATTCTGCTTTCATCGTATCTATATTCAGTTTCCAAAAAGAAATATTTAATAATTTTCTTAATTGCTCTGTTATACAGTGTTACTTCCGGGATTGCAATTTTGCCGACTGCAGCCGGGATAATAATCCAGACACTTGTTTTTGCCGTAATCATCCGGACGCTATTTGAAAATGATATTTGGGTAACGTTTTTTGCCATCTTGAGTTATATGCTTGCACCGTTTGTTATATTTTTTGGCCTGAACACCGACACAGGTCTTACTACTGCTCTTATCATTTTTATCTCTGTGTTTATCTACATAATATGGTGTCTGACCTCCCGCGATAAAATATCAGATTTTTCTGAGATCGAACCTGCCCTGGGAAAGTATATCAGTGAACGACAGCGGATGCAGGAGGAGTTAAAAATTGCCCGTGAGGTGCAAATGAGTCTTCTGCCGCGGGTTACACCGATTTTTAAAGATCTGGAAATAGCTGCAGATTGTATTCCAGCCCAGGAAGTGGGTGGTGATTATTATGATTTTATCAGATATGATCAAAGTAAACTGGCCATTGTGATTGGCGATGTATCAGGAAAAGGAACCAAAGCCGCATTTTATATGACACTGGTAAAGGGTTTTCTGAAGGCATTAAGCAGGTATGCCCAATCGCCGGGAGAAATTCTGAAAGAACTAAATTTCCTCTTCTTTGAGAATACACGCAGTGATGCATTTATAAGTATGATCTTTGGCATATTTGATATGACAAACAGGGAATTGATTATTGCTCGTTCTGGCCATAACCCGGCGTTACACTATCATAAAAATAGTAATACTATTTCGACAATACATGGCAAAGGTCTGGCCATTGGTTTAGAGAAGGGTGAATTGTTTAATAAAATGATTGAAGAGAATCGAATCCCAATCGAGCCGGGTGATCTCTTTATATTTTATACGGATGGTTTAACTGAGGCGATGAATAAGAGCAATGAAGAATTCTCTGAAGAAGCACTGGAACAATTGATAATAGACCATTGTAATCAATCACCGGGGGAACTAATCAAAGTTGTGTATCACGAAGTTGATAAATTCAGTAAGGGTAAACAGCAGCATGATGACATGACTTTGGTAATAGTTAAGGTTTTATAACGTATGTATAAAATTCTAATCCGGCCTGTATTATTTAAATTCGATCCCGAAAAGGTGCATGTTCTTCTTGTGTCATTTCTTAGAATTCCATTAATAAGCAAAATTCTTGCATTATTTTATAACAGATCAAATTCCAAATATCAGAAAGAACTTTTTGGGCTCACCTTTCGCAATCGGGTTGGATTGGCGGCGGGCTTTGACAAGAATGCTGAGATGGTTGATCAATTAGCGGATCTGGGTTTTGGATTTGTAGAAATCGGCACTGTTACACCAAAACCACAACCGGGGAATGATCGCCCGAGAATTTTTCGCCTAAAAAAAGACCAGGCATTGATAAACCGGATGGGGTTTAATAATGATGGAATTGATCTGGTTTCACGACGGCTAAGCCAAAGAAAATCAAATATTGTGGTCGGTGGCAATATTGGCAAGAATAAAATAACGCCTAATGAAAGCGCCGGAGAAGATTATATTGCCGGGTTTAATGCCTTATTTGACCTGGTTGATTATTTTGTCGTAAATGTGAGTTCACCAAACACCCCTGGTTTGCGAGATTTACAGGAAAAAGAACCTCTGACAAAGATACTCAGCGAGTTGGAAAAGCGGAATAGACAAAAAGAAAACCGCAAACCGATTTTACTAAAAATTGCACCGGATCTGAATGAGAGACAGCTGGATGATATAGTTGATATCGTATCTGAAACCGGTATTGACGGTATAATTGCAACAAATACGACAATCTCGAGAGGAAATTTGATCACGGCAACTGATATTGTGGAAACAGCGGGTGCCGGCGGATTGAGTGGTAAACCGCTTAAGGATAAATCGACAGAGGTTATTCGCTACCTGACGCAAAAATCATCAGGAAAAATTCCGATCATTGGCGTGGGGGGGATTCATGCACCTGAGGACGCCCTGGAGAAAATTAATGCCGGCGCCAGTTTGGTGCAATTATATACCGGATTCATATATGAGGGCCCCGGGCTGATCAAAAAAATAAACCGGAAGTTATCAGAAGGGTAATTATATCCTGAATAGATATTGAAATTTTAGAAAATACTGACGTGTAGCGGGTGTCCAGCTGTAGGGATGTTCAAATTTGATATAATCATGTTTTGATCCGATATAAAATATCGAGAATGCATTTATTTTATAGTAAGTAATGGTTCAAATCCAAAATAATCATTGAAATCATCATATTGACAAATTATTCGTAAGAACAATTCCCTGGTAAATTGATAATTGACCCGGGCTCTCAAAATATAACCGTCAAAAATTGTTTCACCGTTATCTTCTCTGTTTAAATAAGAGTATGCCAGCGACGGTTCGATGATCAACGATTGTACGGGTTTGATCGTGGCAGTCAAATCCAGATCCGAACCTTTCCCCGGAACCAGTTCATCACGGGCAATAGATTTGCCGGTCTGAAAGTTAAACATGACTGAAAAGGGCTCGCTAAAAAAACTTTCGACAGAAATTCTCAAACGATTCATATTGTTGAATTGTATACCAGAAAAATTTTCTGAATTAAATGCGTATTCAAGTTGAAAATTAGTTTGTTTTTTAAATATGAAAAAAATGCCCGGTTCAACCCAGATGTCTTTCAATTTGCCATCAAAGTTGTAAAATACACCGGCCATTAGCTGAGGACTGAATTTGTCGAGAAACCAAGAATTAGTAAAAAATGTATAATGACTACGTAGAAATACTCTGCGCCGGTTATTGGAACGCACAAATCCATTGTCGGCCCTAAATGTGGGTGAAGTTTGACCGTATGACAGATCGATATTTAAATTCCGGTCTTTCCATTCAATACCGATATTTGCGGCGTCTCCCCAATATGACTCACCATCAAAGCCCGCCGTCAGAGAATCACGACTAAATTTTTCATGATTTATTTCTGTCGTCAATGAGGTATCATTCGGTTCCTTAGTATAACTGCCGATTAGCTCCCAATCCAGCGCCAGATTATCGTTAATTCGCCAATTACCATCTATGCCAAAGTTAGTTCCTGAGCCATTTGCCTGGAGCCTGCGATCGGTAAGAATTGCACCCCAAAAAGAACTCTCATCAAATGAATTTTTATACCGGGCAATATTTGTAATACTTCTGTTCATTTCTATTAATTCACTTTTTTCTTCAAAAGGCAAAATCAGGGGAGTATTCTCATCTATTGCGCCAAGATAGGCAACTGAATTTTGTTCCCAGCGACCAAGTATTTTACCGGCTGCGATCGGATCATTGATTGACCTTGTATAGACCACCCTGTTTCGGGTTCGAAACATGTTGCTCCCCTCCATAAAGAACGGCCGTCTTTCAGGAAACTGCAGAGCAAAAGTGGTGTTAACATCAACTTGTAAGGCATCCGATTCAATTTGTGAAAAATCGGGATTAAGTGTCGCCTCGAACATAAGACTTGGTGTGGCTGACCATCTGACACTGATTCCCGGTTCACCCGTCACTTTATCATTTATAAACTTTGAATTCGAATTTTCTTCGTCTTCTATGTAACTGGATTTGTTAGCAGTGACAGATGGTAATAATTCGAGTGGATTTCCTGATCTTATATTGGTTAAACCGGTTAGTCGTCCGTATTGACACATTTCACATGGATCATCACGGTTGATCGGGATCCAGGAGTAATTTCTTTGACTACTGCGGGGATGATTGCGAAAGAAATTTACCCGCCAGACATGCTCGGTTTTATCCGGAAACCGTAAACTGCTAAATGGTATGGACATTTCAACCTGATAACCATCTTCAGTAATAATACCCTGTGATTCATATAACAAATCGAATGTAATTTCCGGACGGTGGCTGTTGTTGCTAAGCCGTAAATCACCCTGAATGCCATAAGGATTTGCAAATATGAAATATCCCCAGTTTGCATCTCCGTAAGTATCTAGTTCAATTCCAATAAAATCATCGTCCCAGATCTTATCACGATCCTGCATGGTTGCCCGGATCAGGTTTGGATCATCTTGACATTTAAAGGCGAGATAAAGACTTGTTTCATCATAAGTTAGGAGAACTTCTGTCTCTACCAGAGGCTTGGTCAGATCTCCCGGTTGTGTTTCGTATAAAAGTTTTTTACGAGTAGCTGTTTGCCAGACCGCTTCCTCCAATTTTCCATCAATATTCATCTCTTCAAACACCTGAAAAATATGTACAGAAACATCGGGTGTTGGTGTAACGACGTCATTGCTATCGTCTGCAAATATCCCGAGTGGATTGATGCACAGAATTGAGAAAATGTATATTATTAAATTATATTTCATTTCTTATCAATTATCGTCAGTATTGTATTGAAATAGATGCCGATTGTTTTTTCGCGAACGCCAAAATGTATTCGCGGGATCCAAAAAATTAAATCCGACGAATATATGAAATAATATTACACTTTGCGTTGAAAAATTGAATCTCAATATGACAAAAACAGATTAAAAAAGAATAGAAAAGGCTATCCGCTGTCGGTTATCGGCTATCAGTTATGAGACATCGATCTTTTGCTGAGGGCTGATGGCCGAAAGCAGATAGCGAAATTAATGAGGAGATACTCTAGAGGTGAAGCCAATAGGTAAGTTTTGCCATGAAAATATTATCTGCATTTTCATTCCAAATTGCGTCAACTGCATCATTGAATTGAAAATCAGTTTGATAAGAATCGTTAAATCTGCTCTGGGTCCAAACCAGGTACAATGTTGAACCGGGCAGGTATTCCCAGCGCAATACCGCATTCAACCGTAATGATTTAATATTGAAATTTGGATCAGAAAATGAAAATGGCTCTGCAGGGCCAGGACCATCCGGATCGACGATATACTCACCGTCTTCTGTTGTAATAGTTGATCCATTTTCACCATAGCGGTTAAATTCATAGCTGCTTGGCCGGGCCAGTTCTTTAAAATTAGTAAAATCGCCTTTCGAGATGAGGGGCTGGGCGAAAAGTTGAAAACTTAATTTTGGTGTAAAAGTCCAGTTCATTCGAATGCTTGCTGAAAATTCAACCTGGTACATTTCGCCAAACACATACCTGTTCATGTACGTATGTGTTGCGGTAGGATCGCTGAACACATCGATCCATTGTGTGTCTTCCTGATCCCATGAAATACCTGGAGTTAAACTTAACATAAGGTTGGGGATCGGCTTCCAGTCAAGCGATATGCTGAATCGCCGGGACCAATCTTCAGAACTACGGGTATAACCACCTGTTCTCAGCCCGACAGTCATAGGCTTGCGGTCATCACTCTCTACTTCGATATTTAATTCCCAGCCTGGTGGGCTGATAGTGAGCGGTCCGCCACGGGTCAGTCGATTATTTAATGATTCAGGATTATACGCATACATAAGATCAATTGAATAATAATTCAAAAATTGGATGAACGCATCTGCAAAAACTCCGGACCAGACCACATTATGTCCGAAGTCCATACTGCCAAATAGTGCAAATATAAGTTGGGTCTGGCGACTAAAGGCACCAGGTTCTGTCCATTTGTATCCGCTCCCGATATGACCATTGATGACATCGCTCCGCCACATGAATCCGGCATCATTTACATTGAATTTGGGATCGATGAAACCGAGTGCCGAATTAAATATCACATTTCCTTTTTGTTTATTCACAAGTATCCGACCGGCAAATCCCGTAAGCGATGTCGCGGATGAGTCGATGTTCACATGACTGGCATCGGGTCGTTGAAAATAATGCTGCGAGCTGGTTTGCACGTTTAACATTTGTTCCTGGTTTGCACGAATATGTGACATTCCTGTCCAGAAAGTGGTTACCCACATCTTTTCCTTATCAAGAAATGTCCAGCCATCCAAACCAAAACTCATGGCACCCTTATTCATCTCGTTTTGCAGACTTTGATCTTTAAAATCACGTGATACCAATGTCGATATAATTCCAATTCCCTGCCTTCCTTTGTCTATTTCTTTTTGCAATCGCATTATGCCAAAATGGGTTAGGGGTTCGACTTCTGATTTTGAAACAACCCCGTCCTTTGAAATATCTGCATATTCCCTTGCAGTAAGTGCATAAATTGTTCCCAGATTCCAGTCGCCACCCAATTTGCCGGTTAATTTTCCGGCACCAAGAATCCGGGTGCCATCGGGAACATCGGCATAATCGTAGTCGGGTAGACTGCCGGTTGGGGCACGACCAATACGGCGCGAGTAAAAGAAATCGGGGTTTCCCCAGTTAAATCCCCAATTGCTCCGTGAACCGCCATAGCCAAAATTGAAGATAGAAGCGCCTTCAATAAAAAACGGTCGTCTTTCCTGAAAATAATTTTCTACATCACTTAAGTTTACCACGGCAGGATCCACTTCCACTTGTCCGAAATCAGGGTTAATCGTACCATCCAGGGTAAGATTGTTGCTGATGCCATATTTGAAGTCTGTACCTATTCCAGGAATAAAACGGGATCCGTCATTAAACGGATCACCAGGTGGAACCTCAAGAAATTCTGCTTTTCCACGGACGTATGGTAACATCTCAACAGTCCGATCAGGATTTATGTTTGAAATACCTGTGAGTATGGGGAATCGTGAAACAAATCCGCTACCATTTTTAGGAGTGAACACCAATAAATTCACTTCATTTAACCGTTTAATATCTCTTCTAAAATTTATGCCCCATTTATATTTATTTTGACGGTGAAAGCGAAGTTGGGAATAAGGGATGCGCATCTCAGCTGTCCACCCGGATTCATCCATATGCACTTCACCTTCCCAAACCCCATCCCATGAACTATCATCCCAGTCATCATTAAGCATAACTCCATCGATAAAAGTACCCGCAGCGGTCAATCCAAAATAATACCCACTGCGCCGGTCGAGATACGGATCAATAAATACACCAAATGCATCTGAGTCCAGGTTGGCATCACGGCGGGAAAGTCTGGAGATGATTGAATCAGGAGATGGATCGTAGAGGCGGGCGCCAATATAAAGCGCCTGGTCATCATAAAGAATATAAACAATGGTTGGATGGGTGGGTTTGGCGCCCTCGATCGGATCCCGTTGTACAAATGATGAGATACCTCTGCTTTGCAACCATGCGGGTTCGGTCAAAAATCCGTCAACCTTTATTTCATCATTTACTCTTATGGCGTGAATCGTATCCGGCGAACTTACAGCATTGTCTTGGGCGATTAAAAGTGTAGGAATTAAAATAAACAAGGTTTGAATAAATAGCCAGTAAGGGCGCATTTCATATTTTCCGGAGAAGGTGGTAGCTTTAATTTCTAAATCCAAAATCCAAAATCCAAAATTCTGATTTTCTGTGTGTGTTATCTGCTGATTCCCGGCCCAATATTAAGTTAAGCGTAATAGCATATTAGACAACATTTTTTGTGAATTGGTTAGCACGATATTTAAAATTTTTGGGAAACAGCATTTTGTACGCATATTTGATCACTTTGTTACGAATTCAATTGCTTTGAATTGACCTTAATTTTTAAGTAAATTGCGCTGCTTCTAAGAAAGGAAATATATGTACAGATTGTCAATTGAATCAAAAATATCAGCAGCACACCGGCTCAGAGATTATGACGGTCCCTGCGCCAGAGTGCATGGACATAATTGGAAAATAAGAGTTGAGGTGACCGCAACTCAGTTAAATAAAGTCGGAATCGCCATAGATTTTTCGGATCTTAAAAAAATTACATGGCAGGTAATCGGACCGTTTGATCATAATGATTTTAATAAAATTGCACCATTTGACAAATTGAATCCCACAGCAGAAAATATCGCCAGATTCTTCTATGGTGAAATTGACAAACTTCTGCCCGAAGGAATCAGTCTGGCCTTGATTGAGATTTGGGAAACCGACAAATATCGCGTTGCCTATGCCGAAAAATAATAAAAACACCTTACGCATTAATGAGATTTTTTACAGTATTCAGGGGGAATCTACCTTTGCAGGATTGCCTTGTGTGTTTGTCCGTCTGACGTATTGTAATCTACGCTGTAGTTTTTGTGATACCGAGTATGCATTCTTTGAGGGGACTGATCAAACAATCGATGAGATAATCGAGAAAGTGAAATCATATAAGTGCCGACTAGTTGAAATAACGGGCGGGGAACCCCTGATTCAAAAGAATGTGCATGCGTTGATGACAAAACTCTGCGATGCCGGGTTTCAGTTACTTATCGAAACGGCAGGGCACATGGATATCTCCGGGATAGATGAGAGAGTCCACCGGATCATGGATATCAAATGCCCGTCAAGCAATGAATCAGAAAAGATGAGGTGGGAGAATATATCCTGCCTGACAGAAAGAGATGAAGTTAAATTTGTTATTGGTGATGCAGCGGATTTTGATTTTGCTGTAGATGTGATCGATAAATATAAACTTGATCAAATCTGTACTGTATTATTTTCACCCGTTTTTGACAAAATTGAGTACGAAGTTTTGGCAAAATGGGTATTGGATAAAAAATTACCGGTTCGTATGCAATTACAAATGCATAAATTTATTTGGGCTCCTGATAAAAGGGGAGTATAGCGCTCACCCGGAAATAAGCGCAGCGGTTTCCGGGCAAATGAACACACGCCGCAGAGACCGCTTCGCTAATCTCTGCGCAAGAAACAGAGATTCTCACCCGGAAATTAGCATAGCGGTTTCCAGGTAAATGAATACAATCCGCAGAGACCGCTTCGCTAATCTCTGCGCAAGAAACAGAGATTCTCACCCGGAAATTAGCATGGCGGTTTCCGGGTAAATGAACACACTCCGCAGAGACCGCTTCGCTAATCTCTGCGCAAGAAACAGAGATTCTCACCCGGAAATTAGCGCAGCGGTTTCCGGGCAAATGAACACACTCCGCAGAGACCGCTTCGCTAATCTCTGCGCAAGAAACAGAGATTCTCACCCGGAAATTAGCACAGCGGTTTCCGGGCAAATGAACACAACCCGCAGAGACCGCTTCGCTAATCTCTGCGCAAGAAAAGGATAGAATATGTCTGATATCGAAGTATTTGAAAACAAATATCCAAATCGTGATTATAAAATCACGCATGTAAACAGCGAATTTACATCGGTGTGTCCCAAAACCGGTTTACCCGATTTTGGTGTGATCACGATAAACTATATTCCGGATAAATTATGTCTGGAGTTAAAAGCATTGAAATATTATTTTCTGGAATTCCGAAATCAGGGAATTTTTTATGAAGCGGTGACTAACCAGATCCTGGATGATCTCGTGTCTGCTTGTAAACCAAGATATATGCAGGTAATCGGGGCGTTTAGTACTCGTGGCGGGATGAACTCAACCATTACAGCCATTCATGATCCGGATAGCAGAGGGTCGTTTTAGTGCATAAGCCAAAAGCAGTTGTGCTTGTCTCAGGGGGAATGGATAGCTGTGTGACAGCGGCTATAGCGACTGAAAAATATAATATGGCATTCTTACATATCAATTATGGGCAGCGAACGGAAACACGAGAACTTCAGGCCTTTAATCAAATTGCAGATCATTATCAAATCTCAGAACGTCTGGTGGTTGATATCTCATATCTGGCTGAAATCGGTGGATCAAGTCTCACTGATCGTTCTATAGATGTTAGTAAGGCTGAACCGGATAGTAAGGAAATCCCAACCAGTTACGTGCCGTTCCGTAATGCAAACATTCTAGCGATTGCCACCAGTTGGGCTGAGGTGATTGATGCACAAAAGATCTATATTGGAGCCGTCGAAGAAGATTCATCGGGATATCCGGATTGCCGCGAGAATTTTTTCCAGTCATTCAATCAGGTGATTGATCAGGGAACAAAACCAGGTACATCCATCGAAATCATTACCCCGCTGATCCATATGAAGAAAAGCGAAATAATCTTAAAAGGTTATGAATTGGGGGCGCCGTTTGAATTAACATGGTCCTGTTATTCAAATGAGGATCGGGCATGTGGTGAGTGTGATAGTTGTGCCTTGCGTTTGCGCGGATTCAGGCAAGCGGGCCTGACGGATCCTATCGAGTATATAAGACGTCCCGAATACTGAAAGTTATTTGGTAACACCTTCCGCTGCATTTATCAATTTTTCTACCTGATATCCACAATCATCTGCTAAGTTTTGAAGGGCCAGTAATTTGGAAATATGAATAGCAGTTGTCTTTGTAAATCCCTTTTCAATTATCTGCAATATTGATAAAGACCGGATGATCTGGAGAAATGATTCTTTGTTAAAATACAAAACTTCCTGATATCGATTTACCTGTAAGTATCTGTTGGTTTCCGGTTGTTCAAATAATGCATAAAGCGCCATAACCGGATCTTTTGCATATTTCGTATTCCAATCCCATTGAACAATAAGCGTCCGGAGCAAATTTAATATGGCATCGGTATCTTCAACGGACACACCGGTCTCTATAAGCGTATTTCTTATCATTTTTGAAAATAGCAATTCGTCTAACCATGATACACTAAGCATGGCCTTAAAGTTTTCATCCTGAATAGCTCCCAGATCTGCCAGTAAATTCCAGAGGTAATAGACAATAATGTTTTTATCTTCTGATTTAATCAGAGTAATAATACTTTTCCGGATTTTTGCATCGGTTGTCTTAAACGCCTGAGATGGATTTTTAAGTTTCAATAGTGTCGATAATCGATCTTGTTCCTCATTTACCAGGGAACTATAATCACTGGAAATGTTGAAATATTTCTGCAGCTCACTAAAAAGTGCGTTCACATTGGGAGTAAAATTCGATAATAATTCTTTTTTACCGGATGGTGACATTTTTTCTGCGGTAAGGAGAAAGATGATTTTATCGGAAAACAATTTGTGAAAAGGAGTATGAACCGGCGCAAGAAATGTTTCTTTGAGTGCTTCATCCACACTGGGTACACCCCGGCCATCCAGATATGCGGTAATCTGAGAATAATGATGATACTCATCATCCCTTACTTCACGAAAATCGGTAAAAACATGGTATCTGAAGCCATCTAATAGTACAAATAAACCCTGATCCTGAAGATCCTGATTATTGCGGATAAATTCGGATCCACTGATCATATCCCGAAAGATGGTAAAATATTCAGCACTCTCGTTTAATGCCAGTCCTGAACGCAGGGAATGGGTAAATTCCTTTTGCGCACTGGCGCTGGAATAGCGCACCCACCCGCTGGCCCGGTCGTATTTATTATTGTAAACCACCAATGCTCGTTCGTCACCTGACCGGTTGGTATAAGCGAATATGTTCTCATTCACAACCCCATGATGGTCCACCACATCAAACAGGACAAAATTTTGTACCTCGCTGAATAAATATCTTTTCTTAAGAACCGGAAAAATTTCCCGTTCATGTTTCGCAATCAAGTGCTGATCTTCTTGTTCATCCCAATATGCCCGTCGGTACTCCATACCATATTTCTCAGTAAAGCCCTCAATCTGGCCATGTCCGAACATGGGTAAACCGGGCAGTGTAGCCATCATGATACAGACGCCAAAATATTTATCTTCTTTACCAAACTGGGCAACAGCAGTATCCTCATCAGGGTTATTCATGAAGTTGACATAGCGCTTCATAATTTCAGGATTAAAATTCATAACTTCTTTAATCGCCTGGCGGTATTTCTGATTCTCCTCATTTTTCAACATATTCATAAAAGCGCTGTTATACACACGATGCATACCCAGGGTACGCACAAAATAACCTTCCATCATCCAAAAGGCTTCCGCCAATAATAATGTATCCGGAACTTCTGCTGCAACCCGATCCACAACCTCACGCCAGAATTCAACAGGAAACATCCTGTTAAACTCTTCCCCGCTTACTGCGAATTCGGCACGGCTTGGTATATCACCACCGCTGCCCGGCGGCGGAAACCATAATCGTTGAAAGTGTTTCTTTGCCAGTGTCATTGCTGCATCGAGCCGGATAACCGGAAACTGTCGGGCAACGCTCAGGATGGTTTGTAACACCGCTTCACGAACATCTGCCCGGAGAAAATTTAATTGAGCGGTGTCATTCCATGGCATGCTGGTGCCATCATTTCCATGATAAATATATTTTACATCGCCGGTATGATGATCCACTCTCTTAAATACAACCGCAGCGTCAGTTCGATCCCAATACCCATCTTCGATGTATAAGCCAACCCGCCCATCATCAGATAAATTATGCCCGTTAAAACTGTAACTGGGAAAAATCGGGTGATCCGATTGAATAAACCATTCCGGATGCTCTACAATCCACTTTGAGAACAGACCCATATGGTTTGGTACCATATCACTGGCAAGGCGAATTCCTCTTCGCCAGGCACGAGTCTGTAAATTCTTTATGGCACTTTCACCGCCCAGATCATGGGCAATTGTGTATTCATATAATGAATATGCTGAACTGATGGCTTCCGGATTACCATTTATTTGTTTTATTTTTTGTGAGGCACTGCTTCTTTCCCAAAGCCCGATGAGCCAGAGAACAGTAAATCCTCTTGAGGCCATTATATCGAGTTCTTCATCAGGGATCTGATCCAGTTTGGTAATATCACGCTGATATTTCTTTGATAATTGATCCAGCCACACATAGGTACTTTTGGCGATCATAACGACTTTTGGCATCCAGTCCAGATCTTGGCTAAAGCGTTCATATTCATCCTGACCCACAAAATCAAATTTGGGCAAATAAGTAGGACCGGGGCCACTAAAAACAGGTTTATTTTCCTCTTTTATCAAATCAAGACTGCTTAATAAACGTAATATGTATTTAGCTAACAGATTTCCCCAGTATTTTCGCATGAATTCCAATTGATCCGTGAGTGAGGTGGGAAATTTTACTGCCGGAGTACGCAGCATATCAATCAGATCCTGATTTTCCGGACCAAATGTAGGTTGCGCGTTGAAAAATTCATGTAATGTGCTCATTGCCTTTCGGTAGCCAGTCTCCTTGCTAATCCGCGTATCATCAAAAAGTTCTCTATAAGGACCGAAGGCAGAATTTAGATTGGCCAGATGAAATATGAGAATTTCTTCCAGGACGATTTCTTTATTACTTACGCCGGAGACTTTGTCCCTTCAGATACTCATCAATGGTCAGTTCATGCCGGTAGACAGATATCGGCGGAAAGTCCGATATAAATTTGTAAAATAAACGATCTATTTCTTTTTTTCCAATTTGTTTTGTCAGATAACTGAGTGCCTCCTTAAACACAGAACTATTCTTCTGTTCCTTATAAAGATGAACCACATGGTGTAGTATTTCATCGACGAGTCCCATTGCATTTAACTGACCCGCTTTTATTGTTTTTTCCGGGAACAGGGTCAAGATCTCGCTTTTTATTCATCTTATCTGCCAGGCCGCGCACGGCAAAAAAATTGGCAAAAATAACATTTCCGGTCTGCGCAAATAGATTTTCATCCACATGATAAAAATCACGCATCTCACGTGAAATATGAAACTCAAATACCGGGTTTTGTGTATGGTTTAAGAAAGACATCACAATTAATCCTCTATATTTTTTGGGAGTAAGTGATAAAAAGATTTATTCATCAAGCAATTCTTCCATACGTTTATTATCTTCAACTCCCTTGTCGTCGACCTTTTGGTAGGTACTACCGTAGCCTTTATCCTGACGCAACTGGTTCAATTTGTTCTTTTTAATATATAAATCCTGAAGTTTTTCCACATCCAGGCCGGCAATCTGACATTTACTAACCCAAAAATGCAATTCATCAATCAACTCAATTCCAATATTCTGCCAGTCGATTGGTGACGGATCCTTCCACCATTTCCAGGGAACAGAATCTTCCAGTTCAATGGATTCATGGATTTGTGCCCGGTTGTAATGCAACAGCCACTCCATACGTTTCTTTTCGAGATCGGAATTATTTTTGTCATGATCGCATAATTCGTCATAATCCATTTCATGCCGTTCTCTCAGGATTCTTTTATTTAACTCGTGTTGTTTTTCAAATATGACTTTTAAAATATCCATTATCCCTCCGATGATCCATCAATCTGGTGTAATGTTTTTACAAATACAAACAAAGTTCGATTTCCTCTTTTTACAAATAATTGTACATACTCAGGTTTTTTCTCCGTAATCGGATCCATAAGTTTTTTGAAATCATCTACGGATCCAAGTTTCTGATCGTTGATGGTGAGAATAAGATCATGCACCATCAGCCCGCTCAGACTGGCGGCACCAGCTTCCTCCACCCGTGATACCCACACTCCTTCGATATCAAAATCAAGATCATTTTCAAGAATGATATCCTGGGTCAACTCCCTGATACTAAATCGTAAATATTCTTCAGAATGCTCTTCTGAAAAATATTTGCTTATGGGCGCATTTTCAAGATTGATCTTTATATTCTGTGATTTTTTATCACGAATAAAAGCGAGATTTACTTGTCCCTCTGGGAGAGATCTGATATAATTGCGGATTATTTCCAGATCCTGGTCTTTATCACCCTGTATCTTGAAGTCGTTGATCGCGGTGATAATATCACCCACCTGCATACCAACTTTATCGGCTGGTGATTGCGGAACGACTGAATTGATTATAATTCCATATGTACCCGGAATATCCCAATATTCTGCCATCTCCTTTTTTAATATCTGCATCCGGATACCAAGCCAGCTTTTTCCGGTACCATTTTTTTGTTTTTGCATCCTCGGTGGATCTTTAATCAGATCAATTAAATAAGTTCCGGGTAACACAGATGTAATTAGAGATCTTCCCATAGAAAAATCGATTTCATAGTCATAAGAATTCATCTGGTCGTTTGTTCTAAACACAATCCCAATTGGATCACCGTCATCATTTATGGCCAGTCCACCGGCGGAGAGCGGGGCAATTGTGGTTGTTGTCAGAATTTTGCGAAATGGTTTTTCCTGAATGGCATTGATATTGTGACTGGTGACAATGTTTTCAAGGTCATATCGTTCATTCATATACTGGATAAGATACAATTTATCTCCGATAACCGGCTCATCTATTTGGTTAAATTCGATGGGATCCGGGAGATCTTTTGGTTGATCAATCTGGATAAAAGCTACTCTGAATTCCTCATCTATGCCAACTAAGTTTTGCATCCAATTTATCTTCGCTGTTGAAGCTTACACTGATATCCTCAGGTTTGCTTTGACCGGCAACGAAGAACCTGGATTGCGACACGATGTCGAGATTTGCCGGGAAAATCACATCCGATGTCATGATCAGTCCTTTTGAATCAACTAAAATGCCGGTTATTTTTTTCTTAATCCTGGCGTCATCTTTAATTTCACGGACTTCATATTGCGGTTGGTAAAACTCAACCGTACACATACTCTTTTGAAAATCCGCGATACTTTCTGGCCACTGTGCGAATAGTCCGGATGTAATAAATATGAGAAATATTAATATATTTTTTAACATGTAGTTACTCCCTTAACAATGCAAAATTTGTAACATTCCGATATACAAGGCGGATCATAATACCTTTTGGAGGCAGGGTTTGCAAACTTGCATATACCTTTTTAAAGTGTTCCAGATCTGCAATTTCGGTATCATCAATATACCGGATCACATTACCTCTGAAAATATCCGCTTCGTCAGCGATGCTGCCTGATCGCACTCCAGAAACAAGCACACCTTTATCCTCTTTGAGTCGCAGATTTTTTATAATTCTTGGTGTTAATTCCTCTACAGATAAGCCCCAGCGCTCGCACTCAAATTCATTTCCTTCAAATTTACCACGTTGTTCTGTCTTGAAAGAGACTGAAGAGGGTTCATAGTTTCGTTTAAAATTAATATTAATCTCAGAACCAACTGGAATTTCCGCTATCAGTTTTCTTATCTTTGGGAGCTCTTCTTTATATATTGCGCTCACTTCTTTGCTGTTTATACTTGTAATCAAATCGCCGGCTTTTAAACCCGATCGCGCTGCAGGTGATCCCGGATCAATTTGTGCAATCAATACGCCATCCAGATTTTTAGTACCAGCATAGTTCCTAAATTCCTTTATTTCCTGCCAATCAACACCAATCCAGGAACGGTTGACCTCACCCTCTTTCTGAATTCGCTCAATTACTAATTTCGCCGTATTTACCGGTATGGCAAATCCTAAATTTTCACCAAAAAAGATGGCGCGGGCATTTATTCCAATCACTTTGCCATCCAGATTAACCATTGGACCACCACTATTCCCGGGATTGATAGCGGCATCTGTTTGAATCCATAAATTAAATGGTGATACCATTTGTCCGTGGTCTTCAAAATACCGATCAATTGAAGAAATGACGCCCATGGAGAGAGACCGGCTTAATCCTAATGGAGAGCCCAGAGCCAGTACAATTTCTCCAACTTCTAAATTATCGCTATCGCCGAATTCCACAAATGGAAATGGTTTGCCATCCCTGCCGGATTGATCCAACTTGAGAACTGCCAGATCCGTTAGTGCATCCAGACCGATTACTTCGGCATATACCTCTTCACGACTTTCCAAAGTGCATTTGACATGTTTGGCCTTCTCGGCTACATGATTATTGGTCAGAATATACCCATCCGGTGAAAAAATCATACCGGATCCGGTGACCTGAACCTTTACCCGCTTACCGGATGCAAATATTTCCTTCACGGGTTCAATATGTACAAGAGCTGGCATTACCTTGTTTTTTGCTTTTAAAATTTGCTGTTGCAATACATCGCTGCCGTTGATCGACCCGGTTGCAATTACAAACAGGAATATTGTGATAATATTTATAAAAATTTTGTATCGCATAATAATTTGGTTCATCCAATTTTTTAGTCAGTGTTTTAGTAAACTACCCGGCTCTTATTATTGCGTATTACAGGGCTGCTAAGTTTCTAAATAAATAACAGGTTAATAAATAATTTTGGACATTTAAGGAAAATCAATTAAACCCCTCAATTTAAATGAATTAAACAGTTTGATCAAAATTAATTAATTTGAGCGCAGGGCATTGTGAATTTAAAGTTTGTAGATTGATGTTAAAAGCAGGTAATTATTAAAGCGTTAGCAAAATTGACCTGATCATAACGTAAATTTTTCACACAAAGGCGCTAATTCGCAAAGAAATATATATTTTGAATCTATAATGTGTAAAAATATTTTAGATAATCTTTCATGGTATTTACATAACTCATTTAAAAATAAATCTTTGTGTCTCTGCGCCTCTGCAAGAGATTGTATATTCATCTGGATAAATTAAATGTACTTAGAGGTTCAAATAATACTGATTTATTTTGGATGAAAGTAAAATAGGATAAAAAATATTTCAAACTCAAAAGTTTTATTTTAAATTCAACATTCGATATTTGGATTGTAAATGATAATAAAATATACCGGGAATCACCTGGCTAGTAGATAGGAATTGAAAAGCGATAACTAAAATATTTATGAAGGGATTTGTTGTGTTAAAAAATTATATCACAATACTCGCACTCATGCTGTTCTCAACGTTACTTTTCAGCTGACAGCCAGGATGGTGTAACCGGGCCCGGAGAGATTTTAAGGGGCCGGTTTTTAATGCCCGCAGAGGAATTGGCCAAACAGAATAGCTATACTATTCTGATTGAATTGAATATTGCAGAAGGATGGCATATAAATTCAAATCAACCATTGGAAGAATTTCTCATACCCACAGACATTGAATTTCAGGAAACGGAAGGGCTTAGCTGATGGCAAAATCGAATTTCAGAAACCGGAGTTGAGAAATTTTTCTTTCTCAGAAACCAAGGTATCTGTGTATGAAGGAAAGTCCTATGCCAAGACGACCATAACCATTGCTCCTGATTATTCAGGTGAGGATATGGTTCTGCGGGCAACAGTAAATTATCAGGCCTGTAATGATGAGAGTTGCCTGGCGCCCTCAAGTATCCAGGTTACGAAACTGGTGTCAATTGTTGAAACCGGATCAGTGACTGTGCCGGAAAACCAGGAAATATTTGACAAAGTGATGCCACAGTTTGAGGAAGAAAATAAAACTGAAGATCAGAAGATGGGTGATGTGCTGCGCAGCAGTGGTCTGATTTATACATTATTTTTTATTTATCTTGGCGGACTGGCGCTAAATTTAACGCCATGTGTGTATCCCCTTATCCCAATTACTATCAGCTATTTTGGTGGTCAGAGTGAAGGTAAAAAGGGCGCATTAATTGGACGGGCAAGTGTGTATGTTATCGGTATGGCTGTTACCTATTCCATACTTGGTGTGGTGGCATCTCTCACCGGTGGATTTCTCGGCAGCGCACTGCAAAATCCCATCGTTTTGATTTTTATTGCTCTGGTTTTATTAGGACTGGCTCTGAGTATGTTTGGTGTCTATGAAATACAGGTTCCGCAATCATTGGCAATGGTTGGCGGTAAAAACAGATCAGGTTATATCGGAACATTTTTTATGGGTCTGACAGTGGGTCTGATTGCTGCACCCTGTATTGGACCATTTGTTCTCGGACTTCTGACTTATGTTGGTGAACTGGGAGATCCGTTTCTTGGATTCTTGATGTTTTTTATACTGGCCATGGGGTTGGGCACACCGTTTCTGTTTCTGGGAATTTTTTCAGGTGCTGCCACAAATTTACCAAGATCCGGTGCCTGGATGGTTTGGGTTCGGGTATTGTTTGGTTTCGTATTAATCGGTATGGCAATATATTTTCTGGAACCACTTTTTCCTGAGAAAAGTGTATACTTCTACTTGCTTGCTTTGCTGGCAATAGTTGCAGGTGTCTACTTAGGATGGATTGACAAGAACACGGGGAAAACCGGTTTTAAAATTGCACGAAATATTGTAGGCGTACTATTTATCCTGATTGGTATTTTCATAGCTCTGCCTTCAGATTCCCAGGCGGAAGGGGGTATCGAATGGACCGCCTATCAACCCGCATTACTTAGTGAGGCACAGAGTCAGGGTAAAGCGGTTATTATTGATTTCTATGCGGATTGGTGTATTCCATGTAAAGAGCTGGATAAGTTTACATTTACCGATCCGGGCGTGATTGATGCCACTAAGGGGTTGGTGATGTTAAAGGCCGATCTAACGAGTTTTCAATCTGAAGAAACGACCGCGCTACGTGATAAATTTAATATAAAAGGTGTGCCAACCATTGTGTTTTTGTCTTCGTCTGGCCAGGAGATAAAATCAATCCGTCTGACCGGATATGAGAATGCGGATCAATTTTTAGAGAGAATGAAGAAAATTAACTGAAGTAATTAATTTACAAATTTCACCACGAAGGCTCGAAGACACGAAGAAAAAAGGGCTTTAAAAATTATAATTAAATACAATAATTGCTTTTCTTGCGATTAATATTTCTGATAACCAATTGTTTATTATAGATTTGTGTCTTTGTGACTTAGTGGTTATAATATATTTAGACTAACTCCAAATTCAAATTAATCTACGGCCTTATTTTTTATTTATCGGCAAGACCAGATGTAACTGATTTGCCAAATCTGTAATCAACTCTTTATTGTTGATTTCCATGGCAATGTTTTTGTTTTCTTCAGGATCAGAATTATGATCATATAATTCACTTGCAACCAAAGTGCCGGTTTCCCAGTTTATCCACTCAGTATACCGGTAACGGTTGGTGCGGATTGAATTACCCATATATTCAATTCCATCCGGTGCCAGCCAGATTCCCTCGCGCAAAAACTGGCTGTATACTGCTTCTTTAAAAGATTCCTCGGGGTGTTGAATAACGGGAACCATACTTTTTCCCTCGAGAAAATCTGGTATGGTTAATCCGGATAATTCGCATAGTGTGGGATATATATCCACAAATTCAACCAGGGCATCCGTTTTTATGTTTTTGTTTTTTAGTTCAGGTGTACTGATGATTAATGGAACCCGGGTGTCGATTTCATAGTTGGTCATCTTGCACCAGCTGGCATGTTCACCCAGCTTCCATCCATGATCCCCCCATAAAACAATTATTGTATTTTTACTTAGTTCCAGCCGATCCAATTCATTAATCAATTTTCCTATCTGTGCATCTATATAACTTACCGAGGCCAGGTAGCCGTGTTTTAATAAACGCGATTCTTCTTCTGTCAGGATTCCTTCATGAGGTTTTTTGATATCTTTAAAATCAGTATAACCTCTTAATTCACGGAGATTATTTATTGCCATGGGGGGTGAATCTTCGGGAAGGTATTGGTTCGTCGGTAGAGTAATTTTTTCACGTTCATATAAATCCCAATATTTTTTTGGTGCATTAAAGGGCAGATGTGGGCGGTAAAATCCTATTGCCAGAAAAAATGGTTTTTCCTGATCCTGCAGTTCAGTTAATTTACCTATTGCAAGATCAGTCTGGGCCCCGTCAAAATATACATTGTCCGGCATATCCACCATTTCTGTAGCCGTATGTTTTAAATACCATTCTCCAAACTGATCGATATGACGCCCCTCGCGACCTTCTGAAATAATCATTTTTTTTCGGTCTTCCAGCCAGGCAACATTTTCAGGATCTCGGTAAACGGCATCGGCATCAAATGGATAACCCGGGATATATATTTTTTCATCCCAGGAGAGAGAATCAGGGAAAGTATTATGATAAATTTTGCCAATACCATACGAATAGTAGCCGGATTCTTTAAAATATTGGGGCAGGGTAGTGGCATCTGGGACATTGTTCCTGAACTCTGTCCACAGATCCCAGACCTTTAAAGTATTTGGACGTAAGCCGGTAAGCAGGCTGGCGCGCGATGGGTTACATACCGCCGACTGGCAATATGCCCGGTTGAATTGAATGCCATTTTGTGCCAGTTTGTCTATATTTGGACTGACAACGTACTCATTGCCATAACATCCCAACTCCGGTCTTAAATCGTCTACCGCAATAAAAAGAATATTTGGACGGGCATTTTCATTCGTATTACAACCAATCGTGACGAGTGCCATTATACTCACAGCGATCATACATGGGAGAACCGAAATACGTAAAAATTTCATAAAACCTCCTGTTGTCGGCAAAGGTAGTGTAAATTACAACCACAGAGCACACAGAGTAACATCCTATTATTTATTGACTTAGATGGAATTGCTTTTGTCTCTCGATTGTAGAATACAAACTAATATACCAAATTGATATAAAGAATATATGAGATAAATTCTAATAATTAAACTATAAAATTAATTCTCAAGAGATATAATAAAAGAGGAAAAATTACTTGACATACAATAACAGCGAGGCAAAATTACCTGTATCCTGTATCCTGTATCCTGTATCCTGTATCCTGTATCCTGTATTTGTATTCTGTATTTATTTCGAAAAGGTAAGTTTAAACTGCAGATATTTACCAGCTTCATGAACCTGATCCAGAGCACCATTATACTCTTTCATTGTATTGCTGACTTGTTCGTTAATAGCCGGCAAATCCGCTTTATCTGAGTAGGCCATCATACTCAATAAGATATCACTGCCACGCAGATCAAGCGAGATCTCCAATGGCTGTGTTGTCAAAGGAGTAAGGTAATTGATAAGATAGTTGAGTACTTTTATAAGAGGTTTTTGATCTTCGGCATAAATGACACACCCTTCATCCAGGATAAAGTTCACCTCAAATTCTTTGTTATCATGGATAAGGTGTAATAATTGTTTCAGGTCGATTCGTTGCTCTGCCATAAATGCTCCAATATCTGAATTTGGTTCATGTTTTCATTTATAATCGGACGGATTCTCAAAAAATTAAATATCATTGTGAACATAAATAAATCACAGAATCTAAGTTGCACTGCGCTTTACTGCCGCAAAAATCGCGATTGCGTAAGCGTACTCGATCAAGGCGCCAGTATACGCACCGAAAATAGCTGGGGCCTCGAGAACAACCAACGGTATCGCTGACGCGGCCAGCGTCGCTCCGAATGCCCAATAAATCCGAATTCCATAGAGCGTCACAAACGTAAGGTATCTACCCCCGATGATCAGCAGCATGGCGGGGAAAAACCATTCAACTCTATAGAGGGCGATGCCAGCTGCTACAAGTATGGACAGCACCATCCAAATCGTGCCTTCGATCGCGAGCGGTGCCAGCGGATTGTCTTTGCTGTGTCGCCCTGATCTGCCTAAAGCTTTGCACAAGAGCACCGAAGCCGGAAAGATCAGCATACCACCAAGAACGAGCGCAACCACGCCAACTGTCGGACTTGAGAACGTTGCTACTGCTGCGGCGATTAGCCATGCCGTGGCTGAAGTGACTGCACCGGTGGCACCCCCGAAATATGCTTCCCGCATGTCTTTTTGCGCACCAGCTATCGATATCATTTCGTGCAACCTAACTATCATATTATACGTAAATATTTTTAATTATTCCTGCAAATCTATCATTATCAAGAAACTTATAAAAAATAATAATTAATTCAAGAAAAAAGTATAAACATCGGCGGAGCCAAAGAAAATTTTAATTTATTAATAATCCTTCTCATGATGGCAATAAATGATTTTGAGGGAATATGCAGTAATTATTTGCTGTTTTTCGTAGGGTTAAGTATCTTTAAAACATTCAGAATAATTTATATAAATATTTATACAGGAGGTAGTAAGATGCGATCTGGTACACGAAACATTCTGATTGTCATGAGCATTCTAATGCTTTTAACAACCGGATTACAGGCTCAGAAATTTGAAATCACACCATTTGGTGGATATTTTTTTGCCGGAACAATGGCTGTCGGCAGAGGTGATTTAAACTTTAAAAATGGCGGGAATTACGGCATTGCACTGGGGACGAATATTCAACCTCAGTTAGGCATCGAGTTTACCTACAACCGTCTTGACACGCGGCTTGTGCTCAAGGATTGGCAAACAAATATTTCTGAAGATTTATTTGATATTAGTGTTAATTATTTTCATCTGGGTGCGGTCTATGAGGCAACCAAAATTGAGGGTGGCATTGTATATACAACCTTCTCTTTAGGTGCAACCTTATTTTCACCGGACGCGACAACACTGCAGGATCCGGATGATCCAACACTCATTTACAACGTTGAAGATGACTGGCGTTTCTCGATAGGCCTGGGTGCCGGTATAAAAAAATATCTATCAGATAAAATCGGACTAAGGTTACAGATTCGTATGTTAATGCCAATTTTCTGGGCTGGCGGCAGTCTTTATTTTGGTACCGGCGGCGCCGGGCTTGGACTTACAGCTGGAACCGCATTAATTCAGGGTGATGCGACGGTCGGGCTTATTATTCGATTATAACTATTATTGTAACTTAGTTTTATCAATCCCTGAATCGATGTCGGTTTGGGGATTTTTGTATATTGTAAATATAGAGTGCTTGTTCCCGGGAACGCTCATAATATTTATCCTTCACAATTTAAATCCGGTTTTGGTTTATGAGGAAATTACAGAAAATTCTGCTATTTCTGGCAATACTGAACACGGCATGTGATCATGGTATTGCGCCCACCGGTGCACCACCCGGTCCGTCGAATCCCGGTGGTGTTAGTGGAATTGTTTATTATCAGAACTGGCCTCCTGCCGAAGAAGTAAAGAATCTAAAAGTGATCGTGTTTTTGGAATTCCCTCCTGGTAATATATTAAATGAGGTTCAGTCCGGCAGGGCTATTGTTCATCCACCCGATATATCTGAAAGCCTGCCGCAGTTTGTGGATAGCACCGCTTATTCAGTGCAATTGGAGGCAGGTATTTACGAATATGTAGTCGTTGCTCAGCAATATGGCGGCCTGCTTGACTGGCGGGCTGTCGGCCAATATGACACAACACCAGCAGATTCATTTCCTTCTGCGATTGAAGTGTTTAGCGATTCCATTTTATCAGATATTGATATATATGTTGATTTTAACAATTTACCAATCCAGCCATTTTGATAAATGCATAAGAAAATCAAATACATCATTATTGTTTTTTGCTATTTACCATTCAGCCTGTTTGCCCAAATGGCTACAATACAGGGACAGGTTGTTGATATGAATACAAATCCGGTTACTGGTGTGAACATATATCTGGAGGGCACTGTGCTTGGGAGTGCCTAGTGATGCTTCGGGAAAATTCCGAATCAACCAGCTTCCTGCCGGGCAATTTATACTCAAATTTTCAATGATCGGATATGAGCAAAAGGATTTGAATATAGTTATCCATTCCGGAGATACTTTAGATGTGGGGCAGATTGTACTGAAAGAAACCGCGCTCCTCTCTCAGCCTATTGTTGTTACTGCGAGTAAGTATGAACAGAATATTCAGGATATCCCGTTAAGCATCAGTACGGTTACTGCGCAGGAAATAAACTATCGTAATTCTACAAAAGTTGACGAAGCGTTAAAGTATGTCTCCGGTGTCAATATGAACCGGGATCAGGTGAATATCAGGGGTTCCAACGGCTATAGTTATGGTGTCGGAAGCCGGGTGATGTTGCTGATTGACGGCATCCCCTATATAACTGGTGATAGTCAGGCCATGATATTCGAATCCGTACCAGTAAATCAAATTGAAAGAGTTGAGGTGCAAAAAGGGGCCGGTTCTGCCTTGTACGGATCCAATGCGCTGGGAGGAGTGATTAATATTCTGACCAAACCAATCCGGGAAGAACAAAAAATTGATATTAGATTTTATGGCGGTGTCTATGACAAGCCGTATTTTGAGGAATGGAAATGGTCAGATAAGACAAGATTCCTGCACGGTCTGCACGTAAATTTTTCACAAAAAATAAATGATTTTGGCCTCAGCATTGGTGTTTCAAAAGATGAGAACGACAGTCATCGTAAAAACGACTGGAACCGCAGGTATAATTTATCTGCAAAATTTGAATATGATTTTTCTCCCTTCAGCAAATTGACGGTCTATGGGAATTATATGGATCAAAAGCGCGAGAATTTTCTATACTGGAAAAATCTGAACAATGCGCTTGTACCGGCCGACGATCAAATCGGTGAACAGGTAGATGCAAACCGGTATCATATATCCGCCACCTTCCGGCAGGTGTTTAGTAATACACAATATTATAAAGTCTCAGCCATATGGTATCACAATCACTTTAAAGACAATATAGGTCTCAATGGAAATGAATCGGATGCTGACAATTTTAATATCGATTTTCAATATAATATTAAGCTGCATAGTCACTTTTTAACGTTTGGGTTGAGTCCCACCCATAATGGAGTCTCTTCTGATATCTTTGGCTCCCGAAACGGTTATAATCTGGCTGCATATATTCAGGATGAAATAAATCTGTCGGAAATATGGCAGCTCTCCGCAGGACTAAGATACGATTTCTTTAGTATGGAAGAAATGGATTCAGATCAGAGTATCAATCCCAAATTGGGTATAGTGGTTAAGCCCTATGCTGGGGCTGCATTCCGCGCATCGGTGGGAAGCGGGTTTCGGGCACCTTCCATGGCCGAGGCGTTTACATCAACCGCCGCCGGTGGACTGCTGGTCTTGCCAAATCCTGATTTAAAACCGGAAACAAGTATCTCCTCAGAGATTGGCTGGAATCAATTCTTCGGCGAAAATGTATTTACAGATGTGGCAATATTTTATAATTATTTCTGGGATTTAATCGAAGGTGGCTTTGAACAAAATGAAGATCAGACAGAAAATTATTTGCAATTTAATAATGTAACTGAGGCCAGGGTATATGGATTTGAAGTCAATCTTAACTGGCAAATTATTAATAACAGGCTATACTCTCATTTTGGTTATACCTATACTAATCCTCATGATATTGACCTTGGAACAGATCTTAGGTATCGTCCGAGACACATTTTTTATAGCGATGTTCGAGTACACCTGGCATCCTTTGTACTTGGAGTGGATTATCGATTTCTCAGCCGCTATGAAAATATCGATGATACTTTTGCCCAGATCATCCCTGATGCTGGAGAACGGGTTCCCATCCATGTGGTTGATATTCGCTTGTCCAAAGATCTTTTGATTGGTAGCACACCTTTATCTTTATCACTCCAATTAAATAATTTACTGCAATATAATTATGTCGACGTGGTTGGTACAATTGCACCAATCAGGAATTATGTGCTTACGCTTGAAACAAATTTATAAAGATGATGATTACTGAGCTAAGCAAAAAGGGAAGCAAAAATATAATCGGTCTGATGTCCGGCACTTCGTGTGATGGGCTTGATTTGGCTCTGGTGAAAGTGAGTGGCTATGGAATTAAGACCCGGTACGAACTCCTGCAACATGATCATCAGGCATATAGTGATGATTTAAAGTCTTTGCTGTTTAAAATTATGAATCCGGAGAAATCGAATCTGATTGAATTGAGCCAGGCTAATTTTTATCTCGCCCGCAAATGGGCCGGTGTCATAATGGAATTCCTTAAAAAAAATAAAATTTCTGCTAATGATATTGATTTGATCGGAAGTCATGGCCACACTATTTATCATCACCCACAGATTGTTCCCATGCTGGATGATAAGGTAAGTTCGACTTTGCAGATTGGTGATCCGGCAGTCATTGCGCAACTAACCGGAATTACAACCATCGGTGATTTCAGAGTGGCCGATGTGGCTCTTGGGGGGCAGGGTGCGCCATTGGTTCCATATTTTGATTGGCTGAGTTTTAGCCGGTTTAAACAAAATATACTTGCGCTCAATATTGGTGGCATTGCCAATATTACATTTATACCGTCCAGTGGTAATTTAAACCGTGTTATTGCCTTCGACACCGGTCCCGGAAACATGCTGATTGATCAGTTAATGATACGCTTATATGAACGACCGTATGATCTGGATGGAAAAATTGCGGCGCATGGTAAGTTCTCTCAAAGACTATTTGACTACCTGGTAAAAACGGATACATATCCCCAAGCCATGCCGCCAAAATCGACGGGTCGCGAGCATTATGATGAAAAATTTGTAATCGAATTGCTACGTAAAGCGATCCGCTGGCGCGTGATGGAGCCGGATATAATCCATACAGTAACAAAGTATACCGGGTATACAATTTGGCAGGCGTATGAAAAATATATTCAGACAAAAGTAACAAAATTATACGTCGGCGGTGGTGGTGTGCATAATAAATTTCTTATGGATGAGTTGGATAGAAATTTTAAAGAGGTCGAAATTTTAAATGTCTCAGATGCCGGAATTAATGAAGATTTTAAGGAAGCCATTTGCTTTGCGGTTCTGGCAAATGAATGTATTCACGGCCAGGCAGCAGGTCTGCCAAATGTAACTGGTGCTAAGCATTCGGCGATATTGGGTAAAATTTGTTCAGTAGGAAAAGTAGAATAAAAATCTTGCATTTAAAAATTTTGTACAATATGTTATGTCAATATTTTCACACCTGGGCAAATTCAACCATTAATCACTTACATAGGGAGGCGTTATGTTTAAAAAGTTGACAATAATTGTCTTTGTGCTTGTTTTCACAGTCTCAATGGCATTTGGTTCGGGATTTTCTGTGTATGAGCATGGGGCAAAAGCAGCGGCCATGGGTGGTGCATTCATCGCCCAGGCGAATGATGTTACATCAGTATTTTTCAATCCTGCCGGTATTACAGCCCTGAAAGGAACGCAGTTTGGTTTGGGTATCACTGTAATTATGCCAAAATTTGGATTTGCAGGCCCGAATCCAATGACAACAGAGACAGATGCCGAAGCAGCAACATTTCCTGTACCTCATCTGTATGCTACTCATCAATTTAATGACCAGTGGTCTGCAGGTCTTGGTGTCTATGCACTATTCGGGCTCGGTTCTGAATGGCCCGGAGATTGGGTAGGACGTGAGTTAGCTGTTAAATCTGATATTCAGACCATCTTCATAAATCCGGTAGTAGCTTATAAGCCTGTTGATAATTTTTCGGTGTCTGTGGGTTTCAGTTATGTTACCAGCAGTATCGAGCTAATCAAGATATTATAATCCCGACCGGTGATTATGTGAGTTCAAAACTGGAAGGCAGCACAGGCGGCTGGGCATATAATTTTGGTTTGCAGTGGATGCCTGTAGAAAAATTAACCATTGGTGGTGTATACCGTGGCAATGTTGAGTTGGAGTTTGATGAGGGTGAAGCCACATTTTCAAATGTACCTGCCGGATTCGAACCGCTGTTTCCAAGTACCACAGGGAAATCTAAAATAAAGTTACCTAATATGATAGGATTCGGTATTGCTTATGATTTCTCTGATCAATTCACAGCAGAATTTGACTGGATGCAATTGGGATGGAGTTCATATGATAAACTGGTGATAGAATTAACTGACCCGGTTGCCGGGCAAACTGAACTCGAAGATGAAAAGAACTATGAAGATTCATTTAGTTTACGTTTTGGTTTGGAATATCGCATTAATGAAGCCTGGGCAGTACGTGGTGGATACCTGAGAGATAATAATGCGGTGCCCGATACCCATGTGGAACCTGTCTGTACCAGAAGGCGTACGTGACTTGATTTCTCTTGGTTTTGGCTGGGGAAATGGCAGTTGGTCCGTTGATGGTTATTTTCTGCTCCTGATGCAACAAGACCGCGACAATTACTAACTCGACTAAAAGTATTACCGGTCCTGGCGGCGTAGAGGTACCATTTAACGGCATGTATACCGGTAGTGGTAATCTGTTTGGTATCACCGTGGGTTATGCGATCAATTAATTCGATTTAATTTTAGTAAAAAGAAGGGACAGGATTTAATCTTGTCCCTTTTTTATTTGTTGTTTAAAATATATGTAATCCAAGTATGATACAGGTCACTATTTTATCTCAATAAAATTTTAAGTTTAGTAATTGGTAATTTGGATTTTGGAATTCAATGAGCGGTATCGTTTTAATGGAGGTTTTTTGAGATACATTTCTTTTCTGATTGTGATAGCATTATTTATTGGCGGTTCTGTTTTTGCCGAGGATCCGGTCATTGTAGTAGGGCAACAAGCTCCTACATTTTCCTTACCGGATATAAATCAGAAATATATTTCATTACGTGATCTTTGTGGTGAAAAACTAAGAAAACCCTGGAAAAATAAAACCAAACATGTGGTTGTCCTGAGTTTTTTTGCCACATGGTGTAAGCCCTGTATAGTCTGAGATTCCGCATCTGGAATCCATAGAAAAAGAATTTGCCGGTCAGCCGGTCAAATTTTTTCTTGTAGATGTAGGAGAAGAGCGCGAAAAAATTATTGAATTTAAAAAGAAAAGAAATGTTGGATTAAATATACTGTTGGATCGTTATCAAAAAACGGCAACAAATTATGATGCGCTTTCGTTACCGCGCCTGATAGTGATTGATAAAGAGGGTGTCATAAGGAAAGAGCAGAAGGGATTTCGCGATCCGGATACCTTCGAATCTGAAATGAAAAAAATAATTTCAGAACTGTTAAATTAATAAAAAATTCTTGCATTCAATTCAAAATGTTTTATATTTAGAGTACTGTAGAAACTGGTCAATATATGAGACGATTAATTCTTTCGATTTTTGTTATACTATTACTCATTAGTACTCTCCTTGCCGGGACTATATTTGAAGAATATAGTGCTACGCCTGAGACAAACAAGGTTACCATCAAATGGAGAACCACTTCCGAATCTGAGGTAGTGAAATACACGATTATGCGCAGTATGGATGACCAGAGTTTTGCTGAGGTCACTGCTATATCTGCAAAAGGCCAGGGAAATGACTACACATTCATTGATGAAAATGTAATTTTTAAGAGCAGTCAAACGTTTTTCTATAAAATTCGCGCCATTCGCAGTGATAATTCGGTAATTGAAGAAACACAGTCTTTGATTGTAAATCCGAACATCTCAGGTATTTACAGAACCTGGGGTGCAATAAAAGCAATGTTTCGATGAGTCAAAAGTTTTCGTTAAAAAAGGCTGTCATTTAATTATGGCAGCCTTTTTTTGTTTGTTTCAGAGTGAATTTGGCTAAAAACGCACTCATGTAATATATCAAGCCTATTGACTTGATATCGTCAGTTTCAAAATTATAACCTTAAAAAATGTCAACCACTTATGGTTTGTTATCATTCTAATTGATTCCCGGAACCACCAGCATGATAGAAAAATTATTCAAGCTAAAAGAACTAAAGACAAATGTTAAAAAAGAGGCCATTGGAGGAACCACTACCTTTATGACCATGGCTTATATTTTGTTTGTCCAGCCGACTGTTCTTTCTGCCGCCGGTATGGATTTTGGTGCAGTCCTGATGGCGACTTGCATTTCCAGTGCAATCGCCATGCTGATTATGGCACTGTATGCCAATTATCCGATTGCGCTTGCTCCCGGAATGGGACAAAATTTCTTTTTTGCCTATACGGTGGTTCTTACCATGGGAATCCCCTGGCAAGAAGCTCTGGGAGTGGTTTTTTGGGCCGGAATAATTTTTGTCGCTCTGTCATTCTTTGGTATCCGGGAAAAAATCATCAATGCCATTCCCAATTCACTTAAATCATCAATCGCGGTTGGTATTGGTTTAATGATAACCCTGATCGGTTTGGAATGGGCTGGCCTGGTGGTGGATCATCCGACTTTATTGGTATCGCTGGGTGACTTTAGCCAACCACACACACAATTGGCGTTGGCCGGACTTATCATTACATCGATACTTTTAATCCGGAATATACCGGGCGCAATGCTTATCGGAATCGTTCTGACGACAATTCTTGGTTTGATTATTGGTATAATTAAGTATAATGGAATCTTTAGTGTACCGCCTGCGATTGAACCCACCTTTTTTAAACTTGATTTTCTCGCCATATTTAGTCTGGATTTAATTCCGGTGGTTATTACTTTTTTGATTCTTGATTTGTTCGATACCATCGGAACATTGATAGGTGTTGCCAGTGAGGCCAACCTGTTGAAAAATGGTAAGTTACCGCGTGCGGAAAAAGCCTTGTTCTCTGATGCAGCCGGAACGGTAGTGGGTGCTTTGCTTGGTACGTCAACGGTGACTTCCTATGTTGAAAGTGCCGCCGGGGTTGCCAGTGGCGCCCGGAGCGGATTGGCAAATATCTTTACCGCCGTGCTGCTTATCCTGGCCATTTTTTGTTACCCTCTGATCAGAATGATTAGCGGGGGTGTTGAAGTCTCTTCGGGAGTGATGAGCTACCCTACGGTTGCACCCATACTTATTTTGATTGGTGTCTATATGATCAGAAGTATTAAAAATATTCCCTGGGATGATTTTTCTGAAAGCATACCCGCATTTATCACGATCATCTTTATCATATTTTCCTTCCGGATCACTGAAGGTATTGCCATGGGATTTATAGCCTACACGTTACTAAAATTATTTTCCGGCCAGATAAAACAAATTCCGGCGATGATGTGGGTGTTTACAATTATTTTTCTGCTCAGGTATATATTTATTGGTGTGGAATAAGAGATCCGGAACTGAGCCGGATGGGGGACTGCAATGCTCAATTCTTGTTTTACCCCAGGATTAATCCTGGTTTAACCGGACAGATGGATTGAGTAGAATTCATAGGAAGATATTGATCCTTAAAAAAATCAGGATGACGGTAGAGCACTCATTATGATATTCTAAAACTCTTCCTCACTTAGTAACCAGGTCAGTATCGCCATGGCTGCAGAACCAAACTCCAGTTCCCTTGGATGGACTTTGTCAAATGTATCATTTGCCGAATGATGATAGTCAAAATATTTCTGAATATCCGGTACAAATCCGATAAGGGCCCTGGTATTTTTTATCTTTGAAATATCCACGCCACTACCGCCTTTGCGGATCCATTCGATTCCGGTTTTATTCAAGTATGGCAACCACTTCTGCATTACCACGATAGTCAATGAGTCTGCATCCACATTGAAACCGCGCGGCATAAATGCACCACGGTCTGCTTCAATGGCTGCAATATGTATTCCCTTTGATGTGTCAGCCAGGGCACCATACGCACGGGCACCGCTTTGTCGCTGTTCTTCATCCATAAATAGTACACATCGAATTGTACGTTTTGGTTTCAAATTCAATCGCTTGAACAGATCCAGTACTTCTACGGCCTGAATACATCCCGCACCATCATCATGGGCGCCATGTCCTTTATCCCAGGCATCAAAATGTCCACCAACGACGATAATTTCATCGGGAGATTCAGTACCAAAAATTTCACCAATGACGTTATAGGAAAGTACACTATCGTGATTCATGCATGAAAGAGCCAAACTAACTTCTAACTCATTATTTTGTTCTAACGCACTGCTTAAATATTCGGCATCAGCAACTCCAATTGCAACCGCAGGTATTTTGGGAATGCTATCCTGATATTTCATTATACCGGTATGTGGTACGTTATCGTTTAATGAGGTAACCGAGCGAACTATAACACCAATCGCACCTTTTTTTGCCGCTTCAATAGCGCCACGTGTGCGTTGCTTAACTGCTTTGCCATATGCGGCAAATGGATTAACCAGTCCATGATCGAAGGGCTCATTATAAAAAACAATTTTTCCACGGGCATCAATTTCATCCCGCATGATATGCGAAAAGGAATCGACTTCGACAACCATTCCTGAAATACCGTCACTATCTGTCCCAATACTTCCGCCAAGAGCGGCAATGTTCAGATTCCGGTTAAAAAATTCCCCTTCAGTAATTATGGTGGCCTTTTCAACAGAACCTCGCTCCCAGTAAGGAACCATCACCGGTTGCAGCCAGACACTGTCGAAATCCGCGTCCTGCATAATTGTCTGTGCCCACTCAATTGCCTGGTATGAACCTGGGTAACCGCTTAACCTGGGTCCTATCGCGCATAATTCTTTAAGCCATTTATATGCTTGTTGATCAACCACCGCGGTTTTCAGAATATCCGCGCTCACATCAGCTGGTTTCTGTGCATAAATCAGATTTATCGTAATAAAAAAGACTAATATTGATATATATAATCGCATCTGCTAAAATCTTTCTCTAATTAATTGCATAATTATTCAAAAAAGTATTTCTTTTATTTAAGTAATATTCTAATTTTACCAAACCTCGGAGAATAAATCCAAAATATATCCAGGTTGATTATCCGGACTGCCTAATTTTCAATCAATAGAAACATACAACAGGCAAATTACAGCACGGGAGTACTATAATAAAAATGAAGAATATAAAGAAAAAACTGATTTTGCAGGATGGTACGGAATTCATCGGGAACTCATTCGGTGCTGATTGTATCGCAAAAGGCGAAGTCGTATTCAATACGGGAATGGTGGGGTATCCTGAAGCATTAACCGATCCCTCTTACCGGGGGCAGATATTGGTATTAACCTATCCCCTGATAGGCAACTACGGAATACCAAATGAAGAACGTATGGAAGGTCTGCTGAAAAATTTCGAGTCCGAAAAAATTCAGATTTCCGGGTTAATCGTGAATGAGTATTCTGATGATGCACATCACTGGAGTGCTGTGCGCACTCTGGCGGATTGGTTGACGTCGCAAAATATTCCTGCGATTACCGGCATCGATACCCGGGCATTGACAAAAAAGCTGCGGGAAAAAGGCACAATGCTTGGTAATTTAGACGCGCTGCAGTCATCTGACACTGAATTTGAAGATCCTAATCTGAGAAATCTGGTGGCTGAGGTGAGTATCGATACACCGGTTGAGTATCCAAAAGGAAAAAAGAAAATTGTAATTATCGATTGTGGTGTGAAAAATAATATCATACAATCTTTTTTAAAGCGGGATATTTCCGTCGTCCGGGTTCCATGGAATTATGATTTTCTGGGTCTGAAAGCCGATGGTGTGGTTGTTTCGAATGGTCCGGGAGATCCAAAAATGTGTCCGGAAACAGTTGAAAATGTCAGACGGCTCATGGATGAAAATATTCCAACCTTAGGAATTTGTTTGGGTTCTCAGATAATGGGACTGGCCGCTGGTGCCAATACCTATAAACTGAAATATGGTCACCGCAGCCAGAATCAGCCTTGCTCAGAAATGGGGACAAAACGTTGTTATATCACCTCACAAAATCATGGGTATGCGATAGAAAGTAAAACACTTCCGGAAGATTGGCGGGAATGGTTTTACAATGATAATGACGGCACGAACGAAGGCCTTTTGCATATTTCAAAACCATTATTCGGGGCACAGTTTCATCCGGAAGCCTCACCGGGTCCGGATGACACGGAATTTGTGTTTGATATACTGGTTCGTGCCATGCGGTAGAGACGCATAGCAATGCGTCTCTACTGCATGGCAATGTATTTCAGCTGCAATGCAATTTGATTTTTTCAATATGGAGATTTCATGATAAAAAAGATTCATCCCAAAAAAGTACTCATCCTCGGATCCGGGGCGCTTCAGATTGGACAGGCCGGAGAATTTGACTATTCCGGAAGTCAGGCGATTAAAGCGCTGAAAGAAGACGGTATCCAGACGGTATTGATAAATCCAAATATTGCGACTATCCAGACTTCCGAAGACCTGGCCGATAAAATATATTTTTTACCGGTAAAGGTAGAATTTGTTGAAAAAATAATTGTCAAAGAAAAACCTGATAGTATCCTGCTCGGTTTTGGTGGACAAACGGCATTAAACGTGGGTGTTGAATTACATAAACAGGGCATTCTTGAAAAATACAATGTCAGGGTACTTGGTACACCTGTATCCGCAATAGAAAATACCGAAGACAGAAACCTGTTTACCCAGCAAACCAATGAGGCGGGTTATAAGGTTCCCATAAGCAAAACTGCCACCAATCCGGATGAAGCGATTGCTGTCGCAAAGGAAATTGGCTTCCCGGTGATGTTACGAATTGCCTATGCTCTGGGCGGGCTTGGCTCCGGGATTGTTGAAAATGAAAAGGCGCTGCGGGAGAAAGCAGAACGGGCTTTTGCCTTTACGGATCAGATTTTGATCGAAGAGTCACTTTATGGCTGGAAAGAAGTCGAATATGAAATAGTCAGGGATGTACATAATAATTGTATTACCATTTGCTCGATGGAAAATGTGGATCCTATGGGAATTCATACCGGTGACAGTGTTGTTGTGGCACCCGTTCAAACCCTGACCGCAACAGAAAATTTTAAATTGAGATCAATTGGTATCGGGTTGATACGGCATCTGGGCATTATCGGTGAGTGTAATATACAGTATGCTCTGGATCCGAATTCAGATGATTACCGCATCATTGAAGTTAATGCGCGATTAAGCCGAAGTTCCGCCCTGGCTTCGAAGGCCAGTGGTTATCCGCTTGCATTCATCGCCACCAAACTGGCATTGGGATATGCACTGAACGAAGTTGAAAATATCATAACCGAAGTGACTTCTGCCTGTTTTGAACCGGCGTTGGATTATATCGTTGTAAAATTCCCACGATGGGATCTGCAAAAATTTACCCAGGTGAGCACAGAACTGGGATCAGAAATGAAATCGGTCGGTGAGGTGATGTCCATTGGCCGAAGTTTTGAAGAGGCTTTACAAAAAGCAATCCGTATGCTCGATATTGGCCTGGAAGGATTTACAAATAATCAACTGAAGTTTGAAAATCTGGATAATTCAATTGCGGTACCTACTGATAAACGCTTATTCGCCATAAGTGAAGCGCTTGATAAAGAATATAGCCTGGATAAAATCTATGAACTTTCCAAGGTTGATAAATGGTTTCTGAGCAAGATGTCCAATATCACGAAACTAAAAAAGATTTTGGAACAACGCACAATTTTAAAACTTGATCATGAACTGCTTGACAGGGCTAAAAAGAGTGGATTTTCTGACCGGCAAATTGCCCAGCTTGTGAAATCTTCAGAGAATGAGATCCGGATAAAACGAAAAGAGATGGGTATTATCCCACGCGTGAAGCAGATTGATACACTTGCTGCCGAATACCCGGCACGAACCAACTACCTTTATTTGACTTATCACGCCACTGAGGATGATCTTAGTTTTGAGGCAAGCAATCAGATCGTTGTATTGGGTGGTGGTCCATATCGTATTGGTTCGTCTGTGGAATTTGACTGGTGCTGTGTTACATGTGTCATGACATTGAATAAACTGGAATACAATACGATCATGATTAACTGCAATCCGGAGACGGTCAGTACGGATTATGATATTTGTGATAAATTATATTTTGAAGAAATCAGTTTTGAAAGAGTGCTGGATATCTATGAAAAGGAACATCCCGATGGACTCATTTTGTCAATGGGGGGACAGGTCGCAAATAATCTGGCTGTAAAACTACATGATGCCGATGTACCGCTCATGGGAACGACTGCAGAGCAGATTGATAATGCCGAAAATCGTAATAAATTTTCACAGATTCTGGATAATTTGGAAGTTGATCAACCGGAATGGCGTGAGTTTACCGATCTTGCTGAGGCGAGTGAGTTTGCCGAACGAGTCGGTTACCCGGTCCTGATAAGACCCAGTTATGTTTTGAGTGGTGCGGCTATGAATATTGTCCAGTCATCGGTGCAATTGCAGGCATTTCTTGAGCAGGCTGCAGAAATTAATAAAGAACACCCGGTGGTCATCAGTAAATTTATTACCGATGCCCGTGAGCTGGAGATCGATGCGGTTGCAAACGGTGGCGAGGTGGTTTGTTATGCCATTTCAGAGCATGTTGAGAATGCCGGTGTACATTCCGGTGATGCGACTATGGTATATCCACCCCAGCGTACATATCTTGAAACCATGCGCAGAGTCAAACATATCGGCCGGCAGGTGGCAAAAGTTTTACAAATTACCGGCCCATTCAATATGCAATTTATAGCAAAAGATAATGATGTTAAGGTTATTGAATGTAATTTGCGCGCGTCGCGAAGTTTTCCATTCGTTTCAAAAGTGACCAAGAATAATTTTATTGATATTGCTACCCGCGCTATCATGGGCAAGAAAATTTCAGAATCCGAAATTTCATCATTTGATCTTGATTATGTTGGTGTTAAATCGCCTCAATTTTCATTTACCCGCCTCAAAGGATCGGATCCGGTATTGGGTGTTGAAATGGCATCGACCGGTGAGGTTGCCTGTCTGGGGGATGATTTTGAGGAAGCTTTTCTGAAGAGTCTGATATCAATTGGTTTTAAAATTCCGGAAAAATCCATATTACTTTCTACAGGATCGCTACGGAGTAAATCTGATTTCCTCGAAGAAACGCGCATTCTGGCAGAACTCGGATACAAATTTTTTGCTACCGGGGGAACAGCAAAATTTATGCGTGAAAATGATATTGAAGTAGAAGAATTATTCTGGCCGCTTGAGGACAAAGAACCGAATGCGATTAGCTATCTGGCGGATGGAAAAATTGATCTTGTAATCAATATTCCCAAAAATGCAGAACGAACGGAATTAACCAATGGATATCTGATACGCCGCAAAGCCGTGGATCATAATGTCCCATTGATTACCAATTTACAGCTGGCCAAGCGGTTGGTAAAAGCATTACACTCCCATGGAGAGGACCAGCTTCAAATAAAAAGCTGGGACGAGTATGCCTAAATAAATTGAATCGGAATAAATTTACCCCTGAGATTGTTTTCGTATGGGTAAAATATGGGAGTAAATATGTTGTTTCGATCAAGAGTGCCTGAAATTAGTCCATTGGATGTTGTAAAAAAACAAAACAATAAAGAAAATTTTATCCTTCTGGATGTACGTGAAGAAAACGAATTTAATATTGCAAAAATCAGCGATCCGAGAGTATGTTTGGTTCCAATGACGCGGTTGGCAAGAGAAGGTGTTGATGCGTTTCCACCAGTGCTAAATGATAATCGTCAGCAAGTGGTTGTTTTTTGTCATCTGGGATCCCGCAGTTCACAGGTTGTTTCCTGGATGAAAAATAATGGTTGGGATAATGTACTGAATATGACCGGTGGAATTGATGCCTACGCAAGATATGTAAATCCGGATATTCGAAGATACTGATAAGTAATTATGAGAATGACCAGGTAGGAATGGATTCATATAATAATCTTAAAAGTGTTTTAAAAATCGTTTTTCTCTTAGTTTCCCTTGGCATTACCATATTTCTTTTAGATTTACTCGGGCAAAACCCTGATAATATCTTTTATCAAATCATTTCTTTTATTTTAGTTTTTGTCACACTTTTCCAGATTTTCAACTTCATTAAACTAAAAATATATACCCGAATTTTTATCGGTCTGGCTTTTGGTGTTATTGCCGGTCTTTTTTTTGGTGATGTAATCGATGTGTTTTATCCGGTTGGCAACGTATTTATCCGCTTAATTAAGATGATCGTTGTGCCTCTGGTGTTTGCTTCATTACTGGTGGGGTCTGCAGGATTAAGTGACATTAAGAAACTTGGCAGAATCGGAATTAAAACCCTGTTGTTCTATCTTATTTCTACGGCCCTGGCTATTACCATCGGTTTGACAACTGCCAATATCATTAATCCTGGAAAGTCAATTTCAGCGGACACAAAATCGGTCCTGAGCAGTAATTTTGAAGAGTCAGCAAGAGACAAAGTAAACAAAGCAGCAGATAAACCATCAACCGTTGAAATAATCCTGGATATAATCCCGGAAAATCCCCTGCGGGCCATGGCCGATGGCAGAATGCTGCAAATCATCTTCTTTGCACTGTTAGCTGGTATTGGACTAACCTATGTCCAGGGGGATCGAAAGCAAACAGTGTTGCATTTTTTTGAAGGCGTGACGGAGGCAACGATTGCCATTGTTCACCTGATTATGCGGCTGGCACCATATGGTGTTTTTGCATTGATTGCATTTGTAATCGGACGCTATGGCAGTGATATTATATTTACTTTGTTTGGATATTTTGCCACTACAATGCTGGCTTTGCTTATTCATGTATTGATCTTTAACAGTGTAGTTATTCAGTTTTTTTCTGATCTGTCAATAAAAAAATTCTGGCTTGGGATTACTCCGGCTTTGTTAGTGGCTTTCTCCACCAGTTCCAGTTCTGCTACTCTTCCTGTGACAATGGAATGTGCCGAAAAGGAACTAAATGTAAAGCCGGAAATTGCCAGTTTTATTCTACCATTGGGATCAACAATAAATATGGACGGTACCGCAATATTTCAGGGTGTATCAGACTATATTTATTGCCAATGTGTACGGTATGGATTTGACTATGATCGATCAATTAACTATCATTCTGACGGCGACACTGGCATCCATTGGTACCGCCGGAGCTCCTCAGGTTGGAATCATCATGCTCACTCTGGTTCTGGAGAGCATCGGAATTCCATTGGAAGGTATTGCATTAATTCTGGGAGTGGAACGGTTCCTGGATATGTCCCGGACGATGGTTAATGTGACCAGTGATCTCTCTTGTGCAGTTTTTATAGGCCAAAAGGAATAAGGGTAAAAGGATATGAAAGTTAGTCTCTCATTTAACGAACGTGTTAATTGGCTTATCTCAAAAAAAGCCTCTTTTCTCTGTATCGGATTGGATCCTGATATGGAAAAAATTCCATCACATTTAAAATATGAAAAAAATCCGATTGATCTTTTTGTCCGGGAAATTGTGGAGGCCACAAAAGATTCTGCGGTTGCCTACAAAGCAAATCTGGCATTCTATGAATGCGAAGGACAAAATGGGTTGGAAGCATTGCAAAATTTGTCTTCGATAATTCCTAAAGATGTGCTGTTGATACTCGATGGCAAACGCGGTGATATAGGAAACACAGCAAATAAATATGCTAAAGCTTATTTTGAAACCCTGGGTGCGGATGCTGTCACACTGCATCCCTACATGGGGCACGATTCTTTACAACCATTTTTTACCAATCCTGAAAAAGGATCATTTGTTCTGGCGTTAACCTCTAATAAAGGTGCGGCGGACTTTCAACATTTGCAGGTGGGCACGGAGCCGCTGCATCAATATGTCGCAAAAAAAATACAAAGCTGGAATGATAATAAGAATTGCGGATTAGTTGTGGGAGCGACGGATATTGAGGAATTGAAAATATTGAGACGTGTGATTCCGGATATGCCATTCCTGGTGCCTGGAATTGGTGCACAGGGTGGGGATTTGAAAGAAGTGCTGGAGCACGGACGGGATAAAGATGGTCTTGGACTGCTGGTAAATGTTGGAAGGGATATTCTATATCAAAGCAAAGGTAAGGATTTTGCGGAAAAATCAAAACAACGGGCTAATGAATATGTCCAGGAAATGTCCAACCTGATCCGGACAGGTTGGAATTATTTATAGGTGAATCGGGATGAATGATATTATAGAAATATTTGAAAAAACAGGCGCACTGAAGAAGGGACATTTTAAATTAACTTCGGGTCTGCATAGCTCTACATACTTTCAGTGTGCCCTGGTTTTGCAGTATCCTGAATATTGCGCGTTGCTGGCAGAAAAAATAGCCGATAAATTCAGAGGGGATAAAATTGATGTCGTCATATCCCCGGCCATTGGCGGTATTGTGATAGGTCAGGAAGTTGGCCGACAATTGGGAGTACGAACCCTGTTCACAGAGCGTGAAGAGGGCATAATGAAATTACGTCGCGGATTTGAGTTAAATCCCGGAGACCGGGTGTTGGTTTGTGAAGATGTGGTGACAACCGGGGGATCGGTATTTGAAGTATTGGAAGTTGTAAATGATAGCCAGGCGGAAATTGCCGGTGTCGGATTTATTGTTGATCGAAGTGGTGGCCAGGTGCAGTTCACAGGGAACCAATATTCCGTCGTTCAACTTGTGGTTGAATCATTTCAAGCGGATGATTGCCCTTTGTGTAAAGAAAATATTCCTATCTCAAAACCCGGCAGCCGCACCCTCTGAGAGTTAAGGACCAGAGGTCGGCGTAGAGGAATTAGAGATTAGTAGTTAGGAATTAGAAATGAACTATCCGGTTTCAAATTACATATCCCTAATTTCTAATCTGACTGAATGAAAGTAATAGATAACCTGAAATAAATGTGAGGTAAAGTATGAAGTACTTACTTATAACTGTAATCGCGTTGATGTTTGTATTTATGGCCTGTTCCACTAATCCGACGGTGGTGATTGTTACCAATAAAGGTGAAATTGAGATCGAACTGGATGGAGAATTTACACCAAAACACACCGCGAATTTTGTCAAATTAGTTGAAGAGCGTTTTTTTATCTCGACGACATTCCATAGGATCGAACCGGGATTTGTGATCCAGGGAGGTGATCCTTTATCAAAAGATTCCGACCGCAGCAATGATGGCACCGGGGGACCGGGTTACCAGATTGATGCAGAGATAAAAATGCCGCATAAGTACGGCAGCGTTGGCGCTGCACGCCTACCGGATCAGATGAATCGTGACCGGAAATCCAATGGCAGTCAGTTCTACATTTGCTTGAAAGACCTTCCTGCACTTGACCGTGGCGGTTACACCGTTTTTGGGAAAGTTGTAAAGGGCATGGATGTTGTAGAAAAGATTGCGATGGTCGAACGTGACCCGAGAAATAATCCTCTGAGTCCGGTAATTATGGAACAGGTATACGTAAAATAAACTTTTTTGATTTCAAATTGTTATAATAAATATTATGAATCTTAAGTATCACATAATCTTATTTATATTTATTCTCACCAGTCTCTCAGTTTCAGGAACCGACCGGTATTGGGTATATTTTACCGATAAGGGGCCTGAGAATGGCGGTCTGGCAAAAACATATAGTGCAGCGCTCTCGGAACGGGCCATGGAACGCCGCCGGTTGAGAAAAATTGACCTCGATATGCGTGATCAACCCGTAAATCAAATATATGTTGCTAACCTGGAAAGAACCGGTCTCACTATTCATCGAAAATCACGCTGGTTTAATGCGGTAAGTGTATATCTGAATGACGTTCCCCTCAACCAAGTCCGGGCTTTAGATTTTGTCAAAAATGTTGAACCGGTCTTTGAATTCAGAGGGCAAAGAATACCACTGGCCAAAGCTCAAAATCAGATAGAAATCACATCCACCGAGTATGGTGCGTCATTTAATCAGGTTGATATGCTCGGTGTACCTCAGGTTCATGAACTGGGTTATCATGGCGAGAATGTAAGAATTGCCTTATTTGATACCGGATTCTTACTGGAACATGAAGCATTACAACATGTGAATGTGATTGATACTTACGATTTTATCCAGGGGGATGATATTGTAGAAAATGAGCCGGATGATGATCCAACTCAGCATAATCATGGAACTATGGTCCTGGCGGTAATTGCTGGCTATTATCCCGGTAACATTGTCGGACCGGCCTATGCATCAGAATATGTCCTGGCAAAAACGGAAAATGTTGCTTCTGAGACCCATATTGAAGAAGATAACTGGGTAGCCGCGGCTGAATGGGCAGACAGCCTCGGTGTGGATATTATTTCCTCTTCGCTCGGCTACAGTGAATTTGATTCCGGTGAGGGAGATTATACCTATGAGGATATGGATGGCCAGACAACAATTGTTACACGCGGTGCAAATATTGCAACTCAAAAGGGAATTGCGGTTTTTTCATCCGCTGGCAATGAAGGAAATAAAAAATGGAGATATCTCGTCGCCCCATCTGATGGTTTTGATGTTATTGGTATGGGTGGTGTTTTGCCAAGCGGGGAATACTGGGGTGGCAGTTCCCGGGGTCCCAGTGCCGATGGAAGAGTGAAGCCAGACCTGGCCGCCCAGGGATCAGGTGTTTATACAATCTCGCCAAATAGTGAGGACGGGTATCTGACTGGTTCCGGAACATCCTTTTCTTGTCCCCTAGGTGCCGGCACGGCTGCGCTAATTTATAATATCAATCCTGAGTTGACGCCCCAGGAACTGCGAAATCTTATGATCTCCACAGCATCACAGAGTGATGATCCGGATAATTTTCGGGGTTATGGTATTATTGATCTTGTTTCAATTGCAGGTATTCTATTAGAGGGACACCAGGTTGTGATACGTGATTTTCAGGTCTCAGCAAATCATGGTTATAATGCGCTCTCCTGGGAAAGTAAGTTGGAAATCGATAATAATTATTGGTCAGTCTGGCGCAGTGATGAGAATAGCGAAGAATCTGAAATTATCCGGTTTAGTGGTGAGCAATTTAATTTGGAGACAAAAGCGTACCACTTTAATGATTTTGAGATTAAAGGTAATTCACAATACGATTATTTTTTAACTACTACTTCCGGCAGCGGTAAATCTTTCCTGCGCGACTCTGCAACAGTGACAAGTCAACCGGCCGGTGAATTTAAAATACTCAACGCATTTCCGAATCCTTTTAATAACAGCACGATAATTTCATTTAGTATAAATAGGCAGGCCGAAGTACAGTTAACAGTTTTTGATATAAACGGCCGCAAGGTGCGTACGTTAATAGAGAACAAGAATGCGCCAGCAGATTATTATACTGCTGAGTGGAATGGTTTAAATTACTCCGGTGCGAGCGTGAGTAGTGGCACTTATTTTGTAGTGCTGAAAAGTTCTGATGAAATAACAGCCTATAAAATTCTGCTGTTAAGATAGAATCAACTGATATGGGGAGTTTTTTATTTGACAGGATCACAGGATCAACAAATTATTTATTAGAAATTAAGAGCTAAAAAATATTTTTACTATTCATTAATTACTCTCGCAAAGGCGCTAAGTCGCAAAGAAATAATACTTATAATTCTTAATGATTATAGAAATTTTATATATTAACACAAATGAGGTATTGCATAACTCATTAAAAAATAAGACTTTGCGCGCCTCGTGTAACTCTTAGCGATCATTGCGGTTGAAAAATAAAATCCATAGTATTAGGTCTATGAACTTATTTCAATTAAATATGACCATAATCATTATCAGCGATCGTGCGGCACAGGGTATTCGTGATGATGAAACAATTCCATTGGTTCAAACATGGTGCGAAGAGAATTCCAACGAGTTAGTCGAGAATCGAATCGTAGCTGACGAACCTGAAGATATTAGAAATGCTATTTTATCAGCGGCGAAAAATCCCGGCTGTGATCTGATAATTACCAGTGGTGGTACAGGGCTTTCGGAACGTGATTCTACACCCGAAGTAACAAGTGATTTAATCGATAAACCGGTTCCGGGAATTTCAGAGTATTTGCGAAGCGAAGGTGTCAAAAAAAACATATATGCCATCCTTTCCCGAGGCGTTTCGGGTAGTATTGGTAAAAAACTGATTATTAATTTGCCGGGAAATCCTAAAGCGGTCGTGGAAAGTCTTGATTGGTTAAAAAAAATATTGCCCCATGCCATCAAGGTTCTGCAAGGGCCGGTACAGGATCAGGATCATGCCCCGGGTTAAAATTATTTAAATACTATTTTGTAGTTTCGATAAAATCAATTAATATTGATCATTGCGTCTCTGCACTTTTGCCAGAGAAAGAGTTTCTTAAAACGTTGTTTAGAAAACAGGTATGCATCATGAGTACATTCTGGGATTCCTTAAAGAAAAATGTTCAACAGGGTATACAGACAGTGTCCGAAAAAACTGATGAACTGACAAAGATCGGTCGTTTAAAAATTGAAGTGATCGCTGTAAAACGGGATATAGAAAAATGTTTTGTAGAACTGGGTGGACGTACCTATGACATTCTTCAGAACGAAAAAAAGACATCCATTCCCAAAGATGAAGAAATAAAAAAGTTGATACTGAAAGTAGAGAAATTCGAAAAAAAATTACGTGAACTGGAAGATCGCATCCAGGATATTCAAGATATGAAAAATGAAACGGCAGCTGAAGATATAAAATAACCGGTTAATTATTTATTTGGTATAAAAACGAATACCACTCCAAATTAACCCGCCGTCAACTCATAACTTCTTATGGGGCCTAAAACCAGACGTTTCACCATTGAAATATTGATTTAACAAGTTGCGTTTAATCTCGATGTCAGGGACACACATCCTGGCTCACAGTATTTTACGGGTTGGACTGCATTGCCCAAGGAACTTCAAGTACGTTTTGCTCGTAACAGTAAGCGAAAATTTAAAAATGGAGTTGGTTAGGTGAGCGAATTCTTTATAAACAAGAACCAGTCATTAGATAATTATTTGCGTGAAATTGCTGATGTACAACTATTGACGCCCGATCAGGAAATTGATTTTGCCAGAAGAATAAAGGAAAATGATCAAAGAGCACTTGAACAGTTGGTAAGTGCAAATTTGCGTTTTGTTGTCAGTGTGGCTAAATCATATCAAAATTACGGCCTATCGCTGGAAGACCTGATTAATGAAGGTAATTTAGGTCTGATGAAGGCTGCATACCGCTTTGATGAAACACGTGGTTTTAAGTTTATTTCCTACGCGGTCTGGTGGATAAAACAATCCATATTACAAGCAATAGCGGAGCAGTCACGTCTGGTCCGGTTACCTTTGAATCGTGTAGGCACTCTGACAAAAATCAGTAAAGTTTATGGCATGCTGGAACAGGAGTTTGAAAGAGAGCCAACCCCTGAAGAAATAGCAGAAGTCCTTGAAGCGGACTCTGATGATGTGTCAGATACGATCAGGATGGCAACCCGGGCTGTTTCAATGGATTCACCCTTGCAGCGAAATAGCGAGAGCCGCTTAATAGATATAATCAAAAACCAGCAGGAACCCGAGCCGGATTCTGAGATAATGAATGAATCACTGAAAGAAGAAGTGAATCACATTCTTGAATCTCTGAACGCACGTGAGTCAAAAATTCTCAAGCTTTATTTCGGACTTGATGGCGAAAAGCCTCATACACTAGAAGAAATAGGCGTTCAATTTAAGCTGACCCGTGAGCGGGTGCGTCAGATAAAAGAAAAAGCCTTGCGCAGATTGCGCCACAGCTCCCGTAGTAAAATACTACGATACTATCTCGGGTGATTTATTAACCTAAGTGCCTGCTTATTCTTTTAATCTTCACTAAAATTGATTAAACTTGTGGTCAATAACTGACCGGGTGCATGGATGCAATCACTTCTCAATCTTCTTCTCATTACTGCTACCATTTTATTTTTTCTGCCAGCTGTAAATGCACAGTCAGACAACATGATTAGTGATATTGACGTCGAACTTTTAATTCCTACTTTTCTAGGAAATGATCAACGTAATTATTATGGAAATGAAGCGCCTGAAAAACTCAATGTTCTCTGGCGTACATTTCTCGGGAAAGGAAAAACGGTTATATCCAAGAAGATCGGCGAGAAGGAGTGGGCGGGAACCGGTTGGACTGGTCAACCCTTGATTGTAAGAGAAAAAAATGAATTATTCCTTATCCTTGGTTGTTATGATCATCATTTGAAAAAAATAAATGCCCAATCAGGCAAGATTATTTGGCAATACTTGTTTGATGATGTGATAAAAGGAACGGGTACCATTTGGGAAAATAAATCGGCAAAAAATATTCAGGATAAATTCGTAATCCTTCAAGGCAGTCGCCGGGGATTAACCAAGGACTTATATTCTAAATATGTTCCTAGTTATCGTGGAATATCTTATGTGTCAGGTGAGGAGTTATGGCGTATGAATGTTACTCATACAGCCAGTTACAGCAGAGATGTTGATGGTTCGGCAGTTGTCCTGAACGATACGGCGTATATTGGACTGGAGAACGGACTTTTTACAGTATTTTCTCCTGATCCCAAACTCGCATATAAAAAAAGCCCCGCCATTTATCAACAGATAAAGCTTTATAGTAATAGTGATATCCGCCGTCATGGGGGGAATCTTGTTACGGAATCGTCCCCTGCAAGATTAAACAATCATCTTTATATCACGTCAGGTGCAGGTCATGTTTATGGTTTTAATTTGGATACAAAAGAGATAGATTGGGATTTTTATATCGGTTCTGATATGGATGGTTCGCCGGTTGTAACATCTGATGGCTGTATAATTGTTACAGTTGAAAAGCAATATATTGAAGGACAAGGGGGCGTATTCAAGTTAGATCCTTCACGTCGGCCTGAGGAGGCTGTGGTGTGGTATTTTCCGGTCGAAGATGATAGTTTGTTATCCTGGGCAGGGGGAGTTATTGGATCTGCTGGTATAAATGATGCAACCCGTCCTGTTATAAACGGGTATCTGTGTGCCTTTGTCGGAATTGATGGGAATTTAAATGTGGTAAACCACAGCAAATTGGATTCAAGCGGTACCAAAGTATTCGGACCGAATATGAAAAACAAGTATGACACACCTCAGCTGGTGTATCGCAAGCAGATTGGTCCTTCCATTTCGACACCAATTTTTGTTGGGAACAAATTGATTGCGGCCGGGTATCACGGTATTTATTTGTTTAAGGTTGAAAATAATGATGGGATTACCCTGCTGGATAAACGACAGGCCAGTGCATTTGAATCGACACCTGTTATTTATGATAAAAAAATATATTTAGGATCACGGGACGGTTATTTATACTGTTTTGGTGAAAAATAATAATTTAAGTTTTTTCTTCAGATTATTTGCGCAAAAGCCGACTCTAAATAGTAAATACATAAAATTTCGGGCTCAAGAGACAAATTGGCACTTGTAGATCCGCATATTTATTTGTAAAATTGTAAATTATTGTGAGATTGCTGTAAAACAGATGATAATTGGGCTTGACAAAGATGTTGATTTTAAATATCTTAGGCATGGCGCTTTTCCTCCCGAAATTTAAAAATAAACACGCATTCATGCAAAGGGGCTTGAATTGGCAAAGAATGAATCTACAATTGTAATTATTTCAAAGGATAATTCCAAAATTCGCCAGGTAAAAATATCACGTAATAAAATTATTTTATTCGCAGGTATTTTCATTCTATTATTTTCCGTTCTTGGTAAGTATTCTCTGGATTTGTTAATCGATTTTCGTTACGATTCAAAGATCGCATTTCTTGAAGAGACCAACGAATTCCTGACATCAAAATTAAGTCAAATGAGCGAGAGACTGACAGGACTTACCAGTCAGATGGACGTAATTGAGAAAAAAGATGATGAAATCCGATTGATCATGGGACTCAATGAGTTGGGAGATGATGTTCGGGATGTAGGTATTGGTGGTGCCGAGTTTGAATACGACCTTGGGGGAAATGTTTTAAATCCGGAAACTGCGGACAATCTTGGCCAACAATTGGTCATGCTTGATAAACTGGAAAGAGAAGTAAAACTGGGGCTTGAAAGTTATGGTGATTTGATCGATACCTATTATGCCAAAGAAGATAGTATCCGACATATGCCGGCATTGAATCCGGTTATCGAAGGCCGCATCACTTCTAAGTTTGGTATGCGTTTACACCCGATCTTCAAGAAATATCGTAAACATCCGGGAATTGATTTTGCCGCAAAAAAGGGTGACCCAATATATGCTGCTGCTGATGGTGTTGTAAAACTGGCAAGACATAACGGTGGTTATGGCAATTGCGTATTTATAGATCACATCTATGGCTATGAATCCCGTTACGGACATATGCAAAAAATACTGGTCCGCCAGGGGCAAAAAGTAAAAAGAGGTGAGAAAATCGGTCTGGTTGGCCAGACAGGTATCGCCACCGCTCCGCATCTTCATTTTGAAGTACATTATAAAGGCAAGGAAGTCGATCCAAGACATTATTTCTTTAATGATCCGTCATTAAATCAATTAGCAGTAGAAAATCGCCAGTAGGCGATTTTTTTTATCCACTTATTGAGAATGAGTCTCAATATCTATGAGCATGGATGTCACCACTGTATTTAAACAATATCTGATAAAACACTCCCTTAAGATAACTCCCGAAAGAGTAAGAATTCTTAACGAGATTAGTAAAATTAATCAGCATTTCGACCCGGATATGCTGCTTTTTAAATTGCGAAACAAAAATATGAAAGTTTCAAGAGCAACCATTTATCGCACACTTGATCTGCTGGTCGATTGTAATCTGGTAATTAAAAATGTGATCGGTAATAGTAACGTTTTGTATGAAAAAAAATATGATACTCAAATTCATGACCATTTTCTTTGCATGTCATGTGGTAAGATTATTGAGTTCTATGACTCCGATCTTGAGAAAATTCATAAAAAATTAGCAGAAAAATATCATCTTTCCGTGACTGATTATAGACATCAGGTTTTTGGTACCTGTGGCAACTGCAAGGAATCATAATATAATGAAAACTGCCCAAACCATCAGTGCGACATCTGTAGATGATATTGTCCTTGTTGGTAATCCCAATGTTGGTAAAAGCGTTATATTCGGAATCCTCACAGGAAGATATGTCGATGTCTCCAATTATCCCGGTACCACTATCGAAATTACCCGGGGCTCAGGAAAAATCCACAAACGTCCCGTAACCTTTATTGATACTCCCGGCACAAATAGTTTTATCCCTAATTCAGAAGATGAGCGTGTCACCCGAGATATTTTACTTAATGAACCGGTCTCAATGGTTCTGCAGGTGGGTGATGGCAAAAACCTGAAGCGCGTTTTATTTTTATCCCTTCAATTGGCTGAAATGGGTATTCCTTTTATCCTCAATCTGAATATGATGGATGAACTTAAGGAAAGAGGACTCTCGGTAAATTTGGAGAAACTGGAAGAAATTCTGGGCGTTAGAGTGAATTCAACCATTGCGATTCGACGCGTCGGTACAGAACGGCTTTACAAAATCCTTGATAATCCTGCTGAGGCCAAATGTCGCGTTGTCTACCCGAAAGCAATTGAGAATGCCATAGCCGGCGTAGAGCAAATCCTCGAAGAAACTCCGGTCAGTAAACGGGCTATGGCGGTTATGTTGCTTGCACAGGACGGCAGCCTGCAGGACTGGGTGAATAAAAATTTAAACGATGAAAAAATACAGAAATTACAGGAAATAATTATTGCATTGGACCGCGGACTTAATGTTTCGGCTAATTATGCCATCACCCAGACGAGATATAAACATGCCGATGAAATATACGATCAGGTAATTGAAAAAAAAGAACGCTCAAAAGCATCTGTTTCAGATTTGCTTGATTACTATATGACCCACCCTTTCTGGGGAATTCCGGTTTTATTGGTGGTTTTATATATTGTCTATGAATTTGTCGGAGTTTTAGGTGCCGGTATACTTGTAGACTTTTTTGAAAGCACAGTATTTGGTCAGTTTATAAATCCGGCCGCAGTCTGGGTCTTTGACCAGCTGGTCCCAATAGAATTTATCCGTGATCTTTTTGTCGGTGAATATGGCATCGTGACCATGGCGTTATCCTATGGATTCGCCATTGTCCTTCCGATTGTAGGGACATTTTTTATCGTCTTTAGTGTGTTAGAAGATTCAGGGTATTTACCACGTCTGTCACTTATGGTTAACAGACTGTTTAGAATCCTGGGATTAAATGGCAAAGCTGTATTACCGATGGTGTTGGGCCTGGGATGCGATACAATGGCCACCATGTCGGCCCGCATCCTGGAAACCAGAAAAGAACGCATTATAGTTACCCTGCTATTGGCATTAGGAGTTCCGTGCTCAGCCCAATTGGGTGTGATCCTGGGAATGACTGCACTACTTCCGTGGCAGGGTGTATTAATTTGGTTTTTAGTTGTGGTTGGAACGATGATCGCAGTCGGGGCCCTGTCTGCCAAAATAATTCCAGGTGAAAAATCAGATTTTATCCTGGAACTACCCCCGATTCGAATGCCTGTTTTCTCAAATATCATTGTAAAAACTTTGGCCCGGATTGAGTGGTATCTAAAAGAAGTGGTTCCCTTATTTATTGTCGGTACGGTTATACTTTTTATTTTTGACAGGATAAATCTTTTACAGGCAATAGAAACTGTTGCGGCACCGGTTGTTCAGGATCTGCTGGGTTTGCCGGCGAAAGCAACCGAGTCATTTCTAATCGGGTTTTTACGGCGAGATTATGGTGCGGCCGGATTATTCAAACTGGCAAATCAGGGATTAATGACTAAAAATCAAATGGTGATCAGCATTATTACGATCACACTTTTTATGCCTTGTATTGCAAATTTTTTAATGATCATAAAGGAACTGGGAACAAAGATGGCCATAAAAATGTCATTATTTATCGTTCCTTTTGCGTTTCTTATGGGAGGCATCGTAAATTACTTCTTTATTATTCTGGGTATTGAGCTATGATTTGTCCACTTTGTACACATAAATTTGATACATATCAACAACCTTGCGCCAAATGTGTATTGCACCAATCATCTTGCGGCCTGGTTTGCTGTCCCAATTGTGGATATGAATTTCCGGAAAAATCCGCTACGGTAGATTTTTTCAAAAAAATCTTCAAAAAACGAGAAAAACATGCATAGAAGAGAAATTGAAGAAATTCTTGAGCTAATCTGGACCATGCGGGAAGAGGGAAATTCGTCGGTAAAAATGTTACTCGACATTACCAATGAAGATCAACCGGAAAAACTGTTGTCAGAAATGCGGAAAAATGACCTGATAAACCGCAATAATGATCAGGTAACTCTGACACCATCCGGAGAAAAAGTTGCCAAAGCGGTCATACGCAGGCATCGTCTGGCCGAACGCCTTTTTAAAGATGTATTTAAAATAGATGAAGAGTCCATCGAAAAAGAGGCCTGTACATGGGAACACATGCTAAGTGAGGATGTGAGTGAAAGTGTATGCTCATTTTTAGGTCATCCAAGGATTTGCCCGCATAACAAACCGATTCCGCCGGGTGAATGCTGCTTAAAATATAAAAACGAAAAACATGTTATACCTTTGGTGCAGCCTTTGAATAATGTCGATGTGGGATCGAATGTCAAAATCGTCTATATTTTGCCCAGCCTGAAAGAACGTCTGAAACAACTCACTAATTTTGGCATTATTCCCGGCACGGTCATTTCGGTTAAACAACGCAAACCTGCACTGGTAATTATCTGCAATGAAACAACCATCGCTCTGGATAAGGAAATCGGATCGGAAATTTATGTAAATCTGATGAACGGCAGAAGGCAATAAACAAAATCGTATTAGTTTCCCGCCAGATTATGATTTCCATTTATTTTTAACTTCTACTTGAACAGAACCCTTTTGTCCCATAATTTTATAAAATTTATATTTTTACTCATATAATTAGACATCTCAATGTTTTTTGCAATTATTTTATAACATGATACTATCAGATACAGGGAACTTTTATGGCAGTAAGTAAATCGGAAGTGGAAAAAATAGCCGATCTGGCCAGATTGCATATTTCTGAAAACGATAAAGAAAAATATACCGTACAACTGAATATGATACTCAAATATATGGATCAATTGAACAAAGTCGATACCTCCAATGTTGTGCCCCTTTCTCATCCGTTCGAGTTGACAAATGTTTTTCGGGAGGATGAAGTTCAACCATCCTTGCTGGTCGAAGATGCATTAAAAAATGCGCCGGATAAATCCGGTAATTATTTTAAAGTACCTAAGGTAATCAACAAATGAAATTCATTTGTGTCATACCGGCCCGGTATGGCTCTTCCCGTTTACCGGGAAAACCGCTGGCTGATATTCAGGGACATCCGATGATAGAATGGGTGTATCGTAGAGCGGCCGTAGTGAAAGAATTTGATCAGGTGATTGTTGCAACCGATGACCAGAGAATATACGATGTGGTAAAAGGATTTGGTGGTCAGATTGAAATGACATCCGCTGATTTACCATCAGGCACAGACCGTGTTGCCGTTGTTGCTGAGAAAAGTGATGCCGATGTTGTGGTCAATATTCAGGGCGATGAACCATTGATTATCCCCCAGGTATTGCAGGATTTATGCGCGACATTTATTTCACCAGAAGTCAGCATGGCGACACCCGTAAGAAAAATTAGAAATGAAATAGAATTAATTGATCCCAACAATGCGCGTGTGGTGATCGATAATAACCGGGATGCCATCTATTTTACCCGGGCTGTGATTCCATATGACCGAAATCAGGATCCTTTGAATCAAAGTATTGCCAGGGGGATATATTTTAAGCATGTGGGTATATATGCCTATCGCAGGGATTTTCTTCTTAAACTGGCCAAACTCCCACCAGGTCATTTAGAAGAAATAGAGAAACTGGAACAATTGCGCGTACTTGAACATGGATTTAAAATCAGAACAATCGAAACAGATTATCACTCTATGAGTGTGGATACGGAGGAAGAACTCCAACACATCAATAAATATATAGCAGAAAACAATATAAAAATGGATGGCGATGATGAGCGGCTGTAAATATATTTTTATGACCGGTGGTGTGGTTTCCTCTCTGGGAAAAGGTATTTCCTGTGCCTCCCTGGGACTGCTTTTAAAAGCAAGGGGTCTGAATGTCTCAATATTAAAGCTCGATCCCTATCTGAATGTAGATCCGGGTACAATGAGTCCCTATCAGCATGGAGAAGTTTATGTAACAGATGACGGAGCCGAAACCGATCTTGATCTGGGCCATTATGAACGCTTTTTAGACCGAAACATGGCACGTGTTAATAATACTACAACCGGCCAGATATACTACGAAGTATTGATGCGTGAACGAAAGGGTGATTTTCTTGGCTCGACCATTCAGGTTATCCCTCATATAACGGATGAGATAAAAAAGCGAATAAGAGACTGTTAATAAAAATAATGATCTGGATGTAGTGATTGTCGAAATTGGTGGTACGGTTGGTGATATTGAAAGTTTGCCCTTCCTCGAAGCCATCAGGCAGTTTGGCCTGGAAGAAGGGCACGAAAATACTATTTTTGCGCATCTGACTTTGGTGCCGTTTATCAAAAATGCCGATGAATTAAAAACAAAACCGACTCAGCACTCGGTGATGCGTCTCCGTGAAATTGGTATCCAACCGGATTTATTGGTGTGCCGTTCTGACCGCACATTACCGGATGGTGTCAAGGCCAAGATTGCATTATTCTGTAATGTTCGTTCTGAGGCGGTAATTGAGGCAATTGATGTTGAAACCATTTATGAAGTACCACTGATCTTCGCCCGCCAGGGTGTGGATAAACTGATTGCCAAACATTTCGGACTTACGGAGGTCACGCCGGAACTGTCTCATTGGCAGGAAATTATTGACCGTTTTAAATCACATAATAAGGAAATTCAAATCGCCATATGTGGAAAGTATGTTGCTCTGCCGGATGCCTATAAGAGTATTATGGAGGCATTTGTCCATGCCGGATTTGAAAATGATGTACGGGTCAAATTAAAATGGGTAAACACCGAAGAAGTGACTCCGGGTGATGAGGCGAAATATTTGTCGGATGTCGCAGGCATTCTGGTTCCCGGGGGATTTGGTGAACGGGGCATTGAAGGAAAATTAAATACTATCCGTTATGCACGCGAAAACAATATTCCATTTTTTGGAATTTGTCTTGGCCTGCAATGTGCGGTCATTGAATTCGCACGTAATGTGGTCGGTCTGGAAAATGCCAACAGTTCTGAATTTGATCCGAATACCAAATATCCGGTAATAGATATCATGGAGGGGCAAAAATCGGTAAAGCAAAAGGGTGGCACTATGCGCCTGGGAACCTATGATTGTAAGATTTTACCGGAAACCAAGGCCGAGAGTGCCTATGACGATTCTCTGATAAGTGAAAGGCATCGGCATCGTTATGAAGTCAATAATGAATATAGGGATATCTTGACAAAAAATGGCCTGATAATCAGTGGGACAGCGCCGGATGACTCTTTAGTTGAAATGATCGAATTACCCGATCATCCCTGGTATGTGACGTGTCAATTTCACCCCGAATTAAAATCCAGAGCCATGCGTGCTCATCCGTTATTTCGCGAATTTGTCCGGGCATCTCTGGAATTTCATGATTCGCATTAAAAGAATGATTACATAAATTATGCTGCGTCGTCATAGTCGTAATAAAATATACCTGGTTATATATTTACCAAGGCCAACACAATTTGCTCTCCACTCAGAGTATTTGGCTCAATATGATATTGACATCTATATTTCTGCTGATAAAATATCCACCATGAATTTTCTGAAAGAAAATGAGGTGGGCGCATTATTGATGCTCAATGATGAAAATAATAATGATGCGGTGCCCTTTTTAAGATATATCATGCGCCAGTATCCAAATATTCAGCGTATTTTACTTAGTTCGACAATTTCGTCAGAATATGTTGAAGAATCAGTTAATAAGGCACATATCAACTATTTTTTGAGTTTACCGGTTGAAAAGCAACGAATTCTGGAAATTGTACGTAAAGCTTTTAAACGATTTCTATCAGTATCCCGGCCTAACGAATTGATTGATGAATTGACAGAATATGTCCGTGAATTCCGTGAAGAAGCGAATACGGATGCTTTAACGAAACTGCTAAACCGCCGAACATTTGATGAAGTAATCACCAGGGCAAAAGAATTATTTGAGCAGAAGCAGATACCAATATCACTGGTTATGATGGATCTTGATCATTTTAAAAAACTTAATGATACCTATGGACATTCTGCCGGTGATCAGGTGTTGAGGGAATTCAGCAATATTCTGAAGCGAAATGTTCGATTGGAAGATTCAATATTCCGCTATGGTGGAGAAGAGTTTGCCATGGTGGCAAATGGCGATACGCTTGAAGATATCCAATCACTTGTTGAGCGGATACTCATGGAAGTACAGGGAACAACTGTGGAATATGAGGGTAAAAAAATTAAATTCACTTTTAGCGCCGGTATTGAGCGAATGCAAAAAGGGCTTTCAATAGCTGAATTGATCAGGAGAGCGGATGCGGCTTTGTATCACGCTAAAAAACAAGGCCGAAACCGGGTGTGTTGTTTTGCAGATGAAATGCGTAACTAATTGAAATAAAATAATATTATGTTAGGTTTATAAAAATTAACTTGATGAATATAAAATTTTTACACAAAGGCTCTGAGATACAAAGAAAAAAGGATCTTAAAATTATCATAAAAACACAGAAATTATGAATATTTCTGATAAACCATTATATTTTATAACTTTGTGTCTTGGTGACTTAGTGGTTATAAATAATTCAGGTAAGAAAATTTATTGAATAAACCATTGATAAAAAATGTTTTAAATAATGTAAAAATAACTTGTTAAATAAAAAAACAGAATATAATTTTTAGCCATGGAAGATCAAGCGAAACAAGTTTCTATCTGGTCCTCTTTTGATAACCTGGTAGATCAGGCAGAAAAAAAATTCTTCAATCGTGAATATGAGGATGCTTTGAAGCTATGGAAGGAGTACGCTCATATCACCGGAGCCAAAAACTGGCAGCGTGTTTCCCAGGATCTTTCATACTTATTAAATAATTTTTTATCGACCAAATTTTCAGATCCACAGGAATATTTTGAAGACTGGCTGAGGTTGCGTCAGAAGCTGCATTCAAACGAATTAAGTCCTTATGCCTTTAAGTTAATTGAACAGCTATATGCAAGAATATTTCTTTCCAGTAAACAAACGGTCTCATTTGATATTGCTACGGGTATATTTTGCTACATCGATAAAAGATATGACAAGGCCCAGGAAAATCTCAATATTGTCCTGAATCATCAACCAGACCATCTGCTGGGAAGAATATTTCTTAGTAAATCTTTGTATGCAATTAATGACGAGGACAAGGGGCTCGCATATCTGACACAGACGCTGTTTCTTGGTGGTAATCAGGTACTGCCTGACGATATTGGGTCCTCTCAGATCAAAAATTTGTATGGAAAATTAAATTCAGTGCATGGCAAAGGGGAAGTCGGTGTCTGGATGGTTCCGTTTGAAGCCTGGTTCCGTAACTGGTTAGTCTGGCTGGAAGATATCACCTTCTTCCAGGTAATGCAGCAGAAAGAACGCAATGAGCGTATTTTGCAGGTTAAATATTATGCCTCAGAAAAATACCGGCATTTTGTACGTTGTCTTTTTATAGCCGAATATGTCCGCCAATTCCTGCCAAAAGAAAAAGGTATCATATGGGAACAGGAAGCATACATGGAAAAGCTGGATGCCAACCTGTTTGAGCGATACCGCCGCAAACGCAAGCCGATTGCCTGAACAGCTATTATTAATAATTACTCGCATGCAGGATATTCAATTAGAGATTAGAAATGAGAGATGAGAAATGAACGTTGGCTGTTGGCGATGAGCAGGTTCTAACTCCCATTTTTTTAATCTCCAACCTCTAATCTCTAATTTCTAATCATCTTCATCCCAATGAGAGAGGGATTTATAAGTGAAATTTATTTATAGGAATTGCAAAACATGGATGTAAAAGGAGTTCTTTTCGATCTGGATGGCGTACTGGTTAAAAGTATGGAGCAGCATCTGGAAGCCTGGCAATATGCGTTTAAGGAATGGGATGCAGAAATACGGCCTGAGCATTTTTATCAGTTGGAAGGACGTGGTGTTAAATCTGTGGTTGAAGAGCTGGTAAAGCGTTTTGGATTGGATCCTTCATTACAACCCATATTGATGGAAAAGAAAATAAAATATTATAATAGCATATTTAAACCCGAGTTTTATGATGGATTATTTGATCTGCTGGATTTTCTAAAAGAGCAAAAAATCCCGATTGCGGTTGTAACCGGTGGCGATCGCGATCGTGTCCGGAAATTACTGGACACCTATTTTAAAGACTATTTTTCAGGGGTGGTTTCATCCGATGATGTAGAAAATACAAAACCCTATCCGGAGCCTTATCTGAAAGGATCTGAAATTCTAAACCTTAAACCGGAAGAATGTATCGTCGTCGAAAATGCCCCGCTGGGTGTACGGGCAGGCAAACAGGCTGGTATGTTTGTGATTGGTGTGACGACAACGGTTACACCGGATATTTTGCATGAAGCGGATATAATAGTTAAAGATATGTATGAGTTGCGGCAGAATATATATGCGATGATTAAAAAAAAGCCGGCGCTCATTTAGGGCCGATCAATTCATTCGGTTGAGGACTATGTTAAATATCCAATGCTTCTATCAAACGATATGTCTCTGTTTGCGCATTTAGTTTTTCTTCGGCGTCCGTTTGCCGGTAAAGATTTTTCAATTTCGCAGTGATCATTCGCGCCTTGGTATTATCCCGCATTTGAAGATCAAGTATGGCTAAGATATTTTTCCTTATATCTTTATCCAGAATCGGAAACACCACCTCAATTCTGCGGCTCAGATTTCGTTTCATCCAATCGGCAGATCCAATGAACACCTTTTTCCGACCGGAATTGTGAAAGACAATTATGCGGGTGTGTTCAAGATACCTGTCTACAATACTGACTATATTTATATTTTCACTGAGATTCTTTACCCCGGGTACCAAACAGCAAATGCCACGGATTATCAGATCAACTTTAACACCAGCCTGACTGGCACGGTATAGTTTTTGAATAATTTTTCTATCTTCCAAACTGTTAAGTTTTAGCATGATGGATGCCGGTTTTCCTTCTCCTGCATTTTTTATTTCATTATCAATCAACTCAGAGAAAGTCTCGCGCATATTAAACGGCGCCACCAATAATGTTTTAAATTCCGGATCCATGTCGATCTGGGTCAGATACGAAAATACTTTGTTGACCTCCGTTGTAATGCTCTGCCGGCAGCTGAACAATCCAAAATCCGTATAAATATTGGAAGTTTTTTCATTAAAGTTTCCTGTAGATAAATACACATAATTTCGACCATCTCTCTTAATCAGACATAGTTTGGCATGTACCTTTAAACCCGGAAAACTATAGAGCACATTCACTCCGGCCCGCTTTAATTCTTCTGCCCATTTAATATTGGATTCTTCATCAAACCGGGCTTTTATTTCCACAAAAACCGTTACTTTTTTACCATTCTGCGCAGCAAGCCGCAAATTACTGATGATCTGTGATCCGGAAGAGACCCGGTAGAGTGTCATATAAATTTCTGAAACCAGACGATCTTCAGCCGCGGATCGCAGGAAATCTAACACCGGCTGATAACTATGGTATGGAAAATGTAGCAAAATATCTTTTGTTTCGATGGCTTTAAAAACATCTTTTTTCTTTGACAGAGACTTACTCTGTATCGGCGGCAGGTTTTTATAACGCAAATTGTCTGGGCCCAGCACAGGAAAGGAGAAGAAATCACTAAAATTATGATATCTGCCGCCGGGAATCAGATCTTCTTTGCTAAGGTGCAATGCTTCGGTCAAAAATTTAATAAATGATTTTGGCATATTAAGATCATAAAGAAAACGTGATGGTACACCGGTCTTACGACGACTGATGCCTTTTCGAATCTTGTCTACCAGGTCGCCGCTGAATTCATCGTCTATATAGATCTCTGCATCCCGGGTTAATTTTATGGCATAAGCCGAGTCGACTTTGTAGCCAGGAAAAATCGTAGGCAAGTGAGCGTGAATAATATCATCAAGAAACATGATATAATGACAATCTGCCTCTTGTGGCAGAAGGATAAAGCGGGGGACAAATCGAGTCGGGAATTCTATCAGGGCATATCTGGCCCGTGCAGTCTTAGTATTGGCGGAATCCAAAGAATAGAGTTTTACTGCAAAATACAACGCATGATTTTGCAAAAAATAGGTGACTCTGTTTTTAAATATAAAGATCGGTTGTAAAAAAGGATATATTTCATCATCAAAATACTGCCGGATATATTCTTTTTGCACTTCGTTTAATTGATCTGGTTTAGTAAGAAAGATATTATTTTTTTCTAAATTTTTTAATATAATGTTTCGATAGGTATCACCCAATTCCTCTTGCTGCTGGTTGACATATTCATGAATTTGATTTAATAATTCTGCCGGATCAAAATCCAGTTTCTTGATGGTTTTTTCTTTCAAGGCCAGGAGGTTTCTTAGAGCGGCTACCCGCACCCGAAAAAATTCATCCAGATTTGATGAGAAAATGGCCATGAATTTAATCTTCTCGTGCAAAGGAACGGACTCGTCACGGGCTTCCTGCAAAACGCGGTGGTTAAATCCAAGCCAACTTATCTCTCGATTTGTGAACTGGGCTTTTTCTTTCATTTACGATACCTTTTAGTGTTTAGGGTAGTGTAAAAAATAACCACCCCGTACAAGTCTGGCTTCGCCATATTTACGGGGCAGGCAGAGTACACTGAGTAAATTATTAATATTATTTATGTTAATTTTATTTCTAATCATCTCCCCTCTGTGATCTCTTATAAGATAACTCTCCTTATTCCTTCTTTTAGTTTGTCTACATTAAAATTGATCAACAATCCGACTTTTAGATTTTCTGCTCTCAGGTAAGTTAGCACCTGGGCAATATGAATATTCTAACAGACCCGGCCCAAGTAATGAGTGAACTTCAATAGCGCATGAAATTATTTTCTCAGTAATATCTCTTAAAGGATATTCTTTTAGAGTTCTCAGAGTTTCCCTCTGAGGATTCTGCCTGTCCCGTAAAGACTGGCGCAGCCAGGCTGGTACGGGATGGTTTCATCTTTTAATCCTGTTTTTCATTTTTTCATATCCCGATTCTATCGGGATGACACTACCGTGTTTAGAACTTTATAGAAGCTAAAATATCACATCTGTCATCTCACAGAGATCCTCCCGTCATGTGGTTGCCGGATTATATTTTGGGATGATCGGTGCAGAGTCCACGGAAAGATTCCTACGGAATGACACCGAAGATAACTTATTCCCTATAGATATTTTTTTGGATATTCAAACATCAAAAACCGGCCACAATTCTCTGCTATATCCTGCCACTTCAAAATGTCCAGTTCCATACCATAGAATCCACAGGTCGGAATATTCTCAACCTTTTTATCTGCCAGAAAATTAGATAATAATGTTAAACCCGGATTATGTCCGACCAATAACAGGTTATCAATATTACTGTCTATTTTTCGGACGATATTGACAAGTGCGGATGCAGAGGCATCATAAATAAGATTATTGTATTGTAAACTGTCTTCCGGGAATCGAAGTATTTGGGCCATTGTCCGTGCCGTGAATGCAGCTCTTGAGGCTGGGCTGGATAGAATCAAATCAGGGATAATTTTTTGTTTTCGGACAATTCCTGCCATAACCGGAATATCGCGACGTCCGCGTTGGTTCAGTGGTCGCTCAAAATCATCCAGTTCCGGATGGTTCCAACTGGATTTGGCGTGGCGCAATAAATATAAATTTTTCATAATTTAGTTATTCGCAATTGGCTGTCGGCCATCGGCTGACAACGGAGAGCCGAGAGCAGAAAGCAATAATACTTTGATTCTTATTAATTTATACATCCATAAAATAATTTTTAATTATTCAGGTAATATATATATTTTTAGTATATTATTTAAGTGTAAAGTATATAATATCGGGATTTTTATTATAAGAGGCGGTACAGGTTAATATTATGGCCAAACAGAAAAATCAGAATGGATTGATCTTTATTCCTGATATCAGCGGTTTTACAAAATTTGTAAATGATACAGAAATTGAACACAGTCAGCATATTATATCCGAATTACTCGAAGTAATAATTGATGCAAATATGATAAATCTCCAGGTCAGTGAAATTGAGGGAGATGCTGTGCTGTTTTATCGTTTTGGTAATGCGCCCACTGCATATGACATTGCTGAGCAATCAAAACAAATGTTTATTGAATTTCACAAATACCTGCAGATTATTGAACGGGACAGGGTGTGTCATTGTGGTGCCTGCAGCACTGCCAGCCAATTGACAATAAAAATGCTGGTTCATTTTGGTGAAGTCAGAATCTCTGATATAAAGGGGCATAAGAAACTTATAGGGAAAACTGTAATTGTGGCTCATCGATTGCTCAAAAATGATATTTCTGGTGATGAATACCTGTTAATGACGGAAGAGTATTTTTCAAAATTGCAAGTCGGCGAATCCGAATCACAGTTTAATTGGGATGCAGTACATAAGACAAGCACGGATTATGAACACCTGGGTGAACTCACTTATTACTATATTTTGCTCTCGGATTTGCGAAATTTTATTCCTTTGGTTGAACCGGTCGCCAAACCACAAACATTTCCAGATCCGATAAAAGTCGAAATTCAGATCAATGCACCTATGAGTTTCATATATATGATTATAATAGATTTGGATAAACGAGTTCTCTGGTTAGATGGATTAAAAAAAATAGATTACAATAAAGAGTCCCTTCACCGAATTGGAACCAGACACATGTGCGATTTACCTGGTGGAAAAGTTGAATTACAAACAATACTAAGTGAAGAAGATGAGAAGAGTATTTCCTATGCGGAAAAAGCCGAGGGTAGTTTCATCTTCCCCGGAGCAACCACATTCTTCCGTTTGATGGATAGAGATCTGGGTACAATATTTAGGTTGGAGTTTCATTACCACAGGAGAAAGATCTTAGGGGAAATGATAGATCGCATATTTCGAAAAAAACTTGCTATCGGATTAGCAAAATCAGCCAAGAATCTGAAAGAACTTTGTGAATCTGAATATCAGGCCTAATATAGAGAAGCTTCTGAAAAATGTAAACAAGACAAATCACATCTCTTACTCCTCATTTCTAATTTCTCATTTCATAAATTGTGATTTAGCGCCTTTACGTGAGAGATATATGAACATCTCAAACGAATTAGATTTTGAACTAAATCCAGGACTTTTTTATACTGCTGAAAAGGCAAAAATGTAGGTAATTACCGAGATAATTAGTCCATACATAAAAATATTATAAGCAATTCGCAGATGTTTATATTTTTTTCCAAGAACCAGACCCAGATAATAGATGTCACGAATTAAATTATTATAAAGATAATCCCGGTCGTCCATCAATTCCTGCATTCCCCATTCATAATCTTCTACCGACATATTCATAAAATTACCAAAGAACAGCAGATTCCCTTTTCTTTGTTTTATATCTTCACGGTTCAGATTGAATGACGTCACTTTGGGTCTCGTCGATAATACAGCAAATATGATTGTCCCCAGAAGAGTGACGAGGAGTAGAATGGTCGGTATGATCAATTGTGGCTGTTCCTCAATACGACGAACCAACACCGATAGTATGATCGAAATAATAAGTGCACTGATACTAATCAGTGTACCTGCCTTGCTATCGGCAATCGAACTCAGTGTAAAATGATTACGTGAAGTAACCCGGAACATGGTCTCAATTCCACGGTCCGGTGTTTTCGTCTTTTTTAATTTCTTCAAATTAGTGTCATTTATAATATCTTTATTCATGGGATCAGATTTCCCTTCTTCGTTTAAAGCAAGTTTTTGCTCAATCTTCATAAGGTTTGATTCTTTTTGTTTTGCGAATGCATGGCGTGCATAATCTGTCTGGAATTCATGACCTGTAAAAAATTTTATATCTGATTTCAGCCATTCCTCATCAGTATATTTTTTGCCGAGGATCGTCTCCCATTCCTCTCGAAGTTCTTTATTGCGTTTAAAAAAACTTTTTTTTCCAAGATGAAGTACATCCGCATCACGAATTACTTTCTCCAACACATCTTTCGGCTGATAAGCCAGGTCGGTTGCCCAGATGCAGTGCAGAACTTTTTCGATCTTATCTTCCGGATATTGATTCTGATGTAAAAAATTTCTGGCAATTTCTGCACTTTTTTGTTCATGACGATCGTATGTCTCGGAATGTCCTGTGTCATGAAACCAGGCAGCAAGGATTAAAATTTCTGTATCATCCGCTGTCAGATCAGATTCTTCTGCCAGCAGCTGCACATTTTTTACGGTACGTTGTACATGCTTTATGGAATGAAACAACAAATCCTTATCTATTTTTTTGCTGTAAAAATCACTTACAAAAACTTCGGCTTTTGAAATTATATCACTCATATTATATTTCCACCTTCGGTCTTTAGCCTGGATAATTCATTTCTCGCAGAGATGCAGAATAAAAATTAGAAATTAGTAATTAGAGATTAGGAATGAATAATTAGCAGTATATTTCATTCATTTCAAACTCCTCATTTTTAATTTCTATTTGATAATTTGCGACTTAGCGCCTTAACGCGAGTAATTTATAAATAGTTCAAGTTAAATCAAATTATACAATTTTTAATGAAAAATCTATAATTTGTGATACATATTCTGTTTGTATTAGAGTCTGCTTCTTACTATTTTTCATCATTAAATCATATGTCGAGGAATTCATGTTAAAATTTATCACTCCATTTGTATATTTATTATTATTGTGTAACCAGCTTCCTGCAGAGAATTATCTGCTAAATGGCGGTCAGAACTCGACCATTAAGTATCAGTTAATCCAGCAGATCACACCCACTCCGGAAACAGTGACTATTCACTTGTCATTTGTAGAACCACAAAATTTTTCATCAGCCACCTATACCCAAAAAATCAATGATTTTAGCCTAGTCTCGCAGCTGAGAGCCTCAAAATATCGAGAAGAATAAGGACAGGCATGGAAATAATATTATCAAATTTACCTGGGAAAAACCACGGGAGCCATTCCAAGTAAGCCTTAACCTGACAGCAAACAATGCAGTGAAGTTTAACAAAATTGAAACATCCGCTCCGTTCCCGGTAGTTTCATTGCCCGATGATTTTAAGATTTATCTCAAAGCCACCGACCTTGTTCAATCCGGATCGGAAAAAATTAAATCACTGGCAAACAACCTGACAAAGGATTCCAGAACTCAGTTTGATGCGGTCCAGAAAATTCTTACATGGATTATCGATAATATGAATTACGTACTTGATCCGGATACCTATGATGCAATAACATCAATGACTTCGGGCAAGGGAAATTGCCAAAACTACTCACACCTGGCTGCGGCATTGATGCGTGCTTCGGGAATTCCTGTCCGCATTGTTAATGGTGTCACTCTTAAAAAATCCTATGATGTAGAAATTGGAAAGCAGGTAATGACGCTGAACATGGCGGAAGGAAGACACTCATGGATTGAAGTGTATTTTTCCGATCTGGGTTGGATGCCTTTTGATCCTCAGCAAACAGAACTATTTGTCAGTAATCGCTTTATACGTGTCGAGGTTGGACTGGATAATGCAGAAACAGAAAATGATGGTATGGTTCACTGGACCCGGCAAAAGGGCGCAACCGCGGTTCTTGGTTTTAAGGAGAGCATTGAATCAAATTTTGCCAGCGACCGGGTATCTATCTCCGGTATAAAACAAACATATGGTCCTAAAAAATTATTATTGGTACCCCCGGTTTCCGCCGGTTTTAGTAAAGTGGAAACGCCGGTCGCTGTAAAGGCAACTGAGTTTGATCCGTCGGTTATGGCGTCATTAAAATTTACAAAGGAATATGTTTATGGCAATCTGGAATTCCCTCAGGGAATCAATTTTGCCTTTAACCGCAGAAGTGTCGGGGATGAAACAGGAACATCACAAAAATTAAAAAAGACATTTTTGGTCGAAACTGCAGAATATGTAACCGGAACAAAACAATTCACTCAGATATTCGAATTAAAAAAGCCAATGCTCTTGAAAGATATTTCACTGGCATTACAAAAGTTTGGTGGATCCGGCAAAATCTGGCTGGAATTACGTGAAGACAATGATGGTATGCCCGGGCAGGTTGCTGCCAGATCGGATATGGTTTCTCTGGACAATATGAAACTGCAGCAGGGATATCACTGGGTTGTTTTCAATTTTTCAGGACAAGGTCTGGGTTTGACTCCCGACCGGTACTGGATATCAATTGGTCAGCAAGGTGCCCCTATTCTCAACTGGTTCTATAGTTATGGTAAACCTGTTGGCCCTATAGACGGGACAAAGTATAAAAATTCAAATGATGCGGATTGGGCAAATAATCTCAGTCATGAGTTTAATTACCGGATTCAGGGTTTGACACCACAAAACTGGTAAAATATCCATCTATGGTATTAATCAATTTATCTTATAATGATAATAAATTAGACAGGATAACAGGATTAATATAATATATTTTTTTCTAACATATTAATATTGAATTTATTAATTCGCCCCGTATTTTCAATTCTCTAAAATTACTACTCACCTGTTTATCCTGTTATCCCTGTCAAAAACTGAACGATCATGGCAGCACATAATACTATTTATTTTTCCATTCATTAAAAAAATCCAGCATTGAGTATGCCGTCTCTGTTTTCCTTTTTATTGTAAATTGTGATTTCCTCATTTCTTTGGGCCAGGTGAAGATAAACGAATCATTCGTCTCAAGTATTTTTCCATTTGATGTGGCAATATCGCCATCATCTTTGTCAAAGCGCAGTATACGTTCATTCTCTGTGATTTTCATATCGTCGGCACCAAGTTTGGAACTTCTGAATATGCCACTGTATTCGGCGATCAGTTGCTCGTTTTTTTCATAAAGTTTTCGATCCTTTATATATATTCCCTCGTCGATATTATCTAAAAGAAAATCATCACCAAAGAGCAGTTCGATCAATTCATTAAAATCTTTTTTTTGTTTTGCTGTATCTGCCTCGGTGGATTGGATATTAATATAAGATATTTTTACAAAACCCGAGCTCAGATCCTCATTGAATTCAATTTGATAATTGACAGTGGAAAACGTAAGACAACTACTAAGAATAGTTGATAAGGCTATTAAGAGCACAACTAAATATTTTCGCATGATTTCCTCCCTTGATTACGTTGATCTTTTCATTTCTCTCTGAAACAGATTATGAAGTGAATGAAAGATTTTTCTAATTATAAATTCCAAGTTCCAAATTCCTAATTTATTTTCTTTATATTTTGCGAGAGACAAACTATTGAGGTCATATAAAAAATAGATACTCAGAGATCTCTCTAACTGATACTTCTGATTTAAATTTTTTTACTTTTCTCAATTTTACAATGAGTTTGTTGACATTTATTTCCTGGTTTGAATATCGGGTGTCCGTTTGATTTATTTTAAATTGATGGATTCCCTTTTGTTCGAGGATCTCAAGTTTTGATAGAATTAAGTTGAGGGGGATTTTTTCGTCCGGAACTTCTTTAAATATTGCACCTTTCTGCAGTAAATTAGAAAGATTTTCCCATTCCTCATTAACCAATTTTTGAGAAATTGACTTGTACGCTGGTGAAACATTAATATCCGGATTTTCCGATACTTGTAGAACAATTATAGTACTTACAAGCAAAATCAAAAATGCAGCGGCGATAGTCCATATGTATCCCATCGATTTTGGCTGTTTAATTTCAAATTGTGTTATATCTATTAAATGCTTTTCCAGTTCGAGCTCTGGTTGCACCACTTTATAATCAATACTATACACTAGTTTTAAAAATTTATGATATTCAGAACGACAGGTATCACATGATTTGATATGTCCTATTAAAACCACACGTTCATCTGCATTAAGCTCACGTCGTATAATCTGTGGTACTTGCCCAATCACTTGATTACAGTTCATATAGAAACTCCTGTGTTATATTGTATTGAATCTCGAGCAGATTCTTTATATTTCTTCTGGCAAGACTCAGGTTGCTGCGAACATTTTCAACCGGCATTTTCAAAATATCTGAAATCTCGCTGAAATCAAAACCTTCAACATCCCGCAATACAAATACCGCTTTTTGTTTTGGTTTTAGTTCGGATGTACATCGAATTACAATCTCATAAATTTCATTGATATCGTCACTATATGCAGTTTTTTCATCTATAAAACTGTTCATTTTAAACGGTAGATTTTTAACCTTTCGAAGATGATCAATCGATATATTGATAGCAATTCGATATAAAATATAGAATGATTTTTTAATATCATTGATATGCTGATATTTTTGCCATAGTCGCATAAATGATTCCTGCGCAATATCTCTGGCTGTTTCCCGGGAGTGCACCATTTTATATATAACAGACAACAATGGCCTCTGGTATCGGTCAATTAATTGCGTGATGTGTTCAGAATTCATGGATATTTTCCGGTTTTATCAGGTAGGACGAATGATATGGTAAAATATAAAGTTTTTTTTTGATAAAATGAATGACCCACCCCTAAATCCCCTCCCTCCATCCCGTTTCACGGGATGCAAGGAGGGGACTTTGAGATTCAGATACAAAGAATATTTTTGATATAATGATCTTCCCCCTCCCTGCTTTGGAGGGAGGGGGACTGAGGGGGTGGGTAATGCTCCCTCCATCCCGTTTCACGGGATGCAAGGAGGGGACTTTGAGATTCAGATACAAAGAATATTTTTGATATAATGATCTTCCCCCTCCCTGCTTTGGAGGGAGGGGGACTGAGGGGGTGGGTAATGCTCCCTCCATCCCGTTTCACGGGATGCAAGGAGGGGACTTTGAGATTCAGATACAAAGAATATTTTTGATATAATGATCTTCCCCCTCCCTGCTTTGGAGGGAGGGGGACTGAGGGGGTGGGTTAAAACATAAATCCTGTGGTGAAGTAGAATTGCAAATCTTCTTCTGATTTTGCAATGGTACCATTGATAGTAAAAAAGCGGTTCATAAAACTGAGCCATAATCCTCCGCCATATGATGCATGCCATTTATTTGACGGGTCGTTTTCATAAAAAACCCTGCCAGACTCTGCGAAGGCATTAAATCCAAATCTGGATGGAAATATGATTTTTAACGGAAACAGGAAACTGCGTAACTCAAGACTACCGTATAACAGTGCATCACCGGCGAAACGTTCTCTTATAAACCCACGCAGATTTTTTTGCCCGCCGAGAAAAGCAGATTCCTGCAGTGGATAATCACCAAATAGTTGTTCCGCGTTTATGCGCATACCAATTGAAGAAGTTGTCAGAAATTCCAATTGGTAATATCCCCGCAGATCGGCAATTAATTTATGATAATGCCGCTTATAATTTAAAAAGCTTGGATAATTAAAACTCTGAATGTCGATATAAAATCCTTGAAAGGGAGTAAAAAAATGGTCGCGATAATCCAGTTTTAATCCAAAATGGAGCCCATAGAAAGTGCGTTTATTTGCATTATCCAATTGCAATGAATCAAGTAAGGAGCCCTCATCTGATGTAATCCCACCATGATTGATTGACACACCGGCCCAGTATTTTCTACTCTTTCCCGGATTAAAATTATAATTAAAAATAAAATCGAATAAATTGAAGCGAACCATATAATAATCTTCATTCGCCAGGTGGGAATCCCGGTTCGTCTCATTACCATATCCATGAAAATTTGTATAACCAACTCTTTTTAGCATATCCAGGTTTAATTTCTGGTTATTTCTAACATTAAACTCACTATTAAAATCCACTACTACCGCTTCAAGATTTGTAACGTACGCAGCGATAAGGGATAACTTATATTGATAGGGTATTTTTCTGAATCCGTGTTTTATCAGGACGGGGCCCGCTCCCAGGGTAAAGCCGTCGTTAGTATTAAAGTTGAAACGCGACGCGCCTTTCCAATCGTAATCACGGTCTTCATAAGGTGGTTCATATTTTTCATTGACATTGTCATCGTCTTTATAAGGTTTTGGCTTTTGGGCCTTTTTAGTATCGACTATCGTTGATGGTCCATCATTGAATTGTGTTTTATTTCCACTATCATAAAAATATGTAAAGTTCCGTGCATAGTCGAGCGAGTTAATGCTCAACACATATCCATTGACTCTTGAACTATCGATTAGTACATCCTTGCCTGAGCCCCCGATAACCCTGACAACGATACTATTATCGACTTCACCATGGATAATTGCCGTATCATCTCCACCCAGCAGTTCTATTCTGATTTCATCCGTGTCGTCTGTGTTAAAACTACGCTGATATAATAATCTCTCTGGTTTCTTTGACTTTTTATAAATATGAACTGATACCGTTTCATTATCTACACGATTGATCTCAGCGTATTCCTTTTTATCACTGCAGTAAATGGAAACGACTGACGTCATATATTTATAATAATCTTGCGACATTTCAATAAACTGATCGCGTCTGCTACGCAATATCGAGATTAAAAACGCCCCTTCTTTATCAAACCATTCTTTTGGCATTCGTTTGACGGCATCTTCAATAACCTGATCAGTAAGACGAATCCTGATAAAACTGGCAATTGAATCCCACTCTGTTTTATCTATCGATGTCAAAATCCGGCGATCCAAATGTCTGCCAGACCAGGTAATATCATTTATCTGTGGGTAGGAATCACTAAATCCCTCAATCTGAGGCACAGCCTTGGCTGCCATCCAGGGAAATACTCCATCGTATCTGGAAAAAGCCTGATCGCGGTCCCGAGGAATAGGCCACCACACCTTCCTTTTTCCATCTTTGAATCTGGCCCATTTCCACTGCCCAACATGGCGATCCCAATCACCCAGATAGACATCCATTAAACGTGCTTTCAGATATTCATGGGCATCGATCTGATTATCATTATCCTCTTCCAGTTTTTCAAAAATCTTATAGCTATCGACCACCTTATCCGCCCCGGCAAAGATAAGTTCATCCTCTGTATCATCTTTGGGATTTTCAGCAAATGTTCCTAGTACAAATCGAAATTCCTCGCGGAATTCTCCAAGTACCGGACTATCTGGTATTATGACAATTTGTGGCTCTGAATTAAGAACACCGGCTTCGGTTAAGAGATGTGAAGCAATGACAGCCGAGAGCGGATGAGAGGTGCTGATCTGATCCTGAAGGATTCCTGCGACAAAGGTGTTGCGGATTTCCGGAGGCAGCACTTTTTCGGGATCTTTATTTATTGACCGGAATTTGTAAAACTTTCCGTTATTTGCTTTAAAATGAAGGGATTTGGTCTGAAATCCACCCCCGCGTTTTAGCGGGGTGAGTCCACCGGCATACTCATTTAAATCAAGAACCGGTACTTCGATTGGTGTTGCCCACAGTTCCCGCCAGTGTTCTCCAAAAAATATTTCATGCAACCATCCCGCCTTATATTCCGGGCCGGGAACTACTGTAACCATTTGGCCCGGTTGAATACTATCTACAGGTGTTACCTGGGCTGACAGGAAAACCGGAAGGAGTGGAATGAATATTAAATACTTGATTAGGGATTTCATTATACCTTGATGATTTATCTCTCTCAAAGTCGCAGAATAGAAATTAGTGATGGAAAATTTGTTATTTGGAACTTGTCACTAGTAATATATAAATTGAAATTCCCAGTTCCCAATCTCTTAATGATTATCAGACGACTTCGCGCCTTTAAGTGTCCCACCCCGGCGGGAATGATTTGTTCAAATTTGATAAAATACACAAAACAAATTACTTTTTTAACGGATAAAAGGTCAAACGCGCGCGCCCATCACCAGCCTCATCACTAATGACAAGCGTATTATCTTTTAAAAAGGTAATACCCTCAGGCTGCTCGTGTGGTGAACTTTTTAAATTTATAAGTCCTAAAATATCTCCTTGTGGATCTATTTCTATAATCATACGTGATTGCGAACTTAATATAAAAAAATTACCTGTAACCGGGTGTCTTTCTATTCCAGAAGGGGAAAAATTTTTTGGATCCACAAGTAAAAAGAATTCGCCTAGTTTTTGGCTGAATCCTCTTGGATTTTTACTGATAATTTCGGGGATAGATATTAAAAATCTTGGGGTTTTATTCAATCTAAGACTATCAAGAGAAAACGCATAAATTGCACGACTCTGCTCATACTCTTCTCCGGCAAATCCCTTGCATGCTAATAAAAGTGAATTTGTCTCAGGTTCAGAGCACAGTCCTTCAACATTATGTTCTTTTGTTAACCAGGTTCCCAGGTCTTTGACCTCGACATGCGCATCATCATCCCCTTCGGGAAATCGGAATATCCGGCCCTCACTCGTGATCAAATAAAAATCATCACCTACTATACATAATCCCTCAAAGTCTGCATTTTTTGGTTTCTTCTTGCCAATAAAAAACTTTTTTACAATGTTGCCATTTTTTGTGTTTAATTGATAGACGATTCCCAACTCATCGTCGTGGGCAAAAAGACGGCCATCCGGGCTGACGGCCAATCCGGAAATTTCATCCAATTTTTTTGACAATTTAACGGATTTTGCTTTATCCGCATCTTTAAAATACCGATAAATTAACGTTTCAGTAGAATCGGCAGAAATAGAATTCTGAGAGAATATTGTCATTAATGAAAATAGAATAATTAAACTCTTCATAATTTGGTAGTTTGAGTCAATAATCCAACGCACAAATTGGATTAGAGAACTTAGGAACTCGAAACCTGTAACTTGGAATTTGTAATTCGTAACTTGCCATTTAATAACCAATAAACCAATAACCAATCAATTCCTTCCCGTCACTCGTCAGTTTGTGATAATAGCAAAAAATGTATACAATTGCATTGTTAAAATCAATAAGACGAATTTGCCCGATATAATCTCAACGCGTAAATTCATAACAAGATATTTATTTGAAACCACTTATTGAAGACTATAATCTATATGAAAGATATAAAATCAGAACAAATATACAGACAATCCGCAGTAATTCCATATACTTTTGAAGAGGATGTATTAAAAATTCTGCTGATAACATCCATGTCAAAAAAAAACTGGATCATACCAAAAGGACTGATTGATGATGGACTTAGTGCCCAGGAATCTGCATTGAAAGAGGCATATGAAGAAGCGGGTATTGCCGGCAGTATTAAAGGTAAAAGACAAGGTATGTACTCATATTTCAAATGGGGTGGATTGTGTCAGGTTGATGTCTATGCCTGCCGGGTTACAAAGATTTATGATATCTGGCCGGAACAATTTGAACGGAAACGTGCCTGGTATAGTAGCAAAAATGCAATTGAGAAAATAGAAAATGAAGATTTAAAAGATATTGTCAGGAAATTTGTCGGGACTAAAGCGAAATGATCAAAATCCTGTATCTTGCATCCTGTATCATGAAAAGATTACCATGAATAACACATATATAATTCGAAACCAGGACACTGCAGATTTCCTGGAATTGTTGCGTAACAAATATGCCACCCGTGATGCCAAGGGTTTTAAGGGCATACGTCGGTACTATGATACATTTGACTGGCGAATATATAACAATCAGATGCAATTTTACTCTGAAGGGAAAAATTTTACCCTGATTTCGCAGGAAAATGGGTGTCATGTTGAAAAAATCCCTCTTCCCAGACGCCCTGTATATATTTCGGATATTCCAGCTAATCTAAATATATATAAATATTTAAAGCCTGTTATTCAAGTACGTGCCCTAAGCAGAATTCAATCTGCGCAAGTGGCGATTAATAATATAAAAATTCTGAATAAGGATGAAAAAACGATCGCCTCTGTCATCACTGAAACCTGCTTTTTTAATAATGCGACGACTTATCTTCTGATAAAAATTCTGCCTTTGCGTGGGTATGAAACCCAGGCCGTCAGGATCGAACGGTGGTTTAAAAAACAAAAGATATTATCATCTTCGGTGAACATATTTAATTTAGTCTGCGAATTTGGCAAAGAGATTCCCGGATCCTATAGTTCAAAACTTCAGATTGAATTGCAACCTGAATCTTCAGTAGCCGAAGCGGTGCATAAAATTCATAAAAACCTGCACGCTGTAATGCAGCAAAATGAAAATGGAATTATTAAAGATATCGATACGGAGTTTCTTCATGATTACCGGGTCGCGGTCCGGAGAATTCGCTCACTCTATAATCCGGCCAAAAAAATACTGCCACGAACACTATTACAAAGAGTGAAAAGAGACTATGTCACACTGGGGAAATTGACAAACCGGATGCGTGATATCGATGTCTATCTGCTAAACAAAAATAAATATATGGATTATATGCCGGATAATATGAGAGAACATTTACTCTCATTTTTTATTAATTTGAAGAAAGAAAGAATCACAGAACACAGAAAATTGGTGCGCCATTTTAATATGCAGTCATATAAAAATAAAATGAAATACTGGAGCGACTATTTAAATGAAGAGCTTGTTTCTGATGAGTTACAATTAAATATTGTGGATTTTGCGCGGGAAAAAATAGTTGACAGGTTCAGTCTTGTCTTGTCCCAGGGACAAAAGATACTTCCCGGTTCCCCGGACGAAATGGTACACCAGTTACGCATTGACTGTAAAAAACTTCGTTATCTGCTTGAATTTTATGCGAGTCTTTTTCCCTCAAACCTGATTCAGGCACTTGTGTGTCAGCTCAAAATTTTACAGGATTATCTTGGCGAATTTAATGACTATAGCGTCCAGCAGATTACCTTGCATGAATATATTAATAAATTGCCGGTTAATACAAAGAATTATAAATTGTCCATTACGGCATTGGGCTTTTTGATCGGAAAATTAAATGAGCGTCAAATAGAGGTAAGAAAAGATTTTTCAAAAACCTTCAGAAAATTTGCTACTCCGGAAACACAAAAAATATTTGATCAACTTAAAGCGGCGGAGGGCGCATGAAAATTATCGCCGTATATAATATTAAAGGTGGTGTGGGAAAAACCGCAACAGCTGTAAATATCTCATATTTGGCATCCATGGCTGGTAACCGGACACTGTTATGTGATCTTGATCCACAGGGATCTGCTTCATATTATTTCCGGATCAAAGCCAAAGTGAAAACGGGAAAGAAAACAATTCTTAGAGGCGGAAAGTCGATTCAGAAGAGTATCAAGGCTACTGATTTTGAACAGCTTGATCTGTTGCCATCGGATTTCTCTTTTAGAAATCTTGATATATCACTCGATCATAAGCAAAACTCAAAGACAACTCTGCGAAGTTCCTTGCGATCATTGAAGCATGAATATGATTTGATATTTCTTGATTGCCCGCCAAATATTACTTTGGTTTCCGAAAATGTGTTCAGAGCAGCTGATATAATTTTGGTCCCGATCATCCCGACCACTCTGTCCCTTCGTTCCTATAAAACACTAACTGATTTTTTTAAACGCAAAAAACTACCGCCTAAAAAGTTGATCCCATTTTATTCAATGGTCGAGCGAAGGAAAAAAATGCATCGGGAACTAATGACAGAAATGTCAGAATCAATCGAGGAAGTTCTGGATTGTGTTATCCCATATGCATCGGTAATTGAAAGAATGGGAATTTACAGAGAACCGGTTTTGGTTTATAGTGCAAAATCACCTGCTTCACTGGCATATGAAAATTTGTGGCAGGAGATTTCCCGGTTAGTTTGACACGTGCCGGCGTTAGGCCGCCGGAAAGTTTATTAGAAATAAGAAATTAGTTGTTTGAGACTTCTGAAAAATGATTATTTTTACCTGAACGTCATTCTGAACTTGTTTCAGAATCCCTTTAAATAGACCCTGAAATAAATTCAGGGTGACGAAATTCAATAATTTATTACATTTTCAGAAGTCTCTTATTTGTTATTTGGAACTTGGAGCTTGGTATGTTTGATTTTATTTGGGACACCAGTGGATATTTTTTCTGGCTTTTAGTCATCTCTGTTTTTTGCTGGATTTTAGAACGACTATTTCCCTGGCGAAAAAACCAGAAAATATTTCGTGATCAAATTTGGCAAGACTATCTCTGGTTGTTTTTCAATGGTCACTATGCCGGTGTACTCATTGCATATTTCACTGTATGGATTGCCGGGCAAATTAACCAGGTATTTGGTATCTTTAGTCTGCCCAGTCCGGAGTCACTGAATTTACTGAGCGCCTCACCGTTCTGGGTACAGTTTCTTGTTTATTTTTTATTTGCTGATTTTGTCGAGTGGTTGGTGCATAACATGTTACACCGAATCCCATGGATGTGGGAGTTTCATAAGTTACATCACAGCATCATGGAATTAGACTGGATTGGTAACTTCCGTTTTCATTGGATGGAAATTATTATTTATCGCAGTATTAAATATTTTCCATTGGTTATTTTGGGGATTGATGGCCAGATTATATTATGGATCGCAATTGTGGCCACATTGATCGGGCATTTAAATCATTCCAATATAAAGATGGATTACGGATTACTGCGATATATTTTTAACTCGCCACGCTTGCACATCTGGCACCATGATGATATACTGCATGGCAAAGCCGGTCAGAATTATGCCATTGTGTTGAGCATCTGGGATTGGGTTTTTGGCACAATTTATTATCCGGATGATGTGGAAAGCCCTGAGAAACTTGGATTTAAAGATATTGAAACGTTTCCCAAAAGTATGATCAAAAGACTTATCTATCCATTTATTAAGTAGGGGGAATCATGAAAAGTTTGGTGACAAGATTGATCCTGGCATTTTTATTAACAATCTTTGCCGCAATTTATCAGAGAATGACAGGGCCGACACATCCTGTATACGGTGGGAGCGATTGGAATAATATGGAAATTGAATACAAGTTCAATCGTAGTCATGATGGACCGGGGGGGCAACCAGTTGCGATCACAATACCTGATACGGCCGTCGATGGGTACTTGATCTACCGTCGTTTCAAGGCAAATGATAACTGGAAGGGTATGAAGTTGCAAAGAACCGGGTCGGAGCTGAATGGGAAGTCTGCCTCACCAGCCGCCTGCCGGTAAAATTGAATATTTCATTTTGTTACAAAAAGACGATAACCAGATTACGTTGCCGCAGGATAAAAGTATTATTACGCGATTTACCGGAGCCGTACCGTCATATGTACTTTTGCCTCATATATTGATAATGTTTGTCGCGATGTTCATGAGTGTGGCGGCGGGATTGGAAGCTCTGGCCAATGGCTCCAGAGCATATATATTTACCCTGTGGACAACGGTATTGTTATTTCTTGGGGGGATGATTCTCGGGCCGATCGTCCAAAAATTTGCCTTTGATGCATATTGGACTGGGTTCCCATGGGGCATGGATTTAACAGATAATAAAACTTTGGTTGCTATGATCGCCTGGATTGCAGCGGCATGGCGTGGGCGTGGAAATAAAAATGCCAGGTGGTGGATCGTCTCGGCGACAGTTATTTTACTTATTGTTTACCTGATTCCCCATAGTATGATGGGATCAGAATTGAATTATGAAACCATGAATGTCGAGGTCGGGGAATAATTATTTGTTGTTAATCTGAATCCAGGAGCGGTTTAAAAATATATTCAATATCCATCAGACCATCCAGGATAGAAGTTGGTAGTGTTTTTGCAAATATATCAAGAAGAACGATCGCATTCGTTCCGGCATCGATATCGGAAGTGCTGCGTAGTCGGTCTGTCATCCCGATATTCACTTTTTGGATTTCCTGATAGCCTTTGAGGAGCGCTTCCAACTCAAGGTCTACTTTTTTATTTCTGCGATTGCGAAAATACTGAGCGAGCATAAAAAAACTGGCGGCACGGAAGGTTGTTTCTTCAACTGTTGCAAAAGGTAAGTGAAACCTGACCATGGGCTTTAGTATCTCCATGGTAGGACATCCGCTTGTGACCATAATAATTCCAATCAGTGATCCCAGGCCCTGTTGCAGTGCCACTTTTTTTTCATATGCCCTCTCTTCAGTCTCAACCCTTACCTGGACCATCTCAAAAGACTTTCGTTTGCTGAATTTATTAATAATGTGATCAAGATTTGCGGCAATCGGGCATTGTGGAGATGATTCTTTCTTTAATTCACAATTTTCACATTGACAAAATTCAAGTTTGGTCCACTTTTTTGGTTTTTTTGAATCAGGCTCAGACCTCAAAGTCTGACGGTCTAAATTGATTTCCACATTTTTCTGTAATTTATCGTCAAATTTAAAATGATATTGTATTTTAATTGGTTCCATAATGCGCTTTTAAAATTTATATTTAAATCTAATAATCGAATAGAATGACCTAATTGTTAGAAAAATCTTACCGTCCTATAATTGTAATTTTCTATTTTAATGACTAATTTGATGGGATATTTTCTGATATAAACTGTAGGATATATTGATGAATGTATTAATTATCGGAAGTGGCGGCCGGGAACACGCCATCGCCTGGAAAATCTCAAAAAGTCCCCAGGCAGATAAAATATATTGTGCACCGGGAAATGCGGGTATTGCTGAGGTTGCAGAAAATGTAAATATCTCGGCCAATAATTTTGACGAATTGCTTGCTTTTGCTCAGGAATACAAAATTGATCTGACCATCGTCGGCCCGGAGGATCCGTTGGTGAATGGAATTGTCGATAAATTCTCACACGCAGGCCTGATGGCATTTGGTCCGGTGCAGGAAGCAGCTCAGATTGAAGGAAGTAAATCATTTTCCAAAAATCTGATGAAGGAATATGAAATTCCTACAGCAGAATATGAGATTTTCACATCATTCAATAAGGCAAAAAAATATTTACTGGACAAAAATACTTATCCCATCGTTTTAAAAGCAAATGGACTTGCCGCCGGGAAGGGTGTGTTAATATGTGAGGATCAGGAAGCTGCGCTAAGTGGTTTGAGTGATTTAATGGAAGAGAAGCTTTTTGGGGCTGCCGGTGATGAAGTGGTGATTGAAGAATTTCTTACGGGTGAAGAAATATCGGTATTTGTCTTGAGTGATGGCAAAGATTATCGTCTGCTAACTACTTCGCAGGACCATAAAAAAGCACAAGATGGTGATAATGGTAAAAATACCGGTGGTATGGGTGCCTATGCGCCGGCGCCGGCGGCAACCAGCGAATTGATGCAAATGGTTGAAAAGACCATTGTCGTCCCATCACTCAATGCCATCAAATCCAAAACCACTGCATATACCGGTTTGTTATATATTGGCTTGATACTGACTCAATCAGGTCCTAAAGTTTTGGAATATAATTGCCGGTTTGGCGACCCTGAAACAGAGATCGTCTTACCATTATTGCAATCAGATCTTTTGCCATTATTAAAGGCGTGCTGTGATGGGACGCTTGCTCAGCATGAAGTTAAAGTTCATAACGGTTATGCTATTGATGTGGTAATGGCATCGGGGGGCTATCCGGATGCCTATGAAAAAGGAAAAGAAATAACCGGTTTGGATCAGTTGCCGCATGATATTCTGGTATTTCATGCCGGTACCAAATCTGAAAATGACAAACTGGTTACCAACGGGGGCAGGGTTCTTAATATTGTGGCCCGCGGTGATGATTTTGAGCAGACACAATCCTATTTATATCAAAACATAAAAAAAATTCATTTTGATAAAATGCATTGGCGGAAAGATATCGGCTTTAAAGCTTTAAATCATTTAAGGTTCTGATACGGGAATATTATGAATGATCTGACAAAAAGAATTATTGTTGCCATATTTGGGATTCCACTATTAATCAGTGGTACTTTTTTTGGTGGCTGGTATTATTTTATCCTTATTGCAATTGTTAGCGCTGTTGCACAGTGGGAATTTTATGCCATTCAGGAAAAGAAGGATATCTATCCACAGAATTTTACCGGGATTTTTATCGGTATATTTATTTTATTTGGCATTCAAACCGGTTACTGGTTTTTCACCGGCGCGTTTATAATTATTTCTCTAATGGCGCTTCTGGCCAGGGAAATGTTTCGTCGCCATGAAAATGTCAGCGCAAACATTGGGGTGACCCTTCTAGGAATATTTTATATCCCATTTTTTCTGGGCACCCTCTTATACATGAGAACCCAGATGGATGAATTGGTCCCCGCAGTTCCCTATGCCGGTTTCAAACTAATTGCAATTATCTTTGTTAGTATTTGGATTTGTGACACATTTGCTTACGGTTTTGGTCGCCTTTTGGGCAAGCATAAACTTTTTGAGAAAGTATCACCAAATAAAACGTGGGAAGGTGCCATTGCCGGTGTGATCGGAAGTATAATTATATTCGCTCTTGTAAAAATTCTGGCAATTTTCCCGATGAGCTGGCCGGCATCAATAATATTGGGTGTTATAGTAGGAATTGTCGGGCAAACGGGTGATCTGGTAGAATCCTGGTTTAAAAGAGATGCCGGTGTAAAGGATTCTTCATCATTGTTACCGGGGCACGGTGGTATGCTCGATCGATTTGATAGTATCATATTTGTTTCACCGGCGATTTTTCTCGTAACAAACATTATATTTAAATAAGAACCATGAGGGTCCGGTCTCTGACCGTTCAGAACATTATAGTGCCCTAATTGACGGTACAAATGTTGAAGCATACGGTTTCGAAAAATGATGTGTGAGTGCAAGGAGTATTTAAAATGAGTGACAACAAAAAAAGGGTTCTGGTTGTAGATGATGAAGATGACCTGACCTGGTCCATATCCAAACATCTGGCGAAAGATAAGGATAAATATGAGCTTATCTGCGTAAATAGCGGTAAGAAAGCACTAGAAGTATTATCTCAACTTCCGGTAACTCTTGTAATTAGTGATATACGCATGCCGGAAATTTCCGGCCTGGATTTATTGGTAAAAATAAAAGATTTTTATCCCACGACTAAGGTTGTAATCATGACTGCCTATGGGTCATCTGAAGCACATGATGAGGCAAATGCCCGGGGATGTCTGAAATATATTGAGAAACCGTTTGAAATAAGTGAACTCAGGCAAATTATTCTGGAGGTGATTGAGGAGAAAAAGGGATTTAAGGGAACGATCACAGATTTCCATTTAAGTGACCTGATTCAAATGAACTGCCTTGGTAGAATGACATCCTGCCTGCTCGTTAACCGTGATGAAAGTGAAGGGAAAATATTTTTTGCGGAAGGCAATCTGATTCATGCAGAATGTGACGGGTTAGAAGGTGAAGAAGCCTTTTATGAAATGCTGTCGTGGGAGGGCGGTGGTTTCTCGACTAAGCGTGGTGAAGAGGCGTCTAAAGAAACCATTATTAAAGGGTGGCAAAGTTTGCTGTTAGAAGGAATGCGTCGTGTAGATGAGGCAAATCCTGATAAGAAATCCGGCGCGGCAGAACAACAGGCCATGCGAATGAAAAAAATAAACGGAATTCTGGATAAGATTATTGGAATCAAAGAGGTTGTATTCGCATCTATCTTCGATCCGGAAGGATTCCCGGTCGCATCTAAAATGTCAGATAAATATGACATCAGCGAGATTACACCGGTAATTTCCAACTTGATACGACAGTCAGAACAAGTGGGTCAGGATATGAAATTATCATTTGTGAAAGATATCAGTGTGGATTTTGAAGAAGGATTGCTCAGTCTGGCAAAAGTACAAAGCAAAAAAGAATTTCTTGTTTTTCTTGCAGAGAACGCCAAGAATCCCGGCATGATTAAATTACAGGCTAAAAAACATATTCGTGAATTAGCAAAATTACTCGACTAGTTTTGATAATTCACGCTTTTTATCAAATTATGAATGAAAATCTGTTACATTTTCGTTGCATTTAGTTTAACCATGTAATCGGATAACATTTTGAAAGCGCTGATTGACCAGGTACTTGAAGGAAAAAGACAAGCAGTTGCAAAACTGATCAGTATTGTTGAAAATGAACGCGACGGCTATCAGGATATTCTGGATACACTTTATGCGCACACAGGAGCTGCTTTTCGTATTGGAATTACCGGCCCGCCCGGGGCAGGAAAAAGCACGCTCACAAATCAATTAACTCAACTAATTAGAAAAACGGATCAAAAAGTAGGTATTATTGCAGTTGATCCGACAAGTCCGTTTTCCGGCGGTGCGGTCCTCGGTGACCGTTTACGAATGAGTCAGGTTATACTTGATTCCGGCGTGTTTATCCGTAGTATGGCTACCCGCGGAAATCAGGGTGGCCTTGCTTCAAAAACCACAGAAGTTGGTGATATTCTTGATGCGGCCGGTTATGATATTATCATATATGAAACAGTTGGTGTAGGCCAGGTTGAACTTGATATTGCTGAGGCCGCAGATACGACCATCGTCATGCTGGTCCCTGAAGGCGGTGATGTTGTGCAGGGTATGAAATCAGGATTGATGGAAATTGCGGATATCTTTAATCTTAATAAAAATGACCGGCCGGGCTCTGACCGGATGCGAAAAGATTTGGAATACGTACTGCACTTAAAGGATGTGTCGGATGGCTGGACTCCGAAAGTAATTTCAACCGTAGCCAATAAAAATGAAGGCACTCAGGATTTATGGAATGAAATCATTGAACATAAAGAATTTTTACTCAAAAACGAACACTTGTATGAAAAACGCCGCGCACGTATCCAAAAGAGGCTTGAATATTTGGTGCGTGATCAGTTCGAAGCAAACTTTTGGAATGATAAAAGAAGAGCAATATTAAATAATTATATAAAAAATGAAGTAAACACAGTTTCACCATATAAAGTGGCCCGAAATTTGTTATCTGAATTATTAGACAATCTTTAATGGCGTGTTGATCAAGATTTGGATTAATAAAAAGTAGTCTTATAATAATACCTGTAGTTTTTCATGTATGATGAGGATCTCAACTTGTGCTTTTCTAATAGGATATCAAACTCAAATTTGAAATCTTTGCATAATTTTCTGGTTATAGAGGAGTAATAATTGAATAATATAGATAAAATCAAGCAAATGCAGGAGAAGTGGTATAAGGATAAAAATGAAAAATCTTCTCAGCGGAAAACAAAATTTATTACTGTTTCGGGTGAACAGGTAGAAGAACTGGGAACGCCCCTGCATTTAGAGGGATTTGATTATATGCAGCAACTGGCCTTCCCCGGTCAATATCCTTTTACCCGCGGTATTCATCCTAATATGTACCGTGGGCGACTTTGGACTATGCGCCAATTTGCCGGTTTTGGGTCTCCGGAAGATTCCAACAAAAGATATCACTATCTACTAAAAGAAGGTCAGGGCGGTTTATCAATTGCTTTTGATTTACCCACGCTCATGGGCCGGGATGCCGATGACCCGTTAAGTGAAGGAGAGGTGGGGCTTTGTGGCGTTTCGATAAGCTCGTTGCAGGATATGGAAATCCTGCTTGATAAAATACCACTTGATAAAATATCCACCTCGATGACCATTAACTCTCCGGCAGCAATTTTTCTGGCATTTTATATAGCTGTTGCTGAAAAACAGGGTATTAGTAGTGAAAAACTTACAGGAACAATGCAGAATGATATTCTTAAGGAGTATATTGCACAAAAGGAATACATTTTTCCTCCTCAGGAGTCCATGCGTATCATCGTAGATATGATTGAATATTGTACGGAGAATATGCCACAATGGAATACAATTAGTGTCAGTGGGTATCATATCCGGGAGGCAGGATCAACCGCATTGCAGGAGCTGGCGTTTACCCTTGCCGATGGATTTGCATATATTGAAGCCGCACTTGAAAGAGGGATTGATATTGACGATTTCGCCCCGCGGTTGTCACTCTTTTTTAATGCACATAATGATTTGTTTGAAGAGGTTGCAAAGTACCGGGCTGCCAGACGAATATGGGCCAGACATCTTAAGGAAAAATACGGAGCCAAGAATGAAAGATCCATGTTGTTGAGATTCCATACCCAAACAGCCGGGTGCAGTCTTACCGCTCAGCAACCCGAAAATAATATTGTCAGGGTCGCTTACCAGGCTCTGGCTGCCGTACTTGGCGGCACTCAATCATTGCACACCAATTCATTGGATGAAACCCATGCCCTGCCTTCTGAAAAAGCAGTAACAATCGCACTTAGAACTCAACAGATCCTGGCATATGAGACAGGCGTGTCAAATACTATCGATCCGCTGGCCGGTAGTTATTTTATCGAGGATCTGACAAATAAAATGGAGCAAGGCGCAGAAGAGTATTTTGCCAAAATTGACGAAATCGGTGGTGTCATTCCGGCAATTGAAAAGGGGTATTTCCAGAATGAAATAGCCCGCTCGGCATATCAGTTCCAAAAGGAAATCGAGAATAATGACAGAATTATCGTCGGTGTAAACGATTTTGTGGCAAAGGATGAGAAAATTGATATTCCAATACTTGAAATAAAGAAGGAAGTTGAAGAGGTCCAAAAACAAAGATTAAAAAAATTACGTGAAACCAGAGATAATGAGCAGGTTTCACATACACTTGACGAACTAAATCATGCTGTTACCAGCGGAAAAAACATAATGCCGGAGTTGATTAATTGCGCCAAAGCATATGCCACCTTGGGTGAGATTATTAATGTCTTAAAAGAAAATTTTGGTGAGTATACCGAACCGGCAGAATTTTAAAATATTTTCAGAGGATTACAATGAGTGAAAAAATAAGAGTGCTGATTGCAAAACCAGGTCTGGATGGTCATGACAGAGGGGCAAAGGTTATGGTATCTGCAATGCGTGATGCCGGTTTTGAAGTGATATATGCAGGATTACGTCAAACACCTGAAATGATTGTGGAGACCGCGATGCAGGAAGATGTGGATGTCATTGCCCTGAGTATATTGTCCGGAGCCCATATGACAATATTTCCGCGGGTAATCAATCTAATGAGAGAAAATAATATCGAGGATAAATTAGTGACCGGTGGTGGAATTATTCCGGAAGCTGATATGAAGAAACTAACAAAATTGGGGGTCGGCAAATTATTTGGTCCGGGTTCTTCAACCCAGGATGCCATCTCATATATACGAGATTGGAAAAATAAAAAAACAGGATAATCCATATATGGGATCACTGCCAATAACTGAGTGGCCGGAAAATGAACGTCCCCGCGAAAAACTATCATTGCTTGGCCCGGAATCTTTATCCGCAGCAGAATTAATCGCAATTCTCATTACTACAGGATCAGGAAAATCATCCGCACTTGATCTTGGGAAAAACCTGCTCAGTACTTTTGGTTCGTTGGAGGATCTTGCGTCGGCATCGATTTCTGAATTAGAAAAGGTAATTGGTATTGGTCCGGCAAAAGCAGTTACATTAAAGGCCGCATTTCAATTATCGCGAAATCTGGATCAGGAAATTGCACAAAAAAAATTACATTATGTACGGGAGCCGGCTGATGTGGCGAGTCTCTTTATCCCAAAACTAGGACATCTGAAGCAGGAAGTGTTTGCCATTGCTTTGCTTGATAGTGGCGGGAAATATATGCTCAGTGAAAAAATAACGATCGGAACCCTGAATGCTTCTCTTGTTCATCCACGCGAAGTCTTTAAGATCGCTATTAAGCATTCTGCTGCAAGTATCATATTAGTGCATAATCATCCATCCGGCCAATTATCGCCAAGCGGCGATGATTTGAGGGTGACCCAGCAGTTAGTCGAGACAGGGAAAATTCTGGAAATACCCGTTCAGGATCATATTATCATTGCCAATAAAAAATATATTAGTTTACGAGACCTGGGATATATTTCTTAGATTGTAAAAATTGTTCTTGTAGAAATAAGGAGAAGTGTCCAATTCCCAAGTCCGAATGACAAATGAATGCCCAATGTCAAATGCTTAAATAATTAAGCAAATAGTTATAATTGGACATTGGGATTTGAATTGGCATTTGAATTTTGGCATTGGACATTAATTATAAAAATGCTATGTTCATTTTCCAGATCGGTTATAAGATCCTTCCAGGATGACAGGTTAAATTTTAGATTTTAGATTTTGGACTTTGGATTAAAGTGTCATCCCAATAGAATAGGGATATGAAAAAATGAAAAGCAGGATTAAAAGATGAAACCATCCCGTACCAGCCTGGCTGCGCCAGTCTTTACGGGACAGGCAGAATCCTCAGAGGGAAACTCTGAGAACTCTAAAAGTCGGATTGTTGATCAATTTTAATGTTGACAAACTAAAAGAAGGAATAAGGAGATCTATCTTAGAAGAGATCACAGAGGCGAGATGCTTAGAAATAGCGTTAACATAAATAATATTAATAATTTACTCCGTGTACTCGGTGGTTATTTTTTTACACTACCATTAAATATGATAAGAGATAATCATGAAAAGAAAAGAGCTGTTTCAGCAATTAGAGAAGCTTAATCGCGAAAGTCTTGCAGGCGGTGGAGAAGAGCGTATTGCCGCGCAACATGCAAAGGGAAAACTTACTGCCCGCGAACGAATTGACCTGCTGGTCGATGAAGGTTCTTTTGTGGAAATTGATAAATTTGTGAAACACCGATCAAATGATTTCGGATTGGAACAGCAACGCATTCTGGGCGATGGCGTTGTCACAGGATATGGAAATGTAAACGGACGATTAATTTATCTTTTTAGTCAGGATTTTACTGTATTTGGTGGCAGCCTATCCGAGACTTTTGCCGAAAAAATATGCAAAATAATGGAAATGGCCATGAAGAATGGTGCTCCTGTGATCGGATTAAATGACTCCGGGGGTGCAAGAATCCAGGAAGGTGTTGTCAGCCTTGGCGGGTATGCTGATATCTTTTTACAAAATACTCTTGCTTCGGGCGTAGTGCCACAGATTTCTGCAGTGATGGGGCCATGTGCCGGCGGTGCTGTTTATTCTCCTGCGATTACTGATTTTATATTAATGGTCAAAAATACCAGCTATATGTTTGTAACCGGGCCGAATGTTGTTAAAACAGTCACACATGAAGATGTTGACTCTGAATCTTTGGGAGGCGCAACAACACATGCGACCAAGAGCGGTGTCAGTCATTTTATGTGCGAGAATGAACTTGATGCCATGGAAAAGATAAAAAGGCTCCTGGCATATTTACCATCCAATAATCTTGAGGATCCGCCAAGAATAGAATGCACTGATAATCCGGAGCGCAAGGATGATAAACTGGATTCGATTATTCCGGAAGACCCTTCCCAGCCATATGATATGAAAGAGGTGATTCGAATTATAATGGATGACAATGACTTCTTTGAAATTCACGAGCATTATGCGGGCAATATTTTAATTGGATTTGCACACCTGGGCGGGTATCCGGTGGGGATAATTGCGAATCAACCTCAAGTGCTGGCTGGTGTACTGGATATTGACGCATCTGTAAAAGCAGCCAGATTTATACGTTTTTGTGATGCCTTTAATATTCCCCTCATTACTTTTGAAGATGTGCCGGGATTCTTACCTGGTACTGCGCAGGAGTGGGGTGGGATAATAAAACATGGTGCCAAACTTTTATATGCATATTGTGAGGCTACTGTACCCAAGATTACCGTCATTACAAGGAAAGCATACGGGGGTGCGTATGATGTAATGAGTTCAAAGCACATCCGAGGAGATGTCAACCTTGCATGGCCAACTGCTGAAATTGCCGTAATGGGACCCAAAGGTGCGGCTGAAATAATTTTCAAAAAAGAAATCAAGGAAAGCAAGAATCCGGAAAAAATGCTATCCGAAAAAGAGGCCGAGTACCGGAAAAAGTTTGCTAATCCTTATCTGGCAGCGGAACGCGGTTATATTGATGAGGTAATTTTTCCGAGAGAGACAAGGCTGAGATTAATTCAATCCCTACAAATGCTTGAAAATAAGGTGGATCATAATCCCAGAAAAAAACATGGTAATATTCCTTTGTAAAAAAGTCTCTGATTATTGCCTTGATCTGTTTATATATCCCTCACGCATAGGCGCTGAGTCGCAAAGTAAAGAAGTTAAAAATAGATTATTAATAATTTGTATGTTTATAATTATGAATTACTAATTTTCCTTTTTTACGTCTCTACGTCTTTGTAAAATATTAATTATCCAGATTAAATATTATTATTCGACATATTCAAACAAAATTCTTATATTCTCATTTTTTTAAAACACAATGTTTCTTGAATTAAGAGAACCGGAATATTGACACAAACAAGCCTGAGACTATACCAACCATCAGACGTCATTACTATTGGATATCAACTGGTAATGATGGCACTCATTGTGACCCATATTTCTGACATACCCAGCAGCGCGGGTTTCTTAATTTACCACATTTTAATTATTTCCTTCGTATTAATATTGCCTTATCTGGGGAAGGGTAAAATACTTGATCTGGTAAAAAATTGGAATTCACTCATCATTATCGCCACTAATTTTTCAGAACTGCATTATTTAGTACATACTGTGAATCCAATAGATTTGGACAGTGTACTAATTAAATTGGATTTAATTATTTTTGGTGTTCATCCTACCGTTTGGTTTGAAAGTATATCTTTTCCGTTGCTAACAGAATACATGCAGTGGATTTATGCCACATTCTATTTTCTGCCCATGATACTTGGAGTCATTATCTATAGAAAAGGTCATTTTGTTGATTTCCATTTATTCATATTTGTTATTGTATTGGGATTCTATTTATCCTATTTCGGGTATTTTCTTGTCCCCGCAATTGGTCCCAGGTTTACACTTAATCATGTTCAGATGGAGAGTTTAACCGGGGTATGGTTAACATCGGCAATGCGTGATGCTTTGAATTCTTTAGAAGGTATACAGAGAGATGCGTTCCCAAGCGGACATACGGAGATAACTTTGTTAACCATGATGTACGCCCGCAGACACTCAAAAATATATTTTTATATTTTGCTCGTAATCGGTACCAGTCTGATTATATCGACAGTTTACCTGAGATATCATTATGTAGTAGATGTATTCGCCGGTATTATGCTGGCGATCTCGATTTATCTGACCGCTCCATATTTGTTTGGGAAAATCCGAAAGTCGCGAATTTTTAAATTTTATGCCCAGGATGTAGCAGCATAAAATCTGTAATAAACCCGATTTAGATTGCCTTTTACCCCATTCATTTTCTTTATTTAAAATTCCTAATATTTATAATATTGTACACAATATTCTTATTTATGAGAAGCATGATCAATTTACAATTTTACGCATATTTACGCATATATATATTTTTTAATAAGTTGCGAGTTCTTTTCCAGAATGGCACTCTTATTGCAGCAACTTCTGTATTATCAAGGTTTAAGCTATGGAGAAAGCACAATTGGAAGAGAAAAAGTATCAATTACTCACATTGAAAGAGGCTGCGGAATATTTACGGATGCACAAGGGAAGTCTGTACCGCTTGCTGGAAAGTGGTAAAACAGATATTCCGGCAATAAAGCTGGGGGGGAAATGGTTGTTTAACCTTGAGAGTCTGAATAAGTATTTGTCCGAAAAGGAAATGCAGCATCATATTTAGAAAAGTATAGCACATTTATTTGAAAACCGAAGCCCTCTGGAATTCAGAGGGCTTTTTTTGTTTAAGATATTTTTATACAACTTGAAATTTATTAACTTAAACATTTTACTATATTGGACACGGGAATTTTAGTTAATGAAATTAATTTGTGAATCAGTTGGAAAAGATTTTGGTGAGCGTCATATTTTTAAAAATATAAATTTTGAGATTCAGAGTGGGCAATCCTTAGCCATTACGGGTCCAAATGGATCAGGAAAGACGACCTTGATTCGAATTCTCTGCGGCCTGATCCGGCAAAATTCCGGTACGATTGAATATCATCATAACAATGGGTTGGTGCCCGAAACGGAAATTCACAATCATATCGGTTTGGTCGGACCCTATCTTGAACTATACGAAGAACTCTCCGCCAATGAAAATATGAAGTTTTTTTCAAAATTGAAGAACGTGGGTAACTATGAAAAAATTGTGAGTGATCTTTTGAAAAAACTGCGTCTGGATGGAAGAGAAGATGACCCGGTAAAAAATTATTCTTCTGGCATGAAACAGCGTCTAAAATATGTGTTTGCGCTGTTGGGTCAACCACTGGTATTATTTCTTGATGAGCCGACATCAAATCTGGACAGTGAAGGTATTGAGACTGTATATCAAATTATGGAGCAGCAAAAAAAAGAACGAATTTTGATAATTGCGACCAATGATAAGGCAGATTTAAAATTTGGAGATCAGCAAATTGCAATATCTTAAAGAGGCGTTCTTAATATTTCAAAAGGATGTGCTGCAGGAATTCAAAACAAGATACGCAGTCAATGCAATACTATTATTTGCCGTTGTAACTCTGGTATCGGTCTCATTCTCAATTGGTACTTTTTCTGCCAGTGCAGAAATAAAATGTGCACTATTGTGGATCATTCTTTTCTTCTCCGCCATGTCAGGATTATCGCACATTTTTATCCGTGAAGAAGAAAAACATACCGCGGATACATTAAAACTTGTGGCATTGCCAACCAGTGTTTTTCTTGGCAAATTTGTGTTTAATTTTTTATTGTTTATCGCGCTACAAATAGTAATCGTGCCACTGTTTTTTGCTGTAATGAACTTCTCTGTTGAAGGAATCTTGTCATTCATTACTGTTTTGATAGTCGGCGGCATCGGTTTGTCGGCGGGTTCCACTTTGATTGCAGCAATTATCTCAAAGGCGAATGCCCGTGGGGCCCTTTTTACCGTTCTGGCGTTTCCAATATTATTACCGGTGATCGTTGCCGGAATAAGTGGTACAAAGATTTCGGTTACAAAGGGTGACCTGGCAGCTGCCGGCGACGAGATTCAAATGCTGTTTGCCTATGCTGTAGTCGTTATAACCGGTGCGATTTTGTTATTTGAATTTGTATGGAAAGAGTAGGGGGACTGATGGATAAAATTTTAAAGTGGATCTTATTTGTATGGTTGTTGCTCGTCATCACCGGGGCATTTATCTGGGCGCCGGTTGATCCGGTATTGCAGGAGTTTACGCGGATTCTGTATTTTCATGTACCGACGGCATGGATAACGGTACTGGCTTTTTTAATTGGCGCCATTTACAGCGTTCTCTATTTGAGAAAACGGAAATTGATTTATGATTATTCTGCTGAGGCAGCAAGTCATCTTGGTTTTATATTTTGTATCCTTGCGACCGTTACCGGTTCTATTTGGGCAAAAATGAGCTGGGGGTCATTCTGGAACTGGGATCCAAGGGAAACATCCATATTTATTCTGCTGCTGGTTTATGCTGCATATTTCGCCCTCAGATCAGCGATTGAACAGCCCGAACGAAAGGCCGCTTTGGCATCTGTCTATTCATTATTTGCCTTTATTACTGTTCCGTTTTTTGTTTTTATTATACCACGTGTGTACACAGGTCTGCATCCTGATCCCATTATTAATCAGGACGCCCAGGTACATTTAGGTGGCCGGCAAAGAATTGTGTTCTTTTCTTCCATGATTGGATTTACGGGACTGTTCTTCTGGATGCTCATTAATAAATTTCAACTTATCAAATTGAAAATTAAACTCAAAAGTATGGAGTCATAGATGGAACCAATTTATATTGTACTTGTAATAGTGCTTGTTATCTGGATGGGAATATTCGGCTTTATGCTGCATCTGGACAAACAGGTAAAAGCGCTGAAAAAAATAGTTGAGAAATTTGAAAAAAATGGAAATAAATAAATTCACAAAGAGTTACACTAATAAATTATTTAAGGATAAAATAATATGAAGCCTAAATATATAATAGGCACAGTGATAATTGTCAGTTTTATCATTTGGGCCGGTATTTCTTTTAATAAAACTCTCACACCATATGTCACTATCGAACAGGCAAAAGATATGGAATCGGTTGTCCAGGTAAAAGGGACGCGAGTCGACAACGGAAAATTTGATGTTGAAAAAAATGTATTCGTATTTATGTTGGCTGATGAAGCCGGTGAACAAGTTGAAGTAATTTTCGATGGCGCTAAACCGGGGAATTTTGAACAAGCGACAGAAGTAGTGTGTGTGGGTCAATTTTCACAAGGAAAGTTTCACGCCAAAGAGTTGCTCGTCAAATGTCCTTCTAAATATATGGAAGAGAGCACTAATACATGATTCTTGGGGTGACTTTAACCAGCCTCACATTCATAAGTCTAATAATTTGTATCGTAACATACCTGCTTGCCCATTATAAAAATGATGATCAGCTAGTTAATCTGGCCAGATTTTCTTTTTATACCTCATCGGGATTTATCCTTATTCAGGCCGCGATGCTAATGTGGGGAATATTAACTCATCAATTCCAGTGGCAATATATATTCAGCTACAGTTCTCTGGATATGTCGGCATTTTATTTGATAACCACATTCTGGGGAGGTCAGGAGGGAACATTTCTCCTGTGGTTGCTGCTTGGAAGCATCTATGGTATCATAATAATTCGAAAAAAAGAAAAAAATGAAATTATCGTCATGATATTTATGGCGCTTATTCAGGCATTTATTGCCATGATACTGATAAAAAAGAATCCCTTTAATTATGTTTGGGAAACGCGTCCGCATCAATTCCAATTTGGCGAAATCCCGCTTGATGGAAACGGTCTTAATCCATTGCTTCAGGACCCCTGGATGATTATTCATCCACCTGTTCTGTTTACCGGGTATTCATCCACAATGATTTTGTTCGCCTACGGCATGGCAGCAATGATAACCAGGGATTTTCATTCATGGCTAAAAAGCGTGTTTCCATTTAGCCTCTTTGTTGGCCTGTCTCTTGGCACAGGTATTATATTGGGCGGCTATTGGGCTTACACCACGCTGGGCTGGGGTGGTTATTGGGGTTGGGATCCGGTTGAAAACAGCTCTTTTTATTCCCTGGCTAAGTTCACTCGCATTGATTCATGGATTAATAATCCAGAAACGACGAGGAGGTATGCAGCGGACAAATGTGTTCCTGGCATTACTAACATTTATTCTTGTATTGTATGGATCTTTTTTAACCAGAAGTGGTGTCCTCTCAGATTTTTCTGTCCATTCATTCAGTCAGAGTGAGATAAATGATTATCTGGTGGCATTCCTGGCATTCTTTTTTGCTGTGGCTGCTATCTTTTTTGTTATACGAAGACCAATAGAGAAATCTAATCAATTGAGCAAATCTTTCTTTACCCGTGAAAGTTTAATGTTTTTTGGTGTTCTTACTTTATTGTTGTCATCCGTGCTAACATTTTTTGGTACGTCGGCCCCGTTACTCAGTGCCATCTTTGTGGGTCAGGCTTCAGATGTTTCTATAGAGTACTATAATTTGCTCAACACACCGATCGCCATACTTCTGGGATTCTTAATTGCCATTGCGCCCGGACTCAGTTGGAAGAAAAGTAATACCAGCCAAAAGAAAAAATATATTCTGCCAGTTTCGGTTAGTGTGTTGTTGACCATTACTGCTTTTTTCCTTGGGATAAATAATATTGTACATTTAACGATATTTTTCCTTTTTATCTCAGCAATAATCGTGAACTCCGAAATGGTGATCGGTATGATCAGAAAGAAAAACTGGGGATTTGGCGGGTACCTGAGTCACGTGGGAATAGGATTGATGATGATGGGTATCATTACTTCATCAGCTTATGAGACCAGTGTTAAAACCACGCTGCCAATAAATTCTCAGAAAAAAGTGCTGGATTATGATATGAAGTATGCCGGATTCAGAACGGGAGCGGACGGAAAAGATGAAGCCGTTATTGAAATAACAGGTACACAAATAAAAAATCTTGTTGCGAATCCAAAATTTTACTGGAGTGAATTCAATCAGGCCTATATGCGTAATCCATCCGTTCATAATCTGTGGCTAAAGGATGTCTATATTTCGCCAATTCAGGTTATTCCTGCTGAGGAACATGACCACGGAGAAAGTATTGATATAAAAAAAGGTACCCAGGTTTATTTTGAGGAGTATACCATTAAATTTCTTGGATATGAAATGGATGGTCATGATGGGGATAGCGAAAAAATAAAAATTGCAGCCGTGGTTAGCATTATGGACAAATCACAGAAATATGAACTTAAACCATCAATTCTTCTGCAGGATGGAAAACAAGAAATGGTCCCTAGTGAAATTCCTAATAGTAGCAGGAGTCTTTCAATTGCCAATATTGATGTTGAGAGCAATACTCTAACCTTGCATATTACCGATGATGAGATGGAAAAATCTGAGGCAGGTGTCGAATTATTGGCTATTGAGGTTACCGAAAAGCCATTGATAAATATACTGTGGTTGGGAACGGTTTTGATGATTTTGGGATTAATGGTCTCTCTAATTTACCGCACTAGAGTCGTTAGCCTGTAGAGTATCGTCCTTTGTTTTTAAAACTCTTATGTGATCTCTGACTTTTTGTAATACAGAAACCCAGTTTTCCGGTTGCTGCTTATATGAAGCAATTGTATCGTTAATCTCATCCATTGTAGTATCGTTTTCTTTTAAAACCACACTTATCATACTCGCCTTTTTATTTTTTTGGATTTTGAGTTCATTTATAATCAGCAAATTCGCATATGTGTTGATAAATACCTCTTCATCCATTATATTTTTTGAAGCCGGACTGCAACAAATCAGTATAAATGTAAGTAAAAGTATAATATTTTTATTATTCGGGAACGTTTTTTTCATTTTATTCATTAAATACTTATAAATTGTATTTATGGCCGTGGAAAATTTAGTTATTTATTATATACATGGAAAGAAGTTTATTCATTTCCATACACAATCTTCAGGAGATTTTGAATGAAAGTAATAAAATATTTGTTACTGATTATTGTAACATGCCTCCTGGTTCAACAATCCAATGCTCAGTATTTTGGCAAGAATAAAATACAGTATGAGAAATTCAACTGGAGATACATCCAATCAAAACATTTTGATGTATACTTTTATGATGGGGGATATGATCTTGCCCGGTTCACAGCAGAAGTGGCAGAAACTTCATATGTCCGGGTACGGGACGACTTTTCGTATGATCTGAGTGACAGGGTAATTATTATCATTTATAACTCGCATAATCATTTTCAACAAACAAATGTAACTTTTAGTTTTTTGGATGAGGGAATTGGTGGATTTACGGAATTGTATAAAAACAGGGTTGTAGTGCCTTATGAAGGCTCATATGAGCAATTCAGACACGTAATTCACCATGAACTTGTTCATGCGGTTATGAATGATATGTTGTATGGAGGATCGGTACAATCACTTGTCTCCGGAAGTGTAAGTCAGGTTCCGCTATGGTTTGCGGAGGGGCTTGCTGAGTATGTATCTCAAAGATGGAATACACAATTGGATATGGTGGTCAGGGATGCCACATTGACCGGTTATTTGCCGCCAATTGAATGGCTGGATTATTTTCCCTACCAGGGGGGAGCCAGTGTCTTCAGGTATATTGCCCATAAATACGGCACTCAGAAGATTGGCGAAATTATGCATAAAGTTAAAGGTAGTTTTAGTTTCGAATCGGCATTTCAATCTGCGTTAGGAATTGATTTCAAGGAACTGACGGAAGAGTGGCAACGTGAAATGAAACGCGAGTACTGGCCCGATATTGCAGATAGGAAAGAGCCATCTGAAATTTCAAAGCCATTGACTGATCATGTCGAAGAGCGTAATTATATCAACAGCAGCCCGGCAATTTCTCCTATGGGGGACAAACTGGTATTCCTGTCCAATATGGATGGTAAAATGTCCATATATCTTATGGATGTTCTTGAAAAGAAAATTATCCGGAGACTGATACGGGGAGAGACGGATGTAAATTTTGAGGAATTGCATTTTCTTGAACCCGGATTTGGCTGGTCTCCTGATGGTCGCAAAATAACACTGGCGGCGAAGGCCGGTGATCAGGATGCGCTATATATATATGATCTGGCTGAAGATGATTTTACACAGTATAAGTTTGATCTTGATGGCATCTTTTCAACTTCATGGTCTCCAACCGGAAAAGAAATTGCTTTTGTGGGGAATCTTGACGGTGCCAGTGATATATACATATTTGATTTGGAGTCGCAGGAGATTACCAATATCACAAATGATGTATTTTCAGATACCGATCCGAGCTGGTCTCCCGACGGCCAACGAATTGTCTTCACTTCTGATCGTGGACCATATGTAAATAAGAGATATACGCCAGGAAATTTTGATATGCACAGGCATCCATTTTGGAATGAAGACATTTACATCATGGATCGAACCGGTGCCAATATGTTGCGGATCACCAGTACCGATGTGCTAGAAGGTAATGCGGTTTTTGCACCCGAAGAAAATGTGTTGGCTTATGTCTCTGAGCAAAACGGTGTTTCAAATATATATCTCCACGATTTGGAAACAAATGAAAGCTGGCCCATAACTAATTTAATCACCGGTGCATTTCAGTTGTCCTGGGATAAAAGTGCCCAAAAACTCGCTTTTACATCTTTTTATAAAGGTGGCTGGGATGTGTATCTGCTAAAAAATCCGCTGGAAATGGATCGGGTTGGTCTATCGCCGACACAGTATTTTAAAAGAATAAACGGCACAATACAATCACCTATGGCTGTAACGCCAGGCAGTGCAACTGAAGATGAGGATGAAGAAGATGATACTGGAGACAAGGCGCCCAAGGTAAGTGACTATAGCCGTTATGTCTTTGCAAATATGGAGCGGACTGAACCCGATCGCAGGCAAAAAGTGTCTCTGGATCAATCCGAGTATAAGCATGCCAGTGGAGAATATAAGATTAATAATTATAAGATAAAGTTTTCACCGGATATTATTAATGGCGCAGCGGGCTATGATACTTTTTTTGGATTACAAGGATATACGCAAATCGCGCTGAGCGATATGCTAGGGAATCACAAAATATTTATTGGTACCAACCTAGTGTTCGATTTGCGAAATTCAAATATTAGTTTTCAATACTGGTATCTGCCCAACCGGGTAGATTTTGGATTTGGTGCGTTTCATACATCAAACTTTTTTAGCACGTATAATGAGGGTTTGGTACGATTCAGAAGCTTTGGTGGCAATCTTACAATGTCAATGCCGTTTTCAAAATTTACACGCCTGGATGCAAGTATGACATGGTTTAACGTAAATCTAGAATATCTCCAGTTGCCATTACCTACCCAAAAGGTGCGTACGATATTGCCCAGTTTTGAGCTGGTTAACGATCAGGTAGAGTGGGGAATGACCGGTCCATCAAATGGCCGGAGATATTCAATTTCAATGTTGTTTAGTCCCAAATATGCGCCAGAGGGTTTGGAGTTTCAGACTTTTAAAATTGATTTTCGTCAGTATGTTCATATTGCGCGTAATTACAGTTTGGCGTTTAGAGTAAAAGCAGGTGCCAGTATGGGGCAAAATCCACAGACCTTTATTCTAGGTGGTGTTACCAATTGGATAAATCCTGCCTTCAGGTTAGGCTATACCATAAATAGCATTGAGGATGTATATTTCTCGGAGTTTGTGACACCACTACGTGGTGCTGCCTTTTATGAACAAACCGGCCAAAATTTCGGTTTGATGAATTTTGAGTTTCGCTTCCCCTTGATTCCATATATTGAGCTGGGTCTGCCTCCGATACGTTTAGGTAATATTCAGGGTGCATTGTTCACGGATATTGGAAGTGCCTGGAACAATACGGATAAATGGGTCCCGGTAAAGAATGACAGACTGCAAAATCTGGTTTCTGGTTATGGTGTTGGTGCGCGGATATTCTTCCTGGGATTTTTATTACGGTTTGATGTGGCCTGGCGCTATGACTTACAGAAATCCAGTAAGCCAGTATATTACTGGTCTTTGGGTGCTGATTTTTAAAAAATATATGAGTTATTTAGCCGGTTTGCAGCGGCAAACCGGTTTTTTTTTGCTCAAAAGGCAAAATAATTAAAAAATAACAATTTCTTTGTTGACACTATGTGTATTTGTTTCTTAAATTAAAAGGCTTTTTTAAAAAGCACGATTTATTGTTCTTTGACAACAGGAAGATAGAGTGTAGGTTCTCGAGAGAGGATTTTTTTTGAGTAGTTCATAATATTTGGACAATGGAGAGTTTGATCCTGGCTCAGGACGAACGCTGGCGGCGTGCCTAACACATGCAAGTCAAGGGGAAAGTTCGACTTCGGTTGAGTGAGTATACTGGCGGACGGGTGAGTAACGCGTAGGCAACCTGCCCTAGGGAGAGGGATAACCCAGCGAAAGTTGGACTAATACCTTATAACGCATTTTATTCGCATGGATAGATTGTTAAAGTATGCAACTTGTTGCACACACCTTGGGATGGGCCTGCGTTCCATTAGTTAGTTGGTAAGGTAACGGCTTACCAAGGCGACGATGGATAGCTGGTTTGAGAGAGTGATCAGCCACACTGGGACTGAGATACGGCCCAGACTCCTACGGGAGGCAGCAGTGAGGAATATTGCGCAATGGGCGAAAGCCTGACGCAGCAACGCCGCGTGGGGGATGAAGTTCTATGGAGCGTAAACCCCTGTAAGTGGGGACGAAGGATAGATATTCGAATAGGGTGTTTATTTGACGGTACCCGCAGAGTAAGCTCCGGCTAACTCCGTGCCAGCAGCCGCGGTAATACGGGGGGAGCAAGCGTTGTCCGGAATTACTGGGCGTAAAGGGCGTGTAGGCGGTTTGGTAAGTCAGATGTAAAAGGTCCCGGCTTAACCGGGGATAGTCATTTGAAACTGCCAGGCTTGAGTTCGAGAGAGGGTAGCGGAATTCCCAGTGTAGCGGTGAAATGCGTAGATATTGGGAAGAACACCAGTAGCGAAGGCGGCTACCTGGCTCGCAACTGACGCTAAGGCGCGAAAGCGTGGGGAGCAAACAGGATTAGATACCCTGGTAGTCCACGCCGTAAACGATGAGCACTAGGTGTTGGTTGGCCGCAGGCTAATCAGTGCCGCAGTTAACGCATTAAGTGCTCCGCCTGGGGAGTACGATCGCAAGGTTGAAACTCAAAGGAATTGACGGGGGCCCGCACAAGCGGTGGAGCATGTGGTTTAATTCGATGCAACGCGAAGAACCTTACCGGGGTTTGACATCATAGTGAAGTTTGCAGAGATGTAAACGTTCTTCGGAACGCTATGACAGGTGCTGCATGGCTGTCGTCAGCTCGTGTCGTGAGATGTTGGGTTAAGTCCCGCAACGAGCGCAACCCTTGCCCCTAGTTGCCAGCAAGTAATGTTGGGGACTCTAGGGGGACAGTCGGCGATAAGCCGGAGGAAGGTGGGGATGACGTCAAGTCCTCATGGCCCTTACATCCCGGGCTACACACGTGCTACAATGGCCGGTACAGCGAGTCGCGATACCGCGAGGTGGAGCTGAATCTCTAAAAACCGGTCTCAGTTCGGATTGCAGTCTGCAACTCGACTGCATGAAGTCGGAATCGCTAGTAATCGTGGATCAGCACGCCACGGTGAATACGTTCCCGGGCCTTGTACACACCGCCCGTCACGCCATGGGAGTTGGCAGTACCCGAAGCCGGTGTCCTAACCCTTTTGGGAGGGAACTGTCGAAGGTAAGGCCGATGACTGGGGCGAAGTCGTAACAAGGTAGCCGTACCGGAAGGTGCGGCTGGATCACCTCCTTTCTAAGGAATACGATCTCTCATTACCTATCTCTGTTTCCTGTTGTTTTTATAGATATTTAGACTTTCCCTTGTTTTTACAGGGGAGCGTGGTTACCAATTTTACCCAATAGTTTTTTTTATCTGTTGTCTTTTGTTTGGGCCTGTAGCTCAGTTGGTTAGAGCGCACGCCTGATAAGCGTGAGGTCGGTGGTTCAACTCCACCCAGGCCCACTCGTAGGCAGTTGGCAATTGGCAATTGGCAGTAAAAATAAATACTGCCTGCTGCCAACTGTAGACTGCCTACTCTTTTGAACGGGGCTATAGCTCAATTGGGAGAGCGCCTGCCTTGCACGCAGGAGGTTTGCGGTTCGAGCCCGCATAGCTCCACCAGGAAAGTTCCTGTGTGGGACTTTGAAAAGATGAATTTATTTTATAGCCTGTGAAGGCTATTGATATAGGTATTTGTTCATTGACAATGTGGAAGTCGAGTAATCTGCCATAGTTGAGTAAGCGATTATAGGTTAAGTTATTAAGGGCACTAGGTGGATGCCTTGGCACGATAAGGCGAAGAAGGACGTGATAAGCTGCGAAAAGCCACGGGTAGGTGCAAACAACCATAGATCCGTGGATATCCGAATGGGGCAACCCGGCTCTGGTAATGCGGAGTCATCCTGCATTTATGTGGGAGGCGAACGGAGGGAAGTGAAACATCTAAGTACCTCCAGGAAGAGAAAACGAAGTGATTCCCTAAGTAGCGGCGAGCGAACCGGGAACAGCCTAAACCTGGTTGCATGTATAAGCCTGCAAGCGTTGTGCACCGGGGGTAGTGGGAGGTATTCTGGCGGATTTGCAGATCTGCCGTGGAGTTACAAATCTGTAATATAGTCGAATGTACTGGAACGTACGACCTAAGCGGGTGACAGTCCCGTAGGCGAAATGTTGCAGACTCCACTGAATACTCACCCGAGTACTGCGGGACACGAGAAATCCTGTAGGAATCCGCCCCGACCACGGGGTAAGGCTAAATACTTTATCGTGACCGATAGTGAAATAGTACCGTGAGGGAAAGGTGAAAAGTACCCCGGGAGGGGAGTGAAATAGTACCTGAAACCAAGTGCCTACAATCAGTTGGAGTCCCGATTTATCGGGATGACAGCGTGCCTTTTGCATAATGAGCCAGCGAGTTACTCGTAGGTAGCAAGGCTAAGGGTTTAAGGCCCGTAACCGAAGCGAAAGCGAGTCTTAATAGGGCGAATAGTTACCTGCGGTAGACGCGAAACCGAGTGATCTACCCATGTCCAGGATGAAGCGGCAGTAAGATGTCGTGGAGGTCCGAACCAGGAGATGTTGAAAAATCTTTGGATGAGGTGTGGGTAGGGGTGAAAGGCCAATCAAACTCGGAGATAGCTCGTTCTCCCCGAAATAGCTTTAGGGCTAGCCTCGATAAAAAGTGTTGCGGAGGTAGAGCACTAATAGGGTTAGGGTCCTCACAAGGATACCGCCCCCTGTTAAACTCCGAATGCCGTTAACATGTTCATCGGGAGTCAGGTTGCGAGGGATAAGCTTCGTAACCGAAAGGAGAAGAACCCAGACCGTCGGCTAAGGTCCCCAAGTCACAATTTAGTGAGAAAGGATGTTGAGTGGCCCAGACAACCAGGATGTTGGCTTAGAAGCAGCCACCATTTAAAGAGTGCGTAATTGCTCACTGGTCAAGCAGTTTGGCGCCGATAATACACGGGACTTAAGTTGTGCACCGAAGCCACGGGTTTACCGCCTTCGGGCGGTAAGCGGTAGGGGAGCATTCCCTCAGCCAGTGAAGGTGAGTCGTGAGGCTTGCTGGAGGTAAGGGAAAAGAGGATGCTGGCATTAGTAGCGATAAAACACGTGAAAAACGTGTTCGCCGAAAATCTAAGGTTTCCTGAGTAAAGTTAATCTGCTCAGGGTTAGTCGGTCCCTAAGCCGAGGCCGAAAGGCGTAGGTGATGGAAAACGGGTTAAATATTCCCGTACCACCTTTACTTTGTTTGAACGAAGGGGTGACGCAGAAGTGAAAGGTCAGCCACCTGACGGATGGTGGTTTAAGCAGGTAGGAGGGGTTGGTAGGCAAATCCGCCGACCCATTAACTCCGAGATGCGAATAGGAGGGCTTAGCCCATAAACTGGCCCTAATCATGCTGCCAAGAAAAACCTCGTAGTTAGAATTAAGGGTGACCGTACCGCAAACCAACACAGGTAGATGAGGAGAGAATCCTAAGGCGCTCGAGTGAGTCCTCGTTAAGGAACTCGGCAAATTAACTCCGTAACTTCGGGAGAAGGAGTGCCCCTATTAGATGAAGCCCTTCGCGGGTTTAGTTGAGGGGGGTTGCAGTGACCAGGCCCAAGCGACTGTTTACTAAAAACACATGTCTCTGCGAAGTCGTAAGACGCTGTATAGGGACTGACACCTGCCCGGTGCTGGAAGGTTAAGGGGATGAGTTATCCTCTTTTGGAGAAGCTTTGAACTGAAGCCCCAGTAAACGGCGGCCGTAACTATAACGGTCCTAAGGTAGCGAAATTCCTTGTCGGGTAAGTTCCGACCTGCACGAATGGTGTAACGACTTGGGCACTGTCTCAACGAGGAGCTCGGCGAAGTTGAGATGCCGGTGAAGACGCCGGCTTCCCGCAACGGGACGGAAAGACCCCGTGCACCTTTACTACAGCTTGATATTGTATTTTAGTTAGTCGTGTGTAGGATAGGTGGGAGACATTGAAGCGTCATCGCCAGATGGCGTGGAGTCACCCTTGAAATACCACCCTCGTCTAGTTGAGGTACTAACCTGCCCGTCTGAATCGGCGGGAGGAACAGTGTCAGGTGGGTAGTTTGACTGGGGCGGTCGCCTCCAAAAATGTAACGGAGGCTCCCAAAGGTTCCCTCAGCACGGTCGGTAATCGTGCGAAGAGTGTAAAGGCATAAGGGAGCTTGACTGCGAGACATACAAGTCGAGCAGATGCGAAAGCAGGGCTTAGTGATCCGGCGGTAGTGTGTGGAAATGCCGTCGCTCAAAGGATAAAAGGTACGCCGGGGATAACAGGCTTATCACCCCCAAGAGTTCACATCGACGGGGTGGTTTGGCACCTCGATGTCGGCTCATCGCATCCTGGGGCTGGAGAAGGTCCCAAGGGTTTGGCTGTTCGCCAATTAAAGCGGTACGTGAGCTGGGTTTAGAACGTCGTGAGACAGTTCGGTCCCTATCTGTTGCGGGCGTAGGATACTTGAGGAGATCTGCTCTTAGTACGAGAGGACCGGAGTGGACGAACCTCTAGTGTACCAGTTGTCTCGCCAGAGGCATTGCTGGGTAGTGATGTTCGGTGTGGATAAGCGCTGAAAGCATCTAAGTGCGAAACCCAATCCAAGATTAGGTATCCCTTGTTCATTAGAACACTGAAGGCACCTTCGAGATGAGGAGGTAGATAGGCTGCAGGTGTACGCACAGTAATGTGTTTAGCCGAGCAGTACTAATTGGCCGTGAGACTTAACCATTTAATTTTTTACTCCAATTATGGCAGATAATTCGACTTCCACATTCTATTATAATAGATTCCGAATCAAGTTCGGAATGACGATCGTGTCACCCTGAACTTGTTTCAGGGTCTCATTATAGATTAAAAACATAAGTTTCTGGTGACTATGGCGGTGGGGCTACACCTCTTCCCATTCCGAACAGAGTAGTTAAGCCCACCAGCGCTGATGGTACTGTTCCTATGAGTGGGACGGGAGAGTAAGTCGTCACCAGTTTTTTTTTGTTTTTTTTGCAAAATATCTAAAAAAATGTGTAAGAAAGTCTTGCGGAGCGAATATTCTGTATGTAAATTGTTCGACGCACAAAAACAAAAATGTTCTTTGACAATAGGTGAAATGAAGTGTAGGTTCTCGAGAGAGGATTTTTTTTGAGTAGTTCATAATATTTGGACAATGGAGAGTTTGATCCTGGCTCAGGACGAACGCTGGCGGCGTGCCTAACACATGCAAGTCAAGGGGAAAGTTCGACTTCGGTTGAGTGAGTATACTGGCGGACGGGTGAGTAACGCGTAGGCAACCTGCCCTAGGGAGAGGGATAACCCAGCGAAAGTTGGACTAATACCTTATAACGCATTTTATTCGCATGGATAGATTGTTAAAGTATGCAACTTGTTGCACACACCTTGGGATGGGCCTGCGTTCCATTAGTTAGTTGGTAAGGTAACGGCTTACCAAGGCGACGATGGATAGCTGGTTTGAGAGAGTGATCAGCCACACTGGGACTGAGATACGGCCCAGACTCCTACGGGAGGCAGCAGTGAGGAATATTGCGCAATGGGCGAAAGCCTGACGCAGCAACGCCGCGTGGGGGATGAAGTTCTATGGAGCGTAAACCCCTGTAAGTGGGGACGAAGGATAGATATTCGAATAGGGTGTTTATTTGACGGTACCCGCAGAGTAAGCTCCGGCTAACTCCGTGCCAGCAGCCGCGGTAATACGGGGGGAGCAAGCGTTGTCCGGAATTACTGGGCGTAAAGGGCGTGTAGGCGGTTTGGTAAGTCAGATGTAAAAGGTCCCGGCTTAACCGGGGATAGTCATTTGAAACTGCCAGGCTTGAGTTCGAGAGAGGGTAGCGGAATTCCCAGTGTAGCGGTGAAATGCGTAGATATTGGGAAGAACACCAGTAGCGAAGGCGGCTACCTGGCTCGCAACTGACGCTAAGGCGCGAAAGCGTGGGGAGCAAACAGGATTAGATACCCTGGTAGTCCACGCCGTAAACGATGAGCACTAGGTGTTGGTTGGCCGCAGGCTAATCAGTGCCGCAGTTAACGCATTAAGTGCTCCGCCTGGGGAGTACGATCGCAAGGTTGAAACTCAAAGGAATTGACGGGGGCCCGCACAAGCGGTGGAGCATGTGGTTTAATTCGATGCAACGCGAAGAACCTTACCGGGGTTTGACATCATAGTGAAGTTTGCAGAGATGTAAACGTTCTTCGGAACGCTATGACAGGTGCTGCATGGCTGTCGTCAGCTCGTGTCGTGAGATGTTGGGTTAAGTCCCGCAACGAGCGCAACCCTTGCCCCTAGTTGCCAGCAAGTAATGTTGGGGACTCTAGGGGGACAGTCGGCGATAAGCCGGAGGAAGGTGGGGATGACGTCAAGTCCTCATGGCCCTTACATCCCGGGCTACACACGTGCTACAATGGCCGGTACAGCGAGTCGCGATACCGCGAGGTGGAGTGAATCTCTAAAAACCGGTCTCAGTTCGGATTGCAGTCTGCAACTCGACTGCATGAAGTCGGAATCGCTAGTAATCGTGGATCAGCACGCCACGGTGAATACGTTCCCGGGCCTTGTACACACCGCCCGTCACGCCATGGGAGTTGGCAGTACCCGAAGCCGGTGTCCTAACCCTTTTGGGAGGGAACTGTCGAAGGTAAGGCCGATGACTGGGGCGAAGTCGTAACAAGGTAGCCGTACCGGAAGGTGCGGCTGGATCACCTCCTTTCTAAGGAATACGATCTCTCATTACCTCACTTTTTTCACCTGTTGTTTTAATATATGAATTTATTTTATAGCCTGTGAAGGCTATTGATATAGTTATGTGTTCATTGACAATGTGGAAGTCGAGTAATCTGCCATAGTTGAGTAAGCGATTATAGGTTAAGTTATTAAGGGCACTAGGTGGATGCCTTGGCACGATAAGGCGAAGAAGGACGTGATAAGCTGCGAAAAGCCACGGGTAGGTGCAAACAACCATAGATCCGTGGATATCCGAATGGGGCAACCCGGCTCTGGTAATGCGGAGTCATCCTGCATTTATGTGGGAGGCGAACGGAGGGAAGTGAAACATCTAAGTACCTCCAGGAAGAGAAAACGAAGTGATTCCCTAAGTAGCGGCGAGCGAACCGGGAACAGCCTAAACCTGGTTGCATGTATAAGCCTGCAAGCGTTGTGCACCGGGGGTAGTGGGAGGTATTCTGGCGGATTTGCAGATCTGCCGTGGAGTTACAAATCTGTAATATAGTCGAATGTACTGGAACGTACGACCTAAGCGGGTGACAGTCCCGTAGGCGAAATGTTGCAGACTCCACTGAATACTCACCCGAGTACTGCGGGACACGAGAAATCCTGTAGGAATCCGCCCCGACCACGGGGTAAGGCTAAATACTTTATCGTGACCGATAGTGAAATAGTACCGTGAGGGAAAGGTGAAAAGTACCCCGGGAGGGGAGTGAAATAGTACCTGAAACCAAGTGCCTACAATCAGTTGGAGTCCCGATTTATCGGGATGACAGCGTGCCTTTTGCATAATGAGCCAGCGAGTTACTCGTAGGTAGCAAGGCTAAGGGTTTAAGGCCCGTAACCGAAGCGAAAGCGAGTCTTAATAGGGCGAATAGTTACCTGCGGTAGACGCGAAACCGAGTGATCTACCCATGTCCAGGATGAAGCGGCAGTAAGATGTCGTGGAGGTCCGAACCAGGAGATGTTGAAAAATCTTTGGATGAGGTGTGGGTAGGGGTGAAAGGCCAATCAAACTCGGAGATAGCTCGTTCTCCCCGAAATAGCTTTAGGGCTAGCCTCGATAAAAAGTGTTGCGGAGGTAGAGCACTAATAGGGTTAGGGTCCTCACAAGGATACCGCCCCCTGTTAAACTCCGAATGCCGTTAACATGTTCATCGGGAGTCAGGTTGCGAGGGATAAGCTTCGTAACCGAAAGGAGAAGAACCCAGACCGTCGGCTAAGGTCCCCAAGTCACAATTTAGTGAGAAAGGATGTTGAGTGGCCCAGACAACCAGGATGTTGGCTTAGAAGCAGCCACCATTTAAAGAGTGCGTAATTGCTCACTGGTCAAGCAGTTTGGCGCCGATAATACACGGGACTTAAGTTGTGCACCGAAGCCACGGGTTTACCGCCTTCGGGCGGTAAGCGGTAGGGGAGCATTCCCTCAGCCAGTGAAGGTGAGTCGTGAGGCTTGCTGGAGGTAAGGGAAAAGAGGATGCTGGCATTAGTAGCGATAAAACACGTGAAAAACGTGTTCGCCGAAAATCTAAGGTTTCCTGAGTAAAGTTAATCTGCTCAGGGTTAGTCGGTCCCTAAGCCGAGGCCGAAAGGCGTAGGTGATGGAAAACGGGTTAAATATTCCCGTACCACCTTTTCTTTGTTTGAACGAAGGGGTGACGCAGAAGTGAAAGGTCAGCCACCTGACGGATGGTGGTTTAAGCAGGTAGGAGGGGTTGGTAGGCAAATCCGCCGACCCATTAACTCCGAGATGCGAATAGGAGGGCTTAGCCCATAAACTGGCCCTAATCATGCTGCCAAGAAAAACCTCGTAGTTAGAATTAAGGGTGACCGTACCGCAAACCAACACAGGTAGATGAGGAGAGAATCCTAAGGCGCTCGAGTGAGTCCTCGTTAAGGAACTCGGCAAATTAACTCCGTAACTTCGGGAGAAGGAGTGCCCCTATTAGATGAAGCCCTTCGCGGGTTTAGTTGAGGGGGGTTGCAGTGACCAGGCCCAAGCGACTGTTTACTAAAAACACATGTCTCTGCGAAGTCGTAAGACGCTGTATAGGGACTGACACCTGCCCGGTGCTGGAAGGTTAAGGGGATGAGTTATCCTCTTTTGGAGAAGCTTTGAACTGAAGCCCCAGTAAACGGCGGCCGTAACTATAACGGTCCTAAGGTAGCGAAATTCCTTGTCGGGTAAGTTCCGACCTGCACGAATGGTGTAACGACTTGGGCACTGTCTCAACGAGGAGCTCGGCGAAGTTGAGATGCCGGTGAAGACGCCGGCTTCCCGCAACGGGACGGAAAGACCCCGTGCACCTTTACTACAGCTTGATATTGTATTTTAGCTAGTCGTGTGTAGGATAGGTGGGAGACATTGAAGCGTCATCGCCAGATGGCGTGGAGTCACCCTTGAAATACCACCCTCGTCTAGTTGAGGTACTAACCTGCCCGTCTGAATCGGCGGGAGGAACAGTGTCAGGTGGGTAGTTTGACTGGGGCGGTCGCCTCCAAAAATGTAACGGAGGCTCCCAAAGGTTCCCTCAGCACGGTCGGTAATCGTGCGAAGAGTGTAAAGGCATAAGGGAGCTTGACTGCGAGACATACAAGTCGAGCAGATGCGAAAGCAGGGCTTAGTGATCCGGCGGTAGTGTGTGGAAATGCCGTCGCTCAAAGGATAAAAGGTACGCCGGGGATAACAGGCTTATCACCCCCAAGAGTTCACATCGACGGGGTGGTTTGGCACCTCGATGTCGGCTCATCGCATCCTGGGGCTGGAGAAGGTCCCAAGGGTTTGGCTGTTCGCCAATTAAAGCGGTACGTGAGCTGGGTTTAGAACGTCGTGAGACAGTTCGGTCCCTATCTGTTGCGGGCGTAGGATACTTGAGGAGATCTGCTCTTAGTACGAGAGGACCGGAGTGGACGAACCTCTAGTGTACCAGTTGTCTCGCCAGAGGCATTGCTGGGTAGCTATGTTCGGTGTGGATAAGCGCTGAAAGCATCTAAGTGCGAAACCCAATCCAAGATTAGGTATCCCTTGTTCATTAGAACACTGAAGGCACCTTCGAGATGAGGAGGTAGATAGGCTGCAGGTGTACGCACAGTAATGTGTTTAGCCGAGCAGTACTAATTGGCCGTGAGACTTAACCATTTAATTTTTTACTCCAATTATGGCAGATAATTCGACTTCCACATTCTATTATAATAGATTCCGAATCAAGTTCGGAATGACGATCGTGTCACCCTGAACTTGTTTCAGGGTCTCATTATAGATTAAAAACATAAGTTTCTGGTGACTATGGCGGTGGGGCTACACCTCTTCCCATTCCGAACAGAGTAGTTAAGCCCACCAGCGCTGATGGTACTGTTCCTATGAGTGGGACGGGAGAGTAAGTCGTCACCAGTTTTTTTTTGCCCAAAAACCAACCGAAGTAATTTCCGAAAATTTAAAATATTTATTCTCGCAGAGACGCAAAGACGCAGAGCATTAGCCATTGGCTATCAGTGATTGGCTATTGGCAATGAGCAGGTATCACAATGAGATGAGGAAAAGCGGCTAAGCTGAAAAAAAGAGAAATACAAATGAAAAAAACTTCTAACTTCTAATCACTTATCTGCGGCTCTGCGAGAGAAAAAATAGAATAATCCTAATAAGCATTCTCGCCTTTAAAAATGGCAATCATCGTGAGGATGAGGATTTTTAGATCAAAACCCAGTGACCAGTTCTCAATGTAATATACATCATATTTGGTCCGCTCTTCAATTGAGGATTGACCACGTAAACCATTCGCCTGGGCCCACCCTGTAATACCACTGCGAAACCGGTGTCTTTCCTGGTACTTTGGAATGAATGATTCAAATTCACGTACGAAATTTGGACGTTCCGGACGCGGTCCAACCAGGCTCATATCCCCCTTTATGACATTAAACAATTGCGGAAGCTCATCGATACTGGTGCGACGCAAAAAACCACCAAATTTGGTCACCCTGGGATCATCTTTTTCTGCCCAGACCGGTCCGGTTTTTACTTCGGCATCACTGACCATAGACCGGAATTTGATTATTTTAAATATTCTCCCGTCCATACCAATTCTTTCCTGTTTATAGAAAACAGGACCCTGCGAAGTTAACTTAATAATTGCAGATACTGCTAATAAGATTGGAAAGAGTAAAATCAGTCCGGCAATGCTCAGTGCCGTATCGAATACCCGTTTGAGAAATCCCTGCCAGCCGGAAAGAGTAAATGTTTTGAGATGTAGAAGTATAAAATCTTCGCCCTCAATTGTATTAAAGCCGGAAGTAATGAGACCCACAAGATCAGGAATGAAAAATATATCGATATTTTTACCTTCGGTTTTTTTTAGTACATCAAGAATGGTGTGGCGCTCCTCCTGGTTAAAAGCAAGAATTAGTCCATCAGATTCTGAGATAATAGCATGAAGATCAGAAACTGATCCCAAAAATGGCATGTCGAAATTTTCAATTTTACTATCAGTTACATAGCCTTTTATATTGAATTGTATTCTACGCGTCGATTTTATCTGATCCGATACAGATGATATCAAATTCCTGCTGCCAACGATGCAAATGTTTAAAATGTCAAACCCTTTGCGGAAAAAATACCTTTTTATGCGGTGAAAAATTGATCGCTCTATCAGTAAAAATATAGTGGTGGTAAAGAAAACCAGTAAAAAAACAGACCGGGAATAAGAAAAACCGCGAAACATAAAGGCCGTACTCATGACAAACAGAATCCCCAGAAAACAGGTTTTAATTATCACGGGAATATCCTGAGAAAAAGTGGAAAATATTCTTGTTTTATAGGATTGAAAATAACCAAACATAAACAAGTAAGTCAAAATTATGACAAATGAGAAATAGAAATAACTCAGGAAATCGGGCAGATGGGTGTTAAGTGAGACAAAATTTAAAGCTGAAGTATAAAATCTTAGCCAGAATGAAAAAACCACGGCTGCTTCAATGGCGATAATATCGAAAAGAATTTTTAAACCGGGAACCAGCAGATTTTTTTTGTATACGTTTTTCGGCATATTGTTCTATAAATATTGATTTATTCTCTCGCAGAGCCGCTGAGACGCAGAGATTTATTTAATTAGAGATTAGGGATTAGAGATTTGAAAATTGTACTTAGTAATTTGTAATTGCTTCTTGCCATTGCAAATATTTCATTTCTAACTTCTAACTGACTATTCTGCGCCTCCGCGTCTCTGCGTGATTCAAAATTGATTTAATCAGGTGAAAAAACCTGAAATTTGCTCATCTACAAATTTTTTAAATTTAAGTTTAAAATTAGTCTTTGAAAATTTTTGTGCATGGGTGTGAATATATTCTATATCCCACGATGTATTATTGCATTTATCAATTGCTTCCTGCAACGATTCAACTGTCTGATCATTAAAAAAAACACCTGACGCCTTATTGATATTTTTGTCAGAATATCCAATCACCGTTTCCAGTGCACCACCGCGGGCAAATGCGACCACCGGTTTTCCACAGGATTGTGCTTCAACCGGTACAATACCAAAATCTTCTTCACCGGGAAAAATGAGTGCTTTGCAATTAGAATAATAATTAAATAACTGATCGTGGGGTAACCAGTTTAAAAATTCGATATTTGCCCCGGCCATTTTCTGCAGTTTTTTTAGTTCGGGTCCCTCACCAATTATTATTAGCCTGGCATCTGTATTATTGAATGCGTCCACTGCCAAATCAATGCGCTTATAAGGCACCAGGGCAGAAATAACCAGAAAATAGTCATCGGTAGTTTTACTCAGATTAAATATATCCGTATCGACCGGGGGATGAATAATTACTGCATCACGATTATAATATTTTTTGATGCGTTTCGCCACGTGTCCGGAATTGGCGATAAATGAATCTACCCGGTTGGAACTGGTTACATCCCAGATACGCAGATAATTGGCAAACAGGGGTATCAATTTGCGACTGAAAAATCCTAGTTTATCGCTGCCGAAATAGTCTTCATACATATCCCAGACATAGCGCATCGGGGAATGAATGTATGAGACATGTAAAGCGTTAGGAGGTGTCCGGATACCTTTGGCGACACAATGGGATGTAGAAATGATAAGTTCATATTGCTTAAAATCAAATAATTCTATGGCAGTTGGAAAAAGAGGCAGATAGTTTCTGTACCGTTTTTCTTTGAAAGGTAACCGATCAATAAACGAAGTGAAAATGTTACGGTTTTCAATGAATTCGGATACAGATCCCCGATTATGGAGCAAAGTAAAAAGATCAGATTCCGGATAAATCTCAAGGATTGCAGAGAGGACTTTCTCCCCGCCACGCATACCGGTCAGCCAATCGTGAACAACTGCAATTTTCATAATAATCTGCTTAGTGTATTTTGAATTAAACTGAAAATTTTAATAGATTTTTATCTCTCTCAAAAAATGTAGTTTGCCCTAATCCAAACCTAAAACTAATGCTGTACCAGTCACTTAATAATGAAAAGGCTTCCTGATAATAATATCTGGCTGAGTCATCAAAGATTATCATACCATCCTGTGCTAATTTTGGCATAGCATGTACCAGACAGCCAAGGCGTTCCCGACCATCTATTATAATACAATCAAAGTAAGAATCAGGATATTGATCAATTGTGGATATATAGTTCTTATATTCCGGTCTGGCAGGAGGACGTTTTAGAACAGTATAATGTGGCCATTTCTCTGCCCAATTAAACTCAATATCTTTTTCATCCGCAGGTGCATAATAAATTTTAGCTGAATTAAGATTGTCTTTTGATAACATATCCGTCACGCGAGAATGCCAGGTCTGGTCATGTTCTACAGCAATATACTCTTTTACGTGTTTCGCGAACCATATACTGCTGTCACCACAACTATATTCAAAAACGCGCTGAATATAGGGTAGCTTTTTTTCAAGGAAACGGTGTGCATTGGGCATATACCAGGGTCGATCAGGGTAAAGTTTACGATACCCACGAAAGTAAAATAGACTTGTTATTAATTTTCTGCCCCAAAGAATAATTATATTACCCTTATACTCCTTTTTCCACTCGCGGTCAATCATTAACAGTTCCTTAATATTTGTATATATTTTACAGAATTTGAAAGTCTAATCCAATTGTATTAGTCCGGGTTAGTTAAAGAGAATTGACAAATTCTGTTTGCGTATTTTCTTTAGTTAAAATACCAGAGATCCTTAAAATTTTTGTTAAATTCCTAATCACATTTCTTTGAAACTATATAGTGATTTTGGCAAAATATATTCAATAATATTGAAAATAAACGATCTATATAATTGTAATATTTAGTAAAAAGTAAATTATCTGGAAAACTTCTAAAAATCAGACGCGGAAGAAGGCCATATCTTTTAGTTTCTATTATTTTAAAATTTGCTTTGGAGAAAATCGCCAGTATTTCTTTTCGAGAAAACTTATAGCGATGGTTATATTTATTATTTAAATGTTTTGCAATGGCCTCAATCCATGAATATTTGTTGGGAAAATGATAACAGATAAAGATGCCTTCAGGTTTTAGTATTCGCCATATTTCAGATAAGGAGTCTAACTCCGTCCCACCGGTTTCACGCACATGTTCAAGCACGCCTATTGATGTCACAACATCAAATGAATTTGCCTCAAATGGTAATGATTTAACTGATTTTGGATCTGATATAAAATTGTATTGATGGGGATATGATTTTGATAAATGCTTAGCAAGGGTAAAATCTTCATCAATGGTAAATCCATTGACTTTAAAATTTTCTTCTAAGAGAAATAATGAGAAGTGCCCGGTTCCTGTTCCCCAATCTAATATCGATGCGGAAGGTGGTGAATATTGAAGAACCAGTTCGTAAGCTTTAAGGTATTGCGAGGCAGAAATGTAACTCTCAAATTGAGTTACTTTAAATTGATCAAGTTCATCAAAAAGAGTATGGTATTTATCCGTACTTATCATTGAGCTCCTTTGAAATATATTTGACACAACAAAATTAATCCCACAACACTTTCCATAATTAAGTTGATAAAAATAGACTACAATCACATTAGAAGTCGTGGAGTGTTCTTCCCAGTCTATCTATAACGTGTCTATAAACTTTTTGTATTCAATTTTTCTTTGAGCGTGGGAAAAGAAATTAAAATCAATACCAGTATCTATTTTTTTAGGAGATTTAATGATTTTGGAAACTGAATTTACAAACTCATTTTCATTTGCAACAAAACGGACACCCATACCCTCAAATTCACTCTTTTCACCTGTTAAGTAAGAAACAATTGGCAGTTTATAGAACATGAAATTTAAATATTTTGTTGTAAATCCTACCCATTTCATTCCATCCCAGTCTTTAAATGGGAAAATGGCTATATTGGCATATTTTATGTAAGCCAAATATTGTTCTTTTGGCTGAAATCCATAATAGAATATATTTTTTATATTTCTTAATTTCCACAAGTCTAATCGGGTCAGACAATCGCCAAAAATATGTATATTCAGATTTGTGAGTTCCATTCCTATTTTCTTCAGGGTATGCACATCAAGTTTAGTCAAACCAACATAAATGGCATTAATGGAATTTTGTTTATAGGGATTTACTAATTTCAGATCTTTGGGAATGGTGTATCCATTTCTAATTACATAGACTTTCTCCAGAATATCTTTCTCCAGAATATTTTTAAAGCGTTCCTTTACAACAATTATTTTTTCGGCTCTATTAAGAACCATATCTTCCAGGCCAATGTAGTATTTATTGCTACCCAGAACATATCTGACTGAGTCCGACTGGCGATAAATGATGGGTGTATCAATTGGTATCAAGTTTAATAAAAATAATGGTTTACCACTTTCAAGGACTATATAATCATATTGCCCAAAATGCATAAATCGGGCCTTGCTGGCCTGATATGTCTGCATTAGACGAAAGAGCCATCTGGGAAACCATTTCATGATACTATCTATGTATGGGAAGTATGATTTTTTGGCGATTAATTCTTTTACCGTTGTGTTAAAGTGGGTTGCTTTTTTTACAGTGTAAAACACATTAGGAAAAGTGAGGTGATGGGTCTGCCAATTTGCCTGTTCAAAACATTCGGTTAGCACATCCATTCCACGACTGGTTTTTGAATAGGGAAACGGTGAGACTAATAATACTTTTTTCATTATTCAGAAGCTCTAAGATTAATTATTTTGAATTATTGATGTCATTTTTAAAAAGAATTCCTACGTACTGTTTAATTTCAGAAAGTGAGAATAATTTTAATATTGCCAATAAAGCCGGATAAGCAATTATTGTGATTATCAAGATTACAATAAAATTCTCATCCCGGACTAAATAATATATAAAATACATCAAGATCGCTGCTATCGCTAATTTGGGGAGTACTAGCTTGCTCCATTTAAAATCTATTTGTTTTTGTACAAATGGCAAGATACATAATATTAGAAAAATTTCTGAAATGAGAGCAGCCAGACTCGCCCCCAAAATATCATATTTAGGAATTAGTAGAAAATTCATTGTGATGTTCACCAGCATGGTGATTCCCAGAATGATAGCAAAAATATGTTGATTTCCTGTTGTGTTTAACGTGACAGACAAAGCCTGACGCATAAAAAACACCAGTAATGCCAGAGACAACCAGCGCAGAGGGATAAATGCATCGTAGTATTCAGGTTTGAATAACAAAGCAATAATTCTGGGGGCAAATATTAACAAACCTGCACTCAACGGGATCGCAAGTATGGTTATAGCTAAGAAACTGAGTTTAAATGTATGATTAAATTTTTCCTTTTGTGCCAAATAGAAAAGGGACAGAGACGGAAAAACCGCATTATAAATATTCTCCGGGATGAAAGACAGCGCTTCAATAATTTTCCGTGCTGTACTATATGTAGCGACAGCATCCGTTGAATGGAATGCTTTGAGAATTACAATGTCAATTCGCGCACTTACTGTAGCAAACAAGGTTATCAAGGCAAATGGATAAGCCTCTTTAAGAATAGGTTTACACGTGAGGCGGACCAGCATAATGACACTTTGCGCAAAGTTTTTAGTAACGATAATCAAGGATATAAATGCCTTTATACCCATGATGCCCACAAAGATAAAAACAAGTATATGCATTGGAAGATCATAGTACCAGGACAGAAGCGCTGTAATCATTAACAATACACGTTCACTAACAAAAAGAAGTGCTTCAAAACCCATTCGCTCAAACGCCCGCATTACTGCCAGGAAATAGCGTCCAAGTGAATCAAAAAGGAAATAAAAGCTAAAGGCCAGAGTAATTAATCTTTCATTAGAATTCCATTGTAAAATAAGAGGAACTAAATTTACCAGGATTAAAAATCCAAATGATAGTATAAGGACAACCGGTAATGTATGGGCGATATATTCATTCGCGCTCTCTTTATTCTTTGCAATATCTCTGACCAGCAGATTTATGATTCCCATGTGGGTGATAAAGAAAAACACACTGACATAGGCAAAGGAGAAACTATATAATCCAAAACTATCTTTTGTGAGATAACGGGTTAACACCAGGATCAAGCCAAAATTAATCACCTTTGCGATCACCTGGCTGGTGGTTAGAAAGACACTGTTCTTTAATATACGTTGTCCGGTTGACATCAAACTATTACCGTTTTAAAAATGAAATATTCTGATATGGATCTGATTCTGAAAAATTGTTTACTCCTTTTTATATTTTATAAAATATTTTTTAGCGCCTGCCAGGTATTATGAGGAAATTCGTTGGATTGGCCATTTGATTTATTTAAACGTGCAAATAAATTCTGCAAGTCATCATACGTATCTATATCATCCAGGGCCTGCAGCATTTTCAATTCAATATTTGAAGTTTTTGCCTGCCTCAGAGTCTGATCCAATACTTTTTCTGTACTCCACTCAATATTTGTAAACAATTCAGGATAACACTTTTTCATACCGATCAGATAATAGCCACCATCGATTGTTGGCCCAAGCACACAATCTGCATCTTCAAGCAAATCTAATGCATCTGAAATAAATCCGGCATCGAGATCAGGAATATCACTACCTATCAGAATTGATTTATTATAATTCAGATTTGCTGAATAATCAAGGGCATGGCACATGCGTTCGCCCAGGTCTTTGCCTTCTTGTATGAAATAATTTTTCAAATCAATGTGTTTGGCAAGTATTTCTAAATCTAGATTCTCCGGCGAGATGACATACCACAGATCGATTCCATTTAGATTCTTCAATCTTGTGTCTATGTCTTTTAAAAAGGCAATATATATGGCTAAAATTTCATCGGGTTTGAGATGAGTTGCCAATCTTGTTTTGACGAAATTTTGTTTGGGGGTTTTGACAAATACTAAAAGCGCATTTTGAGCAGCCATACAAATTTAATCCGGATACTATTGGAGGGTTATCTATCGGGTGGTTTGTCTTCTATCCATAAAGTTCCCGTTCGGCCAGTTCTATGATAATATGTCCTATAGTGATGTGGGTTTCCTGAATACGTTGTGTGTTTTGAGAGGGAACGATGATGGGAATGTCGACCAGTTTTTCGCATTTACCGCCGTTACCGCCTAAAAATCCGATACTTTTGGTGCTCTTTTCCTTAGCCATTTCCAATGCGTTAATGACATTTGGAGAATTTCCGCTGGTACTGATGGCAAGCAGCACATCTTCGGGGTGGGCGAGCGCTTCAATCTGGCGGGCAAATATATTGTCAAATCCAATATCATTGCCTCCGGCACTCAGAATTGAAGAGTCCGTAGCCAGAGAGATTGCAGGTAATCCCGGTCTTACCACATCATGTGACAAACGAATAACCATTTCGGCGGCCAGATGTTGTGCATCGGCCGCACTGCCACCGTTACCACATAGGAGTAATTTTCCACGATTACGCAAACTGGCTACAATCAATTCCACAGCTTCAATAATATGCTTACTACAGGATGCGATCGTCTTTTCTTTAACCTGAGCACTTTCACGCAATTGCTCGTCGATAAATTTTTTATAATCCATAATTTTTTTTACCTGATATTTAAAAAAAAATCACGCAGAGACGCCAAGTCGCAGAGTAAAAGCAATTAGAAATTAGGAATGAGAAATTATAGATTGGCAATAATATGATAAACCATTATATTTCCTAACTCCTAACTCCTAACTCCTAACTCCTAACTCCTAATCTCTCATCTCTCATCTCTAATTATTCTTTATGTACCGCGGAAGCAATCTCCTTCATCAGGCTGCCGTTATCTGTATGCTCTAAAATATTTCCAGTAACGATAAACGAAGCTCCGGCCTTTACTTTTGCTCGCGCCTCATCAGGCGTACGGATTCCACCTCCGACTATCAATGGAATATCGCTAACCTTATTTGCCGCCATGATAAGTTCATCCGGAATACTAACATCAGATCCGCTTCCACCCTCAAGATAGATCAATTTGAATCCTAAATATTGTGCAGCCAACACATGTGCCATTAATATATCTGGCTTATTGCGTGGAAGAGGCATAGTACCACTCATAAAATGCGCCGAGGTTTGCCGTCCTGTATCAATGAGCATATATGCAGTGGAAATAGCTTCGATTCCTGATCTGTAAACCAAAGGCGCCGCTAATACCTGACTACCGATTAAGTGCTGGGCTTCCCGTCCACTTATCAAGGATAGAAATAATAGTGCATCTGCATCGGGTGTGATTTGATGCACACTGCCGGGAAACAGGATGACGGGTATGTTTTTGCTGTGTTTTTTTAACTCCGCGACAAATACATTAAAATCCGAACTTAATATAAGACTGCCGCCCACCAGAAATCCATCCACGGATGCCTGTTCTGCCCGATGCACAAAATCAGGAATGTCAGTAATCTCCAATTTGTCGGGATCTAATAACACCCAATATCCGGCTTCGTGTTTTTCTTTTACAGATAAAATTTTCTCAAAAGTTGTCATAAATTTTTAAATAAATATTCGTTCAGAGATCCTTATAGTCATCAGTGGATTACAATTAAAATTGAATTTTTTAATTTACAGAAGTTTTAATAAAATCCAAATATATAGACGAGGCACATGGAGAGGAAGTTAGGAGTGAGAAATTAGAAGTTAGGAATTAACATGCAATTGTAGGGAACGGTCTCAGACCGTTCCGGAAAATCACAGATATGCCCCTGTCATCTCATATAGATCCTCCCGTAGTGTGGGTACTGTGGTAATAACCAGAAAATGAGTACCCGAGCGGCGGGATGATCCCTGAAGGGATGACAGATTAATACCAATTTCTAATTAAAAATATCCGTTCCGGAAAACCACAGAAATCCCCTGTCATCTCGCAGAGACCCTCCCGTAGTGTGGGCACTGTGGTAACAACCAGAAAATGAGTACCCGAACGGCGGGATGATCCCTGAAGGGATGACAGATTAATGTCCAATTTCTAATTACATATGACAATTCCCGGGGTTTCTCTTATTCCTCGGAACGGTCTCAGACCGATCCCTACCGACAAATGCTAACTTCTAATTCCTCATTCCTTATTCCTAATCTCTGTGTACTCTGTGGTTAATATTTATAATGAAACAAAAAAAGTTGCAAAATGTACGTAGGTTGGGTAAAGTATTTTATTAATATTAAAGGTTAGTGATATGAACGAAGAACAAAAAGATTTTTATAAGAAACTCAGGGAAAAGATTGAAAATTATTTAAAAAAGCGAAACTCCAAATATACCGATTATTTATTGCTTGCTCCTGATCTATTTCATTTACTGGTTAAACTCAGTGTTGATCCGCGTGTACCCTCGGATAAGAAAGCGAAATTTATTGCGGTTATCGCCTATTTTATATCTCCCATTGATCTGCTGCCGGAATTCCTTCTTGGACCAATTGGATATCTGGATGACATCGCATTGACGGCTTATGTTATAAATGAGTATGTTAATGAGACAGATCCGCAGATTGTTCGTGAATTGTGGGCGGGTGATCAGGAAGTTCTGACGGCGATAAAGAATATCATCATTACTGCCGATAAGGTCATTGGCAGCGGTTTATGGAAGAAGATCAGAAAGCGCTTTTGAAATCCTGTCCATTCCTTTATTAATATTTTCCAGCGAATTTGAATAAGATATCCTGATATGGTCATCGGAGCCAAAGGCCGATCCGGGTACTACTGCTACTCTGGCTGTGTCAAGCAAATATTCAGCAATATCAACAGAGTTATTTATCTTGATATTTGAATTATCTTTAGATGTAAATGATGTTATATTAGGAAATACATAAAAAGCACCTTGTGGTGTGACACAATTCATACCGGGGATCTCAGCCAGTCTGTTTAATATCACATTCCGTCTTTCTTCAAAAATCTGCTGCATTTGCTGTACCGAATCCTGAGGTCCGCTCAGTGCTTCTATTGCGGCATATTGAGAAATTGTACAGGCATTAGAAGTACTGTGACTTTGAATCGTATTGGCACCCTCAATGATCTGCTTATTGGCTGCCGCATATCCGATACGCCAACCGGTCATGGCATAAGATTTGGAAACACCGGAAACAATAATAGATTTTTCTTTTACTTCATCACTTACTGCTGCAATGCTGCAAAAATCAGTGCCGTCATAAACAAGTTTGGAATATACTTCGTCTGCAATGAAATATATGTCCCTGCCCGCAACCACATTGGTCAAATCAGTCAGTTCGCTTTTTGAGTACACCGTCCCTGTGGGATTAGACGGATTGCAGAGAATTATGGCCCGGGTTTTGGGAGTAATGGCCTGGTCAAGCTCATCTGGCTGGAGTTTAAAATTGTTTTCTTCCCTGGCCATAACAAGGACAGGTATACCTTCAGCCAGTTTAACCATCTCTGAATAGGACGGATAATATGGGCCTGGAATGATCACCTGATCATCTTTATTGATCAATGTCATGATAACGTTATATAGACATTGTTTTGCTCCATTGGAGACTATCAATTCATCCAAACCATAATTCAGATTATCATCCTGAAGAATGCGATGGGATATTGCTTGTCTCAGTTCCACAAGGCCACTGTTGATAGTGTATTTGGTTAGATTTTTTTCGAGGGCTTTCCGAGCGGCTTCTTTTATATTTTCCGGAGTTGGGATATCGGGTTCCCCAACATTGAGATTAATTAAATCGACATTTCTTCGTTTCAGTTCCATCGCCTGGGCTGTAATCCGAATGGTCGGCGATAGAGAGATATTTTTTATTCGGTTAGATTGCATCAGGGGGAGACATTATTACTTGCTGGTATCTTTTTCATGCCAGGAGTCTACAAAGGATCTTATTTGCAGGCGACTATTTTCAGAGATATTTAAAAACTCACATCCAACACCAACGTGTTCCATAATATCATGATTTAGAACCCACTTTACTTCCGCATCGATATTCACCAGATACCGGAGGGGGTCTGGACCCTCTATCTGTAACAGAATAAGTTTTGCTCCGGTTTTAATTTTATCATTGTCCTTTGGATTAACCACAAAATGGATACCCCCTTCACCCAGATTCAGAATTTTTACGGATATTGGCCGGCTCTCACCGCCTGGAATACTGAAAGTTCCGTTTATCTTATCCTCAATTGTAAATAAAATGCGGCGATAGCGTCTTCTGTTATCGGGTGCATTACTCATATTTTCTGATTCCTGTCGGTTATGTGTATATTACAATACTTATGTTCGGACAAAATAATAAAATAGATAGATAAAATGCAATCATACATCTTATAATAATGTATGGAATAAAAAATTGTATGTGAAAATTTGTACACGAACACACAACGTCTGTAATTACAAAATTTGGACTGATGTGATCCTACTCGTTAATTTTTACTTTTTGGATCGCGCGCAATAAATCCCGGCGGGTAATCTGCCCGACAAGTTTTTTATCCTTCATAACCAGTAATCTGCGGTAGTGACAGTTCAAAAAGCGGTCGGCTACCGTGAAAATATCCAGATCCGGGTGAATGGTATCCACTTCTTTAGTCATAAAATCTCTGACTTTCCCACCACCGGGTACGCTGCTATAGGCGCCATGAACAATGGTTCCCAGGCAGTCTTTTTCGGATAAGATCCCTACCAGATTTTCTTTTTTATCTACAACCGGAGCACCAGTGATTCTTTGATCTAAAAAAATCTGAATCGCCTCGTGAATGTCCATATCAGGGTGCAAAGTTGTAAATTTCTTATCCATATAATCCCGCACGTGCGGCGTTACATGCATAATATATCCTCCTGTATTGTTGACTTTACCATGAATTTGCATATCTGTAGACATGAAATCAAGTATTATCAGTATCTCTATATGCTTATACTAAACCATAAGAATGGTCTAAAATAATCCTGAGTTGCGGAAAAAGTATGAATTAAACCGGATTTTTTGATGTAAGTGTGATTATGGATATTTCTGACGGGACGCCAATGCGCATGGGCGGACCCCAATAACCGGTTCCTTTATTCACGTATATCCATGTGTTGTGATGCCGGTTTAAACCCAAAACATAGGGTTGAGATAAGGTTACCACGTATTGCCATGGAAAATATTGGCCCCCGTGGGTATGGCCGGATAATTGCAGATCGAAACCCGCCTCTGCCGCTTTAAATATATTTTTTGGCTGATGGGCAAGAAGAACCTTTATCGGGGATCCCGGGGCATCTTTTATCGCTGCATGGGGATCAGAAATATGCTCGGGAACCATCGTGGATGCAGTGTAGTCACTCACGCCGGCTATAAGAATGTGGCTGTCGCCCCTTTTAATGACTCTTGTGTGCTTCAATAAGAACCTGCATGCCCAGACGAGTGACCTCATCAATCCAGGCAAATGCGCCTGAATAATACTCATGATTTCCGGTGACAAAAAATGTGCCGTCCGGGGCAGAAAGATCACGAAGCGGTGCGACATCTTCTTTTAACGCGGGAACGGTCCCATCCACGAGATCGCCGGTAAATACAATCATGTCAGGCAACAAACCGTTTATTTGGCTAACGACAGATTCGACGAATCCTCTCTTAATAGTTGGCCCCACATGCAAATCAGTAAACTGGGCAATACGATATCCTTCGAACTGTTTTGGCAAATTTGGTAAATGGACTGTAATCTCCTGCAGATCGGGTTCTCGCCTTGCTTCATAAATTCCATAACCCGTTAACAAAACAGAACCGCCAATAATTGAATAGTTCACGCTATTCATTAAGAAAGCACGTTTAGATGGATCAAATGACTGAGAAGATTTGGTTTTGGGTATTATCTTTAGTGATAATAAAACAAGATCTTTTGTAAACACAAAAGCCAATAAAATTGAGAAAAAGCCCATGCCCAGAAAGGCAATCCACCCGATTAGATCAGTTAAAAGTCCTGTAAAATTGGAAAAGCGTAATAAAAATGAGGCCGGAACAAACAGAGGCACAACTAATATGATGCTCCATGCCACTGTTCGAGTTTTATCAGAGAACGAAGAGGTAGAAAGCAGGCGTTTACCGACATAAAAATGGCCGGCGTATAATATCAGTGTGAAAATAATTAAGAAATATAACATCAGATTATTCAATTTAAGTTGTACTATCTTGTCCTATCTTGTACTATCATGTCCTATCATGTAGTCCATCTTATAGATGGACTACATCGTCTACCATGGAATCATTTTTCTATCGCGGAAAAACTGCCCGGAGGGCCCGCCATCCGGAAACTGTGCCAGCCAAACTGCGGTGTCGGCCCCTTGCGCAACAGTTCTTGGCGCCTCTTGCCCGCCCATATCCGTTTTTACCCATCCCGGACACATGCTGTTGATGAGAATATTGGTCCCACTCAATTCAGATGATAAAATTTTGGTCATGGCATTCAATGCGGTTTTGGAGATTCTGTATGAAGGATACCCGCTGCCCATTTCATTAAATGAACCCATTCCGCTTGATATATTTATGATCCGGCCGTAATTGTTCTTTTTCATCAGGGGAATTATTTCCTGGCACAACCGCAGCGGTCCAAGAAGATTACTTTCCAGAACATTCCGCATCACATCCATTGTGACATCTAAGCCACGTATTTTTTCATCAACGAGAATTGCTGCATTATTTATCAGAATATCAATCTTACCAAACTCATTATTGATGAAGTTCGCAATATTGACGATATCAGATTCCGATGTAACATCAAGGTGATGGAACATTACCGGGAGACCGCTATCCTGTAGTGTCGTTGCTGCAAGTCGGCCTTTATCTGCATTCCGGGATGTCAAGATTACTTTCATTCCCAATGTTGCCAGTTGGGTTACAATCTCAAGTCCAATGCCGCGATTGGCGCCGGTAACAAGTGCTACAGTATTTGATTTTGACATAAGTTCTTTTACCTTTGTTCTTAAACCACCGGATTAATTAACAAAAATTACCACAAAGACTCAAAGACAAAAAGAAAAAAGAATTTTTAAATTATAATTAAATTACATAAATAATATCTTTTAAAAATGAATTTTTCTAATGACCCATTTTACAATAACTTTGTGTCTTTGTGACTTCGTGGTTATGAATAATTTCGGGGTAATTTTTTTATTAAAAATAATTATATTTTTCATTAAATTCATACACAGTCAAACTTATTCCAGAAATTATTTTCTTAACTAAAGGTTTTGGCCATATGTATAAAAAAATTGAAGAGGGAAATACAATCGGCATCGTTTCTCCTGCGTATATTCCAAACCGGCAACGAGTGATTGAAGGCGTAAAATATCTGCAGAACAGAACATATAATATACGGACCGGGGAAAATCTGAACAAAGAATATGGTTATTTTGCCGGGACGGAAGAACAGCGTCTGGATGATCTGCATGATATGTATACCGATACGGAAGTCAGAATGATTATTTGTACACGTGGCGGTTGGGGTAGCCTGCGCATGATAGATCGCATCGGTTACGGTTTGATTGCCGAGAATCCCAAGCCTCTGGTTGGATACAGTGATATTACGACTCTACAATTGGCAATCTATCGCATGACCGGGGTGCCTTCGATTTCGGGCCCGATGGTCGGTGTCGAATTTGGAAAAGGTATAGATCCATTTACCGAGGAGCATTTCTGGGGTCAGGTACTAAACCGGGAATTGGAATATAAGTTTGACTGGGAAAAAACCAGAACCCGGCAACTCATCGGAGGTAGAACGGATGGTATTTTGCTGGGTGGTTGTCTGTCATTGGTATGTAGTATGCTCGGTACGCCGTATTGTCCGGATTTTACCGATTCCATTCTCTTTTTAGAGGATGTAGGTGAAAAGCCCTATAAAATTGACCGTTATCTGGCGCAACTGCGTCAGGCAGGTGTGTTTGAAAAAATCCGAGGACTGATTCTGGGAGATTTTCTTGACTGTGAGGCCGACGAGGGAGAGACTTCATTCACCGTTGATGAAATCATTTATGATTATTTCGCCGAAGTGAAATTTCCGGTTATCTATCATTTTCCTTATGGACATGGCGATGTAAAATTTACTATGCCAATCGGGGTACATGCCAGGCTAGATACACGTCGTCAAACCCTTACATTGGCAAATCCTTTTTATGCCGAATAATCTGTAATTTTATACAAATATCTCGGCATTTTATCCCGTTTATAATAATAAAAGCAGCTATTGAAAGAACCTATAAATATAGTTAAATTATATGTTTAATTAAATAATAATATGGATGATAAACGAGTAGACTGTTTTTGCATCTGGACGGGGCAGTAATTTCCAGGCGATACTAAAAAAAATTCAATCGGGATATATTTCTGCGAAAATCGCGCTTTGTATAACCAATAATCCGAATGCAGGGGTAATTCAGCTTGCTGAGAATAATAATATTCCGGCCAGGGTGTTTATCCCAAAAGAATTTTCTGACGCGAAACATTTTAACGACGCCATACTGGAAGATTTGGAAACTAATCGGGTTGAATATATAATATTGGCCGGATATCTGAAGCTAATTGGTAACCAGATCGTTGAACGCTATGCAAATCGGATCATTAACATACATCCTGCCCTATTACCGGCGTTTGGTGGCAAGGGAATGTATGGGCACCATGTACATGAATCTGTGTTTAATCGTGGTGTGAAATTAAGCGGTGCTACGATTCATCTGGTTAATACAGAATACGATGCAGGTCCGATTGTGATGCAAAAAAGCGTTGATATCACCTCTGTTAAATCTCCGGAAGAAATAGCGAGCAAAGTTCTTGAAATAGAACATGAAATTTTTCCGGAGGCAGTTAAATTGCTGGTAGAAAATAGATTGAGATTGGCAGGAAACAGAGTCGAAATATTGGGAGAATCCATTTCGTGACAATTAAGCGTGCTTTAATTAGTGTGTTTTATAAAGACGGACTTATAGACTTAGCAAAATTTTTGCAGGAAAAAAATATTGAAATCATATCTTCCGGTGGCACCAGTAAAGTGCTGGAAGAAAATGGTGTCCCAACAATATCTATCAGTGATATTACAGAATTCCCGGAAATTCTGGGAGGACGGGTAAAAACGTTACATCCAAAAGTTTTTGGCGGTATTTTACACAAAGATACCCCGGAGCATCTGTCGCAAATTAAGGAACACGGAATAGAATCAGTTGATCTGGTTATTGTGAATCTCTATCCATTTGAAGAAACAATTGCACAGCCGGATTGTTCTCTGGATGATGCGATTGAAAAAATAGATATCGGCGGACCCTCACTTATCCGGGCAGCAGCAAAAAATTTTAAATATAAAACTGTTCTCGTTTCACCAGATCAATATGGTGAATTGAAAACCCAAATACAGGCGAATTCCGGGCAGACATCTTTGGAATTTCGCAGACAATGCGCCATAAGAGCCTTTCAACACACGGCAAGATATAACACGGTCATTGCGGACTATCTTGAAGGCGCCAATGGGGATGATGCTGGATATCCCGATGAATTCACATTTCAGGGACGGAAGATACAGACCCTGCGGTATGGAGAAAATCCGCATCAAAAAGCTGCATTTTATGCATCCGAAACAGACAATCCCTTAAATCATTATGAACAATTACATGGCAAAGAATTGTCGTATAATAATATTCTTGATCTGGATGCAGCACTGGCCATGGTCCGAGAATTTGATCCGGAAAATGCGTTTATTACAATATTAAAACACAATAATCCTTGTGGCGCTGCAGTGAATAGCAAACAGGTGGATGCATATAAACTGGCACTGGCTACAGATTCTATATCTGCTTTTGGCGGAATCGTAGGCTTTAATCAGATTGTTTCCGCTGAGGTGGCAGAAGAGATGCGCAGCCATTTTTTTGAGTGTATTATCGCACCTGGTTTTAGTCCCGGAGCAATGGAAATATTTACCAAGAAAAAGAACCTGCGTTTAGTTCAATATGATATCAATAAAGATAAGTCACAAAAATATCAAATCAGATCCGTGCGTGGCGGATTTCTAATTCAGGATACGGATGAATTCGTTGGTAATTTGAAAGAAGCAAAAATTGTCACGAAGCGCAAACCAAGTGATGATGAGATGGCCGATCTTCAATTTTCCTGGAAAATGGGAAAACATGTTCACTCAAATGCAATTGTATTTGCAAAGGGAAATCAACTAATCGGAGTCGGTGCCGGGCAGATGTCGCGAGTAGATGCTGCGGAATTAGCGATTAAAAAAGCTAGAACTGCAGGTAATTCAACAAAAGGGGCGGTGGTGGCAAGTGATGCATTTTTTCCATTTCGGGATGGTTTGGATGTAATTGCCCAAGCCGGTGCAACAGCTGTAGCACAACCCGGTGGCTCTGTCAGAGATGAAGAGGTGATCGCTGCCGCTGATGAACATAATATTGCGATGATATTTACAGGACACAGACATTTTAAACACTAATTTTAATGCGGAGAAGGTATAGATGGCATTTAAGTTTCTGAATATGCTCTCAACAAATCTTGGAATAGATCTGGGAACAGCGAATTCTTTGATTTATGTACTTGGGAAGGGAATTGTGGTGAATGAACCATCCATCATTGCCCTGGAAGATGAATCAAACAAAGTTGTGGCGATAGGAAATGAAGCACGTGAGATGTTGGGAAGAACACATCGTGATATTGTGACTATCCGGCCGATGAAGGATGGCGTAATTGCGGACTTTGAAGCAACCGAAATTATGATTCGCGAGTTGATAAAAAAAGCGAATGTAAATCGCATGTTGATCGGTCGTATCATTGTCGATGTCCCATCCGGTATCACGGAAGTTGAAAAGCGTGCCGTACGGGATTCCGCCGAGCGGGCAGGGGCACGAGAGGTACATCTTGTCGCCGAAGCCATGGCAGCCGCAATCGGTGTTGGTCTGGATATTAGCGCGCCGGTTGGCAACATGATTGTCGATATTGGTGGCGGTACTTCCGAAATCGCGGTTATTTCTTTAAATGGAATTGTTGACCATTCATCTATCCGGGTAGGCGGCGACGAGATGAATATGGCCATTATGCAATTCTTTAAGAAAAATTATAATTTGCTTATTGGTGAAACGACAGCAGAACAGATCAAATGCAATATTGGATCTGCCATGCCATTGGATGAAGAAGTAAGAACCGAGGTAAAAGGGCGTGATTTGGTTGATGGCATACCCAAGACAATTGAAATCAGTTCAGTTGAAATCCGGGAAGCATTAAATGAGGCCATACAAACCATAGTGGAAGCGGTTAAATTATCCCTCGAACGAATTGCACCTGAACTGGCATCCGATATTCTCGATCGTGGTATTGTACTGACCGGCGGTGGTGCGCAATTGAAAAAGCTGGATGAACGTATGCGTGAAGATACATCTTTGCCCGTACATGTAGCCGATGACCCTTCAACATGTGTTGTGCGGGGTTGTGGTAAAATACTCGAAGATTTCGAGACATACGAAAAAGTGCTTCTCAAACAGAGAAGAATGTGAGAAGATAGGTTAGAAGTTAGAAGTTAGGAGTTAGAAATTAGAGATTAGAAGTTAGAGATTTTTATAGAATCTGAAATTATGGTGAGATAAATATATTATTCAAGTATAAAACTTCTAAATTTACTCAAACTCCATATAGCCAATTGCAAATTGCCATCTTTTAATCTCTCATCTCTCCCATCTCTAATTTCTAACTTAGAAGCATTCATTTAAACTATATTAAAAACGTGATCAGATTACTCAATTTTTTTATTGAACTCCGCGATGCAATCTTATTCGTCCTCTGTCTGCTCCTGTCCCTGCTGCTAATTGTAATTACTGATCATGATCCGGCAGGTCCGTTCCGGAACGTCGCTTATCAGGTAGTTGGTTCATTTGGCGGATCAATATTTAAAGTCGGGTCATACTTCCGATTAGAGGAAGAAATCAGTCAGTTGAGGCAGGAAAATGCTGATCTGGCACTAATGAATACAAACCTGCAGGATGCATTGCTTGAGAATATACGTTTGCGCAAACTGCTTGGATTTAAAGAAAAAGCCACCATTGATTTAATCGCTGCCGAAGTGGTTGGACAAAATCCGCATAGTGTTTTTAATGGTCTTATTTTAAATGAAGGTACCAACCGTGGAATCCAGAAAGATGATGCGGTACTTACGGCGGACGGATTGGTTGGAAAAATAGCTGTTGTTGATGACGACTATGCCATTTGTCAGATATTGCTGGATCGTAATGCCCGGGTAAGTGTCCGGATTCAACGGAACAGGGAGCAGGGTATTATTTCCTGGGATGGTGGTGCCGGTTTTAAATTACAGCATGTAGCAAAAACAATAGAAATATTACCGGGGGATGTCGTCATTACATCGGGATTTAGTCAGATTTATCCTCCGGACATAAAAGTCGGGATTGTTACATCTGTTTCCACAGAAACAGATGACATGTTTCAGGAAATAATTGTCACGCCGGCAGTTGATTTTCAAAACTTGGAAGAAGTTCAAATTACAAAACTAAATCAAAATTATGACCAGTGACTCCGGATATCAGATTATACGATTGACCGCAATTAGCATTGTGGCCCTGATTCTACAAATTAGTTTTATACCCATGATAGAAATAGGTGTCTGGCGTCCGGATTTAATCGTTCTTATTGTCATTTTTGTCGGTTTCCGGCATGGTGGCACACAGGGAATTTTGGCCGGATTTATTCTGGGTGTGTTGAGTGATTCATTTAGTCCGCACCCGGTTGGTATTTCTGCATTTGCCAACACTATTATCGGATTTTTAGCAGGTCAGGTGCGTCAGTTTAAACTAGCCTACAATACCCGAATTCTGGCATTAATAATTCTGATTCTTATCCAGACCAGTTTGTTCTTTCTGATTTTTCAACTACAAATGGATGTCAGCTATTTTTATCTGCTCGCTACACGCGTGTTTCCAAATACACTTTATACATTTCTGATTGCTATTTTATTAGCCGTTTTTTTCAGAGAACAGATCGAACAGTAATCGAAAATGAAAGAATTTTCAAGAAATCAACTCAATCATCGTAAGACTTTAGCCACCATAATTGTATCCTTTTTATTCATAATCCTGTTTTACGGATTTTTTCAAATCCAGGTGTCTGGAGCAGATAAATATTATGAAATTTCATTTAATAATAGTATTCGTCAGCTAACGCAATATCCCCCGCGTGGTGCAATCCGTGATGTAAACGGACAGGTGCTTGTTGATAACCGCCCTTCTTTTTTTATCTCTGTAATACCCAGAACCATTTCTGGAAAAACTATTCAACTTCTGGCCAAGATAATTGATGAAGAACCTGATTTTATCCGGGATAAAATCCGCGGAAGACATACTTTCAGGCCGGTAGTGATCAAAAATGATCTTTCCTATTCAACTGTGGTTCGGCTTGAGGAAAGCAGGCTTGATTTGCCAGGGGTATTGCTTGAAGTAGAGGGAAAACGTTTTTATCCGCCACAGGTCTCTTCTCCGCATCTGTTTGGATATGTGGGAGAAGTGACACAGGAGGAAGCAGAAAAAAGACGCGACTTTGAATCGGGAGAGATGGTTGGAAAATCTGGTCTGGAGTATGCCTATGATGCCAGTTTGAGGGGTATAAAAGGTATGCAGTTTGTCCAGGTAGATGCGGAAGGCCGGGATTTGGGTTTACTTGGTCTCGATCGAAATATTGAGGCAAAGGTCGGGATGGATCTTTATCTGACAATGGACTATAAATTTCAGCAGTATGCGGAATCTTTAATGGTGGATAAGCGTGGTGCGATAGTTGCCCTTGACACCCGAAGTGGTGGTGTACTTGCTTTTGTATCCAAGCCGGATTATGATCCACGTATCATGACAGGAAAGATATCATCCGAAGTATGGACCGAGCTTCAGAGCGATACGTCTCATCCGCTTTATAACCGGGTTATCCAGAGTCGATATCCACCCGGTTCGACGTATAAATTAGTCGCGGCTATCGCGGCCCTGCAGGAAGGCATTATCACTCCGCGCTGGAAGGCTTATTGTCCCGGTTATTTCAGACTGGGCAGGAAGACGATTCATTGCTGGAATGAATCTGGACATGGTGAAATAGATTTATTACAGGCGATAAAGGGGTCGTGTAATGTTTATTTTTATCAACTGGGATTGAAAATCGGATTAGAGACCTGGTCCAAATATTCGAAGCAATTTTTCTTTGGACAGCCAACGGGTATAGATTTACCAAATGAGAGCAGTGGACTTGTTCCTACGGTGGAGTATTTTAACCGCGTGTATGGCGAAGGAGGCTGGACAAAAGGCAATCTGGCCAATCTGGCAATAGGTCAGGGTGAACTACTTACTACAGCGTTACAAATGGCTCAATTTGCCATGATTATGGCCAATAAAGGTGTGGTTCATTCGCCGCATTTGGCTGCGTATTTGTATGACAAGACAATTGAAAAAGAAATACACTTTCCCGTAAAAACAAATTATGTTCAGGGAATCTCTTCCGATGTGTATGATATTATCCGCAAAGGTATGCGTATGGTGGTAGACGGTGGTACCGGATGGCGTGCTGCAGTTCCCAGGATAGAGGTTGCCGGAAAGACAGGTACTTCCCAGAATCCACACGGTGATCCGCATGCCTGGTTTATTGGATTTGCACCTTATGAAAATCCGGTGATCGCAATTGCAGTAATCATAGAAAATGGGGGTGGAGGAGGCGCATTTGCCGCACCACTGGCGGAACTCTTTATGGAAAAATATTTTTATGGCAGGATTCTCCCACGGGCGGTGATCAAGAAAGATACAACTATGACCGATACATTACGCACGATAATTGAATTAGATGTCACAAACGTACCAAGATTGGAAGTAACTTTACCGGATTCTGACTAATGTTTGCAAAATATGATATACTAACTATGTTACTGATCCTGGCTCTGGTAGCTGTTGGGGCATTTGCCATCTACAGTGCCACATCCGTCGCAGATGTGGATGCCAACAGCTTCTTTGTCAGACAGATATTATGGGCCGCAATCGGCACATTTATCATGATAACGGTCAGTTTTATACCTCTACGTGTAATAAATCGATTTACATACTGGTTTTATGGGTTTACACTGTTAACCTTGTTATTGGTGTATGCCGTTGGCAAAGTGGGGCAGGGGGCAGAGAGATGGCTGGTTATAGGCCCGATTCATATTCAGCCGTCTGAATTTGCAAAATTGGCCACAGTGCTGGCTGTGAGTAAGTTTTTATCAGATCAGTATGCTGATATTAATAAATTAAGATATTTCCTGATATCTATGGGATTGATTTTCGTGCCGTTTATTCTGATTGCCAGACAGCCGGATTTAGGGACATCGCTCGTATTTCTTGCTCTGGTCATACCGGTCTTATTTTGGGCCGGGTTGAATTGGTTTTCAATATTTACCATCCTCACACCGGTACTGACGATGATATTATCTTTTAATTTTGTCTCTTTCCTGGTACTGATGCTAACAATAACAATTATTCTCATCTTATCTGGTAAAAAACCGATAATCCTTGTATTAGTATTTCTGTCAAATATATTTGTGGGTATCATTACTCCATATTTGTGGGGCCAATTAAGACCATATCAACAGCAGCGAATTCTTACATTCCTGAATCCGGAGCAAGATCCCAAAGGAGCCGGATATCAAATAATTCAGTCGCAGGTCGCCATTGGCTCAGGTGGGATATGGGGCAAAGGCTATATGAATGGTACTCAGACCCATTTAAGGTTTTTGCCGGCTCAACATACCGACTTTATTTTTTCAGTGATCGGTGAGGAGTTTGGTTTTGTAGGGGTTTCAGTGATTTTACTCTTATTCTTGCTGTTGCTGATACGCCTGATTGCGATCGCTGCAGCAATACGACAATCATTTGAGAGTACGGTTGTAATAGGTATAACCACGATTATTCTGTTTCATGTGATAATAAATATCGGTATGACAATTGGTATGGCGCCCGTGACGGGATTACCACTGCCATTTTTGAGTTACGGCGGCTCATCTTTGATGGCCAATTTGATCATGATGGGAATTATCTTGAATATTTCACGGATCAGATATATTAAATAAGCCAAAACAAAGTCATCTGTGATTTTATGTAACTATAGAAAATACTTGACTTTATGTACATTCTTATCTAAATTTTTTTAAACATTTTTCTCCCGAATCAGGAGGGTTTATGATAAAGAAAATTTTTATCGCCATACTAATCATCGCTCTTTCAGGCATTTTAATGATATCTTGCGGATCATCCCGACAGGAAGACGATGCATATGCCGATGCAGGCGATGCCGAAAAACAGCAGGAACTGGATGAAATTGAGGCACTTTTAGGTATTACTCCTGAAGAAAAAGCTAGAAGTGAACAACAGAAAAAGCCTGCTCAGGAAGATGATCAACTGGGATTACTAAGTGCCGGAGCGGTGCCACTGGGTCAGGCGGATACAGGAATGGATGCCCAGCAACCTGTGGCAATGAGTAATACAGAAGTTGATGATTTGAAAAAGCAAGTTGAAAACAAAGACAAATTAATTACCGATTTAAAGGCGCAGGTAAGGGCACAAAGCGATCAGATTTACCAGCTGGAAACACAAAAGCAAGCACAGCCGGCCAGAACCGTTGCCGTCGCTGTTGGGGATGTTTCACCGGAAGAATATCAATCCCGTTACCAGGAAGGTTTGGATCTTTTCCATGCCAATCAATATCGTCCGGCAATTCAGGTATTTGAAAATCTGTTGGCATCCAGCACGAATAATAATTTGTCTGATAATGCCCAGTATTGGATTGGTGAGTCTCACTACGCGCTTCGTGAATATAAAAAAGCAATTATCGATTTTGAAAAGGTGTTTACTTTCCCCAAATCAAATAAAAATGATGCAGCACAATTCAAACTGGGTCTCTGTTATAAACGTTTGGGTGATAATGCCAAAGCGGGCGAAGAATTTCAACGCCTGATCGATGTATATCCCCAAAGTGAGTTTGTCAAACGCGCGCAGGAACATCTTGCTTCGCTGTAATTAGCGGTTAGAGATTAGAGATGAGAAATTTACAATTGGCAATTGGCCATAGGCAATCAGTCTAACCGAGCAAATTGCCTGATATAATTTCTAATCTCTAATTTCTAATTCCTCATCGTATCCCGGGACAGTAGCTCAGCTGGTTAGAGCGCTACGCTCACATCGTAGAGGTCAGGGGTTCGACTCCCTTCTGTCCCACCATAAGTTATTTATTATCAACGATATATATCTTCTGAAAATATTCCTTTTGATTTCCAATGTTACATATTTTAAGTACATCATCTCGCCTGGTTTAGTTAATGCATCTTTCTTTTGTTCATTTATTACTTTCTTTTTGATATTTGAAATGGTAGAATTGATTCATACCAATGTTAGTCCCGAATATGAAAGTCGGTTGAGCACGCAAACAGCCATGTAACAATTTTATAAATAGCACCGTAATTAAACTCATTACAAGTTGTGTACTTTCATAGAGGATGATAAAATGAAGCACCTCACCATCTTTTTATTTACCTCCTTGTTTTTAATTTCCCATAATATCGTGTCTGCTCAGGATTCCCTCAGTCTGCCTAAGGTATTTCCTAAAGGTCTCTCTCTGGAATTTGGAATTGGCCATTTCGCAGTGACCGATGAATATATTTCAATTGAAAAATATTCGGGGTCATTACCATATTACGGACTGAGCTGGGCAAAGGATCACCACGATTACATTTACAATCTGAGATTGGACTATCGCTATTCCTCAGAGATCAAAAATTATAATGTGAGTACGGATATACATCAATTCACGATAAACCAGGGATTCAATTATCGTTTGCCAAAATTTTCTCTATTCAATAAAGATGCCTACGTATATCTGGGGCCATCAACAGAATTATTTTTTTACTTTAATCAGCAAAACATTGCGGTTGCCGGATTTGACTATGCACAGTCATTTGCCATGCTGATCTCTCTCGGGGCCAGCTCAAAGCTTTTTTACAAACTCAGTACAAATTTTAATATTGATGCCGCATTAGACTTTACTATTCTTTCACTCGGTTTTCGTATGGTTGATAGTGAGGAAACAGATGAAACTCCGTTAAAAATACTTACTATATTTTCGGCTACCAATTTGGTCTTCAAACTGGGACCACGTTATTATTTCTCAGACAATCTGTCTCTAAGAGCAGCATATATGTTTCATCTAACAACAATCAGTTCCTGGGAGCCGCTTCATTCAGCCAGTGATAATATTGTGTTCACACTTACCTATGGATTTTAAGTGAGGACATGACATGAAAGACCCGATTCGTTTCGTTTTTGTTTTTCTGGCAATGGCACATATTTCCTGCACGGATTTATTGATCACCGAACCTGATTCTAATCTAAATGTCCAGGACTTTGAGGCTGTTTGGCACAGAGTAAATAATGTTTATCCATATCTTGAATTTAAGAATATTAATTGGGATTCCCTTTATCTGGTTTACCGGCCGCTCGCTGAAAAAGCAAGGGGTGATGAATTCTACCCGGTACTTCGTGATCTTTTGGCAGAGCTTAAAGACGGACATGTTTATTACCGTACCAAAGGGGGCGGAGAGGTGTATCCATTCTATCCACAGCGACACTTTAAAGACCGGCATGCCTACAGTCCATTTGTGGTAAGAAAATATTTTGACCGGGAATTACGCCTCACCGAAAGTAAGAGTGTGGAATACGAAATTTTACCCGGAAATATAGGCTATGCGTTCCTTTCAGATTTCCATGAGAATTATCTTATCGATGAATTTCCCGGCGTGTTGGAATATCTGAAAAATACCCGAGGATTAATAATCGACATCCGCCAGAAACGCGGCGGCAGTTATCAAAATATAGAAGCGGTGGTTACCCGGTTCATGCAGGAACCGCTTGAACGGAACGACGGCTATATTTATGGTGAAAAATTGGATTTACCGCCATTCCAGCCGCAGGGACCATTTATCTACACCAATCCTGTGGTGGTATTAATCAATGGCTCAACCTTCAGTGCTGGAGAGTTCACCACAGAAATTTTAAAGCAGTTGCCGCAGGTCACCGCGGTGGGTGATACTACAGGAGGCGGTTCGGTGGGTAGTGGAGATGAGGGTCTATACTTTTTACCAAGTGGTAAATCCATTGAAATTGGATATATTGATTTCCGGCGTTATGACGGACTGCCCTGGGAATGGCTGGGCGTCGCACCTGATATCCGCGTGGAGCAAACAGAAACAGATGTCAAGGCAGGACGTGATATACAATTAGAATATGCGATAAATATGCTTGACAATTAAAAGTAAAATTTAGCGTGCAAATACTTTAATGCGATTATACTCCATATTTATCTTCAGTATACTCTGTTTTAACGGATGCACTATCCTGGGAGTTGCGGGCGGTATTTTGATCGATGAAATGCAACATTATGAAATCAGCCGCCCAGCTATGAAAATGTAAAGATCGAGACCGGTACTCCGGTAACACTAATATTATTTTCAGATGAATTGATGAAAGGAAAATTCTCGCAGACCTCATTGATTCCGGACAGCACGTATTTAGCAAAGTTTCTTGATCCAATGGCCGTGACGGATAGCTTATTACCTTTGCTTTGTCTAAATGATACAGTTGAAATTAATAACAAAGACTACCTTCTGCAGGGATTTGACTATTTCCGCATATCAACAATTCGTTTGTCTGATTTAGATACGGTCTACATGGATTTATCAAATTTTACTTACCTGATAAATTGTAACGGTGATTCCGTTAAATCAACTTATCTATCTGAACTAATGAAGGCCGGCGTCATACCATTTAACTGGTCGCTTTCATTTCATCACAAGGGTGATATTATGGTATTGCCAGGCAATGAAATCAAGATAATTAAGGTGGAACCATACACTTATACGCCCGTTCTGACAACACTTATTGGCATTTGCTTGGACTATCTGGTTTGGTCTAACATAGATTTTAAACAATAACTAAAGCCATATCCCCACTGAGGCATGCATTCAAATTTGGGAAATAAAGCAATGCGTAAAAATTACCAATCAATTTTATACTTATTTTTGTGGGTGATTATTTCTGTGCCGGCATGGTCACAGAATCAGATCATCGATATTAGAAAATTATCTTATAAAATTTATCCGGAGGTAAATGATTACCGGCCGGACCTTCCATCTCCATTTACAGATCCTGATAAAAATGAATTCGTCGTGGCGGCCACAAAAGAGAATAAATATGCAATAATTCCTGTCACCTTGAGCAATGATCGAGGGATATGCCGGCAATTGATTGTCAATAAAACAGATTTTCCACATCTGGCAAAAACCGGTCTTCATTCTGATGAAGAATTGAATCAAATAGCAACGATTACCGGCCGTTCCCTCGAAGAAATAACCCGATTGGGTCGTCCCAATGCTTTATCACATTCCGGCTTCATGGCGGCCGATGAAGAAATCATATCGGTGATAAGGGGCGATAATGATCTCGTCAGGCAGTTGGGGCTCACCCATCCTCAATTGGCGAAACCGTTATTTCATGTGTTGAATATGATGGATCATGATCTGGATCTTAATCGTTGGAATATGGCAACGCATCGCTGGGAAAATATCACATATTTTTATTATAATAACAAAAAAGTATTTGTTGATGCCGGAGATACAAAAGGCGGACAAAAATCTATTTTCGATGATGGTATTCAGGGCGCGTTTCATATAAAATTATGGCGGAACTTTGATGAAGATGAAATCAGACTACTGGATCAGAAATATGCTCATCTGACTACAACACAATTTGACACTTTAAAAATTTTGCTGAGTCATATCAATACCGGTGAAATCGAACCACAATATATCATGCGCTATGGTTTTTATGAAGGGCATACATACTGGCGGGCAGAGCCTATTGCGATTGCTTTTATTTTTGGAATGAAAGATCTTAAAGAGATTGATGATAGTTTGAACAGTCGATTGCACAGGCAGCTCAATGCACACTTTTCTGAATAATTAATCACCCCTGCAATTATCGAAGATAGTGGATTTAGGGCGCCAGAATATCATTATGTATTGATTTGCTTTCTGTCTCTGCGTCTTTGCGTCTCTGCGAGAAATAAATTATATAGGTTAGGGAAATGTTAACTTAAAAGATGTCATTTTTTTTGGTATTGAGGAGACACTGATACTGCCCGAATGTTGACGCATAATTTGCCGGCAGAGGCTAAGCCCGATACCGCTTCCGGATGGTTTGGTTGTGAAAAATGGAATGAAAATCTGGTCACGGGCTTCCGGAGTTATACCGCTGCCATTGTCAATAATTTCGATCACCTTTCGGCCCTGTTCATCCAGCATGCTGCGGATGTGGATTTCTTTATGCTTCACTTTACCAAGCGCGTCAATTGCATTATTAAGCAGATTTATCAAAACATGCTCAATTTGTTCAGGATCTGCGAGTATTGTCAATTTTGCTTTTGATAATGCATTGTGAACTTGAATCTCCTGATCGCGCAACTCGCGATCCATTAGCTTTAGTACGTGATCAATCGTGGCGTTTATTTCAATGGTTTTAAAAAGGGGTTGGGGAATTCGGGTTAGTTTGCGATAAGCTTCCACAAAATGGATAAGTCCTTCACTCCTTTTCTGAATTGTATTCACCGCTTCCCGGATATCCTTAAATTCCTGACTGTCGAACTGGGCCTCAATCTGATTTTTATCCTGGAGTAACATTTCATCAACAGTTTTTGCCAGTGAAGAAATTGGTGTGATCGAGTTCATGATTTCATGGGTAAGCACCCGGATAAGTTTCTGCCAGGCCTCCATCTCTTTTTCTTCAAGTTCACTCTGGATATTTTGGATCGATGCAATTGTTAAATGACTTCTTTTCAAGCGGAATTCATTTGTAAATACCACCAATTGCATAATCGATTCATCAACTTGTATTCTTAAAATATGACGTTTGCGGGGTGCCGTTGTCATTAATATCTGTACCAGCTCCGGACTAAAATTTTGTAGTGATTGAATATTTCCAATTTGACGGGCATTGAGTAATTTTTTTGCAGCAGTATTTATCAATTCGATTTTCCCACTCTGGTCATACACTAGTAAGGCAATTCCGATATGCTGCACTACGGTTTGCAAATATTTTAGACTTTCTTCTTTTTCACCCCGGATTCGCTGAAACTCAGCGATCACTACTGAAAATGCCTGGCTCAATTCCTTGAATGAATCGTCCTTAAATTGCGTCCGGAATGATTGTGAAAAATCGGCATAACGAATTGCTGCTAGAAATTGTGTCAATTTCTGGTTGGTCTTGTTCATCAACCGGATAAGTGCATAAACCTGATAAATAATGAATATTCCGATAATGAACAGGATTGCATACTGATCAGAATATTCAACAATGTATAAAAACAGAAATATGGAGAGTGAGAGTAAAATAGTTCTGATGATAATCTGAATATTGAAGTGTTTTAATATCATTTTGACCAAAGAATTTATTTAAGAGAGATTTCAAAAAAATGATTATTATTACCTGAACGTCATTCTGAACTTGTTTCAGAATCTCTTTAAATAGACCCTGAAATAAATTCAGGGTGACGAAATTCAAGTATTTATTATATTTTTCAAAAGTTTCTTAAAATTTATTATTTGCAATAATTATAATCCGAATTTTTCCAAACGCCGGTAAAGTGCCGCACGGCTCAGACCCAGAACATGAGCGGCTGTGCTGATGTTACCCTGTGACTTTTTTAGTGCCTCGCGTATTAATTGTTTTTCAGCTTGTTCCAGATTAAACGTCTCTAATACCAGGCCATCGGCCGATTGTGTTACCGGAGAAAGGGGAAAATCATTCTCATCTAATAAAGAACTATCGCTCAAAATGATTGCCCGCTCGATGGCATGTTGTAATTCGCGGATATTTCCCGGCCAATGATAAGATTGTAATTTTGCCAGGGCCTGTGGTGATAATCCTGTGATACTTTTTTTGTATTTCCTGGAAAAAATTGATATGAAATGGTCTGCAAGCGGAATGATATCATCACCACGGTCACGTAATGGCGGTAAATTAATCTGTACGGTATTAATCCGGTAGAGGAGATCCTGGCGAAAATGATGCTCGCTTACCATATCGGTAACCGGCATATTTGTGGCACATATCAATCGAATATCTATCGGTTGGGACCGGTTAGAACCCACCGGTGTAATCTCTTTTTGCTCTAAGACCGATAATAATTTGGATTGCAAATTTATTGGCAGGTTGCCGATTTCATCTAAAAACAGGGTTCCGCCGTTGGCAATCTCAAACCGCCCGCTGTGATCACTTCTGGCATCGGTAAACGCACCTTTTACATGCCCGAACAATTCACTTTCAAATAATGACTCACTAATCGCCCCCATATCAACGCTGATAAAAACTGAGTCAGAACGAAGGGACTGACGATGAATGGCCCGGGCAATCAATTCTTTTCCGGTACCATTCTCACCCAACAAAAGTACATTAGCCTCAGTACGGGCGACTTTGTTGATGGTCTCATATATTTGCTGCATACCGGTACTTTGCCCGATAATATCCTGAAAGGGTTGATCAATGTCGGCACTAAGTTGTTTTTGTTGAATACTGAGCCGCTGTGTCTCCAATCTGGATTGTCTTAACTTTAGTGCGGCTGATAATGTCGCCAGCAGTTTCTCATTCTGCCAGGGTTTTAAAATAAAATCTACTGCTCCTTCTTTAATTGCACGCACCGCCATCCCGACATCGCCATACGCAGTTATCAGAATTACGATAGCAGAGGGATCAATTTCTAAAATTTTATTTAACCAAAAGTAACCTTCCTGCCCACTGGTAACATCACTTTCAAAATTCATATCAAGGAAGATCAGATCAAAATTTGCCTCCTTGAGTATTTCAGGAATTTTTTCAGGATTTTTTTCAGTAACCACTTCCGTAACCTGCTTTTGGATCAGTAAACGAAATGCAAACAACACATCCTGATCATCATCAATAATTAATACTCTTGTGGTATCTTTCTTCAATTTTGTATCCGCTGTTTTATGGACTGGATAATATAAAATAATTCAAAAATCACAATGATAAAACAATTATTTAAAAAAGTGTTCAATATCGGACAATTGCTGTCTGAAAATGAACAGTTTTATGAACATTGTAGACGCCCAAAGACCACAATTACAAGCATTTTATCTCTGGCATCATTCTTGTAATACTTTCGTAATAAATATACATAACAGACGGATACCCATGGATAGAAAAATAGAAAAACAAAACTGGCCGCTCAATAAAATTATTATCTATGCCATCGGAGGCATCTTTGTCATCCTCATCATCTACAATCTTTTCTTCGGTGATACACGATCCAGACTTAATGTGAATTCAACTAAGATAACCGTTTCCACGGTAACCAGGGGACCCTTTAATGAATATATACCGGTTACCGGTAATGTGATTCCAATTAAAACAGTATACCTGGATGCCGTTGAAGGCGGTCGGGTCGAGCAAATATTCCTGGAAGCAGGTACGATGGTGCAGCAGGGGGATAAGATTTTACAACTGGGTAATACAAATCTGTTATTGGATATCATGTTCCGTGAAGCTGAATTCTTTGAGCAGAGTAATAATTTACGCAATACCCGCTTGGCCATGGAGCAAAACAGGCTAAACCTGATGTCGCAGCTGATCGATCTTGATTATCAGATTCTCACCCTCAAGCGTAGGTATCTACAGAATGAAAAAATGGCCGAACAAAATCTCATTTCTAATCTCGATTTAGAGCAGAGCCGCGATGAATATCAATACAATCTGAAACGAAGGACACTGGCAATTGAGTCTTTTAAACAGGACTCTGTTTTTAGAAAAATTCAAATTCGTCAGTTGGAATCTTCGATTGCGCGTATGGAAAAAAACCTGGAACTGGTAAAGACAAAACTGGAAAATCTTATCATTCGGGCGCCGATTACCGGTCATCTGACATCATTGAATGCGGAAGTAGGTGAATCCAAAGATGGCGGTGTACGTTTGGGTCAGATCGATGTATTGGAGGGATTTAAAGTGCGGGCCGGTGTGGACGAGTACCATCTGGCCCGAATACAGCGCGATCTGGAAGGTGAATTTGAATTTGCCGGCACCACACATAAGTTGACCGTCGATAAAATTTTCCCGGAAATTAAAAATGGCAGATTTGATATTGATCTGCTTTTTAAGGATGCTGATCCGGAAGGAATCCGGCGGGGACAAACGGTTCATCTCAGGCTGGAACTGGGAAATTTAAGCGAGGCCATCTTACTTCCGCGTGGCGGGTTTTATCAAAAAACGGGTGGCCAATGGGTTTATGTTCTGGCTGAAGACGGAGAAACAGCATATAAACGAAACATCCGTCTGGGAATGCAAAACCCAAGAATGTTTGAAGTACTTGAGGGACTGGAAGCAGGTGAGCGGGTGATTACGTCATCGTATGAAAGTTTTGGGGATAATGAGGTGCTTGTGCTTTCGGCTGATTAAACTTTTCTCGCAAAGACGTGAAAAGGCTGTCTGGCTATCGGCGATCGGACTAAAAAATTCTCGCAATAGACGCGAAGACGCAAAGGAATATAGAATTAGAATTTATGAATTGAAAATGAAATAGTGACAAATTAATTGTGAATTGTTGCTTTCGAATTTTCCTACCAGGAACTATGGTCCCGGTTTATTGGAATCTGTCTATGAAAGTGTTTTAGTCACGAATTGAAGCAAGAAAAACTGAAATTTGAAAAGCAAAAATCTGTGCCCTTAACTTATCGAAATAATTTAAAACTGGATTTAGGATTCCGGGCAGATTTGATTGTCGAAAATAAAGTACTTATAGAACTAAAATCTGTGGAACAAATTCTACCTGTCCATAAAAAACAAATTTTAACCTATTTGAAAATATCTAACCTGAAGTTAGGGTTACTCATTAATTTTAATTCTAATTTAATTAAAAATGGAATTACCAGAATTGTAAACAATTTATAATCTTTGCGCCTTTGCGTCTTTGCGAGAAATAAAAAGATAATTGGAGAGAACCATGATCAAAACAGTAAACCTCAAAAAAATTTATACCACCGAAGAAATTGAAACCACGGCACTGGATAATGTCAATTTTGAAGTAAAGGAGGGGGAATTTGTTGCCATTATGGGACCCTCCGGATGTGGTAAATCCACATTGTTAAATCTGCTTGGTCTGTTGGACAATCCTTCTGACGGAGAATATTTCTTTCTTGAGACCGAAGTTTCAGGATATACTGAAAGACAACGGGCCCATCTGCGTAAAAATAACATTGGATTTGTGTTTCAAAGTTTTAACCTGATTGATGAATTAACCGTATTTGAAAATGTCGAGTTGCCACTGCTTTATCTGGGTTACTCCACATCCGACAGAAAAAAACGGGTAGAAGAAAGTTTGAATCAAATGGAGATAATGCATCGCCGTAATCATTTTCCGCAGCAATTATCAGGCGGGCAACAACAAAGAGTGGCCGTGTCACGGGCGATCGTATCAAAACCAAAATTAATCCTGGCCGATGAACCAACCGGTAATCTGGATTCAGCGCACGGTGATGAGGTCATGCGTATTTTGGAAAATCTTAATGATACCGGAACAACGATCATCATGGTTACCCATTCACCTATGTATGCAGAATATAGCCACCGGATTATTCACCTGTTTGACGGGCAGGTTGTATCTGAAAACATGCAGGCTGACGTTAAAATATAGAATGATTGACAAACATCAATAATCGAAAAGGGTTACCTATGATCCGGATGGAAAATATCTTTAAATATTATCTCAATAAAAAAATTAAAACCTATGTTTTGAATGATGTGAACCTGAGTATCGAGCGGGGTGAATTTTTAAGTATCATGGGTCCATCTGGGGCTGGAAAATCCACATTACTCTATTTGCTCGGTATGTTAGATGAGCCAAATCAGGGAAAATATTATTTCAAGCAACAACCCGTGCATTCCTTTACCGAAAAACAACGAACCGAGTTACATAAATATCATATTGGGTTTGTCTTTCAGCAGTATCATCTGATTGATGAAATGACAGTCTATGAAAATATCGAGACACCACTGCTGTATCAAAAGGTGAAAGGATCAGAACGAAAAGGAATGGTGGCAGATATTCTTGACCGGTTCAATATAGTGGCAAAAAAAGATCTGTTCCCATACCAGTTATCTGGTGGTCAGCAACAACTTGTCGGAATCGCCCGGGCGATTATTGCCAAACCGGCTATGTTACTGGCTGATGAGCCCACCGGGAATCTGAATTCTGAACAGGGCAAGGAGATAATGGATCTGTTTAAAAAATTGAATGGGGATGGAACAACGATTGTGCAGGTCACTCATTCAGAAGAAAAAGCGGCATACGGTAACAGGATAATAAATCTGCTTGATGGCAGAGTTGTCATTTAGCTGGCAAGTTAAAACTGAGGACACCAAAAATGTTCTGGAACTATGTAAAAATAGCCATTAGAAATTTGGTGGGCGAGAAATTATACTCTTTCATAAATCTATTGGGATTGTCTATCGGTATTGCCTGCTTTCTCATAATATCGTTGTGGGTATTCGATGAACTCAGTTTCGATCGCTTTCATGAAAATAAAGATCGAATATATCGTGTAAATACCATGACGAAGAATATGGGATATGTAACCTCCTCATCATGGAGACTTGGTCCGGCCTTAAAAGAAGCTTATCCTGAAATTGAATCCTATACCAGACTCTGGCCGTGGGCACGGTCGTTGGTTACATATCAGGATAAAAAGTTTGACGAAACTAATTTCTATCTGGCAGATCCTTCCTTTTTTAACATGTTCACTTTTACATATATTCACGGATCCCCGGAGTCGGCTCTAAGAACAAAATTTTCGGTGGTGCTTACAAAAGAAACTGCCCTGCGATATTTTGAGGATGATAATCCGATTGGTAAAACTATTTTTATCCGTGGGTACGATCATGAATTTACAGTTAGTGGCGTAGTTGACAACCACCCGGCAAATTCTTCTATTCAATTTGATCTCATCGGCAGGGTAGACCTGATGCCCCGGCAGCGTCTCGATAGCTGGGAATTTACCGGATATACTTATGTGATGGTAAAAGACAACTCAAATATTGATGCAATAAATCAGAAAATTTCCGGTTTTTATAAGAAGTATGTCAATTCAGAAACCGAGTCCTATCCTACTTTACAACCAATGACTAAAGTCCACCTCTATGAAAACGGTGCTCCGGGAATGATAAAACTGGTCAGGTATTTTTCACTTATTGCTGTCTTTATTTTACTTCTGGCCTGTATAAATTTCATGAATCTAAAGACCGCAAAAGCGACAAAACGCAGTATAGAAGTCGGTGTTCGCAAAGTAGTTGGGGCGCAACGCAGACAGATTATCTTTCAGTTTTTAAGTGAAACAATTTTATTGTCGTTTATATCATTGGTGCTTGGGATAATAATTGTAGAACTTATCTTACCATTTTTTAATCAGCTCACCATGAAACATTTACAATTATTCTCCGGAAATATTGGCAATACCATTATATTTCTCGCGATAATTACTTTAATGACAGGTATTATTTCCGGTATGTATCCGGCTTTATATCTTTCATCGATCCTGCCCGTAAAGATGCTTAAGGGACGTTCGCTGTCATCTGAATTTGGCAATAAAGTTCGGAAAGTACTGACTATTTTTCAATTTATTATCTCCATTGGTTTAATCATCTGTGTTCTGATTTGGCAACAGCAGTTGGATTTTGTAAAAAATAAAGATATTGGAATTAATAAGGAATTTGTGATTAATCTGATCAGCAATCAGGATTTAATTTCCAAATTTGATTCTTACCGAAATGAACTTCAGAAAAATCAAAATATTTTAAGTGTTACCTCTGCGGCAAGCACCCCATTTAATATCGGTTCATTCATTGATGTGAACTGGGAAGGCCATTTTGACATGGATCCGGTGACCATGCCTTATAATATGGTAGAGTATGATTTCTTTCAGACCTTTGACATGAAACTTGTTTCAGGCAGATCTTTTGATAGAAAAATTACAACTGATAAAACAGAGTCTTGTATTATTAATGAAACCGCCGCAGCACTAATGGGGTTTGATGACCCTGTTGGTAAACAAATTTATTTTGATCATCCGGCATTTGAGGAACCCTATAAACAGGTACGTATCATAGGGGTGGTTAAGGATTTTCATGCACATTCTTTACGTGACGAAATTGCACCATCTATTTTCAGAATGCATGATCCGTATTTATCCTTTATCTATATAAAAATACTTCCTCAAGAAATTCCTGCAGTAATTAAGTTTGTAAAAAAAACCACAGAAACATTTGCACCGGAATATCCATTCCGGTTTGAATTTATGGATAATACGTATGACCGGCTGTATGAACTTGAGATCCGGATGGGGAAGCTGATCAATATGTTTACTCTTATCGCAATCTTGATATCCTGCCTGGGCTTGTTTGGGCTTGCTTCTTACACTATTGAAAAAAGAACCAAGGAAATTGGAATCCGCAAAGTTTTAGGCGCATCTTCCTCAAAAATCACCTCAATGTTATCGGTAGAATTTCTTAAGTGGGTCATTATCGCAAATCTTGTTGCCTGGCCCATCGCCTGGTATGTTATGCGACAATGGTTAAATAATTTTGTGTATCATATTGAAATTGATCTGAGGGTGTTTGTTTTTGCCGGATTAATAGCAATGATATTCGCCATCTTGATTGTGATTATTCAATCCACAAAGGCCGCTATAAGAAATCCAGCGGAGGCGTTGAGATATGAGTAGAGATCGGACCGTCAGCTATCGGCCCTCATTGAAATGAATCGCTGAAGGCCGATGACTGACAGTCGAAAGTCAAAAGTAAGAGGAATGTGAAATGTTTAAAAACTACTTTAAGATCGCTATCCGAAATATAGTTCGCAATAAGGTTTTTACAATAATAAATATTACCGGATTATCAGTAGGTTTGGCACTCGTGACGTTGACTTTGCTTTGGGTACAGGATGAACTGAGTTATGATCGGTTTCATGATAATATTGATGATATTTACCGGGTTATCTCTGAAAACATTGAGGAAATCAGAGAATCAAAATCTGTGGGTTCTCCTGCGCCTGTCGGCCCGGCTCTCGTAGAGGGGTATCCAGAAATCACAAATTTCACTCGTGTACAATCCGGTTGGAGCGGATGGCATTTTCATTATAAAGAAAAAACATTTATGAATGAACGATTGGCATGTGCTGATGCATCGTTTTTTCAGATATTCAAATTTCCTTTTATAAAAGGTAATCCCGAAACAGCACTAAAAGATCGCCATTCAATGGTTTTAACCGAACACCTGGCAACAAAGATTTTTGGCGAAGAAGATCCTATGGGAAAAATTGTAAAGCACGACGATACGGATATGATAGTTACCGGTGTGATAAAAAATATACCCTCGAATTCTCATATACAGTTCGATTACATCTTTCCTATCATAAATATGACTGATTGGCGGGAGTCCCAAATAGACAGTTGGAACTATACCCAGTTTGCTACCTATGTGGAGGTAGAGAATGGTGATTGTGATCTGTTAAATCAAAAGATAAGAAATCTTGCTGCTAAATATAATCCTGATTCAAAAATTCAGATGTCTCTTCAACCCATGGGTGATATCCACTTGTCATCGGCAGATATTAATAGTTGGATGATTGTATATCCAAATCCCGGAAATCTATCCCATCTGTATTTATTTTCACTGATAGCGCTCAGTATCTTATTACTGGCATGTATTAATTATATGAATTTATCCACGGCCAACTCATATAACCGAAGCAAGGAAATTGGTATTCGAAAGGTATCAGGTGCCTTTCGAGTAGATTTGATAAGTCAGTTTCTTGGTGAAACAATCTTCCTGGCCTTTTTTTCTTTTCTCCTCGCACTAATACTGGTGGAATTGTTTCTCCCCTCATTTAACTCACTATCGGGTAAAACCTTAAACTATCACTTTTTTGAAAATGGTCAAATTTCCTGGTTTATCTTTATAATTGTTTTGGGAACAGGATTCATTGCAGGGAGCTATCCCGCGTTTTACATGTCTAAACTTAAACCTGTAAATACCTTATATAAACATATGATTTCATATTCTGGTCAAAGGGGAAAGTCTCGAAAAATATTAGTAATCATCCAATTTACTTTTACGATTATATTAATTTTTTGCACACTGGTTTTATACCAGCAAATTAATTTCTTTCAGAGTAAAGATTTGGGATTTAGCAAAGATAATGTCATTTACTTTGCCTCTTATGGACAATATGGTAGAAACTTTGAAAGTGCAAAAAATGAATTGCTGCAAAATCCTGATATTTTAGGTGTTTCCCGTGCATTCCCGCCCGGAAGAGGATATCGGGGGAGTTCAGACGTTTCATGGGAAGGTATGGATAACTCGGCTTCAGTGACTTTCTTTTCAGAATTTGTAGATTATGATTATCTGAATGTTTTTAAGATGGAAATGAGTCAAGGTCGTTTTTACTCAATAGAGCGAATAACGGATCCAGAAAATTATGTGTTAAATCAGACCGCGGTCAGAGCCATGGGTATTACGGATCCAATTGGGAAAAAATTTACCCATAATGGTGAAACTGGCTTGATTATTGGCGTGATAAAAGATTTTCATGGTGGGTCACTCCATCATGAAATTCGACCCAAGGTATTAAAATTTGATCCAGAGGGCTTCTTTGTATGTGTTCGCCACCTACCTGGAAAAACACGTGAGACTATCCACTTTTTAGAAGAAAAATGGAAAAAATTCGTTCCCGGGTATCCTTTCCGCTATAGCCTGCTTAATGAATCTATTGAAAACTTTTATAATACTGAAAAACAAGTTTTTGCGATAATTCAATATTTTGCGATTCTGGCCATCATTATTGCCTGCCTGGGATTATATGGGCTGGTCACATTTATTGCAGAAAGAAAACGCAAAGAGGTTGGGTATTCGAAAGTTCTGGGTGCAAAAACTTCAACAATTGTAATTCTATTTTCCCGGGAATTCTCAATTTTGGTTTTTATTGCAACCCTGCTGGCCTGGCCAATTTCCTGGTATTATATGAGTGAGTGGCTGGAAAATTTTGCCTATAAAATTGATCTGAATGTGTGGACATTTTTACTAACAGGTTTGATAGCACTTTCGTTAGCACTCTTTACAATTAGTTTTCATGCTTTAAAGGCAGCCAGGAGAAATCCGGTTGAGGTATTGAAATATGAATAAATATTGGGCTGTCGGCCATCGGCTCTCAGCATTCAGTATTATAAAGCAAATTCTTGATAACCATTGGCAGAGAGCAGATAGCCGATAGCGGAGGAGCAATTTACAAAATTATAATAAAGGGAAATTATCATGTTGAAAAATTACCTTAAAATTGCAATTCGAAATATCAAACGACACAAAGTGTATTCTGCGATCAATATTTTCGGTTTCGCCGTCGGAATCACCTGTTGTCTGTTAATTTCGCTATATATATTTGATGAACTTGGCTATGACAAGTTTTATCCAAATGCAGAACGTATCTACCGTGTTGTGCATCATGGGGTGGTCAACAACCGGATAGACCATACCGCCCGGACGTCGCCGCCTCTGGCTAAATTGTTGGCAGAAGAATTCCCGGAAGTTGAAGCGGTTGTCAAATGCAGAAATTATGGTTTTCCGGTCTTTCGCTATGAAGAAAAGGTGTTCAGTGAGGAGCGGGTGTTCAATGTTGATCCATCTTTTTTTGATGTATTTCAAACTCCCTTCATTCATGGAAATAAGGAAACAGCACTGAATCGTCCTGATGCTATCGTATTAACCAGGTCAATGGTCGTGAAATATTTTGGCGAAGAGGATCCGATAGGCAAAACCATTAATGCAGATAAGCAAACTGATTATATTGTGACCGCCGTTATCGAGGATGTTCCTGAGAACTCACATTTTCATTTTGATTTTTTACGTTCACTGGAGAGGTATGAGGATGCCAGAAGTCCGGTCTGGGTATTTAATGATTTCCATACCTATATATTGTTTAAAAAGAATGTAAATCTGGTAGAAATAGAAGAAAAATTGTATGGTATCGTTAAAGAGCGTCTCGATCCATTTTTACGTGGTATCCTTGGTATTTCTGTAGAGCAATTTCTTGAAGGAGGGGGTAGTTTTAGATACTATTTCCAACCACTCACAGATATCCACTTACATTCGCACCTCGATTTTGAACTGGAGCCCAATGGAGATATTGCTTATGTGTATATTTTTGCTTCGATTGCAATATGTATTTTGCTTATTGCCTGCATAAATTTTATAAATCTGGCCACAGCCAGGTCTGCTATGCGGGCTCGTGAAGTTGGTATCCGTAAGACGATCGGTTCAACACGATCTCAGATTATGCGCCAGTTCCTTGCTGAAGCAGTGCTCATAACCTTGCTGGCAGTAATTCTCTCATGGTTAATCGCATATATAATATTACCCATGTATAACCAAATCGCTGGAAAAAATCTGGTATTACCTTTGTTTGAACATTGGTGGGTAATTCCTTTTTTTCTGGCATTCGCTCTGGTCATTGGAGTTATTGCCGGATTTTATCCGGCATTCTTCCTGTCATCCTTCAAACCTGTAACGGTCCTGAAAGGCGACAAGGTCCCAACTTCCCGGAGATCAAATCTACGCACTTATTTAGTTGTATTGCAGTTTTCTATCTCAACAATTTTAATTATTGCCACACTTACGGTGCATCGACAATTAAGTTTTATCCAAAATAAAAATCTGGGTTTTAGTAAGGATCAGGTGGTTGTAATACATAAAGTGGATGATTTAGGATCAAGACTTGATGCTTTTAAATCTGAGTTGCTTACTCATCATGATGTTTTAAATGCGTCTAATTCGATGGATTTGCTTGGCAATCAGATTGAGGTGGCGGCAGTAATTCCTGAAGGGGAAACAGACAATGAGACCAATCTAATATGCTACATGATCGTCGATCCGGATTTTCTGGATACCTATGGAATAAAAATAAAATCTGGTCGATTCTTTGAAGAGGGACGACTGGCCGATAGAAAACAAATGGTACTGAATGAAACAGTCTGTCCAAAGCATGGGATTGGATAGTCCGGTTGGAAAACGCCTGGTTAACAGTTTGTTTCCTGAAAACCGATATCCCATAATCGGTACAGTTCAGGATTTTCATTTTCAATCCCTGAGGCAAAAAATCCAGCCGATGGTTTTTGCTGCGTTCCAGAAAGGTCAGAGAGGGCGATATCTATCGGTTCGCATCAGACCGGAGAATGTAAGCGCAACACTAAAATATATGGAGGATACCTGGCAGGAATTTGGTCAGGGCCAGGCATTTGAGTATGAATTTTTTGATGACCACTTCAGGCGAATTTATCTGGCAGAACAACGTACGGAATTAATATATTTAATATTTTCAATCCTGGCTATTTCGATTGCCTGCCTGGGACTATTTGGACTTTCGGCTTTCATTACTGAGAGACGGATGAAAGAAGTGGGCGTGCGCAAAGTCTTGGGATCTTCAATTTCCAGGATTGTATTGCTCCTGACCGGACAATTCTTGAAATGGGTGTTTATTGCCAACCTGATTGCCTGGCCGATTGCATGGTATATCATGAGCGGCTGGCTGAATGATTTTGTTTACCGGACCAATATTGGCTGGTGGATATTTCTAATTGCCGGATTAATTGCGGTTATTATGTCAACTCTGACTGTGATCTGGCAGTCCTTAAAGGTGGCTTTTCTAAATCCGGTGGAAGTGTTAAAGTATGAGTAGAGAAAACGCTATCGGCTATCAGCCATCCGCTTTCAGAATAAACCTGTCTCCGAAAGTCGATTAAGGGGACATGATAAGACAGTGAAGGAATTAGATGTAAAATTTGTAGCTGAACAACGTATTCCTCAATGGAATTTATCATGACGTGGTTGAATGTTATTGCTTGCCAGGATTTTCAGATTATTGGATAAAGGAAAAATTAATGAGTTGGGATTGCCCGCACTGGCTAAATGAAACCTGTCAGTTAAACGGTACCACATGCAAACCTGGTAAAGGAAATTGTGTGTTAAAGGACCGATTTGAATTTAAAACTGAGAAGAATAAAGAAAGCACTCAGCCACCTGTAAATAAAACAAAAAAATCAAAATAATTATATAGCCTGGATAATTCATCTCTCGCAGAGGCGCAAAGACATGGGTACAATAAATTAGAGATGAGAAATGAGAGATTCGCAATAGGCAAAATTAGGCAATGTTTTAAAATCTCTAATTCCTAATTCCTAATTTCTAATTTCCTTTCCTCTGCGACTTAGCGCCTTTGCGCGAGTTATTTATGAATAGTACAAGATAGATTTTTTTTAAATACTGAAATCTAAAATAAAATTGTGGAAGGCAGATAGCCGAAAGCCGACAGCCAATAGCCACAAATCTCCGGAGATAAAAATTATGTTCATTAACTACCTCAAAATCACTTTGCGTATTATCAGAAATACAAAACTCTTTTCAATAATTAATATTTTAGGACTTTCTATTGGCATGGCAGCTTGCCTTTTAATTTTGCATTATGTCACTTTTGAGAAAAGTTATGACTCGTTCCATGATAAAAGCGATCGCATATACCGTTTGCGTTATGAAAGAATTAGTGAGGATGGTTCTGCCGTTCGATTCGCCTCATGCACTCCCCCGGCGGGAGCACTTATTCGTGAACGCTTTCCGGAGGTTGAAACACTCGCCCGCATATTTCGTTATCGTGGCGTGGTAGTTTCCTATGAAAATGTACGGTTTACAGAAGAACGGGTGTATCATGCTGAACCTGAATTTGTTGATATTTTTGATTTTAAGTTTATTGAGGGTGATGCAAAAAAATCACTTGGCGGAGTTGATAATGCCCTTATCTCGGAATCCATCGCAAAAAAATATTTTGGCGAAGACAATCCCATAGGGAAACTTCTTCATGTGGATAAAGAAACGGCATACCAGGTATCCGGAATTTTTGCAGACGTTCCTGCCAATTCCCATATAAAATTTGATATACTTCTTTCATTTGAAAATTTTGCCAAAAGCTCCGGACCGGATTATATGGAAAACTGGGGTCATACCGGAATGTTTACCTATGTGATTCTCAAAGAAGGAACAGAACTGCCTGAATTTGAAAAAAAGATTGAGGATCTTATCGAGGCGGAATTTGGTGAGGCGCTCAGATCCTATAATATGATAATGAATTTACCAATGCAGCCGGTTATTGACATCCATCTCACTTCTCATTTTATGCAGGAGTTTGAAGTAAATGGCGATAAAAATGCAATTAACTCTTTGCTGATTATTGCGTTGTTTATCATTATTATTGCCTGGGTGAATTATATCAACCTCTCTACCTCACGATCATTGACCAGAGCGAAGGAAGTGGGTCTGCGTAAAGCCGTAGGAGGATCAAGACAACAACTGATGCTGCAGTTTATACTTGAGACCATTTTAATAAATCTGATATCCATGCTTATCGCGGTTGGTTTAATACAACTGGCATTGCCCTGGTTTTGTCACTTAACAGAGATACCGCAAACCTTCCCATTCTGGGGGCAGTCCTGGGTTTGGGTAATAATTCCGGTGTTATTTTTTCTGGGAATTATTTTCTCAGGATTGTATCCGGTATTTGCCCTGTCATCATTTCATCCGATTGATACGCTACGCGGAAAAATCGGTATAACCACAAAAGGAATCGGCCTGAGAAAGGCGCTGGTTATTTTTCAGTATGCCATGGCATTGGCTCTGATTACCGGAACATTGACGGTTTACAATCAGATTGACTATATGAAGAATCAGAATTTGGGGTTTGACATTCAAAAAGTTCTGGTTGTAAAAGTACCCCGGGTAAAAGATGAGTCATTTGCTGAGAAAGTAAACACCTTTAAGGACAACCTTGTTAAATTAAATTTCGTCGAGAAAACCTGCCTGGTAACAGAGGTTCCCGGCCGTCAGATTTACTGGGATGCCGGGGCAATAAGAAAAGCCGGTGAGGATGCCAATAAGGGTAAAAACTATCAAATAGTCGGTGTGGATTATGACTTTGCTGATGTATTCAATGTTCAGTTTGTTGCCGGGCGAAATTTTTCCCGCGAACATCCATCCGATGTAAAAGCACTGGTATTTAATGAAACTGCGGTTCAATGGATGGGCTTTGCGAGTCCGCAGGCGGCTGTGGGGCAAGAGGTCAATTATTGGGGAGAAATATTCACCATCATTGGCGTGCTCAAAGACTATCATCAACAATCACCAAAACAGTCATTTGAACCGCATATTTTTCGCTATATGCCGCAGGGTCGTCATAATCTGGGACAGTTTGCGGTCAAAATAAATACAACCAATATCCGGCAAACGGTGACTGAAATTGAAAATCAATATTCAGAGTTATTTCCTGGAAATCCCTTCGAATATTTCTTTTTAGATGACTATTTTGACCAGCAATATAAGGCGGATGTGCTGTTCGGAACAGTGTTTGGCATATTTGCGCTGCTGGCGATATTTGTGACCAGTTTGGGTATCCTTGGTCTGGTTGCATTTATGGTAACTCAAAGGACGAAAGAGATCGGGGTACGTAAAGTGCTTGGCGCAAATATTAAACAAATATTATACATACTGATCATGGAAGTTGTGAAACTGATAATATTATCATTTATAATTTTGGTGCCGGTTTTATACTGGGGAATCGATCAGTGGCTGCAGTCATTCGCTGTTCGGATGGATCCCGATTTTTCATTGTTTATAATCCCATTATTGGTGACATTAATAATTACAATAATTACCATAGGAACCCATGTTATAAAAGCAGCGCTCTCAAATCCGGTTGATTCACTGCGCTATGAATGATTTTTTTAATCTCTAATCTTCTCAATTTCTAACTATATCATCTCTGCGTCTCTCCCTCTTTGCGAGTTAGGATTATCCAGGATTAATATTCTCATCCGAAATTTATATAGACTATTTATCGTTATCTAACCATTATAAAACCTGCTATAACTTTGCAGAAGAATAATTTATAATAAAAAATATATTTATCTAAAACCGAATTTTCCCCGGGGAGGGTCGCCTTGAAACTGCTTTATACGCGATTAGTAATGATTATAATTATATTATTACTGCAAATTGATCATCTGTCAGCAAATCCTAAACTGAATATAAAAAACATATCCTTGCCTGAAGGTCTGTCGAATAGTGATGTATATGATATTATCCAGGATAAATATGGCTTTTTATGGGTTGCCACTCAGGACGGATTAAATCGTTACGACGGGTATAATTTTAAGATTTTTAAAAGTGTACCCGGAAATCCGAACAGTCTTATTGATAATCGTGTCTGGGCCGTTGAAGAGGATAAGTCAGGGAATTTATGGATTGCGACTCATGGCGGCGCGTCTTTTTACAATCGCATGCAAAATAAATTTACACAGTATGATGTTGAAAATTTGTTGTCGGAATTAGATTCTACAAATCCGCAAACCGTTTCTGTGCTTGTTGACAGCAACGGTAGTGTCTGGATGGGCACCGTGGGTGGCGGTGTTATTAAATATAATGCTGAAGAAGATAAATTTGAAAATGTGGATTATGATGTTGAGAAAGTGAGTAGTGATTACAATCTGCATGTTACGTTTCCAATAATCGAGTTTCAAGGAAGAATTTTTGTGGGTGATTTTACAAACGGATTGGTTGAATATGACCGGGATAACAGGGTTTTTAAACAAGTAGAATTTAAATCCACAGAAAATATACCCAAATTTATTGGCTCTGATGAACGTGTGTCACATCTATTTGGTGATCAGAACGGTGTGTTATGGATCGTTACAGAATTTGGTATATATAAATACCGGCTCAGTGATAAGAAGATCTGGAAAATAAAAGAATTTGAATCAAAGGATATATTCCAACTTTGGAGATTATATACCGGAATATGTCAGGATGCCGATGGCAATATATGGATTGGAAAGGATGGGCGCGGATTATTTAAGATGGATGGGATCTCGGATGATTTTGCAAGAATACCATTTGGCGAAGAGTACAAGCAAAAACCCAATGTATACAATAAACTTATTGTCTCAATGTTTAGAGATAATACTGGAATAATCTGGATTGGCACTTTGCTGGAAGGACTGTATAAGTTTGATCCGGCTAGTGAACCCTTTCTTCACCACAAATATGATCCTGAAAACCCACATAGTATCTCCGGTAATGAAGCTTTTGGATTACAAGAATCAAGATTCTATCCTAATACGATTTATGTAGGAATAAGAGGATCCGGATTAAATAAATATAATCCTGTTAGCGGTCATTTCAGTAAAATAAATTTAAAATTCAGGTCGGATATGTTTGGTGGATCTGTACGGTCTATTTTAGAAGAGCCGAATGGATCTCTTCTCATTGGATCCTGGGGCGACGGATTACTGAAATATTCACCGCAAGGCGGTACTACGGTTCTTTCCAAATGGGATTCATTGGATAATACATCCATATCACATGATCTTGTCCGGGTCTTACGAAGGGATTCTGACGGTTTGGTTTGGGTGGGGACTAATTATGGCCTGAATCTTTTTGAACCGGAAACGGGAACATTACAAAGATTCTATGCCGAACCTATCCGGGAGTATCCGCAAAAATTAATTGATTTGGCAAGGCAAAAACATGCCGGATCACCAGCTCTGGTCTCTGTATTAAGGGTAGGAAGTGCGGAAAAGTTGACAAAAGCATTCTCGATTGACCGGCCACGAGATTTTTTAGTAATATCGGTTGGTGAGGGATTGGAAGATTCGCTGTGCGCTGATTTCGGCTGGATCGAGGATAACAGCGGTAAAAAAATATGGAGTAGTGAACAGAGAAGTAAAAGCTACTTCCTTAATGGAGCAGAAAAAAACAGGGTCACAATGGATCTGATTAAATTGATCCCGGGAAAATATACGCTAAACTATAAAACGGATGACAGTCATAGTTTTGGCGATTGGAATGCAGATGTCCCACTGGACTCAACAATGTGGGGAATTCAAATTCAGAATGTGACTGATGAAGAATCCACAGATATTAAACAATATCTCCTCGAAGCATCCCGGCAGCCATTGTTAAGTGGTCCCAATATCAGATCGATTCATATTAGCAATAGTGACAAGGATGTCATTTGGATTGGAACTGATGCGGGAGGTTTGAATCGGTTTAATAAACAGGATGGCTCGGTAATTGTGTATCGTCATGATCCGGATAATGAAAATACGGTTAGTAATAATAGTATTCAGTACATCCATGAGGATAAAAATGGCATTCTCTGGCTGGCAACCAACAGTGGTCTGAACCGTTTTGATCCACAAAAGGAAGAGTTTACAGTATATCGTGAGCAGGACGGTTTACCGACCAACTATATCGCATCCATTCTGGAAGATGATTTTGGTTATCTCTGGCTGGCCACAAGGAACGGTTTGTCTCGCATGAATTTCAGTAACGACCGACCGACTTTTGTAAATTATGATTCCGAAGATGGACTGGGTGGAGGTGACTTTATTGCCCAGGTGGCTCTGAAAGCCTCTGATGGGCGTTTGTTTTTTGGTGGTGATCATGGTCTGAATGAGTTCTATCCGGGAAGAATGAACACTAATCCACCCAAGGTCATTTTAACTGATCTAAAAATCGGTAACAAATCAGTCATGATGATGGGTGAAGACCCGCTAATTGACAGCACAATTTATGAAACCAGCAACATTGTTCTTGATCATGTTGATAATGATCTGTCTTTTGAATATGCCGCTCTGCATTTTGGTCGTGCAGAAAAAAATCAATATGCCCACATTCTTGAGGGCTATGATAAAGAATGGAGTTATGACAACCGCCGGTTTGCTACCTATACCAATCTGGATCCGGGAGAATATACTTTCCGTATTCGTGGCTCCAATAGTGACGGCGTCTGGAATAATGATGGTAAATCGCTCGCTATTATAATTCTGCCTCCCTGGTGGCAAACTATTTGGGCATATATCGGATATGGGTTTTTATTTATCGGAATTATTTTTGGATTTGACCGCGTACAACGAAGAAGATTGCTTACGCGGGAACGACAGCGCCAGGCTATTCATGAAAGTGAGTTACGCGCCGAAACGGCTGAATTAAAAGCCAAGGCCGCAGAAGCGGAGCACCGGACTCTTGAGATTGAATTTGAACAGAAAAAAAAGGAACTGGAAGAAGCGCGTGAACTGCAGTGTATCCATGCTGCCAAAGGAGTTGCCTCAATTACCTAATCTGGATATTGCTGTATATATGAAAACGGCCACAGAAGTCGGTGGAGATTATTATGATTTTAATGTAGGCATGGACGGCACTCTGACGGTTGTGATTGGAGATGCGACAGGTCATGGAATGAAGGCCGGAACGATGGTCACGGCAGCAAAAAGTCTGTTTAATACCCATGCCCAAAACCCGGATATCGTGTTTACTTTTAATGAAATCACCCGCTGCATAAAAACCATGCACATGAAAATGCTGTCCATGTGTCTGACAATAATGAAGATCAAAGGCAACAAACTAATCATGTCTGCTGCGGGAATGCCCCCGGTATTGCTTTATAAACGGGATATACAGTCTGTTGAGGAAATTGTCATAAAAGGAATGCCTTTGGGTACCTTTAAGGATTTTCCATACGAGTTGCAGGAAAGAACCCTGGCACCGGGTGATACCATTTTATTTATGAGTGACGGAATGCCGGAACTTTTCAATAAAGATAAAGAGATGTTTGGCTATAAGCGCATTCGTGATTCATTTGAGGAGGTTGTTGATAAAGGACCAGAAGATATCATCACTCACCTAAAGAATCAGGGTTCGGATTGGGCAGACGATGAAGATCCTAATGATGATGTGACATTTGTTGTTCTGAAAGTAAAATAGCTGAGATGTTGTATTATATATGCATAGAAATAAAATTTTTTAAATAAAAATACATCAAGCTATTGCATCGAGAACATGATTGAGTATATTTATCTGGAAATATATAGAGGTTTTTTTAGATGAATGTATATGTAGAGTTAGTTTCGCAAATTGTATTCATACACCGCCCAAGGCATGTATCTGCTTGTATCATTTTTAGATCAATGCTAAAACTATAAGCGAATTTATTCGAATTTAGTAGCATTGATCCACCTTTCATTATTACAAATCATAAATCACAAACAATGAGAAAACTATGAAGCCGGGTTCAAAGGGATTATATCATCAAAAATACGAGCATGACGCATGTGGTGTCGGATTTATAGCTCGACATAAATGGCCATAAAACGCATCAAACCATTAAGGATGGTATTACCATTCTAAAAAATCTGGAACATCGTGGTGCTGTTGGTGGTGACCAAAAAACCGGAGATGGCGCGGGTATGACCACACACATCCCACATAAGTTTTTTACCCGTGTTCTGGAGTTTAACTTACCGCCAGCCGGAGAATACGGCGTTGGGTTTTTGTTTCTGCCAAAGCAAAAGGAAAAACTGAAAAAAGCCCGTGTCATCGTTGAAAAAACTGTATCTGATGAAAAGGGCATCTTGCTTGGTTGGCGGCAAGTGCCGGTAAATCCCGATTGCCTGGGAGAGGTGGCGCAGAGATCATGCCCATCCATGTACCAGATTTTTGTCAAATTTGAGCAGTTTCGTGGAGCCGATCTGGAAAGACAATTTTATGTATTGCGCAAGTGTCTCGAAGTAAATGCCAGAAAACAGAAATGGTCAATGACCGATTTTTATATCCCATCGTTTTCATCACAAATAATTATATATAAGGGTATGTTTGTCTCCTCACAGTTTGAATCATTCTACCCTGACCTGATGCAAAATGATTTTATTAGTGCTATTGCCATGGTACATCAGCGATATAGTACAAATACCTTTCCTTCCTGGCCGTTGGCACAACCATTTCGATTCCTCGCGCATAATGGGGAGATCAATACACTAAAAGGAAATATTAATAAAATATCAGAGCGCGAATCGACGATGGAATCCCGAACGTTGGGAAAAGATATAAAGAAAGTGATACCGGTGATCGACACATCGGCCAGCGATTCGGCTATTATGGATAATGTACTGGAGTTGCTGGTGCACAGTGGTCGATCCATGGAACATTCATTAATGATGATGGTGCCGGAAGCATTCGGATCAGGTTATCATATGAGCCAGGATAAACGGGCATTTTTTGAATATCATGCGGCGATAATGGATCCCTGGGATGGTCCGGCGGCGATCACCTTTACTGACGGCCAGATTATCGGGGCGTGTATGGATAGAAACGGATTACGTCCGGCAAGGTATACGATTACAAAATCAGGCAAAGTGATCCTTGCATCTGAGGCAGGAGTGCTAAATATCAAGCCGCAGGATGTGCGGGAAAAAGGAAAACTGTCGCCAGGGAAAATGATAATTATTGATTTAGAACTAAAGAGATTTATCCGGGACAGCGAAATTAAGTCCAAAGTATCACGATGGAAACCGTATCGTCGCTGGCTCGATGACAATCGAATCGAGTTAAAAGGTCTGTTTCAGGTGCCTGTGGGAAAAATACCTGAATCCCGGGCTTTAAAGTTTTATCAGACGGCCTTTGGTTATACGGATGAAGAAATCCAGACTATTTTGTCCCCGATGATTCTCAATGCGCAGGAGCCAATTGGTTCGATGGGCAATGATACCGCACCGGCAGTCCTATCCGAAAAACCGCAATTATTGTTTAATTATTTTAAACAGATCTTCGCCCAGGTGACAAATCCACCAATTGATCCCTACCGGGAAAATCTGGTTATGTCACTAATGAGTTTTATCGGGCACCAGGCAAATATGCTGGAAGAATCACCCGAACATTGTCGTCAGCTCAAACTGTATCACCCGGTGTTTACAAACGATGATCTTGAGCGCTTGCGTTCTGTTGAAATGCCCGGTTTAAAAGTGTGTACTATTCCGATCCATTTCGACGGGACGGGCAAAGATAAAGCGCTGGAAAATGGGATTGACCTCCTCTGTAAAACTGTTGCACAGAAAGTTAAGGAAGGGCATTCCTGCATCATTCTGAGTGATCGTGGAATCAATAAAACCAATGCAGCTATTCCTGCTTTACTGGCCGTATCTGCAGTTAATCATTACCTGGTGAAGAAACAGTCAAGACATCTTACTGCAATCGTTCTGGAATCGGGTGAAATCCGGGAAGTGAATCATTTTGCCATGTTATCTTCATTCGGTGTCAGTGCCATCAATCCGTATCTGGCGTTTGAAACCATAAATGACCTGAGAGTTAAAGGATCTTTACCTGATGATATGACACAACAGGCAGCGATACTGAATTATATTACAGCGGTCCAGAAAGGTCTGCTCAAAATAATGTCAAAAATGGGAATCTCGACTATTCGCAGCTATCGTGGTGCACAGACCTATGAAGCGATCGGCTTGGAAGAAAAATTTCTTAAAAAATATTTTTCCGGCACCAGATCCCGAATAGGTGGCGTGGGTATAAAAAAAATTGAGCAAGACAGTTTAGAGCGCCATTGTGCGGCAGTAAAAAATGATGATGCGCAAATTCAACGTCTGGATACCGGTGGAAACTACTCATATCGAAAAGATGCTGAAAAACATGCTTTCAGGCCGGAAACAATTATACAATTACAAAACGCCATAAAAACTGGGGATTACACACAATTTACATCCTACACCAAAGAAATTAACGATTCAAACAAAAACCTATGTACTCTGCGTGGATTATTCTCATTTGTAAAACAGGCATCCGTGCCGATTGAGGAGGTTGAGCCTGCGGAAGAGATTGTCAAACGATTTGTTACATCCGCCATGTCATTTGGCTCTATCAGTAAAGAAGCCCATGAGTCATTAGCGATTGCCATGAATCGATTGGGTGCCCAAAGTAATTCAGGAGAAGGTGGTGAAGATGAAATCAGGTTTACTCCGGAATCACCTGAGACCAATGCAAACAGTAAAATAAAGCAAATTGCCTCAGCGAGATTTGGAGTAAATATCACTTATCTTAAAAGTGCCGCTGAATTACAAATCAAGATTGCGCAGGGGGCAAAACCGGGTGAGGGCGGACAGTTACCCGGATTTAAAGTAAATGATACAATTGCAAAAGTTCGTCATTCTACGCCAGGAGTAATGCTGATTTCACCACCACCGCATCATGATATTTACTCCATTGAGGATTTGTCGCAGTTAATATTTGATTTAAAATGTGCCAATCCTGCTGCGAGAGTCTCCGTTAAATTGGTGGCCGAAGAGGGTGTGGGAACAGTTGCCGCAGGCGTAGCCAAAGCAAAAGCCGATATGGTTTTGATCAGCGGCAATGATGGGGGAACGGGTGCGTCTCCCATGTCCTCGATTAAACATGCCGGATCCAATTGGGAAATCGGACTTGCAGAAACCCAACAAACTCTTGTTATGAATCAGTTACGATCCAGAATTCGCATCCAGGTAGACGGGGGATTAAAAACAGGCCGTGATGTTATCATTGGCGGATTGCTGGGTGCGGAAGAATTTGGATTTGGTACTACATCATTGGTTGCCCTAGGCTGTATTCTCATGCGCAAATGTCATCTGAATACCTGCCCGGTTGGAATCGCAACTCAAGATGAGGAACTGCGCAGCAGGTTCCGGGGCAAACCGGAAGACGTCATGCAATATATGATGTTTCTGGCACAGGAAGTTCGGGAAATAATGGCAGAATTGGGATTTCGTAAATTTGAAGATCTGGTTGGTCGCGCGGATTTGCTTAAGGTCAATACGGCGATTAGCCATTATAAAGCCAAAGGGCTGGATTTTAGCAAAGTACTTTATCATCAGGCGAAAAATGCAAAAACCATTTTGAGATGTGAGAGTCAGGTACCGTTTGATACCCAGTCAGTATTAGACATGGAAATTATTTCAAAAGTGAATCATGCTATCGGGCAAAAGAAGAAAGTACGATTGCAGATTCCCATAAAAAATTATCACCGAACTGTAGGAGCAATGCTCAGTGGTAAAATATCTGATATCCATGGTTCCGCGGGATTACCGGCCGATACAATCACCATCAGGTTTGAAGGATCCGCAGGTCAAAGTTTTGCCGCATTTTTAATAAACGGTGTCACATTTGAACTGGCGGGTGATGCAAATGATTACCTGGGTAAAGGATTGTCCGGAGGCAAAATCATTGTTTATCCACCAAAGGGTTCCACCTTTTTGTCAGAAAAAAATATTATAAGCGGAAATGTCAATCTTTTTGGCGCCACAGGCGGTGAGGCATATCTCTCTGGAACCGCTGGTGAACGGTTTGCTGTCAGAAATAGCGGCGCTATTGCAGTGGTGGAGGGTGTAGGAGATCATGGTTGTGAATATATGACTGGGGGCAGAGTGATTGTTCTGGGCCAGACCGGTGTTAATTTTGCTGCCGGAATGAGTGGGGGTATTGCCTATGTACTTGATGAAAATCAGTTGTTTGATACCCGATGCAATCTGGAGATGGTGGATATCGAACAGGTACGGTCAGAGCAGGATGAAATTTTTCTGAAAAAATATATTGAAAACCATGTTACTTACACCGGAAGTAAACTTGGGGCGCATATCCTTGAGGCCTGGGAAGATATTCTCCCCTATTTTGTAAGGGTGATGCCAATTGAATACAAGAAAGCCCTTGACCGAATTCAGGAAAAGTTTTCAAAAGAATCTGATATGGTTGGCATGACCGAGGAGGTATACTAGCAATGGGTAAACCCACTGGATTTATGGAATATAAGGTTCAAAAATCAGAAAGCGAACCGGTAAAGAAACGTCTCACCCATTATAAGGAATTTGATACGCTGCCCAGTGAACAACAGCTCACTACTCAGGCGGCACGATGCATGGATTGCAGCATCCCATTCTGCCACTCCAGTAAGGGGTGTCCGGTAGATAATCTTATTCCTGAATGGAATGATCTTGTATATAAAAATTCATGGCAGGAAGCATTTCTAAGATTGGAAAGGACAAATAATTTCCCTGAATTTACCGGACGACTGTGCCCGGCGCCATGTGAATCAGCATGCACACTTTCAATAAATGACGGCCCGGTCACGATAAAACAGATAGAATTATCAATCATCGAGAAAGCATTTGAGAATGAGTGGGTTCTGCCACAAATCCCGAAAAAAGAAACCGGAAAAAAAATAGCGATCATTGGTTCCGGTCCGGCTGGTCTGGCTGCGGCCCAGCAATTACGCCGTGAGGGTCATATGGTTACGCTCTTTGAAAAATCACCTAAAATTGGTGGTTTACTTCGCTATGGAATCCCGGATTTTAAATTGGAAAAGTACATTATCGACAGGCGGCTAAAACAGACTGGAAGCCGAAGGTGTAATTTTCGAAACAGATATTGATATCGGTGAGGATATTTCCGCCCGATATCTGCAAAAGTCATTCGATGTTATTTTACTTACGATGGGTGCCGGAAAAGCACGGGATATTGATGTGCAGGGAAGGAATCTGAAGGGCATACATCAGGCGATGGAATATTTAACCCTTTCAAACAGATATGTCGATGGTGATTTAAATGAAAAGAAAATCATATCTGCTAGAGGTAAAAGGATACTGGTTTTGGGTGGAGGTGATACGGGGTCTGATTGCGTGGGCACTGCCAACCGCCAGGGAGCAGCAGAAGTGACTCAATATGAAATTATGCCAAAACCGATGGATTGGAAATATAATTGGAATCCGAACTGGCCTGAATGGCCAAATATTTTGCGAACATCAAGTTCGCATGAAGAGGGTTGCCACCGGGATTGGTCCATACAAACCAATAAATTTTCCGGAAAAAATAATCATTTGGCACAAACCGAGTTCAAAAAAGTCATCTGGAATCAAGATGAGCAAAATGGTAAGTATATGTTATCCGAAATTGCAAATAGTGAATTTAAGAAAGAAGTTGACCTGGTGATTTTGGCGATTGGTTTTGAACATGTGGAACATAACCGCTTACTCAAAGAACTTGATCTGGAATTTGATCAACGGGGAAATATTAAAACTGATGCCCGCAGGCAGACGAGTAAGGCCGCCATTTTTGCAGCGGGAGATTCCGTTACCGGTGCCTCATTGATTGTGACAGCAATAAAAGATGGTCGCGTCGCGGCAGCTGCTATAAATGAATATTTATCATGAGTTTAACCTGAGTTAAATATACTTTTTTTTAGACAGGATACAAGTTAGAAATTAGAGATTAAAAATTAGAAATTGATCATCATAGAAATATTTCAATCATTTCTAATTCCCAATTCTTAATTGGTCATTTTATCCAATTATCCTTTTATCCTATTTTCTCCTAACTCCTAACTCCTAACTCCTAACTTCTAACTTCTGACTTGTATCTTGTATCCTGCATCCTGCATCCTGTATCTTTTTTCCAAATGGGATCTTTTTGGTCATATTCTGGTATACATCGTCGGTAATAAAAATTAAGAATAAGTAAAAATGGTTGGAAAAAGTATGAATAACAATCAGGATTTCTCGAGAAATGAATCATGGAAATTGGTAAGGCAGGAATTGCTATTGCAACTGGGTGTATCTGAGATGCAAAAACAGCTGTTGTTAGAGCATAACAATTTTGAATTCGGATCGCTTCTTAATTTGATTGAACAGCAACAGGCGGCAATAAAGAATGCATTTAAATACTATTCTGAGGGGGATGCTTTATTGTATAAAGTTCATTTAAATCATAGTATTTTGATCGGAGACGAACTAAAATCACAATTGGATAGTGAAGCATGATACGGTTGTTAGCAGAAAATAATATCAGAAACGGCATTGAATACAATGAGAATATTTTTTAAATTACACTAATCTTAACCTTTAACTGCTATCCGGCGAGATAGTAAAGGGTCTGCCAAATGATTTTCCTTATAATAAATATAAATTTCAAAAGCCAGTAAGCAATTGTTTATTGGCTTTTTTTTTGTCTGAAAATGTAAATAATCACCGGAGATATCCATGGAATTTAAGACAAAGGCCCTGCTGGTCACACAGGAAGATTTGAAAAGAACCATCACCCGACTTGCCCATGAGATTCTTGAAAAGAACCGGGGTGTCAAGGATCTGGTAATTATCGGGATTCATACACGCGGGGCGTATATAGCACAACGTCTGGCAAAAAAAGTAAAAGCCATTGAAAAGGAAGAGGTACCGACAGGTTTTTTGGATGCGACTTTGTATCGTGATGATTTCCGGACACGTCTCAAACAACCGGATGTACAGGTGACCAATATTCCTTTTCAAATCGATGAGAAAAATGTGGTTCTTGTGGACGATGTTTTGTATACCGGAAGAACTATCCGTGCGGCATTGGATGCGTTGATGGATTTTGGACGCCCAAACAGTATACATCTGGCGGTTCTGGTTGACCGGGGGCACAGGGAATTACCAATCAAGGCAGATTTTGTCGGTAAAAATATTCCGACATCACTTGGTGAAGAGGTACGGGTGAAACTGAAAGAAGTAGATACAGAGGATGGTGTCTATCTTGTTGAGCAAGTTAAAGAGGAGAAGTAATATGAATTTTAAGTCCGGACACCTTTTAGGCCTGGAATATGCGGATCGGGATGATATTGAACTGATTCTGAATACAACAAAATCTTTTAGAGAAATTTTGGATAGACCCATAAAAAAGGTACCTACTTTGCAAGGTAAAACAGTCGTGAATCTGTTTTTTGAAGCTTCAACGAGAACAAGGATTTCATTTGAACTGGCTGAAAAGAGATTGTCTGCAGATTCGGTAAACTTTTCCAGCGCAACCAGTAGTGTTAAAAAGGGTGAGACTTTTCTGGATACGGCCCGTAATATTGAGGCCATGAAAATTGATATGGTGGTTGTCAGACATCAATCACCCGGCGCGGCTCATTTTTTGGCCGAAAGATTAAATGCAAATATAATCAATGCCGGTGATGGTGCACATGAGCATCCAACCCAGGGATTGTTGGATTTGGTTACGATGAGCGAAAAACACGATTCGTTTGAGGGTCTGAGAGTGGGGCTTGTGGGTGATATTTCACACAGCCGGGTAGCATTATCAAATATTCAGGGATTGAAAAAACTGGGAGCAGAAGTAACACTCTGTGGACCAGCCACACTTATTCCGAGAGAAATTGAGAAATTGGGAGTCGATGTGTGCTATAATATTGAGGATCTGATTCCGCGAGTGGATGTTCTGAATGTATTACGGATACAGCTGGAAAGGCAAGACGGAGGATACTTTCCAACCTTGCGCGAGTATCATAATTACTTTGGTATTACCCGGGAACGGCTCGAAAAAGCGGTAAAACCGATAACGATTATGCATCCCGGCCCTATAAATCGTGGTGTGGAAATCTCATCAGATGTGGCGGATAGTGAACATTCCGTGATACTGGATCAGGTAACAAATGGGGTTGCCGTTCGAATGGCTGTATTATATTTACTGGCAGGAGGTGAAAATGTCGCAAATTAAAAAATATGAAAATACTGAATTAATCTTTGATCGTCTGCCAAAAAAAGTATTATTAGAAGATGTTCATGTATTTGATCCGGCAGAAAAAATTGATGAGAAAATGAATATCATTTTAGAGAATGGGAAAATTGCTAAGTTGCAGAAGGGAAAGCCGGCAAATTATGCAGGAAAAATTATTCCAATGGCAGGTGCCATGGCGTTGCCCGGTCTTTTTGATATGCATGTTCACCTTCGTGAACCCGGCAGAGAGGACGAGGAAACCATAATGAGTGGTTCATTTGCTTCTGCAAATGGTGGTTATACCGGCATTGCTTGTATGCCAAATACCGATCCGGCAATTGATTCTCAGGAAGTAATCAAATATATAAAAAAACAGGCCTCCGGATCACTTGTGGATGTATTTCCTGTCGCCGCGATCACCAAGGGACGTAAGGGGGAAGAACTTGCTCCAATCGCAGAAATGGTCGAAGCCGGGGCAGTTGGTATCTCCGATGATGGTTCGCCGGTGATGAATGCAGAACTTATGCGCAGAGCTCTGGAATATAGTAAAATGTTTGATATCCCCGTGTTGGGACATGAAGAAGATGCAAATCTGAGTTGTAACCGGCATATGCATGAGGGTTATTATTCAACAAAACTGGGACTCCCCGGGATACCATCGGTATCTGAAGAAATAATGGTTGCCAGGGATATCATGCTGACAGAATACACTGGTGGTCGTTTTCATGTATGTCATATCAGTACGGCGCGTAGTGTCGATTTGGTGCGTCAGGCAAAAGCAAAGGGCATAGCAGTAACCTGTGAGGTGACACCACATCATTTTACACTGACGGACCGTGAAGTTGAAACTTATAATACAAATACCAAGATGAACCCGCCGTTACGTAGTAGTGAAGATCTGGAAGCGATTTTGAGCGGAATTAAAGATGGCACGATCGACGCCATTGCTTCGGATCATGCCCCCCATTCTATTGAGGAGAAAGAAGCAGAGTACATTTACGCACCGTTTGGTATCACAGGTATTGAAACACAATGGGGATTGATAGTAAGTGAATTGTTAAAGAAAAAAATAATTTCGATGCGGAAATTATATGATCTGTGTATTGCTAATCCGAGAAATATCCTGAATATACCGGTGCCAAAGATAAAGATCGGCGAAACTGTAAATTTGACTATTGCCGACACCGACATGAAATGGAAATTAACTGAAGGAAAATCGTACTCAAAATCGGCAAACACGCCTTTTTCAGAAAAAGAGCTAACGGGTAAATGTCTGGCGGTGATTAACGGCGATTATATTTTTCAGAGCTAAATATTTATTTATTAAATCTCAATATTGGGTATCCGATTAGTGTTATTCATGTCACCATATCTGATAACCGAAGACCGATAGCCAAAAGAAGACAGCCGTAACATATCGAATTTTTCAAATTTTCGATTCCTACCTGGGAAATTATTAGATTTAATAACAAAAAATCCCTTTATTAACTTGATTCTGCGATTTTTCGTTGTTAAATTTTAGGCTCGATTTTTATAATTCCGGAGGAATAGTTTGAAAACGTATATTGCGAAGGTTGATGAGATAGAATCTGCACGTAAATGGTATGTTGTAGATGCCAAGGATTTGATACTTGGCAGAATGGCGAGCAGAATCGCATATATTCTTAAAGGCAAAAATAAAGTTTTTTATGCACCACATCAGGACGCCGGAGATTTTATTGTTGTGGTAAATGCTGAGAAGGTTAAAGTTACCGGGAACAAAATTAAAGATAAAATTTATTATCACCATACCGGGTATCCTGGTGGGCAAAAGGCGATAACTTTGGGGGCGATGCTGGAAAAGCATCCGGAGCGTGTAGTAAAACTTGCAGTTAAACGTATGCTGCCCAAAAATGCGCTCGGTCGTCAAATGTTTAAAAAACTAAAAGTGTATGTTGGGCCGGATCACCCGCATAAGGCACAGCAACCGCAGGTTCTGGAACTCAACTAAATAGGAGTTGTAAATGGAAGTGTACACATCTGTTGGCCGGAGAAAAGGTGCAATCGCGCGAGTGCGTATGTTTCCCGGTGATGGAAAGATTACTGTGAACGGGAGAGATTTACTTGACTACTTTCGTCGCGAAACTCTGAAAATGGATATTGAACAACCATTACAGTTAACCGATTCGCTTGGTAAATATGATTTTAAAATTAGCTGTCAGGGTGGCGGATTAAGTGGTCAGGCCGGAGCCGTTCGGCTTGGAATCGCCCGGGCTCTATTACTATACAGTGAAGATTTTAGATCTGACTTGCGTAAAGCGGGATTTTTAACCCGTGATCCTCGTGAGAAAGAGCGTAAAAAATATGGATTGGCAAAAGCGCGTAAACGCTTCCAGTTCTCAAAAAGATAATTCAGAGATTTATATTCTATTTACGCTGCTGAGGATTACCTTGGCAGCATTTTTTTTGTATAAATTTAAAAATCGTTAAAATCACACACACCGGTTGATTGGTTCGTTGGTCTCACTGCGATGAGTACGAACCGGGACGACGCCGGTGGAGGCTAAACCAAACATAAGGAGTTTTATAATGCCAAAGGCAACACTCGAATCTCTCCTGGCCGCTGGATCACACTTCGGCCATCTCACACGCCGCTGGAATCCCAAAATGAAAGAATATATTTTCATGGAACGAAACGGGATTCACATCATCGATCTCAAAAAAACGCAAGCAAAAATTGATATTGCTTATGAAGCGGTTAAGAGAATTGTAGCCAGTGGTGAAGATGTATTATTCGTCGGAACCAAGAAACAGGCTAAAGAAATTATCAAAGCTGAAGCACAACGCAGTGGTATGTACTATATCACAGATCGCTGGCTCGGCGGGTTGCTTACAAATTTCAGTACCATTAAACAATCCATTAAGCACATGAAGAATCTGGATAAAATGAGTACTGACGGAACCTATGATCAGTTATCAAAAAAAGAAGTTCTGCATATTGATCGTGATAAAGCGAAAATGAAAAAAGTGCTCGATGGTATCGAAGATATGAAAATCCTGCCGGGTTTGATTTTTATCGTTGATACGAAAAAGGAGCAAATCGCAGTAAATGAAGCCCGTAAACTGAATATCCCGATTGTGGCGATCATTGATACAAACTGTGAACCAAATGTTATCGATTATCCGATTCCGGCAAATGATGATTCTGCAAGAAGCATCAGTCTGATCAGCCGTATAATTGCAGATGCCGTAATTGAAGCACGACATAAAGTTGCAGAAGAAAAGGCTGAGCAGGTAGAACTGGAAGATAAATTGAAAGTCGAACAACAGCCCGAAGAAAAAGAAACAAAAAAATCAGATAGGAGTGAATAATGGCGGAAATCACTGCAGCTCTTGTTAAAGAACTCAGAGATAAATCTGGTGCAGGGATGATGGATTGTAAAAGCGCCCTGGTTGAAGCAAAAGGTGACTTGGAAAAAGCAGGCGAGGTATTACGTAAAAAAGGTATCGCAAAAGCCTCAAAAAAAGCAGACCGGGCCGCAAATGAGGGCCGGATTGAAGCATATATACATCCAGGAAGCAAACTTGGTGTGTTGCTGGAAGTAAATTGTGAAACAGATTTTGTAGCAAATACAGATGATTTTGCAAAATTTTGCCGTGACGTTTCCATGCAGGTGGCCGCATCTTCACCCGGATTTGTTCGACGTGAAGAGGTTGATCAGGAAACCATTGATCATGAGATGGAAATATACAAAGAGCAAGCCCGCACTCAAGGTAAACCAGAGCAAATTCTTGAGAAAATAGCCACGGGTAAACTGGATAAATTTTATTCAGAAATTTGCTTACTTGAACAACCATTTGTGAAAGATCCGGATAAAACCATTCAGGCATTGCTGACTGAAACCATTGCAAAACTGGGTGAGAATATTTCTATCCGTAAATTCAGCCGTTTCAAAGTCGGAGAATAAATTAAGTATGGATAAATCTCCATGCTATAAAAGAATTCTTTTAAAACTTAGTGGTGAATCACTCACCGGCGAAAATAAATTTGGAATAGAAGCCGATATACTGAATATCTTTGCTGCTGAAGTGGAAAAAGCACATAACCTGGGTGTCGAAATTGCCATCGTCATCGGGGGCGGCAATATATTCCGCGGTTTATCTGAAAAGGCCCGTGAAATGGATCGGGTGCAGGCCGATTATATGGGTATGCTTGCTACCGTGATAAACAGCCTGGCCTTGCAAGATGTGCTGGAAAAAAAAGGTATTCACACCAGGGTGATGACCGCCATTGAGATGAATCAAATAGCCGAACCCTTTATCCGGCGCCGTGCAATCCGGCATTTGGAAAAAAATCGTGTGGTTATTTTTGCGGGTGGTACAGGAAATCCGTATTTTACAACTGATACTGCAGCAGTTTTGCGTGCGGTTGAAATTGAAGCAGATGCGATCTTTAAAGGAACCCGGGTTGATGGCGTGTATAGCGACGATCCGGAAAAAGTAAAAGATGCTTTAAAGTTCGATACCATTTCATATATGGATGTTGTTAAACGCGGACTCAAGGTCATGGACACAACCGCCATTACTTTATCCATGGATAATAAACTTCCAATTATTGTTTTTAATTTTAACACACAAGATAATCTGCGACGTATCTTATTAGGAGAACTGATAGGAACAAAAGTTCAGGAGTAGAGTTATGCCAACCAAAGAACTTAAACGAGATGCGGATCATCGCATGAAAAAAGCGGTCGAGAATGTCCAGCACGAATTTGCTAAAGTTCGTACCGGACGTGCAACCCCGGTTTTACTCGATAGCGTAAAAGTTGAATATTACGGTAGTACGGTGCCTATCGCCCAAGCCGCAACCATTTCAGTCCCCGAACCAAGGCTTATTGCGATTCAACCCTGGGATAAGAATATGATCGGCGAGATCGAGAGAGCAATCCTTAAGTCGGATCTGGGTCTTACGCCGTCAAATGATGGTTCCTTTGTCAGGATCCCTATCCCTCAACTCAGCGAAGAACGGCGTATGGATCTTGTAAAGCTGGTTCGGAAGTTCGGTGAGGAAGGACGCATCGCCATTCGCAATGTGCGCCGGGATGTGAATGATCATCTTAAAAAACTACAAAAAGATCATGAAATTTCGGAAGATGAACTGAGTGTTGACCTGGATGAGACTCAGGAAATGACCGATAGGCATATAAAAGAACTTGACGAGATTCTGCAGCATAAAGAAGCAGAAATAATGGAAGTATAAAAATTATTAAGTCCCTTTACCGGGACTTTTTTTTTGCCCAAACCAGTCAGCCCGAACCTGTTTTAGGGATGATTGCCAATTGCCTGCTGCTTATAGCCAATTGAGGAGCCATGTACGACCTGATAAATCAAATCCCTATCGCAGACACCCACGAGCATCTTATAGAAGAATCAGACCGTCTCAACCCGGCAAAACCACAATTTCCCAATGATATATCACTATTATTTATTCAGTATGTTGAATCCGATCTAATCGTCAGTGGGATGCCTGAAGATGATCTCGAAATACTAAAACAGGTTGATGGGGATCCTGAAAAAAAATGGGGAATTATCAGGAGATGGTGGCCTGTTATCAAATCAACCGGTTATGGGCAAATGGTTCAAAATACCATAAGAAAAGTATATCAGATTGATGATCTGAATGATGCCAATTGGCTGGATGTCAATGCGGCCATTCAGAAAATACCCCAATCGGGTTTTTATACAAAAATACTAAAGAACTTATGTAATCTTGATCATTGCCAGATCAATGCGCTTGATACACCAATATTTCGGAATACCCAGTCGCCGGAATATTTTCTCATGGATCTTTGTGTTTCCAGTTTATGTTCAGATTTTGATCCGGATCTGATACAAAATATTATTGGACATAATATAAATAACCTGGATGATTGCATTGAGGCCATCGATCGGAGCTTCCGTAAATATGGCAATAAAGCGGTAGCCATAAAGAATCAAAGCGCCTATCGCCGGAGACTTGATTTCCAGGAAGTGAAACGAACTGATGCGGAAAGTTGCCTGCAATATTGTCTGAATAAAAACTGGCAAGTTCAAAAGTATGAGCAAAAACCACTGGAAGATTATTTGTTTAATCATACGGCAAGAAAATCAGCTGAATATGATTTGCCCTATAAAATACATACCGGATATCACTCGGGACATGGTACCATGCCAATGGATTACTTACTTTACAATGCCAGTGATATGAGTCTTATCTGCCGTATGCATCCGGACACAAGGTTTGTCTTTTTACATATAACTTACCCGTTTCAAGATCAGGCTATTGCGCTGGCAAAACATTATCCCAATGCATTTATTGATATGTGCTGGTCATGGATGATAAGCCCAGTATCCGCAGTTAGATTCCTCAAAGAATTCCTGACCACCGCCCCGGTGAATAAGTTGTTTGCCTTTGGCGGTGATGTCTCAATTGTAGAGCTGGTTCCAGGTCATCTTGAATTAGCAAAGAGAGGTGTTATTCAGGCAATCAGTGAATTGTACGCAGAGGGATGGATCGATTCGGGAAATATCGATTATATTATAGAAAGTATTTTATTAAAAAATGCAACCGATCTCTATCACACCGATGTTAAACTTACCCGCTCCCCTACACCTCTGATATCTTAAAAGCGCCTGTTCTTCCAACTGATTTTAAAGGGTATCAGCGTTAGAAACGCTAAGAACGTAGTGTATAAGAAATAATATACTTCAAATAATGTGAAATATCGCAGCAAATCACGCCTTCGGATTTTTTTGGTTAGCGGGCTTAATATAAAACTAATATCCGATACTATCGGTAAAAGCAAGGTCATACCTGTTATCCAACTGGGTGCCGTGGTAAAAAACAATATTAGCGGTAAAAAATGTGCTAAAAAGGTGGATACCATCATTATCCAGCCGGAGACTGGCCCAACCATTCCGCCAGAGATCCATCGTCTTCGTTGATTGTATAATTCACTGAGGGATTTTGCCGGTTGACTGTAAATTTCAGTCTGCTGGGAAAGCGGATATTTGATTCCCCATTTATCTAACTTTCGGATGGCTTGCATCAAAGCCATATCTTCAGTCAATGAGAAACCAATACTTTCATACCCACCCGTTTCTAGATAGGCCTGTTTGCGGAAGGCAAAATTATTACCCAATATGGAGGTGGGAAATCCGGACCCGGCTGCTCCGGCCGCAACTGCCTGTAAAAACAGCCAATCCAAAGATTGTACCTTGGCAAAAAGAGATTCATCCGACCTGTCTTTGGACAATAAGGTCAATCCACCGACCATTCCGGTTTCTTCCGTAAAATAAGATACCAATGCACCTGCCCATTCCGGAGATACCTCACAATCGGCATCAGTAACCAGAATAATCTCTCCTGCGGCTATATCAATTCCTTGCTTAAGTACATTCATTTTACCCGCCAGGCCGGCAACATCTTCAGCTATATTTATCAGACGAAAATGAGAGGACATATTACAGTATGCACGGGCAATTTCAGCAGTACGATCTTCAGACCGGTCATTTAGTATTATAACTTCTGTTTGATTTACGGGGAATAAGCTTTTTGAAAGTGACTCAAGACAGGCCGGGAGATATTGTTCTTCATTTCTGGCCGGAATTAATATTGAAATTTTGGGTATTTTGTCCGTACGGCGGTATTCTGTTATCAGTCCCCGGAAAAGGGCGATTGCAATAACAGTGTAGATAATCCCAACACCTAAACCGACATATTCGAGATAAATCATAATTATATGGTATTCTGCTCCTCTAACCTCTGCGCCCGCCCCACTTAAAACTTTGAAATTGAGCAACCAAGCCAAAGTATACGACATAAGGAATATGAATTAGCAGTGCAACCGGTATCAGTGATGTCTGTCGCTGGTCGTGTAAGACCCTTGCCGCTTTTAGCATAAATAAATAATCGGCCATAAATTTTATTAATAGTGTAAATGCATATGCGGAAATCCAGACGGGATTAATCAGGATAAAAAATAAATTTGTCAGGAACAATAGATTATATAAATAATAAAGTACCAATGATACCTTTAATTTGAGTGGATACATGAGTCCCTTGGATGCATATCGCAAACGCTGATTATAAAATTTAGCCACATTATCCGGTGGTGCGTTAAATACATGACTTTTCTCATCGCTGGCATATCTGATCTGCCAATCCGATTCTTCTCGGACCCGCTGCAGGAATAAATCATCATCGCCGGTATGCACGGTGATAAATTTTCCAAATCCGGAGAGTTGTTCAAATACAGATTTCCGGTACGCTAAATTTGTGCCAACACAGGTCACCGGATATCTAAGACCAGTAGAAGCAGCACTTATGGCTGCATGTGATAAATATTCAAGCGCAAGCATGCGGAATATTGTAGTTGAATATGGCACTTGAGTGGAATATGGAGCATAGCCCAAAACCATTCCGGTTTCAGGACTGAACAGAGAAACCATCGACTTTACCCAATATGGCCCCGGACGACCATCCGCATCTGTAAATAACAAGATTTCGCCGCTGGCCTGGGCAACCGCAGTAGTGATAGCATGCTTTTTTGGTGCTGTATCGGGAGGTAGATTTTCTATCTTGATCACTTTTACCTGAAATTCAGAGATCTTGTTTTGACTCAGTAATTCATAGGTCCGGTCCTCGGACCGGTCATCAATAAAAATGATTTCCAAATGACTTTGCGGATATTTTTGTAGTTTAAGATGGTTGATCAGGTCAGGGATATTTGATTCTTCATTGCGCAGACTAATGATTATTGAAACGGATGGTGTTTCATCTGGATTGCCAATTTTGTAGTCAAGGAATTTAAATCCGGTTTTTAAACGCAGATATCCCATAAAGTAAAGGAGGGAAAATAGTATATGCAATACAAAGAGTAACTGAATGAAAAGTGTCATTTCATTAATTTGATTTTTCTTTCTTCCATAATTTTTTTGGTAAAAAACTGCCAAACCCCTGATTGCAATTGCTGCAAATATCAATACCTTGCCTGTCCCGGATCAAACGGGTTCTGAAGTCGGAGAATGATTTGCCATGCCAAATATCTTTGAGATTCTCTTCACCAGTAATTTTACCCATTGGATAGTTGCCATTTTTGTCAAAACAGCAGGGGACAATTTCTCCATCCCAGTTTACCAGGGTTGATAGCCAGGGACGGGTACATGATTTATTATCAGCACCCTTGACAATCAGATTATTGCCATCAAAGTTATATCGTCGATACGCGCTATTTTCAGGAAGCCATTCATCGGCTTCTTCGGTTGAACGGACTTCGATGTTTTTTATTAACAGGCGATCGACACCCAGTTCATCGGCGAGTTTTTTTATTGCCGGAATTTCATGCTCGTTATGTTTCATTACCAAGAACTGAAGGGCTACATTCGGTGTTCGGCTTCTTTTAATTTTTTTCATCTCCATTAGTTTTTTTGTGCCTTCAAGAACCTTGTCAAGTTTTCCTTTAACGCGGTAACGGGCGTACGATTCCTGTGTTACACCGTCAACCGAAACAATCATGCTGTCAATTCCTGAATCGATGGTGGCTTCAATGTTTTCATCCGTAAAATAGTGGCCGTTTGTGCTGGTGGTGACATAAATATTTTTTTCTTTTGCCAATTTTACAAAATTAAGAAAATGAGGATTTATATAAGGTTCACCCTGATGGTAGATGAGCAAAAAGAAAATCTCTTCACCAAATTTATTCATTACGGAGCGGAATGTATCAAGGGTCATATTCCCTTTTACACGTTTCATTTCACCCGAGCCGGTGGTACACAAGGGGCAGCGCAGATTGCATATATTTGCAGGCTCTATGGTTAGTACCGGAGGCAGGCCCCAGACAATGGTTTTACCCGATATAGCAGATAAAAAAAATGATGATGTGGTTTTTAAAATGTTCGCAACACGGCGTGGTGTCAGGGACAACAGAAGACGACTGAGCAACAGCTCATTCAAAGATTCACCTCAATTCGAATTTAACAGGCGCTAAAATAAACCATATTAAGCATTTATGCAATATTTCCGACAATTATTCTATTGCTTGTAATTATTAGTTTTCACATTTAAATTGACCTCCTTTGAGGAAAAATATGAAACATATTTTCACCATATTTCTATTCCTTTTTTGCGTTGGCGTACTTATGGCCGGAAATCCGGTAAGTGTACCCATAAATGATCCCGTATATAGATTTCTGGATCGTATGGAAACGCTTGGCATTCTCAATAACCTGCGTGATGGAATCAGACCCCTTGACCGTGAAAAAATAAGTCAGCTTTTAGTAGAAGTAGACTCAAACCGTACCCGGTTAACTTCGATAGATCAAAGACGGCTTGACAACTACCTTCTGGATTTTCGATTTGATATTAATTGGCGAAACAGGTATGCCGGTGCAAAAGAAAACCGGAATTGGTATACCCCATTCGCCAGCTGGAAACAAATTTCAACCGATTTTATGCGACTTTTCAAACAAAACCAACCCGAGGAAGATAATCATTTATATCTTTGGGAGGATTCGACAAAGAGTTTTTATTTTGATCTCGCTCTGGCTTATTCGTATGATCAGCGTAGCGATGAGGTGTGGCGGAGTAATCAATCGGAAACATATAAATTTCGTGGTTCATTTAATGAGAATCTGGGTTATCTCCTTCAGGTGTCGTTTTATCGTATAAAAGGGGATGACGGGTATCGTGATCAGGATCCTGTCTTAAAGAATTCATGGAAAAATGAACGTGAAGATGTTATTTACTTTGATCTGGCAGGCGGTGATTTGGCGTTGAGGACGGAGTACATCGACTTCCATTTTGCATATCAACCTGTTACATGGGGTCCTGGCGAAGCCGGTCAACTTATTCTGTCAGATAATCCTGCGCAATATCCTTATTTTAGTCTTGCTCATCACTGGAGTTGGGGAAGTTTTACATATATGCATGGAAAACTTCTGGCTCTGGCCAATGGTGATTCCATTGATAGTCAGCCTGTATATCCGGATAAATGGATTGTCAGTAACCGGTTTGAGTTCTCACCAATTAAAAGTATGTCGGTTGGGTTAACAGGAATGATACTCTATGGAAACCGTTATCTGGAATGGGCGTATTTGCTCCCGTTTATTTACTTGCGGGCAGTAGAGCACAATTTACGAGATCGTGATAATGCCCTACTGGCGATCGATCTGGAAACCCGGTTATGGCCGGGTGTGAAGGTGTATGGTACATTGTTGTTGGATGAATTAAGATCAGATAAATTATTCACCGACTGGTATGGCAATAAACATGGTTTTCAGTTAGGCACACATATCACCGATCCTTTTGGTCTTGCGAATCTTGCTTTACGCGTCGAGTATGCAGCACTGATGCCATGGGTGTATACCCATAAATATAATGTTAACCGGTATATAAATGATGGTTTGTCCCTGGGGCATTGGGCTGGTCCCAACTCCGAAATACTATACGCACATATTGAACAAGATCTTCATCAAAGATTGATTGTCGGGTTGCGATATCAACAATGGAAGCATGGCGATAACTATCCAAATGAAAATATTGGCGGGGATATTCTTCTTGGTCATAATGTTTTACTTGGCGACCAGACCGAATCACGAACAACCCGTGAATTTCTTGAGGGAATATTAACAACCAGCCGGTTTTATGAATTTTATACGCAGTATGAAGTATTGAATGATTTTTTCCTGAATCTCTCTGTGCGAAAAATTGATATTCAAAATCCGGAATCGAGTCAAAATCTGACAGAAATGCATCTCGGGTTCAAACTTGAATATTGATAATATTTTAATAAGTATATATCTCCTGATGAGCATATTATACTTTTCTATGCTCATTTTAGTTTATTATGGTTTGCGTCAATTACGTTCAAGGGAAAAGACCACCCTCCAACCTCAAATTAGTGTTGTTATCGCTGCCCGGAATGAGCAAAACCGGATTCAACCTTGTCTTAAAAGTTTGGAAGCACTGGAATACCCCGGTGACAAGTATGAAATAATTTTGATCGATGACAGTTCTGATGACAGAACAGCTGATTATATGGAAGAATATGCATCAGGTCATAAAAACTGGAAAGTGATTCGAATTTCCACCAAGAGTAAGACATTGCGGGGGAAAAAGAATGCGCTTCTCAAGGGAATCTCAGAAGCCCGCGGAGAAATTATATTCACAACTGATGCAGATTGCGAGGTACCGCCTCATTGGTTAACGGGAATGAGTAAAATGTTCAAACCAGGGGTATCTATGGTGCTTGGACACTCCCCATTGACAGAAAACAAAGGATTATTTCAGCAACTATTAAAATTTGATAATTTGTTTTCAGCGATTTCATCGGCTGCACCCGCCAAACTCGGCTATCCTTTTTCCAGTGTAGGGAGAAATCTGGCATATCGTAAAGATGCCTATGACAATGCCGGTGGCTTTCTTGCTCTTAAGAAGTTTAAAAGTGGGGACGATATTCATCTTACAGAAAGATTCCGGTACCTGAAAGAAGGTAAAATAGATTATTGTGCGGATCCGGAGACCTTTGTAATAACACCCCCGCCCACCAGACTAAGCGAGATATTCCAGCAGCAGATCAGAAAAAATAGTAAGATCCTTTTGTCTACACCCTCATCGGTACTAATGGCAGTTATTATTTTTATTTATTATTTGCTGACGGCGCTGCTACCGTTTATTTATCCTCATGTATTTGTATTGTGGCTGACGGTCCTGGTTTTGAAATTGGCTTTTGAACTTATTCCGCTCTCACTGGCCAATAAAATATTTAAACAAAAATTTTCCATGTATGCGATATTGATATTCCAAATTATATATCCCTTTCATATTATTTTTTTTAGCGTGCTTGGTCTGTTTCAGGTGTATAAATGGAAAAAATAAGCCGCTGGAAAAATATTCTGCTGTATATCCTGAAGATGATAATCGGGCTGGCCCTGGTTGTCTGGATACTATCCCGAATCGATATGGGTGAGTTTACCGGCTATTTTCTGTCACTGGATATCTCAATGCTACTCTTGATTATCCCGCTCAGTGGATTAAGTCTGTATATTCAATATTTGCGTTGGAGATATATGGTATCCAACTATTCCGATCATTTTGATTTTAAAGATTTGATCCCTTCATTTTTTGCCGGATTTACTTTTCGCCTTCTGATTCCAGGAGGTCATGCCGAGTTGAGCAAAGTATTGTTATTACCAGGACAGAAAAGAGGAAAGGTGGTTGCATTTGGAATGGAGCGTATATTCCAAACAATGATAAAAATAATGTTGTCCGTCTGGCTGTTAACCATTCATTTCCCACAGTACTATTATATTTATATTATCATCTCAATAATAGTTATCGCAGGTTATATCTTTATCCCGCAATTTTCAATGTTAAAAAGTCTATACGAAAAACCGGTAAACTATAACCGGATATTTATCTGGTCCGTGGTGTTTTCAGCAGGTGTGTATGCCGTAATGGTAATACAGTATTATATTCTCCTGGTTACAACATTCCCTATATCCTTTTCGTCAACGGCCTATACTGTGGTTTTTTTGTGGAGTGCCGGGGTGATACCAATCAGCATATCTGGCCTTGGTGTGCGCGAGGGATTGGCAGTCTATTTTTTTAACCTGTATGGTGTCCCTGGCGCCTATGCGGTTGCGACCTCCCTTTTTCTTTTTGTATTAAATGCGATAATTCCTGCATTAATTGGATTATATTATATTTACCAAAAGAGAAAATATCTTAAGGATGTGAGAAGTACCTGGCAATCATCACGGGAACTATGGAAAAGCCTACGGAAAAATAAGAATACCACTGAATCCGGATCCGATATTCGAAAATCTGAATGAAAAGTTAACTTGTTTTCCTTACTCGACTTAATCAGAAATAAAAAATATGTTTTGCATGTTCTCAGAAGGAACTCCTTTTACAAAATTCAAACTAAATCGAGGCTGTAAATGGTTGTCCCGTTTAAATCACTAATAAAGTCCATAACCATATTCAAATTTTCACTCACGCCCAAGAGAATTCTAAATGTAGTAAAGATTTATCTTTCGATGATGTTATCAAAGATCTTACGTCGCCAGATCGTCTGGGGGTACCCGGTTATTCTTATGGTCGAGCCGACTAATATTTGTAATCTAAAGTGTCCCATGTGTCCCTCGGGCAATGGAGATATGAAACGGGAACTGGGCAAAATGTCCCTGGAAGATTTTATAAAAGTAATCGATGAAATCGGATCTTATATAATTCAGGTACAGCTATGGAACCAGGGCGAGCCATTCATAAACCGCTCATTTCTTGATTTTATTGCCTATGCGAATAGTAAAGGTATTATGACCCATACATCAACCAACGGGCATTACATACGTACGGATCAACAGGCGGAGGATCTGGTTAACTCGGGTCTGGATCAGTTGATATTCTCCATGGACGGTACAAATAAAGAAAGTTACGAAAAGTATCGCGTTGGCGGGAATTTTGATGTTGTGCTGGACGCACTCCAAAAAATTACCGGTGCAAAGAAAAGACTAAAGAGTAAAACACCTCTGGTCGAGTTACAGTTTATCGTATTTAAACATAATCAATCCGAGATTGACGATATTATTGGACTTAGTAAAAAACTGGGAATTAACCGCTTGTCATTTAAAACGGCCCAGGTCTATTCATCGGAGCAGGCTGTTACTTTTTTGCCTGATGATTCAGATCATATGCGATACCATATTGAGGGAGAAAACTATAAGTTAAAAGGGGATATAAAAAACTGGTGCAAGCGGTTATGGTTAAATTCGACGATTAATTGGGATGGTTCGGTTTCACCATGTTGTTTCGATAAAGATGCAGAGCATGCATTTGGAGATATGAATCATGATAATACAAATTTTGGTAATATATGGCGTAATAAAGGATATCGGAAGTTCAGAGGACAAGTGATGCAAAACAGAGCATCCATAGAAATGTGCACAAATTGTACGGAAGGATTGCCGCAGCCGTACACAAAAATAATTGAAATCGATGATCTTTAATAACCAACATGGCAATTAAATTTCTAAACTTATACTATAGATTTTTTTGAGTTATTCACAGTTGATACAGAAATTAGTTAGAGAAATATTAGCCCTATCACCATATGTTTCTTCGATTTACAGCAATACTCACTTTTTGCATATTCATTTTTCCCAAAACGGATTAATCCAAATCATATTGACTATAGAAATAATAGACTTCATATCATTTATAAATTAGTATTATGGATGATGTTGTAATGTAACATACTGTAAATAAATAACTTATATAAAATATTGTTAAGGAGGTTTTACTAAATTGTTTAGATTGAAATTGTTTAACTGTGTTTAATTTTGCGTAGTAGTTGATTTATTATCATCTAAGATATGTGATTTTGGTCTGTGGATAAATTTAAGTACTGCGGGCTGCAAATAATGAAAAGTGGATTTATTCTGCGAAGTTATCCACAAGTTATTCACAGGTTGGCTTGACAAAAAAAGAGGGATATTTGAAAATGTCAATATCCCTCTTTTAATTTTTCTAATTATGATGATCCTGTAAATGTTTTTGATCTTCTTCACTAAAGTATAATTTTATAAAATTGTCAATAAGTCCACGTAATTTGGTGACATTTTCGACATCTGTGGTCTGCTTACATTTCATTGAGAAAACCATCATCTGATGTAAAGCAGTTACCTGGTTCTGGTATGTTTTGAATTCATCGGCATTTGATGATTCTTTGATTTTAATCCGCTGGGCCAGAAAATAATATGTAACAATTTCCGTATATAAATCAGCGTGGGTATCCTTGTTGTTTACCCAGCGTACCAACTGATTCATATTAGCCTGAGGATCTTTTGACAACTCATTAATCTGATTCATCGATTTTTCAATGGTCGTAAGATGCTCTTTAAGGATAACAATACGTGTCATATCGCCAAAAATGCCACAGGGCACCTGACAATGAGAATACGCAGATACTGCAAATCCAATAAGTAAAGTGGTTACGATTAATAGTGTTCTGATCTTCTTCATAATTCCTCCTTTATTAATATCATAGATACTTCTGTAAAATGATTATTTTTACCTTAAAGTCATTCTGAACTTGTTTCAGAATCCCTTAAATAGACCCTGAAATAAATTCAGGGTGACGAAATACACGACGCTAATACACAAAAATGTTATAAACTCAGACTTCTAAACAATGTAAATTTCATTTAAATATGAACCTTAACTTGTTTCTGGAACTGACTAAACAAGCCCTGAAATTAATTCAGATTGAAAGTCCCGTTTTTCGGGAGTTTAGTGTCTTCGTAGTGAATATTAATTATATACATATATGTTTCATAGAGTCTAACCATTCCATTATACTAAATTTACTTCCCGGATATTTCCGAAATTTTATTTAAAATAGAAAAATACCCCCGTTCAAACTCCGCTTGCAGAACAGATATAGCCTCACGCTTGGTTCTTTCTGAGCCACGGAGCTGTTCATATCTTTGTTTTAATTTGGAGAGATCCCTCTTTGTCCATGACTTCCTCTGATTTTTGGGCAAATCATCTTTACCAAGTTTTATTTTAGCCAGTAATTCCCCGGGGACTATTTGATTTAGTTCAGCCAGGTGATGATCAAATGATTTTTTATTGATCTCAAAACCAGCGATCCGCCTTCCCAGACCCAATGCCACCCGGGCTGTAGAAAATCCGCCAAGAAAAAAATCAACCACCAGATCATCCCGATTACTGCTGTACTGTAATATTTTTATGAGCAGTTGCTCTGGCAATTCATTTTTATTTTTTACTTCACCCGGCTTATACTCGCGGTTGATGATCCAAACGTCCTCGCGGTCTCGGTAATTGAGGGAGCTATTTGAATCACCTTTCTCTTCCGATCCAAATCTGGCATGGGTGTTAAAGGTTATTTGGCCACCGGGTTTTATATAATAAAGAATATGATAATGAGAGGTTACGTACTTCTTACTTGTATAAACGCCAAAATTATATTTCCAGATGATATGATTTCTTTCTTCAAGACAAGTGGACTCGAGTGCGCCCAGAATGTCATACAAATTGCTATGGCCTGATATAATGTATATGCTGCCACCAGGTCGCAAAACTCTTTCTGCCTGTGATATCCACGCCCGGCTAAACTCCGGGTATTTCTCCTTCGGGATTTCTACATACCCGTCAATTACCAATTTCTCATTGCGATTATAATGCCTGTGTAACAGATCGCCCTCAATTCCATATGGCGGATCTGTTATAATAATATCTACGGAATTGTCCTTTAGATACTTTGTTGCACCTGTAATACAATCATCACAATGGAGGGTCTTCTTAAATGTCTGGGGCATTTGATTATTGAATTAAAATTATCAGGAGTCGGACACAGATAAATAGTAATATGATACCGAGAATTGTTTTTCGCCAAAAAAGTGGCACCTTCTGATTTATACCGACACCAATTCTTGAAAATAGCAGACTGCCCATGAACAGCAGTGCGGCAATATCAAAATGGATATAGCCAACAGTAAAAGAACCGGCATTCGGATTTTGTGCAAATGCAAACGAAATGCTGGCGAAAGCAGTTGTAAATATCATAACGGCATTTGAAGTGGGGGCTGCCTGTCTATTTTTAACCAATCGCGCTACCAGGGTGAGAGGTGTTGTTACACCGCCACCACCAATACCTGTGAGTCCGGATATGGTACCGCTGAGGGCACCGATACCCAGTGGAATTAACCGGCTGGTGTTTGCTTCTGTCTCTTCCAACTGGGCGTCTTTTATCAGAAAGGTTCTTAGTGCTGTCCAGAGTAACACCAGGAAAAAAATCAGAATTAAAATTCTTTCGGGTAGAAATGTGGATACATAAGCGGTGATAAAGGCAAAGGCCGCGGAGGCGGACGCTATCCATGGGACGATTGACCACACCACCACACCCTTTTTGTTGAAGTTATAGGTATTGAAACTGGCGACAAATACAATTGTGGCCAGACTGGTTGCAATAGATTCAATATGACTGAAGGGTAGTATAAGGGTAAGAACCGGGACCATCAGAATTCCTCCCCCCAGACCAAAAAGTGTTGAGATAAAACTAACCGCAACTCCCGTAAGCAACACCATAAGATAGGTGAATATCATTTTCTGTCCTGTGTCCGCAGGCGATAGGCTTTTGGCCATCTGCTGTCTATATTCATGTTTATCATTTTTAACTTGTGGAAAATTAGGTTTTTCTTATAGATTATGCAAAATCTTTTACTGTGGCAGAAATGGAGAAGACAATGAAAATAATTGTATTGATGATGAGCATTATTATCCTGATGTCTGCAACAAATATTCAGGCTCAAAATCTGGAAAGTCAGATTCCCGGGATCATGTCTGAGATCGAAAGACCAAGTGGACTGGAATCATTTAAACCGCTGTTTCATTTTCCTCCGGTTAATCAGGATACTACCTACGTTTGCTGGAGCTTCTCGACGTTATCATTTTTGGAAACTGAGATGGAGCGTCTGGGAAAGACGCCGGTAAAGCTGGCAATGATGTATCCCGTATACTATGGATTTATCGATAAAGCCAGACTATTTGTCGAAACAAAAGGAGAATCACGTTTTACACCCGGTGATCTCTTTATCACCGTTTTGGATGTAATTAAAAAACATGGGATTGTACCCTTCGAGGCTTATGATGGCGATACCAGAAGTTGCAGCACATTCAATCATACCCAGCTGTATGAGGATCTCAATCAATATATGAAAAAGGTTAAAGAAGAACAGACATGGGATGAGGATGGGGTCATTTCTGAAGTCAAAAAAGTGCTTAATCATCACTTGGGTGCACCCCCGGAAAAAATCATCTATAAAGGAAAAGAATATACGCCGCGTAGTTTTGCCGATGCGCATGTAAATCTGCCTTGGGATCAGTATGTATTAGTCACGTCTTTTATGTATGACAATTTTGATTCATTTATTGCCTTAGACGTCCCCGATAACTGGAATAAGATAAATCGTTTTTTCAATGTCCCGCTCAATGAATTTTATCAGGGAATAAAAAACGCCGTGACCCATGGATATTCGCTTGCCATTGATGGCGATATTGGTGAACCCGGACGATATGGGCCGCTGGATATTGCCGTAATTCCTTCGTTTGATATGGAATTGAAAAGTATTTCACAGGAAGCACGCGAGTACCGGTTTCAGGAGGGCAATACGACAGATGATCATCTGATGCATATTATTGGATATCAGCATTACAATGGACTGGATTGGTTTTTAGTAAAAGATTCATGGCGTGATGCCTGGGAAGGGCCAGAAAAAGGATATTTCTTTTATCGTGAAGATTTTATAAAATTAAAAGTGCTGGCTTATCTTGTCCACAAGGATGCTGTTCCGGATATTACAAGTAAAATGGCCAAAGTGGATAATTAAGGACCGGTCTGAAATACATCTACAAAAATTTATTTATCTCGGTAAAAACCTGCTCCGGGGCTTCACTATGTACCCAATGGGAAGCATTTGGGATAGTGACAATTTTTGCATCCGGGTAAAGTTCCTCTATAAGTTTTATATCATCATTCCCAATATATTCTGATTCTGCACCCCGGATAAACAGGGTGGGATTTTTAAATGGTGTTTTCGATTTAACTTCAGCGCCAATTTGCATTAAATTTTTTGCGATAACTGGTAAATTTATACGCCATGAAAAAGATCCGTTATCTTTGCGATATAAATTTTTTAGTAAAAATTGGCGTATTCTTTTGCTGGGAATACTGACGGCCAGCTGATCATTGGCTTCTTTCCTTGATTTTATTGTGTCAATATCCAATCCAAGTAAACTATCAATAATAGTACTATGGAAAACAGGGTATGCCCGCGGGGAAATATCTATAATAACCAGTTTGTTTACTCTATGGGGATATTCGAAAGCAAAATTCATGGCTGCTTTCCCACCCATTGAGTGCCCGATAAAATTCACCTGGCGTAGATTCATATCGGTCAGGAATTCATAGATATCTTCGATCATATCGGAATAGTTATGTGCTTCTATATGCGGTGAACGCCCGTGATTCCTCATATCCAGGAGAAAAACAAGTTTGTCTTTGGCAAGATCTTTGGCAATTGATATCCAATTGTCAGACATACCAAACAAACCATGTAAAATAATTACCGGCGCTCCGTCACCATATTTTTTAAAATGTAATTTCAATACTTTCGTCCTTCTCGTTTAAATATCTTAACCACAAAGTTCGCGAAGAATAACTGGGTACTCGGCACTCGGTACTCGTTACTCGGCTTTTGTCCAGCATCCAGCATCTTGCATCTTGTATCCTGAATCCTGTATCCTGCACCTATCTTCCTTGCAAATTTAGGATATTAAAATTACTTTCTGAAATAATAATACTATTTTCCATGGTCAAAATATGAATGAGGTATATATATGAAAGCTGGATTCTTCCAATTCAGGCCCGTATTTGGTGATATCATGAAAAATTTAAAAAAAGTGGTGGATACCTTGGATGGAGTAAGCGCGGATCTGATTGTATTACCCGAACTTCCCTTTACCGGATATTATTTTAAAGACAGGCAGGAAGTAAAACAGCTATCTCAGGAAATAACTTCATCACCTATTATTGATTCCCTTGTGAAATTGTGCATAGATAATGATTTTTATATTGTCACCGGATTTGCTGAGAAAGCATCTGACCGTTACTTTAACAGTGCCGTTTTGCTGGGCCCGGAGGGTGTTGTACATACCTATAGAAAACTTCATTTATTTAATTTGGAAAAGAAGTGGTTTGATGCGGGCGATTCTGAATTGAGTGTGCAAAATATTGGCGGTATAAAAGTTGGTATGATGGTGTGTTTTGATTGGATCTTTCCCGAAGTTGCACGCAGCCTGAGTATACTGGGGGCTGATATTATCTGCCACCCATCAAATCTGGTATTGGACTATTGCCAGCAAACAATGATATCGCGGTCTTTAGAAAACAATATTTACACAATTACCGCAAACAGATTCGGAGCCGATAACCGGCCCCAGGGATCGCTTCGTTTCACCGGAAAAAGTCAAATCTGTGCGCCTCGGGGAAAACTGATTTATCGTGCCCATGCGCAACGGGAAACTTTATTCATAGCTGATATCCGTATTGATTGCGCACGGGACAAATTTATTACACCTGAAAATCATATACTTAGAGATAGAAGACCAGAATTCTATGAGTCAATTTGTCAGCATTAGTAAATTCCTGAAACATCACTTGCCGACCAATATAGAAATGAGCTCACTGGTTTCGTTCTTATTCATCCTGGCGAATGATGCAGAATTTTCCTTGAGCGCCAGGTACTTGGCACAGATAAATGCCATTGCACGAATATCTTTTGTTTCCCCATGCTCTACCAGCATTTGTAGCTTGTCGATCATTTTACTGTAATCAATCCCCGGATGATGACATTTTACCTTCATGATATTTGTTATGGCGGATTCAACAACACCTGTGTTCTCATAATCAAGAGATATTAAATAGTATTTCAGGGCTTTTTCGCATTTGTCTTGAGTGAGATATTCCTCCTGATAAATTGTACTATCCTTTTGTGCAAACAGACTGATTGATAAAACGAAGGATAATACCAATGTCATAAATTGTTTATTCATAATGACCTCCTTTGTAAAATTATTTAAAATAAGTGTGTATTCATCGATTTGAATATTAATACCTTACGGCACCACTTTGCGAAAGATGTCACCCGGTAGTAAGAAGTTGTAAAAAGATGTCACCATGAGAATGTGTGTTAGATATTGATGCGAAACTTATGTATCTTTTATCATAAAATCTTGCAGTAAACGGGTTGTTTGTAACATTATTAATTTTCATATCATGAATGGGTGTTGACAGAATAATATCTGATAAAGAAGATGTCTTGTCCTGACAATGAGTTCACATATTTTTAACCGCAAAGTTCGGAAAGGAGACGCTAAGTACAGACAATATTTAATTATAAATCTTTGCGAATCTTTCGCAATTCTTTGCGCTTATTACGGTTAAGAAACAATATCCATAGATTTGGTTACAATCTGGAAGCGACCTTGTATGATTTGTTCTGAAAGAACAATGAAATTTCAAACTCAAAATTGGTAGGATGAATATGTTTAAAAGAGATGGAAGGCCGTCACGGGTAAGTAATCCACTCAGAAAAATATTAATCATAATATTATTGTTTGTGATGCTGCCTGCCTTATTTTATTCTTCTCTTGAGATATTTTCTCTCAACGAAGATGAAAAGATGATTTATCAGATTTTTGAACAACAATTGGATGTGGTTTTGTTCTCAATAAATCAATATGTATGGGATTATATAAATAATTGGAAACGGGATATTGAAGCTAATGTTATTTATAAAAGTGCTAATGAGGAAATTGAAGCAACTCCAGGCTTCGTGACTGATAATTCCTCGATGCAATATTTTATGCTTGCAGATACTTTGCTAACAAACAAAATGATTCACAGCACCACTCAAGTCAGTAATACGCAAGTGGACGTTGATTTAAAAAATATTGAGTCGCCTGAAAAATTAATACATCGTCTGCAAAGATACGAGCGGGCAGGATATCAAAAAGTTGAGTCTATATTACTCAGGGGTGATGAAGCTACCGGTGATGAGCGTATGATTCTGGTATCGCTAACCAAATCCGGCCATGTATTATTCATGATGGTTAATTTCAGACCCTTTATAGAAGAAGTAATTGTGCCAAAGTTGCAGGAGATCGCCCTGGATGGTCTGGCGATAGGTGTTTTTACCGGAGATACCCGGGAGTCAATTTATCAAAATGAAAGTTTTGAATTCACAGATTCTCAGATATCAAAAAAACTCTGGTTATTTCCGGATTATCTTGTTGCTATCAGGACTAAAGGTAAAAGTCTGCAGGAACTGGCCAGTAACCGTTTTCGCAACACATTGATTTATAACTCTATTTTGCTCTTAACCTTATTGACAGGTGCAATCATTCTCTTTAGAAATATTCGCAAAGAAGTACAACTGGCCCAAATGAAATCTGATTTTGTATCAAATGTTTCTCATGAATTAAGAACTCCATTGGCACTTATTCGTATGTATGCAGAAACGCTTGAAATGGGACGCGTTAAAAATGATGGCAAGCGTGAGGAATATTATCAGATTATAAACAAAGAAAGTGAGCGTCTTACCCGTCTGATAAATAATATACTTAATTTTTCACGTATAGAGTCCGGTCAAAAAGAATACAGTTTTCAGAAAGTTGACCTGAACACGGTTATTAAGGAAACTTCCGATGTATATGCGTATCATATCCAAAGCAAGGGTTTTAAAGTAGATGTAAAACTGGCGGATAACTTACCCCTGGTCGCGGCGGATTCTGAAGCAATTACAGAATGTATCATCAACCTGATGGATAATGCCGTAAAATATAGTAAAGACAAAAAAAATGTTACAATAGTTTCCGGTCAAATCTCCGATTTTGTATTTATAGAAATATCTGATAAAGGAATTGGTATAAGTCAAAAGGATTTAAAGCATATTTTTGATAAATTTTTCAGGGTTTCATCGGGTTTGGTACACAATACAAAAGGCAGTGGTCTTGGGTTGACACTGGTTCAGCACATTGTCCACGCTCATAATGGTAAAATTGAAGTGGACAGTATCCCGGGAGAAGGTACCACATTTCGGTTACTTTTTCCCTGCTAACCTCTGATAGTTCTTATTTATATTAAATAAATTTCAGGAGGCGTTATGGCAAATATTCTGATTGTTGAAGATGAAGAGCAAATGCGTCTTGGTCTGCGGGATAATCTCGAGTTTGAGGATTATAAAGTGGATATGGCTGCTGATGGTGATGAGGGATTGGAGAAAATTTTAAATAATTCATACGATTTGATATTACTGGATGTAATGTTACCTAAAAAATCCGGGTTTGATATCTGCAAAGAGGTGCGGTCAAAAGATATAAAAACACCAATTCTGATGCTGACGGCAAAGGGAGAAGAAATCGATAAGGTGCTCGGGCTTGAGCTTGGTGCTGATGATTATATAACAAAACCCTTTAGTTTAAGGGAACTTCTTGCACGAATAAAGGCGGTATTGCGGAGATCCGATGGATCCACCCGGTCAATAAAAAAAGTCAGGATAGGTAAACTCAGTGTAAACTTCTCAACATATGAAGCCTATGATGAAGATGAAGTTATTCCAATGTCCCATAAAGAGTTCGAGATTCTAAAATATTTATGGGAACATAAAAATGAGACCATTGAAAGAGATACCTTACTCAATGAAATATGGGGTTATGAGGATATGACGACAACCCGGACTGTGGATAATTTTATTCTTAAATTACGACAAAAAACGGAAGATGACCCCGCAAATCCAAAACATATCCTGACTGTACATGGAATCGGATACAAATATATTGAGGCATGACATAATTTTACATTTATTTACTTCAAGCGAACAACCTCTTAATCAATTATGTGTATATTATTTGTAGTTAAGAAAAATAGATAGTCAATCATGTACAAGATAATCTTAATAATATTGCTTTCATTTTTAACAACTCTGGCAGGGGAAGAGTGGACAAGACTTGTAGATCTGCGCGGCCAGTGGAAATTTAATTTAGGTGATAATTTGTCCTGGGCAGACCCTGATTTTAACGATGAAGACTGGGAGAATATTTTTACACCTTCCCAGTGGGAGGATGAGGGGTTTCCCGGATACGATGGATATGCATGGTACCGAACCGAATTTTCAATTAGCAATAAATATGAATCACGCGGCATCTATATACGATTATGGCAAATTGATGATGTAGATGAAGTCTATATTAATGGGCATTTTGTTGGGTTCTCAGGTTCATTTCCACCAAATTTTAGCACAGCTTATTCGCAAGACAGAACGTATTATATTCCACAAAAATATTTGAATTTTGATAAAAAGAATATCGTCGCTGTTCGGGTATTTGATAAGGAACTTGGTGGTGGAATTATCCGTGGTCGGATTGGACTCTATTCGAGGAATGATGAATATGAACCGGACATTCATATGGATGGTCTCTGGAAATTTAAGATTGGAGATGACCTGGATTGGAAAGAGTATGGTTATAATGATATGCACTGGGATAAAATTTTAGTTCCGGCTCCATGGGAAACTCAGGGCTATAAAGATTATGACGGGTATGCCTGGTATCGAACCGGGGTTATTATTCCTGATAAATTTCGTCATCAGGAATTAATTCTCATGCTGGGTAAAATTGATGATATTGATGAAGTCTATTTCAACGGAAAACTGGTGGGAAGTACCGGAAGGATTTCCAAATTTGGAGAAAATCATCTGGATGGCTATGAGTATGCGCAGTGGCGTGCTTATCCACTTGATCCTGATGACATTTTGTATAATTCAGAAAATATTGTTGCGGTACGTGTATTTGATGGTATGATTCATGGAGGTATCTATCAGGGTCCGGTTGGGATTATCACAAGTGATAAATATGGCCGGTTACCCTATAGAAAAGGCGAGAGGAAGAAAAGCATATTTGAACTTATATTTGATGATTGATTCTATTATTTCCCCACCTGGGTTTATCACATTTTATTCTTTTCAAACAAATTCAACCTATTTCCGTAGATATATATACTCGCTACACGGTTTCATTATATAAAAATGCTATCTGTAAATAATGCAAAAAAAATAGTAATAATTGAATTATCGGTCGAAGCTTGTTTACGTAGCAGGAAACACTTAATTTTAAATTTAATCAAACTTACTTATGAGGAGGCATAATGCGTTTATCAAGATTATTTATAATTTTATTGGTTATTACCCTGACGGCAGGTCTATCTCAGGCACAATTCTATATAGGCGTTCAGGGTGGGTTAGGTTTTTCCAGTTTTGAGGATCAGGATGAAGGGGCAACTGCTATTCCATTGGCCGTCACAGCCGGAACAGATCTGCTTCCTATTCTTGACCTGGGTGTTGAAGCAAATTTTCTGGTATCGCCCTATAAATTTAATTCGTTAGATCCAACTGATATGAGTACTACAGAAATAAAAATTAATCAAAATTTTTATGGGGCTTATGTGAGATGGCATGTCTTGCCGCTTCCTGCAATTTCTCCCTATTTAAGGGGTGGCGTCGCATTTTATGACGGAAAATGGAGCGTTGGCGACAACGATTTGGATCTTAAGGGATCAGTCGGTTTTAATGTCGGTGCCGGCGTCGACTTTTTATTCGGACTTACCGGAGAAGTTGTGTATCATATTGTAAGTCATGAACTGGATATGGAAAACTTACCTTCAGAATTATCCGGATCAATGGGATACAATACAATTCAGGTTGTATTGGGGTATAATTTTAGTTTGCTTTAAATTGGATAGTTACAATTTTGCATAAAAGGCTGTCGTTTTTTCAGACAGCCTTTTCTTTTAGAAATTAGCATTAATAATTGGCAGCACCTTTAAGTATTCCGGATTATCACGGACATAGTTCACCAAACCTATTTGAATACCCTTTAAACTATAGGCATAGTTTACGATTCCAATGGAGAAACCAACCTGGGTCCCTTTTATATAATTAAAAGCGCTCAGGTTAAATCCTGTATGAGTGCCATTATTTTCAATTTTTACCATTGCAAGTGCCGCAGTTATACCAGTTATATTTTCACCGCCTGCAGCAATACCACCAATTGTTATTCCCTTAATAGTTGGTGATCCGACCCCGATACCACCAATTGTAATTCCATAGATAGCCTCGCCAGCGCCAACTCCAATACCACCAATGCTCACTCCGGTCATGGTTTGACCTGAGCCAACACCGATCAATCCAAAACTGAACCCTGTTACATCCTCGCCAGAACCTACACCGATACCGCCTATATTTATTCCAGTCATCCCTTTGCCGGCACCGACACCGAGTAAGCCGAGACTTAACCCTTTTAAATGACCACCCGCCCCGACACCAAGACCACCAATGGCCACACCTGTCACATCACCGCCACCACCGGCACCCAAACCACCGATAAAGAGGCCGGTCAGATTACCACCACCACCGACTCCCAGTCCACCAATCGCAATGCCGGTAATATCGCCTCCGGAACCTGCACCGAGAACGCCGAGGCTTATTCCTCTCATTTCCTTGGTCGCCGCAGGGCCGCCAATTCCCAAGTTAATACCATACAGGTAAGTCTGCTTCGGGAATTACACCAAACGATATGCCGTGTACTTCTGAATAATCATTCTCGTAAGATTTCCAAAAAGTAACATTTACCCCGTTTATTCTGTCTACATCCCGGTCACGAAAATTAAAACGCAATCCGGAAAAATTTTTTGAATTACCAAAGCTGATTCCCCAATGTTTGGAAGGGATATCAAAACTTTGGGCCGTTAAATCAATAAAAAACATTAATAAAGTTAAAATTATCAGATAGGACTTTAGCATAATTAACCTCTTAGTTCAAAATCTCTAATCTCTAATTTCTAATTGAAATGCTTTGCGTCTTTGCGTGAGTAATTTATCAAAAGTTCAAATTAAATAATAAGACACGCAAAATCACTTTTTGTTGCATAAATATTGAAATATTTGGATTTGACCAACCGAATAGCTATTTTCGAAACAAATCTTGCGAGAAGAATTATGTCAAAAGAACCGGAACTTATCGCCAAACTTAACCTCTTTGATGCGACTCTTTTGGTCATCGGGTCAGTTATCGGATCCGGTATTTTCCTAACCACTGGAATTATTGCACAATCGTTACCAGATCCCTATCTGATACTTGGAGTATGGATTTTTGGTGCCATTCTTACATTGTTTGGCGGACTTACCCTGGCAGAACTTGGCGCAATGATACCCGAAGCAGGCGGGCAATATGCCTATTTGAGAACAGCATACGGGCCCCTGGCCGGTTTTATGTATGGCTGGATATCTTTTTTTATAATTTACAGTGGTGGTATTGCAGCCCTGGGTGTGGGATTTGCAGAATACTTGTCTCACTTTTTTCCATCACTGGGTCTGCAAAATTTAGTAATTGATTCATCTGTAATATCAATTTCGGCAGGACAATTAGTGGCAGTTACCGGAATAGTTGCATTAACCGCAATAAATTATCTAGGCGTACGCTCGGGAAGTACAATTCAAAATGTATTTACAATCATCAAAATATTGGCTATAGCCGTTCTGGTAATGGCAGGTATTCTCATGATAGGTGCAGATAACTCTGCATCACAAGAAGTGGTTAGCAACAGTACCGCTATCCCTCAAAATATAATTACAGCATTTGGAATTGCTTTAATCGCTGTGCTATGGACATTTGATGGATGGTATAATATAAATCCGATTGCCAGCGAAATAAAAAATCCACAAAAAAATCTGCCGCTCAGTTTAATCCTGGGAATTGTTTTTATTGGAATAATATATGTGCTAGTAAATTTGTTTTATATCCAGGCCTTACCAATGGATGAAATGGTAGGGGTGGTTAGGATTGGTGAAAAAGCCGTCACCGCAGTGTTTGGTAGTGTCTTTGGTGTGATAATGACCGCATTAATTCTCATATCCATTTTTGGTTGTCTAAGTGCAACAATCCTTCCCGGACCACGCATCTATTATGCCATGGCCAGGGATGGTATTTTCTTTAAATCATTCTCGCGGGTGCATCCAAAATATCATTCACCCTCTGTCGCAGTTATCTGGCAGGGAATAATTGCCTCGATTTTATGTGTCAGCGGTACTTATGAACAATTGTATACGTATGTTATTTTCTCTACTCTGCTGTTTTATATTGCGCTGGCTATTGCGTTATTTGTCTTAAGAAAAAAAATGCCGGATAAACCCCGTCCATATAAAGTGTGGGGGTATCCGGCAGTACCTGTTCTGTTCGGCCTGGCAATGGGTCTCATTGCCATCAATACCTTAATTGAGAAACCGTTAGAATCTGTTCTGGGATTGGCATTGATTCTCATCGGATGGCCTGTTTTTACTTATTGGAAAAGGAAGAACAAACAAGAAAATCAGGGATCAGGAATTTGAAATGAGAAATGTTCCTATTTGGGAAAGTTGATCTGCAAATTCTATTTAACTTCTAACTTCTAACTTCTAACTTCTAATTCCTCACTCCTCACTCCTAATTTATTCAAGGCCTTCCAAATATTTCTCAGCATCGATGGCCGCCATGCAACCACTTCCGGCAGCGGTAATAGCCTGACGGTAAATTTTGTCCTGAACATCACCACAGGCAAAAACACCGGGAATGTTAGTTTTTGTGGAACCTGCCTGTGTCTTTATATAACCGGATTCGTCAGTATCAATTTTGCTTACAAATATCGATGTGTTGGGCGTATGGCCAATAGCCATAAAAACACCTTCTGCGGCTAACTCAGATTTTTCATCCGTTTGTGTATTTCTCAAAACCACAGATTTAACCGTTTTGTCTCCTTTTATCTCTTCAATTACCTGATTGAGCATAAAATTGATTTTTGGATTTTTCTGGGCTCTTTCTAACATTATTTTAGAGGAGCGGAAACCTTCACGACGGTGAATAACCGTGACTTTACTGGCAAATTTGGTTAAAAAGATGGCTTCCTCCATGGCAGAATCGCCGCCACCAACAACGACAATTTCTTTATCTTTAAAGAAAAAACCATCGCAGGTTGCGCAGGCCGAGACGCCATAGCCCATATATTTTTGCTCCGATTCGAGGCCAAGCAGCCGTGCAGATGCACCGGTGGCAATTATGACAGAATCTGCGGTGTAGGTACCGTTCTCGGATACGACTGTAAACGGTTTTTTCGAAAAGTCTACTTCCGATACCAATTCGAACTTACATTCTGCACCAAAACGAGTGGCCTGATTACGCATCTCATCCATTAACTTTGGACCCATAATGCCTTCGGGAAATCCGGGAAAGTTTTCAACGTCAGTGGTAATCGTCAGCTGGCCACCAGGTTGCTGGCCTTCGAGGACGAGTGGCTTAAGATCAGCGCGGGCTGTATAAATTGCGGATGTTAATCCGGCAGGACCACTACCGACGATAATTACTTTATAATGATTCTCGTTGCTCATTTTAAACCCCTGTTGCTTTATTGGATAGAATTTTCATTTGCTAATTTAGTAATATCTTAAATAATATTCATTCTCTTTTACCTTTAAAAATTACATTTTTGATGCAAAATAATGGTAAATGATACATTGTATATTTGGAATTGGATTCAGGTGCTCAAGATCACAAATAAAAAATCCCGTCAAGAAATGAGTTGATTAAAAAAAAAAGTTCATTAAATTCGATAATAAAAACCGGAGTCAATATGGATCTCGAAGTCATAAAAATTGAGAAACCATCCGATCTGAATTTCATTCTGGGGCATTCACATTTTATCAAGACCGTTGAAGATATTCATGAAGCAATAGTAAATACGCAGCCGGGTATGAAATTCGGAATTGCTTTCTGTGAGGCGTCCGGGAAAGCGCTTGTTAGATTTTCTGGCAATGATGATAAAATGATACAACTCGCACAGAAAAACGCAATGAATCTGGCATGTGGTCATTCATTCCTTATCTTTATGGACAATGGGTTTCCGGTAAACATATTGAATACTATAAAAATGGTCCCGGAAGTGGTCAGAATCTTTTGTGCAACAGCAAATGATACAGAGGTGATTGTTGCAAAAACACAACAGGGACGTGGCATTATGGGCGTTGTTGATGGCATACCGGTTACCGGTATTGAAGGACCGGCCGATATCGATGAACGAAAACAACTGCTAAGACAAATTGGCTATAAATTTTAATCTGGGAACTGAATCTGAACATGAATAATATCCAGGAAATATTTGACGCATATTTAAGTACCAAACCATCTGCGGAAAAAATAAGATCTGCTACATCAATGATGATACATCTGGGAAAAGCTTTGAATGTGGCAAATCAGGAAGAAATTACTGATGAATATTATGAGGAGATTTGCCCGGCACTGGATGAATTTTTTATAAAAACACCCCAGCGGGCAATTCTCGATAAAGCAATCCTGGCAGAAATGATTGGCAGGATAGGCCCCAGGCCCAAAATTAACCGGATTTTAAAAAGTTTATTGATAGATAAAAATGAAAATGTGCGCCAGTATGCTTTAAAGAGTCTGGAATATTCAGGTCTGGTAAAACCAAAATCAGTTATACCGTTTATAGAGAAGCATATTCATTCTTCAGAAGAAGATTTGGTAACAACCTCAGAATATCTGGCGGCAAAAATGTTATGTTCTGAAAAGAATGAATTTATTATCAATAGTATTAATTCCTGGTATCAGAAGGGTGAAAGAGATATTATTATCAGCATAATGAATCGTGTCCTTTACCTCATGCAAAATGACATGTGTGATACGGGAGTATTAAATCAGGATGTCATTCTAGGGTGGATAACCAATGAGTGTCCTGAGCTGCTGCCGGAAGTGTCAAAATTTTTTAAATCAAATTAAATAATTCTGCTAATGACAAATATCAATTCCTATCGATTTGCAATACTTCTTTTTACGGTCATTATTTGTTCGTGTAATCCTTATTCTTTGCCCGAAGACAAGTCGGTGGATGCAAGTGAAACGGCATATGCGCATTATATGCAGGCAGTGGAATATTTTGACTCAAAGGACTACGACAATGCGCTGCAGGAAATAAATGTAGCTATAGAAAATAATAGTCGTTTTGCCTTGTTTTACAAGTTTCAGGGTGATATCTATACAGCAAAATATGATTATAATTCTGCATTGGCTGCCTATAATAATTCCATTAAATACCGGTCAAATTTCCCCGAAGCGCACAATAAAATCGGTCAAATATACCTTAATATGGGGCAATATGAAGAAGCGTTGAAAGCCTTTCGAAAGGTCAGGGTAAATGATCCTTCTGATTTGTCGGTGTTTCTGAAAATTGCACAGTGTTATATGGAAATGGGTGAACTTGAAGTTGCCTACAACGAACTGGCGGACTACCGTCGTCTTAAGCTTGTTTCGTCAGAAAAACTTGATCCGGAATATCACCGGTTACTGGGAATTACATTCTTCCGCTTCAAACGCTATAATGATTCAATAAAAGAATTGGAAGAGTTCCGGAGAACGGATAACCGGAATATGTATGTTCTGGAACTGCTTGGAAAAAGTTATTATCAGGTTGACGAATTTGAGAAGGGACTTTCTTATTTTAATCAGCTCATAAAACTCGATGAAAATTCTGGTGAATGGTATATGTATCGCGGTATTTATTTTTATCGCAAATCAAATTTAGAAGATGCAGAAAGTCAGTTGCTTTATGCACTTGAACTGGATGACACACTGGATGATGCTCATTTGTTCCTGGGAAAAATATATGAATCCCAGGGAAAAGTTAAGCTTGCACTGGACCACCTCAATAAATATCGTATGAGTATGCGTAAAACTATTGACACCGAAGACCTGAATAGCACAATAAATAAACTGGAAAACCTTAAAGGCGATCCGGATCCTAAAAAATAATATCTACCATTCTAAACCTCTCACCAAAATGTTTTTTGAGATTGACCAGGATATCTTAAAATCAACAGACCAATCTTTAATTAAACGATGGTTTCGCGATTCTGAATCTGATTGTGATTTGATGGTTTGGGAAGATGCCGAACAAAACATTGAGCGTTTCCAATTCTGGTCCGTTGACGCACTCCTTGAATGGAATAAATCCGGGGGAATTAAAACCGGCCATGTGGACAAATCAAATGGCGTGTTCACCCATTATCAAAGTGAGTTATACCGGCTGCATAACGATCTGAATACCCAAATAGTTGAATTTGTTATAAATCTGGTAAAGAACAGGAAATCGGAACAACATGTTCTGAACAAAATTTATTTAATTTTAAGCGAAATATCGAAAAAGAAGTTAAAGAAGCGAAAGTAATCTATGCCGGAACTACCAGAAGTAGAAGTTATTATACGCGAATTAGAACCAAAGTTAGTGGGACAGACAGTCTCTGATATACAGGCAATATGGCATAAAACAATAGTCAAATACGATTATTCACCGGAAAATCAGAAAATTGTAAAATTATCACGACATGGTAAATATATTATTATTCATTTGACAGACGGTGCAATAATAGTACACCTGCGTATGACCGGGCAAATTATACTTAAAGATGTTCTTGATAAAAATGCCCGGCATTTGCGAGCATACATATCTTTTGAATCGGGTAAGATATTTCATTTTTTTGACAGTAGAAAATTCGGCCGAATTTATTTAACAACCGATCCGGAAGCAGTACTGAAAAATACGGGCATAGATGCCTTAGACGAAAATTTTACCGTAAATACGTTGATGCAAATATTGGCGGGAAAGAAGCGGCAAATTAAATCAGTCCTGTTAGACCAAAAGTACGTCGCCGGTCTGGGAAATATATATATCGATGAATCTCTTTTTCTTGCCGGAATCCATCCATTAATGCCAGCAAGCCATTTGAAAGAATCACAAATTACCAGCCTGCATAATGCTATTCTTTATATCTTGTCCGCAGCAATCAATGGAATGGGAACGACAATATCTGATTACAGAACGGTTGGAGGTGGATTTGGCGAATTTCAGAATTCATTGAAGGTATATGGCCGGAATGACTTTCCTTGTACGGCATGTGGTACCCCCATTCAGAAAATCAGAGTAAATAACAGAGGCACTCATTTTTGTCCCAAATGTCAAGCATCTGAAAACTAATGCCGTCACCTTTTTTACAAGCGATCAAAAAACAAATAAAATTCAGATAGAGTTAGATTAAAATATCAGGAAATATTATAAAGCGAAACTTGTTTCAGGTTGAATAATAAAATAGATTCCCATTAGATATGATTACAAAGAAAAATATCAGGCCACTCATTGGCTCAGTTCTTGTCGCTATTATTTTATGGCTTATCGTGGTCATGCAAATGGAATATTCCTACCAGGTTCATGTACCGATTAACCTGGTCCGGATTGCAGAGGGAAAGGTTCTTGCGAAAGCCATACCCGAAACCGCGTTAATTGAATTCAGGGGGAAAGGCCGTTCTATTCTTGGTATGTTGTTTTACAATGTACAACTTAACCTTGAATTACCCCAGGTTGATGAAACGAGTACAATAGAGATACAAGATTATCTTAATTTTCTTGATTTACCCAGCACACTTGGTTTAGAAATAGGTGAGATTATTGAACCTAAATCGATTGAATTATCAGTTGATGATCTTGTGGTATTAAAAAAACCAATCCTGTTGTCAGGCTCCCTTGGTACAGAAAATGGATATACCCTCATAAATTATCAATTAACGCCGGATAGTGCAGAAATTACAGGACCCCGGTCCATTGTTGTGCAACAGGATTATCTATTTACAGAACTGTTAGAGCTTGTAGGAATTAAGTCGAATTTTAAAACTCAGATCCCATTGAAGAACACAAATCCGGGAATAGCATCAATTGATCCGACAGTGATTGAAGCCTCGTTTAATATCCAGCGGTTGATTGAACGGGTAATATACGATATCCCGATAAAGGTGATAAATGTTCCGGCTAACTTTAATGTCGAGGCAGTCCCGAATAAATTGTCTCTTAAAATTAAAGGGGGTGAGGCACTGGTTGCAAAAATTGACACTGATGATTTTAATGCCATAATTGATTTTGCGAAAAATTATCAGGTTGAAAAAGAATCATACGGCGCGAGTATTACCACAACAGAAAATATCAGTTGGATCGAATCGATACCAAAAACTTTTAAGTTAAAAGTTCGCAGGAGAAACCGTCCGGATGATAAATAGCCAAACTGTTCTCGGTATAGAAACTTCCTGCGACGAAACTTCCGCGGCTATTATCAGGGATGGAATAGTTTCCTCCAATATTGTATCGTCTCAGGAAATTCATTCTCAATTTGGTGGAGTTGTACCTGAATTGGCCTCAAGGGCACATATCCGTTTGATCACAGAAATTGTGGATAAGGCCATTTCTGAGGCAGAAATAAAAAAAAATGAAGTAAGCGGGATTGCGGTTACATATGGCCCCGGATTGGTCGGTGCACTTTTAGTCGGACTTAATTTTTCAAAAGGAATGGCTCAAGCGCTTCAGATTCCGTTTGTCGGAATTAATCATATTGAAGGTCATATATATGGTAATTTTCTTTCAAATCCGGATATCACATTCCCTCATCTGTGTTTGGTTGTTTCTGGTGGACACACACAATTGGTATTGATGAAAAGTCATCTGAATTATAAGATTATTGGAAAAACACGCGATGATGCCGTAGGTGAAGCATTTGACAAAGGAGCAAAGATACTGGGATTGGGTTATCCTGGTGGTCCTATGGTTGATGAACGGGCCAGTCATGGCGACGAAGATTTTCATAAATTCCCCCGGGCATACCTCAAGGGAGAAAATTTCGATTTCAGCTATAGCGGTCTTAAAACAGCGTTATTAGTCTATAGCAGTGACAAAGATGAAACGTTTCTGGAAGAAAATCTAAATAATATTTGCGCCAGTTATCAGAAAGCAGCAGTTGAGGTTTTAGTTAACAAAACAGTTTTAGCCGCCACAAAATTCAATGTATCCAGTATCGGTATTGTGGGCGGGGTTGCTGCCAATTCACTTCTCAGGAGTTGGATGACCCGGGTCGCTCTGGAACATAAATGGCAGTGTTTCGTCCCCGAATTTCAATATTGTACAGATAACGCGGCCATGATTGCCCGGGCAGGACAGGAACGATTAAAAAAAAATCTGAGTTCGGCACCGGATCTAAATGCCTATCCCTCTTTGAAACTGGAAGAATAAGCGATATATGATTGATTCCTTCCCATCTTACTTTCATACTAATATTTCCTTTTTTATACTGTTTGGTGTCATTGTCATTTCGACGCTTCTCAGTTATTATCTTTATAGAAAAACCACACCGCCAATTAGCAGGTTCTGGCGCACATTCCTGTCAATTCTGAGAGCAATGTCTATCTCCGGTATCCTGATTTTACTTTTTTCTCCGGAAATAACAGGTGTTTGGTATCAAAATCAAGAAAAAAATATTGTTATCGCACTGGACCGTTCCTCCTCCATGGGAATAACAGAAGCAGGTATGACGCGGTTTAACCGTGCAAAAAATTTTGCATCAAAGCTAGCCGATAAATTTTCAGATATGGCTGATACCGAACTCTATCTTTTCAACTCAGATACCATGCATGGAACTATTGGAAATAGTGATTCGACATTTGGTGGCACGGATTATTCACGTCTGATTTCAAATTTCTCCGGATCAGAGGAAACAGTTGATAATTTGATAATCTTGACGGATGGTAATTTGACCATGGGGAGTGATCCGCTTTATCTGCCAGCGAACAACAGTCCTGTAATTTCAACGGTAGGATATGGAGATACCACTGAGGTGGCGGATCTGTTGATACTTGATGTAAAAGCAAATGAAATTATTTATGAAGGAAAACCTACCCAACTTCAGGTAGAATTAATGGTGCAAGGGACATCAGAAGCGACGATCACCTTAACTGTTAAGCAGAATAACAGAACAATAAGTGCGGAGAATGTAAAACTTGGAGATGAAGGCAGCATACTATCCAGAAACCTCGAGATTATCCCTGAAAAAACTGGCTTAAACAGATATGTTATAGAGATTTCCGGATTAGAAAATGAAAAAAATATTGCCAACAACAAATTTGTGAAAACAATAAATGTCAAAAAAGGGAAAATAAAGACCGGTCTGATTGCTTCAAAAATTGATTTTGATACTAAGTTCTTAATTTCATTATTGAATCAGAATGATGAAATAGATTTTATGTATTCTGTCATTAACGCAAATAAATCACCGTTTTTTAATAATGTTACCGAGGTGGTTAATAATGCAGAAGTATTGGTCCTATACAATTTTCCATCCGGTTCCAGATACCGCCAGGAATTTTCAATTCTGACACAGAAAAAGAAACCGGTGCTGATTATTTTTAATGACCTGGTTACGCCTGAAAGAATTGAATTTATAAAGCAATTTTTGCCGGTTACAGGAATAAGAAATGCCGGACAAATATTTCAATCCCAGGTTATTAGAACTATGACCGGAAAATTGTTCCCGCAGCTGAATATGTTTGACAGCGAAGTTCAGAATACAGATTTTTGGGAAAAATGCCCACCCCTGATGATTCCATATTCAAAAATTGATTTCGGGAACGGAGTCGATGTACTATTAGAGACCAGATCCACACATTCAGAAATCAATAGTACCATACCCGTTCTACTTTCCTATAAAAATCCACGAATAAAGAGTATGGCCTTGTTTGGTTCAGGGTTCTGGCGATGGCATTTTTCGCTTGCCGAAGATAAAGAGTACCATATGGGATGGTCACAATTTTTAAAAAATATGATTCGCTGGCTGGGTAGTGGCAGTAAGGATAAGAATGTTATACTTAGCACTACAAAAAAAACCTATGAACATGGTGAATATATAACATCCACGACTCAGGTTTATGATGGTTCATATAATGCGATTGATGATGCGTTGGTGCGTACTGAAATATCCGGACCTGGCGGAGAGTTTGAAATTGATAATGAGCGAAGCGGACCGGGTAATTACAGCGGACGATTCATGGCCTTCGCTGAGGGTGAATATCGGATTAAAACTACCGCGTTTAAGAATGATATTGAACTGGGTCGCGATTCGCTAAGTATTCTTGTAATTCCTGTCAATCGCGAATTCATGTATACAAATCAAAATTATTTGTATCTAAAGCAGCTTTCAGAAAAATTCAACGGCAAATACTATCATGAAGATCAATCGGAAGACCTTTTATCTGATCTTGACCTCACCCCAAACAGACAGCGCACGGAAGAGACCATGGAGTTATGGCATATGATGATCATGCTCATTATTATCATTTGTCTGCTGACACTCGAATGGTTTATTCGAAAGCGACTTGGTCTGGCATGACGATTTACAAAAAAGTCTGATTTATAACCTCTGTAGCTATAATCCAATTTCGGCATCACATTTGCATACATCCATTAATAAAAATTTTTCTGAATGGAGGTGTACGTATGCAATGGAAATTCTATTTATTCCTCATGTGTATTCTAACAAGACTGACCGGTCAAATTACGATCAGTGAGGTGATGTTTGACCCGGCGACCAGTGAATATCACGATGAGTTTATTGAGATATTCAATCTTTCATATGAAAATTATTTTGATATAACCGGTATTAAGTTTTCGGATAGCACGGGAATCGATAACTTAAAACCGCACAAAGGTGGTATTAAAATCGCACCCCGTTGTTTCGCAATCATTCTTGATGGAAGTTATTTTGAGAATTCTCAATCATATAATGATGTCATTCCGGATTCTGTATTGATATTAAAAAGCGATGATAACTCATTAGGCAGCGGCGGACTTTCCAATTCAACTGCGGAACAATTGATGATTCTGGATTCAATGGAGAATATATTGACACAGTATCGCTATAGCATTGATAATGAACCCGGACATTCAGATGAAAAAATTTCTCTGGATAGTAGTTCGACTCAGAATAATTGGGGAAATAGTAAGATTCCCGGCGGAACGCCAGGTTATCATAACTCTATTACCCCACTTGCAACTGATCCCGGATTGGATCAATCATCTATAATCATACCTGATAGAATATATTCTGATGAGTCAATAAGGATTCGCCTGCAAATTTTTAACTTTGGGATCAGTAATATTGCCGATGATATTCAAGTCTCGCTTTTTTCTGACATTAACCGCAACCTGCAATATGATATAGAAGATAATCAGATGTATTTGGAAAATATAACATTCCCGGATAGCGAGGATGTATATTTGTTGGAAGTAATGCTCCCCGGATTGTTGGCAGGCAGATATTCAATCGTTCTCAAAATTTTACCTGTTTTGGATGATAATATCGAAAATAATGTATTTGCATGGGAAGTGCAGGTTCTGGATCGTAGCCGGAGTGTGCGGATAAATGAAATTAATTTTCTCACTGTCGACGATGAGCCTGAATGGATAGAGTTGCTTAATGTGGGATCTGAAAACATTAATCTGGATATGTGGGCCTTTTGCGATATGAAAGATACAATTCAAATTGATTCAGCACTTATGTTGTATCCCGGTCAGTATAAGGTATTGACTGCCGATACACTGCCTGAGGTGTATGATTTGGATGATAGTCTGGTAATACATTTCTCCCGCTTTTTTAATTTGAATAATGACGGGGATGAAATTCGTCTGATTCGTCCTGATGGTAGCTGGCTTGAGTATGTTCAATATGAGTCAGACTGGCTGGAAGAAAATGTCCATTTAAATCCTAGCCTGGAACGAATAAATCCGGAGCTATATGCAAATAGCAGGATGAATTGGGGGCCGTGTGTGGATAATTTATGGGCAACTCCCGGAAGAAAGAACAGTATTTACACTAATCTGGAAACTCCGGATCAAAAAATTTCCGCCACTCCCAATCCATTCTCACCAGATGAGGATGGGATTGATGATATCACGATTATTTCCGGGCATCTGCCTGAAGTAAAGTCGGCGATCCGGGTGCGTATTTTTGATATGCGTGGAAGGATAATAAGAACACTTGTGGAAAACCACTTTTCAGGAAGTCAGTTCAATCTGGTGTGGGATGGCAAGGATGATGCCGGGAGAATATCCAGAATAGGCATATATGTGGTTTATTTAGAGGAAATAGAAGATGCCACGGGTATTTTTAGAAAGTTAAAATGCAGTGTCGTGTTGGCCCAAAAATTATAGATATTTCCTATCCTTAAATCAGCGAGATACATGTCATAGAATATTATTGTATATATTATTGAATGGCATAATTATAAAATCTTCTGCATATATACAACAGTGACCATGTAAATCTAATATAATCAATAATTTGAGTTGTGTCGAAATTGCTTTGATTTAGGTTGATTTTAGTTGAATGCGGTACTAAATTTATAAACTATTTAACTTTTGAGCACAATAATAAATCACCTCTAAATGGAGGATAAACTATGAGTAGCAACGCGTATTTTCAGGTACCGGATCCATACAATGAGCCTGTGTTATCTTATGCACCCGGTTCACCGGAAAAAATTGCTTTAAAACAGCGCATTGAACAGATGCAGAATCAGGAAATTGAAATACCCTTGATAATTGGTGGCAAGGAAGTTAAGACTGGGCAGACGGTCGAGATTCGTTCCCCGCATAATCATGATATTAAGTTGGGATTCTATCACAAAGCAGGTGCCAAAGAAGTCGATATGGCTGTTGAAGCAGCATTGGAAGCCAGAAAAACCTGGTCAGAAATGCCCTGGGAACATCGTGTCTCGATTTTTTTAAAGGCAGCCGATTTACTTTCGGGGCCGTGGCGTGATACCCTGAATGCCGCAACCATATTAGGGCAATCCAAAACAGTTTACCAGTCAGAAATTGATGCTGTGGCCGAATTATGTGATTTCTGGCGATTCAATGTATTTTTTATGACCGAACTGATGTCGGATCAACCATATTCATCAGAAGGTATCTGGAATCGTCTTGAATATCGTCCATTAGAAGGATTTGTATTTGCTGTAACACCATTTAATTTTACATCTATTGCAGGTAATCTTCCAACCGCGCCCGCAATGGTGGGAAATGTCGCTTTGTGGAAACCGGCCTCAAGTGCAGTTTACTCAGCTTATTATCTAATGAAATTATTTGAAGAAGCCGGCTTACCGGCGGGAGTTGTAAATTTTATTCCCGGGTCTGGTGGCCAGGTAGGCAATCCGGTTATGCAGAGTCCTCATCTTGCCGGAATTCATTTTACCGGTTCCACAGAAGTGTTTCAGAATATGTGGAAAACGGTCGGTGATAATATATCAAAAATGAAATATTATCCACGAATAGTAGGTGAAACCGGAGGTAAGGACTTTATCTTTGCCCATCCTTCGGCGAAAGTAAAACCATTGGTAACTGCGGCATTAAGAGGCGCTTTTGAATATCAGGGACAAAAATGTTCCGCGGCCTCCAGAATGTATATCCCCAAATCGCTCTGGCCTGAGTTTAAAGAACTGTATGTTGCTGAGGTGAGCAAAGTGAAAATGGGAGATCCGGAGGATTTTACCAACTTTATGGCTGCAGTTATTGATGAAGGTGCATTTAAAAGTATAACCGAATATATTGATATAGCGAATCAGTCTTCAGAAGCCGAAATTATTACCGGTGGAAACTATGATAAATCCAAGGGCTATTTTATAGAACCCACTACCATTGTTACAAGCAATCCAAAATTTAAGACAATGGAGGACGAAATCTTCGGCCCGGTTCTCACGATTTATGTCTATGAGGATGAGAAATTAGATGAGACACTTGAATTGTGCGACACCACATCGCCATATGCATTGACCGGTGCGATTTGGGCGCAGGATCGCTTTGCTCTGGTTAAGATGGCAGATCGTCTGCGAAATGCAGCGGGAAATTTTTACTTTAATGACAAGCCCACGGGAGCCGTTGTCGGTCAACAGCCGTTCGGCGGTGGCCGGGCATCGGGAACCAATGACAAGGCCGGTAGCGCAATGAATTTACTGCGCTGGATGACGGTTCGTACACTAAAAGAAACATTCGTTCCCCCCGAGGATTGGCGCTATCCATTTATGGGCGAAAAGTAATTACCTCAAAAGGCTGTCTTTATCCGACAGCCTTTTTTTTCTCTCACCAGACTCAAGGGCTAAGGTGCTTAGAAGCCTGCAGTTTTCCTTTATACTAAAAACAAACTAATAATCCTTCGCGATCTTCGTGTCTCCATGTAAACCATCATTCCCAGCACCTCCCGAACGCACCCATGCAAAAAATCTTATAATTATTAGTTAAATTGCATATATAAAATATTCTCATGTATATTCAATAATAACAATAGTTTAGTCTACGTAAAAAACACGATGTTTTTATTGATTTTACTATGCGATAGGCTTATATTTTAAGACTAAATATATAAGTTGTTTTGCTTTCAATTTGCTGTAAAGAATTTCTATTTTATTTGAATATACATTTTATATATAAAATTTGATCAGGAGGAAAGATGACCAGGACAAAAATAATTATTATGGGAGCGGCGGGAAGAGATTTTCATAATTTTAATACATTTTATCGGGATAAAGATGATTTTGAGGTTGTGGCATTCACGGCAACCCAGATACCAAATATTGATGGACGCAAGTATCCGGCGGAATTGGCGGGTAAATTATATCCGGATGGCATAAATATTTATCCTGAGAATGAACTTGCCGATCTGATAAAAAAGTTTCAGGCAGATGAGGTCGTTTTTTCTTACAGCGATGTGCCTTATGATTATGTTATGAGTCATGCTGCAATGGTGAATGCGGCCGGTGCCGATTTTAAATTACTAAGTCCCGGACATACGATGATAGAAAGTACCAAACCGATTGTATCTATTTGTGCAGTCCGGACGGGTTGCGGTAAAAGCCAGACCACCAGATATGTCAGCAACCTGCTAAAGCAAGCCGGTAAAAAGGTGGTGGCCATCCGGCACCCGATGCCCTATGGGAATTTGCTGGAGCAAAAAGTACAAAGATTTGCTGCGCTGGAAGATCTTGATAAACACAATTGTACTATTGAGGAACGTGAAGAATATGAACCCCACATCACCAGCGGCACAATTATTTACGCCGGCGTGGATTATGAGGCAATTTTAAGAGAAGCAGAAAAGGAAGCAGATATTATTTTATGGGATGGCGGTAATAATGACCTCCCATTTTATAAACCGGATGTTCATATAGTAATTGCCGATCCACACCGTACCGGTGATGAACTGTTTTATTATCCTGGGGAAACAAATTTGCGCTTAGCAGACGCGGTGGTGATCAATAAAATTGATACCGCTGATTCCGAGGATATTCTTGATCTGCGAGAAAATATCCGTTCTGTAAACCAGAATGCGATTATTATTGAAGGTGCCTCACCCGTATTTGTGGATGAATATCAGCAAATTCAGGGTAAGCGGGTACTGGTGGTTGAAGATGGCCCGACGCTTACGCATGGTGAAATGAGATATGGTGCCGGAGTGGTGGCCGCACAAAAATTTGGTGCAGCAGAGCTGATTGATCCCAGACCTTTCACGGTTGGCACTATTACCGAGACATTTGAAAAGTATTCTGATATTGGAACACTCCTGCCTGCAATGGGCTATGGTGATCAGCAGGTAAAAGATCTGGAAGAAACGATCAATAACTCAGACGCCGAATTGATAATTATCGGAACGCCCATTGATTTACGCAAAATTATTAACATAAAAAAGCCTGCTGTCAGAGTCTATTATGAACTTGAAGAAATCGGTCGTCCAAGGCTTCTGGATGTCTTGAATAAAGTAATGTAAATCCGTAAATTTAAAGTCTTTATTTGACTTAACGGATTGCGGAGCACAAATGCACCGGAAACAGAAAACGGTTGTTGTTGCATTGGGTGGAAATGCAATAACCAGGGAATTTGAAGAAGGTGACATTGCCCAGCAGTTTGCAAATACGAGACGCAGTCTGTTAGGAGTAGTTGAATATATCAAACGTGGTGACCGTGTTGTAATAACCCATGGTAACGGACCCCAGGTTGGCAATGCCCTGATTCGCGTGGAAGAAAGCCGGAATCTGGTTCCCCCGTTGCCGCTTGGTGTCATCGTGGCTGATCTTGAAGGTGGCATGGGTTATATGATCGAACAATGTCTGCAAAACAAATTGAATGAAAGACACATTCAAAAACCGATTGCTGTTATTTTAACCCAGGTTTTTGTCGATAAAGAAGATCCTTCCATTTTAAATCCCACAAAGTTTGTCGGGCCATTTTTTAAAGCAGGGCAAGTTAAAAAATTGACAGAATCCCGCGGCTGGATATTAATGGAAGACGCCGGCCGGGGCTTTAGAAGGGTTGTTCCTTCTCCTGTGCCAAAAGCCATTGTTGAAAAAGATATAATTAAATTACTGTTGGAGAATGGAGTTATTGTTATTGCTGCCGGTGGAGGTGGGATTCCGGTGTACAAAGATGATTCCGGGTGGCTTGAAGGCGTAGACGGGGTAATAGATAAGGATCTTGCATCAGCAGTATTGGCGAACGATATTGATGCCGATGAACTAATTATCTTAACGGGTGTTGATAATGTTGCCATTAATTTTAAAAAACCGGATCAAATAAACCTCGGTAAAATATCTGTAACTGAAATGGAATCATATCTGAATGATGGATATTTTCCCATGGGAAGCATGGGCCCTAAAGTTCTGGCTGCCATCAATTTTATTAGAAATGGTGGCCAGAGAGTTATTATCACTTCCATCGACAATGCACTTGATGCTATTGTAAATGGTAGCGGAACGGTTATAGTTCCATAATATAAAAAATGGAAATGGAGCAAAAAGATAGGCCACAGAGAACACAGAGAAATTCAGTTGATGTAGTGATAGGTAAATAAATTAGACGACAAGATAAAGAGTGTTGTAAATCTTTGAGTCAATTAATAATAATATTTTCTCTGTGTGCTCTGTGGTAAATTTTGCATGACCAAATTTATAATCAGGAGTAATAAATGAAAATTCATGAATACCAGGCCAAAGAAATATTAAGAAATTATGGCGTACCCGTACCACGTGGTGGTGTGGCATTCTCAGTTGATGAGGCTGTAAAAAGGGCAGAAGATCTTGGCACGGAAATTTGTGTAGTCAAAGCGCAAATTCATGCTGGCGGCAGGGGAAAGGGTGGGGGTGTAAAATTAGCCCGTGGAATTGAAGAAGTAAGAAAACATGCCCATGAAATACTGGGTATGACTTTGGTTACCCATCAAACGGGGCCCGAAGGTCGCCTGGTTAAAAAATTGCTGATTGAAGAGGGAATGGATATTGCGCGTGAGTTATATCTCGGGATAGTTCTTGACCGGTCGGTCTCTCAACTGGTCTTTATGGCAAGCACTGAAGGGGGGGTTGAAATTGAAAAAGTGGCAGCTGAGACCCCTGATAAGATATTGAAAGAATGGGTTGATCCGGCGCTTGGTTTATCGGCATTTCAGGCCAGAAAACTTGCTTTTGGGCTGGGACTCGAAGGTAAGCAGGTTGGCAATGCGGTTAAATTTATGCTCAGTTTAAACCGGGCATTTATTGAATCTGATTGTTCGCTTGCAGAAATCAATCCCCTGATTGTTACGAAAAGTGGTGAAATTATTGCCCTGGATGCAAAGGTCAACTTTGATGACAACGCTAAATTCAGGCATCCGGACTTTGAAGAATTAAGGGATCTTGATGAAGAGGAACCACTTGAGGTTGAAGCCTCAAAGTATGATTTAAACTATATCAAACTGGATGGCAATGTTGGATGTATGGTGAATGGTGCCGGTCTGGCCATGTCGACTATGGATATTATTAAGCTGGCAGGCGGAGAGCCGGCAAATTTTCTCGATGTAGGTGGCGGCGCGAATGTAGACACCGTGAGAAATGGATTTAAAATCATTTTGTCTGATAAAAATGTACAGGCCATTTTAATAAATATTTTTGGTGGTATTGTTCGTTGTGATCGTGTGGCGCAAGGCGTTATTGAAGCAGCAAAGACGATTGATATAAATGTGCCGGTCGTGGTCAGACTGGAAGGGACAAATGCGGAAGAAGCAGCAGATTTACTCGAAAATTCCGACATTGATTTTGTGGTAGCCAAAACATTGGAAGATGCCGCACAAAAAGTGGTCGCTACAATTACAAAATAAATTATTGAAATGGGTGATGCTGCCCGGGGAGAAATAAATGAGTATTTTGATTGATGAAAAAACAAAAGTCCTTATCCAGGGAATCACCGGAGGAGAGGGGACCTTTCATACACAGCAGATGATCGAATATGGAACCAATGTTGTTGCCGGGGTAACACCCGGGAAAGGCGGTCAGTTATTTCAAGATCGGGTTCCGGTTTTTAATACGGTGGCAGAAGCCGTCGAAAAAACAGGAGCAACAGCCAGCACTATATTTGTACCGCCCCCGTTCGCGGCTGATGCGATCCTGGAATCTGCAGCGGCAGGAATCGAAGTAATTGTGTGTATCACAGAAGGTATTCCTGCACTTGATATGATAAAGGTCTATGACTATATCAAAGATAAACAATGTCATCTGGTTGGTCCGAATTGTCCCGGAGTCATTTCACCGGGAAAATCAAAAATGGGCATTATGCCGGGATTCATCCACAAAGAAGGCCGGGTTGGCGTAATCAGCCGTTCCGGCACATTGACATATGAAGCCGTCGGTCAGTTAACTGCATTGGGAATTGGTCAGTCAACATGTATCGGTATAGGTGGTGATCCAGTGATTGGCACACGTTTTATTGATGCATTGAAGCTGTTCAAAGAAGATGAAAACACTGATGCCATTGTTCTAATTGGTGAAATTGGCGGTACCGCAGAAGAAGAAGCTGCCGAATGGATACACGAGAATCTGGATAAACCGGTGGTCAGTTTTATCGCCGGACAAACCGCACCGCCCGGTCGCCGCATGGGGCATGCCGGGGCGATAATCAGTGGCGGAAAAGGAACTGCGGCCGAAAAAATGCAATCACTATCAGCCGCTGGAATTCATGTGTGTAAGAGCCCTGCTGAAATTGGTTCAAAGATAGCAAATGTTTTAAAGAATGGTTAAATTAAAAAGCTATAGCGATTAGGAGATAAATGTGAAAGAGAGAACGCTTGCAATCCTAAAACCGGATTGTGTTCAAAATAAACTTACAGGTAAAGTGATAGATCACTTACTTAATGCCGGTTTTAAAATCGTCGCGTTGAAAATGGTTAAATTGACCAGAGAAACCGCCGGCGAATTTTATAGTGTACATAAGGAAAGACCATTTTATAATAATCTTCTGGATTTTATGACAGAGAGTATGGTGGTTCCCATGGTACTTGAAAAAGAAGATGCCGTTGCCCAGTTGAGAAAAACGATAGGCGCCACAGACCCGGCAGAAGCGAATGAAGGCACTGTTCGAAAATTGTATGCCGAGAGCAAACAAAACAATGTGATACATGCATCGGATTCGATTGAGAATGCGGCAATCGAAATGTCATTTTTCTTTTCATCCAAAGAGTTAATTGAAAACCAGACCTTATAGATAAGTCTGAAATTACGATTGGGAGTACTAAATGCCTGAAAAAAAAGGTATTATGGATATTGAAATTCTTGGAAAATCCGCATTGGAGGGCGGTGTCGGAGATGATAATCTTAAGCGGGTCGCGGTGCTTGGTGCCGGTACAATGGGTCGCGGAATATCACAGTTAATCGCGTCAAAGGGGCTTGATGTGATTCTGATTGAGCGACATGATGATACAGCCAAACTGGCAATGGAACGGCTGGAGCGAACCATGGATGCAGAAATTGCACGCTGGACGATGACCGAATCAGAGAAAAAAGCCATTCTGTCTCGAATAACGGTTACCAGTGATATTGAAAGTGCTGTGTATGGTGATCTCGTGATTGAATCAGTGACTGAAAATTTAATCATCAAACAAAATCTTTTTAAAAAAATTGATACCATATGTGATCCCGAAACTATATTTATTACAAACGCCTCTGCACTAAGTATTACCGAGATCGCGACCGTAACCAACAGACAGGATAAATTAATTGGGATGCATTTTCTAAATCCTGTACCAAAAATTCCCCTGGTAGAGATTGTTCGTGGCTTAAAGACCAGTGACGAAACTTATTATGTGGTAAAAGAATTTGCCGAAATGCTGGATAAAACAGCCGTTGAGGTGTTTGAGTATCCAGGATATATTACCACACGTGTAATTGTACCGATGATTAACGAGGCGATGTACATATTGATGGAGGGTGTTGCCTCGGCAGAGCATATTGATACGGCAATTAAGTTAGGCTATAATTTTTCAATAGGTCCGTTACATTTAGCAGATATGATTGGACTTGATGAACTCATGACCTGGATGGAAACGCTGTTTCGCGAATTGGGCGAATCAAAATACAGACCATGCCCCCTGCTGCGAAAACTCGTCAGGGCGGGTCACCTGGGCGTAAAATCCGGTAAGGGATTTTTTGAATATCCCAATCAAATTCCGGAAATGTGAAAAAGGCGACAAAAAATATGAAAATTCTTGTATTAAATAGTGGGAGTTCTTCGGTTAAATATCAGTTAATCGAACCGGAGAATAAAACATTCCTGGCACGCGGTGTAGTAGAAAGAATAGGAATGGCCGGTGCCATGTTAACTCATAAACCTCATGACCGCGAAGAAGTCAGACTTAGTGGTGAAATCCTCGATCATAAGGTTGCAATAGAATATGTACTTAGTATTCTGTTGAGTAAAAATCATGGTGTTATTAAAGATAAGAACGAGATCTCGGCAATTGGGCACAGAGTTGTCCATGGAGGTGAGTCGTTTAAGGGATCCGTATCAATATCCTCAGAAGTTATAAAAGAAATCTCAATATGTATGGAATTTGCGCCGTTACATAATCCACCAAATTTAAAGGGAATCAGGGCAACTGAGGCCTTGTTGCCCGGTGTGCCGCAGGTAGCAGTTTTTGATACCGCATTTCATCAGACTATGCCAGATTACGCCTATATGTATGGATTGCCCTATGTCTTGTATAAAAGACACGGAATACGACGTTATGGTTTTCATGGCACATCGCACCTTTATGTAGCGCAACGTGCTGCAAAAATGTTAAATCAGCCAATCGAAAAATTAAAATTAATCACCTGTCATCTTGGTAATGGATCATCCGCAGCAGCAGTGAAAAACGGGCAATCAATTGACACGTCAATGGGATTTACCCCACTTGAGGGATTATTGATGGGTACAAGGAGCGGGGATATCGATCCCGCAGTTGTTTTGCATGTAATGAACAAAGAAGAGTTATCTATGCATGAAGCAAATACCATGTTAAACAAACACAGCGGTATTCAGGGATTGAGTGGTATTAGCAGTGACATGCGCGAGATTGAAGAAGAACTGGAAAGCAATAGTCGGGCCCGATTGGCACATAATGTGTTTTGTTATCGTTTGAAAAAATATATTGGTGCTTATACAGCTGCTTTGGGTGGTGTTGATGCCATCGTGTTTACCGGCGGCATTGGTGAAAATTCGTCTATTGTACGTCGCGATGCTTTAAAGGATATGGATTATTTTGGAATTCTTACCGATAACGAAAAAAATGAACTGAAAAGTAAGGATGAAAGGGATATAAGTACACCTGACTCAAAAGTAAGAATACTGGTAATTCCTACAAATGAAGAACTGGTGATTGCGATGGATACGATGCGTATTGTAAAGGAATCTTGATATTGTCACGGGAACATTTTGTTGAAATACATCGTTTATTGCTATCAATTTTGAATTTTATTAAATTATAAGTTTGTCATGAAAATATATATCAAAGATCTCACTGAAGGTATTCATGAGTATCATGAAGAAGTTCCAGCTGGCGATATTCAATTGTCACAATCTGAATTTTTTCAGAAGCCCTTATTGATAGATCTTTACGTCGATCGCCTGGATAACATCTACCGGGTAAAAGTGAATGTCAGCACCCATGCAAAATATGCATGTGATCGTTGTCTTGAAGAGTTCGATGCTGATTTTAACGAATCAGCCGAACAGATATTTCAGATAGGATCCGGAACACTGGACGACGACGATGAAGTAGAAATCCTGCCGGTTGATACCAGGGAAATTGATGTCGACAGGGTCATTCAGGATGTGTTTATTATGAGCAGACCTCTTCGGGTACTTTGCTCAGAATCCTGTAAAGGATTATGCGCTAATTGCGGCACGAATCTGAATGAGAAACAATGTAAATGTGATACAGAAAATATTGATCCAAGACTTGAAAAATTGAAGTCTTTATTGAATTAGGAGAACCGATGCCAAATCCAAGAAGAAAAATATCCCGATCAAAGCGTGATATGCGCCGGCAGAGTTGGGCCGCAAAGATGAATATGGCGCATCTCTCGGGTTGCGAAAATTGTGGGGAAAAGAAAATCCCTCATAATGTCTGTCCTCACTGCGGATATTATAAAGGCAGGGCGGTATATACGCCTGAAGCCACATCCTGATAATCTGATAAGAGATAATAATGCGAATTGCTATTGATGCAATGGGTGGAGATCTTGCCCCTCAGGCCACAGTCGAAGGGGCTTATTTGTATCAAAAGGAAAATAAATCTAAAAATGAATTAGTGCTGGTTGGTGATAAAGATCGCATCATCACGGAGAGTAAAAAATACTCTCATTGGCCGGAAATGAATATTTCCATAATTCATGCCAGTCAGGTAATCGGGATGAGCGAATCACCGACCGAAGCTTTGAAGCATAAGAAAAATTCTTCGCTCCAGGTCGGATTAGACTTGCATAAAAGCAATGAGGTACAGGCTTTTGTGAGTGCAGGGAATACGGGCGCCCAAATGGCAGGTAGTTTATTTAGCCTGGGCAGAATCAGCGGCGTTAATCGACCGGCAATAGGTTCATTTATTCCCAGCGAAAAAGGGATGATATTTCTGATTGATGTAGGTGCCAATGCGGACTGTAAACCGATAAATCTATTGCAATTTGGCATTATGGGCGGCATATTTGTCGACCATATTTATAGTACCACCGATCTTAAAATTGGACTTTTGAGTATTGGTGAAGAAGAGAAAAAAGGTAATGAGTTAACTCAGGCCGCACATCAGTTGATGAAAAATGACCTAAAAGGATTTTATGGTAATATTGAAGGCCGTGATATTCTTAAGGGCAAAGTGGATATTGTCGTATGTGATGGATTTGTCGGCAATATCGTTCTAAAAATGGCTGAAAGCGTAATAGGGGTTCTATCAAAAAGTTTTAAACGAAATCTGGGTAGTAATTTATTTACTAATCTTGGTGCACTCCTTGTAAAGCCGGCCTTTACCGAACTAAGAAGGAATTATGACTATGAGGAATATGGTGGGGTTCCTTTGTTGGGGGTGAGTGGTATCTCTATCATCTGTCATGGCAGTTCGACCGGCAAAGCGATAAAAAATGCCATCTGTGTGGCTGAAAATATGGGGGTAAAGAAAGTAAATGAGCATATTACCCAGACTCTGAAAGCAAGAGAGGAAAACTAATGTCAGGAAAAAGAGCATATATCTCAGCAATCCAACATTGGGTACCTGAAAAGGTATTAACGAATGCGGATCTGGAAAAAATGGTCGACACTACGGATGAATGGATACAATCCAGAACTGGCATAAAGGAAAGACGTATACTTGAGGATGGCAAAGCACCATCTGATATGGGTGCCGAAGCAGTAAAATTACTTCTTGAACAAAGAGGAATAAGCGCTGAAGAGATAGATGTTATTATTGTTGCAACGGTAACACCGGATATGTTCTTTCCCAGTACAGCCAATCTCATTCAGGATAAAGTTGGTGCAAAAAATGCCTGGTCCTTTGATATCTCAGCAGCTTGTTCCGGATTTATTTATGCACTTAGTATTGGCGCTGAGTTAGTTCAATCAGGACGAAATTCCAAAGTAATTGTGGTCGGTACCGATAAAATGTCTGCCATAACAAATTACACTGATCGCAATACATGTGTACTGTTTGGTGATGCGGCCGCGGCTGTTATGCTGGAGCCGTCACCAGATGATGAAATTGGTATTTTGGATTATATCTTACGAAGCGATGGTTCGGGTGCGGATTATCTGCATATGAAAGCCGGCGGCAGTAAATTCCCGGCCACTGTGGAAACCGTCGCAAATGACTGGCATTATATATATCAGGATGGTAAAACTGTATTTAAGTTTGCTGTGCAAAAAATGGCGGATATTTCTGAAGAAGTTCTCCTTCGGAATAATTATACTGGAAAAGATGTGAAGTTGCTGGTACCGCACCAGGCAAATTTGAGAATTATCGATGCTGCTGCGAAGAGACTGGGACTTGATAAAGACAAAGTCCTGATTAATATTGAACGCTATGGTAATACTACTGCGGCAACGATTCCATTGGCACTCTCTGAAGCATACCAAATGGGTAAACTGGAAAAAGGGGATTTACTGGTTTTTGCCACATTTGGTGCTGGTTTTACCTGGGGAAGTGTTCTGTTAAGATGGGGACTAGATCCGTTAAAATAATGGTGGAATCATGAAAAAAATAATTCTGATACTCCTTTTAGCAATTCTCGCAATATCCTGTTCAAAAAAAGTAGTCGTAAATGTTCAAAAACCGGCGCAATATAATGTCGCTGATATTAAGAGAATTGCGGTGTTTGATTTTAATGGACCGGATAATTCAGGCGAAATAGTTGCCAGTAAATTCACTGAAAAATTATGGAAAACACAGTACTTTACAATAATGGAGCGTAAAGATTTACAAAAGATACTGGAAGAGCATGCGCTTCAGATGAGTGGTATTGTTGATAATGCGACAGTTGTTGAATATGGTAAAATAATTGGCGTCGATGGCGTTGTTCTCGGAAATATAACGGCTTATAATGTATCGGCTACCCGCGGCCGGGATAAAGTAAAAGAACAAGTGTGGAAGGGTGAATACGAGAAAGATAAAAACGGAAATATAATTTACGAGAAAACCAGCACCGGCAGAAAAAAGAAAAAAAAGTATGTAGAAGAATTTGTGGAACGCACATTTATTAATCGAACGGTGTCAGTTGGAATTAATTTTAGATTGGTAAGCGTTCAAACAGGAGAAATCAGGGCAAGCGATTCGGATACAAAATCAAACACAAAAAAATATTATACTCATAAGGGAGAGATTCCAGCTGCTGATCAGATTCTGGATAATTTAACCAATAGTGTGTTGAATAAATTTATTCCGCTGATAACACCACATCAGGTAAGTATCAGTAAAGAATTTGAAGAAGGAAATGACCAGGTTGACCTGGGGATCGAATATGCACAGAAAAATCTGTGGGACAGAGCAAAAGATATTTGGGAAGCAGAAGTTCAAAAAGACCCGCAGAATGCGCCTGCGCTGTATAATTTAGGAATTGCCTATGAGGTAATGGGGGATTTGGAGCAGGCGGAGCAGATGTATAACAGAGCTTTAGATATTGAGCCAAATGATTTGTATATGGAAGCGGTAGCCAATATTCGCAAACGTAAGATTGAGCAGCAGAAGCTGACAGGAACAATTACATTAGAAAATCCCTTAGGGATTAAACAGTTTTAGTAAAAATAAATTAAACTATTAGATTGATATGAGCAAACGTGCATTTATTTTTCCCGGTCAGGCATCACAATATGTTGGCATGGGAAAAGATTTATATGAGGGCAGCAAGAAAGTCCATGATTTGTTTGAAACTGCAAATAACATCATGGGATTTAACCTTGCTGATGTTTGTTTCAATGGCCCGGATGAGGATCTTAAACAAACTCGCATAACTCAACCGGCAATCTTTGTCCACAGTGTGGCAATCTTTCAATTATTAGAAGAAAAGGGAATTCTTCCCGATGCAGTTGCGGGTCACAGTCTGGGTGAATTTAGCGCATTGGTTGCTGCAGGATCGTTGAGCTTTGAAGATGGTTTGAAACTTGTTAAGATACGTGGTGAATTGATGCAAACCGCCGGTGAACATAAACCTGGAACAATGGCAGCCATTATTGGTTTGGAATTCGATCAGGTTCGGGAGCTTTGTGAAAAAGCAGGCGATGCGGGCGTGGTTTGCCCTGCAAATTTTAATTCGCCGGGGCAGGTGGCAATTTCAGGCGATATCCCCGCCGTTCAACGGGCGATGGTACTGGCCAAGGAAATGGGGGCTAAGCGCGCATTGGAATTGGTAGTCAGTGGTGCTTTTCATTCTCCTTTAATGGAATTTGCCCAGAGGGGCTTATCTGATGCATTGGGAGAAGCCAGTATTAATGATGCAAAAATTCCGGTATATTCAAATGTCCTGGCCACTCCGAATCAGGAAGCCGGAAAAATACGCGATTTGCTGCTTAAACAATTAACTAATCCCGTTCTGTGGGTGGAAATAATTGATAATATGATTGCAGATGGTGTAAATTCTTTCATGGAAACTGGCCCGGGCAAAGTATTATCCGGATTGAATAAAAGAATTAATCGTGAAGTACCGTGCACTCCGGTTGGCGATCTTGCGGCGCTTCATGATCTGGAAATATAAAAAGCGAAATATAGTAAGAGGCATAAATGAGTTTAACGGATAAAGTAGCTATTATAACTGGTTCTGCGCGCGGTATCGGAAAAATGATTGCAATGCAATTAGCAAAAGCCGGTGTCCATATCGTTGTATCAGATGTAATTGAAGAAGATGGTATTGCCACAGCAAAGGAAATTGAAGATTTAGGAAGAAAAGCGATCTTCGTAAAAGCGAATGTTAGTGATAAAGATGATGCCGATACGCTTATCAGCACAACGATTGAGAAAATGGGACAACTTGATATTCTGGTTAACAATGCCGGAATTACGAGGGACAACCTGCTCATGCGGATGTCACAATCCGAATGGGACAGTGTTATTGCTGTCAACTTAACCGGTACATATAACTGCATCCAGTCTGCAGTGAAACTGTTTATGAAACAAAGATCCGGTCGTATTATAAATATCGCATCCGTCGTTGGACAAATGGGAAATGCAGGACAGGCGAACTATGCGGCTTCAAAGGCAGGTATTATTGGTCTGACAAAATCTGTCGCCAAAGAATTGGCAACTCGCAATGTACTGGTTAATGCGGTTGCGCCGGGATTTATTCAAACGGCGATGACTGAAAATCTTCCGGAAAAGGCCCGTGAGGCAATGCAAAGCATGATACCCCTGGGCAGGCTGGGTAATCCTGAAGATGTGGCTCGTGCGGTTGTATTTCTGTCAGGTGAAGAATCATCATACATAACCGGACAGGTGATAAATGTAGATGGCGGGATGGTAATGTAGGAACACATTGAATGTGTTCCTAAATTAGGAATGAGAAGTTAGAAATTAGAGATTAGAAATTGGAATTGCCAATGGCCAATTGCCTATTGCAAAATGAGTTTCAGATCTTCTAACTGTGTTCCCTGTGGTTCAAATTAAAGATTACATGATACATTTTATGAATTTGATTACAAATAAAACTCACTAATAAGGAGGATTCACAATGGATGTTGAAGCCAAAGTAAAAGAAATAATTGTAGAGCAATTGGGTGTGGATGAAGCACAAGTTGCCTCAGAGGCATCATTCATCGATGATCTTGGTGCTGATTCATTGGATACGGTCGAATTGGTAATGGCCTTTGAAGAAAAATTTGATATCGAAATTCCGGATGAAGATGCCGAGAAAATGCGTACGGTTGGTGACGCAGTCGAATATCTGAAGACAAAACTGGGTTAATACCCTTTCAAAAAACCGAGAGATGAATATGCGACGACGAGTTGTACTTACAGGCATGGGGTCAATTACTCCGCTTGGTTCAAATACCGATGAATTTTGGAGTGCATTATCTTCAGGGACAAGTGGCGCCGATCGGATCACTAAATTTGATACCAGTGATTATGCCACAAAAATTGCGGCTGAAGTAAAGAATTTTGATCCACTCCAGCATTTTGACACAAAAGAAGTCCGAAGACTGGATCCCTATACTCAATATGCCATTATAAGTGCGCGTGAAGCGATTAGTGATTCCGGTCTCAATCTTGAAGAGGAAAATCGAAACCGGATCGGGGTTATTATCGGATCCGGTATAGGAGGCATGCTTTCATTTGAAACTGAAATGAGCAAATTGCTAAAAGCCGGACCGCGTAGAATTAGTCCATTCTTTATTCCACAGATGATATCTGATATAGCGGCAGGCCATGTATCTATGGAGTATGGTTTAAAAGGACCGAACTTTGCAACTGTTTCGGCCTGTGCCACATCAGGACATGCCGTGGGTACAGCTATGATGATCATTCAATTAGGTGATGCCGATGTGATGGTAACCGGGGGATCAGAGGCCGCCATAACGCCTATGGGGATTGGTGGATTTAATTCGATGAAGGCTATCAGCACCAATAATGATCATCCTGAAAAGGCCAGCCGGCCATTTGATTTAAATCGTGATGGCTTTGTAATGGGTGAAGGTGCCGGGATCGTCGTTCTTGAAGAACTGGAACATGCGCGAGCCAGGGGAGCAAATATTGTCGCCGAAATTGTGAGTGCTGGGTTTACAGCTGATGCACATCACCTTACTGCGCCTGCACCTGGCGGTGAGGGGGCTGTACGTGCTATGCAAATTTGTCTGGATAATGCAAATTTATCTGCTACTGAGATTGATTATATCAATGCACATGGTACCAGCACACCTTACAATGATAAAAATGAAACACAGGCAATCAAAACAGTATTTGGTGACCATGCACGGGTATTATCGATTAGTTCTACAAAGTCGATGACCGGGCATATGCTTGGTGCAGCGGGTTCTGTGGAACTGATTGTAACAGCTCTTGCGATGAAACATGAAACAATTCCACCAACAATTAATTATGAAACACCGGATCCGGAATGTGACTTAAATTATACACCAAATATTTCTGTGAAAAAGTCGATTGGTGCAGCGATTAGCAATACATTTGGATTTGGTGGGCACAACGCGTGTTTGTGTGTAAAAAAATACTAAAAATAATGAATGAGGGTTGGAATAATTTCAACCCTCTATCAATTTATGCTGCTTGATTTCTTACGTAAAACCTTCCTGAAAAAAAAATCCATTCGTAATGGAAATGTTGATTATAAATCTATTGAGAAAGTATTAAAATATAAATTCCAAAAACGAAAATATATTGCTGAGGCATTTAAACATAAATCCTACTTGATTGTTAACCGGGAACCAGCATACAGATCCAATGAAAGACTTGAGTTTTTAGGTGATGCCGTTCTTGATCTTGTAGTTACTGAGTTTCTATATGTGGAATTTCCTCATGAATCGGAAGGGGTTCTTTCAAAAATAAAATCTGTCCTGGTCTCCCGAAAGGTGTTGGCTCAGATTGTCTCTGATCTTGATCTGGGACGATTTATTCTGATGAACCGGGGTGAGGAACAAACCGGTGGCCGAAAGCGATTATCTAACCTGGCCAATTTGTACGAATCCATTTTAGGAGCAATTTATCTGGACCGGGGCTTGCCATCGGCAAAGAAATTTATTTTTCATACTTTGCTAGAGGACCATGACAAGTTTATTACGGATGAAGATCACATAAATTATAAAAGCCTGCTCCTGGAATATGCCCAGGCCAATGGTCTGGGAAATCCGGATTATAATTTATCCGGAGAGAGTGGCCCTGATCACGAAAAGTGTTTTGAAATTGATGTATCTTTGAAAGATATTGCTTCGGCTTCAGGTTCGGGGAGCAGTAAAAAGATAGCGGAACAAAATTCTGCAAAGAATTTATTGGAAAAGATAGCACCAGATTTAATCGAAAATATGACACAAAGATAATCTCATTAACTTGTTTGCGGGTATTTCTGTGTCTAAATTCGAAAAATATTTTTGAATTTATAAGAACGCTGATTGAATCGCGGGAATATGAATAAGTCCCTCAGCACCTAAGTCCCTGAATGAGACATTTGTTATAATAAATATTATTATTTGAGAAATGATTAAATAAAAATCCCGAAGGGATTTAACAATTATAGATCCGTAGGATCGATCCATACTAGGAGTTTTATTGAAAATATTAAATATTGTCGGCGCCCGGCCAAATTTTATGAAGATCGCCCCCATTCAGCGTGCGATGGAGAAAAATGATGCCATGGAGCCGTTGATTATTCATACCGGTCAGCATTATGATGAAAAGATGTCAAAGTTATTTTTTGATGATCTTGAATTACCACGACCCGCCCGATATCTCCAGGTGGGATCAGCCAGTCATGCCCAGCAGACTGCCAAAATCATGGTCGAGTTTGAAAAAGTGATGAATGAAGAAAAACCAGATCTTGTTCTGGTAGTGGGAGATGTGAATTCAACCGCTGCATGTAGCCTGGTTGCAGCAAAACTGGGTGTAAAGATTGCACATGTGGAAGCAGGTTTACGGAGTTTTGACCGGGGAATGCCGGAAGAAATTAATCGTATGGTTACAGACACGCTTTCAGATTATCTATTTGTTACCGAACAAAGCGGATTGGATAATTTGCGTAAGGAAGGTGTCCCGGATGAGAAAGTGTTCTTCACCGGGAACGTTATGATAGATTCACTGGTATACTTTCTTGAGAAAGCAAAAAAATCCAACATACTGGATCAAATAGGAGTTAATGGAAACGAATATGCCCTGGTAACGCTTCATCGCCCAAGTAATGTTGATGTGAAAGAAAATTTTGAAAAACTTCTTAATGCGTTTGTTGAGATTGAAAATGATCTGAAAATCGTTTTCCCGATTCATCCAAGATCGAGAAAAATGTTGAGAAATTTTGGCCTGGACAACCAAATATCAAAAATGAAGAATCTGATATTGCTGGATCCGATTGGATATCTCGATTTTATGAAAATAATGCAGAATGCCAAACTGGTCTTAACCGATTCCGGCGGCATTCAGGAAGAAACCACGTATCTTGGTATCCCCTGTATTACTCTGCGTGAGAATACGGAGCGGCCGGTAACAATTGAGGTTGGTACTAATATTATGGTAGGCTCAGATACCGATCTGGTAATCAGTGAGGCTAAAAAGGTGATCAATGGCCAGGCAAAAAAAGGCCGGATACCTGAATTGTGGGATGGCAAAGCGGCTGAGAGAATTGTTTCGATTATTGCGAGGAATGTATGACTATTAAAAAATTGATTTTATTTTTAATTCTTCTGATATCGTTTCAAAATATTTTTGCCCAGGATGATCAACAACCGCCTCTATTTGATCCGCAACAAAAAAACTATCAGTCCTCTCTGGAAAAATATTATAAAGACAGATCTATAATCAGACCCACAGCGACACAGGTACTTGAATCTGAATTGGAAGCCATTAATTATGTGGTTGGGCCTGGAGACCTGTTCAAGGTCAGCGTATTCGGGCAAATTGAAAGTGAGTTTAATTTTCAGGTATTACCGGAAGGAAAAATAATTATTCCAACAATTGGTGAAATTGATGTTGGCAATTTATCTCTCACGGATGCAAAACAGAAAATTAAGATTCAAATTGAAGAATACTATATTAAGTCAAATATTGCTGTAAACCTGGTCGGATTGAGACGTTTCCGCGTTTATCTGACGGGAGAGGTAAGTAACCCCGGAACATATTTTGCCCAGGGCTCGGATCGGATTTCGGATATTCTGGAGATTGGTGGAGGTATTTCTGACTGGGCAGACGATACGGATATTGAGATCCGGCATATTGACAGTACAGTTTCACATATTGATCTGAATAAGTTCTATCTTGATGGCGCCATGAAACAAAATCCCTTTGTCATGGGTGGAGATATTGATCCATATTCCCTCAATCGATATCAACCGCAGATATGTGATTGTTGAAGGTAACTCTGAAATTGCCTCAAAACTTGGAGATGAAACACGAACCCAAACGGGAAAATCAAATCTTTTTGGTGTATATCCGATCAAGAGTAATGAATATCTATATGATTTTCTCAAACGAATCGGCGCACTCTCACGCAAATCCAATTTGGAAGGCATTGTGCTGACCAGAGACTCTTCAGAACACCATATCAATTTGCTGGAGCCAAACAGTACGTATCTGGAGTTTGAACTACAACATAAGGACCGTTTATATATACCTCCGATTCTTGATAGAGTATATGTCAAAGGAGAAGTGGTAAATCCCGGAGCGTATCCATATTTTGCCAAGTATATGGCCAAAGACTATGTCGGTAATGCCGGCGCGATGGAAGGGGCGGTTGATCCGGAAGATTTTGTAGTGATTCGCCGCAGGACTGGAGAAACCTTAACAGGTGGCGAAACCCTGGTTGAAAAGGGTGATATCATCATCGTTGATAAATCTGGAAGCGAGAGTTTTAAAGATTTTCTGATCGTATTCACACCGATGCTGA
>CAVXXB010000014.1:0-379316 GCA_963765585.1 Calditrichia bacterium | reverse complement strand
TATCAGAATGAGTTTTTTTGTGGCAACAAACCCATTGTCCGTTTGCAGTCTGTATATGTAAACGCCACTGGCAAATTCTGATGCATCCCATTCCACCTGATAAGACCCGGCTGCTTGTTTCTTGTTTACTAAAGTGGTGACTTTTTCTCCAAGCAAATTGTAGATACTAAGATCCACACTGCTGACGGCCGACAGCCGATAGCCGATAGCCGTGGCCGGATTAAACGGATTGGGATAATTTTGATCTAATGCAAATTTTGTTAGGCAAAACATCGCCGAAGTTAGGATCAATCCGGGTTCCGGTGTCATATAAATCCTGGACTTCCTGTGCCGACAATGCGCTGTTATATATGCGGATATCATCCAGAATACCCTTAAAATTATAGTTGGTATTGCCAGGTAGCGCCTGCCCGATCATTAAATCAAGCGGTGTCTGCAATAATTTACCGTTCCAGGGTGTCGATGCATTTATTTTGCCATCAATATAAATTGCGACTTGCTGGCCATCGTATACCGCACAGACATTATAATACTGCGCCGTTTGCAATTCGCCCTGCGAATCCAGGTCTTTTATGCCATTGTTTGCTGTGTTATCTGTTTTTATCGTCCAGCGGATCTTTTTATTGGTAATGGATACTTTCCAGCGATTTTCCCAATTGCCGTGGGATATGGGGTAGGCTTCGCGATCAAAAAACTCATCGATTTGCATCCAGAAATTTACCGATATGGCATTTTCAAAATTTAAAGCGGGTGTCACCGGTACCGTAATATTATTTGTCTGACCGTCAAACAAATAGGCGCTGTTGGCCTGGCCAAAACGATCGGATGCCAATTGCGCGCCATTTATAACGCCATGATTTTCAAAGCCGCTGGAATCAATCGCATTGCCACTAAATGAATAAAATGCCACCAGTTGCCCGACCGTTATTTCGAGACTATCGCTGGCCTCTCCATCATTGCCATCATTCACAGTACAATAAATTTTCTGAAATCCTAAATAATCCGGGGCCTGCCACTGCACTGTGGCACCTGTTCCAGAGAATGAGCCGGCGTCACTTTGCCATATATATTCTAAAGAATCACCATCCCCATCAATCGCATCACAATGCAGGCTGGTTGTTTCTCCCACATTCAGTTCGGCCGGATCGGCCTTCAGCGATTTTATCTCGGGATTATGATTATTTATAACTTCAATCGAAATACTTGTCGTATCTTTGGCACCGGAGGGATCAGAGATGATGCAGTTGATGCTTACCATACCTACGGCATTTTTTGCATGATAGGTGATAGTTTTACCCTCTCCGGAAATTTCTCCCTGTGCTGCGGACCAGCTGTATTCTACATCATCTCCATCGGGATCGGTTGCCGTGGCAAAGACCCGCATTGAATCGTCAATGAATAATGTCTTCTGCTCAGGTACCAGGCTTTTAAATCGCGGCGGCCGGTTCCCGGTAGGCTGCCCGGAGTTGAAATCAACTACAATATCATTTACCAGCAAGCGGCCATATTCATATGAAACAGATCCTCCCGATGGGATCTGCACAATCATCATTGCCATATCTGCCGGGATCAATATTTGTTGGGTACCGGTTACATTTGATTTGATAAACTGGTTACTCACCGCATCATACAGATCAAAGGTACCGTCAGGTAACTGAACTGCAATTGAAGTATCCTGATCATAGGGATTAAAATATAAATGAGTTGCATATGCCGAATCCGAGTAAAAATCGGTTTTCAGAACATCCAGTTCTAATATTTTACTCACATTGGTGGTATCTACAATCGCCGCCAGATATCCTACATGGGACGCGCCATACAGCGCGAAGTTCAATGCTCCCCAACCACTGCGGGCAAAATCCCCCGTCGCAAAAGGACGATTATCACTGTCAAGATCTTTTTCACGTAGTGCTTCATGGGCAATTACAGACCCGGGATCATACTGATAAGACCAGCTCTCACCATCCTGATTTTCCTGGGGTAAATAATTTGTATAAAACAAGCGCGACGCATTGGCCAGATTGAGAACCCATTTTCCTATGGCGCGGGCATAGCGGTCATCATAGCGGACCATGGGAACCAGTGCCGCTGCCTGCTGATATCCATTCATAACAAATGCATATCCATCATATTTGGCTTCCCCCACCAGGCCATAACAATCATAGGCACCCCACTGCCCGAGTGTTACGCCCCACTCTCTGACATTCCCTTCGGGTGTAAAACACCAGTTGAGCAATTTATCTACATTATATGAGGTTCCTAATTCTGCATTCATTCGTGCGGCCAGGTAAACCCCGTATGGTAGTTGCAATTCATAGGCCGGATTCTGACTCAAGCCACTCAAAAACTCCATACACCATTCCGCACCAATCCGGTATTCTTCATTATTTGTTGCCTGATAGGCATTGTAAAGCAACCAACCGATGGCACCCGCTGCCTCCGGTTGTTTAACCCCATCCGTATTGGGCAGCATGGTAGACAAGCGGAATGCCCGGTAATTCATATAAGGTTTATGCCAGGGTATGGCTGTTCCCCCCATACGTTTAACTGCCTTCAGCCACTGATCGGCAATATGAACTATCTGATTCTCAAAATCACCGGTATTGGGATACAAATCATTCAATTGATAAAAGAAGATATTGGGCATGGTGTCATACCACCAGTCACTGCCACTTGATGTGACCGGGCCATTGAGATATACCATTTCTTCCGGCCGGTTGTTAAAAAATTCCTCACAATATAAAACCCATTGATGCCCATTCTGATCACTTTTATCGATTCCCACCAGTGAGGCACCAACCACTGCCGGTAATATATTAATTGCCTCAGCATTGCCGGGACTATAAGTGCCAACTGCCGTTTGCAGTCCAAAACTTCGATGATCCGGGATAGTTGACCGTATTCTCTTTTAGCCAGATTAGCGGTAAATAGGTTCCCGATAGAGAAAAATCGAAGACATAAGAATCATAATCCTGCGCTACCTGTTTCCAGTCTCGCATTTCATATGGTTTGGGCTGATTCGGCATTTGTTCGACCCTTGGCAGGTCAATCTGCTGGCCAAAAACGCCCATAAAAAATGAGAAAATTAAGGGACCGATAAATTTGAGCGAGCGATTCATTTTACTCCAGGTAATCATTAAGTGTATAGATTTTTATCTTTGCCGGATCAATTTTATTTTCGCCGGACATGCTGAACTTCAATTCATAATCTTCATTTTCCAGCATAATAAATCCACGATCAGAGAAACTTGCCCCGGGATAATATAAATCAACAAAATAAGCCGGAGTCTTTGATGAAAGAAGGATGGTATCATTCTTCACATTGACCTTTATATCAGCCGGATTCATCTTCATATGCTTCCACTGAAAATCACTATAGAAGTTCCGGCAAACCAGATTACCGTTATCATCATTATAACTGGCGATCAATATCCATTTACAATCATTCGGTAATTCTTCATTTGAAAAAACCGAATATAGCGGCGTCCGGCTTTCCACATTGATGGTTAAATCAAGTTTAACAGTTCCGGTAGCCGGATCAACTACCTGAACAAACACATTGCCTTCAAACTCATCTTCAGACTGGTGGATCAAATGAAGATTAATACCTTCTGCATCCCTTTGAATTTGTAATTGTTCATCGGCAAATGCTCTTTTTACAAAATAATATGCCAGTTTATTATTCCAATGGGAATCCACGAGTGACCAACTGGTGACCGGCCAGCAATCATTCAATTGCCAGATGATACTGCCGCTTGTCTCCGGCCAGCGATGCCGCCAGTGTTCCAGACAGGCTTTTAAGGCAAACCCCTGATTTAGTTGTGTCAGATAAATAAAATCCTGCCAATCCGTACGGACCGGCAGATGCGCCGCCAGAAAGCGAAACAACCTTTCGTTGCCATCATCCTGTTTATTATGAAATTCAAAAATCTCACTCTGTGTGGTACGATCCCCTTCCGGAATCACGGAGTTTAATGTATCCTTATTTGCCGGACCCTGAAATCCAAACTCAGTAACAAACAGACTGCGATCCTCATCCACATCGGTATAATCCACCCAGCGGCTCCAGATATCCCAGCTATGCCGGTTTCCGGTAAATTCACTATTGGGATCATCTTCTTCACCAAATGGAGAAGTGGGCCAATAAGTGCGGTACGGATCATATGTTTGAACCAGATCCGGCAATATTTCATGAAATATTCTGAACCCGGGCATATCAGAAAGGGGTCCCATACCCTCTCTGTACCAGATCCATTCGTTCTCATTATTACCACACCAGATGGCGATACTTGGATGATGCTGTAAACGCTGAATATTTTGTTTAACCTCAATACCGATACTTGCCAGATGATCGGGATCCTCCCAATACGTAGCACAGGCAAACATAAAATCCTGCCAGACCATCAATCCCAACTGATCGCAGAGCTCATAAAAAATATCCTGTTCATAAATTCCGCCACCCCAAACACGCAGCATATTCATATTCGCCTCGGCAGCACCAGTAATCAGTTGCCGGTAAGTCTCATCTGAAATTCTGGGTAGAAATGAATCGGATGGAATCCAGTTGGCACCTTTCATATAGACCGGTTTATTATTTACCACAAATCTGAAGGCCCGATCTTCTTCTTCACCTAAATCCAACTCTATTGTGCGAATACCTGTTTTTTTCTGCCATTGGTCAATGACATTTCCTGAGTGATCAAGTAACGATACCTTAAGATCATACAAGTTTTGCTCACCATATCCTCTGGGCCACCATAGATCCGGATCAGGTACAGTAACTTGATTTTGGGACATCAATTGATTATCCAGAGGGAATTTTTCTGATACCATATGTTTGTTGTTTGATAATTCCACATGGATGGACTCTGCCACATCCGCCCGCCCGGCCAATTCCAGGTCGATTAGCATTCGCGCTTCTTTATCACTTAATTCAAAGGTACTGATACCACAAGCCTCAATGGTAATACCATCGTTTTGTTCCAAATAGAGTGGCTTCCAGATACCGGCCGTGGGAAGCGCCGGGCCCCAATCCCAGCCAAAGGAATACTGGGCCTTTCTGATATAGGAGCGTTCCGGCCAGCGTGCCGAAAACAATTCGCCATGTTCATCTATGAGTGCTCTGGCGGTGTTCAGGGCTGATTTAAAAATAATTTTGAGGACATTACTCTTTGCTTTAAGACGTTTTGTAACAGTAAAACGGTAATTAATAAACATATTTTCCGTTCTGCCGATCAACTCATCATTCAAATATATGTCTGCAATCGTATCCAGACCATTGAATATCAGATAGGTTGTCTTCTCTTTTTCAAAGTCCGCAGGAAAGTCAAAATGTGTTTTATATTCCCAGTCTCGCTCACCAATCCATTGCACATCTATTTCATTTTTTGCATAAAAAGGATCCGGTATCAATTCTGAATCAAGTAAATCTGTATGAACGGTTCCCGGAATCGTTGCGGATTGCCATTTATCGGATGTAATTTCGGGTATCGGGCTATCCTGATTCTCGGCAAGACGGAATTTCCAGTTCTCACTAATAATATGTTGCATTTTCATCTTTCAGTTCCTTTAATTCAAGTATGATAGTCTTGAGATTACCAGTTTTCCGTTTTTAATGCCAGTACTGCCAGAAAAAATTGGCCATTAATATTAATTTTGTACTATCTGTTTAGCCAGGATAATTCATTTCTCGCAAAGACGCAGAGACGCAGAAAAAGACAATTAGGAATTAGGAACTGGTAATTAGTAAATTGTGATTGCCCATGTCAATTGCATACGGTTACTGCAAATTCTTCATTTTTAATCTAATATATTTTTCTTTGCGTCTTTGCGGCTTTGCGCGAGTAAATATTCAATAATTCAAGTTAGAAATGTTTTGGATCCTGAATTCCCGAAACAAGTTCGGGACAGGCAAGTTCAGGATGACATATTTATATTGTTTAAGAATCTCTATTTAGTGATTGAATAATGTCCAGTAGATGTTGATATGCTTGCGGATATTTCTCCAGCATTTGCAGAGTTAATAGTGCTTCAATAGTAGACTCGGCACCGGAATTTTTATTTATCTCTTTTTCACTCTGGATACCATCAAAACAACGGCCGGTATGTGGGTTATACATGGCTTTTTCTGCCATATTTTTACCAAAAAGCCAGGAAGAAATATTTGCTGCTTTTATTAAATATTTCTCATCCTTGGTTATCTCGTAAGCCTTAACACAAGCAAACACCATTGGTCGAATGATATAGGCAATTTGTGGATATTTTTGTATATCTACTGCTTTTATCTGCTGGTCTTCTTTAGCAAAATGTAGTTCTGCAAAAAAGTTTTCTTTAAGTAAATATGAATAAAATCCATTTATTTCACTTAGAGCTGCATTTTGGAATGATGTATTCTCTAATTTTTCACTCGCTGATAACAAAGCATATGACTGTAGATGGCCCCAACCATGCCAGATATTCTTCCAGCTCAGAAAAACGCCATAGGGGAAGTTATTTTTATCTCCCGCCTGCATTTTTTCCAGCGCGGATGCCAGTTGCGATACATACTCCGGGATTTTATCTGAAGAATCAAATTGGGGGTACAGACATAGTGCACTGATCAGGATCGCCGTCTGATCGGCTGCCGAACCAAAGACCAGCCAGTCAGGTATGTCAAACCCCGACTCCTGAGTAAACTTTTTTTCAAACACGCGGTCTTTTAATATGGCTCTGAGTGAAACTGAGACCGTCTTGTTAATTTGATCAGCCAATTCCGGATCGGTCTTTTCCATTGTCGGAAGTGCCTCCAACATAGCCCAGAGGGCGCGCCATGACCACCAGTTTGCTTCGGGGAGACTCCTCTGATAGGTTTTATTTATTGAATTATCTTCGAGTATAAAATTATAAAAATAACCATTATCTGCTCTCATAAATAGTAAGCACCGGACTAACTGCCTCGACTTGCGTAATGATTCCTCATTGCCGGTTTTCTGATAATGATTGATATAAACAACCAACGCCCGGGCAACATCATCAACACAGGCAATACCTTCATGCTTTTCCCAGGCATAGTTATAGTCCGGATAATCGCTGTAAATGTGGATGATGCCGAATTGACTATCACCATATGTAACATCCTGATACAGATGATCCAGGTGCGACAAATTCACAAGCGTCATAGGCGGTTGTTTGTCATGATTGGCACAAGCAAAAAATACTAATACCAAAAGAATGAAGTTGATGAACTGATAGATTCGTTTCATATTTTCTCACACAATGAAAGTAGATGGTCCTCGGTTGTTTCAGCCAAACAGATATTCATATCGGCACCGGAATAGTAAATTTTTATTTCGCCGTTATTTTCGCGAATCCATCCTGTGGTAAATACGACATTGGGAACGTCCCCAACCCGCTCATAATCCATTTCCGGTGACAGAAACGGAATCCTGCTTCGGCCAATAACTTTCCATGGTTTTTCCGAATCCAGCAGCACAATCCCCTGACGATATATGGAACTAACCCCGAACCCACGAACCCCATGATAGATCATCAACCATCCTTTTTTTGTTTTGATCGGGGGTGCCGAAGCGCCAATTTTATTCTGTTCCCAGCTGCCGGGTTTCCCTTCCATCAAAAATCTGTATTGCCCCCAATGGATCAGATCGGGGCTTTCGCTTATCCACATATCCCGGCGGGATTCACCCGAAGGCCGGTCTATTTTCCAGTATTTTCCGTTTATCTTTTCGGGAAAGAGAACCGCATCTTTATTTGATGGTACTGTATATCGTTCCTATGATTTCAAATTTTTTAAAGTCATAGGTTTTTGCCAGCATCACCGTGGGCTCGAGGCGTGAATATCCTGTATATAAAATATAATATTGATTGTCAATAAATGTAATTCTGGGGTCTTCAATTCCCCATTCTACATATTCATTCCACTCACCATGATTTTCCAGACTCATACAAGGATGTTTATCAACTGAAAAATTTATACCGTTTTTACTTCGGGCTATTATGAAAGCGGAACGACCACTGGGTAATTCAATCCGGCATAACAGCAGGTATTCATCTTTAACTTTGACTGCACCAGCATTAAAAATACTATTTACTCTGAACGGCACATCATTGGAAGTAATAATCGGATTATCGGGGCAGCGTTCCACATTTTTCATCATTTATTCCTTTGTATTACGAGTAATATTATTTATCAAGGTGAATCTTGTACTTTCCCATTTGCTAATTAAAAGATTTTACCACGAAGAACACGAAGACATATTAAAAAAATGTCCAATGACCAAATCCGAATGTCAAATGAATGTCCAAAATCAAATGCATAAATATTAAAGTAAATTATGTAATTGGTCATTGATAATTGATTTGGCATTTCGATTTTGACATTAGAAATTTCTCCTGTTGCCCTTTTGCCCCTTCACCTTAATGTAATAAACAGACTGCGTTATTTCATCTGCCTTATTAAATCATCCACTCCAATTGATGCAAACCCGGACCGGTGGTCTGATTTGGCATATGGAATGAACAATTCCCGGTTATGGATCATGCCACCGCATGAGTAAACCACATTGGGTACATATCCTTCCCGCTCACTCTCATCCGGTATGATAAGCGGATCTTTTAAACGTCCGATTATTTTTGCGGATCTTGAAGATCCAGCAAGTACGCACTAATAACATATTGGCGCATGGCACCCACGGCATGGGTCAGCAGTATCCAGCCATGATCTGTCCTCATCGGCGAGCCGCAATTACCGATTTGTACAAATTCCCAGGATTCAAGCGGTTGCGCAATCAGAGATGCATCTTCCCAATGATCAATTTTATCCGACAACATATAATAGAGGTTTTCACCATCATGGCGGGCAATCATAGCGAATTTTCCATCGATCTTTTCCGGAAACAATGCCATCCCCTTATTTTTGACACCCCGGCCATGTAATTTTTTAACTGTGAAATCGAGGAAGTCTTTTGTCACCAGCATTTTAATTGTAATTTTATGTCCGTCATAAGCAGTAAAAGTCGCATAGTATTGGTCATCTTCAAATTTTACAAACCGGGCATCCTCCATACCATTACACTCATCCGGTGCGGTTGGGAATACGATGCGTTCTGATAGTAGGGAATCTTCATCAAAATGTAACCGGATGTCAGGTCCCTGATCATCGACCTGTGGCAGTTGCGCATATGCGGAAGCTTTTTCGCACTAATATTGCCTGCCTTATCAATCATACCGTTTCGGAAACCAATCGAGGATATATGCCCCTCACCAACCTGTCGCAGACTCAAAACGAACGAATCGTTTGTTTGACCCGGGACCATGGAGGGATTCATTAAAGCCGCAGCCTCAAATGAATATTCACTGCTAAAATATGCACCAATCAACTGTTTTTTAAGATCGGAGAGAGTTGTAGTTTCAGATAATAAGCCTTCTACTTTTTTATAATTGCTTTCGATCAGTTTGATAAAATTTTTGTGTCGAGGTGAAAAATCTCTCAGCAAACGATTATATTCATTTTCAGATTCTTTTTCATTCAAGCCTGAAACCCGGTCTGCAATCCGTTTTATTCTTGCTTCATCCCCATAAGAAAAATAATTACACACCACCCGTGTAATATCAGGATTCAGATTATATTTATGGCGTTTTATCTGAATTTCCATTGCTTACTCCTTTAAGCCGGTCGAAGCCATACTTTGAATAAAATATCTCTGGAAGAATGAATAAGTAACAAGTACCGGGATTGCCAATGTCGCAGCCGCAGCCAGTTTTGTGCCCAATTGGGATTCCGCCCTTCCACCCACGGCAAAAAGAGTCACCATTTGCGGCATGGTCATTGCTTCCTCGGTTCGGATTACAATAAGCGGCCACAGAACTTCGTTCCATGCTGCCATAAAAGTAAGAATGCCAACGGTCACCAATGCCGGGATCGAATTTGGCCACAATATGCGAAACAATATTCTCAATTCACCACATCCATCAATCCTGGCCGCATCTATCAGATCCTGGGGGATGCTCATAAAATATTGTCTGAATAGGAGTATTCCCATCGTACTGACCAGATATGGAATAATCAAGGCATAATAAGTATTAGCCCATCCCAGCTTAACGATCAATATGTATTGTGGTATAAGAGTGATCTGAAATGGCAATGTCATCGTGAAAATAATAATATAAAAAATAACATTACTACCGCGAAATTGTAATCTGGAAAGTGCATATCCGACCATCGAACTGAACACCAATACTCCGGCTGTGATAGAGACCGATACAAACATGCTGTTAAAAAATGCTCTGCCAATTGCAATTTTTTGGAACATGTGCAAATAACTATGCAAACTGAATCCGGATGGCAAAAATGTCAGTCCTGCTATCTCCTGCTCCGGGGATAATGATGCGATGATCATCCAATAGAACGGATAGATAAACATCAGTCCACCAACCAATAATCCCGAATATATCAACCACTTTTTCATTTGGCCTGCTTCTTTATATATTGTGCTATATGACTAGTGTTTTTTTTAGACAGGATAACAGGATTGACGGAATTTTGATATTCTTGTTCCCAAGTTGAACTTGGGAACACAATTGGGTTCCCAAACTCAGTTTGGAAACCAGAGAGTGCATACCCGTCAGGTAACCTATATTGTTTAACGCCCCGTGAAAATCCGTTTAATCCGCGAAATCCGTGTGCTATTTTTTTGACGAAATAACTGAATTCTATCCCTTTTCAATAAACTTCTTCTGAAGCACGACTACTATCATGATAATCGCAGCAAAAAAGAATCCGAGCGCTGCCGCATATCCCATATGATAAAATGAAAATCCCTGTTTATAGATATACAACATGGCAGAAATAGTGCTGTTTAATGGTCCGCCACCGGTCATGATATACGGCTCGATGAATAGAGAGAATCCACCCAACGTGGATAGGATAACAACCATGAAAATAGTCGGATTAATGGCCGGTAGTGTGATGTATCTGAATTTTTGCCAATGTGTCGCGCCATCAATATCGGCTGCTTCATAATAGTGCGGAGGCACCCCTTGCAGACCCACCAGAAACAGGACAACATACAATCCAACATTTTTCCATGTGGCCATAATGGCGATGGAAGGCATGGCCATCGCCGGGTCAATAAGCCATCCGACCTTATTTAAACCAAGTGCTACCAGTATGCGATTAAACAGACCCATATCGAGGCCGTACAATTGTTGCCATAATATGGTTACTACGACACCCGAAATCACCACCGGTAGAAAATATGCGGCCCGGAAAAAAGATCTGAACCTGATTTGCTGATTTAAGAGTTCTGCCAAAAATAGTGCCAGTATAATCTGTAACGGAATATGAATTGTCAGAAAAATAAATGTATTTATTATGGCTTTAAAAAACAGGGCATCTTGAAAAAGACGTGTAAAATTATTCAGACCTACATATTCCATTGGTGATATAATATTCCAGCGGTGAAACATCAGCACAAAGGAAAATATGACCGGAAAGGCCACAAATACCAGAAAGTGGAACAGATAAGGTGAAACCATTAAATATGGTGTCAATTTTGATTTTTTAATCAACTATAACCTCAATCGAGTAGTAATTGTGCCCACTTCGCCGCATCGGCAATGGCTTGTTCCGGGGTTTTTACACTATGTATAACGCAGGCTTCGTATTCCCGCGAGATGACATCAAAGATCTCTTTTAATGCCGGAGTGGGATCTGTTCCCCTGACAAATTTCGACTGTTTTGCGAAAGGAATCATTCGCGGATTATCTGTGAAATACTCTGCAAAATACGGGTCTTCGAAAATATTTTTTCGCCGCGGCAACTGGGTTGTAATTTTTAAGAATTCCAGATCATTTTCCTTGTTGATGGCAAAGCGCAGGAATTCCCAGGCACGTTGTGGATCAGAACAGGTGTTAAATATAACCATGTTTTTGGGATCGCCGTAGGTATAAATATCCCCAACATGATCATCGGGAACGGGAAGATGGCTAAACCCGTACCTAAACCCCTTCGGCTTGAATTTTTCGGCATGAATTATTTCCCATGGTCCGGTAAAACGGGTCGCAATAATTCCGCCAAGAAACACATCCTGTCTTGCCGAAAGCAATTCCTTAGAGAAATAGTTATTGGCATACATCTTTTGCAAAAAACGAAATGTTTCTATCGCCGCTTTATTATTGAAAACAACGCTATCTCCGTCAACAAGTTTTCCTCCACCCGATGCCCCAAGATACAGCGAATAAAAATCGAAGAATCGCTGCAGCCATGTGACCAGCACATTTGAATAGCCAACCCAGCGATCTACATAGCCATCGCCATCCAGATCGGTAGATACGTTCTCAGCAGCCTTGATAAATTCAGAATAGGTTGCAGGCGGTTCAGCAAAACCGGCCGATTCCATAAGTCCTTTATTATACAACAGCATAATCGGATTGATTTTCCAGGGAATTTGATAAATATGACCATCGGTGGAAGTAACTTCAGAAATCACCGCGCTGTCACAACGTTGATAGATAAATTCCATAAAGCCATCGAGCGTGTCGAGGGGAATTAAAACACCGGCGCGGGCATAGGTTTCCACATCACCCTGCCACATATTTGAGTACATATCGGGTGTAGTTTTACCAACCACCGCAGCCAGAATAAATTCTTCGCTGGACCGGCCTTCCGGCACCGGTTGAAATCGAACGGGCTTTCTGGGATGCGCGACATTCCATTTCCCGACGACACTCTCGGCAAATTCTATTTCATACGGATTATTTGCCGACCAGTATAGCAACCGGGAATCCTCCGAGTCATCCTGACTCGAACATGAAAAACAGAAAAATACCAGAACCAAAGGCATAACTAAGCAAACAGATTTTAGTACCATTGCTGCCATTCCCAATCAATTGTAGGATACGGTTGGCGGGGAAGCAGCCCACCTTTTTTTACAATAAACATATCAATCGCTTTTGGATTTTGTTCATCCTCGACATTTAAATTTTTAAGTACATCATCAAAAATCTCTATTTCATAGGTTTGTTTTAGGTTTAAAACATTGCGCATTATTTTATCCATATATTTTTCTCTAATGTAATCACTCCTAACATTCATTATTTGCTCTGTCAAAGTCAATTACATTGTCATTGGTATCAAGATAATTATCAGTATGGGCATTGTAATAGATCCGCAGATCATTTTCAGTGAATGTAATTGATTTCGCAATTTCCGATTTCATGGCATTATATACGATTTTATCCTGCCACCATGCCGCTTGAATTTTAACCCCTTTCCTATCATCCAGCGAGAGTTTCAATGCTCTTTGAACCAGCAGGTAGTCACGTACCATACGCCAAATAATCTGTTGTACGGATAGAATAAAATTTTCGGCAGAGTCAGAGGAATATTTCAAATAAGCCATTCGTGGCCGGAACCAATCAACAAAATCCTGCAATCGTATGTGATATAATTTAGATCTGATTAAAATCTGATCAGAATTTTTAGTAATATCCGGATTTGTATCATTGCTGGTCTTTGGAAGCAATTTTTGCAGTAAATCAGTTTCATAAATATCCGGGTAGAGAAATTCGTTATTCAGATAGTATACAACCCGGGAAAATGCAGTCTGATCGATAACGGGATTTTGAGCGTTCATTAATTCCTGAACATAGTTATCGGAGGCGATATCGAGTTTCTGCTTGAAAATGGATCGCTCTAATTCTTGTCGCGCTTTAGTCATTTCAGTCTCGGTCATAACAACATTGGTCAATATATTTTCAAGCAGTACAATATACCATCCATCATCAACATGTATTGGCTTTGAATAATCACCAGGAATCAGATTATTCACAATAGCGGCCAATTGTGGATTCTTTTGCTGCAATTGAAAATAGCTGGAATTTAAAGTACGGTCACTTTTTGATACGTCATTATTGAATTGTAATGAAAATAAACTGTCAAATGAAGCGCCGCTATTCAGCAAATTCCACAGACTAAATATTTCATTTTTATCAGCCGTGTAGAGCCAGTGTAAAGATACCTGAATCTTTTCAAGTGGTATGGCCCCGTCAATTTCTGTATTGCTGACTTTTACCTGGCTCATAACCTCATCTTTAAATAATTCTTCGGTCATTATATCATCGGTATAGGCCTTGACAGACCGGACAACGTTTTCATTGCTATCCAGCCCGTTTTTGTACCCTTCTATAGCCAGCAGTTTCTCATAGATCATCACCATTAAGTAACGCTTTTTTGAATCCTTAGATCGCTTTAAAAACGCCGGACCGAATTCGTAGCACTAAGCATAAACTCTTTGGCCGAAATATTTATATTGGCGACAGTGGCAACTATTGGTGTATCATATTGATCAAATTCAAACGATCCCGGGGAAGTTTTATCTGTGTCCTGAGCGCGGGATTGAGAGCCCAGGATGATAGAAAAAACTATGGGTATAAGAAATATATTGGAGTGCCTGGCTTTCTTATAAGGCTTTTGAATCATTTGAAAAAATTGCTTCCCTGTGAAATTCGACAAATCAGAACGTATTTATACCCGATGAAAGAATCGCTTTGTCCAGCATCAGAATTCTAAAGCAACGGACAAAAATTGTGCATTTTCGAGCCGACTCATATCCTGATAAGCAAAATCGAATTTTAACAGGACGTTACTAAAAAGTGATTTGGTAGAAAATCCAACCCCGATTGCCAGTCCACCTTCGCTATCATCCAAAAATAATGCATTGTATCCACCACGTAGAAAAATAAATTCCTGGAAAGCAAGTTCAGTTCCAATATTCACACTTTCGTAATTATCAGTGGGATGCAGGGCGTCCACGGCAACTGTCCAGCGAAATTGTTCGGTCTGAATGGCATTGGTTGAAACACCAATTTGAAAAAGTAAGGGGAGATCCCAGGCATCCATCTCGATATTGTGTGGAATATTTTGATTTGAACCCATTTTTGTCTCATCTGCTGCTTGAAACGTCCTGGTATCGCGTCCTTCCATTTTGATTTGAGTCCCGAAATTTGATATAGAAGCGCCAATAACCATACCATTTAGCAAATCTGTCTTAAACGTCGTTCCGGCATCCAGAGCAAAGGCATTCGCTGTCATGTGCCAGATTGACTGCTGGATATATTTCCCGGTAAATCCGAGGGCAAACCGCTCGGTCAGATTAAACGCATATGACAGGCCGATACTTATATCCCCGGCACTGAAATATTCACCGGTGCCCTCCGGTTTATCAATAGTTCTTACTTTCATGTCATCCATGCTTAGAGAGGTAAAACTGACACCAAAGGCTCCGGCTTCACCAAAGGGTATTACCAATCCGGCATAATCAAAACTGGTTTCGCCAATCCAGCGTGTATGAATTCCCATAATTTCATTTCGATCAAGATTTATTATACCGGCGACGTTCCAGTAAAGTGCACTGACATCATTTGCCAGACTTACATAGGCGCCCCCCATCCCCGCAGATCTGGCACCGACAGGGATCTCCAGAAAAGTGGCAGCGACGGTTCCTACTTTTGAGACCGGTTCGTTTGATTGTGCCTGTATGGAAACGGCCAGGCTGATTATGGTGACAAAAATAATAATTTTATACTTCATAGAAGCCCCGACAACATTTTTAATTTGTGTTGTGTCATTTTATTAAGGCGAAACGTCCTATTTTTTCCCCGATACCAGGTGCATCCACATGGAATATATATATACCGAACGCCACATTCATGCCATCCTTTGAAACCAGGTTCCATGGTTCCTGACCATTGGCCGTAGTAGTATTATGCTCTAATGTTTGTACCAGGTGTCCACTGATAGTGTATATACGTATCGTACACTGTGAAGGGAGGTTTATAAAATATATTCTTCTTTCCCCACGACCTACATCATTTGTAATGGGTTCCCAGGAAGCCGCTCCCACATATGGATTTGGTACAACTGTAATTTCATCCAAATCCGTTTTAGCCTTGTCCTTATCCAGCCTGGGTGATGACGTCAGAAATTCAAAATATTCTCCCGTTCTGAATGGTTTTTTTGTGCTGATATGAAATACATCACCTACCTCCGGTCCTCTCTGGTCAACATCGGCTATGGTAGTATCCTTTAACAGTGAAATCGACCAGGTGACCCGCCAATCCCGGAATGAAGTCGCCCGTTTGCCGGCGGAATCTCCGGATACAATAAATATTGCATCATTCAAATTGAACAGGGAATCATTATTTTCATCACGGAAAATAAACTGAATATGATCAAGATCCTCGGTGAGATTATTTATAACTATATCAGATGGAATTGCATTGCTGAAGCTCGTCGCGGGCATAGAAGTGTCCCCAACCCCTTTTCCAACAAAAGTAAGTTCAAAATCTGCCGGGTAATCTACTCGTTTTGCCTGGTATGCGGGAGCAAATCGTGGATCAAAACCAGCCTCTGTTCGATAATTGGTATTTCCTTGTATCCAACTTGTTTGTTCCTCATCTATAACGACTTCGTCATCATGGAAAATATCTACTGCAAAACCATCAATTACTTCTGTCTGCACTTCATTTTCATAGAGGACGACTGCATTAATGATTGTGTCGCCCGAAGTGTAATCTATCAGACTATATAACGGGTTTGGGTCATCGTGGAACGGCGTATTATTTTGAAACTCAAGCCGATAGGTATGATCATCCTTTACTGTATCGGGATCCAATACATTAATCATTATCCCACCGGTACCCGGACCTATATGTGGTGCTTGTTTGATTTCCGGTGCGACATAACCGGCAGCCGGGGCACTTGGCGTCACAACGGCTGTGTTTATATCCGTCTTATAATCACCATATATATCTACTTTTATAGTGCTGGTTGTTTCCGATGGCGGTATACCTATGAATTGTCCTTCAACAGTAGTCGTTGTAAATCCCTGATCATAAGCTACCACGGCGTAATAATATGTTTGGCCGTTCTGAAGACTTGAATCGATATAGGTATGCCTTATTCCTGTATCCTCACCCAGATTGAACATCGCACCATTAACATCGATGGGATGAAGCCCTTTTATTCCATCTGCCAAATCAAACTGGACAATTGGTTTTCTGAAGGTTGATTTACCATACGCATCTGTAATTAATTTATTTTCAAGAAAATTTGGTTCTGTACTTCGGTATATCCGATATCCCTCAAAATTATATTTTTGATAAAACTCATCAAAGGTCTTTTCCGAACGATCATCCCAGTACAATGTAACCCGTTTATCGCCGGCAATCGCTTTTATTAAAGGTTTTTCAGGGGGTTTCGCAAAATTATAGTTGGCATTATATATTTGCTGCACCGTTCTTTTACGGCGAAAAAGGTCATCGCTATCAATGCCAAAAATCAGGGCCATTGAAAAGCGCTCGGTCTCACCTGTCTCCTGGCCATAGGTAGTTCTGCCCTTTAAATGAAACAAGTAACTGGAGAAATAATTTGCCAGATTTACATTTTCTAACACCTGTCCATGTGGGGATGGCAGTGAGGAAAGTACCTGCCAATTTTCCTCATCATCTTTGAGTTCATATTGATGTACCGGATAAATTAGAAATCCGGTAAGACCTAACTGGTCAGATTCATCTTTATCAAGCAATCCAAAGCCCGGTTCACCCTGATCGGGGCGGCCATTTCCTTCTGTGCCGTCGGCATCCGGACCGGCATAGCCATCGTCAAAATTTCCCAGACCATCCGTACCCACATCGTCATTCAGTGGTTCACCCTCATCCCATTGGCCATTCTCGTTTACATCCGTATATGATCGCCAGTCCGCATTTTCGTCCGCATCCCAATGCGGTCGCCATGGATATCCATAAAACTGTCTGAATAAAGCGGTATCACTGGCTACGTTATTAATAAAGGGATCGTCCTCTGGTTGCTCAATAAAAACCTGTGCGGTATTATCCCGTTGTTCATCCGTCAAGCCGTCGGTATCATTATCTTTATAATCAGTTGAAATACCAGGACTTTCTAAAAATGCATATGCGGCCAATCCTACCGGACTCCAGTGTCCCGGACTGCCATAAGCTACTGTGGACCATGCAAATGAAATATCTAAGATCTCATCATAATCACCGGCATTGCTTGAAGAGTTATCATGTCCTCCAATTCCCCAGTCGACATATTGGGCAAACAATACCTTGTCATAATCCGTAGTGCTCATGTTTGTGATCTCATAAAACCAGAAGATTACATCTTCTGCCAATACCTGAGACCATTGAAAACCGCGGGCACGAACCTGCATCCCCAGACCGCCGCGAGTGGTATCATCAGCATCCGGATAAAAACTGTTTTTGTTGATATATTCGCGATCTTCATTGTCATCAAAAACAAAATAGGTTTCCACATCAGCATTTTGCTTTGCCGGATTAATTAATCCATTCCATTTACCATCAAACTCACTAAGGCGATCAGGCCAGCTATCCGGCCAGGTTGAGGGATCATCGCTCCGGGCCGGACTGTTTGAGTGCGTATTCGTATAATTGGGTAGTGGCCACCAGCCATAGGCCACTCGTGTGGCCGGATCCACACGGGTAAATTCATAATAATTGGTCTCGAGCGGATGTATCAGTTTACCAAAAGGATCTTCTGCTTCAGCTTGTACAATTATAGCCACACCATCAAGATATGTCTGAGCGGGATTGGTACCTTTTGGCCAGACACCGCTTCTGCTGGGCTCATTCTGCCAGTCACCCACTTCTCCGAAATTGTAATATACTGTTTCAATCAGGTTACCATTCATAAACCCTTTTTTAGTGTAATTATGGTTTCCTTTACTCCAGTCCGGTAAACGCTGGGAAAAAATGGAAGTGGTTAAAAATAAATTGATGGCCAGTAAAATAAGCCCTGTTGATATTCTCTTTGAGATTATATTTTGAAACACAATAATATTCTCCAAATTTCAGGAAAATGTTAGTATTAAAATGTGTAGCCAAGCCCAAGGACAATTGATCTTGGAGCGGAATAGTAATCCGGTCGGGTGTAGTATTCTTCAATCGTGTTTACACCCCGGGGTTGTGCTTGCTGCCTGGTTAGTTCCAGAGTATAACCCGCTCTGCCGGTATCTGTAAACACATCGTTTTCATTGGCAGTATCAAATAAATTATAGACCTTTAAAAATACGGATAAATAATTGTTAGAAATGTTGAAATATTTTGTGATATACATATCAAAATTGAAATACATAGGCCGGTTATCACTATTTTCTAATCCGGTTCGCTGATCCTGAATCGATGGCGTATAGGGAAGGCCGGATCCCAATTTACCAATCGAACTAACCAGAAAGTCACCGGGTGTACCAACCGTCACTGTAAAATTCAATGAATGTGTGCGATCCCAATTCAGAGGCACCAGTTGCTTATTTGTTTCTATGGGTGGATTTCTCTGTGAATTTTCAAACTCGTCATTGGGTTCCGAGGCATTACCATTGGCCGTTTGATAGGTATAGTCAATTGTAGCTGCGTAATAATGACTCATCCGTTTTTCCAGAGAGATGATAAAGCCTTTTACCGAGCCATAATCCCGGTTAACATATTTTCCGAATTTTTTGAAATTATTTTTAATATGCAGTTCTTGTCCTAATAAATTTCGAATATCTTTATAATATGCTGTGACATTGAGCCCCAGTTCAGGCAAAATTTGTTGCTGCAATCCAATTTCATATTGATTTGTCTGTTGTGGTTGCAAATCGGGATTGCCGATTATATTCCCAATGTGTTCAGGGAATGAACCGGTTAGGGCGACCCTGTAATTTGGATTGCGATATAAATATTCAAAAGGCGGTACTTGGAAAAAGTGCCCATACGAAATATGAACCGCGCCCGATTCGGATATTGGATAAGAGAGGCCGATTCGGGGACTAAACTGAGATTTGGCAGAAGCTTGCGTGAAAAGCGAATCAGGAAATGGGGGCGACATATCATCAAGAACAGCAATATTATCCGGATCATTCAAAGCCATCGCATCGGGTTCAAAATAATCAAATCGAAGACCAAGATTTACAATCAGATATGGTAATTCAATTTTATCCTGAATATACGCTGCTAACTGGAAGGGGTTATTTGAATACACATTATTATCAAAGCTCCCGGGGACAGGTAATGACTGTTCATATCCCGTAAAATTTCCCTGATCATCATATGCCGGATCCACATGAATCTGAAAATCTTCATATTGTAAATCATATAATTGTACTTGCGCACCGGCTTTTAGCAAATGAAATGTGGATGCCTGAGAAGTTACATCCAGTCCTCCGGTATTGGTTCTAATTTTATGATAAAAATGCCAGTTTTCAGTACCTGATACATAGAACGCATTGCCGCTCACAACGGACTGCGCATCAAGTGGCATATAACGGGTATCCAGCGGATTTTCATAGACATATTGTTTTGTTTCAGTTAAAAATGTGGAGAATTTAAGGTCCATAAATGTGGCTGGCGTAAATACATGCGTATAGGTAAGACTGCCAAGCAAACCATTCTGAAATTTCTGATAGGTTCCATCAGGATTAATCTGATAGTTATGATCATAATCGTTATACTCTGTATTCTGATACATACCCTGCAAAACAATCCATTTCGAATCGCCAACATTGATATATAATTTACCCTGAACACTTCCCCGTACCGATTTATTCATGGCAACATATTCACTATCTCCGGTTGCCCCTACATACCAGTCGGCAGGATCGTTTGCAGAAAAGTCAGAATTATCCCAGGGATTAAATTGCCTCTGCCCATAGAGATACCCCTGGTTGTTGTCCCAGCGACCGGATAGATAAAACTTTAGATGATCACCAAGACCCGGAACCGGGCCACCCAGGCTGGCCTGCAAATTATACAAATCCATTGGGGTAACATTGTCAATATTTTTATATATATCGGTTCGATTAGTTACATAGTCACCGGCAAATGCAGAGATGGCTCCGGTAATGCTTGTTCCGGGAACTTTTGTAACCTGATTGACAATGCCCGATAGTGCTTCGCCATATTCGGCGTTGAACGTGCCGGTAAGTACCTGCACTTCTTCGATGCTATTTACATCCGCTTCCATGGTATAATTACCTGTAAACGCGTCTGTTACAGAGACGCCGTCGATAAGATATTTTACCTCTTCTGTACGCCCACCGCGAAAGTGACCATCGACGACACCTGCCTGAAGGTTTACAACTCCGGAAACATTTTCAATGGGCAATGCCTGAATTTCTTCACCGGTAACTTTCGCCATGGTAGAAGTCAAATCCTTTTGTACCAAAGGCCGCTGGGCGACAACTTCAATTGTCTCGGATTCCAGCATTTCCGAATTCAGTTCAATATTAATCAGGGTTGTTTGATCAACTGATACCTTAACATCCTTAATTACAGATGTTGCATAACCAATATACATTGACTCCAGTTGATATTTGCCAGGTGAAATGTTCAGAATGAAGTAACTTCCATCCTCATCCGAGGTAGCGCCCAATAGGGTACCTGTTACTATAATATTAGCGCCGGGAAGCGGTTCATTGGTTTGGGCATCAATTATTGTTCCCGCTATTTTTCCCGTTGTACCCGCAACAACATTTTTTGGAATCACAAACGACAAAGCCAATCCGATCATGCAAAAAATGTATACAAATCTCTTTATAAACATAAGGCACACCTTTTATATCGGTTTTCTTAGCCTGTACCAAAAAGCACCCATAAATCCACCATCTCTGCAATGAGATGGGGAGCGGGCGAATCACTTAAAAAGAAGTAGTCCACCCCGGAAGGTGGACTACTTCGTGCTATGCAGCTTTATTTAAGGAGGATCATCTTCTTAACGGTCACTGCATTTTTAGTTCTTAACTGATAAAAATAGATACCACTTCCAACCAGAGAGCCTGCTTTGTCTTTTCCATCCCACACTACCTGATATCTTCCTGTGGATTGGTTTTCATCTACAAGCGTAAGCATATTTTGTCCCAGAATATTAAAAATTTCCAGAGTTACTCTTCCGGCATCTGGTATACTATACTCAATGGTGGTCGTAGGATTAAAAGGATTCGGATAATTATTTCCCAGTTCAAATGTTAGCGGAGAATTATTATCCCTTTCTCCAAGATCGCTGGCCTTTCCGATGACTTTAATAGTTAAATCATCGAAATAAATCGTGCCGGTGATCTTTGCATATGGATGCAATCTTGCAGACATGGCACCCGCGCCTTCGGGTACTTCAAAATCCGTATAGTATTCCGTCCAGTCAAATGCGGTAACCGGCGGAAACTTAAAATGAGAGTCATATGCTTTCAACTCATTCGGACCAAACCCGGCATTATTATCCGCAGATGCGAAAAAGATTGGGGTAAATCCACATGACCAGCCATTCGGATCGGCCGCAGCGGAATCCGGAACCAGATCCGTCGCCTTGATCCAGACACTTATGCGAACGATATCTCCCGGCTCTGCTTTAAGAAGTTCCGTGGACGCAGAGGAAGTTTTTCCCGGAGGAGTATAATCACTATGATCGAAAGGAACTCTTTTTGCGCCGATAAATGCATCATGAACATCACGGTCAAAAGGCAGATCAAACATAAGTGAGGTTAAACCGCTATGCGCCTCTGCAGAGGTTAATCTTGTATTTTCATAACCATGTGAGATCACTCCGTCCGTGCTCGGCAGCCAGTAAAACCAGCCTGTGGGGCAAATAAATGTATTATTCCATATGGCACTCCACTTTGCACCACGCGAGTCTGCCATGATAAAATTATCAACCCAAACCGTTCCGGTCGCATCCTTACCGCCGACAAAACTAACGATCGTCGTAAAAGATGGCCTTGGAAGAATCGAAGCACCAACATCATTGGTATCGGCCATAAACGCGCCATTGCTGGCTACACTTTGGTCAATCGGCACCATAGTTTCACCAATATACACGCCTGAACTATCCCAGAACTCCCATTTGAGGTACCATCTCTCATCATCATTGGCAGGATTGGTATTCACATTCTGGGTCTTGACGTAAGCACCCAGTAACCAATCCTTATCGGCAGCATGTGATGGTGTCCACTGATCGCACATGTTCTCAGATACCCAGGCAGCCGCATCAGAAGTCACTTCTTTGCTGATCTTTAACGACCGGCCAAGACTCATATACTCAGACGTTGACCATTCCAAAGTTGCGCCACTGGGTTCGGCACCCTTTGTCCAGTATGATGGCAGGTCTGACTCAAAACCGCCGATATTGCTGATTTGCGGTACATCCAGTTTTTCAACTGTTAAATCATCAAAATAGATCTTACCGGTAATTTTCGCATAAGGATGTAATCTCACGGACATGGCACCGGTGCCTTCAGGAACTTTAAAATCCGCAGTGTATTCTGTCCAGTCAAACTCAGTCACCGGTGGAAACTTAAAATGAGAGTCATATGCTTTCAACTCATTCGGACCAAACCCGGCATTGTTATCTGCCGATGCGAAAAATATCGGGGTAAAACCGCATGACCAGCCGTTTGGATCGGCTGCAGCGGAATCCGGAACCAGATCAGTTGCCTTGATCCAGACTTTTAGCCGGACAATATCTCCCGGGCTGACATTTTCTGTTAACCAGTACCCGGTTTTACCATTTTCTTCAGAAGTCAGCGGCACGCGTTTTGCGCCGATAAATGCGTCATGAACATCACGGTCAAAAGGCAGATCAAACATAAGTGAGGTTAAACCGCTATGCGCCTCTGCGGAGGTTAATCTTGTGTTTTCATAGCCATGCGATACCATCCCGTCCGTGCTCGGCAGCCAGTAAAACCAGCCGGTCGGACAAATAAATGTATCATTCCATATGGCACTCCACTTTGCACCTCGTGAGCTGGCCATAATAAAATTATCCACCCAAACCGTTCCGGTTGCATCCTTACCGCCGACAAAACTAACGATCGTCGTAAAAGATGGTCTTGGTAGAATCGAAGCACCAACGTCGTTGGTATCGGCCATAAAAGCGCCGTTGCTGGCCATACTCTGATCGATCGGCACCATAGTTTCACCAATAAATACGCCTGAACTATCCCAGAACTCCCATTTCATGTACCATCTTTCATCATCATTGGCTGGATTGGTATTCACATTCTGGGTCTTTACGTAAGCACCCAGTAACCAGTCCTGATCGGCAGCGTGCGTCGGTGTCCACTGATCGCACATATTTTCTGATTTCCAGACCGCCGCTTCAGAGGTCACTTCTTTACTGATTTTCAGAGACCGGCCGAGGGTCAAATACTCATCCGTTGCCCATTCCAGGGTTGCACCACTTGGTTCGACAGCCTTTGTCCAGTATGATGGCAAGTCCGACTCAAAACCACCGATATTGCTGATTTGCGGTACATCCAGTTTTTCAACTTTTAAATCATCAAAATAAATTGTACCGGTCATCTTCGCATACGGATGTAACCTTGCCGACATGGCACCAGCGCCTTCAGGAACTTCAAAATCCGCAGTGTATTCCGTCCAGTCAAACTCAGTTACCGGTGGAAATTTAAAGTGAGAATCGTGCGCTCCCACCTCATTAGGACCAAACCCGGCGTTGTTATCCGCCGATCCAAAAAATATAGGGGTAAAACCGCATGACCAGCCATTCGGATCAGTCGCTGCAGAATCGGGAACCAGATTTTTAGCCTTGATCCAGACACTCATACGAACAATATCTCCCGGTTTTACAGTATTATCCAGAGGTACGCGTTTTGCTCCGATGAATGCATCATGAACATCACGGTCAAAGGGCAGATCAAACATAAGCGAAGTGACACCACTGTGTGCCTCTGCAGTGGTTAATCTTGTATTTTCATAACCATGTGAGATCACTCCGTCCGTGCTCGGCAGCCAGTAGAACCAGCCTGTGGGGCAAATAAATGTATTATTCCATATGGCACTCCACTTTGCACCACGCGAGTCTGCCATAATAAAATTATCAACCCAAACCGTTCCGGTCGCATCCTTACCGCCGACAAAACTAACGATCGTCGTAAAAGATGGCCTTGGAAGAATCGAAGCACCAACATCATTGGTATCGGCCATAAACGAGCCGTTGCTGGCTACACTCTGATCAATCGGCACCATAGTTTCACCAATATACACGCCTGAACTATCCCAGAACTCCCATTTGAGGTACCATCTCTCATCATCATTGGCGGGATTTACATTAACATTCTCAGTCATTACATAAGCGCCCAGTAACCAGTCCTTGTCGGCAGCGTGTGTCGGTGTCCACTGGTCACACATGTTCTCAGATACCCAGGCAGCCGCTTCAGAGGTTGCCACTTTACTGATCTTTAGAGACCGGCCGAGGCTATTATACTCATCAGTTGCCCAGGTTAGTGTAGCGCCATCCGGCTCACTGCCCTTGGTCCAGTAAGACGGCAATTCTGACTCTAAACCGCCGACATCTCTAATACTATACTGGCCAAATGATAGTACGGGGATTAATACGATAAGTATTATGATTACTCCGCACACATACCAATTAAATTTTTTAACAAATGCTTCCATAACTACTCCCTTTGTTGTTAGGTAATGAAAATAAATAATTTGCTAGATTTGTTTTCACATCCTCCTCTCACAATTTTGTTTAACTTTTAGTTTATTGATAAAATGAATATAAAATGCTTAGTTTTTATTGATAAGTTTTTTGACAGATTCACGCTGGATTAATTTTGTACCGACCAGAATTTTTGTGGATTCCTCCTTGCGACCGCTTAATATCTCCATCATCAATTGCATTGTCATCGTCCCCAGATCCGTTTTGGAAACCCGCATGGTGCTTAATGAAGGAGAGATGAACCTATCTGCTTCCACATCATCAAATCCTATTAACGAAATGTCATCCGGCACCTTAATTTTATTTTCCTTAAAATATTGCAATGCACCAATTGCCATGGCATCATTACAGGCAAATATAGCAGTCATATTTTCACTTTTGAGCATCAGCTTAGCCGCTGCTTTGCAGCCACTATCACGATCCGTATTTTCTTCACTTTGAAATACATACTTACTATAATATTTCAAATTGTTTGTCTTAAGTGCCTGGCGGTATCCTTCATATCGTTCTCTTATACTGGGATGTGTCATATCCCCGCCCAAAAATCCTATTCTAGCTATGCCCCATGTCAATCAGGTGCTGTGTTGCCTTTTTTCCACCATCAATATTATCAATTAAAACAGCCGGATAATCCCCGGTTGACGGATAATAATCAACAAAAACAAGGGGGATTTTATAGGGTTCCATACAGGTAATAATTTCCTTGGGCACTTTTCCGGCAATAATTATTCCATCCACATTACGTTCTTTTACAAACCTGGGCAGACAATCCTCGCCTTCAAATTTTGAGGGGATAGTATGCAACAGGACATAGTAATCATGTCCGCGAGATTCAAATTCAGTTCCAAGAAAAATCTGCGTGTAAAAAGGTTCTGTCCTGAGAAAGTGATCATCTGTCACAATGAAACCGATATTATGTGTTTGTTTGAGGACCAGACCACGTGCAATTTTTGATGGCCGATAGTTTAGAGTTTTAACCACTTTTAACACTTTTTTGCGTGTGATATCTGGTATTCTTTTATGATTGTGTAAGACTAGCGATACGGTGGTGGTAGAAACACCGGCTTTTTTTGCAACATCTTTTATTGTTGAGGGCATATTTAGTTAAACGTTTAACTGAATGTGACTGAATATATATACTGAGAATTCGTTTGTCAAGAAATAAATATAATTCGTTTATTTATCATGACATCTTTTGTCTGTGAATTGCCCGTAAATATAGGCTATAAATAGATATTGCCAAAAGTGGTTCTCAAAACAAAATATATTACAGAACAGCGCACATATTGGTTAATCGATATACTAAACCCAGTGATGAGGTGGCGCATGTGTGAGGGAAAAACAGGAAGCTGGATACAGGATGCAAGATACAGGATGCAGGAGGCAGGATAAAGATATAAAGGAAGGTGGATTGTATTCTGAAACCTGAAATTGGTATATTAGAAAAACTGTTTAAATAATACCGATTTTCTATTTACTAATAAAAATTCTCCCGGTGTTCATATGGGTCTTTCATAAGCCCTTAACACTGGTAAGAAAATTATTTAGTTAGCGGTGGAGAGGCATATATGCAAGTGATCGAATATCAGCGTCCCGGACCGGTACGACAAAAAGAGCAACCCATTCCGGAAGTTGGCGAGAATGATATTTTAATAGAAATAGCATATTCCGGAATTTGTGGTACGGATCTTCATATCATTGCCGGCGATGCACCAGCAGCAGATGAGGTGATTCTGGGACATGAATTTTCCGGCACTGTCAGCGCCGTCGGTACCAATGTAACAAATTTTTCAATCGGTGACAGGGTCGCGGTCGACCCCAACAATTATTGCGGGGCATGCGATTACTGCCTGAAAGGAAATATTAATTTTTGCCAGAATAATCAAGCGATCGGAATCAATCAAAATGGTGGATGGGCTGAATATTGTGTTGTTCCACAAAAACAGGCATTTATTCTACCCAAAAATGCAGATCTTGCCTGGGGGGCCCTTTCAGAACCAATATCCTGCATCATTCACGGTTGGGACAAAATCCATCCTGTGGAAAATGATCATTCCATCTTAATACTTGGTGCCGGAATCATCGGATTGTTATGGCGCCTGGTTCTTAATTACAATGATGCAAAAAATGTACTGATCAGCGAGCCAAATATGATACGCCGGAAAATTGTGGAAGATCTTGGGTATGAAGTGGTAGATCCTGAAGAACTTATAAAGTTTAAATCCGGATTTGATGTAATAATTGATTGCAGTGGTAATAGCAATGCCATTGAATCATCCATTAAAAAATTAAAACCTTTGGGCCGGTTTCTCTTTTTTGGCATCTCACCGCAGAATGCGGAAATATCTATTACACCATATGACATATTCAAGAAAGAATTGACCCTGTTAGGCTCGGTGATTAACCCCAAAACTTTTAACCGTGGAATGGCGGTTATGAACGCCATTCGAATTCCGCTGGAGACACTCGGGGTAAAATTTTATTCACTCGAAAATTATGAACAAGCACTTGCTGATGCTCGTACAGGTGAGGTAACAAAAGCGGTATTTAAAATTGGTGAATAAGAATTAACTGGGAAATTCGAATGAGAAAACACAAACTATTGGCGAATTATTTGATTTAGGACCTCTCGTAGTGACACGGTCCCGAAATACGTGATTTTCAACATGCCGTGTCCCTACTTTTTAAATCTGCTCATCATCCATATAAAGACGAACATGCTCGACCTGGTTGAGACCATTCAGCTCTTTAATGAGGTTTGTTCGTTCGCTGCGTTTTTTTAGTTCAATATGATAAGAAAGCTCGTATAATTCTTCCGCGCCTACAGACTGCATGTTTATTAATTTATTTCTTCTACAAAATTTTTGAATTGCTTGCAGATAAGTTTCCTCACCCTCGGCCAAATCACATTGAAACTGTAACAGATAATCTCTCTTGCGTGGATGTGCATAGTTCAAACTGCTCATTGTATATAACACTGTACCGATAAACAACGTGCCAAATACGGCCAGAATTTTTAGTCCCACTCCCGCCGCCATTCCTGCGGCCAGTGAAAAGAAGATAAATACTATGTCCTGGGTATCTTTTACAGCTGTTCGGAAGCGGATAATAGACATGGCACCGACCAAACCGAATGCCCGGGCCAGATTATTTCCAATTACCATAATAACCAACGCGGTCACCATGGCCAGGATCACAAGTGCCTGAACAAATGAGGTTGAATAATGCGGGCCTTTAAAGCTAAATCGATAAAAAACGGATATTATAAATCCGCAAATAAGCGCCATGGTCAGATTTGCAAAAAAAACAACAAAGTCCAGTTCGAGAAAAATTGAGTTTGAGAATCCTTCAAGCATAATTAGATGTTTCTTTCTGTTCTAGGATAAAACTTGAATTCATTGTATCTGGCCAAACCGTGTAACGAGCGTTGTAGTTGACGCTCATATTTGCTATGGGTGTCCAGACAATTAGTATATTTTGATATTGCCTGATGCGAAAGTTTAAATTGGGTTAGAATATTCTGCAACCAAAGTGGAATTTCTGTTTCAAATTTAATTTCCAGGATGGCCTTTTCTGGCATCGCATAGGTCAGGTTTTCCTCAAAATGTAAATTTTTTATCGAAACATCCAGTGAACTGCGCAAATTGGAATCTAATGTAATACGCAAATTTTTATTAAATTTGTAAAAAAATGCCTCCCGTTCATACATCACTTTTATGGCCGGAATAAGACTCATCTTTTGTAAATAATAAAAAAAATGATTGGCTGCCTGATAAGGTGGTGCTGATCCATTTGAACTCACCACGTATTTTTTTATATCTCCATCGGTCAGCAGATTCTGTAAATTTTTAAATTCAACAGTTGCACGCGATTTCTTAATAGTCGGGCCGTTTTTACGCTTAATCTCTAAAAAAACCTTCGAATTCGCAGTTTCATCATTATATCCACGAATCCGAACTTTTTTTCTTCTTTTAATTCCGGATAATTTCTCCTGATAAAAATCAAGTGCGGTTGTATCCAGATATATACTTCGCACTGTGTATTTCTTATCTTCCATTATGTCAGAATAATAATCATATCTGACATGGGGTGATATGGCACCGACTATTTCCGGAATCTGACGCTTGGATAACAAATATTTATATTCAATTCTCGCCATATCAAACCAACGCTTCTAAAAAGAACCTTACATAGTCCCAAATGGATCGGGTGGCGCCTGTGACAGAGCATTGGACCAGCATATTTACCGGCAAGTCACTCAGGTGATCGGATATTTTACCGGTCGCGATGAATACCTGCTGACCGCCTATCATACGCATAAAGTTTGACTTATTTACAATCGATCCTTCCCATACTTCTCCGTCAAATGGTGTTTGAATAGTAAATGAAAGTGATGTATCTACTTCAGTCATAAATTGCCATAAAATGGGCATAATAACAACCCTGGTGTCATCAGAGACCAGAAGCAGCGTATCTGGTGAGGATACCATATTAATATTGCCCGTGAGGGGTGTGGTTATTGTATATTCGCTTAATTGATTATGCAGTATCACAAGTTGTTTCTCAATAGATTCAATCTGAGTCCTGGCCTGCGTAATAATCTCCGGTTTTTCTCCGGTTTGCAACGTAATTAAATGTGCGGCGGCTACCTGGGTTTCCAGTTCATATATACGGGTCATGCCGCGTGTGATTTCAAAATCCTCACTTGAGATGAGCGCATCCTGATATAACTTTGACTGACGTTCCAATATATTATTTTGTACCAGTGATCGCTCCCGATTGAGCAGAAACTGATCGTTGGCTTCGCTGATAATGGACTCTTTTTCACCGGTCGAAACCACATCCAGGTTGGCCTTGGCGACGGCAAGTGCCCCTTCCAGTTCCCGTAACTCCTGGAAAAACATGTTTGAAAATATATGGCCGATTGTATCACCGGCTGTGACAAATGTTACTTCTTTAATTTCCGGTCGTGTTTTAAAATGAAATATATCGCCCCGTTCAATCTGGTAGGCGGCATAACTATCTGTTCTATCCTGCGAGTAGTCATACAGAGTTGATATTATACTTCCATCCGTCTGCCTGGCCAACAACCACTGATAGCCGGGCATCACCTTTCCGGTAATATTGACTGAAAAAGGTATATTTATTGGTAAAAGCAATACGATAATTACCAAAACAGCAATGGTCATTATTATAATATTTCGCTTATTCAAAAACTGATCATGCATCAAGATTTTCCGGTTTAATTAAACTTATTAATATACACGATTTATGTTAAATGTCAAGAGCGTTTATCCCAGTTTATTGTACTACTATAGGGTCATTTATCTATTCCTACACCGATATAAATTTCTCTCGCTGAGACGCAGAAACGCAGAAAATTTTGGAATTAGTAATTTGTCCGCCGGAAGGCGAATCCGCCTCTCTGCGCGATAACTGCCAATCGCGTATCGCCAATTGCCGACTGATCATTTCTCATCTCTAATTTCTAATTATTTACCCTGTTATCCTGTCGAAATATAAAAAACTAAAATGGACAAAATATCGTTATTTTATTAAAATCATTTTTTTGACCTCGAAGTAACTCCCGGCTGTAATCCTGTAATAGTAAACCCCGCTTGAAAATCCACTCGCATCCCATTCTACCTTATAGGAACCTGTGTTTTGCTTCTCAGACACCAGTGTCGCTACCTTTTGGCCAATTAGATTATACACACTTAATTCTACTTCGCTGACGGCCGAAAGCCGATAGCCGATAACCGTTACCGGATTAAATGGATTCGGGTAATTCTGGCCAAGACTGTACTGTTCCGGAACAGCTACACGCTGATTTTCACCGACAGATGTTAATCCACGGTTTGGCAAACCCGGTGTGCCATGAATAACCGAAGCTTCCCAGCTATCGGCCAGACTATTATCCATGTCCGGATCAATCAGCGAAAGTGTCGATCCAAAACCATCCGGCTCGATTGGCCAGGGAGGAATATCCATATACGTAAGTGAATCTATGATATGGTTGTTATCATCATATAAGCGTAAAAGCTCGCCACTATTGTTTAAACCGAAATCAAAGAATCCGGCCACATTTGAAACCGATGGAAAACCGGTAGTAAATGCGGCTGAGTCCCGACTTATTACAATATATGAATCCGGATTAATGACAAATGAATCGGGAAACGTAAACATATGTAAATCATCTGAGTCTTTAAATACCCATCCGGAGATATCTATCGGCAGAATGCTTTTATTATAAAACTCGACCCAGTCACCAACGAGGAAATCGGAATTTGAATTATAGTTTATTTCATTTATAACCAGCGACGTATCAGGAGCAAAGCCAGCGATTAGGGTCATACTACTTGTGAGATCCAATTCCAAAGAGTCGATATTGCTGTTCACAGCACCGGACCAGCCGGAAAATTTGTATCCTGCTGCCGGTATGGCTTTAACCTGGATCGGTATGCCGGGGAAATATGCCCCCTGCCATTGTTCCGATGTTATACTTAGGGAATTAACCCGCAAAAGTCCGCCCTCAGCATTTGTATTTTGCACTGTTAATATGGATTCACCACCAATATTAAATTTTTGCCGGATATGTAGTTTCGCATAAGCGGGACGTTGGGAAGCAAACACTTTGAGACGGGTTACATTAGATTCCCAGGCATCGTAGGTTCTTCCCCAGCGGATGGCATGACGCGACATATCCGCACGAACGAGCTCTTTAATACTGTCAATCTGTGAACTTACTCTGACGCCTGAGAATATGGTATTCAGATGATCGGCATACCGGTTTATGAACTTATTTTTAAATGTATCATTTTCCAGTAATCGTCTTAATAATTGGGTTGACCATGGCGGATTTGGCCAATTGGGACCATTTGTTTCGGTTGCGAAAGCCAGTGTATTATTTGATACGGTGCCCGAATTCCAGCGATCAAACCCGAAATCGGTATCATATAAAATCCATCGCCATTTTCCTTCAGCGGTCTGCGGACGCCAGAACTTTATATTATTCCCCGGCCAATCGGTATTATCGAAAAAGATTTGTGACACTTCGTAATCGATGAAATTATTTATATCAACCAGTTTCTCTGTGTTTTCGTAGACTTCCGTATCCTTTATGTTGTTATTTAAAATATAATCCATCATCATATTATAATGTTCAGGATCACCCTCCAGGGCAGTCGCATTATTTTCAAGCATGTCAATCTTTGAGGGATCCAGATTATGATGAGACGCCAGAAAATCCTCATTTATTTTTTCACGCAGGTTCTGTATTCCCCAGTACTCACCATTCAGAAAGACAACCACCGGCCGGAATGCCTGACGTTCCAGATCAAGAGATTTGACAAGTCCGGTCATCATTCCGTCACGGATCATGGCGCCATCCCAGTCATTACCACCATTTCGAAGTGCAAATGCCTTAAACTCATTAATTTCCTGATCAGCAAATAGTGGATACTTTAGTTCTGCCTGTCCATACCTGCGCCGTATAAAAAATGCCAGCGATTTCTGTGGAAACCCGCGGCTCCATCCTCCGGTAATCTTTACTCCGGCATTTGCATTAAAGCCCAAATTTCCATCCGTTTCAAAGAACTCCACATGTACCGGCTTTTCCCAGTCTTGCCAAAAGTTTGCGCCAAAATGTGGAAAATCTGTTTCGGCATCGGGTCCCAGCATATAGATTCCGGTATTATAATCCCATAAATTTGGCGGATCTGTGGTAATTGAAATCACTGGCAGATCAATATTTTCATTGATTAGATATGATCGGGTAATAAGTGTGCTGGGCATTTTCCCTGGTGAATATGCACGTGCGCGTATCACAGAAGTATTACTTATCAGCAATGGACTGGTATACCTGGGATCTGATTGATCAGGTTCCGATCCATCAAGTGTGTAATGCACATCTGCAGAATTATCGGGGTGGGAAATACTTAATGCCTGCGAACCGGAATATATACCGGCTGCCAACGAAATGACGGGTTCAGATGTCACCCCGTTATATCCTGAATTTGAATTCAAATCTCCCGGTGTAGGCTGATCAAAAAATTGCCAATCACTCACTCCATCCGGATATCGGCCATATGAGATGTCGGAGGAAATTTCTCCAAATAAAACCGAATCGGTAATCTGGCTATCCGCATCTGACAAGTAGAGCGTTTCACCATCAGCGCTTAACCTGAAATTTGTATGAAGGTAAGGTAGATTGAATATAATTTTATCCGAAATTCCCCGCGGATTGGCCGGTTGATTCTTTAGACCCAGCGTTAAAAAAGGAATAGCGGTCAGATCCGATGAATTTATATCATAGTTATGTACCTGAATAGCCAGAACATTTTCACCGGATTGAATCAGACCGGAAAATGCAGATACATCATACAACTCCGGATAACCGCCCTGGTAAATCTCTGCTTCCCGCCAGTTAGAGGCACCCTGGTTATAAGCCGGGACAATACCCGGTAAACCAATATTACTTCGGGCAATTTCCACATTATTCAAATAGGCAACAAATGCATCATCATAATCTATATGAAGTATAATTGCCTGTACATCATCGGCATTTGTTACGGTAAATTTTTTGCGTATACCCACTGATAAAACATTACCAATTACTGTTGCATCATCATTATCACCATACCCGATGCCGCTGGGACCCTCTGCCCAATTTGTATCATCAAAATTAATTTGCCGCCAGCCAGCGGGATATTCAGAACTTCCGGGTCGGTATTTCCAGGTATCTCCCATGTCAATTACTGTCTCCGCATACTGAATCCAGTTTTTTTTATCTTTTCCGGAAGCAAAAAGAAGAATAAACTCACCTGATTCTAAAGATAAATCGGGAAAGGCCCATTTATGCAATTGATTTTTATTATCACTAAGCCACATACCATCAAGATTGACCGGACCGGTGTGTGAATTATACATCTCAATCCAATCCGAATAATCACCATCTTCATCTATAATGGTATTTATATTCAATGACATCAGCTCATTTATCCTCACATCCTGAGAATAGGTGATGACATTAACAACGAGAACCAGTAAAACGATTAGATTTAATTTTACGGACAATAGACTTTCCTTTTTAATCAATATGCAACAATACATATAATAAACCTGTTAATTAAATCACAAGTTTACGGTATATAATATAATTCATTTAGACAAGATGGTACTCGGTACTCGGTACTCGGTACTCGGTACTCGGTACTCGGAAGATGAAGCTTGCTTATGATCCATGTCAAGTCTTATATGATACTCATCTGTTCTCTGCATCCTAAATTCCTGCATCTTGCATCTTGCATCCTGTATCCTGTATCCTGTATCTGATCTTGTATAATTTTCCTCATTTATGGTTTGTATTATATGATACTATTTAAGTACCATCATTTTCTTAACATCCCTGAACTCCCCGGCGGTGAGCTGGTAATAATATACACCGCTTGGCAGGTCCCCGGCATCCCATTTCACCTGATAATTTCCGGGTGTCTGTTGTTCAGATACCAGAGTAACTACGCGCTGTCCAAGGATGTTATAAATACCCAGATCTACCTGGCTGACGGCTGACAGCCGATAGATTGATAGAAGTTACCGGATTAAATGGATTCGGATAATTTTGTGCGATCCAGTATTCTTTGTCGTGAATATAGCTATTACCTTGTAATCCCGATGTATTTTGTTCTATCTCAAGCGCATTAATAAGTACTTCACCGGTAAGCGCCCTGAAATGAATATTTAATTCCCTGTCGGCCACCTCAATATTCTCAATCTTAATATCAAGAGCTGAATTTTTGCCCACCCTGTCAAATACATCCAGATTTGTGATAACCTTTTTGTCTTCCACATATATATCAAATACTCTTGCTCCGGCTGTTTCATGTTTATTTTCAGAGAACCTGAATAAAACACTATAATTCCCATTCTCCAGCCTGGTATGATATTTTATGAGCCCCTGGCGTTCTGTTTGATAAAGCAGGTCATCATCCGTATTTACTATATTTGTAGCTGGTGGCCAGATTATATCATTCCCATCCATATAGCCATGAGATGATTCCGGTGTCCAGTTTTGCGCCACTTGATAACCTGGATAATTCTCGTTTCCAAAATTTATTTTTACCGGAAATTCAGTCTCCATATCCATTTCGACCTTTTGCACACCGCCGATCAGCATATTCGCATCGGTGGATACATCTCTGATTCCCAGGACAATAATATTGTAACTATTTGCAGGATTTAGCTCACTGGTAGTCAGTTTTACCTTTCTGTCTCCCGTGAGCAATTCGGCCGATAAAATATCAATTCCGGGCATGGTATAGTTTGATAAATTTTCTGCACTTTCTTTGGTTACCTTCTCCGAGAACCTCAAAAGTACCTCATTTTTATACCCCCGCACCCACAAAACTATTGGAGGATTTTTATCAACATACCCTGTATTGGTATCGTCCGTAAGGCATAGGATCAGTTTACCATCCAGTATTACTGCATTGTCCGGTAGAAAATCACAATTATTCCCTCCAAAGGTATGGGTTGCTTTTTGCCAGCGTGATTCATCCCAGCTGTCAAATTCATCAGTCCATTGCAAAGTAAAGTTATTATCCGTACCGGTATCACCCGTCCCCGGCGTATAGGAGGCATAGCGCACCCAGTCATAGTAAGAAAAAACCGGCAATACTTTTGGATTCAGAGCTGCCCGCCCAGTTGTCATACACTGGATTCCAGATATTCATCATTAATTTTTGTGGGAGATTCAGATTTTTAATATGATCACCAGTCTGCCTGTATACCTCTACACCATCAATAAACCAGGCTACATAATCCGGGGTCCATTCAAATCCATATATGTGAAAGTCATTCTGGACTACAAAATCAACCAGACTGGCACTTACATGATTTGTTTGTCCCTGCGATATCACATTGAGCTGAACGGAATTTTCGTAACGGCCGATAACTTCAATATCAACCTCATTCCAGTCACTAACACTGCTTATTTCATGATATGTGAATAAAGAAGATAACACTCCATCCACATCCGGCGGAATCATTCTTGTTTCAAAACGACCATAGGTAAACTCTTCAATCGTCCGGTACTCTGCCCCTTTAAAATCTCTTGGATATACATCAGAAAATCCTGCAAGTAACCAGACTAAAATCATTGTCAGTATTGGGCAAAAATTACTCTTGTTACACAGGCTTTTTTTTGTCATTTTATCCTCAATAATTATAGAGAACTTCACTATTAATGAAATGATCTAATTCTTTTCTGTTTGCCGAAATCCAGTTTGTTATGCGTGGTTAATTGCGGAAAGGATGGAACAATTACCGGGTAGGGCACATTGGTTTGAATTACAAACATATCAATTGAGGTCAGTTTGGTTTTTTCGAACTCATCTGTATCAATTCGAATTCTTTCACCATATTTTTTAAATAATTCGCGCACATATGGATTTAAATATTCATCAATGATCGTCATCTGATCTTTACCCGCAGTATCAAATTGTTTTAAATATTGCTCCTTCTGATACAGAGCAAGCAAATTATCACGCCACATATCATAGTTGCGTGTTATATCCGGGACCTTGTCATAACCCTGATCATATGCATTACGGTTGATATGCTTATCACGCACCAGATCGACGATTGCCATTTTTAGTTGCTCCGCAAATTCGGATTTTTGCATCTTGTGTTTCCGGAATACCAGCGGATGGATCTTTATTTCTCTTTGCAGCATGCGAACTGTCCACACCTGATTATCGATTTCAAACAGGGGCTGATCCATCATCTCTTCCAGCTGGTTTGATAAATCATCAAGAATCACCTGAGGATTGTCCTTGTTCCAGATTTTTTGATTAAAAGATTCTTTCTTCTCCTCATCAGATCGATAATATTCCTGCCCAAGTACCTTAACCAGGACTTCAAATGTTTCCCGGGTAAAATTGATTGTTTTCCCTGCCATCAGATTTTTAACATAGTTATCAAAAAGTACGTTTGCTTTCTTCTCTGTCAATTTTGTACGTACCTTATCCCAGCGCTCTTTTATTTGCTTATCAGTAATGGCTATTTGTCGTGATCCACCTTTGATTTGCATGAGCAAGAATGTAGTTTTATCAACTTTTACCGGTCCGATAAACTGTCCAATCTTTATGGTATCACTAAACAGGGCATCATGGATTTTATCCGATTCCGGATCGTCAAAACCGATAGTCTTCTTTGGGACCTCGCCCTGGCCTCCCAACTGTTCATATATATTTTTCAGATCCGTCTCACCTGCATCAAGGGCCTGATTGATTAAAAGAGACAATTCTGGTGATGTAAAGCTGATATATTCCACATCGTATTTTTTACCGGCGACCCGATAGACTTTTTTTATTTCATGGGTATCCACGTCCACTTTTTCATACATTTCTTCATTATACAACCACTGACGCATACTCTGTTCTTTACGGCCCTGAAGATACAGATTAATATCCTCGTTTTCGGTCAGTTCATTTTTTTCGCCGGCCTCAAGCGCCAGTAATTTTTCTGCAATAAGCGAGTTTAATACAATTTTTCTGTGGATATAATCATTGCTGCGGCAATAGGGAGGTCGTATGGTATATTCAGCGCGGCGTACATACTCATTTAGCGCGATAGATTTATCGCCAATCTCTGCAAGAATTTTCTCTTTATTAAGATCATCTTCTGTACAGGCGAGTAAAAAAAAAATGGGGATTATGTATAAAAGGTTTTTCATTACCATATCAATAGTTTTGATTTCCGAAAAAATAGTTTTTATGTCCTTCACCGGAAAATATTTCCGGTGAAGATTTATATAATTTAAGTTTTCATCCTGAATTTATTTCAGGATCTCAATCTTCTATTAAAATAAGATTCCGAAGCAAGTTCGGAATGACATTTTTGTAAAATCTTAATGTTTATTTAACTTCAGTAATCGGAATGAGTTTCAGATACAAGAAAAGAATTCTGACAGGATTTGACCAATCCTGTCAGAATTTCTAACGGAGGATTTTTAAAATAAAAATCCTATAGCGAAGCTGTTAACTTTTCCCAAGACCCCAACTTCCCTGTATGCATAATCAAACTTAAGTCCAAGATTATTAAGAAAATTTTTCTCGAATCCGGCACCCAAAGTTAACCCATATTCAGAATCCGGCAGAAATATCCTTGAATATCCACCGCGGAGAAAAAACTTTCCAAAACTGGGTTGGATAAGTGCATATTGGATACCCAGATTTACATATTCCGCAGTGTTATTTGGATGAAGTGCATCTGAACTTAAGGTGATAATGTGATTTTCCATCATTTTTACATCATAGCTCAGACCTATACGAAAAATGAGGGGTAGTTCCCATTCAGATAAGCTAAATTTACCGGGTGCATCTTTATAGTTTCCGTTTTCATTGGGAAGGATGTCGATGGGATTAATCAGGTCTTGTCCATCATATTGCATCCGGGATCCATAATTGGCAATACTCATTCCAATCCTGAGTCCGCCGTTTCTATCATCGCTGGGAGCAAAAAACGGGGTCTTAACAATGACACCCATATCCAGTGCAAAGGCACTGGCATTCATATGCCAGATTTGTGAAGTGATGTATTTTACGGATGCGCCAAATGAGAACCAGTTGGTTAGTTTCCGGGCGTAACCAAGACTAAATGCATAGTCATCTACACTAAAGATTTCACCCGTACCCTCTTGTGCATCCACAGTGGTCACATCCATGTCACCATATCCCACATGGATAAATCCGAGTGCAATTGTTCCAACTTCCGGAATGACGGCACCAATACCGACAAATGTGCTGTTTATATCTACCAGCCATGGCTGATGGACAAACTGTGCCTCATTTTGTGGCATAAACGCCAATCCGGCCGGATTCCAGTAGATGGCAGTTATGTCATTTACCATACTGACACAGGCATCACCCATAGCCAATCCGACCCCACCATACCCATATTCCAGGAAAGCTGCAGTGGTTGTACCAACCCGTGTCGGTTTTTGTTGCGCATAGGTAACTGAGGATATCAGTAACATCAGCGTAATTATTGCGATCGTTATTTTAGATATTCTGTTCATAGTTTTATCCCAAAGACTTTATGGTTATTTGACAACTGCAAATTTGCCTAATTTTTCGTCACCGGTTTGATGAGAGCGTATATGATAGATATAAACCCCTGCGGCTATTTCTAATCCCTCTTTGGTCAGTAAATCCCAGTGGGCGCTTCCATTATCAGAAGAATTGTTAACCTCGATCTCATCTATCAGGTACCCATTTGATGTAAATATTTTAATTACACATTTTGCTGGTATGTGCGTAAACATTATGTTTCGACGTTGATTCAGAAAAGGATTAGAAACACCTTCTTCCATCTCATTCGTTGCCACATAGGGATTTGGCACAACTTTAATATCATCCATGGTCATCTTCAATTCTGTTTCATTTACCCCGGTTTCACTGTCCACAGTAAATGTTAGTGTATCCTCAGCCCAGAAAGGTCGTGTATACGTAAGCTGATAAACATCATTGTTTTCAGGAAGTGCATTGCTGTCCGGGGCGCTCATAAAATCGATGATAAACGCCGTACCAGCCCATCTGCCCGTTTTTGTAATTGGTCCGGCCAGAACACGGTCTTCAAGGATATCAAACTGCAAGTTGCGGTTCATATCTTCAACTACCAGATCCAGTTTTTCGTATGCACCGGATGAATCAGTAAACGACTTGTTTATGACATAAAAACTAAATGCCTCTTGAACAAGCAATTTTGAACGATCGATCCGGAGGCCATTTTCGTCCCGCATGGTTTTCGAAGACACCACACTTACATAAGCCGAATCATTATTGGTGTAAATGATCTCGTAATCCCATGGGAAATATTGGCTTTCCGTAACGGTCTGCGTAATTCTTATTGGTGCCGATCCGACTACCCAACCGGAATTGTTGCGGTCGAATTGAGCCGTTTTGACCGGGTAAAACATATTGAGACGAAGCCCGTCAAAAACATCACTTGAGATGTCAAAAGATGACTTAAAACTCCAGGTTTCGGTCGTATCATCATAGGACAAATTATCATAGGCAAAATTCTCAGGACTTTCCTGATAGACCGGGGTATAGTTATCGGTCGCATCCCAGACTGTCAACCCTGCATTTGTATATAATAAACCATGATCGTAGTCTGTCACCGTGTGAATGGTATCTAATTGAAATGTTACCTTATAGGTGTGACCGTTTTTCAGACTACTACTGGAAAGCACTTCCGGTTCAATCTGTCCACTTCCCAGCACCTGGGCATTAAGCTCCTCATCGCCTTCGATAGATGGAGCAATGTAGCCTGCGGCCATTGCGTGCGGTGTAACAATCGCCACATTCTTTCCTGTGGAGCGAACAATTTCTGTGCCTTCTTCAAGATCGATCACTACATTATTTTCTGATGGTGAGATACCCGGATCCAGGACTGGTATTTTGCCGGCCAGTACTGAGCCTTCAGATGCCGCACCAAAATCATATGCGACAATACCGTAATAATAGGTCCGGCCATTATCTACCGTTTCGTCAATAAAATGATGAGTGAGACCTGAATCATATCCCAGATTATAGGCCGCGCCATTGACTAATCCAAAGTCGGTAAATCCGGTAATGTCATTTTTACGATCTACTTGAAAAATTGGTTTTTTCAATTTTGGATCGCCAAATCCATCCGTGATTACTTCTGCATCAGACATATATTTATCGGAAGCCCGGAAAATCTTATATCCTTCAAAATCATTGATATTGCCAAGAAAAGGATCACGTGTTTTAGTATCGGAGAGATTATCCCAGGTCAGTATTACCTTACCATCGCCGGCCGTGGCGCTGAGCGTTGGCATCTTTGGCGGCTGGGCAAAGCGATAATCTTTTTCATAGATCACCTGTACAATACGCTTTGCTTCATAAAGTGCCGGTGCGGAATGTGCGTCTGACATCAATCCGGCCAATGCATCATATGAATGTACTTCCGACATTGAGATGCGTTCTTCACTACCCTGAAAAAGCGGGAAAGTACCGGAGGCAAAGCACTCGACAAGATTCGAAATATTACCAAGATATTCCAGCGTGGAGTCTGTTCCAATGAGTTGCCACATGGACTTGTCATTCTGAAACCAGTTGGTATAGGGTGGCGTGTGTGGCGGAATCGGAAATAGGCGGAAGGCCGTCAGACCAACCATATCAGATTCGGTAACGTCTGTGGCATTAAAATTTGGTTCGCAACCAACACCCTGTTGATAATCCGGTTTGCCGTTCCCTTCACCTTCATCGGGACCAGTATAGTTAAGTTCCGTCGGACCAACGCCATCCAGACCGACGTCATCACCGGCTTCTTCTCCGGGTTCGGTCACCCAAACGCCGGGAGATATTTCCATCGAATAGCGGCCATTGCCATTCAGATCCAGACCATTTTGCCAGTCCTGATCTTCATCGGCATCCCAGTGATCCACCAAGTCTTCTAGTTCGAGGCCATATGTTTCGAGAAACTGTGGTAAATTTGTAATACCATCGGTAGGACCGATGATCATGGTTGCTTCGTTATCGCGTTTTTCATCGGTCAATCCATCATTGTCGTTATCTACAAAATCATCAAAAATACCAGGACTTTCAAGGTAGGCAAATCCCATGGTTCCTGTTCTCAAACCACCGGCACCGGTCTCATCTGTATCCCAGGAATATGCAAGGTCAATCTGGCGATCGAAATAGCCCAGTTCATCATCGCTTTCGCCACCAATACCGTTATCTACCCAGTATCCAAATGCCACTTCCGGCATGGTATAATTGGAGATATTGGCAATGGAGTATTCCCAGAAAATTGCATCACGCGCCTGGGGATTATTCCATTGAAAACCACGCTGCGATACTCTGACACCCACACCGCCCCAGGGTAATCCTTTTTGTGTGGTTACCTGAGGCCGGCGATCACCAATACGTACTTCTTCGACAATGCCACCATTACCATCATATTTGCGGCGCGGGTAATATTTAACCCGGTCTTCCGGTCCCAGATATTCCTGGTCCTGGGCATCATTGGCAACAAAATAGGTTTCCTGATCAGCATAGATAACCCCCCGGCCAAAACGCCCATTCCATTCACCAGGCCATTTCACACTGGTATTGGTTGACGGCCATCCGCCTACAGGCCATGATTCAGGCAAATTACTTAAGGCGGGATATTCGCTGAATTCATTCATATACCCATATACCGGATATAAACTCCAGGCGACCGTACCGGTCGGATCAAAATCCATCCGTTCCCGATAACTGGTTTGTAAAAACCAAAGTGTGTCCAGATCTGATCTGGATTGAATTATGGATATATCATCAACCGGTATGGTATCGTTATCCACATAAACCCGGGCACCGATCAACAGACCGATTCCATCCAGCATACGGCCACCATCCGGTGTATTTGGCCAGCGAGACCATTGCGAACCACGGTATGTGTCTGTCCATTTGGCCAGTTCGGTTGTATTCTGGAAGTAGAGCAGAATTCGATTACCTGTCATATAGCCTTCACGAACCGCTTCGATATCACCTGCCGGATCATCCGGTCCTTCATAGGGTTTACCCTGAGCAAACAGAGAACTTATTGTTATACTGGTTAAAATGAAGATGCCCAGAATATTAATCATTCGTATTTTCATTGTATAATCACCTCAAATAATTTCTAAAAAAGTATTCCAACACCAAGTTTCACCTGGCGTGGTGAAGAGAACATGGCAGGATTCTGAATCCGGTCGTAGTAATCATTAAAATTACTGCGATGTGAAGCCAGATCGGTTTCCTGAACGACCGCGGTATACGCGCGTCCAGTGGTTGCATTTACACCATTCTCATTCAAACGGTCAAATAAATTATACACATTCAGACTCAAACGTAATTTTGTGGTACCAATTAAATCAAACAAATAGAATGCCGTCAGATCAAAGGTTAGTCTGGACGGCTGGTATGCGTTATTTGGATAAAGATTTACGCGGGAAAGAATGCTGCGTTCCAATGGCGCCCAGGTATAGGGAGAACCCGAATTATAATATCCGGTCAATGTGGTACCCCATTGCGGCATATAATACCCGAAAGTTGCATTCAGTGTGTGACGCTGATCCCAGCTCATAGGGATCAGAGCAGCAATCGGATCCTGGCTGGCCCCGGCCCGGCTAAAGGTCGTTGTCGGATTATCCGCATTGCCGCGGGTATATTGCAGAGTATAATTTAAAAAGGTTTTAAAATTTCCGATCGAATAATCAAACTTTAGTTCAAGCCCTCTCGAGTTACCATAATCTTTATTACTATAAAGCCCGTATTCGATCTGATTATAAGTACTTATAACTACCGCGCTCAGCAAATTATAATGATCACGGTAATACAGGGCCGTTTCCAGTCCCATATTCGGCATAATTTCCAGCCATAATCCGATTTCATACTGAACCGTTTTTTGTGCTTTGACTTCGGCATTTCCCATGGTTGTGGCATAATCTGTTGGCACAACCAGGAATGAGTTGTTTTGAAACATGGCGTACATGGGCGGCATCTGGAAAAAATGACCATAACTGAATCTAAGAACGGCTTTATTTCCCAATTGGTAGCCCAGACTAATTCTGGGACTCACCTGGTATTGCGGTTCGGCATTTTCATAAGTTGAATTTCTTTCCGGATCATCATAATTCAGCTGATTTGCCGGATTACGTCGTTGTGAAGGATAGACCGATTTTGGATCAAAATAGTCAAAGCGGGCACCCAGATTGAGCACCATATCCTCATATTCCATTTTATCCTGTATATAGGCCGAGAATTCCTGTGGGTCTACATTATAAAAATCCGAATAACTGGATGAATCGGGGAATATTTTCGATCCATATGGAGGCGGTACAAGACGACCGTACTCGTCAAAAGAGGGTTCCCAAAGTTCTTCTTCCGCTTCAAATTCATTTCTTATCTGTGACCAGCGATTATTGAGTTCATGTTGAATAAATTGACCGCCTAATTTCAAATTATGCCGGTCATTTACCTGCCAGGTAAAATCGAGTTTTAAATTTAGATCTTTCTGAGTATTCTGACTATGTGTTTTATCCTGTCCACCTGTAAAAAATCCGGTTTCCCCATTATTTCCGAGATAAATATCATGATTGTATCCCGGATCATAGGGATCTTCATAGAGATAATACCCATCATAGTTGTCCACATAGGAGGCCTTTAATTCATAAAAGGCACTGTTACTGATCATGTGGTTCAATTGGAACAGAAACATATCACTTTCCCGATATGAAGCAGAAATTCCGTCGGGATTATATTTATATGTATGATTATATCCACGCCATTTATCATCATTTCTTGTATACATAAATGATGTTCTGATGTAATCTGATACTTTGTAAGTAATTTTCCCCATAAAGGAAAAGTTTTCCCGGTCATTCATGGGCACATACGCACTGTCACCCGATACTTCAGAGTACCAAAAGTTCGGATATTGGGAAAAGGAACTGAAATCATTTACATTGAACCGGCGGATACCATTCAAATGACCTTTATCATCCTGATAACGTGCATTGGCAAAAAAGAACAGGTCATTTAAGATAAGCGGACCACTCAACTGGATCTTATAATCCTGCCAGCGTGGAAAATCTTCATTAACACCAATAAATATATCATCATGTGTCGTCAGATAGCCGGCAATGGCCGCGGAGGCGTTGCCATGAATTTCATGACCACCATCTTTTGTAACTGCATTGACCACGCCACTCATCGCCCGGCCATATTCGGCATTAAAATTCCCCGTTATCACTTCCAGATCCTGAATTGACTCGGCTTCTAATTCGACAGTTCTTCCAACCCCGCCAAAGGCATCATCAACCGGTAAGCCATCAATCAAATATGAAACCTCATCCATACGGCCGCCACGGAAATGCCCGTTTACCACACCGGCTTGCATGGACACTACATCACCCACGCTTTCAATGGGAAGAACGGCCATCTGTTCTGCAGATACACTCTGGATTGAACCGGTCTGATCCTTCTTCATTGAAATCTTATCGGCTTGAACGACAATAACTTCTCCTTCCAAAACGGCCGGATTCAGAAGTATATCCAATGAAACCGTGCGGTTTACCGAAATCCGCAGATTTTCATACATCTGCTTTTCATAGCCTATCATCTCAATGATGACATTATAATTTCCCGGCGGAATATTCAGGATAAAGAACATTCCATCCAGTCCTGCAGCAGCTCCCAAATTTGTGCCTTCGATAAAAATATTGGCACCCGCTAATGGTTCTCCGGAAGTCGCATCGGTTATCATTCCGGCCAGTTTACCCGTTGTCTGTGCCAGAAGGTTGCCCTGTAGCACAATCAGCAGAGTAAGCAAGGATAGGAACAATTTGATCAATTTCTTCATAGCTAAAACCTCAAATTCTCGGTTGAGTTACCTTTGTAATTAAAATTAAAATCCGAAGGATATTAAGAATTATACTCCCCGGATAATAAACTATTTGAGTAAAATCATCTTTCTTGTTTGAAAAAATTCTCCGGCATTTATAGTATAAAAATAGATTCCGGAAGAAAGTTCAGCACCGTCAAATTTAACGCTGTGTTGTCCAATCTCCATTCTTTCATTGAGCAATGTGGCCACATTTTGTCCCAACAAATTATAGACAACAATTTCTACATTACCCGGCCTGGAGATTGCAAATTCAATAGTCGTTTCCGGGTTAAACGGATTAGGATAGTTCTGCTCCAACCTGTAACTGTTGACAATATTTCCGGTGAAATCACCAATAGCTGAAACCCGGTTTGTGTCGCCAATCCAGGTATACAACCACTCGGATGGAAACTGCCACTGATTGTCTGTACTATGGGGTGACAGACCTAAATTACCCTCCCAACCACTGGCACCATCGGCAAAATTGCCGTCATTATCATGAAAATAGATATCCAGCGGCAGGCGCAATCCATTCTCCGGATAGAAACGGGAGTCTCCTTCAATAGCCAATGTATCCAAAGGAATTCTCGCCTCAATCACATAATCGGCACCGTCAAAATCTTCGAAGTGATAGTTGGCATCTTCAATGGTATAAATTCGACCATTTTCCGGAGTATCACGTGTGAATCCTTCTTCATTAAAATACAACACATAATCCGGTTCCTCTCCGCGCGTGACTAAACTATGCGCAGGTCCGGCCAGATCATACAAGCCAATAAACAACTGCAATGCATCTTTATCCCACCAGTTTCCTCCGGCAGGAAAACTATACACATCATCAATCACATCTGCATATACATAAAGCGCATCATCATCAATTGCCAGATAAACCGTACCTTTCAGATCCAGGCTATCATCCACACTCGAAATAACTGTCATACTCGGATCTTCAGGTTTAATAACAAAGGGAACTATTCCGGCACTAATCCATTCGGAAGGATCGCCATCTGCAACAAAATTAGCAACACCATTTGGTGAGATTGTGGCCAGTGCTTTGGCATTATTAGAAATCATTGGTGATACGCCTGCCGGACCAAGATTACCCGCCGCATCAGAACATTCAACAGCATAGTAGTAGTCCATCTGCTCAGATTCCAGAGGAAAATAAAGCCAATGGGTTGTTTTTTGCTCGGATTCGGCAACTCCCCTTGCGATAAGTTCTACATCTGACGAGTTTATTTCAGTAATCGGTTTTGTGCTGGCGTATACATTATATTTGGCGCCAGATTCCCCGGCGACATCAGTCCAGAATACCAGGTTATAAAATTCAGCAGGAACGGCATCTACACCGGTCACCATAGCCGGTGACAACACATCTATATCAGGATTGCCCGTCCACATATCATCAATATATATCGTTTTCCCGCTTCCCGTACCTTCCGCCATCCATTGAAAAACGGTAACAGCGGAGGTGTCAAAATCCCCCTGTCCGTCAAACAAAACAAAATCGGCTAGTGCAAATTTGTAGTCATGCCAATCACCATCGGCAACCGGATCAAAATTGATGCCCAGATGGGGTGCCGATCCATCCTCAAATTGAAGACGCAATTTGCCGGTACCCGCTTCGGCCTTCATCTTAAATTGAATGGAGTCTTCTTTCCAGGTCATCGCTAAATTCTGTTCAGTTGCAAAATTAAAACCGGCACCTGTCCATGCCTGATTCATCCCCTGCACCCACTTCATCGCATTTGTGTTTTCGGTGGCGCCGGCATCTTCAACAACTTCTAAAGTACCGTTCCAGGCGAATGGATCCATGTCAGATGGAATTGCTTTTCCATTAAAGAAAATTAATTCAACTTTCTTTAATCCCTTCAGGGACAAATGATCAACTACTATGGTCCCTTTACTAAAATCCCCCTTGGTTCCTGATGAATTAATAGAAAACTCGTAGGTGTATCCTTTGATTTTGTTCAGATCCAGGGTACTATTACCAGTAATCCCGGCCCAACCTGTCAGGTTAAATCCTTCACCATTCCAGAAATTTCCATCGGCAATCAATGGCATTTTTATTTCATTCCACCCTGCTGCAGCATCCAGAATTTTATGAAATGAATAATAATATTCAACTTGCGTATTTACATAAGTATTGTTTCCATTCTCGGCATTACTTACATCATGAAGACATAACCTGAATTCCACTCTTCCTGCAAGACTCTGTGCTTCTGTTATATAATACATCACTGATATTGAATCATATGCACTAAAATTATACACCCCATTTGTATCGGGATGCCAATGTTCGATCTTTGTGTATCCTCCGTAATCCTCCCGGAAATGCACACTATATTCCACCTGTAATGCACCGCTGCCCGCGGCAACCGGATCGGTTATATAGTCAATTATCGCATAACCTGTGTCGGTATTTGCAGTTGGACTAACCAGATAATGACCACCGATACTGGTTTGGCTATTATCCACAACATGTTCGTTGTATTTCCAATAATTTGTATCGGCCGGCGCTTCATCATAATCAGCAATCACCTGCTGCGCTGATACCAAATATGGAAAAAAGATAAATAAAAATGACAGTGATAAAATTCTTCGCATCTCAGTTCCAAAGATTTTTTAACCCAAATAAAAACGGGCCTGTTTTCCAGAATATAACAAGGGCAAACAGGCCCGTTGAATTAAGTTACTTCAGCAAAATCATCTTACGTGTTTTTAGAAAATCACCTGTTTTAATACTGTAAAAATAAATGCCGGAAGCCAATGAAGCGCCATCAAATTTAACCTGATGTGTGCCTGCATCCATTTTCTCATTTGCGATGGTCATAATATTCTGACCAAGCATATTGAATACACTTATTTCCACATTACCCGCTTTGGCAATTGAAAATGCAATTGTCGTTACGGGGTTAAACGGATTCGGGTAATTTTGTCTCAGCTCATATGAAGAAGCCATATGACCATAACCATCCCCATCACCGATTGAAGAGGCACCAACATTGGTGGTATCACCAATCCAGGTATTGGTCCATTCTGCCTGGTTCAGGTAGGCCAAATCGGTGTTATTTGGTGACCAGGTCAGGTTACCACCACCCACATCATCGGGAGAATCATTATCGTGCATTACCAGATCAAACATGATTCTCATACCGTTTTCAGGTTGAAGAACGACATCATCACCAAATGCGATAGAATCAAGGGCGATCTTGGCTTCTAAAATGTAATCTGCACCACCGAATTCTTCAAAATAGTAACTGCCGTTACCACTTTCATCAGGGGTCAATTCAGCAGCTTCCGCACTCCATTATGTATGTTTTTGTACTCATTATAATAACGATCTTGCAGAAAGATTAATTTATAATCGGGTTCTTCGCCGCGACTATCTGCCGGACCCTTTGTGTGAATATCTTTACCATTCTGATCCCACATACCAATGTAGATTTCCAGTGCATCCTGTGTCCACCATGAACTTACCTGGCCAACATCATAATAGAAAACATCATCAATCACATCGGCAGCCACATACAGATAGGTATCATCCATTGCCATGTAAATAGTTGCCGTCAGGTCCGCATCACCACCGGCAAATGCACCGGCAGCCACATTGGACTCGGAACCATATAATTCCCATGGCATTACAGGGACACCGTCCCATTCGCTGAAATCACCATCGGCTTTAAAAGTAAATCCGGGCATATAATGAATGGTCGGAACGCCTTCTGCAGTGTTATTTACTGCGGAAGAAGCACCGGGCTCACCCACATTACCGGCGGCATCTTTACAGGTAACTGCGTAGTAATAATCTACTGCTTTATCTTCAAGCGGATACTCAAGCCAGTGCGTTGCGGTCAAACCTTCGCTGGCAGGCCAATCTTTTACAATCATTTCAATTCCGGGCGCATTTATATCAGAAATCGGACTTGAACTGGCATACACCGTATAGCTCTCATCCTTTTCACCATCAACTTTATTCCAGAATACCAGGTTATAGTATTGACCACCTGTGGCGGACACACCAGTTACTTCTGCCGGAGGAATAAAATCAAATTCCGGATTACCTGTCCAGATCTGATCAAAATATACCGCCGTTGCGATAGCCTGTCCTGTATTTCCTATTGAAAATTTTGCTACTTCTGTGGAATCAAATTCACCTATTACTGACTGGTTCAAATCACCATCCCAGACACCTGCGAAACGGTTAAAATCAGCCAGAGCCACTTTTACTACTTTCCATGAACCGTCATAACCACCCATCGCTGTTTCTGATAAAGTATATGCAGCAGTAAAGGAGTAATCATCCTTACCATCAGGATCATGATCCACATCCCAGAAATTAAGGGTTAAATCACCGATCCCGGCTTCCGCCCAAATTTTAAACTGTAAGTGAATCTGTACTCCAGTTATTAATCATATTACGCGGTTTATCATGTGTAAAATTTACGGCATCCCATGCCGCACCGTCGGTCCATTTTAGAGAAGTGGTACCTTCGTCAGAAGTTTTTTCATCGGAAACCTCAACGGCACCACTCCAGCCGATACCCATGGTAATATTACCCGGTACATTTGCGCCATTAAAATACACCAGTTCAACCGGGGCAACACCCTGTAATTGTGCCTGATCGAAAAGAATTACACCAGATACACTGTCCATTATCGTGCCGACCAGTTCTGTAGAACCAGACCATAAGGTGGCTCTCTGTGACCATTCGATCAACCAGGTACGAATATGTTCTAAATTCAGTTCACCATCATTTGCGGTACCACTCCAGTTGGGATTACCAAATCCGGTTTCTGGTGTGGGATTTGTGAAATCTGGTACCAGGGGAATAATTAATTGATTCCAACCCGGTGTTGCATCCAGAATGTAATGTTGTGAAATCCATACTTCCTGGCCATTGGTATCGAATCGCTCGGCCGGGATGTCAGTTTCCGGCCCCAGGTCATTTAATAAGATCCGGAAATCGACTTCATTTGCGACCGAACTTGGTGATTCAACATAATACCACAGACTAAATTCTGTGTACAATGAAAAATCATAATATCCTAGTGAATCTTCATGGGTGTGAGAAAGATTAATCCATCCACCCCATTGGCTCTCACACTGGTTTTGCCATTCTATGCGCATGGCACCGGTACCTTCTTTAACATTATCTGTTACAATTTCGGTCTTAAGCCATTGTGTCTCTGTACGACCGTAATTTTCATCGATAGACTGTTGAATCGTAACTATCAAATGAATCTAAAACGAATTGCGCCTGTGCAAATACGGGCACTAACAGCAAACAAATAAAAACTAGTAATGTTCGCTTCATCTGATCCTCCAATTAAATTAAGATTAGTTGATTTACAAAAAAAAGAAGTTTTCCCTTTGCCTTCCTCCTTTCAATTATTAACCTTGTGATTGGTTCACGCATATTTTATGCCAATTATTATTACTATTTGTTATTACACAGCATACAGCAAATACTAATTCAACATATTTATACATATTTTCTTATTTCTGATAATTTTTGTATTAAACAATACAATCATAAACAAAGGTCATGCCTGTGAGAATGGCACACAAGTTTTGACGAGTTTGTTTCAATTTATTCACCTGTTTCGCCAGAAATCTGTTTCACGAGAACTTCAATGCCGGGTATAATCATTAGTTCTGCTTGACCTCTTGGTTCTTTTGCATCTTCAATAATTTTATTGGCTGATATTTTCCAGGTATCATCCCCGGGGCGTTCATCTTCCTTAATATAGTTTAGTGCTGTGAGCCCCAGTTCAGCGATATTTGCTAAATCTTTAGATAAGGACTGAATTTCATTTAATACCGGTGAATTTTTTATAAGTACCATTAGTTCCGAATGATTATTCTGCCATTGGACCAACCAGTTCCGCAATTTGTTATACAGGATGACATCACTCTTAGTCTTAAGGTACATATTAACTGTATTTCTGAATTCTCTTGCCACTGCTGCATCCGGACGGGCCGCATCAACAACGCGGGTTAATGGTGAATGGGAGTAGTGCTTACGTAGCTGGTTACGCTTATATATTTTAACCGGTTCAATCACATCGACCAGGGTTTTGAGCGGCGCAATATTCCGGTCATTTGTCAGACGACGCAACATCATAAAATAATTCTTTTCATGTGTCAGGCCTAATTCTTCTAACCGGAAACTTACATTATTCATGCGGCGATACATATCATCCACATCGCGAATTTCTGATTTTGACCAAAAACGCTCGGCAATAGCAGACTGTTCGCGGCCAGATCCGGGAGTCAATTATCTCGGGAGAAACAAACTCGGACCACATGGTCGCTTCGCCACCAATAATTAATTTTCTTTGTTCATCAGTCAGTGGCAGATTATCAGGATTCGGGTCATTCAGGTAATGAAATTCCGTAGACTGATTCAGATCGATATAATACCCCCTGGATAGCATGGCCTGATACCCCATTTTGGCCGCTTCAATCAAGGATTTTTCCCCTCGCCATGATTGAATTACGATATTTTTGGGCATATCCGGGTGCAAAATCTCTTCCCAGCCAACCATCTTCTTTCCATTTGCTGTCAGAATTTTTAATAATCGTTTATTAAAATACGCCTGAAGGGTATGATTATCCGGAATGTTGTTTTGCTTCATAAATGCCTGAATATCCGGATTAGCATCCCATTGCTTGCCGTTATTCTCGTCTCCTCCAATATGCATATATTCATCGGGGAAAAGTTGTGACATTTCAGCAAAAAATTTATCCAAAAATTGATACGTCTCCTCAATAACCGGGTTAAATGTGGGATCCATAATCCCCCATGCACGCTCAATTTCATAGGGGCCGGGTGCACTTGCTAATTCCGGAAAAGCAACCAGCCAGCTGGTGGCGTGTCCGGGCAGATCAAACTCCGGCATAACCCGGATTCCCCTGTCAGCAGCATAGGCAATCACTTCCCGGATCTGTTCCTGGGTATAATATCGCCCATCTGATCCCAGTTCGTGAAGTTTTGGAAACGTTTTTGTTTCAACTCTAAATCCCTGATCTTCCGACAAGTGCCAGTGCAGTACATTCAATTTCACCGCTGCCATACCATCCAGATTTCTTTTTACCACTTCAACGGGCATAAAATGCCGACAGGCATCTATCATCAACCCACGCCATGGAAACCTTGGTTTATCATTAACAGTGATATTCGGGAAACAATATCCATCTGCATCATTGGTCAGTAATTGGAGAAACGTCTCGAGTCCGCGAATGGCACCGATATCAGATTCTGTCTTTAACGAGATATTATTTGTGCCTATCACCAATTCATATGATTCATCCTCATACAGAGCGATTTTACCCGGACGGTTGACATGAATATTCAGGGTTGCGGTTTCGGAATTATTTTGTGGCGTGATATAGGCCTGGGAGAAAAACAAGCCGGTTCTTCCGGCTAATCTATGCAACGCCCTTGATGCTGCTTTATAAATGCGCAAATCAGGGTTTCCACTAATAGAAATAGTAAAATTATCTGTCAAGCGGTGCTTACCGGTATTTAGTGTGTAGTTTTCCGGCACTGGCATCATATGCAATGTGTTCGTATCAGCCAACATTGTGGTTGCCATCATTAAAATTAGTGCTATTATTTTGAATTGGCGCATGTTTTCTACCCTGCATATATAACTGACGTTTGGGTTGGTTGATCAAACCAACTTATATGTGATTCTTTCTACTCCGTTGATAATTTAGTGAGATTGATTTGTTGCATAATCATGGCACCAGCTCCAAGAACGGCCAAATTGCCATTCACCAGATCCGAAATCATAAGTTTTGTCTGCCCACGAAATATATTCAGCAGATTTGCTTCCAGATGTCTTTGTACCGGTTCAAGAATAAATTGCCCGGCCAGTGATAATCCACCGGCAAGGATAATAGCCTCCGGATTCATCAGTGCAACTACATTTGCAAGTTTCATCCCTAATATTCTGCCGGTCCTCTCAAAGGCCTTTAATGCAATCTGATCTCCGTTTGCGGCGGCCTTTGTGATGTCTTCAGATGTGAGATTCGAAAAACTTATTTCTCTCAACTCGCTCGGCTCCATGTATTCGCTGATCAATTCGGCTACCGTACGCCGTATGCCGGGAGCAGACACATATGTTTCCAGACAACCGCGTCTGCCACAACCACATTGCCGTCCGCCGGGATCTACAACCATATGTCCGATTTCCCCGGCATGACCACCCGCGCCATATATAATTGAACCATTTATCATAATACCGCTGCCGAGGCCAGTTCCAAGCGTAAGCAGAATAAAATTATTCATGTCTTTAGCACTGCCAAAATATTTTTCTCCCATGGCAGCCGCATTGGCATCGTTGGTAATTGCAACCGGGATGCTAAACTCACTCCTGAGTGTAGAAACGACATCCACGGTTCCCCAACTTAGATTACTGGCTTGTTCAATTTTGCCTGTCCAGTAATTTGCATTGGGTGCGCCTATTCCGATTCCACTTATATCAATCTCCGAATGCATTGACAGAAGTTCATTCTCCACTTCCGTTTTCAAGGCTTTAACAAATTCAGTAAAGGACAATTCGGCCCGGGTCGGGAATGTGGACATTGCAATATTCTCACCATCACTACCCACCAGGCCTATTTTTGTGTTGGTCCCACCAATATCAATACCTAGAAACACATCAGTTCTCCGGGAAATCTGAGTCTTCGGAGTCTGATCCGATTCAATTACAGATATATCTATATTCTTATGCATATTCGTAGTCGTAGTGTCCATTTATTGATAATTGCTTATATTTTTATAAATATTTTCTTCTTGTACAGTATTAACATCAGCAAGTACATTACAACAATAAAACTAATAGCAAAAGCAAGCGAAGCATTAATATCACTCAACCATGATGTGTAAAGATTTTGATAAATCCATCCTTTTAATGAAATCTTTGAACCATCCGAAACAGTAAATGTAATCAGAAATAATAATTTGGCAAAGATACCAGACAACACAAAAACCGTGATCGCATTTGTGCCGTACACAAGCGAAGGCTGGAGCCACTTTTTTGATCCTCCGCGCACATCGATAAAATAATAACTGAAACCGAGACAAATTAAAGCTAACCCTGCCATCATTACTGTATAGGAACTGGTCCAAATATTTTTATTGATTGGAAGCACCCAGGACCAGACTGAAGCAACAAAAATTAAAAAATTACCTGAGATAAAAAGTCCCAGGGTTTTCTCAATAGGAGATTTTTGACTGCGCATCCAGTGACCTGTGAGTATACCTAATAATGTGGTTGCAATCGCAGGAATTGTGCTGATAATACCTTCCGGATCCCAGGTTTTTGAGACGGACCACATATGTCCTTTCAGGAACATACTATCAATGTATGCTGCAAAGTTGGCCCCTTTTTCATAACTACCGGCGCCAACGCCCGGCACGGGGATCCATTCCATCATTGCCCAGTAGGCAAGCATAAGTCCGATCGCCCAATACAACTGGCCTTTCCAGTCCGTATGTAAAAATATTATCGAAGCGGCAAAATAACAGATGGCTATGCGTTGTAATACCCCCAGGATACGAATCGTAGACAGATCAAAATACGGGAAACCACTTAAAAACAAACCAAGTCCGAACAAGATAAGCGTCCGACGAATAATTTTTTTGTAAAGATCGATTTTGGGTGCGCCGGTGCTGATTTTTTTTGAAAAAGCATAGACAATTGCCACACCCACAATAAAAAGGAAAAAAGGAAATATAAGATCAGTAAACGTCCAACCATGCCATTTGGCGTGTAACAGCGGTGCATAAACATGTGACCAACTGCCCGGATTATTAACCAGAATCATAGCCAGAATGGTTGTACCTCTAAAAAAATCGAGTGATAATAATCGTCCGGATTGACCGGGAACCGGATCTGTCATAAGGAGAAATCCTATTTTACTATTTTATAGTCACTAAAAACTTCATTTAGAGCGAGTGTGGCCGCACCGAGCAGCCGGGGTCTTACATTCAGAGAACTTTTTAATATTTGTATTTCTCGTTTATAATCAAACAATATATGCTGCTCAACAGCGCGCATAATTTCAGGATAAATAAGATCCCACATTTGCATGAGCCGCCCACCAAGGACCACCGCTTGTGGATCGACGGATTTGATAATATTTGAAATTCCTAATCCCAGATAATAACCGGTTTCCTTTAAAGCCTGTATGGCCATTGGATCATTATTCTTTGCATACTCAATCACATCTTTTAACAGCAAACGTTCATCATCTTTCCTGGACAATCTTTTATAACGACGCACCGTTGCCCGGTCTGATGCATAGGCCTCAAAACAGCCATAATTTCCACATGCACAGTATTCACCCTGCGGAAACATAGTCATATGTCCAAACTCTCCAGCCGCGTGACTGTGTCCGTTTAGCATTGATTTACCGATGACAATACCGGTGCCAATACCAATCCCAATGGAAACAAAAACAAAATCCGAGATATTTTTAATATTTCCGGAGCCAAACCATAATTCGGCTAACGCAGATGCTTTGGCGTCATTTTCAAACGCAATCGAAATATCATTTCCCAGATACTCCCGGAATACATGGCCGATTTCAAATTCCTTCCAGCCAATATTGGGTGCATTTACAATCGTGTTGCTTGCCAGATCTACAATGCCTGCCACACTAACCCCAATTCCGTTAAGATCCTGAATACCATTTTTTGCTTTAAGGGCCATCAAAACATCAATACACTCATGAATAAAATTTTTTGGATCTTCGGTTCTGGTCAAAATTTTATCTTTATCCAGAATGGTTCCATCAATATCGACAATCGCCATACGCGAGAAAACCGAATCAAGATTTATGGCGCCAACATAATGTCGGCCTAATTTTAAACGTAATTGCAACGGGTTGCGGCCCACATTATGGTCGTGTATCATTTCTTCGTATATCAGATCTTCAGTAAACAGATCGCTGACAATACTTGAAACGGTGCTTTTATTAAGTCCGGTAATTTTTGAGATAGAAATTCGGGAAATCGGTTGCATCTCCCTGATCAGATTTAGGATGCCGGAACGATTGATACTACGAACAACCTTGGCGTTCCCACTAATAACGTGATTATTTGGTATATTCATGCGAGCAGATCGATTGAATTAGTTGGTTGTTCAAAACAACTTATTCAAGAGTAAACATTATTTTTTCGAATATCAAGCTTTTTTTGAATTTTTTTAGGGAGAAATTGTCGATTTAATGGTGGCAAGTAGTGAAGCATCGCCGACCACATCCTGACCCAGTTCCCAGATCATGACACCCTGCAAATTTTGATTGAGGGCAAATTGCGTCTTCTTCTGTACAGTGGTTATTCCATTGAAGAATATTCCGTCTACAATATCTTCATCCGGTCCCGGATTATAAATACCCATTATGGTATTGTAACTCATTTCATTGGAAAAATCGGTAATCTCCCGGCCATAAAATGGAATACCAAGGCATAACTTTCCCGCTGGTATACCACGTGAAATAAAATTATTCACATCCAGCACAGCCTGATCAAATGTGGAATGCCGGCCGCTATGATCATAAGACATGATATTGATTCGATTCAGTGCTTCATATGCATTATTTGTGAGATTTTGATTTGCATTAAGCGCAACCGATACACTTAAACTATTCTTGTCAAATTCCGTTCGGGTTTCTCTGATCAACCGCCCATACGCTTCATTTTCTGTGGCGTTCGCCGGAAATTCCCAGTCATAATCCGCCCCGGAAAAACCGGCATTGAGGCATAACTCCGCAAGATTTTGAATAAAATCCGATCTCGTAATACTATCAGCTACCATAGCGGCAAAATGGCGGGATCTGCCCCAGCCGCCAACGGCAATATGAATCTTTAATGCCGAATTTCTATTCCTGAAGGCATTCAATTTAAAATATACATCAGAATTTAACCGGCTCACATTAAGTGATCCATCGGCTTCCGGCTCGATCGAAAAATAAATGAGATCCGTCAGATTATCAACGACCGCCAGATCAAGACCCATAATACGATAATCAGGCAGGTATCCGACTATCCGGAAATCAGCCTGGTCGGGAGTTGTTCCACCATCACCAGGATCGGAAGAACTGCTGCACGCCCAAAGAATGGGGATCAAGAAAAACGATATTTTTAATAGCTTGGTCATAATTTTTTTCCGGGTACAGGAATCAGGATACAAGACTCTGGATACTGGATACTGGATAGTAGTTAATTTTTCTGTCATTCCGGCCCGTTAAACGAGCCAGGCAGGGATCTTTCCGTCGGGTTTAGCACCAACAATCCGGAAGGATCTCTGCGAGATGACAGGTAGCTAAAAATCTACTATATGCAAGCTCCTGTATCATGCTTCCCTGTCAAGTGATTATTATTTATAGTTAGTATCATATGATACCCAGACATGGTGATTATAATATTGCGAATTAATATATTCTCATTTTCTCAAGAATCGACCATAATCTTATTTTGAATAGCACACGGATTTTCACGGATTTTTATTTAAATATTTTTTTATCAGCGTTAATCCGCGTTCTATTTTTTCTACGTTGATATCATATAATACTATTTAATCAACAACATCTTTTTTACTATTCTCTGTCCCTCAGCCTGCAAGTGATAATAGTATATTCCACTGGCAAAACCACTGGCATTCCATTTAATTTGATATTCACCAGCCGGTTGCCTCTCTGAAACCAAGGTCTGTACTTTTTGCCCCAGCTGGTTGTAAATAGTCAGATCAACATAGCTGATCGCAGACAGCCGATAGCCAATAGCCGTTTCTGGATTAAACGGATTGGGGTAGTTCTGATATACTGCAAAATTTGTAAAATCCGGAATCTGATCACTACCAAGATTGGTAGCACAGGTCCCTTGCAGATTCTCGTCAATCCAATTGACTCTTGTCTCAATCCATGACTTTAAATATGATATTTCGTTGGCATATGACCCCAGCCAAACCCTATTAGGCCAGATATATTTATCGAGAATCGGCCAACGTTCAAAATTTCTGGCTTGTGCTTCATCAAGAACATTGACTAGACTATCAATATAGCTAAGTATCTGGTCTGTACGATATTGGTTATTGCGCAATTCCCGCCACCGGCATTGTAATTGATTAACAAAATTAGAATCCGCCATTAACTTCTGCCACCAAAAAGGGATTTTAAAAGAATCATTCGCATCAATGAATTCCTGATTGGAATTGATTTCAACCTGCCATCCATATGTGGATCCTCCATCATAGTAATTTGCATTGCCAAAGGCCAGATTGAAATCCCAGATAGGTCCAAGATTAATGAGATCATCAACACTTTCCTTATCCTTATAAAAGTAAGTGCTCAGGCGGTATCCATCCACATTTTTACCAATCTCATTTAAAATAAAAAAATCCAGAAAAGAATCAACATCAATATAATTGATATATCCGGTGGTCGGATCGTCATACTGTGAACCATACATAATGGTTTCAAAGCGGGTTATGGCATCTTTAATATATGTTTCCTGCTCGGGAACAATGTCATCTGGTTTTGGATAATGATATTGATAAAATATGCTGCTTCTTGAATCGGGGTAAGGTAGGTAAGGTGAATACCAACCCATGACACTTTCGCCCGCCCGTTTGTCAATTTTAACAATATATCCTCCGGTCAGATCATCTCCACTAATTTCTTCCGGATTTAAAGTTGAAACATCTACCCGGTTGGCGTCGCGTTTAATTTTTTCCATCAGAACATATACGCCGCGATAATCATCATTGAGTACAACTTCGCACAACCGCGTGCGTGTGGCATAACGACTAAGATCCCATGATAGCTTATACGCCAGCATATTTCTGATCAAGGATTTATCGCTATAGGGTGCGTAGAGTATCCAGTCATTTTCAGCCGGCATGCCAAGCAGCGATACATTCAGATTATTTCCCAGATCATCCTGCGTCTCCAGCGCATACTGTTTTTTAGGAAACATTTGGGAGCTTGAACCACGGAGTTCGATGGCAATTTTACCTGAATAATTATTCCACGGATCAGTTATATTATTCCGCTGCCCCTCTCCATTGTAAATGATACCCATATCTGCAACAATTCGCACATCATCGACAATGCTTTGTCCCTTGGTATCAATGATAACAATCGGCAAATTTGATGATGTAAAATTTACCGCAAAGACACTTGAGATTCCGGCAATTACCAGAATGTATGTTAGAATGATTTTTCGCATATTTAAATTTTCAGAACTTTTTCTTATTTGTTTATATCGCCAGCAGTCGGCCAATAACTTTTATATCTGCATTCGCCGTTGTTATACTGATGCAAATCCTCTTTGTTTCTGATCCAGATATATAAGATATCCACAGACGATACCGACCAGTAATGTGATGAATCCAAACAGGTATTCACCAAATAATATCTGTCCAAAACCAAATAAGACCGTATAAACCATAATGACACCGAGTATCCAGTCAATAAATAATCTAAAAAAACCAGAATCACCTTTCACGTCGGGTAATTGATCGGCGATTCTTTGCCATCCTTTTCCTCCGGGATGGGTTCGTCTGTAAAATTTCAACAGATGACTCTCTTCAACCGGCCTGGTAAGATAGGTAACAATCAGCCAGATGACCGTTGTACCGCCAATGGTTGGATATAGTGTCATGGGAGATTCCATGCCAAAACCATATTTGGCAATCGGATAAATAATCAGAGGTGCAATCATGGCAGATATTTCTGACCATGCATTAATACGCCACCAGTACCAGCGTAAAATCAATACAGAACCCAGACCTGCGCTGGCATTTATTATAAATTCCCATGCGCCTGAGATGGTGGTCAGAAAATAACGCGTAATAAATAATGAAAAGAATGTCATTAGAATAATCGCAATTCGTGAGATCTTTACATAATGTTTCTCATCACCGTCACGCTTAATAAAGCGGCGATAAAAATCGTTTATTAAATAAGAGGTCCCCCAGTTTAATTGCGAGGCTATAGTCGACATATACGCTGCAAGGAATACAGCAATTAATAATCCCAGCAGTCCGGCTGGCAAATACAGAAGCATTAGTTTGGGGTACATAACGCCCGGGTCAACCGTATTCTCATATTTTTCATACATCAATTTAAATTCAGCCGATTCATATGAGGCGTCCTGAGATTTCAGTAAAGCCTGATCATTGTAAACCTGAACTACCTGCTCATATAATTCGGGATTTTCAAGTTGGAGTGCTTCGGGTGATTCAGAGCGGGGTAAAATTACTAACGCTGCCAGAGCAACGATTACCCATGGCCAGGGTCTCAGCGTATAGTGAGCCACAGTAAACCACAGAGTTGCCAGCAGGCTGTGTTTTTCATCCTTGGCCGACATCATTCTCTGCGCCACATAACCTCCACCGCCGGGATCAGCGCCGGGATACCAGGTGCCCCACCATTGCAAACCGATATGGGCAATAAATGCACCCACAGAAATAGCCAGCGCACCCCCGGTTATACCCGAAGCCGATACATCACCTATTTTTGGAAAAAAGTCAAGCACCTGGGGTGCCAGTTTAGATTTCAATGCTGCCATACTTCCGATCTCCGGAAGTTGGATGACAATTACCGCCAGAATAATACACCCGACCATGGCGAAAACAAACTGGAAACTATCCGTTCGTGCTGTCCCCAGTAACCCGGAAGCCGATGCATACACAGCAATGATTAATGCCGCTGCCACCACCAGTAAAAATGGATCAATCTCTGGTATGGTTACCTTGAATATTTTTTCCATTGCCTTGTTAACCCAACCCATAACAATGGCATTCATAAAAAGCCCCAGGTAGATAGCCCGGAATCCCCGGAGTACCGCCGCAGCTCTTCCGGAATATCTTAATTCAACAAATTCAACATCGGTCATAATACCCGCTCTGCGCCATAGCTTAGCGAAGAAAAACACCGTTAACATGGCACCGATGGCCATATTCCACCAAAGCCAGTTACCGGCAATGCCATTCTTGGCAACCAGTTCGGTTACTGCCAGTGGGGTGTCTGCTGCAAAGGTGGTAGCGACCATAGCCGTTCCGGCAATATACCAGGGCATATTGCGTCCCGATAGAAAAAATTCGCCGGTGTCTTTTCCCGCTCGCCGGGAATAGTAAGCCGCAATGCTAAAAATGGTCAGGAAAAAAATAAGAATGATGAGGAGATCTAGAAATTCTAAGTTTTGCATTTTGATTTCCTTACTTATTGAGACAGGAGAACATGGTACAAGATACAGGATGCAAGATGCAGGATTAAGGTTTCTGGATGCTGGACAAAACTGTAATCAAATTAGTTAAATTTTTCAAAACTACAGTCACTCTGTAAGAACAATTTATCGCGGGATACAGATTAAAATATTTTCAAGTACTTTGCATAAACATTATTATGAGCCCATACTTCGGCTAAAAGTTCCTTATCCATAGGATCCCGTTCCGGGACAGGATGACCGTCTATACCTTTGCTCCAGCTCCAGAATCTTGTTTCCTGTATCTTGTAACTTGAATCCTGTATCCTGTATCTTGAAACTTGTAACCTGAATCCTGCATCTCATCTAATCAGTATCATTTTTTTTGCTTCTCTGAACGGACCAGCTGTCAGTTGGTAGTAATAAATTCCGCTGGCCAGATCCCTGGTATCCCAGTTAATTTGATATTTTCCGACCGGTTGTCTCGCTGAAACCAATGTCAGCACTTTTTGACCCAACTGGTTATAAATACTCAGATCAACATTGCTGATCGTCGCCAAACGATAGCCGATAGCCGTCTCAGGATTAAATGGATTGGGATAATTCTGCTCCAGTTGAAAACTCTTCAGATCAGAGTCTGGTGTCATTTCTATTTTCGTTCCAAGGGGTTTCGGTTGTTCCACATTCCGGATAATTACTTCCAGGTTGGAGGTATCCACCGGTGCTGTTCCCTGAAATAACCAGTAATTTATATGCGTGCGTAACCGGTCTGTATCTTTGGGAATGGACTGGCCGGTATAAACCCAGGTTTTAAGCAAATTGGCCGGTGAGTTTTTTTGTCCCTGATAACTGGTAAAAGCAATAAAGTTCTGTTGCCAGTCAAATAAATGAGTACTGACTATTGAGTCGATGCGCACCTCGAATGGATATGAGTTTTCTGGCGTGGTATAGGGCTGAATGGTATAGGAAGCAATCTTGGTATAGTCCAAATTTCCCCAGTGTGAGAATTCTATATCGATCTCATGGGTATCATCCGCATAGGTAAAAAGACCCAGAACCGTACTCTTATCCGGGTTGTCAATATCACCTTCAACCACAAATTTATGGGTACCATATTGCGTATAATGATTGGTATAGACTTCGGCGCAGTACCAGGTTGAACCGATTTTCCGGATTTTCATATGAAGATAGCCATTTTCATCCAACCATACACTTTCCTGGCTATTGGACCAGTAGTTTGGTCCCGGACCGCCAGTACCAGTCCGCACGGTCCAGTCATATCCGGCAAAATATACAGTGCGCTGAATTTCATCCTCGCCATCACCGGCCAATACACTAACAGTCACAAATAAAACCAGAAGAGTGATATAATTGAGATAATTGTTTTTTGCCATGTTCACCAGCATATTTAATCTGATCCGTTCAATATTATAGACAGTTAATGATTCGAAAACCCATTTAAGATAAATATATATTAGTTTGTTTTTACAAACAACTAATTATTATCCGGATAATTTTATCCGCTTTTTTGATTATTTGGGCAAGACCTGACGGTAACTAACGAATGCGAACGACTGGCTATCCGGCGACCATGATGGTACATTTATCGTCCCCTGACCGCCAAATAGGTGAGCAACCGTTGTTATTTTACGGGTAGAAAGATTCATGAGCCTTAGTGACACTTCTTTATTGGGCGGGTGTCCGGCAACCTTTTTATCATAAGAGAGAAACACGATCCATTTACCATCCGGAGACGGATGAGGAAACCAATCGCCAAATTCTGTATCCAGTGTTATTTGTTCCTGATCATCACCATTATGCTTCATGCGCCAGATTTTCATTAACCCGGTACGAATACTATTGAAATAAATATATTTTCCGTCCGGTGAATAATCCGGCCCATCATCCAGGCCGGGCGCAGATGTCAGTTGAACTTCACGGCCACCCTTCGAAGATATCTTGTATACATCATAGTCCCCATTTCTTTGGGCGCAATAGACCAGGTGCTTGCCATCCGGTGACCAACCATGCCAATAAGACGGACCATTGTCGGTTATCAATTTGGGCGTTCCACCAGTAGCCGGCAGAGTATAAATAAGAGATTCATTTTCCGGCGAATGACTTATTGCCAGCATGGTTCCATCAGGTGAATAACCATGATCATTATTACAATTATCCGCAAATCCGCTATCTAATAATCTGGGTATACCACCACTAACTGGAATTGTATATAGATTTCCTGTGCTATTAAATAGCAAGGATTGGCCATCGACTGACCAATTTGGTGCTTCAAAGTGTTGTATTGCCGTGTAAACCAGGGAACGTACTCCTGTATCAATATTTAGTATTTCTAAACTGCTCTCTACCACACGCTCATTTTCCTGGCTGTCCTTAATTTCCTGATAAGTGACATCAAAAAAATTTGCGGTTTCACTGACGCCCTTTTCATGGGAACATACCACCATACCGGTATATAATGTATCCGTCATGATATTCAGTACAGATCCAACCGGCATTTTAATTTTGTCTTCCTGTTCAAGATACATTGAATACACATGATCTGTTTTTTCAAGATATATTTTTGCAGGTCCTTTGACAGGGGCTTGAATTTCGCTTGTTGGTCCGCCTTTTTCTTTGCGGTATTGTAATGCAAGAAGACTGTCACCATGGATTACGACATCAACATATGCAGCATCATCGTCCAGACTCTGCCTAATCATCCAGCCCGCCTTGCGGTGCGGATTTTTTCCTTTTCCTTCCCACTCTATTCGCGCCGAAAGATTAAGATCACCGGTTGACTTTTTCCAGACAAAATAAAATGCATCCTGTTTATCCCAGATATTATGACCTGCACCGGTAATTTTATACATATCCTCCGTCTGATCGTATCTGACCCGGCCTTCGTCCATCAATTTACCAACCGCATTTGCCGCCTCAAATTCGCCCGTATTATTTCCAGTTGAACATGCACCTATAAATACTAACATCAGAAGTATCATAATAACTTCAAATTTCATCATCATACAGGTCTCCCGATACATGTCTAAGAAAAAATATGGATAATTTGTAATGTCCTAGCCTTGTGTTGACAACCGAATAATGATTATTATTTCAGGGCAGAGCTCTGTCCGTCCTTCATAAGGACTTAATTCTGAATTTCGAGATCTAAGGATAATGTTTTCTTAACCGCAATGTACGCAAAGAATTACAAGCGATTCGAAAAGATTTATAATTATTTATTTTGCGTACTGAGCGTCTCCTCTGCGAACTTTGCGGTTAAAAATATGTAAACACCTGGTCAGATCATTTGATCATGAACACGATCCAGTAATTTTTTTGTAGCCCGAATTCCTTCATCTTCATTTAACTTGCTACCCTCATACTCGATACCCACATACCCATGATAACCAGCATCAACAACTATCTTCATCATTTTAAAATAATCTGTCCGTGTATCGTTACCCTCTTCATCAAATTCATTAGACTTGGCGCTCACCGCTTTTGCGAATGGCATTAATTCGGCCACACCTTTATAGCGATCGTATTCCTCTTCATCACTGACACGGAAGTTGCCAAAATCCGGCAGGGTGCCACAACGCGGATGATCAACTAATTTCATAACCCCAACCAACCACTCGCCACTACTGGATAAACCGCCATGATTCTCAACAATAACATTCAATCCATTCTGGTCACCATATTCTGATAATTTTCTGAGTCCGTCTGCGGCCAGTTTTTGCTGCTCTTCGTATTCCCCTTCACTGGCTGCGTTCACACGGATGGAATGGCATCCCAGAAATTTTGCCGCATCCACCCATTTATAATGATTCTCGACAGCTTCCAGACGCATTGCCTGATCCGGATCGCCCAAGCGGCCTTCTCCATCACACATAATGAGCAGACTTTTGACGCCCACATCATCCGCCCGTTTTTTCATTTCACCAAGGTACTTTTCATCTTTTGCTTTGTCCTTAAAAAACTGATTCACATACTCTACGGCCTCAATCCCATAGCTTTGCCGGGTTAGTGTAGCAAAATCAAGATTATCCATCTTACCGCCATTAATGGTTTTATGCAGCGACCATTGTGCCAGTGAGATTTTAAACACCGATGGTTGTGAACAGGATGCAAGTATTCCCGGAACGTTGGTTGCCAAACTTAATCCTCCTGTGGTGACTAATGATTTTTTTACAAATTCTCTTCGTTTCACAGTAGATGTCCTCCCGCTATTTAATATATATTGGTACCGGGTACAAAGGTACACGGCTCTCGGCTGACAGCCAACGGCCAACGGCCAATTGCCAAACGTAGTGTTAATTATGAGTGCCGGAACGGTCTCAGACCGTTCCCTACATTTCAAAATTGCCAATTGCCAATCGAATATTGCCTATTTACATGCCGTTCATTTCTAATGCCTAATTCCTAATTTCTAACTTCTAACTATTAACTGCTTCATTCCGCTTTTTCATACACACGGACATAATCCACAATCATCTCCTGGGGAAACACAGTGGTTTCATCCGGGCTGCCCGGCCAGTTACCGCCCACTGCTACATTTAGAATAATGAAAAATTTCTGGTCAAACGGCGCCGGGTACAACTGATTTTCTGTATACCAGTCGTTTTGAGTCTGATATAGATTTCCGTCCACATACCAGCGGAATTCGCTTGTATCCCATTCCAGGGTAAAAAGATGATAATCCGCATAAAAACTACCATTGGGCAGTGTATATGATGTGCCACTTTGCTTATTGTTTGGTGTACTTCCGCCATAATGGAATGTGCCATATACTATCCTGGAATCATGGCCCAGATATTCCATAATATCAATTTCACCACTGGCCGCCCAACCTCCGTAAACAGACTCCGTCGGCATCATCCAGATTGCCGGCCAAAGCCCCTGACCATAAGGCATTTTTGCCCGGATATCATACCGGCCGTATTTCCAATCACCCTTGTTTTTGGTTGTCATTCGGGCGGAGGTATACTGGCGGGTTCCGTCCGGACCGGTATATTCTTCTTCTAGGGCTACAATGTGTAACAGTCCATCTTTAACGTATGCATTTTCATCACGATCAGTATAGTATTGGAGTTCGTTATTTCCGCCACCATACCCGTTTACCTCAAAATTCCAGCGCGTGGTAGCTACCTGTGTACCGTTGAATTCCTCGTTCCATACCAGATTCCAGCCCGGCAGATCCGGAATTTTGTCAGGCTCATCGTTCGATGATTCGGTACCAGTCTCACTGCATTGAATCACCATCATGCTAAATATTAAAACGACTAACCACCTGCTTAGCATTAACACTCTCCATAATTGTTAGATTTAATCTTGGTCGAAATTACTTAATTTTATTGATGTTACATGTATTAGATTGTCTGAATATTTATTTCAGAATCAAAACCTCCCGGGCGCAAATATAATAATAAAGTACATTCTTTTGCTGCATGATTCAAAAAATAATTTAATTTTGATGCCTCATATAAGGATTTTGCAGTTGAATTTCCTGATTAGAGAAGAAAAAAAATATTTTAGAGAATGGCCTGAAACAAGTTACACGAAGCACACGAAGAAAATATATTTATTTTGGAATAAATTTGTGTTTAAAATAAACCTGGTATCACAAAATAAATAAAAACGAATCCCAGAATACCGACGACCAGACCATAGATGGTCATTGGAATCAGATTTCTTTTTATGAGAATTCCTTCAACCCCAACTAATCCAACGGTAGCACACGCGGCAATAACATTATGTACACATATCATATTTCCAAACGCCCCGCCTATAGATTGCAGACTTACCACGATGATATGTGAGATATTCAACTGATCGGCAATTGAATATTGGAAAAGGGAAAACATCATATTTGATACTGTGTTTGACCCGGCCATAAACGCACCCAGAGCTCCAACAAATGGAGATACAAGAGGCCAGGCCCCCTGGACCACATCAGTCATAAACCGGGCCATGACAATTGGCATATTTTCAATCCCACTCATATTATGCCCGGACTGCATCATAACACGAACCATGGGTACTGCAAACATTAAAGCAATTGCGGGTCCCTTAATCCTTTTTATCGCGGCGCCCCAAGCGATTGAAACCTCAGAGCCTTTCATCTTAAACAGTGGAATACTAATGAGTGCAATAAGTATGAAGGGGATAATGCCGGGATTATAAAGGATGGCAAAACTTCCATTTATCTCTGTTCCCAAGAGTTGGTTAAATGTAATTGTTACACTTTTAACCCAACTTAGAAATGGCAGATCTTTTAAACGGGTAAGTACGAGTACAACACCGATTAATATATATGGTACCCAGGCCTTGGCAATGGGAATGTGAGAAGAATCTTTACTTTCTGCATCCGTAATTGATCCAAGCCAATTACTTTCCCATTTACCGTGTTCAGGGAAATCCCAGGAATTTTTCGGTACTAAAAATTTGGCCTTTGCGGCCGGTATTACTATGCCTAATCCAATTAAGGCGCCCAACAAGCTCGGAAACTCAGGACCTAACAACCAGGCAACTAACATATAGGGAACAACAAATGCCAGACCTGCAAAAATAGCAAACGGCCAGGCTTCAAGCCCCTCTTTAAATGATCTCTTTTCTCCAAAAAATTTTGTCAACATGGCAACCATCATCAGTGGAACAAAAATTCCCATAATTGAATGAAGAATTGCTGACCATAGCCCTATCTGGTGTATAAATTCAGCATATGACATCCCAATTGCCTGAAGACTATTCTGTACAAGTGGTATTTCTAATGTCGATCCAACCCCAACTAATGTTGGCGTACCAACCGCACCAAAGGAAACACATGTGCTATTTGCAATTAATGAAACCAATACAGCTGCCAAAGCGGGAAATCCTAAAGACAACAAAAGCGGAGCTGCAAGTGCCGCCGGGGTTCCAAATCCGGCAGAACCTTCTATAAAACTTCCGAATAACCAGGCAATTATAATGGCCTGAACTCTTCTGTCCGGTGATATTAACGTAAAACCTCTGTTAATAGCGGCCATGGCACCACTTTCGCGTAGAGTAAATAGCAAGACAAGCGCTCCAAAGACAATAATTATAATATTTAAAGCGAGAATTGCACCGTTTATACTGGCAGCAGTTAGCCAATTGGGCGGAGTCTCCCATACGAAAAAAGCAAGCAAAATAGCTGTAACCCATGCAAATGGCATAGCTTTTGTCGCAGGCCAGCGCATTATTACCATAAGAACAAATATTATTAATATTGGAATAGATGCTATGAGTGCTAATACCATTGTATTTCCTGTTTTATCAGTGAGTGATTTAAAAATTTGATTATGCTTGAACCATTTTATGCGTCACTTCTTAACAGAAAGCAATTTAAATTACAGGACAGATCTAATCAACTATTGATCTATTTCGCAGGCTTTGCTCAATTCCATGATAAGAGATATGGTGTTTGCATAATCAGTACGCTCATCTTTATCGGCCATAATACTTTTTACCACAGCACTACCGACAATAACTCCATCACAATATGGCGAAAAATCGAGAATATTTTGTGGCGTCGATATACCAAACCCGATCAGCATTTTATTGTTTTTAATCTGAGCATAGGTGCGTTCGATATTCTCCATTGTGGCCTGATCGAATCCTTGCTGAACTCCGGTGGTCCCGGTGACACTGACACAATACACAAAACCGGAACTTAGTTGCGTCAATTTCTTTAATCCGTTCTTCATCAGAGGTGGGTGTTGTCAGAAGAATAACATCAAGTCCGTTTAAATCACAATTCCAGAATTCTTTATACTCCTCCAGGGGAATATCGGGAATGATCAGGCCATTGACACCGCTGTTTTTGGCATCTAAAATAAATTGAGGCAATCCATACGAAAGCAGCGGATTGGCATAACCCATCAGTATCAGTGGTTTATCTGATTTTGCCCTGATTGCATCTGCGAAATGTAATGTGTCTGATATGGATATTCCCATATTTAATGCCAATTGTGAAGATGCCTGAATAACCGGGCCATCGGCAATGGGATCGCTGAACGGAATTCCAAGTTCAAGCATGTCCGCACCAGCCTCAAGAATTTCCGTTGCCAGAGATATAAAATTTTTCTTATCGGGGAAACCGGCTGTTAAAAAAACGGACAATGCGTTTCGATTTTTACGATTCAGTTCGTCTATATAAGATTTTATTTCTGACATTACAGATCTTTCCCAACTGTTTTCATAATCGTATTCAGATCCTTATCGCCGCGGCCGCTGATATTGACGATGACAATCTCATTAGATTTAGTCGTCGGCATTAACCGGTCAAGGGCTGCAACCGCGTGGGCCGTCTCCAGGGCAGGTAAAATACCCTCCATCTGTGATAGTAGAACAGTCGCATTTAATGCCTCATCATCACTCACGGCAGTATAAGCTACCCTGGCTTCATCCTTTAAAAATGCATGCTCGGGCCCCACTCCCGGATAATCTAGCCCGGCAGAAATCGAGTGCACTTCCGCTATCTGCCCCTGTTCAGTTTGTAACAAATAAGTCTTCATTCCCTGGAATATCCCCGGCTGGCCCTCCAATAAAGTGGCACAATGTTCATTGGTATCCAGTCCTTTTCCGGCAGCTTCGACACCAATCATTTTTACTTCTTTATCATTAATAAAAGGATAAAAAATACCTATGGCATTTGATCCGCCACCCACGCAGGCCAGGATATAATCCGGCAATCTTTGTTCTGCAGCCATAATCTGTTGGCGGGTTTCCTGACCAATTACCGACTGAAAATCGCGCACAATCATGGGATACGGATGCGGTCCTACCACAGATCCGATAATATAATGTGTGTCCTTTACATTGGTGACCCAGTCGCGAATGGCTTCGTTTGTCGCATCTTTCAGTGTTCTGGTTCCGGAGTTAACCGGTCGAACCTCGGCCCCCAGCATCTTCATGCGAAACACATTCAAACTCTGGCGCTGTACATCTACCTCACCCATATAGACAACACAATCCAAGCCAAATTTGGCACACACTGTGGCTGTTGCCACGCCATGTTGTCCGGCACCGGTCTCGGCGATAATGCGTTTTTTCCCGGTTTTTTTTGCCAGCAGAATTTGGCCCAGTGTATTGTTCAGTTTATGGGCACCGGTATGACACAGATCTTCCCGTTTCAGATATATTTTCGCTTTCCCATAGTGGGAACTGAGTCGCTCAGCGAAAGTAAGCGGCGTTGGCCGGCCATTATAATTCTTCTGCAGTGATTCCAGTTCCGTTTTGAAATCCACTTCATCTTTAACACTTAAATATAGTTCTTCCAGCTCATAAAGTGCGGGAATCAATGTTTCCGGCACATATTTTCCGCCAAACTGACCAAACTTGCCAGATGAATCCGGCCATGTATATTGACTGCTCATTGTAATTCCCTGTCTACGATTGGGGCGAGTTGTTTTATTTTTTGCAGCAGATCTTTCAACTGATCCGGGTTGATCGTCTGATATCCATCGGAAAGTGCATTTTCCGGATGGGTATGGGCTTCAATAATTACCCCATCTGCGCCACACGCAATCGCCGCCAGTGCCATAGGTGGTACCTTTTCACCAATTCCAATGCCATGGGACGGATCCACAATTACCGGTAAATGGCTGTGCTTTTTGATTACAGGTACGGCATTCAAATCCAGGGTATTGCGCGTCGCTGTTTCAAATGTCCGTATACCACGTTCACATAAGATCACCTTATAATTATTTTGTGCCAAAATGTATTCGGCACTGAGAAACAAATCTTCAATCGTTGCCGAGAGACCCCGTTTCAGCAAAACCGGTTTTCCTGTTTTACCAACTTCCTCAAGCAGTGCAAAGTTCTGCATATTGCGGGCACCGATTTGAATAATATCAGCGACTTCTGCAACAAGAGGTACGGTTGTTTGATTGAGCGCCTCGGTGACAATCCCCATACCCAGTTCTTTCTTCACGTCAGCCAGATACGCCAGCCCTTTTTCCTTTAATCCCTGGAATGCATACGGACTTGACCTGGGTTTATAGGCACCGCCCCGCAGGAAATTGACGCCCAGTTCCTTTAATTGCCCGGCTATCTCAAATATCTGATCTCTGCTTTCAACCGCACACGGTCCGGCAATTATTGTCAATTCTTTTCCGCCGATTTCATGACCATTCACCTGAAAAACCGTATCTTCATTCTTCATCAAACGGCTGACCAGTTTGTACTTTTTTGTCACACGGATCACCTCAACCACTGATGGTAATACCTGAAAATCATCTTCTTTAATATTTTCCATGGGACCTGTAATGCCTATTGCCAGACGCGCATTTCCAGGTATTTCATGGGGCGTGCAATGATGTGCCTTTATTTTTTCTTTTACTCTCTCGATATCCGAACGGGCTGTATCAAGATCCATAATTATCAGCATGTGTTTTCCTCAGTTCATTGTATCTTTGGAATAATTCCGATACTTTTTTGTGATCCTTTATTCCCGGTTCCTTTTCAATAGACGATGACAGATCGATAGCCGCCGGTTTAATTTTTGTAAAAATTTGCTCCAGATTATCCCTTGTGATCCCCCCTGCCAGAATTATTTTTTCCCTAAGCGTAACCGGAATATTCTGCCAGTCAAAGGTGTGACCCGATCCGCCATATTCTGATTCTGAGAAGGCATCCAGCAGAAAATAGCAATTGTGATAATTTTCAAGCTTATCATAGTGAAAATTTTTAGTTACTCTGAATCCTTTTATCACTGGCAGCTTTATTTTTTGAATATATGTCTGGTCCTCTTCTCCATGTAATTGAACCATGCTCAGCCCGCACTCAGCAGCTATCTGGTTGACATTTTCAACAGTTTCATTGACAAATACGCCCACTTTTATCATAAATGGGCCCAGTCCGGCGGTTATTATTTTTAGCCGTTCCGGTTCGATATATCTTTTGCTCCCCGGATAAAGAATAAAACCGAGAGCATCGGCGCCGGCGTCTTCACAGAACCTTGCATCTTCAATATTTGTGATCCCACAGATTTTAATCCTCACGGCGTGCCCATTCCTTAAACATAGTTAATTCTTTTGATATATCCTCACTACGCATAAAATGTTCACCAACCAATACGGCATTCACCCGTGTTTTTTTGAGATATTCCAGATCATCGGCATTTTTAATACCGCTCTCAGAAACCAGAGCAACCTCACCCGGAATCAGATCTGCCAGATCACCTGTTGTCTCTATATTAACTGTAAAATTCTCAAGATTACGATTATTGATGCCAATAAGTTGGTTATTTAGATAATCGATCTTCATGAGTTGCGAGCTACTGTGAATTTCCACCAATGTTTCAAGTCCCAGATCCAGCGCGGCATGGGTTAATTCTGCTAATTGATTTTCGGAAAGAATTTCCGCAATTAACAAGATACAATCGGCGCCTTTGGATCGTGCTTCATATATTTGATAATCATCGATTATAAAGTCTTTACGTAATAAGGGCACGGTTCGGAAATTTGCAATGTCTTTCAGATATGAGATATTACCCTTAAAAAAATTACGGTCAGTCAATATGGAAATTGCATCCACTTCATTTTCCATATAGATATTTGCGATATCCTTATGATTAAAATCCTCCCGAATGATTCCGGCAGAAGGACTGGCTTTTTTAATTTCCGCAATAATCGCAATATTTTTGTGAATAGTCAGGGCGCTCTGCATACTTAAAATCGGACGATTAAAAAATACCGAGTCCCCGAAATGGCGATAACGAAAATCGCGTCTCAGATTTTGCACCTCTTCCTTTTTTACTTCAACAATTTGTTCCAGAATGTTCATTTTACCTCAAAATCAAAATTGTTCAAACCACAGAAATGACCCACCCCCTTAATCCCCCTCCCTAATATTAGGGAGGGGGAACGAGGGGGAGGGTTATCGCCAATCGCCGATCGTCTATTGCCTATTGCCTATAGTTTATTGCCCAAATTCAACCAGCTCATCCAATTTCTGTTTTGCCCTGCCGGATTGAAGCGAATCCTCGGCCGCATTGATACACACATCAAGGGAATCTGAATATCCGGCACAATACAACCCCAGTGCCGCATTGGCACAAGTCACATAGAATTTTGCATCTTTCATACCCGATGAAAATAATTCGCGTAGAAGATTGGCATTATTAACTGGCGAATCTCCGGCAATCTCGGACATTTTAATCCTGGGATAACCAAGCGATGCAAAATCCAGCATATATTCTTTTGTTTCCGTTGGAGAATATTCAAATATTTTAACCGGTGCCGTTAAGGTAATTTCGTCAAACCGGTTTTCGGAACAAACCAGACAAACCTTATCCATATCAAGATACGCTAGTGCTTTCGCCATCTTTTCGGCCGCTTGTTCATTAAATGTCCCTATCATCTGGCAGCGTACACCGGCCGGATTTGTCAATGGACCCAGCATATTAAATATGGTTTTTGTAGCCAGTTCTCTTCGTACCGGTGCCACATGTTTCATTGCCGGATGATAATCCGGTGCGAACAGAAATGTAATTCCCACTTCAGCTAATGCCCGTTCTGATTTCTGTGGCGTAAGGCTAATATTAACACCCAGTTCAGCAAGGACATCGGCGCTGCCACTTTTACTGGAAATGGACCGGTTTCCATGCTTAGCGACTTTAATTCCGGCACCGGCAACAACAATGGCTGCCGCAGTGGAGATATTAAACGAACCGGATTCATCTCCCCCGGTTCCGCAAACATCAATCACAATATCTTTCGGATTGCTTTCAATTTTAACACTCATATCGCGCATAGCCTTGGCGCTACCGGCGATTTCTTCGAAATGCTCCCCTTTTGACTTTAAGGCCAGCAAATAATCTTTTATCTGTGCATTACTCGCTTCACCGGCCATCATCGTCATCATCACCTGATAGGCTTCATCAAAGCTAAGATCTTTACCGGCAATTACTTTATCCAGTTGCTCATTCATGATATTTGCATCCAGTTCTTTATTATAGTCACACCTTCGGTTGTCAAAATTGATTCCGGGTGGAACTGAATTCCCTCTACCGGATATTTTTTATGTCTTACACCCATAATGAGCCCATCTTCGCTTTCAGCTGAAATTTCCAACTCATCGGGAATCGATTTTTTCTCAATAATCAGCGAGTGATAGCGCGTGGCAGTAAATCGCTGTGATATTCCCCGGAAAATAGATTTTTTATCATGTATTATTTGCGAAATTTTCCCATGCATCAGTTCCGGAGCAGCGATAACCCGGCCACCATAGGTAATGCCGATGGCCTGATGCCCAAGACAAACACCCAAAACAGGAATCCGTGGCCCCAATTGATGTAACACATCCAGGGTAATATTGGCCTTTTCCGGCCGGCCGGGTCCAGGAGAAATAATTATTTTTGCCGGAGAAATTGCTGCAATTTCATCAAGCGTTGTACGATCATTACGACGAACAATAACATCATCCGTAAATTTACCTACCAGCTGAACCAGATTGTAGGTAAAAGAATCATAGTTATCAATCACCAGGATGCGCATCGATCACCTCTGCATATTTTAGCGCACTAACCAGTGCTGCTGATTTATTTTTAACTTCCTGCAATTCCAGTTCCGGTTTGCTATCCGCTACAATTCCCGCACCCGCCTGCCAATATATATAATCGTTCTTGGCAAACATGGTACGTATCGCGATGCACATATCAAGATTACCGCCAAAATCTATGTAGCCCACCGCACCGCCGTATACATTACGCGTATTTTTTTCATAGTCATTGATCAATTGCATGGCCCGAATTTTGGGTGCGCCGGTAAGCGTGCCGGCCGGGAAAGCGGCCATCAGTGCATCAATGCAGTCCTGGTCATCTTTCAATTCCCCCTCCACCCGCGAGACAATGTGCATTACATGGGAATAACGCTGGATTCGCATCATCTCGGTTACTTCAACGGTATCATATTTACTGATCCGTCCCAGATCGTTTCTGGCCAGATCAATCAGCATCACATGCTCGGCTCTTTCTTTTGGATCTGCCATCAGTTCCTGTTCCAATGCCACATCTTCATCTTCTGTCTGGCCCCGGTGGCGGGTTCCGGCTATCGGCAAAATGGTGGCCCGGCGTTCTTTTACCTTTAAAAGATCCTCAGGGGAGGTACCGATGACTGTAAAATTATCTTCAAATTCTATATAGTACATATAGGGTGATGGATTGATTATCCGTCAAGGCACGATATACGTTGAGTAAATCACCCTTAAACTGCGATTTAAAGCGGTGGGAAAGTACAATTTGGAACACATCGCCAGCAGTAATATTGTCTTTTGACAGTTGAACGGTTTTTTTAAAATGATCCTCAGATATTTTATCGTCTGAAAATTTATCATATTCAAAGTTAGATGTGTAGTCCACCGGTTTTGACAATTGACTACGTAATTCGGCAAGCGCTTGTTTGGCATCGGCAAAGGATTTCTGAACATCGGAATGATCCGATTTGATTACATTTTTTATCAGGATGAGCTGGTGTTTATAATGATCAAACGCAATGATGGTGTCATATAAGGCAAAAATCGAATCCGGTGTGTCGAGTTCGTGTGGATTATCAATGGACACCACATCTTCGATTAACTCTATATTTTCATAGCCCAGATACCCGACAATGCCACCGGTAAAATCCGGCAAATCTTCTATTTGCGGCCGGTTGAACTTTTTAATTTCTTCCTTTAAATAATGAAACAGGTTTTCTTCACGGGTCTCCGTTTTGTCTTTTGTCTTAACCGTAATCGTTTTACCACGGTTTGAGATTATTTTTATGGGATCCTTTCCAACAAAGGAATAGCGGGCGAGCCTGCCAATACCTTCAACGGATTCAAGTAAAAAACAATAGTGGTTTTTTTCCCGCAGTTTTATATATGCCAGTACCGGCGTCAGTAAATCGGCCGTTATTTTCTCATATACCGGTACCACGCTAAATTCATTGTGATATTTTTCAAAATCTTTAAATTTCATTTTTCCCTCAAATTACATTTAGCACTCGCAAAGACGCCAAGACGCAAAGAATTATAATTATTTACTTTGCGTACTTAGCAGCTCCTCTGCGAACTTCGCGGTTAAAAATATGTAAACTCCTGATCAGCACAAGACACTTTAAAATTACACAAAATATCACACTGCGTCTCTGCGTGAGAAATTAATAATGGAATAAACTAAATAAAAAAACCCTTCCCGGTGTATACGCGAGAAGGGTTAGAATTCATTCCCAGAATATATTTCACCTGATTTTATTCAATACAATATAAAACCACCACCAGAACCAAAATGTATTTACAGGAGAATTTATTTTTAATATTTGCATGATGTGGCAAAGATAATCTTTTTTGATGTTAATTGTCAAGCATTTTTCAATTGTATAATTATATGTCAGGGTTTAAATTGATGTCAAATAAATAGGAAAATTGAATGAAATCCGTTCTGATTATTATCATTGTGTTAGCTTTTACCGTTACCTATCTGCTCGTTGCCGATTCGCCGGCAATCACACTGCAATTGGATCAGCCTGGATTTGAAAATGTATATACCTGGACCGGAGCAAATACGCCCATTCCACTTCTAAATTCCAGGATAAATAAAACTGGCTTTTTCGATGCAAAACCGAGATACATTTTCACACAATCCGATAACTATTATGGAAAGGTACTTGCATCAGGATCAACAGATTGAAATATCATGGTATAATATAGATAATTCAGAAGCAGGCCGTTTCACACATGACTGGGAATCCGACATTCCTCTACCCCGATATTATCTGAATTCCAACCGCAACCGGATATTTAGTTTTGATATATACAACCGACTGCGGTTTTATGATGAGAATGGAACAATTGAAAATGAATTCTCATTGTTTCAGAATATGACCTACAACAATGAAAACAATAGTTTCTGTCAATTTATCGAACAGAAAGATCTTTTGCTTGTCGGTTCCAAACAGGTATATCCTGTCTCTGAAAATGAACAAGGATATAACAGTTATCTGTCTTTAATCGATCTGGATGGTAATGAATTATTCGCAACCCAATATCCCGGTTGGCAACTAAATGGTATTTCAGCCTCCGGTTCTGCGGAGCACTTTATAATCCCGTTACATAAATATGAACATACCGGAGAAAAGTTTGTTTTCAGAACCGTTGTCATGGATAACAGGGGTAATGTGATTGCCGATCTCCCGCTTCAACATAATAAAGCTATTTTTAATGAGAACGGTACATTGATTTGCTTCTTCAAAAATGAACAAGCCTGGCTTTATGATATCAAAGCCAACAGAATCATCCAGGAATATTCTATTAAATCTCCGGAAAGAATATATCTGTCCGGATTATTTATTGATGAAAAAAATCTTTTTGTATTGCAGGAAGGATCCGTTTATAAAGAAGCCTCAGACTGGGTATATAAAAATATGGCATTGAATCTGATTGACTATAACGGAGAACTGATCCAAAAGAAAGAATTGGATGATATTTCACAATTTCTACCCGTCGTGAAATTTAGCCAACAGAATGAACAGCTTTTTATTGGTCACCGCACCGGATATCGTTATTACAGTATTAATTTCTAAGAATGCGGTACTCATCCGGTAATTGTTTCCGGATAAGTTACTTAACCTGTATTTTTTATAACCACTAAGTCACAAAGACACAAAGTTTAAAAAAAATAATAGGTTATCAGAACTATCAATAACATTAAAATACATTTTTTTTTATTTTAAATATTATTTTTATAATCTTTTTTCTTGGTGTCTTAGAGCCTTGGTGGTGAAATTTAAGAGAGAATTTATGTATAACAGATATATTCCCCTACTAATATTATTAATGCTCAACACCCCAAACGCCCAAACCTTTTATAACTGGCCCTGTGCCCCCTTCGATCAACAGCATTATATAAACGGAACCTTTTGTGAGAATCGACCCAGTGGAAGCATATCTATCCATCACTTTCACGATGGTCTTGATATTCATCTGCCCCAGGGCAACAATGTGTATTCGGTAATCAATGGCAGTATTACTTCGCTGGGTTATGAGGCGACCTATGGCATCAACGCCTATGTGCGGGTTGGACGATATGCCTATGTGCATGTGGACCCCAGCCCCGCAGTTCAGGTGGGTTCTTCGGTGACCGCATTTCAAACTGTGGTTGGCAACACAAACTCGTGGAATCATATCCATTTTAAGGATGGCTATGTTAACTCAGAGATCAATGGACTCCGGGCCAATGGCGGATTGAGCCCAATGGATGACAGCTACCCGCCTTATATTGATGAAGTGAATTACTATATCAATGGCACCACAACCCGGTTTGCCAATAACCGGGTCAGCGGTTTAGTAGAAATTGTGGCCAAGGCCCGCGATAAGACAGATAATGGCTCTCTGGGAAACAACAATGGCATCCATGCCATCGGATATCAGATATATGATCAATCAGGTACAATAGCTCTCTCCGATTCAATCATAAATATCGATTTCACCCGGATACCGCCATCTGATTCATATGTTACCAACGTATATTTTACAGGCTCAGATATCAGCAACTACTTTTATACCATAACCAACCCCATTACAAGAGACGGTTATTGGGACACCCGGGAATTTGATCCCGGTACCTATCGGATCAAAGTGTTTACCGATGATTCCAAACTGAACAGCAAAGAGTTCTGGAGCACTGTTGAGGTTGTTACTCAGGACGTTTATCCACCTGCCGATCCCGTAATAACTGACTTTACCGGAAACGATGCAAATCAATGGACACTTAACTGGATGAAAAACGATTCGACCGATGTAAGTGGCTATGAACTCTACTTTAGTTATGATGGCGATTACTGGATTTATCAACCAACTATTTCTGAGCAACTCGGAGCCGAAGACACGTCATTTACCTGGGAAAATTTTGGCAATGACGAGACTATTTATTTCAAACTAAAAACCTATGACCGGGCCGCCATCCCAAATTTTAGTGATTTCTCAGATGGATATGGTATACGGTTATCCGCATCGGGACCCCAGGTATTATTGATTGACGGATTTGACCGTACGGACGGCTATTGGAATAAAACATCACATAACTATAATCCGGTTTATGGAAATATTTTATCTCAATTAAACCTGGCATTTAACAGCGCATCGGATGAAGCAGTCAGCGGCAGCTATGTAAACTTGGACTCCTATCCAAATGTTATTTATTTTCTTGGTGACGAATCTTCTGACTCACTGGCCTTATCCCATTCGGAACAAATAGCGATAATGAACTATTTGGAACAGGGCGGCAACCTGTTCATTTGCGGATCCGAAATTGGTTCTGATCTCATTAATCACGGCACGGAAGCCGACAGTATTTTTTATACAGATTACCTCAAAGCAAATCTTGTTTCAGATTCTGCCGCAACTCTTACAATAGAGGACTTCAGACGGCACTATTTTTGGCGGATTGATTGCGGAGATTATCCCGCCCCCGGGAACCACAGTACGCCCGGATGTAATAAATGCCGCTGGTGGTGCTGAGCCAATTCTGACATTTTCCGATGGAACGATCGCAGGAATTCATTACAAAGGCAATATTTAATCTGACCGGCGAAGAAGCCAATGTGGTCTATTTTACATTTCCGCTGGATCTTATCAGTGATGCCAATGCACGCCGGATATTACTGGAAGGTGTTTTTCAGTTATTTGGTGTAAATACAAATATTGCAATGAACGAAGAGGCCAAAGTCGGAAAAAACTTTTCGCTATCTGATAATTTTCCCAATCCTTTTAATCCGGAAACCGTCATCAGTTGGCAGTTGGCCATTGGCAGTCGTGTGGAATTATCGGTTTATAATCTGCTTGGCGAGAAAGTGGCTGATTTAGTCTCGCGGTGGATGGATCCTGGAAATCATAGCTATACATTTAACGCAAAAAATCTGCCAAGTGGAGTCTATTACTATCAGTTGGTAGCAGGTGATTATAGGGAAGTGAAGAAGATGGTACTGATCAGGTAGGATGCAGGGGACAGGAGACAGGATGCAAGATGCAAGATGCTGGATAAAAATTACAAGTTACAAGTTACAAATTAAAAAGCAGAAATTGGGAATTAGTAATTAGTTATTGAATATTTTATAACTTTTAACTTCTAATCTCTAATCATTTTCTCAGCGTCTTTGCGAGAGATAAATTATTCAGACTAATAAAAATATGTCCATAAGAAATCAAAAATTCATTCTTATCGCGCTTGTTTACCTGGTATTTTGTGCGATTGAAAGCCTGCCTGTTTCAATCAATACAAATATCACGGATATTGAGACTGGGATATATTACAAGTTCCGGGGCTCCCGCCCGGTATCCGATGATATCTTTGTGGTATACATTGGCGATGAGGATGTATCGGCACTAAATGGCTGGCCATTCACACGGGATTATTATAGTTATGCCATTCATGCGCTCAGAAGTGCCGGGGCAAAGACTATTGCCATCGATCTGCTGTTCTTGGGAGAAGATTCCCGGTATGTGCAATATGATCATACTCTGGCTGATTTTATTTCGTCTTCAGCAAATATTTGCTTACCGATGATGTTCTCTGAACTGAATACTGATTCCGCGAAAACTGGTCTATTGCGCGGTGTGAACCCACAGTTTCCGTTTGATCCCCTGCCAGAACTCGCCGCAGGAAACGGCTTTAGCAATTTTTCATTATCATCCACAATCAACCGGACACCACTTCTGGTAAAGACAGGGGAAGATACCATATTCTCCTTCGCCCTTGAGGCCAGTCGTTTATTTCTGGATGTCCGAGAGACGAAATACGAATCCGATAAAGGAATTTCTTTCGATTCAAAGCGTACGATCCCGGTAAATCACAAGGGTGAGCTGTGGATAAATTACTTCACTGAGTCACATCTGAAAAACTCAATCAGTTTTGTAAATTTACTGCAAACCTTCCGCAACCAGCCCGATAGTCTGGATTTGCAGGATAAACTGGTAATTGTAATTACAACCGCCTCCGGTGTGGCACAGCTAAAAACCACACCCGCCGGTGATGCAATTCCGGGATCGCTGATCCATATCAATGTCATTGATAATATTTTACAAAAAAACTGGCTGGAGGAACCAACCGGTCCGGCAAAATGGCTGATATTATTATTTTTTACTATTCTCATTCTCATACTTTCAAGTCTTAAAAACAAATTGATTAAAACAATATCTATTTATTCAACTCTTCTCATTTATTTTGTAATTGTTGTTGTGATTTTCACGACGACGTCTTATGTGCTTCCTCTTTTCTACCCGATATTTTTATCCCTGATAATGTTAATCGTTCAGGCACGCTCCCAACGAAGACTCCATGCTCAGCAAAATGAAATACTGGCAGAGCAATTATTGTCAAAGGAAAGAAACCTGGAAGTATCACGGCAAGAATTAAAAGTTATGCAGGAAAAATTACAACAGGAATCCACAAGATCAGATGAATCAGTTAAGCAAATATCAGATCAGCAGTCAATGATAGATCAACTGGAAAAAGAACTGGGTGATTTGCGTTCCTATACAAATCCACAGTCCAGACAGATAGTGAGTAAATCACAAAATCTGATATTCTCGGATAAGGGGAAAATGAGTAGGGTTGTTGAGATGATTCACAAAGTAAGCGGTGATAATATTCCTGTGCTGATTACCGGTGAAACCGGCACCGGAAAGGAAATGATCGCCAGGGAAATTCACAACCATAGTCCGCGAAGTGAGGCACCGTTTGTACCGATAAATTGTGGCGCTTTATCTGAATCATTGCTGGAAAGCGAACTATTCGGACACAAGAAAGGCAGCTTTACTGGGGCCATATCTGACCGCAAAGGCCGGTTTGAACTTGCCGATGGCGGCACTATATTTCTTGATGAAATTACCGAAACAACCCCCGTATTTCAGACCAAATTATTGCGGGTATTACAGGAGGGTACATTCGAACCCGTTGGATCTGAAACGACCATCCATATCGATACAAGAATTATTGCAGCCACAAACAAAGACATTAATGAAATAGTAAAAGCGGAACGGTTCCGGCCGGATCTTTTTTATCGCTTAAACGGATTTATGATAAATGTGCCGCCGCTTCGTGAGCGTACAGATGACATTCCGCTTTTAACAGAATTTTTTCTTAACAAACATGAATATCAAACAATTGAGGGCGTCTCAGAACATGCCATGGAATTACTACAATCTTATTCCTGGCCCGGTAATGTGCGCGAACTTGAGAATACCATCCGCAGATCTGCTATTCTGGCTGCAAGTGAAAAAAGGACAATGATTCAGCAGCATGATTTAGCAAATGAGATACACAATCAATCATCCAGGGTAAATATTCGTTCGATTCATCAACCCCTCGAAGAACAAATTATCAGCTCACTACGTGATTTTAAGTTTTCACGATCGGCTATCACCCAAACCGCCAAAATTTTGGGGGACCGGGACCGTGGCACCATTACTGAGTATTTTCGCGGAATCTGCTTTGAGGCACTGGCAAATTCTGACTATAATATTTCCGAAGCGGCTAAAACGATCACTAATAATGATGACCCTGATATAAATCTGCACGTAATTACTAAGATAAATAGCTATATTGAAAACATCCGTCCTTACACCTCGCAAATTGTTGATTTATCACAACCACTTGACAAATTACCCGCCCCGTTTCGAGGATTGCCAAAAAAATATCATCCCGTCCTGAATTTAGTACTGCAACATATCGATCAGCTCAGCTGAGTAACAAATTTTCCGCGGAAATTTTCCGCAGTTCTTCAAATCTCCTCAAATTCCAAAACCCTTTCATATCTCTGTAACCTACTGTATTTATTATAATTATAATGCCATATTTTTATTGGCACTCCCTTTGCTTTACATGTTGTGAGAACAAACAGTAGAATATCAAATTACAGAGGGAGCGTATCATGAATTATTCACACATCAGAACAACTGTTTCTATAATACTCCTGGTTATTATGGGCGTCATTCCGGAATCAGGCCAGGCGCAGATAAAATCTACCGGGATTGGCCTACGTGGATCCTATTATGGAACCGGTGATCAGGAAATGGAATTTGTCAGCGTAGATTATGAAGAGTATGTTCATTCTGCCGATGTAGGCGGAGGTGGCGGCATATTTCTTTTTTCGCGTTTCGCGGATCAATTCTTTGTCGAATTCACAGTCGGAGGTTTGGCCAGGGTGAGCACCGAGCAACAAGTCTGGTTTGATGAGGAAGTTGAAGTATTCTCGGCAGTCCCCATCCTTTTCGGGGTAAAATATGACATCTTACCAATCAAATCTAAATCTTTCTTAAGACCTTATATATCATTCGGCCCCGGAGCATATATCATTTCTGACGTTTTTGTCAAACGAACTTTTGGCGTTGAGCATGCGCATGTCAAGACCCAGGTAAGAGGCGGTGCGCATGCGGCGGCCGGTTTTAATTTCTTCTTTACCGAATCATTTGGGCTCAACTTTGAAACCAAATATCACCTGGTTGATTTTGATCCCGATAATAATCGCACCGGAATTGAACTTGGCCTCGGATTGGTTTTCATGTGGGGTGAATATGAGACAGAGACAAAACCGATTTCATTTAATATAATTAGATAACATTGTAGTATATGCTACTGTGTGATTTTTTTTGACAGGATCACAGGATTAGAATGATTCTATTTAAATTAAATTTTTAACAAGTAAAATATTATAAATAAACGAGTTATATAAAGGATAGATCTCATGTTTAGAATTCTAATTGTAATCATTCTGCTATCAGTAAACTTTTTAATGGCTGCTCCTGAGAATGCAACGGTAAGCGGATTTGTTTACAGTGTTGCCGATGGCGAGCGGTTGATTGGCGCCAATGTTTATCTTGAGAAAGTGATGCTTGGGAGTAGTACAAATCTTAGCGGCTACTATGTTATACCAGATGTTCCGGCCGGAAAATATGTTCTCGTTTGTGAATATTTGGGATATTCAACATTTAAAATGAACATAAATATAGGGCAGGACAGTGATACAAAAATAAATATTAATTTGGACGAAGAACTGCTGCAAACGGAAACCATTGTTGTCTCCGCAGATTCTGAGAGAACGGTGGATCGCTTATATCGAAAACCGGTCTCAACAGTGCAACTTACCAGCCGGCAAATTTCAAAAGTTCCTCAGGTGGCTGAGGCGGATCTGCTCCGTACACTTCAGACCATTCCCGGGATTGTTCCGGTCTCGGATTTTTCATCTGCGCTGTATATTCGTGGTGGTACACCGGACCAAAATCTGCATCTTTTAGATGGGACGGATGTGTACAATCCGGAGCATATGTTTGGTCTGTTCTCCACATTTAATTCTGATGCCATCAAGCATGTGGAATTGTCCAAAGGTGGATTTGGTGCGGAATACGGAGGCAGGTTATCATCCGTACTTAATATTACAAACTTTGATGGTAATCGTGAGGAATTTGAGGGAACGGCTTCAATCAGTCTGTTGTCCGCAAAAACAACCCTGCAAATGCCATTGGGTAATATCGGTTCATTATCCGGTTCATTACGACGGACCTATTTTGATAAAACAATCGCGAATTTTATCGAAGATATCCCGGAATACTATTTTTATGATGGCAGTCTGAAAGCCTTTTTTGATATCGATAAAAACAACAAGCTGACTGTCAGCGGTTATGGTGGCAATGATTTCCTTGACTTTACTATGAACAGTAAGGCAAGTGAGGTCGAAGGATTTCAGTATAATTGGGGAAATCAAACCGGGAGTACGCGCTGGACACATGTGTTTAGCCCCAGACTATTTTCAAATTTTTGGGTAACCTATAGTACCTTTAATTCAGATTTTGGTTTTGATCTATACTCTATTATAGAAAAAAATAAAATTAAGGATTTGACATTCAAGGGAAATCTGGAATATCACTATTCCGATAAATTATCCACAAGATTTGGTGTTGAGCAAAAAAATCTGGATCTCATATATTTTATGTCAGAAGCAAACAGTATCATCGATATCAAACACAAGGCAACTCAGTTGTCATTGTATAATCAACTAAACTGGAAGCCTACCCCATCCTGGAATATCGAGCTGGGTATTCGTTATAATTATTTTGCCTCCGATACATCAAATCATAATTGGGCGCCGCGGGTTTCGGCCAAATATCGTTTTTCTGATACGGGTATATTAAAATTTGCCGCCGGCAGATATTATCAATACCTGAACCGTATATCCAGATTCTTTATTTCAGATATCTGGTCTATTTCCGGGAAATACCAGGATAAAGCCATATCTAACCATTATATGATCGGTTATCAGCAGGAAATTTCCGATGATTACGAATTTGAAGTGGAAGCATTCTACAAAGATTATAAAAATATTTACACCTTTAATGAGAATGTGGGCGCGGATATTAAGGCCGGCGCCTATACACCTGAAGGATATCCCATCTTTAGCACCACTGAAGATGTGTTTAACCGTGGTGATGGTAAAACCTATGGCATTGAAGTATTATTACGAAAGGATGTTGGGCGTTTGAGCGGCTGGTTGGGCTACTCTTATTCCCGGACGGAATATATGATCGATGATTTGAACCGGGATCGCTGGTTTCCGCCACGGCATGACAGAACATCAACTATTAATGCCATGGGTAATTATGATCTGCTTAAAACAAGAAATAAATTATTGCTGGGAATGAATTTCATCTATTCGACAGGTCAGCCCATTACCGAACCGGGCTCTGCCTATCTGATCGCATCGGGACCATTTGCACCAAATAAAACAGTAGAATATGCACCCACCCGGATAAATAATATCAGAATACCGGACTATATCCGCCTGGATGTATCGCTGACATATAATATCCAGTTTACAAACTGGTCTATCTCGCCTTACCTGCAGGTATATAATATTACCAATCGCGGCAATGTCTGGTTTATCAGCTATGATTACGAAAATGGTGTTCCTGAAATAAAGGAACAATATATGTTGCCGGTTTTACCAACCATCGGGGCAAATATAAAATTTTGAATATAAAAACAAACCACAGAGAACACTGAGAAAAAGATAAATGAAAAATATAAAGAAAATAAATTCCGTAACCGTAGGGAACAGTCTGAGACCGTTGTGTGCTTTAGCCGGGAAATTTCCCGGTCAACGGCCAATAGCCAATAGCCAATAGTCAATAGTAAAATAACAAATAAATAGAATTGGACTTAAAGAATGAACAAAATAATAAAAATAACCGTAATAGTTGTCACAATGATATTATTGAGTGCCTGCGGGAAAGCAACTGTTGAACCGCAAAACGCAAGTTACGAACCACGGCTGGTTATTGAAGGATTTCTGACTTCCGGTAAAAATGTTGACCGTATTTTTATTACAAGAAACTTTAAAGTGGATACGGATTTGAATAACTATAATTTAATTCCCAATCCGGATGACACCGAAGTAATTATTACTGATCTGGCAAGTGGTCAAAAATATCCTCTGTCATTTTATCTTAATGAACTGGAAGATATCACCGAAGCCTACTGGCGTAATGAGGGTGAACAGCTGAGTATTCAAAGTGGAAATTCGTATCAATTAGATGTCTCAGCTATTATTAAAGGAAAGACGCTGATAGCCACAGCCCAAACGACGGTTCCTGAAGGTGATTTCAGGATAAATTCAATTAATTATGCCCAAATGGCCTACCGGCAGAAAAATGAAAACGGGAATCTGATGAAATTTGAACTTCGCTATCAGCGGTCGCCCGGTACCGGCTTTTATTTCACTGCAATTCAGGCGCAAAATCCAACTCTGGATTCATTCATTTATGACAATCCATACGGGGAAGTTAAGCCGGAAGATGTAAATTTAATTGATGATGCCTTTAACTACGAAGTTGCCAATCACACCCAGACTTCTGCCGGTATATCTATGATTGCACTGGGCTGGAATGAATTCAACTTTTATGATGATTATACCATTATCATGTATGCCGCGGATGAAAATTATAAAGATTTCTTTTTTACTTATCGTAATGTAATGGAAATGGATGGCAATTTCCATGAAGCCAGATTTAATATAGAGGGCGACGGCATCGGTGTATTTGGTTCCATGGTTGCGGATACTGTCACGTGCAGGGTTACAAGATGATAATTATTTTAACCACGAAGTTCACGAAGAGCACGAAGTTTTAGAGAAACCAAATATTCTTAACGATGAATAAATTAATTTAAAATATTTTTTCTTTGTGACCTTCGTGTTCTTCGTGGTGAGAATCAGGTGAACGCAGAATGCAAATTTATAGGACAAAGCCCCATTATGCTTAGCGGGAGGGGTAAATGGGGAGGATTGTGGTTTCTGTGGTTTATTTTTATAAAAAAATAAAAATTTGAAATTCAACTTTGAAAAAGTAAATTTTGATTGTGAAAAAAACAGTGTTTAAACAAGCTTCTAAAATAATTTGTCTCATTCTATTTATTGGGATCTGGATTTCTCCCGAATTTTTATCTGCCCAGGGAATGACCAGATCTACCGGGATCGGATTCAGATTAAATTTTTGGAATATTACTAATAAGCCCACAACTGTGAGTGTCTCTGCACAATCCCAAACTGCAAACATCGATATCAGTGGTGCGGGCGGCACACTTTATTTCTTCTCACGAGTTCATGATAATCTGTTTTTTGAGATCAATCTGGAGGCGGTTGCCTCGGTACAAACCATCGCCACGGCAACAGCTGAAGAATCCACGAAAGTAAATCTGGTCATGCCCATACTGCTTGGATTAAGGTATGATCTGCTTTCATCCCGTCTGACATCAAAGGTCCAGCCCTATATTAGTTTTGGCGGCGGTCCGTACTGGACGCAAAAGGGGGAATCTGATATAAATGGATTTACACCCGATGCGGAGCAAACATTTGAAGCTGAATTTTTATATGGTTTATATGGCGGCCTCGGAGCAAATATATTGCTCACCGACTGGATGGCTTTAAATCTTGATTTGAAATATCACATGCCCGAATTAAATGTTGATCATAAATACGGCGGTCTGGATTTTGGCCTGGGCCTAAGTTTTATGTGGGGGAAAAAGCGTGAGTTATTTCAATTACAGGATATCACAGTGGTTGTCAGTGATATATATCCGGCCTATTATCAATTTTATAACACCTATCCCCTGGCGGTTGTAAGTATTAAGAACATTGCCGGTCATCTCATTGAAGTCAATGTAAAAAGTAATATCGAATATTATTCGGAACGGCCCGGGGAAAGCGGATTTGTTGAAATTTTACCCGGCGAAACTGCCAAAATTCCGGTTACCGCTTTGTTCGGATCAAACGTATTGCAGACCTCGATCAATAAACCGGCGCTACTGGATATTGAAATTGAGGGACGGGCCGGGCGAACCACAACAAGACAATATAGTGCTCAAATAACGATACACAGTCGCAATGCCTGGAATGGTGATATGGACAAACTGGTCTATTTTGTCACACCGGATAATGATCAGATATTTATGATGAACCGGTCCATGATCAGTACCAGTGAAGATTCCAGCGATTCCGAACTGGATGTAGTTTCTAAAGCAAAAATTGTGTTTAATTCATTGAGAGACAGGGGGGTCAGTTATCATCCGGACCCGAATATCCCGTTTAATAAAGATGATCGTGTTCAATACGCTTTAGAAACATTGCAATTCGGTAGCGGTGATTGTGATGATCTTGTCGTTTTATATTCATCTTGCCTGGAGAGCCTGGGAATCAAAACTGCCTTTGTCGAAGTTCAGGATCCGAACAAAAAGATTGCCCACCTGTATTTATTATTTGATACAGGTATGACACCGGACCAAGGTCATATGGTCAGTTCTAATGAAAAAAAATATATTATAAGATCCCGTCGCGGATCCATGAAAACAATCTGGGTACCGGTTGAAACCACCTTGATAGCTACAAATTTTGATATGGCATGGAAGTCCGGGGCCCAGGCTTATGTGGAAGAAGGTATTCTGCGCAATGGACTTGCGTCGGGTTGGGTTCGTATTTTTGATGTGGAATAGCTGGGCGCTTGGCACTAGGTTCTCGGCTCTTGTTTGCGGGAGACTTATTTGTTTTCAATATTCAGAAATGTGAACCCAGCGCCTAGTGCCCAGAGCCATATGATACTCTGTAGTTATAACCGAATTCCGTAAAAGGAGTCTATCAATGAGATCAGTAACATTATTTGTTTTACAGTTTTTTTTCGTGCTGAATATAGTCTGGGCAGCAGATGGTGTAAAGATATCCCAAATCAGGGGTGATGTACGAATCCGGATCGGAATGGAAGAAGAATGGCAAAAGGCCCAAATTGGTATGATGTTGAAAGATCTTGACACCATATTCAGCGGGGAAAATTCGCATGTTGAACTTTTAAATCAGGATGGTCAGGGATTCACTTTAGAAGCCAACTCCATTCTCGACATCTCTGATTTACGCCAAATTCAGGAGCGTGAATTGTTTATATTTCTGATGAACCAGAAAGTAGATCAATTAGAAATTCAGGACGAGAAAACAAAAATTCGCATGGGTAATGTGAGTGTGGTCCACAGTGAATCCAAAGAAGCAAAATCAAGCATCGACACAAATCTTGATATTGTTGATTGGTATGAATTTGAAACCAATGGCGCACAGGCATTATTTGACCATGCATATTATCCTAACGCAATAATTAAATATCATCGCATAAAGAACAGATATTCGCGCGAGAGAGATCAGGGATTTTTAGATTACCATATTGGAACGGCATTTGAAGCCATGAATAATGATGGCCAGGCATTGGATAGTTATCAATCCGCGCTTAATACATATCTTAAACAAACTGCGGATGATGAAGTTGAACCGGGATGGGTAAAAGATACCAGAATGGCGGTTAAAAGACTGACTGAACAATAATAATACAACCCCCTATCCCCCTTTTTTAAGGGGGAATTCAGTATTCCCGATAAAAAAGTCTCCTTCCCCCGAAAAACGGGGTCTTCGACAGTCGGTAAGTCGGGATCTCCGCTTCGCTCCGACCAGCATCCAGTATCTTGTATCTTGTATCTTGTATCTTGTATCTTGAAAAACCTATTCCCCATTCTCTGATTCTGCAAGTTTCTTCAGATACCGCTCCATTCCATCAAACACAGCCTGTGCCAGGTCTTTTAAATTTGCATCATCCATGAGGAAATATTTCATCATCCGGGTTGGATAAAAAAGCACCTTCGACAAGGAATACCACAAAATCGGTCTGCCTTGTGATATAATAGGTACGATGCACTCTGCCAAAAGGATCTAAACCAAGATCGAGTAATTCCGGATAGACATACAGGGCAAACGGCATGCCCTGGACATGTGTGTAATAAGTACTGGCTCCTTTTACCAGTTCAGGATCGCTTGTACTGCCAATGGAATTATTATGCATCCAGATTAACATATGGGCGTTGTGTTCCCTGGCAATATCTGCACGCGATTGTAAAAACATGGTGGTATCGCTGGTCCTGGTTAGAATCACGGTTGCCCCTACATCCTTTAACATCTTTTCCAGATGGCGGGTATATATAAGGTTGGCCTCTTTCTCCTCATATCCAGATGCCCCAACGGCACCGGAATGATCACCGCCATGTCCGGCATCAAGTGCGATGATTAAATTCTTAAAAGGGTTTTCCAAATTGATCACCGGAGGCTGACGCATGGATAATTTAAATATATTATCGTCAAAGGCGCCTTTGAATCCCCATTGCTGACTGGTATTCAGGTAAAAAGTAAATCTTAACTCATCATCGGTAATTTGCTTCCATTCAAAATTTTTGAAAAAACTGCTGTCAGGATGCTGGATAGCGTCATTGGCGGGTAGCACGCTCCATTCACCCCCGACTACAGTACGATAAAAAGTTAGCTCGATTCGTTGCGGTTCTGATTTCTGAATTATCTTATAAGGTACCTTTTCAGAAACACGCATGTTAAAGATAAGCCAATCATTTTCCAATGCAGAACTGCAGCCGGAATAAAAAGCGGCCGGTAATATATCGCCTTTCCCCAGTTTTTCGATACATCGTGCGGAAATAGAGCCACTGATATTATCCGCAATATGCACCTTTAGCCATCGTCCGTGATCAGCGATCACGTTAAGCCGCATAGCCTCCGGCAGTTCCAGAAATATTTCGCCACCCGGTTTGTAATACACCAGATTATTTTCACAAGTCGTTTCAATTAAAAACGGTTGGCCGCTCTGCTCCACCGTAATGGTACGATCGGTCTCCCACTCTTCTTCATCCCCGTCTTTTCCTTCGAGATAAAATACAATCGGTTCATTTTTGCATTCATCATTGGGTTTTATCCGATATACACCGCGGTACACACCGGCAATATTTCCGTTATCATTAGCTTCTAGTTCTATCATTGGTAACGGATCATCCATCAGATCATCAATTTCAAACATCGCCTTACCACCCGGACTACCTCTGAACTGAACAACAATCTCATCCTGATCATAATATACGGCATCAGACAACGGCATCAGAAAGTCATCGGCAAATTTGGTTGGCTGCTCCGGTAACGCTTTGACAGGTTCCGGACGAAATACATTTATTGTATCCCGCAAAATTTGTTTCTGATTATCAGCAGTAAATACAAATTGATTCCAGCCGGGAGCAAGCTCCAGCAAATCGACAAAAACGCCGCTTCGATAGACTTTAAGTGTATCCTCATTGATCGTCACCACCGCATTTGTATCAGAAACATTCAGCTGAAAGCCGGGTTCTGGCTCTGTTCAATGTATCATTATCTGCCGGGTGACGTATGTTCATTTCCAGCTGTTGTGCTGCCAGATTGGAGAATATAAATGGTAGTAAAATGAAAAATACAGATCTCATCATGATCGCCCTCTTTCAATATTTTTATTTATCTAATCTGACGAATAAGAAGAGATGAATCAAATAAATTTTATTTTATTCTTGATTTCTCAAACAAAGTACTTTATATTACAAAGTACTTTACTAAACAAGGAGCAAGTTATGACACAGGAAAACATTGAGCAGGATCTTCAGTATATAAAAAAGGTACTGGAAAATAACCGTAAAATGCTGGTTGATAACGGCATTTTTTACATTCTCTGGGGGGTTTTGGCCGTGCTCGGTGCTACTTCCTCCTATCTGTTTTTATATCTCGACATTATGTTTATTGGGCCCTATTTTATAGTGGGGCTAATCATTATCTTTACTTTTATTCAAAATTTTCTGAATAAAAAAATAGATGCGGATAAACATATTAGTTCTTTGGGCTGGAAGATATTTAATGCAGTCTGGCACGCGGCCGGCATCACGATTGGAATGTTCACTATAATATTTTTCTCTACGAACATCGTCCCGGTTACGGTATTTGTTGGCGTTGTTGCAGCTATTTTTGGCATTGCATATTATCTGACCGGAATAATCAATGATCTGCCCTTTCTAACAAAACTCAGTTTTGCCTGGTGGATCAGCACTATCGTACTTATTCTGTGGGAACAATTCTTTAACTTATATTATATCGCCTTGTTTTTTGCCGGATTAATCCTGTTTCTGCAAATTATTCCGGGAATTGTAATTTATAAAAAATGGAAAAGTCATTATGCCGGCTGAAAAATTTGATTATCAAAAGATCGATAATTTTATCCACTCGCGTATCCGGCTGGCTATTATGGCCGTTCTTGCGTCTGTAGATGAAATGGATTTTAATTCAATAAAAAAATCTGTAAATGCCACCGACGGTAATCTGAGTGTCCATTTAAAAAAACTTGAAGAAGGCGGCTATATTCAGATTGAAAAAAAGTTCATCCAACGTAAACCTATGACTACCTGCCAGCTGACCGAAAAAGGCAAACAGGCATTTACAGATTATATAGCAACTGTGGAAGATTTTTTAAACAGGGGTGATTCAACCACCCCGGGAGAAACGTCATGAGTAAAGCATTCAAAACCGTCCTGTTAGTTGTTCTTCAGGTACTATTTTTTTCTTGTGGGGAATCAGATTCTCCAACCAATTCAACTCCAAACGATCAGCCCTTTATCAGTGATCAAACTTATACCAACCAGCAGATCGGTTTGGTTGTTACCTTCCCAGAAGGCTGGACCATGCAAATGGATGTCCCCGTGAGCGGGTATGATGCAACTCTGTTTGCAGAAAAAACAACTTCGTCTGGTATTCCACCAAATATAGCTATTATTTGTCAAGAATCGAATTCCAGGCCAACAATGGAGGTCCTATTGTCCGGAGTAGCAGATCAATTGCCTGGTATGCTTGAAAACGTAAATATCCTGGATCATAACGTCACTCAAAAGAATGGAATTGAATGCGGTGAAATCGTATACACTTTTACCGACCAGGAAATAACTTATAAGCAGAAACAATTATATTATTTTAATAAAATTTTTATAATCGTCATTACATTCAGACTCACAAGAAGATCTTTACAATTCACAAATTGGCGATTTGGATTATATACAGGATTCAATCAGATTAAGCGCTGAGAATTGAATTTTGCACGGATAATCTTAACTTATATATGCTTCAGGCCGTCTGAGTGATAAAAAATCTCTTTTTGATCGCGATGCTTGTATTGAACTATAATCAATCCCGGCGGTGAGAATCTCTTCTTTATCACCGGCCCGGGCAACGATCTCTCCATCCGGACCCACAACCATAGACCGGCCGCAAAAATCCATATTTTCCTCGACACCGACCCTGTTACATATGGCTATAAATACATTATTATGCCATGCGGCCAGTCGAAGCTCCCACTCAAAAATCTCCAGGGGTTCGTCACTTACAATAAGCTGTTGGAATGACTATGATTTGTGCGCCCTGCAGGACACAACTTCTGATACTTTCCGGATAATGGCGGTCAAAACAAATGACAACGCCAATTTTCCCGGCAGAGGTGTCATAAACTTTAAACCCGGTATCTGATGGTGTGTAGTAATCCTGCTCATAAAATTGTGGAATTTGCACGATATGAACCATTTTGGAAATTCCCAGGATTTCTCCGGTATTTTCGATCACCGGACAAGCGTCATAACTGCCGGATTCTTCTTTCAGATAAATATTGGGAATGGTTACGATACCCAGACTGGATGATTTCTCGCGAATCTTTAGCAAAAATTCATGATCTATATTTAACCCATAAGCGGAAGCATCCCCGGCCCTATTCTGAGGAAAAAAGGGGCTCAACTGCAATTCCGGAAATACAATTAACTCGGCTCCGGTTTCCGCAGCTTGTTCCATCCTTTTTAATGATTTATCCAGATTCTTTAGCATATCACTGCTCATATGCATTTGAATTAGCGCTATTTTCATTTCTAATCTCTTATTTGTTGATCCGGGACAAAAATCATTAACCACAGAGGACACAGAGTAAATTTATATTAATTATAAAACTTATCAAAAATGACTTATTCTGGGAAAGGTCATTCTGAACTTGGTTCGGAATCCTATAATAATTGTTTATTTAGATCCTGAAACAAGTTCAGGATGACACTAAAGTCATTACTTTTTTTTATAACTGATGGACAAACCGGATCCACTGGCATTATCAATCGTGGTTTCCATGTAATCCAATTGCTTTAGATATTCAAGAAATTCATCAATACCGGACATATACGTATTGGATACATTATGTGCGGTAAAACATCCACCAGTCTTTAATTTTGGCAATATATTCTTTAGATAATCCGTATAACCCTGCTTATCCGCATCTACAAATACGAAATCAAACGTTCCCGTCAGCTCGGGCACAATTTTATGTGCATCGCCCAGTTTTTGATCGATATACTCCGCCAGACCCGCAGATTTAAAATTTTGCGAAGCCGTTTCAAATCTCTCCTCATCTATTTCAATAGTAATCAATGTTCCACCGGTTTTTCTCAATGCCCTGGCCATCCAGACTCCGGATCTACCGGTGGATGTACCAATTTCCAGTGCAGAGGTGTAGTTGTTTTCCAAAATGAGATCATGTAATATTTTTCCATCCTCTTCAGGAACATTCATATCCCGCCAGTTGTATTTATTCGATTCAAGAAATTTTTCAACCTTTTGATCCAGGCTGTCGGATTGTGTATATCCGGTTCCGATTGATGAAATACTTATCAGAATAAAGAAAATTCCAAACAAATAATTGCCATTCAAAATAAACCTCCTGCTGGTAAAATTTGTTAACATCGTCAGGAAACTGCTTCATGACAAAGCGACGGGACAAAGACTGTATTTCTCTTCTATTCAAAGGTTAAAATGTATATAAAATATCCAGATTCCGGTATTAATTAAAAATTTCAGGATCGTGATTACGCGCACAGACAAGTATTGAATAAATAGCTAATCTTGGAACAAATACAATCGCCAAACGTATAGCCGTGTGAGTTAAATTACACAGGAGAATCATTATGAAGTTAAAGATTAAAATAAAAATTAAAGCAAAGACTTTTTACCATATAAAAAGTGACAATGTACTAAAAATGAAACAACTCCAACCAATCCGTCTCGCCAGCTGATAATCCAGTTCTATATTTCCAACGAAACCCATTTTCCTTACTTATTTATAATATGTCTTTGACCCAGTCTTGACTAAACATTAACCGCCATACGCAGAGAAAACGCAAAGCACGGAAACTAAATATATTTTAATCTCTGCGTAACTCTCGTAATTCTTAGCGTTCTTAACGGATAAAAAATGTCTATAGATCTCGAACTTCAGGTCGTCATTATTTCAAATTTCATTTCTGAAAAACCACCAAGACACAAAGGCACAAAAGATTTACTGTTTGTAATATATTTTTATTTATTCGAGTCTTAGCGCCTTAGTGGTTTCTAAAACAAATGAATTATGACTCCTCTTCATCTTCATTTTTGACAAATACCTGTAAGGTCAATTTGATAACCGGTTCCTCGATATCATTTGAATAAACGGTTATCGTTTTTTTGTATTTGCCATTACGGTACTTCGAATTAAAATTCACTTTTATTTCACCGGAATCTTGAGGGGCTATTACTTCTGAACTCAGAAGTGAGGCTGTGCAGCCTCATGAACTATATACAGTGGCAATCCGCAGCGTATCCGTTCCGGTATTTGTAAAAGCATATACATGCTCAACAACTTCGCCAGTGACTATCTCACCAAAGTCATAGTCCTTTTCCAGGAATGTCATGCGTGGTCCCTCAGTTTCATCGTCTGCTGCCATAGAAACAGAGCAAAGAGCGATACTCAGAACAAATAACAAAATCTTGTGTAGTTTCATGTATTAGTCCTCACTATGTAAATAATTAATCCCTCGCAAAGACGCAGAGACGCAAAGGATTATTTTTAAAGGATTTATGTAAAGATGCCCACCTTGATTTAAAATTTTTTCCATCATCTGATATATCTATAATGATATATTTCTTTGCGACTTTGCGCGAGAAATTGATAAACAACGCATCTTAGAAGAAAATAAATTAAATATTTTCTGGAATATTTTTATGCCGGTTGCGGTTTATGCCCTTGAATCTAAAGATGGAAGTAAATATGAAAATTAAATTGAAAATAAAAATCAAATCAAAATTCTTCAAGAAACAAGTACCGCAACCAGAACCTGAATATTATCCGGTGCAACAAGTAGCATAAATAATACGATTTCAAAAATTACATCTGCTAATTATATACCACCTTGAGCTACCGGTTATTTCTTCTTATAATGTGACAGAAAATAGTTATATGAGTTTTTAAGCGCCTTTCGTGTCACTTCAACATTGTCTTTAACCTCTTCCCACTTATCCCCGGTAATATCCTTGGCCTGCTCAAATTTTTCATCGGCCTTATTATAAAGTTCCTTCATTTCAGTTATCTGCTTCTGATAAGTTACTTTGGCATCTTCGCTAAGATCATCAAGCTTTAGTTCCAATTTTTTAATCTCTTCTGAAATGTTGTTCAATTCCTCTTTCATTTTCTGAACGATTGTATTTTTATCCATTTTCTCTTTCTCCCTTCTTATGATGGATGGTTAAATATAAGTTAAAAATGTCATTTTGAAAAAAATTTTTATATTCATAAAACTAGATACGAACCGATAGTTTATATTCTAATAAAAAAAAATATGGATTTAATCCTGATTTTTAATTAATTATTTTAAATAGTCAGACGGAGAAATTATTTCAGGGGGAATATATCTTTCGTATTATATTAATATTGCTTTATGCAACAACCACTGCTTCTATACTCTACTATTCAATTGATGGGTACGATTATTATTCAGCAACTTTAGACGAACGACCACATCATGAGTCGTACCGTAATCTAAAACCAGGCGGTTTCCGCGGACATGGATTCGGTGTGATTGGATCCACTATGCTGGTTTTACTGCTTGCTTATTCAGTTCGAAAGCGTATGGGTTTACTCAGAAACACAGGAAACATGGGCCATTGGCTTAATATTCATATCTACATGGGCATATCCGGTCCATTATTAATCATTTTGCACAGCTCCTTAAAACTAAACGGCTTGGTATCGGTTAGCTTTTGGGCTATGATTGCGGTGGCGCTTAGCGGTGTTCTTGGCCGGTATATCTATGGCCATATACCCCGAACTGTGGATGGTAATGAACTTTCTATCAGCGACGTTAAATCCCAACTCGAGGATCTCTCGCTAAAAATTCAGACATCTTATCGCATCGATGACCGGGTACAGGCAGAAATTGATCAACTGGTTCGTGGAGACAGAACATCAGATGCGGGTATGATAAGTGCTTTGTCAACACTGCTTTTTTCTGGTAGTACCAAACGTAAAAAGATTAAACGCATACGAAAATCTTTACGGATTACAAAAAGTATTAGTAAACAAGAACAAAAGACTCTGCTGTCTTTGATTAAGCAAAAGTTTGTACTCGAACGCCGAATATATTTTTGGAATGCCATTCATGAAATGTTCCATTACTGGCATGTGATACACAAACCATTTGCTATTATCATGTATGTAATTATGCTGGTACATGTAGGAATCGCGATCTGGTTAGGTTATACCTGGATTTTATAATTATCAGCATAGCCGGACACTTTTTATGATCAAAATTTTAACCATTATCTTTATAGCGCTGGTATCCTCCGTTGGCTTTGGACAGCTCTCACCCGGAGATCTGCACATATCACATGCTCATCTTGAGGGCATTGAAAATTGTACACAATGCCATGCACAGGGTAAAAAACTGGATCCTGCTTTATGCTTAAAATGTCACCAACTTCTCAATGAAAAAATAAATTCGGGATCGGGGCTGCATTCGCGTCGGGAATATAAAAACTGCGAAGATTGTCATGTTGAGCACCAGGGAAAAGATTATAATTTGATTTACTGGAAAAATGGAATCGATAATTTTGATCACGCACAAACCAGTTATACCCTGACCGGCAAACATGCCACCATTGATTGCCGGAAGTGTCATTCAGCGGAGCGAATTACAGATATAAAAACCATCCGTGATGCAAAAAAGGACCCGGAAAAAACCTTTATGGGTTTATCCGGGCAATGCATTTCATGTCATATCGATGAGCATCGAAGCCAACTATCCGACAAATGTCAATCATGTCACTCAACCGACGCCTGGAAACCAGTCAACAACTTCGATCATAACAAATCCGCCTATCCGCTTACCGGAAAGCATACTATTGTGGATTGTGGGAAATGCCATCCACAGTTGCAGGACAAGCCAATTAAAGATGATAAAAGTTATGCCAAATTTAAAGGTATCGCTTTTGGTAACTGTTTAAATTGCCATAAGGATATCCATAATAATAGATTTGGATCCAGATGCGTTACTTGTCACTCGACGCTTGGGTGGAATCAGATATCAGGTAAAAAATTCAATCATGAACTAACCAGCTATCCCCTGCGGGGACGTCATATATCTGTCCAATGCAACAGCTGTCATAAGCCAGGGCAGCCGTTAAAAATAAAATATTATAGCCGCTGTAAAAATTGCCACTCCGATTATCATAAAGGTCAGTTCAATTTGCGCGAACAAAAGGGAGCCTGTGAAGAATGTCATACTGTGGAAGGATTTTCTCCTTCATCATTTACAATCGATATGCATGAAAAAACAGATTATCCTATCAGGGGAGCACATTTGGCTATCCCCTGTCTTGCATGTCATAAACAGAGCAATAAAAAATTCACGTTTACTTTTAATTCACCACGTTGCCAGGCCTGTCATACGGATCCACATTTAGGTCAGGTGGACAGCTATCTTTTAAAAGTCTCACAAATCACAAACTTTGCCGGTTGTGAACATTGCCATCAGGAAAGCAGCTGGAGTCAAATGCAATTCGATCACAAACTGACAGAATTTGCACTTGAGGGAAAACATCTCAAGATCGATTGTGGTCAATGTCATACAAAAAGCACGGATGGCATCGTCATAATCAAGGGTTTGTCTGTGGAATGTCAATCCTGTCATAATGATATACACTTTGGACAGTTTAAGGATAAGGGAAATCCGAATGTCGTAAAATGCGAAGGATGTCATACTCCATCCGGTTGGAAGGCCGGTAAATTTGACCATAACTTGAATTCCAGATTCCCTTTAGATGGAAAGCATATTTCTTTGGAATGTGGTCAATGTCACATACAAACCCGGCTAAATGATGTAAAATTCATTCGCTATCGACCGATGAGTACCGAATGTAAATCCTGCCATGGTGCGACCAAAACACCGGCAATATATAGCGAATGAAAAAGGGGGCTAAGTGATTCAGAAAATATTATTACTATTGTTTTTTGCTGCTTTGATTGTTTTTTCCATGCTGCCGCAGGAAATGCCCCATGGCGATACCTTTGAACTGGATTGCGAGCTATGTCACGCCACAGACAGCTGGGAAGTAAATCTGGCATCCGTAAAATTTGATCATAATACAACCGGTTTTCCGCTTTTAGGTAATCATAAAAAAACGGAATGTCGTGCCTGTCATGAAAATCTTGAATTTTCACATATTGGTACAGCATGCCTGGATTGCCATACGGATATACACAAGAGCGAGCTGGGATTTCGTTGTGACAATTGCCACACACCGGTTTCCTGGGAAAACCGAAGGGAAATGTTTGATCAGCATATTGACACCAATTTTCCTCTGATTGGTGTCCATGCGGTACTCGATTGTCAATCCTGCCATATCGATGAGCAAAACCGTGAGTATGTTAACACACCGGTTGAATGCAGCGGGTGTCACAGGCAGGATTATGATCAATCAATGGATCCCAATCACCAGAGTGCCGGCTTTGAAACCATATGCGAAAATTGTCATCTGCCAAATGCATACACCTGGAATCAAACCGTATATTCCCACCCGGAAACTTTTGCACTCACCGGAGGACACGCAGGTCTGGAATGCCAGACCTGTCATACAGAAACTTATATTGGTCAGCCTGCCGATTGCTATTATTGTCATAAAAATGATTATGATAACACCACGGATCCGGGTCATACAGCATTTGGTTTTCCACAAAATTGTGAAACCTGTCATACCACCATAAATTGGGACACACCTGATTTTGACCATATGGCTGTGAGTGGTTTTCCATTAAATGGTGCACACAGAACGGCACAGTGCCTGTCATGTCATGTAAACAATCAAACGACCGGGCTGCCACGTGAATGCTACGGCTGCCATGAAAATGATTATCTGGCAACCACAAATCCGGGACACTCACAGGCACAATTTTCACAAAACTGTACGGACTGCCACACTGAGACGGCCTGGGTGCCTTCAACCTTTGATCATAATCAAACAGCATTTATTCTTACGGGGGCACATACAACGGTAAATTGTATTGACTGTCATACTGATGGTCAATATTCCGGAACACCCACCGATTGCTGGTCCTGTCATGAAACTGATTATGTTGCTGTAACCGATCCCAACCACGTAACAAATAATTTTAATCAGGATTGCAGCATTTGTCATAGCACCACTGCATGGGAACCGGCGACGTTTGATCATAATCAAACAGCTTTTGTTCTTACCGGTGCACATACCACGGTCAATTGTATTGATTGTCATACAGGCGGTCAATATTCCGGAACACCCACCGATTGCTGGTCCTGTCATGAAACTGATTATGTTGCTGTAACCGATCCCAACCACGTAACAAATAATTTTAGCCAGGATTGCAGTATCTGTCATAGTACCAATGCATGGGAACCGGCAACCTTTGATCATAATCAAACAGCCTTTATTCTTACCGGTGCACATATTACAGTAAATTGTGTTTCGTGTCATATTGACGGGTACACGAATACACCTTCAGAATGTGTCGCCTGCCATCAGGGCGACTATGATAATACAAACGATCCCGCTCATGCCGCGGCTCAATTTCCTACGGATTGTGCAGAATGTCATTCAACCAATGCCTGGGAGCCGGCAGATTGGGACCATGATGGTCAATATTTTCCAATTTATTCCGGCAGTCACAGGGAAGCCTGGGATAATTGTATAGACTGCCACAATAATCCAGCCAGTTATGCCGATTTTGAATGCATCAATTGTCATGAGCATGGAATGAGTGAAACGGATGAAGACCACAAAGATGTCACGGATTATAGTTATGACAGTCCCTCCTGTTACAGCTGTCATCCAAATGGAAAATCTGATGATGCGTAGGGTAATCTACATATTTCTTGTTTCACTTATTCTGATAACAAGTAGTGGATTCGCAGGTGATATAAAGGTAAAATACCTCTCGGCGGAACATATTTACCTCGACAGTGGAAGTTCGGCCGGACTGGAAGTTGGCGCCATACTTGTAGTAAAAAATAAAGATAAAATCACTGCCAAACTTGAGGTTATACACATTTCTAAACACTCGGCATCATGTAAGATTCTGTCGTCTGAGCAAAAGATAAATGCCGGTGACAAGGTCGAGATATTGTCAGTCCCATCACGCACCACTGCCACACCGGCGGTCATGGCGGCAACAACCACAACCGATTCTCAACCTGAACCTGAAATTACCGGTACAAAAAAATCCAGGTCCAGGATTCGCGGTTATCTGGGTTTACAATGGTATAGTTTTAATGATAACTCAGACTATCAATATAATTTTTCTCAGCCGGCCATTCGCTTTAAATTGACCGGAACCGGTTTGGCAAACAATAATATAGGCTTCGAAATAAAATTACGTGCACGCCATTATAATCGTTCCGGAAGGCAACCGGAAGATGAATGGCGGAATCGTATCTATACCTTTCGAATATCTTATCAAAATCCGGCTTCACCCGTACAGGTGTCTCTGGGCCGGATCATTTCCAATAATATCAGCGGCACCGGGTATATTGATGGACTCCAATTCAACCATGAATTGACCACCAATTGGTACTGGGGTCTTATGGCCGGATTCAAACCCGAGTGGCAATATTCGCATTTTCAAACCGATGAAAAGAAATATGGGCTTTATTTTGGCTACAAAAATGATATTTCCAGTGCAGTACGAGTAGATGCGTCAATGGCCGCGGCCGGTGAATATCATGAATCCACCGTAAGCCGCGAGTTTATTTATCTCAGGTCCAGTTTTTCACAGGGTAATAGGTGGAATATCTATCACAGTATGGAAATTGACATTAACCGCGACTGGAGAAAAGAGCGTACGGGCAAAACAGTATCACTTTCCAGTTTGTATATCAGTGGTCAGGCGAAACTAAGTAACCAGATCTCTACCCGAATATCCTATGATAATCGCAGAAATTATTATCGTTATGAATATATGAGTTTGGCAGACAGCTTATTTGATGATGCGTTTCGTCAGGGATTAAGATTGTTCATCTACTATCGCCCCCAGAAAAATATCCGCCTATCATTAAATGGCGGATTGCGAAAAAGAGAAAATGATGATCAGACCACGTATTCATATGGTGCTTCAATCAGGGTAGGAAAACTTTTTATTCCAACCCTGGCATTCACCGGCCGTGGAGGCATATTTTCTAATATTTATACGACCGGAATAAATTATTCTTTTTGCCATGAATAAAAGATGGTATCCGGCATTTTCGACCGGCATTAATTACGGAGCTCATTTTTATAAATTGACTTTAAATAGTCTGCAGTATCAGAATCAGTGGGTCCGTCTTAATATCAGTTTGGATATTTTCTCATCAGTAAGTCTCTCGGGATTTTATGAGTATGACTTTGGTGACGATCAGAAGGGACACCACATATTTGCCGAATTGGGCTATCGGCTATAGTGATAAGAAGCTTTTGAAGAATGTGGAAAAATTATGCAAGAATCCTTCATTTGGGGAATCACTATTGGTATCATCATAATTATAGTTATTCCCTATCTTATTAAATTTCGCAAGGCCCAGCATGAAGGCCGGGCAAAACAGCAGGAATCGATTCGCCTTGGTGCGGATAAAGCAATCGCACAACATCCCCAAATAGACAACTACACCTGTATCGGTTGTGGCGCTTGTGTGGATGCCTGTCCGGAAGGTGACGTTTTGGGAATCGTATCAGGGAAGGCAGTTATAATGAATGGCCTGAAATGTGTAGGCCATGGTAAATGCGCCGAAGCCTGTCCGGTTGAAGGAATAACGATTGGCCTGGGGGATGTGAGTCAGCGTGACGATATTCCACACATGAATGAATATGGCGAAACCAATTTACCGGGTATGTATATCGCCGGCGAACTGGGAGGTCTGGCGCTTATAAAGAATGCCATTGCTCAGGGAAAATCCGCTGTCGGGCAAATTATAAAGACACCCAGGGAACCAGGAACCAAAGATATATATGACGTAATTATTATTGGTGCCGGACCTGCAGGTTTGAGTGCGGCCTTGTCTTCCATCCAAAATAACCTGAGATATTTACTAATAGATCAGCAGGATGCCGGGGGGACTATTTTACAATATCCGCGGAAAAAACTGGTTATGACAAAACCGGTTGAGCTGCCTCTGTATGGGATTTTGGATCAGCCGGAGTACGCCAAGGAAGAATTGCTTGAAATATGGGAGAAGGTGAAAATAAAAAACAATCTCCGTTTATCAACCGGTGAAAAACTGGAGAATATTACCTCTGATTCTGAAAACTTTGTTGTGGTTACAAGTAAAAATAATTATCCGGCTAAATCTGTGGTTCTTGCGCTTGGTCGACGTGGCACACCACGCAAATTAAATGTTCCCGGTGAAAATCAAAGTAAAGTGATGTATAAACTGATTGACGCCGAAAGTTATAATAATGAACATCTTCTGGTCGTTGGTGGAGGTGATAGCGCAATAGAAGCCGCCATGGGTCTGGCCCGGCAAAAAAATAATGTAGTCACACTGTCTTATCGAAAAGACAAATTTTTCCGGATAAAGAAAAGAAACGACGAACGGCTAAAGGAGTTGGTTTTTGAAAAGAAAATCAATTTATTGCTTAGTTCGAATATTACGGAGATTAAAACCGATACGGTTTCCATCAATACTAATCAGGGTGATATTAACATCCCCAATGATTATGTTTTTATTTTTGCCGGAGGTGAGCCACCATTTGATCTCCTGAAGAAAATTGGAATTAAATTTGGCGGCACCGGCTGAATGTCATTTCTCCTCTTTCTGCATTGATTTTGAACCAGGGGTAAATTTGCTGATAACAATTGCAATAATTGTCGCCATATAAAACTGTCCTGTAATGGTAGTTAGAATTGCGACAGATTTAGCAATAGGCAGTTTTGGTACGACATCGCCATAACCCAGTGTCGACATGGTAATAAAGCCAAAGTAGATAAGATCCCCAAATGTTTTTGGTTCCTCGGGGAAATGAAATGCGCCCGGTATATTTCTGAAAACGACGGTCATGAGAATTGAAAATATTAACCCTAACATCAAATATCCATTGACTGACTCCATAATTTCCAATACGCCGATCCTCTTGCTACGAACCAGTTGAACCAGGAAACCAAACACAACAATAACAAAAAATATAAAATTTACTGAATCCGATATTACTTTAAATAATGGCGCATTAACAAAATCAGCAATCCATTCTGTAGCGATGGCACCCAGTGCCAGAACTAACATTTCTTTACGATAGCTGTCCAGACTCAGGACGGCAGTCAGGAATATAATAGTATAGACTGGTGCTATTCACAACCGGCTGGATAGATAACGGTAGTAATGGGGCGAAGAATACCAGGAAAAATACCATTATCAACAAGACCAGGTTGCTAAGTTTAAACTCCCTCTCGGTTGCCGAATTAACTTTCATCTTCTCTACTCCGGAATTTAAAATTCTTAAAAGATAACATGAACTAAAAACCAAATGCGATCCAGGCCCTGTGGAGAAAAATAATCACAAAAACGAGCAGTATTACTCCCAGGGCTCTAATGGTATAAATATATATTTTACTTTTTAAAAACAATTTCGATTTGCCTACCAGAACTGCCAGTACCATTTTTGAACCCACCAAAAATAAATACATACCGCCTACAAATGCAACCGGCGCCACATTTGAAAATTTCGCGCTGCTGATCACAGTCGGTGCACCGACCGTAAGCCAGAATATATACGGATTGGGATTTAACAGATTTATGATAATACCTTTGCGAATGGATTGTGGTTTTTGCGATTGTACATCCACAACCGTCCCCTTAAATCTCAAACCCTCCATTGCTAGGAATATAAGATAAATTGCCCCGGAAAGAGAGATAATACCAATCACGACATTAATTTCGGAAAGTCTGGAGATGACAAATAAAGTCAGCAATATAATCGGTAAATCCGATATTATTGGTACCAGCGCAATCTTAAGACCTTCTTTTGTACCGTATTTAAGCGTTTCGGAAATAATAAATGTAAACAATGGACCCGGCGTCAATCCTCCGCTTAAGCCAAATATAATACCGGTTATAAGTAGTGAGAAATCAGTTTCGGGCAAAATTACGTCCTTTTTAAAATAAAGGAGTAGTTTAAAAGTTGGAGTATTTGGTTTCAAGTATTTCTTTGCTCTCTTCCGGAGATTAGCGAAGCGGTCTCCGGGAGAATAAACCTGTAGTACACGTCGCTGGAAACCGCTACGCTTATTTCCAGCAAAGAGACGTACCTTCTCCTCAGGAGATTAGCGAAGCGGTCTCCGGGAGAATAAACCTGTAGTACACGTCGCTGGAAACCGCTACGCTTATTTCCAGCAAAGAGACGTACCTTCTCCTCAGGAGATTAGCGAAGCGGTCTCCGGGAGAATAAACCTGTAGCACGCGTCGCTGGAAACCGCTGCGCTTATTTCCAGCAGAGATTTTTGCCTGCGCTGGAGATTCTTACCGAATTTTTGTATTTTGAATTTCTAAATCGGAATATTTATTATGAGCAAACCCCATTTTAACGTCTATGGTATTGGACAATGCGCACTGGATTTTCTCGGGAAGATAAATGATTATCCGCCTGTCGATGCCAAATGCGAATTTACAGATCTGGCTGTACAGGACGGTGGACCGGTAGCCACCGCGCTTGTCGCGTTACAACGCTGGGGTTACTCATGCGCATTCTCAGGTATTACCGGAGATGATATCTATGGATCACAAATCCGGGAATCACTCAGTTCCGAGGGTGTAAATATATCGGGTTTAAAACTCAGAAAGAACTCCGGATCCCAGGTGGCATTTGCCATGGCCAATCCAAAGACCGGGGAACGGAATATTTTCTGGCGCCGGGCAACCGGCACTGATCTTCTTGTTAATGAAATTGATGCTGATCTATTAAAGCAGTGTTCTCTCTATCACACAGACGGATTCTTTGCTGAAGCCTCCACTGCAGCATGTAAAATTGCCCGGAATCATGGAATTCTGAATTGTGTTGACGCCGGTTCTATGCGTCCCGGTATGCTCGATCTGGCAGAGAATTGTAATTTTTTTATCGCCTCAGAGCCATTCGCAAAATCATTTGCTCCGGATTGTTCTCCACAAGAGACCTGCTATAAACTGGCAGAATTGGGTGCAGATGTGGTCGCAGTAACCCTCGGTGATCAGGGATATGTTGCTGTGGCAGATGGAGAACTGATTCAGGGTCAGGCTTATAAAATGGACACGATTGACACAACGGGATGCGGTGATTTATTCCATGCCGGATTCATCTATGGTATTCTAAAGAAATGGCCTGTCTCAGAGTGCTTGGATTTTGGTGCCTGGGCAGCTGCCATGGTCAGCAGATATCTGGGTGGGAGAAAAGGAATACCTACCCTCGCTGAGATAGAAAAATATCGAAACGAATTAAAAAGAACATCCTAATTTTGTATTTAATTTTTTTTAGACAGGATAACCGGATTTATTATTGGTGACGTGATTGTCATCCCGAACTTGGTTCGGGATCTATAATATCATCTTGTAAATATTTTTTATTTATTTAATTCATCCTGTTATCCTGTCAAAAAAAACTGTTTACCCTGGAGGTACAATGCGACATATCCAAACTATCACTCTGCTACTTTGCCTGGCCTTACCATCATTTGGACAGCAAAGGGTTAGAAATCATATTGCAATCCCGGATATCCCAGGCTATAAAACCCTAAAATGTGACTTACATATTCATACTGTATTTTCAGATGGCCAGGTATGGCCTACAATCCGGCCGGAAGAAGCCTGGCGCGAAGGGTCTGGACGCAATCGCCATCACCGACCACATCGAATACACACCTCATGAGCATGATATTCCGGTTGCCCACAATCGCTCCTATGAGATCGCAGAACCGCTGGCAAGGAGTTTAAATATTACTCTAATCAGGGGGTCAGAAATCACGCGTAAAATGCCTCCCGGCCATATAAATGCCATCTTTATTACAGATGCAGAGAAATTGGATACACTGAACTGGCGAGATGCAATTGAAACCGCTCATAAGCAGGGAGCCTTTATATTCTGGAATCATCCCGGATGGCGGGGACAACAAAAAGACGGGATTGCCCGCTGGTATGACGAGCATTCTGAAATTGTCGAGAAGGGTTGGCTACAGGGTATAGAAGTGGTCAATGAAAGTGAGTATTATCCTGAAGCCCAGCGCTGGTGTCAGGAGAAAAAACTAACGATGCTGAGTAATTCAGATATTCATGATCCGATACATTTTGGATATGACATTTCCCATGGTGAGATGCGGCCAATCACATTGGTATTTGCCAGAGAAAATTCACAATCTGCCATAAAAGAGGCACTATTCGACAGGCGGACGGCGGTTCTCTCAAAAAATATGATAGCAGGAGAACAGCAGTTTTTGGATCCGATTTTTAACAAACTCTATAAATATTTTAAATAGTGAAATTGAATGGATCGGTAAAAAAACACAATTTGTACAGATTAGCAATAGTTCGGATATTTCTTACCACCTCACATTATCCGATACGGTTAAGAGTCTTGAGGTGCCGGAGAAAATAACACTTCACGCTCAGAAAACAGTATTATTCACTATTGAAGGTAAACATAACGTACCGCTCCGGATGGAGAAGTAATCCTGGTGCCCTATACAGTTGATAATCTGAAAATATCACCGGAGAAAGGTTTGGAAGTAAAGTTAGAACTTCGAGTAAAATCTGACTAATTTCTTAAATAGTAGTAAGAATTTAGGCTGTCTATTTAAGATGCTGAAACAAGTTCAGCATGACGATAGTTTTTTGCTGACGGCCGACAGCAGACAGCCGAAAGCCGTTGGCTGATCGCCGTTCGCCGATAGTTAATAGCCAATTGCCAATTTTCAATGATCTTTATAACTGTAATAATTTTTTTATTGCTTCTTGATAGGACTCAAAATCATATCCCGCTACCACCTGCTTCATCATTTCTTTTATCCGGTCATTACCCAGATTCCCCATACTACCTTCATGGGTATATTCGATATTCTCAGGACGCTTCATCTTTCCACTGGCGATCATATCCGCGGTTTCACGATACGCATCCCTGAACGTGCCACCTCTTTGAGTCAGTCTGCTGAACCACTTCCACACTATAAATATTATCATATAAGTGCGAGGATAATATATCTTCATTTACGATCACGTGCTCCAGCATGTACGAACTCATTTCGACACAATCCTGTATTTCTGTCAAAGCCGGAAGAAAGTGCTCTTTTATTAATTGTAAATCGCGATGATAACCTGATGGCAGATTATGTACTATCATATTAATCTCATTGGGCAGCGCAATTATCCGACCGCACCTGGCCCGGATAATTTCCCAGACATCGGGATTCTTTTTGTGCGGCATGATACTGGATCCGGTGGTTAATTCATCAGGGAACGAAATAAAACCATAATTTTGCCCCATAAACATAGTGCAATCCATAGCCAGTTTTCCGAGGGTGCCGGCTAAGACGCCGATGGCCTGTGATACAATGGACTCCGTTTTTCCCCGCCCCATCTGCGCATAAACAGAATTATAATTTAAATTCTCAAATCCCAGCAGCTCTGTGGTTTGCGTTCTGTTGATTGGAAAGGATGAGCCATAACCTGCCGCACTTCCTAACGGATTCTTGTTCGTAATTTTATAAGCCGATTGCAGTACGAGCAGGTCATCTACCAAAGATTCTGCATACGCAGCAAACCATAATCCGAACGAGGATGGCATGGCAATTTGCATATGCGTATACCCGGGCATTTGAATCGCTTTATATTTTTCACTCCGTTCAATCAGCAGATCGAACAAGGTACCGGTTTTTTCGACCAGACTCCCGAATCATGTCGCGAATGTACATTTTTAGATCTACCAGAATCAGATCATTCCGGGAACGTCCGATATGCAATTTTTTACCACCCGCGTCCGATTCGTTCGGTCAGCGTCAGTTCAACAAATGAATGTATATCTTCTACCTCATCAGACAATTTAAAATCCGGAACACTTACCTCATGATACATTTTTTTAAGCTCCGTCAGCATCAGATGAGATTCCTCGTCACTAATCTGATTTGTACTGTTCAACATATGCACATGGGCTATTCCCGATAAGACATCATAGGGTGCCAGATATTTGTCAAGTTCACGATCCTTGCCCACCGTAAACTCTTCAATTTTTTTATCCGGTTCCTGCCCTTTAAACCAGATTTTCTTACTCATATATCATTCCCTGCTACTATTTGTTTTTATTTACTTTATAGTATGTTTTATTTTGAATGGCAGCTGATTCTGGCAAATCCGCGAACATCCTCCCCACTCCAATCACCACTCATTTCGCCATAGGCTGCCGACTCAAGGTTCATCAGATCATGGGGACTTTCAATACCGGTTATATCAAAGTGGCGTGGTTGTAATTTTACATGTACTGTACCGGTGACCGTTTTTTGACTATCTTCAAGAAATTTCTCAATATTCCGCATTACCGGATCCATAAAATTTCCCTCATGGAGTAATTGTCCATACCAGTTTGCCAGTTGCTCTTTCCAATAAATCTGCCACTTGGTTAAGACATGTTTTTCCAGTACTTCATGGGCTTTAATCAGGATTAGTGGTGCGGCCGCTTCAAATCCTACACGGCCTTTAATACCGATAATCGTATCACCTATATGCATATCACGACCGATACCATAAGGTGCAGCCATATTATTTAGCTGTTCAATTCCGGTCACCGGTTCATCCATCTTCTGATCATTAATTTTTGTTAACTCACCTTTCTCAAATCCGAGTGTGACTAATTGTGTATCCGTTTTTTCCATCCTGGTGGGAAAAGCTTCTTCAGGTAGTTCAAGATGTGATGTTAAGGTTTCCACGCCGCCAACCGATGTGCCCCATAGTCCCTTATTTATTGAATACCGGGCCTGTGTCCAGTCATATTCAATATTATTCTCAGATAGAAAAGAAATCTCTTCCTGCCGTGATAAATTCTGGTCTCTAACCGGGGTAAGAATCGGTATATCCGGTGCAATAGTCATAAATATCATATCAAACCGCACCTGATCATTTCCGGCACCGGTACTTCCATGGGCCAGATATCCTGCCTGAGAGTCCAGTGCATAATCGGCTACTGCTTTGGCCTGAAAAACACGTTCAGCACTGACCGATAAGGGATAGGTATGGTTGCGCAGTACATTGCCAAAAATCAGATACTTGAGACCATTGGCATAATAGTCATCTACGGCATCAATAGTGATATGCTTTTGTGCACCCAGTTCCAATGCCCTTTTTTCCAGCTGGTCCAACTCATCCCGGGAAAATCCGCCGGTATTAACCGTCACTGTATGAACGGGATGTTTTTTTACCTGGTTAAGATACACTACACAATAGGATGTATCCAGTCCCCCGCTAAACGCGAGCACTACGTGATTTTTCATTCTTTTTTTCCAGTTTAATGTTTTGTTTCTTTTCATCCGGATCTAGCAGCATACCAGTGCACAGACAAAATTTTCTATTGGTTCTCACCAGAATATCATAATTCGGGCAACTGTTGCAGCCACTCCAGAATGTGTCATCCTGGGTTAGTTCGGCAAAGGCAACCGGACGATATCCAATGCTTGAATTAATCTTCATAACAGCCGGGCTGGTGGTAAGCCCAAACAGTTTTGCTCCCGGGTATTTTTTTTGTGACAACTCAAAGGCAGCCACTTTTATCTGCTTGGCCAATCCAAGACCGCGATATTCTGAGGATACAATCAGCCCGGAATTCGCCACGTACTTTCCATGTTCCCAGGTTTCAAGATAACAAAATCCAACGGCTTTATTATCATCCGCCAGAGCGATAATCGCTTTTCCTTCCAGTATTTTTTGTTCGATATACTCCGGGGTACGTAACGCCAGGCCAATATCTTTGGCCTTTGCCGCCGTTTCAATCATATTACTGATTTCTGCTGCAAAGCAAATATGCTCTGCCTTTGCTGTAAAAATTTTTAACATATGTGTATGCATTTTTCCCTCAATTTAGAGAAATTATTTATAAAATGGGTAAGAATCTTTAATATATGGCTACCGACCGGCAGCAAAGGATGCGCTTTTATCGGAGAAAAATTTGACGTCGCAGGCTATGTTTTACTAATACCATCATTATGACAACTTATTATAAATATACAATATTACTGGTTTATCCATATCATTTATGCATAAATATAATATATATATATTATTTATGCAATATTTTGGGCGATCCTCCGGATCTATAATTGTTTAATCCATCCGGAATTATATACAATTTTGTATCTTATCTTTTCTGTATTCTCATAAAACTTGTAGTATTCAAAGCCGCTTCTACTGCGTAACTTTATTAAAAACTTTGTGCCATTGTGCCTTTGTGCCTAAATTTCAACATAAATTTGGACTATTAAATCAGAATATTGATCTTTGTATTTCAAAAACACCTGAAACAGATTGGGCGCAATTATGATATGGCTGAAGAAACCAACAATCGAAGATTTAGATCAATTATGCCGCAACTGCATGGTTGACCACCTGGATATTAGTTTCACCGAAGTCGGAGATGATTATATCAGCGCAAAAATGCCGGTTGATAATCGTACAAAACAACCGGATGGCCTGTTACATGGTGGCGCCTCGGTTGCACTGGCCGAGACAATCGGAAGTGTCGCTGCCAACCTGGTGGTTGACCGATCTGCAAAAATATGTGTAGGCCTGGAAATAAATGCCAATCACACCAGATCTGTGCGTGATGGAAATGTTATCGGAACGACCCGTCCTGTTCACCTTGGGAATTCAACTCAAATTTGGGAAATTAAGATCGTTGATGAGCATAATCGCCTGGTGTGTATTTCCAGATTAACCATGGCTGTTATTAATCGCAAAAAATAGTGCGATATTAAAATCAAAGTGCTACAATTTGCTTCCCGATATTTTCTCCTGAAAACAATCCCATAAGAGCATCCGGGAGCTTATCGAATCCATTTACAATGGATAATTCCTGCTTGATCTTTCCCTGCTTTAACCAGGCTGCCAGATCTTTTTGCGCGGTGTCAAACTGATCTTTATAATCATATACAATAAAGCCCTGCATTTTTACCCTGTGAATGACCATTTGGGCAAGCAGACGCGGTCCTGTCTCAATCCGGCCGGAATTATAAAGAGAAATCTGACCACATAATATGATTCGGGCATGGTCGCGCAGCATATACATAATACTATCTGATATTTCTCCGCCCACATTGTCAAAATAGATATCGACGCCATCCGGAAGTACTTTGCGAAGTGGGCGCCTGACATTGGGGACTTGTTTATAATCAATTGCAGCATCAAAACCGGCCTCCTGCAAAAGGTAATTTATTTTGTGCTCTCCGCCGGCGATTCCCAAAACATGACATCCTTTAATCTTCGCTATTTGTCCGGCGATCAGGCCAACCGCTCCGGCGGCTCCGGACACAACCACAGATTCACTTTTTTTTGGATTTCCAATATCAAGCATCCCAAAATACGCCGTTAAACCGGTAAGGCCAAGCACACTTAAATAGTGAGTAGCCGGTGCCATACCGGTATCAATTTTCCGGATGCGCCGGGCACCAAGCGCACAATACTCCTGCCAGGGAAAGTTTCCCGAAACCATATCTCCTTCCTGGAAGGCATCGCTTTCACTCCGGACCACCTCACCTATGGCATCACCTTCCAATGGTGCATTCAGCGGAAACGGGGCTACATATGATGGTACATCATTCATTCGGTTACGCATATAAGGATCAACCGAAAAATGGGTTGCACGAACCAGGACTTCACCTGCGGCGGGCACGGGCATGTCTATTTGCTCCAGGCGAAATACCTCATGATCTATCATTCCACGTGGTCGTTTCGCCAGTAAGTATGCTTTGTTTTTATCAGACATAATAAATCCTTTTTAAAAAACGTTTGTGTCTCTTTGTCTTTTCGAGAAACAATTTATCCAATATAGAAATGATTCCGTACTTTTTTCGCCTGAAATTATATATTTCAATAAAAAATGACAAAAAAAATCCGTCCGAAGACGGATTTAGCACTCCTGCAAAAATGATTTTACCTTATGATACTACCAGGCATATCCGATATCAAAACGAATTGCCGGAATAAAACCATTATATTTCTCCAATTCACCGCCCGTAGTCTCTGTCGAACCGATATAATAATCCGCGCCAATACCAAGGCCAATAGCAAAGTCATCCCCGGGAAACCACTGCCAGCCAACCAGTGCACCAAGCGAAAAGGCAGTGAGATTTTCACCTTCTTCATTCGAATTTAGCCGGTTATAAGATAAGTTGGGGGCGACATAAAACCCACGCAGAGATTTTTTTGATGGATGCACACGGACTTCAAAATTTAATCCATACCCATCCATCCCGGATACGGTCGGGAACTGTACACCACCACCAATGGCCGTCTGATCTGTTATCTTATGGAAAAAAGACAAATTATAAAACAACAGAAATTTTAACGGATTGACGATGATCATATTATTGCGCGGCGTAATGTCTTCCACCTGAGAAATGATTAATGATTCTGTAAGTACCGTATCACCGGTTGCTTTGTTGACGGTAGATCTTTTCTCCTCTGTTTTAATTTGCGTGAATCCAATCTGGCAAGATAACAAAACGATTAAAATAACTGTAAATACTGACGCTTTCATAAGCCCTCCTATATATTTGGGCCTCCAACACTTCTGAATCATAACACTTCAATTTGTATGCCAGATATTATATCTTATTAATAAACATATATTTATGGGATTTAAATAATATGGCGAAACGGAATGGTGGATACTATGTTTACAACAACCGTGTTCACAGTTTACACTCTGGGAAATGATAAAATGGTGAGTTAGAGAAATATATTACTCGGGGAGATATTTAAGTCTTGTTTATCTGATCACTTTGGTAATTGGCAGAGTATTTAAATCGAGATATATCATCAATATAGTATATCTTTGCGAACTTTTTTTCTCTGCGTACTCAGCGGTTATTGTATGGACCGACGAGTAATGGAATCTCATTTCACATCTAAATCCTCCATATCCACTTCCTCAAGTTCGGCAAGAACGGAATGAAGCGGGTTGATTATAATATCATCGGGTTCCTTCTTTAGCAAAATTTCGCGATGTACCAAATATTGCTCCATCTCTATGATAAAATATTCACTGGTATCATCATCATATCGTACCTCAACAGGTATAGGCATTTGAAGTAGTTTCTGATTTTCATTCTGCCTGACAGCAATATTTAGCCTGTACGTTTCATCATCGGATTCTTCACTTTCGATGGCATATTCATATTTGGGGATCTCTGTTCCATATATCCATTGATTAAAAAACCAGTCCATTGGCATCTTTATATGTTTCTCTACGATACCCTGAAAATCAACTGTCGATGCTTTTCGTCCTTTAAAAGTATAATAGAAATCTTTCATCATTTTAATAAACCTGACATCGCTTTCATTTTGCCAGTCATATAACATCATACGTAACATATGTAATACCCAGGCACCTTTTTTATATACAATCAGGTCATAATCACCAGCGGTTTGCGTCGAAGAAGTCCTCACACCCAACCAGATTGGACCCGATTCCTGCCCGCTATCAAACATATACTGTCGGTTCATCAATATTTTTTCATGCCAGGTATCCATCATATCAGTAAATAGTTCCTTGCCATCCTTTAATTGTTGCAGATACCAGATTCCGGAAAACTCAGAAAATGACTCAGACAACCATTGGTCATGATAGGACTCAAAGCCAACCTCAATTCCCCACCATTGATGGGCCACCTCATGGGCCCGGAAGACCTGATCATATCCATAGAAACCAGTTTGATAAAAAGTGCTCCAGGCAAGATTTAACATTCCTTTAAATGCCATACCATGGGGAAAGGGAACTTCACTGACATACAGCCCGTCAAAAGGTACTTCCCCATATTTTTGTGCATAGAACTTGATGCTCCGTGTGACATCTTCTGCTATCTCTTCCTCAATATCCCGACTACGAAACATTAATCCCTGTTTGGTTTTTAGCACTGTTATCCCATTTGGCAGAGAGTCGTTTTCAATGGTATATGTTTCAAAATAGCCAAGATTAAAAGCGGCGTGGGTCACCACATTCTTGGGTTTCCAAATAGCAGTGACCGTATCATCTTTTATCTCCTTTGACAACTGCTGTCCTATACTAATAAGAGTAATATCTTCGGGATAATGAAATGTTAATTCGTATTCAGACAAATCCCAGATTGCATTCCGGGGATACCAGTAATTAGGGGATTTTAGATATATCCAGGAGCGTGTATCCCGGTGCAATATGTCATCACAATGATAATCGACCACCAATTTCAGGGTATCACCTTTGTTTAATGTACGTCCCAAATCGACCCAGAATATCCGGATTTCCTCCGGTTTAAAGTGCGTCAGTAACTTACCCCCGGATGTTACGACCGAGTCAATTTCCATATCATGATATATATTGAATGCCAGCCAATGCTGGTTATCTCTGTTAATATTGATATGTAAAATGGCACGGGCTGAAAAATCAAATCCGGTTGAAATATGCGCATCAATTTCAAATTTTTTTATGTAAAAATTATTTTCATAACCGTTTTTATAATCTTCACTTTGTGAAAACTGACATACGATCTCAGGGATCTTATATATATGCCCCAGTTCGGCACGATGCATCAGACGGATGTTTTCTTTCTCAAACGGATTTATTTCATACATCATGGGGCTTTGTTCTTTTTGAAATAAATGCGCATAAAAATATCCCGTGGCTTCCTTTTCGAGCAGGCATTTCATGACATCTGTTCGAAAATATCGATTGTCTTCATCACTAATATATTCAAAGACCTGTTTGACTTCTTTTTCAATATCATCAAGCTCATCTTCTGCAACATCCGGGGAAAAATCAAAATCTGACTCCAGATCAGATAAGCTGCTGTCAAAAAACATGAGGTACAGGAATTTGAAATCTTTTTCCAGTGTATCCGTCTCATAAAAGCGAACCAGTTGATCACGCTCGATTTGTGTAGGCGGAGAGAACCAAAAACTGCCGTTACCCTTAAACACGGCGGAGATCTGCCTGCCGTCTACCGGGCCAAGCAGGTAAATCCGGCCATCATTCAGTCGAAATTTAGCCGCACCACGTTGAAGGACATAATCTTTGACCGGCGCCATTTTGACATCTTTCACCATCCCGGTCATCAGTTGATCATAAATAAAATCATAGCGGCTCGAATCCTGAGCGTTTATATTCATCAACAAACTGAATATTAATGTTAGAAAATAGAAATACCCTCGGCGAAATAATGCGATCTGACCCATTTACTCATCTTTCTGTTTCTTTTGTTCTAACCATTCCTTCAATAATTTAGATCGTTCCCATGCATTCACTTTTTGGTCAAGAAATGAATCAGGTGCAAGGGAAAAAAAATAGTCATAATCCTGAATCGCACCCGGGAATTTTCTTAAACGATCATAGCATTGTGCCCGTTTGTAATGTGCCCAAATATATCCCGGTTCAATTTCCAGGCATGTGGCATACATATCAATGGCCCCATAAAAATCTTCCTGTTCAAATAAAACATTTCCCAATTCATAATATGCCTTATAATGGGTTGGCCTCATAATTATTACAGTTTTTAAATCCCTTGTTGCCCGCTCAATTTGATTCATTTCCTTAAATGTAAGTGCCCGGTTGAAATAGGCATCCACATATTTGTCATTCAGGATTATTGCCAGATTAAAATCCTCAATGGCCACATCATACAAGGCCAGGTTCCGGTATACCACACCCCGGTTTAAATATGGTTCCGAGAATTGAGGGTGAATTGCAACAGCATTATTAAAATCAGCAAGTGCCTTCTGATATTTATTATTTCTTAAACGCTCGATTCCCCGCTGGTTATAGGCCTCACAAATCAATTGACTGTTATGTAAGGATCTCCTGAGAAGTGGTGCCAGTGTCATGGCCGACTTGTAATCCTGGATCGCCAGATCATAGTTCTTTGTTTGATAATTTGCCAGACCACGTCGGAAATACAGACGATAGGAACAGGAATTTAGTTGCAGAGCTTGGGTTAAATTATCGATGGCATCTCCGTAATTGGATAATTCCATCGATGCGCCTGCCCTCATGTAATAAATATATGCCTGACTTGAATCCTGGTCTACCCCCTGGGAATATAACTCCCATGCTTCGGCATAATATTTATACCGGTCATAAATAATTCCGCAAAATATACTACGAATATACACATCATCAATTTCCCGGTTAAGGACATTAACCAGGCTGTCAACTGCTTCAATTTTTAATCGATAAATTTCCTTGATTCTGCTGAGATACCGATATCTTTCAGGATCATCTGCCAGCATTAAATAAAACTGAATCTCCATATTACAGGGATCATAAGAAAGACTTTTTTTCAGACTTCTTTTTGCCTCCGAATAATTCCGTTCTGCGGCATGATCCAGCCCTTCATGTTTGTAAATAATAGCAAAATCAACATTACGACTGGTTAACGGATAATCCTGTGCGGCTAATACCTCAATATTAATTAGGAAGTAATAGATGAAAAATCTAAAAAACCATTTTATCAAACTGAATGATATACTTTTCATGGCTGATAAATAATTAAGAATTCTTTTATTATTATACAAGCAGATAATTGTACCAAATATTTCGAGAGCATATGCCGCATCTCAGCTGTGGCAACACTGAAAATTGAGCAATACAATATAGAATACCTTTCAATACACGGTTATACTCAAGTTGTTTCAAAAATCACGTAAAATCGCACAGTTGTGCTGTTTTTTAGTTCAGTGATACTCTCATAAATGACATCCGGTTAAAAGATTCCAGCATTCGTTAGTCTGAGCCCACTTTTTTAATCCGGCACAATTTCTGCATAGTCCGTTGATATTATTATTCCCGGGAGAATCGATCTGCCATGATTCCATTATTAGATCTGAACGAACAAAGTTATCGGGACTCACCCCTGGTAAAGGCCATGGCTGATTATAAAATTGTCGTCAATCCTGACAACCTTAAGGCACAATGGTCGGTTGGGGCACCTTCATTATTATTAACTGAGGATGGCGTGTTTTACCTGGCAGTTCGCATGCGCGATGGTGATTCCCCGCTGGGAAAACGCGGATATGAGATCCGTATCCTGAAAAGTGATGATGGTATTCATTTCAGGCCTGTTCTGCATATTGACCGTGAAGATGTTGGTGTTTCCACCTTTGGCAGACCGGCGCTTGTACGGGATCCGGGGACCGGAAAATTCAAACTCTATTGTTGTACAAAAAAGAGATTCGGATGGCATATTATTAAATTTGATGACTGCGATAATCCGGCCGATTTTGATCCGGAATCTGTTCGTTGTGTATTGAGAACAGACCGCGTGTATGAAGATTATAATGAAGTTCGCGGTTATAAGGATCCTGTTATTCACTGGGATGGCAAGATGTGGCACATGTATGTCACCGGTATTGACCGCGTCGAACGCCTGCATCATTTTAGAAGTTTTGATGGTCAACTCTGGGGTCATATTGAGCCGCTCATATTTATCGATAACAGCGGATGGCATAACTATAGTACCCGGCCATCGGCTCTGTTGCCAATGCCCGTGGGATACATTTTTGTCTATGAGGGTGCCCATCATACCTGGAATGATCCGGCATACAATATCGCCACCGGGTTGGCCTTTACTCCGGATCTGTTTCATGCCACTGATCTCACACCGGATTATCCACTGCTGCTAAGTACCACCCCTGGTGAATATTTTACCTGGCGGAATTCTGTATGGAAGGTAATAAATGATAAACTCTATGTTTATTTTGAGGCGGCATTACCGTTTAACAGCAATGAAATACGTCTGAGTATTATCGATTTGCCATTGAAAATTTAGAGATACATCCTTATATAGTTTGTGTCACCTGATTTGGAAGTTTTTTGTTTAGACATGATCACAGGATAATAACTTATACTTGTAGGGATCCTGAAATAAATTCAGGATTACGTATGTGTCATCCCGAACTTGGTTCGGGATCTGTTTAATAGTAATTAATTAATATTAATTGCATTCTTTTTCCATGTTTAACCTGACAGCAAGGAAATAAAATTCATGTAAATCCTGTGATCCTGTCAAAACAAAAACTATCAGGCTTATTTAAAATAATCCCGGAGAATCTGCAGTGCATTTTCATCATTTTTCAAATCTTTTAAAACAACGCCCTTTTCCAGAAGAACAATACGTTCACATACTTCGGTGACATGCTCAAGATCATGACTGGATATCAGTATGGTAAGATTCCGCTCGTTTTCCTCCTTACGAATAATTTCTTTTAAGCGCATCACACTGCTGGGATCAAGATGCGGGAATGGTTCATCCAGAATAATGATATCCGGCTTACCCAAAAACGCCGCGGCTAAGCCAACCTTTTTTTGATTCCCTTTGGAGAGTTCCCTGATATATTTTTTATTGCCAATGATTTCGTCATTAAAAAAGGATGAAAATTTTGCAATAAATTCATCATACTCTGCTGATGAGATATTATAGAGATGAGTAATAAATTCGAAATACTCATCGGCTGTTAGAAAATCGATAACAAAATTTTCATCAAGATATGAGCCGGTGTATGATTTCCAGTGTTCACTTTGTTTCACAGTCTTTTCCCGTGAAAGTACCTCACCTGAAGACGCCTCTATCAAATCCAGAATTAAACTAAAAAATGTGGTTTTCCCCGCTCCGTTATTACCAACCAAGCCAAAACTTTCACCCTGATCAATATCCAATTCAGGAATATTTAAAACAATATTATTACTATATTCTTTTTTTAAGTCTCTGGCTGTGATAATACTCATGTTATCCTCTGTTTTGTCTAAATCCAGAACTGATTTTATATTTTTGCTGATAAAAAAAGTGTAAACAAAACTTTAGTAAGGGGCGATAAAATATCAACCCCAAAACCCCAAGTACCAGTAGAAAAAGATATCCCTCAATACGGTGATTAAAAATTACAAACAGTACAAATATTAAAAGCGGTATAATCATTGTAGGAATTATAAGTGTAAACTGGTTGGCTCCTTTGCCTTGTGTACTGAATATGCTGGCATTTAAATCCAGCCTTTTTCGTGTGAATCCTGCCACGATAAACAAAACGATCGAATTTACTCCCAGACAATACACGGTTAGAATTGCATTAATATATAACAGTTCTTTTGATATAAAAACGATTGGTGTGGTGATTAAAAACATAAGTATACCAAATACGATGAGCAGGATGTATTTGGCCAGAAAATATTTACTGAAGTCTATTTTACGTGAAAGTAAAAAATCAAAATAATTGGATTCCCAGGCCAGCATGAACTGGCCATATATCAGCATTAGTATCCCGACAAATATTAGTCCCATGTATACAATCATGATGTCGATAAAAACCAATCGCGAGGGCTTATTCCAACCCGCAGCCTGGTATACAAGAACCGTATCACTCTCCACTTCATGCACATATGCTTCCGGAATTGACCCATCAGGATTGAGCCGATTCTACTTTATTTTGACCACAATAAATGTAATATCATCTTTGTGCGGCCGATCCTTGCTCCACTCTTTACCTTTTTTTAGTAGATGATTTATTATTTGCTGAGCCGGTTGACGCGCACACTCAGCAAAGTACTGGTTTACATTTGGCAATCCCAGAATTTCATCCTTGTCATCAAATAATTCAAAATATCCATCCGTCATTAACAAAATAGTGTCGCCCGGGTGCAAATCTACTGAAGATTGATTATAACTAACATCAGGCCCACCTAATGGTAACACTTTATGTAAGAGTTCCTCAAGTTTGCCCGTTTCGGCTCGCCAAATTAATAGAGGAGGCATGCCGGCACTGGCAAAAATCATTTTGTACTTTCTAATACGGATAATTTGTAACGCCATGTAAAGATTGCCCAGATTCATTTTCTTTATCATTCGGGCACAATGGTTCAGAAAATCCGGAAGATAAAAAGTCCTGCCAATTGAATTAAAGATATTTTTAACGAGAGCAACCAAAATTCCCGCCCGCAATCCATGCCCGGTAGCATCTCCAATGGCAAGCGTAAGTGTGTCATCATCCTGATAAAAGTCATAATAGTCACCACCCACCTCACTTGCGGTTTCCATAAACACAGCGATTTCAAGGTTATAAACTTTGGGAATTTCTGATGGAAGCATGGATAATTGTAATTTACGGGCCTCTTCCAGTTCATTGGTTTTTCGTTTATTATCCGCTTCAAGTAATCGCTGCTGAATTTCACGTTCCTGATCCACACGCTCACGATGGAGGATATCCAGATGCATTGTGGTAAACTCTTGTGCCAGATTTATCGAAACGGCTATGCTAAAGGCAAGAATTCCATAGACGTAGACAACCATATTCCCAAATAGAGGCGGCACAAATCCAAAACCCAGCAATATTTGATATACGATGGCAATAATCATAATCGCCAGGCCGAAAACAATAATGTGATTCTCTTTGAATACAGATTTTCTACCAATTCTTATAATTTCAATGACAACAAAAACGATTAATGCATAAAAAAGATAATCGATCCATACGGCAGGTGAAATAAATGTCCATGAGAATAATATGAATTGAAAAATACCTACTGCAATAAGATATCCCGGCAGTTTGTTTTTTAAAATCAGGTGCAACGTGGCCAGGCCTGAAAAAGTAGCAATATTTATTGATACAAAGCCTAACTGCACAAACAATATTGCTATCCGGACACTAGATGTAAAAGTGCCCTGGAAATCTGCAAATGCTTGTCCGGCAAAGCCAATCATGCAAAGGGCGAAAAATAAATTCTGCCGGGATCGTTTATAAAATATGAACAGAAGCAGGTGGATAAATGCCAGGGTTAACGGTAGTATGGTAAAAACCATCTGATATATAGAAGCACTCCGTACCTCATTTGTTCGGCTATATATATAACCCTGAAAATCTTCAATAATTATTGCCTGAAAACCGGCCGGTATACCAATATTTTCAAATCTCTCAGCAGAAAAATTTGAATGACGTACAGCAATGACATTATTTAATGATGAAAATGTAATCATCATAGGATCTCGGTGGATCATTCCTATCTCATCATCTTCCGAGGCCGCAACAGTTCCAATGGAATATATTTTCCGGCCGTTCAAAAATATTTCTGAAGCACCTGTTTGTCTAAAATATAATCCAAGAGGTTTATTTAAAAGGGATGAATCCACCTGCACATGCTTGCGAAACCAACCAATACCGAACCATCTTTCTTCCTCAGGAATCTGTGGATTTTTCCATTCCCAACGACTATCATCCAATTCCTGTAAAGCCCATGCCGTGTCATCACCGGCTTTAAATCTCCAATCCTCTACAAGTTCAACACGACCGATTTTATTTTGAAATCGTTGCCTTGAGATAGTAACGATGCCCTGCTGCAAATCTCGCCAACCCGGTATCCGGAACACCAGAGTTGTATCTCCCTGAACCACGTGACCAAAGTTGGCGAACTCAATTGCATTCTCATCGATCGCTTCATTATCCCAGCTACCTCTGGTAAACTTGAACTCCAGCCTGGTCCCGGGAACAAATGTTAAAGATTTTTGCCAGCGGTCATCACCAGAATATTCAAGAGCAATTCGATCCGGATACCACTCTCCAAGTTCCGGTAAATTACCAGCTATATAAATTGTTGAATCGGAAGGAATCGTATCCGGGATAACCACAAAAGTAACTACACCGGCGTACAATGTAGAGGAAATAAATACAAGAAGAATCAGTAGTAGATTGGGGCGTGACATAGACAAAAACTATTATTTATTTATGGAAAGATAGCAAAAAATATAAACCGCGGCAAAATGAATCCGGATTTATTTTAATCTAATATTTTTTGATTCTAACATTGCCATTTAATATATTTTTATTGGACTCTTAGATTATAAAGCAGACGTAGATATAGGTAAAATTTATATAAGGAAAATATCATGGATGAAATACGTCAAAAACTATTGATAGATATGGGTTTTTCTCAAAAAGCGGTAACCATACTGGAGCAAAATCTGAATATGGGTACCATGACCAATCCCACGATTACCGAACAACATCAGGGTTCATGCGGTGACATTTTATTTTTATCTTTAAAGATAGAATCGGATATCATCAAAGACGCAATGTTTGAGTATATTGGGTGCGCCGGTTTACAATCATGTGCCTCAGCCATTATTGAACTGATACGCAATAAACCTCTATCCTCTGCAGAACAGATTGAAATCGCAGACATCATTGATTTTTTGCAGGGAATCCCAAAACAAAAATATGAATGCGCCGAAATAGCCAGAGATACTTTGCGCAATGCTGTTCATAATTATAGAAATATGGGGTTAAAAGTTGTTTAAGAAATCTCACGCAGGGACGCAGGATATTCAATTAGGAATGAGGAATTAGAGATGAAAAATTGGCAGTTGGCAATAGGCAGTTATCACGACGCAAGGCTGATAGCTTTCCGGGAGACAAATAACAAATAACCAATTACCAATTCCTAATTCCTAATTCCTAAATTCTAATCCCGAACCCTTTACCGCCTCTGACCTTCAACCGCGATATCTATTGTAACTTCATCACCTACAACCGCAGTTGCCGTCCAGCTGCCGGTTCCCACAGTATAATCATTCCGGTTGAGGGAAAATGATGCCTGAAAACTGACGACTTCTTTTAATCCACCCATCATTTTTTGCATCTCTTCTGGCAGAACTTTCATTCCCAGTACTTTGAAAGGCAACTCAATATCTTTTTCTACATTTTTTATCTTAAGTTTGCCATAAGCGAGATACATATTATTTCCTTTAGAAATAATCTTACTGCTCTTAAATGTCATTACCGGATATTTTTCAGCATCAAAAAAATCTTGTGTCTGCAGATGACCATCTCTCTTTTCATTTCCAGTACTCACACTGGAAATATCTACAGCCAGATCGAAACTACTTTTTTCGAGATTATCCGGATCAAAATTGATATCCAGATCAAAATCATCAAAAGTACCCTTTACCGGTGTGAAAAAATGATTGATAGAAAAACCGATTGTACTATGTGCGAGGTCCAGATCCCAGCTTTTGGCTGAAAGGGACGATACGCTCATAGCTAAAACAATAACCATACTGAATGTCAGCATAAAAAATTTTTGAAACTTCATGGTTCTAACTCCTTTAGTGTTTGTTTGTATATAAACTATACGGGAGATAACATCCCATTTATAGGCCACATTCCGTTTTTTTTAATCAAATCGTCATTTATCTTACCATATGCATTTTTGAGAAAATTGATTTTTTTTTGCGTTCAACTTTAATCACGACTAATCATTTTATATATTACATTCTTAATAAAGTAGTAAAAAAGTTTTAAATAAAATCGGTGAGATTCAAACGTTACCAGGCACTGGGCGCCTGGCCCTCGTTACTTGAAATTAACATACCTCATAAATTTATACAAACGAAAGGCGATAAACTTGAAACGCGTTTGCTCTGGGTACTCTTTGATTGGTTTTTAAAAACATTATCTCAACAGGAAAAATATTATGAAAACAAATGTTTCACGCAGAAAATTTATTACAACGAGTTTGTCAGCTGCTGCCGCATCCATGGTATTACCAGGTATGATCTCTGCACAGGATCCCAAAGGGAAGAAATTACTCTTTGTCTGGGGAGGTTGGGATGGCCACGAACCAAAACAATGTGTTGACTTATTTCTTCCATGGATGAAAGAGGCCGGTTTTGATGTCCGGGTGTCTGATAACCTGGATGTGTATCTGGATAAATCCTACATGGAAACTGTGGATATTATTGTGCAAATATGGACAATGGGTGAAATATCTGCAGAACAGGAAAAAGGTCTCCTAAAAACTATATCTGCCGGGACAGGCATTGCCGGATGGCACGGCGGTCTCGGTGATTCTTTCCGCCAAAACACACAATATCAATTTATGGTTGGCGGTCAATGGGTGGCACATCCGGGAGGAATCATTGATTATACAGTCAAAATTACGGATCAAGAAGATCCCGTCACCATGGGTATCTCTGATTTTAGCATGAATTCAGAACAATACTATATGCATGTAGATCCAAATAACAAAGTACTGGCCACGACAACTTTCAGCGATGAACATGCCAAATGGATTGGCGGATCCACCATGCCGGTTGTATGGAAAAAAATGTATGGTAAGGGACGTGTATTCTACAGTTCACTTGGCCACCGGCTTGTTGATTTTATAAATAGCCCGGATGCCTTTGAGATCATGAAAAGGGGTATTTTATGGGCCAGTGAGAGTAAATACCAGACGACAGAAAATCTGATTCGCACAAAATACTAACTTTTTTTTTAACCACAGAGAGCACAGAGATCTTGAATTAGAGATTAGAAACTATAGATGAAAACAGAAAAATATTTAACTGACGACCAGAAGTCCTTTAAGATGATATAAAACCTTAAGAACTTCCCCCTCCATGCTTGCAGGGAGGGGGATCGAGGGGGTGGGTTATCTCTATCTTCCCTGTGGTTAAAAAATGATCTATCATAATTCAATAATCGTTATAGATAAAAGGTATTCAAATGAAAAAGAAAAATGAAATTACCCGCCGTTCCTTCATTAAACACGCAGCACTGTCGGCAACCGGTATTATTGGCGCGCCCTATTTTATTCCAGCCACGGTACTGGGAAAAAATGGCGGTATTGCGCCCAGCAATCAGACCGTCATGGCTTCCATCGGCGTAGGAGGTATGGGTACCGGAAATTTACAAAGCTTCTTAAACCACAATCGTGCCCATGTAGTGGCCATATGTGACGTGGACCGGAATCACCGCAATCGCGCCAGAGACATGGTAAATAAAACATACGACACCAAAGAATGTGCTACCTATAATGACTTCCGTGAACTATTGGCAAGAACCGATCTGGATGCGGTATGTATTTCAGTACCTGATCAGTGGCATGCCATTCCGGCAATAATGGCGGCCCAACGCGGCCTGGATATTTATGCTGAAAAACCCCTGGCATATACGATTTCTGAAGGCCGGGCCATAGTAGACGCGGTTACACGTAGTGGAATTATCTGGCAGACTGGGAGTTGGCAACGATCTGAACGAAATTTCCGTTTTGCCTGTGAGCTGGTTCGCAATGGCCGCATCGGCCAGGTTCATACAGTTCGGGTTGGACTACCGGCAGGCAATAATATTGCGTCAACCAATACTAAAGAAACCGATCCACCGGAGGGTTTTGATTATAATATGTGGCTTGGACCCGCACCCTGGGCGCCTTACTGTGAAGCACGATGTCATTGGAATTTTCGCTGGATCAGTGACTATTCCGGCGGCCAGTTAACCGATTGGGCCGGTCATCATTGCGATATTGCCCACTGGGGAATGAATACAGAATTATCCGCCCCAATCGAAATTGAAGGGGTGGGCGAATTTCCAGTAGCCGAAGACGGATTATTTGATACGCCCGAGAAATACAGAATTGAATGTAAATATGAGGAAGGTTTTACCATGATTGTTGCGGATGCACAGCAACAACCCAAGGGAATGGGCACACATTTTATTGGCAATGAAGGTTGGGTTCATGTAACCCGTGGCGGAATTGATGCTTATCCCAAACCACTTCTTCAATCGAGATTTAAGCCCAGTGAAGTTCATCTGTATAAAAGTGATGATCACCATGGCAACTTCCTGGATTGCATCCGATCACGGTCAAAAACAATTACCCCGGTTGATGTAGCACACCATTCAATCATGGTTGGTCACCTGTCCAGTATTGCCATGAAGACCGGTCGAAAAATATTTTGGGATAAGAAATCTGAAAAATTTATTAATGATCCGCTGGCTGACAGGCATTTATGGCGCCCAATGCGCGGCCCATGGCATCTATAAATTTGACAGTCAATTTATAAAAATATCTCACGCAGAGACGCAGATAAATCGAGATTAGAGATTAGAGATTGAGCTAAGATTAGAGAAAATTGGTGAGTTCGGATTTGCTTGTCAAATGTTTTTCATTTCTAATTCCTAATTATTTTCCTGCATCTTAGCGAGATAAAAAATCTAAAATAAATAGGGACAAAAAAATGAAATCCTACGTCATACGGAAACAAAAAACTGCTGGTGTTTGTCATCTTGATCTCCTCGCTTTTTATGATCCAATGCGATAGCGCAGATATTGATTATAAACAAGCCCAACAACTGCTGGGTAAAATAGCAAAATATGAGTATAACCAATCTCTCGAACCAATGGTACAATTAGATCAAATTATCAGGAACGCTAACAATGAAAAAAGTATGGGCTAAAATTGAAAATTTGATGATAATTCAACTTCAGTCTGAATGCACCTATGATGGTAAGGACCAGATCTGTCGCAGACTTCGTCTTATCGGTAGTGAAAAGTCTGCACCGGTATTAAAGGAGATGCTAAAGGACTCTAATACTTTTGAAATATCCTTATATGCACTTGAATTGATTTCCGGTTCTGCTGTAGATGATTTATTGTATCAGGAATTTCTCACCAGGACCGGTTCACAAAAGGTCCGCTTAATAAATATTATGGGAATCCGTTCGGTTGAGAAAGCGATTCCTCAGTCTAAAGAACTGATATATAGCCCTGATAATGATGTTGCATCTGCGGCCATTACTGCCTTAAACAAATGCCGGCAGCACAAGTCATCAAGATAATTTTAACTGCTTTAGATAAGACAACCGGGGATCTGCAAATAAGAATGCTTAGTGCAGCACTGGAAGTTGGTGAGAAGCTGAACAATGAAAGTCAGATAAAATCGGTCTATCTCAACATTTTAAATGACAATAAGTACCCGCTTGCTTCACGCTTCTCCGCATTAAGACAGCTCGATATTGCTTAGTCCCGGAGATGCCGCCAATCTTTTCAACAAATTACTTTCAAGTAAAAAATCAGATCTCCGTCCCGGCTTGTTTGGACTAGTCCATTTGCTTCCCGATGGGGACGGATTGAACAGAATCATTGCAAATACTGACCGGTATACCCCCCGTGAAACAATTATGTTAATTCAGGCCCTTGAGCGTAAATCGAACAATAATTATTCTGATTTCTTTCTCGAATGTGCCAAAAGCAAAACTAGTTCTATTCGCATGGCAGGTCTGTCAGCGTTGAAATATGCAAAAACAGCTTCTGTTGTGCCCTATTTGGTGTCTTCAAGACTACTTCTGAAAAGAGTGATGAAAAATCAATTGCCCGGGAGAGTTTGTATACACTTAATGCACCGGAAACCGATAAATCAATTATGAATCTGCTGGAAAAGTCTGAGGGGGACGAGAAAATTGAACTGATTCGATGTATCGGTCAGCGTCAAATTGAAGGATCGACTTCCACCCTATTTACTCTGGCAACCAATGAGGATAAACAAATTAGCCGATCAGCGGTTAAATCACTTAGTTATGTATCTGATACCTCGAATATAGATGGACTCACCAGATTGTTAATCAATTTGGACGATATTACCCTGCAAAAGGAATTGACAACCCTACTGCAAAAACTTGTGCAACAAGTTAATCCTCCCGAAAACCGGGCTTTGGGAATCTTAAATCAGATGAATAAAATTTCTGATAACAATATAAAGATTCAGTTATTTCAAGTTCTGGGGACCAGTGGAAATCCAAAGGCATTGCCGGTTCTTTCATCTGCTCTTGATGGTAAAGATCCGGAAATAGAAAAAGCAGCGATCAGGGCATTGTCGTTATGGCCCGGAGATGAGCCAGCCGATATTCTATTAGCCAAAGTTAAAAGTACGGACTCTGGAGGCATTAAAATTCTAGCCTTTCGTGGGTATTTGAGTTTGCTGGATAAAAGCGAAAATCTTACCGATACGCAGCTTCTACAAAGATATCAGGAAGCTATGGACCTTGCCCCAAACAATAATGAAAAAAAGGCAATTTTATCTGGCCTGGCCAAACTTAGTGATTTTTCAGCGGCTGAGTATTCCTCAAAATTCCTGACAGATGTAAATTTAAGATCGGAAGCAGAAGTTGCGATTGTGCACATTTGTTGGCAGGTTGTTGAGCAAACCGATCCCGCAAAAATAAAAAAATTAATTCAACCGGTTATTGATCAGACAAAAAATGAGGATGTCCTTAAGAAGGCGATTGAACTGATGAAGATTTTAAATTAATATTGGTTGATTAGAGTTCGTTAATTAAATTGTAATTGTTTTAATTCGAGTCATATTTTGAAAATAGTATACGGGGGAAACTGCTCCATCAACTTCCTTGATGGCCTTGTAGTAATCCATCTACTTAAATCAGACATAGAAACACATAGGATGAAGAGATGATAACAAAAAATCTAATATTTAGAATCATAGTAATTGTTTCAGTAGCCAGCATGTTGTTTGCCGATGACTGGCCGCAATGGCGGGGTAAAAATCGTGATGGCAAGTCCTCTGAAACCAATCTCTTAGCAGAATGGCCAGATGGCGGACCAGCACTTATCTGGTCATATGAAGGCCTCGGTGCCGGATATTCATCGATGACCATATCAGATGGTGTTATTTTCACTACGGGTGAAATTGACGAACAGGAAGCCGTATATGCCCTGGACCTGGATGGCAAATTATTGTGGAAGACCGCCTATGGGCCACGCTGGGAGGATTCATTCGAAGCAATGCGCTCAACCCCGACTATCGACGGTGATTATATATATGTAGTAAGCGGTATGGGTAAAGTGGTATGTATGGATCGGAAAAAAGGAAAAATAATCTGGAGCGTCAACCCGGTTGAAAATTTTTCGGCTGAATATCATAGATGGGGAATTGCTGAATCACCACTGATTGTTGATGATAAAATTATCTGTACACCCGGCGGCGAAGATGCCACATTGGTTGCGCTAGACAAACTAACGGGTAAATTAATTTGGCAAGCCAGTGGACTGAGTGATGAGGCAAATTATTGTTCTCCAATTTTAATTGAACGTGGCGGTAAAAAAATTATCGCTACCATGGTGAGCGAGCACTTTATTGGAATAGATAGCAAGGACGGCAACGTGCTCTGGAAAGATAGTTTTGACGATTATCAGGATGATCCCAAAGACATTAATCCGGTTTCACCACTCTATTATAATGGAAGCATATATACGACGAGCGGTTATGATGATGGTGGCGCGCTGTATGATTTATCTGAAGATGGGCTTAGTATCACACGCCGGTGGATAGATAAAACGTTAGACGTTCATCATGGCGGGGTTGTGCTAGTCAATGGATATCTCTATGGATCAAACTGGATCAGTAACAGTAAAGGGAATTGGGTTTGCCTGGAATGGACGACGGGTAAGGTTATGTATGACGAAGAGTGGATGAATAAGGGTTCTATAATTTACGCCGATGGGATGCTCTATTGTTATACAGAAAAGAAAGGCGAAGTCGGACTGGTCAAAGCTAATCCTAAAAAATTTGATTTGATAAGCCATTTTAAATTGCCTCTGGGATCCGGCCAGCGCTGGGCCCACCCGGCGATAAGTGATGGCAGGTTATATATCCGGCGCGGTGAAGCCCTGATGGTGTATGATATAAAAGCGAAGTAAGGCTATCGGCTGTCTGCTATCAGAGATCGGCTTAACAAAGATCTTCTGTGCTGTCATACAGAACAATTCGATTTTCCTCCTCCCCAGAATTAATTCCGGGGTAAATTAGGAGAAATTTTGTGAGCGATTCTATAAATATTGTGGAAGGTGGATCACGACGTATTTCGATATATTTCACTTGTTTTCATCTTTCCTTTACCCCAAAATTAATTTTGGGGTAATTACTAGCAAATTTTAACACTCAAAACAAATAATGTATTGAGTTTGATTTATTAAGACAAAGGATAAAATACCTATGATTTTAAAACTGATTCGGATTATTTTGTTACTTACCATTCTATTCAATCTTTCATCCTTGTTTGCCCAGGATAGTATCAAATCCCAATGGCGTGGCCCATCCCGAACCGGCGTATATCCAAATGAAAAATTATTAAAAAAATGGCCGGCCGATGGTCCAAAATTACTGTGGTCAAAAGAGGATATCGGGGTTGGGCTTTCCTCTCCGGCAGTCACAGATAAAAATGTCTACATCAACGGAATGATCGATGACACCGGATATCTGCTCGCATATGATCTTAAGGGGAAATTGCTGTGGAAATCCAATTATGGCGACGAGTGGAGCGAATCATATCCCGGTGCCCGTTCAACACCTACGGTTGTAGGCGACAAAATATACTTCAGTAATGCACATACCCAGATAATCTGCATGAGTGCCCTTGATGGAAAAATTATCTGGACTCGTAATATGACAGATGATTTTGCTGCACAAAATCTGCGCTGGGGTATTACCGAATCGTTGCTCATTTCCGGCGATAAACTATACTGCACACCAGGTAGTAATGATTTTTTTATGGCAGTATTAAACAAAAACACCGGAAAAACCATAAACACGATTAAAGCGGGCGGCAAAGAATCATCATACTGTTCACCGGTACTCGTTAATCACAATGGCAGGGATTTGATTCTCACCATGGGTGGCAATTCCGTAATTTGCATTGATGCTAAATCGGAAAAAATGTTATGGGAGAGAGAACACGAAACCAGATATGCCATAAATCCAAACACTCCAACTTATCATAACAGACTATATTTACGCAGTGGGTGGATATGGTACCACCGGCAGTCAGATGTTTAAATTGAATGAAGATGGAAGTAAACCGACCCTGGTTTGGAAACAAAAAACTCTGGATAGTCAGTTTGGGGCCGCGATAATAATCGACGGTTTTATCTATGGAGCGGGACATAAAAATAAAGGTTGGCATTGCCTGGATATAGTATCCGGAAAAGTTATGTATTCTTCAACAGAACTGGGTGATAAGGGTAGTATTCTATATTCTGATGGAATGCTTTATTGTTATGATGAGAGTGGAACCATGGGACTGGTACAACCGGATCCCGCCGCGTTTAAATTGATCAGTAAATTTAAGGTTCCGATGGGCTCTGACCAGCATTGGGCACATCCGGTTATTTCTGATGGCCGTTTGTTCATCAGACATGGCAACGCTCTAATGGTTTATGACATCAATGGGAAATAACAGCATGATTGTTCGATCTTTCATTCTTCTTCTCATTACCCTTCCCCTATTCGCTCAGGAATTTTCCCAATGGCGTGGTGTCAATCGCGATGGTAAATATGACGAGTCAGGATTACTAAAGGAATGGCCTGAGGATGGTCCCCAATTACTGTGGTCGTTTGATAATTTAGGAGCCGGGCATAGTTCTCCGGCCATTGTAAAGAATCGTATTTATATCACCGGTATGCCGGTTGATAATGGAATTCTGTATTGCTTTGATCTTAGCGGAAAATTGCTGTGGAAGAATGAATATGGTCCCGAATGGACAAAAAATTATCCCGGAACGCGCTCCGCACCGGCAATAAAATGGCCACATATTTATATTGAGAGTGGTAAAGGTCATCTCTACTGTCTTGATGCCAATGACGGTCACAAAATTTGGTCTGTGGATCTGCTTAAAAAGTTTGACGCACAGAATATTGAATGGGGTATGGCCGAATCCGTCATTATTTATAAGGATATGGTGATCGCGACGCCCGGCGGTAAAAAAAATAATGTAGTTGCTCTCAACAGGTTTACTGGAGAAACCATTTGGACCTGCGCTGGTAATGGCGAATTATCCGCATATTGTTCCCCTCAACTGGTTAATCACAATGGTCTGAATCTGATCATTGCTATGACAGCCGGCTCTATTTTGGGTATTGATGCCGACAGCGGTAAATTATACTGGCGCATAAATCAGACACAGGAATACCTGATACACGCCAATACACCACTTTATCACAATGGACAAGTTTTCTGTATCAGTGGTTCCAATGAAAGTAGTTCCGGATCTGTATTGTTACAGCTTTCTAAAGATGGCAAATCCGCACGCGAGGTATGGCGCAATAACAAGATCGAAAATCTGATAGGTGGCGTGGTTCTTATGGATGGACACATCTTTGGCTCACGTTATGAAAGAAATGAATGGTATTGCCTGAACTGGGAGACCGGAGATTTGAGATATATCGCAAAAGATCTTGGCCGCGGTGCTATTATTCATGCAGACGATCGATTTTATTGCTATAGTGTTAAGGGCGAACTTGCGCTGGTTACCGCAGATAAGGATAATTTCAAAGTAATCAATTCCATCCGGATTCCCATGGGTAAAGGACCTCATTGGTCTCATCCGGTAATATCGGATGGCAGATTATATTTACGACATGGAAGTGCATTAATGACATATGGAATTAGTCAAAATTGAAAAATGAATGATCAAAAAATCAGTAACTGGATCAGTGCGATTTTCAGCATTTTTGCTGTATTTGTCCTGATCTGGTGGTTTACATATAATCCCGTAGGGGATTTCGAAATATTTAATCCAGGATTGGATAACCGCCCTGAGCAAATGGAAGGGTCGGCTAATATCCAAATTGGTAATATTTACGCCTCATTTGCCGGCACACCCTCGAACCTTACAGGATTCTGGCCGCGATTCAGGGGTCAGGATTTCGATAACATCAGCAAAGAAAAAATTCAACTGGAAGAAAAATTTTCCGGCGGAACTCCCAAGGTTCTATGGTCGGTCAAGCTGGGTGAAGGACATGCCGGACCTGTCGTCGCCGATGGGAAAGTATACCTGATGGACTATGATGAAGAGAAGCATGCGGATTTATTACGCTGCTTTTCCCTTGATGACGGTCAGGAAATTTGGCAAAGTGGATATGATATTTATATAAAACGAAATCATGGAATATCTCGGACTGTTCCGGCTGTATCCAAAGACTATGTAGTGGCTATGGGACCAAAATGCCAGGTCATGTGTGTTGATTCTGATTCCGGAAAATTTCTGTGGGGCATTGACCTGGTTGAAAAATATGAAACTGAGGTTCCGCTCTGGTACACGGGTCAATGTCCATTAATTGAGGATTCACTGGCAATAATTGCCGTTGGTGGTAAATCGATGATGATTGCGGTGAACTGTGCTACCGGTGAAGTGATCTGGGAAACTCCAAATAGTAATAACTGGCAAATGTCGCATTCCTCAATCATTCCGATGACCATAGATGGTAAAAAGATGTATATTTACTGTGCCATAGGTGGTATTGTTGGTGTCTCAGCACAGAAAGAAGATTCCGGCAAAATTCTCTTTGAATCAAATGTATTCGATCATGCGGTGGTGGCGCCCTCCCCTGTTTATCTGGGTAATGGAAGGATCTTCATCACAGCGGGGTATGGGGCCGGCAGCATGGTCATCAGGGTAAATTCGGACAATGATCAATACTCTGTTGAAATCATTCAACAATTTAAACCGGATCAGGGGCTGGCTTCCGAACAGCAAACACCTGTCTTTTATAACGGTCATCTGTATTCGATTTTACCAAAAGATGCCGGTCCGATGCGCAATCAGTTTGTTGCCAGTACTCCAGAGGATTGCAGCAAAATTATTTGGTCCAGCGGCAAAACGAAACGATATGGTCTTGGACCTTATCTGGTAGCAGATAACAAATTTTATGTCCTTAGTGATGAAGGTGTGTTGACGATTATTCAGGCAAGCGGTACAGAACACAAAGAGTTGGCAGAGTTCAAAATACTATCGGGACACGATGCCTGGGGACCAATGGTTATGGTAAATGGAAGACTGTTAGCCCGCGACTCACGTACTCTGGTTTGTCTGGATATGAGAAAAAGATCATAATTCGGGAGTCCTTATTTTGGAAAAAAATATTACAAGATTTGTAATTATCCTCGCGACCATTGGTGCCCTGTACTTTGGTTATCGGGCCATTTCCGATAACAACTCTGCCCAGGAGAATCCGTTTGAATATAATATAGAACATTTTAAAAAGAGCGATTCAAGCCTGCATCACTATACAGAAATGGCTTCCATAAAACTGGATGACAATGAATGGCGGGGAATTGCCGTTGATGCGAAAGATCAAATATACATCAGCGGTAAAAACAGGCTATTGATTTTTGCTCAGCAAAAGTTACTAACAGAATATGCATTAGAAGGGACCGGTTTGTGTCTCGCTGTGGATACGGATGGTAAAATCTTTGTTGGTATGGGAGATCAGATCGCCGTTTACTCGGTTCAGGTGAGTTGCAATCCCAGAATAAAGTTGGAAGGCAACAGGCCACTGGCTACTTCATTGGCCGTTTCAGACCGATTTTTATATGTGGCAGATGCGGGGGGGCATATTGTCTGGCAATTAGATAAAGAAGGAAATATATTACAGCGTATCGGGAAGAAAGACAAGGAACGCGATATTCCCGGATTTGTCATTCCCAGCCCGTTTTTTGATGTGGCAATTGACCCGGACAATTTTCTCTGGGTAGCAAATCCAGGACGTCATTCCCTGGAGAACTACAGCCCTGATGGCGGAATTCGTTCATCGTGGGGGTTTTATGCCATGGAACTCGAAGGATTCTGCGGCTGTTGTAATCCAACGCATATTGCCATTCTGCCCGATGGCTCTTTCGTCACCAGTGAGAAGGGAATTGCCCGGGTAAAGGTGTATAACCGGATTGGTGTGCTAACATCGGTGGTCGCTCCGGCAGCTCAGTTTGATGAGGGCACCGAAGGTCTGGATCTGGCCATCGATTCGATGGAACAGATCTATATTTTAGACCCAAAAAGACGTGAGGTCCGGATATTTAAGAAAACGGAACCGGAGGAAAAAGATGTCTGATATAAATCGGCGTAATTTTATACAAACGATTTTTCGTTTTGGCATGACAGGCGGATTGGTAACCCTTGGAATTGTCCTGAGCTCGGGATCAGAAGAAGCAGACTCTGTACAGATAGACTGCAAAAAACCATCGCCCTGTCAGCAATGTAATCAACTCAAAGGTTGTACTCAGCCCAGAGCCATCGCATACGGTAGAAAAATAAGTGTGATGCCTGATTCAATAAAAACCCATAAGTGAGCATACTATGGATGATAATAAAATAAAACGGCGTGACTTTTTGCGCTCCGGGATCGGCACAGTCGCTGGCCTGACAATCGGTGGGCTCGGAGTGATCCTGACTACCCGGTCATCAGATGATGATATGGTCTGGCAAATTGATCCCAATGTGTGTGTACAGTGTGAGAAATGCTCCCAGAATTGTGTATTACCCCAATCTGCCGTCAAATGCGTACACTCCTATTCCATGTGTGGCTACTGTGATCTGTGCAGTGGTTATCTGGAGCCGGGTGCCAAAACCAGGGACACATCTGCAGAAAATCAACTTTGTCCGGCCGGGGCCATATCGCGAACATATATTGAAGAGCCCTATTTTGAATATTCAATAAATGAAGATTTGTGCATTGCCTGTGGTAAATGTGTTAAGGGTTGCAGCGCCTTTGGTAATGGATCATTGTATCTGCAAGTACGCCACGATCTTTGTAAAAATTGTAACGAATGTTCCATTGGCAGGGATTGTCCGTCACAGGCATTTCGCCGTGTTCCTGCCAGTAAACCGTATATATTACGGGGTGAAGAACCGGGTATCATATTTGGAACGGATGTATAACACATATGTAGGGTGATATTGGAAATTTTGCGAATCGATATTAACAATCATTTCCTAGGGACACGGCATGCCGTGTCCCTACGCATTGCAATGCGTCCCTACAAAACCAATAATATTATGATTCTAAGGAGACCATTGAATGTCTCCCCACCATATCAAAATTGAAAATGAATAAAAACATAAAAATACTATTAATCGCTATCATTTTAGGGTTCATTATAACCAGCGTGTTTCCCGATGTGATCCAGCGATTCCCAAAGCCCGATTTCAAATCGGGACATACACAACCTGTCATGACCACACCCGGCCCGCGTACATTGTTCTGGGAATACTTTGACGTCTTTATTCTCCTGATCACATTGTCATTGGCGTCATATTTTTCTCTCAAAAAGAGATCAAGAACCCATATATTTTTACTACTCGTTTTCTCCCTGGCTTATTTTGGATTTTATCGCGAGGGCTGTGTATGCTCAATCGGAGCCATACAAAATGTAGCCTGGTCTCTGGCCAATACTTCCTATGCGATTCCGCTGACGGTGATAGCTTTCTTCATTATACCATTAATCTTTACTTTGTTTTTTGGACGTGGATTCTGTGCTGCGGTATGTCCTTTGGGTGCCATTCAGGACGTAGTCGTTGTCAAACCGGTCAATGTGCCGAAATGGCTTGAAGAAGTTTTGGGGTTTCTGCCCTATCTCTATCTGGGTTTTGGTATCTTATTTGCCGCCACCGGTGCCGGTTTTATCATTTGCCAATACGATCCGTTTGTTGGTTTTTTCCGGTTTGGCGCCACATTTAACATGATTCTTCTGGGTAGTTCTCTGCTTCTTCTGGGTACGGTTGTCGCACGTCCATACTGCCGGTATTTGTGCCCTTATGGTGTGCTGCTCAATTGGATGTCTAAGCTGTCACGACGCAATGTCAATATTACCCCGTCGGAATGTACCAACTGCCGGCTATGTGAGGAATCCTGTCCGTTTGGTGCCATCGATAAACCAATCCTGGATCCGGCACCGCCCAAAAAGGAGACAGATACCCGCCTGGTTGCAATACTGGTTATACTGATCCCGGTAATTATCTTTGTGAGCGGCTGGACCATATCATCAATGCATCTCACTCTGGCCAGGCAGCATTTCACCGTATTTCTTGCAGAAGAAATACAATTGGAAAATCGTGGTCAGCGCATTGAAACCACCGAAGAAACCCGTACATTTCGCTCTTCGGGCCAACCGACCACGGAGCTCATGTCCGAAGCAAAACTCATCCAAAACCGCTTTCTTATTGGCAGCTGGATTTTGGGCGGATTTCTTGGCCTGATACTGGCAATAAAATTGGTTAATTTATCCGTACGAAAAAATTATCCGGAATATACAGCAAATAAGGGCAGCTGTCTCAGTTGCGGCCGGTGTTTTTCATATTGCCCGTTTGAACAGGAACGAAGAGACACACAAATTCAAATTTCAACTTTTGATGGATATTAATAATGTTTCAAGCAATGGAAAATTCCCCCCGATGGTATGATCTGGCAAGTAAACTGGCAATCGTTGCGCTTGTGGTAGCAGTTATATTGAGTATCTTGATGATTGCAAACTATCTGCAGACGAAATCAATCGATCCACTGAACAGTAAAGCGTTGAATCAATTAATGCTTCAATTGCAGAAGGATCCACAGAACGCAGAATTAAAAGAGCAGATACGCGCTCTCGATCTGCTGGCACGCAAAGCATACTTTACAAACCAGTGGCAAATACACACCGGTGGTTTAATCCTCTTTATATCCGTGCTCACCTTTCTGGCTGCACTCAAGTACATGAACTCGCAAAAAAAACGATTCCCTGACTTAGAGAGTGAATCAACTACCGGACGAAACTGGCTTTCCGGGATTCTTGCCCGTAAATATCTGGCTTATACCGGCCTGGCAATTCTTACACTGGCACTGCTCACCGGTATTTTGTCAGAGAGTGAACTGACCCGCGATGCCGAACCGGAATTGCAGAATTATGCATCTCTTGAAGAACTGCGAGCCAACTGGCCGTCATTCAGAGGAGCCGAAGGAAATGGTATTGCCTATCAAAAAAATATTCCGATTACCTGGAATGGTGAAACAGGAGAAAACATCCTCTGGAAAACGGCCATAGCAAAACCTGGTTTTAATTCGCCGATAATCTGGCAGGAGTCGATTTTTCTATCCGGGGCTGATAAAACCGGACAGGAAGTCTATTGTTATGACCGGCAATCCGGTAATCTAAAATGGCAGATTAGTCTGAATGATATTCCCGGTTCACCGGCAAAAAAACCGAAAGTAACCAATGATACCGGATACGCGGCACCAACAATGGTAACGGACGGACAACGCATATACGTTATTTATGCAACCGGTGATGTGGCCGCACTTGATTTTGAGGGTAACAGTATTTGGGAAAAAAACCTGGGTCAGCCGGACAATCATTATGGCCACTCCTCTTCCCTGCTGATATATAAAAACATTTTACTTGTCCAGTTTGATCATAATGAAGGTAACTTCTTACTGGGTTTAAATGTGCTCAACGGGGCTGAATTATACCGGATCGAACGGGATGTTCAAATATCCTGGGCTTCTCCCCTTCTAATAGATTCTGAGGGTGACCCTCAAATTGTTCTCAATTCCAATCCCTATGTTATCTCCTATAATCCGCAAACCGGTAAAGAACTTTGGCGGGTGGATTGTATGGATGGCGAGGTGGCACCGTCACCAACTTACGCCGATGGAATGGTATATGTAGTAAACGAATTTGCGATCCTTGCCGCAATCAGTCTGGATGGTCAGCCGCAAATCGTGTGGGAAGTCGAAGATGATTTATCGGAAGTTTCCAGCCCATTAGCCATGGCCGGGTATGTTTTTATGGCCACCAGTTTTGGACCGGTGACTTGCTTTGATGCAAAGACGGGTGAAGTGCTGTGGATGCATGATTTTGATGAGGGATTTTATTCATCACCGATACTCGCCGGCGGAAATATTTATTTAATGGATATGGACGGAGTTACCTTCATCATCAAACCCGATCGCGAATTCAAATTAGTCAATGAATCGCCACTGGGTGAAAAGGCTATGACTATCCCGGCATTTATGGACGGCCGTATCTATATTCGGGGAATTGAAAACTTATATTGCATCGGTAATTAAGATGTCTGCCTATCAGGAACCAAATAACAACTCCCGCGAGGGTTTGAACAAGGATGTCGATGAAATACTTGTCCGGACCGGTACCAGCCAACACAATGTGATTGCCATTCTTAATGCTATCCAGAATAAATACAATTACCTGCCTGAAGCTGCACTACGCCGGGTAGCGGGTTCAACAGATATTTCACTCGCTTCCATATATGGCGTTTCTACTTTTTATGATCAGTTCCGGCATACACCGGTAGGCAAACATATGGTTCATATTTGTACCGGCACTGCCTGTCATGTAAAAGGTGCCGGACTGGTGTTCGATGCGTTCCAACGCGAATTATCGATTGCCGAGGGTAACGACACGGACGAACAAGGTGAATTTACCATCCAAAAGGTTGCCTGTCTGGGATGCTGCACCCTGGCGCCTGTTATTCAGATCGATGGAATTACTTATGGACACGTTGCACCTAACGGCGTAGATCAGATCCTGAACAATTTTCAGATAAACTGGCAGAATGAATCACCAAAAAACAAACCGGTACAAGCCTATGATAATTCACAAGGTGAGGTCCGTATCGGTCTGGGTTCCTGCTGTGTGGCCAGCGGAAGTGCCGATGTACACCAGGCATTACAAAATTCGTTACAAGATACTGGAATTCGCACGAGTGTAAAACGTGTGGGTTGCGTAGGAATGTGCCATCGTGTCCCCTTGCTGGAGATCATAAAGCCGGGTGAAGAAACCGTATTATATGACAAAGTTGCGCCGGATGAAGTGAAAAAGATTATGCGTCGTCATTTTAAAGCGGCACGATTTGGCCAAAACATCAAAAATTCATTTTACAATTTTATCGACACTTTTATCGACGACGAAACCTTGCAGGATAGCGCCCGCAAATCATTACATACCCGTGATCCTCAGATAACCGTCTTTCTTGATCGTCAAAAACATATCGCCACAGAATACGCCGGTGTCATTGACCCGCTTGATCTGGATGAATATAAATCCGGTGGTGGTTTCCGCGCCCTTGATTCATGTCTTAAAGAAATGGATCCTCAGAATATTATTGCGACCATAAAATCAAGCGGCTTGCGTGGGCGTGGCGGCGCGGGATTTCAAACCGGGCTCAAGTGGCAAATAGCACATGATGTAAAAGATGAAAAAAAGTACATAATCTGCAACGGTGATGAAGGTGACCCGGGCGCGTTTATGGATCGCATGATTCTCGAATCATATCCCTACCGGGTGATTGAAGGCATTATCATAGCGGCACTGGCTGTTGGCGCCGGTGAAGGTTTTCTTTATATCCGGGCGGAGTACCCCCTTGCCGTCCAACGTGTTCAGAATGCTCTTGATGTCTGTTACAAAAATAATCTGCTTGGTAAAAAAATACTTGGATCTTCATTTTCATTGGATTTAAAAATAGTACAGGGAGCCGGTGCCTTTGTTTGCGGTGAAGAAACTGCCCTGATCGCATCCATTGAAGGCAAACGCGGCATGCCAAAATTCCGACCACCATATCCGGTGGTGAGCGGGTTATGGGGGCATTCCACGCTTGTCAATAATTGTGAGACCTATGCCACCATACCCTGGATTATCAGAAACGGCGCATCCCAGTTTGATAAACTCGGTACCCCAAAAAGTAAAGGCACCAAGGTGTTTTCCCTGGCCGGCAAGATAAAACGAGGTGGTCTGATTGAAGTGCCGATGGGAATTACAATCAGGGAAATTGTTGAAGATATTGGCGGTGGTATTGAGGGCGATAAAGCATTTAAGGCAGTTCAGATCGGTGGACCTTCCGGCGGATGTGTGCCGGAATTCCTGGCGGATACACCGGTTGATTTTGAGGAACTGGTAAATGTAGGCGCCATGATGGGGTCCGGCGGACTGCTTGTACTTGACGAATCCGATTGCATGGTAGATATTGCAAAATACTTTCTAACGTTCACGCAAAATCAATCCTGTGGAAAATGCACTCACTGCCGGATTGGAACACGTCACATGCTCAATCTGCTGGAGAAGATCTGTTCAGGGAAAGGCCAGAAAGCAGATCTTGACCAATTGGAAGAACTTGCCCTGCAGACTAAATCCGGGAGTCTTTGCGGGTTAGGAAAAACGGCACCCAACCCTGTGATATCGACACTAAAATATTTTCGCGAAGAATATGAGGCACATTTATCCGGCATATGCCCGGCCAAAAAGTGTCGTGATTTAATCACATATACCATAAATGATAAATGTATCGGATGCACTATATGTGCCCAAAAATGTCCTACAGATGCGATCCCCTATAAACCATACGAAGTTCATGAGATCATTCAGGAGGAATGCATTAAATGTGATAATTGCTTCCAGGTATGTCCCCATGACGCAGTTGAGATAATCTCATGATATCACTTATATTAAATAAAAAACCGGTTACTGCAGAGGCCGGGGATACATTACTTGAGGTATCACAGAAATATGGCTTTGAGATTCCCACCATGTGTCATCTTAAAGGATTGACTTCGTTTACTTCATGCATGGTTTGCGTTGTTGAAGACGAAAAACAAAACCGTCTGGTTCCGGCCTGTTCGACCCCGGTCAGTGACGGCATGGTCATTAATACTCAAAATGAAATGGTAGTTAAGGCAAGAAAAGATACACTTGATCTGTTGCTCAGTGAGCATGTGGGAAACTGTGAGGCACCCTGTCTAAGATCCTGTCCGGCATACATGAACATTCCACTTATGATCGAGCAGATAAGGGATCAGAAATTTGAAGAAGCCATCCGGACCGTAAAAAAAGACATCGCCTTACCGGCTGTCCTTGGCCGGATTTGTCCCGCACCATGCGAACGCGGATGTAACCGTAAATATTACGACACGACGTTATCCATTTGCCTGCTCAAACGATTTGTGGCTGATGTGGATCTTGAATCCGAAAAACCATATCAACCGGAATGTAAACCGGATTCCGGAAAAAAAGTGGCAATAATTGGAGCCGGCCCGGCGGGACTATCTGCGGCGTACTACCTGGCGCAGGAGGGTCATCAAGCGCATATATTTGATCAGAACAAAGAAGCCGGTGGGTTGTTACGCTATGGGATTCCTGATGAGAAATTAGACAAGCAGGTATTGGATCGGGAGATAGATCAGATCAAGGCATTATCTCAGATTCATTTTCACATGAGCAAAAAACTCGGTCAGGATATATTTATCACATGATCTTCAGTCCAAGTATGACGCAGTCATTATTGCTACCGGTGCGATCATACCGGAAAGTCCGGAGTATAATTCCTTAAATACCTCAAAACGCGGTATCATAGTAAATCCAAAAACCTTTGAGACAAATCTGAAAAGTGTTTTTGCCGGCGGAAATTCGGTTTCTGAAGGACGCATGGCAATCCGGTCACTCGCCCATGGCAAATTCATGGCATACTCAGTTAATCAATTTTTCTCACAAAATATGGTGGATGGTTTTCAACGCCGCTTTAACTCGGTTGTAGGGCGATTGGAGACCGAAGAGGCAGCGCAGTTGCTTCAACTGGTAAATGATATCGATCAGGTACACTCTGAAGAGATTGATGTGCATGGGTTCTCCAATACGCAGGCAATGGAAGAAGCCACACGATGTTTCCGTTGTGATTGCCGAAAACCGGAATCATGTAAACTGCGAATTTATTCCCAGGAATATGGCGCAGACCAAAAAAGATTCAAAACCGGAGACCGCAAACCATTAAAGTTACTCAACGAGCACCCGGATATCCTTTTTGAGCCGGGTAAATGTATTAAGTGCGGTCTTTGTGTACAAATCACCGAAAAGCACGGGGATAGTCCGGGGTTCACCTTTGCCCACCGGGGATATGAAGCAGTCGTTATGGTACCTTTTGGCGATCCTCTTGATACCGCACTGCAAAACGCAACAAAAGAATGTGTCACTGCCTGCCCAACCGGCGCACTGGCTTTCCGGAAACATTTAGAGGATAGGCAATATGAATAAAATCTTAGTTTTTATTTCCCTGATCTCCTGGGTTATTTTGATCACAGGCTGTGAAGATAAAGAGCAAACCACAGATAAACCGAATCAGGAGAATGCTTCAGAGTGGACCATATTTCGCGGGTCACCCGGACTAAATGGAGTGAGTGCCGGTAAAATCCCGGATAATCCGGAACTACTTTGGAACTTCAAAACGGAATACGAAATAAAATCATCACCTGTCATTGCTGATGATAAAATTTTTATCGGATCAAATGATGGCCACGTCTATGCACTGGATCTCAAATCAGGCAAGGAAATCTGGAAGTTTGATGCCGGAGATGATATTGAGGCCGCTCCGCTTTATTATAATCAGACGATCTATATCGGATCTTTAAATAATGAATTCTATGCTCTGGATGCCGGTACCGGTGCACTTAAATGGAAATATAAGACAGATGGTGAAATATATGGCTCGGCCAATATTATCGAGTCAGAGGAGAGTGCCCAAAGTCTGGTACTCTTTGGAAGTTATGATAATTTTCTATATTGTCTGAATGCAGAAACCGGTGAAAAAAAATGGTCTTATGAAACAGATAACTATATTAATGGAACACCTGCCCTGGACGACGATTGGATTATTTTTGGCGGATGTGACAGACTATGTGCACATATTAAAGGCAAATGACGCCACTAAGTATGGAAAAGTACCCACACAATCATATATAGCCGCTTCTTCCGCCACTCATTCGGGTAAAGCTTTTGTGGGACATTATGGAAAAAAACTTCTTTGTATTGATATCAAAGAGAAGAAAATAATATGGGAATTTGGAAATGAAGATGAAACCGGTGCTTTCTTCTCATCTCCTGCGGTAGATAATGAAGTTGTAGTAATCGGATCGCGAAATCAATCTGTGTATTGTATCAACAAAGAAAATGGAAAACTAATCTGGAAATTTCGCACACTTGATGATGTTAACAGTTCGCCGGTTATTTGTGGTAATCGTGTCGTCGTAGGTTCAGATGACGGCAGATTATATATGCTCAATTTAAAAGATGGTAATTTAATCTGGTCATATGAAATTGGTGCAGCCATTTCCGGGTCACCTGCGATCTCAAGCAATATTATTTCGGTTGGTGCCGAGGACGGCCGGATATATACATTTGGAGAAAAATAATGAAAATAGTCCATATTATTCCAGGATCGGGCGGGACATTTTATTGCCAGAATTGTTTACGTGACAACGAATTAATCCAAACACTAAGGTCAATGAACCATGATGTGATCATGGTTCCCATTTACTTACCGCATAATATCGATGGCAAAGGCATCATGGGTGATACACCGGTATTTTATGGCGCCATAAATGTGTATCTGAAAGAAAAAATCCCATTCTACCGGCGTGCACCTCTATGGATGGAAAGATTACTTGATTCAGAAGGTCTGCTACAAATGGCTGCAAAAAAGGCCGGATCCACGCGGGCTACCGGTCTGGAAGAAATGACCCTATCGATGCTGGATGGCGAAAATGGCAGACAGGCGACAGAATTAAGTCACCTAATCGAGTATCTCAAAACCGAAATAAAGCCTGAGATTGTTCATTTGTCCAATGCATTATTACTGGGTCTTGCTCATCGGTTAAAAAATGATTTGGGAGCCAGTGTGGTTTGCTCTCTTCAGGATGAAAATGAATGGATTGATCCTATGAGCCAGGATTATCAAAAACAGACCTGGGATAAAATGGGCGAACGTGCTGCCGACGTGGATGCATTTATCGCCGCCAGCCAGTACTATGCCGACCGATCTATTCAACAATTGCACCTCCCGCCGGAAAAGGTTCATGTGGTTTACGGAGGTATTGAACCTGAGCGGTATGAACAGGCTGATCTTGATTTAAATCCACCGGTTATCGGCTATCTGTGTCGTATGTCTGAATATTTCGGTCTTGGAATTATATCGGAAGCGTTTATTCTGCTGAAACAGAACGATGCTTTCAAGAATGCAAAATTGCACCTTATGGGTGGGTATACCAATGACGACAAAGCCTATATAAAAAAAGTGATGCGTAAATTAAAGAAAAATCAGGTCAGTCAGGATGTCACCCTTTTTGATCAATTTGGCATTGAGGAAAGAATACAATTTCTGAAATCCCTTTCTGTTTTATCTGTCCCCGTTCCGGGTGGAGAAGCCTTTGGTGCATATATGATTGAAGCGCTTGCCGCCGGCGTACCTATTGTACAGCCAAATGCCGGAGGGTATCCTGAGTTTGTAAAAAATACCGGCGGAGGTATTATCTATGAACCCAATGATCCGGAACATCTGGCAACAGCGCTCACCGACATTCTATCTGATCAGGGGAAATTAAAAGCCATTGCAAAACACGGAAGAGATAAAGTAATTTCCCAATATACAATGAACAACATGGCCAACTCGATAGTAAAGATTTATCAGGAGATTCAATAATCAAGAGAATTGACAATAGGCGATTGGCGATTAGCTATTGGCAATAAACTATTGAAAATTGGTAGTCTTATGATCAAAATATCTCAGGGACTAATGGACTCAGGTGCTTAGGGACTATAATACTATATGTCTTTATTCTATATTATAGTATTATCATAAAAACTTGGAGTAAATCTTGCTTGAATTAAAAAACATTTCAAAACGATACAGTGCACCAGGCGGAATGCACGAGACCGTAGTGCTATCCGATATCACCATGTCTGTCTCAGCAGGAGATTCCGTTGCAATTGTCGGTCCTTCCGGATCCGGGAAAAGCACCCTGTTAAATATAATTGGCACACTGGATAAGGCAAGCTCGGGGAATCTCTATTTTAATAATCAGGATGTAACACAATTAAGTGAAACAGAAACTGCCTCGTTTAGGAATAAAAATCTCGGTTTTGTTTTTCAGCAACATCACCTCTTACCACAATGCAATGTTTTAGAGAATGTGCTCTTACCGACCTTGGTTTCTCCCGGAGCGGAGAAAAATGAGCGTGCCAAAGAATTGCTTGATATGGTAGGTTTGAGCGAACATATGGCCCATCTGCCCGCACAACTTTCAGGAGGTGAACAACAACGGGTTGCGGTTGTGCGCGCCATGATCAATAACCCGGAACTCATCCTGGCCGACGAACCAACCGGATCTCTCGATCAGGATAATTCAGAAAAATTATGTGATCTGCTGGTCAATTTGAATACAGATAATAGTGTCACATTAATTGTCGTAACCCATTCATCGGATCTTGCGGCAAAAATGAAAACTAAATACCGGATTAATAAAGGATGCCTGGAAAATTATAAAATATAGAAAGACATAAAATATCTCAGTTCAGTTGTGCCCTGGATAATAAATATGTCATCTCGAAGAGATCTTCCTGTTTTCCGGGAATTTCATACGTAGGGACACGGCATGTTAAGAACCCCGTCTTTCGGGGCCGTGTCCCTACGTATGGAAATTTATAACCATGAAAGTCTTCTTTGTATTTGTGGAAGATTTGATTTAAAACCATCAAACCTAACAATTCGAGATCATGTTTAAGCTCAGTAATTAACAGCATAAAATATTACCGAAATCACCATATTACGGCAATCCTGGCCATTGCCATATGTACGGCTATTCTAACCGGTGCATTTATCATTGGTGATTCGGTACGCGGGTCACTGAAAGACCAGGTCCTGGAGCGGCTGGGAAAGACAAGTTTCGCGCTTGAACTGAACCACAAATATGTTAAAACCCGGTTGGCTGATAAACTGGCGGGTTACCTCAAATCAGAAGTCGCGCCAATACTTAGCACCAATGGTGTTTTAAGAAAACCGGGGGATACCAAAACCGCGCGAAACGTAAAGATAAATGGCATTGATTCAAGATTTGGCGGAATTGCCGGTACATCGGATATATTCAATCAGTTGACAGATGAAGAAATTGTAATAAATGAGGCGCTTGCCCAACAACTTGCGCTGGGCATTGGTGATGAAATTGTGCTCAGATTTACCGATTCCGGATTTTTACCCGGCGATACACCCATTGCCGGCGGTGCAAAGAACATTAAGGCGGCACGATTTAAAATTACCGGAATTGTGAATGAAAAACAATTGGGCAATTTTAACCTGCGTATCAATCAGATCGCTGCACCAAATGTGTTTATATCTATAAAGACCTTAGGAGAAAAACTAAATCTCGATGATCATGCAAATATAATCTTGATTTCTGATAATGACTCTGGACTGATTGATGAGGCTGCTATTAACAGGGCACTACATCATGAATGGGATATTACAGATGCCGGATTCGATCTGGTATTTCTTGAAACCCAACAAATTTCTGAACTCAGGTCTAAAAGTATATTTATCGATAAAGAAATATCGCAAACCATAGTCAACTCAGACTTAGTTAGCACTCCGGTTCTAACCTATTTTGTCAATGCGCTTTCTGCAAATAAAAGATCAACGCCCTATTCTTTTGTTTCGGCAATAGGTAAACCGCTACATACCCGGACAATTACCAATTCGGAGATTGTGGTCAACCAATGGTTGGCAGATGACTTAAATCTGAATATTGGCGATTCGCTGACCATGTCTTATTTTATTCCAGGACCCAATGCCACACTGATAGAGAAATCCGGTAGATATGAAGTCGGGTCAATCGTTCCATTAAAGGGAAAATATGCGGATCGTGAACTCATGCCAGACTTTCCCGGTTTGGCGGATGTGGACAATTGCCGGCTATGGGAACCGGGTATTCCGATTGATCTTGACCTGATCAGGGAAAAAGATGAAATGTATTGGGACCAGTATCGGGGAATCCCCAAGGCATATATCTCACTTAATGCAGGACAATCGATTTGGGAGAATCGGTTTGGCAACTGTACCGCCATCCGGTTTAAATCTAAAGATATTACGCGGATCAAACAGGAACTATCCGCATTAATCACACCCGAAAATTTGGGTATTATTTTCAGACCGGTCAGGCAGGAAGGTTTGATTGCGGGAGCCGAGTCCGTTGATTTTAGTGAATTATTTTTCGGCTTGAGTTTTTTCATCATCGTCGCAGCATTATTATTAACTTCTTTGATTTACCGGCTGAATATCGAAAATCGTATGCAGGAAACCGGATTATACTTTGCACTTGGATTCAGACCTGCAACAGTATTAAAGATTATGTTTTTCGAAGGCATTGTCATTGCGTTAATATCCTCGGCCATCGGCTGTCTGTTATCTGTTCTGTATACAAAAATCGTTCTTACGGGTTTGAATACGGTCTGGCAGGGCGCCATCGGTACATCCACCATTAATTTACATTTAAATTTTTCCGCAATACTATCGGGTTTTTTTATAAGTATCTTCATTGTCTTGTTCACTATATTTATCAGCGTATACCGTTATGCGAAAGCAAATACAATTGCCCTCCAGCGTGCCAACCTGGATTCATCAAAACCAGTAAATAGATGGCGTAGTTCGATATCATTGATCATCGCAATTGTATCAATTAGTAGTGCTTTGATAATCATCCTGATGACAGATGCCGGTCGTGGTAAAGAAGCCGCTGCATCATTTTTTGCCAGTGGATTTCTGACCTTAACAGGTGGATTGGCACTATTGAATTTTCTTCTGTTCAGAACTGAACTGAGAGGACATCTGAATTCAATCTTTCGCCTGGCCATGCAAAATAGCAATCGCAATCGTACCCGAAGTCTGACCCTGGTCGGTATGCTGGCCAGTAGTTTATTTATCATTTTTACAGTGGGCGCAAATCGCACAGCCGAAATCACTGACATGAGCAATAGAAACTCCGGTACAGGAGGATTTTCGTTATTCGGTGAGATCAGTTTTCCGATGAATTATGATCTTAATACACAGGACGGAAGAGAATTTCTTAATTTGGCGAATGCTCAGAATGATGATATTAAGTTTGTTCAATTTCGATTACGGGAAGGGGATGACGCCAGTTGTCTGAATCTGAACCGTATATCCGAACCCAAAATCCTTGGTCTGAACCCGGCAGAACTGTCTCAACGGGAAGCCTTTGGTTTTCTCACAAAGATTCCAGATTTGGCAGAACAAAATCCCTGGGCAGCGCTTGATACAAACTATGCAAACAATGTGATACCCGGGATCGCGGATGAGACGGTCATTATTTGGGGTTTAGGCAAATCGGTTGGCGATACTATTTCCTATATGGATGAAAAGGGCCGAACTTTAAGAATAAAACTGATCGCAGGATTGGCCAACTCCATATTTCAGGGACATATTATTATATCAGAGAAAAATTTTCTGAATCATTTCCCTTCTATATCAGGTTACCGGATATTTCTGGCAGAAACAGAGACCGATTCCGTCAATCAACTGGCAGACAAAATTTCCTGGACGTTTCAGGACTATGGTCTGACTCTCCAAACCACAGCACGCCGGCTTTCAGAATTTAATAAAGTAGAAAATACGTATTTGTCCATCTTTCTGATCCTTGGGAGTTTTGCGATCATCCTGGGTACATTTGGCCTGGGTCTGGTCGTCTTCCGGAATGTTCTGGAGCGAAGGAATGAACTGGCTATTTTAAGAGCCGTGGGCTATAAATATGGGTTAATCAGGAAATTGGTACTTGTCGAACATTTCTGGCTATTGACTTTGGGAATCCTTCTGGGACTATTTTCCTCATTAATATCCACCCTTCCTTCACTACTTTCAATAAATTCAGAGTCACCGGTGATGCTTATCCTGGTAATTTTATTTTTTATATTTGTTAGCGGGCTGATCTGGACCTTTTTGGCTACCAGCTGGGCCATTAAGGGTAATTTGAATGAAGCTTTGAGAAATGATTGATAATTTCCTGAATTCCAGCTCAAAATTGCTCGGAAATTAAAGAACTTACATAATTTTCACTATTCATAAAATCCGAACGCAAAGGCGCTAAGTCGCAAAGAAATATATATTTATAAATTTTAAAGATGAGGTAGGTAATTTTAAATAAAAATCCAATAGTATTTATATAAATCATTTAAGAATGACTCTCTGCAGCTATGCGGCTTTGCGAGAAATGATTTATCCAACTTAATTATCCACAGAAAATATATTCCAAAAAAACAAAAATAAATTTTAATGACAATATTTCTGCCGATTATAATGATAAAATGAAAGTATAAGTTGTATTATAGTCGGAGGCTGCAATGAGTTTAGTATATATCCTATTATTTGTATCACTTTCTATAGTTGCCGGATTTTTCTGGGGCAAAAATACCATCAAACGAGATGCGATCCGCACCGAACACGATGATGCACAGCTGGATAAATTGCATAAATTGAATAGTTAAAATGCCTTATTTTAGTCGGAAATCTGGCCAGCAATACTCATAAAATTCAATAGCGATACTGTTTTAAGATCTGCCAGATTTCTGACATACTAGATTTTACGTTTCGGGCAACAATTATATTAATTCCACTTTCACGTGCATGTGGGTGTCTGAATTCAGCGATTGTTATGATTTCGTGAAAAATCGATTGAACGTTGCCGACACTGAGTCCAGTAATTATGGCCAGTTGCCCGTCATATTCCCGGAATCCCCATAGCCAGTAACTGCTACCTTTGCTGATCGACCTCGGTAAATTATATTTATCCCCATAATAATCTATTGCGCCCGCTTCACCATAGTTTGCCGCAAATATGGCACATACTTTTTTATCCTCGGAGGGCAGGTTATGATATAAATCGGCTATCTGTTTACACATATCTTCCCAGCCAAGCATATCCGCGTAATCTTGTGGTAATTGGTACATCTTCCCGTCTTCCCAGCGCAAAGCTTCCCCGGTGCCCATATATTTGGATGTAAAACTAAAGTAGCTTATCATATTTTTTACGGAAAGAATCGGAATGCCAATGGGCAGCATCACAATTCCATTATATAAGATAAAAATAATCAGAAGAATTTTGGGCCATCTTTTTGCAGATGTTTGAAAATATTTTTCGATCACTACACTTCCCGCTGCAAATAACATAGGATATGCCGGGGCAAGATAATAGATCTTTCCGCTTAGCATCATTAAAAGTGATCAGCGAGGAGAAATAGATTATTGTCACTGGCCGGTACGGAGTATATTTTTTTGAAAACTGAAAGACAAATAAGCCAGTCAGCCACACCGGAAGGGCATGGAGATTCATCAATAACTGGACCAGAATAAATATGTGAGCCTGGATATTTTCCAGCTGCCGCTCACTTAATACGCGCATGTGCTCAAAAAAGGGCCAGTCCTGGCTATGTTGCCATAATAAATTAGGTAACCAAATTATAAGGGCTATCGCACCACTAATCCATAACCATTTATTTAGAAATAATCGCCGGTATGGTGTTAAAATCAGAGCGATAAAAATACCAAATGGCAGTAGTAAAATTGTATATTTTATCAATATACCAAATCCGATTACCACGCCCAGCAAAATCCAATACAACGGTTTTTCGGCTTTCAATATGCGAATAAATAGATACACTGCCATCACATAAAAAAGAAGATTAAATGTTACCGGTTGAAAAAAAATATTTATTCTCAGAAAGACCATTGAAAAACAATAACACAATGCAGTGAACAATTGTGCCAGCCTGCCTCCGCCAAATTCATGCGTAATTTTAATCGTAAAATATATAGTCAGTGCACCGCTTAACGCAGGTAAAAATCTGACGGCATACAAGCCACCACCCAGAATATATTTGGCAATCCAGGCGAATATGGAGATGGCAGGAGGAACTTCCAGATAGCCCCAGGAAAGATGATCTGCCATAGCCAGGTACAAGTACTCATCACGGTGTAATTCAAAATCCGGGTGAATAAGCAGCGGCAGTAATATCTTTACGATGAAAAAAATTATGGGGATAATTGTTAAATTATGAATTGGTCTTAAAAACCGGGATAAGTGCATAAGAAAATATTTCCAATTAAAAACCTTAATATATTTTTCTTATATTTGGCATGCAAACTTTTTCATTATAAGACATATGAGATTCTGAAATTAATCCGGGACAGGCCATTCGCACAATGCTTTCCGGAAATATGAACTGAAAAGATCCAGAATTTATCGATGGCATAAAATCTCATATATTCGATAAACTAGAAAATCTGTCAATCCTGGCGAGGATAAAACACATTAATCGTAATACGCAGTATCCCGGGTAGTGTCATCCCGATAGAATCGGGATATGAAAAAATGAAAAACAGGATTAAAAGATGAAGCCACAGAGCACTCAGAGGGGAGATGATTAGAAATAGCATTAACATAAATAATATTAATAATTTACTCTGTGTACTCTGTGGTTATTTTTACACTACCGTATCCCGACTGAGGATAGAAACATTAGAAAGCAGTATGACGTATAGACCAAGCTGAATAAAGGAATCTGAATTTTGCGAATTGCTGTTTATACATTTATGTTATGTTGTCTGCTGTTTGGTTCCGCTCAGGCAGACATTAGTTCTACTCAGTTATCAAACTATCATATAAATCAATGGGATGGCAAATCAAATCTTGGCAATAGCAAAGTTACTGCCATTTACCAGGACAAGATTGGCTATCTCTGGATTGGCACGCCCAGTGGCTTACTTCGTTTTGACGGCAGCCGGTTTAAAAAGTTTGACAAGAGTAATACCCCTGCCATTAAAAGTGATTATATATCAACCATTTACCAGGATAAAGATCACGCTATCTGGATCGGAACAAGAGGCGGTGGTTTGGTGGCCTTCCAAAACGGGATCTGGAAATCATATACCACGGCAAACGGACTGTCGGATGATTTTGTCCATACAATTATAAGTGATTGGCAGGGCCGGCTCTGGATTGGGACAGATTTTGGTCTGAATATCCTGGATCAAACCCGGACAAAGATTACCGCAAAAAAAAACATATTGTTTGACCGCATTATTACTTCACTGGAAATAGGAATCAAAGGTGAATTGTTCGTCGGGACGTTCCGCAGCGGTTTGTTCCGCATGTACAATGATGATATTACTCAAATCGGTTATAATGAGGGTTTACATAATCTATCGATTACCAAACTTAAAACAGACAGCAAGGGACGAATATGGATCGGTACATTAGGTGGATTGTATTATCGTGATATATATGATGAAGCCGTTAGACAGATTTCGGGTACTGCTAATGTTCCGGTAACGGATATTTTAGAAACGAATTCAAAAGAAATCTGGTATAGCAGTATGATCAATGGTATTAATTGCGTTACTGAACCTTCCCGGGGAATCAAGGAAATACCCGACGAATTTATCCATACTATAGTGGAGGATAAAAACGGTACTATTTGGGCAGGCACGGACGTGGCCGGACTAATTCAACTTCGCGAATCAATTATTCATTCCATAGCTTTGCCAAATGATTATGTTATAACATCCGTACTAGTGGATGAGAGTGGCAAAATTTGGGCCGGTACCCGAAATTCAGGACTTTTTGTTTTAGATGATGGTCAAATTGAAGCGCATTTTGATCAAAAAAATGGAATTTCCAGCAACAGGATCACGGCAGTAAGCCGGGATCATGAATCCGGAATTTGGATCGGAACCCGCGATGCCGGAATTTCTTTTATAAAGAAAAATAAGATTTCCCAGTTACTGCCGGATCATCATATCACCACTATCTTTCAGGATGATACCGGCCTGATTTATATCGGAACATCGACAGCACTATATGTTAAAAACTCAGATTCCATCAAAACAATTCTGGAAAATATTTCTGTAAACTCGATTATTCGCGACAGAAACGGTAATCTGGTTGTTGCCACCTCTGCGGGAATATATCAGTCCTCAAATGCCGGTTTTCAAAGAAGTGAATATAAAATCTCAGATCGCTATCCTGATGTCTTAGCTGTTTATGAAGATCAGGACGGAACACTCTGGCTTGGTACCAATGGATCTGGTATTCTCATGATAAAAGATGACCAAGTCTCTTCAATCTCTGTAAATGAAGGTCTGCCAGATAATCATATCGTAAATATAATTGCAGATAAAACAGGTAACCTGTGGTGCGGTAGTTATAACGGGACATTTATGCTGGCAAGAAAATGATCTGGACAAATTCGTTACAGATTCAATCTCTTATATCGTTCCGGTTGCATTTGATGAATATGATGGGATGACAAGTAAGCAATGTCTCGCAACCCGCAGTTTTATCCATAATGACAAATTGTATATGACCACTTCAAATGGGATTTCTGTTTTTGATCTGAAAAAAATACCAATTGAAGCGCAATCAATCGCAATACATATTGAAGAGATCCGAGCCGGACAGGAAAATTTAATCAGAAAAGATAATAAAATCATAGTACCATCCGGGAGTAATTTACTTGATTTAGAGGTAACCGCTTTTGATTATACAGCGATATCCAAATTGCATTTTCGCTATAAACTGGAGGGATATGATTCGAACTTCCATTATCTAAAACCTGATGGAGACCGTATCATTTCATATTCAGATCTTCCGGCCGGTGATTTCCAATTAAAGGTGGCAGCCGCCGGCAGAAGCCTTGATTGGGAAACCAGATTTTCAGGGATGCAGATCACCATTCCTCTTCCTTTCTATAAAAACAGGCTCTTTATGTTTACAGTTTACCCCGCATTCATCGCACTGCTCTTTGGTTTAATATATTTGCGTGTTCAAAAACAGAAGAATAAAATCAGGGATAAATATAAAACGGTTCATATTGCGCCGGAAAAAAGGGATGCAATAATTCAAAAACTGGATGTACTTTTAGAAGACGAAAAGTTGTACCTGGATCCTGATATGTCACTAAAAAAACTGGCCGGGAAATTACATATACATGCCAATCATCTTTCACGAATTATCAATGAAAAATTTTCAATGAATTTTAATGACCTGGTTAATAAATATCGTATCCGGGAAGCAGAAAAACTTCTATCCGATCCGGAAAATAAGGAAAAAACCATCCTGGAGTTAATGTATAACTGCGGCTTCTACTCCAAGTCGGTTTTTAATACCGCTTTCAAAAAATTCACCGGGCAGACGCCGTCCGAATATCGGAAAAAGTCCCTGAGTCCCTGAGTCCCTTTGTCCCATCTTGTAAAGATCTTTCATTCGAAGCTTAAATGTCATCCCATTTGGGATCCTCCCGATATTTTGTGCACAAAAATTGAGGAAGATTTCTGCGAAATGACAGCCGAGTTCAACTGGTCATTTTGGAAAGATTTTTTACCCGCAGCACAAATATGCTTACAGCCTGACATCCTGCATCTTGGATCTTGTATCTTGCATCCAGCATATAGCATCCAGAATCCTGTATCCTGCATCTTGTATCTTGCATCCTGAATCCTGAACCGTTCTACATTACAATTCCGAACGACTTACCCAAATATCCGTCTTATATTTGTCCTGTAAAAAAAAACATAACCAAATAAAAGGAGCACATCACATGTCAAAATTAGTTAGAGTTATTTTAGTATTGGTTTTTGTCACCGGTTCTATCTTTGCCCAGGAACAAAAGATTAACAAAAAATTTGAGGCAAAGAAAAAAGTTGAACTCAATGTTACCAGCGGCGATTGTACGGTAAAAACGGGTAATGCAAATGAGATTCTGGTTGACGTGATTTATGACATCGAACCTGCAGATGCATTTAAACCTGATTTCAGAGAGTCGGGTAATAGTTTAAAGATTAAGGAACAGTGGCGTGGATCCTCCCATGGTCGTGTCTCCTGGACAATTACTCTGCCCAAAGAAACCGAATTTGAATTTTCTGCCGCATCAGGCGATCTCTGGGTATCCGGTCTTACAAAAGGATTAGAATCCAGTACGGCGTCCGGCGATATTTCAATCGAAGATGTATCGGGAGAAATCGATTGCAGTACTGCCAGCGGTGACGTTTCTATTTCCGCCTCAAAGGGCGAATTTGATATTTCCACCGCCAGTGGTGACGTGGATGCTAAGGACATCTCCGGTGAGATGGACATGAGTACCGCTTCCGGAGAAATTAAGATAAAGGGTGCAAGCGGATCCTTTGAACTCAGTTGCGCCAGTGGTGAAATTGAGGCAAAAAACATTATTGTGGAAGATGAGGGATCCTTTTCAACCGCATCAGGAGACGTGGAAGTTACTCTGGCCAAAACGGCGACGGTGGATCTGAGTTTGTCAGCTGCATCCGGTGATGTCACCCTGGATTATAATGGCAATGAACTGCAAGGTTATTTTGAATTGTCATCCAAAAAACGCAGCGGCAGAATTAACGCACCTTATTCATTTGACCAAGGAAGAGGAAATTGAACGACATGGCGATGTTTATATGGTAAAATCATTTAAAAAGAGTGGATCAGAACCGTTTGTTAAGATCAGTACATCCAGCGGAACTGCAACTCTGAAAAAATAGGAGAATTTCAAAATGTTACTAAACAACATATTCAAAAGATTTACCCTTATTATAATTCTTTTTCTTGCGGTTTCAGCCTGCGCCGGACCGGATAAGAAAATCGATAAAACATTCGATCAAAAGGACAAGGTAAAAATCAAACTTGCCTTAAGTGATTGCATCGTCACTCCCAGCAACGATACAAAGATACATGCCCTGGTCGATTATTCATATCCGGATGATCAGTATGAAGTGGTTTTTAAAGAAAGCGGCAGTTCAATAACAATGCAGGAAAAATTCTATGGCGAAGATGCCGATGGTTCTGCTCAATGGAATGTACAGGTACCAAAAGGCGTAGATGTGGATATCGATAACGGAACAGGTGATTTAATTCTGACAGTCACGGATTCTGAAGTTGAGGGTAATACCGGAACCGGGGATGTTGAGCTGACCGATTCCAGCGGCGAATTTGAATTAAATTCCGGTACCGGCTCAGTTGTGGTTAAATCCTGTAATGGTGATTTTGATCTAAATTCCGGAACCGGCAGTGTAAAAATGAGAGATAGCGAAGGAAATTTTAAAGCCAATAGCGGTACCGGTAATGTCGAAGCACACAATTTGACATTTAGTGAGGATGGTGATTTTAATTCCGGAACCGGTGATGTTGAAATCACAGGTCCAAAAGGTGAAGACTATGATCTGTCGTTGAACTCCGGAACCGGTGATGCTGTTCTGGATATGGACGGCGCAGAACTTGTTGGATTCTTCGAATTTAGAGCTAATTCCCGATCAGGTCGAATCAAGGCAAATCTTGATTTTGACAGGGAAGAGGAACATGGTGACAGCGACCGGGCATATATGGTAAAATCTGTGACTCTCATGAATGGTACACCAAGGTTTTTTGTAGGTACCGGAACGGGAACCGCCCAGCTAAAAAAATAATCGTAGTGCATAAAAATGTGTCCATTAAAACCAATGACGCGAGGGGGATGCACTACCTTTCGCGTCATTTTTATTTTATTTTGAATTCATTATATTTACCGTATGACTAACTTTGACTGGAAATTCATTTCTCCCGCAGAGACGCAGAATACCAATTGGCAATTGGCGAGAGGCAATTCCCAATTACAAATTACTAAATACTAATTTTCCAGTTCAAGAACACCCACCCAAAATACCGATTGCTTTTTATCTTAAATTTGTAGACTTTTTAATATCTTAACCTGATTAATTCACAAATATTACTACGAAGACTCTAAGACACAAAGAAAAAGGATTTATAAATTATAATTAAAATTCAAAAATTGTATCTAATGATAATATTTTTTTCTGATAACTCATTGATTCTAGTAACTTTGTGTCTTTACGACTTGGTGGTTATGAATAATTCAGAATTAATAATCTCCGAGGACATATTGTGAAAAGTATTGGGGCAAAAATTGCCCTGGGATATTCCCTAATTATTTTTATCAACGTCGCGATTGCCATATTTGCCATTTATTATCTCAACCAGCGTCAGCAGTCCAATTGATCAAATCCTTGAAGAAAAACTCAACAATGTAAATGCATCACATTCGATGATTCAAAGTCTGGTGCAGCAGGAGTTGGTGCAGTATGAAATGATTAGCGGCGGATTTAATACCAATCTACAGCTTAGATATAATGTGTATAAAAATGAGTTCCTTAACTGGCATCAACGCGCAATCGAGGGTGTTTCAGAAACTATGGATGTTACCGCATTAGACGGCATCATGAAAAATTTTCGATCTTATGTGACTATATCTGAAGCTTTTCAGAATCAGTTGGAGCAAGGACTCTCTTACCGGCAGGCAGATACCTTTCATTCAGGTAAAATTGCACCTTTGGTGAGGGAAATTGAAGCTGCATGTACACGAATCATAGAGATAAATCGTGAGTATATTGAAAAAGCCGAAGCCGATGCCATTGATCTTTCAAAATCTGCCAAAATGATCATCATTGTATTTTCTTTGCTGGCAATTGTATTTAGCGCCTTTGCCAGCGCTTATTTTACCAGCCGTATTGTCAAACCGATCAAACGCGCCATAAATACGGTGAGAAAAATCAGTCAGGGTCAGTTACAGCAAAAACTGATTATATCTTCCAATGATGAAATTGCCGAATTAGGCAAAGAATTTAATAATATGACAGAACGACTGTACGAATATGAACAGATGAATATTCAACAGATTATGACGGAAAAGCGTAAATCTGAAGCCATCGTCGCCAATATGCCAGTTTCAATTATTGTTACTGATAATAATAATAACATTGTTCTGATCAACGAACCGGCCAGATTGTTATTGCAGATCTCATCTGATAATCCGGAAGGACAGCATATTACCGAACTTATAGGGCACCAGGATCTTATAAAAATAATGTCACAGGAGGATCTGTCTGGTGAAAAGGAATTTGACCCACTAAAATCTGTTATCAGTATTCAAAAAGATGACAGCGATATTTACCTGCTGGCCCGCCAGGTTCAGATTACGGACCCGGCTGACAGGGTAACCGCGATAATTACCATCCTTCAGGATATTACACCATTCAAAGAACTGGAGCATCTAAAATCCGAGTTCATTGCCATAGTTTCCCATCAGTTTAAAACACCGCTAACCTCCATAATGATGATTCTGGATATACTGTTAAAAGAAGTAAAAGGTAAATTGAATTCTGATCAGCATGAATTACTCACAGATGCAAAAACAGACTCCCAACGGCTCCGGGATTTTGTATTTGATCTGTTGCAGTTTTCAAAACTGGAAACCGGAAAGATAAAATTTGTTTTTCAGGACAGCGACGAGGCCGTTTTTCATAAAATCATTTCTCATGCATTAGAGCCCCTAAAGCCAATGTTAACTGAAAAAAACATTAATTTTTCCGTGGATATCGCCAAACCTCTCAAAAACTTTCAGGCTGATTTTCAGCACCTTTCAATTGTATTTATTAATATTATTGAAAATTCCATTCATCACGTAAAGAAAAATGGAGAAATATTTCTTTCTGCGAAGAGCACCGATCATGATCTGGAAGTTCATATTTCTGACAACGGTGAGGGTATTCCTGAAGATAAATTGCAATTCATTTTTGACAAATTCGTGCAGGCAAAATATTTTCAAAAAGATCCACATGGTAGTATTGGACTCGGCCTGGCCATTGCAAAAGAAATTATCGAAGCACACAATGGCGATATCGGGGTAAATAGTAAAGTAGGAAAAGGGACAATCTTTATTTTTCGAATTCCACTCAGCCAGGAGTTATAAAATACACTGGAGACTGTTTTATGTCACAAAATTATATCTCTGTTCTGCTTCTTGATGACGAACCAAACATTTTAAAAACTATGTCGATTTGCTTTGAAGAAATGGGATATCAGATTTCATCATTTCTCGATCCCACAGAAGCAATTAGTTCACTATCTGTAAAAAAATATGATATCGCCTTTGTGGATCTAAAAATGAGTCCGATCGATGGACTGGAGGTTTTGGAAACGATAAAGAAACAATCTCCGGAGACAACGGTGGTAATTGCGACAGCCCATGGATCAGTGGAATCTGCAGTCCAGGCCATGCGAAAAGGAGCATATGATTATCTTGAGAAACCATTTGATTACACCGCACTCCAGTTATACGCCCAGCGTGTTGAAGAATACCATCGTATGAAAATGGAAGTGGCAGAACTTCGCAATCAGGTTCGGCAATACAACATGACCGATCGCATTATTTCAAAAAACAGTATTATGAAAAACATGATTGACCTGGCGTTACGTGCAGCCTCCACCGATTTAGGTGTTTTGATTGAGGGAGAAAGCGGCACTGGCAAAGAATTGATTGCCCAGTTAATTGTCGATAATAGTGATCGCAGCAAAAATTTATTTACCCGAATAAATTGTGCCGCCATCCCTGAAAATCTGCTGGAAAGTGAATTTTTTGGCCATGCTCGGGGTGCGTTCACCGGCGCAATGAAGGATCGTATCGGACGCTTTGAAGCTACTGATGGTGGTACAATTTTCCTTGATGAAATAGCCGAATTACCCGTGTCACTTCAGGCCAAATTTCTTCGATTCTTACAAAATCAGGAATTCGAACGCGTGGGTGAAAATAAAACCAGGAAGGTGGACATCCGCATTATTGCTGCGACGAATCAGGATCTGAAGGTCGCAATGCAGCAAAACAACTTTCGCAAGGATTTGTACTTCCGCTTAAATTCAGTCAGGATCTCCCTACCACCTTTACGTGATCGCCCGGAAGATATTCTACCTCTGGTACAACATTTTCAGAAAAAATATTCACCAGATCGGGATATACCGTTTAGCGCCGGTGCAATGCAACTGCTGCAATCCTATTCATGGCCGGGGAATATCCGGGAACTGGAAAACGCAATTGAAAGAGCCATTTTATTAAGTAAATCCGATACCGTAGACCAGGCTGACCTGCCCGAAGAAATCCAGGCTGCAGGGCAAATATCACAGCATCCGCATAGTCTGGAAGAAATGGAAAAGCAACATATCGATCATATCTTGCAAATTGCAAGGGATAAAACTGAGGCGGCCCGGTTACTAGGCATAGATCCTGCAACATTATGGCGCAAGCGTAAACGTTATAATTTATAACAACTTACATCCAAACAATAATACAAATATTACTTCCCTTCTAATTTTTTATCCTCTCTATTTCAATTTCCAATAACCTATTACTTGCACAATGCAATACATTTTTAAATTTTTCCCTGCTCATTTCTTCGCATAATCCACTGTTTTCATTTAGTTTATCCCATTTTTAACAAAGATGGCATCAATATTGAACTACTACTGCCTGGCACTAACTGGGTATCAATTATTCAACCACTAAATACATAAGGATCCAAATGAGAAGTAAACACAGGTAATGTGTTGTCCAGCATTTATCTGAAAATTTTCAATCACTATCAGGAGGACTTTACTATGAATGACCAGAAAAAAAGCAATTTATTTAAATCAAACTACAAAAATGTATTAGAGCGATCTTTTGTATTGTCGACATTTATTTTAGCGCTCATATTTTATCTGTATCCCAGTTTTAATGTTGGGATGGAATTACATGCATTTGATGTCCCTCCGGACAAGATATTAGTACCTCCTCCTACCCGGCACCCTGAGAAAAGAATCAAGCCCGTTCGTCCAAAAATTCCGGTCGCTGCGGAGGATGAAGAGATGCTTGAAGAAGTTGATATTGATTTCAGGGAAATGCAAAAAGACTGGTTAATAACCAGTCTGGGGCCACCGACTGATGATAGCACCGAAGTATATGACTTTATCGCTGTTTCTGATAAACCTGAGTTGCTAAAAAAAGTCGCACCGGCTTATCCGGAACTGGCTCGCAAGGCGCAAGTTGAAGGCGTTGTGGTCGTAAAAATATTAATCGATACAAATGGTGATATTGAAGACGCCCAAATATTTAAATCAATCCCGATGCTGGATCGTGCTGCAATTGATGCCGCCATGAAGTTTAAATTCACTCCGGGTAAGCAGCGTGATCGTTTCGTAAAAGTATGGATGAAACTGCCTTTTAAATTTAATTTGAAATAATTAATCAGTTATTTATCACTGGTGACAGGCTTGCCATTTATAAAGTAGGTCTTTGAGGACCGGCGTGTGTTATAATGAACATGCAGAGATCTTTGATCAGCCAGTTCAAAGTAAACTACCAGATCGTTTTGCTCATGATCGATTGAACTTTGTAAAACCTTTGAATTGGTAATCAGCGACTCTGCCTGTTCTCTGGTAATCTCTCGCATCTCTTCTCCCTCCCATTTAGACAAGATCACGACCTCAAAGGTTGCACATATTAAAAAATTGATTCAAAATTATTAACAAAACCTGTATATCAGATTTCTTTTATAACTAATACACAGTTCCTGTCTACTTATTCAATTATCAGGATCCTAAAAAATGTGCCAGATAATTCAAACAGACCATATATATAATACAAACTATGTGCCAAAAAGTTGAATGTAAGAATACCGGGTTTACCATTATTTTAATTCAATGAATGTAAACCCGGTAATCAAAATGTGTATACAAGATATACAACAGGGCATGACTAACTTGATCCGTTGGTAGGAAGGGAGATAATAAATTCAGTAAACTCCCCCTCTTTTGTTTCAAAACGGATATCACCCTTGTGTTCGTGGACAAGAATATCATAACTAATCGATAAGCCCAGTCCGGTTCCCTTACCCGTGGGTTTGGTGGTAAAGAAAGGATTGAAGAGTTTGTCCTGGACTTTTTTGGGAATTCCGTTACCATTATCCCTGATATATATACCGATCTTATCGCCCAGATTTTCACTTCTGACAGATACGGTGGGTGCGTACTCACCGTTGGTTTCAGCTCGTTTTTTATGCACTTCATAAAATCCATTGGTGAATATATTCAGAAATACACGACTGATGTCCTGTGGCACAATATTGATTTTTTGCACCGTATCATCAAATTGTTTGTCAATTGTTGCATTAAATGATGAATCCTGTGCTCGCATGCCATGGTATGCCAGGTTCAGATCCTCTTCTAACATGGCATTTATATCGGTCTCCTGGACTTCACCTTTCTTTCCACGCGAATGCTGTAACATACTACGGATAATGCTGTCGGCACGTCGACCATGTTCATTTATCTTTTGTGCGTTTTGTTCCAGATCTGAAAGAATTAATTCTATATTACTCAGATCTTCTTTCTCGATATTTTTTGACTGGTTCTCAAGTTCTTCTTTGAGTTCACCCACCAGTTCCACCGCCAGTTCGGCAAAATTATTTACAAAATTCAGAGGATTCTTTATTTCGTGGGCAATTCCTGCAGTCAGCGCACCCAGTGAGGCTAATTTCTCCTGAGTGATCAACTGTTCCTGTGTCGCCTTCAGATCTTCCAATAGAGAATTTACCTGCCGGTAAGTATCGGCATTATCCAGGGCAATGGCAGTATAGGTCGCCAGGTTTCGCAGAATATTAAGATGATATTCGGAATATGCATTTTTCTGAAATGATTGGGCGGTAATGACACCAATTTTTCTGTCTTTATAGGTGAGGGGCAGATACAACATTGATTCCGGCTCATCACCCGCCGCAGCTTTGGGCAGTTCTTTAATATATTTCTTGTACTCAACCGTATAATCATTCAAAAATATTTCTTTCTGATTGTTAAAACACCATACCGCCGGCCGGTTTTCATCTTTTACTGAATAGGCGAATAATGGCAGCGTGATCCCTTTTTCCTTTGTTGCCGGCATCTCGACCTGGTGCAATTCTTCGTTATAAATACCAATACCAAAAACAGAAGCATCCATCAGATCGTTGATATTTTCGTAGACGGTATCAATAATATTTTTTATAGAAAGCGAAGCGGTTATTTCCTTACCAATTTCACTCAACAATTCCACGTTCTTTTTTCGTTCGTTTTCCAATTGTAACGCCTGATTCTGTGCTTCGGCCGTTTGTGCCCGTAATTCTGCTTCTCTTAGTTTTGAATTTTCACGTTCTTTTAATATCAGACGTCTACGCTGCATCCGGTCGAATGCCAATACCAGGCCTGCGGCAAACAGAACATATAATCCGTATGCCCACCAGGCGCGATACCATGGCGGCATTATGACAAAAACAAAAGATGCTTCCTCACCCAATTGCTGATATACATTTTTTGTCCGTGACCGGAATTGATATTCGCCGGGTGGCAAATTGGTGTAATTGCGAATATTTTCTTTGTTCCATTGAGACCAATGTTTATCAAATCCTTCCAGTTTTGATTGAAACAAATTTTGTGAAGGCAGATCGTAGCTGGTCGCAGAAAATTCAAAACGAACGGCATTTTGCGCATAACTCAATTTTACCAGTTCATCCTTCCTGCCCGGATCTCCGGATGTGATCCCACCGGCATAAATCACAGTCTCCTCTGCCACACTTACATTTCGAATTAATGTTGCGTATTTCTGAACTTTGTTAATCGATGTTTTTGGATCATAGCGGATTAGACTATTCTCTGTGACAAACCATACCGTACCGTCATCATCAAAGTGAATGAGACTAACAAGCAAATTGGAAAATCTTAAAAAACTGGTTGCATCCCTGATATATGTGCCATCATTTTGGTATCTAAATGTGACCGTTTCACGGCCTAAGTTTATCCAGATATTTTTCCAGGGATCTTCTTCGACTCCCAGAGAATAAACAGGTCTTGGCCCCATACTGACATTACTATAAATGGTATCTTTATTAAATGTCTCGGTTTTTAAATCAAACCGGTAAAGTCCGTCAGGGGCAACAAAATATGATTGCTCTCCCACAGAAGAAATGCCAACTGTAGCTGAAGACAGGCCTTGCTCCTGCCCAAACAGTTCTATTTTAGGAGTATGATAATTTTCTTCATTATAGGTAGTCCGGTAAAGCCGGTCATTTGTGGTGCTGATCCACAGCGTACCGGGAACAGGTTCGTGCATATCCACCACATATTCTTTATTCATGCTCTGTATTCGTCCCTCGTCAATCCATTTTCCATTTGCAAAACGCCACGAGGAGACACCATCTACCAGACCGACAAAGACCCGGTTCTCATTTATCTTTGAACGATGCAATACCAGTGGAACCAGAGATATCCCCACAGATGCCTTTAATAAAGTAGCACGATTTCCCTGGATGCGATACAGACCGGAATTAATCGCTGCCAATAGTTCATCACCCACTGAGAGCAGATTAAAACTCTGGGGTATACCGGTAACGCCATTCACAGGCAAAAACTGCCCTGATTTTGAATCCAGATAAAAAATACCATTGGTTGTAGCCACATAGATAATTCCTTTGTGACGGGTAATATCCGAGGTAAACCCCTCCAGGCCCGAGGCATCATCAAATATGGAAAATGGAGATGGTAACTCTATATGACAGATGCTGCCTTCCGGTCCGATCCATACATCACCGCGATTATCTTTGAAGATAAACTCGACCGCATCACTGCTCAGTCCGGTCTTCTGGGTTACAGACTGAATATAATTCCCCTGATTATCAATCTGAATAAATCCACCATCCAGGGTTGCAAATCCAAAAGTCTGATCCGATAGGGCGACCCCGCCATAAATGGTGGTTCTTCTGAACAGATCATCCGCCTCGGTTTTAAATGGTACTATTTTACTACCATCAAACAGGAAAAGTCCACGATTAAAAGTACCTATTAATATTTCAGTCACATTACCGGAATTATTTTTCGCTATAGGGCAACATCACCTGCAACCGGTCATCTTTGAATTGTTCGCCATCGGGCAGCAGCTGCAACTCATCATGAACCATCTGCATCAGGCCGACACCAATCTGCTGAACATAGAGTTTATTATCCAAATAGAAGGTAAATCCAAATTGTCCTTTGGGTCGCCAGACATCCACATCCCATTCCGATCCACGGGGCTTGAATCTGAAAATTCGGCGCCGGGCCTGAAAGAATATACCCTCATTAGTCGCGTGTGTTGTCCAGACGCGTTCCAGAATTTGGTCACCCTCAGGAATCTCTGAGTTGAGTGATTTGTAATAAAGTTGTCCGAGTGAATCCGGTGTCAGATATCCAAACTCAGCAATTGATCCGATATAGATCCGCCCGTCTTTATCAATATCCATGGACCGGATCATATTCTTTTTTTCAATTTCAATCAACCGCCAATTGGAACCATCGTACTCCAGAACGCCAATCCCGTTGCCAAAATATAGCACACCCCGTTCATCCTGGGTTGCTGCCCAGGTTTGATAATCTCCACTGGTTTCATCAGGAAAGTAGCTGGTGATGAACGGCCGGCCATTCTCAGAAGAATATGATGGGCTTGTCAGAACAAATAACATAAGGCCGGTTAGAATTACATAAAATATTGCACGATTTTTCATTTGGTTACCTGTAAACTTGATTAATTCTGTGTACTATTATTCAACAGCCGGCTCTTTAGCGTATCAAAATTGAGTGGCTTTGTAAGGTAATCATCACAGCCGCTCTCTTTTGCTTCACGAAAATTATATTCATCACCATAGGCCGTTATCATATATACGGTAAGATCGGGATAGTGCTTTTTAACTTTCTTGAGTAATTCAAGACCGCTCATACCAGGCATATTTATATCGGATAATACCAGGAAGATATCTTCATGACCATTTAGTTGAAGATATTCCAACCCTTCTTCACCTGAAAAAGCAAAATGAAACTTTACTTTGCCCGAGCGAATTTCTTTTCTGAATTTTTGCTGAAACAAAAACTTAACATCTCTCTCGTCGTCGACTACCATTATCTTCATCTATATACTCCTGATTACCACTTGGATTTTTTTAATTTGTTATAATGATTATAAGTGAATAAAATGCCTGCACCGTCATTCTTATGTCATCTCGCAGAGATCTTCCCGTGTGTTTTGCACAATTACGACGATAAGATTCCTTCGGAATGACAAGCATAGAAACACTTTAGAAAATCCATTGTTACTCAAGCACAAAGATCCTTACAGGATGACAATATGGCGAGAAGCATCATCCGTTTGATTATAAACCCGAAATCAATATTTTAACCTACCCCAGATATTTTAGCGCGAGCACAGTAATATCATCTGATTGATCTGTTGAACCCGCATGCTCACTCACCTTTTCGACCACTTTTCGGACCATACCTTCTGCTGTGGTACCATTTAAAGATAATAAGCAGCCTCTGAGACCATCTTCCGAAAACTGAGTTCCATGTTTGTCAACGGCTTCTGTAACTCCATCGGTGTATAATACCAGACTATCCCCTTTATCCAGCGAGATGGTTTTTGACTGATATTCTGATGTGGCAAAGGCTCCCAATACAAAATTTCCGGTTAGTTCAAGCATCGTTGGATCGCCTATTTTTTTAATGAGAAAAGGCGGATTATGTCCACCATTACTAAACTCTACCTTTCCGGTTTTCAAATCCAGTATCCCATAAAAAACAGTAACGAACATGGATGTGCTGTTCTCGGATTGAAGCAGCTGATTCACCTGAAGTAAACACTCGTGGGGTGACAGACCTCTCAACGCAGTTGCTTTTAGTAATGCCCGGCTGACCGCCATGAACAACGCAGCCGGAATCCCTTTTCCGGAGACATCACCGATGGCAAAACCCAAACGATTTTTATCAATCAGAAAAAAATCATAAAAATCACCGCCTACTTTTCGGGCCGCGGTCATACTCGCATGTATCTCAAACTCAGTGCGTTCCGGAAAGGGTGGAAATTTTTGCGGAATAATGGCTGCCTGAATTTTTCTGGCAACATCCAGTTCGTTATGAATACTTACCAGGCGATCCCGGTCCTGAATGGCCTGTCTCAACAGACGTACCTGCACCAGGGTTTTTTGAATGGTTATTTCCAGATCCTGAAAATCGATGGGCTTGGTTATAAAATCAAACGCACCGCGATTCAACGCCGTTCGAATATTGGTCATATCACCATAGGCCGAAACGATTACTGATTTCAAATTAGGAAATTTTTCGTTGACATTTGTCAACAGAGTCAGGCCATCCATCCGCGGCATATTAATATCGGTCAGAATCATATCGATCTCTGAATCCTGATCCAGTTTTTCCAGGGCATCGATGCCGTCTTCCGCAAAGACAAATGAAATTTCATTATTACGAATTTGTTTGCGGTATTTTTGGGTGATCAGTAGTTCCAGATCCGGTTCATCATCAACTACCATGATCCGTGTGAGCATGAATTCTCCCTGTTGTACAGAATATAATTGTGTAAGTCAGATGTTGTGAGTAATGTCGATTTAGAAATGTTAAACGCGGTGAGGCGGGGTATTTATTTCCGGTAATCGGTAAAACTGGTAAGATTGGTTTTGATGTCCGTTCGAAAAAAATTTAGACAGGATAACAGGATAAATTGTGGATGCTGGATGCTGATAATTATGAATTAGAGATTAAAAATTAGAAGTTAGAAGTTCAAAACTGGTAATTTTAACTGCCTAGCTGTAAATTCTCATTACTTATTCCTAATTTCGTATTGTTTATCCTGTTATCCTGTCAAAACACAAATTCACATAACCGTGACATCATCATTTAATCAGAACCATCTTCCCCGTTTTGGCCTGAGAGTCGGTTTGGATCTGGTAATAGTAGGTGCCGCTGGCCAGATAGCGTGAGTCGATGAAATAAGTATATTCTCCCATTTGCCCTCTGACCCAGGTCATCATTGAAAACCTTGCGGCCATTGAGGTCATATATTTTTAGTGTTACGTGGGTGGGCTGTGGTATGCGATATAATATTGTTGTCTGATTATTAAACGGGTTTGGGAAATTCTGCTTGATCTCCAGATTTGCTATCGATTGATTGGGGGCATCTTCGCCGGTTTGAGATATCTTAATCAACCTTAGTAGTGACCAGTCCCAACTACTCGTATTCGCGGCAACATAAATATTATCCGATCCGGTCACAACTGTTTTCATATTCAAATGGTCGTAAGTTTCCAGATTATTGAATGATGTTGACCATGAGATTTCACCATCATAATTAAACTTAATAATACCTGCCTGATACCCGGGTGGCGTATTATAAATTCCACTCAAATATACATTGCCCTGTGTATCATAAGAAATATCATAAACGCTTGAGCTCGGGTAAAAATCATCATCCCTGTATGACCACTGGAGTGACACCCTGCCGGTTCAAAACAATAAAATTATTTTTTGTCATATTCCAGGGCCAATTGGAATATCTTCTAAGACCAAATGATATAAGGCTTCGCCCGTAGGCATCACAAACCATCTGGGGATCCCAATATGAAGAACTATATATATCATCAAATTCAAATTCATGGGTATACTGCCAGAATTTATCACCGTTCGGTAAATATTTTATAAATATAAGTCCCTCTCCGTAATTGTATAATCTTACCAACGGATATCCCCAGTTGTCGATTGTAAAATCAGTTAATTCGTATTCAAATGTTTTTTGCCACTGCATATCTCCGTCCATATCCAGTTTCATTAATTCTCCCCGGTTAGCGGCATACACATTGCCAAATTGATCAATTTCGATAAAGCGTAGATGTGGTGAATCCGTTGGAGTATATCTATGCCAAACTAATTGTCCATCTGCATTAGATTTATAAAGATGAATGGCATAAGTGGGAATTTCATTATTAAAAGTTGCCAGGACAGTTGCAAAGACAGTCTCCCCGGAACCATTTAGAGCAATATATATCGGACTATAAAGATCGTCACTTTTGTTAAAGAAAATGCGCCAGACAGTGTTAAGACTGGCATCCAATTTTGTGATTCCATACATCCCTTCTGATTGACCTATTAATGATAGATATATATTGCCATGATCATCCATCTTTGTTGTAGAACTTGAAAAGTAAATATAGTCATTAACAACTTTTTCATGTAATAAATCACCATCAGGGGAATAATGCCGGAAATAGAACTCATCATCATTGCGAGCAAATATATAAAGTTCACTTCGTTTATTAGCAAGCATTTCGTTCAACCGATCGCTCACAGTCCAAGTTTCATTGAATTGCGACTGTAGCTGAAGCGATCCGGTTTTACCATATTTTATAAGCACACCTGAGTTCTTACCTGATTTTAAATCAGGTGAGGACAGATTATACACGTTATCTTCATTATCTCGTCCGTACCTGAGCGAAATAAACACCATATATATCGGAGGTAATCTGATATTTTTTCTGCCAAATTTTTACACCAGTGGAACTTGGCAATTTTTGTCGTATAGACTGATTGATTGATCAATTCCGCCCAGATATACATTCCCGGATGTACCAAAATCAATTGAAGTCCATTCATGTTCAGATGCAGCATGCCACAAAAGTTCGCCTTTCAGCTGAGAATGACTCAAGACATTGGCTGCTCAACAAAAATACCTGACCACTATCACTAACGGTCAGATTTATCGTATTGGGACAGGATGATGACAAATGATTTTGCCAGACAAGATTACCATTACTATCATACTTTGAAACATGCCGGTCATCATTGTATTGATCTAAAAAATAGCTAAGAACAATTTCTCCGGTACTTGATATATGAAATTCACTCGGATACCATGATTTTAATTCAGATATCAGTTTTATCCATAGCAGATTTCCCTCAGGATCATATTTTCGTAAAACCAGTTCATCATAATTTCCAGCGGCATTGCTGCGTCGAACTGAAACATAGACACAGCCGTTCGAATCGACACCAAATTCAGATGCAAACGAGAGAGATTGTGCGCCATCCTCACCCATAGGATCATGTATCATTAGAGTGGAATTACCCGATCTATCATACATTAAAATTTTCAATGTGTCGCGATATAATACTTCTTCTCCCGGATGCCAGGCAGCTCCATTCAACTCTATCAGCTGATACAGATTATCATCCTGGTCGATGACTGAATTCCAGACATCCGGTCCGCGTGAATCACTATATTTTTGCTCCCATAGCAGGTTGCCTGAAGAATCATGTTTACGTGTCACAATTGCGTTATCAAAATCAGCTGTTCCATCAGCTAATGATATTGTTCTCCGAATCAACATATAACTTTAGCCCCCTGTCATCACCATTGATTATGCCATTATATTTATCCTGCCAGATTTGGTTACCATCAGGATCATATTTTGTCAAAAGGAAATCGCTCCCATCGGGAAGATTTATCTCATTATGTAATACATAAAGGTGATTTAATTGGTCTACGGCCATATCGGATGCAGACCAGAATGTGTATTGCTCATCGGCGCCGATATTCTTGGTCCAGTCGACTACCACTCCCCCTGGCTTCAGCATACCCGGCAAGCTGTTGGTCCTATTTCCTATGCCCGTATTTATATTGCGGATGTAATTTGATTGTATTTTATCGCTGTTTCTGATCGGACCATGCCCAGATTCATCTGGTTTTACTCGATCAATAAAGTGAATCCCGGTCTGCGGATCAATATAGCTCTGCTGGGCAGATAAATAAGCAGGATTACATGCGAAGAATATCGCTGTTAAAATGTAAAGAATTTGTCTTTTTATGAATGAAGTTTTCATGCCCTGATACATCCGGATAGTTTCTTCAATTTGAAATGCGTCCCGGTAAGGATGCATACATCATATAATATAGTTGAATTGTATATTATCCAAATAAAAAATGTCATCTTGTCCCAGAACGGGATCCAATGGATAAAGAGCTTTTTAACTGTAGCAAATGAGTAGATGCTTCAAAAAAGTCCCTAAGTCCTTAAGCACTAGGATGTGTACAGTTTGACAGAATAAATATTTATGTCATCCCATTTGGGATCCTCCCGATGTTTTGTGCACAACAATCCGGGAAGATCTCTTCGAGATGACAGCATGACAATCCTTTCCAGCATATTTTTCCAATTTCCGGGAAATAAAATGTAAACCACCTTTGTTATAATTTATACACCAAACAAGGAGGGATATCTGATATGAGCCACCGTCATAAATCACTTCGAAACGACAAATCTTACCAGAAAAAACGTAATCGCATCAAAGAAAAACAGGAACTGCGAAAGGAAGTAAAACTGGTCGGAAAATCTGAGAAAATTACCAGCGAAGATTAGGCCGACTGATTCGCAGAGTGCTGGATATTCTTTCTCATTTCCCGGAATATTTTAATCGATACATATGCCGGGTAAAATATCAGAAAGCAGCCAATTAGCACGGCGGATATTTCTAACATGCGTGGTTTCTTTCTTTTAATATCAGGATGTCATTCTGAATTTATTTCAGAATCTAATTAAGTAGACCCTGAAATGAATTAAGGTTGAAAATCCCGTTTTTCGGAAGTGACAATTTGGTCTTGCTTTTATACTCTATCAGAAATCTCGGTTAAATGACTTGGCGCTCCCGATAGTCATTAATGCATGATATCAAAATTACCATCCCATATCAAGTCGATACGTCCGGTACGCCATTTTCGTACGGTATCCCTGACCAATGGCGAAGGTTTCTCCCGGTATCTTCGGACAATATCAGTTACGGTTTCTTGTGATTTTGCATAAAGTTTTATCGCCTGGTCAGACAATGCGCCTTCCAACACCGGCTGTGGAAGCACATGGACCCTGGCTGTACAACGCTGAAAACTTCTGCCCTGACCGGGTTCTTCATAAATGTGCAAACCGCTTTCGGGAATCAAAATGGGATAGGCGCCGAATCCTGAAAAGGCAATAATAGATTCATACTTTTTTTCATTATTTGAAGTTTTTGAATCCAGGATCTGAAAATGCATCCTGCGTCGCCTTGCCCAGGACAGGTACATATCTTTCAAGCGCTGAGCAAACTCACTAGAGGCATTATCCGATTTAATGGATTCCACTTTCAGGAATGCATCATGCGGCATTTTTTCAACATAATTGCGATATGCATTTTTCAATAAATACAATTGTTGTGCCAGTCTTGCCAGTAATTTTTTGGAATAGAATTTACGGTTTTGTTGGGCCGATTTATCCAGCCGTGACAAAAGTGAGCCAGCAGTAGACATTCCAGCTTCCAAACGATCCATAAATTCAATTTCGCCCAGCAAAATAAAACGATCCGCGGAATCCCAAAAACCCTGTTGCGATACTTTTAACAACAACTGTTCTTTTTCATTATTCCAGTTGGTCTCAGTCATATCAGCAGCAAGTTTTTCATATAATGAGGACAGGGTTTTCAGTTCTTCTGCCAACCCATGCGGTTCAAGTATTATCTGGTGCAGGTTAAAGTCTTTTGGTACTTCAATGTCTGATTCAGAACTATCATCACCTTCATCCACCGCATCGGGATCGATAAACTCAACCTTTATTGCATCTTTACTGCTTCTGACAAACAGGAACTGGTCACCTTCCGGCAGTTGATGATTCACCATGGTTAATGCCAGTGGGGATAGCAAATATTGATCAATAGCTCTTTTCAGTGGCCGGGCGCCCAGATCCACTGTAAAACCCTTGTCCAGCAGAAACTCGATCGCCGACTGTTCCCACTCAATTGCCCAGTTTCTGCTGCGCAGTCCACGCCGTTGGGTGACTTTATCCAGTTCCTGAAACAGAATATCACGCATTACGGCACGACTTAGAGGCCGGAAAACAATTACCCGGTCGAGACGGTTGATAAACTCGGGACGAAAAGTGCTTGATATTGCCTGTGTTACTCCGGAAAGAGAGAAACTGGTTTCTTGTGGTGTAAAACCCAGTCCTTCTCCTGTCTGGATCATACTGCCCAGATTGGATGTAAGAATAATAATGGAGTGTCTGAAGTCGGCTGTTCTGCCGGAGGGGTCTGTCAGACGGCCATCATCAAAAACCTGTAAAAACACATCCCAGACATTCATGTGAGATTTCTCAAATTCATCCAGCAGTATTACTGAAAAGGGCTGTTTACGAATAGCAGCAGTCAGACCGCTTGCGGTAAGACCCTCACTATCGGTTCCCAGAATGCGGTCAAGTGATTCGGGAGTTTTAAATTCACTCATATCGAGGCGGATCATTCGATCCGGTGATCCAAACAAAAATTCAGTCAACGTTTTGGCGATCTCCGTTTTTCCTGTTCCGGTGGGACCTGCAAACAGAAAAACACCAAGTGGCCGGTCCGGGTCAGTCAATCCGGACTTGATCATTGCCAGGCGCTCCACCAGGCATTCGACTGCTTCATTCTGTCCCAAAACCCTCCTGTTGAATAAAGATCTTAACTCATCCAGGTTTAATCCTTTGCGTTCATCTAAAATCGAAAGGGGTAAACCGGTGATAGCAGACAATACGACCAGTAAATCATCGATAGAAATTTTTACCTTAGCACCATCCTGAATCTCAAGATTCCGTTGTGCCTGTTTTAAAAATCCCAGTAGATTCCCCGGTGCATGTGTATCGGCCATGTATTGCTTGCATAGTTGATATGCTTCCTGGAGTGTGGTTTTTGTCGCCATTTCGATGGACTTATTATCCTCAACCCAGTTTTTAGCCAGATCGAGCGTTGCATCATCCTCGAGGGCATCAACTTTAAACGCTTTAAAAATATTTTGAATACGAACATTCTGGCTCACCATATTCTGGAATCCGGCAGGTGTCGTTTCACCAACCACGCGAATTATACCTTTTTCTATAAAAGGAATTAACATGTTGAGAATACCGGTGGGACTATATTTTGAACGGCCCGAATGATAGAGCTCATGAATTTCAGGAATAAACCAGATTACTTTCTTTTTTGCATCCAGATTTTGAACAAGTTCCTTTATTCGGCCTTCAAGTTGCCCAATATAGATTTGGCCGGCGATTATTTCAGTAGCCCCAGCCTCAAATACAGACCAACCCATATCTGATAATTCTCGGCTATACCATTTGAGAATTGTTGTTTTGCCCGTCCCGGGCTCCCCGACGAGTAAGGCTGACTGGACCGGATCTTTAAAGAGGCTTTCGTTTATTAAATTTACAGCTGTATCCAACCCCGGGTGTTTGATGATATCTGTTTCTTCAGAAGTACTATCAAGCACCTTACCGATTCCATTTAAAAATTCCCGGTCAAGTAACAATGCCTCATACGCTTCAAATTCATCCAGTAGTGGTTTGATACTCGCTGCGTCCAATGCTTTTATGACCTGGCGGATATTCGGAGCCTGATCCTGGTCTAAATTCTTTAATGCATCACCGAATCCCGGGCGCTCACCTGAGCTGAGCCGGTGTTTGATAAATTCATCAAGAAACTGAATCACCAATAAATTATCCGCCCACCAGTAGGGCGCATGGACCAACACTCTGCCAATGACCGGATCATGGGTAATCCGATCGATGGATTGGAGGGCAAAATATAGTGGCCAGACATACATCAGGGGCATGCAGGACATCAGCTGATCCAGACAATCACTATTCGCCTCCTCTTTATCACCCAGCGCTTCCATGGCCAGTACAGCAATAATTTCATTATTTCCGGTACCGTATTTCAGCAAATCATCAATGGAATATTCGGATCGCCTGAGCATCTTTACGCCCCGTTTAAACACGGCATCTTCCAATAAATCCCGGGGATGTGCCGCTGAATAAAAAAATGGATTCAATTCATTGGCGAGTGCGTAGAGATCGGTACCACCCGGAGGTAACGAAGAAGGATCAGATTCTTCATCATCTTTCTTAGGTGATTTAATTAGCTGTGCAACAATATAAAGTACAACGAGTGCAAGAACCACGATAGCTGCAGGATGCATATGCTGATTTCTGTCTTTTTAATATTTATGTGTCAGGAAGTACTATTTACTAATATGTCAAAATCGACATTAACACTTATTTATATAATCGCAGGAGAAACTTCAATTATGCATGGTCCCCCTGGATTTAACGTGTAGACGTATCTTGATGCGAAAATTTCAATACTAAAAGAAAAGTAATTATCATGAAGCGAAATTGCAAGATATTTGTTGAGCAGAGCCGCGAGTGGACGAATGGTGCTGTATTTTGAGAGCGGAAGAGATTCTTAAGCTTTCTTTTTGACAGGATAAATACTTGATGCTGGATTCTGGTAATTAGAGATTTGGAATTAGGAACTGGAAATTTGCATTTTTCACAAGTGATTCTGATTTTCACGCATTTTTATTTCAGTATTTTTTATCCGTGTTAATCTGCGTAATCCGTGTCATCCGTGTTCTATTTTTTTATGTTCGTATCATATGAATCTATTGCAACAAAATCATTTTCATCACCCTGCTAAGGTCATCCGTCAGCAGCTGGTAATAATAAACCCCACTTGTCAGATTTTTTGCGTTAAATGTGTAACTGTGACTTCCGGGACTCATCTCCTCAGAGATTAAAATAGCTACTTTTTCCCCAAGTAGATTGTAGACCGACAACTCCACATGACTGCCAACTGCCAACTGCCAACTGATAACTGTTTCCGGATTAAATGGATTGGGATAATTTTGAAACAGCCGGGTCGTCTCCGGAACAAGTGATTTACCGCTATCTTTTTCCTCAATTGCGGTGACTGAATAGCGCCGGCGTAATTCATCCCACAATTCCGGACGACTGCCGTCGTAACCCAGCGCCCACATACCGACACCGCGATACCCCCGGTCATCCGCAAGATCATATTTTAATGCCAGACTTTCATCTGTATCAAACCAAACCTGAAACCAGTCCGTCGTTTCCTGATAGGTATACCAGGGTGTATTACTCTTATCATTCCAAAGCAATCCGGCTGTTTGACTTTCGGGAAAAGCAGAGGAAAATCGCGGATGATTAATATATTCAATGACAGAAGAATATGCGCTGTTGTCATTTGTTTTCCAGCGGCTACCGTAGTAAGGAACGCCCAGAATTAATTTTTGCGGCGTAAGTTTGGTCACCTGGCCGTACTGCGTGTCTACAGTGTTGGTTATATTATATGTACCTCCCGTGAGCGGAGAATTTGGTCCGCTGGTGCTGCTCCAGCTGCCATAAAACGCATACCCCATAATAAATATATAATCACATGACTGGGCTAAATTCCATAAATCCCAGCCGCCCCAGTTTACTGCCGGCCCGGCAAAGGACACCTCTGCACCAATTACCTGAGATGTATATACGTCGTCAGGTCCTGCATAAAGCCGTTAAGCAGACTGCCGCGATCATCTGTATACAGCCCTTCGAAGTCAATATTGACGCCATCAAGATTATAGGTATTAAGAATATCGCGGGTATTTGTAAAAAAGTTGGTTTTGGCCGCAGTATTGGTCAATAAATTCCGGATTTGATCCTTGTCAAAGTTCACGGCGGTCATGATGACCTTTACGCCATTCTTATGGGCCTCATTGATGACATCGGTCCAGGGCCAATAGCCCGGATATGAAATGGCACCTTCCGCGGAGACGGTAAAATCGAACGCCGCCAGATGTGAAAGCAAATCATATTGCAAATATTGCCGGGCACCGGAATATTCCCAGTCAGGCAGGTAGCCAAACACATCCGCACTCAGCGTGGTGGTCCTAGCCTCGTCCAGAGGAATAATATCTGCACCGGACAGATCATAAAATGATGGCTGCTTGGCCAGATGGCGGTGTGCCTGGTATTCCAGCTGATGTATGGAAATGGGCTCCTGAGCCGAGACAACTGCATACAGTAAAATATATATTATCAGTATCAGTCTTTTAGTCACAATTCGAATTTCCTTTATCCTTTATATGGTTTTATTGATATTTCCACATTTTGGTCATCACCAACCGCCTTGAGTGCTTTTTGCCAGTTTTTGTCAATATTATTCGGAGGCAGAAGCACGACAGCACACATCTGGAATAGCGGAATGCCACTGACCGGAGCCTTGACCATATTTGTATCCATATTTTCTATATTAAATTTATTCTCGGCAAAATATCTGGCAATCTGATGAATAATTCCCTCATGATCGGCACCATCGACCTCAATCTGGTAGGGCATCCATCCGGCATATTTATTGGGATCGTCCTGACCGGTCGCAGTTGTGGTTAGTTTATACCCTTCTTCAGTGAGTGTTTCCAGTTCGTTTTTTAACTTTGGTGTATGTTCTTCTGTAATGTTTATATACATGAGCATGGCAAATTCTCCACCCAGTCGTGCCATTCTGCTGGCGGCGATATTACCCTCACATTCAACCACCAGTTTACTTACCCGTTCGACCAATCCGATCTTATCCGGCCCGGTAATGGTGACTACAAGATTTGAATCCATTTACTTTCTCCCGATATTATATATAACTCATATTTTTATTTTGAATATAGGCAGGAGGGGGTAACAATTCCAGATATTTTGGACCAAGGTGTTGGTAATATTTGAAATCGTACTACACGGTCATGTTGTACTAAAACCGCAAAGGTCGCGAAAAAAGCTCAGAGAACGCAAAGAAAAAAATAAAAATCATTGCGATCTTTGCTACTACTTTGCACCTTTGCGGTTTAACTTTAGCTGATTATATGTAATCCAATTCCAACATTGGTAAAAGTTCTGTTCAAGCTGACAACCAGACATCACCGTGTCATCTCGAAGAGATCTTCCCGGAATTTTGTGCACACCATAACGGGAGGATCCTGAGGGGATGACATTTGTAAAACGTGTAAACGGTCCTTTCAGGATGACATACATTCTACATTATTTTTCTTTTGTCTTTTTTCTTTTTCCTTTTCATGTTTTTGTAACCTTTTTCATCGATTTATACGTATATTATTCCAGACTCTTTACAAATATCTTATTTGAATTGCGTCTCCAAACAAATGGAGGTTCGGCATGAAAATATTTACTTTCTTATTTTTAATCATTTCTCTTATTAACATTGCTTCTGCTCAGGATGAACTCCGCGATCAAAAAAAGATCACGTTAAAGGATGGTTCACAATTGATTGGCCGGATAATTGAAGAAGACTCACAGATGATTCGTTTCAGAACAACTGGCGGCATCGAAATGGAAATTGACAAAAACCAGATTGAAAAGACCGAGGATATTGAAGTACAAGTTGAAGCAGATATGGTACCAGGGAGGCGCGGATATCAGGTGGGCGACCATGAATTGCTGATCATGCCCACTGCCTATACAATGGAACAAGGGCAAAGCTATTTTTCAAGTTATGAATTAGTCTTTTTAAACTATAGTTATGCGCCTTCAAACAGCACTCATATCGGTGCTTTCACACTATTTCCCATCTATTCAGATTTTTTGGAAACGCTCACCTTTGGTGTAAAACAAAAATATGTAAATGAAAATACGTTTAAGGCTGCTGGCTGGATAACCTATACCCCAAAACCCAGTGTAATCACGATCGGTACCGTTTTCAGTATTGGTGATGGTCCGGATGGATTGCATCTGGGAATTGCCACCGCTAACTCCCTGGAACGGGAGGATGCGGATAAGGATAAATGGGAATGGTTTTATATGGCAGGGTACCGGCTGGATGTATCACAGAAAATCGCTCTGATCGCTGAGTATACAAATTCCAGTTCAGGAACAGAAGGAGGCTTTAACGGATTGATAAGTATCGGTGTACGGTTCAGAGGTGAAAACAATACCTGGGATTTGGCTGGAGTACGTCCGCTTGAAAGCACTGAGGACTTTTTATTAGCTCCACTGCTAAAAGCGACTTTTCTGTTTTAGTTTATATCACTGAAGAAATGACAAAGATATATTTATAAACAGCATTATACTTTTAACCGATAGCTGCCTGAGACATCTGCTAAGATTGATTCGCTCGCCCTTCAGACCACGGCTGTTTCCCCAACAGGCGAACCAATATAATTAAACATCTCATTGATCACCTCAGGAGCACTTAATACCCGCTTATGCCCTAGCCCGTTTGTCACAAAAAGATTAATACCGGCAAATTGTCCGGCAGCCGTTTCGGATTCACTGAATGGCGTCACCCTGTCCTGCCTGTCATGAACAATTAATGCCTGCAGATCAAACTTATTCAGAAGTTCTTTTGGATTGTCTTTTATCAAATCGTAACCAAACCGGGTTTCGTACTCGCTGATTAATTGCGTATACACATTTTTTGGTACACCGTGAATTTGAAACGCCATATCCAGCATTTCCCTGATGCCCAGAGCCGGGGCAATCAGAACTGCGGGTATCTGATTTTTGTCCTTATGCAGCGCATTGATTATTGCGGCGGCGCCAAATGAATGTCCCGTCACAGCCACAATATTATCCTCCTTGCAATGATCCAGAACCGCTCTTACCGCATCGGTCATCTGAAAATAACTGGAGGTATCGCCATCGGATTCCCCATGACCCGGTCCGTCAAAGGTAAGCACCGAATATCCCCTGGCCAGCGATTCTTTTATAAAGGGCAGGAACTGGATACCTCTGCCATTCCAGCCATGTACATAAAGAATCATGGGACCAGTACCCCAGCGCCAACAACTAATGTACTCATCATTAACCATCAGACGAAAAGAACCGGCCTGCTGCAATAGATCTTTTTCTGCATCTGAGGCCTTATAAAATCGCGGCGCAAAGAATCCACGCAGAACAAATTTTTTGACCAATGATGGATGGATCAGCCACAACATATTTGTAATCAAATATGTGGCTGTCTTTTTAAAGATATTTATACGCACATCGGCGCTTTTACTCTGAATTTTGGTATATACATCTGACATCTGTGAACCTTTTTCTTATTACAAATTTCTTTAAGTGATTATTAGAACCGATGTATCTTTTATGAATAGTTTTCACGTATTTGTTTATCTAATAAATTTTCCAATGATTTTTTCTGACGACTTTTTGTTTTCGGATCATTCAACAATCGATGATAATGGTGAAATCCCAGCAGCAATGAATATAATTCAAAGGCAAATTGTTCCGGATCGATGTCCGGTAAGAAATCGCCTGCTTTAACCGCAGATTTCGCAAAACGCCCCAGGCTGTGAATCCAGTTTTGTTGTTGAAGTAATAAATAGTCACGTACTTTGCCGGGACGGTCTGTAAATTCGGTACCCGCTGTGACAAATATACAACCGCCAGTGAGTTTTTCGCCCCATTCGATCCAGTTTTTAACCAGTTTATTAATTCTCGGTAAGCCGGCTCGTGTCCGGATAGCAGGAATAATCACATACTCGGTAAAATCTGCTTCGGCATGTTTCAGTATTTCAATCTGAAGATTTTCTTTGGAATTAAAATGGGCAAACAGCCCGCTTTTTGACATACCGGTCTCTTTAGCCAAACTACCGATGGTAACGGCTTCGAGTCCCAGAAGACTGGCCATCTCCAACCCGGCATCAAGAATCGTATTTTTTGTATTATCTCCCCGTATCATATCGCAAATATAGCACGAACGTTCGTTTTTTGCAAACATTATTATTATAGTATTTTGAATGGCGGTCTATTCTTCCGGGATCTATGAAAATTTATACACGCCGGGACTCGGCCGGTAACAATGTAATACTACATATTATTAATGTTTCAGTGAAAATAAAAAGCCCGGATTTTTCCGGGCTTTTCATTACATACTATTATCACCCAGAAATCAATCCTGACCTTTTCTTGCTCCTTTTTGTGTGCGCGGGGTTTCGCCCTTAGGTCCGGCACCACTTCCCGGCTGCATCTTGCCATCCTGATCGCGGTCGCGCGGGCGTTTCATCGCACCGGCACCTTCGCCATGACCGACATCGCTTTTAACATTCGGGTTGGCATCCTTGGCAAGATTTTTAGCAGTCCCATCATTCACACCATCACCATCCATATCGATGTACTTTTGTTCCTGTTGCTGCAACTTGGTCTGCTCCTTCAATTCTTTGTTTTCCTGTACGCGAACCTGCTCTTTACTTTGGATTTCTTTCTTGTCCTGAACCTGATTTTTGCTTTGCTTCTTTTCCTGAACTTTTTCCTGACCGTATAGAGTCATGGAGAAAGATAAGATGAGAATAAAAATGATTAATGAATACTTCATAGTAATACTCCTTCTTGTTTGGTTTCCCATCTGTAGTTACAACATCCATGCCAAACACGTAGTTAGTGCTTTTATTAGTGCTTTTAAGAGTATATTCCCGAAATATTCGACTCTACGGTCACGTGTTTCCGACTATCCGGGCGAATATCAGTATCGGACGATCTCTTCAACCATTGCATCAGAAGGTTGTTCATTAGCTTCATTTTTCCTAATGAAGTGTTGCTTTTAATCCGATATTTGAATTAGGGCGAGTAGCTCATCTGGTGAGAGTATCCGATTCCGGGGATTATATTTATTCAGGGGTTTTATTTTTTTATACGATTTAGTGATTTCCGTCCGGATTAGGCAGGTTCGATTCCTGTCCGCCCGCTAATTTTATACATGCATTACATTTCTACTATCCATGCTGCGCTTAATATTCATTGCTGTGAATTTTAAGAGAAATTCACGATTCTTATTTTTACCACAGAGAACACAGAGGGGAAAATTACAGATTAGAGATTAGAGATTAGAATTAGAATTAGATTAGAAGTTAGAAGTTAGAAATATACTAATAACCAATAACTAATTCCTAATTGCATCATTTCTCTGTATTCTTTTATAGTTTCTAAGAGCAGAATTGTAGCAACGGTCAGGAATTTCGCCGGGAGAGTCTAATCATTCGGATATATAAAAAATACAGCCAGAACAGGTACAGCAACAGGACACCCACTTGTATCCAGAAATTGGTAACTGAGATATTGGGGGAATAATTGGAAAAATTTGTAGATAAATTTATAAAACTGAGACCACAGATGGCCGCCAGACCGGCCAGCAAGATGGAGCGGATCAATGATTTATATTTTAGTGGATTTGCACCCGCCTGGATAAAAAAAATACTCCATCCGATAGTCAGAAAGGCGATGATTTTATCCTGATATTCATTGGAAGGCACATTGAAATAAATGTAAAATCCGGGGATTTTTAATCGTAAATATATGTACCACGCTAATAAGGAAAAAATAGATTCCACCAAGATACAGGGACCATTTTAGCATACGAACGTAGGTTTTCATTATGGTGCTTTGTCTTGATTTTTACCGGGGAAGAAAATTAACTTTATAAATAACAGAGTATATACTCCAAAAACAAGCATCATAAGCCAGACCCAAAAGCCATATTGATATCTCAATTGTGCCGACAGCAACGAAGTGCAACATATGATACCGAACATAAAATTTCCCAGCATAATAGGTTTGCCATAGATACCGCCATAAACTGCATTTCGGCCAATATAGTTGATTACGGCAATCGCCAGTAATCCTGCCGAAAACAATTGCACCAGCAGCGCCGCCCTTTGTGGGAGTTCAAACCATTGTGCAATCTCATATGGGAAGAATAGCGCTGAAATCCCCGTGATGGCAAAGAGGATGGCTGAAGCCGTCATTAATTTTGTTGTTAGATTTTTGGACATTTTTACTTTTCGTAATTTGTAATTTGGAACTGGGAATTGGGAATTTGTACCTTGTATCTTGAATCCTGCATCCTGTATCCTGCTCTACTCCTCTATAATCATCAACTCGTCCACCAGCATGCTTCCACCCATAAATCCTCCGGAATTTATACATATAGATAAAGTAGTATTTGCCGGCCAGAACATTTTTTTATCGCTCTGATATTGCCGCCAGACCGTGTCCATTATTGAAATAAAAATTTCATCCTCATAATCCTTTCCCGTAAACATAGTTACAACGCCGCTAAAGAATTCTGCTTTTGCCAGGCAGGTAACACGAACAGTTAGATTTTCATCCCGGGCTGCCAACGTCAATTTGGAAGTGGGTATGATACAACCACCCGAAACCCTGATTGAGTGTGCACCGCCAGTCGGCGCTGTGTCATCAACTAAACCATCCGCTGATAATCCCTCCCAACCCTTCAGATCAGACACATCTTCAAATGAGTTATAGTATACAATATTATGGATGGGTGAAACCGTGCCCTCACAGGCAAGAAAATTGAGCAAGCTTAGCAGCAGAAAATAAAACAGATTGTTCTTAAATTTCACATTCACCTCTGTTGTTTGCTTATTTATAATTTACTCACACAAAGGCGCAGGGTTTCAGTTGGAGATTAGAAGTTAGTAATGTGATATCAAGAGTATGCAATTGGCCATTGGCAGATTGGCAGTTGGCAGTTTCAAATATCAAAGTACCAATTTCAAATCTCCAATTTCTAATTGAAATGCTTTGCGTCTCCGCGTTTCTGCGAGAAATGAATCAAACAAATTATTTTCCTTCGTGAACTTCGTACCCTTCGTGTTCTTCGTGTCCATATTGTCCAGGCTACTCAGAATTCACCTCAATCTGATCCTGGTAAAACTCCGTCATATTTTGCTGGAATGATCTTGAGATTTCATCGCTATTATAGGTCTGTGTCACTTCGCCACCGATTACTTTTACAGCCAGATTGTTACTTGTTAAAATTTTTATAAAATCCTCTTTCTGTAATCTGATGACCCCATATTCGGTAAAGGTGGAACTATAATTTACCGTCGCGGCATTCCAGTTTGCCATGTCATAGTCAATTTCCTGACCTGTAACTTCTTTGCTTATTTCTATATTTTGATCCGTAGTGAATATAAGCTTCCTCATGGGTCTGAACCCACCGCTGACTTCAAAATTATGATGAATCAGATAAAATCCGGTCTGTAATATTTTATCCGAACCTGTTTCCCGAATTAAAAATGGATCTATATACAATCCTTTTGAATCAATATGGGCACCACCCTGTGCCGATTTTGCCGAGAGCCGGTTATTTTTCCCGACGATAGTATAGGTTTTCTGGTTATCGGATCCATCATCATCCATTTTTATTATATCGAAACCGGGCGCACCGCAACTCATCATGATCAGTATAAACGCGCTAGTAAAATATGATAGTATTTTCATAGAATATCCCAATTATTATTTAGGTAGTGTAAAAAAGTAACCACAGAGTACACAGAGTAAATTATTAATATTATTTATGCTAATGCTATTTCTAATCATCTCCCCTCTGTGATCTCTTATAAGATAACTCTCTTTATTCCTTCTTTTAATTTGTCAACATTAAAATTGATCAACAATCCGACTTTTAGATTTTCTGCTCTCAGGTAAGTTAGCACCTGGGCAATATGAATATTCTTGATTGCTTCAACACACTTTAATTCGACAATCACCTTATTTTCTATTAAATAATCCAGTCTATAACTCCCAATGGGATTACCCTTATATTCAATCTCAAGTTCTTTTTGTCGATTATATTCAATTCCGCGTGACTTTAGTTCATGCTCCATTGCTTCTTCATATAAATTTTCTAACAGACCTGGCCCAAGTAATGAGTGAACTTCAATAGCACATGAAATTATTTTCTCAGTAATATCTCTTAAAGGATATTCTTTTAGAGTTCTCAGAGTTTTCCTCTGAGTGCTCTGTGGTTTCATCTTTTTATCCTGTTTTTCATTTTTTCATAGAACTTTTGACACTACCATTATTTACGCTGGTCTTGAATAATAAAATTTAGAATTTTCAACACAAATATTTAACAATATCAGGATTAAAGATAAATGTCCAATGCCTAGCCCGAATGTCAAATAAATATCCAAAATCAAATGCTAAATTTATAAGTAAATAATTATCCTTGGACATTTAAATTTGATTTGGTTTTATTCTGTCATTCCTTTAGGAATCTTCCCGCCATTCGAGTACTCATTCTGCTGATTATCACCACAGTGCCGGCACCACGGGAAGGTTTCTGCGAGAAGACAGTGTATATTTTTTATAATAGACCTTTGTGCACTTCCTGTTCTTAGTGAGTCCCTAGTTATTATACATCCTTTGATCAAAACTGATATAACCCAATATTAGTTGCAGATATATGATTAATCAATATAAAAATTGAATTGGCATAATAAAAACACCCAAACAAATACAGTTGATTTAATCAGATCAATTTACCTATATTAGCCTCTTTTATCTTTAAGAAAATAGATAAAGAGAATTTTGCTTATCATTCATAATTCAATACTAAAGGACAGATAACATTTATGAAACGCCACATAATTTTGCTTATTCAATCTTTAATTTTAACAATGCATATATCGCTGGCCTTTTCCGGAACGATTAGAGGTAATATAAAAGATGATCAAAGCCTACCACTGGGCGGCGTAAATATTACAATTCCAGACAATTACATCGGTACGACTTCCAATCAATTCGGATTATTCTCAATTGAGAATTTACCAGCCGGTAGCTACACGCTCATATTTAAATATATCGGATATACCTCAATCGAAATAAATTTAGATCTTGAGGAACAGCAGACTCTGATTAAAAATATTGTTATGAATGAAGAAATATTAAAGATGGATGCAGTTGTGGTAACCGCACAAAAAAGAGTGGAGCAGATTCAGGATGTGCCGGTCACCATGTCGATACTGGATGAACAATTCCTGCAGAAAAATTCACAGGTTAATCTGGAAGTAATATCCGGATATGTTCCTGGTTTACAGGTCTACTCTCAAAGTAATAACCGGCCTAATTACGTAATCCGTGGTCTAACCAGTGACGCGTTTCTGGCCAGTGCACAGCCTAGGGTGTCTGTGTTTTATAATAATATTCCTATTAGCAGAAACACGGGCGCAATGATCGAACTGCTGGATATGGAACGGATCGAGATCTTAAACGGACCACAAGGGACACTCTTCGGTCGCGGTGCACAAATCGGATCGGTTCACCTGATCAGTACTATGCCGGGTAATTCTTTGCACGGTAATTTTTCGATTGGAATGGGTAATCACGGACAGCAGGAAATTACCGGGGTATTAAATCTGCCAATAACGAAAAATTTATATTCGCGGTTTGCAGCCCGGTATACAAAAAGAGACGGCTTTGTCAACAATACGTTTAGCGGACGGCTCAACGAGAAGAAATCGACTGCCTTTAGATCATCATTCAGATTCATTCCTTCGGACAATACCATTATGGATCTGATATTTGATTATCAGGAAGACAATCCAGGCGGGACCGCATTTATGAGCAGGACGTATCCAAACCAGCTGGGCCAGGTTGATGTATTTAGTGAGACGGCATCATTTGAACGTGGTTCGGATTTGGGACTTAAGAGGAAGATCCTAAATTTAAACTTTAATGTGCATCACTATTTTAACGATAATCTCGATCTGAACACATTTATATCTTACCGGGAGCATAGCGCAGATGAGATATGGGAAGGAGATGGATCTGCTGCACCGGCTCTGAATTTTGAAGAAGCTGTGGATGTTAAGCAAGTAACATTTGAGTCCCGTCTCAATTTTAATATGAGCCATCGATTTAATGGATTTACAGGCATCAGCTACTGGAAGGAAAAAGTTGATCAATCGGTTCGTTTCGCCCCCAATGAACAGAGTCTGTTTTTTCTGTTTTTTAATCCCGCTGGTCTGGTGGATGAAATGGGGAATCCAAATTATATGCCGGCCATTCCCCCGCTTCCCGAACTAGGTGATTTGGGCGGGTTGCCGCTGCCGACAGATCATGTGGAGGAATCATTTCAGCAGGCCGCGAATGAGGCTCTGGAAGCATTTATCGATGGCACATTTAACATAACGAATAAGCTAAAGTTGACTGCCGGATTGAGATTGATTCTCGACCGCTTATCTCTGGATGCGCAGAATACACATCTTTCCGGTCAACCATCTACTCTGGGACTCTTAACAGGTAACTATCCCAATGTATTATTTGCAACTGGCAGTGTATCCGGTAAGCAAGAACAATATACTTCACTGGTAGGCAGGATAGTTGCCCGATATTCTTTTAATTTGAATCACAATATGTATATGGGTTTTGCACGGGGCAGACGTCCAAATGTAATTCAGTTGCGGGCCGATGCCCAGGCCGAAGTGCTTGATGACGAGAAGGTAAATAACTATGAAATTGGATATAAGGGGAATTTCTCTGATCAGTTATTTTTAGACGCGGCTGTGTACTATTATGATTATAATGATTTCCAGACCCGCGCCTGGGTAGCGGACATGGAATCGGGCGAATACCAATTAATTGTCAAGGATGGTGGAAGTGCTCATGCTTACGGGTTTGAATCAAATGTCAGGTACGCTGCAAGTCAAGGCATCCAACTGTATGCCAATTACGCTTATATCCATGCGCGTTATGATGACAGGGACACAAATGGAAATGATCAGGATTATGCCGGCAATAAATTTCGTCTGTCCCCGGATCATAGTTGGTCGATACGGGCCAATATGTCACACAATATAGAAAACACCTTCAATTTATTTATTATACCGTCATATACCTATAAGTCCCATCATTATTTTGAAGATGATAACACCAGCGGTCTCGAGCAGGATGCGTTTGGATTATTTCATCTGCAGGGCGGTGTATATTATTATCCGCTGCATCTCGAATTAAGTTTGTTCGCCTATAATTTATTAAATGAAGAATATATCGTCAGTGCGGGAAATACAGGGAATCTATTTGGCATACCCACATTTGTGCCGGGCTCACCGACTTACATATGGTATAAGAGTTAAGTGGGATTTTTGAAATTAGGAACAAGGAACAAGGAACAAGGAACAAGGAACAAGGAACAAATTTTTGAGATTTTTATCTTACTTGTCAAGCATTTTCATTTCTAATTTCTAATCAGTTCTCCTGTGCCCAAAAAAATAATTAAAAATTGTGAGGTCAGTCACGCCTTCATTTGACAAAAAACGTATCTTTAAATCAAAACATGGGGCTGTAGCTCAGAGGGAGAGCGTTTGAATGCTTGCATTCAAGAGGTCAGAAGTTCAATTCTTCTCGGCTCCACATTAAGCGAGAGTAGCTCAAATGGAAGAGCACAATCCTTCCAGGATTGCGGTGTAGGTTCGATTCCTGCTTCTCGCTCACGGATCGGTTAGGCATGCGCGCATTGGGGAGGAAGAAATTCCTTCCCGCCGACTCCATATAAAAACCCCTGTTTCGGCAGGGGTTTTTTCATTATTAATTAGGTTGATCGTTTTGGTAAATATTTGAAGCAGGCTCTATTCGCAACAAAATAATATATTAACAATCTTCACTAGCCCCAGCCTTTAGGCTGGGGTAATAAGAGCACCCAAATTTCCCGGGGTTTAGCCCCAAAAATGGGAGTTCGCAAATAACCAAGATTTTTCTGATTATAAATTTTGCAAATCGAATTTAAATATGATTATTGCAACGTCACAGTATTATTTCTGTTCAATGTAATTGATTTATATTCATATTGCCCCTCACCAATCTCGTAGCCCAGCCGGTAGTTTCCTGCCGGCAATTGCAGTGCCCGGGATCCCCTTCCCGAAAAAACAATATTTCTTTCCGAATCAAAGATCTTATATCCGATATCCGGATAGGCACAAGACACCCTAAGGGTATAAACTTTCACCAGTGAAATGGTCCCCAGATCCACATTTTCGGCTAAACTGACTGTATCGAGATAGGTCTGGTAGCCTTCCTTTTTCAGGGCCACAATAACCGTATCCCGATTGGCAATTATAAATGTATATGGGGTATTTGCCGTGTGGATATCATCAATCCAGATCTCAGCATCGCCGGGGTCGGTCTGCACAGCCAGGGTTTTTGAGTTTAAAGCCACGGGTATGACGAGCGTCTTGGTTTCCATGGGCTCCAGCAAGATATCCGTCTGAAAATGTGCGACATCCGGGTCAAGGGTTTCGATACGGTATACTCCGGCCGGCCGGTTGTTCAACATTCCGGGCGCGGTCACGGTATCCATTTTGGCAGTTTCGCCGGATTGAAGTGTCAGGCCCACGGTGATATACTCTTTGGTATCTCCCGGGGAGAGTTTTAGCACAATGTTACCAGGCTGCTGAATATAATAACGGAAATAGCCCAGCCCGACAGAAATCAGAAATAATTCGAGGATAGCCAGTCTGAAAATATCCGTTACCGATTAATGATCCCTCGGAACGGTGTGAATTGGAGACAATTCCGGCCGATAGCAGAACCACAAAAATCAAAAGGACAATGATTGTCGGTATCAAGTAGTGGTTTATTAAATCAACAGCCAGCAACTGCAGCATATTATCGAATATGGCTATCAGCAAAATAGTGATGACCGAAGCCAGCAGAAATGCAATGGTTATAAAAGAGCGAAACTTTTGCATGGTATTATTAATCCCCTGTTTTAAAACAATCACGGTAAATTAATACAAATTATTACTTTTTTATAATTTATTTATCGGCAAAGGAAATTACCACTATTGAAATTTTTTTTATTTAGACAGGATAATCCCGACAGCAACGGGATCCAAAAACGGACAGGATTGAGTATATCTTTACTTGTTCCCAAGTTGTACTTGGGAACACAATTGGGCTCCCAAACTCAGTTTGGGAACCAGGTCATAACCGCATCCAAATCATTTATTGATATTTAGCATCAGCTGTAAACTACCCAAAGTTAAATCCTACCTTAAAACTATTTATCCGTCTAAGCGGACGCAATATTCGCCCATTTGGTCGAAGTGACTAATGACCGGTCGTTTTGAAGTGTACACCTAACACCTATAATAACAATTGGTTAGATATCCATTGTTTTTATTGGCACGCTAATTGACGTTATTAATGCAACTATTTAAATATTAACCAACTACTTAAGGAGATACACCATGAAGAACTTATTTTTAACCCTTAGCCTTGCAGCCATCTTTTTTGCTGTAACCACCAGTTTTGCTCAGGATTCTATTGAAGATAAAAAAGAAGAGCAGAAACAGATCAAGACCCAAACTGCGACCAAGACACAGGCAAAGAATCAGAACCAAACCAAAACAGCCACAAAGACCCAGACCAAAGGACAACACGGTGTTGGCTTTGTTGATGCAAACGGTGATGGTTTTAATGACAATGCGCCCGATCATGACGGTGACGGCATTCCCAACGGCCAGGATGCAGATTATGACGGTTCAAAATCCCGTAAAGGAAATAACTCCAAAGGATTCGTCGATGCAGATGGTGACGGTGTTAATGACAACGCCATGGATAGTGATGGGGATGGAATTCCAAACGGACAAGATTCGGATTATGAACGCCCACAGGACGGCAGCGGACAAATGAATAGAAATGGAAGCGGCCAGAGCCAAAATATGAAGGGTACCGGCAATGGTTCCGGAACAGGTGACTGTGACGGTACAGGACCCAAAGGGAATCAAAAACGCGGTGGTAAAAAATAGTTCACCAAGATTAACTCACAATCTTAAACCGGTCATCAATATGGCCGGTTTTTTTTAGATCAAAATTTAGAAAGGAAAATATAATGAGATTTTCACAAATTTATAAAACAATAACGTTATCAGTATTCGCTCTGGGATTATTCAATTTAACAAGTTGCTCATCTGCACTCGAAGCCGATGCGGGGAATGCCCAGTCCAACACGGTAATTACTGCAGAAACGATTGCCAAATATCCAATAGAGGAATTGAATCTGGGCGAAACTGATGGATTAATCTTTATGCGTGAAGAGGAAAAACTTGCCCGCGATGTTTATATTGCCATGTATGATAATTGGGGTCAACGAGTTTTTAACAACATTTCAGGAGCTGAGCAAAGACATATGGACGCCATTAAAACATTGCTTGACAGATATGAATTAGATGATCCGGTCGGGATCGATTCTATCGGAGTCTTTAAAAACGCAACTTTGCAGGATCTCTACAACACGCTTATAAATCAGGGTAGTGTCTCTCTTGTAGAAGCTTTAAAAGTCGGGGCACTCATAGAAGAGATTGATATACTGGATATTCAGTATGAACTTGATGAGAATGTGGATAACGAAGATGTCACTTTTGTCTATGATAATCTTTTAAGAGGTTCGCGGAATCACCTGCGTGCTTTTGTGCGTAATCTGTCAAGACAGGGTATTGACTATACCCCAGTGAAGTTGAGTGAGGAACAATATTTGACAATTATAAACAGTGAGTGGGAGCGAGGAAGATAATAGTATTTAGCTATCATTTTAAATTTAATGATTGTCGAAAACATTCATCAACGCAGCAACTTTTCCAGGCTCTCCAAGAAAAACCAAAATATCATTAACATGTATTTTTGTATCACCACCTGGATTTGATAAAATTTTCAAATTGCGCTGGATTGCTAATAGGGTTACACCGTGTACTTCCCGTAATTTAATCTCGGATAATGACTTATTTACAAATGAAGATTTTTTACCTACACGTGCGGTAATTATTTTGTCATTGGGTAAATGAAAATCAAATTCTTGAAGCGATGACGACTCAAAGGAAGCGCTTCTAAACATTTCATAACTATCTGATCTGACTTCGGATATAAATTTATTAATCTCATCTCTCGGGACGAGATATTTCATAAGAACCCTTGTAAAGATCTCAACCGACGTCTCAAATTCTTCCGGGATAACTGCATCTGCACCTAATGTATATAGAGGCTTTAGTTCCTGAAGAAAACGTGTCCGCACAATAATATAAATTGTGGGATTTAACTGTCGTGCCATTTGGGTAATTCGGTTGGTGGCAGTTGGGTCGGAAATAGCTATGACTAAAATTCTGGCTTCCTGGATATTTGCATTTTTCAGCAACGATTCATTTGTAGCATCTCCATACTGAATAGGTTCACCCAGAGATTTCTCAACGCGAACAGTATCGGGATTCATCTCAATGATTATATACGGTATCTGAGTCTCCTTAGCTGCACGGGCCAAATTTTTCCCGTTAATCCCATAACCAATTATAATAAGATGATCCTTTTTTTTTGTCACTATAGTATGCTTTTCAGGTGAGAAACCGGCTATTAACTTTTTTGGAAACTTTACCAGTAAAATCCGATTAGCAATTTGTGGTGCCAGAGCAATAATAAATGGTGTCGCGGCCATTGTCAGGACAGAAACAGATAAAAAAAGTTGATAATTATTCCCAGAAAGTAAACCGTATTCAATACCGGTTTTTGATAATATAAATGAAAATTCACCAACTTGACTTAAGGTGAGACCAACCAAAATACCCTGTCGCAGAGGATATCCCAGCATTATGGTTACTAAACCGGCAATAACAGTTTTTAAGACTAATATGCTAAGGGCAATAATACCAATAAATATGGGACGTTCTAAAACCAAACCTACATCGAGAAGCATACCTATTGAAATAAAAAAGAAACTTAAAAAAATATCCCTGAATGGTAAAATATTCGTTAGCGCATCTTGACTGTATTCGGAATTGGAAATTATTAAACCAGCTAAAAAAGCACCCAAGGCCAGGGAAAGCCCGGCACTGGATGTAATCCACACAGTCGCCAGACAGATCACTAAAATTACCAACAAGAATAGCTCACGTATCCTTGTTTTTGTAACTTGATACAACACTTTGGGGACAATCCATTTAGAAGTTACATAGACAAGCAGTATAATACCGAGGCCTTTGAGCATTAAGACAAGTAACGCGGTGCCTGCATTACCCGATGTCCCAGAAAGATAAGGTGTGAATAACATCATTGGCACGATGATGATGTCCTGAAAGATCAGGACAGCAAAAGTTGTTCTGCCATGGGGACTGTTAATTTCTGCTCTTGACTGAAGGATATTCAGCACAATAGCAGTGCTGGAAAGCGCTATAAGAAATCCAATAAATATCGACAAATGAAATTGAAAGCCAAGCTGCCGGGCAATAAAATAAGTAATCAATACAGTCATAAAGACCTGCAGTGAACCACCTAACAGCGCAGATTTTTTAATTTGTAAAAGATTTTTTATTGAAAATTCAATTCCAATGGTAAAAAGCAGAAATATAATCCCGATTTCGGCCAGGAGTTCAACCTCTTTGACTGATTTTATCAGGGCAAAACCATGAGGACCGATTAGAATTCCTGTGATGATAAATCCTACAATCGGTGGAATACGAATTTGATGACAGATAAAAAGAACGATAATTGAGAGACTGAATATAATAATAATATCTGGCAGAAATGGGATTTCCATTAGATCTCTGAATCTTTTTTAAATTTTCCAATTATCATACAGAAAAATATCAACCATTATGATCGAAATGTCTTAATTGAGTGTAGTCGGAAGAACGGGTATTATTATACCAAGTTTTCCAAGCCCGATCAAAATACTTCCTATAAAGACAAAAACTTTTCTACATAACTTATGCCCGATTTTTATATATCGAATCTCTTATATCTACCTTTGTTTATAGAGTATTTTATCTTATCGTTTTTCACTTTTCAGTTGATTTATTTCAAATACCCGCAAATTCCGATCCACCCATAGACCTATAATCTCTATATTTGGGAATCGTTTTTTTAGAAATATGAGTGATTCTTGAATATGAAATAACTGCTCTTCTTTATGAGAACGATTGCCCGTACACTCATGATGTCCTATAATTGCAATTCCCTTAGATGAATGTTTTTCAATTGACAGACCAATGCGAGTAATGATTGAATCAACAATCATCGAAGCAGTTAATTCACATATAATCAAACTGGGGCCAGGTTCGGTTATCATGTCAACATGATTTACGGAGAATCGTTTTTTAAGGTAATTTATCACGGGTAGCTGAACATGCCCGTCAATGCAATTTACCGCCGTGCAATAAGTAATTATATCTTTCCCGGCTATATGATAATTTCTATAAATATCTTTTCTAATTTGTATAGCAATATTGGGATTATATTTACATGCTAGTTTAATGATACTTCTAATTTTTTTAATATTTGATATTGCAAGAATCAGTGACTTTGCCTCACCAATATTAGCTTTTTTTAAAACATAACCATGCGATGCATCTCCTATAATTACCTGATCATCTAAAGCAGACTTTTGTAAAACAATGGCCGGATCCTTCTCAACCGCCACATATTTAATTCCTGATTTGATGCAGGTTTTAGAAACGTTCTTACCATGAGAACCATATCCGACAATTATTATATGATCTTTTATTGCCAATTGTTTCTTCCTCAATTCTTCATGAGTTTTGGTTTAAACCGCCACATAAATATAGATTTATCTAATACACGGACTATATTGACTTGATAAAATCAATTATTTACTTTCTAAATGTTCGTATAATCTTTCTCCGATCTTCAACTCTTCCTAAGTTTTTAATTTAACGTATGTATCTATCATATAAATTTTTTATACCTTTTGGGCTACTTAGTACAGTTAGTCTATCTAATTCTTCAAGTACTGTGCTTCCCTTCGGTATAAGTATTTCTCCATTACGATGAATCAGTGCGATTAAACTTCCTTCTGGTAAATCCAAATTTTTTATCGCAGATCCAATAAGTGAAGCGGTTTTGGAATTCAAATCCAGGAATAATGATAAATATCTGTCTTCCCGTAACAGGAGCTCTTTTATCTCCTGTTCGTTTTCTACTAGAAGCCAGTTTCCGATAAATTTTTCATCATCTACATGACTAGCTATTTGAGCTAATGTGCGTAGGTGCTGTCCGGGATTTTCCATCGGGCTAGCCAGGAAGAAAAAAGCATATATAGCCTCATTCGTGATACGTTCACCTGTTGTTTCGCTTTTTAGATCAACGTGCACGCCTGCTCTACAACGAACCATTACCAATTCAGAGTGTTTTATATTCGGTAAACGTAGATGAGGTAATGCGGCTCCATGAGAAACAGGAGTTGCTCCGACACGTGTTCCATCCATAAATGTTTTCTCTAAAAAATTTTTCTCTAAGGCAAATTTTTTTGAAAAATAATCCGCAGCCCTTCTCACTATCTCTTCAAATGAGGGGTCTTTCAGGTATATCAATAAATCCAGCCCTGGCGATAACCGCATCAAATGGATCCAGATCCCGTAATCCTTTTTCTTTTAAAATGCCTCGTAATTCTGTATCCAGACCATTAAACTGTCGTCGGCCAAGTCTGGCAAAAATATGGTAGATAGCCCCACCTCTGGCTACTTTATTATGGGCATAATAAAAATACCAGATTATACCTAATCCAATAAGAGCCAATGTAAATATAACAGGAAGCCATCCCATCTCTATGATTAACCAGCAGGGTGCTATTATGCCAAACAGCTGCATCCACGGATAGAGTGGAGAGCGATATCCAGGATCATAAGATTCTATGCGGCTTTCTCTCAATACTATTACTGCCAATGATATGAGTGAAAAAAGCAGTAGCTGGAATGCACCCGCGAGTTTTGCTATCTTTATTGGATCGAGAAGAAGTAAGACAAGAAGAATAAGAATGACGGTTAAGACTAATAGAATATTTTGGTGTTTTGTTTTTACTAAAGGATCGTAAAAATTTAGGCAACAAATGATCGCGGCTCATTGCCAGCGGATAGCGCGAACAACTCAAAATACCGGCATTGGCCACAGAAAAAAAGGCAAATATTGCGGCAATTGTCATCAGAATTGCCCCAGATCTCCCTATCATTAGTTCAGCAGTTGTGGCAACCGGTGTGAGATCATTTTGTAGTTTTTCCGGTGGTACGACTCCAATCATGACCAATGTTCCAATCACATAGATCAAAATAGCCGTACCGAGTGCAAGGAACATTGCACGTGGAATATTCTTTTCCGGATTTATAACTTCTTCAGATACACTGGCAATTTTTGTTAGTCCAATATAACTTACATAAACAAGACCAGCAGTAGAAAAAATTGATTTTAATTCTGCATCGACTAATCCTGAGTAATTTTGTCGTTCTAAATAAAATAATCCTGTTCCTGAGAACCAGGTTAACAGTAACAAAAGTCCAATCACTAAAACACTCTGAAAGATACCAGATTTTTTCAGCTCCCAGAAGATTTATAATTCCAAATAAAATGGCAAAGCCTGCGGCGAGAGGCAAAATTTGGATTTGCGGAAAAAATAAACTCGTATACGCGCCGATACCAACAAGAGCAAAAGCTGTTTTTAATATAAGAGCCATCCAGGTTCCTAATCCTCCAATTGTTCCCATTATAGGCCCCATGCTGCGATCTAAAAAAAAATATACCCCTCCGGCACGCGGCATGGCGGTTGAGAGCTCCGCCATACAGAACAAAGCCGGAATTACCGGTATCGCAGCAACAACATAACTAATGACCATTGATGGACCTGCCTGTCCAAATGCAATTCCTGGCAATAAAAAAAAGCCGGAAGCAATTGTAGCGCCGGTAGCGATAGTATAAATATTAAAAAGAGTTAGTTCTTTTTTCATTCGTTTCGATTTGTCAAGAAGTACCATTCAATCCTCAGCGTAATTTCGTTCATACTAGTTTTATTTTGGTAATCACGGTTTCTTAAGTTTACATTCCTCTTTACAATCTTCATAATCATCAAACGAATAGGCTTCGGGATTATCCCAATCAATGAGCAATTGGTAATATTCATTAGTGCGGAAGCCAAATCTGTCAGCAACCGATTGAAGTACTTTCGCCTCCTTTTTCCCTAATTGTGGGATCTGTTCAAGCCCTACAAACTATTTTGGGTTATTCATTGTATATATCTTTCTTTATCCGGTGAGCCAACCTAATATAACTACACCGATTAACAAACCTACAAAAAGCAGCAACACCCAATTGCCACTGATTTCCTTTTTTTCGCTACCAGTCATATTCTCGTTTTGATTCATAATTTTTTCCTTTATTTTTTTAGCCTTTACAAATGATTTATAATTGAAACAATATTTTCAGATTCCGATTAATCTCTCAATTCAGCAAATATTAAAACTCCTGTCCAGCAAAAGGGTATAAATTACAATATATTTTATAGTGTTACATTCCAGATATTGAAATTCATGTCATTCGCATTTCGTGCAATATCGTTTAATGGGCACTTTTTCCAGAATATCTAAATCAATTTTTCCCTCACAGTTGATACAAGTTCCATAATTTCCTTTTCCAATCTGGCTCAATGCCTGATCCAGTTGTAAGAGATATTGAATAATTTTTACCTTTGAATGAATATCGTTCTCATTGCAGCTGTATTGCTTTTCTCCATTTACACCATGAATGTTAATTCTATTATTTCCGGCCTCATCGGCATTCCCCTTATTTTTATCCGCAAACCAATTTGTAAAATTATCCGTCTCTAAGAATTTCTTTTCGTTTTTGAATAATTATATTTTTATAATACTTTAAATCATCAATATCCATACCCAAATCCTAATTAATTTTTGATAGAATTACATTATCCATAAATATTATACATTTCATTAAGCCCAAACCGAATATTATTTAATTTCGATTCAAAGAACAGTGATTTCGGCAGTGATTTTACAAATATATGATAGTACCATCAGAGCAATTTTCAAAGTTCATTCAATTCTTACATGCTGCACATTGTTGTGTATGCGGGACAATTTCCAATCTTTCTCTCGATATTTCTTTATGACAGATTAGACATTTTCCAAAATCACCCTCTTTAATTCGAACCAATGCATGATCTAGATGACGTAAGAATTTCAACCTTCGCGCTACAAAATAATTATTGAGTTCATACTGGATTGTATCACTACCCTGATCTGCCAAATGCGTGCGATACTGTGAGATTTCGCCACCACCTGGATCTGTTCTTTTATCCAAATTGATCTGTTCAGTTGCACTAATAGATCGAATGACGTCTAAGCGCATCTCAAGTATAATACGTTTAAAATATCCTAAATCTTTTCTATTCATTGACAAACTCCTCACTCTTAAGTTTATTTTGAACACTTTTAAGAAAGGTAGCAACTATTATACGGGAATTATTCTTACTCAGAAATGACTCTATATTAAGAATTTTACACTCTGACAATATTTCTAATTCCCTAATAAGAATATCTTTAACTTCTTCAAACTGTCTTGATTTAAATTCATGAAACATACTTTTATCCTCGATTCTTCTATTAAGACGCTGTTCAGCCGGCCATAGTGAGTGAGGGATATGTATTACTAAAAGTTCATTACAAACACTTATGTTCAAAAAAGTAGGATTCTCTGCCAACTGTTTAGACACAAATTTTTTAGCATATTCACCCATTTCGAGAATTGTCTTTGTCGTAAAATTTTTCATTTTAGATCCTAATTATTAGAAATAAAAAAAGCCGGTACTCACCTCGAACTTGAGGTATTGAGTACCGGCTTACGTTATAGCTAACCTACTCAAATTAGAGCATGTTTTCTATCTTGTCTACCGGAAATCTTATTTTACTTGTTTTGCTAAAATATTATAACAATGAAACTTGTTTACTTGCTTGATACTAATATTTCTTCTTAAACAAAATTGAGAGTATATTGTTCCGAAAAATATAATTAACTCTTGAAATCTTCCTCTATATTCCTATCCATTACAAATATAATGATTCTCTCGCCAGTATGTGTACTAATGTCAGTATGGAGAGATCTTAATTGGGCATTGACTTTTTCAACAATAATATTTTCCATAACTTTTCGGGAACTTTCGATAAGTCTTCTTCTTACCTGTTTCACAAGTTGTACTCCATCATTTTCTTTTGAGAGTGACTCTTCTGCCGGTGATAGGATTCCTTGAAGTCTTACCAGGATCATATCCTGAATAATAAAAGTTTTTACCTCTTTCGGACCTCTTCCGAGGTGTTCTTTTTCAAATTTGGTTAAAAGCGTACTGATTTCTGCTTCTGATTGTCCCTTTGTTTTATCCATTATATGATATCTTCTCAATTATGCAAGTGTCAGCAAGGTTAATTATAAAGAATCGTATCCTTCATAATTTCTGTTTTTATTGCTGTTATTTCTCAAACTCAAAAAACTATACAATAAATATATATATGTGTAATATTAATAAAATCAACAAGGAATTACAATAATTTTAAATTTAAAAATGCCCGATTACTAAATACGAACCCTTATCACAAGTTAACTTATTGAATGACAAATCGTAGAACGAAACCTTTGGTACTCACGAATATTGAATTTCGACCGGCAAAACATAAAGGTCTAATAATCTTAAAATCTTGTATAAAAAAATGACGGTACTGGAACGTTAAAAGGCTGCATCAGGAAAAATCGGTCTACAAGGCATCACCTTTCGCAACCTGTGTGATACCTTTGCAAGTTGGTTGGTGCAGGATAATTATTCACTGCGAGTAGTTATAGAGTTGTTGGGACACGAAGATACAAAAACCACGTTAATTTATGCTCACCTGACATCAAATAACCACATTGATGCTGTTAAGGGTATCGATAATAAAATGATACTTAAATAATCCATTGCCAATATATTGCCACTAACGAACAAGGACTAACAACGAATGGCTGTAAGTCCTTGTTTTTATTGGAGCCACCGAGCGGAGTCGAACCGCTGACCTACTGATTACGAATCAGTTGCTCTACCAGCTGAGCTACGGTGGCGTTTTCACTATAACCGCGCAAAAATTACAGAATAATTATATACCAGCGCAACATTAAATATTCTTACAACGTATGTCTTATTAATAGATAATACAGATTCTCGTTATATTTTAAATTGGTTCTCATATTCTTAAAATTGTAAAGTTGAAAAAATTATCGATTGTATGATAATACAATGTTTATAAATTTCAAATTACAATCAGCCGAAAATACTTTTTCCTTATTATTATTCCGAATCGCACCATTTGTAAACATTTCAGCTCCGAACCACATTATTTAAAAAGTTGCATTATTTAAATCCACCATCAACCCAACAAGGGAGGTATTACCATGCGTAAATTTAACATTCTTGTGTTAATCGTTGTCGTATTCTGCCTTGCTAATTTATCATTCGCTCAGGATGGATCCAAAACAGGTATCGGTATTGCGATCATCGATTTGCAGAAACTGTTTGAGATGTCCACCAGTAACGGCATCGCCAATGCCTCGATTACCGTTCCTATCATTACTTCACCTTCATTACGTATCGAACCAGAAGTAGGATATTTCAGTGCTACGCAAAGTGCAGATATTAGTGGTACAACTTACGAAGAAACTGCAACCACCTGGAATATTGGTGTTGGTATTCTACCACAAAAGGTATATGAGACTTTTACCCTGTATTATGGAGGTCGTGTTGGATATTTATCACAAAAAATGACATCGGAGTCGGGATTTAACAAGAATGAAGAGACAACCACCGGATTTTATATAGCCCCGACTCTCGGAGGTGAGCATAATTTTTCGGATCATTTCAGCATCGGCGCTGAAGCCCAGATAGTATATGGCTCATTAACCAATAAAGAAGATGACAGAGACTATGATGCGGATCTATCTATGCTGGAAACCCGCGCGTTGATTTACTTCAGATTCTATTTTTAAAAGCTGATTCTATGAAATAGTTTTAAAATCCTGAGGGATTTTCATTCACATGTGAATCCCTTTTTACATGAGGGTATTCCGGTTTCATGTGCATTTATTTTTGAACCTTGGCTTGCATATCTTCGTATGATTGATTATATCGTTTAGTAATTCAATCCCTTTTTTACCACAGAGAAAAAAATATGATAAATATTTTTTTGATCATGACCAGAAAAAATGGCCGTCAAAAATTTGTCGCTGTAAAGCTATGACTATTAGCAAATTTATGAGACAAATTTTTGTCGAGCCTTGTCCGATCAAGATTTTCTTATGTTCGGCGATGCCGAACTTTAAAAACTAAATCGGGATGGTTCTTTTTGATCAAGCAAAAAGAACAATAAGAAATGGGAATAAAAATGAAAAAATTCATCCTATCCGTTTCAATCATTGTCAGCTACAATATTCATTGGCATATTAATAATAGTAGATCCTGATGAGATCCTGAGACAAGCTCAGGATGACGATCTGGATTTAAATATTATCGCACATACCGGACGTTCCGTTTTTGACAACCAAATCAAGGATCTGCGGCAAAAGATGATCGATAATCCTGAGCGGAAAACTGAGTTGCAGGCAAAAATTGACAAAATGTTTGGCAAACTCAGCCGCAAAAAACAGCTCTCCGAAAATCCGGAAGCATTTCTGGAAGGCCTGGCCGCGGTTAAGACAAATGCCCGCGGAAAAACATACGGCCCGGGCTATAAAACCTCCGAACTAAAAAAAGCACAACGATTCCTGAAAAAACCGGGAACGGCATTGCCCTGGATTGAACGCGGACCGGGAAACGTTAGCGGGCGGGCCCGGGCCATCCTGGTCGATCCCGGTGATCCCAAAAAAGACACCTGGTTTGTCGCTACGGTCGGCGGTGGTATCTGGAAAACGTCCGACGCCGGTCAATCCTGGCAGAATAAGACCCCCATGTTAACCACACTTTCCACTACCTGTATGGCCATGGCCCCATCCAACCCGGATGTCATCTATGCCGGAACCGGTATGGGCTACGGTCGCATCGTCGACCTCTCTGGCAGCGGTATCTGGAAGTCCACCGACCGCGGCGAAACCTGGCGACAATTGGCCAGCACCGGCGACGGACAACTGCTGCAGGCTATCAATCGCATCGTAGTCGATCCTGATGACGAAAATATAGTACTTGTCTGCAGCAATGACGGATTTTCTTATCTCGCAACTAAAGAGGGCCAACGCAAGTCAGGAATATTCCGTTCCACCGACGGCGGTGAATCATGGACCCAGGTATTTGACCCCGATAAAGTCCTCGGCACTGATACCGATAACCGCGTGCAGCAGATTATTGCCAATCCTAAAAATTTTAACACTCTCTATGCCTCTGTAAATGAAGTGGGGGTCATTAAATCAACCGATGCCGGAAAAACCTGGTTTGTATCCGCCGATAATTTTGCCCTGCCCCAGGATGTGGGCACCGGTGGTAATAGCTACCAGGGTATCAGTATTCGTAGCGAACTGGCAATCTCTCCAACCGACACTTCCCGGTTATATGCCGCAGTGGAACGACGTTATGGTACAGCTGATTTGTATATGACAAAAAATGCCGGTGCCAGCTGGATACTGGTGAATGATACCGGCAATGATCCCAACTGGTTTAGCGGCTGGGGAATCTCAGGTGCCGATGGCGCTTATACTGCAGGATGGTTTGATAATACCATTGAAGTACATCCGTATAATGAAAATATCGTATTTATTGGTGGTGTCGAATTATATATGACGGACGTCAATCCAGGGTCAAATTCAAGAAGGACACAGATAATCGGTCAGCATTATGCGCAGGTTCCAACGGTTTCATATGTACATGGTGACCATCACTGGCTGAGTATGATTCCTGTAAATGAAGTTACCGGCCATTTCCGAATCATCAATGCCAATGATGGTGGGATTGCAGTATCAAACGATGGCGGACAATCCTGGCAGCAAATTACTGGTATGGGATCCACTCAGTTTTATGGTGTCGATAAAAAACCGTCACAGAATGTGTACATCGGCGGTATGCAGGATAATGGTACCTGGTACTCATCCCCGAATCCTCAGGCGGGTTCGCCCTGGAATCCGGCTCTGCGTGGTGATGGTATCGAAGTTGTCTGGAACTATAAAAATCCCGATCTGGTCCTGGGATGTTCTCAGAATAATAATCTCAGCCGTTCTGATGATGGCGGCAGAACCTGGTATCCTTTACCCAATGCCAGTTCCGGAGACGCGCCTTTTTTAACAAAAATTGGCAATAGCAAAACCGATCCCGATCTGATTTTTACCGTTAATAGCAATGGCATAAAACGATCTGATGATTTTGGGACATCATGGACATTTACGCCCGTTCCCGGCAATTGGTTTGGCTGGCGGGCTTTTGATAATGTGGAAGTGGGTATTGCCGATCCGCAGATTGTCTGGATATCCTCACGGCTGGCACCGGATACCTATTATCAATCGACCGGCGGTATATATGTTTCACAAGATGGCGGTCTCGGTTTTAACAATATTTCGCGAAATTTTCCAACCAATGTGACGGAGTCATCAGGAATTGGTTTGCATCCGGTTAATGCCGGAACTGCCTACTTTTTATTCTCTGCACCTGATAATCCAAAGGTATTACGCACTAGGGACTATGGAAATAGTTTTGAGGATATTTCCGGCTTCGGAGCCGGTAGTGAAACCAGCTCCAATGGTTTTCCCGATGTCGCGGTATTCAGTTTTTTAGTCATGCCTTATGATACAGATATATTATGGGCCGGAACAGAAATCGGCCTGTTCATATCTGATGATAATGGGATTTCATGGCAATATTCCAACAATGGCCTGCCTGCCGCCGGAATATTTCAGATGACGATTGTGGATGGCCAGATTGTGATTGCGACCCAGGGCCGGGGAATCTGGTCAGCAAACCTGCCCGAGCTGGCCGGATATAAACCACCGGCAGCAACACTATCACCCCGACTGAATCAGATGGCCATGACACCCGAGGGTCAGATACCGGTTACTGTTAATCTGCGTTCGGCCTACGATTCAACCACAATATATATGAATGGCCAGGCTGCCATTAATTTAGGACCAAATGACCAGCCTGTTGATACCACCCTGGTACTAACGGCAACCGTACCGGAAAAATTAACTTTCGAAATAATCAGTCTTAAGAATCAGCGAACATACAAATCCGCAGTTCGCGAGGTAGATGTATTTCCCCTTGAAGCAAAATCCAGTTATTCTGACAACTTCAATAGTCCCGAAACCCAGGCAGATTATAGCGGTCAGAATTTTTCAATAACGACTGCGGACGGAATTTCTTCGCCGGCTATACATTCAGATCATCCCTATGCCGATGGACAGGAAATGATTGCCATGATAAAAACGCCGATCGTGGTGGCAGAGAATAATGCGATTGTGACATATAATGATATCGCCCTGGTAGAGCCGGGTGATCCGGGAACGGTATATGGTGATCAGGCCATGTGGGACTATGTCGTCATCGAAGGTACGACGGACGGATTAAACTGGCTGCCGTTGATTGACGGATATGATGCCCGGGCCAACCAAAGTTGGTTATCTGCCTATCAAAATCGCACATCACCACAAAGTGGGATGTATGTCTCTCATTCCATAAATCTTCTTGATACTTTTACACCGGGAGATGTTATTTTTATCCGTTTCCGGTTGTTTGCGCGATCCGGCCGTCAGCGGTTGGGGCTGGGTAATCGATAATTTAGTCATCCAGGGAAGCAGCCAGGAGAACGGTCAGATCCCGTCTACTATTGATCTGGCTCAGAACAAGCCAAATCCTTTTCCTTCACCCTTCAACCCGGTAACCACTATTTCCTTTTCCATTCCGGATCAAAGTCATGTCACTTTAAAGATATACGATATTCTGGGTCAGGAAGTAATCACGCTGATTGATGATGTGAAAGAGAGAGGCAGGTATTCGGTCGATTGGGGTGGAAAAAATGCACAAGGAATAATCGTCGCATCGGGTGTATATATTTACCGGGTACAATCAGAGAGTGAGAGTAAATCCAAGCGGATGGTGTTTGTCCGGTAAAGGATTCTCGCTACTCGTCGCTCGGCACTGGGCGCTGGTTACAGGATGCAGGTTTCAGGATTCAGGATTCAAGGTACAAGGAACAAGTTCCCAGTTACAAATTACAAATAACAAGTCTCACATCTTTAACTTTTCCCAAAGATAATTTTATATCTGAGGTCTTCTTTGAATTTCAGGAATAAATAAAATTGTTTTAGAATTTCATAGAAAGAATCTTATCATTAAAACGATTTTATGAATATTAAATACATAGTAACTTTAATTTTCCTGTTATCCACGCTCGCCGTAAGCCAAAATATATTCAAAGTTAGAATACTGGATTTATCTGACAACAAACCACTGGCAGGGGCGAATGTATATCTGCAGGACACCGCAATCGGCAGCAGTTCGGATGAAAACGGACTGGTGCATATCAAAAGTATCCCTGATGGCCAGCACATCATAGTCTATAACTATGTCGGATACCAAACAAAAAAGGATACACTCGTCTTCCCCCTGACGGAATCAGGTATTAAAATCGTATTTCTTCTTGCTGAACATGAGGAAACAGAAGCCGTCATTGTAACAGCCACCCGTTCCAGCCGTTCCATTGCCGATACGCCAACCCGGGTCGAAACAATTTCCGGTGAAGAATTGAATGAAAAAGCCAACATGAAACCGGGTGATATCCGGATGCTGTTGAATGAAAGTACCGGAATTCAAACACAGCAGACATCAGCAACATCTGCAAATGCCAGTATTCGCATTCAGGGACTTGATGGCCGGTATACACAGCTGTTAAAAGACGGATTTCCGTTGTACTCCGGTTTTTCGGGCGGATTAAGTTTGTTACAGATTGTTCCGCTGGATTTGCAGCAGGCAGAAGTCATCAAAGGATCATCTTCAACACTCTATGGCGGTGATGCAATTGCGGGCCTGGTAAACCTGGTATCAAAATTTCCGGGTGATGAACGGGAGTTGAGTTTTTTGCTTAATGGTACTTCTGCCGGTGGGTTCGATGGCAGCGGATTTTACTCCAACAGATTTAAAACTGTTGGTGTTCAGATATTTGCCTCCTATAACGCCAGTCAGGCCTATGATCCGGCTGACATTGGATTGTCTGCCATACCTGAATTTCGGCGCATTACGGTGAATCCGAAATTATTCTTTTATTTTAACAATCAAACCGAACTTTTTATTGGGCTGAACAGCACTTTTGAGGACCGTACCGGTGGTGACATGGAATTCATTGCCGGACGAGGCGACAGTACAAGATCATATTTCGAAAAAAATAAAACCTCCCGGTACAGTACACAACTGGGTTTTAATCACAGGATTAATAGTCAATCAAAAATTACCTTCAAAAATACAATCAGTTTTTATAACCGTAGTATAACGATGCGTGATTATAAATTCTCCGGAGACCAGCTGTCTTCCTATAGTGAAGCGGTTTTCAGCACTTCTGATGATCAACTCGAATGGATAATGGGGCTCAATCTATGGACTGATCAATTCAGTCAAAACAAAGCAGATTCCGGACAAGTGATTGATTATAAATATATTACACCCGGTACTTTTATTCAGAACTCGTGGAATGCGACAGAAAGGTTTACTGTAGAAACAGGTTTACGGCTGGACTATAATAACGAATACGGTGTTTTTACTCTGCCGCGTGCTGCCCTGCTGTTTAAGTCAAACCCACAGTTATCATTCCGGCTTGGTGGCGGAATGGGATATAAATTACCAACGGTTTTTACAGAAGATGCTGAGCGTATTCAGTTCAGGAGAATCCTGCCAATCGATGTCACCAATACTCATGCCGAAAAATCATACGGTTTAAATTTTGATACGAATTTCAGGACGATATTATTGGAACATTTTACCTTTAATATAAACGGACTGGTATTTTATACACGAATTCTTGATCCACTCCTACTTACTCCACTGGAAGACGAATACTATGAATTTCAGCAACCGGATGGATATGTAGACACCAAAGGCATCGAAATGAATCTGAAATTTACCTATGATCATTATAAATTATTTATCGGATATACATTTTCAGATGTGAACGAGCATTATCAAGGAAATTCTGAAATATATCCCCTGGTTGCCAGGCATCGTTTGAATAATGTACTGATTTATGAAGTTGAGGAACAATTCAGGATCGGGCTGGAAGCGTACTACTTTCAGCTCCCAGCGTCTGAATGATGGCAGCTTCGGCCAGGATTACTGGATTACCGGATTGATGACGGAAAAAATGTGGGAGAATTTTTCCATTTTCCTCAATTTTGAAAACTTTCTTGATACCCGACAAACCAGATTTGAAGATATTTATACCGGGACAATAACCGATCCTGTTTTTAATGATATATATGCGCCGCTCGATGGATTTGTGGTAAACGGTGGGGTAAAATTAAAATTTTAGTATAGGATCAAATTGATGCTAATGTTGATGATTAGGTATGGTATGCAGGATACAGGATTCATGATCCAAGATATTGACTTTCGTTGTCGTTCCGCAGGAATCTTCCCGCCATCTGAGCATGGTATAACACGGTAGGATTTCAGCGAGATGACAAAATTTCCTGGGCCTGGAGCCTGTTCCGGGTCATCATTTCGAGAGTTTCTTTTGCCATAAAATAAAGATAAGAAAGAAATAATATCAACCCAGGTATATGTCTCCGGATGTGATATGGATTTGATCTGGTTTCCCAGCAAGTTCATTTGCATTCAGTGCAAAAAGTGGTGAAATTTCAATATTCTGTTTGGGGATTCCAGCGGCATTAATTTCGATTTCAAATCCAGCCTCTTGCAGCCAGCCGGCCCATACTCGATTCAGGTCATCATGAACGGTCTGCGGTGAATTTTCACCTTCATTATTTTTAAGCGGACTAAATTCTTTCTCTCTTTCCAGTTCGATTGAGACAGATTTATTCACATCTTTCAGGGCGTCGAATACAAAACTCTCAAATTTGATACCATTTTTATCCTGCGGTTTTATCAAATTTCCTTTTTCATCCAGATATGGAATACTTTTTTCCGCCAGGTGATAGGGTAGTTTAAATCCACCCTGATTTTCCCGCTCAATAAATGAGACATTAAAAATATGTGTGGCAATATTGCCGGCCCAGAATTGTAACGATCCATCCGGATAAGTGGCATTTTTTAAACTTTCATCAAAATCACTATACTCCACAAGCCCGAGTTTACCATCTACCTTGCACAATATGCCCATTTTTTCACCGGCATATTTTTTCCTTACTACTTTGTTGGACATCTCGGATTTTTCCCGGATATGATACCCCAGATAGATCGGATCACACAGCCGGTTGAGGACATTATCTACCTGGAAATAAAATATGCTCTCTACTCCGCGGCGCTTCATATCAGATATCGCGCCGCTTTTCCATAACGCTTTTATTGAACCGCCATGTCCGTTGGGATTCATAAAAATATGATCTTTGGCATCCAGCATAAATTTACCCCGGCGGTCAATGGCCGGAATCATTTCCTGGATCAGAAAAAAAACATCATTTTTATCATAACCAAAATAATGGTTTTCTTTAAAAAATTTTTCTGTTTGCTCATTATTGGTTTGACTGGTCATGATATACCATGGAATCGCTTTACCGTATTTAATTCCCGTGGCCTGTAATTTCTCGGCGTGTAATTGAAACAGACTTTTCTTCTGAACCGGTGTTACCGGGTACATGCCCTTCGGGCCATCAAAACCCAGCCGCGTTCCCTGTCCGCCGGCTACCAGAAAGGCGGCCACTTTGCCACTCCGAAGCGCTTGCTCGCCAATCTGCAGTACATCACTATCCTGAGATTTTCTTTCCTTTAGCGTAATAAAATCAGCCGGTTCCAGTTTGCTTTCATGTGACATTGTATCATTTTGATTGAATGCCTGATTAATCAGTTCCTGCATCAAATCAAAGTCGATTTCTGAAATTTGCTTTATGAGATTTTCGCGCTGTGGATCTGATAGCTCCGGCCAGAAGTGTATAATTTGTTCCTGGTTGGCCTGGTATACTTTTTCAATTTGTTGTTGCCAATTATTATTTGTCGATTTGATCATTCAAATTTTCCTGTTTGTTACACGAAGTTCACGAAAGAAGCACGAAGAAAGAATTACTTCATTCTTTATGAACTTTGTTTACAAAAAATAACCATCATTAGTTCAGACTCGGAAATTATTCGTTATTCCGAAATGGATCGGAATCCTATAAAAATCACCTTCATAGATCCTGAAACAAGTTCAGGATGACACAACTTATCCAGCATTAAGTATCGTGTATTTCTCCGCGTACCCTGCGGTTAATCCTTAACTGACACATCCACCCAAATCTTGCCACGGGTAAAAGTCCTTTCAGGATGACCTGTGTCCAGAATCCTGTATCCTGTATCTTGTTTCCAGCATCCAGCATCCAGTACCGAGCACTCAGTGACGAGTACCGAGAGGCGAGTACCCAGTCTACTTCGTCTGCATAGTAAACACCCCATCCCAGTCGGCCGGTGGCGGGGTTTGGGCAAACTGATTACAGCGTTTTAAATACGTTTTGGCTGGTCCATCCGTTGAATCAATCATCTGCACCTGTGTAAAGTACTTGATAGCTAATTCCCAATTTTGCTCCAGATAATATTCAAACCCCTTATTAAAGATATCTAACACCTGTTGTTTCTTTGCCGGAATGCCAGTCTCCGTTAAACCCACCAGTTCATACACTTTCACCGGTTCGGTTTTTCCTTTTACGCGCAATAAATCCAGCTCCCGGGCAATAATGCCCTCTTTCGCTTTTTGGTAAGTGTTTTCACCAATCATGATACTGGTTCGATATTGCTTATTGGCCGATTCCAGTCTGGCACCTAAATTTACCGCATCGCCCATTACCGTATAATCAAAACGGGTTTCCGAACCCATATTACCAACCACCATCTGACCGGAATTCAATCCACAGCGTGCATGTAATTGCGGCCGGCCTTGTCTACCCCACATTTCGCGTAGTTTTACCAGCTGCTCCTGCATTTCTATTGCTGCAGCACAAGCCTTTAATGCATGGTTCCCGTGAGAAATCGGCGCACCAAAGACAGCCATAATGGCATCACCTTCATATTTGTCCAGCATACCATCATGTTTAAATACAATATTTGTCATTTCCGTCAGATATTCATTGAGCAATCTTACCAATGCCTCCGGTGTAAGTTGCTCGGAAATGGTGGTAAATCCGGCCACATCACTAAAGAAAACGGTACACTCTTTCTTTTCGCCGCCCAGTTTTATCTTATCCGGATTATCCAGTAATTCTTCAACCACGGAATGTGTGACAAAATGTGAAAACGTCTCTTTGATGAACCTTTTACCCTTTTCTTCTGTGTTATATTTATAAATATAGATAAGGCTGAATGTCAGGACTAATGTGAGCAACGGATCGACAACCGGAATCCAGACATTTGCCTCGAGAAAATATATATATACCGTGAGTACATGGATAATTCCTGATAGAATTACAAGGATTATACTCCAAAGCGGTGACAATAAAGAAATGATAACTCCAAGCACTATACCAAGTATCACACTAAGCAAGAAAGCATTCATTCCGGTTACTTTAGAGATGAAATCACCTGATAAGAGCGTGTAGAGAATATTGGCATGTATTTCTACCCCGGGAAATGTAGGATTAAATGGTGTACTTCGCAGATCAAATAATCCGGGTAAGGAGGTTCCGATTAAAATAATTTTGTTTTGAAAATACTGGCTGTCAACACGTTTTTTCAGCACATCATAAAAAGAGATATAACGGTATGTCTGAAAATCTCCGCTCCAGTTTATGATCATATTGCCGCTTTTATCAACCGGTATTTTGCGAACCAGGTTTCCACTGGCATACATACTTACATTATCCCCAAGGTCAAAACTCATTGAGTCCGTTCCCGTCAGGTTCATGAACATATTAAATGCCAGGGAGGGATATGAGTGGTCAATAAAATTTGTATAAAGATGAATTTTTCTTACCACACCATCGATATCCGGCCTGAAGTTGACATGGCCCAGAGAGTAACCGGAATTGAGGAGGGGGAAAAAGTCATTTCCAATTCGGTCTTCAGATAAAAAATTATTGCTTACATTTTCGGGCAGGATCTGTGCGAATCTTTGCCATTCAAATTCTTCCGGAATCTGGGTCATTTTATATCGCCAGCTGATGGAATCTTCCCGCTCAAAATAAAGAGCATTGAATACATTACCGGCCTGATTCATTGTACGAATGAGTTCCTGATCTGCCGCCGGATCTCTCAGATCTTTTACAATGATAATATCCACACCGATCATCGCCGCACCACTCTCTGCCAGATAGCGAATCATATCACTATAATATGATCTTGGCCACTGCTGGAACCTGCCTAATTCCGACTCACTCCGGCCGTCGATGTCAACAATGACAATGTCATCAATACTTTGTGACGGAACGTCCTGAATACTTTTTACAACACGGTTATCATATGTTCTTGCTTCAAAGGAATAAAACAATTCCGGAAGAAGGAATCCGGACAACAGATATACAATCAGCGCAGACAGGGCACCTATTCCGGCGCCGGCAATTACTTTAGTTCCGAATTTACTCTTCATACACCCTCCCTCAAATCTGCGGTTTCAGAACTGGGCCACAGATACCAATAACTTTAACATTAAATATATAGGTGATATTCGATTGCTTACTTAGCAGCATTAGTGAAAGTAACACTATAATTACAATTTTTTCAAGACTTGTAGAAATTTGTGCACAATTCAATTACTTGTTCAATTTCAGCTGTCTGGTTGTAAAAATGCGGTGAAATCCGGAGCGCGCCTTTTCGCAATGCCACATGCACATGGTTTTCTTTAAGATATTCAAATAATTCTTCTACCCGGTCCGCCTTAAAGGTATAAATCCCGGACCGGTGCTTTTCTTCCCGGCTGCCGAGATAGCGCATTCCGAGTTTTTCAAGACCGGTAATCAGGACATCTCCTAAAAAGAGCAGATGGGGCAAAATGTGCTCGGGTCCTGCTTCGACCAGTAATTCGGTAGACGCCTGCGCGCCGACCATTCCCAAAAAGTTGGGTGTTCCGATTTCAAACCGCCCCGAATCTTCCACAAAATCAAGATTATATTCATCAAAATTCCAGCTGTCCTTTACACTCAGCCAGCCGGCAAACACCGGTTTCAGTTTAGACCGGATTTGCGGTTTGACATACATAAACCCACAGCCCATGGGTGCCATCAGCCATTTATGTCCCCCATTGGACAGGAAATCTATCTTGGCTGTCCTTACATCAAGCGGAATCGCGCCCACTCCCTGGATGCCATCTACCGAAAAAAGAACATTACGGCTATCACACAATTGCCCGATCGTTACAAGATCATTACGAAACCCATTAAAAAATTCAACAAAACTGATCGAAAGCAGCTTTGTTCTGTGCGTCATGAGCTTCTCTATATCATAAATATGAATCATGCCATCGCGGGTGGGGACAAAATCAATCTCAACCCCCTTGGATTCTAAATTCATGAACGGATATACATTTGAGGGAAACTCATCCTTAACCAGCAGAATCCGGTCACCTTTTTGCCATTGCAGTCCGTTCACGAACCAGTTTAATCCTTCTGATGTATTCCCGATAATGGCAATATCCTCAGGATCACTGGTAATCAGTTTAGCGATATTTTCTTTTAGTTTTTTTTTGGCATTAAGCATGGACTGAAACGTGTCAATATTTCCCGTCGATCGGTTGGTAGTCGCCATTTGGATAGACTTCGACTACATTGATAGACATCGGTGATATGGCGGCATGATTTAGATAGATATCGGATTTGGCGATAGGAAATAAGTTCCAAAAATGATCAAATTTAGCAGACATGTTTGAAAGTAGTGAAGAATTTAGAAAAAAACAATGGAGGAAACTGGGTGCTCGCTACTCGGCACTCGGTACTGGGTACTGGGTACTGCGCACTGAATCCTGTATCTTGCATCCTGCATCCATTATCAAGCATCCAGAATCCAGATTCCAGTTCTACCTCTGCCAAAACGCTTCTTCAAAATGCTCGATTTTAGCCGGAAAATATCTGAAATCTATAAGGACAATATCAAACCGTACGCCCTGGTTTTCTCTTAGTTGATGGAAACTGAGATACTTATAAGTGGTTTTGATGATTTCCCGTTGCTGTTTTATCGGCACACGCTCACCGCCCAGGCCGAATCCTGATTTACGGATACTTTTTACTTCAACAATCACGAGATCAGAACCGTCATCACATATAATGTCCAGTTCTCCGTGACCGGAGCGAAAATTCCGGCATTTGATTTTATAGCCTTTGTTTTCAAGAAAACTACAGGCCAGGTCTTCGCCGGACATCCCGAGTTTTTGTTTGGTGGTTTTCAATGTGACTCCTTTTTAACCGCAAAGCGCGCAATGAAAAAGCAAAGTCCGCAAAAGCAATAAATTTTCTTTGCGGATCTTAATAAAACTTAGCGTACTTCGCGGTTAATTATATTACAATGTTTTCACTTACTTGTTTTTGCAAAAATCCGGCCAACTTTGGATTAATTTGATAGACATCGCTGTTATTTGTTATATTTAACTATTGTAAAATCAAGGGGTAAACCGTGAAAAAAATATATTTTCTGTTTTTAATCCTTCTGCCTGTTTTAATCCAGGCTCAGAATAAAGAAAAATTAATTATCCTGCATACAACAGATGTGCACGGCAACATTCGCCCGTATGATTATTTTCAGGATGCACCGGCCGATAATGGTCTGGCCAAAGTATATTCCGTAATCAAGAATTATAGAAAACAATATAAAAATGTATTATTACTCGATAGCGGTGATTTGATCCAGGGTACGCCGCTGATTTATTACTTTAACCACATTGCCTCTGATCAACCAAATCCCATGATGTATGTGATGAACTATATGCGCTATGATGCATTTGCGGTGGGGAATCATGATATCGAACAGGGATATATGGCCTATGACAAAGCCCGCCGGGAAGCCGATTTCCCCTGGCTGTCTGCCAATGGTGTATATGAAGATGGAGCAACGTTTTTCAAGCCCTATACAATTATAAATCGCAACGGAATTCGCGTCGGTATCATTGGTTTAACCACCCCGGCCATTCCCATGTGGCTGGATCCGGCTCTGTATCCCGGAATCCATTGGGAAGACATGGTTGTTTCCGCAAAAAAATGGGTAGATCAGGTACGCCCGCAGGTGGATGTGCTGATCGGACTTTTTCATGCCGGGATGAATGCAGACTACAGTAAAAATTATACCGATGCTCAAAATCTGCCAAATGAAAATGCGACCAGGCTTGTTGCCGAAAATGTTTCCGGTTTTGATGTTATATTATGCGGCCACTCACACCGCCGCTACCCATATTCTGATGACGATCCGGCAAAAGTTGGCAATACACTGATGCTCATGTCCGGAAGTCATGCCAGATATCTTGGAGTCGCCGAATTAACCCTATCACAAAAAGAAATGGGCTGGAAGATCGATAATTCCTCCAGTCAAATTCTTGCCATGGATTCCGTTGCAATAGCCAGCGAGATCATGGATCTTACCGAGAACTATCACTCACAAACACTTTCATACATCAGAGAGACCATTGGTATCTCGACCGATACGATTTCAGGAAGAAACTCAAGAGAAGGTGACAATGTTCTGGTTGAACTGATAAATAAGGCGCAAATAGCAACAACCGGCGCCTCCATTTCGCTTGCCGCATCCTTTAATACCCGGTTTCAGCTTGATCCGGGCGAGATAAAAATCAAAGATGTATACGGTATGTATCGCTATGAAAACTTTTTATATACCATAGAGATGACCGGTCAGCAAATAAAGGATTATCTTGAATACTGTGCGGAATATTTTATTTATAACCCAGAAACCAGACAGGTGGATACCAACAGAGATATGGCTGGTTATAATTTCGATATGGCCGAAGGCATTGCTTATGAAATTCATGTAAAAAATGAATCCGGCAACCGGATAATAAATCTTACGGATTTGAGCTCAGGCAAGCCACTCGATTTGAATAAAATCTATACCGTTGCCATGAACAGTTACCGGGCTTCGGGTGGTGGCGGGCATCTGGCCGCATGCGGAATTACCCAGGCCAACGTTACATGGAAGTCGTCGGAAGAGATGCGCAATATCCTGGCAAATTATATCCGGACTGAGAAGAATATTTCCGGCAAGGTGGATAATAACTGGCGTATAGTACTGGACTAAGAATTTTAAAATTCACACGAAGTCACCGAACCTACTATTGAAAATGTCCAATGACCAAGCCCAAATGTCAAATGAATGTCCAAAATCAAATGTTAAAATATTAAGGCAGATTATTGTCATTGAAACATTGGGATTTGATTTGGCATTTTTGTTTTGACATTGGACATTTTTATTTTAAACATTCGTGTCCTTCGTGCCCCTTTCTAACCATATTTCCACACACTTGTGCGGGAAATTGCCACAGTTAAATTTTTCCCTCCTATAAATTAACACCTCTTAAAATCATAAGCTATTGATTTTGAACATGTTAGATTGATATGTATTTACTGGCACGATTCTGGTAATGGCAGATATAGCCCATTTATTAGATGGACTACATCAAATTTCAACCAAAGGAGGAATTATGCCACACTTACTACTTTTACTCACAACGCTTGGGATAATTAACTGTGCTGCACAGAAAGTATTCCTGAATGAAATTCGTGCCAATGATGCCAGTACCGATGATGCAGAGTTTATCGAGTTGATCGGCCCGGCCGGAGCCGATATTTCCGGTTGGTCCGTTTCACACATCAATGGCAGCGGCGGTTCGGTAATCTTTAGTTTCATATTTCCTGCCAATACCCTCTTTCCTGATGATGGTATAACGGATTCGGGCGGTAATCCAATTGGCTTTCTTGTCTTAAAAAATTCAGCCCACACCGTAAGCTCTTCTGATTTTGATTGGGGCCCGGTTGGATTACAGAATGGTCCCGATGGAATACTGCTTGAAGATGCAGATGGCAACCGAATACAAGCACTCACATATAATGGTCTGGGAGATCTTACAGGTGGTATACCTCCATGGCGGAATATTGGCTCCGATGCCAATGATGACCGCAGTTTGTCGGCCCCGGATGATGTGACAGAATTATCCGCACTTGCCTGGTCATTAGAAGTCGCTACGCCGGGTGAGTTAAACTCAAACCAGATAACCGGTGACATCTCACTCCCGGTTCAGTTATCAGCCTTCAACGCTATTGCCGGTGATAATCAAGTGATTCTGCGCTGGCAAACCGAAGCTGAGGTAAACAACCTGGGATTTATTATTGAGAGGGCCATGGCAACAGATAGTGTTTTTTCAGAACTGGCAAATTATCTAAGCTGTGAAGAACTCAATGGACAAGGTAATTCATCAACAACGACAAAATATTCTTATAAAGATATTACCGTTTTTAATGGTCATAAATATCTTTACCGACTTAGTGATGTGGATGTTAATGGAAATGTAACGGTACATAAAACAATTGCTGTAATCCCGAGAGCATCAAAAATTGAACTCCGGGAAGTCAATGAAGGCGGACTTCCGTTGCACTACGAGCTAATGCAGAATTATCCAAATCCGTTTAACCCCAATACCAGAATCCGCTTCAGTCTGCCAAAATCTGATGAAATCCGGCTTTCAATATATAATATTACAGGTGCAAAAATAATCACCCTGTATAATGGATTTTTACATGCTGGCTTTTATGAGTTAGAATGGACCGGATTAAATGACTTTGGCAAAGATGTGGTGCCGGGCATTTATTTTTATACACTTAACTCGAGAAATTTTTATGCCACCCGGCGGATGGTCTATTTGAAATAAGGAAAATTTTCCTAATCGTAAATAGTATCATATGACACCAGGATAGAAGAAATGGAACGCGGATGACACGGATTACGCTGATTAACACGGAAAAAAATAATAAACAAAATCCGTGAACATCAGTTTAATCTGTGTCAGTCGGTAGGCTGATCCGCCTTTCGGCGTGATAAATCCGTGTGCTATTTAAAATATGATTATTGTCGATTATTGAGAAAATGAGAATATATTAGTTCACAATACTATTATCACAATGTCTGGGTATCATATGATACTAACGATAAAACGGATTCCCTCCATTCCTAAACAGTAACGAGCAGTATACATATGGCTTGTCTTACATTGCCAATTGCCAATGGCCAATCGTAAACTTATTCTATATCACTATCCTATATTCAATTCTTTTTAATTTTCTTGAAATAAAATACCCCATAAGGTACATTTAAGTATCTATAAGTCCCTCAAAAATATTATCAAATCCATAGGCGGCTAAAATGTCGGAAAGATTTAATATCAATGGTACCGATTATATTGAATTGATAGTCGGTAATGCCAAACAGGCCAAACATTTTTATCAAACCCAGTTTGGATTCGAACCGATCGCTTATCGTGGTTTGGAAACAGGTGAGCGTGAAAAAGTATCCTACGTTTTAAGACAAAGTAAGATCACATTGGTATTAACTTCCCCTCTTAAAGCCAATTCTGAGTTAAATCAACATCTGAGTTTGCACGGTGATGGTGTAAAGGATGTGGCCTTTTGGGTAGATGATGCCCGAGAGGCCTGGGAGTACAGTACCAGCAGAGGAGCAGAATCTGTACTAGAACCAGAAACTGTTGAGGATGAGTTCGGAACAATTGTCAGAAGCGGAATCAAAACCTATGGGGACACGATTCATAGTTTTATTGAGCGTAAAAACTATAGCGGTATATTTTTACCGGGATTTGAAACTTATACCTCAAATATTCCGGTAAAACCATGTGGCTTAAATTTTGTCGACCATTTTGTGGGCAATCAACCGGAAGCACAGATGCAGAAGATTGCCCAGTGGTATGAAGAAAAATTAGGCTTCCATCGTTTCTGGACTGCAGATGATAAAGATATTTCGACTGACTTCACTTCCCTGAGATCCGTTGTAGTTGCTAATGATAACGAACGTATCAAAATGCCTATTAACCGTCCGGCCGGCGGATTACGCAAATCGCAAATCCAGGAATTCGTGGAATATTATTCCGGCCCAGGTGTGCAGCATATCGCCCTGGACACAAATGATATAGTAGGTACGGTGAGCCAGTTAAAACAAAATGGTGTGGAATTTCTAAATACACCGGAATCCTATTATCAGGAACTTCCCGATAGAGTCGGTGAAATTGACGAACAAATAAAAGATCTGGCACCACTCGGTATCTTGGTGGATCGGGATGAATTTGGGTATATGCTGCAAATTTTTACCGCACCGGTGCAGGACCGGCCCACCCTGTTTTTTGAAATAATTCAGCGCAAGGGATCGAAAAGTTTTGGTAAAGGAAATTTTAAAGCCTTATTCGAAGCTATAGAAAGAGAACAGGATCGACGGGGAAATCTATAGATTTGAAGAACTCGGTACTGGGCACTTGGCTCTCGTTTATTACCGCTGACAAATTATAGATCATTCTTCAAACCAGTGACGAGTACCGAGACCGAGTACATTTCTGTGAATAATTTTCACATTACATAATTTGCATGAAGGAGACATTGATGCCGTTCTATATCAGGCAGGGAGACATACCGGATAAGCGTCACATCCAGCATTTTCATAATAATGCCCTTTGCTATGAGGAGCACATCAGTCGTGAAGGTTTCTCGGATATCTACTCCAACCTTTACCACATTTATCCTCCAACAAGAGTGGCGAAAGTGGGAGATTTTGAACCACTCAAACTCACTCCGTCCGCAGAGAGGATTCATCGTCACCATCATTTTGAGTTATTCAACATCAAACCGGCAGGGGATTGGATTTCCGGTAGAAAATATCTGTTATATAATAATGATGTACGAATGAGTGGCGCTGCACCAAATAAAAATGCAACTTACTTTTTTAGAAATACCGGTGGTGATGAGGTAATATTTGTTCATCATGGCACAGGTACCTTGGAAACACTTTTTGGTAACTTAAAATTTGGACCTGGAGATTATATTGTAATCCCTCTGGGTACCCTCTACCGGATGAACTTTGAAGGAGCAGATAACCGGTTGCTGATTATCGAATCCACCGGAATAGTGACCACACCAAAACGCTATCGAAACAAGCACGGCCAGTTGCTTGAGCATGCCCCTTTTTGCGAACGGGATATTCGTGTACCCCGGTTTTTTGATCCGGTGGATGAAACGGGCGAATTTGAGATCCGGGTACAATTACATGACGGATATCAGAACTATACGCTTGCCCATCATCCATTTGATGTGGTTGGCTGGGACGGGTATTATTATCCCTGGATATTCAATATTAACGATTTTATGCCCATCACAGGTAAAGTTCATCAACCGCCCCCCGTGCATCAAACATTTGAGGGTCCCGGTTTTGTTATCTGCTCATTTGTACCAAGACTCTTTGACTATCATGAGAAAGCAATTCCCGCTCCATATGCCCATAGCAATGTTGAAAGTGATGAAATATTATATTATGTTGCTGGTGATTTTATGAGCCGTAAAGGTGTGAGTGAAGGGTCGGTTACCCTGCATCCAAGAGGTCTGCCACATGGACCGCAACCGGGGAAATATGAAGGATCGATTGGCAAAAAAGAAACCGATGAAGTAGCTGTCATGTTAGATACATTTAACCCATTGCATATCACCGATGAGGCTGTGGAATTAGATGATCCTCAATATCCTTACAGTTGGCAGGAGGGGAAATAATGATTATTGATCCGGCAAAAACCAGTGCGAAAGATAACTATAAGTTACTTATAGGCAGTGTCGTTCCGCGACCGATAGCACTGGTCTCGACAATGTCAAAATCCGGGATTCTGAATCTGGCCCCATTTTCATTTTTTACAGTTATCACAGCAAAGCCACCTACCCTTTGCTTCGCCCCGGCCCTTAAAGGAACCAATGCGGAAAAGAAAGACACACTGGCAAATATTGAAGAAACCGGTGAGTTTGTAGTAAATGTCGTAAGTGAAGATATCGCGGAACAAATGAATGAAACCGCTACCGATTTCCCTAGAGATGTAGATGAATTTACCCATGCCGGTTTTACACCGGAACCGTCTTTAATAATAAAAGTGCCACGGGTAAAAGAATCGCAAATTAATATGGAATGTAGATTACACAAAGTAGTCTATATTGGAGATGGCGGTCCCGGAAGCGGTGCGCTTGTAATTGGTGAAATTGTACAGTATCATATTGCCGATGCCTTAATTTCGGATGGTAAAATTGACACCGGATTACTCAAACCTTTGGGTCGGCTGGCCGGAATGGAATACACTACCCTTGGTAAACGGTTTATAATTGAAAGAAAAAAAGCATAATCGAAAGGAAGTAAACATGAATCAATCAAAAATATTCATTTTCAGTCTCGGTTTAATTATTATATGTGCATCATTTTTGTCAGCCGGGATCTACCTTGAAGGTTCAGATACCCACAAAGGTAACAATGTAACAAATTCAACAAAAATTTACGTTGAAAAAGACCGGCTCCGGGTCGAAGCCATGGGCGATGATGGAAATATGGTAATTATCTTCAGGGAAGATAAGGATCTTTTCTGGATGCTGGATATGGGGAAAAAAGAATATCGTGAAATGACAAAGGACGATATAAAAAAGATGAAGGCAAAAATGGATGAAGCTATGAAGCAGATGGAAGAACAATTAAAAAATCTACCGCCGGAACAGAGAAAAATGATGGAAGAGATGATGCCTTCCCACATGAACTTCAAAAAAGACGAACGCCCGGTGTTCACCAAAAAGGGATCAAATATTAAGGTGAATAAATGGAACTGCTCTCATTACCTGGGGGAAGTAAATGGTACAAAAAAAGAAGAAGTGTGGACAACCGGTTGGGATCAATTAGGTATAAAATCCGATGAACTTGGAGTATTTCGGGTGATGGGCGAGTTCTTCAGCTCGCTGGCACCGGATATGACAGATATGTTTCAAATAGGGGATGAAGAATATGAAAAAAACGGCGGATTTGCCGGAATGCCCGTAAAAAGTATCGACTATGAAGACGGAAAGATTTCTTCTCAGTTTGAAATGAAAGAGATAACTAAAAAGGATCTCAATTCCTCTTTGTTTGATGTCCCGTCCGGGTTTGATAAAGTCAGTAATGAATGGCAGGAAATGTAATAATTTCCTAATTGCTCTCAGCTGTCGGCTATCTGCGATCAGCAGACAGCCGATAACTGTAAGCGGATAGCCTGCAATATACAATATCTTATACTACTTTAATTTCGCCCTTACCGGAGTGGAAAATGTCTTTTCCTTTCAATCAAAACATTGTCTGGCAGCCGGATCCGGTTGAGATGGCTAATACCAATCTGGCCAGGTTTATGAAAGCGAATGACATTGCATCCTACGACACATTGTTAAAGCGGTCGACCGATGATATTAACTGGTTTTGGGATGCCGTCCTTCGCGATCTTGATATTCAATTTCATGTACCCTATGATCAGATAGTTGACTTGAGCAAAGGGATTCAATTCCCTCGTTGGTGTGTTAATGGACGCCTGAATATTGTTTTTAATTGTCTCGATAAGTGGCTGGAAACTGAGTCTGCCGACAAGACTGCGCTAATATGGGAAAGTGAAGACGGGCGAACAAAATCATATACCTACCGGGAAATTGCGCTGGATGTTAACCGATGTGTGAACGGATTGAAAACGATTGGTGTCAGAAAAGGAGATGTAGTCGGTCTCTTTATGCCGATGATCCCGGAACTTCTTTTCGCGTTTCTGGCCACGATAAAAATGGGTGCAATCATATTACCCTTATTCAGTGGATATGGACCCGGCGCCATTTTCACACGCATGGATGATGCCGGCGCCCAATATCTGATCACGGTTGATGGTACCATCCGGCGCGGTAAGCAAATTGATATGAAAACGAATGCCGATCAGGCCGTTAACAAATTACCAAATTTCAAAAAGATGATCATAGTCCAAAATGTGCAACTGCCGGACGTTACCTGGTTTAACGAACGTGATCATTGGTGGCATGAAGTTATTTCAGGTCAATCCGGCGTGGCAGATATGGCAGATACATCAGCCGAAGATCCGTTGATGCTGATTTACACCAGCGGGACCACCGGAAAGCCCAAAGGAGCGGTTCACTCACATTGTGGTTTCCCGGTTAAGGCCGCACAAGATATGTACTATTGCATGGATCTTAAAAAAGAAGAAGTCATGTACTGGATGACAGATATGGGTTGGATGATGGGACCGTGGGAAGTGTTTGGATCCATGCTCATCGGCGCTACCATGATCTTTTATGATGGCGCGCCGGATATGCCGGATCATACCCGCCTTTGGCAGCAAATCGCAAAACATAAAATTACCCACCTGGGCATATCTCCAACGCTCATCCGCACTTTAAAGCAATTTGGCGAGAACACAACTTACAACTTATGATCTCTCAACCTTACGAATGGCAGGTTCAACCGGAAGTCCCTGGGATCCGGAGTCATGGATGTGGCTATTCGAAAATGTTCTGGATTCGTCCAAACCAATTATCAATTACTCCGGAGGTACAGAAATCAGTGGCGGCATCGTCTGTGGCAACTTTTTTAAACCGTTAAAACCCTGTGCATTTTCCGGTGCAGTGCCCGGTATGGACGCCGAAGTTGTTGATGAAAATGGCCAACCGGTTCGCGAACAGGTGGGAGAACTGGTTATTCGCAAACCATGGATTGGAATGACGCGTGGATTTTGGCAGGATGACCAACGTTACCTCGATACCTACTGGAGTCATTTTGAAAATGTTTGGCTACACGGTGATTTTGCGGCAATTGATCAGGATGGCCTTTGGTATATACTGGGGCGCAGCGACGACACAATAAAGGTTTCAGGAAAAAGAATTGGACCGGCCGAAGTAGAATCCGTCTTAAATTCACATCCGCAAGTTACAGAATCTGCGGTGATCGGTGTACCACATGATATCAAGGGTGAAGAACTGGTGTGCTTCTGTGTCTTAAAAAAAGATGTTGTTCCCAAAACAGAATTAATAGATATCTTAAATCATCATCGTCACCGGACAGCTAGGCAAACCGTTAAAACCAAAAGAGATCTATTTCACTGAAAAACTACCAAAAACAAGAAATGCAAAAGTGATGCATAGGATTATCCGGGCCACATATCTTGAGAAGGATACCGGAGACATAAGCAGTCTTGAAGATCCCGGCGCAGTAGAAGCAATCAGAGATGCAATCATTGCACGGCGTTAAAAGTAAAAGTATAACTGCGTTCTTCTTCGTGTCTTCGAGTCTTAGTGGTAAATCCTATTAATTAATCAGAATAATTATCCACTACGAAAATTAAAGAATCAGCCCAGCCACCGTAACATGTTATCCCAGCATTTCCTGGACAAAACGCGGTAATACAAATGCTGCTTTATGCAGCTCATCACTATAATAATTCAACTTGTGATCGTGCGCGAACTGTTTTGATTCATCAGAACGAAAATCATTTACCGGGTTTAAGTTTCCTTTTGTACAAAATGAGAAGCTCCACATCCCTGTCGGATATGTGGGAATAAATGCGAGATATGCATATACCTGATTCTCACCAAAAACAGATTTATGGGCTCCGTAGATTTCTTTGAATACCGGGATATTAAACCTGGGAGATTCACTCTGCGCAACCATGATTCCCTGGGGGCTCAAGATCCGTCTAACCTGTTTGTAAAAGTCTACGTTGAAAAGACCGACCGCAGGTCCCACGGGATCCGTTGAATCGATCAGGACAATATCAAAAGCTTCGTCCTCTGTATTGGAAACATATTTGATACCGTCTTCAATATGCAAATCAAGTTTGGGATGATCCAGGGCAGATGCCAGTGATGGGAGGTGTTCCTTGCTAGCGGTGACTACTACTTCGTCAATTTCAACCAGTACCACCTCTTCAATTCCCTCATGTCTGACAATTTCTCTCACGGTACCGCCATCACCACCACCGATTACCAGCACCCGTTTTGGATTTGGATGCGTAAAAAGGGGCACATGGGTAATCATCTCATGATATACATGTTCATCCTTTTCGGCGCACATAATGGCTCCATCACAGGTAAGCATTTTACCAAACTGATAGGTATCATAAATTTCCACTTTTTGAAAATCCGACTGTTTACGAAACAACGGATCTCCTTTATGTCTAAGTGATAAGGCGATGTAATCATTGCGCTCCGTAAACCAGATGTTCCTTGTATACTTGGGGAAGGGCACGTTTTCCTCTGCCTGCTCACGCATGGCAGGAATATCAATCTTTGAAGATTCGAGCAGTTTCAATTGCCCGCGTCTGATTTCCATGCTGGAACCATGGCCGGCTTTAAACGCATTTTTCAGATAGTTATATGATACCCAGGGATCAACCGGTTCGCCACAGGTAAATAAATCCACAGCGGCGTAGCGATATTCAGGCCAGGTATGGATGGCCAGGTGACTCTCCTGGATGACCACAACACCCGACACACCAAACGGTGAAAAATGATGAAATGTAGAATTAATGACGGTAGCGCCGGCTTCCTTCGCGGCATCCACCATGTGATTTTCGATTATTGATACATCATTTAAAATATCTGATGAACATTCATAAAATTCAACCAGCACATGTCTTCCTAATGATTCCATTTTCTCCTCACAACAGAATAAATGTAGTAGCCTGTATTGTTAATATATGTAATTCACAAACACGCAAAAATAATTTACACAAGAATTGCGAACTGGTCGAGCTTATTTAGCAGGAAATGAAAATGCTTCTTGGTTGGGGTCAGGATGCTGGATACTTGATGCAGGATTCAGGATTCAAGTTCAAGTTACAAGTTAGAAGTTAGATATGATAAAGATACAAAATTCATAGGGACTTAGGTGCTCAGGAACTTTTATAGTTCTATATACTCAAAATAATCAGCTGCATTTTCACACAAAATTAACAGAAAAATGTTGTAATTCATATCTTCACAATTTACATTCTTTCACAGGATTAGTCCCTCCATTTATATTAGCAAATAAGGAGACCTTATGGTAGGTATTGTAAGTTATGGGTCATATGTTCCGTGTTACCGGATTAAAGTTGAAGATATCGCACATCAATGGGGCAAGGATCCCGAATCCATCAAACGCGGATTACAGGTGTATGAAAAAACCGTACCCGGTATGGATGAAGATACTATCACAATATCCATTCAGGCGGCCAGATACGCAGTACAGCGTGCAGGCATAGATCCCAAAGAGATAGGCGCCGTGTACATTGGCTCAGAATCACACCCATATGCAGTCAAGCCAAGTGGCACTGTGCTTGTTGATGCACTTGGTATCGGGCCCGAAGTCCATGTAGCGGATTTTGAGTTTGCATGTAAGGCCGGGACCGAGGCGATGTATGTCGCTTATAGTCATGTCAAATCCGGGGAAATGAAATACGCCCTGGGCATCGGCGCCGATACATCACAGGGTGCACCTGGCGATGCTTTGGAATATACCGCATCGGCAGGTGGTGCTGCATTCATAATGGGGATCGATAATGTTGTTGCAGAAATTGAACATACCTATTCCTTTACATCTGATACTGGCGATTTTTGGCGAAGAGAGGGCCGGATGTATCCCATGCATGGCGGACGGTTTACTGGTGAGCCCGCATATTTCAAACATGTACTGAGCGCCGGAAAAGGAATTCTGGAAAAAGCGGGTATGACGGCCAACGATTTTGCCTATGCTGTATTTCATATGCCAAATGGCAAGTTTCCGCAAAAAGCCGGAAAGATTCTGGGATTCAGCAAAGATCAGATGCAACCAGGATGGATTGTTCCCTGGATGGGTAACACATATTCCGGATCATCCCCTACCGGGTTAGCCGCCACCCTGGATGTTGCAAAACCGGGTGATCGTATTTTGCATGTTTCATTCGGGTCTGGTGCCGGAAGTGATGCATTTATATTTAAAGTGACAAATCAAATAGAAAAAATTCGTAAAAATGCACCCAGTTTTCGCAGCATGTTGGATGGCCATAAAATCTATCTGGACTACGGAAAATACACAAAACATTATCACAAGATACATCTGAATGATTGAAAGCAGTTAATTTAAGTTTGAACCACTAAAATTTTAAGACACAAAGTACTGATTTTGATAAAATCATTTATTGTATAAATTTCTGAAAAATGCGAATTTCTTCCAAATCGTCATCCTGAACTTGTTTCAGGATCTAAATAAATAGACCCTGAAATGAATTCAGGGTGACAAATTGTTGTGTTTTATTTACATTTCTCGGAATTTTATTTTCATATCTTAGTGGTTAATCGATATTGAATTGAAAAAATATTTAAAGGAGAATATAATGCGTGATGTGGTAATAATTGGAGTTGGAATGACCCAATTCGGTGAACGCTGGGAGCAGTCATTACGCGATTTATTTGTCGAAGCGGCCCTGGCAGCAATAAATGATGCCGGTGTCGATCATATTGACAGCATGTACATCGGCGCAATGTCTCCGGGGCTGTTCAATGGGCAGGAACATATTGCATCGCTTATGGCTGACTATCTGGGAATGCCCGGATTAGCAGCCACGCATGTTGAATCGGCATGTGCTTCCGGTGGGCTTGCTGTCAGGCAGGCGTTTATCGAAGTGGGCAGCGGGTTATCTGATATTGTTTTAGCAGGCGGTGTTGAAAAGATGAATGATGGCGCCGACGCAACCTATGCTTTGGCAACAGCCTCTGATCAGGACTATGAAGCTTTTCACGGTGTAACATTTCCTGGTCTATATGCAATGATGGCCAGAGCGCATATGCATAAGTACGGCACTTCCAGAGAACATCTTGCAGAGGTTGCTGTCAAAAACCATCTTCACGGATCTATGAATCCACTGGCTCAGTTCCCGATGAAAGTTACATTAGAGCAGGTACTTTCTTCCACTCTGGTGGCCGATCCTTTGGGATTATTGGATTGCTCACCGGTAACCGATGGTGCGGCCGCAGTGATCGTTACCACTCCCGAAATTGCGGCAAATTTAAAGAACTCACCGGTTAAAATTCGGGCCAGTGCCCATGCCACGGATATGATGGCGCTGCACTCACGTAAAGATCCTGCAACTCTTCCAGCCGTGGCAAAAGCCGCAGAAAAAGCATATAGTATGGCCGGTATATCACCTGATGACCTTGATATAATTGAAGTTCACGACTGTTTTACAATCGCCGAGCTGATAATCATGGAAGAATTGAAACTGGTAGAACGCGGTAGTGCCGGTCCGGCCGTTAAAGACGGATTGACCAGGTATGACGGAAAAATTCCGATAAATGTGAGTGGCGGATTAAAGTCAAAAGGACATCCGGTTGGTGCCAGTGGTGTTGCCCAGGTCATTGAGCTGGTCGAACATTTGCGGGGTAATGCGGGTGAACGTCAAATTAAAAATGCACGCCTGGCCATGGCACAAAATATGGGTGGATCCGGCGGGAGCTGCGTGATTCATATTCTGGAGGCAAAGTCATGATAGTACCAAAATATACCAGAGAAATTCCACAAAGGATGCGGCTGGAGGCAGGCAGATGTTCAAATTGCCACTTTATAACTTTCCCACCACGCAGAATATGTCCTTCTTGTGGCAAGACCAAATTTGATCAGATCTCGCTAAAACCTGAGGGGAAAGTGCTCACCTATACTGTAATTCGGGTTGCGGCAGAAGAATTTGCATTACAGGTTCCCTATGTTGTGGGAATTATCGAAACAAGTGAAGGCGCTCGTTTGACAGCGCAGATTGTCGACTGCGAACTGGATGAGGTTTCTGTAGACAGCAAAGTCATGCTTATGACCCGCAAAATTCAGAGCGAAGGCCACTCGGGTATTTTACAATATGGATACAAAGCGGTACTGGTTAGGTAATTTTTTTTATTAGACAGGATAACAGGATTAACAGGATACCTATTAATTTAAAACCCTGATTTTTCTTTTTATACTGACTTTATCAGGACCAAAGTTTATTAACAGGCCAATATCCATACCTGTGGAAACCAAATAATTAACTAGCTGTGCTTCATGAATTTTTAATAATTGAGTGATTGCTTTCAATTCTACAACAATCGATTCTTCAACAACCAGATCTGCAATAAACTCGCCAACCGTTTGACCTTTATAAAGTACCTTTATAGGATGTTGAGAAACGACTTGCAATCCTGTTTTCTTTAACTCAATCAGCATACACTTCTCATAAACCGATTCCAGATAACCAGAGCCTATATGGTTATAAACGGAGAATGCACATCCAATAATTTTATTTGTAAGATTTTCATCTTTCACATTGTTAAGTGTTGCAACAATTGTACCAATTGCCGATACACAATAAATAGATCATGTTAATCCTGTTATCCTGTCAAAAAAAGCCTACCGGATCAGCAGCATCTTTTTACTCATCACTTCCTGGCCGGCCGATAAAATGTAATAATAGATACCCGATGCCACCGGAATCCCAACAGCATTTCTGCCATTCCAGATAACCCGGTAATTGCCAGGACTTTTATTCTCATCAATAATTGTTGTTATTTTTTCCCCCAGCGAATTCATAATATATAGTGTAACCTGGCTCGTTTTCTCAAGGTTATATTCAATTGTAGTTGAAGGATTAAATGGATTTGGCCAGTTTTGTTTTAAACCAAATTTTTCGGGAACTTGGGGAGACTGGCTGTATACCCCCGCAATAGATTTAATCGAAAATACCTCATCACTGATATCGAAGATTTGGTCATCTGCAGTATCAATAATCCTGACAAGACAACTATCAGACAAATTATCAGGCACAACCCAATCAACCTGGCCCGGTGCTGCCTGTGTTGTTCTTTTTACCGTTCCCCAGTTATTGCCATTATCTACCGAGTATTGAATTCTTACATTGTCGATAAACTCACTTTGCCATTTTACGGTATATACAGAATCTACCAGCAACGCCTCCCCGCCATTCGGTTGTATTATGCTCAGAGATTTTGATACAATACTAAACACCAGGTTACTTTCATCAGCAACTGAATTATCAATGTTATTCACTATGCGAATCCGGCATTCCTCGGAGGAAGTATCGGGTACTGTCCAAAAATATTTGGCCGGATTTGCGAGAATATCTTCAATAATTACAGACCAGGTCTGCCCATTATCGGCACTGAATTCTATATCTACTTCACCTACGCCGTCACTTTCCCATGTGATCGTATATTGGGTTCCTGGATTTAATATTTCATTACCATTTGGCGAAACAACTTTTATCTTATTCGGAGGATTTGTAACCGGAAATTCATAAAAGGATAACGCACCAATTCCTCTCGAATTTGTCACCCAGGGGCCCTCATATGTTACCAATCCGGTATTATCTTTAACATCAGGAAGATATGTAATTTTATCAATATATTGTTGTCCTTTTAATTTCAGAACCACCGAGTCTCCACTGGCATATCCCGAATCAATCATACCAAAATATCCATCGAGATAAAAATAGTCCTCCATACGTAGTCCAGACATCTCATCAGGCCAGATTAATGACCCGCTATCCTCAAATTTCAGATGCAACTCCTGCTGCTCCCGGATAAAATTAACGGCAATGATATTGGCAGGAAAAATTTCAAGTGTGTCTGTTGAACCATAAAAATCCGCGGCGATCACATTAAATATCCATTGGGCCATGGTTTGATATCCGCTAAGACTATAGTGACACCCATCATCATGTCCGGGGATCCCAGTTGTTGACATCAATGTGATATCGGTAACCTGAAGCAACTCGGGTAGGGTTCTCTGAACCTCACGGAACCGGCCCTGGATATTGCCGCCACAACCCGGTCGAATTTGAAAAACATATATTTTTTCCGGGCTGAAATCCAGTTTCCAGGCATCATATAATTCTTGAAATCGATCTGCGTACAGCGGGGTGTTTTGCAAATCAGCATCATTCTCTCCCTGATGCCAAATTATACCTTTGGTATGACCTATTTTTGACTTTGTTATTCGATACAGTAATTTTCCATAAATACTGTTCAAATCTAATCTATCGCTCGCATCAGGCAGATGTTCAGAAATGACACTGCCGCCTGTTCCCCCATTTATGAGCGCCGTGGGAATCTGGTGTTGCTCGAGTAATAGCTTTTGAATGTATAGACCTAAAGCTCCAACATTCGGTCCAAGGTATGATTGGCCCTGGGCCAGATTCCAAAGCGTATCTTCCGGCTGATACGGATTATAATTCGACATCCCGGTTTTAACACCAAATGTTCGGCAGAATTCACTGGAATAATCCGCATCTTCCCACACATAATGTGAATTCGATTGACCGCTCAGAATGTAAGCATCGCCACACAAAACACTGTCTACGGTTATAATATGGTCTCGATAGTCACCTGAAATCAATGTGACATCAAATTTATATTCGCTTAGTTCTGCGTGGATTGTCGGTTCAAGCCCAAAAGATGCTGCATTCTCTGCATAGATGAGCTCCTGTGCCATGATTTTCCAGGAACTTTCATTTTTGTATACCGTAACCTCGATTGAATCATAACCTGGTGTCATTACCACTCCGGTGATGGTAACTTTTGCGGAGTCATTCTCATTCCTGGTATATAATTGAAGATGCGTCGGTATTTCATCGAACTGAACATCTGCTATCACACCAGCCGTGGTGTTTAGTACAAGAATTAAAAATATGAACATACTGATGAGCGTTAAGAAGTACCTCATAATAATCTCCGAATTTAAAACAAACACAATTTAATCTTTTACATTAGTAATTTATCTGGCAGAGACGCGGAGACGCAGAAAGAGAAAATTAGTAATTGGTTATTGCTTATTGCCAATAGCCAATTACAAATATCTCATTTCTAATTATTTATCCTAATTTTCGAGATCAATAGACATTATTTTCTTAACCGGACAGATCACTCAGAATTACGCGAGATACGCAAGATTTATAATAATATGTTTTGCGAGCTCTGCGTCTTCTCTGTGTACTTTGCGTTTAAAAATCTGTAAACATCAGGTAAAGACCGGACGAGTAATAGACTAAAAGAAAAATATACAAAATAATAGTAAAAATGGATATCAATTAATTAAATACATTTTCACACAGTTGTGTGATTTTGGCTTAATTGATATTTTTTTTGCCCGCGTTCTTCCCAATATTTAATGACGGCATTATATTTGCAACAACAATATCAGCGGATTCGGCTATCGACTTTTTAGGCATTTTGTATTAAATTTACACGAATCTTCTATAGTTCCCTAGGTAATTACAGAAAACATAATACCTGCGTTTGGGAATGAAAAACTTATAATTATTCAAAACTTAGAATTATTAGATTCTTCATCGCAAGGTGCAATAAGTCTTAATAAAAAATTCATGATTTGTAATTTTTTCTTTGCGGCTTGGCGAGATATTCTTTGTACAGTTTGGTTAGAAAACCAGTCAGAAATAATTCACTGACAAATAAAACGAAATCTTAAAATAATAGCCATACAGGAGCCCACCATGGATACGAATAGTGAAAAAAATAAAGCCGTAGATGTTGCACTGACTCAAATAGAGCGCCAGTTTGGTAAGGGTGCAATTATGCGACTTGGTGACAGGACCAAGGTCATTATGGATGTCATCCCCACTGGTTCCGTATCCTTAGATGCTGCGATAGGTATCGGTGGCATTCCACGTGGAAGAATTATTGAAATTTACGGACCGGAAGCTTCCGGGAAAACAACCCTATCTTTGCACATTGTCGCAGAAGCACAAAAAACCGGAGGTTTGGCCGCTTTTGTCGATGCCGAGCATGCCCTCGATCCAAGCTACGCCAAAAAATTGGGTGTGGATACAATAAACTTGCTCGTCTCTCAACCCGATTCCGGAGAACAAGCCCTGGAAATAGTGGAAACACTGGTGCGAAGCGGCGCGTTGGATGTTATCGTAATTGATTCGGTTGCAGCTCTGGTACCCCGGGCTGAAATCGAAGGTGAAATGGGTGATTCACATATGGGACTCCAGGCACGGTTAATGTCCCAGGCACTGCGCAAACTAACCAGTACAGTTAGTAAATCAAATACCAGTGTAATTTTTATAAACCAGGTACGTGAAAAAATTGGGGTTATGTTCGGTAATCCGGAAACCACTACCGGTGGTCGTGCATTAAAATTTTATACTTCCATCCGGATTGATATTCGCAGAATTGCGACCATCAAAGAAGGACAGGATATCGTAGGCAACAGGACCCGGGCAAAAGTAGTAAAAAACAAACTGGCTCCACCCTTCAGAGATGCAGAATTTGATATCATGTATTCACAGGGAATTTCACAAATCGGCGATATTCTGGATCAGGCGGTCAACCATGAGTTGATTCAAAAAAGTGGCACCTGGTTTTCTTATGGGGAGACTAGACTTGGTCAGGGCCGGGAAAATGTGAAGCGCTATCTTGCTGAAAATGAAGAAATGTTGAGTGACTTGGAACATAAAGTACGGCAAAAGCTGGGCCTGATACCGGAAGATATCGTAGAGGAAGAAGTCAAAAAAGAAGAGAAAAAACCTGAATAGTATTTTAGTAGAACGAAAGTCCTGCGATATTATAACGGTATTAACACGCTTTTCATAAGTATGATCGAAATTTACGGGGTCTGACGCGTCCATGCTCAGATCCCGTTTTAGTATTTGTCAGGATACAAAGAATATGGATTTGGAAATAACCAAAATAGAGCCACAAAAAAAAAATAAAGAACGATATTCTATCTACTCCGGTGAGCAATTTATTTTTGGTGTCTCACAGGATACCCTTATAAAATTTGATTTGCATACCGGGAAAAATCTTACTGCCAATCAAATCAAAAAAATTCAAGAAACCGAATCCGATAGTAAACTTCGTGATCACGCGTATCGTTTTTTGAGTCGCCGGGCACACAGCCAAAAAGAATTGAATGATAAACTGGTAACCAAAGGGTACTCGCCGGTTGCAATTGGGAAAATAATTCATGAATTTGTCCAACGCGGGTATATAAATGATACAGATTTTGCCAAGATGTTTATTGAAGAAGAAATAAATTTAAAAAAATCCGGCCCACTTTTAATAAAAAACAAACTTATTAAAAAAGGGGTGCATTCGGATATCATTGATGAATTTCTTACCGAAATTTACGATACTGAACGGCAAAGCGAAAATTGTTTGTATCTGTTCAATAAAAAATACAGACAGTTTCAACCAAAGCAAAAAAACGCAGCAATAAACTATTTGCGTGGCAAAGGCTATTTCTGGGAGCAAATTTCCGCAGCAATTCCTGAGACCTCATGGGAGAATAATGATGAAGAATGATAAGCAGCATCTATTGACAAAGATTATAAAATTGGGTGAAGGAAAAGATTTCTCCAATGTCCGGACACCGACGGTGCCCATATTTCAAACAACGAATTATCTCTATGATAATGTAGAAGATGGCACGGATATTTTGCTGAGCAAAAAACCAGGACATATTTATGCCAGATACACAAATCCAACTGTGGATACCTTAAATGAAATTATGGCCGGTATTGAGAAAACCGAATCGGCATTATCATTTGCTTCCGGTATGGCCGCTATTTCGAGTACGATTATCGCATTTTGTCAACCCGGTGACCATATCGTCTCATCCGCCTATATATATGGTGGTACATATACATTTTTCCAGAATCAACTTTCCCGGTTTAACATAACAGTTACGTTTGTGGATCCAAGAGATCATGATGCCATAAACAACGCAATTCAGGATAACACTAAAATACTCTATACTGAGCCTCTGGCAAACCCAACTATGATTGCATCCGATTTGGATTACTGGCAAAAATTGGCAAAAAAACATGATTGTAAATTCATTGTTGACAATACCTTTACCCCGCCGCCGGTTTGCTATCCCGTCGATCTTGGTGCGGATATTTCCATACATTCTGCGACGAAATATCTGGGCGGTCATTCCGATCTGTTGGGTGGAATAGTTTGTGCCTCTGATAAAGATATTGAAATAATTCGACCGATTGTAAAAACATTTGGTCCGACCATCGCACCAATGATTGCCTGGCTGTTGATCAGGGGTATTCGTACACTGGGTATCCGTGTGGAACGCCAATGTCAAAATGCCCTGGAACTGGCACAATTTCTGGAAACTCATCCCAAAGTCTCAAAAATATTTTATCCGGGACTTAAATCAAATCCGCAACACGATTTGTGTAACAATCAATTCGAGGGGTCATCAGGGATGCTGGCATTTGAAGTTTCTGGCGGCTGGCCATCCGCAAAATCAGTAATGGAAAATCTGCAAACCATTTTGTTCACCGTTAGCCTGGGCGACATATCCTCGCTCGTGAGCCATCCCGCATCCACCTCGCATGTATATTTATCTCCGGAGGAAAGACAAAAAATTGATGTGACCGATGGATTGTTGCGGCTTTCCGTTGGGATTGAATACGTGGGTGATTTAAAGGAAGATTTACGGCAGGCACTGGATAAAATCTGATTTCCTCTCGGCGTACTTAAATAAGAATATATTACCAGTTCCATTTAATTGGATTATTTAAAATATATTTGCGCACGTTCAACAAATGACGTTCATTCCGTATTATTTGATCATAAAATCGTGCCTGCCATTTAAAATTTTTATTGATATTCCTTCGAATATATTTGGTTGTTTTGGATTTATATCCCCGGATGATTGATGATAAATTATTTCGTTGCGGCCCAAATATATTTTTAAATGGGATATTTTGTGCGGTTTCGGGTAGAGACGCATCGCAATGCGTCTCTACAGATTCACATTTACCAATAAAATCGTTTTTGGGGGATTTTATGATGACGATTGCATGCATATGATCCGGCATGACGATAAATGCATCCAAAATTACATTTGACCGGATTTTGCCTGTTTCTTTCCATTCATTATATACGAATTTACCAATATCAGAAAATACCATTTTCCCATCAATCACTTTGCCAAACCAAGGTATCTGACTCTGTGTACACAAGGTAATAAAATATATACCTGGCAAACTGTAATCCCAATTTTGTAAACGGGTTGATTCAATGCGGTACTTGTTTAGAAATAAACTCATATCTATCACATCTGCAAATCTTGTACCGGTTTTTTGATAATTACCATTTATAACTTAAATTTAGTCTTATTAAATTTATACATACGAGGGATATTTGTTTATGACATCGAACGAAATAAGACAATCATTTATAGACTTTTTTATAAGTAAAAATCATAGCTTTGTAAAAAGCGCGCCGGTTATTCCATCCGACGATCCGACGTTGCTGTTCACAAATGCGGGTATGAATCAGTTTAAAGATATCTTTTTAGGAAAAGGAAAAAGGGATTATACACGTGCCGTTGATTCACAAAAATGTATCCGCGTCAGTGGAAAACATAACGATCTTGAAGAAGTTGGGCACGATACCTATCACCACACTTTTTTTGAAATGCTTGGCAACTGGTCCTTTGGAGATTACTATAAACCGGAAGCAATAGAGTGGGCATGGGAACTGCTAACCGCCGTATGGAAATTACCAAAAGACAAATTATATGCCACTGTTTTCCGTGATGATGATGAAGCTGCAGATCTGTGGGCCCAAGTAACTGATATCAAAAAAGACCGCATTCTCAGGTTTGATGAAAAAGATAATTTCTGGGAAATGGGCGATACCGGCCCCTGTGGCCCCTGCTCCGAGATTCACTATGATCAGGGTCCCGATATGTGTGATAAAAAGGGTGAGGAACATGTCTGTTTTGTCAATGGTGATTGCGGCCGGTATATTGAATTATGGAATCTTGTTTTTATTCAATATGACCGGGATGAAAAGGGCCGGTTGAATCCTCTGCCGGCAAAACATGTGGACACCGGTGCCGGATTTGAACGAATAGTAGCAGTTATGCAGAATAAAAAATCCAATTATGATTCTGATGTGTTTATGCCCCTGTTAAACCGGATTGGAGAACTGGTTGGCGTACCTTATGATCAGGCAAAGGAGAAGATGGCGTACCGTGTGATTGCCGATCATATCCGGATGCTGACATTTTCAATTGCCGACGGTGGGTTTCCATCCAACGAGGGGCGGGGGTATGTTATGCGCAGAATTTTGCGTCGTGCATCTCGCTATGCCAGAAAACTGGATATGCATGATCCATTTATCTATAAATTGGTCGATACGGTTACAGAAACCCTTGGTGAAATATATCCCGAAATTGTTGAAAGATCGCAACATGTAGCTGGAATTATACAATCAGAAGAAGAACATTTTGGTCGAAACCTGGATCGTGGAATTGATATCTTTGATAAAATTGTGAACACACTTTCTTCACAAAAAAAGGATATTATACCGGGTAGTGAAGTTTTCAAATTATATGATACCTATGGATTTCCGCCGGATTTAACCCGGGTTTTGGCGGTCGAGCGTGGGCTTGATATTGATCTGCCCGGATACGAATCCGAAATGGCAAAACAAAAGGAAAAAGCACGGGAATCAGCCAAATTTAAAAGTAGCGATATCGCATCCGATTCATGGATAAATATTTCCGAAGAGGAGCCTACCGTTTTTGTTGGAAATGACAAAGATGAGGTAGAAACTACAGTAGTAAAATATGGTATCCAGGGAGATAGTGTACATATCGTTCTGAAAGAGACCCCATTTTATGCCGAATCCGGGGGACAAATTGGTGACTCTGGATCAATTAAAACCGAAGAACTTGAAATCCAGGTCAGGGATACACAGAAATCAGGTAATCAGGTCATACATATTTGCGATTTACCCGAGAATTTTAAATTGAATTCTGAGATGGTGATCGCCCGGGTAAATTCTTTTTCCCGCCGGCAAACTGAAAAGAATCATACCGCAACCCATTTACTTCATGCTGCCTTACGAAAGATTTTGGGTTCGCACGTTCAGCAGGCCGGTTCTTTAGTAGATCCGGACAGACTACGTTTTGATTTTACCCATCATGAAAAACCAAAAGAATCCCAACTGCTGGAAATAGAAAAAATTGTTAATGAAAAAATTCAGGAAGATCTGACGCTGGAAATTGGTGAGGAAGCATTTGATGATGCCAAGGCCAAGGGCGCGATGGCGCTATTCGGAGAAAAATATGATGACATTGTCCGCACAGTACAGATCGATAATTTTAGCCTTGAATTGTGCGGTGGTACACATGTTAAGCAAACAGGCGCGATCGGACCTTTTATCATCATATATGAAGGTAGTATCGCCTCCGGTGTGCGGAGAATTGAAGCACTGACAGGAAACGCTGCAGTTGAGTATATGCAAAATGCCCGGACAAATCTGCAAAAAATTGGTGAAATGCTCAATGCACGTGATAATGAGCTGGTCTCAAAAACCGCAGATCTGATTGAAAAAAAACGTCATGCGGATAAAGAAATATCCAGACTGAACTCTAAACTTGCAGGTGAGGGATCAGACAATCTTCTGGAAAATGCAGAAGTAATAAATAATATCAGCGTGCTGGTTCATGAAGTTCCGGATGCCGATATGCCTCAGTTAAAGGAATTGGGCGATCTGATCCGGGAAAAAGCCAACAATACGATCGCCTTGCTGGGTTCTAAAGCCAATGACAAATTGAGTTTTGTCTGTATCGTCACCGATGATCTGGTTAAATCAGGTAAATACAAGGCGGGTGATCTGATCCGGCAGGTGGCCGGTGTTGCCGGCGGTGGTGGTGGCGGACGTCCGCATATGGCAACCGCCGGTGGAAAAGACCCCGACAAATTTGACGCCGCCATGCAGAAGATAAAAGAGTTGATATAATCAATTAGGAATTAGGAATTAGGAATTAGGAATTGGAATTGGAAAAAAATTATGCATCATTGGTTTCGTTTGTCAAGTATTTAGTCATTTCTCATTCCTAATTTCTAATCTAATCACTTTGCTCATGCGGCTCTGCGAGAGACAAAAAAAATAACGGAGTGTTCATGAAAAATTTAGTTAATGCCAAAGACCTTAATACCTGGGCCGAATATCTTCTGGATTACTCACTTGGTGGTATTACAAAAGATGATATAGTGATGCTGAAGGGCGAGCATATTACCTGGCCCCTGATGTCGGTACTGCAGGATAAAATTTTTGCTGCAGGCGGAATTGCAGATGTAAATCTGGTACCCCCTGATAATGACCGCGGAAAAGTATGGGGTGCATCCATGGCCAGGTTTGGCAGTTCCGATCAGATATCACGCGTTCCCAAATGGCAGGAAGATCGTTATCAAAAGATGACTAAATATATTGAAATTTTAGGTTCGGAAGATCCATCCCTTTATGCAGATGTTCCCGAAGAAAATGCACAGGCCATAATGCGGGCAGATGAGCCGTTTAAAACAATTCGTCTTCTCAAACCCTGGGTTTTAACACTCTTCCCCACTCAGGGATTTGCAGAGATGGAGGGAATGACATTAGAAGAGTATGCAAATATTATTGTTGCGGCTTCAACCAATGATCCCAAATTGCTCGAAGAGGTGGAAGAAGATATATATCAACTAATGGCCCAAAGTAAGAAAATCAGGATTATCACAGTACATCCGGAATCCGGTAAAGATCTAGAATTGTCCATGGCTATTGGTGATAAAAATGTAATCAAATGTACGGGTCTTAGAAATTTTCCCGACGGGGAGGTATTTACCAGTCCGGATGCCAATTCGGTAGAAGGCGAAATCTTTGTTGACTTGCCGGTGTCCTACTCGGGAACCACAATTCAGGGAATTTATCTGCGCTTTGATAAAGGTATCATTAAGGATTATTCCGCAGGGAGAGGATTTGAAGCATTAAAAAAAATCATCGAAACCGATGAAGGTTCTCACCGACTGGGCGAAGTCGCACTTGGCATGAATCGCGGTATGTTAAAAGTCTTAAAACACCCGCTGTTTGTCGAAAAAGTGGGCGGGACATTGCACATCGCTATAGGCGCCAGTTACCCCGAATGTTTTGTCGCAGATCCATCCTCAGAAGCCGGAAAGGCCGACTGTGATGCAATGCATCAGAATGGCGTGCTTAACAAATCGGCCCAGCATGTGGATATTGTTACAGATTTCCGTCCTGGTGGCTCGGGCAAGGCGGTTTTTCTGGATGATGTTCAACTGGCAGTAAAAGATAATATCTGGGTAGTGCCGTAGATAGAGGCACCAGGCTCCAGGAGCCAGGCGCCAGAGACCAGGGATCTTGATGGATCTTGTCATTCCGTAGGAATCTTTCCGTCATCTGAGCACCTTAGATGGCAGGAGGATCTCTGCGAGATGACCATGTTCCAGCATCCAATGTTCAACATTATTTCTACCAGGATAATATGAAAGATAAAATCCATCAAACCCCAAACAATATCCGTTGTACCTGGTGTGGTCAATTTACCAGCATCATCTGGGTGCATGGTCATGGTCAATGTAAAATCTGCGGCACCAATATAGATGAATGCTGTCGTGGCGAGTGTAAACCAAAAGACCAGACAGATTAATCGCCAGATTACCCCTGTTCGAATCAAAGCGGATTTAGACCATCATGATTCATCTGGTCTTTATTTACCTAATCCTCCATATGTAAAGATTTTTTCACATTTCAGATTTATATTATTTTTTCGTGATATCATGCTAACTTTTTAAAAAAATCGTTGTCTGTAATATATGAAAGAAACGGGATACCCAATGACAGAATCTGAATTAATTAATAATGTCCGTGCTGGTTCTGAAGAATCTTTTGATCAGTTAATGCAAAGTTATCAGAACCATGTCTACAATGTCGCATACAGTTTTACAAAAAACTCTGAGAATGCCCTGGATATTTCGCAAGATGTATTTATTAAAGTATATAAAAATTTGAGTGCATTTCGCGGTGATAGTCAATTTAGGACCTGGGTGACACGAATCGCCTTTAACGAAAGTCAAAACTGGTTGAAGAAAAATAAAAGACATATGCAAATGCAAGATATAAATGAAAGTCCAGACCACGTAGTTCATGAGGATGAAGTACTGATCGAGGAAAATAAAACCATCCTGTTGCGCAGTCTTTATGAGCTCAACACAAAATATCGTACCGCGGTTGTATTACGCTATTTTGAAAATTATTCAATCCGTGAAATTTCATCGGTATTAGGCTGCAGCGAAGGTGTGGTAAAAAATATGCTTTTTCGTAGTTTGCAAAAATTAAAAAATTATCTAAAGGCAAAAGAATTTGGAGTTAACAATGCCTGAAAATAAAAAAATAAAAAAATTATTCGAGAAACTCATCGCCGGTGGATTATCTGATGCGGAGTATCAGGAATTAAAAGATCTTACAATTGATATTCCTGAATACCGGGATATCCTTGAGACCCATCATATGCTGGAAAAAGCGGCATCACCATTTGAGGAACCGGCCACTGCACAATTTACAGAAATGCGTCAGGCAGTAATGAGATCGGTTAGAAATATGGAAATGAACACCCGTGATAATTGGCTGGGTAATTTTAGTGATTGGGTTCGTAATTTTGTCACCCGGCCCGAATTGGCCGTTGCGGCAATTACCTTGTTGTTGGGATTTTTTCTTGGACGCATTGCACCGGTAGATCAGGAAGGTATCAGTTCCGGGTTAATGCAACAAGTCAGTTTACTAGCGAAAGAAAACACCACTTTCTCCGATTCAAAAAATGCACCCTATCGTTATTCTAATATTGAATTCAAGGAAATTAATGGCGGCGAGGTGGCACTGAGTTTTGATGTCAGCACCCATTTGGAGATGGTCCGTAAAAAAAATGATCCGTTGGTTCGGGAGGTAATCGCCCAATCTTTGTTAAATCCTACAAACCTTGGATCAGAATTAAAGACAATCTCATTTACGGAGAATATGTTTGACACCAAGATAAAAGAAGCCTTAATATTTTCGATGCATAATGCCCCGATTCAGGCGGTCAGGCAGAACGCAATGGACAATTTAACCAAGTATCATAATGATGAAGATATCAAAAATGCATTCTTGACAGTACTCAAAGATGAAAAATCGGTCAAAATGAGATTGACTGCACTTGATTATCTGGATGAGTCAAATATTAATCCGGATAAACTCAGAGATCTGGTTGAGTCGGAAGAAATGAAAAAAAGTCCGGCTGTCTGGATAAAAGCTAAAAAAATAATTGAAAACAATTGATATAATTTTAAAAGGAGTTCAAAATGAAAATCATGCAAGTTAGCTTTCTGTTATTGATCATCACCGGATTGTTGATGGCACAGAATTCAATGGAACGTAAGTTTGATATAAAGCCGGGTTCAGATGTTGAAATTGATTTACACACCGGAGGATCAATTCACGTTATTGGATGGGATAAGAATCAGGTCTCGCTGGTTGCCGAGGCGGATGACGATTTGGATGACTATCGGATAGATATCAAAGAACGTTCATCCGGTCTTTCCATCGATGTCGGACATTCGGGTAGAGGTCGTCATTCGGGGGACTTTGAAATAACTGTGCGGGTACCGGGCAAAACCAATCTTAATCTCGAAACCGTCGGTGGAGATATCATCATTGAAAATGTTGAAGGTGATATTGAAGGTGAAACCATGGGTGGTGAAATTGAATTGGCCAAGCTAAACGGCAAAATTGAGATGACTACAATGGGCGGCGATATCGATGTAAGAGACTCAAACCTGGATGGTGAACTTAAGACTATGGGCGGGGATATCATCTTTAATAATGTTGCCGGCAATGTACGTGGCTCCAGTATGGGCGGGGATGTTAAATATGTTGGAGAGGGAAAAGGCAAATCCAGAAATCGTACCAAAGAAGTTCGCATATCTACCATGGGTGGTGAAATTAAAGTGGACGATGCATCCGCCGGGGCCAATGTAAGTACAATGGGTGGCGATATAGAAATAGGCTATGCCGGGGTCTTCGTCAAAGCCAAAACCATGGGTGGCGATATTACACTCAAAGAGGTTGATGGTGGGTTTAAATTGTCTACTATGGGAGGCGATGTAAGTGCCAAGATGGTTGGAGATCCAAACAAGGGTGATCGTGATATAGATATTTCATCCATGGGTGGTGACATAACGGTTACTGTTCCAGCCGGCCTTTCCATGAATTTTGATCTGAAACTAACCTATACCAAAAGAGAATCAGACAAGTATAAAATTATCAGCGATTTTCCTGTCAAGATTGAAGAATCAGAGGACTGGGACTATGACGATGGTTCACCCCGAAAATATATTTATGGTACCGGTGAAGTCGCGGGTGGAAAATTCAAAGTAAAAATTGAAACCATCAATGGTAATATTGTTATTCGTAAAGGAAAATGAGGCAGATTAGAGATTAGAGATTAGAGATTAGAGAAGTTAGAGAAGTTTTTAGATTTTGATTTCAATGTGTCAAGTTGTTTTAAAAAAACTTTTCATTTCTCATCTCTCATTTCTAATCTCTAATCCATAACTTTTAGTCCTGCTTTGCAGAAAGGGGCTTGTCCACTTCCGGCTTTGCATCCCGGTTGGCGGTGATCTTTAGTATCGTGTAACTTAAATCAGAGATTTTTGCCAGCTTCTCGTAATTAATTTTTTCTGCTGTGTCTGTAACCTTGTGATAATCTTCTGTCATATAATCAAAAAAGAACACCACCGGAATTTCGTGTTTGGCATAACTATAATGATCACTACGGTAATAAAAGCGATTTGGGTCACCGGGTGCATTATATTTATAATCAAAACCAAACTCAACACTTTCATTATTTGCCTGTTCAACTATTTCACTGAACTCTGTACTCAACTTATCTGCACCTATCACATAGATACTGTCAACCGGGCCACGGCCTACCATGTCCAGATTGATATAGGCGGCCATTTTGTCAATGTTATTTAAATTTGCTGAAAGATATTTCGATCCAAGCAGACCCTTTTCTTCACCTGTATGAAAAAGAAACAATACAGATCGTTTTAGTTCCTTATTATATGCCACAGCCTTTGCCACTTCCAGTGTTGCCACAACACCCGAAGCATTATCGTCAGCCCCGTTATAGATTCCGGTGCTGGACGTCCCAACATGATCATAGTGATTACCAATAGCCACTATTTCATTTTTTAATACCGGATCATTTCCTTCAAAATAACCAATAACATTATTTGCCGTTACTGTCGAATCGGTAAGAAAATTAAATTTCACCTTAACCTTTTTTTCTAATTCAAATGCCGGGATTGTTTGTCCGGCAGCTATTCTTTCAGCGATTACTTCGTAAGAATATTGTGAGTTCTCCAGGATCTTTTCAAGCGTGGCAGTTTTAAGATAGATTCTAGGTAATCGACTACTTGGCTTAGTATCTTTTTCCTGTTTTCTTAAGGCCAGACTACCTTTTCCACCATAGTTAATGATTGCTTCCCAACCATATTTTTCTTCCATCTTGGAAACAAGAAAGATACCAAGCGCACCCTGTTTTTTTGCTGTGGCAACTTTTGTAAATAAACCACTGTATTTTGTATCCTCCTCGCCGGAGAAATAAGCGGTATCTTCACTTAACGGTTCACCCGGCCAAATCAATACAAACTTGTTGGTCACATCAATCGAATCATAATCATCATATTCAAACTCTTCGGCTGTGATGCCATATCCGGCAAAAACCAGATTTGCCACGGTATCCAGGGAGGCAAATACCCGTGATGAACCAGCAAAATCAGTAAGATATTCCAAATCCATGATTTTACTATTATCCGCACTCAAAACAGCGATTGACGAGTTTTCATCAAAACTGGTTCGGATTAATTCGACTTGCTGATAGTAACCCCCTATTTCATCCAGGGGACCAACACCATATTTTCTTAATTCGGATTTTATATACAGCGCCGCCAAATCTTCGCCACGTGTCGCCGTCTCCCTGCCCTCCAGTTCATCGGAGGCAAGAAAAGCCATATTGGCCTGCAAATTTTCTATAGAAATTGGAGAAGTATATTTTTGATTGTTACCGCGATCGGAATGCGTTTTTGCACATCCACCCAGTAAAAGTCCAAACAAAAGGAAGATATAATACTAAATTTTTCATGATTCGGGTCCCTGTATAAATATAAAAAAACCACAGGAGACTCAGTGCTCATCCAAATGGCGAACGACGGCCTGTGGCCATTTGCTTGGGACATTTAATAAAACATTCACCACGAAGAGCACGAAGTATACGAAATTTTAATAGAGTAAATTTTTTGTAAAAAATTCTCTCTAAATGATTGAATCGGAGAAATTAGTTCTTCGTGAACTTCGTGGTTAATCAAAATCAAACTTTGTCTTTCGTTTAAATTAAGAATTTGCTTTATCTATGTCAAAATAACGCTAACATGAAATTATTATTCCTCAGATTTCGTATAGATTCTTATCAACTAAAATTAAAGCATATGAAATATCAAATTATATTACTGTCGGTCATACTATTTAGCTGTACCGCAGAGGAACATCAACAATCTGAGGAAATTCAATTGGGAAATTATAAAAACCATCTGGCAAAAGAAACCAGCCCGTATTTATTACAACATGCCGACAATCCAGTGGACTGGTATCCATGGGGTGAAGCCGCTTTTGAGCTGGCAAAATCACTTAACAGACCCATCCTGTTGAGCATTGGCTATTCAGCATGTCACTGGTGTCACGTTATGGAGCATGAATCCTTTGAAGACGAAGAAACTGCCAAAATAATGAACGAGTTATTTGTCTGTATTAAGGTGGATCGCGAAGAACGACCGGATATCGATCAGATTTATATGACTTATGTACAGATGACAACCGGCAGCGGCGGCTGGCCGTTAAATGTATTCCTTACACCGGACTTAGAACCCTTCTATGGCGGAACCTACTTCCCTCCCGATGACCGTTATGGCCGTCCTTCATGGAAAAATGTGCTGCAGCACGTTAGCAAGTTTTACAATCAGGAAAAATCAGCATTAAAGCAGAATATTGCATCGGTTCGAGAGGCATTTGAAAATTCCATGAACGAAGATACCAATTCCGAAATTCCAAAGATGATGGCTTTGGGCGATGCGGCTGCAAGTCTGAATCGTATGTTTGACCGGCAAAATGGCGGATTGGGCCGGGCGCCAAAATTTCCGGCAATCCAACCCCTGACTTTTTTATTGAATTATTATCATCGAACCGGTGAGGAAGAATATTTACATACGGTCACCCACTCACTCAAGAAGATGGCCGAGGGTGGAATTTATGATCAAATTGGTGGTGGATTTGCCCGTTACTCAGTAGATGACAAATGGCTCGTTCCGCACTTTGAAAAAATGCTTTATGACAATGCCCAGCTGGTTCCCTTGTATCTGGATACGTATCTGGTTACAGGCGATCCGTTTTTTGCAGATGTTGCGCGCGATATTCTTGAATTTGTGCGACGTGAAATGACATCCGCTGAAGGTGGTTTTTATTCCAGTCTCGATGCAGATAGTGAGGGCGAAGAAGGTAAATTTTATGTCTGGGATAAAGTTGAAATTGATAACATTTTAGGATCGGACAGCAGAATATTTTGTGATTATTATGATGTAACTGCCCAGGGTAATTTTGAAGGAAAAAACATTTTACATGTCCAAACCACTTTGAGTGATGTTAGTGCGCGATTTAATAAGACTGAGGATGACATAAGAAAAATATTGCATGCATCTCGAAGCAAATTACTTGAGGCGCGCAGCACAAGAATCCGGCCCGGTTTGGATGACAAAATTTTAACTTCCTGGAATGCCCTGATGCTCTCTGCGTATTCAAAGGCATATCAAATTTTCAGGGATCCGGAATATAAAGAAGTTATTACAAAGAACATTTCATTTTTAAAACAAAACCTGAGCCAAAATGATCATTTACTGCGTACCTATAACAAAGGCAAGGCCCAAATAGACGGGTATCTGGAAGATTATGCCTTTTTGATTCGCGGGTTGTTCGACGCTTATGAGGCTTTATTTGATGAATCCTATTTAGAATGGGCACAAAATCTACTCAAGGTGGTCAATTCGGATTTCTGGGACTCTGAAAACGGTGGGTATTTTGTATCCCGTGAAAATAGAGACGATTTGTTGTTCCGTATGAAAGATGAAAATGATCAGTCTGTTCCCTCCGCCATCTCCGTAATGTTGCATAATAATCTGCGGTTTTACTCATTGACTGAAAATAATAATCAATACAATTACAGTGAGCAGATTCTAAAAAAATATGGTCACAGCATAATGAAAAATCCCTATGGATATGCCAGTTACCTGATTGGCCTGGAATTTTATCATCAGAAACCAAAGGAAATTTTATTAATCTCTCCCGCCGGGAAATCACCTGAAGCATTTTATAAAATAATCTTCGAAAAATTTGAACCATTTAAGGTAGTGATTAGTGTTGAAGAGAATAAATTTCCTGACTTTTTAAGTGCATCTCTATTTGATGGAAAGACCACGTCTAACGGGAATCCAACCGCATATATATGTCACAATTTTGCCTGTAGTTTGCCAGTCACGACATCAAAGGATTTTCTTCAACTCTATATTAAATGAAGTTAACATTAGATCCCTGTGCTTTTTAATCCTCGGTTATAAAACTGAGAATAAACTTCTCCGAGTGTTAAAAAAATTTCTGCTTTAACCTCTCGCTCCATTTATTATGAAATTGACAGGGATCACGGTAATAATAAATCCGGTTATTATTTTTATTTCTAAGTGGCAATATATATAAACTATGGGTGGTGAATGCCGATAATAATTCATTGGTAGTCGTGCTAAGGATGCGAATTATGAGAATTAAAAATATATATTTGTTGGTGCCGATTCTAACAACTCTGATATTCATGTTCTCCGGAATAGTTACCGCCGGAGGATGGACAGATAAAGTGCTGCAAGTTCAGCCGGAATGGGTTAATGACATTGTATCCCGTGATACAAGCGGTGCAGAGTTTTTTATTGTCGGAGATAATGCCTATTTTGCTTTTTCTGATAATGGTGGATTTGGCTGGAAACAAATCCCAATCCCATCCACAGACAGAATAGAAGCCGTCGATGTTTTGTATGACATTGCTGATACCACTGTAATCGCTGTCGGTCAGGGTGGGTCAGTGTTCCGCGTCAGACAGAAATCTCTTTTTGATGAAAATACACCTGTACCAGAAGATTTGCATGCGGTTACTGTAAATGGAAACCGCATCTGGATTGCGGGCGATAATGGTCGGATTTATTATTCTGATGATAAAGGTGACAGTTGGATACCCGGAGCCGTAAATGGTAATATTGTAAATTTCACCAGTTTGATATCTACCCCCTACGGCGTATATGCCAGTGCGTTCTGGAACACCAAATCCTACATTCTATCCGATGAAAACAATGATACCGTCTTTGAATTTGTGGATTCACTTGACAACGTCATGGTCAAATCTGCCTTTGCCGATTTTGGACGCCTCTATTTCGCTGGTGAAAATACAATGACCGGAACCGGTGCCCTGTTGGTATTGGAAGATCTGGGCGGAACATACGGAACAATGTCGGCTAATTTTCCACCCGAGGTTGATTTCCCGATTACAGATATTAGTGGTGTAACGGATACGTTTGAAAAAATTTGGGTGACAACCGCTAACGGATTTATATATATGTCGGATCGCTGGGCAAGCACATTTGGTCCGGTTTATCAGAATATGGAAGGCAAATCATTAAATGCCATCACTGTGTCTCCCAACCCGGGTCCACAGCCTGTGGCAATTGCAGCCGGATCTGATGGTCTGATAGCACGTTATGACTTTATGGTCCGTGATATGTTTCCCTTTATGAACGAGTTTTCATATCCGGCCCAAACCTCACTTCAGATTAGTTTTACCACTGTAACTGATATTGCAAGTGTGCAGAATGGCATATTTATACAGAGTTCCATTCAGGGTTTTGTTCCCTTTACCGTCAGCTATTTTCCCGGTGACAGCACAACCATTGAAATTTTTATTCAAAATAGCGGGTCCATCCCCGGAGAAATTTGGACCATTATTCTGTCAAATAATATCCGTGAGAATATTTCATTATTACCATTTGATAAAACATTTAATTATCAATTATTTGCCATATCCAGTAGCGGACAAAACTTTCTTAATTCTTCGCCTACACCACTGAATTTTTTGGGTACAAAAACTTCAAATTTTGTTACCGGATTCTTTACTGAAGATGATATCTTTGATTTGGTAACAATAACATCCGACTCAATATATCTGTTTCCGGGAACACCTAGTGGTGAGTCTTCGCCACCCTTAACAGAAGCGTTGGCATCTCCCCTCTCACTTAATTCGGGAATCACCGATCAAATACGTACCATGGATATCAATCTGGATGGTTGGATGGATTTGGTCGTCTTTGATGATAATATGATTCAAACATACATCAAAGAACCGGATGCATCACCAAACCCATTCCGGTTTGGGGCATCTTATTTTTCAAATAATATTAGGGATGTTGAAGTATATTCGGCAGATCAGGATGCCCTGATGGATCTGGCTATCATAAATGACTCTCTGCAGACCCGGGTCATGGTGGATGAGTCCTCTTTCGGTTTTCAGCTTTTTGGTGATCCCGGGATGGACTGGAGCAATGTGGAACTGAGGGATATTGATGCAGATGCCTTTACAGATTTTGCCGGACTGACACCATCCGGTGATATTGTACTAAGACATATGGTCGCATGGGAAGGATTTGACCAGGAGACTATGATTCCCGGACCATTTGATAAATTCATCCTGGCCGATATTGACGACGACCGGCAGATGGAGGTGCTTGCTCAAAACAGAGAAATAATCAGAATATTCCATAAGGATCCTGATTGGCAATTCTCCGAAATGACCGTTATTAACCAGGGCGATCCGGACTCAATTACTTCTTTTATTGCCCATGATTTTAACAATGACCGCTTTCTGGATGTCGTTATCACCGCTACTGGCAAAAAATTTAAGGTTTTTCAGAATATTGGCGCCTCATTTAGTGAGCGTTTTGATGTTGAGCGAATTATTGAAGTGGAGCCCACCGGGTTAACACCTGGCGATTTTGATATGGATGCTTCTTTGGATGTTGTTGCATATGACAGCGATCTGGGCCAATTTCAAGTGATCCGTAATTTACCCGGACCCGGTGGCCAACAAGTCAATATCGCCAACTTCGATTCCATTGACGTATCCAGCGGTGCCATTTACCTCGGTTGGAAAGAATTTGATCCCATTATAGACCTGGATTTTTACAATATTTTTCGCGGACCGGATACGCTGAGCATGGTTCCGATTGCCACAAGTTTTACCAACTCCTATGTTGATTCAACGGTCGCACCGGGTAGTATATACTGGTACCGGGTTGAAGCCATGAATCTTTCCGCCATGGCTTTTCCAATGACCGGAAATCTGGAGGTAATTATACCCTTTGAATTATCAGGCTCTATCTCCGGCGTACTTTCAGACACGCTATTTCCATATCTTGTGACCGGTCCCATCGAGGTGAGACAAGATTCCTCACTCCTTATTACAGAAGGTGTGGAGCTCGTATTCGAGCCTGAGGCCGGCCTTACTGTGTATGGGAATTTGGATGTAACAGGAACTGAGGAGGCGTTTGTAAATTTCCGTGCAAAGGATGACAGACAACCTTGGCTCGGAGTTACTATCTCAGGAATCGTCAATACGGATACTGTTCGATTTCACTGGTTTGATATTGAAGGGGCTAATGAAGGTATGCGTGATCGAAAACCGGCCCGTATGTTTATCTTTTGCCGGATTCTCTCATAATCAAACTGCCTTTAATGTACTTTTTCCAAATGGATTTCTAAAAGCAGAAAATATAATTATATCCGATAATGAGATCGGTATCCAGACCAGCAGTAACTCTATCGTTGATCTGAAGAATGTCACGATTGTGGGTAATAAAAGTGAAGGCATTGACATCTACGATAACTCGCAGGTAAAGATAAAAAATGCGATCATTTATCATAACAATAAAGACGACATTTTTAACGACTTTAAAAAAGGGTCGGATATTCGCAATCAGTCGACCATAGATCTTAATATCACTTACTCCAGCGTAGACAGTATCGAGGGGAAGTATACCGGTTTTGAGCTGAATCCGATACCACCGCTGTTCCAACCATTTGTTATGGATTCCATGGACTTTATTCCGGATACCATGTCAGCAACGATTGATGCCGGAGACCCAAATGATGATTTCAGTCTGGAGCCGATGCCCAATGGAGGGCGGATTAACCAGGGCGTATATGGTGGATCACCGTTTGCCATGCCGACTTTTCAACCCCGGATCGATGTGAAAATCGATACACTTTTTATGTCGGCTTTTCCTGGCGAAACTCAAGTCACAGACCTGGTCGTTCATAACACCGGAAACCGCCAACTGGAAATTTTTAATCTTGAATTACATGTGGCTGAGTTTAACTATTTTGAACAATTACCTGTATTTATCCCACCCGGTGACAGTGCTGTGTTTAAAATGAATTTTCTACCCGGCCAGAGACAGGTATATTTTGATGAAGTTTTTATTCGTTGTAATGATCCACATTTTACAGCGGAAGGTCTGATACTCCCCATACGCGGTGTTGGTCTTAACCGGCCACCACAAATATCGACTGTCTCATTAAAGAATGCGGTGCAGGACCGTGCATATATTGATACCGTTCGTGCTTTTGATCCAGATGGTGACAGAATATTATTTGCCCCGGTTTTCATTCCCGAATGGATGAGTCTATTGAGTGATGGTTCTCTCTCTGGTACGCCATTGAATAAAGATGTTGGGAGCGGTGTAAAAATTGAAATTGAAGCGCTTGATGAAGCGGGTGAAGCTGATACCCTGATCACATTTATCGAAGTGGCCAATGTCAACGATCCACCGCAAATATTGACTTCTGCTCTTTTAGACGCGACTGAAGACAGTGTCTATGTGGATACTGTTTTTGCAGTAGATATTGACAAAGATACATTGGACTTTTATCCGGTGAATATTCCTGGGTGGATGACGGTTGAAAAAAATGGCGCCGTTTCCGGTATACCCCGGAATGAAGATGTTATCACCGGCATTCCGGTTGAGATAGGAGTGACGGATCGTTTTGGTTTTGATGATACCTTGAAAACAAAAATTAATGTGATTAATACAAATGATATCCCGGTCATTGAAAACATACCGGATACTTTGGCCTATGCCTTATTACAATTCAGTTATAAGGCTTCTGCCATTGATGTGGATGGGGATGCACTCAGCTATTCAGACAACTTCCCTCTTTTTGATATAGATGCGGCTACCGGAGTGATAGATTATACACCGGCGTTTGGCGATACAGGGAAGTATGAAGTTATTATTACGGCAAATGATGGTCAGGTAAGTGCCAGTGATACTTTTAATTTTGAGGTTATGTTGACCCCGGTACTGGCGGTCGCGTCACCGCAGGTAACCTCAATGGATCAGGAATTACTACTTGGGTGGAAAAATGAATTCAGCACATTCTATACCGGGACGCGAATTGTTTGGAGTAAAAGTTCTGCCATAAACGACGCCGATGCCGCCGTTAACTTTATCGATACAACCTTTGCTCTTGACATACCGGTACAGGTCAAGATACCAAAACTGGAGATTGCCCAGACCTATTTTATCACCATTTTTAACTATTTTGATCCGGGATTCAGGATTTATTCTGATCCGGTGGAAATAACGGCGACTACGCTTGCTCCGGATATCACTCTCGATTTTACTGACCGCGTTAATTATGTGCCACCCGGGGATACGCTGTATCAAACTTTGAAGGTGAAAAACGATGGTGGCGGTACACTTTGGTTTAATTTTCAATATGATCCGGATGCCTTTATCGACCAATGGTTCAGTGCCGATACCAGCCAGATTATTTTAATCCCGGGAGATTCCGTTGACATTGGCTATCACATGAATCCGAATAAATCGATGAGAGAAGAACCACACGAAGTTACACTGCGGCTTATATCCAATCAGCCCGATCAACCTGCAAGTGGCATTAAACTAGTGATGAATATACTTTTTGATCACGATGCACCAGAAATTATTATGCTGTCACAGCCGGATTCTATACACACTTTTTCAGCATTACATTTTCAATTTACAGCGGATGACACGGTTGAAAACTATAACTGGAGATATGGTGCCTCAACCGAATCTCTCCGGGCAAGATATAAATTCAGCCAGATAACAACCACTGGTGTTACAGAACTCCAAAGAGAAGACAATATTCCGCTCGGTTCCCTGGACTTTTACCCGCTCCCGGATGGTTTGTATCATTTTGAATTATGGGTATTTGATCCCGATAGCAATGGTATCATTAAGAGAGGATTTAACCAACGAATTGTAGTCAATGCTTCTGTCGTTCCGGTACTGCAAAACAAGTGGTATCTGGCCAGTTTCCCCAGGGAACATAACATTGATCTGCGAAAATTTATCGCTGATTCGACGGCCCATGTATATCGCTGGAATAATAAAAACAGCGAATATATTTCGTATACCGACTCAACGATCAGGGCCGGGCAGGGAGTCTGGATTTTAAGTCTGAGGCCGCGCAAACTGGATGTCTCCAATCTCCCGGTCACTAATCAGGATGTGGATTCCACACATCTGACTCTGGTAAAAGGCTGGAATCAGATCGGTGTACCAGCGGGCTACCATCTTGATCTGGGTAATTTTAAATATCTGAAACCCGGAAGTGATATTGAGATTTCAAAAGATGAAGTATTTACAAAGTATTTATCTCCCGGAATATACTGGTATCAGTCTTCAATCCTTAATGAAGGATACAACTGGAGTAAAATCGATACGACAATCGCGGCACCCTGGCGCGGCTATTGGGTACATGCCACCGAGCCGGTTACTTTGGTTTACCCCAGAACCCCGGCCTTTCCCGCAAGTGTTAATATCAGGGATGCATCCCTTACCGGAATTGCAGGTACAAATAATTTAGGTAAACGGACTATGAACGCCAATCAGTGGCAATTGTCATTCAATGTATCAAATACACAACATCAGGATGCCGGAAATGTTATCGGCATAAGCGAATCGGAAACCAGTCTACCCATTTATGAACCGCCCCATCTGGATGAGTATTGTGCCGCATATTTCCCATCCGAACAAGGAAATATAACGCAGGATTTGCGTAAACCTTTCGATGATCTTAGGGAAGTTAAGGAATGGCGTTTCGTTGTGTCCAGCAGCAGTACAGGTAAAAAACACACACTCAGCTGGGAAAAGTGGAATGGGGAATCAGGTATCTATTTGTATCTTGTAGATCAGATGAATGAAAAAATAGTCAATCTGGGTGAAGAGAATAATTACGAGTTCACCTCTGCTTCGGAGAATAATAAGTTTCTGGTTTATGCAACAATGGATGCCAGTTTTGCACCCAAGATAATTCCGGTATCCTATAAACTGCTACAGAATTATCCAAATCCATTTAATCCAAATACTACCATAAGATTTGGTATACCCGAAAACGGGGACAATAAACTGGTCAGTCTGAAAATCTATAATATTCTTGGACAGGAAGTAAGCACCCTGATCAATGAAAATATGAAAGCCGGATATCACGAAATCAAGTGGAATGGCCTCAACCGACAGGGAATATCAGTCGCCAGCGGTGTCTATTTTTACCGTCTTATCGGTGAAGGAATTCATCAGGTAAAGAAAATGGTATTGATTCGATGAGAGACTAGATGCTGGCCAAATCTTGAATGATTTGGTCCCGATTTATTGACCGGAGGGAAATGCTTTTTTCGGGAATGCAGGATTTTGAATTCCTTGTTCCCAAGTTGAACTTGGGAACACAATTGGGTTCCCAAACTCAGTTTGGGAACCAGAGAATACCAGCTAAATACAATATAGATGGATGTATCCTGTGATCCTGTCTGAAAAGTAACTACCTAAAATAGAAGAAAAAACCAGATTGCTTGTAATTTTCATTCCATATATTAAATTTAGTTTTTTATAAAACATGAAACTCTTATACCGATAAGAGAGTTACATTTACAACACTATTGCTGAGGACCTATGAATCGTATCTTAATTATATTTTTAATAGTTATTATAAATACCTGTGGTTTTGCTGCACTTGAATACAAAGAATTACTTCATATTCCATGGGGCAACGCTGCCAATCATGCGGGTATACGAATTGCACCAGGCGGCCAGTTTGGACCAACGGCATTCAGAGTTTCCGACCAGGATATTTCAATTCTGGATTCTGAGAAGCAAAGAGTCATGATTTTTGAGTCTGGTAAGTATCGCACCGATTTGCCATACCGACTCCCTTTTGCTGATGATTTTACCATTTTATCACAAAACCATATGATACTGCTCAATGAAAATGAAGTGTTCGAACTATATCGTGGCACCATGCAAAAAATTTATACGCCGCAATCTCCCCGTACCATGATTACCGGACTAGATACTCAAAACGGCCAAACATCTGCCATATTAAGTAACCAGACCCGCATACTCACAAATGTTAGCGGGCTGCAAAAGCCGGTAGTACAAAATACAATAAAAATTAATAAGACTTCCTTTTATCAAGTAGATATCCGGGTAAATGATACACCGGCATTTAGTATTGAATCCAACCTGGGGAATTTGGGAGTAGTAAAACATATTGGTAATACTCCGGCGGGCAATCGGTACTTTTACATCGAATATCTCAGTCAGCAGGTACCGTTGATTGTCGAAAGAACGGTCCAGTTAATTGATCCCGATGGTAATATTCTAAACCGTATTTCTATTCCTGCGCTAAAACACAGTTATATCTTTCGTGAGTTTGACGTGGATGAACGCGGAAATCTGTATCATATGATTTCCGGCCAGGACGGAATTCATATTATCGCCTGGTATAATAATGAACAGGAATCCGGTTCACCAGATTATACATATCCTGAAAAATTCGAATCTGATCATCATTATAATAATAGCACAATGAATCTTCCGGAACCGGAAAATGTCGGTTTATCAAAAAGCGGCACACCTGAATCAATAAATGCGTCTGTTACCCGGGATGAGGCATTGGCAATCGGTGATACCTATGTCAAACATGTATGGAATGCCGAAGCCAAAAATCTGACCAATGGACGGATCACGGATCCGGATGGGATTGAAGTTGAGACACCAGGATGGCTTTCTATTGGACAGAACACTAAGATCCCATATAAATGGGGAGGATTCTGGACGCTTGCCGGATTTGACCAGGGATTACTGGATGGAAAATATGCCGGGGATATCGCCACTTCCGGTGTGAGTGGTTACTCTGTCGGGGTGGATTGTTCAGGATTTGTATCACGTTGCTGGAAATTATCCACGCATTATTCAACCCGTATGATGGATGATAATATCACGATTGCCTATGACTCCTGGGATAAGATCGGGCCGGGTGATGCGGTACATAAGGTCGGACATGTTCGCATGTTCGTTGATTATAATACGGATGGATCACTCCTGGTGGTTGAATCGGCCGGTCGCGACTGGCGGGTTTCTTATCATAGTTACAACTACAGCGATCTCACCTCCTACACACCAAGATACTATATAAACATGGAAGGATCTCCTAATTTACTTGCCAAACCGGTATTGAGTCACGTGGTTACTACAGATAGTGTTCGGTTGTCATGGCAAATCAGTGATCAGAGCGACATAAATGGATTTAATCTTTATCTGACATTGGATGGTACAAATTGGGAATACGCTACTGCAGAGAACACCCTGCAACAAAGTTCACGAACCATAAACTTCGCAAAGGATTCGGATCTGGCCTGTTATTACAGACTCACAGCCCGGGCCGCCGATAATCCCTCAAAAGAAAGCTACCCCTCTGATACCTATGGTTACAGATATATACCCGGTACCCCGCGAGTATTAATTGTCGATTCATTCGATCGCGTGGATGGATCTTACAGCGTACCATATCATAATTTTGCCATGCAGATGGGTCAAGCCCTGGAACCTTTTCAGGTGTCATTTGAATCTACCGATAATGATGATGTACTCGCTCAATCAGTGCGATTGGCAGACTATGATGCCGTGTTCTGGATATTGGGTGATGAAAGTGTTCGGGGGGAATCTTTTAGCAGCGCCGAACAAACCCTGGTAAAAGACTATCTTAAACAAGGCGGAAAATTGTTTGTCTCAGGATCAGAAATTGCCTGGGATCTTGACAACAAAGGCTCTGAAACAGATAAGGATTTTATTCATAATTATCTTTGTGCCGAGTACTATCAGGATGATTCACAAAGTTATACGGTACATGGTATTATCGGGGTATTCAGCGAATTAACTATTCAATATGATGATGGTACACACGGTGTATATGAAGAAGATTATCCCGATGCGCTGAACGTCAGCAACAATTCTCAGGCCATTCTGAAATATGATAATGATAAAATTGCCGCAGTGGCTAAAACCGGGATATTCCCTGGCGGTTCGGCAGAAGGCAGTATAGTATATGCTGGTTTTCCGTTTGAAACTATATACCAGGAATCTCAACGGGAAAAATTTGTTGAAAGCATTCTGAATTATTTTGGCATCATTGCAACAAGTATTGATAATAAAAATCCCGAAATTGTCAGAGATTTTACCCTACATGGTAACTATCCAAATCCGTTTAATCCTGGCACCACATTTCACTTCACAATTCCGAAGCAGGATGTCGTAGATATTAATATATTCAATATGTTAGGACAAAAGGTTTCGACAATTCAATCAGAGACTTTATCGGCTGGTACACACAAAATCACATTTGACGGATCGCATCTTGCCAGCGGGACCTATTTATATTTAGTCAGATGGCGCGATCAGCAACTGATAGGCAAAATGCAGCTAATAAAATAGTTATTAACGGGATAACAGGATTAACAGGATGATAATAAAGAATGCTATAGTTGAGATAAAAAAGTTGTAGCGTTTATGTCATCCTGAACTTGTTTCAGGATCTAATAAAACAAACCAGGTTGAAAGGGTCGTTTATCGTGAGTGTCAGTGATACAGACCTGTTCCCAAGTTTAACTTGGGAACCAGTGAGTGCATATCTGCAAAATAATTCTATATAAGAAAGTATCCTGTTATCCTGTCAAATATCATTTACCCAATCCCAAACGATGTGCAATCATTTTGTCAAGGAGGCGATCAGGAAGGATGCGTGGTAAAATCCAGCCCATGATCTTATGTTTCAGGATAACATATCTGGTTTTTGGTTTGCGCGCTGTCAGGACGTGGTGAATCAGTCGGCTTACTTTTTCTACCGGCAAGGCATCGTGAATATCTCCCCCTAGCAAACCCTCCCGCAAATGCAAAATTATTGATTCATAATCAGTATCTTTAAAATCAGGTGTACTTTTTGCTTTTTCCCAAATCAGGGATTCCGTATTACCGGGAATAATCAAAACAACATCAATGCCATATATCATTAATTCACGGCGCAATGCTTCAGAGAGTGATTCCAGTGCATGTTTTGAAGCAGCATATGGTCCGATAAATGGATAAGTTATATGACCACTGACGGAACTGATATTAATAATGCGGCCAGGAGAGTCATTATTACTTTTAACCGCACCCAATAACGGTAAAAATTCTTTTATCACATTTAACACGCCAAATACATTTACATCTAATTGTGCTTTTAGCTGCTCATCAGGAATATGGATCAATGGACCCGCGACAACGATACCGGCATTATTTATCAAACCGCAGAGCGATTGGTCACCGAGAATGTTTTTTACCTGCATTGCTGCAGCGGCAATTGCCGTTTTCTCTCGTACATCAAAAATTAACGGCGTAAATTTTTTGCCGAATCTGGCACTCAGCCCTTTTGCATCTTCTTTTGTCCGTACACTGCCAAATACATGATAATCATGTTCAATTAATTCTCGCGTTGTGTCCAGCCCGATACCGCTGGAAACCCCTGTAATCACGACTGATTTCATCTTAATCATTTGCGAATGGATCCCAAAATATCACAAATATTATTTTTCTTCTTCTTTTATAAGTGCATTCAGGACCACACTTACAATACTAATAATTATCGCGCCAGCGAGGGCCGGCCAAAAACCGGAAACAAAAAATCCCTCAAGAAATGATCCGGTCAGAACAAGCATGATAGAATTGATAATAAATGTAAACAATCCAAGCGTTAAAATATTGATGGGAAGTGTGAGAATGATCAGGATAGGTTTTATAAATGTGTTCAGAATCCCGAATAGCGCTGCGGCAATTACCAGATCTTCAAATAAATGATATGATATTCCCGGGACAATTAAACTTGCCACTGCTAACGCTATTGTATTTACAAACAAACGTATGATTAAATTTCGCAACATAACTTATTTCTTCCACAAAAATCAGACATTTTCTTCAATTTGTCTTAGGTTTGATGACAAATATTTTGATAATTCTTTTGTTGTCTTGAACTTTTCATAATTTTTTATGAGATGTTCTACAATCTTATCCGGAGTTTTTATGATTAAATTTTTTGCTCTCGGAATGGCACCCGGATGCATGCTAAGATTTCTGAGACCAAGCGCAAGTAATAATGGTATATAAATCGGATCACCTGCCATCTCACCACAGATGGATATATCCTTTTTCAAATTTAATCCCGCATCTGCAACACGTTTTATCATACATAATACCGCGCCATTTAATGGCTGGTAATAGCTGGCCACTTTTTCATTGTTTCGGTCAACCGCCAGTGTATACTGAATCAGATCATTAGTGCCAATACTGGCAAAATCCACTTCACGTAATAGCTTCTCTATTTCAATCGCGGCGGAGGGCACTTCAACCATTATGCCGATTGGAACATCTGGTCCCGAATAGTTCAGTTCTTTTTTTATTTTTTTTATCACCCGTTTTATGGCCAGAATATCTTCTATACTAGATACCATCGGGATTAATATTTTCAGGTTACCAAATTTGGCAGCCCGGTATAATGCCCGTAATTGATTTCCAAATAGATTTTTATCTGATAATAAGATCCGGATTGAACGCCATCCGAGAAACGGATTTAATTCATGGGCCTCTTCTCTGAAGGGCAAAAATTTATCGCCGCCCATATCAAGCAAGCGAATTACAACTTGCTGGTCCGGGAAAGAAGAAAGTACTTTTTTATATATTTCGAATTGCTCCTCTTCGGTTAAAAGTCGTTCTTTGGCAATGAACGGCATTTCTGTCCGGAAGAGTCCTATCCCCTCCGCGTGATACTTATGGGCCAGATCGATTTCATATTCATCATTAATATTGGCCAGAAGCCGAACCTGTCTTCCGGTAATCTTAGGTACCGGAATCTCTATTGAATTTTGAAATTGTTGACGCTGGTTTTCCCAGTGCTTCATTTCCTTGCGGTACTTCTTCACGGTACCTACATCAGGATTAAGGATGATTTCTCCCTCAAATCCGTCAATAATTGCCCGCTGGGAGTTTCTCAGGCTACGCATGAGGTTTTTTACCCCGACCACAGCGGCAATTTCCAGAGAATGGGCCAAGATAGCCGCGTGACTTGTTTTTCCACCAAATTCGGTTGCGATACCTTTGAGATGCCGGTGTTGAAAATAAATGGAATCCACTGGTGTCAGTTCTCTGGCAACCAGTATATTATCCTCATAGCGGTTAAAATCACAGTGAGAATCTTTTTGCATCAGGTTATAAATTAATCTGCGCGAAACCCCACGAATATCAAAAACACGTTCACGCAAATACACATCTTCAATGCCTTCAAATTGCTTCTCAAAAAAGAGCAGTTTTTGTTGTATTACGGTCTCGGCATTCACATGTTTATCACGGATTTCCTGGGGAATTTCTTCCTGAAAAACCGGATCTTCCAGGATGAGGCGATAGGCATCATAAATTTCAGCCTGTTTTGCACCGATATGACGGGAAATCCGGTTCTGTTTTGCCATGAATTGCATGCTGACTTCATTAAGTGCAGAAAAATACCGGTCTAGCTCCGCAGATATATGTGCTCTGTCAACACTATATGTTTGTACATCATCCAGTTCTGTCCGGTAGATACATATACTGCCCAGTGCGATGCCTTCAGATACAGAAATTCCTTTTAATCTTGTCTCTCGCATTGGCTCACTTCTAGTTATCTTTTATGATAAAAATTTTCCGACTTAAATTAATAGCGCCGGATCTTTCCATATAATGACTATGTATATTAATATATCCAATACTAATCAATAATTTTAAGATAATAAAAATAATATGAAAAATCTATATCACATTTACTATATGAAAAACAGTAAATGTAAATCCGACTTCTGCTATTCCGGGAAACCGTTGATTGAATGATTGGTGTTATATAAAATCTAAGATTAAACAACAACTAATGAAGATAATAGGTTTATACAAAACGCTTAGCTAAGCTTCTGTGTTTTTTCGTTTGAAATAAATATCCAGCAAATAACTGAATATAAAATAAGCCAAACCGGATATGATAATCCCCTGTATTAGAACCCCTGTTATCATTATAATCAGAACATCCCCGCCCAAAGAAAACCAATTTTCAAACGAGGTAGTTTCAATATTCTCCGATATTATAGACCATGGAACCTCTAACCCCGTCAGACTCTCACCAATAAGGAACGCAGAGTAGTAAATGGGAACAACAGTCAATGGATTTGAAATTAATGTGGCTGTGATTACGATGATGATATTGCCATTAATTAATAGAGACACCGGAATTGCCACAATCGATTGCAAACCCATAGGAATAATCAAGCCTATTGAAAGACCCAGGACAAGACTGTTGGTAATCTTACCGGGATCATTTTCAAGCAATATCCACTTATGTGCCGCATTAATCAGCACTTTTTTAATTTTTGCTTTCATAAATCAAATACTAACATTCTGGGGTGTCCATTTTTTTAGAAACTCAAAAACCTTTGTATTATCATGATGATCACCCTCTTCCAGCTCCCCGGTATTCTGTGAGTGCAAAAGTGTTCCATCTGCATTTAAAACAAATATATGAGGATATCCTGCTACCTTTGGATATTTTGATAAAAATTGTTCGTTTTTATTTTCGGGACTATAATTAATTTTTAAGACAACGAAATTTTTATGCATAAATTCATTTATGTCCGGATTTTCATCAAAGAATGCATCCAGTTTATGACACCAAATACACCATTCTCCCCCCACATCCAGCAGGATATTTCTCTGACTGTTTTGTGCTTCCTTAATAGCAAGGGCTAAATCTTTTTCAGCATCCCGGTTTGGATCAAATTTTACTACCAGCTCATAGTTTGATGAATTCTGCGAACCACAGTGAAAGGCAAAAATAATAATGAATAGCAGGATTGTAACTATTATAATTTTATTCCACATTCTATCCCTCGTATATTTATAATCTACCATATAATTTCTAAAATTCAGTTTATTTCTTCATGCAATTTTCATATAATATAAGATTAATGAAATTAATAAATGTCCATAAATAAAAAAAATATAGCGCAAAATCTGCCAGATAATTCAGATTCTGCCCCCCCCTCACGACCCATAAGAGAACTAAATGTATCTTTAGGTAACGATATTAATGGTTACCAGACTCCTGACAATGAGTTGAGAAATAAAGACATTATATTTCAACGATTTTGGGAAATATCAGTAGACGGTATGCGCATGACAGATGACACCGGCAAAATTCTGGCTGTCAATAGCGCATTTTGTAAAACAATGGAAATGGAGGCCAAAGAACTGGTTGGATCTCCATTTTCAACAGCTTATCATGAAAATGAAAAACAGGATGCCATAAATAAGTATCAGACTGATTTAAAAAATAGTGCGTTAGAAACTCATTTTGAAAGAGAGCGCTTGTTATGGAATGGTAAAAAGGTCTGGCTTGAATTTTCCAACTCATTTCTTGAACTGCCGGGACATGGTAAAATTGTACTGAGTGTTATTAATGATATTACCCAGCGTAAAATCTCTGAAATTAAGATCCAGAACAGCGAAAAGCGCTTTCGAACTCTTTTTAACAATGCCGATGATGCTGTATTTGTCAACAGCTTTACACCGGATTTGAAATTGGGCCCGTTTACCGAAGTGAACGACCTGGCCTGCTTCCGGCTCAGATATTCCCGGGATGAATTCATCTCACTAAATCCATATGATATTTTTCCACAAAGATTCTATCCGGAAATTGATAATGCATGTCAGGAACTGAATATAACCGGGCATGCTGTCTTTGAGGCCATGCAGATAAGAAAAGACCGTCGTCAGTTTCCCGTTGAAGTAAAATCACATTTGTTTGAACTGGACGGTCAGCCTTCAATTTTATCTATTGCCCGTGATATAACGGAGCGAAAACGGACCGAGCAACGTCTGAATGTGACAAGTCAGAGACTTAGAAACCTGGCTTCACGTTTACAGACTATTCGGGAAGAAGAACGAACAGGTATTGCCCGCGAAATTCATGACGAGCTTGGTCAGTCATTGACCGTCCTGAAAATTCAAACATCTCTTTTACTAAACAAATTACAACGAAATCAACCCGAACTAGAAACCCAAACTGAATCAATAATCGAACTTATTGATCAGACAGTTGAATCGGTGCAAAAGATATCAGCAAAATTGAGACCCGGCATCCTCGATGAACTCGGTTTGGTACCTGCTATTGAATGGCAATCACAGGAATTTCACAATCGAACCGGAATAAAATGTGAATATACCCTGCCAAAGAATGGGGTGAACCTCAGTGACGAAAAAGCAACTGCCATATTCAGAATTTTTCAGGAAGCTTTAACCAATGTGGCCCGCCATGCGGATGCAAAAAAAGTCTCGGTTATATTAAAACAGGAAGACACCCAGCTCACCCTGGAGGTAACCGATAATGGCCAGGGCATCACCTCAGGACAGAAAGAAGATCCTAATTCACTGGGACTACTGGGTATGAAAGAGCGTGCATTGATCTTTGGCGGTGAGGTATTAATACATGGAGTAAGCGGACAAGGAACCAATGTAAAGGTTCAGATACCATTAGATATTCAGAATGGTGCATTATCTGTTGAAAATCGAAAACGAGACGACTGGACCTAAATAATCAATAGTTAGGTAAACTGCCTAAAAGAAAAACATCGGGCAAGTAAAAATGGAAATAAAAAATGATCAAAATAGTTATTGCCGATGACCATGCTATAGTGAGAAAAGGATTAGCACAGATTGTCTCCGAAGAAGGTGACATTATGGTATGCGGAGAAGCGGATGATGCGGATCAACTTCTCGAACTGCTGAAAAAAGAAAATTGTGATCTCATTATCTTAGATATTAATATGCCGGGTAGGAGTGGACTCGAAGCGCTCAAAGATATTAAATCAATGTATCCCAAAACACCGGTTTTAATTCTCAGTATGTATAGCGAGGATCAATATGGCATACGTGCATTGAAAGCAGGGGCAGCCGGCTTCCTAAAAAAAGTAAGTGCACCGGATGAACTGGTCACTGCCATTCGCAAAATCGTCTCCGGGGGTAAATATATCAGTGAAGCTTTGACAGAAGAACTGGTAGATTCTCTTGAATCGGGAAAAAAAGCCTTAATTCATGAATCCCTGTCAAACCGGGAATTTCAGATTATGTGTCAGATTGCATCGGGTCTGAGCGCAGATGCCATTGCGGACTCGCTTTCTATCAGCGTGCATACCGTTTATTCATATCGCAACCGGATATTGGAAAAGATGAATATGAAATCAAATGTGGAACTGACACAATATGTTATTAAAAATCAATTAATTGACTCTAATTTCAGAATATAATATGATCGAGAGTTCGTGTAGTCCCTTAGCACCTAAGTCCCTGAGGCCCTGAGCCTTTAAACGTTTTTTACTCTGCGTACTCTGTGCCTGCTCTGCGCTCTCTGCGTTTACTCTTTACTTTTTGTCAGATAACTTAAATTTGATCCCCAGGTAAAAGATCCTTATCCATAGGATCCCGTTCCGGGACAGGATGACATTGGGATATTTCGAAATTCAATATTCATCAGCTCTACATTTGTTTTTAATCAGGGACTTAGGTACTCAGGCGCTTAGGGACTATATTTTTTTGTAACAATATCAACCACACGCTTATCACACTTTTTACCATATCAAAATCATAGCATCTACTATTTTTTTATAATATGTCCACCCATACTTTTAGATTAATCATTTAAAACCCACAGTGGCTTAATATACTAATTTTACTCGCAAGGAGGGATTTATGAGCACATTTGTTGATTCTCTAATGGCTGAAGTAAAAGCAAAAAACCCGGCACAACCGGAATTTCATCAGGCGGTTCAGGAAGTTGCTGAATCACTGGAATTGGTCTTGGAAAGGCATCCAGAGTACCGCTCGGCGAAAATTCTTGAGAGAATAATAGAACCCGAACGTGTGCTGATGTTTCGTGTTCCCTGGTTGGATGATCAGGGTGAGGTCCAGATAAATCGTGGATTTCGTATTGAAATGAACAGCGCCATCGGTCCATATAAAGGTGGGTTACGCTTCCATCCATCTGTAAATCTTGGGATATTAAAGTTCCTGGCCTTTGAACAAGTCTTTAAAAATAGTCTGACTACGCTTCCCATGGGTGGCGGTAAAGGTGGATCAGATTTTGATCCCAAAGGCAAAAGTGATAATGAAGTAATGCGTTTTTGTCAAAGTTTTATGACTGAATTGCAGCGTCATATCGGCCCGGATACTGACGTTCCCGCTGGTGACATTGGTGTTGGTGGCCGTGAGATTGGTTTCCTTTTTGGCCAGTATAAACGTATCCGCAATCAATTTGTTGGTGTACTGACGGGTAAAGGTCTGAATTGGGGTGGATCATTAATTCGCCCGGAGGCCACCGGTTACGGCGCGGTTTATTTTGCCGCTGAGATGCTGACTACCCGCAAGGAGACTCTGGAAGGAAAAACTTGTCTCGTATCCGGTAGTGGTAATGTGGCTCAATATACTATCGAAAAAATTATCGATCTTGGTGGAAAAGCCATTACCTTATCCGATTCATCAGGCTATATTTATGATGAAGAAGGCATTGATCGTGAAAAACTGGATTTTGTATTTGAATTAAAAAATGTACGGCGTGGCAGAATAAAAGAATATGTTGAGAAATATCCCAATGCCGTATACACCGATTTGGATGCCAATATGGATCACAATCCACTCTGGGATCACAAAGCGGATTGCGCCTTTCCAAGTGCCACAGAAAATGAGATTAATGACAAAGATGCGCAAAATCTGATTAGCCGTGGTGTATATGTTGTCAGTGAAGGTGCAAATATGCCGACTACTCCTGAAGGGGTTGAAATCTTTTTGAATGAAAAGATTCTCTATGGTCCCGGTAAAGCGGCCAATGCCGGTGGTGTTGCTGTATCCGGATTGGAAATGGTACAAAATAGCATGCGCCTGCCATGGACCCGTGAAGAGGTAGATACCCGTCTGCATCATATCATGAAAAGCATCCATAAGACATGTGTCGAAACTGCCGACCGCTTTGGTGTAGCAGGCAACTATGTAAATGGGGCCAATATCGGTGGCTTTCTAAAAGTTGCTGATGCCATGCTCGATCAGGGTGTTGTATAACATTAAAATTTTAAAATTATGAAATCAAGGCTATCCAAAATAACTGAATTGAGTGGGTAGCCTTTTTTTATTTAAAAAAAAGTTGTGAAGGATGGTTTTGCTTCATAAGCTTTTGAAAAACGTGTAATTCCTTAAATGGCAACTCCAACCAAAATACCTGATCAGCATTTTGATATGTTCCTGGTTGAGCATGGATACGGGACCCGGTTCCAGGGTTTCCAGAATCTTATGCGCTACCGTATCCGGGATATTCTGCTGGTATCCAGTTTATATGATCTGTATGTATTTGAAGAAGACGGCCGGTTGTATGAACTCATTCGTCATGAATACCAGGGTTTAAATCTCAGCCATTCACCGGAAATAACACGTGTCTCCAGCGGAAAAGAAGCCATCAAACTGGCTCGTGAAGAGAGCCGCTTCGATCTGATTATTACTACCCAGCACATCGAAGACATGCATGCCGCTAAGCTGGCACAAATGGTTAAAGATTCGGGTCTGGAAATTCCCATCGTATTGTTGGCCTATGACAACCGGGAACTTGCTGAACTTATCTCTCATACTGATACCTCCGTTTTTGAGCGAATTTTTATCTGGGGTGGCGATTTCCGGATTATTATTGCCATCACCAAACACCTGGAAGACAAACTAAATGTGGAACATGATACACGTCTTGTCGGGGTCCAGAGTATTATTGTTATTGAAGACAATGTACGCTTTTATTCTTCGTTCCTACCCGTGCTGTATACAGAGTTATTAAACCAATCACAGAGATTGATATCCGAAGGTATTAATCTGTCTCATAAATTTTTACGCATGCGTGCCCGGCCCAAAATTCTTTTGTGTTCAACCTATGAGGAAGCCTGGGATTACTTTCTGAAGTATGAAGATTACATTCTCGGAATAATTTCTGATATTGATTTTTTGCGGAAAGGGAAACAGGATCCCGAGGCCGGTATCAAATTTGCACGAAATGTGCGTAACAAACACAGGGATATTTCCATACTGCTTCAATCAAATAACCAGGCCATGGAACTTAAGGCTCTGGAATTAGGCGTCTCATTTGTTTTAAAGGATTCTCCTACTTTGTTGCAGCAGGTTAGTGATTTTACCAATCACAATTTCGGTTTTGGGGATTTCATTTTTCGCGGTAAAAATGGCGTGGAAGTCGGCCGGGCAAGTGATCTAAGTTCGTTGGAAGGCCAGTTAAAAATCGTTCCGGATGAAACAATTCACTATCATGCGGAGAGAAACCATTTTTCAAACTGGCTAAAAGCTCGAACCGAATTTTGGCTGGCCCACAAACTAAGACCAAGAAAAGTATCTGACTTTGAATCCGTAAATGAATTGCGGCATGATCTCGTTTCTTCTTTACGTGAATACCGAAAACTCCGTCAGAAAGGGATCATCACCGATTTTAAAAAAGACACCTTTGATCCTCAAAGTGGATTTTCACGAATTGGCGGAGGTTCACTGGGTGGTAAAGCCAGAGGCTTGAGTTTTGTAAATACACTGATCAGTAATTATCAGATACAAGATCAATTTGAAAATGCGGTTATTTTTGTGCCAACCGGTGTCGTCCTTGGGACGTTGGTTTTTGATGCGTTTCTTGAAGATAATAATCTGCGCAAATATGCCCTGAATACCCAGAATGATGAGGAAATCACACGGAAGTTCCTGGAAGCGGAACGATTCCCGGAAGATATTCTCGGTGACCTGGCTGCATTTTTAGATCTGATCCGCGATCCACTGGCCGTACGCTCTTCCAGTCTGCTTGAAGATTCCCAATACCACCCATTTGCCGGTGTCTATGAAACCTACATGCTTCCCAATAATCATGAAAACCCGCTCATCCGGTTAAACGAATTATTGAATGCGATTAAAAGAGTCTATGCATCCACTTTCTATAATGCGACCAAATCTTATATTAAAGTTACCAACTACCGTCTGGAAGAAGAGAAAATGGCTGTTATTATTCAAAAGATGGTAGGCACTTCTCATGGAGAGCGATTTTATCCTGATTTTTCAGGAGTAGCAAAATCCTATAATTTTTATCCGGTGCCACCACAAAAGTCATCTGACGGCACAGTTGCGGTTGCCCTTGGCCTGGGAAAGACAGTTGTCGACGGTGGAAATACCGTAAAATTTTCCCCACCCTATCCCAATCATCTTCCCCAGTTTACAACGATTAAAGAAACCCTTCGTAACAATCAGAAAAAGTTCTATGCACTTAATCTTATGCACCAAATGGACAATAATTTAGAAACACATGATACACTTGTTGAACTATATCCTCTGGATGTAGCTGAGAAAGACGGCACACTACACAGAGTGGGTTCGACCTATTCCCATGAAAATGATGTAATTAATGATGGATTATCAAGACCCGGACCGCGTCTGGTCACGTTTGCTCCTATCCTAAAACATAAAATATTTCCGCTTCCACAAATTTTAGAATTATTGCTGGAAATGGGCAGTTGGGGCATGGGAACGCCAATTGAGATTGAGTTTGCTGTAAATATGTCCACCGACCGTGGCAAACCAAAAGAATTTGCCCTTCTGCAAATGCGTCCATTGGTGCTAAAACGGGAAATTGAAGAACTAAAAATTGAGGTGGATTCAGTTGATGGGTTAATCTGCCAGAGTCCCCATGTTCTTGGTCACGGTATAATTGAAGATGTTTACGACATCATCTTTGTTGACTATCATAAATTTGAACGGGCAAAAAGCAAAGAAGTCGCACGCGAAGTAAGCAAGTTTAACAATCAGCTCCTGTCTGAGGGACGTCAGTATCTTTTAATCGGCGTGGGCCGTTGGGGAACACTTGACCCCTGGTTGGGAATACCCGTAAACTGGGAACAGATCTCAGGTGCATGTGCCATTGTTGAAAGTAGTTTTAAAGATTTTATGGTAACACCTTCTCAGGGATCTCACTTTTTTCAAAATCTGACTTCATTTATGATCGGATACTTTTCCATTAATGATTTTAAAAATCAGGGTTTTATCGACTGGGATTGGTTATGTAAACATAAACCCGCATCTCAGTTAAACTATACAACTCATTTGCGATTTAAGAATCCGATTATTATAAAGATGAATGGTCAGCAAAATAAAGGAATTATTCTGAAACCGGAGAAATAAATGTCCAGTACCAAACCATCTGAAAAGCCGGTAAATCCGAAGAAGACACTCGAGCAATGCCCGCATTGCGGTGTCAGATTAAGCCGCTGGGAGCAGGTATTATTAAATGTAGACCGTGCCCTTATGTGTAAAAATTGCTGGTATCGGATTATTCTTGATTTATTTGATGAGGATGAAGAAAAGGAAACTAAAAAATGAAATCTTACAATTCCTTTCAGGTTGCCCAGGAACAGGTAAAAGATGCAGCAAAATTGTTGAATCTGGATGAATCTACCATATCATTGTTAAGCTGGCCACAACGTGAGTATAAGTTTACCTTACCTGTAAAAATGGATTCGGGTAAAGTGGAAATTTTCCATGCATACCGGATTCAGTACAATTTTGCCCGTGGACCGGCTAAAGGGGGCATTCGTTTTCACCCCGAGGAAACAGTAGACACCATCCGTGCACTGGCATCCTGGATGACCTGGAAAACGGCTGTTGTCGATCTGCCACTTGGTGGTGGCAAAGGTGGTGTGCGCTGCAATCCGAAAGATATGTCTGAGCGTGAACTGGAAAACCTGGCGCGGGCATACATAAGAGCCGCAGCCGATGCCATTGGCATTGATAAGGATATTCCCGCCCCGGACATGTATACCAATCCGCAAACGATGGCCTGGATGATGGATGAATATGAGACAATTATCAGGCGACATCAGCCAGGCGTACTCACAGACAAACCGGGTCCCATCGGCGGTACCGAGGGCAGACGTGATGCTACTGCACGGGGCGGCGTAATAACAGTACGTGAAGCCTGCAAGGCACTTAATGTGGATCCAACCGGCAGATATGCTATACAGGGATTTGGGAATGCCGGGCAAAGAGCGGCTTTTTTACATCAGGAATTATTAGGAGGTGGAAAACTAATCGCAGTGTGTGATTCACGCGGGGGCGTTATTAATGAAGATGGTATGGATCCCCGCGAATTAGTGACCCACAAATTGAAGACCGGTTCAATAAAAAATTTCCCGGGGGCAAAAGAAATAGATAAAGATGCCGTTCTGGAACTGGATGTGGATATACTCTATCCAGCCGCTTTGGAGAATGCGATTTCACATAAAAATGCACATAATATTAAGGCGCGCATTGTCTGCGAGTTGGCCAATGGCCCAACAACACCTGAGGCAGATTTAATTTTACATGAAAAAGGAATTCATGTGATACCCGATATTTTAGCCAGCGCAGGCGGTGTCACAGTCTCATATTTTGAAATGGTACAGGATAGTTATTCATTTTTCTGGGATGAAGAAACCGTACATCAAAGACTGGATGTAAAACTGACCAGAGCGTATCATACGGTAGAAGAAGCGATCCGTGAGCGAAAAGTACATCCACGCCTGGCAGCCATGGCGGTGGCGGTGGCCCGGGTAGCCGAATCCTGCAAATTACGCGGCTGGGTATAGACAGACAGGTATCACTCACCAAATAATTGAACATGTAACCGGCGTTGACGCGGTCTGTTGTCAAAATCTAAAAATACAACCTGCTGCCAGGTACCCAATTGCATGCGACTGTTTTCAAACGGGATTGTAATCGAGGGTCCAAGCAAAGCAGATCTCAAATGCGCATAGCCATTTCCATCATGCCAGGTATCATCATGATGATACCTTCCTTTAATAGGCGCAATTTTTTCAAACATCTCAGGTATATCCTGCAACAAGCCGGGCTCATATTCAATAGTTGTCAGACCACCGGTTGACCCTGGAACAAAAACCAGAATATTGCCATCCTTTAGTGCCGAAGATTCCAGATATTCCTGAAGCATGGGTGTAATATCGATAATATGATTAAAGCCTTTGGTAGAAACCTCTATTTTTTTCTGGATAATCAAAAACAGATCTCCTTTGTGCTATGTTTAATACCACTTAGGTTTTATACACCTTTTTATATGAGGGTTAATTTAAATCCGGACTTTATATTTATTCCCACTGACATTTTCTGAATATATTGAAGAATTTATTATGAAACACAATAGATTTTTTTTGTCCTTTTCTCTCAGAACATATACAGGGTATAATGTGTTCTTCTTACCCCAGGATTAATCCTGCGGTAAGTTAAACTATATCAGTATTTCACTTGGCGAAGAGGACAGATTTGGAAGTATTTTGTTATCTCAGCGCTATCTAATAGGATATATCTTTATAAAATACAATAGTTGGGATTTTTAAAAAAACAAGAAAAATATAATATGGGTAAAAGTAATATTTTATAACGGAGTCACTACTAACTTCTAACTTGTATCCTGAATCCTGCACCTTGAACCTAAATCTGAACTCTATTTCAACATCGATGCAAGAATAATACCCAGGATCAGCCATATCGGAATAGAGATAATCAGTGCCCAGATCAGTCCGTTTGCCCAGCGTAAACTCGAGGCCAGACCATGTTTTTCCATTGCCCGGCTTAATTTGATTCTAACTTCTTCAATATGGAATGGCTTTGTCAGATAATCGTAGGCACCTTTTTTTATGGCATCGACGGCGGTTTCGATTGTCGGGTGCGCTGTGATCATGAGAAACACGATGCCCTTCTTCTCTGACTTGACTCTTTTTAAGAGTTCAATGCCATTCATTCCGGGCATATATAAATCAGACAGGATGATGTCAATCGGTTTTGTCCGGATGGTCTCCAGAGCTTCTTCACCATCAGCCGCCACATAGGGCTCAAAATCCAGATTTTCAAGAACCGTGCTCAGGGTCTCTCTGACATCCTCTTCATCATCTACTACCAGAATCTTCTTTTTATTCATCCTGCCCCCAGACATTACAAAAGATTTACTTACTATAATTTAAAATCGACCAGAAACAATCTTGGTTGAATACAAATTATAAAATTATTTTGAAATTGACAATGATTAATATATGTTTTGGCAGGTTCTTTTTGATTACGATTCAATATACTTATATGCTTTGCGCTGTGAAGGCGGGTAACCTTTACGTTTTTTATATGATCTGCTAAAACTTGAGAGTTCACTATACCCCAGTATTTTTGATGCACTTTTTGCCGATAGATCCAGACTATCGAGAATGATAAACTCATAGTGATCTAACAGTTGCTGCATGAATTTCCTAAATGTCAGATTGGTATCCTTTTTAAACTCCTGACTAAAATATCCGGAAGATATATCCAAATATTTAGCAATTTTACCCGTTCCGCATTCTTTTAAATCATGGGTCTCAATATAGTTCATCACCCGTTTTAAGCGTGGCGACAATTTATCATACACCAGACTAAATTTATCATAGGGAATTTTCTTCCAGTGATCACGGGTAAGCTGTAACAATATTTCCGACAATGCCTTAATTCTTTGATCACCGACAATAATATGACTAAAATATGAAAGATCACTATAGTGAAAATTATCCACATTTAGTCCTGTATTAAAATATATGAAATAAATGTGGGGGAACTTTTCATTTAATACAGATAACGCATCTGAAATGGAAGAAATATTTTCGGCAATGATAATAAATTGCACAGATTTTGTGTTTAATATTTTTTCAATTTGATCAATCTCAGAATAATGATGCGTAATTATATGAGGTAAATGAGATACAACCTCATTAATTTCTTCGCAGATCGTATAATCTGAGCATAAAACAATACTTTCTAATACAGAGTTCATATATTACTACCATTTCAAAGTGTTTATTAAGATGTTGATTTTTACATCACCCGGTTGTGCCGGAAGTCACAGTAGAAAAATCATTTTTCTTATTTTCGGGCCTGAGAATACCAGAGATAGCGGGTATAAACAGTTTAATAAATCCATTTTAAATTCTTATGGGTTTTTTGGTATAGTTTTGTAATTTCATTTATAAACACTAACTATATTAATAAATTACTCTCGCAGAGACGCGAAGCCGCAAAAAAAAACAGTTAGCAGTTAGAAATTAACAGTGGACCGTTGGCGATTGACAATAACAAAGTACTAATTACGAATTTCCAATCTTCTTTCTCTGCTTCTCTGCGAGAGATAAATTATCAAGACTAATAAGACAGGACATTTTTATGCTAACAAAAATTGTTGACTTTTTTAATACGCAAATACAGCCGGAATCGGCCGATGATTCGACAGATAAAACTGGGCGGATAGCTTTGGCCACCTGCGCGCTACTACTGGAAATGGCCCACGCCGATTCTGAATTTGGTGAAGAAGAAAAAGACTTAATACTGACTACATTGAAAGATAGATTCAACCTTAAAAAATCTGATGCTGAATCTTTAATAGAATTGGCTAACCTGGAAAGAAAAGAGAGCCTGGATTTGTGGCAATTTACAAATCTGATAAATCAAAATTTCACCCGCGAAGAAAAACTGAATGTTCTGGAAGTATTATGGGGAGTCATATACGCGGATGGCAAAGTTGATATGCATGAAGAATATCTGATGCGTAAATTAAGTTCTCTCTTAAATATGGATCATAGTGATATGATAAATACAAAAATCCGGGCAAGGGAAGCAATTTAATAACACATAAAATTGACTAACCGCAATAGTGTAATAAAATGAAAATTATATGATAAAACCACAGAGAACACAGAGAAGCAAGTAGAAATATATATACAGAAAAGATATTGCTCAGTTACGAATGAAAAAATGAATATATCATTTTCCAAATGAGGCATTTAAAGTTAATATTGATAGGTTACTCTGTGTTCTCTGTGGTCTGTTTTTAACTTTCACCGGCAACAAATGGAAAACGATCATGAAAACCATGTTTAAAACCACTCTACTTTTGATTATAGCGATGACCACTTTGTTACCCGCACAAACCATTAATGGTGATCCCTTTACCCACACCTATTCCATTGTTGCCCGCGATGAAGTTACCGGTGATCTTGGTGTGGCAGTGCAATCACATTGGTTTTCTGTTGGTTCCATTGTTTCCTGGGCCGAGGCTGGTGTCGGTGCGATTGCAACACAGTCTTTGGTCAATGTCTCTCTTGGTAGAAAGGGACTGGATTTGTTAAAAGAGGGAAAGACCGCCCAACAGGCAATGGACATTCTCCTGGCCGAAGATGATGGACGGGATTTCCGCCAGGTGGCAATCATCGATGTAAAGGGAAATGTGGCCGTTCACACTGGGGAAAAATGTATTGCCGATGCCGGTCATATTAAAGGCAAAAATTATTCCGTTCAGGCAAATATGATGTTGAATAAAAAAGTCTGGCCGGCCATGTCACAGGCGTTTGAAAAAAGCGAAGGCCCACTCGCCGAACGAATGATCGCCGCTTTACAAGCCGCTGAAAAAGCAGGGGGCGATATTCGTGGACAGCAATCGGCGGCCATATTGGTTGTACGTGCAGAATCCACAGGTAAAATCTGGGAAGACCGTATTATTGATCTACGTGTGGAAGATCATCCACAGGCCGTTGACGAAATTACACGGGTCTTAAAAGTATATCGTGCCTATGAACATATGAACAATGGCGATCTTGCTATCGAACATGGAGATGAAGCAAAAGCATTAACCGAGTATGGAGCTGCTCAAAAGATGTTCCCGGACAATACCGAAATGCAATACTGGCATGCCGTGTCATTAGCCAACATTGGCCAACTGGATAAAGCACTGCCAATGTTTAAGACCATTTTTTTAAAAGATGAAAACTGGGTAGAACTAACGCGCAGGATCGTCGTCAATGGCTTGCTCACTGTAGATCAGACTACTTTAGAACAAATCGTAACCGTACATAAAAATTAATTATTTATCGGGAGTAAACTATGCTGATCACAACAACAAATAATGTTGAAGGCAAAACGATATCTCAATATATGGGACTTGTGACCGGTGAGGCCATTATGGGCGCCAATCTGTTTAAAGACTTTTTTGCCGGAATTACAGATATCATTGGCGGCCGTTCCGGGGCCTATGAGCAAGAGTTACGCAAAGCAAAGGAAATTGCGGTAGAAGAAATGAAGCAGGAAGCACAAAAGATGGGTGCAAATGCAATTATTGCAGTCGATCTGGATTATGAAACAATCGGCAGCGGATCAGGAAACATGCTCATGGTGAGTGCCAGTGGAACCGCCGTTTTTATTGATAGTTAAGAAACCAAATGTATATTGAACTCATTACTTTATTAATTCTGATATTAATTTCCTCGGCTCTCTTCTATCTGACCAGATCAGGGATCCGACAAATCAGGTTTCCGCATATTTTCATATTTATTGCACCGATCCTGGTTTTCGCAGGTATTTTATTGACCTGCCATGCTATCGATCTCGTGGGATCGGCACTGGAAAAAAAAGACTGGCCGCTAGCAGAAGGGATCATTGTTAAATCGCAGGTAGTCGGAGAAAAAAGGGCATTTCACCCCCAGATAACCTACCGTTTTTATCTGGACAACGTCCCCCATGAAAACACAACGGATCTCCATATGTCCGGATTTGGTAATAAAAGAGCGCGGCGTGACAACGCCAATCGTGTTGCCCGTGAATATCCGGTCAATAGACAGATCAATGTAATTTATAATCCGGAGAATCCATCCGAATCCTATTTGCGGACTGGTCCCTATTGGTCTGACTATATGAAACTGTTTGTCGGTTGTCTGTTCTTATGTGTCGGCTGGTATCTGCTGATGGCAGTCTTCCTGAAACCGACTCAAAAATAAAGACGATAACATTGGGAGAATAAATATGTACATCCGAATTATGTTTTTATGTTTAATATTAAGCAGTTTTGCCTGTAAATCTGATAAAGAAGAAACGGCGCAGAAGAACGATTCGACAGTGCCACGACTGACTTATCAAATTCCAGAGGGCTGGATTGAGGAAGAACCTGAGAATGCCATGCGTAAAGCGCAATTTCGCCTTCCGGGCAACGGCGATGAAGGTGATGTCGTGATGACTGTTTTTGTTTTCCCGGCAAGTGGCGGTACGGTTGATGCGAATCTGACCAGGTGGTATCGCCAGTTTAAACAACCCGATGGCAGCAAATCGGAAGAAAAAGCCCGGACCAAAAAACTGACAGTAAATAATCTTCAGGTAACTATGGTTTCGCTAAAGGGTACTTATCTCAAATCATTCTCGCCAATGTCGGGTGGTGATAAAGAGGAATTTCCAAATTCTGCGCTCCTGGCAGCAATCGTTGAAACAAATTCTGCTCCCTGGTACTTTAAAGCAGTAGGCCCGAAAGTAACTATCGAAAGATGGCAGGAAAGTTTTGATCAGTTTGTACAATCCTTTGTTTATAAATAAGGTTAAAAAATGAAACTGGCGACATTATGCTATGTCAAGGATGGCAATAAAACTCTCATGCTTTTCCGTAATAAAAAACCGGACGACATTCATGAAGGGAAATGGAATGGCCTGGGTGGCAAACTGGATCCGGGTGAATCTCCGGAGGAATGCGCCATACGCGAAATATATGAAGAGAGTGGGTTAAAAGTCCTCAGACCTACTCTATGCGGGATTCTCACTTTTCCTGAATTCAGTGCGGGAGAAGACTGGTATGTATTTGTTTATGTTGCAAAAGAATTTCATGGGACACTCATCAATTCTGACGAAGGTCATCTGGAATGGATAGAAAACGAAAAATTATTTGAGTTGAATCTCTGGGAAGGTGATCACCATTTCCTGAAATGGATTGATGAAAAAATATTCTTTTCCGGAAAGTTTATTTATAATGAGGGAAATCTGATAGACCATAGCGTTGTTTTTTATCCTTGCTTAAATCTCTAAACCAATTATCAGAATGATGACTTTGGCCGACGGGCACCAAAGATAACTTCACAGGGTGCATTTTTTACAACATGTTTTTCAAGTTGATTACACCACAAAGCCATAAATGTGCGACAGGAATTAGATCCGTCAATTGCTTTCTCTTTTGGAAATTCTGCTTTATCACATCTTAAATCACAAAATTTGATTTTACTGCTGGTCACACCCGCATTTTTTGTCATTCCGTCTTCCTTGTTGAGATTGAATTCAAAATATTTGACAGGATAACAGGATTTAAATCATTTTTTTTATCAAGAAGTCATCCTGAACTTGTTTCAGGATCTAAATAATTTATTTTAATCTTTATTAAATACTGTAAATCCTGTTATCCAGTCTAAAAAAAATCTGTTAATATAATGATATTATCTCCTGATACCGGGGACATTCTGTGGTATGATCGTTAACCATGCCGACTGCCTGCATAAACGCATAACAAATTGTGCTTCCAACAAACTTAAATCCTCTGCGTTTCAAATCCTTACTCATAGCATCTGACTCCGCTGTGCTGGCTGGTAGATCACCAAGTGATTTCCATTTGTTAACTTTCGGTTTTCCATCAACAAATGACCAGATATATTGTTTGAATGAACCGAACTCCGATTGAACCGCATGATAGGCATGTGCATTTATAACCACAGAATTGATTTTTAACCGGTTACGGATGATTCCCGGATTTGTGAGTAATTCCTGTATTTTCTTATCATCATAGGTTATAATTTTTTGTGTATCAAAATTTTCAAACAAGTGACGATAATTTTCCCGCTTTTTTAGAACCGTAATCCAGCTGAGTCCGGCTTGGGCTCCTTCCAATATCAGCATTTCAAATAATTTCTGATCATTATATTCCGGGATCCCCCACTCTTCATCATGATATTTAATATATAAATCGTCCGTTCCTGCCCAGGCACAGCGCTTTTGCATATCTATCTCCGGTATATTATTTCGGTAGTTCCAGAAGTAACCACAGAGGACACAGAGAGAATAATTAGAAATTAGGGATGAGAAATTAGAAATTAATTTGACCCTATTTATTACTTATACTAGATTCTGATTCCCATTCCCTCCTTTAGAGTTCTCCAAGTGTTCTTCTTTTAAGGCATTCTCACAATCTTTTACTTAGAACGGTAAATTAAACATTAATGGCGGTAGAGGGAAAAGATATTTACACAAAATTAGAAATTCGTAATCATTACCTGGTAATTTGTCATTGCCTATCGCCAATTGCCAACTGTCAACTTCTAACTGCTAACTGTTTCTCTGCAACTTAGCGGCTTTGCGCGAGCAATTAATGATTAGTCAGAGCTATAACTTAAATCGCTATATTTATTGTCCTTGAGCACAAATTATTTAATTATCTGCAGCGATCTACCGATAATAATATAGAACAATAACTTGATAAAACAGAGTTTATATGGATTTTGATCCAAAACAGATTATTTCAAAATTTGAAGATATTGCCAGGTCTTCATCACAGGAAGTCCATTCGCGCTGGTGGGCACAATATGAATATAATACCAATCGTATTAAGTCCATTCTAAATTCACTGAAGATTGATTTGGCCCAAAGCGACAGATGGAAAGAAAATCCCGAGCGCTTTTGGAGTGATATGCGAATACTCATATCACGAATACAGCAATGGGTTCGTAGTCTGCAGGTAGTTGATAATGAATTCCCTATTAACGAATTGGTAGATGATTTTCATAAAAATTTTGACCCGCTGTTACGGGATTTGCCTTCAGAGATCAGGATCTTAATCGGCGACTTTTACTGGCAATCAACATCTGCTGACAATCTTTTTACTCGACTCAGAAAAAAAATGCGACCTTTGAGATATAATCTGCAAGCAATTAATCTCAAAACCAAAAATATAATTCGCGGTGTCTTACAAAAGCCGCCGGTTAAAAAAGAGTCAGATAAGCGGATAATTAAACTGCATGATTTCCTGTCAATGTATATTGCCTTTCCGTTTAACGAGTACATCAAAAATGAGTGGACCTCGTATCTGCAAACCATGCTTGGTCAATATTTTATTATTTTGGGGAAATCCACTGATCTTCTCGAAAATATGTTTCTGCACAACCGTGCTGAAAAACTGATTAACTCGGAAAATGAAAATATTTTCGAAACCCTTTATGCAATGGCAGAGACGCTTAAAGAGATAGATATAACCTTTGAGTCAATCAATGAATATAAAGCACTGCTGCACACCCGGTTTGACAAATTCTGGCAGGAAATGGAGAGCAATTTTATTTATGCCTGGGACCGAGCCGGGACATTTCAATTGCCGAACAAAAAATTTTCAAATGATGAATTTCAGGCACAAAATTTCAGACTGGAAAATCGCCATAAACGTGATCTTCAATTATGGCAAAATCAAATGAATGGGCTGCGTGGAGAATGGCAAAAAAATCTGAGTTTGACGCAACTGGGACTTAATGCATCCGTATCTGTTCTTCAGGGTACCAGATACTTTAGTCAAAACACCGCGGAAAAAATCATACCAGAACTCGAATCCACCCGAAGACAAGTCAGCCAAATGATTCTGAAAATAGATAAAACAGATAATATAAAAGCATTTAAAATCTATTATGATCAGAAACTGAGAGAATTTTCCCGTGCGAGGTTTTCACAATTATTGGATACTGTTTCTTCGGCCCAATTACCGGACCTCATTAATCAAGCCCTGGACACGATTAAATTATTTCAAAATGAAATGATAAAATCGGTGGACATATTTATTCACCGCGATACTTCAAATTTACCACCCCGGTCAAAGGTCCGGTCAATCGGGCTCAGACAGTTGGTTGAATTTTCCACATATAAACCATGCGAAGAAAAATGCATACAACTACATGATCATATTCTGGAAAAACAGGACGAAATCTACAGAAATATTTCCCAACTGGGTCGTATGATCGAATTTAAATTTGATAGTGCCCATCAGTTAATTTCAGAACATGATCTGGATGAACGCCTGGATGAAGCAAAATTAATTATTCGCGATACTCTGGCGAAAGCCGAACTTCAGATTTCGAACATCATTGATGATATTACCGGAATACTCGACTCCGTAAAAAAATATCTGCCGGAAAATTTGAATATATTTGCCACACATTTGATCGACCTCTTTTCCAGTGAAACCGTTATTATGGAAAATATTAAACTGGCAAAGGAGCAGAATCGACATACGCGAAGCATACTTCTTTCAAGTATATTAAATCTTACAAAAAAAATGATTCATAACCTCATTTACAGACCGTGGCAGCACTTGACCTATATTCTAAAAACCTATTTTGTTCACACCGATATTGAAACAAAATCCAAGGAAATTGTCCCAATACAAGATAGTGTCTCACGTTTCCTTAGAGAAACGAGTGATAAAATTTCTCATTTACCCTATATCTACAGAAAATTATTTTTATTCTCGCCGCTCACATCGCCACGTTTTTATTCCGCACGCCAGTCTGAATATGAGGCGTTGCGCGAAGAATTCAATCACTGGTATGATGGCGAACCGGGAATGGTCGCTCTGATTGGTGAACTGGGTAGTGGCAGAACCACTTTGCTTAATATGGCAAAAGATGAGATTTTTGAGCCGGTATCAACAATTCATATGGATTCTGACAGCACCGTTGCAAGTGAACAGGAGCTATCTGCTTTTCTCGCTCATCACCTCGATGAAAAAAAAGTCACATCATTAAAAGATCTTGCACTGATCATTGAAAAAAAATCGAAACGCAGGGTTTGTATTCTCGAAGACCTGAACCTTCTTTTTGCCAAATCCGTCAAAGGCATGGAATTATTAGAGCAACTGATGGGATTTATGATTCAAACCCAGACACAAATATTCTGGGTGGTTACCTGCTCTTATTTTAGCTGGCAATACTTGAGGAAAACCATTAGAGCTGAAAAATACTTTCAACGTCTCATTTATCTTGGTGAGTTTTCTAACGGTGATATCAAATCTATTATTATGAACCGACACCGGCTAAGCGGCTATGATTTGCTATTTGAATCCAACGGCTATCTGGCCCAGACTAAAAAACTTAGTAAAAATCAATCCGAAGATCATCGACAGGAGATGCTCGACAAGCAATACTTCAGCAAACTAAATGAAATTTCTGCCGGCAATGTTTCGGTTGCCATGCTTTATTGGCTACGATCCATAAATTCTATTCAGGATGACAAGGTTGTTCTGAACCCCTCAATCGATTTTGATTACGACTTTTTAAACAATTTATCACAAACAGAATTATTTACACTGGCAGCCATTGTTAATTTTGATTGTATTTCAATATCCGATCATGCACATCTTTTTAATCAATCGGTGGATCATAGTGATTTACATCTGAATCAAATGCGACGATACGGTATCCTGATTGAGGAAAATAATAAATATCTGATCCACCCGTTTCTATATCGTCATCTGGTGGAACTCCTGAAATCAAAAAACATTTTGCATTGAGGAAGGTATGAGACCTAACCTGATATTATTTGTAGTCAGTGTTCTGCTAATGGCATCTGCAGCCTGTTTGGGCCAGGAAGCTACGGTGGCGACGGATAGCACCGCTGACTCAAGCTACAGTGCCCTGGATTCAGCCTATACAGCAGTAGTCGAACAAAAGCCCCAGATAAATCTGTCACTTGTTGTAATAAAATTGTTCTGGATATTTGTTACCGTTATTATCTCTGTTTTATTCTGGAGATATTTACTTCAACCGGTCATTAAAATGACATTTAATCAGAGTAAATATCAGGATGATATTTTAACTGCATTAAAATTTATTATCTCCATATGTGTCTTATATCTTGTTGTCATTGAAATTCTTGCGCCCACACGAAATTTACAGATAATTATTATTGCCGCGGTCGCACTTGGATTTGCCCTGGCGGGCCGCGAGTACTTGCGAGATATTATCAGCGGTATTGGGCTATTGTTGAATCGTAATATCCGGTGTGGAGATAAAATAAAAATCAACGGCATATCAGGCGAGCTCGTAGAGATCGGAATAAAATCATCAGTCTTAAAATCACAAAATGGCAGTGCATACATTATTCCAAATTTTGAACTGACACAGAACATCATACCGAAGAAAACACCAGAAGAATTGATTGAACAGGTAGATGTATATTTCTATCTCCCAAATGATATTGATATGATCAAAGCCAAAGAAATCACACATCGTGCCGCATCGCTGTCACGCTTTGTATATCTGAACAAACCGATCAATCTTAAACTGACAAATGAATATAAGAGTGGGCGCTCAATTTTAAAACTACACCTTACCGCATATGTACTCAATGCAGAGTACTCCGATCAATTCATCAGCGATACCACAGAAAATGTAATGACAGAACTTATGAATAATGATCTTATCAGCTCGGAATCCAATGATCTGAATACATTTTTATCGGATTGATGTAATAGTAATTAAGAACCTGGACCTGGTAATTGGTAATTTGGAACTCGGTGCTCGCCTCTAAATCAGAATCTCATGTCATTCCGAGCGTAGCGAAGGAATCTCCTGCATGTAAGGATTTATAGCATTGTTGTGAAGACACATCTACCATCAAGTACACAAAGGAAATCAGGTAATTAATGTAGTAAGTAGTGTTTCTTTTTTAAGCAGTTCTTGAAGATCGGTTAATTCGATTGGTTCACTAAAAAGATATCCCTGATATTTATAACATTTGTGAGAATCCAGCAAATACAAATCTTCTACCTGTTCGACCCCCTCAGCAACCACATCTTTCTCAAGATTCTCACCCAGCATAATAATCGATTTCACCAGTTCATTATGACGTGGACTGGTGCTGATGTGCTGAATAAATGACCGGTCAATTTTGATCATCGAAGCCGGCAGTTTGTGCAAATATGACAAAGAGGCAAATCCCACACCAAAATCGTCAAGCGCCAACCGTATACCCATACTCTCGAGTTCTTTTAAATTATGGGCTACATCACCAAGGTCTTCAAGATATGATGTTTCTGTAAGTTCCAGTTGCAGATGATGTGGATCAAAACCGGTTGTATACAAAATCCGATCAAGATTACGAACCGAACCGGCATCTCTCAGTTGCTTGGCTGAAAAATTGATGGACAAGTATAATTCCGGAACATCCTTATTATCAATCAGTTCGCGATAGTCGGTACAGGCGCGATTAATAATCCAGTCTCCCAGCTCCATGATCTGATTTGTTTCTTCGGCTATGGGGATAAACCTTGCAGGACCCACATGACCCAGTTCAGGATTATTCCAACGTAACAGCGCTTCTGAGCCAATAATTTTATATTCCCCGGATTTTGCTTTTTCCACAATCGGCTGATATAAAATTTTTAACTCTTTATCAAAATTCTTTTTATTAATTAACTCAGTGAGATTTTTTTCGATTTTAAAACGTTTTTCGGAATATTTGTTCATTGATTTTGAAAAAAATCTGAACGTGTTTTTTCCCTGCTGTTTGGCGCTGAACAGAGCGGATTCGGCATTGCTCATGATGGCAGCTTCATGATCGCCATCTCTTGGGAATAACACAATTCCGATACTTGCCGTCAGATAATTTATCTTATGGTTGTCGACCAGAAATGGCTTTGCCAGATACTTTGTAATTTTCTCTGCAATGCGACCTGCATCATACTCGTGTTGTATATCTTTTAGCACAATGGTAAAATCGTCACCGGCTATTCTGAAAACCTGTGCAGTATCATCGACACATATTTGTAACCGCGAGGCGACTTCCTGAATAATCAAATCACCGGCCACATGCCCCAGCGAATCATTTATTAATTTGAAATTATTTAGATCAAGAAACAATATTGCAGATTTTTGCGGATTTTCATCTTCTTTGGTATTTTTCTCGAGGGTGCCAAGTAACTCTCTAAAGGCGGTTCGGTTCTTCAGTCCGGTCAGTTTATCATGATAGGCGAGGTATTCTACTTCCTGCTGGCCAAGTACCAGATCACTCAAATCGGAGCCAAACAGAAAAATATAACTTATAGATTCCTGGCCACCATTCGCAAATATTGGACGGAACGCACGTTCATAGTATAAATTCTTATTGCTTTCTTCTATCTTTAATTTTTCGGTAAACTTTATAATCTGCTTATCTTCAAGCGCCTGGTTAAAATACTCTTTACGTTTGGAAAGAGAATCTGCGTCCAGGCCCTTCAGTTCAAAATAGTAATTATCATCTTTTCCGATCATCTCTTTACGAATCTCGTCATCCGGCTCATATAATTTGTTTACAAACTTATAGCATCCTGCCATATCATACATGGCAATTTCGAGGGGAAGATCCTGAAAAAGATGGTATACTTCTTTGAGATTTATATACTTCTGGCTATTATCTGCTGGAGTCAGTACATCCTTAAAATCCAAGATAGAATATCTCCAAATGTTACCTGTTATATATAATCGTCAAATATACTAATTCTTTAAATAAGCGTAAAGAATTCAATATGTTAATGTACATTTATTATTCCTGAATCATTATAGATTTTTTCAAATAATATTAAGAGGATTCTGAAAAATGTACATTTCTTTCAAAATGTCATCCTGAACATGCCTGTCCCGAAATTGTTCCGGGATTTCAGGATCTGATTAAATAGACCCTAAAATTAATTCAGGTTCAAAATCCCGTTTTTAGGGAGTGCCAAGTTGTTATGTCTTCTTTACATTTTTCAGAATTTCTACTAACTTGAGCCATTCTTTCCTACCAGGGCGCCACAGGCAAAGAATTAGAGTAGCAGGATAAATAGTTAGAAATTAACAAATGGCTATTGGCGATAGGCAATAAAGAGTTATAATTTTAAATCTCTAATCTCTGCGCCTTTGCGAGAGATAGATTAATTAGGCAAAATTATGTTTATATTTACACACCGCATACAATGAGGGGTTAAAATATATGCGTCCTACCGTTTCATTTTTATCGCATGATATGATAGAAAAAATTATTGACCAGGCATATGATATATTATGTCAAAAAGGTATCATGTATGAAAATGAAAATGCCCTCAAAATCCTGGCTCAAAATGGTGCAAATGTTGATGTTAAAACTGGTCTGACAATCTTTTCCCGGGATATAATTGAAAAGGTGATAAAAACCGCCTGCAATAAGTTCCGGATGTACGATTCATCAGGAGAACTGACCCACCGGTTTGAAGAACACAATATTCATTTTACTCCCGGCTCATCAGCGCTGTATATTCTTGAAGGGTCCAAACAGATTTACCGGAAACCGCTTACGGCAGACTACATCAATTATACAAAAGTTGTATCTCAACTACCGGCCATTGCTGCACAAAGTACCGCCTTTATTCCCTCCGATGTTCCGGATAAAATATCTGACAGCTACCGCTTATTCCTCAGTCTGCTTTACTGTAATAAACCGGTTGTAACAGGTGTCTTCAGACATGAGTCTTTTGAACTAATGAAGAATTTTCTGCTCACGGTACGCGGATCGGTTGAGAATCTAAAAGCCAAACCACTTGCAATATTTTCCTGCTGCCCAACATCGCCCCTGAAATGGAGTCATGTAACTTCACAAAATCTCATCGACTGTGCCCAATATTCAATTCCGGTTGAAATTGTCACCATGCCCCTGGCCGGATATAGTGCACCGGTCACTTTAATGGGTACACTCATTCAGCATACCGCTGAAATAATCAGTGGAATTATCCTGGCACAACTGGTGAATCCCGGTACACCAATTCTATATGGCGGCTCACCGGCCATTTTTGATATGCGCTATCAAACAACGCCCATGGGCGCCATAGAAACAATGATGATTGATTGTGCTTATAATGAAATCGGAAAATATTTTAATATTCCCACCCAGGCCTATATTGCACTAAGTGATGCCAAATTATTGGATTCTCAGGCCGGATTTGAAACGGGTATGGGCGCAACTCTGGCTGCCCTGGCTGGAATCAACAGCATATCCGGACCAGGAATGATGGATTTTGAGAATTGTTTTAGCCTTGAAAAACTTGTAGTGGACAATGAAATTTGTGCCATGGCCAATAGAATGGTTGCCGGCATTGCCGAGACTGAAGATCATTCAATCCTGCCGGTTATCGATGAACTCTTATCCGAGGGTCATTTATTTACATCTGAACACACCATGAGGTTTTTACGCTCAGAACATCTTTATCCCGATAAAGTTGTGGAACGCGGTAATCGCTCTCATTGGATATCTGAAGGAGAACTCACCGTCAATCAAAGGGCGGAAGTAAAGGTTAATGATTTAATAACCCGTTATGCTGAGTCTCCCTTGAGTAACCAATGTCAAAAGGAAATTATCACATTGATGGAAAAAGAGGCTAAAATATTTGGCCTTGATAAATTACCCCATTATATATTATAAAAAATAATCATCTAATAATTATGACCAGTAGACATAGATTTCACGAGACAATGCGGAATGGACATCCTGACCGCATTCCTTTTCTTGATGAGGGAATACGGGATGATGTTTATAAAAAGTGGAGTGTATCACCACAAGAGCTCAAGTCTGAGTTGAATATTGATGATCATAAATTCCTCATGCCGAATATTGATCCCTTACCTGAACCCCATCGATGGCCTGAGAATATAAAGGATTTGTCATCTTTTCATAATAATATTGATCCTGATAATCCGGAGAGATTTGGCGAGGATTGGCAGCAAGAAATTGATCATTGTAATAAAAATGATACCATCAGAATTCTCAGAGCGCATCGTGGATTTTTTCTAACGATGGGTGTAAACGACTGGAACAGATTTGAAGATGTTATTAATCTGTTGCTGGAAGAAACGAAGTTTGTTTACAAATATATGCAGCAGTATGGTGAATTTATTGCCCGGATAATGCAAAAAGCACTTACTAAGATTGATATCGATGCCGTATACTTTAGCGAACCGATTGGCGGCAAGAATGCTTCGCTAATTTCACCACATATGTATCGTGATATAATCCTTAAAAGTTATCGTCCGGTTTTAGAGATATTCAGAGAAAGTGGTATAAAAACGATCATATTTTTAAGCTACTCAAATGTGCGCAACCTTATTCCCATGTTGATAGATACTGGTTTTAATTGTCTTTGGGCCTGCGAAACAGATCATCCTGATATGGATTATAATTCCATTCGCAATGAGTTTGGTGGCGATTTAAATCTTATCGGTGGTATTGACCTTAGTATTCTTACTAAGAATCATAAAGAGATAAGAAACGAACTAACAAAGAAAGTTCTGCCCCTATTACTGGATGGCGGATATATACCCCTGATGAATGGACGTATCCGTGAACATATTTCCTTAAAAATATATTTGAACTATCGCCGGATATTGTCGAATATTATAAGCGAAATGAACAGCTGAGTACTTTTGGAGTACCAAGATGGATGTATTTGAGGCCATTTTTACCAGACGAAGTATACGGGATTATAGTCCGGGTAAAATTGCACAAGAAGATGTCAACAAGATACTTAAGGCAGCGATGTATGCACCTTCCGCCCACAATTATCAACCCTGGCATTTTGTTGTCATTAGAGATAAAATTCTTCTGCAAAAAATCAGAAAATCACACCCCTATGCTGATATGTTAAAAAAGGCCGGATTGGCAATAGTTATCTGCGGAGATCATAATCTTGAGAAACACACCGGGTATCTGGTTCAGGACTGCTCGGCTGCTACGCAAAACATTTTACTTGCGGCCCATGGACTCGGATATGGAGCAGTTTGGCTCGGCCTTTATCCGAGAGAAAATCGTATGAAAACAGTCTCAAAACTTATTGATCTGCCTAAGGAAATTATTCCCGTTTCACTGGTATCCATCGGGATTCCCGGAGAGCAGAAAGAAATTAAGGACCGGTTTAAACTCCACAGAGTACATGTAAATAAGTGGGGACAGGTAAAATAAAGAGCATACATTATCATTTAATGACGCGCTAAGTCATTATCGGGTATAACGCCAGAATTGTCGTTTTTTATTGCGATTTTGACATATCATTTGTACCTTGCAATGATCTGACTTAGAATTCACTCATTTTTATTAAATAAAGTTCTATCATATTTGGGAGGAGTTATGAAAAGCAAACTGATTACCAGTATTTTTGTTGTACTTGCAATGGCCTTTCTTTTTGTCGGTTGTGGCGAAGTACCACAGGCAGAGGTCGATGCAGCAAAAGCTGCCCTGGATGCAGCAAAAGTCTGCTGAGGCTGATAAGTATGTACCTGATATGTACAATGCCGCAAAGAGAACCTTAGATAATGCCATGGCCATGGTTGCAGAAGAACAGGATGCCATGTTCGGTAATTTTGATGAAGCAACCGTGCAGTTACAGAAAGCTCAAACCGATGCAAAAGGTGCTGCCGCAGCGGTTCCAGGAAAAAAGGAAGAAGTAAAGGGTGAAATCGATGCACTTCTTGCTCAGATTCCCGGTCTTGTTAATGAAACAAAAATGAAATGGAAAAAAGCACCTCGAGGAAAAGGGACTCATGAACCACTTAAATTGATTAAAGCAGATATTGAAGCGACTGAAGCCTCTGTTGCCGGAGTAAGTGCCACTGCCGAATCTGGTGACCTGTTGGCTGCCAAAAAACAAGCTCAGGATATTATTAACAAACTGAACAAACTTCAGGCAGAATTACAATAATTAAAAATTATCCCCACTATCATTTTCGCAATGATGGTGGGGATTTTTATATCCGGTACAATGACCCACTCAAGTAAAATTTTTCTGATCATTTTCCTCATTCTGGTAACGCTTACCAGTGGACAAAACAATCCCGTTTCCTCTGCGGATTCCTCGCGGAATAAATTAAAAAAATTGGAAAAAGATCTCGAATACTTAAAATCTCAATATAAAAAACAACAGCCCCGCAGACCCTATATCATCATTAATACAACCGAAAATCAGTTTACTATAAGGGATGGAGATTTTGAGCGTCGTGGCAAGTGTTCCACTGGAAGTTATATACTATTAAAAGCATCCGATTCCCAGGAATGGCTGTTTAAGACACCACGTGGAGAATTCGCTGTAACTGTAAAACTTCGTAATCCTACCTGGTACAAACCGGATTGGGCATTTGTAGAAGAGGGCCTGGATATTCCCCCATTAACTTCCATTAAGCGTTATCAGGATGGTGTTTTGGGTGATTATGCATTGGCTTTTGGACAGGGATATTTGGTACACGGGACATTATACAAACGTCTTTTGGGTATGCCCGTAACCCATGGTTGTGTACGTCTTGACGATGATGATATGCAAATTGCTTTTACTCGCCTGACCCATGGCTCAAAAGTGTTCATTTTTTGAGCAGCTCATGAGTAAATCAGTTAAGATCCCCCTGATACTTATTTCAATCTCCGGAATTATCATTCTCATACTTTATCATATGTTTGATTTCAGCGAATATTTGATTAGTGAAAAACCGGCGGTAATTGAGAGCGCTTCTGATACAACTTATCAAACTGAAATTCAGCAGATCCGCCGTCTGGAGATTGATAATAGTTTTTGGAGGCAAAGGATTGATATGGCCCAGGATAAATCGATTGATTTACTAGTTGATTTGCACAGAAAAGAAATGTCAATTGAAATTGGCGGTGTTCTTGTATATACTTCAAATATGTATAATTATATATTAAATACAAATCTGAAAAATGTACTTTATAGAGAGGATTATTTATCCTGGTTGAAAATGCCCCGGACATTGGAAAACGAGTGGGCAAGTATTGCAAAAGAACCAATTCAGATCAGGGATATTCGCCCCCGATCTGAAAATGAATCTGTACTTACCCATTTCCGGAATCCTGAAGCTGAACGTGAATCATATATAAAATTATATTTTTCCGGACAGTTAGAGATTGTCCTGAGACAGGTAGATAGCGTGCCCGATTCCCTTCGTGCCACCGATATTCCGGTTACAAAAAATGAATATGTGCTCGAGATGTTTGTTTCAAAAACCACGGCCAATATAATTTTCCGGGCACTGGTAACGGGAGAATCTTCCCTGGCGCTCAGGCCTGACTGATCATACTACCGCATTTTCCAGAATTGAAATACGACCAGTATCTGCGTCCAGCATAACCTTCGCACCAATCGGTATGGTTGGTTTATCCGCCACATGACCCAAAGATAATCCAAGACAAACCGGAAACTTGTATTTTTTGAAACAGTCCTTGATCACATCCTCTTTGCTTAACGAGCTGCTAAAACTGGCACCATAACTTGACGGCTTCACTTTATCCATACGATCAAAAACCACACCGTGGCATTTTTCAAATTTCCCGGCATATGCCAATTGGGTCAGGTACCGGTCCAAATCATATGGTTCTTCACCAACCTCCTCTATAAATAATATCCTGTCATCGGTATCGATTTCATAGGGAGTCCCGAGTGTCGCCATGATCAGAGTTAAGTTCCCCCCGGTAATTTGTCCGGTTGAGGATCCCGGATTTATGGTCCAGACACGATTGGATGTTTGCAGATTTTCACTGTACGGTGGATCTTCAATTTCACCAGCCGGTGCAGATTCTGAGAGTACTTTGTAGAAATATTTTTTTGTAAAATCAGTAAAGGTCGATACCGCCACCGGACCATGAAAAGTAATCAATCCGGTCATTTTATGAATCCCAAGTAATAGCGAAGTCACATCACTGTAACCCAGGATTATCTTTGGTTTTCTTTTTATCAGATCAAAATCAAGGTTTTTGAGAATGCGCCCGGAACCGTAGCCGCCCCGGATAGCGATGATCGCCCGGACTTCATCATCATCAAACATCGCATTTACATCATCTGCCCTTTCTATATCCGTACCGGCAAGATAACCCCACTTCTTATATAAATGTTGACCATGTTTAACATTGAAGCCCAGATTTTTCATCTTTTCGTCTGCTTCTATGATAGTTTGATGAGGTTCAAATAAAGAGGATGCCGGCGTAATCAAGTCCCACCGTATCACCTTGTTTAAGCGCCGGAGGTTTTATGATGCGCGCACCTTCGGCCAAAACATTTTTCTGGGACAAGGTCAATCCAAGTGCTGCGCCGGATACCATTCCCATAAATTTTCTACGTTTGAGCATAGTGGATTCCAATCTGATAAAGTAATACAATCTAATTATTGCAACTTGTGTCAATCTGAATATTTATATATTGCAGGGACGCCATAAAAGAAAATCAGGAATTAGGAATTAGGAATTTGAAAAATATTTTAATCATTTCTAACTCCTCATTCCTAATTACTCATTTCATAATCTGCGTCTATGCGTGAGAAATATATAATAAATTAAGGTAAAGTTGATAGGTAAAAATGTCAACCAGACATTGAGTGACATGTCATTTTAGTTTAACTTGTTCAATCCTGAGGAAATTTTAAGTCAAATCCAGATTATTCTTTAAGCGACCTGTCGTGATCTGGGTTTACAAATTTATAACCGCAAAGTACGCAGAGGAGAAGCTAAGTGCGCAAAAAAATATTTATAAATCTTTGCATACTTCGCCTAATTCTTTGCGATCATAGCGGTAAATAAAATAAGGTTCATACATCTATAACTTCAGCGTAAAGTCCTTTAGAAGAATAAAATAGTGAAAACAAACATTCCAAAAATAAAAATTTGTTGTATCATGAACTTTTCTGAAGCGCAGACTGCCATGTCATACGGCGCCAATGCCCTGGGACTTGTCTCTGAAATGCCCAGCGGGCCTGGAGTACTATCTGAAGATGAAATAAAAAATATCATCGCCCGGATGGACCCTTTCGTAATGCCGGTACTACTTACCAGTAAAAAAACTGCAAATGATATTTTTGCGCAATTTGAGTATTGTAAACCGGGAGCACTTCAACTGTGCGAACCAATGACAGAGCAGGAACTAAAATACCTGTCAAGAGCGCTTCCGGGAATTCCTCTGATCAGAGTTATTCACGTTTCCGGACCTGAGTCTGTCGAAGAGGCAAAGACATTTGAATCATTAGCGAGTGCATTTTTACTTGATACCGGTCAGCGATCAGGCCCCATAAAACAATTAGGCGGTACTGGTATAACACATGACTGGTCAATCAGTGCAAAAATCGTATCTGAAGTGCATGTTCCAGTCATTCTGGCTGGTGGCCTGAACCCGGAAAATGTTAAACAAGCTGCGGAATATGTCAAACCATATGCTGTAGATGTATGCTCTGGAGTGCGAACCAATAATAACCTGGACAGGCAAAAACTATCTGAGTTTATGGCAAATTTAACATAATTGAATCTTTTGAAAAATGTAATTATTTGTTGAATTTCGTCACCCTGAATTTATTTCAGGGTCTGATTAAATAGATTCTGAAACAAGTTCTGAATGACATTCTCATAAAAATATTCATTTTTCAGAAATCTTTTAATTCTAATTTATAATTATATCTTTATAAAATTACCCCAGTCAGATTTCTTTTTTACTACCCACATTTCCCTACCTAATCTAACCACAACTCATGAGGGGATTATTTTAACCATTTGGTTAATTTTTTTCTTGACATTCAAATTCCAATAAATTATATTTAACCAAATGGTTTAATTTTTTGGTTAAATGGAGCAATTATGGAAATTTCAGGCCAGGCTGAGAAGAAAATAATCGAAGCGGCAACAGCTGTTTTTACTGAAAAAGGGAAAGATGGCGCCCGCATGCAGGAAATTGCCGACAAGGCAGGCATAAACAAAGCATTGCTTCACTATTATTTCCGCTCAAAAAATAAGTTGTTTCAGATTGTCTTTATCTATCAGTTCAAAAAACTTATCGCGAATATATTTTCAGCAGTAGACGATGATGACAATTTTTATAATTTTTTGCAGACATTTGTTTCAGGATATATCAAGTATGTAGGACCGCGAAAAAATTTATTGCGCTTTGTCATCTGGGAAATTGGCCGGGAAAATCCGGAAGCATTTTCAAATATCAAATCTGCCTTCACCGAACAGGGATACAACGATAATCCCATAATACAAAAAACGAAACAAGCCATTAAATCCGGTCAAATAAAAGCTATTGATCCGGTACATTTTACGCTCAGTCTGCTGTCTATGTGTGTTTTTCCTTTTATCACCTACCAGTTTATTGGAAAACTCATACCAGGAGCAGATATCGAGAATCCGGATTTCTTGGACAAACGGGCCGACGAAATTGTAAATATGGTTTGGAATGGCATTCGTGTAGATAAGTAATCATTTGATTTCAGGAGTTAAAATATGCAAATACGATTTTTTAAATTCCAGTATTTCATTTTAATCTTTCTTTTTCTGACTGCCGAGCTATCGGCCGGGATAAATTTGAAAGATCTGTGGCAACTGACCGTCAATAATAATTATTCAATCATGCAGCAAAATAAACTGCTCGCCAGGGCGGAAAAGGAAGTAGATATTCAGGAAACCGGGTATTTGCCAAAATTTTCTGCCAATATCTATGGTGCCTGGCTTTATTTTAACAATCCCCCCAATTTATTTCAGAGTTCAGATAAGGATCTTACGGCAAGTATTTTTTCAGTTGGTGTGAGTCAACCTGTATTCACCGGTTTCCGAACAAAAAACATTATAGAACTTGCCGAGCACAACCTGACAGCACAAACACTGCAAAAAGAAATCACAACAAAAACATTGTACCTGGAGACAGGTAAATTATTTTATGATATACAGTCAAACCTGGTCCAGGAACAGGTCCTGACTGAGAGTATTAATCGTCTCAACAACCAATTGACCAAAATAAGAAACCTGATGGCTGCACAGCAGGCAACGGCATTTGATACACTTGAACTGGCAAACAAAAAATTGCAAATAATTACGCTCCTCTCTTCGCTAAAGGGAAAAACAAATATCCTAATGTCACAATTAAGATACCTGGTAAACGATCAGGAATTGCCGGACATAAATAAGCCTGAAATCGTTGTAATCGATTTAAAACTGGAGGATTTGTCAAGTTATTATCAAATCGCTCTCAGCAACCGCTCCGAATTGAATCAAATATCAGCCAGGATAAAAGGTCAGAATTCCTATACCAACGCGGTCAAAGCGGCATATTATCCCATGATCAATCTAAGTGGCGGCTATAACAAAGCCAGATTTGATGGTTTAATTTTTGATGGCAGCTGGATCGATTTATATAATGTGTACATCACACTGCAATGGGAATTCTGGGCATGGAACAGAGATAAACGCAAGGTGCAACAGGCTCGTCTGGATTCTGAACGTCTGGATATTGCATCACAGGAACTTATACACAATATCGAACAACAGGTAAAAACGGCATATCAGATGCTCGAAATTACCCGCGACCAGATCTATCTTCAGGATCAACTGGTTCAACAGGAAAAGGAGCGTTTCCGGCAAACAAGAGAACGCCATGAACAAGGTCTGATGACAACACTTGATTTAAGCAGTGCCGAAAATGATCTGACCTCAGCACAACTCGAACTGGAAAAAACAAAAATTCTCTGGCACCAGAATAAATTGCAATTGGATTTTGCAACTGGAATTATTGGTAAAAATTTGGAGGAAAACTAAAATGAAATTCCGAGGCATTTCAATATTATTATTATCCGCTCTTTGGTTTATTTCCTGCAACTCTTCAGAAGAAGATCAACAATATACCGGAATTATTGAAGGAACTGTGGTAAAAATCCCGGCCTTATCGGGCGGGCAAATTTTAGAGATTTACATTGATCTCGGTGACGAAATTCAATCGGGACAGGTGCTCGCGTCGGTCGATTCAACTGAGTTGTCGTATCAACGTCAGCAGTTACTGGCCGGCTTACGTGAATTAGATGCTCAAACCGCAATGGCCCAAACCAATTTAAAACGGAATATGGAAGATAAAGCATATGTGCAAACCCGGTACAATCGTACCCTTAAACTATACGAATCAAATTCCGTACCCCAGCAAAATTATGACGATATAAAAAATCAGTTGGAAAAAATAAATACCGCGGTACTCACGGCACAGCAGCAATTACAGAGTTTGTCGGCACGAAAAGATAATATTCAGGCCCAGATTGGCCTGTTGAACAAAAAAATAAATGACACAATTATTAAATCCCCTGTCTCCGGTGTCGTCTCGGCAAAATATTTCGAGAAAGGGGAAGCGATCCCTCCCATGCGTGCCATAGTTGAAATAACCGAACTCAGTCAGGTAGATACAAAAATATATATTTCCGAAAAACTATTGTCTCAAATATCTTACAACCAGGAAGTACAGGTCGAGATAGACGGGCTTAAAGAAAGTGTGCCGGGAAAAATTACCTGGATCAGCCCTAAATCTGAATTCACACCCAAAAACATTATGACCCCGGAAACGCGTACAACTCTGGTTTATGCAGTAAGAGTGACAATTAATAATCAGGACAAAATCCTGAAACACGGTATGCCTGTTGTGATCTACTTATAGGTTAAAAAAATGTCCGAAATTGAAATCACAAATTTTACCAAATCTTATGGTGATGACCCACCTGCTGTAGATAATATCAGCATGAGCGTCAAACAGGGGGAGATATTCGGCCTGATTGGACCGGATGGCGCGGGTAAAACCACACTTCTTCGAACTTTGGCCACATTACTGGTACCGACCAAGGGTACATTGACACTTAGCGGAATGGATGTCACCCAACAAATAACCGGAATTCGTTCTATGCTGGGTTATATGCCCCAACGATTCTCACTTTATCAGGATTTATCCGTTGAACAAAATCTGCTTTTTTTCGCCGATCTATTCGATGTTCCGATATCAGAAAGACCCGGACGGCTCGAACGACTATATCAATTCTCACGCCTGGACGCTTTCAAAAATCGCAGAGCCGGCGCACTTTCCGGTGGTATGAAGCAAAAACTGGCACTATCCTGCGCCTTGATTCATACACCACAAATCTTGCTGCTGGACGAACCGACATTTGGCGTGGACCCGGTATCCCGGCAGGAATTCTGGCAAATTTTACATGCAATACAGGAGGAAGGTACGACAATCCTGGTTTCTACCGCTTACATGGATGAGGCCAACCAATGTGACAGGGTGGCATTAATTTTTAATGGCCGGATTCAGGCCATTGACTCACCCGGGGCCTTGCGTGACAATTATAAGTATCCATTGTTTTCAATTGAATCCCCGAATCTGAGGAAACTGGCTGCGAATCTTATAGAATCAGATCAGATTCATTCGGTTCAGATTTTCGGCGATTCTCTACATGTGAGTCTCAAGACAGTGCCCGAAGAATCCTTTTGGCAAAACCTGAAAACCAGTACACAATATGAAATCACTACATGGCAGCCGATCGAACCATCCATTGAGGATATTTTTCTAAGTTTTGTGGAGGTCGATAAATGACAAATCATACTGTTGCCGTGCAAACCACAGAGATGACAAGGAAGTTTGGAAATTTTATTGCGGTGAATAAGGTAAGTATTGAGGTAGCCCATGGTGAGATATTTGGGTTTTTAGGGGCAAATGGTGCCGGTAAAACCACAATGATACGCATGCTCTGTGGTCTTTTGATGCCATCCAGTGGTAGCGGATCAGTCGCCGGTTTTGATATTTACAAACAAAGTGAGCAGATAAAGCAAAATATTGGATATATGAGTCAGAAATTTTCATTGTATGATGACCTGACCATTTCAGAAAACATTGAATTTTATGGCGGAATATATAACCTGCCGACGGATACCATTCAACAACGTAAAGAAGCATTGATAAAAGATGTGGGGTCTAGAAAATGTAGCAAACGATCTCACCCGTGATCTGCCGTTGGGTTTTAAACAGCGCCTGGCTTTAGGCTGTTCTCTGTTGCATGATCCGTCAATTCTATTTTTAGATGAGCCAACATCCGGTGTCGACCCCATGGCCCGGCGCGCATTCTGGAATTTGATTTATGATACTGCCGCAAAGGGCAAAACGATCTTTGTAACGACTCACTTTATGGATGAAGCTGAGTATTGCAATCGTTTGTCCATTATGCGCGATGGTGACATTATTGCATTGGGTTCTCCACGGGAGCTCAAAGCAGAATACCAAAAACAAACCATGCAGGATGTATTTATTTCAATCGCCACCGAAAATAATTAGTATTAAAATATGATTCCACAGAGCACACAGAGAAATGCATGGAGATCTATTAAAAAGAAGTTTATTGATTGAACCTTCTGAAAAATGTAATAAATACTTGAATTTCGTCACCCTGAATTTATTTCAGGGTCTATTTAAAGGGATTCTGAAACAAGTTCAGAATGACGTTAAGGCAAATATAATCATTTTTCAGAAGTTTCTAGATTATAGATGGTTACTCTGTGGTTACTTTTACACTACCTGCAAGTATTGAGAGATTATATATGAAAAATCATCGCAGTAGAATCAAGGCTATCGCAAAAAAAGAGTTTCTTCATATTATATATGATAAGCGTAGTTTATTGATTATAATTGCAATGCCCTTATTGATGCTGGTTCTATTTGGCTATGCACTTGATATGGAAATTGATAATATAGATATGGCAGTAGTGGACTTTGACCGTACTGCCATTTCACGCAACCTGATTGACGAATTTTCCGGTAGCAATTTTTTTAATGTTAGCCACTATAATGGCAAAATGGAAGAAATTGAGGAAGTCTTTTTACTTAGAAAAGCGCGCGTTGTCCTGATAGTTAATCAACATTTCAGTAAAGATTTTCAACGGCAGGCCCAAACCCCAATTCAGATCATGATTGATGCATCTGATCCCAATGCGGCGACACTTATCCGGGGTTATTGTAATGGTATCATTCTGAATTTTAATAGTAAATATGGCGGCACTTTACCCATACCCTTTCAAATAAAGCCACGTATCTGGTATAATCCAGATTTAAAAAGTGCCTACTTTTTTGTACCGGGCCTGATCGCACTGATTCTGATAATGATATCGGCAATGCTCACCAGCATCACCATTACCCGTGAGAAAGAATTAGGCACATTAGAGCAGATCCTTGTCTCACCGGTCAAACCGCGGGAAATCATCATTGGCAAAGTGTTACCGTATGTATTGCTGGCATTCATGGATGGTTTTTTAATTCTGGTATTAGGAAATTTACTTTTCGATTTACCGTTTCTTGGCAATTATATCCTTCTGATTTTTCTCTCTCTACTATATATTCTAACCTCGCTAAGCCTCGGCTTGATGATATCCACCCTGGTTCACACCCAACAGGTGGCCATGATGATTGCCATTGTAGTGACCCTGCTCCCGACCGTAATGATATCCGGTTTTATTTTCCCAATTCAGTCCATGCCGGTTGTTTTGCAATATATATCATATATTGTACCGGCAAAATATTATATGATAATTCTTCGTGGAATACTCCTTAAAGGGAACACATTGATGCAACTGCTCCCACAGGCTCTCTTTCTAACCGTGATGTCTCTCGTTTTACTGCGCAGGGCCGTCAGTCGATTCAGCACCAATCTGGAGAAATAAAATGCGCCAAATATTATATATGATGCGAAAAGAATTCAGACAAATTTTCCGGACCCGGGAAATGATTGGAATAATCTTCGGGATGCCGTTAATACAAATGATTGTATTAGGATTCACCATTACGAATGAAGTGAAAAATGTATCTCTTCTGATCGCCGATTATGATAACTCCCAGATTAGTCATGAAATTACCCGTTCCTTTGCCAATACCGATCGTTTTGTTATCATTGGTTATGAAACCGATCCCGTAAAAATAGAAAGTGCCGTGCAGGAGTGGGATGCACAAATTGTGCTGGTCATACCCAATCACTTTGCATCTGATCTGAGTACAAATCAGCAGCCGGAGATCCAGCTCATTCTGGATGGTTTGGATGGCAACTCAGCCGGAATTGCCATGGGATATGCGCAGGGTATTTTAACACAATATGCTCAGAGTTCAGGCTTGGACTTTATTCTCAACCAGGGCCCGGAACAGATGCATCTTGTGCAAAACCAGGAACGCATGTGGTACAACCTTAATCTCGATAATGCACAATTTATGATTCCTGGCCTTGTTGTCTCACTAATGACTATTATATCAATGATGTTATCCGCAATCAGCCTGGTAAAAGAAAAAGAAATCGGTACAATGGAACAGCTGATGGTCACGCCGCTAAAACGCTATCAATTACTATTTGGTAAAATCCTGCCCTTTCTTATACTTACTTTTATTGAATTAATGGTTGTCATTATTTGTGCCAGTTTTATTTTTGATATACATATACAGGGAAGCTATTTGCTTCTGGCGTTTCTGGCGCTCCCATTTCTCTTTACGACTCTGGGTTTCGGAATTTTTGTCTCAACCCTAACCAATACACAACAGGAAGCCATGTTTTTAGCCTGGTTTTTTATGGTATTTATGTTATTAATGAGTGGATTTTTTATTCCTATACAGAACATGCCTGATATTCTTCAAAATATAACCTATCTGAATCCCATGCGTTATTTTCTAAATATTACCCGTGATATATTTCTTAAAGGTGCCACCCTGCCATACCTGCTTGTTGATGCCATTCCCCTGGCCATATACAGCATCATTATTTTTATGCTTGGGGTATTGAACTTTCACAAGCGACTTGCGTAATTATTGTTGATTTTATTCAAGTTATAATCAAATTGATCGACAATTCGATATTAGGAGTATTGTCCCCATGACTACAGTGATTCCAAAGAGTGAATCTCTGAAAAGAGCCGTAAAATGGGTCTCTGACGGTCTGAAAGACGATCAGGGAAGAGAAAAATTTGCCCTCATTCAGGATGCAGTTCTACGCTATGACCTGTCTCCGAAAGATGAGCAATTTTTATACGATTTTTACAGAAATTCACAATCGGAGTAAATGTAGGCAATATTCTCTTAATTTGAGGAATTGTACACAGATCAATTATCTTTAATGTAAAATATCAACAATATGGCAAATGTGACTGTAGGATCGATAATCGATCACTATAAAATTTTGGAAGAAATTGGTCGAGGCGGCATGGGCCAGGTTTTTAAGGCCCTTAATGTAAACCTCGACAAACTGGTTGCTGTTAAAACAATCGTTCTCGGTCTTGCCAATGATGAGATATTTTTAAATCGCTTCAGAACTGAGGCCCGCGCCCTGGCCCGCCTTCATGATCCAAACATCGTTAGTATATATGATTTACGACTCGACGACAATCAGTGGTTTATTGTGATGGAATATGTCGAGGGAATCACACTGGCAAAACGAATCCGTGAAGAAAAGGCTATGCCTTGGCGTGAAGCACTGGTCATTTTCAAACAAATGCTCAGCGCAATTGGTCATGCCCACCGCCTTGGAATTATTCATCGTGATATTAAACCCAACAATGTCATGATCACAAAAAGTGGTGTGGTTAAAGTAACTGATTTCGGATTGGCCAAAGATCAGCGCAGCAATAATCATACTGTGGTTTCCTCTACCGGCGGCACTTTGTATTACATGTCACCGGAGCAGGTAAAAGGCCTGCATTTCACAGATTTTCGCAGCGACATCTACGCCCTTGGTCTGACTTTTTATGAAATGTTGACGGGTAAAATTCCATTTCGCAAAGATGATACAGATTTTACAATCCGCGAAGCCATTATAAGACGCCAGTTTCCGCCGCCCACTCATTTTAACCCTGATGTTCCGGTTAGTTTGAATAGTCTTGTGATGCATGCCATAGAGAAAAAACAAGAAGACCGGTTCCAGACAATTGATGAGATGTTTGAGACCATCCATGAATTTGAAAAAGAAAGCGGATTGGCATTAGATTATGAGGATGCTGGGGATGAGAGGCAGGACATCTCCGAGCCCCCAACCGCAGCGTATGATATTTCATTTTTTAATGACAGTGTTCCCGAGCAAGTTATCCCGGAACTTCCTGAGATTAAATCTAAGAAACGATATTCGTTAGGCAAGGCGGCTCTTGCCTTTTCTGTGCTTATTATTGCCATCGCAATAATATATTTATTTCCTGATGCTGATAAAAAACAAGCTGTAATGATCGTTACAAATCCCGAAGAATCCCAGATTTATATAAACGATGATTCTGTTGGAATCACACCATACTTCTCGGACAATATCGGGTACTCTGCTTTGTCCCTAAGCATTCGGAGAGATAATTATATCACCCTTGACACTTTGGTTGAAATTCACAACGACTCGCTCAACTATCTGTCATTTGAACTCACTCCTCTATCAAGGTTTTCACTTAGCCTTTATCCAGAAGATTCAGAAATTTATCTGGATGGTACGCAATATAATCTTCAGTCCTCGGATGAGATTACCATACCAGCCGGTAATTATCACCTGCGCGTGACCCGTCCTGGTTATAGCCGGTTCGAACAAACCATCGATCTAAAACCAGGCTTGAATCCCAAAATAAATGCGTTTTTAGTCCAGGAGACGCAAACATCCGAAAATCTGGCCAAACAGGTAATAGTAAATTCTGAAGCGTCCGAGGAAAAAATTATCGAACCTTTAATAAGTTATACCATGCTAAATATAGAATCCACGCCCCCCGGAGCCACGGTCAGTATTGACGACAAGCAAATTTTATACAGCCGCACGCCATTACAGATTGATAGTCTCACGCCAGGGTCTCATACGCTTCGCGTTGAGAAAGAGGGTTACCGGTTCTACGAAACCGGAATTGAACTTGAAGATAAACCGGAAAATAAAATATATGCCGAATTGATTGCCGCCGAAGGGACTCTGAATATTTTAATACAACCCTGGGGCTCTATTTATATTGATGGTGATTTAAAAAAGAAAGATACAAATGTAAAATATAGTTCCGTGTTGTCAGCCGGAGAACATAAATTGCGGGTTGTTCATCCACTATACGGAGAGTGGGAGAAAGTGATCAATATTCATGATGAAGAAATATTGGAAATTCCGGTCAATTTCAATAACCTGGTGAATCTTAGCGTGACTGCATTTGATGCCAGTGGGAATCCAATCTGGGCAGAAATCGTTATAGATGATAAACTAACCGGTGAGATGACACCAAAGGAAATCTCTGTCAGAGTGGGCCAGCGAACCATTGCTGCAAAAAAGGATGGATATATTTTGGTCAACGGTGAACGTAAACTGATGTTGGATTCCACTCCGGATGAACCCATAAAATTTATTTTTAAAAAAGTTTTATAAATCTTTCTTACCAGACATTACTTGCAAAACTGTTGTTTTTTACTTAATTATCACGACTATTTATTCGATAATTAATTAGTGGGCTAAAACCAATCTTTTTGATAAAAAATGAAACGTAAAATATTACATAATATCATCATTATTGCGCTATTATGGTCGTACTCTATTTTTCCGGTTGCACAAGTACTGGCACAGGACAGTTGTGCCGAAAATTTAAACCAGGCGGAACAAAATTACTATGAAGGCAAGTTTGACGAGAGCATTGCCCTGGTACGATCCTGTCTGCAAGCGGGTGGATTACAACAAGACGAATTGATACGAGCCTATAAAATATTAGCCCAAACCTATCTGGCAAAAAACAATCCCGATGCATCCCGGCAAATTGTAAAGAAAATACTGGAAACAGATCCAAACTATACGCCCACAATTGCCGAAAATCCGCCACCCTATGTGGAACTGGTAAATAGTGTAAAAGCAGAACAGACCCAAAAGGAAGAGTCAGCAAAATCTGACGATGCAAAATGGCTGTGGATTGGCGCCGGAAGTGTGGCTGTGGTTGGTGTTTTAACTATCATTTTACTAAGCAGTAGTGAGGATGGAACGGGGGATCCCAAACCACTCCCAGTACCCCCAGCCTTTCCGTCTAACAATGAATAATAAATAATTAAATATTAAAGAATATGATCAGGCGATTTTTTCTACTATATGGTATTTTTGCATTGGGCACGCAACTCATGGCCATGCCTGATATTTCCGGGAATATCAGCGATACAACCTGGACAAAAGCCAATTCTCCTTATCATATAACCGGAAATACAAATGTTTCTAATCTGACAATTGAGCCCGGTGTGGAGGTTTTGTTTGATGGTGACTTTGAATTTAATATTGATGGTGATTTTGCGGCCTTGGGCAGCAAATCTGACACAATTCGATTTCGTCCTAATACAGGAAATTCTGCCGGATATCACGGATTGCACGTTTTATCCACAGCACAGATTATTGAATTTGATTATTGCCGCATAGAAGGTGCGAATAATTTTGGTATTAAAGTTGAGAATTCACTGACCTTGATCCAAAATTCAAAAGTTCTTTCAATAGATGGATATGGCGTTGAATTGTCCGGGTCCAGTGCGGAAATCAGGCGATCGGTAATTTCTGATAATTCGGATAACGGTATCGACCTCTCAAATTTTGGCCGGGCTTATATCTCAAACAGCCGTATCATGCGAAATAACAATTCGGGTATCAATTCCGACGAAGGCTTTCTCTCCTTAACAAATTGTATCATTTCACATAATTCGCAGGGTGGAATTACCTTGCTTTCCTCAGCGGATACACTCGAGTTTGTTAATTGTACCATTGCCTATCAGACCACAAATCATGGAATTGCGGCACTAGGAAGCACAATATCCGGATTAAATTCCATTATTTATCACAACAATCAGTCGGTGGTATTTGGAGGCGGATCAGTTAATATCTCATTTAGCGATATTAAAGCTCCCTATTCCGGTGGCGGATCCAATAATCGCAATGATGATCCTGATTTCACCAATACGGAGTCTATGCGCTTGTCAATAAGTTCCCCCTGCATTGACGATGGAAATCCCGATGAAAACTATAATGATAAATGTTTTCCTCCTTCGCTCGGTACAGCGGTAAATGATATGGGTGCCTATGGCGGACCGGGGGCCTGCCACTGGTTCGACCAAATGGTTGTAATTCCTGAAACTTTAGACTTCGGCATAGTTACCGTAGCCGATGTCCAGGATTCCATAGTGATTGTAAAAAACTACCGGGATTCACAACTTGATATTTCTGAGATTCTAATTGACGGTCCAGATTCACTATTTTTTGATGTCACGCAAAGCGGCGCTTCTATTGCACCATTTGACAGCCTGATTCTACCCGTTAGTTTTTCACCCGATTCGGCTCGCATCTACCAGGCATCGCTTATAATCATTGGTACAGCCGATAGCATGAGTGTTCCTCTCTCCGGAGAGGGAGTCACACCGACAATTATTATTTCAGCTACAAAATTGGATTTTGATCAGGTACGAGTTGGAACACAATCGGAGTTAGATCTAAAGATCACAAATTTTGGCCAGGGTGCGCTGCATATTCGAGAGCTTCTAACCAGTAATTCTTCATTTTCTATCCCGGATACTACTTTGCCATTGAGTATTGCCAGTGTATCTTCCGCAAATATCACTGTCATATTCAATCCAGACTCTAATCTGATTTTCCGTGATACATTATTAATTATCAGCAATGATCCGCAAAAGGACTCCGTATATATTGACCTGGTGGGCGAAGGGACCGCGCCGGTACTGACCCCATCTCAGTCAGTAATCAATTTTAGTAAGGTCCTGGTTTCCGGAGACTCTGTGCAAAGCATTACCATTTCCAATACCGGTCAGGATAGCTTATTTATCAGCAATGTGCAAATTATAAATAATCCATCGGGATCATTCAAATTTGGGAAGTATTTTGCAAGCGATACCCTGTCCCCCGGGGTGACATCAGATACCATTGAAGTGTCATATCTGCCTAAAATGGCAGGCATCCACAATGCAGTCCTGCAACTCAGCAGCAATGATCCATTTAATGACCCGTATACTATCAGTTTATCCGGCCAGGGCGTAAAACCGGTTATCGACATATCAGGGCAGAATTTTGCCTTTGGTGAAGTAACGGTCGGGGATTCGACGACTGAAACAATCTGGATCAAGAACACCGGTGACACGACTTTGTTCGTAAACGATATAGAAATTGATCCCGATCATGCGCATTTTTCTATTCCGGAGATAAATCTTCCCTTGACAATTGAAAGCGGGGATTCCTCTGATGTCTTCCAGATAACTTACGCACCCAAAACCGAGAGTACAGATTCGATAACTCTCACAATTACCAGCAATGATCCTGATTATTCGGAAATCGATACATTAGTAACCGGGACCGGTGTTATACCTATCTTAACCACTATTCCCGATGACTCATTATTATTTGGAGAAATTGTTGTTGATGATTCACTCTGGCGTTCTGTTATTCTTAAAAATACGGGCAGTGGAACCTTGGTGATCGACACCATTTACATTAGCGGCAATGATTCAACGGCGTTTGATTTGCCTGCATTGACCGTACCAATTAATTTAGGACCTGAGGATAGTTCATCGGTTGCCGTCAAATTCTCACCGGAATCGCAGGGTGTGAAAAATGCCAATTTGTACATCATATCAAATGACCCGGATGTGGATACTGACTCCATTGCCTTGTCCGGAACCGGCGTGGTGCCGCAAATTCATCTGTCGCCAAATCAAATTGATTTTGATCCGGTGTACATTGGATATTCTGATTCCCTAAATCTGGATGTATCCAATACCGGTGGTGGCATTTTGCAGATCGATAATGTTGTCATCTCTGATAATATGAACTTCAGTTTTACACGGTATTTCTGCCGGTGATTCTATAAAACAAGACAGCACTTTATCCATCAAAATTTTCTTTAATCCCATCGCCGATTCTGCCGGCGAAAAATCTGCCACTCTGACCATTTTTAGCAATGATCCGAATAACGACTCAATCGATGTTGAGATTAGTGGCCTGGCCAAAACGCCGGTCATCATTGTTGTGGATCCGCAAGACATTGAATTTGATAACACTTTTGTGAACGATACTGATTCAGCCCTGATAACTATTAGTAATCAGGGTGATTCCAATTTGGTAGTCTTCCCTCCTGATTTCGCATCACAGGCAGGCAATTTTTTGGTTGAGGATTTTGGTGATAGTCTGATTATTGAATCGAAGCAAAACACCAATCTTGGTATATATTTTACGCCGCAGTCCGGTGGTGCAATTTATGACACTTTGCATATTTACAGTAATGATCCTCTTAATATGGAACAAAAAGTTTCACTCCAGGGGGTTGGTGTAGAAGATACATCCAAAGTTGATTTTGTCATCGATGTTTCCGTGGATACGCTTGATTTTGATACCGGTAATTATTTCTTCTCTGTCGAAATTACCAAAGAAGGGGCAGCGGTTTCTGAAGCTATTCTTTATCTTAGACCAGGCGGACAAAAAAACTTTGAACAATCTTGAACTCATTGAAAACACGGAAAATATATGGTCGGCAGAGATTCCATCAGAATACGTCGGGCCGCGCGGCCTCGAATATTATGTACAGGCCAGTTACCCCGGCGGCAATGCCGTCAGCCCGGATTCCGGCCAGAAATATCCGGCTATCAGCAGCGTAAAAAATCTGTCAGGTAATTTTATTGAAGCCACAAAGGCAAAACAGTACCAGATGATCTCACTGCCGCTTGATGCCGGGAAGCAAAGTATCGATGATTTGTTCGGTGATATTCTGGGGCCATATGATAATACCAAATACCGGATATTTGACTGGGATCCCTCATTTGAAGTATACGAAGAATCAAGCGATATGAATGACACGCTTACCGCCGGTAAGTCATTATGGTTGATTACCAGTGAAAGCACACAAATGGCGTATGCAAATTGTACATCCATATCATCCGATGAATACTATGAAATTAATTTGCATCAGGGTTGGAACATGATTGCTTCACCATTTGCCTTTGATATTGATATCAGCGAGATCAACAAAACACCGCTGCAGGGTGAGGTGATTTTTGAATATGATAATGGACTTTGGATTCCCCGCCAGGATTCGGTGCTTGTTCCTTTCCGCGGTTATGCCGTAAATGCACAGTTTGCAGCCACTTTATTAATCCCAAATACCGAGGCCGGTCAGGGCCTGGGCAAAGAAAGCCTGGATTCTGAGCAAGGCTGGTATATCCAGCTGATGGCCACCGGAGGAAATTTACAGGATAATTATAATTTCGCCGGGGCCAATTCCCGTTCAAAGAACGGATGGGATCATTTTGATTATCCCGAACCGCCAAAAATTGGTGAATTTGTGGAGCTGTATTTTAAACAAGACCAAAAAAATCTGACCGGAGATTTCCGGACCATTGGCGGAGATGGGTACATTTATAGTTTTATGATTCAAAGTGACCGAGCGCGTGAGACAATAATCGAAGTTATGCCATTCAATTTACCGGATAACTATACATGGCAAATCATTGCACCGGAAAGCGGTGTTAAATACACCAGCGACGTCGTTCATCTAAGTTCAGGTTCACAAGAGTATAAACTGGTTGTCGGTAAAACAGACTTTGTTGAACATAGTACTTCCGGGTTTAAAAATCTGCCGGAATCCTTCCAACTGGCCCAAAACTATCCAAATCCATTTAATCCGGAAACCCGCGTACGGTTTGAGTTGCCAAAGGCAAGTAAAATATCTATGGATATTTATGACATCATGGGCAGAAAAATTAAATCTCTTTCGGGCGATGATTATCGCCAGGCGGGTTATTACGAAGTCATGTGGAATGGAAAAAATGACCAGGGCCGGAACGTAGCATCCGGTTTGTATTTGTTGTATTTGCGGACGGCAGAGTATAAAAAAGCAATCAAGATGATTTTACAAAGATAAATATATCATTCGTTTAATTCTCATCACCTAACGCACTCAATATTTTTTCCGTCGGGACTCCGGTTTTTTGCGCAAGCACCTTGGCAATCACAAGAACATTCAGGATCGAATTTGCCCCACCCCGATTTACTCCCATATTTGCATCCTGTTTTCCCTCCAGCATACTCAGATCTGGAATATGAATTTGTGCACCGGCTTCATCAATCAGATCGATGGCCTTTGCCGGTAATGCATGTTCAGGATCAAATTCAATAGATAGATCAACAGCCGCTTCCAGGGCCCGATCTGTAATCCACACTTTATGAAATATTTCTAACTTCTTCCGAAAAATCTCAAGCATTTCAAGCGTGTCTTTTCTGGACGGTTCATCAATAATAATTTTCTGAAAATTTCTTTCAAGAGACGCATCCGGATGGATACAGCGGCTATATTCTTCATCGGTTGTGGTGCCAATAAATCGTAGTTCGCCCTGTACAATCAAGGGATTAATTAAATGAGCAACATTCGTCATATTTTCATTCTGACCGTTACCAATGTAATTATGGATCTCATCGATAAATAGAATCACCTCGGGTTGGGAAATCGCTTCTTCCAGCACATTTCCCAGCCGCTCTTCAAACTGGGATTTCTGGGTTAAGCCACCCATTATTTTACCCATATTCAGGGCAATGATTCTTTTTTGTGATAATAATTCTGAGTCTTTGTCTTTAAAGATCCTCAGGGCAAGTGCTTCAACCAGAGACGTCTTTCCCACGCCGGCTTTTCCCACCAATATGGGATTATTACTGTATTTTTGCGCCAGGGTCTGAATTATTTGTAAGATCTCATTTCTTCTTCCGGCAAATGGTCCCAGTTTTTCCGCTTCGGCTTCCTGGGTAAGATCACGGCCATACTCATCAAGTAAAGATACTTTGGATGTGGGTATCTGTATATCAATATTGCCAAAATTGAGACTGTTCATGGGATCAATGGGCAGCGTCGAGTCGAATATCTCATAGATTTCAATGGTGGGTTCGCCCGGTTTAAAATTCCGTGAACCCAGAAATTTCCATTCTACATTCAAATTCTTAATATGTTTTTGTACTGTTTCATAAACGGCCTGACTGCAAAGGATATGTCCACCCTCGGCTGCCTCTGTGATGCGGCTCGCGGCAGAAACCTTGATACCAAAAATATCCCGTGATTTCTGCTCCATAACTTGCTTTACTTCACCCATATCCATTCCAAGGCGAATTTTCAGTAATTCTTCCTGTAAAAATTCACGCTGAATCGTCAATCCGCATTCAACGGCAGCCACCGGATCTGAAAATATTATCAGCAGACCATCGCCGGTGGATTTTATGATTTCACCTTTGCCCATGCGGCGCAGAATGCCTTTAATTTTTTTATCATGATATTTTATCAGTTTATAAAATTCTTCATCGCCCAGTTTATTGAATAGTGCCATTGAGCCCACAATGTCATCAAACATGATTGTGAGACGCGAGATATTACTATCGCGTGTAAAGGAGTGTATGCTGTCAATATCTTCATTTGTGATATCATCTTCAATATGTGTATGCTCCACATCCGGATCATAATTAATGATTTTCTTCCAGATGTTTACAGGAGAAATATTATATGAGTACAATAACTCACCCATTTTGTCATGGGGATTTTTGATCAGCGAGGCCAATAAGTGCAGGGTATTTAATTCTGAAGTCTTTTGTGCCAGAACCTCCGCATTCTTAAAATAAGTTTTGGATGCATCACTGCGATGTAAGATTTCCTGTTTTTTCTTAATTTTGCCAAAACTGAGATTATCACGCAGATGACGTCTCAGAACAGTGGGAGTTATCCCATAACTCTGTATTATATTAGTAATTGCTGAAATTTCAGATGATAATTGACGTCGTTCCTCGGGTGCCAGTCTCTGGTAAAAATCCAAATCCAGGGCCTTAACAACACTAAGTATGCCAAGTATAAGATGTTCGGGTTCGATATTTTTTTGCCTGAAAGATGCAGCTTCCCATGAAGCAATCAGCCATGCGAATCGCGCACCCGGTGAAAGTTTTTTCATTTTCCTAAAACTCCAGTAGTCATATTTAATAAATCGGACGTAAATCCGGCTTATTTAAATCAATTTCAACTAATTGGGAATAATTAATAATTATTGACTGCAAATGTAATGGTGTTTAGATTTTATAACACAGGATATGGAATTTAGTCAGAATGTCATCCAGTCCGGACCTTCCTGCATTGTTCAGCAATCATTCGCCGGAACCGTCCTGGTGATGTAGTGAATATAAAGATCCTTTTCATATTAATTTGAGAAATGTCTAAAATCGATAAGGTTAAAAATGAAAACAATTATCGAACCCTTCCGGATAAAATCTGTCGAGCCCATTCGCATGACAACTGTTGCCCAACGTAATAAGTTCATTAAAAAGGCAAACTATAATCTGTTTTCATTACATAGTCAAGAAGTGTTGATTGATCTGCTGACCGATAGCGGAACCAGCGCCATGTCTTCAGAGCAATGGGCGGCCATACAAAGAGGTGACGAGAGTTATGCCGGTAGTGTGAGTTATTATAAATTCTTTGATGCGGTCACCGATATTATGCCTTTTAAACACGTGATTCCTACTCACCAGGGCCGGGCAGCAGAAAAAATACTCTTTTCAGTGATTGGCGGCGAGAAATATAAAATCCCAAATAATACGCATTTTGATACCACACGTGCCAATATTGAATTTACGGGGGCAAAGGCCGTTGACCTGAACATTGATGCCGGGAAATACCCCCAGGAAATACACCCATTTAAGGGCAATATGGATGTTGAAAAATTAGGAAACTTTATCGAACAAACAGGGGTCGAGAATATCCCGTGTGTGATGCTCACTATTACAAATAATTCAGGCGGAGGACAACCCGTATCGATGCAGAATATCCGCGAGGTAAGTACGGTTTGTCACAATAATAATATTCCGTTGATTATAGACGCCTGCCGTTTTGCAGAAAATGCCTATTTTATAAAAATACGCGAAAAAGGATATGAGAAAAAATCAATTAAGGAAATCACACGCGAAATGTTCTCATATTCCGATGGTTGTACCATGAGTGCAAAAAAAGATGCTCTGGTTAATATTGGCGGGTATTTATGTTTGAATAATGATGACTGGGCAGCCCAGGCAAGAAATTTACTCATTTTGACAGAGGGATTTCCCACCTACGGCGGATTGGCCGGTCGGGACCTGGAGGCGATTGCGGTTGGTCTCGAAGAAGTACTGCATGAGGATTATTTACATTATCGCATTCGTTCTACAGAATATCTGGGGAAAAAAATCAATGCACACGGAGTGCCCATTGTGCTTCCGGTGGGCGGACACGCAGTTTATATTGATGCAAAAGCGATGCTTCCGCATATTCCGGTAAGTCAATTTCCCGGCCAGGCACTGGCAATAGAATTATATACTGAAGGCGGCATTCGCGGTTGTGAAATTGGATCAGTAATGTTTGGTGAAAGTGCCAAAATGGAACTGGTGCGCCTGGCAATTCCACGCCGGGTATACACCCAAAGTCATATTGATTATGTGATCGAAGTAATTATCAATGTATACGAAAAGCGGGATAAAATTCGTGGTATGAAAATATCATGGCAACCGGAGGTTTTACGACACTTTACGGCACATTTTGACTATGTGTAGATTTTATTGGTGGGAGATGGAATTAACCACAGAGTGCACGGAGGAAATTAGAGATTAGAGATTAGAGATTAGAGATTAAAAAAAATGTGATGATATATGCCGGTTTTGCCAACGGCTAACGGCCAATCGCCAATTGCCAATTTCTAATCTTTCTCAGTGTCCTCTGTGGTAAGAAAAATAAATGAGGTAAATCAACTTAATTTACCTCAGAAACTACCGATATTTAGATATAGAGATTAATCAAAAAGGGTGAGACAAATGGATGATCGGAAACAAAAATTACAACGTATCATTCAAATTGGAATTGAAGTTTCCCAAATAAAAGATTTGGATGTGTTACTGGAAAAAGTTCTCAGCGAAGCCAGAAGTCTGGTCAACTGTGATGCCGGCTCCATCTACATAAAGGAAAAGGAAACTTTAAAATTCAGTATTGCCCAAAATGAAACCCTGCGTAAACGTTTGCCGGAAGGCAAAAAGCTTATTTATACCACCTTCTCCATGCCGATTACCAATAAATCCATTGCCGGATTCGTGGCTATGGAGGGTAAACTATTAAACATTCCCGATGCCTATAAAATATCCAAGAATATGCCCTTCTCATTTGACAGCAGCTGATGATAAAATTTCGGGATACGAAACTCATTCTATGTTGACCGTCCAGCTCCAAAATAACCGCGGTGAAAGCGTAGGCGTTCTTCAGTTAATCAATGCCCAGGACGAGAAAGGTAATATCATACCATTTTCAGATCAGGACGAAACTTTAATCAAGCCATTTGCAGTATATGCAGCAGTCGCTATTGAGCGTGCCCAATTGACCAGGACTACTATTTTACGCATGATTAGCATGGCTGAGTTACGTGATCCGAAGGAGACCGGTGCCCATGTTAACCGGGTCGCATCCTATGCTATTGAAATATACGAACACTGGGCTTTGAACAAAGGGATACCCAAGGAAGAAGTTGATAAACTTCGTGACTCCTTCCGGCTTGCCGCGATGCTCCACGATGTAGGCAAAGTGGCAATTTCTGATAACATTCTCAAGAAACCGGGCCGTTTTACAGAAGAAGAGCATGATGTTATCAAAACACATACTATTGAAGGGGCCCGCTTATTTTATGGTGCGCGCTCTGATTTTGATGAAATCGCAACCGAAGTCGCCCTTAATCACCATGAAAAATGGAATGGAACCGGTTATCCCGGATATATAGATATCGAATCCGGAAATGCAATTGAAGGATACCAGGATGAAAACGGTAAACCCCGCCCTAAAAAGGGAGACGAAATACCCATTTACGGACGGATAGTAGCCCTGGCCGATGTCTATGATGCCCTGTTATCAAAAAGGTCATACAAAGAGGCCTGGGGCGAAGAAGATGTATTAAACCTGATCAGGGAAGAAAGAGGCCAGCATTTCGATCCCGAAGTGGTAGATTCCTTTTTTGATGTACTTGATGTGATACGTTCCATCTCTCAGAGATACCCGGATCAGGGAATTGAATAACCCTGCTAATATTGCCGCTGACATGTCATCCTGAATTTAATTCAGGATCTGCTTAACCCTTAATCAACAAAATTCTGAAATCCTAACCAATTTCTGTATCCCAAAAAGTAAAATCTTAGCTGAAAAAGTCGGCAATCTGCCTCAAATGAACATCGAATCCTTGCCCCGTTGTTCTTTTCTCGTAAATCCTTATGATTTTTGAATTAAGTAAATAAAAAAAAACTCATATTCTCTTGATTTAGGTCGAAAAATCTAGTAGAATTGTGGAGCAATTTTCCTTAAAGTGGAGCAATATCCCTGATTATGGCAGTAAATGATTTCTCGGGAGAATACAGATTCAGTCTGGATTCAAAAAAACGTGTTAATATTCCATCCGGAATACGCAAAATGCTACCTCCGGAATCCGAAGGTACACTTGTGTTTACCCGCGGATTTGAGGGTTGTGTGTATGTATACTCGAACGACGAATGGAAACGTTTGACCCGGAAATTGAGTTCCCTTGACAGTTTTAATGTGAAAGTACGTGATTTTATTCGTCTTTTCATTGGCCCGGCGTATAAAACCACCATGGATAATCAGGGTCGGGTTTTACTACCGGAGAATATACTGAGTATGGCAAAGATTGACAAAGATATTTTATTACTCGGGTCACTAAATAAATGGGAATTATGGAATCCGGCCATTTACGAAGATTACATGCAGCAAAATAATCCATCAATGGAAACTTTGGCTCAGGAAATAAGCTTCAGCGCATTATTTACGAATGATGAGTAAAACATACCATGTTCCGGTCCTGTGTAGGGAAACTGCGGAACTCCTGATTACAGATATTGGGGGTATTTACATTGATGGTACTCTCGGGGGAGGCGGTCACGCAGATCACATTCTTGAAATTCTTTCTCCCGGAGCAAAATATATAGCCCTGGATCTGGATGCGGAAGCAATTGATTTCGCAAAGAAAAGACTAAAACAGTATAAAAATATATCATACTTTCAACGCAATTTCCGGGATACAGAAAAAATACTATCCGAAACTGATATCCAGGCTGTCGACGGTATCTTATTGGATCTGGGTGTTTCATCTCACCAGATTGATGAAGCAGATCGCGGATTCTCCTATATGGCAAACGGACAAATCGACATGCGTATGAACAGGAATGAAGTTGAGTCCGCCCGGGATTTACTCAACACCAGAGATGCCGGCGAGCTGAAGTGATATATTTTACTATTTTGGCGAGGAAAGAAATTCCAGGAAAATTGCCCGTCTGATTGTTGCGCAACGACAAGAACAACCATTCGAGCATACAAATCAGCTGCGGGATATTATAGACAAAACATCACATCCCCGGTATGCGATAAAAAGTTATGCCCGTGTGTTTCAGGCATTACGAATTGCTGTCAATCATGAACTTGATAATCTGAAACATGTCTTGCAGACAAGTTTGAAATTTATAAAGCCCGGAGGCCGGATCGCGGTAATTGCCTATCATTCACTTGAGGACAGAATTGTAAAAAATTTCTTCCGGAAAAATGCAAATCCCTGTGTTTGTCCGACTGATTTTCCTCAATGTGTATGTGGATTGCAGCCACAAATAAAAATTATTACCCGGAAACCGGTTAAAGCATCTGCGCAGGAAATAAAAGACAATTCCCGTGCCAGAAGTGCGCTGCTCCGGGTTGGAGAGATATTATGAAAAATCAAACAAAGACATCAAAGAAAGCATTTATCAAGGTCTTTATATGGCCGTTTAAATCATATCTCAGGATAATTGGTGTGGTGGTTGTCATTGGCCTTTTTCAATACCAGTCTATTCAAATTGACATACTGGCTCGTGAAACCAGGTCTCTTGAACTAAAAAAGAAACAATTATTAAATGAAAGGTCTCTTTTGCAGGTGGAAATTGACCGATTGACACATATTAGTCGCATTGAAAAACTGGCCAGAGAAAAATATGGCCTTATTTCCTCAAGTGAAGATATGCCGCGACTCGTTGTAAAAAAGTTCAACCAGAATGATCCAAATTCTTCACAGGATCTCAAATTGGCGGGAGTACGTTGATTTGGGCACCAGATCAGGGAAATCTATACACTTCCGACGAATTTATATTATCATCGTCGGAATTTTAATATTCTGGGCAGCCCTGGAAACGCGGCTGTTTATTATACAGGTTAAAAATCATGACTTTTATACCGAACAGAGCAAGGTTCAATCTGCAAAAAAAGTCAATATTGCCGCTCAGCGGGGTAACATTTTTGACCGGAATCAGGAATGCCTGGCAACAGATTTGATCCAATATGATCTTGCTGTGGATTTAAATAAAATTAACAATAAAGATAAAATTGCCACAGCATTTGCCAAGCATTTAAAACATTCAAAACAATATTATCTGGATCGCATGAATACGTCGCGTGATTTTAAATATATGGCACGGAAGGTTTCACGCGAGAAGATGTTGAAAATATGGGAAATGGATAATCCCGGTCTCGTACGAATTGAAGGTTATCGCAGATTCTATCCCTTTGGAAAATGTGGAAGTCAGGTCATTGGATTTACGGATGTAGACAATAAGGGTATTAATGGTATAGAACTCCAATACGAAGAACAATTGCATGGAGAAAACGGTTGGACATTTTTAATGGCAGACGCCCGCCGTCGCTTTGGTTATAACGTAGACTACCCACAGTTATCATCAAAAGCAGGCGTGGATATTACTCTGACCATAGATAAAAATTTCCAAACAATCGTTGAAGATGAACTCGACCTGGGAGTCAAAAAATACAGAGCCGATTATGGCATGGCCATAATGATGAATCCCTCCACCGGGGAGATCCTGGCCATGTATAGTTCGCCTGGATTTGATCCCAATAATGCCTCGGCTTCATCCATTAAACACAGACGTAATCGTACCATAACAGATATTTTTGAACCGGGATCGACATTCAAAATATTTCCGGCGGCTGCTCTGTTGCAGGAAAACATAAAAAAACCGGATGATATCGTTTTTTGTGAAAATGGCAAGTACCGTTATTATAACCATACGGTAAATGATTCAAAAAAACATGCATGGCTTTCATTTCAGAAAGTAATTGAATATTCATCAAATATCGGGATGGTCAAATTAAGTGCGGATATATCCAAAAACACCTTTTATCAATATATCAAAAATTTCGGATTTGATGCGCAGACCGGTGTCAATTTAATTGGTGAGTCTACGGGGCTTCTATCAAAGCCAAATAAATTTTCCGGACTTTCAAAGGGAGTGATTTCTTTTGGCCAGGAAATCGGAGTAACCGCAATACAAATAACTAACGCCTATGCCTCGGTTATAAACGGCGGCGAATTAATGCGTCCCTATCTTCTAGAAGAGATTCGGTCAGCTGAAGGTAAAACGCTGCAGAAAAATGAACCCAAGGTAATTCGCCGGGTGGTGTCTGAAGAGGTTGCCGAACAACTCCGGCAATTCATGGTAGGTGCGGTGACCAGGGGTACAGGGAAAAAGGCACAGATCGAGGGTATAACCATAGGCGGTAAAACCGGTACGGCGCAAAAATATAACCAAAAAACAAAAAGTTATGTTCGGGGTAAATATCTTTCCTCATTTATCGGATTTGCCCCTGCGGAACACCCGGAATATGTTCTTGCCATTTTTCTCGATAATCCCGGATCCGTTTACTATGGCGGGGATGTGGCTGCTCCCATTTTTCGAAATATTATGAAGCGTATTCTGAGTTTCGCACCTTCTGATATCGATGATATAACCGGAGAATATCAACCACAGTTTGCTCAGGCAAATAAAAATATACCAAATTTCTCCGGCTTATCCGCTTCCGCATTAGAGGATTATTTTGAATTTAAAAATGTTGATTATCAGGTTGCCGGTCAGGGTAAATACGTGGTTGCACAGGCAAGATCGAAGGATCCTGTGGAGTTTAAATTGGGAAAACTCAACCATACATCCCAATCGATGCCAGACCTGAGAGGATTGACCATCCGGGAAGCGTTGAAAAAAATGGACTTCTCCAGATTTCGGGTAAGTATTACCGGAACCGGACGTGTGACAAAACAATCGATTAAACCGGGTACCAAAGTTACCACTCGCTCGGATTTGAGACTCAGCTGCCGGTAACGGTAAGAATATGAAAGTAAAGTCTCTCGATCAGATCCTGACAAATGTCAGTATTAAAAATAAATATAATTATTCAGACCATCAGATTGCGAATATCACACACAATTCACGGGATATAATTCCCGGGAGTTTATTTGTGGCCATCCGTGGATACACCATGGACGGACACAGTTTTTTGAAGGAGGTCGAACAAAAGGGAGCAGCTGCTGCCATAGTAGAAGAAGCGGTACCACAAGTACAGATACCACAAATTGAGGTTGAAGATTCACGTGATGCATTGGCTCACACGACTGTTAATTTTTTTCAACCCGAACTAAACCAGATGCACTTGATCGGGATTACCGGAACCAATGGTAAAACAACCACATCATTTCTGATCAGATCTGTCATGGAAAGTGCCGGTATTAAATGCGGATTGATTGGAACCATATTTTACCAGGTTGGCAACGAACAAAGAGAAGCATGGAACACGACACCGGAATCGGCTGACCTGTGTCGCATGTTTTATGAAATGTATCAACAGGGTCAGAGAGGATGTGTTCTGGAAGTCTCCTCGCATGCACTGGCGCTTAGAAGGGTAAATTATCTGGAGTTTCAATCTGCAGTATTTACCAATCTAACCCAGGATCACCTGGATTTTCATAAAGACATGGAAGACTATTTTGCAGCAAAGAAAAGTCTTTTTTCATTACTTAGAACTGATGGCACAGCAATTATAAATAACAACGATGTGTATGGACAAAGACTTGTAACAGAACTGGAAAACAAGTCTATATCATTTGGCAGCGCCGAATCGTGTGATATACGGGTGGAATCCTGGCAGAGCCGGCTTGCTGGCCTTAGGCTTACCATTGTTACCCCAAATGGTGAGATGGATATAAATTCCCCATTGATTGGGGAATTTAATGTTGAAAATATTGCGGCCGCTGTATCCGCCGGAATAGCACAAGGATTCGATTTAAAAACAATAAAAACCGGCATAGAAAATGTAACAAATATTCCCGGACGTCTTGAAGCGATACAACTGGAAAATAACATAACAGCTGTTGTCGATTATTCACACACGCCTGATGCTCTGGAAAAAGCACTAAAGGTATTACGGAACTTAACCGGGAAAAAATTATGGGTTGTATTCGGCTGTGGTGGTGACCGGGATAAAACCAAACGCCCTGTTATGGGACGCATTGCCGCCTCACTAGCGGATGAAATACTTGTTACTTCCGATAATCCGCGTTCAGAGAATCCGGATGAGATTATATCGGAGATAACAAAAGGAATCAATACAAAGCACAATGTTATTATTGAGCCGGATAGAAAACAGGCAATTGAGATGGCACTAAAAAAGGCAACTAATGGGGATACTATTTTAATTGCCGGTAAGGGTCATGAAGACTATCAGGAGATCAATGGAATTAAATATCCATTTGATGACCGGCTGATTGTGAAGGAATATAACGCATGAAGTATATCACTCTGGCAGATTTGAAGAAACTACCGGACTCAAAATTTGTAAATGAACCGTCTGCAACGGATCTGTCAAAAAATGTACGCGGGATTTCTATCGATAGTCGCTCCTTAAAGGCAAATCAGATTTTCTGGGCTTTAAAGGGGCCTAAGTTTGATGGTCACGAATTTATTATTGATGCAATTCGATTGGGCGCATCCGCAGTGGTTATTAATAAGTCCTCTGCGCACAAGGTCAGCTCAATGGGTATACCGGTACTTGCCGTCAAGGACTCTCTGGTTGCACTACAGAAACTGGCGGCGCAGCATCGCAGAAAGTTTAATATTCCTGTTCTTGCAATAACAGGTACAAACGGAAAAACAACCACCAAGGAAATGATTGCCTGGATCCTGCAGACAAGAATGAATGTACATCGCACCTGGGGTAACCTGAACAATCATATTGGCGTTCCTCTGTCACTGTTAACACTTAATTCAGAACATGACGTCTCTATCATCGAACTGGGCACCAATCATCCGGGTGAGATTGCCGCTTTATGCGCTATAACCAGACCAACTGCCGGCTTGATTACCAATATTGGCCGTGGTCATCTGGAGTTCTTTTCAAGTATTGAAGGTGTCGCACGTGAAAAAACAGAACTGTTCAATTTTTTAAAGAGTAAGGGGGTTATTTTTCTAAACCGTGATGATCCGCTCCTGCCAAATTTTAGGTTGCGTCGCAAATCATTATGGTCTTTTAGTCTTGATAATGATCCCGATGTAAAAGTCCAGGGCAAACTGATTGAACTGAACGAAGATGGCGCCGGTATATGGGAACTGAATGACAAAGTCCGGATCGAGATGCGAGTTCCTGGAATGCACAATATAAAAAATGCACTGGCAGCAAGTGCAGTTGCCTTATATTTTGGTTTTACAGAAAGTGAGATTAAAGACGCACTGGAAAGCTTCCGGGCTTACGATAAGCGCATGCAGATCGTAAAGAACGGTGATACCATGATTATAAACGATAGTTATAATGCGAATCCCGATTCTTACATACCGGCCCTGGAAACACTGGAGCATATTGCCGAAAAGAATCATCGCCGGAAAATTGTTGTGGTTGGTGATATGTTGGAACTGGGACTGAATGGAGAGGCTCTGCATCAGGATCTGATGTTCAATTTACTCGAGTATAATGTGGATGGAATTTTTACACTCGGCGAACTCACTTCAATCGCAGCCGGTTTACTTCGGGAACGGGGATATCAAAATATATTTAATTTCAATTCCCATGATGAATTGGGAAAGGCTTTAAAGGAATACATGCGGCCGGGAGACATCGTATTAATCAAAGGTTCCCGCGGAATGCAAATGGAAAAAGTAATGGCTTTTTTATAGAGAAGAATTTTTATGCTGGCAGAATTTTTATACAAGCTCACATCGGTATTTTTTGGATTTAATGTATTCAGATACATTACGGTTAAAGCCGCCCTGGCAGCTATTACGGCGCTTTTTATTAGTCTGCTCCTTGGGCCCCGTATTATTCGCATGCTTCAGAAAAAGCAATTATGCGAAGAGATACGGACTGATGGTCCGCAATCACATCTGGTAAAAAAGGGCACACCGACTATGGGCGGCCTGATTATTATTTCGTCGATTGTGATAGCAGTACTTTTGTGGGCCAATATCACAAACTTTTATATTATTCTGGTTTCAATAGCCACACTTGCAATGGCCGTTGTGGGATTTATTGATGATTATTTAAAATCTGTAAAAAAACTTAAACGGGGATTAGTAAGCCAGTATAAATTGATAGGACAGATCTCACTTGGACTGGTCATTGGTTGTATTATTTATTTCCACCCGTTCTTTGAAGGACTTCATTCCAATACCAGTATTCCATTCTTCAAAAATCTGGAAATTGATTTTGGCGTCCTCTATATCGCAGTCGTGGTATTTGTTATTACAGGTACATCAAATGCCGTAAACCTGACAGACGGGCTCGATGGTCTGTCCGCCGGCTTAAGCGGTATCGCTTTTTTAGCTTTTGCGGCCATGACGTATGTAACCGGAAATACCAGATTCAGTGACTATCTTAATATTATATATCTGCCCGGAGCAGAAGAGCTCACTGTTTTTTGTATGGCGGCTGTGGGAGCTGCGATCGGATTTTTGTGGTACAATACACATCCGGCACAGATATTTATGGGAGATACCGGCTCACTGGCTCTGGGCAGTGCACTTGGCGCTGTTGCCATACTAATAAAAAAGGAATTACTGTTAATTATTATCGGTGGTGTTTTTATTTTTGAGGTGCTTTCGGTCATTATCCAGACCACCTATTTCAAATACACCAAGAAAAAATATGGCGAGGGAAAGCGTGTTTTTAAAATGGCGCCTATTCATCATCATTTTGAACTTGAAGGCTGGCATGAATCCAAAGTTGTTGTTCGTTTTTGGATCATTGGTATTCTGCTTGCCTTGCTAAGCCTGACAACATTTAAGACACAATAACGGTATTTTAGAATGGAAGTTGCTAACAAAAATATAGTGATTCTCGGCGCTGCCCGTAGCGGTATGGCTGCCGGCGAACTGGCAAAAAATTTGGGTGCCAGTGTTTTTGTCAGCGATAATGCGCCTGAGAAAGGAAAAACTAAACAAATAAATAAATTAAAGGGGCTGGGGATACCCTTTGAATTTGGTGGTCATTCAAATCGTGTTTACTCTGCAGATCTGGTCATACTGAGTCCGGGAATTCCGCAGACTTCAGAAGTCGTACAAAATCTGCAGAAAAAGGGTGTTCCGGTCCTTTCTGAAATTGAATTTGCATACCGGTTTTGTAATTCTCCGATAATTGCCGTGACCGGTTCAAACGGGAAAACAACGACCACCTCGCTGATAGGTGAAATGCTTAGTAAACAAATGCCGGCAGCTATCACAGCCGGAAATATCGGAACACCGTTTTCGTCTTTTGTATTGGAGAGCAAGTCTGATAGTTGGGCCGTTGTGGAGGTGTCCAGTTTTCAGCTGGAAACCATTGAGAAATTTCATCCCAGGGTGGCCATTATTTTAAACCTATCGCCAAATCATCTGGACTGGTATGATACATATGAAGATTATGTGGCGGCCAAATTGCGGATAATCATGAATCTTGATCCAGACGACTTTATCATTTATGATGGCGACAATCCTGGTATTGTTGATCTGATCTGGCAGAGCCCGGCTCACAAATTAAAGTTTTCATCTCAAACTAAGCGTGCCGAGGCATATATTCATGATGGCAACATCTGTTTTTACAACCGTGAATTTATTTCAACGGATGAAATTGTACTAAAAGGGATGCATAATTATAAAAACATTATGGCAGCCGGGTTGGCATGTATACAGGCCGGAGTTGATAACGATAATATAAAAGACGTACTCCGGAGATTTGCCGGTGTGGAGCATCGCTTAGAACCCGTGGCAACTATTAATGGAGTAAAGTTTATAAATGATTCAAAAGCAACAACGCTGGAATCTCTGATCGTTGCCTTGCAGAGTTTTACATCACCGATCATATTGATCGCCGGCGGCAAAGATAAAGGATCAGACTATTCCACCGTTAGCCCGGTACTGAAGGAAAATGTACGGCATATATTTCTGATCGGTGCGGCACAGGACAAAATGTCCGCAGCCTGGGAGAATGTGGTACCGCTCACTTCATGTGATTCCATGGAGTCGGCGGTAGAAAAAGCATTTAAAAAAGCAGAAAAAGGTGAAAATGTTCTTCTCTCCCCTGCTTGTTCCAGTTTTGATATGTTTAAGGATTTTGAGGATCGGGGCAGAAAGTTCAAGGAAATTGTACACAAACTAAAAGCCGGTAATGAAAATTAAAAATCAAAAAAACGATATATTTTTAATCGCCGCGGTGACCATATTGCTTACAACCGGATTGATCATGGTGTTCAGTGCCAGTGCGGTCATGGCGCATGAGAAGCATGGCTCCATAATTCATTTTTCTAAAAAACAGATGTTATGGGGTTTTCTCAGTGTAATTAGCATATTTATTTTTTCACGAATAAAGATCAATTTTACCATGAGAAAAGGATTTCCGCTTTATCTCATACTGACCTCGGCGGCCTTATTGATCGGATTGTTATTTTGGGGCGATCTTGTTAACGGCGCCCGGCGATGGTATAACCTGGGAATAGCCAGTTTTCAACCATCGGAATTTGCCAAATTTGCTCTGATTATATATTTCGCGGATATCCTTACCAGAAAGGGGAAGTTGCTGCATGACTGGAAGAAGGGGCTCCTGCCGCATGTGGGGATACTGCTTCTGATCCTGATTCCGATCTATTTGCAACCTGACCTGGGATCTGCATTAATGATAGCTGATGGTTATTGCAACCATGGTTTTTATCAGTGATGTGAAATTTAAACATATTCTCGCCGGGGTTATCTTTCTGCTTCCGGCTCTGCTTCTTAAAATTCGCGGCAGTTCATACCAATTTCGCAGGATTCTCTCCTGGTATGAAAATCTGGATAACCCCCTCGGATCCGGTTATCAGATTAAACAATCCCTGATTGGATTGGGAAACGGAGGAATTTTTGGTAATGGAATCGGTACCAGCCGGCAGAAATTTTATTTTTTACCCGATTCCCATACGGATTTCGTGTTTGCCATATTAGGCGAAGAACTTGGTTTTATAGGGACATCGATTGTGCTGATTCTGTTTTTGGTAATCCTGTGGCGAGGTATCAGTATTGCAAAACGAGCAAACAATACCTTTGCCCAGTTTTTAGCAATCGGTCTGACAATGAATATTGTACTCTATGCATTTATGAATGCAGCGGTTGCAACCATGCTCATTCCAACCACCGGCTTACCGATGCCTTTTTTAAGTTATGGCGGCACGTCATTATTATTTGCCGGTATTTCGATTGGCATACTGTTAAATATTGGCAGGAATTCTAGCCCGGCATTATATGAACGGAAATTGGAGCGGGGTAAAGAAGATGGAAAAGACTTGTATAGCACACTGATTATGTCGAGGTAGAATTTGAATCGTGAGATACGCATTTTATTTGCCGGTGGTGGTACAGGTGGTCATGTTTTTCCGGCAATATATATAGCACAGTATTTAAAAAAACACTGGGGGGCCAGATGTCAGTTTATGGGAACCCGGCAGGGAATCGAGAACATAAAAGTACCTCAATCCGGTTTTGTCTTAAAAAACATCTGGATTAGCGGTTTAAAACGGGGATTTTATCTTAGTAATATTTTATTCCCCCTGAAGATTATCGTGAGTTTAATACAAAGTAAAAAAGAGATAAAATATTTTAAACCAGACATCGTAATTGGTACCGGTGGCTATGTTTCAGGTCCGGTCCTTTATCAGGCGGCAAAGATGAAAATCCCGACAGCAATACATGAGCAAAACAGTTACCCTGGGGTAACAACACGAATTCTCTCGGGAAGAGTAGACAGAATGTTTCTTGCTTATGAAGAATCGCTGAAATATATGAAACATATTCCCCGGTATATTATTACCGGGAATCCGGTACAAATCGATTTTAAGAATATAACAAAAGAAGACGCCCGAAAATATTTTCATCTTGAGAAGAATATAACAACCATTCTGGTTTTTGGTGGCAGTCAGGGTGCAAGAAACATCAATAATGCAATCGATCGTCTGATACAGGATGGCAGGCTAAAAGACGTTCAGATCATATGGCAAACCGGACGTGCAGATATTGATGCCATGAGCGATAAATATAAAGACTATAACGATTTGAATTTACACATATTACCTTTTATTGACCGGATGGACTATGCCTATGTGGCAAGCGACTTTGCCATCTGCCGAGCCGGGGCAATGACAATTTCCGAATTGGCGGCTGCAGGTCTTCCCGCAATACTGGTGCCATTAGCAAGTGCCGCTGCCAATCATCAGTTTAAAAATGCCAAAGCACTTGCAGAGAAAAATGCCGCTTTGATTGTTGATGATAATGCTAAAATTGATGAAAAGCTGGCAAAAGCAATTGATAAACTATGTTTGTCAGATCAGACACGCAATCAAATGTCAATTGAAATAAAGAAATTTTATAAGGCCGATACTTTGAAACAAATTTCGGCAGAGTTAAAAAAGCTTTATGATGAAAAGAATACATGAGAGTATTTAAAAATATAAAACACATTTTTTTTACTGGAATTGGTGGTATCGGGATGAGTGGTCTCGCTGACATATTGTTAGAAAGTGGATATCGCGTATCGGGCTCTGATCGTGTTTTATCTGATATAACAGATTATCTTGCGACCCGGGGCGCTACTATCTATCAGGACCATAATGCCGCCAATATGACCGATGTCGATATCCTGGTCTATTCTTCGGCAGTACCACCGGAAAATACTGAAAGAATGTATGCTCAGGAATTAAAAATACCTCAGATTCGCCGCGCCGAGATGCTGGCAGAAGTCATGCGTTTAAAATATGGTATTTGCATTGCCGGCACGCACGGAAAAACAACGACAACATCAATGTGCGCTGAGATTCTTATTGAAGCAAATCTGGATCCAACAATCGTTGTCGGTGGCCGGCTACAAAGTTCGATGACAAATGCACGGCTCGGTAAAGGCGATTTTTTTGTTACCGAAGCGGATGAATATGACAGATCTTTTTTGGCATTGTCTCCGGCTTTTAGTGTAATCACCTCTATTGAGGAAGATCATCTGGATTGTTATGAAGACATTGAGGACATCCGGCAAACTTTTTTAAAATTTGCCAATAAAATCCCCTTTTATGGTAATAATATTGTGTGCATCGATGACCCGGAAATTCAGAGAATTTCAGATCAAATGCCGGATAATTTAATCAGCTATGGCATCTCAAATCCGGCAAATTACACCGCACGGAATCTAAAATTTGATGAATCATATAGTTCGTTTGATATGTTTTATCACGATAGTTTCCTGGGACAAGTTGAGCTAAACATTCCGGGTGAGCATAATATAAAAAATGCAATGGCGGCTGCGATTGTTGGACTTGAGCTGGAAGTTCCATTCAAAACCATTCAGTCCGCGCTAAAAAACTTTTCAGGGGTCGAAAGACGTTTTGAGATTAAAAGTAATATCAATGACATAATGGTTGTAGATGATTATGCCCATCATCCCACTGAAGTTGAGGCAACATTAAAAAGTGCGAAAAGCGGCTATTCACGACGTATAATTGCCGTGTTTCAGCCACATCTCTACTCCCGTACCCGTGATTTTTTTAAGGAGTTTGCCCGGGCACTGGATCTTGCTGATATCGTTTATGTGACAGATATATACCCGGCACGCGAAGAACCGGTTCCGGGAATCACTGGTGAATTAATTTTTACCGAGGTAACAAAAGAAAAGCATTATGTTGCGGACCGGGAAAACCTGGCAAAGGAAATATCCAAGATAGCAAGGTCACAGGACATGGTTGTCTTAATGGGTGCCGGTGATATCTGGAAAACCGGAACTGAACTTAGTCAAATTTTAGGTCAGGCTTAACTTTCAAGATGAAAAGTAATCGAAAAAAGAAAAATAAAGGCAGATTTTTAACCGGATCAGGAAAATTTTTTCTTGGCCTGCTTCTCTTTTATTTATTGTACTTTGCCGTAAATAAAATCGTTGAAACCGAGAAGAATAAATCATTTGTCTATAAGAGAAGTGAAATAGAAGTGACCGGCACAAATATAATATCGGAAACAAAAGTACTAAATATTTGCGGGTATCTGAAAAAATCTGAGGAAGCGATCGAAATCAATCCAGAACGTACGGCACAGGACCTGATGTCACTACCCTATATCAAGGGTGTAAGCATAAAGGATAGGCCGCCACGAAAACTGAGTATCATCATAGAAGAAAGGCGTCCGATCGCATTTATATACGGTTTGGGCCTTAATTTGATCGATGAAGAAGGATTTTTGATGCCGGTTCCTAACGATGATATGATTTGGGATTTGCCTCTCATCACAGGTATCAAACAATCATTAGGAAAGTTGGGTCAGGCCACAACGGCTAAATCCGTGTACCAGGCATTGAATCTGATTTCCTATTTGGAGATAGAAAATTCACTGTTGCTGGATTTTATTTCAGAGATCAACATGAAACATACTTCCTATATCGAATTGCACCTGATAAAGGGTGGTACAACCATTCGACTCGGTAAGAATACATTTAAAAAAGAACTATTTGTCTTAAAAAATTATCTGGTGAATTATGTTGACTGGAATCAATTACAAAAAATTGAATATATCGATCTCAGATTCAACAATCAGATGGTTATAAAATACAGGGCATAATTATTAACGCAGGAACTCGATATGAATGACGAGCAAGTATTCGTAGGGCTCGATATAGGTACCACAAAAATAGCAGCGGTTGTCGCCAGAAGAGATGAGTACAATCAGTTGAATATCGCCGGTGTAGGTACATCCCCATCGCACGGATTACGCAGGGGGGTAGTAATTAATATCGAAAACACTGTGAATTCAATTCGCCGGGCAATTGAACAGGCACAGTTAATGTCCGGTTCAACTATTGAAAACATATATGCCGGTATTGCTGGTGATCATATTCGCAGCATTAACAGCAAGGGAGTTATTGCTGTCAGCGGAAAAGACAAAATTATCAGTGAGCAGGACATTGAACGGGTCATAGATGCGGCAAAAGCAATTGCCTTACCAATGGACCGCGAGATTATCCATATTCTGCCCCAGGAATTTATTGTAGATGACCAGGACGGTATTAAAAATCCGGTTGGAATGGCCGGAACCCGGCTGGAGTGTGAGGTACATATTGTTACCGCATCCACAGCATCTGCCCAGAATATTCTTAATTGTGTGAGACAAGCGGGTTATATGGTTGAAGAAGTTGTATTGGAACCATATGCCTCCAGCCTGGCCGTACTTGATCACAACGAACGGGATCTTGGGGTGGCGATAATGGACATTGGCGGCGGGACATCCGACATTGCTGTTTTTTTTGATGGCAGCATCCGGTTTACTTCTGTGCTTGGCGTTGGCGGAGAAAATGTAACTAACGATTTATCTCATGGTCTGCGCACACCCATGGATCAGGCAGAGGATATAAAAAAGAAATTTGGCTGTGCCATGCAAAGTATGGTAAGTGAGGATGAGTTAGTTGTAGTACCGGGAATACACGGGCGGGCACCGAGAGAAATTGCACGCAGTGTATTAAGTGCCATAATTGAGCCTAGAATGGAAGAAATTTTTAGCCTGGCACTGAGAGAACTTGAAAAATCAGACATCTATGATTCCCTGGGTGCCGGGATGGTTTTAACCGGAGGCGCCTCACTTTTACCGGGGACGGCCGAATTAGCTGAGCGGGTAATGGGGCTGCCGGTAAAAATCGGCCTACCGATAGTCAAAGGAGGATTGGTAGAAACTGTAAAAAGCCCCATGTATGCTACCGGGGTAGGATTGATCAAATATGCAATGAACAGAACAAGCGATCAATCAGAAAGAAAGCCCGAAAACTTCATGAACATGATATCCAGGAAGGTAAGAGAATTATTCGAGGATTTCTTTTAAAGCAACAACAATTTTTGATAGGGATAAAAAGATAGGGAGTGGGAAAAATGATTCAATTTGACGATCTTGCGGATCAAAGCGCGAAGATTAAAGTGGTTGGCGTAGGCGGCGCCGGTGGGAACGCTTTAAATGGTATGATTGAGGCTGGTCTGAGCGGCGTGGAATTTATTTCTGTAAATACAGACGCTCAGAATCTGGAAAATAACCGGGCTCCGCACCGTATCCAAATCGGGAAGAACCATACCAAAGGACTAGGTGCCGGAGCGAATCCTGAAATCGGCCTTAAAGCCATTGAAGAAGACAAAGAAGCCATCATCAACAGCCTTACCGGCGCAGATATGGTCTTTATTACCGCCGGAATGGGTGGTGGCACCGGGACCGGTGCTGCGCCTGTGATTGCAGAAATCGCTAAAGATTTAGGTGCTCTGACGATTGGCATTGTCACAATGCCATTTGGTTTTGAGGGTCGTACCCGACAGAAAAACGCGGATCGTGGTATTGAGGAACTAAGAAAATGTATCGACACCTTAATTTGCATACCCAACGAAAGAGTTTTCTCTGTTATCGACCGAAATACCCCGGCGATATCAGCATTCAAAGTAATTGATTCTATTTTATTGGAAGCGACTCGCAGTATATCTGATCTGATTAATGTTCATGGATATATAAATCTTGATTTTGCGGATATTAAGACCGTGATGCTGGGCATGGGAGATGCGCTGATGGGTACCGGTGTGGCTACCGGTGAAGGTCGTGCTTCTGCCGCTGCCGAACAGGCAATTTCTTCACCATTGCTTGAAGGTGTTAGCATCAATGGTGCTTTGGGTGTGCTGATCAACATTACCGGTGGCTCCAATATGGGATTACATGAGGTAAATGAAGCAGCAACGATTATTCAGGATGCCGCTGGTGAGAACGTTAATGTTATCTTCGGAATGGTCGTGGACGACTCTTTAAGTGACGAACTCAGAGTGACTGCCATCGCTACCGGATTTAACCGAGAAGATAAAATAACCAGTGAACTGAAAACACCCAAACCAGCAGATGAAGGATTTGAACCGATTGATTTTGAAACTCTGGATAAACCTACCTATCTTAGAAAACACAGAGAAGAATCTAATGTAACATCCTCTTTCATATCCAAACCGCCAAAGAGTAATATCTATACATTAGATGACGAACTACCGGAAGAACCAGCGGATCTGGATACACCAACATTTCTCCGGAAACAAATGGATTAATATTACCAAAACAAAATAAGGGTTGATTTATTCAATCAACCCTTATTTTATTATGAAAAAGTTTTTAACTAAACACTTAAAGTTTCGCCTGCGGTGCCATATCATCAATAACTAGCTGTAAGCGGTTGTATCCATTCCAGAAATTCAGGCTTGGCCGGAAAGCAATATCTGCCGTCATGCCAAACTGTATCTCATCTTTAAGATCACTTTTCCGCCACCAGACGCATTCAAAACTATAATTGCCGGATTGAAGATACAGTTTTAGATGATTCCCTTTTCCCAGAAGTCGGATATCTTTTATAACCACATCACGGATTACCAGGATTGGTTCCGGATTTTGTTCTCCATAGGGGCCGATTTTGTCGATAGTTTCCACCAGCGCCATATTTAATTCATTTGCATTGACCACCGAATCAATTTCCAATTCGGGCACCATATCCTCACTATTGATCAATTCATTTACATGCAGAATTATCTCAGATTTAAATTTGGGAAAATTTTCCGGTGTAATGGTTAATCCTGCCGCCTTTTTATGCCCGCCATAGTTAACAAAAAGTTCCTGCAACCGGCTCAAGGCATGTGTAATATGGAAATTATCTGTACTTCTGGCCGATCCGACATAATTCCCGTCTCCGTCCCTTGTAAAGACAATCACGGGTTTGGAAAGTTTGTCTTTTAATTTGCCTGATACAATTCCAATAATTCCGGGATCCCAGGTTTCATTTTCAACGATGCAGATATTTTCCAAAACCACGTTATCTTTTTTAATATATTCCAATGCTTCCTTAATATAGGATTCCTGAAGTTTTTGTCTCTCTATATTGAGTTTATTTAATGCCTGGGCATACTCGGCGGCTTCACGCTGATTCTTGCTTAAAAGCAGATCCAAAGCCAATTCGGTATTCCCCAGCCGGCCGGCAGCATTAAGACGTGGTGCCAGGTAATAACCGATTGAAGTCGTCGTAATTTCCTTGCCCAATAAACCGCTGACTCTCTTTAATTCAACAATACCGGGACGTCCCGTGTCTTTTAAACTTTTTAAACCAAATTTAACCAGCGCATAGTTTTCGTCTCTAAGGGGAACAATATCTGCTATCGTTGCCAACGCCACCAGATCCAGTTGAGAAAGCATAAAATTTTTATAATCATCTTCTTCAAAGGTATTCTTACCCAGGGCCTGTAATAATTTATACACCACCCCGGCACCACATAAGCCGTGAAAGGGGTATTTGCTGTTTTTCCTGTTCGGATTAATTACGGCTACAGCCGCCGGTAAATCGTTTTCCTGAAGATGATGATCCGTAATTAATACATCAATACCCTCTTCATTGGCCAGATTTACAGCATCATGGGAAGATATCCCATTATCAACCGTAATCAAAAATTCGATACCTTGCTCTTTAATATCTTTTATACTCTCCGGCTTCAGGCCATATCCGTCTCTCTGACGACTGGGCACCATATATTTAACCGGATACCCTATTTTATCAAAAAATTTAACCATCATCACTGTCGACACAATACCATCGGTATCATAATCACCAAATATAGCTATTTTTTTCTGTTCCCTGATAGCTTCCGTAATACATGAAACTGCGATTTCCATATCCTCAAGCAAATACGGATCATGCAATTTTTCAGAAAGCTTGAATGGTTCCAGGTGATCAGGGGTGAGATCTCTGTTATCCAAAATTGCATCAATTACCGATTTTTCAATATCATCATTAATAATTTTCCACTTTTTCAATGGCAGCATATTCACCTACTCTGTTTCCGTTTCCGGATTTAATTTACATTTATGTCTTTGAGGAAGGGGGAAGATTCTCTTTCCCAGCCGCCCCTGTTTTTTACAGCAGTTAAAAGTAACTCCGTTTTAGCGCGTGTGATACCCACATAAAACAAACGACGCTGTTCTTCAATTTTTTGGGCAACCGGCCGGGTATCATCCGCATCTTCCCGCAATGCATGAAACATTGGCATACTATTATTTTCCATTCCCAGCAGAATCACCTTGTCAAACTCCAGACCTTTTGCGGCATGAAAGGTTAGCATAGAAATCGCATTAATTTCCTGCAGTTGATCTTGTCCGGAATTCAGAGAAATAAAAGCGAGAAAATATCCTATTGCTTCATCAATCGGATTTGAATTAAATTGATGAGCCAATTCTTTAATACGATACCACAAATCTTCTTCGCTATGATATGGTTCCAGCTGTTGGATTTTCAGTTTCACCAGATTATAGATGTCATCATCCGTTGTTTGGTACTTTTTTGCATAAGCGGCCCGAATCTGAGAATATGGGCTCAACAATTTCCTGCTTCCGGAGGAAAAGAAAATCCGGTCCTCAAGAGCAGAAATCTTATCTTCAACTAAATTTCCCAACGCAACAATATCAAGTACTATTTCCAAAGCGGATTGTTTCGCCTGATCAGATTTGATTTTCTGCAATTGTTTCACGATATCATTCAGTACGATCACGTCGTCAAGTGCACGATGTCGTGCCTTTGCGGATAAATTAAACCGCTGCATCAGGGCATCAATCGAATTTGACTGACCGGGAAATATTTGACGTGCCATGACCAAAGAATCAATGCGAATATTTTCCAACTTACTGCCTGTGATCTTTCGGCAATAACGATCAAGTATCGGGAAATCAAACTGATGTCCATTATGGGCAATTATGATTGAATCCCCAATAAATTCTTTAAATGCAGGCCAGATTTCCTGAAAAGTAGGTTTGTCACTTACATCCTGATCCGAAATATGATGCACGGCCTGTGCACCCTTGGAAATACGCATCTCAGGATTAATTAATGAGTGAAACTCATCCATAATTTTATAATTCTCAACCCGGATTGCTGCTATTTCAACTATACCGGCTGTTGCAGTGTCTTTGTCGGTAGTTTCCAAATCAAGAATCACAGAATTTTTTAGAATATCCGTTACTTCTTTTGTGGTATACCATTGTAAAAATTTAAACATACAACTCAATCCGCCCTGTCTTACTTTATTTTTCAGGTCATAAACCGGAACAACCCGCTTGTCTTTCCCGGGATATGGTTCGAGGGCAATTATTATTTCGGCATTGTCCACGGATTCCTGTATCTGGCTTTTTAACACTTGATTAATCATTATCCCGGTTAAAAAACTGATTTTCTCTTCGGGGGAATGTATATATATCTTTTTCCCCTCCAGAGTAAGCGTTTTAAATTGAGAAAATTCATCAATCTTACTTACTGCTTCCAGTTTTTCAGCACTTGCTGCCAGGCTTGATTTTTCTGCTATATCAATAGTGCTATAAATTTCATCCAGCAACTGAACGAATGTGAAGAAATCTTTTAGATTAATCAGATTTGCCAGATAGTTGACAAAAGCCTGGATTTTAAGTCTTACATCAAAACTAAGACGATTTGACTTATCGCGATAGTATCTGTAAAGCACTTTGCGGAATGATATCTTTTCAGATTGGGCCGTTTGCTTTATCATACCCGATATGGCGGGTCCCAATTCATGATTAGCCAACTCTTCCAAAGCCACGGGATCCTCACTATCGCGGATTAATCTAAGATATAATATTACTTTTTTTATCGCAGGATGATCGAAGAGACTTTTTCCATCGGCCAATTGAAATGGTATCTGTGCCTGTAATAAATATTTTTCGAGATGCTGGCCAATTTTGTGATATGGATAAATAACTGCCATATCCTGATATTCTACATCATGGGCCCGCCACTCTTCGATTTTTTTCAAAATGAATTCTATTTCCGTTTTCTCATCCATAAAATATTTAATATCCAGATGATCGTCAATTGCCTTTTCCACCTGGATATTTTTATTTGGTTCAATCCGGTGCGTTTTCTCGATGATTTTTTGCGCAGCAGAAAGTATACTATTACCCGATCTATAATTTATATCCAGAAATATAGGCTGTGCGATGGCAAAGTCTGTCATGTATTTGCTTATATTCTCCGGATTTGCACCCCGCCAGGAATAGATAGACTGATCGTCGTCCGCAACCACAAAAACGTTCTTATGTTCTTCGGTCAGCATTTTCAGAATATCATACTGAATGGGATCCGTATCCTGAAATTCATCAACCAAAACTGCGGGGTAAAGATGACGGTACTCCGCCAGGATATCAGGATTATTATGCAGTAGTACACTGCCTTTAACCATAATCTGATCAAAATCAATCAGATTATGTCGTGTTAAGTGGGCCTGATATTTTTCAAATAATTCCCCGGCAAATTGGGGTAATGGGCTGTTCTTCACCTGGTGATTGGAAAAAGACAGTAAAATGCCCTGTACTTTTGTATCCAGATTTTCGCGAATAAAAGGTGCTGCAAGATTTTTAACCAGATGTGTCTGATATTCCTGGTCGCACACAGTAAAAAATTTGCTCAGTTCTGCTCTGTCATGATATTTTCGAAGCAAACTTAATGTAAATGCATGAAACGTTCCGGTATTAACATCCTCAGCATCTTCTGCCAGATAATTAGTTAACCGGGTTTTCATTTCATTGGCAGCTTTATTTGTAAAAGTCAGCGCCAGAATCTGCTCCGGTGAAATTTTTTCCTGTTCAATCAACCAGATTATTCTGGCCACCAACAAACGGGTCTTTCCTGTCCCGGGACCGGCAAGAACCAAAACGGGTTGCTTCCCGGATGATACGGCAGCATATTGATTTGGATTTAGCTTTTTAAATACAGAATGATCCATGACGTCCGCAATTTAAACAATATTCCTATGATAATACATTGCAAATTTGATGCCGAAAGAATATAAGTAATGATTTTTTATATGGAAGGGCGATTTTACAAATTGACAAGTAAAAACTGGCCGGGTTTCATTGAGTCAACGGATAATTTATTTGTCTGATAATGACGAAACCGGTCACGGCTTTCTTTAAGTGCTGCCAAATCATATTTTTCAGCAAAATCAATAACCTGGTCAAACATATTTACCACCTCAAGTGGTGCGGGATCATACATTAAAAGGACATCATAATCAGCAGAAGACTCAACTTGCGATGTGATTATCACCGGCTCCTCGAACGAAGTGTCCAGTTTTTCGACATAGAGGTGAGGAATAAAGCTGGATTGTTTCCATATCCAAAGTTTTTGATCAAAATCTTTGGCTAATGTCGGATTTTCAATATAGAAAACCATTCTGTGGTTCTCGCTATATATTTTATCCGTAAAATCGCACACCAGGCGTTTTTTATTATCACTTTCCAATACAATAAAGAAAATTTTTGCAGCCACCTGGTATCAATACCTCCGTGCAATTTCAAACCGGAGTTCGAACATGGAATGATTCGCACGTTCTCCTAAATCACTCGAAAATGGAATGACGCGGTATTGGGCACGCACACCGACGAACATTTTTTCATTAATATTTACATCCACACCCGCTCCGACAAATCCCCCAACTGTCCACACATACTGATCAAAGGTTGGTTCTCCCTCCGGTGTCTGATCATACTCCGGGAAATTCATACCATAATAGGGTCCGATCCCACCGGAAATAAATGGCTGGAAACTCTCATCCAACTCATCAGCAAATAAGCGTTTTTTTAATGTAACCATCGCGTCAAACAGGTATACATTATTTTGTTTGTTGATCGAAATCGGGGTACCATAGTAGTCAAAATCCAATTGATTCGCATCCCGGATAAAATATGCATCGAGATTAAAGCCAAAATGGAATCCGCCAAATAATGGCCACGCAATAAATCCACCTAATCCCGATCCGGTTTCTGCCATGGTAAAAATAAAACCGATTTGATTATTGGGTTGGGTTTCCTCGGGTTCATCCAATTGGGCCCATGACGCTGAAATGAGAAAAACCAATATGAATAAACTTGTGGTCAATATTTTCACTTCTCCGCTCCTTCAATTTGGTATGCACGGTTAAGTAAGGATATTGGATGCAGAACGTCGACATCTACATTGTATTTTTTTGCTCCAAACATCAGTTGAATCATGCATCCGGGGTTCCCGGTCACAACATAAGAAACGCCGGTGGTCTTAATATTATTCATTTTTCGCTCTAAGACTTTCATAGAATCATCAAAACGAACCACATTATAGATTCCGGCACTACCACAACACCATGTTGACTCAGGTAATTCCTTAAATTCAATTCCCGGAATATTTTTTAAAATATCACGGGGTTGGACACTGACTTTTTGCGTATGGACCAGGTGGCAGGGTTCATGATATGTCACGGAAATTGATTTTCCGGTTTCCGGTTTTCGCCAACCCTTGCTTTCAAGAAACTCTGTAATATCTAGTACCTGATCCGAAAATTTTCTGGCTTTTTCCTGATAGTCCGGATCGTCAGCCAAAAGATGTCCATATTCCTTCATATACGCGCCACAACCGGCAGAGTTCAAAACAATGTATTCAACACCCGCCTGTTCAAATGTATCTATCAGTCTGTCTTGCCAATTGCCTGGCTGTGTCCAGCTCCCCATTATGGCCATGTACTGATCCACAACACACATTTTTTTCAGGCATATACACATTATAACCATTTAATTTTAAAACATCAATTGTATCCTGATTAACATCCCGGAAAAAGACATCCTGAACGCAGCCCGCAATAATGCCTACTTTAACGGGTTCCTTTACCGGTACAGAATGAGAACTTGAAAAATCATAGGCATGATAAGAAGATACCCGTGGGGCCATAAATGTCAATTCATGCAATTTCTTTGAAACTACTTTTAAAATGCCCGATTTTTGAATTAATTTTTCAAGGCCCGTTCGTTGATAGATAAACATAAACCTGCCAACGAGTTGGAGTCTGGTCAGATTTGAGAATAACCAGTTCAGTACAAAGTTTTTTATTCTGGATGCTTTTCCGGTTTCGCGATTGTGCGCTTCAATATGTAACTTTGCCGCTTCAACCAGTTGGCCATACTCTACCCCGGCCGGGCAGGCCGTAACACAAGCCTGACAATCAAGACAAAAATCGATTGATTCTTTAAAGCGATCGGTCAATGCAAGATCACCTTCCGCAACCGCTTTTATCATGCTAATCCGGCCGCGTGGCGAGTCTATTTCCTTACCGGTGATCACATACGTTGGACATGTAGGTAAACACATGCCACAATGCATGCAATTAATCAGTTGTTCAAAATCCGGAAGCGGTATGTCTTTGTAAAAATTCGATTTCTCTTGTGTCACTATGCGTGTAATTTTCCTTCACATTTTGGAGAGTGAGAAAGTATTTTTCCCGGATTCAGAACATTATTCGGATCCAACGCAGTCTTAATCTTGCGCATCAAATCCAGAGTCGGAACATCGATCATTTTTTCTAAAAATCCTTTTTTCGCCAGCCCCACACCGTGTTCCCCGGTTATAGTCCCGCCAAGTTTAAGCGTCTCATCATATATATCATTAAAAGCTTTTTCGACACGTTTAATTTCATCCGTATCTCGTTCATCCGTCAGACAAGTGGGGTGCAGATTGCCGTCACCGGCATGACCGAAATTTCCAATATTCAGATTATATTTTGTCGCAATGGCATCGATTTTTTCCACCAGCACAGCAAGATTTGATCTTGGTACTGTTGCATCCTCAAGAATCGTTGTCGGCTTTACCCTGGCCAGCGCGGAAAATGCCGTTCTGCGTGCTGCTTTTAATTTCAGGGCTTCTTCTTCCGTAGCTGCCACTTTAATTTCCGTTGCCCCTTTTCGCTTACAAATATCTTTTATCATTTGTGCTTCACGGGCCACCACTTCCTCGTAGCCGTCAACTTCAAGCAGTAACAAGGCCTTGGCCGATGTTGGTAAACCGATATGCGCATAATCCTCAACGCATCTGATAGTAGTATTATCCAGAAATTCGACGGTGCAGGGGATAATATGATTGGCAATAATTTCAGACACCGTTTCAGCGGCATCTCCCAATTTGTCATATAAGGCAAGTAAGGTTCGGGATGTTTGTGGTTTCGGGATCAGTTTTACAAGAATGTTGGTAAAGATACCCAAAGTACCCTCGGAGCCAACTATCAGATCACGGATGTTATAACCGGCCACATCTTTTACATTTTTACCACCATTTCTGATAATCTCACCGGTGGGTGCCACCATTTCGATACCCATAACATAGTTTTTTGTAACCCCGTACTTCAGCCCACGCAAGCCACCGGCATTCTCCGCCACATTGCCACCTATGGTACATATATTCTGACTGCCCGGATCCGGTGGGTAAAACAGACCGTTTTTTTCAACCTCAGCATGGAGGCTGGATGTTATAACCCCGGTTTCTACCCAGGCCGTTAAATTGTCCGTGTCGACTTCCTTTATTTTATTCCAATGATTCATAAGCAAAACAACTGAGTTTATCGTAGGAACCGAGCCGCCGCTTAAGCCGGTCCCGCTTCCGCGCGGGATGACAGCAAAACTTTCATCATTGGCCAGTTGCATTATTTGCGAGATCTCTTCAATTGATCGTGGCATGATAATGGCATCCGGTTTTTGATTTATCATGGGCGTACCATCATATGCATAGACGATTCGCTCTTCTTCCGAATCCATAAAATTATCAGAACCGACTATTTTCTTTAATTGATTAAGTACCGGCTGGTCCATAGTTTGTCTTTCTTTTTAGGTCAGGATTGTACTGCTTTTTCTATTACCTCATCCACATTATTTACAAAATGAAAATCCAGGTCTTTTAAATTCTTTTTTGGTATCTCTTCTAGATCTTTGCGATTCTTTTCCGGCATTATAATAGTCTTGATACCGGCTCTTTTTGCAGCGAGTACCTTTTCCTTAATGCCGCCAATGGGTAATACCATCCCGCGTAAAGTCACCTCGCCTGTCATGGCCAGATCATTACGAACACATTGTTCGGTAAACAGGGAATATAATGCAGTAAACATAGTAATTCCGGCGGAAGGTCCGTCCTTTGGTATGGCACCAGCCGGAACATGAATGTGGACATCATATTTCTCGTAGAAATCTTCTTCAATTTTATATTTTTCGCTGTTGGCCCTTAGATAAGATAGTGCTGCAGATGCCGATTCTTTCATGACATCACCAAGTTTACCTGTCAGGTTGAGTTTGCCACTGCCCTTCATTTTAGTAGCCTCTATGAACAGAATATCTCCACCCACCGGTGTCCAGGCCAGCCCTGTGGCAACACCCGGCCGCGATGTACGCTCGGCAACCTCAGAATAATATCTTCCTGCGCCAAGATACTTTGGTAATGTAGAGGCTGTAATGTGGCGCCTCGTAATTTTTTTCTCCACAATTTCCTTGGCAACACCACGGACAACAGCAGCTATTTCACGCTCCAGGTTTCGCACCCCGGCCTCACGTGTGTATTGGTTGATAATCAGATGAACCCCTTTACGGTGGAATGTAAGTCTGGACTTATCCAACCCATGCTCGGAAAGTTGTTTTGGGATAAGATATTTTTCAGCTATCCGCAATTTTTCTTCTTCTGTATATCCATTGATCTCTATAATTTCCATCCGGTCTTTTAAAGCCGGCGGTATGGGATCATGCATATTTGCCGTGGCAATAAACATAACTTTGGACAAATCAAATGGCACTTCAAGATAATGGTCGGTAAAGGAGAAATTTTGTTCCGGATCCAGAACCTCCAGTAATGCTGATGAAGGATCTCCGCGAAAATCCATCCCGAGTTTATCGATCTCATCAAGCATAATCAGGGGATTATTGGATCCTAGTTTTTTTATTTCCTGAATAATTCTACCCGGGAGTGCACCAACATATGTCCGGCGATGACCGCGAATTTCTGCTTCGTCTCGTACGCCACCCAGCGACATGCGTGAGAATTTTCGGCCTAATGCGCGCGCAATAGAACGACCCAGACTGGTTTTACCAACCCCTGGAGGACCGACAAAACACAGAATTGGCCCCTTCATATCAGATTTCAATTGACGTATCGCCAGATATTCAAGGATCCGTTTCTTCACTTTTTCAAGCCCGTAATGATCTGCTTCAAGAATCGCTTCAGCTTTGGCCACATCTAACTGGTCACGTGTTTTCTTGGTCCATGGCATATCCAGTAACCAATCAAGATAGGTCCTGGCGACAGTATACTCACTGGCCATGGGAGACATTTTTGCCAACCGGTTGAGCTCTTTTTCCGCAACTTTGAGTACATCAGGTGGCATTTTTACCTGCTTTACCCGTTCACGCAATTCTTCAATTTCTGTACTCTCGTCTTCATATTCACCCAGTTCTTTCTTTATCGCCTTTAATTGTTCACGCAAATAATAATGACGCTGGGTTTTGTTTAACTCTCCCTGTACTTCACTCTGGATTTTTGATCCCAGTTCCAGAACCTGAAGCTCTTTATTTAACAGATAATGTACTTTTTCCAGTCTCAGTTTAACATCAACCATCTCCAGAATTTCCTGCTTTTCCTTCACAGAAAAATTAATCTGAGATGCAATGATATCGGCCAATTTTGCCGGATCTTCGGTATTCAGTACCATTACGCGATGTTCGCTGGTTAAATATGGGGAGAGATCAACGATTTTCTGAAACAACATCTTAAGATTATTGACCAGTGCCTCAATTTCCACATTCGGTGTAATCGATTCCTGAACGGGCATAACGGAAGCTTCAAAATGAGGATCTGTATTTGTAATACTAAGAATTTTAATCCGGTACATTCCCTGAACAATTAATTGCTCACTCCCATCCGGCATTTTAAACTTCTTTAAAATCATTGAGGCCGTGCCCCACTCATACAAATCATTCAGTCCGGGTTCTTCTATGGAGCCATCTTTCTGTGAAACCAGCCCGATTATTTTATTTTCTTCATCGAGATAATTAAGCAAATTAAGCGATTTTTGCCGGCCAACCGCCAGTGGTATCACCTGGTGTGGAAATACAACCGTGTTCTTCAGCGGCATTATCGGTAACTTTTCTGTATATTCTATTTCGTCAACTTCGGATTTTTCTGACATTATTTCTCCTAAAAAGGGTTTATCCGCTGTATGGTACAAATTCGATGCCAAACGCCCAAAAATCTATCTAACCACCATATATTCATACAGTTATGAATATTGTTGAATTCGGCAGCACTTCAACTCCTGCCATAATGTCGCATCGCATCATGCCATATGGCCGGAAAACATCGGTTGTTTAAAAAGTGATTATTTGTCGAGGATTTTTCTAATTTTCTCTACCAGTGTCTTCGCATTAAACGGTTTTTGTAGAAAATTATTCGACTTATCGATCAGTTCATATTCGTCTACTGTATTATCGGTATAACCGGACATAAAAATTACCTTTGTATCTGGAAATTCGGGGATTATTTTCTCGATCATTTCCACACCGTTCATTTGCGGCATAATTATATCCGTTAAAACCACATTGATGGATTCGCTATATTTTTTGAATATCAATAACGCATTTACGGCATTGGGGGCTTCCAGGACGTTGTATCCATAAAACCTGAGCATTTCACTCACCAGATTACGTACTTCTTCCTCATCATCTACAACCAGAACCGTCTCATTACCCCGCAGGTATTTATCCGTTGCCGTGCTTGCAACTTGTCCATCTACGACCTCTTCAAAATACGGAAAGTAAAGTTTAACCGCCGTTCCTTTCCCGGGCTCACTGTATACCCAGATATAACCGCTACTCTGTTTTACAATACCATACACTGTCGATAAGCCTAGACCGGTACCACGACCTTTGTCTTTGGTGGTAAAGAATGGTTCAAATATATGGTCCTGGGTATTTTTATCCATTCCCTTCCCGGAGTCACTGATAGAAAGCATCACATAACGACCGGGTTTGACCAGGGGACGGCGTTGTAAATAATCTTCATCCAGATTTTGATTTCCGGTTTCTATGGTCAGAACCCCATTACCGGGCATGGCATCATTGGCATTTAGCACAAGATTTTTTAATACCTGTTCAATTTGATGGGGATCTGCCTTTATCTGGCCCGTTTCCTCACCAAGAATTGTTTTTATAGTGATCTTTTCGTGGATCTGTGACCTGATCTGATTTTCCATGCTCACAATGAGTGCATTCAGATTTATAATTTTGGGTTGAAGCAATTGTCTGCGACTAAATGCCAGCAGTTGCTGGGTGAGAGATTCGGCCCGTTCAGCCGCCCGATGGATCTGATTAAGATTCTGAAACTGCGCATGATCTTCTTCGATCTCTCTCATCACCAATGCTGAGGCACCTTTGATGACAGTCAGAATATTGTTAAAATCATGCGCAATACCACCGGCAAGTTTACCAATGGATTCCAATCTTTGATACTGTACAAATTGTTCTTCTAACTGTTTCCGCCGGGTAATATCAGTGAAAATAAGCATGTAGGATGATTTTGTGCCCGGCAGTAAAAATCCCCGGCAATGAAGATAAAGCCGTTTATCAGAATAGTTCAGGATTTCCGGAGATTCAAAATCAAAATCAATATTTTTTTCACATAAGTCGGTAAAGTAATGCTCAATTCCGGCATTTTTTATGGGCTGCAGATTGTTAATGGATTCATTCTGCCAGACTTTCTTCGATTTTGCGCCGATTATTCGTATAAATGCGGAATTTACACTTAATATTTTTGTGTCAGCGTCCAGAACCACAACTCCGATTGGCAATTTGTTAACCGTAGCATCCAATTGGCTTTCTTCAAATCCAGAAAGATCAACAGAAAGCGGTAATATGATCCCCTGCCACAGTTTTTTTTCCTTTAACCACTCCGCATTAACTATAAAATTGCTGAGATTCCCTGAAGAGGGGATGATCGATTGAAAATGGTGTCTTTTCTGTTTGAGGCTTTGCCGCAAACCTGTCTCTAAATTTTGTGCTGCTTTTATTGGAAAAAGGCCTGACCAATTTTTATATGAGGGTGATTGTTTGTCCCGTGGTAGTTTAAGGAGCTTACAAAATTTTTCATCTGCTATAATTTCCCCGGTATCAGTATTCCATTGCCAGCTACCCACATTGGCCAAAGAGTATGTATTGGAAATTTCAGAGCGATCATTTTTGACATCATACATTTTTTTTAATAAACGTTCGATATCATCGAGTTGCCCGTGAATATTACCAATATCCGGGTCTTCTTTCATTAACTTCTCCTGAAATGTGACAAATTCAAATAACGCAATGTGGGTAATTTAAAGAATTTCGTTTTTCGGATAAAATTTATATCCTACCGGCTTCTTTATAATCCCAAAGATTGGAGAGAAAAGACTGTCTCCAGCCATCCTTAATAGATTTTATTAATCTCCGGGTTGGTTATATACCGCCCCCAGCGTCGGTTATAGGCATGTAAATTTTGCGTCTTTTTGTCATCAAATATAAGCAAACGTCCTTCATTTGCCCAGTTAAAAATACCACCATACAAATTATATACATTTTTATAACCACTATCATATAATTCTACGGCAATTTTGCTGCTGCGATACCCGACGGAACAATATACAATTATTTTACTTTCATGGGAGACAGAATCTAAAATTGAAATATCAAAATTGTCATATCCGACCCAAACAGCATCCCTGATATGTGACACATCAAATTCTTCTTTCTCGCGGGTATCCAGCAAAAGAAAGTTATCATTTTTGAGAGAATCAGCAAATATATCAGGAACATCAAATTCCTGCTGCAGTTCCCTGAGATATTCCTGAAAATCGTTTTCTACTTGTCCGGATACCTTAAAGACTATCATTAAAATAATGAGAATTGGTTTAATCATTGTTAGCAGAACGCTGTTTCTTTATACCCAGAACAATAAGTACAATTGGGATGCCGCCATGTAATAGCAGATCAAACACATCCATGGCACTAAAGGTTGTCCAGAATTCATATTCGGGATGTGAGAAATAATCTATTAACATATTGACTTTCTGCCCCAGATGCGGATGAAGCAAAAGTATCCCCGCGACAATGTAGTACATCCAGTATTTAATCATTTTTTACCTCATCAGTCTTCGAAATGTGTAGTTTTTTTCGAAGCAAATTATACTCCCCGGCTTTATCCGGGACAACGATCACAACATCCTGACCACCACCGTGTGCGGTATCTAATGGTTTGCCATCGGTTGTGAACATTTTGTTTAATGTAAATGGTATCGTTTTATCCGGACTAATCAATTCCATTTCATCACCAAGTTCGAACCGGTTACGTACATTTATCCTTGCCATGCTACCATTATTCTCCATTCCCAAAACCATGCCACAGAATAAACGCGTCTGATGCCCGGAATGACTTTCCTCAAAGTTTTCACCCTGTTCCTTGGGATTTTTTTCAAGAAATCCGGTTATATATTCCCGGTTTGCCACTGCCCATACTTCCTCTTCGATTTCCTGAGTAATTTTTTCGCCAGCCAATATTTTATCCAAAGCATTCCGATAGGCCCGGGTAATAACACTCAGATAATATATGGATTTGGTTCTGCCTTCAATTTTAAAACTATCGACACCAGCATCCAGCATACGATCAAGGAGTCCCATGGCACACAAATCCTTCGAATTCATGATATACGTGCCAAATTCATCTTCATCGATGGGAAGTAGTTCCCCCTTCCGGTCCTTCTCCTCAATATAATACATACCATTTACCGGCTGATAGGCATCCTTTTCCTGGTAAATATCATATTTCCAACGACAACTATTGGTACAGGTTCCCTGATTCGGGTCACGGTGGTTAAAATAATTAGACAACAGGCACCGGCCTGAATATGCCACACAGATAGCCCCGTGAACAAATGCTTCCAATTCAATATCCGGATTCTTATCACGAATCTCCGCTATTTCATCCAGGGATAATTCCCGGGAGAGAATGATACGTTTTACACCCAGGTCGGCCCAAAATTTTACAGCACGCCAGTTTACAGTATTTGCCTGTGTGGAAAGATGTACTGGTATTTCCGGACAAATTTCCCGGGCCATGGCGATGACGCCCGGGTCAGATAAAATAATCGCATCCGGTTTCAGTTCATTTACCCGTTTAAGCGCTGATTCAAATGGTTCGATTTTTTTATTATGAGGAAAAATATTCAGTGTCAGAAAGATCTTTTTGTTTAAATCATGCGTATACGTAACTGCTTCCTGCAGCGCCTCGTCCGAAAATTGATTCTCACGGGCACGCAAAGAAAATCGCGGGACGCCGGCATAAACGGCATCGGCACCATAGGCCAGCGCAAATTTTAATTTTTGCAGACTACCGGCCGGTGCAACAAGTTCAGATTTGTTCATTTCCATTTATAACTTTTTATATTAGTGCAACTTTAAATTTAAGTATGATCTTTAGGCTATGCCAATTATTTATTAAATTGTAAACAGGGGTAATAAACTGTTAATTCGCCCTAAAAAGTCCCGCACCAATTTATGAGGAATTATGCAAAAATTTAAAAATTATATCGATCTTGGATATCTGGCCCAGGAAGACAAACGCTGTGTCTATGTGCTGGATACTAATGTGTTACTGCATGATCCGGCATCCATATTCCGATTTGAGGAACATATTGTTCTTATTCCATTTATTGCCATTGAAGAGATTGATGCAAAAAAAAATGATCCCGGTATCGGATATAATGCCCGGGATATCAGTCAAAAACTGGAAAAACTGGCCGCCCGGGACGAACAGGGCACTTCTATTGAAATCCCAAATGGAAAAAACGGTCTTTTGTCATTTCTTACCGGGACCACCTCAAAATCATTTCCCTCTGATCTTGAGTTAAGTTATAAAGATAATCTTCTTTTATCCCAGGTACTGAGCATCAGAGATAATTATTTTAACCGTCATGTAATTTTGGTAACGAAAGACCGTAACCTGCGAATTAAATGCTATGCGTTAGGTATTAATACTGAAGATTATAAGCACGATCAGATCAGCGAAGAGTATTTGGCCAGTTTTTTTGAGCCCATTAAACAGATCTCACTTGAAGCGGATGAAATAAACGAAGTATTTACGACTAAAGATGTAAGTAAATGGCGAATCTCATACCGCAAGAAATGGCGCCTGCGTGAGAATGAGGGGGTCGCCCTGATGGATCCTAACGGGGAATTATTCGGGCTGGGTTTGAAAAAGGAGGATAAGTGAACTTACATCGATTATCACTCGATAAAAGTATTGGGCAGTCCGCCAAAAGTACTGGATTTTGAAAATTATTCGCACAACTTTGAACAGGCCATTTGTATGAATCAGGCCATGGATGATTCCATAAAAGTTCAAATCATTATTGGCCGCGCCGGCACGGGAAAGACACATATAGCTATGGCGGCCGCCATGGAAAAAGTGTTCAGCGAAAAAAAATATGAAAGTATAAAACTAATAAAGCCAATCGTCACAAAAAGCCGTTTGGGTGAGGATGTGGGTTTTTTACCGGGATCCCTGCGCAGAAAACTGATTCCCAAAATGCGGCCTTTTATTGAAAAACTACGTCAGTTTAGTAATGATGAAATTACCAACTCAGAGAGCGGATATCAGAAATTACTGGATACAGGTGTCATTGAGTTAATTAATCTGGCAGACGTTCGTGGGGCAGATTTATCGGATGCGATCATAATATTTGATGAGGCCCAGAATGCGAATCCCTTTCAAATGCGTACCCTTGGCACCCGGCTCGGTGAAAACACCAAATTGATTGTTTTGGGTGATCCGACACAAATTGATAGTATTTACCTGGATAAATATTCGAATGCCCTGATCAATCTGTATTTAAACTCAATAAAAAATCCGGCACCATTTTTAGCCCAGTTATGTCTGATCCAAATGGTACGCTCTTATACATCTCGCTGGTTTGAAGAGGTAATTCAAAAACAGGAACAAAGATCGTAAAGCGGGAAAATTGTCAAGGTGAGTTCTTTTCTCTGGAGACCTTCAATTCCTGAATGAGATTCAGGTTTTGATTGGCCGCTGCTGATTGATCATCAACATCATTTTGCAATGAAATCATAGGCACTGTTTTTGTATATGCTTTCAGCTTGGGATTTACCACTTTTTTCATTTTATCCAGTATTTCCTGAATCCGGCGGACGCTTTTTAAAATAAACGTCAGGTTCTTTTTAATCCGGTCATGATCCAGCAACTTTTGTTTCATCTCTATACTAAACAAATCAATTGAGTTTAAAATCACTGTCAGGGGTTGGTTAATTTCATGATATGCAGTGACCACTGTTGCCTGATATATTTTATTTCGTTCACGTTCCATATATCTGAATATTTTCCAACGATGATTCATGCTGGCGACAAGATTATTAAAAGTTAAAGCCGCATCAACTTTAGAGTGTATCAAAATATCCGTCACACCTAATCTGATATATTTTTGGTAAATATCCATGGAAATCTCATCAAAGGAAAATAAAAACACCGGAGATATGGGTCGTCTTTTTAACGAACTTTGAATTATCTCCGTGAGGAGATCGTCATCGCCATTAAAATGAAATACATTGCATGTAAAGTAATTTATTGAATCCTGAATACGTAAAATCTGCTCCGGATCATAACACTCGATATAAGTGTTTGATTTGCGTTGCAAAATGGACCCAATTCGCTCGCCGGTGGCGACGTCCTTCGATACTATTAAAAATGGAATATCCTGATAGTACATAGCGTCTGTATTAAATTGAACGAAGTTGAATATATATAAAAAATAGTGATAAATTCAATTTTTATCTGATTTATATAGAACTGTGCACGGCAAACAAATTGCATGGAGATAAAATCTTATTATAGTTACCCAAACATCAGCAGCAAATAATGCAAAACCAATTACAAAAAAATTGCTTCTATGGTTTGATTCCAATGCCAGGGATTTGCCATGGCGTAAGAACCGGACGGCATACAAAGTCTGGATTTCTGAAGTCATGTTACAGCAGACCCAGGTAAAACAGGCAATACCCTATTACCTAAATTTCATTCGTCAATTTCCTGATACTGAGAGTCTTGCCCTGGCTACGCAACAGGATGTTCTGAAAATCTGGCAGGGAATGGGATACTATGCGCGTGCACGCAATCTTCATAAAGCCGCAACCATTATAGTGAAGAGTCATCAGGGCAAGATACCTCAAAAACATACTGAGTTGCTAAACTTGCCCGGATTCGGACCCTATATCACCAATGCGGTTTTAAGTATTGCCTACAATCAACCATACGCTGTAATTGATGGAAACGTTATACGTGTAATTTCCAGAGTATTTGCGATTAAAAGTGATACCCGGTTGAAGCCCACCCTTAAAATTATTCAGAAAAAAGTAGACATCCTACTGGATAGAAAGTACCCCGGTAAGTTTAACGAGGCAATCATGGAACTTGGCGCCACAATTTGTCATCCGCGCAATCCGGATTGCGGGGTATGTCCCGTTCACGCAGAATGTCTGTCCCGGAATAATGATCTAACGGCCCAAATTCCATACAAATCAAAGAAAGCACCAAGACCGATTATAAATGTATCAGTGTATATCTTCAGCAATAAAAACAAAGTACTTCTGGCCAGGAGACCCGACAACGGATTATTGGGTGGTTTATGGGAGTTCCCGACATTTAGATCTGATAAATCTGATACGGAATTTCAGAAAAGCTGGCCGCCAGATAAGCAGAAAATATTAAACGGGGAAAAACAAAAAAAAACCTGGCCAGTTATTCGCCATTCATATACTCATTTTGAAGTCAAACTTATACCATATTGGTATGAAATGAATCATGCAGATTTTGAATCGGATTTTTATAAGGAATTGGTATGGACGGAACCGGATTTACTTTCGCAGTTCCCGGTTCATAAAGCGACACAAAAAGTTTTAACCATGGTGGGACCAGAATTAAAAATCATAGCCCAATGAAAAATAAAAGATCCCGCTCTTTAACGAAGATTTTCCATAACTAAACTGCAACGGTCCCAAAACGGTATCAATTCCCAGCCATAAACCCCAGGCCGAGAAAAAATCTTCTGATGTCAGCACCAGATCCGGTGTTTCCCAGATCCCGCCGATATCATATTTTACGCCTAGATAAGTATCGGTAAATATATTTACCGGAGATTTAATCCGGTACTCCAGGTTGCCAAAAACAACCTGCCGGCCGATTAATTCATACTGGTGAAATCCAATAAAGTCTGTTCGGCCCGCCAATACGAAAATACTCTGTGAAGGGGAGGGTTTTGTCTCCCACACCTATCACACCTTTGATATGAAATGTATGTCTGTTCGAATATGTGTAATACCCTTCCAGATTTACAAAAGCCTTGGTAAATTTTTCCTGACCCTCCAGAATTTTCTGATTACCTGCTTCCCAATACCACACATTATATATTCCGCGAGTCGTAAAAGCGATTCGATCACGTTTATCGGTAATTGACCGGATGGTGAGTGTTCTAAGCTCGCTGTTTTGCGGAGCGCCGAATTCTCCAGAATATTTTCGGGCTTTTGCATTCTCTATCCTTAGCTCGATCGACATTTGTCCCAGTTTACTCAATTGTTGGCCAAGCAATACTTTAAATCCAAAACGGTCTTCCTGGTACTCACCCACCTCTTGTAAATTTTGATAATACGGATTAATTTTATAATCATAATATCCACGCATATCAAATGTTAAATATGTTTCGAATATTCGATCTGTCCGATAATTCAAACTTGCCCGGCGATCTACCTCACCATACCTGCCGGAAAGTGACAGTTTACTTCCGGTACCAAACAAATTATCATTGCCAATCTCATAATACCCCTGAATGCCCCGCTCCGTACCGACTTTTCCTCCCAACCGCAGTACAGTATACATTTTTTCCCGCACTTTTATAATAAGAACCCTGTCTCCATTCTCACGCTTTATATTTATACTCACCTTATCAAACAATTGTGTATTATAAATATTCTCAATGCCCTTGATGATAAGGTTTGAATTATATGCCGCACCTTCAGTTAATGGAAAATCCCTTAGAATAATCAATTCTGAACTATTTAGGTTTCCTTCAATAGCAATTCTATCCAGACAGCCTTCATCAATCTGAACAAGTAATTTATTATCGTTCAATTCAACGGACTTATATTTCATCAGGACAAATCCCTGACTATAATACAATTCCGTCAGATTTTGCAGACCCTGGCGTGCCCGATTATAGGTGATGACGTCAGCAGTGTCTTCAATAATATGCTTAAGCAGGACACTGTCGGGAAACAATGTGTTTCCCTGAAAAACTATTTCTTGTATTGTAATGTATTCATCGGCAGTGTAAGTAAGGACAGAATCAGAGTATGATACTGTTAATTTCTTAAAATTTCCCGTCGCCAGTAACAAATCTACATCTTCGTTAATCTGATCCATAGTGATGTAATTGGTTTTTCCGGCATTCAGATTTTCGGGGACCGAGAGATCAGACGTGAGCAGCTCAAAATCTGTATAGTAGAATGTTCTGGCATCGATAAGAGGCCGGTTTTTTCTAAAAACCGCTTCGATTTGTGATGCCATAGTATCCACAGCCAATTCACCGGCAGAAATCATTTCATCAATTTTGCTAAAATCAGTACTTCCTATATCTTCCAGATCGGGTTTAATGACAATATCGGCCATTTGTACCTGATTTCCATATTGGGTTTGCATCATAATAGTTGTTACCTGATCGGCAACTTCCCATGGTGCATTTAGTTCATCTTTACTGCGCAGGGACGATGTGATATCAACCACAATAATCATATCCATACCAAGGGATTTCGCCACATCCACAGATAGATTGGATAACAACCCGCCATCCACCAGTAACATATCTCCCCACACTACCGGGGAAAATAGTAGGGGAACCGTCGCGCTGGCATTGATCGCTTCCGCCAGGTCACCTTTACCAATAACAATACGTTTTCCTGATATCAGGTCAGTGGCAACTGCCCGGAATCTTACATGCAGAGAATCAAAATCATAAATCATTTGATAATTGGCACCATACAACTTCTCGGAGATTATGGATAATGCTTTTTGCCCCGAGGTAAAACTCGTAGGCAATTCCGCCTTCCAGTTGCGAAAACGTACATTTACCAGGAATCTGTCCTTTTGCAGTTTTTGACCCAGAAAGAGATTTTCCCGATCTGTGTCATCCCGAAAAATATTATACCAATCTATCGACTTTACAATCTCTTCCAGTTCCCCTGCGTCATAGCCAGCTGCATAAAACCCGCCAACCAGACTCCCCATACTCGTTCCAACAATCAAATTTACCGGAATATTATGTTTTTCAAGTGCTTTTAGTACGCCCACATGAGCGAGGCCCCGGGCACCGCCACCGGACAAGACCAGACCTACTTTTGGGGTTCCCGGACGGGCGGAGTTTTCGTGAACAGCAAAATTTTCAATAAGTGGAGTATGTTCTTTTTCAAGTATGATTTGAGCCTGAATGGACAGCGGAATAAAAAAACACAGAATAGCTCTACTTAAAAATGAGTAATTAGTATGCACTGAAATATCTTTTTTGTGGGTTTTAATATCTATGTATGTTCTAATTTAAGTCAGGCGGGATCAGTCTTTCAAGTATTCCTGATTTAAAGTTTTAAAGTATGCCTCAATCAACTTCTCATAATCGGGATTATATCCTTCTTGCAAGGCACGCATTAAATCCAGCTGTAATTTTTTAGAACGCTTATCTACTGTATCCATCTCGTCATCAGGCGATTTACGGGCATATTCTTTGCCAATTTCGGATTTGCGCTCTTTGCTGTATTCCCGTTCACGCACTGATTTTTGTGCATCAAGCATTCTTGTCAGGATTTTCTGTTGCCGGTCAATGGTTCGCCGGTCTATCTTTAATGCTTCCAGATCTTTCAGGACTTCTTCCATGTCTTCGCTTATCTTGTTCAAACTTCCCAGAGCCTGTTCATCCCCATTCTCATCATGCATCTGATCAAGTGATTCCTGAATTGCTCTTTGTTCCGCCGACAAACGACGTAATCGTTGCTGCTCCCCTGGAGATATTCCGCCAGGCGGACCATTGTCTCCCGGCATCAGTTGCATTGATTGCTGGTTAACCTGGCCTTGTCTTTGCGCCAGTTGTTTTAATTGCTCCATAAATTTTTCCATACCAAAAGGAGAACCGGACGACTTCATATCATTCATGGCCTGCTGCATTCCCATAACAGCCTCATTTAAACCAGCCATGGCTTCGACCTGGGCATCACCGGCACCTCGCTGATTTCGTTCTTCCAGTTCGGCGATACTTTTTCGCATATTGTAGTTCGCTTTTCCCAGCGCCATGCTCAATTCAGAGGGAAGGGCAAATGTCTGATTTGATAATTCCACAATATCCTGAATAACGCGGGATGTATTATCGGCAATCGCTTGTTGCTGTGCGGCCATATCGCGCATCTGATCACTGATTCCTGATGCGGACTTGGTGCCACGTATAATATCTTCTTCTGCCTTGGATAGTGATAGCAGATTATCGGTTGCACGCTGCATTAGTGAACTAATTTTATTCTGTGCCTGTGAAGTGAGTATTTTTTTTGCCTGATCCAGTTTATTGCTGAGACTCTCCAGATCCTGTTCCAATTGCCCCGAACTTTGGGCTGCCATTTGCTGATTATTCTGATTCATCTGGCTTTGCAGTTTATTAAGCTGTCCCTGAATATTTTTACTGTTGATTTCTTCTGCTGATTCTTGCAGGAGTTGCTCTGTTTCAGGGTATTCCCAAATCATTGGCTCCATTTCAAGGTTCTTCAGGCTGTTTTGTATCTGTTCAAGCGAACTTTTTTGTTGATCGGTTTGGCGTTGCAGGTCTTTACTCAAATTCTTATTATCCAAGTTTTTATCATTTAATGCAGTACTCATTTCCTTCTGGCGCTCCAACATCTGTTTGGATAATTGGGCCAGACGATCAAGTTCCTGCTCAATTTTGACTTTCTTAAATAATTCCAGTGTGCGTTCGACATTTTTTTGAAATTCTTCCTGGTTTATTTGAAAATCTGCCAGGGATTTGTCCACCTCTTTTTTATCAAGATTTTCCAATGACTTGCGCAGTTCTTCCAGTGCTTTTGTTAATTCCGGTGTCATCAAATCTTTAAATAGTTCCTGTAGCTGTTGATACTTTTTCAGAACATCGGGGCTAAGCAGTTGACTTTTTTCCATTTTCTTCAGCGCATCTTCCAGCGATTTTTCTATTTCAGACAGTTTCTTCTCTACCTGTTTCTGCTTTTCAATGACCGATTCCAGTTCCTTTTTCCGATCCCAGTCTATATTCTTCTCACGTTTTAATTCACGCTGGATTTTTTCAATTTCCTTTTTAAGTTCTTCGCTATCCTGCACAATTTCATTGGTCTTGTCGATATTCTCATTTTGCCGGTTATCAAATTCACTGAAAATTTGATCCAAAGTGGGAAACCGTATCTGATATGTGCGGGTCCGGGATTGTTTTGGACCACTAATGCGATCATTATCCCACACAGTGATATAATATTTTAAAGCATCTCCATACCCGACATTCAACATTTGAAAGTTCCATAGATAACCCTGTTGAAAATATTTAACACTTTTTTCCAATATGGGTACGTTTATTGCCTTCCATGAGCTATCTCCCAGTGCCTCGATCGAACTAATCATCTGGTATTTTATGCCCAGCTTTGTAAATCCAAAATCATCGTTGGCATCAATTAATAAATTTACTGCGGCATCCGGAGGAATTTCGATATCATCACCGGGATCTATCAGCTCAACCAAAGGATGGCGATCCTCCAGCACAGTGATCTGGTATACAATGGGATCTATATTTTTCAAATTTTCTTTATCACTTATTTCAAAATAATAGGTACCTGAATTCTTAAGCGGAAAGTCACCACTTAATTTTGATTCCTGGATACGTAAATCAGTTTTCTGACCATCTGAAAAAATCAGGGCTGCTGCATTTAACTCTTTTGTGGATCTGGCTGTTATTTTAATCCTCGATCCGGCATAGGCAATAACATTTCCTAAATTTTTATCAAAAATCTGAACTGGTAATTGTGTATATGCCGGAGGAGTCACCCGTACTTGTAACTCAGTGATTGCCGGTGGCGTTTTTACATCCACAGTATAAACGGGACTAATCATTTTATCCTGCCAGACGGGCCGTCCTTCAGGCACTGCACGTAGTTGATATTCAAGCGGTTTTCGTATATTTGCTATTTGTCCCGTAAATATACCAAAAACATTAGTCAGCTCGGTATGTTTTAATATTTCGCTTCCGGAAGAGCGATATTCCATAAGAATTTTTTCCGCCCGCGGACCCTGATACTTCACAGAGAGATCAAGCGGACTACCATTGAGAATACTGGTATCTCCCGGCGAAACCGTAAAGGAATATTCCGGTATAATTTCGTAGTTACCCGCCGGGTTAAGAATGCGTCGTGCGGATACAGATAGTGCATCACTGGTCATGAGAAGTAAAATAATGCTGCCTGCAATAACCATAACAATTACAGGATAGGAGATAAGGTGGTTTTTTATATTCAGGATCGATGTAAAATCAACATCTTTAATTATTTTGATGAACCGGTCAATGGCCAGTTGTTTTAGTGAGTCTGACCCTCCTTCGACATCCCGGCTAAGCTGATAAATATTGGTTATTCTATCACTGAGATTCGGGATTCCTGTGCCAATCTCTTTTGTTAATTGCGTGTAATCACCTGATTTTTTCATTTTCCAGCTATCAAGTACCTCTCTGGCAAGAAAATGATAAATCAGATAAATCGTAAGTATAACATTCACGATCAGAACAAACCATCGAACAGGGACAGAAAAATAAAAAATATGATCGGCAATAAAAGTGCTCAACCAGACGATAACCAGTAAAATAGAAATATTTACAATTCCGGAAACAGCCTGATACAGCAGTTTTTTCTGCAGATAGGATAGGATCTTTTTATTTAGTAAGGACAAATTATTCATTTAGTGATACTTCAGATAAATTTATTTAAGACTTACGAACTCGTCACCCTGAAACAAGTTCAGGATGACTTTTTGAAAGAAATTTACATTTTTCAGAACTTTCTCAATATAGCAAAGCATAGAGTAAAATATTCATTCCCATTCGCAATGCAGCTTCATGTTTTTCTGGGGGATCATTATGGATTTCCGAATTTTCACAACCATCACTGATATCCGTGTTTAGAGAATAAAAAACAACAAGCCTGTTTTCATATATTAATCCCAATCCTTTGGGTGGTCCTCCATCATGTTCATGAATTTTTGGTAACCCATTGGGGAATGTATTATATATATGATATATGGGATGACTGAAGGGAAGTTCCACAAATTTTAGTTCCGGAAACACTTTTTTCATTTCACGGCGAAAAGCCGCATCCATACCATAATCATCATCCGCAAAAAGAAACCCTCCGGAAGTAAGATACTGACGCATGCGCGCAGCCTCTTCGTCGGAAAATCTTATATTCCCGTGCCCTGCGATATAGGCAATGGGATGCTTAAAAAATTCATCTTCCATGATCTCGGCGTGTGATTCTTTAAAAGGGGCAGTTATCTGCATTTCTGAGTTCAGGCGGTTAAACAGATTTATAAAGGTAGTTTTATTGCCATACCAATCCCCACCACCACCGTATTTAATACGCACAACGGATACCTGGGAGATTTCGCTATCAGTGGACAGCAAACTTGAATTAAGTACAAAAAGAATTAAAAATATTATATATTTCATATTACATCAATTCGATTTTGTCATTTAAGTATCCTTAGCAGAGCGATGTTATTTCGAAGAAATCATTCCGGAATGTTGCGTTTAAATAACGGGAATATCTCTTCGAGATGACAAGGCTGCAAAGACCGGAATAGTGAATTTCCATCTTCAAAGTTTAAACTAAAATTAATAAAAAAATCCCAAATCATATTACATAATTTGGGATTCAAAACAAATATATGATTTTAATTCTATAGAATTTTATAGCCGATCATAATGATAATCGTAACTGCACCGCACATCTTTATCGACAGTCCACCTATTTTTCCGAGGAATGCACCTGCACCTGAAAGCAATGCTTCTCTGAAATTGTATGATTTAAAAAACTCGAGTAATGTAGCTCCGACAAATACACCAATAATCGATCCAATGATAGCTCCCAGAACCGGTGTAACAAATGCACCACTGATGGCACCGGCAATTCCGCCGACGATGCTGCCAGTGATTCCCCATTTTGAGGCGCCATATTTTTTAGCGGTCAATACCATCACAAGATACTCAAGAAACTCGACCAGTAATACAATGAGCATCAACGTGATCACAAAAGTGAATGAATATTGAGCAAAATTTGTGGCAATACCATATACAAATGAACTAATGAAAATTAGAATATTGCCCGGGGCACCATAGAAATTTGAGAACAATGACGCAACAATTGCTACCAAAAACACTATTTCTAATATCGCATTCATTAAACTTGTTCTCCGCTACCGTGCCGCATTTGTTGCAAACGCATATCTTTTTGCCTTACTTGTTAATCCGTGTTTTTTTAATTCGCCCTTTACAGCAAACCAACCGACTTTCATAAAACCGTAATTGACCGAATTAAGTTCCTTTTTAATTTGAAATGCACCGTATTCGGGATTCTTTCTTACGATTAACTTAATCTTATCAGCTAACGATAATTCAGCGGGCATTATTTCCGTGACATCTTCAGCGGCCTGTGCCGGCTCCGGCGAAGTAGCCACCGCTTCTGCGGTTTGCGCCATGGGCTGAGCCTGGGGCTGAAATTGAGTTTGTGCCTGCGGCTGAACGGCTTCTGGTTCCGGTTCCGCCTGAGGAAATACTACTTCTTTGGCAACCGGTTGTCCGGACGACTCCAACACTTCAAATTTATTAATCGCTTCATCAATAGAATCATATACATCTAATATATGATGAAATTCGAGCAATTCAAAAATTTCATAAACATCCGGCACCATCCGTACCAGTTTAAGATCACCGCCGTTTTCACGAATTGATTTGATTTCACTGATAAAGATACCCCAACCGGCACTGGAAATATAATCAACATTTCCCAGGTCTACAATAATAAAAAATCTTCCTTGCTTTAGCAGTGAGTCAAGTGCGCGTTCCAACTCTGAGGACGTGGTAGTATCAATATAACCGCCAACCTTAATAATCGATATATGATTTCGGCTTCCTGCTACCTCCGCTGATACCTGAATACCCTCCATTCAATCCTCCCTTAAATAATTTATCTGGATCAATCTCTGTTATTTTTTTGAACAGAGTCCAGAAGAGACACATCTTTGATTAAATTTTTCTTTGCTATTTTTTCCCGTATGGCATCCAGTTTAACTGAACCGTTACGGGATTTATTTGCGATTTGCATCCGCAATTTATGTTGTTTTATACCGATTTCGTTAATTTGTTCCAGTAAAATATTTTTGTTCTTTAATATATTTTCTTTTTCAATGTATTTCAACATTTCTTTCGCATTTTGCGAGGCTACACTAGCTGAAAATTGATCAAAATTTGTTTCCAGCATATTTATACCCTTTTGTACCTGGGTAAATAGTTGTTTCATATGGCCCAGTTGTTTCAAAAGAGGATGCGTAATCATTATTCGCATTGATAATTTTATTTTTGACAGATCTTTCTGGGAAATATCGCCATTACTCCATCCGGAAATAAGCTGATCAATTATTATCAGGTCATCTGCTACCGTATGGTAAAAGATGCTGATTTGTGTTTCATCCATTTCACCATCGGCAATACCCAACGAATCCGGTACTTCCTGTATGTCAGAATCATCGGTAGCCGGAGAATCGACTACAATATTCTCATCCGTTTCTGCGATTAATTTTTGACTCTTCCGTTCCTCAACATCCAGATCAATTCGTAAATCTTCACCTGAAGAACTTAATTCCGGTGGTGTTGGTTTATCTTGCGTATCAGACTTAACCGCTTTCAAATATTCATCAAGCGATATGGGCAATTCCGGTTCTTTAACTGCAGGCTTTTTAACCTCTACCGGATCAGCTTCCGTTTTGCTTTCTACTTCGTCTGTCGTGGCCGGCATTTCTTCTAAGTCATCCAGGCCTGATTCCTGTTCCGGATCTGCATCTTCTTTTTCTTTAATATCGGGAACAGATGAATCCTTTGTCTCTTCAGCAGATTCGATTGACTCAACCAATTGTGCCGTTATATCTGAGCTTTCTTCGTCTGATGCCAACGGTTCTTCTGCAACTTCTTCTTCAGGCTGCTCATCCGGTTCCGAAGGAATTTCCTCAACTTCTTCACTTGTCGTTTCGTCAACAGGTTTTGCAGCAATTTCGGGCTGGGATTCGTCACTTTGCCCGGTGATGACTTTCTCAGGTTCTTCTTCGTGGACTGATTCATCTTCTTTTGAATCTGCCTGAATATCTTTTTCGGATGTCAGATCATCTGCAGGACTTTCTGCTACTTTCTTTTCTTCTTCTGCAACTTCAGAAGTTTCGGTTTTCACCTCTTGCACCTTTTCCTTGGCAGAAGAAATATTTATTTCTTTTGATTTTGATTTATCATCGGATGCTGGTGTCGGTGTATACGGCTTTGTTTCCGGCGCCGGGGTTCCGTGTGCATCTGAAATAACTTTTTCGGTTGATTCAAAATCAAGTATGATTTTACCATCCAGAGTCATCAATGGTGTACCAGGCGCCTTGATGCGTTTTTTGCCACCGCGTCTGATATAGTTCTCGCGTTTTTCCTGGGTATTTAGTTTTGCTTTTTTGAGTTCATTATAAATGCGGTTCGAATCTATTCTGGTAAATGAATATGGCTCGGTATTTCAGTTCCGAGCTGATACGTTTGGCACCATAATCCGGATGCTTTGCGATTACATCATATATTTTTGTTCTTTCTTCAATACTCAGATGTTTTTTCTCGATATAGTCATCAGAATATAATAATTCCTTCAGACCTTCCAGGCCAACCCGGTCTTTGATCTTTTTATATTTGCGATACATATAAGGCGATACATGCATCTTTTCACACGCTTCTTTAACTTTAACACCTTCTTCTTCAATCATCCGGAAAAGGTCACGCTGAATGGAATAAAGTACTTCACCCTGCATCAGTTTTTCTTTGATGGCCACGTAAGTAATATCATCATTCTGCGGATAATTTTGTGTAAAGCCTTTTATATCATCACGAACTTCTTTAATAAATTCTGATACTTCAAAATGAGAATTTTTGCGAATCGCATCAAGAAATCTTTCGTCGCGATACAGATCACGGCTGGCATTCATCGCTTCCGTGACACCATCGGTATACAGAACCAGCATATCATCTTCATGCAAGCGGATCGATTCCGTTTGTATCCTCTCATCAAAGAGAGCGATATCGGGCAATTGAATTCCGACCGGAAATCCGGATGGATTGAGATAATAGGTCTGCTTGGTACTACCGCGGTATAAAATCATTGGATTGTGACCGGCACTGGCATAGTGAATAATCCGGTTGCGGCTGTCCAGAACCAGATAAAACATGGTTACAAACATGCCACGTTTCATATCATCGGTCACAAAACGATTGACCTTTGCCAGTACATCGGCAGGATTCTTATTGCCACGGGCTTCCAGACGTAGTGCCGTACGGATCATGGTCATAATCAGAGAACCCGGAACACCTTTTCCGGCCACATCGGCAACACAGATACCGGTGGTATCGTTATCCACCTCAACAAAATCAAAAAGGTCACCACCCACTTCCTTGGCTGCTTCATAATAGGAGGCCAGCTCATAGCCCTGCACCTGTGGAAAATCACTGGGCAGCAGCATTTGCTGTATTTCCTGGGCAACCTGCAATTCTTTTTGCAGACGTTGCTGTTCGATCAGACCGACCTGGGCTTCACGGAACTTGTTGGTCATCATATTAAATGCCTGGGCAATCTCACCGAGTTCATCAGAGGCATCGATATCAATTTCGTCTTCATCTACCGTGCCCTGGCCTACATCATGTACCCAGTTTGCCAGTGAATGGAACGGTTTCACAATCCGGTCGACCATGAAGTACATACCAACAAATACTATGAGCAGAATTCCAGCCATAAAAATGAATATCGTGAGCCGCGTATTACTAATTTTTGCCTGAACATAATCTTCCGGGACCCAGATATGTACCCATCCGATCAGATCTGATGGCAAATTGGGGTTGGCATATACAGGCGCCTGAAAATCAAAAATAGTTAAACTATCGGCATAGGTATATTTGAATACTTTAATTTCATTCAGGGAATCCCTTATCACTATGCTGGCATCTTCCGGAATTCTGTATTCCCCTATCGCTTTTGCCGGAGTACTGGAACTGAGGATATCGTTGGTTGTATCAATGATAAATGTTTCATAGATGATATTTGGATAGCTGTTTTTGGGAGCTTCTGCAAATTCGAATAATTTCAGATCCTGACCCAGTCGAATCGGATCCGAGCTATTCTCCGCCAGCGTGAGTGCCTGTCCCTGTGTGGACTCAATCACTTCATCAATCGTATTGTCATATACATTTTGATTAAGAATAAGCACAACGACTATTGCAACCAGTGTAATGGCAGCAGATGCCTGAATTGTATGCCTGGTGCGCATGGTGAGACCTTCCCACCAGTTAATCGGTCGTGCTTGCGGCAATATTTCACGCTGCTTGGTCAGACGCAGCTCATTTCCACGGTTGGTAATATTATATTGTACATCATCCATCAGCTTGCGCATCATAAAGATACCAAGCCCGCCTTTTTTTCCTATCTGGATGTATTTTTGCAAATCAGGAGTCGCTGCCTGTCGCGGATCAAAGCTGATGCCCTGATCAATTATGACAATGGTGAGACTTTGGCGACGGATAATTGCCTTGAGCGTTATTTCACCGCCCTTAATATCGCGGTATCCATGACGGATAATATTGGTACAGGCTTCTTCGATGACCAGTTTGAAGGAGTTGGTAACCTTATCAGAAAATTTATATTTTTTTCCGATATGTTCAATAAAATCGCGTACCTGGCTCAGATAACTCATCTGAGCCGGGATGGCAATTAATTCTTTTTTAACATTTCTAAACATGCATTGGTCCTATTCAGACTGGCGCTTCATTCTGTCCTGAGCGCCACTGATCGCCTCCAGAATCTTTTTATTGTATGGATGGTCTTCAAGGAGTTTTTCCCAAACGGCAATAGCTTCCGCATAATTTCCGGCCATATATTGTTCAATACCCTCAATAAACTTGCGTTCGGTTTCGGGATCCATTTTTTCAGTTTCGGCCTGTGCTTCGATCTTCGATTTGGTATAATACTGTCTAATCAGTTGGTTCGTCGGATCTTTCTCAAGCGCTTTGCCAAAAACATCCAGCGCATCTTCATACTGACCTATATCGTAAAGCAACAGACCAGCTTGAATATTTTCCTGTAATTTAACTCTTTCCACAAAAGTATCAACCTCTTTATTAATTTGTGGATTATCCATACTCAATAGTCTAGCTTCGGACAATAGTCGCAAAGCTTCAGAATAATTTTGATTTTCGAACTCTCTGCGCGCCTGTCGTATCAACCCGGATATATCATCACCCATACGGCGCTGGGTGGTAGTGATGGCATCTTTTGCCGGTTGATTGGCCGGATCACGTTCCAGAACCAGGTTAAATTCAATCAATGCCTCCATATACTGGCTCTTATCGAGCAATAAGCGGCCTTTGTCATAATGTTCCTGTGCAAAGCGTGTATCGGATTCCGCCCGATCTTTATCGATGGCGGCCATTACAGCCTGGTTTCTCTGATCTTCCAACTGCTGATCAAGCCGCACATTTGATGAATCCAGTCTGATTTTTGCTTTCTGATTAAACGGATCGGCACTGATCACCTGTTGATATTCCACAATCGCATCAAGATAACGGGAATCGGCATAAAATTCATCGGCTTTACCCATATGTTCGGCAATTACTTTTTGACGATCGGCTTCGCGGATATTTTCGATGATCCGTTCTTCTTCAAGGCGTCTGTTTCTCTTCCACAATGGCAAACATTTCGTCGCGATTCATGCCAAAATTATAGGTAAGTGAAATCCGGTGAACAGGTGAAAGTAATCCATCTGTACTTGGATTGCCATAGGCATAATCAATCTGGAAATTACTATATTCAACTCCCAAACCGGCCAAAACACCGGTGGTTGTGTTATAGCCAACGCGTATTTTCCCTATCTTGCGGAAATTATATTCTGAACCAAGTGAAAAACGCATATCCGTATCATTTGATTTGGCAAGATCCAACGAAAATGTCAGCGCATTACCACCGCCGCCAAAATAGATCGGGCGCATAAGCCCAAAACGCATTTCAAGTGGCAAGGCATCGGATCCCTCGGCATGTTTAAACTGGGGTGAAAACAAATTGACCAGATTAAGACCAACCGACCAGTCACGTAGCAATGGTGATGTAATAAAGTTGGGACGGTATAGAAAACCAATATCCAGCCCCACTCCCACTGCAATCGCATCTGTATATTGGTTGGTATTACTAAATGCCGAGCGTTCAATTTTTAGCGAAGCACCCGCGGCCAGATCCCAGGGTAAGCGCAGACCATAACTAAAATAACCGCGATAGGTTTCAAATGAAAAATTTTCATAGGCTGTATTATTGATATCCGTTTCCAGGATATCTCCCACGCCGAGCCGGGCAATACCGATGGCAAATGTACCCAGATCAAGGGTTGGATAGGCGTAACCCAGAAAACTGAAGAGGGTACCCTCATACAATGAGGCATGAAATGCAGTCAGGCTTTGCTGGAAGATATAATCCAGTCCTGCGGCATTCCAGTGCACGGCAGTGGGATCATCGGCCACAGCTGTAAAGGCATTGCCAAATCCCATGGCCCGGGCTCCAAAACCAAACTCCGAGAAGGTACTGCGGGTCCCGGCCTGGCCATCACCATCCTGAGCCCCCAGTTGTCCTGCAGCGAGCAGGAAGATTCCCAGGTAAATATATTTTCTGATATGTCGGTTAAAATATTTCATCTGACATCTCGCTATTTAATATAGGCTATTTTTGTCATATACGTTTGTCCTGACGCACCATTCTTTGGCGTAATCACAATCTGACACAAATACACGCCATTCAGGACAGTAACACCGCGGTCATTTCGACCATCCCACTTTACCTGACCATCAATTAATCCAGCCTGCATATTTTCAAACTGCCAGGATCTGACCAGTGCACCGGTCAGGGTAAAGATGCGCAGATTAACCTCAGAATCATGTTCCAGATAGAAAATGATCGTGGTTTCATCGTAATCCCGGCCAAACGGATTGGGATAGTTTCTGAAGGTCTCTTTTGGATCATCGGGAATTACCGTCAGGCGTCCGGATTTGAGCGAACTGAGTCTGATCACCGTTTGAGTCTTCAACCCTCAGATGTATTCCGGGTTCGACATCATAAGCATACACATCAACCAGATCCACAACAAAACTGCGGTTGGTTGCGGTAGATTTTAGATTTACCAGAACCACTATGGTATCTCTTTCACCCGGTGTTAAACGAAGATTACCCGTGCTGCTGGATGCGTCATTTATGTCAATTTCCAGCGGATTTATTTCATTCTCCGATATTTCCTTTATACCAAAATCCGTTGGAGGTTTGGTTAGTGTTCGTTGTTGGTATTCTGCCCAGTTGACCAAATTTACCGACTCGAGCATATCATAAAAAGCCTGGCTGTTTAACTCGATTTCAGATGCCGCATCATAAAAACTAAGCACAATGCTATCTATGTTAACCGTACTGGCACCACTGGCCGGATCACCCGGATTATATACTTCAAAAGCCAGCAATGCGACATTTTCTTCACCACGGCGGAAGCTCTGGGCCAGCGAATCGCTTTCAGTAATTTTTCTGACCTGGATCGCGCTCTGGCGCACGGCAACGGCAAAAGATGCAATGCGATCCGCACCATCCACAAATACATCTGCACCGGAATTCTTATCCTTTGGCAGAGATTCCAGGCTAAAGGTAATGGTTTGCGCATTCTTGGCAACAGACGGTGCTTTTAATTCCCAAATCGTCTCAACACCAACATCAACCCAACGCAAACTATCACCTACATGCGTAAAATAAGCTGGTTTTATCAGTCTGACTAATGCCTGCCCGGTAATACCAGCCATTCCTTCAATCGTATCCGGTTTTACAACTGTGGTCACAAATATCTTCTCACCAATTGATACATATCCATTATTTGCACTTGGCGGTTCCGTAATTTCATATTCTAAACTGATTTTGGCCTTTGGTTCGACCCGAATATTATTCGGGATAAGTTCACTCTCAACAGGGGCGCCACTATTGCGGTCATTGCCGAACGCCATGATTGAAAATTGAGTTTCCAGTGGACTGCTCAGATCATTCGGCGCCTGTATCGTCCATTTTAAAGAATCTGCCAGGGACAGAGTTGGAGAAGCCGTGAATGAATCCCGCTGGTAAATAATAGTCGCAAATGCATTTACGACATTCAGACTATCTTCAAAATAGGCAGTATACACAAAGTTCTGACCTGATGAGACTGTATCCTGATATTGCGTGCCTGTAATTTCTATGCCCGCCGCACTTCGTATGCTCAACGATAAATCCGCCGGTGAGTTACTGACCGATGCCGGCTTGAGTGATAGAATATCACGCGGTACTGTCTGCAGATCCAGTGTAAAGATTAAATTTTCTTCAACCAGAGCGGTCAGTTGATCGCGTATTTCTGCAAGTTTAATATCCTGCGAAACAGCGGAAGTATATGTTTGATCCACCTGGGCCTGCAGCGTCTTTAGTTGCCGCAATACCTCATCTGTCTTTGCCGAACTCTTATTGGCCGTGAATCTGACCCACCAGGAATTCCCAACTGACTGGTTCACCAACAGCATATTTTCTGGTTGATTGCCCGCTGTTCAGTTGCAATAATGAGGACAATCCGGTCACGGAAATATTTCCGCTGTCGCCTTCAACTGTGCTTGTGGTCTGAGCGATCATTCTCGGACCAGAGTCTGAACTATAAATGTTTGTCCTTCAGAAACCTCACCATCAGTCGCTCCGACAGGCGATGTGATATCCACTGAAAGAATCACCCTTGCACCCTGTTTGGTTTCAATTCTCAGTGTCTTAACCGTATCCGATAGCACACCCAGGCCAGGATTAATCGAGCCTGCTGGCACTGGCAACCAGTTGCAGTTCGCGCCAGCTCACTGGTGTTTGCGGCGCAATAATATTCCATACGCGGGTATACTCCGGATCATTTCCGGTCAGTTGTTTGATCAGACTGGTGTCATTGGTTGTATAACCGGCCCCTGTGGGCAGAATCAATTTCATCTGACGGTCAACATCCACCAGACTATTGAACTGAACTGTAGCCGTGATTTGAATGGAATCCTGACCGGTCGCGACTGTAAGACTGTCTGTACCGGACTCTTCGAACTCTGCTACTGTGATAACCGGATTGGGAATTCCCTGTATATCAAATATGATCGAATCGACCTGAGATTGGGCCGTTCTGAACGCATATAGGCGGTCATTTTCATCAATTGGTCCGACAATCGGCGCCGTATCGGTACGGACAAAGACCTTAGCCAGTTCGTTGGCCGACGGAGTTCTTACCAGCCATTTGACGGAACTATCCACCTTAAAAGGTTTACTGATATTATCTAACGGAATAATACCGGTACCATTCAGATCCAGTTTGACAAAACCGGAATCCAGAAGCAGGGCCTGCACCGGCCTTAGTGACGATCGCTTCAATGGTAAATTCCTGATCCGTACCCAGAATATTGCTTGCCGGCATATTACGCTGTAATGTCAACTCGGCACGAGTAACAATCGTCAGATCCAGTGAATCGGTCTGCTGGGTAACTACTACCGGTTGATTTGAATTCTCATCATCGGGAATTTCAGAAATCTCAACACGTACTTTCGCCTGCGGTAATTCCGGAGGCCGGGACCTGAACAAATTCGCGATAGACCGTATCCGACTCGGCTTTGAAATCCGGTATCGTCAGACTGGCACTTCCGTTGCTAGTAAATGTTAAGCCATTGTTCAAAGTCAGATCGAGCGTACCGGTGGTATCAATAAATCCGGCCTGTCCGCCTGCCGGAACGGAAATACCCACTTCAAATGTTTGACCAGTAGACAGAGTACGGTTAACCGCACCTGCCGGTGAAAGGATTACAGAATTGACAGCAATCGTACTTCGGGTCACGGTTTGTAATACAAATGGTGTCGATGTGATCGTTGTATCTTTACCGCTGTTACGGTCAAGCACGCGGACATTGATCCAGATCGTATCCTGTGGCAACAAACTGCCGGTAGGAGCGGTTACATTCCAGAAGGTGTCTATATTGGCAATGCCATCGGGAATAAATTTTATCGAATTGGCCACACCATAGTTATCATTGGAAAATAAAATCTGGGCAAACCTTCCGGTATCTGCCACAGCCGGATTAAAAGCTAGATTGGCTGATAATCGAAAACCTTGTCCTGCCGATACGATATTATCCGTTGCGCCAGCCGGAAAAGTAATTTGCGGCGTAATATTGATGGCCACCGAGGTGATGGTCTTTATAACCACTTCGTTATCAAAGTTGCCAAGACCTGCCGGTTGTGCAATGTTCAGATCCAGTGAAGTATCGCTCAAGACAAATTGTAGTGTGTCATATGGCTGGGCAATATCTGTTATCGCATCTGCACGAACCCGCCAGATCATTGAATCACCATTAGAGATCGCACGGGACACATCCTGCAGATTTTCCGGTAATATGGTATAATTATCCTTTACGATCAGTCGAATGGTACCGCTTCCGGTTGGGGCAGTGCCGTCATTGGAAACAACCGTAGCAATCTGGAATTGCTGACCGATGGAAACCACGCTATCCAGAGCACCCACCGGAGCCACTATTGTATTGGCGTAATTAAGTAAAGCCGGAACATCGACAAAAACTGTTTCCGAGTTATCAATCGGCTGATCGATCTCAACCGGGGAGCCGGTTGTGGCATCTACAGCGGATTCGATCTTGGCGAAATAATTAAACGTGCCGGCACTGTCAATAACGGTACCGTAGGTCACGGAATCCTGGCTGGCCGGTGCCACCTGTGGTATTAACAGAGTAACACTGTCAGCGCCATTCTTGGTCAGCAGGATCTGCACGTTTTTGGCCGTATCCCGGCCAGTATTGGTCACATAATATCTTAGATCGAATGATTGATTTTCATTCACCCTGGGATCATTTATCGCAATCAGTTCCAGTTTATCGGTACGCAACTTGGCCGGAATAATAACCCTTACACTGTCATAAGCCGAAGCCAAAGTGGTGGTATCAGTAAACAGAGGTGTTCGCAAATCATTGAACAGCAGTCGCGGCAGCGGTGCCACAAATCCGGTATCCGCATTGGCATTCAGGACATACCGGGCATTGAACACCGTGTCGCTACCGGCAATCAGTGATTTAGGTAATTCGGGATCGATTTCTGATAATACCCAGTTAGGGGCCACATTCAAACCATCTGACAGACGCTGAAAACGTGCGGCCAGACTGGTTAGCAATCCATCGGAGGAACCGGTGTTTTCAATGGTATAGATTACTTCGATATCAGTCTGACCCTGACGTACTACCTGAGGAGTGATATCGGCACCGGTGACAATCATATTGGCCGGTGACAATACACGCAGGGTTTCAAGGTTTATTGTTTCAACCAAAGTATCGCCATTTACCTCGATACCCGCTATCCGCAAGGTCATGCTATAGTCTGCATCAACCGGAATGGTTCCCGGTATGCCAAGCGGCGCAAAATCAATCAATGTCGTATCTCCGGCAGTCAGGAGAAAATTAGTCGTTGCAGTTCTTCTGATCGTCGAGAGCAAAACCCAGTTCAATATATGTAGAATCTTTGATCAAAGTGAGCCCGGAACTGCCGGTATCAGCGATACTGACCCGGAAAATAATGCCACTTCTGTCTGGGAACCACCTGCGGATTCGGTACGGAATTAACTGTTACGGAATTGGCGATGTATTCCAATTTTGCACCGGTGGAGACATCAAAATTGGCAATCGGTTCCAGGGATGTTTTAACGATCGTACCATTATCCAGACTGATCTGTCCCTTAATATCGATGGTATCAACAGGATAACCAGCCGGAACATCAAAAGTAAAATACAGGCGGTTATCATTGATCTGCTCAGCGTATCCAGCGTATCGGTTCGTGGTCAGTGTCGGCGGTACTGCCAGAGGTACTCCACCCTGTTCAAACAGCAACGTGGTACCCACATTATCAATTTCCAGACGCTGACCCTTATTACCAACAATCATCTCAACTAACTACACCCGTCTGTCCCAGTAGATACGACATCCGGAGTCACATTCGCCACCGGCAAAGAAGATATCGCCACCAATAGTTACCTGTCCGGCATTTATGGTATTATTATAATAACTGGTATTACTGGTACCGACCATGTTTACATCCGCACACCATAATCGGAAGGTATCAGACCTGAAATGATTGTTTCACGGAAAACGAGTTCCGTCGTATCATTTCCTGCAATCACAGCAGGTGAAGCTGCCGGAGAGCAGAATATTAGTATACGGCGTTCCTTCAATAATAAAACGCGTCCGGGTTGAATCCAGTCAGATATCTGGCTTCACCGGTATTTACTATGCGAACCCGGAAATCAGTCACTGTCGTTGTATCTAATACCTGCGGTGCCGTATAGTCTGCCCATGCCGGATTGGCCTGGCTTTGAACCAGAATTGAGTCAATGGCATTGGCTGATATCGGATTGGTTGTATTAACATCGATTCCTGAGATATTGGCGTCTACCTGCAGAGCATCATTAACCGTACTGGCGGCCACGATTGAGAATATCAGGGTATCTGCAGTCAGACCCGGAACGACATATGGCAAGGTTCTGTTATTAAGTACCTTTATAAAATCGGGATCACCCGAACTAAATGTCATTGCACCATTTTCAATTCTTGCCGGTGCCTGACCGGTATTTTCAAAATAAACCTCTGCAATAATGCTATCCTGACCGGCACTTACCGTATCCGGGATCAGTACAAAATTTGTAATATTCAGTCCTGCTGCATTCTGTACAAATAATGAATCGGTGACCAGCGCCGAGCCAAGTACCTGGGTACTGCTGTCTACGAGATCCGTATATACCACACGACCGTCGACTTCATATCCGCCTGCCAGTGCATCGAGATCGGTATCTACGGTAAAAGTTATCGTGGTATTCTGACCACCTGACAAACTGAACGGCAATGCCGGTGACGCATTCCGGGTAATCACAAAATTTGTGTCGGCATTGGTGCCGCCGAAGAGAAAATTCAGATCCACACTATCGATACGTGCGGTGGATTGTCCCAGATTGGCGATCACAAGCGAACCGGATAAACCGGTCTGCCCGGTACTAACCACCTGTGGTGAAATAGTTACACTGTCAATGACCAGCACGGATGACTCGCTTACCAGCCAGTTTAGTGGATTAACCGCGCCACTGTCACTATAAGTAGATGTCAACCAGTTGGCGTCACGATAATTTACAAAACCATCCACTTCCAGATTCCCGGTATATGCGGCCAGATCAATACTATAGATCAGCGTGTCACGTGCCCCACCCGGTATCGGATTCAATGCCGAAATGCGTGTATCGGATGTGATTCCCGGCGGCAGGCTGAACAGCCCCGCACTGTCGATCAGTGCCGTTGCCTGACCCTGATTTTACAGACGTAATTCCACATTCAGGTTTTGCTGGCCACTGTTAACCGTGGATTGCGGGCTGAACACGCGGGTAATTATGACCTGAGGCGGCAACTGGACCAGCCAGGCATCAAGTGATGAACTGACATCCGAGGCAAGGGCATTGGTGCGCAAATTGCGACCATTAACAAAACCGCGTAATGAATCAATTCCGGTTGCTGCCGCCGCATTAATATTGACCGTAAAATTATAACTATTAGTCGCCAACGGCGCAATCGTATCCGGCAGTACCGGGGAAACATAGATCACCGTATTATTGTTATTGGTAAACTGGATGCCGATGTTGCTGGCAGAGCCGATAATTCCCGGCACGGCACCGGTATTTTCGATCTGCAATTCAACGGCCAGACCGGTCTGTCCCTGGCTGACATTCACGGCAGCCGCATTGACAGCAACCACATTCAGAGTCGTCTTTTCAAGCACATTCCAATCACCATACACCGCCGGATTGGTTACGGTAAAATTACGCCCGCTGGCCACATCATTATAACCAACAGAGACATTAAATGTATCCGGGCCGGTCACTGCATTGTTGTCTACGGCGATATTATAGGTAAATATGGCCGAATCGCCCGTGGCAATAGTCAATGGAAAAATCTGAGCCGATGTGCGGTTAAGGGTATATTGCGATCCGGTTGCGATTTGAATACTATCCGCAGAATTGATGCGCGCCGAACCATCGCCGGTATTTTGTAACTTGAAGGTCAATACCTGGCCGGTTTCACCCTGACTCACCTCGGTATCGGTTAAGTCAGCGGCATACAGGCTCAGGGCGCCGGGTATCAGGATTTGGAGTTGATCGGTTAGCGCAATATTATACACCAATGTATCATTGGGATTTATCGATGGCGTTCCGGCCACATGTAACTGTATCGGGTAAAAACCGGGTGTGATGGAATCCGGAATCATCGTTGATAAAAAGGATACCAGGGCCGAATCATTAGCCGGCAAGGCAAAATTACCACCGAGATAGGTACGTTCCACGGATCCTGCCGGTGAAAAATCAATTTCCAGCCAGGTGGAATCCGGTAGTAGCGTCAGACTGGCGGTACCGGAATCAAACAGGGCGACGGTCATGGTCACATTTTCACCGGGAGTGGCGGTCGTCGGATCCAGGGTGCCATCCACATAAGATATATTGCTGCCGCTGAATACGGTAAATGTCGCCAATTCATTAATGGAGACCATTTGCGGTAAACCTTGCGGTTTGAGTCTGCCAATATACTCTATACTCGCCATCAAAATCAGCCGGAATATCAAATCGATAACTCAAAATATTATTACTGATACTTTCTAAAGTATCCAGATTATCAATGCGGGTTAAATTATTTACCAGAACCACTGCATCAAACTGGTCTCTGATCTCAATGGTCGTTCCGGAAACTTCGATCGGAACCGGGCTGCCGTTATTGGCCACAACCACATTGGCGACCACACCGGTATCATTCTGGATCCATGTGGTTTTTGGCGTGATTGAACCACCGACAAAGACAATATCACCACCAATTGAAACCTCTCCCGTACTCAATGTCTGGCTGAAATAACTGCCATTACTGGTACCAATCAGATCCACTTCCACACTATATGTACCAACCGGATATCCTGTGATATGAATCCGGACGGAATATCAGCTCGGTTGTATCCTGTGCCGGAATCGAACTGATAATGGACTGTGCCGACATACCTGATAATAAAGAACTATATGAAATGAACCACCGGCAATTCTCAGACGTGTCTGCGTTGAATCAAGATCAATGCGGGCATTACCATTATTGACAATTTTTACACTGAACTGCTCCAGTGAATCATTATCAGTAAAAGTTGGTGATAATGTCACCTGCATAGGCCGGGCTGGCCGGGCGCTGTACATAAAATGAATCCAGTGCCGAAGCACCTGAATTCACACCCAGGTTCAGATCACGGATTTCAATGGAGTCTTTGACAAAGATATCCTGATTCTCAATTGATGCCGGAACAGTGATCAGGTATTCTAATGTGTCAATCTCATTTCCTGCCAGGGTAAACGGCACGGTTTGACCTTTTGTCAGGACTGTGATAAAACTGCCATTTGCCAGACTATAGGAAAGTTCGGCAATCCGGACTTCCGCTGCGGCCGTACCCTGATTTTGATATACGACCTGAGCAAACACGCTGTCCTGTCCGCTGCTCACCGTATCAGGATCAACCAGGAAACTGATGATATTGACGGTTGCGGCGGAATTCACCTGCAATGTATCGGTTAGCACGGCACCCAAAATGGTGTTGGCTGACAAATCTACTAAGTCCGTATAATCCAGATAACCGTCCACTTCATATTCACCGGCAAGGCGCATCAATATTTGTGGCAACCGTAAACCCGATTGTGGTGTTCTGTCCCCCGGATAAAGTAAATGGCAATGAAGGCGATGCATTTTTCGTGATAACAAAATTACTATTGGCATCTCCCCCACCAAGTATAAAATTGAGAGCCACACTGTCAATACGTGCGGCCGCCTGACCGGTGTTGGAGATATTTATTAAACCGCTGATACCGGATTGTCCCATACTCACAGTTTGCGGGGAAATGGTGACTTCATCCATAACCAGGTCAGATTGTTCATTCACCGTCCAGGTCAACGGATTCACCGCACCGCTGTCACTGAATACAGAGGCCGGATTGTTGGCATCATAATAATTTATAAAGCCATCGATATCAAGCGAACCGGTATATGCCGCTAAATCGACATTATAAAATAATGTGTCGCGTGCACCGCTGGGAATAGAATCTATTACAGCAGCCAGGGTATCGGTAAGTAATCCCGGCGGCAGGCTGTATAATCCGGCCGAATCAAATACGGCTGTCGCCTGACCCTGGTTCAAAATACGCATTTGAACAGTGAGATCCTGCTGACCGTTGTTTACGGCACTGCGGTCACTGTAGATACGTGTTATGACCAGATCCGGTGGTGACTGCACATTCCAGCCGTCAAGATATGCACCTGTAGCAGAGGTTACTGAATTGGTGCGCAGATTCCGGCCGCTGACAAAACCACGGATCGAATCGATTCCGGTCGCGGCAGCTGCATTAACATTGACCGTAAAATTATAGCTGTTGTTTGCCAATGGGGCAATCGTATCCGGCAGGGCCGGTGATACATACACAGTGGTATAATTATTATTATTGGAGAACTGCAGACCAATACTGTCTGCACTTCCGATAATAGCCGGAACTTCACCGGTATTTTCTATCTGCACGGCAACCGTCAGGCCGGTCTGGCCCTGACTTACATTTGCAGCCGGTGCATTTATGGCAGTAATATTAAGTGTGGCTTTTTCCAGAACATTCCAGTCAGCATACACTGCCGGATTGGTTACGGTAAAACTGCGTCCGCTGGCCACATCATTATAACCGACGGATACATCAAAGGTATCGGGACCGGTGGTGGCATTATTATTTACCGCAACATTATAGGTGAAAATAGCCGAGTCACCGGAAACTATGGTTAACGGAAAGACCTGCGCGGAGGAACGACTCAGCTGATACTGTGATCCGTATGTTATTGAGATACTGTCCGCAGAATTGATGCGTGCCGAACCATCGCCGGTATTCTGTAACTTGAATGTCAATACCTGGCCGGTTTCTCCCTGACTGACTTCCGTATCAGCTTAACTCAGCCGCATAGAGGCTCAAGGCACCAGGCACAAGGATTTCAAGATCATTCGTCAGTACAATATCCTGGGTATAGGGTATCATTGGGATTTATCGATGGCGTTCCCACGACATGTAACTTGAACCGGATAATTACCCGGTGTTACCGTATGCCGGGATATCGAGAAGATCAAAGGAGACCTGTGTGGTATCATTGGCGGTTAAGGCAAAATTTCCACCCAGATATGTTCTGACCGTGCCGGCAGACGGTGAGAAATCAAATTGCAGCCAGGTCGAATCCGGCAGTAGTGTCAGAGCCGCCGTTCCTGAATCAAACAATGCGACATTAAAGACAACATTTTCAGCCGGTACCGCGGTTGCAGGTACAAGGGAACTATCGATGTAAGAAATATTACTGCCGCTAAAGACGGTAAACGTAGCCAGCGAACTGCTTGATCGCAGTTGTGGTAATCCTTCCGGTTTGAGCAAGCCGAATATACTATATTCGCCGATAAAATCAGCCGGGATATCGAAACGATAACTGAGCACATTATTACTGATACTCTGCAAGGTATCCAGCGCATCAATGCGGGTTAAGTTATTCACCAAAACAACGGCATCCAGGGCATCCCTGATTTCGATTGTAGTACCCGCTATTTCGATGGGAACCGGGCTGCCATTATTGGCCACGACAACATTGGCAACGACACCGGTATCACCCTGTTGCATTGGTTTTGCGGTATTACCGAACCGCCGGCAAAGGCAATATCACCACCAACTGAAACCTCACCGGTACTAATGTTTGGCTATAGTCACTGCCATTACTGGAACCTATCAGATCGACTTCTACTGTATATGTGCCGACCAGGTATATCACCAGGAATGGTTCCCGCGGAAGACAAGTTCTGTGGTATCATTGGCCGGAATTGAACTGATAATAGACTGTGCAGAGGTTGCCTGATAATAAATCTGTAACAGAACTGTTTGTCTATTCGTATTATGTGTTCTGTGTCGAATCCAAATCAATCCGAGCTGACACCATTATTAACAAATTTTACCCGGAATTGACTCAATCGAATCGATATCGGTAAAGGTTGGTGATATTTCACCGGCATAGGCCGGGCTGGCCGGCTGCTGGACATAAAAAGAATCCTGACGGCACTCGCCGTCGTTGTTACGCCCAGATTCAGATCGCGGATTTCCATCGAGTCAGTTACAATAATATTCTGATTTTGAATTGATAGCCGGAACAGTATATCAAATATTCCAGTGTATCCGATCGCATTTCCGGCAATGGTGAAGGTGTGGGTTCGCCTGTGGTGTAGAATTGTCTGAAAACTATTGTTTGCCAGACTATAGGATGAGTTTTGCTTTACGTACTTCTGCCGGTCCGCACTGCCCAGGTTTTGAAATACGGTCCGGGCAAAGACGCTGTCCTGACCGCTGCTGACCGTATCCAGATCAACAATAAAACTGATTATATTGAGACTGGCCACTGTCGTCACATCAAGCGAATCATGCTGGATGGCATTGTTTAACGTAAAACTACTCAGATCATTGATATCTGTATATTCGGAATACGCATCTACAACATAGGCTGTATCCAGCAGCATCTGATTCCACATTCACTACATATTCAAAAACGGCCGATTGCCCGGCAACCAGGCTTAAAGGAATAAGAGGTGATGACAAGCCGTGAATAAACAAAATTCGTGTCGGCACTATCACTATCCATCAAAAAAGTTCAGATCAATGCTGTCAATTTGTGCGGTGGCACGGATAGGCGGCCGCCTCATTTCTGACATACACACGGGCACGCAATCCCTGCTGACCGATTCCGGCCACATCGGGAATAATCTGTACACTGTCAATGGTTACCAGTGGCCGTTCCTGTATCGTCCACTCATCGGGATTGATCGTGTTAAATAAAGTATCTATACGACCAGTTGAATTTTCAGTTACTACCGCCTGGGCATCCAGGGTATCCGGGCCCAATTGAGCCAGCGCTAATATATCAGCTGTAAAAGTGTAAGCCTGAGTTGCACCGGCCGCGATTGAACCACCAACGGCAGGTACCGGCCCGGTCAGGGTATAATTTCCGGCCCCGCTGCTAAAATTTAAATCCAGATCGTTTAAGGTAGAGGCTACGCTGCCATTATTTCGGATGCGTACTTCTACTGGTATTGCTGTTTGTCCGCGGCTGACAAAATTATTTGCCGCATTCACCGAGACAATCTCTACCTCTGAACGTGAATTGATTGTCCATACCCAATTGGCCGCACCGGTCAGATTCGTACTGGCTCCGGATATGGAGTTACGATAGGTAATCGAAGCTGTCAGCGTATCAGATCCGATGGCAGAATTTGTTGCCACGGTAACCGTGTCCACCAGAATTACCGATGCGCCGGCACCCAGGGTCACTGGCAAGGCTGGAGGTAGATGTGAATATAAACCTAAGACTGTATTTAAATTAAAATTGGTGATTTCCACCGGTGTCTGTCCGGTATTATTCACCTGGACATTAACCAGAATGCTATTCTGACCCAGCACAACTGAAGAATCTGATGTGACTGAGAGAATACTGATGACCGGTTGACCCAGTACGTTCCAGGAGTCAGATACGGACTGTGAATTATCCGCGATCAACAGACCGGTATTTGCATCGCGTCCTTCGGTTCGGGCGGTTAATATGATATTTCCGGTGGTTGCTGCCGCAGGGATTCGTACTGTGGTTTGGTAACCCACACTGGCACCCCCGGCAAGTACGTTGGGCAAAGTTGGTGATATCGCTACCGGCTCACCGTACGGGTTAACAATAATTGAATCTATAATGGCATCCGCCTGGCCGGTATTGCTGATATAGACAGTCACGGTAGTATCCATATCCTGTGATACCGTATTTGTACTGGCGACAACACTGTCGATAGTAATTGCGGCGGCACCTTGTACCAGAAGCGAATCACTCAATTCAATACTTTGATTAAATGTTGCCCCGTTTTCTGTACCCACAAGGTTTAAGATATATGGATAATTGCCGGGCAATCCGGATATCACATCATTATTAAAAGTAACCGAATAATTACCATTGCCTTCAATCGTAAGAATGTCATTCAAACCAAGATTAAAGCCATTGCTCTGTATTCTTGTCTGGCTGGTATCGACCACAAGATTTGCCTGACCGGTATTGCGAATATCCAGTTGCGGTTGTATGCTCTGTCCCACAGAAACCTGAGTTGGTGATATATTACTGGCAATAATATTTACTCTTCTTTGTATCAGCCAGGTTGCAGTCGTATCCGCTGCCAGATCAGAAACACCGCCAGTCGTAACGCTATCACGGCCAAATACGGCCGCATTTATGGTTTCAATACCATTGGGTGATGCGGGATCGAGTGCAACATAAAAGTCGTAGGTATTCTGCGATGCGGCGCTTAATACGGTACCCGGCTCAATAATTAATGTGCTGTCAATATACAACCCCCGGGTCATCATTAGTTTTAGTGAATCAACAATTACCGCACTATTTCCTGAGTTTAAAATTCTAACCGTTGTTAAAATGCTATCCTGTCCGGTACTTACCGAGTCAAACGCAGAGGCTACGGAGAGCACACTGATGCCACCGGTACCCTGGACATTCCAGGAGGACAGGTATGCAGAGGTATCGGACAGACTTATTCCCCGGTTATACTCAAAATACTGAACCCGGCCACGCAATGAATCCGGACCCAGAAGTGCATTGGATAATACATCGACGGCAAAATTTATGGTTGTATCCGCACCACCTGCTAATTGCAGCGGCAGATCCGGTGTAAGAATTTCACGGTTGTAATATGTGTTACCATTACGGAAGTCAAGCAGCACATTATTTACCTGAGCGGCGGCTTGTCCCTGATTTCGGATCGTTACCGATACTGCAATATCTTCCTGATTCTGAATAACATCCGTTGGATTTACAATAGAAACCACCTGTACATCTGCCGCAGTCTGTAATAAAACGGAATCCGGATCAGAACTGCTGAGAACTGAGATACCGGCTAAAGTAACCTGATCAGTACCATATGCACGTAAATCCAGATTGATATTCGCTATCCACCGGCGTTTGGGCGGCCGAAATTGAATAGACAGGTGTAAAACTTTGTCCGGCGCCGAGAGTTGGTAATATTGCCGGAGAAACGCGTACCGCAGTCATAGGCGGCCGGCTGATCTGGTCATCAAAGGTAAAACGCAGAGAATCTATTAAGACAGCAGCACCACCGGTATTGGTAATCGCTGTGTTTACCAGCACACCGGTTTGTCCCAGCGTTATGCTTGGTTCACTGGAGCGAACGGAATCAACCGCCAGAGCGGCATTGCTGCCCGCGGTCCAGGTATGTGTATTTATCGCATTCGGTGTACTTAATGCGGTAGAATCATTGGCGTCAAAATAGTCGACGAATCC
>CAVXXB010000013.1:0-8959 GCA_963765585.1 Calditrichia bacterium | reverse complement strand
TTTAAATTCCAGTGAACTGCCAATGGTGGCATATTCAATATCTTCACCGCTTCCCTGAGCAATGATACTATGGCATTGATCGCAATCTTTGCCAATCTTATCGCCATCTTTACTTATATGCTGATCGTTGTGACAACGAAAACAACCATCAAATTCCAGATGTCCAATATGATTTGGGTACACATCCCAGCGAACATTCATATATGGAAAAATATTTTGTGAAAAGGCTGTTTGTAAACCGGTAATGGCCTTTTCTATTAACTCCGGTTGGTTCTCATAAATTTCAGCATATCCTTCCTGATAGAACTCGGAAATAGTCTCACGGATATAGGCATGGGCAGAATCTTTGGTTGAAAATTTTTCTGCACATATTTCCATGGCCAGAGATTTGATCTCCGGTAATTCTGTGGGAATTTCACCGGCTGTCATGGCTTCATTAACAAACAATGCAGGAGGGCGATAACTGTGCGATGGTCTGTTATGACAATCCATACAGTCCATAACCCGTATTTTTGCAGGATCCATTTCAGCCTGGATCAATCGGATCATCCTGGTTGTCATAAATAATTTCTTCGCCTGTATTTTTATCAGTATACCTGACCCAGGGTATGGTCAGATTTTGCTCATCTCCGGGATAATATTCAATCTGAACATTTGGATTTATATGCCAGTGGATTCCCTCGGCCAATCCGTGTGCGGAATAGGCCCCGCCAATTTTGATATTCAAATAGATATCCCAGGGGGTATTTTCTTCATCATTTAAATAATGCCGCTCGACTCTTAATGTCTGTGAATAGAATTTCTCCGGCCAATGGCAACGTTCACAGGTTTCACGGGCGGGACGTAAATTTTTGACCGGGGTGGGGATTGGTTTGGGATACACATTGGCCAGAACTGCATACACCTGGTATAAACCGGATAATTTAGATCTCATATACCAATCGGCTCCTGATCCAACGTGACAATCCACACACGCGACGCGGGCATGGGGAGAATTCTGATACGCGACATATTCCGGTTCCATTACAGTGTGACATATTTCGCCGCAAAAGGTTACCGATTCGGTAAAGTGAAATGCTTCATCACTGCCAACGGCCGATAAAAATAAAAATAATGTGGTTCCGACAAAAAATATCATAAATGCATTGCGGTGACGAAGATTATTCAGATCGAGCTTTGGCCAATCCTCGATCGTCGCATCAGATTTACCCTGTTTTAATTTTCGGTTGGTTATTATCATGCCAACGGGTATTAATATCATCCCGGTAATCATGACCGCCGGGAGAAGAATATATACTATTAATCCCATATATGATCCCTGCTCCTCCAGCAGGCCGGTAATTACCATCAGAAAGATAATCATAAAGAGACTAATCAGAGCAATCATGACACCAATTACTGATACCCAATTTTGCGTGGAATGCGGTAACTTCAATTTCATCTTTACCTCAACAATTTTAATTATTTATTCCTATTTATAAATATCTTTAACAAATACTATGCCACAATTCTATTGGTTATCCGGGTCGGGCAGAAATTCAATATATACAGGATTAAAAGGGCTGAATACATCAAATATACATTATTGAAAATTATTCTCATAATAAAAAAAATGTCAACCATAGGAAATCCGGCCGGCATTTTTTTATATTTAATAACTTTTAAATAGATATTTGCTGCACAAAGATGCAGAGCACTAAAATTTGTAACTGGGAATTAGTAATTAGTTATTTGTAAATGATAATGGCAAATTGCCAACAGCCAACTATTAATTTCTCATCTCTAATCTCTAATTTCTAACTCCTAACTCCTAACTGCTTCTCCAACCCTTCATCATTCCATGGAATAAATATTTTAAATAAAATCCAGAGAATAATGAATGGCAGTATCAGGATCACCAGTGATACCAATAGCCCCTCCAGCCCCAAAAATGTCATTTTATAAACTGTCAGACCACTAAAACTCTTGGAAAATAATTGTCCGCCAATAACGACATTCCAGCGCGTGGCAAATATACCAACCTGAACCAGCAGGGCAGATATAAAATAAATCGTTATTTTCATTCTGTCCGACATGCCGCCTAAAGACTTAACTATGGCAATGAGCGCCAAAGGTACAATCATTCCGATCAATAATTGGACAACGACGAGGCTGATGAACAATTTACCTGATACCATCTCGGCCAGAATTTTTATAGATTCTTCAGATTCATAGATGCGGTGAATAAAATCCAGCGCCTCAAGGGAAAAATCGACAATCATAGCATAAAACATAAAACTGGCAATGGTATTGACACAAAGCATATCGATCTTTTTCCGGCGTAAGCGGAGTCACCACCATATAAATCAACAACACAATGAAATTCCGGAAACAATAGCTGAGAATAAAAATACAATCGGCATTAGAACACTGGACCACCAGGGATTGGCTTTTATTGAGCCAAAAATAAATCCCACATAACCATGAAGTAAAAATGCTGATGGTATACCGATGATGGTTATCAACCTTGATGCCTTATGATCAAAATTGATCGCCTTCTGCGAATCATCATTTGAGAAAAGGGATAATATCCTGTACATCCATTTTTTCCAGCCTTTCTCCTGGCGGGCCCATTTTATCATGTCATGCCGGTAATCAAGCCAAATCTCAAGCAATAAAACCGCCATCAGGTACCAGGCGTATACAAATCCAAACATCGCCATCGCCGAAGTTGTATTGGGAGTCAGAAAAATCTCAAACGATTTTTCAGGATGACCCAGATGTGCCAGTAAGGGCAGGGGCGCGACGATAAGAAAAGCGAGGGCCGTTAACAGGGCGATGCGGTATGTGGGCGCCACTTCACTCACGTTGAAAACTTTAACCAGAGAGGCCAATATAAATGCACCGGCTACCAGTCCGGTCAGATACGGATAAATGACCACCAGTAATCCCCAGTGTAATTCAATTTCATTTGGATAGATGTATCCGGTTATTTCATTTACCAATGGACCTAAATGCTGAATGATTTCTTCCAAAATTATTTTACCTCCATATCATAATTTGCATAAAATACTTTTGGCTCAGTATTTAGCGCGGGTTTTAAGACATTCACCTTATTTCTTCGCATAAAACGTACCAGGGGACTCGACTTCTTTTTCAATTCGCCAAAAATACGTGCCTGAGTCGGACAAACCTCAACGCAGGCTGGAGAAAGATCCTGGGTAACGCGATGGTAGCAAAATGTACATTTGTCAGCCACCCTTGTGCCCGGATGCAAATAACGGGCGCCATAAGGGCAGGCCTGAATGCAATACCTGCAACCAATGCAATATTCTTCATCGACCAATGTCACCCCATCCGGAGTCTGAAAGGTAGCTCCGACCGGACAAACCTGAACACAGGGCGGTTTTTCACATTGATTGCAGATCTTTGGCACAAAAAATGTTCTTACCAGGCTTTTGTCAGATTCGGGCTCACTTTTAAATCCATTGATCGCGCCATTTGGACTATCGATTACAGTCTCATTGTTTTCGTAAATCCGGTAGCGCTCAACCCATGTTCTGAAAAAGAAAGGCTCCTGCGGTACAGGATTTTCCAGTTTGCATGCTGCCGCACAGCGTCCACAGCCAATACATTTATCAATATCGATACCCATGCCGTAATGATGGTCATACGGATTATAATTTTCGCCCAGAATCCATTTTGATAATTTATGAACATTATCATCTGACATACCAACTTTAGGGAGGACGGTATATGCCAGAGCAAACATCAGGCCTTTGACAAATTTCCTGCGGTTCACTTTTTTATCTGAATTGGATTTATCACTCATTATTTGGCCTCCGGTAAATGGGGATAATGACACTGCCAGCAAACATATCTTGTTTCATGCGATGCCATGTCAATTCTACGAATGTTTTTATCACTGTTGGCGTCCTGCGCATGACATTTACCACATAACTCACGGGTTATTGGTTTGCCTGCAATATGCTCTCTGGGCTTCAGTTTGTGGAGTTCCGGTGTTTCATGACAGAAAGTACATGCAATATCGGCGTGATATGAGAGGGACTTTGAATTATCAATTTCAGCATGACAGGCCGAACATTCTTTTGGTGTATCGGGAGGTTCCGGAACGTGGGGATCATGGCATGAGATGCAGGGATCTGAAGGATTATGTGATGCGGATCGTATCTGTGGAAATCCGGTCGGACGTGATGGATTATATTCGTGACAGATCGGGCAATAGCCTCTTTCCCGCGGTGCCGGCGGAAGAACTTCATCCGGCGCTTCGACATGATCGGCCGCTGGCCCATGGCATATTTCGCATGATAAATTTTTATGAAAACCTTCACTCTTTGCCAGGCTGATATCATCATGGCATTCGTTACAGGCTTCACGTCCGGCAAATTTAATCTTTTGATCAATGATGTCATCTACAGCAGAGCCCCGGAAATGACCGTACTGGCCAAAATCAGGTGGAATCAGTAGTGGGCGAATAACTAAAAAAAGTATGCCCAGAAGAATGACCAAAATTCCTAGTCTTCTAATCTGCTCAGGTATACGTTGCCAAATTTTTTTCATAGTTTTTCGGTTCTCCATAATATTTTATATCTTGTCCGGAAATTATTTCCGGACAAGTTCCTTATTATGCTAAAATGCGCTGAACGGTCCCAGACTGTTCCCTACATTCAAGATCCCGAAACGAGGTTCGGGATGACGAAAATGTCACCCTGAACTCGTTTCAGGGTCTCATATTAATTTATATGAATCTTATTTTTCTCGATCAAGAGATTTATCATCACCCGAACGCTCAGTATTCTTCGATTTAATTCGGGAGTACATCAACGAAGTCGTAATGAGTACGATGCCCAGGACAATAAAAGACAGTATACGATATGCAGGTTCCAGTTTTACAATTCCTATAATCAAAATGTAACCCACTGTTAATAAGAGTGTGAACAGAGCCAGCCAGCGGTATTTGGTGTTATTTAACAACCGGCTAAGTATGTAATAAACCAGAGCTACGGCCAGCCAGGATATGATGATATATTGCGCGGGGAAAATATGATAGAAAGTGTAAGGGAACATTACAAATGCACCAACCAAATAAGCGTTACGCATGATCTCCGTTTTTAGCATCAATCGTGATTTTTGCCAGTTCATGATTCGGGCGCTAACCAGCGCAACGATACCAAAACTCAAACTGGCCAGGTCTACCTGTTTGGCAAGTATCAGATAGGCTGCAAATATCATTAAATATATGATAAAATTTGCCAGGATGATAAATCTGGACCGGTACCAAATAGCTGTGGATATAACGACGAGGCTTTGCCAGCTGAGCAGAATGAAAAAATCCGGATTCTCAAATCTTGATATTATTGCAATACTTAATATCGTATAACCGGTAATGGCGTAAAAAAAAGTAGATACCTGGCTTTTTTCACGAATCCAGAAGAGGGCAGAGAATAAGATCAACACAAATGATGCCGCCAGTGAAAAAGAAAATATTTGCTCTTGAAATTTTGAGATCAATATAAGAAATGAAACACCCAGGGCACCGGCACAATTGAGGAATGTCCCGATAATAATACTTGTATCTTCAGGAACCTCACGTTTTCTGAATAGATTTCCCATGCCAAATATTGAAAGGTAAATCAAAATGAATGCCAGATTACTCTGTGGTTCATTTACGAACTCCATGCGATTACCCATGAGGGGATTATTTAAGAACCACATGAGGTGAATCAGGTATGATAAGATCAGAGTATAGATATACAGATTGTTCCAATCGTATTTTATTTTCAGGTACACACTGATGATGGCAAACATCGAGACAAAGAAAAATAGTAAATAACTGGAATCACTTATAAGTGCCGTAAAAAAGCCAAGCGTCAAACTGAGTCCCGTGAGGAATATTGATTTTCTATATATTGAGATTGTAAGGTTGACGATTACAATAATGGACAAAAGGGTCAGTTCAAAATTTAAATCTGTAATCGTTTGATATTGACTGAAATAATACAGACGTAATGTAGAAAAATAAAGGAGTAATAACGCTCCCCCCAATAAGTATTGGGAAATGTGGCTAAATGAATTGCGCCATACATATGCCAGTAACAAGATGACATGTGACTAAAATATAGCCGAATAATGCGGGTAGAACAGCCGGCAAATTCTGATAGGGAAACGTAAGTAGGAATGCAATTCCGATTGCCAGAATAACAATACCACTTTTTGCCAGCCAAAACTCACCAATCTGGAGTTCTAATGATTCCGATCCCGATTTCAGGTCAATCGGATCTTCATTCTCTTCCGGGGGGGTGAAGATTTCATCCTCATGTGCTATTTTTAACTGCTTTTCAATCCGGGAAAGCCGCGATTCTAAGTTTTTTAATTTTTCAAATAATTCAGATTCTGATACACTGCCTGATGAATTCAAAATACCAACCTTTCGATGAGTTTGGAATTTGATAATTCAGATACAGATATTAGCACTGTCTGTGCTTTTATAATTTGAGGTCATGTGAAAGTCGTGTTTCATGCTACACATATTATGCCATAATACATAACTAATTAATAATAATAGATATATGTGATCAATGGCATTCTAAATAGCCTGATTTTTAAGATATAAAGAGACATTTATGTCCCATTTATGCATTTACATTAGATCTCTTAAGGTACCTAAGCACCTAAGTCCCTAAGTATAGAGAACGAGTGCCGAGTTCCCAGTGCCCAGTACCGGGAGACTCTTGGTGATTAAAATATTATTGTAATGAAAGGTATTAATGAATTATCAGATTATACTTATTGATCAGCCGGTGAATTGATCTGCGGTCAATCCCGCAATCGATGGCTGTCTTAGAAATATTTCCCGAATTTTTGCGAAGTTGATGAGTCAGGTATTCGATTTCAAATTTTTCCAGCACATAGTCTTTGGCATCTTTGTAGGAAAGATCGAACATCTTTTCATCCAGTGAAATTGTCTGACCTGAAACAGAAATAGGCAGGTCTGCTGTTTGAATAACCCGGGAAGAACATAGAAAGAAGGCACGACTGATCATGTTTTGCAATTCCCGGACATTTCCCGGCCAGCCATAGATTAACATCGATTCCTCGGCATCGCTGGAAAACCGGTTAACGACTTTGTCATTTTTAGAGCATAGCAGGTTTAAAAAATGGTTCGCCAGAGGTAAGATGTCGTCAGTTCGTTCTCTCAATGGCGGAATCTCAATTTGTATCGTGTTTAGCCGGTAGAAAAGGTCTTCACGAAATTGTTTGTCAATCACTGCCTGTGACAGGTTTTGATTGGTCGCAGCAATAACACGAATGTCTATGTCGATTTCTTTTTGTCCACCAACCCGTCTTATCTTTCGGGATTCAAGCATCCTGAGCAATTTTACCTGCAGGGACAGGCTCAAATCACCAATCTCATCAAAGAAGAACGTACCAAGATTTGCAAATTCAAGCAGACCGGGTTTTGTCCGGACCGCACCGGTAAATGCACCTTTTTCATGACCGAATATTTCACTTTCGAACAAATTTTCCGGCAGAGCACCGCAATTAATCGGCACAAAGGGATTGGTTCTGCGGTTACTCAAATTATGAATCGCGCGGGCAATGAGCTCTTTTCCGGTACCGCTTTCACCTGTGATCAACACGTTCACATCGCTACCGGCCACCTTCCTGGCCATGGATACCAAGTTCTTCATCTGATTGCTTTTATAGATCAGGTTTGAATCATCTGTTTCTGGATCAGAGACCGGGATATCGTGACTTTCTTCATCAGGGAACGAATCAAAAACCCCATTGATACAACTAAATAATTTTTTTGCAGTAAAGGGCTTTTCGATAAAATCGGTGGCACCTTCCTGCATGGCTTCCACGCTGGCTTCAATGGTTCCATATCCTGAGATTACGCATACTTTTGTATCGGGATATTTTCCTAATGCAGTCCGCAAAATGTCAAGGCCATTGACATCGCCCATATTCAGATCGGTGAGTATCATATCATATTTCTGTTCGCTGACATGGGTCAGAGCCTGATTTGCATCCTGCATAAGTGTGATATCCAGATCTTTGCGCTGACTCAAAATCTTACGCAGACTCTGGAGCATTTCCTGTTCGTCGTCGATGATAAGTAGTTTTTTCATATTATTTCAAAATTCAAAATTCAAAATTCAATATTTAATATTTTTGCTTTTTCTGTCCCTGAGTCCCTGAGTCCCAGAGCACCTAAGTCCCTAAGCAAGGATAATAGGTAAAAAGTCTAAAAGGAAAAATGACAAATTATTCCAAACAGTTATCCTGTCCCCGAACGGGATCCTATGGATAAGAAACTATTACCCTGCCACTCAATCTTGTCAGTTCATTCATTGTATCATTGCAGATTACCTGTCATCTCGTCAAGATCCTCCCGTAGAGCCAGCACTGAATTTGATCGGGGTAAGTATCTGCCCAATCGAAAAGAAGATCCCTGAATGGATGACAAGTATAATATCCTTGCTACTCGATACATATAATATGTATAAATATCAATATTCTATTAAAAATCCGCCTAGATCAGTCTTATCCGTGAAATCTGCATACAATTGACAGATCATTATGGCTGGGTTAACATAATCTCTAATCTCTAATCTCTAATCTCTAACTTCTAACTACTAACTACTGGGCCTTGTCCCTCAAAACCTGATAGTAAAGCTCGTCCCTTTGCCGACTTCGCTCTCACAGAAAATCTCTGCACCATGATTCTTGCAGATATTGTTTACAATATACAGGCCCAGTCCGGTTCCTTTGCCATCGATTTTTGTCGTATAAAACGGTGTAAAAATCTGATCTACTGTATTTGCATCCATCCCGGATCCGGTATCTGTGATACCAAAAACCAGGCGATTTTCTCTGGTTGTTTCCATTTTTAGTATAATTTGTCCCCCCCCGGGCATGGCATCAATGGCGTTGTTTACAAGATTGGTGAGTACCT
>CAVXXB010000012.1:0-773964 GCA_963765585.1 Calditrichia bacterium | reverse complement strand
TTTCAGGTTATCTACAAAATCCTCATGAGGACCAATTAAATTAAAATGTATTTCTGGATTTTGTTGATGTACTATATCAATAGTTCTAATTATAATATCAGTGCCTTTTCGATATGCAATCTTCCTACACTGAGCACCTTTTTTTTATCATTTTTCTTCCTCTTTTTATCGTTGTTCATAATATTCGCAGTATAACTTACTTCAACCGGATTAGGTATCATTATGCTATTAGCATGGTATTTTTTTGAAATCTCATACAAAGCCGGACTGATGCTTGTTACAACATCGGCCAAGCGGTATTGTAACTTTTTAAGTTTAAACTTAACAGATAAATAATCTCCTGGATAACGATATTCCGGATCATCACTTCCAAGCAAAGTATTTTGAAAAATTATTCTACAACCTGCTAAATAAAAAATGAAACTTGCCGCAAAAGTAAGTGGGCATGAAGACACAAGCCAAACTGAACACTTTCTTTTCCTAAAGTTGTTATGCTTTGATAATAAAAACTTGTAGCTTAATTTCAATAATGCAATAAAGAAGTTACATATAAGATTAAATTTTCTCAATATTCCTGTTGTGTCTAAACTATTTACAAAATACGTATTGTTGTCACTTTTTAAAGGTGTATTAGTTACAAGTTTTACATTATAACCTTTTGTATTAAGGTAATTAAAAAAACTGTAAATTCTTTTACCTGCTCCAGAATGATCAGGCGGTACCCTTGATGATACAATAACTATAGTATACATGGATTCACAAATCTTATCTTTTTATCTTCCCATAAACTAAAATATATTCTACTATTATACAGACAATTTTACTTTATTAAGTATGTTTAGACTGCTCTTTAATAATAGCAGGAGTGGTAAAATTAAAATCATAAATCCAATTACGATAATAAACATCCATATTATATTTTCTAATATTACATTTGAATAAACTCTGAAAATTACATACTCGACCATTATCGGCAATTAAAAAACAATAAACAGGAACAATAGCGATTCTTATTATGACTTTAAATGATTCTACAGTATTTTTATTGAAGTATTTTAAATTGAAATAATTTGTTAGGATGTTGAATAATAAAAAAGAAATAAATGTGGCGTAGGCGACTCCGATAAGGTCAAACTTTATAACCAATATTATACTTAATAGTATATTAATTATTAATGATATGAAAATAATTAATAGATATTGATAATTCTTCCCTACAATATTTAATACATTTATGCTGCCCATTACCTGACTAAAGACTACAACATAAGTTATATCCAAGGCCTCTTTAAATTCCGGCAGGAAATACAATACAACAAAAGTGAATATAATTAATGCTAACCCCGATAAAATACCTGTCAGATCAGTAACAAAGTAAGATGCAGATTGGGAGATAATGAAAAGTCTTCTTTTTTTGAGGGACCATCTTGTCCATAAACATGGTTTTGCCTTTGGTACAATACATTTGCAACGGCAGATTTTATCGTTTTAACTACTGATACTAAATAAAATCCAAATGCATAATAACCCAATTTCTCAATAGTTAAAAAATTTGCAATAACAAGTCTATCAACAAGAAAAAAATTACTGTGCAGGAATCCGGCCATCATTATTGGAAAACCAACACTTATCAATTTCTTAAAATCTTCTGCTCGCCAACGAAATCCGGGTATTTCTTCTATTTTTCTAAAATAGTACCATAGAAGTATGACAGCAATGATAATAGATGCTAAAACTCTTCCCAACAAATCTAACCAATATACCATTGGAATTATTATAACCAATGACAGTATAGAGTGAAATGCTGTAAGTGAAGCAATTATGATGCTTTTCTTGTGCAGCCAGTATACGATTTAGTGTCACCTGATAAAAGGTTGTACAAATCCAAAAAATCCCGGATAAAGGTACCAACCAACTATAAGGGGCATCCAGAAATAATCCTGTTAATATTAAAATAAATAGGAGAAATAATGGTGATGTATATTGTATACTGTGAGCAGTGTTGATAACTTGTTTTGCATTTTTATGATCTTTGGCACCTAAATATACTCCCAAACTCCAGGATAAGCCATTTGTTGCGCCCAAGTTGGAATATACAAAGTAGCTGGTTATAATTTGAAAAATAGCATAATAACCTAATAATTCCGGACCCAGGAATTTTGAAACAAACATCGCGATAATAAAACCTGATAACTGTAATAATAAAATACTGGAATATCTTTGAATAATTGCAGTTAGAAATGAGTCCTTTCTTATTTTAATCATTTTGAATAATCAGCAATTATGTCTCTGCTTTTAAATGAGATAATAGTTTATCAACATAAGAATTAATGGTAGTTCTTTTTGAATATTTATCTACAAAATTAAATTGTCTTTGAATCAATTCAGATACGTTATTGCTTCCTAATATTTTTTCCAACTCAATTGAGAGTTGGCCAACTGAATTAATTTGAATCCCCGCATTATATTTGCTGAAATTTTCACTCATATTATCAAAGTTTACCACAATTGAGGGCTTTCCGTAAACCATCGAATCTAAAACAACCGTTGAAACATTTGTAATTACCACGTCACAGGATTCAATCAATCTAAATATTGAGATATTATCATAGATTCTGACATTAGCAAAATTTCCTATGTGATTTGTAACATCAACGGATTGGGAAAACGAATGCAATTTAATTAACCATGATATATATGGTCTTGTTTTAATTTGATTTTTTAATCCTGCTAAAATAAATCGGTTTTGTCATTAAAAAATAATCCATGCTCAGAAAGTGCAATTAGTATTTTATAGTTCTATTAGGTACATCATGATTATCATGTTTGCTTATAGAAATATTTGAATATAACGGGTTACCAAGGACTTTTATTTTATTTTTATTTAATTCAATGAATCGATAAAGGATTGCTTCATTTCCGTTCCCCATGTGTAAAGCATATCTGAACCGATTCTTCTTTCGGAGGAGAGACGACACCACCACTATGAATTCCATGTTGTATAGTAATGTACCGTGATTTGTTTCCCATACACCAGGATTTAATAAATACTTCATTTGGACTTGTATAATTAATGCTACAAGCAATTCGAGGTTTCTTTTTATCAAAATTTTTCCAGGTTACCACTCCTTTAATAATCTCTCTTTGAATACTGTTACCCAAACTTTCTATGTAATTAATAAAGTCGTTTTTTCGTAAAAATACTCTTGTGGAAATTCAATAGTCTCGAAACATGAGATTAGCTGTTTTTGAAAATAATGTGTATAAATTTTAATTTTTTTTGAAAAAATAATTTTAAACAGTCGGATATAGAAATATGAGAAAGAATCTGAAAAAAATTCTATATGGCTGTTTTTCAATTCTTGAATAATAGGATTTGTCTGTCTATGTCTGACGATATAAATATCATACTTATACTTATTATAAATTAGAGTTTTAAGCTCTCTAAATACTTTACGGATTATATCTTTTTTATCAGATTTTTGATGTCTTAGACGATGCTTAAGAGAAACTGTAGGAAATTTATATCTATGCTTAAATGATTGGAAGGCGAGATGGAATCTATGATTTTTTGATAATATAACTACCGAATTTTCAAGCCTATTTTCTTTAAAATAAGAAGTTAGAGCATAATGAACTGGCCAAAATAAGAATGCATCTTTAATCAAAAAATATCTAACAACCTTACTGGCATTGATGGAATATGGATAATGTTTATGCCATGGACTGACGACTATCTCTTTTAGATCCTCTACTCGTTCCCAGTCTCAAATATAAATTATCAATATATTCTTTTCTTTGCTCACAACTTGGTTCAATTCCAATTATTTTTATTCTATTTTTGTATATCAGATAACCGATTAGTTATGTTATTGTCTGAGTAAAAAAAGATAATTTTTTCTTCTGGATATTTAAAACAGTTTCCTCTAATAAATCCTACATCACTAATGTTCAAATTTGGATCAATAAAGATTGGCATATTTTAAACTGGATTACTTTATTCCAGCAATAGGAGAAATAGAAGCAAGGGACTCTGAATAATCGACTCCACCCAAATGAGAATAATCAGGATCCCGTAATCTCGAATCGTCTTCGATCTAAGAAAGATATAGAAGACCCCCAGAAATTTGATTGGCAATTTATTAAACCACCATTTGAATTAGGTCCTGCACCTATGTACTCTCTACTCCTCAACAAATCAACAGCCAGACTTTCACCAAAAAAATTATTTAAATTTATAATAGGTCGTGAGTCACGGGTTGACTGCCGAATGTACTCTGCATTTACAATAATTCCAGAATAATCGTAGGCATGAAAATTGTTATTTTTTACATATGGATCAGAACCTATTATTACCATACTCGCATGTCTATTGTATTCAAACTCGCTGGATTCTATCAGTGCATCATGTTCAGAGATCAAAGATATACCAATATTATTTGAAGAAAACATTGAATTTTGAACGTTTATACTAGATTTTACAGATTCAACGGCTTTTACATTATTAATAAAAATGCAATTAACAATATGTAATTCACTCCCAGAATTATTAACACCATCCAAATTATCAATTATGGTTGAATTAATTAATTCTATTTCACTACTCTGATCATAAACAAATGCTGTATTATTGAAACTTGAATAACAGTTTCGTAATGTTACTTTCAAACAATTGTCAAATTTCAAACCATTCCTTGAATTTTTAACTACTAGTCCATTAAAATTAATGGCAGAATTTTCGAATAATAACCTTATCAAATTTTTCAGAATCAAGATTTATTATTGATATATTTGCTCCAGGTTTGCCTTAATTGTTACATTTTTAAATATAAGCCTTCCATTTTTGTGCAATAAGAATCTTTGAATTACCATTGAAGTTAATTAAATCTAATTTTAAATATACATTGGTTGGAAATCGAGTAAGTCCTTCCGTCTTCAAAACTATAATTTTGCTCAATAATCCCATCCAATTGAATTTCTTTATAAAGGGTAGTGCTGTGATAAGAATTATCACTCAAAAGAGAGTAATACCATCCCCATCCTTGCTTCTCAATAACAATTATATATTCACTTTCTTTATCAATTTCAATTGTCCAATCACCTTTCTCGTTTGTGCTTGTTGAATGTATCGGATTGTTATTCCTGTGATCAAATTCAACCAATACTAAATCCTGTGCTCCAATTTGGCCAAATTCATTATTAATCCTAGATAAACTTGTATCTGAACCAACAGGTGTATATAGATTAACAATAACATTAGAATAATCAGATTCATTTTCTATCACAACTTTTCCAGAAATAGTAATATTATCATTATTGGGACCATTTGACTCTGCGCAGTATTGAAATAAAATAGCAACTAAAGACATTATCAATATTTTGCTTTTATACATAATAACCTTTATTTAATATTAATGTTCAGTAAAATAAATCCCAAAATTATTATAAATTAGTTATTTACTTAAATATGTTATTTTTTAAATTACTATTTATGAATATTGAGGTAGTATGGATTTTAAATATATATTATTTCAATAGTATCAGTGCGTCACCAATGATTAAATCTGTACTATTCTCAGCATTTTTAACCTCTGTTGATATTAGGTATTTTCGTTTTTCATTATTCGCCTCTACTACGGTGAGTTCGAATCTCAATTTTACATCAGGATATATTGGAGATCGAAAACTCAATGTCTGATTTAAATATATAGTACCTGGACCGGGAAAATTAACTGCAAGGATTTTTGAAATATGGCTTGCCACTAACATTCCGTGACAAATCCGTTTCTCAAAACCCATTTCCTTCGCTGCTGAATCATTCATATGCACCTGGATTATCATCACCTGTAAGGTTGCTATATTTATCTATGTCCTCAATTGAATATATTTTGGTTTCCTCATATTTCTGACCCACATGCAAATTTCGTTTCATATCATCTCCGATAAACTCTCTGGTACATATCATTTTTATCTCTTTGCCAGGTTGCTTTTGACATAGCAAGACGATACACATCCATATAAACATCGTCTTTTAAAATATGTTGCCTAAATAATCCCTTCCTCAAAACCAAATTTTTTATGCATTTTAATTACATTCTCATTGAAGCCCAAAACCTCACAACATAATTTATTAAATTCAAGTGGCTCAAAAAACATATGAGAGTACATGATACTCTACTTTGCCGCCAATTCGACCCCTCTTTGAGAAGTATCTCCATAGAAAATGCCCAGAATGCTCTTTTATTTTTTTATCAATATCATACAGATTAACAACTCCTAATAACTTATCATCATACGATATGATCCAATATTTGTAATCTTCAGATATTGAAATCTTTTTAAACCACTTTTTCTGAGCATCTTCGGTTATAAAGGTATCAGTATACATGTATTGAGAGACTTCTTTCGAATTTCTCCAATTCCGCACTATTTCAAGATGCTCTTCTTCTAAAGGAATTAGATCAATGTCCATATTGTGGACTCCTTTTTCTATCCATTATTTATTTTAAATAATTTGATTCTAATAATGATTAAAGTTCTTAGTTCACTTTTAAGAAACAATATCCCAGGACAGTGGTGTACCTCTGTTAATATCCACTTTAGATTTTTTACCAATCACTTCCTTTAAAATACTTAGGATGTAAACCATAGCCGGACGAATTGATCTAACATTTTCCTTCGTAAATAAGTCACCCTTTTTATATCCTTTCCAATGAATAATGACCGTGCAAAAATTCTATTTTTCTGCACTCGTTCACTTAATTCGTACTCACTCCTCCTAGAGCTAGTTCTACATCTCGGACGGAATCTACCATTTGTTTAAATTCTTGTGGTTCTAACGAAAATTCAGCATCCGGACCACCGATTTTCTTGTCGAGTATAAAATGCTTTTCAATCACCTTCGCTCCGAGGCCACAGCAGCAATTGGGACGGCAATTCCTAAAGTATGATCAGATAAACCAGATGAAACTCCAAAAGTATCATACATATCGGGGATCGTCCTTAAATTCGCATCCTCAAACGGTGCGGGATAAGCAGATGTACATTTTAATAGTATAATATTATCATTATTTCTCTTTACGACAATGTCGATAGCAATTCTATATCTGATCGTGGTGGCAATACCGGTAGAAATTATCATAGGTTTTTTTTTTGATGCCACATATCGAATTAAATTTATATCCTGATATTTCAAAAGATGCAATTTTATATGCAGGGACTTCCATTTCCTCAAGAAAATCAACAGCAGAATTATCAAACGGTGAAGAAAAACACACCATACCTAAGGATTCAGCTAACTCTTTTAATTTGGGTTGCCATTCCCATGGAGTATACGCCTTTTGATATAACTGAAATAAACTTTGACCATCCCAAAGCGTGTTTTGCTCAATTTTAAAATATTTGTTATCACAATCAATGGTTAAGGTTTCAGGTAAATATGTTTGCAATTTTACTGCATCGGCACCACTTTCTTTCATTGCATGAAGTGTTTCTTCGGCCAGAGTGTACTCTTGATTATGATTGGCAGAAAGTTCTGCAATAATAAAAGTTTTATGTCCGTTGCCAATCTTTATACCGGCCATTTCGATCTCTTGTTTCATGACCTTTTAGAAAAATTAATGTAGTGATCAACGAATATAGTTTGCATATTGGCTTATCTAATTGTTTTATGTCAACTTATTCTTTAATAGATTTTGATATTCTTCATATACGGTTTTTCAATACTTGAATAGGAACTTCCAGCCATAGTCACTAATTAATATTTTGAATTGGCTTCAGGTCACTGTGACGGTGAAAACTCCCCGCTCCTAACTGGTGGCTTGGTAAAATAGTTCCATTTTTTATCCGTTGCCAGTAAATTTTAAACAACTCTTGAATTTCTTCATGCAGTCGGGCATACTTGAGGCTAAAGTCTCATCTTTCTCATTGAAAAAAACTTCTTTTTGAAACAAAATTTTACCCCGATCAACTTTTTCTTCCATCTGATGGATAGTCACACCTTTTGGGTGTATTCTCTAAAAAACTCCAAATGTTCGGATCGGAACCCCGATTCCATGGCAATAAGGAAATATGTAGATTAATGGCCATTTCCGTTAAAAATAGTTCAACACATCTTCCGTTAAAATATATCGATAATTGTAACTGATAAGAAAATCAGGAACTATTATTTCCTGAGTCTTCCAGCACTAATCTCTCTTGATAATGAACGACTTCTTCTCGCCTGATCTAATACTAACCACCGGTATAATGGTTGCACTGACTGGACTATTGGAGAGAAAGATTATTTTCATATCGCCTTATCAAATTACTAACCACCCGTCTTGCACCATTACCATCAACCAATTTCCTGCCTGCCTCTGATTTCTTTTTTCTGAATTCAGATGATTCAAAACGGTTTATTGTCTCAACAAAATCTTGGTACTTGAAAACTGGTTTAAGCCATCAATATATTCTGCCTGAATCCAATTTTCAAAATTAATTCTTTGATTTTCAGCGGTTTGTACCGCTATAACCGGAACTCCAATACATGCTAACTCATATAATGTTTGACCACTAGCGGATATTGCCAAATCCACCTTAATCATCGTTTCAATTATCGCATCTATATCTGGATCTGAGGATAAAAGTATTTCTTTGGTTAGAAGATTTGATTTCATGAGATCATTCATGAAAACATATTTATTAATGTCCGGCCATTCTGTCCCTAAAATGTGTAAAACCCGCTTCGTAAAGTTTTTCTCATCAGTACCTCCGAAAGTGATAAGAACACTTGTTATTTCTTGCTGAATTTTTTTGACAGGGTACTCCCAAAATTGTCTACGAATTGGGATATATGTCGTACCAAGGAGGTATTCTATTTCATCGTCAGGATAATAATCCAGATTTTCCGCCATGATGGAGCCATTAACAACTATACCGCGAGGATATTTGAGACGAACATAATCATCTAAATACACACCTCAGTGCGACCATACTGCAGACTTCAATATAAAACTGCCGGTGAGCGATATATGAATCTATTATTATTATATCAATACCACTTCACCTCGCTCGAATATTTTCAAGATCCCACCAGTCGATAAATCGTATATTTATATCCTTTAAGAAATTCGATAAATCCAAAATCTTTATTTATATATAAACATGGCTCTATATCATTTTCTAAAAAAGCATCGTATAGTGATTGGCAGCGTGTCATATGACCTAAACCAATATTTTTTCCACCTTCAGTTAGAATAGCCACATTCATTATACATATTTCTCTAATATCTTTGCACTTTTACTCATTTCCTGGGTATTCAAAATTTCGATTGCAGACTTTATTTCCTCTTTATCGATTTTTATATTTATTTTTTTGCCGGACTCCACTGTTTATATATTTTAGCCATGGTTTATTACTGAATAATGATATGATTTCATCCAATGAAAAATTAGTATTCTGTTATATAAGAACTCATATACGCAACAAATGAGGGCATAGTCTTCAATTCTATCTAAAGTTATTCGTATATCTGGGGAATGATATTTTTTCTCACTCTCAACATTTTCCGTCTTAAATAACTCTTTCGCTGTGCTATATATATAAGGAGTAACATGCTCCCGGTCATATTTGGCTTTTGCGTGTTTATGAGATTTCTCAAGGGCAGCCATAGAAAAAACCTCGACATCCATGCCATGCGGATATGTCCTTACTAAGGTATTTGACACATAATCACAATTTGTAGTCTCGAAGTCTAAAATAACATTGTCGATCACCCTGGGATCCATACATGGACAATCATTAGTTATTCTAACAATCGTATCCAATTATGTTCTTCTGCTGCTAAATAATATCGGTCCAACACATCATGTTCACTGCCGCGAAAACATGCGAAATTCTCATCAATTGCTATTTTTTCTAAACTATCATCCTCATTTGTTTGTTAGTTGCTACAATTATGAATTTATTTTTTTGGATTTATTTATTCGTCTTATACTTGTTGTAATACTGTGATGTCAGAATTGTATGGAAGATTTAGTAATACTTTTTAGGGCAGGCGTGAGATGTTGCTCTGGCCTGGATTATCGCACCAATTTTCATTTAAACTCACTCAAAGTTCCTAAAACATGTTCTACCACCTCGTCAACATCCTCATCCGTCATGGCCGGATAAAGGGGCAGACTAAGCTCGGCATCATAAAAATCTTCTGCGTTGGGACATGATCCACTTGGATATCCCAAATCCTGATAATAAGGCTGGGTATATACCGGAATATAGTGCACCTGTGTTCCTATATTATGATCCCTTAGCCTTTGCATGATCTTATCTTTAATTTCAGCATAGGCTTGTTTCAAACGAATAAAATATAGATGATAGGCAGAAAATGCATATGTATGTTCCACGGGAATCTCGAAGTATTTATTACCGGCAAATTCAGCATTATATTTATTTACAATTTCTCTACGGCGGGCAACAAACTTAGTCAATTTTTGTAATTGCGATAATCCCAATGCTGCCTGCATATCAGTCATCCGGTAATTATATCCCAAATGCTGTTGTTCATAATACCATGACTTATTAATATCTTTTTTTAAATCCGTTTTTGTTATTCCATGTGTACGGAATTTCATGAGCAGATCAAAATATTCTTTTTTATTGGTCAGTACAGCACCACCTTCTCCAGTTGCAATATGTTTAACCGGATGAAAGCTAAGCGTGGTCATATCCGAATATTCACAAGATCCAATAAGGGTATCTTTATACCGCGAACCCAGTGCATGGCTGGCATCCTCAATTAGGATCAGTTTATTTTCTCTTGCAATGATCTGCGCTTCATTTAAATCAACCGGATGACCGGCAAAATGTACCACACTTATCAGTTTTGTTTCAGGGTGAATTGCCTCTTTCAAATTTCGACAGTCAATATTGCCTGTATCTAACTCTATGTCAACAAAATCCGGCCTTGCACCAAGATACAGACCGGCATTTGCCGTTGCCACAAAAGTCATGGGTGTTGTAATAAACCGGTCACCGGCTGATAAACCCGCTGTAAAATATGCCGCATGTAGAGCCGAAGTCCCCGAGTTTAAAACGACTGCATATTTGCATCCACATATATCACAAAGTTTTTTTTCGAATTCATCAACAACCGGCCCCTGAGTGATAAAATCAGAACGCAAAACATTTACGACAGCATTGATGTCATCCTGGTCAATCCACTGCCTGCCATAGGGTATGAAATTTTTAGATTTCATTCGAAATTAATTCTTCAATTTGGTGGTGTTTAACCACTCACTGTTCGTTCCACTATTATACTTAAAACCAAACTCACAAAATTTCCCGGGTTGAGTATTACTTTTTTGCCGGAATTCTTCAAAATCCCAGACTGGACTGGATGGAAGTATGACATAATAATCATCAAATTCAATGGTATTTAATGCATCGGTTTCAGTGATCATTTCCTCATGAATCTTTTCTCCCGGCCTGATGCCGACATACTCAATTTTACATTCTGGTCCGATTGCCTGGGCAATATCTAAAATTTTATATGAGGGAATCTTAGGCACAAAAATTTCACCACCCCACATTTTTTTAAACGAATGAGAACAAAATCCACACCTTGTTGCAAAGTAATATTAAATCGTGTCATCCGTTCATCAGTTATTGGCAGAACACCTGATTCTTTTTATTTTGGAAAAATGGTATGACCGAGCCACGGCTTCCCATTACATTACCATACCGAACAACTGAAAATTTTATATTATGCTTACCACGATAATTATTTGCCGCAACGAACAGTTTATCGGATGCTAATTTTGTAGCTCCATATAAATTTATCGGTGCCGCTGCTTTATCGGTACTTAAGGCAATGATCCTTTCAACTTGCTCATCCATTGCCGCATCAATAACATTCTGCCCACCAATAATATTTGTTTTTACAGCTTCAAATGGATTATACTCAGCAGCCGGCACTTGTTTCAATGCAGCAGCATGAATAACTATGTCTACCCCTTCCATCGCCCTTCTCAATCGACTAAAATCCCGGACATCACCAATAAAATATCGCATTAACTTGGAATGATCGATGAACGGTGTCATATTTTGCATTTCAAACTGTTTTAACTCATCACGACTATAGATGATTATTTTCTTTGGCGAATATCTGCTCAGAACAGTCTCAGTAAATTTTTTACCAAAGGAACCTGTACCGCCCGTAATTAAAATTGTTTTATTATCAAGCATATTTTATTATCTCTTCATAATTTCAATTTATCGTTTAATCAGTAAAATTTTGATACTTCGCAATAACGCTCTGTATACTAATAATGTGACCGGTCATGTGGCTTAATGAATACCAGAAATAATTCAGGTACTTGCATATAAAAAAATCTTCTTCACTTCGGCCTGCACCTGATCTTCATTCCACTCAGGATGATCTTGACGCAGTGCAACGGCTTTTAATAACCGGGCATTAAAATTGAGTTCCATACTCAATTCCCATTTGCGCTGGGCAGACATGTTCTGATATATTTTTTTTTGCACGTCGTTCATTTGTATCATTAGGCCAAAGGCAAAAGGCCCAAGGCCAAAGGTTTAAGATTGAGACACCAGGCTCCAGGCCAAATGGCTAAAAGAGGCCAACAGGCTCTGGGACTCAGGGACTAAGGCGCTTGGGAACTCTAAGAAGTCAAAATGTCGAATGTTGAATAATGAAGTAGGAAGAATTTTACTTAGATTTTACAAACTTCTCAACGGCAGCCTTTATTTCCATATCCAGCCGGTGTTCCTGTGCTTCTTGCAGCGTGTGATATTTCAAAATTCCCGCCCGGCACTTAACTGCATTAATTTTATCAGTGAGAATGAACAGTTGATGTATCTGATAGTAATAATTCTCATCAGGATTAAAATTCCACAGCGCCTGATCAGCTTCCTCAAAAGTCTTGTATTTATATACGGGCATTTTATTTTCTTGCTTCTAATAATTTTAGCAAAAAGAGCGCATCACGTTTATCTTCCGGCCGCACAGTATCTTTCTTTAATTTAAAGAGAGATTCTGCCGAGGCCAGCTGAATTACAACACCTTCTATTTTTTTATTCTCCCTCTTTAGCGAATAATAATCAGCTGCCTCTCCAATCCGCACCATAATATCAAGATAAAATCCATCCGGTGTTCCATATCGAATCACAGAATATTTCTGCAGCTCGGCATAGGTAATTTCTTTAATTTCATCATCATTATATATATCTGCCAAAGCATTTCTTAGTTTATCAACATTATCCTTCGTTAATTTAATAAGAAGATCCAAATCCTGTGTCAGCCGTGGCATACCATGGGATATCATCGCCACACCACCAATCACAGCATATTCTACGTCATATCTGTTGATTGTATCAATAATTCTTAAAAATTTGTCAAAAAGATCCGGTGCCTGGTTTTGCATTTTTTGTCTTTTTAAATCATGGAAGATTTAATCAGCTTTCCGATTTTGGATTTTGGTTTATTCCCTCGTGCGCATGCAAATATTTTAAGTCTTCTAAATCCCGGGGCCTGCCAACAGATTGCTTATTCTTAATTAAGGCATCAATTCCGATGTAATGAATATTAAAACTTCTATCGGGTGCGCGCAACTCAATTGTTTCTTTTTTTTGCGTTGCTTCTTCAAAGGTGACACCCTCAATTTGATTCATCATATCAATGCGATTGGGAGGCACACCAAACTGAAACTCCGTTCCCGATTGTGTCAATTCAGATTTTGATCTAATAACCGGGATATCACCACCCCAAAAATCCTGTAAGGCATGGTATAACTTATCTATATTGACAGCATCGTTCTCATAAAAAATATCAATATCGCCGGTCAGACGCGCATGGCCATAATAAATAACCGCCAAACCTCCTACGATAACATAGGACACATCATTCTTAAACAAACATTCCAGAAAATCGATGGTATCCGGAGAGAAAGACTGATGCGGCTATTGTTTTTGATGACATGCCCTGACATCCTTTGCCTCCGGACCATAGAAACGATCCTTTAACACTTTCAAAATCTCCATCCGCTCATTGGGCGTCATATTTATTTGCTGCTCGATATCCCATTGCGCTGCTTCAGCAAAATTTTTTGCGATATTTATGACCATTTTCATGGATCTGACTTTTTTGTGTTTCATTTTGGCACATTGGGCAATATTATATTTTAATATTATTGCATAGTCTTATTAATTCAAAAGATTTACCACTAAGACTCTAAGGCACTAAGAAAGAGTCAATAAAAAATATAAAATTGTTTTAATTCTTATAAATAATTCCTGTAACCTATTAATATTTAAAACTTTGTGTCTTTGTGACTTAGTGGTTTTGAATAATTTTAGATTGGTTAAAAAATTTTCAATATACTCACTCTCCTGCGTAAGCGTTTTTGATCATCGATCAAATTCTGCAAATGGCTGTTATGCCCTCTTTCCCTTATCTCTGCCGGCATTTGCATGGCCAGTTCAAAGAGATGACAGAATTCAGAAATTCGCCGTTGTTCGCTCTTGTCCGCTTCGTACCGTTCTTCCCATTTGTTAAACCTGGCCAACTTTGCCAGATAATCTTTCAATTCCTTTCTAACAGAATCCTTGCACCTTGCTCCTTGATCCTTGAGCCTGTTATCCTTTTTGCCTCTTGGCCCCTTTGCCTTTTGGCCTTTTACCTTTTGCCTTCTTCCTTCTCCCTAAAGACTCAACGGCAACGCAATCTTCTTCCCGGTCTGACTGGATTTGTATATGCCAAGAATCAGTTCCAGCGACTTGCGGCCGGAACGGCCATCGGTGTTGGCGTGACTTTTTCCTTCCAGCACATCCGCCACATTGGTATAATAGGCGAGATGGCCAAAGCCATACACATTGGGTGGTGTGTAGTTACTCTCAAATACGATCTTGTCATCATCATCATATTCTTCAAATTCCCACTTTTCCATCTTGTTGACCGCAATGCCACCGATTTTTACCGTACCTTTTTCACCCAGGATGGTAATCGATCCTTCATAATTTTTTGGATAGACCAGCATGGATACATTGATGGTACCAATCACGCCATTGCGAAATTTTACAATTGCCGCCCCCATATCCTCGGTTTCAATTTTGCGTGCCATGGTTGAAGTCATCGCCATGACAGATCTCCGGTTCGCCAATCAGCCATTCCAGTGCATCTACATAATGACTGGCCTGGTTCATAAACGCGCCGCCGTCAAATTCCCAGGTACCGCGCCACTTAGCCAGATCATAATATTCCTGCGGCCGCTGCCAGAATACATTGACCGACGCCTGATATATTTTGCCGAATCGCCCCTTATCAATCGCTTTCTTTAGCAATTGCATGGTGGTGTTCAATCTATTTTGTTTGACTACAAATAACTCAACATGATTCTTATCACAGGCCTGGATCAGATCATCGGCTTCTTTTAGCTTGGTCGCCATTGGTTTTTCCGTCAGCACATGGACGCCGTGCTCAGCCCCCATGATGCCGTTCTGTGGATGGATACCACTGGGTGTACATACAGCCAGTATATCGCATTCCACTTTTTCCAGCATCTCGTTTAGTTTGGTAAAATGCGGCACACCCTGCTCTTTGCCGGCTTCTTGTGCACGTTTTTTATCAAGATCACAAACAGCCACCAGTTCAAAGCGGTCTTCTTCACGAATCGCATCAAAGTGATTTTTTGCGATTCGCCCACAACCTACCAGGGATATCTTAAAACTCATTTATTCTCCTCAAATAATCCAAAATCCAAAGTCCAAAGTCCAAAAATCATTTTTCGATTTTTCTATTCAATTTTGATACGATGGATCCAAGGATTAATGACAATTCTTTTGATTCGTTCAATAGTTTATTTCTTTGAAGATCTGATGACAATCCTAATTTATCAATTATTTTATACCAATAATGCGTTTCATTAAGCTTCGCGCAGGGCAATTCGTAATTTATATATAAATTCCTTATCGCCTGACGACTGAGCTTCCTCAAAATTTGCTCCAATGGACGTGGCAGATTTAGAAAGTTGATACTTCAACACATTATATTCTTTTTGATCGGGAATTGTACTTAAAAATCTCAGCGAATCTACTGCGAAATCTAGGAACCTGCTTTTTAAATCTATCTGATAATTCGAATTTTTGTCGCTTACTAAATTGTAGTTTACGTCAAACTCATACTCATCATAATTAGTCATTGTAAAAATTATGTTATTGATTTTAGATTTTGGATTTTGGATTTTGGATTTTTTTTAGATCGGCTTCAGCGACTTCAACACTCACCGACTGCATGATGCCATCGATGGTCAAAACAAGGTGATACTTTCCCTTACGCCTATCAATCGTGCCTTTCATGCCACGCATGGGCCCGGTGGTTATTTCAACCAATTCGCCTGGTGACAAATAGGGCTCGACCTGAACAGGTTCCGGCGATTCGAGCATTTTTTTCAACGATTCAATTTGCCAGTCCGGTACAACTGCCGGATTGCCGTTAAAATTTATGATTTTTACAACACCATTGGTCTCCAGAACATCAAAGCGATATTTATATTCAAAATTTACAAACATATAACTCTTGAATAACGGCTCTTCGACCTTCTTCTTACGATCCTTCCACTGACTTACCCTTTTTACCAAAGGGAGAAAGGCCTCGTAATCTTTTTCCAACAGTTTCTCATTAACCGTCTTTTCATGACGCGGACGGGTATATATAGCGTACCAGGGCATAGTTTTAATCCAAAATCCAAAATCTAAAGTCCAAAATCAATACAAATAATTTATACATTTTTATTTTCATTAGTGATTTAGTCCATTTTTACATTTGTAAAATTGTATTGTCCTGACTACGTTTTAACAGATAAATAAGAATTATTGATTTCGTCCGAACTTGTTCCTGTCATTCTAAAAAACTTTATTTTGGGTTTCGAGATCAGCATCTTCTCTGCGTACTTTGCGGTTAAAAAATTGTAAACCCCAAGTCAAGACAGAACATATAAGTTATTAGATTAATAAATTTGGATTTTGGATTTTGGACTTTGGATTTTGGATTAATCACAGCTCCGCCCCGTCACTTACAGTATCAATTTTTGACCTGCAACCCCGGGATCACCGGATAAAATAATTCCTGCCTTTATTAATTAATAACTATCCCGGATTCGGCAGGAATGAACTGAATAAAGTGAGAATTTGCTATATAATAATCAGGAATATTAACGCATCCAAGACGAGAATCAATACTCAATTTATTTTCGCCTAATTTACTAAAAATATTAGATTTAATCAAAATATTATCGGGTAGTATTTTGGCCATTGACATTATATATCCAAAGGAAAAAAAGGCAAAGAGGCCAAAGGGCTAAAAGGCCAATTGAAAAGATTTTAGATTTTGGACTTTGGATTTTGGATTAATACCTGAAGCCTGTATCCTGAATCCTGAAACAGACACTCTTTCTCCCTCCTGTTCGCCCCTTATCCTTTTTGCCTTTTGCCTTTTGCCTTTTGCCTTTCATCTCTCACCCTCTCCAATTCGGCCAGCACCTTATCCGGTATCGCCAGATTCCCCAATCCACGGCCCAAAATAATTTCCGGCTTATTGGCACCATGAAAGTCCGAACCGCCTGATATACATAATTTTTCTTCTTTTGCCAGACCTTCCAGGAAAGTGATAAATTCAGGTGGATGAAATGATGAGTATACCTCAATTCCATCCATACCGGAGGCTTTTAGATTTTTTATATAATCTCCATATTCGGCTAAATCTGAGAATGCCAGCGATACCGGGTGGGCCATTATCGCCAGTCCCCCGGCCGAATGTATTAATTCCAGCGCGGCATCAATGGACAACATCTCTTTTTCAACAAATGCGGGCTTCCCTTCACCCAGGTACAGGTCAAACGCTTCTCTTATTGAGGTAACATAACCGTAATTTGCCATCATGCGTGCGATATGCGGCCGGCCAATGCTTACCTGTTGCTCCTCAAGGTGCAAGTCATCGGTACTCAAAGGAAAATCAAGTTCATTTAGTTTATCAAGAATAGCATATACACGATCCGTCCGCTTACTACGCAGATAATCCAATTGCGAACAAAAATCAGTGTTTTCATGATCAACGAATAAACCCAATAGATGTAAATGTCCATTGATTGGCAGATCTGCTTTTACACTCAGCTCTACCCCGGAAACGATTTTCACTTTCTTACCCTTGCTCACCTCCAGGGCAATGGCAATGGCATCAACGGTATCATGATCCGTGATTGCCAACGCCCTCAAAGAATTCTCCTCAGCCAAACGAATTAATTGCTCGGGCTCAAAGGTACCATCCGAATGAGTAGTATGGGTGTGAAGATCAACCATTTTAATAGTTCCCTAGATTTTCAAGTCTATCCTTTAGTTGTTTTATTTCCTGGGCAGATATCTCTGCCCCGCTCTCTCTTTTTTCTGTAATAATAAGCCGCAGGATAAATACAATATATTCGGTTACCGAACCAAAATCTGAACCTTCAATCATGGTTTGTAAACGCAGATAAAGCGGGCGTGGAATTTTTAAAGTTACCTTTTCAGGCACGTGACACTCCAATTGTACTCTTATAACACTCTATATGGAGTGTAATCTATAAAATTATTTATTATTTCGCAATATTTATATTTCCCGGCTATCTTCCTATCATGCAGTGACCCTTTGATTAGGAATTTGGAACTGGGAATTAGTAATTGGTATCTTTTTATGGCCAATTGCTCATCTCTAATTTCTAATTGAAAATCACCCGAATATATAACTCAATTCAAAGGGATATTGTGACATTTTACAGGTGGAGGCTATTGTTGTCATTCTGAGTGTAGCGCAGCGAAACGAAGAATCCCCTCTCTTCATGATATTCAGGGGATCCTTCGCTACCGCTCAGGATGACAAGGCAGGTGGAATTATTTATAATTATTATCGTATTAAAGAAAAGAGGACTAAAAATCCAGAGCAGTTAGGTGGATAGACTTACCCCAATTTTAAAATTGGGGTAATAAAACTATATTATTGAACCGGTTTTAGCCCAATCATATTAAATTCTCAAAATGGCAGGGACACTAGCGTTCCCAAGTGCAACTTGGGAACGAGTGAATGATTAAATAATCAATAGTTTTTTTCTGCGTCTCTGCGTCTCTGCGCGAGACATTTTTATACGCCTGAAATAGCCAAAGTCTCAACCTAACTATGCCTTGACAATCTTTTCCTTATTCCGGGTTATTTTAGCCATGGCATTTCTGGTATCAACCACAAGTTGTGCATGCTCAGCAATAAATTCCCAGTCATAAACCGAATGATCTGTTGATATTAATACACAGTCATATTTTTTCAGATTTTCAGAGGTAAGATCAACACTCTTATTCTTGAATTTCATACATGCGCATAACGGGTACTTCCGGGATCAACGGATCATTATAATCTACTTCTGCACCTTTTTCCAAGAAGGATCTCCATCAGCTTGAACGATGGGGATTCACGCGGATCATCGATGTCCTTTTTATATGCCGCGCCCAGGATCAGTATCTTTGCCCCCTTTAAACTTTTTGAATGCTCATTCAAGGCTTCCATTACCTTTCTAACAACCCAGAACGGCATATTGGTATTTACCTCACCGGCCAGTTCAATAAATCGGGTATGCATTTCAAACTCACGCGCCTTCCAGGTCAGATAAAACGGATCGATGGGAATACAATGTCCGCCCAGACCCGGGCCGGGATAAAAAGGCATAAAACCAAATGGCTTGGTCTTGGCAGCATTAATTACTTCCCACACATCAATACCCATCTTATCAAAGATCATCTTCATTTCATTAACCAGGGCAATATTCACACTGCGAAAAATATTTTCCAGCAATTTTGTTGCTTCCGCCGCCTGGCTGCTGGACACCGGTACCGTTTGAACAATCACCTGATCGTACAAGGTAGTAGCCAGATCACGGGATTCCGGGACATTGCCACCCACTACTTTTGGAATGGTTCGCGTATTAAAATTCGGATTATTCGGATCCTCGCGTTCCGGTGAAAAAGCGACAAAAAAGTCCACATCCCCTTTCAGGCCCGAGGTTTCCAAGAATTGGCTTCAGGACTTCCTCAGTAGTTCCAGGATATGTGGAACTTTCCAGAATAATCAACTGACCTTTTTTGATATGTGGGGCAATATTTTCGGCCGTCCCCACAATATAACTCATATCCGGTTCACGATGCTTGGTCAATGGCGTAGGTACGGCGATCAGAACACAGTCCACGTCTTTAATACGACTAAAATCTGCAGTGGCTTCAAACAGTTTGGTTGCCACCACACCGGCAATACGCTCCTCACTTAGATGTTTAATATAGGATTTTCCCGCATTCAACATATCCACTTTTTTCTGATCAATATCAAATCCTACAGTCTTAAATCCCTGTTCAACAAATTCCATTAACAACGGTAAACCGACATATCCTAACCCAACCACACCTATAATGGCTTCGTGTTTTTTAATTTTTTCTATCAACTGCATTCAATTTCTCCTACAATAATGGAATCCCTTCGGGATTCAATTTATTCATATTTCCGTTTTTTTCAAGGACTAAGGGACTTAGGCGCTATTTATTCAAAACCTCATTGTTTTGCATGTTTTGAATTAAAAATTTTTTATCAATGACGATTCCAAACCTGGAGCCTTGTTCCTTGTACCTTGGGCCTTTTTTTCTATAGTGTCACCGACTTCTCAATTCGCGACTGACCTGAAGCCCGGCCAATACAAAAATAATCGATACCCAGTTTGCGCATACGGCTGGGTTGATACAGATTCCGCCCATCAAATATCACCGGGGTTTTAAGTAGTTCTTTTATCAAATGAAAATCAGGTTCACGGAACTGGTTCCATTCGGTCATGATGATGAGACCATCCGCACCCTCCAGGCAATCGTATCTCTTTTTGAATAAACCTATCTGATCTCCAATTTTATTTCCGAAGATTCGACTGGCTTCATCCATGGCTTCGGGATCATGGGCATTAATCTTTGCACCGGCTTCTGTAAGCGCATTGATTAAATTAATACTCGGTGCTTCGCGCATATCATCAGTACGTGGCTTGAATGAAAGCCCCCAGAGACCGAATGTTTTTCCCGAAAGATCACCATTATAAAAGGAGTTGATTTTGTCCAGAAGCACTGTTTTTTGACGCTCGTTTACCGCTTCAACCGCCTTCAGAATATTCAGGTCAAACTTATAATCCCTGGCGGTTTTAATTATCGCTTTGACATCTTTGGGAAAACAAGAGCCACCATATCCGGTTCCCGGATATATAAAATACGGACCTATTCGGGAATCCGCGCCAATTCCTTTACGAACCCAGTCGATATCCGCTCCGACAATATCACACAAATTTGCCAGCTCATTTATAAAAGATATTTTAGTTGCCAGAATTGAGTTCGCCGCGTATTTTGTTATCTCGGCACTTTTTTCATCCATGATCAGGATCGGACTACCGGTTCTGACAAACGGTAAATACAATGTCCGCATGATATCCGCGGCTTCCGCATTGGATGTACCAATCACAACCCGCTCCGGTTTCATAAAATCATCAATTGCCTCACCTTCTCTTAAAAATTCAGGGTTGGAAACAACCGCAATTTCAGTATCGGTATGCTTTTTTATCGCTTGAGAGACTTTATCCGCCGTACCTACAGGAACCGTACTTTTATTTACCACCACTTTAAACGTATTGGCATTTTTACCAATTGTCTCCGCCACAGCCAGAACATGCTTAAGATCGGCAGATCCATCTTCATCGGGCGGTGTACCAACTGCAATAAAGATCACCTGTGATTCACGTATGGCCTTTACCTGATCCGTTGTAAACGATAGCCGTTCTTCTTTTATATTTCGTTTAATAATATCTTCCAGACCGGGTTCATATATAGGTACCTTGCCCTGCTGTAACATATCTATTTTATCTTTATCGATGTCGACACAAACAACATCATTGCCAATATCTGCAAAACAGGCACCAGCCACCAGCCCCACATAACCACTTCCGAATATTGCAATATGCAACACGCACCCCACTTAACAGGTAATATTTTGAAATTAAAAAAGGCAAAGAGGATAAGAGGATAATTGGCCAACAGGAAAAGCAGATATCACTGAATCACCTCGTTTCCTTTAACCTTTTTTCCTTTTAGCCTTTTAGCCTTATGCTCCAGTATTATTTAATCGTCTAATAAACTTATCAGTAGATATAATTTTAAATTGTGCTGAAAGACACAGTTATTCCTAAAGTTTTTTTATGGTTTACGCTTTCTTCTTTTTGCCTTTTATATCACTGTATTCATGATAATAATAATGATAAGAGCCGGAAAATTTGCCACCCAACTCTACATTGTTCAATAATGCACCAACCACATTGGCATCCACATTTTCCAGCATAATTTTGCCCGGCGTAACGCATCGCGATTGGTTTGACCGGCAGAAAGAACCATGAAACACCGCATCCACTTTGTGACTCAGTACGGCCGCATCCGTAACGGCGATAACAGGCGGGCTGTCAAATAGGACGATATCAAAATCACTCTTAAGACGAGCAATAAAATCTTCCATTTTTTGTGAACCCGAGCAGTTCTGATGGATTTGGCGGCAGGACACCACAGGTTACAATGGTTAAATTATCAATCGGTGATTTTTTCAGTATCTTTTCATACGGAACATCATCGACAATATGATTGGTCAAACCCTTTTCTTTTTCCAGGCCAAAAATAGAATGAATTACCGGTCGGCGTAAATCTGAATCAACCAGAACGACTTTGGCGCGCCCTAACTGCGCGACGGTAATGGCCAGATTTGCAATAGTGGTTGATTTTCCCTCTTTTGGACCGGCACTGGTCACCATGATGGTTTGCAATGGTTCATCCAGCCGCACCGTAAATTTCAGATTGGTCCGAAGAGTACGATATGACTCCGAAATTGGTGATTTGGGATCCAGATGAGTGACCAGACGGGATTCAATCTGTCTTCCTTCCATGTCGTCTTGATTATCTCACGCCCTTAATCGCTTCTTTTTCCTGCTTATCCAATTTAATTTTTGGAATTGTGCCCAAGTAAGTTAAATCCAATCCGTTCAATCTCTTCCACCCGTTGTACCGTATTATCAAAATACTCGCGCACAAATGTGAGACCAATGCCCAAACCCAATCCGATTAATGCACCGAGCATCATATTCAGTCTTTTCTTCGGTTTCAATGGCACTTCCGGCTCCAGAGCCTTATCCAGCACGTTCACATTTCCGGCTTTTCCGGCCTGGGTAATTTTGGTTTCTTCCAGTTTCTGCGTCATAAGCAAATAGGTCTGCTCCTTGACTTGTTGATCTCTTTGCAGCCGGGCCAGAGCAATAATGGTTTCAGGCAAACCTTCCAACTCTATATTGTACTGTGCAACCACTTCCCTCAATGCACCGATTTTTGACTGAAAGGCTTTTATTTCAGTTTCTACTTGCAACAATCCCGTAATCAGTTCCTGGGACAGTGCAAATGCATCAGTAACCATGGCTGATGATTTTAATTTATTAGCCTCTTCATCCAGTTTTTGTCTCAATGCGGCGATTTTTTCATCGTAGCCTTTCAGCTGTCCTTGAAAATTTACCTGGTTTGGATTTTGTGCCTGGGATTCAATCGCCACTACAAATTTGGTACGCTCTGCCACCGCCTCGCCCAATTGATTTTGCAATGACATAATATACGGTGTGGAAGTACCGCCCAAATCATCACCTAAACTGGCCTTACGATCAGCCAATTGAGATTCAATACTGGCTTTTCGTTGCAGTGCGCCTTCCAGATCAATCTCGGCCTGCTCCAGCATGGATTCGGCATTGGATACCCGGGTGACCAGTTCCGAGGTTTCATTATCCATGCTGGCCACTTTTTTCTCTTCCTGGTAATCCTGCAGGTTTTCTTCGGCAGTTCTTAACTCCACCTCTTTTAAAGCCAACTGTGCTTCAAGAAACTCTCTCAACTCGTAGACTTCGCCCTGTGACTTTTCTGCGTTTAAAATTCTATAATCTTCGGCAATCTGATTTGTAATATATGCCGCCTCGTATGGCGTCTCGCCGCTAAATTTTATTTCAATTACGTCGGTATCTTTGCGATGCTCAACTTCCATATTGTTTCGCAACCATTCCACAAGCTGACGGAAAGATAACCGATCTCCATCTTCATTCGGTTTGAATATCAGCAGTGAATCTTTTGCATCTGATGCCTGAAGTGAACGAATGGTGCGCTCGGCAAGATTGCGGCTTTTTAAGATTTCCAGTTGATTTGTGATTAACGTGGTTTGACCACCAAATGGATCGGCTTCAAATATTTTTCGTTCCATGCCGCCACCGGCTTCCACCAGCACGGTTGCGCTGGCCTGATATTGCGGCGGTGTTGTAAATGTGATATAGGTGGTCGCCATCATGGTTAATACAAAGATAATAATGATGAACCAGCGACCGCGGTATAGAATACGCAGGTAATCCTGAAGCGTTAACTGTTGTTCCTCTTCCAGTTCTTCTTCAAACAAGACCGAACTCCTTATATAAATTAAATAAAGGTGAATTTAAGGATATGAGATATGCTGTTCAATATATTATCGGACGTTTTAGACCTGATTTTACTTTGCGGATAAATTTTTCCTGAATCGATACTTTGTTGTCCTCGTCATGGCGAACAGGAAGAGCTAATTCTCTGCCTTCCCAGATTCGTTCCGGGTTGAATTTAAAAAGAGTATCAGCATAATTTTTACCCAGCTGGTTTTTTACCATCTGGTAAGCCTGAACCTGCTGATCATAACTCCTGCGACCCGTATTATGGGCATCGGAACAAACCAGGTGGATTTGCCCCTTATTCAACAACTGCCAGGCCAATTGACGGATTGCAGATCCAAAATCCCCGGTTATGCTCCCGGCATTCATTTGCATGATACAACCCATTTCCAGCCATTTATTCAGTCGGTCGGAATTTTGCTGTACATAGGTATTCCGTTCCGGATGTGCCATAATTGGACGCACACCTCTGAGGCCAATTTTAAAAATCATCTCTTCCATATGTATTGGCAAACCCTGGATAGGTAATTCAAATATGATGTATTTTTTTCGCTTACCGATTTTAAGGAAATCATGATCTAACCAGCTCAAAATATGGTTGTCAAAATGTATTTCTCCTGCCAGATCCAGGTCTAACTGGATACCAGCCCGGTCTTTTTCAGCGACAACCTGCTCATAGGTAATTTTTATCTGATTCAAAATATCAGGGGTGGTATGCTCGTTGATATGGGGTGTTGCAAGTAGTTTTTTAAATCCCAATTCCTGGGCCTGGCGCAGCATGGCCAGCGTCATTTCCATATCCTGAGCACCATCATCGATGCCGGGGAGTACATGTGAGTGTAAATCTATCATAGTTACCGGTTCTCTGTTGTAATTACATCCTTAAATCGACAACTTCCATTCCTTCTTTAATTCTGAATTTAAACAAACCATCCGGTAACTTTTTCTCTATATCCACTTTTTGTATTTCAAATGTGGAAACATTATCATTAAAATCCATATATTCAATTTTATGAATGATATAATCATCTTCATTCACCCAGATTTTCATCGTCTTGATAAAACCATACACCCCTTCCTTGGGATCAAGTTTTATGATATAAAAATCCTGACCGTTCATCTCCACCTGTTCCAGTAAAGATGCCAGATAATCCCGGGGATATTTAAACAACAGATCTCTGGGCAACAAAGAGCCATCGCCTTCTTTAACTCTGTCAATCAGAACCTGATTATTAAATTTGGAATAGGTCCAGACTGTCTCTCCATCAGTGGCCACGCTCTGGTCTTCAGTCTCCAGGCGATACTGAACTCCATCCTTAATAAATATTTTTCCACGGGTTTCATTTACGGTACCGGTTAGTTTGTATTGTTCCAGTTGAACAAACTCAGCTGACAAATATTCTATATCCTCATACTTATCCTGGATTTCTTTGATAATATCGGTTACATCTGCGGATAATAAACCGGATGTCAGTACACATATTAAAATTAGAACTGTTTTCATATTTTACTACCTCTGTTTTTGCTCGTATCAAGACCAAATTTAATATCTGATCACCTATTTACGTCATCCTGAACTTGTTTCAGGATGACACCTTCTAAATTCCCGTAGTCATTTCTAACTTCTAACTCCTAATTTCTAATTGCTTTTACAGATCCTCCGGCAAGTAGTGTACCTGCCTTGGTTTACTGCCATCGGGTGGCCCTACGACACCTTCTTCTTCCATCTCGTCTATCAGGCGGGCGGCCCGTGAATAACCGATCTTTAATCTGCGCTGTAACAGGGAGATTGAACCCTGCTGATGCTGCACGACTATTCTCTTCGCATCTTCATATAAGTCATCATTTCCACTACTGTCAAAAGGATCAAAAGTTCCCCCTTTGGCATCCCGGGGTTGGGGTAAACTATAGTGCGGAAACTTTGGCTGCTTTTTAATATGTGCCAGCAAATCGTCCACTTCTTGTGTCGTGATTAAGGGATTTTGTAAGCGGACAGGACGTGGCTCTCCCGGGGGTTGATATAACATGTCGCCATTTCCAAGTAATTGTTCGGCCCCATTCATGTCAAGTATTGTCTTGGAATCAGGTCGGGTTGTAACCATGTAGGCAATGCGTGCCGGAAAATTTGCCTTAATTACCCCAGTTAGCACATCAACAGAGGGACGCTGGGTTGCCAAAATTAAATGGATACCCACCGCCCTGGCCATCTGAGTCAGACGGGCAATAGGTGGTTCAACTTCTTTGGCCGCCATTAACATCAGATCTGCCAGTTCATCAATAATCACTACGATATATGGAAGTTGTTGTAACTTTTCTTCTTTTATTCTTGGTCCACCCTGACGCACACGGGCATTATAGTCTTCAATATTCCGGACACCCATATGAGCCAGCTTATCATAGCGTGTTTCCATTTCCATAACCATCGTATTGAGTAAGCTCACCGCATTACTTGGCTTGGTAACCACCTCTTCATCCAAATCTGCCCGCCATACCAGGTAATGTTCACTCAGTTTTCGATAGAGGGACAATTCTATCTTCTTAGGATCGATCATGGCAAATTTCACTTTCCCGGGATCAATTTTAAACAAAAGAGATGCAATAATCGTATTGATGCCCACACTTTTCCCGGAACCGGTTGAACCGGCGATTAACAAGTGCGGCATTTTTGTCAAATCGGCGGTATATACTTCACCATTAATCGCTTTCCCCAAAGCCAATGGTAAAATAAAGTCGGATTCAGCATATTTTTTTGATGTGATCAAAGGCTTCAAGTAGACGGTTTGTGGCTTGCGATTAGGAATTTCAATTCCAATCGCCGCTTTTCCCGGAATCGGAGCGACCATTCTGATGCCTTTTGCCTCCATGGCCAGGGCAACATCATTGGCCAGGGCAACAATCTGGCTCACTTTTACTCCGGGCGCCGGCTGTAATTCATATAAAGTAATCACCGGTCCGGCAGTAACCCGGACAACCTTGGCCTCCAGACCAAAATCTAATAGTTTCCCTTCAAGAAGTTCCGCATTTGCCTTTAATTCATCATGCGAAACGGGTGTTTCTTCTACGGGAGGAGAGACTAATATATCAACAGAGGGGAAATTATACTTAGCGATACTTTCTTTGACCATACGATCATAATCTACTTCTTCCTCTTTTGTCTCTTCCCGTACTTCAAATTCAAGATCATCTGATGATGAATCCGGCTGTTTCTCATTATCAGGGATTTCCTCTTTCTGGAATTCAGCCGCTTTTTTTATCGAAGTTGTATCAACCCGCCCGCCTTCCACATGCTGTAGAATATCATCCAGGGTGGTTTTGATGGTTGTCTTTTCTTTTGCTGGTAACTGTGTTTCTTCTTTCGGCAGAGGCTTATTTACTACAGGTACCGTTGGTTGCTTTACAGGTGAAACAGTTGCGGTATCTGAAGTTGTCTTGATTTCAACCGGTTCACGGCGCTTCGATTGCTCGACAATTTTTTTACGTCTTTTTTCTTTTTTCCGTTCTATTCTTATTTTATCCAGGTGGTTTAAATAATTTTGAATTTTACTGCCAATCCCTTTGAATGATTGACCAAAACCGGATAAAATTTTACTGAGTTCCAGTCGCAATGTAAGCACAGACATGGCAAGAACTACAATAGCCATAATCAATACTGCACCAAATTTCCCCAGATAAATCACCAGTTTCGATGCCGCAAATCCACCAACTAATCCACTGGGATAATACTCGCGGATATTCCCCATGGTCCTGAATGATTCCGGAAAGGCGAATAACACAGAAATAATTACAGCCCAGAAAAACATAAGCAAAACCCGGTTAATGTAATTCTGGTAATTATTTCCCCTATATGTCTGGTATGCAATATATATAATCAGCAACGGGAGAATTAAAACAGGATATCCTAATGTGTAGTTCATCAATGGATCAGCGATTGCTGCCCCCAATGGACCAAGCCAGTTTTTTATCTGGATTGAATTATTGGGTATCTCGAGATTCGGATTATCCTGAGGATCATAGGACAAAACTGCCAACAACAGAATAATGCCAAGACCGATAAATATGATTCCGGCAGCTTCTCGTGTATAATTTTGCGGTGCGGTTTTACGCTTTTTTTTCATTCTTAGTATCTATTTTTTCTATCTTTATGTAATTAAGTAATTTACAAAATTATGGGAGTTAAGACAAATAGATGCTCGACAGGAAAAACTTTAAAATTATTTACATGAATGGACTTTTAACCACAGAGAACACAGAGAAGACGCGGAGTTCGCCAAGCATATACTATTAATTTTTAGCGTACTTTTTTTCTCATTTGCGGGCTTTGCGGTTAAATATAATTATACAAACGGGGGTTTAATGATTTCAGCAGGTAAAAATTTATCTCGCACTTTTATTTCTATTCCGGTGCCGATCTTACTGAATTCCTTGCTTACATAACCGAGGCCGATGCCCTTTTCAAGGATTGGTGAAACCGTGCCGCTGGTCACCTGACCTACGCATTCCCCCTCCGCATATATCTCATACCCCTTTCTGGGAAATCCGCTCTCATTCAGCACAAAGGCAACTAACCGGCGTTTAAGACCTTTTTCTTTTACGTCTAATAAAACGTCTCGTCCAATAAAGTCCCCTTTATTCAAGTTTGGTAATCCAGCCTAACCCGGCTTCCAGCGGATTGGTGGATGCATCAATATCGTTTCCATATAAACACATCTTTTTTTCCAATCGCAGGGAATCTCTTGCACCCAACCCTATCGGCTCAATCTCAAATTCTGTCCCGGCATCCATTACTTTTGTCCAGACATTTTCGGCATATTTATTTTCCAGATATAGTTCAAATCCGGGTTCACCGGTATAACCGGTGCGGGATATTATCATGGGCGCTCCTGCCAAAATTCCTTCAGTGAACCAATAGAATTGAATATTCTGCAAATCAACATCTGTTAATTTCTGTAATACGGCCTCTGCATTTTTACCCTGAACCGCAATTTGGGTAAGCGTATCACTGATGTCGGTGATTTCACATTTTTCCAGTTTATTCTGCAACATCCAGTCCAGATCTTTATCTTTATTTGCCGCATTTACTACCAGTAAAAAATAATCTGAGAAGCGATAAACCAGAAGATCATCCACAATACCACCATCCCGATAGCACATGGCACTATACTGTGCCTGTCCTGTTTCCAACGTCGAAGCGTCGTTGATTGTAATCTTCTGAACCATCTCAAGCGCCTGCTCACCCCGAATCTCGATTTCTCCCATGTGAGAAACGTCAAAAACCCCGACACTTTCACGTACCTTGCGATGTTCTTCACGGATACTATGATACTGTATTGGCATCTCATAGCCGGCAAATTCCACCATCTTTGGGTTATATTTTAAATGCATATTGTAAAGTGCGGTGTGTTTCATGTAATTTTTCTCCATATCATTGATCTTAAATCTTTTAATTAAAAAAAGTCCCTTAGCGCCTAAGTCCCTTAGTCCAAAGAGATTCCAACCATAAACATTATCCTGTAAAATTTCTACAAAAGGCGCCCAACGAGTCCCAATCCAAACCAGAGAAACACAAACGGAGGCACTTAGGAACTCAGGCGCTCAGGGACTATTTTTTAATTCCTTCCTCAAATACTGTCCTGTAAACGACTTTTTTACTTTAACAATATCTTCCGGTGTACCCCTGGCAATTATTTTTCCGCCGCCATCTCCCCCTTCGGGTCCTAAATCGATAATCCAGTCGGCAGTTTTTATCACATCCATATTATGTTCAATGATCATGACCGTATTACCTCGGTCCACCAGTTTATTCAAAACACCCAGCAGCATATTGATATCTTCAAAATGTAATCCGGTTGTTGGCTCATCAAGAATATAAAGTGTTTTTCCTGTGCCTATTTTTGATAATTCCGTAGCCAGTTTTACACGCTGGGCTTCACCGCCTGAAAGTGTGGTTGCGGGTTGACCCAGGTGAATATATCCCAAACCAACATCAACCAGTGTCTTAAGCCGGCGTTTAATTTGCGGAATATTCTGTAAAAACTCCAACGCTTCATCCACCGTCATTTCAAGGATTTCAGAGATATTTTTGCCTTTATAGTTTATCTCGAGAGTTTCCCGGTTATATCGTTTTCCCTTGCACACTTCGCATTGTACATATACATCAGGTAGAAAATGCATTTCGATTTTTTTAATGCCATCGCCTTCACAGGCCTCACACCGGCCCCCTTTTACATTAAAACTAAAACGACCCGGTTTGTAGCCGCGAATTTTTGATTCTGACAAATTTGCGAATAAATCACGAATCGGGGTAAATAATCCGGTATAGGTTGCCGGATTGGAGCGTGGGGTTCGGCCGATAGGTGACTGATCTATATCGATCACTTTATCGAGATTTTCCAATCCGTCAAGTTTCTCAAAATCCAGTGGCAACTTTTTAGATTTATAAAAGTGCCGGGATAAGGCAGTATACAGGGTTTCATTTATAAGTGAGCTTTTGCCGGAACCTGAGACGCCGGTAATGCAAATAAATGTCCCCAAAGGAAACTGTGCACTTACTTTTTTCAGATTGTTTCCTTTTGCATTGATTATACCTAAGAATTGACCATTTCCCGGCCGTCGCTGATCCGGTATTCTGATACTTTTTTTCCCGGATAAATAGGCACCGGTCAGTGATTCTTTTGATGTGAGTATTTTAGATGGAGTTCCTTTGAAAATAATATGTCCGCCGTTTTTTCCGGCACGCGGCCCCAGATCCACTACATAATCAGATTTTTCGATAGTCTCCTTGTCATGCTCTACAACCAGAACGGTATTACCCAGATCACGTAATTTAAAAAGCGTTTCAATCAGCCGCTGATTATCACGTTGATGCAGGCCGATGCTGGGTTCGTCAAGAATATAGAGCACACCAACTAATTGAGCGCCAATCTGTGTCGCCAACCGAATTCGTTGTGCTTCACCACCAGACAATGTTCCCGCCGCCCGCTCAAGTGTCAGATAATCCAGGCCCACATTCACCAGAAATCCCAGGCGCTCCTTTACTTCCTTCAATACCTGATGTGCAATCTGTTGCTCGGTATCCGACAACTCAAGGGAATCAAAGAATTTTTGTACTTCCTTGATCGAACTTTCGCTTAATGCTTTTATATTTTTTCCACCGATTGTCACAGAAAGAGACTCTTTTCTAAGCCGCGCACCTTCGCACTCCCCACAGGAAATATTGTTCATAAATCCTTCAATCCAGTCACGGATATACTGGGATTTGGTTTGCCGATACCGGCGGCTGAGATTATTTATCACACCTTCATATTTACTCATCCACTCGACATAGGTGTTCTCACGTTTGTACACCATCTTGATTTTTTTGCTGCCCATGCCATAAAGAATGACCTCTTTTTGGTCATCCGTAAGATCTTTCCATGGGGTACTTAAACTAAATCCCAGCTCTTTGGCCACACTACGCATCAGTTCGTAGTTCCAGCCTTCCTGGCGTTGACGTTCACCAAGCGGTATAAGCGCACCATCGCGGATGGACAGTGATTCGTTAAAAATCAGCAATTTGGGATCTATCTTCGTAATGGTTCCCAATCCGTCACATGTAGGACAGGCACCAAAGGGACTATTAAACGAGAACATCCGTGGCGCCAGATCTTCATATGAAATATTGCAATGTACACAGGCAAAATGCTCTGAAAACAATGTGTCCTTTTTTGTATCCGGTTCGTTGACAACCACCATGCCATGTGCTTGCTTCAAGGATAGTTCTATAGAATCGGTAAGCCGTTTTTGAATATCGTCGCCTACAACGAGGCGGTCAACAATCAGATCCAGATCATGTTTTTTATTTTTTTCAATGGATATTTCATCATCCAGATTATAGATCTTCCCATCCACCCGCACACGGACATAGCCTTCTTTGCGGAATTGATTCAGTACCTCGCGGTATTCCCCTTTGCGGCCCCGAATAACCGGTGCCAGAATTTGTATCCGTGTTCCTTCCGGCATATGAAGAATCGCGTCAACAATCTGTTGAACGGTCTGTTTTTCGACAGTGCGGCCGCAATTATAACAATGCGGATGCCCGATACGTGAGAACAACAGACGAAAGTAGTCATAGATTTCCGTAACCGTTCCAACCGTAGAGCGTGGATTCCGGTGCGTGGTTTTCTGTTCAATAGAAACTGCGGGAGACAGACCATCAATATAATCCACATCCGGTTTTTCCATGAGACCCAGGAATTGCCGGGCGTAGGAGCTTAGTGATTCGACATACCGGCGCTGTCCTTCGGCATATATTGTATCAAAAGCCAGGCTGGATTTCCCGGAGCCTGAGAGTCCGGTAATCACAACAAATTTATCCCGTGGAATTTCGATATCGATGTTTTTTAGATTATGCTCGCGGGCACCTTTTACATATATGGTATTTTTTTTTGCCATTTTGCACTGAAGTTTAGAATAAATGAGTCATTAATTTACAAAGTGATATATTGTAATCCAATATTATGGACTAGTATTCCGGGGAAAGGAAACTAGATGCAAGATGCTGGATATGAAGTGTCATTCTGTCCCGGAACGGGATCCTATGGATAAGAATCTTTTATCCGGAGGCAGGATACAAGATACAGCAATTAAAAATTTCCAAATCCAAATGTCAAATGAATTTCAAAATCCCAAGCCCAAATACGCCTGTTGGTATTTTTGATATTTGAAATTGGGGGTTGATTTGTCATTTGACCCTGGACATTGGTCATTTGTTGAAGAAACTCTGTTGCTTTGTCTCTTTGTTATTAACAATCCCTTTTTAAGGGGGAAATACTTTGTACCTCTGTGCCTTATTCATTTGTTTATGCGCAATTTTGAGGCTCAAAGCATTGAGCCTCTACTTTGTCACTCTGTCGCTTTGTCTCTTTGTCACTCGCTCAGGGACTTTTTTTAATTCAAAACTCATTCACTTCCTCAAATGTATACATGCGTTTTTCAACAACATCCTCATCATAATTAAGTACATCCCAACCGCGGCCGCCGACATACACCCTGGTATTGAATTTCCGGCAAATCGTAAACAGTTGGTCCACTTCTTCCTGAGTTGTATCCCGGTTAAAAACATATGTGCTGGAAATATACAAACGCTCCGGCCGGATATTGGCAAAGAGCTGTTCGATATTAATAAGCGGTGTCATCTGCCCGCTGTAATGGGTATTGAATCCGCGAACCTCCATGATATTCTCGGTCATCTTCAATCCAATATCATGTAATTCTGAAGAAAGATTGATAAATAATGCGGTCCCGGTTCTTTTTTCAGGGATCTTTATAATTCCTTGCAACCTGCTGATAGCCTCCCTGATAGTTTGGGCAGAAATATGTTCTTCAATGATTGACAATTTATCATTCATCCAAAGTGTGCCTATCTGCTGCAGGACAGGCGTGACCAGTTTATCATAAATATAGTGCAGCGGATACTGGCCTAAATACAACCCGCTCAAAACCTTCAGCACAGCCGGGCGGTCTGAATATCTTGCTTTGCTAAATACGTAGTTGATTAAAAATTCAAAATCACCTTTCAGTACATGGAAACTGATTTCAAGGTCTTGTTCATTTTCAATGGGAAATACATGTGCCTTTGATGCCTGCTTATTATGCTGCTCTATAAATTTAACCAGGTGCGTCATTAAAAATTTACGATGGCCTCCGGCAGTCTGAATACATTCCAGTTTACCGGAATCAGTCCATCGTTTAATAGAAGACACATTGACCCCGAGTACCTTTGCTGCTTCTATACTATTTAAAAAATTAATTTCTTCAGCCATCTTAACTCCTTTATTCTCAACACAATATAAATAATTAAAATAAAAAAAACAAAATATTTGAGCGTATTGAGCGATATTTTTCTTGACAATTACTTTTTTTTCTGTAAATTATGACCAGTTAAACGCTCGAAACGCTCAGATATTCGGAAAAAAATAACTATTTTTAAGAAGGAGATCATCATGAGTAACAACACAGCCACCCACAGGGAATTCAATGCATTAGTTCAGCCGCATTTGAAATCACTAAAAAATACGGCCTATCGCTTGACCCGTTCAGAAGAAGAAGCAAGTGATCTTTTGCAGGAAACCTTTTTCAAATCATTTAAAGCATTCGATCAATATCAGCGTAACACTAACTTCCGCGCCTGGATCTTTAAAATTATGATGAACGGGTATATCACAGCCTATCGCAAAATGGTTCGCCGGCCACAAAAAGTGAGTTATGATGATTTAGAAGATTATCATTTTTATCAGAATGATGCATTTGAAACGGAGACACCCAATGTCATGACACCCGGGTTTACCGATGATCATTTTGAAGATGAGGTTAAAGGCGCCCTGGAAAAACTGCCATATTATTTTCGCATAATTGTTTTGTTGTGTGATGTGGAAGGATTTTCTTATCAGGAAATATCCAATATAATAAATATTCCGGTCGGAACGGTAATGTCACGATTGCATCGTGGACGTTCTCTTTTCCGACGGAAACTAAACAAATATGCAAAAGAAAATGGGTATGTACCGGCATTTGGGTAGATATATTTTTTGACAGGATCACAGGATAATGGAATAGATGTAAATATTAAATTAAAGTTGTAAATTACTTTAGCAAGAATACTTGATCTCTCGCAGAGGCGCAGAGACGCTGAAAAAGATTAGAGATTAGGACTTAGAAATGAGGGATTTGTAACTGGTGATTCGTAATTTGTAATTGCCTATTCTTTATCACCAATTGGCAACTTTTTAATCTCTATTCTCTCATTTCTAATTTCTAATTGTTGTACTGCGGCTCTGCGAGATGTATTTATAAATAGATCAAATTAATCGACATTTAATAAAAGGCAAACTACCAGTTCATATGAAAACGACATTTAAACTATTTGAAATCCTTGCTACCATCGCCGCCATCATTATACTTACCTTAGCTGGTAAAGTCTATGCGGTGACGGGAAACATGATCGCAGGACGTATTATCGACATTCAGACAAAAGAACCACTGGCAGGTGTCAATATAATTATCCTGGATTCAGATCGCGGCGCTTCAACAGATCTGGATGGAGTTTTTATAATCGAAAATCTTGAACCCGGAGCCTATCGACTGGAAATCTCCTATATCGGATACATCACACAAAAATTTACCGATATTATTGTGTCATCGGGTAAGCCGACCAATTTAACCATTTCGCTCTCAGAACAGATTTTGGAAACAGAAAGCATTACCGTTACAGCCGGATATTTCGTGGAATCAAATATGACTCAACCCAGCACAGTTGGCCTGTCACGCGAAGAAATCCGACGATTTCCCGGTGGATTTGAAGATATCGTGCGTACCGTCGCTACGTTACCTGGCGTGGCGGTTGTTGCGGATGGAGGTAGAAACGATCTTCTGGTTCGCGGTGGTGGTCCATCAGAAAATTTATACGTTGTAAATAATATTGAAGTACCAAATATCAATCATTTCGGCACACAGGGAACCGGTAGCGGTAGTCTCAGTTTTATCAATCTCGATTTTGTCGAGAATGTCACCTTTTCAACCGGGGGATTTTCAGCAAAGTATGGGGACAAAATGTCATCTACCTTAAGTCTGGATATGAGTCAGGGCCGGAATGATAAATTTGGCGGCAAGTTATTAATTTCCGCAACACAATTTGGATTTAATCTGGAAGGCCCCCTCTCCAATAACGGAAATTTTATTTTTTCTGCACGCCGGAGTTATCTTGATTTGATATTCAGGGCAGCAGGGTTGCCATTTATTCCGCAATATACCGATTATAATCTGATTACCAATTTTAAGCTCTCTGATAGAGAAGAATTGTTTATTTTGGGCCTGGCAGCTGTTGACCAGGTGGAACGTGACCAAAGCACCGAAGAAAACCGGGTGACTAATGCCGGAATACTCGACAACACACAAAATCAATTTATTACAGGTGTTAATTACCGGCGTCTTCTGGATACCGGTTACCTGGATCTTACGGTGAATGCCAATTTTTACGATTATCAGTTCAGCCAGATTGATGAAAATGAAGAAGAATTCTTTAACAGCAATGCCAATGAGCGCGAATTCGGCATTAAAGCACAGAGGTTTTTTGCACTATCCAAAACCCTGGGATTATTGAGTGGACTTTCCTCGCGATTTGTAGAAACCAACAACCAAACTGCCTTTGCTGATACGATATACGATCGGAGTGGGAATAAAGTAACTCCCGAATCTTTAGGATTGCCTAAGCAATTAGATGTAGATGCCAGGGCAACTAAAATCAGCTGCCTTTCTGGATTTTGACTGGACAGTCAGTGCACTGCTTACATTGAATTTGGGTGCCCGCTTTGATTATTATACATTTTTAGATAATCCATTTTATTTTGCACCCCGTTTTACTGCCCGGTTCAATATCAATGAAAAATTAAGTTTTAAGGCCAGCCTGGGTGTATACTACCAGTCCCCTTCTTATGTATGGATGGTCAGTGAAGAAAACAGAAATCTTAAAGCCTTACAAAATAATATGGCGATTATCGGCGCAGAATATTTGATTCAGGATGATTTGCGCGTATCAATTGAAACATTTTATAAAAGATATCGCGATCTGCCAACCGGGACAATTCCTGATGTAAACGATTATCTTGTTATTACTAATACAGGAACCGGTTTTGGTGGACAGGAAGATGATTTTCAGTCATTTGGCTATTTTCCAATGGTATCTACCGCAACCGGGATCGCCTACGGCTTTGAATGGCTGATGCAAAAGAAGTTTTCTTCGGTACCATGCTATGGGCAAATAGGTCTCGCTTACAGCAAGGGTGAATTTATAGCCGGTAACAAAAAAACATATCCCGGTCAATTTGACCAACGATTTATTTTTAATATCTCCGGTGGTTATATGTTCGATAAAAACTGGGAAATAAGCACGAAATACAGATATTACACAGGTGCGCCCTATACTCCGGTCTACAGACCTTCAGAAAATCCCGTCAATCCTGGCGAAATCCAAAACCTGCCCGACGAGTATCTCTCTGAAAGACTTCCGGCCCAGGGAATTTTGGACTTTCGGGTAGATCGATTTTTTAATTTTAGTAACTGGCGGTTGGTTGTATTTGTCGATATTCAGAATGTTTTGAATAATAAAATCGAACGCAAACCTACTTATGATTTTTGGGAAGATACCGTCGAGACGCAGGGTGGAATCGGGATTTTACCATCGATCGGTATTAGTGCGGAATTCTAATACTCGGTACTCGGCACCAGGTACTCGCTGCTCGTTTTGACAATAAATATAGCAGCCATATCAGGTTCATATTTTAATTGTAACACGAAGGATTTCACGAAGAATTCACTAAGAATAAATTATTTTATTTAAATTCTGCGTCTCTGCGGCTCTGCGGAGAAAAAATAATTAGAATATTAAGAGATACTAAGTCAGTAGTAATGACTTTTTCTTAAAAGGTAGATGATGATGAGTTTAAAAATCCTGATTTCCGGTAGCAGTGGATTGGTTGGGCGTGTTCTGACGAATCATTTTAAATCAAATGGGCATGATGTCCATCGATTGGTTCGGCGCGACACTGGTATAAATGAGATTTTCTGGGATCCCGCAAAACAGCAGACTCACTGCTTCCGATATCGAAGGATTTGATGTAGTCATCCACCTAAGTGGAGAAAATATCTCGGGTCGTCGCTGGAGTCCGGGTTTCAAAAAGAAAATTTTAAACAGCCGCGTTGATTCAACCCGTCTGCTGGCAAAGGTGATTTCTCAGTTAAATAATCCTCCCAAACTATTTGCCTGTGCTTCCGCCACCGGGTTTTATGGCGATCAGGGCGAAAAACAGGTGACCGAGACATCACCCCCTGGATCTGGGTTTCTTACTGAAGTAGTACTCCGATGGGAAGAAGCCGCACAAGCGTTAACTTCTGCCGGAATAAGAACCATCTTTTTGCGCTTCGGGGTTGTTTTAAGCCCCTCCGCAGGCGCTTTAAAAATATTAATCCCAATATTTAAAATGGGATTGGGCGGAAAGATAGGCTCCGGAAAGCAATATATGCCCTGGATCAGTGTGTTGGAAATTCCGGCGATCCTTGAGTTTATTATTGCCAACGACAAACTTAACGGACCGGTAAATATGGTTTCACCCAACCCGGTAACCAATGCCCGGTTCACCAAAACACTATCGGATGTATTGCACCGTCCGGCATTTATGAATGTCCCCGCATCTATCTTAAAACTCACTATGGGCCAAATGGCAGAAGAATTGCTATTGACAAGCACAAATGTCATCCCCAAAAAATTAACCGATGCAGGATACCGGTTTCAATATCCCGAATTAGATAACGCATTATCCCGGCTCTTGGATCGAAGTTACGATGATACTATGTAAAGATATCAAATATTGTTAGTCAATTATTATTGTTTCATTCTCGCAGAGTCGCAGAGACGCGGAAAAAAATTAGAGATTAGGAATTAGAAATGAGGGATTTGTAACTGGTGATTCGTAATTTGTAATTTGCCTGTTGTTTATCACCGATTGGCAACATTTTAATCTCTAATCTCTCATTTCTAACTTCTAACTCCTAACTTGTCACTTCTCACTTCAAATTATTCATTCAACTTCCAAGAAAAGCGAAATAATTCAAAATGTAACTTAGTTCTGTATTACGGGGATTATATAATGATCGTAATTACAAACTAAAAACTTATCAATTCAGTCGATTTTTACATAAAATATATGCCGATGCAACATTATGTATTTTCTTGAGTTATCCTCATTGCATAAAGTATATTTAACGTAATTACGCTCATAACGCTCAATTTGGGAATAATTTTTAAACACTCCCGGTTATAGTAAATATTAGTTATTAAAAGGGTGAAAATGTATTACGAGTATCTCATATTTAATATCATTGTTTTAACTGGCCCGTTTTTTCTGGGCATGTTGAAACCATTTTATTTTATTGATAGATGGAAAGATGCGATTATTTCAATTGTCGTTGTCGGAGTTCCATTTATTATCTGGGATGCCCTGGTCACTGGTGCACATTGGATGTTTAATGAAAAATATATTACAGGCATAAAATTATTCAATCTGCCAATTGAAGAATGGTTGTTTTTTGTCACCGTCCCGTTTGCCTGTTTGTTTACATGGGAAATGATTTCACGGCGCACATCTCCGGATCAAATTGAGAGAATAAACCGGTTGAGGCAGGTGTTATTGCTACTGCCGGTTCCCGGAGCAATACTTTATTTTGCAGGTCTTGAATATACCGGACTTGTTCTGGTTTTCCTGACCATTGCGATTATTACAGATCAATGGCTTGAGACCAATCTGTTTTTACAAAAACGATTTTGGTGGTATATGGCTATGATTGTTGGATTTATACTATTGTTTAATGGCTTTCTAACAGGGCGACCAGTGGTAACGTATGGTGAATCGTTTCAACTGGGTTTCAGAGTGATCACTATTCCAATAGAGGATTTTGGTTATGGTATATCTCTGCTGTATTTAAATACAGTGGTTTATGAGAAGTTGAAGTCAATGAACCAAGGAAAAGTAAGAGCAACTTGATGGAACTATGCGTTACCAAGTACAACTTGGTAACGAGGAAAAAAGAGGCGTTCGCAAGTACAACTTGGGAACGACAGAAACGAGAAGAAAATATGTCGAAAAAAATTATTGTAATTGGTTCCGGGTTTGGTGGTCTTGGTATTGCTATTCGTTTGCAATCCCAGGGATTTGATGTCACCATTATGGAAAAAAATGAAATAATCGGCGGACATGCCTATCAACTTAAGAAAGACGGATATACATTTGATATGGGGCCGTCACTTATCACCGCGCCGGATATTATTGAAAAAGTGTTTTCCTCAGCAGGTAAGCGCCTGGAGGATTATTTAGACCTTATCAAACTGGATCCGTATTACCGGATTTATTTTCATGATGGTCAATATCTGGACTACACCGGTGATAGTGACAAAATGAAAGCGCAGATGGCAAAATTTGATCCGGAAGATGCTAAAAATTATGACCGGTTCATGGAAAATTGCCGCAAGATTTATGATGCTGTAATTACAGATGGATTGGGTTCTATGCCGTTTATGTCCTGGAAAACAATGTTTGATTTCATTCCGCGGGCCCTGAAATTAAATGCACTGTTACCTGCGTATACTTATGTAAAAAGGTATTTCAAACATCCAAACCACCGGTTCACCTTTTCATTCCATCCGTTATTTATTGGCGGAAATCCATTCCGGTCACCCAGTGTCTATTTGATGATCCCTTATCTTGAAAAAGCCGGGGGGGTCTGGTTTACCAAAGGTGGTATGTATTCACTGGTCCGGGCATTTGAAAATATATTTATTGAGCTGGGCGGAAAAATAAAGACCAATTCTGAGATAAAGGAAATTGTGGTTGAAAATGGCCGGACAACCGGTGTCATCGCCAACGATGAGTTTATTTCAGCGGATGCGGTCATATCAAATGCGGATGTTGCTCATACATATAAACATCTCATTAAACCGGAACATCGTAAAAAATGGACGGATGCAAAGATAGACCGGAAATCAACTTCCATGAGCGCTTTTCTATTATATATCGGTTCAAAAAAGCAGTACCCCCAATTGCTGCATCACACGCTTATATTGTCGGACCGGTATAAGGACCTGATAAAGGATATATTTGATAAAAAAATACTTCCGGACGATTTTTCAATGTATCTGCATGCTCCGACACGTAGTGATGCCGGTATGGCTCCGGATGGTGGTGAAAGTATGTATGTCCTGATACCCGTAAGCAATCTATCCGGTGATATTGACTGGGATACTATGACGCAGACATTCACGGACCGGATTCTAAACTTTCTGGAGAATGATTTTGGTTTAGAGGATTTGCAGAAAAATATAGAAGTACTTGAGGTTTTTACACCTGTGGATTTTAAAATAAACCGGAATTCAAATCTTGGCAGTCCCTGGGGATTTGAACCCAAGTTAACACAGACGGCCTATTTCAGACCACACAACCGGAGTTCCGATATTAACAACCTTTATTTTGTAGGTGCCGGCACCCATCCCGGTGCGGGCTTACCGGGCGTATTATTAACCGCAGAAGCAACCGAGAAAGTGATACTTGACGATTTTAACCATGTCCCCAATCCAGTTGAAAAATTAGAGGAAGTGACATCATGAAATACATGAACAAAGAAAATAAACCGCAATTTAATTATGCGCGTGACTTAACGGCACACTATGCCAAAAGTTTCTATTTCTCAGCTACCATGTTGCCACGGGAAAAACGATGGGCGACATATGCGCTGTATGGATTTTGTCGCTATGTGGATAATTTGATCGACACGCCACGTCCGCGTGACATTGAACAGGTAACACATGAACTGGATTATCTTGAAGAAGAACTGCATATTGCATATCGTACAGGTGAATCTGAACATCCAATCGTTAAGCCATTCATTTCCGTTGCCAAACATTTTAACATCCCAATAGAACCGGCACTGGAGTTAATTGAAGGTGTAAAGATGGATACCCACAAAAGGCGATATGATACCTTTGATGAGTTATATCTTTTTGCCTATCGTGTGGCCGGTGTCGTCGGATTAATGATGACACCCCTGCTCGGATATAACGATGAACGTGCTCTGGGACATGCGGAGAGTCTCGGTATCGGCATGCAGTTGACAAATATTTTGCGGGATGTAAAGGAAGATAAGGATATGGGGCGGATTTATCTGCCTTTGGAAGATATAAACCGGTTTAATGTAAATATTAATGATATTTTTGAAGAACGAATGACAGATGAAATTTATGCTTTGATGAAATTTCAGGTCGACCGTGCCCATAAATACTATGACGACGCAGAAAAGGGCATTAAAATGCTTGATCACAATGCCCAGTTTGCAATTTATTCAGCAAGCAAAATTTATCGCGGAATTTTGAAAAAGATAGAATTACAAAATTATAATCCATTCTTAGGCCGTGTTTTCGTTCCGCAACATAAAAAATTGGGTATCGTTGCCGGCCAGGTAATCAAAACAAGAGCATTGTCAATGTCTTCTTTTTTAAGTAATTTCTTATAACTTGATTAAGTCATAAATATCACCACTAAGACTCGAAGACACAAAGAAAAAGGAATTTTAAATATTTCTGATAACCTATTATTATTTAAAACTTTGTGACTTTGTGGTTATCAAGAATTCTGGCTAAACAATTGAGGTTTTTAAAAATTGGAAGCACTAAAAAATCACTGGTATCTTATCTGTCCTGCCAATGAATTAAAAAATGAAATAATAACACGCAAATTTTTCGGCGAAAGCATTTTATTTTATCGTGATTCACAGGGCAAGGCTATCGCTCTGGAAGACCGGTGCTGTCACCGTAATGTTCCCCTTTCTCTGGGTTATCTCGAGAAAGACCGGGTTGTCTGCGGTTATCATGGCTGGAGATATAATGCGCAGGGAACCTGTGTTCATATCCCGTCGCAGCTGGATGAAGCAAAAATCCCAAAGACTGCACAAATAAAATCATATCCTCTGATGGAATTTAATCGCTGGCTGTGGGTATTTATGGGCGATAGTGAAATGGCAGATAAAGTAAAACCCAATGATATTCCGGAGATGAATACCTGGGATTTCACCTACAAAACGTACACCTTTAAGGCTGACCTGGAGTCGACAGCCGAGAGTCTGATCGATCCCTATCATATCGCGTTTGTACATCGCAACTCCATTCGGTCTTTTATGGGTCAGATAAAAGAATACCCGGCAGAGTTCAATATTGATATCATAGATGAAGGTCTTCGCGGAAATTACTTCAGAGCAAATGTTGGATCGGTTGCCGAAAAAGTATATTTTGGCAAAAAAATAAATATTTTAACAAAGTATGGTTTCTATTTCCCAAATATTTCAAGATTGCAATTAGAATTTGAGCAACGAACATTACTCATCCTCGAGCATGTTTACCAGGTAGATGATGATCATGTAAACATGATGCAGATTACGCTGTGGAAGAATATTTTCGCGCTTTTTCCGGCATTTGCCCGATTTTTTATGGCCCGGAAATCGGCGAAAATCGTTGAGGAAGATATTGATTTTTTATCGGCCCAACTTGAAATAATGCGCCAGCGGAAGGATAACTGGCATGAAGTTAGTGTCAAAGGGGATGAAATATCCCTGGCATTTCGTAAATTCTGGCGGCGAAAAATGAAACTTTCATCTCAGGCACACCAATAAATGAGCACACCAGATACACTTTTAGCAAACAAAACCCAGGTACCAAAAGAATTTAATAAAATTGCACGACGTTATGATCTGGCCACTTCATTCAGTCAAGGGTACTCATCCGATCTGAAACTCAGTGTTCAACGAATGAATCTGAAAGGCGATGAATATCTGGCTGATCTGTGTTGCGGGACTGGTAAATCAACATTGGCATGTCTGGAGGCATTACCTGATGGCCAAATTCTGGCTGTCGATTTTTCAGATGAAATGCTGGCCGTAGCAGAGCAACAAATATCTGTCACTAATACAAATCAAAAACTGACATTCAAGAATCAGGATGTAATGAATCTTGACCTGCCAGATAATAGCCTGGACGCCATTTTCATGGCTTATGGCATTCGTAACATGACTGATTACACAGCCTGTCTCAAAAATCTTTACCGCATTTTAAAACCGGGTGGAATTATCGCCTTTCATGAATACTCTGTAAACCCAACCCTTCTGGCCAGACTATACTGGAAGGTATTGGGTTATATGCTGATCATTCCTTTTTCAGCAATGCTAACCGGATCTGTTACTATATTTAAGTATCTTATAAGGAGTGTTGCCGATTTCCCTTCACCAGATAAATTCAAACAGATGTTAGATGATTCAGGATATATAAATGTAAATTCAGTACCGTTAAAAAGTTGGCGCAGGCCAATTCTACATACATTCTTAGCAAAAAAACCGGGTAACATATAAGGTACGTAAAGCTCATGAAAAGGTATTTTGAAAATCTGATTAAAAAAAGACTGGGTGGATATAAACATCTGATCAACACAGTCAACCAAAATGCGCCCTTAAATTTAAAGGATGCAAAAAAAGTGGCGATTGCCGGCGCCGGCATTGCCGGTATGTCCGCAGCAGTTGTGCTCGCTGAGCGCGGTTTTGAAGTCGATATTTATGAGCGGGACAATTTTCTTGGCGGAAAAGTTGGGTCCTGGCCCCATACGTTTTCTGATTCTTATTCCACCAACATTGAACACGGATTCCATGCATTTTTCCGGCAATATTATAATCTGCGTCGTATACTCGGGAAAGTAGGCGCTGATCGCAATTTTAGACCGATTGACGATTATTTAATTCTCACCCAGGATTATGGCAATTTCAGTTTTAAGGAATTAAAAACCGTTCCGATCTTCAATTTATTATCCATGCTCAAGACCAAAATATATACGATTAAGGATATTGCATTCCGTCTGAAAATCAACCAGATGATTGCCTTACTTGAGTATGAACGCGAGCAAACATTCCCGGCATTCGACTCAATGACCTTTGAGGATTATGCTAAGGCGGCCAATTTACCGGATAAAATGCGCTTAATGTTTACTACCTTCTCAAGAGCATTCTTCTCCGAGCCCCATCTTATTTCTATGGCAGAGTTGATAAAAAGCTTCCATTTTTATTTTTTAAGCAATGATCATGGTTTGATATATGATGTACTTGATGATGATTTTGAGCTCGTCACTGTGGAAGCCAATGGAAAAATATTTAAAAAATTTCAATACGAATATATATACCAGCACCCCAGTGGACAAAATTGAAAAGAAGCAGGATAAGTTTGTCTTAAATAAGAAAGAATATGATTATATTGTGCTTGGGACAGACATCCCGGGAACAAAAAAAATAATCGAAAAATCAAAACCGCTACAAAAATCATATCCGAATTTTGCCAAACAAATCAGTGAGCAAAAAATATCGCAAAAATATGCGGTTCTCAGACTCTGGATAGACAAAAATACAGATCGTGATCTACCTTTCTTTATTTTTACCGATGCATTGGAGATTCTGGATTCGGTGACTATTTATCATCAGATGGAAAAATCATCTGCGGATTGGGTAAGTAAAAATGGTGGAGGCATATTTGAACTTCACTCCTATGCCCTGCCAAACGGCTGGGACGATCATGGGGCTATTCGTGAACAGTTTTTAAAAGAATTTTCCATTTATTTCCCTGAATTGGATGGATTCAAAATAAAGTATGAAAATCTACAGGTAAGAGAAGATTTTACCGCGTTTCATACAAATCTATATGCCAATCGTCCTGAGCCGGTTACTGAAATACCCGGATTATATTTATGTGGTGACTGGATAAAATTACCTGTACCGGCCATGCTGATGGAAGCGGCATCCACATCTGCCGTTTATGCAGTAAATGATATATTGAATCGGGAGGAATTGCAGGAAGAACCCATCTATTCAGTGCCCCTTAAGGGATTGTTTGCCTGAACAGGATGCAGGAATTACAGGATACAGGATACGAATACGAATTACGATAAAACTTTGCCCTTCTTTAATTTCTTGTCAAGTATTATTTCAAGATAGTTTATGACAATCAATTTACATAAAATCCATGCACCTTTTGTGGAATTTTGGCTGCTTTATTAAACTCGGATATCAGTTTTAGATTTTTCAAGGCCTCTTTGAGATCTTTTACTTCCGCAGATATCCTTTCGCTTGTTGAGGTCATCTCAAGAAACTCCTGTTTGCGATAGTCCGGAATTACTGTCGAATTGGCAATTAAAAAAGACATCACTCTAATATTGAGTTCCCCGAGATCATATTGCTCCTCACTCGAACCGGTCACCGTTTCAATCTCTTTCAGTAACTCAATACCCTGATGCACAAACTCCACCATCTCCGGAGTCTCTGTCTCTTCCTCATCATCAAAGTAAACAACCGAGGCCTGAAAGTATGTTTCCTCCTCAGAAATATTTTTTATTCTGAACCGATTTTTACCTTTGGTTACGATATCCATTCTGCCGTCATCATATTCCTTAATTACCTTTGTAATTTGTGCTGTGCATCCGACTTTCCGGATCTCGTTGCCAGCAGAATAAACCAAACCAAATTCCACGTTTTCTCTTAGGCAATAAGCGATCATTTCTTTATATCTTGGTTCAAAAATATGTAGCGGAAGTACCCCATCGGGCAGGAGAACCAGTTTTAACGGAAAAATAGGTATCATCTGTATTTCATTCATAAAATTATCCTAGATTGTTTCTTCTTTTTAAACATGGAACACAAAAAAAGTTCGATTTATTTACATTTTTTTGATTTTTTATTCTGGAGAGTTAACCCTTTTAATCATAAATCATTAGTCAATTAACCACAGAGAGCACAGAGAAATATACCAAACTCTTTTTAAGAAGAGTCTATAAGAAGATGTGTTTAAAAAAATAAATTAATTGATTTATAAATATATTTTCAAATAAATTAATATACCCACCAATGGATTAAGGTATTATTGAGAACAGGTAAGATAAAATCTAAGTAAATCAATTTTTTCAATTCATGAAAATCAGTATATATAATTCAATATATATTTGGGGTCACAGGCAGAGAGAAGAAAAGAATTTTATTTAAGTCGATAAATATTAAATATTTACTCTGTGTACTCTGTGGTTATTTTTTAAAGAACCTCGAGAAGAGTAAAGAGAAAACATGGAATATTTCCCATTAGGGATATGTATTATCTAATGGGAATAAAAATGAGTGATAAAAATGGAAAAATTTAGATTTAAAACAAAACAGCAAATTGATAAACCGATCCAGGATATATTTCCTTTTTTTTCAAAGGTAGAAAATCTTGAAATTCTTACACCAGATTGGCTGAATTTTAAAATATTAACACCATTACCGATAGAAATAAAAACCGGTACAATAATCAAATACCGTATACGGTTATACGGAATTCCATTATACTGGAAAACAAAAATTACACTCTGGGATCCCCCCCATCGATTTATTGATGAACAAATCAAGGGGCCATACTCTGTCTGGATACATGAACATCGCTTCGAAGCAAAAGATGGTAAAACAACGATGATTGATACGGTTGATTATGACATTCCGGGTTGGATTTTTAAAACTGTTGTACATAGAATTTTTGTTGAGAAACAGGTAGATTCGATTTTTAAATTCCGGCAGAAAAAAATTAAAGAACATTTTTCGGGATAATATATTTACATGCTTACCTCCAGCAATATTAAAACAAAAATTAATGTTTTCTGGTTTCGCCGTGATCTGCGTCTTGACGACAATACCGGACTGTTTAATGCACTAAATGGCCCATTACCGGTGCTACCAATATTTATCTTTGATTCATATATTCTGGACAATCTAAAAAACAAAAATGATCTGCGTATAAATTTTATCTATCAGAATCTCCAGACAATTGACACGTACCTGAAAGGAATCGGCAGCGGATTACTCATACTGACGGGCAAACCTGAAAATATATGGCAGGAATTGACCACTGATCTTGATATTGAATCGGTATTTTTTAATCATGATTATGAGCCTTATGCCATTGAACGAGATACAATAGTTACGGAAGTTTTGAGTTCAAAAGGAATCAATGTATTTTCTTTTAAAGATCAGGTGATATTTGAAAAATCTGAAATAATAAAAGATGATGGTTCGCCATACACCGTGTTTACCCCTTTTAGTAAAAAGTGGAAAAACCTGCTGACTATATCGCAACTGAATCCATATCCATCTGAAAACAAAACAGATACCTTTCTCAAAACAAGTCTGCCCGCCTTGCCCGAAATAAAAGATATTGGTTTTGAAACGACCAATATACCGTTTTCTAAGCCAGTAATTGATGAAGAAATAATTGCGCATTATCATGAGACTCGTGATTATCCACCTATCGATGGGACATCACGATTGAGTGTTCATTTACGGTTTGGGACGGTAAGTGTGAGAAAACTAGTCCGTGAAGCATTACAATTGAATGAAACCTGGCTGAACGAACTGATCTGGCGCGAATTCTTTATGATGATACTATTTCATTTCCCCCATGTTGTAGATTCTCCATTCAAGAAAAAATATAAAGGGATATCCTGGAGCAATGATGAAAAAGATTTTGCACATTGGTGTGCAGGTACAACAGGATTTCCACTGGTGGATGCAGGTATGCGAGAACTGAATGCAACCGGTTATATGCACAATCGTGTGAGAATGATTACGGCCGGTTTTTTAACCAAGCATTTGTTGATCGACTGGCGTTGGGGTGAAAAATATTTTGCCCAAAAGCTCCTGGATTATGACCTGGCAGCCAATAATGGAAACTGGCAATGGGCAGCCGGCTGCGGATGTGATGCGGCACCGTATTTCAGGATTTTTAATCCCATGACCCAGGCGAAAAAATTTGATCCGGATCAGATATATATAAAGAAATGGATTCCAGAATACGGAACCAATAAATATCCAGCGCCAATAATTGATCATACTTTTGCCAGAGAACGGGCTTTGCGAACCTATAAAAATGTAATTTAAACCAGCATTCCGATTGCAGTTGAGAAAATAATAATGGCCACTATGCGGGTAAAAAGAGTTTCGCTAATTTTGAAATGTATTTTATTTCCGATATAAACGCCCAAAATCATAGTAATTATAAATAGCAGCAAGACATACCAATTCAAATTAAGTTCGAGATGATTTAATTGGTACAATACTAGTCGCCACCCTGCGCCAAATAGAAAAATTGCAATTAACTGGGTGCGAAAAAACGCTTTGGCAAACGATAATTTCATATAGATTACCAATGGGGGCCCGGAGATACCCAATAATCCGCCGAACAATCCGCTGACAATCCCAACCGGATACTTGAGTAATCCTGCTTTTTTATTCGCAGGTGTGTCTGACTCTTTCAGAAAAAATATATATAGTGCAAACAGTCCAATGGAAATCCCCATAATCTGCCTGATTATATTCGTTGGCAATTGTCCGAGCAGATACGCGCCAATTGTGGCACCAATTGCCATGGTAATTATAATGGGTATGACAAAAGACCAGGAAATTTCTTTACGGATCTGAGGGATCAGGGCGATACCGGCAAGGAAGTCCAGCATCGTGGTTACAACGATAGCTGTCACGGGATCATAAACAATTGTCAGAAAGGGTATCATTATCAGGGCAGGCCCAAAACCGCTAAGACCTTTGAGGAAATATGCAGAGAGAATGATAAAAAGCGGAATAACTATTTCCATATGTTAGGTTCGTTTGTGATAAATTACCGGGCAGATATTTTTAATCTTCTATCCTGTTCAAATTTTTCAATCGCCAGTTGAATTAACCTGTCGATTAAATCAGAGTAGGTGATACCGCTGGCTTCCCATAATTTAGGATACATACTGATGCGGGTGAACCCGGGAATGGTATTTAATTCATTTATCAATACCTCACCATTCTCCTTTAGAAAAAAATCGACACGGGCCATCCCGGAAAGACAGAGCGCGTGGAATGATTGCAATGCCAGAGTTTGTATTTTTTTTATAATTTCGGGATCCAGTCTTGCGGGGATCTCCATTTCAGCGCCGTTTTGATCGACATATTTTGCATCATAGTCATAAAATTCATGACGGGCCCTTACTTCTCCCGGTATAGATACAATAGGATCAGCATTCCCAAGAACCGAACATTCTATCTCGCGTCCTTTTATAAATTCTTCAATAATTATCTTATTGTCATATTCAAATGCCCGTTTGGTAATTGGTGAAAATTCTTCCACATTATGCACCTTCCCAATACCTACCGAAGATCCAAGATTGGCCGGTTTTACAAAAAAGGGTGAACCGAGTTTATCTGCAATAGTCTCGTAATCTAAACTGTCTTTGTCGACATAATTAAAAGTAAGAAAACGGGCTTGCGGGATTCCCGCCTGCGCCAGAATACGTTTCATAACATCTTTATCCATAGCAACGGCAGAACCGAGGATACCGGAGCCAACATAGGGAATATCTGCAAGTTTCAACAAACCCTGCACACTGCCATCTTCACCAAATGGTCCATGTAATATGGGAAACGCCACATCGATCACACCGATATTCTGTTTTTTTGTGACATCTACAATCACATGCGATTCTTCTCCGGGAATCAGGGCCAGATTTCCTATACCTGACTTGAGAGATATCTGATCCGGTTTGTTTGCATTAAGCAGAAACTCATGGGCATCATTAAGATGCCATTTGCCATTCTGATCTATTCCTATCAATACTAATTCATATTTGTCTTTATCAATGGCATCATACACATTAAGCGCCGATTGCAAAGAAACTTCATGTTCTGCCGATCGCCCGCCAAACAAAAGAGCAACACGTATTTTTTTTCTCACGAGTGCCTTTCCAATTATTATTATCCTGTGATCCTGTCCGAATTTTTAAATTCTGATGAAAATATACAAAACAATTTTCTCATTTAAAAAATTATGGCTTCTAAGATTTGCACAAGCTATCAGATATTATATAAATTCAATTTCCTGAATCAGGATCAGGATGATATTCAACATTTATGAGAATTACGACGGAGGTCTGAATTGCAGAATGGTACAGTTAAGAGTTGGGATTCAACAAAGGGGTTTGGCTTTATATCGACGGATGACGGAGACGACTTATTTGTTCATATGAGTGATCTGCATGTATCAATCAGCAATAAACGGCTTATCGATGGGCAACAGGTCTTATTTGATATACGCAGTGATATGAAGGGTGATCGCGCGATTAATGTGCGTCTTGTAAGATAAAACATAGATAACAGATTCAGGCCATTGACCGATTTTTAGTTCCTAAGTGAAATCCGGGAACAAGATTTGCATTATTGAATTTCGGTTACGTCAAGACTCCAGCGCCAATCCGGAAAATACAGATTGCCCCCCTGCCATTCCACTTCACCCCGCTGAAAATCTACAGTTTCTGATCTGAAATGCTTCTTTGGGGGATATAACTTCTGGCTATGTCCCTTATTTGCAACCAATCGGTAATGATCGATATTGCCAAAATAAAAATCACGCATCTCATTACGTTCTTCTGGTGTAAGATCATCTGTCATCGATGTAAAGAATATACCCATATAGGAATCTACTGGAATCCAGCCATACGGTTTTATATATATTTCTGACCAGTCATGCATACCCTCATCATTGGGAAATACGAAAAATCCCGATTGCCAGCGGGCGGGAACCCCGGAAATTTTACATAGGGTGATAAAAAGGATTGCTTCCTGACCACAATCTCCATAGCGATTATCATTACAGTATTCGCTGATATTTCGTAATGTTGAATATTCCCTGGCATAGCTATATTTAATACTGTCGGCGATCCAGTTATATATATTTTTTGCCTTTAGATAGGGATTTGTTTCACCGGCAGTAATTCTTCCTGCCAATTCACGCATTTTTGGTGTAAATATCTCGTGGGGAGATTCCTCACGGGTGTAGGTCAGGAACTCCTTCTCTTTTCCTGTGAAAGATTCCACCCTGGTTATATCAATTTCCCGGTAGTAGGCGTAGGCGGTATACTCGTATTCAAGTGTAAATTTAAGGGGACCGGATTCCGGCATCTGTGCTTCAAAATATACCGATCGAATTGTACTTGTCGCATGATCAATCCAGCGAGGATTAAAAGCAGCAGATTCAAATTTCACACTACCCTGAGTTTGGAATAAGGATGGATATGGCAACCAACACGAAACCATTTCCAGGCCGGGCACCGTACCTTCGTTTATCTTTAAGCTTTGTCGTACTTTACATTTTCTTGGCATAAGTACCGGATCAGGATAGATTTTACTCATCCGCTTTAATTCTTTTGCCTGTGCCAGCGCCAATCTGGCTGTTGTGCTTATTGTATTTTGATTATGCTTACGTTTACGCAGTTCAGGATACCTGAAGAACAGATTGCTTACACTGGGATTTGCATATCTTTTTTCTCCATTCACATATAGAATATCAAAACGACCCTCACTCTCCCATTCCAGAAACTCTTCAAGATTAAAATCGATCATTGTTTTATTTAGAATTGAGGTGAACTTATCCTCACTTAACAGATAATCATTAATTATACGTTTGCCTCTTTCGATTTCAAAATTCAGTGTTTGAACGGTTTCATTATCTAAATCTGGATTTTCGCTGAGGTAAGCAGAAATAATACTGTCTGCCTGTGAGAATTCACCCTTTTCGTGCAATATTTTTACTTCATCAAAAATATCTGATTTTTGTTCAACACAGCTTATCAGTGAAAAAACAGTCAAGAAATAAACAAGTCTCCGTAGCATAATACCCTCTTGTTATTTTTATTTAATAATGATACTTTTAAGTGATATTACAAATCCATATTTTACGTTCAAAATGAATTTTTACATAATTATATACATATTATCCATCCTATCAGGGAGGTCTGTATAATGATGAAATATATTATGATTTTTCTTACGCTTCTTATTTTTTTAGTGGCATGCAAATCCGAAACAAAGGAGCAGGTGGAAGAGATAAAAATCAACAATCAAGAAAACTCCGCTGTTAGTAACAATATGTCTGATTTTGATAATGATTACCTGGTATCAATTTATGAAGCACAGGAATTGATAAAAATTGATGGAAAAAATATTGAACTTCGAAAACAATATTGTCAAAAAGCATATCATGAGGATCGTGGATTTTTTATTTCTATGGGTATTGCCCGAAAAACAAATCCAGAGACCGGGCAAGCAATTCCTGTTTCATTGGCAGAACGAAGCGCCACAATCGATGCCATGCGCTGGGCAGCATATGGGTTGAACTGGATAAAAAAAGACTATCAACCGGATTTTGGCAAGATAGAGATACCGTTAATCCAAAATTATTCCATCCTGAACCGGGCGAATGTAGGCGATTCACTTTTTGTCTTTGTGGCGACAAGGGTGGAGTAGGCAGTAAACCGTTGGCGATTGGCAGTAGGCAGTAGGCAGTAGGCAAGTTGATCGCTTCTTATTTGGTTTGTTAAGCAATTTTTATACTTATCAAGTGCTTAGGGACTTAGGGACTAAAGCGCTCAGGGACTTTTTTCCTATTATCCTATTTTCCTCTTAACCTTTTATCCTTGTTATCCATCATTTACCTCATTCACTCAACAACATCTTCGCAATAGTCTGTAATTGCATATTTGAGGTACCTTCATAGATAGTACCGATTTTGCTATCGCGATAAAATTTTTCAACCGGGTATTCCCTGGTAAAACCATATCCTCCGAGAACCTCAACGATCAACGATGTAATTTTCTGAGCCAATTGGGATGAGTACAACTTTGCCATTGCGGCTTCCTTGATAAAAGTATGGCCCGCATCTTTCATTCGTGCCGCATTATATACCATCAATCTGGCCGCCTCGAGTTCTGTCGCGGCCTGGGCCAATTGAAACTGCAGGCCCTGAAAACTGGAAATTGGTTTGCCAAACTGTTCCCGCTCTTTGGCATATTTGACACCATATTCAAACGCACCCTGAGCCAGTCCAACCATCTGTGCACCAATTCCGATTCGACCTTCATTTAAGGTCTCGATGGCTACTTTATAGCCTTTCCCTACTTCGCCAAGCACATTTTCCTTTGGTACTTTACATTGTTCAAGAATCAGCTCACAGGTACTCGATGCACGGATCCCGAGTTTATCTTCCTTTTTACCTACCTGAAATCCTTCAAAATCACGTTCGATGATAAATGCAGTAATACCTTTGTAACCATCTTCCGGGTTTGCATTAGCAAATACGATATATACTTCTGCCTCATCCGCCCCGGTAATCCATAATTTTCTTCCCGTTAGTTCAAAGAAATCACCTTTATCCACAGCCCGGGTGGCCAGGGCAAACGCATCACTTCCCGATCCCGCTTCCGAAAGTGCATAGGCAGCCATTTTTTTTGTAGCCAGCATCGGCAAATATTTTGCTTTGAGCTCTTCCGCACCCCATCGAAGGAATGCATTATTGACCAGTGTGTTCTGAACATCCACCATGACCGCTACCGATGGATCAACCGTGCTGAGGGCCTCTACTGCCAGAATTGACATAAAAAATGATGTTTCGGATCCGCCATATTCCTCTGGTATTTCGATTCCCATCAACCCCATTTCAAAGAGCTGAGCCGGTATGGACGGATCTATTTTCGCATTGTCATCCATTTCTTTCACCAATGGTGTTACTTTCTCACGTGCAAAATCCCGCACTGTATCATAAAAAAACTGTTCATCTTCGCTAAGGCTTGTCAGAGGTGAAATTGGATGCTCACTCATGGATATTACTCCCTATTTTATTCAATATTTTTTATCATTAACCAATCAAACTGGCCGTCTTCTTTTAATCTATAGGTAACCGAATCCATTATCTTGGTCATAATCGAGATGCCGAGACCATGACCTTTTAAATGACTGATATCTGCAGATATTCCTGACTCAAATTCAGTCTTTTCAAATTCAAATGCAACATCATTTGGTGATAAAACAGTCACATAAACAGCGCCGTCTATTACCTGCCTGAAGCGGATTCTTTTCCCTACCTTTTCTTCGGAATATGGCGGATATTCGTTATCAATTTTAATACCCGGTCCATGATCAAAAATCGATACGACTAGTTCCTTCGACCCGAACTCCATTTGAAAACGCACCATTCCATCCAGTTTGGCCGTATCCGAATGTTTAACGATATTGGTAAATACTTCATTCATCACGGTACTCAAACTATCGCGTTTACTCTCATTATCCGGATAGATATGTGTACCCAGAGAACGCATAAAGTCCTCAACCAGACTGGTATAGGCAATATGACAGGGCACATGCAAACGGATAATATCCTGGATCATTTCAGGCCGATCCCTTCTGAGGTTCATATGGCAGGTAGAAAGTGAATTTGATCCATTTATTTGTGACTGCGTTACAGGTAACATCGCCATTGTGTAATCTCAATAAATTTTTAACATTATATAACCCGATTCCCGTTCCAGCCTGGATATTACTTATTTTAACCGAATTAAATTTCTCAAAAATATTATTACTGATATTGTCCGGTAAGTGTTTACAAAAATTTTTGATAGAAACCACAATTCCATTTCGTTGATTCTTGACTACAATATCCACAGTGCTATCATGATCACCATACTTTGCAGCATTTTCTAATAAATTACGAACGATAATCTCAAGAAGTTGCTCATCTGCCATCAGCATTGTTTTTTTTGCTTGAACTCTCCGTTTGATTTGCATCGATTTTGTGGAGAAAATATGATTTAATTCGGATTCTAACGGATCAAGTATATCTGCTATAAAATCGATCAACCTGTAATCTGGCTTTAACAATTTCTTTTCATTGAGCGACATTTTTAAAATCGAATCAACCATATAAAACAGCTTTTTTATCACACGATCACTGGAATTATGCAATTCCAGCAATTCCTGACGATCTTCGGCAATTAATTTTTTTTCTAAAAACAGATTATATCCCTGGGCTGTAGTAAGCAGATTCTTAAATTCATGAGTCAATAAGTTAAGGACTTCTTCATATCCATTTTTAATACTGATCAGTTGCTGGTTATCCTCTAATAATTTTTCCTGAGCACCCAGCAGTATGATTGATTTTTTATCTTTTAATAATTCCGCATCAAGATCATTAATTGTCAGGGTATCCAGTTTTTTAGAATATTCATCAAGAATTTCCAGAATTATTTTATCTGGCAACTGATCATTATGGATTAAATTCAATCCACTTTCAAACAGACGATGGTATTTTTCGACTTTGTCCTGATGATTCGATGATTCGATGATATCTCTATTCTTTGACATGTGCTTAAAGTGATGGTGAATCAGGTCTGCCGCATTGGTAAATATAAGAAATAAACCGGTTAAAATAAAAAAAAGGCTGTCTCATATTGTAATAAGACAACCTTTATATTTTCAGGTGAGCCCACGGTTCACATAAACTAAGCTCAGCCAAATCCGGAACTGCCGCAAGATGATGAACCGGAATAAGATCCTGATACGGATGATCCCGCTGAACTGAAAGCGGACATCATTCGTTCAGCATTGTTTCCCCCACATTTTGGACAAATAATATCTTCATCCTTTGTTAGTGAAGAAAAGACCAGTTCTTCAAACACCTGACTGCAGTGCCGACATCTATATTCAAATATGGGCATCGTATTACAACCTCCTCAACTTCATTATAATTCTATACATTCTCGATAACTTTTACTAATTTTTGATTTACCTCATCGGCGATCGGTCCGATATCTTCACGTCCCACGACGCTCATCATCGTCCTGGCATTAATTGCTGCCACAACCGTATCATTATTCTCGTCTTCAAATACCACAACATTACATGGTAATAATAAGCCTATCTCAGGCTCGGCTGATAGGGCCTTATGAGCCAGTGGCGGATTACACGCGCCTAATATCATGTACTTTTTATGATCTACATCCAGTTTCTTTTTTAATGTTGCTTTTACGTCGATTTCAGTTAAAACACCGAATCCTTCTTTTTGTAATTCATCGGTAACTTTTAATAATGCGTCTTCATACGATAAATCTACTTTTTTTGAAAAACTATATGACATTTCTTTTCTCCTAGAATTGTTGAATCCTTTCGGGATTTTTATTATTGACTTGCCAGCATTTTTCTTAAATATGATTCTGGACGGGCGCCGAGTACATATTTTGATATTTTTGAATTTTCCACCAGAACAGTTGCCGGGGTTCCCATGACACCGAATATCTTTGCCAGTTTCATATCACGGGAAAGATCAATTTTGTGTACATCTTTGTTTTCCTGACTCATTTTTTCTACTACCGGCGTCATTGTCTTACAGGCAGAACAACCGGGTGAATAAAAATATAGTAATAATTTCTTACCCGCTTTCACTTTATTGCCTAATTCCCCACTAAACTGTTCAATTGATTTACCTTTTTTAAACAGACTTTGCACGTAAAAGAACACCTGAATAAAAACAAAGAATCCAACGATGGATAAAACTATATATAATATTGACTCAAACATTTTTTTCCTTCTTTTCTTTTTTACTGTCTATGGATAACAACAACCCCATTATCATACCATAAGTCGTACTTATATAAGGATTGCTGGTAATCGCACAACTGCCTGAGTTACAACCGATAAAGTAGTAATATGCAAAACCGGCCGTACCACCCAAAAACAAATACAAACCAATCTTAACTAATTTATTCTTAAAAATTTCTTTCATATCTAATCCTGTTTGGTATTTTGTTCTAACAGATAATTCCAGGCAATCATGCCACCATCCATATTTAATGCATTATATCCCTTATCTCTTAATAGCTGAGTTGCTATGCCGCTACGAGACCCACTGTGACAAATTACAATGATTTCTTTATCTTTATGATCATCAAGTTCAGAGATCCGTTGCATCAGTTCCTGAAGCGGTATCAATATTGCACCATCAATATGCCCCAGTGAACCGTCAAACTCTTCACCTGTCCGGACATCCAGCAGCAGGATCTGCTCGGCTGAATCAATTTTTGCCTTTACTTCACTTACCGAGATCTCCGATAACTCAGTTATTGTACTATCCTGATTTGCACAGGCGGAGACGATCAACAGAGTAAAGAAAACAGATATTCGTTTTAACATTTAATTATTCCTATTACCGTTTTTATGTTTGATGCAATAAGTAATGATAAGTTGCAAAAAATTATTCCTTTTTTTTCATTTGATCAAATGCTAATTTTCCCCCTTTGAATTTTACAGTGATTTTATCATCCTTGGATACACTTCCTTCGATGATCGACCGGGCTAATTCATTAACAATTTCCTTCTGAATCAAGCGCTTTATTGGTCTGGCACCAAATTCGGGCTGGTAACCATGTCGTGCCAGGTAGTCCAGCGCCTCAGAATCTATTTCAATGGTAACACCTTGTTTATTAATGCTTTGTGCAAGCTTGTCAAATTGTAATTGAACGATTTTTTTGATCTCCTCTTTATTTAAAGAGTGAAAAACAATCATTTCATCAACACGATTAAAAAACTCAGGTGGTAATTGCTGACGTAAAAGGTCCATTACTTTCAACCTGATTTCTTCATGAATGATTTCTTTACTTTCATCTGTAATAGATTGCGATTTTTCCATTATCAGATGCGCACCGATATTTGAGGTCATGATGATGATTGTATTTTTAAAGTTTACCGTGCGGCCCTTATTATCAGTTAAGCGCCCGTCATCCAAAACCTGCAACAACAAATTAAATATCTCAGGGTGTGCCTTTTCAATCTCATCTAACAGGACCACGGAGTAAGGCCGGCGACGTACCGCTTCTGTCGAGCTGCCCTCCCTCTTCATAGCCAACATATCCGGGAGGTGACCCAATCAGGCGCGAAACAGCATGGCGTTCTGTATACTCAGACATATCGATGCGTACAATTGAATTTTCATCGTCAAAAAGAAACTCTGCCAATGCTCTTGCTAATTCTGTTTTGCCCACACCGGTCGAACCAAGAAATATAAATGATCCCATTGGCCGATTTTCATCACTCAGACCGGCACGTGAGCGCCGTATGGAATCGGATACAGCCGCAACAGACTTCATACTGGCCAACTACACGAGCAGCTAAACGCTCTTCCATTTTCAACAGTTTTTCCTTTTCACCCTCAATCATTCGCGAAACCGGAACTCCTGTCCATTTTGATACGATTTCAGCCACATCATTTTCATCTACTTCCTCTTTCAACATCTGTTTTATTGCCTGCAAATCAGACAGCTGTTTGTTTGCCGTGATTAATTTTTTTTCCAGTTCAGGAATCTGACCATAACGCAGTTCGGCCACACGATTCAGATCACCTGAACGTTCACCTTTTTCAATTTCTGCCTTTGCTTCATCGATTTGAGTTTTGAATTGACGAATTTTCTGGATCACTTCTTTTTCCTGCTGCCAGTGAGCACGCAATTCATCCCGTCCTGTTTTCAGATTGGCAATCTCCATTTTCACATCATTCAATCTTTTTTGTGACGCAGCATCTTTTTCTTTTTTTAATGCAACCGATTCTATTTCCAGCTGCTGTATTTTTCTTTCAACTTCATCGAGTTCCTCGGGCATTGAATCAATTTCTATTCGAAGTCGTGAAGCGGCTTCATCAATCAAATCAATGGCTTTATCGGGAAGGAATCGATCCGATATATACCGGTAGGACAGGGTCGCTGCAGATACCAGGGCAGTATCCATTATACGAACACCATGATGTACTTCGTATTTTTCCTTTAGTCCACGCAAAATCGAAATCGTATCTTCCACAGTCGGTTCGTTTATCATAACCGGTTGGAATCTGCGTTCCAGGGCCGCGTCTTTTTCAATATGCTTCCGATACTCATCCAGGGTTGTGGCCCCGATTGCACGTAATTCGCCTCTGGCCAGTGCAGGTTTAAGCATATTTGAAGCATCCACGGCACCCTCTGCCGCACCGGCACCTATCAGGGTGTGCAATTCATCGATAAACAAAATCACTTCGCCCTGGGCGTCGGTCACCTCTTTTAAAACAGCCTTTAACCTTTCTTCAAATTCACCCCTGAATTTTGCTCCGGCAATGAGCGCACCCATATCAAGCGATACCACTCGCTTGGTCTTTAGATTCTCAGGAACATCACCATTTATAATGCGATGTGCCAATCCTTCCGCAATGGCCGTTTTTCCAACACCCGGCTCACCGATCAAAACCGGGTTGTTTTTGGTTCTTCTCGAAAGGACTTGTAAAACTCTCCGGATCTCCTCATCACGACCGATCACCGGATCCAGTTTACCCAGACGGGCCAGATCATTCAGATCACGTCCATAGCGCTGAAGTGCCTGATATTTACCTTCTGGATTTTGATCTGTCACTCGCTGACTGCCGCGGATTTCGCGCAGGACTTGCATGATCGAATCTTCATCTACTCCCATCTCTTTTAACACCTGCCATAGATTACCATTATCTTTCTGCACCATGGCAAGTAATAGATGTTCTGTACTCACATATTCATCTTTTAAATCCTGGGCCAGTTTCATTGAATTATTAACTAATTTCTGAGATCTTTGCGAAAGATATATCTGTTGAATACCTTCCTGGATCTTTGGGAATTTACTTATTTCATGATCAATACTTGCTTCAAGTGCCGGTAAATTTAACCCCGCTTTTTTGAGTATAGTTGGGACCACACCCTGAACATCGGCCATCATCGCCTTTAAAATATGTTCCGGTTCAATTTGCTGATTATTATATTCCGAGGCCTTTTGCTGGGCCACGGCAATTGCATCTTGTGCTTTTATTGTAAATTTATCTAAGGTCATTTTTTTTTCTCCTCTATTACCATCTTTATAATCAATATCAATTGCTGTCGGCTGACGGCTTTCGGCCATCGGCTTTTCATTTATCCCAGTTATGTCCGACATTTATATCCGAATTAAAGCAAACATGACATAGTGACTTGCTCCTGTATGCAAATGGTCTATTTTTATATATTAATACAAAAGCTGTGCCAATAAATAGAGCGTTATTTTACGGCCATCTTCAATTCTGACTTGGAAAGTAAATTAAAAGATCGGATCTTATGACGCACAGCTCTGCCATATTGGCATTAATCAAATCTATATTCATTTTAAAGTTATTCACATTTGCACAATAGATTTTAGTTGATTGACTATGAAAATGTCACGACTTAAATTAAATCCTGGTAAGTTAATAATCTGATCTCTATGCCTGAAAATAAAATATCTGCAGTCATTGTCACATTAAATGAAGAAAATAATATTGGCCGCTGTCTGGCTTCTTTGCAGGGGGTGGTTGATGAAATAGTCGTCCTGGATTCTTTCTCCACCGATAATACGGAAAAAATTTGCCGGGAATATGACGTCTTGTTTATTACGCACCCGTGGCAGGATTATTCAGCGAGTAAGAACTATGCCAATGCACAGGCAAAGTATGATTATATCCTGTCCATTGATGCGGACGAGGCTTTGTCCGATGATCTAAAATCAGACTTTATTAAACTTAAAAAAGACTGCTCTGTTAGATGGCTATTATTTGAATCGAAAAACCAATTACTGCGGTAAGTGGATTAAGCATTGCGGATGGTATCCCGATCGCAAATTGCGCTTATGGAATCGCACAAAAGGCAGCTGGCAGGGTGCCATACATGAAGAGATTATTCTGGATAAAGGCAGCACAACAGGATATATATCCGGGGATTTATTACATTATTCATTTCATTCCATTCAAAGCCATTTAGATACTGCTAATCATTTTTCAAAAATAGCCGCTGAAGATGCTTACACATCCGGCATTTCTGTCAACATTATCCGGGATATTTTCCTTAATCCAATTTTCACATTTTTAAAAAAATATATTTTCCAATTAGGTTTTCTTGACGGATACTATGGATTTGTGATTTGCCGGATATCCGCTTTTTCCAATTTCCTCAAATATATAAAAATCAAGGAACTACATGACAATAAAGGCAAACCGGATTCTCATTAGCCGTCCTGATAATATTGGTGATGTCATTTTAACATTACCGATGGCAACGGTTCTTAAAAATCATTTTCCCGATAGCCAGATCTTATTTCTAGGAAAACCATATACCCGGCCAATTATTGAGGACTGTCAGTATGTTGATGAGTATATTGATTGGGAAATAGTAAATGAGGATGAAAATTTATTAAGGGAGATTCGGGCGGATCTGATAATCCATGTATTCAATAAACGGGAAGCCGCAGAACTGGCAAAAAAAGCGGGGATTAAATGGCGTCTGGCAACCAGTCACCGTTTGTATAATTTGTGGACCTGCAATCGCTTTGTGCATTTTAGCCGGCGAAAGAGTGATCTGCACGAGGCACAATTGAACCTGAAGATGCTCTCCCCTTTGGGTATAAAAGAACAATTCCCACTCCCGGAAATTCAAAATCTCTATGGATGGAAACCCGGTAAACCGGACAAAACTGAATTTAAATCTTATTTTTCCAGACTCTAAATTCAATCTGTTATTGCATATCAAATCCTTTGGCAATGCCAAAGAATGGGAATCATCCAACTTTTTAAGGCTTGCCAGGCAACTTCCCGCTGATCGTTTTCAGATAATATTAACCGGTACGAAAAATGAAGGTGAGCAGATAAAAAAAGAAATTCCGGACATTTTCACCTTAGAAAATTCCACTGATGTCACAGGACATTTCGAAATTGACGCCTTCTATCGTTTTGTTCAGTGCGCGGATGGTTTAGTCGCATGCAGTACCGGACCATTGCATATCGCCGCTGCTAAAGGGATTCACGCTTTAGGCTTATATCCGTCAGCACGGCCGAAACATGCGGGACGCTGGGGTCCACTTGGTCCAAAAGCAGAATTTATAGAAGACACCAATTCGATGGATGAACCTTTGAATATACCTGTAGAGGCGGTATATCAAAAAGTAATGAAATGGCTATAAAATAAAATATACAAGTTTTCCAATTCAGGTAATCAGATTCCCGGTTTACAAAAAGATAGAATTCAGGGAACTGCATTTTTAATGTCCCCCAAAAATTATGCATAAAAATTATTTAAAATCAATTGAAATCGCTTTCAGAAATATTATTGTTTATCCTCTTTTACGAATACTGATTGGCAATAAACCACATACCGGAATAATTGATCTAAATCATGTTAAAAGCATGCTGATATTCCGCCAGGACCGTATCGGCGACATGATCATTTCAACGCCAATTTTTCGGAAAATAAAAAAGGAATATCCACATATACAATTATCTGTACTCGCCAGCGCTCTAAATGCCTCCGTGGTCAGTCATGATCCGAATATTGACAATCTCATCATAAAAGAAAAAAAATGGACAAAAAAAATAAAACAAATATTTTGGTTACGCAGACAAAAATACGAGATCATGCTGAACTTCATATTTAATAAAACAACCACTATTGGAATTTTTGCCAGATTTGTCTGTCCGCATGCCATTAAAATCAGTCAGGGACCGGAAAAATATAGATTCTATTTTAATCATTTTTTAACGCTCGAACGGGGTAAGAAACATACGGGAGAACTTTATATCGAACTGGTGGAGAAAGCGTTTGGATTGAGTTTTAAACCTGATGAATTCCTATATGAAATATCAATTCCAACAGAAATAAAAAAGAGGGTTCATCAATTTATTTCAGAAAAAGTGAAGAACAATAATGTGGACAATATTCATGGCCGGTTTATATTACTAAATATTTCAGCGACAAACCCCGAAAGTTCATTTAGCACAGAACAGATTTGGGAGATGGCAAGATATCTCACGCAATTAAAACATCTCAGCACAGTACTAATCTCCGCACCTTGTGATAATCTGTTACGGCAGAATATTGTAGACAAAATAAATTCTCCACTCTGCATTTCTTACCCTGAAAATGGTTCCGCAGATTTAAAGGAAATAGCCGAACTTGCAGCTCAGGCAATCTTTGCAATCTCCCCGGACACCTCAATTATACATTTTGCTTCGGCAATGAGAACACCCGTATTGGGCATATATTCGCCGTTAAAATATACCGCCGAATGGTATCCCTATGCGGTTGATCATATTATTGTGAAAGCTGGGAAAGGAAAACCTGTCTCAGATATTCCTGTTGAAACTATAATTAAGAATCTTCGATGAATTCATGAATAAATATATAGCAAGTTAAGAATACCTGATGAATAAAATCATGCAATCCGTAAATGACCACTGAAATAATGGGGATTATTTTATTCTCGTAGCAGGAGCGATTATGCAGGCCTACTGATATTGGGGACGACCATAAACCGTCCCTTTTATTTAAACAATCATCAAAATTATAGATCTGAACGGATCAGTTCGATTTTTTTTCTTCATCGGTATTTTCTTCCTCAGAAATCCCGCTTTTAAAATTTTTGATACTTGATCCAACCGCTTTGAACAAACCCGGAATTTTTTTTGCTCCGAATAAAATCAAAATTATTAAAAAAAGTATAACAATTTCTGTAAGACCAAAACTTCCCAAAATAATCTCCTTTATAACATATAACCGTCCATCGTGTCCATTATATGGGGAAACATTGCACCCACAACAATAATGCTGACAACCACGGCAGCAATACCGACAATAATCAATACGCCCTGTATAATAAAATACATACGTAACTTGCTCATCATTTCGGACAGATCTTTTGGATCATTCGATAGATTGGCATGCGTCGCACTTGATGCCGCCTGAAGCAAGATAACCCCAAGCCAGATTGGTAACCATGCAAATATAATCCCAACTATCGAAATGGCCGAAAATGCACCCCAGATGATGTTCATAATCCCAAGAAACTTTAACCAGCCGGACATACTAACTGCATTTTGTTTAATAGAATCCATTGGATTTTCAAATGCTTCCATAATACCCTCCCAGATTTATCTGTGTAACCAGGTTAGATAATAAATGATGTCACTTTGATCTTTTATTCTTCAATATAATGATGGAATAATAAACGGGCCTGTGCTGTAAATATAAACGTCCGGTCTGTAATGCGCAATCTTTTAAAGAAGATAATAATCGTGGCTTCCGCATGTTTGCAATTATGTTAGAGCCATTGTAAATTCTGTTTCGTCCAATATTGCCATAAAAATACTTCAGGAGTTATTACCATGATATTTGACTTCGATATGATAAAAAACTTGTATGAGGGAATGAAAAGTAATCAGGATCATGCCCGCAAAAAAGTTGGCCGTGCATTGACTTTAACGGAGAAGATTCTTTATAGTCATCTTGCCGAACCCCTTGACAAGGTTCCCGAACGAAAAGCGACCTATATGTACTTTAACCCGGACAGGGTTGCCATGCAGGATGCCACTGCTCAGATGGCATTGCTTCAGTTCATGTCATCCGGCCGGAAGCAGGTTGCCGTACCTTCAACTGTGCACTGTGATCATTTGATTCAGGCTGAAGTAGGTGCAAAAGATGATCTAAACCGGGCACTGGATGAGAACAAAGAAGTATATGATTTCCTGGCCAGTGTTTCCAATAAATATGGCATTGGATTCTGGAAACCCGGTGCTGGTATTATTCATCAGGTGGTACTGGAAAATTATGCTTTTCCCGGCGGAATGATGATCGGAACTGATTCTCACACGCCAAATGCGGGCGGCCTTGGTATGTTGGCAATAGGTGTTGGTGGCGCTGATGCCGTTGATGTGATGGCAGGATTACCCTGGGAATTAAAATGGCCCGGCGTTACCGGTGTAAGACTAACCGGTGAACTTTCCGGTTGGACATCGGCAAAGGATGTTATTTTAAAGTTAGCCGGCATTCTTACGGTTAAAGGTGGCACAGGTAAAATTGTAGAATATTTTGGTCCGGGAACGAAATCGATCAGTTGCACAGGAAAAGGAACAATCTGCAATATGGGTGCCGAAATTGGTGCCACTACGTCAGTTTTCCCCTTTGATGAACGCATGAGTACGTATCTGGGTAGTACAGAAAGAAAACAATTAGCCGAATTATGTGAACAGTATGCATCAGAATTAACTGCAGATGAAGAAGTCCATAAATCACCGCAAGATTATTATGATGAAATTATCGAAATAGACCTGTCCACACTTGAACCACACATCAACGGTCCATTCACTCCTGATAAAGCATGGCCGATATCAGAGATGAAAAAAGCGGTTGCCGAAAATGATTACCCGGAGGAATTAAAAGTCGGCTTGATTGGGAGTTGTACAAATTCATCATATGAAGATATTGATCGGTCGGCAAATATTGCCAGGTTTGCAATGGAAAAAGGAATTAAAGCCAAATCTGAATTTATCATTACACCCGGTTCTGAACAAATCCGGGCCACCATTGAACGTGACGGACAACTTGAAATTCTGACCGCAATTGGCGGGAAGGTTCTTGCCAATGCCTGCGGGCCTTGTATTGGTCAGTGGAAACGGCATGGTGCTGAGAAAGGTGAGAAAAATACTATCATTACCTCATATAACCGCAATTTTGCCAAACGGAATGATGGCAATCCGGCCACACATGGGTTTGTCGCCGGACCTGAAATTGTAACCGCACTGGCCATTGCCGGAAAGATCACATTTAATCCCATGACGGATACTATCGAGACAGAATCCGGAGAAATGATAAAACTTGAAGCACCGCACGGAGAGGAACTTCCCGCAAAAGGATTTGATCGCGGTGTTAGTGGATATGTTGAACCGGCTGTTGATGGCTCCGCTGTCAAGATTTCCGTTCGATCTGATAGTAAAAGATTACAATTGCTTGCACCATTCCAGCCCTGGGATGGACAGGATTATGAGGATCTGGTAGTTCTGGTTAAGGCTAAGGGTAAATGTACTACCGATCACATTTCTCCTGCGGGACCATGGTTACGTTTCCGGGGGCATCTTGATAATATTTCTGACAATTTGTTAATCGGTGCCATCAATGCCTTCGGGTATGATCCGGGTACAGCAAAAAACCTGAGTACGGGGGTGATTGATAAAATATCAGCAAATGCGCGAGCATATAAGGAAAACAATATCGGCTGGGTAGTAATCGGTGATGAGAATTATGGTGAGGGTTCCAGTCGTGAGCATGCCGCAATGGAGCCACGCTTTTTGGGCGGCAAAGCCATCATTGTTAAAAGTTTTGCCCGTATTCACGAAACCAATTTAAAGAAACAGGGCATGCTGGCACTCACATTCCAGAATCCGAATGATTATGACCTGATTCGTGAGGATGATAAATTATCAATAACGGGATTACAAAATTTTGCCCCCGGTATTCCTTTGACACTTATAATTGCGCATCACGATGGCACACAAGATGAGTGCAAATTGAATCATACGTTTAATAAAGCACAAATTGAGTGGTTTAAGGCGGGTTCTGCGTTGAATTTGATTGCGAAATCGCAACAATAGTGCGATTTTGGGCTATTTTGTCCTACCTTGGGCTATCTTGCCCTACGATGTAGTCCATCTTATAGATGGACTACATCGTTATTAATTCCAATCTCGAATTTGATGAAATAATAAAATCTTCAATCGAAGAAAACTTCCCCAAAATCACATCTTTATCAATCGAATAATTCTTTGTTTGCCCTATATACTCCCGGTAACTGGAATACTTCCAATCCTCCAAATTATCTACTAACCCCGCAATAACAGGATTCTGGTGGATATAATATAATGATGATAATAAGTATTTTTCACTCGAAATCAATTTAGCCTTCGTGTGCTGCTGAAATAAACTGCCTGTCCTGCCATAATATTTATTTATTGATTTGGTATACCCGCTTAAAATATCGCCAATCTTTCTGCGGATGGGGTCTTGATCTACAGCAGTAATTCGAACTAATAAGTGAAAATGAGAGGGCATCAGACAATATCCGTTAATCTCAAGATACTCTTGTAATTTTAAAATTTTTGAAAAAAAGTAATCATAATGAAAATCTGAGTAAAAAAGTTTCTCATGATTTATCGAACGATTATAAATGTGATAAAACTGATCTTGAAATAATTGCATATTCATCTTCTCCAATTCGTTTTACTGAAGAGGAATACAATAAATATGCCAAAAAAAACGGCAGTATTCTTTTGAATACTGCCTTTGCAGAGAATGTTATTAGATCTCCTGGGACTTATCAACTAAGGAAAGTTAGATTTTACGATCCTGAAGATTTTCTATTTTAGACAGGGAATTCTAACAGGATTCTGTCGAATCAGGATTATTTGGATTCAACTGTCGACAACTCTTATATTTATAATATGTTATACTTTAAAATATATTTCTCAAATAATTAATTAAAAATCCTTTTTATCCTGTTATCCTGTCAAAAACCTAACTCACGTAGTAGCATATCACTTCATCAAAACCATCTTCTTCGTAAATCCCTCGCGCCCCTCAATATCAAGACGATAGAAATACAATCCGGAAGCCACCCGCTTACCGGAATTATCCGATCCATCCCATTGAAAATAATGACGCCCGGGTTCGGCAACGCCATTATAAACACTTTTAATTACCTTGCCCAGAATGTCATATACCGTCACTTTAATTTGGGCTGATTTGGGCAGTGCCAGTGGAATCGTGGTGGTTGGATTAAATGGATTGGGATAGTTTTGTTCCAGGGCAAAGTCCTGAGGAACGATTTGCGCAATCCGTTCTTGTATTACATTACTTTCGCCAACCATTATTTCAAATTCAGTGATTTCAGATGTTGGCTTGAAGTGATAGACTTCACTCTCCCGCAGATCCTGAGCCCGGGCGGCTTTCTTGTCAATCAGTGCAACTTTGTACTTCAGCTGGAATATCCTCAATTCCAACAAATGAAAGCTCCGATTTTTCCGCATTTGGCGAGTATACTTTTAATGGCCAGGTTTCAACTTCATCTACCTTAGGTCTTACATCGCTACCAAAAATGGGATAGTCCTCATTCCATTCCGGGCGTTCAAAATAGGCACTGGCCAAACCCTTCATTATCCGTGGTTTATTGTATTCCAATTGGTCAAACCCCTGTTCCGCATCTGGATGAACTCCCAGTCGGCAGGTCGCATCACCGCTATAGCGTGATTGAAGATTTACTTTAATCTGCCAGTCAAAACTTTCAACTGCCTGAGGTTTTTTAATTCCAACTATCGGATTGTAGGGGATCCGCAGCGGCGAGACATTGGTTGTATTTATAAAATAATAGCCCTGTCCAGGCGCGAGGGTATTAGAAGTGGTAAACCGATTTTGATCGCTCAGATATTGATGCAGTAAATTGGATTGTGGAATACCGTTGAGTTCCTTCACCAGATCCCAATCCACTGGAAACTCAAAGGGACAGGTGATTAAATTGTATCCCACATGTGTCGGGATCAGGGCTTCTGCCTGCTCATAAAGCGGCACTTCTCCCAGGTCATCCCGATTTATACTTACGTCCCCTTTATTTATCACCCAGAAAGCTTTACCGGTTGAAAAAGTGAACATGTAATTATTAGTGTATTCTTTTAAATATACCTCAGGATTTTGATCGGTCTCACCACTATCCCAATATGCCATCCAGTCCTCTTTGAACACCCCGGTAAATACCTGGTTTAGCGGCAACTCGCTGTTTCCGGGTAAGCCGACGATAGCATAATCAGCCGGTTGATATTCGTCACCTCGTTCATTTACCGGAAACCTGAGCGTTAAATTTATTTCGGTGCTGTTTTTAAAAGTACGGAATTTTCGCACAGTCGACCAATTTCCTTCTGGAACATATCACCTGAAATTACACCCACCCGCCAGTAATATTGGGTGTCGGTATTTAATCCAAAATTTGATTCGATATAGACAAGCGTATCTTGGGGAGAAGTAATATCCACGACTAAAGGCTGACTATTAAAATCCGTGGATGTATGAATTTGGACATTATATCCACTCCGCGGGTATGGAGGTAAATAATAATAGTGCTGGTATGGATACATTATCTGCATTATCCGGTGGAAAAATCAAATCGACCTTGCCAATAAAAGGCGTTGTGGTGAACATCCAGGACGGATCTGACCAGACATATATTGTAGAACTGGTTTTTGCCCGGACACGCCAAAAATAGGATTTATAATATTCCAATTGATAATCCACAGCGATCGATGTTCCTGAAATATCAATTTTCTGCCAAATTGTATCTTTGAAATCCGGAGTAGTGGATAGTTGGATATCATAAGTTACAACATCTCCGGGCTGCGGTGGCGTATCAATCCAGGACCATTGAAATGTAGGTTCGATAGAGACATTTTCAGAACTGTCCTGCGGTGATACAGCCTCCAGTACCTGTTCAAAACTAGTACCACGTTTAGTGGTAAAACTCCAAATTTCTGAAAAATTACCCGGCGCCTATATCATGTATAGCTCTGATACGCCAGAAATGGTTGGTGATCTTTTCCAGCGGTGTGCCCATGGATACATTTGATAACTGCTATCAACTAAATTCGGCACATTTAGAATTAAGTCACTGAAATCAGAAAATTTCGATAGTTCTAAAGTATATGAAACCGCTCCTTCAACATGTTTCCAGACGAATAGCGGGTGCAAGTCCACATCAGTCGCATGATTAGCCGGCGACACCAATTCCGGGACCGGATATTCCGGTATTTGTTCTTCAACCACAATTCTTTTATTAATGGCCATATTAGACATAACCTGCATTATACCGCTGGGCCATATTATGACTACCGAATCAATACTGCTGGCATTACCCAGGCCAAAATGGGCCACCATTTCATTCTGACTCATGGGTCCGCTTTGAGTACTTATCTCGCGCATTTGCCATCTGGGGCTTCCATCGATCACCGACTTTAAAAGAACCCGGGCCCCAATAGCTGCCGCATTTGAGATAGTTCCCTTCAGTGCAAACTCAACCCAATTATTATCCGCTATGTTGTTACGATAAATATATACAGATGAATCTGTTGATCCCGTCGCAACGATATCCAGATCACCATCACGATCATAATCCGCCCAGGCAGCACCTCGTGAAATATACTGATCATAAATAAGCGGACCAAAATCACTTAGTTCAAAATTCCCACTCCCCATATTTCGATAAAGCATGTTATGCCCGGCACTATTTACGACAAAGAGATCCAGCCAGCCATTATTGTCATAATCGATCCAGGTGCTGCTCCGTGATGATGATGTGTCAGATGTAATTGACAACGTTGTAATTTTTTTAAAGCTGCCGCTACCCATATTATTATATAATTCATTTGGTACTAAACCCATATTAGTCACATAGAGATCCTGGTCACCATCATTATCATAATCTCCCCAACTCCCGCCACTGGATTGCTCAATTGCTTCTACTATTGGATTCCCAGATAAAATGGGGATAAATGTTCCATCACCCGCATTTTTGTATAATGAATTTTTTTGTGCCGGTTCACCTCCTGAATTTGCTACAAAAATATCGATATGTCCGTCATTATCATAATCTGTAGCAGCTATCCCCCAAGAATCAGCGATATCATTAACAATAGCACCAGTATTTATTTTTTGCAATGTGAGATCACTCGAATTTATATATAGAAAATTTTTCTCGTCGCCCAGGTTTGAAACAAACAGATCAATATAACTATCCTGATTATAATCAAGCCACAAAACCCCGGTAGAATTTCCGCCTTCCAAGACTTCAGATTGGTCGGTCACTCGTGTAAATTCTGATGATCCGGAATTATCATAGCGCAGGTTATTTTCTCCACCAATATCGCTCACGAATAAATCCAAATCACCATCATTATCAAAATCACACCAGGATGGATTATATGTACTTTGATTTTCAGATATACTATTGTTGCTTTTAAATTTTCCATTTTTATCGTTATGAAGTAATAAATCCCGTCCGGATAAATTCAGCTATGTACAAATCGGCATATCCATCATTATCATAATCGCCCCAGGCCACGCCACGCAAACTACCTTCACCTGGATTTGTTTCTCCAATTTTAATGCGGCTAAACTCAAATTGATCATCAAACCAGACCGGATCCAGAATTAAATCAATGTCACCTCCCCATGGTATGCGTCGGTTTTCATTGCGCACTTCCCAAACATCCACGGTACCGGGAATAACATACTTATATTCAAAATGGCCCTCGACTATGGCACTCTGGGGTGACGCGCTCACCCACGTACCTATATAAGTCATATCGCCATCATTCAAAGGCTCTAAGATCAGGTCCCCCATATTACCCCAATCATTAAAATATCCACGTGCAGCTACATTATGGATGGATGGATCAAACCCATCCTGATACTTCATCTTGACTTCAAAATGTACTTTTACGGCTCCTGACGGTTCGACAGTTTTATACACCCCTTTGGTTGTCCCGGCATAAACAAAATTATCCATATCAACCACATAACATTCCATCACAGTGGCTCCCATCCCGGAACCAATACTTTCCCAGGTGTTTCCACCGTCTTTGGATCGTTTTGGTTCATACGATCCGGCATATATTGTCCCTCTGGAATCATACACAAAATCGAGACTTTGTGTACCGAGATCAGAAATTACATCCCAGTTCTTTTCATCTTCACTTTTATAGGCTCCCTGTGCCCAGGCACCAACAAATATAATACCCGTCGGACTTACTGATAATTCATAAATGTCCAATCCATCAAGAGTTGAATTACTGATTTTATTCCAATTCTGCCCACTCTCTTCAAATTTATATATACCGCCTCCATTCGTACTGACATAGATTTCGCCATTTGCATTAAAATCAATCGCCCTGACTGAAAGTGACGTGATATTATTTGAGATATCATTCCAGGTATTACCCTCATCGGTTGAATATACCACAGCCGCAGTGACTCCGCATGTCCTCCCAGAAATACGGCCTCATCATTTTTACGTACAGCTACGGCTTGATAAAATTCACCCAGACCGTCCGGCGCTATTTTTACCCAATTTTCTCCATTATCAGCTGATTTATATGCACCACCACCACCAGATGTGGCAATATATAAATCTCCTGTAGGGGAACTGGCAATTGTCCTTACATAGGTACTTTGGCTCTCCGTCAACCCAGCAGAAACTGCTTCCCAGCTGGCGCCACTATTGATAGATCTGAATACCCCATTATAATACGATCCGGCAAAGATATGATTATTGGCAGGATTTACAGCCATATCCCATGCACGCACACCCCGGTATCCCTGATTTGCTTCCCGCCAACTATCCCCATTATTGATCGAAGTATACACACCACCGCCATTTTGATGCTGCGTGGCCAGATATATTTTATCCGTTTTTTTATCTATAGATATGTCCTGTATATTTGTATTTAATAACCCATTATTTACATTGCTCCACGAACCGGTGATTAATCTAAATACACCGCCGGAATATGTGCCGCAGAAGATATTGTTATTTGTATTAATCGCCAGAGCAAATACAGAGAGGTCCGTCAGACCTGTATTAATATTTTGCCATAATGTACTTCCCTTCGCTAAGGCAAATACACCGCTGCCAGAAACGGAAGTATAAATAATCTTATTGGAGTTCTCCGCAAAATCTGTAAACATATGAAAACCAGCGGGTAAACCATCACTTATATTTTGCCAGCTTACACCATCATCCAAAGAACGATATACACCGGTACTATACACATTTACATATATATGATTGTCGGAACTGATGAACACCCGCCGGATAGTTTTTGACGGCAAATCAGAATTAACAGAACTCCATGTACTTCCTTCATCCCGGCTTACATAGAGGCCGCTGTCTGAACTGGCAAATATATCCCCAGCCAGATTTTCTGCAAACGATGTGGCAGTGAACCTTTCAGGCAGACCTTCAGAGAAGGTTTCGAACGAAGCACCACCGTCCACTGATTTAGCAACACTCTGATAACCGGGTATATACAGATCGCCATTTTTGCTGAGTATCATGGCGCGAACACTGCCAAACCAGCCGGCCTGAGCCCATGTTGTTCCGAAATCTTCTGATTTCTGAAGGCCTCCATATTGTGTACCAGAGTATATAGTGCCAGTGGTATCGGCTACTATAGTCAGGGCTGATCCACCATAGGGTCCATTCTGATGTGCCCAGAAATCCTGTGCAAAAGAGTCGCCTAAATTTAAAATCAAGAATGCAGCAATGAGTGAGAGTTTTATCGAAATGGATAGTATTTTTATATTTTTAATTCTCATTTTTATTCCTGTAATTTTTTTATTAAAACTATGGTCGGGTTGGTGGTAATGGAAATCCCTCATCATTTGTTGTTACCGGAGTCGGTTCGCCACCATCATCGCCGCCGGATCCTGCGAGAACAACTGCTGCGGCACCGCCAACTACTACCGCACCCCCGATCCACCACCATAAACTGGAGCCACCACCTTCATCTTCAATTTGTGTTGCGGAACCTGATTTCTGCTGGTCAGCCAGGTCGCGCGCATACTCTTTTGAGATTTTGAGATTTGCATTTATGTCCACTTCCCGGGTCACAGTTAATTTCTGATACCATTCGTCATAATTTTGTTTCAATATCCGGATTTCGAGATTTGTACCCTGGCGGGTTCTGCTTTTAAAGGGCGTTTTACCCACTTCGCGATCATTGACAAATATCCTGGCGCCATCTGGTGAAGAATTGATGCTTAAATTAAATATACTTTTATCTTCCTGCGCCGGCTTTTTGGGCACATTGGATACCGTGGCAATCTCAAGAGATATCGATTCCATAATATCCAGCAAGCCGTCAATCTCACCCTTATAATCCTGGATAAAGGTTTTTTCAATTTGGGCCGTCTCCACATCCATTAATGAGATGTCAATGGTATAGGTATTACCAATTTTGCCGATGAAGCCGTTTATAATTTTCTGTACATTCAGCAACTTACCAACCTCAACCGCACATTCGGTGGTCGTACAACCCAACTGCTGGAATCCCTGCTCCGTTAGTATTTCATCCATTTTACCCCGTTCTAAAACAATAAAGGCATTGGTTTTTACCAGCATGGAATTCAGACGTTTCGTAAGGGTGACTGTTTCCTGCTTTGACAATCCACCAGTCGTAGAAAAATCAATCACCGCAATGCGTAATTTTTCATTATTCTGAGCCAGTACATGTGAAAAGGTGAATAAAACCAGGAACATCAGGAAGAATCGCTTAGTAATTACAGACATTATTTTCCCCTATTGTGAATATTTTATTTATCAAGAATGTATTAAACAGAAACTCTCGATCTTTTAATACAAATATATAGTCGGATAAAAACTTAGATTGTTAAGATGGGCACACTTTTACAACAAAAAACTTCTGACATAAATAATAGTTAATTTATCATGTAAATTCAAGAAATAATCCGGATCCCTGGAGCCTGGCGCCTGAAGCCTGGTGCCTTCATCTTGTATCTTGCATCCTGTATCCCGCCTCCGGATAAAAGATTCTTATCCATAGGATCCCGTTCCGGGACAGAATGACACTTCATATCCTGTATCCTCTCCTGGCTAAAAGGTTCTTCCAGAATGACATTTGTATCTTGCATCTTGTATCTTGTTTGTATTATCCAGCATCCAGTATCCAGCATCCAATAACTAATTACTAATTACCAATTGATCTATACCCATTCTTTTTTGTAGCTTAATTATTTAATTGGATTAGCTGACACATGTACTGCGTTGTCTGCCAGTATAAACACAGGAGAATTATAGTGCGTCGTCAAACAGTGAGCTGTTAAAATCGGGAACGTACCTATTGGAAGCGATCATCAGATAGTCGTGCAATCCATGACCAATACGGATACAGCAGACATAGCAAAAACAACTGAGCAGATTAAGGCCCTGGTCCTGAGTGGTAGTGAACTGGTCCGGGCTACAGTCAACAATGATGCGGCTGCACAAGCAGTACCTGAGATCGTATCCCGGCTTTCCGCAGAGGGTGTTAATGTGCCACTAATTGGCGATTTCCATTATAATGGCCATTTACTTTTAAAAAAATACCCGGAATGTGCCAAAGCGCTGGCCAAATATCGTATCAATCCCGGAAATGTTGGAACCAGGCACCGTGACGCCAATTTTACGACCATTATTGAACAAGCCATTACCTATGACAAACCGGTTCGAATCGGTGTAAACTGGGGATCACTTGACCAGCAACTGCTCACCGACATGATGGATGAAAATTCTAAAATTCCGAACCCACTGGATGCCAAAGAAGTGATGATTAATGCCATGGTAGAAAGTGCCATGCGTTCGGCAAAATTGGCTGAAGAGATCGGACTGCCCCATAATTATATTATCCTCAGCGCCAAGGTGTCTGGTGTGCCGGATCTGATCATGGTCTATCAAAAGCTGGCGGCCAGGAGTGATTACCCCCTGCACCTGGGTCTTACAGAAGCCGGAATGGGGAACAAAGGCATCATTGCCAGTACCGCAGGTTTATCCGCATTACTCCTGGACGGAATTGGTGATACCATTCGTGTTTCATTAACGCCGCAACCCGGTGGAGATCGGACTCAGGAAGTACTGGTCGCCCAGCAAGTGCTGCAAAGCCTGGAAATTCGCAATTTCAATCCACAGGTAACGGCTTGTCCTGGATGCGGCAGAACTACAAGTACCGTGTTTCAAAAGCTGGCCGATGATATCCAGACTCATATAAGAGAGCAGATGCCGGTATGGAGAAATCAGTATAAAGGCATTGAGGAACTAAAAGTTGCTGTTATGGGTTGTGTGGTGAATGGTCCGGGTGAGTCAAAGCATGCAGATATTGGTATATCACTACCCGGGACGGGCGAATCACCAAAAGCACCGGTATATATTGATGGCATTCACGCACAAACACTAAAAGGTGAAAATATCGCTGATGACTTTAAAGCAATGTTAGAGACGTATATCACCAAGAAATATCAAAAAGTATCATAGAGAAATATTCAGGATGGGACCGACTTTCGGTGTAATTCTGGATAAATATTGGCCAGACAGTATTCCCGGATACCAAGGCGGAACAAGTAGGCTACTGATCAGGAAAATGATTTTTCAGTTCAGCAAGTAAGCGTTTTATTACTTCATCTTTTGTGCCCTCAATCCGGCAACCGGCGGCCCTGGCGTGTCCTCCGCCATCAAAGGCTTTTGCCACTTGATTTACATCAACATTATCTTTTGACCTGAAACTGACTTTATGGAATCCCGGTTTTACTTCACGTATAAATAATCCGACCTTCCCGCCACGAATAGCGACACTATAGTTTGCCAGTTCCTCGATTTCTCCCTGATGTTCTGTATTCATTGCTTTATAGTCCAGATAAATTATATTAACCGCCCCGTCAAAATAACTTTCCAGGTTAGCAAGACCCTGACCGATCGTGCGCAGTGCATTATATGAATTTTCAAAAAAGAGCCGGTTGTTGATTTCCGCCGGATCGACACCAAGGGCAATCATTTTGCCTCCAATATACATATCTCGTGCGGTGGTATTTGAAAATGAGAATCTTCCGGTATCATAAACGATTCCAGTATAAATGGCATTGGCATAATCCCTGTTTAAGGGAACATCATAATGCTCCAGAACTTCATATATCAGATGGGTTGTCGAAGATGCATGCTCATCCACCATATTTACAGCCGCAAAATTTTCTTCAGTTGGGTGGTGGTCAATCTTTGCAATCTGAGAGCGCTCAGGTAACAGATCCGCCACATCGCCAAGACGATGCGTTCCGGGAACATCCAGAATAATGGCAGATTCTATATTATACTTCGCATGTGAATCATAGCAAATCAGTTTATCAAAGCCGTTCATATAGTTAAAACGAGTGTCTATTTTTTGATCGTGAAGTATCATATGATAATTTTTATCCATATGCGTCAACAATAATCCAATGGCAATAATCGATGCAATCGCATCCCCATCAGCATTGACATGCGCACTTACCAGAAAATTATTGTTGGCCTCAATAAACTTTATTATTTTTTTTGCGTCTGCAACATGTTTTGACTTAGCTTTCACGGTACCCCCTCGAAAAAGAGGATAATTTAAAGAAGCATTAACTAATATCAAAAATATTATCGGAAAAGTTGGTAGTTAATTCATAAATTATGATTAATTTTTACTATCCTGGAATTCATAACCACCAAGACACAAAGACTCTAAGATATAAATAAACTTGGATTAGATGTGCATTCCTGAAAATATCTCGGAAACGAGAAATCTATATTCTTCATAATTCAAGATACAATTTTTGATTTTAACAATATTAAATTCCTTGTTTCTTGGTGTCTTCGCGTCTTAGTGGTAAAATTGGTTAATTTATCATGCAAATAAATACTAATTTCTCAACCACGGTAATTAGAATTTAAATGTAACAAGTTTAAAAAATTTTCGTTGAGATTTTTTAAGGATAAAATTATGTTCGATCACAAATTTAAAATTGTAATAATTGCGCTTTCTCTGTTCGTTGTATTCATATCACTATATAATCTGAATACGGTTGCGCGTCAAATGTCAGATGAGAACATATATGCCAATCGCGATAGTATAGTAGTTTTCATTGACATTGTTGACGGCGGAGTCTCTGATCATGCCGGTTTGCAGGTTGGAGATATTCTGATCAACATCAATGGCGATTCAATCACCTCTGCCTTGCATGCCCAGCAATATCTTGATAATGCCAAACCAGGTGAAAGTCTGATTTACACTATTGAAAGAAATGACCGTACATTTGATGTCAAAGTTGACCTGGCAATTGCCGGGTTACGAATTCTGCACCTGGGATCGATGCTTGCCGGCATTATATTTCTTGGTTTTTCCCTGTTTATTGGTCTTTCAAAACCGGAAAATAAATACGCCAGGCTCATGGCCATAGCGGCAATCTTTTTCAGTATTATGCTTATAAACGTTCAAACGGCCGGCGGAGCACCTTTGCTACAACCTTCATATCAATTTATTGTTATTGCCATGATATCAAGTTTATATCTTGGTATTGCAACAATAGCGCATGCATCACTTTATTTCCCGGAAAGGAAATACGACCGGATTAAGCCATTTATTATGATTTATGCTCACTATATTATAGCTGCAATCACTATTGCCGTCTCAATTTATTTGTTTTATATGGTGTCAACAGTTATACAGGGTATGCTAGCTATCCCTCTCTTATACATTATAATAGTTGAACTATTTCACAGACGAAAAAAGCGGAAGGAATATAAAGCAAGGTCAAAACCATTCATCATTGTTATTGGTGTACTTATTTTTTCATCCATACTTGCTATGTTTCTAGCACCCCGCACAGCATATTCTGAGTATCTGGCATTTACCATGATGCTACTGCCGCTGTCATATATATATACAACAGTCAAGTATCGTGTATATGATATTCAATTACGCTGGCGACTATCGCTATATTATAATTTACTTCAGATAATACTAATTATCGGATTTGTAGTATCTATTTTCCTGATTATCAGATTTTTACCTTTATGGTCGCTGAATTTTCCGGCTATATTTTTCTCTGGCAGTTTTATTGAGTTTTATGATATACAGTCACTTTCCCCTGAATTACGGGCACAGGTAACCATGGGATATCAGATATTTCTTGGAATTATACTGGCCTTTCTGGCATATAATTTAAAAAATATCATTCAGAATTATCTGGATCGCATGTTTTTTCAACAAAAGTATGACTATAAAACGGCACTCAAAAACTTTTCTGAAATACTCTCATCATCGTTTACCAGAGAAGACATTAGTAAAAATTCTGTAAAACAGATCTGCGAAGTGATGAAATTAAAAGGTACAATGATCGCCATAGCCGAGAATAATCATTTTCAAATAAGTGATTCAACAGGCACCCTTTCCGGTTTTGAGACGCAAAACTTTGAATTATCAAATAAATTAAACCATCAGCTGATTCAAGGTAAAGAACAAATCCCAACCGATGAGTTTGACAAAATCGAGCCGCTCAAAAAGAGATCAAAGGAAATCATGTGTGGGGTGCCGATAGCTTCGTCGGATAAAAACCTGGATGCAATTCTCTTTACCGGTGAAAAATTGTCTGAGAGTCCCTATAATAATGAAGATGTAGAGTTATTAAATTATTTTGCCGAACATTTGAGTATGGCATTTGAAAGAGCACGGCTATACGAAGGCATGGCAGACAAAGAGCGACTCAAAAGAGAATTGGAAATCGCCAGGGAAATCCAGTTGAATTCGCTGCCCAAATGTGAACCGGATTATTTTGGTCTTCAGATCTGCTCATCCCTTACAGCAGCCCATGAAGTTGGCGGAGACTATTATGATTATATCGAAATCGATGCACATACTCTCGGAATTATTGTCGGTGATGTGCTAGGCAAAGGCGCGTCCGCGGCTTTTCATATGTCCAGAATTCAGGGATTTATCCAGTCGCTGGCAACACAAATGTCGGATCCTGCCGATTTGCTGGAGCGGTTAAACTCGCTAATCCAGAAAAATTTTGATCCGGAGTTTTTCTTCACCGCATTATATTGTTTATTTGATACAAAAAATCAGAGCCTTAAAATTTATCGTCTTGGGCATAATGGTCTGATCTATTTTGACTCTGCTCAGAAGAAAACCCGGATTATCGAGCCGTCGGGAATTGGCTTGGGTATGACTGAATGTGAAACATTTCGTGCCGAACTTAAATCGGAAGAAATTGCCTATAAATCCGGTGATATCTTTGCCTTACTTACAGATGGCTTTCTTGAAGCTATGAATTCAGAACGTATTCCATTCGGTGAGCACAAAATTGCACAGCTTATAGAAGAAAATTATGACAAATCCGCATCTGAAATTATGGATGTAATTACTACAAAAGTAACATCCTATTGTAATCATCAGCGGCATGATGACTCTACCGGGATAATTGTGAAGATTAAGAATGAAGCGGCATTAATATAAAAATATTTTTCAATATTACAATACTTAGGCGATAAGATTCCTTCGGAATGACATTTCATTTGATCATCAATATGTAAACCTAAGTAGCCTGGGTGTTTTTCTCCCAATATTTCATTATTATTTTCCATGACAAAATTACCACAGACGCACATCCCACACCAAGCAATGCCCCAACCAGGACATCAAAGGGATAATGCACACCGATTGATATACGTGATAATCCGACAATAAATGCGATCACAAAAAACAAGACACGATACCTGCGGAAAAAATATCCAAAAAAGGCAGCCACAGCAAAAAAGTTAGCCGCATGGGCCGATGGCATAGATGGTGATATTTTTTTATTGACCAACAAATGCACATCAGGTAAGGCCATACATGGGCGCATCCGTTGAAAATATGGTTTCAATACTGAAGCAGCCAACTGATCGCTCAAAATAATAACCGGGATAATCAACATCACCATTATTCGGCCCTGTTTACCACCCTTCCATATTAACAGTATTACAATAATGCCCCAAACCGGAAACCAATGATACTTTTCCGTGATAAAAGGCATAAACCAGTCAAAGAAGGGATTCTGTAGTGATACATTTATAAAATAAAATAGCGAGACATCAATTTCGTTGAGAAATTCAAGCATATTTAGCAACCTCGTATATCATGAATATTTAGCAGAGCTTATGAAATGAGTTTTATATTAGCAAGTGACAAAAAATTGTAATATTTCCGCATCATGTCGTAGATTTCCATTAATCGCCATTATATTATAAAAGGAACCATAAGTGCACAGAGAACTCGGTACTCGACTCCCAGTATCGCTTCTCGATTATTATATATCTATTATTGATATTTTAAACGAGGGCCGAGCGCCTTGTACCGAGCATCGAACCAAAACCTGTAATATTGTGGGCAGTTTGTAATTTAAAACGGAGATGTTTAATGAAAGCAGTCAGAATACATGATCATGGAAATTCAGCTGTGCTGCATGTTGAAGATGTACCAATGCCGGTAGTAAAATCAGGTGAAGTTTTGGTACGAATTCATGCCGCAGCATTGAATCATCTTGATCTCTGGGTTAGAAAAGGACTACCGGGAATTTCATTACCCATTATACCTGGCAGTGATGCATCTGGCACAATTGAGGCGTTGGGCGGGGATATTCCTGCAAACTATCCTCTAATAGCAGGTGATCCTGTTATTATTCTGCCTTTTCGAACTTGCCAAAAATGTGAATTTTGCCTCGGTGGACATGAAGAACTCTGTTTAGAATATCAAATTGCCGGCGAGCAGATTAACGGTTATATGGCCGAGTATGTTTCAGTTCCGGCAAAATACCTGCTGAAGAAACCTGTCAATCTTGATTTTCCCCAGGCGGCGGCTTTTCCGCTCGCATTTCTAACAGCATTCCACATGCTTACGATTAAAGCAAAATTGCAAAAGAATAACTGGGTAATGATATGGGGTGCTTCAAGTGGTATTGGTCATGCGGCAATTCAGATTTCCAAACATCTGGGAGCAAAAGTTATTTCTACTGCCGGGAGTAAGGAAAAGGAGACGTTTGCAATAAAGATGGGATCTGATTTTGTTATCAATTATACCAAATCAGATGTCACGGAAGAAATCAAAAAGATTACTTCCGGTCATGGAGTTGATGTCGTTTTTGAGCATGTTGGCCAGGATTCATGGCCGGATTCGTTAAAGATACTGGCACGTGGTGGTAAAATAGTCACATGTGGTGCAACAACTGGTGCAAACGTTAGGATAAACCTGCGACATTTGTTTATTAAACATCAGCAAATTATCGGATCCACAATGGGAAACAGAAAGGATATGATCAATATTATAAAGTTGATTGAAGCAAATGTTCTTCAGCCCCATGTGTGTAAAGTCTTTTCAATTGATGACATTAGTGATGCTCATAACTACCTTGAAAATGGGAAACAGATGGGCAAGGTGGTGGTTACTTTCGGGGAGAAGATGCTGGATGCTGGATACAAGTTGCTGGATACGGGTATCAGGATTCAGGCTCCAGGATATTAGGAGTTAGGAGTTAGGAGATATAAGGTATATGGATATGTCATATCTGCGATAATGAAAATATTTTCTCGGATGTTGCTTTTGGAAAATTGGGGTGATAATTTTACTCAGGGACTCAGGGACTCAGGGACTCAGGGACTCAGGGACTCAGGGACTCAGGGACTCAGGGACTCAGGGACTCAGGGACTCAGGGACTTAAAAATAAAAATTTCGAATGTTGAATTTTGAAGTAAAAAGTACTTTGTGCCTTTGTGCCTCATACATTCTTACTTCGTCTCTTTGTCGCTCTTTAACTTTTAAATTACCCATTATCTAAAAAATTAACCTTCCCGCGAATTACATACCCCGGGCGCCCTTTTACTTCTTCACTTATCCGGCCAATATACTCACCTATAATTCCAAGTGTAATCAATTGAATACCACCTAAAAATAATAAAGCAATCATTAACGAGGTCCATCCCTGGATGGTTTTATCAGTAAAAAATCTGAGATAGAGAACATATACTCCGGAAATAAATGCACCTGCGGATACGATGAAGCCAAAGTATGAGGCCAGTTGCAAGGGTATAAATGAGAACGAAGTAATACCATTCAGAGCAAATTTTAACATTTTAAAAAACGGATATTTGGTTTTACCGGCAAATCTTTGATCCCGCGCATAACTGATTCCGGTCTGGCGAAAGCCTGTCCAGGATACCATTCCTCTTAAAAACCGGTTTTTTTCCGGCATATTCAGAAGCGTGTCAATAACTATGCGATCGATTAACCGGAAATCTCCCGTATCAGGCGGAATATTTACCTGGGTAAACTTTTGCAGCAGACGATAAAAAACCGAAGCTGTCATCTTTTTAAAAAGGGATTCTCCCTTCCTGGCGGTACGTTGGGCATAAACAACTTCGTACCCCTGCTGCCATTTGGCGATTAAATCTGGAATTAGTTCAGGCGGATCCTGGAGGTCGGCATCGATGATTATTGCACAATCTCCGGTGCAGAGGCTCAGCCCGGCACTCACCGCCGCCTGATTGCCAAAATTTCTGGAAAATATAATTATCTTTAAATTTTTGTTTTTGTGGGCGTGTTTTTGCAGGACCGGAAGTGTACTATCAGAGCTCCCATCATCAATGAGTATAATTTCAGAAGAAAACTCCATACTGTTTACAACTGCGTCGAGACGATTCATCAGTTCAATGACACAATCTTCTTCGTTGTAAACGGGAATAATAATAGATATTTTTTTTGTATCAGCCATAGTAAATATAATTATAGGACCGGATCAGTTTTTAGCCAATCCTTTGCCTGATCAAGATCCATAAATACGCGCAACTCAATCTTTTTTACATTGCAATACATTTCCAGCATGCGGCCAAATCCGTATTTTAAATCTTTATTCACGACCAGAGCAATTTTGGGCGAAAACATTTTCATTAACTCTTCCATATGATCGGCGGCATTCACTATATCGAATGTATCGGGATCATAGTTGGATTGTTTGTCGATGAGTAAAATATTCAGGCCTTTTTTAAAATCCGGATCCTGAAACAAATTCTCAAACGCCCCGTTGATTTCTTTGTACGACACACTACCGGTGGCATTCAGGACGGCAGTATTTCCACTTATTTCATAAGTTACCGGCATATGTTGTCTCCTTATTTTGTAAGGTAACTTACTTTAATAATATTTATCTGAATATTAATTAATTAAATAACGTTATAGTAATTAAAAGATTGTATGAAAATATACAAAAATCATTGCACATAATGTAAAAAAATTAATAACTTATTTATTATGGAAATATTACTGGCTTTAGGAATTTTTGGCATCTCATTTTTTCTGTTATCTATTGGTGTGATTTTTAAAAAGAAAGAATTACATGCCGGCTCCTGTGGGAGTAAACTCATTGTAAAAGGTGAGGAATTGACTTGCGGCGCCTGTCCCTCCAAAGAAGCGGAAGTTTGTCCCGGCGGAGATCAGGAAGGATTTGCTACAATGGCACAAATAGGTAACCCTACCCGGAAACGCAAATTAAACCGCATACCTTTTTCAGAGAATTAGAATTTAATCAAGATACTTTCCGAATCCCTCTGTATATTTTACCTCAAAATTATCTTCATCAATCCGTTCGATCAACATGGCTTCTACGTCCTGAATATCTTTAATAAACCGGTATCCCTTCTCCGGACCCAATACCATGGTGGCCGTTGCCAAACCATCAGCCAGCATGCACGACGATGCAATAATGGTGACACTTGCCAGATTATGTTTTACCGGATACCCGGTTTCCGGATCAATGGCGTGAGAATAGTAGTGCCCATCAGAAAAAAAATAATTGCGATAATCTCCCGATGTGGCAACCGCAACGTCTTTCAGACATAGTATACTCTGTAAATCCTGCCCGGGGAAACTGGCATGTTTTGGCCGGTCGACACCTATCCGCCAGCACATATTTTTCGCATTCTTTCCTTTAACCCTAACTTCTCCGCCCACTTCAACCATAAAATTGTCAAATTGATTTAAAATCATAATTTCGGCTACGGCATCTACACCATATCCTTTGGCAATGGCACTCAAATCAATCTGAATCTCCGGGTGTTGTTTTTGTATCATTCTTTGATCTGATAAAACCAAATTTTCGGAACCCGTAATCTGAAGAATTTTATCTATTTCGCTCTGTGTCGGAGCGGTGTTTCTTGACTTCGCAGGTCCAAATCCCCAAAGGTTTACCAGTGGCGCAACAGTGACATCAAATGCGCCATCTGATCTAAGATACAAATCCATCGCGGCTTCCAATACAACAAAAAAGGGTTGGGAAACGTTAATCGGATCCGTACTGCGGCTCTTATTAATCAAGGATATCTCACTTTGTGGATCATATGTGGACATTTGCTTATTTACAGATTTGAGAACCGAGTCTATCTGAAATTTCACTTTCTCAAATTTTTTATCACCAAGCTCAGCACCAGCAACTTTTACCTGATAGGTAGTGCCCATAGTACGTCCGTCCCAGGTATACTCATCTCTCTTATCACTGGTGTTACATCCCAGAAAATAAAAAAGGAGCAGTACAATACTGCTCCTGTATACAGCACGTTCCCAGGTAAAACCTGGGAACGCGAAAGAATGATAGTGGCTAGAACACATCATATGCGATCATCTCATTATCAACGCCCATATTATAAAGCATTTTATTTACTGCATCGATCATCATCGGCGGTCCGCAAAGGTAATATTCAATTTCGCCCGGATCTTCTTGATGACATAAAAATTCGTCCTGTACTATTTGATGTATAAATCCGACTGAACCTGTCCAATTATCTTCGGGCATCGGTTCAGAAAGTCCCACAGTGTATGAAAAATTCGGGAATTTATCCGCAATCGCTTTAAATTCATCATCATAAAACATTTCCCGTAGTGATCTTGCACCATAGAAAAAATTCACCTTGCGACCTGTTTTAGCAGTATGAAACAGATGAAACAAATGACTGCGCATGGGTGCCATACCAGCTCCGCCGCCGATATAAACCATTTCACGATCGCTATCTTTTATGAAAAATTCTCCATAAGGACCGCTCACGGTAACCTTATCTCCCGGTTTTAAATTAAAGATATAAGAAGATGCAATTCCCGTGGGCAGATTTGTTCCCGGTGGCGGTGTGGCAATTCGGACATTCAACATCACAATATCGCCCTCTGCAGGATAATTGGCCATGGAATAGGCACGGAAGATTTCTTCATCATAAGTGGATTTAATATCCCACAGACGATACTTATCCCAATCCGGCCGGTACTGCTCTTCCACCTCAAATTCGGTATACTTCAACTCATAAGGCGGGATATAAATCTGGATATATCCGCCTGCCTGAAATTCCATATGCTGACCGGCAGGAAGTTGTAACTTTAATTCTTTTATAAAAGTGGCCACATTATCATTTGAGATCACTTCGCATTCAAATTTTTGAATGCTGAATATTTCCTCTGGTACCTGGATGTCTAAATCCTGTTTTACCTTTACCTGACAGGCAATACGCCAGTTTTCTTTAATTTCACTGCGAGTAAGCAGTGTTTTTTCAGTTGGCAGCACATCGCCGCCGCCATCATTTATCTGGCATTTACACATACCACATGTTCCGCCACCACCACATGCAGATGGCAAGAATATTTTATTATTTGAGAGAACGGTTAATAAAGTGCTACCCGCATCAACTTCAATACCTTTATCTTCATCATCGTTAATTAAAATTTTTACTTTGCCCTGATGTACCAGTTTTTTCTCAGCAGCCATCAGTATGACTACAAGTGCCAGGATGAATGATGAAAATGCAACGGCGCTAACTGCTAATAAACCAAAAATGTTCAAGGTATCCTTCCTTTCTTTACAAACTAATACCTGAAAAACTCATGAATGCCATGGCCATCAATCCCGTGATGAGCATGGTAAGACCCAGTCCCCGCAAACCGTCCGGGACATTCGAATAGCGGAGTTTTTGCCTTATGGCTGCTATTGCAATTATCGCGAGGAAAAAACCCATACCCGAACCAAATCCAAATACGGCAGTCTCAGCAAAGTTATATTCGCGTTCTACCATAAATAATGATGATCCAAGGATTGCACAATTAACAGCGATCAGTGGTAAAAATATACCAAGCGCCGTATACAAGGTTTGGCTATAGCGATCAATTACCATCTCAACCAATTGGACCATAGCTGCAATAACTGCGATAAATGACACGAAATTCAAAAAACTCAAATCGACAGTTTCAAAGCCTGCCCATAACCAGGTGAGTGCCCCTTCCTTTAAGAGGTATTCATGGATCAACCAATTGGTTGGTGCAGTGATGGTGAGTACAAATATAACTGCAAGCCCCAGTCCCAATGCGGTCTCCACGCGACGAGAGACAGCCAGGAAAGAACACATTCCAAGAAAATATGCCAGCACAATATTTTCAACGAATATAGACTTGATAATTAAACTTAAATAATGTTCCAAAGCGAACCTCTCTTACTAGTTTTCTTCAAATTTATTAGAAATCATCCTCTGTCCCCAGATTATTAGTCCGAGCAAGATAAACGCACCTGGTGACAATACCATTAAACCCATATTTTCATATCCGGCAGAATAAAGAAAATCCGGAATAACCTGGAATCCCAAAAAAGTGCCACTACCCAGAATTTCTCTCCCGGTTGCGACGATCAGCAGAATGACAGCATATCCGAATGCATTACCGATACCATCCAGAAGAGACGGCCAGGGTTTATTCTGTAGTGCAAATGCCTCTGCCCGACCAAGAATAATACAATTCGTGATAATCAAACCGACAAATACACTCATTCGCTTACTTATGTCAAACAGATAGGCTTTCAACAACTGATCCACCAATACCACCAGGGTGGCAACCACTGCCAGTTCAACAATAATCCTGATTTTGGATGGGATGCTATTGCGCAGGATTGAAATGGTAACATTGGATAGGGCCAATACAAACAGCACGGCCAACGACATTACCAACGCGGTATTGAACTGAACCGTTACAGCCAGCGCAGAACAGATACCGAGCACCTGCAGCGTAATCGGATTATTGTCGGAAAAAGGATCCGTCATAATTCTTCGATTTTTCTTGGAAAATAATTTTTCCTTCGGCTGAACCACCTGAAGTTGTTGTGCTTCAGTAGTTCCTACAGTTTCGACATCAGCCATATGTATTACTCCATTTCTGCTTTTGATCTGATTTTATTGAAAAAGGGTTCGTACTTTAACAAATCCGTTTTCAAAAAATTGGTTAATCCATTACCGGTTAAAGTAGACCCGCTGATACCATCTACATAATGATATTCCTCACTCTCAGGAACCGAACCTTTTACCTTCCCCTTCACGACAGAAATTGAAACCAGCTCACCCGTCGGAGAATACACTTTTTTACCGATAAAGTTATTCCGGAACCAGTCCTGTACGATTTCTCCACCGAGTCCCGGGGTTTCACCATGCTGATAGAAGGTAATACCCTTAACTGTATTTACATCCGGTTCCAGGGCCAGATAACCATAAATGGTGGACCACAGTCCTTTGCCTGAAATTGGCAGGATATAAGATTTTATTTCATCATTTTCCTGAGAATAATACAGTGGAAGAAGATCGGTATCCTTTTTCTTATCCAATTGCTCAACTGTTTTATCATCAGATTTGTCACCGGACAGGTTAATTACCATAGACTTAATATTCGACTCATACATTGAGAGAATATTAGTCCGGGTATATTCTTTTCCGTCTTCAATATATCCGGCACTTGCCAGAATATTTTTTTGCATATCCAGCTTTATATTTTCCTGCTGTCTGTCTTTAAGTAGTGTCGCAGCAGACGCCAGCAGCAAACTACATATCACCGTTACACTGGCTGCAAACATGAATACATATGAATTCTTATGCACGTTTTAACCTCCTGCGTATATTTGCCCTCACCACATAATAATCAATCAGTGGTGCAAAGACATTCATAAATAGTATTGCAAGCATCATCCCCTCCGGATATGCCGGATTTACCGTTCTGACCAATACTGCCATAATTCCAATCATTATACCATAAATCCACTTGCCTGCATTGGTACTGGCGCCGCTTACCGGATCCGTGGCCATAAACACCATACCAAAGGCAAATCCACCCATTACCAGGTGATAATGAGGCGGTAAGGTAAAAATGCTAGGGGAAGTTGGTCCGGCAGCCAGGTTCATCAGAAGAGCCGCGCCAAAGCCACCGGCCAGAACCGCCAGCATAATGCGCCAGCTGCCTACACCCGCAACAATCAAAATCAGTGCACCGATCAGGATGGCCAGTGTGGAGGTTTCACCCATACTCCCGGGAATTAGTCCTATAAACATATCCATAAATGAAAAATTTGCTGATTGTACTGCAGTCACGGCAGATTCGCCGCGCTCTGCGCTCGAGGCAACCAATAGTGGTGTCGCACCTGAAAAACCGTCTACCAGCTTGTCTTTTGCCATATCAACCGCTGTCCAGACCTTATCACCCGATATTTTTCCCGGATAAGTAAAGAACAGAAATGCGCGTGCGGTTAGTGCGGGATTAAAAATATTCATTCCGGTGCCACCAAACACTTCCTTGCCAATAATGACACCAAATGTGATCGCCACAGCCACCTGCCATAAAGGTATCGTAGGCGGTAAGACCAAGACAAAAAGAATACCGGTTACAAAGAAACCTTCATTCATTTCATGCTTCCGGACAATCGCAAAAAGAATTTCCCAAAATAATCCGACGCCATATGTTACAATAATTACAGGTAACATGGTCAAAAACCCGAACCAGATGCATGGCCATAACTCCGGGCTCATGCCCTTTGGCCAGACTGGCCTGGTATCCAATATTATACATTCCAATTAAAATTGCCGGGAACATCGCAATCACTACCGTAATCATGAATCGCTTTGAATCAATTTTATCACGAATATGCGGACCACGGGAAGTACGTGTAAGCGGCGTTAAAAAGAATGTATCGATCACTTCAAACAGCGGAAAAAATAGTTCATACTTTCCGCTCTTTTCGAAATGAGGTGCTATTTTTTCACTTAGCTTTTGTATGAATTTCAAGTTTAATCCCCGTTATTATTATAGTTAACTTATTATAATTTATTAAAGGTTATCCCTCTTGCTCGAGAGTGCTGAGCCCCTGATGGATCCAATAGCCAAAATCTATTTTTGAGGGGCAGATATACGTGCACAGGGCAAAATCTTCAACCGCTAATTCGAGAAGCCCTAATCCGATCATATCTTCAATTTCCCCCGCCATTATCGCTTTTACCAGATGAACGGGATAGATATCCAGAGGTAACATTTTTTCATAGTCACCGGTTTGAAAAAATGCACGTTTTCCACCGTGAATGCGGGTATCCTTAACATACTCCTCGGATGGGATATATTTTGATAGAAACGTTCTCGAAAAACTCTCAGCCTTCAGTCCCGGGGTTAACCAGCCAAACAAATCTCTCTGATTATTTTCAGGAATGACTGTAAGCAAATTACTATAAAAACCGATATATCCGTTCTCAAATATTTTCCGGCCACTGAGAACATCACCGGAAATATAGCGGACACTATGATCCAGCAATTCATTCTCCTTTATCAGAGAATGAACCGGTACACCCACACGGGTATCAAAATATTTCCGTGAATCCGGTTTTATTGAAGAACCGGCAACAGAAACTACCCGTTCCACAGGAAAGCGGCCATATTTAAAAAACTTGCCGATGGCAGCCACGTCCTGAGCATGTGCAAACCAGACAACCTCCCCTACATTGAGCGGCTTGATATGTGCAATGTGAACACTAACATTGCCTGCAGGATGTGGCCCAATAAATTGGTGAATCTCCACATCATCCAGACCTTCAAAAGCCTTTGGCATTTGGTCTTTCTGACCATCTATTGAAAGATAGACTTTTCCTTCAGTCAATGCCTTCAGGACTCTTGTGCCAAGTTTAAAAAACTCATCCTGATTGTCCATAACTATGCCGATATCTGTTGCTAATGGTGCCGTATCCATGCCGGTGATAAATATATCTCGGGGCATCGCCTTTGGATCGGCAATCTTTGAGAATGGTCGCTGGCGTAAATAAGGCCATACACCGCCCTGCATCATCATCTTAATTAAATCATCTCTCCCGGCACCATCAATTTTGGCTGTGTCATAAGTTTCAAACGTTTCGTATAGGTCTTCACCATCATCCTTAACCACAACTTCCTGAATGGCCCGGCGCTCCCCGCGATTAATTTCGATCACCTCGCCACTGGCCGGGGAAACAAAATTATATTCCGGAATCTGTTTGTCAATAAATAAAGGTGTGCCAATTTTGACCTTGTCACCTTCCTTTACCAGAAGTTTTGGTTTTACTCCCAGAAAATCCGGAGGTTGTACCGCATACTTCTCTGGTGTCTCAACCGGGCTGCGTAATTTGACTGCTGTGCCGGATAATTTAATATCATAACCTTTTTTTAATTTGTGTTTTACCATATTTCCAGCTTTCTCAAAAATTTGAATTTTATTTCACAAACTATCCTGTGAAATTTAATAAAATAAATTAAATTTACTCAAATATTTTTTATTATTTTTCAATTAATATTTTTTCACATATTTATACAATAATAAATTTTATTTCTTAAAGGGCTCTAACTTTATTTTTATTGATAACATTCATAAATTATTTGTTTATTACAAATTTTTCAAGCATTAATATTTATGATAATTATTCTACGAGACTTCTGAAAATGATTTTTTATACCTGAACGTTATTCTGAACATGCCTTTCCCGAACTAGTTTCGGGATTTCAGAATCCCTCAAAATAGACCCTGAAATAAATTCAGGTTGAAAATCCCGTTTCTCGGGAGTGGCGAAATTCAAGTATTTATTACATTTTTCAGAAGTTTCTCAACATTTATCATCAGAATGAAGGCAGAAGAGATTTATAAATACAATTGTTGATAAAAATATGCTGTAAATGTAAATTAAATAGGATTTTGTGACCCTGAAACGGTAATTGTAAACTATGCATAATTCGGAATGAAATTAACCATACCAAATCAATTAACGATACTTAGAATTATACTCACCCCAGTATTCTTGTATTTTTTTATTCAGAATACCCAGGAATCTAAGTTAATTGGTACAATTATTTTTATAATTGCCTCTGCAACCGATTGGTATGACGGATATGTGGCCAGAAAATTTAACGTAATTACCCGCTGGGGTCAGTTTATGGATCCTCTCGCGGATAAAATACTTATATCCTCTGCCTTATGTGTATTTGCCTATCTTGGTTATATTTACTGGTGGATGGTGATTGTTATTGTGCTGCGTGATTTCTTTATCACCTTTTTACGTTTGTTTGCGCTTCAACTCGGCAAATCAATCGTCACCAGCTATTTTGCCAAATGGAAGACAATGCTACAGATGACAGCTGTTATCATTCTTATTCTCTACCTGAATTTCCCTCAGGCGGATATTTACAAATTGAACTCATTACCCCCTCCCTACGATCATTGGGTAACTCTGACCTTTTTAATGGTTACGATAATAACAGCCTCTACCGGAATTCAATATTTGGTCGAAAACAGAAAACATCTTTCCGAATTGGGTCGTCGTACTCTGAAACTTTTCCAAAACTAACCCAAGTATAACATGCTTTTAAAAAAAATCGCTTATATTTTTGCTACCGGACTGGGTTCAGGCTACACTCCAATCGCACCCGGCACTGCCGGAAGTTTGGTGGCATTGGTGATCTATATGCTGATTCCAAATGATAATTTCGTTTGGTTTGGTATTTGTGTTCTTGTTTTTTTTATAGGAATCTGGGCCTCACAAATCGTCGAGAAAAAGCATGGTAAAGATCCGGGATTGGTAGTAATTGATGAATTTGTCGGACAATGGCTATCCTTGCTGTTTTTACCCAGGATTTTCCCTGTGTTTATTGCTGCATTCATATTGTTCAGAGTGTTGGATATTTTTAAACCTTTTCCTGCAAATGAGGCTCAAAAACTTCCTCATGGTTGGGGCATAATGATAGATGATGTTATTGCAGGGATCTATACTAATGCAATCCTACAAATTTCATTATTTATTATAGAAAGTTGGTAAATATTGTCAATTTTATCTGCTGAAATTATATCCATCGGAAACGAATTACTATCAGGTCTGACTATAAATACAAATGCCGCTTTTATCGGAAAAAAATTAACCGCGGTGGGTGTAGAAGTTACAAGGATCACAACTATCCCTGATACACCACAAGATATTCGTAATGTACTTAATTCCATTGCTGCAGATTCCAAAGTAATCATAATTACCGGCGGATTGGGACCAACACCCGATGATATTACAAAGAAAGTCGTTGCTGATTATTTTAACACAGATCTGATCTTACATGAGCCCAGCTTAAAGCGGATAAAGAAAATATTTGAAGGCCGGGGCATGACTATGCCGGATATAAACAGAGACCAGGCAATGATCCCATCAATCGCCAATGTGATACCAAACAAATATGGTACCGCACCTGGAATAGAAATCGAATTTAATGAGCAGGTATTTTATTTTTTACCTGGTGTGCCCTATGAGATGAAGATGCTGATTGAGGATCATGTCCTTGATAGGATCGTTAAAAAATATAATCCAGGGAGTGCAGATGTACATGTTTTTCGCACCAATGGTTTGGCTGAATCAAAATTATTTGAAATACTAAGAGATGTTTTAGAAGACGCTGAAACCTTTTTCAATATTGCATTCTTACCAAACACCAGTGGAGTTGAGCTTCGCCTGAAATCAAAACCTGAAAAAAAACCAGCGATTGATTATATCGCGCAAATTAGAAATATAATTTCAGATTTTACATATTCCGACAAACAGGAGACCCTGTCTCAGGTTATTGGAAGAATCCTGATCGAAAAAAATTATACCCTGGCAGTTGCAGAAAGTTTTACCGGCGGTACTTTATCGGATTGGATATCGGATGTACCCGGGTGTTCCCAATACTTTATGGGATCAATTATTTCTTACAGCAATCAATCCAAAAATGATTTTTTGCATGTTCCACAAGAAATTCTCAAAGAGCATGGTGCAGTTAGTGCCGAGACCGTTGAGAAAATGGTCCGTGGTGTACAAGCAAGATTTAACACCGACTGTGCCCTTGCCAGTACAGGAATTGCAGGCCCGGGAGGCGCAACTGAGGATAAACCAATCGGCCTGTGCTACCTCGCAGCCATGGTACGTGACCGGATCCTGGTCAGGAAATTTAATTTCGGAAAAGATCGCCGGACAAATAAAGAACGTGGTGCATCAGCAGGCCTGGAAATGCTGCGCCAACTGCTCATAGAATAATTTGATTTACGAGATAAAATTGTTTACCATTATCGACTCTAAATAATAACGAATTTTTGCAAGGAGAACCGCTACAATGCTGAAAAATCATCCAAAAGGATTAATGACACTTTTTTTCACTGAAATGTGGGAACGGTTTGGCTATTATCTGATGCTTGGCATTTTCTTTCTGTATATGACGGATACATCCAAGGGTGGGATGGGTTTTGGAAACGCCAAATCAGCAGATATTCTCGGAACATATCTGGCACTGGTGTATCTCACACCTTTTCTTGGCGGACTTCTGGCAGACCGCATATTGGGGTATCGCAGAGCCATCACACTTGGCGGATTATTAATGGCCGTGGGTTATCTGGGACTAGCAATTCCCGGTGAAAATGCGTTCTGGATTTCGCTCTTTCTGATTATTATTGGTAATGGTTTTTTTAAACCCAACATTTCCACTCTGGTTGGAAATTTGTATGGTAAAGAAAAATATAAATTATTCAAAGATGCCGGGTATAACATTTTCTATATGGGCATAAATATTGGGGCCTTTGTTTGTAATTTTGTCGCCGCATACCTACGGAACTATTATGGCTGGGGATATGCCTTTGCGGCAGCAGGAATTGGTATGTTGATCGGTGTCATCTGGTTTTTAAGTGGACAAAAAAACGTAAAAGAGGCAGATGTTCTAAAACCCACCAATCCCGAAGATATGTCTTTGGGAAAAATATTCGCGATAGTATTTGGGCCTCTCGTCGTATTTGGCGCGATCGGCTGGTTTATCCCGGACAATATATTCGGGACTGATTCTAACGATGCCTTTCTATTTGCCAGTATTCCGGTATTGTTATTTTACTTATCGTTATGGTTTCGCGGATCGAAAGAAGACAAAGCACCAATCGCAGCCCTGTTATCTATAATGGGCGTTGTTATTATTTTCTGGGCAATATTTCATCAGAATGCCACAGCATTGACCATATGGGCGGAAAGTTTTACAGACCGTAGTATGCCAGCAATTGTTGAACCGGTTGCCGAAACATTTGGCATGGTGCAAAATGTAGACACTACCCCGCGTGAGGTGCGAAGCCTTGATTCCCACGGCGTACCGCTGGTTGATGAAACCGGCCGTGCCATCACTACACTTGGACCTCATCCTTATTTTAATAATCTTGATAAGGAACAGTGGGACCGCGGTGATGAGGTCGTTTCACTAAAGCTAATATCTACAGAGATTTTTCAATCTGTAAATCCCGGATTTGTGGTGATATTAACACCACTGGTAGTCGCCTTCTTTGCCTTTTTGCGCAAACGTAATAAAGAACCATCCACACCGGCAAAAATTGGCTGGGGCATGTTTATCACCGCTGCATCAACCGTGGTGATGATTGGTGCGGTGTTCGCATCGCAAAACGGGCTGGAGAAAAGCTCGCCCGCCTGGCTTATCGGGTCATATGCGGTCATCACGATCGGTGAACTTTTTCTGAGTCCCATGGGACTGTCGCTGGTCTCGAAACTTAGTCCGGTTCGTATCACCTCTCTCATGATGGGTGGCTGGTTTCTGGCAACATCGATTGGAAATAAATTATCGGGAGTTATTGCCGGGCTTTGGGACACAATTGCTATGAAAGAGTATTTTTTCCTGATAAACTTCGCCGGTGCCATGGTTGGTGCCATTGCGATCTTTCTCATGGTGAAGTGGTTGAGGCGTGTTGTTATGGAGCATACCGGAAGTCAATAAAAACAGGCTGAATGATAGACAGGATTGTTGATCAATGTTGTAAAATAAAATAGCGGGAAGTGCCATACTGCAGAGGTCTTCCCGTATTTTGGCAATGATTAAGCGGAAATATTCGAATTAAGAAAAACCAAAATGGTAATTATTTTTTAAAGATACTACAGGACAATGTCGCTATTAAAATATATTAAACTGGACAATTTTGTTGTTCTCGATCTTGAAACCACCGGGTTGGACCCTACCAGCGACCGTATAATCGAGATTGGGGCTCTGCGTTATACCGACGGCAAGGAAGCAGAAAAATTTGAGACATTTGTCAATCCGGGTGTGCCTATTCCTGATTTTATAACGAAACTTACCGGTATTAGCGATAATGACGTTCAGGATGCTCCGGTGGTTGAAAGTGTCTTTGACGGATTAATCGAATTTATAGGCGAATCACCACTTATCGGTCATCAGATAAATTTTGACGCCTCTTTTCTGGAATACCACTATCGTACCCAAAATAATAACTTTGATCAATGGGATAAAGAATCTCAGAGGTTTGTATATCTTAAAAACCGTCGTATGGATACTTTATTCCTGGCTCGAATTTTTCTACCATTTTTACAACAATTTCGCCTGGGATCAGTTGCATCCCACTTTGGTATTGATCTGGAGAATGCACATCGTGCATTAGACGATGCGCGGGCAACCGGCAAGATATTTTTGGAACTGATCGATCGCACACTTGCTTGTGATACACAGGTACTGCGGCAAATCATACGACTTCTCTACAAAAACAGTGCCCGTGCTAAGCACTTTTTCAAGCCGATTCTGGACTATAAAATAGAGAATAATATTACCGTCACCAACGCCGGAATTACAGAAGATGTTACCTACGCGCAAAATTTTTTCAATATCATTGGCGAAGTCTGATTACAAACGGGAAATGATAGAGGAGGAAATACCGCTTAAATTAATCGATGAAGAGCAAATCTCACATACTATCTCCGGTAATGGATCATTAAAAAACGCGCTTAACAATTTTGAACAACGGCCTGAACAAGAAAATATGGCCCGCCTGGTTGCACAAACATTCAACAATAAAGAATTCCTGGTTGTGGAAGCAGGTACCGGGACTGGTAAATCTATTGCCTACCTTTTTCCGGCTGTCGAATGGGCAGTTAAGAATCGTGAGAATAATGAGCGGGTACTGATCAGCACCAATACCAAGAATCTCCAGGAGCAACTGTTCTTTAAAGATATTCCCACTGTGTATGCCACTTCTCCAAAAAAATTTAAAACAGTATTGCTTAAGGGAAAGTCAAACTATCTTTGTCTCGACAGGTGGAAAGCGACGATCGTCGATATGGATCAAAGACTATCCTCACAAGAAAGAGTGCGAATTTTGCCCTTGATGCTTTGGGCTGAGCAGACACAAACTGGCGATATTGCCGAAAATGCGGGCTTTCAATTAAATCAGAACTGGGGACTGTGGGGAAAACTCATCGCCGAGAACAACTATTGTCCGGGTCGTACCTGTAAGTTCTATCAGGAATGCTTTCTCATGCGCGCCAGAAATAATGCACGCAAGGCAGATATCGTTGTAGTGAATCATTCACTGCTCTTTTCAGACCTGGTAACAGACAATTCGATTCTTGGAACATACAATAATCTGATTGTTGATGAGGCACATAATTTGGAAAAGACGGCCGGAGATTATCTTGGGGTCCGGTTCAATTGGTGGTCTTTTAGAAATATTTATCACAAACTTTATGAAGAAGAGCCAAAGAAGGCCGGATCACTGGTACAATTGGAGTACCGTATTAGTCAGATTAGATTGCCGGATTCTCTCTTTGATAGAATGACCAAACAGATTTCGCGGCTAAAAACCGAGTCTCTCTCATTTAAACATATTGCCAATCAGTTTTTCAGCGCCCTTAACCAGAACCTGCGCGAAAAATATCAGGGTCAGAATCAGAACGGATTTGAAGAAACAAAAATTCGCTATCACAAAAAATTTCGCTTTTTTACAGAGCTAGCAGAGACCATTGACGATCTGCAAAGGAATTTAGCCACGCTTAGAAAAGCTGTATCCCAGATACTAGATATATTTAATGATATCCGGGCGGATAGTTTTCAGTTTCAGGATCAGATTCACCGGGAATTTATTTCTTTTGAGATGGATATTCAGAATCTGAGCGAATCGCTCGAGTTCTGCATCAATGCAAATGATGAACATTATGTCTACTGGCTTGAATTACCATCACGTAAAACCAGCAATGACGTTAATTTTAATGCCGTACCGCTTAACGTCGCCGAGTTATTAAAGAAAACTCTGTATCAGCAGCTGAATAGTGCCGTTTTCACATCCGCCACCCTGGCGGTAAACGATTCATTCTCTTATTATAAGGATCGGGTTGGACTCAATCTGGTAACGCATGTAGAGGTTAAATCGGCTGTTCTTGGATCCCCGTTTGACTATAATAATCAATTATCTTTATTTATACTGGATTTTTTTGATGATCCCCGTAATGAGCGCTTCACGGAACAGTTGTCCAATATCATACAGGAAACACATAGGAATCATCCAAAAGGTATGCTGGTTCTGTTTACCAACTATTCTGTTCTCAATAAACTGTATTCCGAAATGAAATCCCATTTTGAAATCGAAAAAATACTGCTGTTGGCCCAGGGCAAAAGTGGCAGCCGTACAAATATCATAAATCAGTTCCGTGAATTCAAAAACTCAATCCTTTTTGGCACAGATAGTTTCTGGGAAGGGGTCGATGTACCCGGGGATGCGCTTGAGTTGTTACTGATTACAAAATTGCCTTTTGATGTACCGAGTGAACCTTTAATTGCTGCTAAAATGGAAAAGATCAAACGATCCGGCGGAAATCCATTTATAGATTTTTCGGTACCCGAGGCGGTTATAAAATTCAGACAGGGGTTCGGTCGTCTTATCAGACATAAAAATGACTACGGAGCGGTTCTGGTTTGCGATAACCGGCTCAGTCGTATGCAATACGGCCAGCAATTTCTGAATTCACTTCCGGTCGAGGGTCATATTATCAAAGACAAAGATAATCTTTTTACTGAGTTGGAAACCTGGTTTACAAAAAAAAGTACTATGGCAGGGAAAATATATGAGGACCAATAATCTCAAAATTTCCGGCGCATCCTTAACTATGGATGAAATTCATCATTTTCTTGAAACACCAACAAATATCAACATTGATAATGATACTATTGAGAAAATCAATAAATCCCGGCAGGTAATTGAATCAATTTTAGATTCGGATAATCCGGTATATGGCGTAAATACCGGTTTTGGTAATTTTTCTGAAACACGCATCGAAAGCAAAACTCTTGGGGAATTACAGCGGCGTCTTGTGCTGAGCCATGCTGCCGGAGTTGGAAATTATGTTCCGCTTCCCATAGTACGATTGATTATGTTATTAAAGATTAAATCGCTCTCTCTTGGATACTCCGGATGCCGATATGAAATTATAGATAAATTAAGCCGGTTATTAATGAAGAATGTGCTACCCGCAATTCCGGAACAGGGCTCAGTTGGTGCCAGCGGCGATCTTGCTCCTTTGGCCCATATGGCGTTGGTTTTACTTGGCGAAGGAAGTGCATTTATTCCTGCAGAGAAGGACAGTGATAACAACGCTACAAAAGAAGAGGTAAGCGGATCTGAGGCACTGGCGTACGCTGGTATTGAGCCAGTTATATTGCAAGCTAAAGAAGGATTAGCCATTCTTAATGGTACTCAGGCCATGACAGCTTATGCGTTATTTGCCCTGAATCAGACAAAAAATTTATTAAAAGTAGCCGATATCGTGGGTGCCATGAGTGTGGAAGCACTTCTGGGCACACTCACCCCTTTTGATGACCGTATTCAACAAATTCGAAACCATCCCGGACAACTTACTGTCGCTAAAAATATCAGAACGATTCTTACGGGTAGCCCGATAGTGGAATCGCACAAATACAGTCATCATAAGATACAGGATGCCTACAGCCTGCGTTGTATCCCCCAGGTACATGGTGCCGTACGCGACACGGTAACCCATGCCGAGTTTATTTTGATAAATGAAGCCAATGGTGTTACTGATAATCCACTGGTTTTTCCGGATAATAATGATGTCCTTTCCGGTGGCAATTTCCATGGGGCACCGGTTGCCCAGGTCAGCGATTTTTTAAGTATCGCTCTAACGGATCTGTCCAGTATTTCAGAAAGGCGTATCGAACATATGCTTGATCCATCGGTAAGCCAGTTACCGGCATTTCTCACCAGCGAGGGTGGTTTAAATTCGGGATTTATGATCGCCCATGTTACCTCAGCCTCACTTGTATCAGAAAATAAATCTCTATCCCATCCATCAAGTACCGATTCCATACCCACATCTGCCAACAAGGAAGATCATGTCAGTATGGGGATGCATGCTGCCCGCAAAGCATTACAAATAACTCAAAATCTTGAATATGTCCTCGCAATCGAACTACTGTGTGCCTGCCAGGCGCTTGAATTTCGAACCCCTCTTCAACCGGCAAAGCCGACATCATCTGCCCTGAACCTGGTACGTGAAAAAATACCCACCTGGTCTGAAGACCGCTTCATGCAAAAAGATATTCTAATCGCAAATGAACTGATTAACAGTGGAAAATTAGTAGCGGCTGTCGAAAATGAATGTGGTCTACTTTCATAAAATTGCAGTTGTGTGCTGAGAATATATTATCTAAATTCTAAGTTTATATTAATTTACATTAAAAAATTCAGGACACCCGCATCATGAGCCACGATAAAATTACCGCAGAAGCATTGACTTTTGATGACGTATTATTGCTTCCGGCTAAAAGTGAAGTAGTGCCATCAGAAGTGAATGTACAAACCCGTCTCACTAATAATATCATGCTTAACATCCCAATACTCAGTGCAGCCATGGATACGGTTACAGAGGCCGATCTTGCGATTGCCTTGGCACGTGAAGGCGGTCTGGGAATTATTCATAAGAACATGAGTATTGAAGAACAGGCATCGCAGATCGACCGGGTTAAAAGATCTGAGAGCGGTATGATTATGGATCCGGAAACATTGGGTCCCAATGATGAGCTTGAGGAAGCGCTTAGAAAAATGGATCGTTTTCATATATCCGGTATCCCGATTGTTGAAGGCGAAAAACTGGTTGGAATTCTGACACATAGAGATATCCGTTTCGCCACCGATTTAAGCAGACCGATTTCTGAATTTATGACAAAGGAGAACTTAGTCACCGCGCCAGAGGGTACCTCACTTTCCAAAGCCGAACAAATTCTTCAAAAGCACCGGATTGAGAAATTGCTCGTCGTCGATGATTCCGGCAGATTAAAAGGACTAATAACAGTAAAAGATATCCAAAAGAAGCGCATGTTTCCGAATGCCTGTAAGGATGATCATGGCAGGCTTCGGGTCGGCGCTGCGATCGGGGTAGGTGCAAAAGCACTTGAGCGAGCAAGTGAACTGATAAAAGTAGGTGTGGATGCTATTGTTATCGATACCGCACACGGACATTCCGTGGCCGTATTGGAAACAGCACGAAATTTTAAAAAACAGTTTCCCGGTAAAGATCTCCTCGCCGGAAACATTGCCACAGCAGATGCGGCCCAGGCCTTAATCGATTGTGGTGTAGACGCAGTAAAAGTGGGGATCGGACCCGGATCCATCTGTACGACGCGTGTGGTAACCGGCGTTGGTGTTCCTCAAATTCACGCCATCGATCAGGTTTACCAGGTAGCAGCGAAATATAATATTCCTATCATTGCCGATGGCGGAATAAAATATTCCGGTGATATTCCAAAAGCAATTGCCTTTGGTGCCGATTCGGTCATGATAGGCAGTTTATTTGCAGGAACGGAAGAGAGCCCGGGTGAAGTTATTTTACTGGATGGCCGGAGCTATAAATCAGTACGTGGTATGGGATCAATGACTGCCATGAAGCGCGGCAGCAGTGACCGGTATTTTCAGGAGGGACTGTCCGCAGATAAACTGGTCCCGGAGGGTATCGAAGGCCGGGTGCCTTATCGCGGTCCTGTAAGGGCAAGTGTCTTTCAATTGGTAGGTGGATTACGTTCGGCTATGGGTTATACTGGCTGTGCAACAATCGAACTGCTGAAAGAAAAAAGCAGATTTGTAAAAATCAGTAGCGCCGGTTTACAGGAGAGTCACCCACATGATGTTATTATTACACAAGAGTCGCCCAATTATCAAACCCGATAGCTGGAACAAGCCATCACTTCTCTACGTTGTAAACCTATAATAAGACATTCACGTGAACAGGAGCAAAAAATGATTCCTGATCTGGATCATATTGGTATAGACTGTAACTGATTTGAATGATGTCATTGATACCATGAAACGCTTATTTAATACCGAACCGGATTTTATTGAGGAAATACCGGACCAAAAAGTCCGCATTGCCGGCTATACCAATAAAAGCACAACTTTAGAATATTTTGAACCAAGTTCACCGGAGTCCCCGGTTTCCAAATTTTTACAAAAGCGTGGTAATGGTCTTCATCATATCGCCTTAAAAGTTGAAAATATGGAAAACAAACTGGATGAGCTGGATGCCAACGGTGTCAGGTTAATTGACCGCCAACCCCGAAAAGGTGCCAATAATAAAAAAATAGCCTTCTTGCACCCCGAAAGTTGTAATGGTATTTTAATCGAATTGTGTGAAGAAGAGGAAGATTAGAGATTAGAGATAAGAGATTTGAGATCGGTAATTAGTAATTTGTAATTGGCAATCGCCAATAACCAATTGCCAATTGTTAAATTCTTACTCCTCATTCCTAATTGAAATGCTGTTATCCGGTCAAATATAAATTATGCAAATGGTACAAATCAGAACATCAGTAAAAACGAGCAAATGACTTTGCTAAAAGATAAATTGACCAATCTGCCGGCCAAACCAGGCGTATACCTCTTTAAAAATAAAGCAGACAAAGTGTTATATGTTGGCAAAGCCAAAATCTTAAAAAACCGGGTTCGCTCCTATTTTCAGAAGTCACGGCCTTTTGATCCGCGTATGCAGATCTTAGTTAAAAACATCCATGATCTTGAATATATCATCACGGATTCAGAGATCGAAGCCCTGATCCTAGAAGCAAATCTTATAAAGAAATACAAACCGCGTTATAATATAAATCTCAAGGATGATAAAAGTTTTCCATTCATCCGCATAACCAAAGAAGATTTTCCTCAGGTATTTGCTACCCGGAATGTAGTACGCGATGGCTCCAGTTATTTTGGGCCTTATACCAACGTGAAGGATATGCGTTTTGCGCTTACGACCCTCAAGCGTTTATTTACTATTCGCTCGTGTAAATATGATCTTAATAGTGAGGTTGTTGCAAAAAAAAAGGTTGATCTATGTCTCGAGTATTATATTAAGAAATGCCAGGGGCCATGTCAGGGATTGCAAAGCGTTACGGACTATCATGTTACAATTGAAAAGGTACGCCAGTTCTTAAAGGGTAAGACGGATAATCTGTTATCCGAGTTAAAAAACGATATGCAATCATTTGCAGAAATCCAGAAATATGAAGATGCTGCCCGGGTACGTGACAGTATCGAAGCCCTTGAGAAATATCGCAATGCTCAGAAAGTAGTGATGAGTGACGATCATGACCGTGACATTTTTGCTCTGGCCCTGGAAGATGATGATGCATGCTCGGTAGTGTTTAAAATTCGGGAAGGCAAAATCGTCGGCCGGATTCATTACTACCTGAAAGGGGCATTACATAAGAGCGAATCAGAGGTATTGGAGCAATTTGTTAATCAATATTATAACAGTACAGATGAACTTCCCCAGGAAATATTTTTGCCCCATGAAATTGATGGGAAATTAATTATCCAAAAATGGCTCTCTGATAGATCAACACGAGATACCCGCATTTTGGTGCCGCAAATCGGCGAAAAGAAAAAGCTCATGAGAATGTGCTCAAAGAATGCCCGATTTCTTCTTGAGGAATTAAAACTTCAACGAATGAAAGCGGAAAGTACCATCCCTTATGCATTAGCAGCACTGCAAAGAGATTTAAAACTCAGCGCTCCACCCCGTAGAATTGAATGCTTTGATATTTCCAATATTCAGGGTAGTGATCCGGTGGCATCCATGGTCTGCTTTATTGACGGTCGACCAAAAAAGAGCGAATATCGTAAATTTAAGATTACTACAAAAGATACGCCCGATGATTTTGCCATGATGCGTGAAGTCATCACACGCCGCTATTCACGGATACTGCAGGAGAAAAAGAAAATGCCAGATTTAGTTGTGGTGGATGGTGGAAAAGGACAGCTATCCAGTGCCCTCTCTGTCCTGCGGGGACTAAAGATCAAAAATCAAGCAGTGATCGGGTTAGCCAAAAGGCTGGAAGAAATCTTTATACCCGGCTTTCCCGATGCACAAATGCTGCCAAAAACATCGTCAAGTTTAAAATTACTGCAAAGTATCCGCGATGAAGCGCATCGGTTTGCCATTACCTATCATCGTACGTTGCGTAAAAAACGGACCATTTCATCGGTTCTTGACGATATCCCTGGTGTCGGACCCGCACGCCGTACTCAATTATTGAAGGCATTTGGCTCAGTTAAAGTACTTAGTAAATCTAACCCGAAGGAAATCCACGAAAAGAGTGGCATTCCTGTAACATTGGCCGAGATTGTACACCGGGTACTTTCGGAGAAAGATTCTTGATAAAATATATTATTTTTTCAATCATAATAATTTTAATACTAACGGATAACTCACTTTATTCACAGGAAACGGAAGGACTTTCACCCAGCACTTTTGTTTTTCCCACATATAAACATTCCTATGGAATCCGCAAGGCGGGTGCCACAGAATTATTTCTGTTTATGGGATTCCGGGTTAAATTTAAGAATCCTCAGGGACTGGCCTGTGTCCGGTTGGACGCCTGGGAGGATCCTGAAGACCCCCATGATGATGATGAAGTAACGGTTTACGGCGTGAATTCTGGAGAAAACAATGTCATCTATAATAGTTCTATGTGGGGTATCGATGTTTATGGTCTGGATGAGGAGGATGATCAAAAGATGTCTGAGCCCCATGGCATCTGTGCTAATAATCGCGGTGATGTTTATATTGCAGATTCGGGGAACAACCGCGTGGTACGTCTTTTTAATCCAGGTGATCAACTGAAATATGTTTCAAGTTTAGGTCGTGAAGGAAGCAAACCCGGGGAGTTCAGATATCCGCGTCAGGTTGCTATGGATGGTGAGGGCACGGTCTATGTGAGCGATACCGGCAATCACCGGATTCAGATATTCAACCGTAATGATAGTTTACTGAGTATAATCGGAGACGATGGCCAGATATTATCGCCAAATGGCATTGCCGTGGCGCACCCGTCAACCCGGCATCGCTACCGTGCGGATAAATTTATCATTCTCATCGATTCTGTGGATCAAAGAATTTCAAAATTTGATCTCGAGGGAAATTTATTACTGCGTAAAAGTATTAAGTCTGCGGGATTCAGCCAGGGTCGTCTCGAATATGTTTGTCTGGATTATTATAACCAGATCCTAATCACAGATTCATACAATAACTGTATTCACAAATTTGATAAAAATCTGGTTCACTTAACCTCTTTTGGTCAGAGAGGCGAAGACGATCATGAATTTATTGAGCCTACCGGTATCGCAATTTACCGCAGATTCGGGCAACTATTTATTGCAGAAAAAAGTGGCGCGCAATATTACTGGATTGGTACAGATGTCAAGGATTTTGAGATTATCGATAAGCAAACAAGTATCATATTCAGTTTCACCGTTACTGAGCCTAGTTTTGTCTACCTTGATATATTTGATCAGGACAATAAATTTGTAAAGCGTGTTGCTGATAAACACATGCTGCACCCGGTTCAAAAACACTCTCTTTTCTGGAACTTAAAAATGGATAAAAAGCTTCCTATCCGGGTTTTTGAGGAAGAATTGGAATTATCCAGAATTATTTATAACGATGAATTGGTTCCGGATGGCACATATAAGGCGAAATTGACTCTCGAGGCCACATACTCGTCACGTAGTTATTTTACAAAAACAATTGAGCGAACATTTCAGGTTGCGAGGGAATGATTGCTATATGGGAGATATTTATAATCTCAGTCGGTATTTAAAATTTTGGAAAGAATTTGTTTTGCGGAAGCCTTGTCTTTTGGATCAAAGAACATAAATTCTGCGATCTCATCCGGTACAAGACCTTTTGACTTGAGTACAGCCGGTTCTTCTCCCTTTACGGGAAGTGAACATATATAGATATTACTCGAATACCTATCCTTGATGTACTCAATAGTTTCTACATTTTTCTCAAATATTTCAGTATTTTCCAAATCGCAAATTACAACACAGCCTATTGAATGTGGAATGATCAGATCCCATAAATATTTATATTCTTCATTTTCCTGATTAATAAAATAAAAATAAAACGCCAGATCCGGTTGAAGTGAGAGATAACCGACATCAAGCCCCTCAAATTTGCGGAGGGGTTGATCCGACAAAAGTGTAAACAAGTTTTCCTTCTCGCTCTTCCAACTACCTATAACAGGAATCTCTAGTATATTCATAATTTTTCCAATGCTGCGTTCAACTTTTTTAAATCAACTTTATCTCTTTTAAAAAAGGAATCAAACTTCTTATAAATGACATCATCTGCATGTTGTTCACCACCGAGTGTTTCATCTGAAATAAGATCAGTTGTTGGGGTTTTATCCGCATTTACCTCCGGCTTTCCCTTGAATATTTTTTTGAAAACATTTTTAATACCTGCTTCACCAATTTGTTTTTCCTGCTCGGTCATGTGACTGTCAAACTGTTCACGATTCATCAATAGTTGCTTATCAATAAAATCTTTCAGTTTTTGCAGTAATTTTAACTCATCCTCATCAAACGCAAACAAATAGGCCGCAATTGTCTGTCCTCCCTGAAAAAATTTCAGATAGGACATATCCCGGACTTCCATCAGTTGCATATCGGTTTCAGGAGAAATCAATAAAGTTTCATGAAGATCAGGAAGATCTTCTAAAAGTCTATTACGATTATCAATATATTGAATTGCGTCAAGTAAAATCTGGCTATTTTCTGCCTCGATTTTTAACTCATACTCCTCATCGGCAAATGTGATGGTAAAATCGCCTTGCATCCATGTAACCAGTTTGAAGATGGCATCCAAATTGTTAAATTTTCGATACTCAGCGTCAGCAATTTTACCCTTTTGAAACCAGATTCTGCCTTCATCCCGTCCATGGTAAAGCGTTAAGATTGCAGTTTTTTTATTCTGTTCCATTGTCTGAACAATGTCCAACAGGTTATAATCTTCCAATTTCCCCTGCATTCCAAAGGTCTGCTCATCCGTATCATGCTCCGAAATATCCTGAAAGAACCGTTCCAGTCTCAGATTAAGTTCATCTTTCGCAATCGGCAATTCAATAATATCTGTGACCTCCATTTCCCACAGCGTTTTTCTCTCAAGAGCATTTCTCTCGCATGTAAAACATAGAATCGGAATCGATTTTAATTCTTCTAAATGCTGAATTCCTTCAAGTAATTCTGTAACTGCCTTAAAATCATTCTCGATAACTAGCAAATAATCAAAGACATCCAACCCGATCAAATTCTCCGCATTTTCCAGTGAATCAGTAAATTCAAAATAGCTGAGATCTGTCGACAAATTGATGTTTATTTCGTCGAACAGCGCTTTTTCCCGTGCAATAACCAATCCGTCTAACAAAATTTTTCCTCTTGATTACTTGTTCATTATAGCCATAGATAAAATGATTTTTCGTACATCTTCTTTTTCTGTCACATTACAGATTTCTAGTTCACGGTTATCAGGAACACGAATGCCGGATCTAATTTGCTTCATTAATTTTGTATTATCGGGTGCAATATTTGTGACCGCAACGGTCCATGGTACATCAAACATACTTGTTAAATGATTGATGATATAACTGGTATATTCGAAATCATCTGGTTTTTCAGCATCGATCAGAAAAATATAACCAAGCAAACCTTCCGACAATTTTTCAACAATATCAACAAGACGTTTATCGAGGACGATACCAAAAACCTGGAGATAAAAATTGGAACTCAAATCTATTCGTGTAAAATCGAGATCCTGATTGGTTCGAACCCCGCTAAGACTGCCCTGATTAAAATTTCGAATAAAATCTGTTTTTCCACATGAATGAGAGCCAAGAATCAATAGTTTACCACTGGTAAGCTCTTTTGCATTTAAAATTTTACGTAATTTTTTTACATCACTTGCTGAAAGGAATTGTTCAACCTGAGTTTCTTTCGTCTGCGTATTCTCAACATAAATTTCACCAATGCCTGAGACAGTTTCACGAAATTCAAGGTTTTTAGACTTGTGAAGTTTTTTCAAAATGCTCAATGTTTCAAGCATCGGATATGGGCTGAACTCGATGATTTCGTGAATTTTTCTAAATTCACTGAGATGGTTGATGAAACCTTCCAGATCAGGTTTGGAACCCGCCTGAATTATGTCCCCCCTGTTTATGACGCGGAGTTGCCGGTTTATACCACCCAGTTCATTTATCAAATCCTTAAATCTGATACTGACCTGCTCACCATGCAAAATGATGCCCAGATTACTAAGCCGGGTATGGTTTTCTGATGCCGTGAGCGGCAGTGGGCGCATGGAAAACCAGCCCTTTTCCCAGGTTAACATATAAAATATGGCATCATCACCGCGAAGATTACCCGAAATCGCATGGATGATATTTCCTTCATCAAAATAGATTTTGCCCGTACTACCATTTGTACGGATTCTTAAAATTCCGCTGCGTTTTTCACGACCAAATATGGTAATTAGACCGGAAAGATTAAAATCCTCAAGGCTACCGCTAAAATGGGCTTCTTTTAATTTCCCATTTGTTTCGACCTTTTTAGACGCGTTGGAACAAAAATAACAGATATCTTCAATTTGGTAGGTATCCGGAAGAATACGATAAGTTCCCAGACGATAAAATGCCCGTCGTCTTGTTGCATCATTAGGGACATCAAAGATGACAAATTTTGTAGACCTGGCGTTGGCGAATAATACCGCCAGATCGTTTCTCTCAGCACTTTTTATCGAACCGTAATCAATTAAAATCAGCCCCGGGTCGGATGAGTGCAAGCGATCTGTTGCCTGATCAATATTTTTTACCTTGGTAATGGTAAAATCCGTGCTTCGCAGCAAGGATGTGAGCTGATTGGTCCGATCATTCTGGCTGCCAAGTAAGACGATCTTTTTTGTAGCCATTTTTGGTTATACTTATTTAAAATTCAATAACTTATCTGACACCTGATATAATGTCAATAAAACATAGGAAATCGTATACCGACTTCACTTTATTAAAAAATATTCGGCAGGTATTAAGATTTTTTTATATTTAATCTGTTAAAAATAATTGCACGCTAACCTGTTTTTTGTGCGTACCGGTATGATGCGTGATACATGACAACCCCATAGGCCACGGCTACATTAAGAGATTGTTTCAATCCCAGCATGGGAATCTCGATGGAAGCATCCACTTTTTCAATTAATGAATCGGAGATTCCTTCAACTTCATTTCCAACAACAAGACAAAACGGATAAGGAAACTCAAACTCCGTATAAGGTATGCTATCTGAGGTATGTTCAAGTGCAATTAGCGGTATATTTTTCTTTTTCAAATCACTAACGGCATCTAACGGGTCCTCAAACCGTTGCCAGTGGACAGAATCAACTGCCCCCAGAGCGGTTTTATCAATTTCTTTACGCGGTGGGAAACCTGTATAGCCGGTGAGATAAAGCGATTTTAACAATACGGCATCGGAAGTACGGAATATACTTCCCACATTGTAAAGGCTGCGCACGTTTTCAACCATACAATAGAATGGATTGCGATCAAAATTTTCCATCTCAGCCAGACTGGGCCGCTGGGCAAAAATCTCCTGGTAAGTTAATTTGCGCATTTATTTTTTCTCCAGCAAAGCAACTGTTTCAATATGATACGTGTGGGGAAACATGTCCACCGGTTGGGCCTTGATCAATTGATATCTTTGTTGCAGCAATTGAATATCCCGGGCCATAGTGGTCGGGTTACACGACACATACACTATTTTTTTTGCACCGGATTCTGCCAGTTTCGCACACACTTTTGGATGCATTCCTGATCGTGGGGGGTCTGTCACGACCACATCCGGGAAAGTATCAACTAATTCAAGATTTTTCAACAAGTCTCCGGCAACAAATCGTGTATTTTCACATCCATGGATTTTTGCATTGGATCTGGCATCGGTTATCGCGCTCTCACTTAACTCAAAACCGGTGACAAATTTTGCTTTTTGTGAAAGAAACAGGGTAATTGTTCCAGTCCCACAGTATAAATCCCAAACCTGTTCATCATTCTTCAAATCCGCAAATTCCATGACAATCCGGTAAAGTTGTTCTGCCTGGGCCGTATTGGTTTGAAAAAATGAATTGGCAGATATGCGGAATTCAAAAGCACCCAATTTTTCCGTAATGTAACTATTACCAAACAACAGATGTTCTTCGACGCCCAAGGCAATTTGTGCCTTCTTAGGGTTGATATTATTTACAATACTTGAGACTTCCGGAATTTTCCGGGGAAGTATTTCGACCAATTTTTTAAAAGCTGTGTCATCTTTGTGGGCTGTCACCAGATTAACCATAATTTCACCGGAATAGTGACTTTCACGAATCACAAGATATCGCAGAAATCCCTGATGCGATTTAGTCCCGTAGGGTGTCAATTTATTTTCCAGACAAAAGTTATCCACAATTTTGAGTACATTATTGGCGGCATCCGACTGGAGCAGACACTGGTCAATGTCCAGTATTTTATCAAAGGTGCCCGGAACATGTAATCCCAGAGCAAAGTCCCTTATAACCGATTCATCATTTAACTCATCGGGCAGCAACCAACGACGATCGGCAAATGAGAATTCCATTTTATTGCGATATCCCCAGATCTTTTCCGATGCAACAGGGTCAAATATAACTGATTCCTTAAGTCTGCCCCAGGTGATCTAAACTTTCGCTAACATGATCTTTTTTTATTTTTAGCTGATTTTCATAAGTTATATTTTGCCAGGTACAACCGCCACACCACGCAAAGTAGACACATGGTGCATCTATCCTAAGTTGAGACGGTTCGACTAATTCCAGCAAACGGGCTTCCGCATAATTTGATTTTCTTTTAAAGATTCTGGCTTTTACCTTATCACCGGGAATGGTATTCTTCACAAATATTACATACTCATTGTAACGTGCCACACCACTTCCACCAAAAGTCTGTTTTTTCAATTGACAATTCCAGTTCTGCATTTCTTTTTACTGGATACTTTTGTTCCTGCACTATAAATCTCCAAGTACTTTTTTGATTGCTGTGCCGATATGTAAATCCGTAAAGGGCGATAGTCCTTTTTCAGCACTATCGTTCATAACTTGACCAAACACTCTGACCTTTCGATATATTTCATATCCTTCAGGATCACTATTTAGAGGAAATATTGAATTATTTGTCAGCAAAGGATCGATATCCGATTTGATGAGATTCTGCTCAATTGCCCGGTCAAAATCTTTTGTACCCGGTATAGGCGAATAGGACGCCAGGCTGACTTTTACACCGAGATTATTTACAAATATAATACTGGCTAAAACTTCATCCAGATCCTGATCCGGCAATCCCATAATGACATAGGCATCCAGATCATGCGGATCATATCCTGCCCGTACCAGATTTTCAACCGCAGTTACCATCCCTTCATTTGATATTTTATTATACATATCGCGTCGTCTGTTTTCATTGGATGTTTCAAAGCTGAGCCGGATCGTTTTAAAATTGGCTTTGTACATAAGTTCTGCCAATTCTTTATCAATGTGACTGGCAAATAAACCATTTGGTGAATGTAACCGGACAGGAATTCTGTTATTTATTAAGGCCTTTAAAATCGGCTTAATATGATTATCCCTGTTGATGAAAAGCGCATCATCATAGAATGCAAAATCCCGTAATTTGTATTTCGAAAATTGATGTGCGAATTCCTCCACAACCTTTTCCGGTGAACGTTGATAAAAAGGCAGAGAAATCTTTTTCTGAGCACAAAATGAGCAATCGAAGGGACATCCACGTGCCGTCATGATGATCAGATAGTCAAGACTATCATACAAATCAAATGCCGGATATGGATAAGCATCCGGATTTTCAGGGTAGTGATAATTATTCAGATCAAGATCAAATATATCTGCCAGCAGCTGCAAGATTTTTTCCTCACCCGGCCCGGTGATAATATGATCGGGCTGAACAATATGTTTTGCATGCTCAGGTAATAATGTGGCATAAATTCCACCGAGTATAATTGGCACACCAGGGAACTGTTTTCTTAGTATTTTGATACAGTGTTGTACACCCGGATACCAGTAAGTCATTATGGATGTAACCAGTATAGCATCCGGATTGGACACACTGTCCAATCGATTTATAAAGTCTTCTTCCGAAAGTCCATACCTGGCATAATGCCGCGGGATATGTGCCAATACTGATGGTTTATTCACTGCCTGGCGATGGAAATGACCCACACCATATTTTTTAACTTTATTTTTTTCTTCCAGGCAGTCAATTAGGGAGATCTTAAATCCTACCGTGCGTAAAAAAGAGGCAAGATACAATAATCCCAGGGGTTTGCTCCATAAATCATATGCAGCAAAATCATATATCCAGGGATTGATTAATAGTAGATTCTTATCTGCAATCTGCATTTTATGAGATGAGGAAAGCAGGATGAATTATTCTGCAGGTTCTTTAGCTTTTTTAGTAGTCTTCTTTTTTTTGATAGCCAGCTCCCCGGCTTTGAATTCTTCTGCGGAGATTCTGTCTTTATGTACCTGATATTCTTCCCCATATATTCGAAAACGATTTTGCATTTCAACCCAATTATCCAATTCCGCCTTTACAAATCTGATTGTACCGCGTTCAGAATCGAAGTAACATGGTAATTCATCGTTAAATGCACGTTTGGTTAGATCAAATGGTCTGTCATAACCGAGGTATCGCGATGAGGTTGCTGCGTTCCACATTTTTGAATCGTCTTTACCCATTCCAGGTAATTTATATTCCCAGGACTTTTTGAGATATTCCCGCAGCCAATATTCGTCCTCCGCATAAATTTCATCAAGAATTGAGAAATAATCCTTTTGCTGGAGATATGCTATCTGTGCCTCACCAATCTTAACCATCATATCGTCAGGATTAATTTTTTTCATTTTCTTCAATATATTCGCGGCTTCTTTATACCGTTCAAGTTTTATATATGCATGGGCCAGATCATTTAATCCGGAGATGGTATCTTCATGCAAGGCAAATTTTTCATAATAGGGTAATGCCTCTTCAATACGATGACCTTTGACCAGCGCTTCAGCCAGAGATTTATTTGCCTGGGGATGATCTGCATCGAATTCCAGGGCCTGTTTTAAATCATCTATCGCGGCCGACCAGAGATCACCATTCATTTTATTTACACCACGATTTAAGTGAACATAAAACTTCACCTTGGCATCAAGCGGTTCATATTCGAAATCATTATAATAAAAATCCATACTGCGACTGGAAATCATCCGGACTTTGCCCCGGGATCTTTTATTGGTGTTAAATTCGCGCAGAACTTTTCCAAGAAACATGTTTAATTTACGCTGAACTTCCCCTTCATTTTCGATTTTTATTACAGTCTCATTCCCTGGAAATTTTTCTTTTGCCTTGCCCACCATTCTATTTAGAACTTCATTTACCATGTTATGAGGCGCAGAGATACGCATATCAACAATATCACGTCCATATCCCATTTCCGTAAAATAGGAATAGGACAGACTTAGTCTGTTGTCATGGTAGGACCATTTTTTAAGATACGTTGATAGAACGTGCAGATTGCCAATCGTCATTTTGAACTCCGTATTTATACCGGCCTTCCTCATTAAAAGGTGATATCAGATGTTGAGTTTTACATCAAAGACTTATATCACGACAGAGAATTTTGAAAATCTTAATCAGAAAAGGTCTATTTATTGTAGTCTAAGGACTTGTAAGTATGTTTATGACCTGTCTTCGGGGTCAAAATCAATTTATCTAATTTGAATTTTTATGTCAAGACCAATTGCGTCTCTAAGCAGACATGTATTATACATTAATGAAAAAAACAGAAAAAAGTTTCAGTTATTAAATTTCTATTAAGGTCTGGATGTAAGAGGCATACAAAGACCTTACCCAATAAACAAAACCATATACGTATATTTTCGGCCCCATTTTTCATTTCCTAAAATTTATATTCTAATTCTGCTGTAAAAATAGTGCTATGATTATTTTGTTGATCCAGGTCAATATCCTGGTCATTATCATACATAATATAAGTATTCAGGAACAAATTTGTCAGTAATGGCCAATTCACCATTGCTGTGACTGATAGAATATTACGATTCGAGTATAAACTTAAAATGTCATTCGTTGCTGATTGAGGATATCTTCGCCATTGATAACTTACAGATGCAGAAAAATAGGATCCGGTTGTATTTAAATACGATAGTGAGAGAAATATGCCATCTGAATTGTAATTTTGTTCACTCACGTCAAAAATATCATTTGACACAAGAAGGTGCGTTCGAAATTCCCATTCATAGCCCAGGGTAATATCAAAGCTTCTTGCCACATTTATAACTAAACCCGGCCGAAAGAAATTCCATAAATAATCAGGTTCCAATGAATTTTTATCATTATAGCTTTTATATATAAAATTATCCTCTGAAACCAACTTTACTAGGCCTGTCAATGGTAAAGTAAAGTACAAGTTAATACCTGCCTGATGATAGAGATTGTTCAAAATACTATCTTCAAACGCAAGCGTATAATTTCGCAATGTAAAATCCATTTCCAGATCGTATGTTAATTGCCAGCCCGGTTGATTCCGTAAACCGAATCGTATAGAATGCTGCAGATAATCCAGATCTTCCGTTCCAAGTGATTCATTTAACTCGTTAATATACTCTAATCTAAATCGCTGCCAATCAGCGACAGCAAAAAACCGGTTCCGGTTATAGTCAGATATGTAAGAACTAATACCGCTCCAGGTTTTATGCCTGAAATTATTTTGAATACTTAGAGCAAATGTTGGATTAATCCGGCTATAAAAGCGCGCATCAATTTCGTGCTCCCAAAAAGAACTTGCCAGGACGGATTCAGATTGATTCCAGTAGCCGTTATATTGCAATGCAATACCTGTTCCCGCCCGCCATATTATCCGATAATCGTTTCTCAGATAATCATTATCATATCGTAACGAATTGGTAATCTCCAGACTGTAAACCGGATTAAACTGATAAATGAATCCGGCAAAAATTCCTATATATGGCCTGCTTATTTGCTCTAAAATAGCACTATCATTTTCGAAATAGCTTATTTCAAATTCTTGTCTGTTATAATCAATACCAGTAATGGCAGACAGGCGAAACCGGCTCGATTTTTTTACCCTTTTGGAAATGGGCATGACGTCATATTCAAAAGGATATTCTTCTGCCTTCAAGATATCCGTTTTATTATTTAAAAATTGTAATTGATCCAACAACTCTTCAAGATAAATCACTGCGACTTCATGGTCTCCTGAGTCCGCATATGAAACCGCATGGTTTAGCAGTATAATTTTTTCTTCATCAAATGATTCAATTTCCGAATATATATTTACTTGCTGGATTAATATGGTATATAACTCCTTATCTGTAACCTCCTGTGCAGAAACATCGGATATCAGAGTGACCAGAAGTAAAACGCACAGGTTCCAAATAAAATCATTTCTGAATCCGTGAAAATCTGTTAAATCAGCGAAAGCCGTATGCCATTTTTTAATATGGTTCATATTATACTATTTATTTTTCGGCAATATTGCCGGTAGGCGAATATTCTATTTCACCCCCAAAGGGGTTTTCAATGTTTTTTAGAACTCCATTACTACAAATATTGAACCGCTACGCGGTTCTTCGCAGATCCTCGATATCATAGCCTTATCAGGGGCTATATATTTCTATCCATTTTGGGCACAACATAGTTACCCCCCCCCAGGGGTGATATATAATTTATAAACGGTAATTAAAGATAATCATTTAGTAATTACCTACCGGCAACATTGCCTTATTTCATAATGCCCTAAATAATATTCGGCAAAGCTTTGGATTTTTTATTAATCGGATTTTTTTATTATGAACTTTGACTAATAAAATAAAAAAGCCACAGGTGATCAGACCGGTGGCTTCATTTAAATCTGTAGCAGACAAATTTTTATTATCGTGGTTTTACCTGGTATGGGGTACTCCAGGTAACCGAGTTATATGGATACATATCGACATCGTCATCAAATATGGTTCCGTTATCGATAACATCTATTACAGCATGATGGATCCTGAAGTGATCTTTCACAGTCCACGTTCCCTGATATACATTCATTCCATTTTCCTCGGCAATCCATTTCAGATGACGCATTCCGTGTTTATAATAATTGGCATTGCGCCATTTGCGATGCCGGGCAAAATGCAAGCGCACTAATTCTGTTCCCTTTCCTGCCGGAACCTGAATTGCATTTTCTGAATTATTCTCAACATAGACCGTAATGGTGACTTCCGTCCCTGGTGTAAAAGCAAATACGTTTTGTTTCGTTTGCATAAATGTTAATGGATCATCAATTTCAATGGTCGTATCCGTTTCAACTACCAGTTTAGAAATATTTACTGTATTTCTAACCAGATTGCTATCCACCACACCCAGGGATTGGCCAAGCACCATTGAAAACTCCTTCATTTTCCATCTCTTTTTCAGATCTTCTCCTTCAGAACCCCGTTTGACAAAATGGGCAATCCGTTTAAACTCATGTCCCATTTTTTTATTGATCCGCACCCAGTTATAGTCTGTATCCATTGTACCGATGACAAACTTTCCGCGCAGGATCTTCGAAAACATTGCCGTGGCGGTCGTATCAGATGTCATAACAATACGAATATCCTTGATTATCGGTCTAAGACCAATCCGGCCAAACTTGAGCGGAATAATCGGTTTTTGTAACATCCCATCATCCGTGCTGAATTCTGACTCATCTTCTTCATCAATATTCGAATAAAAATAGTCTTCCGTATCACTGTTCTCTACTTCTTCGATGACTGCCATAATGGCCTGTTCATCGCCAGCTGCTGTATTTGGATCGGTTGAATTATTTGAACATCCCCAAATTCCAACAAGCAACATTCCGGTTAATATGACAAGTATTCTATTCATGATTTTCTCCTTTGTTTTGATTTGTAAGAATCATTTCCCCCATGTCCCGGGCCCTGAGACAGGAGATACTCTGATTATTTTCTCCATTTTGCTGTATAATGTTTGATTTGTTCCAAGGCAGTATCAAAATATTCATCAGCTAGAACGTAATTTTTCTGCTGCCAGTGAGATTTTCCCTGATCGGCATAAAACTGCAATTGATCAATTACATTTCGATGCTTTGCCACGAGTTTTTCATTATTTTCAATCCTGTTTAACGAATTCTGGATTTGAGTATATTTTTGTTCAAGATTTGCCTCAGAAGATTCAAAGCTTCCCCGCCGCAATTCGCGTTGTAATCGCGCACTCATTCGCGTACTTCCCTGTAAAATCTGGAATGCCAATCCCATTTTCCCCTGGTTACTGGCTTCACGCGCACGATCAAGCAACTGTTGTGCTTCCTGATGCAATTTGATAAGTTCTTCACTCCCGGAATCCAGCACCTGATTTTTTTGTATTTCTAATATCCTATTAGTCTCATCTATACGAACGGCGATGTTTTCTGCATTATAATTATTCCCGGTTCTGTGTTGTCTAAAAACCTTATTCGCCACACGCTGGCTGATGGCAATCTTCTGTGCAGCCTGATTATATTTCCCTTCATTAAATGCCCTATCTGCGTCATCATATAACTGCCATGATTTATTAATCATCGTTCGCGTTTGCTCATTCATAGATGGTTCAAGATCATTCTGAAGAGATTCCAAAAAGGCCTTTAATGAATAGAGTTGACTTTCTATCTGCTGTCGTTTATTCCCTGCCCCACGCTCTGATTGATCATATATCCGGTAAATATATCTTCGCACCAGTTTCAAACGATTGACTGCCAGTTCTTCTTTGCCCTCATCCGCCAGCTGCAGTGCATTCTGATAGTGTTTTTCTGCTTCCTTCAGCATTTTGGCAGTATTGTCATTACCATTTGAGAGCTCTCTTGCCTGATTAAGCATCTGTTGCACTGATAATTCAAGTTCAATTCTCTGTTCAGGTATTGAAAGTCTGTTTGTTTTTTGAAAGTCCACGCACTTACGGGCAAAAAAGAATGCAACACGATAATATTGCTCACCCAGTATTACTCTGCCTGAAGAAAAGTTTTCATAGGCGAGGCGGCGAAATTTCTTTGCCTGATTCAGGAGATAGTAGGTTTCTTCCATTCTTGAACTGCCAAGTTGCTGCTCTCCACGATCGATCAGATCATCCAATTGTACTTTCAGTTTTTTAAAAGGTTTTGATAAAACCATTTTAGCGGCAAGATCAGCAAAAACCTTGGCTTTTAACAGATGTGCTTGTGCCAGTTGATATCTGGGCTCCGGAGCTGTATATAAAAAGTATCTTGCTTTTTCCAATTCCTCACGGGCCAGTAAAATATTATTCCTTGCGCGTTGATCATCAAGCCTATTCACAAGTTCCTGTACACGATCTATATATCTTTGCAGTTTCTTAAAATCCGAATCGATGCGGCGCGGGTTTTGTGCTTCAGCAGCATAAGCCACAACCAATAGGGCAAACAGTATAATTATTTTAAAAGTATATGATCTCATAGATTCCTCGTTCACATATATGTATCAATTTGCATGCCAAAAAACCAAACGCGCCCTAACTAACTGTTCCTATGATATTTACGAGAATATTGACGGATAGGTAAAACGGAGATATTGTACGGCAAAGTACAGCCAGGTGTACCATATGGTACACCTGATCTGCATTAGCTATTCATAATTTCGGGAAGGGTTTTGTAGTAGATGTCTGATAATTCTGCGATTTCGATTTCAAAAAAATTATTTATATTCATATAATTTCCACCGGTCTCACCAATTTGCTGTACAGGGATACTTTGTTCATAAAACAGGTCAAGAACTGTTTTACGATTATCCGGACTGATAGAAATCAGAAATCTAGACTGGGACTCACTAAACAGAAGCTGGTCTGGTTGCAGGATCGATTCAATTTTTGCATTAATTCCCATCGGATTATTACGGTTCACAATGCAACATTCGGCCAGAGCGACGGCAAGGCCACCATCCGCCAAATCGTGTGCTGAATTAATCAATCCGGCCCGGATAGCTTTAAGCACATATTCCTGTGTTTTTTTCTCAAGGTGTAAATCCAGATGTGGTGGCGCTCCACCGACCATCTCATGTACCATTTTAAGATACTCGCTTCCGCCCAACTCAGGCCGTGTATCTCCGATTAACAATACCAGATCGCCTTCTGTCTGAAAGCCGGAAGGCGTAATATGTGCCAGGTCATCTATTACACCAAGCATGCCAATAACCGGGGTTGGATACACCTGATAGACCATGCTTTCATTGTAAAAACTGACATTTCCGCCTGTAACCGGTGTATCCAGCACACGACAAGCTTCTCCCATTCCGGCAATCGCTTCAGAAAACTGCCAGTACACATCCGGTTTATACGGATTGCCAAAATTCAGACAATTGGTAACCGCAACGGGTAGGGCACCGGTGCACACCACATTTCTGGCGGACTCGGCAACAGCGATTGCGGCACCTTCCCGGGGAGAAAGATACACATACCGGCCATTGCAGTCTGTTTTAGTCGCCAGCGCCTTATTGGTGCCTTTAATCCGCACCACACCGGCATCACTCCCGGGCTCGATTATCGTATCTGTACGAACCATATAGTCATATTGCTCATATACCCATTCTTTACTGACAATATTGGGTGACGAAAAAACTGTTTTAAAGGCTTCTTTTAAATCGGCCGGTTGTTTCAGTTCCGAAAGGTCAATCTTCAGATTCTTATCGATATAATCAGGTTTTATGGATTCCCGCTCATATACAGGCGCACCATCGCCAGCGGATAAATAATACGCGGGAATATCCGCTACTACTTTCTTTTCAAAAATAATTCTTAAGTTCTTATCGTCCGTTACACGCCCGATTTTTGAATAATCAAGTTCCCATTTTTTACAGACTTCTTCAAACTCCGCTTCTCTACCGGGTTTGCAAATCGCAAGCATACGCTCCTGGGATTCCGAGAGTAATATTTCATAAGGTATCATTTCCTGTTCGCGCAGATGCATTTTATCAAGATCCAGTTCAATTCCCAGTTCACTTTTTGCACTCATTTCGGCACTGGAACTGGTCAACCCGGCGGCACCCATGTCCTGAATACCTTCAAGCACATCAACCTTAATCAATTCAAGCGTCGCTTCCAGTAATAATTTTTCCGTAAACGGATCGCCCACCTGAACCGAACTTCTTTTTTCTTCGGATTCTTCGGTCAGCTCCTCACTTGCAAAAGTAGCACCGTGAATACCGTCCCGGCCGGTGGCTGATCCAATGGCATAAATAGCCGCACCGGGTGTTTTGGCAATCGCTTTGGCAACCATATCCTTTTTTACAACGCCAACCGTCATGGCATTTACCAGACAATTATCTGAATAACAATCTTCAAAATAAACTTCTCCGGAGATTGTCGGGATCCCCAGACAATTGCCATAATCCCCTATTCCTTTGACCACTCCGGCAAAAAGATATCGATTTCTCTGATCGGACAGGTTGCCAAAGCGCAATGAATTGAGTGCCGCAATGGGCCTGGCTCCCATGGTAAAGATATCACGCATAATTCCCCCCACACCGGTGGCACTCCCCTGATAAGGTTCCACCGCCGATGGGTGATTATGGCTTTCAATTTTAAACGCGACAGCCAGATCCTCACCAATATCAATAAGCCCGGCGTTTTCCTCGCCCGGTTTAACCAGCAAACGTTCGCCTTCGCGCGGTAATGTTTTCAACTGCAAAAGTGAATTTTTATAACTACAATGTTCACTCCACATTACCGAAAATATGCCGAGTTCCGTATAGGTTGGTGTACGGCCTAAAATCTCAAGAATTTTACCATACTCTTCTTCATTCAGACCATGTTCCAGAGCGAGATCAAGATTTACAACGGGCTCATTTTTCACTATATATTCCTCAATTGATAATTCAGTTTTATGTTAATGTTTTTTTCTTGCCATAGTATAAATATACATACCCAATGCACAAAATACTGCAAATGAAATGATCTCACCTGTTAATCCGGTAAATGCGAATGGTAACCCTGCGGGCGCTTTCGTTGCCCAAATGGCATAGGCAGCAATCAGCACACCCATAATTCCCTCGCCGGCAATCAAACCGGATCCCAATAGCACTCCGGTGTCAGTTTGTTTTTCCGCTATATTTTTTTCACTATCAGATCCCTGTCGTTTTTCGATCATCCATTTAATCAAACCACCCACAAAAACCGGGGTCATGGTCGAAAGCGGCAGATAGATACCTACGGCGAATGGTAAAGAAGGCACCGCGAGTAATTCTGCAACGATAGCAAAACTGGCGCCAATCAGAACGAGATCCCATGGAAGATTGGCTTGCAGCACCCCATCCACAACTGTTTTCATCAATGTTGCTTGTGGTGCTGCCAATTCTTTAGATCCAAATCCATAGACCTCGCCAAGCGTGACAACAGCTAGCGCAATAAAGAAAGCAGAAGTAAACGCACCAAACAACTCACTCATCTGCTGTTTCTTTGGCGTAGCGCCCAACAAATATCCGGATTTTAAATCCTGGGAAATATCACCGGATATGGATGCGGCTACTGCCACAACGGTTCCAATTGTTAACACCGCTGTTTTACTCAAATTATCGGTCCAGCCAAGCAGATAAAAAACCGCTGAAGTACCCAGTAAAGTCACAATCGCCATACCTGATGTAGGATTTGATGAAACACCAATCAAACCGACAATTCGTGACGAGACGGTAACAAATATAAAGGCAAAGAAGACAATGGCAATAGATCCGATAATTCTGGTCACCAATGTCTGGTCTACACCGATCACATATGGTGTACCAACCCCAACAATGATAAAAAGTGCTACAACACCAATGATTACCTTAAAGGATAAGTCGCTGTCAGTACGTATCCGGCTGACTATTCCATTTTCATGTTTTGATGAAAGTTCGGCAAGACCAATTTTGAGTGAACTGATCATAGTCGGCAGTGATTTGAAGACGGTAATTATGCCACCAACGGCCACTGCCCCAGCACCGATATACCGTACATATCGCGTCCAGATTTCACCGGGACTCATTTCAGAAATCAATTTTGTTGTTTCGGGAAACATGGGACTTTGTAAATGCTCTCCGAACATGGCAATCGCCGGAATGATACCCAGCCATGACAGTAGCCCACCGGCAACCAGCACAGCAGATATCCGGAAGCCTAAAATATATCCAACTCCAAGCAGGGCCGGAGTTGCTTCCAAACCCAAAACGCCCTTTTTTAATCCAGGAATGTGAACACTGACTTCTGAGGGCCATAATTTTGCCAGAGATAAGAAAGCTTTATATATCAAACCTAAACCCAGACCCTGAAACACATATTTTGCCTTACTACCACCGGTATCCGCTGCGATCAGTACCTGGGCGGCAGCCGTTCCCTCAGGATAAGGCAGCGTATCATGCTCTTTGACAATCAGAAAGCGGCGCAGGGGAATCATAAACACAATCCCTAATATGCCTCCCAGGAATCCCAGTAAGGCAATTTGAACCAACTCCGGTTTGAAACCCCATAAAAACAAGGCCGGAATAGTAAAGATAATTCCGGATGCCAATGAGGAACTGGCCGAGCCTGTTGTCTGAGCAATATTTGCTTCCAGAATCGAAGCCCTGCCCCACAATTTTTCAAATGATTTGAATAAAGCGACAGAAATTACAGCCAATGGAATGGCTGTGCTAATAGTGAGTCCCACACGCAGTCCAAGATATGCATTGGCACTGCCAAACAGGATGCCAAAAACCCCGCCGATCAATAGTGCACGAATACTAAAATCTTTTAAATCCGTCTCCGCCGGAACGTGAGGCTTAAATTCTTGCATTGAATACCCTTCTAATTACGATTTACTTTGGAAAATTTATATTTCCGGAAGGAAATATTTAAGTAAATAATGTATTTATAAATAACTACAGATTTAATCAAGAAAATTTTGGCTGCACATTTCAGTTTTATGAACAAATCAATTAAATTAAGCGTATGACTTTATTATTGACAGGGGCGTCAATATCACATTTCAATTTATATATCTAAAACGGGGTAATATATGCAAATCAAATATGTTCTTTATCTGTTACTAATCTTTTTAGTCGGATGTGCGGCTTATAAAGAGTTACAGCCGGTACCACAAATATCATTCATTGAAAACGGTTACATTGAATTAAAGGATGATGACGAATACTTTGAACTGAGCGAAGGGAACAAATACTTTCTAAAAATCCCACCAGCCAGCCAGGACAACATATATATCATTCTGAGTTTTAATGAGAAAGAAACCCTAACTACTTACATGACCAGGGCTTTTGATGACGGTGAAGGCACTATTATAAAAATGACGGATGTGAGTCTTGAACCTGAGAAAATGAGCGTGTATGAACTCGACCGGACTGTTCCCACGTTCTTCTGGGTGATTGAGGATGTGAAAAAAGACCTGGTCCTGAAGCTGGAATACCGCTATATCGCGGCATGGCGGTATAAGTTTGAAACCAGGCATGCAGAATTTTTGGATAAACTTGCGCAAAACACCCAATCCCGTAGTGTATATGATGCCATCGGGTCGAGTATTTCCGGAACAGAAATTGACTACAATGGCGAAATGAACAGCCTAAAAGAGAAAAGTGCCCGTTTAACGGAAATTCAGGGTCAACTTCACGAAATCGAAAGTATTTTTCCAGCTGAGATATTAAACAGCCAGGATGCATCCTATCAGGATTATAAAAAATTAGCACAAAATTTATCTGATGAAATTGCTTTTCAACAAGATTACAATCACATGCTGGATCTGATGGGTGCCGTAGCCGCACCTACGGTGGCCATGGAATCTTTTGTCGGAAGAGCTGCCGAGTACAATTCCCTATTGGAAAACACAAATGCCTATCCGGCCAGTGTTCTTTCTGAGGCAAAAAAACTAACTGCCGGCCAATTGGATGAAATTGTACCATATTATGAAAGAGAATTGCGCAAGAAAACCACAAGTACACCCATTGACTTTAACCTGGCCGAAATAACCAAATTATATGCCAACTGCGGCAAGCCCATCACGGCTGACTTTCGCGAACTGGAAAATTTTGTTACCGCATTCAATAAAAGATCGGAAGCACTGGCACGGGTAAAGGCAGGAATGGAAAAAATCGATGATCAACTCAATAAGCCGGGAACGTGGCCTGGAAATACTTTTTTCACCGATCAGAGGGCTGCTTTGGCACAGTTGAGCTACGAACTACCTCCGGTTGATTCAAAAGTGTTTGGAAAATACAAGTCCTACGCCTGTGCATCCCTGTTAAATAAAGAATTAAAATCAACCAAGGACACTATTAATAAAAGATTGAGTCAGTTAAGACGTTCGGAAGAAATTGTACCACAGATAAACCTTTATAAGAACCAGGGTAATTATAGCGGTATTCTCAGATTACTCAAGCAAAATACCGATATATTATTTCTCATGAACAAATATGCTGATATCGATCAGTTATCGCTCACGCAACAGGGTCTGGAAATCAGCCGGGCCATGGCTCAGCAGGATTGGGGTGCGGCCGAGCGTTCTTTGCAATCCTTGCATCTTGATCAGAATTTTCTAAATCCTCAAAAGACATTACCAAAAAAACAAAACCTGGTAACCAAATTTGAAGATTCACTTTATTATCATATTGAAACTATAAGTGTCAACAATGCCAATAACTTTATAAAGCAAAATCTTCACACCACTGATCAGGTGGATTCGCTGTATGCCAATAAGGCACTTCAGCCGGTTTATATACCAACTTTTTCAAGCAAAGGAGCGGCTGCTGCAAAGCAAAAAGCCGATGTGGTCAGTAAAAGAGTAAACTTTTTAAAGAACTCAAAATTTCCGCAATCAGCCATTGAAGCCCTGTATGGTGATTTTACAAATGCCCCTCATGACCAGGGCGTAGAAAAAGCCCGAGCCATTGTAACCCACGGTTCATACTATAAAGGGGATGATAAAAAAATTAAAAATTTGGTGGCAGAATGCGATCCATATGCAGCCAAATGGCTGACCAAAGCAAGACAATATCGCAAAGTATATGCATTACCAACTTCCTCAAATCCAGGCGGATCAAATCAATATATTCTTAAGATTAACATACAGGTTCCGTCAGACGCCAAATTTCCTGTATTTGATATAAACGTCAAATTGCCGATGGAGATCGCACGCCATGCCGGAAAAACACAATGGTACAAAGAAATTACATTTAATAAAGAAGTGTTAAAAAATGAAGGTCGGTTCAGCATTTCCGCACCTTCTGCCGATACCAATTATGAAATGCAAATCACGCCGCTTCAGGTAAATAAAACCGGAAATAATGTGATTGAAATTGTATTCGACTACAACGCATTTAAGGTTTTTGAAGTCAGCATAATGGCCCAGAAACCGATTATCAAGAAAAACTAGGAGATTGACCTCGATGAAAAAACAATATATTATTGGTGGCGCTGTCATTCTGGTAGCAGCCGCCGTTGGACTCTACTTTTTACTGAAAACGGACCTGAAGGGTAACATCGTCATTCCCTATATTGCACATCAAAAACCGATGATCGATCCACATTTGCCGGAAGCAAATCCACTCTCTGACAAACTGGATGAAGTATTATTTGACGGATTGTTTAATGTATCGGCAAATCCCAGCGGAATTACCTATGAAGACGGGCTGGCCGAATTGATCAGTATCCAGGAGAACGTCATCACCATTAAGCTAAAGAAAGATAAAAAATGGCATGATAGTTATGCGATTTCGCAAGATGATGATGATATCAAGATTTCAGAAAAAAATGCGAACTACTTTTCCGCGCAGGATTTAAAATTCACTCTGGACCGTATCAAAAAACTGGGTAGTTTATCGCCCGACTATATTCTGGTTGCTCAGGCATTGGAAAGTTTTAATTTTGAAGGTCCGGACATTAATAATGAAATTCGCATGACTTTTAAAACCGATCGGATATGGAATGAAACGGATGTCAAAGAAATACTGAGTTTCAAGATTCTTCCGGCAAGTTCAGAGATTGCCGCCCGGCACTATAAAACCGGTAGCGGTCCATATATGACTATCGATCAGGAATCAGAGGTATCCGATTATGTACAGAATCCGGATGACAACGCCATTATTCCAAGTATCAAACTGCAACCATATATTGATAACAGTACTTTTACAACCGAGTTAAGCAATAATAACATTAATGCACTATTAAGTACACCGTTTGGCAGTCTGTCTCCAATCCTGGCAGATGTAGAAAATTATTTTACCAAATCTAATATAAGTACCGCATATTTTGCGGTACTTTTTAACACAGAACGACTTAACCGGGCCCAGCGGGTGGAGTTACGAAAACTTTTAAATAACCGTCTGATTACGCGCCGGTTCTTTAAAGTGGGTACGGAACAGCAACGCCATATTTATGACTATAAAGGTAACAAGGATAATTATGATGATTATCTGAACTTCAGTGTATTTCCATCATCTTCTTATTATGTTGAGGAGCAGGTCGTTGTTCCCGCTGAGGATGACCTTAACTCAGACCTGTCCATGTTACCGGACACCATTCGCATAAAAGCATGCCTGAATTTTGGTTTCCGGGAGGAATTTCGTGAACTATTGGAAATTCTGAATGATCCGGTTTTATTTAAAGGGAAAATCCGTGCCACCGCAGTCCAAAACGAAGAGATAAAAAGCGGAAATTATGATGCGGTCCTGGTAGCCATATCCGGTTATAGCAGTAAGTTTCTTTTCGATCTTTATGATGTATTCCTGAGAGATCCCGACTTAGCCCGGTATAAAATTAACCTGCAACTAAAACAAGCATGGGATGGTGCTGAAAGCATTGCACCCGAGTCATTTTATCCCAACGGGAATTTTTTCAAACTTGATTCGAAGCGCGAGAATGAAGACAAACAGCAAACACTGCGCCTGATGGAGTATATGTATGAATTTATGGCGACCCGTGAAATCGGTGACAAACAACAATATGCGATATTTATAGATGAATTAGAACATGAGATGGCCCTGGGAAGCTGGTTGTTTTCACTGCCTTCACTTGCTTATTTCTCAACTCAATTTGATGCAAATACCATCGACCTTTACGGAGTAGCATCGCAGCTCTCGACAATCGAGAAATGGGATGAGAAAAAAGATGAATAAAAGTTGACTGTGATTGATCCCGTTTTGCACAGGACACTCTATTTTAGAATATTATTGATCGTCATAGTATGCTTTTTTGTTACGGGAACTACCCGGGCTCAAAAGCTAAATTATATGATTATCAATCAACCTCAGTCTGTTACCCTGCTCAATAAATACGAACAGCGTCTCAGCCCGTCTGAGCTAAACGATTTTCCTGAGTACCTACCCGCAGAGGTCATTGATGCGAACGTAACATTGAGTGATGACTATACCCAGGCTATTAAGGTCAGGTATAAGGATCAGATTCTCTATGTCCCTGTGCAGTCCTCCCAATTATCAAATTTTCAAATGTATGATAATGTAAGTCAGATTCTGGATACAGTTTACGTTTTTGAGAGCGGGAAGATGGCGCTTCAATCGCCTGATCGTGAAAAGTCTGACAAACTATTGATCCCCCGGAACACCCAGGTAATTCGGATTTTTAAATATAGATCCGATCACTATGTATTTATACCGGGTCAGGTCAATCGGTATGGCTGGATGCGATTTCCAAATAATAAATTTTGGGGAAAGAGGGAGGATGTACCACAACGACAGGATAGTACCACGGATGAAATTGTTTTCGGAAAAATCGTCGCCAAAACGGAACAGGTAAATTTAGTTTTTGAGAATCTTTTCGAAGTACTGAATGATCAAACAGGATCGAGCCAAATCACGCCTCAGTGGCAGATCAAACAAGAGGATGGATCTCTTCAGTTGGATTTTGTTCCCGATAAATACGCATCAGATTTTTCTGAAAGTAATGCACGATTTATTCAGGAAATCGAATACCTATTGTTGGGAAGTAAATACAGATTACAAACGTCAGACATTTTAAATCGCTATATTATTTATGCGCCATAATCTAACCGAACATATCATAAGTGTTTTATTCATTGCCGTGCTCTTTGGTGCGGTTGCAATTTTGCTTTCACCCTCATCAAATACAAACCAGGTGGCTGGTGATCGGGCTAACGCATTAAATTTTATTAATCCCGACGATCCTCTGCAGAAACTCATGTTGAAAGAGAGTCTTCACTTTTTTTATTCCGGTGAGACTGCCAGAAATGATTCGATACTACAGATCATATCTCAGGGGTCAGGAAATATTTTTGTTCAGAGAGCCAGCGATAAAGTCCTGGATTGGGACAAGGGTATACAAATCATCTTTATGTATCTCAAGTTTATCATAGTTTTTGTAATAGTCTTAATTTTAACCTACTATGGCGCACAAAGTCTGGCCATATTGAAGTTTGTAAAAATGCAGCAAAACAAATCCTCATATTTATTATCAATCCACACACAGTTGAGATCAGATGCACACACTTCTTATAAGAGTATAATTGTATTATTAGTAAAGGCAATAATGAAGGGTATGATATATCTCGTTTTGTTCTCGCCTGCCTATGTGATTGCCTATTCGTTCAAAACACGATTTGATACGGACTCTATCTTCTTCATGATCCTTCTGGGTATTATATCAAATGGATTACTGATCAGCTATACTCAAAAATTCTATACATTTCTGTTAGCTGAAAGTCGTAAGGGATATGTGCGCACGGCAAGAGTAAAAAACCTGAGCAACAATTATCTGACAAACAAGCGTGATGGTCTGCGATATCATAAAATTTTCCGGATAAACAAATCATTTGACGGACATGTATTTCAACACATCTATAAAAATGCCCGGTTTCAATTTATCTCAAGTATTAAGGAACAGGCCTCATTTCTGATCAGCGGATTGGTTATTATTGAGATGGCATTGAACATACAAGGTCATCTATGTTATGAACTCTTGCAAAATATTCTTTACCAAAATTTTCAAGTCGTTTTATTGATCATCTTTTTGATCTTTCTGTTATTAAAATTAACTGAGATCTACTGTGATTATTTACAGTATCATTTTGTAAATAAATATGAAAATATCGCAGGATCACAGGAATAGATATATGCAGCGTATTTTTGATAAAATAATTAATTATTTTTTGCAGGCCCGGGATCAACTCTGGGTTCTTGTCTGGCTGACCGGTATTAGCATGTTATGGATCTGGAATTATATGTTTCTTAATGCACCGGCGCGTTACCAGGTTGAATCCGCATTTTTTAATACCATTATTATATCCGGGCTGGTAATTATAATGACCACCTTACTGGCCCTGACCTATACTTTTCTGCAGCAATTTTTTATGCCGGCCATACAAATTTCCGGACGATTTATAATCAACCTGATCCGTTCGATTCCACAAATTGTCGGAATATTAATCGGCTATGTTCTGCTGACCATTGTGATTCAAAATGAAATTATCCAGAACGATTTTCTGATCATATTATGCATCGCCGTTATCCTCAGTATTTTTATATTTCCCGAGCTGAGTGATTTACTCATCGAACGTATCGAATACTATAAGAAAACGGATTTCTATAATGCGATGATCGTATGCGGTATCAGTAAGTTTCATATTATTGTTCGTGAAATTTTATTCCGTAGCAGTCCATCCCATATTATAAATAAGCTGATCTCCATTTTTAGCATGGCCATATTTTTACAGTGCAGTATCGACTTTATTATTTCAGTCGGATTATCAACCGAAGTGAGTTCCGTTAATTTCCCCGCTACACTCGGTAGTCTGTTGGCAAAAATCGATTCTAAACAGGATATTCTGGCTATTGGATATGCAATTACACATTGGAATCACATCGACAATCTGTTCTTTGAGCATCTTCAGGGCATTACGGTGGCATTTTTGATCGTTTTTACCTTGCTCTGTTTGTATCATATATCAAATGGCTACGCCCGGAGACACCGGTTATGAAATTCGATATTAAGATAGCAACCAAAGACAGAATACTCATTGACATTCGTGATTTTGAACTGCTGGAGCATGGTATCACGTTCTTATTCGGCGAATCGGGGATTGGAAAATCGCTCCTGGCACGGGCCATATATGGGTTGCTTGACACAGAGGACCTGTCGGTACTTGTTAACGGGCAACCATATGAAAGATATCTCGATAGTAAATTTTGCCAAGAAATTAAGAAACACGGTTTTTTTGTCTTCCAGGAACCCTCGACACATCTGAATCCCCTGATGAAAATATCGGAACAGTTAAATGAAGGGGACCTTTCCGATTCTGATGGAGCGAAGACTGTATTAAGTGAACTCTGGCCGGAGCAAAGCAATGAACAGATCGAAAGTTTAACCAATATTTATCCGCAACCCTACCGGCCGAGTGGTGGTGAAAAGCAGCGAATCTTGCTGGCTATGGCATTGAAGAAAATGGCATTAAAATCTATGACTGATTCCGGAGTCTTCATATTTGATGAACCTACGGGAAGCCTGGATAATGCAAATCGTGATATATTTTTAGATCTGCTTATCAAACAACTATCAGGAATGCCAAAAACAATGCTGTTCATCTCTCATGATTATTCCATGATCAGCCGGATCAATCAGTATGCAGCCGGGATAAGACAAAATATTTCTTTTATGGAATTGTCACGGCAGGAAATCCAACATTCCATTCACAAATTTTCCAGTAAAGTCTATACGGATTGGCTGAATGGTATTCAAACCAGTGAAGTGATCCCCGAGGGCAAACCGCTATTGACCATTGAAAGCGGATTTGAAATATTTCATAAACGGTTTACTATTTCAAAAGATGCCGATTTTTCCAGCGAGGAACCGCTTAAGATTTTTCCCCATGAACTGATATATCTGAAGGCCGGAAGTGGAGTTGGAAAAACAACTCTCGCCAAGATATTAGTCGGTCTGTATCAGGCAAAAAAGATAAAAATGATTTTTCCCGATCTGGAAATAAATGAACATACTCCGAAACATGTTTGGAAAAAATCTGTATGGGCCAGTAAAATTGGGATGGTATTTCAACATGCAGATGAAGCGTTGAATCTCAACTCCAAAGTAAAGGATGTTTTCACTGGATTACCGGCAGCTAAGAAACCGGATAAAAAACGATTAATGGATGCACTGCGTTTCTTTTTTGATGATGATATTTCTGATAGCTTTTTGAATCAAAAAATACGTTATCTCAGTGGTGGTCAAAAGCAGCGCCTGAATATTATGCGAACTTTTTTTCTCGACACAGATATTATTATACTGGATGAACCTTTGAATGGACTCGATTTCACGAGTATGGTAAAGATAATTGATATCATCCGGCAAAAACAGAAAGAGGCCAAAGGGATTTTGTTAATTTCGCATAACGAAGAAATTTTTGAAAAGCTGGTGCCGGCAGGCAGTAGATATTATCTAAAAGCGGATTCGTAGGGAATGGTCTGAGACCATTCCGTTAGTTATAAATTGAAGTAGGGACGCTTTGAAAGCGTCCCTACAATAAGAATGTCTTTATTGGCGTGTAAATGGCGCCCTGCGGCCTTAATTCACTTTTCATGAGTATGAGTTCATCCACAGCATAATTCATGCGTGGGAACGGATTTTTTGTATAATATTCAATTATACTTTGATAGTCGGAGGAGATTTTCACCCTTCCTATGGTTAAATGTGGTGAGAATCTCCGCTTCTCCCGTTCAAACCCCAGCGGTTCCAGACATTTGTCAATCCAATCATGAAGTATAAATAAGGAATTATCCTGATCGTGTTCCAGTCCCAGCCAAAACACACGCGGTTTTCTTGCATTAGGGAAACAACCGGCTCCGGTAACTACCAGTTGAAACGACCTGCAAACCTCTCCTACCTCCTACTAGTTCCTGCGCAATCCTATTTACCATATCATCAGGTTGCTCAGCCAGGAACTTTAATGTGATATGGATGCCTGTCGGTTTTACCCATCGTACTTCCGGTGCAATTTCTTTCAATTTATTCAGATATACGGCAATTTCATCCCGAATTTGTGAGGGAATGGGAATGGCGATAAAGCAGCGGGTGAGATTGTTGAGACTCATACTTATTCAACCAGGATTTTTTGAATTGCATCCACATCAGAAAAATCTTCTACCAGATAATCCGGATTGTTTTTTGCCAATACATCATGACTGGTCCAGCCGGTACTCACGGCAAGTGAGCGAAGATTATTGTCACTGGCACATTTAATATCAAACTCACTATCACCTATAACCCACGTCTCATCCTCGCCGAACTCAACTCCATACAAACTCTGTGCGCGTGATATGGCAAGTGGGGGAAGATCACTCCGGTTACGGGCATCGTCACCAAATCCGCCCACTTCAAAATGATGCCAGAGTTTCGCCAATGATAGTTTAATTTCCGCTCCCGCCTCAATGTTACCTGTTACCAGACCGAGGTAGATTCCGGAGAGATTTGACAGGGACTCAAGTAATTGACGCACACCGGCATAGACGAGTGGTGGTTTGCCATTTTGCAGTTCACTTTCCAATTCGACAGCAAATTCCTGCATTATAATTTTTACTAATTCGGGAGAACTGGTGTGGCCGCCAAATTCCAGCAGGTGTTCAATAATTTCCCAATCGGTCCTGCCGGAAAAATTAAAATTTTCATCATAGTGAAAGTTCTGATACCTGCGGCTTAAAACCTTTCCCATGGCGATTCTCGGGATGCCATGGGTTGATAGGATTGTTCCGTCGATGTCAAATAATAATAGTCTGTTTTTCATTCTTTCATCCAGTATTAGGAGTATCCAAAACGTTTTATCTGCACTTCATCACGGCGCCAGTCTTTTTTTACTTTAACCCGTAAATCGAGGAAGATCGGCCTGTCTAAAAATTTTTCAATCTCACCACGTGCCCGGGCACCAATCTTTTTTAAGGTCTGTCCCTGTTTACCGATGATAATACCCTTTTGAGAATCTCTCTCAATGTATATCACAGCACGTATGAGATCTTTACCGTTCTCACGCTCTTTAAATTCCTCTATCTGTACTTCCGTCGAATATGGTATTTCCTGCTTAAAATACTGGAATATTTGTTCCCTTATCAATTCTGCAGCAATAAACCGTTCCGGGTGGTCCGTTAAAATTTCAGGATCATAATATGGCGGATGCAGCGGCAATGCTGCGATCAATTCCATACGTAGTTCTGTGATTCCATCTCCTTTCAGAGCAGAAACCGGGATAATCTTTTCAAATTCATACATCCGGGTATAGTTTTCAATTATGGGCAGCAGCTGAGATTTATCAACCAAATCGATTTTGTTCAGAATAAGTATGACTGGTTTTTTTTGAGGATTAATCTGCCCGAGCAACTCTACATCCTGATCATAATCTTTACTGTTTTTTATCATTTTTGCATCGATAAGATATGCGAGTGCGTCTGCATCCGCAACGGATGACTGGATATGACTGAACATGGCCCTTTGCAACTGGTACTTGGGTTCCAATATCCCCGGTGTATCCAGAAATATAAGCTGATATTCCACACCGCTCATAATGCCCATTATTTTGCGGCGTGTAGTCTGCGGTTTGGGGGAAGTAATTGAAAGTTTAAAATCCAGGAGTTCATTGAGTAATGTGGACTTTCCTACATTGGGCTTTCCAAGTATGGTGATATATCCCGCTCTGAATTGACTCACTCCAATACTCCAATCAGTGCAGAAATAGACATAAGTTGATTTTTTAGTTCGGGGTGCCTGGTGGAAATTGCCAGATTCCCCCCTTCTTTTTCAAAGAGTATGCCATTGGTTCCAACAAACAGAAAAAGAAATGGATCGAGCTCCTTTAGAAAGGTTTGTAATTTTTCATTTATATCTGTAGTATCCGACGATTTTCTGATACCATATCTTATAGTTCCATCCATATTAAATTCTTCAAATTCTTCGATGGCACTTTCTTCCCTTTCGTTCAGCCAATCAAACGAAGAAATAGTGAATGATTGTTTCAGAGGGGTACCAATGCTGATATCAATCAGATTTTTTCGACCGCTTTTAATCCGTTCGGTACTAAAATTTACCGTTATATCCAGATTGTTATATTGACCATGATAAATTGGACGGCCCAACATTCCCTGACGGATCACTTTTCCACCGATTTCATCAACCAGATCAAGCAGGTTACGATGAATTATATCCCAGTGTAGTTTCCGTAAATAGTTGATAATTATCAGCAGCAATAACAAACTCAGCGCGGCAATAAATATATATATCAAATTGACTCCCGGTATTCTTAGATAGTATTATGAAAAATAGATCGGCATTGGTGAGAAACATAGAATAAAGATAGCATATGACAACCATCCGAGAATTTTCCGGTTGTCATCAATCTCAATATTATCATTCATGGTTGGAGGATGCTTTAGCCTGATCACAAACAGAATCAATATCGTCCAGAGGATCCAGTTGGTTGCATAAAAGTTTAGCAATGCCAGAGCAATAAATGCGCCTATCGCGACATATTTTGCCTTTTTGCCAAAGAGTGCATAACTGATATGACCGCCATCTAACTGACCGATTGGCATCAGATTCAGAGCTGTGACAAGTAAGCCAACCCAACCGGCAAATATAAATGGAAAATGATACACTTCATACATTGGCAAATGGCCGGCATCCATTATGTAGGTTAAAAAACTAAACATCAGGCTCGTGCCTAATGTCAGCGCGCCTTCGCCACTTTCTGACCACTCATGTATCTGCGATACATAGGCAACCACACCTTCGGCATCCGGCAATGATGCAAATCCATAAAACAGGAAAAACAAGCTGACTGCCAGACCTGCCAATGGACCGGCGATTCCCACATCAAATAATGCCTTTTTATTTGGAATCGGAGATTTAATTTTGATAAAAGCACCAAATGTGCCAATCAGGAATCCAGGCCAGATTGACGGGATAAAATAAGGCAGTGTTGCATAGATCTTATACCGCAAAGCATAAACGTAGTGCCCCATCTCATGGGCGCCTAGTATAGCAAGAATAGCAATGGCATATGGAAAACCCACCAGAATGTTTTCTATACTGGCGAATGGATCTACGCCACGGAGCAACGCACCACTGAGTGCGGTACTAATAAATGTTGCAATAAATAATATAACATTGATACGTGTATTTTCAACACGAACATTTGAATAGTCCTGATATATACGTAATAAATATTCTCTTCCGGTCAACTGCAACTGGGCATAGATACCATTGGCGATCAAGGTATGAACAATATTTTCGATTTCCGCATCAGAAATTTGATCGACGTATTGGCGAAAAAGAATGGTCCCATGCATGCGGCTGAAATAATTCATCTGCATGCGATCACCAATAATCTTTTTAGAATATTTAATCAGTTCGGGAAGTTTCACTAATCGGTCCTATCATCATTAATCACGAGATTAAACAAGTTCGGCTATCTTTCCGGTGAATTTTCTATCTCTCCGGTCATTGGTACAAAACGTACAGGTAATAATCTTTGTTCCGTAATTCCGTCCTGATTTTTTGTTATGAGGAATAAATCCTGGGAATAGTCTCCCAGTGGAAGGATAAGTCGACCACCAACTCTCAGCTGTTCAACCAGGGGTTCCGGAATTATTGTTGGTGCAGCTGTGATTATGATGGCATCAAAAGGTGCATGCTCCGGCCAACCCTTGTAACCGTCGCCACTCTTTACATAAATATTCGTATATCCCAGTTCTTCCAGTTTTTTTTCAGCGCGTTTGGCTAACAGATCGACAATCTCGATAGTGAAGACCGAATCCACTAATTCGGATAAAACAGCAGCCTGATAGCCGGATCCCGTCCCAATTTCAAGCACTTTGTCATCTGAATCCAATTCCAGTTTTTCGGTCATATATGCCACAATATACGGTTGCGATATCGTCTGGTCTTCACCAATCGGCAACGGTTCATCGGCATAGGCATATTTTATTAATTGGTCGGGAACAAATTCATGTCGGGGGACCGATCTCAACGCATTGAGGACTGCGTTGCTTTTAATACCCCGGCTGGCCACCTGGACCTCTACCATGTTGTTACGCATTTTTTGATACATTTTATCTGCACTTAATTTGTTTGATTGCTGTTGTCCACAGGCAAAAAGCAGAAATACCAAACTAAAAATATATTTCATTTTGCACTCAATGTTTTATTAAACTATCAATGTGTGCCGCTACACAATCCGCCAGAGCTGTAAGATGATAACCACCTTCCAGAACCGAGAGTATTCTTCCCTCACCATATCGCCATGCATATCGTGAGATGATTTCAGTAAATTTCCAGTAAGCCTCTTCACTTAACATCATTCCAGCCAGCGGATCATTTTTATGTGCATCAAATCCGGCTGAGATAATAACCAGACCTGCTTGAAATTTCTTTTCAATTTCAAGCAAATCCGTTTCAAGCGCATCTAAATATGAATTGTCACCGGTACCAGACGGCAACGGACGATTGCACGTATATCCTACTCCGGCACCCTTACCGGTTTCATTCTCGCTTCCGGTGCCGGGATAGAATGGATATTGATGCAAACTATAATAGAAAACCGTATCATCCTCTTCAAATATATGTTGCGTTCCATTGCCATGGTGTACATCAAAATCGATGATAAGAATTTTATCAGCCAATCCGATATTCTGAGCATAACGAGCTGCAATAGCCGCGTTATTAAAAATGCAAAAACCCATGGCACTTTCTTTTTCGGCGTGATGTCCGGGTGGGCGAACTGTACAAAAAATCCGGTTATAGATCCCGTCAGCCAACAGATCGATACCGGTAGTGGCGGCACCGGCAGCATAGAGGGCCGCATCAAATGATCGTGGTCCGGCAATTGTATCGCCGGCATCCAGAATCCTCTGCCCGTTAGCAATCGGCTGTTTTACTCGGGAAAAATATTCCGAATCATGGACATTGAGAATGGCGTTCTCGGGTGCTGCTTCGGGTGAAATTTTTTCGATTTTCTGCCGGAGTGCAGTAGCATCAATCTTTTTTTCGATTGCGCGGAGCCGGTCCGGACGTTCCGGATGGCCTGGACCGGTATCATGTTCCAGGTATATGGGATGGGTTATGTATGCAAGTTTTGACATATTACACTTTATTAAAGAAAATATTAAAAGTTGTTCCGACCCCTGCTTCTGATTCCACTTCTATACGGCCTTTATGCTCATCAATCACCTTCTTCACGATCGCCAGACCCAAACCGGTTCCCCCTTCTTTTCCGGAGGTAACAAATGAATCAAAAAGTTTATCTCTAATTTCCTCAGGAATCCCGCCACCGGTATCGCTCAGACTAAATTTAATCTCTCCATTTTCAAGCGAAGCTTCAATTCGAAAGGTGCCTCCCTTATCCATGGCCTCGATTGCATTTTTCATAATGTTCATAAACACACGGTTAATTTTTTCAGGATCTACATAAACCATACTGGAGACATTGCAGGCATATTCGAAATTAAAACCACGCTTTTTTATATCTTTCTCAAAGAATTTTACAAAATCACTGATCAATTTATCAACCGGATGCTTTCTCGGTAATATGGTTGTCTTACCTTTTGAGAAATCGAGCACATCGGTTGTCATATTGGTTAGTATTTTTATCTGCTCATTAACAATATCGGCGTACTCAGAGCGGGTATCCCGTTCATCTTCCTCGAGCATAAGATCGACAAAACCATATATATTATTCATGGGAGTACGCAAATCATGGACAATAGTACTCATCATATTGCCAATCGTGGCCAAACGATCGGCCTTCATCTTTTCTTCTCTCAGCCGGATATTTTCAATACCGCGGGCCATTTGGCCGGCAATCGACTCGACAATTTTAATGTCATTTTCAGAGAAATAGCTGTTCTCACCTTTTTTATTTATCAGCTCTATCACACCGATACATTTTTTATCACTTTTTAACGGTGTAGAAACTACCTGTTTTGCGGATATATTGCATTGTTGCATAAAAGACTGATCTAAAATTTTATCGTTCTGAGCATCATTAGTTACATAGGTTTTCATCTCATCAAAGACAAAACCAATGGCGCCCTTATCCCTTGGTATTTCAATTTTATTTAAAATTTCTTCATCAATGTTAATTGCCCCGCGATATGGAAAATCTTCGCCATCCTTGTCTGTAAGTAATAATATACCCTGTTCCGCATTCAATGATTCGGTCATCATATTTAAAAGGTTTTTCAGAATCAGTGCCGAATCTTCTCCCTTGCTTAACTCCTTTTCCAGATTAAAGAGAAGATTAAGCTCATTTAAACGATCTTCCAGGATGCTGTATAATCGGGAATTCACCAGTGAAATTGCAATCTGAGAACCGAGACTGGCCAGTAAATCTTCGTCTTCAGATGTAAAATACCCATCCACTTTATTCAGAATCTGCAACACCGCAATGATTTCACCATCCTGTCCTTCTTGTTTAACCGGTTCACGGATCGGCATACAAATAATTGATTTGGTATGAAAACCGGTCTTTTTATCTGTTGTTGGATCAAATCTCTTATCCTTATAGGCATCACGAATATTTATTATATCCCCGGTCTCAGCGACATATCCGGCAATTCCGGTTCCAATTTTCAAGCGAATCTCTTTAATCTCGGCTTTCTGAGCAATCTTCGACCAGAGTTCCCCTTTTTCAGCATCAACGATATATAAGGTACCCCGTTCCGCCTCAATCAGCCGGGTCACCTCTGCCATAATCAGAATCAGAAGTTTGTCCCGGTTTAAGACAGAACTTAAAGACTTCCCAATCTGCTGGATAGAATGCATTTCTCGTTCTTTGCGTTCCAATCTTAGCTGGAGATCTTTAATTGTGTTTTGAGTTTGTGAACTCACTTGCTACTCCAATAGTTAATTTTCAGTTAGTGTTTAGCCCTGGTTACCAATTGATGAGCGAGACGGGTTGGTTCCGGTAGCCGGTATCGTGTACAGCAATTCTGTATCAGTATTGTTGCCTGATCAAGATTTACCCGGTGTCCAACCGAAACAAAAACAGGTTTCACCTTTTCCCGCGTACGCAGCACTCTGGCGACAACATTATTTTTATATACCAAATCACTGACAGCACCTCTCTGAATACCAGGATCCTGATATGTGCCGATCAGTTTCTTTTTTGCACAACCGATAGTGATTATATCCGCAAGCACACCGATATGTGAAGCTATCCCTAAACCCCTCGGATGTGCAATACCATGTCCATCAAAGATAAATATATCGACATCTTTCGCATATAATTCGATAAGTTGTAATATGGCGGGTGCTTCCCGGAAACTAAGATACCCCGGGATGTATGGAAAAGTAATTTTATCCTCTATCTGATGATTTTCAAATAGTTCGAGAGATGGATATTCCAGAATTACCATTCCAGCAATTAATGTATTTTCCTCTTTTTTATAAGAGACATCAAATCCGGCAATTCTGGAAATGTTTTTTGGTAGTGAGTCGATCGTGATTTTTTTTGCTAACTCAGATTGTATTTCCCTTGCCTGATCAAATGTAATCTGCCAGGCATGGTAATTATTATTCATCTGTTAATGCAGCAAGCGCCCGATCTATTGATTCATAAGTATCAAAAATACGCATCAATTGGGTAATCATAAGCAAACTTTCCACCTTTTCGGTCACGTTTGCAAGTTTAAGTTCGCCGCCGGCATTTTTTAAAGTCGTATGGGTTGCCATTAATACACCCAGCCCGGAACTGTTAATCCACTTTACGCCACTCAGATCGATTACCACTTTCGTAATCTTATCATTTATCAGGCTGCGGATCCGATCGTGCAATTGTGTTGTCTCAGGACCACCCATCATTTTGCCACTCAGATTTAGAATCGCTACATGATTTTCGATCTTTTCTTTAATTTTCATCTATACCTCCGTTGATTTTTAGTATTCTGAGATAAGCATTAGCAAATAGATTTTAAAATATAAAAAAATGGGGACTTATGTCAATAGCTGAGAGTAATTTTTGATAAAAGAATTTTCAGGAGGCAGGATTCAAGATACAGGATACAGGTACCAGGATTCAGGCGCCACGATACAAGATACTGGATCCTGGATAAAACAAACAAGATACAAACGGCAAGATACAAGATACAGGATGCAAGGTGCAAGATGCAAGATTCATATGCTCATTCTGGAAGAACCTTTTACCCGAGGCACGGATATAGTAGAAAAAGGGTTCCCGTACTTGAACATAAATGCGCACAGGCCTAACCCCGAAGGGGTTAGATATTTCCAGCCGTGGGCAACGCCCACGATAAATGGTACATCAACATCCCACAACCCTGAAGGGGTTGAATATGTATATGCCGGCGAGAGGGACGGGATGACAATGGCAGGACTTAGGTGCTTAGGGACTTTAAAAGTAAAAATATTGAATATCGAATTTTCAAGTAAGAAGTTCTCTGTGCCTTTCTGCCTCCAGATAAAAGGTCTTTATCCATGGATCCCGTTCCGGGCAGAGTGACATTTCATATATAACAACCAGTATCTTGTATCCTGCATCCTGTATCCTGTAACTAGTTCGGCCGCCCCAATATCTTATACACCCAATAATTGCGCAGGACTTTTCTCACATAATTGCGGGTTTGTGAAAATTCAATATTTTCGACAAAAAGATCATCTTCACCAATATCATCGATTTTCTGCCACTTGTCTACGCGATGCGGACCGGCATTATACGCAGCCAGGGCATAACTTACCCGGTCGTCAAAACGCCGTAGTAATTTTTTTAAATAAAATGTACCCAGATTGATATTTGTTTCGGGGTCAAACAAACGTTCGGGTATATCTATATCCAGTCGTAACTCCTCAGCAACCTCTGAAGCAGTCCTTGGAATTAATTGCATTAATCCATAGGCATTTGCCCAGGAATGTGCATTTTGATCATATGCACTCTCGGCCCGAATAATTGCCAGAACCAGATTTTCATCCATCTGGCGGATATCTGTATAAATCCGGACTAAATCATTAAAGTATAAGGGATATGCTTCCTTCAATAGGAATGGTTTTTCATAACTGAGCAGTTCCGAAAAATATGCTTTATCAATATGATCATAGATACGGTATGCCCGGTTATAGGCCTCCAGTCTTTTATAAATTTCGGCCAGGCTGATCCAGCCACCCATATCTTTTGGAGAATATTTTTTACGTTCCAGTTCCTTAAAAACATATTTTTTCCCTAATAAATCACCAATCACAAAGACTGATTCAAACCGGCTCATCAACCCCGCCTGCGTATCCTTATAGTTTGCCAGAGGATTATCCTGATTTATCAGAAAATCATTGATGTGATAAATGGAATTTACTTCCTTTTGAAACATCAGATAACTTTTTGTTGCATAATAACTTTCAAAAACCTCACTGCCCAATTCCACAAATATTTTTTGTGATTCGTGATGTTTGCCTGATTCGTCATATGTTTTTGCCAGCCAGTATTTTCCACGATGTTGATGAAATTTTTGTGCTTTTTCCTGCGATATTTCAAAAAATACCTGTTCCGCGGTGGCAAACCATCCCAGGCGGTAATATGACAATCCGGTTCGGAAACGGGCTTCTTTACTATAAGAACTGTGTGGCCAGTGAGCGACAATCTTGTTATATGTATCCAGAGCTCTCTTTATTGAACCTTTTTCTTCATAGATCCAGGCCGCTTTCCACACAGCATCGTCGGCAAGCCGCCGGCGTGGATTATTTTCAGCATACTCAATATAGGCAATTGCCGCTTCTTCGCTCATTTCCAGCCGGAGGTAGCAACGTGCAATCATCAATTCAATGCGTGGCCGCAAAAGTTCACTTTGCAGTGAAATCAACATATCTTTCAACCCAAAGAGAGCAGCCTGATATTCATTTTTATTATAATATACCCTTAAAATATAAAAACGGGCTTTTTCTTTAAGGACAGCATCGCTAATCTGGTGAACATATGCTTCCAGTTTAGACCGCAGCAGTGTCAGATAGTTATGCGCCAGGTAAACGTCTGCAATCGTGAAAAAATACTTGTCTACAAAATTTTCATCCTGCTCCATCAGTTTTGCAATTTCCAGAGCATCTTTTGATCCAGGATACTTTTTCAAGACCTGATACATCGATTTTTCAGCGGCATTTTCCTGTCCAAGATTATATTTACATAAGGCGATCTGTTTATTTAAATAAGATTTCTCCTTTTTAAAACTTCTCAGACGGGCTAATTTTGAATAGTGATTTACCGATGCATAATAATTGCCATTATCAAATTGATAGTCTGCCAGTCGTAAACGCAACGAATCTGCCAGATAATGTTTTCGATGATCATTCAGGTATTTACTTCCCAGACTGTTGATATGAGCCACCGGTTTACTTTCTAATGCTGCGAGAAACAGATAATAATCACGATATGGTTTGATAGTCGGCTCATGATCCGGCAACTTCTCAAATGTCTGATACGCTTCTTCATACTCCCCGTTTAAATAATAACAAACTCCCAGTTTAAAATTTAAACTGTAATCATCCCTTAAATAAATATCATTCCTAAGTACTTGTTTATATTGATATAATGCGGAATTATAATCCTGGGCAAGATACAAACTGTCTGCACGATGCAAAATATTATTTGCCACCGTCGATGTGACCAATAGTAATAATAGTGTGAGGGATGTTAATTTTATGGAGCCCATAGTCTCATCTTCGTCACTAAATCGTTGCACTTCAGATTCTGGATATAAAATTTAATTTGCGACATGCGATTGGTCGTTTTTTTTGACAGGATTACAGGATTAACAGGATTTATTTTTTAAAATGTAAATTTTGTAAAAAATGTCATTCTGAATTTAGTTCAGAATTTTATTAAATAGACCCTGAAATAAATTCAGGGTGACGAGTTGGTCTGTTGTATTCACATTTATCATATGTTTCCAATAAATTAATATTTATTGTTTTTATTTCTCAACAAAGATCCTGTAAATCCTGTTATCCTGTTATCCTGTCTAAGATGCAATCAACATAGTCCATATGATACTATCTTACAATCGTAAATTTATTAAGTTTTTCTGTGCCATCTCCCTTAACAAGCCAGAGATACACACCGGAGGCAACCTGTTCACCCTGTTGATTTCTCAAATTCCAGGATCGTATTTGTGAGGGATTCTTATCCATCCTGGTCACGAGATGTCCTCCCACCGTATAAATATATATCTCGGAATTCTGCGGAACTTTAAACTGCACCTCCTGATTACTGTTTGTAACAATGACCGGATTTGAACTGATGGCAATTTCATCGAGATCAGGTTGAGATACCGATAACGCATACGAGTTGTCAGAATTAGTTGCATTTGTAATCACAAAAGTGACCTCGTTTGCATTAAATTTTTGTGAGGAATGTGCCTTGTTTAGATTTAAAAATCCCGACTCTTCACTAACTGTCATCCAACGTAATCCACCTTGGGGACTGTTCTGTGTCGTTGCAAATATCATCAATTCCAGATTTTCCATATCAAAAAATTCAATAAATCTGTTGGCCAATCTGTTTACTTCGTAGGACTGATTATGCTCGCCTGAAAAGACTATTTTATCAGAAGTCTGAATTCTAATTTGTGGAAAGTCCGCCCCATCTTTAAAATACTGTCCTGTAATTGCCCGGTCCCCGGTATAGTACAACCAAAGTCCGTATTGATTGAGTGATTCCTGCCAGGGTGTATAATATGGTTCCTGCGCCAGCGTGTTTATGATTGCATCCATAGCCAGATCGACCGATAGAAACTTTTCCCAAATCTGCCGGACCACATCAGCCCCAAACTGATTCTCTATCATCTGGACATATAGCATGTTTGCGTATGGGAACAATGTGGTCCCATTATATAAATCAAAACTGGTATTGGATACGTCTCTAAAAAAAGAGTCGAGATACTGATAATAATCATTGATCTCAGGATATATCAAGTCCTCAATCCAGGTCGAGGTCATTTCATAGAAGAAAAAATCCTCTGATCTGACATTATATCTCATCTGGATGGCATGATGGAACTCATGGGCTGCAGTTACCTTAAGGCCGGATAGTCCGGGGGAATAGAAACCCGAGAAGTTGTGATGCACCTCCATATAACTGGTATAGTTCTCGCCCGGTAAGGCAGGAATCTCCTGATCAAACCAGGTAAGACCATAATATGGTAAATTTGAAAAGTAGACATTATACACTTCTACGGGTGTGCCATCAATCGATGGGGGCGCAGGATATCCTAATTGATCTACTTCCACCGACCAGACATGATCAAAAATCACCATGGCCGAATCAATAAAATCCGGAATACCATTCCCTGAGACATCCTGCAATGGCACCGCATGCGATCCTGATTCATCCCAGCTCAACCTGAAGTGCCCGGCAGGTGAAATCATTGATTTCTGCCTTGAGGGTTCTGCCATTAATTCGTTAAGTTTATTTAAACCTGAGGTCTCGCCGGCATCCGAATCATAAAAATGGAACTGGTAGCGTGTGGCACATTTGGTATCACCGGTATATTCAATGCCCTGCAAACGATTATTAATAAAATTTTGCGTACTCTCATCCAGTTTATCAGCCAGAGATATGAGAGGTAAAAACAAAATAAACAGAGTACTGAGCAATTTCATTATTTTTTCCTGAATGAAAATGTTACCGGTACGCCAATAAATACATATTCTTCACGTAATTTATTTTCAAGGAACCGCTTGTAATGGTCAGCCAGCAGTTCAGGAAAATTACAATAAAAAGCGAATAAGGGGGGAGCAGATTTTATCTGGGTCACATAATTTATTTTCATTTCTTTTCCCTGCACAGCCGGCGGAGTCGTCGTTTTAAATATCGGTCCAAAGAATCCATTTAGTGAAGATGTTGAGATACGTCTCTGCCGTGCTTCAAATACCTCAATAAATAAATCAAGCAACTTCAGGATTCTTTGTTTGTTGACAACCGAGGTAAAAATAACAGGCACGTACCTCAAGTCCCCGAGACGATCCTTTACATCCTTCTTTATTTTGTCCATGGTTTTATGATCTTTTTCAATCATATCCCATTTGTTAAATACGCAAATAAGTCCCTTGCGTTCCTGGGCCACCTGCATCATGACATGAATATCCTGCTTGGTCAGACCATCCTGGGCATCGATCATATAGAGAACCACATCGGCCCGGCGAATACTGCGATATGTTCTCAGATTGCTATAAAACAGGATATTTTCCTTGATCCGGGCCCGTTTCTTTAATCCGGCCGTATCGATGATCATAAACTCATTCTTTTGATATTTAAAAAATGAATCAATCGAATCTCTGGTGGTACCGGGAATATTCGTTACAATTTGCCGCTCTTGCTGTAACAGCGTATTTACCAATGATGATTTGCCAACATTCTCTTTTCCTATTACAGCCATTTTAAGCGCATTTTCGCTTTTATCTTTTACAACTTTCTTAGCCAGTCTTTTGGTCAAAATGTCCAGCAGATCACCAGAGCCAAGTCCAATCATGGAAGAAACCGGTATCGGATCACCTAATCCTAATTTATAAAACTGACCTACCTCGACCTGATCCCGTTCATCATCTACTTTATTGACAACCAGCAGAACATCCTTATCAATTCCCTGAAGCATTCTGCCTATTTCTTCATCCGTAACACTTATACCAGTGCGTACATCGACAAGAAAGATAATTACATCTGATTCCTCAATGGCTATTTTAACCTGCTCGCGAACCGCGAGATCTATTACTTCTTTTGCCTCGGGCATATAACCACCGGTATCAACAAGCAGAAAGTATTGGCCACACCACTCGCCGATGGCATAATTACGGTCACGGGTAACACCGGGCATATCATCGACAATTGCCTGTCGTTTCCCTATAATACGGTTAAAAAATGTGGACTTACCAACATTTGGCCGTCCAACAATTGATACAATTGGTTCACTCATATTTTTTAATACCTGCTTACTACATCTAAAAACTCAGCCAGTGGCTCTGTGTACACATGGCATGGGGTTTTAAGTTCTGTTTGTAATTGATCGACCGTCCAGTCATCAAGAAAAAGTTTATTGTGATTTAACACCCTGGGTGGTAATAATATTAAATCCGAAGATTGACGGTCTTTTAATTGTGCAAAAATATCAGATCCGGTGAGTAATCCTGAAACGGTAATTGCCTCACCGTAAAAATTATTAACAACCGGGACTAGTTCAATTTCAATATTTTTCAAAGTGCGCAGTTTAGAAATTATATTTTTCTCCAGGGTTCCGGCCGCGAGCAAACCGGTTACCCAGGTTATTTTTTTGGGTTTATCTATTCCTGAAGGAAACTGAGGGAATATCTTTTCAAATGAATCAATCATATCTCTGAACTCACCAACCCCATTTTCAATCTGGTAAAAATCATCATAATACGTGCTGTCCGGCATATCCTGTTCTGCTTTTATGAAGAATTCATCGGAAAGATATACAAAGGAGATTCCCAATTGCCGTTTTTTCTCCTGGCGCAATTTTTTGGTATACGTTATTCTCTCCAATAGTTCTTCACGGGTGTGCAGCCGCAATTCAAATAAGTTCTTACGATGGCGGGTTAATCCTACCGGAACTACTGCAATTGATTTTATACCCGGATAAAATTTTTGTAAATCATTCACCGTCTGATCAAATACAGCACCATCATTAATGCCCGGACACAGGACTATCTGGGTATGTAATTCAATACCATGATCCACCAGAAACTTGATTTTCTCGAGCAGATGATCTTCCTGTTTAAGACCAAGGAGTAATCGCCGGGTTTCAGCTTCTGTGGAATGGACCGAAATATATAGCGGTGACAATTGCTGTTCAACAATACGATTCAGATCATCCTGAGAGACCGTAGTCAGCGTCACGTAATGTCCATACAGGAACGAAAACCGGTAATCTTCGTCTTTAAAATACAGTGGACGGCGTAATCCTTTGGGATTCTGATAGACAAAACAAAAGACACAACTATTGCCACATGACTTCATTTTCATCTCTTCGAGAACCAGACCAAGATCTTCGTCAATATCCTTTTCTACATCATATATTATTTCACCTGAATCACGTTTTATCAAGACTTCCAGCATTTCTTCTGCCGAATAAAAACGATAATCCAGCTGATCTCTTATCTCGTGTCCATTAATGGATACCAAATGATCACCTGTTTTCAGACGCAGATCTGAAGCGATGGTATCAGGAATTATTTCTAATATTTCTATCATATCGTTAACTTATTTAAAATATTGAATTTACACACATTTAACCCATTTCTCAAGGGATTTAATTTGCCAAGGATTAACTCTGGTAAAGGGAATAGTAATTAGTAATTCGTTATTGGTAATTTGTTATTTGGAACTGGGAACTTGTAACCTGCATCTTGTATCCTGTATCTTGCTGAACTGGGAACTGGGAACTGGGAACTGGGGAATCTTAAAAATACAGTCGGTTAATTCCAATTCCTAATTCCCAATTCCAAGTTCCTAATTATTTTCTCTGTGTTCTCTGTGGTATATCATTTATTTGCCTTAACGCGCAAATGCGGGCAAATGATCCAATAAAACAAAAAAAGCCACAGACCTAAACGGATTGTTTTTCACTTTTAAACAATCTGCCTCGGTCTGTGGCCGAAAACCCGATTAAATTGGTGTACTATATTATTCCAGTAATTTGTCCCGTTCTTTATTCCACTGTACCCATTCCAGTTTTTCATCATCCTGTAAATCAAAATCTGATTTGGCATATGTGCCGTCCGGCCGGATGACGATTTGCTGCTGGGCTTTAATAATTTCAAACCACTGTTGCAAAGAAACCTGTTGCGGACCCTGAATCTGAACGGGTCCCTGTACCTGTTGAGGTTGTCCGGGAGCCACCCCCATACCACCGGATTGACCGGTGGATTGCGCCGCTGGACTGACAGCTACATTCCCCTCATAGACCAATACCTGAGACGAAGAATCCGCGCCGGCATTCATACGGTAAACGGTACCACGCACAGCCACAACCGCCGCCGGGGATTTTAGTTTCCAGGTATCATTACCTTTAATCAGTTTTTTAATATTTGCCCAGATTTTACCGATTGATAATTTGGATTCGATCTGGCGGGTTTCCTTTTCGATCACTGCTTTTTCAACCGTATATATAGATTGTTCATCTATCCGGACAATACTGCCGTCATCATAGGTCAGTTCACAACGGGATTTTTTTCTGGTTTCAATTTTATCCCCGTTTTTAACCGGCATATTGAATGTAACTGTACGAAAGCGAGCATCGCCCTGACTCAAAACCAGCACATTGCCCAGTGGAAACGTCACTTTTCCCACTACCCCCTGATCGGTTGGGGTAAAGGAAGTTATAAATAGTGCTGATAAAATAAGTAAAGTGAGTTTAATATACATTTGATTATCCTATTTTGTTCTGATCAGGTCACCGACCTGAAATCCGGTGCCACTTTTGACAATTGCTTTACCTGCACGGCCATCAGCCACATCTGCAGTAAATTGTATTTCACCAATTTTACTTTCTTCTGAACCCAGGGACAGACCGGTATCCGGATCAATTAATTCTTCACCGGGACGATACACAGCAAATACCATACCTGGTGCCACTCCGCCTTTTGAACCGGGTTTCATAAAAATTGTAGCGTCCGATGCTTTTATTATTTTACCCTGCCACAAAACATTCTCGGCACCTTCAGATATATACTCCACACATTCATTTATCGCAGCGCGTGAAGCGATTCCCAATTGGGTATTATCCCAGGTATCTGAATTATGAAAATCGATATCAGCAATCCCTACATTATCAAGACCGGTTGTTTCATCTTCACCGACTGCTGCTTTGGCAATAATAATTTCACCGGTATTTACATTAACCATTCTGATGTCGACGGCCACTCTTGCGGTTTTTGTTGATACACCGATATTAAAACCACCCAGACTACCTAAGCCACCACCCACTTCACTCTTTTTTTCACCGAATTCCGTTACGCTTCCGGTAACCATAACCTCTATACCAAGTAACTTCCCCACCTGGGCTGCAGATTGGGGCGTTACAGCGCCCGACATCCCAAGCCCTTGTTCCTTTAAAATTTCATCAAGTTCAGAGCGCTCCACCACCAGGTATCGGTTACTCTCAACCAGTGATGTAATCAACATATCTGAGACACCCTGGCCGATATTGTGTCCATAACCTACACGGTCTTCAAAACTCATCACTGCCACCCTTTTTTTGAGTGCTGACAAATCCTGTGCATGTAAGTTCACCACAACACACGCCAGCAAGAATACGATAACTAAATACTTTTTAATCATTGCATATCTCCTCAATTAGTTTTTTCTTCTTCCGGCTGAATAATTTTTACAGTGATGCGGTTCGCAGTCAGGCCCACAACCTGTAATTTTAAACCTTCAATCTCTTTTGCTTCAAGCTCACCGGCCATTTGTTCCGCATTACCCTTAATATCAACATCAAAGATCGCAGAACCGCCACCAAACGACCTTTGGTTTACATTTTGAATTCCACGTACATAATACGGAAGGCTGTTTTTAAAGGTGTTCAATTGGCTGAAGCTGGCAATATTAAGTACCTGAAGTTGAACCTGGGTGCTGGAATACACATCCTGCTGCCAGACCTTCACTATTTTGTCCTTAATCTCAATCGCAGCCTTTTTTGCCGCTTTTTGCAGCGCCATTGTACCACCGGTTATTTCATCGATATGAGCAGCCACATCATGCGCAGAGGCCACAGCGATTATTGACGCATCATCTGCCCTGATAGCCCGTAATGTCAGATTTGCCTGACAGGATTTAAATCCGGCATCCCGCACAACAGACGGCCCACCGGAAGCCACTTTACTGACGGCTGTTCCGGTCAAAATAATCTCGGCTCCTAATCGTCCGGCAATACTGGCTGCGGCGCTGGCATCCCCTTGCAGAGCAGAATTAATAACATCTTTGGCAATTATGTTTTGTGATTGTGTCGGATCCACAAATGGAAAACCATAATTCATTAATTCGTTCATCAGCGTCGTTTCAGTTGTATTCATATCCGCCAGTACATGGTAATAATGTTCGGATATATTTTTTTCGTCAACCAAAACCATTGTCCGTGGTTTACCCTTGCGGCTAATCAAGACACCAATTGCCGAGAGATCGTTCTGCAGATCGGCTAATTTTACAACCGCCCGTACGGTTACTTCTATGGCACTGTCCAGTTGTTTGCTTGATGAAATGACTTCGTAGCCCTGCACATAGCCGGCTGTCCGGGTATATATTTTATCCTCCATGGTCTGGTAGTTTTCTACCAGAACACTTGATTCAACGAACATACCCACGACCTGCTCAACGGCATTGCGTAATGCAGCAGAGATTGCGTCTTCCCGGGCCTTTACTTCATCCCCGGCTAAAATTGCTCCCATACCCTTGGCGACGACTTCACGGGATTCTCCCTGTGGCGGAGTCATGGTATTTTGTGCCATTAGCGTGAAACTTAGCAGAATGATGATCGGTATGATAATATAACTTTTCATAGTAGTTCCTGTAATAATGTTGAATATGAATATAATATCTCTAGTTGTTTCCTCTTCATGTGTCATCCTGGAAGGACTTTTTATCCGGAGGCACAGAGAACTTCTTACTTCAAAATTCGAGATTCAATATTTTTACTTTGAAGTCCCTGAGCACCTGAGTCCCTAAGTCCCACCATTGTCATCCTGAAAGAACCTTTGTTCCAGTATCATCTACCGTGGGCGTTGGCCACGGCCAGAATTATCTAATCCCTTCGGGGTTCGGCCTTTGTGCATTTGTTTTTCAAATAACCAAGGAACCTGTATCCAGTATCTTGTCTTTCTTACCGCTAAGACACAAAGAGTGAACGCAGAGATCGCAAAGGTTTTTATAATTATTTATTTTCCTGCGTACTCTGTGGCTCCTCCGCGTTCCTTGCGGTAAATCTTTAACTATTCCACATGCACCCAAATCCTGGCACGGGTAAAAGGTTCTTCCAGAATGACCCTAACTATCCAGCATCCAGTATCCTGCATCCTGTATCCTGGTATCTTGTATCTTAAGTTAGAACTTCGCCTTCATATTTCTGATAATATTCAATGATTCTGCACCGGTGACAGCATTCAACGGTCCAAATGTACCATCTTCATAACCCGGCATAATACCACGGGTAGAAACCGTCATTATCGAATTGAAAATTGGCGACGTATTTAAGACATCGGCAAATGGAGAGACACTGCCAAAATACTGTGTTTCGAGACCTTTATCATCCCAGGCTTTTACCAGGAAATGCTCAATCAAACGTGCAAATTCGGCGCGATTTACTTTTTCTTCCGGGCGATAACTGCCATCGGGATATTTTTCGATAATGCCCTTTTGCAAGGCTTCTTCAATAAAAGACCTGGCCCAATGGGTATCGGGAACATCTGTGGCAATTACCGGGGAAGCAGGGGCCTCTTCCTCCTTTTTGCCCATAACACCGCCATCCGGGGATGAGAATGATATGGCATTTTTGCGTGGCGAGCTCCTGAATATTTTATCCAGAGGGAGTTCCGTTACAAAAAGCACTGCCACGTCGGCACGCGAAATTTCTTTTTGTTTGGCAATTTTTTTCAACTCAGGGCTCTGGCCTGCCACTGCAGCCTGATATTCTGCCAGTTCTTTTATGGCGAGGCTGGCTTTAACATTCGTATTGTCAATGACCAAAATGCTCTGAAATGTAGTTTGGGCCTCAATGTATTTTTCCCATCCACGGTAGGCATTCCCCTTGTGATACAAGGCATCCATTCTGACTTCTTTTTTATCAAATTTTGATTTTGAGCCATCAATGTCATCGAGGGCATCATCAAATTCATCCACGGCGTCCTCATATTGCTCTTGAGCTGCATACAACCGCCCGCGGGCTACCACTGCAGGAACCCAGTTTCCATCCTCACTCAATGATTTATCAATATTGTCCTTCGCGGCTTCAAAATTCTTTTGTTCAATATTTACAATGGCAATTCCTTCATAAGCGGGAGCAAAATCTGCTTTCAGACTTTTTGCTTCATTAAACTCACGCAAGGCGTTGGTGAGATCGTCGCGTTCAAGATATTTTTTACCCTGATTGTAATGATATTCCGGTGTATCTAAAACTGATTCGGCTTGTCTTTCTTTCGGACCACCACAGGCCACGAGAAGAATCAACACAAGAGTAATGACTAAAACCAATAATTTCTTTAACATGAAAAAACCCTCCCATTATTTAGAAATGCGACGAGCGATTCTAAATTTTGATATATGTATTAATATATTAATCAAGAATAATCATCACTTTACATTTTTCCATAAAATTTAAATTTTGTGCCGCAGCTACAATCATTCTGGCATCTGAATCACTAACTACCACATCGCAACTATTTGTACCACTGGATTTTTGTGCTTTGATGACGAGTGGATTATCGGTTACCCGTTCATTGCCACGCGCCCGGTTCAGGTCTTTTTCATAACCAATAACACCGATTTGAACGGCATATTCCCGGTTAACATAGCCCGTACCATAAATCTCATTTCCCTGAGAGTCTACAATTTTAGGCGCCATGGCCGGTCGCAAGCCAACGCCCCTGGCATCGATAATGAGACCGGTATAGACGGCACTTTGTCCTGTGGACTGATATCCTGGGATACCTTGCCCGGGAGTCATCAACATTCCCTGTTGCGGTAACAATGCTTCAGTCAAAACACCACTTAAGGGAATCTCAACATCTACTTCCACATCACCTGTGCTCATATATCGCGTAGCCACTACTTTAAAGTTCCTGACAACTCCTGATACCTTTGTATTAATGATATCACTCGAAATCATTGCATTCTCAACTGTTGTTTCTGAAGTAATAGACATACCTTTTACAGTTTCCAGAAGATTGCGTAGTGCAATTCTTTTTGCAGCTTCCAGAGCGCCTGCTCTTTGTGCTGCCAATGGCATATTGGGATTTGGCGCACCAATACCTGTAGACTTTAGGATTTGATCCTGCCAGTTTATCGTTCCTGAATTACCGACGTTCTGATAGACCTGCGCCTGAACACAGAAGACCATCACAAGTAGGATAGTGATTAGGCTGATCATCGATTTCATTTTTGCCTCCAAGGTTAATTTAGTCGAATCAGTTATTTGCATCTGCATTTGTCATTAATTAATAAAAGATTATATATTTAGTCAGTGACTGCTATCACGGGAGTGAAATTAAATTTTTCCATTCGTTGGTTGAGCGGGAGACGGGGTTCGAACCCGCGACGTCCAGCTTGGGAAGCTGACATTCTACCACTGAATTACTCCCGCTTGATTTTATTAAGGTTAAAAATATAGACGGATTGGGTATTAATGTCAAGGAAAAACACATATCAAATTTATTCTGTTAGTCCTTTTTTCTGTTCAATATTTTAGAGCATAAATATAGATTTTTAGTTGATTTAACCCTATCTTTTATATATAAATATTGTTTAGCATGAATTATTTATAACCACTAAGTCACAAAGACACAAAGTTAGAAATAACAACAGGTTATAAGAACTATTGGATAAATATATAATTCAATATCTATTATTTAATTATATTTTATGAATTCTTTTTTTTCCGCGCCTTCGTGTCTTAGTAGTAAAATTTTTATATTAATCAGGTAGATAATATCAAAAATTTTCTTAAAATAATATGTATCCATTTAAATTTATTAAAACTGTAAATATGTTCGGCAAAAAAAGTCTCTTCATTAGCACATTGCTTGTTTTCGCAAGCCTGGTTTCCGCCCAGCATAAACAGATCAATGGTGTCATTCTGGACTCACGGAATGAGCGTCCAATTGAAGGGGCCAATATTTTTATTACCAGAGCCGAGATCGGTACTACGAGTGATTCAGATGGCTTTTTTCGACTACTGATTGATGAGAAATACTTTTCTGACACTCTGGTTGTAAGCTATCTTGGATATAAGGATTTCAGGGTTGCCATAGACTCATTTAAGGACCGCATTACAATCCTTCTCACCCCCGATATACTTGAGCTGGACCAGACCATTTCTGTGACCGCCGATATTATGAATTTGGCAGAGAGAGAAGTGGCACATTCTCTCCATCGAATTGATGCCGAGGAAATTGAGCGCATCGGCAGCGGCGAAATAAGCGACCTATTTAAATCTGTTCCGGCTGTACGAATTGAGGGAAACGATCTTGATGGCAGAAGGATTCAAATCCGCGGATCCAACAGTGATGAAGTGAATGTGTATATCGATGGTGTCTTAATCAATAATCTTCGATATGATCAACAGGCGGACCTGACCCTGATTCCAACAGAGAGTATCGAAAAAATGGATGTGCTAAAGGGTGGCAACCTGCTGTTACTGGGCAATGGCGCGTTTGGCGGTGTTGTGAATATCACCACCCGCAAAAACTTTGAGAATAGCTTTGGTGCAAAAATTAAAGCCGGGAGTTTTCAAACAAAATTTGTACTGGCAGATGTAAATTTAGCTCCCACCGATAAATTTAATATTAATTACTTTGGTCAGTTCAATACATCCACACCCGAAATTGAATTTTACCAGGATGAGCGTTATTCAGATAAGAGTTTGAATAATACTATAAAAACAAAAAAACAGAATCACCATGTGAATCTAAATTATTTCAGCAGTATCGGCCAGTATAATGCCAAGTTTATCGGCTATTTCTTTGACTATGAAAAAGCCGGGTGGCGTAATCGATACGATAATTATATTTTGTCGGCCAATTACCGCGGTGCAATTCTCGGCGGTCGCGATTATGATTTTACTATCAGTTATTTAAACGGAAATAACAATGTGGATCGTGATCAAAATGAAGAACAGGTGCACAACTCAGCTTATATCACCTCAGGAATGAATGTCAGGCTTGCCAAAGCATTTACATTTGGTCAGACGGATCTGCAACTGATGTCAGAATATTTTCATGATGAATTAAAAAATACAGCGCGGATCATCACGTACCAGGCCGACAAAGTCATATACGAATCTGATATTTATGATAACCGGCTGGCCCTGGTAAGTTTGTTTTCATTTAAAGATACGGTGGCATCAAACCGGAATATTTCCTGGAAAACTTATATCGGATTGCGTTATGACATTCTCGCCAATGGCCGGAAGGATCTGACCAATAGTTTTGGACTCCAGCTGAATATTAAACGTAATGCCTGGCTGATCCAACCATATGGTCACTATGGTAAAAATGTAAAATATCCCACGCTTCTGGATAATGCATTTATTCGGGATGTAAATGATATCTTTCGCAGTGATACCACCACAACCCGGTTGGAACCGGAGTTTAACAATACCGGTGAGATCGGGCTTAACCTGAGTTATCAACCCCGTGGCGCTATTTATTCCAGCCTTGACTTCGTCTTTGCCCTCTTTAACAATACTTTTTATAACAAATTATTAACCCGGCCAAGCGACAGTCAGATAAGTGCCGCACAATTGGGAAGAAATGAGACAAAGGGTGTTGAGTTTTCTGTAGCTATGGACGGGTTGTGGCATTATTTTTCCCTCTCCGCTTTTCTTATGAATCTAAATATCTCTGATCCCTTTCTATACCCTTATAAACCTGACAGAAACTATAGTCTGCGTCTTGATTTTACCAGTCTGGCTGGTTTTTACTTCCATACATCATACTTTTATGAGGGAAATAGTACCGCATGGTATTATGACCAGAACAATGTCTTCCAGAGTGAGATTATAGCGCCTTTTTATGACTTTGATGTCTCATTTGGTTACAGAATCCGCGTGAGCAAAGTGTTACTTAACCTGCAATTCTCCGGCTACAATATTCTGGATAATAGCGAATACCGTGATTATACCCTCAAAAAGCGATTTATTCAGGCCTCTTTTTCCGTCCGATACTAGCCGCTTCATTTCGACTGGATATAGGATTAGAGATTAGAGATTAGAGATTAGAGATTAGAGATTAGAGATTAGAGATTAGAGATTAGAGAAAGTTTTTGATTTTTGATTGCTTGTCAAGCATTTTTTTCATCTCTCATCTCTAATTTCTAATCATTTAATCCCAGTATGGTTTCTCTCCGCCACTGCGAGAGCATTAGATAAACTTTTGTCACAAAAAAAAAGGGACTAAACCCGAAGGTCAGCCCCTTTTATATTAATGCATGTTTACTATATTAGAAATGTAATTCCAGAGTAAACACACTATTGCCATCAAAATACTGAGAGTTACGATACGCGTAATCAAATGCAAACATGATGTCGCCGATATCATATTTTATCCCAGCACCAAGGGCAAAATCATACAACTGTGACTCACTCTCGGTACCCATACCCAGAACATAACCACCACGTGCAAACAAAAAGTTTGTGTAGTTATATTCCACTCCAAACTTCATGGCATCATTCTCAAAGTTATTACTTTGGAAATTACCGGCTATCAGAACCGAGTTATCTTCGTTCATCAAAGCCTTATATGACAGACCGAGTTCGATAGCGGTCGGTAGCTGATTGCTGGCCGACGGTGTATTGAGAAAATATTCCTTGCCGTTGGGATCCAGATAATTGTCTCCCAAAGCGGAACCTTCGTATTTCATATTGGTTCCGATATTCTTAACGGCTACACCAAAATTAACGCCATCAATACCACCAAGACCGGCATATTGCAAACCAATGTCAAAAGCAACGGCACTGGCCGCGGCTCTGTCAATCGATTCATTAATTATCTTGGCAGTGATGCCGATGTTAACAAATTCGGTCAATGCACGGGCATAAGACAGCCCCACGGTAACAAATGTGGGTGAAAATACGCGGCCTGAAGCACCGTCCATGTCTTCATTTGTAGTAAACGGTATATCGCCAAAGCCAAAGGATTTGATGCTAAAGCCGAATGCACCAAGATCCTCGTCGTTATAAGCGACTGCCAGATAATTGACACCAATATCATTAAAAATGCTCATATATGAGAATTGCGCAGCTGCGGCTCTGTCCATACGTGGTAAGCCAGCCGGATTCCAGAAAATGGCGTTCAGACCGTACGTATTAGACAAATCCGCTCCAGCCAGAGCGATATCTCTGGCGCCAACAGGCACCTGGACCTGTACACCGGCAGCCGTACCAATACGGTCGGCATCGCCGGAATATAGTGGAGCAGCAGCAAAACCAACAATGATAGCGAGTATAACCAACCCGCTATATATTTTTCTGCTTATCATTATTGTCTCCCTTATTTCTTTTACTATACTTAATTTGAAATTGCATCAGATTAATAGTACTTGAGTTGTTCTTGAGCCTGAATAATCATGAGTTTAAGAACCTTTTCCTTGCCAACTTCGGGCATATCGATATGAGCGATATACAAACCGCTGGCAACCGGGATTCCTGCCTCATTTTGCAGATCCCATGTTTGGAACTGGTCAGGCTTATCTTTCTCAATTTTCCGAACCTGAACACCGGATAGACTAAAAATCCGGATTGTGGCTTTTGGCGGTAAATGATTAAAAGTCACAAAGCGTGTAAAACGATCAGGCTCTGACGGATTTGATGCATAGTATGGATTCGGGAAGACATTAACTTTGTCAACGTCCGCTTTTGCCAGATCCGCATCCCCAGAAACTACGCCTTCGGTTGAGAATGTATAGGAATCGTCAGGTGTATTGGGCAGATTGGCAAAAATATCCATGGTAAATTCCGACACGAGATAATCGCGTGAACGGCTTGCCGGCCATATGGCATAAGCGACGCGGTCATAGGTACCATCAGCCGCACCATTTGCATAGTACGCACCTTCATCATAATCGGTAAGACTGATAAAGATATACTCACGGGCACCGTTTTCACCAAATTCTGACCCATTCCATCCCATATCCCAGATCAAATTAGCGTTGGCACCGGCTGCACCTTCGCGGTCATCTTCCACAATACTGATATTCAGTTTACGTGGATTTGCAGCATCTTTTACATCAAAGCATTCAAATGGTATTTCACCGATACCTTGTTCGGCATAGCCCAAATCACGGCGGTAAAAAACGCCTTTACTGGCAAAGCCATTGGCATCGACACTGGCTTGATCCTGGAATACCATGTGTACCGGAACAAGCTCTGCAAGAGTAACATCAGAACCAAAGAAATTGGCACCGATATCCAGACCGCCAAAGAATTCCTGGGCGCCCCAGTTTGTACCGGAGTACCAGCGATTTCCGTCATAATCCCAACCGGCCAGACCGGCTGTTGTTGGTCCAGACACACGGGCCAGAACACCGTCGGTAACCAGATAATCGTTGTCACCAGCCAGATTTGTCTGCTGACTAAGAAGGGTGTCACCGCTCGTGGTATTCACCAGGTACCATTTGTACCATGTTCCCAGCGTATCGCCGTCAGCTACTGAATATTGTGGCTGAGTATGGAAACCGACAAAATAATCGGCTGCGGTAAGCGCTGCCGGATCTACCACTTCAACTGAGGTTGAACCGGTACTTCCACCTGTTTTGGATACACTCAGCATATCACCGTTTTCATTAGGATAACGGGTTCCGGGAACTGTTCCCTGGGGAACCACGGTGATTGCCGGCAACAGACTGGATTCCAGAGAAGGTTCCGGTACTGTGGGATCATCATTGAAATTATACGCTGTTACTGCGAAATAATACGTATTACCGGCAGCAAGTGGCGCACCATTGATGTAATCCTGATCTATCTTAAAATATCTCTGAATACCTGAATCGGTACCTTTTTGGATGGGTACAGTAACAATATCACCAATACTACCCACAAATTTGGTACCATAAATGGTCGTTACATTGTTTACTACGTCAAATGTAGCAACTTTTTTAGCTTGCTCTACTGTGGCTGTAGCGGTTGGCAGCTGATACACATTGTATCCTTCAAAGTTAAAACCCAATATCGGGTCATTTGCTTCGGAGGCCGCAACAGCATTTGCATCACTGCCCCAATCCAGGATTATATGATCTTCCATCGGAGTGGCAGTAACTTTTGGAGATATGTTTGCCCTTGGGATAGCTTTAAACAAATTATCATAGATAAACTGGGCAAAATCGGAATTTAGTTTCATCTGCAGTACGGCATTACGGTTATCACCGCCATCCTGGGCAACGATACCACCGATTACCGCAACCACAACTTCCTGTGAATCACCGGGGGTCATATAGAACGGACCGGAACACATACCGATACGGCGGTCACCTGGTTGCAGGTTGGTTCCCAGACCATCCACATCACCCTGCTGGGTGGTGGGATCGCCGGCCAGTGGGAATTTGGTTGCAGTGCCAGCAGTTGGACCTGAGCCCGCAATATATGGACTCGGATCTGTCAAATCGTTTGTTGGTAAATAGCCGTTGAGCATATTATAGAATTGCAGCGTACCGTCATAATCACCCAGCGGCGGATCACTAATGGCACTTCCCGATGCAAAGAAGAAGTAGGACGTCATTGGCAGGTTTTTAAACCCGGGACGTTTTGTCAGACCAAAGATCGCCGTATCTTCCGGTGCGCCCTCAACCATCGGACCCTGAAAGAAGTCATAACCAATGGCACCCGGAGGCAGGTTAAAATTGGTATAATCCGGATCGGTTACAAAACCGGAATAGCCATAACCTACACTACGAACCGTATCACAACCGGCAAAGTCATCGGTATAGTTACCGATATCGGCATCGGACCATTGACATACGAACATACTGTCGATGTCGACGCCGGATTTATTGATAAACAAATATTTCCGGAAAATCAGCTGTCCCAGTGTGGCGCTTGGCTGATTATAGGCCCAGGTAGTCGATTGTAATTCGATACCCATTGGCTGTGCGCCATACAGACCGATCGATTTACCTTCATCAAGATCATTATTGACCGAATACAGAACCTGATCGGCGCCGGCAATACCGGGCTCTTCACGTTCACCAACAGTGATTTCACCATTACCATCGAGATCGACTTCGATTCCCTTCCAAACCCAAATTACCCGGCTTGGATTCTCAGGATCCGATTCCTTAACCCAGAATTCCGAAGGTTTGTCATAAACACCATTACCATTGACATCATAATATGGTGCGCCCAGATCAGTCGGCCAGTTCTCGAATGCATTTACATATTCATCCAGAACCTCCTGCATCATCGTTTCACTGGCATCTGCCGGATTCACCAGATTCAATTCGGCGGCATCCTGACGTACATCTTCCATTGTCAACTGATAATAGTCTACCCGCATACGCCACATTCCGGCGCGGTCATCATTCGGGCTGATTGCTTCCGGTGGATTGGTTCCATCACCCGGCGTGGTAATCCAGCCCTGCTGAATACCTTCGGTATAGGTAACACCGCCAACACGCGGATTTTCTTCCTTACCATCTCTTACATAACCACCCCATACCAGACCATCGGTAAAAACCAGGGCGGCCGTACCACGCGGATATACACCACCGGGATCCCCATTGGGATCATTTCCAGATGTACCGGTATTATATATCCAGTAGGACCAGTTTCCAATATTGGAAAGCGTTCGACCTACAGGATCAGCGAAGGGTTTTGCGATATTCATCTGACCGGGATCGCGCCGGGCAAACAATCCCCCCGCTAAAATCAGTATTAAGACCCCCGCAAAAATCATCCGGGGGATGTTATTAGTTTTCACTTGCATATTCACTCCTTATCAAAACATTTGACATTAAAAAAATCAACAGTGCGTACTTGTTTTAGTAGGTGAGCTTCAACCCGATAAAAATCTGACGTGGACTGTTATATAACTCATTGCCAACCTGCGACAGATAAGATTCACCATTGACCGTATTAATTGCCCGATAAAGATCGAGATATTGCGGTCCATACTGATCCAGATTTGACGCATATCGTGACGGATCAGAAATATATCCATCATCTATGGCACTTCCGGTATTCTGATATACATTGATAGTATTCTTTGTATTTAACAGATTGGTTACCCGGATATAAACTGTTCCAACCAGATTACTAACGATGTTGAATGATTTATCCAATCTCGCATCAAGATTAAAGGTCCATGGAGTTACTGATGAATTAATTGGCTCCAAAGCTTCCCGTGATCTTGGATCATTCATATAATCCACACCTGCGGTGTACGGATCTGACTGCCCACCCGGAGGAGCATACGCATAGGTGTAAGGATGGCCACTGCTGAAATTAAATATAAAGTTTGCGCCCAAACGTTCCAGGATCGGTCCGCCATCATCCACACCAAAACGATAATCAAGAAGAACCGCGCCGCGATGGGCTTGCTCAAACTCAAGCGGTGAGGTAATGGTTGGGGCCTGGGTTCCGCGATATACAGCACCATAATAACTGCTTTCTCCGGAACCGGTACCTTCTGCACTCGTTAAGGTGTAATTTAACTGTGCCTGGATACGTGCGATACGACGGAGTGTCAGCTTAAATTCAAGACCTTTTGTTGTGGCAAAGTCACCATTGGTAATGGCATAATAGGTCTGAATATTTGCCCCAGCCTCAGCCGAAACGCGCACTGTCGTAGGATAGCCTTTGACATTTTTGTAAAAACCGGTGACTTCAAATGCGGCGGATTCGCCGATTTGCTGACGGAAACCAATTTCATACTGCGTTGTCTGCATAGGATCCATGGCAAAACCGATCGGCTGCAGATAGAAAAAACCACCTCTTACAATCTGACGACCGTATTGACGGTTATTCCAGTACACATTGTTTCCTTCGGGCATCTGAATAAACTGTCCATACTGTGCATAGAAGACGGTTCTTTGCGAAATCGGGAATGAAATACCCAAACGCGGGCTGATATGCGAGGTTGGGTCTTTCTTGGTCCATTCACTTTCAGCGATCAATTGGGTTTCAAAATCAATCTCTGGATTGGCAGGATTACGCAATTCTTTGTCATCTGTATCAAAATAGTCATAACGCAGACCGAGGTTGATGATCAGATCTTTAAACTCGATCTTATCATGAACATAGAAAGAAGCAAATACCGGCTCTTTTGGTCCGTTAAATCCGCTATTTTCTTCATTTCCCCACCAGTCATAACCATAGACATTTCCGGCTTGTTCGGCCATGACGGATTCAGGTACCAGATCCTCGCCGCCATACCGTTCTACTTCTGACATTACACCAGGGGCGATGACATAATTTCTGGCAGTGTACATGCGATACTCACCACCAATTTTTACTTCATTAAATTTATTTGCCTGAAGAACATAGTCCAGATTACCACCGATATAACTCAGCTCGGTCTTGGCATAATTTGCCTGGTTGTCACCCTCTTGGTTAAACTGAATACCGAGTAAACGATAGGCATAAGGATCACGCCATCTGGAGCGATAGGTAACTGCGCCACCGGTATAATCAGATACGGCGGTGCTGTCTTGCCACATTCTCCAATCCGTTCCAAACCAGGGATCTTCATTCTCAGTTTTTTGTGAAAAATAACTGACTTTCAAATCAAGGAATGAGGTCGGATTTACAACATAAGTTAATTTACCTGAAATCAGAAAATTATTCAGGTTGGTTACTGCCTGACGGCTGTTGAGCATCGCCGTCATCGGGATATTGCTGGCGCGTCTGGCGGATTGGGTATATACACCGCTCAAACGGAACTGAAGCGGGCTATAATCAAACAGCAGGGTGCTGTTGATTGCATATTGATTCAGTTTATTGCGTGGCGTATATCCCGGCAGATAGTTTAATGATACCGTATCGGGATGTCCCTGAACCACTGACGGTGCGAGCGGTTCGGTATCAACCAGGTTTTCAAATTGGAAACCTTCGCTAAAACGCTGGGCATTGTCACCCTGGTACCAGTTTTCTCCGGCCACGAATAAGCGAATATTTTTGGTTCCAAGCGGACCACTCACGGTACCGGCTATAATGGATTCGCCATAGGAATAGGTACCCAGAAACTTTTCACCGTTATTGGCAAAATTATCTGTCTGGGCATCCAATGAAAAATGCCAGTCAGAGGTACCTGATTTTAATTCAGAACGTACGATACCTGAATTAGCACCACCAAACTCAGCGGTATAACCACCGGTCAGTACCTGTAATTCTTCAACCGCGTCCTGGATAATATGCACTGCACGGGTATTATTAACCGGATTCAGGATTGAAGCCCCATCCAGATAGTATCCCGTTTCATTGGCACGACCACCACGGATATGAACGTTTCCATCCTGCACAACCACACTGGCTTGCAGATCGAGAATATTATTGACACCACGGACCGGGATCGCGTTGATCTGATCAGCAGTAACCAGAGAATAACTCTGGGTAACATTTTTCTCAACCAGAGGACGGGCGCCGGTAATTACAATTACCTCATCCAGTTCCAGAGGTGTTTCTTTTAAATCAAAATTTATATCGGTGGTAATACCTGCCGATATACGTGCACCTTCAACAGCCACTTCCTGAAATCCGATAAAACTGGCACGTACTGTATACACGCCAACCGGAACATTCAGAATAACGAAGTAACCATCAAAGTCAGTGTTTGCACCTAATAAGGTGTTATCGATCGTTATATTCACGCCGGGTAGTGGTTCACCCGTCGCCTGATCGATGACCTGGCCAGCAATTTTACCGCTCGACTGTGCGAACAGTGCGAAAGGTATAATGCTAATGGTTAAAAATATGAACATACACTTTTTGAACATTACAATTCCTCCTACTCAATTAATAGGTATACATAAAAAAGAAAAGAAAATAGAAAATGTGTGAGTTAAGTCATCGGCATCCTCCTGTTCTTAGAATTGTTTTGATTGTTGGTTTTATAATATGTGACCCTAATCACGCTACAAAAATGATACCAACTAATCAATATCAATCATATATCATTGATAATATTAGAGTTAGTAATATTGAAATAATAGTAAATGGTAATGTTTTGCCTACCAATCTAGGCAAATTATTGCCTAGTAATGAAACTTTTCAATTAATCATGCGTAATGTGTGAGTTTGGTAAAAAAAACAGCCCCCAAAAACCTGGAATAACACTTCAATTTTCACTATTCAACAGTCCAGAATACGAAATAAAAGAGATTCGCACCCCTTTCATTAACAAAAAAAACAGCCTAATTACTTAATTTTTAACGAGGTAGGTCATTTAAGCGATAAAAATATAGTAAAACTTTCCTCAAAATCCAAGCTAATTTTTTTGATTCATGGCACATATGGCAAATACGCTGGCATCATTGACCAGGTTGCTGATAACGCTATATTCATTGGGTTGATGTGCCATATCATCGATGGTTGACCAGACCGCAACGGAGAAACCTTTCCGTCTTAAAAATGAAGCCACCGTTCCGCCACCGATCCCCATCGCACGTGGCTCAACCTTATATATTTCTTTAATCGCACCAGTAAGTAATTGCACAACCGGCGCCTTACTATCAGTGACCGGTGCGGCTTGTTCGTATTGCTCGGTTGATATTTCGATTGTGACCTTAAACTTTTTTTCGATTTCATCGGCCATCTTCCGTACCCGCGTCATAACTTCATCAATCGAATACTCGGGCATCACCCGACAATCAAGACAAAAGATATCTTCACCCGGAATTGTATTAATATTAGGAACATTTGCTTCTTTCTTTGTTGGCTCAAATGTCGATATGGGTGGATCAAACAAATCATCACTGGCCGGATAAATTTCATGTAATTCTTCCAACTTTACGACCAGATTTGATGCGGCACGAAATGCATTGATCCCCTGATTGGGCATACTGGCGTGTACTTGTTTACCCAGGGTTTTGAATCTTAACCACAGAATCGATTTTTCGGCCACCTCAATCATACGGCTGTCCGGTTCTCCCGCATCCGGAATAATAATAATATCATCTTTTTTAAAAAGGTCAGAATGATTCTCCATTATAAAACTCAATCCATACTCACTACCGGTTTCTTCATCAGAGACAAACATCAATCCCAGATTAAATTCCGGCTGCATACCCGCATCAATAAAAGCACGTGCCATAATTACAGATGATACCAGACCATGATGATTATCCTCACTACCACGACCATATATTTTGCCATTTTTTACAATTGCCTGAAACGGATCCGTTTCCCATTTATTCAAATCTCCCTCCGGAACCACATCCAAATGAGAAATAATCCACATAGTACGCTCCTGGTTGGTTCCCGGAACAATCGTTACCAGGTTGGGCCTGAATCCACTGTTTACCGACAAATCAGGTGCCGGATAATTTTTAATCTCGCCAAAGCCAGCTTTTTTCAGATAGTTCTCTAAATAATCTGCTTTTGCAGACTCTCCCGGCCCGTCATTTTTTGGACCGATGGCATTGATTTCGATCAGATTCTTCATCAAATCAATGGCTTCCGGCTTTAGTTTGGCTATTTTATCCAGGATAATATCTTTTTGCATTCTAACCTCCGTAATTAAAAAATTTCAAGGTTCTTCAACAGGAACTTTACCTCCAATGCCTATACATCTATTCAAGAAATAGAGAGATTCAGTTATTGGTAGCGACCATACTGATTGTGAGTATAAATAATTCAATTTAATCAATGATAAAATATTGCGAATATCCATATTTTTATTTATTACTTACAAGAAATACATCATTATTTCAATAAAATCATTTTCTTTATTTTTACATAATTAGTGGAGATTAGCTGATAGAAGTATATACCGCTTGCAATATTAGTTCCATAAAAATCTACCTCATGTTGTCCAGCGGAATAGTGTCGATCAATCAGAGTTGTAATTTCCTGACCATTAACATTAAGTATTTTTAATGTTACATGATCAAAATTTGCCAGTTGAAACGTAATTTTTGTTTTTGGATTGAAAGGATTTGGGTAGTTATCAAACAAATCTGAACCCCTTGGTTGAGTCCGATTTTCTATATTTGCTGTAATTTTACCATCAAATAGATATGCATGACCAACTTTAGTTATATCTCGGTCATCCTCGTAATTTGCACCTATCAAAATATCAATAAAGCCATCATTGTCCAAATCCATATCTGCCGATATTGAAAATCCAAAATGACCTACATATGTTTCATTAAGTGATGATAGGGTTCTTATAAATGATAAATCTTTTCCATTAAATATATGAACCTTACCAGATACTGCTGGAGAACCTTCCGATGGTTCCATCGTCGAAACAAAGATTTCAGGGACACCATCATTATTCATATCACCACCAAAGGTAGCATTGATTCCAAACTTACTCTTTTTTTGTTCAATTGGTGATTTCAGTTCTTGAATTATAGTTAAATCAGCACCACTGAAGATATGAGCACGCCCAACCTCTGGTGTATCTAACCCCAGAGTTGGATTATCATTCGGAGAACCAATAATTATGTCCGGTATATCATCATTATTTATATCTATACCTCCGTCAATTGCCCAGCCGAAACTGACAAACGAATCGCTAGATGGTGATTTAATAGTTTCATAGATTTCTCCGGTTTTACCATTATATATGTAGACTAAATCTGCCCCATAAGCACTAACAAGAATTTCCTCGTATCCATCATCATTCAAATCCCCGGCAGAAGCAACTCTATCCCCCCAATGTGTACCCGTATTTAAGACTGGGTTTTTAATTATATGAATGGTAGAAGTATCCTTTCCACTAATTACGTATACTGCAGGGAATGCTCCCCCACAGCTAATAATAAAATCATTAATTCCATCATCATTTAAATCATCAATCCCACTTAAAGCTTTGCCAAATTCACCAGACGGTAGTTCAACTGGCGATCGAATCTCATGAATTAAACTTGTATCCTTGCCACTGAAACAATATACTCGTCCGGAGTTAGTAACTGAAGTACCGGGATCCTCATAAGGAGCACTTATCAATATGTCCTCAAAACTATCATTATTTATATCTCCAACATTGGATAGAGCTGTCCCGAATCCACCATATAATTCAGCATTTGGAGATTTAAGTTCTATAAAAGAGGAATATGTAGCTCCATCAAAAAAATAAACCCTTCCGCTTTGTAATTCTCCAGGTGCTGAGATAATAAAATCGTGAAAGCTGTCATTGGTAATATCGTTAAGCATAATCATAGAGGTGCCAAATATACCCGATTTCATCATATTAGGTGAGAAAATTTCGATCACTGACTCTTGCCCATAACACAAATATGATGAGAATAGTAGAATTGAATAATAAAAGATTTTCATTACTGGCTCCAATTCTGATCAGTTCTGTATAATCCCAATAATATATGCGAGTTATGTTTTCTGACAAAGTAACAAAGTCCCTGAGGCTTTGGAAATATATAGGAAATATTTATGCATCATACAAGATTGCCGATCTCCAATCCCTAATCTCTAACTTCTAACTTATAACTTATAACATCTGCGTCTGCAGCCGAGATGAATGCGTGTCCAAATTTACATATCTCCCAGCGAGATTTCCGGTACCGTGAGGCGTTGTAATATTTTTACAAAATAACGATCTGTCATGCCGGAAATATAGTCCCTCACCTTACACGCTGCTGAAGTTGAGTTTAAATATTTTTCAGATTTCCCGTTCAAATACTCCAGATATATGGGGCTTTTTTGGTTTTCTTTCTGTAGATCTTCTACAAACACGGAGAATAGGACACTAAAGCCGCGGGCTATTCTGTCATGGTTGATCTTTAACTTTTCACTATGATAAATATTTCGATAGTTGAATTTTTTTAATTTAAGGAGTGCCTGAGAAATGTTTTCACTAAAGCACACATAGTTTTGGTCATAACTATTCTCGGCCACATCCCTGACCAGGGTTTCAATAATCTGACCATTATTATTCCCCAGCAGCTCAACACACTCTGGCGGAAGATCTTCCCGGCGGATCAACCCGATCCGGATCGCGTCTTCTATATCCTGCCCAATATATGCTATCGTATCGGTAATACGCACCACACACCCCTCCAGGGTCATGGGCATCATTTCTATTCTTTTTCCGGATTCTTTATTCTCAATGAATTCAGTCAGATCGGACTCCTGCTTATCAGGAACGGGTATAAGTTTTTGATTGTGAACTTCGCCATCATGAGAGAGCAAGCCCTCTCTCACCTGAAATGACAGATTCAGCCCGTTTCCTTTTTTGGCAATCGTGTCAACGATTCTCAGACTTTGTATATTGTGATGAAATTCGCCCAGACCATGTTCCTGGCTGACCTTGCTCAGGTATTTTTCACCGTCATGGCCAAACGGCGGATGTCCCAGATCATGCCCAAGGGCGATTGCCTCAATCAGATCTTCATTCAATCTCAGCAAGCGTCCGATGGTACGTGCAATCTGGGCTACACTGAGTGTATGAATACTGCGACTTGATAATTGTTCATCGAGCATGGAAGCAAAATATACAACCTGGGTTTTTCCGGTGTAGCGTCTGAATGCACCACTATAGATTATCCGGTCTCTGTCCAGAGCAAACGGCGGACGGAACCGGTCAAACTCTTCATCCGATTTTCGAATCGCACTGTGATCAGGAGTAGCAAATGGGGATAAAACATTTTTGTGTAATTCTGAAACTTCTTTCGATATATCAAAGACAGATTTCATCTTACTTTCCTCTGCAAACCCGTAAGGATTTTTCTTTTATACGGATCTCAAGATTTCCTGTAATCTTTTTTGGCTCCCCGTCTGTGTGAATGTATACCTCCGCAGTGTTCACGTTGAGGGCCAGGCGTTTGCATTTGATATGCGTATATTCTTTTGCTTTGTCTATGGTACCGTTAAATAACCTTTGAGTCAATTTTATGGCTCTTTTTTTTGAGAACGGACTGACGATACAGATATCAAGATATCCGTCATCGGGAATGGCCTGCGGTGCGATGACCGCACCATTTCCGTATTCACGGGTATTAGCAAATGCGATGACGAGTGCCGAAAAATCCTGCCATTGATCTTCAATTTCTAATGAAACTTCCAATGGTTTAAAACGCAGATATTCTTTCAGTCCGATAAAAAAATATGGTATTGGCCCCCGGACACCAAATTCCTGAAATTTGGCTCCGACATTGGCATCATATCCCAGACCGGCAACGCCGATAAATGGCAAATCGTTAATCAGCCCGGTATCAATTGTTTGTATTTGAGGATCTAATAATAACTGAATACTTGATTTAACCTTAAGCGGGATATTTAAACTACGTGCCACACCGTTTCCCGACCCCAGAGGAATAATACCAAGAATCGCATTCGTATCGATCAATCCCGTGGCCACTTCATTCACTGTACCATCGCCGCCGACGGCCACCATCAGATCAAAACCATCCTCTGCACCTTTTTTTGCAATTTGTGTAGCGTCTCCCGGACCAGTTGTAAATGAAAATTCATATTCATGACCGGAAGCCGAAAACAGACTATCAATTAAAGATACCATTTTATCGGCCCGGCTGGTTGGTCCGGATTTTGGATTTAGTATGAACAAATATTTCATATCAGATATAAAATTTTTCTATCATTGGGAAGAGATACACGTTACCCGCCAACTTATTCCGCTAATTGACCAAAGGCAAAGGAAATGGCACCTAAAAATCCAGCCTGATTACCTAATTCTGCGGCTACAATTTTGACATTTTTACTTGGCATGGGCATGGCATATTTAAATGCGGTTTCACGAACACCCTTCAGGAAAATTTCACCCGCGTCGGCAACACCGCCACCGATTATAATAGCTTCGGGATTTAATAAATTTATAACACTCGCCAATCCGCGTCCGAGATAATACTTTGCTTCATCAATAGACCGGCGTGCGGCCTCATTATTCTTATTATACAATTCAAAAAGATAGGCCACATTCAAATCATCTTTGTCCGGTACAAATCCGGTCTCGTTGGCATATTTTTTAAAATATCGGATCATTGCCGTTGCCGATGCATACATTTCAAGGCACCCTTTGCCACCACATTTGCAATCAATTCCATTGGCCTCAACCAGCGTATGTCCTAATTCGCCCCCGGCATAGAAAGCCCCCCGATAAAGATCGCCATTTAATATCACACCCCCACCGATACCGGTTCCGACGGTTACACAAATCAAATTTTTATATCCCTTACCGGAACCAAATCTTGTTTCACCCAACGCCATCATATTTGCATCATTATCAACAAACACAGGTAACCCGCATTTCTGCCCTACTTCACGGGAGATATTAACATCATTCCAGGATTTGAAGTTTGGCGTAGATCCCATCAGTGTGCCTGTTTCCAGATCTACATTTCCAGGCGTTCCAATACCAATTACCTCTACAGTCATTTTATTTTTTTCAGAAAAATTTTGCATTTCCTCAACTGCATGACAAAGATTAGCTATAATCTCCGATTTATCTGCATTTGCATTCGATGCGCGGTATCCACTTTTTATAATTCTACCACACTCCGTTGCCAATGCATATTTAATTGATGTGCCACCCAAATCCAATCCAATTCCCAGTCTTTCAGCCATGCTATGTGTTATCCTTATTCATTTAGCAGAGTTAGAATATATTAAAGTTTTAGATTACGGGAAAATAAAATCTTTCAAGATGCAGGATACAGGATGCAAGATACAAGATACATGATCAAGATGCAGGTCAATTCTCGGTATTTTAATTATATATGCATAGGGGGTTAACCCCGAAGGGGTTAGATAATTCTAGCCGTGGGCAACGCCCACGGTAAATGATACACCAATATCCCATAACCCCGGAGGGGTTAAATATTAATCCGCACGGTGAGGCAAATTTGTTTGTTTTTGTTACCTGGAGTTTTGAATTTATTTAGGATTTAGAAATTAGATATTAGGATTTGCTGTAAGATGGTGATTGGTACAAATAAAAAACGGGATCTAAAAGATCCCGTTATAATGTTTATCGCAGTTTAAAATCGAATGGTATATTCATTTTAACTTTTACAAACTTATCACGCTGCTTTGCCGGTTTAAATTTACACCGCATGGCAGCAGCGACGGCAGCTTCATCGAGCATGGGAATTGATTTAAAAACATTGGCTTTTTCCACATTACCCGTTTTGTCGATGGTGACGGTTATAACCACTTTGCCCTCAATTTGGGCTTTACGAGCCAGGTCAGGATAGACCGGAACTTCTTTTTTGATAATTTGTGGTTTTTCAGAAACTGCAAAGAATTCATACACCTCATCTTCCTCAGGAGGTGGGGGTGGTGGCGCATCATCATAATTATCAAAAACGATATCGGTTTCTTCGATAGTTACATCATCCAGCATATCATCGTCTTCTGCTTCAACGGGAATCAAAGGTTTTGGCGGAGCCGGAGGTCTTTGAATTTGTTGTGTAGGTGGAATTTCCATAATTTCAATTTTAATATCAGGACTTTCCGGCAAAAGAATAGCGATATCGAATTTTTTGAATGAGTAAAAAACGCCAATCATAATTACCAATGATAAAACGACACTGATTTCCAGCACCCTTTTATACTTCATTCTCAGATCCGCACTGGGATCTTTCTTTAAAAATTCGCTCATATTAAAAAACCCCCGGAATTGCTGAATAGTTAATTCTTAAGGCATTGGCTTTACGCATCTCGACCTGTACCTCACTTACGGTACCCATTGGGGCTTCTTTATCCGCTTTCATTGCAATAATAATCTGTGGATCTTTTATTCTTTTCTCATAGAGGACACCGCGCAGACTATTGATTTTATCAACCTGATAATCATCACATACTACCTGATTATTTTTATCAATCCAGATAGTAACCACATGCCGTTTTGACCCGGGTATCTTTTTAACCAATTCGGCATCAGGCAGACTTACTTTTAATCCGGAAAATTGTTTAAATACGGTCGCAACCATAAAAAAGATCAGGAGCATAAAAATAATATCCGGCAGAGAAGCAGTTGGAATGCCTGTCGCAATTTTGGTTTTTCGTTCAAATTTCATTTACGAATCCCTCTCTACCTGTTAATTTTCTTCCGGCTCAGCGATTGAAATCCTAGTAGGATTATCACCCCAGGCTTTCTTTAATTTATCAAGGACATCGATATACACATCATATTGTGTGTTTTTATCGGTTTTGACAGAGACAACAAGCAATGGATTTGCCTGTAATCTGTCTTTGATAATTCTTGTTATCTCACGCACCTGAATAACGTCACCATCAAGTAAAACATCACCAGCCGCATTTACCAGCAGGTTGGTCAGGTTATTCTTTGAGATTTCCTGAGTGGTGGCATCAGGTGGCGGTAGAACAAGATCCAATCCTTTTTCAGCATCAATAGTCGTTGTAACAAGAAAAAAGATTAGTAAAAGAAAGACGATATCCGGCAAAGCGGAAGTCGGTATTTCAGGACCATCTTGTTTTTTTCTTTTTCCTAATAACATATTTTTTGGCCTACCTTGTGGTTATTTATCCTGAATATCACCCAGGGCATCAATTAACTCAACTGAACTTTCTTCCATATCTATGATCAGTTTATCGATCCGGGAAGTAAAATAGTTATTGAAAACCTGAATAATCATGGCAACGATAAGACCAAAGAGTGTCGTTAATAATGCCTGAGAAATACCGGATGCAACGATCGCCGGTGAAATGTCATTTTGTACTTTGATCGCATCAAACGCCTGAACCATACCCCATACCGTACCGGTAAAGCCAAGCATTGGTGCCAGCACAATAACCGTACTCAGAACAATCATTCCTCTTTCAAGAAATGCCATCTCCAGGGAACCAGCGGTTGTAATTGCTTTTTCCACATGTGCAAGGCCTTTATCAGAACGACTTAATCCTGCATGAAATATGGAAGCAACCGGACCCGGTGTTTTTTCACATTCTTCTGCAGCGGCTGCAACACCACCCTGCTCAAGTGCAATTCGAATTCTGCTAAGGAATTTACGTGTATTTACTGAGGCTCTGGTCAGAGTCCAGAATCTTTCAAGAACGAATGCCAGACCAACAATTAACAGGCCCAGGATTGGCCACATAAATTCTCCACCGTCGAGAAACAATTTTACCATGAGTCAAACTCCTCCAAAAATGCAATTGATATGATATTACTGTAATTATTAATAACGCAACTGTGTCTAATTTAGGTTGATATAATAACAATTCCAAGTATAAAAGTCAATTGATTTTTTAAAACCGGATCTCCTGTTGAAGCATAGAAGAATCAATTAGTTAGCGTCCTGTTTTGCGGACGATTCCCAATTTTTTTTGCCTGCGGAAACAATGTCCGGGCCGCCTGAAATTGATTATCCTTTTCGAGGAGAATACGATAGAATTTGTCAAGCCCCCAAATGCCCCGGGCAATTTCTGCTTTTAATCTAAGTTGAAAAAATTCTTTATTATTGCGGAAGTCTGAGTTAGATATTTCCACATCGCGGTCTTGCGCCAATTCCCGAAGTTCCAATAACATTGACTGCGGCACCTCATATTCAGACATAAAATCGGTAAATGATTCCCAGCGGTCCATTTGTTGTTTGGCATATTTTGCACCCAGTTCAAAGAAGAGACGCTTATTGAATAATTTTTGCATTAGCTTTTGAGATTTAGCAAGAGATTCATATGGGAATTAGGCTATCCGGCCGGATACCACCTCCACCATATACTTCGCGCCCCGAGCTGGTGTAATAGACCAAACTGGCGGTTGTATCCTCCGGATTTTCGGTGTGTACCGAATCATCCAGCGTTAATGCCTCCTGGTAGTATTCATCCACCTCTTTGCCCTTATATGGACGTTGAATGAGTCTTCCACTCGGAGTGTAATATTTCGATATGGTTAATCGCAACCGGGACTCATCCGGTAGTGGAAATTCATTTTGCACCAATCCTTTGCCAAAACTGGTCTCGCCGACAATCAGTCCGCGATCATAATCCTGAATGGCCCCGGCAACAATCTCAGAAGCAGAGGCGGATCCATAATCAATCAAAACGATTAAAGGATACTCTCGAATTTTTGTTGAGCCAAAACTATCAGAATAATAAACATGATTAAACCTGTCTAATCTACCTGTAGTATAGACAATTTTTTTATGCCCATTGATAAACTTGGAAGCCAGCATCACCGCCTGATCCAAATATCCCCCGCCGTTGCTGCGTAAGTCCAATACCAGCTGTTTCATACCCAGATTCTCCATATTTCCCAGGGCAGTTTCAATTTCATCTTCAGTGGTCTTGGCAAACCGGTTTAGTGAAATATATCCGGTACTGTCATTGGTGAGGAAATACGTGGTAACCGTGAAAATCGGAATTTCGTCGCGGACAATTGTAAATTCCAGAAGATCATCAAATCCATCGCGTTTTACATCCAGAAGAACAGAGCTGCCTTTTTTTCCTTTTAATTTTTTTTGTACATCCGCATTTGAAATTCCAATCGCGGATTCACCATCAATATTTATTATTTTATCACCCGCCATTAATCCAACCCGGTCGGAAGGAGAATCGGGTATTGGTGAAATCACGGTGAGATAATCTTCGATTACATCATAATAAATTCCAATACCCTGATACTTACCTTCAAAATTTTCTTCATTTATTGCGGCATCTGTTGATGAAATATAGACACTATGAGGATCTAACTGAGAAAGGAATGCTTCCAGCGTTTTCTGCGTAACTTTGTCCCAATCCACATCATCCACATAATAGCGGGATACGAACTGCATTACCTCTTCAATTTTATCAAGATTTTTCTGCCGTTCATTGGCAACTTCATCGGCGAAAAACTGATCCCGCAGATAAGGTCCATAATAGCTGATAACAATAATTGCCAACAGCAGGAAAAATATTGTATATGATTTTCTCATGATCGGGTCCGTTTTCAAATAATCCGGCAATAAAATTGCCTAGAGTGGATCAATTCCCTCGGAATTGGTTATTTAGATTTTGGGCTAAAGCCCTAGACTTGTCGCAAATCAGATATCCCTGCGCAAAAGCGCAGGGCAAATGACTTTTTGCAACTTAATATATAACAAATGGCTAGCCCCGGCTTTTAAGACGGGGTAAAAAAATCCCAAAAATTAATTGGTGCTTTAGCACCTAAATTAATGAATCCGCAACAGCCTGGGTAAGCGGATCCGCTCTGATGTACGAATGTGCTTTATCTCTATATTTTCTTTAAAACCAGATTAAGTTCCAATTCCCATTTTTTCTTCAAGACAATTTTGATATTGGGAAATACTGCTGAATTTTGGTATACCCGTTCGAATCCGGCTTCGGACAAGGAAATAGTTTCAATGGGAAACCGCCAGATATCCAAATCCTTGTTGGATTCCACCAATATATCCAGATTTCGCCATTCATCCCGCATACCTATCGACTTAACGTCCGCGATTTCACCAATGCTGTCAAGGTATCTGTCATCCAGATCTTTTGCATCACAATAGTAATATCTGTCATGCTCATGTCCGGCCTGAAGCCCAAAATTCAATTCTACGCCAAACCACAAATCCAACTGTTTCTTACCCAGGTTTTCCAGAATATATTTAACGGTTATTTTCCCTGACTTGTTGCTAAATAAATATTTTTTTGTGATTTGTAAAGGAAATATTTGATTATTTCGTTCAACTTTCCCCTTCCGCTGAATTGAAATTTCGACTTTATTCGATGATTTTTTCTCATTAACGATTGTGTATGGAGAATTGTAGAAATCTCCTTCTTCATCATATTCTGCCGAAGCAAATTTATCCAGAGTGGTGTCCTCTGCTATAAAATGATCGATGAATGTTTTTCTTTCATAAAAATCATAGTGAAGTTTAGACTCAAGATTGGGTTCTTTTGCCAAAATAAGATCATGAATACTTGCAGTCTGCTTTCCCTTTTTCTCTGATCCCGGAACCACGGCATCTTTTAGTTTGTCATGATATCCCTCGCGGCGCCGGGTTACTGTATCCAGCACATTCTTCAATGTGGGTTTATGATCCAACTCATAAATATGTCCGCCCTGACCCAGATTTATATAGGCATTGTATTTTTTTGTTTCTACCACAATTTCATCGTAACCATCCACGTTGATATCTGCTATTTGATAATTGGGGAATTTCAGGCCGCATTTTTCATCAATCAGAATTTCCGACTTAATCAGATTACTGTAAATTGCATCCCGCAAGTGACTTAAATATAAACCACCAAAAACGCCATGCCAGTACGGACAATTACACTGCCCGCTCCACAGGGCGTCTGATGCTGCGTCCATGCCGGCCCGTTTTTTATCCGATAATGACCAGAATTTGTCACTTACATGGAGCATCTTTTTATGCATGTTATTCACTTCGGTATATTTTGACAGAAAATTCCGCCAGAATCCACCGCGAACAAACACCTGCACATCTTCATAAAAATCCTGCTCTTTTAAATAGTGCTCAAAATCCTCATATGCCTTGAATGTGCCTGGGAATAGCGACCAGTGCATCATTTCCGAATAGGAGGCTGTTGGCAGATATATTTTTCCCAGGGGTTTGTATTTTTCAATAGCATCTCTAAAATGTATTACATTTATCCAATCACTATTCTCGGTAACCGCCTTAAAGAAACGTTCAAGCCAACCCTGATTATAGACATGATCATATGTATTGGGCCAAACACCAAATTTTTCGCCATCATCGGCAAAGACAATCAGGTTCTCGCCAGATTCTGTTGCCATCTCGCGCAGGTAATCAATAGTCACCTGGGGATCTTCAAATGGAATCGTATAACGTAACTTTTTGCTTATTGGGAAAAGGGCAGTGCGATTACCCAGATCTTCCGTAACATAGTATCCTTTAAGCTGATCCTCGGTTAGACCGGCATGTTTAAAATGTGTATCATCGGTAATGGTATATTCAACACCGGCTTTTTTTAGTGAACTGGGCAGTGTCGGTTCCCATACACGTTCTGCCAGCCACATGCCGATGGGTTCATAATCAAATTTTCTTTTTATTTCAGACGACAGTTTTTTTATTTGCCCCAGACGGTCTTTCTCAGGTATAATACTAAGTATCGGCTCATAATGTCCACCGGTCATTAATTCAATTTGCCCGCGTTTAACCAGTTTCGAAACCAATTGAATTAATTCAGGACGATGTTCGCTGATCCAGTCTAAAAGTATGCCGGAGAAATGCAAGCCGATTTTCATTTCCGGATAACGATCAAGAACCTCCAGAAACGGTAAATAGGATTTATCATAGGCATCTTCAAAAACGAAATCAAAATTACCCACCGGTTGGTGGTTATGAATCCCAAACAACAAATTAACTTTTTTCATTAAAACCCTTTCTTCCCGCGCGGTAAAATCCAATCATTTTATAAATTAGCCTGGCAACAGTAAAATCTGCATAGAAAAGATTTTCATTGGGGCTAAGTTCTACCACATCAGCGGCAACCACATTTTTAGTCTCAAATACTCTTTTTATAAAATCCAGGGTTTCATACCACAAAAATCCCCCTGGTTCCGGTGTGCCGGTCGCCGGAATAACCGAAGGATCAAAAAAATCGACATCAATTGTCAAATAGACATTATCGCACAAACTATCCAGCATATGTGCATTCCAGCCATTTGCTTTGATATCATGCGCATAATTGATATGAACATTGTTTTTTTTGATAAACTCCCGTTCTTCAACGCATTGTGAACGAATCCCGATCCCGGTTATATTGTTATTAACCTCCCAAATTCTGCGCATAACACAAGCGTGACTATATTCAGATCCGTCATATTTATCGCGCAAATCCGAATGCGCATCCAGTTGTACTATGGAAATACCTTCTAACTGATCATGGACTCCCATATATGCCGGAAACGAAATCGAATGCTCACCGCCGAGACTGATAACAAATTTCCCCTGCCGGACAAATTCGCTTACCCTGGCTGTAATATCATCAAACACATCCGCACGATCTTTTGTACAATCAATTGCAGGTGCAGTATAGACCCCGCTTTTCCACGGTTCTGAATCGAGCTGTTCATCATAAAACTCCAGGTTCGGCGAAGCCTCGATAATTGCCCGGGGTCCGTTCGCGGTTCCCTGACCATAGCTGGTCGATTCCTCATATGGAACCGGTAATATAATCACTCCAGCTTCCTGAGGCGACTTAACCGAAACTTCCGGGCCAAGATACATCATGGCAATAAAATTGCGGCAGATATTACCGATGTCCACAATCCGTTTTTATCCCCACGGGCAGACCGGGTAACACTTTTAGTCCGGACAATTTTTCCGCTAATTTTCCATTGTTGCCGCTTTTCGTCCCAACTGCCATTTACATCAAAGTCCACCCCAAGAATAGTAGCAAGCATCTCCGCCGCCAGATCTTCGGCATACTCGCCCGCGAGCTCGGCAGTTTCACCATAACTATGATGCTCACTCAGGTATCCATACATTTCTTTATCGGCCGGAATAGCCACGCCTATTGATGCTGCTATCTGACGGTTAGGTTCACAGGTTGCATTTTTGCTAATAACGGCATGCGCAATTTGCCCGGCTTGCATTTCCTTCAGACCAGCTGAAACAGGAATCAGTTTGCAACCCGGTGGATATATACTGGATACTGAAACCAGATTAAAAGAGGCAATATTTGCATTTCTTAATGCCATTTCAAAACTGGTTAGTTTCTCCTTATGTTTACCCACCCCCTTCGTTAAAAAGATCTTTGCCGGTACATACAATTTTCACCCCTCCCCATTCAATAGTTCTTCATTGTGCCACTTCGTCAGCTTCCGGCGATTTCTAATTTTTATTACGGTAATTGTAATAAACACCAGGAGCAGCATAAACATCCAGAGTAAGTTTTCAAATTGCAAAAAGACCATCCACCAGTATTTATCTTCAATCCATTTCAGTGTATTATATTCCAGATCTTCATAATCCAGGTTTAAGTTTACCAATAAATATTCCTGAACGGACACACCATTGCCCGCCGCATGGATCATATTCTTAAGTTCAGGCTCCCCATACACGCTGCAGGAAGTACTGCAATGAGAGAAATGACTGGATATATGCTATTTGTGCCAGGCCCGTTTTAAATCTTATCAGAGTATCGATATCCGAAAATGTAAGCAGGGTATTCGCCCACACCGCATTACCCGCAATCGTGCTTTCGGACCAGTCTAATGTTTTATCACTCAGATACATTGCGATTCCCTCATTCATCCATAGTGGAACCGACTCCTGGCCCAGTTTATCAGACAGATATATATGCGCCAGTTCATGCAATAGTGAAACTGTATATCTGTCAGGATCATAATAGTCTGCCGGTTTTAATATGATGATTCTCCGGTCCGGTATTGTAACCGCAGCACTCCATTCCGGGATGTGCCCGCCACTCAGATTTTTGTACTGATCGTTTGATTTGGCTAACACAATTTCAACCGGAGACCTGATTTGATGTGCAAAAAAGGTTTCAAACCGGTCTTGCGTGTCGACAATTTTCCCGGCCAGATACCGGACAACACTACTATCCTTAGTGCTCGCAGTTATCCGTATATTCCCCAGTTCAATCGCAAATGCGTTTACTGATCCATAGAATCCGCATAACAGAATCGCAATTAATACATAGCTTGAAAATTTAATTTTTTTCATAGTTCTGAACAAGTTTTTATACCAAGAAATTTGTCATATAATATTGACAGGCTGGTTCCGGTAATAGACAGTGTGAATGTAATTTAATGTGCATCTGTAAGAATAATCCGGGAATGAGAATTTAATTTTTAATAGTCATATCTCTCAGCAGATATAATTCAATGAATATAAAGAAATTTTATGTATTGAGGAAAACATTAGAAAAAAATATAAAGGCAGGAATGAAAAAAAAAGGCCACGTTAATATTTTCTAACGGGGCCTTATAAATGATTACAATTGGTTTTGAACGTTTTGAACAACGCGATTAATGATGGCCTTAAGAATATTAAAAACGCCATCTCCACGAACCGCAACACCTTCAAAATGCGGAACGCCAAAAAAGTTTAGTTTTTTCTGCAACATTTCGACAGAATCCACTCCAGGCAGGTCACGTTTGTTATATTGGATAACCCAGGGAAAGGTTTCCAGGGTATGACCATCCTGTTTAAGATTGTTTTCCAGATCGAGAAGGGTTTCAATGTTTGCTTCCATCCGATGTGGCTGTGAATCGGCGACAAACACAATTCCATCCACACCATTCAGGATTACCTTCCGGCTGGAGGCATAATACACCTGTCCGGGAACCGTATAAAGATTAAACTTTGGTTTTTTGCCTTTAATTTTTCCAACTTCGATTTGCATGAAGTCGAAGAAGATAGTTCTGTCTTCTTTGGTTTTCAGTGAAACCAGTTCACCGGTTAAAGATGGGTCCAGTTTGGAATGGATGTATTCAAGATTTGTTGTTTTACCGCTCATTCCAGGACCATAATACACAATTTTCAGATTGATTTCTTGCAGTGCCCAGTTAATAAACATTAGTACCTCTCACAATATTTCGATTTCAGCTGCCAGTTATTTTATTATTTAAAAGTTTCATCCAGAGCATCGCCCAACAGAGAGCTAAAATCAGAATCAATCATATCTTTTGAATCTGTTACTTCATCGCTCTCTTCTTCCAGTATCTGCATCAAGCCCTGGATGGCTTTTTTGGTATAGATCCGGATGAGTCCCAGCGTCACATTTACATCAAATACGACGACCAGAAAGAAGTAATCCCCCACATTTGAGAGATACACATTACGTTTCTCTCCTTCATGGAACAAGAGTTTAAACTTAGCATCCTCGCCAACCAACTTTGCCATTTCGGCAGTGGCCGCAAAGTCACTGGCAGCCAATGCTGACAAAACGGTCGTATTCATATCCTCGGTATTTCCTCTTTGGCTGATTAATTGTCCACTCATATCGGCAAAGAGAATTGCGGATGCTTTGGTTTTGGTTGCCAGTTCAGACAAAGTTTTGGTAACCCCCTCATACTGCTTGCCATTAAGAATGATTTGGCGGCTGCCGTCCTTAAGTTTCTTTGTTTGTACCATGATATATTCCCTATATTATTAATTATAATCGCGTCTTTTTATTTTTATCTAATCGGGCAAGTGCAATATTTAAGCTTTCTCTTAATCTTTCAACTGCTTCTGCCATATAATTTATTTCATCATTGGTCTTTATCGCAACAGTTCCTTCCAAATCGCCACGACTTATATCATTCGCGCGTTTGGCAAGATTGATAATCGGCTTAATTATTTTATTAGCCAGAAAATAAACAACAATTATACCTAAAAGCGTGATAATTGCGATTGTTAATATAATATAATTCTGTGTTTCCCTGACTTTATCAACGATATAATTTCGTATCATCCCGACACGAACATATCCCAGGCTGCCTTCTTCAACCGGCACTGCGATATCATAACACTCTATATCCTGATCTGCCAGCGTAACCAGAACCGGTTCATTAGTATCAATATCGGCTGAAAGTGACCGGTTCTTTAGTACAGAAGGTACATTTCCGTTAAAAGTATCGGTTAAAATGTTCCCATCAGCATCCTGGATCAATATATATTGTACACTTTCGAAAGAAAGTGAGCTGGTAATAATTTCTTTCATACCAACCACATCTTCTTCGAGAATTAGTTCTGCCGAATACCTGGAAAGTCCATCTGCAATTGTTTCTCCACGCTCAATGACCTCGCGTGTGAGTGAATCAGAGACGGTATTATTGACGATCAAGATGATCAGGACCCCCAGAAATATATTGCTAAATACCAGGATTCCACTAATTTTCCAGCGTAGACTTAAAAATATCATAAACCTTTTATTACCTCTAGCATTTCGCGTTGAAACTTAACTCTCTTTGTATCATCCAAAATTTCCTGGCTTAAAGACTCAATGAGCAAAGGCACATTTTCTTTAAGAAACTTATCCTGGTCCTCATTTAATTCCGCCAAAACATCATTAATTACATATGGTGCCACAGGACCGATATAATCAACAAGTGCCGTTTTGATTTTAATAAAGATTCCCTGATCGACATAAACATCTTGAACGGGCTCAGGCGACGTTTCTTGAATTATTAATTTCTCTTCAGCCAGATTTTTAATATGAGTTAATACCTCCCGCTCATCATATTCAACTTCATTTATAATTTGAAGTAAATTTTTCTTTCCATCAATTTGAAGAATAATTTGCCATTCGGCTGATTTGAGCTTTACTTCGGATGTTGATTTATCCGGATTCAGTTTAAATATTATATTTTTGTCGAGAGAAATTGTCTCGGGTAAATCCTTCTTTAAATCTGACATAATTCATTAATCTGCAGCATTTTACGAGCTGATTTTAAATATACATTTAATTGAAGTTTATTGCAATTTCGAAATTAACTTTGTTTCCGAATCATCCAGTTGTGACTTTTCCAGTAATAGTGTTTTTTTAACAGGATGTTTGCTGATAAACTTCATAAATTTTTTATCTTCTAACAAATGTGCCAAAACCACATTGAGAGTCATACGAATCAATGGTAACACTTTTTCCGACCGGCAATAGGTTAAAATTGTGAAATTTTCTTTCATCATACCAATAATACGGTAATCCGGGCCAACTAATTCAATTTCTTTAATGGACCGGGATTGTTTTTGAAAAGCCCCTTCAATCCGTAAAACCCGGTTGGCAATACTTTCGATTTTATTACTTTCTATTTTCAAGCCGGTATGTGCTATCATCTGACCCCGGTTGGAGACGATAAATACGCCATCAACTCCTTCAATTTCTGCCACTTCTTTCAGCCATTTTCCAATTTCTGTACTCATTTAACTCACCCGATCAATACTTTTTTTATAAACGGTAAAATTGTGTCAATCTGAAAGCGGGCTGCGATTTCAATAAAGATAATCTCTTCTCCCGTTTTATGAAGTATAATTCTGTTCTGATCCGCTATCAAGCTGATATATTCTGGATATTCCAGTCCGGCAGCCTCACTCATATATCCAATCTGCAATGCAGAAAATGCACTCAGCGCAAATTCCTCAGCTGCTTCGTGTTCACCAGTGAGAACCTCTCCCTCCAGTGAGAGTACCGCCGCACGATGCACTCCTTTGACATTCATTAACATTTCTATTTTTTCACGATTTATTGCATCCTCTGAAGACTGACGGTGATCCTTTTGATGTAGCCCCTCCAGCAGCAGGTTACTCCAACTGGTATTAATTGTGATCGCTGGTGGCCGGACTCCATTTTCCACCTTAAATTTGCCTTCTTCCAGAGATAACAACCGGTAAATTGCTTTTTCGCCTAAATCGGGATCAAATTCAGCATGTGCAACCTGACCACCGTGAAAATAAATTGTACCATACTTTCCGGCATAATCTATTGTCAGTTTGGCAGTATTTCTCTCCATGCAATTTAACTGGATCAGATTTGCCAGTTTTAGATCTTTTAAATTACCAACCAGTGCCATATCAGTTCAATATATCCATAACTAATTGTTTAATCTCTTTAATTTCAAACGGTTTTTCAATGTAATTTCTTGCACCCAGGCTCAGGGCTTCTTCCTTTTTATCTTCGGATCCGTATGCGGTCATAACCAAAACGGCAGTAGCGGGGTGTTTTTCCTGTATCCAGGCCAGAAGTTCCAGACCACTCATGCCGGGCATACTAATATCCGTGATTACCAGATCGAAATCTGTTTGCTCAAGTTTTTCACTGGCTTCTTCGCCCGATGATGCCGTGACTACCTCATAATTTTGCTTAGCCAGGATAAAACTCTGATACAAGCTGTAGGTTAGCGTCTCTTCATCATCGACGATCATTAATTTTTTAGAAGATTCCATAAAATACAATTCGTCCTTCTTTAATTGATTCGAAAATATATTTTATACTCGGCGAATATTTTAACTATTATAATATTTTTCTGTCGATCCTTCAAGAAGGATTTTTGAATTGGAGATTTAAATGCACATTCAGCAAAATTATACGGTTGGAAGATGCAGAACAAATTTTGTGCCTTTACCCGGCTTACTCTCTGCCTTTATCATACCGCCATTTTCTTCAATCAGACGGGATGATATTGAAAGCCCGAGACCAACCCCATCCGGTTTGGTGGTATAAAAAGGATTAAATATTTTTTCGAGATTTTCTTCTTCAATACCACAACCGGTATCATGTATTTCCAATAATACATTTTGTTTGCCTCGATCATCCTTTTCTGACAACCCGGTTTTTATGATAATCTCTCCATTGGCTTTCACCGCATCCATAGCATTTAACAACAGATTCATTATCACTTGCTCCAACTGGCTTTCATCAATATAGATATCAGGCAAATTTTCGGAAAATTCACGCGTAAACTCAATTTTCTTCTTTACCATTTTAGAAGTCAACAAAATATAGACACCATCAATGATCGGATGCAAAGCGATAAATTCCTGTTTGGGCTTGCCCGGTTTGGCAAATTTAAAAAACTTTTTTAGTAGTTCATTTGAACGGTCAATTTCTTTGACAATCCGGTTTATCAGTTGTGATCTGGGATCATTGGGACTGAAGCTTTCTTCAAGGACCTGCGCAGAGGTTTTTATTCCGGCCAATGGATTTCTGATCTCATGTGCGATACCCGCTGACACCTCGCCCAGAGTCGTCAGACGGTCAATTCTTTCCATTTGATTTCGGAATTCAATTATGGCCGAGAGATCACGAAAACTGATAATAATACCCTTGTAAATATCATCCGGTGCATTTAGAATGGCGGTGGAGAAACCGATGGGGATAACCTTTCCCGCTCTTGTAAGCAAATTTACTTCTTTGCTCTCAAACATTATTTTATTTTCAAGCAATTCATGCAAAATTTCATCTGCCTGATCCGGCTCTGCAAATATTTCCCTTATCGAGCGATTTTGAATCTCTTTATACTCATAGCCCAAGACACGTAATGCAGCATTATTGATAAAGGTTATTTTTTCAGAAAAATCGATAGTAAGAATTCCACTGGAAATATTCTGAATTATTCCCTTATGAAACTGATATACCTGTTCGAGTGATTTTGTTCTATCCAGCAACTGGGTATATTTATCCTGAATCACACGGAATTCCCCCTTCACATCCTCGGGGTGCGTATTCAATCCATATGCTTTATTGATTATCGAGAGTGTTTCTTTCTTTGTCTCAAACTTTTTGCTCATGATTCCCTGCAGGATATGCGTGAGATTTTGTCATTTCTGGTTAAATTATAACATTTCCACCGGATCGACATCAATAATAACTGTCGTATCTGCTTTATTAATTCTTAAATAATATTTCAGATGTTTTTTTAGTATCATTTTTGTTCTTCTACCGCCCGGATCTGTTTTAATATTCAGTTTAATCATTATTTGCCAGCGGAATTTATTTTTTATAATAGTTAATGGACAGGGGGCAGGTCCGATTACTTTATAATAGTTTTCAGACACACGCCGGAGTTTTGCGGATATTTCGCGAGCGGTCTTAATGGTTGTAATCAAGTTCTCGCCAATTATTTTTATATTTATAAGGCGGCTTAGTGGCGGATAATCTAATTGAGAACGATGCTCCAATTCCTGATTGTAGAAACCGATAAAATCATGATTACGTGCATATTGAATAGCATAGTGATTTTCAAGATAACTTTGAATAATAACTTCTCCAGGACGCTGGTCCCTGCCCGCACGGCCTGCAACCTGGGTCATTAACTGAAAGACTCTTTCCGCGGCTCTAAAATCAGGCAGTGACAGCCCGATTTCTGCAGAAATCACTCCCACCAAAGTAACATTGGGAATATCCAATCCCTTTGAAATCATTTGAGTTCCCAGAAGAATGTCGAATTTCCTCTCTCTAAACGCCTGCAAATAGGTATCGTGGGCATTTTTACCTGTGGTTGTATCCTGATCCATCCTCAGTACCCTGGCCCGGGGTATAATTTTATTTATTTCCTTTTCAATTTTCTGTGTACCGCTCCCCTGATACTTTAGTTGTGTATTATCACACTTTGCACATGTCTTACCGGCCTGGTTTGTATAACCACAATAGTGACACTGTAGTGCGTTATTATAAGAATGATAGGTAAGTGCAATGGCACAATGGGGACATTGTGGTATATATCCGCAAGCGACACACTGAACGAATGAAGAATATCCCCTGCGGTTCTGAAGCAATATCACCTGCTCTTCTTTTTGCAATCTTTGAGTCATTTTATCGACTAATTCGGAAGAGAAAATCTGTGATTCTTTTTTCTTACCACCCCCATATCGCATATCCACAATGTTCACAGCAGGCATAGGAATATTTTTAATTCGATCAGGAAGTTCCAGTAATGCATATTTACCCATGCGTGCATTATAGTAAGATTCCATTCCGGGTGTTGCCGAGCCCAGCACTACTACGGCATTATTTTGCCGGGCGCGATATATTGCCACGTCACGCGCGTGATATCTTGGCTTACTGCTGGTTTGCTTAAAAGAATTATCATGCTCTTCATCGACCACGATCATGCCCAGGTTTTTTAGCGGCATAAATAGGGCCGACCGGGGTCCTACCACAATAGGATAATGCCCCTCGTTTATTTTGCGCCAGGTATCAAATCTTTCACCGCGTGACATTTTACTATGGAAGACGGCCACTTTACCAGGAAAAAAATTTTCAAATCGTTGCACAGTCTGGGGAGTTAAACTGATTTCCGGTATCAGGACAATGGCCGTGCGATTCAGATCAAGCGCACTTTTAATAGATTCAAGATAAATCTGCGTTTTACCGCTTGCGGTAACCCCATGGATCAGATTTACCTTAAATTCCCCGGAATTTACAGATTCTCTAATTTTTTCTAATACTAATTTTTGATTTGTATTAAGGGTGATATCTTTCTGCTCTTCATGGTGCGCAAATTTGGTGCGGCGGAACTTTTCTTCTTCAGTGAGTTCAATAAGGCCGGTTTTAGCGAGATTTTTAATTTTGACACGCGAGAATCCTGAAATATCACAAAAATCAGTCAGCAGAAATTTTTGTCCCCTCTTTTGATTCAGCAGATCGAGCACCTGTTCCTTGTTTCGGATCCCGCTTACCTGCCGGGATATTTCTTCGGGTATTATAACCACCTGGCGTGTAAGCGCTTTTACTTTTACGCCGGACAATTGCGTATGTGTTCTTATCAGGCCCTTTTCTTCAAGGATCCGGATAAAGTAATGGACGGCACCCACGCCAAATTTTTCCCGGTAAAACTTTGTGGTTTTACCCGGATCTCTGTTTATAATATCCCATAGAAACTTTTGTTTTTCCGTAAGATTGACCAAATCCGAACCGGCATTATTTATCGGAGTGACAAACATCTCACTTTGCTGTTCAATCCCTCTCGGCAAAGCGGCTTGTACGGTTTGTCCCGGTGGCGACATATAATATTCAGACATCCAGGTGGTCAGTTCCATCATTTCCTGGTTGATTAGGGGCAGGTCATCAAGAATGTCGATTATTTCTTTTAAGGATTTTAAACTGCTTTCAGATTTTATACTGGTAATGATTCCGGTTAAAATGCGGTTGCCGAATGGTGCCAGCACACGCTGACCTGGTTGCGGAGAAACAGTTATTTCTTCGGGAATTAGATAAGTAAAATGTTCATCGCTGTTTATATTGAAAACGACATCAACCAGATTCATAAGGCAGGTTATATCTTTATATTTACAAATGATATGCTTTGTGGACAACAACGCTTGGTTTCTTGTCCACATTGGTTTTATTTCAGGAATAATAACGCAAGAATATCAGAGCTGCAATATTTTAGGCAAAAAAAAAGCGGTATTACACCGCTTTTTCGTTTAAAGAGACATTCTTTATTCTTTTACTACCCATACCTTAACTTTGGCATCAACATCCGGATGCAATTTAATCGGCACAGAATATATACCCAGTGATTTGATCGGTTCCTCTAACTGGATTTTGCGCTTATCAATTTCATATCCTTGCGCTTCTAAAGATTCGGCGATATTTTGAGATGTGACCGATCCAAAGAGTTTGTCTTCCTCTCCCACCTGTACTGTGATGGTACAGGACACATTCTCGAGCGTCTTCGCCAATTCTTCTGATTTACGCTTTTCCTGTTCCTTGCGCCAGTTCATCTGTTTCTTTTCGTTTTCGAATCTCTTCTTATTTTGCGGGCTGGCGGCCATGGCAATACCCTGAGGAATCAAGAAATTGCGGGCATAGCCGGGTTTTACATTTACAATTTTACCGGCTTCACCCAAATTATCATTATCCTGACGTATTATTACTTTCATCGTATTCTACCTTTCTTTCCTTATTACCGTGGAATATCAGCCACGTAAGGCAATAAAGCCAGATGGCGGGCCCGTTTAACTGCGATTGCCAGCTGTCTTTGGCTACGAGCACAATTTCCCGATGTTCTTTTTGGTATCATTTTTCCCTGTTCAGTCAGAAACCGGCTTAATTTTTTTGTATCTTTAAAATCAATATACAGATCGCGGCAGGATTGTTTATCTTTACACCAGCGGCAAACGCGTTTTTTACGTTGTTTCAATCCCATATTGTTTCTGTTTGGTCCCTGAGACCGGGTTGGTGCAGGTCTACGCATTTTTTACCTCCTCTACCGGTGTTACATCTTCTTTCTTCTCTACTGGTGTGGCCGCAACTTCATCATCAATTTTAAGGCCTTCCGGAGCAGATTTTTTTATTTCCTGTTCTTTCTCACGCGCTTTAAGTTTATTTTTAGTATAGCGGTAAGTCAGGTAACGCAGAACCTTATCATTATAATTATACTCGTTCTGAAGCACAAGAGGTAAATTTCCTTCCGCTTCAAATTCGATTGCCACATAAAATCCATACTGTTTTTTCTGAATTTCAAAGGCAAGTCTCCGCTTTCCCCACTTGTCCACCGTCAGCATTTTACCACCATTGCTTTCGATGACCTCTTTGACCCGGTCGATCATCTTATCGATCTCTTCCGGAGTCAGGAGACTATCCAGGATAAATATTGTTTCGTACATTGTCATACAAATGTTCTCCTTTGGTCTAACGTTTCCATGCTCTTTGTCATGGAAAAGGATTGTTATTTAGTTAATTAACTATTATTTACTTCAAAAAAGTTCCTTAGCACCTAAGTCCCTTAGTCCCTAAGCACTTCAAAAACCATTTATTCTATTATCCGATTTTCCTTTTGGCCTATTTCCCTTTTAATCACATCAACGGTGCAATTACCAGAGACACCACTGACATCAATTTAATTAAAATATTAATCGACGGTCCGGCGGTATCTTTAAACGGATCACCCACAGTATCGCCGACCACAGCGGCCTTGTGGGCATCTGAACCCTTGCCGCCATGTGCGCCACCCTCAATATATTTTTTGGCATTATCCCATGAACCACCGGCATTTGCCATAAATATTGCCATAAGAACGCCGGTTACCGTAACCCCGGCCAGCAAACCACCAAGCATTTCGGGTTCGTGCAAGACCAGACCAAAAAACACAGGGGTTAACACAGCCAATAAACCGGGCGCAATCATCTTTCTAATTGCAGCAGCGGTCGCAATATCCACACAACGGGCGTAATCGGCACGGGCCGTACCTTCCAGCAGACCTTTAATCTCGCGAAACTGCCGGCGCACTTCTTCAATCATATCAAATGCAGCCTCGCCAACCGCCTTCATTGCAAAAGACGAAAATACAAACGGCAGGGTTCCGCCGATAAAAAGACCGGCCATTACTTTAGGATCATTTATATCGAGTGTTAAACTATCGATACCAAGTGACTTCGCTACGGTTTCACGAAATGCAGCGAACAGTGCCAAGGCAGTCAACGCAGCTGAACCAATCGCGAAACCTTTCCCTATGGCAGCGGTGGTATTGCCAACAGCATCCAGTTTATCAGTCCGCTCACGTACTTCCGGCGGCAGTTCGGCCATTTCGGCACACCCACCGGCATTGTCTGCAATCGGTCCGTATGCATCAACAGCCAGTTGAATACCAGTTGTGGATAGCATACCCAGGGCAGCAATTGCGATCCCATATAATCCTGCAAAGTGGTAAGAAACAATGATCGCAAGTGCAATCGCCAGAACCGGCCACAAAGTTGAGAACATGCCATTAGCCAAACCTGAGATAATATTGGTCGCCGCACCTGTTTCGCTGGCTTTGGCAATTCGATGGGTCGGAGATTTGGATTCTGCTGTATAATATTCTGTCAAAAGTCCTATAACAATACCAGCGAAAAGACCAGCAATTGTAGCCATAAAAATATCAAAACCACTTACCGAGATTCCTGATAGCGTAACCGTACTTGTTACATAGGATGATATTAAAAAATAACTTACTATCACCATTAAGCCACCGGCTCCGAAAATTCCAAAATTTAATGCCGCTTGCGGATTACCGCCTTCTTTGGTCCGAACAAATAATGTTCCAACAATTGATACCAGAATACCTGCTCCGGCAAGCATCAATGGCAGCATTACCAGATTAGCATAACCGGCAGAAGCAGCCAGAACCATGGCACCGATAATAGATCCTACATAAGACTCAAATAAATCAGCCCCCATGCCGGCAACATCACCCACATTATCACCCACATTGTCTGCAATTGTAGCCGGATTTCTCGGATCATCTTCCGGAATTCCTGCTTCCACTTTACCAACCAGATCGGCCCCAACATCTGCGGCCTTAGTATAAATACCACCCCCCACACGAGCAAATAGTGCGATGGATGAAGCACCCATGGCAAATCCAGAAACCAGTGTCATTACCATCGGCAGCGGTGCGTTCTGCTCAAGTCCGCCATAGGCATAAAAAAGAACTGAAATTCCGATAACTCCAAGTCCTACCACGCTCATTCCCATGACCGAACCGCCATTAAATGCAACATTCAGTGCCTTGTTCAGACTGGTTCGCGCGGCCTGTGTCGTTCTGGTGTTGGCCAAAGTGGCAACCCGCATACCAAAGAATCCTGCAAGTCCGCTACATAAGGCGCCGACAACAAATGAGAGAGCTACCAAACCGGTACCCTGCGACTGATTGGCAAAAAACAGTAATAGGGCCACTGCCACTACAAATACAGATAGGACCTTGTATTCCCGGGATAGAAACGCCATGGCGCCTTCGCGGACTGCTGTGCCAATTTCCTGCATGCGCTCATTTCCGGGATCCTGTTTGGCAATCCAGGTTGATTTCCAGAACGCATAAATCAAAGCCAAGACTCCGCTTCCCAGTACCGTGTAAATTATGTAGTTTTCCATGCTACCCTCAGACTAGTTTTCATTTTGTTCCAAATATGATCTATTATAATTATTCATTGTATCATCAATTCCATTCACAATCCATGATTCTATTCCCTTACGGGAAATTTCAACCAATTTATTTAAATCGTCCTTTTCACTTGAAGAAAACACGGATAAGACATGTTTTACTGCTTCATGAAAATCATCACCTATACCAAATCTCAAACGGTCAAATGAATCACTATGTAACTGATAGATAATGGATCGAATCCCATTATGGCCACCATCACTGCCCTGCGGTTTAAACCTGATTGTTCCGTAAGGCAGATTGAAATCATCATACACAACTAATATGTCTTGCTCAAAAACCGGAAAATATCCCAAAACATGTCTAACCGCATCACCACTTCTGTTCATATAGGTGGTTGGTTTTATCAACATCACCCGTGTGCCATGAAGGGTAACTTCCGTATAATAATAATCCCCTTTACCTGCTTTAAAGGGGACATTATAAAATTCAGACAAATAATCTAAAATAATATAGCCGATATTATGCCGGGTGTTTTGATATTTCCTTCCGGGATTACCCAACCCAAAGATGGCACGCACGTTGTTGAATTATTCCTCTGATTTTTCCTCGGCCTCTTCGCCGTCTTCCTTCTTCTTGGCGCCAATAACTTCTGGCTCGGCATCTTCTTCCTCGAATTCATCGAGTTCGCCTTCCTCAGGCTCTTCTTCTTCAATCTTACGTGGAATAGCTACTGCACAGATCACAGTAGATTCATCGGCTTTTATCGTAATATGTTCAAAATTCAGGTCACTCACTCTCAGTGAATCACCGATATTCAATGCTGAAATGTCAATTTCCAGGTTATCAATTAAATATTTTGGTAAACAGGTAATTTCCAGTTCTGATCTTATTTCCTGGAAAACTCCACCCTCTTTTTCACCCTCAGCTGTACCGGTAAACTTCAACGGAATAGAAACATTGATTTCCTGTCCGGCTTTTATCCGCATCAGGTCTACATGAATCATGGTTCCCTTTACAGGATGATATTGAATATCCTTCACCACGGTGCGCTGCTCGGTATTATCAATATCAACCACAAACACCGACCTGGTTTCCGTGAGCAATTTTTCAAATTCCCGGCGTGATACGGACAGACTAACACTATCCTGCTCAACACCATAAAGAATGCATGGGATTTCCCCTGTACGCCGCAGACGCCTTGCATGACTTTTACCAACTGATTCTCTCTTTGTTGCTTTTATATGAAGCTCGCTCATTGATTTACTCCTAAATCTTCAAATTAATATGGCTGGGGCGGTAGGATTCGAACCTACGCAGTGCCGGGACCAAAACCCGGTGCCTTACCACTTGGCTACGCCCCAATAAAAAAACAATTAAACAATCAACCGATCGGGCGTGCTAATTTTAAATTATATTTATCACCCATTAAACGGTTGGCCTCTTCTGCCTGATCCTTTGATCTAAAGATCCCAAACATTGTTGAGCCGCTACCACTCATTGCGGCATACTCAGCGCCTTGATCATAGAGTGATTGCTTAATCCTGGCTAAAGATGGATAGGCCTTAAAAACCGAATTTTCAAAATCATTATAATATTCAGACCTAAAATCAGCAGGATTTAGGCTCTGAAACTTAAAGCCTATTAATTTATTAACAGAATCATTTTTTGTCAATGCCAAATTCAAGTTTTTATAAGCCCAGGCAGTTGAAACCGGTTGACCAGGAAAAACGAGTAAAATGGAATAATTCAGATTCATTTTAATTGGTTTCAGAATTTCTCCACGTCCGGTGACATATGATGTACCGCCATCGATGAAGAATGGAACGTCAGAGCCCAGCTGCGCAGCCAATTCTAATAATTCTGAACTATTAATATTCAGATTATATAATTTTTTAATACCACTCAATACGGCGGCGGCGTTACTGCTTCCGCCACCCAGACCGGCCCCCACAGGTATGTTTTTTTTTAACAGAATGTGTATACCGGGGATTTTATATTTCTTGCAGATGGATTGAGCCGCTTTAAAGCAGATATTATTTTGATCGGTTGGAATCAGAGAGGAATCTGTTTCAAGAGACATACGGTTATTCTTTGTGAGCTGCAATTCATCGCACAGATCAATCTCCTGAAAAATAGATTCGATTTCATGAAACCCATCCTCCCGTTTGTATCTTACCGCAAGTGTCAGATTGATTTTTGCATTTGCATTTAATTTTATCATAGGGATTCTTCAAAAACAATTTAGACAGAAAGAAATCTCTGTAAAATATAAAATCTTTTAAATGTTATTATGAATCATGACTTGCTATCATGATAGAAATAGTTCAGAATTTAAAAATGGAACCTGAAATAAATTCAGAGTGACAATTACAATTTCCAGGAGTTTCTGAGCAGTGAATTTAGCATAAAAACAGTGCAGGGAAAAATTATAAATTAATTTCGCAGATTCAGACGGGCAGATATATGTTTAAAATTCCCGGGACAACAGAATCGTTTGGTCATCCATTTTATCAACATGAAAATTATTGCGCTTTAGGATTTTCAGACTGGCAATATTGGATTTTTGGATTACACAATACGCACTTTGATAGATATCCTTCATTTTGTCCATCAATATTTTCAGTGCTTCAGTTCCGATTCCCTTGTTTCGGTCTCCGACAACCATCAGGATTTGAGCGCGTTTATAAAAGATATCATCCTCGGTTTCATAAAACACTTTGATATCACCCACATGATGGTCGTGATTATAGATTTCATAATAACGGTTAAAATTGGTAAGCGACCCGTAATCCTCATCATTCCTTACACTACCCACGTCACGCAATTCGACATACTGTTGAACCAGAGGATCACTTAACCAGGATTCCCGTTCTTCATTGGTTTGAATCTGGTCTTTTTCTTTAAGTTCGAGTATCATTTTATTTCTTTGATGTGAAAGATGTGTTATATGCTAATTTACAAAATAGTTTGTTATTTTTTCTGTGATCTATGCAACATTTTTAAAAAATATTCCCTGAATTTTAGAAATTTTAGAAAACCGGGATGATTTCAATGAAAATTAGGAATTAGAGTTTAGAGATTATTTTACGTCACTCACTTCTAATAATTATAAACCCCTCTGAACAGCCAAATTATTCAGAGGGGTCCCTGTGCTAACGGAGGATCAATCCATAGACAGGTGATTAAATTTGTTTAAATTCCCAAATATTTGAGCCGGTTTTCCAGGATAAACATAAATGGTAGATTCAGTTTTATTGTTGTGTTAAGTACTACAATTGAAATATAAAAAGAAAATTATGGGGATGTCTATCACATATGTTGCAATTATTAGCACATATGTTGCAAAATGTGGTTATTTGGGGAATATATGGGCAGGGATAAGATAATATTTTACCGCAAAGATCGCAGAGATAAATATCTATTTTTCCTCTGCGTACTCTCTGTCTTCTCAGCGAACTCTGCGGTTCATTTTTAGCTGTTTAACATTGAAGATAAATTTGTAGTTCGGGTAAAAGTTCCTTTCATGATGACTTACCGGTGTGTGGATCAATTAAACCCAATAGCCAGTGAGAAGCGGTGTGAGTTACCCAGATCATAATCCAATGGCACAAATGCGTAAGCAATATTAAAGATACCATACCGTACACCTAAACCTGCGGTTAATCCAAGACTTTCACTACCCAGAATATAACCGGCGCGGAGATCCAGGTTACCGATAATAGCAGTTTCAAATCCCAATCCTACCCGGGTTACATCATTATTCACATACAAAAAGTCAGCCGCAACCAAAGGCCGGTATTCAAGCAGACTCCATGGCAAACGATAACTTACACCGGTTCGGAACAATAACGGCAGTTCTGTAGATTCATTTCTTAAGCGTTCCCATCGTACCGTTATTTTGTATAACCGCTCCAAATGATAAATCCGGCAGTATGTTTTCTTTGATGACCCCTATGTCAAATGCAATCCCGGCAGCGGACTCCAGATAATATTTTTCATATAAGTATTTTAACTGGCCGCCAATTTTCCATTCCTTACCAATATCGGTCGCATAACTCAGACCTAGGTTTACATTATGGGCGCTGGTTTCACCATCAGGTATTTCACTGGCCGTTGGGCCGCGTAATTCAATACCGGAGACAAACATCATATTTAATGAGATCGCTATATTGTGTTTTCCCTGAAACAGCTGGACAGCGGCAAAATCATGATTTATGCCCTGGATCCAGGAATTATGCATCAGCACCACAGAATTCGATTTTGCCAGCGCCAGACCGGCCGGATTCCAGTAGGTCGCCGCTGCGTCATTGGCCATTGAAGTGTAGGCTTCACCCATAGCAGCCGCACGTGCGTCTACACCTATTTTCATGTATGACATTCCAGTTTGTCCACCGGTTTGTGCCAGGCATATTGTAGCCATAGATATTAAAAGAACTATTAAGATCAATTTCATATATCACCTGAATGTTTTATTATATTTAATGAATATTTATTAAAAATTTCCATATCATCTTGACGTAACTTAGTATCTCTCATGTCATACTGTCCCGGAACGGGACAGTATGACATCTTATTCCTGCTCAGGGACTCAGGTACTTAGGGACTTTTTGTTCACATTTTTTGCTCTCGGCTAAAAGGTTCCTATCCATAGGATCCCGTTCCGGGACAGAATGACATTACAACATTAATCCCAAATTTTAAAACGCCAGTTGCCATGAGAATATATGACTGCTGCCTTCATCCACAACCGAAGGCAGAAATGCATAATCCACTAACGATACAATCCCCAGCATATCAAAATCCATTCCCGCTCCAAAGGTCAGCACTTCGCCGTTGAATCCGGCGCGTATGGCCAGATTTCTGCCGTGAATGGCTTCAAGACCAAAATGATGCTTTTTAGCGCCTCTGTTACTCCATTCGAATTCGTAGGCAGCATTCAGCCAGGTCAACGGAGTTCGGTACAAAGCCCCTACTTTACTAATAACGGGAAACGGATCGATAGTTGTACCCCCGCGCTCAAATATTTTATCTGTTTGCGCTTTCAGTTGCGACTTGACATCCTTTACCTGCCATGCAACTGTCAGGTCATCGCGCAGTCTGTAAATTACACCAAAATCAAAACCGACGCCATTTGAACTATAATCAAACTCATCGGTGCCATCATTGATATACTCAAAAAGAATTTTTACTGAAATTCCGATTGACAGATTATCGATAATTTTACGACCAAATGAAAAATAAACTGCATTTGCCGAATGATTAATTTCCCCGGTATTCTGTCCGATCGAATTATAGGAATACAAATTGCTATAACCACTCTCGATCCAACTAATGGAAAAACCGGCTGCGGGCGGTACTTTCATTGAAAAACTGATAAAATTATATCTCCGGTCCAGAGACAAAAAACTATGCGACAAACCCACCATTTTGTCCTCAATAAAACCAAATGCCGCCGGATTATAAAACGATGAATAGGCATTAACCCGACTGGCTATGCCGGTGTTTCCCATTGATTGCGCGCGGGCATCCAACCCCATACGCAGGTATGATCCGGCATACCCGCCATTCTCATCTGCGGTTAGGGATGCGACAAGTATACTTAATATGAAAATCGTTTTAATTGCTTTCAAAAAATACCTCGAAAATCATTTTATTATTTATATCTTTGATTAATTTTTGCCAATTATCTAATTTTCAACATTATTGTTATTTCAGGACACGGCATGCCGTGTCCCTACAAATCAATTTATTACCACCAATTTTCCCCAGGATATTTTATTGGCGGTTTTAAGGCGAAACATATACACACCACTGGCAACGACATTACCGTTATCGGCGCGTCCATCCCATTTGGTGCTGCGATCCCCGTCGATTGGGTCATCAATATATTTATAATCATGGATCGTGGCTACTTTATTCATTGAAAAATCATATACCTCAACCACCACTTCCCCGCTTGCTGAAACATCGTATTGAAACCGGACATAATCCTGTCGCGTCGGAGAGAATGGGCTTGGGTAGGCATAGGCATCCGGGCTATTCATCTTCCTCGTTGATTCAAATGATCGGTATATTGTCCAGGAATTGCCGTTATCCGGCGTCTTTGCCAGGCCATCGGCACTCCCGGCCCAAAACAGGGTTTGTGTATCCGTATAACTGACACCCCCTGAATAATATATCGATGTCAGAATTTCTTCACCATTCTGATCATCCTTTATATGGGGCAATATATACCAATTTTCCCCATCGTCATCCGAGACAAACATGCCCTCATCTGCTGCCACATAAATCCGCTCATTATCAAAGGCAAAGTTATGAGGAAAGATGCCTTCCAGCATAACAGTCCAGGAAAGGCCGCCATCACTGGATTTACTCACCGCTCTGATTTCCGATGTGTCTGTTTCAATGGTCGCAGCCCAAATTGTATTGTTGTATTCCTGATGTGCCAGCGCGACAATGAAGTTTCCTGAAATAGGAAATTCCTGATTTTTACTGGTCATTCTCTCCCAGGTTTGTCCGTTATCCTCACTTTTACTGATACCCTCGGCGGTTCCAACCCATAAATTACTGTTCTCAGAAATAACCGAAAATGCCCGATGATTTAAAAATTCCAGAGCGGAAAAAGGTATACCATCCGTAGTTTCTACAGTCCAGGTTTTCCCCATATTATCTGATTTACGCAGACCACCGCCAAAACTGGCAATCCAGATGGTGGAATCAAGTGCGGCAATATCAAAGGTTAAATTTTGTACATTTGTGGTTGTTGGTTTATACTCAGTCTCATCCCTGCTATCCACCGGTTGCGGAATATGATCCCATGTTCTACCGCCATCCCGGGTGAAACTTAATCCGCCGCCTGCCGGTAGACTGCCTTCATCTCCCGTCAGGGTATCAAATGATGTGGCAATCCACAGAGTATTGCTCATCCATATAGGTCATTGCCGTAACACCGCCCTTACCGATATAACTATTCGAGGTATACCGTGTCCAGTTCTGGCCTGAATTATTAGTCTTATTCAATCCATATCCTGTGGCAGCCCAGACAACAGAGTCTTTTACCAGGATATCAACAATACCATTACCAAGAATACCCTGTTGTAACGGAACCGGTGAATCCTTAAGCAAAAAACTTTTCTTTGATAGCACCTGGCTGCTTGAAGGTATGATAAATAGTAGCACAACAAAGATACTCTGTATTACTACGGAATATGTCTTCACATTATTCATTCCAATTTTCCTATTTGCTAACATTAAGTATCCGGTCCACCGGTCCGGTCAAATTACCTGCTTTATCCTGTGTGTAAAATTTAAACAGATAGATCCCGGGTTTGAAATACGATTCGATTACCAGTGGAAATGTATATATGCCATCCCCGGCAACATCATCACCAACACTGGAAACTTCTCCGATAGAACTTAATTCATTAACATAACTGGCATAGTCAAATGGCTTGCCATTATCCTTCAACAAAACGGGTTTACCACTGAATAATGCCGTATCATTTCTAAAAGAGTAAAAATAGACAGATTCGATATCGGCCAGCGTTTCCGGATCATCGACAGCCGCTTTTAGGGGTTCATGGTTAAACTCTGTTTCATTTGCCGGAATAACCATATTTTCAGGAACGGAGATACCGGTAATTTCAGGCGGATTATTATCTACGGATATGGAATGTCTGGGTACGACATCATTTTTCTCCTGAAAGCTATCCACGGCATGAAAAAGCAGTTCATATCCGTCTTTCTTGCCGACCAGAAAAACTGTATCCAATATCGTTGAAAAATATCATCCCCGGCCATCATATCACCATGTGACGGATCGCCATCATTAAAAAGCTCACCTTCGAAGCGGACCTGCCCAGTGCTGTTCTTCTGACTTTCAAAATATACACGCTCGATATCCTCTACGCCGTCACTGTCACTGACTGTTACCTGAATTGTTCCGGGGACCAAATTAACAGATAGCGAATCGGGAGCCAGAACACCGGTAATTTGCGGTGCTCTGTTTTCGCCAAAGCTAATCACATATTCAACATCCGGGCTTTGATTGTTCTCATAATCAATGGCCATGAAACGAAACAAATACAGACCGGGTACCAAAGGATTACTTATATCATCCGGAAAATAACGATTACTGAAAACGCCGTCCCGGGCAATCACATCGCCATCTTCTGAGTTATAGAACGCACCGTCATCATAAAGAGAATCCGAAAATATAACCGATTCGCCAGATTCTCTTTGTACTTCTACAATAACAGACTTAATATTATCCGGGCCCTGAGGATCGGATACATCCACTTCAATTTTATACTTTTGCTGCAAACGGGGATTCCATTTATCCAGAGTCTTAACCGACATAATATCGGGTATACTTCCAGTGGTTACAGAAGTTTTTTCCTCCGAACACCCATTAAACAAAATTAAAACCGCAAATATAAACAGACCATAACACCTATACATTCAGACCTCATCTTTCAGATATCAACTATCACTTTTCTCTTCTTTTTTTTCTTTTAATTCCAATACTAAAACAAGCCAATCCTTCATTACATTATGCTTTTTAATAACGAATCCATGTGATCGGAATGCATTACGGATATCTGCTTCATCTTGTCGTAAAATGCCGGAGAGTATCAGAATACCGCCCTGTCTAAGGTACTCAGGGAAAAGAGGTGCGTAACGTAACAGTATGTTTTTATTGATATTAGCCAGCACCACATCATAATCCGAAGGTGTCACCTGCTCCAGTTCAGCAAAACCGATATGAATGCCGGAAGAAATATCATTTAGTGACATATTCTCAGTCGCATTCTTTACAGATTCCATATCGTTATCAACCCCAAGAACAGACTCTGCACCAAACTTGTGAGCTAAAATAGCAAGAATACCGCTACCGGTTCCTACATCCAAAACATGCATTCCCGGTTTAATAATTTTTTCCATCTCGATAAGAACCAGTTTTGTGCTTTCATGATGCCCCGTACCAAATGCCATCTTTGGATTTATCGTCACCAGCACATCTCCCTGACTTGCACGAAAATCTTCCCAGGGCGGGCGAATGACCACTCTTGATGAAATCCTAACAGGTTTAAAATACTCTTTCCAATTTTTATTCCAGTCTTGTTCCGCCATGGCGTTTACCTGAATATTTTTACCGGTAAATCCGGGAACAACATGACGGATATATTCAGCCAGGCTAATTTTTGTTTCATTAGTCCAGCGATGGGAGGAAAAATAGATAACGATACCGTCATCTATGACGTTTATGCCTTCGCACCCCTGTGCAAACAGATAGGCAGAAATTTGTTCAAGCAAATGGTTAGGTATATCTAACTTAAGCTCAATCCAACTCATATTTCCTCCAAAACCTGTGTTTTGAATTTGATAGTGCGATTTGCCACTTTGTATATTTTAATCACGGATCGCAATATTAACGGTAATTCCGAACTCATTCCAGCTATATTTTCCGCTAATCTTATTCTCCGTCACTCCGGTTTCATAGAATAAACTTCCGGAGACTCTTTGATTAAAACGGTACGTTGCTGAAGGTCTCAGTTTCCAGGTATTATTATTTTGAGTTTCCTGAAAATCTTTTTGCGTCACCTGCTTTTGAAATGTCAGACTATTAGACTTATCAAAAGTAAGTGAGAAATTTATCTCATTTTTAATAATTTGATCTTTGAACGGCCAGATCGGGATAGGAATTTGGAATCCACCCTTGGTCGCATATGATGCTGTAATGGAAAATGTACTATTCTCTGAACGAGTCGCGCCACCCCCGGCAGTAAAATTTATCGTATTGGATTGATTTACACGGATACTTGTAGACATACCAAATTCCCAGGAAATATTCACACCAAGTAAGGGTGCAAAATTATGAGAAAATGATTCCGTTGCCGGTACGAGTTCATTTTTATTTAACCGTTTTGTCACCGAATATTTGCCGTTTCGTGAATGATCTACAGAAACAGACTTCGCAAAGTTTTTAAAAAACAGAACTTGTTCTATACCGGTAACATTTACCTTCCAATCCGGAATAAATGAAAACAATCCCTCGGCAACTCCGCGGAAATCTCCCTTAGGATCATCTCCCCAAACAAAATAAGTAATGGACTGATTGGCGGATTTAGTCTTATCATTGCTTGATTGATTATCCTGGTAACTATGGGTAAAACTTGTTTTTACATTTTTTGCAATGTTAAAATTCAATGAAGTCTGCAACGTTTTTGAATTGGTAATCGATGGACCAATATAAAATCCATTTGTCTGAGATGTATCCTGGGGCACACCCGGTTCCTTTGAGAATCCAAACTGGTAATTCCAGGTGGGAATTGCCTGAACATAAGGATGCGTGATATCATTATTGATAGTCAGGGTGGTTTGTATCTTTTCCCAGGAATCAAAGAAGTGATATACCCAGAGCAATGGATTGGGTATAGGAATACTGGGAGTCTTTGAATCACCTTCTTCATCCTCCTGATCCTGCTCTTCAGATTCAAGCTGGCGGACTTTCTGTCGGATCATCTTCTTTTTCTGCCTCACCTGATCTTGGTCGTGACCTTGGCCGGGATCCACGTCGTGCAGTTGTTTTTTCAGTTGCAGGAGAATAAATAAGATTTGCAATACTCTTGGGGCTCATACTCAGATTAAAACGGTGACTTACTTTGTTACTTGTCTGTTTTTGATCTTTTGTAAGATTGGAAAAATAATATCTAAAATTGCTGGAATATGAGTAATCCGGTGCAAACCATGTAAACCATTTTGGTTTATAATCTGCTTTAAATCCCTGGGAGATATCTGTTTCCCGGCCAAAATACATACTATCAATAATTGATTGTATCAACTCCCTGCTGCTATTTATTCCGACAAAATCCGCATCGGCTTTGTGCGTTCGGGTGGCAGAAAGATTAACACTCGGAATCACCTGATAGCCGATTGAGATTCTCCTCGATGAGGATACATTTACAGTTGAGTTCGTCTTTATCTCGCTACGCAATTTATTTTTCTGTTTAACGTCTGATATGGAAATACCCATGCTGGTACTTTTGGGAGTATAAAAAATCTTTTGGTCCGAAAATAAATTAAGTATTGGGAATGGTTCCAAAATTTTAAATGGTTCAATATAATTATCAGCAGCAAATGGTATGGAATAATTTACCGATTGGCTCCACTGTTCAGATTCGTTGAACTCCGTTCTGTAATCCCGGTTATTTTTATAAGAAAAATCCACATCGATAGTTAATTGGTCAAGCGTATTACGTATAATAAAATTATCAGATTTGGTTACCTTCTTCAGGGTTGTTCCCAGGCCAAATACTTCAGATACACTAACGACCGTATCAAGTTCTGAGTTCACCTCCCGCATACCGATCAAGAGATTTCACCTTGTCTTCAAACGTGGCATTGCGATACCCGGTAAGAATATCTGTTCTTGGGAAATACTTTGGAATATTCCGGCTAAATGAGGCCCGGCCATCGACTGGTAGTGAAATACCCAGTCCCTCAGGTAAGAATTTATGCACATTTAACACACCGGAATAGTTTTGTGATTCAAGAGTATTACCAGAGCCAAATTGCGTTTTTATATCGTGAAAATCGGCATCCTTACTTTCCCAGTTTCCATTAAAGGTAAGTATATCGGCCAGACGCAGACTGGCACTTACCCGCAAGGCCGTACCTGACTCCTGGCGTACATCTGATACACGCATTTCGTCCAGCCAGATCTCGCCGGACCAGAAACCGTCGGATTTATTCCGGATACCAATTTTAAAATACCGGATCGTATTTAAGCTGGCGGCACCCCGGGCAATATAATAGCCATCTACAACCTCCTTACCCTCCACGGCTTTATAGAAAAGTTCCTTTTCCAATGGTTTCTCAAATTTGGTTCGCGAAAGTTCATTGAGATCAATATCAATTTCATTTAACGGATTCCAACCACTATAGATCTTCTGCCCATACTCATAATAATTTTTATCATCGGATCCAAACCTGACAAAGACTTCGATTTTACTTGAGTCACCGGGCATAGGATTGGCCGGGAAAGAGCGACTATCCCCGTAAATAAACATTTTTAAGCGTTTATAATTTACCAGAGACAGGATCTGTCCAAATAGTGACTTATTTGCCCGGACAACATAATCAGCAGGCAGATCATTCACACGCATTACCATCGATTGTTCTTTTGACAAGGTTTGTGTAATACGATCGCGAATTCCGGAGACTCCCGGCGGTGAGTAGTAAGGATCCGGACCACCGGATATTGCTACCGTATTTTCTTCTGTATTATACACCGTCAGATCAAATACTTCTTCATTTTTTACAAACTGTGATGAATCGTTATCAGCTACACCATCTTCTTCCCACTCATTACCTACAAAATCCAGCGTGGCAAAGAAAATCCGTTTCGGTTCCGGAGTGATGTTACTGAACCACATCCGTACAAAATAAATGGATTGAAATGTTTCATCCGGATTTCCAATTTTATCATCAAATTCCTTTAGTGGAATTCTATATTGTTTCCAGCCGGTTTTTTCATTATTACTATTTACAGTTTCACCGGTTAGCCATGATTGGGATTTCTCATCACGGGGATCAAGGGTAAAACTATAGGTAAAATAACTGTTACTCAGGTTTACCTGCCCATCGCCATCCAGATCTTCACTATCCGGATAATTGGCGGCCCTGGCCCGCGAATTTCCCTCTGTTCCGTTAATACCATCATAGCGATTATTTGCACGATCCGGTTCGCGCCAGTTATCCAATGGATCATCACAAGGATGGCCATCGGGATACCCATCGATACCGATGTCTTCATTCTCATCAAGTACACCATTAATATTCAGATCTTCGGTATTCAAGCCACGCCAGCTGGGTGACCCATAAGAACGTTGATCGTTTATACAGGTAAACATATACCAGTCTTCTGATATCTGTCCGATATCAATATTTATACGTACATAATTCGGATTACTTATTGTATCTTCTTTCACCCATACTTCAATGAATTTAGCACGCTGCTGATTGGCAATACTTGCCGTTGAACGCATGAAACCAGCCCATGCTTTTTCACTATTACTGCCATTCTCATCCCATAATTCAACACCCAATACATCGGTTTCCTGCCCGGTCTCGGCATTTACATCGCGATTGGGCCAAATATCTTTAATTAATACCCGGTTAAACGGATTGAACCAGGTAATACGTGTCCGGTTTTTGTCAACCACTGTGTCGAGATCTGATTCATATAACAGTGTGTCATCAAAAGTTTCATTCATCTGAGGATTGAGCACTAATTTTGAGGGCGGGCTGGCAGCAGTCCAGACGTTATAACGGATACCCAGCGTTGTGGATCGCTTTGTACCTTCAAAATCGTCAATAAACGCCACCCCCTGATTATCCCCGGTACCTTCATTATTCAGTGTATTGGGATCAGGAAGCACCTGGGCATATTCTGCCTCTACATTTAATGTAGATTGTTCATTAGTATCAACCAGGGGCAGCAGGTTGACTAATGTCGTCAAAAAATTTGGCTTGAATTTCAATGAAGTGTTTATATCCCAAACAAAATTCTGAAAGGGTTCCTGCCCGACACGGACTCTCTGATCCAGGGTTGACTTGTTCATATACAAGGCAGTAAAACCAACGAATGAGTCCTCCCAGAAACGATACTCCGCACGACCACCGAGAATGGTTTTCTTGTCCAGCTGAAATATCGTTGCTTTTTCATACTTAATTTCTATATTTGAACTGGCCCGCTTTGCTTTTGCCGAAATCAGGGTAATTTTTCCGGTGAAATAATCAATAAGATAGTCCTCATTTCTCGCCAGCGGACTGCCGTTCAGAAGGACTTCCTCACTTCCCTCCAGGACATTAAAACCCAGATCAAATGAAGACTTTGTGCTGCGCGAGGTAACTACAAGCTCAAATTTAGTACGACGAATACGCTCCTGTTGATCGCTGATATTATAAATACGGACACGATTTGTATCTGCAAGTCCTTCATTATCATCCCGGTTTTCAAATCGGCTGCCCGGTAAAGGATCAAAGGGTTGCAGCCCAGGAAACATGAGGATACCTTCACCCTTATTGACGAACATACCGTTATTATCAATTTTCCGGTCACCATCCGGAACAGTCGAACCATTTTCATCCAGAAGATCCAGACCCATCAGATTTAAATAAGATTTTTTTGGATCGACAGTTTGTTGTGTTTCATGATCACCATTCAGGTTAAACTCAACCTGGAGATCAAATCCATCTTCTTCGATTTTTGTACCGCCGAGATAATAGAAATTACGCATCATCAATGGCCATACTTTTGTATAGGATGGCTGCATACTTTTTGGTTTAATCAAGCGCAGTATATACGGCCGGGTAGAATCAGGATCGGCTGCCAGATCGAGAACCAGGGTACCAACCGAATCAGTATCTGTGGCGTAGGCAATCGCCAGCACATCACTGTCCTTAACTTCTTGTTTTAACCAGAAAAATCCGCGGGCATAATCATATTCATAGTCCTGTCCTCTTTCCAGGGGAACAAAGGTAGATTTTTCCACTTCACCGGGAATGAGCTCGACATTATCCAAATTATCCAGATTCTGATATTTAGGATCATTTGGATTTATGACAGCAATACCATCCCGTCCATTTTTATCTGCATAACTACCCGTTTTATAAACATCGATTTCGCGAATCAGTTTGTTTTCAGCGGAATAAAACCATTGGGTCAAATCATCGGAATATCCTTGCTCGTAATAATCCCGGTAATACGTATCAAGAAAGAAGTACCTGTTTTTAATAAAATCATAATCATGAATTGTTGTCTGACTTTCGCTGGAGCTTCCGGAGATGGTCAGTTTTTTTTGTTCACCTTTTTCCAGAGACGCAATACCGGCGATATTAAAATTACCTATCTTTGCCGAGGCTTTAATACCAAAAAGTCCCTTATTAGAGGCTCCGAAGATAACATACTTGGTAGATGGCAGCGCCAGCCCGATATTTCCGGCTTCGATACTCTGGATTATCTCATCTTCATCTCCCTGGTACCGTAACTTTAAGGTGTTTTCAAAATCGAAGGTCGCTTCACTGTTCTGTTCCACAGAGACCGTAACTTTCTCACCGATTTTACCTTCTATAGTAAATTGTTGTGTTTGATTAAAACGCGGACTAAAGGTGCCCTGATCCTGAACGGCGCTCACCGCAGAACCGGATCTTTCTTCTGATCTACCAGACAAATCGAATGAAATATTTCCTGTCACACGCAAGCGAACCCGATCACTACCAAAAATACGAGTGAAAGTTTCATTCTTAATCCGTACGGGAATTTCAAGTTCAAGCGCGCCGGTGCTTACCTCCTGTTCTTCAGAAGATTTGACGGCCACTATTTCACGAAACATTTGTTTACGGTCAAATGCGACGCGTAATCTTATGTAGGTATCTAAATCCACAACGGCGGGGAAGGCAAATTCTGTCCCATCTATGGATTCAGTGGCGCTGATGAGAGAACCAGTGGAATCCATAGTAACCATGCGTTTGAAAAAAGGGGGATTTGCCTTGAACAGTGTTGAATCAATGAAGAATCCACTGAGCCCCTGGTTATTGGGTTCAACCAGTTGCACTGTTCGCGGTGGTGCCGGGAGTTTTAGACCCACTTCGGCATAAATATCACCGGATGACAGCAATAAGAGAATTATCAGGCATAGAATGGCCTGGAGGAGACGAACCCCTTTAATAGGCGAAATAATTACAGAACTCCGTTTTGTGTCACTTACTCGTTTTTATCGTATCTGTATCAATTACCTAAAGGGCTTCCTCCAGTTATGATGATGATTATTAGCGAACTTTAAATTTAACTACCGGCTAAGCATTTTGCAAGGTAAACACGCAATCCGCTGCTATTCTAGTATCGGAATAAATTTCCGATGGTATAACCATAATTCACAATTCTAACTTCTGGCGTTTTTAACCAAGATGAAAAAAAAAGGTTCAAAATATTATGAAAAAGATGCAGGATGCGGGATGTTGGGCTCTGGGCACTTGGTACTGGTTACTGGATGCTGCCAATCGCTTACTGCCTGCTGATCACTGAGTACTGACTACTAGGTTCTGCGCTGTGTCATCCCTTCAGGGATCTTCACGGCGTGGTGGGTGCAAGCAATCCGGGAGGATCTCTTCGAGATGACAGTGGGTTTCCGGATACTGAATCTGGCTACTGATTACTGACAACTGGCTACGGGTACGTCAATCATATACACAACCCGCATCCGGTATCCAGTACCCAGAAGCCAGTGTCTAGCGCCCAGTATCCAGATTCTATTAGATCTTTTATACATTTTTTGCGTATATTTTATAGTTTATCCGGAAAGAGTGAATGAAAATACTATCCCGCTACATAATAAAAGAGCATCTCCCACCCTTCTTTTTTGCACAGGGTGTACTCATGTTCATTTTTCTCATGCAGTTTATGCTCAAATATATAACAAAAATCTTTGGCAAGGGCCTGGGTGCCATTACTATCCTGGAACTGATTTTTTATAATCTGGCCTGGATGTTTGCCCTGGCGGTCCCAATGGCAGTACTTGTGGCGACTCTGATGTCTTTCGGCCGGCTCTCGGGTGACAATGAAATAACGATATTAAAATCGAGTGGTGTTAGTATTTATCGCATTATCCGCCCTGCATTGTTATTTGGCGCTTCCGTTACCCTGTTAATGATCATTTTCAATGACCAGGTACTACCCGATTTTAATCACAGGGCCCGGGTGATGTTTCGCAACATAGGACAAAAAAAAGCTACCTTAAAACTGGAACCGGGAATCTTCTTTACCGTCGGCAAATACTCCTTTCATACTGAGAAAATTGAAAAAACACTGGGTGAGGAATTATCAGAAAGACTAAATGTGCTGGGACCGGAATTCAATACGGAAACAAAACCAGACCGCCTGGTGAATGTGACAATATTTGACCGCAGCAAACCCCAGATCAATATTACGCTTATTGCCCAGGAAGGATATATGGTATATTCTGAGCGAAAGAAAAGTTTGCTCTTTACCCTATTTGACGGGGAATATCACGAGCTGAATATTACCAATCCGGAAGAGTACCGGTTTTCACGGTTTTCACGGAACCAGTTTTATATTCCAGCGCCGGAATTTATGCTTGAAAAAAGAGATGATGATTCACGCGGCGATCGTGAGATGAATGTGTCTATGATGCTGGATAAAGTTCGACAAAGTGAGGAAAGTGCCAAACAGGAAAGAGAGAAAATTTCGGATCAGATCAGCAAGTCTGAGGTGGCGCTGCAAAAAGAATTTTCCGTACTAGCAGAGCCTTATGAATCCGATCAAAAAGTAGATATCCACAAAGCTGCCTGGAGACGGGCCTGTGACGCTGCCCATCGTAAAGCAAGCCGCGAATACCAGACAATCCGTATGGCCAAAAGCCGGTTAGAGAATAGTGTTCGCGTAATCAACAGTTATATGGTTGAAGTCCATAAAAAGTTTTCCATTCCGTTTGCCAGCCTGGTGTTTATACTGGTTGGTGCCCCGCTTGGTATTGCCACCCGCAAAGGAAGCATGGGCGTTGGCGCAACTCTGAGTATTTTATTTTTCCTGGTTTACTGGGCCTGTCTGATCCTTGGTGAGGATCTGGCTGACCGCCGCTTTTTACCACCCGTGCTGGCCATGTGGTTTCCAAATATCATAATTGGGCTGGTCGGTTCCTACCTGACCTGGCGCACCGTCAAAGAGACCACCGTGATCCGCTGGGAAAAAGTGGGGGCATTTTTAAAGCGATTTGGCGAGAAAGTTATGGATATTGGCAATAAAAAATAGGCAATTGGCAATCAATTGGCCGAAATCATAGGGACACGGCATTTGGGATTAGAGATTAGAAGTTAGGAATTATGAAAATACTTGACTGGTACTTGCTAAAGAAATTTTTGTTTAATTTGTTTTTCAGTATCGCCGCCTTTGTGGTCATTTTCCAGGTGGTCGATCTGATTGAAAATGTCGATAAATTTATAGACCGTGGCGCGTCACTTTCGCAGGTTGTATTATATTATTTATATTTTATTCCTCATATCATCAGTTTAACCTTACCCGTGGCCATGCTACTGGCCTGTCTGTTCGCCCTGGGCAATATGTCGCAGCATAATGAGATTGTGGCACAAAAAAGTTCCGGAATCAGTATGTATCGCATGTTTCTGCCATTATTTGTGGTCTCCTTTATAATCAGTATCCTGGCAGGCTTATTCAATGAGCGGATCGTCCCGGAAACAAATCAAAGGCGGATGGATATCTACCGCTATGATATTCAGAATAATCCAAAAAATATCGGATCAAAACGAAACAATATCTATCTGCAGGATGATATAAACCGCAAGGTATCCATATCATTTTTTGACGGTCAAAAAAACGAGGCTCTGCGGGTCAGTATTCAATATTTCGATGGGCCTACCCTGTTGCGGCGGATAGATGCCAAAAAGATGCGCTGGAATGAACAGACCTGGACATTGTATGACGTCTCTGAACGTAGTTTGGAAGACTCAATTGATGTACTGGCAAAACATGATGAACTGGTAATGCCGGAGCTCAATTTTAAACCGGTTAATCTCCTGGAATTACAGAAGAATCCCGAAGAAATGAGTTTTTCCGAGCTTCAGATTTTTATCAAAGAAATGCGGGAGATAGGTGCTGTTGTGAGGAAATGGGTCGTTGAAATGCATTTAAAAATATCCTATCCCTTTGCCAATTTTGTTATCATATTATTTGGTGCACCAATTGCCGCGCAAAAAAGACGCAGCGGCACGGCGGTCGGTATCGGTATCAGTCTGCTTGTTTGCTTTATATACTTTTTATTTATCCGAACCGGTCAGGTTCTCGGTCACGAGGGCACACTTGATCCATGGCTGGCCGCCTGGATCGGTAATATCATATTCGGTATTGCCGGGATATATACGATGATTAAGGCGCGGAAGTGAGCGATTGGTGATTGGCAATTGGTAGTAGGCAGTAGGCAGTAGGCAGTAGGCAGTAGGCAGTAGGCAGTAGGCAGTAGGCAGTAGGCAGTAGGCAGTAGGCAGTTGCTGTTTTTTGAAATGCTTGTCAAGAGATATTTATATTGTATCTACATTTACACGTAACTATATTTGATCAAAAGTGAAAAAAGGAAAAATAATGCTCAAAGGCATACAATATATTGTTGATGATAAGGGCAATAGAAAAAGTGTTATTCTCGATCTTAATAAATGGGGTGAACACTGGGAAGATTTTTATGATATTATAGTCTCCGAGTCACGCCGTGATGAGCCCGATATATTATGGAAAAAGATAAAAAAAGAGGCTCTTTCTTCAAGATGAGTGATAATATAGAGTTCGAAGTACAATTTAAATCTTCCGCTGTAAAAGAATTCCAAAATCTTCCGCAAGATATCAAGAAAAGAGTGATTAAAAAGATTGATTTACTTTCCCTCACTCCCCTCCCCGGAGATGTAAAAAAACTAAAAGGAAAAAATGATTATTATCGTTTACGTGTCGGTGTTTATCGCATTGTATACGAACTAAATCAAACAGATCAAATTATAGTAGTTACTCGAATCCGACATCGCCGGGATGTTTACCAATAGTCCGCAATCAAATGTATCTGATCTTTGAAATTTTAAATCTTTACAATAGTTATTAGCACTATCTTTGCGCTAGGTACTATACTTTTCAAAGATCACTTAACTCAATCTACAAAATCAATTAGTTGTCATCAAATAAACACTCTTCGATTTACCTAACAAATAGATCGCATTAAACCCATGTTAGGTATGATTTAAAAATGAATCTTAAAATCTGATTTTGTAGATTGGATTAATGGAGATATAGTAATAATAAAAAAAAGCCGGATGAAAGTCCGGCTTTTTTATCCATATTTTGAATAACCCACAGATTTGTCACGCCGAAGGCGGATGAGCCTACCGGCTGACAGAGATCAGACTGATTTTCACGGATTTTATAAACCTGTTTTTATCCGCGTTAATCCGCGTGATCCGTGTCATCCGCGTTCTATCTCTTCTATCTTGGTCTCACATAAACCTATTTGACCAGCGTCATCTTCTTGCTATCCATGAACTGACCGGAGCGGATGGTGTAGATATATACACCGGTAGATACAGCCCGGCCAAAGTCATCTCGTCCATTCCAGGTCACGGTCCATGAACCAGCTTCATATGGTTTGTTGTTCATGATTTCAGTTACCTTATTGCCAAGCAGATCATAGACAACCAACGTAACCTGATTTGCCTGTGGTATTGAGAAACTGATCTTTGTTTCCGGGTTGAACGGATTCGGATAGTTCTGATTGAGTGCAAAGTCGTTTGGTAATTTCTCTAAGGCCACGGCTTCTACACGATTGGCAGCGATATTCTGAGAACCGTCAATATCCACCTGGATCAGACGGTAGGCATAGTTAACCTCCGGTGTCACCATTTCATCCCGGTAGTGATAACGATGCTGCGAGGATGAATTACCCTGTCCCTGAAGTTCGGTCGCCGATTTATAGCTGGCAACTTCCCTGTAATCTTCATCAGATTCCTTCATCTTGCGTTCGATAATAAAGCCCAGGTTATTAACTTCGCTCTCAGTGACCCACTCTAATACCACCGCACCCGCTTCACCGGTTGCCGTGAACGATGTTAATTCAACCGGCAAACTGTAATCCTGAGTACTCTGAATCGGGAAATCACCCGCATCAAGAATAGTAGTCGGAGAATTGACACTCAGATAACCGGTTCCTGAGATAAGGACACCGACGCTGTTTGCTGTGTTTGCTGTAGGAGCGATATCATATACCACATAGAGTATGCCGCCTGCCGTTGTCAGATCCAGTTGACTGGCAAAGGTGATAAGTGCTGATCCACCCGAGCCGTCATCCGTGGGTATTTCACCACCCAGCAGAACATCCTGACCCGGCTGGAATCCACCTGTTACACCACTTTCCAGATAGATCTTGATAGAATCCACATCTGCCGCATCCGGTGTGCCAATAAATGCCCGGTTATCAATGCGCATACTGTAAATTGTTGAGATATTCCGGTCAACCGTCATATCAATCTGCAGCAAGGCAACATCCTGATTACCAGGTAATGGCGTGGCGCTCAAATCCGAACCGGCTAAAGCCAGGTTGGAGAATGACGTCAGGGTGATAGTGCCACCGCGTAATGGATATGAACCATCAGGTGTTATTGAAGCCGCTGATATGGCACCAGTGGCTGTTACGGCTGTTGCCGACTGCAATCTGGCCTGATAGGTGCTGTTATGGGCAGATCCACCATCAAAGTCATACACCACCAGCCAGTTTTCTGTTGTTCCGGCGGTGATAGTTTCAGCTAAACTAAATGTCACTGTATCACCAACCAGAAAACTGCTATCGGTCAGGACCGGTTCGGTACCGACATTATAATTGCCGTCACCATTCAGATCGTTAACCAGTTTTACACCCTCGCTCACGATATCATTGATCGGATCACCCGAACCCTGATGCGTGATTGTCAGACGTGTCACATCAATATTCTCAACGGAACTGGCACTGAGACTGATCTGCAGCATTTCGATATTACTGTTTGTGCGGTCAATGGAAATATCAACCGAATTATTGCTGCCTTCTGCCAGCGTCAGACTACCCGTACTGCTGATCGTCTTATAGTTACCGACAATCGGTGCACCGATGACCGATGCACTACCGCTGCCTGATGTAATTGCAATATCCGTATTATTAGCAAATCTTACTCTGAATGTATTGCCATTCGCGGCACCTGAGAAGTTGTATACCACAATCCAGTTCTGGTTGGTTCCGGCATCGACCGTTGCGGTTAATGATGCCAGAGTTACCGTCGTTCCTGAATATGTTCCCGATCCCACCAGGGTATCGGTTGCCACATCATATGCACCATTATTGTTTATATCGTGATACAGATTGACATTGCTGACTTCTGACGCTTCATCCCCGGTTCCTTCGCCATTAAAGGTGATTGATGTAACGTCTATAGCTTCAACAGAATTGGCAGCCAGATTAATCTGGTACATGGATACATTCGTCGCATTACCATCCTCATTTGATGCATCCGGCATACTGGCACCGGCGCTGAGTGTTAATGTTCCGGCATCGGAGACAGTCTGACTATTACCATTCACAGGCGCGCCATTCACCGGAACAGACTTGTAATGTGGTAACACCGGTTGCCGTGACGTGTGTATTCAAAGCCACATTCCCGGCAAAGGTTTCGCCATTACTTGCACTACCATTCAGATTGTAAACGAATAACCAGTTTTCTGTTGCTCCGGCTGTTAAGGTTTCAGTTAATCCGGCAAAAATGACAGAACCGTTATTCACACTAAAGGTCTGTGTGGTTCCGATCTGTGTATCCGTGACATCGACCTGACCATTTCCATCCAGATCATTAAACAACCGGACACTGGAAATATCAGTCGCATCATTCCCCGTTCCTGAAGCAGTAAATCGTATCTGGGAAACATTAAGCGCTTCTGAGTTACCGGCACGTAATCCCAGTTGTAACATGGTAAGCAGCGTATCGCTGCTGCCGATGTTTTTGGCTGGCGGATTATTGGAACCTGCCGAAAGTGTCAGGCTACCCACAATAGTAATAGTTTTAGTACCACCCACAATCGGTGAATCGGCAGTTCTGTCGCCGTCGCCACCCAGAGATTGTGCATCCTTACCCAATACAGCGAGACGAATCGCCTCTTCCTCTGCCATTTCTGCTTCTGACATACTTAAATCCGATCCGTAATCGGCTGCTGCCAATACCATTGCCGGAGCAGGTCCGCCAACAGCTACGGAAACAGAAGAATCGGATGTAACACCAACGGCAAATATATCACTGGCCTGCAGGAATCTGGCAATAAATGTTTCGTTTTGTGCAGCGGATCCTGCCAGATCATAAACCAATAGCCAGTTTTCGTTTTGATTGGCATTGATAACCTCTCCACCGGTATTTACAGTAAAGTAACCGTTATCTGCATTAAAATTACCGGCAGAACCAATCAGATTGTCCACACCCGGCTCATAAATACCATCACCGTCATCGAGGAATAACCGGACACCGTTATTTACGATATCGGTAACATCATGGGCCGTTCCGGCGGCGGAGAAGCGCAGAGAATCCACGCGAATATTCTCAACCGAGCTGGCGGCCAGATTGATCTGCAGCATTTCCAGGTTCAAGGCATTTGCCGTTTCATTTGAATTACCAGGATTATTCAGACCCTCATAAATAGACAGAGATCCGATATCCTGTATGGTCATGTAATTTCCATTAACCGGTGCCCCCAGTACAACGGCACTCTGACTTGATTCAACACCCTGCACAACCACATTTGCATTGGTCAGGACACTGACACGAAATGTTTCGCCGGCGGTCGCTGTACCATTCAGGTCGTACACCACCAGCAAATTCCGGCTTGATGATGGAGTCAGAATTTCCGCTGGCGAAGGAGTAAAGATAACCGTGCCATTATCTGTGGCGAAGGTTTCAGTCGTACCTAACTGTACATCCTGAGTCGGATCAAAAACACCGTTATTATTTACATCCCGGTATAATTTTACCCCGGCAACATCTGCCGATTCATCAATTGTACCCGAGGAAGTAATGGTCATTGACTGGACAGCCAATGATTCGGCCGAACTGGCATTCATTTGAATTTGCAGCATAGCGATACCGGTTTCACCGTTCCCTTCGTTGCTGGACGCCGGATTGGCCGTACCAGCCTGAAGCGTGAGTGTACCCACATCGCGCACTGTTTTATAATTTCCATACAATGGCGCACCAAGTACCGAGCGGCTTTGACTGAGCAGATTTGATGCGGTTACATACGTATTCAGCTCAAGCCCGGTGCGAAAGGTTTGATCATTGGCAAGGCTGTTCGAAAAATATGCCAGTACGATCCAGTCGCGTGAGGTTCCAGCCGGAATCGTATCTGCAGTAGCAAATGTCAGCACCTGATCATTCTGTGTGACAGCCTGCGATGTTGCCAGTTTTTCATCGATACCCGACGAGAATAATCCATCGGAGTTGGTATCGTGGTATATTACCAGACTATCAACGCCCGTTGCATCATTACCGGTGCCACTGAGTTTTGTCCGGAACTGAGTCACAACCAAAGTTTCCGCCGCACTGGCCTGGAACTGTATCTGATGCATAACCACCTCAGATTCACCCGGCGCAATATATGATGCGGCCGGTGAGTTCGAGCCATTACTCAGAGTTAAGTTACCTATATCGGATACAGTCTTTACACCACCGGCAACGTTTACACCTGCCACCGGAATATCACTGCCGCTGGTTGCGCCGAGACCAACAATACTGGTCCGGGAGAGGTTGGCGACAAATGTTTCACCCAGGGACGCACTGTCAGCAAGATCATATACCAGCAACCAATCCACGGATGATCCGGAGCTGATTACCTGACCGGTGGTTGCAATCGTAACTGTATTACCCGGGAATGCTGTACTTTCGATAAATGAAGTATTGCCATTCAGGAGACTGTTGCCAGCCGTACCACTTGTTGCAGAATTACTTGTAATTGTGCCGCCATTTTCGCTGAAATGATGTAACACAACCGTACTCGCATCCGCCGTAAATGCTTCTGTCGGGACAGAGAAACTACCCGTATAGCGAACTGCGTTACTGATTCGGAACTCATCGATATCACCGATAAAATAACTTGCCGGACCTATTGTACCGTTAAAGGTATTGGCTTCACTTCCGACACCGATAAATCCATATCTGGTGGTAGCGGATCCTAAAACTGTTCCATCAGTATATGGCTCTGAAGTTGCATCCAGTACACCATTAATGTAGATCCTCTTTTGACCGGTGGATGCTTCATATACTGCCGCAATATGATACCAGGTGTCTCTGGATAATTGTGCATTACCAACAAAATCGTCAATGCCCTGTCCGGCCGCATTGGTGGACCAGTATACCCGGTTTTGTGCATTTATGGATAATCTCCAGAATTCGCTGCGATCCAGTGAGGCGATAATTTTTTCACCATTACCGGCTGAGGCAGGTATATTGATAAATGCTTCTACAGTAAGACCTGCACTTGTTATTCCGCCGGCTTCACTGCCGTTGGCATCCATAGCAATGTAATCACCTGCACCACCAAGACTCACTGCATAATTCTGATACTTGGTGCCGTTACCTATAAATGCATCCGTTCCCGGATCATAGACACCATTACCATTATCCACATACAAATTGATACGATTTTCAAGAATATCCGTCGATGGATTCGCGGTTCCAGTATGACGAAATGTTACACTACTCACATTCACATCCTCTACACTGCTGGCAGCCAGATTAAACTGCAGCATGGCCACATTCTGGGCAGCAGCCGTGATGTTTGAATTTCCCGGATTTGCCGCACCGGTCGCCAGGGTTAATCCACCAACATCCGTAACTGTCTTAACTGCTGATGTCAACGGCAGGCCCTGTATTGTTACGGGACTACCGGATTCAATTCCGGTTACATCAACATCATTGACATCTACACGTGCCCGGAATGTTTCACCGCCACTGGCGCCTCCCGACAGGTTGTATACGACCAGATAATCCCGGCTGGAAGAAGGTGCCAGTGTATCATTCAGAGCAAATTTTACTTTGCCATTATCGGCAGTGAATGCCTGGGCGGAATCTTCCTGAGTATCGATTGTTAAATCAAGCACACCATTGCTGTTAACGTCACGATAGAGTGTGACAAAAGAAACGTCATTTAGTTCATCGATGCTGCCCAGTGCCGTGATGCGTAATGTATCCACCATCAGAGACTCCGCAGCCGAAGATGCCATATTTACCTGCAGCATCTCAATATTGACTGCATTATTGGCTTCCAGTGATTCACCCGGATTATTGCTGCCTGCTGCCACTGTGAGAATACCGGCAGTCGTTACCGTCTTTGTTGCACCGGCTATTGGGAATGTTCCCGCCGGTGTAATTGGTGAACCGGACGATTTTCCGGTTATCGTCATGTACGTATTTAACTCCATTGCCGCGCTAAACGTGGCGCCATTTGCTGCGGAGCCGGCCATGTCATATACCAGCAGCCAGTTATTTACGCTGCCTGCCGGAATTTCAACGGAATCGGCAAAAGTAAAAGTAACAATTCCGTTATCACCCGGATAGGTTCCTGCCGCCGCAAGCGCGGTATCAACACCGGAATCAAAGATACCGTTGTTATTCAAATCATGATAAAGCGTAACACCAGAAATATCTGTCTGGTCAATTCCGGTTCCTGAGGCTTTAAACTGCGCCTGGCTGACCAGGAGAGTTTCTGCCGAGGATGCGGATAATTGTAATTGCAGCATTTCCACATCCAAATCACTATCACCAATCGGACCAACCGATGGATTGCTGCTTCCCTGAGCCAGCGTGATTGAACCAGTGCTGCTGATCGTTTTTTGTCCACCGACGACCGGCAACGAACCATCGGCGACGATTACTGAATCAGAAGTTGCGCCTCGTGCATTGATATCAGTCGCCTGGAGCAATCTGGCCCGGAACGTTTCACCGTTGGAGGCCGAACCGGCAAGATCATATACTACCAACCAATCCTGGGTTGTCCCCTTGGTAATGCTCTGACCGGTTGTAGTGAGTGTCACGGTTCCATTATCGGAACCATAAGCCGCAGCCTGCGCGATAAACTGATCCGTACCGTTATCAAACACACCGTTGCTGTTTATATCACGATACAGTTTGATCCCATTATTGCGATGTCGGTGACATCATTTCCGGTTCCTGCCGCTGTGAATGTGATGCTATTTATGTTTATATCTTCCACATTGCTGGCTGTGAATCTTGCCTGCATCATCGCCAGGTTTTGAGCATCCGTCGGTTCATTTGATGATCCCGGATTTGCCGGACCTGTTTGTACGGTAAGTGATCCATTTCCCGACAAGGTTAATGTATTACCGACGATTGGTGGTCCGAGCACAGTGCCATCATGCGGTGCGCCGGAAAGTCCGGTTGTAAACACATCGCTATCAATGACTATCGACGCTCTGAAATCATTACCTATCGTACCACCGCCGGATAACTCATATACAAGCAGATAGTCGGTTACGTTATTTGGCGGTAATGTATCTGCCAAAGTAAATACGATGGCACTCAGTGAATCACTGAATGTACTGGTCGATAATAGCTGGTCACCCACCAAATCCAAAATTCCATTGCCATTCAGATCTTTATATAATCTGGCCTGGGATACGGCAAGATTATGATTTGTTGTACCCTGTGGTGTAAATCTGACGCTGTCTACACGCAAACTTTCGGCACTGTTGGTTACGTAATGCAACTGGATAACTTCAACATCATTTGCGGCCAGTCCAACCGTACCATCGGGCGGTGTATTTGTGCCAAGACTGATTTGCAGACGGCCGATATTACTGATGGTTTTCAAACCACCGGAAATGGCAAATGTACCGGTTGGTGTAATAGATTGTGCTGAAGTCAATCCACTAACCGTCATATAACTTGCCAGCTCCACCCGGGTTTGCATTGTTTGACCATTTGCAGCTGATCCGGCCAGGTTATAAACGACTAACCAGTTTTCCTGGGCAGCCGGCCTGTAAGGTCTCTGCCGGTGAAAATGTCCAGGTTATGACCCCGTTATCGGCACCAAAAGTCTGTGAGGTGCTGATTTGTGTATCCACACCGGAATCAAATACGCCATTATTATTCAAATCGCGATACAGGTAAACCGAAGTAACATCATTTTGCTCATCGGCCGTTCCCTGACCTTTTATTTGAAATTCGCTGATAAGCAAACTTTCCGCTGCCGAGGCTTGTAATTGAAGCTGTAGCATTTCGATATTAAGTGCATCAGCGGACTCGGTCGAGGCATCCGGATTACTGCTACCCGCTGCCAGAGAGATACTTCCGACTGCAGAAACTGTTTTTTCGCCACCGGCGACATTATTTCCATCTGCTTTGATAATACTTCCACTTGTGGCACCTGTTGTTACAATGCTTGTCTTGAGAACGCTGGCGACAAATGTTTCGCCTACGGACGCACTATCTGCCAGATCATAAACCAGCAACCAGTCCTGAGATGTACCGGCATCGATAGTCTGGCCGGTTGTCGCAATAGTAACTGTTAAACCAGGAAATGCATCACTCTCGATAAATGAGGTACTGCCGTTCAGCAGTCCATCGCCGCCGCCTGCCGCCGTTGCGGCATTAGTGGTTATGGTACCACCATTTTCACTAAAGTGGTACAAAACTGCTGTGCTGGCATCCGGAGTGAAATCTCCGGTCGGCTTTGAAAAGTTGCTTGTATATCTTACGGCATTACTGATACGGACTTCGTCAATATCACCATTCCAATAACTTGCGGGACCAATTGTACCATTAAATGAACTGGCTTCACTTCCTACACCGATAAAACCAAAACGGGTTGATCCATTTCCAAGCAGAGTTCCATCGGGAAATGGTTCGGATGTGGCGTCCAGGGTGCCGTCAATATAAATTCGCTTTTGACCACTGGACGGCTCATATACTACAGCAACATGATGCCAGGTATCGGTTGTCAGCTGAGCTGAGCCTACCATATCATTAATACCCTGACCACTGCCATAGGTGTCAAAATTAATACGCCGGTTTCCATCGATGGAAAAACGCCAGTAATCACTTCTGTCCCATGAGGCAATAATTTTTTCGCCTCCACCTGCGCTAGAGGGTACGCGTACCCAGGCTTCCACGGTTAAACCGGAACTGGTTATACCACCCGCCAGTGTCTGATTGGCATTAACGGCGATATAATCGCTGGTTCCATTAAAAGTAACGGCGTAATTCTGAAATTTTGAACCGGTACCAATATATGTATCTGCCCCATCATCAAAGACACCATTTCCATTATCAACATAAAGATCAATCTTATTTTCAATGATATCGGTTGCGGGATCGGCACTTCCCGAATGGCGCAGCGTTACACTGCTGACCTCGATATCTTCCACACTGCTGGCAGCCATATTGAACTGTAACATTGCCAGACGTTGGGCATCAGCGGTAATATTTGAATTCCCCGGATTTGCCGAACCTTCAGACAGGGTAAATGAACCAACATCTGTAATTGTCTTTTGCTCGGATGTGAGCGGTAATCCCTGTAATCCTGCCGGACTACCGGATTCAAGACCGGTGATGATGGCATCACCGGCACCCAGACGAACGCGGAATGTTTCCCCACCACTGGCCGTACCGGACAGATTATATATAACCAGGTAATCCATATTTGTCGAAGGCGTTAATGTATCAGATGGGAAGAATGTGACAGTGCCATCGTTGGCATTGAATGCCCGTGATGAATCCACCTGCTCATCGATGGTCAGATCCAGAATCCCATTACTGTTGATGTCTTTATAAATCGCCGCAACAGAAATATCAGTCAGATCATCAATACTGCCAAGCGCGGTAAAAGTGAGGGTATCCACAAGTAATGATTCAGCGGCTGAGGCAGCGAAATTTACCTGCAGCATTTCAATATTGACCGCATTTTTGGCTTCAACTGTGGCACCCGGATTGTTAACTCCGGCCGTAATCGTCATAGTTCCTACGGAACTAACCGTTTTAACGGCACCGGAAACCGGGAAAATTCCATTTACAGTTATATTATCACCTGATATCGCTCCTTTTCCGGTAAGATATGTAGCTAACTCAACATTGGCCTGAAAGGCATCACCGTTACCGGCAGATCCGGACATATCATACACCAGCAACCAGTTTTGGGTCGTTCCTGCCGGGAATATCAAGGAATCAGTAAACGTAAATGTTACGATACCATTATCTGTCGCATATGGGCCCGAGCTGGTGATCAGTGTATCGACACCGATATTCAGATCGCCGTTGTCATTCAGATCATGATAAAGATATATATTGCTGATATCATTGACATCATCACCGGAACCGCTTGCTTTAAACTGTAATTGTGCGACTTTGAGTGTCTCAGCAGTACTTGAAGCCAGTTGTAATTGTGTCATTACAACGTTTGATTCTGATGCTGAAATGGTACTATTCGGAGGGTTACCAGATCCCTGAGAAAGTGTAATCGCACCGGTCGTGCTTATGGTTTTAATACTTCCGGTAACCGGAAACGTGGCAGATCCCGGAACGATGGATGCACTGGAAGTTACGCCCGTTGCACTGACATCGCTATTCTGAACTATTCTTGTGAAGAAAGTTTCGTTTACCGACGCAGAATCGGCAAATGAATATAACAGAATCCAGTTTTGTGTGGTACCGGCTGCAATGGTCTGGCCGGATGTGGTAATTGTCAGTGACCCGTTGTCGGCATCGAAGGCCGCGCCCTGGTTCAGATAAACATCCGTACCACTGTCAAAAACACCATTATTATTTGCATCCTGATACATTCTGATGGAATTCGCTGAAATATCAGAAACATCATGACCGGTTCCCTGCGCATTAAATGTGACCGAGTTTACTTCAATCGCCTCGGCCGCACTTGCAGATAATTTAAATTGTAACATGACCACGTTCGAAGCATCCGCAGCGATGCTGGATGCCGGAGGATTATTATCACCAACATCCACAGTCAGATTACCCACATTGGTGATTGTTTTGAGACCACCGGTAACCGGTAAGCCGGAATTGTTTGTAGGAAGTGCACTGGTTGCACCTTCGGCCAGTATATCAACCGGACGGAGTACACGGCTCTGGAAGGTTTCCGCCTCAATGGCACTGCCATTGAAATCATAGACCAGTAACCAGTTTTCGTTCGTACCGGCAGATATAGATACACTTGACAGAGGTATCGTCATACCACCATTCAATGGTGCAGTGGATTGTACCAGCGCCGCACCGTTGACAAGCGTTCCGTCCAGTCCATTCCCGGATGAATCTGCCGCTGTTGAAGAACCAACCGCATCGTCAAAATGCAGTAACAGTCTGGTATTGGCATCAGGACTAAAAGGAACCTGTGACACATTGAACTGACTTCCGGTATAACGAACGGCATCCGAAAGCCTTAGTTCATCTATAACACCATCAAAATAACTGTCACCACCACCGGTTGCGCCGGTGCGGTATCTTCGACCGATATTAATGGGATATGTGTTTGCTACCGGATCATTGTCACCGATATTTGAGGTTTGTACCAGGTTTCCATTTACATATAAACGCATTTGATTTGCTGTGGCGTCATAGACACCGGCAATATGATACCAGTCACCGGGAAAGATTCTCTGAGTCGCGTCAAAACAGTCACGCAAACTACCATTTGGTGAATAAAAGAAAAATCTCATACGATAATCATCAACACGGAGTGAGTAGTTGGTTGGCGTACCGGCCACACCAAAATCACGCTTGGCTACAACGGTATAAGTTGCACCGGCGGATTGTGACGGGTAAATCCAGGCTTCAATTGTCAGATCGCCTGTTATATCAAGGTTATTATCATCAGGAACATTTGTATAATCATCCGTTCCATCAACACTAACGGCATTTCCGGGATCGCCATTCAAAAAGATGTTTCCGGAAGCCAGTAGTATGTCATTTAGTGGTTCCAGGGTGCCGTTATTATTCACATCACGATATATTCTTACATTTCCGCTGTCAATTGCGGTTGATTCGTCACCGGTTCCAATATCAATATATTTAATACTGGTAATATCCACATCTTCTCCGGCACCGGCAGCCAGATTCATTTGCATCATACTTACATCAAAAGCATCACTTGTGATACTTTCCGGCCCGGGATTACTGGAACCGGGCATCAGAGTAAGGGTCGGTGCATTCTGTATCGTCATAGTACTACCCTGAATCGGTGCACCAGATATGTTGGCTGCCGAAGCAGAGGCAAGCCCCACGGCACTGATATAGGTATTCAGATCCAAACTGGCGGCAAATGTTTCATTATTTGAAGCCGAGCCGGCCAGATCATACATAACCAGATAATTCTTACTCTCTGATTTAGGTAAGGTATCAGATAAGCTAATCACTACCGTACCATTATCTGCTGCAAAAGCATATTTTTGGGATGCGACTTCGTCCACACCCAGATCATAAACTCCATTTGTGTTCAAATCAACGGCAAGATATACAGAATCAACATCAACATTTTCAACCGCACTGCCGCTACCTTTAATAGTAATACTCTGAACTTCTAACGATTCTGCACTGGTGGCGGACAATTGTAACTGCAGCATTTCCAGATCCTGGACGCTGTTTGGTACATTGGCAGCCCCCGGAGTAGCAGAGCCAAGGCTCATGGTAATCGCACCAATATTTGATACAGTCTGGGCATTTCCACTCAGTGGGAAGGTACCGCCCGGAACAACCGGCTGGCCGAAAACCTCGCCGGTGGCATCCAGATCATATTGTGAGCCCAGTCTGGCCTGAAAAGTTTCACCATTGGATGCACTGTCTGCAAGATCATATACCAATAACCAGTCACGCGATGTGGATGCCGGAATTGTTTGTCCAGCGGTAGAAATGGTTGCGATATTTTCAAAAATTTGTGTGGCATCAACAAAACTCGTCTGACCATACAGGGTTGCATCACCTACACCGCTGCCAATTGCTGAATTTACAGTAAGGGTTCCGCTGCCCTCGTTAAAATGCATCAGCATTTCTGTATCACTATCATTGGCAAAAGCTGTTGCCGAGGCGGTGAAATCCGATGTGTAACGAACCGTGGAACTAATGCGGAATTCGTCCAGTCCACCCCACCAATAATTGGTTGGTCCACGATTTCCATTAAAGGTAGGTGCTTCACTACCCACACCAATAAAACCAAATCTCGGAATGCCCGATCCAAGGACTGTGCCATCAGCATAGGGTTCAGTTGATGCATCCAGCGTACCATTAATATAAATACGTTTCTGGCCTGTGGACGGCTCATATACTGCGGCTACATGATACCATGTATCGGTGTTTAATTGTGTCACACCGGTCATATCATCAATGACATCTGCCTCAGAATTGGTGGACCAGTAGACTCTTCTCTGACCATTTAACGACAAACGCCAGTATTCACTACGGTCAATAGATGCAATAATATGCTCACCACCACCTGCCGATGAAGACAGGTAGACCCATGATTCAACTGTAATACCTGATGTTCCTGTTCCGCCGATCTGATCCTGATTGGCATCAAGAGCGATATAGTCACCATTACCATCAAATGTTACTTCTGATCCGCCATAGCGGCTTGTGGTTCCAATAAACTGATCCACATCAGTGTTTAAGATTCCGTCATCATCTACATCCTGGTAAAGTTTAATACCATTCACCTGGATATCTGTATTTGCATTAGCAGTACCGATTTCTTCAAAAGTAATTGAATTTACGGATATGTTTTCCGTACTCGAGGCAGCCAATCTGAATTGGAAAACCGGTGCGTTGGTGGCATCAGCTGTGACTGAGGCTGCCGGTGGTTTATTATTGAATGACATTGTCAGTGATCCGATACTGCTGATCGTTTTTGTACCACCCTGCACTGATGATCCCAAAATGGATACCGCGCTGGCACTGTTAATACCGGTTGCAGTGATATCCGTGGTAGCAAGTTGGGCCTGATAGGTCTCACCCTCAGTGGCATTTGTATTAAAATCATACACCAAAATAAATGTTTTTGTGTCGCTGGCGATCAAGGTATCGGCTCCCGGGCTGATATTAAATACCAGGGTACCGTTATCGGAGTTATATGTAGCGGCACTACCAAACTGGATATCCACACCACTCTGGTACACACCGTCTGTATTTACATCCTGATATAAAGAGGCAATTAAGTCACCGGCATCATTTCCGGAGCCGGATGCCGTAAAATCCACACGAGATATTTCAATATCTTCGGTTTCATTTGCAGCCAGAGTAAATTGTAATACTACGATATCCTGCGCACTCACACCTTCATTTGAAGCACCCGGGTTGGAGGCTCCGGTACCAAGAGTAATCTGACCGGTACTTGATATGGTGAAAGTTCCGCTAGTTACGGGCGATCCTGTAACACTGGCATTGGAGTAGACATCCGAATCCTGTGACAGTTCTGCACCAAATGTCTGAGCACCAGTTGCTGTGCCATTCAAAGTATAGACCACAAGTAAATTCTGGCTTGTTCCAGCGCTAATCAGTCTGGAAAGATTGGTAAAATTAAGGGTATCATCCACGCCGATAGTAACACCGGTTACAAGAGCCGTATCTACACCGTTATCAAAAATGCCATTATTATTCAAATCATGATATAAATCAACCGAATCAACCGCGGTATTCTGATTCATGGTGCCGGTTGCAAAAAACTTGAGCGAATCAACGGTAACATCATCAGAGGAACTGGCACTCAGTTGAACCTGCAGGGCGGCAAATTGCAATGCACTTGGTGAAACAAACTGATCGGAAGCACTATTCACACCCTTACTAACTGTCAATGACCTGGCAGAATTAATCGTCTTAGTCCCACCGGATACGGTTGTACCAATTGCAGTATAGGGATCGCTGCTGCTGGCACCAGTTAAATCAATACCACCCGGCGTGACACTACCGATAAAGGTATCACCAATTCCTGCAGTTCCGGCCAGGTTGTATGCCACCAAGAATGTGGCCTGTGAACCGGACGAAATATTATAGGCACTGAGATTGATGGTTGCAGTTCCGTCATCAGCACTAAAACCGGCGGCGGAGTTGAGATACTGATCGGTTCCGGTTTCAATTGTACCATTCTCATTCACATCCCGGTATAATAAAATACCGTTTGTCGCAATATCATTTGCATCATCAGCCGTACCGGATGCATTGACAATTACACTGTTCAATTCAATATTTTCACTTGCTGAAGTTGCGTCAACAACGAACTGCACCATGGGGATCAATTCACCGCTGGCACTTTCATTTGAAGCACCGGGGTTATTTAATCCGGCAGATAACGCTACATCAAGATAATTTGCAGCTGTAAATGCAGCACTCCCCTGGGCGGTAAGATCAATATCGTTGCCCGATGCATCCTTTGCAATAGTTTCATAATCCGTATGGCTGGCATGTGCCAAAAATGCGGTGTTTGCATCGGTCACAAAATTGGCTGTGGGGACCGTAAAATCTGTCGTATATCTTGCATTACCGGAAATACGAATTTCGTCGATTTCTCCTTCAAACAGGTTAGCACCATTCTGTGCGCCAAGTTCAAAATCAGAACTACCGGCAAATATATCTGAGTTATAAGCCGATGTTGAATCCAAAACACCATTTAAAAAGACGTATAAATTTGAGCCGTCATAGACACCGGCAACGTGCGTCCAGCGATCGGTATTCACACTTCCGTTTGTACTTATAGTGTCAATCGCGCTACCATTTTGAGAAACCAGGAATTGCAGCCGGCCGTTGTTTACGGCCAGGCGGTAAGATCTGTTAGCACTGGTCGTATCCCACTTTGAAATTACCGTATGTGTCCCATTTACATCCGTTGGTTTTATCCAGGCCTCCAGAGTAATTGCCGTAGTCAAATCCAGTGCGGCATCATCTGCAGCTGAGAAATAATCACTGGTACCATTCAGAGATAACGCATTATCAGCATAACTGGAGAGCGGGGGGGCTGTGGTTGTAAAAACTGTATTTCCCTGAAGTGATCCGTCATCATTATTCAGGGATGATATATAATTTTGTGCGGTTGTGATTCCGGGGGCCTTGTCAAAATGGAACAAAGCCACAGTATTGCTATCTGATAAAAATGGGGTGCTGGGTCTGGTAAAATTATTTGTATATCTTACGTTTTTTGAAATGCGAATTTCATCGATAATACCACTGAAATCATTTCCATAGGTTCCTGAACTGTAATTCGCGCCCAGAATTAATGGATAATCATTGGGTTCGGGCATAGAAGCCATGGCAACGCTATAGACATTTGCGCCATCAACATATAATGTGGCAACCATTGTACTCGAATCAAACGTAGCAGCTACATGGTGCCAGGTCGTGGCTGATATGGATGCCTGACCGCCGGGGGTCGCATTTTCAAAGCAATCAATAAGCGTACTGGGGCTGGCGTACCAAAACAATCGTAGAGAGCCGTTATCGACACGCAGGGCATAATTCGTCGTGGAAGGCGGCGTGGCGGCAGTGAAATCCCGTTTTGCCAGAATGGTTCGCGCACCGGTGATGGAATTCATGTATATCCATGCTTCCAGTGTAAAGTCACCATCCACATCGAATGCATTGGTATCGGCCGATGCACTGAAGTCGATGTAATCATCTGTGCCGTCAAAGGATACCGCATTTCCTTCCGACTGTGCAAAGACAGGCAGGAAGCCAAATAACAGCAGAGACAGCAGAAAAATGATAAAATAGTTTTGACGTACCATCAGAAACCCCACAAAGTTTTATGATAAATATTAATGTTTAGCATGAATTGGATATAGTATACCCTCTATATTATTAGATTTATCGGTATAATGTGCAGAAAGTTTAGTGTCTATCTTGAGAAAAAATATGTAGTTGTTTAAGGCTGATATGAAATAATCCACAGGATAATTTCATTTTTGCTACTCCCCCCAGAGGTTTAACAAATTTAGTTAATCAAAATTCCATTTTCAATATTTGCGCTAAATTTAATAAAAATAACATCTGGCAGGAATTGACAATTATCACAATGCCGACTTCAATAAAAATTATTTTAGATGCCATTGTCAAAAATTGGCAATTATAAATCTACTTTGAACTATTCAAAAATATCGCAATTATCATTTACAGATAAATTTTTGTATTTTACCACTCGGTACATTAACTTTTGAGCAGGGTATGAACCGGATCTTTATATTATTCTACTTTGTTTATCTATGATCATACGGCAAATATTCTAATCGTTCCTTCGGATAATTTAACGGATATTTCCACAGCGATTGGTTCTGCATCCACTGGTGATACCGTTTATGTCTTACCCGGTATATATTTTGAAAACCTCAATTTTTCCGGGAAAGGCCAATCTTCTTAACAGGTCAATTACATTTCTCCGAAAATTATAGTGATATTGAAAATACCATTATTGATGGGAATTCGACGTCAACAGTGGTGACTTTGGAAGCGGCGAGGATAGTAATGCTGTCTTAAATGGATTTACCATTCGCAATGGATACAATTCCGGAGGCGGCGGGGGTATCTGTTGTATTAATTTTTCCTCACCCAAACTAACCAATCTGATTGTTACCAATAATGTGGCGGCAAATGGTGGCGGCATATTTCTGCTTTAACAATTCAAATCCGATTATAAAAAACACAATTATTTCAGATAATGGTTCGGTTTATTCGGGAGGTGGACTCCTGCTTGATAGAAAATGCATCATCAACATGGAAAATGTTACAATAAATGCAAATGCCGCCAATAACGATGGTGGGGGCATCTATTTAAAGGATAGTTCAAATATTGTATTCTCTACTGGTAAAATATTTGATAATGTGGGGGAATGGTCCGGTGGTGGTATATTTGCTTCGTTGAATTCAAATTTACATCTTTCTGAATTAGAAATACTGGATAATTATACTACCGGAAGCGGGGGTGGACTGAATATTATCAATTCCGATTTACACTTTTTTCGTGTAACGATTGCCGGTAACGTCGCTTTTGATGCGGCCGCATTATCAGCAAGCAGCAATTCTGATATTTACGCCCTGCATACTACCATTACTTCAAACCAGGTACTTCCATCCAACGGACCAGTTGAATTTGGCGGATTATGGCTGGATAATTCCAGATTAGAACTGGCCAATAGCATTTTATGGGGCAATAGCGGAATCGAAATAAATATGGTGGGCGGCCAGAACGGCAATTGCCTACAGCAATATTGAAAATGATAGTTCCCAAATCGCAAAAGATCAAAACAGCAAATTATTCTGGTTGAATGCAAATATATCAGATTCGCCCTTGTTTATGGACTCTACATTTAGTGATTTTCGACTTTCAGAATTGTCGCCCTGCATTGACGCCGGTACTCATGATCAGGAATTGGCATATAATAACAACCAGGACACCCTGTTCATCCCTGTATTAAATTATTCGGGCAGTAATCCGGATATGGGTGCATACGAATTCGGCGATCCGACCAGAATATTGGCCGGAAATTATATTCCAAAAAGTTATCAGCTACATCAAAACTATCCCAATCCGTTCAATCCGCAAACAACAATTGGTTTCACCTTATCAAAACGTCAATATGTTCGAATTGATGTGTTCAATGTTTTGGGTCAGCCGGTAGATGTCCTGGTAAATGAATTTATGGATGGCGGATATCATGAGGTAACCTTCAACGGATCGGGATTAGCCAGCGGTATATACTACTATCGATTATCGGGGGGAAAATTCTCGATTGTAAAGAAGATGATGCTGGTGAGGTAGGACAGGAACAGGATACAGGATACAAGATGCTGCATATAAGATACAATCTACAAGTTACAACCAACAAAGAACTAATAACTAATTACCAATTACTTTTATATAGTATCTCAATTTAAAATTTTATCAGAATCCTGTTATCCTGTCAAAAAATAATTCTTACAGGCTTATCTTATCAGCACCATTTTATTCACATTTTTAAATTCGTTTGACCCATCCAGACCTTTGGCTATCATAACATATAAGTAAATGCCACTGGCGACAGTCTGGTTGTTTTTATTCCGGCCATTCCAATTCATTTTATGGAAGCCAGCTTTTGTAATACCTTCAGTTAAAGTGACCACTTCCTGTCCAAGAATGTTATAGATCTTAAGGGTTACATCGGAAGTAACCGGCAATCTGAATTCGATGGTTGTGTTTGGATTAAAGGGGTTCGGATAATTCTGCAATAACTCAAAACTGAGTGGTGCACTGACCTTCACTAATACAGATTCATGAAATGTCATTAATCCGTTATATGAAACATCCACCAGGCGATAAGCATAATAACCATCCACACGGACTAGTGAGTCAACCAGGGTATATTCGCTTTTTGATGCCGTATTTCCCCGACCTTCAACTCTGTTTATTTCCTCAAAATCAGAACCTGTCTGATAAAAATTCATCGTCCCTGCGTTGAGAGATTCATACTCAGATTTTGTCAGATCTTTTCTTTCAATTATCCAATAGGCATTCTCAAGTTCACTTTCAGTAATCCAGTTTAGTATTGTCTGGCCATTAAAGCTTCTAACCTCAAAAGAAGCAAGTTCAACAGGTAATGAATAATCATATGATGCCGCACCTGTTTCGACACTGGTGTATGCTCCATATGACAGAGCAGAACCGGTTGAGGCATTTTGCAATCCGGCTGTTTCACTGATAATCACCGTAACACCCGTATTATTACCAATCGTTACACTTGTAGGCACCGTAATTATCAAGGTATCCGGGTTGGTCGCAGTTCTGGTATTTAGCACAACGGCATCCGCCGCAGTCGCATTCACCGTGACTTTCGAGGTGGTTGGCGCACCCAGTGTAAAAGTGGCATCATTGGGAATAAGCAATGTGATCGTACTGCTTCCCGACAGTAGTCGGCCATTGGCACCAGTTGTAAATGTAAAATGTATATTGTCCAACTGTGCTGATCTGCAATGGATTAACAGTTACCTGGAAAACCGGTAATTGTTGTAGCCGTGGACGTAATTGAATACCCTGCCGAAATAGCATTTATTGGTTGTGCACTTGTCCTGGCCTGCAGCGTATACGTGCCGGCAATTGATGGATTTTCCAATCCGGCTCCGGCGGTAAAAATTATTTGAACCGCATCATTTATGGCAATTGTCTGAGGCACCGTGATCGTAACGGTTCTGGTCGAGGGATTGGTCACAATCGCATCTGCCGCAACACCGGTACCCGGAGTGGGATTACCATGGGCAACAGTCACGAACGAAGTTGATATACTACTGGGAATAAAGGTATTGTACGGAAATGTCAGCGTGATGGTCCCGGACCCGGCTGTCAATGCATTTTGTACATCAAAATCAACCTGATAAACCGAATTTGCATTTACCGTCGTTGTAGTCGGACTAACTGTTACATTGGTCACCGCGGTGACATTGGATATAGGGTATGAATTCGAGAGTTATATTTGAAGTTTCAATACTTGTTTTCACCTGCAGGGTATAATCACCTGATGTTGTTGGATTGGTAATTGGTATTGTCGCGCCATCGATGATAATACTCAGGTTGGTTGAGTTTCCGACATTGACACCGGTCGGTACTTTAAATGTGACCGCCTGACCAGAAACCGAGATGTTTGCTACAGGTATGGCGGTGGTATCTGTACCAATGACGACTGAGCAACTATCGTAAACTGTGTTTGTCGCATTCACGGCGGTACTGGCATTGAAAGTAACGGTAACTGTGCTTGTATTCGCCACAAGTCTTCCATTCGCTCCTGTCGAGAAAGAAACAGTATATGCGGACGGTGAGGTTGGTGTCGGGTCATCAACCGTTACATTCGCAGCTGAAACAGTAGTTGAAGTTTGTACGATACTATAATTTGGTGAGGTAAAAGGACCCGCTTCTGTAGCAGTTGAAACATCCAGAGAATATGAACCAACAAAAGTCGGATTGAGTACTCCGGCCGCCTGATTGATTAATATGGTAACTTCCTGCAAATCTGCTAACATCTTCAGGTACCGCAATATAAAGCGAATCAGCTACAATCAAAGGTGCCACATCCGGATTGCTGCCTTCGACCGTAAGATCACTTGAACTCATTGTGGCTGGTAATCTGGTATTATATGGGAACGCTATTTTGATTGTATCGCCGGCGGTAAGGGCACCCGGCGAACCAACTGTAAATTTTATCGAATATCCGGCTGCCGCATTTTGTGTTGCCGGGTTAACCGTTACTGAACCAACGGATAAAGACTGGCTGGTAGACAATGTAAGTGTGCCATTGGCATCGGTATTATCTGATAAAGTGCGAACAGATACACTGGATGATCCGGAGGTCGGACCATTCTGCAGACCGGCGCTGGTACCCAATACAACTCGACGCAGTTGCGCCATTATCTACGGATATACCTACGGGCATGGTAATTTCCACAACACCACCAACCGCCGGATAATTTGTACTGGTTACCGATACCGCCTGGCTGGGGATGGAATTAATTTCGATTGCGCTGGGAGAAATCGTTGCCGGTACGATTGTCTGACCGAAAGTTACTGTGATGGTACTTGATCCTGCTGCAGCCCCGCCAACAATTTTACCAATCGATGACGTTGTAAAATTAATCGTATATGCCGCACCGCTGGCATTAATAACCGATGGGTTTGCGGTAACGGAATTAACGGTTACAGAATTAGTGCTGCTGGTGATACTATAGGCGGCAGATGTTACCGGGGCCTGGTCTTTACTCGTATTGATAGTCACTTTATAAAATGACGCACTGGGCACAGCCGGGTTATAGATTCCCGAAGTATTGCTCACTATTACATTAAAAGTCCCGCCATTAATAACCTGATTTACATTTGCCGTTACGTACGCAATGGTTGGTTAACCGATACGGCCGATGCATTTTGTCCGCTTATTGAAATATCCGTGGTGGCAATACTGGAAGGCATGTTGGTGCCTTCAGGGAAAATGATTTTTACATAATCATTTTGATTCGGGCGCATTTGAGATTGCGTTGTGATATTAAAGGTATATGAGGATGCACTATTTACAGTTGCATCACCTAATGTGACCGAGTTTAATGTGATGGACGTCCCGCCAATATTGTACGTGGCTGAATTCACATTGGTTGGTTCGACACTGGTTTTTACTCCAACGACGTAATTCCCCTGAGAATTAGGATTTGTAATCGGATCGGTAGCGACTCCATCTATAATTAAAGAGATATTATCACTATTCTGCGTTAAAACGGATTGAGGAATGGTTATCTGAACTGTTTTAGCCGTATTATTTGGCGTAATATTGGAGGTGCTGATAGTTGTATACGCTCCTCCATCAACTGATATCTGTGTATTGTCATATACAAGATTACTCGTATTTAATGTATATGCGCTATTGAAAGTTATGGTTACTGTACTTTCGTTCGGTTTGAGCCGGCCCAGTCTGCCCAGGCTAAAATCGACCTGATAAAAAGTCGTTGTTCCCGTTGAAGTTGCTCCGGGAGTAATAATTGCCTGAGATACTTCAGTCGTGGTATTAAATACGGAAAATGGATTTGACTCTACTATATCGATGTCGTTTGTGGTCCGTAGTTGTATTTTGTAATTACCGGCTATCGATGGGTTGAGATATCCGGCTGAACTATTAAAAGTAACACTGACATTGCTTGAATTTCCAATATCAAATGGAGTAACAATTTTTACAGTATCTTCATCGGTTAGGACATTATTTATGACTTCAATCGCATGCACATTATCAGTAAACCCACCACTGGAAAAAGTCACATTTGAAGGAGACATATCCGTTGGTAGATATGTGTTTGTTTCAAAAATAATTATAACAGAATCCTGCTCTGCTGTCAAATGCACCGGTAGAACCTGTACGGAAGTCAAATTCAAAAATCCCGGACTCATTTACTGTATCCGGTTTTGCGGTGATCGCCGATATGGATAACTGACCGGCAGGTGAAATCAAATATGATTCCGAAGTTATAAATGTTGGTTCAGAACTGGTTTTAATCTCCACTGTATAGGTATTGTCTACCGTCGGATTTTTCAGTCCGGATCCAAGCGCTATATGAAATCTGAACAGAGCCATTATTTTCAACATTGACCGGCGTGGTGACAACAATCGAATCATTTAATGCATTGGCTGTTGCAGATGTTCCATTTACCGTTACACCGGAAAGTGCACCGGTCGGTATATATGTTCCGGTTGGGAACCAAACCGTAATGGTGCTGGTACCAGCATCCATATATCCACCACTACCGGCATTGAAAGCAACAATATATGATGCAGATTCTGTTGCGACCGAAGGATTTGGTGTAACAGCAGCAGCTGATACCGTTGATGTGGATTGTGTTATCGTGTAATTATTTGATGTTACCAGAGTCGGTTCTTTTGAAGTTGCAACCTGCAAAGTGTAAGTTCCTGCTGTGAGTGGATTTTTAATTTTTGCACCGGCGTCAATTACCACTGTAAACGGACCGCCATTTTTTGCGATATTTACCGGTGTGACAATTGATAAACGCTGACCATTAACGACCAGCGTGTTTACTGTAGTACTGTTTACAGTAACCAATGAAGGTGTAATATTATCGGGTACATTGGTACTGCCATTAAAGACAATAATAATACTATCCTGATTCGCATTAAATCCGTGTTTCCATTACCGGTTGTGGACGAATTGTGTAGGTGGCAAAATTATTCGTCTGGCTTGGTGATACCGTAACATTTGCCTGACTGACATTTGCCATATACGGTCTGGAAACAAAACAGTCAATTAAGCGATGACGAGATTGGTAAAAATTTTCATTTAACCCCCAAAAGATATCTTTTATTTTAAACTGCTATTTATATCGACTTAAATTTAATAAATATTTAATAAAAACCACAAGTACCGATACTCAATTCCCGTTGTATTTCAATTATATTTTTTACAATTAAGTATGTATCTATTTGTATTTATTAGAGTTATCAAAACTGTTAATAATCATCTGTATTTTATCTTTTTTCTGTACCTGTCAGATATTGACCATTTATTAATTAAAGATAGATTTCTTGCCATTAAATAATCAATGCCAGGGCACAAAACATAATGGTGGTTTAAGCTATGTTAATCCATATCCAGAATTTTGGCGAGATCAGAAAATTTTCCTGAGAAATCAGCATTCTTGGGTACCGGCTGATTTGCTTCAGTTATAATAAAAAAGGTGAGAATATCTTTTTCCGCTGCGCCCATATCCATCACCGGGTCATTGCCGATCATGAGACATTCATCGGCCCTGGCATCAATGAATTCCAGAATTTGCTCAAAGTACAATGGGAACGGTTTTGATGCCGACATTTTTTCAATATCCGTAATCAATTATAAAAGGTATGTGCGCAAGCCCGGCCCAGGCAAGTCTCTTCCTGATTGCGATTTCGGGAAAGATCGGTTGTGTGGCAAGAACCAATTGATATCCCGCTTGCAGTGCCTTTTCGATAATATTTATGGCATCGTTATCCTGCTGTGAGATCTTTTGCATCTCATCAAATTTTTGTTCGTAAAAAGTTCATAAAATGAGACCATATTTCGTCCTCTGCCCAATCCGGATTTTTTTGCAAAATAATCTAAAAAAACAGATTGATTTGTCTGTTTGCCATCATTTCTCAGCATCAAATCCGTGCCTGTGAGAATCCATTCTGAAACACTGTCTTTCCAGCTATATTCAGCGAATTGCTGGTATATCAGAGATAAGTATCCGGAAACAAATTCATCCAGATCAAAATGCAATAATGTACCATCCAGGTCAAAAAGTAAGTATTTTATTTTATCTGATAAATTCATGCGGTGCTTGCCTCTGAGTGACTTGTAATTATTATAAGATATATGTCAATTAAACTACCAAATAAAATTAGTATCGATATCCCTTTTAAATCGTTAATCTCTGCAAACATGGAATAGATTAAAAAGACAATGGGGGTAAAAATACCCAGGATAATCCTGGTACCAAATAAAAATATATACTTACCTAATAGTTCTTTAGCAGCCTGTTTTGTCTCCGGATTAAATGAAGCCAGAAATCGGAACCGGGCAAAAAGGACTGACATATTTAGAAAAAGTAATATTAACAACCAGGTATTCTGAAACTCAACCTGTTCGCTTAAACCGGATAGCAGGTTGAAAAGAGAAAGGCCCGCTAATCCGGTCATAACAACGGTCGTACCCATGGTTGTCGGATGCATGAATTCCGGTCGGTCCGAACGGAAAAAAATTAAACCGCCACGATAGATCAGCAATAACACCAAAGTCACACCAAGCAATTCATAAACATAAAAAGTGGCATCCAGGTAATAGAGAATTAAATTTATTGCCATAAACAGACAATATCCGGCAACGAAAAAAAAATGGAAACGAAATGAAAGAATGTGGATTGGTAATTGATCCCGCATTTGCAAATATAAAATAAATCCGACAATAACTGTTATTATCCAAAGTGGTAATAAATATATCTGCAGATCAGACATGAGCAACGGGTATTGAGTTGCAATTATCTGAGCATTTGCCGAATAAAATGTTGCGACGAATGACCAGAACTGCCATCCCAATAAGCTGGAGTTAAGAAAAATATATGCACTTAGCAGATATATTCTAATTTTCATGTGTTTCAATTAATTCAGATAAAAAGCTGTCAAGCTTTCCCGCCTGATTTTCGCGCTTATATATTTCAATATTTATGAAACTGAATTTAGTTTTACCAGAGATGATTCGTCTTAAACATTCGGCGATTTCCTGCGGTGTGTCCTCCTGACAAACTATTCCGGAATCGGTTTTTTTTATTAAATCTGCGGCTTCCCCATTTTTCGGTACCAATGCCATAATTGGTTTCCTGAAGCGGAGATACTCATAAACCTTGCCGCCAATGGTCTTATCTGCATGTTCAATTTGCGAATCCAGTATCACACAAAAGGCATCCATTGAGGAGAGAATTTCCAGACACTCTTTATGATCCTGATATCCCAGGATTTTAACCCGGTCCTGAATATTATATTTCTTTGCCATACGTTCCAGGTTTAACACACTGGTACCTATATGATGAAAATGAACAACAGTACCCTCTTCCTTTAAAATTTGTAAAGCTCTAAATAGTCTCTCCGGATTATTAAGATGGGAATAAAATGATCCTGAAAATGCCAGGTTAAAGCCTTGAGACTCATCCGGGTTGTCGTTTTTAAAATCGACAAAATCTTCTTCATCATATCCGTTTGGAATAACACAAAATTTAATCCCTGTAAATTTCCGGTATGCCTGAACAATGGAATCATAAGCGGACACGACATATTTTATTTTTGACAAATTTCTATTTTCGGATCGTTTATCCAGATTTTTATGTACCACTGTCGGATGAATTTTATAGGGATTAATTACCCATGGATCACGCATATCAAAAACCACCGGGATATCGAGGTTTTCTGTATAGTAGGCGGCCAACTCTGCAGTTGAATAGGGCGGCATGCTGATAATCATAACATCATATTTTCTTTCTGCCAGTTCCTTATCAATCAGCGGTATCACTTGCCGGTTCCAGTTTTTTCGACTGTCTGTCACATGAATAAACGCACTTGCCCATCTTTGCACATAGCCGCGTGGAATATTATTCATTATTTTTTTTAGAAATGTGTTATTGGTTGTCTTTGGTTCGGGGCGAACGATCCGGGTAGCAGCTGGGATATCACCTAAAAGCGATGAATCTGTTGGGGAAGATTCCTCAATTTCAGCGGTAATGACACAGAACTCCCAGTTTTGCCGGGATAGATATTTAATTAGTTTTGTCCAGCGCTGTACACCGCCGCCACCGGAAGGGGGAAAATAATATGTGACAACTATTCCACGTTTAGCCAAGACTGTTTTTCCATTTCCCTGATATACTTGACTATTTTTTGCAGTTCATCTTTATTTTCTTCAAAATTACAATTGCGCGTATTAATTCGCATAATTTTCAGATTTTTTTCTTCGGCTTCACCAATCCATTGATCGTAGGCATTATGTAATTTTTTTAAATACACCGGATCAATGGTTTGCTCAAAATCTCTGCCACGCTTTAATATACGTTCGATCAGGTCATCCACTGAGGCATCGAGATAAAGTATTAAGTCTGGCTTCCGCAGATAATCAATCATGGTCTCAAATAACAACCGGTAATTCTCATAGTCCATTTCGGTCATATTGCCGGTTTCATATAATGTGCGGGCAAAAATCTCAACATCTTCATAAATTGACCGGTCCTGGATACAGGAATCCGGCCACTCGGTTATTTCCTTTTGAGATTTAAAACGATGTGACAGAAAGTATATCTGCAGATGAAAACTCCAGCGTTCCATATCATCATAAAATACCGGGAGATACGGATTATCAATTACCTTTTCATAATAGGCACGCCATTCAAGTTCCTGGCTTAGCAGTCTCGTCAGTGTGGTTTTGCCAACCCCGATATTCCCGGCAATAGCGACAAACAACTTTCTTTTTTGGGCCAAACTATATATTCTCCACTATGAAAATTAATTTTTCATCAATAATTTTATCTTTGGTGTCTTTGTGTCTTAGTGGTTAATAATAAATTAGATTATAATCAGGTAAAACCATTCTTTCAAGATTTTTTGCTATTTTTTTTTGTATGGAGCGTGTGAAAGATATAATCATACATATCGGTGATGGATTTTAGAGCGGCAATGGATTGTTCATCGCCATCGTTCCAGATGGCACAGTAGGCAGGATTGTTTGTGTGTGATTTTGTTCGAAGATCCTCAATATTTCCATGATCACTGATAATAATCAGTATTGTATCATCCATGCTGATTCGCCTGAGGAGGGCCATTATCAGGTCTTCCAGTTTTTTTATCTGTTTGACAGCCTGGTCAAGATTTTTACCATGACCGGCCATATCTGTTTCAAAATATTCATAGAGTACCAGGTCATATTTTTTACTCGATTTTAAGATAATTTTTGCGGCATCGTTTTCATCAAATTCCGGTATATCAAAGAAAAGGTTTTTCAGCACACGATTCGAATAATCATGATAGAGTGCTGTTTTGTTTTTTATGTCATGAAGTGTATGAAATGGAAGTCCTGCGGCCCTGTTCATTTCAGTCGTTGCCGACATACGCATATTTTCAAATATTTGAGGTGCAGTAAAAAATACCGGCCGGAATGCATTAAGAAAGTTGCATGATCGTCCTTGTTGGGTCAGGCTGACAAATAGCGATTGGGAGGCGAGCAGATCGCGCAGGGGTTTATTGGGGAATCCAAAGAGATGTCTTCCCAACAAATCTGCCGTATTGACACCGGTATAAATTGCAGTTTGTCCTGTGGCACTCTGTGGTAAGCCTGCCGTATCAAGATTGGCGTCCAAACCAAATTTAAATCCGCCAAAAGGGGCCGGTGCCGAGTTAAAAATCCCTTTATCCGAATTCGTACAGGGATTAAATTCGGGATTGTCCTCACCGATTCCTACCCCATCGATAAAGAGCATGATGATATGTTTATTATTGAAAACGGAAAACCTCATTTGTGCTAAACCGGACAGGGATACCATTCACGCGCCCAATATCGTAAACATAATTACGTACCGTATTAATAACGGACTCATCCATAATTTGATTTATGCCACGCAGAATACTGGCTGACTCGACTTTTCCCTGCTGGTTTACCACAACTTTTACGCGAATAACACCTGGCGTAAGCACATTTTTAAGAGTAGAATTAAAATTTATACTCTCTTTATGAATGATTTTTTTGCGACCGGTATCAAGGAAAGGTTCTAAAAATATACGGTTAAAATCAATCTGTTCAATTTCAGCTGATGTATTCTCTTCCTTGGGTTCTGCTGGATTTGTGGATGCAATTAGCGGTACGGCTTCTGTTTGTGATTGATTGCGAAAGACATTTTCCATTGTAGAATCTATCTGCTGCAAAATATCACCCTCTGCAGAGGGCTGTGCGTTTTGCTGAGCTAAACCCGTGCCGGAATTTGACTGATTTGTATCCACATTTTGGCTCGTGTTGGGAGCAGAGGCTTCATTATTTTGGGCCAGAATCATAAAACGACTTAACGTCGATTGCCTTGACTGGGAATTATACACCGGCTCATATTCGATAATACCGTATTTTCCATTATCAGAATTGTCATATATTTTCGCAGCAATCGCATTACTATTTTCATTATCCCATGTATTATTCTGTGCCCGAATTTCTTTATTTGAGTGATTATAAATATCATACTCTTCATTATTTAAAAATTTATTTTTCCCCGGATTATAACTATCATCTCGATTGACGGAGCCAATATTGGGTTGGGATAAGCTGAGAATCACAATGCCCATTGGATTCCCAGTAATTAGATTTTCAGTCAGCTGCGGTTTTGATCCCAATTCACATATTACACCGGCATATCCATTTTCTGAAACAATATTTTGTGTAAGGTTAGGAGCAGCCTTTACCTCCGTGCGGATACCCGAATTATAATTATAACGAATCTCAGAATTAGAAATGGTAATATTTGTATTTTTTATTGTGATACCATTATATCCATATTCAACGATGCAATAATCAACCACATTTTCGGATTTGTTATGCAAAAATTGAATTCCATACCAGTCGGACATACGTGGTGAAGCAGATGCGGATGAAAATATAATTTTATTATTTGGCTGGCCCCGGGCAATCAAGCTGCCACGCACAATGATTTCACAGCGGGTTTTATCAATTCCGCTCTTAATATTATCTCCGGCAGGCCCAAGCAGGATACGTGTTCCCGGTTGAATTGTCACCCGTCCATTTGCAGGAATGGTAACATCACCCTGAATCCGGATGATTCCCTGCCATACCGGATTACCAGAAATTTCACCACCTTGCAATACAGTTTCCTGGGCAATCGCCACAGATACCATATACAAAAATGTGAAAAAAAGAATTTTTAAATTATTCATTTAGTTAAAAAACCTCAGTCTAAAATCAGATTGAAATTAAACCCTTGAGATTCATTTTAGTTCAATTTGGGGTATTACACCGCCTACATATATTCGGCGATTTAAAATGACACTTTATTCTGTAAATCGGAAATTAATTTTTTTCAGATGGGAAATAAATATTACCGCACTTCGGAGAGATCTTCCTATTGTCAGAGGTTAAAAAAAATTACAGGAACGAAGACACCAGCATCTTGCAGGCGAGACGTAACAATTCAACATTTGGATACAACAAATATGAACCATATGACCATAAAATAATGGATAAAGTCGTATCCTAAATATACACCCTAAATCTGAATAAACTTATCCAGAGTTTTTAGTAAATCATTTTCCTTAAATGGTTTTACAATATATGCATTGGCACCCAGTTTTAAGCCCTGTTCTTTGTTCTCTTTGGCCGCTTTACCTGTCAGGATTACAATTGGGACATCTTTCAGTTTGTCCTGCTCTCTGATTTTTTCAATCAGTTCAAAGCCCTGCATTTTTGGCATTTCAAGATCTGTGATGATGATATCGAATTCACTGGTTTTAAGTTCATCCAGCGCATCCGGTCCATCCTCTGCCAATATCGTGGTATAATTATTTCTTTCCAGTACAGATGATACAAACTTTCGGACACTGAGCGAGTCATCAACAATTAAGGCATTTGGTTTCCGAGCCTCTATTTTCTTCTTTTTTATATCAGCTGCTTTTCTTTTTGACACTTCTGTTTTTTTGGTATCCGTGCTTTTTTTAGTCTTTCCTTTTACCACATCACGCGCACTTTCCAATGAAGAGAAATCACGTTGATCTCCAAAGTAATCAGCTTCAATTTTGCGTGTAATCGCCGGGATATCAGCAATCAGGACAACCGATCCGTCCCCAAAAATTGTGCCGCCTGCTATGAAATCCATTTTCTTTAATTCATCTCCCAGAGATCGAACAACAATTTCTTCTCTACGTAATGCCTTCTCAACAATTACTCCATATCGTATTGATCCATCCTGAATGACTAACAAGTTTCCCTTTTCCGGCTCACCGGTTTCTTCATTGTCATATTTTATAAAATCAGATAAATAGCCGGTCGGGATCTCTTCATTTTTTATTTTTACATACTTTTTATTGTCCTTTAGTGAGATATTTTTCTTCTCAAAATCAAGAGTTTCTTCAATCGAATTCAAAGGAATTGCTAACACTTCTCCTTTTATCTTGACAAGCATGGCCTGGGTAATGGCCAGTGTAAGTGGCATTCGGATGCTAAAAATAGATCCCTTACCAGGAGTGGAACTAACCCTTATATCTCCTTTTAGTTTTTGGATCTCCTCTGCAACTACGTCAAGACCAACCCCACGTCCTGATACTTTTGAAGCCGTCCGCTTTGTTGTAAATCCCGGGTGAAAGATGTGATCTATAATTTCATCTTCACTCATTTTCGCAACGACTGCCTTTGTGGCCAGTTTTTTGCGAACGATTGTCTTTTTTATATCTTCAACATTAATGCCTTTTCCATCATCCTGAACCTCGATGACAACCTGATTCTTATCTCGTCGTGCCTTTAGCAGGAGAATACCATCTTCGTTTTTATCATTTTCTTTCCGGACTTTTGGCAGTTCAATTCCATGATCGATGGCATTGCGTACAAGATGCATGACTGGATCTGTCAGGGATTCAATCATGGCACGATCCATTTCAGTATCTTCACCTTCAACCAGTAAATTTATTTTCTTTTTTTGTTTTTTTGCCATATCCCTAACGGCCCTGGGGAATCTGTCAAAAAGGACCTCTGTGGGCACCATACGTACCTGTAAAATGTTATCATGCAGAGATTTGGAAAGATGCGAGATCTGATTAATATTCTGATCAAATTTTTGCGTAATGATGGACACGCGATGAGACAGGTCATCTAAATTTGCTAAAATTTCTTCAAAATTATGTGCCACATCACCACGGGATTCGCTATCCTCATCCGGTGATTTTTTACTAAACGCCGAGTCAATTTCACTCCCGGTCTTTTTTATTTTAGCCCTGTCTTCTTCTATCTTCTCTCTGATCTCTTTTAATTTTTCAAGTTGATCCGACAACTGACTTTTATTAATTACCAGTTCAGCAGCCATATTTACAAAATTATCTAACCGTTCTGTGGTTATCCTGATTGTTTTTTCAACATCTTTTTGAACTTCCGGGGCCTCTTCGATTTCTACTTTTTTAATCACAGGCGCTTTTACCGGAATTTCTTCTTTCTGCAAAGAATCTACTTCATTATTTAAAGCCAGAATGAGTTCCTGATACAAATTCCCGGATTCTTTGTCACCCTTCTTTAAGTTATCAGTCATTCCCTGAATACCATCAATGGCACGAAAAACCAGATCGCTCGTGCGCTCTGGTATTGGCTGATTGTTATCCTTTAAATATGAGAAAATATCTTCTATTGCATGGGCCAGGCTACCGATTTTTTCCTGACCCATAATCTGGGCGCTTCCTTTTAAAGTATGCAAGTACCTGCTGATACTATCCAGCAACCCCGTATCTTCCGGTTTTTTCTCCAGAGCCAGCAGGTCATGGTTTATTTTACCTAACAAATCCTCAGATTCGGTCAGAAAAACATATATATCATCCTGCGATGTTTCGCCGTCTTCTGGTTCTTCATCCACTAAAACTTTGATTTTATTGATATCCATACCGGAAAATATTTCAGCCATAGTCGATGGATCGGGTTTTTTACCTTCGGATAATTGCTCAACGTATCCAATTCCATCAATTACTTTTTTCACCATGGCTTTGTTCAGAGTCAATTCGCCATTTTTTACGGATTCGGCAACATTTTCAATGGCATCACCCATCTGGCCGATTTCACTAAAACCAAGCATTTTAGCCGGACTCTTTAATGAGTGACTTGCATATTCCAGCTTCTTAATTGCTTCTTCATCCGCTGGATTTTTATTCAAATCAGTACTGGCTTCCTTAAGCAGTTTAATAAATTCAGCAGATTCTTCTTTAAAGATCTGCAACAGGTCGTCATCCTCATCACCAGTATCGCTGAATAGTGGTTTCTCGCTTCCGGCTTCATCCTTTTGCGTAGATTCCCCGGATGTTGCATCTTCTGATACTTCCAGGAATTCAACCTCATTCAATTGAATGATCAAATCAGAGATATCATTCGACTCACCATTTACAATTCCGGTCAAACCGGCAACGGTTGATTTTATAAGTGTAACATGCTCTGGTGCCGGCTGAAAAGATCCGGATGCAAGTTTTTCGCACAAATCCTCCAGGGGCGCCGAAAGATCTGCCACATCATCATTTCCCATTAGTCGTGCAGATGATTTTAATGTATGAATGGTCCGCTCAATAGATTGATAAGCCTGTCTATCGGAAATGTTTGCATCTAATTTTTGCAACGATTCGTTAATCTGACCTATTGAGGATTCGGCCTCTTGTTTAAAAATTTCAGCAAGATCTTCCTCACCCTCTTCTGCTGTTTCTCCGGTATCCTCATCACCTGAATCTTTCGGGGGCAGTAAGTCATCTTCTCCTGTTACATCTGATTCTGGTGGCACAAGTTCCTCTGTTTTATCCGCTACAGGTTCCACAATTTCTGTCGCTTCACCGGATAACATTTCTTTTAATATCTCCACCAGATCATTCGGATTTACTGCAGAATCCTCTGATCGTAATGATTGAATAAAGATTTTATAGGATTGTACCAGCTCCTGACGTTGTTCGTCCGTGACTGAAGGAAGATTTTCCTGATTGGCGAATATGTCACAGAAATAATCAGCAAGCGCCGTCTTTTTTTCTGCCCCGATTAATTTCAGGTTGTTTCTTAACCGGTCAAATTTTTGCAATTGACGTTGACAAGTCTCGGAATTATTATTTCCAAAAATATCTTGTAACTCGTCTTTAAAAGAAGCCAGATTCAGATCTTCAATTTGGGCAATAATTGCCAGCAACTGATTCGTATTATCTGAGGCAATTTCTGCGTCCGCTTCAATTTTGGGATTAAGCACACCTTCCCAGTCTGCAGAATTCATATCAGCAGCAATTGCATTAATAAATTCTGAGCACTTATCTTTAAGGCGGTCAATATCCGATTTACCGTTCTTCGCTGCTGCATTTAAAAATATTTCAATACTTTCTGAGATATTTATTACACTCACCAGTTTCGCTGCAGATTGCATTTTTGATAAAATGTCCCGGCTTTCACTAGAAGCAGGATTTTTTTGAATCAGAGATTTATTATCCTGAAGAATATCCCTGATGACCCCGGCTAAAGATTCTTTTTCATCAAAAGAAATTTCTGTAACTGGTTTTTCCGTTGCTTTAACCTGTTTGCTTGCTTTCTTCTTTTTCTTTTTCGGTGAGGCTTTCTTTGGTACAAATAAAGTTGACTCAAGAATATCGGCGATATCTTCCAGTTTTTTTGATTCTTCAGTCTCCTTCTTAGGATCTTTGAGATTATCGGTATGGCGGAGTATTTCAAACATTTCCGGAAATGAAGATATTTGCTGTAAATCCACCTCCATTTTTGCTTTATCACCCTCAGAGAAAATATCAATCAGACGGGCACAAAAGGCCTCTATGGGTGCATAGCCATGAATCATGCTGATTTCATTAAAAGACTGAAGTGAACTAATCATTTCTTTAATGATTTTTTTATCACCCGGATCAGATTTCAGTTTTTCTGTGAGTTCCGAAAGACTGGTAATGTGTTCTTCAACTTCACTGGAAAAATAATCTGAGAGAATCTCATCAATGGTCGTAGGTTCTTTTGGAACTTCTTCCTGTACAAATTCCGGAGTAACTTTTTCATCTTCCTGAGGTTCAGGTTGGGATTCAGTTACCTCCAAGGTTTCAGGTTCTTCCACAACTTCACTGGCTTCAATGGCTTCGGGTAACACCAGTCGGGCCTGCATGACCGAATTTGAAATAATATCAGGGCTATCATCAGACAGAAGTTTTAAACTGGCCACAAGTTTTTCACGTAATTCTACTTGTGAATCAGCCAGAGCCGATGCTGAATAGGATTTTCCGGCTCTCCAAGGTATAGCCGTGCGCATCGTTACAATGGCATCTGCAAGTGGTTGTGATAGTTTGGGATCGACATCGGCAGATATATTTTCGAATAATAATTCGATAAATGATTTGGTTGATGAAGATATCTCACTTTCCAATTCATCTTCTATTTGTGTGGATAGAGTTTGCATAAATTCACGTTCGAAAAACTGCTCAAAATTTATTTCAGGCTCTTCCGGCTCAGAAGGTGCCATCTGAGAATCCATAAAATCTTCAACCGGAAGTTGTGCATGTACCTCTTTCTGCTCTTCTACGAGTGGTTCCGGCTCGTCCATTTTCTCATCTTCTTCAAGCTCATCGGCAGAAACTTCTCCGGTATCCTCTCTAAATCTTTTATTTACTTTTTCAATTGCCGCGATAGTCTCTTCTTCTTCCAACATCAATTCCAGTCCATTGACAAAATCGTCCACAATATCAGGCAACGCATCATAGGCGACAGTTGGTGGATAATCCTCAACGCGGTCAACAATGTCGAACAGGAAAATAGAAAGTTCACCCGATCCCTGTTCCCGGGCGATGAGTTCGATTCCATCGGTTACATCATCCTGTTTTGTCAGATGCCTGATTAGTTCTTCAGCCTGTCCCGCTTTATCATCACTCACATTACCCGGAATATTATTCAGCACTTCCTGTAAAAATTCAGACACATAAAAGCGGGTAAATGTCAATTCCTTACTTGTAGTCATCAATGTCCCCAATCACGATTGTGATAGTTTAAATTTTGAAACGGCATTAATCAGAGATTCAGACAATGAATCGAGTCTCTTTATTTCAACTTCCGAATTTTTGGCCCCTTCGGCAGTTTCCTGGGCAATCTTTGCTATCTTTTCAATAACCTCTACAATGTCTTCGGTAGATTTTCAGCTGTTTATCACTTGCCTTGGTAATATCTTCTACTGCAGTTGATGATTTCTCAACTGTACCCAATATTTCACGCAGGGCTGCCCCTGCTTTATCAACCATCTTTGTACCTTCGACCACTTCTTCATTACCAACATCCATCGCCATAATTACTTCCGATGTACCATTCTGTATATCATCTATCAATTTTGTAATTTCACTGGCAGCCCGGCTTGATCGCTCAGCCAGATTTCGAACCTCGTCTGCGACAACGGTGAATCCACGCCCGGCTTCACCGGCCCTTGCAGCCTCGATTGTAGCATTCAATGCCAGCAAATTTGTACGGCTGGCAATATCACTGATAATTTCAGTAATCTCACTAATTCGCACTGAATTTGCACCAAGCCTTTTTACCTGTTGTGACGTTTCATGGACCGTCTCTTTAATTCGATGCATTCCTTCAATTGATTTTTTAACTATATCACTGCCCCGCTCAGCTACCTCTTTGGCTATCCTGGCCGACTCACTGGCCTGCTGTGCACTTTCATTTGTATTATTTGCCAAAGACTTCACATTGCGTGATAATTTTCTGGTGTGTTCAATTTCGCGTGCCTGATTTTCTGCACCGGCGGCCATATTGGCGGTAGTATCCAGAATCCCCTTGGAAAACTGTGACACCTGATCGGTACTTTTTTTAACATCACGTATCAGTTCACTCAGATCCGAGACCATCAGATTAAATGAATCTGACAGGGCACCCAGAGTGTCGGCCGTGACTTGTGCCGTGACAGTAAAATCACCATCCGCAGCAGCGCTCACAATGCGCAGAAGTTCTTTTATTTGTTTTTGCAGTTTATCCTTGTTTTCTTCGCTTTCGGTCTGTTTTTTTAATCCGGATTGAAATTTGCCAAGCATTTCAACCAGCTCCAGCAAATATTCATCATTTGGATTTTTATACTGGAGTGAAAGATCTCCGTCACCAATCCCTTTCAGGTAAACAGCAAATGAGTCGACTGACTCCTGAAGCGGTTTAGTCGTCATTTTTATCAGACCAAATAATATAACCATGCCTGCCAGACTAAGAATCGCAGGTAAAATCATATAACCTGCAAGATTCGGCCGGTTGTTTGAAATATCCTTATCAATTTGAAGCAATCCGGCAATTTCATTATTGGCTTTATAGATGGGAGCAAATGCAGACATGTAAGTGCGCTCGTCCTGGTCATAGGGATCTTTGATCTCTACAGTACCCCGGTTAAACACCGCATTCATTTCTAACCATAAATCGAATTCTTTGCCAATATTATTTTGATTTCCGGGCGCAATTACAAACGAAGTAACATTTCCGTTTCTACGCAAAGTTTTTATTTCTGTCGCACTGAGTTTATTTGATTCCCGCACTTTATTAAGAATCGCAGCAATTTCCTGATAGGCTGAACTCTCAAAATCTTCCGGTTTTTGTATCGAATCAAACATATCCCCATCAATTAGCAAAGCGTTGTTTGCGGTAATTGATTTAAGGTAATTACCCGTATGTTCTTCCTGGTCTGCACATCCGGTACTATAATCCCAGTATGCCTGAAAAAACATTCCCACTATGATAACGGGAAATAGATAAAGCAATATTTTCTTAACTAATTGAGAACTCGTCATCCGAGTCAATCCCTGTATTTCATGAGTTAAGAGTACCGATCAGTTTAATTAGGTCGAGCAAATAAACAGTGCCAAAATTTTCCTTCTCTAAAAATCCAGAAACATATTTTGCCAGTGATGCTGGTATTTTTCGTGATGGAAGTTGAATCTTTAATTCCTCGATATTCATCAGATCCATAACCTGATCAACAGATATCCCAAGTAGGTTGCCCTCATATTCAGTCAGAACAACCATTTCATTTTTTTTAGTTTCAGAAATTTCAAGTTTTAGTAAATGTCGTATATCAACTACAGTGATAATTTTTCCTCTGAGATTAAAACTGCCGCAAAAAAGTTTATTTTTACCCGGTAGCCTGGTAAGTATCGGAAATTTTAGAATTTCTTTTATATATGAAATTTCCAGGGCAAAATAATGATCTGAGAGAGTAAACACGGTATACCGGCTTGTGGCAATCTCCTTTTGATTTGATTCAACTGGTTTCATCTGGAATGGCAGCCATTTTAGTTATTTTATCAGTGTAGTTACTTTTTCAACCAGTTCCTCATCCTTAAACGGCTTTGGCAGAAAATCTTTTACTCCCAGTTCTTTTGCATTCTCAATCAATTGTGGTGAATCTTTGCCAGATAACATGATTACTGGAATATCGTTAGAGTCTTTAATTTTCTTCAGTACATCGATACCACTCATATCCGGAAGCATCATATCTAAGATTACGAGATCAGGTTTATTTTTCTCAATGGCTTCCATTCCCTCTTTACCGCTGGTTGCGTTTAAAATATTATAATCTTCATCCTCGAGGGCAATTTCAATCATTTTTCTAATGACGATACTGTCATCAATTACCATGATCGATTTTTTACTGCTATCGATATCTGTTTCAGCAGATGGTTTCTCAGGAGCCGCTGGCTGGGTTGCGCCAAGTGCATCCATTCCGGGGACTAATTCATCTTCCGATACGATACTATCAATACTTTCTTCCACAGCAGTTTCGGTCTCTGCGCTAGTGAGTGATTCCATATCTTCGGAGTCTCCATCCTCCTCCACCAGGTCCGGCATACTGGTCTCAGTATCTTCAGGTTCTTCTTCCAGATCTGCGTTCTCTCCAAAATCAAGAGAGTCACTGATCAATTCATCCTGATCTTCTGCAGATTCTTCTTCCACCTCAGTAACCTGAATCTTTGTTTCATCTTCAATAGACGCATCTAAAAATTCTTCTTCTTTCAGGTCAATTTCTTCAATTTCCTCGCCAGCAGGTGTCTCTTCCTCTGCGACTACCTGTTCTTGTTCGGCTGATATTTCAATTAATTGTTTTTGTTCTAACGAGTCGAAATTACGTTGCACAACATCCGACTCTTCCTTGAGCAAATCAACAACTTCCGCCACAGAATTTCCTTCATTTACAAGGAATAACACTTTCCATTCCATATATGGCAGACTGATGTTCTTGATCTTTTCATCCAGGTTTTCGATTCTCTTGTATTTTTGTTCCACAACGAGACCTCACTTAATTTATTTTTTCGTTAAAATTTCTTCTGCAAGTTCTAAATATGCCAATGCCCCCGGTGATGTGATATCAAACAATGCGACTGGCTTGCCCAAACTAGGTGCTTCAGCAATTTTGGAATTTCTTGGAATAGTAGTGTTAAGTACAAAGTTTTTAAAGCTATATCGGAGTTTTTCCATGATATCTTGACTTTTTTTTATTCTTTTATCATTCATCGTCACCAAAATCCCTTTTAGCTTCAACCGGGAATTATGTTTATTACTGATATCTCTGATGGCACGAATAAACTTTCCCAGTGCTTTTAAAGAATAATATTCGCATTGAACCGGCACTATTATTGAATCCGCAGCAGTTATTGCGTTGATAGTTAGACTACCTAAACTTGGCGGGCAATCGATCAGAATATAATCATAAAGATCACGGTATGGCTCCAGTACTTGTTTCAATGTCAAAAAATTCATCGCATAGCGAAAAAACTCGATTTCATTTTCCTCATTTTCAATATTTGTAGGAACAATATGTAAACCATCCAGACCCACATCCACTAATACCTCCGAAAGTGGAATTTTTTCAGTAAAGACTTCGTAAAGACCTTTCCTGACCAATCCTTCGTTAAGTCGAAAACTAGACGCCACGCTTCCCTGCGGATCCATATCAATTAACAGAGTATTATATTCCAGGATTGCCAAACTGGCACCCAGGTTGATAGCCGTGGTGGTTTTACCGACACCGCCCTTTTGACTCGCCACTGCAATAATTTCAGCCATTTATTTACCTTATTCTCCGTTATTCATAGGAATCTTAACATGATTTTCTTGCGCGCAGGAATGTGCCAGATCATAACCGGCATCCACATGACGAAATATACCCATAAGTGGGTCATTTGTAAGTACGCGGTCCAATCTAAGATCCATTTCTGAACTACCATCTGCAACAATAACCTGTCCGGCGTGCTGAGAATACCCGATCCCTACTCCTCCTCCATGATGGAAAGATACCCATGAAGCACCCGAGGCCACATTTATCATACAATTTAATAATGGCCAGTCACTGATTGCATCACTACCATCCTTCATTCCCTCAGTCTCACGGTTGGGCGACGCGACACTGCCCGTATCAAGATGATCCCGACCAATTACTACCGGTGCGGATATATCACCCTTTTTTACTAATTCATTCAACGCTTTGCCAAACCGGGCTCTCTCTCCCAATCCAAGCCAGCAGATTCTTGCAGGCAGACCCTGAAATGCGATTTTTTCTCTGGCCATGGTAATCCAGCGTATCAAACTCTTATTTTCGGGAAAAAGTTCACAGATCAGGTCATCCGTACGATAGATATCCTGCGGGTCGCCGGATAGTGCTGCCCAGCGAAATGGTCCCTTCCCCTCGCAGAACAATGGCCGTATATATGCCGGAACAAACCCGGGATAATCAAATGCATTTTTGATCCCCGCTTTTTCTGCCTGAGCACGAAGATTATTACCGTAATCAAATGCGATGGCACCGTGTTGCTGCATGTCGAGCATTGCCTGACAATGCCGGGCCATGGAAATGAAGGACATTTCAATATATTTTTTAGGATCTTTCTTACGCAGGATGAGCGCTTCCTGATAACTGATGCCATGCGGTACATACCCATTTAACTCATCATGGGCCGATGTTTGATCAGTGACCACATCCGGAATAATATTTTTTTCAATCATTAGGGGAAGAATCTCGGCTGCATTTCCCAGCAGACCAACTGAAAGCGGATTTTTGTTCTCCATAGCCTGTCGGCACCAGGCGATGGCCTCGTCGAGTGAATCCGTCCATTTGTCGAGATATTTTGTTTTTATCCGGCGTTCTATGCGATCCCGATCGACTTCAATGACCAGCGCCACCCCATTATTCATGGTTACCGCCAGGGGTTGCGCCCCGCCCATTCCGCCCAAACCGGCGGTTACCACCAATTTTCCACTTAGATCCGGCAAATTCTGTTCTGCGGCCAGGGCGCCAAAAGTTTCATAAGTACCCTGCAAGATGCCCTGAGTACCAATATAAATCCAGCTCCCTGCGGTCATCTGACCATACATGATCAGACCTTTTTTTTCCAGTTCACGAAAATTTTCCCACGTGGCCCAGGCAGGCACCAGATTTGAATTTGCGATTAATACGCGCGGTGAATAAGGATGTGTCCGGGCAATGCCTACCGGTTTACCTGACTGCACAAGCAAGGTTTCATCATTTTCAAGAGATCTTAACGATCTGATGATCGCTTCCAGGGCTTCCCAGTTCCTTGCTGCTTTCCCGGAACCGCCGTAAACCACCAGTTCATCCGGATTTTCAGCTACTTCGGGATCAAGATTGTTCAATAACATGCGCATGGCCGCTTCCTGATGCCATCCTTTACAGGTTATTTTTGTCCCACGAGGTGCAGACAGCTCCCTCATCCTTACTTACTCCATTTTAAGAAAACATTTCGTCACCCTGAATCCTGACCTGTCGTCAGGACAGGTTTATTTCAGGGTCTATGAATTGGATTCTGAAACAAGTTCAGAATGACGCATTACTAATATAACAATATTCAAAAGTTTCAGTTATATAGTTTTAAACTTCTCAAATAATTCTGATTTTTCACCAGATGATTATACGAGAACAATGAATATCCGGCAAATCTGCCGGATTTGACATAACTAATTCGCGAGTTTACAGCTTTTGAATCCTGATTATAGGTAGAGATGCCTACAATTATTCTATCTTTTAATCGCGGCTCATTCACCTGATCAAGCATTGTTGTAAACTCATCAAATTTTGTCCGGTAGTTCATCATTACTATAAAATCACAATTCTTATTTTCCAGCCAGGATTTCCAATCCTGAAAATACCTGTGTTTTGCCTGGATATAATCCGGCTTTACGGCAACAGATAATTTTAAATTACTTTTTTTTCTATTCAATTCACTCTTTATCATTTCCAGATATTTACTTAATAATGAACTCAGATAATTCCGGTATTGTTTGTCCGCTGCAACAAATACTTCGTAACCCCTGTCCAAAACATAATTATCCTGGCTGTGATACACAGTCAACGGATCAAAATAATTATCAAGCATAAACTCAGTTCTGCTCCCGGGTGTGAATGAATATTTAACACCAGGAAACCGAAAATAATCGAGATGAATACCGGCCACTTCATATTTATCGGCAATTTCAAGCAAAAGATTTAATAAATATTTCTGAACTTTACTATTTTCAGGATTTAAATAGTATCCTTCTAACCCTGCTTGCCGTAAATCCTGGTATTCTGGCATGGAGTCTATTCGTAAAATATGATCATTTAGCTGATAAAATACATGGTTTTTATTTGAAGGTGGTTTATTTCCGGACCAGATATAAAACATATTTACCCAGGCATGCACTTTAATATCATAAAGTCTGCATTTATCAATGACTCTTTGCAGGGGATCAAAATCCTTATTTACTGCCTTTACCGGTGTTTCAAGATCACTTTGGTAATATGTTTGTCCAATAGCGCGTACCTGTACAAAAAGATCCGTAATTCCGGATTGATATGCCGTATGTACAACGGTATCGATATCCTTTTCATTCGTGAGAGCAAAGCGGACAACCCAAAACGCGCGTGCTTCGGGTGAAGTGGCATTTGCACTTTGACCAAAGAGGCCAAAAAAACAATAAAAAGTAAGAAAAATAGACCTGATTTTCATATTTCAATCTGATTTAATTAAGAAATTTATGAAAGTGCCTATGCATGCGCAAGTCTAAGATTTTTTTAAACTTAAATAATATTTTGGCAAGGGGTATTTAAGGTGGAAAAATATATTTAGCGATAAAAAAAAGTCCCTGAGTTCCTTAGCACCTGAGTTGGGAAAATGACCCTCCCCTAAATCTCCGCCAGTTGGCGGATCTTCGACCCTCCCTCCGATCCCGCTTCACGGGACCGCATGGAGGGGACTTATTACACTGTCATTGGACATTGATTTGACATTTGAGCTTGGGCATTGGGCATTTCAATTTTGATACTGTTTCGACTATCTGATATTTAACCACAGAGAGAACGGAGTTGGCACAGAGCACGAGATTAAAAATATCCAATGTCAAAATGCACCAATGCCAATTCAATACTCAATGTCCAGCAAAAGGGATCTACTTTTAATTAGGCATTTGATTTTTGTCATTGATTTGACATTTGAGCCTGGGCATTGGACATTTCAACTTTGATGCCGTTTCAAATAATTGAATTTAACCGCAGAGAGCGCGAAGGAATAACCCTCCCCTAAATCTCCGCCAACGCAGGCTGCTTAAAATTCATTAATTTAGGCGCTAAAGCACCAACTAACGATAGGGATATTTTTATCCCCCGTCTTAAAAGCCGGGGCTAGTTATTTGTTATATATGAAGTTGCAAAAAGTCATTTGCCCTGCGCTTTAGCGCAGGGAGATCTGAATCTCAACCAATATAGGGGCTTTAGCCCAAAATGTATTGGTTTTGCAACAGCCTGAGCAGGCGGATCCGCCTTGCGGCGTGATCCTCCCTCCGGCTACCTGATGGATTTCTCAAGGAGGGGACTTGATAAGTGCCCAATCACAGGGAATATCCCTAAGGGATGACAAGGAGAAACTGTAGGGCAAAAAAAAAGGCGGTTAAAAAACCGCCTGTAATATTATTTCTTTTTTTCCTCATCTGCCGGAGGTTCATCATCTTTTTCCTCCTCAGCAGGTTCCGGTTCTGAAGCCGCCTCTTCGGCCGGCGCTTCCGCTTTTGTTTCTTCCGGTGGTTCAGGCTCTTCGGCTTTTTCCACATCAGCTTTCTTGGGTTCTTCGGGAGCCACTTCTTCTACCACTTCAGCCTCCTGAACCTCAGGAACTTCTTCAACCTCTTCAACCGGTGCCTCAGCCGCTGCTTCTGTAGTTGCTGCCGCTCCAGCTGTTGCTGGTTCTTTTTTCTTAGGCTGTCTCTTCTTTTCCGGCTTGGATGTATCTTCTAATTTCTCAAAACCGACCAATTGAAGAATCGATATAGGAGCACTGTCGCCCTGTCTTCTTCCCAGCTTTAATACCCGTGTATATCCACCTTCCCGTTCAGCAAACGCCGGTGCAATTTCATCAAAAAGGATATTAACTGATTCTTTATTACGCAGGAAATTAAACGCGAGTCTTCTATGGTGTAAATCACCTTTTTTCGCATAAGTGATCATACGCTCTACCGTGGATCTGGCTTCCTTTGCTTTGGCAGTCGTTGTTTTGATCTCTTTATGTTCTATAATCTGGTTAGCCAGGTTACGTAACAGTGCCTTGCGATGGCTTGCTGTACGGTTTAGTTTCCGGCCTTTTTTTCTGTGTCGCATTATTACCTCTTTTATCGGAAAAATTTACTTTTCGTCACCTTTTAAATACTTTTCAATATTCATTCCAAAATGAAGACCGCGTTCTTCCAGAATTTTATTTATTTCTGTCAGTGATTTACGGCCAAAATTTCTAAATTTGAGCATTTCCTGCTCATCACGATGAACCAGGTCACCGATTGTTTTGATATTCGCTGCCTTGAGACAATTATGAGAACGAACAGATAATTCCAATTCATCCACACTCATTTTAAGAAGTTTTTTGATGCGCAGCATTTCTTCATCAACTTCATTTGTCTCTTCTTCTTCCGGCTCAATATCAAAATTTATAAATAATTGAATATGATCTTTCAATATTTTACCGCTAAAAGTCAATGCGTCATCAGGGGTGATGCTACCATCAGTGTGGATTTCAAGAACCAGCTTCTCATAATCGATTTTTTGTCCTACGCGGGTATTTTCTACGTGATATTGGACGTTCATTATGGGTGAAAATATTGAATCAATCGGGATTAAGCCAATCGGTTGATCAATCACCTTGTTTTCCTCGGCCGGTACATAGCCACGGCCTCTGCCAATCCACAATTCAATTTCTAAATCTGCATCATCATTTAAAGATGCAATGTGTAAATCGGGATTTAAAATTTCCAGATCCGTCGTTTGTTTCTGGATATCTGCCGCAGTAAAACTTCCGGGACCTTTAATAGGAACAGTTAGTTTTTCAAGACGCTTATTTAGTAATTTCAGACGAACCTGCTTCAGATTCAGGACCACCTCAGTGATATCCTCATAAACGCCAGGTATCGTTGTGAATTCGTGTTGTATACCATCAATACGGAAAGCAGATATAGCAGCGCCATGCAGTGAAGAAAGCAACACACGACGAAACATGTTCCCGATGGTTACCCCGAATCCTTTTTCTAACGGTTCTACGTTAAATCGGCCAAATATATTGGTATAGGATTGTTCCTCTAACTCAATACGTTCGGGCATTTGAAAATTAGTCCAGCTCATTCATTTACCTATTTTTTAAATGATTTATTTTGAGTATAACTCAACGATTAAATTTTCCTGAACCTGAACTGGTATATCCACACGGTTCGGATAATCGACAAAGGTACCTTCAATGGTAGCCTTTTCCAGATTAAGCCACGGATACATGTCCTCGTCACGGATTTTACGCATTGAATCGTGAAATACTCCAAGTTTTTTGCTCTTCTCACGAACAGAAATGACATCACCCGGTCTCATCGAATAAGATGGAATATCAACCAACTTCCCATTCACAGAAAAATGGCGATGACGTACTAATTGTCGTGCCTGGTTTCTCGATTGTGCAAAGCCTAAACGATAGACTGTATTGTCTAAACGGCTTTCAAGAAGTCTGAGCAGATTTTCACCTGTCACACCCTTTAATTTGTCGGCTTTTTCAAAGTAATTACGGAATTGCTTTTCCAAAACACCATAAATCCGACGTACTTTTTGCTTTTCGCGTAACTGAATACCATACTCTGATATTTTTGTTCTTTGGGTTGCCCCATGTTGTCCGGGTGCATAACTCTTCTTTTCGAACGAGCACTTAACCGTAAGACAGCGGTTACCCTTCAGAAATAATTTTTCAGATTCTCTACGGCATAGTTTACAAACCGCGTCTGTATATCTTGCCATTCAACAAACTCCAATTAAAATGATTAAACACGTCTTCTTTTGGGCGGACGACATCCATTATGTGGAATGGGTGTTACATCCTTGATCGAGAGTATTTCAAGACCAGCTGCCTGCAAAGATCTGATGGCAGCCTCCCGGCCCGAACCCGGTCCTTTTACTTCCACATCGACTTTGGCAAGACCAAGTTCCATTGCTTCTTTAGCCGCACCTTCGGCAGCAATCTGCGCAGCAAAAGGTGTGTTTTTTCTTGATCCCTTAAAGCCACTTTTACCTGCGGTTGCCCAGGAAATGACATTGCCGTAAGTATCGGATAACGATATGATCGTATTATTAAAAGTTGCTTTTATGTGCGCCTTCCCATGCGCATCAACACGCTCTTTTTTCTTTGTTTTTTTACGAGTTTTTGGGGAAGCCAAATGAACCTCCTAATGGATTTTTATATGCTTATTTTTTGCCACCGATAAGACGTTTCCGTCCTTTCCGGGTGCGTGCATTTGTTTTTGTGCGTTGACCGTTTAATGGTAATCCACGACGGTGGCGATAGCCGCGATAACTATTAACGTCCATCAAACGTTTAATATTCATATTAACTTCTGATTTCAGCGCACCTTCTACTTTATATTTACCCTGAATAATAGTACGGATAGCGCCAGCCTGTGCATCTGTAAGATCATGAACCCGGACATTTTCGTCCACACCGGCTTCGTCGAGTATCTTTTTTGCACTGGAAACACCTATTCCATAAATATAGGTTAAACCAATAACCACTCTTTTATTCTTTGGTAAATCAACTCCTGCGATACGTGCCAAAACAGTCTCCTTCTTTCTTAACCTTGACGCTGTTTGTGTCTAGGATTTTTGCTACAAATAACTCTGATGACACCTCTTCTTTTGATGATTTTACAACCATCACATATTTTCTTTACTGAGGCCTGAACTTTCATCTTATTGTCCTTGAATATCTTTAATCACTATTTATAACGGTAGATAATTCTACCACGGGTTAAATCATATGGTGATAGTTCCAAACTAACCTTATCACCTGGTAATATTTTTATAAAATGCATGCGCATTTTCCCAGAGATATGCGCAAGTACTTCATGTCCGTTTTCCAGTCCGACGATAAACGTCGCATTTGGCAAAGTTTCTTTTATCACTCCATCTACTTTTATGGATTCTTCTTTGGCCAAACCTACTCCTCTAATTTTGACAAAATTTCCGGTCCGTTATCTGTTATTGCAATCGAGTGCTCAAAATGTGCCGATGGCTTGCCATCTTTCGTTTTTACTGTCCAGTCATCGCTGGCAAAAAACACATCGTAATGTCCCATATTTATCATCGGCTCTATCGCCAGGACCATTCCGACCTTTAAAGGCTCACCTTTTCCGGCTGATCCAAAGTTAGGTACCTGAGGATCTTCGTGTGGTTTTCTGCCGACACCGTGTCCTACCAGTTCTCTAACCACACTGAACGAGTGGGGCTCTACATGACTCTGAATTGCAAAGCCAATATCACCAATCCGGTTACTGCCAGTTGCCTGGGCAATTCCCAAATACAGACTCTCTTCAGTTACCTTTATCAGATTTTCAACATTCCGGCTTATTTTCCCGACAGAAAAAGTATATGCCGCATCGCCATAGAATCCGCTTAATTCAACACCGACATCAATTCCGACAATATCACCTTCTTTTAACAAGCGTTTCTTTGATGGAATCCCGTGAACCACCTCATCCTGAATTGAGATGCAAGTGGCGGCTGGAAACCCATAAAGTCCCTTAAAGGAAGGCTTTGCCTTTTTCTTCAGAATAAATTTCTCGACTTCTGCGTCGATACTCGCCGTACTGATTCCGGGTTCAATAAATTTTTTTATGAAAATCAACGCTTCGGCAATTATTTGATTTGCCTCTTTTATACGCTTTATTTCATCCCGGCTTTTTAAAAATATCATAGAACGCTTATCAGCCTCTTCTACCCTTGACTCTTCCTGATTTCATAAAACCATCATAATGGCGCATGAACAGGTGTGATTCCACTTGCTGTAAAAAGTCCAGAGCTACACCAACAATAATCAGCAATCCGGTGCCGCCAAAGAACGATGCCAGACTGTATGGAATCTTAAAATACTTAGCCAGAAAGGCTGGAATAATTGCTACCAGTGCCAGAAAAATAGATCCCGGCAATGTTATTCTTGTCAAAATATTATCAAGGAACTCGGCAGTCTTTTTACCCGGACGTACTCCCGGTATAAAACCACCCTGTTTTTTCAAATTGTCGGCCACATCAACAGGGTTCAAAGCGATGGCAGTATAAAAATACGTAAAGAACACCACCATTACGCCATACAATATCCAATAGAACCAGGAATCATAAGAAAACAATCTTTGAACCGTATCCATAAAGTCACTTTCAGGAAAGAAAGTGATAAGGGTACTTGGAACAAACATAATTGCCTGGGCAAAGATAATCGGCATTACACCCGCGGTATTTACACGCATCGGGAAATGTGTATTAACCCCACCATAAACTTTTCTTCCGACAACCCGTTTTGCATACTGAATTGGAATTCGTCTGGTTCCCTGTGTTAACAATACGATTGCTGCAATAATAAATAACGCCAGAGCCAATAATAATAGTTCAGAAAGCAAGCCTCGTTGTCCTGCTGAAAACTGGGTGTACTCTTCCATCAGGGCACTGGGTAAACTGGCGATAATTCCGATAAAAATAATCAGTGAAATACCGTTTCCAATTCCCCGCTCATCAATTTGCTCACCAAGCCACATAATCAACATCGTACCGGTTGACATAGAAATCATAGTAAGCAGGATGAATCCAATTCCAGGATCCGGAACAGCACGAAGGCCGTTAGCCAATTGAATATTCTGCAAAAAGATCGCGACACCGTATGCCTGCATACTCGAGATTAACAGTGTACCATAACGGGTATATTGTGTAATTTTTTTTCGTCCCTCTTCACCCTCTTTCTGGAGTTTCTGAAAGAAGGGAATGACAGAACCAAGTAACTGAATTATAATCGATGCACTGATATAAGGCATAATTCCCAGGCCGAATACCGCAGCGCGACTGAACGCTCCGCCGGCAAAAAGGTCGTATAATCCAAACAGGGTGCCCTGCAATTGCTTGAATCCCTCTTCAAGCACGGTTGTATCAATACCCGGAGTTACAACAAGAGTACCAATCCGCTCAAGAGCAAGAATCGCCAATGTAAAGACAATGCGTTTTCTCAGTTCCGCTATCTTAAAAACATTTCTAAAGGTATTGAGGATCATGATAAAGTAACTGTGCCTCCCTGTTTCTCGATTTTTTCGCGGGCAGATTTACTGACTGCACTTACCGTTACATCAAGTTTTGCTTTCAATTCACCATCACCAAGAATTTTAACCGGTACATCTTTTTTCTTTATCAGACCATTTTCAAACAGAGTTTCATTGGTCACTTTACCGCCGGAAATCTTGCTTAATGCATCAAGATTCACCACTTGTCGATCCTTACGGTGGATATTTACAAATCCGAATTTGGGCAATCTTCTCTGCAACGGCATTTGACCACCTTCAAACCAACTGCGTTTTTTCGAACCGGCCCTTGAACCGTAGCCTTTTTCACCACGACCTGCAGTCAGCCCGGTACCCGAACCTTGACCACGTCCGAGACGTTTTTTATCTTTACGTGCCCCTTTGGCATGCTTTAGATTACTTAAATCCATCATTCTTCCTCTATTTGACTTCTTCGGTCCGGACCAGGTGTTTTACTTTATTAACCATGCCAAGTATTTGCGGGGTTGCTTCTTGTACAACTGATTGATGCATACGTCGCAATCCTAACGCTTCTACAGTTTTTTTCTGGTCACCCGGACGATTGATAATGCTTCGAACTTGGGTAATTTTTATTTTTACTAATTTATTATCTTTCATTATGCTGCCTTCAGATTCTCACGTTTATAGATTATCCCTGATATATTTGGGCCACACTAAGTCCGCGTTTTTTAGCCTGACCGTCTGCATCCATCAGTGAAGTAAGAGCGCGGACGGTGGCTTTAATCACATTGTGTGGATTTGAAGATCCAAGTGATTTGGTTAATATATCCTGTATTCCCACCGATTCGCATATAGCCCTAACCGGTCCGCCGGCAATCACACCCGTACCAGCCGATGCTGGCTTGAGAAGCACCTTACCAGCGCCATATTTTGAGATAACTGGATGGGGGATGGTTCCTTTAATCAAAGGTACGCGGAACACATTTTTCTTTGCATTCTCAGTACCTTTGGCAATTGCACCGGTAACTTCGCGTGCTTTACCAAGGCCAACTCCCACATGACCATTACCATCACCGACTACAATGATCGCGTTAAATGAGAATCGCCGACCACCTTTAACCACCTTAGCGACACGATTTATGTGTACGACTTTTTCCTTTAGATCCAATTCCGTAGGGTTAATTCTATCGATCAATCCAGAATCTCCTTAAATTTAAAATTTTAATCCGCCCTCACGAGCTCCATCAGCAAAGGCCTTTACTCGCCCATGATAGAGATATCCATTGCGGTCAAATATTACATCTTTAATTTTCTTTTTACCTGCAGCTTCGCCCAGATTTTTTCCGATAACAAAACTGGCATCGGTTTTTGTTTTTGCTTTTTTTACCTCTGGCTTTAAATCCTTTGACAAATTTGAAGCAGATAAAAGCACCTGATGTGAAACATCATCTATCAACTGACCATATATGTGTTTCAGACTGCGATATACGACCAATCTCGGGCGCTCAGCCGTACCAATCATTTTTTTCTTTCTGCGAATCTTACTCATTTTATTATTCCCACATTACAAATGGTTAAACACCTGTCTTGCCGGCTTTACGGCGCACATGCTCATCTGAATACCGGATACCCTTACCTTTATATGGTTCCGGCTTTTTATAACTGCGTATTTTTGCAGCTACCTGCCCAACCAGTTCTTTATCAGAACCCTGTACAATGATTTCATTTGGTGTTGGGCATGAAACATTAATTGTATCCGGGAAATTGATCAGGATTGGATGCGAATAACCTACAGTCAGGTTAAGATTGGCACCCTTCATTTCACCGCGATAACCAACACCTTCAATCTGAAGTTTTTTCTCATATCCTACCGATACACCCTGGACCATATTGGCAATTAGTGAACGGGTCAGCCCATGCAGGGCTCTGTGCTGTTTGGAGTCTGAAGGACGACTAACATTGATAGAACCATCCTCAATTTTTACCAGCATTTCAGAATTAACTGTTCTGGATAGTTCACCTTTGGGACCCTTGCAGGACAGGATATGGTTTTCGAACTTAACTTCTGTCTTATCCGGAATATTAACCGGAAGTTTACCTATACGTGACACAGGAATATCTCCTTAAAAAACTACCACACATAACATAATACTTCACCACCAACATTTAAACGGCCAGCCTCACGAGCTGTCATCACCCCTTTGGGTGTGGTCATAATCGCAATACCCAGATTATCTTTTACACGCGGCATTTTTGTTGCCCCGGCATAAGTGCGACGGCCTGGCGTACTCACACGTTTTAAAATATTTACAATCGGCTCACCTGCTTCATCATATTTGAGCCAGATACGCAGGATACCTTGCAGGTTATCATCGATCAGAATATATTTTTTGACATATCCCTGTTCGATAAGAATTTTTGTTATTTGCCGTTTTATTTTTGAAGCCGGCACATCAACAAAGTCAAACTTCGCTTTGTAGCCGTTTCTAATAATCGATAAATAATCAGCAATAGGATCAGTTACAGACATTTTTTAACTCCCAATATTATTACCAACTCGCTTTAGTTATTCCGGGAATTTCTCCCATGAGAGCGAGTTCTCTAAAACAAATGCGGCAAATACCAAACTGGCGCATATATGCCCGTGGCCGACCACATCGGCGACAACGATTATAGTCTCGCACCTGAAACTTTTTTTCCCGATTTGCTTTAACAATCATGCTTTTCTTTGCCAAAACACTCTCCTGTAGATTTATGCTTGCTTTTTAAATGGCATTCCAAATGATTTCAACAATTCAAAAGCTTCTTCATCTGAATTTGCGTTGGTCACAAAGGTGACATCCAACCCACGGATCCGGTCGATTTTATCGACATTGATTTCCGGGAAGATAATCTGTTCCTTTACACCAATTGAATAGTTACCGCGTCCATCAAACGAAGAATCGGAGAGTCCACGAAAGTCACGAATACGCGGAACAGCGATTGATATGAATTTATCAAGAAAATCATACATTCTTTGTCTGCGCAATGTCACATGGCATCCGATCGGCATACCTGCACGAAGTTTGAAATTTGATATCGCTTTTTTTGCTTTTGTGATCGCGGGTTTTTGACCACTAATAATAGTCAGGTCAGCCATCGCGCTATCCAGAAGCTTCGTATCCTGTTTTGCATCACCAATACCCAGGTTGAGTGAAACTTTGACAACCTTAGGCACCTGATTGATGTTATCATACCCAAACTTTTTCATCATGTGTGGGACGATTTCTTCTTTGTATTTACTAAAAGCTCTTGAAACATATTCGCTCATTTACAGCCTCATTGAATTAACTGCTTAAAATCTCACCGCTTTTTTTACTAATCCTAACCTTGGAGCCGTCTTCCAGGTATTTATACCCGATTCTGGTTGGTTCGCTTGTTTTGGGATCAATCACCATTGCGTTTGAAGCATTAATCGGTGCTTCTTTTTCGACAATTCCGCCTTGTTGATTTTTCTGAGACGGCTTGGTATGTCGCTTAATGATATTTACACCCTCAACAACGACCCGGTTTTCATTTGGAAATACCTTAAGTACTTTTCCGGTTTTTCCTTTATACTTTCCGGTTAAGATTTTTACGGTGTCATTTTTTACTACATGCATTTTATATATCCCGTGATTTATAACACTTCTGGTGCCAGTGAAACAATTTTCATAAATTCTTTTTCGCGCAGTTCTCTTGCGACCGGGCCAAAAATACGCGTTCCACGTGGTTCATTCTGATTGTCCAGTAAAACCGCTGCATTGTCTTCGAACCGGATGTACGAGCCATCATTGCGTCTGATTTCTTTACTTGTCCGGACAATAACCGCGCGTGAAACTTCACCTTTTTTTACCTGACCGCCAGGAATTGCATTTTTAACAGATACCACGATGATGTCACCTACTGCACCATATTTCTTTTTGGATCCGCCCAGCAATTTAATACACATAACGCTTTTTGCGCCGGAATTATCCGCAACATTCAGTCTCGTATATTCCTGAATCATTTAATTCACCTTCTACTTTTTGCGCTCAATGATTTCGACTAAACGCCATCTTTTATTACGACTTAGAGGTCTTGTCTCCATGATTTTTACGACATCACCTTCATTGCAGTCATTTTTTTCATCATGGGCCATCATCTTAATCGTACGCTTGATAAATTTTTTATAAACCGGATGTTTTACACGTCTGACAACAGCAACAGATATGGATTTATCCATTTTATTACTAATGACTTCGCCGACTCTTACTTTACGCAGTCCACGGTTATTTTCCATGACAAATTTATTCCTTTTCAACTTTGTTAAAAGACCGTATTCCACTATCAAACTCTGCTTTCAGCGTTCTAATACGGGCTATATCACGTCGAACTATTCTGATGCGAAGTGGGTTGGTAATTTGATGTGTTGCTTGCTGCAACTTTAAATTAGCCATTTCCTCTTGCAGTTCTACCAGCTTATCAGCCAATTCATCTTGTGATAAATTCAATATTTCATCTCTTGTTTTCATATGTAGACCTCTTATCTCTCACGCACTACAAACTTGGTCTTTATCGGTAATTTATGAGAAGCCAAACGCATTGCTTCTTTGGCGATCTCTTCCGGTACGCCTTCAATTTCAAACAAAATTCGACCGGTTTTTACAACCGCTACCCAATATTCGGGAGCGCCTTTTCCTTTACCCATGCGGGTCTCAGCCGGTTTTTGCGTGACAGGTTTGTCCGGAAAAATTCGGATCCATACTTTACCACCACGTTTTATGTATCGGGTCATCGCAACACGGGCTGCTTCTATCTGACGGCTGGTTATCCAAGCCGAATCCATTGCCTTCATACCATAATGACCAAATGCAATATAATGACCCTTATTTGCATTACCTTTCATGGTACCACGCTGTTTCTTACGGTATTTTACCCTTCTCGGCATTAACATAGGTAACTACTCCAATATTTTAGCGTTTTCCAATCACTTCACCATTACAGACCCACACCTTGACCCCGATACAACCATAGGTTGTGTGTGAGGTATATCTGGCATAGTCAATATCCGCACGCAGCGTGTGCAATGGAATTCTGCCTTGTTTATATTCTTCACGACGCGCCATTTCAGCACCGCCAAGCCTGCCAGAACATACAATTTTAATGCCCTCTGCACCAAGACGCATAGTCGAGGTTATTGACTTTTTCATTGCACGGCGGAAACTAATTTTCCCTTCCAGCTGCTTGGCAATATTTTGAGCAACCAGATAGGCATCCAGCTCAGGGCGCTTTATTTCGGCGATATTTATTTGCACATCCTTACCTGAAATCGTTTTCAATTCTTCCCGCAATTTATCGACTTCTGAGCCACGCTTGCCAATAACAATACCAGGGCGGGCAGTATGAATAGTCAGGATTATTTTTTTTGCTGTCCGCTCAATGGCGATCTTAGATACAGCAGCGTTTTCCAGACGGTTACGAACATATTTTCTGATCTTAAGATCTTCTTCAAGTTTGTTCGCAAAATTCCGCTGATCAAACCAATTACTATTCCAGGTTTTAATAATCCCGAGTCTGAAACCTATTGGATGTGTTTTTTGTCCCAAAGTACACTCCTACTTGCTATCTTCAATTACTATAGTTAAATGTGCGGTACGTTTACGGATTTTGCCGGCTCGTCCCATTGACATAGGTCTGAATCTTTTAAGCGTCGGCCCCTGTTCAACTATCGCTTCAGTTATGTATATCTCGTTCAAATCCAGCCGTTGTCCCTCTTCCAGATTGCCCAAATTTGCTACCGCCGAACGGATTGTTTTTTCAATCGGTTCTGCCGCAATTTTTGGTGTAAAATGTAAACTATCCAAGGCTTCGTCTACCCGTTTTCCACGTACAAAGTCCAGAACCCGTGCAATTTTCCTGGGTGACATGCGAATATATTTTGTTTTTGCTCGCGCTTGCATCACTAATCTCCAAACTTATTACTTTATGCGGGTTACCCGCTCTGCCAGCTTACCGCCGTGTCCTCTAAATGTGCGCGTAGGCGCAAACTCGCCTAATTTATGACCTACCATGTTTTCACTCACATAAACCGGAATGAATTTAATTCCATTGTGAACTGCGATTGTATGTCCTACAAAATCCGGTGGAATCGTGGAACGACGTGACCAGGTTTTCACTACACTTTTTTTATTTTCCGTATTTAGCTGATCTATCTTTTTTATTAAGTGGGTCGCTATATACGGGCCTTTTTTAATTGATCTTGCCATTTGTACTCCTATTTACGCCGTTTTACAATCAGAGCATTAGAGGGTTTGTTCTTTTTGCGTGTCTTTAGTCCTTTTGACAATTGCCCCCAGGGAGATACCGGATGACGACCGCCGGAAGACTTACCTTCACCACCACCCATAGGATGATCGACCGGGTTCATTGCGACTCCGCGTACATTGGGCCTTTTCCCCATCCAACGTGAGCGACCGGCTTTGCCGATTGAAATATTAAAATGCTCAACATTAGATACCTGACCGATGGTTGCAAAACAACTCAACCGTACCCGGCGGACTTCAGAAGAAGGCAGCTTAAGCATTGCAAAATCACCCTCTTTGGCCATTAACTGTGCTGATGTCCCGGCACTTCTGGCTAACTGCCCACCTTTTTTCTCGCGCAACTCAATATTATGAACCATCACACCTACCGGAATTTTTGCCAATGGCATTGCATTTCCGGGTTTCATTTCTGCATTTTCACCAGACTTTACAACATCATTTACTTTCATTCCGTCAGGTGCCAGAATATATCTCTTTTCACCATCTGCATAATACAACAAAGCAATTCTGGCTGTCCGGTTAGGATCGTATTCAATTGCTGCAACCCGTGCCGGAACATCGTGTTTATTTCTTTTAAAATCGATATCACGATATTTTCTTTTATGACCGCCACCACGATGCCACGATGTTACGCGACCGAGATTATTTCTGCCGCCGCTCTTTGTCAGCCCCTTCACCAGAGATTTTTCCGGCTGTGACTTCGTCACCATTTCGAAATCACTAACCGTTTTGAATCTTTGCCCCGGTGTTATTGCTTTAAATGATTTAATTCCCATTACATCCTCAAACTGTTATACACTAGGCGTTCTCGAATAAATCAAGTTTTTCGCCTGCGGCCAATGTTATTATTGCTTTTTTCCACTCAGGACGCCTGCCATGAAATCTACCTGCACGGGTCATCTGCTGACGTATCTTACCCGGCATCAGCATGGTTCTGACTGATGTTACTTTTACTTCAAAATTTTTCTCTACCGCTCTACGGATTTCTATTTTATTTGCATTACGATCAACCTGAAAAGCATATTTATTTTGCTGATCCTGCAGACGTGCGATTTTTTCCGTATACAATGGTTTTACTAATATTATATGTTCTGCCATTAGCCCAGTACCTCATTAATTTTCTTTGCAGCACTTTCCTGGATCACTAATTTTTCTGCATTTAAAACATCATAGGTAGAAAAACTTAGTGCTTCACGCACTTCAATATTATACAGATTACGTGTCGACAGATACATCTGTGATTCATTCTTTCCGGTTACAATCAGAACTTTTTTATCACCCATATCCAGGGCCTCAAGAAAATTCTTTATCCGGCTGGTTTTTGGCTCATCAAATGAGAAATCTTCAACCACCACGACATTCTCTGCCTTTGCTTTATATGTAAGCGCAGATTTACGGGCGAGTGTTTTAACTTTTTTGTTCAATCCAACCGTATAGGTTCTTGGCTGCGGACCGAAAACCACACCACCGCCTTTGTACTGCGGTGCACGTATCGTTCCCTGGCGCGCCCGACCGGTACCTTTTTGCCGAAACGGTTTTTTTCCGCCACCAGAAACATCGGAACGGCCTTTAGTTGCATGCGTTCCCTGGCGCTGATTTGCTCTGATGGAACGTATATCCAGCCAGATCGCATGGTCATGCGGATCTACCATAAAAACGTTATCAGATAAATCTACATTTTTTGTAGTTTTTTTACCGGCTTCACTATATATACTTAACTTCATCTGTCAACCTATTAGTACTTTTTATTGTAACTTTAAAATTTCAACCAGTGAGTCTGTTGTTCCCGGAACTGGCCCTTTAACAAAAATCAGATTTTTTTCCTGATCAATTTTTATAACTTCCGTACCCGGCACAGTAACACGATCCGTACCCATTCGTCCAGCCATTTTAATACCTTTAAATACACGTGACGGCCAGGAACTTTGTCCCAACGAACCCGGTGCACGCCATCTATCTGACTGTCCATGTGTCTTGTTGGCGCCACTAAATCCATGACGTTTCATGGCTCCCTGAAAACCGCGGCCTTTTGAAATCCCTGAGATGCGAACAGTCTCACCTTCTTTAAAGATATCAACCGTCAATTCATCACCAGGCTTAACATCTTTATCGAAGAAATTCTCAAATTCCCTGAGATGCTTCTGAGGCTTTATACCTACTTTTTTAAAAAGTCCGGCCTGCGCATTTTTCAGATGCTTCTCTTTAATCTCTGAGTATCCAATCTGTATCGCATCATAGCCATCAACATCTGAACTCTTTACCTGAGTCACATAACAAGGTCCGGCTGCGATTACTGTGACTGAATGAACCCGTCCTGTATCGTCAAAGATCTGCGTCATGCGTATTTTTTTACCTAACAATCCACCCATTTCAAACTCCAATGGAATCAAGTTTTAATTTCAATATCTACGCCCGAGGGCAATTCCAGTTTCATTAATGCATCCACAGTTTTATTGGTTGCATTTAATATATCTATCAATCTTTTGTGTATCCGTGTCTCAAACTGTTCACGAGACTTCTTATTGACATGCGGAGAACGCAAGACAGTATATACAGTTCGCCTGGTTGGCATCGGGATCGGGCCGGAAATAACTGCACCAGTCGCTCTTGCTGTCCGAATTATCTTATCCGTGGACTTATCAATTAAATTATGATCATATGCTTTTAAGCGAATTCTAATATTTTGTCCTGCCACCTTTTGGTACTCCTGTATGCCTGGATATATTTATTCTATAATTTCTGTTACAACACCCGCACCAACGGTACGTCCACCTTCACGAATAGCAAAGCGCAGTTCTTTCTCCATCGCGATCTCTTTCTGCAACTCTACCGTCATCGTGATATTATCACCGGGCATCACCATCTCGACACCTTCCGGCATCTGGATCGAACCCGTTACATCCGTTGTACGAAAATAAAACTGCGGACGATATCCGTTAAAAAACGGCGTATGACGACCACCTTCTTCACGGGACAATACATAGACCTCACCCTTAAACTTGGTATGAGGTGTAATTGAACCCGGTTTCGCACAAACCATACCGCGCTCTAATTCTGTCTTTTCAACTCCACGCATCAACAATCCAACATTATCACCGGCCTGGCCGCTGTCAAGCAATTTACGGAACATCTCAACCCCGGTAATAACCGTCTTGCGGGTCGAACCCATACCGACAATGGCGACCTCTTCACCAACTTTAACAATGCCGCGCTCAATACGACCGGTTCCTACTGTGCCACGACCGGTTATACTAAATACATCTTCTACCGGCATCAAAAACGGCTTGTCAACATCGCGTTCCGGAGTCGGCACATATGAATCCACTGCATCCATTAACTCATAAATACATTTTGTGGCGGCTTCATCATCAGGACTATTCAATGCATTTAATGCACTGCCCTGGATAATAGGAATATCATCGCCGGGAAACTCATATGAACTAAGAAGTTCACGTAGTTCCAACTCGACAAGTTCAATTAACTCAGGATCATCTACCTGGTCTGTCTTGTTCATAAATACAACAATACTTGGTACATTTACCTGACGGGCAAGCAGAATATGCTCACGGGTCTGAGGCATCGGACCGTCTGCTGCACTGACAACCAGAATCGCACCGTCCATCTGCGCGGCACCGGTAATCATATTTTTGACATAATCAGCATGACCCGGACAGTCAACGTGTGCATAGTGACGGTTTTCCGTCTCATATTCAACGTGCGCTGTTGCGATCGTGATACCACGCTCGCGTTCTTCCGGAGCATTATCGATACTATCAAAACTACGATACTCAGAAAATCCCTTTTTACTCAGCAACAAGGTTATCGCTGCGGTAAGCGTTGTCTTACCATGATCAACGTGACCGATTGTGCCAACATTTACGTGAGGTTTGGTTCTCTCAAATTTTGCCTTGGCCATCTAATTATCCTCCAAAACTATATCAGAAAATCTATTTTTTGACATTTTCTATTACTTCCTTCGCAACACTTTCCGGCAATGGATCGTAGTGTGAAAATTGCATTGTATAAATTGCACGTCCCTGACTGATTGAGCGCAACTGAGTTGCATACCCGAACATCTTACCAAGCGGCACCAAAGCTGCAACTACCTGCGCATCTTTCCTTGGGATAATTCCGGAAATTTTACCCCGGCGTGAATTTAAATCTCCAATAACGTCACCCAAATATTCCTCCGGCACAACAACTTCAACAGTCATGACCGGCTCAAGCAAAACGGGATTCGCTTTTTTACAACCATTCTGCAAAGCCATAGAACCAGCTACTTTAAAAGCCATCTCGCTGGAATCAACATCGTGATAAGAGCCATCAATCAAACGCACTTTCAGATCCTTAATCGGATAACCGGCAAGCACGCCATTATTCATAGACATCTCAACACCCGCTTTTACAGATGAGATATATTCTCTTGGTATGGCACCGCCAACGATTTCATTTTCAAACTCAAAACCTTTACCACTTTCGTTTGGCGAGATAATCAGTACAACATGTCCGTATTGTCCTTTACCACCCGATTGACGAACAAATTTTCCTTCAACCTCAACTGTATCACGGATCGTTTCTTTATATGCCACCTGCGGACGACCCACATTGGCGCCAACTTTAAATTCGCGCAGCATTCGGTCAACAATAATCTCAAGATGCAACTCGCCCATACCATTAATAATAGTCTGGCCAGTTTCCTCATCCGTACGAACCCGGAATGTAGGATCCTCTTCACTGAGTTTCGCCATCGCCTCGATCAATTTATCCTGATCTGCTTTGGTTTTCGGTTCAATCGCTACCGCAATTACCGGCTCTGGAAAATGCATAGACTCAAGAACAATATGCTTATTTTCATCACAGAGTGTATCCCCGGTTCGCGTACTCTTTAATCCTACAGCAGCAGCAATATCACCGGCCTTTACCTCTTGCATATCTTCCCGGCTATTTGCATGCATCTGCAAAATCCGTCCCAGACGCTCTTTCTTTTGTGAAATTGGATTATAAATATATGAACCGGCTTTTGCCACACCCGAGTAGACGCGGAAAAAAGTAAGCCGGCCAACATATGGATCGGTCATTACCTTAAAAGCCAGCGCTGCAAACGGCTCATCTTCAGAGCTTTTCCGCGTAATTATCTCACCTGTTTTTGGATGAATGCCCTCGACCGGTTTTAGATCTTCCGGTGAAGGCAGATACGCAAGAATAGCATCGAGCAATCTTTGCACGCCTTTATTCTTAAAAGCAGAGCCACACAACACCGGTACTATTTTGACATCAATAGTAGCTTTGCGAATAGCATCAACCATTTCGGCTTCAGTTATCTCCTCGCCTTCAAGATATTTTTCAAGCAATCCTTCATCATACTCGGCGACTGCTTCGAAAATTTCATTACGGTATTTATGTGCTTTTTCAACCAGGTCTTTTGGAATTTCACCTTCTTCAAATAAGGCACCCAGTGAACTTTCATTATATACAACAGACTTCATTTTAATCAGATCGATAAGACCGGTAAACAGATCACCTTCACCCATCGGAATCTGAAGCGGCACCGGGTATGCACCCAGGCGGTTCCGAATCATATCAACCACATTATAAAAATCAGCGCCAATCCGGTCCATCTTATTCACGAAAGCAATTCTTGGCACACTATAACGATCAGCCTGACGCCACACGGTTTCCGATTGAGGCTCTACACCACCAACTGCGCAGAAGAGAGCAACCGCGCCATCAAGAACGCGAAGCGACCGCTCGACTTCAACAGTAAAGTCAACATGACCTGGTGTATCGATAATATTTATAGAATGTTTTCTCCAGATAGCGGAGGTGGCAGCACTGGTAATGGTTATACCACGCTCTTTCTCCTGCTCCATCCAGTCCATCGTTGCTGCACCGTCGTGGACCTCGCCCATACGATGCAGACGGCCGGTATAGTACAGAATACGTTCCGTCGTCGTGGTTTTACCGGCATCTATGTGAGCCATAATGCCGATATTTCTAATTTTATCTAAACTTGTTTTTGCTGCCATTTTAATATTTATTTACCACCTGAAATGTGCAAAAGCTTTATTGGCCTCAGCCATTCTGTGAGTATCTTCCTTTTTCTTTATAGTTGCACCTTCACCATTTGCCGCTGCCATAAATTCATTAGCAAGTTTTTCAGCCATTGTACGCTCAGAACGTGAGCGTGCATAAGAAACCAGCCATCTGATAGACAGAGTGCGTCTTCTTTTTTCACGCACTTCTACCGGCACCTGATAGGTTGCCCCGCCGACTCTTCTGGATTTTACCTCCAGAACCGGCGCTGAATTTTCCATAGCTTTATGAAACAGACTCAAGGGATCCTTTTTTGTTTTTTCTTCAATCAGATCCATTGCATCATAAAAAATATGCTCTGCAATACTTTTTTTACCCTCAAGCATTAAGCCATTGATAAATTTTGCCACAAGATCACTTTTATATTTGGGATCGGGCAAAATTTTTCTTTCCTGGGCTTTTCTTCTTCTTGACATATCTTCTCCGAAAATTATGCTTTAGGTTTCTTAGTACCATACTTCGAACGTGCTTGTTTGCGATCACCAACACCACTTGTATCAAGTGTACCGCGAACAATATGATAACGAACACCGGGCAAGTCTTTAATACGACCTCCGCGGATCAGCACGATCGAGTGTTCCTGTAAATTATGACCTTCACCCGGTATATATGCTGTTACCTCTATAGCATTGGTCAACCGGACACGGGCCACTTTTCTTAATGCTGAATTCGGCTTTTTTGGTGTCGTAGTGTACACTCTGGTACACACGCCACGCTTTTGAGGACAAGAGCCCAATGCTGGTGCTTTTGTCTTTTTCAACTTACTTTTTCTGCCTGTTCTTATGAGCTGATTAATTGTCGGCAAAGCTTTCTCCTTAAAAGTGACAGACTCACAATTTACTAATATAATTTTTTCTTATCAAGATTATTTTTGTTATATTTCAGGTTCTTTTTCCAGTACTTCCGGCTCTTGTTCCTGAACTTCCTCTTCTTCTTTTTCAACAAACAAATTTGCAAATTTTGCCAGACCGGTTCCGGCAGGAATCAGATGACCCATGATCACATTTTCCTTCAATCCGATCAGGTGATCTTCCTTGCCCGCAACGGCCGCATCGGTCAGTACTTTTGTTGTCTCCTGGAACGATGCCGCTGAAATAAAACTCTCTGTATTCAAAGCAGCCTGAGTGATACCCAACAGAATTGGTGTAAAGGCAGCAGGTTTGGCTTTGCGGAATTTGATTGGTTTTTTCTTGTCTTTCTTTAGATCCCGGTTTATCAGTTCCACCGTTTTCTTATCGGTCAAATCATCTTCACGGAAGAGAGAATCACCAGCATCGGCAACAACGATCTTCTCCAGTACTTTTTCATTCTCTCCAAGAAAAGTACCACGATCTACCTGATCTCCTTCCAGGAACGGGCTATCGCCACCATCAATAACCAACACTTTCTGCAGCATCTGCCGCACAATGATTCCGATATGCTTATCATTTATCTTTACACCCTGTAAACGATAAATTTCCTGAATTTCATTTACCAGATATTCCTGTACTTTACTAGGACCTTTAATAGTCAGAATATCCTGCGGCGCAATCGACCCATCCGTCAGGCGGTCTCCGGCTTCTACAAAATCATTTTCATGGACAAGTATATGTTTTCCATATGGTACTGAGTATGATTTTCTATCCGTATCACCTTCAACAAATAATTCACGCACACCACGTTTAATAGGACCAAACTTAATCACACCGTCAATTTCCGTAACAACGGCCATTTCTTTCGGACGACGCGCTTCAAATAGTTCAGCCACACGTGGCAGACCACCGGTAATATCGCGGGTTTTGCTTATTTCGCGTGGAATTTTAACCAGGACATCACCAGCATGTACTTCCTGTCCATTCGCAATCTGCAGAAAGGATTTTACCGGAATAATAAATTTACTTGCTTCATCAGAATCTTTTGTTTTAATATGAATATGCGGATTCAGATTTTTATTTTTTGATTCAATAACCACACTCTGACGTAAACCTGTTTGTTCGTCCAATTCTTCACGATAGGTCATGTTTTCAATAATATCTTCGAATTCAATCACGCCTTCGCGATCAGCAAGAATTACTGATGAGTAAGGATCCCAGTCAAATAATGTATCTCCCTTTTTAATGGCCTGCTCATTTGTTACACGAAGCACGGCACCATAAGGCACATTATAAGTTGCGATTACGCGATTGTTATCATCACGAATTTCAATTTTACCGCTACGACCCAGGACAATTTCTTCCTTGTGTCTGTCTACAATTTTCCGAATATTAAGGTAATTAATTTTCCCGTCATACTTTGCAGCGATATGTGATTCTGCAGCAATACGTGCAGCAGTACCACCGATATGGAATGTACGCAGAGTCAACTGTGTTCCCGGCTCACCAATACTCTGGGCAGCCATAACGCCCACTGCCTCACCAATCTCGACGATCTTTCCGGTAGCCAGATTACGGCCGTAACACTGACAGCAAACACCCCGTTTGGATTCACATGTTAACTCGGTTCTAACCATCACAGAATCGATAGCTGCATTGGCGATGCGCTCTGCAGTTTCTTCATTAATCATTTCATTTGGTTTTATCAGTATGTCACCAGTATCCGGATCCAATACATCTTCTGCAGCAACACGACCGACAATTCGATCCTCAATCGGCTCAATAATTTCTTCACCTTCTTTAAGATCGCTCACCTCAATACCGAGAATAGTGCCGCAATTATATTCAGAAATAATCACATCCTGAGCTACATCAACCAGACGACGTGTCAGATACCCGGCATCAGCAGTTTTTAGCGCAGTATCGGCCAGACCCTTACGGGCACCATGTGTTGATATAAAATATTCAATAACCGATAAGCCTTCAGGAAGTTAGCAGTAATGGGATTTTCAATAATTTCACCAGTTTGTCCGGAAAGTGTTTTTTGCGGTTTCGCCATCAATCCACGCATACCCGCCAGCTGCCTGATCTGCTCTTTACTACCCCGGGCACCGGAATCAGACATCATAAACAGTGGATTAAATCCATTTTCCGCCAGGCTCAGTTTATGAAACATAATCTCCGCAACTTCACCTGTAACATGTGTCCAGATATCAATTATTTTATTATAACGTTCACCATCGGTAATAATACCACGCATAACTGTTTTTGAATATTCTCAACTTCTGCTTGTGCCTGAGCAATCAGCACATCTTTTTCAGGAGGTGAAATCACATCGGAAAGGCTGATTGAAACACCCGATTCCATGGAATATTTAAATCCCAGTTCTTTTAAATCATCAAGAAACTTTGCTGCCTCACGATTACCATGTACCTGATAACATCGGGCAACAATTTCAGTTAAACTTCTTTTTGAAAGCAATTCATTGATATATCCCAAACCATCGGGTACTGAATGATTAAAAATGACACGGCCGGTTGTTGTTTCAACCAATTCACCATTGAGTCGTACTTTTATTCTGGCATGCAAGCCAACTTTTTCACTGTTATGAGCAACAACGACCTCTTCCTTTGACGAAAATTGCATACCTTCGCCCAGATCGCCCGGCTTAACTTTTGTAAGATAATAGCACCCCAGGACAATATCCTGACTTGGCACAACTACGGGCTTTCCACTTGCCGGAGATAAAATATTATGACTTGAAAGCATCAATATTTTAGTTTCAACCTGTGCTTCATATGAAAGCGGAATATGCACAGCCATCTGGTCACCATCAAAGTCAGCATTAAATGCCGTACAAACCAACGGATGAATGCGAATTGCTTTTCCTTCGATCAAAACAGGCTGAAATGCCTGAATACCCAAACGGTGCAAGGTCGGTGCACGGTTTAATAACACCGGATGATCTTCAATAATCTCCTCAAGAATATCCCAAACTTCTGCACCACGTTTCTCAACCAGTTTTTTAGCACTTTTCACTGTCTTCACAAAGCGTCGTTCAACCAGTTTCCGAATAATAAATGGCTTAAATAATTCTATGGCCATATCCTTCGGGATTCCGCATTCATGTAATTTGAGCTCCGGACCAACCACAATTACAGAACGTCCTGAATAGTCAACACGTTTTCCCAACAGGTTTTGACTGAAACGACCCTGTTTACCCTTCAGCATATCGGAGAGTGATTTCAAAGGCCGGTTTCCGTCGGAACGCATTGCAGTTGATCTCTTGGAATTATCAAACAATGAATCCACAGCTTCCTGAAGCATTCGTTTTTCATTTCTTAAAATCACTTCAGGTGCTCTGATCTCAAGCAATTTTTTCAAACGATTATTTCTGATAATAACTCTGCGGTACAGATCATTTAAATCACTGGTTGCAAAGCGTCCGCCTTCCAGCGGCACCAGGGGACGTAATTCCGGTGGAATAACAGGTACCACATCCAAAACCATCCATTCCGGTTTGTTACGATATTCTGTATTGGCATCGCGCAAACGAAATGCTTCAACTACCTTCAAGCGTTTCAATGCTTCTGTTTTTTTCTGAACAGATGTCTCTGTCCGAACTGCATTTCGCAGATCAACAGACAGATCCTTTATATTAATTCTACTGAGCAAGGTATGAATTGCTTCCCCGCCGATTTGTGCAATAAATTTTGCAGGATCATCATCCAGAAGATCTTCATTCGTATCATTATGGAGATCCAATTGATTAAAATACTCTTCTTCATTAATCAATTGTTTCTCTTTTAAATCACTTTTGCCCGGATTAATGACCACATATTGTTCATAGTATATTACCTTTTCCAGGTCTTTCGGCGACATGTCCAGCAAATATCCAATCTTTGTCGGCAGAGAACGGAAAAACCAAATATGCACGACGGGTACAGCAAGGCTGATATGCCCCATGCGTTCCCGGCGTACTTTTTTCTGAGTAACCTCAACACCACATCTATCGCAGATAATACCTTTATAACGAATTCGTTTATATTTACCGCAATGACACTCCCAGTCTTTTACCGGGCCAAAGATCTTTTCACAAAAAAGACCATCTTTTTCCGGTTTAAAAGAGCGGTAGTTTATAGTTTCAGGTTTTGTAACTTCACCATAAGACTGCTCCAGGATATCATTTGGAGATGCCAGGCTTATAGTTATTTTATGAAAACGGTTTGCACCTTTTTTATAATTCAAGTCTTTAAACTCCTGTTTCTAATTACAAGATATTGACTTTGAAAAATCACAGATTAATCAAGCTTAACTTTTAATCCCAGTCCCTGTAGTTCACGGACCAGAACATTAAATGATTCCGGGGTACCCGCATCCGGGAGATTTTCACCCTTTACAATTGCTTCATACACTTTGGAGCGCCCAGTAACATCGTCACTCTTCACAGTTAAAATCTCCTGCAGTGTATGTGCGGCACCATACGCCTCAAGCGCCCAGACCTCCATTTCACCAAAACGCTGGCCACCAAACTGGGCTTTTCCGCCAAGTGGTTGCTGGGTAATTAATGAGTATGGACCTATTGACCGGGCATGTATTTTATCATCAACCAAATGCGACAATTTCATGATATATATCATACCAATCATTACTTCCTGATCAAACGGCTCACCGGAACGTCCATCACGGAGTTTTGCTTTTCCACTAACCGGCACACCTGCTTTATTCATTTCCTGATGGATATCATCCAGGTTTGCACCATCAAATACCGGTGTAGCATAATTTTTGTTCAGCTTATAACCCGCCAACCCCAGTGTGGTTTCAAAAATCTGTCCAAGATTCATTCGGGATGGCACACCAAGAGGATTAAGAATAATATCAATCGGTGTTCCGTCCTCCATAAAAGGCATATCTTCCATAGGTACAAGTTTTGCTACAACTCCCTTATTCCCATGGCGTCCTGCCATTTTATCACCCACGGCAAGTTTACGCTTTTCAGCAATATATACTTTGGCCAACTGAACGATACCCGGAGGGAGTTCATCACCAACCAAAATTTTATGTTTTTCGCGCTTCAGATCATTTTCAATTTCCTGAAGTTTTCTGCGATACGCAGCATAAAGTTCACGAACAAAATCGTTCTTCGCGTCAGATTCGAACCAGGTTGAGTTGATATCAAGATTAGTCACATCGATCTTGGTAAAAACACCCTCCTGAATCTTTGTATTGGCTTTTAAAGCAATCTTGCCGTCTACAAAGCGAATACTACTGCATTTATCGCCTGCAAAATGATCATCCAGGGTAGTCTGCATTCTCGCCACCAAACGACCACGCTTAATCTGGGCTTCGTGCTCAAACTTCTCGGTTAATTCTTTATCAATTTTCTTTGTTTTTGCATCTTTATGCTTACGCGAAAAAAGTTTTGTATTTACAACAATACCCTTCATTCCGGGAGGTGCCTTAAGTGATGCGTCTTTAACATCTCCTGCTTTGCTACCAAATATTGCCTTGAGCAACTTCTCTTCCGGTGTAGGATCTGTCTCGCCCTTTGGCGTTACTTTTCCAACAATAATATCACCGGCTTGAACTTCGGCACCGACACGAATAATACCATTTTCATCCAAATTACGCGTGGCTTCTTCGCTCACATTTGGAATTTCACGGGTTAATTCTTCTTCACCCCGCTTGGTATCACGAACCTGCAGTTCAAATTCCTGGATATGAATTGAAGTAAATAAATCGTCACGAACAATACGTTCTGAGATGATAATCGCATCCTCAAAGTTATATCCCAACCAGGGCATAAAACCAACCATGACATTACGACCCAGAGCCAGTTCACCACCATCGGTGGCGCCACCGTCTGCAAGGATTTGTCCTTTTTTTATCTTATCACCCGTAGCAACGATCGGTCTCTGATTAATACAGGTATCCTGATTGGTACGCATAAACTTAATTAGTTCATACGTAACTCTTTCTTCCTTTTCATCCAGAAGACCTTTACTGGCTTTCTTTTTCTTACTACCGGCCAATTGGATATCTATCTTATCCGAATCCACATAAACCACTTCGCCATCAACATCCGACACAAGAACCGATCCAGAGTCACGTGCAACTTTCTCTTCCATACCCGTACCGACAATCGGTGCTGCCGGCTCCATAAGAGGTACAGCCTGTCGCTGCATATTGGATCCCATCAGAGCACGGTTTGCATCATCATGCTCAAGAAATGGAATCAGCGAAGCAGCCGGAGACACGATCTGATTTGTCGCCACATCCATATAGTCCAATTCAGCTGGATCTACGACTGGAAATTCACCCTTATACCGGGCTTTTACTTTATCACGTATAAATTTATTCTTTTTATCCAGCGGTGCATTGATCTGTGCGATTGTATAGGAATCTTCTTCAGTTGCAGTTAAGAATTGCACTTCATCTGTTACCACGCTATTAACTACTTTACGATATGGCGTTTCAATAAAACCAAAGTCATTAATACGGGCCAACACGCACAGCGATGAAATCAAACCAATATTGGGTCCTTCCGGAGTCTCAATCGGACATAAACGGCCGTAATGTGTGTAGTGGACATCACGCACTTCAAATCCGGCACGTTCCCGGGTTAAACCACCTGGTCCCAGTGCACTCAATCTTCTTTTATGTGTCAGTTCGGCAAGCGGATTTGTCTGATCCATAAACTGTGACAACTGTGACGTGCCAAAAAATGTATTTATTACTGAAGAAATTGTTCTGGCATTTACCAGATCCTGAGGTGTCAGTTTTTCCGAATCACCCAGATTCAATCTCTCTTTAATCGTTCGTGCCATTCTTGACAGACCCACACTAAATTGTGAAGCCAGTTGTTCACTAACAGTACGTACTCTACGATTCCCAAGATGATCGATATCGTCGGTAATCTGTCCGCCATCACGAAGATCGATAAGATATTTTACGATAGCGACAATATCTTCCTTACTGAGTACAGTGACATCATATGGCGTAGACACATTAAGTTTTTTATTCATACGATACCGGCCAACTGCACCCATATCATAGCGTTTTGTATTAAAGAACATCCGCTCGATCAAACCACGTGCCGTATCCAGATCCGGAGGTTCCCCTGAACGCAACTGTCTGTAAATGGCATCGATTGCCTGATCTTCCGATTTCGTTATATCCTTTTTCAGGGTATTCAGAATTACATTTGGCGAAATCGGGTCAAAAGATTTGACTATTTCCAATTCCTTAATCTTCAGTTTCTTACAACTTGCAAGAAACTCTTCATCAATATCGCTTCCTTGCTCAGCCAGAATTTCACCGGTTTTGGTATCGACAACATCACGCGCCAGAAATCGACCAATTAATTGATCCGCCTGCGCATTCTTAAAAGCAACTTTTTCAGAGAGCTCAAAAGCTCCACAATATCTTCATTTGTTGAAAAGCCAATTGCTCTCAAAAGCATGGTAACCGGAAATTTTTTCTTTCTGTCAATATAGACATACATCATGTCATTGACATCCGTTGCAAATTCTACCCACGACCCACGAAATGGAATAATGCGCGCAGAATAAAGCGGTGTGCCATTAGGATGCTCGGTTTGCGAGAAAAATACTCCCGGAGACCGGTGCAACTGACTCACTACTACCCGCTCGGCACCATTGATAATAAATGTACCACGTGGTGTCATGTACGGCATATTTCCCAGATAGACATCCTGCTCGATAAATTCAGTGAAATTCTCTGTCTCACCGGTTACATCTTTAATAGCCAGGCGCATTTTTGCTTTCAGAGGAACCGCATAGGTTACTCCTCTTTCCTGACACTCGCGTACATTATATTTTGGCTTGTCGAGATAGTACTCAACAAACTGCAACTCATAATTACCACGACTGTCTGTAATCGGAAATATGCCATCAAACACAGACTTTTAGTCCTTCGTCAGTGCGCTCGGACGGCAAGACAGACTCCTGCAGGAAGTTATGAAAGAATTTTAGCTGAATATCCATCAAGTTCGGAAACTCTATAATATGATGGATTCGCCTGTACGAATGTCTTTCTATTCTTTTTTTATTGTGCAAGGTTTTACACCCCTAAAGTTGATATTACTTTAGTTACTTAATCTCGACGGTTCCGCCAGCTTCTTCGATCTGCTTCTGAACATCTTCAGCTTCTGCTTTGTTCACTGCTTCTTTGATTGCTTTCGGTGCAGAGTCAACCAGATCCTTGGCTTCTTTAAGCCCGAGATTTGTAATAGCACGAACAACTTTAATTACCTGAATTTTCTTGTCACCTGATGATACCAGGACGACATCAAATTCAGTTTGTTCTTCTGCAGCTTCTGCAGGAGCACCTGCGGCTGCAGGACCGGCAGCCATTGCGACTGGCGCAGCTGCGGTAACACCAAATTTGTCTTCTATATCTTTAATTAATTCAGATACTTCCAGCATATTGGCATTTTCAAGATAATTCAATACATCTGCCCTTTTGATCTCAGCCATTTCCTACCTCCTAATAATATTCAAATCTATTGTGTCTTTTGTTTTTTAACTTCTTCTATAACACCGACCAATTTTTGTCCGGCATTTTGCAGCGTACCCAGCAACTTAGAAAGCGGTGATTGCAACATACCAACCAACTGACCAAGCAAAACTTCTCTGCTCGGAAGGCTGGATATAGCCTCGGCTTGATTTGCATCAAAAACTTGCCCCTCAAACACACAGCCTTTAAGTACCAGAGAGCCTGCATCTTTTTTCTGTTTTTTATTAAACTCTTTAATTACTTTAACTGGAGCAACCGGATCTTCAACAGAAAATGCAAACGATGTCATCCCCTTGAGCATTTCATCCATTCCTTCGATACCAGCTTTTTGTAACGACCGAATTGCCAGGGTATTTTTCAATATACGATACTCTACATTTGCTTCACTGAATGACCGGCGCAATTCATTGGTATTCTCAACATTTATACCAGAATAATCAGTCAGAAAAATACTCTTGGAGCCTTTAAACTTTTCAGAATATTCCTCGACCAACTCTATCTTTTTTTGCGTAGGCATCTTGATTTCCTCTATGATAACAATTTCTAGGCGTTTAGACTTCTTTCAACATAAATACCGGGTCCCATTGTACTGGATAATGAGATACTGCGTAAATAAGTTCCTTTAGCGGTCGCCGGCTTTAATTTGACGATGGTACTGATAAATGTCTTAATGTTTTCAACTAATTTTTCTTCCTCAAAGGACACTTTACCGATACCGGAATGAATGATCCCGGTTTTATCGACGCGAAAGTCAATTTTACCAGCCTTAATTTCTTTTACTGCCGATTCAATTTCCATCGTAACCGTGCCACTTTTCGGATTCGGCATCAGGCCGCGGGTTCCCAATATCTTACCCAGTTTACCAACGACAGACATAACATCAGGAGAAGCCACAACCACATCAAAATCGAGCCAGCCTTTTTGAATTTTTTCCACATACTCTTCGAGTCCGGCATAATCTGCACCAGATTTCAGTGCCTGATCGACCAAATCTCCCTTAGTAAGTACCAGGATGCGCACCTCTTTACCGGTTCCGTTCGGAAGCGCTACAGTGCCGCGAACATTTTGGTCCGCATGACGTGGATCAACACCGAGTCGCATCGCAATCTCGACAGTTTCATCAAAACGTGCCTTTGATGCCCCTTTTAGTAGTTTAACGGCTTCCTCAACTGAATATTCTTTTGATCGATCAATATTGGCGACAGCCTGGTTATAACGCTTGCTTCGTATCATTCTACAAAACCTCAATTAATTATTATGATTCAACTACAATTCCCATACTACGGGCCGTACCCTCAACCATGCGCATTGCACTTTCAATTGTGCGAGCATTCAAATCCGGCATTTTAATTTCTGCAATCTCCTTAACCTGAGCAGGCGTAACCGTACCCACCTTAACCGTGTTTGGCTCACCGGATCCTTTTTCCAAACCGGCCGCTTTGATAAGCAGTACTGAAGCCGGAGGCGTTTTTGTTATAAAGGAAAAAGACCGGTCTGCATACACAGTAATTTCAACAGGAACAATCAATCCTGCCTTATCCTGGGTCTTGGCATTGTATGCTTTGCAGAACTCCATGATATTCACACCATGCTGACCCAATGCAGGACCGACTGGTGGTGAAGGGTTTGCCTGTCCGGCCGGTAACTGTAATTTTATTTTTGCAAGTTCTTTCTTTGCCATAGATCATCCACCTTATAAAGTCTTATTTTTCAAGTTCCACCTGCAGGAAGTCAAGCTCTACAGGTGTTGGTCTACCGAAAATACTGATATTAACTTTTACTTTATTCTTTTCTTCATTTATTTCTTCAACAAACCCGGTAAAATCATTAAACGGGCCGTCGGTAACCCTGATTGGATCACCTACCTTGAACGGTATTTTAATTTTACCCTTAACCTCGGCTTCGCGACTCGTTTCCATTTTACCAAGAATGCGATCCACCTCATGCTGACGCAGGGGCGTAGGCTCATTTTTCGGACCGACAAAACTAATCACACCCGGCGCACCGGATACGACATGTTGTGTCTGATTGTCGAGCACCATCTCGATAAGCATATACCCGGGGAAGAAAACGCGGTTTTTTACTCTTTTTTTCCCATCACGCATCTCAACTACATTTTCAGATGGGATGATGATCTCACCGACTTTTTCTTCAATATTTTTTAAGGCAACTTCTGATTCAATGTGTGCCTTAACTTTTGCTTCCTGGCCCGAATATATCCGAAGCGTATACCATTTTTTTTCCAAATCGATCTACCTCTCCGGTATTAAAACATGGTCATTAAAAATCTCATTACCATTGACAAAAAATAATCGGCGGAGAAAATATATACCGTGAACAGAATACTTACCACCGCAACGATCATTGTGGAGTTGATCAGCTCCTGTCTTGTCGGCCAGGCAACCTTTGACATTTCTACTTTAACGTCGCTTAGGAATTTTGCAATTTTATTAAACATCTTTCATTCTCTCCCGAAAAGTAGCAGGCCTGGAGGGACTCGAACCCCCAACCCCCGGTTTTGGAGACCGGTGCTCTAGCCAATTGAGTTACAGGCCTGACCTTAAAACCTATTCTATAATTTCTGTTACAACACCCGCACCAACGGTACGTCCACCTTCACGAATAGCAAAGCGCAGTTCTTTCTCCATCGCGATCTCTTTCTGCAACTCTACCGTCATCGTGATATTATCACCGGGCATCACCATCTCGACACCTTCCGGCATCTGGATCGAACCCGTTACATCCGTTGTACGAAAATAAAACTGCGGACGATATCCGTTAAAAAACGGCGTATGACGACCACCTTCTTCACGGGACAATACATAGACCTCACCCTTAAACTTGGTATGAGGTGTAATTGAACCCGGTTTCGCACAAACCATACCACGCTCTAATTCTGTCTTTTCAACACCACGCATCAACAATCCAACATTATCACCGGCCTGGCCGCTGTCAAGCAATTTACGGAACATCTCAACCCCGGTAATAACCGTCTTGCGGGTCGAACCCATACCGACAATGGCGACCTCTTCACCAACTTTAACAATGCCGCGCTCAATACGACCGGTTCCTACTGTGCCACGACCGGTTATACTAAATACATCTTCTACCGGCATCAAAAACGGCTTGTCAACATCGCGTTCCGGAGTCGGCACATATGAATCCACTGCATCCATTAACTCATAAATACATTTTGTGGCGGCTTCATCATCAGGATTATTCAATGCATTTAATGCACTGCCCTGGATAATAGGAATATCATCGCCGGGAAACTCATATGAACTAAGAAGTTCACGTAGTTCCAACTCGACAAGTTCAATTAACTCAGGATCATCTACCTGGTCTGTCTTGTTCATAAATACAACAATACTTGGTACATTTACCTGACGGGCAAGCAGAATATGCTCACGGGTCTGAGGCATCGGACCGTCTGCTGCACTGACAACCAGAATCGCACCGTCCATCTGCGCGGCACCGGTAATCATATTTTTGACATAATCAGCATGACCCGGACAGTCAACGTGTGCATAGTGACGGTTTTCCGTCTCATATTCAACGTGCGCTGTTGCGATCGTGATACCACGCTCGCGTTCTTCCGGAGCATTATCGATACTATCAAAACTACGATACTCAGAAAATCCCTTTTTACTCAGCAACAAGGTTATCGCTGCGGTAAGCGTTGTCTTACCATGATCAACGTGACCGATTGTGCCAACATTTACGTGAGGTTTGGTTCTCTCAAATTTTGCCTTGGCCATCTAATTATCCTCCAAACTAAAATTTGTAATTATCATGCAATAAACGAGCCCACGATCAGGATTGAACTGATGACCTCATCCTTACCAAGGATGTGCTCTACCGACTGAGCTACGTGGGCTTCGAAAAATAACTATCTCGGAACAGAATAATTTATTCCGGGAAGTTTTGGAATTTGAGCGGGAGACGGGATTCGAACCCGCGACCAACAGCTTGGAAGGCTGTGACTCTAGCCAGCTGAGTTACTCCCGCTAAAAAACCTCGGCGGTACAAATGTAACCTTCGACTGTCGACTATCATCAACACAAGAAGGGAGCTGGCGAGAGGACTTGAACCCCCAACCGGCTGATTACAAATCAGCTGCTCTACCAATTGAGCTACGCCAGCATTTCATCCAAAATATTACTCATTTTTAGATGATTTTAAATCATAAAATCTTGAGCCACATAATTTAATTAATTATTTTCAGATGTCAATAGATATTTTACAAAAATTTATTCAATTTTAACAATATTATGTCGAACAACTTTATATTTACATTGTTTACCAAATTTTTATTTGCAGGTATTTTTTGTTGATTTATTCATCTGTGATTTTTATAATATATTTCCTATTGTAAGTTGCACACAGTTCAACTAATCTTATTGGGAGGTTTTATGAAACGTTTTTCAGTTATCCTGTTAATGGTTTTCGTCCTGACAACACTTTCATTTGCTCAAGGGAAAATTGGGCTGCATGTTGGATACTGGTCACCCAGTCTTGACGAGTTTAATGACGGCCTACGCGACTTGGGTGCCACAGAAAGATTTAGCGGCAATGTTCAATTCGGTGCGGATTACATTCATCCACTGAACAAACAATGGGATCTTAAGGTTGAAGGCTTTTACTGGGCTCAGACAATTACGGAAGATGGTGGTGGAGAAGCGTCTGTATCCATTATCCCTATTCTTGTATCCGGGCTTTATAAAATAGAAACAACAAATTCAAAACTGGCGCCATACGTTGGCGGCGGAATCGGACTTGGATTTGTAAGCTGGGAAATTTCAGGCGGTGGAGACAGTGTAGATGATACTGCCAACCCATTCATGTTTCAACTCTTAGGCGGTGTTGATTATCATACATCTGACAGTATGTTTCTTTTTGCTGAGGCCGCGTATGTCATCGGTTCATTTAATGCAAAAATAGCTGATCTGACATTTAATGAGGATGTATCTATGAATGGTTTTTCCATAAAAGGTGGCGTCAGATTTGTCTTAAAATAAAATATATTATAGTAAAATGAATTTTATCATTTGAGCGGTCTTTGGACCGCTCTTTTTATTTATTGTCAAAAATCATTTGACATTCTCTGTCTGACACTTTAAATTTTGCGGCTCTTAATGTTATAGTATTTAACAATAAACTGAGGTAAAGAATTCAATGGCTCATAACAAATCAGCCGTAAAACGCATCAGACAATCAGAAGTCCGGCGTCAGCGGAATCGTAATTTCAAAAAACAACTGGCAACTGCATTAAAGAATGTAACAAATTCAGAAACACGCGAAGATGCGGATGTAAAGTTAAAAACCGCCGTGTCATTACTTGATCGTGCGGCCGGAAAAGGATTGATTCATCGTAACAAAGCTGCAAATCAAAAATCAAAACTTACCCGCAGAGTATCAGCACTATAAAAAAACCCCGATCAAAGTCGGGGTTTTTTTCACTTCACTAATCCACTTAAGCTGTCTTCTTAGATTTTTTAAATGTCATTATCGGTTCGGTTCCCGACTTTACTGTATCTTCTGTAATTGTACAGGTCTGTACACCTGCCAGTGAAGGTAATTTGTACATAATTTCCAGCATTACTTCTTCCATAATGGCACGAAGCGCCCGGGCGCCTGTATTTCTTGCCTTAGCCATTTGGACCACTTCACTCAACGCCGCATCCTCAAAATCAAGTTTTACTGAATCTAAATCCAGCAATTTCTGATATTGTTTTACAAGTGCATTTTTAGGTTCGGTCAAAATAGTGAGTAGCGCTTTCTCATCCAGATCATCAAGTGCGGTTACAACCGGCAATCGACCAATCAGTTCCGGAATCAATCCGTACCCAAGCAAATCTTCCGGTTCAGCCATACCATACAGATCGCCCTTAGATAATTTTTGTGCGGTACCGGCCTCTGAATTAAAACCGATGGTCTTTTTACCGACCCGGCGTCCAATAATGTCAGCCAATCCTTCAAACGCACCGCCACAAATAAAAAGGATATTACGTGTATTGATATTAACCAGTTTTTGTTCCGGGTGCTTTCGGCCGCCTTTGGGCGGAATACTCGAGATTGTTCCTTCCAGCATTTTTAAAATTGCCTGCTGGACACCTTCGCCCGAAACATCTCGCGTTATAGAAGGATTGCCGGTTTTCCGTGCAATTTTATCAATTTCATCAACATAAACAATCCCACGCTCGGTCGCCTCAACCTGATAGTCCGCCGCCTGGTAAAGACGCACTAAAATATTCTCCACATCTTCACCCACATATCCGGCCTCAGTAAGCACCGTAGCGTCCGCAATGGCAAACGGCACTTCTAAGAGTTTTGCCAGTGTCTGGGCCAGTAAGGTTTTACCTGTACCGGTTGGACCGATCAGCAAAATATTACTTTTATCTATTTCAATGTCACCGATGTGGCCCTGATTATTTATTCTCTTATAATGATTATAAACCGCTACTGATAATGTTTTTTTGGCATTATCCTGACCAATGACATATTTATCCAATTCTGATTTTATGTCTGCAGGAATAGGCAGGTCCTTGGGTACATGTAAAGTACCTTTTCTGCTATGTGATGTGATAATATCTGCAGCCGTATGCACGCATTCATTACAAATATGTACACCCGGACCCGAGATCAGACTATCAACCTCAGCGGACGTCTTACCACAAAAAGAGCAAAAAATACCAGTTGGTTTTACTTTATCTTTACTCATTACCCTTTTTACCTTTTTTTACCAGAGAGGAGCTTTGTATTATAACATCGTCAATAATTCCATATTTCTTAGCATCCTCGGCAGACATAAAATAATTACGATCCGTATCGAGTCCTATTTTATCTAAAGTCTGCCCGGTTGTTCCTGAGAGAATTTTATTTAGAATATCACGAATTCTTAAAATTTCTTTTGTATGAATTTCAATATCAGATGCCTGTCCTTCTACACCGCCCAACGGCTGATGTATCATGATCCTGGAATGTGGTAATGAATAGCGTTTTCCCTTTGCTCCTGCTGCCAACAATACGGCACCCATACTTGCGGCCTGTCCGACACAATTTGTTACGACATCCGGTTTAATATAATTCATGGTGTCATATATCGCCAATCCTGACGAAACAATACCACCCGGACTATTAATGTACAAATATATATCTTTATCAGGATCTTCAGCTGCCAGAAATAATCAGCTGCGCAATAATCAGATTGGCCACATTATCATCAATCGGTGTACCGAGAAAAATGATCCGTTCTTTTAATAAACGCGAATATATGTCGTAGGCCCGTTCGCCACGACCTGTCTGCTCTATAACCATTGGAACGAGTGTCATGCTAATCCCATTTCCTTTCTTATTGATTTTTCTTTTGTAGATACCTTGGATTTTTCGACTAAATAATCAAACATTTTTTTCTCATAGATATCGCTCATAATCCTCTTTTTTAATGCCGGATTTGAAGCATATGATTTTTTCATTTCATCATCTTTGATATCTTCAAGATACTTTTTAAAATCCTCTTCTTCTGCCTTAATACTCTCAGTTTCAGCGATTTTTTCTTTCAAATAGAACCATTTGATATTGAACATGGCGTCTACTTTATAATTCTTACGCACTTCTTCAATATTTACATTCGGATCCCGTTGCTTAATATCCTCAACCATTTGATCCAGATATCTTTCTACTACAGATTCAGGAACCTCAAACGGATTCAATTGCAACAACTCCTGAACAAATTTATTGTAAAACCGTTGCTCTGATTCCTGACCCCATTGGGCTTCCATGTTTTGCTCCACACGCTGTTTCAGATCATCAACGTTTTCTACCCCTTCAAAAGCAAGATTCTTTACAAACTCATCATCGAATTCGGGGAGTTCTTCTTCTTCAATTTTTTCAATTTTTATCGAATACAGTTCTTTTTTTCCGGCCAGATTTTTGGGATCAGTTTTCTTATCATATTTTTTCTCAACAACTTTTTCATCACCGGTTTTCATACCGATCAGTTGTTTTTCAATTTCTTCGTCAAATTTACCTTCACCCAACTGGATTCGTATATCTTCATATTTTTTACCGACAATCGGTAATCCTGCGTCATCAACCTCCTGCATGGTTACCACTGCAAAATGGCCCTTTTTAGATTCATTTTCCACCGGTTTAACAACGGCTTTCTGCTTACGGATGTAATCAATACTATCCATCACATCTTCTTCGGTAATTTTAAATACTTCTTTTTCGATTTTAACACCCGTGTACTTTTTAAGTTCAATTTCGGGATAGGTTTCAACATCAACCTCCATAATCAGATTATTCTGATCATCATAATCAAACTTTTTAACCACCGGATCAGAGACAGGGATAACTTCACTTTCCTTCAAGCCCTCTTCATACCCCTTTTGTATTGCTGCATCGATAGTATATTTTTCTATCGTTCCCTGATACTGCTGCTGAACCAGATTTTTTGGTGCACGTCCTTTGCGAAAACCACGTATATCAGCTTCTTTCTGAACCACCTTAAATTGTTCCTGACGTAACACTGCAATATCTTCTGCAGGTACGGTAATCTTAAGTTCTTTTTTACAATTCGACACGCTCTTAACTTCTGTCGATACCATTATATTCCACTCCTCCAATAACACCTAATTTGTTTGGTCAAAACTATTAATTTACCCTGAGGTACCTCTAAAAGCAAATGAATATAAATGCTTTCGGCTGTTTGCCATCGGCTGTCGGCTATCATTTTTTAGCAAAAAAACGTACCTATATTAATAATGGTTAGAGCGGAGAGCGGAAAGCCGATAGCCGATGGCAAACAGCCCTAAACACATCTATTTACATTCTCAGGAAACCGTATACGGTTCATACTTTTTCATATCACTAATTTTTGACATTAATTTATGCCGGATGTTTTCTAATTCTGAATGTGTAAAACTCAGTGTTTTTAGTTTATCTAACCTGGTAAAATAATATGAAATCGGAAAAGATAATTGTTGGGGATAAATGTGGGATAATAATAGTGCATAAACTTCGATCTGTATTTGGTACCGGGAGAATGTTTCCTCCAATTCATTCGCATCAATTCTATTTGTTTTATAATCAATCACTTCCCATAACCCTTGTGGGTTATGAAAGATCCGGTCGATGGTCCCACTCAGATAATCATCACCCATTTTCATGATTATCGTTAGTTCATTTCGGTATTTTTCTGCACCTAATATCGCCTTCAGATGGTCTGATTTTTCCACCAGTGTTTTTAAATTTAAAATTTCATCTGATATTTGTAGGCGGATTGATGGATCGGATATTTCGAGATCATTACATATTTGATCCAGCCTAAAATCCGGATACTCTTCAAAATACTTATGTACTGCTTTTCCAAACAGCAGTGCGCGATCCCCCTGCCCGGCAAATTTAGCCGGAACTTCATAGTCGTCCGGAAAAAATCCATAATGGTAGCGCATTTTGTATTCTTCCGGATCCGCATCATATTTCATTATCTGAGTGGCCGAAAACATCTCTCCCCGGGGAGAATCTAATATCCGCCCGGATTCATTTAAATATTGTACGGATTTTGACATTTCTGAAATTTTGGCCAGATTCTCCCATACCGGCATATTCTTTATCATGTCCGGCTCATCGGTTTGCGTGAAAGATTTTGTAATATGTATTTGGTTTATGCTATCCCCATTCTGCATATTTTTAAAATCCAAATTATGTGCATTCAGTAGCCAGGAAGCCGCTGTTTCTTCGGCAATTTTTTCATTTCTCACACTCATAGAAAGCACAAGCGTTTCTCTGGCCCGTGTACAGGCCACATAAAACAAACGCTTCATTTCTGCCAGATCCTTTGCCCGTTGCTCTTTTTTTAGTAAATCGAGCAAATAATATGAGTCGTTTTGCGAAGACTGGAAAATTTTACGAAATGGTGAAGCAATACCATATAACTCGCTAAAGAAACAATTATTAGTCGAACGGTTTCTTAATTCCTGGTCAAGATAGGGTGTAAAGACGACCTCATACTCCAAACCTTTTGCCTGATGGATCGTCATTATTTTGATTGAATTCTCTTCATCGAGATCTGTTTGCGCTTCACTTTCCTTATCCTGTTTATAGATAAGATTTTCCAAAGATTCGGCAAAGTCAGAGAGGGATAAAAACCCGACGCTTTCAAATTCAACGGCCATTTGTAAAATCTTATCTAGATTGGCGGTAAGTCGCTCTCCCTGAATCTGGGCATTTAATATTGCCCGGTAATTGCTCTCGTTAAAAATGGATAGCAAAAGTTCATGAAATGAAATATGCTCTCTTCTCTCTAGCCATTGACCTGCCAGATTTCTGAATCGCAGCAATTTGTAATAATCTTCCTCCGGTACCTGTCCCCTGTCTGTCAGATCAGTGAGATACTGCCAGTATGAATATTGATCCCGTGAAATACCCAGGGGGAAAAGCCCTTCATCGGAGATACCGGCAAATGGTGATCTTAGCAAGGCAATGAGTGCATTATCATCATCCGGGTTTAATAAAAAACGAATGAGATAAAAAATATCAAAAATTTCCTGGCGCTGATAAAATCCAATACCGCCGATCGTTCGAAACGGAATGCCATTTCTACGAAATGCTTCTTCGATTTCAGAGAGATGCGTGCGGGTTCTTAGCAGCACAGCCATCTGTCCGAACTTATACCGTTCAGATAAATCTTTTGCTTTTCGCGCCAGGTATTCGGCCTGATCCTGGTCATCCAGTACGGCCAGGTTGATGTCGCTATATTCATCATCATCCCTGCTGCTGTTCATGGCATCATAACCCACTTCCCATGGATTAATATCAGATTCCCGGAGAATATGGCCAAAGGTTTTATTGATAAACGCACCCAACCCGGGTGCAAAACGAAAACTATCTCCTAAAACGATATCACTCTTATTGGGATTTGATGCCGCAGAATCTATAAAGTCAGATTTAACCTGTTGGAAAACACGAATATCTGCATTCCGGAACCCATAGATAGACTGCTTTGGATCTCCGACGATAAAGAATTTATTTGTATCAAGTTCTCCCAATAGATTTATCAATTGCCATTGCATGAAATTTGTATCCTGAAATTCATCCACCATAACAAATCGATATTGAGATGCTAATTTTTGTTTAATTTCAGGATTGTTTTGTAGCAAGTACAACGCCCGAAGTTGCAGATCATTATAATCCACAAATCCAAACTCAGTTTTGCGATCTGAAAATCTGTTGGAAAAACGATGATACAGTTGATAGAATTTTTTCAGTTGCGCAATAATTTCTTTATCACTTGCTGAAGGAACAGATAACCGTTTTTGAATTACAGGCACCAAATGATTAGATAGCTGAATCAACAAGTCACCTGCTTCCGGCCCTAATATTTTGGATGATCCGAAACTACCGGCCCTGGCATATGCCTGATTTGATCCGGTGGTAAAATAATCGGCCAACCCGAATAATGCCTGCCAAAATGCAGGACTGGCATCATTAACGACCTGCTTATACTGATTTAGCTGGCTCAGTGTATTGATGGCTTTTTGGTCATCCCGAACATCAGTTGGAATCACTTTCAAAATATTCTCAACTATCAAATTAATGTTGGCAATACGATCAGGTGGGATAGCATCGTTTATAAACTTCAGGAAGGAATCCAGCCATGTCTGATAAATCTCATCTACCGGTTGTTTCTCATATGTATCCACAATTGATATTAATTCATAGTCATGTTCAAGCGCCGTCTGCAGCATGTTTTTAACAGTGTCTTTGCCAAATAAACGGAAGAGTGAAATCCAATGTGCCGGATCCTGATCAAGCGACTCGATTTCTTTTTCCAAAACATCATCCAGCAATAATTGTCGCTGCATATCATTTATCTGTCTAAAATCCGGATCAAGTCCGGCTTCAACCGGATACTCGCGCAACAGACGGGCACAAAAGGCATGTATCGTCGAGATGGCGGCCGAATTCATACGATCCCGTATTTCTCGCAGTTTTTTCCTCTTATCTCCGGATAGTTCGGAATGCAACTTGTCATCGATCCCTTGCACGACCCGGTCTTTCATTTCTGCGGCTGCCTTTTTTGTAAAGGTAATGGCTAAAATCCCCTTCACATCAACGGCTTCATTGATCAGAATTTCCAGATATCGTTCAACCAACAGACGTGTTTTTCCCGTACCGGCACCTGCCGTAACCGAAATATTACGATCACGCGCCAATGCGCTCTGTTGTTGTTCTGTTAATGAACTCATATTACTCTTTTTCCTCTGCCGCGATCGCCTTCAGTTTGCCTGCATCCTTTCGGCAGATTCTTCTGAAACTGCAATAGGATTGACATCCTTCGCTATCGGGATAGACAGTATGGCTAAAGTGCCCCTTTGACATTTTTTCCACATGGGTAATAACATGATTATTGGCAATGGGAATAAGCTCTTCAAAAGGAAATGGATAAAACTTATTTGGTAATTTTCCGTGGCCTTGCTTGAGTAATCCTGGTTCTTCCTCGGCATCAGAAACTGCCACGATTCGTTTACAATTTTCCGCATCATGAATCTGATAATATATTCCGGCAACAGTCTGATATTTGGGCATCAGCTGTGCCAGAGCAGCTATGTAAACAGGTAGTTGCAAACTTGTTCCTTCATTGATATCCCGGATTGCTGCATTCTTTCCTTTTCCTGTTTTATAATCGATTATAAATGCCCGGTTGTTTTTATCAACATCAATTCGATCGATTTTTCCCGAAAGTTTTATCACATCCTTACCATGAACAATCTCCAATGGTTTCCGGATAGAATTCTGATCGGTATCAGATACATCTTTGTTGAGTCCAAACCCGAGTTCAAAAAAGGTGGGGTGATAGGGGAATTCACCCATCTCGTCTTTTTCAACTTCCATCAATTTTTGCAGCAGTCCCTTATTTTCAGCACTACCCAATATATTTTCTTTTTCCAATGTCCAGGCAAGTCCGGTATAGGGCATTTTATCAAGGTGATCTTTCAGCTATGCTTGTTAGCAATTCCTCATATTGCCAGGGTGTATCATGTTGATTTTTCTGTTTTAGCACATGGTAAAATTCAAAGAGAATTTGATGAATCAACGCGCCTCTCTCCATTGCACTAAAGGTCTCCTCCACTTCCTCTTCATCCGGCAATTTCAGAATCCGTTGCAAAAAATATTTCATTGGGCAAAATGCATACATTTCCAGGGCGGTGATGGAAAAGGTATTTTTTTGTACGCGCTGATTAAGATAGTTTATTACCTGTAAATTGGAAGAAAGATTGCCCTCAAATGAATTAAATCCATTGCGACGATACTTTTTATATACATTGGCGATGACATCGAGAATATATTTTATATTTGCCGGTTTTATATTAGCAAGCCACTCGTTTATTTTATGAGTCTCGGCCTGAGAAAATTCTGTTTTTATTATTTCTGTCAGGTATTCCGGAGAGTTTATTTGATTTAAGAAGAAATCCGGCGGCGCCTCTATCTGAGTTACTTCCACCGATGTTACTTCCGTTAGATTGCGGATAAAAGAAGATGGAATTAATACAGTTTCGTTTTCATAAGAAGGATATAGCAGAAATTTTTGTTTTGCCGGAGAAGATAACAATTGATGAAAAAGAAAACGGTCCTGGGCCAATAAATCTTCAACCGCATATAATCCCAGGTGATCTCTTTCCTCATCATCAAAAAAGATATCGCGCTTAAGAGCCCGGGGGAAGTCCCCTTCTACCAATCCGCCAATAAACAGGACATCACTTTCCAATGATTGAACTTCCAATCGCGGCATGCACTGTACGCCGTAATTTGACCACTCGCGCAGATTATAAGTGGCTTCACGAATTACCAGTTGCAGGATGTCTTTAAAATCTTTCAGATTCAGATTCTTGGTGTGCTCTGTCAATGAAATCTGGTTGAGCAATTTATAAAACCGGTTGTAAGCACGGAACTCACGTTCACGTTCTGCCCGCGATAAATCGGTATCTTCTCTCTTAATCCACTGCAACATACCGAGACGCTCCAGCGTTTCCAGATAAATTACCGGAAAGTCATTGACCGATCCGGCCTGATCAAGATGTGAGACAATTTTGCATATGTCTGTAATCTTTTGCCAAATCCCTCCTTCTGCTTCCTGCAAATCAGATTCATTTTCGGTAATTTCATCCAGCCACCTGCGATCCAACCTTTTTATTTGATATTTTTTTATTGCGGCTAAGTACTGATTGATATTAACACGCAGTTCCGGGCTGAGAAACGGGGAAGACAGGAATTTGCCCATCTCACCCACTTCAAAGTTGGATATGCGCAGAGTAAGAATCTGTAAATATGCCTGAACAAGCGGAGATTGCGATAATCTATATCCTGTAGATAAATTAAATGGGATACTGAATTCATTGAAGGTTTTTCTGATCAATGGTGCATATTTCTCAAGATCCGGAAATGTAACGGCCATGCGATGCAGGGGTACATCCTTTTTTTGATAAAGATCCCGGATAGTCGCCGCAATAAAATTAACCTCTTCCACCCGGTTTGAAACGGATCGTATGTAAAATTCCTCAGCAAATTTGCTATGATCTTTTACCGGTTTTTCCGATCGGAACAAGTACTTATGTAAAGTGGATTTTTCTCTAGCGCTGCTTGTAATATCCGATGCCACTGATTTAAGTGCATCAAATGCATTATAGGTATGACTGAACAATGCTTCATTTTCAGAATCATATTCCAGCTGAATTGAAACATGATAAAGATCGGATAGTTTTTTTATAATTTCTATCATAGGTGGTGTATAAATACCATACCCGTTGATATAAATTCTTTTTAGACTTGGAAATATTGATTCTAAGATGTCCGGACTAAAAGCGTTTGCCACTTCGGAGAAGAGCATGGACTCATCAATATAACTCTCTCCATATAAATCCGAGAGTAGTATCAGTAATTTTGTCAAATCCTTATATTTAACTTCCGCAGAGACAGGCGGCTCCGAAAAATTCCCTGGGCGTATGCCAAACTGACTCATCTCAGACAACATACGGGCAGTTTTATTGACCAGCCCGGAGGACGCGTTTTTATTCAGCTTTAGATATTGAAATTCATCTTTATGTTCTTCAAGCAGTTGATTAATATAGATCAGGCGAAGAGAGGTGGGAATAATTTGTTTTGCCGAGGGACTTTTTGAATAGAGTTTTCTTATCAGGGTGTTAAATGTAAATACCGGGGGATCAATTAAAGCTGGCCGGTTGCAGTGATCCAGAAGATGTTTTTTAAAATAACGAACCGCGCGGTTAACCGGTAAAATATACAGATACTCGTCATCCTGTTCTGCAGCGATATGGGCAATAATATCATCTCTGAAGAAATAGTATGCCCCGGAAGGTTCTGTGAACAGTGTTATATTACCCATGGGTAGGTGTTGTTTTATTCAGATTCCTCTATTGGTTGTGATTTTTCGACAAACTTAAATCCTTGATCTTCCAATTCTTTTAATACTTTTGTGTATATGGCCGGATGTGTCGGGATGTGACAGCCGCTTAAGGGTATCTTCCCGGTCAGCAACAATTTGGCAGCTATTGCTGCCGGTAATCCAACGGTTTTTGCGATGGCTGTGTATCCTCCGGAATCACCATATTCTACAAAGGTGGACACTATTTTTTCAGGTTTTTTCTTTTTGTCTTTGTACTCGGCTTCCATTTCATGCATAATAGCGACCATATCACGACCATCTTTGGGCAGGGTCAGTTTCTTCTGTAGTAAGTCAATCATGACCGCTGTCGCAGTATCTCCGGAGCATGTAATCTTCTCCTCTGAAAAAAGCCCCAGCCAGCGAAGTTTTTCCATAATCGAACCGGTTGGATTAATGTTCAGGAAATTGGCCACACGATGTTCCAGATCCGCTCCCGGTGCATATAACGGTAAAAACATTTCGACCAGATCGCGATAGCTATATTTACAGATATCCGGGATATGCATCGCTTCATTTGGTAAGCCCAGGCGAACGATTTGCAGCCAGGTTTCACTCCACCCGGGATAACGCATCGTACCGCGAATCATAGTATGGGCGGCATCGACACCGAATATTGTTCGGTAGACTAATGAATCCCGATTGGGATAGGCCTCCATCTTGCCCACACCATCCAAATCAATAGACCAGGTACGTTGAAATACCTCATGATATGGTAATAGCTTATTCTGTCCTTTATACAGGTACTGGGCGCCAATCTCACCCCCCATTACCACATTACGGGCATTCCAGGTAACAGCATATCCAAGAGGATTCGAGACTGATTCCGGAGCAGGTAAACTAGTTCCGTAGGACTTAAAACTCTTAATCTTCCCACCTTTATCCCTTATTTTCTGGATAATCGACATGGCTGACATCAAATCAATTCCCGGATCCAGGCCCATTTCATTAAGGATCAAAATGCCTTTGCGGTGGGCATTGCTGTCTATGTCCCGCATACGCTCATCCTGGTAGGAAGCTGTTATCATATGCGTACCCTGGGTAATACAGGTGAGCGAAACCAGATACTGAAATGATGGCGGTAGAAAGTTAATAACCACATCTGATTTTGCGATCTGGGTATTTCGCATTTCTGCATCATTCACATCAAATCGTATGGCGTCACCATTCGGATGTCGATTGATAGTCTTTTTAGCCAGATTTTGATCTAAATCGCCTACCGTAACAAACCAATTGTTTTTTGTAGATTCATTCAGCAGGTAGGATATCATATACGGTGCGCTTTGTCCGGCGCCAAGCACAAGAATTTGTTTCATTGCAATCCTTTGCAAAAAGTGAAAATCAAATTTATAAACTTAATTTGAAATAAACCAAGCAGTAATTAATATATTTTCACATTTATGGCTCATAATCCAGCACAGGAGCCAACCATTTTTCAGCCTTTGTGGTATCGACTCCTTTTCGGCGCGCATAATCCGCTACCTGATCCCTGCCGATTTTACCAATTCCAAAATATTGAGATTCGGGATGACTAAAATAATAACCAGAGACCGAAGCGGCCGGATACATGGCATAATTTTCCGTTAATTGAACCTGGATTTTCTCAGCAGCATCCAGGATATTAAAAATTGTCACTTTTTCTGAGTGATCAGGACACGCGGGATATCCTGGTGCCGGACGAATTCCCTGGTATTTTTCAGCAATTAAATCCTCATTAGATAAATCTTCAGAGTCGATATATCCCCAGAATTCTTTTCGAATCCGTTCATGCAATGTTTCGGCAAATGCCTCTGCCAGTCTATCCGCCAATGCTTTCGCCATAATTGCCCGGTAGTCATCATGATCCTGTTCATATTTCTTCACAATTACATCAAGGCCGATTCCAGCGGTGACCACAAACATGCCAATATAGTCACTCAATTTTGAGGATTTTGGTGCGATAAAATCTGCAAGAGCCAGATTGGCTCTCTGGTTTGACTTGGAGGATTGTTGGCGCAATGTATGAATGACTGTCAAAATTTGCTTGCGGTCATCCTCCAAAAAAACTTCAATATCATCACCAACACTGTTTGCCGGAAATATTCCAAAGATCGCATTGGCAACCAATTGCTTTTTTTCTATAATTTCTAATAGTAATTCCTGCGCATCATGATATAATTTTTTTGCCTCGTTTCCATATTTTTCATTTTCAAATATTTGCGGATATCGCCCCTTGAGTTCCCAGGCGCTAAAAAATGGTGTCCAATCTATCCTCGAAGCTTAATTCCTTCAGAGAGTAATTTTCCAGGATCTGAATTTCCTGGGATTTTGGATTTGAGATCTTTGTTGCTTGCCAATTAATTTTCAGATGGTTTTTCCGTGCATCGCTAAGATCAAGCAATTTTCTATCCGAATGTTTTTGCTGATACATCTCACGCGCTTGTTGGTACTCCTCCGACACTTGCCGGATATATTCCGGTTTGGATTTAGAATTTAATAAATTTGCAACCACGCCTACCGCTCTGGAAGCATCCGGAACATAGATGGTTGGTGTCGATAAATTCGGTGCAATTTTAACTGCCGTGTGAATCTTTGATGTGGTTGCACCGCCGATGAGTAATGGCTTATCTATCTTTTTTCGTTCCATTTCCTTTGCCACATGGACCATTTCATCGAGTGATGGTGTAATCAACCCACTGAGTCCAATAATATCCACATTTTCCTGTACTGCGGTATCCAGTATTTTTTCTGCCGAAGTCATCACCCCGAGATCAATCACCTGATAGTCGTTACATCCCAGGACCACGCCGACAATATTTTTACCGATATCATGTACATCCCCTTTTACGGTAGCCAGTAATATTTTACCGGCGGCCACGTGTTCTTTACCTTCTTTCATCGCTTCAAGATATGGTGTAAGATAGGCCACCGACTTTTTCATCACGCGTGCACTTTTTACTACCTGGGGCAGAAACATTTTACCGGCACCGAATAAGTCGCCCACTACATTCATACCATCCATCAAAGGCTCTTCGATTACGCGTAACGGATCATCAAACTTTAACCGGGCCTCTTCTGTATCATTCTCAATAAATTCCAATATCCCATGGACCAATGCATGCTTGAGTCGATCTTCGACAGATTCTTTTCGCCAGGCCAGTTCTTCTTCAACTTTCACTTCACCACTGGTAATTGATTTTGAGAAGTCCACCAATCTTTCCGTACTGTCCGGCCGCCTGTTTAACAAGACATCTTCCACCCGTTCAAGCAGTTCTTTTGGGATTTCTTCATACACGGTCATTTGTCCGGCATTCACAATCCCCATATCCATTCCGGCTTGAATAGCATGATACAAAAACGCAGAATGAATGGCTTCTCTTACAGGATTATTACCTCTGAATGAAAAAGAAACATTGCTGACCCCGCCGCTTATCAGAGCGCCGGGTAAAGTTGCTTTTATTTCCCTGGTTGCTTCAATAAAATTGACAGCATAGTTATTGTGCTCTTCTATACCGGTTGCGACCGCAAAAATGTTCGGGTCGAAAATTATATCCTGGGGTGCAAATCCAATATCTTCTGTAAGAATATGATACGCTCTACTGCAAATTTCTGTTTTTCTTTCCGTAGTTTCTGCCTGTCCCTGTTCATCAAAAGCCATGACAATGATCGCCGCTCCGAGATTTTTCAGCTTTTTTTGCCTGCTCTCTGAAGGGTCCCTCGCCTTCTTTCATGCTGATAGAATTAACGATTGGTTTCCCCTGCAGACATTTAAGCCCGGCTTCAATGACTGACCATTTGGATGAGTCAATCATAATTGGTAAACGAGCGATATCCGGCTCTGATCCCAGCAGATTAAGGAAGTGCGCCATCACCCTTTCCGAGTCAAGCATTCCTTCATCCATATTGATATCGAGGATTTGCGCACCATTTTCAACCTGGTTGCGTGCCACCTCCAAGGCCTCTTCATATCGCTCTTCCTTGATCATTTTTTTAAACCGGGCCGATCCGGTTACATTGCAGCGCTCACCCACATTGATGAAATTCGTTTCCGGACGAATCACCAGGGGTTCCAAACCACTAAATCTGGTTCGGGGGGATATTTCTGGTATTTTCCTTGGGGTAATTGTACTAACCCGCTGTGCAATTTCCCGAATATGATCCGGAGTAGTCCCACAACACCCGCCAACGATATTTACAAATCCGGATTCTGCAAACTCAGCCAGTACATCCGCCATGTATCCCGGTGTATCATCATATTCGCCCATCTCATTTGGCAGACCGGCATTGGGATGAATACTGGTATACAGAGGAGCCAGTGTAGATAATTCCTCGATATATGGACGCATCTCCCTGGCACCAAGTGCACAATTAATACCGATTGATATCAAATCCGCATGGCTAACAGATGTCCAGAAAGCTTCCAGAGTCTGTCCGGAGAGTGTCCGGCCACTGGCATCCACGATTGTAACTGATACCATGACAGGCAACCTGACACCGGACTCATCATAATATTTTTCAATGGCATACAGTGCCGCTTTACAGTTCAGGGTATCAAATACCGTTTCAACCATCAGCAAATCCACACCACCATCAACCAACCCACGAACCTGGTGATAATATCCTTCCACCACATCGTCAAAATACACTTTTCGATATTCGGGACGATTTATATCCGGAGAAATTGAGGCCGTCTGGTTGGTTGGACCAATAGCACCGATGGCAAACCGTGGTAAATTTTTGTTTTCTTCCGTATAAGTGGTCGTAAGCTCCTTGACAATTTTGGCAGACACCAGGTTCATATCATAAACCAACTCACTCAAATCATAGTCTGCCTGTGAAAGTGCATTTGCATTAAACGTGTTTGTTTCAAGAAAGTCTGCGCCGGCATCGAGATACTGCTTGTGTATTTCTCTGATAATATCCGGTTGAGTGAGTGATAGAATATCATTATTCCCTTTGAGATCAATATGATGATCGGGAAACATGTCGCCGCGATATTGATTTTCTGTCAGGCCGTATCTCTGAATCATGGTTCCCATGGCACCATCCAACACCAGGATTCGTCTGGCTAACTGTTTTTTTAATTTGGTAATCATTCGTGTTCCGAACTTATTTTTGGATTAAAGATATGTTAGATTAACAGCGCAAAGATTTATTTTTGCCAAAGATGAAACTGTTATTATAAAACCTGATACAAAAATGGATCGTAAAATTTCAACCGTATCGTGACTGTATAATAATATATACAACTCAGACAGCAGAATCTTCCGTTATCAAAAGATCAAATTTATATTTTAGCGTTTTTTTATGCGTTTAATTTCATCGCGTATTGTAGCGGCGCGTTCGAATTCGAGATTGGCTGCAGCCGAATGCATTTCCTTATCTAATCTCTCCAGTAGTTCTTCACGATCCAGGTTTCCATATTCAATTTTTGGTTCGGCTACTTTATTCAAACTGTGCCGGACATCGGCAATACTGGTTGTGGCCAGAATTTCTTCTGCAGTTTTATAAATGGTTTTTGCGGTTATTCCATGTTTCTCATTGTATTCCTGTTGCTTTTTACGCCGGCGAGTGGTTTCATCAATTGTGCGCTTCATAGAATCCGTCATTCGATCTGCATAAAAAATCACCTTGCTACCCACATTGCGAGCGGCCCGGCCTGAAGTTTGCATGAGTGAGACATACGACCTGAGGAAACCTTCCTTATCCGCATCAAGAATGGCAACAAGCGAAACTTCCGGTAGATCGAGTCCCTCACGCAGAAGGTTTATGCCTACCAGTACATCAAATTCTGCCAGCCGCAGATCACGGAGGATATCCACTCTTTCAAGCGCATCAATCTCGCTATGCAAATATCGCACACGAATATTCATATTTCTCAAATAATCTGACAGATCTTCCGCCATTCGTTTTGTAAGTGTGGTTACAAGCACCCGTTCCTTTTTGGCAACACGATCGTTAATTTCAGCGATAAGATCATCCACCTGCGTGGCAATCGGACGTACATCGATTACAGGATCGACCAGACCTGTTGGCCGGATTACCTGTTCGACGATCACACCCTTGCTTTTTTCCAGTTCATATTCCGAAGGCGTGGCCGACACATACATCACATTTGGCATGCGCTCTTCAAATTCATCAAATTTTAACGGACGGTTATCGAGCGCGCTTGGTAAGCGGAAACCGTGTTCTACCAGGGTTTCTTTTCTCGATCTGTCTCCGTTATACATTGCCCGCACCTGGGGAATCGATTGATGGGACTCGTCGATAATCATCAAAAATGACTTCGGGAAAAAATCTAACAACGTATAGGGTGGCTCCCCGGGTTTACGTCCTGAAATATGTCTCGAGTAATTTTCGATTCCGGAGCAATAACCAATTTCGGTCATCATTTCCAAATCATAGTTCGTTCGCATTTCGAGACGTTGCGCTTCCAATAATTTATTTTGTGATCTGAGTAGTTTTAACCGGTCATTTAATTCATCCCGAATCGTTACTATCGCAGATTTCATTTTCTCATCACTGGCAACGAAATGCCTGGCCGGATATATAATGGCCACCGACATTTCTTTTAAAATCACTCCTGTGACCGTATCTATTGTGGAAATAGATTCGATCTCATTACCAAAAAATTCAATACGCACAGCATGTTCTTCATAGGCGGGAAACACATCAACCACATCGCCACGTACACGGAAGGTCCCACGCTGAAAGTCAAAATCATTCCGATTATATTGAATATCCACAAGTTTGAGCAACAGGGCATTTCTATCAATTCTTTCACCCTTTTTGGCCACAACGAGCATATCCTGATAATCCTGAGGAGAGCCAAGACCATATATACATGAGACGCTGGCGACAATAATTACATCTTTGCGAGAAAGGGCCGATGCAGTGGCTTTCAATCGCAGTCGGTCTATTTCATCGTTGATTGAAGAGTCTTTTTCAATATACGTATCCGTAGTGGGCAGATATGCTTCCGGTTGATAATAATCATAATATGATATAAAAAACTCAACTGCATTTTCTGGGAAGAAGCCCTTAAATTCGCCATAGAGCTGTGCGGCCAGTGTCTTATTATGCGAAATGATCAGAGTGGGAAGATTTACATTCTTAATGACATTCGCCATTGTGAAGGTCTTGCCACTACCGGTCACCCCCACCAAAGTCTGGTGTTTGTGTCCGGATTCAATTCCCTCGGTCAATTCTTTAATTGCCTGTGGTTGATCACCTTGTGGCTGATATTTGGATGAGAGTTTAAATTTTTCCACTATACAATAATTAAATCCCTACGGGATTTTCCTCATATTCATAATGTATCTGATGATTTTATTCTATAATTGTTAAATCCCTTCGGGATTTGATCCAAAGCGCTGTACTTTTCATGTACTTAGGGACTCAGGGCTTAGGCGACTTTGGGATTTCTATAATATTGTAATCCGCTTTAAAAAATCTATCCGAAAAAAAAAGCCCCGATCAGGGGCCAGATAATTAAACAGAATAGTTTTTTATTCTGTTTTTGTTTCTTGCTGAGCCAGATAATGTTTTTTACATCCTTCTGCGCAAAAATATAGGGTATCACCTTCAGCCACATGAGTAATCATTTCAGATTTATCCATGACCATATTACAGGATGGGCAGGTTGCCTTACTATCATCATCTACCATTGCAGTTTTCGCTTTTGGCTCCATATCCATCTTTGTTTCGGCTTCCTTTTCACCGGAACATGCAATCATCATAACGGCAAGCACAATTACTATTACTGATAAAATTATTTTTAACATAACCCCTCCTCCTAAAAGTGTATAGATTGTAATTTAATTTTATGTACACAAACTGTCAATGACTTAAAATATAAGATTTGGAACAAATAAATTGTTTATTTAATTTCGCCTTTCATAAAAACAGACCGGCTATGAATAATCTTAAATATTTAATATTTGATGCAGATGACACTTTGTGGGAAAACAATATATTTTATGAGACCACTCGCGAAAACTTTATCACACTTTGCGAAAGTCATGGCATTAAAAGAACAGCTGCAGAACATCATTTCATAAAAACCGAAACTGAAATTGTCCATGAAAAAGGATATGGAACTTCTAATTTTTTAATAATTTTAAAATCTCTTTTTGAAAAATTATTGCCCCATAACGCAAAAAGTGAATTTGATGTTATCCTGAATAATTTTGAAGATAAGATATATTTGCCACGCAGTGCATTCCCCGGTGTAGAAAAAACATTGCATTCTCTGAAAAAGGAATTCTCTCTTTTTGTATTAACCAAGGGTGATCTTGACGAGCAGAAAAGAAAACTCGATCAGTCAGGGCTTAACAGATTCTTCACTCAGAGGTTCGTGGTTCCGGAGAAAAACATTGAGACCTACAACAACATTGTCACGGACCAGGGATGGCAGAGGTCGGAAGTTTGTATGATTGGCAATAGTCCAAAATCTGATATAAACCCAGCCCTCGCGGCCGGTATGTGGGCAATATTTATCCCTTATGCACAAACATGGTACATGGAGGATGAGGCACTACAGGAGAATCATGAAAGATTAATCAAAATCAGCCAATTTGATCAATTAGAAAATATATTGATTAGGAAAAATGATTATTCAGATGCGTATAAATAGATATTCCCATTTGTTGTTGAGCAGGTCACTTCGCAGTCACCGCTGTTAATATGTCCACGTAATGAAGTGCGTCCTTTGTGTTTTTCTCCGCTCATAGGAAAGTCGCAGTCAATTTTTCCATTTGTTGTTTTAAGATCAACATCCCCGCCAAAATCATCCGGCAGGTATAAACGAATTGATCCGTTTGTAGTCCGGAAAAACATTTCATCATCTTCAGGAATATCGTCAAAATCAATTTTTATAGATCCGTTTGTCGTATTGCAGCGTACCAGACCTGTAATATTTTCGGCTCTGATTTCACCATTGGTAGATTCCATGCGCACACGCCCGGTTACATCATCGACATTGATACTGCCATTTGTAGTAGCAATATTTACGTCTGCTGATTTGGGTATGGTAATTATATATTCTACAGAATACTCATTATTTTTCTTACCGAATAACCAGCCAAAAAACCCTTTATCACGATTAGATCCGCCGGGAAAATCCGTTTTAATATCCAAAGATCCATCACGCTCATTTATGACAATCTGCAGATGCGCCATCATATCTTCGGCCTGATCATCATTTTTCGCTTTTACTCTTTTATGGGCAATAATTTCAATTTCACTTTTATCCCAGGTTTTTATTTCCACATCACCATTTTCATTAGATAATGTCAGCAAATTTCCCCTGGCAAAGGGAAGAGATTTTTGAAAAGTTTCAGAAATTGTTTTTGCCTGCAATTGTACTGATATTACAAGCAGCGAAAGCAAAAAGAAATAAAAACGTGTGTAAAGGATATATTTCATAAGATCACCTTGATTTAGCGATCACTGTATGTATAAATCGTTATCCCCCAATTTGACTTATCTCTCGGGGGATCAGAGTTCCAGGTACCAAAGGCATGGCTGTCATCAGTTTTATAATGGGCAATATATGTGCCGGCTTTTAAAAATAGTGTTCCGTCAAATACGCGATTTTTTACATCGCCACCGGCACGACGCGTTTTATCGTACTTCATGCGCCAGACAATCTTGCCGGTATCATAATTTTCTATCCAGGCATAATCATATAATTCATCCCAGTCACCCTCGCCAATGGCATAGACACGAACATTGGTACCACGATCGAGGGTAAATTTTTGCCGAACGTGCTCATCATCCCCAATACGAATTAATTGGACAACAATGTTTTTATCGCGTTCCGGATTATATTTACGGATATAATTATTATCATCCTTATTTCCAACAGTATAAATACGGATTCCCCAGGATTCCGGTTCATCCGGTGCTGCCTTGTTAAAATTGTAGTAAGAATGAGAGTCGTCGGTTACAAAATATACAATATAAGAGCCAGGTTCAAAATGAATTACTCTGTCATAGCGGCGATTTTTAAAATCGCCACCGGCATTATCTGTATCATGGTATTTCATTTCCCAGATTTTACGGCCTGACTGGGCATCTTCAATCCAGCCAAAATCAAACATCTTACCATCGCGACCTTCACCTACTGCGTGAATTCGCAACTTCATGGGCCTTACAATGGTAAACCCTTCGGAGACTTCTTCATAATCGCCTAATTTATCCAGACGCACAACTACTTTACCTTCGCGTTCCTCGAAGGTTTCCACGATACTCCGATCAAAATCTTCGCCAACGCCACCGATGGTGACCCCCCAAAAGGTCGGGTCATATGGCGGATTGGCGTTCCATTCTGAGAATGAATGATTATCATCACTACGATAATAGACAATATAATCACCAGGACTCATATCAAGAACCTCTTCGGTCACCCGGTTTTTGATAGCCCCGCCCGCATGTTCCGTATCGCGGTATTTCATTTCCCAGACCCGGTCTCTGGTTTCGGCATCCAGGATATAGGCATAATCGTACATTTCATCATCCCAGCCTTCGCCGATTGCATATACTTTTAAGGTTGCGGGCTTTAGCAAAGTAAAACCCTTTGATTCATTTTCTGAATCACCCATTTCGGTCATATTGATGATCGTTGAATTTTTTACAGCTTGCTGATATTTATTCACTTCGGAGAGTGAATAAACCCGGTCTACATTGCTAATATCTATTCGCCAGTTGGAAGAGTGATCCTCCCACCAGTCATCACGGCCAAAAAGTTTATCCATCAAATCGCTTATTGAAAGATTTTCTCCAGCATAGTAGGTTGGTTCCACAGAGGAAAAATACACTTCATATTTACCCGCCGGCAGGGAAAGATCATCATTAAAAGTCCGGTTCCATTTGTCCCACCAATCACCCTCAGTATTGTTGATGGTCATTCGCCAGACCATCTCCCGTGAACGTGCATCAAGTATCCATGCATAAGCAAAGAGGTTTTTCGGATCGATCTGAAAATTAGTGATACGCTTGATTTCATTTTTACCGCCCGCCCCAACCGCATCGATTTTGACGACACCTTCGGAGTTTAATGTAAAACCGCCAACCATCACCTGAACACCTTTTTCGTTCTGAACGGTAATTACATTGTTCTGCGCTTTCAGATTTTCCTGATATAGCGAAAATAATAATACGGCAATCAGTATATTTTTTCCATACAATTTTCGCATACTATTCCTTATTTACCCCTTCTTAACCTAATTCAATTCCCGTCAAAAATCTATTTACTTTTCTTTTCCTGCATAAAACTACCTATTGACAGCATACCAATAGGAGACTACGAAAGTAAATCCGGAAAGTTACATGCATTACAACATCATATCTGTTTAAAAGTTTCCGTACAATAAATATTGGAAATTTATTGAATATACCAATCCGGATTTTTACATTTATATCAAGATTTTCACCCGCCTGACTAAAAAAGTACAAAGAAAGGGAAACATATGCCAGTGGAAAAATCCATTGATGCTTCTGACCCCGAACTTTTAAAGCTACTAAAAAAGGTCAAACCGTTTTCAGATCTTACAGACAAAGAGTTAAAATCAGTTTCCCGAATTCTAAAGAAAAATAAATATTCCGACAATGAGGTTGTTGTAAAAGAAGGCGAGACAGGCTCCACAGCATATATTGTCGCCGATGGAATATTTCATCTTGACATAATGGGACAAAAAGAACGGGACTTTTTGCCCGGCAACTTTTTTGGTGAAATTGCACTGATTGATGCCCGCCCCAGAATGGGCACTGTCAGATCGGTAGGTAAATCCACGCTATTCTGTATCAATGGAACAGACCTCGAGAACAAAGAACTGCTTGAGTCAGAAACTGCTATGAAAATTTACCGGGGATTTTCAAAGTTAATCAGTTCATATTTACGCGAAGGATCTAATTTATACAACGAGATGGATGTACTTCTTGTTCAGGAAGGCGGCTGTGCTCCGGGTTATAATCCGGTCACCGCATTTATTTCTGAGTACCTGGAGAAACTTGGACGAAAGGTATATATTTGCACCGAGGGATTTTGTTCACTTGTTTCAGACAAAGCCCAGGACTACAGGCGGTTGGTTTATGACAGCAAAGAATATCATCGACTTGAACACTTGCCGGGCGTAATATTTTCCCCGCCATTGCGAGAGAGTCGCGGTGCCGATTTTCGATCTGAACGCTTTCCTGATTTTTGCAGGAAGGAAATACAAAACATTGCCGCAGAAAGTATTGAGCACAGAAAGGTGAAAATACTTATTGGAATAGGAGGGAACGGGACGTTTACCGGGGTCTCCGAATTAAGTAAAAAATTACCAGCGGATGTAAAAACTTTTTTTATCCCGGTCACAATTGACAGTGATATTTATGGGACCGATTGTATCGGAGAATATACCGGTGTCGAAATCGGGTCAGAAAAAATTCGCTGTTATATGGCGGATTCCCGTACTCATAAAAGAATATACATTATTGAAGTAATGGGTGCACACGGTGGCTATCATGCGCTACATTCATGTCTTGGCGCTGGTGCCCATTTGGCTGTTCTTCCCAATGCGAATTATAATTTACGGTTAATTGTTGAGTCACTGATGATGCGCGAGAATGCCGTGATTGTGGTGGCTGAAGGATATAAATCAGATCTGCGTTCTAAACAAAATTTTAATGGAAATGCAGCCGAGTTCTTTTATAAAGAATTAAAGGAAGCGGGATTCAAGTCAAAACATCGTGTGATTTGCGAGCCATTTTCCCGGGATGTGAGAGGTGCCAAACCAAATAATCTGGATATTATGCTGGCGCAAAGAATGGCCCGTCGGCTGACGGAGTTAATTGTGGATGATCGAAACAGAGAGATGCCGGCTGTACTATCAGGGAAGGAATATAGTATTCGTTTTGATGATATCCGCACAGACAATTCGGTGGAATCTGATTTAGCCAGCCTGGCAAACCGATTGATTCCCGAATATTCAATTCAGAATACTAAGTAACAATACTTTCCGTTAACTTAGTTCCTAAGAAGATTTAATTGTTCTTCCGCCTTTTTTCTTACAAACGAGTAATTCAGGTTGTTGAAGGAGTTTGCTCCGGCTGTTCTGGAAAAATAGGTCCTGGCCGCTTCTTTATCCCCCAGGGCTTTATAGGCAAGACCGCAGTAATAAAGATTGTATGGATTCTGTAAATTAGTTTTTTCAAATTCTGAAATGGAATCCAGATACTTCTCTTCCCGATAAAATATCATTCCTGCGAGCTCATGTGCAGCCCTGATCTGCCCGATACTTCCGGCATCCGTTGCCGCCTGAAGATACTTTTTGTGATATTCCCAGGCCTCATCAATTTCACCTTTTAAGGAGGCGTTTCTTGTGTGTTGATAATAATATACCCGGTCCCAGGCCTTCTTAATATTTTCCTGGTTATCCGATTCTCTTACTAGAGTAATCATCTCGGTAATTTTTTTATCTGCTTCAATGAGATCATCTTTTTCACGTAGAAGGATACCAATCAGGTTAAGATCTCCGGCAATTGCCAGGGTATCTGCCCGTAATTGAGAGCCTGCGAGTCTTTTCTCGGCAACCTTGAGCCCCTGATCATATTTCCCTTCGTCAATATAAGACACGATCATGGCGCCAAGTGCCTGTCTGCGAATTCCGATATCTTCTATCTGGTAAAAAAGTTCCTTCAGCTTCTTACGTGCCAGTCCATGTTCTCCCTGTATATTCAGATTGGTAGCAATTCCCAGATAGGAGTTGGAGAAATTGGGATTTAATTTAATTGCTTTTTCATAATTTTCGATTGATACTTCATATTCACCCATTTCGAGGAGTAATTCTGCGTATGAATCATAGGGATTCGAATCATCCGGGATCAGTGATACATATTTTTTAAAGGCTTCTTCGGCCTTTTCATAGTCTCCTAGAAAACGGTAAGAATACCCCATCTGGTTGTAAGGTTGTGAAAATTGAGGATCCAGATTCGATGCTATTTTATATTGATGGATTGCCAGTTCATATTCCTGATTTCCAAAATATATATTTCCTAATATGTTATGCGTTCTGGGATCTTCGGGAAATAATTCAATCAATTTCTCAAAATATTCCCGTTGTTTTCCCGGCTGCCCCGTCAAACCGGTCTCTACTCCCAGAATAAGAAGTTCTTCGCCATGGGAGACCAAATCAATTTTAGATTTGGCTTTTTCAATATATTTTATTCTATCAGGCCCATTTGTAACGACTATTCCCAAATTTAAATAGGCCAGAGCAAAATTTGTATCCAGCCTGACGGCACGCTCAAAATAACTAAAAGATTCGCCCATTCGCAGTTTATCCATCAAATCGCGACCCTCGATAAACAAATCACGTGCTTCGCTTGAATTAGTAGTAATGGGAATAGTTTTTTCTGTACAACTACTAAAAATAACGACACAAATAAATAAGGTGGTGGTTAATAGTTTTTTCATCAACTTTCCTATACGTAATACAATCCAAATAGTTTTACTAAAATCACACATTTGAATAATTTGACTGATTATTCTTCATTAAAACTGTCAACGGCTTCTTTGACAGACTCAAATGCTTTAATTACTCCAACCAGATGTGTGATAGACATAACATTTTTAACCTTGTCTGACAATCCTGTCAGGCGTAAATCACCACCCTTGGTGCGTACGGTCATCATACATCGCATTAAGGCCCCAATTCCCATACTTGACAGCCAGTGAACATGTTTCAGATCGAGAACGATGTTGTCGATGTCATCTTCAAGATGTTCCATCACCTTATCATGCAATATCTCCGTTTCAGGAGAACCGACAAGTTTTCCTTTGATTGCCAATACAAGTACATTTTCAAATTTCTGTTCTACAAAATGCATTAAATTTAATCTCCGCTCTTTACTACTTATTATTTGTCTCAGATTTTTATAACAACAATACAGATTGATATTTTCAAACTTTTTTTTCTGTGTCTCTGCATCTCTAAAAGAGATATATAATCCAGATTAAAAAAAATATTTTAATACAATGCCAATTCCTGAAATGGAGGCAATTATTAGAACTATCGGTCGAATATATCCACGATCCAGATATTTCGATGTCAAGAGCGAAAATAAGTAGCCGAGAATGATCCCAGGTATCAGAACGCCGGCCAATTCAATTTCCTTCCAGCCAAATTTTCCGGATAAAGTTAATGCCAGAATAGACAGCATTGTTCCGATTGTGAAAATTCCCGAGAGAGTTCCACGTAAATTTGGACCTTTCAGATCCTGATAAATAATGGCCATGGGTACACCACCAATAGCTGAAGTAGTTCCCATCACCCCGGACAATACACCTGTTCCAAAAAGATTTTTTTTATTAAGACTAATCCTGAGTCCCAACAAACTGATAATGACAGCAAGCAAAATCATTCCCGCAAACAGAAGTGATATGCTCCCAACCGGAATAAGTACTAACATGAAAACACCAATTACGGTTCCCAGAGTTCTTCCGGCTACTGCCCATGAAATATTTTTAAATTCTATGGACGAATGCTCACGAACTGCAATTAAAATAGTCAGCAACAACGCTGCCAGTAACAAAGGTCCCGGGACAAAATCCGGATTAATAAGAACCAGAAGCGGTACTGCTACAAAACCGAGTCCGATTCCTACAGAACCTTGTATAATTGAACCAAAGAAAACAATAAGTGCCGCTGCGAGAGAACCCATTTGAGGTGAAATCATATTCCCTGTCTGACCTGTTCCTTAAATGCGGATAGATTTACCGTATTCCAGAACGAGGGAATACGAGATAAGGCCGATAGTGCCAGCACATGATTTATCTCACCACTTTGGATAGCTTGAGATATGTGCTCGAAGGAGTAGCATTCTACTTTAATATCTTCTCCTTCATCCAAATCGGGTTCATTTGTCTTGACCACATCCTTCGCCAGCCAATGATGACAACGATTATTTAAGAATGCCGGATTTGGTTCCACATTACCCAGGTACTGCCAGTTTTTTGTCGTGTACCCGGTCTCTTCTTTTAATTCACGCACCGCAGCATTAAATGATGACTCATTGTCATCGATTAGCCCTGCAGGAATTTCTGTAGTTATATTTCCGGATCCAAACCGAAATTGTTTTACAAAGATAATTTTGTCCTCAGGCGTGATTGCGACTACATTCACCCAGTCCCGTGTTTCCAGTACAATTCGTTTCATCACCTTGTTATTTCGAGGATTTTCCATAAAATCATATCGCGCATTGAATAAAAGAAGATCGGGACCCGCCTCAGACCTGGTTTTGCGCCAGTTTTTCAACTGTGTCATTTAATGCTCAATTCTATTGGTTACATATCCGGTTGGTGATATTCCTCATATTGACTGAGTTTTCAAAGAATGAGTACTTCGAAATTTATATTCATGCTAAGGAATATTCTGAATCATAAAATATAAACAATTGCTCTTAGAAGTCAAAATTTATGGAGGAAGTTAATTGCAGTTTCTAAACACACCTGGATTATTCTAATTTAAATTTTCATTATTGTAATGTTGACTGATTATTTGTTCAAGCCTTTCCCAACACTCAAATGAATTATACTGCCGGCCTTTTCCGAAGGGCAGAAATTGAACACCGGCAAACATTCGGCCATTGCCGGCAATATTTGTGGACCACACGATTGTTCCCTTAACACTGATCCGCTTTTCACCGGGAACCGACAACTTTACTTCAACGGTGGTGCCCCGGTTAATTTGTGTATCCAATTCAAAACATATACCACCCTTGGCCAGATCACGCAGCGGGTAAAATGACGAAAACCGGTTTAAAAGTTCAAACCTTTCCTTTTTTTTGTATGCGACAATCGCCCCATCAACCGCGACACGTGGGTAATTCCGTCGTTCCTTATAATCCGTCATTTAATGCTCCAACACTCATCTTTATTAAAATAAGACATAAAGGTATATTTATACCAGCAATCTATATATATTATCGCTCTGTAATATAACAATTAAAAAATAAAAACAATACAATTATATAAATAATATTGCACCCAGGCTCATTTAGATACAATTATATATAAATTTACATTCACATTTGGAAATAACGCTGTGATTCAGCGCACTCAATCAAAAGACTGTAAAAAAAACCCTCCGGAAAGACATACCGCAGGGTTTAATTTAATAAAACGCTTAAAAATCAATTAAGTGTAATTTCACCGATATCATTATTCTCACCCGGCATAACATGAACATCATCTTGTGTATAGTCTTAAATCCAGTGAATCTTCCACTGAAACTTTATATGCCGCCTCCGGGAGAAAGGCAAGTACAAATTCTCCATTTGTGGTATCTACAATACTCGAAGTAACCGTATCACTTCCAAGAATAGCATATGCTATGGGCTCATCTTTGGGATTGGTAACCAGGCCAGATATAGAACCACCCATGGCTCTGGATATGATCCGAATCCGCGGTTTCAGTTTATATCCGTTTGGATTTTTCTTTGGTCCCATTGTGACTATGGAACGGCATGCATCAAAATCCATTACCAATTCATAGTTGGAACCACTTTCTATGGTAAACTGTGGCCCAAATTTAAGACCGGTTTTTGCACCACTTGGTACCTCTAGAGGAAAAACCTCACCCTTCACGCCAATTTTAGCAGAATCGATAATAACCCGGATCTGAGTATACTTTCCCGTCGGCACATCAGCAGATCCTAATTCAAGTGTTTTACCATTTGACCATTCCAGGAGATCTACTGTTTGTGGTTCGCCCTGAATTGTAACCCAGTCAGAGTCAATATGGGCGCTGATATGTGTAAAATGAATGATAACAGAGTCATAATCTGCCGGCGCATCCGTTAAATAAATACTCAGATGGCCAACATTTTCTTCAGGACTGGTGGTATTTTCCTGACTACAGCCCCATATTAGCAGTACCGGTATCATTAATATAAAAAATAATCTATTCATTATTTTCCCTTCGTTTTGCAATTCTAACAATTTAAATAATATATAATGTTAAATTATATTGTCTTTGCCTTGTGTTAACAACCGAATAATGATTATTAATTTTGTCAATATCTCTTTCCGTCCTCCTCAAGGACATTATCCTGAAATTATAGATCTATGGATAATTCTATCATAACCGCCATGAATGCTAAGAATTACGAGAGATTCGCAAAGATTTATAATTATTTATTCTGCGAACTTTGCGGTTAAGAATATTTAAACACCTTGTCAATACAAGCCAGCTAAATAATTAAGAATTTGAACATATTGCAGTTAATTATGATGTGACTTACAGCACTTATGAGGATTTTTAAACATTTTCATTCTAAGAGGATGATAAATATCCTGTATTTAGAGATCTATGGAAATTATTTTCTTACCGCAGAGATCGCAAAGAACTACGTAAAATACGTGAAAATTATTTGATATTTATTTTATGCACTTTGCATCTTCTCCGCGTGCTTAGCGGTTTTTTAAACACCAGGTCAAATCAGGAAAATTTAGATATTAAACTGACTTTTGATATCGCTGATAATTGCATCAATGCTTGCTTCGATAATCTCGTATTCTTCGCCGGTGAGAATTCCGGCACCATCGGTACGCATTGTGGCTGAATAAATTTGGGCATCACTGGCAATGTCGGTAAGCCGTACTGTCAATTCGATATTGCCGGCTGTCCTGTAGGTATTATTATATTGAATTACCTGGCCGTTAAAAAATGCATCGATATTCAGTTTGTCTGCCAAAATCTTTCTGGCTGCAGCATCACCGGGATCCATATCTTTTAGTCCCTGTTGATTGAGAAAATCGCGAATCTGATATGGTTGATAAATACTCACCACATCCAGTTTTTTTACCGCACTGCTGAAGGCGGAAGTTGCCTGAGCGCCAAGATCCTCAGGTCCTGTAAAATTCAGAATAGCAATTGACTTAATTTTTTTGGTATAATTTGGATTTCTTACCCCAATCGCACTGGCGCAGGCCAAAACAGAAATGATTAAAACCGCATAAATAGCACTTAAGAATAATCTATTTTTCATTGTAACCGGCTTCCTTATTGTATTTTTACAGGGCAAATTTAAGCTATCATATAATATGAAGCGAATATAATCTGGAGGGAATTCTTTTTGAAGTAAAGAGAAATGTCCAATGTCAAAACTCAAATGCCAAATCAATTTCCAATGTCAAAATAATAGCTATAAACTTTATTAATTAAGCCTTTGGTTTTTGACATTCATTTGACATTCGGGATTGGCCATTGGACATTTTCTGTCATCTTCATGCTTCTATTTTGCGTCTACTTCAACCGAAAAGGGGACTTTCAATTTTTCCCAGTGCAAAAAAGCAGTTGCTTTTGTGCCTTCCAGGTTTTCAAAGCCGAAAAGTAGCCATTCCTGATGCTCCGCCTTTACGGGGGTCACGTTGATACGCAGGGCATCCTTGCTCTCATCATAGCCATAACTGCCCCAACCATCATTTACTTTGTTAAAGATGACCACCCATTCTTTCTCCGAGGGAATCATGTGAATGCCATATTTCCCCGCGGCAATTTGTTTCCCATCAATTTTCAGATCTGAAGAAAATTCAATTGTAGTATTCTCATCGGCACCGGCACGCCATGGATACGGTTTTTCTTTTGAGTACTTATTCCCGGGATACATTCCATAGGGAACCAACTCACCCCAGATTTTGCGTCCTTTTACACCGGGACGGCCAAAATCAAAAGTGACATCAGTATTGACACCGATTGTCTGCGTCACACTGGCGCGCAAACTCTTCCGGACCTCTCATCCTGAGCCACTGATGACTGAGGTAACGCCATGACCAGGGCTATGATTAAAATCAGACTAAAAACTACGGTTAATTGCTTCATCTCTCCTCCTGATTAAATATTAGTTAGTTAGTAAAACGAAAATTAAAATAATAGAATTATAAAGAGACTTTCAGACTCTCTGATTCAGGTATGTTAAATTTGACAGTTTTATATTATAAATAGGGTCCTTCTCCGGAAATAATTTCCGGAGAAGGTATATACAATGATCTGTATGATTTTAGTAAACCAATTTAAACTGATTTACATTCCCATAGCAATATATTTTTCACGTATTTGATAGCGTATTATGCAGTGCCTCAACCAGAAGGTTACCACAGGTGTTGCGGCGATATGAACTCGTGGACCGGATATCTGAGATAGGTGAGATGGAGTCCATTATTTTCTGTTTGGCCTTGAAAATAAGTTCATTTGTAAGTTCATTACCCAGGAGCAAATCTTCTGTGTTTTTAGATCGCTGTATTTCCGGCGTAACACTACCAGCGGCTATTTTTATTTTAACAATCTTTTTCCCGGACAAAGAACATATCATTGCCAGTGAAACTTTGCTGATCGCCATAGCATATCTTGGCCCCACCTTTCTGAAATATCCAACACTGTCAGCGGGGTAAACATATGGTAAGTAAATATAGGCAATATACTGGTTATTCTTCAGTCCCGTTGTTCCGGGGCCGGTCATAATTTTATCGATACTTATTTTTTCAAATTGACCATTTATTTGTGGACCGATCCATAATTCTGCATCATAAACCGATAAAACCGGTAATGAATCACCGGCAGGGGACGCATTGGCAATATTGCCCCCCAAAGTGGCCCGGTTTTGGATCTGGATTGATCCGATCTGACTACAAGCCGTAACAAGCAGAGGAAAAAAATTTTGCATCGTTTTATGATGAATTATTTGGGAAAGTGGTACACACGCACCGATTAAAACTCCGGATTCCAGCAGACTGATAGTATCTGTAAAATCAGTAATATTGGTCAGACTCACCAGGTTATCTGCATTGGATAATCCTTCTTCCCGGACCATTAAATCAGTTGCACCGGCAACATACGTCACATTATCAGGGCGTTCCCCGATATACTTATCCAGCTGATCCAAAGAACCCGGAACAAAATATGTGTGATTGATATTCATTGAGGCCAGGTCTTTTTTAGCTCATCCACGATATCTGTCTGTTGATGCAAATCTTTCAAACAGTCGATAATTTTTGTATAACCGGTACATCGGCACATATTTCCGGCAATCGCCATTTTAATCTCCTCATCTGAGGATTGCCCGGCACTTTCATTAATAAAAGCCATCGCCGACATTACCATTCCCGGCATACAGAACCCGCATTGTACCGCACCATGTTTTATAAATAATTGTTCTATCTTTTCAAACACAGGCCAGGCCTGAACACCCTCGATGGTATAAATCCGGCAGTTGTCCAGTTGCAACGCGGGCACCAGACATGAATTTACCCGATACCCATCCAGTAAAACGGTACATGATCCACATTCCCCTTTGCCACAACCTTCTTTTACACTGGTCAGATTGAGGTCTTCATGTAAAATATCAAGCAGGCGACGATGGGACTCCGTATAGAGCTCCACCGAACTATCATTCACAATAAACTTAATTTTCTGTTTTGCCATAATCAGATTTTATCAATTATAAAATAATTCTGCAAGATGTTCGGGAAGCACAGGTATACGGGTAAACACTTTCCCAAAAATCATATTTAAAGCGGATACTACTGCCGGCGCTGCGCCCACCAACGGTAATTCCCCCAATCCTTTTGCACCAAACGGTCCATACGGATATGGGTTTTCCATTATATGTACGTCAAAATCCGGCATATCCATGGCCGTCGGTATTATATAATCAGTAAATCCGGTGATATCAATCCGTCCCTCCCGGCTCTCAATTTTTTCGTAAAGTGCATATCCAATTCCCTGAAGTGAACCGCCCTGAATTTGCGCAACGGACTGGTCATGATTAATAGCCTTACCAATATCATGCGTCGTGATATACCGGTTTACTTTTATTTCAAATGTAACCGGATCAACGGCAAGTTCGGCCACAGATGCGGCCCAGGAAAAAACCGGGTAGGCATCGCCAGTCCAATTGACATCGTCAAATTTTATGATCGGTGGATGCGCATATTCTTTTTCAATTATCAATCCAGAATATTTTGCAACTGCATCTGTCAGATGTATTACATTCTTTCCATTGGTAAATAAACCATCCTGGTATCTAAATTTGCCAATATTCTCTTTGTCAAGTGAGGTCTGCAGATGTCCAATTATTTCTTTTGCAGCTTCCACCAGAAGGGATCCAACAATCATGGTAGTTCGAGAGGCCACCGTTGGCCCGGAATCAGGTACTATATCGGTATTGACTTCCGCCAGCCGTATCTGTGAACGATCCGTTTGCAGTGCCTTTGCCAGGATGGTTTTCATGATGGTTTCCTCACCCTGGCCCATCTCGGTTGATCCGGACAATATCGTAAGATATCCGTCATCATCCAATCTGATCTGAACCTTGGCTTTTATCTTATTCTCGCCGGTGCCCGTGAATCCGGCGCCGTGTAAAAACGCACAAATCCCGATACCTTTCAGCATCTGCCCGGCATTTTCAGGTGCATAGTCCCCCTTCGCCAGTTGTTTTAATATCGGCGCATTATGTTTCTTGAATTCTTTGTATTTCCGTTGATAGTCACTCTTTACAACCACATCCTCAAATGTTTCATGTGCCGATACACTATAGCGCAAAATTTGACCGGTTGCCGTTTTTTGTCCTTCACGAATCATATTTGTACGACGAATTTCATCGGGCGATATATTCAGCTCATGAGCGATCTTTTCCATCAGCATTTCGATTGAAAAAATAGCCTGAGGCCCGCCAAAACCGCGAAAAGCACCATTGGGAACGGTATTGGTTGCGACCGCTTTAGCGACAATGCGAACGTTTGGAACATGATAATTTCCCAGGGCTGCCAGTGCGGTTCTTGCCAGAACCACCTGAGACAAGGTACAATATGCACCGCCATCCAAAAGAATATTTATGTCAATGCCCAGAATTTTACCATCTTTCCTTAACCAGGCCTTCCCTGTACTCATAGCCGGGTGTCTTTTGGTAGTAAACTGGACATCTTCAAGACGGTTATAGAACATGGCAACCGGTTGTCCGCATTTATCAGCCAGGAGCGCTGCATGTCCGGCCAACAAGGATGGGTAGTCTTCTTTGCCACCAAAGGCACCGCCGGTCGGTGATTGTATAACCGTGATGTGTTTCTGATCTGCAAACATATTGCGCAGAGCATTTTTTACGTAATAAGGACATTGCAGGGATCCTGTAATTTCAATACCATTTTCTTTTGGGACGGCAATCACGCCTTGTGGCTCGAGATAAAGATGTTCCTGATAGCCGCTTTCAGTATGAATTTCAATTTCGGCATCTGCCGATTTGTTGATATCATTCATATTTCCGCGGTTTATGTTTATATGCTTGAATACATTGTCATCGTTATAGATTTTAACAGGGTTGTTCTCCGCCTGCCGCATATCAAATATGGCTGGAATCGGTTCGTAATCAATATTTATGTATTGACTGGCGGTTAGAGGATCGTTCTGGTTTTTTCCTGCTATCAAGAGGATTGGTTCGCCGATATACCGAACTTTTTCTTTCGCTAAAAAGGGCATATCTTTTTCGAGCATGGCCACATAATTTACGGGTATATCATCCGCAGTAACGATAACGACTTTATTCCAATCGAACTGTGGATCAAAATCGATTTTTTTAATATTCGCATGTGCCTGGCTGCTTCTGATGGTCAGCCCATACCACATTCCGGGAATTTTTATATCCCGGATATATTTAACCGAGGCATCTAATTTTACCCTGGCATCTGTGCGAATATCCTGCGGATTCATTTTAATATCTTTTTTCTGGCTAATTTTTAACGAATAATTCTTTCCACTGACTAATCCCCTTCACTTCCGGCTGAACCAATCCGCTGGTTAATGATTTCATATCTTTAAGACCATTTCCAGTGAGCAGAATCATTACTTTTTTATCACCTGTGATTTTCTCTTGAGTAAGGGATTCTTCATATCCGGCATATGTTGCTGCTGCAGAGGGTTCAACCAGAATTCCTGTTTCGGCTATCAGTTTTTTTTGCGCCGTAAGGATGGCCTTGTCACTCACACTGACACAAAACCCATTACTGTCCTTAACAGCCTGAGTCGCCATGAATAAATTTCGTGGCACAGCCGCATTGATGCTATCCGAAATCGTTTCTGATTCTTTAAAAGCGAAATGACCTGTATCAATAAACCGGCATACCGGATTACATCCTTCTGCCTGAACGGAAATCAGTTGTGGAATTGAATTAATCCAGCCGAGCTGAACCAATTCTGAAAATCCTTTATATAATCCACCAATTATTGCGCCATCGCCAACCGGTACAAATATTTGATCCGGTATCTCGCCCTGCGTACTGATAAATATATCATAGGCCGCAGATTTCTTTCCTTCGATAGTAAGGGGATTAAAAGCCGTATTACGATTTAACCAATTCTGGTTGTTGCAAACCAGCGTATTTAAATCAAACGCATCATCATAGGAGCCTGCTACGATATGTGCATTCGCTCCATAGGCAACGATTTGTGCTAATTTTTCCCGGGGAATTTTTTCAGGCACCCACACATGGGCAGTCAAACCGGTCATAGCACAAATTCCAGCCATGGATGAGCCGGCATTTCCCGTAGAAGCGACTGATATATCGCTTATACCTCTTTGAAGCGCTTTGAGTGCCACCAGGATCGATGCACGGTCTTTATACGAAAATGTAGGATTATGAGTCTCATCAAGAACTGAAATTATATTCCCATTCAATCGTACGGTATAAAATGAATTTGATGGCAGACTCAATCGATGCAGCAATGAATTCGAAATACCGGTTAAATTGTTCGGTTCTGTGTAATCCAGGGGCCATAATTCGGGATACAGGTAATGCACACCGGGTGAAAAACCCAGCATTTTTTTTCGATCGATTTTTTTCTTTATGAGATCATAGTCATAAAGAACTGTCAGTACACCACGTAGCGGCTGATTTTCCTCAGTTCGGCCACAGGCCGGACAAAGGTAATGCCCGTTTTTCTCAATATCTGCAGCAGAAAATTCTTTGTCACAGATGCTGCATTTATAATAATAGTGTGTCATAATTAAACTTTGCTATACAATGATCAATCGAACCCTGCTACATCACCAGATTTAACAGTGCCTTTTGTACATGCAGCCGATTTTCGGCTTCCTGATAAACAACCGAATGTGGTCCGTCAATTACCGATGCGGTCACTTCTTTACCACGATCTGCTGGTAATGGATGCATATAAAGTGAATGTTTTTTTGTCAGTTCCATACGCTTGTCATCACAGACCCATGAATCATATTTTTCAATCAATTTCAGGCCTTTCGTGTCATCATCGGTTGTTACCAACGGCCCCCAGGACTTTGGGATCACCACATCGGCATCTTTAAACGCATCTTCCATGTCGTGTGCAATATTGAAATTTACACCGGCAAGATCGGCATTTTTCTTTGGCCTGGTCTACGATGTCCGGCATGAGTTCAAATTCGGGTGGATGCGCCAGAGTGACATCAATTCCAAAACGGGGCATCATGAGAATCAGACTTTGCGGAACGGAAAGCGGACGCAGGTAGTTTGGTGCATATGTCCAACTCACGCCCAGTTTTAATCCACGGGTATTTTGCCCAAAATGCTCACGAATGGTAAAATAATCTGCCAGTATCTGGGCAGGATGATAAATATCACATTGCATATTTATAATCGGTACCGAACTTCCTGCTTTTAAATCCTGCAAATATTTATTGCCCTGGCCATATTTACAAAAACGGACCGCAATGGCCTGAAGATATCCGGACAGCACCCTGGCTGTATCGATGGCAGCTTCACCATGTGATATTTGCATGGTTTCCGGGGCAAAAAAGATACTATGACCACCCAACTGGGTCATGGCGGCTTCAAATGAAGTCCTGGTTCGCGTGGATGGATCAAAGAAGATCATTCCCAGCGATTTCCCTTTCAAGCGATCATTAAACCGTCCGGCTGCAAATTCCAGTTTTAGTTCCTTCGCCAATTCAAAAATTGTTTCCAGTTCCTGAACACTCCAGTCCTGGGTCGAGATAAAATGTTTAGATTTTAATTTTGTATTCATTTTTCAATTCCATTTTTCTAAAAACCAATTCCAAATTCCTAATAACTAATTACCAATTACAAACCATCAAGTATCCGGTTAAACAAATTCCTTCAAAACAAACGGTAACAAAGCATAAAACCGGGTAGCTGTAACCAGATCGTCTAACAATATCTCTTCCTGAGATGTGTGGGCCAGCGATTCGAGTCCCGGGGCAAATCCGATAGTCGGAATATTCAGAAGTCCTGCTGTGGCTACACCGTTGGTGGAGAATCCCCAGGTCCCGCTTTTTCCGACTTGCAACCAATTTTTCCCGCGGTTTTTAATCCTGCCTGCACCAGTGGGTGCGCTTCATCCATAATCCAGGTTGGGAAATATGCCTCCTGTGTAAATTTCAATCCTTTCCAGCTGATACCCTGATATTCGGGAATCTCAATTTCTATTTCTATCTGATCTTTTGCAGCTATCTTTCTTATTTCATTGAGGGCGCTTTCTCTGGTTTCGCCAGCTGTCAGCCGGCGATCCAGGTGAATCCGGCAGGAATCCGGGACAGAGCAAAGTGACGGGGCTTTGCTGGTGATATCAGAAACGGTGATAGATCCTTTACCCAATTCCCCCTGCAACGGGAGTTCCTGATCCAGTTGTGCAATACGATTTATAATCGTATTCATTTTATAAATGGCGTTCACACCTTTATGATTATGGGCGCCATGGGCTGACTTTCCACGTGTTGTAAGTTCCATTTCCATTCGGCCACGCTGTCCACGGTATACTACCAGATCAGTTGGCTCGCCCAATAAAACAAAATCCGGTTTGATTCCCTCGTTTTTTATCAAATGATATAATGGATATCCATCACAATCTTCCTCGAGAACCGAACCCACTATGTACAAAGTAAAAGGGATTTCCATCTTTAATTCTTTTAATATCCGAGCGGCAATCAGATATCCGGCCATTGCGGCCTTTTCATCTACAGCACCCCGGCCGTAGATTTTACCTTCATGAATTTCACCTCCAAAAGGTGGATATTTCCAGTTTTCAGTCCCGGTCACTTCAACAGTATCGATGTGGGCGTCATACAATAGGATTAATGATCCATCACCAATGCGACCCACTGCGTTGCCCAGATTATCTGAATATACGTCATCAAATCCGAAGGATTCCATTACTTTTAAGATATGAGTAACAATATCCTCTTCCCTGCCGCTATAACTTTTAATTTTGATCAAATTCTGAAGCAGAAGGGCCACCTCATCGGCATACCGATCAATCCTGACATTAATTTTTTGAATTTCTGATTCGTTCATCTTGTTTGACACCTAATAGTTTTAAAAACTAACCACAGAGAGCACAGAGAAATAAAATTTAGGAATTAGGAATTGAAAATATTTAATTATACTTGTACACGGGCAAGTATAAATCTCTAATTTCTAACTTCTCATCTCTACTCAACCTTCTCTGTGTACTCTGTGGTTTCGCTCTTATGTCATCGCTATAATACCTAATTTATTAATTGTACTCACCCCGATAATTCGTTCATTTTAAGTGCGTTAGATCCACAAACTGATGTGCACAACCCACAACTCACACATTTATCTATATCAAAAATAAATTTTTTATTTTCAAACCGAATGGCCTGGTACATACACACCCGCGCGCACAGATCACAAAAGGTACAATTTTCTTCTATTATCTGTGGATACAATTGCGGTCCTTCGCGGAAATAGTATCGTTTTGTTTCTTTCTTCCCCGGATAAATTGCCCGCAGATCACTGATGCCGGCGTAGTTATTTTTATCCATCCATTTATTCAAGCCATCGGTCAGTTTCTTATATATGGATTCACCCTGAACGATAGCGGCGGAACATACCTGCACTGCCGAAGCGCCGACCATGAGATATTTGATTACATCCTCTGCAGTACGTATGCCGCCGACGCCAATTACCGGTTTCTTCGTTTGCGCTGCAATCATTTGGACAAAATGGAGTCCGATCGGTAAAATTGCCCGGCCAGAAAGCCAGCCGCGTCCGTCTTCACTTCCTAAAACCGGTTGTAGTGTGTGAATATTAAAATCCAGGGCCGGTCCCAGACTATTTACTGCAACATAGCCATCGACAATATCATCAAGGGCTTCGACCGTTGCCGCGATATCAGTCACAGCCGGACTCAGTTTTGCAAATACGGGCAAACTTGTAACATCTTTTAGGGCTCTGGCCATTTCTGAAAGTGTCTCTGCATCTTTTCCCACATAGTGGATAGAAAATTCAACAGCATCAGCAGTTTTTTTTCTCTCCAGTTCTTTACCCAGGATTCTTAGTTCGTCGGGTGTATATCCAACCGAAGCAATTACCGGGATACCTGATTTTTGAGCCGCACTTAAGTCACGATTAATGAAATTGTGATAGTCAATTTCAGACCATAGTTCGGCATTAAGCAGGCTGCCGGGAGACGGGGAGGCAATGTTGGGAATTGGTACTCTTGCCGGATTAACACTGATAGTTTTTGCCACCAGGCCGCCGGCGCCGGCATTGGCCGCCATCAACAACATATCTGCATTGGCCCCGGTAGGTCCGGCCGCCGTCCATACCGGATTGGGAAAATCGATACCGCATATTTTAACTTTCAGATTAGCCATACTTACTTTCTTTTTATAGATTCTGCGGCAGATTGAACAGCTTCAACTATCTGTTTATAGCCGGTACAACGGCAGAGATTTCCGGCAATGGCTTCTTCAATTTCAGAAATTGTAGGCTTTTGATTTTTCTGCAATAGCGCAAAGGCGGATAGTATCATCCCTGGAGAACAAAAACCACACTGAACCGCACCGTGATCTAAAAATTGCTCCTGCAAAATATGGGTCTTGCCATTCTGTTCAAGACCCTCGATGGTGATAACTTCCATATTTTGTATCTGACCGGCAAGGATCAGACAGGAATTTACCGGATCGTCATTCAGTAACACTGTACAGGCACCGCATTCGCCAATGCTGCATCCTTCCTTGGTACCAGTGAGTTTTAAATCTTCACGCAAAACATCAACCAGTCGTTTACCGGGCTCGGTTTCGATTGATGTTTTTTTACCGTTGAGCATAAAATCTATTTTCAGTTTACTCATTTGGTTTGACCTGCCAGTTTACTCAACATGGCATAACACATCTGTTGTACCACAGGTAATTTGTAGGGTGAGGACCATCTTATACCGGAATTCTCCAATATTGCCCTGCCAAGCGAACTGGCAATTTCCTTTAGATATACCATATCCGGGCTTTTCCCTCGTGCTTCCTGCTCAATCTCAGTGAACCTCATTCCTGACGGTGTAATGGCACCACAAGCAATCCGCAGATCATCGATCACACCGGATTTCAATTTGAGCATTATGGCAAGAGAAATGCGGCTGACCGCCACGGCCCGGCGGCGTCCCAGTTTATAAAACTCACTTTGGTAACCCGGTCCGGTGTGCGGGATAACTATAGATTCAACCAGTTCATCCTCTTTCAGTGTTGTCTGATATGGTCCGGTAATAAATTCTTTTAATTTAATATTGCGCCTGCCTGAATTTGAAATTATGCTTAGATCTGTATCATACACAAGGAGGGGTGCAATGCTGTCAGCGCAGGGGGCATTATTTATAAAATTTCCCGCCAGGGTTGCCCGGTTACGAATTTGTGGTGATCCAATCTGTTTTGCCGAATCAGACAGTAATGGGAAAAATTCTTGAATGTCAGGACTATTTACGATTTGTGAAAAGGTGACCGCCGATCCTAAAACAAGTCCGGATTTATCTATCCTGATTTGTTGTAGCTCTTCTATATTATGAATATCAATCAAGCGGTGGATTCCTTTGAACCGCACCGAATCCTGTTGAAAACCGGGAATGATATCCGTCCCCCCGGCAATAATTTTTGTACTTCCGGTATTTTTTGCCAGCAATTGTACGGCTTGTGCCACCGATTCTGGTGTCGCTATTTCTAATAAAGGGATCATTTATTACTTCCCCGTAACATATCTTCCGGAAATAATTTTCTTTCCAGAAGAATCTCCTCCAGATTCAGAGGTAAATTATAAAATCGTTTTCCCACCGCATTTCTTATGGCATTGGCTACGGCAGACTGCGGTAAGTTCAAGGGTAGGTTCGCCCAAAGATTTTGCTCCCCAGGGTCCGTATTGATCTTTACCTTCGACAAATACCGCATCAATTTCGCCAACATCACAGCTGGTAGGAATCAAATACTGATCAAAATTGAGTTCCCGGATCTGGCCATCCCGGGTACTGATTTGCTCCAGAATAGCATAGCCAGCTCCCTGGGCGACACCACCATACACCTGACCACGCGCACCAAGTAAGTTTATCACTTTGCCCGGGTCATGAACCGCAGTAATTTTTTTTATGAATACTTCACCGGTCCCGATATTCACATCCACTTCTGCCACCTGACAACCGTAGACATAGGTAAAATATGCCGGACCCTGGCCAGTTTCTTCATCCCAATGCACACTGGGTCCGGAATACCAACCGATAGTACTAAGATTTACCCCACTTCCATACGCCAGAGCACACAACTCGTTAAAACTGATTTTTTTATCTGCCTTTGGTGCGGATACCGTATTGTCACGATAAATAATCGTCGCGTCCGCGGCTAATTCCCAATGTGATTTCAGAAGATCGGATAACCTCTCCTTTATATCATTTGCCGCATTGCGAACGGCAGAGCCACCCATCAATGTGGCTCGTGAGGCCACCGTCGGACCACTATCCGGTACTTTTCCGGTATCCATTTCAAGATAGCAAACTGAATTTATATGGATGCCAAGTATTTCTGCCGCAATAATCGAAAATGTAGTCCGCAACCCCTGGCCATTTTCAGCCAGGCCACACAGAAGATTTACTGATCCATCGGGTTGAACAGCCAGGTAGGCCGCGGCGGCGTCGATACCTTCTGCGCCGAGGGAGCAACCGCGAAAGCTGAGTGCCAATCCAATTCCCTGGCGAATGATATCTTTATTTTCAAAAAATTGATCCGAACTTCGAATTAACTGATCTTCAGCAATTGGGGCCATGATGTCTTTATTTTCAGAAAAATGATGGCGCCAGACAGATTCAAAGTTCGTTTTTTGGCTAGCAGTTTCCAGAACCTTGATCAGATTGACATCATGATTTTCCAGTTTTTGGCCGGTGGTGGTTACGGATCCCGATTTATACCCATTTCGTTTTCTGATCTCAACGGGACTGATACCGCAACGAATGGCAATTTCATCCATCAGAGATTCCTGGGCAAAAATAATTTGCGGTGAACCAAAACCACGCATGGCACCAGTGTACGGATTATTTGTGAATACGGCCCGGACATCGGTAGAGACATTGGCAATCTCGTAGGGGCCGGTTGCCTGTACCACAGATCGCCAGGTTACAAAGGGGCTTGTTGAGGTATATGCACCGCCATCGGCCAGGAGATCGATCTTCATGGCCACTATGGTACCGTCATGTTTAAATCCGACACGATAATTAAGTACATAGGGGTGTCGTTTATATGACTCCAGAATTGATTCTTCCCGCGGATATGATATCTTCACCGGTCGGCCGGTTTTAAGGGCCCCAACTGCCGCACGTGCGGCCAGGATATTCATGGTATCATCTTTTCCGCCAAATGATCCGCCCAGTTCGGCTTGTTCGATTCTTACACGTGTCAAGGGCCATCCCAACACTGCCGAAACAAGTCTTCTGGTAGTAAAGGGATTTTGGATACTTCCTATGACATGCATAATCTTCCGGCCTTGGTCCACACGGGCCAGCACACACTCCGGTTCAATATATGCATGTTCGATAATTTGTGTTGTGTAGGTCTCTTCAATTATTTCTTCACTGGCAGCAAATCCTGAATCAATATCACCCTTACGCAGCGGATGATGGACTATCAAATTAGAGCCGGTTTCGGGGTGAATAATAGGTGCAGATGGATCCAGTGCTTTTTGGGGATCTGTCAACACCGGTAGTTCGGTATATTGTATTTTTACTTTGTCTTTTAATGCTGCGTAACTCATTTTCCGATTCACCCAGAATCATGGCAACCACATCACCGGGCGTGACAATTTTTTCCGAACAAAAGATGGGTTGATCTGCTTTAAAGACACCTACTTTTTTTGCACCCGGGACATCGGAAGCATCGCAAATAGCCGTCACAATATTTGAAGACGCCAAATCATCATAGTTGATGTTATCGATCCGGGCATGGGTCGCCGGAACACGAATCATTACACCATGCAGCTGATCCGGAAAATTATAATCATTGGCAAATCTGGCCCGACCAGTGACCTTTGCCATCCCATCCTGGCGCCGGACTGGTTTTCCTACCAGTTTAAATTTGTCCGGCATATCAGACCAGCGCTTTCATTTTTTGATACAGATTCTGCCCCTGCGAGTAAATAAATTCATTCGATTGCACATTTTCAGGGACAGACGTAGCAAATGCGTGCATAAGAATCGTCCCATTCTGGAAAACTGAGTATACCGGGCTTTCAAGTATGCCGTAGATATAGTGCCCCCAGAAATTTTCATCGGTAAACGGCGTCGGAGGAACATAATCCCATAAAATAAAATCAGCCCGATCCCCAGGATTCAGATCAGGAAAATCTGAAAACCATTGTCTGACAAATCGGATCTGATCCATATATATTTTTTTTATCCAGTTAAATGTGCTGGGAAAGTCGTTGCCCTGCATTCTCGATAATAAAAACAATTGTTTTATAGATTTCGCAGTATTGGCATGCATACCATCCGTGCCTGCCAGAACCGGAATATCTTCCGGAACAGATGCATAGTCAGACAATCCGACCGCATTATTCAGATTTGAATCCGGGCAATATACCAGCGCACTTCCTGCTTCTGAGATAATCGCATATTCTTGTGGAGTCAAATGATTTCCATGGGCAAGAATAGCGCGATTTGAGAGTAAATCATACTTTTTTAGTCGTTCACCAGGACGCATGTGATAATTCTTCTGGCAAAAATCCAAATCGTGACGATCCTCAGAAACATGGGTGTGGATGTCAACATCCAGTTTATTCATCAATTTGCGGCAAAGTTCAAGAGAGGTATCTGACAAGGTAAACGGTGCATGCAAGCCCAACATTCCTTTAATATTGTTATTAAAATTGGATTGGATAAAATTTTCTGTTTCGCTTAGAGCTTCTTCAAATACGTTGCTGCCATTGCGATCACTGGCTTCAAAAGAAAGAACCGATCGCAAACCATATTCATTCAAAATATTTGCTATTGTTGACAGGCTGTTGGTGCAGGCATTGGGTGATGCATGATGATCAAAAATATAGGTGACACCCATCCGGATAGATTCATGCGCAGTCAATTCTGCACAGGCATTTATCATCGGCATATCCAATGATCTGTCCAGAGCCCACCACATATTTTCCAGAATCTGAATAAAATTATTCATTGGCCCGGACACAGGCAGGCCCTTGGCCAACCGGGAATATATATGCTCATGAAAATTAATATTTGGCAGACTAAGGACTCTTCCGCCAGCATTGATTTGATGCTCTGTTTCTGACCCATCCATTGAACCAGAAAAATCACGAAACTGCAAATCAGAAATGATCCCATTTTCGATAATTACATCACCAAACCGTGGATGAATATTATCATCATCGATCTGGCAAATCCAGGCGTTGGTAATCTTTAGTTTGTCAGGCATGATAATTTTTTTATCTCCCTAATTCACAGACCTGATGAACTGACCATAGTTAAAATCATTTGTCAAATTTCCTCCATTATCGCACATTTTTCTGCCACGCAACCAGGTTTGCCTGAGGCAAACAGAGAATGTTTCCGCTTCAAATGGCGTGTATTTTCCTTTACTGTGCATGTCCCGGGCGTCAATAGTTTGATCCTGCCACAAGTCTACCAGTACCATATCGGCATCCATGCCCGGTTCCAGTTTTCCTTTGCAGTGATCCAGTTTGTAAAATTTTGCCGGATTTTCACAGAGCAATTCCAGGGTCTGTTGCAGGGTTAACCGGCCTTTTTTAAAACCCTCACTCAACATGAAAGGGACACGGTGTTCGACACCCGGAATACCACCATAAATATCCCAGAAATTATCAGAAGATTTTTCAACTTCCGGGATACACCCGGCATGATCCGTTGTCACAAAGTCCAGTGTACCATCATTTAAACCCTGCCACAGGGCGGCTTTATCTTCTTCATGTTTGACCGGCGGCGCGGTTTTCAGAAACGCCGATATTTCCGGTTTATCAAAATCCTGTTGAGTAAAATATAAATAATGCGGACAAGTTTCCGCACTCATATTAATGCCTTCGGCCTTAGCCTTGCGAATGGTATTCAGTCCTTCCTTGGAGATCAGATGGACAATATGAATCCGGCATCCGGTTTTTTTTGCAATATGATATGCATTTTTAACTGCAATCAGTTCGGCATTGCTGTCTCTGGCGGTACAATAGGCACGCCAATTATTCCGGCCGAGTTTTCGCAATTCGTTTTCACGTGTAGTAACCAGTTTTTTGTCCTCGGCATGAATGGCCAGAACCAGTCCGGTTTCCTTTACCCAAACGGCGACTTGCTCCAATTGCTCAGTACTTAAATCAGTAAACGAAGACATCCCGGATAAAAGATAGGTTTTAAAACCAACAATTCCCTTTCCAGCCAGTTTAGGAATGCGGTTATGCAGATCGCTCGATGTATTAAAATCATTACCCGAAACGCCTCCCCACAATGCATAGTCCGTAAGACTTCGGTTTTTCAATGCCACTATTTTTGTATCAAAATTTTCGGCACAGGTCACGGGAGGAATGGAAGTACAGGGCATATCAATAACAGTGGTAACACCACCGGCGATTGCCGCGCCTGATCCGTGCTCAAAATCCTCGCGCGTTTCATATCCCGGTGTATTAAAATGAACATGGCCATCCACTGCTCCGGGAATCACAAGCATACCATCACCATTTACGATTTCAGCTGCTTCCGGATTTTGATGATTATCTATACTACTTTTATACGACTCCCATTTCTGTCTGCTATCGATTTTCTCCCATTCCACAGGGCGTTCAGACCGCAGCTTGATTTTATCAACTTTTTCATCGAAATAAATATCTGCCATCTGGACAAGATTGTCTCCCCTGCTGAGAAGACAGGTGCTTAATATTTTTTTTGTCATAAATCTAGTAGACCGGTCCGACTTCGCTATTAAACTCGTTTATTAAATCATCCCAGTGTGAGGCGATTCCAAATCGTTTCGCCCAGTAATCCGGATCATACCACTGATCATTTAACTCATTTACATCTTTACCCTGTTGTTCCACCCAGGTAAAATATTTTAGATTATGTATGGCTTTGCGTTCATAATAATTGAGTTCTTTTAGATAATCAATGCTCTGGCCGGATATGGTTTTTGCCCAATCAATTTGCGCTTGTTGTTCGGAATACTTTCCATTTACTTCATTCATCTCAAATAGTCTTGATTTATAAAGATCGGATGAATCAGTGAAGATTGTAAAAATGACATCATTGGCAGTCGATTCATAATATTTGGCCATTTTTATGGCACCGAGCAAATTTGCAATAGATGAGATTCCAAGCCATGGTAATTTTTTTATCACCGATTCATTCACGCCGAGTTGAGACAAGTAGTGATGTCCGGCAGGTTCATTAAACAGACGGAGAATATCCATAGGATCCTGATCATCTATTGCACAAACTGCATCCAGATTCTTTGTGTTATGGATCCAGGGAATATGTTTGTCGCCAATGCCTTCAATGCGGTGGCCACCAAAGCCATTTAACAATAAGGTCGGACATTGCAGGGCTTCACATGCCAGCACTTTTATCAGGGGAAATTTTTTTCGTAAGTAATCACCCGCAGCAATGGTGCCTGCTGATCCGGTGGCACTTACATATCCGCTTAGTTGCTGACCTTTTTGGGCAAGCTGCTTAAAAACATCTTCTATGTTTGGGCCGGTAACCTCATAATGCCAGACCGCATTTCCAAACTGATCAAATTGGTTAAAAACAAGATACTCGTCGCTTTTTGCCTCCAGTTCATGACATTTATCATAGATCTCCTTAACGTTGCTTTCACATCCCGGAGTGGCGAAGACCTCGGCTCCTAAATTTTCCAACCATTCAAACCGCTCCCTGCTCATTTCCTCGGGCAAAATTGCTACTGCCGGCACATCAAGCAGTGCCGAGTTAAACACACCGCCGCGGCAATAATTTCCGGTTGAGGGCCACACCGCCTTGTGATAGTCTGGATTAAATCTGCCGGTAACCATTGCGGGTGCCAGGCAGCCGTAGGTGGCGCCAACCTTATGAGCCCCTGTCGGAAAGAACTTACCGACCAGACCGATGATTCGCGCCGGTACTCCGGTAATCTCAGACGGAATTTCTAAATAATTTATGCCTCCGGGTATTCCTGTATCAGGATCATTCCGCCAGTTAATTCGAAAGAGATTCAGCGGATGAAGATCCTGCATATCGATGTCAGGTAGTTTTCTGGTGATTAGATCAGGGATTTGCGCCGGATTTCTTTGCTGAGAAAACGTTGGAAGGATGATTTTTTTATCCCGACAGCGCTTTATATTACGCTCCCGGTTTTCCTGACTGGCGATTTGCCAGTTCCAGTCATAATTTGAGGTCAATATAAAATCCAGTCTGGCTAAATTAGTGCTAAAGTCATTTAGATATTGTAATTATATGAGTTTTTTGCAGAAATATCCAATAAAAAGTGATAGGACTTTTAATTTGAGTCATAATTTCTGTTCTGTCATTCCTTCAGGGATCTTCCTCCGTTCGAGCACTCATTTTCTGATGGTCACCCTGATACCTACAACTCGGGAGGATCTCTGCGAGATGACATTTGGCATTTCATATAAACGCCTTTATGATTTTTATGTGAACATTTTTACCAGTAAAAATCAAAAATTCGAATAAAAAATGTGCACAGATCACAACCAATTTTAAAATAAATTGTTATCATTCTTTAAAGTTGGTCGAAATTTTATAATAGAGTCTGTAACACAGATAAAATTCGGAGGCAATATGCCTGCAAAAAAGAACAAAATTAGTGTTGACGACATTCTAAAGGATACCGAGGCCAAGAAGCAACTTATTGATCTCTTGCTTGATAAGGCTGAGGAAAACTGTGAAATGAAACTCGGTGGCAAATCATACAAAGTCAGTCTTGATGTAAATCTTCCACCTTCATATTAATTATATCATTCAGGGGCGAATAGCTCATTTGGTAGAGCGTCTGCTTTTTTCAGCAGAAGAAGATTGGTTCAACTCCGGTCTCGCCCGCAAATATATGGGAACAGAATTATGTGTTCCTGTCTGCGTCCCAACGATTGATTGTTAAACAAGAAAATCCCTTCCAAGCAAGGGATTTTTTTTATATCTTCCATATCATTTAAAATTTTCCTTTTAATACCGGAATAATCAGGATATTGGAGAAATCTTTATCTAAATTGAATAATTCATCTCTCGCAAAAACGCAGAGGAAGAAAATTAGAAGTTAGAAAATAAATATTGGAGATATAGTTGATACAAAACGAGGATGGTGCGTATAAATGTCATATTTTTGTTTGTGTCAATCATCGAACCGATGAGCGAAAAGCCTGTGCCCATAATAAAAGCAGTGAGATCCGGCAAAAATTAAAGATTGAAGCACGAAAACGCTGGCCGAAAAATCTGGTAAGAGTATCTCAGAGCGCATGTCTTGGCGTGTGCGAGCAAGGTCCAAATATTATGATATATCCACAGGATAAATGGTTTTCAAATGTAAAGATAGAGGATGTGGGAAAAATACTGACTGAGATTGAGAGATTACTTTAATCCAAATTATTTTATTTCCCGAAATGCAGGGGTTCAGTTAGAGGTTAGAAGTTAGAAATGAGAAATTAAGAATTGGCAATAGGCAAAAGGCAATTACTAATCTAATCTCAAATTTCTAATTGTAATATTTTGCTTCTCTGTGTATATTTGCCGTTCGGTTCTGCAAGGCAAAAGTTAGAAGTTAGAAGTTAGAAGTTAGAGATTAGAGATTAGAGATTAAAAATATGTATCAATATTATAAAGAGAAGACGAAGGCCCAGTGCCGAGTTCCAAATTATATCTGTAATTTATAAGAACTATCTAAATATTTTAAGGAGATAAGATGAAAAAGATTTTCATATTTTCAATATTAATTGTTGGATTGATATTCACTTCTTGTAAGAAAGAGGAAGAGGCGCAACAGCAACCGGAGACGAGCTCTGCAATCGCCGGGCATAAAATTATTGCAGAAGAAGTAATTCAAACCAATTCCTATACTTATATCAATGCCAGGGAAGGTGATAAGACCTACTGGATGGCCGTGGGTAAAATAAGTGTTAAAGAGGGTACCACCCTGTATTATACCCGAGGCATGGAGATGAAAAATTTTGAAAGTAAGGACCTTGACCGCACGTTTGAATCTATTCTTTTTGTTGACCAGGTAAGTGATAAACCGATGGGCATGCCGGGAATGGCTGCTGGCGCGGATCCGCATGCAAAGGCAAAAAGCGCTGCAAAGGAGCAAATCTCAGTTAAACCGGCTAAAGGTGGTATTTCCATTGGTGAACTATATGCCGATAAATCTTCCTATAAGGACCGCCTGGCAATCATCAGCGGAAAAGTCACAAAATTTAATCCGGGTATCATGGGCCGTAACTGGGTTCACATCCAGGACGGCAGTGAAGCGGATGGAAATTTTGACTTGACCGTCACGACAGAGAGTGACGTTAAAGTGGGTGATATTGTCACCTTCAGCGGAATAATCGCACTTGATAAGGATTTTGGCGCCGGGTACAGTTATAAAGTGATCATGGAAAATGCGACGGTGGTGAACTAGTCGTTTTATGGACAGGATAGCAGGATTCAGGATTCAGGATTCAGGATACAAGATACAAGATACAGGATACAGGATTCAAGATGCTGGATATTGTGGGTAATCGGCACTCGTTGCTCGATACGAGATGCTGGCTAAATCATGGATGATTTATCCGGATTTATCGATCGGAGAAATCAGATTCGAAGGGGCATCACTTTTCCAGAATCCAGCATCAATTACTTATCCTGTTATCCTGTCAAAAGATATACTGTTTTATTCGCAAAGCCCGTTAGCGACCGTTGCCTCGAATCAGATTCAGAGTATAATCCATCACTGTATCTCGGCCATTGAGAAAATCGTTATAAGATTGAGTTACGCGATGATCCGGCATAATTGAGTTGCGCAAATCCATATTTTTTACGGCTGCTGCAAAGGATTTTTGCGCCACAAATATTTGAATCTGCGATTTTTTAAGACGGACTGTCTTTGTAGCCGCATTGCATTCATAACTGGCACCCGAATCTGACCCAATCAGTTTACCGATCTTGTGGTACTTCAACAGCGCACAAAAATGTCCATTTGTAGAGAAACAACGCCCATCAATTAAAGTAAACAATTTCCCATTAAACCTGTTACCTGCCAGTGGAATTGGTTCAGCCAGTTTGGCATATTTGCCGTATGGTTCTGCAAAATATGGAACTGGTTTATTTTCCAGGAAGGAGAATAAAGGGGCTGAACAAAATGGGTCTCCACCGTCATTGCCCCGAAGATCAAGAATCAAACTATTTATCTTTCTTGCCTGAATTTCACTAAAACAACTATCCAGATATCCCTTAAAGAAATCTACACGATCATAATATGAAAAACTGCTGATTGTCAGGATTGCCACATTAGCACTATCAATGATATTAAAGCTAAGTACAGGTTCTGTAAAGACCGATTTACGCACAGTATCAATGTTGGCCGGTGCGAGTTCTATCTCATTTTTCTTATCATTGCCAGGCTGCGACCAGGTGACTACATACTTCTCGCTGAAGCCATACATTCGCGCCAACAACATAGGGAAGCGACGTTCGACCTGCGACAATTTGAAGTTCTCATTAAAAGCATCTGCGGCGTAGTTATCTTTTAATTCCTCTACAATATTAGTCACCAGGTGATTATTTATCTCATATAGTACACTGCCTTTCGAGACCTGATTGTTTCCGCTTAAATCTCTGTCAACGACCACCTGCCCTTCAATCAGTTTAATTTGCAATGGGAATATTTTATTACGACCAAGATTCCAGAATTGACCCGGCATCCAAAAACCGGAATGTCCACACCCGATATGGGCACTTAAAGGAGTTATAATTCGAAAGAACTCACTGGGATCCATAGAGTGCGTAATTTTTGAATATTGTGTTTCGAAGAGTGTGTCAAAATCAGACTTAGATGTGTAGTTATACAAACAACAATGTTCTGTTTCCAATACTGTCCTCAACTGATTATAATCAGACCTTAACTCCTCAATTGAAAACTTAACAGGCAACCCGCCATGGTAAAGATCGTACCGGTTAATTTTAAAATTTGAAAGTGGCAGAATCTTTGGTTTGCCGGTAAATGTAATTTGCCTGTTACCATATGGCTGGTTCTCAGGATTTGGTTGATCTTCCCAACAGACTGTTCCCTCTCCTTTTACAATTACATATTTAAACTCTGTATTTGAGAGACTATCGGCAAAGAAAAAGGTTCCTGTATAGATACTATCTTCATCAGAATCATTCACTTCATATAAGTCACTCTGCCAGTCATTAAAACCACCACGAATAACTACCTTGTCACTTTGCAATGTATTCAACACGCCGGTTTTTAGCGCTTCATGCATGTTAATCTGAAATGAAATTTTATTGTCAGCCCGGCAACATAAAAATAAGATGCAACATAAGATTAGAATCCAAAGTAGTTTTTTCATTTTATACTCATATGTATTTTGGCAGGCTCTGAAAACAGCAGGATGTATATACTTCAATTTTTTAAAATTAAATCAACAATTTGCCCATACTTACGTGATCTTCAATCTCAAATCCGATTCCTTTGTAAAATAATATTACATCCTGGTTGGTCGAGCGGACTTGCAGATTTATTTTGATACAGCCCGAATTGCGGAGTATTTGTTCAATCGCATCCATCATTTTCCGGCCGATTCCACTTCTTCTGTTATCATTGATAACAGCAAGATGATACACCCAACCGCGAAACCCATCATAACCACCAAGCACAGTCGCCACAATTTTATTCTGTAATTCACCAACCAGAAACAACTCCTGCTGATAATTTACTTTCCTTTCAATAACCTCCCTGGGGTCATTCCATGGCGGATCAGTGGGGAATGATTTTTTCCACAATCTTATCACTTCTTCTGTATCACTTTTTTCAAAGTTCCGGATAACGATTTCTGGTTCCATTTTGATTCTTCTTTAAAAATTAATTCCTTAGACAGTTGTTAAATACGAGAATAACTCAATCATCAAAGCAAATCCTACATGCAAAAGGACCGGGATCCATAAATTCCGGGTATGCATAGTAATAATTCCCAGAAGATACCCACCAAAGTATGAGGATACTATTTCCGGCACCGGCTTTCCAAAGTGCCAAACTGCATACAGTACGGCCATGGGTAACAAAACATTTGGTCCCAATTTTCTTAGCAGAATTAATACAAATATACCACGAAAAAAGAATTCAGTCGAGATAAATTGCATGATATATGATGATTCATATAAAATAATTTTTATAAGGTTATTCAGCCATCCCATTCCGGCAATGTCATCATCGATGGATGGATAAAATTCATTCATTCCGCCGGCAAAAGAAATAAAATAAAGAATGGGGGAAATGAGAATCAACAGAAGGAAACATTCACGATAAACAGCCCATTCGCTTTTCCGAAAGAAGATGTGGTTCGGCTTATTTGCAATAAAATAGGCCGTCGGAATAATAAAAAGTAGTGAAGCAGATTGGATGTTGACTAATGTTTTGGTAGTCAGATAAAAATCATCATAGTTAATATTAATATGCTTGACGAACAGATGGACCGGTACCCAGGAGGAACTGATACTTAGTAACAAAATCGAGGCGGCTATTAATGTGAAATCTGAAGCATCAATTTTAGTTCGAATATTGTTGTTAATCCCGAGGGAGACCAGGTAAGATATAAAATATGTGCAAACAAACAGGGTAAAATTGAACAGTATGGTTTCATACTTGCCAAAATAATTACGACTAAACATATTGATGTCATCAAGACCATAATAAATCAGCGATATCAATGCAAAAATAATCAGCCCAGCTCCAAATTGAAGTTGAGCAATCCTGTCCGCAAAATGATTTTTGAGATATCCGGATAATATTTTCACTTTAGTATGATATTTTTAGTAACCAGCCTGAGATTCATAGATCAATTAATAATTTTCACCATAGAGTACACAAAGGCATATCATCAGAAATGCCCAAAGTTATCTCGCAGAGATCCTCCCGTAGTATGGGCAAAATCGTAATAATCAGAGAATGAGTGCCCTATCGGCGGGAAGATCCCTAATGGGATGACAGTGAAATCCAAAATCCAAAATCCAAAATTTAAAATTTAAAATTATATTATAATTCTCTTTGCCAGAAATTTATTCATCAAAAAACTCAAACCAACAAATATAGAAATAAAAACCCAGAAAAATGAAAATCCAAACATTTCAACCAATGTCAGACCAACCACCGGCCCCGCAATATTTGTCAGCGACCAGGTCATCCAATACCAGGCCATATACTCTCCGCGCCGGCTTCCGGGACTCATGTGAACCGGAATTGCATTATTAAACGGAAAATAGAAAATACTGGACATGGTGAATAGCAACATGGCAATGATACAATATATAAACGCACCCGGCAGTAAAAAGGGTAAAAAGGAGATACTGATAAACAGAATACCGGCCAGGACCGAGGTTTTAATTCGATTCGCTTTCTCAATCGAATGAATAACCGGCAATTCGAACAAACTTATCAACAGACTATGCATACCCATCAATATGCCAATATATCGTTCATCAAATCCCCATTCACTCTTTATAAAAACCGGGACTGTGTGATACCATTGGATAAAACCAAATCCCATAATAAACGTCGCGAGCAGAAAAAGCAGATAATTAACATTTCGATATGGCGGATTTGATTTATCGGATTTTTTTAGTGATTCGTCTTTGGTGAAGATACCATTACCGGTCTGCCAGTAACGTGAGGCATACCAAAAATATACGGCAGCTAAGATACAAGTTGCCCCCATCAATCCAGAAAATCCACCGATAGCCCAATGAAACCGCAACAAATCCGCCAATCGCCGGTGCCGCACTCATACCCAGACTAATCGCCAGGCGTATCAGAGACATGGAACGTCCGGTCTCTGATTTTTTTACAAAATCACCTACTGAGGCCATCACTGCCGGACGATAGGCCTCGCCAAACAATCCGGCAATAAATATAAGACCAAGCAGAACCACCATAGAGGTAGAAAAGGAAAGGATGATCAGTACAAAACCATTCACTGTGAGCGTGGTAATGATAACCGGACGAACTCCCATCTGGTCACTTAATTTTCCGCCAAGATAGGACCCTATTAAGGCGCCAAATCCCCATGATCCGGCCATAAATCCGGCTTGTTCTAATGGAAACCCGAGGATGGTTGTCAGATATATTGTCAGAAAGGGAAATACCATTGTACCCATACGATTAATTATCGTAAGGGTAAAAAGCACCCAGACTTCACGGGGGAAACCAGAGTAAGCATCTTTATAAGATTGTATGATTCTATTCAAGATTTAAAATTTCAGAATATTATATTATTATTATAATCTTGCGCAGAGACCAAAGAAAGGATTAAAATTATGACATTAAAAATGCTTATTTCAACACCAGTTATGATGCCCATGGGCCATCGGAACAATTACAATTGTTTAATTACTTTATCTGTTTCATTACGAGAAATAAATCGAACAATTATATACTTTTTCGATTAATTTTGTCTTATCGATATCGTTTTACCTGTATTGTTGGTCGCCTTTGGTTCAACAACATTACATGTACCTCATTTTCGCTTACTGATAATTTTGTGTTTTATACCCTCAGCCAGCTGTGCATAAGTATTCTCCCGGTTCTGAGGAAACTGTATTGTTTTGATTATATTATCCTCAATAAATACTCGGGCTGAATATTCATATCCATAATTAACCTTTGCCGAATAGTATCCATCCTCCAGAATGCTTAAATCAATCTCATTTATGTGTAAATTTCTGAATTGATTTAATTGCAGATACTGTGAGACGACTGATGCGATCAGAAGACTGCCAATTATTGTTCCAAGAGTGATCACCAATTTGCGGTTTACGACTTTTTTCTGTTTTCGCTGACCCCAGGGCTTAAATACTGATATCGACACGATAAAAATCAAAATTCCAAGTTGGATGAGAATGTACAGGATATTATTTTGCCCAAATGTTAGGTAATCAGAATGAGAAACGGCCTGGTCATTATATATGTCGGACAAAGCAGCCATGCCATTTATTGAAGGTCCAACTAAGAACATTAACATGATGGCCAACAGTATGATCATCACCCATTTTGTGCTTATCCAGTGAAACCTGAAAAAGCCCCATTGGGTAAACATTGAAAACAGCAAACCGGAGAAAGCAACGGCAATTGAAATATTCATGATGATGCTATCAAACAGCCAAAATATAACTTTATCTACAACCGCAATCTGTAATGGATTAAAGTATGTGTTTTTTAATAATAGCATCAGGAAAATGGTCAGTAAAGTGCCTATCCAAATTGATATTAATAAGACATGAACAATCAACAAAACTTTTTTCCCCGACACACTTAACATTTTAATTCCTTAAAAAATATTTATCTCATAATCGACTATATATTACAATAATTTTCCGATTACAAAGGTAACATCATCATGCAAATCTTTTTCTTTTCTCCATTCATCTCCGGCATTAAATAAATAATTGAGAATATCTCGTACTGGTAAATTTGCAGCATCTTTAAATATCTCTTTGACCCTGATATCATCCAACATTTCATTATTTTCATTGAACAGCTCCGGAAATCCGTCCGACATCATCAGAAAAACATCTCCCGGAGCGAGTGAAATTTCTTTTATATCGTAAGCAAATGTATCAACCGCACCTAATGGCATTCCTTTAATTATAAATTCTTCAACGGTGTCTGTTTTTTTCCTGTATAAGTATAGCGGTGGCATTCCGGCTGACGAAAATATTATTTTATCATCCTTTATTTTTAATAACATGAGTGACATATACAATTTTTTTAAATTCATCTGCCGCAGGGTCCCTGACACTTTAGTAAGGAAATTCAATATGTCCATTTCCCCAACATGTGTAATAAAGAGGCTTTTAATAATCGACACCATCAACCCGGCTTTCATGCCATGACCGGTTGCATCCCCAATTGCCAGAGAAAGTACGCCGTCCTCTGAAATATGATAATCATAATAATCACCCCCTACTTCAGTTGCCGTACGCATATCATACTGTATATCCATCCCTGGCACGTCGGGAACCGTTGAAGGTAACATGGCCAGTTGCAAATGCCTGGCTTCCTCTAATTCCTTTGACTTTCTGGCATCCTCTGCCACAAGTACGCGTTGATTTATCTCCATTTCCCTGGCTTTAACTTCCTGCGCCAGTATTCTTTTATTAGCATTTGCATAATTACGGGCAAGATAAATTGATATGAAAATAATAAGTATTCCAAACCCAAAGGGATAACCATTGCGAATATTATAAACGGGATTCATCAGATTTAAGTCTAAAAGAAGATCATACATCGAAAACAGGAAGAGCAATAAAAAACCTGAAGCAGTTATTTTTGCGCCTTCTTTTTTATTTTTGATTGCTTTGATAAAAACTCTGGTAATTTCAATTGCGCCACCTAAGATGAAAATTTGAATATAAATTAAATTTTCGACAGGATTAAATAGGCCAAAGAATCCTGTTATAATCAATCCAGCGGATACTATCCAGAACTGTACCGGAATTCTATAATTAAATAGAAAATAAGTAAAAAGAAGTAAAAATATGGTATTCCAGGGTAAGACGAAACGATGGAGGCTGAGAAAGATCAAAGAATTTCCGTACTGATGTGAAATAAATTCCTGAAAATCAAAGAAGATGTTCAGAGCATAAAACAATAGAAAAATGGCAAAGAATAAATTGCTTTTTAATTCCCGATTATAGATGTATAAAATAAAATGTAACATTGCGAATGCGATTGCTATCGTTGTAAAAAAAATTTGCTGATAAAGATCCATCCTCATACCACCGTTTTATTAATTTAGATTAATCATACTTATCAGATTAGATCATATAACGTAATTTCTATTAAAATGTTAATTTTTTGCGGGTAAGATGTATATACAATTTAAATACTAAAAACGATTCCCACTTTGTTAATTTGCAACATTGGAGGAAATGAGATTACTTCATTGCCATGTTCATCAAAATAATACATGAATTTCATATCACCTTTAAACTTTCTCAGGATTTAGAACAGTTTTTTCAGACTTTCTATTACCTGTATTGATTGTACTTTTTGGTTCAAATAGCATGACCTGCACCTCCCGATCGGCTCTGGGACAATGCTCTACGCCTCGCGGAACTATGATAAATTCACCTTCATCTATCCTGATTGTTTTATCCCGGAACTGCATATCAAAACAACCATTAACGACATAGAATAATTCATCTTCATCATCATGTGAATGCCAGGTAAATTCACCAGCAAATTTTACCAATTTGACATGCTGGCCATTTAATTCTCCCACAATTTTGGGATCCCAGTGTGTTGAGAAGAGGGAAAATTTTTGCGCCAGGTTTATTTTATTCATATTGTGTAAAGCCTCATTATTTTTTTACCACAGAGTACGCAGAGTAAAAAGCAACTAAAAGTTAGGGATTAGCGATTGGCAATTTGCCACTCGCCTATTGCCTACTGCCAACTGCCAACGGCCTACTAATATATCGACACAATCTCAGATTTTTGATAATAGTGTTCAAGAATCTCTTTGAAATCTGAGCCATTTATTGCCTGGGCAACGGCCCCTGACTGACACATTCCCACGCCATGGCCCCAACCGGCGCCATTAAGAATGAAATTATCGCCATCCTGATCAACAACAAAACAGGCACTTCTGAGTGCCGGATGCCACATTTGCCGGATGGCCAGTTCACCGGACACATCGATACTATCCTTTTCTAATATGAATATGGCGTGACTTATTCTGCCCGATACACCCCGTTTCAAAACTTTTATTTGGAGCAGATCGCCGAGATCGTTCGCAGCAGAGATCATATTTGCCAAATCATCCCGTTTCATTGTTTTCTGCCATCTGAAATTTTTCTGACTCCAGTTTGGTAATGATATGTTCAAATTCGGATTGCAAAATACATCCGGTTGTGAGAATATCCATTCACGTGCATTTTTTTCAGTACTCAGATCCTGGATTGGTCTTTCTTTGCTATCTTTTCCGGCATGATGATAGGTCTCGGGTGACGAGCGATCCGGCCAGACATTTTCTATCAGTTCAGAGTATCCACCACAATTTGATGCGTAATAGGCATTAATTGGTTTTCCATCATTCGTCAGGATCAGTCCACGCGTTTCATGAACTGCCTTGTCAGAGGCAGGTGTACGTTTTTTATTGCCACTGAACACCTGGCATTCCACATCGGAGGTCAGATCATGATGTTTTCCGCGGTACAAATCAGAGGTCAACGCCATTATCGCTTCCGATCGCGCGGCCACAGCCTGCGCTTTCAGGGCCTCCAGTGGGGAATCACCTCCTATCTCATAGGGAACGACGCCGCACAAATAATCTTCGAGCGGCAGCCCAATGATCACTTCGGGTTTTCCATTATCCGACTCATAAACTGAAACCTCTCCTTCGTATGTACGATCTTCCTGACCGGCCCACCACCAGCCGATACCATAGGGCACATTTTTTATCTGCAGTTCGCTTGTTTTAATTCTACACTACGATACGAAGCGAATCACAACTGTGAATTTCAGATCGGTCATTTTTATCAATGTGGATTTGATTATCAGAGAGAGTGATGTTTATCTGATCGTCTTGAGAAAATTTCACTTCGGTTTGGTTATCTGCATATCCGGTCCAGTTATCAGAAAACCGGATTTGAACGGTATCAAGTGTGTTAATAATCCGTACCCGGACCTGGGGCTCTTTCAATCTAATTATATCCGATTTAATAAAATCTGTTTTATTAATACAGGATGTTAGTACAAAAAGAATTCCAAAAATCAATGACGGAATCAAATTGAATTTAAGTAAATATGTGAGAAATATATTCTTACTGCTGCACATAATTCTCATTGCTCTCGCTAAGATTTTTGAATATGTTTCCTATAAAGTTGAAGAAATTTACATTAATTAAATTTGCTACTCCAAATATCAGGACAATTATTTGTAGAAAGATACTTATACTTAATATGGGTATTTTAAATTTTTTAGCGAAACGGGGCAGATGTCCTGATTGAGACTAGTCTTTCTAAGAAATATCAACATTAATTTCATAAGATGTAGTCCATCTATAAGATGGACTACATAGTAGGACAAGATAGTACAAGATAGGGCAAGTTATTGCGATATTTTTTAAACTCAATCCCTTTCTTATATGACATTATTTGCTAAAATTAATTATAGTGATATCAAGCAATATCAAATCTGAATTTTAAATGTTTAATATTTTTAAAATAATTCCTATTAGTAAACAATTTCTGAAATATTGATTTTCTCTGTATCATTAAAATCACGCATGGCATTTATAAGATTATAACACTTAAAAGAACTCAAATCTTTTGGTTCAATTCGCTGGGGAAAGATTTGTTTAGTATGTATCAAGCGTGCTCGGCAGGTGCCCTCCAATAACGAACTTGATGGAGTAATCCAGCGATTTCCATCAAAGAATACAATATTGCAATAGGAGGTATCAGTAATCTGACCGGCTTTCACGATCAAGATATCATCACAAGCACCACGCTGGCTATAAAGAATATTCAGAACTGTTCTGTCACTATATTTTAGTGAGTACTCAATCTGATCATCATAGATGAGTTTAAGACTCCGGATGTTTTTTATCTTATATTTTGAGAACTCTATATGGTATTCTTTTATATTATAACTAACTTTGGCTTTTACCAGACCGCGATTATGTTCATCCGGAATTGATACTATATTCTGCAAATCAAGTACGGGTTCGGTATCATAATAATTTCTCACAGAATGATCCACTCGTCTCTGATGCCATATCAGATTTTGCGGAACGCCATCAACTATTTTTATGGTCTCAATCAATGGGTACATACACTTTATCCAGCATTTCCTGATACTCAGAGTCCAAATCACTCATAGCAGTTATACCTCCGCCACTTCGGTATTGCAGATTACTTCCTGTTTTTTCTATATAGCGGATATTTACTGCGCTATCGATATTTATCCCGTCAAATATTCCAAATATACCGGTATAATATCCCCGGGGTAGCATTTCTGCTTCTGTGATAATCTCTATTGTTTTTTTCTTTGGCGCACCACTAATCGATCCGGCTGGTAACATACGTATCAGGATATCTCCAATGCCTGATTGCCAGTCAGGATCCAGTTCTCCCCGAATCTCTGAACTCACCTGCAACAACTCATTCCGGTCTGTTCTTATTTTATCTATGTATCTGAATTTTGTAACCGTGATGTCATATGCGACCATGGCCAGATCATTACGAATCAGATCGACAATGGTGTTGTGCTCCCAGGTTTCTTTTTTATCCTCAAGAATAATTTGTTCAGCATCCGGGATTGATGCATCGATAGTGCCCTTCATGGGATACGAATATATAAAATTCTTTGCAGTTTTAATAAAGCACTCCGGCGAGAAAACAACAAAATTATCCTGAAAGTTTAGTTTATAAGGTGCTATAGATTTTTGAAATATTTGGTCTAATTCCAAATCTGTTCTCAGTTTTGTTGGGAATGTCAGATTTACTAAATATGAATTTCCTTTTTGTAAATTGTCTTTGACCAGAATAAATGCATTGGTGTACTGGGACTTGCTGACCGGAATATGTTCTATGGTAAAATTTTGATCTGCCGCCTGAGCATTACTTGAAAAATTCTTTTCACCCCTGACATCATACCTTATCGCCTTTTCATGAGCCATATCAAGACAACATATGAAAGGTTTTTTTAACTCAAAATCCAGCAGGAAAAAAAATGGCGTTTTACTATACCCATATGCATTTGCTTGTGAAATGAATTCTGTAATAGTCATATATATGATGTTACCTAAATAATTTTTCTCTCGCTGAGACACAAAGCAATTCGATTAGAAATTAGAGATTAGAGATTAAAAATTAAAGATTCGTAATTTGTTATTTGTAAACCCTTATGGCCAATTGCCAATGGCCAACTGTTCCTTTCTCATTTGTAATTTCTAATTATTTATCCTGCTCTGATTCGAATAAATTGCTCATGCTAGTCGACAAAATTTTTAATGATATCCTTTCCATATTCGCAGAGGTGAGATTCGGGGTGAAACTGCACACCGTGCACATCAAACCTTTTATGGGACATGGACATAATATAATTTTGCTCAGAGACAGATGAGATTTCAAGATCCTCCGGTAAATCATGATTTTGAACAACCCAGGAATGATATAATCCAACCCGAATTTTTTCCGGAATATTTAAAAATAATTTTGTTTTTTTAATAATAGAGATTTCCCGGGATTGACCATGTTGAACCGAGGGTAAATTTGCTAATTGTGCGCCATAAAATGAACCAATGGCCTGATGTCCCAAACATATTCCTAAAATCGGCTTGTTATGTTGATATTTGTCTAAAATTTCTGAGAGTGCGGGAAAATCATGGGGTAAACCCGGGCCGGGCGAAATAATTATTTTATCAAAAGAACTGAGAGTATCTGTTCTGATATCTGTTGGAGAAAATACAGTAGTAATTATTCCGGGAATCTGACGCAATATGTTCAGGATATTATAGGTAAAAGAATCTTCATTATCAATAAGCACTATTTTCATAAATAATATTTATTTTTAAGTTCTGGGCTGAGAATTATCTTGGCTTTTAAGATCAGCAATATTACAAAAGATTTAATTTATATGTCCTGTCTTGACCTGATGTTTGCATGTTTTAACCGCCAAGTACGCAGAGAAGAAGCTGAGTACGTAAAATTAATAATTATTCTTCGTTTGTTAACACATAGCCAAGACGATACAATTTATATTAAAAAATTATAAATATCATTTTTTATAAAAATAGATGTTATAGTTTTCTTCATCAGTTTTCTCAACCCAATGTTGAAATAGGAGACTTGTGGCTTTATCAATGAGCGGTGCAGGAAGAAATGGTGCGATGAGATGATAAATTTTTTCTTTATCCAGGTTTTTTAAATCAGCCATTACCTGATTTACAGGATGTTCGCCGGCCGCCAGCATTTCACTGGCATTAAATTTGGTTACAATTCGCTCCCGAGCATACCAATCCGGTTTAGTTGTATTATAGACTTTGGCAGATTCAGCAGAGATTAAATCCTGTCCAACCTCCTTTCTGAGACGATTTATTAAATCTTCAACTTTTACATTGCCAATCGCAGCGGCTTGCTGCAGGGTAGCAATCTTTGCGACGGTTTTTCTAAGCACTGGATTTTTTAATTTTTTAAATGGTGGTGCATATTCTATCAAGACGTCTTCCAATTGTGGATATGCCTCAAGCATTTGCAAGACTTTTGTTTTTGGTGTAATAATCAGATCACTCATTATTTAGTCGCCTTATTTTTCATATGATAGTATTCGTTGTTCACCTTCCAGATTTCTATATCCGGTGAGATCCTGAGAAACTTCCAGCGTCCCCAGGTATCCACCTTTTTCGTCACGTAAAGCAAAATATTCAATATGGACAAATTTACCACCCATATTTATCCAGAATGGGGCTCGTTCTTCTTTACCGCTTTTAAAATCGTCCAAAATTTTATCGACGATATGGGCACTTGCCGGCGGGTGACAATGACGAACATCACGATTAATAATTGCCCGCGTTCTATGAAATATCCGGTCACGGCTTTGTGAAAAATATTTTACCTTGTCATTTTTATCCACAAAGGTCATATCAACCGGCAGTGTGTTCAATATGGCCAACAGTTCTTCGCTGGTAAAGCTTCCTGATGGCATCTTAATATTGCCATCAAATTCCCGAGATTCTTCTATGTTCATTATTTGAAGGGTTGCCGGTTGCCACTCAAAGGGCGGATCATACAAACAGAAGCCAATATCCATTGACTGATTCTGAACCTCCAGCCAGTCTGCATCGGACAGGGCATCCATCAACATAGGAAAAAGTATCTGTTCTTCTTTCACAATCATTTCAGCGACACCGGTTGCCGCAGGTTGCAAAATAATATCTGCCGAAGCAATCAGATCATCTCTGGTAATATCCGGTGTACGCAATATTTCAATACTGCCTTTGAGTAATTCCCTTATCTCATCATGCTTGCCCCACATCACCTTTGGCGGTCCCGTTATCCCTGTTTTTTCAAGATAAGGAAAAATAAGTAATTCCTTACGAAGATAATGTTTATCCACATCGATGAGCTGGTTAAAAAATCCGGTCAACCCAAGGACTTCATCCTTGACATCCTGTTGCGTATTTTGCGCAAGAGAAGAAATCAATTTTGAAGTTTGATCACATATATTTTTTAGTTCCTTATTCTCATTTATAAGGACATCAACTGGATGACCTTTAGGAATTTGCTTTGAAGATGATAAATCTACATTTCCATCCAGGACAGCCGAATGGATATCACATAATTTGAGAACTTCTTCTTCCGGCAAACCTTCCTCAATGAGTTCCTGCTCAACCTCAACCACCTCCCCATAGGGGATGCTTGACAAACTAGTCATCAGTTGCTTTTTAACATCCTCTTGTGATTCACCGGAATGAAGTTTTAAGATTAATTCTTTTAATTTTGCCTTGCGAAATTTGGAATTATCTAACTGCTCACTCATTATTGGCCCTCTCCAATCATAATCAGTTCAAATTTGTATTTTTCAATTGTTAAATATTGTTTAAAGTAGATGTATCCCATATTCATTGCAACTCAATTATGCACGTCTCTATTTCATACCGGGGATGTCTGCGATAGAGATTTAATGATCAGGAATTTGAGATCTGTTTGTATTAGGTTCTTAACCGCAAAGAGCACGAAGAATTACACGAGTACGCAAAGTTTTTGATAATATATTTTGCATACTTTGTGTTTTCTTTAGGCTCTTTTCGTGTTTAAAATTGTAACCATCAATTTAAGACAGTCTATTTTAAGAATAAAATTTCAATCAACAGCAGAAATATAAGATCATGTCAATCAATACCATCGTTGATATCAAAATCTATATCGGATAGAATTCAGGGTACGGTCCAAAGATATGCAGGTAGTTTGGGCAACATTGCAAATATAATCGGGCTTCTGGTTAACAGATTAATATATCATACAGCAGGTTCTGGAATATTTATGTTTCCCACGGCGCATGTATTTATTATATTTCTGGTGAGTTTAATATTTCTTTGGTCAGATAAAAAAGTTGAAAGTGTCTGAAATAATTTCATTTATTATTAGTTCGGAACATATTTAATTAATTGAGGGAAATTTTTATGAGTAATAGTAACAATAAGATACGTGCATCGATAGAATTGATGTCAAATGGTCCGCTCATTGTTAAAGGGCTAAAACAAGTTACCGATACAAAGGGCAACCGGATGGATATTGAAAAGACCGCCTTTGCTTTGTGCCGTTGTGGCCAATCAAAAAATAAGCCGTTTTGTGATGGTTCCCACTCGGCTTCCGGCTTTTCTGATAAACGCGAAATTACTCGGCCATTGAATAAAAGCAGAACATATAGCGGCCAAAAAATTACCATCCATGATAACCGGACCATTTGTGCACATGCTGCCGAATGTACAGAGAATTTACCGTCTGTTTTTCAACAGCATGGCCACCCATGGATCAATCCAGATGGAGCTGAGGTCGAGAAATTGACAGAAGTGATAAAGAAATGTCCATCGGGCGCGCTTAGCTATTCATTAAATGAAAATCATTACAAAGAGAAAGATTTACCCCAGGAAATATCCGTTCAAAAAGATGGGCCATATAATATCCGGGGAAAAATTAATCTGAATATTAGTGATGATTTACAGCCGCCGAACCGTGAATTGTATTCGCTATGTCGGTGTGGTGCTTCAAAAAACAAGCCGTATTGTGATGGTGCGCATCACGAGATCGGTTTTAAAGATTAGGATGTAGTCCATCTATAAGATGGACTACACGGTAGGACAAGATAGTACAAAGTAGGGCAAAGTAGTACAAGATTCCTGCGGCCTTATCATTCCTTTACAATAACATCAGACTCATTCAGATTTAATTGCCTCGGAAATCCATTCCGGCAATTCAGCAGGTGCCGGTCTGGCGCCATAGAAAAAATCATCCAGTTTTATGGCGGTCTCACGAAACAATGCATTTCGTTTTATGCCAAAGCGTACCAGGTTATGCAGAAAATTATTGGGGTGCGAATATGGGCATACACTTACACAGCGTCCACAATCTGTACCGATTTTACACCAGAAGGTAAAACATGACTCCGAATTAATCTGCCAGCGCGGAACCCCATCGATTTCAACCCGATCATCAAAATTGATGGCCTGGGGTGGACAAGCCGTAGCACATTTTTTACAGCGCCGGCAAAAATCAACCATAGTATCATCCTGCTTTCGCGGATCAATGACCAGAGGTAAATTGGTGGTCACCACAGCGACTCTGACCCGGGGTCCCAGTTCGGGGGTCATCAACAAACCCATGCGACCGATTTCTCCCAACCCGGCATCCCGGGCCACCAGGGGGCAAATTACCCGGTAACTTCCGTCAATATGGGCCCGGGTTGAATAACCCAGCTGCCGGATAAATTCAGCGACCTGCACGGCAATCGTACCTGAATTCAGATATTGCTGTGCTGATTCTATTACAGTTGGTGCCTGTGGTGCCCGGTCCATATTATATTTCTCCATTTCCACAGTAATGGCAATGGCATACTTATGGTCTAACTCCACCGGTTTCCCATAATGCTCACCCCGGCCAATCGTTGTGTAAAGGTGATAATCTTTTAGCCCGGTAATTCCAACCGATATGGCACCAATATTCTTGATCCATGTTTTGAGATAACGAGTAATATCAAGCGGATCAACTTTATGGACAGTCTCGGGCAAATTTTCATCATCGAGCATGGGATGATACGCCTTCACCGTTTTAAATGATGCCTGTGCTGTGGATGCCGTAACCGGATCATAATAGACCGCGCCTGGAGAAAGCAGTCCTGGCAGAGTTCTGAAATTGTCATCAGATGCCTTGTTATCGGGACGTAATTTATAGTATTCCTCAAATCGTGAGTCTCCTTTAACCAGTCGCTGGCGTGAGAACATGACATCACGTTCATCAAAGCGCGAGATTGGTATAATATCCTCATCTTTAAATTTATTACCTGTGGGAAACAATAATAACAGCGGAATTAATACCGTTAGTGATATAAGTAGTACGGATAATTCAAATTGAATTCCTGAATCTATAAATACTGTGCCCATATACGGCAATAGGGAGAGTACGGCAAGTAAAATAGCTCGCCGTGCGGCTCTTGACTCCCTCTCGCGATGAGACACCCACGCAAACCAGGTAAAAGTCAGAAACAGAGAACATCCAATCAGAATCGTAGAAAGCAGTATGATTTTAGTCATAATCATCCATTAGTATATATACACAGGTTGCGAGGCGGTATCAATGAAGAAAATGGCATCATATTGGTCCCGGGGGATATACCTGATATCATACGCACCGGTGCCATGCAGGTATTGCTGTAATACCGGGACAAACATCCAACTGGTTGCCGGACTCTGCTGTTGCTGACTTATATCGATAAAGAAATATTTCTTCCGTGCCTGGTACAGAATAGCTTCTACACTTTCGTTCTGGGTAGTCTTTATTTCGTCAATGACACCATAATTAATTGTACCACGATATGATAATGACCAAATGGTATATAACTCATCTGAATAGTGTTGATCCAACCAATATCCCAGTGTTTTTGTATAGCCTACAGGCTCGGGATCATTTTGAATGTGATAATTATGTGACCAGATTATATATTTCTTCCCGGGATATAATGTTTCTTTAATATATCGGAAATGTTCAAACATTTGCTGATCGCGGATAAATGACCTGTGTCGCGACTCAAATTTAGTCGTATTTCTCTGGTCGATATTTACCCGGATTGACTGGGCACTCTGGAGAGCAACCTGGATGGTTTCCATATCATAATCATCCAGCAACAAATTCTCATTTTCCGATAGCAGCGATATCAGCCGGTCATACATCATAACCAGAACTTCATAATTCTCCATGATATAATCATCAATGCCTGTTTGGCCTAAAATCCACTTAACAAGGATACTATCCTCTTTTGCAATTTCCTCAGCGAAAATAGTATCAAGCTTGGATACAATTTCTTTAAAAAAGGCTGGTCGTGTGAGACGTGCATTACCGGTTGGCCGGATATCGAAGCCGCATAAATAAAGTGGATTATCCGTTTGTTGCGATTCTTTAATATATGAAAATAAATTCAGCAAATCGGTGGTGTGCCACATATTATACAGTGAGTTTTTTAGAACTTCTCTGTCCGAAGTGGTTTCAATATTTTTATTAGAATAATAACAATCGTAAAAACCGCTTTCAAAGGCAATTACATTGAAATGGTGATTCTGATGCAAATATTTTATCAGACGGACACGCCCTCTGTTTTGCTCGGCAATTCCATGGGCAACCTCACCCATCTGTACAATATCTTTGTCTTTCATAAAAGGATCAAGAAATGACAGATCGGAATAATCGTTAGAGCTCAAAGAACGTACCGGGATGCTATTTTCCTTAATCCAGTCGGACCAGGCATCACGCACATAGGGTGCATCCGGATCTTCCGGCGATTCCATCTCACGGTCGTTAAACAGATCCGTATGGCTCCAGGGATCAGTAATTATTCTTATATTTGATATGGTATCTTCAGATATTGAATTATCAGCAAATGTGACCTGAAGTTTTAATGAATGCGTATTAACCGAAAACTGACCGGTCATCAGGAAATTATTTGTACTGACCACACCATCATGATCAGAAACCCAGTTTACGTCATGCGCATTGAGATCCCGTCCAACACTGTCGGTGATTTGGCTGAGGAAAGTATAATTTTCCGTTTGATAAAACCACAGTGAGTCCAATTGGGGTGGGATAATTTTAACAATCGCATTTTCATTCCTATGATGAACGGTAAGGCTAATGCTGGTTTCAATCTGGGAACTGTCTGAGAATAATACGTCTACCACAATGCTATGTAATCCGGGAGATAATCGGTCATAGTTGAACTGGAATTCATTGCCAAAGATGCTGTCGGTATTTGATGTCCAGCATATAAATTGGATTTCCAAAAAATTATTTTTTAGTTCCAGTTGAAATTGTATTTCATCTCCATAAGAGAAATGGCTGTCGTTTGCTGGTGATATAATAGACAAAACGACCGGTTTTGAATCTGGCAGGAACAGATTTTTCTCGCCGTTCTGGCATGAAATCAAAAATACCATCGCATAAAGTGTGATAAATTTTATAAATACTCGACACATAGATTGATGCTATTTTATTTTCTCTGAATAATAACTGTGTACTTTCATGCGAGTGACATTTCCGGATTCATCCGATACAAATTCTATTTCCTCACCCGGCTCCTCATCACTGCGAATCCGCTGAAACAGATTATCTTTAACATGCTTTAATTTGGTCAGATCTGTTGGCGGCTTAAAATCCGGGAAATATGCCATCGCCAGTCCACCCTGCCATGGCAACACGAATGTTTCGCCACCCCAGGGAAATTCCGAATACGTACCGGTAAATTTAATCAACTCAGCGGGCAGTTGTTTCGACGGTGTGGTATTTGTTTTTGCAGATTCTATAGCCGGCATGATTATCCGGTAGGCACCCTGTGCATAGGCGCCGGCATCTACCCCATTAGAATTTGCCATAAATATAACGGCTGTTTTATTTTTCGCCTGGAGCATAACCGCTGATCTGTACCCGGGACAGCTGCCTTCATGGCCAACAAATGTGATGTCATTCCGTCTGTATACACCAAATCCCAATCCGCGGGTTGTCTTCCAATCGCCATCAAGCCAGTGTACCCTTTGCATCTCTTTTAATGTATTACTTTGCAGCACTTCATTTTTCCCACCTTCCAGCAAACGCATCTGCCAGGCAGCGAATTTTGCCAGATCTTCTGCAGTAGATGAAAACCCGGCAGCAGGTGTGATTGCATCCGCTTGAAAAAACGGCATTTTTTTCCGTTCACCGCCGCGCATTTTTGCACTGTACCCGATTGCCAGACGCGTACCGTGTAATTCCTGTGGCATATATGGTCGTGTATCTTCCAGGTCCAACGGTTTGATTATATTTTCCATCACATAGGTTTGGTAATCCTGGCCAGAGATTTCGGCCACAATTTCTCCGGCCAGGGTTAATCCCAGATTTGAATACTGATAATAGGTATAGGCCGGATACAGGGTTTTTTGCTCTTTCAATTTAGTCTTCATCTCTTCGCGTGTCGGGAAATCAAATGCAGGTGCATTCCAGTAGGGAAAGTCAGATTCGCGCGGCAGACCCGAAGAATGGGTCAGGATGGATTCGATGGTGACCGGTGGACTGTCGGGATATAACTGCTCAATATTGAACCAGGGCAGATGTTTGCCTACCGGGTCGTCCAACCGGAGTAATCCTTTATCGCGCAACTGCATGAGCGCGATAGCTGTGAATAATTTTGAAATAGAACAGATACTGTAAATAGTATTTGTTTCCGCCGGTAATTTCTTTTCCGGATCCGAATATCCGGAGGCAAATCGCCAGATAATTTTCTGATCATGTACAATAGCCATAGATATTCCGGGTATTTTATCATAGGCAGATTGTGCATCAACCCATGCTTCAATCAGATTCAGAGCTTCTTTTACATGGACATCTTCTTCTACTGCCTGACTAAGGGCTGTAAATGGAAGGATGAGTAAAAACGTTAGTACAAAAATCGTAGTTTTCATTCTAAATCTCCATTTTTCAATTGTACCAGGATTTTTCCGGCTGAATTAAACTCAACACTCAGATCTTTCTAAGAGTAAATGAGACTTTGAAAAAAATCTATCCAGTTGACAAGCCAGGCATTTTAACTGCTGATATTTACAGTGTCGGGTTTAATCAGATATAATGTACCAATTATAAGAGTAAAAATCGTAGCAAGAATAAGTAATTGTATCAATGAAATAATCAGGATCATATACCAACTTGATTTTGCTGCATATACCAATGTCGTCCATAAAAACAGGACCAACATGTATAACAGAAACATACCTTCATCCAGAAAGTTACCTAATACATATTTTTGTATAATATCCAGGAATGTAAATACGATAATCCATGTGCTATACAAATAGACCGTAGAAATTAAATGTTCGATATAACGGTGCTTCTGCCTGAAAAAAGTTATTTTACTGCTCAGGCTATAGAGAGGAATGAGGAGAATAATAAGCCCAAACTGTGGCGGGACATTCGTAAATGTCATGTTAAGACCCAGGAATTCCTTCCCAAGAAAGGCAAAGTGAAGCCCCACAACAAATGCGGCGTATACGGCAATTTTTCCCGGTGAAGGATAGTATCCGCGCCAGCCAGCCCAATAATTTTGGATTACAATTTCCGGGCGTCGAATTAACAGCCACATGGTTGCCAATACAGATCGTTCTAGCGAGAACATACCAGCCATAAAATCAGCAATCAGCTCATAAAATGAAATTTTCTTTCCGGTATTGTACTGTCCGCAAACCTGGCAATATTTATCGGCTAATTTCGTATTACATATTGTACAATTTGACTTAGATTGGGATAATTTATTTTCTGGAGCCATAGTATTTTTATTCAGGTATTAATTTTATTTTGACGTATACAACAAGAATACGTAATCAGCTTCTTTTAACAATAACGAGTGTCACATCATCATCCCAATTGGTCGAACCCCCAAACTCGTAAACCGTTTTAAATATCAAATCGGCAATCTCTTTGGAACTTATGGCTTGATTCTTTATAACTAATTCTTTGAGACGTTCAATGCCGTATTCTTCTTCCTCAGCATTATTTCGCTCGATGATACCATCGGAATACATCACCAAAACAGAACCCTCACGAAAATGGATATATGATCGTTGAAGTTCAATATCCTGCAAAAAGCCCAGGACAAGCCCGGTTGAACGCAACTCGGCGACCTCACTGTCTGATACCAGGAACGGTGCAGGATGTCCTGCATTTACATAAAACAGATGTCCACCTTTTTCGAATTCGCCCAAAAAGAGTGAGACAAAATTACTGGCAAACGTACTTCGCTGAATTACTTCGTTCAATTTTTTTAATGTATGAGTCATTTTGTATTCATTGGCAATTCCCATCCGTAAACCAATAACAACATCTCTTACCAACAATGCAGCCGGCAATCCATGACCACTGGCATCTCCAATACTGATACCAAAATTTTCACCTCCGGACTCAAAGTATTCATAGAAATCACCACCCACCAGTTCAGCCGGAATTGACTTTCCATATATTTCATAACCTTGAATCTGAGGTGATGAACGTGGCAATAAACTTTTCTGTATCTGTACTGCCTGTTGCAATTCGTTATCAATCACCTGTGAAAAAAGACGATAACTCAAAGTCTGTCTTTACCGAATTAAGAAACAGAGTTACCTCATCGCGGCGCCAATCGTTCTGCAGACCAAAGACAAAAAGCCACTGGCGCTCCGGGCTGCTTACAGTGATCGCTGCGGGCACCAGAGGCACAGAATCTTTTGATGCGGCGAAAGATACTTTCAAATCAGGATCATCATAAATAAAACTGCCGTGACTCAATACTAACTGGATACTGGGTGAGTCAATGGGAATAATTGAAGCCCACTGGTTTTTTTGCAGAGAAAAAATCTGAGAGAATGATTGGTCTCTCTGTTCATAAATACACCCGTCAATCAGCTGTAAATCAGATCCAAAATTCTGAATCAATTCCTTGAAAATTGATGACAGAAAATTTTTATCTGAACTGCCTTTTCCAATTTTTGCTAAAAATGAATCCAGTTTTCTGTAAAATAATTTGGGGTCACTCATATTATATCCGGTTTTTTGTAATTCGTAACGTGGCTATAATTAACGTTCTGAGATAGAATTATCTAATATATCACTTTTTTGCATTTAAATCTTATGCAGATCGCATCGCTTCAATGTCATCAATCTCTTTGGGTACATCTTTTCCTACCAATTCCTTGCCATCTTCTGTAATAAGAAATTCCTCTTCTGAGCGGTATCCGCCGCGATGCTGATATTTTTCTGCCTCGCTATAATTAATGAACCCGGCAAATCTTTTTTCCGATTTCCACATAGCTATTAATTGAGGATTAAAATATATCCCCGGCTCGATGGTGATCACAAATCCCGGCTCCAGTTCCCTGCCCAGACGCAGCGATTTTAACCCGAACAATTCCATTTCTTTCTCTTCCGGATTGGTATATCCAACATATTGTTCACCCAGGTCTTCCATATCGTGTACATCCAGTCCAATCATGTGACCGGTACCGCATTGAAAGAATAACGCATATGCACCCGAAACCACGGCTTCCTCTGTATTTCCTTTCATCATACCCAATGCTTTCAAATCATCTACTATTGACCCGGCGGCTGCAAAATGAACGTCTTTCATCGTCACACCCGGAGCCACTTTATCAACAACTGCCTTGTGGGCTTTGAGGGAGATATTGTAGATTTCCTTTTGCTGTTCTGTAAACTTATTATCTACCGGAAATGAATGTGAATAATCCCCGGCATAATGATTTTTATTTTCCGCTCCGGTATCCAGTAGCAGCATGTCCCCGCTTTTAAGCGTATTTCCATAATAATGGTTATGTAATGTTTGACCATTAATCGTGCATATCACCGGAAACGCCAGCATGCCGTTATGCGATCTGGCCACATCAATCACCCGGCCCACCACCTCATATTCTTTCATCCCGGGGCGGGCGAATCTCATGGCCTCTAAATGCATTTCGGCCGTAATTGATGCCGCCTCATGCATTTCTACCATCTCTTCAGGAGATTTATAATTTCTTTGCTTAATGACGGCTTGAATCAAAGAAAGAGATGCCTCATCGGGTTGATGATGATGATTAATATTTAATAAATCCTGCACCTTCAATTTATTTTCACCCCGGTAAGGTGGTAAAAAATGAATGTGTCTGTTTTTAGATTTGTCAATGAAAGGAGATAATTCCGGGTAGGGTAATATTTCTGTTATCCCGACACGCTCACATTTTTCAGCCAGAGGTTCCTGGGGACCCATCCAGACTGTCATATCTACTGAAATATCATCGCCAAAAATGATTGTCCTGTCTTCATCCACATCGATGATTGCTGCTAATCCCGGTAAATCCAGCCCGAAGAAATATAGAAACGTGCTGTCCTGACGGTAATCGAATGTGTTATCCTCATAGTTCATCGGACTTTCATCATTACCCAGGAATAATAGGATTCCGGAATCCATAGACTCGATCAATTTTTTACGGCGATCTATATAGGTCTGGGTTCTAAGCATCTTTTTTCCTTTTTGGATGATAGTACAATAAATTTGTGATATCATCAAGATGAAAAATGATTGTTCTTCTCTAAAATGACCTTGATGGTCTAGCGATTATTGCGGTAAATTAAAAACCTGCACAGCCTGCAAAATTTAGATTAAATTGTCGAACCCAGTTTAAGAATAATTATATTCAAAAGGACAAGTTGATGAATTCGAAGTTAAATAACTATATTAACAGCTGCATGAGAGAATTTGATACAATTGATATACAGCGCAAAAATGACCTGCAAAAACTTGCTGATTTTGTACAAAAAAAGGATAGCGATAAGCCAGTTTACATGACTTTCATTTGCACACATAATTCGAGGCGAAGTCACATATCACAAATTTGGGCACAGGTCGCCGCATATCATTATGGTATTTCCAATGTCACCACCTATTCCGGCGGGACAGAAGCCACCGCATTTAATCCCCGGGCAGTCAGGGCAATGCAGCAGACGGGAATCGATATTGTTCAACAGGATACCACAGCCAATCCCAGATACCGAATCACATTTGCAGCTGATGCAAAACCTATTATCGCTTTTTCCAAAACCTATTCGGACGAATTTAATCCACAGAAGGATTACTGTGCGGTGATGACCTGTACGGATGCCGATGAAGCATGCCCAGTGGTTATTGGTGCCGAAAAACGGATATCGTTACCTTACATTGATCCGAAACGGGCAGATGATACAGATCATGAGAAGGAAGAATATGCTGATCGATGCAGGCAAATTGCCAGGGAGATGTTTTTTGTGTTTTCTTTGGTGAAATGATTTTTTTTTGTAGGGAACGGTCTGAGACCGTTCCGAAATTGACCACGACCACCTATATCATTATCCGGATCATCTACGATTTTAATGATCCCATGAACATGATCCGGCATAATGATAAATTCATCGAGTATAATGTTATAATAACTGGGCAAATCTTTCCAACAATCTTGAATAATTTTGCCACAAACATTTAAAATCATGTTTTTATTAAAAATTCTACCAAACATCTCAGAATTTTTGAATTGATCATGCACACAGATTGTTACAAAATATATACCGGGTCTATTATAGTGGTAAGATTTTAATCGCAGTCCTTTTCGTTCTGGCCAATACATACTGATATGAAGGCAACTCACATGCCAAAACTCATGGTTGCAGAATATCCGGCAAATTTTTGACGGCCATGTTTTAAATCCTAAATACGAATCTCTAATATCTAAATAATTCCAAAATCCAAATTCCAGGCCACATGTCGGTATCAAATCGCCTATGATTTGGCCAGCATCCAGGTAAAACAAGGTCTCCGCTTCGCTACGATCAGAGGCGAGAGCCGAGAACCGAGTACCAAGTGCCTGTCTCACATTTGTTGCTCGATCCTCTCAAGCATTCTCACCGCATTAGTATTATTGGGATTGAGTTCCAGTGATTTTTTATAATATTCTATTGCCAGTTCCCAATTGCCGCGCACCATGTACCCCTCACCAAGGCTATCGTATGGATTAAATGCCTCGGGATATTCCTTAATATTGAGTTTAAATATCTCGATGGCATCATCCACGCGGTTAAGCCGCAGCAGCTGATATCCCAGTGCATTCAATGCATTTTCATTAAATATATATGTCTCGGATTTATTCATCTTCAGTTCGTGATACTGATAAATCGCTGTTTGAACATTGTTCTTAACAATTGTTTTACCAAGTGGCTCCGAGATTGGAATCTTTGGTAAAGCATATGGCAGGTCATATAATATTTTTGTTATCTCGCTGCAATAATCAGATAAATTGGTGCCGCCAGTATTATTTAGCAGAACAATCAGATGTTTATCTTTGATCAGACGAAATATTCTCGTGTTAAAACCATTCAGTCCACCGCTATGGGTTAAGACTTTTACACTATCACCTGACTCGCCAAGAGATTCATATCGGACACCCCAACCATAGGCATAATTACTTAAAAAGGGTGTGAACATGATCTCTTTATATGCTTCCGGTAATAACTTTTCTGTATATAGAGCCTGATCCCAGAGAAACATATCCTCAACCGTCGAATACATATCACCGGCACCCAATGCATTGGTCATAAGAAAATAGGGATCATGCATATATCCAGTCAGTTGTTTATAATACCCCACCGCCCGATTCTGAAGTATCCGGATGTTACGGTCGACGCCCGAATTTTTCATGTTTAACGGATCTAATATTCTTTCATGCAAATTTTCTTCAAATGATTTTCCTGTAACGTTTTGAATAATTACTGCCAGGAGATAATACCCGGTATTATTATATTTATATTCCGTTCCTGGTTCAAACTCAAGATCGCCGCTCATAAAATGCTCAATCATATACTCGATTTTATATGGATTGCGGGTGGAATCGGACCAGAAACCCCTGATATTTGTATAGGAAGGGATCCCTGAGCGTATGGGTTAACAAATGATGAATAGTTACCTGTTCACCGGTATCTTTTCTGTATTCTGGGATGTACTCACTGAGTTTCCCATCCAGTTTGATTTTATTTTCAGCCACCAGTTGCATTATCTGCATTGCCACGAATTGCTTTGTTACCGAAGCCAGCCTGAATCTTGTATCTGGTGTATTGGGAATTTTCCAGTCCATGTTTGCCAGACCAAATCCTTTTTTATAGATCACCTCTGCGTTTTCCGCCACCAGTATGGTGCCATTGAATTGCCTGTTTTCATAAAGATATGTCATAAACTGATCGATCTTATCCGCTTTACTTTGTGCAATAGAGAGAATCGGGTTTAATAATATTATGAAAAAACTAAGTATTGATATAAAACGAAATTGTGTTACCGTAGATTTGATCATAATACTCCCTTTCTCTTACCCGTGTAATCACAGATTGATAATAAATCCATATTTATCTAAGGATCTATATATTAGATTCTGAAACAAGTTCAGAATGACATATTAACGAATATTGTCATTTATCTGAAGTTTAGGAATTTTTATTCAGAATAGACGAGAATTTGTTTAGATTTGTTTCCGGTTTACTCGGAATATTGATAGCTAATACGTAACTGGTAGGTATTTACAGATAGTATCTGGATGTTGTAACTTGTTTTTCCACCCCAGTAATCAACATCGATTGAATAAAGATTATCAGATAACTTTTTCCAGTGGCCTTCAAAATTTTTATAAGCAATCGGCGGGGTACCACACCATCCGGAATTTTTTCTTTCGATAAAATTTCCCGAAGGGGAAAATGAAAATCCGTACTGATTTTCGTCCAATTGATCAGATCTGAGCAGGACGGTCACATTGTCATCATAGGAGTCAAATACCCATGTTCCGACAACCGGACTATCCTGCTCATAATTGAGTGATCCATCACACGAGATGATATTAATAAGTGCGATTACAGTCAACCAGAAAACCAGTTTTACTAATATCCTGGAATTATCTCTCATCGACATCTTTTTTATATAAGTATGATACAGCCATTAATTCTTTACAATGCTAAAGAACTATTTTACACTACAAGTCATGTCCTGTCCGCAACAAAGGGGGGACTTTATTTTACCATGTCCATTGGGACATTTTGAAATCTGAACTTCGGCGCCATCATCCAGTTTTAATATATCATCTACAAGAGGGGCATCGCATTTAGCACATGTGGCATTAACAGCCATTCCGCAAACTGCACATTCGTATGTCGCCATTATAATTTCTCCTAAATATTTAAAATATGGGGAACGGTCTCAGACCTTTCCGCGAATTATAGATAAAATACTTTCTTTAAGAATTACAGTTATAAAATAAATTATAATTGCATAAGTTTCAAGGAAACATTTTAAGGAATTTGTATTTATTGGAGCCGGGTTGACTGTAAATCGAGTTTAATTGTATTTTTGAATAATTTTCAGGGCCTCTTCCCGTGCTTTTTCTGCCGGGACTTCCACATCCGGTAGTACACCTACTATTTCCCAGCCTTTACCGGTAACCGGACTTATGGGCCGGGCCACTGGAATTTCGAGAAATATATCCAGCTCGAGGATACTGAAAACTTTCCGTCCAGTGTCCGGCACCACGGGTGGATTCACCAACAATTGTAGCTCTTTCATAATTCTTCATTGTATAGGCAAATGATTCGGCTGCCGAAGCCGTATTTTTACTGGTCAATAAAAATAATTTATTATCCACTAATTTTGATTTGGCAATTTCGGGGTCTGTCCAGGCGGTCGCCAGTGAATCACGCTCTCTGAAGTAGAGTGAATTTAATTGTGTTTGTTCTGCAAAAAAATAACTGGATATAAAATGAACCATGTTACTGTGCCCACCATGATTTTCTCTCAAATCAATTATTATAATATCATAATTACCCAATTTTTGCATAACCTCCGTGGCTGTTTTTCGGGCATACTTTAAATCTTTAAAGCCGTTTAACTTAAGACAGACGACACTTTCCGTTAAGTTTTCAATTTCCCCAAATCCGAAATTTTCTTTTTCTAGCTGGTCCATTTTTATCTGATCAGAGACATCCGAATCTATTACTGGGAGATTATCCATTATATCTATCCAAATGTGCCGGTCATTTGTTGCCGCACGGAAATCTGATCGAAGTTGTTTGGTCAGGGATTTCAAATTATGCAAATCTTCATATTTTCCATCCTCCTGACTTTTTTGAATATGAGATTTGATTTCAGAAACTTTCTCCGGGTAAACATAATGTGTTCTGAAGGCGGTGACACAGGTATCGATAATTGTTGATATCTCATTTTTATCGGGCGGCCCGGATTGTTGGGTGCAGGCTATATTTGATACCACCAATATAATTGCAAATGTTATAAATAATTTTGTTCGGATCATATGAGGATCTTATAATTTTTGAATGCTATTTTTTTACGAAAACAAAATATAATACAGCCGCAAGTAACACGAGTGTTAAGCCGCCAAGAACAATCAGTTTCGTTTTCTTTGCACCGGGAGACAGATCGGCCCATTTCGTTTCCTGTCCCCATTTGTCTTTATTTAATCCACCTATGATCATAAATACGGCACCCATTCCCCATAGTCCGGCATTATCTGTAGCAATACCGACTGGTAACCATGTTACACCCAGAATAAATAAGGCACGATAATTGGGTACTCTTTTTGTTTTTTCATCTTTAGAGGCCGATCGTATCATAAATACGACCAGGCCAAGGGCAATCGCAACAATTATGAATATAAGAGTAAGATTTTCCACTTTCGGGGTTCTCCTATATGAGCGATGATATTAAAGCAAGCAAATGAACTTTTGTTTAACAATTTATAAAGTAGTCAAATGAATAATGATTGTCAGATAATAGTCCATTAGATATAATTATATCAGTTTGCTTACACCAGGATTAATCCTGGGGTAATTTCATTACTCGTGTGTCTGCCAGGACGGGATGCACAAACGCACAAAGTCTCAGGTAGAATCTCGAAATGAGAGATGAGAAATTAACGATTGGCAATAGGTAATAGGCAGTTACAAATTACTAATCTCTAGTTTCTAATTTTTAAATTAAAAATATTTAGTCTCTCTATCTTTGCAAGAGATAAATTATCCAGACCAAAATAATAACAGTAAGATTCAGTGGCAAATATAAATTCTAACCAATCCCGGTTGTTAAAATTCGATTTAGAATAATACAAGTCATTACAATAATGACAAGAAATAGTGATATCTTTTTATCAAGATCAGAATCGGGCATTTGTTGTCGCTCTGTTTTTAAGATGACACCATAAGAGCTAAGAATCACGTAGGCACTTGTCGCCGGATATATTACACTTAGAATAACCGGAATAGGGAATGCCAGGATTACATTAACCATACTTCCAGCGATTATAGGAAACATTACCAGGAAGTTAACATATTTACCTCTAATTGGTAATTCGGTCCTGGTGGGAATAAAATTGGCAAAATACCGGCCAATTTTTACTACGATGAATATTAAAGTCGCAAGGCCAATGACCGCAATAATAATACGAGCAACATAAGAGATGTGCAGTAGTTCTGCCACTTTGCCCGTATCACCTTTTGTGCTGAGCGGTGTCAACATCAAATAGCCGAAGAAATTTATAAATCCTAATAAGCTCAACCATAAAAAGAGCAAGTACCGGGCATTATTTTTCTGATTCTTAACGACAAGCATCGTGAAGATTATACCCTGCAACAAACTGATAACCGGACCAGCCATCGCAGCAATAATTTTTATTTGTAGGCTGAGTGTATTATCGGATGTCTGAACGTAATTGTGGAATAACTCCGGTTGTGCTCCAGCCAATAGATAAGAAATAAAATGACCGGATTCATGTATGATTGTCGTCAGAATGAACGCTGATACGAAGGCCATAAAGGAATTTAAAAATATATTTTTATATGGTTTCATATCTTATTATTTCTCTTTGTTTCTGACTTGATCACCAGATAAATATTTTTATTATATGATCCTCAAATTTAATATTTCCGATTATCAGCGAATTGCAGTTAGTCTTCAGATTTACGCAATAAAATGTAAAATGAATCATCCTTTTCAAGTTCCGTATACCGCTCGGCAGCCACAGAGGTGAAACCATCGCCAATCATTCCCAATAGCTCTTCCTCCTCATAATAGGCAAACCACAGCCCATTATATTCTTCTTCGCTGTTCCCATACCAGAATGAATGCATTAACAGTTCCTGCCCGGTTAGCAATTCCCTCTGTCTTCTAAAAGACTGATGTATCTCGGACTTATGCAGATGATGTAACACTTTGTTGGAATAGATACAGTCAAAATTTCGATCGGTTTTAATTGAGACCGCATCCAGTTGTAACAAATCTGCTTTTGGATGTGTTTTGCGATATAGATCAAGAAATACAGATGAAGAATCCGAACCGGTTACCTCATACTTTTCAGCAAGTATGTCCAAATCTTTGCCCGGCCCCATACCCAGTTCAAGAACAGTAGAATGAGACGGCAGATGATTTTGTAGAATTGTGATCAGATCACGGCCGTCATAACCATCCGCCATCTTAATGTATTCATCTACATTTTGCGCATTATTAAAATATTTCATTATAATCTAAATGGAAATCTGATAATAAATATTCCGGATCAGATAATGCGATTCCTGATTTGTTTAAACCTCCGGATAAACCGGGCCGGTCATCAGATATTTGGTACCGGTAATGGCAAGATTATTATATCCATGAATCTTCGCTTCATCTGCCACAGCTTGCGCAATATGCAGCCATGGAATGGGAGATTCAGATACGACCTGATCAAAAACCTGGTGAATCGTATTATCGGGACTCAGTGTAAAGTCAGCACCAATCTCAGTTAATTTCCTGGCAGAGGACAGCATCAATTCAGCGACACCCTGCCAGTTATCTTTATAAATCTGTGTCATATAGTCTGCCAGCGGATACGTATGCATGGAGATTTCCGGGTGCATATGCTCGCCCATTAATGCCGGTGCTTCAGCGCAGATGGTCCGGTAACATAATGCCGCGCCTTCTGCACTGCAGTCGACAATTCCAATGTGTTTTGCCATTTGTACCTCATTAAATCAAACGGATATTCACGAATTATCCGTTTGTCCTATGTTATTAAAATCAGGTAACTGCAGTTAATGGAAATCTGAATGGACCTGTTGGCAAGTTAATATTACCGAGCACAAATAACCCGGTCACATCAGGTTCAATTTTATCATACTGATAATTGATTACATCCGGAGGGAAATAATAACAAATACATCTAATTGAATCTTTGTTCATTATTTTAGCAAGTGCGCTATGAAAATCAAATTGGGCACGAAAGATTGCATCCAGTACATACAATATGCCCTTATCTTCCCTGACGATTAAAATTGCCTGTTCCTCTTCGATGTAATATAAATTATCGGTGTAGAGATTAAGTACATGCCACATGGTGATAAATCCATAATCCTCGGCAGCAAATATTTTTGTGATTGTCTGTCTTTGATTTATCATGTCGAGTAGTAGTGAATAATCACTTTCCACATGTATGTTTAACTTTCTGGCTGAATAGTTTGGCTGGGGTAGATTTGATTCGGCGATATATACATTTTCCATGAATCCCTTAAAACCAAATTTGGGGTAAAATTCCATAACGGTTTCATTGGCAAACAAAAAGAAAAAATCGACACTATTTTTATACTTTGAGATGACATGGCCTATTAGCTCGCGGGATAATCCCTGATTACGATATTCAGGTAAAGTGCCCGCCGCACCCAATTGAACTGCCCGATATTGTCTCCCGTCTATAATGACATCCATGATGGAAGCCGAGACATTGGAAATGATCTTTCCTGATTTGATAATCGAAAAAGGGATATACTTATCTGTCCATAATCCCTTTGCATACCAATCTTCAAAACTTAATCCGGGAAACACCAGTGATATAAAGTCATGATACGCATTTCGCAGAGAATCATCTGCTTTTATATTTTCGATTAATTTAATTTCAGCATCCCCCTGATCTCTTATGGCCTCACGGCTGCTTTTAATTCCGCCCGGGCAAGCAAGCGTGTTGAATCCAGCGTGGGTAACGAACAATCATTTGAATCTACAAGTAACGGTATCTCGGTGCATCCCAAAACAACCGCATCACACCCATTTTGTTTCAGACTGGTTAATTACCCGATTAAAATATAAACGTGAAACTTCATTAAAAACACCATTTACCAATTCCTTGAAAATGATTGTATCTATTTTTTCGCGGTCCTGTTGATCGGGAATTTGAGACATGATTCCGGATTTCATTAAGACCCCGGGATAGACCGGGCCGGTCATCAGATATTTGGTACCGGTAATGGCAAGATTATTATATCCATGAATCTTCGCTTCTTTATGAATTACTTCTTTGCGACTCAGCGTCTCTGGAGCCATTTTTAATTATAAACGCGACACGGAACGGTCTGAGACCGTTCCCTATTTAGTTGAACTCAATTTGTTATTTCCGCCAAAGCCAACCGCTCAATTTCAAATCCCTTTAAATTGAGATTGAGCTGCTCCATATACCGATCATCAACTTCAGGTGATCCGATATCCTCGATAAGCGAAAGTGAATATTTGGCAAGATAATCGGGAAGCCCAACCGGATCCATGCCATACAACCACAGCGGGTGCTTTCCTTTTCGCATATATTTATACATAACTTTTACACCATCGTGAATGTCTTTTCCATCTATAAAACTCTTTAGTATGTAGGTGAAGACCATTTTACTGCCGGGGGCAGCCTGGGAGATATATTTTAAAGTATTATTAACCGCTTCTTCGGTAATATATTGGGTCACTCCTTCCCAGATAAATAATGTCTTTTCAGATAATGCATATCCTGCTTTTTTTAACTCGGTTCCAGGGTCCTGATGCTCAAAATCAACCGGAACGAAAACTACATGATCCGGCAATGTCCCCAATATTTTTATCATTTTACTTTTTTTCTGTCTGATCACCTCCGGATGGTCCACTTCAAAATATCGAAGATTTTCCACGCCCGGAATATAAAATGCACGACAATCATATCCGGCACCCAGGTTAACCACTGTTTTAATTTCGCCTTCAGAAAGACATTTCTTAAGTACATCATCTATGTAGCGAAACCGGCAGAACATCCAGCCAATTAATCCGGGTGTGGATTTTTCTCTTGCCTGCATAAGGAGATTGAATAATTTTGGCGAGCGCATCAGCATCAACCAAAATTTGTAAAAGGGAGACAATAATTTCTCAGAATACGGATCCTCAAAAAGCCGTTTTTCCGGTGGATATAACATTCCGGTTGCCTTGAGCAAGGCGACGCCCATTCCGGTTTCGATAGCTTTCATATTATTTCTACCTATTTATCTGAATTTACTGTCTTGGCTACGACTCTTACCGCAGGTAAGATTTGGTTGATGATAATATTCAGAATTTGATACCAATTACTTCCGGCCTGGTCACGATTGATACCACGATAGTCAGATCTTGAAGCAATCACCAGATTCAGGTTTTTTGCTACCAGAATAAACTGCCCGCCGTAACCATTAGCGCAAATGAATTCATGGCCATGTGCACTGCTAAACCACCAGAAATATCCATAATCCCTTAAAAAGGGAATCGCATTATCTGTTGAAATCTGCATACTTCCAGCATCCGCTATCCACTCAGCAGAAACGATTTGTTCGCCGTTAAAATTGCCATCATTCAAATAGAGATACCCGATTTTGATCATATCATGAATACCCAAACAAAGTCCGACACCACCATAAGGAATGCCACGGTTATCCGTATACCATATTCGTTCATCCAACCCCATAGGTCGGAACAAAAACTGTGTGGCAAAAGTGGCAGTATTCATACCTGTCGCCTCCTGAAGAATTGCCGATATCAGGTGTGCACCACCGTCACTGTAATTGAATACTGTACCCGGAGTATTCACAATTGGTTTCTGATAAATATATATCAGTTGGTCAGATGCATTTACCCAGTTGCCAAATTCTGAATATGATCCCAATTCGTGCCAATCATGTCCACAGGTCATAGTCAACAACTGCCGAATAGTAACTTCCCCCAGCGCAGGGTTGATTGGTTCAACCTCTTCACCCAAATAATAGCCGATCGTTTGATCTACACTGGCGATAAATCCTTTATCAATCGCAATTCCAATTAGGGTTGCTGATATGCTTTTAGTCACGGACATTACATGTAAATCCGGATCGGGATCAGGACCTGCTCCATTAAAATATTCTTCTGCAACAATAACATTATTCCGGGCCACAGCAAGTCCCTGTAAATCGCCTATTTCTTCGGCATTAGTAAAAGCGATTGCCAGCTGATTGCTGTCTACATTTTGCTTTTCTGCTTCGGGATAGACACTTGTTTCGGTTTTTTCGGATGGATTTTCGCAACCATTAATAAGAACCAGGATAATTACAAAAAAACAAAGAGTAAGAATTTTTGTAATACTCAGATTGTACATTGATGATCCTCCGTAATTATTCTGGGGCCAAACTGATTAATGCACAAATATTACCACTAAGACAGAAAGGTACAAAGAGACAAAGAGACAAAGAGAAAAGAAAAAAAGATTTTAATTATAATACGAAAATCGCAAGTTATAAAGACTAATTTTTCTGATAATCTATTATTTGTTATCACTTTGTGTCTTTGTGACTTAGTGGTTATAAATAATTCAGGATTTACTTCAGACTTAACAGTTCTACCTTCCTGAATTCGAATGGATGACTTTCTGCCTGTAATGCGATATACCCCTCACGCAATGGTGTACCCTCAGGGACGGGAAAATTCTCCGGTATGAATCCACCTCCGATAACCGGATTTTGATAGGATAACACCGTGTCGCCATTAACTAAATGATGTAATATACTATCATGGCGGACGACCAATTCTACTGTTACCCACTCTGATCCATGGAAGGTGGATGAAGTAGATTCGAGGCAATGATCCGTAAGCAATTCATCCTTAAACCGCACATGGGTACCAGGTGTACATAAATTTGCAGTTGGTCTTTTATCTATCCCGTTGCCTCCCAGAAACTGGGCTTCAATTGATACGGGAAAGTCCTGATCCAGCCCCATGCTTTCAGCAGATTGCGAGTGCAGCATTACCCCGCTATTTTTAAATGCCCAACCTGGTGCATCGGGCAGCTGTTCACCAACGATGCGATATTCGATGCGTAATTTATAGTCAGAAAATTTTTCATTGAAAAACAGATGACCGAATTCGCCATCAAACTTATCATACTCAGAATAAGATACTATGAGTATACCATTTTCAACACGGAATGTATTGGCAAAATTTTCACCCAGAGGATATCCCGAAATCTTAACCTGCCAACCAGTCAGATCTTTTCCGTTAAACAACTGACGCCACTTTTCTCCTGCCGGTTTTTCTACTTTACTACATCCACTTAAAATTAATGTGGTTAAAATCAAAATTAGTATCTTCATTCAAATCTCTGAAATAAAATTAGCCTGAATTTTTGATAACCACAAAGACACAAAAAGATAAAGAGCAAAGAAAAATAGATTTTAATTATAATACGAAAATCGCAAGCTATAAAGACTAATTTTTCTGATAATCTATTATTTGTTATCACTTTGTGTCTTAGTGGTTATAAATAATGGGATATAAGCAATTATCATTATGAACTGTCATTGAGTTTGATTATCAACGTTGATATTTCTGAACATCTATTCTTTGGAATTATAATACTTATTCAGAAATTGATCCAGTTTCTTTTTTGTTCGGAAGGAATTATATTCTTTTTCGCTGCCAAAGGGATTGAATTGGATAATTGTATTAATAAATTTCCCGGATGAATCTTCTTTGAATCCGCGGACCTTACCTTTCATGCCTAATACCTCGTTTTCCGGCATAACAATTTTTAATTCAAGATCGAATCTCTTGGGAAACGGCAGTTTCTTTGGCACGCTGATGGCACTTTTGGTGATGTCCGTGAGGTGCAGGGGACCCTGAAATTTTTTGAAATAACTAAATCGGGAAGTCTTTTTATAAAATACTTTTGCGCCTGGGATTATAATTCGGTCAATATACCTTCTGTCATTACTTTCATTCATGTCTGACTCTCCATAGTGCCCAAAGATGAGAAGAATATATAACCCTATTCCTAAAATCTCTAACACATATCCGTCATTTTATAACACATTTGTTGCAAAATGAGGATAATCACCCCCCGGCAAAAAGTATATCACATTCTAATTCTATAGAGAAAATCGTGAAGATGGAAATAAGCCCCAATAAAATTTCCGCATATGATCACATAGGAATAAAATTTCATCGATTGTAATTTGCGGAAACGTCTGTATTAAAAGTGAATCAATAATATCAAATATGCGATACTAATAAAAATGAAGAAAAATAATGTTATAAAAAACTTAGAAAACTATGATCTAATGTAAGCAATATTTTAAAATATACAAATATAAAATTATTAGCAGAGATCAAAATTGGATCCAATTTATCCTTGGAGAAGTGTCTCACCCCGACTGGCCAGATAAAAGACACCCCACACACCAAATACAAGATAGGTTAAAACAAAAAACCAAATCTCCGGACCCGGAATATAATTATATTCACCTGCGCCCGGAGAAAACAGAAAAATAAAAATTATCGTCGTTGACCAGTAGGCAGAGACACCGGCTGTGGCTGCGGTCATCAAAATTGACCACCGTTTCTTTTTTAACAAACCAATCAGAGAAGCCAGCAATAGTGGAACATATACTATTGTATCACTGGCACCAAAAGACCGGTTTACCTGCACACCAAACTCTCCCACATCCGCAAGACTTTCCTGTAATCCCCAACGAACTGCGAGATCATAGTCAAATACTGATAATGTTTGTCCGGACAGCATTAATAAAATAGATAGAGCCAGAAAAATAATAAATATCCAATATGCAACCGGATGTTTCATCTGTGACATACTTCATCCTCCCGATCAAGTATTTAATCTTCGTGAACTTCGTGGTGAAAAATTATTTATTCTAATCCGGGATACAAGCAATTAATTCATCAAGATTGGGTGTTTTTATTGTGGTCTGATCCCGCAGCGTTCTAAATTCAGATCCCAGTTCTACCATTTCATCCTTCGCCGCATTGGCATGCATCATCATGGCTACTTCAGCAAATTTGCTGTCAAAAACTTTTTGTAGAATTTTTATCAGTATCACTTCAGGAAACCAATAGAAAAGATTTAGTTTTATATTATAACTTTTTTTATATCCCAGTTCCTTCAAGACCCGGCCCCCTTCTCTTACCGCACGAATGTACTTGCGTATGGTCACGGTATCTTTTGCTAATTTGTAATTATCTCCTGCTTTTAATAATGCCCCGGCTATCGGATTGACAAAAGCCACATGATATTTATACCAGCTATCCATATCATCAACAATTTTCACCGGAACCCCTGCACTTTCAAAAAGATCTTTTATCTGACTGGTTCGCTCTCTGATTTTACCATCAATTTCTCCAAGTGTAACGGGTAATCGCTTACCGTTCGGCTCTTCACTATCCACATAGTGAACGACATGGTCTATCCGCGAACCACCACCACCCGGAAAACCAAATATTATTTTTTCTTGCGGCAATTGCTTCAGATAGGAATCGAACCCCAGGGTGTTGTTTCCCATAAATAGAATATTGGTAGTATTTTTATTCTTACTCAAGACAGGAAATACATTATGAATACAGTTTTTCCGCATTATTACAATAATAAGGTCATAGGAGTCATCCTCAGACAGAGAATCCGTTACGTTTACCCGTATCGTAGTTTTTTCACCCGTGAACTCATTAATCAATACAACGCCATTCTCCTTTACATATTTATAATGCTCATTTCTGGCCAAAATTGTGACATCAGCGCCGGCCTGGTATAGCAGACACGCATATAAACTACCTAGCGGACCAGCACCATATACTAAGGTTTTCATACAATAATTCCATTTCATTTAAAATGACGGTTTAACACAGCCGCGAAAACATTCATTTTTTCCGCATCAAACTTCTTGAATGCGTTTCAAAATCATCCAATCCAGCATCGCTCTTGGAAGTCTGGCAGCGAAGGCCGCCCCTTTTGCATCGTTACCGACAATATATGTGAATTTGGGGTTTTGCACCGTCATTGCTTTCGTTACTACTTTGGCAACTTCAATTGCCGGGATTTTTTTCATCTCTTCATTCAATTTATCACCAAATCGGACAAATGGTGCATAAAGCTCTTTAAGTTCCGGTTTGATTGTCTTGCGCAGTTGTTCTTTATATGCTTTACCTTTATCCCAGATTTCACTTTCCACCGCACCCGGGGCAACCAATATTACTTTCATGCCGAACGGTTTTAGTTCTACCCGCAGAGAATCCGTAATGGCACGAACGGCAAATTTAGACCCGGAATAAACGCTGGCACCCGGAAATGCCAAAAAACTGGATGTTGATCCTACATTGATTATGCGTCCTTTTGCCTGGCGCAGCATAGGAATAAATGCCTGGGTCACCGCCATCAGACCGATAACATTAGTCTCAAATAATTTTCTCATTTCGCTCACCGGTGTTACCTCAAGCATGCCACCACGTCCGATTCCGGCATTATTAATCAGACCATAAAGACTACCGTTGGTGTCCTTTTCGACGAATGATACGGCATCACTAATTGAATTATCATCCGTTACATCCAGTATAATTGGGATCAGAGCCCCCGTAGCCTCTTCTTTTAAGTAGATCTCGGTCAGACTCCTTCCGTACCCCGGCATACACCTTAAATCCCAAACTATCAAGATGAAGTGCACATGCTTTGCCTATACCGGTTGATGCACCGGTAATAACGATTGCCTTGTTTGATTCCGCCATTTTATATGCTCCCTTATGTTGGGGAACGATCTCAAACCGTTCCGGGGATTGCATCATTTAACCGCAAAGTTCGCAGAGCAATAGCAAAGGACTCAACGAAATGAATTGTTTTCTATGAGATCTTTGCTTTATTTTGCGTGCTTTGCGGTTAAGATAATACTGCCCTACACTCGAATCAAAGTTTTTGCTATATGATTATTCGTTTTATTTGACAGGATCACAGGATTGGCAGGATAAAGAAAAAATAATGATTAAATAGAATTTAAATAAATATCTTATAAATAACATTGACAGACTGAAGATCTAAAAATTAATTATATTTTAATCCTGTAATCCTGTCAATTTTTTGAATTTTACCGAAGCAAAATCAATTTCAGTTTTTTTGATCCGGTATTTGTTTTTAAAACGGCGATATATATCCCGGTTGATACATTTTCCGCATTCCATTTTATATTATGCGATCCGGCTATCTTTGGTTCATCCAGCAGAGTGGTCACTTTCTGACCCAGAACATTATAAATGGCAATGTGCACATTTGAGGGATTGTGTAAATAGAATTCCAATGTGGTTGACGGATTAAAGGGATTGGGATAGTTCCGGAACAGAACGAATGATTCCGGTGTCATTTTTGTCTCTGCAATCGAACTTATATCATCTTCGGCATCGGGACCCACATTTTCTGGTTCTAACGGACTACGTATAATATCATCCATAGAATATTCATCTGCACCCACATCATTTACGCCGCTTCTTGGTTGCCCCTGAATATCCTCAAAAATATTAATATATGTATTTGCGGACGCATCAATAGCCGGGCTGTTCGAACTTAATAACCATAAACTATCCTGGTAAACTAATAACGGATCTGTTTGATTTATCTGATCTTCGGTTGCATCCATGCCTAATGCAAAACCATTTTCCGGATACATGATGTTTCCACTCCAGGTGAATGCGGTTGGTGTTGTGTATATTTTAATCAAATCCGCGGCACCACCAAGTACCAGATTATTGGCCATGGTTACATTTCTTGGTTCTTTTTTCCAGGAGTTATCGAGCTTTGGCATACCCGATCTCAATATTGGAGTAATTATCTACCAGGGTATTATGACTGATGATCACATTATCGATTCTCCAGTGTGCACTCAATGAGCCGGTATCGGTATCTCCATTGGTCAAGGTGATGGCTGCATCCCAGGTGTATCCGGTCAGGCCCGCAAAATAGTTATTATAGATTTTATGATTACGGGCATAGATGCGTACGCCGCCGGTTCCTGCTTTACCCTCACCCAGAAAAAAATTATCGTGAATAACCGAACCATCACCATGACGCAGAGACACAGTTCCCATACATCTTCGGAATGTGTTATATCTTACCGTATCTTTACAACTTTTTACCGAAATGATTTCCGGATCGCCATCACATTCTTCAAACAGATTGTTTTCAATTACCGTAAATCCGTCAGTTAAAGAAAGTTCGCTCCAGCCGACTCTGATGGCTTCCATTTCATTCTCATGGCGTGGGCCGATATTATAAAAATAATTATGATCAATCCGGTCATGCTGTGATACCTGATCACCACCATCGATTGTAATAAAATTTCCCAATTGGTGTTTATCTCTAAAGGTATTGTGATCAACGCGGTTGTGATGACTAAGCAAACTACCATCATCCCAATAACCGCCAATTAACAGCCATTTACCGTTTTCACCCTCGCTTTCGGTTATCTGAAACACATTTCGTGTGATGCGGATATTATTGCATGCTTCCAGTTTTACAACCGTATATTTTGAAGATGTAATATGAAATCCCTCAAAGGTAATGTAGGCGGCCTTCCTGAAGGTAAAATATGTTGACGCCGCCAGCTCAGCAGCTCCGGTATTTTTGGCTCTGATAATAATTGGCTTATTCCTGGTTCCGGAAGACTCTACGGTAATTCCACCGGCATCATACCGCCCGTCAAGAACTTCCACGATATCTCCCGGTCGCAAATTGGTCCCATTACATATACTTTTTAATTCAGATGAAGAAGAAACCGTATATATTGTGGGTGGTGTGGTATCCAATACTACGGTGGCTCCAATTTGCATGTTACTATTTATAGTGAAGATTTTTTCCGATTCCGTACCCGACAAATCACCGGTCCAGCCTTCGTTTAAATATCCGACCGGTATATTCAAGATGGCAGTGACTTTTGTATAGTCGTAATATGTCCCGCCGCCCGGTGATAAGACAATTTGACCGGTATCGGGCTGCGTAATGCTGACAGTATATTGTGGCGGTGGGTTAGTAGTGTCAACCTCAACGTTGGCACCAATCTGCATATTCTGTGTTATCAAAAAGGTCTTTACAAGTTCAGTACCTGCGAGGTTACCGGTCCAACCTGAATTTTTATATCCTTGAGGTAAATTCAATGTAGCAGTAATCTCAGTACTATCAGGATATTCTTCCAGATCCGGCTCAAGAGTAATATTTCCAATTTCGGGCTGTTCAATTTCTATAATATAGGTAATGTTTTGATCCGGGAAAGTGATATCGGGAATCGGATTTGTACTTACATATATATCATCAACGGCCGCATCTACACTCCCAACTGCACCATTGTAGCCCAGATTGAATCTCAGTTCATGGTATTCTTTAATACCGGCTGGTCTGGAACCGGAAGCTGTGGGTGTATAAATTTCACGAAAGGTGGCAGAGATCGCTTCCGATCCGTTAAATATCACCTGGTATATTTCATGATCATAGTCGATTCTTGCACTGATTCTGTTCCATTGCCCGATGTTGTATGTTGTAATATTTAATTTTGACGATCCCGTATATATGCGAAACATACCGTTTGTTCCGCTGGGAGTATCAAATTCCAGTACAAAGGCCCGTTTATTACTGCCACCGTATAAATCATATCCGCTAATGGCAAAATCACTCCCGGCCATTGAGTTTATCATCACGTACATATCGAGAAATACAATACCAGAAACACCCTGCTCGGAACCGCTGAATGTTGTATTTGACACCACCAGGGTTTGATTTTGTGCTATAAAGTTTAAGCTCTTCATGCCGGAATGAACCAAGATTGATGAATCCGTCACCACTGCCGTGCCACTTTCCACATCCCAGTCATCCTGATTATTTATGTTTCCTAAAGTATTGGCTTCAAAAGAAGTGACAAAAATATCCATACCCTGAGCAGATAAAATTACTACCCCTGTGAAAAGAATAATTATAGTGTAGATAAATGAATTTACCGGTTTGTAACCAGACATGACAAAAATTCCTTTAATTTGCATGATTGTTTGGAACAGCCTGCAACCATTCCATGGATCATATTCTCTGACCACCCGATTGGTTCACAAAATTTACCACAAACACGAAAAAACATGAAGAAATTAATTCAGGGCAGGCAAGTTCAGGATGACCTGTTATTAATCTTCTCATTATAGTCAATATTCAGGATAAGATCAACAAGAATCTCAGATTTATTTGTATGACAACATACAAATAGTTTTTTTTACAGGCAACTTTTTTATACACGATTTTTCGTGGGAACAGTCCGAGACCGTTACATTTTTAATTAAGCAAATTTTCGATTAACTACCATAATGGTAAAATCATTCATTTCTCGCAGAGACGCAGAGTCGCAGAGGGATCAAGGATTTCTATAAAAAGTCATAAATATTGATTTTTTATAACCTTGATGCACCACCCGTTCTGGGAAGAGCTATAGATGCTTGTCATACACACGGTACTTCTTAACCAAATCAAATTTTAATTGAACTAAGGCATTATTCATCAGGTGATTATCTTCCAGCACATAGTTCGCTTCGACATAGGCATTGCGGGGGACTAAAACATCATTTAAACGACGGAAAAGCAGCACAGATATACCCTTTTTCTGATAAGATTTCGCAATGCCCATGGCCCAGATACGATAGCGGTTTATTTTTTTTATTCCTGAAAGGAGTTTGAAAATCCCGACAGGAAATAACCGGCCGTTCATTGTTTTTAAAATAGAATTAATATCCGGCAGAGTGATAACATACCCTATGGGTTGTCCATCCACTTCGGCAATCAGGACCACCTCGGGGTGAATTATCTGCTTCAGGTCTGCAGCAATCTGCTCTGCCTCTTTTATATCTATGGGATAAAAACCCCAGTTGTCGGCCAGGGATTCATTGGTCAGATTCACAATTATCCGGGCATCACCAACCAGGTCTTTCATATTAATGGTTCTGATTTTTACATGATAACGCTCTGCGATCTTGTCGGTAAAATCTAAAAACCGACCGGGCATTTGATACCCCTTACCGATATCACAGTTATAGACCAGCAAATCTTTCGTTTTGATCATGTTAAAATTCATCATTTGATCATTATAATAAGGCGGATTATATGATGACAAAATAACCGGCGGCAGTTCAAAACCATCGATAATGAAACCAAAATCCTGAGAAACAAAATTCCACGGACCGCGCATGAGTGTTATACCACGTTTTTGCAGCCACTCCTGAGCCGCTTCGAGAAGTGCTTTTGACGCACCTGGTCGATCAATGCACTCATAGTGACCGAAAAAACCGGTTTTCTCTTTCCAATGCACATTATAGTGCAAATTAACATACACAGCAATACGTCCAACCACGCTTTTGTTTTCCTGCAACAGAAATAATTGATAGTCACAATGCTGCAATAATGTGTTTTTTCGTGGATTGAAAATATTCTTCTGATCGACTAACAGAGGGGGAATCCAATGATCATTCGCTCTAAAAAGGTTATAAGGTAAGCGGATGAATCTGAGTAAATCCCGGGACGTCGCAATTGGTACAATTTTCATTGGAAATCCTATTCAGATATAAGAGACAATATAAAAATGTCCAATGTCATCTCGCAGAGATCCTCCGGTAGTGTGGGCACTGCGATAACTATCAGAGAATGAGTACCCGAATGGCGGGAAGATCCCTAAAGGGATGACAGATAAATGCCAAATCAAGCCTCAATATCCAAGGATAACTAGTTGCTTCTATATTTAAACATTTGATTTTGGACATTCAATTGACATTGGGGTTTGGTCATTGAACATTTCTCTTATCCTGTTTTCGTTGAATTGACTGAATCATCTCGTCAAGCCGTTGTAAAAAACGGGAACGGTCACTTTTTTGCATCGGTGGCGGTCCGCCTGTTATTTCGCCAGCCCCCCTGAGATCTGTCAACAGATTCCGGGTAGCTACGGCCTGGCCGATATTATCGTCGGTAAATGGTTTCCCGGTGGGACTCAATACGTGGGCATCTGCCTGCAAACAGCGGCTGGCAAGCGGAATATCTGCTGTAATGACAATGTCGTCAGGCTGTATATGTTCGACTATCCAATCATCGGCTTCATCGGGGTCATTGCCAACGACATTGAGTGAAATCCATGGTTCATCGGGAATGCGCATCCAGGAATTGGCCACCAGGGTGACCTTCAAATGATATCTCTCTGCAACCCGGTACACTTCCTGTTTAACCGGGCAGGCATCGGCATCGACAAAGATGGTTAGCAAAAAAAATCCTTAATTCTAAGAAAAAACTTATTACGTAATTCATCAATATATAATGCTTCTTGATAATCAAGCATCGCTGTGTCCTGATTTTTAAATCTCTCTGGCTCTACCTGGAGTGCATAAGAATTTATCTGGCGTTCCCAAAACCAGGCTGCAGAACAAAATTGGATATTATCCGGATCGAGAATGTAATGTCTTTTAAGGACTCAATAAAGCGTATACCTAAATCAGTATTATCAATACACAGGGCAATATAGGCAATTCTGTACTTCACACTCGTATTTACTTTGGGCGGAGGGATTCAAGATTGTTATATCTCGCTGACCATTGTAAAGAAAATGCCCATAGCAACACTGTAAGGTAAACAAATAACTTAGTTTATTTAAATTATTAATGATCTCAATTATTGGCGAATCAATCATATCATCACTTAGATATGCGAGACTTTTCTGTTTTTGTTTCTCAAAATCTGGATTTCTGACTAATTTTCTCGGCGCTATTAAGGTCTCCATCTATCCTGCTCCTACCAATATATTGAAAAGAATCATCTATACTGTAATCAACTTTATTTTCGGATCCCGCGAGGATAGTTTAATCAGTGAAATCCGTGTGCCATTTTATTAATCAGGCAACATTGCCTTTAATTGTTTAGAAAGATAGTAAAAGAGACTAAAAGATGGAACTATCTAAGTAATAAAAGAGTCAGGGCAATCGCGGCCGGAATCGCCTGAATAAAGAGAATTTTTCGACTGGCAGTTGCCGCACCAAAAATTCCGGCTACAATGACACAGATCAAAAAGAAGATCAGGATATGGCTGCCATTGGATCCAAGAATTAATCCCCAGAATAATCCCGGCAGCTAAAAAACCATTATAAAGTCCCTGGTTTGCAGCCAGGACCTTAGACGCCGCTGCGGCTTCCTTTTTCTGGCCAAAAGCACGCAGACCCATGGGTTTATCCCAGAGGAACATCTCTAAAATCATAAACCAGATATGTAAGATTGCAACAAGAGCAATAACAACGTTTGCAGTATAAGCATTCCATCTCCTTGATTCATTTTATGTTTGACTACAGCCCAAATTGATAGGATAATTTTAAAAAGACTAATTCATTTTTCAATTTTCGACCATATTCAAAATTATTATATTGATCCGTTGTATATATAAGATATATTGCACTAAATGGCGGAAAAAACCGCCAGCCAAATAAACCATAGATATAAAAGCGTTCATCTAGTTTATCAGTTTGAGTCAGTAGCCGCAACCACAGGTCGCGGGTAAAATTGTAATCGACGGTAATTATATTTAAAACGGTAGAATTATTACCCGGATCAGGCGAGAAATCTAACTTTTGCATGCCATATTTAACTGCCAGGTTTTCAAAAAATCTTTGCTGTATCTCTAACTCATATAATTTAAAATTGCGATCAAAATTTTTACCCCAGGTAACATCGGCTTCGACAGAGGCCCACTCGTCGGTATTATATCCCAGTTCAACATTATATTGATGATTATAATACTTCTTCTCATACAGTTTAAATTCATCATTGTACGAAAACTCAATACTAAATTTGTTCATAAAATAAAAACGTGCTTCCTGGGTGACATACCAGCTTCGCAATATATCCTGATGATTCCAGAAAATATTATTATTTGATTGCAGAGAGATATATTTAAAAATGGAAGACGGCTGCCAAAAAATATAAGAAAGATCGCTATCCACTTCTTTCATGTCATCATCACGAATAAAACCGGTTTGATTCACATTATCTTTAAAATTTTTCCCGGTATCAGAATATCGTATATGTAAATGATGGATATTACTTTCATGTGCCACTCTTAAAAAATAAGCACTATGGTCCATAGTTAATCCCGGTGCGCTAATTACAAACTGACCGGTAATTTTCCAATTAGGTCCGGGATTCAGTAAAAAATCTGTACTAAGAGAACGGCTGTAACCATTGGCCCAGGTTTTGTCTGTGGCCGTTATTCCTACTAAAGATGATTTAAAAATATCCTTTTTAAGACGAAATGCACTGAACCATGCGGTTGGGATCCCTAACTCCGGAGCGCTGGTTGTGTGTACCCCGATAGCAGAAAACGTATAGTCATCCACCTTGCCGGTCACTTTACCGCCCACTTCAATATCGCCAATCCGGCGTGAATAAAATGTGCGGATGCGGGTTGAGTAAAGGTCGTTCCCTTCAAGAAAGAACAGTCTCTTTTCCGGAAAACTCAATTCCCAGCGGGTGAGGTTTATTTGTTCCTGATCCCCTTCTACGGTGGCAAAATCGGGATTGATGGTGAGATTTGCAATAACACCTGATGTAATCTGGTAAGATGCATCCAGCCCAAGATCTCCGAACCACTTATTATAATTTCCGGTTATATCACTATTCTCAAATCGCAGCGTGGTATAGGGCGTAAAGGTCAGGGTTTTGTCCCGCGGTGGCAATTTTAAATTAACAAGTTTACCACTTTGCGATATACGATAATCCTGACTCATCACTCCGGACCAATAAGATGTTTCAAAATTTTGCCGGATAATGCGCGAAAAATTAATCCCCCAGGTTGTCAGAGCATCGTCATAGCCCAATTTGCGAAAAGGAATAGCGATCTCAGCAGACCAGCCATCCGGTGTTTTTTGCGCTGCGGCCTGCCACTCCATATCCCAATTGCGGTCGGTATTCCGTCCATCATCATTAATTCGTAAATCAGTCTGCGTGCCCAACGGATTTACCCAAAATGAAAAACCGCTGCGCTGATCATCAAATGTATCCAGCAGAATCATAACTGCATCATCTGATTTATTCAATTGGTCGCGCGCAGTTATATTTGCCACAATGGATGCCGGGTCTATTTGAAAGCATTTAAAGGCAACAAACAGATATTCTTCACTCTGTAATATATATATTATAGTATTCTCAGATGCCGGACTACCTTTTTCCGGTTCAAGTTGGATAAGTCCTATTGCGGAATCCGAACCTGCCCATTCTTTTTCAGACACAATCCCATCAATTTTTGGTGGTTCTTCAACGAAATGAACCTTTATTTCTTTGGCGTTTAGCATAAATGCGCTGGTAAGGATGAAGGTGAGAACTAAATGTAATTTCATTGGTCGCCAGAGTATAAGTGTTTACCTTGGTCTCAATTTGAAAATTTAAATGTAATTAAGCAAAACAGGCAATATATATCGACCAGCCTAAACCCAGGTTCCGGTCTTTGCACTTTGAATAATATTTTCTATTACTTTCATGTTAGCAACTGCGTCATTCAATGGCGTAGGAACGTCTGTCCCGCTAAGAACAGCCTGTGAAAATAAGTCTCCCTGAATTGTATACTGATCACAGATATCAAACTCAATTACTTCTTTACTATTATCTTTCTGATACCATATGCGACAGGGTTGATCGGGAGGCGCATTGAAGGGTATTTCAATCTCAATTCTGCCATCAGTCCCAAGAATATTGACGCGCTGATAGGGGGCTAATTGGGTTCCGCAGGTAAAAGTTGACATTCCATTTCCGAAATCCATCATCCCGGTTGCAAATCGATCGGTCTTGAAATTCGGATCATATTCTATGGTACCACATACCTCGTTTGGGTTCCGCATCAAAAAGGAACCGGGCCAGTGAAATACAATAACAACCGATATCCATTAGTCCACCGCCGCCAATATCTGCCATATTACGCACATTCTGTGGATCGACATTGTAATAACTGAAGAATGACTGAACTGTAACCAAATCACCAATCTCACCATCAATAACCATCTGGCGTGCCCGTTGCCATTGGGGATGAAAGCGGTACATAAAGGCTTCCATCACTTTTAATTGCGGGTATTTTTTGGCCACAGCCAGTAATTCCTGTGCCTCTGCGGATGAAAGACCGATAGGTTTTTCACACAACACATGCTTACCGGCGTGCAAAGCTTTAATAGACCATGGTACATGCAAATGATTGGGGGGTGGAATATATACCGCATCGATATCCGGATCCGCCAGCAGTTCTTCATAAGAACCATATGCTCTGGGAATATCAAGTTTTGCAGCGGCCAGCGTTTGCTTTTTCCATACTGCGCGAAGCTATGGCAAGCATTTCACAAAATTCGCCCTGTTGCATTGCCGGAATCACTTTTTGAAGGCCGATCTTTGCCGTACTCAACACGCCCCATCTTAATTTTTTCACGATAACTCTCCTAATATAAAATATGGTAATATACAGGTAACCACAGAGAATACAAAGATCACGAAGACGTAAATTAAGAAATGCCCAATGTCAAAATCGAAATGCCAAATCAATTATAAATGTCCAATGATAAATATTTACTCTAACTTTTAAACAATTGATCTTGGGCATTCATTTGACATTTGCACCTGGACATTGGACATTGGACATTTCTGCTAAATAATTATTTGTCCATTGTCATCTCGAAGAGATCCTTCCGTGGTGTGGGCGCTGCGATAACAATTTGAGAATGATTGCCCGAACAACGGGAAGATCCCTGAAGGGATGACAGATCTAAATCTGTGTTTTCTGTGGTTTCATCTTTTAAGAAATTTCTCACCATTTAATTGAACCGGGAATCCATAGATTAAAGACTTAAGAAGCAGATTTCTCGTGTAGTTGCGAATTATTCATGTAGAAGAATGTCACATCTTTTTCCGGCCATAATTCGCCATACTCTGTTCCCGATACGTTTTTATAAGAACATACAAATAAGGGGGTCAAACCAGTATCAGTTTGCGAACCTGTTCCCAGCCAGCCGAGATTCGGTCCGTAATACAATGCCATAAAGGGAGCAGATGCGATATTTATCATATAAATCATACCTGAACACATCGTTTACTTCTCCCCATAATGTAGAAAAACTATTGATATGATTGGCAATAAAATAATCCTCATCAGTGTCCCCGATTGTATGCAGCCATCTTTCCCCGGTTTCCGGATATGATTTTGCCAGTCGTTGTTCTCTAAAGGGATTTACCTGCTGAAGAAGTGTATCGTCCGGTACGGTATCCAACTCTGTAGACTTGAAAAAACCATCAGACACCAAATAGTAAGAAACGGATGGTATCTGAGTGCCCATTTTAAATAGCCCGCGGTATACTTTCTGCCCGTCCGTTCTCTGTACAATATCAACTATTTCGAGACTTGTAGTCGAACTATCGTCAAGATAGATAATTTGCGTCTTATCACCCACCCCAAGCGGCGTATATGATTTCTTCTCCGGTGTTTCGGTAGAATTTTCTCCACACGACAAGAATACAATTATAATAATCATCATGAATAACACTATTCTGGGCATGCCAATACCTCACATTTAATTCGGATCATTTTATGTTATAGAGACTTCTGAAAAATGATTATTTTTACCTGAACGTCATTCTGAACTTGTTTCAGAATCCCTTTAAATAGACCCTGAAATAAATTCAGGGTGACGAAATTCAATTATTTATTACATTTTTCAGAAGTTTCCATATAATAATTATTTGTTATCACCTGGAAAAAGGCAGACTAAGATACAATTTACCCAGATCATTTAGTTCGCCTGGGGTAGGGTTAAACAAATAAGTATACCTGTTATCAGGATAGCTCCCCCGCCCGATAAACCAGGCATACCGGAAGACATCATCCCTGCTTTCACAAATAGCTACCATTTGTTGCATCTGCTCCGCTTGTTTTTGATAGGAATTTATCTGTTCATTCCAGTTAGCCATCTCCGTGATCCAGATTCGTTTTCCATATTTTTTCAGGCGATCGAGTTGCGAGGCGAGACCGTAATCATACCAGTGAAAGGCGAGATAATCAATTTGGGGATCTCGTCCTCCGTTTGCCGAGCGGTATGCAGCATAAAACGCATCGAGCCAGACTACCGGGTCCCAGTAATCTGTCATCGTGCCCCAATTCATCGCCGGTCCGACCAGATAAATGGTACGACCCTGACCAGCCAAATCGCTTATCACCTGTTCATATTTAAGCCATTCAGTTGCTGCCTGTGCGGGTGTTTGATTTGCCTGATCTGTTAAATTGGGTTCATTCAATACCAGCAGATACTCGATCTCGGGATGTGCGAGGATAAAATCCTTAACCTGGATATAATCATTATTACTATTTCCACCCCACAACATTGGGATAAATTCCATCTGGTATTTATCGTAATACCCTGCCGGGGCACTTGTCTTAAAATACCAATTATACCACCATGATACGCCACTTTTCAGCGAATCCAGATCTGCCGGATCGGTTAAATTATATGCCAGACCACGTTTAGGGCTTTTTTCTATTTGCACCGGTGGGTCTGGAATCTGGGTTGGCGCCGAATCGTCCTTACTGCATCCGGCTACCACTAAGATCACAAGACCTTGTAACATCAAATTGCGAAGAGAGAACATATGGATTTTCCTGTTTTCATGACAATATTTTAATATTTGCTATAATATCCTGACTGCGGATCTTCAGATTTATTTGCCAAACACCTTTAAATATTTCATGACCTGATTTTCCGATTCTGTGTCTTTTCTGTTTATAAAATAATACTGCCAGTTTAATAATATTCGACTAATATTTTGCCGGTCCGCTTCGCTTATAATATTTAATGCATTTATTTCCTCCAGCAAACCTGCACTCTCCGGCCATTTTTTTGTATGCCAGTTATTTTGCATAGATTTGAAAAATGTTGCAAGTGTATTGTTCAGAAAATCCTTGTTGTCAGGATAGCGGTAAAATCCATCAGCAAAAACGGAAAATCCGGCCATGTAATTTTTATTCTTATACAACTGGTTGCCCCAGCTATAATACAACCAAATTTCAAAATCCACATTGGATCTTGAATCCCGGTTAAAATGCTGGGCCAGTAACACGTAAGCATAAGCTGATTCAAAATCTTTATTCTTTTTTGCCAGGTATGCCCGGTTATATGCCAGCAGTCCAAGAAGTTCCGTATTTGAAATTTTACGTCCCTGGCTGTTCTCTTTATAATAACGCCGGTCAAGACCGATGCGAATTTGCGGATAGTATTGGGAAAGATATTCAGAATACTCTTTCAGATTATTCATAATATCAAAGCCCATCTTACTGGTATTTTCTATCACCAGATCGCTACGAAACTGATTGAAAATAGTGTATACATGTGTGCGTGTTTCAAAGGCCTGCACATCCCAGCCAAAATCTTCACAAATAATATTGTATAAAATGGTCGCAGCCACACAATTATATTCTTTATTGCGCACAATATCTGCCAGAGTGGTGGACTCCAGGGCATAGGTTTTGAGCCATTCATTGTGCAGGTAGGTAAACACTGTTTGAGCAGAACCGATGGGATCATCGAGATCATAGGAGAAACTTTTTAATTTATGTATTAACTCGTCATACCAATCCAAATATAGTTTCAAACTATCTGGATTAGTCACTCCGGACAAGATGAATGCAGATTCAATCTTACTGTACTCATCCAGATACCCGTCAGAAATATCTTGTTCAAGGGACTGTCTTTCGGCCCGGGCCGCTTGCATCAGTACCAAAAGGATTAATAGCAAGAATACAATTTCTATTCTTTTAAATATTCTAATAATCATACTAATTTATGTACCATCTAATAATACAAATTTAAAAAATATTCAGCCCAAAGAGACCGTTCCGCGCCCCACGTTTTGGAATTAAACTTAGGGATAAGAAATGAGATCCCGAAACCGTTTCGTTATTTATTAATGTAAAATAGTACGTGAGTATTTTTTAAAACACAAGAAAATATAATTGAATATTCAGATCAGGCGGTTGAATCGTGCAGGTTCAGAGTCAGATACAAAGATAAAATCTCTTTTGAGCGGTCTTATATAATTGATAATTCAAATTTGTAATTTCAATTATCACATTTTTTTAAAGCAAAATTCTCCAGATAACCAGCAATTTCATTTCGTCTCTTTTGCAGTCTCTCATCACTATTATTCAGATTTTCCCGGTATGCTTTGGCAATCTCGGCAGCCTGCTGCCGGCTAAGTTGCCAGTTTAGATTGAGCACGCCATCGGAATCTAATTCATAAACCCAGGCTACAAGTCCGAATTCAGCCAAAGATGACTCGCTATGAAGTGGAAAACTATCCCAAATAATGACTTCCGGTAAACCATCAGCATCCATATCTCCCAGCCAGGGTAATGGCAAATTATTAAAATACTGTAGGGTTCGCCACCCAACGGTCGTTGTCTGCAAATATATACCACGATCAGGTACCATTCCATCCGGATTCGTTTTGCCAATCGTTACTGTCCAATATCGCCCACTTCCATGTGGACCATCAACGGCGACTCTCAGGCCAAGGGAATCATCGGGTAGTTTCATCCATATGCTATCTGGAACAAGCACACAAGAATCCTCATATGAATCATCGTCTGCAGTTATAAAACCCCGGGCAGGAAATTCGAATGTCAAATAACGCGGGCTTATCACGCAATCTGGATTTTCCTGACTATATGATTGATCGGTTGTACAAAATGATATCATAGCAATCAGTATTGCCAGATTTCTCCTAATCACGAAAAAAACTCCAAAATATATGTATTTGCAATATGACTATACTTTCAATATATCTGATTTCTTGCCCAAATGGACACCGGTCCCTACGCATCCCATGCTATTGCCAATCGCCTATCCTTTAATTACTCCCAACGGTTCAAGTTTCACCAACGGTTCGACCAAATCCGTTTGTGCCTGAATGACCTCATCGATGTTCTTATACGCCAGAGGTGCCTCACCCAGATCCATCAGACCACCTTTGTTTTTTCGGCCAAATTTTCTGGCCGGTTTCCATCGGTCAAAAACGACATCTTTCATGGATGCGTCACATTCTTCAATCGTCAATTTCCGGCAGGCTTCCATCCTTCCCATTTTTCGCCCCGCGCCATGTGAGCAGGATTCAAATGATTCCGGATTTCCCAGTCCCTTTACAATATATGATGATGTTCCCATCGAACCGGGGATAATTCCCAGTTCATCTTTCTTAGCTGATGTGGCACCTTTTCTGTGAATCCAAACCTCGATAGATTCATGTTCTTCCAGTGCGGCATAATTATGATGAATATTAATTTCCTGGTCAAAATCAATGTCATTCAGATGATCTGAGATGGCATTTTTAAACACATTCATCATTCTTTTTCTGTTTTCCATGGCATATTTCAGGGCAAAGTTCATATCCCTGATATATGCACTGCCTGCTTTTGAATCGAGGCGTAAAAATGCCAGATCTTTATTAGGCAGATCAACATGATTTTCCAAATTAATTTTCTGAGCCAGTTTATGATAATAAGATGCAATGGTGTATCCCAAATTTCTTGATCCGGAGTGCAGCATCAACCAGAGTTTACCATCCTGGTCTTTTTGCATCTCGATAAAATGATTTCCGCCTCCCAGCGTTCCAAGATTTGCCCAGGCCAACTCCCAGCATCTTTTATTCAGCCACTTCGGAATACCAGGATGATTAAAATCAAAAGTATCAGCGCTACTGATCCCCAGCAGGTTTAAATAATCTGTGAATCCGTCCCACTTCTGCATTTTTTTATGTGCCTGGCCTTCACCGACAGGCACCAGATTTTTTATTTCATCCAGTATTTGCCTGATTTGTGATTTTCCCTTCAGTCTGCTCTACTGCAAAATTGGTTTGTACCGCACACATGCCACAGCCGATATCTACACCAACTGCATTGGGAATAACCGCATCCTTAGTGGCAATCACACCACCAATCGGCATACCGTAGCCTACATGACAATCCGGCATTAATGCAACATGCATAGCCAGTGTCGGATGATTGGCAAGATTGATGGCCTGATCCATAGCCCCCTGATCAACATCAGCACACCAGGATTTGATGGGTAGTTTTGTTTTTTGTTTATTTTTAATCAATTTCATTTTATTTTCACAACTCTATTCTTGCATTGGCATGCACAATAAAGAATTTTAGACAGGATAACAGGATACAGGATACAGGATTCAAGATACAAGATGCAAGATGCTGGATGCTGAAATATTGTCTAATAAATTGCGTGTTTCAAATATCCCGCTATTCTGACAGAAAAATAAGAAATATTTATTCCGTAATCATCCCATATATTGAATATTTTTTCCCTTTTTCCAGGGCCCAACTAATATTGCCGTAATCAAAGTGCCAATACTCTTGTAAATCACAGACGAAATCTTCATTTTCAAATAAGCTGATAAGCAATCTTCTATTCTTCTTCGCCTGAGGCGAAATATCGGGATGGTATGGGTAACATTTCTCATTAAGATCGATTTCTAGTCCATCATTGGTCCCAAAATCAAGAACGCAATCATTTTTCAGGTCATATATTAATGCATCCACCGCCCCACCTGTTGAATGTGTAGACCTGTTTTCCGGAGCAATAAAATGGGAAACAATTTTTTTGATTTCACTTAATTTTTTATCAGGATATTTTTTTTGTAAAAATGTTACTTTATTTGTCCATATAAGTCGTTGATGTTTAACGGATCTCCATACAGAACGAATTATCAATACTTTATCCTGCTGATCCAAAAGTTTACTTATTCGTCCGATTTTCTCAAAAACAACTTCCCTGACAAAATATTTGTACCTTTTTTTAATAGAAGGTTCAAATATTAAATTAAATCCGGATTCTTTCAGACTGAGTAACTTGGAGTTGTCATCTTTGACACGTATAGCCAGATAAAGTTGCTTATGCAGGAGGGCTTTTTGTTCAACCAGGCTGCAATATTCCTGAGCATTCAACATGTTACACTTTTCTTGTTCACGTATGAAGATGTCATTGCAGATAGCAAAGCGGCATAATTCAGATCAAACTCTATTATTTGCCCTACACTTAATTCTATTTTCTTTGCATCAATTATAATATGATCACTACTTGCACCAAGAACTTTAATATCCACTCTGGGAGTGAGTCCGGATACCACAACATCTTGTAAACCAATTCCCAAAATAGCTCTTCATTATTTCCCCGGAATCCTGAAATTCAGGGATATTCCCAAATGCATCCTGACACACATTTCCATAGGGCAAAGATGGTTTAATTTTTGATTCAATCACCTCGGCTTGGAGCGTAAAGGCATCTGTGAACAGTCCGGGGATCGGTTTTCTATAAAGGGTCTCACGTCCCAGTAAAATTGATTCACCCAGACGCAGATTATTGATTCTCCCAATATGCTTAGTGGAAATATACCAATTATAATTAGCAGAATTTCCACCGGAAACATACTTTAATTTCAATTCATATTTATCTTCAATATTTTGGGCAATGGAGGACAATAATCTCATTTTTTCATCGTCAGGTTCAATCCCGCCAAAACAAGCCAGGTTTGTTCCGACACCTGCCAGCTGAATTCCGTCCAAGAGAATAACCTGTGCCACAATCCCATCTAATTCTGATGGCATCAATCCTTCCCTCAGATCTCCGGACTCTATCATTAATATTATTTTATGTGTGAGATGATGTTTTCTTGCAAAATGTGAGAGTCTTTTAATAACCGAAAGTTCTGAATTCAAGACTAATATCTGTATATTTAACAACCGATTCTGCCTGGCTGAGGAAGGGTGTTCTGAGCAGAAGGAACTGTGCTTGTATACCGGCATTGCGCATCCTTCTGATGTTTGATATCCGGGAATCAGCTAAAACATCTATTCCACTTTTTACCAGGATGGCAGCGATGTCAGGATTCCCGCAAACCACCTTTGTAACGCCAATAATATCGATGCCCTTAGAACCGTAAAGTTCCTTTAGTTTGTCTGCATTATGGGCTATTTTTTTAAGATCTATTTTTATGCTTGGGGTTGCCATATTTCTGATGTATGTTTTTGCAGTTGCGGAAATAGTCTGAGTATCTCAGAAATCAGTTTATCACAGCCATGCTTTAGAACATCCGTAGCAGGTATCAGGAATCTGTCTTCATATTCCCAAATTTTGCGTTCCACTTCTTCATCGGTCATGTCTTCGTGGTTGAGAGTAATGGCAATTACCTCCGATTTGGAGAATACCTCTAATAATTCGATCTCGCTTTCAACTGTGGGCATGGGAACGTTAGGGAAGTCACAACGATTTATTCTGTTTGGCGGATGTTGCAGGATAATCGCATCCGGCATCGAGCCTCTTATGATGGCACTGGAAGAAGTGAATGCGGGATGACTTAACGCGCCCTGTCCTTCCACGACAATTATATCCGGATGTTCCATTTCATAGGCTTCTAAAATTGCATTTTCAACCTCCCCGGTTGAAAAACCCGAGCTTAATACGTCCACCGCCACACCGTACTTTGAGCCCTGGAGCAGGCCCGTTTGACCAGTGGCTATAAATGCCGCTTTCAGCCCTTCGCGATTCAACGTCTCGACCAGTTTCACCGCGGTGGTTCTTTTACCAACGGCACAGTCTGTCCCTAATACGATTATAACCGGGGTTTCGATATCAAGAATACGACCCGTGAATGTATGCAAGTCCTTTCTCAGCGGGGGTTTTCTGATATCATGTATTTGAACACCATATTCACTGGCTGTTGAGATAAATTCTTCATCATCGGTGAGAAATTCCGGTAGTCCATTTACAATATTCATACCTTTTTTCATAGCGGTTAGGATTATCTCTCTCTGATCCTTGTCAAGAAATGAAGCAAGCGGTGCAATCCCGTAAATGAAATATTCCGGGATAAGACCCAGTTCTTTAATAGCAGTATCGGTACTTCCGAATACCGGGATCCCGTTTATTGTTCCATCAAGATATTGTCCCGCATCAAGACCCTCTTTGGTACTATCTATTATACCAAGAATATTATATTTATCTGAGTGACGGGCAAGGCCATTTGCAACCTTTCCATCTATTTTGCCAAATTCATTTTCACTATATACCAGGGCATTCATAACTTACCACATTTATAAATTGATATCCATGTACTCAATATTGAATACAACAATTATACAGTATTTATTTGTCGATCAGAAGTTCTGTATTAAAGGCACACAACGGTTTGAATATTAGTGTGGTCTAAGACACTCTAGGTGTTAAATCGATTATAAATAGTTGCGGATCGAAAGATAAGACAATTCAGAGATAAAAGTGTTACACATGTATAGAAATAAGTTACATAAATCACATGTTTTCCAGGTTGCTCTCACGCTTCTTTTTTAACTGCTTATAGAAAGATGGTGAAAGGCCAGTAACTTTCTTGAACTGATTGGACAAATGTGCAACACTGCTGTAATGAAGTTTTTCGGCAATTTCTGTAAGATTCAGTTCATTGTACAAGAGTAATTCTTTTATTTTTTCAATTTTATGAATGATGATAAATTGCTGTATTGTGATGCCCTTTACTTCTGAGAATGTGTTTGCCAGGTAGGTATAATCATAGTCCAATTTTTCACTGATAAAATCCGAATAGTTTACTTTGGGAATTTCATCGGAATACTGGATCATTTCGGTAATCACATTTTGTATTTTTTCTATGAGGATGCTCTTCTTATCATCCAATAATTCCAATCCGGATCTAAGCAGATTTTTTTTTAATTGCGCATGGGTATGCTGGCTAATGTCCTCAATAATTTCGACCATACCCAGATCAATATTTACATATTTTATGCCCAGTTTTTCCAGCTCTTCTTGCACCATCATTTTACAACGTCGGCTGACCATGTATTTGATATACAGTTTCGTTATTTTTTTGCTTTTCATACTCAATCTTAGATAATCACCAAATCCCAAATTCAGTTATACTATTGCCCCAATTTAATTTGATATTTAATAAATGCAAATTTTGTTATTGTCCTCCGGAGGAGTGTGTTGCAGTATGGATTATTTCTGTCATTCTGAGGAGCTTGCGACCGAAAAATCCCCGGTTTTTATTGAAAACAGGAGATTCTTCACTTCGTTCAGACTGACATTTTGATCTCTCAGCAACAGTATAGGAGGTCGGATCCACACGACGGTGTGATTTAGGATTCTTTGGCAATGATCGATTTAAAACTGTTGCGTGTATTAATTATCTATCATCCTTTTCAAGGATTCCCGTGAATACCATTTACCAGCCGCCATTACACCTATTGGATTTTTTATATTCGTTATATTGTCAAGTGGATTTCCATCGATTAGTATTAAATCGGCTCTCTTTCCTATTTCAATAGTACCAAAATCATCTTCACCGATCATTGCTTCAACCACTTTAGATGCATGGACCGTTCCCGCCTCAATTGCTTGATAGGCTGTAAATCCATTTTCCATTAGAACGCTTAACTCATCATGGATCGAAAAACCAGGCACGATACCCATCGTACCGGTTCCGGCATCTGTCGATAAAAGCAGTGGTACACCGGCCCGGTGTAGTTCATCCAGAAGCACTTTGTCAGTGCCATATTTGAAATGAGCTAATGGTTCAATTCCTCTGAATTGCAGCTGGTGTTTTTCCGTACCCTGGTTAAAGTTGGCCAAATAATTCTGTGGTAAATATACTAACTCAGGACGTGATAAAAACACACCCGGAGAAAACAACTTTTCCACAATCATATCATCTATAATCATGGTTGTACAGAGTGGGATATTGTTCGATTGCAAAAGACTGATTACGGCGGCAAGTCTATTGCCATATGTTGTATAGAATTCTCCAATATTAAAACCTGAAGCAATATCATTCTGTTGCAGAATGCTCCCGATTATGTAGGGTAGCCATTGCTCTTGTGACAGTATCGTATCCCGATTAAACTCGACAAATTCCCATATTAATTCTTCAATGTGTGCGATTTCATCACAACCTTCATCAACCACACCCTCTAACCCAACAGGATATGGTATGTGACCTGCCGTATACATTCCAGCCAGCTTTGCACTTGCCATTACGCGGTGATAGTCTTCCTTTGAAATATATGAGTATATCTTCAGAAAATCGAAACCCTGAGCAGCATTCCATTCTGCAATGCTTTGCGGATCCTGAGTGCCCGCAGATGGATGTCCCGGTCTGAGGCCCGAGGTGTATATCATTGGCCCTACACGCGTTCCCTCAACAATTTCATCACGCCAGCGCAATACATATGTCAGATCATCACCCCGTGGGCCAAAATCTCGGATTGTGGTTACCCCATTAGCAAGATAAAGATACAACGGAGATACCGGCCATTCGCCCTGAAGCCAAGCTTCCTTGGTATGCATATGCATATCTGCCAAACCAGGCATCAGGTATGCGCCCTCACCATCGAGAACGTTTAAATTATCAGGAATATCCACACTATTGAAGGATCCGAATTCCTTAATTCTTGTACCTTCAATAATCACGGTTTGATTCGTATCGATCGCTTCGCCTGTCATCCTGAGCAGATTGACATGAGTAAAAACATTTATCTGTTCCTCAGGCTCAATGGGTACCGGCTCAGTAACTTTGTCACAATTTAGCAAGGAAAGTGTAAGTAATAATAATAGCACTTTTAAAATATGCGGAGTAATAATAGAAGACATCAAAGATCTTATCATTTAAGAACCTCGCTTTTCTATTATTTAATTGATTGTGTTTTACATGTGTCTCAAAATGTATACGCGACAGGAGATAGATTGTTGTGTTTTAATATTTAGCATGTTGGCATCATATGATCCTTATTTCAAAAACATCATCTTCTCCACTGCACTATAATTTCCGGCCTGAAGGCGATAATAATAAATCCCACTAACAAAACCACTTGCATCCCATTCAATTTGATATTCACCGGCCGGCTGACTTTTTGAGACCAATGTTTTTATTTTTTGGCCCAGCAGATTATAGATACTCAAATCAACATTGCTGATGGCCGATAGCCGATAGCCGATAGCCGTTACCGGATTGAAGGGATTGGGATAATTTTGAAAAAGTTCGAATTCAGAAGGTGATTTCGGATTATAATCATCAATTTTTGTTCCATCCACAATACTGCCAATAAAAACGTCCCGGCTGGCAATACCAACATTATTGCCATCCTCCTTTGCCTCGGCGAGTATGAGTTTCACCTCATCATGATAATTATTAATCATATTGCAGCGTCTTACCGGTGCAGGGCAGAGAATTTTATTATCCAGTTCCCAGTTAACGCCTCCATCATTTGTCTTATACAAAAAAACAGAACTGCCGGAAGTGCGGTAAACCCGAAACCCCTTTTTTCCCGTTTTCTCAATCTCACGGGGTTCGCTACTCTGCGGTGCAATCGTAGAAACCGACCACTCCTCTCCCGACCTGTATGCACATTTAAATCCCTCATGCTGATAGATAATTAACGGAGTCCCATCATCATTAAAATGCACAGACACCTGATAACCAACCTGCTCTCCATCCGGAGGATTTCCGGTCGAAATAACTTTACAAAATTTCTCGGCTTCTGAGTCATCGATTTCCGTACCCAGATCATTTCCTTTAATATCATATAAATGATCATTGGATGGATCCAGATAGGCATAATACACATGTCTGCGATACAAGCCATGCTGATGATTATCCGGCCCGCCACCGGAGAGGGACCAGGCGATATGAATACGCTCGCTGATGGAATCATTGGCTGCCTGATAACTTATCTTTCCGTTATATATTTCACACAAATTATCAATTCTTGGATAATTATCGATGAATTTTACTGCATAATCCCAGGAATCACCATTATCATGCGACTTGACAAATCCAAGCGGTCGGTAATCAGTCGGGTAGGTTCCGGCCGGATAAGAGCTCCCGCATTGTTATGCGATAAAAACAGTAAATCGTACCATCGGAAGTAATTAGAGGGACAGGGTAAGATGCCCCCTGTGCCGCACTCAGATCTCGGTCATGCCATGTTCCTTCGATATCGGAAGGTTTTGCAGATGTGGTTATTCTCATAACACTATTGTGACAGCCATAAACCACAAGCAACCGGCCATCCTCTGTCTGAATCATACCCGGATAATTATGAGAGTCGGCAAAGGGAGAGGCACCGACTATTTGATCATCGCTCCATTCTTGTGTACTGTGATCAAACTCTTTTACCACAGCATCACTATATGATCCCATCCAGCTGATAAAGGTTTTATTCACGGTGCTGTCATAAAACCCAACCGAAATCGGACGCCGATCGGTATGTATGCCCGCATCTTCGCTGATTTTTGTAACCAGGATGTCCTGCCCGGCAACTACGGCAGCACCTAAAATAATTAAGATTGATGTAAAAATAGTCTTTCGCATATTCATATACTAAATAGCCTGAATCAAAAGATCGGAATCCATATTAATGAACCAGACCGAGGGCCAATGCCAGGAATCCGAATGTCCCGAATACCGAATGTACAATAATCGCAATTGAGGTGTTTTTTCTGATCTGGACCACAGCAGGTAATATAAAGAATATGGGCGTCGCGGAAAAAACCAGATCTATGCCCATTGGTAAATGCCAGACCGCCCAGAACAATCCATGTATCAGCCATGTCCAGTTTTTATTAAGCAGTTCCTGTCTCGGCTGGATATACCCTCTCCATAGAAACTCTTCACCAAAAATATTGAAAAAGAAAAATATGGGCCAAATATAAACAACCCAGATGTAATTATCACTCAGTGGCATATTCTGAAAAAAGAATGGTGTCGCATCCATGCCGAGATTCGGCATAATTATTTTGGCAATCAGATAAGATAATAATACGAGAAAAACGAATGTAGATACGGTCCAAACCCAGTCCTGCTTTGAAAGCGCTTTTATTCTCATTCGATCGAACAGATCAGATATTTTATATGAATTTATATCTTTCCCACTCAGATATATTGCGCCAAAAAACATCGGCACTAATACCAATAATCCTACGCTTAAAAAGTAGCTGACTTCAATTGGAATAATATTTAGCGAGTCCAGAAACGGTATGGCAAACCAGCAGGCTATTATGTTTAGGATGGTTGGCAATCCGAATAATAGTATCAGTGATGACCATTTTAAAGGCTGAATTTTTATTACTTCACCACCTGTAGATGTATTTTCCATTCTTTCATTACCTTCGTTTCTCGTGAAATAATCCAACCCTTAGATTCCAGGATCGTTTCATATCGTTCAAACGAATTAAATTTTGATTATTACATCCTGTTTTTCATTTCACTAATAAATTGTGCTTCTACCCAATAGATATCAAAACTGCGCGTAAAAAACATATACTTTCATCCGGGGTAACATACGCATTTGTTTCTATTTTATCGGTATTGATTTTATCACCAAGCCAAATTGGATCTGTCCAATTGAATCTTTCTTTTAGGAAACTGATGTATAAATCCGCTCCATATCCTCCGGCAGGTGGTTTTTTATCGATAATTATAAACTTTCGTCGGAAGCAATAAACGGGTGTGCACCTTATGATTTGTGGCAACTTACACTGTTTGCTTTCTGGTATTTTTTTATTCTTCATATTTCAACACCGTAATACCTGATGCGTACATATTGCCATTTTGTGCCAGCGATGGTGCATGCATTACCTGATTCTAGCACCTGTCCGCTCAGGTAGTTTGGCTGTGACCAGCGGCCATCTTGTTTTTCAGAACACCATACATTTAAAGCAACTTTTGAACCTTGAAAAGATGCACTGGAGTTGAAGTATATTTTTTGACCATCTTTTGAAAATGACGATTCTCCTCCATCAAACATCGCCACCGGTGCCTGCCATGTGCCATCCAGATCCTGGCTCGAAATAAATATTTTTCCGTAGCGGTTAAAAACCAGTTCTTTTCCTGAATGCGATATTTCAAAACTAGAATCATCTTCTTTGTTGAGATGATATCGGGTGCAAATTTCACCGGAGTATCACCAGGTGTTTTTTGTCCCATATAATCACAAACAAAAACATTGTTCTCGCCGGGATCAAAAAATTCAGAATTTGATAATTGGATGTCCTTATTCTCAATCTGGGTTGACACATCTCCTCCAGACTGACAGGTAATAAAAGTAACTGAAAAGCACAGTAGCACTATTATTTTAACTAACATTTTTCAATTCCTGATTTTTAATCAATCTATCTATCAACTGATTCAGCATCATGTAAAATGCTATATATACGCATCTTCTGTTTTTTACCTTTAAAAGTATGTGCACCCATATTTTCAAATATAATATCGCTATCTGTCTCTAACTGATCATGTAACGTTTCTGAAATCAGGATACTTTTACCCAGTGAATGGGCGGTTGCACATATCCGGGATGCAGTATTAATGGTATCTCCGTGATAAACAATCTCCTTTTTGGACACACCAATTTCAGTTATTGTCACTTCTCCCAGATGCAGAGATGCTTTAAATGCCGGGAATACATTATATTTATCTAAATAGTAGTCTTTCCTCTTCTTCAGAATATCAATAGCCAACAAATAAGCCTTGATGCAGTTGCTGTTTAAAAGGCCTTCAGCGGGTTTCCATATTACAATGACCTCATCTCCCACATACTGAAATACCTGACCTTTTGTTTTTACAAATGCTGAATCCAGATCATTAAAGAAGTCACTAAGAAATGAACTGTATTTTTTTGAGCCTAACTTTTCAGCGAAGGTCGTCGCATCATTTAAATCCAGGAACATAAAAATACGTTCTTCTATAGACGGTTTATGATACCTGCCGGTTAAGTAGTTTATTAATACGCCTTTACCAAAGAATGATTTTAACTGCCAGATAAATGTCGCAGATAATGTCAGAAGAAGTATGTATATCGTATTTATATTTGTCAGAAAATATACCCTGCTGATTTCTGCAAATTTTTGAGGATCCGCCAATGCCTGAGAACCTAATCCATTCTTCTGGAGAAATATGATAAGAATAATGTAAACGCAGATGAGAGTTATGAAGAAATATGAAATTGCTCTGAATAATAATATTATTGAGTAGGGTAGTCTTTTTATTTTGTGATTGGAAAATATCCATTCAAAGAAACCAATAAAAAATCCAATTGAGAAACCAGTCACTACCGTATACCAAATGGCTTCCAGGTCTCCCCACAAGGCATGTAGAATAAAACCGGTCAGGGATCCTGCTATTCCAAATCGAAGACCTAAAATAAAGTGTGTTTTAAATTGACCGCCAATAAATGTTTTTTTCTCCATTTTCCTCTTTGATATATAAGTTCCCAGGTTCGTTCTATATATTTAAATCCAAGCGTTTATCTAAACCTTGTTCAGATTTTTTTCTCACTAGTTATTCAGGGAAGTGGATTCCTTTTACTCTCGCGGCACCCAGCCATTCAACACATTCCTAACCGAATACCATTTCATCGTAGATTCTTCAAGCACGGGTCTCTCCGGACTGTTTATCGCCCCGGGTCCATAACTGCCATACTCAAAAAAACGTGAATCAGGTTTCAAATCAAACCAGATTCGATTTCCGTCAGAGTCGCGTGAAGAAATCCGGGCATAACCTTTGGGGCCAATATGATCATCCATGAAGCAATTCGCAAAAACTGTGCTTCCGGAGATACTCAAATCAGCACCTGGATGCCATGGCCGTCCAAGTCGTACCGACTTCTTCGGGAGTGAAGAATTTTCTTTAATCAACCGGCAGTTGGTAAAAAGAAATCCAAAAGGATATGCAATAGGTGTACTGGGCGCAGTAATATATCCGGTCGGATTTTTATTTTGCCGGTTTCGGGACACAATTTCACATTCTTCAAATACACTTTGTCCCGCGCCGAATATAAAATCAACATGCCCGAGAATCTGACACTGGTAGAAATATGAACGACCGGCGTTTGTAAAAAGCGTATCCTGATATCCGCTAATTTTACAGTTTATAAATACCGCTCTGTCACATTTATCAGCCGTCATCAGAGCAACTGCTTGTGTATTTCGGATCTTAGAAGAATCATCATCAGACTTTTTTGCATTACCCGGGTAGTCAAAACTGTTTTCAAATGTAGATTTTCGGCCCTGAATCCTGGAGCGCTTATCCGTATCGTGAAGCATCCCCAGGTTCCGTACGGTTCTCCTTCCGGACTGACTGATTCTCCGGTTGCATCGTAAGTGATGATTGTCTCGTCACGGCTTTCACCTATCAGGTGAATATTTGATTTATCCACACTCAATTTTTCATGATAACTGCCGTTACGAATATATATCACGAAAGGGGTTTTGTTCTCTGCAGGGGCAGCAGTCAGAGCCTCAGTGACACTATGATAGGTCGGAATGCCATCAATAACCGCACCCGGTGTCCCTGTATGCTCCGCAGAAACAATAGCCTGGTATGCGGTATTATTATTTTGATCACAATTAAGTATCATGACTGACATGCTAAGCATAATCAAGAATCGAATTTGTACTGGTACGAAAAGGAGAATCGGTTTTCTATTCATTATATTTCTTCCTATAGCGAATTTCAATATGGCGCCCAATATCCGGGAATTTCGGTTCCCTGCTTAGAGTCAGTTTTATATTGACTTAAGACTTAATAACTCAGCACCTCTGCGAAAAATGATTCATTCATTTTAATCATTTTGGATTAATGCAGCGGATAATTCCAGGGGCTTTGATAGATCTATTTTAACCGGTATGGTCTTCGATTGGTAATTTTCTTTCAGCAATACCAGAGTAAACGAATTCGGGAAATTGAACACACCCAGTTCATTTCCACTTTCATCCGTACTGATAATTTCTTCATCAATCGGGAAACTAGCATAATCAAGTTCCATTTTACCATTGGCATCGGTTATTTTAATCGGGATACAGTCCAGGGAACGGATATGCTCGGGATCGATCATATTTATAAACAGAGATTTTGTTTCCCTGAACTCATCTGTAATTAACTGATAAAAATAGACATTATTGGTAACATATTTTCCATCATCATTAGTCCCATTCCACATAACCTGGTGAAAACCGGCATTATAATTTCCATCCAAAAGTGTTTTTATGATGGCAGAGTCTGATCTTGCTATTATTTGCAGCGTTATCCATCCTGATTTTGGCAGGCTAAATCCGATCGTCGTAGCGGGATTAAATGGATTTGGATAGTTTTGACTTAATTGATATTCTAATGGCATCACAATTGAATCCTTCGCAACTTTTTTTCTTTCTTCTGACACTCTTTGAGATTGTCTTTGTTTTGCCAGATTATCAAGATAAAAATGCAATCCAACCTCCGGCAATCCGTTACCATTCTCATCCCTGGCGGTTATATAAAGTTTATTCTCCCGATCACCGGTTTCAGTTGAATTATCACATGACACAAAAGCAATGAATAGAGGCAATATAATTAGCAGTGTGGTATTTCTCATTTTGATTCCGTTTCAATATTATTAATAATACGACCATTTACAAACATCACTTGCCTGATAGTCCCGCCATCATAATCTGACAGTACAGCCGGACCATTACAGATCATATTTTTCCAGTGCGATTTGGACTTCAACTTTCCATTATCCCAATATTGAATCCAGGTAAATTCATCCACGTTATATTTTCTTTCCCACAGGATTATTCCGCTTGGAGAATAATATTTCTCAACACTTATTTTTTTTCCAACTTTAAATTCTGTCTCATACTTAAGATCACCGTTCTGGTAATACCATTCCTCCCTGCCATCCAGAATAAATCTTCCATCATCGGCAATCCCTCCGGCAAATCGTGCTTTTATTTCACCATCAGGATAAAATTCTTCATATGTTTTAACATGTGTCAGACCAGTCGCAGAAGACTGCATCAAATCATTAGCATTCATGAAACCACTTCTATCACTATATATCCAGGCTTCGTTAAACTCAAAATGAAGTGCGGGAGCATTTTTTGAAGTGATCAGGTGTATCATTTCATTCGCCCCCTGCGCAAGACTGACATATCCCAGTGTTCCGCCCTTCATTTCTCTGGCAATTTCATCATCTGAACTCTCAAGAGTGCCCGGAATTTTCTTGATTTTCCAGGATTTTCCTTCATCACCTGAAATAGCAACAAACGCACCGCGCTCCTTGATTCCTTGAGGTTGAAATCCGTCTTTCCTTTGGAAGTCACCTGCATATAGTAAGCGCCCGCTCTGTAACCTGAGCAACGCAGGTCTTTGTCCCCCTCCAAGGCTTGGGAAAATTGACTGGCTGATTTTCCACGATTTACCACGGTCCGAAGAAATTGAAATCGGCATAAATCCGTCAATATCCGATTTTTTACCGCCCATCCCAAAAAACAATCCATCTTCTAATGGAACAATGGCTGTATGTCTTCCGCCTGTTCTGCCACCGGTGTCGAACCAGTTTTTGCCGTCATCAGTGCTGGCCCAAAGCAGTGATTGTGCACCGACACCATCACAAGCTAAATAAATAGTTCGGTCATTATCCCTGAAAATTGATGTGATAGGTTGTGGTGCAAAGCCGTCGAACACAAGTCCAATTCCGGGAAATTTTACTTCACTAAAGGAAGCACCGTTGTCGGTCGATTCAATCCATTGAAAAGGATAGCCTCCTTTCAAATGAATGTTTCCCCAGAATAAATATATTTTCTCGTTTTCACGCCATAGAAGAGGAGAAACATCATTTACATCCGGAAAATCAGCGATAGGTGACGGTAAATCCCATTCATCTGAACCAAAGCGTAAGCGACTGGCCATGAGTGATACTTCCGGGGCATCTTCATATTCAGATGAGAAATAAGTTGCCAGCAAATCGCCATTTTGACACACAATAATCGAAGGATGATGATTATGACCACCAAAGGAAGGATGCATCCCGGATAAATATATTTCATCTCTTGTACTGTGGTCTGGAGGAACGGTATGAAGATATCTTTTTCTGAAATAAGACTTTTTGGGCTTAGTCATAGTGTTCATAGGATTTTGTTTTACACATTGATTTACAAACGGCAGTTCAAACGATGTTGGTTTGGTTTGTATTTCAGGAGCTTGTACGATTCTGAAGCCAATGGATGGCTCCACATACCGTGAAAAGATACCCTTTTTATACTTCACAAGCAGAGCATTCTTAATTTTTTCACTATGCGTAAGCGCACGCTTAGGGACAATCTCTCTTTTCTCGTCTTGCCAGCTCCAATATAATTTTAAGAATGACATGCCGCCATCATGAAAATATATTATCTGCAAAGGATATTTCTGCCCGGCGATTAATGATATTGTGCCGGATAGTGTATCATTATTTCCGCTTCCGGCAATGACGGGGTTACCATCAATAACAATTTCGATATTATTATCACATTCTACGCTAAAGGTAATCTCACCGGTATATGGGGATTCAATAAATCCCTGCCATTTTGCGGCCCAATTATTCATCGATATCCACTTGAGTTTTGCAGAATTCATCACCGATATCGGATAAAGTACCAGCGGATTGCTCATCTTCAGATCGTCATAGACAATTCCAGCAAGACCTTCATTTGTAATAGCCTCATTTTGATTTCCGCGGCCCATAACTTGAGAATCAACCGGCACACTAAATCCATCAAAAGCGGGAGCAATGCCGGCGCGATTCCCGGGTCGATAATAAAAGCTTTCCGGGTATGTATATTCTTTAACAAGTATATCAGGCAGCCCACCACGTACAACCTTTGCTATCGACTTTTCGGCCCCTACCGGATCTGTTTGCCGTTTATGCTGGTATGGGCCATACCAATCCTGACACCATTCCAGGGTAGTGTCGAGCATGTTTCTTAAGCTTCCAGGTTTCACGGTTTTGGCATACATATTCCCATTCCGCTTCGGTTGGCAGCCTGAAATTCTTATTTTCCTTTAACGATAACCACTTACAAAATTCATTTGCATTATACCAGCTGATTCCGGTGGCGTATGGTGAATACGTCTCATAACCATGGTAATTTTCTTTGAACATCTTGAATTGCTCTATTGTGATTTCGGTTTTAGATATATAAAACGCCTTTGAGATAGTTACATTATGAACCGGTATTTCATCCCAATGACCGCATGTATCTCCCATAAAAAAACTACCGGCAGGAATTCTGGTCATTGTCATACCCAAAGAATTCACATACACATCATGGGTATCGCATGAGAATTGAGATATCAAAATTATTATCGCTGATATAAACGCCGACAAGGTCAAATATCTTTTCATTTTACCTAGCAATCCCTTAAAAATTCTTAAACTAAATCCGATCACACTTTTCATCAAACTAAGAATATCCCACCTGCAGACAATGTCACTGTTGTTGGATTGCCGAGAACACTTTCGGACAAGATAATCAATCCTCATTACTCTGTTATTACAAAAATAATATGTTTCGGAAATCACGATTCTATTAATTATTCAAGCTGCGGTTATTATAGCTGGTAATCATGACCTCCAGGTAGCGGGATTTTATTTGCTCACTGGCGAGTACCTGTTTGATTGACGGTAGTTTTAAAATTGCACCCAAAACTGCAGCCAGGGCACGATGGTGCCATAATACCTGATTATCGAAAATCAGATTTTGTAACTTGCCTCGTTCAATGGCCATCATGACCACGCGGTGTGTGCCGTCTAATGGTGTGATTACCCGTGCCTCACGGGATTTGAGATGAATGCCATCCTTGCTGCAGTTGCGAACACAAACGCCGCATCCCAGACACAAATCTTCATCTAAACTTGCTTTTTTAGATTTGGGTTTATGGGGGTCATTTGCCGAGACCAGTGTCATCGCCTCTACCGGGCAGACGTTGACACACTTGCCACACCCGTTACAATTCGCCTCATTTATGACCGGAAGAAAATTGGTCGTATGCACCGGATTTAAAATGGCAAAACGGCGGGCGGCAATCATGGCCTCACAACAGCATCCGCAGCAATTGCATATGAAATTAACTGAATTCCTGACATTTTCACCAAACTGAACCAGATTATGTTCATAGGCGACCTGTAGCAAATCCAAACACTCCTCGACGCTCACCTGATGGGCATTTCCATGCCGGATAAGGGATGCAGCCGTGTTATTGAAAGTCATACAGATGTCCATGGGTGCATCACAGGCGCGGTCCAAATGTTCCATTTTATGCCGGCAGTAGCAGATCCCTACTCCGCGGTATGTGGCATTTTTTATGACTTCGCTGGCCCGTTCATAATCCAGTACATGCAGTGCATTTTGATCTGATAATACCGGTTCATGAACAAAAGTTCGCCCCAGTTGCGTTTCACCCCTGGTAAATAAATCGCGGATAAAATCTTCCTCAATATTCATGTACTGATAAAATAATTCACTCAGTGCTTTCTGATCAATATCTCCCCGAACACGCATCAGTGAAAACTCAAAAAATCCGGCCATGGGGGGTGGTAAGACATAAACCGTCTCCCCATTTTGTTCGATATCAACCAGAATGGCACGACCGGCCAATTCATCGAGTACCTTCTGTGTATTTGTCAGGTCCATTTTCCAGATCTGACTGGCTTTTATAGCAGTAAAGGGTTTTATTGGCAGGTATGAAACCAGTTCGGCTTCTTTTTCACTGAAAAGGATCTTTAATATATTAAATAACAGGTCGGATGGCGGTGCGCCCTGGGGGAAACGGTTGAGCCGGTCCGACAATTTTGCATAACTGGTTTTAAGAGTATGATGTGCCATTACAATACATATTTTATAGCCGCATGGTTCTTCAGATTCTCAAATATACCAAGCCGTTCTGTTTCATCATTTACTTGTAATTCAATATTAAGTGAGAGATACTTCCCACCTGAACTTCGGTGGGAGACCGAAAGCATATATTTTTTATTACCCGCAGCAGATTTTACTGCTTCGCGTAATCACTGTTCGTCTGTTCCCACAATGCGGTAGGACCATTTACAAGGGTAATCTAACTCTAATTTCTGCACAATATTCTATAGGATTATATAAAGGATACATCATTTATCATTACATTTTTTAAAATAAAACGATGGTTTCATTCACGGTTATTCCAGTCTTACATATCTATTTCACTTTCAGAACTAACCGGATTAATTTCGAGAGACGTGAACATGGCCATTACAGACGCACCCATTCGTATAAAGGCCGAATCACTAATTAGCCATATTTTGCCAATCTGTGATTTCATTTCATTTAGCGCTTCGGTCCATTTTGTTCTGGCGCCGGTCTCATAACCCCTCATTTTCCGGCAATCCCATATAAGACAGGTTTTTATACCTTCTTTCGCTGAACCATTTCCTTCCATTCTGCAATAGCCATTTCTGCATCATATTCGGATAATTCCTCATCAAAAGTAAATCTTAGACATTGTCCTCCTGAAACTTGCAACCATTCGATAGTAGGGTTGCCGCCATTCATTTACTGCCCCCTTATGAAATAATTTTACATAAAATTAAAACCTGTCCTGTTGCAAAAGTAACATGAACACATATTTGATGCCAAAAATTAAACCAACGCTTCCCAATCAAATAATTGGTGAATTATACTAGCGAACAAGGATCATGGATCTTGATTGCAAGCCAGAATTTGTGATCAGTTGATAATAGTATATGCCGGATGGCAACTTCCGCCCATCAACTATAATGTTATGCTGTCCATTCTCCTGATATTCATCAATAATGGTTTTTATTTCCCGGCCCTGTACATCATATAAAATGATCTTCACATTACCGGGATTTGCCAGAACATATTCAATTTTTGTCTGCGGATTGAACGGATTTGGGTAGTTGTGATATAGGATATCTTTGGTACTTACAGGTTGAGCTGATTTATCCGGGATTCCCATTGGTACATATTCTGTTAAATTTAGCACTTCACAGGTAAAATATTCTTTGCCATGACAATCTATTCTCTCCGTAATAATTCCTTTAACCAGAATTGAGTCACCATGTACGGGAGAGTATTCTCCCCATATAAAATCCCCATTCCAGGCAAAATTTTCTTTAACGGTTAACACATAATTTGTATCGTTAGAAATTACGGCACTGACAACACCCGGAATACATGGAACCGTCAGGCAAGGATTGCCAACGATAGAATATGACCCCAAAAGTATGGTTGTATCTGCTGGCTCAGTTACCAGTTCCCAGTCAAGCACACCTCCTTCCGTAACCTGAGAGAACGCGACAATACCAAAATCCTTTGAGAACATGGTGTTACCTATACCGGCATCATAGCAAGGATGTTCATAATGTGCAAAAAGATAGCAACGAATAAATGTTCTGTCTGAGTTGAAAACCGTATCGCTGTCGCTGAATAAAGTTATCAGGCTACCCCAATCGCATTGATTTACCGGTACATTAAACGGTGTAAGAACCGGCGGTATTTCCCAGCGCTGACCAGGTTGTGTATCAAAATCAAATAACAGATATTCAGTCGAATCATCCAAATTCAATGCAAATATTTTTCGAGGCTCCGGACGTAGCCAATATATATGCCGGGTAATTTCCGGTTGATAAGGTGAAAATGCATAGTAAAAATGACCATTAATCGTTGCTGTATCGACAATGGCTGAGATTAATGAATCAGGAAAATCATCACTGCTATATACCCAGGACCTGCCTAATTCCATCGGGAAATAGGGGCATTGGTATTCTTGAGAAAATGAGACATCTGCGAATAAAAAAAATAAAGCGGCTGTCGAAAACAAATATTTCACCTTAATATTCCCCGTTCAAATGAACCGCAGAAAAATTCAAAACAAAAAGAGAAAAATAAGTGAAGTCACTGATTTTTGGCAAATAGGCACAAAGTTATAATAAATAATAACTTACATGGACAATATTGATGAAATTGGTTAAACTACTAGATTTTACTCCAAAATCCAAAATTCCAAATTCCTAATTCCTATATTCCTAATTACTAATTTTAAATATTATCCCGATACTTTATCTGTACACCTTTTAAAAAATTACGTAAAATCTGATCATTACAATTACGGTAGTGTTTGTGGTCGGGCCTCCTGAAGAACGCGCTTAGTTCGTGTTTACTGATACGTATATTTACCAGATCCAATATATCCAGGACATCTTCGGCTTTTAAATCAAGTGCGATTTTTAATTTTCTAAAAATGATATTGTTTGATATGCGTTTTTCCGGCACCGGTTGCGGGCCATCTTTTTTTCCTCGCCTGTCAATTATCAATCCATCCAGAAAAATACCAAGTTTTGCATCGGGCAAATTCTTATATGCCGGATCATCTTCTTTCTTTAACCAATCACTTACCTCTTCCCGGGTAACCTTAAGATCAGCCAAACCAAACAAGGCGATCATTTTTGAATCACCGAAATCAAAAATATAACGGATACGACGCAAGACGTCATTATTAGTCATGATTTTGCGTTTTTATCTTTTTTTAATTTTCTTTTTTCTTTAATGGTTTTTTGTGCTTTTTTCTTTTCCGGGCCTTTTGCCTTGTCTCTGCCTTTTGCCATTTAAACCTTCCTCCTAATAATTGTGTTACGTTTTTTCTAACTTACGGCTAATAGAAATAATGACTTGTAGAAATATAGAAATATTTTCAGTACATTGCCATTTTTCGTAATATTTAAAAGTTATGATTATACTTAACAGTAAATAAAATTTATCTTTCTGCCCACATGGATTTATTAACTATAAAAACTCAGTGCATTAAAATCCAGTAAAATGATAAATTTTATCCCAGTTTTGATAAACACAGAAATATATTTCTTTTTTTGTTGGGGAATAAACCGCCGACCAGGTTGTGCCTTTCTGTGTTACATCCTGCATAATTTTCATACCTGCCCGCCAGTCCACATTACCATGAGTATTTTCAAGTGTTTCGGAGATACTACGATACCGCCAGCATTTATCTCGCAATTTAGTATCCGAATCATTATATATGGATTTATTTGTTAAAACCTGCCAGGATTTGTCTCCATATATTTTATGCCACTTATTATCTGCATATTCCAGTATAACTGACTTGCCGGATGCATCAACAATGTAAAAATGCGTATTTAATGAATTTTTGTCAATATCAAAAGGGATATACTTTTCAACCATATTCACAGATTCTTCGATGTTTTCTGTATGATCCAGTATTTTACGTGCCAGTAGAGGGACAAACACCAACTCTTTATCACTTTGGGGGTTGATCGTCGTATGCTTTACCCCTGCAACTGCTACAGAAAGACCCTGTTCATTGATCCCATCATAAGCATAAAAAGGGGCCAAAAGTAGTTTAGGTCCAAATATACTCGATTTATGGTCCTCCAGGTCTTTATGTCCAAAACCCAAATCAATGGATCTGCAAAATGAAATCGATGCATATCCATTAGGGGGATTATAGTAATTAACAATTATAGAGCCCACATTCTGATTATCCCAATTTCTACCCATTAAAACGGAATTAGCAGTAGATGTGGAAAATATACTGCAATGGCGCCATGTCTGATCTATAAAAGGATTGTCAATTAACTCCTCGTTTTCCTTTTTGAAGATCTCCCCACGATCACCATAGTGAGTCATCAGATATAGACCATCTTCTTTAAACTGGCCCGTACCCTGTACTTTAACCAGGCTTTCCAATGTTCTGGTTGTATCCGAACCTGTATCAGATGACTGTTTGAACTGTAATTCAATGATTTCGCTCTGAGCAGATATAAATCCCGGAATCAATAGTAAAAAAATGAATATCAAAAAGCTGGTGTTTTTTTCTTTGAAGTGATTTTGCATGTTACTATCCTTCCGGTATTATAAATTTACTTTTGCTCTAATAATACGGAATGAATCATGGAAAGTTATCATAGATTTGAGGAGATTCACAACCAAGTTCTCTAAAGGAATCCATCGCACAGGATGACAATTTACAACCTTAAAAAATGCAAATTATAGAAAGAGAAGAATTAGACACAGCAGATGAAAGTGTTTCTCCGGAAATAATTTCCGGAGTAGAAATTTATTTTATGGTGTTCAATACAATTTATATTCCTTCAAATATACATCCTGTATCATTTTAATATGATGTAATTCATGTCCCAGAATATGATGACCCAATGCCCGTACGCTTGCTTCATTTCCGTTTGCAATTCCTGTACGCAGCAGCGCCTTATCTGAAAGTCCGTTAAAGAGAGTGACTGGCGACATCCTGACCACCTGATACTCATACAGACATATTCGTTCATGGATTGTAATATTTAATATACCCTATTCATCCCCCTCCTTAAACGATAGGTGAGGGAGGGGGACCGAGGGGGTGGGTCGTTTATGTGCTGAATGCTTACATCATAATAGCACGCGGATTACGCGGATAACACGGATTCTCGCGGATTAAATATATACTAATTATTTTTAGTTGTGACCTGATTATCGCGCAATATTTATTTTTTTTATCAGCGGAAATCAGCCTCCTCAGCGAAATCCGCGGGCATTGATAGTATTAATTTTACCACATTCATCCCCCTACCTGAACGATAGTTGAGGGAGGGGGACCGTGGGGGTGGGTCGTTTAGTTATGGAATGTCTGGATATTAAATTGGTAAATTTTCTGGATACAGGATACAGGATACAGGATACAGGATACATGTAGATGCTGGATGCTGGATGCTGGATGCTGGATAACAGTAATCTCTAAATTTTATTTCCCAGTTCCAAGTTCCGAGTTCCAAACCTATACTAATTGGAAGAACAAATGTACGAATATCAACTGTCCCGGCGTTATTTTGCGCAGGTCGCCGATGATATCAAAGATATTGCCGAGGCTGAATTACTGGAACTTGGCGCTGAGGAAACCAGCCATTCCTACCGCGGTATCTATTTTAACGCAGATCGGGAATCGCTGTACCGGATTAATCTGCATTCCCGGCTGATCAACCGCGTACTGGCGCCATTGAAAACTTTTGATTGTCATTCGGATAATTATCTGTACCAGGTGGCACAACAGATAAACTGGAATGACTTTCTGAATCCTGAGCAGACTCTGGCCATCTTTGCCAATGTTTCCCAAAGCAATATCAATCATTCCAAATATGCGGCACTGCGTCTGAAAGATGCCATTGTTGATTATTTCCGGGAGCGCGATGGAAAACGGCCTTCCATTGATACCCGCAATCCCGATTTATGGCTAAATGTATATATCGAAAAGAATGTGGCTACGATCAGTGTGGATACATCAGGTGGTTCACTGCATCGCCGTGGTTACCGCATGGAATCCACACAAGCACCCATGAGTGAAACACTGGCCGCGTCGATTATTCGGTACAGTGAGTGGGATGGCCAAACGCCCTTTTATGATCCATTTTGCGGCTCGGGAACGCTGTTATGCGAAGCTTATCTGGCGGCCACAAATACGCCATCTGCCAGTCGGCGGAGTAAGTTTGGTTTTGAACGTCTGCCGGATTTTGATGAAAAATTATGGAAAAAGATAAAAAAGGAGGCCAATAATAATATACAGCCTGTGAGTAGTAACCTGATCCAGGGCAGTGATATTGACCTTAAAGCAGTAGAAACAGCAAAGAAAAATAGTGCGCTAATTGACCCGGATTCAAAAATAAAACTAATGCAAAAAGATATATTTTCAATCGAACAGACTCAAAGATACCACTATTGTCTGTAATCCACCTTATGGTATCCGCATGAAGAACAAGACGGATTTAAGTGATTTTTATAAAAAACTGGGGGATTTCCTGAAGCAGCGCTGTACCAATTCGACCGCCTTTATTTATTTTGGAGATCGAACGTACATAAAGAATATCGGATTAAAAGCCAGCAAAAAGTGGATTTTAAGTAACGGCGGCCTGGATGGCCGACTGGTAAAATATGTAATGTACTAATTAAATAGACCCTGAAATGAATTCAGGGTGACATGATCGTCATCCCGAACTTGTTTCGGGATCTATACAATGCGCACCCAAAAATAACCTGGGGGACAACAACTCAATTTATTCATGATAGACTCTGCCGACGTATTCAACAATTACCTTTTTTACTTCAAGTGGATCGATGACTCCCAGTTTTTTGTAGATAATTTCACCCCCCGGCTTCACAAGTAAGGTATAAGGTAATGCACCGGGCCATTCTTTATCAATGGTTTCAATTAAAGCATATTTGTCATCGGAACTAAAATGATAATTTTTATTTGAAGCATAGTTGTTTTTTAGGAACTTAAGCACTTTATCAGTTTTGCCCGGCGGATCGGTACTGATGGTGACCATCTCAAAATCGCGATGACGGTACATTCTGTTAATTTTAACTAATTCCGGAAATTCAGAGACACATGGTCCGCACCATGTAGCCCATACATTTATTAATCTTAGTTTATCGGAATCATTTTTAAGCAACTGCGTAATACCATCAATATCAATCATCTCAACACTCACCTCTTCCGCATTCCACTTCTTGATCGATGCTTCTGCTGTTGCTTTTTTTGATGCCCATTTCATTGAACAGCCAAATGTTTTTGTTGTTTCGACAGGCACAGGTTTACCGGCTAATATGGCTTCGATTGCATTTCGCGTATCTTTCGACTTCACTTTATTTATATCCTCATTATCATCAATCCGACCGGTAAATCGACATTTTCTGTCCTTGTCAAAAACAAAGACATGGGGCGTAGAGGTAGGACCGTATGCAATTAAGGCAAGCTGCTCATCACCGTCATATAAATAGGGAAAGTTATAATTTTTATCTTTTGCACGTTGTTTCATATCGTCAAAAGAATCGCCGAGATCCGTATAACCCAATTCATCAAGTCTGACTGCTTCAGGATTATTTGACGAGATTGCGACAACTGCGACACCCTTATCCTTGTAATCATTCACCAGCTCAATCATACGGTCTTCATAGGATTGGGCGGTTGGACAGTGGTTTGCTGTAAAAATTATTACAAGAATATCTGCATCTTCATAACTTTTAAGTGAATGATATTTATCATCTATTCCGAGCAGATTAAAGTCCGGTGCCGCTGCGCCAATCTTCAATATTTCCACATCGTCTGCCGGTGATTGGATAAAAAGTATAAATAGAAATAGAAATAGAAAAATAAGACTTCCCGGTTTTGCATACATATTACATCCCCTAGTATTTATGGTGTTTTTCCGGAAATTATTTCCGGAAAAGATATATACATATAAGTAACTATCTCAATTTCTCGTTGAAGAAAGCAATGGTACGCTGCCATGCCAGTTCTGCTGCTTCCTGATCATATCGCGGCGTAGTATCATTATGGAATCCATGGTTTACCTTCGGATAGATATGCGCGGTATATTCCTTTTTATTTGCTTTCAAAGCAGTTTCATATTCCGGCCAGCCTTGGTTAACCCGTTTGTCAAGTTCAGCAAAGTGCAATAGCAACGGGGCCTTAATACCTGGTACATCTTCAGATTCTGGCTGGCCACCATAAAATGGCACAGCTGCAAGCAGATCCGGAACTCGAACGGCCATCATATTAGATACCCAGCCACCAAAGCAAAATCCGACTACACCAATTTTTCCATTGCATTCCGGGTGCGCCTTCAGATGGTTAAATGCCGCAATAAAATCCTGCAACATCGATTCCTTATCGCGCTGCCGCTGCAGTTGCCTGCCGTCGTCATCATTTCCCGGATAGCCGCCCAGGGGCGTCAATGCATCCGGTGCGAGTGCAATAAAACCGGCAATACCTGCTCTTCGTGCCACATCCTCAATATGTGGATTGAGTCCACGATTCTCATGCACCACCACAATTCCGGGCAACTGTGCTTTGCTATTCACCGGACGAGAAAGCAAACCACGCATCCTGCCCGCGCCTTTTGGTGATTTGTACTCAATATATTCCGAATTTAGCCGTGGATCATTCGCTTTGATTTGCTGTGCTTCTGCATATTTCGGTGCGAGATATTCGTAAATCGCGGCAGCAGTTAGTCCGCCAAATGCATATTTGGAAACTTGTTCCATAAATTCACGGCGATTGATCTTACTATGCACATAACTGTCGAACAGATCAAAAACTTCCTGCCCCAGATCTTCGTTTTTTATTTTATTCATGATGATCCCCCTTTGTTCATTTATGGTGGTGTAAAAAATAACCACAGAGTACACAGAGTAAATTATTAATATTATTTATGTTAATGCTATTTCTAATCATCTCCCCTCTGTGATCTCTTATAAGGTAACTCTCCTTATTCCTTCTTTTAGTTTGTCAACATTAAAGTTGATCAACAATCCGACTTTTAGAGTTCTCAGAGTTTTCCTCTGGGTGCTCTGTGGTTTCATCTTTTAATCCTGTTTTTCGTTTTTTCATAGAACTTTTGACATTACCTTCATTTATCATTTGTATGATATAAGCAAACGACCATAACATCAAATTGTCAGTTTTCGGTCACGTGCCACGACGCGCCAGGTATTATTCACCCGCCCATTTTCAACTACACCAACTTCAGCGTGGAGCGCCACCGTGGGACAAATATGCCATGGAATGGCATACAAACATTGACCAACATCCAGAACACAAGATTCCTCAAATTGAAGAACTAAATGTTCTTCATTATGCAAAACAGCCTTTGAGACTGGCAATCCAGGAAAGACGGCGCGTGGTGCCGGCATTTCTGATGCAACGGATTTTGTGCCTAAATCCAGACAGACAGAATTATCTGATGGTCTGCTCACCACCCGTGTAAGGAGTACGGCCGCAGACTCAAATGGCAGTTCAGGGCATTTTGTCTCATAGCCATGATCCCACAGCAGTACCGTACCCGGACTTAATTCAATATCGGGGCGTCTGGCGTGAACCGGAAATGACGGCGAGCCGCCTGCAATAATTTTCGGGCCAGGCAATCCCGCCGCTTCAATTTTTTCTATCAGATCGTTTATATTCTCCCAGGCACTATCAGTCATTTCAGTCCGTGTTTTAAAATCGACCGCCCCAAGATGTCCGTCATATATATGCAGGCCGGCAAACCGGACACCCGGAGATGCTTCTATGTTGCGAATAAGATCTAATGCCGTTTTATTGGATGCAATTCCCGTACGATGAAGGCCAATATCCAGATCTGTGTATAATGGCAAGATGAGGCCTGCGGCCGCAAACACAACAGCGATTTCTCTCATGGCATTTGGGTTGTCTACCAATGCGGAAAACTGAGTACCGGGAAACGTTTGTACCAATGTCAGTAATCGCAGGATTTTAGGACCAACCGGTTGATAGGCAAACAATACATCCGGGACATCACATCGTGCCAGCATTTCTGCTTCAGCAATGGTTGCACATTTAAATTTATTGATACCGCGTGCCATTTGGGCATTAACTATCTCTGCCATTTTGTATGTTTTAACATGTGGACGCAAACGCTCAGTACCGCCAGCGATTTCTATCATCCGATCAATATTTGCTTCTATTCGATCCGGATACACCAGGAGGGCAGGCGAATCAATTTGTGATTCGTTAGATATTTCGTACCAGGGCATAAGAACTAATCTCCAATCTCAAAAATGCCTTCAATCTCTACCGGAATATTTCCGGGCAATGTGTTGACACCCACTGCACTGCGCGTGCCAACACCTGATTCTTTTCCAAACACCTCGGCAAACAATTCACTACACCCGTTAATCACAGCCGGTTGCTTATTGAAATCTGCCGTACTGTTCACAAAGCCCAGCAATTTAACTACACGCTTGACGCGGTTTAGCGAACCCAGTTGTGATTTTAAAGTTGCCAGGATGGCAAGTCCGGTCTGCCGTGCCGCGTTATAACCATCCTGTTGATTTAGCTCTTCACCGATACGGCCGGCGATCAATGTGCCATCTGATTTTACCGGCCCATGCCCGGAAAGATATGCTGTGTTTCCATGGATCAATAACGTTTTATATACTCCTAAAGGTACTGGAGCAGGTGGCAATTCCAAATTTAGTTCCTGTAGTTTCTGCTCAGCTGTCATGTGAATTTCTCCTCGTTTTCATTTTTTGATAAACGTACTTCCGAATAATCTCCATAATATTTTTTTTTATATATGCCGGGAAGATCAGCCTTTGTATTAATTTACCAATTTACCATTTAGCTTGTATAATTCATCTCTCGTAAAAACGCACAGACGCGCAGATTTATCTCACTTCGACTTAGCGCTTTGATGCGCCCCGCCGCATCAAGTTGCACTATAGAAGCCGTTGACCCGCAGAGCAATTTTAATCTAATCTACTCTAATTGTAAACTATATATCCATTTCTTCCCGTTCCATATTGATAATTTCCAGTGCTTTTTCCGGAGTGATTTTATTTTTTGGAGTTAGAAAACTAATCCCAATATGAAAAAGAGTTGCTCCTGTCAGGGAAGGAAATATGGGATTACCCCAAAATTCTAAAAAGGATGGTATCATCAATATACCAAAGGAAATAACTGAGCCACTAATCAGCGCTGCAACTGCTCCCTGCCAGGTTGCTCTTTTCCAGAACCGACCCAATATGGCTGTCACACATATACCTGACATAAGGGTTGAAATCATTTTGGAGATATATCCCAAAATGTCTTCCGCTATAATACCAAAAGAAAAAGCGAGAAGAATACTAAAAAAAATAGCCCAGCGCGAATATGTCACGATGTGAGTTTTATCGGGAACTTTGCCAAAAATAACCATCCATACATCACGGAGTAAAATGGTTACACCGGTAATTGCATCCGAATCACCCGAAGACATTGAAGCACTTAACCCGCTCACAAGTACCAACATTCCAATAATAGGAGGAAGTACAGTAGTGGCCATAAACGGAAAAGCCATATTACTGTTTGACAACCCGGGATTGATCGTATAAGCACTTAATCCAATAATGACAGGTAAAAATGAAAACCCAAAATAGGCAACCGCTGAAATATAAAAGCTACTTTTAACTATTGAAATATTCCTGGCTGTGTAAATACGTTGACGAAAAGATGGTGCAGCCAGCACTCCAACTGCAATGGAGAGAGCCAAGGATATGGCTGGAATCATCCCGCTTTTTTCGATACCTAAAAAAGATAAATTTTCAGCCGGCACAGACGCATTAATTGCATCGAAGCCACCCGCTGCCGGAACTGCCATAATAGCCATCAGGATAAATCCGCTGAAAAGTATTACGGCCTGAATTGTATCTGTCCAGACAACAGCAAGGTACCCGCCAATAATCACATATAAGCCAAATCCAATGGCGGTTATAATTTTTGCAGAGAGTAAATCCAAACCGGAAATCCAGCTCAGATAAAAACTACCACCTAAAATGTGGGCACCCAACCAGCCGATAGAGGCCAAATATAATATTACAGAAACAATGCTCCTAACGGTTTTATTTGCTCCATAATAAAAGGAAATTTCCTCAGTCATTGTCATAAAATTGTAACGACGCATCACTGCAAAAAACTTCACAATCAGGAGAATTCCCACACCACCGCCAATGCCAAAAAGTGCGCCACCCCAGCCGTTTGCATATCCATTTGCAATCGCGCCCATACTTGATCCTGTGCCAACCAGTGTCGCAACAATTGTCCCCAGGAGCAATCCGAAACCAAGTCTGCCTGCCCCCCATTAGAAAAGCCGCGCCACCGTGCTGCCTGCGCGAAACAAACCAACCGATAAAAATCATCAGACAAAGATATGACAGAAAAATTATTAAAAATGACTGAGTATCTATAAGAATCCTCCTATATAATCAGGACCAGGCATTTAACAGGAAATCAATAAAATTTTGCGACATTATCCTGTTTACATCATCTTCGCTATGGCCGCTTTTCTGTAATATTAGGATTAATTTTTGCAAATCTGCAATTGTATTGAGATCAGCGGGACATTGTTCTTTACCATATCCACCATCCAAATCAGTCCCGAGACCAACATGATTTGCATTACCGGCCAGCTGACAAATATGATCAATATGCCTGATCATTGTTTCCAGGCTAACATTCATTGATTCCGGTGTGGAGACACCCCGTTGCCAATCGGGAACCATCATCCAGGCATCCATCGGAATACCGATTACCGCATTTTTTTCAATCAGCAGTTTGATCTGCTCATCACTAAACTGGCGGTTGTGGGGTACCAGGCTGCGACAGTTGTTATGACTCGCCCACACATAACCACTAAAAATATCCATTGCTTCCCAAAAGCTTTTATCACACAGGTGTGATACATCAAGAATGATGTTTAACTGTTCCATCTCTTTTAGCAATTCGCGTCCGCGTGTTCCTAAACCACCATTTTCATTTGTACCCTGCGCATACACACCAGGTCCATAATGAGCCGGGCCAACCGCCCGTAAACCCTGCATATATGCTTTTTCCAAATATGGTATTGAAACGATTGAATCGGCACCTTCCAGACTCAAAATATATCCGATGGGTGTGTGTGTATTATCACTATGCCACTGTTGTAAATGAGTTTGTAGTGATTTTTTATCCTTAATCTGCACCAACTCACCCACATCCTCCATTGCGCGATACCAGGCAAGCTGTCCCTGTGTTTGAGCCCAGGCCTGCTCTTGTGAATGCCAACCGGACAGGTTACTACCCGGCTTAACATAACGGGCAATTTGCGTAGCCACCACCAGTCCAATATTTCCTTCGCGCAAAGCGGGAAGCGAAACCGTGCCATTAGACCGGTCCGGTTTATCATCCATGCCCTGCTCAGATGTTCGAATGTCCTCAACAGACCATCTTAAATCCCGGTTCCATTCCAGAGCATTCATTGATAGATCAAGATGCGCATCGAAAATTAATGATTTATTTTTCATATTCTCCTTAAGACTATACTATCCGAGCCGCGAATGAGTTATACAATTGAAACTTCTGAAAAATGATTATTTCTATCTGTACGTCATTCTGAACTTGCCTGTCCCGAACTTGTTTCGGGATTTCAGAATCTCTTTAAATAGACCCTGAAATAAATTCAGGTTGAAAATCCCGTTTTTCGGGAGTGACGAAATTCAAGTATTTATTACATTTTTCAGAAGCCTCAAAATTCTTATTCTTTTTGACCTATCCTCAATTTCATCAAGAATTTTATTCCAGACAAATAGATTATTTACTAGCAGAATAGTTATGAATGCGCTACAGTGATGACCACATTTCCCTTTTTGTGTCCCAGGTCGACATAGCTGTGCGCCTCAGCAATTTGATCTAGCGGAAAGTTCCTGTCTAATACTGCTTTTATCTGTCCTGCCTCAATAAGCTTTTTGATGTAAATCAGATCATTTTTCTTTTCGCTAAACGATCTCAAACCCGTAAATGCAATCTTTGCCTTCTTATTGCCGAACTTTGAAGTCCATAACATCTGAAAAAGTATTGAAAAGGAAACGACAGTTGTAAGATAAACTCCGGTTTGCTTTAGCGAATTTTTACAACTTGCATATGAACTTTTGCCAACCGTATCAAAAATTATATCATAGGATTCATCATTGTTGGTAAAATCCTCGTTGGTGTAGTCGATTACTTTGTCGGCCCCCAAAGATCTTACCAATTCTATATTCGATGTACTACATACGCCCGTTACCTCCGCACCGAATATTTTTGCAAACTGTATAGCAAAAGTTCCTATCGATCCGGACGCACCATTGATTAGAATTTTTTGTCCCTTCTTAATTTTCTCCGGAATCTCTTAGAAACGGAAGTGCCGTCAATGCACCGGAAGGAACGGCAGCGGCTTCTTCATATTTCATATTTCCCGGTTTTAAGGTCATTGGCCCATCTTCGGGCAAACATATATACTCAGCATGCGTACCATACCCATTGTCGCTCGATCCAAAAACTTTATCACCCTTCTTGAATAACGTTACGTCTTTTCCTATTTCTTCAACTTCTCCGGCAAACTCGGTTCCCAGTATTGGAGTTCTTGGCTTTAAAATGCCGGTAGCTAACCTGGCAAAAAATACATTTCCTTTACGAAATATGCTGTCCACCATCGTGACAGTCGTCGCATATATTTTAACCAAAATTTGATCGTCCCCGGGTATGGGTTTATCAACCTCAACGAGATTAAGGACATCCGGTGGTCCGTATTTTTTATAAATAACTGCTTTCATTTATGTATTTTCCTTTAATTCGCGTATCTGTTTACCTTTTATTAAAAGCCAAAACATAAATAATAATTCCCCCCAACCCACTATCATACTGGTCATCACATTGGCATCTGGAAAAAGAAATTTGGCAAAATAATCTATTAGATATCCAACACCCGCTATTGTTAATAAAATACCCAGAGTTTTAGGAATATAGTCTGATCTGAAAGCTAAATACCCAAGCAGCGTGAGATGAAGACCAAAAAATATAAAACCAATCGCCCAACCCTCACTGAATGCATTAATAGAAAGCATCACCTGCGCATTTAGTTGAGCCGGCTCAAATACAGTTACATATTCAGATCCAGTTAAGAGTTGAAAAACTTCAAGATAATTAACCAGCGCTACTGCAAAAATAGTAGAATAGACCAACCTGAACCACGCGGTAAGCAGCGAGAGACTTTTGTTTACCGGTTTTAGAAGAACATAAAGCGCCCAGGCCACAATAATATCACAGACAATTACGACTAGAAATGCACAAATACCCGTTCGGAAAAGCAGTCCGTGAGACATGATATTTTTTGCTGTTGTGACAGCATCTTCGGGAATAATGACCTTCTGGAAAATTAATAAATCAGCAACCAGAAATGATATGGTCATGAGCAGCAACCCTAATCCGGAAATTATTGCTGCATTGGCCAGTGATACATCGTTTACCCGATTTATCATTTTAATTCCCCCAATTTTAGGTCTGGTAGTGTAAAAAATAACCACAGAGTACACAGAGTAAATTATTAATATTATTTATGTTAATGCTATTTCAAATCATCTCCCCTCTGTGATCTCTTATATAATTACTCTACTTATTCCTTCTTTTAATTTGTCAACATTAAAATTGATCAACAATCCGACTTTTAAATTTTCTGCTCTGAGGTATGTTAGCACCTGAGCAATATGAATATTCTAACAGACCTGGCCCAAGTAATGAGCGAACTTCAATAGCACAGGAAATTATTTTCTCAGTAATATCTCTTAAAGGATATTCTTTTAGAGTTCTCAGAGTTTTCCTCTGAGTGCTCTGTGGTTTCATCTTTTAATCCTGTTTTTCATTTTTTCATAGAACTTTTGACACTACCTTAGGTTTTGGTAAAATTTTCCTTCATGATTACATAGTATTATCAGGAAGTTTCCAATATATTATTTCCGCCCTGTTGGAGGTTTACACCCTTAAACAAAAGCCAGAACCCTATAACTAATTCAAAAGTGCCCCCAAGCGAATAAGGTACAATTTCAATTATCTCCGGGTGGTTTGGGAATAGAATACTTACCAACGAAAGTATTATCATTGATATATATGTAAGTATCCCCCAGGCCGCAAGTATTCCGGGAATGTACTTTGATTTTAGAAATAGATATAGAAACACAGTCCCTCCTACACCCACAAATAACAGGACAATGTCTAACCCGGCCGTTCGGACATTTAAAAATATTCCAGCTAAAGCCTGTAACTGTTCCGGGTTAAATGCTGTGGTATAAGAATTGCTTTTTAAAATCTGTAATACAAAAAAACTTATTAGAACTGTGGCTCCACCCAATACAGCCTCTCCCGATCTCATGAGCAGGGCAAGCAGAGCAAGATTTTTATTTACCGGTTTAAGTACGACATAAAGTGCCCAGGATAGTACCAAGACACCGGCATACATGATTAGTATAGCAGCAATACCTGTCCGGAATAATAATTCATCGGCAACAATATTTGTAGCCGTAAGCACATCGTTACCTGATATAACCAGCCGGGAGTCGATAAAAATCGTGCTGAGCACACCGATTATTATGATAAGCAGGTAGGTAAATCCGGCAACTCTCGCATATATGAGTTGTCGATACTGAAGTGAAACGGTTTGTCATTTCAATTCCTTCTGAATTGTCAGGGTTGTTGTTTTATTCCGTAGATATTACCACTGTTCCCCGCACTCGCCCTTTTTGTAGTGGATATCATTTATTTTTGAAGTAAGCCCAGATCACACCCATGGAGACAAAACCAACTCCCATTCCTAAAAACAGGCCCACTACCGTTAGATTGTATAAAATGCCAAATCCCAACCCGATTAAAAAGCAACCGACAAATACGACACCGGCAATTGTCGAACTGTTCTGCTTTTTCTCATCCATTTTACTCTCCCATATTTTTTACTATTATATTTCTTAAAAATGTATTTCTGAATTCTATTGCAACATCTCAGCAATTTTAGGACGAGTCAATTTAATCTGGTCATAGTCCAGCCGTAATCCGAGAGGACCAAGGGCCTCTCCGATGCTGTCATAAATTGGCTTAACACTATCGAACGGCGCTGTAACAGATTCCAGGGGAATGCGTCCGGCATGGTTCCTGGCATTTTTATCCGCACCTTTGTCGAGCAATGACTTTACGATTTCAGTGCGACAAAAGAAAGCGGAAATATGAAGCGGCGTCGATCCATCATTGTTTGTGATTTCTAAATCTGCTCCGGCCTCAATCAGTGCCTTTGCCACTTCGGTCTTGCCAAAAGTGGCGGCGATAATCAGGGGTGTGGACCCATAGTCATCCTTTTTATTCATGTCTGAACCGGCCTTAATGTGCTGCTGAACAGCATCAATATTACCCTGGAGGGCGGCCATATGGAAGCTGACCCCCGGAGGTTGTGGAGTCTGCCCTTGCTCTTTAGAGGCGTTGTCCTGGTTTCCGCAACAGGCCACAGTTATCATAATGGCCACGAGTATTGCTGTTGTGAGTACTTTCATTTTTTACTTCCTTCCTTTTGTGTAAGTCATTTTATTGTTAAACCACAGAGTATGATGCGTTGCTCGGCGCTGGGTTATCGGCAATCGTAATAAGTTTTGATACATTAATTACCTTTCTGAAAACGAGCACCGAGTGTCGAGTGCCAAGTGCCCTTTACTACTCTATAATAGTGTACAAGCACATTACTTAACGCAAAGGTGAATACTGTTAAAATCAAAAATTTAAGGAGTGAGGGGATTGCCATGTTGAGCATGGGTATCGCAATCAATCCCATCACAACCACATGAATTATATAAACATTATAGGAATTATTGCTTAACTCTTTTAGAAGCTTCCCTTGTTTATCCAAAAAATATTTAAACGAATATATCATGAGGTAAAGCAGGGATAATAATGCAATGTGAAAATTCACCCATAGCATGAACGCATCGATCATCTCAGAAAATACATAGATACCCGTATTCATTGATGCCTGAGTATAAAAGTAGTGATAGAGACCGACAGGTATCCAAACGGTGCACAGCAGAGTAATATATAGTTTTTTATTTTGAGATTGTGATTCAAATACCTTCAGATCATAGCATAATCCGCCCAACAAAAAGATCATGAAATAGATGAGCAATCTTTCGTTCTGGAAATCCAGAAAAATGGTTTTGGTCCATCCCTGCATATTCAGTATATCCATAGTGAAACTGTATATCAGACCCAGAACAAATGCAACTGCGATACTCCATTTCAGGCTGAATTTAGGCATACGAATATTGAGTTTAGAGAAGCCTAAATAGAATAAATCAAACATGAAGAGAACGGGTAGAAACCAGAGCCAGTTTTGACTAAAAATACTGTTGTTAAAATGGAAATAATTTGTCCAGGTTTCCTGAGGTATATTCCGCGAGTATAAATATATAAATTTATAGAGCGGTAGTAATGTTAAAACAGCGATACCCCATGGGACAATAAGTCGTTTAAATTTTGTTTTTATATATTGCCAGCTGTTTTTAGATTTCAATGACAGCGGTGTCAAATAACCCGAAATAAAAAATATGGTCGCCATAATAAATATATCTAAAATTATCAGGAGGATATCAGCTAACTGATTCGTCGCATAGTCATCAACTATCCAGAAGAAAGCACCGCTGCCGGTACTCTCATATACGATACTGGTATGAATGAGAACCACCAAAAATATCATGAAAGTTCTTAGATTATCTAAAAAATAAACCCTGTTGGTCTTAATTGTGTTTTGTATTATATCCGGCATATGAACATAACCTCATTGTAATATTTAATTCATTACCCCTAACTATCTCTGTGGCAGTCGTCGGATATTTATCCACGAAGCAAATCCGAATATAATTGTCATGAACAGCAGTTCGCCGGAAACCGCTATGAGATCAAATTCCATTGAGAACGCAACCATTGTTTTTATGAAATCCGATAATTGATTATTCAGATAAAGAACCCACAAATACAAAGGCAAGACCACTGTCGGAATGGCTGAAAAGACCAACCAGAAACCAATCATAAATTTTTTGCCAAAGCGATAAGACAAAGATCCTATCAATATTCCGAATATGGAATAGAAGAAGCATAATGCCAGAAAAAACACAAATTCCAGAAAGAGATTATCTGTTGCGTAGGGCGCCAGGTAATGAAAAAAGTCTTTGACCGCAATGAGTCCCAGGCTGTTATTTAAATGATCGATAACAATCCGTTCCAGGACAATCACCCCGCTAAAGATTGCGCTTATGATAAGCGATATGCCGATAAGCGACTGAAATATCTGAGCACGGGTACTGCTTAGCGTGATCATGAAATCAAAATCTTCCTTGAATCTTATAGAGATGGCAAACAGAAATATTATCAATCCCCAAAGACGATAACTCACACTGCCAGTGCTGCTATTAATTACATCAGTCTCTATGAGGATATAATAGAGTATGAATAATATTGGTACAGCAATTAGCATGTACCATGCTGTGAATGCCAGGTAGACTTTCATTTTGTATTTAATATTCATTAGAGTCATGTTCATATTCATTACTCCTGTTCCCTTTTATCATCTGTCAGGTGGATAAAAAGTTTCTGAATAGTGAGGGGGGAGAACTGCAGGCCTGACCATGGCTGTTCTTTACTCAGATTTCCTTCGACCACTGCTGTTTTTAGATTATTAACAGTCTGGAAGCTAATCACTGCCCTGTTTTTTACATATTCATCAACCCTGGCTGAATTTCCCGAAACATAAAAGGTATGTGCAAGCAGATCTTCTACCGTTGCCTGGCGGATAACCTCACCATCACGAATAATAATGGCTTCGTTGAACAGGTCCGCCGATTCTTCAATAAGATGGGTGGAGATAATAAAGAGTCGCGGATCCATGGAAAATTTTTCAATCAACTCTGAATAGAACTGATCTCTGGCCACGGCGTCCAAACCGAGAACGGGTTCATCAAAAATTGTGATGGCGGTGTTGGCGGCCAACCCGAGGACGATTCTAAAAATCGATTGATAGCCTCTTGATAAGTTCCCATATTTCTGTTCCGTATTCAGTTTAAAAATGCGGCACAATTTGTCAGCATACTGATCATCGAAATCCGGAAAAAACATTTTGCCTACCGACAGCAGTTTTTTAACCTTGAATCGTACCGGGAAATAGTGCTTCTCAGGCATATAACAACATTGCGCGGCAATGACTCCGGGCTGAACTGCAATATCCTCGCCAAGACAGGTCACATGACCACGATCGGCAAATATGCGCGAGGAGATTATATTCAACAGCGTCGTCTTTCCGGCACCGTTGCGACCAAATAAACCATATATCTTTTGGTCTTCAAATTGTAGATTGACATTTTTTAGTGCGTCGATGGATCCATAGGATTTGTATATATCTTCTGTTTTTAAAATATAATTTGTATCTGTCATTTATTTGTATCCTTTACTTTTTCGGTACTCGGCACTGGGCACTCGTTATGATCTTTTTATCATTTCAGAAATTTCTTCTTTTGAAATTTCAAGATTTACCGCTTCAGCTAATAAGGGGACGATATACTTGTCGAAAAACGCAGTTTTTCTTCTGGTTCGGATTTTATCAACCGCTCCCGTAGAAACAAACATACCAATGCCCCTTTTCTTGTATAGAATGCCTTCACTCACAAGCATATTGATACCCTTGGCTGCTGTCGCCGGATTGATACGGTACATGATTGCCAGTTGATTTGTGGATGGTGCCTGCGCTTCTTCTTCAATAATATTTTGTAAAATATCATCTTCAATTCCCTCAGCGATCTGCAAATAGATTGATTTCTCAGTATTGAATTCCGGTATCATTTCGCTTCCTAACCAACCATTACGTGATATACATTTTATTGGCCGACCCAACTTAGTTAGGTGGTTAACTACTTATGTAACTAACCTATGATAAAATTACGCCAATGTCAAGATTTTGTTTCAGAAAATATTTTAAAATGGAATAGAGGTTTGGGTAATGGGCTGAGAACATCAGGTTACAAACCTGTTAGAAAATCTGGGAACAAAATCCTTGACATTGCGTACTTTATTGCGTACGTTTTCAGAAAGAAAGGTAATCACATGAGGACGATAACCGCTACAAAAGCGCGAGCTAATTTATATAAAATTTTAGACGATGCCAATGATACCGGGGAGCCCATTCAAATTACCGGGAAACGCTCAAATGCAATTTTGGTTTCGGAAAATGACTGGCGTGCAATAAGCGAGACACTTTATCTATTATCTATTCCTGGCATGCGCGAATCTATTCGCGAAGGACTTGAAACGAAGATTGACGAGTGTGATACGGAAATTGAATGGTGAATTGGAAAATAGTGTACACAAAACAAGCGCAAAAAGATGCCATGAAAATTGCATCCGCTAATTTAAAAGAGAAAACAATAGACTTAATTGAAATTCTGCGTAAAAACCCATATCAATCTCCTCCTCCTTATGAAAAATTGGTCGGTGATTTATCCGGCGCATATTCGAGAAGAATAAACATTCAACAGAGACTTGTTTATCAAATAATTGAAAAAGGAAAAATTGTTAAGATAATTCGGATGTGGACTCACTACGAATAAACGCGCAAAGCACGCGATGTCCTCTTTCATGCAATAATTCCCCAATTGCTAAAAAAGGATTCCATCTCGCCGCGAATCCCAATAGAAACTAAAATTATCTTCATGACTAATTGTTATCCCTGTGCACGAAATATCTCATCTCTAGGGAGAATTTGTTTTCCATGGCGTACAGTGAGAATGTCAATTCCAGACTGACTAACCTGATAAATTATTCGGTAATTGCCGAACAAGATTTCTCTGATCTCATTTTTATTTATTTCGGGGACAATTCGACCTGACTCAGGGAAAGGGGAAAGTTTTGCGACCGCATCAAATATGGAAATTACCCACTTGTCCGCAGCACCGGGTTTATCCCTGGCGATATATTGGGCCAACTCAGTAACCTGTTCAATTGACAGCGGAGACCATGTAATTTTCATCGATTCAGGTTCTGTAAGATGATCTCTTTAGCCGAGTCATGAAGCACACCTTCTCCATTATCTATTTGCTCCCTGGCCAGATTGACATCCTGTAGAATTTCGATTTTTTCGAGAAGGGACTCATAATCATTAACATCAAGAATGATAGCAGAACTCTTACCATTCTGGGTGATCACCATGGGTCGCTTGGTACGTTTAATATTTTGCACATATGACGCAGCGTTCGCTCTGAAATCAGAAAGCGATTTTATATCCTGTGATAAATTTATTCTTCTCATTATTCACTCATATTTAAGTTCTTATATAGTACAAGATAATGTACTAAATTCAAGTGGTATTTTCAATTAAACAAAATAATTCTTAATTGGACACACGTAAGAGAATAATATTTGTACATGTAACTTAAGAATATTCAACATAGATCTACTTGGAAAACATTGGTCATATTGATGGCTGCTTAGACCCATCACACGTGAGTGACAGCTGGTATGCGACCATCTCCCGGCTATTGCGGACCAGTAGAATATCACCAACCAGGACCGGGTGGCTCCAGGTCTTACCCTCAACCGCCTGGAGTGTTTCCAGCTCATTAAACTGGTCAGCAGTCGCCTCGACCAATGCTACTTCGCCCTTCTCTGACAGGATCAGCAGTAAGTCCTGATCGGCCAACAGGACTAGAAAACCACCATATCTTCCGCCTCTCCACTTACGCGTACCATCCTTCATATCTATACACGACAGATAGGGGCCCTTAAAGCCATAAATATGATCCTTATGAATGACAATGTCACAATGATTGGGTTTCAGATGTACCGATGTCCAGCGCTCTTTGACTGTCCACCCGTCAGAACTGTGAGTAACTGCTACCCGGCGCATGCTTTTGTTGCCAGCCCCGAGCAGGAGATCACCTTCTGCAACTAGCGCCGGTTGAATAATACGGCCATCTGCAGGATATGGGTAATTCCACAATAACTTGCCGTCTGAAGGGGAAAGACTCGTGGCACCAACCGGGCTCATTAACAGGACCTGTTCGACTCCATCAATGCGCAATAAATGTGGTGAACTATAGCTTTCGCCGCCATCCGGTCCGGACCAACGCAGATCACCGGTGGCAAGGTCATAGGCAACAAGTCTGCCCACGACGGCGACAATGACAAGGTCGTCCAATACAAGCGGCGAGCTGCTGATGCCCCAGCCCGGGATCTTTGCATCGGTATCTGATACTGTGTTCCGCGACCAAACAACGGATCCGTCACGGGCGTTGAGCACGTTCAGGATTCCGGTCGCACCCAGTGTGTATAAATGATCACCACTAAGAGTCGGCGTTCCGCGCGGCCCGGCACCGGCATGGGAATCCCAGAATCGTGCCTTGTCGCTGTGTCGCCACACCGGTTTTCCTGTTGACAACAGATAACAGGAGACAATCTCATATTCACCGCGTTGCTCCTGAGTGTAAAACAACGGACCCCGGACCGCAAATGATGAGCAACCGGGTCCAATCGCCCGGCGCCACAGTTCCACCGGCGGGGATTCAGACCAGTTGGTTTCAATTTGCACGCCATGGATGATACCGTCACGATTGTGTCCGCGAAAACCGGGCCATATTTTTCCGGTATCTGCTGTAGCCAAATCCGGCAGCGGCACCATCGGTTCGTTTTCAGATTCTGCCAGCAGGCGTTCCTCGGCCGTGTCAGCCCAGCGCCATGCTAAATCAATACTGGTATCGCTGGCCATTCCATCGGATCGGACAAGCACCCACCACCCACAAGCGAGCAAGATAGTCGCAACCATTGTTAGTCGCCGGGATCGGTCTGGGAGACGACCGCTGGCCACAGCCCAAATAACAAAGACCAGACTTTGGACAGGCATAGCATAGATGTAATACATCAGCCCCATCATTCCCTCACCAATCGAATTATGGATAAGGTATGAAGTTGCAATCAGAACAATTACCATCAGAACAGCTGCGCCCCAGCGGTCTATGCGCGAAGCCCGGCTGAAAAAGATCCACCAGACCAATAGAGCCAGCCAGCATAGAACTGCTGCGAGCACCCCAATCAAAATAACATCATCATCTGCAGCAATCACCGGTGCGGCATACCTGAGAAGCCATTGCAGTGCTACAATAATAATACCGGGCCACAGCCGCAACGGTTTTTGCTGAGCCGGTTCATCGGACATTGCTTGTTTTCTTTTCAACATTGTCCAGTCCTTATGTTATTTAAAGATTTGGATTTATGATATCAGGCAAAAAGGCCAAAGGGCTAAAAGGTAAATGGATAAAGGGCCTCAGACACCAGGTTCCAGGCTTCAAGGACTTAGGGTTTCAGGTACTTATTGGCTTTTTGCCCCTTAGCCTTTGGCCTTCTGATCTTACAATAAATACCCAACCGCTGCTACTATGCTGCCAACCATGATCGCGTAAAAAGTAATAAGTATAGCCTTTCGCCGGTCTTTTCGTTTGTATTCTATTTCTTTAATAGCATCGGTAGGCCCGATTGCCGATCGGAAATTGAACACACCCAGCAGTCCGAATGCCACGCAGAAGTGCATTCGCGCCTGAAGGATTCCAATAGCCGATATGGTTGCAGGAATAAATACAAGGAATCTCCATGCGGCAGAAACAGGCAAAACATATAAAACAAACCATAGGATTAGCGTTGCTCCCAATCCAAGCCAGCCGACTCGTTTTCTCAACTTAATTTCCGGTTCGCCAATATTACATGTTCCGGGAACATATTCTGCTTTTGATGGCATTTTATATCTCAGTTAGGTTACATGTTGCGTATGTGAAATATAGTGACAAAAAAACAAAGAGACAAAGTGACAAAGATTTTTAGTTCGTGGTATTACGTTTATTTTGTGGGATAAAAGCCCCTTAGTCCCTGAGTCCCTGAGTCCCTGGAAAGGAAAGATAGACATAAAGGAAGAGAGGCACAAAGGCACAAAGTTTTGATAATGTGTGGTATTACAAACTATTTTGTGGAGTAAAAGTCCCTGAGTACCTGAGTCCCTGGATGCGTTTTGCCTTGGGCCTTGATCCTTGAACCTTGGGCCTCTTGGCCTGGTGCCTGAAACCTTGAACCTTTTGCCTTTTGGCCCTTTGGCCTAATTTAAATCAGATCTTTACTTCATCAGGATCATCCGCTTTACAACCTTCTGTGCGCCGGCAGTCAATTGATAAAAATATATTCCACTGGGCCAGCTACGGGCATCGAGTTGTGCTTTATAAGATCCGGGCGCCAGCTGCTCATTGACCAGCGTTGCCATTTCCTGACCTCGCACATTAAAAATTGTCAGGTTGACCTGTCCGGCCCTCGCAACCGAAAAATCGATTGTCGTGGTCGGATTAAATGGATTGGGATAATTTTGATCCAGTGAAAAATCATGTACCAGGATCGTTTTATCTAAACTTTAAAACCACAAATGTTATATCATCATCCTGAGGTCTGTCATTACGCCATCTGTCACCAGATTCATTTAAATGGGCAATAATTTCATCCGGAGATCTGTCTGCCGTTTCCAGAAATATGTCTTTAACCCGGGGATAATCCAGCATCTCATCATGTTCATTAAATAATTCGGGAAATCCGTCAGACATTAGAAGAATCGTATCACCCGGATTTAGATCCGTTTCCCTCTCTTCATATGAAAAACCGGACGGACCGCCCAACGGCATGCCTTTTATCAGCAATTCTTCAATTGTCCGCGTTTTTTTTCGATAAATAAAAATAGGCGGCATACCGGCAGCCGAGGTGATCATTTTTTGTCCCGCTGATCCTTATCAGCAACATTGCCATATACAAGTTACCAAGTTTCATTCCCTTAATAATACTGCTGCATTTGCTAAAAAACTGTGGTATATCCAGGCCTTCATCATAAGTCCCAAACAGACTTTTTATAGAGGCTACCATCGTCCCCGCCTTCATACCATGCCCGGTGGCATCGCCAATGGCTACAGTTAGAGAGCCATTATCGGCCAGATGGAAATCATAGTAATCGCCACCGACCTCAGTCGCGGTTTTCATAAAAACACCTATTTCCATATGGGCTAGTTGGGGCAATTCTTTGGGCAACATGGAGAGTTGAAGCTGGCGTGCTTCTTCCAGTTCTTTTGATTGGCGGATATTTTCCGATTCCAGAAGTTTTTGTTCTATTTCCTGATCCGCTACTTTTTTATTTGTCCGGGCAAACTCGCGCGAGAGATATACAGACATGGCAATAAAAAATCCGATTGAGCCAAACGCATATGGATTTTCAATCGCACGCAAAAAATCAAGATAACCTTTATCCATTAAGGTATCTAAAATGCCAAAAAAGAAAAACACCAGAAATGCCATGGCAATGATCCATCGGCCTTCACTTTTCTTAAAAAATGCTATGCCAATAACCCGGGGAATTTCTATATATATCGCCACAAATAGTATCCAAAAATATCCAAAATATTGTCCCGGATTGATGACGGCCAGCGTACCCAGTAACAGTGCGGCCGGCAATACTATCCAAAATTGTATGGGCGGTTTAATGTAAAAAAGTGAATAAACAAATCTCAATTGAAACACGATCCACAGAGAAAGCATGGCACAATGAATACGGAATGACCATAAATATTGTCCTATATCTGTGGCCAGTAATGTTTGATAATCAAAAAATATTGTCGCTGCATAGGAAAACAAAAAGAGTGCAAAAAAGAAATTTTGCCTCAAAGCCGGAAAAAAGGCGAACAAAATCAGATGCAGGAAACCTATGGCAAAGAGCAAGGTGGTGTAAAACATTTGGAACCGTATATACGTTCTTTCAGAACGAATGGCATCATCTGCCATCTGGTTCACAAACCCCAGCCGAAGAAAAAATCCTGAACTATAACCCGCACTTTGAAATTTCCTGAACGAATAATTTGAGTAGCGCACGGCAATCACATGCCGTTTATTGGTATCAAAGCTGATTACCTTTGGCAACCCGGTCCAGCTATCACCGTTTTCGCCAAATTCAGCTATTAAAGTCCCGTCAAGATAAATCTGCGATTTGCCTGCCTGTACAAGAGATAATCCCAGAGATTTGTTGAATAGCGTCGAATCAATAACAATATGAATCCGGAACCATCCGCTTCCCTGCCAGCCGCTTTCCGGCAGATTATTTGGATAAAGCATTGTGATCGTTGTTTCCCATTCACTGTCGTCAAAGGAAGGATCAGCCCAGGCTAAATCATCACCGGGATGATATTTCCAGTTCTCCAATGTGAGTTCTGATCCCAGTACATCTTTTACCCATTCCAATCGTGTGGTCGACAGGTAGGTTGTACCCGGCCGGGACTCATGATCGAGAGCATTTCGTTTTATCAATTTCAATTGATGATCGGGCAGGAATTCCACCGAACCAAGTAATTGAGGGATATACCAGACCTCATCGCTCATACCAGCAGACCATTGGATAGATCCTTCACGCTGTTCTGAATCGTTGTCATGAATGGTGATCGCCAGGCCGAAAACCTTACCAATTGTGGCATGCATGGGTCGGTCACCCGCCTTCATCCAGTGCCAGGCCAGGCGTAATTCCAAAACATATCCATCCGAAGTTCGCCGGCGAGAATAATTGGCCGGAGAGCTTGCCGCCGAATTAAAATTATTGAAAAGTGCTTCCGGATAAAGATTGTCCACCCCCTGGGCATTATCAGCATCCGCACTATCGAGGGCTGTTAAGCGGACGTTGACAACATTGCCCGGAGATTGCCGGGTTGGATCGGGATCAAATTTTAATTCCAGACAATCATTCATGGTTTTCATACCATTATTCACCAGGATGATATCATCCTGGACTTCTGCGTAGAGATAGAAGTAAGTGCTGTCCCAGGACATCCAGATTTGTGCCGAAAGATCTGCATCATTGGTGGGTTTGGCGCCATTATATGGTAAAAAATCGGAGTGAGAGATGCTGAGATAACCCTGATCAGCGGAACTCGATTTATTATAAATTGGGTCCTTTTGTGCATCGATAGAAATCTGCGCCAGACAGATATTAGCGAAAGTGGAAAAAATTATTAAAACATACGATATTTTTTTTAGCATATGATAAATGAATTAATTGACTGTTTTCGTTGTTGTCGGTGATTTTATCCTGAATTTCGAGATTCTTCTTATTCGCAATGAACGCTAAGAATTACTCGAGTTACGCAAAGATTATAAATATTTATTTTGCGTAATAATGTGCTGCTTTGCGTAGCTGGCGGTCTAAAATTTGTAAACACCAGATTAAGTCATGACAATTTACAAATAAATTTCTAATTTTTAGCTTGCATTTTAAATGATCCTATTGTACCATTACACCACATGGTACATATGGGACAATACAAATTATGGAAATACTAATAGACATCGATAATCCGAAGCCATTATTTGCGCAGCTGATGGCACAGATAAAACAAGCCATTCTTAATGGAAGTGTAAATCCCGGCGACGCTCTGCCTTCAATCAGGCAGCTGGCAAATGACCTGCAAATTAATAGTAAAACTGTCGCAAAAGCATATCAATTGCTGGAACGCGATTCCGTCATTCAAACCAGAGGTTATCGCGGAACTTTTATTCATCCGGATGCCAGGGAAAATTGCACTGTCGATTTAAATGATTGGGTAATGAGTACATTAAGCGCGACTATCACCAAATTTCGTGATTCAGGTGTTACTGATTCTGAGATACGTATTGCCTTCGGGAATGTCATGCATCAACGTAATACCTAAGGAGACTTTTATGTTAGAAAATATATTATTTCACATTGTATTTTTAAGTCAGATCGTTCTTTATCTTATTATTATCCAGGAGAGATCCTGAAGCGAATCAAATATGTACTGACGACTTATCCGCCTTCGGAATATCCCAAACTCTATCCAAAATCCATTGTCTACTATAAAATAGGGCAACGACTCTTCCGGATCATCAACTGGATTATTTTTGCATTGGGTTTGATCTTACTTGTAATGATTGCACGATGGGACAGTTTAAACACCGGGAATATATCGGCAATCATACCCACAGTTTATTTTTTTATTCAAATGCTTCCTCTCATTATAATGGAATTATCCGAATTTGCATTCTTCAAACTAATGCGCACGGCCGATTTACGAACTGTTCGGCGGGCGGAACTTCAGCCCAGACGCTTATTTGATTTTATATCACCAAAATTTGTCGCATTGGCAATCTTTATGTTTTTTGCATGTATTTTGTTTTTCCTCAGTGTGAATCAGTTCCAGTGGAGCTGGGGCAACGATGTTGTGATCATTATCATTACTCTGGTTCTTAGTAATATTTTATTTGCCGGAATTATATACTGGAACCTGACCGGCAAAAAATTAAATCCCCATCAGGCCAGTAAAGATCGCATCAATCAGATTGAGGTAACAGTAAAGTCACTCGTTTTTATGAGCATTGCCGCCAGTATGTTTCTCATTATAATCGAAGCCGTCAATGAACTAACTTTGGATTTTCTGGAACCGGTACTGGTGAGCGTGTATTTTCAGCTTATTATATTTATTGGCCTCGGTGCCATGCTCCGGGCAATTCGAATCGAAAATCTGGATTTTGAAGTGTATAAAAAAGATGTGTCAATTAATTAAAAACCAATAGAGGGGGAAAAATGGAAACAGTGGGCTTCATTTTTGGAATGTCCGGCTTAGCTTTTGCACTAATAGCCTGGGAGCGAATTGTCAGTTTAAAGAAAGAATTCGAAGAATTAAAAAAAAATCTGAAGGATTCTGACATTTTAATAACACCTACAAAATGAGCAGAATCAAAAACAATGTAGGGAACGGTCTCAGACCGTTCCGAACAATATAGTATTATAAAGGAGCATATACATGAACCCGAGAAAAGCATCTTTTCTGATTATTTTAAATGCCCTATTTTTTGCAGCTGCAATAATATTGTCATCTTATTTGAGCGCAGGCACCCAATATGAACAAAATACTGAAACAATTACCCAGTTACTTATTGCCTTATGGATTATTCCAAATTCAATTTTAGCTGCACGCCGCACAGGGCAAAAATGTCGAAAATAAAAATAAATTCTGGCTTACTGTTTAAATTCAACAACGTCTGCATTGATAAACAATTCTGTCTGGGTATAGACAACAAGATTTAATATATCCGTGTCGTGACGAATGTTTATCAGCGCCAGTTTTTTTCCATCAATCTCCCCATACTTATCTTTGTAATTTTTCCAGAGATTCTGTATGGCATCATCGTATAATTTTGCAGATCCACCAATTCGAAACAAAGCCAGTGTGTTGGCCATCTGACCGGTTGAATAACTGACACCAAACAGATAGTCTGCTTTGGAGTATCCCTCTACATTTCTGGCAACGATTTCAAAACCGGGATCTGATAATTCTACATTGGTCACATTTTGTGCCAGAAAAGAGCCTCCTGTAGTGCAACTTGAAAAAAGCATTAACATACATGACAATAACAGAAACGGAACAATCTTTTTCACCTTCATTTTATTATCTCCTTAAGTAAATTAGTTAAACAATTAAATTAGTTCCTGACTAAAAGCAAGGATGTAATTCACATATTGCAGGGCAAATTGTCTTGTGTCACTGCAATACTGTATTCGTTAATCTTAGAAATTCATTCGCTTATAAATGTCAATGAATCGGGGATCACCCCTGATGGGGTCCCAGAGCCAAAAATGCTTTAAGCTGACCATCATAACCGACCGCTCCTGATACCCTTTTTCGAGCCAAAATGCTACTTCATCAGGCATTTCTAACATGGTATATAACTTTGCTGCATCCATTGGATCGATAAATTCCATGGACTCGATTATTGGCAGTACTTCATCTTTTTTTCCCATTTGTATTTTCACTGCCAGCAGATCCAAAATACCCAGACCTTCTCCCTGTGTTAGTTGCAAAGTCTTTTCCAGCGATGAAATGGCTTCTTCGTATCTCCCCAGATAGCCCAATACGGCGCCCTTCCATTGAAGTCCATCACTGTAATTTGGATCAAGCTCTAATGCATCATTAAATGCCACAAGTGCTTCTTCAAACCTTGCAGCGAAATAATAACACAGTCCCAGCTGCCAGTGATTTTCTATATGTAAGGGATCGGCATCAAGCATTTCTTTTGATATTTGTATGGCATAGTCATAATTCTTATTCAGGAAAATATGATAATACGTAATAAATTCATTTTGCTCCGGCAGGCCATACTGTATGGCTTTATCATATGCGGTACGGGCACCCTCCCAGTCCCAGTCGTAAAAAAGACTGATATAGGCCAGAACTTTATGAGCGCGTGGTTCACGGTTATCAAGACTGATTGCTTTTCGCACGGCCTCTTTTGCTTTTGTATAGGCATCTATAGTTGATATTATATTGTAGCCGGCAAAATGCAGGTATGTTTCACCGATAAAGGCATATGCTTCAGCGTATTCGGGATCCAGCTCAACTGCTTTCTCAAAATACTCCAATGCCTTTTTTGTGTCCTCATAATCCCTTTTTAAAAAATAGCTGCCCTTTAGAAGCGATTCGTATGCTTCCACATTTTGTGTGCGTCGTTCAATTTTGGCCGACTCCTGAACATGGATTTTGAGCTTCTCAACGATCCTGGCCGCAATCTCATCCTGAACTGCAAATATGTCTTCCATTTCCATATTGTATGTTTCTGACCAGATATGAAAGCCATCTTCCACATTGATCAGCTGGGCGGTAATACGCACGCGGTTACCGGATTTCCTTACACTCCCCTCTAAAACCATTTTTACATCCAGTTTTTCACCAATAATCCGGATATCTTCATCTTTTCCTTTAAACGAAAATGCGGAGGTCCGGCCGGCCACTTTCAATTCACCTAGTTTTGCAAGTGAGTTTAATATTTCTTCGGAAATTCCATCGCTGAAATATTCCTGATCGGGATCTCCGCTCATATTATCAAAGGCCAGCACGGCAATAGATTTTTCCTGTATTTCTGTGGATAAATCGGAATTTGAATAAAATTGCAGATAGACAAATATGAGTGCCGCAATAATCACCGCAATGGTAATGGCCAGGAATGCGGCCTTAGGTATCCTGGATTTCGCCAGTGGTTGGTTTTCCTTTACTGAACTGTGATCCGGGTCAGTTTTGCCTTTCAGATCATCGGGTTTTGGAATGATGAGACCGTCATTTGAAATGGCATAGACATCAATAGGTTTTTCAACATTTTTCAGTTTAACTGATCTCAGCATGGAAGCCTTAATGGATTCCTGGTTTTTTATTTCGTCATAGACTTTGTCTGAGACTAAAATGCTTCCCGGAATTGCCAGGGATTCAATGCGAGAGGCGACATTGACACCATCGCCGATGATCTCATCCTCGCTGAAAACAATATCACCGGTATGAATTCCGATTCGTACCGGAATGGATGGATCTTGCATAAAGCCGAGCTGCATTTCGATTGCGCATTGTACCGCATCAATTGCGCTGTCGAAAACGCTTAAGGTTCCATCACCAAAGTACTGCAGAATTCTACCATTATGTTTTTCAGTAGTAGAGTTAAATATGCGGCGGTGTTTTTCTCTGAATTCAACAGCCTTTGACTCATTCTGCTGCATCAGGGCGGTATATCCCTGGATATCGGTAAACATGATGGCGGCTAACTGGCGGGAATGTTTCATATATTCTAATTTATAAAAAAATTGGCAATCTTACATTAAAAAAGCGACTACAATAATTATTACGACCTCTTAGACTTAATACGGTGGGTAATGAGCTAATTTACGAGTTGGTCATTTACATCCTTATTCAGAGATTCGTTTATTTCGATTGGAGAAGAATTGATTCGAGGCAGGTTTTAAACACGGCGGCCTGTCTTGCCATCCCCAGGTCGTTTGGATGAACGCCGTCAACAGTTCCTTCCCCATCTTCTCCAAGCATTCCGGTATTGGACAACATATAAAGATTCATATCGCCCTGCGCCTTGAGATCCGCAAAGATTTTGCGCAGGATATCGCCCTTTGGCGTTGGAACGTTTCTAACACTGGAATCTTCGACTAAAAGAATCGAGGTCGATGGCCGGGTTGTTCGCAACCTTTTTATAAATGGTTCGACTCGTTCCATGACCAAATCCGGTTTCATATTCCACAGGCAATCCAGCACATAAATGGCTGGATCAAGTTCGGCCAGTAATTCCGCTAATTCTATTTCCATCCTGCCGTTTCCAGAGAAACCCAGGTTTATGACAGGCCTGTTTAGTTGCCTGCCTAATATAGATGTCGCTGCCATTCCGGGGCGTGATACACACCCTCCCTGGGTTATTGATGTCCCATAGACCACAATAGCATCTGATATTGCTGATTTCTCAAGTTTTGCAAGTTTATTCTCCTTTGGAATTCCTATCTCCAACTGATTTACACCATTATAAAGAGGAAGGTACAAAACATACTCATCACTGGCTGGCACTGTGAATAAAGACTGGTTTGAAGCATCTGTTGGGCGGCCATTTCCGCAAAATATAAGCAAACCTGTCGTAGTGTCTCTGGCATAGAGATCAATGCCACTAACACCGGTGGCCGGCATGTGTGGCATATCTAAGTCCTTATTCGTGAGTGTCCAGCGCACATTTACTGACGACGCATCTGTATTAAAGCGCACATAAATTCCCGCAGAGCTCTGACTCAACTCCCAGACAGGCTTCCTTACAATTCCCTTGGCACGCATTGGCAGGCGGTCATAATCGGACTCTGTCTCAGACCATCCTTTACCTTCAATCCCCAATAGTTTAGCCTTGTACCACACGGTATTGCTGTCAGCATCCAACGTCCCGACCCGTGGATTAATTACCTCCGATGAGTAGGAATTAATGGTGATCATTGACAGCCAAATAAACATTTTAACAATGCCGGATCTACATATCATTCAATATTTCCTTTAAGTCTGTCAGCCACTGATAACGGAAGCCGGGCGTTAGAAAAGCATGAATTCATATTAAATCTACAGGCATGCTGTTGAGCGGATTTTTGATTCATGATTTAGAATGCATAGCCCAGTGAAAACTCTCCTAAAAACGGGCCTAAAAACGAATATTCATCTACAAAATTATTGAGTGTTGATTCAATCGATGAATTGGAGGGTTGAGATTCTGTACTATACGTTGAAATTCCATACCCGAATGCAACATTTATATTGAAGCCGCTGCTCCATATCCATCTTTTCCCAACATTCAAACCCAGAGTAAATTCTGGCATTGTAAAATCGAATTCCGTCGTATCTGATGTACCAGTCCCTTTATAGTGTCTATATCTTAGAAATGAACCAAGAAACATTGAGTCCATTCCCCCGGTCCAATGCCAACGATAATTGAGTATAAAAGCGAATCCGTTTGCCTTTATTGAATCATTATTATAGGATTCAGAAACCGATTCATAGTCTAACCGGAAGACCAGCCCATGGGTCTCACCAAATAGATGTTCATAGTTAACTGAATATATTCCGAAAGCAATTCCGCCGGGACACATATTAATTGCGTGGTTGAATTTTTTGCCGGATGAGCTTGAATCATTTGCTGACAGGGTTTCAAAGTCCTGAGCAAATACATTGGCGGATAGAAAAATAATGAAAATGAATATAGCCAGTCCCGAGCGTACAATATCCGGAAATATTTTGAACACTGATACAGATAAATTGATCGGGCCTGCGACTCCTATCATCATTTGTTGTGAGTCATGATTTGCGCGGTTTTTCATTTCACTTCCTTTAATTGATAATGATTGGGTCAACCAGAAGATATTCAAATGGATGATGAATATATATATATAATATTTTAATTTTTCAACTTTATTATACTGAATATTTAGACAGAGATATTTCTGAAAAATATAATTTTTAAATCCCTTGCCCTTTGTGACTTCGGGTCTTTGTGGTAATTTTTTTTGAATCAATAAGTTGATATAGTCTATCTGTAGATTATTGATTTTTGTGATGTAAAGGTTCGCATCATAATTTACTGAGTTTATGATCGAATTCTTTATCGAGGGAATTGGTTGGTTTAATATTATCTCCGGGAAATCTGTCAATTAATAAATAATTGGGATCGATGCCTGCCCGACCCGGCTCAGAATCCAGAACGATTTTTAATTCCATTTTGGGTTTGTCAATTTTTTGTCGGACAAAATAAATCGGTTCAGTTCTTTCTACGCTACCCCTGGCATAGACGCCAATGTCTATCCAGTCATCAACCGGAATTTCAGTTTCAACGCCGATTGAGTCAGCCCGAAATTTTTTGCTCTCAATGGTTAAATAGAGTAAATATTGGCCATTTTCCAACTGACGATAGGATGCATCGGTGACACGGTTACTGAATAATGTGATAGACTCAAACATATCATACAACATGGGTTGCAAGGAATCCGGGGTTACCGCCCGGAATTGTTTCATCAGATCAATCGAAGTAGGATATGGCGGTTCAGAATAAGCATGGGTCTCTACAAGTCGTCGCAATGCCAGATTAACTTTTTCCTCACCGATGTAATCACGAAGCGCATACATCGTCACACCGCCTTTGTTATAGTGGATATATCCCTGATTTTCAGTGTGGCTGAGTGGCAATTCTTTTCTTGATTCGCGGCCCCGGCCACGTAAATATTTATCCATTTCATAACGAAGATATTTATGCATTTTTTCACGGCCATATTCCTGCTCCATTACCATAAGTGCGGTATATTGTGCCAATGTTTCTGACAGGAACGTTTCACCCTGAACTGCGGCACCGGTCACCTGATGAGCCCACCATTGATGTCCGATTTCGTGAGCAATAATATAAAATACCATATCAATTGTTTCTTCATCACTAAGGTCTGCGATAAAGCCGGCTGATTCGGAACAAGGCATGGTGCCAACAAAAGACTGGGCAAATGTAGCAAACCTGGGAAATTCGATTATCCGCGCCTGCTTATGTGTATACGGACCAAAATTTTTACTGCCGTATGCCAGGGTCTTTTTGATGGAGTTAATCATTCGCGGCACATTAATATTGTGCGGTTTATGATAATAGATTTCAACATCAACATCATTCCATTTATCCCGGGTTATTTCATACCGGGCGGACATAAACGTAAAGAATTTCAAACTTGGAGAGTCAAGTTTATATTGAAAATAATGCCGTCCTTTATCCTGCCACTCTCTTTGCAATGATCCCGGCGCAATAGCAATTTGATCAGCTGATGTGCTTAGCGTTGTTTGTAGCGTGACCCAATCTGAATCAAAGCCAATATAATTTTTCATTCTTGCCCGCGGATCATCTACTTTCGCAAATTCTACATAGGGTGAAAGTCCGTTTTTTACCCGCTCCTCTTTCGACTCCACAGTCCTGTGATAATTATATCCGATGTGCGGGAGGATATTATACTCAAGAAAAGTCCCATTTTGTAAAATACGCTTTTGTGTAACCCGATTTTCGAATCCATGTGAAAGTGAATTGATTTTAAATGATAGTTGAGTAGAATCACCTGGCTGCAGCGCGTTTTGTAGCCGAAGAATCCAGTACCCCAGACTGCGATCTTCAAAAACAAGGTCCGCATCGGGCATAGTAAGATTCTCAACAAACCAAGCGGGATTGGTAGTAATCCTTATTGAGTCAATAAGGGATTCCGTTTTGTTTTTTATAATATATTTGCCGGAGATATTTACATTTCGTTTTTCCGGATAAATATCGACACTCAGTGTTACATCTGTTACTTTGGGTTGGGAGAGGAATTCTGTTTTTTTATAGATTTGCTCATAGGCAGCATTGATCCGATTTTCATCATACTTGGTGTGGTACTGATTGAGAATATTGGTGTTATAATAAATCCAGCTTCCCATCGCCATTAAACAGATCAAAGTAATAGAGAAAACAATACCGGTCGTTCTTGTCAGATTTTTACGGGCAAGTAATATTCTTTCTTTAATCCCGAAAATATTACCACGTACCCAAAAAACGGAACCGATGATACAAAGCAATACACCTGCAATTAACCAGTAAATTTTAAAATTGATAATTCCGTCTGTAAAGGGACCAAATCCATACATATCGGAATAAACATATTTTGGAACTTCTGCAAATCGATATAAATTATGCATCCATTCCCAATCATCGAATTTATTTTTTAAGACCAGCACAAAAACGATAAGCGCCGCGTAGGCCAGATTGCGGTGGTTAATCAGCGTCAGAAACAGCATAGACAGAATACAGAGCATAGCAAAATATGTAAATTCAATCAGAAAAACGTATTTAAAATAGAGCCCGAATTCGATATTGGTATAGCCACTAAATAACTGACCCAGCGAACAAATTATTATAGCCAATAAACAAAGCAGGGCAACCATCAGTATCAAACCGGTCGTTTTTGACAAAAACGCAACCCAGGAAGGAAATGGTGCCGCATCATTCAATTCATTAAAATTGGCATTTCTTTCCCGCCAGACCAATACACCGGCATAAAAAATTATCACCGGCAGGAATCCAAATAAATAGGTTCCGCGAATTATATCCAGCATGCGATAGGTGACCATATAATCCGAGACGCCAAAAATATCCGGCTCGATAACCAGAGAAGAAGTTAAATTGAAGCTTATAAAAACTGTAATTAAAATAAATGCCGGGCTTCGGACAATACTAAAAAATTCAATTTTTGTTTGACTGATATATTGATAAATATGTGTTTTGAGATTATGGTGAATATTGACAAAAGGCAGACTCAGATTTACATAAGTAAGTTTTGCGGTAAATTTGGCCGGTTCTTCATTAATAATTTTGCGATTACGTTTTACCTTTGGTGTAGTGAAGGAAAATAAATAATATAAAATTGCGAGAATGACCACGCTTGCCGCTATCCAGATTAATCGGTTCATCAACAGCCCGCCTGAGACAGAAACCATGGTTGTATTTTTTTCTGCAATGGTCCAGTATTTGGTTGTCAGAACAGTCGCCTCCAGACCAAACGGATCAAGTATATATACCAGATTCTGCAATTCCAGATTCTGCACTAGCATCATGGTAAATGCATAACCAAACAAGAGGAAAATTGTACTGGCAAAAGCAAAAGTCTGGCTTTTTTTCAGAATGGCAATGCTGTAAAATAACGCTCCGGACAAAATTATATTGGGTAAATAGAAGATAAGAAAACTGTTAATATATGCAGTTGCCATAAAGGGACCGACTTTGTCAGGATCTGAGAGAAATGTACCCGCTACACTACCAAAAACTACTCCCAGAAACGGTATCAGCATTATTAGTACGGATCCGCAATACCGGCCAAATAAATAACCGAACTTTTCCACAGGCGTTGTAAAAATGATCTGACTGAAATTGTGTTTATAATCCCGTAATGCAGAGCCGGACATAAAGGCCGTCGCCATAAGAATACCGATCAACGATATCAGGGAATTGATAGCCAATACTTTGAAAGGAGAATTAACGTTTACATTATTTAAATTTCCAAAGCCACCAATATGTACGTTTATATCAACTGTGATTGAATAGGACAAAAAGAAAAACAGAACCAGAAAAGCATAAACCATGGGTTGCTTTAACCGGTATTTTAACTCGAAAATGAAAAATTCTTTAAACATATTTTCTCCAGGTGGCTGTCGGCTTTCAACAATTCAGCTATCCATATTTATTTGCATGATGGCTGATCACTACTTGCCTTTACTCAATACCGAGTCCTAATTTTTTGTTTCCAGGATTTGTGAAAAGAATACATCTTCCAGATCCACATCGACGGATTCAAAACTATCATCGGGAATACTATCGCTGAGCACGTGAATCTCCGGTATACCGGCGACAAGTTTGCTGGAGATGACAGCATACTTCTGGTTATATTCGGGAAGTTGATTTTTTTCTATCTTTTTGCGCCATACCTTGCCGTTAATTTTCTCAATGGCCTTTTGTGGCTGATCACTTAAAACCAGTTTTCCATCGTGAATGATGGCCATATCTGTGCAAAGTTCCTTAACATCGTCGACGATGTGTGTGGAAAGAATGACTATGATACTCTCTCCGATCTCACTAAGAATATTATAAAAACGATTACGTTCTCCCGGGTCAAGCCCGGCCGTCGGTTCATCAACGATAATCAGCAGCGGCTCGCCCAACAAGGCCTGGGCAATTCCAAATCGCTGTTTCATGCCACCGGAAAAATTGCTCACATAACGTTTGCGGTATTCCCAGAGATTGGTTTTTTGCAATAAGGCATCGACCATATCCTTACGCTCACCTTTATTGACAATACCTTTCAATATGGCAAGGTGGTTGAGCAATTCTTCGGTTTTCACCCGCGGGTATACATTAAATTCCTGGGGCAGATAGCCCAGTACGCGTCTGACAGCCATTTTGTCCTCGAGAATATTCATGTCATCCAGAAAAATACTGCCGGAATCCGGTTCCTGTAATGCAGCGATAGTGCGCATCAAGGTTGACTTTCCTGCACCATTTGGTCCCAGTAAACCGAACATACCCTGGCGGATTGTCAGATTGATATCAGAGAGTGCCTGTACACCGTTGGCATAGGTTTTTGAAAGATTATTGATTTTAATTTCCATATCTATCCTTGTAATTTCTTAAGGTTTTAAAAAATTGTCCCGGGGGACTTTGTGCCCAATGTCATCTCGCAGAGACCCTCCCGTTGTGTGGGCATTGGACATTTATCCTTGAAGTTCAATGTTTCTATTTTCTACGATGAAGTTAACTTAAAAGATGCGAGGTCTCAATGACCAATGATCAGACGGGGATAATGGCAAGTAATCAGGCAGGAATCAATGATTATTCGGTCATGGGGGATAATGAAGATCTCACGCAGAGGCGCAGAGACGCGGAGAGACAATGTTAGAAGTTAGAGATTAGAGATGAGAGATGAGAGATTATCAGATTTGATATTTTACCCATTTCTAATTTCTATCCTCTAATCTCTAATTTTAAATCATATATCTCGCTGATCTGCGGCTCCGCGGCTCTGCGCGAGAAATGTGGCTGTGATAAGATATCTATTTGAAAAAACGCTCTATTAAGAGTTCTTTCTTCCGGCGTGATACTTCAATAATGGAATCATCGGACATTTTTACGTATCCACCGCTGCCTTTTATATAACGTTGAACATGAGACACATTTATCAAATGCGATTGATGGACACGAATAAAATCCATATCGTGTAATAGTTCATCGAATTCTTTTAGTGTTTTGCTGACCAGTATCTTCTCTTTATTGGTAAAGATAAACATGGTATAATTTTTATCGGCTTCGCAGCGGATAATATCACTAATTTTCACAACCAGAAAGCCATCCAGTGTGGGAAGCACAATATTGCTAAGTTGTTTATTTAAATTACTGATATTTTCTACAAATGCGCCAATTTGCGGTTGTGTTGTTCCAGAAATACTTCGCTGCCGGATTTTTGCAACGGCAGAAATTAAATCTGAGGCATTTATCGGTTTGAGCAGGTAATCTAATGCGCAGACTTTGATAGCCTGCAAGGCATATTGATCATGCGCAGTTGTGAAAATAACTTCAAATTGGGCATGTTTACAGGCTTCCAACAGATCAAAACCGGAACCGAGCGGCAGTTCGATATCGAGAAAAATAAGATCTGGCTGCCATTTCTTTATTTGCTCGATGCCCTGCTCGGCAGATTCGGCCTCATCTATAATTTGAATTTCCCTACAATAATTTTCAACAAACCCGCGCAGGGTGTCGCGGCTGCCTTTTTCGTCATCAATGATTATTGCTTTTATTAGTGTCATATATTTCCCAGCCTGGATAATTTATTTCTCGCAAAGATGTTGAGAATTAGAGATCAGGGATTAGAGATTAGAGATTAGAGATTAATAGTAATAAGGAATAAGTTGAAAAATATATAAATAACTAATTACTAATTACCAGTTCCCAATTCCGAGTTCCGAATCCTAAATTCCTAATCTCTCATCTCTAATCTCTAATTCAGCTGTCTCCGGGTTCTCTGTGGTTAAATTATTAAAATTTGTTTCAGGCTTAGCCCAGTGTAACCGGTATTTCCATCCGAACCAGCGTACCGGTTCGTTGGGTATTATTTTCCCCCAGATCAATCGTCTCGCACTTAATTTTCTGTCGTGCCTTTAAATTTAACAACTCAATTCGTTTTTTTACAATTTCTGTTCCTTTTGATTTATGCCGGATGCGCTCTTTTGATTTGTACTCAGCTGCTTTTTTAAGCCCAATCCCGTTATCTTCAATTTCGCACGATATTGTTTTTTTGTTAGCCTTTGAAAACCGAAGACTTATTTTTCCGCGGCTTTCTTTATTCATCAATCCATGCCAAACCGCATTTTCAACAAATGTATGTATTAACATGGTTGGAATTTCATATTGCCAGATATCATCATCCGCTACAGTAATCTCAAAATCAAAACCGTTATCAAATCGCAAGGACTCCAGTTCTAAATACATTCTCAATGTTTCTATTTCTTCACTTACAGTGATGGTTGGCTGGCTCGAATTTTCGAGGACCTTGCGCATCATGCCGGCAAACTTCTGCAGATAATTATGTGCAGATTCACTGTCATTGACCATAATGTATTTTTGCACCGAATTGAGCGAATTGAAGATAAAATGTGGATTCATTTGCGCCAATAACACTTGCTGTTCCACCCTGATAAGATTGGCCTTCCATTCTACATTGGTTTTAAACTTTTTTATCCCAAGGAAAATCAATGCACTCAAGAGAATTATTATCAGTGTCATCGCGGTTATTTTAATATATAGTGAATCAAAAAAACTTTGGTCCTTTTTGAAAATTTTTAATCCCTGCTCTGTCAGAAAAAGCCAATTGCTGGCATTTTCTGAAATGCGGAGAATTTTTTGATTTTTCAGCGGTTCAAATACGTAAAAGTGGTTCTCCAATAATGCAAATGGTCCGCCCGAAGTCGCAACCCATATTTGTCCCGCACTGGAATAATACAGATCATGAATATCTTTATCAAACAGGCCATCTTTATAAGTGTATTCACGGAGCAGATTGTTATCTAAAACCCAAAGACCGTTTTTACTTCCAATCCAGATCCCGCCACTCCCGTCAAATGTCATTGCTGTGATCGAATCATAGGGCAGATTTATTTCTTTTAAATGGTCATCAAGGATGTTATTGGTCTGATTGACATTAGCTGAATCGGGTTGCACAGAATCTTTCTGTAAATACTCATTCACCTCAACCAGCTTATACTCCGGTGAACATTGCACTGCATGCCGTATAGTTGGCACATGGCCGGCGCCTATTATCAGGAGAATTTTGTCATTTGTGGATGTGGTTATTCTCTGAAGATTACTAAATATCCGCAAATTGCGATTGTACACGCCGGTCGCCATGTCCGGACCAAAATAGTCATCGCCTGCACTTAGTTTAAAGGAATCAACCAGGTATTTTCCATGTTCCTTTTGGATTCGTTCCTCTGAGTTACGGTAAAACAGAAACTCGCGCAAGCTATGTCGCATCTTTAAGGAATCTTCATATATCTTGAGTTCTTTGTACTGATTGTGCCAAACATTTATCTGTAAATCTGCATGATCCAATTTACGAACCCGTGCGTCATACTCTTCCTGTGTCATATCGGCGAAAAATGAACGTCCCATTGCATCAACCGCATATACCTTTTCATGGTCCAGTAGCCGGGCCAGACGAAAACCAAGTTGGTACACCTCGTCACTTTGGAGTTCGTGTGTTCCTGACAAATATGCTTTATAGAGTGAATCGAGGTGGGTTTGTCGGTCTGTTTTGACTTCAACAGCAATTTTGTTCGGTATGTATTTTTCGAGTAATTGTACAAGTTCTATAACCTGTGCCTGTCTTGCTTCTGAAAGAATATCAATATTATGCTGAGGATTATACGAATCGCTTCCCTGATCTGTAAAATGAAATGTGCCCAATATCATTATCCGGGCAACATTTTCATTTGGTTGCGCCAGATCCGGTACATCATCAAAAGACTGCGCCATCATGGGATGCGACCATATCAAAATACCCAGGATAACTGTAGTTACTATTTTCTTAAAATTGCTCAGACTTTTATACATCACACTCAACCAATTTTAAATCTCTAATTTCTAACTTCTAATTTCTAATTAAAAAGATTGCGTCTTTGCGAGATATTTTTAAATTTACCACGAAGAGCACGAAGTACACAAAGTTTTAAAAAATTAGTATTTTTGATAGGTTCGCTCCCGATAAATGAATTTTATATATAAATCCTTCGTGTACTTCGTGATGAACACAATTATTTAATCCGATCGGAATGTACGTAGGAAAAACCGGAAAGTGACGGTGCAGTAGAATTATGGTAAAATGTTTGCTGGTTTTTTATGCAAATAGTTTTGATTAGTGGTTATAATTCTTTTTTATCTTCATACTGCTTTATTGAACCGCTAAATTCGTACTCAGCAATATCCTCTTTATTGATCCAGTAGTCAGAAGTAATTACGGTGTAGTTATTCTGTCCATTATTATGTAATTCCCAGATTATTTTTTCCGCATCAGTAAATTTCTCTTTTCCATTTATTTGATCAACAAACAATCTGACAATAAGGTTCTTTGGACTCAAACCTTTACTGATGGCTTTTAACACTAGTGCCTTTGTTACAGCAATGTGTTCATCACCCTTCAAACTCAATTCAATCTCAATTTTTGTTGCCTTCGAATTTGGGAAAATTCCATTATAAGATTTATGCAGTAACTGATTAATATTGAACAATGGATAATGTAATGCGATGTCCGGATTTTCCTCTGCTTCATCGTCCTCCAACATTTCGTGTGAAAGATTCTGGATCTGACCTTTACTCAATTCATCTTTTAATTTATATCTTAGCAGAATTTCTGCTGATTCGTGCGGTTCAAAATCACTAATTGCCATTTCTACCAATTCACGCAGCTCCGAAGGATTTGATTTATTTGCATCGGGAAAATCTAATTCTTCTAATAAATTAATATAGTCTTCATTGGTCCAGTATCCGGGTATTTCATTGAGTGATTTAATATCATTTATCTTTAGTGTGAAATTCATATTAGTTACCTTCATATTTTAGTAGAATTTAACTGATCGCTTATCTGTATTTCAATGACCGGAAAATCTTTATAGAGATTCGGATTTAATTACTAAATCTCTATAACGGGCTAAAGTAGAAGAATACAACTAATCGAAATTAAAATTGAGAATAAAATTTTCCTCATGATTTTCTCCTATACATCGGTCGGTTAGTGTAAAAAATAACCACAGAGTACACGGAGTAAATTATTATTATTATTTATGTTAATGCTATTTCTAATCATCTCCCCTCTGTGATCTCTTATAAGATAACTCTCTTTATTCCTTCTTATAATTTGTCAACATTAAAATTGATCAACAATCCGACTTTTAGATTTTCTGCTCTCAGGTAAGTTAGCACCTGGGTAATATGAATATTCTAACAGACCTGGCCCAAGTAATGAGTGAACTTCAATAGCGCAGGAAATTATTTTTTCAGTAATATCTCTTAAAGGATATTTTTTAGAGTTCTCAGAGTTTTCCTCTGAGTGCTCTGTGGTTTCATCTTTTAATCCTGTTTTTCATTTATTCATAGAACTTTTGACACTACCATCGGTACGATAAAATGTCATAATGGCCGGCAAATTAGCCAATTCACAGTAAATGCAAACGTAGTTTGGCATGATTATGTTTCATGCCAGAATATAGAATGACTCCCGTAAGTATGAAAAACAAAAAAAAATTAACCACTTTAATTTGCTTGCAGATACGCTTCTTTCAGCCAGTCTTTTAGTTGAGTATCAATTTCTTCAACTTTTGCAATTTTCACTCTATGGGTGCACATAGTACCAAAAGGACCGGAGTTTTCAAGTCTTTCAGTTACAGGTTTGTCTTTTAACTTTAATCCTAAATCGATTCTGGTTTTTGTGGCGGGACTGATTAAAGTAAACTGTTTTTTTCTAATGACACTCACACTTGTTTTCTTTGGAACAATTTTAACGTCATCACCCAAAGTTTTAACCATTGAAACCAAGCCCTTATAAATGGGAATTAAATTCTCTTTTCCTTTGTATTGATTGTTTACCAGGTCATCAGGTGCCTCGTTTTCACCTTTTGATAAAAGTACAATCGTATTTGCAAAACCGTGGGTCACGTTATGTTCCTCTTTGAGATATTTTACTGCCTCAGAATGTTTGACAAATGATTTCAATTTTAAAAGTGTTTTCCACTCATCCAGAGATTTACCTGTTTTTTCCGGCATATTGTTAATCATTGTTTGAAGTGCTTTATCCATATTATTAATCCTTCATTATTTTGCTTGCTCTAAATTATTTAAAAATACACTATTGGAGAATTTTAGCAGAACCATTTTCCATCTCTACCGGGCCCGTTGGATTTCAGCAAGGTTTTGCAATCTTATAATTCCTGTTTTCTCCATAATAGTTACATCCAAAGTCATCGCCACGACCCAAATCAAGTACTTTTATTTTTTGCTTTTACCACGTTTTTTTCTCTCTAACTGTATTGCAAGAAAAAATATCACCCCATTTAGAAATATTACAAAGGGACCTTCAGATAATGACCAGTATAACGGCATGGGTGCATTGATATCAATAAAAAAAAGAGTGATTCCAAATACAAAACCGAGATAGCAGAGTAATTTTAAGAATTTTAGATATTTCACTAAATCAAATGAGATGTACAGCACAATCACACCATGTATGCCATAAAACATGGAAACAGATCGGGCCAGATAATCCAATATTGGCGCCCGGGGTAAACTGCCAAGTCCAAAATTCTGATGAATTTGGTTCATAATATCGTATGGAAGTAACACTGCACCAAATGCGGCTATCAACATTATTCCCGATATCCGCAAAATTATTTTTAAGAATTTTTCATTCATTATATTTTCCCGAATAAAATTGCTTATTTTTGCTATCATGTTCAAATGTGATTACGACATTTCCATCCTGAACACCTCTTATTTAGGGTTGAAAAAGATTCCTGTTCTTACCCATCTTTAATTATAACAATATTTTTCAATTTAATATATAGTATCCAATTGTATATTTCGATTACATTGTCAATTCCTGTAAAGATTTTGCTTTATCAAAGTCCTCTTCATGACATCAATATGTTCCGGTCTTTTCGACCTTTTGACAGCAAGCCGCCAATTAATCTTGCCCCACTTCTGAACCAGTCACACGCCGCATCACCATAATTCACCGGATCAGAATTATCCAGCCAGGTTCGCCTAATTGGGTCGTACATATTGCCAGAATTTGGATAAACCACGACCGCTTTGCCCGCTGCGCCTGCCTGGGTCTGCTCAATCAATGAAGAAATATACCTGGGTGCAGTACAATTAATGCCAATCGCTACTATCTGGTTACAATCTTTGAATAATGCGGCACAATCTCGCATCATGGTGCCGTCACTTATCCGTTCACCATCCTGACAAGAAAAACTAATCCAGGCAAAGATCTCAGGTGTTTGATTCAGCAAATCCATTAATACTTCTGCCTCATCAAAACTTGGAATAGTTTCGCATGCGAATAGATCAACCTTGGAATTGCGGAGTACTTCCCACCGGGATTCATGAAATTCTTTTAACTGACTTCTATGGTATATTATAGTTTCCCCTGTATTCTGCCCCATTGGCAAGATAAGCACCATATGGTCCGATGCTTGCAGCCACCAGAGGACGCATGCGATAGTTTTCATCATTCATTGAAATTTCACCATATTCCTCACAAGCCTCGTTTGCCAAAGTTATGGATCTTTTCAATAGCGACATGGCCTTATTTTCAGAATACCCTTTTTGCATAAATCCGGGAATGCTCGCCTGATAACTGGCAGATATAATACAATCCGCTCCTGCCTCGAGATAAGAAAGATGTACTTTTTTAATTGCTTCAGGATTAGAATCTAATAATTGAGCCGACCACAGATGTGTATTGAGATTGAATCCCATTTTTTCTAACTCGGTAGCAAGCCCGCCATCTAAAATTAACATGCCATGCTTTTTGATAAATGGATCGATAGGCGTGAGTTTGGACATGAGAAATTATTTACTCTATTGATTTAGAGGAATATTTTAATTGCATTGCTGCGTCGTCCGGAAGCTGCCAGACTTTTCGCAATGACATTTAAATTTTAAAATGTAGGGAACGGTCTGAGACCGTTCCGCGCAGTAAAGTGTTATGATAGATTATGGTTTAGTCATTACCGCTCGAAAAATTTTCATATTCTTAATAGTTCATGATAGCTATTAATCCGTTATATGAGATAAGCAAAGAAAAGAACAGTGCCAGTCCGAGTCCCGTATTTAGCCACAGGTTGCTTCGATATTTGCCCATAAGTGTTTTACTGTTAATCAAAAGTGTAATACCAATTATCACCAGGGGTAATACAAATACATTAAACACCTGGGTTAGAATCTGTGCTTTAATCGGATTCGCTCCAAAAATGGGAATCAGGAGTGCAAACAGGGAAGCAAAGGCGGTAATTGTGCGGAATTGTCTTGAGTTTAAATCCAGTTCACCGGACTGATAATCCGCAATTAACAGCGGGGCAATCATCAGGCAGGGAAAGATAGATGATAGGCCAGCACTGAAAGTGCCAAAGAAAAACAATGTCAGGGCAAACTTGCCGGCCACCGGTTCAAGCGTATTCCCCATATCCAGTACTTTTGTTACGATCAGTCCTTTATGATAAAGCGCACCGCTGGCCACTGCCATGACAGAACCGCTGATAATAAATATCAGAATAGCGGCGGAAATAGCGTCGCTCCTTTGCTGTTTCCGATCACTAATCTTCCACCCTTTTCCTTTAACAAACAATGGGCGTGATAAAAATGTGGCTGCCGCCATCGTCGTACCTACAAATGCAGCTACCAGCATCCTGCCCCCTTCAACCTCCGGAATGGATGGTATCAATCCCCTAACAATTTCAATGGGCAATGGATATACCAGGAACAGCGAAACTAAAAATGAAAATGCCATGATTGAAACAAATATAACGAGAATCTTTTCAAAAAAACTATATTTTCCAACCAGTAACAGGGCATACATGATACCCATTATAAGTACCGCAATAGCCAGAACAGTTACATATTCAAATCCTTTGAAAACCGGAAAATATAATGCCAGCACTTCATAGATAATATTTGATGAGATGCCCAGGATACCAGTCAATGAATTCCATTGTCCGAAAGAAATTCCAATTATGATCAGTATAGCCATGATCTTTCCGAAGGGCAGATGCTTCTTAAAGCCAAATAATGCAGTTTCTCCGGTGACCAGAGTGTAATTACCATAAACATAAATCAGTATCCCGGAGAATAGACAACTTAAAAACAAAACCCATAGCAGACTGCATGTTATAAGTACTGCCCGCTACAATCATAGAGGTGACACTGCCGGTGCCAATGGTGTAGCCAATGGCAAAAATACCGGGCCCGAAACTTAATATTAGGGCAAGGATTTTTTTATACATAGATTTATTTTCTATTTTTTCCAAAATTCAAATTCCGGCAAATAGCATGAACTATCTAAATCATTTACTTTGTCGGTCATGACCGCCTGGGCGTCCAGAATTGCCTGATTATAAATACTGGGACCAATTTCTTTAACAAAGTAATCGAGGACGAGCGACGCTTTTAGATCCCCGATTTCAGTATCCATGTGTTCTTCAAAGAAATGTTTGATTGATTCAATTATTTGTATTTGTTTTTCCTTTGGTAAATTGACACTCATATGTTTTCCTATAATTATATGTCAGTATAGATAGATTGTTTAGACGATACGTATTGCAGGTGTTTTAGTCTGCATTTTTGTCATTGCTATTGTTTTCAACTCTTTTGGCATCTTTTCAATAGCATATCGTAACGCAGTTCGGGGCATAATCCCTTTGTTTTTTATTACATAGTCAAATACTTCCCGCTGATGAGCCTGGCTCGCGACTTTCAGCATCCAACCATATCCTTTCTGCACCAAATCATCATCATCTGTAAGTAATTTATCTGCAATTTCAAAAATATCATTCAAAAACTTACCTTTTCTTGCCGGCACGATCAAACTTACGGCAGAGGCCCGGCGCATCCATCTGTTTTCTGATGATGTAAATTCTTTTAGTCCGGATAAATACTCCGGGTACATTTCAATAAATGCACCCATAGTATGATTACAGAACGTATCACAGGATGCCCAATTATTTATATAGGTATCTATCCATCTTTCAAATGTTTTAAAATCACCAGGCTCATAATCTTTGTGAATATAATATGACCATTTACATGCGATAAACGATTCTTCAATATATCCGGATTGCCAAAGCTTTTCGCACAATTCAAAAATTTCAACTTTGGTTTTACCTTTCAAAATATTAACGTACTCTTTAGCGATTTTATTTACAATTGGTGTTTTGACCCCATGGAATTTTATTTGCTCTTTAAAAAATTTTGGCATGGTTGTCTGTGTTTTCTTGTCAGCACTTTGTTCAAGCTGTTTGCGGACTTTTTGAAGAATATGGTCCATATTTATCCCAATTTTAACATTATTTCATTTTATCTGTGACTTTCCGTGTGAAGTTGTTCAGGCTCTATGTTTCGTAAAAATCAAGTACTTCTCTTGCTCTTTTTGTAACGAATTCATTTCCATAATTACTTTTTCTGATTGGAATTACCATATTTTTGATCTCGCGCTCAAGTTCCCAGGTTGAATTTGGTTTCATTTTGCTTTTTAAAAAATTTAATGCTGTATTAATCTGAACCGATTTTACTTTTTCCCTTTTTAAAAGCCACAATATTTCCAGGTAATCCCCTTGATACATATTAGGAAATGTCAGTTTTTTTATATTTGTATGAATAAAATTTGAATTATCATGCGAGCTAAAGCATACCTTATGGAGTAAAATAAAATCAATACAATTTTCAATAAGTTTTATAGCATTTGCGGACCGTCTCTTTTTCGGAATGAAGGATAGTCCTTTAAAGAGCTTGATAATTCCCCAATAACATGTGTGTTTGCCATAGCAACTGCGATTTGAACAGTAAGGGAAAGAAGAAGGAGTTTTAAAATCGCCATCATCAAATCTTTGATATTCTGCAAAAAAATCTATAATACCATTAATAACGGATTTTTTCTCGAATTGAAAATATGAATGTAAATACAACATATTTCCATTCAGGCAGGGAATTGGAAAATGAGATTTACCAATTGAGTAAATATTATAATTCTTTTCTAAAAAATGATTTGAAATGGTTCTTAAAGGTTTTCTCAGGCTACTTATTCCTGGATCACATTGAATATCGGCTAAAAGAATGAGCGTCCATAATGTAGAATTATAATTTGGTACATAATAGTTTAATGCCGGATAATGTTTATCACTTTTATTGAGAACGTTCCAGCATCCATTTTCATCCTGTGATTCAATTATTCTTGAAGTAATTGATTTTACTAATTCACTATTCATAAATATTACATATTCTGAAAAAGTTTCAAATGTTACACATAGTTTGAGCCAAAACAAATTTAAAATTATTTCAGTAAACTTTCTATTTTTGGAGGTCCGGTAATTTATTAAATAAAAATGACAAAGCTTGCTCAATATTTATTATTAAGGAAAAGTTGACTGCTGACTGCGGTAAACACCTCCGAAATGAGTCCCTGCATAAAGGTAACCATCAGGACTCATAGCCATGGCACCGATTGAAGTGCGCTGGAAACCCTCACTGCACTCGTTCCAGGTTTTGCCGGCATCGGTTGTAAAAAAAGCTCCGTCACTCGTACCCGCAAAAATATATCCCGCTGAATTGATCAACAATACAGTCATCGTTAAATCCTCAATAGATCTCGTCCAATTAATTCCTTTGTCGATAGATTTATATATTCCCTCTCCATACTTATCACCAGCAAATATAATTCCATCAGAAGTAATAGTTAATACGCTTATATAATTTTCCGACAATCCTGCTGTGGACCAACTTTCACCATTGTCTGACGAGATAAATACCCCGTTCGAGGTTCCGACATATAACTCACCGGTTACAGGATTAACATCGATAGAAGTGATTTCAACATTTTCCAGCCCCGCGGTATGACTGGTCCATGAGCCGCCATTATTTGCTGAGCGGGTAATACCTTCACCATAATATATACTTGCGTTGAATAAATATTCCTGAGTTAATAGGAGCAAATCACCTCTGCCCCCTACATCCGACCAATTATCACCATTATCTGTTGAGGTGAAAACATGACCGCCCGTTGCATAGAGAGTTCCGTTTGAGCCAATATCAAGTGTGTGGACAGATACATTCTTGATAAATTCTAATTCGATACCTTTGCTTCTTCTGATCCAGCTCACCCCATTGTCATTAGAACGATAGACCCCGCTGTCACTGACTCCTGTAAAGACGTCTCCGGCACCATTGACAGCAAGCGCATTTATCCGCAGGTATTCATTATCTGCCTTAGGACCTCCAGTGTAAACCCATGTAACTTCCTGTAAAATTGCTCTGATCCACCGGATTCTGTAGTGGCATTCTCTTTACATGAAATAATAAATGTAATTAAAATCATGGATAACTTCAGGTATTTCATATCATACTCCTTTATTTTGTGAAAAAGAATATTTTGAAATAGATACATCTGAAATTACAATTATCGTATCAATTGAAGGAGAGCACAATCTTTAGTTTTCAGTATGTATAATTAGATGTGTCTGAGAAAGAATTATGAGTGGTAATAAATCATTCTGAATCTACTTTCAATATCCGAATTCATCGGACCTATTGATTCTCTGAATGTTATAAAATCTTGCACATGGTTTTGCACCTGTTATTATATGGGCGAGAGTTCAGACTGTCCTGATCGATGTGCTTCTCAGACTCTTTTAAAGATCACGGTTTTATTCAGAAAACCCCGCGGTCCGTGCTCAGACCTGAATCCGGCATTTTCAGCCATTTTCATGGTCTTGATAAAGTCAGCCTTTGATACATGAAACGGCGGTTCTACGATAAGAACCAGTCCACCGGATTGCATGAGAGATCCTAATTCCTTAAAAAAATCTTGCGGATTGGGTAGTTCGTGAAGAACATAAAATAGCAATGTAAAATCAATCATATCCGTCAAACCGATCTTATCTTCCCCGGTCTTATGCAGTGTTATACGTTCATTCAGATCTGTACCCTGGATCTTGTCTTTTAATTTCTGCAGCATTCCTTCCTGCAGGTCCGCAGCGATAACCCGTCCGGTATTTCCAACCAATTGTGCCATATCAATTGTAAAATACCCCGGTCCGCAACCAAAATCTAAAACCGTCATTCCCTCTTTTATGTAAGGACTAAGTATTTTCACAGGATTCTGTACCCATCTTCGCATCCTGGTATCCAGACTATCAGCTCTCTCCACAGGGCATACCCGGTTTTTTTTGTCATTCATCGTGTCTTCTCTCAATTATCTGAATAATTCGGATATATATCCTGATCAGTTATTAACTGCTTGGTTCGAAAATTGCACCCTATTTATATTCTCTCAGATTATCCGATATTCAATTTCACCAGCAGAAACATAACGAAGTAAGGTTTACGTTTGGAGGGGTTTCTGATTATACTTACATCCTATTCATAATATTAACAAACCGCCCCTTGCTTATCGGGCTCTCTGCAATAATTTTGCCATTGTATATCACACAGAATGTACCAAAAGGACATGGACTATTTTGTGCGTCTTTATGACTCTTGAGATCTATTACTTTTGCTTTAATTCCGTAGTCTTTTTCGGCTGTCTCGCAGATTTCTTTGACATTTTTCACCGTATAAGGGCACTGGTCTGCCCGGATAATCGTTAACCCTTTAGTTTGCTTAATAGGATTGATTGCAAAACCGGGATTTGCTGCACTTTTTTTATATTTTTTTACCAGTAATTCAAAATCTGATTTTGCAGAATCCACCACATCAAATCCATGTTTAATGAATATTTCTCTGCCTGCCATAAAGGAGCTTTTACGCGTTACAACTGCAATACCGCTGAGTTTTTGTATTTTTGTATCCTTCTCACATTCTGCAATCAGATGTGACGCATAACCCTGGTTTTTGTAAACGTTTTTAAAACCGACAAACAGACAATGGATAAACATGTAACCAGAAGCTTCAACGGGACGCCAACAATATTCACCGGGAATATATTCAATCATGCCCTGGGTGCCATCTTTCTCAGAATAGAGGGTTTTTATTATCAGCCCTTCGGGGAATCGTTTTTTTAGCCATTCATATTTATCAGGAAAGCCCGGTTTCTTTATGTTTTTATAACCACAAAGACCGAATTGGGTTACATTTTCAATATTTGTGTCAATTATTGAGATGTCGTCCATTCTTATCTTTCAATTTTTCAAATAAACACAGCCTGATATGGCAAGGATTCATAACAAAGACTATCCCTCAAGAGCCATATTCCATTGTTCGACACGGTCTTTCTGCGATTCTAATAATTCGTCAATATCTCCCTCAATCGAAATAGAATTAATTACATCCCCCTGCGCAATATTATTCACAACATCTAAATCCCCACTACTGCAAACAGCTCCAAATACGGTGTGTTTTTCATCGAGCCAGGGCGTGGGCCCATGTGTAATAAAGAATTGACTTCCATTTGTTTTTGGACCCGCATTTGCCATTGAGAAAATCCCCGGTTTATCGTGCTTTAAATCTGAATGGAACTCATCCTCAAATTGATATCCTGGCCCACCGACACCCGTTCCCTCCGGACATCCGCCCTGAATCATGAAATCGGCAATTACACGATGGAATGTTAATCCATTATAAAATCCTTTTTGAGCAAGATTGGCAAAACTTGCCACTGTAACTGGTGTTTTATCGCCATATAAATCAAGTTTTATGACGCCCTTATTTGTATTCATAATTGCATTAATTTTCATCACATCTCCTGTTTAAAAAGTGTATTAGCTCATAGTCTGTTTGATCCGTATCTGAAAGGATAAATACAATGGCTTATTTGTCAGCGCATATTATATATCGCAAATATAATATAGATAAGCTTTTAGTACCAAATACAGGAACATAAATCCATTAAAAATATTAGTGTGAAGTTTAGTATAAGAGTGCAGTCGGCGGTCGACAATTTGCGGCGCACGTACATTGAATTGTTCGGTGAGATTTTAATATTTGCTTAGCACGCTAAAAGGCGGATCATTCATTCGGCTGGGACCCATGATGCTGATTTCCGCGGATTAATTTATAATCCGTGTAAATCTGTTAAATCAGCGTCATCCGCTTGCTATTGAAGATTGAAATAATTCTACGAGGCTATTATCTTTATTTCGTTATTTAATCAGAATCATTTTCCTCACATGCTTGAAATCACCGGCTTTCAACTGGTAATAATACACGCCGCTGGCATACTGCGATGCATCCCAATTAATTTCATATTCACCTGCCGGTTGATTTTCTGATACCAGGGTCTTTACTCTCTCCCCCAGCTGGTTATATATACTCAAATCAACCTGGCTAAAAACAGAAAGCCGATAGCCGATAGCCGTTACCGGATTAAATGGATTTGGATAGTTCTGAAAAAGGCTGAAGAGGTTGGGTTGCTTTTCTTTATCAGCAAAATCAAGACTGCTTAAACTGGCATCAAATTCATAAACATCAGAATCTGCGACAGGTTTTTTGGTGTAAAAATTATAAATGTCACCGGGTTGCGGAGTTGCATCAGTTTCCTCCCCTACAAAAGTTATCGCCCAGGTAAAATGCGGATCGTCCAGGTTATCATCCCTTAGCAAATAGAGAATATCGTTACGAGAAATATTTTTATCACCATTTTTATCAACAAATAATATTTCAACTTTATTACCCTGTGAAATTTTTTCCACCATAAAATTGATTTCTATTTCGGGTATCCCAAAGGCGGCGCTGGTGGTGTCCACAACATGATCAAACACACTAATACGAAAATCATCACCCACCGGAGTTCCCGTATGTATACGACCATCGATATTTACAGTTGGCACAAATATCGATGTTGTTAAACCAGTTGATCCCACCTGCCATGATGAGTTCTCATGGTCCACATCCGGCGTTTTATAATCTTCAATTACCAATCGAAGTCCATCAAAGTATGGCCCCTCAGAAACACCATCTATTTCTGTGGCATTTTCAATTACTGTGCGTCCGCTGTTTTTATTAACAACACTATATGACTTATTATTTGTGCTGTCAACATGAAAGGTAAGCTGGTAACTATCGGATGTCAGATCATCTGAATTTATAATAACCGGGCGGATTATGGCAGAACTTGTCCCGGATATTCTCTTGGCAGTATTTCCAAATTGACGTTCAGTATTTTTAGTGAAATAAAATGTAGTATCTGCAGAAAAAGTATTGCCATCTGTTACTTCCACTTTCAATCTCAATGAAGTTGAATTGGGTAAGGAAGATAAATCTATTGTTTTGAATTGACTTATCGTATCGGGTGAAATCATGCCACTAAGAAATTGGATAAAGCCGGATTGATTTCCTACAGCATAGAAGTAATTTATAACTAATTCTGATGATTCTGAATCCCCTGCAAGCAATTCCAGATCCAGCTCATCGTCCTCAAATTCAACACCCCTCTCAAATTCTTTATTCAAAATTCGTACAAATGGTACACCATTACCGGATTCATTGTCAATTGAGAAATATCCCGTTTCATCCAATGCAAAAATAAAACCTTTTTCATTATGCAGGAGAATTTTCAATATCCCAAATGATATATCATCTACACTCTCTGTATTCCACTGAAAACTGCCATTGTTTACCAGCCCTTCAGCCACATTTTGCCAGGATTCCCCGGCGTCCGGACTAAACCAGATATCCACGGTACCACCGTCTGGAATTGCATTCCATCCAATAGTCTCTTCTCCGTCCAAAATGCGATGCGTATTAAAGCCGGATATATTGATTGCCTCTGTTGTGCGTTTAAACTTGCTAAATACCCACGGGAACAAAAATGGATAGTCATATGATTGATCCCAGATTACATGGTCACCATTTTCATATTCCGTATATAAATGATCCGCCTGGCTTTGTATATACATATTAATTTGATTCTCAGGCAAACCTATGCAATTTTCGTATTTACAATGAGTATAAACTACAGTACTGCCTGTTTCTTCCATCGCTGAAATTGTATTCCTGGATAGCGAAACAGATACTACATCATCAACCTTTCCGTGAAAATTCCATATGGGTGTTTCAGCAAATGTTTCTGCGCTTTCAGGATTCCCCCCTGCACTCATGGGGATACCAGCGGCAAAACGATCCGGAAACCGTTGTAGAAGGTCCCAAGTTCCGTACCCCCCCATTGAGAGACCGGTAACATATATGCGGTTTTCATCAACCGAAAATTCCCTGATAAGTGAATCCAGAATATCCATTGTTGTTGCTGATTCAGGACCCTGTTCAGCCCCAAACCCATATGCCCACTGACGACCCTGAGGACATTGGGGCGCGAAAACGATACAGGGATACTTTGCCTGGTTGACAGGATCTGCCCAGGAGGTTGCTAAACGACTCGATCTTATGTGCCTATTATCAGTACCGCGTTCTCCGGATCCATGCAATGCCAGCACGAGCGGATAAGATTTTGTCGTATCATAATTTTCAGGTACAAATAAACGATAAGGAAGCGTGGTTTCATTAAATGTATGGGATCGTTCTTCAAAGAGAGCAACAATGTCTGACTGGGCAAAAAGTTGAGACATATATAATAGAAGGAATAGCAAAACTATTACCATAAAGTTTTTCATTAAACTTCCCCGTTTATTAATTCTAATGTTATTCGTTTGTTTGCTACAAACCTATAATTCACAACAAATACCGAACTAATAAAATTTCTGTTAAAGAAAAAACATTCTTAAGATGGATATTGTAGCGGGTTGAACTGCGCCGGCTAAAGTAATCCCGTGCATAAGGTTGGCAATTACGTATGCGGCCAATCCTTCTGCAAAACTATTTTTATAATATAAATTTTAACAGAAGTTAGCTATCATGGACACGTATTTTGTTAAAAGAATAATTCGAGACTACTAAAAAGACAATCATAAGTACATTTATTAAAGAAATTACAAATGAATCTCCATGAGCAAGATGGGCAATTATTGCGGTCAGATAAAACAAAGCAATACCAGCATATGCCCACTCTTTAATCAGACTTGAAATAACAGGCACTAATAATACAATTACCGCAATAATTTTCAAAATGGCTAATTCAACTCTAAAAAAGTCCGGAAATCCTAAGTCTTTCACACCTTCAATAGTGCCTTCGTGAAAAAAATATGTACCTGCGCTTAACAACAGGCCGAGTGATATAATACTGGTCGATATCCAATATATTATTTTCATAAAATTCACAGATAGTGTTCCATCATTAATACATCGTATTTCCATTTTCGGATTGGTCTGGAATTTGTTGAATTGCATCCCAATGCTCGACAATTTTTCCGTTTTCATCAAAACGAAAGAAGTCCATGGTAACATACTCATCGTTCCCCGGCCAAACCTGGTGGGTATGCAAGGCAACTAAATCTCCCTCGGCAACAGACCTGACGAACTGAATCCTTTTTTCCGGAAACTCCAGCGCCATTCTCTCAAAATATGCAATAAATGGCTCCTTGCCATCTGCTACTAACGGATTATGCTGAATGTAATTATCGCCGACAAATTGTTCTACTGCCGCACGTGGATTTCCCTCATATGCAGTGCGATAAAACGTGATAGCATTTTGCTTATTTGCGGCTAAATCCTGTCCCATATAATTTCTCCCCGGTATTTAGATATGAGAGTTTTAAGCACCAAACGGCGAGTACACCAACCCCGCGCCGTGACATATCTAAATTACACCAAATATTTTAATTTGCTTTTCTCACCACAAAAATGCCACGGCCCGTTTACCCAGGATATAGTCATCAAATATAAGCTGAGCCTTCTACTCTGCCATACTAATAAATACATTGATTGGCAATCCGGACTGTTTCCGTTTCACCAGATGCCGGATAATAATCCAGTTCCAGCAAGGATTCTTCAATACCTGCTTCCGTATCGATACGAATAATTCCGGACCATTTATCATCGCCGAAATGTCCACTCAAATAAACCTTCCCGTCTTTTATTTTCACATCACAATCGGGATATTTTCCATTTTCCTTAACCAGCATTATTGCTGCAATTCGCCGCCTTTTGGTATTGTCACGGGTCGTGGCAGAAAAATGCCATTCCTTAGGCGGCGGTTCCGCTGTGACCATCGGGTAATCCTGCTTCGGGTCGATCGGCCATTCGTTCGTCAGTTCAAAATCAAATCCTCCCGTAGTTATGATTTGAGTTTTCATGCGCTTCCTCAAAACGGGACGATTGGATGATCTGGTTATCTGAATCCAATATCATTTCTTCCCTTGAGTGCAACAACCAGTCAACCGAAAATGGCTGTGGACCGGACAAATCATCAATCATCAGAATAACCGAAGGACGAATGAGCACCATGTGTCGATGATAAAAATCCAGACGATCTCCATAACACTTTTGCGCGTCGCCCGCCACATATCCCAGGTGTGGGGTACTTTTAAAATCCACAAGGCGGCCGTTGGCTTCAGAACTGCGGTCAATCTGGCCTTCGCCGTCTATCAGCAATGCATTATGTGCCACAGTTAAATTCGTATATTGGAAATGAAACGGTGACTGATGCTGGGGATACCGGGCTCCGCTTGGTACGGCCAACGCCTTGCCGCCCTTCATAATCGCAAAACTGTTTTGATCCGCATGGCTATGACTCACCGGACCGTAGGGTGAACTTTTAAACAAAAGCATCAAATCATTTTCCGGTGTCAAAATGTCCGAATGTAGTGCTGCCCAACCAACGCCATAAAACGCACGGTCCGGCGGTAATGCCTTTGGCTTTTCCGGTTTAAGATCGTCATCGAGAATAATTCGATGCATTTCGCCTAATCGATCTGAGTTTCCTCCGTCATCTGCCAGTTGTTCAATCCACCAGCGGGTTGCCGGATCACGATAACGCAGTGCATGGAATAATAAAATGGCATATATGTTCTGTGCCCGGTCTTTTATGGAATTGTGTTCACTATCGCCAAAAGGGGAAACCTCACCCAATGGGGAGATACAATACACGAGAAAGTGGCGCATATTCCGAAAATATGATTTTTGCCACAGATCGTATCCGGTTGCTTCATAAAGCGACTGCAACGGCGTTAAGAATCGCTCATTATATGACAGCACATAATTGATGCCTTCCGCCCATCCGCCGTCCTTGCCGCCCCAGTGTGGAAACACAGTCAACAAAGCCCGCATCGCGTAATCCATCCAGACTTTCGCCCGCTCTTCCTCTGCCAGGGCAATTGAAAATTCCACAAGGTATCCCGGCAACCGGCCATCATGACTATAGGCGGATTTGAATAAAAAATCCCTTTCCTCCAATCTTGCCAACATCTGATCCCCATGCGCCAGCAGCAGCTGACGTACTGCTTGACGTTCTTTATCTGTAAAAAGGTCGTATAACCAATCATACCCCTGTGCCGCAGTACGTGCGATCCGCAACCCGATCTCATCAAAACTTGATTCCAATGATGCGATTCCGTCCAGTTCCCAGTCAAGGAGGTTCAGTAAATGTCGCTTTGCAGCCAGACCATATTTTTCCTCACCGCTGAGCTGATACATTAAGGCAAGGGTCACCATACCGCGATTATATACTGTAGTAAACTCATGATAAGATGCACGGTAAGCCGTGCGTCTCATTTCGTATTCGGTCTCTCTGTCATATTTGTCAAAATCGGGTTTGGTCATTAATTCAAACGTAAGCGCCTGATCTGCCACACGTTTTAAATCCTCAAATGGTTGCCGGCGTGAGCCATTTAAGGTTGCGCGAATTTCTTTTAATTTGGCACTAGGGAACAACAAACGCGGATGTTTCTCCGGCACACGTTTCAGTAATACTTCCGGTTCAATCCAGGGAAGTTCAAGCGCGTTTTCGCTGATTGAAAAATGCTGTGCCGGCCGTGTGGCGATTACCAGGCCACCGGTATCCAGCGCATCGACTGACCATGAATATTTTCCGGCCGGCAAAACCATGTTCGGGACATCTACCGGATCGCGGAGTAATTCGGATTGATATACCGAGACTCCCGATTCGCTTTCAATGTGCAGCCGATAATTGACATCATCGCGCGGTGCGCAGCGCCACCAGCAAAAGCCCGGGGGTGAGATATCCAGCACTTCCTCCGGCAGCGGCCGGTTAAAATTCCCGTTTTTTGGTTGTTTTGATGGAAACTCGAGCGGAGCGCTCATCGTCACGTTAAATAAAAATAGAACAGTGATGATTATAAGTACAGAACTTTTCATTAAAATTCCATTTTAGAGTATACGGTAGTGTAAAAAATAACCACAGAGTACACGGAGTAAATTATTAATATTATTTATGTTAATGCTATTTCTAATCATCTCCCCTCTGTGATCTCTTATAAGATAACTCTCCATATTCCTTCTTTTAATTTGTCAACATTAAAATTGATCAACAATCCGACTTTTAGATTTTCTGTTCTCAGGTAAGTGAGCATCTGGGCAATATGAATATTCTAACAGACCTGGCCCAGGTAATGAGTGAACTTCAATAGCACATGAAATTATTTTTTCAGTAATATCTCTTAAAGGATATTCTTTTAGAGTTCTCAGAGTTTGCCTCTGAGTGCTCTGTGGTTTCATCTTTTAATCCTGTCTTTCATTTTTTCATAGAACTTTTGACACTACCGAATATACTGCCGACGGTCAGGAGGTCTGTCAGCAAAACTTGGAAAATCAGGACCCAATTGATAGGAGTATAATTACATTATATTTTTTCAATGTTTCTATTTTATTAAATACTTTTTGAGGATTCTCTTTCCCTCTCTGATTGCATCGCGACCTGAAGATTCGATGCCATACCATCCTCTATACCCGGAATCATGGCATAACTGTATCATTTTTTTAGAAGTTTCTTCGTCAGGTTGATTTCTATAAGACATTCCCATAGCCCAGGGAAGCATTTTTTGTAAATAATCATAGTTGTCAAATTTATCAGAAGGTCTGCGCCAGTCCGGGTAAGAACCGAAGTAACGGTTGTTCACCATTTTCATTAAAGCGACCATCCAATCGGGATCATTTGATACACCCCCATGATTTTCAATGCAGATACCAACATTTGCCGGAATGGCATATTCAAGCATTTGATTATAGGTCTCAGATGCCCATTTCAGTGCTTCTGCTTTATCCACATCCTGAGGTCCTCTGCAGTTTGTACGTATCGCATGACATCCTAAAAAGTTGGCTATGTCTATCCATTTCTGATGATTGATGACGGTCTGTTTCCTTTCTTCCTTTGATGATGTACAAGTTTCGCCTTCACCGTCAACCATGATTAAAACCATGGTAACACCATAGATCGATGCGTTTTCTTTGAGTTGCTTTAAATAGTCATAGGTCGGGGAGTCGAAAAGCGTGTTCACAAATTCAATACCGTTGATATCAAATTCTTCCCGGGCGATTTTAGGAAAATCCGGTGTTTTCCATTTGCCTTCCCGGATTTCATCAACCAGTGCCCACTGAGCAATTGAAATATCATCTTTCACTATTCTGGGTGTGGCATGTAAGTTGGCGGGTTGCAAAAATTGAGTGCCCTGGAGTGCAAAACAAGTCGCAAGACCTTTTTTGAGAAATTCCCTTCTTGTATTCACTTAATTCTCCTTTAACAAATTGACAGGTTTCCTGTTTTGAATACATCTTCTGTTTTCACAATTCGGACAGAAATGTAAATGTGATCCCAATAACTGTACTGCTCAAAAAAAATCCATATGTGGCGATTAAAATACCTGCATTGAAAGTAATTTGCTTCCACCTTCGAGCCCATAGAGTTCATGCATCTCTTGCAGGATCTGTACTTTGCTTTGTCAGTTCTTGTCAATCATTGACATAAGTTTACTGATTGTATTCCAGTTTCTGGCCGTTGCCGGGACTCCCAAGTGTTGCTCTACTTTTGCTGCTAATTTTGAACGACCAATTCCGTCTGGTGCATAAAGATAGAAAATTTTTCCAATAAGTTTAAATTTTTCTGAGTCAGATTTGATTTTATCTAATTGCTCTAAATCGGGAGACTCTGGTTGTGAAGTTAAGAAGGATACATGCAACGCTTTTCCATCGTTCGTTTCAAATGGATTATTGTCAACAGCCGCATGCAAATCGCATGGTTCAAGCAGCAACACTTTTGGCTTAAAAGTATATTTTTCCAATATTTTCAGGCCAATTTCTTCAGCTAGTTTAGTGGTATTACCCTGCCTGCTTTGGAACACAACATTTCCGCTCTGGATATAAGTAACTATATCCTCACAACCCATGTCTTCAAGAATCTGAACCAAACCCTTCATTGGCAGGATGTGTTTTCCGCCAACATTAATGCCTCTAAAAAGCGCAATGTATTTATTCATAATATATGCGTGTTTTTAAATAATATTCATTTACATCTCGGCCTTATTATAAATTACCGGCATTTGTCCTTTCCACTTAATCCAGGTTTCATGGTCCGTAATCAGGTCGGCCATAAAGTGACCTACATTGATTCGGCTGGTCGTGCCCGCATCAAATATTGCGCTTCTGGTTGGTGAAGGATGTATTTCGTAATCGGTCACGTCATTTTCATTTATCAATGTGTCCGGACGGACTGCCGCCCATTCAATGACTTCATCATTCTGTCCAATATTTGTACGCAGATAATCCGCTGCCTTTTCGTTATCCAGGTGGGGAGGTAGTAAAAGCCGGAGGAGCCAAATAATGCACTTTTGAGCGAATGAAATAGGCTCAGACAGATCCATGTTCCTGTTACCGGTAGTATTCATAAGTACAAACTTGACTGGTTTTTCAGGATTATGCGCCTTTATGGCATTGCACAACCGGCGAGTGGCATCTGTGACAAGCCTTCGGGGTTGTCCGAAAAGACCCTTAAAACTCAGGTTGTGTCCCAGGCACGATGCAACGGCGTTACAGCCTTTAACATGCTGAATCATTTCGTTATCATCAAGATCAAGGAGGTTTGCACAAATTATGGACACGTTTTCGTTTTTCTTTATGGCATCGGGTAAACTGTTCACGGTTCGCACAATTATCTTGACATGCTCACCGCGATTTAACAACTGCTCCACGAGCAACTTTCCGGTAGCACCACTTGCTCCAACAACCAGGGTCATCATAATCTTTATTTCTCCTCAGCTTTTATTAAATGGAATTCCGTATAACAGTCGGCGATTAGCCACTCCGGGTCTCATGCTGCGGACGATCCGCTGGTCGAAAATCCTGTTTAAGAGGGACAACGGTAAGGTGTCCTCAACCGTGCCTGGTTAGTGTCTAAAAGTTTATTTTATTAATTCAAAATAAGGCAAATCATCAAGGCTGATTTTTACATCCACTGTCTTTGGCCCGGAGATTATTTGTCCAGTAAAACTTTTCCATTGTCCACGGGGAATAACCACCTTTCTGACCGCAGCCCCTTTATTCAAAACCGGTGCCACCAGTAACCGGTCACCCAATAGGAACTGGTCGATAATGCCTGCATAGCCCTGATCAGGATATGCAAACTCCATTGGCTGCATTATCGGTTCGCCTGTTTCGGCGGACCTGACGGCTAATTCCAGAATATACTTCTTGTATTTTTCACGAATTGCCACAGATTTTTTAACTGCTGCAAAATGCGCTTCATCCAGAACCCGCCATGGCGCAACCGAGAATTGCATCATGGGCATCAGGGCATGACATTGTGCCGAACGTACGATTAATTCCTGGTCAAGCACAGTCTCATCTAAAAATGCGGTAAATTCACCACCACCAATCATATCCGGACATGAGAAGTAATAACCCATTAGTCCGGCAGTTAACATATTGGGGATCAATAATTGCAGCGCGTCAAAACTATGCCCCTTATCACGTAAACGCTCGGCCAGCGGCTGGCCACCCATTTTCCACATGGCCCGATATTCATTCAGTGGATAAAAAAGACCAATCTTGCCGAATAACTCCGAATGTTCCTCCGGCGTGGCGTTCTGTTTAAAGGAATATACATCTTTATAATATTCAAAATCTCCGGCATCCAGTTTAAACCCATCAACCCCGTATTCATCCATCAACCGGTCCAATTGTGATTTAAACCAGTTAAATGCATCCGGATTGGTCAGATCCAGCAGCGCACTGGCACCGTTCCACCAACGGACAATCGCCGGTTCTCCGTTTTTGTCGGTAACCAGATATTTCTTACTCATCAGCTCCCTGTAGACATCGCAATCGGGACTGATAAAGGGACAAACCCAGACCATCACTTTGAATCCCATATCGTGCAGTTCATCCATCATCTTCCCGGGATTGGGGAAACGTCCGGGGTGAAAATTCCATTTGCCATAATCTTCCTGCCAGTTATCATCAATCATCAGCACCCCCGGAGGGAAACCGTTTGCGATGATATTTTCAGCATAGGTCAGAACATCTTTCTGGTTTTGATCATACATCAGTTCAATCCAGGTATTATATTGCGGATGGGTAAATAGCAGCGCGTCAGGCATTTTACCAGAAGGCGGAAAGTATGTCCGGCTGGCATACCGGTAAGCATCCCTTAGCGTGCCGCTTTCTTTATAATACTGAACCGGGCCCTTTATCCTTAATTTTCCCGGAGAAAAATCGATCTGGTAAGGATGATCCGACCAGATCACTTCACCACTACTGGAGAGCATCAGGGGCTGCACCTGATTTCCATAATTACTGTTGAAGTCCGCCTGATATGGTGCTACCAGAGGCATTTTATTGCCATGATTAATGACTCCTGCCCACCAGTATGTATTTTTTTCCACAAGAATATCAAGACTATCATGAAGACCGGTATTTTGCCCGTAAACCGCAGACTGACAGCATGAATCCTATGATAATGTGAGTGAATAAAAAACTGATTTTTCGGGTATGGTTGTAAAAGTTCATAGTTTTCCTTTACTGATGATAACTCCTTTTAATTAGCCTAAAAATGTCCCTCGCCGGAAAATATTTCCGGTGAAGATTTTTATGATTTAAGTTGGTTAGCGATCATTTAATCCCTTTCCATTGAGAATTTGCTGCAGAAAAATAAAGAATATATGCCCGTTGTCGTCCCGGCGAACCGAATCTGGCGCATCGCCTGCGAATTTTCACCAGGTGCGATTAGAATACTATTGTTGGATATATTCATTTCCGTATCGAAGCATCACACAATTCGTAAAATTATCATTTGTGATCGTTACTATGTAGAGCCGGTCGTATTCACTTTCATCATTAATTCTTGAACCGGGATCACTGCCAAGTAATTTAACCATTGCGGGTGTGGTATCACTGTGCCCAACTACAAGATGTCTTCCCCGTTTTTCTTTCAATTTGTCAACCAGCTTTGGTAGATTTTTGGGATCATACAGTTCCACTTCCAGTCCATGAGCATTAGCCAAAGGAGTGGCAGTATCTCTTGTCCGAATGAAATCAGAACTATGGACATATTCGATCTCCGCATCCCGCAGGATTGTGGCAAGAGCAACGGCCCGTTGCTCCCCGGCAGCTGAAAGGATTGCATCGCTGCTATGATCCACTTTCTCACCATGTCGTACAAGAAATACAATAAGGGGCTTTTCCGCTGGTGATGAAATTGTTTTTTGCTCAGAGGAACAACCAATGAGAGTGCTTAAAGTAAATAAAAATGCTATGCCAAGTATATATTTAGCTTTCATATTTTCTCCGTGTTAGTAGTAGAAATATTAATAGAATTCGGGGACATATCAACTGGACGAACTGGAATCCTGAGACAAGCTCAGGATGACACAATCGTTATCCCGAACTCAGTCGGGATCTGTAATGAATAATTATAAATATTTTAAAATATATTAATTACTTATAAAATACAAACTAATACCAGTATTATTGTTGACGTTTTTGCGAGCCGAAATAAAAGTATAAGTAATTGTGTTTGTACTATTCATCGAAGTTAATCTTACAACCTAAGGGGATGCCTCATGAATAAATCGATACAAATTATAAAAATCTGGTTGACAATTATCATGATCATTCCACTAGGGGTGCACGCGGATAATTTTGCAGGGGCAGTGCCGGCCGGAGGCACAGGTTTTGACAAAGGAAGTGCCATCACCATCGATGGCGAGGGTAATACAATTACTACAGGTTATTTTCAGGGGACGGCAACATTTGGCGATACGAGCCTGGTCAGCGCCGGCTTTAGAGATATCTTCATCACCAAATCCGATAATCAGGGTAATTTTCTCTGGGCCAAAAGGGCTGGTGGTGGCTCCGAAGATGAAGGTCTTGGCATAGTATCAGACGACTCAAACAATATTATTGTCACCGGATTTTTTTTCGAATCAGCCACTTTTGAAGACACCGTCCTGACCAGCGGCGGTTCATATGATATATTTGTCGTCAAATACGATGCAGATGGCAACCTGCTTTGGGCGCGAAACGATGGCGGATCCAGTCTGGACCGTGGCTATGCCATTTCGGTAGATGACCTGGGTAACAGTTATGTCACAGGATATTTCTCTGCAACCGCAACTATTGGTGATTCAACATTCACCAGCGCAGGACAGGACGATATTTTTATCGCCAAGTATGATATAGACGGCGCTTTCATTTGGGCCAGGCAGATTGGCGGTGAGTATTTTGATCAGGGTTACGGCATTACTACAGATCCGATTGGAAATGCTATCGTCACCGGAAAATTTTCCGGCTCGGTAGTTTTCGGTGATAGTACAATATTAACCAGCTCGCGGCTTTTTAATACCTTTATTGTGAAATACGATACGGACGGCAATTATCTCTGGGTAAACAAAGCCGGCGGAAGAGATGATTTTGCCTACGGCATTGCTTCGGACGCCTTTGGTAACAGTTATGTAACCGGATATTTCCAGGAAACAGGTAATTTCGGCAATATTTCGCTCATCAGTGCCGGTTCCGGAGATGTTTTTATTGCCAAATACGATCCGGACGGTTTCATTTTGTGGGTTAGACAGGCAGGCGGCGATGACCTGGATATGGGATATTGCATCACATCGGATGATCAGGGCAATACCTCCGTGAGCGGGTTTTTTGTCGGAACAGCAAGCTTTGAGGACACAACTTTAATCAGCACATTCAAGGATATCTTTATTATCAAATATGATGTAGATGGCAATTTACTTCAGGCAGTCCAGGCAGGCGGTGATGGCACAGATGAGGGATACGGCATTGCAAGAGACGGCACCGGTAATACATTCCTGACCGGATTATTTGAAGGAACAGCATCTTTCGGAAATATAGACATTGACAGCGAGGGTGAACAGGATATCTTCATCACCAAATTCGGAGCCAGCGATGCAACCGGAGTAGAGGAAGAATTTAATCACGCAAATACTTTCAACTTATCGCAAAATTATCCCAATCCGTTTAATCCTCAAACCACCATCAATTATTATTTAGGAAGTTTGAGTGAAGTCCAAATCACTATCTACGACATAAGAGGCCGCGAAATAAAAACCTTAATTAATAATCGGCAAAATGCAGGACAGTACTCAGTTACTCTTGATGCTTCTGATTTCGCAAGTGGATTTTACATATATCGGCTCAAAGCGGGTTCATTCGAAAGAAGCCGCAAGATGTTGTTATTGCGTTGAGCGGTGTAGTTTTGCTCCTATGCCGAATTACGGCTGGCATTAATATTACCGTATAGTGACCGCTTTACGATTTTTTCGTAGGTTTTTTTATTTTTCGGATCCTGCTCAATTTTCTGCAATGCATATTGCTGGATAACGAGTAAAGGCAAGACAATTTTTTCTCTTATTTTAATCGAATTCCTGGAAATGGGTTCTTCCTCCATTAAAATTTTATAATCTGAAATAAGCAGAACCATTTCCTTTGCCAGTTTGTATTCTTCAAATAAAATGCTCCAGAATTCTTTGTAGTCCGGATCATCAGCAATATAGGCCGTCAGTTCAAAATAACACTTTGACAAGGACATCATACTGTTGAGGATCAGCGCCTTAAAAAAAGCGACTTCCTTAAACAGATCTTTTAATGCATCCAGTTTACCGTCCTGTACCAGCGAGTGTATCGCCGTGCCAATACCGAAGTAGCCTGGTACATTCTGCCTTAATTGGCTCCAGGAGCCTACGAACGGAATTGCCCGTAAATCTTTTAATTCCAGTTTCTCCTTATTTCCTCTTTTTGACGGCCGGCTGCCGATATTGGTTTGACTGTAATATTTTAGTGTACTTTTATTTTCCAGGTAGGATACAAACATTTTATGATTTTTTAAATCATTGTATTTGTTATAACTTATTCTTCCCAGTTCCCCGATAAGTTCCCTCGCCTCAACGGATATCGTATTCCCTTTTTCAACTAAATCATGGGATAAACCGGCAGTGAGCAGCTGCTCACAGTTATGAATGAAGTGTTCCTTTGTTCCATACTTGCTGGTAATCGTTTGGCCCTGAATCGTGAGATGGATGGCATGGTTGGCAATATATTTGCTTTGTGCGGCATAAAAACGGTGCGTTTTGCCGCCGCCGCGTGCCGGAGGTCCCCCCCGGCCATCGAAAAAAATCGGCTTTATAGCATACTGCTCACAAACAGCGGTCAGATTTTCTTTTGTATTAAAGATGGACCAGTTGGCCTGAAGATAACCGCCATCTTTCGTGCCGTCGGAGAATCCGAGCATGATTGTTTGTGTATTGGATCGCTGTGAAATGTGGGATCGGTATTCCTGAATTTCAAATAACCGGCTCATAATTGATTCTGAATTGTTCATGCCTTCCATTGATTCGAACAGGGGAATAATATCAATTGGAATTTTACTATTGTCCCACTCGCACCAGCGTAACAATGCGAAAACAAAAAGAACCGAAAAGATATCCTCTGAATTACTTATTATATAACGGTTACAGCCCTCTGTGCCATTTTTCTCCTGAATTTGTTTGACCTGGAAGATCGTCTCGATCGTATCTTTTACCAGTTCGTCGCTAAACTGTTCTACCTGGATCTCGATTTTTTCCCGCGTGAGAATTGAAATTAATTCATCTTCAGCAAGCTCATCAAGACTGTCTGTAATCAAATTTTGATTTTTGAGGATGGTCTCAACGGTTTGTTTATGAACACTATGGTTCTGCCGGATATCCAGAACAGCAAAGTGTGTTCGAAAAATATTCACCTTATCGATGAGATTTTCAAGGTCTTCTAAGTACAGGCTATTATATTTATCGACGAGCGTTTTCTTGATTTGATTCAACGGATTGATGATCTCAGTATAAGAGACCTTTTTTGCGCGGTCAAACATGGCCAAATAAATCCCGTGTCGCAATTCATCAATAATTTCCTCAACTCCCCTGAAGGTAAGTTTTTCTTCCAAATTTTTTATATCCCGGTAATAACATTTCATAAGAGCCATGCGCAATTCATCAGCCACCGCCATCGTCGTTTCCGATGTAACAAACGGATTACCATCGCGGTCTCCCCCGGGCCAGAATCCGAGCTGAATGATATTTGAATTATTAAAATCTGTATTCTGGAGATTTTTCCTGATACTGGAATAGAGTACTCCGACAGCATCATAATATACATTCCTCAAAAAATAGATAACATTTTTAGCTTCATCCAAAGGTGTCGGTTTTTGGGAATTGATTAATGATGTTAATCCGAGTTGCTGTAGAGTGATATCGATTTGATTTATATCATTATCTTTTATGAGAGTTCTTAGTTTTGATATTATATCGAGTACTGCCGGCGAGTAGAATTGAGTCGGATGGGCAGTAAAAACGAATCGCGCACTGAAGACAGACAGTTTAGCTATTAGCTTATTTCCGCTTTTATTGCTTTCCAGCAGATGCATATACTCTTTTAAAGATAAATCATCACCATACTGGATCAGACGGGGAAAAGCGGCATCTTCAATACTATCATAAAGGACAATCTGTCTCTCAACATACTGAATAACCCTAAACATAAAATCAATTTTATCCTCTTCCGAACTTATTTGGGCCTGTGTACTAAAAAACGTATCCAATATTTCCAGTGGATCTCTGCCTGATTCGAGTCCTTCTTTACATGAATTGTGCATGAGAGGAATCAGCATTCCGATATTACTGATCTTGTGGAATGGAAGATTTAGAAATAAACTGTTGTAGACGTTAAATTTATTTTTTACCGACTTTTCAAATTCATTTATTATGGTCGTATTTTTCATAATAGACATTTCTGTATCTCAATTTTATTTAGTCATTTTCATAAATATCCAGGAAACGATTTTCAGCTGCCACACTGCCAATAAGAATCATCTCGGTCCCTGCCTGAATCGGCATATTGGGATCATCTAGTTCACCTACAACTACTTTGACATCCAGATTTGAAAGGCTCAGAGCCTCTGGCAATTCCGGAGCCAGCACCCGCCCCATTTAAATCAACTCGAGGAAGATTGCCTAAAGACCTCCAAGTTTTGGCAGAAGCACGGTGGCTAAACTTAAAATAAAAAAGAAACCGCACATATCCGTGACTGTTGTCAGCAAGGGGCTGGAGACCAGAGCCGGATCAATTTTCAGCCTTTTAAGGAGGAGAGGAAGCATCCCACCCAGGGTTACTGAAACCAGTGTGTTGGCCGCCAATGCCCCACCGACCACAATCCCCAGCCATGGATTTCCTTTCCATAGATAAGCCACCCCGCCAAGCAGTAATCCAAGCACCAGGCCATTGATGATACCCACTTTGGCCTCCTTTGCTAATACCCAGAACAGTTCTTTGGGCCGAACCAGACCAAGGGAGAGTTCCCGCATGGAGACCGCCACAGCCTGGTTGCCTGAACAACCACTCATGTCGCTGACCATTGGAAGAAAAACCGCAAGGGTAATCACTGCTGCAAGGGTATCTTGATACATGGCAATAACACTCGCTGCAAGGATATTGAGAACAATGTTCATACTCAGCCAGGAAAGCCGGCGTCCGGAACGGGAGAATAACGGCATTGTACGGAACTCTTCACCGCCGATTATACCGCTGAGGTTCAGAAAGTTTTTTGTTTTCCGGTTACTTTCTGCTTCCTCAATGTCCTGGGGCAGAACAACACCGACTAAACGACGGTCGTCATCCACGACAGGTACGCCGAATAGATGATGTTCCTCAAAAAAATCTTCAAGTTCATCAAGAGTTGCTTTGTCTGATACGCTATGAGGATTTGGTATCATTACCTGGGTAAGAGGAGTGTCATTTGCAGGGAAAAGCAGATCGTTTATACGAAGTACCCCCGCCAGTCTCCCTTTCCGGTCAACAACGTAAAAATATTGAACATGGTAATCAACATATTTGCTTCGATTGGCTTGCAGATCGTCAAGCACATTTTGGATAGTATTGTCTGTTTTGTAGACAAGAAACTCAGAAATCATGAGTCCACCGGCACAATCCGGTGCATACTCTAGCATTATTCTCGCTTCTTTGGCTTCTGCCTTGTGCATTTTTTCCAGAATTGCCTGACTTGCCTCCGTATCCATTTCTCCCAGGACATCGACAAGATGATTGCTGGGTAGCTCTTCCATAATAGCTGCCGCTTGCTCCGAAGGCATATCCTCCACAAGATGAGCTGCCTGAGCTTCCGGAATCTCATCAATAACGTAAGCGGCCTCCTCAGGGCTAAGAAGCAAGAAAAGCTTAGACTGTTCTTCTGCTGTAAGTCGGGAAATGACCCGGGCGGTTTCAGAGGGACTAAGAGACTCAAAGAAACTTACCAATTTAGCGGTGTCCCCTGTGGTTATAAGTTCACTGAGAGTTTTTTCGGTGGGAATTAAATCTATCATTTAGTACCTCCTGATTTTGTAGGGATACGAAAGAAGTCAGCCACTACAAGGATAGATATTTTGTGTTCAAAGAATGGTAAGTCAAGCCAACAAACAATAATGTTACCATAAATAGGATAAATATTGACGCGTAAAATCAGCGTGTTTATTATTTCCTGTGAGAAAAAATAGATGGAAATTATACAGATGATGATGCACACAAAGTAATCGGTAAATCAGTCAAAATTGCTATCCCTCATTCATAAATGTTGGTTGTTACACCTAGCCGCCAATTCAGCCTCCGAACGCTGAATTAGCGACGTACACAGCCTTAAGCGCATCGATTTATCAAGCAATTACGTATGAGATATTGATATATTCCCAATATTTCATAAGTTATTAAGTAGATTTCAACATGTCAATTATTTGAAACCGCGCAAAGCATTTCGAAGTAAATATCCTAAAATCAGTTCTATTATTCCTAAGCTGAAATACAATGCATGCAGCCAATGAAAATCATGAATCCAATATACCTGAATTATGATCCAGGCAACCAGGAAAGATCCCAAAGCAAAAGCGGTCAATCCAGCGTAGCGATTAAGTCTGAAACTTAAAACGCTACCTGCAATGCTCCCCAAACCATTAACAAGTAGAAGTAATATTCCGGGAATCAGAAAGTCTGAAAAAGGAGAATATTTGAGCATTTCCAGAGGCATCCCAAAATTTGCTCCACTTGGTTCTAAAATAAGCCCCAAACCTCCTGCGACAGCACCAAGGCTAATGAATAACTGGAGGATTCCAATGCTTTGGCAAGTCGCTTAGTTTCCTTCCCGGAAGTATTCATATTTCGTAACCTTCTTCTAATTCTTTTGCTAAATCAAGATAGTATTGTTCTTTCATAGTTATACTTTCGTATTAAAAACATAGCGGTTCGCCGATGATCTACCATCGACGACCTGAAATGTCGTAGGGCGGGTTCGACTTTTTGCTATTTCTTCCATATTATTTCAGCCCAATGGACAGGATGATCGGTGGCAGATTCGGGCGGCAGAATATAAGCCGTATTACGTACCATCAGTGATTGAGAAAGGAAAATGTGGTCGACACGGTTTGTGCCGGATATATCTGTCCCATCAGAGCCAATTTGGGAAGGATATACGCTTATCCAGGCATTTGCATACACCCTGGCAATCAATTTATAGGCTTCATCATAATCCCGCAAGTTGTAATCCCCCAGGATGATTACATTTAATTTGTCTTTTGAACGCTCCAGAAGTGATTTGGCCCATACTAGCTTCGCCGTGTCCGAGCCATCGGGATGGACGCAGTAGACTGTGAAAATCTGTCCATCTATTTTAATTTCTGCTTCTGCTGTGCCAATCTCATCCTGGTCACTGTATGTATATACCGTGCGTGTGTTTTGCAGAGGGTACTTTGATAATATCGCAGTTCCGTAAGTACCCGTGATCGTCGTTGGTCCATAATATGAATAGTAGCCCAGCTTCCCGGCATAATAGCGTACAAAATCATTATTGTTCAAAGAAATGCGATTTGAGGATGATTCTTGTAAAGCAAGTATATCCGGATCAATCTGCCGGATAAGTGCCAGCTGTTCTTTGTAAGATCTTTCACCAAAAATATCATTTGCCTGCTGGATATTATAGGTCATGACTACAATAGAGTCGCTCCGGGGTTCAAACGTCTTGACTCGAGTGGTAATCAGGGCACTGCCTGCAGTTCCTAAAAAAACGATTACAAGGAATACCCACCATCCCAAAGAATATGCGCTGTTTGATTCCAGTGGTTTATCCAAAGCACGCTTGCCTTTGCGTCCAATGAACAAGGTGATCAGCCCGGCCATCAACAGATATGGCAGCCAGAACTTATTCCTGAACCATGGACTTACCGGCTCAACACGACTCCATACATTTGTGAAAATTTGTATAAAAATCAAAACGACCATTAAGAGTTCCCAAGCAGCATGCCGGGAATTAGATCGCGGGGGCCTGGATTTGCTTGCCTTATGTGGTAAATGAAGACACGCAGGTCAAGAAAAATGACCGGGAAGAGTAGCAATACAACTAATGGTAACTGTTGTAACCAGGTAGGAGTACCAACCACAACGGCCGGTGAATCCGGTGTTTGTGGGAAGGTAACCTGATGGGCCAGGATAGTCAAAATCAATGACAAGGTGAACAACAGGTTCCAAATAAGTAACCATGCTGGGGATATATTTTCAATCCATCGCACCCTGCATAATGATACTCCGACCCAAGTCAGCGCCAGAAGGCTAACTGTCACCACGATTAATCTGTAATCGCCTTCCGTCCATCGCGCGATAACCGATGGAGCAGAAAAAGCAAACCATACCAGAGCCACAACCAGAAAAATTCCGGTTACAGCCGGCGTAACAGGTCTGGAGTTGGTTTGTGCTTTATCAAGACATTTCCAATCAAATAAGCTTAGTAAATATGCCAATGCAATTCCTAATCCCCAGCCAGCCCAAGCGCCTTCCGGAAGAAGGGAGAAATCCAGGCCGTAATACATTGTCCGCAGGAAAACAGAAAATCCAACCGCCAGTGCGACTCCGGCAGAGATCCAAAGGCCGGGACTGGAATCATCTTTTACCCTGGCGGTCATCAGAATGGGAAACAGCATCAATGCAGCGCCTGTGCCGATCCCGGATGCGATCATTCGTTCCAGTGTATTCAAATAGGGTGTGAGGCCGCGGGCAAGGAAAAGCAGTCCAAATAAAATCCATACTGCCTGAACGGGTAGCTTTTTGCGATAGAAAAAAAACAAAACCGGCGAAAAGAAGAACAACACGCCCAGCGCTTTCCCATCCAGGGATTTATTCATAAGATCGAGGATATATATGGATTCAACCAGTGAACCGGTCATTTGAATTAAAATGAGAAAGAATATCCCGAAGGTAATAGTAACTAAAAAGGGTTTTTTCATTTTGGGCTGCTTTTGTCAGTGTGAGTCAGATAATACTATACTAATGTAAGGCAAACTGTCATTCAAGGACATGCTGAATTGTATTCGTACTTTTATAAAGCCCGCCTGATGATTCGTCGTGCAGTTCCCTGCTGCGAACGCTTCTCCGGATCCAAGCGTAAAATATGACTTGACTGAACAATTTGGCATATAAAATATATCTGCAGTGTACCATGTCGAACCGGAATCTGCGGAATATCTTGTTCTGGTTTGATCGATAAATACCATTGTTTTGTGTGCTGATATACAGGTTTGACATTTTGTCAGAAGCCAGGGAGAGTATGTCTGCAACGGGTACATCGATTTGATTCCAAAAATCGTTGATGATTACATAATCGGTTGTATAAGTATCCTTGATTTCACCTGTGGTAGTTAAATCGTTTTTCTCAGTGCATACAATAAACAAAATCATAAAAATGAGAACTGAAAAACAAATTGTTTTGTCATGATATTTCCCACTTAAACACTCAAGCTAAACGGTCGGCAATGCTGATATTGTACTGCTGTTTCAGTCATTGAAAAATCTTCTTCAACTTTATCTTTATCTCCTTCGCAAACGCTCATCTTTATTCCACTTATACCAATATGAGGTATGAGTTTAAGGAATTTTGTTTCCCCAACAACCACACCGGAAGAAATATAATATGCAATGTAATTGTGACGGTGTTTGTCTCCCAGGTTTGCCCTTCAGAAATGAATGGCTTTCTGGTTGATACCGGACGACAATTAGCGGCATTCCCTTGTCGAAGATCCCATTTAACGGGGACGGCGTAAAAGGCTCTCGATGATGCCGAAAAACTATTTCGTATCATGCAGTTCAAAACCATAGAATTCGGCGTCACGCAGGAAAAACTCCAGACGCACGGGTATACCAGCGAGGCTGGCCAGATCACCCTTGGTCTTGACTGCGTGATCGGTCGCATCGCCTCTGATCGGTTCGATCTCTCCTTCGCCAAACCCTGACAATGGCTTGCCCGAAGGATCCAACACGCGTAACCGGAGGACGCCGGAAACATCTAGCGTTAACTGTCAACGCTCCGCCTTTCATTCGAAGAACCTTTGTCAGCAACCGACCTCCTTCCTTCCCGGCGTCGCGCGAGAGGAAGCCGTCCTTGCGAAGGCGGGCGAGATTTATGGTGCGATCATCGAAATTCTTATGGCCGCTCGAGTAGCCACCGTAATAGATGAACTCCTCGTCTCCGACGGTTATCACATCGGCCACCCAGGCAACGGCGTGGTCAGATGCCTCCGGGTTTTCGGGTGAGTGCGGCAGCCAGGGCTCCTTCATGCGGTTCCAGTGAACGAGGTCGTTGGAAACAGCCAGCACGGTGTAGCCAATTCCGCTGCCACCGGAGCCCTCGACCTCCTCGTTCAGGATGCAGGCAAAATTGATCATCTGGTTCCCGCGCGGTTTGGCCCGACAGGCGTAAAACTCAATCGATGGAAAATCATCCGGGAGGGGAATGAAGCAACGCACCGGTTTGCTCCAATGCACGAAGTCCGGACTGGTCGTCATACTGGCCAAACGCCGGCCCATCCCATCGCTTGTGGGGGAGACATATCCAAATTCATCGGGCGGCCAGGTCCAGCTTTTGACATAAGCGACGTAGATATTGCGAATCGGATCCCAAGTCGCATGGACAATGTCCGCGGCATATTCGCGCCACTTGATGCTTCCCTTGCCGTTGGGATCACCTTTAACACTATGAGGCCAAAGATCCGGCAACACGGGATGAGGCTGATGCCGGACCCAATTCAATCCATCGGGTGAAAAGGCAACGCCAACTCCCGCCGCGGCATCGTCGTAATAGCGCCGATCGGGACGACCCAGTTCCCAATAGATCATTTTGTAACGTCTCTCGGGATTCTCTGCGGCAGGCCCATCATCAACCACGCAGGAACCGAAACCGTAGAGTTGAAACAGTTCCCGGTACGGCTTCTCCCATTTGATACCGTCCACGGACTCAGCGTAAGAGAGGTAAACGCCCGCATCCCGGTTCTTCCTGCTACAGTACCATATCCGAAAGCGCCGCCGCTCCTCATCGTAAAGAACCGTCGCGTAAGGTTGGAAATTGTTATCGTTCGAACCCATGCCCTTGAGGACTGGAGAACCCAGTTTGACCGGCTGATGCAGGGTGGACTTGAGCCCATCGGACTGCGCCACGAGATAATCGTCAATGAACAGGTGTCGTCCCGGTTCTAAGTTGACGACCTCTTCCGTGGCAACAAGTATCTCCTGTGCATTAATGGTTATTGCTACTAAAAGCAACAAAATGCTGATAATTGTAAAGTCTTTCACTATGAGCACACCCCCAGCAAAATTCAGAATTATAATCTTTATTACACAGTTCTAAAATTACATGTTGCACAAAGTGGACAATTTCCATATAACCCGGCCGTAATATTAAACAGTGCCGCGAGTGAGGCTTATAACGGCTGGCAATTAGTAACGCTGGGCCCTGTCCTAGGGCGCCTTGAAGTTAGCGAAAGTTGCCTGTCCCGACGAAGATCGGGATGCGCTACATTGTGTTGTTTGGTGATTATTTCTCAAAGCTTTACTCATAAGGTAAAACATAGAAAAAAACAGATACAAAATGAGTAAAGTGACCTAGTAAAACAAACACATGAAAAATAGCATGATTAAATTGAATTTTCTTAATACCGTATATGACCGCGCCAACGGTATATGATATTCCACCAGCAAACAGCCAAATCAACCCATTACCCGATAAACTATTGATTAATGGATTTATAAAAAAAACTATCATCCAACCCATAAATATGTACATTAATGTTGAAATTATCTTGTATTTACCAGTGAAAAATATTTTTAAAATTACGCCAACCAAGCTATCCCCCATATTAAACCAAAGATTACCCATCCTAACTGTCCATTTAGAGTAATAAGAGCAAAAGGTGTATACGTACCGGCAATAAGAACATAAATTGATGCATGATCAAAAACTCTCATCCTGGTTCTTAATTCCGGATTTCTCGCACTATGATAAAAAGTAGACGCCGCATATAAAACTATCAGGCTAATCCCATAAATAGAAAAGCTAATAATTTGCATACCACTTCCATTTAAAGTAGCATGCCTGACTAAAAGAAAGAGCGCAATAACACTCAAAATCAAACCTATGACATGAGAGATAATATTAATTTTCTCTTCCATTGGAGAGTAGTATTTTATTTTTTGATTTTGTGCCATGCGTAACTTCCACCGCTAAAATAAGTTAAATACAGTAAAGTGTCTACTTTCCGTGGGTAGGTCCTCAGCCTAACGGCTGGCAATTGCAGCGTTGAGCATTTCTCCCGGACGTCTTGAAGCATAGCCGAAATCGGTCTGTCCCTACGAAGGTCAGGAGTGGCTACATTGCAGTGTTAAATGGCATTTTACCGCATTAGTATCATTTTCTTTGTATCCAGAAAATCATGTCCGACTTGAAATCTACTGAAATAAATACCGCTTGAAAGATGACTACCATCAAAATTAACTGAATAGTTACCGCTCGTCTGAAACTCTCTCACTAAAGTCTGAATCAATCTACCCCGAGCATCATAGATAGTTAATATGACAAAACCGGAGTGCGGTATGTTGTACTGTATTCGTGTAACAGGATTAAATGGATTTGGATAGTTTTGATCTAATTTAAATTCCGAAGGAATGTATTCTTTAACGCCTACATGACTAACAATCGAATCTGGTGAGAGTATAATATAATCACCATAGACATACCCGGTATCAGGTTCACTCTCAGCAACATCAGAAACTACTACAAGTACGCCCTCCCTTGTTATAAAGAAAAATTCCTTAAACTGGAACCAGGAATAAGATCTCTTCATCCTTAAACATTCTAACTCTTTACCTGGCAATTTAAGCGTACCATAACCGTATATTTCCACATCAACAAAATCATTATAGAAATATGTGGATAAAATCTGGCCATCTGAACTAAATGTGGTATCATATACATTTAATACCTGCTCAACTGGCAGGTAACCTTGTGAGATCGGAAAAGGAGCAAATAATTCGTAAGGTGTATAGTGAATAAACCTGTTCCCAGTTCCAATAGCCACATCTCCTATCAGGAAGGTTGAATCAGAAATTGAATAAAATATCGGGAATTCATCGATGTTTTGCAGGCTTTCACCAAAAGTTGTCGCCGTGGACGGATACCGTTTTGCCATCTCCGGAATTTGGCTGACTTCATAATTAGTCCATATGAACTGGTTCGCCATATTTACATTACTAAAATCATAAATATTTGATCCCTCATAATCTCCGACGTTAATTAAACCACTTTCACCCGGAATCGCATATATCGGATTTCCCGGTGTGAAAACCTTTAAAAATTCTGATTGGGTTACTGCAATCTGCGAATAAAGAAATGTCGAAAAGAAAAATAAGATAAATAAAGCTTGTAAAAAGCGATTCTTCTGTTTCACTCTAATCACGATTTTTCTCCCCAATTAAAGTTGTATTTTATGTGCCACCTAACACGATTATGCGCCGCAGCGGTAGCCGTCGGCTCCAGAAATAAGTTAGGAGCTATTCCTTATAACTTACAGTTTTTAGCCTCAACAATACAGTAAAATGGTTTGATATCTAGTTTTTCACCGAATTGAATATATTCTGTCATTTTTAATCCACATTCTTTTAGGAATGATTCAACTGCCGCTTTAGCATCATCTGACATATCTATACTAAATTTCGAAGACTCTCCCATTCTTTCTATCATACCCATGTTTCTTTTAGCCAATTTTGAAATTTCACCTGATATGAATGCTTTGGAATAAAAGTCTTGAGCGATGATACTTCCGTCTGCACATAGATCTGCCATTTTCCTGAGTGTATCTTTGACAATATCAACTTCTAAAAACAAAGAAACACTTTGCCAAAGGAATAAAGTCTTTTTTGTTTTATCAAAGCCAGACTTCTAATAGTTTATCAACCCAGGATTCGTTTGCATAATCAACCGGGATATAGGTGATCCAATCATGCTTTATACCGGCTTTTTTCAATGTTTCAACTTTAATATTTAGTGTTTTAACCTGGTCGAGTTCAAAAACCTTTACTTCTTTTCCTTTTGTAAATTTCAAAGCGATTAGATCAAAACCAACTCCAGGAATGACAATCTGCTCCATTTCATCAACATATTTTTCCATTATCTTGTCAAACATAAGCACCCGAATGCCCGCTGTGGAATCTAAGGTCTCTTCACCTGGTTCAACAAGTTTTCCAAGCCTTGTGGTGAAGCCAAATAACTGTTGGGAAATGATAAGCGCTCCCATAGTTGACCACAAACCAAAATGTGATTCACATGGAAACTTTTTAATAAACGCAACAGAAAGGGGATCCGGTCTGGTGTTAAAATAATGCATGATCCACCTGTACTGAAGCGCTTTAATTGCCGAGAAGGAGACGCCCAGTTTCTTGCTTTTTCCCATTTCCCTGTAAATTCCATCTATTAGTCCAATAATAGCAAAAGGAATGAAGATTATTTGAATCGGTATATAAAGGATGATTTGAAAAAGTTTAATTAAGAAACGTAATATTCCGGGAAGTTGTTTTTTTGTGGTTTTATCTGCCATAAGATCCTCGTACACTTGGAATATTCAAAGATTTTTCGGGCCATGATTGACCTCCAACGTTAAAATAAGCTAACTAGGGCGAAGTGTCTACTATTCGTGGGTAGGTCATAAACCTAACGGTCGGCAATTAGCGGCGCTGAGCCTTCACCCCGGACGTCTTGAAGCATAGCTGAAAGCAGCCTGTCCCGACGAAGGTCGGGATCCGCTAGTAGAGTAGAGATTGAAATCTACCGAGTGATCCGGTTTACTTCAATCCCTCCCGTCACTGCCGAAGGCGGATTCCCTTGTACGGCTTACTTACTACTACTAAAGAGATTCAGCATAAACGTCGCCGTTTATACTGTCTGTAAATCTTCCGCCTGAATGGCAAATTAGACGGATTGGATTTTATCAGGTAAATCCTGACAGTACCAACTGGATAATACGCACCTCATGGCACACCATTGCATTGTTAGGTGTAAATATAATTAGGAAGCGGCTCTTTGTTTTGAGACATATTCATCAAGAAGACGACGTATCATTTTTTGATATTGAGTATCATAAGATTTTGCTACTTGTTTAAAATAATCTACGCTTGATTTACTCAGTGCGATTGTAACTTTTACAGTCTGATCCCTAAAAACCAATTCTTCTGGAGAAGGTAAGAAATCTTTTACGATTTTTACCCCTTCCATAGGTTCATCAGTGTATCTTGTATTTTTCTTCATAAATATTTTTTCCTTTTCTCCAAAATCCTGCACCAAAAATACGAATCACATTTTCACGGTAGGTAAATCTAACAGTTAGAATCCCATCTTCAATTTTACCAATACAATAAAACCTTTTCTCTTCAATACTATGCACTAAATCTTCTAGAATAATACGCTTTGGATCTGCAAATGCATATTGAGCGAGTTCAAATGGAATACCATGTTTTTCAATGTTTTCTTTGTTTTTTGATTCATCCCACTCAAAGTGTGATTTATTTGTCATGGTTAAAGATAAATAAGAAAATTACATAAAGCAATATAAATATATGGCAAATAATATGTATTTACGCCTAACGTTTATGTTAACCGGATTTTACGCCTGATAAAATGTTCAACCCCAATTAAACTTCCCGGCGTGAAATTCCGAGTTGAACATTGTGTTAGCTACAGTTTATTTTACAAAATACATTTCCATTCCTCCTTTTCCCTTGGCATAAATCTTTCCTCTGTAATGACATCGAAAGTCATTCTTGACCAGTTGATAAGTCGATGAAGAAATATTTATTTTACCAGGCTCTCCCGATGATTCCATTCTACTTGCCGTATTTATTGTATCTCCAAAAAGATCATATGCAAATTTCTTCTTTCCTACAACTCCAGCCACTATAGGTCCGGAATGTATCCCAACTCCTCATCCTCCATTTTATTTCATGTCTCTTATTTCTCTCCTCAAGGAAGGATAACATCTGTTGTGCTGCTGTGATACAATTAACAGCATGTTCAGTTATCTCTTCTTCAAGGCCACATGCAGCCATATATGCATCACCAATTGTTTCAATCTTTTCAACTTCCGTTTCCTCCATAATTTCATCGAATCGTCCAAAAATGTCATTGAGTTCATTGACCAAAGTGATTGCCGAAATGGATGCTACTAACTCCGTAAAACCTTTAAAGTCAGTAAATAGAATAGTTACATTCTTGTGCCTTTTAGGAATTGTCTTACCAGTTTCTTTTAAGTCCCTTACTATGTTTGCTGGTAGAATATTATGCAGAAGGTCATCTGATTTTTTTTGCTCAGCCATTAATGACTCCTCTGATCTATCAATTAGCACAGACAAACTCCATATAAGTGTGAGGCAAATCAATCCAGTTATACTGATATTGACTATTTGTGATAAATAGGGATCTATTCCATCATAGTGAGCATTAATTTTTGATTGAAGTATTACGGTAACAATTAATGTCAAGCAAGCCAATAAACTGAAACCATGGGCAAATTCTCTTGCCTTTCGTGGAAAAGTCATATAGGGTAAGATAATTATTAAGAAACAAATGACGGCAACCCCTGACGAATATCCCAACAAATAAAGAAATAAGAGAACGGAAATATATGATGAAATGGCAAGCCATATTGAAGCTACTACCCGCCAACCTTTCTTGTTAAGAACTAACACCATAAGAAACATCAATCCCATTAATCCATTGCTTCCGTAAATTAGTGCGGCTTCTGTAAGGTAAATTGCAACTAACATCCATATTGCATTAAACAAAACTCCTAGAATGGAGGCAATATTTGTTACCCGCAAATACCTTTTCTCAGTTACAGAAAACACCTTCTTGTTGCCAATATCAATCATTCTTTGAAAAATTGAAGTTGTGCTTTTATCAATATTGCGCATTAGGGTTGTCTCATTTTTTACAAAAAAAATTGATTGTTGCAAATGGTAGCTAACGGATTGCGCTTAGCGGACTACCGTGAACTTTGAAAACCTTTGCACTTCCCGAATCATGCTCGCACTAAAGAGGCCCGCAACAGCGCCTGGTTATGTGCAATATATTTGCATTAGTTACTATTATTATTGTGATAAATTTTCAAACTATTAACAACTTGTTGAATCAATTATGGTCAAAATTCTTTCCACCGGTTTTCAATATACATTCTGAATGAAGTAACTTGCCCCTTTTTTGCAGCAAGGATCTTAAGTTTAGAATTCTAAAAATTTTCAAATGTTCACTTAGTCAATATAATAAAACTCAGTTATAACTTTATTTACAAAATAATACTATTGATAATTATAAACATCTGATTAATAAAATTGACTGATCATCCTTTTGTTTACCGTATGAAGCTAACTTATTGTTTATTTTTTCATAAATATGGGACAATTCATCATGCCTGTTATTAAGAATAATTTGTTTTACTTTTTCCATTCCAAAGTCTTCATTTTTTTTATCTGTCGTCTCCGTAATTCCATCAGTCAGTAGTACAAATAAATCATTCTTGTTATAATCCGTGCTGTTTGTTTTAAAATTAAATTCTTTTGTCGCAGCAATTGGAAGTTGCTTTATTAGCAATTCATCAAAATTTTTTGAATCATGTGCAAGCTTTAAAATCGGAAGATGACCTGCTGTTGAATATTCTACAGTATAATTTGAATTAAAATCTAAAAAAGCACACGTAAGAAACATGTTTTTCTTTTTTAAATAGTAAATTGTTTTGCTGGTTTTAGTTAAAATTGAACTTAGCTGTTCATCTTGGTTTAATAAAGCCCGAATAGTGCTTTTGAACATCCCCATCAGTGAGCCTGCCGCAACGCCATGACCCGATACATCTGCAATATAACAAGTATGCGAATTCTCATTTTCGAAATAGTCAATTAAATCGCCACCGACTTCATCAGTGGGATCAGATACTCCAAATATTTCAAAACGCTCATTAACAATTTCAATTTTGGGAACAAGGTTAGAATGAAGCTCCTGCGCAAGGTCCATTTCAGCCTTAAGCCGAAAATTTCTTAATCCCTCCTTATTTATAAAAACAATAAGCAGTATATATCCCAAAACAAGTGTTACTAAAATTCCAACGGCGTCCCAAAATGCTCTTTGCGGAAATTCGGAAAGCGGTAATTGGCTAGCTCCCCTGCCAGATGTAATTGCCAACTACAATCTGAAATAAGATGGTAAAAGGAAGAATTTTAAGATTTCTGGTAAAAGTATAAACGTAGAGTACTGCAACAATCCCGGAATAAAATACATTTAAATAAAGCAGCGGTTCAGAATACGCACCTTCAGATAGAAGATCGATGATAAATCCTATCCCAGAAAATAAGAAGAATATCGCCGAGGACAAATATCAGATATCTTCTAAAGGGTATAAATCTCCAGAATTTGCTCTTTGGGTTAAAATTTATTTCTTATCACTTTAGTCTTCTAAATAAATTCTGAGATTCGCTATTTGTATTTAATATGCAGGTTAGATTGTTTGTTAATGTATTGAATTTTTTTAATTCTTCGGTGAGAAGATAAATAAAAACAATTGAAAAATAAACTTTTCTTTAATAAAAAACTGCAGATATTGAATTTTTATTTGTATTCATAAGAACCTCTTTAAATTTACTAATGCATATAACGGCTGGCAATTAGCGGCCCCGTGAGGTTTTCCCTCATACGGCTGACCGACAGATTTCAACTAAATGCATTCACGAGTCACTTTTGATAAATAAATTTCGACGTTTATACTATCTGTAAATCTTCCGCCTGAATGGCAAATTAGACGGATTGGATTTTATCAGGTAAAACCTGACAGCACCAACCGGATCATTCGCACCTCATGGCGCACCATTGCATTGTTAGGCAACCTGAATTCAAGAACTAAGTGCGACAAATTAAAGTAAAAAAAAGTGAGGTGAACGGTGAAATCATCTAGCAAAGAAGGTTGTTTAATACTAGTCCTTTTTGGCAAAGGAATATCATTTTGCTTGCAATCTTCCACAGTTTTTGTCCATTTCATATTCCACATGTATTGCGGAGCACCAAACATTTGATCGAGAGATAGTGAAAATCTCATTTAATCAATAAACACTTTTTTGTAATTACCTTATCTTTTGAAATAATTCTATAAAAATAAATACCGCTTGTAAGATTTTCACCATTGAACTTAACTGAATGGTACCCGGTAGTTTTCTCCACATTTACAAGTACTTTAACCTCTTTGCCCATTATATCATAAATTTTTAATTCCACATTGCTCTCTCCGGGTAAATAATAAGAAATTATTGTACTCAAATTGAACGGATTTGGATAATTCTGATAAAGTGAAAATTTATTTTGAATCGAACTTGATTGGTATATTCCGGAATTAATTTTCTGTGGTCGCACCGTCACTTTCGTGGGTTGTTTTACAAATAATTTATAGCTTACCCCCTCAACTAACTCATAATCAAATGTACTATCAGAAATCAAAAAGTTGTTTTCTGAAGTGTATAAGTCCATGATGACATTATTCGAATTTGAAAAGCGAATTATCTGGTTTGAGCCCTCAATGTCTGAAATCCATTCAGGACTGTCAATTCGGGCTGTAAGCCATTTTTCCAACTCAATCACACCATTGTTATGGTGTAAATCACCCTTGTCAATAACTTCACCTTCACATGTCCTTAAAGTAAATTTCACCATAAATACTCTCGGTTTTTTTAATAAATCATTTATAAGGATATAATCAAGATACTTGTTATAACTATTTCCAACTTCATGATAACTGGGATAAAAAATTAAATCAGCTCCATTTGCATCAAATTCATACTTCGCGCGAAATAAAGGATTGGAGGCATTTCCCGCTGGATTCTCGGCTAAATAAATATAAGCAGGATTATCATCAATAATTGGATCAATATTTACATCAAAATCCGAGCGGATTTGATTAAATTCGTTTCCCTCATGACCTTCAGGAATATAGAAAGGCTGTGAACTGTCATTCTGATTCGCAAGGTTCTCCGGCCACTCGTACTCATGGAATGACCAACTTTCTTTAGTATAAACAAACTTTCGAACATATTTATAAGCTGAAGTATCATATGTGTGAGACTCTCTAAATCCTTCTGATTCCAAACAAATCGTATTTGTAATAATATTCCCTCTGGAAAGAATTGTTTGACCGGTACCATTTCTTCCAATAAAGTATGCGTGATCACCGCAACCGTCGTAGAATCTATTTGCATCAAAGATGTTGTTATCGCTTCCATCAACACATTTAAAGACACCGCCACTACAATAAAAAACCTGATTATTTTTTATTTGAGTATCATCAGACCTTGTCAAATAAACTGCGTGCAAGCCAATACCGGGCGAATCCAGATTGTGGAAAGTATTATTTTCGATAATATTATTGTTGTAACTGCCTTCACAATCCTGAACACTTATTGCGGCCCAGGCTCCTTCACGATTCATATTTTGAAATGTGCAATTTTGAATGACACAGTCGCTGCTCTTGTACATCAAAATTTGTACTCTGTAAAACCCGTCAAAAATAATGTTTTCCAGAATAAGCCCTGAAATTTCACTACCTATTTTAAGCGCACGTTCCACATCGGAGCCTCCCTTTATTGTCACAGAGGCGTTCAATTCAGGTCTTATTGTTAAAGTATAACCAGAATTTGGATTGGAAATTCTATCACCCCAAATAATATTATGCCAGTTGGAATCGCTGTAAATGCCTTCTTTTATTTCAATAATCCAATTAGTGTTTCTGTCAGATTCACTCAAATTACCCGGTGAACGAATCCAGGTATTCATAGATTTCAGGTTTGTTTGGTAACTTCTTACAGCATTATCAATAATTAAATTTACCTCATTTTGGCTAAAAATCGCACTATGCCCAAGTATAAAGATGAAAAAAAGGTATGATAATTTTCTAAATACCATTAAAATCAACCTGAGGAAATTTGTTAGATCAAATAAACTTAAAATAAAAAATATTAATTGAATATTCGCTGTGATGTTGTTGCCTAACTAGTGACTGAGCAGACTCCCTCCACTCAATTGCAATAAAATTTACCCGACTTTAAAATTAGAGTTATCTGGAATATATATGCATAATATATATTTTTTTCAAATATATTATACTGAGATTTTTTGGATAATCCGTGAGAATGTTACTAATGATCAGGCCTGAATTTTGCTGATGTTAATAATCAAGTGTCCTTTAAAATCGCCTGGCCCTTGGTAAACCACGATACGCCAAATGCCAGCAGCGCAATCGTCTCCAGCCAGAATACCGGATTGAGCCCGTCCAGACCCGGTTTAAAAAACAAATGATATACCGGTACCAACAGAATACATGCCAACATGATATATCCACATGTACGGTATACCCGGTTTCTTGCTTTCTTTCTTCCGCTCGGCTCCTCACCCGCTTTGCCCTTTGTAAACAGGCATAATGAAAAATAGATCAGGGTTAAAAACAGCAACATGGCAAATACCAGGTGCAGAATGCCGATAATCGGCATCCAGTCCGGCTTTGGAATATCCGGCGTGGTGGGAAAAATGGCCACACCAATGGCAAAAAAACAGGCCAGGTCACCGGCGATATTATCTTTGCGCTCATAACCGCGATAGGAGAATAAAAATAACCCAATAGCAAACAGGATCCCGGCAAACACATCCTGCATATTGGTGTGGTAATAACTGCTGACCGATCGCTGGATACCAAATCCACCAATTATCCAGGCACCAAGCGCCAGGATCACGGGAAATGACATACCCAGAATGCCAATAACTTTCCGCAGGGTGAGATAAGAGATTACCAGATCGGATTTGGATTCGGCATTACGTTTATCCATTGCTTTCTCCCTTATTACTGGGTTCTGGGCTCTTGGCACTAGGCTCTCGGCTTTCGGCCATCAGCCATCGGCCACAGACTCAAACTTTTTGCTCTTTTAGAAATCTTTGCTGACAGCCGATAGCCGATGGCTGATAGCCTATTGCCAACTGCTAATTGCCTGACGCCTGAAACCTAGAAACGAGGGCCGAGTGCCCAGTACCGAGAGCCGAGAACCCAGTGCCCAGCACCGAGTACCTATTTCTTCAGCCACCGCGTGGCCTCATCACGATCATAAAAAGGTTCGCTGGAAATACCATAGCCGGCCAGAAAGGCGCCCAATTGCCTTGCGCGGCCATAACGGGCTTTCTCATCCACCAGAACCGCCACCCGCCCGGAAAACCCACCGCCAGAATTGGCAATAATGCCGGCGATTCTTTCCACCGTGCCCAATGGCGGCATCTCTTCCGATTTGGTCACATTGATCATTAAATGGGTGCCGGTATTTTTTACCGGAATCATGTCGGTTTCTTCCTTCTCCTTTTGCGCCTTGGATCCGGATAATATTTTTTCAAATCCGCTGAATAATTCCTCACTGGAAAATCGACCCGTGATGATGATCTCAGCATAGTGTTCACGAATGTGATGAATGATGGCCATTATTTGTAGTACCTGTTTTTGTGGTTGCAGGATTCGTTGACGATTGGCGATATGCTATCGGCCGTCGGCTGTCGGCTGTCAGCAAAGACTGCTAAAAAAGCAAAAAGTTTGAGTCTGTGGCCGAAGGCTGATGGCCGATAGCCGAAAGCCCAGAACCGAGTACCGAGTACCCAGTGCCGAGATCACTCCACTACCCAGTCAATCGCATCCTCGACATCTTTAAAAACCTTTATCTTATTTTCTGATGAGGCGCTCAACTGAATCTCATACATACGCGCCACACCGAATTCCAGTTCGCGTGAAACCACCAGCGCCGCACGGACCCGCACCTCAGAATTCCATTTTGAACTAACCAGCAGCACAAGTGATCTTACTTCGTCTGTAGACAGATCCGATATGCCATCCGCCTGGCTGAGATCCCATAGTGAATGCAGGGAATTGTCAAACCCGGGATGTTCATATAATTCAAATAGATAGGTTTTTAAACGGTCAAAGGTAATATGACCGTATATTTTGTGTTTCCTCAGCCGGTTGAGCCGGTCAATTTCAGTTATCACATCCATTTTCAGTCACCGTTTTATTCGACTTTCTGTAGTTTGTGCTATTACAATATTAAAAGCGAAACCGCAAAGTACGCGGAGATTTTACTACAAGGACGCAAAGTTTTTTACCACAAAGACACTAAGGTACAGAGTAAATAATATATTACTTTTAAATATATCTAGACTGAGTTCCTTTTATAAATTCTTATTTCTTTGCGTCTCTGCGCCTCTGCGAGAGACTCTTCCCGTTCCTGCACCATAAATACATATAGTCAAGAATTATGCCAAAAGGAAAGATACGATCTAAGTCATATATAAACAGTGATTTATAGAATTTGGTGAAAAGAACGTTTGTGAACGATTGTTCACATTATGTGATGTATTGTACGTGAAGTTTTGTTCACAATGCTGGATGCTAGATGCTGGATGCTGGATGCTGGATGCTGGATGCTGGATATGCTGGATAAAATTTTGGCTTGAAGTTACGGATGTCAAGTTAAAAATGAAATATTATATCTTTCACCTGACTTACCTTCTCTTAGGGACTTGAGGACTCAGGGACTTAGGGACTTTTTTAATTCAGATCCTTGATTATTCTCAAATATTCTTCTTACTCTTCGTGTCCTTCGCGTCCAATCTTTTACTCACCCCCCGGCACAAACAACTTGCTGCCCGGATCATCTTCAGATAAATGGATCATTTTTTCAAAACGCAGACCGATTTTTTCCAGTACCCGCCCGGAGGCATCGTTATCTGGTGAAGTCACTGCCAGAATTTTATCCAGGCCCAGCTCTTTGTATCCATATTCGAGCACGGCAGCTGCAGATTCGGTGGCATACCCTTTTCCGCGATGGGCCGCTAAAAAGGCAAATCCCACATCGGGATGATCCAGACCATCACGTTTTACCAGCCCGCAGATTCCCACCGGAATCTTTGTGTTCTTCAATATCGCCACATACAAGCCAAATCCATTTTTTTCATAACTGGCCACGGGACCCTGGGTAATATAATTCAACGCATCATCGTGATTATGCACGTCTTTATCACCGATGTATTTTAACCAGTCCGGATCATTAACAATTTCCAGGACAAATCCGGTATCATCTGATGTAAATTTTCTGAGTACTAATCTTTCGGTTTCAAGAATAATCATATTTTCATTATGTTATAAACACAAAATTTAATGTTAAATAGATTATGAACCAAGTTCCGGATGATGGGGAAGGTATTCGCCATATGATTACCTTATAATAGAACGCGGATTACCCCCGTGAAACGCGGCAGGCCGGAATACACGGATTCTCGCGGATTAAAAAATTAAAATTATTTTTTTTATACTATAAATATGGTTTTCAGTATCTAAATTTAATACTTGCACGTTCATCCCCCTCCTTAAACGACAGTTGAGGGAGGGGGACCGAGGGGGTGGGTCATAATAGAACGCGGATGTACACGGAATACACGGATTCTCGCGGATTGTTTAATCCAAATTATTCATAACCACCAAGTCACAAAGACTCTAAGTTAAAAAAGTTTTGAGTTCATAGAAATAGATAAAATTAAAATATTCAATTTATGTGTTTTAACATAAATTAGAATTACCCTTTTTCTTTGTGCCTTTGAGTCTTAGTGGTAAAATAAGTGACTTACATCCCCCTCCCTGAACGCAGTTGAGGGAGGGGGACTGAGGGGGTGGGTCATAGATCCTGAAACAAGTTCAGGATGACGTAGGGTTGATCACGATGACCGGAGGTGGGTCATTTTACAGGAAATTTTATCGTAAATCTGCAATATTTATCTTTTTTAAAATCCAGGAATATCTGACCACCAACGGATTCGATTTTCTCTTTAACCGCATCCAACCCCATGCCGCGTCCGGCGGTCATATCCGCTTCTTCAGATGTGGTTACCCCCGGCATAAAAACCAGGCCAATCAATTTTTTATCTGACCAGTCCTTCACATTCAATCCCGGAAGTTTTTTTGCCTTCAATTTCAATTTTTCCAATTGAATTCCCTGCCCGTCGTCCTCAAAGACAAAAGAAAAGAAATCCCCACTCCTGGAATTTGAGATACTGATCCGTCCGGTTTCATTTTTTCCTTTGGCAATCCGTTCTTCACGGGTTTCAATGCCATGATATATTGAATTTCGTGTCAGTTGAACCAACACATTTCTGATTCGCAATCGATGCTGATGTGGAACAATGGTTGCATCATATTGAGAATAATCCAGAACGCCTTTTTTCCCATATTTTTCACATCCGGTATCGATAAGTTTTTGGAGTGATTTAAAAACCATATTGGATTCATGGGTTCTGGTTGGACGGAAATTGGCATGAAATCGGCTGATACGATCGATTAATGTTTTTACATCATTAAAGATCTCGGTCAGACTGTTTAGTCGCGAATCTACTTCCTTAAGATAAGTCTTACTTTTAGTCTTATTGTCTCTTGCCAGACTCAATTTTTCTTCGATCAGGTGGGTTTCATCGGCTATAAAATTAAGTTCCAGCATACTGGCATTTCCCTTAATAGTATGAGCAGCGCGGTATATTTTGTTAATATCTGTATAGCTGATACCTTTTTTCTGTATTGAATGCAGCAGGTCTAGTTCAACCTCGGCACTTTTCATAAACTCGTCCAGCATTTGACCATCTACGTTGAGGATTATGAACAACCATTCCATCAGTTTCTTATTCTGTTCTTTTGTTTTTTGCAAACTTTTGGCCAGATTAACCTGTTGAGTAACATCATTTACGGATACAATTATCTCTTCAATCGTGTCGTTTTGGTATATGCGCCTGAAATCGAAGGTAAGATGTTTTATTTTTTCTTTCTTCCGTGGCCCCTGACAGATGATCTGTGTTTGGCTGATTGGATTTAAATCATATATGGATTGTTCATCCACCTCAGGATCCAGCAATAATTTGATAAAATCAGAAAGATTCTGAAAATGTTTGTCTTCTATCTTATTTTCCAAAAAATCGGTTAGGGACTGACCACCCAGATTTTTCTGCTCAAAAATTTTTTCAAGTGAGGCAGAATATTGAGAGGCAATGTTAAAGTCGCTGTTGAGTAAAAATAAACCATCTTTAACATTATTAAGAATATTGTCTGTCTCGCGTTTCGCTTTTAGGAGATCGACATTTCGTTCTTCAAGGGTTTCAAACAAGCGGGCATTTTCTATTGCAATTGCCGCCTGACTGGCAATGGTTGATAACAGATCAATATGATGCTGGTCATAGGCTTCGTCATGCTGATAGCTCTGGACGACCAGTGCGCCGATGGATTTTCCCCCATAAATCATGGGTACCCCGGCACAGGCCTTCGCTTTTTTATCCCCTGAAACAATGCCCAGTTCTTTATAAATTTTTTGCGGATTGGATTTTATTAACAACGGTTTTTTATTTTTTATAATATACTCGGTCCGTCCATTGCCAAAATCCCGTGCCCGTTCTTCTTCAGGTTGTCTTTCACCATTCAGGACATCGAAAATGAACATCATCTGATTCGCCTTCTTCATGTACAGAGCAATATAAAAGGCCGATACATCCATAATGCGCGTGGTTTGCTGGTATATTAATTCCATTAAATCGTTAATCTTAATCGTCGAACTTAACGCACGACCGATTTCATTTAACATGGCCAGTTCATTAATTCGTTTCTCAAGCGCATTCTTTTCAGTCATACTCGCCTCTTAATCGACAATTTTATTTATCGTGATTTTTCGGTAAAGACCTTCAATTGGTGATAATGCTCTATTATTAAACCATCGACTACCATCCGGGTTTCTTAATAATTTCTCTGATGAACTCACATTTTTTCCCGATTTGGAGAATTTGTTCATTATCAGTAAAATTGCACCTGGTGCCGGGGGATTATATCTTTATAGAACACGGATGACACGGATTACACGGATTCTCGCGGATTAAAAAATTAATATTATTTTTTTATACTATAAATATAGTTTTCAGTATATAAATTTAAAAATTGCACGTTCATCCCCCTCCATGAACGATAGTTGAGGGAGGGGGACCGAGGGGGTGGGTCATTGCCAGATGATTACATCATTATAGAACGCGGATTACACAGAATACGCAGATTAACGCGGATTGTTTAATCCAAATTATTCATAACCACCAAGTCACAAAGACTCTAAGTTAAAAATAAGGGTTCGCAAAAATATTTATAATTATATATAATAAATTTATGTTTTAATTATAATTTATAATCACCTTTTTCTTTGTGCCTTTGAGTCTTGGTGGTAAAATATGTGACTTGCATCCCCCTCCCTGAATGAAGTTGAGGGAGGGGGACCGAGGGGGTGGGTCACCCAAAAATGGAAAAATCTATGCAAAATGACAAACAACGCGAGGCGGTACTTAGATCTTAACCCGGAAGAATTCCGGAAAATAGGTCATCAGTTAATTGACCAGGTGGCTGATTTTCTCGCTTCGCTGCCGAACCGCCCGCTTACGACAGGCGAAACGCCTACTGAAATTCGCAAGCTTTTAAATCAGCGGTCTCTGCCGGAAAAGGGATCAGATGTCGGTCCTCTGCTCAGCGACGCAGCCACAATGCTGTTTAATCACTCGCTATTCAATGGGCACCCGCGGTTTTGGGGATATATTACCTCATCACCCGCACCAATTGGCATATTGGCCGAGTTATTAGCCGCCGCCATTAATCCCAATGTAGGTGCCTGGTTGCTGTCACCGGTGGCTTCCGAGATTGAACATCAATCGATACGCTGGATCGCCGAGATGGTTGGATATCCCACTGATTGCGGCGGAATTTTGGTTACCGGCGGAAATGTGGCAAATTTTGTCGGATTTCTGGCGGCCCGGCATAAAAAAACAACAGAAAAATCGATTGAGAACTTTCAATCATTGCGCCTGTATGCCTCCGATGAAACCCATACCTGGATTCATAAGGCGGTGGATATGTATGGACTGGGCAAAGATTCTGTTCGCTGGATTAAAACCGGTTCGGATCAAAAAATCGATCTGACGATGCTGCGGCAATGTATCGAAGAGGATATTGAGGCCGGACTTGATCCGTTTATGGTAATAGGCACCGGGGGATCTGTAAGCACCGGTGTGGTGGATCCGTTACCGGAGATCCATCAAATTTGCCGGGAATACGATCTGTGGTTTCATGTGGATGGCGCCTATGGTGCATTTGCCGCCGTCCTGCCAGATGTCTACCCGGACTTAAAGGCTCTGAAGCATGCAGACTCTGTGGCGCTCGATCCGCACAAATGGCTCTATTCTCCTCTCGAAGCCGGTTGTGCCCTGGTTCGCGATGAATCCATTCTGCGTGAGACCTTCAGTTATCACCCGCCCTATTATAAATTTGACGAGGTTCGTGGCGAAAAGGCAATTTCCTTTGTTGATTACGGACCACAAAACTCGCGCGGTTTCAGGGCATTAAAGGTCTGGCTGGCACTGTGTCACGCCGGCCGTGATGGCTATATCAAAATGATTTCCGACGATATAAAATTAGCAGCCAAACTATATGAATTGGTAAAAGTTACACCTGATCTGCAGGCATTCACCCATAATTTGAGCATAACCACCTTTCGTTATGCACCGAATACACCGGACAAGAATGAACACGAACGGAAAATTTATTTAAACGAATTGAATACGGCGTTGCTTACCCGCTTGCAGGAAGGTGGCGAGGCGTTTGTATCAAATGCAGTTATTGATGATACATATGTATTACGTGCTTGTATTGTCAATTTCAGGACCAATGAGAAAGACATCGCAGCCTTGCCGGATCTCGTACTTCGTCTCGGGCGGGAGGTTTTGTCATAATAGTTAATACAGGTTGCTTCGCTGGCGGCTATCGATGATGTAGTCCATCTCTAAGATGGACTACATCAAGATGGACTACATCATCGATGCACGTCCTCTGAGTTTTCTCAGCGTACTCCGCGGTTAAAAAAACTAATATCAGAGCAATTCATTACCACAAAGTCGCAGAACAATCTTCTACTTCTAACTTCTAATCTCTAATTTCTAACTCCTAATTCCTAATTGCTTTCACTTAGCCCCTTTAAACATGGCCGCATCCAGTATCGACCACAAATGAATAATCCATCCCAATAAAAAAAACCACAATATGGTTGCCAGAACAAATTGAATGATGGCAATTAATAATCTTCCCTGTAATAATTGTCCCAATCCCGGGATAAAAAAACTTGCCAATGCAGCAATTACATTTCCGGTACTACCTTGTCCCGCCATAATCTACTCCTATCATTGCTAAAGCCTAACTTTCGAGAACTATGGATATTATGTTCTTAACCGCCAAGATCGCTAAGATTCTCGTGAGGTACGCAAAGACTAATAATTATTTATTTTGCGAACTTAGATTCTTCTTTGCGCGCTCTGCGGTTGAATTTGTAAAAATCCCGTACATGTTCACACTAAACGAGTGCCCAGAGCCCAGTACCGAGTTTGTCAAATCCATCTCCTCACCTCGTTCTTATAAAACAGCCACTCATTCCCAAATTTTTCCAACAACATTTTTTCTTCCATCAGAATAAAACGACGCTTGATAATTACGGCAAATATGAATGGTAAAATAAATGGAATTAGGGATCCCAGAATCAGGCCAAGGCCGATTAAAATCAGAAACATTCCCAGGTACATGGGATTTCGGCTGATTCGAAACACCCCATCTGTAATCAGGTGACTGGATTCCTCAAAGGGTTTTACGGTCGTGTCAAATTCTTTAAATGCCTTGTCGGCCGACATATTGAGATATGCGCCGATCAGAATAAAAATTACGCCAATTAAATTTTCCGGAAAATTAAAAAACCGGATAAAAGGAAATATAAAATGAATCAGAATACTCAGGATGGCGGTTATCATAAAAATCCTGGGTGGCAATATTTGTTTTTTCTCAGCCAAAATACCCCCTGCGATTAGATCATAATAGCAGTTTATTAGACAGGATAACAGGATACAGGTTGCAAGGTACAAGGTACAAGGTACAAGGTACAAGTTGATTTAATTAAATTAGGCATATACATCAACTCTAACATGATTATAATTAACATGTTATCTAATTTCTAATTTTCGTAAATCCTGTTATCCTGTCAAATAAATATTTTATTGATCCGGCTTTACCTCACCAGCGTCATCTTCCGTACCGCGCCATACTCACCTGCCTCAAGGCGGTAAAAATAAGTACCCGTACTATGCGCCCGTCCATCCCAGGTAACATTATGATTTCCGGCGGCAAAACGGATTTCCTTCAGAGCCTGATCGATCACCCGGCCGCGAATATCAAAGACGGTCAATGTAACTAATTCTTCACGCGGCAAACTGAATTCAATTGTTGTCTGTGGATTAAACGGATTTGGATAATTTTGTGCCAGGTTAAACACAGTCGGCTGAACGATATTTCTGTCAGCCAGATTGGAGACATCCGAATATAGAAAACTGAGAATTCTTTCCATCAGCGAATCCCGCATCTCTACCGGATAAATGGTTTCAAAGGGAAACCCAAGATAAACCAGTTTTCCCGGTTCTGTGCCGTCTTTGAACATACCCTCAAAACTAACACCTCCAATTGAGTGGGTGGTCACTCCCTTATAATTGACAATACCCTGACTCCCGTTTTGCGGGATCAGCGCATCTGCATATTTAACATTAATCGTCCCTTGGCTTCCATTGTCAAAATAAATATTGTCAATACCTGCAAAAATCCCATTCGTACTGCCCTTCGCCGTATAATATGTTCCCGATATTCCGCCTGGCGCATCGGCTGAATATTTGGCTTTTAAATAATCAAAAAAAAAGGCCTTATCGCCTGATGAACCTTTATAATCCAGATCCCAGGCAATTTCGGCCCCCGAAACAAACAGGCGTCCACCGTTTTTTAAAAATCCGGATACCAGCGTTTGCTCCATGGATGAAAATGTTTCATCTACAGTCGATTCATCACCCAGAATATAATCTACTATTTTAAAATCACTCAGTGACAACAGACCATCAATTATGGCATCATTGGTAGCAGATACTACTGCCGCACCATACGTCCGGATGGCCTGTCCATGTTGACGAATAAAATCAAACGTATTTCCTGTCGAAAACCGGTCGAATCCATTGACCACCAGGACTCTGTCCGGATCGGACCCACCGGGCAAAACAGCAAGAACCTCTGAATCACCGGAAGTACCGGCAGTATTCTCTGCCCGCAGTTTAAAATAAACCAGCGAGTCAACTGGCAGATCCTTTAAAATATATTCGTTGTCTGAAAATGTAATTGCTGTTGAAAAACTTAATCCATCCATACTTTTGTATAATTGAAACTGGCTTACATTTGCTGCGGGTGAAATTATAATCCGGATCTGCCCCGGCTCATCGGATACTGCACCAAATGATGACGGTCGGGCCGGTAATTCACTATCAACGATATATGTCGGCTGACTCATTACGCCACTCTCATCACTCAGTATTTTGTAAAGAACCGCATCCTTCAAGATATTTTGTATTGTCTGTAGTGAGCCATCGACGGAAATTTCCGAATCAAGCAACCGGATCCCATGACTGTAATCCACATACCAATCGACATGTATATTCGTCAATGGCTGAATCGGGTCACCATTGAGCTGATGCCAGCCATAAATCACCACATGATTTGGCCGCGCCGGATCGATAATTTTATTGCTCAGCACTACATCTTTTTTCGTGCCGCCGATTAGTTGGCCCGGCAAGGCGCCGGCACTGACCAGCTGGCCCTCTATTGCCGTATTATGCTCAACAAATTTCTGAACGGTTTCATTATTATTACCAACCGGCGCATAGGTTACCGGGGCCAGTTTTATTTCTGCATTTTGATAAATATCATCGACTAATTTGCGGGTCGGCATGCAGGCGCCAAAAAAATCCGCCGCTTTTTGCGCCGTTATTGGTCCCATGGGAATCCGGCAATAATTGCTATCCGCGCCTATCGCCAGATAGTCCGGCATCACACGATATATGACAGTATGTGCATTGCCGTTGGCATCCTGAGATGAGGTTTCATATGTTTTTAATTCGCGGATAAAATATGGGATATTCCCGGTGAGCAATTCCTGCAATATGGCATTTTCCCGATCGGAAAATGACATGTTAATTACCGATTGCATAAACTGGGTACCATTCATGGCATCGGGTGAGCGCAGAGGAATTTGAAAGTTGCTTTTTATCAGTTCATCGGCCTGAACCAGGTCGGAATAAATCCGCTCACCATAATATTCGTATCCATCACTCTCCATCACCGTTCCGGTGAGCATCGTGTGTATAAATCCATTTCGTTCAACCTGAACTGTATGTAATATTTTCTGCTCCGGATTTTTTTTGAGCAAAATTTTGATCCGTCCATCTAACGCCTCATGCCGGATAAATTCAGAATCTTCCGTACTGGTAAATGCATAATAATTTTCAAAATATTTTTGCATCATCCGGCTGCGGTACCAGGTTCCGCCGGTGGGCGAGACAATCGGCTGACCATTATAAAGAGCCACGCTGTCATTATAAGCCAAAACACTTAAATAGTGATCCGTTGAGGCATTGAGCCATTGCATCATCTGGTCGCCATAAGAATGTTCGTAGCCATAATTGCTATCCAGAAAGCAGATGCGATCGACGTAATCAGGAATTTGCTCAAAGGCATCCATAAATGAGAAAATAAAGCGTCCGCCACCGCTATGACCGGTCAGAATGACAAACGGATCATAATCCCGAAAATAAGATTTTATATATTCCACCAGAGTTTTGATAATTTCATCATAACCGGGGGTTTGACTTTTCCAAGTGGGCCAGCTTTTTTGTCTGGCTTCCAGGTAAACAGTCACCAGATTATAATCATCGGTCTTTTGTCTTAAAAAGCGGGTTTGGGCACCGATATGCTGAATATCATAATGCCAGTCATCATCGGCTTTGAGAACCTTTCCCACGGTGTGTTCAATCGTATTGCCATTGGGTAAAGCAAATAAGGCCAGGGCCACCGGTTTATCCGGATCAAATGAATCCGCAGAAGGCGCATTGATATGAACCCGGATATCGGGGATATAATTAAAGGTGGTCACCTGTTCATCATAATACGGACTGGTTTTAAAACCGGGCAACTCTTCTGCCACACAAATAGTTGCGATGAATACGAACATTGACATGGATAATAAATACGTTAAGTATGTCATTTTCATAGAATCATTTCCCATTTTTCAATTAAAATCAATTACAAGTTCTTCGTCCATTCGTGGTTAATTTTTATGACTCTCGCAAAGCCGCAAAGACGCAAAGAGTTTTACAACTAGGAATTAGAGATGAGAGATCTGTACTTAGTAATTGGTAATTTAGTAATTAAAAGTCTATTTTACTATTGGATCTTAAATCTACTTACCTTTTTAATCTCTAATTTCTCATTTCTAATCTCTAACTTTGCATCTCTGCGAGAGAAGAGCCATGATCTGAATATAAACAATTTTCTCGCATTGGACATATCAATTTTATAATTTCAGATAAGTTGCCGCAATATTTTAATCAAATCAGCGAGCGAATCATGAAAATTTTAATCAGATCCCTGCCATTACCCATTCGTATTTGTATCCATTTACCGGTTATATTTTTAATACTCTGCACAAATGTCATCGGTCAGGAGGCGCCCCAGACCCGCCAGGATAATATTGCCGACACCCTACATGGCAATATCATTATGGACCCATATCGCTGGCTTGAAGATCAGAACAGCCCGGAAACCCGGGCATGGATAGACGCGCAAAATGAATATACCCAACATTTATTAGCCGGGCTTCCCTCGATTGACAAATTAAAAAAGAGACTAAATGAATTGTCACGGATTGATAAAATGGCCTCGCCCATGCAACACGGGAACCGATATTTTGTCTGGAAAAAGCGTGCCACGGATGAATTATGGGTTTACTATATGCGTGAGGGACTAGGAGGTAAGGACAAGGTTCTGATCGATCCTCATAAATTGAGTAAGGATCAGACTTCCGATATCTCCGTGGAAGACATCACCGCTGATGGAAAATTACTTTTATATGGCATCAGGAAAGGCGGCGAGGACGAGACAGAACTGCATCTGATGAATATTGATACACGGAAAGACTTGCCCGATCGTTTGCCACGGGCGTTATATTATGGCGCCACTCTCAAACCGGATGGCAGTGGATTTTTCTATAGTTTACAAAACCGAAAAACCGGAGGACGCATCTGGTATCATGAGACCGGAACCAATCCGGCACAAGATGTTGAGATCTTTGGTGAAGGTTATGGTCCGGAACAAGGCCTGGGTACCATGATTTCCGATGATGGCCGTTACCTGCTGTTAACCGTGTGGCATGGTTGGTCAAAAAATGAAATATATTTGCAGGACTTATCCACGAAGGGACCTGTAAAAACTATTATCAGCGGCATCGATGGAAAATTTATTCCCGAGTTCGCCGGCGATCGTCTGATTATTCAAACGGACTGGCAGGCGCCCAATGGCCGGATTTTGTCAATCGATCTGAGCCACCCCGAACAGGAAAACTGGCAGGAAATTATTCCCGAAACGGATGATGCCATCGAAACATTTTCTGCCGCCGGAGGGAAAATATTTGTGCATTATCTGCATAATGTTTCTTCACGTATCAACATTTTTAAACCGGATGGTGCAGCCGACGGCGAAATAGTTTTACCCGGAATTTGCACCGTGCGCGGACCCTGGGGTCGTTGGAACAGCCAAACCGCATTTTACGATATCTCATCGTTTATTATGCCCCGCACAACCTATACTTATCAGGTTGAGTCAGGTAAGAGTGAAGAATGGTCCCGTGATGCGGTACCCTTTGACTCGGAGACATATGAGGTAAATCAGGCCTGGTATGACTCCAAGGATGGTACATCCATTCCGATGTTTCTGGTTCACAAAAAAAATCTGGAATTAGATGGAAACAATCCGGTTTTATTATATGGATATGGTGGGTTTAATGTGAGTATTAAACCGCAATTCTCCACATATAACGCCGTATTTATAGAAAATGGCGGCATATATGCACTGGCAAATATTCGTGGCGGCAGTGAGTTTGGTGAGGAATGGCATAGAGCCGGTATGCTCGGAAATAAACAGAATGTATTTGATGATTTTATAGCGGCAGCCGAGTGGTTAATCAGCGAAAAATATACCAATCCGGCCAAACTGGCCATCCGTGGCGGAAGCAATGGTGGTTTGCTGGTCGGCGCCTGTATGACCCAGCGACCAGATCTTTACCAGGCAGTGTTGTGTGAATATCCCGATCTGGATATGATCGGATATTACCGCTTCGAGAATAATAACCCACCGGCTTTAATGGAATACGGGGATGCATCCAACCCCGATCATTTTGATTTTCTGGCTGCTTATTCACCCTATCAGAATGTGCAGAAAGGTACCGACTATCCGGCCGTGCTATTTATAACCGGTGATGCCGATACACGGGTACCGCCGCTACAGGCGCGGAAAATGACTGCACGTATGCAATACGCTACTATATCCGACCAGCCGATATTATTATTGTATGATACCAAAGCCGGACATTCCGGGGGAAAACCTCATGGAAAATGGGTGGAAGATACCGCGCTGGAACTGGGATTTCTGTTCTGGCAACTGGGGATGTAATATGTGTGGACACGGCGCGCCGTGTCCACACAATAGGCAAAAATTCTAGTTCAGCCCCCGCCGCTCAAGTATCGGTTCAATTTTTGGTTCCGAGCCACGGAATTTTACATACAGGATCATGGGATCATCACTGCCGCCGGTAGCCAGTACGAAATCACGAAAGGCCTTTGCCGTTTTTTTATCAAAGACATTAGTTTCTTTGAATGCTTCAAAGGCGTCGGCATCAAGTACCTCAGCCCAGATATAACTATAGTATCCCGATGAATAGCCACCGGCAAAAATATGGCTGAAATACTCACTGCGATAACGGCTGACGATTTCCGGAATCAAACCAATCTTATTCATTGATTGAATTTCAAATTGATGGGCATCCTGTTCTTTTGCCTCGGTCAGAGTATGCCAGTCCATGTCAAGAAATGATGCTGCCAGATACTCAACCGTGATAAAACCCTGATTAAATTTACCGGATTTTTCAATCTTATCTATCAATTCCTGGGGAATCGGATCACCGGTCTTATAATGACGGGCATAGAGTTTCAGAACTTCCGGGTTCGTGGCCCAGTTTTCCATAATTTGTGAACATAATTCCACAAAATCTCTCGGTACATTGGTTCCGGCAATTGAGGGATAATGTGCTTTTGTCAGCATTCCATGTAATGCATGTCCAAATTCATGGAACAGGGTGTTTACTTCATCCAGGCTAAGTAAGGCCGGGGTATCGCCGGTAGGCTTCGAAAAATTGCCGACATTCACAATAACCGGTGTGGTTATTTTTCCATCCATATTTGAGTATTGGCGAAGTTCGCTCATCCAGGCCCCACCGCGCTTGCTGGCCCGTGGAAAATAATCGGTATACAATATCGCGATGTGACTACCATCGGCTTCTTTAACTTCAAACACTTTTACATCCGGGTGGTATTTCGGCAGATCATTGCGTTCCACAATCTGGATTCCCCATAATTTATTAGCTACAGTAAAAACACCTTCAATCACATTCTGCAGCTCAAAATAGGGGCGAAGCATGGACTCATCCAGATCATACTCTGCTTTCTTTACCTTCTCGGCATAAAACCACCAGTCCCAGCCCTGCAGTTTAAAGTCATGACCTTCGGAATCGATTATCTTTTGCATGGCAACGACTTCATTTTTAGCCACCTTCAACGCCGGTTCCCATAGTTTATTCAATAGTTCATAGACGGCATCCGGTGTTTTGGCCATATTATTTTCCAGAACAAAATCAGCATGTGTTTTATATCCCAGCAAGTTGGCCTTTTTTACTCTTAATGCAGCCAATTCAGTCAGGATTTTATTATTATCCAGTTCATCACCATTGTCACCGCGGTTGATATATCCCTTATACATCTTTTCCCGCAGATCCCGTTTTTCTGAATACTGCAGAAATGGTATCAGGCTGGGTTTGTGCAGAGTGAAAACCCATTTGCCATCATGTCCCCGTTCTTTCGCCGCTTCTGCGGCACCGCTGATCGAGGCCGGAGTTAGTCCGGCCAGATCTTTCTCATCATCGATGACCAGTTCAAATTTGTTATTTTCTTTCAGAACATTTTCGCCGAAATTCAGGGTAAGCATTGACATGCGTTCGTTGATCTTCCGTAATTCAGATTTCTTTTCTTCATTAAGATCCGCCCCACCACGTACAAAACCATCATAGCGTTTTTTCAGAAGCACTTCCTGCTCACGGGTCAGGTTTAATTCATCTTTTCTTTCATACAGGTATTTGATGCGGCTGAATAATTTGAAATTTAGTTTAATGTTATCATAATGTGCAGACAATAACGGGGAAGTTTCTTTGGCAATCGCCTGCATGTCACTATTCGTCAGAGAGGAATTTAAGTTGCTAAATACATTGTCTACTTTTGTCAGAAGTTCTCCGGTCTTCTCAAGAGCCACAATTGTATTCTCAAATGTGGGTGTATCCGGATTATTTGCTATTCCGTCGATTTCCTTTTGCTCTTCTGCAATCCCCCTTTGATACGCCGGCAAATAGTGATCTATCTTTATTTTATCAAATGGCGGAACTCCGAATGGAGTATCATATTCAGAATAAAACGGGTTGTCATTTTGCATAGCATCCTCTTGCATCATTTCAGATTGTTGCCCGATAACCGGAATAATAATTATCACAACAATAATAAGTGTTACCGTGAAAAACCATTTCATGGAAAGGCTCCTTTAATTTTTGTGAAACTTGATTTTAACACTTTATTTCATGCGGTTCAAATATCATGCTACGAAAATGAATGAAATTTGTTCAGGAAAAGTTTCACATTAATCTGAGTTGGGATGGCTTTTGGCTCTCGGCTTTCTGCTATCAGCCGTCAGCCCCACTCCTCTTTTCCTTTTATCCTTTATCCTTGACCTGTATTTCGATATATTATATCGTCATAAACCAATCAGGAACTGATCCATGAAATTGATCAAAAGAATTATATTTTTTATCTCATTGTTTGCGCTGTATATCATTTTCAGAGAATTGTTGGAATTATATGTATATAGTTACTCGGTTCATCCCTATCTGGGTTATGCCGTACTTCTATTGCTTATCACGGCGCTGGTATATTTTGTTTTTATTCCTGTTCACAGAATCATCACCTTACCCATTAATCCGGGACCGGTTACCTCAAGAGAAAAAGAAACCGAATTGGTCACTCTAAGGGTTCGCAGTTTTAAAAAAAATAAATATCTGTTGGAGAAAGGACTTCCTGAGGATAATTCAGATGATATATTTGATACCTATAATAAGTCTATCAAAATTCTGCAAAAAGAATGTGAACGGATCAGACAACGTTATGTCGCGCAGTTATTTTATAGCTCAAGCATTTCGCAAAACGGATTTATCGATGCAATTCTGGTTCTTTCTTACAGCGTCAATATGATCAAAGAAATTTTTATATTGTATAACGGACGAGTGAATAATCGCGACCTCTGGAATATTGCTAAAAAAGTATATTACTCCGTGGCCATTGCCGGATCCGAAGGTATTGAATATGTTTCCGATGAAATCATAACAAAACTGGCATCAGACAGCATGAAGAGTATTCCGTTTATTGACAAAATTCTGGGATCAATTGCCGACGGATTTTTGAATGCCCTGCTGCTCAACCGGGTTTCTTATATTACTGAGAATTATTGCACCCTGACGTATCTTGAGGAAAAAGGAGACCTTTATCCAAGCCCGGCCCGGGTTTTTAAGGCAACCAAACATATTACTGCAGATATCACCGAAAAATTGATTGTGGTGATCCGGCGAATTTCAATTGATAAAACAGTAAATTTTGCCGTAGTGGCACTTAATCCGATTGGTTATGTGTGGGAAAAAACATTCGACCGGCTGATCGCCGATAAATCAATTGAAGAAAAAGGTTTCTTAAAGAACCTGATCATTGAAACGGGGAAATTTGCCGGAAATCCGGTAACCTATGGAATCGGCAAAATATATAACCTGTATAAACTGGGAAACAGACCGCGGAGCGGTGAGCATTAGGCAGTCCATGGCTATTGGCTATTGGCTATTGGCTATTTTATAATAAATTTGATTTTTATCCCTAACTGTAAAGTATTCTTTTTCTTGTGTCTATTTCCGTTTTTCTTCTTTTATTCAGAGCCTTTGTCTCTCTGTTGCTTTGTTTCTTTGTCACTAAATACAACCCCCCTACCCCCCTTTTTTAAGGGGGAATTAATTTTGTACTATTAATTCAAAAACAACGGCGCACCTGGTCCAACCGGCCAGCCGAACACGATCCATATGACCAGCAGAATTGACCAGATAATTAAAAATCCAATTGAGAACGGCAGCATCAAAGCAATCACCGTCCCGATCCCGGCTTTTTTATCATATTTTTGCACAAATGCAACAATCAGTGCAAAGTAGGACATCATCGGAGCGATGATATTGGTAACGCTATCCCCGACCCGGTAAGTTACCTGAACCAGTTCCGGTGAATAACCAAGTAGCATAAACATGGGTATGAAGATTGGTGCCAAGATAGCCCATTTGGCCGAGGCACTCCCCATAAACAAATTTATAAATGCAGATAATATTACAAAAGCCAGCATGAGCGGTATCTCTGTCAATCCGGAGGCTTTTAAAACTTCCGCACCCTTGACCGCAAAAATGAGTCCCAGATTAGTCCACTTAAAATAACTGACAAACTGGGCGGCAAAAAACACCAATACGGTATACAAACCAAGTGTGGCAATGGATTTTGCCATACCGTTCATAACATCACTATCATTTTTTACTGTTCCGGCGCCAACGCCATACGCAATACTGACAATAACCGATCCAAGAAAAATAAATGCAACGATGCCCGATAAAAATGGCGAGTGTAACAGATCGCCTGTTTCCGCATTACGAAGAAATCCTGACTCGGGTACGGTACCGGCAAGAATGAAAACGGTGATTAACAGAGTGGCGATGCCTGCATATTTCAACCCCCGTTTTTCTTCAACCGACAATGTTTTAAGATCTTCATTTTCCGGATCGATATCATCCCCGGAAGATTTATACTTACCCAGCCGCGGCTCTACCAGTTTCTCGGTGATCCATGTTCCTGTAAAGGCAATAAAGAATGTCGAGACGGCCATGAAATAGTAATTGGCTGCGGGATTTACCTTATAATCAGCAATTACCAACCGTGCTGCTTCTTCTGAGATACCCGCCAGGAGCGGATCAATAGTCCCGAGAAGCAAATTGGCACTATATCCACCCGAAACACCGGCAAATGCCGCTGCCAGGCCGGCCAGAGGATGACGTCCCACCGATATAAAGATGATTGCCGCCAGGGGAACCAATAACACATACCCTATTTCACTGGCCATATTAGATAAAACACCGGCCAGGATAATTACCAGAGTCAGCAATCTTTTTGGTGCAGATATAACCAGTAATTTTAAGCCGGCACCGATAAATCCGCTGCTCTCGGCCAACCCGATTCCCAGCATCGAGACAAAAACCGTTCCCAGAGGTGCGAAACCGGTAAAATTCGTCACCATTTCTTCCAGAATCCGGTGCAGACCGGCAATGGATAACAAACTGACAGGTGTGATCATCTCACCGGTTCCCGGATGCTTTACCGCCACATCCAAACTGGCAACAATACCGGAAACCAAAACCACCAGAAAGGCGAATATGGCAAACAGCGATGCCGGATGCGGTAACAGGTTACCGCCCTTTTCTACTATATCGAGAAATTTTGCATAGAATTTCTGTGTTTTATTTTCACCAGCCAAAATGAACTCCATTTATTACTTTAAAAATTTACCACAGAGAACACTGAGAATAAGTTATAAATTAGAGATTAGAAGTTAGAAATTATTTATCTATAGTCGCATACTTGTATATCGAGATTTCGAAGTTCTAATTTTTTAAACAATTCTCCGTGTACTCTGTGGTTTAAACGAATAATGAATATTTACTAGAATTATCATCAAATTACATTGATACTGAATTTAGAATTGATGATAAAGGGCAAGATTTATTGCCGGGGCCCGGGCTACATAATTTCCGGAAAACGCACCTGCGATTCCCAGGGAAATTCCGGTTTTTTCACCAAGAATCCTTCCGAACACTTTAAGTCCCCAGGCCAGATATTCCTGATTATTTACATATAAGCCTGTTATCAGATTATTAACAGGATCAATTCGGCTTCCATTATTCAGAGAATTCAGCCAGTCAAAATAAATGGCAGCAGATATTTTTTGTGAAAAATGGTACCCCGCCTCCGCCATTAGTTGTGTGAAATGGCTATAATCATTATTACGATAACCATATGCAATATTTGCATACGAGTACCAGGATGTGCCGGAGGTGCCAAGATTGAATGACGGAATTATTGCCCAGGCGTCATATCCCGATCGCAATCCGGACTCGTCATCATACTTTGCCGTTGGCATTTCGAGCCAAAGCTGTCCGGCGGCAACCAGATTATCCTTGAACAGACCCTGCTTCCAACCTATTCGTAAATTTCCCGGGGCTGTGATTGAACCACTGTCTGTAAATGGATCAGGCTGATCAGCTGTAACCAAATCACCGGATTTCAACATTTTCAATGGAAATGAGAACAAAATAGTGGATGATTCCGATATTCCCCATTCTAACCAGCCCTGCAAAGTAAAGTCCTGTAATTTACGCTCGGTTAAAAGGTTCGTTCCGTTCTTAGTATACAACTCTTCATACTCCGGAATCATATTAAATGATAGCTGGCCGTAAAATTCACCATCCGCTTGCGTCCAGGGACTTTGCGCATAGCCAATTGATATGCAGAGGATGCTAATTATAACAATTAAACGTTTCATATATATATCACTTTACTCTAAACCGACCATTTTTAACAGACATTTCCACCAATAATTCCACAAATCTTCCCAGCGATTCATAGCCTTTGGGCGGTTTGTCCCACCAGGTAAAACGTGATGAGTTAAAACCATTATTGATATGTAATATATAAGTCGAACCGGATATTCCCGCAGTGTACTCTGGTACTGCCGGAACCCGGATGGCAGTCATTCCTGTGATAAGTTTGTCAATCAAACTTTTTTTTAATTTCAGATCATATTCCAGGGATTCAATTTTGGGCATTTCGCCATTATATTTGCTGAGTTCATAGGGAGGTGGGGATTTTACGACATGCATCCGATAATCGGCACCATTCTCATCAATCTGAATATGCAGGGTTCCCTCGGAAGCATAGTGTACTTCGAGACTAATCAATGCATTTTCATCAGAAAATGATGAGAAAGATCCGTTATTATTATTATCCATTTACGTCTAAATATAATAATCTGAAATGGCTCTTGCAGGAATAAATTATTATTTCTGCAAATTTTTAGATTGACCACCAGGAGGCAATGTTACCCGGTCTTAAATATTTTATTCCATTGATCAATAAGATAAATTGCATTCCGGAATGGATCAGGTAATTTATAACTTTTTGTCATTAAAATCCTGCACTTTTTTCAAGTTCCCGAAATCTGATTTTTATTGCATCCCGCTTCACTATATACTACATTATTTTAAATATACAGTAACACTCTTTCCATTCCATATTTTAATATTTTAACCACATCACATTATAAACATATGCATCCATCAAACGATGACATACGGCAGTTAAAAGCAGCTATATCAGAACTCACTTTGCTCAATGATTTGGCCCTTGCAGCCAGCTCATCAATGGAAGTCAATCATGTACTTGACCTGATTGTAGAGAAATCGATTAAGGCAATCCTGGCGGAACAGGGTTCAATCATGCTCGTCACACCAAAACCGGATGCCCCGTTACAAACGCTGATTCGTCAGGCAGACATGAGTCAGACCCAGCCCGGCTATAAAGTAGGCGCCCATATCAGTGGTTGGGTGCTCAAATACCGTCAGGCTCTGTTAATCAATAACCTTGCTTCCGATGAGCGGTTCAGAGTTTCTGAACAGGAATCGCGTACTATCAGGACACTGCTGGCCGTTCCCATTACCTCCAAGGGAGATCTTATTGGCATACTGATCATGACCAATAAAAAAAACAATGACACATTCACGACTGAAGACCAACGCCTGTTAACCATTATTGCTGCCCAATCGGCCCAATTAATTCGCAACTCACAACTACAAAGTGAAGCCCTTGAAAAAAAGAGACTGGAATATCAACTGGATCTGGCCAGAAATATGCAACAGCAGCTTTTGCCAGAGCGGGACCCGGAATTTACAAACCTTGATATATGTGCCTTCTTTAAGCCTCATAAATCCGTTAGCGGTGATTACTATGATTACTTCAATCTATCCGAAAACCAATTTGGGATCCTGATTGCGGATGTATCCGGTCACGGACCGTCGGCGGCACTTGTCATGACGCTGATGAAGGGCATCATACATTCCTTGATACAAAATTATCAATCTCCTGCCCGGGTTTTAACCGAAGCTAATAGTATCCTGACGAAAATAATTCCGGCCGATGTGTTTATCACCATGTCATTTCTGATGTTTGATATGAATACCCACACTCTCATATTTGCCAATGGCGGACATACACCATTGGTAAGTTATAATCAGATAAATCGGAAGGCTCTATTGTTAGCCGCCAATGACTGTCCTCTGAATGTCATTCCGGACCATGAGTTTCAAAACGAAAAACTGAAGTTTGGTTCTCTGGACTCCTTTCTGATTTATACAGACGGATTATCAGAAGCAGTAATGATCTTGGTGAAATGTTTGGCACCGACCGTCTGGTACAATCGCTGCAAAAATATGAGGCACTTGGAGCCAGGGAAATCGTCGCGAGTATAAAATCGGATGTCCAGGATCATATGGGTGATGAAGACTATCCTGATGATATGCTGATGATGGCCATAAAAGTTAGGAGTTAGGAATGAGGAATTTTTAGAGATTAGAGATTAGAGATTAGAGATTAGAGATTAGAGATTAGAGATTAGAGATTAGAGAAATTTTGCGTTTTTGGTTTCGCTTGTCAAGCAGTTTTTCATTTCTCATTCCTAATTTCTCATCTCTAATCATTTTTCTCTGCGGCTCTATGCGAGTTTTTAAGAATATCCTTGTGCACAGGAATTCAGCCAAGATATTTTTTGTTATATAAACGACCAACAACCTAACATCATATTCAATGCAAAAAGAATTTGACAGATCAATTTCCCAGCTGGATAATTTGTTCAGTTATATCACTCTGTTCACTGATCAGAACCAAATCGGTGCAAGCGATAAAAATGTGATATATCTGGCTGTGGAAGAAATATTTACCAATATGGTAAAATATAATCCTGAAGCCTCCTCAAAAATTTTATTGGAATTGAATCGAAAAGATAATAAGGCCACGGTCAGTTTAACCGATGATGAATCCCAGCCGTTCGATCTTACAAAAGCAAAGGTATATGATCTTGAGCAATCCCTGAGTGATCGGCCCATTGGAAAACTGGGACTTCATCTTGTCAAGGAAATGATGGATAAGGTTGACTATTCGCACAAAAACGGAACCACAATTATTACATTGGTCAAATATCTCGGAGATTGAAATGTTCAACGTTAAAATTGAAGCAAATACGGTTTATTTATCAGGTAGATTTGATGCCTCGCAATCAGAAGATGCCAAAAAAACATTTAACACCATTGAAGAGTCCGCTCTGGTCGATTTCTCTGAACTGGATTATATCAGCAGTGCCGGTCTTGGTGTTCTTCTCATGACACAAAAACGGCTGATGACCAATAATCACAAACTAAAACTCATAAAGATGAATAATCACGTCCGTGAAATATTTAAATATGCCCGTTTCGATATAATATTTGAAATTGAATAAATAGAAAAAAAATTATCAACTTTTTAGCAACTCGATTGTAATTATGAAAGACAGCACAGATCAGGTACTCGTAACAAGATGCTTAAACGGAGATTTTTCTGCTTTCCGGGAAATCATCGACAGGTATCAAAAAGTAATTTTTAATATGATTTTCAGAATGACGCAGGATTTTGATAATGCGGAAGAATTAACACAGGCTGTCTTTGTAAAAGTGTATGAGAACCTGAACAAATACAATACAAGATTTAAACTTTACAGTTGGATTTATCGCATTGCCGTAAACGAAACAATCAATTTTATAAAGCGGAATAAAAAAAATCAGGAATTATCGGAAGATTATGAATCTGATGAAAAAAATCCGGCCGCAAAGGCACACGAAACGGAGCAGAGCAAGATTATTTCACAGGCCATTGGTGAATTGAATCCTGATTTTAGAATCATTATCGTTCTCAGGCACTTTCTGGATTATTCGTATCGTGATTTGAGTGACACTCTGGGATTGCCTGAAAAAACTGTTAAATCAAGGCTATACTCTGCCCGTCAGATTCTGGCGGAGTCCCTGACAAAAAAAGGAATAACAATTAATGAATGAGTCAGATATTTTAAGACTGATAAATAAACATATCGACGAAGAAATTACGGATGAAGAGAAGCAAACTCTTGACCGGTTATTGGGATCTGATAAAAAATATCGTCAATTATATGATGATATGCAGCAATCAGTAAAGACCATGAATGAGACCCCGATGATCGATCCCCCGGCATCTCTGACTGAAAATATAGTTTCAAAGATCGATCCTGGTCGGTACCAAAAATCTACCCCCATGTGGCAGAAAATCAATACAGTAGTATCTGAATTCATAAGACCGCGGCGGCAAATGGCTGTTGCCTTTGCGTGCGGTTTGCTGATAGGCGCTGTTTGTATCGGTTTGTTTGTTCAACCCGAATCATATTCCGTGTCAGATATCAGCGGGACAATTGGAACGGATCAGAGCAGTACTGTGGATCAATTCACCATGCAATCGGAGGGATTAACCAGTGAATTTCAATTAGAGCGTACTTCCTCCGGCCTGATTTGTCGGGTAAAGATGAATACAGAACATCCATTTGATCTCATGTTTAAGTTTGATTCTCCCGAATATCGGCTCAGCAGATACCAGACTGATTCACCAGAGCCGGTTCAGATACAGACAAAACCGTCTGAAATCCGCTTATCAGCGCAATCCGGAATGGAAATAGGCTTGATAATAGATGCAGAAAATACCCGCGGTGATGAATTGTCAATACATATAAATTGTAACAATAGCCGGATGGAAAAAAATCTTTTATTTTAACGACCAACTTTTTTTAATGTGGTGTGTATTTCCTATATAACGACCAACTATATAAATGCTAAAAGAAATCATTCAATAAGGAGGCTTTATTATGAACAAGCAGCGTAAAGGTATTTTATTTGCCGTTTTTGCGGTTATTCTGGTTGCCGTGGTGTATGTGACAATGACCTATCCCCCACAGCCGGAATCAGATTTGACAGGTACCATCGGTGGGGTAGAAAAAGCCGAACGATACCAGGCAACGCAAATTTCCGATGAAGATATCGTTCTGGACAATCCTGAAATTCAAAATTTACTCCAGAATGATGAATTTCAGAAATTGATTGCCAATGATCAGATCGAAGAAGTTTTGGATAATCCTGAAGTCCGGGCTGCATTTCTTGATAATGCCCAGGTTCGGGCTGCGTTAATGGAAGATGCGGCCGTCCGCGCAGCTCTGGTCGACGATGCCAGCGCCCGGGCCGCTTTACTGGATGACGCACAGTATCGTTCTGCACTGATGGCAGATGCCCAGGTAAAAGATGCTATGAGCAAAGACGCAAATATGCGCGACGCTCTGACAAAAGATGCTGCCGCACGGCAAGCGTTAGCCAATGATGCAATGGTTCGTGATGCCATGGCCAGAAGTGCCGAATTACGTGCTGCCATGGTCGACAATGCCCAGGTCAAAAACGCCATGAATAAAAATGCACAGGCCCTTGCCGCCATGGTTGACAATGCCCAATTAAAAGACGCCCTGACAAAAGATGCCGCAGCCAGAGCAGCTGCATTGGATAATGCCAGTAACCGTGCTGCCTTGCTGGACAATGCAAACGTCAGGAGTGCATTATTAAATGATGCCAATTTGCGCGCTGCCCTGCTGGATAACGCCGCTGCCAGAGCCGCCATGATGAATGATGCCAAAACCCGTGCCGCCCTAACAGAAAGTTCCAGTTTTCGTGATGCCATGGCCAAGAATGCTGCAGCCAGAGATGCCATGTCGCAAAATGCCAGTGTAAAAGCGGCCATGATGAATGACGCCGCTGCCCGAGCTGCAATGGTAAACAGCGCTGCAGCAAGAAATGCCATGATGAACAGCGCCGCGGTTCGTAGTGCCATGACTAAGAATGCAAGTATCAGAGGCGCATTAAGCCGTGCCGCGCAGTCCAGTTTCTAATATCTTATAGATTTCTTTTTTTTCAGGGGAGTTTCCGGATTCTGATCCATCCGGAGGCTCTCCTTTTTGTGTTTCAGATACAAGTGTCTTTTATTATTTACCACGAAGATCACGAAGAAATATTCATATGAAATTAATTCCGTCACCCTGAATTTATTTCAGGGTCTAATATTCATTTCTTTTAAGATCCTGAAACAAGTTCAGGATGACTGGATCAGATTTCTGTCTCACGCAGAGACAGGGAGACGCAGAGTGTTAGGAGTTAGGAGTTAGGAGTTAGGAGTTAGGAGTTAGGAGTTAGGAGTTAGGAGTAGAAATTTTTGCGTCTTTGGTATTGCATGTCAAGTATTTTTTCCATTTCTCATCTCTAATTCCTAATTTCTAATTATTTTTTTGCGACTCTGCGACTCTGCGAGAGCTGAATAATTTCCGTTAGAACCTGTCATATATAATTAAAAACCCATTGGGATGGCTTATGCTAAAAAAGTCCGTCTGGTTTGGCATTTCTATAGTTCTGGCCCTCAACACGATCTGCCACGCCCAACTTTTTTCACTGGAGACTGAGCGTTTACGACTGATTTATTACAGTAAGGGGCATGAGTATGTAGTCCCGCATCTGGCGCGCTCGTTTGAAAATGCACTAAACTTTCACAGCAATTTATTTGATTACCACTCTAAGGAAAAAATCACCGTCCTGCTTGAGGATTTCGGTGATTTTGGTAATGCCGGGGCCATTAGTATTCCAACCAACTATATCAAAGTTTCCATTTCACCATTCAGTTATGTGTATGAAATCCGGCCGGCCAATGAACGAATGAACTGGATGATGAATCATGAACTGGTTCATATTGTTGCCAGTGACAAACCAACCACCACTGATAATTTTTTCAGGTCCGCCTTCGGTGGAAAAGTGTTTCCCATGCATGAGGACCCGCTTTCCATAGGCTATAGTTTTCTGACAAATCCGCGAGAGTATGCACCACGCTGGTATCATGAAGGCGCCGCAGTTTTTATGGAGACCTGGATGGCCGGTGGACTGGGTCGTGCAATCGGTCCCTATGATGAAATGGTGTTCCGGACCAAAGTTCGTGATTCAACCCATATTTATGAAATGATTGGACTGGAATCCGAAGGCACCACCATTGATTTTCAGGTGGGTGCCAACTCATATCTTTACGGTACCAGATTTCTAAGTTACATCGGCTATACCCAGGGTCCCGAAAAACTGATACGATGGATATCACGAGAGGAGGGCAGCGATAAGTATTTTTCATCTCAATTTAAACAAGTCTATCAGGTCCCCATCGAAAAAGAGTGGCGCAACTGGATTGAGTGGGAAAAAAAGTGGCAGAATGCCAATCTTGATTCAATTCGTGAATTTCCCATCACTACCGGACGAAGAATAACAAAAACCGGGCTGGGTTCTGTATCACGTTCATACTTTGTCCCTGAAAGACAAAAAATCTTAACCGCCATCCGGTATCCCGGGCAGGTAGCACATCTGGCAGAAATAGATGTGGTCTCCGGTGAAATTGAAAAACTAAAGAATCTCAAAGGGGCCGCGCTGTATTTTGTCACTTCCCTGGCATATGATCAACAAGATAAAAAGGTATATTATACAACCAATAATTATGGCTGGCGTGATCTGAATTTGCTGGATCTGAATACAGGTAAATCTGAGATTCTGATCAAGGAGTTAAGAGGCGGCAGCCTGACCTTTAATAAACAAGATAGTTCCTTATGGGGTGTACGGCATTTTAACGGGATATCAACCCTGATTCGAATGCCCTACCCATATAACGAATGGGATCAGATTTATTCCTTTCCCTATGGCAGGGATCTCTATGACATTGATATTTCACCCACCGGTGATCGCATAACCGCAGCACTTTCTCATACCAATGGAAAACAGAATCTGATCATTATGGATGTGGCAGAATTGCTCAAAGGTGTTAAAACCTATCGCGTTTTATTTGATTTTGAGGTAAGCAGTCCGGCCAATTTTGTATTCTCAGATGACGGAAACTATCTGTATGGCTCTTCCTATTACTCCGGGGTTTCGAACATCTATCGCTATAATTTTGTTGGTGAGGAAATGGATATTCTGAGTAACGCCGAATCCGGTTTTTTCAGACCGCTCCCGGTCAGCCCGGATTCCCTTATCACTTTTGAATATACCGGTGACGGATTTATCCCGACTATGTTGCCCATCCATATGCCTGAGCGGGTCGGCGCCATCGAATATCTGGGAAATCATATCATTAAAAAATATCCTGAATTAAGATCCTGGACATTGGGATCACCAAAAAAAATTGATCTGGATTCCATTACTACTTTCCGGGGTGATTATAATACATTTAGTAATATGAAGATGAACTCTGTCATTCCCATATTGCATGGTTATAAGGATTTTGTCGGACTTGGGTTCCGGATGGATTTTTCCGATGGTCTGGGATTGAGTTCACTGAATTTAAATGCGTCCTATTCTCCCAATACACAGTTGTCGGCTGAAGAACGCATCCATTTTGCCGCCAAACTAAGTCACTGGAATTGGAAGATATTCACCAGTTATAACCGTGCCGATTTTTATGATCTGTTCGGACCGACAAAAAAGAGCCGCAAAGGATATTCACTTGGTGCGGAATATCTGCACACGCTCATCTATGATGACCCCAAGAAACTTGATTTTATTATATTTCTGGAGGGATGGGCCGGGCTCGAAACATTACCTGATTATCAGAATGTCGTCGCCACTTCCAAAGAACTAATCACCGCCCGTTTTGCCCTCGACTACGAACATATGCAAAAATCATTAGGTGCAATTGACGATGAGCAGGGCATTAAGTGGCAACTGGTTAGTTATAATGATTTTGTAAACAAGAAATTCATTTTCCGGATATATAATAATCTGGATATGGGTCTCTCTTTACCAATTAATCATTCTTCTGTATGGTTGCGTACGTCGGTGGGTTATTCATTTGGTGATCGTAATGATCCCTTTGCCAATTTTTTCTTTGGCGGCTTTGGCAATAACTGGGTTGATCACTTATCTGAAAAGAGATACCGGGAAGACTATACTTTCCCCGGTGCCAAAATAAATGAGTTCGGCGGAAAGAACTATCTGAAACTGCTATTTGAATGGAACCTGCCGCCGGTGAGATTTCGCCAAATGGGATTTCCCGCACTATTTTGTAACTGGATGCGGACCGCCTTCTTCGCATCGGCAATTCAGGCCAACATGGATGGCGAACCGGCCGCGGAACCACTGGCACAATATGGCTTTAGGCGTACTCTTTTCAATTTGGGTGCGCAGGTTGATTTTCGCCTGGTTCTCTTTTCAAATCTTAGTTCCACTTTATCTATCGGATTTGCCCGTGCGCTGGAGGAGGATATTAAAGCAACCGACGAATTTATGATTTCGTTAAAAATAATGTAGTTTGGGATTTTTATTGGTACCCCACATGCAAACCTGCGAGAAATAGATATTAAATATGTACACAACTCTGATTGAAATAGCCGTTAGTATTGCACCGGTATTTATCTTTCTCAGTATGCTGGTCATATTTGACAGTTTTAAACTGGTCAAATGGCGCGATATATTGCTTACAATCTTTATCGGCTGCGTGGCGGCTGTAGTTAGTATGCTGATCAATATATTTATCCTGGCTGAATCCACAATAGCGCAAGTCAGTTATGTAAGATATGTGGCACCGGTAGTGGAAGAAAGTGCCAAGGCGCTGTACATTTTTTACCTGCTCCGCAAGCGCAAAGTTGGCTTTATGATTGATGCTGCCATTTACGGTTTCGCACTGGGGGCCGGTTTTGCTTTTATCGAAAATGTCTATTATTTGCATTCATTGGAACATCATAAATTAATCGTATGGATTATCCGTGGTCTGGGAACTGCAGTAATGCATGGCGGAACTACCGCTATTCTGGCCATTATTTCAAAAAATTTGCTGGACCGGCATGGGTATGAAAATGTAAAAATTCTAATCAACGGATTTATTATTGCCATAGTCATCCATTCATTTTTTAATCATTTCTTTTTCCGGCCAATTATTATGACCCTGGGACAACTAATCCTGCTGCCGTTAATTGTTGGTTTTGTCTTTATGCGTGGCGAACGCCATTTACGCACCTGGCTGGAAGTCGGTTTGGATACGGATGTAACGATTCTGGAGTATATAAAATCCGGCACTTTATCGGAGACGAACATCGGCTTGTATTTGCAAACGATAATGGATCAATTTCCCGGTGAAATTATGGCCGATATGATTTGTTATCTGCAGATTTATTTAGAATTATCCGTTTGTGCCAAGGGGGTTCTGCTGATGCAGGAAAGTGGATTTGAGGTTCCTGTAGGAGAGGATATAAAAGAAAAATTTGCCGAGCTGACATATCTCGAAAAGAGCATAGGCCAGACCGGCAAACTGGCAATCGCACCTCTGATACAAAAGAGCGACAGTGATTTATGGCAGCTGAAATTGCTCTCTTGATAGATAAGAGATTAGAGATTAAGTTAGAGTTAGAAGTTAGAATTAGAGATTTGACTATTATTGCCTATGTCAAGCATATTAATCGTTTAGGAATTTATTTCTAATTTCTCATCTCTAATCTCTAATTTATTTTTACTATCTCGTCAGTACCATCTTCTTATGTGCCACGAATGATGCCGCGCGTAATTCATAGATATAGACACCACTGGCAACATTGGCACCACGGCTATCCTGGCCATTCCAGCGCAGTGAATGGTATCCTGCTTCATAACTCTGGCTGGTTAACATTCGTATTTGCTGACCCAGCATATTATAAATCCTGATTTCAACCAGGCCTGCCTCAGGTAACTGAAAACGTATTTCAGTTTCCGGATTAAACGGATTTGGATAGTTCTGCAGTAGTGCATACTGATCCGGAATTGCAGCTTCGGCAATTTTTTGCAATGCGATCTTTGCTTCTTCCTCTTCATGGCAATCGCTGATAACGGTGTAAACAGGACCATCATCCACAGCCGGTTTCTTTTTGCTCTTCGGTACTGTTACCGCATACATGGTATCTGCCACATTGCCGGCTGAATCGCTTACCGATATATGTATGTTGTACACACGGCCATTGCCGCTGCCAATGCGTTCCGCACGAAGTTTAACCGAACGACAGTCATCACTGATCACCATATCATTAAAAGTATAACCGTCACCCCAGAAGCAATTGAGTTGGTTACCTGTGCCGTCTTCAGTCAGATAAGTTTGTGCAATTTTTGCGGCCTCATCTTCATCATCATGACCCCAGTCAAGATTTCTGAACCAATCCAGCAATAATTGAAACCAATCTTCCCAGTCTTCTTTAACATTTTCCGGCTCATCACTGGTAACGGAATCAATAACTACTTTGGAAATTGCAATGGGTCCGTCCACACTGTCATATACCGACAAAACAAACCCATCAATCGGGTTGTCCACATATTTGTGATTCGGCGGCCACAAGCATTTTGATGGTGCCAGAGTTATAATTGGTGGCTGATTATCGGTTATGACCATAGTATTGTCGTCGGTGGCGGAATTATTGGCCATGTCGGGATCCGATGCCACACTATCCATAACCATAGCAGTATTGCTTAACATGGTATTATTTGGCGTAGCCGGATCAATGGCAGCCCAAGCCGTATAAGTAATTGAGGCGCCATTTGGCAAAAATATAAGCGAATCGATAATATGACCGGTCCCGGCAGGATCAAATCCGGCTGCACCACCAGTTCCACTCGCCGTCCATTCGACTGCAGCAATTTCAGCTGGAAAACTATCCACTACGGTTGTATTCCGTGCCGTGACAGGTCCCAGATTTGATACAGTAATGGTATAAACCAAAGTATCGCCTACCAACACAAGACTGGTATTATCTGTTTTGGATATAGCCAGATCTGCGACACGAATGACTTCCGTATCATTATCCGTGGCATATTATTTGTGAGATCAGGATCAATGGTAAGCACATCGAAAACCTGAACTGTATTTGATAACACGGTACCCTGATCAAGACTGGAATCCACCCTGGCAGTGACAGTGTACGTCACCATGGCACCGAGTGGTAATCCAATTCCGGAATCCGCAATCACACCTGCTCCAGCCGGCTCAAATCCGGTAGCACCACCAGTTCCGGTGGCAGTCCAGGTGACATTGAGTAACTCGGGCTGAAAAATATCGCTGACAATCGCATTCACCGCATCATCCGGACCGTTGTTGCTGACGGTTATAGTATAAGTGAGTTCTGATCCGGCGATTATACTGGTTACACCGTCTGTAATTGTAACCGAAAGATCAGCGACCGGACTAAGTAAGCGGCCAAATATTTCCAGTTCGTCATCCACAGTTTCTGTATTATCATCACCAGACCAAACGGTGAGATATGTATTTAATGCCTGATCTGTATATGTCAATGCCGGAGTGTGTGCACCATAATAATAATACCCATCGGGCCCCATATCGCTGATACGGAAGTCATTATCTCCGATTTCATTGCCAGCGGTGGTAATACGTTGACCAAATATTTCATATTCATTATTTACCAATGGCATGGTATTGTCATCACCGGACCATATGACCATATATTCATTATCAAACGAGTCTGTAAGCCACACGGGGTCTGAATGCACGATAGAGGTTTGATCCATCCGGTCCCATATCACTTACCCGGAACTCATCACCGGTAGCCGGTGCGGTTCCATCGCTGTTCAGAATTTTTCCAAATACATCAAATTCGTTTGTAACACCACTGCCCTCACCACACCAGGCAACCATGTATTGATTATCTGTAAAATTCCAGGCGACACTGGCATCACGGGCTTCATTTCCTGGTGCCGGTGTATTGCTGATTCGAAAATTATGAGCCGGAAGGTCAATAAGAACGCCATCGCCATTAAGGCGTTGTCCGTAAATTTCCGGTTCTCCCGCATTTCCTTCTTCGCCCTCCCAGACTACAAAATACTCGCTTTCAGTTGCATTAAACACAATATCAGGTTTGTTGGCATCATTTGTACTGGTATAATTATCACCTGCCACATCACTGATCTGGAAATTGTCACCTGACGTCGCCAGAGTATTCCCGGTAAATTTTAACAATTGTCCAAAAATTTCATATTCAGATACATGCGTACCTGCACCATCATCCGTCCCTTGCCAGACAACCAGATAGCCATTATCAGCGCTATTGAATTCTACGGCAGGATATAATCCGTTATAATATCCATTCTCATCGTCTGTACCCATAATACTGATTTGTAGTATTCCTGTCAGGGAATCACCTGGTGTTCCATCCGGATTTAACAGTGTACCATCTGCCGCAACCCGGCGGCCGAAAATTTCTTCAGCCGGTGTTCCTGTGTTAGTGGTGAGCCTACTTTGATGAACTCCTTGCCATACAACCAGGTATTCATTCAATACAGAATTATATACTACATCCGGATTACGTAAATCAAAATCGTCATCCCCAGAAAATTCCGCAATTCTGAAATCGCTGCTGCCAAGTATTTGATTATTACCGGCATCAATCAGCCGGCCATATATTTCATCTTTACTGCCGGGATCGTCATCACCATGCCATACAACCAAATAATGCCGATTAGTCATATTATAAGCCACGACTGGACTTTGCGCCTGATTAAATCCGGCCACGCCCAATTCGCCGGACTCACTGATTCGAAAATCCGCAGCATTCGGCATGACAAAAGCCGGGTCCGGAAGACGAATCAGCGGACTTTGATTCAGATCAATAGCTCCTGGATCAACAACAAACATTGGTACTAAATTCTGATCCTGTTCAATTGCCGATGATTGTACCGGTTGAATCTGATCAGAATTTTGTAGCTTTTTCCTGCCCCCGGTTCCCTCTTCTTCAAGTGGTGAAAATGAAAAGCTAAGGAATCCGATGACGAAAAGTAGTGGAATGCCAATATTTTGTTTAAAGCGTTTACAATATGTATGTCGGGCGATCATAGTCCCTCCAAAGAATGGACGATTATTGCGATATTTTCAGTTTATGCACATAAATAAGGATTCAACCATCCGGATCTTAGTTCATCGAATTGAACCGCATTATTCTTTACATTGTCAAATTCGGACACTATCACATTTGTTAAATGACGGTCATTTGTCCGGAACTCATTCAGATAGAGCGGACTTTCATAGCTATGGCTGTGTTTATTCAATGTGAGATTGCCACGAGGTCCGGAAATTTGATTGTGTGAAAAGATCTGTTGCACCATATTCCGATTATTTAAACTTCCGTTAGATTTTGTAATAACCTGCGATATTAATGCCGCCGATTCATATCCTAGCACTGCAAATGCATCAGGATTTTTTCCGGTCATTTTCTTATACTCAGATTGAAATATGGTGTTATTAAAACCGGGTGACCACGACAGACAGGTTTTGACACCGGATTTGATAGCTTTGCCATTGGTTGAATTTGAGCCATCTACCAGAAATCCGGAGCCCAGCAAGGGGATCCGGCCGTTTAAATCGGAGCCAGCGTAATCGCTGAGAAAATTCTGTGCCTCGGTACCGGAAAAAGAAGCAAAAACCAGATCGGTTGCCTGCTTGGAAATTTCACTAATCACATTGTTCGCGGTATTCATTTCTGCGGGCAGGTTGGTGATCTTCGTATCGATTATTATACCACCCTCGGATTCAAATCCATGGTTAAAGGCATACAAAGCATCATATCCGCTCTCATAAAAAGAAGATACTACGGTTGCCTTTTTACCGATATTTTTCGCAGCCCATTTCCCCAGTGTATAATTCGCCTGCCAGAGATTGAGTGAATTGTGAACGATATGCGTACTTTGATCACGCGGATCAATCCTGTTTGCACCGGTGTGATTGGCAACCATGAACTTATCACTATCTTCCAGTAAAGTTCTCAGATCCGGTGAAATAGATTCAGGGATAATTCCCGTTAATATATCAACACGATCTTCATTTATTAATTTTTGAGATTTTTTGAATACGGAGGAAGGGCCAAATGTCATCGACTCCTGCTTGAGATTTACAGTATATTCAGATGTCTTATCCTGTTCTTTTGAGAAGAATAAATTTAAGCCGGAATAAAAATTATCGGCCATGTCAGGATAAATATTTGAAGCAGGAAGCAACACACCCACATTTATTGTATTTCCGGAAATTAACCGATTGCCAAATTTTATTGCCGAATCAATGGCCGGAAAAACAGGAGTCAGTGTGGATGCACCCAATGCCAGACCAGCTGTACCTAAAAATTTTCGTCTGGATACAACGGTTCCGTTTTTACGATTACCTGCCATAAAGCCTCCATTTTGGAAAATACGACCACTTTTTACTAAAACTCTGCATCAAACAGATAAATTGCAAGGAAATTAATTATTTTTTATGCTTGACAATAAAATTATTAATTGTAATCTTTAGGTAAAACTTTGCGTTTTCTTTAATAATAATATACAATTCAACAATGTAAATTTGTGTTCTTGCTCACAATGAAATAGAAAAGCTTTTCTTATGTTTTAGGGAGAGTGTTCATATCAGGAGGTTGTAATGTCTGAACCGTTTGTTGGTGAAATTAGAATGTTTGCCGGAAATTTTGCGCCGCGTGGCTGGGCATTATGTGACGGGCAATTACTTGCGGTTTCTCAAAATGATGCATTGTTTTCGCTGCTGGGTACAATATATGGAGGCGACGGCCGAACTACCTTTGGTCTGCCCGATATGCGGGGTCGCATTCCGGTGCATGCGGGAACCGGTCCGGGACTTACCCCACGCAGATTAGGCGAAAAGAGTGGATCAGAAACACATAACCTGACCAATAACCAGCTCCCAGGACACACGCATCAGGTGCAGGTATTGGATATACCCGGTGATAGCGGTAATCCGGAAAACCGGCATTTTGCAGCCAGTAGCGGTACACCTCTGGCATACACCAATGTCAACCCGGATACAGACATGGAATCTAACGCCCTTTCTTCTGTCGGCGGTAGTCAGGCCCATAATAATATGATGCCCAATTTATGTATTAATTTTATTATTGCTTTGTTTGGTATTTATCCTTCAAGACAATAGAGGAAACTATTATGAGTGAACCTTTTATCGCAGAAATAAAAATATTTGCTGGAAATTTTGCTCCTCGGGGTTATGCGTTTTGTAACGGGCAATTGTTACCCATTGCACAAAATACAGCCCTGTTTTCACTGATAGGAACCACCTATGGCGGTGATGGAAGAACGACCTGTGCGTTGCCTAATCTTCAGGACCGTGCCCCGCTGCATGCGGGCAACGGACCCGGTTTAACTCAACGCAGATTAGGGTATGTGGGTGGTTCAGCAAGTGAAACTCTTAACCAGGCTCAGATACCATCGCATACACATCAGGTCCGAATTAGCAATGATAATAATAGAGAATCTGTTCCGGCGCAAAATGCCTGGGGCAGAAATATTGGGAACAACCTGTATCGGCCGGCTTCAGATGCAAATGTAACATTAGGATCTCAGACGATTGAATCGGTTGGCGGTGGCCAGGCGCATAACAATATGCAGCCCTTTCTGGCCTTAAATTTTATAATCGCCCTTGTTGGTATGTATCCATCCAGAAACTGATATATTTCATAATCAGAACAGGAGATAATAAATGAGCGAACCTTTTTTAGCTGAAATAAAGATAGTCGGTTTTAATTTTGCGCCGCGCGGATATGCGTTGTGTGACGGGCAGATGTTACCCATTAATCAGAATCAATCTCTTTACTCGCTGTTGGGAACAACCTATGGCGGCGATGGTCGGGTTACATTCGCACTGCCCGACTTGAGAGGCCGAACCCCTATTCATGCGGGAATAAACCGTCTTGGTATAAAAAGCGGAGAAGAAAATCACACCCTGGCAATAGATGAAATGCCGGCTCACCAGCATCAGTTGTCTGCCAGCAATGCGGATGCATCACAGGAATCTCCCCGTGGAAATATATGGGCAGCAAATTCTGATGGGACTAATTACGGAACGCGATCTCCAAATTCATCCATGAATATAAATAGTATTGACACGCATGGTGTAAGCCAGGCACATAATAATATGCAACCATATCTGGTGATAAATTTCGTCATCGCATTGCAGGGCCTGTTTCCTTCCCGGAATTAAAATATTGATTTTTTTCTTAGTCATGCTAAATGCATAATAAAATTGTATTCCGCCCAATAAATGATGATGATCAATCATTCCTTTATACACTCTATGCAAGTACAAGGGAAGATGAAGTCGCTCAAACCAACTGGAGTGATTTTGAAAAGGAAAACTTCCTAAGACAGCAATTTGTTGCCCAGCATCAATTTTACACCGAACAATTCTCAAATGCCATATTTCAAATAATCCAGATTGAAGACACACCAATCGGTCGGTTGTACATCGATCACCGGGAAGATGAAATACGCCTGATTGACATCGCTATCATGCCCGAATACCGCAACCGCGGAATCGGATCATCTCTGCTCTCAGACATTATAACCCGTGCGGCAAACGATAAAAAACCCCTGCGTATCCATGTGGAAAAATATAATCCGGCACTTCGTCTATACCAGCGTCTTGGATTCACTCAAATCGGGGACACCGGAGTGTATTTTTTAATGGAAAAATTGCCTGAATAGTCTTAATATTGCTCTAATATAAGATCATATTACAAAGAATGACTCGGTACTCGGCACTGGAGTGGCAGTTGGCTGTTGGCGATTGACAATTGGCAATGGGCGACAGGCAATTGGTAACTGGTAATTGGCTGTTGGCAAGTGGCGATAAGAATTTAGAAGTCAAAATTAGAGCAGAATTGTTAATTTCTAATCTCTAATTCCTAACTTGTATCCTGCATCCTGTATCCTGCATCTTGTATCTTGTATCTTGAAAAAAATGGAGAAGCGATGCTCGAAAATCTAACCGCTGATGATTTTTCACCTCACCTGAATCAGGAATTTCAAATTCAATTAGATACCAATACCACGCTCATGGTACAGCTGACAGAAGTTACAATTAACAAACAGCTGGAAGAAAGAAATGGTCGGCAGTCATTTTCGCTTGTATTCCGGGGTCCGCGCGATCTTGAATTAACACAAGGCATATATCCCATGTCGCACGATAAAATTGGTGAGGTTGATCTGTTTCTTGTACCCATCGGACCGGATGAAAAAGGGATGTGCTTTGAGGCAGTGTTTAATTAAGCAGGATCATTATATTCGCGCAGCGGCTCAAAATTAGAAGTTAGAGATTAGAGATTAGAGATTTTATTTTGGTAATTTGCAACTGCCTAATTGCTAATCGCCAATTGTTTATTTCTAATTTCTAATTGCTTTTTACTCGGCGGCTTTGCGTCTCTGCGAGAGGGTTTTAAAAATAATCAGGGGATAAAAATGAATCACAAAGACGGAAATTTCAAAGGTGCGGATAGTTTAGGCCTATACTACCAACGCTGGCAGTCGGATACGACAGCCAAAGCAATCCTGATTATCGTACATGGCTTTGGTGAGCATAGCGGACGATATATGAATGTGGTGGATTATATGCTGCCGCTTGGATTTACAGTCTATAGTTTTGATCATCGTGGACACGGCAGGTCGGAGGGAGATCGTGGTCATGTTCAAAATTGGGATGAGTTCCGGGAGGATCTGGCAAATTTTTTAAAACTAGTCCGGGATCAGGAGCAAGATCGGCCTGTTTTTCTATTGGGACATAGTATGGGTGGTCTCGTCGTGCTCAATTATATTCTGCATAATCCGGATACAGATATCAAATCTGTCATTTCATCCGGAGCGTTGCTTGCGCAACCGGAAATTTCGCCGGTACTGGTAACCATCAGTAAAATTTTTTCCAGGGTCTGGCCAGGATTTTCCATTGATACCAAACTGGATATTAATTCTATTTCCCGGGATCCAAAGGCGGTAGCCGCATACAAAGAAGATCCACTGGTACATAGTACGGCTTCGGCCCGGTTCGGAACAGAACTTACCAAAACGATTGAATGGACCCAGGCACATGCGTCTGAGTTTTCCAAACCCCTACTGATGTATCATGGAGAATCTGACTCCCTGGTCCCAAAAATCGGTACACAAACTTTTTTCGATAATGTAGCACTTAAAGAAAAAGAACTGCATATCTATTCGGATGGTTTTCACGAACCCCACAACGATATCGATCATAAGGCAGTTACGAAGGATTTAGAAAATTGGTGCAACAAATATATATAAGTAAATTCTAATCACTAATGACAAATTTAAAAATTAATTAATCTCGCAAATTCGCAGGACTAGCGAAGATACTAAAGATTCAGGAATGACGAGAATCGGAATGTAAAAATTTAATATGCTATTTTATATTATATAGCTATCTGCTTTTCTCTGATGACTTTGTGGATCTCGAGGATTTTGTATTTAGATATTTATATGCTATCTCTCAATATTATTTACGACGGAGTTAAAAGGATGTCGATTCTCGCCATCGATCAGGGTACAACCGGTACGACCTGCATCATTTTCGATCAGAATGCCCGCGTATTAAAAAAATCATATCGTCCTTTTCCGCAGATATATCCCAAACCCGGCTGGGTCGAACATGATCCCCTGGTAATCTGGCAATCTGTTATTGATTCCATTGATGAGTTACTGGCTGATTTTACAGAAAAAATTGATGCCATTGGTATTACCAATCAACGTGAAACTACCCTCATCTGGGATAAACTGACCGGGAAACCGGTGTATAATGCGATTGTCTGGCAATGCCGACGCACTGCGACTATCTGCGAGCAATATCAAGAACACCATAAATCGATACATGAGAAAACCGGCTTACGTCTTGACGCTTATTTTAGTGCCACAAAAATCAAATGGATATTGGAAAATGTATCCGGACTCAGACCTGAGAATCTTTTATTTGGGACCATCGATACCTGGCTGATCTGGAAATTAACCAACGGGAATGTGCACGCCACAGATCATACCAATGCCTCGCGTACGATGATTTATAATATTCATCAAATGACATGGGATCAGGATTTGCTGGCACTGTTTGAGATTCCGGCGTCCATGCTGCCGGAGATAAAGAAATCGGCGGATTCATATGGCATTGTCTCAACTGTTCCTAAATTAGAGAATGTTCCCATCTGTGGCGTGGCCGGTGATCAACAGGCTGCATTATTCGGTCAAAAATGTTTTCTATCCGGACAGGTTAAAAACACCTATGGCACGGGTTGTTTTATTTTGATAAATACCGGAGAGAAACCGATATTATCAAACCAGGGTTTGATAACTACCATCGCCATAGATCCCAATTGTAATCCATGTTATGCACTTGAAGGATCCATATTTATCGCTGGCGCGGCGGTTCAATGGTTGCGTGACGAATTAAAATTAATATCAAATGCTTCTGAAAGTGAAGCACTGGCCAATCAAATTGACAGCACAGAAGGTGTGTATCTTGTACCGGCGTTTGTCGGGCTGGGTGCACCCCATTGGAATATGGCCGCACGCGGAACGATAACCGGTCTGACCCGGGGCAGTAACCGGAATCATATTGTAAGAGCCGCCCTGGAATCCATCGCATATCAGACTTATGATATTATTCAGTTGATGGAGAATGAGTCAGGGATTAAAATTGAATCTCTGGCTGTAGATGGCGGTGCCACTGATAATGGATTTCTAATGCAGTTCCAGGCTAATATTCTTGGTATATCTCTGATAAAACCTGAAATGCCGGAACTGACGGCGCTGGGTGCAGCCACTCTGGCCGGATTGCAGAAAGGAATTTGGAAAAGTTCGGAGAGCTGCTTTATATTAAGGGAAAAGAAAAGTTATACACGTCAAAACTGGGTGAACAGAAAAGAAAAGATTTGATCTCAGGGTGGAAGCATGCCTTACGTCAGGCCCAGACAAAATAATACTTACACAAAGAATTTATTTTTATTGCACTGCTTTACTCTATAATTCATTTTCCAATTGAAATATCATCAGACAATTCATTGACGTCGGAATCATCATATGGAAAAAATTCTTTTAGTTTTTCGCCCACCAGATTTATGCCTTTAACCAGCCCGGAAACAAATTTTTCCGACTTAAATTCTGTCTGCATGATGTTACGCACATCGTTCCAGAAATTTTCCGGCACCACTTCATTTATCCCTTCATCACCAAAGATGGCAAATTTACGATCTTTGATGGCCAGGTATATCAAAGTGCCGTTGCGCAGTTGTGTCTGATGCATTTTAAGTTTTTCAAATAGATGCACGGTTCTCTCAACAGTATCAGTTTTACAGGATGATTCTACATGAAGTCTTATCTCACCCGAAGTTTGCATTTCTGCCTCTTTGATCGCAGAAATTATTTGATTTTTTTCATCCTTAGTAAAAAACTTATCGACATTCATACTTGTTTTTCTTTCAGTCTTTATCTGAGATAGTTATATTATATTGATTTAAATCATCATGCACCTGCAATTTTCGCGCTTTGCATATCACCAGCTGCCGCTGGCACCACCACCGCCGGACATTCCGCCAAAACCACCGCTAAAACCGCCGCCACCACCACCGGAACTACCACCACCAAAGCCACCCCAAATTACCGGTCCGCCAAACCCTGTGCCTCTTCTGGTCGTGCCATAGCCTCTGGAACGTGGCCCACGGAATATTCTGCTGAGCACAATCAGGATAAAAAATCCCGTTATAAAAAAACCGAGCGGGAGTCCATCCTTTTTTTGTTTTTTCCCTGCAACTGGCAACTTGTATTTGCCTTCAACTGCCGGAATTAGCATTTTCAATGCATTATTCAGTCCGGCAAAATAATTTCCCTTTTTAAACTCTGGCCCTATTACATCACGAATCAGCATTCCGGATTGGGCATCGGTCACCACGTCTTCCAGACCATACCCCACTTCGATTCTCATTTTCCGGTCCTCGATAAAAACGACAATCAATATACCATTATCCTGATCGGCCAGACCCGGCCGCCATTTCTCATACAGATCGACTGTGAATCCTTCTAGATAAGTGTTTTCCGGCAATCGATTAAAAATGGCAATAAAAATTTGATTGGATGACCGTTTTTCAAGATCCGAAAGTTGTTTTTCGAGCGTTTGATTTTGAGATGAAGAAAGCACATTGGCATAATCATTGACCCAGGATGCCGGTTTTTCGGGTATCGTTTCCTGACCAAAACCGGGAACAACCATGATCAGGAACAGACTGGATATAATTAAACATATAAATCTGAAATTTTTATTTTGCAAATCGCGATCCTTTATTATTTAATCGATAGAAATTTTTAAACCACAGAGTACACAGAGAAATAATCTGAGAATCAGAGATTAGAAATATTAATTTCAAACCATTAATTGATTTTATTCATTTCTCATCTCTCATTTCTAACTTCTAATTTCTAATCGCTTTTTTCTCCGTGTATTCGAGGTAAGTCTAGAACTTAACCTGCGGTGCTTTTTCACTGCCGCTATCTGCTTTAAAATAGTTTTTCTGATCAAATCCAAATATGCCGGCCATTATGTTTGCCGGAAAAACACGAACCGCAGAATTATATTGCTGAACGGATTCATTAAACCGGCCCCGCTCAACGCTGATGCGGTTTTCGGTCCCTTCCAATTGCGTCTGCAAATCAGCAAACCGCTGATCGGCTTTGAGTTCGGGATAACGTTCAACGACTACCATTAATCTTTGTAACGCGGATGTCAAGGCACCCTGGGTTTGCTGAAACTGAGCAAATGCCTCAGGATTATTTAGCACTTCCGGTCCGATATTGACCTGACCACCCACCTTGGATCGGGCATTAACCACTGCTTCCAGGGTTTCACGTTCATGACTGGCATAGCCTTTAACCACTTCCACAAGATTGGGAATTAGATCCGCCCGGCGCTGATACACATTTTCCACCTGTGCCCATTTTTGATTTACGCCTTCCTCCAGCAGAACGAAATTATTATAACTGTTTTTGAACATCGAATAACCGATGATCAGAAGGATAACCACCACAATCAGGATAATATAACCTTTCTTCATTTTTCCTCCATCCAATATGTTTTTATTAATAGTTTTATTAGATACCGTGACCACAGAAAAAAAACATCTTATTACCAATTACAAAATATTATACAACCATCTTTATAATTTATTCAAAAGAGGGATATATATCTACACAAATCTTTTAGTGGGATGGATTTAGGTTACGGGCAAATTTGAATAGAACGCGGATTACACGGATTCTCGCGGATAAAAAAATATTTAAATGAAAATCAGTCTCATCCGTGTCAAATGCCAGGCTGAACTGCCTTTTGGCGAGATTCAAGAAGACTTTTTTTAGTAGATCAAATTTTTGTTTAGAGCAACCTTGAAATCAAATCATTGAATAATTTACTATCCGCGTTAATCCGTGTAATCCGTCCTGCCCCGTTTCACGGGGGTAATCCGTGTTCTATTAAAATGTCTGCGTATCACTTGATCAAGATCATCTTCTTCACATCATAAAAATTATCCGCCTTAATGCGATAGAAATACAGACCACTTGGCAGCATGCGCGCATCAAATTGATAGGAATGTTTACCCGCTTTCAAATTACTTCGATTCAATAATATCCACCCTTTCACCCAGAGTGTTAAATACTTCCAGATCTACAAATGACGCTTTTTCCAGGGAAAATTCAATGGTGGTTAACGGGTTAAACGGATTGGGATAATTTTGATGCAATTCATACATGTTTGGTACACCCGGATCATTCTCATGTACAATCGCTGTTGCCGTGCTCTTTTGCAGGATATTCCAGGATGTATTATTATTCTCATGAATTTCCGCCAAACCATTCTGCTCATCAATCACCGCATAAATCCTGGGAAAAGTCCCGATGCCGGAAGGTACTTCCCAGTTCAATTTTACTATTTTTGTTCCCCGTGACGGAACCGCCAGATCGGTGAAAAATTCCGTCTTACTATCGACACTTTCAATAAGTGTACCGCCGCTATCCGGATTACCCACATAAAATTTGACACCCATGGGTGCCGGTGTCGGCATCAGACTGAAATTATGTACCCGCGCTTCAATCTGAATGACATCCCCTTCACGTGGATTTGCCGGATAAAATGCGATATCCTTGGTCTGATTTCGTTTGGCTTCTTCCTGGAGAGTAAAACCTTTCTCCGGATCATATCGCCAGGGCAGAATAAATGCCGGATCCGGCTTATCGCCATAATGCACCTGCCACCAGGTATCGGTGCCACCCGGTGCAGCCAGTTCCGGTTTCACCGCATAGTCTATGATCAGCGCTCCATTCGTCGCCCAATAGGCGTAAGGCGTTACGATATATCCAACTTCACCGAGACCCATATCGATGGCATCCAGATGCACATCTAATTCCAGACCATTTGATACCGAAGTCCGTTGGGTTTGGATATCTTCCCGGCTATAACTGCCGTTCAGACTGAATCCCGATCCCCAACCACTTACGGAAAATCCCCAATCGCGGCTGAATTCCTTGGCTGTAGTTACCTCATTGGATTCAAAATCCTCAAACAGCAAGGTCCAGTCATAGCTGGAATTGGCATCCAGTACAAAACTATTATTATAATCACCCTTTATTTTTTCATCCAGCATGGGATGATCACCGTAAGATAATGGATATTCACGATAGGAAAGAATGTTTCCAACTTCATGATTCGGTATATAATCATATCCGCTCCAGCTTTTGCTCGGGAACCACCTGTTCTCGGCAACCAGCGGCTCAACCACCAGAATGTTTCCTTTCAACACATCATTTACATACACCGGATATTCATAAATATTATAATCCATCACCAGTGCATAAATCCGGTCATCTTCAATCGCATCAACTGCAATACCCACCGTTACCTTTGTAGATGAATTGGCCACTTTTGAGAACCGTTTGCCGTAAGTTTCAGACAGATGTGAACTGACCGAGACACCCCAGAAGCTGAATCCGGTGCTGGCAGACCAGGATAGCGACCAATCCATATTTACTTCGGTTTCCACCTCAGCAAATTGACTGGATTCTTTTACATAGGAGGAAACAAATTTACCCTCATTATTATTATAACTCAGACTGACATCATATGGCTGATCGCCTAATACATCAAAATGAATCGGCGGTGCATTTAATATGACCAGCGGTTGCAGAATTTTTGTAACAGAAAACTTTCGGGGTGCACCGAGGCGAATATCTCCGTCAAAATCAGCCGCCAGGCTGGTCTCTGTCTTGCCACCATTAACCGATCGCCCTGAATATTTATATTTTATTTCAGCAAAATCTCCCCCTGCATCCGTTACTACCGTGTATATATCACTCTGATATGTATCGCGATTGGCAAGAAGAATCTCCATCTGCGGCACCGTTTCCAGTGTATCCACCACGATATTCCCAATAGTTATGTTGCCTTGAAAATTGCCCAACTGATTTGTCAAATCGGCCCAAACCGTGAGGTCTGAACTCCCCTGCATCTGTAATATTTGAAATGATTTCACTTTCTCCGGACCATGTTTGGAAAACGCAGACAATATCTCGTCCAGACCATCATTATTCAGATCCCGGCTCATAAGTGTACTCAGACGTGAATAATAGCATCCACGAGCCACCGTATCTTCCATCTGAATATGGGTGGCACCCTGCTTAAATGTGCTCAACTGATCATCCAGTTCCAGAGGGAAAAGGTAGAATGACAGCGTGTCATCCGGATCTGTCTGATACTGGGAATAAATGTAAGGGCCATATTGATTCACGCTGATTACCGCCTGATCTCTGTCAGCAGAATTGAAATGTCCAACGGCAATATTCAAATTGCTCAAATCGGATGTGGTATCCGGTTGGGTGTAAATTATATCCTTTGCCGCCGCTTCCAGCTCTCCGGTACCGGTATTATAAGTATAGACATTGGCAAACATTTGCCAGCCGGCCGGTGCCATTTCTTCCCGGCCTGTAAGTAATATCTCATCCACTCCATCGCCGTTAAAATCGCCGCATTCCAGGTCAAACAAATATAAATAGTCCTCACATAGACCTATTTTAGGAGGGTGCTGTACGGCCTGATCCATGATACTGCCCTTTTCTTCAACTTTTAATGAATCAGATATATCAAATAGAGTGAGATTTATGTATCCGGTTTTTCCGGCATCATCCGCCCAATAGGCTACAACAAATTCAATGAATGGATCTTCATCAAAATTTCCGGTTTGAACCAGGACAACCGGTGGGGTATCCCACGTATCGCTATGAATTGCCGGCAAATTTTTCTGCAACTGAATTTCATTCTGCCAGTTAGCCAGACTATCAATTCCCAGCAAGTCGGGATCCGGTTTAAGGACAATGATATCAACAATCTCATTTTCAATCCTGACAGCCACAATTTCATTCAGACCATCCCCATCCAGATCACTCACCGCGATATCGGAAACGATTCCCCAATTAACTGAGAATGGGTATGATAACATCTGCAGCATAGTATCATTTGGTGCATATTCCATCTCTTTAAAATACTTATAAATCGAGATTCCACTTCCGTCCATGGTTACCAGTTCCTCACCGGCACCAGTGCGTATATCAGAAGATTTTGACAGCGGATGATCTTCCGGCTCCTGGGCAAAAATAACACCAAAGGATAATTGAGAAATCAGAATCAGAAATAGTAACTTTTTCATGCCATTGCTCCATTTCTCCCCCCGGTAGTAATAGAATTATTTCACATATGAAATGCTGTATATAATCTGAATTACTTTACAGTAATATGTATTTGTGATAATAAGGCCTGATATCTAACGCTGTAACAGATACGCTTGATAAAATATAATAATTCGTTTAAAGAAAACAAACAATTTTTCTGTCAATTTGCGGCAAAAGTGTCATTTTGGAATTTTGAATAACTTTGCAGATTGGTGGGGGTTTTTATTGATTTAATAAAAAAACCACAGAGGACACTGAGTAAAAATTGGATTAGAGTTATTTGTCATTCGGATTTGGTCATTTGACATTAATCTTTAATTTCTAATCTCTCATCTCTAATCGATTCCAGTGCCTCGGTGGTTTAGGTAGGGCTATTTGAGCAGAATCATCTTTTTAACATCTTTAAAATTTCCGGCCTGGATACGATAAAAATAGAGACCGCTTGGCAACATGCGTGCATCAAAATCATAGGCATGTTTTCCGGCCAGCAGTTCTTTTGACTCAACAATGGCCACACGCTCACCCAGGGTATTGTAAACTTCAAACTCGACAAATGATGACTGCTCCAATGTAAATTCAATTGTCGTCAGAGGATTAAACGGATTGGGATAATTCTGTTGCAATTCGAATTGATTCGGTAATTCACCATCTCTGGTTTCAGCGATTCCTGTAGCTATTGTTTTTTGCAATATATTCCATGATTTATTATTATTCTCATGAATCTCTGTCAGACTATTTTGTTCGTCAATCACAGCATAGATCCTCGGAAATGTACCAATACCGGTAGGTACCTTCCAGTCCATCGAAACTAACTTGGTGCCGCGTGCCTCAATTTTGTTATCTGTGAACACCTCGGTTTGATTATCCACACTTGTGATCAATACACCGCCGCTGTCCGGATCACCCACATAGAATTTAACACCCATTGGTGAAAGCGTTTCGATAAGACTGAAATTATGTACACGCGCCTCAATTTGAATGATGTCCCCTTCACGTGGATTGACCGGGAAGAATGTGATATCTTTTGTCTGATATCTTTTCGCTTCTTCCTGCAGGGCAAAACCCTTTTCAGGATCATATCGCCACGGTAAAATAAATGCCGGATCCGAATTTTCTCCATAGTTTGCCTGCCACCAGGTTTCTGTACCGCCTGGCGCTGCCAGTTCTGGTTTTACAGCATAATCAACAATTAATGCGCCATTTGTGGCCCAGTATGAATAAGGCGTAACCCGATAACCAACTTCACCGAGTCCCATATCGATGGCATCAAGGTGGACATATAATTCCAAACCATTTGAAACCGACGTACGCTGTGTCTGGATATCCTCGCGGTTATAGCTGCCGTCCAGGCTGAATCCTGACCCCCAGCCACTGACGGAAACACCCCAGTCGCGACTGAATTCTTTTGCCGTACTGACCTCATTGGAAGTAAAATCATCGAAAAATAAATTCCAATCATAGCTCGAGTTGGCATCGAGGACAAAACTATCATTATAATCACCTTTAATCCGCTCAGCCATCAGGGGGTGATCACCCTCCGTCAATGGGTATTCACGGTATGAAAGAATATTACCGACCTCATGATTGGGAATATAGTCATATCCGCTCCAGCTTTTGCTCGGGAACCAGCGATTTTCAACAACCAGAGGCTCAACAACCAGAATATTCCCTCGTAACACATCATTAACATATACGGGATATTCGTAAATATTGTAATCCATGACCATGGCATATATGCGGTCATCTTCGATGGCATCTACTGCAACACTCACAGTCACCGTGGTGGATGAATTTGCCACTTTCGAAAATCTCTTGCCATATGTTTCTGAAAGATATGCGCTTACTGAAACCCCAAAGTAACTAAAGCCACCACTGGCAGTGGCCGATAGTGACCAATCTTTATTTACCTCAGTTTCCACCTCGGCAAACTGACTGGATTCCTTTACATATGAAGAAATAAATTGACCATCATTATTATTATAGCTGAGACTGACATCGTACGGTTGCCCATCCAAAAAATCAAAGTGGATTGGTGGTGCATTAAGTATCACCAATGGTTGCAGAATTTTGGTTACTGAAAATTTTCGCGGCGCACCCATGCGGATATCACCGTCAAAATCGGCAACCTGAATATTTTCAGTCTTGGCATTTCCAGGTGCGGCCCTTTATGAATTAACTCCACATTGTCAAAATTTCCACCGGCATCAGTTTTTAATTTGAATATCCATGTCCGGTTTCTGTCTGACCTGACCGGTACCAGTAATTCTATGTAAGGATTGGCCTCGAGGGTATCCTGAACTACTTCACCCAAACCAATACCAGCATGAAAATCAGTCACAATATCAGATAAATCGGCCCACTGTGATAAATTTAGCTGGTCATCCGCCTGATATATTCTAAAATCCTGATATTGTGGTTTTCCGGAATCCCTAAATGAAGTGGCCGAAAATATCTCGGCAATCCCATCCCGGTTAATATCCTTTGCCTCAAGGGTACTCAACCTATCGTAAAAGCACTCGGTAGGTATCGAGTCCTGATATTGTTTCACCATTGTCCCGATGGATATTGTGTCCATCTGATCGTGAATATTTATTGGTACCAGGGTATAAGAAACGGTATCCGTCACACTCGCTTTTGGAACATATTGAAAAAATCCCACAACCGCATCTTCTTTTTCTTCAGAAATAATATGGTCTACCACCAGGTTTATATTCCATATATCAAATTGTGACTTTTCCTGTGAATAAATAATGTTTTCGGATTGTAATTTCAGATTTTGATCCTGGTCATCATAGGCATAAATATTGGCAAAGATATTCCAGGCACTGTTTGGCTGACCATCCTCCCGGCCGGTTATCAATAATTCAAGTATGCCATCGCCGTTAAAATCTCCACTCTCTATGTCAAAGAAATAGGTTTGACCTTCACACAAATATATCTCCGGGGGTGCAATCAGTCGTTCATTTCCTGGCAAAACATCCCCTTTATAGCTCAGTTCGAGAGAATCGCTTATATCATACACTTTTATTCTTAAAAGTTCGCGGCTGCTGTCATTGGGAGAAATCCAATAGGCTATCACGATCTCTTTTAGCGAATCCGTATCAAAATTTCCCGCATCGACAAATGCGATATTGGGTAAAAAGTACTCACCAACGTCAATAATTTGCGGATCATTTATCGTTTCACGCTCAACCTTTTCCCAGCTGGCCAGACTATCGATGCCCAGCAAATCAGGATTTGGTTTTAAAACTGCCAGCTCGATGTCCTGACTACCCGGTTCAATCCAGACCGCAGCAATTTCGCTCAATCCGTCATTATCCAGATCAGCCACTTTTAGATCATAAAACATGCTCCAAACTGAAGTGACTGATGTGCTCCAGGAAAGCATTTTCACCAGGGTGTCCTGGGCGACATATTCCAGTTCCTTAAAATATTTTAATATCGATATTTCAAGATGGTTACGTGTGTTCGACTCATTGCCCGGTCCAATATGGACCACTTCCTCTCCATTTCCACGGATTATCCGAGACTGGCCGAGCGGATCAGAATCCGGCTCCTGAGCAAAGATCATGCTAGACAATAACAAAACGAGGATATAAACAGGTAAAAAATTATTCATTTTCGACTCCCTACATTTGAGAGGCTAACAGAGGGACTCCGGACAATGATCCGTTAGCGATGATTTGATTTACTTTGATTGTATTATGAAATACATATATTCAAACATAATCTGCTATTTTTAAATTATACTTGACATAAGTTGTAAAAACTAAACAATAGATTACATTATTCCCAAATAGTAAGTGCAACAATTATTTTAATTTCTTAGTGGAATTAATTTTTACATCGGATCATTATAATTTTTATATTAAATGAAAAATGCCAAAATCTAGAAATATATGATAATCCTGTAAATCCTGTTATCCTGTCAAAAAAAAATAATTAAGGAAAATATTATGAAATCAATTATCATCGCACTACTCATAACCATGCTTTTTATATCCTGTTCAAACAACCAGATCGATAATCAAAATTTTATCCGCATCGCAGACAATTTTATTGAGAATTATTTAAAAATTCATCCGGAATGGGCCACCGGTCTGGGTGATCATCGCTATGACCATCTTCTTGATGGCTATGATAATGATGCGATTCAAAAAGAATTACAATTTCTTACATCTTTCCAGGATTCTATGAAGATGATTGCTGCGGAAAATTTGGATCAGGTAAATCTGATCGATTTCAAGATTCTTAAATTCAATATTGAAAAACGTATCTTCAACCTGACGTTCTTAAAAAGCCATGAATCAAATCCATTACATTATAATATCGGTGGATCTATTTACAGCTTGTTGGCCAGGGATTTTGCCCCCCTGGAAAAACGACTGGAAAATTTAAAACAACGTCTGGCGCAAATTCCGACTGTTCTGGAAGCAGCCAGACAAAATCTGAAGAATCCACCCAAAATTCATACCGAAACCGCAATATTACAGAACAAAGGTAATATCAGTCTCATTACACGGGAACTTAATTCCTTTCTCGAAGGATCTCCCGAATTAAGAGAGTCATTTGCCCCGGTACAACGCACTGCAGTCACGGCACTTGAGCAATACGGTGAGTGGCTGGAAGATGAATTACTCCCGCGTTCCAATGGTGAGTTTAGACTTGGAGATGACCTGTTCCGCAAAAAATTATATTATACCCTGGAAACAGATTTCAGTAAAGAAGAGATTCTTGAAGTTGCCATTAAAGATTTAAAGGAAACCCAGGAGGCCATGTACCAAACCGCCTTACCTATGTACAAGAAAGTAAATAATGATGCTTCTGAAGATCAGTTGAATGATCGTAAACATGTCATTAAATCTGTTCTTGACCATCTGGCTGAAAAACATCCGGATAATAATACGATTGTGGATCTGGCAAAGAAATCGCTGCAATCCTGTATCGAATTCGTACAGGCACAATCACTTGTAACCATGCCGCAAGAACCTCTCGAAATTATAGTTATGCCTGAATTTCAACGCGGTGTTGCTGTTGCCTACTGTGATGCACCCGGTGCACTGGAGGAGAAGGGACAGACTTTCTATGCCATCTCACCCACACCGGAAGACTGGACAGAAGAACGAGTAAAATCATTTTTTCGAGAATATAACAACTACATGCTGGAAGATCTGACCGTGCATGAAGCCGTGCCCGGTCACTATCTGCAACTGATGCATGCCAATGCATTTAAAGCACCGACCAATATCCGCGCCATTTTTGCCAGCGGTACATTTATCGAAGGCTGGGCGACTTATTCAGAGCAGATAATGGTGGAAGCCGGTTATATCGGACCGGAATTAAAGATGCAGCAGCTAAAAATGCGACTGCGACTGATTATTAATGCAATAATCGATCAGAAAATCCATACCGAAGGTATGACAGAAGAACAAGCCATCACACTGATGATGGATGAAGGATTTCAGGAAGAAGGGGAAGCCTCAGGTAAATGGCGCAGAGCCTGCCTGACCTCCACCCAGCTTTCGACCTATTTTGTCGGCAACCTGGAAATAAACGATATCCGTTCCAGATATGAAGAAAAATATGGCCAGGGAAAAACCTTGCTGAAAATGCATGACCGCATGCTATCATTTGGATCCCCGGCGCCAAAATATGTGAAAGAATTGCTGGAATTGTAATTCTTTTTAGGAAATATCCCTGTGATTAGAGGGTTGTGTAAAAATGATATTAAACCACGGATAATACAATGTAGGGAACGGTCTGAGACCGTTCCGCGCATTATAATAATATTGGAGAGATAATAATGACACGACAATCTCTGATTACAATCTTCTGCCTGTCCATTTTTATATCCTGTTCTGAGAAAAAACCTGAGATTCCGTTCCCGGCAGAAAAAAATCCGTGGGCTGAAATTCGTCTTGAGCGGATAAAAAAACTACTACCAGATGCCATGAAGGATGCGGGTGTAGATTTGTGGATCTTGTTTTGCCGTGAAAATAATAATGATCCCCTGGCAATGCATGTCGGTGGAGAGAACGCCAGCCAAACGGCAGCGTTCTTGTTTTTTCTGGAGGCTGACAGCGTTCGTTCCTTAGCCATCTCACCCAGTGGTGAAGCTACTGCCTTGCGGGATGTCGGTGCACATGACGTTGTCATGACTATTCCACGTGGCGCAAATGTCTGGAAAGCTACCACGACAATTATAAAGAATTCTGATCCAAAAGTAATTGCTATCAATTCAGCGTCTGATGAGATTGCCGATGGCTTATCTTTTACTCAGCGTCAGAATCTGGAAAAAGCCCTTGGATCAAAATATGTCAAGCGATTTGTTTCCTCCAGTGATTTGGTGAAATCATGGCTTTCAGTAAAAACACCACGAGAAATCGAAATCATGCGTAAGGCCGCAGACATTACAGCCCGGCTGCAAATTGAAGCATACAAAACTGTGATACCGGGTAAAACAAAAGACTCCGATCTGGCAAGATTTTTAAAACGACGTATGAAAGAACTCGCTGTGACTGATGCATGGGCACCGGATCAGAATCCGAATGTCAATTCCGGACCCGACCGGGGCCATTCCCATGCCACCGACCGGATTATTCAACCGGGTGATATCATACAAACTGATTTTGGCATCAAAGCATTTGACATCTGGTGCAGCGATATACAACGCTTTGCTTACGTTTTAAAACCAGGTGAATCCCAGCCGCCTGTTGATATTCAAAAATATTTTGATGATGCGATAAAGGGTCATCGTAAAGCATTATCTGCGATGAAACCCGGTGTGACAGGCTGGCAGGTTGATAAAACACAGCGCGACTGGATGCAGGAATGCGGTTCACTACCTGTGATGTGGAGTACAGGACATCCGGTGGGCTACTGGGCGCATGATGCCGGACCGGCATTAGGCGGGGCAGCCAGATATGACCAACCAACCGGTGACAGTGCGCGGAAACTAAAACCAGGCCAAACATTTGCCTATGACGGCTTTTATTGCTGGCAGCAAACAGACAGCACCACAAAAACGATTTCGGTCGAGGAAATGGCAGTGATTACTGAATCCGGTGCAGAATACATGAGCACTCCACAAGATGAGTGGATTCTTATCTCATCTGATTAAGGATTTGATTACAATATGAACTCAAATGATTAAACAACTACCGGTTTTCCTTTACATTTTCCTTCTAATTATTTATCACCCCCTGGCGGGACAAGAAAATACTTCTATGTCCCTGCCTGATAGCATCCTATATGAATTAGAGCCGATCACAGTTACGGCATCGCGATTTCCGGTAAAACAGGACAAACTGCCTTTTGCCATTACCCCGCTTGATAACACTCATCTAACCGTTGCACGACAGCAATTATCGGTACATGAATCATTAAGTTCGTTGCCGGGCGTTTTTGTCATGAATGCCAACAATTTTGCCCAGGATTTGCGGTTGGCCATCCGCGGTTTTGGTGCCCGTGCCGCATTTGGCATTCGCGGAATAAAGGTATTGATTGATGGTATTCCGGAAACAACCCCCGACGGACAAACGCAACTGGATAATCTGAATCTGGCAGTTATTGATCAGGCAGAAATTTTACGCGGCCCGGTTTCAACACTTTATGGAAATTCCAGCGGCGGCGTCTTACAATTCTCGTCCTCTGAACCACCTGACGAGTTTATGATAAAAGGTCGTCTGGCGGCCGGTTCTTTTGGCTACCGGGGAATGTATATCAATGCCGGACAGAGTTTAGAAGATTTTGGATATCTGATATCTGCCTCGACCAGTCGTATTAAAGGATATCGTGATCACAGTGCCATGAAAAATTTTCTGTTAAACGGCAATTTTAAATACAGAATAAATTCACAGTCAGAAACAACCATGCGGCTCAGTTATGAGAACAGCCCGGATGCGCTGGATGCCGGCTCATTAAATCTGGAACAGGCCAAACAAAACCCAAAGCAAGCATATTCCGGAAATGTTACATATAATGCTGGCGAAAAAGTCTCCCAGGGCCGGATAGGAATTACCTATTCAAATAGATTTAGTCAAAAGCATAAGATCCAAACTGTGTTGTACTACACACGCAGAATATTTTCAAACCGGTTACCATTCGAATCAGGGGGCATGGTAGAACTTAACCGTCATTATGCCGGTCTGACTGCAACATATGATTATACCTCACTCCTATGGGGCATGGATTCAAAACTGGTCTCCGGTTTTGATCTGGCCGCGCAAAAAGATGATCGTAAACGTTTTGATAATCTGCAGGGAACCACGGGCAATCTCACATTTGACCAGGATGAGAATTATTCAAATCTGGGGATTTTCCTGCAACACCACCTGCAGATTAATTCCCGTTGGTTGGTTAACTATGGCCTCCGACATGATGCCGTCCGGGTCTCTGCCAAAGACAAATTCGCCCGGGATGTGAATAATTCCAGTGAAAAAATATTCACAGGATGGAGTATTATGGGCGGGGCCGTTTTCAATTGCACCCCGCAGAATAATATTTATGCCAATATCAGCAGTGGATTCGAAACCCCGGCCCTGATTGAACTCTCCTCTAACCCCGATGGTCAGAGTGGATTTAACCCAAACCTCGATCCGCAGAAATCCATAAATATTGAATTAGGGTTCCGGGGCATTTTATTTGAAAAGGTGCGCTATGAGCTCTCGGCTTTCTCGATCAGGGTTTCGGACGAAATCTTACCATATGAGCTGGAACAAACTCCGGGTAGAACCTATTACCGGAATGCAGGTAAATCACGACATAGAGGACTTGAGGTTCAATTTTCAGGCAATCCCTATTCATTTCTAAATTTGACCCTGAATTATACCTTTTCAAATTTTGATTTTGTGGAATATAAAACAACGGATAATGACTATCAGGGGAACCAGATTCCCGGTATTCCCAGAGATATGTTCAATACAATTTTAACTTTTTTTACATCCGGACGGTTTTTTCAGCCGGGTGGAACTGCTGACACGGAGTGGGTTTTATACGGATGATGCAAATAGCGCACGGGAAAACAGCGCCGTAATCACCAATATTCAGATCGGATATACATTAGATATAGATAATTGGAAAATTGAACCTTTTATCGGAGTGAATAATGTTCTTGATCGGAATTATTCAGATAATATTCGCATCAATGCCTTTGGCGGCAGATATTATGAACCAGCGCCCCTCCGGCATTTATTTGCAGGTCTTGAAATACAATTTTGAGAGGAAATCCTAATATCTAAATCCTAAACTCTAAATAAATGCAAATTCTCAAATTCCAAATTCAGATAGTTACTATACTGGTCGGCTTTTAGAATTTGTATTTTATTTTTTGTTATTGTTTAGCTGTCTTATCCTGACCAGGTGTGTACATATTTTTAACCGCAAAGTTCGCAGAGGAAAAGCTAAGTACGCAAAATAAATAATTATATATCTTTGCGAAACTCTTGCAATTCTTTGCGTTCATTGCGGTTAAGAAAATAATATCCAAAGATCTGGACTAAATAAAAAAACATTGTTCGGTTGTTAACACAGTTTAAGACAATTCAGTTTTGAATTTAGATATCAAATTCTTGGTCGAAATTAATTTCGACCAACGGGAGTTAATCTCAGAACATTTCCCGGCTCATTTAAAACCACATAGATGGCGCCATCCGGACCGCAGGCCACATCCCGAACCCGGCCATAATTTTTCAGGATGGTTTCCTCATGCATGACCCGGTCATTTTCGATGCTTAAAATCCGAACCTCTTCATATTTTAATGCACCAACAATCAAATCATTTTTCCAGGTTTTAAATAAATCGCCACGGTAGTAATCCAGTCCGCACACAGCAATCGATGGTTTCCAGTAAAGTATTGGTTGTTGCATGCCCGGTTTTTCCGTGAATTCCGTTATGATGGTGCCATTATAATTGAGACCATAGGTAATTTCCGGCCAGCCATAATTTATTCCGGCGGTGAGCAGGTTTAACTCATCGCCGCCCATGGGTCCGTGTTCCGTTCCCCAGAGCAAATCGGTTTCCGGATGCATGGCCAGTCCTTGCGGGTTGCGATTACCATAGGTGAATATAGTAGGCAAGGCATTCTCTTTTCCCACAAACGGATTATCTTTAGGTATCGAGCCATCACGATTAATCCGGTGAATTTTTCCATTGGGACGGCTCAAGTCCTGAGCCTGATCACTGGAGCCCCGATCTCCAATGGCAAAATACAGATATCCGGATTTGTCGAATACGATACGGCAACCGTAGTGATGCCGCCGACTACTATAATGTTCCGGATTTGCTTGATAAATAAGCTGCTCATCAATCCAGTGGTTGTCTTTGATCCGGCCGCGTACAATTCGGGTCATAGCCATGTCATCATCTTCTTCCAGTGCATGGCTGTATGCCAGATAAACCCAGCTGTTATCCTTGTATTGCGGATCTATTGCCACATCCATCAGGCCACCCTGTCCTTCGTGTAATACCTCGGGAGTTCCGCTAACTGCTTCTGAGCGCAGACGGCCATCGATGACCATTCTCAAACGTCCGGGACGTTCCGTAACCAGGACTGTATTCTGATCGATAAAATCTATTGCCCAGGGAATCTCAAGATCTGTCAGCCAGGTTTCGACATTTATTTTATAGTCGAGCGTTTTAACATTTGTCTCATGCTCAGGTTTTTTCGTAAACATTTTGCCTTCTTTATCTTCCAGATAATCAAGGATGTCATTAATTTGATCATCACTCAGAGTTTCTTCAAAATCAGGCATACCACGTTCAATAATACCGTATTTTATATTCCGGAAATGATGGCTTCTTTTGGAGCCAAACTGCCAGTCGCCATCGACCAGGCTTTTTGCGTTTCCACCAGCCAAATCAGATCCATGACAGGTTGCGCAATATTCTTCATACAATGCTTCGGATTCGGAATTATCCTGTGCATGCAGCATCATGAGTATGATCATTAAAAATATAACTGCAAAAAAAACAAATACCCTTCGGTTCATTTATACTCCAAATAATTTATGAGTTTCTAATACTTATATATCACAGATAAAACATAAAATATGCACTTACTTCGCAAAATTCGGCCACAAGGTACTGACAAATATATTGCAATGCATAAATAATTTACAAATATGCAATTTTGTAAAACGTATTTAAATTTAAATTATTTCAGCAGATTGAGAATATTATTCTCATTATGAATTTTCTGGATTCCGGAGATTTTTTTCAGATTGTTGTAAATTAAACCATATCTAATTTATTTATAATTATCTTAACGATATTTGAATTTTTCTACCTTTTTTGTATATTGATTACACGCTTTCACAGATTTTAATATTTTTTAACATAGATAGAGAAGTAAGCTACCAACCAGTTTCATTTATTATCAAATTTAAATTTTCTCCGATTACCATCGGTATTTTAATATCCGGCATTGTAGATGTAGATATGTTTATTATTGGACTAACCGCTGAAATAAATATGGTAATATATCGATGAAATCTTCTTATCGTAAATCTATCCCAAATAAAACCAGTAATACTGAAAATAGTTTTAAACTCACAGACGGTTCAAGAATCGGAGTGATTGGCGGCGGCCCGGCCGGTTCATTTTTTAGTTACTTTGTTTTGGATATGGCCCAGAGACTTGGTATAGAGATCTGTGTAGATATTTATGAGCCACGTGATTTTTTCAGCCCCAGTCCGATTGGTTGCAATATGTGCGGCGGCATTATTTCAGAAACACTGGTACAAATGCTCGCTACCGAAGGTATCAATCTTCCGCCCCAGATCATACAACGGGGAATTGATTCATATACGCTTCATACTGACAAGGGTAAAGTAGAGATTGTGACACCACTGGAAGAAAAGAGAATTGGTGCAGTCCACAGGGGCTGTGGCCCAAAGGATATTAAGGACACCAAATGGGGCAGCTTTGATGGCTTTCTACAGATTCTGGCCGTTGAAAAAGGAACTCATATATATCGTGAGAAAGTGACCAAGATAAATAATGATAACGGGAAACCCGTCATCGTTCGTAAGGATAAAAGTATACAGGCCTATGATCTGCTGACTGTAGCGGTGGGTGTAAATAGCGGAACCCTCAAACAATTTGCTGATTATTTTCCATCATACAGAGCCCCAAAAACAACAAAAACCTTTATTCGTGAATTTTATCTTGGTGAAGATGAAATATCCAGGTTGCTGGGAAATTCAATGCACATATTTCTTCTCGATATACCCGGATTGGAGTTTGCGGCATTCATCCCTAAGGGTGAATATGTTACCTTTTGTATGCTTGGAGAAGATATTGATAGTGATCTGCTTGATAAATTTCTGAATACACCTGAAGTAAGAAAGGCCATGCCTGAGAAGATTTATAAAAATATGATTTCCTGCCGTTGTAATCCAAAAATAAATGTGGGCGCAGCGATAAAACCATTTGCCGATCGCTTAGTATTTGTTGGTGATTGCGGCATCACCAGGCTTTATAAAGATGGAATTGGGGCCGCATACCGAATGGCCAAGATTGCGGCTACAACCTCGATATTCGAGGGTGTTTCTGAAAAAGATTTCGCCAAATTTTACTGGCCAGCCTGTAAAAAATTAATCTATGACAACAGACTGGGTAAAGTGGTTTTCAAAATAAATAAACTAAATCAAAAAATTAGTATCGCACGCTCTGCAATTTTGAAGACAGTTAAAGCAGAGCAGAAAAATAATTCGAACCGTAAATTTATGAGTACAGTATTATGGGATATGTTTACCGGCAGCGCTACATACCGTGATATATTTTTTCTTACATTACACCCGGTATTCCTTTATCGTTATCTTGTTGGTATTTTATCATCACTTATTCCAATATCTCAGAAAAATTAGCAGGAGAACAGCTTGATGAGCAGCGGTGATTTAGGAAAGAACTATAAAGAGGGAGACATAATTATTCGAGAAGGGGAAAAGGGAGATTGTATGTACGTCATTCAGTCCGGTACTGTCGAGATTTATCAGACACGAGGTGATGTAGACATCCATCTCAATTTTCTTAAGGAAGGTGATTTTTTTGGCGAAATGGCAATTTTTGAAAAACCCATTCGTTCTGCCTCCGTTCGCGCTGTTAAAACTACCCGTGTATTGACCATAGATAAAAAGAATTTTTTACGACGCATCCATGAGGATTCATCTCTGGCATTCAATATAATTCAAAATCTATCTCTACGATTGAGAGAATTGGATACACATTATGCGCGTGTCACTGCAAGCGACAGGAGGAACTGGCAAACCCGGCCGGAGAAACAGGATGATAAATAGCTAATTTTTCGCACATTGGAATGATGCCATTACTCAATCATCCTCCTCAATACCTTTGATAACCTGCTCAAATTTCCATTCAAATGACTGCTTTATTCTATTCAAGATATTTCCGGTTGCCCTGTTATGGATTGCTTCCCATATATAGTTTATGAAATGGGTATAATACCATTTTTTCTTACCATAAAAATCAAATGCCACCATTGAAAATAATTGCGTTTTTTCTTTTTCATTTTGCTCTTCAATCGAAGATCGGACATATAGTGAAAAAATCCCAATTGGATATCCACCTTCACAGGTGTATAATAAGGATCTGGCATTGTCAACATCAGAAGTATGGGGCGTTTCATTAAATCGCAGTTTTTTTAAAAAGAACAAAGGAGGTACGCCAAATCCTTTGAACTGACCTATCTTAAAAAATTTTTCAATACCAAAAGCATATATTTCTATATAATCCAGTTGACCAGACATACGTTTAACCTGGGCAAATGCATTGGGCCAGTATTCAGATTTATCATCCCATTTCATCAATTCCTCAAATACATACCGGCCAGGAATCTCTATGCCTATTTTATGAACATTTACCACACTATATTTTTCCACACTAATCCCTAAACGCTGTAAAATACGTTTTCTGTAATCTTCATTTTCTTCAGGATCAGAAAACCGGATGAGGGTGGCCTGTTCTGGCCGTTTAAAAAAATAATTTCGAATATCTGCAATTATTTTGCGCATATTTTATACAGATTTAGAATAATATTTTAACAATCAATCATATCTACAAATAGCGGAGACTAAAAGGATGATGACTTTTATTTGTAATTAATAAATATCGCGAAGATAGTCAATTTTAATGAAGAAACAACGCGAATCCCATTTTAAAGTTATTAAAATGGAGGAGAAGTATAAATTGGGCGAGTAAATTCAGAACACTGGTATCGCAGAAAACTAAAATACCACAAAGACACCAAGTCACTAAAAATTTTTAAAATAAATAAAATCTTAGTGCCTTTGTGGTAAAAAAACAATTTACTTAAACGTATCGGCTGAATTGACTATTTTAACCGATGATACGTTTAATTTAAGATCCTGTACCGCCTTATCCTTATCCAAAACTTCCTTCGGTAGTCCCGATTTCACCAGATTTGAATAACTCATAGGTGATGACAGATTTTTCTTAAAACTTTCCGCCAGAGGTTCGGCTTCGGACTTATCTGTGACAATCGTAATAAACATATTTTCCGTTTGCCAGTATTTCTTTATGGCTTTATTAACATCTTCAACTGTCATTTGAGCCAGCAAACCATCCAGCTCTTTAATATAGTTCTCACGTCCATAAAATTTAGAATCCATTAAGAATCCCAGTTGTTTGGCCGGTGTCTGGACATAAAGTTTTGTATAGCTGCGCAAGAACCCGCGTGTGGCTTCAAAATCTTCATTTGACAGACCGTCCGTGACCAGTTTATTCAATTCAGCAATCGCCATACGCATGGCAAAATGTGCATGTCCGATTTTTACATTTTTTAATTCTTCATATTGCTGCTGTAATTGTTTGGCAATCTGCACAGGCCGGATCCAGATGGAGAAATAATTGGAGGTTCTCGGCACACCCGGCACCGGCAGCATATTGCCTCCACCATTCTCATACCATTCAATGTAGGAATAGTCGCCATAATTCATGGATCTTTTCTGACGAATTTCCTGGTATAATTTTGAGTAAGATTTACGATGCTCGCCAAGATAGGAATTGGCGACCATTAATGCGGCAAAATCATCACTTCCACGGGTCAGATTTAACGGAAATCCGGTAAAAATTGCAGAACCAAATGCATTATCTTTTGCAATGATTTCTACTTCGATACCATTTGGTTGTCGGGCTTTTCCGGGTGCAGGAACATTGGGATTTACGGCCGGCAGCTGACTCAGATCAGATTGTAATCGCCCGAGGAAATCTTTAGTATAATTTCCGGCAATGCCAACCCATAAATTATTTTGTGTGAAAAATTCAGAATAGTGTTTTTTTACATCTTCAATAGTCAGATTTTTCACCGATTCAGATTTTCCCTGTTTCATATGCTGATAATTACTTCCCCGGAAGAGTAAGTCTTCAAGTGCTTTTTTGCTATACTCTTCATCAGACGAAGCACGAATTACCTGATCCACATAATTTTGCTGATTCAATTTTAAGCGACTAAAATCAGATTCATCAAAAGCCGGTTTAAGAATCACATCCCGCAAAATCGGATAGAATTGTTCCGAAAAATCCTGGTGGAAAGAAAAGGTAAAAATTGTTACTTCCTTGTCTACCGAGGCATAGTAGCCTGCCGCCATGGGGTATAATGCATCCTGAATGTCATTATAACTCCTGTCCTGGGTACCACCCTGGGCAACCAGATTGGCGGTCATATATGTCAGACCTTCCTTACCGGCCGGATCTGCAATGGAACCATTGTGAAACATCAACTTAACTACAATTTTATTTGAGTTTGACAGTGGCAGTTCTATGGTATTTTTCACCACCGGACTTTTTTCTGCACAGGCAAATAATCCAATGATAACAGATAAAATTATCAGATATTTCTTCATTTTACACCTCCTTTGGTGTCGGCAGAAATTGTCGCAATGGTCAGTGATGACGGGCTAAAATATTTTTTAGCAATCGTTTTTACATCATCAATACTCACCTTTTCATACATATCATAGACCCGATTGATTGATTCCGGATCTCCGGTAAGAGAAATATAATGACACAGTGTGCTGGCGACCTGATCCGGATTATCAATTTGCATGGCAAAACTATATTTCAGGTGTGATTTGGTATCAGCCAGAATCTGCTCATCCACGCCGTTTGATATGAGATTATCAATCGCCTTGGCAACTTCATCTTTTATATATTGTAAATCGTTTTTGTCAACCACCGATGCCTGAATGGTAAACAGGTACGGATCCCGGGAATCGAACGCACCGCCTGCAATAAATCGTGCTTTCTGTTCTTCGATCACTAATTTTTTATATAAATCGGATGTCTGAGAAAACAATATCGAAGAGATCACATCAAGCGCTGGCATATCCAGTTGATCATCTTTAAATGCCGGGCCTTTGTAATTCAGAGTGATAAATGGGGGTATAGAGCCGTTTTGCAGATGATAATAGCGCGTGCCTTTTTGTACTGGTTCTGTTGAGACTTTCGATATATAGGTGCCCGTTTCCCATTTTCCAAAATATTTTTCTGCTAATTCATTCACTTTCTCTTTGGTTACATCACCAACCACAACAATAGTAGTATATTCGGGACGATAATATCGATTAAAAAATTCACGAGAATAATCATACTGATTTGGCATATCGACGATATCTGAAAAGAAGCCCATCGTGGTGTGTTTGTAAGTGTGCTCATCAAAAGCCACATCGCGCATACCTTCCATCAGTCTTTGATAGGGGCTGGCATAATTTTTTGTATACTCACCCTTCACCGCACCGGCCTCAACCTTAAAATCAGGAACCGGGTAATTCAGGTTCATAAACCGGTCGGCTTCCAGTTCAAACATGACATCCAGTTTGGCAGCATTGCCGGTCATATGATATACAGTTCGATCATTGGATGTGTTGGCGTTGGCCGATGCACCCGTTGATTTTAGAATCGCCGTATATTTTTCCTTGGGATATTCATCCGTACCCCTGAACATCATATGCTCAAAAAAGTGGGCAAATCCGGTGACGCCTTTTTCCACTTCATTACGTGATCCGACACGAACCACCAGGTAAAAAGAAGCCACACCCGGACTCTCGAACGGAACCGTAACCACTTTCAACCCATTTTCCAGCTGATGCTGATAAATCGGATTTGGGAGAATCTTCCCAGCCTTCACTGCCCCGGGGCTAATAAATAGCGCCACAAAAAGCAATAAAAGCATTACTGACAAAAAATGCTTCATAAATCACCTCTTTATTAATATGGATTATTCGAAGTAGAGTGTCCTTCACCGGAAAACATTTCCCGTGAAGATTTATATAACTTATGATGAAATATATACATGAAAGTTACAGGGAATGTTTCATTTTTTTTATAAGCGGAGTAATTTAAGGATAAAATGGAAAAAGGCCAAAGTGATTATTGAAGTTCCTGAAAACCTCAGTCCCTTAGTCCCTGAGTTTATCTCGTGATGGTATTGAGGGGTACGTAAAGTGGATAAATGGAAAAGTGGACAAAGAGACAAAGAGACAAAGAGACAAAGAGACAAAGAGACAAAGAATTTTTTGTTTTTTTAGCTCTTGTCAAGAACAAAAATGTAAAATGTCCAAATCCAAATGCCAAAAGAATGTCAAATGCCCAAGATTATAGGTATGTATTTTGATATTGGGACTTGGGACTTGATTTGTCATTTTTGCCTGGACATTGGACATTAATTACCTCATAAAACTTTGTCACTTTCACACTCCCCTACTCCTCTGCCAGAAGTCGGCTCTGCAACCTTTATTAATGGGATTTATCTCTATGCCCACAGGGGAAGGGACTTAGGGACTCAGGCGCTTAGGGACTTTACTCTTCCTCATCAACCGGCATAAGCCGCAGGTCCTGATAATCAAAACTAAAATCCACCGCCGGAGAAAATGGTTTCATTTTAGCCTGTTCTATCTTGCCGTCCGGGTCCAGGCTGAATGTAATAAACGCATCGCCGCGCAAGCTACGGTCATACCATTTGGCCAGAAACGTATCATGTTGCCAGTGTATCAGTTCCCCATGCAGATCCGGTGTATGAACGAACTGAATTTCCAGTTTATCATTTTTTAATTCTATTTTTATATCACCATACCAGACATCACGATATAGTCCGGCGTATGCGCTTTTTTCTAAGGATGGCTTCGTGTCAGTCACGCGGAGTTGTTGCGCAGATTCCTCCACCATAAGATACTGTGCCGCCCGGTTATCATAATATGTTTTATAGGCCTTTATCCAATCAAAACCTGTGGCACCCAGATAGTGATCCAGCACATGATATACCACTGCGTTAAAAGCTGCACCCGACTCCTGATTTGTCAACACAGTCACACCCAGTTTGATTTCGGGAATCATGGCCAGCCGCGAGACATAACCGGGAAGACCGCCTGTATGGGTTACAAGTTTGACACTGCGATAATCCTGTACATTAAATCCCAGAGCATAACTATAAAAGTTCATTTGCAATGGTGCCAGTTCTTCCGAATATCGGGTAATTGGTTTTGATGTAACCGGATGCCATAGTTCGGCTGTAGTTTTTGCAGAAAACAGTTTCTTATCGTCAGCCAGGCGCCCGGAATCCAGTCTGCACAATCATCCACTTGGCCATGTCCAGGGCATTGGAATGGATGCCGCCGGCCGGATTGACATTGTCACTGGTGAATGGTACAACGGCACGAACCGTCCCCTCCACTTTGGCATGCGGAATGGCAATGTTTCCACCATGAATTCCGGCAGAATGTCTGACATCACTGCTTGTCATACCGATTGGTTCGAGAATCCGTGTTTGGATAAATTTTTCCCAGCTCATACCGGAAACGGCTTCAATAACCTCGCCGGCTACAGTATACAGCACATTATCATAGGCATAGGCACTACGAAAACTGGTTGCCAGAGGCACATAGCGCAACCGCCTGACAATTTCCTTGCGGTCATAGGTAGATGCCGGCCACCACAAAAGATCCCCGGCGCCGAGCCCCAGACCACTGCGATGCACCAGCAGATCACGAATCGTCATCTCTCGTGTCACATAGGGATCCGACATCTGAAACCAGGGCAGATAATCAATCACCCGGCCGTCCCATTTTAGTTTTCCCTCTTCGACAAGAATTCCCAATGCGGTTGCAGTAAAGGCCTTGGTGTTCGAGGCGATGCCAAAAAGAGTCTCTTCATCAACCGGATCGTCTTTTGTGATATCTTTGGTTCCATATCCACTGGCCAAAATCACCTTACCATCCTTAACAATGGCAACCGATAATCCGGGGACTTCAAAGGTTTCGCGAACTTTATCGATAAATTGATCGAAATCGGGTGGTGGATCAACCGTTTGGGCTTGGACAGCTATGCAGGTAATAACAAAGAAGATAGCAATTGTACGAATAATCATTTTTAGTCTCCTGGACTGATTTACCATAATCGTTAATATTATGAATCACCACGAAGATCACGAAGCGCACGAAGAATTTTGATCTAATGGTCGGTTAAAGGCTTGGATGAGAAACCCAAATTTCTAAACCCTATATACTAAACAAATTTAAACGCAAAAGAGCTCTGTTGGGAACGGTCTGAGACCGTTCCGATTAATCATCTATAAATAATTACTAGGGAATCCACCAAGAAAAACGAGAAACGAAGACTAAGGGACCTCAGGGTTTGCCGGTGGTGTACCCACGGTCGGTTGTTCCACCGGAGTATCTTCCGCACTTAGTAAAAGATAGGCAGCGGCGCCGGCTCCGACAACTGCCGCGCCGCCAATATACCACCAGGTGTTACTTTCTTCATATGTTCCGGCCAGTTTCTTTGCCATCGTATCATAAACTTCAAAAATGGATTCGGCATCGGCATCGAACTTTTCATCCGCCGATTCTTCAATATTACCCTTTGTAACATTCACAATCCTTACAGTAGAATAGTATTGATCGCCAATTTTACCGACACTGCCTAAAATAATTTTTTCGGCTGATAATAATTTTCCCACCTCAATGGCACATTCCGCAGAGTTGCATACACCCGACAAGGAAAATGCCTGTTCTTCGAGTATGGACTGCATATCGGATCTCTCCAATACACTAAATTTTTTTGTTCGTATTACCGCATTTCTAAAGACATTGGTGAGTGTAAGCGCTGCCTGGGGACTCAGCCCTGATGCTGCCTCAAAATCCAGAACCGCAACCAATGATTTCGGGGCCTCCTGCTCCTTTTGCTCCTGAGCCGTCAGGGAGTTTATCATTATTATACTTATAAGCACTATTACACCAACAATATTGCTAAGCCGGTTCATATTATTTCTCCATTAGCTAACTTAGATTATTCATTAATCTGAAAGATTAAACAAATATCTTTATATAAAAGTCCACTAGCAGTTACATAACTCATTAAATAATTTACCTTTGCGTCTCCGCATCTTTGCGAGAGGTATCTTAACCAGGGTATATACTTTTGATCTGTTAATAAAAAAACCACTAACGAACTAATACCAGTTTGATTCTTGCCACTTTGGACTCTGCCTGTAGCACGGCAAAATATATTCCGGAAGAAACATCATAACCTGAATCATTCCTGGCATCCCAAGCCAAATCATATGAGCCTGAATCATATATCCGCCCTGCTTCAATCGTCCGGACCTTTTGGCCTAAAACATTGTATATCGCCAGAGAAATACGCGATAGTTCCTGCAGACTAAATGCAATTTTGGTTTCTCCGTTAAAAGGATTGGGATAATTCTGACGCAGTTCAAATTTATTTGGAAGACTACTCAGCGTTTCCTCCAGCTCTTCAGTAACATATGATTCAGTTCCGGCAAGAACGCGGAATCTTACCGGATGATTTGGGAAACGATTTTTGTAGCTATACAATTTTGTTGGATCAGAGATTACTCTGTTATGAGACATATCTATGATTTTTACAGATATATTTTCCGCTAGCCCATCGCAAGTCCAGTCAAGTTGCACTGATTTGTCTTTAATATTTGAGACGATTTCCATATCCCAACTGTGTCCCTCATCTGTAATCGGCTGAAAATCAATGGTAGACTTTTTATATCGATTATCATCTTCAGGAGAGAGGAAATATACACTGATAAATTCGCCAATCACGGGCAGTTCGGGTAAATCGTACTGATCATTTCCAGATTCGGCATTTAATGCAGTGCCAATATAATTAAAATCATCCACGTACCCATCAATCTGTGCACTTATATTTATTTTCCAATCAATTACTTTGTCAGAACCGGTCTTTGCCATCAGCTTACCGCTACCCAGGTTTTTATTGGGATTAATTTCTAAAATCTGTGATGTATTTGATCCATTATAGACGAAATATCCTTCCCACGGCAATAATTCTGTCAGACTCGTATCCAGACCCATGGTTTGTCCTACACCGGCGTATTTTTTACCATCCCAGCGAATCGGTCCCTTGATATTGGGATTTTCCTGACTATTGGTCTGTGTCAACCAGTCGATCGGGAAAGAATAGGGATTACCAATCTGATTCCAACCCTCAAGTAAAATTATATTGCCATCATCCAGCGTTGGGCTGCTGCCGCCCGCTAATTTTATCTCACGTGCTCCCTGGCCCAGGAGTTGCTTCAACCAAAATGATTTTCCGGAAGTAAAACTTGCCGATTGACTGACATCATTTGCCTCGCTGTCAAAAAGCTTCCAGCTATGTTCACCTGGCGAGCCAAATGAACTCAGAACATCACCAACCTCCGGATTATCCAGCTTGAGCGGAATTGAAATCATGTGCCATTCTGACTCAGGAAATCCAGTTTGATAGGGATTCCCGGTGATATTTCCCGTTGATATGGTATCGGCCGGAATTTTCACCGAATTAGATGCTGTATAGTTGTTAATATTTCCTGATACATCCCGTGCTTCTATTTTATAATCAAAACCGCTTATTGAAACCACAGAAGCCGGAATGATTCCCTGAAAATCTGATCCTGAAATATTATTCATTTTTACCGAGGGGTCAAATGTGCTTCTGTTGAGATTTTTATAGTACAAATTGACGCTGGCGAGCGCATTATTATCGCTAACCTGGGCTGTAATTATAACATTTGTACCAATATCTGGTACCGTTGGCGAGAGGATAACATTAGTTACTACTGGTGCTAAAACATCCCGGACTATTGCTTTAAATCCTTCAAGAGGTAATGTCGACAGGTAATTGGTTGTTCGTCCCGCACCATTAAAACTGAATATCCGGAAGTAATATGTATTATCTACCGCCAAATTTTCAACCGGGATATTTGTCGAATTTCCAAATGAAACCACAATTGAATTACCCAGGATATCATTCACACTATAAGCTTCACCATCCTCCGGAATACTTGCCGGGTAATCACCTACCTGCATCAATACGATATATCCGGCAGGTTGCGGATCGGCATCAGAAAAGCCCAGCACAAATGATGAGTCCGTCGGTGCAGAAAAAGTAATATTAGTCGGTTGCGTAGTGGGATCACTTGTCAGTGTAGTCTCAGATCCTTCAAGGGGGTTAATTGCCAGAAAATTTATCGAGCCACCAGATCCATTATATGAAAGGATATCATAATAGTATTCCGTTTCTACCTCCAGACCCGATTCGTTGAAAGCTGTTTGATTCCCGATATATGCAACCGTTGCATCACCCAAAATTTCGCCCTGGCTATAGGAAGAACCGCCAACCGGGAGCGCTGTCGGTGATGCTGATTTTCGACGAAGTGCGAGATATCCGGCGGGTGTTCCCTGAGCCGGATTGAACGAAACAGTGTATGCAGAACTGGTTCGATTGCTAAAGCTTATATTTGTCGGTTGACTGACCGGATTTAGCGCCAGAGTTGTCTGGCTGGTTTTTAATGGTACCTGCGATGTCAGATAGTTGATCGTTGAACCGCTGCCATTATAGGAATATATATTATAATGGTAAACCGTATTGGGTGATAATCCGGTCTGGTTAAAGGACAGGGCGGAACCGACATAGGCAACTACATCCTGATCTAACGTTTGCCCGACCGAATAGGATGTGCCATCCACAGGGGTGCTTTGCGGCGCTTGTGCGGTTCTGCGTAACACCAGATAGCCGGTGGGATTACCACTCGCTGCAGTAAATGTGAGCGTGAACGTCTGTGATGTAATTGAGGAGAAAGCCGGATTACTGGGTTGATTTGTTGGTTCGGTGACCAATGTACTTTGATTACCTGCCAGAGGATTTGATGTAAAATAATTAATTGATTCGCTATTTCCGTTGTATGCAAAAACGGTATAAAAATATGTTCCCTGCGCCAGGCCCGACTCCTGAAACGAGGTTCCCGATCCTATATAGGCGATCTCTGAGTCTCCCAGGTTGGTTCCCTGAGTATACACTGTTCCGTCAATCGGCACAGCAGTCGGTGCGTTACCATTTCGCCGGAGAGCGATGTAGCCGGCAGCACCATTCGCCGCAGCCGAAAATGAGACAGCAAATGAAGAATTTGTAACATCGCTGAATGACAAATTGGTTGGCTGATCTGTCGGGCTGAGTGCAATAGTTTTGCGATTACCTTCCAGTGGTGTTTGTGAGGTCAAATAGTTTATGGTACCGCCACTTCCATTATAAGAAATAACATCATAGTAATAGCGGGTATCGGGTGATAGGCCGCCATCATTGAAAGTAATTGCCGCTCCTACATTCACAACTACATCACTGCCGATATTTTGACCGACGGTGTAACTGGTTCCATCCACCGGTATACCAGCAGGAGAAGCCGATGCACTGCGAAGGATAATATACCCGCTGGGATTCCCGGCGGCAGGTGTAAATGAAACCGAGAGTGAGGTTTCCGCAATATTACTGAATACCAGATTGGTTGCCTGATTTGTCGGCTCAGATACCAATGTGCTCTGGTTGTTTTGCAAAGGATTGACAGTGAGATAATTAATTGAACTTCCGGTTCCGTTATAAGCATATATGGCATAAAAGTAGGTCCCCTGGGCCAATCCCGATTCCTCAAAAGTCGTATCAGGGCCAATATAAGACACATATGAATCACCCAGAATCTGACTCTCTGTATATGCTGTGCCGTCACTGGGAACAAAACTCGGTACCGAACCTGAGTTTCGCAAAACGAGATATCCTGTCGGTTCATCCAGCGCAGATTTAAATGATGCAGAGAACGAATTATTTGTGATATTAAAAAAAGTAAGCTGCGTGGGCTGGTTTGCCGGCTGCAGGGCAAGCGTGACAGTATTACCCGCCAGAGGAGCCAGAGAAGTCAGATAGTTTACATGAATGGCTTCGCCATTATAGGCAAATATTTTGTAGTAATATGCTGTAGCCGGATTTAATCCACTGTCATTAAATCCTGTTGCATTTCCAGTATAAACCACCTGCCCGTCTCCGATCATGTTTCCCGCAGAATAGCTGGTGCCATCTGCGGGAACCCCGCTTGGTGCACCGCCGCTGCGACGTAGAGCAATGTAGCCATCGGGGGAACCTGGAGCGGCATCAAAGGAAACAGATAGGCCGGATGTGGACCTGCCCGTAAACTGAAAATTTGCCGGTTGTGAACCCGGTTGTGCATAAAGATTGCTTTGACTGATTTCATTGGATCCGGAACTCATATTACCGGAGCCGTCCCGGGCATATACCCGGTAGTAAAAGGTACCAAAAGTGGCCGGTGTGTCAGAATATGATGAGAGTGCTGCCACTGTGGCAATTCTTTTATTTGTCGTATCACTGCCAATAGCTGATGTATGGCGGTAAATACGATAATTTGTCACATCCCCGCTGGATGACACGGTCCAGGACAGATTAATTCTCTTTTCAATGGTCTCTGATGCAGTCGCAGATAATGAAGTTGGTGGATTTGGATTTTGATGATCCGGTGCACTCTGGCTGGTAATATTACTCGATAAACTTTTTCGACCGGCACCATCGACGGCATATACCCGGTAATAAAACGTGCCATATGAGGGCGTATTATCGTTATAAGATGATACCTTACCTAATGAAGCAATTTTACGGTTGGTAGTGTCGGAAAAAGAAGCTGTATGGCGATAAAGCATATAGCCAGTCACATCACCGCTGGTGGAAGCCGTCCAGTTTAACGTAATACGTTTATCAATTGATGCGGAAGCAGTCGCCGTCAGCCCTGTGGGAGCCGACGGATCACCGGTATCTGATAAAATACCACTGCGATTAAGATGCATGCTGTAAATGTCTTGAGATGTAGATCCTGTTCGCTCATCTATCCATGAAATAATTGTTCCATTAGCCGCATCTTTGATAATAAGAGGTTTACGCTGGCTGCCCGATGCATTGCTGAGTAAAATTCCATTTGTTGCCCATCTGATATTTCCTGAATTATCAATTGACTGGACATATATGTCACCATTAAAAGACCGGTTATCCTGCCAGGTCACTACAGATTCATATGAAATACCATTCATAGTGATCTGTACATCATATTTTTCCCTCGATGCCGTGCACAAAGCAACACCATTTGCTGTCCACTGGGCAACTCCAGCGTTAATTTTTTGTGCGTAGATACCCATATTGCTTGAACCATTTCGCGCATCAGCCCAGGCAATTACGGCTGCACCCATAAATGGCGTGGTTATACTAGGTAAATATTGTTCTCCGGTTGCAGTACAAACGGCGACACCGTTCGTTCCCCATTCCAGTTCCGGGCCAAATACCAGTTTTATTCTTTGGGCATAAATATCACTATTACTTGCACCATTGCGATCATCTCTCCAGGCCATAACGATACCGGTATAATTCATACTCATGACAATATCCTGTTGATCTCCGGCCGCTGTACAAATTGGCATACCATACGCATCCCATTGAATTACACCGGAGCTATTTATATGTTGCGCATGGACATCATAATGGGTATTATTATAATCACGAAATGCCAGAACCGCACCGCTCTGGTTATCAGAAACCATACTTTCTAACCAGCGGTTTCCGGTTACCGTGGTAACACCAGCCCCATTTGCAGTCCATAGGGTTGTACCTGCGGCATTAATACGCTGTGCATAAATGAATTGATTGCCCCGATTATCATTCCAGGCAATAATGGCACCCCCATTCATATCTCTTACAATAAATGGACTGTATTGATTACTCGAATTTGTGCATATTGCAAGGCCATTTGCGGTCCATTGTACCACACCGCTACCGTTAATCCGCTGGGCATAAATATCGGAATTGCCATTCCGATAATCTGACCAGGTAATAATTGCACCACCATTGTCATCTGAAACGAGGCCGCCAAGATTCTGATTACCCGTTGATGTACAGATGGCAACTCCGTTCGTATTCCACATCGCATTTCCATTGGCATCTAATCTCTGAGCATAAATATTATAATTACTGGTTCCGTTTCGGCCGTCACGCCATGCGATTATAACTCCACCGCTGCCATCAGAAATCATATCATGAAATTCCTGGTTTAAACCGGCAGTCACCACAGGTGTGTTTAGAGAGGTTGATGAGGTCCACTGAGTCAGTCCGGCATCAGACAGCACAAAAAGTAATATTAATGTTATCAGAAGAATAAATGATGAGGAAAAAAAAGATGTTTTAACAGCGTAGATTGGTGTATTGTTATAATGCAAGGACATGAGACATCCCCCGTTAATATAGTGAATCAAGCATAATTCAAAACAGTTCAGTTACCGCAAACATCTCTGATTTTGACATGGCTGCACGGAAACAATTCCGGAAAGCATGAATGCAAAAAGTTCCAAATCTATATTATAGGTCGTAATATCTCTGTTGTCTGATGCGTAATTAATATAAAATGGGGAAACGTGTATAATAAAACTAAAGAATAAATAATGGCAGAGCAAGAAAAAAATGAGGGTATTACTATATAAGCTCCCCTCTGATCAAGCGATTAACGACAAATGTTAAGATTTTGTCAACCTGATATAGGTTTGGGTCCCCCCCATAACCATCATTTTTAAAATTGAAACATATTTATCTAAATGATATTTACATTCATGATATCCGGTAATAGGTTTGACTTTCATTGAAAATAGTTAAAGTAAGCACATTATCCCGGATCAAAAAGGTTCCTGAATATGGATTTCCTTCAATATATAAGATGATAGAACTGCCGGAGGTTGTATAGTTTCCACTGTAACTAAATTCCAAATTATTATTTTCGTAGGAGGCGATAATGAATTTTCCATTCGCATTAAAAGTAATCATTTCATAATCATTGTTACCATAATCATGGCGCCACGATCCGATCAGATCTGATGAACTGCCGGAGCTCGGGTGTCGGCAATTTTATATCATTTGCCATTCCATACCCCTGATCACTACCTCCGGTCACCCCAACCGGATTATTGCCTCCCCAGTTGGCACACCCGAACATAAACAACATTACTAAAGAGACACTAGTCAAACCCCATATTATTTTTTTCATAGTATCACTCCCCTTCAATAATTTATTCTTGTGCTAAAATAAATGATATGCATGATTAGAGATTAGGGATTAGAGTTAGAAGTTAGTAGTTAGTAGTTTTTTTTAACTTCAATTTGATTTTAGGATTTCATCTCTAATTTCTAATCTCTAATCTTTAATCTGGTTTCTCAATGGCTTAAAATGAATACGTTATCGAAAGCCTTGTGGCAATCGGTTCCTGGGTACCGCTGATGAAGTTGGGACCATCAAAGAATATACCCTCATTGATCGCAGCATCCAGTAAAAAATTGCCAAACATGATTCCCACACCAAAGGTCATTTTAAATTGGGTCTCATATGAGGTGGTTTCTGTTTCACTCCCGCCATCCGGCTTGGATGTAAAGGTCGTACTCTGAAACACCTGGGCCGCACCTAACCGGCCGATCAGCCATTCGGCGATTTTGGATTCAATTCCCAGATAAATGCCGGGAAGCGTCATTGTAGAAACACTGCTTTCACCCGCATCTTTTATATCTGTACTTAATTTTGAATAACCGATAGCTTCCAACCCCATCACAATCAGATTATCTTCATTAAGTTCATAATTGACCCCCAACGCAGCGGCCAATTGCATATTTCCATAATCTGTTTCCTGGGTCGTTCCACCACCGCCGGGGATGATTTCTCGATTGGATGAACCATAATAACCATAAACCAATGGTAATAGTTGAAATTTTCCCTTCTTTTTCAACCAGAATCGTCCGTTAAATCCTACGCCAAAACCGCTGTAGTTTCTTTCTAACTGACCTTCTTCCAGGCTGGCGCCGGGGAATTCGAGTAATACTCCCAGATCCATTTTCTCATTGGAGATACCGGCACCAACCGCAATATACCGGCCGGACTCGGTCAGGGAATCCACATCATTGGTATACTTATCCATACCGATTCTCAGATTAATTCCCAGATTAAAATTATCCAATTTTGTACCATAAAATATATCCGATGCCCGGTTCAATTCTATATTGTCAACAACTCCACCAGGTATGATCAGGTTCAAAGGGCTGTTCAGGTATGCTCCCACAGCCGAATTCGAGGATACCGGTATGTGGGCCCCTATGGAATAAAACTGATCATTATTCTTCACCCGAAATTCACCAACAACCTGGTTTTGGTAGGAGAGAAACGTCCCGGGAAAAACAAAAATATTTGAATTATCCCGTAAATAATACCCCACCCCACCCATAGCGCTAACTCTGGTTTCTGTTGCATATAAATTTGTCAATAACAAAACCATTAGACCCAGGGATACAATTAAACTCATGCGATTGTTCATTGTTTGGTCTCCTATTTATTAGAAAGTTTTGGTTAATAAACCCACAGAGTACTTAGTGTTCGTATAAATAGCGAATGCCATCCTGCGGCTGTTCACCTGGGACATTTATAAAGCTGCTACCACGAAGAGCATGAAGCACATGCAGTTTTAAAAAGGTTATTTTCCCAGTGTTTTCTGTGGTTTCATCTTATATTGATATAAGGCTATTATTTGCTTTAAATTTTCGTTTTAATTGGAAGGCTGATTCAAGAATCTGTGGGTAATATAATAAAATACCTATCAATGTCAAATTGAAAAAGGTAATAGATTTACTAATGATAAATCAAACCTCACGTTTTTCGCCTAACAACTCATATACCTTTTTCTTCAAATCTCCAACTGAAAATGGCTTGATAAAAAAACAGTCCTGCAGTGTCTTCTTGGCTTCGCGGGCCAGATTCGTTTCAGGATACGCAGTGATGGCAATAAATGGTATTTGGCTACTTTCCTTTTGGACTTTGTTTAACAGACGAATACCATCGCCATTTTCCGAATCAATAAACAAATCGGAAATGATCAGATCGCACTCAAATGCCAGTAAGGAACTCACGGCTTCCTGATAATTACTGGCATGAAAAACTTCAAAACCATCTTCTTCCAGCTCAAAACTCAGCGCTTTCAGAATTGATCTTTCATCTTCTACAACTAGTACTCGCGGCATTGCTGGTACTCCATTATATATATTTCTTACTATTTATATTTTAAACCCAGGGCTTTTAATTTTTTACTTAACCATTCACGGGTAATGCCGGCTTTTTCTGCAGATTCTTTTATTTTCCAGCGTTGTTTATCAAGCAATTGAAAAAAATATTCTTTTTCAAATTCTCTGACCGCTTCTGATAGGGGTAATTCAGACAACGCCTGGCCGGAACTTAAATTTAGTGAATGATGCTTTTGTTCTATCTTATAGTCATTATTTTTAAAATACAGATCCTCAGGATAAATCATTTTGCCATCGCAAAAGACAAACGCATCTTCAATTATATTGCGTAGTTCTCGAACATTTCCCGGATAATCATAATTTTCTAAAACGCGTAACGCCCTTTTTGAAAATTGTAAATTCCGATTGCGATGTGTATTTAAATTATCCAGAAAAAATTTTGCCAGGGGAACGATATCTTCCTGACGCTCGCGCAGAGGAGAAATCCATAATTTTGTTACATTTAGTCTAAAAAATAAATCTTCTCTAAACTTACCCTCTTCGACCAGTTTATCCAGCGCAGTATTTGATGCTGCCAGGATCATAACATCCACTTTTATTGGCCGGTTTCCACCAATCCTGTAAATCTCTCTGTCTTCAAGAACACGCAATAATATTACCTGAAGCGATAAGGGCAATTCACCAATTTCGTCCAAAAAAATCACCCCGCCATCTGCCTGTTCAAATTTACCCTGCCGGCTGGTATAGGCTCCGGTGTATGATCCCTTTTCATGTCCGAATAATTCGCTCTCCAATAAATTCGCCGGAATAGCCGCACAGTTGATCGGCATAAACGGCGCGTCTTTTCGCTTACTGAGCGCATGTATCGAGCGTGCAACCAGATCTTTTCCCGTGCCGCTCTCGCCCTGTACCAAACAAGTCACATGTGCATCTTCTGCTACCTTATTAATTTTTTGTAATAATTGATTTATCTGGGGTGAAGCACCTATAATCTGATAGTCGCTGAATTGTTCTTTTACCGTTTGCTTTAAAATTTTATTTTCAAGTGTTAATCTTAAAAATTCTTTTTTCTTTTGAATTACATTCTCAATTCGTATTTGTATCTCATCCAGGCCAAATCCTTTGGAGGTAAAATCATCGGCACCGGCCTGCATGGTCCTGACCGCATTTTCAACAGTATCAAATGCCGTCATAGCTATAATGGCAGGCTCATACCATTGTGACCGGGCACATTTAATCACTTTCAGACCATCTTCTTCATCCGGAAACATGAGATCAGAGATGACAATATCAAATTCATTGGCTTCAATCGCACCTGTCGCTTCCTTACGATTAGATATCGCCATTACCTCATAGTTTGGCTGATCTTCGAAATGCAGCCTGATTGCATTCAACATGGCATCATCATCGTCACAAACTAATATTCTATACATACTAACTCCGTAGATCTGTAGTCACCGGCAGATTAATCCGGAAAGAGGTGCCCTGACCCTGCTGGCTGTCCACTGATATCTGCCCCCGGTGTAATTCAATTGCCCTCCTTGCCATGGCCAGACCCAACCCATGACCCTGTTCTTTTAAAGTAAAAAAGGGCCGGAATACGGACTTTACTTTATCCGGCGGGATCCCCATACCGGTATCGGAAATCTGGATGAGTATATCGCCATCCAGGGAAGTCTTAATAAATATTTCACCCTTTTCGCGGGTAGCTTCACAGGCATTTAACACAATATTCTTTATTGCCATGTTAAGTAGTCTGCTATCTACATGAACGATTGGGATTTCCTCGTCAAATATTTTATTCTTAATAGTCGAATCCAGACTTACTTCAGTTACAACATTCTCGATCAGTTCGTTGATATTTGTTTCTTCCAGACACAGATCTGTTGATTTAGTCATATCCAGGGTTCTGCGGATAAAATCTTCAACCCGCTGTGAGGCCAGAAGGATTTCTGAACTGAATTTTTTAAGCGGACTATCATCAGGGAGACGCCGGTGTAGTCCGTCAGCCAGAAGATGAATACCGTTGATCGGATTTTTAAGATCATGAATGATATAGGATGAGAATTCCCCAATCATGACCAAGCCTTCCTGTGCAATTTTTTCATTTATTAACACAGCCAGCTTATCAGAAAGCTGATTTAAGGTTTTAACCAGTTCCCCCAATTCATCTTCACCAAAATCGGGAATTGAAATATCAAAATTTCCCTTGCCATAATTATGCGCCAGTTGTACCGCCTTTTTCACCGGTTGTACCATAGCCCGGGACAAATAATAAGAAATGAGTAAACTAATCAGGATTGCCGTTAATCCGATACCAAGAATCGTCTGTAAAAGCCCCTGGTACGTATCTTCTACAGAATAAGTGATACATACCGTCCCCAAACGTTCATTCAATCTTTGAACCGGAACCGCGGTTTCCCAAATGATTTCTCCCTCAGGTGTCACTCCTTTTGTCGGTTCCATCGGTTCTGAATGTATTTTTTTCTGTGTTGCCGGATCCGTCCAGCGGTCACCCCGGAGGGATACCATATCCGACGCAAGAACCGTTCCCACCGAATCAAATATGGTGATTGCCAGTATATCCTCCGAATCCTTCATGCTGTCCACGAGCATCTGCATTACAGAATAATCCTGCTGCAGGATGGCATTCAAACTGATATAGGCCAGATTTCTGGTTAAAAGAAATGCCTTTTCTTCGGCTTGTTTTTGCAGGGTGTTTTTCTGAAACATATACACGGCCACAGAGACTACTATCGTGACAAATAATATCATCACTGTAAAAAAGATAAATAATTTTGGTTGTAATTTGAGATTCTTTAACCGGAAGCGTTCGTAATTAGATTTACTCATATAATTCCATGCGGTTAAAATTAACTAATCTATACGGATTTACATCCATTTTTTTAATTTTAGTGCTATTATATGCAAAATGTGGAATCACATTCGCATAAAAAACGGCCGGCGTATCCTTGACGATTTGTTCAACAATTAATTCATACGCATTTTCCCGTTTTGATTTGTCTTTTTCTTCGCGTACCATCTCCAGCAGCGCATCAACCCGGTCATTTTTGTATCTGAAAAAATTGTAGCGTGATTCTGAATGAAAAAGTGTGCGTAAAAAATATTCCGGTTCACCGATAAACAGGCTTTCAGAACCATCAAGAAATAACTGGGCACCAGATGAAAAGATCGAATCTGTCTGTTCTGTCCAATTACTGGTTAGTATTTCTTCTATTAAGATACCGGATTTTTCCAATTCAGATTTAACGGTTTCGACAATGGTTGTTCGTGCTATGGCACTGCCCGGAAAAATGCATTTCACTCTAATCCCATCTGGATACCCGGCATCTCGTAACAGCGAAGCCGTTTTTTCAGGATCATAACCAGCCTGGGCAATTTCAGTTTTTAATTGGTATGCCGGAGGCAATGGCCCTTTTGCCACCGACGCATTTCCACGATTTATATTGTTAACAATTTTTGACAGATTAAATGCATGTAGCACCGCCTGTCGAACACGAATATCATCAAACGGTTTATTGTCATGATTAAATCCAAAAAACATGAGTACTGCTAGATCTAAGTACATGATACTTGATTTTACCTTTCCACGTAACCGATCTATCTCATAGCCGGAAATGAGATATAAAATATCAATTTCATCTTCTATCAGCGCGGTTTGACGCTCTTGAGTTGAATTTTGAACTATAAATGAAATTTTTTCAACCTGACCCTGATCCCGCCAGTATTTTATATTTTTTTTCAGAACAATTTTTTTATTTTCAACCTTGTTTTCCATAATAAACGGGCCGGTACCAAGGGGAATAAAAGTACTATCATCAGGTCTGGTATTTTTTGATACCAGAAAAACATATGGCGAGCAAAGCATGTAAATAAACTGAGAATATGGTTTTTCCAGGATGATCTGAAATGACAATGAATCGGTAACCATTACATCTTTAATTATGGTTGCCAGCATCCAGGTCGGCCGGTTCTGAAGATACCGGTCGACGGAATTTTTGACATCCCAGGCCGATAGTTTTGACTGATCATGAAAATACACATCATCGCGTAATTTGAATGAATAAACCAGGCCATCATCTGACAACTCCCAGTGCGTTGCCAAATTTGGATTGACCGTATTATAGTCCTCACCCAGGGTAATGAGTGTTTCGTACATCTGATTGGTGATCTGTGTTGTGTAAAAGCCAAAATCCTTCACCGGATCCAGAGACTGAGGATATCCTTCAATGCCAAAGAGACATTCCCGGCTGATTTATACATCCGTTTATAAGGATACAACAGCAAATGATTATCAAATATTTTACATATCTGAGCAAGGTAAATTCATCCTTGATTATTCATTTACGAATCACCACAGAGGACACGAAGATCACGAAGAGATCAAATCAAAATCAAATATTTAATGCATAACTTAAGTAATAATTGACTCTCTTAATAACCTCGAGATCTTCGTAGTAATCAATTTTTGATTTCCAATGTGGAAGAATAAAAATCCAAGTCGGCCCGAGGGCCCGCATCTCATTCTCTGCCTGTCCAGTTGCAGCCAGACAAAGTTCGGCTTCATCGGGAGGACTAAATATTAAAAAAACAATTTATACTAATTAATTCCTCTAAGAATTGACCTTTGAATTTCTTCATTAAACTGACCGACATAAGATACGACAGCAAAGACTGCAATCCATGATTTTTTTAGTTTACGATAGACTTTTTTTAACATAAAACCTCCTGCTGTGTTTTAAATGATGTGATATGAATTATTGAGTTGTTAGTGTATGTTTTTACTAATTAAATATTCTGTTCAGGACCGAACCTATATTTATTTTAGTTTTTTTCAGATTTTGCCCCAATCTTATTCTTAATAGTGATCAATCGACCCTTCCAGTTTGATCAATTGTAATCTGAGTTCTGTAAAAAATTTTAATTGATAGTCAAATCCTTCGTACCAGTCATCCTTATGCAACAGCCCCATTGCTTTATACTGTTCATAGAGAATACTACCGCGATATATCTCAAGCTTTTGGTTTATTGAGACTTTGCAATTCTGATTAAAAAAATAACGGCGCTGAATTTTATAAAGGATATAGAATTGTCCTATCAGATCCTGTATGCGTGTAAATGCATCAGCCAATATAATTGAGATGATAAATTCAATCTGCAAATGAGAAAGGATGACGATGGCTTTTATATTCTGGTATACGGTCGTTCCTTTATTATAGCGATCAAGATGGGGTTGATCAAATGATTCGATACCCAGAAAAACTCCCTTCAAGCCGACATTTTTCAATTTCTGCATTTGTTTTTTCTGCACGGAATCAGCCCGGCACATCATATCAAAATTTATATTTAACTTACGCAGATTCATTTCATTGACGAACTCATCTATCATCTCTTCATTTTTTTTACCCCTGACTAAAAAATTATCATCATTAAAGATAAAGTAGTCGGCATTAAATTTATCACGAAGCATTTCAATTTCGTCGACAAATCCGCGCACACTTCTTCTGCGCCACTGCTTACCCGGGCTGGTCCCGTAAAGTGAAATAATATCGCAAAATGAACAGTGTGCCCAACATCCCCGGGAAAAAGACAGGCGGATATGTTTCTCTTTCTTAAGAATCATTGGTGCATATTTTCGATCTGGCATGGGTAATTCATCCAGATTCTTTATCAACGCCCGGGCAGGATTGTCAATAATATCATTGCCATTACGATATGTGAGCCCGACAATCGTTTCCGGATCCGCAATAGAATCATGAATCAGATAGTCCAATAATTCCGCAAGTGTGAGTTCCCCTTCGCCACGGACCGCAAAGCCAATTTCCGGGTATGCCTGTAAAATTTCCCGGGCATGAAACGTTGCCAGATACCCGCCAATAACTATATGCCCGGCATACTTATTAAGATACAAACCCCGGATCAGTGCCAGACCTTTTCGCTTGGTGGCATCCAGCAATGAGACCCCAAGAACCTTTGGATTAATTGATAAAATCTTATCAATACCATCCTGAATATCACATACCTCCAGATTCATATCCAGAGTTTCTGTTTTAAAACCTTTCTCCCCGGCATAGGCTTTTAATGCAGCGATACCAAGGTGTTCGGTAACCGGATCAACACCTGCTTCACCGGGATGAACTAATAGCAGATCCATAGAGAATTCCTGATAATTTATTATTCTCTATAGCGATAATTGTGCCACAAATTTGATATATCTAATAAATCATTAAATTACAATAAGTTATAGATAACTGAAGAATCTAATTATTGGAAGAATTAGGAAAATATATGAATAATTGTTCACATTATGTGAATTATTATTCACGTAATTTGTGAACTATTGTTCACGCCGGATATTTTAAGACATAATTATTTAAAAGCTAAAACAAGAATTCAGTTGTGGAGAATTTACAGATGTATTTTTGTTCAAATCGGAAATAGCGGTTCAATTCCTGTTGCCTGTTCAAGAAGGAGTTTCTGTTCGGTTTTATTCATAGATTTGAATTGTTTGGCAAACTCCAGTGCCAAATTATACAGATTTTCGTCCCCCGGTGGAATGGCCGCAGTAACATCCTGAGACAAAGTAAAGCGCAGAGCTTTTTCTGCCAGATGTGGATCCTCAACGGGTTGATACCAGCATTTTTTGCAGCTTCTAATGTCATCGTCCAGATCATCGGGCCAGGGCGACCCGGCCAGCGCTTTCAATGCCAGAACTGCAGCGCCTTTTTGCCGCGCATAGTCAACTACTTTCGGACCGAAATTACTGCGTGCATAATTTACAAAATTGACCGGGAACAAAATGGAGTCAAATTTAAAGCCATCCAGCAGGGCAATCGCCGCTTCTTCTGAATGGGCCGAGAAACCGATAAAGCGGATTTTACCCTCTTTTTGGGCCTTTAGAAAAGTTTCAGCAGCGCCCCCGGGACCAAAAATCTGCTTTACCTCATCCATAGTAGTCACGGCATGGAACTGGTACAGATCAAAATGATCTGTACCGACACGCTTCAACGATATATCCAGTTCTTTTGCAGCGCCGGCAGCATCGCGTTCCATGGTCTTACAGGCCAGAAAAATATTTTTACGATATGGCTGTAAGGCTTTACCCAGTTTTTCTTCCGCTTCGCCGTCCCAGTATGATGGCGCCACATCAAAATAATTTATACCGGTATCTATCGATTCCGCAACGGTCAGATTTGCTTTTTTCTGATCCATTCCAACAACAACGATCCCGCCAAATCCGATAATCGATAAATCCACATCGTCATTATATTTTCTTTTTGTTATTTCAGATTTGTTTTTATCCATAAGAAACCCTGCACTAAATAATTGTTTATTTATAATAGATGTGGCTAATACAGCAAGACCGGCTTTTAAACTGTCACGTCGTTTCATGATAGTGCTCCTTCAGACAAATTCACCACGAAGTTCACGAAGAGCACGAAGATTAATTACTTTAATTTTCTTCTTATCCTTCATGGTAAATGTAATAATCAACAAAGTATAGTTTATCCGATAAACAAATAATAAACGAGAGCCGAGCGCCCCGTGCCGAGCATCTTGTCAATCTTCGTGGCCTTCGTATTGATAATTATTCTCACTCAGATACAAGTCATATTATTTTACGAATCAGATCCTGGTTTTCAAAACAAATATGCTAAACTGACATAAATCTTCTTTAGCAAAACGCAGAGTTGCGAATAATTAGAAATTACATATTAGAGATGCAATGCCTAATTACCAATTCCTAATCACTAATTACTTTTTATTATCGGGCCCTTGCATGTCATGCCTGGCGCTAAATATGAACAGATACTACTATGTGAATTTAATCAAATTTTATGCTAAAATGTTAAATATTGTGGAATTTATGGGAAAATTAATCAGTTACATCTTAAGATGTAATACATTGCGAGGGGATATGGAAGGTAGCAAAGATCGTAGATCTTTAGATCGGCTGAATGTACCATCTGCCACAGCTCAGGTGATGGACAAAAAATGGTTTGATATTGTGAGCAACTATTTGTCGTTCGTAGTACCTGGTAAAGGTACGAAAGATATTATTGTAAAAGACATTTCTAAAAGCGGTGCCTGCCTTAACTGTGAACACCGGCATGAATGTGGTGATCCAGTGAACATGGTGGTATCGATACCCGGTGAAAAAGATATCTGGATAAAAGGACATGTACGCTGGGTTGAAAAACTGGACGGACAATACCAATATTGCATCGGCATCCAGTTTTATGCCTACGGCACCGGAAAAAAGTTAAATTCCATGCGTACTTTAGAACAATTACGAAATGTGCAGAACGTGGAACTTAAAGACTTACAGGTTATGATTGAACCAAATCCATAAACCCGGTTTCGAAAAGAATGATACCCACAGACATTTTAACATTGTCTAATCGTAACTGATCAGCGGAATACAAGTTTTCAAATTTCAAACTTTCCTTTCTTGAAATGCCACTACCGATGCCAAACCATATGTTTCCCTCAATGTCCTGAAAAGTAAACAATACTTTTAAATATATCAGACCCAAATCAAAATAATATCGTTTGCAATTAGATTTCTAATGCTTATATTAATGCGTTGGACTGTCTCATATCACAAAGTTTATTGATATACATCATTATATAAATGTAATTGCCATGCTTCTTGTGATAATGATCACATTTATATCCACGAATTCACATACAATTATTAATCAGATGTTTTACTGATAAATATTTACCTAGCCGATTCATATTCTATTTTTTCTGAGCCGGGGGGAACCGGGCTTAAGTTATACTTTTTTATTCTTCTCTCAATATTTGAATATTTTTTCACATGGAAAATTATATGCAGGTGTATAGTTGTCTCCGGGCATAAAATCTACTTACAATAATTTCAGGAGGGCGACCCATGAAAATTTTTACAATTAATTCTTTCCTTGTACTTTGCTGTCTGCTTTTCTTTTCTGGCGTTCTTATCGCTCAGGATCAGGAAAAGGTTACAGAGTTCAAAGTTAATGAATTGGAATTTGACGCTTCTGTTTTTGAGGGAACTCCTGAAGTTTTAATGACAGCGCCGCCAGCTGATACCACAAATATGCCTGCGGCAACCAATACTATCTCGGGCAATAACAATGGATCTGATCGTTACATCGATCTCTATTGGGAAGTACAGTGCAATTGCTTCTGGGGTTGTAGTCAGGTTCAGATTACCATTTACCAGAATGGTGTACAATATTGGTACACCAATGTAAGCGTAAGCTACCTGGGCGGGTATCATTCGACAACCGGCTGGAAGTTTAGTCATGGCGGACCCAATACTACCTATTCTTATGGAATCGTACGACGAAACATAGGACCGTGGGGGTGTGATAATTCCTGGAGCAAAACAATCGAAGTGACAACTGCTGCATTAATAGCCCCCATAAGTGTCGCTGCCAGCAATCCAAGCAGCGATAAAAATGTGACCCTCAGCTGGACCAATGGTAGTGATAATTATATATCACAATATACGATCCACAAATATCAAGGATCAACTCTTCTGGAAACCAAATTGGTTAATGGTACCGGTTATACATATGCCAACAGACCAGATTTGACATCTGATAAAACTTATACATATAAGATACAAGCCATGTATGGTAGTCACAGAGCTATGAGTGCCGGAGCAAATGCCGTAGTAAAAGCTTACAAGCCGCCCACTCATTTTACTGCCTCGCGTGATATAATTCCATGGCGTGTGCATTTAACCTGGCAATGCCCCTCCGATTATGCCACTCATGTCCGCATATACAGGGATGGGGAATTGCTGGTTACCTTACCAAAGGCACAAACCAGTTATGATGACTATAGCGCAGAACCAAACAAACTGTACAGCTACAGAATTGCCTCCTACAATATAAATGATGATTATGAATCAAATTTCAATGTAGAAGGTGATAATCAGGCTGGTGAGGTGTTTGGCCAGATTGGACACCTCTTGGCTACCGACGGAACACGGGCCGATAAAGTACAGCTAAACTGGAATGACTTTACAGTATATAAACCGGATCTGTACAGTCAGTTTCATTTATACCGCGATGGCGAATTAATCACGGATCCGAATGTCCTGCCAACCGGTTATAATGATTTTGATGCGGTGCCGGGAAAAATTCATCAATACAAAATAAACCTGGTAAAAAACCAGGATACAGTATTAAGCATTATTGATTACGGTTTTCGGCCGGCTAATGGCAGCATTGAAGGCAAGGTGGTAACCAGCACCCAGGTTGGAGTACCAAATATTGAAGTGCGGGTCTGGCCCGAATCAGATATACTAAGTAAGGCCCTCTCGCTCGATGGTGTTGATGACTACGTCTCCTCTCCGGCCCTGGCATTAAATTCTAACACCATTACCATATCTGCATGGATCAAACGCAACGGTGCCCCGGATGATTTTGACGGCCTTATTTATAACCGAACAGCATCGACAGCATCAGGTTTGCATATTATGGCAAACGGGGAGCTAAGATACAACTGGAATAATATGGCCGATTCCTATAACTGGAGTTCCGGCCTGGTTATCCCGGATAATGAGTGGGCATTTATTGCGCTTGTTGTTGAACCGGATAAAGCAACACTGTACATGAACGACACCTCGGTTGTAAATACCCTGGCCCATATGCCGGCACCGTTTGAAGGACTGCTGGATATCGGAAGAGATCCGGGTGCAGCAAACAGGTATTTTTCAGGATTGATTGATGAAGTAGCTGTTTGGAGTATGGCCCACAGCGCAGAAGAGGTGATGGACAATAAACAGCGTATATTTACCGGCGATGAAGATAATCTGGAAGCCTATTGGCGATTTTCAATGGGTGCAGGTAATGTGGCAGGTGACTATGCGGTTGGCGGCAACCATCATGCGAAAATACTGGGAGATCCGGGGTGGGCAGATGACATTCCAAGTGTATGGCATTATGCTTTATCGGGTTATCCCCAGTTCCTGGATGGTGATTTCCGAATCTACAACATATATTGGGGTGATGGTGGCAATTTTACCATTAAACCATTTAAGGAAAAACATGGTTTTAAACCCGATTCGCTGATCAAACCACTTGATGAGCAAAAACATCAATGGGAGATGCAGGATAATATCCGGTTTACAGATACTACATCCATAGCCTGTCAGCGGTTATGTCTATCTGGCATCAGATCCGCCATGCCCTGTTCCCAATGTGGAAATGTTACTTAACGATGAGAAAACCCTGTTATATACCGATTCCACTGGTCATTTTTCTGTAACAGTCGGAGAAGCAGGTACTTACAAACTGGGCGTCGAATATTTTAATCACACGATTATACCCGCAGATACTGTTCTGGAAGTTATCGATGCCATTACCGACCTTATTTTTTGGGACACAACCACAACTACACTGAGCGGAAAAATGGTTGGTGTATGCGATAATTTTCTGGGTGTAGCCGATGTCTACATCAGGAGTCTGGTCTCCGGATGCATTGATACCACAGTACAAACGGATGAAACCGGATTTTACCAGTTAAGCCTGCCGGCCCAGGAATATATTGTTCAGATAATGCATATCAATCATCCCGACAGTATTACTATTCTGAATTATCTAAAACCAGATACGGTCGACATTACTGAGGAAGACGGGATTGCCGATTTTATCTACCATACACCACCTATTATGACTCTAAGCGGACTCCCAGATGCCGGATGCGGTGTATATAATGTTCCGATTACTTATCAGGAAGATGGATTCCGCCTGAAGATAGACATTACTGAAAAATTTGGCGACCTGGAATGCCCGACCGATACCGGCTCTATCTATATAGAGGATAGAGTGACTTATTCGGTTAAGGAAACCACACTTCCACTGCAATCAGGAAGCACCTTTTATGATGTTATTCCCGGATATCCGAATTTGAGCGGCGGCGGCGAGCATCCCCATCAAAAAATGCTGGTCGTGAAAGCCAATGTAGCGGGATATACGGTATCTGATACATTGTGGGTACTGGTATTGGGTCAAAAAGCGAGGGATTTTGAATTCTCAACGGTTACGCCGGAAATTCCGTTGATGATCCTGAGGGATCCTCCCGGGGATATGAGTTATACACTATCTTTCTCAGGCAACCAGTTCCAGTGTTAACATCGGATTCTCGTACGAGGCTGAGGTAGGAGTTGGGATCTTTGCCAAATTTAAGGTTGGCGGAGGCGGTGATATTCCGGGTGTTGGCTCAACCGGTGCCTGGGTTGGTGGTGAAGCTGAAGCTAATGTAGGTGTACGCAATACGATAGAAGGAACTCAGGAAATTGTGATATCAACAACCGAAATGTTAAAAACTTCCGATTCAGACGCCATAATTGGTTCTGAAGGTGATGTGTATATGGGTGCTGCAATTAATCTACTGTATGCAAAAACCGATATTCTTGATTATGATGCAGAAAATTGTACCGTGGTGCGGGACACAGGAATTGTCTGGAATGGCGATGGTTTTAAGACAACCTATCTGTATACAGAAAGTCATATTCGAGAGAGTGTTCTCCCCGGTTTGCAAACCCTGGCCGATATACTCATTCAGCTCCGGTGATCCTGTCAAAGAGGATTCGGCAGATGTCTATCTGAATCAGATACAGGTATGGCAGCAGGTCCTGGACTATAACGCATCATTAAAAGATGATGCTGTGCCCTTGCCGGATTTTCCTGAAAATATAACGCTTTCCGGCGGAACCAATATTGGGAGAGAGGCAACGATAAGTTCAAAGAAGACATTATCGGTTGGTCTGAATTTGTTTATCGATGCTTCAGTCGCCATTAGTATTGGGGCCAAAGTAGGAGATTTTAATGAGGGAGAGGCCGGTGTAAAAATCTTCGCCAAATTAGACATTGGAATATCCAGTGAGATTTCTTACGAAATCAGCAATACAATAGGATTTGAGCTTGCCGATGACGATGCATCTCCCCCCGGCGATGTATTTACCATCGATGTCCTTGGAGACCCGGTATATGGTACACCGGTATTTAAATTACTTGGCGGTAAGAGCAGTTGTCCATGGGAACAGGGTACGATGCCACGCGAAGGGGTTGGACTAACCATGAACACATTTGAACTCTCAAACATACCCCCGGAGATACCGGCCAGTTTTGATCTGTACCTGTATAATCTCAGTCAAAATGATGAGACGCGTAGCTATTTACTCTCACTTGTACAGGGGAGTAATCCCGATGGCGCTATTATTAGTGTCGGTGGTGCGGTTCTTGGTGATGATGAGCTGCAATTTACCATGCCGCCAAACAGGGATGATCCGCAGAAAGCCACTTTACGGGTGAAGCGGGAGATAGGCAGTGCCTTTGACTATGAGAACCTGCAGGTACATCTCTACTCACCATGTGACGATCAAATCGATACAACGGTATCATTTAGCGTACATTTCATAAAACCGTGTAGCGATGTAACGATTGTTCAACCAAGCCGCCACTGGAGGCTGAATACTAACTCGGACAGCACACTTGTAATTGTGCTCAAAGATTACAACAGGGATGATCCGGAGATGTCGGAACTCAAGTTTGAGTACCGGTTAAAAGGAGCTGTGGACTGGACCTCGCTGTTTTCTTATGCCCGGGCACAGTTGCCTGCCGATTCGATTCGCTATGATTGGGATATGGCGGATATAAAGCAAGGTGAATATGAACTCCGTGCCATCACAATTTGCCCTGCTGGTACTTTTTATACAAGTACCCATTATGGCATGACAGATTTTCTACCGCCGGTCGCATTCGGAAAACCGGAGCCAGCAGATGGATCGCTGGATGCTGGCGATGAAATTTCAGTCGAAATGAGTGAACTAATTGATTGTGCAACGGTGAATAATCAGAATGTATCATTAATCAATACAACAAAAAATACTCTGATTGATGTCGAGGTTCTCTGCAAAGATGACCGGATTATCATTCAAGCTAAAAACCCCGAAGACATGGCGGAAGGTGACAGTATGGAGGTCATCATTTCATCACTGGCAGACATGGCGGGGAATGTTATCGAACATAGTATCATTTGGGAATTCGAAGTTAACATAATTTCACTGGTACCGGATGAATCTGAACCGAAGATACCAACTGCCTTCGCGCTGGATCAGAACTATCCTAATCCGTTTAATCCCGAGACAAGTATTCGCTTTGCTATTCCCAAAGCAATCGATGTAGAAATGATTATTTATGATATAACCGGTAAAGTAGTTATGAAACCTGTGAAGGAGCATCTTGCACCGGGATATTATAATGTCATCTTTGATGGTACTCATCTGGCCAGTGGAGTTTATTTTTATCACTTAAGGGCAGGTACATATAAACAAACACGGAAACTAATTTTGCTGAAATAGAATTTATATATTTGACGGGAAAGCAGATATAGACTTGATGCGGGATGATCGATCCTGGCCAGATCATGGATGATCTGGTCCCGATTCAATGAATTGGTTAAAAATACAACAAAAAAGGCTGTCATATGGTTGACAGCCTTTACTATGTAATAAATATTTTTAACTGAATTATTGTTGGATGCTACCCGCCAAACTCATACCCTAGTGTGAGATAGAAAATGGGTGCCCAGGTGACATCGGCATCTGAATTGCCCCCTGCCGGCTGCGAAGTAAATCCAAGTTCGGCTACAATTGCTTTGTGATCTTTTAGCGGAAAAGCGACTTCACCGGTAAACCCGATATTCAATCCCGTTACATCGTCAAAGGCACTTCCGGAGGTCATCTGGTACGCTAAAATCAGGCCCGGACGTATCTGAGTACCGCTGCTCAGTGTAAAGCGGCCCTTTACCGTACCACCGATTGCAAGGATGTTTGCTGATTCATCAGATTCTTCTGGTGTGACACCCGAGTAAAAAAAGTAACCACCCATGGATACTTTTTCACCGACGAGTGCATCATATGCAACATTTGCTATCCAACCCATATCAGTATCCACATCAAAGCCTTCAATTGTCACTGTTCCCGGCAACATAATGCCACCCTTAAAGTTCATGTTCCAGGTTTGACTTTGTGCCTGTGCCAATGGGACAATTAATAATACTGCTGCCAGAATAAGCAAAACCGGTTTGTAATAATGTTTCATAACACCTCCCGAATGTTTTGTTGGTTCAAATTCGTTTCAGAATGACAGATATTATTTTCGGCGCACAATTTCTCTTGATAATAAAAAAAATAAAAATGGTTAGAATTACATCCATGTGTGAGCATGATCTTCCAGGTAAATACAATTTTATCACCCAGGTAATCCTATACATGTTGGTAATTCTGTATTAAATTATGCATGTGAGATTTTGTGGCAACTGAGAAATTGTAACGTATTCAGGATTAGAATCAGGTAGATACTGCGTTATATTTACCATCATCTCAATTTTTTATATTATCAAAATTTTTATTAATCATTTAATGGGAGGGTAACATGGTCTCAATTATCTCATTGTGGCTGCCAATTCTGCTATCAGCGGTTGCCGTTTTTATTCTGAGTTCCATCATTCACATGGTATTGCGCTATCATAGTTCCGATTTCAGCAAAGTACCCGATGAAGAGAAGGTCATGGATGATCTGCGTAAGTATAACATTCCACCCGGTGAATATTCTATGCCCCGTGCCGCAGACATGAAGGATATGTCTTCGCCTGAATTTGTGGAAAAAATGAAAAAGGGGCCGGTTATGATGATGACGGTCATGGAAAATGGGCCGGCAAATATGGGGACGAGTTTATTCCTTTGGTTTGTTTACAGCATTGTTGTCAGCATTTTTGCGGCTTATGTGGCCGGGCGTGCCCTGGGTCCGGAGGCACATTACCTGGCAGTATTTCGCTTTGTAGGCGTGACCACATTTATCGGATATTCACTGGCCCAATGGCAAAATTCCATTTGGTACAAACAAAAACTAAGTACAACTATAAAAAACACGATTGATGGTTTGATCTATGCGCTGTTTACGGCCGGTATCTTTGGCTGGCTTTGGCCCTAAAAACTTATGCTACCGTTGTACACGCTAGTCACTGACAATTAGAGATTAGGTATTAGAAATGTAGGGAGCGGTCTGAGACCGATCCGTGTAAATTCAAATTAACTGCATAGTCTCGCAGAGACGCGGAGACGCAGAGAAAAGATTAGTCCGAGGGACTCCTTCGGAGGAATTCGGATTTCGGGATCTATATGGACAATATTTATATGTATAAGTCTCTGGAAGCGAATATATCCGTATTTCAGTCACTTGTTCAAGATATTGATAAACAACAAGCTGGTTGGAAGCCTGATGAGAAAAAGTGGTCGGTTCTGGAGGTGATCAATCATCTTTATGATGAAGAACGTGAAGATTTTCGTGTGCGGCTGGATCTTATTTTGCACCACCCGGAACAGGATTGGCCACCTATCGATCCTGAAAACTGGGTTATTGAGCGGGAATATAATAAGCGGGATTTTCTGGAATCGCTGGCAAAATGGGTTACTGAGCGAAAAAAATCCGTAGACTGGCTCAACAATCTTTCACAGCCGGAGTTTACAAAATCATATGACCATCCTAAACTCTGGGAAATACGTGCCGGGGATATGCTCGCCGCCTGGCTGGCCCATGATTTTCTGCACATGAGGCAGATTGTCAACCTGAAACTGGAATATGCTATTCAGAAATCTCAGCCATATTCGATTAAATATGCTGCACCATAAATGAGAAATTAGAAGTTAGAGTTGAAGGACGCTTATAAAACTATATATTTCTTGGCGTCCTTTTTAACTCTTTGCGCGCTCTGCGGTGAATCCTGTTATCCTGTCTAATTTTTCTAAAAATTGTCATCGCACCAGAATCATCTTCTTTACATCCTGCCAGTGATCCGTTTTGATGCGATATACGTAGACACCGGTGGGATATCCGGCCGCATTCCATTCAATACTGTAATTTCCAGGCGCCTGATACTCTTTGACAAGAGATCCTACTTTCTCTCCTAGTAAATTGTAAACCGCTAATTCCACATCACTGCCAACTGCCAATTGCCAATTGATAGTTGTTGACGGATTGAAGGGATTGGGATAATTTTGCTGCAAAACCGGATCTCCCGGAACTGCTTCAGAGCCGGAAGCGATGCCCGCCGGATCAGCGATTTTAAAAGAAAAAGTGTCCTGAGAAGCAACCGTCGATTTACCGTCGGTTACCTCCACCGTCCATTGATACTCAAAATTCTCATTGAGTACGTCTTTCCAGTTCATTGTATAAACAGTGTCGTTTACAACCATGAAATGCATTTGCGGAAACACATTTAATACAGATACTGTATACTCTAGATCTTCGCCATCGAGATCCTGCGAAGCAGTCCAGGTAAAATCAAAAGTCGATGTATTAAAATCCACATATCCTTTGTTTGCCGGCTCATTTAAATAAACTATCGTTGGCGGATTATTTATTGTACCGGGATCTCCGGTTACAACCGGATGGTCGATCCAGACAAAGTCAGAATGCTGTCCTCCGGGTCCGCCATCTTTTACATAATAATTGATGGCAAAATAAATGTCGGTACTGTCAAATTCGGATAAATCGAACCCATAACGATGCCATTGGCCTACCGGACCATCGACTTTAAAGTGGGCCAATTCATGTACAAAACTTTCCATTTTACTATTGGTGGTAGAGACCTTAACCCGTATCGAATCATCAAAGCCCTGATCAACCGCACCGGCCCAGAAATATAAACTATCTCCGGCATAGATCACTGAGATCTGCGGACTGATCAACCATTCGTCTATTACTCCGGGCCGGTTGGCATTTTGCGCGCCACTGGTCCAGAAACTTTGACCGGTCTGGGGTAAAATATCTCTGCCACCCGTTGTGCTTGCTGTCTGGACTAATTCTAAACCGGAACCGCTGCCATCGGCATCGATTACCCGCCAGCCTTCCGGCATACTTGTCCCGTCAAATGTTTCCTGCCATTTGATATTTGTTTGACCTAAAAGATTTGAAATACCACAAATTACTAAGAACATAAAATTGAAATAAAGTTTAGGCATAATTTTTCTCCAGATAGCAAAGCCGGTGGCGATTTGCTATTTATTTTTTAGACAGGATAACAGGATTAGAATTAGAAATGAGTAATTAACTATTGTTTGTTGGCAATTGGCGATAGGCCGTCATTAATTACCAATTTTTAATCTCTTTTTTAATATCCAATTATCCGGTTAAATATTTAATTTTTATTTATAGTTTGTATCAAATGATATCAAAATTTTATTTTTTAGACAGGATCACCGGATTTTCATGATTTATTTTTTGTATAATTCATTGTTATTATGAGTTTTACATAGCGATATTGCTGTTATTTCATAATAATCAGATTATCCTGTTATCCTGTCAAATTTCTATTTTCATTCGTAGCCTGAGATACTATTTTAGCAACAGCATTTTGTGCGACTTGACGAACGCATTGGTGCGAATCTGATAAAAATACACACCACTGGCCATGCCAATGGCACCGGCGTCAAATTGAATTTTGTATCTGCCGGCCTCCTGCCGGCCATCAACCAACACCGATATCTTTTGTCCCAATACGTTATAAATTGCAATTGTAACATCCTCATCCACTGGCAGACCATATTCAATGGTCGTCAACGGGTTGAATGGATTAGGATAGTTCTGCTGTAGATAAAACACAGCCGGAATTCTTTCTTTCTCCGTTTGCAGGGCATTCAGTTCTAAAGGTTCCTGCAAACTGCCGTTATGGGCATCGGAATTAAAAACCATGCTTTCTGCAACTTCCCGGGTGATTTCAGTGTTGGGTTCATATACCTTCAGTTGAACCGATGCGCCGTTTTCTGACGTTGCACCATACATCATTAAAAATGCGATATAGCTGTCAAGATGTGGAACATATTGCGGACGTGTCACCCCGCGACACTCACCATCAATAAATGCGGCTACAATTAATGAGCTGTCGCCATAATCCGAACCGTCAAAAGTAAAGACACCGGTTACGGTCATATTGGACTCATATTTATGTACATCCACAGTCCAATCTGATTTTTCACTAAATTGCTGCTGCTTTTTTAGATCCGGATATACCAGTTCTGTACTCAGCTGCGTATAAAGTGAATAACTTTGACCGGGATGCATTTCACGAAGTTTTCCCACCCATTCGCCGTTATCATATATTGCTGATTGGTCATGACTTTTAATAATATTTCCCTGCACATTCTTCAGAAAATATAATGCATCGTCTAATTCAAGAGATTTTTCGGGAAGATAGCCAATCCAGTTCCAACCCGGTGTCAAAGCGCCGGGTGTCGCCCAGCTGTTTGCCGGCCGGCCGGCAGTGACCAGTTTATTGCCATTTTTCGATTTCAACCTGTATCCGGCATCCAACCTCAGAAAATCCAGTGTACCCGTCCAGCCATTTTCATCGGAATATTCACTAAATCCGGACTGACCTTTTATTAAATCCCCGGGTTGTGCATTATAGTCTTTTAAAATGCGTTTGAGAGACAGATCGGATGCAGCCACATTTAGAGATATCCAGTTCCAGCCTGATTTTATGTCAATTGCCTGGTAGATTTCATTTGGCTGAATGATGAGAGGATGATACCGGTTTCCAATTGAAGTACCCGCCTGAAAAACCAGGTCGTCACTATAATAGCGGTATTCCCGGGCATCCGAGGCATCCCATAATCGAAATTCCAATATCCCGCCAACCGGCGCCGTGTAGAAAACCTGGAAGGCCGCCAGGTGCTGACCAGTGAGTTCATCAAACCGCACATGGCCCATACCATACAACTGATCATTGATGAACACGCCTGCAAAATCCAAATTATCCCCAGAAATATTTTCATTAAGTAACAGCTGTGCATATACCTCGGTCATATATGCCCCGGCGGTGATTTCCTGTGAACTCCACTGTGGCGGTGCAGCCAAAACATTGAGCTCTATGTTTCGCGATTCCTCTTGTCCGGCCAGCCGAACTACCACAGAATCACGAGTGACACCGACAGGGACATCTTCTTTCGATCTGAAGGTGAGGAGTTTTTCTGTGCCCGGCGCCATTGTTCCCATGAGATTGTCAGAAACCATGGAAAGCCATTCCGGCAGATAAACCAGCTGATATTCGACCGGTTCAGATCCGGAATTATATAGCGTGGTGGTATGAATCTGCTGATTGCCTTGGTATGTCCGTATTTCGGATGCAAATGACTTCCAGTAGGCGGCCTGTTGATTTACAGTGAAACGCCAGCTGACCGGCTGACGCAGCCGATTACCATCGGCATCGGAAATATTCGAAACCCAGGCGATCAAAGTACGTTCACCCAGTTCTGTAAAGGAAATCTCCGGTTCAATGATCAGGTTATTTCCCTGCACGACAACATTAAAACCAATTGACGTGCTGTCTGTCGCATCGATCAATGATATATCGCGTTGAATATTTAGCTGATCCAGATTAATACCGGCAGCAAACCGGATAGCAATGCTTTCACCGGCATTTAAAACCGCATCGGCCGGTTCGGGAACACCGAGTACCAGGAGTGCATTGCGTTCAATCTGCCCTTTTGCCACCTGGCTATATCTTACACCGTTTGCACCGCCATCACTGACTACCCGTAATTCGTATTCCCCATCAGACAAATTTTTGTAATTCCAGTAACGGGTCAGATTCTGATCCGGTAACTGATCCTTTGTCACGCTAAATGCATTGATCCACTTTTCACCTGGTTGGCGATATTGCAATTTGATACTTTTTAGATAGTCATTATGGATATTATAATCATTGATCACCACCGGCAGCGAATCGGGTTCACCGGCACTGATTTCCCAGTTATCCTGCGGGTAGCTCAGACCGGCATCACTGATCGGACTGGCAAAATGCACTGAAAAAGTAACTGTATCGGCGATTGGTACCGGGGTATCATACAGATCATATTCGCAGGGAGGAACCATCATAATTTGTAGATTTTCATAATCAAAAGCGCGCGGGCCACGTTCAACGGTCAGCGTAGCCTGATAGGCCGAATCACCGGCTGGTATAAAATAAGACAGTGCGTTGGCCATTGGCGCACCACCCAATTTAATTACCGCGCCATCGGGATTGCTTAACTGTATCACGCGCAAATCATAGGGCCGGGTTTCTCCACTTTCACTAGTGTTACCCAGGGAGAGAATAAACGTGGCGGGCTCATCGGGAGGTACATCATTTTGAACAAAGGTATCAATGCCCAGTTGCGGGCCATCACGCGGTTGGGTACCATCTTCCCAGGGACAGCTGCTGGTTCCGGAAACCAGGTCAAAAACCGGTGTTCCATATCCCCTCTTATCCATTTTGACATCAATGCTAAAAAAGTCACCGATGTCATCATCCCCCAAACTATAACCAAATGTTTTACTTTGCGAGTTTGTACTATCGAGAAGCGTTTCACGCAAAGTCCACTTGAAATTTGATTTATAACCTAATTCTATGGGCACTGCATTTATAACAAATCCCGCACCGTATACAAATTCCCGTTCAATAATTTGAGAATATCCAATAGTGAATGATGAATCCTTGGATGTTGATTCACTGTACTCATATTGCGTACCACCGCTAAACGAAATATTCCTTAATTTAACTGCTTCCTGTTTTAATTGATCATTTTTATCAAGTGCCTCCTGCCAGACCTCGATAGCGATATTAAAAAAATCGACAGAATCCGTTGATATTGCTGCTAATTCATGAAGTTGAGGAATGACGGTATTCCGGATATGCATCTCTGTATAAATATATGTTGTATTAAAACCGGTGAAGTCCATTGCCAGTGAAGTATCACGTACAACTTGGCAGGATGTGCGGTCATATTCAACGATATCGGTAAGAGCAAAAATTTGGTTTAATGAGGCGCCGATAAAAACGTCACCCTCATCACCAGTATAAAGATCCGAATCGGCAGTACGAAATTCCTCATTTGCGGTGAATGATGTGGTAAATACATTTGTGCTGTCATTACCACCAAAGCCTAGCTGCCTATCGATTTCAGTTGTGCCCCCTCTTTGCCCCTGAATTAAGACAATTCCATAAGCTCCATAAGATGTACTGGCACCCACCTCCGGAGAACTTACTATTCCACCCACTCTTATATCTGCAAATAATCCCCCGATTCTGCTTGACTCATATTCCAGACTGCTGCGGGTAATAATGGTGCTCCCCTTTGCCTGATAACTATAACTTCTGTCACCGGGCGGATCACGTAAGATCATCATTGGTAATTCCGGCGTCGCACTGGTAAATGTTGGTGTCCGTGGCCGGTGACCGGTGACCAGCGCCCACTGGTCCAGAACGGTTATCTGATCGTCCACATTTGCTTCAATTTGCATTAACTTCTGGTAGGGATGCTGACCCCCGCCGAGTATATTGGGTACACCGGCAATCAGTTTATAAATCGCCCGGCCATTCTCCAGTTCGATTACAACTGGTTCTGCCGGATTACCACCTATGTCATCATAAATGGTAACAAATCCACCAGCCACATGACAAGTATCGGTTTGATACGCCTCCAGCACATCGATTAGTATACTGTATTGACTGTTCTGCTGCATAATCGGTATGGCGTCACAGGTTACTTCTGATGGTAATATTTCTAAACGTACCAGCGGTTTGGGATGATAAACAAAATATACACTTTTATTTTCCCAGGTAATATCTACTGTCTCAGTTGCAAAATAGTTAAGAATATTGGTGGAATCGGGATTATCGATATAAACCAGATCTACCGAGTATTCCTGCGCCGGAAAAAATACACGGTAATTACCGTTATGATCCGTTGTAATGGTTGTATCCAAACAACCCGGGTTTTGCAGGCTGGCAACACGTAATCTGGCCGTACCCAGACCGGCAATACAGCCGCCACGTACTTTTCCGTAGAGCAGATTTTTTTTCGTATCATTAAATAAAAGTCCGTCGATATCTCCCTCAACGAGGACGGAGATCTCTGCCGGACTAAATGTATGGGCAGAAATGGAATCCTCATATTGCGGTGTAATTGTATATATTTTTCCAGGTTCCTCAACAGCAATATCAAAATTGCCTTCCGCATCAGTAAATATATCCGTATTTTCTCCATCTAATAATATTTCCACACCATCAACAGGACATGCTGTGCCGGCAAACAGGATCTGACCTGAAACAGTGAAAACAGTGGTGTCGTTAAAAGCGATGCTAAGCCCCTCACCACGTTCTAATACGATATCTCTGTGTTCCGGATCAAACAGATGGTCCGGTTTCGAAGGTGTTACCCGGAATTCACGTGATTCATTATAAAACAGATTACCTATTTGAAATTCACCATCGACATCGGTCAAGTCCCGGTATCCAACCGGGGCAGATTCATTACGCCATTGTGAACCGATAATTTGTCCATGGTGATTACCACCCTGGGCATAATCCCCGGCAATTTCTCCCCCTGAACGCGTGGAATCATTGAACGACCAGTAGGCGATTAACCCGGTTTCATTTCCATCCAATCCATAAAACATGTGTTCGCGGATTTCATCTTCGGTCAACGCCCGGTTCCAGATCTGCGCATCATCTATGCCACCGGAAAAGGGCTGGAGAAAGTCGGGACCATATTGATTAGCCCCAATAGTCAGGGTATTCACATCCACATTACGGCGTATGCCATTACGCTGTGACCCGGCGGTACCGTTTATATATAGTTGTGCCATATCATCGCTGACCACCACTGCCACATGTTGCCAGCTGCCGGTATTTACCTGCTGATTGCTGACAACCGGTAACCCGGCCTGTGAATCCGTTTCCCGATAAGTTAACATGCCACCTGAGGTTTTAAATTCAACACGATGTCCGGTCGACCTATTACCCCAGGCCAGTATTTGCTGATCCGTTGCCGAAGTTGTTTTTATCCAGGCGGAAATTGAAAAGGAGTCGTTTCGCGGAATTGCCGGTATTTTAATGTAATCATCCACACCGTCAAAATTCATTGAGAGACCTAATGATGTGTCTACCGGAGTTACGGAAATGTCAACATCCTTAATGGTCGCCCCTTCCTGCGTCTGTATCGATTCCCTTTATATTACCGTTTGCTCTGCGCCAGCCCAGATCTGGAAAAGAGAGCGGTGACTCTTCCCAGTAATTATTATAGGCTGTTACCTGATAATTATATAATTTTCCGGGAATGGCATCGATATCATTATATACCGTTGCAGCAAGTACTGTACTTCCTATCTCCTCACCATCACGATATATTCTAAAACCATCGGCATTATTTGAACGGTTATTCCAGGAAATTTTAATCTGATTGTTTGATTCGCCATCTGCAGCCGTAACATTACCTGGCTGCGCCATAAATTCATACAAATATGCTGCACCGGTTCTTAATACCATTTTCTTTTATCTCCCGACGCGCCAACCAATGCCTATTTTTATTGATGAATACCGAACCTCCAAACCGGCCATAATTCTCACCAACCAGGATCATTGGCCTCATCATCCCCTTTGACCAGTTTGTATTTTTGCACCCATCCAGCCCCATCATATTCATAGATATACGCTGCACCACGGTTATCTCTGTCACCAGCTGCTCCAATTATCAATAAATTACCGTTTAAATGTATACGACGACTACCAAAATGATCTCTGGTGCATCATCATTCGGCTAATCAATTTTTGGTTTTCATACCAATTTTTCCATCATAATTGAAATATATATGCCGCCCCTGAAGCCAGACCATTTGATATTTCAACATGCCTCCAATGATAATTGAATTGCCATGATATAGCTCACATTTAGACTCTATAACCATATGGTAGCTGTCTGGCATCCAAGTCCTAATGGTGACAAGTATTTGTTTTTCATGCCCAATTATTTCCACTCATCATGAAAAACATATACTCTTCCTGCCTCGTTCCAATTACTGCTTTTATCCTCACTAAAGATCTACATCGAACTTCCAAAAATCGGATTGTCGATTCTGATTCCGGCGGTTTTAATTCATTTGTTTCAATCCATTTCACGCCATCATATTCAAAAATAAAGGCATGCTCCAGGTTATCTAGCATTCTCGAGTTCCAACAAGCAGTTATGTACCACTCAAAGAGAGCGAAATCCTGACCAAATATTCATTGATTTTGTGATGATTGAATCTTTAGTTTCTGTACTTCAATCCATTCAACACCATTATAATTAAACACATATACTTATCCGTTCAATTTATTAAATGGCCCGGACGCCGACCACTGCCGTACATTTCCTTCAATATCCACATGAGAACCAAACCGATCCTCCGGACCTCTAAGGCATTCACTGGAAAGTAATTTTTGAGTTTGAATCCAATCATTGCCATTGAATTGGTATATATATGCCACTCCCGAAGACTTCGCTGTGCCGGGTGCACCTAAGATTGCTGTATTTCCATCTATCGCAACCGATCTGCCAAATCCCGAAATCTCTGCAGACTATCAGGAAGAAATTTAGTTTCAAGCCCCATACGTGGCTGAGCCGATACGGTTTTGATTCCTGGAACGGAATAACATTATAGTTGTGAGTAAGGATAATACAAATATATAAGCAGTAGATGTCGATTTCATTTTTCCCCCTGATATGCGACAATTGCTGGTTTGAACTCTGTATGTTTTTTTGCGGATGTGAACGTTTTGAATCATATCCGGAATATACCTGGGCAGAATTATATATACTGCCTTTAACGAGTGATTTGTTTTAAACGATTTGTAAATGATTTAATATTCCTCAACTTAAATATATTTAATTTGATTATTTTGAACATGAGGATACGATTTTAAATTTGGGATTAGAGGTTGGAGATTAGAGATTAGAAGTTAGAAAAATATAGTTCTTGGTAAGGAACGGTCTGAGAGCGTTCCGGGGATTGTATTTTTTTTGACAAGATAACAGGAAATTAAACCGGAGATTGAGATTTAAGAGATTAGAGATTTAAATTGATAATTTACATCAGCTGATAGCCAATTATCAGCAGCCAAATCAAAATTTCTCATTTCTAATTTCAATAATTATGTATCCTGTTATCCTGTCTAATTTTTCAGAAACTGGTCATCGCACCAGAATCATCTTTTTCACATCCTGCCAGTGATCGGTTTTGATACGATAGATATAAATGCCGCTGGCAAATCCCCCGGCATGCCATTTTACTTGATAACGCCCCGCATTTTGCTTTTCAGAAACGAGGGTTACTATTTTTTGACCTAGCGTATTATAAATGCTTAAATCCACCTCGCTGACAGCCGACAGCTGATAGCCGATAGCCGTAACCGGATTAAAGGGATTGGGATAATTCTGAAATAGTTTAAACTGAGCTGGGGTATGAGATATCCGGCTTTCAACACGGGTCGGACCGGCCAAATCACTCTCATAGGCACCCATATCCGCATTTGATCCGACCGGTGCGGGTCTGATGTTTCCCTCGATGTCAAACTCAGGCGCACAATGCCATTCATCATTCAATTTATAACAATTGACCCCGGCACCGAGACATAAACTAGTGTCAGACAAATGAAAATCACCATTTTCAACATCCACAAAATATGGGTCAACTGCTAAATTTCCCGTTCCCCAATGTAATGTGGATATTGAATCTGACACAAATATTGAATCTCTGCCATTTTCAATATTGCTATAATTGATATACAGATTGCAGCCGACACTGTCCGCGGTGGTCATTATTACCGGACGATCTCCACAGCCCCAAAGGATACAATTTGTTAACGAGACATTTGCCTGTCTACGCATCGAGATTCCGTAGCCTGCGGCATCCGAAGAATCAAAGAATGTGCAGTTAAAAAAGTCTACCTGGGATCCCGTGGTTAACGTGGCACAACTGGATAATTTTGTCGAATCGGAAAAAGTTGAATAATTCGAAGAAAAGATCGAATTGGTAATCGTACCGGAACATCCCGATAAAAATCCCGGACCAGCCACCCAGCGAGTTGATGTGTTATTTCTAAATTGAGTATTTGTTATAGAAAAGTTTGAAATATTTCCAGTGATCCTTAGCGGGCTATATCTATCCGAATGATTTTTAATAAACTCAGAATTATCTATATTAATATCGATGATCGAATTTTCCGATCTAACTTGTTCAATCCATATGCCTGCACAGACAGCGGCTGAAATATTCTCAGTTATTTTTGTGCTCTTAATATCAAATTTATAGGGCATTCCAAATATAGTTGAATCGGCTGAATATAATATGGCGCCACCATTTTCAACGTTTGCTTCATTCTGGTCAAATATTGAGTTGTTTATCTGCAAATCACTGTTATAAGCATGTACGCCTGCCCCACTTCGTGCGGTATTTTTTATAAAATTCGAACTGTCGATACGCATATGACTATAATCACAATGTAAACCGGCGCCGTGATCGGCTGTATTCTCCTCGAATTGACAATTTTGCACCTGAACATCGGAGTACCAGGAATGAATTCCACGCACTCAAGCTTGCGCTGTTTTTTCTAAAAACTGTCCGTTTTACCACCAAATCAGTAAAATCTGAATGAATTCCACCGCTTAAAACTGGAGATATATTTCCTTCAAACCGGCAGTCGGTTACGTTAAGATCATTTTCCCAGGAGTGAATGCCGGCACCAAAATTCGTTGCCGTGTTATCAATAAAATCACAATTACTAATATAGAGTTCACAGAATGCGGCGGCAATGCCACCACCATCTCTGGCACTGTTTCCGGAGAAAGTGATATTATTAAGATGGGTCACGGTATTATCCCAAATTCTGATGGCACCACCCAGTTCAGTCGCTTGATTATTTGTAAAACTACAGTCGGTTATTTGAGACGTACTCATTCCTATTGACTGCAACCCGCCTGCTTCGAACGCTGCGTTAGACTCAAAGGTACAATTTGCAATGACCGGGCTGGATTGATAGTACTGAACCGCGCCGCCACTGAATGCCCGGTTGCCTATAAAAGTACAGTGAGAAATCGATATATCTGACCATTCGAAATGAATCGCACCCCCGGACGGATTTTCCGATTCAGGACCGCTGGCTAAATTTTCTATAAACAGACTGTTGGATATATCGGAGTTTATTAAAATTGACTATACATAAAGCGCCACCGGAATTTGATGGCCAGCTGGTACCAATGGCTTTGCCATACTGGAAACGGCAATATGCAATCTGCGAACTATCATTAGTTACCGGTGTGTCAATGAACCGGATACCAGACCAGCCGCCCAGTGTCGTGTCCTGATTACTAAAACCCGTTGTATCCTTAACGGTAAAAATGATTGTATCATTTTCTGTTCCCACAGCCAGCAGTTGACCCTGCGCCAGCAGAGCATAATGATTCTGAAATTCAACCACCACGCCCGGTTCAATTGTCAGAGTTGAATCATTTGGAATTGTAATATCACCATTGATATGATAGGGTGATTGTAATTTTGTCCAGAGTCCGTATACTTCGCCCTCACTAATAGTTGTTTGTGCATTTAATCCGGAAATCATTATGACATGTGTTAACAGGAAAAATGAAATTCGCCTCATAACATCCTCCACTTAATAATGAAAGATTGAAATTTCACAGATAATATAGATGTGTATGTTGTTGTTTCAGTAAAACCGGTGCCAGCAAATATCAACAGGAAGTAGATATTATATTCATGTGCGTTCCCGAGAATATCTCGGGAACGAGGATTTAATAATTTTAGAGAGATAATGTAGGGAACGGTCTGAGACTGTTCCGCTATTGTTGTATTATTATAGTGAAAGTAAATATACAAAAAGTGAATTAAAGTGCAAAGGAAATTAAAAAGACCGTGCGCATATATAAGGAAGGGGGTATTTGTAATTGGTTATTGGGAGTTAGGAATTGGTGTCCACACTATAATTTGATTTTTTACCTGATTGCTTCACACCCTTCCGGGGATTACTCCATTTAACCGCAAAGAGAGCAAAGCTCTGCAAAGATCGCTAAGACTATATATATTATTTGCGATCTTCGCTCTTGCTTCGCGTACTTTGCGGTTTAAAAATATTTCGCCAGGATTTTCTCAGATGCGAAAAAACATTATTCAAAAAATTGGAAATGAGGATAAAATCGGTTTTAGATTAGACACGGCTTATATTTAATTGGTCCCCTCCCTGATTCGCAGAAGGAGGGAGGGGATTTAGGGGTGGGTCATTTTCCGGTGCGATATCCGAATACATATCGAATTTATTGTGCCCTCAACTTCTTAAGTTCCTTAGTTAAATAGGCCCGTATTTCAAATGATTCCTTGCCATCATTTTCGGCGAGGATAGGATTCTGCTCCAGAGGATCACTGGTCATATCATATAATTTTCCATCGTCATATAGCTTCCAGCGGTGAGTACGAATCCATGCACTTCCCTCAAATTGATTATAAGACCATTTCCGTGGTGTCCCATCCTGACCTAACACCTGGGGGACAAAACTCTGACCATCAATAATCCGGTCCTGTGGCAGACTGGCCCCGGTCAGTTCAACCAGGGTGGGCATAAAATCAGAGAAATCTATCAGATCACTGCAAATTTTTCCAGCCCGGGTTTTTCCCGGCCAGTTGGCAATCATGGGAACATGGGTACCATAATCGGTCAGCAATCCCTTGCCTCCGGGAACATCAAAATCACCCCATTTGGAAACCACCGGCGTCATGATATAATTACCGTCTCTGATATCCGATATGGATTTTTGCGGTGTACCATTATCCGAGGTAAAAAGAATAAGTGTGTTTTCCCGCAGGCCAAGACTATCCAGAGCGGACACCAGTCTACCCACATTTTTATCCAGATATGCAATTAACTCTTTATAACTTTGGTAGCGACCATCTGGCCCGGGTGGCGGAGGCGGTGTAAAATCATTACTGACATCGTGCGCCAACGCCATAGGATAGTAGGCAAAAAATGGCTTGTCTTTGTTCCTGGCAATAAAATCAATTAAAAAATTTACAAAGATATCCGGACCATATTGGTCAGATACATTTTCCAGTTTTTCACCATTTTGCCAGACAAACGGATCATGATAACGCGGACCTTCATGCCAGGCAAACACCGAGGACTGATCAAATCCCATTTTTCGGATATGCAATGGATCATCGCCTAACAGAGCCATTTGCCATTTTCCGGCCAATGCCACTTTATAACCGGCCGCATCCAGAACATGGCCAAAGGTAATTTCATCAGGCGGAATGTGACCCCATTCTTCGGTCGTCCGGAATAAATATCGCCCGGTCATAATAGTTACCCGCGACGGGGAACATTTTGGTGTACTGTAACAATTTGTAAATTGCATTCCTGTTTGTGCCAGCTGATCGATATTGGGCGTATTGTATGATTTCCCGCCGGTATATCCCGGGACTTCATATCCCATATCATCCGCCATAATCAGAACGATATTTGGCCGTTCAGCATCCTGACTGAACAAAATAGCAGCCTGAATAAGAATTAATATCACCATCAAAATATTTAAATTTCTTTTCATTGCTACCCCAATATTTAGTTTTCAAATATTAGTTATCTGAATTATTGATCACCACTAAGTCACAAAGACACAAAGTTATAGATAATGCTGAACTCGTTTCAGCATCTATATAGATTCCGAAACAAGTTCGGAATGACGATCCAACATCGCTCACGGCTGACAGCCGAGAGCAGAAAGCCGAAAGCATCTGTCAAAACTAATTATGTGATCTACGGTAAACTGGTCTTCACATTATCAATCCAAAACACACTCCTGGGCACTTTTTCACTGGCGGCGGCCAGATTTTCTGTGTCCATACCCGGTCCGCTGGGCTGACCTTTTAATAAGAATAAACGAACATCTGAACGCCAGCTGCCGGTCCGAAACACCATTCGCTCCAGAGTTTCAGTATCGATATCTAATTCAATATTTTCCCGGGCGGGTTTGCCATCCAGCCAGAAATCATAACGCCCTTTATCACAATCAAAATTTAATTTTACATGATACCATTTCTGCGCTACAAACTCCACAGGCCAGGGCTCGACACCACCGATATCAAAGGTAATATTCTCATAAATAGCGTCAAAGCGAATCCGCAAAGCCCGCTGATCGGTTTGGTTATGAAGCTCAAACTCAAGGATATCCTTGCCCTGTTCTTTAACCATCATATCAAATTCAATGCTCATTTTATCAGTAACCGGAAAATGACGCTCTGCAACGGCATATTCATATGGCTCTTCATCGCTGAGCTGTAACACCTGATTTTTCTTTTCCGACTCAGAGGCAATATCTATTGGTGCCCATTTTGGAATATGAAAATTCCACAACTCCAGTTCTGACTCCGATGATATGTTGTCAAAATTTTGATCAACCTGTTCAGTCACCGTACCTGATATGGGAAGACGGGTTCTGGTTACCCACATATCTTCTTTATTCATACTATAGGTATTCCACATATGTTTTCCGGGAGGATCACCAAGACCTTCAAATATACCCCGGATATATTGCGGGCCCTGATTCTTTGCCCAGCCATAATGTCTCATCGGCGAAACTTCACCATGTAAGCAAAGCATATTGTCAAAGTGATAGCCATCCTCGCTGGTCATAACCACCATTGGCCAACGATTGCGTCGTGTGGCCGAATGATTATATACCAGGGCATATTTACCATCTTCGGTGTTTTGCCCCCAGGTTTTTGCACCACAGGTCATCAGTGATTTGGAAAGGGCCAGATCTGTCCATGAATTCCCTTCATCATTGCTCAACGCCGTTAACTGATGTTTCCAGATCCCGACAATCACCCCATCCGGCCGGCGAAAATAATTAAACGCCTTTGGCTGCTCATTACCCGGTTTAATAGTATAAAACCCATCCTTGGCGCGGTCTTCTTCCCACCATTGCAGCGTCACCAGTTTGTTGGCAAGTAGTTCATCACAGGCTTTAACAAAGCCGGCATCAGCACTTGTCTTATAAAATGGGAAACTGGTATTATCTTCATTCCAACCGGCATGGCGATTATAACGAATGAAAAAAATCGGGCCATAACTGCCATCTTTATAAATCTCACGTATTACCCGGCCGAGTCCCTGACCATTATTTGGTCCTATCCGGGGATTCGGGCAATAGCTGTAAAATGCCATGGTTAATAAGCGATTATCTTTCGTGATATAGAAACCATTACGTTGATGCATCACTGCCTTTGTTCCAGCCGGCAGAATAAAAATCTGTCCGGAATCTTCATGCTTATATTTTATCTCAGGCAGATCATACTCAGGGAATATTATATCAGGCGCACTGAAATGACGGCCATCCTTTGACACCATCAACAAAGTTCTGCCGGGTGTTACATGCTCTGTTAATGGATTACTGAGATACTGGAGGTAGTATTGATCGTTCCAGTAACACAAATAGGGTTGATGGTTATACATCCAGCCGGTTTCACTGCCTTTCTCGGGTGGATGATCGTGATTTGCACGCATCACCTGATACCGGTGCACACCAACGGCATGTCGTAAACTTCCGTGATGATAGTTCGGATCAGTTGTCTGCTCCCCAATATATTTTATGGGTTCTTTAGCCGATTCAGCCATACCGGGCAAGGCGTTTTGTGCCGGTGCCAGACTAGCGAAACAAAGCAGGACAATAACAGAACACCACAAGGAAAATTTTACCTTTGTCAATTTTAGTACCATTAATTCCTCCGTCTATGATTGAAATTTAATATTCGCCGTCATTCATTTTGAGTGAAATGGTAAGAAGTATGAAATATGGAATCTACTACGAAGCTAAAAAAATAAAGATAAATAACAATAATTCCAATAAACAAAATTAATCTTTATTCGTAATTTTCAATTAATGAGGATAGGAAGTTTTTGAATTTCAATAAAAAAAATGGAGTAGAAAATGAAAGCACCTCATTTTTTTGCAATATTCATCCCAATTTTTAGCCAGTGTCATCACCCTTTTCATGATATTAATTACCCGGAAACGGGAGTTATCAAAAAGATTTAAATGGACTGTGACGATATCCGCATTTTTGGGATTTTTTGTCCTTGCGACTTTTTATGTTTTGAAATTTATGTGATATTTATACGGGTACAATTCTTTTATCTGGTTATCGGATAAAATACCAATAATTTCAATACGATCTGTATCCGGAATTCCTGGTCAGGATATAGCGGATGAAATACAAAAACCCGGTTTAGTTCTTCAAAGTCAATTTCGTGTGCAGGCCAGTCAATTTTAAATTTATGATATTGCGAATATTATCTTCATCTTCCTTCAAAGGTTTAACCGGAATCATATCCATGACTTCCTCTGGCAGATAGCCGGAATTAAATAATAGTTCAGATGATCCTGTAAGCATTTCATGAAGTGATGATTTGATGTCCGTATCTTTTAATCCAAACTCTTTTCCCAGGTGTTGTAGTTCCTGCCACTGAAACCAGAAATACGTGGGACCCATTGCCGATAAAATGGCATATGCCTCCAAATGATCCTCCGGAACCTCGGGTGTTGTCCCCCAGTTATCAAAAAATGTTATCAAGTTACTTTTCTCCGATGAGGATAGCGTATCGGAAAAACAAACCGGGTTATACCCTTTTCCGATAATTGATGGTGCATTTGGTATCATGCGGACAATCTTGTGATGCCCCCCGGATAATTGCTGAAGTGCAGACATTTTTATCACAGGTACCAGAGAGATTAAAATTGTCTGGGTATCCAGGAATTTTTGAAGATCAGGCATGACGGTTTTAACTGATTGGCGGATGTACAGCGATAAATATTAATTCAGGCGAATCTTCCCATTCAATTTCTGTTTTTAATTCGAGACCGGGTATTGAAAGATCGCTTAATTTGGCAGACATGGCAGTATCCGGATCGCTAACAATCACTTTTTCAGGTAATGCATTTTGGTCCATTAAACTTTTAAGCAAGATACGTGTAATACGGCCGCCACCCACAAATCCAATTTTTTTATACATCGATTCTCCCCTTTTATCTTAAATCCTACCTTATATTAACTCCAAAATATGAGGTATAGTCCTGCAAAAATCACAAGTGCACCACAGATTCGTTTTAACAGTAGAATAGAATTGGATTTTTCACCCCAATCCAAATATTTTTGAACAAATTGTGTAAAGCTACCTGCAGCTACAATAACCGCACAGTGGCCCAGGCTAAACGATCCTAACAGCAGCATCGCTTTGGGCCAATTATCTGAGGCCGTTTGAAAGACCACGCCCAAGACAGGGGCTAAGAATGCAAAAGCACAGGGACCTAATCCTATGCCAAAAATCAGGCCGAGAAACAGGGCGTTCCACATGCCTCCACGTTTATTTTTCCATAGCTGTATGCCGCTCCAGTCCCAACGGATAATGTCCATAAGATACAGACCGATCATAATGAATACCAGAGCCACAATGTAGTTCGCCCACTGCCCCATATCGCCCATTAATCGTCCCATCATGGCAGTAATCAGGCCGATAATTGCAATAGTAATTAGAATACCAATGGCAAAAACGAAAGCCAGTAGTAAAGAACGTTGAACCTTTATTTGGCCCTGACTGCTGATGTAACCAATAACCAATGGAATGCTGGATAGATGACAGGGGCTAAGAATAATTGAAAGTACGCCCCACCCAAAAGCAGCGATCAATCCGAAAAATAAATTACCACCCAATGCGGTTGTCAGGTACGAAAACGACTCTTCAATCATATAAATCAACTCTTCCTGATCGGTTTCAATCCTTGCGCTTGCAAAAATGTATCAATTTCTTCTTCCGGGAAAAAACCCTCATGGCGAAATAGTTCCTGACCCTTTTGATTAAGAAATACCTGAGTAGGTATCAAACGGATCTCATACTCTGTGGCATATTTCTTTTGATCCGGTTTCCAAACATCATAAAAGATCACTTCTATTTGTGAACCATATTTTTCTTCAATCGCCTTCATTACATGCTTCATTTGTTTACACGGGATGCACTTCTCAGATCCAAGTTCCACAAAAGTAATTTTGGGCATTTCAGCGTTTTGATTTACATCACGAACTGAAACTTCATCAGCATGTGCAGACGGACAGCCGGCGCAACCCTCGCTCATTACTGCTTTAGATTCACAACTACTGCCCTCACACCCCGCAATCTTGGTTTCACTTTCTTTCTCTGTACATGAATAAAGAATAGTACTCATAATAATAATTAGTGTGCTAAAAAGATGTAATCTCAATTCAAGCCTCCCTGATCCATTTTAATATTTCTTTATCTTCGGGTAATTTTCCATAACTCTTTACCTGGTCATTGATGACCAATCCGGGCGTCATCATCACACCATAGGCCATAATATCTTCAAGACGTGTAACCTTCTCGACCTCAAAATCAAGTTGGTGATTTGATTTTATTTCAAGAAGACGTTGCTCAAGTATCGTACATTTTTTGCAACCTGCTCCAAGAACTTTTACTATCATTTTAACACTCCATATTTTGATAATATTTTCACGATATAATTTAATATATCAATCATCTATTTGGAATTCACGGACATACATCCGGTGATTTAACTGTTCCCTCACGTACCTCCCCAAAGTATTTCTTCTGAAACCATAACGCTACATTTACCAGACTGATCAACACCGGCACCTCCACCAGCGGACCGATGACCGCTGCAAATGCTTCACCGGAATTGATGCCAAAAACGGCAACCGCAACTGCAATGGCCAGCTCAAAATTATTACTGGCAGCGGTAAAAGATAGGGTCGCCGATTTTGAATAATCTGCGCCTACTTTGCGACCCATATAGAACGAAACCAGAAACATGACAACAAAATAGATGAGCAGAGGAATAGCTATACGAACGACATCCAATGGTAATTGAACAATATACTCCCCTTTGAGTGAAAACATTACCAGGATGGTAAATATGAGTGCAATCAAAGTAATCGGACTGATTTTAGGAATAAACTTTGTATGATACCATTCCTTGTCTTTAATCTTGATCAGACTAAACCGGGTCAGGATTCCGGCAATAAATGGAATGCCCAGGTAGATAAATACGCTCTCGGCAATCTGTCCGATTGAAATATCCACCGCGGTACCCTGTAATCCAAACCAGGTCGGCAGGACTGTAATGAAAACATAGGCATACACAGAAAAGAACAGGACCTGAAATATTGAATTAAAGGCTACCAATCCGGCAGCATATTCCGTATCCCCTTTGGCCAGTTCATTCCAGACAATCACCATGGCGATACAGCGAGCCAGACCGATCAAAATTAATCCATACATATATTCCGGGTAGCCGCTTAAGAATATAATGGCGAGGAAAAACATCAGCACCGGACCGATGATCCAATTTTGCACCAGTGAAAGTGTCAGCACCTTCCAGTTCCGGAAGACTTCGCCCAATTCTTCATAACGCACTTTTGCCAGCGGCGGATACATCATCAGAATCAGACCTATCGCGATGGGTATATTGGTCGTTCCCACTTGAAAAATATTCCAGAAATCAACAATTTTTGGAAAGAGATATCCGGAAAACACGCCGATGAGCATGGCCAGAAATATCCATAACGTAAGATAGCGATCAAGGAAACTTAGTTTCTTAGTAATTTGAGTCATGTATTACCTATCCCCTTTACACTATTTTCAATTATTTTTGTTATCGTTTCAACCGAAGGAAGCCCATCCTTGTAATAACGGCAGGCGAGATTCCCTGAAGATGGCTCCGCCAGTCCTTCTATATCAACGCCGTTAATCAGTACAGTTGGTGATCCCCTGAATTTATATTGATTTGCTTTTTCAGGGGTATCAACAACAAGCTCTCTGTAATCGATCTGAACATTTGAGATGCTTATTGCCTGCTTGATTTTTTTTATCATCTCATCCGAATGCGGACAACCATGAAAATACTGCACTTCTATTTTGGTCATAGATTATTTACCTGCGTCAATGATCCAACTTGTCAGGGTGGATTTGGCAGGGATTTTCCCGCTGCTGACGACTTTGTCATTTAGTAATAAACCCGGTGTCATCATGATGCCCAGATCTGCAAATTGATTGAAATCTGTGATTTTTTCAATTTCTGCTTCGATATTATTCTCTGTGATAACTTCATCACATAGTTTTGCTAATTTCTCACAATTTGGACAACCGCTACCGACTACTTTGATGTTGAGCATACTTACTCCTTCGATATAACGATACAACCAATAATATTTTAAATTCGGGTCATACTATTTTGTAGCCCGCAGAGACGCGGAGACGCAGAGAGAAGTTAGGAGTTAGGAGTTAGGAGTTAGGAGTTAAAAAATATACTAATAACAAATTACGAATTACTAATTCCCAGTTCCTATTCCAAATTTCTAACTGCTATTTGCTAATTTCTCTAATTTCTAATCCTTTACTCTGCGGCTCCGCGCCTCTGCGAGGATCCTTTTATCCTCTTAAAATAAATTTCCGAAAACCCACCCACTGAGAGTAGCCATGACTACTACCAGTAACACATAAACCAGTGTTTTCTGTGTTCCTATGATGCCCCGAATAACCAGCATATTGGGCAGGGATACAGCCGGGCCGGCGAGTAATAATGCCAGCGCCGGTCCCTTTCCCATTCCGGCATTCATTAAGCCCTGCAGAATCGGTACTTCAGTCAGGGTGGCAAAGTACATCAGGGCACCGGCAATCGATGCAAAAAAGTTAGCCGCTATGGAGTTACCCCCTACCAAACCGGCAATCCATTGGTTTGGGATAATACCGTGACCACCGTCCTGGGAACCAAGTAAAAAACCCGCCACCAGCACACCGGCAGCCAGAAGTGGCAGTATTTGTTTGGCAAAGCCCCAGGTTTCGCCCATCCATTCCTGCGCCTCGCCGGTACTTATTGAGAGCATTATTGTCACCATAATAACCGCAATCATAAAAACGAGCTGTGAATTGTCCGGAAAAAGCAGGTAACCAATGGCAACCAAAAACATACTTCCAAATACCAGCCATTTGTTCAATTTTATTATTAGGATTAATGAACCGGCAAACATAATTCCGAAGAGTGAAGTAATAAGCCATTTATGATGATATATAAGTGACCATATACTATTTTCCGTCTCTGGTTTCCCCCATGTGGCAAATATCAGAATAAAAACCAGTACAAAAAAATGAAATGCCGTTTGCCACAAAGGACGCGTTACTTCGGAATCAGGTAATACCAGATGGGCTTTTTCCCTGGCCAGTTCTTCCTTCTGATAAATAAAATGCATGATTAACCCGATGATCACCGAAAAAACCACCGCGCCCACGACGCGCGCAATACCTAATTCCATTCCAAGAATACGTGCGGTCAGGATGATGGCTAATATATTGATTGCCGGGCCTGAATACAGGAAGGTAATGGCCGGTCCCAAACCGGCACCACGCTTATAAATACCCGAGAACAGTGGCAGAATCGTACAGGAACAAACAGCCAGAACGGTGCCTGAAACAGACGCAACCGAATATGAAATCCACTTTTTTGCTTCTGTACCAAAATACTTTATTACTGCAGCCTGGCTGACAAATACTGCAATTACACCGGCAATAAAAAAGGCCGGAACCAAACAGAGCAGAACATGTTCGCGGGCATACCATTTGCTTAGTTCCAAAGCAGAATAGACAGCTTCCCTGAAACCTAAGATATCAATGGGCATGAAATAGATAAATAGAAAAAATCCCAATATCCAGAGGAATGGTTTGTATTCGGTTTTCCAATTCATTCAGGATGTTCCATATATTGATTAAAGAGATCATTAATCAAATCACACATTTACTTAGCTCCACATATAATATTACGATCTACAAGACCTACCTTCTTTCTGTCTTGTGAAATAAGAGCATCATCAGGTACCCAATCTGCGATAAGCGGTAAAATTTTTGTAACATATTCATCATTCTTTGTTTCATTCAAATAATAGTTGACCCACTTACCTTCTTTTTCATCATGGATAAACTCTGCATCCCTCAGAATGGAAAGGTGTTTCGATACCGTTGAATTTGCCAGATGCAAGACCGCAGTAATTTCACAGACGCACATCGGACGAATCTCCAGCATTTTTAAAATTCGAATCCGGTTCATGTCGGACAGCGCCTGAAATGTTTTGGCTAATTTTCTCATCTGCATCCACCATTTCGTTAATGGACGAAATATAAGAATGATTGCTCGAATAATCAATATTTATTCAATGTACTGCGGGGATGGATGTGGATTAGGGATTAGGGATTAGGGATTAGGGATTAGGGATTAGGGATTAGGGATTAGGGATTAGGGATTAGGGAAAATTTTGCATCTTTGGTTTTGCTTGTCAAGCGGTTTTTTCATTTCTCATTCCTAATTTCTAATCTCTAATTGCTTTTTCTGTGTCTTTACGTCTCTGCATGATTGCGGTGTGCCTGTCATTTCGCAGAAATCCTCCCGCCTTGTGTGTACTAAATTGGAATGCAAGGAAATGTATGCTCAATCGACGGGAAGATTCCTAAGGGGATGACATGCGTCGCGTTATTTTTTTACCGCAAAGCACGCTAAGATTTTACAGAGTACGCAGAGGAGCAAAACAGAAACTAATAATTGAGAATTCTGGATATTGGAAGCTAATAGGTGATAGACAACTGGCCATAAAGAGTAATTAAATCATATTAACTTCTAATATCTGAAGTTTAATCTTTTCTTTGCGTCTTAGCGTCTTTGCGTGAGAACTTTAATATCACCTTGATTTCACATTTGCATTTCATATTGATCCGGGAATATATTACTAGTTTCTATGATTTATAATTTTATTCACTATTTATTAAGGAATAACGGATGTATTCATTACTGAAAACCACGATTTCTATTGTACTTCTGGTACTGTTTGCTTTTGCCACTGCCCCGGTTTTTTCTCAGCAAAATCAGTATCATACCTATGCGCAAATGGAAACCTTCCTGGAAAAACTGGCTGACGATTATCCAAAATTAATTCAACTTGAAAGTCAGGGAAAAACATTAGGAGAGCGTGCTGTATTTGCCCTGACACTGGGCACGGGGAGTACCGCCTCAAAACCGGCCGTTATGCTGGTAGCCGGTGTAAACGGAACTGACCTGGCAGGAACCGAAATTTTATTGGATTTTGCCAAAACAATGGCACAGAATTATGGCAAGGTGGATAGTGTCACCAAAATGCTCGATGGCACCACTTTTTATATCTTCCCACGGGTAAATCCGGATGCCAGTGAGTCACTTTTCAATAAACCGGTATATGCCCGTACATTAAATAACCACCCTTTGGACCTGGATAACGATGGCCAAGTCGATGAAGACGGTTATGATGACCTGAATAAAGATGGACAGATTACCTGGATGCGCATTACAGAAGCAGGCGGTGAGTGGTTGCCTGATGAAGAATATCCGGAGTTATTAAGAAAAGCAAACGCAGCAAAAGGTGAAACAGGTATCTATCAGCTGATCCGGGAGGGTTTGGATAACGATAAAGATGGTCAATTAAATGAAGATGAACCCGGCGGTGTTAACTTCAATCAGAATTTTACCCATAAATACCAATATTTTGTTACCGGCGCCGGACAGCATCAGATATCTGAAATTGAAACTCGGGCTGTGGCTGATTTTGCATTTGCTCACCAAAATATAACAGCCGTTTTTAGTTTTAGCCCCAATGATAATTTGAACCATCCGTGGGAAGCGGCAAAAGGAGATGCCCCGGAAGAACCTGGTCGTGGTGCAAGAAAACCGGTGCAGGTTGTAGATAAAAAAGATGCGCCATATTTCGATTATGTATCGCAACAGTTTAAAGAAATAACCGGTCTGACAGATCCGATACAAAAAGGTAGTTCAGCCGGTGCATTTAATGAATGGGTGTATTTTCATTTTGGAAGATGGTCATACAGCACACCGGCCTGGTGGCCACCAATAATTAAAAGTAAAAGTGAACCAGGTACTGAAGCGGATTCATCCAAGACAAACTCAGAAATGAGTATGAAGACCGAAAAATCAAGCAAGAAAGACAAATCAGAAAATCAACGGATGTGGGATTGGCTGCAAGAAACGGATCAATTAAGGGCAATTGTGGACTGGAAAGAGTTCAAACATCCGGATTTTCCCGACAAAAAAGTAGAAATTGGAGGATTTAAACCATTTGAAACTGAAAATCCACCGACAGACTCATTATCAGTATTATCAAAAAAATATGTTTCATTTTTCCATAAGATAAGTCACATGTTGCCCAGGATCGATGCCAGTAATCTGAAAGTGGAACATTTACATGATAACCTGTATCGTATTTCGCTGACCGTGGTTAATTCAGGATATCTTCCTACGAACACGCATCTGGGAACCAGAAATAAGTGGTCGCCAAAGATCAAGATTTCATTGGAACTGTCAAAAAACCAGGAACTTGCTGCGGGAAAAGTCCTCCAGTTTATTGATATTCTGGATGGCAGTGGTGGTAGCAGTGAACTGAGCTGGATAGTGATCGGGAAAAAGAACGAATCGTTAAAAATGACCATCGGCAGCCCGATGACGGGAAGCATTGGGAAGAATGTGACATTGCAGTAACAGGATGCTGGATGCAAGATGCAGGATACAGGATACAGGATACAAGGTACAAGGTACAAGGTACAAGGTACAAGGTACAAGAAATAGGAAACAAATTACAAATTCCGAGTTCCGAGTTACAAGTTACAATTGCAATCTGAATCCTGATCTTGTATCCTGAAAAAATCAAAGGATAATTACTATGTTAAAATTAATGACCCTTATATTCACCCTTATTCTGGTTCTTTCGGTTGGATTGATTGCCCAGACAGAAACACGGGAAATCACCAACAGTTCATTTAAGGCCATGGGGGCACCCAATAATCCAAAGGTCGAAATCGCATGGAACCGTTATTATGACTGGAAGGAAATCGGCGATATCTGCAACCGGCTTGCCAAAGCACATCCCAATCTGATAAAATATGGCTCAATTGGAAAATCTGTCGAAGACAGAGACATTCATATTCTGACAGTTACCAACTTTAAAAAGGGAACTGATGATTAGCAAACCGGCCATATATATCGATGGCAACATTCATTCAAATGAAATTCAAGGTGCCGAAGTTTCGCTATATACTGCCTGGTATCTGGCTGAAAATTATGGTCAGGTAGACTGGATAACCTCACTGCTTGATAATAAAACGTTTTACATCGTGCCAACTATAAATCCGGATGCCCGGGACAACTATATACATAAACCGAATACCCCGCACTCACCCCGTTCAGGAATGAAACCACGGGATGATGATGGGGATGGTTTGTTTGATGAAGATGGCTTTGATGATCTGGATGGCGATGGCAACATCGTCATGATGCGAAGAGTAAATCCATTGGGCCGCTGGAAAACAAGTGATAAAGATCCGCGATTGATGATGGAAGCCGATCCCGATGAATTGGGTGGCTATGATCTGCTTGGTTGGGAAGGAATTGACAACGACGGTGATGGCCGGATAAATGAAGATCGTCCGGGATATTATGACCCGAACCGCAACTGGGGCTGGAACTGGCAACCGGCATATACACAATATGGTGCCGATCAGTATCCCTTTTGTCTACCTGAAACCCGCGCGGTTGCCGATTTTGTCCTGGCACATCCCAATATTGGCGCCGCCCAGTCATACCATAATTCGGGCGGTATGATCTTAAGAGGTCCGGGAAGTAAAAGTGATGAGGTTACGTATAATAGATCCGATACGGAAAAATATGAATTTCTGGGAAAACTGGGTGAGGAAATGTTGCCCGGCTATAGTTATTATGTACTATATAAAGATCTGTATCCGGCTTACGGGGGTGAACTGGATTGGTTTTTTGGTGCCCGGGGTGCCTATACATTTACCAATGAATTATGGAGCTCGTTTGATTATTTCCGGAAACCAAAAAAAGATGATGATGGCTGGTTCGGGCGACAGGAAGATGTATATCGTTTTGACAAACTCCTGTTGTTCGGTGAAGGAATCGTTCCGTGGAAAAAAATAAAACATCCGCAATATGGTGATATTGAAATTGGCGGTGTAAAAAAGGCGTGGACCCGTACTGCACCATCATTCATGATTGAAGATATGTGTCATCGTAATATGGCGTTCACTCTGTTCCATGCATATCACTTGCCTGTAATAAAAATTGATTCGACCAGCGTTAAGAATCTGGCCGGTGGTTTAAAACAGATTGATGTCATTATTCACAATGAACGTGTATTACCTACCCGTTCGACGCATGATGTCCAGAAAAATATTACTATGCCTGACAATGTTACCATTAAAGGACAAAATGTAAAGGTAGTTGCCGGATTCGTGGTGGCATAATCCTTTTCTAAATATTGCAACAGAACAAAAGTATCAGCCGGACCGCATCAAAATTAATACAATTGATGGCATGAGTCAGCAGCATGTGCGCTGGATTGTCTCGGGAAATGCCCCCTATCAGATTAGTTTTAACTCGCAAAAAGGAGGGCAGGTAAGTACCACTGTTCGCTGAAATGTCATCCTGTCCCGGAACGGGATCCTATGGATAAGGAACTTTTATCCGAAGCACAGGACCACACAAATAGTCCCTGAGTCCCTTAGTACCTAAGTCCCTGTGATGTACAGAAACTTTTATGTTTTATTTTGACTCAGATAAAAAGTAACAACAATATGTCATCCCTTTAGGGATCTTCCCGCTGGATGGGCCCATTTTCCCTAAAATCAAATTTGTGCCTGCACAACAGAAAGATCTCTGCGAGATGACAAATACTAAGATTACACCTTATTCATCGATTTAATGAGGTAATATGAAAATCTATGTTTTTCCGGTCCTGCTATTATTATCCGCTTTACTCATTCAATGCCGATCCGGGAATCAAGAGAAAACCGGAATACCCATCCGTGAACATTCTATTCAATCCGTACTTTGGCAGCAAAATGCAGCGGAGTACCGGGCATTGACTTTCCAGACATATAATTTCGCACGGCTTCAGGTTGGATGAATGGCTGGCAAAAAAAGCACCAGGGGATAAAAAATTTGCCATAATCACCGACATTGATGAAACAGTTCTGGACAACAGTCCTTATAATGGGAGACTAATTGAACAGGATGTGTCCTACAGTAAAGAATCGTGGTTAGAGTGGGGTGCATTAAGCATCGCGGATACAATTCCCGGTGCACTGTATTTTTTCAAATATGCTGCCAGCAAAGGTGTTGAAATATTTTATATCAGCAATCGCCTGGCCGAACAACAACAAGTCACAATCAATAATCTGAAGAAATACGATTTTCCCTTTGCCGATGCAGACCATGTATTATTGAAAACCAAATCCAGTGAAAAAGAAACCAGGCGAAAGTCGGTAGCAGATACCCATCAAATTTTATTACTACTTGGTGATAATCTATCAGACTTTTCTACCCTGTTTGACCGGCAAAGTACCAACCGGCGAAACGAACTGGTGGATAGCCTGAAATCTTCCTTCGGGTCCAGATTTATTATATTCCCTAACCCCATGTATGGCGACTGGGAAAGCAAAGGCATTTATGAAGGACGGTATGACTGGAGTCCACAACAGATGGATTCTATAAGACGCGACAAAATTAAATCATATTAAAAATAATACAAATAGTCTGGCCTTTAAAACCGCAACACGATCGGAAATGCGCAACACACTGAAATCATCGCGTTCACGAATTTCATTGATTGCAAAATATAACCAACTCTTGGGTGAATAATTATAGGCGACTAAAAAGCCGGCAACCACTTGTTCCAGTTTCCCGGAAGATTTCAGAATTACATTATCTACATACAGCCGGAGGTTCAGATCGTTAACAGGTGTCCAGGAAATATAAGGGCGAGCATTATAGGTAATATCTTCAATCTCATTTTGTGGATTTCCTTCAACATAGATATTCAGGTTAGTCCCAATCCCGATTTCATCTAACATTTGCCAGTCAAAGTTTCCTCCGGTATTGATATAAAATGCAAGATACTCCCGTGAAAAATTGTATCTCCATGAATATTGTCCCCAAAGGTTAGCCTGCCACTTGGGAGATGTGTTTAGCCATGAGGATATACTGACGTCATAAAAATCATAAAGCACATCAGAATCTTTAGATTTACCAACAACGGCATTAATCTCGAATCCCCAATTATCCCGGAACTGCATATTGTATCCAAGCAGGCCGCCATAGTCCGTATATAGATCTGCATCTTCATAGTACAATAGCGGTCCAGCATATATCAAAATAGATTCAATGTATCCCTCTGCGAAATACCAGCGCGGCCCGGTTAATCCGGTAAATTCTTTGGTTCCTTTCCAGGGGACAAAACTGATTTGATCTGCATAATCGAAATTGTTCCCTATGACACTTGAACGTAAAAATGTTAGCCAGTCCTCGCCGATCATGGTAAATCCGGCTGCGCCGGCAAAGTCACTTTTGTAGTCATCAAAAGAATATGCGACCTGATAGGCCAGTTGCCAGCTGGATGTCCGGAATGCACCATCTATGTCAATCACACCATAGGTATTATCAGCGGTCTGTTTTCCAACATAAAGCAAGCCAACGGACGAATTTCCCAGAATCTGGCGTTTGAGCCGACCTGAAGTAAACAAAGCACGCGGTTCGGTTAATGGTGTATCTTCATCCATATAATCTGTCTGCGCAGTCAATGCAACAAAACCACCATATTCCCAGTCACCCACCCGGCCAAACGCTTTTGATCCCATTATTAATGGTACTTCCTGTCCATCCGGTAATTTTTTACCAATCCGTCGCGAATAAAACAGTTCCAGAGGCCGGTAAAAACCGCTATTACGCATTCTTCCCGCCGGCATAAAGACTTCACTTCCTTCGGTAAAGAACGGGCGACGCTCGGCAAAATAGGATTCGTAGCGTGATATATTAAAATCAAACGGATCCGCTTCAATCTGGGCGAAATCAGGATTTACGGTCAATAGCAGAGTTAGTTTTGGAGACGGATTATAAAAGGCATTAAATCCCAGATTTAAGTTTGTATCATATTTATCATCACTAACATAAGTTGCTTTGGCTATACCTACCGGATAGAGCTCCAGATTAAGGCCCTGAATACTGGGTTTAAAATCCTGAAATTGCAACTGTCCGAAACGTGAAACACGTTGACCTTCATTTTCTTCAAAGGGACACCAGTACAGATCCTCTCTTTCTAATGCCACCCAGCGGTCAAAATCTATTCCCCAGGATGTCAGTGATTCATCATATTGAATCGATTTGTAGGGTATTCTCATTTCCACCACATATCCCCAATCGTATACTTTCGCTTTGGCAAACCAGATTCCATCCCAGCTATAATCCCGATTACGCGCATCATCCAGCAAGCGGCAATCTGAGCGTACACCCGCTGCGGTAACCGCAAATTTATACGCCGTACGTTCATCTCCATAGGTGTCCAGCATGAGCGAGACCACATCCCCGCCATGGTCATCGAGTTTACCCTTTTTGAGTTCGATATTTTGATTTTCTTCAAAGGCGATGATCAGACAGAAAAGTGCTTGCTCGGAAGAGAGTAATTTTGCCACTGTTTTGCGCGAAGGACTTTGGCCAAAAAAGGGTCGTGCCTGAAAAAAATTAGTTGCTGAATCGGCACTGCTCCAGACAGAATCAATAATACCATCAATTGTGATATTGGAATTGGTTTTTTTTAGTAATAATACTTTGTCCGGGTTACCTGCAATCACCAACGTTCCAAATAATAAGGATATGAGTAGAGATCGTATGAACATATATGTTCCAAATGGACAAAGTACTCATCTGTAAATGATATGAATTACAATATTGACTTTCTATTGTTCGAAAATTTTTGGTCAATGTTTCAAATCATTTATTCAAATCACCATCTTTTATGGCCCCTGATCACTTCTAACATTATTTCACGATTAATTTGTCACAAAAAAAGTAATCTTAATCAGGCTGGTTTCAGTTGGCGGGCTGGCGCCGTCGCTGCCGGTTTGTGTTTCGAGTTCCACATAATCCCTGCCGGTATAGCCAGATGCAGGCTCATATTTATAAACTGCCGTCCAGGAAGTACTTTCATCTCTGACAATTTCGCTTCTGTGATAATGGTTTGCCTGAGTAATAATTTTTGCCCCTTCCTCATCCCCGCCGATCTTTGTGTTATATTCATATTGCTCAGTGTTTTTTAACGTAATTTCTAAACTGGATTCTGATGATACAGGATTGTCGCTATTACAAGACAAATAAAAAATCCCAATAAGAAGCAATATTATTGACTGGGCCCCACTTTTTCTACTCATCATAATTAATCCCCATAATATTAAACCAACGCTTTTTATAAGTTACACGACCATGAGAGAAATGTAGAAAAGATGTATTCATTACACAAGAAAATTCACACAAAGATCAATTATAAATATATGAATTAAAATTCCCCAGAATCTTGTTCTATATTAAACGATATAAGAGAGGTGGATTGTGCTAGAGCGCTAGTTTAATTTACGTTTATCCTGTTATCCTGTCTAAATGATAATGGACATATGACTCAAACTTAGATACTAATTATGGTTCAAACAAAAAACGATATTACGATTCTACTGGCTGACATAAGTAGCGGTGATGAAAATGCAGTGAATCAGCTGCTACCGCTTGTGTATGATGAATTACGGCGGATGGCCGGAAACCAACTGCGCAACGAAAAACATAATCAGACCCTGAACGCCACGGCACTGGTGCATGAAGCCTATCTGAAACTGGTCGATCAAAATCGTGTTACCTGGCAAAACCGGGCTCATTTTTTTGCCATTGCCGCCAGGGCTATGCGCCGGATCATCATTAATTATGCTAATGAGAGATTGACGCAAAAACGAGGCGGCGGTGCAGATGTGCTGACACTTAATGAGGACACGATAGGATTTGAAGTTAGACCGGAAGAATTAATAACCCTGGATGACGCGCTTACCCGACTTGAAAAACTGAGCTCCCGTCAGGCCAAAGTAGTCGAGTACTGGTTGTTTATTGGATTAACACACGAGGAAATTGCCAAATTACTTAACGTATCTCTTCCTTCAATCCGGCGCGACTGGCGCCTGGCAAGAGCCTGGTTGAGTAAGGAGTGTAAGGATTTGGAGTTTAGTTGATTAAGGACAGAGATGGTGAAAAAGTCCCTAAGCGCCTGAGTCCCTGAGTAAAAACATAAATATCTTGAGTGACAAAGAGACAAAGAAACAGAGTAAAAAAGTAAAAGACACAGAGGCACAAAGTCCCTGAGTCCCTGCGTAAATACAAAAATATGTAAAGCGACATAGAGACAAAGTAGGGACACGGCATGCCGTGTCCTTGTTCAGTTTTTAAATAAAATTTTCGAAAACGACCACCAGAACGGGGATCTGTATAGCTCCGTGATTTAGAATTTATCATGTAGGGAACGGTCTCAGACCGTTCCGAATATTAAATTTTACCCGAATCCTGAGACCCTGTAAATTAGGGAGGAATTCAGGATGACAAGAGAGTATTGTGAACCAAGAACGCTGGCAAAAAATTCAGGATATATTTGAGGCTGTAGTTGAACTACCTGAGCCAAAGCGAGACATATATCTCGCTGAAGCCTGTGCAGATGATACTGCATTGACTGATGAAATCAAAGCGATGCTGGCAGCCGATGAAACGGGGAGTAATCTGCTCGATCGACCACTTAAGGAAAGTTTAGGCTCCTTAACAGAAACGGACCGGACCGGCAAGCGCTTTGGTCATTACCGAATTTTGAAGGAAATCGGGAGTGGCGGTATGGGATCTGTTTATCTTGCTGAACGTGCGGATGGTCAGTTTGAGCAACAGGTCGCTCTCAAACTTATCAAACCGGGAATGCACTCCGGTGCCATTATCAGCCGTTTTGAACATGAGCGACAGATCCTTGCCCAACTGCAACATCCCAACATAGCCCAGCTTCTGGATGGTGGTATGTCCGATGAAGGCATGCCCTATTTTTCGATGGAATATGTTTCCGGATTACCGATTGACGAGTACTGTGATCATCATAAACTGGCAATCGATGCCCGGATCAGACTTTTTATGACCGTGTGCCAGACAGTTCAATTTGCCCACAACAACCTGATCATTCACCGCGATCTAAAGCCTGGTAATATATTTATCACTGATGATGGAACTGTAAAACTGCTTGATTTCGGTATCGCCAAAGTATTCAGCGAGGATCAGGATACGCCGGCTCTGACACATACCGGAACATATGCAATGACACCCGAATATGCCGCACCGGAGCAAATCCAGTCCCGCCGGGTCACCACTACCACCGATGTATATGCCCTGGGGTTGATTCTGTATGAACTGCTTACCGGTAAACGGCCATATGAGTTCAACAGTTCATCTTTGCTTGATATGGAAAAGATCATCACGGGTACACAGGCACCGCGACCAAGTTCTGTTATAAAAAAGTTTTTATCGAAATCCGATTCAGATGACGAAGAAAAATTAATTTCTATCGGTCAAACCCGTAAGATTTCTCCGGAGCGATTACGTAGAAAACTTACCGGTGATCTTGATAATATTTGCTTGATGGCATTAAAAAAAGAGCAGGATCGACGCTATGATTCAGCAGAACTTCTTAAACAGGATCTTGAACGCTACCTGAAGGGATTGCCGGTAAAGGCGCGTAAAGAATCAGTTAGTTACCGGATGCAAAAATTTGTCAGACGGCATCGCCTGGGAGTCAGCGGCGCGGCCATTGTTACCATTATTCTCATTAGTCTCGTAACCTATTATACAATCTTGCTTTCCGCTCAAAGAGACCGTGCATTGGCAGAAGCACAGAAGGCACAGGCCGTATCATCCTTCCTGGTGGATTTATTCAATGTAGCAGATCCCAGCGAATCGCGGGGTGAGACCATTACCGTCCGGGAAATACTTGAGCGCGGTGCCGGCCGGATTGACAATGAATTGCACGGGCAGCCCGAAACACAAGCGACCATGTACGCGACCATAGGAAACGTATATTATAGCCTGGGTTTATTCGATCAGTCACAGGAGTTGATCGAAAAATCACTGAGTATCAATAAAGAATTATTTGGCGAAGTGCACCCGGAAGTGGCAAAAAATCTTACCGGACTCGGTACGGTGCAAATTGCACGCGGAGTTTATGACAGGGCCGATTCCCTATTGCAACAGGCTCTTAAAATTAATCTGCAATCTTTACCTCCCAATCATCCCGAACTCGCCAGGACATATAGTTCGCTTGCCTGGGTATGGAATCTTCTTGGAGATTACCACAAAGCGGATACCTTGTATCGCGAAGCAATTGCTATTCAGACCATTAATGAAAATCCCGAATTGGGAATCACACTTAATAGCCTTGCCTTGTTGATGCACGAAATGAATCGTTATGAACAGGCGGATATTTATTTCAGGCAAAGTCTGGATATACTCCGAAAAAATTACGGAGAGATACATCCCGAAGTGGCCACGACCATGTATAATTATGCGCAGTTGTTACGTGACATGGATTATATTGATGATGCGATCGTAATGCATCGTAAGGTCCTGGACATGGATCGAAAATTGCATGGAGAGGAACATCCGGATGTAGCCTATAGCCTGAATGGGTTGGCTAGTATGCTGCTCAACATTGGTAATCTGGATGAAGCAGAAACCCTGTATCGCCAGGCCCTGGCCATGCGCAGAAAAATTCTTGGAGAAAACCATCCGGATGTCGGTTATAATTTGAACAGTCTTGGACGGCTGCTTATAAGAAAAAAAAGATATATTGAAGCCAAGCAGTTGTTCTTTAAGGCCCTGGAAATCGATAAAAAAGCCTATGGAACTGAACATCAGGCAATTGCGCGAACGCTAAAAAATATCGGTTGGGCATACTATCATCTTGAGGATTATCCCCGCTCAAAAAAATACTTAAATGATGCAGTAGCGATGTGTCAAAAGACATTAGGTGATGCACATTTTACTACTGCGAATACCAGAATGTTTCTGGCAAAGACCCTGGCGGCAACAAAGGAATATGATCAGGCCATCGAACTTGCGGAAAAATCATTGGATACGGCAATTGAACTGTTGGGTGAACATCATTCGTTCAGTACTGTGTGTATGCGAAATCTGGCAAATATTTATCGTGCAAGTGGCGATAACGCGAAAGCCGAGATGACACTGACCAGGATAAAAAATCCTGCCCCGGAGAGAATCTACTAGTCAGGATGCTGGATGCTGGATGCTGGATTACAAGATACAAGATACAAGATACAAGATACAAGATTTAAAATGCAATCTGCTAGCTGATTACTATTGATGCAAGATCTAATTCATCAAGTTATCTTCCTGCATCCTGTATCTTGTATCTTGCATCTGGGTATTAATCCGGCAACTTGAAGGTATATAATTTTTGTTCTGATTCACTGACGATATAAATCAGCTGATTGGTTTCGTCAACGGCGACGCCTTCCACTTTTTTCATCCACAAATTATATTTCACCAGCACTTTATTTTCCAGATCATATTGGACCAGTAAATTACTTTCGTCACTGACAATCCATAAATGATCACTTTGCGTGCTGTATGACAGACCGGAGTAATCTTGTGCAAATTCTAAGACAATCCGATTATTTATTGAAAAATTTTTTAGAAGTGAAATCAGGAGCCCCGGCTCTTTTTCATTCACCAGCCAAATATCATTAGCCGCATCTATCGATATGCCTTCCAGACCACCGGCATCCGAACTGGTAATGTTTATTTTAGTACGGAATAATTCCGATCCATCCAAACCAACTTTAACAATCTCCTGCTTCCGCTCTTCCACCACCCACAGCACATTATTTAGTGAGTCAAATACAATGCCCTCGAGATCATCGCCATTAAAAGGCAGTTTCTGCAGGATCGTACCCTGTAAACTAATTTCATATATTTCATTATCAGGCGCATCGCTGACAACCCATAAGGATTGATTATTCCTGCCCAGTGACAATCCCGATGGCTCCGTTATATTTAGAGCACTTTCATTAACTAATAACAGAGTCGATGAATCCGAGTTCAGGGATGTATCATCTTTAGCACAATGAAGAAAAAAGATTGGCGTTAAAAATATAAGAAATATTAATTTGATATTTTTGATATTTCAATCCTGCTCATTGGGTGAGTGTTCTGAATTATTTAAATTTCTTTTTAATTGTCATCCTGAACTTGCCTGCCCTGAATTTGTTTCAGGGTTTCAGGATCTTCTACACCTTCACTCCATCCATGTTCCCTTACAGAATCGTATTTAACTCACTATTTACTACAAATATGATATATCTTGTCAAATATAACTATAATTATACTTAATAAATTCGCGAGTTGAAATATTGAAAGACAAAATTATACAAGAAATATTGTAGCAAATATATTATAGCAGCGGAGGTTCCCGGGCGATTTTTGTCTCAGGACTTGATCACCCCCCATTTTTTGGCTTAATAAAAAAACTATTTTATCCACAAGACCGGTTGTCTGATGGGAAAATTACGCAATCCTTCTTCTGAATCGGGCCAGCGTTTCAGGGACTTCCAGAGGTCAATATATTCTGAATTATTATAGGCAGCTCCGGCAAATAATAGGGCGGGATGGCGCACCGGCCATTGATCCCAATACATCACATCCGGTGGATAGGTCCACTTAGATTTATCGGCTATAAAGGGTGCAATAAATGCCATACCTTTTTCCATACCCTCTCCCCCGGCCAGGGTAAATTTCCACAAATTATCTTCGGGGGTTGAAAGGATATGACATACCATGGCCATGGCATCAATATTGAAGAGTGAATAACCATATGCTTTGGTTCGTTTGAGTTCCATATGAAAACTACCGTCCGGTGACATTTGGTTTGGCAGCAAAACTGTTTTATAGCGGTCCCGGAGATAAGTCATCATTTCCCGGTTTTCAGTCAAACGGGCAAATTCTGCCGCCTGCATTACCCAGCAAGTGCCATGATTATTTTTACGTTCCCGCTCATCGATACCGTAATCATGGGTGTTCATCCAGTTCAGGAATTCGGCAAACCAGGCTTTAATTGTCTTGATCTCTGAAGATGACAATGCATCCGAATCTTCTAATACACTTACTGCCCTGGCCGGCTCCACCAGATGAATTCCATCTATCAGCCCCACACCGCGACCGGAAACGATCCCCGATATGGCCTGGGCAAAACGCATATGCGGATTCATACGTGTTTCTTCATTTACAAACCAGGTGCGCAGGTGTTTTGCCGCGTGTCCCGCATATTTCTGGTCACCCGTTACCTTATAGGCAGCAGCCAAAGTGGCCACATGAATACTCATACGGCGCATGGCCTTACGATGATCGGTAAAATTATCCGGATTGGTCATGCCATCACGGTTATAATATGGGCCATCCGGTCTTTCGGGATTTGGCCACCAATAATCACCTTCAGAATAAAAATCATTCTTACCACCCAGGCTGCGTTCACAACTGGTCGCCGTGATCGCGACCGGCTCCTCTTTTAAAAATGCATCCGCCTTTTCAATGATCCATGCGCTGTCAATACCGGCCACATCTACATTCGCCGTTAAAACACCAACACCAAATCCATCCCGGTTCTGCTCCTCACATCCACTAATGACAATTACCAGAATCAGTAAAATATATAGAACAGCACTTATATCATTTTTCCTCATCGCACAGCCTTTCAATTATCAGAATTCAATTTCAAAAACCAACCAACGAATATCAAGCGCCGGGTACCGAGTAACAAATTACTATTTACAAGTTCCAAGTTCCCGGATTCTAATTCATCACCTTACCTCCTCTTTGTCATTCCGGCCCGTTAAACGAGCCAGGCAGGAATCTTCCCGTCGTCTGCGCACAGTAAATTGCGGGAGGATCTCTGCGAGATGACAGATTGATACCAGGTACCAGTATCTAGTTGCCAGTACCGAAAACCGATTAACCAATTACCAATCTCTAATCTCTAATCTTCTCAATATTTGCCTCAAGAAAATAATAATCCGCATAAATAATAGGTACATCAATCTCGGAATCTTTCGGCATGTGACCCACTGCGTGTTTTAACAGGAAGTTATGGTTTTCGCCTGCTTTGGCCCGATAGTTATCCGAAGAAAGACTCTGCATAATTTTATCAGCCGCTTTCAGATATTGATCTCTTTTTGCAGGCACATAGCCTTGCAATTCATACAGCGCTGAGCAAATAATGGCTGCGGCCGAGGCATCACGCGGTGCATCGGGAATATCCGGTGCATCAAAATCCCAATAGGGAATATAATCATCAGGTAAATTTTTATGATTCAAAATAAAACCGGCAATATTGATCGCATGATCCAGATACCTCGGATCTCCTGTTTCGCGAAATACCATAGTGAAACCATATAGTCCCCAGGCCTGTCCCCGGGCCCAGCTGGATTCATTGGCATAACCCTGATGGGTATGTCGATCCAAGATCTCGCCACTCAGGGTATCATAATTGATCACATGCCAGGAGCTATAATCTTCCCGATAGTGATTTTTCATGGTCTTGCGTGCATGTGAAATTGCAATATTATAGAAGCTGGAATCACCGGTTGCTTTTGTTGCCCAGAAAAGCAGTTCCAGGTTCATTATATTGTCAATAATTACCGGGTATTGCCATTTGTCCTTATTATGATCCCAGGATCTGATGCAACCAATCACCGGATTAAAACGTGTGCTTAGTGTTCTGGCGCTGGTAATTAATATTGTTTTATAGTCTTCATTATCGGTCAGCCGGTATCCATTGCCAAAACTACAAAACATCTTAAAACCCATATCATGGGTTCCGGCATTATACTGCTCGGCCAGAATATTATTTGTAAAAAATTCGGCAGAAGTGCGCCATTTATCATCCTTAGTATATTCATATAAGTACCATAGACCGCCGGGAAAAAATCCGCTTGTCCAGTCGCGCGGTCGAACCAACTTCAGATTATTATCTTTATCCACAGTTCGGGGATTCTTATCTGACTGTTTAATAACATCGAGCATTTGGCCATACTGGATCCGGGCATACTCCATATTTTTTTTAACCGTGTTTGTAGTATGATCCGTACTCCTACATCCATAAACACAAAATGTAACCACTATAAAAAACAAAAATTTTAGCAAAGTCATATTTCTCTCCGGTCAATATTGGAAGTTGTATTTTGGAATAAGAGATTACAAGATGCTGGATGCTGGTTGCAAGGTACAAGATACTGGCTACTGGCTCCCTATTCCTGACACATTAAGCCTTTTTGTCATTTCGTAGAACCTTCCCGTCGACTGTGCACCGTAAATCCCGGGAGGATCCCGGTGGGATGACAAAGTACTGACGACTGCCAACTGCCTACTGGCTACTTAATTCGGGCCCATGCCTTCTCTGTCCCGGTCTTCGAACTCGCAATTACCTTTGTCCACATGTCCGCGATAAATCTCATCCAGGGTTTCACGGTATTTGTTTTCCATGGCCTGGCAAATTTCAGGACGATCCAGCCACTTACCATTTTCTCCAACGCAGTGTCGACGTATTCAGCAGTACTTCCTTTTTTTGATAAATACCATAGATACGCGCGCTTTCCGGATTAATCATCATTATCTCTCAGATAGTCGAGCAATCCGCAGAGTGTATCGGAAAAGTAATCTGACGTAATTTCATTATCATCGGGAATCTCACTCACTTCTGCCCGATAGGTATACGGCAAACTTTTATCATATTTTGATTTTGGACCGGCAAATTTTCTAATACGCCCCATTATAACTCCTATACCATATTTCCACTGACAAGATAAATTTACGAGATCAAATGATAATATATTACATTTAATTTACAATTATTGCGGTTGAAAATAAATTTCTCATCATCGGCTATAGCAGACATAGAAAGTTTAACATTGAACCAGGCAGCAACATTGATTATCTTCCCTGACAGCATGCTTCAGTTTTTCAAAAAATTCATTATAAAAAGTTTCGAGTATTGTTTTCTGTAGTACATAATCATGGACATCAAAATGCCTGATAAAAATGAAAATTTCCAAACATGTTGATCTTACATCTTCACCCCTCCCTCAAAATGTATTTGTTTGGAAAAAAACTCTATAAACGCTACCGCACCGGCAGTGCCTGGAATCCCTTAACCATGCGCGTTGATTTACCAAAAATTGCCGAAGGTGGTATGAATGTGCTGATATCCTCCATTTATGTTCCCGAACGGGAAATGATCCGGGACTGCAAGTTATTACAATCGCTGCTATGGGGATTGGGATTCTTTAATCGAAAATTCACATCGATCCGCAAAGGAGATCCGTTCGCCACGACACTTCTAATCATGGATCATTTTGAGCGGGAATTAAATTTAGCCCGCGATCTGAAAAAGTTTGACGTGATCGTCGCAAAAAGCATGGCTGAATTAGAGCAGGGTTTAAACGATGGGAAAACCGTGTTTATTCATGCCGTTGAGGGTGGCCATGCGCTGGGTGGCAAAATCGAACATCTGGACAGTTTCTTTAACCGTGGCGTTTGTATGATCACCCTGGCCCACTTCTATCAGAATGAGATCACGGAAACCGTTGGTGGCATTCCTGATGACAAGAAATTTCTTGGTTGTTTTAAAGGTTCTGTGGAACAACAGGGGGGTCTGACGGAGTTTGGCAAAACCGTCGTTTCTGAAATTTTTACAAAAGGTATGTTAATCGATCTGACCCATTGTACACCAAAAGCCCGCCTGGAGGTGTATGATCTGAATAAAGATATCCGGCGCCCCCTGGTTTTTTCACACTCCGGTGTGCATGCCATGCAATAATCACAATATGAATCCCACGGATGCCGAGATTAAGACAATTGCCGGATTTGGCGGCGTGATTGGTGTCATTTTTATGAACTACTGGCTGGATAGCGGTCATCACGACAATGGACTTGATCTGATTGTTGCGACCATAAAACATATCGTCGATAAGGGCGGCATCGATGCGGTTGCCATCGGATCCGATTTTGACGGATTTACAGACCCGCCGGATGATCTGAAGGATATCTCTGAAATGCCCCGGTTACCACCTAGCCCTGACCAAAGCCGGATTCACCGCCAATGATATTGATAAAATAATGGGACAAAATGCCCTGCGTGTACTGCGGGAGGGTTGGCTTGCGTGAGCCAGGAGCCAGGATACAGTAACCGGTAGGCAGTAGGCGGTAGGCGGTAGTCTATCGTCTGTCATCCAGACTGGACCTTCCCGTAATTTACGGTGCTCAAACGACGGGAAGATTTCTTCGAAATGACAGATTGGTGACAGGTATCAGGATACAGGATACAGGATACAAGGATACAAGGTACAAGGTACAAGGTACAAGGTACAAGGTACAAGGTACAAAAATTGCATTATACCAACATTCTTGTCAAGTGTTTTTTTCCAATCTCTAACTTCTAACTCCTAACTTCTAACTTTCTTACAGGGGAGTGTTAAAATGAGCAATAATAAAGAAGAGTTGCACAAACGTTTATCCAATTTGTGGGAAAGTCCGGAGACGGAGACATTGGATACCTCAGGACAAAAATATGCTGTCATAAGTGATATGCATCTGGGGAATAAAAGCAAGGCCGACGATTTTGCCCATAATCAGGAAATTACCCGTAATGCCCTGATACATTATAAAGAAAATGATTATAAGCTGATCCTTTTGGGTGATATTGAGGAATTCTGGCAGTTTGACCTATCCGAGATAAAACACCATTATGATGACACCATCTACAATTTAATCCGGTCATACGGTGATGAAAATGTGATTCGTATTTTTGGCAATCATGATATTGACTGGAGTATTATGAAAGATCCGATTCGCAATGATCAGTCGCCTGGTCACAATCCGCTCGAAGCACTCAGGTTGAAAGATAGCGCTGGCGATGCCCGTATATTATTGATCCATGGGCATCAGGAAACCCTGGATTCGGATAAATTCAGCTGGATCAGCCGGAATGTGGTAAATATATATGGAAAAACCATTGAGCGAATTATCGATTTTGATCCGGCGCCATCTATGACAAAATCAATGATTGTGAAAGACTATGAAAAAGACCGCTATGAATGGGCCAAAAACAATAAACGTCTGATCATTTGCGGTCATACCCACCGGGCCATTTTCGCCTCACTATCCTGGGTGGAAAAATTGAAAAAGGATTTGATCCGCCTGCAGACGGAAATTCAAAAAGCGGATACCAGCAATGACCGCAAAGAAGAATTGATAGACGAAATTTACCGCCTTGGCCGGCAAATTCAATATGAAGAACAGCGTGGTCGTGAAATTGATCCCGCTTGAACCCAACGCCCTGCCCTGCTATTTCAATTCTGGATGTACCTTATACAAGAACGGCATCACCGTACTGGAAATAGCTGATGATGAGATCCGGCTGCAAAAATGGGAAGCGACAGATCAAAATGCGCCGGCAAAAAATTATGGAAGCATGAGTCTAACAGAGATTTTTGAACGGATTGATCAATAGCACAAAATAAGTCCCTGAGTCCCTAAGAGATGAAAGATAAAGTCATCATGGCTAATAATACGAAACCGCAGAGAACGCGGAGAGGACAAAGAGTTCGCTGAGAAAAATATAAATAGCTCTGCGCGCTTTATTTTAATTCATTGCGGGCTTTGCGGTTAAAAAAAATTATCCTGGACACATCGACTTTTGCTTCCCTAAAAGGTTCTTATCCATGGGATCTCACACGGGGACAGGATGACAATTAGAATTCAAAGTCGCGATAAATAATTGAGATACTGTGGTACTCCGTTCCTGTCAGGGGATGATCTCCCACCGGAATCAGTTTCCGAGTACACATATTGAAAATCAAAGTGCTTGCCAAGGTATTGTAAAAATGAGTCTTGTGAATCTGATGCCATCAACTTGAACAAACCCTTAAGATTAAAGGCATATCCGGAAGTTTTTGGATTATTCCAGCCTGCCCCATCCCATCCGCCGCCAAATATCTGAAAAGTCTCAAAAAACTGAAAACGGTATCCTTTATGTACATCCACGTTCTCATCCGCCACGCCCTTGATCACATTCCGGCTGATATCAATATCACCCAACATACCTGTCTGTATACGCGGATCCGGATCATATACAATCAATAAATCCAATGCATCGAGTGAGTACTCAGCTGTAAATACTTCATACCAGATCCCACTAAAGTTCCACTCGAGCCCGGCAGAAACGGCATAGCCAAGTCGTGCAGTCCGGGGTAAATTCCGTGATTCCTGGCTATACCCATATGATACCGGGTCGCCAATATTTAGTTTTGAATAACCCACAGAAAAATCCAAATTTGGAGACCATAACTGATCAGAATTTGGTTTTTCTTTAAGCGGATCCGAGTAAAATTTTAATACCGGTATGAATAAATGAAAGCCATAGTCCAGCATATTTGCAGTGCTGTTTGGGTTATGTGTTTCATTACCAACCTGGATGGAGCCGGGACCTAGTTCAGACCGGGCACTTTTAAATGTTACACCGGCACTGAGCGTTGCATAATATTCAAATCCAAATCCTGCTCCCAGCGAATGTGAGTTTTCCCAGCTATCAGTTACACCAAGTACATTTCCATTCTCATCAGTAAATACATTTTCACCAAGATCCAGTTTAGTATACATATACCCAATCCCGATGCTTAGTGTCGCATCATACAATACATCTTCAAATTGATACCCCAGATTAAGCGCCAGACTGCTAAGGGTCAGATCATCAAAAGTGAATCCCGGCAGCCATTCTGTTTTCGATGGATAAAACTGGAAGATACCATTTGTATTTTGACTGTTCAGCCCCAGGTGTGCCGGATTATAATACAGACTATACGCCTCATCGGTTGGTAATGCTGTACCAATCTGCCCCATACCGTTGTGCAGTGGCGAAGGCGACAGCATTAAAAACGGCATTGCCAAATCAAACTGGGTATAACCTACCCGGCTGGAGGCTATAAGGATTACAAAAAACATGAGAACAAATAAAATCTTTGAATTACCAGGTGAATAATTATTTGCGGGAAACAAGATTGAATTCTTCATAATTCTGCCTCCTGATTCAAATCATTTTTTGTTCATGCTAACGTACAGATGGGTAGAGATCTAATATAGTTTGGGATCGTGTTATTATCAATAATTAATACAGACTGTCCCGGAACAGTAGGACTCTATATTTTAACCGCAATGACGCAAAGAGGGAACGCAAAGACCGCAATGTTTTTATATTAATTTATTTCTCTGCGCGCTCTGTGCCTTCTCCGCGCCCTTTGCGGTTAAACATAGCTGATCAGTATTGCACATCACTTTGTATCTCAGGCACAAGGGTCCTGAAAGGATGACAACCAGGTACTTCAAAATTCGAAATTCAATATTCATCAGTTCTACATTTTGATTTTACTCAGGGACTCAGGGACTAAGGGACTTTTTTTATTTATCATTATCACTTCCACTCACTTTTCCTGCGTTTACTTATACCTGGCATTTAGCCAGCAATAAACAGTTTGATAAAAATCGAACCAAGGGGGAAACATGAATTATTTATTATCTACCACAAATGTATTTATTGCCCGATGGCGCAATAAATATGCAATGCCATTTCTGGTATTCATTATCTGTCTTTCTTTTTCACAGATCTATGCGCAGACAGAAAATGCCACATCGGGCGCGATGATACCACTCACCGCACCGGATGGCAGTGTTACTCTGCTGTCGCCCGCAGCCGATGATGACGGTGACGGCATCGATAATGCACTGGAGCTCCAGGGCTTTACATATTCTATTACCGAGGGCTTGCAAGCCTGGGATGGATCAGATACGAAATACTATATCACCGATCCGCTCAAATGGAGTACCGACGGCGATCCTTATAGTGATTTTATGGAAGTTTCCGGTATCAATATGCCGGCGGCAATTTCACCACCGGAAAATCACCCGCTGGTTGCGGCCCGCCCGGTGATTACCATCAAAATGACCGACTATGATGTAATCCCGCTGGCCACGATTACCAATACCGAAGGTGGTGAGGAAAGCAGTTCGTTTACCAATACCACGTCCAATTCAAATACGGTAAGTGCCTCAGTCACCGTGGAAGCGGAACTCAATCCATTTAAACTGGTCGGTGGCTCTGTCACGGCATCATATTCACATACCTGGACAAACACACAGAGTTCTACCAGTGCATTCGGTTCCAACTGGAGTAATACACGCACCGTTCAACCGGACCAGGCCGCCCGGTTGAAACTGCGTATTTATATGGAAAATACCGGTGGCGCCACGGCTCTGGATGTGATGCCAACGATAAATCTCAGCCTCGGTGATAAAACCATTGCCACATTTATTCCGGACCAGATGGCCAATATTATGACACCACCGGGAACTTCGGACAATCGTTTTCCCAAAAATGGAACAATTGTTGTCGAAAAAGATCAAAACAATAATGATATTATCATCACTCTCGATGAACTTAAGGCGATTCAAATGGGCACTCCCATTTCACTTGAAGTGATTCAGGTCAGCGCAAAAGTAGTACGTTGGAACCCGAACGATCAGGATTGGAATTCGGATATTAATTGGGCCAGTTTTGAAAGTGAAATTGATCCGGTTTCGGTAGATGTGCTTGCCGAGATGGGCAATGGAACCAATCGCCGCTACCAGGTTTTTGCCGGAACCTCATACTGGGATCCCGGATTTACCATGGAAGAGGTATTATCACTGATTTTCGATGTGAATAAAAACCAGCAGGAAACCCGGATCGAAAACCGGAAATATCCCGACAACTGGTATCTGTCTTCTCCGTCACAGGTCGTAATAGACGAATGGAATAACGCCGGACAACCCCAGAATATGCTGCAGCTCAAGATGCATCGCAACAGCAAACTTGTTATGATGAGTCCCGGAAGTGATCCCGAACCGACGGTTAATCTGGCCAGCTATAGCGGAAATTACAAGCAGGTACTGGTAAGTGCCCTACCCAATAATTTTCCTATATTTAAAGTGACCGCAGAAGTACCGGTGAATGGTGAGATTCAGACGATTGAACTCAAACAGGGTGACAATTCTTTTTATACCAATGATACTTTGCTTGCAAACATCCCTGATGGCCCTGGAACAGTCAGAGTAGAGAACGCCCGCGGTGATGTGACTACCGCGACCATTTCCCTTCCGGCCATTTATGCCAATGCCCAGGACGTAAAGGTATACAGTTCCTTTTTACCGGATCCGGGCGGAGAATTCTGGATCTATCCAAATGGTGATGTTGAAAAACCGATGCTCTTATATTGTCTCTTTTTTGATCCAGTTACCCATGATCCACTGGGTACACCACTTGAGTATCTGACAATGAAATCAGAATTAAATCCAGCTGATATACTCAGATTTCGCCGCATATGATAAAATTTACCGAACACGGTTTAATAAAGTACGGATCAATCCCAATACACTTAAAATGGCCATTCATGACCGGAGTTTTATTCAAACAGATGTCATTCTGGGCGACCCGGATGTACCCTCCTGGATTGAAGATAATTTTCAAATGGGACGTGCCGTATGGTCATATCCTGATATGGATAGCATCATGGCCCAGATTGATCTGAGTGATACGCCGTACAACCTGGATATTGATAATCTTTTTACCAGAAATGGAGATGAATCAATTATCATTGACAAAACGCGGCAGAAACTAAACATCAAAAGAAGAAATTTAGATTACGTTTCAGCTGACTACTATGGTTATACCGGTGTGACCGGTGATTCTATCCAACTGCTGTACGGTTTCGACAGCAAGGAATACGCAAGTAAACCACCGGTATATGGAAAGGCACTTCAATTTAATGAAACGGATGTTACCGGATATGTGGATATGGGCTCCTCAAATACCCTTCGTGTAACAGAGACCCTGACAATGGAAGCCTGGATTAATCCCACCGGGCCGGGCATCGATGATCCTTATGGCGGCATGATCATTAATAAAGAAGGGGAATACGAGTTGTTCCGCACCCAGGATGGTACCATTCGTTGGGCGATCACAAATTCCTCACCCGGATGGAACTGGCAGGCGACACAATACGAGTCGCCTGAAAATCAGTGGCTTCATATTGCTGTGGTCTATGATCAGAGTGAAATCAAAACCTATCTCAATGGTGTCTTGTTTCATTCGCAACCGGGAAGTGGTAATATCGGTGATTTTTATAACACTGCAAATTACTTCTTAGTCGGCGGTCGGCAAAATGCTTCTGATCAACGTTTTCAGGGTCTGATCGACGAAGTACGCATATGGAATACCGCAAGGTCCACATCACAAATTCGTACCACCATTGCCGACACACTCGGGTCAACTTATTATAGCACCGCCGACAGTGGATTGATTGGCTACTGGCGCTTTGATGTGACTGAATACCTGGGTGATGGCGTTACCATTACCCCGGATCTTTCGGTAAATGGTAATCACGGCGAACTATGGGGTGATGTAAAACTGGTCGAAGTCCAGACCACAGGAATTAACCAGGGTCTGTCACAACAACCGGAAGCATTTACCCTGATGCAAAATTATCCCAATCCGTTTAATCCGGAAACGGCAATTGGCTATCAGCTATCGGCTATCAGCCATGTTGACATAAGCATTTATGATATCCGCGGAAGAAAGGTGACAACATTGGTTTCGGGGCAGGCCCAGGCTGGATCTCATTTAGTGCAGTGGTCTGCCGGACATCTTGCCAGCGGAACTTATATCTACAGATTAATGGTCGATGGCAGACCCGTCCAGTCACGAAAAATGCTTCTGATGCGTTAGATAATCATTATAAGTTGAATTACGTTCCAAGTTGTACTTGGGAACGGGTATTTTTTCCGAAGTTGAACTTCGGATGCATACCCGGTTCCGAAGTACAACTTCGTAACCAGAGAGTCAAGAAAGGTCATAATTTTTGAAACTTTTTACATCTACATCATTCCTCATATTTATTTCACTGCTCTTACCTCTTAAGGCACAGCATCCCGGGGATGAGGTTTTTACCAACCCACAAATTATCGATTTTTACTTTTATTTTGATCAGACGGACTATTTAGACTCACTATATAAAAGCCAGGACACAGGCGAATATATCCCGGCCCATGTTAAAATTAATGATGTGTCTCTATGATAATATTGGAGTACGCTTTAAAGGTTTCTCATCATTCTGGGGATACCCCGGAGATAAAAAATCTCTGCGCATTAAATTCAACAAATATAAAGACCACAGATTTAATGGATTGAAAAAAGTAAGTCTTAATAATGGCTGGAATGATCCCACCATGCTCCGTGAAAAACTGTTTTTAGATTTCCTGTATGAGCATGATATTCCCGCGCCCAGAGCAAATTTCGCCCGCGTTTTTATAAATGATACGTATCATGGATTCTATACCCTGGTTGAACATGTGGATAAAACGTTTCTTCAACATCGGTTTAACGATAATGACGGAAATCTGTACAAAGCCGAAAAACTGGCTGATCTCACCTGGAAAGGAAATGAACAGGAAGAGTATTATGAGCAATTTGAATTAAAGACGAATGAGAAGGAAAATAACTGGCAGGATTTGATTCACTTTCTGAATGTTATAAATAGACTTACCCGATGATGAGTTCAGTGATTCGCTGGAGACTATTTTTGACACGGGCGACTATATCAGAGGCTGGGCGGCAAATAATTTATTTGTCAATCTCGATTCCTATCTGAGTTCGGCCACAAACTATTATTTGTATCATCATGTAACAGATAAACGGTTCCAATGGATTATATGGGATGTCAACCTGGCCTTTGCAGCACGTGGCCGTGGTGCGGATCTTGATATTCTGGATGAACCATCACAACATCCGTTAATCACCCGCATGCTGGCCAATGAAACATATAAAAATTCATATCTGAATTATATCAGCGAATACCTCGAAAACTATTTATCCGGAGATTCAATTCTTTACCAGGATTGATATGCTGGCAGAGTTGATCCGCGATGCTTATGTGGCAGATACGCTTAAAATGTACACCAATGATCAAATTGAGATCGCCCTGGATCAGGAAGTAGATCGTGTGCCCGGACTAAAGACGTTTATACTTGAGCGGCGGGAAAATGTGAGGCAACAATTGACAGAACTCAGTCAGACATCTGATATTCCGGTTATCTCTGCCGCCTCAGTCCCCTCTGAAGCACACTTATATCAGAATTATCCCAATCCTTTTAATCCGCGGACGGCTGTCGGCTATCGGCTATCAGCCCTCAGCGATATCGAGTTGAGCATCTATGATATTCGGGGTCGTGAAATAGCAATACTGACTTCTGGTTTGAAACAAGCGGGATATCATGAGGTAATATGGGATGCCGCCGATTTTGCCAGTGGTATTTACTTCGCTACACTCACCACTAATGGCCGTCTATCCGGTTCAAAAAAACTCCTTCTACAAAAGTAATCCCCCCGAAACTTTTTTCATTTCTTTTCTTGGAGTTATTCCTCTCACAAATTATATTCATTGGTAAGATTTGGAATTGCGAACTGGGAATTGGGAATTAGTACTTAGTTATTGGTTATTTACTTCTAATTTCTAATTTCAACCTTCTAACTTCTATCGGGATTTGCAATGAAAAAATACTCCAACCTGCAGCTGACTGATTCTTACCGTATTGCGCATCTTCATCGGTTGGCATCTGATGTACGAGGGAATCGCAAAACTGCTCACACCGGAATGGACTGCCGCCGGATTTCTCTCTACTTCAAGAGGCATTTTTTCCGGAATATTCAAATGGATGGCTGCCAGTCCCGATGTATTACAAGTAGTCGACTTTCTTAATGTCTGGGGATTAATTCTTATCGGGCTTGGATTGATTCTCGGTGTATGGGTAAAACAAACCGCATTTTGGGGCATCGTATTATTGAGTCTCTATTATATGGCCCATCCACCCTTCGTCGGTATGGAATTCGGCGTACCCGTTGAAGGACATTATATCATCGTAAATAAAACCCTGATAGAAATTATTGCACTGATCATAGTTACCATATTCCCAACTGGAACGGCCTATCGCTTTGACTATTTTATAATGTCACTGATACGTGATGATGATAGTAAGTCCCCTCAAACAAAGAAGAAAAAAAGAGGCGAGGTACAAAAGATTGATCCCGATACTTTCGTCAAACGACGCGAGGCAATGCGGAATCTGGCACTGCTACCTGTGTTTGGCGTATTCTTTTATGGTGCATACAAGAAATATCACTGGGAAAAAGTCAATGCCATTACCGGTGCGACTATTAAAGTAAGTGACAGCACTCTGACAGATTTGAAAGGGGATTTGCCCCGCGGACGTCTGGGCGATTTGGAAATCAGCAGAATGACGCTGGGTTGCAACCTGATCGGTGGCTGGTCACATTCGCGGGATCTGCTTTATGTATCCTCTCTCTTCAAAGCCTATAATACCGAAAAAAAGATATATGAGACCATCGAACTGGCCGAGCGGGCTGGAATTAACATGATGAATGTGGTACCAAATCAGTTTCCCCATCTGCACAAATATCTGAATATATCCGGTGGAAAAATGCAGACCTTCGCCCAGGTGTACCCCTCTCCTGAAGATATGACCACAGAAATTGATAAGGCCATAGATGGCGGTACTACCACATTATACATTCAGGGCGGTTGTTGTGATAATCTGGTCCAGAATGGTCAACTCGATTTTCTGGCCAAATCATTGGATTATGCCAGGAATCAGGGCTATATGGTAGGCGTTGGTGCGCACTCGATCCAGGTAGTCATAGCCTGTGAGCAGGCTGGTATCCCGGTGGATTATTATGTAAAAACCTGTCACCACGACCGCTATTGGTCAGCCCACCCGGCGGAGTTCCGCGAAGAATTTACTGTGGATCGCAAGCGGTTTCTCGATCACAACAAATTTCATGACAATATGTTCGATCTGTTTCCCAACCAGACGATTGAGGTAATGGGCAAGATTGATAAACCATGGATCGCGTTTAAAGTTCTGGCCGGCGGCGCCATTGCGCCGGATGACGGATTCAGGTATGCCTTTGAAAACGGCGCTGATTTTATCTGCGTCGGTATGTTCGATTTTCAGATAGTGGATGATGTCAATATTGCCATTAATGTGCTAAATACTCTGGGCGAAAGAAAAAGACCCTGGATTGTCTAAACTTTTGTTTGGTTCATCAGGCCTCTGGCATCCTGGAAATAAAACATACTCTTTTTTTTCTACGATATTATTTAAATAATTTAAAATGCGCCATATAGGGAAATTTAAACCGAATCACCTTCGTTTAATGATAATATTTTAATCAGCCTGAACCATCTGATCAAGACCCCCACCGTTTTTATCTCCGGCACAATCAGCATCAGGATTACGCTATATTTTTATACTATCCGGAAAGGATTGTCAGTATGAAGCAAATAATTGTTACAGGAATCTTATGTCTTTTTCTCTCATCTTGTGTATCAACTTATATGATGGGTAAGGAAAACATTTCATATACCGAGTTAAATAAACGGCTGACTGGGGAAGAGATCCAAATTAATTTAATAACCGGGGAAAAAATAAAATCTAATGACGTGATATTCGATTCGACCACAACCATAAGTCATGGCATCGAGTATGCAACCGATAGCATTCAATCAGTCAGTTATCTTAAACGCGGTAAAGGCGCACTAAAAGGTCTGGGCTACGGGGCTGCGATCGGGTTTGTTTGGGCGCTGCTCATTCCGGCACCTGAGCCTGGCCCGGGGAGTGGATCACAAGGTCTTGTATATATTGTTCTGCCGGCTGCAGGCATGTTGCTCGGCAGTGCAATTGGCAACGCAGTTGGGAACAAAGAAATATATGTTCTGCCGGGAAATAAACCATAAATAGGTTTCGATATGCATGTGTTTTGGCTAAATTCGATGTAGTCCATCTTAAAGATGGACTACATCTTATATGTCACTCAGAAAATCAAAAGATCAGATGCTCACCATACTCCGGCAATCCGGGTTCCGGATTACGGAACAACGAATGGCTATTATCGATTTTGTCGCCGGCCGTGAAGACCATCCCAGTGCCAGGCAAATATTCCAGGAAATAAAGGCTAAAACCGGTATCAGTTTTGCCACAATTTATAATACGTTAGAGACATTGGTCAGAATGGAACTGATTAAAGAAATAGATTTTGAACATCAGGAAAACCGCTATGACACAAACTTAATACCTCATCTCAATCTCGTCTGTGTCGATTGCGGTGAAATAATTGATGTAGATTTTAAATTACCCGTGTCACCTGAAGAGATAAAGAAAAAAAACAACTTTACCACTACAAACTACCGCCTGGAGTATATGGGCATCTGCGCCGAATGTAACAAGAAGTGAGAAGGAATAAGGCTAAAGGCACAAGGATCAAGGAGCAAGGTAAATGGATAATGGGAAAAACCGACGGGAGGTATCCTGTATTATCCGTGCGCTGTCATACTTCTTCCTTGAGCCTTTAGCCTTTTAACTTTTGCCTTCAATTTCTAACTTCTAATCTCTAATCCCCAATTCCTAACTCCTAACTCCTAACTTAAACCTAGTGCTTCCCCGGATCTAGCGCAACGCCCCGTCTTTCATACATCACATAGGATTCCAGTGCAATCATCTCCGGGCTGTCCAGTGCCAGAACGGGACCTTCCAGCGGGTTCATAATACACCAGTTGATCATATCGCGCAGGGCAATAACCCGGCCTAATTGCTGTTGAAATTTGGGATAGGTTTCCGGATGGGTATTGGCCGCATTGGGATGACACTGACCACAGGCAACTCCATTGGTACCCAATTCCGGACTCCCCCATAATACACGTCCTTTTTCGACCACGCTCATATATTCCTGCTGCCAGCGTTCAAGATCCTTTTTTGTAAACTCATCAGCATAAGCGAGCACGGCAATTAACGCGATGGCCATAATAGCTGTTATTTTTATAAGTAATAATTTCTTTTTTTGCGGCATGGTTTTCTCCTTTAGAAATGAGTCTGAGCAGGCACTCGTTTGGCTTCATCCTGAAATTGTGTATCTTCAGGTCTACCGGTTTTGGGATTATATGCAACAGTACGATTGGTGTTATTATATAAATTATAATCCATAGTAACCCGGCCCGAATTCAAATTAATAAACTGCCATCCGGTTGCATCACGTTCAAAAAATGGATCTGCTCTGTTCATGGGCACAGTTAATTTTGGCAGATGGGTTTCGGCCTGGGCATAACTTTGTGGATATGGCCATGGCCAGGCAGTTGCCATTACCGCATGAAAACTGATATTTTCAATTTGATTATACTGAATCTGATGCACATGACCATAGACCACCGTAACATCATCAAATGGTTTCAGCAGTGCCTGTACTTGTTCCGCATCGTCTGTCCAAAAATTCCACCCTTTATATATCTTTTGAATCGGTGAATGTGAGAACAAAACCACTGGTGTATCCTTATCAATACTTTCCAGATCTTTCTTTAGCCATTCGCGTTGCTTTTCGCCGACCATAAAGGGCGATCCATTCGGGTTATCAAGACCCGCCATTTCAAGCATACGTTGCTCAGCACTTGGCCATCTTTCATGGGTCCATTTATCAAATGTCAGGATGCTGTTTAAAACAACAAAATGGATACCTTTATGATCCCAGCTGTAATAGTGATCACCAAATAATTCTGACCAGTATTCACCCAAATCCAGATAATAATCATGCTCACCCAGAACACAATAGGTTTTATAATTCAATTTCGCCAGCATTTCTGCACCATGATCCAGTTCCGGCTTGGTTCCCAGTTGTGCCAGATCGCCACCAAAAACAACAAAATCCGGCTTTGGCTGTAGCAGGTTTGTTTCGGCGACGGCACGGATCAGTCCGCGATCCCAATTGTTAACAAACTTAGTCCCGGAAATATGCTGAATATGTGAATCGGAGATATAAGCAAACATAAAATTTTTGGCCGGGTCGGCAAATGATAATTCCACCAGACTAAGCGGCATGGTGGACATCGCAGTTAACGCACCCATTTGTTTTAAAAAATTGCGGCGTGATACATCTGTTTTATTCATGGTTCACTCCTTATTTCTTTCCGGTTTCTTGCGGCGGTTTTGCAAATTCCGGGCTTGTTAATGCCTCCATAAAAGCCACCAGTGCGTCAATTTCATCTTCAGTCAGATTTAAAGGCCGGATACCACCGCTTAGAAAATCATTTACCGGATTTCCCTCGACCGTGACACCGCCATTGTTATAATGAACGACCACATCGCGCAGCGTTGCCAGACTACCATCATGCATATATGGTGCAGTGACATCAATATTTCGCAGGGTGGGGGTTTTAAATGAGCCAAGGTCATCAAATTCAGTACTAATGGCAAAACGGCCCAGTTCCGATGATGACTTATTGGTTAAAACTTCTACATCCACTTCTTCTTTAGTAAGATTTGCTGTAAGATATTCCCCGGCCAGCTCAGGTACTTCATCCTGGATATCATTAATTCCAACACCCACATTATGAAAGCGGTTATCGGTAAACAGAGCCTGGGTTTGTTCAATGAGATGGCATGAAACACAGCGTCCTTTGTTTACAAATAGATCAAATCCCTTTATTTGCTGCTCCGTTAATACTTTAACTTCCCCTCCATAAAAATAGCGATCGAAGGGAGAATTACCACTGACAATAGTACGCTCAAATGCAGCAATTGCCCGGGTCACCTCGGTCATGGTAATCTCATCACCGCTTTTATTAAATACGGTTTTAAAGGCCTTCAAATAGTCGGCATCGGCTTTAATTATGTCCAGGATCGGCTGATGATCCTTCAGTCCCATTTCCACCGGATTGGTAAACGGATGCAGCGCCTGGTCTTCCAGATCCGGAGATCGTCCATCCCAGAACATGGTCTCAAAGAAAATTGAGTTGATCACGGTCGGAGCATTACGGGTACCGGTAAATTTGTTGATGCCTTCCGATACTTTAAGCGGTGAATCTGTAAAAGCTTTTTGGGCATCGTGACAGGTGGCACAACTAACTTCCCCGGTAGTGCTAAACCTTTTATCATTAAAAAGTTTCTCTCCCAGCGCAATTTTTTCAGCTGTCTGTGGATTATTTTCCGGATAACTGATTGCAGGTAAGCCCAGCGGTGTCTTGACATCAGGCATATCTGACGCAAACAGTGACATCAACCCAAGAATCAACGCAGAGAGGATAAATAACAGGCCATACTTTTGCATAGGTATTCCTCCTGTTTAATGGAATATGAAGTATGTAATAAAGAGATGATTAAAGATTTTTTAATTATAACCGTTCTAAATAGTAAAGTCAAGAAATATTTAACCGGGTTAACAAAATATTTCTTCAACGGTCTGGTTCTGCGCTTCAAAGATCAGGTAACCGATGTATCCAAACCGGTTACCGCCCAGACACCAGAAGAATTCCAGATCAATCAGAACTATCCCAATCCGTTTAATCCGGTAACGGCGATCAGCTATCGGCTGTCAGCGATGTTGAATTAAGTATTTACAATACCCTGGGACAAAAAATAGTCACTCTCGTTTCTGAAAGTCAAAATGCAGGACAACATCAGGTGGAATGGGATGCCGGGCATATGGCCAGTGGTGTGTATTACTATCAGTTAACAGCCGGAGAATTCAGAGATATAAAGAAGATGATTCTGGTGAAGTAGTATCAATTGATACCATCATAATGAAATAGATCGCGGGTGAGATGAATTGTATTCTGGTTTCCAAACTCAGTTTGGGAACCAGAATGCATTATGACCAGACCGTCATATTTTGAGTATGCATTATTTTTTCCTATCCGAATAGTTATTGCTTTTTAGACAAAATGACAATAATTACATCATAAGCATTTACAACAAGACACACTTGAAAGATATAATTCTGTATCAGTAGAAATTTATATCACTCCCGTATGTTGATAAATCTATATATTTTTCACATCTATCAATAGAAAAAGTACACTATGAAAAAATCTCTGAGAACTGTCATTTTTGGTTTTGCCGTTTTTAATAGCATTCTGTTCAGTTCATCATATTCACAATCCCCACAATTAAATTTCACACACTTTTCAGAAGCTGATGGTCTGCCTTCAGTAGTGATCAACACCATTTATCAGGATCGTCTTGGTTATATCTGGATTGGTACAATAAACGGATTGGTCAGATATGATGGCTACGAGTTCAGACTATATACTCCAGATCCGGGAAACTATTTTGCAGCAAATATTAACGTGGTCACAGCCATTTATGAAGACTCCAAAGAAAATCTCTGGATTGGCTATGTCAGGGGTGTAAGTAAGTTCAATCGGATTGATGAAACATTTACTTTTTTCGATCTGAGGTCACATGCGCCCGGCGATGACAGGGAGTTACGGGTTTTGGATTTTTGTGAAGACAAAAATGGCCGCATGTGGGTTGCATGCTCAGAATATTATTTCCGTGCAATTCCAAATAGATTATTCTATATAGATGATACAAGCAACGTAATCAAACAATTTAAACAAAACTCAGACATTGAGATTTCTAATGTTAATGATTTTATTGTTGACGATAATAATGACATTTGGTTTGGATCGTATAGCGGATTGTACCAGATTCTGGCAGGAGGCGAAAAAATACAGCGTTACAATCCACCCAGCGCAACTGAGTCCGCTTCTGTAGTACAGATGCAAAAAGGCGATCAAAACACATTATGGTTAACTACCTTCAATCAGGGATTGTTTCGGTTTAAGACTGACAATAAATCCTTCAAAAAATATTTGGTAAAACCACCAGGATTAAGAGTAAATGAAGTTGTCCATCTTTTTTCGCTAACACGCGACATGGCCGGATTTCTCTGGTTGTGGTCAAGCCACGGTCTCTGGACTTTTGATCCGATAACAGAAAATTTTAGATTGATTCCAACGAACGGTAATCAACATAGTTCTTTACAATCAGAAAATTTATCACAGATCATGACCGATCGAAACGGATCAATCTGGCTGACGACTCAGGACAATGGAATTTATAAATATGATCCCGGCAAGACCATCTTCAGGTCATATAAACAAGAACAAATTAATCCACATGGCCGTCAATTTGGTTGGGTAGATATTATATTTGAAGATTCGCAGGAGAATCTTTGGTTATCGTTCAATGCGCTGTATAAGTTTGACCGTGAAAGCAATTCCTTTTCATCTATCCCTTTAGAATACAGAACGGGAATTACAACTCTTTACCAGGACAAAAAAAAGAAATTATGGATTGGTGGTACCTATGGATTATACTATTTAGATAAAAAGTCACAAAGTATAAAACTTCTGGATCTTCCCATACCACAATCTGACTTATATATCCACTCTCTATACGAAGACATAAGTGGCAAATTATGGCTGGGTACCGGCAACGGTATCTATATACTAAATCAAAATAAAACAGATTATCACCATATAGAATTTGATGCGGAAAATATTGCCCGGGTTGCAGCCAATCAAATAAGCTATTTAATAGGTGAAGATGGAACAGATATTGTTTGGGTCGGAACAAATTCTGGTTTATTTAAATTGGATACAAAAACTTATGAGTACCAAAAGGTCGGCTCTGATAACCCGGAAGTAAATGATCTTATTTCACAGGATATCAATTCCATTTACCAGGATAATTCTGGCATCATCTGGCTTGGTACCTGGCTGGGTGGATTGACCAGATTTGATCCTGTGAATAATACATTTGAAAACTATACCACTGAAAATGGATTGGCGTCAAGTGCGGTTCAGGGTATCCTGGGAGATGAAGAGAACAATGCGCTTTGGCTCAGCACATTTGACGGAATTTCTCGTTTTGATTTGCTTACAAAAAAATTTAAAAATTATGACGTATCTGACGGCATTCAAGGCAATCAATTTGCCGATGGCGCATACTTTAAAACCCGCAGGGGAGAATTTGTTTTTGGAGGCGCAAACGGATTCACCATTTTTACTGCTGATGAAATAAAAAAAGACCTGGATTCACCTGAAGTAATCCTGAGTGATTTTAAACTATTTAATAAGACAATTATACCAGATAAAAACGCCCCACTTAGTAAGCCAATATATGAGGCAGAAGAAATTATTCTGGATCACGATGAAAACGACATTTCTTTTGATTTTTTGGCCATGTTTTTTATCAATCCAACAAAAAATAAATATGCCTATATGTTAGAAAACTTTGAAGAAAACTGGCGCTATGTCGGATCTCAACGTACGGCAGTATATCCCAATCTACCGCCACCTTGAGAGAGGCTAACCTGCGTGCACAAATTGCTGAGTCAGAAAATGAACGAAAAACCAGGGAATTGGAAGAAGCCCGGGAATTACAATTATCAATGTTACCAACCGAACTGCCCCGGTTACCCCAATTAGAAATATCCGTATATATGAAAACCGCTACCGAGGTGGGTGGTGATTATTATGATTTTAGCCTGGCGGATGATGGTACATTAAGTGTTGCATTAGGCGATGCCACAGGACACGGTATGCAGGCAGGTACGGTGGTGACTCTTATGAAAGGATTGTTCACATCGGACGTATCTCACATTGATACCGAAAGTTTCTTCAACCGGAGTAGTAACGCCATAAAGCAAATAAAGATCGGCAGGCTAATGATGGCATTCAGTCTGCTAAAAATTAAAGAGAAAAATGTAAGTATTTCAAGTGCCGGTATGCCGCCGGTCTATATTTTCTCAAAAAATTCCGGAAAGGTAGAAGAAATTCTTCTGCAAGGCATGCCTCTGGGCGCATTAAAAGATTTTCAATATACGGTTATTGAAAGAAAACTTGATAGTGGTGACACCATTCTTATGCTCAGTGATGGCCTGGCCGAACAAAAAAATGATCGGGGTCAGATGTTTGATTACCAGCGAATTCAGGAGCTGTTTCAGGACGCGGCAGAATCAACCCCGGATAACATTATTTCTCAATTAGTCGCTTCCGGCACCGAGTGGATGAACGGCCAGGAACAGGAAGATGATATTTCGTTATTAGTTTTAAAGTTTAAATAGACAGGATAACAGGATGTTTAATTGGGAATTAGGGATTATAGATTAGAGATTGTAATTAGTAATTTGTAATCAGTAATTTATAGCGCCATTACCAACATGCCAACTTATAATCAGCCAATGCTCTAATTTCCAATTCCTCATCTCTAATTCCTAATTTTTCTTCCTGTTATCCTGTCAATTTTTTTCGGATCTTTTACTCGATTTCAATCATAATTTCATTTCGTCGCATAAACCATGGTACAAAAGGCGCATTATAACGCGCCCAAACCGGTTCCCCCATTACTTTGTATCCATTTTGCGCAATAAAAGCAACCAATTGTTCCTTATGATCCCGATAATTATCCTCGCTCCACGTCCCGGAATATTTTATAACCACCACTTTTTTAGCGGGTACTTTACGCAATTGGACCTGATCATCTTTTGGCTTGGGCAATGTGGCCATGGTAAAACGATCAGGCATAACAAATGAGATTCTATATCTTCCGGAATCAAGAGATTCCTGACTAACCGGTGCGGTCATTTCTATTTCCTGGCCTTCCGGCTCCAGTTTTTCCTGATTAACCGGTGCCGTCATTTCAATTGATTCCTGTGCGATATTTTCTCCACTAATATAATCGAAAAGGCTGGAAAAAGCAGAACTTGAGGCATCTTCAAATTCACCGGAAACAACCGTTTCTGCGACCAGATATGATTCATATATACGAATCTCGATATCACCGGATTCTTCAACGACTTTATATTTTGGTTCCTCAATAGCCATTAGTGAAACCGATGTAAGTAGTACAAATAATGCGGTAAATGAAAAAAAATTTAATTGTTTCATGATATTCCTCTCAAATCATGTTAATCTTCGCCCAAAATAATTTCAGGAAAAACCTATTATTAAATCCTCGTTCCCGAGATGGTCTCGGGAACACACCTCTTTATTTTTATCAATATGTAACGGTTGTAATTATTCATTTATTCACTATTTTTATGATATCTTAAAATATTCTATTACCTTCTTATTTGACAGTTGAGTATTTATAGTTTGTATGAAATGATACCTGGAATTATTTTTTTATTCAGGATCACCGGATGTTCATGATTTATTTTTTTGTATAATTTATTGTTATTATGAGTTTTAAACAGGGAAATTGCTGTTATTTCTTAATAATTAGAATATCCTGATTATCCTGTCAAATTTTTATTTTCATCGTAGCATATTATACTATTAAGTGGTAACCATTTTATAAAAATATCGTATTGTAATTATCATTTCATAATTTTGCATATCGATCAGCATAATATGTATTACAATACATTTTTTTCAGGAGTATTATCGGAGGTAGACTGTTATGCAAAAACAGTCCAGCAGGAACCGCAGCCAGTTTCGAAAATTGATATATACGTCATGCGTGCTAAGTTTTATCATTGTTGCCTGTACCGGAAGTAAAGGTCCGGTATCCACAGAGTGGCAATCCTATCAAACAACGAACGGTACCGTAGAACAGGTTGATAATTATCCTATGTATATGTATACCTATTCCGGAGATTATGAGTTTGATGAGTATCTAAAAACCGGTGACATTCCATTTTTTTCTTCCATCAGTAATAAATCCAAAAATTTTGCCTGTACTTGTTTTTCAGTATTTGGAGATGATTACCGGTTTCTTGCCAGAAATTATGACTGGTCGGATCGTTCTTCATATTATGTTGTGTTTACTAATCCCCCAAATGGGTATTCCTCAGTTTCAACCGTAGACATGTATTTTTTTAATTATGATCATGGTCAGCCACCGGACAATGAAGGTAATCAAAGCACCTTACGTGCAATTCCTTATTATCCATTCGATGGCATGAATGAAAAAGGCGTGGCTGTTGGTATGAATGCCCTCTCTCATGCCAGAGGTCCTTACAACCAGGGCAAAGTTACTATAGGCGAGTTACAGGTCATCCGACTGGTCCTGGATTATGCCGCATCCACCAGTGAAGCCATCTCGTTGATAAAAGAATATAATGTCCGCTTTGAAGATCCGCCAATTCATTATCTGATAGCCGATTCATCCGGGCATTCGGTAATTCTTGAATTTGTAAATGGTAAAATGAATATTATGGAAAATAGTGAACCCTGGCAGATTACCACCAATTTTATCATCAGTGATTTTAGTGATCCAAATGATGCCGGGTGCTGGCGGTATCAAACAGCGGACCAGACTCTGTCAACCCGAAACGGTGTCCTCTCAGGGAATAGCGCGTTAGATCTTTTACAACAGGTTTCGGTTCCCGCCACCCGCTGGTCGTTACTTTATAATTTAAAATCCGGACAAGTACAAATGGCCATGGGCAGAAAGTGGGATGATATGCTCACATTTGAGTTGCAACTAGAGTGGATACTATCAAAGAGTTATATTTCTTTTTTTTAGACAGGATAACTGGATTAAAATTAGGATTAGGGATTAGAGATTAGAGATTGGAATTAGTAATTTGTAACTGGCTATAGCCAATTGCCAACAGCTAACTTTTAATTTCTCATCTTTCCCAGTTCCTAATTCCTAATTTTTCTTCCTGTTATCCTGTCTAAAAAACAAACTTACCTAATAGCACAAGATATTGTTTTCTTTCCTTGAATGATATAACACACAAATTGTATATTAATTTATCCCATTATTATCTTTCTAACAAAATGGTCGGAACGGTGTGAGAATGTTCCGTAATTTACAATAATCAAAACGGTATAAATCCTTTGACAATATTAGAAATATTACAATTATTAATATCCGTTTTGGGTGGTCTGGGTCTGTTTTTGATCGGTATGAAAAGCATGTCCGAAGGGATGCAGGCGGTTGCCGGTGACCGGTTGCGCCAATTAATTAATAAGGTAACTGATAACCGTTTTATAGCCGCAGGGGTTGGCACCACTGTCACCGCCCTGATTCAGTCCAGTTCCGCGACCACAGTCATGGTTGTCGGAATGGTCAATGCCGGGGTCATGAGTCTTAAGCAGAGTATTGGTGTCATTCTTGGTGTAAATATTGGTACGACCATCACCGCCTGGCTTATCGCACTTAAAATAGCGGATTATGGTCTGCTGATACTTGGTATTTCGGCCTTTTTCTATCTGTTTGCCAAAAATGAAAGGATTCGTTATACCGCCATGATGTTTGTCGGTCTGGGAATGGTATTTTTTGGTCTGGAACTGATGAAAGACGCATTGTTGCCGCTAAGAAGCAATGAACAAATAATCGGGTTAATGTCCCAATTTGTTCCCGACAGTTATTTTGGCATTCTTAAATGTGTTGGTGCCGGTGCATTAATAACCGCCCTGATACAATCATCATCGGCCACAGTTGCCATCACAATTACCCTGGCAAAAACCGGAATTATAGGATATGATACAGCGGTGGCTCTTGTGCTTGGAGAAAATATCGGAACGACTATTACTGCCTATCTCGCCTCACTGGGTGCAACTGCAAATGCAAAACGGGCTGCATTTGCGCATATATCAATAAATTTTCTGGGAGCAATGATTCTCATTCCTCTTTTCTATTATTACCTGGCATTTCTCAATTTCGCTCTCTCAGATACCATTGATATCTCAGGCAGAATTGCATTCGCCCATACCGGATTCAATATATTTATCGTTTCGTTGTTTATCTGGTTTGTAAATCCGCTCAGCCGTTTTGTATTAATGCTGGTGCCCGGTAAAGGTCAGGATGATCAGCATCATCTTACCTACCTGGATGTACGCATGATCGAAACACCGATTATCGCCATTCAGCAGTCTCATGCTGAAGTAATGCGAATGGGTAAAAGTGTGCAAAAAATGTTGGGGTGGTTGAGAACAAGTCTGCTGGAGAAAAAAGCCAATGACCCTATCGAAAAACAGATTTTTCATCGCGAGCAGGTTCTCGATTTGATCCAGAAAGAAGTGGTCGAGTTTATCAGTAATCTCATGACCGGTACCGTTCCGCACCAGGTAACGGAAGAAGCCCGTCAACAATTACGGCTGGCTGATGAGTATGAATCTATCAGTGATTATATTATGGGAACCCAAAAAATATTGCTGCGAATGAAAAACAATGAAATGGAATTGACTGAACGGGGACGTGAGGAAATTTGCAGTCTACATGATTCTTTATCTGAATATCTCGATTTTATTTACAAGGCTTTGGAAGAAAGGAATAGTGATATATTCAGCAAGGCAATGACCTATAATTCGGCCATCCGGCATCAAATTAAAAATTTTCGTGGCAGACATCTCAACCGACTGGCCGCTGAGCAAACCAGCCCCACTATGAGCCTGATCTACATGGATCTGTTAAATTCCTACCGCCGGAAACTCGATCATGCTTTTAACATTACCGAAGTACTCACCGGTGAAAAATAAAAATCCTGATACAAGGTCAGGATGACGATTAGAAAAAATATGTGTTCACAGTGCAATTTGGGAACGAGGTGTCGGAAACGGTCTGGGACTCTTCCGTATATTATAAACATAGATTCCGCATCAGTGAATTAAAAATTATATGACATACCCAATTTAAACAGCGTTATCACACCTATAGATAATTCTGCAAAAAATGATAGATCATGTCCAATATTTAATCCTATCACATCCAATTGCAAGACAAAATCACGGGGATTTGTGAAATGCAAATTATTGCTTTCATTTTAGATTTAAACGAAAATCTTTTACAGGGAAGAATCGCATGAATATAGTGATAGAGATATAATCCGATTCTTTACCAGACACCCGCCTTAACAGAATCTTTAGAATGTACTAAATATATTTTCTTTTAACTTTTTATACCCAACAATATAATAGATCGAATATAAACTTCTTCTCAATATTGACGATAAATGATAGAGTAGGATAATTGTTATTAATGCAGAACAACAAACTAGTGAAAAAATGTCATCTTCATTTATTGGAAAAGTATTAAATAGCCACCGCATTATCGAAAGACTTGGCATCGGCGGCATGGGTGTAGTCTTTAAAGCTATTCATATCAAGCTGGACAAGGTATTTGCGATCAAGATAATTGCACCTGGCCTGGCTATGAATGAACATTTTATCAAACGTTTTCAGACAGAAGCAAAAGCCCTGGCCAAATTTGAAGATCCGAATATTGTCCGGATTTATGATCTGCGGTCCGTCGATGATCAATGGTTTATTGTGATGGAGTATGTCGAGGGGAGCACACTTACCGATAAGATTCTTCAGGATGGTGCCTTCCAATGGATAGATACCATTCCCATAATAAAACAGATTCTTAAGGCCATCGGTCATGCCCATGAAGCGGGAATCATTCACCGGGACATCAAGCCAAACAACATTATGCTTAATGAGAAGGGTATGGTTAAGATCACAGATTTTGGTTTGGCTAAAGATCAGACCAAGTCTACGAATACGATATCTGTTACCAGTGGCGGTACATTGTACTATATGTCGCCCGAGCATGTGAAAGGTTTTTCATTCATTGATGACGCAGTATCTCTATTCCATCGGCATGACATGCTATGAGATGCTCACCGGAATTGTACCTTTTGCAAACATTAAATCCGACTTTGACATCCGGGAATCGATCATCAGAAAGGATTTTGACAAACCACGCTCGATAAATCCAACCATTCCTCTGGAATTGGAAATGATAGTCATGAAGTCGATCAATAAGAATCCGGATGATCGTTACCAGACAGCTGAGGATATGATTCAGGCCATTGAGAATTTTGAGTCACAGTATAGTCTTGCAGAAGGGGAAAAAAAGCAGAAAAAAGAACAGCAATCAGTACCAGCGCCGGTACCAGAGGATAAAAAACCGATACCTGATGCAACCACACAGAATAATATTGCCCTCCCCAAAAAACCGATATTAAGATGGGTGGCGGCTTTAATAGTTATTGCTCTAATAACCGTGATTGTGTTCAATTTTGATTTCTTTTCGAGCGCTACGACTCCTTCTAAATCAATATCTGAAGATCGTAGTCTTTCCCATATTACAATCTCGAGCACACCAGCCAATGCTTCAATAATTATTAAAATCAAGATGTAAGCCCAGTCAAACGCCTTTTTCCAGTGATTCATTACAAGCCGGCCAATATTCATTGATTCTCCACAAAGAAAACTACCACCAGATCGATACAACCGTCACATTAAAAGAGAACAAAGACCTGGCGGTAATACTCACTTTACGAGTTATTGAAAAAGTAGCCCCTCTATTCAATCAAAACCGGCGCGGCAAAAAAAATCTGTAGCAGATGTTCCGGCCTTATCCGTTTTGACAATTAGTTCCGAACCGTCCGACTCTGAAATTTGGCTGAATGGTAAATTGACTGGCGGACACCGAGTACCGATCAATGCAGGTAACACCCGGGACTTATAGTTTGGAAATCCGCAGGACAGGTTTTGAGAAATATACCCGGAAGCTGATTCTCGCTAGGGAAATAATCAAAAAATAAATGCAACACTTATCCCTCTCAGTGGCAGCCTGTCAGTGACAAAAGATCCACCAACAGCTAAAATAATGGTAGATGGGAAAGTAAAAGACAAGCAAAATGCACCGGTCATTAACATCACCGGGCTTTCGATTGGCAAGCATACAATTGAAGTGGCGAATCAGGGGTATGAGGCGTTTGAGCAAGAGATCGAAATTAGGCAAAATGAAATCTATAGACTTAATGCCAAACTGGTCCGTCGTAATGGGAATCTCAACATTCAGGTACGCCCATGGGGATCTATTTATATCAACGGTGAATTACAAGAATCAACAGCAGATATCAAACATACATTGCAGTTGCCGGTTGATCAATATGACATCAAAGTTGAACATCCGACGCTAGGTTTTTGGCAGAAAAGTATACAAATCGATGATAAGAAGGACAACGACCTGATTGTCAATTTTACCAAACAACTGAAGATTCAGATTAAAGCAATAGATGAACTAAACTCGCCACTAGAACGGAAATATTTTTGTCGATGGAAAAAGTACCGGTCAGACTACTCCCGGTGTCATAACTATACGGACCGGTGTGCATAAGATTGAAATAAAAAAGGAAGGCTACCTGACTGAAGGTGGTGATAAAATAGTTTTGATCAATAGCGGAATGGATCAAACTATCACATTTAAACTGTTAAGGAATTGAAGAATTCCGTTCGATGATTTAATAATTGAATCAGAAAACTGATTAGTATCATCTCAGACTTTTATGTAAGGTGTTTAAAATGATCAATAAACTAAATTTTCTCCAACTGCGTCTGATACCCGCTAATTCTTTGCGTCTCTATACTTTCATTACATGCACTGGGCGCCGAACCTCATGATAAACCCTACCAGGATCAGGAGTGTAGTGAAAAGGCTAGATCAGGCGGAAGAAAGTTATTATAATGGCGATCTGGATCAGGCTATTCTACTGGCCAGACAATGCAGTGAAGACAAGAATGTGTCTAATGACATTCGTGTTCGCTCCTATAAAATTCTTGCCCGCTCATTCCTGATAAAAGAAGATATGAATTCAGCAAAAAATACAGTGCTGTTGATACTACGAATCAACCCGGAATATCAGGCGACAATTGAGGAAGAATCACCCCGTTTTGTAAAACTGGTCAATGAAACAAGAGTAGAACATGCTCAATCGAGCGGCAACCGAAGAAACCAGTACAATCAATCCCTGGATTTGGGTTGGTGCAGGCGGGGTGGCAGCGACGGCCATTATTATTATGGTCGCAGGTAGTTCATCCGGTGATGAAGAACCCACTACAACTAATAATCATTTGCCTCTTCCTCCGGCGTTACCCTAGTCTAAAGGAATTTTCAATGAAATTAAAACTTATAATTATCCTGTTTCTGGTTTTCTTGAACCGGCTCGTTGCTCAAACTCCCGTGCCTGGTGGCACGATTGACGGCGATACATGGACCCGCAGAATTCACCTTATATTATACAGGGCGATATAACAATTGCTGATCTGAACATTGAAGCCGGGGTCGAAGTTCGATTTGAATCAAATTATAAATTTGAAGTCACCGGAAGTTTGAATGCTTTGGGGTTTTATAGTGATTCGATCATTTTTAAACCGGATTCTCTAAATAGTGACGGTTGGGAAGGGATAAAATTTAAAAACACATCTATTGCATCTTCTCTTAAATATTGCCGCATTGAGGGGGGCAGCACTCATGGTTTATCCATTGAAGAGGTTTCACCTATAGTATCAAATTGTAGAATCGTGCATAATGTGGAGAATAAACTGAAGGATGCCAGTGTTGAAATAAAACATTGTGTGATCAATAGCAATTCCGGGCATGGAATTGAATTAAATGTATCGCAAATCAGTGCAACAAATTCGATAATATCAGGCAATACACTTAATGGTATTTTTTCACGAAACAATAATGACGCAATCATTACCGTGAATTCAGTGATTACCGACAATCAGGGAATTGGCATTAGTAGTGAAAAGGCCGATTTTACCATTGCAAATTCAATTGTTTTTGATAATAATGAACAGATATTTATTGTTGAGCAAATTCCTGATGTGACCTACAGTGCTATTCAGGGAGCCAGTATTTATCCCGGTGTAGGAAATATTAACTCTCCGCCTGAATTCGAAAATTATAGTATATATACCCTATCACCAATATCGCCGTGCGTAGATGCCGGTAATTTCAGTGATATCCACAATGATAAATATTTTCCTCCTTCTTTGGGTGGTGCTCGTAATGACATGGGCGCTTATGGCGGACCAGAGGCATATGGATGGTATCCACCACTTTATGTCAAACCGCAAATCATATTATTTGACAAGGTATCACAAGATAGCAGTAAATCGCTTAGTGCAAATGTACTTAATTACCGGAATGTTGGTATAGCCGTTTCAGAAATTTATTTTCAGGGTAATGATTCCTTATCATTTTCCGTGGATAAAGAGAATTTCTTTCTACCGGTTTTAGACAGCACAGATATACTTCTCTCTTTTATACCCGATGATGAATCTTTATTTCAAACCGATTTGGTTATGCGGACATTGTCACACGGAGATGTATATATCCCGGTGCGTGGCGAGGGCATTGTACCCAAAATGGAAATATTGTTAAAAGAAATTGATTTTGGTCCTGTGACATTAGGAAATTCCAGTAGCCTGTATTTGCCAATCCTGAATACCGGTAGTGATACACTTCGTCTGGATTTAATGTTACTATCAGGTTCTATATTTAAATTAGGTCAATCTGGGCTGCGAATCGGTCCCGATTCTGCCACAGACAGCATCGAAATTTCCTTTGAGCCAACCCGGCCGGATTATTTTGAGGATTCGTTAATTATTCTGAGTAACGATCCGGCGAAGAAACGCATTGCGATTCCAATTGAAGGCCTGGGATCAGGACCGTGGATATCTGTTATTCCCGAAATGATAAATTTTGGATCTGTATCTGTTTATTCCGATTCATCACTTCTTCTGACGATCGAAAACACGGGTAATGCCCAGATGCAAATTGATAGTCTGAAAATCATTGGTCAACATCCTGATAGTGCTGGTTTTTCGATAGCCAGGAAACTTGAAGATACGCCAATTATCATTGAGCCGGATAGCAGTCTTTTGGTTCAGATCGGCTTTACACCAATAAAAACCGGCATGGTAACTGCGCAGGTCTTGATCAAATCCAACGATCCTTTCAGAGAAAAAGTATATGCCAACTTGAGTGGTACCGGTACTGCCGGAACTCTCTCATTACCACAATCTGAACTGAACTTTAGCGAGACACCACTCGATTCTCAGCGTGTAAAGGAGATAGTACTAAACAACATCGGCAATGACATGCTGATCATTGATAATCTGAATATTGTTGGACAGAATCCGGATAGTATGATCTTTGATTTTACAGATGCAAAACCAATAACTCCGGTATTCCTGGAGCCGGATAGCAGCCTCATAATAGATATCAGCTTTTTGCCATATAAAGCCGGCGTGTTTGATGCCCGCATGATTATCAAATCAAATGATCCGGACAGGCAAGAGGCAGAAGTAAAGTTGAACGGGACGGGAATTGCCGGATCTTTACTATTATCGACTCTGGAACTCGATTATGGTAAAGTATGGCTCAACATCCTTTCAACTGAGGAACTGATACTAAGCAATGCGGGTATTGATGCTCTCATAATAGATACACTTGAAATTGTTGACCAGCATCCGGATAGTCTCGCTTTTGAATTTTCATCTCCAATACCGGAGACACCCTTAATTATTGAATCCGATAGCAGTTTGATTGTTGGCATTAATTTTACACCACTCCGCACAGGAACAACAAGTGCAAGAGTGTTAATAAAATCCAATGATCCCTCAAGAGAAAGAGAATTTGTGCAGTTGAGTGGAACCGGTATTGTACCAAAAATCGATATATCTCTATCTGAATTGAATTTTGGACAGATAGCGTTGGAATCTGATTCAATAATGACTATTCAGGTTTATAATATTGGCTCAGCGGAGTTAATTATTCCACTTGATGGCTTAACACTCAGCGGCGATCAGCAAAACTCATATTCGATAGAGAATATTTCTGAAGATATTCAAATAATACCGGATGGTATGGCGGCCATTGATATAAAATTTGAGCCGCTGCAAACAGGAAGTAATCATGCGGATTTACAGATACGAAGTAATGATCCTGATGATTCCTTATCGACTGTACAGATCACGGGTATGGGTTTGACAGTAGTCCGGTATCAATTACATTCGATCAGTTGCTTTCAACGAATCCATTAATCAATGGTGAGACTGCTACATTCAGTTTTATTATTAATGGTTCACTATCGATCGATTCTGCTTTGATTAAAATTAGACCAGGGGGTAGTTCAGAATTTGAAGCATTTTCACTTAATCATCAAGGCGGTGAGAACTGGTCGGTTCAAGTGGGTGCACAGCTTATCAATGAGCGTGGTGTGGAATACTATACAGAGGTATTTCATGGCTTGAGTTCAACATTTTACCCTCTCAACGGCAATACTTTACCGGGTTCTCTTCCGGTTACTGTGCATGATTTACAGTTTCCATGGCAAACCCGAGAAGAAGTATACCAGATGATCTCAATACCGCTTGCAACCACCGGCCAAAACATGAACATGCTGTTCGAGACTCAATTAGGCACCTATGATAAATCTATATACAGATTTTTTGATTTACCGGATGGATTGGAGTATACGGAAATTGAAAACATGGATAAAACACTCCCGCCGGGGAAAGCAATATGGCTGGTTACCAGGGAAACAAAAGATTTGAGTATATCAAATGCACAGTCGGTGGCAACCAATCAAAATTTTGAATTGCAATTACAACGGGGCTGGAATCTCATTTCAACTCCATTTGCCTTTCCGGTAGACTGGAATCAAATTAGCAGTGATCTGGGCTTACGATATTATGATGGCACAGACTGGCCCTTTGCAACATTGCTTGAGCCGTTTAAAGGATACGCAGTGAATGTGCCCGCAGATACTGTACTTCCCATTTCACCACAGCAGGCATCTGCTAGCCAAAAACTGACCGAGAATAATAATAATAACAAAATTGACGGTTGGCGGCTTCGAGATACTAGCAGAATCTGCAAATTATTCAGATAAGTTTAACTATATCGGTGCCTTTAAACAGACCTCATCAGGTATTGATAATTTTGATTATCCTGAACCCCTGCCGATCGGTGATTTTGTTTCGTTATACATGTTACCGGATCATACATCTGAGAAGTATTCTACAGATTATCGACAACCCGGGATGGATCAATATGATTTCGATTTTGAGGTAATCACAAATATCTCTGCAAAAATAAATATCACATTTAAGCAGGAAAACCTGCCTGAGAATTATGACTGGATCGTCGTATCGGAGGAAACAGGTTTACTCTATACCAAAAGGATTGTTCAGGTTTCGGATAAGAAAAATCGGTTTAAAGTAATTGTCGGGACAGAACAAGCGATTGCCGCTGTAAAATCAAACTATGTGCAATTACCACTTACCTACTATCTTGAGCAAAATTATCCAAATCCATTTAATCCGACGACAACTATTAATTTTGGTTTACCCCAAGCAAGTATCGTTACAATCAACCTATACAATATACTTGGCCAGCAGATAAACAGTCTGTTTGAAAATGTGCAAATGGATGCAGGTATTCACTCCATTCAGTGGAATGGTAAAAATGAATCCGGTGCCCTTGTATCATCTGGTATATATTTTTTGCAACTAAAGACAGATGCATCAAATCATTATATTAAAATGATATTAAACAAATAACTTATAACGAAAGATGCAGATCTATAAAATGACAACTGGTTTAGCAGATTGAGAAATATCAACTTAATGAAATTGCATGATGAAATTTAATTCGAAAATAAGTTTGACTGAAAATACATCACAAGCTGATCAAGTCTATCGATTCTCCTCACCCTGATAATTGAAACATAATCAACTGCTCTTGAATCTGGCACTTGAATTCATTAGTCTGGAGCCGGAAAATATTGACCGTAGCATCACAAACACACTACGGGCAATTACAGAATATTTACTGGTTGACCGATCTTATATCTACCTGATAAAAAACAAACAAACTGACCTGGTATTATCACATTACTATTATCATGAAGGGGATCAATGGGAAAATCCGTCAACATGAACAGGTTAATCGCGAGGATTTCCATTGGCTCATGCATGGAATTTTAAAGAAAAGGGCCGTTCAAATAGATTCTCCTTCTGATGTCGCATCAAAATCAAGTACAATAAAAATGATAATGGAGGTTGAAGCGACAAAATCCATGTTGTTATGGCCTCTTAGTTTCAATGGTGACGTTCTTGGTTTTATCGGGCTCGATTATGTGCAGGAACAGAATAGGTTTTCAAAAACCCATAAATATATACTCGAAAAAGCCGCGGACATCATCGCCCGTTCCTTTAAGCTCAGGATGCAAGCCCAATATTGATATGCTTCGTGAAAAGAAGTATAAAAATCTTTTTTCTGAAATTGAGGATGTTGTATTTATTGCATCACCGTCCGGAAAATTTTTAGAAATTAATGCGGCTGGAGTAAAATTATTTGGTTATGACTCGTTCGAGGAAATAGCAAAGATAAATATTGAGCAAGATCTTTACGAGAATCCTCAGGACAGAGCGGATTATCAAAAATCTATGAAAATTCGCGGCCATTTAAAAAATTATGAAATATCTCTAAAATGCAAAGATGGTAAAATAATCACCATTCTTGAAACGGCGACTGTTGTAAGAAATGATGACGGTCATATCATTGCATACCAGGGTATTTTGCATGATATAACTGAAAGACGGCAATTGGAACAGCAACTGGCCCAATCGCAAAAGCTGGAGTCGATTGGATTACTGGCCGGCGGAGTTGCACATGATTTTAATAATATTCTCACTACAATCAGAGGATATGCAGATCTGATGCTGATGGACATGGATGAATCAGAACGAGACTATAAAAGTGTTAAACATATCATTGATGGCAGTAAACGGGCAGAAGAATTGATCAAGAACTTACTCGCATTTAGTAGAAAGCAAATGATTGAACCAAAAACAATCGATATTAATCATGTTATTCATGAATTACATTCTATGCTCTCACGATTAATTACCGAGGACATTCAACTTGAATTGAGTCTGGGTGAAAATCTGCAAAATATTAAAGCCGATCAGACACAAATTCAACAAATACTGGTAAATCTGATCGTCAATGCAAATTATGCGATTAAAATGGAAAAAAATAAATCGAAAAAACGAAACATCAAAATAATTACGGATGAAACTGAATTAAACGAAGAAACAGAAAGGTTACATCGGCAAATATCTATTAATGGCTGTTGAGGATTCCGGTATTGGCATGGAACAAGCGATATAAAAGAAAAGATCTTTGAGCCTTTCTATTCAACGAAAAAGGAGGGAGAAGGTACGGGTCTTGGATTGTCAACAGTGTATGGCATAGTCAAACAAAATAATGGCATAATACATTTGGAAAGTGAGCCTGGTGTTGGAACTATATTTGAAATTTATTGGCCGGTATACAACGAAAAGGTTATTGAGGATACGACTCATCGAAACCGAAATTCAATTTCAACAAAACGGAGAAACTATCTTATTGGTGGAAGATGATTCATGAAGTTCGAACTTGGGCTTCCGGTGCGTTAAAATCTTTGGGTTATAACATCATTGAAGCAGAAGATGGCGAACGTGCACTTGATATGGTTGTAAATGACAATTTGATTGATACAATCGATCTGTTGTTGAGTGATATAGTCATGCCCGACAATGAATGGCCAAGAATTGGCTGACAATATTAAAGCCATTAAACCCTCGATTAAAATAATTTTATGCTCGGGCTATAGCCAAACCAAGGTCTATGAAGCCGGCAACTCAGTAAAATAATAAATATCATTTTCTTTCCAAGCCTTTTACGATTAAAAAATTAGAAAAAACTATCCGACTTCTCAAGAAGTATTTCCTTCATTAAAATACTCAATCCTATTGCTGTTATACTTGATATTTCTTTTCATTTGTGATCTAAGATTTCTGATCATACTTGCAGTCTCATTATTGAATTGATCATATATTATCAGCATTGAAAAACTAATGTAGTTTTTACCAGATTCATAATGTGAATGATGAAAGCCGGGTAGAACCCGGCAACGGCGTAATCAGTAGAATGAACTTAAAAAAAATAAAGATAGAATAACAAGATAAAGATATACAGTATTGTATAAATGTGCTGGAACATCTTGTTAATCACAGTGATCAGTTAAACCAGACTTTCTGAAGAGCAAAGAATTGCTCTTTTAAAATACAGCGGAAAATTTCCCGTCCCGACCGTGAGGAACTTAAAAAGCGGCGAAAGGACAAACAAACACAGAAACGCAAAGAGGCGACTAAACAAGAACGAACTGCTCGGGCCGCTACCGGTATCCGGCGGGCCCGTACCGACAAGGTGTATAAGGCACCGGAACAACTCAAATCCGGGGAAAAAGAGCCTGAACATGAAGAAAGAATTTTAAACTCACCACGGAATTGCTATATCTGTAAAGCAGAGTTTATTAATCTGCATTTTTTTTATGATGCCCTATGCCCAAAATGTGCAGAGTTTAATTATCAAAAGAGATTTCAGACAGCTTCACTTGATGGACAAACGTCGCTGATAACCGGATCTCGTCTGAAAATCGGCTATCAGGCCACGCTTATGATGCTGCGTGCCGGGGCAAAAGTTATTGCCACCACCCGCTTCCCCGTGGACTCAGCGCAACGCTATGCAAAAGAAAAAGATTTTAACAAATGGCAAAATAACCTGCAGATCTATGGATTGGATCTGCGTCATACTCCGAGTGTTGAACTTTTTTGCCGGTATATCGCACAGAATTATGATCGCCTGGATATTCTGATCAACAACGCCGCTCAGACTGTACGCCGCCCACCGGCATTTTATGCTCATTTAATGGAGAATGAAAATAAGCCCTTAGTCCAATTAGCACCAGACGTTCAGGCACTTCTAAAAAACCACCGCAATTGTATCGATCATATCTCATCCATCGCGATACCCGGATCACACAAAGATATCGAAACCCAGCTCACCTGGGAAGAAAAATTACCCGGTATCGGAATTCGTGCCTCTGCACAGTTATCTCAAATTCCCTATTCCTATGACCACACCCTGGATGCGGGAGAGGTTTTTCCGGAGGGCGAAGTGGATGCCGATCTTCAGCAGGTTGACCTGCGTGAGGTGAACAGCTGGCGCTTGCGTCTTGGAGAGATTGAAACCGCCGAAATGCTGGAATTACAATTAGTAAATATCATTGCCCCCTTCGTACTCTGCAACAGATTAATTCCCATGATGCAGCGGGAAAACACAGGACAAAAACATATAGTGAATGTCTCAGCCATGGAGGGAAAGTTTTTACGTTTTAAAAAGGACTCCCGCCACCCACATACCAATATGGCCAAAGCCGCTCTGAATATGCTGACCCATACTTCAGCTGCCGATCTTTTAAAAGACGGGATTTTTATCAATGCGGTGGACACCGGGTGGGTGACAGACGAAGATCCGGTCAATCTGGCCAGGTTTAAAGAAGAAGTACATGACTTTCAGCCGCCACTGGATATCGTCGATGGCGCTGCCCGGGTATGTGATCCCTTTTTTGACGGCATATTAACCGGAAAACACTGGTCAGGAAAATTTCTGAAGGATTATTTTCCCATCGATTGGTAGCCAATGGCTGTCTGCTATCAGCCGTCGGCCATCGGCTTACAAATGTGGTATATGGTATACTGCCATTTGCGATTTGCAATTGGCTATTGGCGATGGTGAATAGTGATTGAATAAGTTCAAATTGAGGCCGAGAGCAGATAGCCGAGAGCAATAATTCTAACGCAAAAGTATCACTTTCTTCACATCCTTAAATTCACCGGTCTGAAGGCTGTAGTAATACGCTCCGCTCGCCAGATCACCGGCATCCCATCTAACACTATACAAACCTGGCGGTTGTCGCTCGGATACGAGGGTTACTACTTTTTGCCCCAGACTATTGTATATGCTTAATTCCACATCGCTGATAGCCGATAGCTGATAGCCAATAGCCGTAATCGGATTGAATGGATTAGGATACGCATCTGCCAGGTAAAATTCTCCCGGAACTTCTTCATCAGTATCAACCGGAGCCGGTGTCGGGCTGCCGGCATTTACCCAGGCGGTTCTCCAGATACTGGCCAAATCTAATATTGCCCTGTGGAGTGATATAGTAGTTTCTTCCTCAAGTTCCTGCCACATGAGATTATAATAAACCGTACCATACGAAGGGTCAGAAGCGACGGCCAGGTCATCTGCGATCAGCACACTATCCACAAAGGGGTATATTTCTTCGATGTATAAGAAAACAGAATCGATCACATTGGGCCAATATACTGCGCTACCTGTTGCCGGCGGTACTTCTGAGAGAAACCGGTTTGTCATCTGTGTTTCATATCGTGAATGAATACCGTAATTGTCCGTGAATTGACCATTATAATTCAAAGTAAGATGCATGGGCTGATGAGAATCAGCCACATAATGTCCTAATTCTGCAGCAATCTGCCAGACATCGTCCCAGTAGCCCCCTGCCATTAGCACGCTCAGACTATTGGTCCATTCTTCAATAACCCATGGAATAATTCCATTATCCTGCATTATTGATTCACCATGGATTGCTGTTAAACTATCCAGATCATGGGTCAGCGTTCCGTTAAAAAACTCAGGATAATAATCGATGTCTATATAATGATAGTATCCCGGAAAATCATCCCTGTCCGGATCCGTGGAATGTAGTTTAAGAAAATCTCTGTGATCTTTAAAAAACGCCATTTCCGCCGGAAGATAATTAACTGCCTGTTCATTTATATAGCCATGGGCTTCCCACCCCCATTTTTTAGTCTGGGCAGCCAGGGTTGAGCATAACATTACCACTAAAATTATATTTCGCACTCTGATTTATCCTTTAATTTTTTACTGTCAGCTATCAGCCATCGGCTGTCGGCTGTCGGCTGTCGGCTTTTAAAACAGTATAAATCAAATATAAATGAATATCAAATTTCTGATCGCTTATTACCTATTGCTAATAGTCTGATCACTGATGTTGGGCAGCGAACAGCAAACGGCCAACGGCCAACTGCTAACAGTCTGTTGCCTATTGCCAATCGCGGATTGCTGACGGCCGAAAGCCGAAAGCCGACAGCAGACAACCAATAGCTAAAATTCTCTCCCCATTTGCTCTTTTTTTACCTATATTACCATTCAATAAGTTTGGTCAGGAGAGGTTATGATTGGTCAAACGATTTCTCATTACAAAATTATCGAAAAACTTGGCTCCGGCGGCATGGGCAAAGTCTATCTTGCCGAAGATTTGCAATTAAAACGTCAGGTTGCCTTAAAGTTTCTTCCCACCGAATTAATCCAGGATGACCATACCCGTAAGCGGTTCGTCCAGGAGGCACAAGCTGCTTCTGCACTGGATCACCCCAATATCGGCACTGTGTATGAAATAAATGAGAACGAGGAAAATCCGTTTATTGCCATGGCACATTATCCTGGCGGCACACTATCGGATAAAATTGCAGATAAGAGTCTGAATTTTGAACAATCCATCACAATTACAATGCATCTGGCCGAAGGCATGCAAAAGGCGCATAGCAAAGAGATTGTTCATCGCGATTTAAAACCTGCCAACATATTATTCAGCGAAGAAGATGAACCCAAAATAATTGATTTTGGCCTGGCCAAATTTTTGGATCATAGTATGCTGACCCGTACCGGAAGCACAGTCGGCACCCTGGCCTATATGTCTCCCGAACAGGCACAAGGCAAAGAGCTTGATCATCGCACAGATATCTGGACATTGGGTGTGATTCTTTATGAACTGCTCAGCGGCGAGCGCCCCTTCCGGGGTGAATACGAACAGGCCATTATGTACGCCATCGTTAATGAAGATCCCGAATATATCACCAAAATCCGGAATGATATTCCGGTTGCCCTGGAAAACATTGTTGACAAAGCGCTAAACAAAAATCCGGATAAACGTTTTCAATCTATGGAGGAATTTTGTGAAGCGCTGAAAATGGCACTGGCGGAAATCCAATCCGGAAAATCAGTTACTGCATCTGCCTTCAGACTGGGCAGACAGCAGCGAAAGTTTGCTTTACGCGCTACTCCGGTGCTAATCTTAGTATTGGTGATCACCGCTTACTTTCTATATTTTAAAGAGGCGCTGGCCTCCCCTGTCTCGTTGGTGCTCCTGCCGCTGGAAAATATCAGCCGGGATGCGGAGCAGGACTGGTTTACTGAGACTATGACCGATGAATTAATTACCGACCTGGCACGCATAAGCGGCTTGCGTATCATATCAAGAAAATCAGCCATGAAATACAAAGATACTGATATGTCCTCAGCGGAAATTGGTACAGAATTGGGTGTGTCATTTATTGTTGAAGGTTCAGTAATCAGGGTTGATGACAAAGTGAAATGTAATATTCATTTGATTGATGCCGCGAATGATGAAATCTTATGGGCTGACCGATACGAGGAGGAATTTAAAGATATTCTCTCTCTGCAAAGCGAAGTCGCACTTGCCATTGCCCAAAAGATAAATGTAAATCTGACATCCACAGAAGAATCAGGATTCATGGATCGCGGCGTGGTTAATCCGGAAGCTTTTGAAGCCTATCTCAACGGCAGACATTATGTCTATCAATTGACAAAACAGGGGCTGGATAGTGCATACAAATATTTTTCTCTGGCAGCGGAACTCGATCCCGGTTATGCGCCTGCCTATGCCGGTATATCTTTTAGCTGGGCCGCCCGTGCACAAATGGGCTACATGTCGCCGAAAGAAGCCGGTGAAAAAGCCCGGCCGGCAGCGGAGAAAGCCCTGGAACTGGATGATACCCTGCCTGAAACCCACTATTTGATTGCGGTCACTTCCACCTGGGGTGCCTGGGATTGGAGCCGTGCTATTAGAAGCATTTGAGACCACCATCAGATTGAATCCCAATATGGCAGAGGCCAGGGCATACTATTCCCATATATTGTTTTTCCTGAATCGCCCGGAAGAAGCCATGCGCGAAATAGAACTTGCCCTTAAACTTGATCCGCATAATCCCTTGTATCATGCGCTATATGCAATGGATTTGAACTATGCACACCGTTATGATCAGGCAATCGATTTACTGGAAAACACCTTGAAAAGTAACCCCGGAGATCCGATAACTTTGTCAACCTTGCGTACATCCTATCACCAGAAAAAAAAGTATCCGGAAGCTATACGCGCATGGCGTCTCTCTTTTCTGTCTCGTGGTGATCAAACCTCGTTAGATGCCCTTAATAGTGGATATGAGGAAGGGGGGTATCATCTTGCGTTGCAACGGGTAGCCGAGTCAAAAATCAATCAATCCAAATCCAGATATATCCCGCCATGGCAGATCGGTACTCTGTACACCCGGGCCAATATGCCTGAAGAGGCAATAACCTATCTTGAGAAGGCCGTTGAAGCCCGTGACCCAAATTCACCCTATTTGAGTGTTGATCCGATATTTGATTATATGAGAGAGAGGCCGAGGTTTAGGGGGTTGATTCGAAAATTAAACCTGTAGGATTACTTCTGATTTTTGTAATTGGGAATTGGTAATTAGTAATTGGGGGGGGGTTTTAGGCAATTTATAAAACTGTTTAATTTAGGGCCTATTTGGGTGACATATCTATTAATTAAAATTTTTTGGGTTGTTGTTAGCAGATCTCTCTGGTAACACTTTCTAAGCCAACTCTTTGTTTCCTCAAATGAACCCCGCGCATAATATCCAAATTTTTGTTTGTCTTTATAATGAAATCTACCATGGCACTCTGCAATATTTGCTGATATTGAGTCGGCAGATCTTGTCATCTGCTTTCCAATCGTCGATTGTTCAAAATAATGCCACTTTTTCACTATGTTCCAGATATGATTAGAAAGTTCCTCTGATAAGATATATATTTCCAGCTCACTTAATTTCTTAGGCATACATTTTGAGAAGCAAATATTAGACCAAGATATCAAATTCCCAATTACAAATTACTAATTACCAGTTACTCTTTCTTTTGTCCAGAATCTAATAGTCCCCAATTTTCAAAAATCCATAAATTATACACCGTCCATACAACTACGAAAAATCCTTATCCCCTCTTATCCTGACATAAATCAACTTAAATCTTCCTTTGGGGCTTTCGCGTTGTTCGATTTCAAAGTCTTTTATGGATTTAATCAGCGGTGTCAGTTTTTGGAAACCATAGTTTCTGGAATCAAAATTGGGTTGCTTTTTTTGCAACAGGTTTCCCACATCCCCTAAAAAGGCCCAGCCATCATCATCTGCCAGATCGGATATGGTAGAAGAAATCAGATCCACAACTTTTGGTGTAATTTTATCGACACTATGTTTCTCTTCGGACTTACCTGTGTCGAGATCTGATTCAGGTCCGCTGGACTGGTGTTTGAGGATTTCGATATATATGAATTTGTCACAGGCAACGATAAACGGATTGGGGGTTTTCTTTTCACCAATGCCAAATACCTGCATTCCTGCTTCCCTCAGTCTTGTGGCCAGACGGGTAAAATCGCTGTCACTGGACACCAGGCAAAAGCCATTAACCTTTTCCGAGTATAATATATCCATGGCATCAATAATCATGGCCGAATCAGTGGCATTTTTACCGGTCGTGTAGCCATACTGCTGAACCGGTGTGATGGCATTTTCCAAAAGAATGTTTTTCCACCTCGTCAGGTTTGGCTTTGTCCAATCGCCATAAATCCGCTTTATCGTGGGATTGCCATACTTGGCGATTTCTTCCATCATTGCCTTTATATGGGCCGATGGAATATTATCCCCATCTATTAATACTGCCAGTTTTAAATCCATAAAATTCACCAATTTTATATTTTGTGTGCAATATAACCATAAACTAAATGGAATACCGTTAAAATATGTAAAATGGCTATGTCATCCTGAGCGTAAGCAAAGTATCATTTTCCTGTCGTATGTCATGCTGATCCCGATTTATCGGGAGAAGCATCCCCAGACATTGGGTGATTCTTCATTCCGCAAAAAAACATTAAATGTAAAGACACGGCATGCCGTGTCCCTACGTTTCGAAATCTACACTTTGACAAATGTTTTACTGCAAACACCACTAAACCAACGGCGGGCAGGTAAAATTCGTAATGAAACTTAATATATTCTCTGCGAAATCAGTATTGTCTCACTGTCCTCTGTAGTTTTGCTTCTACGAATTTAATTTCTAACTCCTAACCCCTAACTTCTAACTTACTTCACCTTTATCACCACAAAGGTCACATCATCATCCGGATCTTCATTGTCTGCCCAGGCGGCACCCTCGTCTTTCAGATAAGTGATGATCTGCTCAGGCGTCTGATCGGCAACTTCTTCAAATCCATTCCTGATTTTTTTATAGCCATACATTTCACCCTTTTTGTTTTCCAATTCGGGCAGGCCGTCGCTGATCAGTAAGATGGTATCACCAGGACTGAGAGTCGTATCTTTAATTTCATAAGGAAATTTTTCCATGGTTCCCAGCGGCATGGCCTGGAACAAATGCTCTTCCACAACACGAGTGTTCCTCCTGAATATAAATGAGGGAGGCATGCCAGCGGTGGACATCTTTAGTTTATTACCTTGAATTTTTACCATGGTCAGACACATGGAAAGCTGATTAAAATTCATCTGCCGGATACAGCGGGTAATTTCCTGAAATGAAAACACGATATCCGGATTGGGGGCGTAACTATTGAACAGAGATTTGGCCGTGGTTACCATGGTTCCCGCCTTCATACCATGTCCGGTGGCATCACCAATTACAACCGTGAGTGTGCCATCCAGAGAAACATGGAAATCATAATAATCGCCGCCCACTTCTGTTGCGGTCTGCATATAAACGGCAATATCCAGGTTGGCTAATTGCGGTAATTCTTTAGGAAGCATGGATAATTGTAACTGGCGTGCCTCTTCCAGTTCCTTCGTCTTACGCTCATTTTCCGATTCGGCCAGTTGTGCTCTCAGTTCAGCTTCTTTTATGGCATTGGCAGCTCTTTCTTTGGCCAGTAAACGCCGCCGCTGGATGCGGTCAAAAGCAAATATCAGACCGGCCAGAATTAAAAAGTACCCGATATAAGCAGTTATTGTTCTCCACCAGGGTGGGGCAATTTCTATTTTTATAGCTGCCCCGGTATCGTTACGGATACCATCCGCACTTATCCCTCTGACTTTAAATTCATAATTTCCAGGATCCAGGTTGGTAAAAGTGGCCGTACCCAGTTCCGATTCAATCCAGTTTTTATTAAAACCTTCCATTTTGTAAAATATTTTATTTTTATAGGGCCGGGAATAATGGATCACCTTAAAATTAAAAGAGAGGTCATTCATACTATATGCCAATTTGATTTTTTCTGTCTCCATCAGACTTTTTGTCAGCCGGAAGGAACTTTCTGAATTAAATACAGAAACGTCCGAAATCTTTAAATCATCGATGACAACATCGGGTTTGACGGGATTGGATTTTCCGGGTGTAAAGCGGTGTAATGCATCGCCGACAACAAAGAGAATTTCTCCCCGAGGTGTTTTTATCAGGTCACCATTAAAGGAGTAGCCTGTTAAACCGTCACGTGTATCGTAATTAACAAAATTCCACTGATCTGCCGGATCACTTTTATTAAATTTTGAAAGTCCGCCCAAAGATAAAATCCATAGATCACCATGATTATCCTCTATGGTTTTTAACAAGTTATTACTGGGCAAACCATCCTTTTCTGTAAAAACACGCCATTTGCCATTATCCGGATTAAGCATCACTAATCCCTGTGCACTGGATATCCATAAATTACCGGTTTTATCCTCATAACAGACTTTGGATAAAGTTTTTTTGATTATTGCTCTTCAACTCGCCGAACGTGTATTGGACAAAAGAGGAATCTAAAATATTATAGCGGATAAGTCCCTGTGTGCCGGAGGATATATATATAGAATTGCTATATTTTCGGCTGACTTCAATATCATTTACAACCCCGATCGGTACCCTTGATATGTTCAATTCCTTTGCCAACGCATTCTTTATTTTGATGTAATCAGTTTCAGTAATTTTATAAATCTGAACACCATAATCAGCAGAGTCAGCCGGCATTTGTGTATTAAAATTATTGTAGGAATGTCCGACATCCATAATATATTTTAGATTATAATCACCAGATGGCAGTGTTAAAACTTCATATTGTTTCCTGTTTTTTTGTCCGCCACCAGCATGAAATGTTTTAGAAAAGTCCTGCATAGCAAAAAGTGTTTTGTCCCGGGAGTCCTTTAACAGGCCATAGTCATACATCTGCTCACCAATCCCATCAAAAGTTCCTTCTCCCATACAACTAATTAAAACATGCGTATCTTCTTTTATTGAAAAATCGATATTATATACCGTTGATTCTTCTGCTTTTGTGATTAAAGCAACTTCTTTTTCCTTATCCACTGATGCCCGGATGGTTTCTATTATTTGCGTATTATACATTCGATTGGTAACCGTGGGTAATACAAACTGATTATTATCACTAAAATTATAATAGATCATTCCCGAGGGCGAGGCTAAAAACAGATTGTTATTTTGATCAAATGTAAGATCTCTTGTACCAAAATCGAAGTTAAATGTCGTGGTTATTTTGTTTAGTGCTAAGGTTTTTTTTGTTTTGATATCATATTTAATCAGACCGGGTTGACCGTTACTTCCCAGAATAAAATTTCCTTGCCTGTCCTGGATAAAACGATTCAATCGCCCTTCCCAGGCAATATCGAAACTAAGATTATTACCACCGGTCAAATCATGTCTGATGAGTTTATTTTCAGAAGAAAGAAGCCAGATATAGTTTCGGTTCAACAGATCGAGTTTCAGATAAGTAATTATTCCACCCCGTTCATCCTGGTTCTCTTCAACACTTATTTGAGTTGATCTGAATGGTTCCCGGTTGGGATCGTACTTGATCAACCCACCCTGACCGGCAATCCACATCACGCCATATTTATCTGATGTAAACCAATAAGGAGGAATGCTTGTTCTGATTTTTTCTGTTATTTGAGAGGTTTTAGGATTGAAGCGGATCATGCCAAACGGATCAGAAACGATGATGTAATCTTCAGGGCTGGCTTTATGAAAGCCGAGATGAAAAATGGGTTTTTGTATCTGAAACTCATCTATGTTCTGATAAGAATAAAAATTGGGATTATAACGAATAATCTGATCTTCCCCCGAGAACCAAATCAGTCCGTCATCATCTTCCTGGATTCTAAATATGTGTTCAGGAGAAAAATCTTCACCAAGCAGAAATTTGAAAAATTTTCCGGAAGATTCATCATACTGATAGATACCCAGTTGAAAATCTGCATATAAAAGTTTCCCGTTTTTTAATTCTGTGATATCCCAAACGGTACTAATCCCTCTTATGCCTTCATTATCAACAGAGGGTACAAAATCAAAAATATTTGATTCCAGGTTGAGTCTGTGGGCCGTACCAATGCTTGTACCTGCCCAAACTCTGCCCTTTGAATCAGTCATTAGCGTAATAATTCTGTTCAACCGTTCATTATCTGACATGGCGGCAACAGGAAACGCCAGAAAACTCTCAGTAGCATAATCATATCGGATAACAACTGCATGACTACCAATCCATAAATAACCCGAAGTATCTTCCACGGCGCTGTAAACAGAATTATTGGATAAACTGGCTGGATTATCAGGATCATTGCGGTAGATTTTTATATCAGAGCCGTCAAAACGGTTTAAGCCGTCTTCGGTCATTATCCATATGTAGCCAAACCGATCCTGATACACATTTTGCACGTTTGGATTTGAAAGACCATCAGGTATACTGATGGTTTCCATATAGCCATTGCTCTGTGCAAAACTGGTGACTACCCATAAGGCAATTAAATATAAAACATAAATAATTTTTTTCATATAATTCTCACTTATTTTCTTGTGTTGTGTCATCCTGAGGATATGCAAAGGATCCTTTTCCTATCTATGTCATGCTGAGCGACAGCGAAGCATCCCCTGATTATATTTTCATTCATCTTTGTACAAATCTTCCCATTCCGGATTAGTCTTTTCAATCAAAGATATCTTTTTATCGCGGCTTCAATGTTAAAAAAATGTTCAAACTAAATCAGTTTATCACAATGATATTTTGCCATGAAGCCTTTTCTGATTTTATGTTTGTGCTCAAAAACTCTTCTCATCAAGTCATTAGACACCCCGGTGTAAAGAACCGTATTGCAATTATTTGTCATGATATAAACGTAATAATTATGTTGCATATTTAACTCAATAGTAAGGGGATTCTTCACTCCGCTTTGCTACGTTCAGAATGACAGGTCAGGGTTTTCATCCTGAGCGAAGGCGAAGGATCCTCAGCCATTTCCGGTGATTCTTCGTTTCGCTACGCTACACTCAGAATGACATCACTTCACCTTTATCACCACAAACGTCACATCATCATCCGGATCTTTATCCCGAACCCAGGCCGAAGCCTCCTCTTTCAAATAATTGATAATTTCTTCGGCCGACTTTTCGGCAGCTTTTTTAAAACTGTCCCGGATACGACTATACCCATACATTTCATTTTGGCCATTCTGCAATTCAGGCATCCCGTCACTCATCAACAAGATGACATCGTCTTTCTGTAAAAATAATTCTGTAACAGAGTAAGTAGAATGATTCATGGCGCCAATCGGCATGCCATGTGCTATAATTTCATCTACGGCATCAAGGTTTTTGCTATACAAAAATGCGGGCGGCATCCCGGCATTAATTAGTCTAAATTCATTTTTATCGATATTAAGCATGGTAAATCCCATCATCATTCGTTGCAACTTCATGTTTTTGATACCACTGTTCGCCATGGTAAAAAAGTTTTCAATATCCATTTGAGACGCATTGGTGGTAAATATGGATTTCATTGAAGACACCATGATCCCCGCTTTCATACCATGACCAGTTGCGTCACCGATGGCTATATTAAACGATCCGTCCGTTTTAAACGAGAAATCATAATAATCACCACCGACCTCGGTCGCTGTTTGCATGTAAACAGCTATATCCAGGTGGGGCAAACATGGCAATTCTTTTGGCAACAGTGAAATCTGGAGCTGGCGGGCTTCTTCTAATTCTCTGGACTTCCGTTTATTCTCAGTACGTTCCCGCTCGGCTTGTATCTGCAATTCGGCATTTTTACGTTCCTGCTCGATTTGTTTTTCCGAAAGCTCTTTTACATGAGTGATTTGTTCTTCAAGATCGGCATTGGTTTTCCCAAATGCTTTGGCCAGGTATATGGCAAACGAAAGCGGTATGGATATAAGCATCACTATGCCGATTATATCGGGAATTATATTATCGAGGGAAAGATTGAAGATTGTCTGCAAGGCATTCATAATAAAAAACATCGCAAAGAATATTAAGATGCCTGCGGCAATGATTCCGATATACTCTGTTTTTCGTCTGAAGCCAATAATAATCACGCGGATGCTTTCGATTGATATTACTGCAATCATGATTAACATAGGTATGAAATTTGAAAAAACACTTTCGCTCCCAAAGAATGAAACCAGGTTATAAATTAAAAAAGCACTGATAAAAACCCAGAATATCGGGATAACTCTTTTATAAACAACATTATAAATAAAAAGTAAAAGATTGATAAATATCAGTGAGATTCCAGCGAACTGTAGCAAACGCAAAAATGCAATCGCGGTAAGATCATTACGGAATACATATTCGAATGATAGTGTCATAAGAAACATAAACAAACCGGAGGTGAAGAGTGCAAAAAATAAGTTTTCTTTGCGTTTCGAATAAAAGAAATAAAGTAAAAAGAATACCAGTGTGAATGCTGCATAAAATCCAAGTGGTGTCCAACTATATATAAACTGTTTGTAATTATTGTCAATACTTTTTTCAATATACATGTTAAAATTGAAGGGCATGATGGAAAAACCGATATGGCCGATAAATTTACGGTATAAATACTTATGATCAAGTACGGTTTGATTGGAATAGCGGACAGCGACGGTGTAAACTGTGCTTGTATCAAAATCAATGATATATGGAAAATACGAGGGATCGGCCTCGACTTCTGATTCTCTCAAATTACTGACTTTTCCAAATTCGATTATTTTTTTACCATTCAGGAAAATCTCGGAAGCACCCTCATGATGCACATAAACACCAACAGTTTTATTTAGTAATGCCGAATCTATCCGGATAACCTTCCTGAACCAACCTATTCCCGTCCACTTTTCGACATCAAACGTATTCAGATCCAGCCATGGAGAAACTGTGTCCCACCGGCTGTGATCAAATTCCGGTTTAGACCATGATGAATCATCACCCGGATGATAATACCACATGATTGTGGATGTATTTCCCGCAAGAGAAAATCTGTCTTTTGCAAGACTGTCCGGATTTATAAACAGTGTGTCAGAGGTCTGTGCACCTAATTTTACAACCAGCATCAGAATTATTAATTTAAAAATGGAGAGTCGGTTATTCATAAGTATTCTGCCTATTTTACCTTTATCACCACAAACGTCACATCATCATCAGGAGGCTGATTATCTGCCCAGGCGGCACCCTCATTTTTCAGATAAGTGATGATCTTTTCGGGTGTCTGATCGGCAACTTCTTCGAATCCATTCCTGATTTTTTTGTAGCCATACATTTCACCCTTTTTATTTTCCAGTTCCGGCAGACCATCGCTCATCAGCAATATGGTATCACCGGGACTTAGAGTGGTATCTTTTATTTCATATGGAAACTTATCCATGGTTCCCAGCGGCATGGCCTGGAACAAATGCTCTTCCACAACACGGGTGTTTCTTCGGAATATGAAAGAGGGAGGCATCCCGGCAGTGGACATCATTAATTTATTACCCTGGATCTTCACCATAGTCAGACACATAGATAGTCTGACTAAAATTCATCTGCCGGATACAGCGGGTTATCTCCTGAAAAGAAAATAGGATATCTGGATTGGGCGCATAGCTGTTAAATAATGATTTGGCGGTTGTCACCATGGTGCCCGCTTTCATGCCGTGCCCGGTGGCATCCCCAATAACCACAGTTAATGTACCATCCAAACCGACATGAAAATCATAATAATCACCGCCCACCTCAGTGGCTGTTTGCATATACACTGCAATATCAAGATGAGCCAGTTGTGGTAATTCTTTTGGCAGCATGGATAATTGAAGTTCCCGGGCCTCCTCAAGCTCTTTTGTTTTCCTTTCGTTTTCAGCCTCAAGTATAGCAAGTTGTGCTTTCCTTTTTTCCTGATTTCTAAGCCGGACCCGCTGAATCCGATCGATAGCGATAATAACTAATCCCAAAACAATTAAGTAGAATAAATATGCGATATTCGTTCTCCACCATGGCGGGGAAATTATTACCGTAAGTGATTTACCCTCCTCATTCCATAAACCATCATTATTGGAACCTTTTACCCGGAAGACATATTTACCAGGATCAAGATTTGTGTAGGTTGCGCTCCTGATATCATCTACATATCTCCACTCATCTTCATAATTTTCCAGCATATAGGCATATTTATTTTTGGCCGGATTCGCATAATGCAAACTGACAAATTCAAAAGATATATCATTTTGCCAATATGAAAGAGCTATTTCAGTGGTGTTTGAAATTTGTTTCTGCAACGGGGAATTTTCGCCAACCCGGATTGATTTATTGAATATCTTTAAATCTGTTATAACAATTTCAGGCAGCACATCATTATCACGAACATCTGCAGGGTAGAACGAATTAAAACCAATAATACCGCCAAAATACATCTCCCCTTTGCTGTTCTTATAAAGCGCACCCCCATTAAATTCCTCACCTTGTAAGCCGTCATCCACCGTGTAATTTCTAAATTCAAAAGTGTTTGGATTAAATTTGCTTATGCCATTATTCGTTGACATCCATAAATTACCTTGCTCGTCAGGTAAAACCCCATATACTGCATTATTTGGAATTTGGCTGTTGCTTTCTGTAAAACGCAGGAACTGTTCGGTTTTTGGATCAAAGCGGTTCAAACCACCGCCATACGTTGATATCCAAACATATCCTTTTTCGTCTTCATAAAAATGCATCACATTCGGGTGACTGATACTTTTTTCATCTTTGGGGTCATGATTATAATAGCGGAATGATTCAGTCTCTAAATTAAAAATATTAATTCCATGTGTGGAACCTGTCCATAATTCATTGGGGCGCGAATCTGAATACCAAATGATACGCACAAAATTATCCCGGTTCTGAAAGCTATTTTCGTTTTCCGGATCATATGTATAATTTTTGAATGTATAATCATTTTTATTAAATCTGACTAAGCCTCCGCCGCTTGAACCATACCATAAAAATTGTGGCAGTGTGGCAAGTTGTAGTATATTATAATTTACAGAATTGATAGGATCGCTCGATTGCGCCGTGCTGGGCTCAAGATAAAATCTTTTAAATGTTCTGGTTTTTTTATTAAACCTGTTTAAACCATTCATAGAACCAATCCACAGATATTCGTCATCACTAAAAAGACTTCGGGTAATATCCGAACTCAGTGTTGAATTATTATTGGTATCATGAACAAATTGTTCATAGTTTCCCGATAACTTATCAAAAGCTAATAATCCTGATGCCGATGCAATCCATAGGATATTATTTTCTTCAAAAAATCCTCTAATACCTACCGTATTTGTACCAAAAATATTGACCTGATCTGTTTTAAATACTGAAAATTTAACCACTGATTGATCATATTTATTAATCCCTGCGAGGTCCGTTCCAATCCATAATGTACCGGTCCTGTCCTTATAGAGTACATTTATCACGTTACTGCTTATACTGTTTTTATTTTCAAGGTCATTTTTATAATTTTTCACAGTTTTTGTTTGTAAATCGATTTTTATTACTCCTACGCCGTGTAAGATCGTATTGTCAATTTCTCCCTCATGTAAAAATCCGGTCAGCCACAAATTATCTGAGTTATCCGATTCTATACTCTTTATCATGAAATTTGAATATTGCCGGTCAGGTATGTCAATTTTAAATGGATTTAAAACATGATTTGTACGGTCAAACAGGAATAAACCATCATTAAATGTCCCTATCCAAATACTTCCACCCTGATCTTCCTCGATTGACATTGCCGAGAAATCCACAAGCTGATTTTCTATCTTTACAGGCTTCAAACGCGGTATGCCATCTTTGGTATATAATACTTTAAAAAGATGTAGTTTGCCAGGACCACCAACCCATAAATGATTGGATCTATCCTGGTGAATAAATGTCAAGGTCTCATTATTTATAACATAACCGTGCGGGATCATATTTGCCATATGATAAAAAGAATTGCGAGTGATATCGAAATAATCAAATCCATTAAACCTGGTGGCTATCCATAAATTACCCGTGGTGTCTTCACTAATGTCAATTACCCAATTTCCAATCAGTGTATTCGGATCAAAATGATTGTTGCTGTAATTAACAAATGTCTCATTCTCAGAAACAAATTTGTTTAGACCGGCGCGTACTCCTCCGAGCCAAAGTTCGCCCTTTTTAGAGACATGAAGCGCATCAATCTGGTTACGAATTAAAGATGTGCTGTCGCCGGGAATATTTTTAAATACCTTAAATTTGTACCCATCATATCTGTTTAAACCATCCTCTGTTCCAATCCATATAAAACCAAGTTTATCCTGAACGATATCAAACACCCTGTTTTGAGATAATCCATTTCTGGTAGAGAGTCTTTCAAAAATGACTGGTTTATTTTGTGCTTGAGCATTGTGTGCCAAAAGGATTAATATTAGCAATGCTAATAGTTGCCAAATTTTTCTTATTTTTTTTTCCATTTCCATCCTTCTTATTCCTGATAAAACTTTAAACCGTCATCCCGGTCCTGATTTATAGTGAAAAGGATTCCCCCTTCATTCAGGGAATTCTTCACTCCGTTCAGAATGACATCACTTAACCCTGATAACAACAAAGGTAACATCATCATCCGGATCTTCATCCTTCACCCAGGCAGAGACTCTCATCTTTTAAATAGCTGATTATTTCTTCAGGCTCTTTTCCGGCAACTTTTTTAAAACTCTCCCGGATACGAGTATAGCCATACATTTCATCTTCCTCATTCAGCAATTCGGGCATCCCGTCACTCATTAAAAGTATGACATCGCCTTTCTGCAAGGATAAATCGCTAACCGTATAAGTGGAATGATTCATGGCACCAATCGGCATGCCATGTGCTATAATTTCATCTATTGCATTTAATTTCTTGCGATACAAAAATATAGGCGGCATCCCTCCATTAATTAGTTTAAATTCATTTTTATTAATATTAAGCATGGTAAATCCCATCATCATACGCTTTAAATTCATGCTTTTAATGGCTTTGTTTGCTGTGATGAAAAATTCCATGACACCCATTTTGGGCGCAGTTCATTGTAAAAATAGATTTCATCGCGATACCATAATTCCGGCTTTATTCCATGACCGGTCGCATCACCCAGACAAATATTTAAAGAATCATTTTCACTGAAACAGAAATCATAATAATCGCCACCCACTTCAGTGGCCGTTTTCATATAAACCGCTATTTCAAGATCTTCATGTTTCGGAAGCACCTTTGGAAGCATGGCAAGTTGCAGCTCCCGCGCTTCCTCAAGTTCCTGAGTTTTACGTTCATTTTCTCTCTGAATAATTATATTTTGTTCTTCTGAAGTTTTAAGATCGAGAAAACGTGTATAGGTTTGTTCAAAGACATGAGCGAAGCGAGTAAGTATGTCCAATGCATCCTGATCCAATGGCTCATTTGTCATCACACCAATCAGACCCTGTGCAAATGAGGCATCGGTATATACTAATCTTTTTGGCGGGGATGCGATAAGCTCCTGCAGTCCCTTGTCATCTTTTACGTGTGGAAGTGTTGATAAAAATGATGTCGCTTGAGTTAAGTGAGTACCCGTAAGATCACGAACAACAAAGGGTATTTTATCTTTCCATGCGTTATACACTTTTTGTATTTGTGGATTTGAAGTTAAGGGGACCTGATGGCTCCCGGGTCTAATTTGTCCGTTGGGTAGTGTCATCCAGACTTCAGCAGTTCTTGCATTTTCATCAATCAATGAAATATAAGTTCTTGAGTTATCTGGGATACCGACCAACTCTTTAAACTGTTGAAATAAAAGCGAAGCTGTTTCAGCAAGTTCCTCACTGTGATACATACTCATTGATCTGGCCCGTACCCGTTCCAGGGCTGCTTCAATCTGTGCTTCTCTTGTCTGGGCTTCTGCTTTTTTAAGATCCAGATATCTTCTATATGTTTGGCCAAAAACACCAGCAAATCTATTTAACACCTTAGCTGCTTCATCTGAAAGCGGATTTGATGTAAAAGCAAAAAGAATACCTTCGGTATAAAAAAAACTGTTGTGGTAAATATTATCCGGTAATGTATCTAAATCGATATGAAACGGGTACTCAGGTTCATTATTAAGTGCATTGTAATATCTAGTTACATCATTACCGATCAGTTGGAAGGTAAAACCATTCTTTCCACTGTTCCATGCCTTTTTAAGTCCTATGAGTAAGGGATGTATCGTCATATCCAACAGTCCCATCTTTAAATCAACGTCACCATTAGGAAATGACGTTGCCGACCATGTTTCCATCAGCTCGGTTCCTTCGAGAATTCCGATACCACAACGAATGGATTTGTCAAGACCCAACTTTAACACTTCGTCAAATAAAGTAACAACCGTATCTCCGACATCTTGGCTATTGTGCATTGCCATTGTTTTAGAACGCACTCTTTCCAAAGCCGCTTCAATTTGCGCTTCTCTGGCCTGGGCTTCGGCTTCTTTTAGATCGATATATCGCCGGTAGGTAAGACTAAGTACCGAAGTATATCTTCTGAATATTTGGAGATCTTCTTCGCTTAATTCATTATCGGTCCATGCAAAGACACCGCCTTCTTTAAAGAAAAAGTAGTAGCCATATTGTATCTCATCACCGGCAAAGTCCGGAAATGCAATCTGTGGGTTCATAACCGAATAATACTCAAGAATTTCATTCCCATGTAAAACAGGATGATATTCTTTCTGCACCTTCCAGTGTTTAAAAATGTTGCTCAATACCGGGTGTCCGGAAAGTTTTAATTTGCCGGCTACTTTTTTTATTTTATTGGTATGAGTGATAGTGGTCGCATTGATATCTACAGTTCGTGATTGCTCATCCATTATGCCGACACCACATCTGTGTGGCATAACGTTTAGCTTAGTCAATTCTGAAAAGAAGGTATCTACGGTAATAGCCAAATCGTCAGAGTTATGCATAGCCATTGCTTTACCACGTACTCGCTCAAGAGCAGCCTCAATTTGTGCTTCTCTTGCTTGTGCTTCGGCTTTTTTAATATCCAAATACCTTCGATATGCCAGCTCGAACACAGTAAGAAATCGTTTGAATAAATTCTTATCAAATGCTATTAAAGGATGATAAGTTGAAATACCCAGAGCAACCGGACCAAGAGAATACCAGTAATAGTTGAGAGAAGACGCTGTGTTCAGATATTTATCGATAAAAACATTAGTCGTTTTTTGATACGCGACCCACTCTTTTACTTCCTTGTCCTTTATATGAGTAATAAAAAATTTCCCTTTTCCTTTCAACATTTCTGTGGCGAAGGATTTATGAATTTTATTATTGGTATAAGTGGTTTCGGTAATTAAAGATTTATTGTGTTTTGCATAGTATTCATAATTCATGTAAGTACCGCACTGCTCATTAAAAATGGCAGTCTGTATATTTCGAATTTCCTTTACCCCAATTGATTGGAGTTGAAGTGAAATTTTCTTGCAGACATCCAGCATATCGTCTGGTTGTTTCATGCCCATTGCAATGGTACGCACTTTCTCCAAAGCCGCTTCAATTTTCAGTTCGCGGTTTTTATTTTCCAGTTCAATCGTGCGTCTTTTTATTGCATCCCGGAGTTCAGCGTTCTCCTTTTTTATTTTTTCAAAGGCAACTGTTTCCCCTTGTTGTGTCTTTGCATCAGGATAGGAACCATGTTCCTGTTTTATTTCTGCTTCAATTTTTTTAGTGATTTTCATAGTCATTGTCATCCTGAATCACGCCGTGAGGCGGATCCGCCTGCCGGCGGACTTGTTTCAGGATCTCTGTAATAAAAATTCAAATATTTTCTAACCACAAAGTACGCAAAGAATATTATAATAAACTCTGTGAAACTCTGTCTCTTCTCAGTGTCCTCTGTGTTCCCATTTTGGATTTTTCAAATTTCGAATTTTAACTTCTAATTTCTCGCTCCTAACTTAAAACTTACTTCACCTTTATCACCACAAAGGTTACATCATCATCAGGGGCTTCATTATTCACCCAGGCGGCGCCTTCGTTTTTCAGAATGGTAATGATCTGTTCCGGTGTCTGTTCTGCCACATCCTCAAACCGGTTGCGGATCCGTTTATAGCCGTACATTTCACCGTTGTTGTTCTTCAACTCCGGCAATCCGTCGGTGATCAGTAGGATCGTATCTCCGGGCTTGAGCGTGGTATCTTTAATCTCATAGGGAAATTTCTCCATGGTGCCCAATGGCACGGCCTGGAACAGATGCTCTTCGACAATCCGCGTTTCCCGCCTGAAGATAAACGAGGGCGGCATACCGGCGGTGGACATCTGTAATTTATTGTCCTTTATTTTTACCATGGTCAGGCACATGGAAAGTTTGCCAAAGTTCATTTCCTTGATACAGCGGGTAATCTCCTGTAATGAGAACAGAATATCGGCATTGGGGCCGTAACTGCGGAAAAGGGATTTCGCAGTGGTGACCATGGTGCCGGCCTTCATGCCGTGACCGGTTGCATCACCTATTACGACTGTAAGCATGCCATCTAGCGAAACATGGAAATCATAATAATCACCGCCAACTTCGGTAGCCGTTTGCATGTAAACTGCTATATCGAGGTGGGGTAGATGGGGTAATACTTTGGGAAGCATGGAGAGTTGCAGTTCGCGCGCCTCTTCGAGTTCTTTGGATTTACGGTCATTTTCTGATTCTGCCAATTGTGCCCGCAATTCAGCCTCTCTTATTGCTGTTGCTGCTCTTTCTTTTGTAAGAAGACGGCGTCTCTGAATACGGTCTAAAGAAAAAATCAAACCCGCAAAAAGTAGACCATAAAAAATATATGCAAGGGTCGTTCTCCAGTATGGTGGAAAGAGCTCAATATGTATTGTTTTCTCTTCGTTACTCCAAATTCCGTCTCCGTTGGCCGCTTTTAATTTGAACGTATATTCACCCGGTTCCAGATTGGTAAATGAGGCAAAATGAAGTTTACTATACACCCAGTCCTTATTAAATCCTTCCAATTTATACGCAATTAAATTTCTTTCCGGTCTGGAATAATGAATAGGGGAAAATTGAAAAGCAATATCATTTTGTGAATAATCTAAAGTTAATTCTTCTGTATCATTCAGGTCTTTTTTTAACGGAGAGATTGTAATATCGTTAAAGACTGATACATCGGATATTTTAAAATCGGTCATTACAATTTTAGGTTTTGTTTGATTTGTCCTTCCCGGAATAAAATAATTTACTCCATTGTCTCCACCGAAAAACAATTCTCCATTATTTGCTTTCCATGATGCCAGCGAAAATGAATAACCCTGTAATCCATCTTTTATATCAATATTTATAAATGTTTCTTTTTCACCCGTTTCATTTCGAACGAGTGTTGTCAAACCCGCCGCACTGCTAATCCATAAATTGCCATAATTATCCTCCTGAATAGCGCCAACTAAATTTGTAGGAAGACCATCTTTTTCAGTAAAAAAATTTATTTTCTCTGTTTTTGGATCTAATTTCCCCAAACCATTTGGAGTAGAAAACCAAACAATACCTTTACTGTCCTCCAATACATAATACACATCGTTATTAGTTAAAAAATCAGAAACGGCTTCTGTGTTTTTATTATACTGTGTAAATTCACCGGTATTTAAATTGTATTTATAAAGACCCTGATTTGATGTTCCAATCCATAAAATATTTTCATACGATTTACTAATACATACTGAGTTAGCAATCTCCATTAACATATAATTGCTGGCTTTTTTTTCTTCATCAAATCTTTGTGAAAAATCACTAAACTGGTTATCATTAATCGGGATAACCTGAATTCCCCATAATGCGGAATCCTCAGGGGCAAGCACATTAAAATTTCCATAAGAATGCCCGACATCAGATTGGAACTTAAGTTTATATGTGCCTTTTTTTAATTGTAATGTTTGGAACATTATCCTGTTCTTCATCCCACCCTGGAAATGAAATGAATTGCTATATTTGAGCATACCCCAGATTATTTTTTTATCAGCATCTTCAAGCCAGCCAAAATCAAACAGTCTCTCTAAATCTGATTGTCCTTCCCCGACCCCAACAATTAATACTTTGGAGCTGTCAGATATTTCAAATTCCTTTTCTAATAATTTTTGTTCGCCCACTTTAAGTATTGAGGCTAATGGCTGTGAAGAATTTATAAGATTAATAATATTTTTTTGCAGTTCGGGTTTTAACTCCCGATTAGTTACAGAGGGTAGTTTCTTAACAATGTTTTGACTCGGATATAAGATATCTATTCCGCCCCTGTCTGCAATAAATAATCTTCCTGCTTTATCAAATTGTAAATCATTAATTATATATCCGTTGTAGAGTGGGATTTGATCGTCAAAGTATTTTATAACCTTTCCGGTAATTGTATTTACTTTATTTAATCCGGCATTAGTTCCAACCCAAAGATTATTTTCTGCATCAATGGATAAAGAGAAAATATTATCACTTGAAATACTATTTGAATTTTCGCTGAATCTATAATTTTTATATAGACCTGTTTTAATGTTTTGCCAAAAGACGCCCAATCCCGCTGTTCCAATAGCCACATAATCACTTTTTTCACTCCTGGCGACCGCGGTTATTCTATCCAATGGAGAATTTGTTTTGATGTTTTCGGGTATCTCAAGAATGTTCATAGGCTGTTTGTTCGGATCAACTTTATATAATCCATCCAATCTGGTCCCAATCCAAATGTTCCCGAAACTATCCTGAAATAGTGAAAGTATTGCTCTGGATTTAATACTGTTTTTACTATTGCTGCTTCCTGTAAAATGAAAATATTTATTATCAACGGGATTATATCTGTATAGTCCGTCGTCTAATGTTCCCAACCAAATAAATCCTGCCTTATCCTTTAAAATATTCATTGTTCCCCTGGATAAAAAGGGACCAAAGGGTGTTGAAAACATTTCAATTTTCTCTAACTTTTTATTATCTCTATTGTATATTATTAGTGAATTTTCTCCTCCAATCCATAATCTTTTAAACTCATCCTCATGAAGAACTAATGAATAAGTTAACTCATTTGTACCCAAATCATCATATAAATGGAATTCATTAGAACCCTCATTGTAATAAAATATCCCCGCCCCATAATCAGTTGCTAATATTTTATGATTTGAAGTTTCAATAATAGATAAATTATTCGCATTGCGTAATTCCTCATCATTTAATATAAATTTTATTCTTTTTGTATTCATTTTTTCCGTATTAAGCAAGTGTATACCATATTCATTGGTTCCTATCCAGATCCTATTTTTTTCATCCATAAAGATATTATAAATGATAGGCTGATTTAAATTTTGTCCTCTATCGAATTTTACGTTGATAAAATTATCTTTTTTGCTGTCATATTTGGCCAATACATTACTGCCGCCAATCCATAAATTACCATTATTGTCTTCGCATATTGTATTTATAGTATTACCGGGCAGACTGGTGCTGTCCGATGGATTGTTTTTGTAAACTTTAAACTCATAGCCATCGTACCTGCTCAAACCGTCGTTGGTACCCAGCCAAAGAAAACCATATTTATCTTCAATAATAGTATTAATGGTTGGATTTGAGAGTCCTTGCGGAATTGAGAAATTTTCAAATACAAAATTATCTTGTGAAAAAACTAAAGTGGGCATAGTAAAATAGAATGAGACTGTTAGTATATTAAGCAACACCATTCTATTAATACGGTTAATAACTATTTTAATTTTCATTGTTCAATTTATCCATTCAGTAATAATTCATTTTACCTTTATAACTACAAAGGTCACATCATCATCCGGATCCTGGCTGTCAACCCAGCCGGCACCTTCATTTTTTAGATAGCTGATGATTTCTTCCGGTGTTTGCTCAGCAACTTCCTCAAATCCACTTCTGATCTTTTTATATCCATACATCTCGCCGTCTTTGTTTTCCAGTTCTGGCAGACCATCACTCATCAGTAATATGGTATCTCCCGGACTAAGGGTCGTATCTTTTATTTCATAAGGAAAATTTTCCATGGTGCCCAACGGCATGGCCTGAAATAAATGCTCTTCTATTGCACGTGTATCTTTTCGGAAAATGAAAGAAGGCGGCATACCCGCAGTGGAAATCCGCAGCGTATTACCCTTTATTTTGAGCATGGTCATACACATGGAAAGTTTGCTAAAATTCATTTGCCTTATACAGCGGGTTATTTCCTGGAAAGAAAAGAGGATATCTGGATTAGGCGCATAACTGTTAAAAAGAGATTTAGCTGTAGTGACCATTGTTCCGGCCTTCATACCATGCCCGGTGGCATCACCTATAACAACGGTGAGAGTCCCATCCATGGAAACATGAAAATCATAATAATCACCACCTACTTCTGTGGCTGTTTGCATGTAAACTGCGATATCCAAATGGGGTAATTGAGGTAATTGTTTTGGCAGCATGGAGAGCTGTAATTGCCTGGCTTCTTCTAATTCCTCGGATTTTCTTTTATTTTCTGCTTCCAGCATTTTTTTATTTTCATTTTCCTTCCGTCGATTTAATTCAATGCGTCTTACTAATACCAAACCGCCCAATAGAAGGCCAAAGTACATAAAATACGCATACCAGGTATTCCACCAGGGTTGAGCGATATTAATAGACAGTAAGATTTCCTCTGAATTCCATAGCCCATTTCTGTTGGCTGCACGCAAGTGAAATGTATAAGAACCGGGATCAAGATTTACGTACTGTACCATCCCGCTCGCTGGAATATATCCATTCAGGATCATATCCATCTAAATAATAAGAATATCTATTTTTACCGGGTTGTGCATAATGAAGGGCGATAAAGTCTATCGATACTGTATTTTCTTCGTGGCTTAATTCAATGTTTGTTCCACTCTTGATTAGCTTATCTGAGGTTTTTACGTCCGCTTGATACAGAGGAATACCATTTATCATCAATTCTGTTATCCTGGTGATAGGCGGTTTTGATTTTCCTTTAGAGGGAGTAAAATAGTATAACCCATTTCCTCCACCAAAAAACATTCGTCCCAGGTCGTCTTTGAATTTAGCAGGATGTCGGAAATCAGGATTTATCAGACCATCCAATACATCATAATTTGAAAATCCTATGCGGTTTTGCGAATCCTTATGCAAATGTGAAATACCTGCATAGGTACTCATCCAGAGACTACCGTTGTTACCCGGCAAAATTGCAGAAACATAATCATTTCCTAATCCATCTGATTCTTTGTAGACTTCAAATTCATTGGTTCGCAAATCAAACCGGTTAAGCCCCATTTCAGTAGCAAGCCATAGAAAGCCTTCTTTATCTCTGTAAATATCCCAAACAATATTGTGGCTAAGTGAATTTGAATATTTGTCATGTTGAAAATATTCTGTTTCTTTTATACTTAAATTATATTTTATAAATCCGGCACCATAGGTTCCAATCCACACAATATCTTCGTCCAGATATATTACCGGAATGGCCTCATCAGGTACAATGAGTTCAAGTTTTTTTTCATCCGGACCCAAAAGATATAATCCATCCGTTGTTCCAATCCATAAATTTCCTTCTTTATCTCTTTCAAAACTAGCAATTGAACTATTCGCTAAATTTGGTACTTCTGTTTCATCGGCGAAATAAGGTTTAGACTCACCGGTATCAGGATCCCATTTCAACAGACCACCACCGTTCCATAGACCCAACCAAAAAGTACCGTCACTATTCGAAATCACAGTAGAAATATCAGTAATATGAAAATTATAATTCTTAACCTGGCCATTTTTCATATTATAAGATCTCATATATGTCCAATTATAAAGGCTTGAAGAAATAAACAACAAATCAGGATCCTTAATAGAATTACAAATTGAACTAATATGATGATTTGCCCATATAGATTGATCACCATTTTTATCTTTAAGAGGATAAAAATCTTGCTTTGTGGGGACATATTTGTATAGACCGCTGGACCAATCACTCACCCAAATAATCCCGAATGAGTCGATATATATATCTGTTGGTGTCATACTCATTGAGTTAAATACTGTAGGTTCATTGGATAATTTTGAAAATTTCACAGGATGTGGTAGATTTCCATGAATAACCCACATATTTCTCTCAGAATCTTCAATTATTTCACCTTCTTGTCCACTATTGACTGCATTGGAGCTCGTATAATTTAAAAGATGTACTAAATTCTTTGACAAAGTGATATATTTATACAGATCCGTTGTCGTCATTACCCAGACATTATTTTCCGAATCTCCAAAAACCCTGAAAATCCTACTTGATTTTAACAGATTCCAGCTTTTAGAATCCATTGGAGCGGGCAGAAACATTGATCTGTTTTCATCATACCAGAATAAACCGGAAACACCAGCCGAGGCCCAGATAGTCCCATTAGTATCTTCAGTAAAATCACCATAAATCTGGGGGAGCGCATCTATTGAATCGGTCGATTGTTGAGGAATGTGTACAAATGAGTTATTATCATTATTAAACAATAAGGCACCATGATATGAAGTACCAATCCAGATACGATCCCGTGAATCAACAAAAACTTCATATGACGAATGATAGTTTACTTCTGATAATTCTTCGAAATAATCACGCAAATTATAATTGATAAATATATTTTCACTTTTTAAATATTTTGATATCCCGCCATGTGTCGCTATCCAGATATTGCCACTGCTGTCTTCAGCAATACTATAGACATCATTCTGAATTAAGCTAGTTGAATCTGCCTGTTTATTTTTATAGACTGTAAAAGAATAACCATCGTACCGGTTTAGCCCGCCACCCATGGTTCCAATCCATAAATAACCTTCAGAGTCCTGGAAAATACATTTTGACTGCGAGGCAGAAAGACCTGAAAATGTTGAAATATTTTCAAAAGTGATATTCGTGTTTTGAGCAGTGATACTGCCAAGCATTATAATCAGAAAAAGTCCTATTAAAATATTTTTCATTAATTTCTCTCTTTTCTTGAAAATAAAATAATAAACCTGAGCCTCGCGAGGGATCCTCTGCGATTGTCAAGGGATTCTTCACTCCACTTCGCTTCGTTCAGAATGACACCACTACACTTTACTCACCACTGAGTATCACAAGCAATCCAAGATCTGCATGTTGATGCTAAGATTCAGAAATGATATTCCATATAACCATAAATAACGCGAAATAATTCTGAATCCGGAAAAATGATTGGGTTAATTTAATTAGCCAGAAAGTAGCGACGTTTTTCTCGGAGAAACAAGGTGCCGGGTCTTATCAGGTAGAAGGGGATTCTTCTCTGAGCTATACTCCGCTCAGAATGATACCACCAGTGTATCATCCTGGGCAATCCTCTCCGTTTGATTGCAAAGTCAAATTATTCTAAATTCGCAGATAAAATGCCCATAACAGGCTGTATGATACAGAGGATATTTGTACTACAAACCGGGTAAGAAATGCAGATGCATGCATGTAAGCATTTGATTATATACAATTTAGGATATTATTATCAGGGGATAATTTGTCAGAACAATTTTTAATTGGCATTGGGATTATAATCCTGTTTGGTATGATTGCCCAATGGCTCGCCTGGCGGCTTCATTTGCCGTCCATTCTCCTGCTGCTGATTCTGGGTATCGTGGCGGGACCCGTCAGTGGCCTGGTAAATACGGAGCAGCTGTTCGGTGATCTGCTGTTCCCATTTGTATCAATATCTGTAGCCATAATATTATTTGAAGGTGGATTGAGTCTGCGTTTCAGTGAATTTCGCAGTGTCGGCCGGATTATACGAAACCTGGTGAGCATTGGCGCCCTCATTACATGGGTTGTTGCAACTGCTGCGGCCTATTATATACTGAATCTTACATTTGAACTGGCCCTTCTGTTTGGTGCAATATTAATCGTAACCGGTCCTACGGTTATTCTGCCGCTTCTGCGTCAGGTTCGGCCAACCGGCAATATTCACAGCATTGCCAAATGGGAAGGTATTATTATTGATCCGGTAGGTGCAATTGTTGCTGTGCTGGTGTTTGAAGAGATTATCAGCGGCGGATTTCAGCAATTCACGGCCGTTTCATTAACCGGCCTTTTAATAACGCTTTTAGTGGGATTTGGGTTAGGCTGGATTGGTGCACAGCTGATTATTTTCTTTCTCAAACGATACTGGGTCCCGGATTTTTTACATAATTCAGCAGCCATTATGATGGTCATTACCACATTTATTATTTCCAATCTTCTGCAGCATGAATCGGGACTGGTTACGGTTACTATTCTGGGAATTCTTTTAACTAATCAGAAAAAAATATCAATAAAGCATATTGTCGAATTCAAAGAAAATTTACGGGTCATACTGATATCGACATTGTTTATTATTCTGGCTGCGCGTCTCGAAATGGCTGAACTGGCATTTTTTGACTGGAATATGGTACTGTTTCTGGCTATCCTGGTTTTTATTGCCCGGCCATTGTCTGTTTATGTATCCACAATTGGTCAAAATCTGAGCTTTCGTGAAAAATTATTTTTATCCTGGCTGGCACCCAGGGGAATCGTCGCCGCCGCAGTCTCGTCCATTTTTGCCATCGAATTATCGGCGAAAGGTTTTGCTGAAGCCGAGCGTCTTATACCCTTAACCTTTATCGTCATCATTACCACAGTCACATTATATGGCTTAAGTGCAGTACCCCTGGCACGCCTGCTTAAGCCTGTCTGAACCAAATCCACAGGGTATTATCATGGTAGGAGTGCATCGCTGGTCGATACAGTTGGCCAGAATTCTAAAAAAGAATGGTGTCAAAGTATTAATGATTGACTCAAATCCGGATAATATTCACGCTGCCCGCTTTAATAGTTTGGATGTTCAGGAAGCAAATATTCTGTCAGAAGAAATTTTGGATGAGCTGAATCTGCAGGGCATTGGCCGGTTATTTGCCGTAACCGCAAATGATGAGGTAAATGCATTGGCAGCTTTACACTTTGAAGAACTCTTCGGACGCTCAGAAGTGTATCAGCTGCCCTATAAAAAGAAACAACAGGATGAAAATCAAGATGTCTCGCGGCACCTGCGCGGACGCAGATTATTTGCTGAGGATATGACGTTTGAAAAAATAGAATCCATCCTGCATTCACGGGCAGCTATTATGGATCTGAAATTTAATACACAGGAAGATCTTGAAAAAATTAAAAATACTGAGATAATTCCGTTGATTTTAATTGACGAACAAAATAATCTAACCGTCTATACCGATGAGCAGCATCCCAAACCGGCGATTGGCATGCGTCTGATATACCAATCATAAATTACACTACGTTTCATCATTCAGGTCAAATCAACTACCCGGCGGTTATACGTTTGGCAACCTTTGCGACATCATCTTGTTTACCGATCACCGTCACTTCATCACCAGTCAGCAGTTTTGTATTTCCATCCGGTATGATTACCTCTTTTCCACGTTTTACTACTGAAATAAGTGCTTCTTTGGGCAGCAGATTTTCCTTGAGCAGCTTTCCGGCCATACCGGATTTTTCAGAAACTATTACCTGTGAAATCACGGCATCACCCTGACCTAAATCGTCCGTTAGTTTTTTTATTTCATAATTACTGGAGTATTGTTTGCGCAACTCCTGATATGCGCGTTCTTTCTCATCTATCTGTTGTTTAATTTGATTAATCTCATCGATTTTATTATCAAATCTTTCTTTATACCTGTCCCATTTCCCGGATTTATTAAGCCTGAAACTCAGTTCACCTAATTCCTGATATTTTGAATCCAATTCGCGTTCTGTGGCACTCACTTCAATTTTGTACCGAACCATGTTGCTAATATCAGTTGCCTTTTCGCCAATTACTGACATTTTTTCCCTGGCATATTCAACCCCTTCTTTACCCATCGCTTCTGCTTTTTCAGACAGCTCCTCTCCGGTTTTTACTATTTCTTTGCTGCTTTTATCAAACAGCTGTTTGATCTTCTTTAATATTTCCATAATTCCCTCTAATTTATTTTGTTATCACACATGTATACGAAAAGTGTAAAATCTTCATTAAATTAATCCTGCCAAGGCCTTAAAACCAAGAACGTTTTGTACCCTAATTAATTGGCCAATCATTTATCACTATCTTCTATTTCTTTGCCAATTTTGATAATTTCTTTGTCTTTGGCTTCGATTTCTTTAATCAGGCTACTGATTTCCTTATCATTGAACAGGTTTTCTGGTCCGGTATTCTGTACTTTATAGCGAAGATAAACCAGGGAACCCAATTGAGTGGTCAGTCCGTTTCTTTTTTCGCTGATTTTACTTATCTCCGCTTTATTCTTATATTTTTCGATATAGTTTTGTGCCGTCTGTGATAAATCATCAACTGCCCGGGTCCCGATATCCACCACATCAGATACGGTTTCCTTTACCTTGTCATATACGGTACCGGCAATCTCTGATGTCTTATTGGCAACTTCACCTGCAACTTCCGAAACTTTTTCGCTTATAATTCTTGCACCCTCTTCTATATTTTCTGCCGCCTCTACCAATGGACCATGCTTGGCTTTAACAGTATCCTGTGATCCGCTATCTCCCTCAGGAGGCGTTTTTTTCACAGAATCATTATTATCCACTTTTTCACTTTTTTTTGGTTTAGCTTCCATTTTTATATCTCCTAATAATATTTGATTTTATATTTTTATAGCGTGAAGAATAAGAGAGTACTCTTGTTGTATTATACGATTCAGTGAGTAATTTGTTAATGCATTTATTATAATTAATTATTCTGCACATAACAATATGTAACTACGAAATCTGAAGTAATAATTCTCTTAGCTGTTAATTTTTCTGAAGAGAAAAATCGGACGCTCACTGGTTAGAAATTTTATTGGTTACCTCTTACAGATATCTTACAGAAGAAGATCGGAGAAAGTGAAAACCTTTTTAACGTTCTTGCATCCGGAAAACTCGTGCAGTACATGTTGCGGCACGCGTTTTTTAACATATAAATAGAGAATATGTTTTATCTATGGCTCGGGATTTGTATCTTAGTCAAAACTTTCCATTTAAATTATAGAAAAGAAAATGGCTGCTCAAAGGAGTAAATCAAAAATCATTTCAAACTTTCAAGCATTTTGACCGCATTTTGATTTTTGGGGTCCAGTTCAAGTGATTTTTTATAATTCTTCATTGCCAGTTTCTTATCACCGTTAGTCATATATGCCTCACCCAGGCTGTCATAGGTATTTGCGGATTCAGGATATGCAATAACATTAAGTTTAAATCGCTCAATTGCTTCACTGGTTTTTCCGGATCTCAATTTTTGATATCCTAAAGTATTCATCTGTGCTTCGCTAAAGGGGAGCCAGTTTTTATCCTCTTTGCGCTTCTGGTGAAACATTTCAACTGCGTCCGCAACTCTCTTTGTACGCAGTATCAAATTAAATTCAGCCCCATTAAGAAAATTTAGAACTTGCTCGTTAAATGTTACTGGCTGTTCAAATGGTACCAAATGACCCGCATCCTGAATAACAGATTTTTTTGCATGAGGAATACCTGCTTCAATTGCCCCGGCATGCATAAAAACATCCGGAATATCATATTCCCCGGCAACGATAAACACAGGAACCTGAATATTATTTAAATTATCTATCACTTTACGCTGCGGAATTTCTGCCAGACGATTTTTTGTAAAATCAATATTTTGAGGATATTGCTGCATAAGTATCCATAGTTTTTCCTTTTTGTCTTTATTTTGAGGTGCAATTTCATAAGGATCTACCTTCACAAAATATTCAAGCAGTTTATCTGGATTGGCATAGTCCGCTGCAGTCAAACGTCCTCCCCGGGTCTGAAAATGATTTGAGTCGCTAAATCCACCAACCACCGCGCCGACCAGTACCAAAGCGGATGTTTTCTCCGGGTATGTTACAGCAAAGTCCAGAGTAAGGGCGCCGCCAGCCGACATACCCATAACAATAGCTTTTTTGATTTTAAAATGATTAAAAACTGTGTTAAGATCTTCAATGTTGGAGTATTTCTTTTCTGGTTTTGGCGAACGTCCATATCCCCTGCGATCATAGCGAACAACCCGGTACTTCTCTGCAAAAACTGAAAACTGGTTATCCCATATTTCACCATGAACCAGGCCATCATGAATCAAAACAATCGTTTCATCCCCCTTTCCGGCCTCTTCATAATACAATTTACCACCTGGCACTTCAATATATCCTGTCATCACTGATTCCGGATGGCCGATTGCACTTTGGATCAAAAAAATTACTGATAATAGGCACAAATGATAAACTTTTCGCATTGCACGCTCCGGTTTTTTTTAATTTGCCGTTTCAATCATTTATAAAACAGGTTATTCGTGGATAATTGACCGAAAATTTTCTTTCTAAAATTACGGTCATTTCAGGACAAATGTTACCTGTAACAAAAAAAATAGTCATGGCCTTCAAGTGATTATGAGATAATCTGTTTAATCAGCGAAATCGGCGTGCCAAAAATTTGTCTGATATCATTTGATACTATTAATAGTCTACGGTTTTTCTCCATTGAGCTCTGGTAAAAAACATAAAAAATGCATAAATCTCGAGCCGGCCCATTAACATTGTAACTGTCAATGTCCATTTACCCAATTCAGGCAGATGGTTAAAATTTCCGGCGGATCCGACGGTACCTAATCCGGGACCCACATTACCTATTGACGCCACTGTTCCGGAAAAAGCCGAAAGATTATCCACACCCAGGGCACTGAGAACAAGGGTATTGAGAAAAACAATAACAAGATAAATTACAATATACAGAATGCTCTTTGCTAATACATCCTCTTTAATAACCCGGTTATCGAGATGGACGGGAATGACGGCATTTGGATGCATCAGCTTTTTCAAATACTTTATAAAAGATTTGCCGATCAGGAGAATACGTTCCACTTTAATGCCGCCGGAAGTTGAACCGGCACAGGCACATTGCAGGGCAAAATATATAATAATAAGGTGAGACAGGGCTGGCCAGACAGTCGAATTTGTGGTTGCAAAGCCGGTAGATGTACCGATAGAAACGATCTGAAATGATGCATAGCGTAACGCATCCCCCCAATTTGTATAGTTGTTTCCATGCACATTCACTGTTGTGATAATGACTCCCAACATCAGGGTGGCGATATAATATCTGACAACAGATGATTTCCAGAAGTCACGAATATGCCCCGTGATTACCGCAAAGAGTGTGGCAAAATGTATCCCCGAGAGGATCATAAAGACAATAATTACAACTTCAATGGTGGCACTGTTAAAATAGCCAATGCTCGCATTCTTTGTAGAAAATCCTCCGGTAGCGATGGTGGCGAAGGAATGGGTGATCGCATCAAACAAATTCATGCCGCAAAAAAGCAGCGCAATTATTTCAAGCAGAGTTAACCCGCCATAAACACCGGCCAGAATATTTATCGCTTTTCTTGTACGATGATGAAAATTTTCTCTGGCTAAAAAAGATATTTCACTGCGATATAGTACAATTTCGGCGATTCCCAAAAAGGGCAAAACAGACAGTACAAATATGATTATACCAATTCCCCCAATCCAGTGGGTGGAGGCCCTCCAGAATAGTAATCCATGTGGTAAGCTTCTATATTACTTAGGATGGATGACCCGGTCGTCGTAAAACCGGAAACACTCTCGAACCATGCATTGGTCAAAGAAAAGGGACCACCCCAGATAATATAAGGAAGCATACCGGCCAGACATGATAAAAGCCAGCTACCGACTATGATTAAATGTCCTTCCTTATTGGTAATATTCGAAGTAGGTGGCACAAAAATCAGGGGAAATATTCCAAACAATGCCGTAACCAAACCGGAATATAACAATGGCATCAGCGCATCTTCGCCATAAATAAACGATACAATTGATGATAGTATCATAAATAATGCATTTAAGAGAAGGGCATAAGCAATGTATCTCAGAACAATATGTAGTCTCATTATTCAGAATCCTTTGAACTTACCAGGGTACACAAATCACTAATTTCATTTGATAAAAATAACAACTCATTTTGTGTCTCTACCGAAACATCAACGGGTGTTCTGTTCTCCTTAAATCTTCTGATGCCATCGGTTATTTTGAGAATAGGTCCGACAAAATAGTAATTGACCAGAAAATTGAATATCAGGGTGAAGATTAGAGCCGATAATACGGCAACTATTCCAGGCATAATTGCCCTGTTTGCTCTCTCTTTTAAATTTGTTGCCACCCGACATGGCATTAATCATTACATTCATCAGATCTTCAAGCGAAGACCTTACAGATAGAAAAGATTTATGTACACTTTGAAAATACCATTCGATATTTCCTTCTTTTTGGGTACCCACAATGGGACCCATAATTTCATATAACTTGCATAGCGTGATTTTATCGTATCAAGTTGAGTTTGTTCTCCGGGAATAGTGATGTTGGTATAAGCAAAATTAAAATTATCATTAAACAGACTATCGGCAGTCTGCAACAGGGATCTTCCCTCATCCCATTTACCGAGAAGAAGAAATAAAACCGCACTCTCTTCTCGCTCCAGTGCTTCAACCATTTTTTTGGCAGCATGGATACTTTGGTAATTTTCATCCAGTAATTTGGGTATAGATGATCCAATAGAATTTAATTGGTAAATGGACCAAACACCGGCAATAAACAACATGACCGCCAGAGTTAAAAATCCAAGTAATATTTTTAGTCGGATACCCATAGAAGACACCTTTCATTTAGACCTTTTCACTTATCTTTAATTGACGACAAATAGTTAATACTGTGGTTGCTGATTGAATCATATGTCGTCTCAATTTTGGTTTGGTGGACTTTGGAATTCATCATAGTCAACATGTATCTGTTCACTAAGAACATTTTTGGCAATATTTGCGATGGCAAAATAATCATCTGAATCATTCAGACATTGTAATAAGAGTGTAACTCCGGGAATAGGATGTCGTTTTGAAATTTCCTCTAATATATAGTGTGCATTTTTCCTCAGGATTGCCGATAACTTATAACTGCTGAGCGCCTCCAATAAGGATATCAGACCTGGCTTTCCCAGGGTAATTAATCCATGAGCGGCGACCCAGCGTATACTTTCATTTGTATCTTCAAGCGCATTAATTAATACCGGGGCCGTTACAGCGTTTCTCATGAGAGAGATGTATTCACCGCTTCCCAGCGAATGGTCCATTGCGGATGCATGGCAAGTACCACCAGAATATCGATTGCCGGTTCACCGATATCAACCATCGCTAATCTGGCATATTGACGCTGTATTCCGTTCTGACTTCCGACATCCTGATATAATTTTTCATCATATACAAGGAATATTCATAGCTGTCTCGTATTTGTTTTTAGGTGATTTTTTCATGATAACCTCCTGAATAAAAAATATATGTTACATGTTATTTATTGGATTCTGAGAAAATCAATAAACTTTTTTATAAAATATACTTTTAGCAGATCGGTCAGAATAAATGCAATTATAGTAAAAATCCAAACATACACAGTCAATTCCCATCTTACCGGAGTGACAAACCAACCACCAATGACAACCATCGTCGCGACTACAGTAACGGTGACGACTGACAAAAATAGGCCAGTATACGGTTTTAGCGACCAGAAATATCCTTGTGTCCGTGAACTAAAAATCCTCAGATGTCCGGCAATCACCAGATTCAGGAAAATTACTGATTGCATCACATTCATATTTAAATGCAGCATGTATTCTCCCAGATAAAAAACAATGATTGAAAAAACAACAGCAGTTAGACCAAAAAAAGTGGATGGGCCGAGGATAAGAGACATGTTCCATTTTTGAGGTTTTTGGGAAACACCGGCATTATCACCGGCAATTGCGAAGGCCGGAAAAAAATTCATGAATGTCAGCACTACCATCATGATCGTTGTAACCGGATAGAAGTTAAAAAATATGATTGAGAGTGAAAGAAATATTAAAATATGTATATTTCCGGCAATGCAGTAAACAGCAAAACTGTTCATTCGTTGAAAAATTTTCCGGCTTTCTTTTATAGCCTGGATAATTACGTGCAATCCCGGTTCTGTTACAACCAGAAAAGCCGCTGACTTTGCGGCATCCGTGGCAACGTCCAGAGCAATACCACAGTCAGCAGTCTGTAATGCAGGAGTATCATTTGCATTTTTACCGGTAAAACCCACGTGGTGAGTAAGTTTTTGTAAAATCTTTATGAGTAAATATTTTTGCTCGGGATATACTTCCGCAAATCACCCGCATTTTCAACAATTTCTTCCAGTTGATACTGAGTGATATGCCTGAGTTCTTTACTTTGATAAATTTTGGAATTCGACCCCAGTTTCTGTGCCAGTTGTCTGACAATGGCCACGGTATCTGCAGTAATTATTTTTAGATTTATTCCCATATCCGGTAAATCAGAAACTATTTTTAACACATCGCTGTTCAGGGAATCAAACAGAGGAATCAATCCGACTAACTGCCAGTTTGTCCTATCCGATTTCATTGCAACAGCGATAGTGCGATACCCCATACGGGCAAATTCCTCTACCTTCTGCTCGACAAAAAAAGCCGTCGTTTGAGCGATTATCCGAACATAGTACCGTAATTGCCCCGGGGGCACCTTTACTTACGTATATCCGGTCTCCGGCAAAATTATATAGATGTGCTTCTGTCCGCATTTGATGCGTATCAAAAGGAATGAACTCAATGGTGGTAAATTGTGATAACCGATAATCGATTTTCTCTCTTTTTCTGGCAGTTAATATTGCATTATCAATTGGATCATTATCTTCTTCACGTGAGGCCAGTACGGCATAGACCAGCGTATCTTCCGATGTAAAATCTGTTGCTGCAAATGGCTTCCCCATCGTTACTCTGTTTCTGGTCAGGGTGCCGGTTTTATTGAAGAGATAAAACTACCCCTGCTATCATTTCAACTGCAGCCAGCCCACGCACAATGGCCTCTCTTTCTGGCCAGTTTCACCGCCCCGGTTGCCATGATAAAGATTAAAACAGTGGCAGGAAGGTAATACTGTCGCCGCTAGGATTGTCATAAAGCGCATTGTTTCAATAAAATGTTCATTACGGATACAGTCACAAAAGTGAGCACGAGAATCAAGCGATGGCCAACATTATCCAGATAATTGTTAATTTTTAATATAGCCTGGTCAAAGTGGCTTTTTCCATCATCCTTATCTTTTAATTTGCCGGTTTTACTAAGAAAAATTTTTTCCCCTGTCGCTGTTACCACTGCCGTCATTTCACCACGAAAAACGACTCACCCGCAAAAAACATCATCTCCGGTATGTTTTTCAATGGGAGCCATTTTTCCGGTGATGGCCGATTCATCACATTCCAGGTACTTTCCATCGACTAATTTGGTATCCGCGGCAATGATGTTTCCCGGCCGGATATTAACAATATCCCCCGGTACCAGTTCTCTGGCCGGTAAATTACACCATTTTCCATTTCGCATGGCCCGCACCTGAGGTGCTAATCTTTGTTTGAGTGATTTTTCCGACTTCCCGGTTTTATAATCATACCAATCTCCGGATATGACGGTAACCAGTAACAGGATCATAATAATGAAGAAATCCTCATAGAGATGCATGAATAGGGATAGCATACCGGCGAATACAACTATGAGCGAAACCGGCTTGAGAAAATTACGGAAAAATCTAACCAGCGAATTCTTTTTATTCTCAGCAATCGTATTATATCCAAATTGTTGTCGTTTTAGAATCACGGCATTATTCGATAATCCATGTTCACCGGTGTTTAATTCCTCTAAAAATTTGCGCATTTTGACTCTGGGTAAGTCGCTGAAACTGATTGCCCGTACCATCAATATTCCCCTGTATATTTGATTGCAGAGTGACTTTTGATAAAGCATATCGCTCGAAAATGAATATTTAATGAAGAAAAGAAGATTTATTGGCCGGAAAGAGAAATATTTAATAGCATATATAGGGAGAATCGTTTATCTGGGGATGGCAATAGTTAAAAAAGTCTGACTGAATTGGTCATATAATTTCTCAGTCATATTGCAATATTATTGAACGGGCAAAGCCTGAGTTAGCTTATTAAGGGTAAATTAACTCTAAAAATGCTACCCTTTCCGGCCTCACTTTCTACTTCAATCTCACCATCATGCGAATGAACAATCAGTTGGCAAATGGATAAGCCCAGGCTACTTCCACCGGTTTTGCGGGCGCGATCCTTTTGCGCCCGGTAAAAACGGTCAAAGATATATGGTAAATCCCCCTCAGCAATTCCATTGCCATTATCCTGTATTTCGGCCACAATCCAGCATCGCTGCACCCGGACTGAAATCCATATCTTTCCTGATTCAGGCCCATAACGGATTGCATTGTCGAGGATATTAAAAAAAGTCGACAATCGCACACGGTCACCATGGGGTTTTACCGGTTGCAGATCAACAATTTCAATTGTCTGATCTTTCATCGCTGCGAAAACCTGGGTATCACTGAGCACCTCATTTATAACTTCATCGAGTTGCAATGTTTTGAATTCAAATGTTGAACGTACAGATTCAGTTTTGGAAAGTAAAAGTAGATTATTGATCAAATGAGACAGTCGGGAAATCGTTTCAATATCCTGTACAAATTTTTCTTTCATTTCCAATGATAATTTCGCATTATTCAATTCACTCTCCCAATGGGCGCGTAATACAGAGAGTGGTGTTTTTAATTCATGCGCGGCATCTGCCAGAAATTGTTGTTGTGCAGTAAACGCTCTTTGTAATCTATCGAGCAGATTATTCAAAACCTCTGAAAGTCTGACCCACTCGTCATTCTCAACCGGCACCTGGATTCTTTCTTCCAGGTTATTCTGGCTTATTCGATTGGCCTTTTTTGTTATGATATTTACCGAATCCAGTGCTTTACGGAATGATCACAACCTGCTAAAATCGAAGAATAATATGCTGCCCAAAATGGAACCTAAAAGGACAAATAACAGGTTTTCCATTGAATCTTCTATACGTTCAATCGACAATCCGACGACCACCCAACCGACACGTTGCTGTCCAAAAAATAATTGTCGGCAAATAAGACGAAATGTAGTTTCCCCTTCCGGACCAGGATTTAGAACCGGGATTTTTTCGGTAACCTTCGTCTTAAGGGTGTAACCTTTTTCCATTATATTTTCTTCGAGTGGCACATTAAAAGTCAGCACGGAACAGAGCGGTGTAGCATAAATGGGATGCCTGTCTTTGTCAAATACACGTAAATAATATTCCGGAAAGTAATTTTCATTATCGTGAAAAAAATCAACTTCAGAAAATTCATTCCGCCCAGGATCATAACTTCGCTCAATTGAACTGGCCAAAACATTCAACTCCTCATCCATGGCCTGAAACAGCAATTTTTGCATACCCCAGTAGGTACCCAGGCTAAAGATCAGTAGTATAAGCAGACTGATGGAAAAAAACCAAAGGTTCAGGCGAATGCGAATTTTCACGATTCATCCTTAATCATATATCCCAGACCTCTTACTGTTTTAATAATATTTTTATTATCGGACGATTCAATTTTTTTACGTAAATTTTTTACATGTACATCAACAAAATTAGTCATAGTAAACATATCAAAGTTATCACCCCAGACATGTTCGGCAATTGACAAACGGGACAGTACCCTGTTCTTGTTATAAACAAGAAATTCCAGAATCGCATATTCTTTTGCTGTTAGATTTATTGGGTTCCCATCATGCAGCACTTCATGAGTATTGGTATTAATATCAAGATGAGCGATATGTATATCGCGCTTTTTATTTCACTTTTTCGCCGCAAAAGGGATCGCGTCCGGGCAAGTAATTCAGGAATAGCAAACGGCTTGGTTAAATAATCATCCGCTCCGGCATCCAGCCCGACCACCTTATCTTCCGTACTATCTTTTACTGTAAGCAATAATACAGGGGTAAGGATATCCTGACGGCGCATTTCTTTCAGAATCTGGATGCCATCAATATGTGGAAGCAGTATATCCAGGATGACTAAATCATACTCTTCTGTCAATACCTTTTCCAGACCTGACAGACCGTCGAACACAACTTCAACAAAATATTTATCGCTTTCCAGAACATTTTTTAGACGAAGCGCAAGCGCCTCTTCATCTTCGACAACAAGTACTCGCATCGAACCTTCCCCGGTTATGTATTAAAGTTATCATTTTCGTCAAAGAAATCATAAAATATTTATCGTTAGTGTCATATGATAACCAGACAAAATGATTGTAATATTGCGAATTAATATATTCTCATTCTATCAATAATCGGCCATAATGGTATTTTTAATAGCACACGGATTTTCACGGATTTTTATTCGCGTTAATCCGTCCTGCCCCGTTTCACGGGGATAATTTGCATTCTTTTTATTCTGTGTTGGTATCATTTGATACCATTTTACTATATATATACAAATGAAGAATTAAGAAGATATTCACGGCAATGTGAATATCTTCTTAATTTTATCCTGCGATCACATTGATACTATGGTTTAGTGAATGCAACAAAAAGATTGGCTGTACCACGTCTGATAAACAGCAGTAGATTATCTCCGCTCCCTGTTCCGGAAATTTGTGCATCAAATTCTTCAACAGATTTGATTTCCTGACGATTGACTTTCATGATGAGATCTCCTTCTCTGATCCCTGCGCTGGCGGCAACACCATTAGGATTCACTCCAGTCACAACAACCCCGCTGATGTCTTTATTCAAATGATATTGATTTACTAATTCCGGAACGATATTAGCCACCTGCAGACCGATTGAAGAGACCTGGCTTTTCCCCTGGGCAAGTGCCTGTTTTTCCTCATTCAGCTCACCGAGTTCGACTTCAACCATTTTTTCGTTACCATCATGCAGGATCTTCAGATCGATGCGCTCCGAAGGGGAACTACTGGCCACCCAGGTGCTTAACTCAGTGGCATTATCCAGGTCCTTACCATTAAAAGCCAAAATGACATCTTCTTCGGCAAGTCCTGCCCGTTCTGCCGGACTGTCCTTTTCCACTTTGCCAACCAATACACCCTTTGTTGATTTTAAATCAAGTGCTTTGGCCAGGTCCGGAGTAATATTCTGGATATATACCCCTAACCATCCGCGAACAACTTTACCATTATTGATAATATCATTCATTACTTTTCTGGCCAGGTTTACCGGGATGGCAAATCCAATACCCTGAAATCCACCACTCTGCGAGACAATCGCACTATTGATTCCGATAAGGTTTCCTCTCAGATCAACCAAAGCACCGCCTGAATTACCCGGATTAATTGCCGCATCGGTTTGGATATAATCTTCATACTGGGTCAGACCGACGCCGCTTCTTCCCTTGGCACTGATGATTCCCGAAGTAACGGTATGCTCTAATTGCGGATTTAGTGGTGATCCAATCGCAAGAACCATTTCACCAACGCGGGTTTTATCCGAATTGCCGAGTGTGATCGGCTTAAGATTTTTGGTATCGATTAGTATTACTGCCAGATCGGTTTGCGGATCTTTTCCTTTAACGGTAGCCTCGAACTCTCTGCCATCCATTAGTCGTACTTTAATATTATCCGCATTATCAACAACATGATTATTGGTTAAAAGTATGCCATCGGAATCGATAATCACTCCCGAGCCCAAACCCATCCGTTTGTAGTTTTGTTGCGGTGCTTGTTGTTGAAAGAATTTCTCAAAAAAATCATCCCCGAAATATTTACCAAATGGCGATCCCGAAAACGGCATTCCTCCAACCTGAACATCCGTTTCAGTAAAAACGGTAACCACCGACGGATTTACATTTGCCGCAACATCAGCAAATACATTACTGAGACTCTCTGCAGTAAAAGATCTTTAGAAACGATCTCGGTATCGTTATCACTATCTTCCAGCATCACAGATTTCCCGTGCTGGTTGTGTGCATCAAATGTCCTGCCAAATCCTGTGCTTAATACAATGCCAACCAGGATTCCGGCGACGATCAACAACCAGGGCCGATTGAAATACCTAAATGAACTCATGATTTTTCCTCCTGTCTAAATACCTCTGTTTAACTGTGATAAACCTAAAAGGTAAAAGTGAAGAAAAAATGAAGAAATAAGAAATGATGTTTGGAGGTATTATGGATTATTTTGATGCTAGTCACAGAAAAAAATATTTGATTACCGTATTTTTGTATATAATTTTCTCAGTCTTTAAAATACAATTGTGATTATTTCATAAATTTCACCACCAAGACACGAAGACAAAAGAAAAGCTGAATGTGTCCATTATCAACTATTTGCTATCTCAAAGGGAGAGTCAAATGAAAACACTTCCTCTTTATTATATCTTTTTTATCACGGTGCTTTTCTCATTATCCACCGCACAGGATGTTGACAGCACATTGATCGGCTGGTATACACTTGATGGTGAGGCGACCGATCAGAGTGCCTACATTAATGATGGAACCATGTTTAACCTGATATCTTCGCCTGACCGTTTTGGTAATCAAGGCGGTGCCCTCGAATTTAACGGATCATCCGGTTATGTCAGTATTCCTTCATCTGCGTCCCTTGAGTCTCCGGATTCCACAATCACCATGTCGGCCTGGGTATATATGTATGGTTGGAGTAAAACCGGCTCCCCGTTTAATCCGGTTCTTATGAAATCTGCCGAAGGCAGTAATGCCTTTCAATACCGGCTTTCGACCGGAAGCGGTGGCGTTGGCATCCATTTTAATAACTGGAACACCGGTTTTGACGCAGCGTATGGGTTTGATTTTTTTAACTGGTATATGGTCTCGGTTACCTATGATGCCGATTCCATTCGTTATTATGTTAATAGTGATCTGATTAAAACCATAGGCTTTAAGGTCAAAATGACAGTTGATTCCAGACCACTGGAAATCGGCCGTGATGTTCCGGGTATTACGGAGCATTTTAACGGACGGATTGATGATGTCCGGATTTATAACCGGGCACTATCGCCGGAAGAAATTGCACTTTTATATGATGATTACCATCAGCAGACTCAACTTTTTGTTCCATTGGATGCGTTTCCGGACTCCGGTGCGAGTAATGGTTATGCAGCCATCTGGGGTGATTTCAATGCGGATATGCATCCGGACCTTTACCTGGTGACCGGTAATGACAGCAATCTCTTTTACTACCAGAACGGTGCCGGTCAGTTCGTATCGGATACAAGTTCACATATTATACAGGATGGTATGGCTTCACGTTCCGCAGCATGGGCCGATTATGACAACGATGGGAATCTGGATCTGGTCGTCATCCGCTTTGGTCAAAAAAATATCTTATATCATAATGACGGAGACGGAATATTTACCGAACAGACGGAAAGTCCCGTAAGCAGAACATAGCCTGTCTTCTACCGATGCTGCCTGGGGCGATTACGACGGAGACTCATATCTCGATCTGCTTATTGCCAACCGGGATCACGCAAATGAGTTATTTCATAATAATGGCGATGGCACCTTCGCCAGGATCGATACTGGCGCTATTGCAATAAATAATCGTAGTTCCATCACTCCCGCCTGGATCGATATCGATGAGGATGCGGATTTGGATCTGTACATCACAAATACCTATGCCAATAATAATTTCCTATACATCAATCATGGTAATGGATTCTTCACACGCAATGATACCAGTATTATTTCTACTGACGGAAAACACGGATCGAGCCCCAGTTGGGGAGACTATGATAATGATGGAGATCTTGACCTGTTTGTGGCCAATACCAACACCGAACCCGGTGAAAACAATGCCTTGTATCGTAATGAAGGGAATGGTGATTTCACGCAACTCACCAATTTACCGGTGGTGGGTGACAGAGGGGTTGCCGGCGGTAGTAGCTGGGGTGATATTGACAACGACGGCGATCTCGATCTGGTGGTAGCCAATGGAGAACATATTGGTGCCCGTAAAAATTTTATTTATATAAATAAAGGTATGGATGTATTTGAACGCCTCACCAGGAACCCGCGGTTGACGATTTAGGTCAAAGTGACGGCCTCAGTTTGATTGATTGGGACAATGACGGTGCTCTGGAAATGTTTGTCGCACATCGTTACCGCAATAGTTCTGCATACGATAATAACACCACAGGCAATTGGTCGAAGCTAAATCTTATTGGAACCACTTCAAACCGTTCTGCAATCCGTACTATTATCCGTGCTAAAGCAAATATCGCTGGCCAGGATATACAACAAATGCGTCTGGTGGCCAGTAATGCCGGCAGAAGATCGACAAACGGTCTGATTCAGCATTTTGGCCTGGGCGATGCAACACGTATCGATACACTGACTCTGCAATGGCCATCTGGTTTAGTCGAAATCTATACCGAAGTTGAAGTAAATCAATTACCTACACTGACGGAAGGTGAGGCGGCCGATATTGGCGATAATGAATTTGCCCAGACAGGACCTGAATCATATAATCTTTATCAGAATTATCCGAACCCATTCAATCCGGAGACAATCTCAAAGGGAGAGTCAAATGAAAACACTTCCTCTTTATTATATCTTTTTTATCATGGTGCTTTTCTCATTATCCGCCGCACAGGATGTTGACAGCACATTGATTGGCTGGTATACCCTTAATGGTGAGGCAACCGATCAGAGTGCTTACATTAATGACGGAGCCATGTTTAACCTGATATCTTCGCCTGACCGTTTTGGTAATCAGAGCGGTGCCCTCGAATTTAACGGATCGTCCGGTTATGTCAGTATTCCTTCATCTGCGTCGCTTGAGTCTCCGGATTCCACAATCACCATGTCGGCCTGGGTATATATGTATGGTTGGAGCAAAACCGGCTCCCCGTTTAATCCGGTTCTTATGAAATCTGCCGAAGGCAGTAATGCCTTTCAATACCGGCTTTCGACCGGAAACCATGGCGTTGGCGTCCATTTTAATAACTGGAACACTGGTTTTGATACAGCATATAACTTTGAGTTTTTTAACTGGTATATGGTCTCGGTTACTTATGATGCCGATTCCCTGCGCTATTATGTCAATGGTGATATGATTCAAACTATTGGCTTCGAAGTAAAAATGACGGTTGATTCCAGACCGCTGGAAATCGGCCGGGATGTACCGGGTATTACTGAACATTTTAACGGACGGATTGATGATGTCCGGATTTATAACCGGGCACTGTCGCCGGAAGAAATTGCACTTTTATATGATGATTACCATCAGCAGACTCAACTTTTTGTTCCTTTGGATGCGTTTCCGGACTCCGGTGCGAGTAATGGTTATGCAACCATCTGGGGTGATTTCAATGCAGATATGCATCCGGACCTTTACCTGGTGACCGGTAATGACAGTAATCGCATTTTTCTACCAGAACGGTGCCGGTCAGTTCGTTTCGGATACAAGTTCACATAATTATACAGGATGGTTTGGCTTCACGTTCCGCAGCATGGGCCGATTATGACAACGATGGAAATCTGGATCTGGTCGTCATCCGCTTTGGTCAAAAAAATATCTTATATCATAATGACGGCGACGGCAATTTTACCGAGCAGACCGAAAGTCCGGTGAGCAGAACTGAACCTGTCTTCTACAGATGCCGCCTGGGGCGATTACGACGGCGACTCATATCTCGATCTGCTCATTGCCAACCGGGATCACGCAAATGAGTTATTTCATAATAATGGCGATGGAACCTTCGCCAGGATCGATACTGGCGCTATTGCAATAAATAATCGTAGTTCCATCACTCCCTCCTGGATCGATATCGATGAGGATGCGGATTTGGATCTGTACATCACAAATACCTATGCCAATAATAATTTTCTATATATCAATCATGGTAATGGATTCTTCACACGCAACGATACCAGTATTATTGCCAACGACGGAAAACACGGATCGAGCCCCAGCTGGGGGGACTATGATAATGATGGCGATCTTGACCTGTTTGTGGCCAATACCAACACCGAACCAGGTGAAAATAATGCCTTGTATCGTAATGATGGGAATGGTGATTTCACACAACTCACAAATTTGCCGGTGGTTGGTGACAAAGGGGTTGCGGCGGTAGTAGCTGGGGTGATATTGACAACGATGGCGATCTCGATCTGGTAGTAGCCAATGGAGAACATATTGGTGCCCGTAAAAATTTTATTTATTTAAATAAAGGTATGGATGTATTTGAACGGCTCAGCGGAGAACCCGCAGTTGAAGATTTAGGCCAGAGTGACGGCGTCAGTCTGGTTGATTGGGATGGAGACGGTGCCCTGGAACTGTTTGTCGCAAATCGTGACCGCAATAGTTCTGCATACGATAATAATACCACAGGCAATTGGTTGAAGCTAAATCTGATTGGAACCACTTCAAACCGCTCTGCAATCGGTACTATTATCCGTGCTAAGGCAAATATCGCCGGCCAGGATATACAGCAAATGCGTCTGGTGGCCAGTAATGCCGGCAGAAGATCGGCAAACGGTCTGATTCAGCATTTTGGCCTGGGCGATGCAACACGTATCGATACGCTGACTCTGCAATGGCCATCCAGTTTAGTCGAAATATATACAGGAGTTGAAGTAAATCAGTTGCTGACACTGACGGAAGGTGAGGCGGCTGATATTGGCGATAATGAATTTGCTCAGACAGGCCCTGAATCATATAATCTTTATCAGAATTATCCGAACCCATTCAATCCGGAGACAGTGATTCGTTGGCAGTTGGCTGTTGGCAGTCAGGTGGAATTGTCGGTCTACAATCTACTTGGCGAGAAAGTAGCTACTTTAGTTTCACAGAAGATGAATCCGGGAACTCATAACTACACCTTTAACGCAAAAAATCTGGCCAGCGGTGTTTATTATTATCGGTTATCGCCGGGGATTTTACGCATGTCAAGAAAATGATTTTTCTCAAATAAGCAATATGTCGCATATAAATAGTATCAAAGGATACCAACACAGAAGAAATAGAACGCGGATGAAGGGATAAAAAATATTTAAATAAAATCCTTTAAATCAACAGCATCCCTGTCAGCCAGGAATAGATCACATGCGTGATTTTAAAACGACACGCTTCGTGGATTCAGTCTCCGGATTCTCTTTTATAAATTCATCCGGTCCGATCAAAATACTAAACCAGCGTGTACTCTCAAAATGTTCAAATACAATTTTTAGCACCATGGTAAGGGGGACTGACAGAAACATCCCCACCGGCCCCAGTACCCAGCCCCAGAAAATCAGTGACATAAAAATAACGACGACCGATAATTCAGTTGATTTTCCCATAGCCCGCGGCTCAATAAAATTACCCATTACCACATTAATTACTAAGTAGCTCAGTGTGACCAGTACCGCTTTTTCAAATCCGAATTGAATCATCGTCAAAAAGATAACCGGAACAGCGGCCAGAAAAGAACCCACATTGGGGATATAATTAAGCGAAAAAGCTAAAAACCCCCAAAAAATAGCATGATCGATATTGAGAATGATCAGAACCAGGGTGACCAGTAGACCGGTAAGCAAGCTTATCACCGTTTTAATCAGCATATAATGGCTGATCATATGTACGATTTTGTCTAACACTTTTAAGGTACTTTTCTTGTTTGCTGTTAAAGCTGCAATTTTTGTCGGAAAAGTAGATGAAGCCAGCAGCATAAATATAGTAAGGATAAATACCATAAAACTCTCTTCAACAACTACGGTAAGGGAACCTATGGTTGCAATAGCAAAATTTTTTATTACGTTCGAAGAGATCAAATCGGTTATCTTCAAGATTGACATATCCACTCCCCGCGCATTCCAGAATACTGTGGTCGATTGCCATCTTTCCTCCAACAAATCATGATAATCAGGAATATTTTCTGCCAGAACCTGAATATTTGATCCCAGAATGATAATGAAGAATGTGAAAAGGGATACAATGATGAGAGATGTAAGTAATATCGAAATCCCTATCGGAACGGCTCTTTTTTGCGACCAGAAAATGATTGGGAAGATGATCAAAGTAAAAAAAATAGCAGTAAGAAAAGGGACAATAATTGCCTCTGCTGTTTAATTCCGGCAATGATGACTACAAATGAAGCCAGGCCGATTAAAATATATACCACTTTGGACGGATTATACTCTTCCGAAATTTGTTCATTTTTCAAACTATTCCTTATAAATATTTTTCGTAAACCCCTTTTAGAGTTGTGCTATTCCCCGAAAAATAATTTTCTCCAATACCCGCCGGTATTTGCGGTACCACTTGCTAATCCAATTGAGGCGTCCACAAACATTGAAATACCCCTTTAAAAAGAATTCACAATATTTTGCTTGTGTTCTTCTTCCCATATATTAAATTTTGCATAGGTCTTTTCCTTACAATTTTACAGAGGCTGTATTCCCGGATTCATCCAGAACCTATATATACTGTTTTTATGCTCGTGAACAGAATTATTTTTTCATGTTTTGTGAATAATTCTTTTAAATGGAGGTGTGAGATGAAATCTTTAATAATTATTCTGGTTTTCATTCTATCCTTCTCGCAGCGTGATTTGTTGTTCTCAATCTTCACAACTATTCTGGGTTGATCAAACAGTTATGGAAAAATTCAATCTGCACATCTTAATGGCTCTTATGTAACCGATATTAAAGATAGTCTGCAAATGCCCGAAGGAATAGCATTAGATTCCCTTAGTGTGCCAATGAAAATCTATTATTCTGAATCCGGATTAAATCGGATCGTCAGAATGAACCTGGATGGCTCTAATCCCGAAGAAGTAGTAACCGGCATAACAGGATTAGAAGATATCGCACTTGATCTGGAAAACCGAAAAATTTACTGGCTAAAAAATACTTATAGTGACGACCGGGTTTCGCGGGCCGACATGGATAGTCTTAATTCAAATATCGAGGATCTTTATACTTCTTCTTATGCTATGCATGAATATCGTGGAATAGACATTCACCCCGATAGTCAATTGGTTTTCTGGGCACAGACCGTATACGGAAGGGTCGACAGAATAAGCAGGATGGGATATGATGGCAGGGATAGAGAAGCAATTGCCAATTATCTCGGTCCGCGGGATCTTGATGTTCTGGGCAATAAAATTTATTGGATTTGGGGTTCCGGTGATAATATTAGCCGGGCAAATTTCGATGGGAGCGATCCTGACACAATCTTGACGGATATTGATGCATTCTATTTTGTAATCAACAGCGATCTTAACAAAATTTATTGGACCGAATACGGTAAAATAAGATGTTGCAATATGGATACGACTAATATTATGGATATTGTAACCGGACTTGGTCACAATATAAGAGGCATCGCTCTGTATTATAATCCGGCCGCAGTATCAGTCGAAGCAAAAACCGAATTCCCGGTTAAATATGAATTAAGACAAAACTATCCCAATCCCTTTAACCCGGAAACGATTATCAGTTGGCGGTTGGCGGTTGGCTGTCATGTGGAATTATCGGTATATAATCTGCTTGGCGAAAAAGTGACTACTTTAGTCTCACAGAGAATGAATCCGGGAAACCATCAGCTACACATTTAATGCAAAAAACCTGGCAAGTGGTGTTTACTATTATCAGTTGGTAGCTGGTGAATATCGCAAAGTCAGGAAAATGATTTTACTGAAATAATATCTTATGATACCGTCATAGAAGAAATAGAACGCGGATGACACGGATTAACGCTGATAAAAATTATTAAAATAAAAAAACACTGAAAATCAGACAAATCCGTCCTGCCCCGTTTTACAGGGGCAATCAGCGTGCTATTTAAAATAAAGTTATAGTAGATAATTCAGAGATTGGTAATTGCCTATAGCCAATTGCCAACGGCTGGCTATTAATTTCTCATTGCTAACTTCTAATCCTGTGATCCTGGTATTATATCAAATATAATTTTCCCTATGATACTATTTAAGATTTTTTATCATTCAATTTCTTTGCAACATTTTCCAGATGTTCCTTATAGATCGCAAGATTATTATCATTAGAAATCGAGCCTTTATCAATCGCAATTTGATAATTTTTTTTGGCCAAATCTAATTTACCGGCGGCTTCATAACCTTCGCCGAGACTATCATAGACATTTGCCGACTCCGGATACAGCTTCACGTTGTGAAGAAAAAATTTGATGGCCAGGTCAAAATTACCGGCACCTGTGGCGCGGTAGCCCAATGTATTAAGCAAATTTTCTGGTATATCTACTTTATATCCATATTTTTCTGTTAATTTATTATAGTGACTTTCAACGGCTGTGATGCCCTGATCGGCAACAGCTGCCTCAATCATCCAATCATCATACAATTTTTCCAATCCAAAGTATAAACTTTTTAACGGGACAGTGCCATGATTATCATTTTCCATTACCACATAGTGCCAATCAAGTCCCTCCGGTTTTTTGGTATCCAGCAAACCGGTTAACTTACCAAGTGGTTCCACATAATTTGCTTCATCACCCAGGGTAATATATAGATAATTCTTAAAATCAATTGGTTCCTTGAACATCTCAATAGTTTGATTTAAAACATAATTATTATCCCACATTATATATGGACTCATGGCGAAATGTGCCTGAAACATTTTCGGATACTTAAAAAGTACATGGATCGAAAACATTCCTCCCAATGAGTGGCCCTCTAATAATCGATACGGAGATGTACGATAGTTTTTTTCGATATAGGGAAATAATTCATCCTGCAAATAACGGATGAATTTTTCAATTCCGCCACTATTCGGTCTTTCTTCCATACTGGTCGGTGTAAAATCACGTGTACGATCAACATTTACTATGGCCACAACAATCATTTGCGGAATCCTGCCATTTCGTGAAAGAAAATTTACCGTAGAAGAAGCATGTTGAAAGTGGGCCCGGCCATCCAACAAATATAGCACCGGATATTTTGTGGTTGTCTGGTCATACCCGGTGGGCAATGATACCATGATCTGTCGTTCCTCTTCCAGAACCTTTGATTCAAAACGAATTAATTTACCAAGTACAACATCTTCGCCAGCATCCTGAGCTAAAAGAGGAAACGGTACAAAAACTATCATAGCTAAAAACAAAAATGAACCACATTTAATAAAACGTTTCATGATGATCTCCTGAATATTTGAGGGGGGTGAATGCAGTTTTTTATACGTGAAAAAATTAACAGAAGTTGCCAAAAATATTTGTTTTAATATTTTGACTCAGGAGTTTTTAGTGGATACATAAAACCGGGGACACATATATGGGAAAATCGTTTATACAAAGAGTACCCCCGCTAAAAAACAGGAGTACTCGATTTAACCAAACAATTAAATATTGATAAAATTTATCGAAGTAAGATCATTTCATGTTTTCTATCTTTGCATCTGTATTAGTTCTGAGACCTCAAGCGACCCGCCTGTCTCCAGAAAGGGACAGCTTTTAGCAACTGAAAGAGCCGATTCCATCGAATCCGCTTCAATAATTGTGAAGCCGGACATCGTTGTTTTGCTTCCGCTTGTAACAGATCCATCTGGGTTAACCGTGCTGGTATCCTTTAACGGATTGGCAGGACTAACCGCTGATTTTCCCAGTGAAGATAGCCAGTTCATATACTTTGCCATATGTTGCTTACCTTCTTCCGGGCTCGAAGGTTGATCACCACCGAGATAAGTTATACAATATTGCGGCATTTATATTTCTCCTTTCTTATTGTCTTTAGCCTCAAGACAAACGGACTAAATTGGAATATAATTCCTGTATGTCATGGAATAGATTTATCTTTGCACTTCCCCTTTTATTATTTACATTATATGAGTAATCTTTCCTTGGTGGTGATTTTAAAGGGAAGTATTTATTAGCCCGATTAAGTAGCAAATTTTACCACAAAGAAAGCTGAGATCCTGAGACAAGCTCAGGATGACCCAATCGTCATCCCGAACTCGGTTCGGGATCTATAATACAAAATTCAATTTGTTATAAATCATCCTGCCCCGCATCAACATATTTTTCTAACTTGTATAGTAAAGGAATTCAGCATGAAAAAAAGAAATTTTGTAATTGCTGCAACCCTGGTTTGCCTGACAATAATACTTGTTACCGGATGTACTAACACCCGGGAGGCCGTTCCACCGGCCGCGAAAAAAATACCAAAAAAACTGATGACACATGGTCATGAAAGGATAGATAATTATTACTGGCTCAACGAAAGAGAAAATCCGGAAATGATGGACTATCTGTTGGCGGAAAATGCATACCGCAATGCCGTGATGGCCCCCGCTGCAGATCTGCAGGAAACTCTTTATGACGAAATCGTTGGTCGTATAAAACAGGTGGACCAAACCGTCCCGTACCTGGACAATGGCTATTATTATTATCACTCCTTTAGCCAGGGAGAGGAATATCCCGTATATGCGCGAAAAAAAGCCGTACCGGATGCGCCGGAAGAAATCCTGATAGACGGTCCTGAGATGGCCCGTGGTCATGACTATTTTCATGTGACCGGATTAAGCGTCAGCGAAAATAACCGCTACCTGGTATTTGGCGTGGATACTGTCAGTCGAAGGAAATATACACTATATTTCAAAGATCTGAGCAGCGGAGAATTGCTGGCAGATGAAATTCCCAATACAAATGGACGCGCCGTCTGGGCCAATGACAACAAAACGATATTCTATGTAACCAAGGACAGCACACTGCGCCCGGATCGTGTGTGGCATCACCATATCGGTACCAAACTGTCCGCTGACCGGGAATTTTACCATGAAGCAGATAATACCTTCAACATATCGATATATAAAACCAATACCGATAATTATATCGTTCTGGAAGCCTCTCAGACACTGGCAACCGAGTACCGTCTTATTGATCCAAATGATGTGGAAAAGGAAGCAATATTATTCCAGCCCCGCGAGAGGGATCATGAATATTATATTTATGACGGGGGAGACCGTTTTCTTGTCCTGACTAACTGGCAGGCAAAAAATTTTCGCCTGATGGAAGCCAGCCCGGGAAAAACAGACAAAAAATATTGGCGTGAACTGGTGCCACATAATAAAGATATTCTGCTGGAGGGATTGACCGCATTTAAAAATCACATTGTCATCAGAGAACGCACGGCGGGTACGAATCAGATCCGCGTAATTAATCTTAAAAATGATTCGGAACATTATATCGCTTTTGACGAAGAAAATTTCATCACATATCCTGGTGACAACTATCAATTTGATACAGATGTGCTGAGATTCAGCTACGAATCCCTGACCACCCCGGAATCTATCTACGATTATAACATGACCACGATGGAAAGACAACTGCTCAAAGAAGAAGAGATTGGCGGCGGCTTCGATCACAACAATTATAAAAGTGAACGTGTCTGGGCCATTGCCCGGGATAGTGTGATGGTGCCTGTGACCATGGTATATCGCAAAGGCATGGTCAGAAATGGAAAAAATCCGCTGCTGCTATATGGATATGGTTCCTATGGATCCAGTATGAATCCATATTTTCGTTCCGCACAGCTGAGCCTGATTGACAGGGGATTTATTTTTGCGATTGTCCATATCCGCGGCGGATCAGAAATGGGCCGGCAATGGTATGAAGATGGAAAATTATTAAAAAAGAAAAATACATTTAATGATTTTATCGATTGTGCAGAATACCTGGTTGCACAGAAATATACCAGTCCGGACCGTTTGTTTGCCCAGGGCGGCAGCGCCGGTGGACTGCTAATGGGCGCGGTGGTCAATGCCCGCCCGGATCTGTTTAAGGGCATCATTGCAGCCGTTCCCTGGGTGGATGTGGTCACCACCATGCTTGATGAAAGCATTCCCCTTACAACAGCCGAATTTGACGAATGGGGGAATCCTCAGGATCCGGAATATTATAATTATATGTTATCATATTCCCCATATGATAATGTTGCTGCGCAGGATTATCCGGCCATGTTTGTAACTACCGGCTTGCATGATTCGCAGGTGCAATATTTTGAACCCGTCAAATGGGTGGCCAAACTGCGCGACATGAAAACCGATAACAATCTGCTGGTTCTCGATGTTGATCTGGTATCGGGACACGGTGGCGCATCAGGCCGGTTTGCCCGGTATAAAAGAACCGCCATGGAATATGCGTTTATATTGGAGCAGTTAAAGATCAAGTGATTTGTATTTTGGAACTGGGGACTGGGAATTTGTTATTCACAATTGGTTGTTGGTTAATAATAATTGGGTGGGAAATAGTACTTTGTTATTTGTAATTGGTGATTGGTACGAGTGAATTCGTATGGACATATATCCATCATTCTAAAAGACCTTATTCTGCATTCGAGACCTGTGGACATTATTTCTTAACCGCAAGGATCGCTAAGAATTACGCAAAATACGCAAAGATTATGTAATATTTATTTTGCGCACTTGGCGGTTAAAAATTTGTAAACACTGGATCCAGACAAGACCGATGAATAATAAAGGTTTCTGAATTCGAGCCGAAGCTGAAAGTAAAAGAGTAAGATATTTTTTTGTCTCACTTTGAGAAAAATTTCATAATGTGAGGACTGAATAATGGAAAGTTGTGATTTGCTTCATAAATGTGGATATTTTGAAAAATACAAAGATTCGAAGGCAACGCTATGCCAGGGGTGGATCAGGCAGTACTGTCAGGGTCCGGACATGAACCAATGTAAACGCAAACTCTATAGACTAGAACAAGGCGTTGTACCACCGGTTGATATGATGCCAAGTGGACATTTGACACCGGAAGCTCTTCGCGAACAAACCGCAGCCTGATTCTATAACAAAATAATACTTTTACGTTAGTTTTTAGATTGGGAATTAGTTACTGGTCATTAGTAATTGCATTCTGAAAACAAGTGTTATCGTTTCACAGTTTTGGCTTATAATCGGTCAAGCCCACTCATTTTTTTCCGCCGGACTATGTATTGACACCTCATCCGGGCCGATCAGGGTACTCAGCCAGCGTGTGCTGTCAAAATTTTCAAACACAATTTTTAACACGATTGTCAGCGGAACCGACAGGAACATTCCCACAGGCCCCAGGACCCACACCTAAAAAATTCTGGAATTGAAAAATTCTTGCGAAAAATATATTTTTTAGCTACACTATCTTCTTTAGATCACAAATACCGTTAAAATTCATACAATTATCATAATTTATTAAATCAGGTTGGAATGATATGTTATCCATTTTTCGTATGGCTGTTTTTATTCTGCTCCTTACAGCCTTTGTGCTGCCCGGGGCAGTGGCTCAGAATCAAATAATTGAACTATGGCCGGACGGTGCACCGGGCGCGATTAGTAATCCCGCGTATATCGAAGGCCTGGCCAGTGATAAACCAAACCGTATCCTGCGGGTATCAAACCCAACCCTGACAATATATCTGCCTGACCGGTCAGAAAATACCGGCACAGCCTGTACTGATCCTTCCGGGTGGCGGTTACCGGCGTCTGGCCATGGATATCGAGGGATATGATGTGGCGGAATGGTTAAATTCGATCGGTATCGCGGCATTTCTGTTAAAATACCGTTTACCAAATGATTCCATTATGGTTGATAAAAAAGTCGGACCATTGCAGGATGCCCAGGAAGCTATGAGGCTTATTCGCAGACAGGCCGGCAAATGGAGTATCAATAAAGAGAAAATCGGGGTGATCGGTTTTTCGGCAGGTGGTCACCTGGCAGCGACCCTCGCCACCCGCTATGCCGATCCGGTATATAAGCCTGTTGACCAGGTTTCGGCGCGGCCTGATTTTGCCATACTGGTTTACCCGGTAATCTCGATGGATTCAGCCATTACGCACTCAGGTTCCAGGCGGCATTTGCTTGGAAATAATCCAAGCGAGGATCTGGTAACCCTTTATTCAAATGAATTACAGGTAAACAAAACAACCCCACCTACATTTATTCTCCATGCCGCCAATGACAAATCGGTTCAACCGGAAAACAGTATACGTTATTATCAGGCCTTACAGCAGAATAGTGTCAAGTCTGAAATACATATTTATCAACAGGGCGGACATGGGTTTGGCCTGGCTAAAAACCGTGCCAGTGAATCAATGTGGACAAAAAATTGTCAAGCCTGGTTAAAAACTCTGGGTCTATTATGAGACAGAGACATCCTTCTCAACCTCAACCCGGTATTTTACCCGCATGAAAACCAGAAACAGAACCGGGAATATATTGTAGTTAGTATCAATTTTCTGCTACTGGTTTTTTGACCATCACTCAGTTTTTAATATTATTGAATGAGCAACATTTTTTTTGTCTGGTTAAAATTCCCTGCTTTCATCCGGATAAAGTACAATCCGGTTGCAACTTGTTTACCGGCACGATTTTTCCCATCCCAACTGATGTTGTATCTTCCCGGAAGATTTAACTTCATCGATCAGTGTATGTATTTTTTGGCCAATGACATTATAAATCGTTAATTCAACCCGGGAAATTTTTGCAACAGAGTAAACAATCCGTGTCTCATTATTAAATGGGTTTGGATAATTCTGGCTCAGATCGAATTGTGTCGGATTTAAACCATTCAAATCTTTGATCGCTGTAAGTTGGTTGGCCGGGAGGCCCGGTTCGCAGATAATCCCATTTGCTGTGAGATCGTTATCACCTCTTTGCCCGTCGATGAGATGAAGGGTAATGATATTATCATTAAATTGTGCCCCGGTATACCCATCATATAAAAATTCATACCAGTGATCATAGATACTATCTGATTGGGCACCGTATTTGAAATAGGTGTCTGCGCCCGAATTTTCAGGCAGGATCAGATCTACTGTCGTTGAGTCGCCAGGAACCAGTCCTAACAGAGTAAAAGAGAATGAACCAAACGGAAACCAGTATGCATCAGGCGCATCATTGGGTGAAGGATTGTTGCTGTATGAAACATCACTCAGAATAAGGGAATCATCACAGACGATTGTGATATAATTTTGTCCATCGGATGTCAGGAAAGAAGCAGCATTCTTTTGCTGGTAATCAGGCATACCATTGCCATCACCGTCATAGGCAGGATTTGTGCCATCAGCTCCCTGTTCATTATTGTCCGCAATTCCGTCCAGGTCGCTATCCACGAATTCCCGATTGGAAGCATAATAAATTTTACCGGATTCTTCAATCTTGTCATTTGTATATGTGATGTGTGCCTTTCCTTCAGAAGTAACAGTGATATCATTCCAGTTTTGCCCCATATCATCGAGGATAGTTTTTGTCCAGTTATCACCAGATTTGACTGCATAGACCAATCGTTCGTCCGCCATGCTAAAATAGCATAGATGCGGGTTCGAATTAGCGTCAACTGCGATCGAATTATGGGCGCTCTGGTTGAGACCTTCGTGGACTTTTTCTATTTGCCATTGTTCATTATCTTTCCAGGCATATTTCACATCTTCCAGATGATTATTTTCGGTCTGCCCGGCATAAACGATATGCGGACGATTCAACGGATCCACTGCGATCCCGGTACACATTCCTTCAAGTTGAACGCCCATCCAGCCCTCTTCCACAATTTCGGGCGATTGCCACTGTCCATCGGGGCTGTTTGTCAAATAGGTGATGCCGCCGACATCTATGCTGTAATAACTTAAATGTAAACGATCGTTACTGTCTAGTACCATGTCTAAAAAATCGTAGGCTGTGCCAATTGTTGTGGTCACCCAATCCCCGGAAACATTGGTCAGATAATAAATCGGTGCCTGGGAAGCTATGCCGCCGCAATCCATAAAAGTAATATGGACGCCTCCATTGCTGTCGGTTAAAATATTGGGTGCCCAAACACCACGGGGACCACCGTAGGCATTAGTATAATGAGTTCGATCGACTATGGTCTGCAGTTCCATCAATTCTTCCGGGTAAGACCAACCTTCACCATCATTTTTTCTGTATTTTATGATATAGCTTTTATCATCAATCGGATTACCCGCAAAATAACCGGTGTGCTCATACGCATAGACTACATGAGAAACATTATCGTTATCGATTGTGATATCCGAAGTTCTTCCAAGCAAATCGATGTGCTGTGTCGGGATAGGCGGAGTATTTGAGTACCACCTGCCATCGTATATGATTTCTTTATTCCATGCACCATTCACATCCCAGGCATGCTTTATATCATCACCTCCGACACCTTCAACCGTATTTGCATAGTGAAGAAAACACTCGTACCATTTGTATGTGTAACTCAAATGAGGCATGTCCATTGCATCGAGGGCAATATGGGGCAACCATCCGTGATTGACGTATTTTCTGGCCAATTGGCTGACAATTGTGTTTTCTGTAAACGAATTATTAACGGGATTGGGATCTTCTAAATCAGAAGTTACAGTTGCAGTTGTGTTAACGGCGTCCAGTCCACCGGCAATTGCTACCAATGTAATAACAGCAGTTTCCCCTTTGGCTAAATCTCCCAGTTCACAGGATCCGGTTGAAGCAAACTGGCTGCAATCCCCGTTTGAAGCAACTATTGAAGTGAATTCAAGATTACCTGGTAGTAAAACATCCAGTTTAACATTTGTCGCTTCCTGGGGGCCTTCATTGGTCACTTCGATTGTAAAATTTACATAATAACCTGCTTCGACCGGATCGGGATCATCTGTCATTTTCACTTCAAGATCTGCGCCGGTTGGCACGTTATATTCAGTCATGTAAATATCATTGTTTTCATTCCGGTCGTCTGTCCAGACAATTCGATTCTCCCAGATAGCCGGGAAGGTTTGTCTTGATTCTTCTGTACAGATCGGTAACTCAATACCGGTTGACAAATCGTATAAATACAGATCGGGATTTGAAAAAGAATCCGGACTGTCACGATAATCTTCCCAGACAATACCGATGCTTGAAATAGCGGGATTCATATGCATATAATTACCGCTGGTAATCTGCTGTTCCAACCCTGTTTCCAGGTCATATACAAATATCTGATAGTTTACATCTGTATGACACCGGTAAACGATCTTTGTGCCGGAAATTGCCGGGTCCTGGGGCACATATTCTGACTTAATCGGATACGTGGATCCATCCGAAAGATCATGTACATACAGACTGTCATTTTGCAGCCAAATTACCAGATTTCCGGATACATCGGGATATTCCTGTCTGATTTCTGTGTTATCAGTAATTTGAATGGTGGTATCATCTGCAATATCATACAGATAAATATCGGTATTCGAACTGCTGCGGTCATCATGCCAGACAATATAATTTCCTTCGATTTTGGGAAAGCTCTGTATCCCGGAGGCACTGCAAACCGCAATATTTTCACTTTCGAGCAAATCATACATGTAAATATTTTTTCGCTCCTGCCAGACGATTCGATGTTCCCAGACATCTGGTGAAGACTGATGATAGGGGAAATAATCGACAACTGACTCCATTTCGCTCGTGAGATCATACATATAGATCTTTGCATCAGGAGTGAATCCGCTCTGATGCCTCAAATCCATCCAGACAATCAGTGAGTCATAGACTGCGGGAATCATCTGACTCGATCCATCTGTAGTGATTTGAACTGCATCTTCCTGGGATAATGAAATGATTGGTATTGCAATAAAAAGGACTGAAATGATAATAATGGAATGCTTCATAAACACCTCCCTGCATTAATGGTTGGTGGATTTATGTCAGCGAAGATAAACTTTAGAACCGCAATGTCAAGTAAATTTTAAAAATGTTAAAATAATATTTTGCCGACTGATCAAAAATTGTTTTATATGAAAGACTGCTTTAAACAATCTCTTTTACCAATTAGATGCCCGGTTCTCCATATTTCTTCAAATATTCATCATATAGTTCTTTGTGTTCGGCCAGTATCGTTTGGAATCGTGGATCACTACGAACACTATCGAGAAATGTATTGGTTTTCAACTGTAGATGCGGCGGTAGGAATTTAAGAGCAACAAAACGATCCAGTTTTATATCCTGCGCTTTGTAAACGGTACCCATTCCGCCACTGCCAATTTTTTCAATAATTTTATAGTGGAATATGGTCTTACCGATCACGACTCGTACCTCTTCTATTAGTCAAAAAATCAGATAAGATGAGATTTAATGGAGTATAATAAAAGTATATTAATATATACTTAATTTCAACAATTTTTTTCATATGATATTAATTACACCATTAGTCTATGAAGATGTTTTTGAACTAAATCCCGGAAAACATATCTATCTATTTAAGAGAAATAATCTGGCCAGTGGCGTTCGCTACTGCCAGTTAATCGCAGGTGATTTTATTGAAATAAAAAAGATGATTCTTTTGCGATAATTTATACTTGTAATTTGTAATTTTTTGATAAAACGAATTACAGGTGAACAAAACAACCCCACCTACATTTATTCTCCATGCCGCCGATGACAAATCGGTCCAACCGGAAAAAAGATAGAACCGCTACGCGGTTCTTTGTATCTCCTTGATATCACAGCCCCGTCAGGGACTATATAATTATAGCCTTTTAAACGCAGCTTAGATAAAACCCCGTAGGGGTGATATATAATTAATAAACAGTAATGTAGAAGATCATTTAGCAATTACCTACCGGCAATATTGCTTTATTTGATCAGGATCATCTTTTTGACTGCGGTAAATTCTCCAGCTAACAACCGATAATAATACACACCGCTGGCCAGATTTTTTGCTTCAAATTTGTAATTATGTTTTCCCGAATCCATTTTCTCTGATACCAGAGTCGCCACTTTCTTGCCAAGCACATTGTAAACCGATAATTCAACATAGCTGCCCACGGCCAACTGCCAACTGATTATGGTAGACGGATTGAATGGATTCGGATAATTCTGTTCCAGCGAAAATTTATCCGGAATTATCTGGTCGGCTTTTTTTGTGATTGCTGTGATGGCATAGTCTTCCGGCATCCAGTCAAAATCATAACCGGGATTTGAATTTTTTGCAAAAATATTTTCCAGGTTGTGATCCGAGGCTTCTTCCGGGGTGAGCAGTCTACCAATGCCGTTGGCATGCTCTGTGGCGTTATAGCCAGGCCCGGTGTTCTCATATACCGCATATAATGCCGGATACACACCGGAATTTATCGGTTCCGGATTCCATGCATGGGGAATAATAGCAGCCGGTTCGTAGGTGTTCATAAATACCGTACGCGGGGCATTCTGCCATGCCCGGCCGAGATAGATCTGGGTAATCGTATTATTATCAAAATCAATTGAATCATGTGAAATAACACAGTTTCTGAAAATGAGCCCAAACTTTGATTCGGGATTTGTACTTGCCGCCGTGATTGAGCATTTATTTCTTAAAACATGTATCTGACAGCTGTCAAACACCGCTATGTTCCGGCCAAAAATAAAATCCACCGAACCTTCAATATAACATCCTTTCATATATGTTCTGCCGGTTCCCCTGCCGCCCCAGGCATAATAAGTATCCTGATATCCAAGAAAATTGCAGTTATAATATGTCTGTCTGTCACCATTGACTCTTATGGCAACCGCCTGCTGATTGCTAAAACTACCATCGTTAACAACCGTATTCTGAAAGGTAATATTCATGGCGATAAAATCATCGGCATCAATCGCAACACTGTAACTCATTGATGTGCCACCCGCTTTACCGGCATAATCGTCATAGGTGAGGATAGTACCCTCTTTACTTTCACCTCGCAGCACCACATTGGTTTTATTCCTGTCAAGCAGCAGTTTTTCATAGTACGTGCCATCTTTTACGAAAATGGTATACTTCCCGGTATAAAAATCAGGAATGGCATCAAAAGCAGCCTGTACAGTCAGGTAATCGCCACTGCCATCCTGAGTTACGGTTACCAGAACTTCAGGTGCCATTACCTGGGTCTCGAATGAGTCAACCACACCATAACCAGTACCAATGCTATTTGTTGCATACGCCCGAAAGTAATATTTTGTGGTTTCAGTAAGCGGATACATTACACCGGTGAATGAGCCCAGGCCCGAACCATTTTCAGTATAATTATCATCGAGAGTAGGAAATCCGGTTGTATTCCAGCACAAACCTCTTACAGAAACAGAATCGCCGCCCCAGGCAGTTACCGTACCTCCGCCTTGTGTGCGCACTACCAAAATGTTTGATGCTCCTGATGTTACCACCGTCGGTACACCCAGCGAATCCAGGGTGGTAAATTCAATTTCATTGCCATAGGACGTACCGGCAATATTTACGGCATATGCCCTCAGGAAATACGTTGTTCCGGGAGAAAGTCCGGTCATCAAACTTGAGAAAGAACCGGAACCCTCGCCGTTTTCTGTCATACTATCCGCCAGAGTGGGTGATCCGGAAGTGTTCCAAACTACGCCTCTGGCAGTGACAAGGGCACCGCCATCTGACGAAATATTGCCGCCGCTGTAAGCAAAATTAGTAGAAATACTCTCGACCTTATTTGTTGAAATAACCGGCGGATCATAGGTCACAGTGCCTTCAACAACACCGCTGATAACCATGTTCTTTAATAATAAATATTTACCCGTCAGACCAGTGGTCTGATCATTGACCCATGGATACACTCTTACATAGAACTTTTCGTTTTCAGCAACCATTTCGGAAATATCAGACTGAAACCGGTCGTAAAGTATCCGCCCGTAAGAGATGACCGGGATAGGCATATTCAGGACCTTCCAGTACAAGTGAACTGTCTATCTTGCCAAATGTAGTAAACGAAGCGTCGGTTGAATAGAGCACATCGGCTTTCATATAATTGGTACTGTTTCCACCAATCTCAAAAGATACATTATTGACAGCCAAACTGGTTCCTTCACGTGGTGAAACCGCAAATTCGACATATACCGTATCCATGCGGGTTACCTGACTAACCGGCCAGGAACCTGTGCCATCCGGTCTGTTATCAGATCTCTGGCTGCTTTCTGCCCCACTGTATCCATTAATTCTCATTGAACTGAAGATCTGATCGTATGCATCAATAGGTCCGGTTGTCGTAACAGTGTGTCCGGTTCCGCCGCTTCCCGGATCGGTTAGTTCCCAGGCAGCAGACGCCATTGTTTGTACCGCCTCCGAAGTACCAAAAATGCTTACATCCTGAACAAAGAGATACTTGCTGGAAGAAACGGATCCATCATACCATGCATAAATTCTGACGAATAATGTATCTGAGTCAGTAAGATCATCATTAATGTTAAAGGCGTATCTTTGCAACAGATCCCGCGGTGGTAAAAAGGATGATTCGCTGATTACCGTGCCCGCAGAAAAATCTTCGCTTAAAGAATATAAAATACGTGCGTTGATATGATCGGTCGTACCTGATGCGCCCAGGTGCATAACGACAGAATCTGCATGGAGTGAAAAGTTGGCTTTGGATTTAATGGCAAACTGGACATACTGGGTATCAACCGGTGCGGTTTGATCACCCCATGTGAACTTTGTTGATCCATCATAAGGACACCACCTTTGGGCGGGCAGACCTAATCCACCACCGCCGCTAACGGTCGCATAATTATAAACATTAAAATTCCGCCCGCCTGATTCCGGAAAAGCCTCCACATTGCCGGAAATTGCTGAAACCCGCTGACTGTCCGGTGCGGTGCAGGTCCATTGCACCGTTATCGTATTTTGTGCATACCCGAATGTAACTATGAAAATACCGGATAAAATCAAAAGAAACATCGTTGTTCGATTCATAATTAGCTCCTCGGCTGATATATGTAGAGAAAAAAAACCACAGAGTTCACAGAGTAAATCGAATTCTGACTATTTACTAATTTAACTTATTTATATTTTTTCATGATATAAGCCAAAAGCAAAAAAAATGAGAATTTTAAATAACGAATGTCGCCGAAGTTCGACTATTTACTTATTTTTACAAGATCTCATTGCTGTTCTCAGTGTTCTCTGTGGTTACGCTTTTAATGCATTTTATTATAGCACATTTGACAATACCACGTAAATAATACGATCATTAAAATGGTATAATTAAATTTATTTCGCTAAAATCATTTTACCGGAAATTGTCTGTGCATTACTGCGCAACATGTAAATATACAGTCCTGTTTTATACCCGGAACCTTTAAATGGAACGGTATGTTTGCCCGGGGATCTTTGTTCGTCAAGCAAGGTGGCGACGTGTTTACCAAGAATATCATACACCGTCAGTGTGACATGTCCGGCCTGTGGCAGGCTAAATGTTATCCATGTATCCGGATTAAACGGATTGGGATAATTTTCAGCAAAAAGATAGTCTTTTACCTGACCGGAGGGTTTATTTTCGATCGCTGAATAGACCGGTGAAACCAGGCTGTTGAGATACACTTCCAGCATAGTATAGCCATCATCGCTGAGATTATTTCTATCGGCTGCATTAGCGGGATTTAAACCATTTGCCAGTTCCCATTCATCGGCCATACCGTCGTGATCTGCATCTTCCGGCGCGGGCAGGGAATGCAGTTCCGGCCAGCCGCCAACCTCTGCCTGTGTATCTATAATACCCAGGCCAGCCCCCCAGGCACCACCGTAGGTTGCCGTTCCGGTTCGGGCTTCTTCAATTACGCGGACATCATGTATATCGCGAAGCGGAAAATTACAGCCGACATTATCCAGAACAATCGGGAAGCATTCTTCGGCAGACTGGGTGGTAACCGGGGCAATTGTAAACGGTTCGGTCATTTTTTTGGTTTTCTGGTACTCGGCATAATCACCATCCACACCAAGCCAGTTATCCGCCGTTACTTCCGGGGAACCATAAATATAATTGCCATCTATATACCAGTTACCTGTGGTATCATAGGGTTCGACAACCCGGTATTTAACATCATCTTCAGTTGCCGGGCCATATTTAAAGTAATTATTCCTGATATTTTGATTTCCCATCTCACCGCCATAGGTGCTGTTAAATCCCCAGTTATAAATCACATTATTGACAAAGTCTACCAATTCCGGCTCCGGTGGATGACTGATACGAAACCCATTAAACCGCGGATTGCGGCTGGTATTGTGAGCAAACATATTATGATGGAATGTTGCCCCGATGCCGCCCCAGATGCCGCCATAACTGTGATCACCCTTACCATGAACCGAACGATACAGTCCCTCATAGATCAGACACCACTGCATGGTAAAATTGGTATTATTATAGGGGCTGCAATTTTCGTCGACGGCCCAGCTCATGGTACAATGATCGATAATAATATCGCTCATTCTTTTTGCCGTAAACGAATCTTCTGCAATATCTGTACTATCGCCAAGCCGGAATCGAAGATATCTCATGATGACATTACCAACATGATCGCCGCTTTCGATATAGACCGGATAATCACGAATGCAAATGCCATCACCAGGCGCTGTCTGGCCGGCGATGGTAATATTGGGATTCTTGATACCCAGTTTTGATTTGAGTTGTATCGTACCCGAAACTCGGAAAACTACGGTTCTGGCCCCTTTTGCCAGAATCGCTTCGCGCAGGCTGCCGGGACCTGAGTCATTTAAATTTGTCACTTCGAAAACCACCCCGCCGCGCCCACCGGTTACAAATCGTCCATAGCCCTCGGCCCCCGGAAAAGCCAATTGCTGGCCATAGATGGGAAGTGTGAAAATGAACAGAAAAAGTAGAGTAAGAATAGTTTGTTTGTAAGAGTCGGAGGTCAAATTCATGTCGGGTGGTTCCCTTCAGACAAATGCGTTCAATTTTATAGAATTTATTAGCAATTTGATTTATCTCTTTTCTCGCAGAGACGCCGAGACGCAGAGAATTAGAGATTAGAGATTTGTAATTGGTAACTGGTTATTGCCAACAGCCAACGGCCAACGGTTATTTTCTCATCTCTAATCTCTAATTTCTAATTATGGGCCCATCCATACGGGAATGAATAGTTCCAGATAGAAATTATACAATCTTTTAAATAAATAAACAACTAATTTGGCCAGCGATGGGATGAAATCCTTTCAGAATTAAAGCAGAAAATATATAGGAGTTTTTTTAGCCGATGAATTTTCAAATTTAACCACCAAAACTCGAAGGCACAAAAAAGAATGGATTTTAAAAATTATAATAAAAAAACAAAAATTGTATTTTAAAATTATATATATTTCTGATAACCTATTATTTTTAACAAATTTGTGTCTTTGCGACTTTGTGGTTATGACTAATCCAGGCTAAATTAATTAATATGTAAAAGAACAACTCGCGACAATCACATTCACCTGAAGAGAATCTGCTAATCAAATTATAAACCAATATACTGTTTCATACTTTTTAGAATTCACACACATGTTCGATCTCATATCTCAGTTTTTGACGAATCCCCTGAATTGGATACTGTTTATAACTTGCGGGTTACTAATCGGTATGGCGAAAACAGGATTGTCCGGCGCCGGATTTATGATCGTGCCGATAATGGCAGGTATTTTTGGCGGGAAACTTTCTGTTGGTATTGTATTGCCCATGCTCATTTTTGCCGATGTATTTGCTGTAAACTATTATCATCGCCATGCCACATGGCGATATATATTCCTTACCATTCCCTGGGCGCTTCTGGGTGTGATCATTGCTACCCTTTTTGGTAACCTGATTGACGATGAAACCTTCAAGACTATCATGGCTGTCGTTATTTTATCGGGTGTTGCACTAATGCTGCTCCAGGATAGTGTAATAAAGTTAAATAGAATTCCGGACAACTGGTGGTTTGCTGGAATCCTTGGTCTTGTAGGTGGTTTTACAACCATGATAGGTAATGCGGCCGGTCCGGTTATGTCTCTTTATCTGCTGACGATGCATCTGCCTAAAAATAAATTTATCGGTACGGCAGCCTGGTTCTTTTTAATTATAAATGTGCTCAAAGTCCCCTTTCATGTATTTAGCTGGCATACGATTACGGCACAAACATTAATGGTTGACGTTGCCGGAATTCCCGCCATTCTCTTAGGTGTATATCTGGGTATAAAGACCGTCAAATTACTTCCTGAAAAAGTATACAGATATTTAATAATTATAAGCACCGTTTTAGCTGCACTCTTGTTGTTATAAATTTTAAAACTTCTGGAGTGTCCATATGTACATTCATGTGTATATTATCACAATAGATTTTAAATCATTTATATGAATACGTAGGAAACAGTCTATAGAGGTTTGACACCATTAAAAGCAGGTATTTATATGAAATCAAGTAATCTTAAACCTGGACTAGTGGAGATTAAAACTTTTCTGAAGATATATCAGTCTCTCATTTTCTGGCTGGCATGGGGTATCGTCATGAGCCTGATATTTGGTTATATTCGCCATGATTTTAACTCATCCTTTACTATATTTATGGGATTTGGGATTTTCCTGGGATTGATACTTCAATTTGTTAAGATAAAATGGTTCAGGAGAGTGGCCGTATTTTTATGCGTGCTGGTTGCTCTAATAATGGTCTGGAAACCGGTGATCAGTTTTGTTCAAAGAATCCTGAATCAAAAAATCAGCCGGACATTTCTGGTTGATGATATCAGACAGATGGCGTCAATCCTGGAGGCGACACATCCTGATCCATACTTTCATGGCGGCGGCAAGGTGGCGTTTAACCGGAGAATGCAAGATCTGATCCGGACATTGCCCGAGGACGGTTTGACAAAAACTGAGTTTTATCGTCACTTATGCCCATTGATTGCTTCTGTCGGTGATGGGCATACTGGGTTATGGCAACCCTTTCGTCTCAATAGTCATTCTCCCGGTGGAATACCACTTTTTTTCCAGGCAGTAGAAAATTCTTTATATGTTGCCAGTGTGATTGACCATAAGCAACAACATCTGATCGGATCCAAGCTGCTGGCTGTTGAAGACATTTCAATTGATGATCTGCTTAAACGACAGGCCAAAATAAAAGGGTACGACAATGAGTATCAGTTAATGCGCTATCTGGGGTATGATGGTTCGCTCTGGCACCGGAAAATGCTTGAACACCTGATTCCTGAATGGGAGGGTGAATCTATCCATGTTGATTTATTAAATCCACAGGGAAATGAAATAGCCCTTGAGCTGAAAACCAAATAACCGAGGGCAGGACAATTTAATTGCGGCCGCAAGCTCTGTCGTACTGCCCTCTACCGAGAAAAGTAATTATGTCTACCGTTTTATGGATGATGACAAGAAAACCGTCCTTCTTTTAATGGAAAATATGTATACCTACAGAGAAACCTTTGAGATGGAAATGGTACTTCAAGGATCCATGCGGACAGATCTTGCAAATCATTTATATGAGAAATATAATGATGCCGCCCCTCCGGCAAGTACCAAAGATCTTGTTGCCGGAATACCATCGGCCACAGAATTGTGCCGGGAACTAGTTGAAGTAATGAAAAGAAATCAGTCAGAAAATCTGATCATTGATTTGAGGCGGAATCAGGGAGGCAATGCATTCATTTCCACAATTTTTTTATATTTTTTGCATGGAAAAGAAACTCTGATATCCTTTAGCGATAAAAAAAGTATCTTTGTTAAAAAGTATTCGCCACTTTTCTGGAAACAATATCGCGGATGGGATATTGATGATATTAACAAACATCAACCAATCGAATTGACCGAAAACGATTATGATTTTTCAAATTATCCTGAACAAGGTAACGATTTAAGCCGTGAAGAATCCATTCGAATAATTGAGGAGGAGGCTTCTGCCGCTGCTACTTTCTGGAAGGAATATCAATCAGAAGAATTTTCCGGATATTATTGTCCCAAAAATATCTTGGTACTCTGCTCTCCATTGACAAACAGTTCAGGATATGCATTTATGTATGATCACTGGGCTGCAGGCGGAAAGCTTGTTGGAATACCTTCATCCCAGGCCGGAAATGGTTTTGGTGCCTGGGTTGGGTTTCAATTAAACTATTCCTGGTTGAAAGGTGGTATTTCGCATCTATATATAACTCACTTTCGTGATGATCCTGAAATGGGCAGGACCTTCCGCCCGGATTATGAAATAACTTATGATGACCTGAGATCATTTAATTTTGATCCCAATGCAGATATTCTATATTCGTTAGAACTGATTAATAAGGGGATGCTATAGATTAAGCACGAAACACGAATCTCTAAATCCTAAATAAATCCGAATTACAAATTTTAAAAAATAAAACGTTCTCAAAATATTCTATAATTTATTTGTCTTATTATATCTTATATACATTATATTTGAATAGTGACTCATACGTCATCCTGAACTTGTTTCAGGATCTAAGTAATTGAATATTATCTTATTTCATATTTCGGACTTCGAATTTACTAAAAAAGCCGGTCATCCAGACCGGCCCTTTGTGTTGCGGCGGCTCCTATCCTGCCAAAGAACGGCGGGATTGCTCAGGCTAAAACCGAAGAAGGCTTAATTTATTTAAGTAACAGAAGCTTCATGCTTTGCTTAAATCCTGTGTTTGTTTGAAGTATATAGATATACACACCGCTGGCAAAACCGCTGGCATCCCATTGGACACTATAATTTCCGACTGGTTGATTTTTGCTTACTAACGTCGCCACCCTTTGACCAAGCAAATTATAGATAGACAGATCTACAAAACTGACAGCCGATAGCTGATAGCCAATAGCCGTTATGGGATTAAAAGGATTTGGATAGTTCTGATATAGTTGGCTGGTTTTGGGAAATATTTCTTGTACTTCGACTCCTGATATCACATCTTCAATTGAATCAGCACTGATTATAAAATTGTCGAAGACTACCGAGGTTGAATCAGTGGTCAAATTATTCTGAAGCGAAAATGATAAGTGACTTAATTTCTCATTGTTAAATAATCCGGAAAAAATAGTATCTGCATTAAAGAATCCTGTAACCGTTTTACCCGACCGGGTAATACGCAGCCTGCTGGCTGCTCATGAATCGGGCTCATGATTTCGCCACTGGGCCGGCGGATCGATCCATACATGGTAATTATGGCCAAAACCGTACTCGTCGCTGCGCACGACCGAAAAGGTCTGTCCACCAAACTGCGTATTGAGTTGTATCTGGTTGCCGGGAGATCCGTTTATGCGATCGATGTAAGCATTACTGAAATCAACAGACGCATCGAAATCTCCATAGACAACCGGTTTGAAACGTAATAGTACCGCTTTAAAATTCTGTACCCCGCCCGCTTCCCTGGAAAATTCAATTTCACCATTAGAGTCATCAATCGTATATAAAGTATCATCAATGCGAACGGCCCAGTACGAGGTATCAATGCCATTAGTAAATTGGTCATTATAATCATCTGCATGTGTATAAAGCGGCAAAATGTATATCATACACAGGGTGAATAACAAAATATAAAATCTCGAAGATCTCATACTGTACCTCCCATTTTAGATGATAAACTACATAATTTGTACAGACTTGTTACCCGATTATTAATTACCAATCAATAATATTAAGAGGAGATTGCTTCGTCACCACGTTCCTCGCAATGAGAGGTCAATGTTAATAGATATATTGCTTCGTAGAATCGGAAATGCATTTGTATTCGGATGAGTATATAATATTAAAATAATAGTAAAAAAAGCAGGAATTTGCAAGTGTAATCCGTTGTCACTGAGAAAAAACAATTACATCTTCATCCCAAATCCGTTGCCATAGGAACAACAGATTTGCACCCATATCAATATCTTGTGGCTCTAATTGCCTGGGTTTCCGGGTTACAATTTCACCCGCATCCACTCTGCCCACAGCAAAACTAAAAAAATACAATGGTTCGACACCCATACGCAGATCAGATAATACTACATCATCACCAAGCCGGCTGACCTTGTAAAATCCTTTGCTGAACCACTGCAAACGCTGGACCGGCCATTCGTCTTTTATTGACGTGAGCAGTTCCGGTTCACTGGGATAATGCATAAAACGGATGGCGTTGCTTTTATCAAGCAGAGAATAGAATCCCTCGGCATATCCGCTATCGGTCATTACTACCGTCCGCCATAATAGCGTATTAAAGGGAGAAGGGCCGGTAATCAATTGTCCGGCAGATATATTCTGTTTGTGCAATGTTTCCCGGGCAATTCCGCTGACATGGGTTTGGACGCCGATCGACCAGGCCAGGTACAATGTACTCAAGACCAGACCAATGATATTCAGACGATATGCCAATGGCGGAACACGCTTTAAATAAAAGAAACTAAGCACACCAAAAAGCAGCGGCAACGTATAAAGCGGATCGATAACAAAAATCGTCGACCAGCCAACAGGATAATTAGAAAATGGTAAAAAGATCTGCGTACCATAAACCGTAAAACTATCCAGCAATGCATGGGTTATCAGGGCCAGCCAGACCAGTAGCGTCCAGCGCCAACGGTATTCACGGCTCTGCGGGTGAATGCGCATGATCAGCCAGACGATCAACGGCGTGGCCAGTGTCATAAAAAATAATGAATGGCTCTCTGCGCGGTGATAGGTAAAATCACTGACCGGATCTCCGAAAGGAATCAGTACATCGAGATCCGGAATGGTACCGCAGATTGCTCCCCAAAGACTGGCTTTCCTGCCGACTTTATTTTGCATGACCGCTTCACCTACTGCGGCCCCTAAGGCTATTTGTGTTATTGAATCCATAATTCTATCCGTTGAATGCGCTTTGTGCTTTTAATATTCCAGATAATCGATGAAGATTACATTTTTATTGCATACGTAATAAGCATCATACAATTTTGCGCTTGTTTTTTTGCATCTTAACCAGGATCTGCCATCCGGATACAATCAGGAAGTCTAGATTAATAAAAAAGGGAATTACAAATTTTCTAAGGCTTGCAAGCTATTGATATTTTTGAATTTGTGGTTTGTTCGAGGTCTATTTGATGGGATTTAAAATATTTGGTCTCGTTTTGCTGGTATATGAACCGCTGCAGACATTGAGCAGATTCTCGCTGATTTAATTTTAATGATTTTTAGTTCCGCGTAAATCCGTCCTGTCCCGTCTCACAGTAGTAATCAGTGTAATCCGCGTGCTATTTGAAAACACATGTATCCTTCGATACTATTTGATCAGAAGCATTTTTTTGACTTGAGTAAAATTCCCGGCTGATAACAGATAATAATAAACACCGCTGGCCAGATGTTTCGCCTCAAATGTATAACTATGCTTTCCCGGATCCATTTTCTCTGATACCAGAGTCGCCACTTTCTTGCCAAGCACATTGTAAACCGATAATTCAACATAACTGCCAACGGCCAACTGCCAACTGATGACGGTTTCCGGATTAAAGGGATTGGGATAATTATTAAATAAAATATAACTTGCCGGTAGAAGTTGCTTCTGATTTATATCAACATTAGCCATACCGGTATTTTCATACCAGACGATTTTATCATCAAAATAAGAAGCAGAAAGAATATCGATGTCATCATCACTGTCTATGTCAACTGCAAATACTGAAATTGCATTCTCCGTTTCCGAGGTAACAATTCGTTTTATAAAGTTCTGATATCCATCATTCTCATACATATTGATACTCTTTTTTTCTGCCGAGAGTATATCAATGTCGTTATCTTTGTCCACATCGATAGCGTACACTGAATAGACATTTGTTGCATCACCGGTAATCAATTTGTCTGTGAAACTTTGGTTGCCATCATTCTCATACCACTTAATTTTATGATCTTTTTCGCAAGCGGATAAAATATCTATATCGCTATCCCGATCGATATCAATGGCAAAGATAAAAATTACACCATTGGCGCTGTCTGATATAACATGTTGGGTGAAATTCTGCTCACCATCATTTTCGTACCAGGCAACCGTCTTATCAAGTATCGATCCTGCAACCACATCAATATCGTTATCCCCATCTACGTCTATAGCATAAACCGACCTTGCGCCATCTGCCGTGTTGGAGATGATCTTCTCAATAAAATTTTGCTCACCATCATTTTCATACCAGGCAATTTTGTCGTCATCTCCTGATGCTGAAAGGATATCAGTATCATCATCAGCATCAATATCGATGGCAAATACAGAACCTGCCCCTACCGCATTACTTGAAACAATACGTTTAGTAAAACTACTATCACCAATATTTTCATACCAGGCGATTGTGTAATCCAGAGCCGAAGCAGAAAGAACATCGATGTCATTGTCACTGTCCACATCAATCGCATACACCGATTGAGCGCGCAACGCATCATTTGAGAGGGTATGAATAGTAAAGTTCTCCTGCCCATCATTCTCATAATAATGAATCGAATTATCAGTTGTTGAAGTAGATAAAACGTCACTATCGCCATCACGATCAAGGTCTATTGAAAACACAGATGTTGCTCCGCATGCACTTGTTATGATGATATTTTCAGTAAATTCTTGATATCCATCATTCCGAAACCAGGAGATTTTATCATCATTCCAGGAAGCAGAAAGAACATCCATATGATCGTCCTGATCCAAATCAACGGCGAAAACAGATCGCACGCCAACCGCATCTATCGTGATCATATGATCAGAAAAGTTTTCCTCTCCATCATTTTCGTGCCAGGCAATAAAATCATCGTACTTGGATATAGAAGCTGATATAACATCTATATCCTCATCTCCGTCCATGTCGCCGGCAAATACAGATTTGCCCTCATAGAACGGATATTCTTTAATAATGTGTTCTGTAAATACTTGTTGGCCATTGTTTTCATACCAGCAAATTGTGGTTTCTGTACTGGTACGACAGATAGAAACAACATCTATATGCGAATCACTGTTTACATCAATAGCAAAAACAGCACTGGGTGCCCCCAAAGTGTTTTCTCAGCTGATGTTCGGTAAAAACCTGTTGACCATCATTCTCATACCAGGCAATTTTCTGGCCTTGTTTTGAAGTCGAGACAATATCAATATCTTCATCCTGATCCATGTCGATAGCCAGCACATCACTGGCAGCTAAGGCACTATCGGAAACCACCTGTTGAACAAAATTTTGTTGACCATCATTTTCGTACCAGGCAATGATTCCACTTCCCTCCAATGCAGCAAGCACATCTATATCGCCATCACCATCCACATCGCTGGCATTTACAGATACAACATGATAGGCGTAAGAAGAAACGACATGCTCGCTAAAATTCTGATTACCATCATTCTCGTACCAATTTATCCGGCTATTTCTCCATGATGCAGAAAGCACATCGATGTCACCGTCGCCATCCACATCGATAGCATAAACGGATTGTGCCCCATCTGCATTAGTCGAAATGGTATGCGGCTGATAATAGCTGCTGCCATTATTTTCATACCACGCAATTTTATCATCTTCATAAGAAGCAGAAAGAACATCAATATCTTCATCACCATCCAGGTCAATGGCAAAAACATCCATCGCACCATTCGCGCTTAATTCGCCACCAACAATAGTATGGGCTGTAAAATTGATTTGAGAAAAAGACTGGCACGTGAGACATAAAATCAGAAAAAGTAAATTTTCCTTAATCATAATTTTATCTCCTATGGAATAATTCAAAATTCAGCGTAATTGTCAATGAGGAGTTTCGCTACATAATAATTAACAATTAGAAGGAAAGAATCAAGTATTTTTTTTTGCTGAGCTATGGATCATCTGTGATCAAGAAATACTTTTATCTTCAGAATCAATCTAATCACAATATTTCTTGATTGAACTCATGACTTGACAATATATTTAGGTTTCAGCGATCAGGATATAGTAGTTACAAAAAAAGCCGACCATCGAGATCGGCTTTTGTAATTGTTGCCCCATCACACTGAGTAAAAAGGGGGTAAAACAGATCTCAATGAACTCAACGCAATAGGATCATTTTCTTTACGTCCCTAAATTCCCCGGCAACAATCTGATAGTAATAAACGCCGCTTGCCAGATTTTTGCCGTTAAATGTGTAGCTGTGTGCGCCGGGCTCCATTCTCTTTGAAACCAGGGTTCTCACTTTTTCCCCCAAGAGATTATGAACAGTAAGTTCCACCTGACTGCCAACTGCCAACTGCCAACTTATGACTGTTTCCGGATTAAAGGGATTTGGATAATTTTGCTTTAGACTGAATTTATCCGGAATAATTAAATCCTCCAATGCAGACACATCCAACACCTCGACCACAAAGCTATTCGAAAATGCGGCATTGCTGTCATCAACTGCCGTGACAGTGATGGTGTCTGTGCCGGCCACATCAATTGCACTCAAATACAATGAATCGCCAGTTAATGATGCCGCTACAATTCCTTTTGTTTGAACATGAAAACTATCCAGAGGTACATCATTGGCGTCCAGATCGGCAAACACATTATTAAGTTTTCGATAAAAAATATCCTGGCTGTCCCTGTTCAGCGTTGTATCGGCAATAGCCTGTATGACATACGGCGGTGTATTTTGGTTAATGACCTCCACAACAAAGGTATCGGTTGCCGCCTGTCCACTGTCATCCCTGACACTGACAATAAGGGTATCAAAACCGACAAAGTTTGTCGAACTGAGGAACAATGAATCCAAAGAAGAATTTGCAGTAACATCTCCGTTGGAAGTGATAGTGATATCATCGAGAAAGTCATCATTGACATCCACATCATTGAAATAATCATTTATGAGTGCGAAGAATATATCTGAGCTGTACTCTTTGATCATAGTATCCGGCAATGCTTTTACACGCACCGGGGCATCATTGACAGAAAGAATATTTATGATCACTTCTGCCGAGTCAACGCTGCCATTACCATCGGAAATATGATACTTAAAGCCGTCGCTGCCAAAATAATTAGATTTTGGCGTATAATATATCACGCTGTCGCCCGGTGTAAAATTTATAACACCATTGACAGTTTCCCCCACAAAGGTTATGATCTTATCGTGCCCGTCTGCATCGATGTCATTCAGGGTGACTTGCATTGCAATCGTGGAATCTTCCCAGGTATCAAAATAATCATCAACCGCGATTGGTGCTTCGTTAAGCCTGAAATTCTGATAATTCACCCCGGGTTGGGAATAGTTGTAAAAACCGAACCGGCCGGGTCGGAATTCCCCGGCAATATCAAATATTTGCGTCGTATCGATCGAAATTCGTACACGATTCGGTTCATAAATTAATTCAAAATTATATACCTTACCCCTGGCCCAGCCATAGTCGCCATAATATGTTCCAAGAACGGTTTGCGTGGTATCCTCGTGATCCCAATAGGGATGAGATGTATTGGTTCCTGATCCAACATTTACATAGCCAAGCACTTTTGACAGGGTAAATCCTTCTTCAGCGCCAGCCTGTGCGACACCCTTCCAATCCAGGAGGTAGAAGTCAAAATACTCTTCAGCCGAATCCGGCCTGAGATAGCCAAATACAAAACCGATATAGTCATCATCGCTGGAATCCACATAAAAGCTGCCTCTGATGGTCACATTTTCGAAGGTATCCGGACTGACAAAAAAGGTCGGTTCATCATTTACACTTTGACGAACAGAGAGACTGTCTGCTGAAATGGTCCAGCTTCCATTTTCTAATAATCCTTCATGCTTCCAATCAACTAGTTTGACCGGCGTTAATTGCCCGTAAAGTGTAGAAAATGCTATAAAGAACAGAAAAACAGTTACTATTATATTTCATAGTACCCCCTAATTGTAAAAGATTTAATGAAATTAATGTTATTTTTCACAATTGTGTGAAAATCGGAAATTCCGGTGTTATCATCCTGAAGGGCGGATTACTCATTCGGAACACAATAAATATAATATTAAGAAAGAATTCTTGTTGTGATTTATTCCTGAAATACTTATAAAATTTTTTATCCACATTTCAAATAAGTACAACATTTCACGACCTGAATACATACGATAAAACACGGAACATCTATAACAGAATTTCCTTGTATTTCTATACCCATGTATTATATTTACTCTATATCCTTCTCTAATAATCTTATTGATACTGTATTATTCTACTTCATTCTTACGGACCTACTCAGACCAACTGTTTTGAATACGAAACATTAAAATTTGTCCCGTAATAATCGGTTTTTGACTTATGGAATTTTATTCTCATAATAAAAGTCCCCCTTAATTTTTCATGAAAAGTCATCTATTCAAAAATGGTTTTATCAATGATTAAAATTTCTGTCTATTATGTTTTTAAATTTGAAGGAGATTACGATGAAAAACCTTATTCTTATGTTTATGGTCATTGGAACTATTTTGATCTTTTTGGGTTGCCAGGAAGAAAGCGCTTTAGCACTCCTGAATTAAACCAAAATAATCAGGTGACAAACGCTTTGGCAAAACCATCACCATACCTCATAGGCACAACTAATACCCCTTTTCACTTTCCCCCAAGGATTGACCCTGAGAGTGGCCTCCCCATTTTTTGGGAGGGCACAATAGATTTTGGAGAAGAATCATATGGTTTATATTTCATCAGCCATGGCGAACCAAGAGATTTTTCACAAGCAAGTCCTTTCTATGAAGAATTTGTAATCCACGATTTAACAGATGAAACTATTTACATGAAAGGATGGAATGCGGGAGTCGTCACCTATGCAAATAAAGACCCTGAACCTGTGAAATTTCATGCAAATGGTAAAATTGTGGAAGCATACGGGCCATTTAAAGTTGGCAGGATCGCAATATTCACATTAAGGGCCTTGTATACTGGGCATTTGGCGAAGATGGATTACCAACCGGATTTCCCGAAAAGGCTGAGGGTACATTTAGAATCAACTGATAGCGATAGCGGGACTATCGATTCATTTTTGTATGTCGATGAAAATGAAAACAGGATGGCAGCGGAATAGCAAAGAAAAGGGTTTACTGCTTCCACCTGGCGGTGTCTGATTATCGTGAATTCGAGAAAATAATATTACCCAAGTGACCTTTACATGCAAAATATTTTACATCAAAAGACCGGATTTCCCTTTGATTCGGTCTTTCCTGATGCAACATTGCTTCGTATTCTGCTAATATGTTATTCTTTATTTAAAACTGAAATCCACTTTTGTTAAATCTTGCGAAACATCCCATAATTTTTTAGCGATTGATTCATCCTTTGACAAGGCATTTGATTCCACTTTTACCGGGTAACCGCGCATTTCCATAAATCCATCTGGTCCAAAATAATCGCCGCTTTGCGCATTTTGATCAAACGCCGCTCTTAAAGTCGGCAGGCTGCCCTGCTCAATGGACATAGCAAAAAATTTACTCAGGAATTCCATGGCTCCCGAATGTCTTTGCAGTTCAGTTTCAGTCCATCCTGGATGCGCTGCCGTTACTAATGGATTGGAATTTTGAGATAAGCGGTTTTTTAATTCATACGTGAAATATAAATTTGCGATTTTGCTAGCACCATATGCTGACAAAGGTTTGTATTTTCTTTTTTCCCAGGTCAAATCGTCAAAATTGATATTACCATATTTGTGTGCCCCACTGCTGACATTTACAATCCGGCTATTTTCTGTATTTTGAAGTAACTCCATCAATTGAGCTACCAATGCAAAATGTCCTAAATGATTGGTACCAAATTGCAATTCAAATCCATCTTCTGTCTTAGAGTATGGCGGAATCATGACACCGGCATTGTTAATAAGTAAATCCAGTCTGTCATATTTTTGTTTGAATTCTATCGGCAAAATTTTTAACCGATTTGAGACTCGCCAAATCCAGTATCATCATTTTGACATTCGCATTTTGATTTTGCGATTTGATTTTTTGTATCGCAGTGCCACCCTTTGCCTGATTGCGCACGGCTATAATGACTTCGGCATTTTTATTCGCAATTACTCTGGCGGCCTCGTACCCAATACCGCTACTGGAACCTGTTACGATAGCCACTTTTCCTGTTTGGTCCGTGATGTTATCTGCTGTCCATCTTTGATTGTTTTTCATTTATATTTCCTTGAATAATAGGGAATCTATCTTTTGAGTTATTTTTCAAATTATATCATAATTGCAAATAGATCAAAGATTTTTTTTAATTCAGTAGTCGTACACAATATCCAAAGATTTTATCAAAGATTGGTTATTTTTGAGGCACCAGTTTTTTTTTGTAATAATTCTACCCTATAACCCTCTTTAGGTATTAACATGAATTCAATCAAAGACATTCAAAAGGAAACACGAGACGACGATAATATAATTTTGTAAAATTGTTAATCTATATAAATCTTACACTTGTCTCGTTCCCTTAAATTGTCCAATCTACTTTTGAATTGATATTAATTAATTCTTATTAATTTTGATTCCTGCAGTTTTTGAATATCTTCCATGTGATTTAGAAAACTGTTCATCGACTTCATCATACTGATCAGAGTTTCTGTTTATATCCATACTTACTTTGAAATGCCATCGAATGTTGAATTTTTAATTTTCTCATCATTCTCCCTTGTTTACTTTTAAAATCCTTGCGTTAATGGCGACGATGACTGTACTTAATGACATCAACACAGCCCCCATCGCTGGATTCAATATAATTCCGTATGTTGAAAGCGCCCCTGCAGCCATTGGTATAGCAAACGCATTATAACCTGTCGCCCAGACAAGATTTTGAATCATCTTATTATATGTTGCTTAGAGATGTTTTACCAATTGGAATTACGGGTATTGTAATAGCTTCATATTTTTCTGCAATAATGTCTACAGCAGATAGTTGTTTGATAGCGTCTTCAGGAAATTTTGTAAATGATATCCTTGAAAGGTTTTTTTTTAAGAAGAAATCTGACATTTATATTATGAGAATTTCTCAAATTGTCACTTTAGTTATCGGGGCTTTAACCCTATTAATTGCAAGTTCCTTTAAAACGGTGCTTGAAATTATTCTCCATGCTTATTCATTCATGGTTGCCGGTCTTTTTGTTCCGACACTCGGGGCATATTTCTGGAAAAAAAGCGATCCAACAGGTGCTTTAGCAGGCATGTTATTAGGGGGAGGAGCAACACTCTATTTAATCATTAGCAAAGCAGAAATATACTTGGGACTGGATGCAAGCATTGTGGGCATTCTACTTTCTGCAATAGTATTTATAGCTATTTCATTATTAAAAAGCAAAGGATAATTGAATGTATGACAGAATAGAAAAAATAGGTGGTTCAATAATTCAACATGGTAAAAGTAACAATAGAATTTATCTAATGAAACTTGATAAAAATGATTATCCAAACATTGCAGAAACACTAAATTTATTAGCAACCCAACATAATTATACAAAAATATTTACGAAGATTCCCGAGTGGGCTATAGATGGATTCCAGTCAGCTGGATATGTAAAAGAAGGTTTTATACCTAATTTTTTTAATGAAAATATTGATCTATTTTTCTTTTCAAAATTTATTGATCTATCAAGATCATTTATTGGAGTTGAAGAAAGAAATCAAATTGATAGTTTTATTAAAATAGCAATATCTAAACAGGGTAAATTGATAACAACTGAAAAGAATCCAAATTTTAAGATAAAAATCTTGGCTGTTCATGATATTCAAAAATTAACCGAATTATATTGGAAAGTTTTTAGATCTTATCCTTTCCCTATATTTGAAAAAAGTTATCTTAAAAAGACGATGAATGAAAATGTCATTTACTTTGGTGTTTTTTATCAGAATGACTTGATTGCAGCTTCTTCTGCTGAAATGGATACACAATCTAAAAATGTAGAAATGACAGATTTTGCGACTGATCCCAAATTCGCCGGCAATAATCTTTCTTTAATCTTGTTAAAAGAAATGGAAGCAGAAATGCGCAAACGAAAAATGAAAACATTTTATACAATTGCTCGTTCCTATTCCGCTGCAATGAACATTACTTTTGCTAAAATGGATTATAAATATTCTGGCACACTTATCAATAATACCAATATATCTGCCAAAATTGAAAGTATGAATGTTTGGTACAAATCTATCAATTAGTTTCTAAATCACATTGAAGATATACTTTCTGTATTTCCAGGTAAATTAAGATAGGAACTCTTTAACCTTGTAATCAGCAGGCCGGGAATAGTTTTCGTATAAATCTGAAATATTTGATGAAGTCTGTGAAATTGCAACGGTTACCAGCTGATCCACTTCTGGTTCAATTTCAGATTTCACATGTGAAGCGATGATTGGTACAGCAAATATGATATGTTTAGAGGATATTTTTTTTAAAGCTGTAACTATCGCTCTTATTCTTGATGACCCGGCGACACCATCATCAACCAAAATAATAGTTCTATTGGACAAATCGGGATAGGCTCGATTACCGCGCAAATTGTGTTGCCTTTTCACTAATTTCTTTTTTTCGAGTAGAATATTAACGAAAAGCTGATCCTGAGTAATATCCAATGATTGAATTGTATTGCTATTCATCACTTCAATTCCTCCTGAAGCTATAGTACCAATCGCTATTGGTTTTTTTTCCATCACCTTGACATTTGATAATAAGAATATCTCTAACTGCGATTGAATCTTGTTCGCAACCTCATAAGCGACGGGGAGACCGGCCTTTCTGAATGCCAGTACAATGGTTTCCGGCTTATCCTTATAAAGTACCATTTTATGTGCCAATGCCTTTCCTGCATCTAATCTATTTTTAAAAAGTTTCATGTCTTCTATTCCTACCTCTCTTAACAAATTTTCGATGATACCATTACTTATAACTACAATTTTCATACCAGACTTCGGAAAATATATTCCTAACTTATTGTATTTCAATCAGTTAAACCCTATAATAGTAAACCGGTAAAATGTCTTTTTAGGACCGAAAACAGCAAAGTTCATGGATTAGAGGATTAGCACTCATATCAACACCTCTCAGTGTACTAAAAATACACACTACTTCCAGCTAATCCACACCAGATGTTCTATGCATGCACATACTGGGTAAGGATAGAAGATATGTCCGTGTCAGGTTTTAGATAAACAAACGCAATGGTTCATTCTAAGTCATTGTTAAACCAATGCTTAGCTTGTTTTATAAAAGTCATTGGCATGATCCTTGATGACTTATAATCCGAATTAGAAATTGTGTATGTGTTTTAAATTTGGTGTATTAAAAGGAGGAAGTACATGTATCAGGTTATTTATCACGAAGGAAATAAAATAGAAATTGCATTATCAGGCGATTTAACTCAAGATCAATTCATTCAGGTCATTCACCAGCTTGAATCTTTAGGTGCTGCTAATACGGATATCAATGTACTCTTTGATGCTTCGGATCTGAAAAAGTATAATTTTAAGATACTACTGGATGAATATGATTTTTATAAAAAATATAAAAACCTATTAAAACGAGTAGCGATTGTATCTGATCTAAAATTCGAATCATTTTTACTTACTCAGTTAAATAAAATGACAAATGTTGAGTTTAAATCATTTTCACCGGAATCTATTGAAGAAGCCAGAAAGTGGATTTTCCCATCAAGATTACCAGCATGAACACTATAATTTCAAATGAATCATTGAGAAAAATAGACCGAGTTTTGGAACCGGGAAAGCATCTTCTGATTGTTGGGCATACGAATCCAGATCCTGATGCGATCGCCTGCACCTCTTCTTTAAAATATATAGCTGAGAAAAGATACGGCTTGGAAGCCAGCGTGGCCTACGGGGGAAGTATTGGTCGCGCAGAGAACCAGGCAATGATAAAAGAACTCAATATACAAATGAAGCAAATTGGTAAAATAAACTGGTCAAAATATGACCGTGTGGCATTGGTGGATACCCAACCAGGTTCAGGTAACAATGTCCTGCCTGAAAATATTAAATGTAGCCTGGTCCTGGATCATCATCCACCACGAAAAAAACGAAAATCTGATTTGAGCTTTATTCATCCTGAATTAGGAGCTCTCTCTACCATGCTTATTGAGTGGTTAAATATAATGGATATTGAGATTCCATCCGATCTTGCCACTGCTCTGGTGTATGCTATAAATTCGGAGTCTCAGAATCTGAATCGTGAGGTGCATAAAAGAGATATCAACGCCTATTTGCAGGTTTTTGTCCGAGCTAATCTGAAAAAATTGGGCCGAATTATGACACCCCAATTACCGCGGCAGTATTTTTTAAGTGTGGCAAAAACCCTGCAAAAAGCGGTTACATACAGGAATTTGGTTGTAGCACATCTTGGAGATGTGACTTCCGCCGAAATTATTTCTGAGATGGCTGATTTTTTAGTGAGGCATGATCGGATCAGTTGGTCATTTTGTACAGGCAGATTAAAGAACCGACTAATCATCTCTTTACGTTCCAGGCTTTCCAAATCTGAAGCAGGAAAAATGGTCCAAAAACTGGTGAAAAATTCCAGAACTGTGGGTGGGCATGGTATGTCTGCCGGTGGTTACATCGATATAACCGGAAAAAATAAAAATGATTTGGAAATAATAGAGAACACCATGAGTAAAACTTTTGCAAAACTGAATAATTATGACAATCCGGAATGGAAAGCCTTGCTGAATATACAGATTTGAGTTTTCCTCGACGATCTTTAACCCGGATGGAATTTTAAGAACTAAAAGATTTGAAAGTAGCCAAATTGATGGTTATCACTCATACCACATTAATAAAGAAGATGACTATAAACATTAAAAAGAAAGGCAATCAGTAAAAAGGTATTAGAAGATAAGAATTGTAGACTAAAATGTTTGAGCATTGATAATTAGGAGGCATAGTTGGAATTAATAGAGAATATAAATTTTGATATAAACGCGTTGAGCGACCTGGTCCTGAGCTGGCTGCTTTCAAGTGGTATAAGAATAGTTTTTATATTACTGGGTATGATAATATTACTCAAACTGGCCGGATTGTTTTCCAGAAAAATATTTTCAGTCGTTCAGAAAAATAAGGATAACATAGAGGCCGTCAAACGCACCGACACACTAAGCGCCATCGTCCGATATATACTAAAAGTGAGTATTCTTGTCGTATCTGCCCTGCTGATATTGGGTGAGATTGGGATCGAAATCGGACCCATACTGGCAGCAGCCGGAGTTCTGGGGCTCGCCGTTGGATTTGGAGCACAAAGTCTGGTGAAAGATGTGATTAGCGGATTCTTTATTCTGCTCGAAGACCAAATTCGTGTTGGTGATGTGATTATAATAGCTGGTAAAGCCGGACTGGTCGAAAAGATTGACCTCCGTTTATCTACCTTGCGAGATCTGGAGGGGCGGGTTCATTATGTTCCCAATGGCCAGATTGATGTGGTTACAAATCTTACCAAAGAATTTTCCTATTATGTATTCGATATAAGTATCGCGTATAAAGAAGACATTGATCATGTTATCGATGTGATTAAAGTAGTTGGCGACGAGCTGCGTTCTGATCCGGATTTTAAACCGGATATCATAGGGGATCTTGAAGTATTTGGTTTGGATAAGTTTGCAGACTCGGCACTTATTGTCAAAGCGCGCATCAAAACAAAACCCATCAAACAATGGGGCATTGCGCGTGAATTCAATCGGCGGCTTAAAATAAAATTTGATGAGGAAAACATTGAAATTCCTTTTCCGCATCTGAAAATTTACACAGGTAATGAAAAGCTGGTTAATACGGCAGGATTTAAACAACCTGCAGTGAATTAAGTACTATCCCGAATTATTCACCACAGTACATTTAGAATAATGCAATTTGGAGTAGGGTTTTGAATCCAATAAATATATTAAAGAAAAGCTATCTCAAATCGCTAATCTCAAATTCTTCTCTGCGCCATCCATGTGTTTTTATGAATAGACTCGTTTAGATATTAATTACCAACAGATAGTATTGTACTAAATATATACAGATGATAAGTGGTAGTTAATAAAGTGTTCCATTTTTTCACAATCTCAGCTGTAATGATTTATCTTAAAATTTGTTTGAATATGTATTGTGGTTATAAGTTATTAATTATTAAAATGTTATAAATCCTAATACTGCATTATGGTATGGTTTTTGTAGTTATATAATTTGATTTTATCTTATACATCGGAAAAAAATAAACCATATGGAGGAAAAATGTTTAAAAAAGTTATCAAAATTTTCATTACTGCATTATCGATTTGTTTATTTATTGTGATGGGTTGTGCCGAACCTGTTGAACTAAAAGTAGAAGAAGTGCCTGAAATTACAAGGGCAATCGCTATTATTCACCCAGTCGGTGAAAATTCTGTAAGCGGCATTATACGTTTTGAACAATCAGTAGCCGGAATAAAAATTTTCGCAGATGTACAAGGACTTAGTCCAGGTAATCATGGCTTTCATATTCATGAGTTCGGAGACTGTCATGCACCTGATGCTAAATCTGCAGGAGGACATTTTAATCCAGATAATAATGCACATGGGGGTCCGCTGGATATTATTCGGCATATTGGTGATCTGGGAAATCTTTCCGCTGATGAAAATGGTAATGCCCATCTGGAGAAAATTGATACCCGGATCTCTTTAAGCGGAAGCCAATCCGTTATAGGCCGGGCAATTATTATCCATGCAAATGAAGATGACTACAAGTCTCAACCAACCGGAAATGCCGGGGCCAGGGTAGCCTGTGGTGTTATAGGTGTGGCTGCATCTAAATCAGAGAACCTAAAATAGCCTATAGAGGAATAAATTAGTAAACACGATCCTGGGAAGATATTGAGGATGACCCTCACCTGAGATATGTCGAGAGGAAATAAATGGTATTTCCGTTCGCTCCTGTCAACCGGGCCTATGAAGTTCAATTATATGAAATTTTTACCATAGACCCAGGTATTGGCAGGATGATTATTAACTAGAACGCTGGGTAAGCCTTACTTCCAATATTTTGGCCGTCCGTAATAATCATAAATCTGGATTTCATAATCACGATTAACAGGCGCTGACGGATCATATTCAGGACTGTTTCTCACTTGCTCACTGCTTAAAAACACTTTCACTTGTCGTTCAGCCCAATCAATTGAATTTACCCAGGTCGGAGAGATCAATACTTTCCTTTTTGGTAGCCATTTACCTGTATTAATGACCATATAACGTATGGTCCAGGACTCATCATCGAGTATAAAATCTTCTACACGACCAATTTCATCTCCGATCGTTTGTATATTATAACCGATTACTTCCTTTATATCCCGTAGATGAGAATCACCTGTTTTTGTTTCTTCCGGCTCATTAGGGGCATCCATAAGCATCCCGGGCACAGCTGCCATCCCCCAGGTGTGAACACCGATCCAATAATACGGCCATCCATAATGTTTATAATATTCCATTTCATATTGTTTGGATACCGGTTCGTCTTCATGCAGTGGCGGTGCATTTTCGATTTGATTCTTTGTTAAACGGATTGGGAATAAACGTGTTCTCCAGTCCGGTTCGCCGAGAGAAATTGGCGAAATCAATACTCTACGTCCTATGAGCCATTTTGCAGTATCCGCAACCATATAGCGTACCACCCAGTCTTGGTCATCAAACAGAAAATCTCTGCAACGACCAATCTCTCCGTCCTCAGCATGAAGAACATAACCAAAAATTTCTTGTGCACTTCTTAACATTTTTTTTATCTCCTTTACTTACAATGAATCATACATAATTCTAATTTTGTGAATTAGTTTTATGGCATCGTGCTTCAATTGCCTCACTAATATCTATTTAGGATTATCGAGTCCAATAACCGCATACGCGATTACCGGACCGGAATTTCCATCCGGTTGAGCTAAATGGTCATCTTCATTTTCATGAATCAATATTGAGCGACCAATAATCGAGAGTGGCCCGTCAAGATCAAGATCAATATCTATCCATTCCAAATGAGCATGACCTGAGTTATCTGCCGTCAGGTTTTTGAAATCGCCCAATTTGTGTTCCCGTTTATCAGGACCACCATGGTTTTTATTAAATGGATTAAAAATTTCTCCTGCTGAACCATCAGTTAGATTTGTACAGTCTCCAAAGGTATGTAAATGGAAACCATGCTTACCTGGACTAAGGCCATTTACATCGGCAATAATTTTTATTCCCATCTCGTCTTTTATGAAAGAAATCTGACCTGATACGTTGTTATCTTCGACGGATTTAATTACTGCTATTGCACTTTTTGTTGGAATTATTTCTTCCAGCTCCTGGGCAACTTCATGACAACTAATGAAAAACAAAAGTGGAAGGATAGAAATTATTGATCGTGTTAGATTTAGATGTTTCATGGGTTAACCTCACTTGTTTAATAATTTTCGTTTTGTAACGTAAAAATATGGTACACTTACATTTCCTGATAATAATTATTTCAATTTCCATGCCATTCTGTTAAATACATTTATAATTATTTATTTTTTATATAGTTACTAAAAACTAAGCATTGCGATGGAATTGAATAAATGAATATAGAAGCCAGATAATGAGAATTAACGGTACATTTTTATGCAAATACCCCGGATCGTGTGAAAATTCTGTAAATCGGTGGCTATATTTCGTTGCGAAGATGTTATACTAATTAACAATAATTATATGTTCGTCCACTGACAAAGCACCACTCAGATATGCAATCCGGATCATTTCCTGTTTTGTATACCAATGGTTAACTATGCCAGCAATGAACACAATGCCATCCTGGACAATAACAGTAATTTCCTTGTTACCCAGCAAATTGTTTTGCTCTATACGTTTCTCAAGATCGTCTTCAATAACGGCGTCGCTCTGTAATTTAAATTTATTTTGAATTTTTAAATTATTTTCAACGCTCTTCACCCCAGATATATCTGATATCATATATACTAAACTATCTTTTTTTTGCTGCGATTTAACAACTCCATATAAAGATACAGAACCGTTCTTTACGATAATATCCGGTTGAAATTTTTCAAAATCATATTCATTGAGAATGGTTTTAATTTTGCCGGCAATTTTTTTATCCTGATCCAACAAAAGTTGTGAATCATTTTTATTTTGCTTCGAATGCACTAGTGGCGCACTGTTTTGATTTTCAATTAGATGATGTTCCACGCCGAATGCATTAATAACCCAAATGAAAATAATAAAATACATGTAAATACGTTTAAACCCCTGATTATATAACTTTGCTAAAAATGGCATGACTTGGTTCACCTTTCTCGTGTAGCTCCTGATTATTTTATTTTGATATAATACTTATAAAGTATTGGTTTCGGCTTTTTGTTTTATTGCCAGATTCATCTTTTTTAATCCGTTTTTAAGTTTCATCTCGATATCTGCCCAGATGACAGGGAGCAATATCCCCTTGAACTTTTCCACCTGCAATAAAAAAGTCCGTTTTTCATCGATGGGCATGAGCATAAGAGAATATTCGCTGTCAAGTATTCCTGGAAACAGAAGACTGCTCAGGCAGCGAATTTCATTGTAAGGTTCCGCCTTCATGACATATGGACGATATTTAATCTTGATTGAATTATGTAACTGCAGTGATATTGATAATCTGGTACCCATTTTAAGATCTCCTTCTACATTATCTATAACTGGATTCCAGTCGGATAATTGATCAAAATTCGTCAATATCTGCCAAATCTTTTGCGGTGTTGCTCCTATTTCAATTGATGTCATGATATACATGTAAAAAACCCCTCGTAATAATCAATTCTCCGATTTTCATTTTTAGATGTGACTCAGCATTCCTAAATTCGTAATGTTTATACTTAAAATAGTACAATTATCATGCCATGATTTTATAAAAAAATCCTTAACTTATTATTTTTTTACGGATTTAAATATATATTTTCCTGTAGCGAATCGGTAATAATGTGTGGTATGAAATTTGTAGATATATTGAGACAGAGCACCAAATAGGAGAGCTGGAATAAAAACCAGGGCAATGATTAAGATAGAATAATAGAAGGGAGTCATATGAAACATTACAGACTTATTTTAACTTACTTATTTATTGTTTTTGCAGGATTGATAAATTATACTTGTTCAGAGAATAAACAACAATCATCACCTGACATCATTATCAGGATATCGGTAAAAAACGAAATTACAGTTAATCGTGATACGGTGTCAATTGACAGTCTTGAACTGAAACTTGAAGAAATTGGTGCCACAAACCAGACGAATATAAAAATTGTACCAGATCCTGAAGCAGGTGCTGCTACGGTTGAACAGGTTCAGCGAAGGGTAGGAGTTTTTAAGGGGTCTAAATAATAAGTCACTATTAATGAAAACATCTTTGTATGAAATTAGAACCGGGTAAAAATTGTTGGCGCTTGACAAAGGCAAATAAAGCAAGCTTGCTGATTGATGGTGAAGCGTATTTCAGTCAATTCAGAAAAGCGGTTTTATCAGCCAAAAAAAGAATCTTTATCAGTGCATGGGATATGGATAGTCATGTCAATCTGCTTAGGTCGAACACGGATGACGGTTATCCAAATGAACTTGGCGACTTTTTACTGGCGGTCCTAAAAAAGAACAAACAGTTGCATATTTATATCCTGCTGTGGGATTTTTCAATGATCTACGCTTTTGAAAGGGATTGGTCGCCTGTTTTTAATTTTAAATCATGGAGAAAACACCGGCGTCTGCACCTTGTAATGGATGGGAGCCATCCACCCGGGGCGTCTCATCATCAAAAGATTGTCACCGTCGACCAATCTGTCGCCTTTGTAGGTGGATTCGATCTGAGTAAATGGCGCTGGGATACACCAGTGCATGATCCCGATGATACACGGCGGACAGATCCCGATGGAGATCCCTATCCTCCTTTTCATGATCTGCAATTCATGGTATCCGGCCCGGTGGTCAAGGATCTCAATGATCTGTTTTCACGGCGCTGGCAAGATGCAACAAACCATCCACTGCCTGCATACCGTCAACCACATTCTGATAATTATCAGTGGCCGTCAGAGGTTGGGCCTGAATTCAGTGACATCGATATTGGTATTGCAAGAACTCTTTCCAGCGATAGCATCATAAAGGAAAGCGAACAATTTCATATCGATGCCATCCGCAGTGCGCGAGAACTCATTTATATCGAAAACCAATATTTCGACTCTTCGGTTATCGGAAATGAGATCGTCAAGAAACTCAACTCGGACAAATGTCCGGAAATCGTCATTGTTTTGCCTTTAAAGACGGGCGGTTGGCTGGAACAACTTACAATGGATGTACTAAGAGATCGTCTACTCTTTCTTCTGGAGTCAGCGGACCGGTCTGGAAAATTACGGGTCTGTTATCCAATGGTTCCCGGTGATAAAGATCAGGTGTTATCGGTTCACTCAAAACTGTTGATAGTAGATGACCGGATCATTAAAGTTGGATCTTCGAATCTCAGCAACCGTTCAATGTCTCTTGATTCCGAGTGTGATCTTATTATAATTGCCAATGGTAATAATAAAATATCTAGTCAGATTAAGGCCATTCGCCAGCAGTTAATTAGCGAACACCTCGGTGTAGACTGTCAAAAATATGCCTCTGCTGAAAAAGAAAACGGTCGGATGATATCTGCCATCGACAATCTGAATCAAGGCGAACGCAAATTAACAGAGTTATCACATAATACTGACAAAGAAAAGGTGAAGGAAATCGCAAGGATAAAAATTGTCGATCCTGAAAAGCCCATTGCACCTGCGCAGTTAATTGAACATTTTATAGGCAAAGAGAATAAGGAAGACCGTAATAAGACGATAAAGAAATTTTTTGGGATTCTTCCACTCTGATTATCATCACTCTAATTTGGTCTGTAACCCCGCTTGGCGAGTTGTTCAATCAGCAAACAATTGAGAACTGGTTCAGTGCTATTGAAAATCCTGTTTGGGCACCTGTTTTATATGCGGCAATCTTTACCATCCTGGCAGTTTTCGGAATTCCGGTTACTGTGTTAATCGGCGGTGTTGGCATATTGTTCGGTCCTTTCTCAGGGAGTCTGGTGGCAATGACTGCTTCTGTCGCTTCGGCAGTTTTGTCTTATTTGATTGGTCATATTACAGGTAAAAATTTAATACGAAAATTTTCCGGTGAAAAAATTAATTCGATCAGTAAACAATTCACTAAAAGAGGGATTTGGACAATTATATTCGTTCGTATCGTTCCCTTAGCGCCATATGCAGTCATTAATATGCTCGCAGGCGCATCTCATATTCGATTTCGGGATTATGTACTTGGTACCATTATTGGTATGATACCCGGCATTGTGCTTGTAACATCATTTTTTGGCCATTTAGTGCAGGTTTTTAAAGATTCCTCAACAGGGAATATCCTGATATTAGCCGGATTGTTTGGCTTGATTTTTATTCTGGGTACGGTCGGGGCCAAGATTTTATATCAAAAACGATATAGTGAGTAATTTCGAATTTTGAAGATTTAATCGAATGCCATCTTTTACATTACTAACATATAATGTTCATGAAGCGGTTGGAACAGATCGCCAGCGAAATTATCAACGAATTTATGAAGTGATACGAGAATTAAATCCTGATATTATAAATCTGCAAGAAGTCGATTCGGATCTGAATGAGCGGAAGAGTCAGCATTCATTTCTTTTTGAGACAATCAGAGAATCTTCCGGGTACTATGGTATCAAGGGTATTACAATGATACGATCACAATCTGCGTATGGCAACGCAGTCTTTTTTAGGAGTGAACCGAAAGAAATAAAACGGCATGATATTTCTTTCGCTAATCGCGAACCGCGCGGTATCCTGGATTGCACGATTCATGTGAATCATTCGACTCTGAGAGTGTTAAATACCCATTTTGGATTGAAAAAAAAGGAGCGAAGTACCCAGGTGCAAATTCTCAGACAATTGGTTAAACAAGAAGTGGGTCGTCCCACTTTGTTGTCGGGTGATTTTAACGAATGGTATCCTTGTAGTAAAAACTTGAAAAAACTGCAAGAGGTGATGAAAATGGTACCTCCAGAACGTACATTTCCTGCGAAATTTCCACTTTTCGCGCTGGACCGGATTTTCTATGCAGGAACAATTCAACTCTTAAACTCATGGAGACATAAATCGCGCCTCAGTCTCACAGCCTCAGATCATCTGCCGCTTGTTGCAGAATTTACTCTTACCTGAATTGAATGCCCGTTCGTATTGGTTTATTTGACCTTGATAAAAGTCAGTTGTTGTTATTCTGAATTGTGATATTGACTATAATACTTATATAATTGCATCTCAAGCCGGTCGTCCAGGGGTTTACTTGGATCATATGTCGGACTTTTCAAAATAGAGTCTCTACTTAGATCGATTGAAACAAGATTACCACTCCAATTAATTCTTTCGATCCAGGCCGGAGACAATAATATCTTTTTCCCGGCAGTTAACCAGTTACATGTATCAACCAACAGATATTTAAGTTGCCATGTATTACCCTCTACAATAAAATTATCCACATGGCCGATGAGATCACCATCTTTTACCTGGATATTATATCCAAGTACTTCATTGTGGCTTCTTAAATGCTTTGCGGATGGGAAATAAAGAGACTTTTTATCTTTAAGTAAAGTGATAATGAGATCCTTGGTTTCTCCTTCACTTTTTGAGGTGACCGATAACGATTTCTCAGGTAATTCGATAAATTGGATCGGATCAATTGATTTCGACACCTCATTATTTTTATGAACCGTCGATTCTTCTTTACGCTTAATCGACCCCGCATTTGCAGATATCGGTATCATCCTTGTTTTATTCTCGGGACTGCCAAAAGCGAGCTGCGAAATTAAGACGATTTTACCCTTTTCTAAATTATCCGATGTCACTAACAAATATTCAATATTCCAATAAAGATCATTAAAATACATCTCGAAGATGGTTCCCCTGATATCATCGAATAACTCTATAATGTACTCTTTTAGTTCTGTAGTTTTTAGCAGCATAATATCATAACTTCGATAAAATAAACACACGTTCAGGAAGACGGATAATTTATGACGTACCTAAATTAATATAGACAAAAAGCATGCCATCTATAATAATAGTGTGTTAAATCATTATAAATCAATAGTATAAATTTGTAGTCAGGCCGGCTAAAAGGGGAGATTGTAAATGAAGTTCTTAATCAAATCAGATGGGTGAGAAAAAAAAGTACATTTACAGATAATTCAATTGAAATAGGCAGAAACATGCTATCATTCCGGTATTAATTCGGGGGGTGTTCCAGCAAAAGCAGCCCGGATTTAATTGAAGTCAATTCTGCGTTACTTGATATTATGCTTACTAAGTTTATTATAAAGGGCTCTCCGGGTAATACCAAGTAACTCCGCCGCTTTTTTTCGATTATTTTTTGTGTGGGAAAGAGTTTTGCGAATAAGTTGTTGTTCCACTTTATCCAATGATTGACCAATTTCGACAATCAGTTTAGGTTTATCCTTGTCCTTGCGGCGTACTCGTTTTGGCAGATGTTCTTCACCAATTTGTTCATCCTCGCAAACTAAAACAGACTCGCTGCAAAACGTTTTTCAGCTCTCGTACGTTGCCCGGCCATTCATATTCATCTAATGCTGCCATCGCATCCGGTTTAATGCGGATAATATTTTTATTCAATTCAAAATTAAAATGTGCAATCAACTCTTGAGCAATTAAGGATACGTCGCCAATGCGCTTTCTCAGGGGAGGCAGTATAATTCTGAACACATCCAACCTGAAAAATAAATCTTCTCTGAATTGTCCACGATCTACAAGATCTTCCAAATTTTCATTTGAGGCGGCAATAATACGGGCATCTGTATGAATCGAGCGGCGCCCACCCAGACGGGTAACTTTTTTCTGTTCGATAATTCTCAGAAGACTAACCTGGACTTTCTTATCGATCGATTCAATCTCATCAAGAAATACAGTGCCATCAGAAGCGACTTCAAATACGCCCTTATGTTGGTGGGATGCTCCGGTGAAAGAACCTTTTTCATGCCCGAACAATTCACTGGCGACCAGTTCTGAAGGGAATGCACCTAGATTTACGGGAATGTAATGCCCATCTTTTTTTGCACTCAAACGATGAATCGCTTGTGCGGCCAGATCTTTCCCTGTTCCAGTCTCTCCTAAAAGCAATACAGGAATACCTGTACTGGCAACCTGCTGTATTTGTTTGTAGACGCGCTGCATTTCAGGTGAGCCACCAATGAATTTTTCAAAACGGTAAACAGACTCATCCTTGGTTAACAGTTTGTTCTTACCAAATTCCTGCTTATTTTCCAGAGTTAAGTTGATAATCGAGCTGTAACTCTTCATCCGGTGCAGGAATTCTTATATACTGATAGCCACCTGTATCCAGCGCATCCGCAACCAAATTAATCCGATTTTCCCGAACCATCATTAAGATTTGCGTTTGTGGGCTTTCCCTGGATATAATTTGTATCAAATCCCGGTGACTTGGCCCATCTCTTTTACAAACATCTCCGGAAATAATTAACAGATCAAAGGTTTCAGATTCAAAATATTTTAGAAGTCGATCCAGGCTATCCAGCCACATAAATTGATATTTATCATCTATGAATAGAGCAGTAAATTGTTTCTTAAGTGCCTTATCTTTAGTGACAATTAGTATTTTAACCTTGGGATTTTTCATATCATTCAAAATTTATAACCAAAACAACCGGTTAAATATACAATATATTCACATTAATGTATATCCAAATCTTGTTAATTTATGCTGCAAATAGAACTCTCTAATTTTATGTGTACCGATACTATACAGAAAAGTAAAAAAAATCAAGGAAATTGTGAATATGTTTCCCATATCATAATTTTGTGCAAAAATATAAACTTGCCAGGCGAATTAATAACAGAGACAATATCTATAAAAACAATAACTTATGTATACAATCTCAATTTTGGTATAAATATTGTATTACTAAGATTAAAAATGATCTCACATTTTAAAGCGTAGCAAAAATCTTACAATAAAATGAATCCATATAATTTTTTAGAGAGAAATTATGAGTTCTGATAAACAAATTACCGAGAGTGTATTTCAGGCCCTATTATGGGATGCCCGTGTCAGCCCCGCGCGGATTGATGTTGAAACAACTGAGGGGCAGGTAACCTTAACAGGTACTGTTGATAATTTTTATAAAAAGTGGTCAGCAATTGAAAATGCAATAAAAGTGGCAAATGTGGTTAAAGTCATTGACCAGATCAAAGTAAAGCCGACGGACGTTGTTGATGACTCGACGCTCCGGCAAAATATTGAGGAAGCACTATCAAACGATAGTCGCTTGGATCAGACGCATATCTCCTGTTCTGTGGAAAATGGATCTGTTTCTCTTCGCGGTAACGTACACTCATTTTATCAGCGAGTTGCTGCAGAGGAGAGCTGCCGATGGGTGAAGGGGGTCGTCAATGTTATTAACAAGATAGAGGTCGTGCCCAGGGGGAGTGATCATGATGAACAAATACAGAGAAGACTCAAAGAAATAATTAATCAAAATTTAACAGAAGGTATCAATGGGATTAATGTTAAAGTGGAAAATGGGATTGTCTTATTAAGCGGGCATGTACCAAGTCTTGTTATTAAAATCTATACTGAAACCCTTGCCAGTATGGTTTCAAACGTGTCCTATGTTCTAAATGAACTTATCGTTGGAGGAGAGGACAAAAATAATTGAAAAAAATCAAGGCTCACCCGGGCATGATATTATGTTTATAAATTTCACGGGATAAAAAAGACTCTCGAAATAGGAAAATTTTAAAGACCAATATTCATTTTAATTCAGCTTACCCCCATTTAAATAGATATATTTGACATTTGAATCTTCCGGTCAAATACTTTACCTTTGTTACTAAATAATCTTATTTATTCAAATTAATAATAAAACAGAATTATACAATTCCGGACTTCCATATATCAAAATATCTTTGTCTGTAATATCATGAAGCTGCATAACATCAACTAGCGAATGAGTTCTGATAGAATATGGTAACAGTCGGGCGATACTCTGCTTTTGTATATAACCTGCATTTTTTAGTGCAATAATTATAGTTATACTCAATACTGGATATGATTGAATGGAATCAAATCAAAAGTCGGAAAAGCTGTATATTTTAATGTTAAGCATTCATGGACTGGTTCGAAGTGAGCAATTGGAACTTGGCCGTGATGCCGATACCGGTGGGCAAATTAAATATGTTGTCGAACTGGCAAAAAAACTGTCTCAGGACCAGCGTGTGGACCGGGTTGATTTGCTGACCCGAATGGTGATTGATCCGAAGGTGGATGCAATTTATGGTGAAGGGGAAGAAAAATTTGGAAAATACGGACAGATTATTCGCATTCCCTGTGGCCCCAGGCGTTATCTGCGTAAAGAAGTGTTATGGCCCTATTTAGACAGTTTTTCAGATCAGGCCGTTCAATATATTCGTCGGATCGGTCGGGTACCTGATTTGATTCATGGTCATTACGCCGATGCCGGATATGTTGGGGCACAAATATCCCGGTTACTGGGCGTTCCTTTTGTCTTTACCGGACATTCCTTGGGGCGGGTGAAAAGGCTGCGCCTGGCTGAAAAAGGCATGGCAGATGCAGACATTGAAAAACGCTACAATATATGCCGGCGCATCGATGCTGAGGAATTTGCACTGGATACGGCTATACGAGTGATTGCCAGTACCAATCAGGAAATTGAAGAACAATATCAACTTTATGAACACTATGATCCAAAACGGATGCTGGTTATCCCCCCGGGAATCGATCTGGATACATTTTTCCCGCCAAAACGTGATACATCAAGAGCGTCGGTCTATAATGAGATCAAGCGTTTTTTGAACAATTTGCGCAAGCCGATCATTTTTGCCATGTCCCGCGCTGATGAACGAAAAAACATCGAGACTTTAATTCGTGCATATGCAGAAAACACCTACTTAAGAGAGCATGCTAATCTTTTGATTGTTGCCGGAGACCGTGATGATATTATGCAAATGGATTCCGGATCGCGTCGTGTTCTCTCCAATATTTTACACCTGGTTGATAAATATGATCTTTATGGTAAAGCAGCTTATCCCAAAAAGCATACACACGAAGATGTCCCCGAATTCTATCGTATCGCAGCCAAAACCAAGGGCGTATTTGTCAATCCGGCCTTAACAGAACCATTTGGTCTGACCTTGCTTGAAGCAGCAGCCAGCAGTCTACCGCTCATCGCAACCAACGATGGAGGGCCAAGGGATATTATTGGAAATTGTCAAAACGGCCTTTTTATCGATCCGTTGGATCATAACAAAATGGGAGAGGTGATTGAAGAGCTGATAAGGGATAAAGAGAAATGGTCGATGTTCTCACGAAACGGTGTACGCAATGTTAAAAAATATTATTCCTGGCGAAGTCATGTCAAGAAATATGTGACCATCATGAAAAAAGAATCTGAAAAAAAATACTATAAGAGAAACTTGCTGATTAAAACAATGAGTCGCCTGCCCATGGTGGATCGATTGATCATCAGTGACATTGATCATACGCTGATTGGTGATGCGGAGGGTTTAAAAAATTTCCTAAAAGCCCTGAAAGAGTCACATGAAAATGTTGGTTTTGGCATTGCCACCGGGCGCCGCCTGGAAAGTGCGGTGAATATTCTGAAAAAATCAAGGGTACCGATGCCTGATATTTTTATTACCGCCGTGGGAAGTGAAATTAATTATGGTAAGGGACTGGTTGAGGACCGGACCTGGCGCCACCATCTTAATTATTTCTGGGAGCCGGAGCGGATCCGTGAGGTACTTTCTCACTTAAAGGGGCTCGAATTACAGGAAGAAAGTGAGCAACGAAAGTATAAAGTCAGTTATAATGTCGATCACAAGAGGGCGCCTAGCCGGGCCAAGATCGTTAGACATTTACGGAATCATAAACTACGGGTAAAGGTTATTTATTCACATAAACAGTATCTTGATATTTTACCGATTCGCGCCTCTAAGGGACTGGCAGTCCGGTATCTGGGAATAAAATGGGGATTACCCCCCGAGCGAATACTGGTTGCCGGAGATTCCGGCAATGATGAGGAAATGCTCAGTGGTGATGTTCTCGGGGTGGTTGTCGGTAATTATAGTTCTGAACTAAAACGGTTACGTGGTAAACCCCGCATCTATTTTGCCAAGGGATCATACGCGAACGGGATTATTGAAGGTATTGAACACTACCAGTTTTTTGGAGATATTAAAATAAAAGAAGAGGTTGACATTGATTGATAAAATGAATCAGTTTATTGAAAAACATCGGCCGGTTATATTTTCCCTGTTTAGGCATTATATACGCCTGAATAAAACGCTGATGCTGCACTCAGATATCTGGTATGAATTCAAACAATTTACTGAGACTGAGGCGGGTAAGGGTCTAAAGGACTCAGCGGTTGAAAAATTTGTATTCAGCACGCAGGTCGCTGCCTTTGAATCACCCTGGGTATATCTTTTTATAAGAGATGGTATAGCGAACAGTAAATATTATAAATTTCATCTCGATGAAGTAGCAATCACCGAAGTGTCGGTTTCTGAATATCTTCAGTTTGAAGAAAGACTAATTAATAACCAGAGTATAGCTGATCCCTGGACTTTAGAAATCGACTTGACACCGTTTAATCGGGGTTTTCCCAAAATGAAGGAAACCAAATCGATCGGACGAGGGGTCGAATTTTTAAACCGATACCTTTCCAATCGTCTTTTCTCCGATTTCGAAACCGGTGATCAGCGTTTACTGGATTTCCTGCGCGTGCATCAGTATGAGGGGCAACAATTGATGGTCAATACCAAAATTACTGATGTCGAAATGCTGCAAGACAGCCTTCGTCAGGTACAAAAATTTTTAGAGAAACAGGATAGCAATACCAAATCAGATCAGTTAACAGAGAAATTAAGAGAATTCGGATTTGAACCTGGCTGGGGTCGTACGGTCAAGATCATGCTCAATCGTTTTTATTTACTTTCTGATATTTTAGAGGCACCTTCACCAGAAGATCTGGAAAAATTTCTCAGTGGCATTCCCATGATTTTTAATGTGGTTATTCTATCTCCACACGGTTATTTTGGACAATCCAATGTTCTTGGCCTTCCCGATACCGGTGGACAAATTGTTTATATTCTGGATCAGGTGCGGGCGATTGAACAGGAAATGCGGGATCATATTGATCAGATGGGATTAGAAATTGAACCAAAGATCATTGTTGTAACGCGCCTTATCCCGGAAGCCGGTGATACAACCTGTAATCTCCCTGTCGAAGATATTTCCGGAACCCAAAATGCAAAAATAGTGCGGATTCCCTTTCGCTATGAAAATGGGGATATCGTACCACACTGGATCTCGCGATTTAAAATCTGGCCGTTTCTGGAACAATTTACGATCGATGCAGAACGGGAAATTTTAACCGAATTAAAGAACCGTCCGGATCTAATCATTGGAAACTATTCCGATGGCAATCTGGTGGCCTCCCTGCTTTCACAACGAATGGGTGTCACACAATGTAATATTGCCCATGCCCTGGAGAAAACAAAATATATCTTTGCCGCCCTCAAATGGAAGGATTATGAAAAGCAGTACCACTTTCCGGCACAGTTTACTGCAGATCTGATTGCCATGAATACAGCTGATTTTATCATCACCAGTACCTATCAGGAGATTTCGGGAAATCGGGAAGTGATCGGACAATACGAAAGTTACTCCGCCTTTACCCTGCCGGAACTGTACAGAGTGGTGAATGGCGTTAATGTCTTTGATCCCAAATTCAACATTGTCTCTCCCGGCGCGGATCCGGAGGTCTATTTTCCATATTATGAGGAAGATCGTCGTCTCAAAGATCTGCAACCGGATATTGAGACATTAATTTATCAGGATGGGCTACCTTATGCCACAGGTTTATTAAAAGATAAAGAGAAACCACTCATTTTCGCCATGTCCCGCCTGGATCATGTAAAAAATATCAGCGGCCTGGTTGAGTGGTATGGTCAAAATAAAGAGCTGCAAGAACTGGCCAATCTTTTTCTGGTTGCCGGTTTTGTCGATAAATCGCTCTCCAAAGACAAAGAAGAAATTCAGCAAATAGAAAAAGTCTACAAACACATCGAAACCTACCAGCTTGATGGCAAGATCCGATGGGTAGAGAAACAATCTTACAAAAATTTTAACGGCGAATTATATCGTTATATTGCCGACAGGAAGGGTATTTTTGTCCAACCGGCACTTTTCGAAGCATTTGGATTAACGGTTATTGAAGCAATGACCTCCGGATTACCGACCTTTGCAACCCAGAATGGTGGTCCACGGGAAATTATCGAGCATGGGATCTCCGGTTTTCATATTGATCCGGACCATGGAGAAGAAGCTTCAAAAACAATTACAGATTTCTTGCAAAAATGTAAGGATAATCCGGACTACTGGAAAGAAATATCAAATGGTGGTATAAAACGGGTAGAAGAAAAATATACATGGAAATTATATGCGTCGCGATTGATGTCCCTCTCCCGTATTTATGGGTTTTGGAAATACGTTTCTAATCTTGAAAGAGATGAAACCCGGCGTTATCTGGAGATGTTTTATGGTTTGATGTTCAAAAAATTGGTTCAAAATATTAAATCATGATTTACAGTATTCTCATGCGCTATCTTCAAAGACTCTGATAATCTACTCATTTTTGACACCGTTCCTAAGAGTGTATTTAATAGAAAGTGTCTCTTATAAAAATCGAAATTTGGTTCCGAGAATTTTTAACGATTTACAGAGTCTGATTGTCAATTTTTAAAATCGAAGATCCTCAAAAATAGTTTCTTGCAAGTGATTATATATCTATTTAACATTAAGCAGATTTTGCCTGTTACACCCACGCTTTGTGAATAAAATCTAAAAAAAGAACAATAGAGCGCCTGAGCGGATGAGTAAACGTAAGCGATGCCTGTTAAGCGAGGAGTTATGTAATGTCCGAAACCGTAGAACAAAACAGCGCAACTTCACAGGAAATTCAAAAGTTTGGCACTTTTTTAGGTGTTTTCACTCCCAGTGTTTTAACAATTCTCGGTCTGATCATGTATCTGCGGTTTGGCTGGGTCGTTGGAAACGTGGGTCTGCTCATCGCTATCCTGATTGTCCTTTTGTCTTCAACCATCACATTCATAACCGCGTTGAGTGCTTCGGCTGTATCCACCAACATGCGGGTCGGGACGGGCGGCGAGTACTTTATGATATCCCGTAGTCTCGGCCTGGAGTTAGGCGGTGCAATCGGTATTCCGCTGTTTTTGTGCCGCACTTTAAGCATTACATTCTACAGCTTTGGTCTTGCCGAATCACTTGTTGCGTTCTGGCCGGATACCTGGGGAATCCCCCCCTCTTATACAATCCAATTACTCACGGCGTTGATAATTATCTGTATCACAGCACTCTCCGGCAAAAGCGCCGGCCTGGTGCTCAAACTACAGATACCGATCATGGCAGTGGTCGGTCTTTCAATTCTTGCCCTGGTCACAGGTGTCTTTAGCGGGGAGATGCGCACACCCGAATTATCAGCAACGTATCGAACCGCTCCCGGTGGATTTTGGTACGTTTTTGCTGTATTTTTTCCAGCTGTAACCGGTTTCACTGCCGGTATCGGAATGAGCGGTGACTTAAAGGATCCGCAACGCTCGATTCCACGCGGAACCCTTTTAGTCTGTAATTACCGGGTCTGTCATCTATCTGCTTATACTATTTCTATTCAGCTTTTTCAGGGCGAATCAGCTTTGAGGAACTGGCCGGATCGGATATTGCCTGGACGAAGGTAGCAGTCCTGGGGGCCTGGCTGGTCTTTCCAGGTATGTGGGGTGCGATTCTTTCTTCTGCATTTGGCAGCGTACTGGGTGGACCGCGCGTGCTGCAGGCGCTTGCACAAGATGGTCTGGCTCCAAGAATCCTATCACGGCTTTCTAAAACAGGGCAGCCTACCATTGCAACCTGGATCAGCGGGGCAATTGCCCTGGCCGCAGTTTCGCTGGGAGAACTGAATGCCGTCGCACAGTTTGTAACGATTTTATTTCTCACTCTCTATGTTACGATTAATCTGAGCGCTGCTCTGGAAAAAGTAGTCGGCGATCTGTCCTATCGTCCTACCATCAATGTACCCTGGTATGTGTCACTGATCGGTGCACTTGGTGCCGTCCTGGTTATGTTCTTAATTAATCCATACGCATGTATTTTTGCGATACTATTTGAGCTGTCGCTTTATCTGTACCTGCATCGGCTAACATGGCAAAAACAGTGGGGAGATGTGAGAGCAGGATTCTGGATAGCATTGGCACGTTTTTCGCTTCTTCGGTTACGTAACCACAGTCGTGATCCACGCAACTGGCGACCGATTATCCTTTTATTTTCCGGAAATGTAGCCAAACGTATCAGCCTGGTGCGGCTGGCAAACTGGTTCAATCAAAACAGGGGGCTGGTAACAGCTTGCAACATTATCGTGGGCGAACTGGAATTGGAAAGTGCCGACATTAAAAACAAAAGGCTTGAAATGGAACGCGTTCTGGAAGAAGAACATTTAGTGGCTTTTAGCGAAGTTGATGTCGTTCAGGACTATGAAAGCGGCATAATTAATATTATACAAAGCAACGGTATTGCCGGTTTGCAGTCCAATACGGTGATGTTCGGCTGGCCGGAGAAATTGGAACGGCTGGAATCGATCCTGCGCATCATGCGGGTCGTGTCCTGGGCTGGTAAAAGCACCATTATTGCCCGTCCTAAATGGGCCCATGAACCGGGACAGGAGAAGCGGATCGATATCTGGTGGCGTGGCAAGCAGCGAAACGGAGATCTGATGCTGTTATTAGCTTATTTACTTAACCTGAATCCGGAATGGAGCGATGCCAGGATTGTGGTTCGGTCTATTGTAGAAAGCGATCAGGAGCGCGATATTGTGGCTGACAGTCTCTCGGGAGCTGATACCCGAGACGCGTATTAAGGCCGAGACAGATGTCATCATTAAACCCGCTGATAAGACAGTTTTTGAGATCATGCAGAGCGGTAGCAAAGACGCTGATATCGTTTTCCTCGGTTTGATGGTACCCCAACCAGGTAATGAGTCAGAATATGCGCGGCGGCTGATTGAACTGTCCAGTGGATTCAAAACCACAATTTTTGTTTTAAATGCCGGTGAATTTGCCGGACGATTGATCTGATAAGATTCGGAGTGACGCTGGGGAAAGGGTAAATTTAAAGGAAAGTATCTCTTAGAAAAATCGAAATTTTAGTCCGAAAACTTTTAACGATTTATACTCGTCACATCCTCTTCCAGGATACTCCGGACTACTGGTAATGTACGCTGCACCCAGAGAGCATGCATGGCACCGGAATAATGCAGCTGGTCATAAGCCAGCAGTTCATCATACCGGTATTCAATACCCCGTGTCAGATCAGTAATATATACATAGCGAACCCCAAATTTTTCGGAAATGGAGCGATTTTCACTATTATACTGATCGATTTCCGCTGCGATTTTCTGTTTATCAAGCCGATCTGCAAAAGGGGTTTCACTATAATCCGGAATCGAAAGCACAAATACATTTTGCGGTCGATCGCCGGCGTACTCAATTGCACGTTGTAAGAGTTGTATGAATTCGATTCGATAAGAAGTGAGGCCCGTACCGCGATATTGATTGTTGACACCGATCAGCAGGCTGACCAGATCATAGTCCGTTCCGATATTTTCCTGCTCTAATGCCGCCAGCAAGTTGCTTGTGGTCCAGCCGGTGCGCGCAATTATTCTTACCGTATCGATCACATACTCCGCAGCGCTCAGGGAATCGCTCAGAATTACTGGCCAGCGATCTTCGGCAGGCACCGATTGTCCGATGGTGTAAGAATCACCCAGACTGAGTATCCGTAATGTGGTTACCGGTGTTTGATAAAAAGCATCGTTTTCCGGTTCAACCGGTGCCGAAATTGGGTCCCTGCAGGAAAAAATGAATAGTCCTGTGGATACCAGTAATAGAAAAATTTGGGTTTTATATATAAGATTCATATTTCATAATAAATAGATAATTGTGCAGATAGAGCGCCCTGTCTTGATCCACTTTACGTTTCTGTTTCATTCAGCTGTATCGTCAAAAGTACGCAAAACACGTTTTATTTCCTTGTGCCTGGTGATGTTACAAGTAATGATTCATTGGCTTAAATATAATTCAGCTCCTACATAGTCCGCAGATCTAACTCATTGTCTCCCAATTTATTTCCCTGAAATCTTTTTGGGCAATTTATCAGCATGCTTTATCACATTTTTATTGTTCTGTGTTCTCATTTTGCATGACAAATTTCGCCAAAGCATGATATGCCGGCAGTGAATATGGATCACCTGATTTTAAATCAATAAATGGACTCATGCAGATCCATATAAATAGTAGGAAACGCAGATAGTCTTTAATAACTTCCCGAAAAAGTCATAACAGTCAGGGGTGAAATAACTAGAAGAATTTTACAGTATGTCTGCAGATGATGTCCAGGAACTGCTGGATCTGGCAATTGCCAGAACTGGTGTAAAAAATATCAAGTCAAACATCGTCCCACATTAATATCCGACAATGGACCGTGCTACATTTCATATAATTAAAGAAATATCTGGAGGAAATGTAAATAGATCATAACCAGGAGGTTGAAATAGTTTGTAACTGATGCAAGTGTCTCTTAATTTAAAATAAATTTGGTCTGAAAGTTTTTAAAGACTCACAATAGTCTGAAATTGCTTCTGCTTATCAGAACTTTGGAAATGTTTAGCAAATACATGTCACCTTACAATAATTATTTTTTGGTACCCGAAAATTTCGCCTCAGAAGAGATGCAATTGGCATTAATTCAAAGTAAGTAAAATTGCTTTAAACAAAATGTGATTTGATAATAATTAATGGAAAAGCTGCCTATGAAAAAGACATGTTTTAAAATAGATAAAATTGCATTTGTGAAAAAAATAATTTTTAGATTTCAATCTGATTTTAGCCAATTGTTTAATATCGTGATCATTTCTAATCTAATTCTGTATCAATTTTCCTTTTCACAAGACAATATCCAGTTCAAACGATTATCCATTGAACATGGTCTGTCTCAAAGCACTATAAATTGTATTTTCCAGGATAGTAAAGGATTTATGTGGATTGGGACTCAGGATGGCCTGAATAAATTTGATGGTTACAACTTTGAAGTATTTAAACACCATCCTTTGGATTCAAATACAATTTCTCATAACTGGATTTGGGATGTTTTTGAAGACAAAAATGGACATATTTGGATATCGACCTGGTATGGTCTTAACAAATATGATCCAAAATCAGCAGAATTTATTAGATATTTTCCTATCCAAAATGACAGATTTTCTTTGAATAACAATAGACCAATAACTATAAAAGAGGATAAACATGGAAATCTCTGGATAGCCACCTGGGGTGGAGGCCTAAATTATTATAATTTTGAAACGAGACACTTTTATTCATATCAAAATGATCCTCAGGATGCTCAAAGTTTAAGCAATAATTTTGTACGAACAATTAAATTCGATAGTGATGGTTTGTTGTGGATAGGAACGTGGAATGGATTATGTTATATAAATCCTGACAGTGTAATCAATAAAACAGATGTAAAATTTACCAGATTTTTTAATGATCCCAAAAATCCTGAAAGTTTAAGCGATAACAAAGTGCTTTCAATAAGTGAAGATAAAAATGGAAAAATCTGGATAGGTACAATGTTTAATGGGGTAAACCGCTTTGACAAAAGTACTCGAAAATTTACACATTATAAACATAATTTAAATAATCCCAAAAGTATCAGCAGTAATGCTATAAATGAAGTTTACCACGATAGTTTTGGCACTTTGTGGATTGCCACTCAGGACGAAGGTTTAAATTGCTATATTCCAGGGAAAAATGAATTTACAATTTATAAATCGGATTATAGTAAAAAAGCAAATTTAAGCTCCAATAAATTAACAACGCTATTTGAGGATAAATCAGGATCACTCTGGATTGGTACATCAACCAGCGGGATTGAATAGACTTAATTTAAGCAGGAATAAATTTTCTGGTTTTAGTCATTCGCAAATCAACAAAAATTCCTTAAGCGGTGATTTGATCACCTGTTTTTATCAAGATAAAAGTGGCTATTTATGGATCGGGACGCAAGAAAATGGACTAAACCGATACAATCCTCGCTCTGGTAAATTTAAACATTTTCGACACGACCCTAAAAACCCTAAAAGTGTAAGCCATAACAATATCCGGTCAATAGTAGAAGATAAATTCGGATACTTATGGGTGGGAACATTTGGTGGATTAAATAAGCTCGATAAGGAATCCAATACATTCTATCATTTTAAATACGATCCCGACAACCTTCAAAGTCTAAGTTCAAATCGTATTGAAGCATTACTTATAGACAAAAATAATGTATTATGGGTGGCAACATCAGATAAGGGCTTAGATAAGCATGAAATAAATTCAAACCAATTTGAACATTTTAGATTTGACATTAATGATCCTACCAGCATATCCTCCGATTACTTACTTTCACTATTTGAAGATAGTTTTGGCAACGTATGGATTGGCGGTTTTGGTGGTGGTTTAAATAAATATAATGCAATAAAAAACAACTTTTATCGTTATCGTCATAATCCTTTCAACCCAAATAGTTTGAGTGATGATATTGTCAACTCCATATATGAAACTAAATCTAATGAACTCTCAACTTTATGGGTAGGAACATCCGGCGGCATATCATTTATGACTTTGACTGACTCCTCCATTGGAAAGATTAATCATTTATTTGAAAAAGATGGATTGCCAAATCAACACATTTATGGGATTTTGGAGGATGACTCCGGAAATTTGTGGTTTAGTACAAATAAAGGGTTAGCAAAATACACATATCCTCATTCTTTCAGAAATTTTGATTCGGGAGATGGTTTACCGAAAGATGAATTTTCTTCAGGCGCCTATTACAAAGGTAATGATGGACAATTATATTTTGGTTGTTCGCAGGGATTTGTTTCATTTTTTCCGGATAGTATTAAAAACAATTCATACATTCCTCCAATTGTAATTACAAATTTTGAGTTATATAAGGAATCGAAAATCACTCAGGAGGGAGAAACATATCTATCTAACAAGCAATTAACCTTACAAGATGAAATCATTTTATCCTATGCGATAATATTTTCTCGATTGAGTTTGCTGCTCTTGATTATACAGCGCCCAAGAAAAATAAATATGCTTATAAATTGCAGGGTTTTAAAGATGATTGGATTTATACAGATGCCAGTAAACGCTTTGCCACATATACAAATCTGGATCCGGGAGAATATATTTTTCGGGTTAAAGGATCAAACAATGATGGGATTTGGAATGAAACAGGCACTTCTATCAGAATCACCATTACACCGCCTTTTTGGAAAACCTGGTGGTTCAATGTGTTACTATTCCTGATAATTAGCGGGGGAATCACATTTTTAATTATGTACAGAATAAGGCAGCATTTAAAAATTAAAGCGATTGAAAAAATAGCAGAAGAAAAAATGCGAAGTAAAGTGGCAGCTGATTTTCATGATGAGCTGGGAAATAGAATTACTAAAATTTCATTATTTAGCGAAATCTTAAAAAGTGACAAGGAAAAAACTTCTGCAAAAACCAGGGAATACCTTAATAAAATAAATGATAACGCCAGTAATTTATACAATGAAACCCGTGATTTTATCTGGCATCTTGATCCGCAAAAAGATACTCTGCATGATCTGGCAATTCGGCTAAAAACCTTTGGCGATGAATTATTTGATGAAACATAATACAAATTTTGAATTCTATTCAAATGATAGCATCATAAAAAAAATCCGCCTGCAAATGGATTGGCGGCAACACATATTGCGGATATTTAAAGAAGCCATGCACAATGTTTTGAAATATGCAGAAAGCAAAAATGTCAAATTGAGTATTTCAGCAACCAATGGAAATGCTACAATTGAATTAACAGATGATGGAAAGGGATTTGATCTGAACGCTGAGTCAGATGGTGAAGGTCTTAAGAATATGAAAAACAGGGCGGAAGCGATACAATCTGAATTGAAAATTTTATCTGAACTGGAAAAAGGTACATCGATTCGATTGAAAATTAACCTACCCTAAAGTGTAGTTGCGGACTGAATTATTATAGATTATTTTACAAGCAGGGTTATCGCATAATGATCCCTTTGGGATTATATAGTTATATTTAAGGAATAATAATGATTAAAATTTCAATCATCGAAGATGATAAAGAAATCAGGGAGAGTCTGGCAATTTTGATTGAAGGCACGGATGGCTTTTCCTGTGTCAGTCATTATGGAAGTGTTGAACTGGCATTAAAAAAGATAGAGAATGATGCCCCTAATGTTATTTTAATGGACATAAATTTGCCCGGGATGACTGGTATTGAAGGTGTGAAACTGATTAAAGAAAAAATGCCTGAATGTGAAATCATCATGCAAACCATCAGTGAAGATGATAAAGATGTGTTTGATTCACTTTGTGCAGGTGCCTGCGGATACTTAAAAAAAAACACACCACCGGCTAAGATATTGGAAGCTATAAAAGAGGCAGTAAAAGGCGGGGCACCAATGAATATGGAAATCGCCCGCCTGGTAGTAGGATCATTCCGCAAAGAATCACAAACAACCGATATGACCAATCGTGAGAAAGATGTTCTAAAATATTTATGTGAGGGTCACAGCTATAAAAAAATTCGGATGAACTTTTTATTGATATTAATACGGTCAAATTCCATATTAGAAACATTTATCGCAAGATGGAGGTCAAATCCAAAGGTGAAGCCATCGCCAAAGCGATGAGAGAGAATCTTGCTTAACTAAATATTCCCACCCTTTTGTGTAGGTTTTTTTCGCTAATATATCTCTAAAACCACCCTTTTACGCAGTTACATTTCTTGTTTTCATAACCTATTTTCATTGGAGAGATGATAATTTCAAATCATAGATTTATAAATTTAAAATTATGATAACAGAATCTTTAACACATCAACCAACACTAAAAGAATTAAAAAAAGCAATTTTAGAAAAGGCTCAAAACAGAAATTTAGAGCTGAAAAAAGAATTTTATTCTATTGATGCAGAAGCATATGAATTTGTTGATGTAAATGTTTTTGATGACCATAAACTTTTACTATTCCGTTGTCCAAAAAGCAAGTCAACGGTTTCTTTGATTTTATTTAACAAGACCAATTAAGTAGGAGGCAAAAATGATCAAATTAAAAACATTTCTATCGTGTGCAATTCTTGTAATCGGTACATGTAATTTATTTGCCCAGACATCCTATACCTGGAGTGGCGGGATTGGTGACTGGCACACAGGAGCCAACTGGACACCAGCCGGAGTGCCCGGAGAATTGGATACGGCAATTATTAATTCCGGAACGGTATCATTGACCGATAATGCCACGATAGCAAAACTGGAATTCTCTGCTGATTTGAGGGGTGATTCCAACCTGGTTATTACCAATATGATGATCTGGAATAATGGCCCTGTACAAGGCACTGGATCTGTAACTATTTCTGAGGAAGCTACATTGCGTCTAATTGGCGGTAATCAGCAAACTCTACGCCGCAACCTGGTGAATAACGGCATTACGATATGGGAAGCCGGCCACTTTGCCCTGTTTGACGGTATTGTATTTGACAATAATGGCTCGTTTCTGGATCAACACCCTATAGGAGAAAATCTTAGCGGCGGAATATATGGATGCTCCTTTAACAATAACGGCACCTATACCAAGACCGGCGACTGTCTAACCGGGATCGCTTTACCGTTTTATAACAATGGTATTTTAAACCTGGAAATCGGCAGTTTGAATCTAAATTCATATGGAACCAGCAGCGGCAGTATTAATATAGATAGTGGATTTTTATTGAAGATCCAGGGTACATCCTGGGATATTTCAGGACCAGTGAGCGGCGAAGGCACCGTGGAATTCTGGTCCGCGACCAGTATACGTGGCACTTACAATATTACAGGCAGCACGGTTTTTTCTTCGAATACGACCATTTTTGATACCAGCGCTACAATTGTAAGCCTCAACCACGGACAGCAACTTGGCATCTGGGGAACGGCAGAATTTAATACCGGCGATCCCCTGACTCTTGATTCTCTTTATTTGAACGGTCAAATACAGGGTAGCGATTCAATCGCTATTATGAAATCAATGATTTGGGCGGGTAAGACGGTACAGGGTTCAGGTCCGTTTAATATTACATCAGAGGCCATATTGCGGCTCACTGGCGGCAATCAGCAAACATTGCGCCGCAACCTGATTAATAACGGCACTATGATCTGGGAAGCTGGAAATTTCGCCCTGTTTGACGGCATAACATATACTAACAATGCCATATTCATTGATCAGCATAGTGGGACTGAACCTTTTAGTGGAGGATTATACGGCTGCTCTTTCATTAATAATGGCACATATACCAAAACCGGTACCGGCCAAAGTAGTCTAAGTATTCCTTTTTACAACCGCCCAGGCGGTGACATCCGGGGAATAGGGAATATCAGCCTTACTTATGGTCTTAGCAATGAAGGCTCTGTTAGTCCGGGTGACTCCCTTGGAACATTAAATCTGTCTGTCAATTATCCAACCACATTATCTTCAAATCTGAATATAGAAATTGGCGGAACAACAGTTGACAGTCTGTACGATCAGTTAAATATCACTGGTACAGCTACATTGGGTGGAACATTAAATATTAGCCTGGCAAATAGTTTTATTCCGGCCCTCGGAGATACTTTCGAGATATTAACTTATTCCTCCTATACAGGAAATTTTAATACAATCAATGGTCTAAATACAGGAACCGGTGTGTCCTTTGATATGCTAACTAGTCCTACTTCAATAAAACTGGTAACAATCAATTCCCCGAATAATCCACCAGTAGTTGTAAATCAAATATCAAATATATTACTCGATGAAGATTTTGGATCAGTTACGGTAGCAAATTTGGATACTATTTTTGATGACAGCGATATTCCATTAGGAGACAGTTTAACTTATTCATTTTCAGTATTAAATAGTTTGTTAAATGCTTCAATTACAGGAAATGAATTACAAATACATTCAGTGAGTGATTCAAATGGCGTAGTAAGTGTTATCGTAATTGCTACTGATACAAGTCTTGCAAGTGTTAACGATACTTTTGAGGTAAATATCAATCCTGTTAATGATGCTCCGGCTATCTTTAACATACTGGAACCACAGGACGGTGCGGTGCTGACATCAGCAGATACAATAAATTTTTTATGGCAAAATTCATTTGATGTTGATAATGATCCCTTGGTTTATGAATTAAAGATATTTGGAACTTCCTGGGATACAACCATCAATAGCATTGCAGACACTGAATTTGAATATCTGGGTAATGGCAGTTTACAATTAAATACAAATTATCAATGGACGATTTCAGTATTTGACGGATTACTATCTGTTGCCAGTACAGACACTTTTTCCTTTACAACTCCGCAGCCAAATGGAATAGATGATATTGATAATGCAATCCCAAAAGTATTTGCGCTGAGACAAAATTATCCTAATCCCTTCAATCCAACCACGACGATTGAATATGACCTGCCAAAAGCTCACGTGTGAAAATAGAGATTTACAATCTACTTGGTAAAAAAGTAAAAACCATTCTGGAAGAAAATAATGGTGCAGGTAGCCACAAGTTTGTGTTTGATTCAAACAACCTGGCAAGTGGTGTATATTTTTATCGGATACAAGCAGATACTTACACAAATTCTAAAAAGATGATTCTTCTCAGATAGTGTCACAATTAGGAATTAGGAACTGGGAATTGGGAACGCGTATCAGGGTAGCTAAACCCAATTCCTAATTCCCAATTCCAAATTTCATATATGACTTAATCAAATAGTGTATATCTCAGTTTCTTTCTTACTTATTCATTTGCCTCTATATAATTCGCACCTACCAATCCAGCAGATCTTGTAAATCGTCAAAAACTATATAGAACATCGAAGACATTCCAAAACACACTAAAAATGACGTATATTAAAAATTTCAGGTTTCATGATTTAAGGCATACTTTTGCTTCTCACTTCATAATGTGTGGTGGAGATCTACTTACACTCAAGGAAATATTGGGGCATAGTTCAATGCGCATGGTTGAGAGGTATGCGCATTTGGCTTCAGCTCATAAGCGGAAGCAGGTAAATAATTTAAATGTCGTATTCAGAGAGAATGACGAATCTCGTAATATACAGAATTTAATTTATAGTAACCCTCAACAAAAATAAGGAATTTTAAAATGGAAACTTTAAATGGCAATGAACCTTTAAGTATCTCTAACACCCAGAATCAGGATACTTACGAAATAGCGGATTTAGCATTATTTTACCTTCATGCGAAAATTCATGGTTGGGATAAATCAGATGCTGAAAAGGAAAATCCTGAGAATAGGGATTTTTTCTTATACATAATTAAGCTGATATCTGAACTAGATATTGATTGGGATAAAGTGATGGATAATTCTAATATGCTT
>CAVXXB010000011.1:0-344858 GCA_963765585.1 Calditrichia bacterium | reverse complement strand
TCAGCGGACAATTTCTATTTTTATCCCTCGTATGTCTGTTTATGTTTTTTTCCTCAAAGAATGTTGATGCGCAAGATGTTCAATTATGGCTGGAGGCCGATGTTCATAAAAATCTGGGAGAATCGTGGAAATTCAAAACCAGCCCAAACTTTCGCAAGTATTATGGAAATACCGCATGGCACCGTTATGGTGTTAAAAATTCGTTTAGCCAAAAATTTTATCCATGGTTTACTGGCGAAGGAAGTCTGGACTTTTTCTACACCGTTGACCGAGGATCCGATGATATCGGCGAAATCAGAGCAGGGCTGGCAACCAAGTTTATTTACCCGGAATATATCGCGGTAATCCATCTTGACAAGCCTTATATCTACTTTAAACTCGAAGAAAGATTTCTTTTTTATCGGGAAAAAGATAAGGATGATCAAAAATCCCGTCTTCGTATAAAAGTCGGCGGGACATTTATTTTAAATGGTGAAAAAGTGACCATTGGTACTTTTTACATACCGTGGTATGCGGAAGATTTTCACAATTTTGACGGGGAAGCATTTGAGCATTACGCATCAAGGGGCAGAGTTTCAGTTGGGCTGGGTTATGTTTTTAATAAAAAATGGCGTGGTGAGTTTGATTACATCATCCAGGGCTCACGGAATACTATAGAAGATGGATATGTACGCTCGGATAATATTTTTCAGTTGAAGGCTGATTACTTTTTGGATTAAGGAGTTGAACCATTTGCGTATTCTGTCATCCCTTCAGGGAACTTCCCGCCGTTCGGGCACTCATCTTCTGATTGTCACCAGGGTACCCACACAATGGGAGGATCTCTGCGAGATGACATTTGTTATTTTTACACCAACCGGAGAGGGTTTAAAATGAAAAATAAGAAAAAATCAATATCACATAATTTTAATATTTGCTGTAATTCTAAACCTGCTTACCGGGGCTTTTTTGACACCGGCTGCGGCTCAGGAATCTGCATCTGAAGATAAATGGAAATTTTTAATTGAACCCTATCTTATGTTCCCATATATGTCCGGACAAACAGGACTTGGGAATTTACCGACCATATCGGTTGATGCAGATCCAGGAGACATTTTTGACAAGCTGCATATGGGTGCCATGTTATATCTTGAGGCTAATACTGACAAATGGGCCATCACATCAGATTTTGTTTATATGGATCTTCAACAGGATATTACTCCGGGTAAACTGATTAGCTCCGGAACGACTACCTTAAAACAAACAATTTGGGAACTTGCCGGTTTGTATCGTATCAATTCTTTTCTGGAAGCAGGTGTGGGGGGGCGATTGAACTATCTGGTTACAGATCTCGATGCGGAACGAAATGTGTTACCCATAGGCAGCGAAGAACTAACCGGGCACCACTCAAAAACATTTTATGATCCAATCCTGATTACCAGACTTACGACCGATATCGATAACGAATGGCTGTTTCAGTTCCGTGGTGATTTTGGTGGTTTCGGTATTGGTTCGGATTTTACCTGGCAAGTGCAGGCCTATGCCGGTTACCGTTTTACGGAGCTGTTTCAGTTAAGCCTGGGGTATAGAATTATAAGCATTGACTATGACAAAGGGGAGAATGAAGAACGTTTCATTTTCGATATGAATGAATTTGGCCCGGCTATCAAGCTGGGATTTAATTTGTAGGAAGGAATAATATGATTAAGAATATAACCATTCTGTTAATACTATGCGCAGGGATGTTCATCAGTTCATGTGAAGAGGATGACGCCCTCATAAACCCGGATGGCCAGGCACTTCGAAAAATCAAAGATACGGAGATTTTGCTGCGCAATAATTTATGGGGCTTTAATGACTTAGTTGTTGATGTAAAATACGAAATGAGAGACTATACCCCTGCTGGCCAATGTAGCTGACCAGAATGGTATGGTACCGCCCGGGCAATACAACTCCTATGATATTTTCAGCAACGATCATCGTCAGACAAATTACCGGTACCAATTTACAACTGCGAAAATTTACCGGGATACAACCGGTCAAGATGCTTTTTATCAACTGGGCACTTATAATGTTCTTAACTCTGCTGAGATCAGAGTAAACCCTGATAGTATTGGTCCGATGAGTTATGCATACAGATATGAGGAGAATGAGGGGCGCTTTACCATGACCTCCGGTAACATAACCAACGGCATAATCAATGAAGCAGTAAATCGAATGATATCCAATGCGATTTATTCCGGCAAACCCGGTGATATTGCCAACGCGGTTGTGGATAAAATTTTGGGTAATGAAGAAGTTCAGGCAGCTATTCAGCAGTTACTTTATGACTTAATTCACGGCAAACTGGATGAAATTACACAAAGCCCGGAAGAGATATCTGAAAAATTGGCGACTCTTATTATTCTAAATTTAAAAGAAGTGGATTGGGAATCGCTGGTATATGATAAACTGGTAGCGTTGCTTGAGGAACTAAAGGTAGATAATCCGGAACAAGCCGCACAGGAAGTAGCGGAGCAAATTGCCAACCGGATTGAAACAAGTATCAGTCAATCGGACATTTATGAGGCCATTCTACCCATATTGCAGAGGTTTGAAGACGAGACGCTACCAAGTCTGGTGCCAAATATTGCTGATGCAATTTATAAAGTAATCACTAAGGTGTTTTCTGAAGATAATATTTACAACAAAATCTATCCGGTCTGGACAAGTTTTTCACAAGTAGATTCAAGCACAATTGTGGAATTGGCTGATACCCTGGCAACTACATTTACCAACCACTTCTTTGATGCAGAAACTTTGGCCAACTCACTTGAGCCGTTTATTGCCACCTTACGTTCAACAAGCACGGTAAAAATACCGGCCTTAGCCCAGGATATTATCGACGATGTATTAAAACCTTTGGTTGATCAGCTGAATGCTACTTTCCCCGGACTGGAGCTGGATCCGGACTGGAATACCATTAAAGCAATTGTTAACTTCTGCGCTGACAATTATCAAGTCATCCCTTGACGATCAAAGCGATGCAGAAGCTGCTGCCGGTTTAGCTGAAATCATAATCGATATTATGGATTCTACCATAAGTAAAGGCGTACAAACGGCTATTTTTAGATTGCAGGACATTCCGGCAGATCAGGCTGCGCAGGTGATTGCCGCATGGATTTATAATTTGGTTGAAGTTGCCGAACCCGGGATTGTCGCCTTTCTTGAGGATGAATTGAATGGATTAGTTGATATGTTCAACGCTGAGGAACTGGCTGAAAATCTGTCGGCAATTATTCACAACAAAATACTGGAAGTTTTTGCGGCGGACAATATTTACAACTTAATTCTGCCAATCATGGAACGCCTGAGCGAAATAAATGTGGAGGCTGCCGCTGAAAAAATCGCCGGTTGGCTGACAGCACTGATTAAAGATAATATTTCGCAAGAAGAGGTGCTGGATGCCCTGACAGAAATAATCAGTCAGTTAATCGGCAATATCAATGTGGATGATGCTACAGAAAAATTGGTAGACCTGATATTACAAAGCGGGCTGGTTGAGAATATTGATGGCGCAACTCTTAAACAATTGATCGAATTCAAAACCTATGTGTTGCTTACCGACCTGGCGAAAGGAATTAATGCGATTGAAAAAATTGAGATTCGAATTGCCGTAAAATAACAAACAAGATTTGGTAATAGCATATATTGTGCTTAATTTTTTGCATTAAAAAATTGGAAATATGAAAATTAAAACGGAAAAAGTAAAATCATCCTCAACCCGGCAAATGTTCTTACACCAGGGAACTCAGGCAGACATGACCAGGGATAGACGAGTCATGAATAGCAGTGAAAAGAAGTTGCAGTTTGAGTTATTACTGGCCAGTATATCTGCGGACTTTATCAATTTGCCCGCCGACCAGATCGATAGCAAGATTGAAGACACTCAGCGTCAGGTCTGCGAATGCCTTGATCTGGATCTATGTGTCCTCTGGCAGCAACCGGCCCCGGACCAGGATGATGTTATGTTAACCAATCTTTATTATCGTGAGACCATCGTCAATCCTTTTCAACCTAGCGATCCTACAACGGCTTCCGAAAAATTCCCCTGGTTCTTTTCTCAGATTCAAGCGGGTAACATTGTGAATCTGGCAACATTGGCAGACTTGCCGGTGGAGGCGACCATCGATCTGGAGAGTTGTATGGAATATGACATTAAGTCCAATCTTTCGCTTCCACTCACAGTGGGCGGAAAAACACTGATCGGTGTTCTGTGCTTCAACACGATGCATAAGGTACATACCTGGCCGGAAGAGGTCGTTATACAGACTACAACTGGTGGCACAGATATTTACCAATGCCATCCTGCGCAAACGCATGGAGGGTCAACTCCAGGATCGCCTGCAGGAAATTGAGGCGCTGAAAGAACGACTGGAAAGTGAAAATACCTATCTGCGGGAGGAGGTAAAAGTTCTGGTTGAACATTCGGGCATTGTGGGGCAAAGCGTCGCCTTGAAAAATGTCCTGACCCAGGCGGAACAGGTTGCTCAAACCGACTCTACGGTTCTCCTGCTGGGGGAAACCGGAACGGGAAAAGAACTGCTGGCCAGGGCCATCCACCGTATGAGTTTGCGCAAAGACAAACCGATGATAACAATCAACTGTGCTTCGCTTCCACCCACGCTGATCGAAAGCGAACTATTTGGCCGCGAGAAAGGCTCTTACACAGGTGCAATGACCAAAATGATCGGTCGATTCGAAATGGCCGATGGTTCGACCATCTTTCTCGATGAGATCGGAGAAATTCCACTCGATCTGCAGAGTAAACTGCTCCGCGTGCTTGAGGAAGGCACATTCGAGCGGTTAGGTTCAACCCAAAGCCGGCATGTCAATGTCCGCATCATTGCTGCCACCAACCGGAATCTTGAGCAGGAAGTAAATACCGGCAAATTCAGACGGGACCTCTTCTACCGGCTGAATGTTTTTCCCATTGTGATCCCTCCGCTTCGTGACCGTCGTGAAGATATTCCGCTGCTGGTCCGGGCGGTTGTCAAGGAATTTCAAAAGAAATTAGGCAAGGAGATAGAAAGTATTCCGACGAAGACCATGCATGCCTTGCAATCTTATTCCTGGCCGGGCAATGTCAGGGAGTTAAGGAATGTGATCGAACACGCCATGATCATGAGTAATGGAAAAATACTTGATGTTCCATTGCCAACACACCCATCTTCAAAACCGGAGTATAGTGAAAATCTTAATGATATGGAAAGAATGCATATTACCGCCGTACTACAGAAGACCGGCTGGCGCATTTCCGGACCGGGTGGTGCTGCTGAGATTCTTGGTCTCAAGAGAACAACCCTGCAAGCGAAAATCAAGAAATTGGAGATCAAACACCCTACAAAATAATGCCTAAATCCGGGCAAAATGCCCAAATATGGGCATATGGTTTATTTCCTTCCATTTTTACCCTCCCGGGCTTATTTCATTTAAATCCATTCATTCCCTGACTTTAATACGGTAATCATCCGGCGGTTTTTTTTCTGGCATGTAATTAGCATCGTTTTATGAATGCTGTTTAATACAACTGTCATTAATCCCCGAAAAGGGATATTAAATAAATGAGACTATTATAAATTTCACAGACTTCGCTTCTCCAGCATACCGGACATCATTAGAGAAAAGAAATGAGGCACATATGATTATCGCAACTTTTAGAATGTCCATACCGGCCCAAAAAAGTACAGAAGCATTGAAAATTCTTAGACTGGAATATGAACTGTGCCGGGACAATCCCGGCTGTCAATGTTGCCATATTTACGGGGACCTGGAGGATAACAAAGCCCATATGATAGAAGAAGTATGGTGTACTGAAGAAGATCTGGATGCTCATCTTCGCTCAGATGAATTTCGCAACTTGCTGGTGGTTATGGAGATGGCTGACAAAAAACCCGAAATCAGGTTCGACACGGTCTCAAGTTCTGCAGGAATTGAGACGGTTGAAAAGGCCAGAGGTCTGGTAGTATAACTGCAATCGCCGTGGTGAAACTATTTTTGCAAAAATTAAACCGCCTGGATGAGACTGAAATAATGAAATGAGAGAATCATGGAGCACTGCCGTTAACAATTTAAAATAAAATTTTATTAACAGATCACAATTATCAAAAACTAAGGAGAAAATACCATGGCAAAACAAAAGCTATATCCTTCCACAGCAAAGGTCACCGCTGATAAAGCCCGCATCGACCGGCTGAAAGAACAACTCAGGAGCACGCCCGCTGAGGTCGATTTTGAGCGGATCAGGATCATGGAGGAGGTTTACGCGGCGACTCAAGGCGACCAGAACATCATGCGTCGCGCCAAGTTCATGGCCACTCTGCTGGAGCGGAAAAAGCTCTACATCGACGACAACTTCTTCGTGGGCAGCATGGCGAGCACCGTCAACGGCATCTACACGTATCCGGAATGGAACATTGATTGGATGAAGGACGACAACACCGTTGAGAAGTGCAAGGACCCGGAGGACAAGCGGGTCAACCAGTGGGCCCTCGATTACTGGGAAAAGCGTGCGCTGAAACCCCGCACGCTGGAGATCTTCGAGAAGAAGTATGGTTTCGATCCGAATCCTTGCTATGACTCCGGCTTTGTCATCAGTTTCTTCGACTGGCCGGGTGGCGGCGGCAACCTGAACTACCCCAGAATTTACAACCATGGACTGGCCGCCATGATCAAGGAGGTCGAGGAGCGGCAGGCGGCCCTCGAAATGCGCTTGCCCAATGCCAGCAAGCTCTACTTTTATGAAGCCAGCCTCATCTTGATGCGGTCCATTGTCCGCTTCGCTAATCGCTATGCCGAACTGGCCCGGGAAATGGCGGCCAAGGAGAAGGACGCGGCCCGCAAAGCGGAGTTGATTGCCATTGCCGAAACCTGCGAACGGGTGCCCGAGCATCCGGCCCGCAACCTGAGAGAAGCCATCCAGTGCCATTTCTTCTGTCATCTCTGCGCGGAACTCGAACAGGTGGGCTGCGGTTACTCCGAGGCCTACCTGGGCCAGAACCTTGAACCCTACTATCAGGCCGACAAGGCGGCCGGGCTGGTCGATTACGAACAAGCGACGTTCATGTTCCAGAACCTCGTGATCAAGCTGAACGAAATCGGCTATTACTTCGGCGAGAAGGTCGCCCTGCAGAACTCCGCCGACCTGGGCCAGAGTATCTCGCTCGGAGGCTTTACCGAGGATGGGGAGGATGCCACCGCAGAAATGGACTACGTGGTTCTGGATGCATGCAACTATCTCCACCTGCCGCAGCCTCCGCTGTCCTGCATCTACACGGAGAGGATGAGCGGCAAATTCCTGGAGAAGGTCCTGGATGTTATCGGCACCGGTATCGGCATGCCGCAGTTCGTTAACGGCGACGTGATGATGAAACGGGCCCTGAATCTGTTCGCTGACTCCAAGAAGGGCTCACCCTGGAAAAGGCCAGACGCACCTGTATCGGCGCCTGTGTGGGTTCCTACATTCCCTACGAAACCGGTCACCCGGTGGAAGGCCAGCCCAACCTTGGGAAGATCATCGAGTTGACGATGAACAATGGCTTCGATCCCCGAATCAAGAAGCAGGTCGGACCCAAGACCGGGGATCCCGAGACCTTCAAGAACTTCGAGGAACTGTATGCGGCCTTTGAGAAGCAGCTCAATTCAATGAGGAGGTCCTCCGCCGGGGCGCCTGGATCGCCAGCATGTTGTGCGCTGACTTCCTCCCGGTTCCATGGCGCTCGCTTCTGACCGGCGGCTGCATTGAAACCGGCACCGAAGTGTGGAATGGCGGAGCCAACTACTACACCTGTGCCCAGATTGTCTGTGGGTGGCGTTGACGCCGCCAATTCGCTGATGGCGGTGAAGCACCTCGTGTTTGACGAGAAGAAGCTGACGATGGCCGAACTCAAGAAGGCCCTGGCGGCCAACTTCGAGGGCGAATATGAAATGGTCAGGAAGATGTGCTATGAGGACGCGCCCAAGCATGGCAACGACATCCCGGAAATGAACCGGCTGACGCATCGGGTGTATGAAAGCATCCTGACGGCTTTCAACAAAGTCGATGGCGGTGGCAACTACCTCAGCAAAGACATCAAGTCTACGCCCGATGCTTATACCAAGAGTATCCACAACCTGATGGGCATGGTGACCGGGGCGCTGCCGAACGGCAAGAGAGCCGGAGTGGCCCTCACCGATGGAAGTCTGTCGGCCATGCCGGGAACCGATGTCAACGGCCCTACCGCGTTGGTGATGTCTGCGGCGAAGGCTCAGGATGCCATCAAATACACGCGCAACGCACATGAACATGAAACTCCCGCCGGATCAGCTCAAGACCCGCAAGGGCCGGGATAACGTGCTGGGTCTGGTCAAGACCCTGTTTGATAACGACGGCTATCACATCCAGTTCAATGTTCTGGACACCAACATCCTTAGGGATGCGCAGAAGCACCCGGAAAACTACCGCGACCTTGTGGTCCGGGTGGCCGGTTTCAGCGCGTTCTTCACCAAACTGGCGCCGGGCGTGCAGAACGAGGTCATCGAACGCACGTTGCAGAGTTTCGAAAAATGATGAGATAAAATGAAATCAAGGTAGGGCATAACAGTGCGTTATGTCCTACCATTTCTTAATAAAAAAATGATCCTGGAAATTAATAAGATTTATTTAAACAATAGGAAATATTATGAACAAGAATAAAAAACGTCTTGCCATCATGGTCGGGGCCGGTTTTGTCCCGGCTATAAATGCTGTGGTTAAAGGTGCAGGGCTTGCTGCTTCTAAATTAGGCTGGGAATTATCAGGCATACGTGATGGTTTTGAAGGATTGTTACACCCCGAGCATTATCCTGATGGAGGACTGGTAAATTTCAGTCCGCAGATGATTGAAAATCTTGATCCGGTTGCAGGGAGCATTCTCGGTCAATCCGGCCGTGTAGATCCATTTAATGTCCGCCGGATAAATGAATTGGAAATGGTCGAAGAAGTTGACTTATCAGATGAACTGCTTAAAAAACTTAAAGAAGAAAAAATTGATGGACTGATCTCTGTAGTTGGAGGAATGGGCCTAAGTATTATGTACAAGCTCCATCGCAAAGGGCTTAATGCAGTTTGTGTCCCGCGGTCGGTAGAGAATGATATTTCCTCTACTGCTGTATCTTTTGGATTTAACAGCACGCTCACTCTCACAATTGAAATGCTGGACCGAGCACGTAAAGCTGCTCAGTCTGCACGAAAGATTGCGGTAGTTGAGGTAATGGGAGAACAAGCCGGTTGGCTGGCACTACAATCCGGAATTGCTGTTAGCGCCGATGCAATACTCATTCCCGAAATTCCAATGGATCTGAAAAATTTAGCAGCAAGGTTGAAAGAAAAAATATCTCCTTCAAGACCTTACGGTCTTGTGGTAGTTGCACAAGGTGCAAAAATCATTAATAAAAATAAGAAAAAAGAAAAGGTATCTTCACTAAAAGCTTCACTATCTCCACTGGCAACAGATGATGCTAATAGCGGATATGTTATTCATAGTTCAGGTAAAGCTGCCGAGACAGTAGCAACTGAGCTGCAGCTTCTGATTGCGGAAGAAACCTATCCGTTGGTAATTGGTCCGTGGGCAAGAGGTGGAAACCCATCTGCTGTTGACAGACAATTAGGTATGGCCTACGGTGCCGGAGCTATACAAGCTTTCAATGAAGATAAAAAAGGAGTAATGGTTTCTTTTATCCCCCCGGAAATCAAATTTATACCTTTAGCTGAAGCAATTAATAAAGTCAGGACGATATCTGCGAATAACGAATTTCTAAAGATTGCAGATTCAATTGGTATTTACGTTGGAAAGGAGGGGAATTAAAGATGAAAAAGCAAACAGCAGTTAACCCCAGTGAAATAACAGGTACAGTACTGAACATCCAGCGATATTGCACCCACGATGGTCCGGGAACCCGAACAACTGTTTTCTTAAAGGGCTGCTCACTGCGCTGTAAATGGTGCGGTAATCCTGAAAGCATCAGGAATAAACCGGAACTCTCCTATGATCCTAAAAAATGTAAAGGTAAAGAGTGCAGCATTTGTCTTAAGCCTCCATTTCCTGAAGGTGCGTTCTATTTTGTAGAAGGTGATGATTCAAAAGTAAAAGTAAACTGGCAACTTGCCATGCACTGTGATCAGGAAATGGCCTCACTCTGTCCGACTGGTGCACTTGAAATGTTTGGCAAAAAGATGACTGTTGACGAAGTTCTGGATGAGGTAGAAAAAGATGCTTCATTCTATAGAAATACAGGTGGCGGTATGACAATTAGCGGCGGTGAGGTCATGCTGCAACCAGACTTTGCAGCTGCCTTATTACAGGAAGCTCACGCTCGTGGAATTAATACGGCAATAGAGACAGCCAGCAATGCCCCATGGTCTTTCCTTGAAAAAGTGCTTCCTCATGTAGATACAGTGCTACATGATCTAAAACTGATGAATTCTGAACGTCATAAAAAGTGGACAGGCGTAGGTAATGAGCGCATCCTGGAAAACTTCAAAAAAGCATATGAAACTTTTCCCGATATAGACTTCATCGCACGTACACCTTTGATCCCGGGTGTTAATGCAGACGAGGAACATATCCGGGGTGTACTGGATTTCATAAAGCCGCATAAAAATGTAATTGATTATGAACTATTGCCATATCACCGTTTTGGTCTTGGTAAGTATGAATCTCTCGGTGTTGTGTATGAATTGGATGATTACAAAACACCATCAGATGAAGTGGTGCAGCGCTTTCAGGCCATTATTGATGAGGCATTTGGGCGCATTGGCGAGAAGGAAGAATAGATTTCGGATTGCCGAATTCGGATTTTGGGAAAGGGGATTGATAAGAAATGACAAAGGAAGAACTCAAGGCGAGAACCAAAAAGTTTGCTTTAATGATTATTAAATTGGTTGAAGATCTTCCAAATACATGAGCTGGACGAACAATTGGCAAGCAGATAATCCGCTCAAGTACCTCGGTTGCGGCAAATTATCGGTCAGCCTGCCGGGCCTGAGCAACGCAGATTTTGTTTCTAAAATAACAATTGTTGAAGAAGAAAGTGACGAAACACTATTTTGGCTTGAACTTATTGTGGAAGCCAATCTGCTTAAAAAAGAAAAAATAAAGGGTTTAATCAAGGAGGCGGATGAATTGACGGCAATTTTTACTGCATCAGGCAAAACAGCCCGACATAATAATCCGCAATCCAAATTCCGCAATCAAAATGAATACATCGATATTGCAAGGAGTTAAATTATGAGCAATCAGGCTAACACCTCAAATAAAAAATCAGGCAAAAAGGAAATTCCTATAGGACCTAACTATCTTGCCAAAGTGAAGTTTTATGATTGTAAAGCCAGTGGTGAGTGTATAAAAGCCTGTCCTGAAAAAGCGATTGAGGAAGGACCAAAACGATTACCGGCAGCCGTATGTATTTCTGAAGGAAAATATGAGATGTTGCCCGGAAAAGCAGTTATTGTTGAAGACAAATGTACCGGATGCGGAGACTGTGTAAGCGTTTGCCCTGAAAACGCAATTGAGATGGTGCCCGTGTCTTAATCAAATTGCGGATTTCAGTTTCTTCAATACCAATCCGGTATCATATTATTTCGCAATCCGATATGAATAAAAGATGAGCATACCTAACAATTCTGAAAAATATTCGGGCAGGGCGATAATCGAACCAGCGGGGGTGATTATTGAACGAAAAGAAGCAGGCTTGCATCCTTCAACCCCGGTTCCTGCCGGAGCAATTATTTGTTACGATTCAGCGCTTTGGCATTGGGTCAGTTCGCTTCCCGGCCGTGTTGCAGGCGATGGTTGGTTAAAAGGTTCGTATTTATTAAAGCACAACAATTCCCAAATTCTTGCCATAAAAGCAGCCGGTTTTGGCGCGCCAACTGCTGTCATGACATTAGAAGAACTAGCGGCTTATGGAATTAAATATTTTGTAAATTTGGGTACCGCAGGGGGGCTGCAAAAGAACATGAACGTTGGCGATATTGTGATTTGTGAACGGGCCATCAGGGATGAAGGTACTTCTTTTCATTATTTGCCTGATGAAAAATATGCCCGTTCCAGCCCGGAATTGACTGTGGATCTGTGTGAAGCCATAGAAAGAAAAGGTATCCCATTTACTAAAGGAACCAGTTGGACCACAGACGCGGTGTACCGCGAAACCTTTGAAGAATTGCAGCAATATCGTGATGAGGGTGTGTTAACAGTAGAAATGGAAGCCTCAGCACTTTTTGCGGTTGGCGCTTATCGTAAAGTAAAAGTGACCTCTGTATTTGCCATCAGCGATATCTTGTCCGAAGAAGGCTGGAAACAGGGATATCATAGTGAGGAAAAGTTGGAAGGCCTGAAGGAGATCTTTGAGGTCGCCCTTGAAATCCTTGGAAAATGATTGCGGATTGGGGAATGGGGATTTCGGAATTCGGATTGCCGATTTCGGTTTTTGGAAAAAGGGATTGATTGGAAATGACAACAAATCCGCAATCGCCAATCCGAAATCAAGACATGATTAAATCTGAGATTTCTAGTAAACCCAGAGATTTCCGGGTTATTTCTATCACTGTCTTCTGTTTCCGTTCGATAAAAATCTCAACTAATATCTTATTTATAAATCACTTATATACTGTCGGCTCAACGATACAAATAATTGGCACGGGATTTGAATAATCATAGTATGATCTTGAAATCCTTCCTTACCCTGGACCTATCATATTGATTCGGGGCTTGGCATATTCACAAAAGTCAATGGCATACTATGAAAGGTAAGATCAATTAAAGAAAGTAACTTTGGTATATATTCAACAGAACATATTCCGGGGCCCTTTTGGGGGGCTATGTTCTCAGCGTCTTGTTAGATAAAACTTGTATGATTGACCAACCAAATTGTACTTGACGACATTTTGATAAAAAAAATTGACACTACGAAACAATATTAAAGGAGAAAAAATGAAAGTAATTATCGTTGGTGGTGTGGCCGGTGGGGCGTCCTGTGCGGCGCGTCTGCGCAGGCTGGATGAAAAAGCTGAAATCCTGATGGTTGAACGCGGACCTTTTGTGTCATATGCCAACTGCGGTCTGCCCTATCATGTGGGCGGTTCGATTGAGAAAGAAGCCAGATCTCCTGGTGGCGACGGAGCAGATGTTTCGTGCGATCTTCAATGTCGATTGCCGGCCAAATACGTGAAGTGATTGGTATTTCGGCTAAAGAGAAAACCGTGGATCTGAAAAATCATGTTACAGGAGAAGTGACGACCGAAAAATATGACAAACTCGTGCTCTCCCCCGGAGCAGCACCTATCCGTCCGCCGCTGCCGGGTATTGACCTTCCGGGAATCTTCTCTGTCGGACAGTGGCTGATGCAAAAAATATGCGCGAATGGCTTGAGCGTGATATTGACCGTTCTGTCGGCAATTCCTTCACGGGAGTGGACACCGTGTCAAAAGCAAAGCACGCAGTAGTTATCGGCGGTGGATTTATCGGTCTGGAAATGGTCGAAAATCTTATGGAGCGGGGACTCAGCGTAACACTTATTGAGAAACTCAATCAAGTTATGCCGCCTCTGGATGCTGAAATGGCACGTCTAGTGGAGCGATATCTGGCAAAGAATAATATTAAAGTATGAACTCAATGATGGCGTCGCCGGATTCAAAAAACCCAAATCCGGGCCACTTGAAGTGCTGACAGAATCAGGTAAAACCTATCCTGCAGACATCGTGATCCTGGCCATTGGGGTCAAACCTGAAACCGGTCTGGCTAAAATGGCCGGGATCGAGATTGGAGAACGGGGCGGTATTCGCGTTGATGAGCAAATGATTACCTCCAATCCGGATATCATGGCTGTCGGTGATGCGGTTGAAGTCAAGGATTTTGTGACTGGTCAATATACGCTGATTCCACTTGCCGGACCGGCAAACCGGCAGGGCCGCATTGCGGCTGATGTGATTGCCGGACGGGATTCTAAGTTCCGCGGAACCCAGGGAACATCCATCTGTAAACTTTTCGGAGCAGCAATTTCCCAAACCGGAGCAAGTGAGAAGACCCTTAAAAGACTGGGTGATAAAGATTACGAGAAGATATATCTCTATCCAAATTCACACGCCGGATATTATCCCGGCGCAAAGATACTGATTAACAAGGTCATATTTCGCAAATCCGACGGACGCTTGCTGGGTGCGCAGGTGCTCGGCGAGGATGGTGTTCCCAAGCGTATCGATTCTTATGCCATGGCCCTTCAGATGGGTTGCACGATCTACGATCTGGAAGAATCCGAACTCTGCTATGCACCGCCATTCGGCAGTGCCAAAGACCCGGTTAACTTTGCAGGCATGGTTGCCGGAGATATTCTACGAAACGATATGCCGATCATTCACTGGGACGCTGTCGGCACGGGATTGATTCTTGATGTGCGTAATCCCCAGGAAATTGAAGTGGAAGGGGTTGATGGTGCGGTAAATATTCCACTTCCACAGACTGCGTGCGCGTCTGGCGGAACTTCCCCGGGACCGCGAAATTCATGTACTTTGCCGCTCTGCTCAGCGTGCCTATTATGCCACTCGCATCCTGCTGCAAAACGGATTCAAAGCCAGAAATATCTCCGGTGGTATGCTGGCACGTTCCCATCGTGCAGAATAAAATAAGGAAATAGATTATGAGTATGGATCAAATCTATAAGATCGTAGTGATGGTTTTTACCGTGGCTAATCTTGCAGCAATGGGTCTCGAGATTAATAAAGTCGAGACGTTCAAGTCGCTGAAGAACGTCAAGTTTGTTATCCTTATCCTTGTTTGGGGATGGCTAGTAGGGCCAGCTGTTGCCTTTCTAGTGACCAAAATTCTTCCGCTGTCGGAACCACATGTAGCTGGACTGCTCCTGATCAGTTTGGCTCCAACGGCACCGTTTTTTCCACTTATGGTAAGGACTGCCAAAGGCGACATGTCCTCTGCCGGTGCCTTTTTCCTGATCGCCACGGTAGGTACGGTCATATTTTTACCATTGATGACTCCCGTATTAATCAAGGGGCTCACCGTGAGCGTTGCAGCTCTTGCAAAACCACTCCTTTTATTGGTGTTGTTACCACTAATGATTGGTTTTATGCTTAAGATATTCCTGGAACCTCTGGCAAATAAACTTTTTCCGGTGGTCAAAAAAATAGGTACACTTTTCTTTCTGGCAACCGCAGTTTTAACATTCTGGATTTACTGGGAGGAAATGCTCAGCGCAATAGGCAGTTATGCTATTGGAGCACAACTTATACTCTTTATCGTGTTGACTGTACTTGCTTATAATGTAGGGTTTGGCTTAAAGCAAGGACAAAGAAGCGCGATGGCATTAGGAATGTGTACACGTAATATTGCTGCTGTATTTGTGGCCTATTTTGGTATTACAAATCCTGATCCGGAAGTATTCGTAATGATTGTGTTGGTAGTCCCGGTGGCTATAATCGTCGCGGCAATTGCGGCACGTATATTCGCCAAACATGCCGATAAGGTAGGCAACGCAGAATAGAAAATTTAGGGCTAAAGCCCAAAATATTGTGGGAATTTGTTTCCCCCAATCTGAAGATTGGGGCTAGTGAAAAAGGATGAATCATACAATTAACAGATCCATTGCCCCGGTTTTCAAACCGGGGATAAAAAGATGAACCCATAAATAACGGATCATTAGCCGCGAGGAATTTTATTTTCCCCAATCTGAAGATTGGGGCTAGTGAAAGAGGATGAACTCGGAAATTAACAGATCTATTGCCCCGGCTTTCGAGCCGGAGATAATAAATCGATCCCATAAATAACAGATCACTAGCCCCGGTTTTCAAACCGGGGATAAAAAGATGAACCCATAAATAACGGATCATTAGCCGCGAGGAATTTTATTTTCCCTAATCTGAAGATTGGGGCTAGTGAAAGAGGATGAACTCAGAAATTAACAGATCTATTGCCCCGGCTTTCGAGCCGGAGATAAAAAGATGAACCCATAAATAACGGATCATTAGCCGCGAGGAATTTTATTTTCCCTAATCTGAAGATTGGGGCTAGTGAAAGAGGATGAATCTGGAAATTAACAGATCTATTGCCCCGGTTTTCAAACCGGGGATAAAAATCGAATCCATCGATATCAGATCAATATCCCCAGCTTTCAAGCTGGGGATAAAAAGTGAGAAATTAAATGGACAAAAAACCTGATACAGCAACAAAATCCGGAACAGGCCAACGTGTTTATAAGGTAATACGATCATACTTGCCAATCCTGGAATGGGGGGCAAAATATAACAGCAAGACCTTTACAAACGACATGATCGTTGCGCTGATTGTAACTATGATGCTGATCCCGCAATCTCTGGCTTATGCCTTGCTTGCCGGACTTCCTCCGGAGATCGGACTTTATGCCTCAATGGCCCCGCTGGTGTTCTATGCGATTTTCGGTACCTCCCGCGCGCTGGCGGTCGGCCCGGTAGCCGTGGCCAGTCTTATGACTGCAGCCGCTGCCGGGCAGTTGGCCTCACAGGGAACACCGGAGTATCTTGGGGCAGCCATTGCACTCGCCATGGTCTCTGGTCTGTTGATGATCGCCATGGGTTTTCTAAAACTGGGATTTCTGGCCAATTTTCTCAGTCATCCGGTTATCTCGGGATTTATCACTGCTTCAGGTATCATGATTGCGGCAGGGCAACTGGGACCCGTACTCGGTATCCATGTTGAGGGTGAAACTTTACTTCACAATGTCATCTCCATTGTGCAAACGATCAGCCATATCAATCTCTTTACTGCAGCGGTTGGTATTGGTTCTCTCATCTTTCTTTTCTGGGTCCGCAGCGGTCTAAAACCACTTTTACTCCGTTTTGGCCTTAGTAAAAAAATTGCGGATATCCTTGTTAAGATTGGCCCCGTCGTGGCTATTATTGCGACCATTCTTATTGTGGCAGGCTTAGGACTGGCCGATAAAGGTGTTGCCATCGTCGGGAAAGTGCCAAAGGGTCTGCCAAAAATTACCTTGCCGCCATTGGATCTGTCACTCTGGATGAAGATCCTTGTTCCGGCGTTGCTGATCTCCATTGTGGGTTATGTTGAGTCTATCTCAGTCGCCCTTACGCTTGCAGCCAAAAAGCGTCAGCGTGTTGATCCGGACCAGGAACTAATTGCTTTGGGCGCTTCAAATATCGGTTCAGCCATATCGGGCGGATTTCCTGTAACCGGCGGTTTTTCACGCTCAGTCGTAAATTTTGATGCAGGTGCTGAAACGCCGGCTGCAGGTGCGTTTACTGCCATAGGCATCGCGCTTGCAACCATGTTTCTCACACCGATGCTGTTTTTTCTGCCAAACGCCACCCTGGCCGCTACCATCATCGTCGCGGTACTTTCACTGGTGGATTTCAAAGCAATGAAACACATCTGGTCGTATTCAAAATCGGATTTTGCGGCCATGGCTACCACAATTATCGTTACATGGACGGCAGGCATTGAGGCAGGCATTATTGCCGGAGTGGCACTTTCCATCTTCCTCCACCTCTACCGAACATCGACGGCCACATGTGGCCGTCGTAGGCCAGATTCCGGGAACAACACACTTCCGCAATGTGAAACGCCATAGTGTTGTAACCGATCCAACCATTCTTTCGCTTCGGGTGGACTCCAGTCTCTATTTTCCCAACGCACGCTACATTGAGGACCTGGTCAACAGCGCAGTCGCAGCCAATCCGGAAGTCCGCCATGTCATTCTTGAATGCCCCGCCGTAAACGCGATTGATATCTCGGCACTCGAAAGTCTCGAGGCGATCAACCACCGGCTTAAGGACGGCGGAATATCATTGCACCTGTCTGAGGTGAAGGGCCCGATTATGGATAGTCTGAAACGGTCGCATTTCCTCGAAGAGCTCACCGGAAAGGTCCACCTGACGCAGTATGACGCCGTGTCCAGCATCAATCCCGATCAGGCGCGAAAAACGTTGGAAGCTGAGAGAATAGAATAACCAATGAAAAAGGAAAAAGGCCAAAGGCAAAAGGCTGGAGGAAAAAGATTTTTCAGAATATTATATTAAAATTGAGTACATTTGTTAGACATAGAAAGCGTCTAATAAATAGTTTTATATATTCCGGAGTACTCATGAAAAAAAGAATGATTTTTATCATATTGATCCTAATGGTAGTATCCCTTGAGGCGCAGGACAGGCATTACTGGGATCAGATAGCCGGAGGCAAAGCCGCATTGCTGGGCGGTGTTGCCGTGGCCGGGGTGCGGGATTACAGTGCTACCTTTTATAATCCGGGTGCCTTGGGTTTTTTGAGTAAAAATAGTATGAATTTTAATTTAAACATGTATGGTATTAAGGATTACTCATTTAAGGATGGTGGTGGACCGGGGATTGATTCCAGATACACCCGGGTTTCATTATATCCGGCTTCATTAGCCGGAGGTATTCCATTCCTGAGCGATTCCCTCAGCCGTTTTAGTTTTATGATTTACAGTAGCGGATATTCGTACGTGAGAATTTCAGAAAGATATGAAGGATTTGCGGATGTGATTCCAACCAGGCCGCCATCACAACCCGGTTTTGGCGATGCATTTGCAGGGAATGAATATTTGATTAACCAGGGAAAAATTGATGTACTGCTTTCTGAAGTATCCGTAGGATTTGGCTATGCTAAAAAGGTTTCCGATAATGTCGGTCTCGGTGTTAGTTTAATCGGCGCGTACCGCGATCAAACCAAAATTCGCTATGAATCAAATTCTGCTTTTGATACAACCTATCAACGCATGGCAACAACGGATCTTTATATTGATCTGGATTATTGGGCCGTCAGATTTTCTTTCAAGTTTGGCATCTCAGCCGAATGGGAGAAACTGAAATTAGGGCTCACTCTCACAACGCCCAGTATGACATCAAAATTTTTCAGTGGTGGAACCGACCATGCCAGTCTGAAATCCAATAATGTTTTAGTTTTAATTGACAGCACCACGAATCAGGTAACTCCCATCGATGTACTCGCTTCGGACAGACAGGAAGGTTTGTATGTACGATATCTAACACCTCTCTCTATTGCCGCCGGAATGGAGTATCAGGTTTCTGATGCGACACGGATTCACCTGGCTATGGAGTGGTTTGCACCTTTGCCTGTCTATACCGTAATGCAGCCGGAAAGCGGTCCGTTCATCCATAACAATTCTGCCGCAGTTAAACCTGAGGACAGCGCCGACTTATTAAAAGTATATGATTCAATGAAAAGTGTTTTTAATGTAGGTATTGCACTTGAACAGAAATTAAGTGAAAAATTCAGCGGATATGCCAGTTTCAGAACCGATTTCAGCAATGCTAATTTTGAAGATATTAACGGACTGTATCTTGGCTTTACCGACTTTAATATTTATCATTTTACCCTGGGCGCATCAGCAAATATTGATAAAACCTTTCTCAGCGTCGGATTGGAGTATAGTCATGCGGACAGACCGGATTTTACCCAGATTTTTAATTTTCCGACCGGCGTGGTCGAACCGGGCGACATAGCTATAACAAGTCAACTTGAAACAACCAGGGCACTTTATAATACTTTTAATCTGTTTTTTGGTGTAACGCAGATGTTTTGATGAAGTATACTCGGCACTTGGCACTGGGTTCTCGCTGCTCGGTACTAGGCTCTCGTCACTGGTCGTAGCGAAGCGGAAACCCCAAAAGGATTTAATAAAATTTGTAATTTGGACCTTGGAATTTATTTAGGATTTAGATATTAGATATTCGGATTTATATCATTCGTTGGATGCAAAGGAATAATAAAGATGGTAGTGAACTGTTACCAAATTAGTGACACCTTACAATTGAAACCGTGTGAATATGACAGTGCGGTGAAAGCGCTTCAAAAGCAGGACACTCATATATGGATTGATATACAAGGTGCCGAAAGAGCTGAACTGGAAGAGAATATGGATATGCTCGGAGTTCAGGGCCTCGCAAGAAAACTGTGTCTTCAGGCAAAAGATCGCCCGGGTTTTTACCCCACAAGCAATCTTACATTCCTAATACTCCCCATACTCTCAACGGCGGAGAATTCTTCGGTAATTGAGCATGTATCTTTTCTGGCCCGCAAAAATCTTCTTCTCACGCTACGTGGCGTAAATGCAACGCAATTTCAAGACACCATTCACTCTCAGAGTTCAGCAGAGTGGCTCCCTGATAAAAGTGTCGCCGGGCTTTTCTCTGCCTTCATGATTGTTTTATCCCTGAAGTCACTGGAACGAACGTCCGAACTCAGAGACACAATTATCGCACTCGAGCAGAAAATGGACCACCAACCCGACTCGGTCGATGTGAAAGAAATATCTCTTAAACGATCCGAATTACTGACTCTTGAATCGGTAGTCAGCAGCCAATTGCCCATATTACAGGCACTTATTGCATCGGACAGTAAGGCCTTAAAATCTGAAAACATCCAGGAATATTTGCTTTCTGCGTTGGCAAATCTCCAGGCGACCGACAGATCCCTGGATTGGCTGGAGGGACGTATCGACGTCTTGCGCTCCCTTTTTGATTCGCTGGCCCAGGAAAAAACAAATCGTCGCCTCGGGAGGCTCACCATTATATCTGTGATTTTTCTGCCAATGACATTTCTGGCCGGCGTCTGGGGGATGAACTTTGAACATATGCCGGGTTTATCCCATCCGTATGGCTATCCGATCGCACTTGGTTCAATATTTCTCATTGCGATCGGGATATATTTTTATTTTCGAAGGCAAGGATGGTTTGAATAGTGGGGCCCCTAAGTACCAGGTACTTGATATTGAAATTAGAATTGTGGATTTAAAGACATACCTGTGTTTTTAATATTATGAGGATATGAATATGTTAAATGCATTGTTTTGGGGATTGATTGGTTCAAGCTCATTAATTCTGGGTGGCGTGATTGGATCAAGGTTTAACATAAGCAGGCGTATTCTGGGAATCATTTTGGCTTTTGGCGCGGGAACACTCTTCTCTGCGGTTGCTTATGAACTTGTTTATGAATCTGTAAGAATGGCGAAGGGCAGCGGATTTACAGCGATAGGATTTTTCACAGGAGCCCTGGCATTTTTTCTCCTCGAGAAGCTGATAGAGCGCATCAGTGGTGGAACTGGTAAAGATGATACGGATTCAGGACAGTCGCGGCTGATTATTCCCATGGTATTGGGGATAGTCCTTGATGGTATTCCCGAAAACGCGGTTATCGGAATTGGTATACTTGAGAATGGTGTAGTCAGTCTGGCCATGCTCATCGCCATATTTCTCTCCGGGATGCCGGAAGCAATTGCCGGTACCATCGGAATGAAAACCGCAGGATGGAGCAAGGGAAAAATATTTTCGACTTGGTTTAGCATTGCAGTTGTACTTGCCTTCTCAACCGTTGCCGGGTACAGTCTTTTTGGTAATGCATCAGCCTTTACTCTGCAATTTGTGAATTCTTTTGCCGGGGGAGCGATTCTTATGATGCTGACCAATTCCATGATACCGGAATCCTATGAATACAGTGGCAAGTTAGCCGGGATATCTACCGTGTTTGGATTTGCTCTTTCAGTATTAATCATCGCACTCGAGCATTCTTGACATACGATCGTTTTTAAAGAATTAGAATATACACATTCACTCAAATTAATTTTATAACTACACACTGGTAGTCTCAAAAGTTCTACAAAAAAATGAAAAACAGGATTAAAAGATGAAACCGCAGAGCACTCAGAGGAAAACTCTGAGAACTCTAAAAGAATATCCTTTAAGAGATATTACTGAAAAAAGAATTTCATGTGCTATTGAAGTTCACTCATTACCTGGGCCAGGTCTGTTAGAATATTCATATTGCCCAGGTGCTAACTTACCTGAGAGCAGAAAATCTAAAAGTCGGATTGTTGATCAATTTTAATGTTGACAAATTAAAAGAAGGAATAAAGAGAGTTATTTAATAAGAGATCACAGAGGGGAGATGATTAGAAATAGCATTAACATAAATAATATTTATAATTTACTCGGTGTCCTCTGTGGTTATTTTTTACACTACCTACATACTTAGAAGGAGAATAAAAATGAAATCTATGATGTATACCCTTGTATTCATGTGCCTGGTCTGCCTTAGTGAAAATGCATTTGCCCAGCTAAAACCCTGGTCCAAAATGTTCACTTTTGATGGCGGTTATGCTATGGTTACCAGTGATGAAACCAGCCATTCCATGGATGGATATACCTTTGGCGTCGGCTTTGAACAACTGAATATGGATGGCAATTGGTCCGGTGGTGTTGGCCTTATGTATCTGAATTCAAAGGATACCAATGATGAAACTGCGCGGGAAATTAGTTACTCATCGATGCCGATTATTCTGTATGGCAAATATCTGTTTGGTTCCGGAAAATTTAACGGCTATATCCTGGGTGGTGCCGGCCTTCAGTTTTCCAATGTGGACTATACCGGGAAAGAAATCTATCTCTCGAACAAAGATTCCGGTTTTGCCTTGCAATTGGGCGCAGGTGGTTATATGTTCTTCAATGAAAAGATGTTTTTAAATGTGAGTTATAATTTTATGCTGTTGGGTAATAGTTACTACCAGGATGGCATTGTCAGTTTGTTCAAAGTTGGACTGGGATTTCAGTATGACTAATCGGTACTAGGCACTCGGTACTCGTCGATCGTCGCGCGGCACTGGATACCAGGAAGGGCAGGTTAAAGGTGAAAGGTCCAAGGATCAAGGTTATAGGCACCAGGTCCCAGGACCCAGAACTGGCATATCGGATTAACCCCAAAGGGGTTAAAAAATTCTAGCCGTGGGCGAAGCCCACGGAAAAAAGATTTAAATTCGGATTAAAGCCCCGGAGGGGCGAAATATGATTGAATATTTCATATGTGATGAATTCAAAATTACATAAAAATTGATTTTTATAATTTTCAAAATTATGGAGTAAAAAAAATGAGTACAGATATCATCAATCACACGGATTTGTACCGACTACCCTGGACGTTGCCTGATAATGGCATCTCCTGGTTAGAGCCGACGGCCGAATGTAACCTGGCCTGTGATGGTTGTTATCGTGATAATGAGAAAAGCTCACACAAAAGTTTCGAAGAAGTGCAACACGAACTTGATATTTTTCAAAAATTGCGAAAATCCGACTGTATCTCCATTGCCGGCGGCGACCCGCTGTTGTATCCCGAAATAATCCCCCTGGTGGCCGAAATCAAAAAACGGGGGTTGAAACCGATCATTAACACCAATGGCCTGGCCCTGACCAAAGAACTGTTAAAGGAACTGCATACAGCCGGTGTCTTTGGTTTTACCTTTCATATCGACAGTAACCAGGGACGACCGGGCGAGTGGGCCGGGAAAAATGAACTGGAACTTAACGACCTGCGTCTGCATTATGCGGAGATGCTGGCCGTCCATAAAAATATCGCCTGTTCGTTTAATTCCACAGTATATCAGGAGAACATTCACCATGTACCCAAAATGATCGAATGGGCGCACAAGCATATCGATATCGTCCATACCATGGTATTTATATGTTTTCGCCATATCATACCGCAGTTACCATATGACTGGTATTCCGGTGGTGAAAAGGTGGAATGGGATACGATTATGTATCATTCAGATGAAAACCGCAAAGTGGATATTAAATCAACCGATCTGGTAAAGATAGCCAAAGACCATTTTCCCGATTTTGAACCGGCGGCCTTTCTAAATGGCACTGAGGATCCGGCGGCTTATAAATGGCTGCTGACCGAGAGGATAGGCACAAAGGATAAAATCTACGGCTATGTGGGCGGAAAGTTTCTTGAACTGATGATGTCGGTGTATCATTTTGCCAGGGACAAATATTTATCCTATGCCTCACCGCAAATACTCAAGACCGGGCGATCGGCTGCGTTTTTATTATGGCCTTTTGACAAGGGACTTACGAAAAATCACCGGGAAATATCTGCTTGCCTTATTAAAGAATCCGTTCCGGATTTTTAAACCATTGTATATGCAAACCATCATGTTTATTCAGCCGGTAGATTTTATGCAGGATGGGCGGCAGAGCATGTGTGACGGCTGTCCGGATATCACCGTTCATGAAGACAAATTGGTCTGGTCCTGCCGGTTAGAGGAGTTGAAGAATTACGGCACCTTTTTGAATACGGTACCAAGAGTAGAGAAGCCAATATCGATTAAGGATTAAGTCCCTGAGCGCCTAAGCACCTGAGTCCCTGAGAAAATGGGCACTCGTTACAGGGCACTGGATGCCAGGGCAGGTTCAAGGTGCAAGGATCAAGGCACCAGCAGCTCAGGCACAGGTCCCAGAAATGTCATATCGGAATAACCCCGAAGGGGTTAAATAATTCTAGCCGCGGGTAACGCCCGCGGTGGGGAATGGCAAATGTTAAAACCCTGAAGGGGTTTAATAAATACGGAGTTGACCATAGTGATTATGTGTAATTGGCCAAAGCATGGTTGATATTTTTTTGTTTTTTATTTTTTATTTCTTGAAATTTATTCACGGCTATACATCTCGAAATTTAAAATTCTATACCGCTATACCGATGGTATTGTTTTAACAAAAAGGATATATGATGAAATTACATATGTTGCAAATATCAGCCTATCTTGTGATCATCGCTGCCGGGATGAAACTGGCAGCCCCTGTCATTAATCCCATATTACTGGCTGTGCTGCTGGGAATGAGTCTGATGCCGATTATTCTCTGGTTGATGAAAAAGGGTGTCCCTAAGTCTGTCTCGCTGTTAATTACAATATTAATCTTTATTATTATTACCTTGCTTATCGCTTCGATACTCAGTGCAGCAGTCTTCGGCCTTGCTGATAAAATTCCTCAATATACACAGCAAATGCAATCATTTAAACTAAATACCATGCAATTATTATCAAATTTTGGAATTGATGTGAGCAATATCTTCCAGAATGAAAACATGCAACCCGAAAAGTTAATGCAAATAGCTACTGGCTTTATTTTGGGGATCGTATCAACTTTTAGTAATTTTAGCATCGTCTTTCTATTAATTATATTTTTATTAATAGATATCAGCGGACTTCGTTATGAAATAAATAAAGGTGAGAGACAGATGAGTGAAGGTCAGCTCAAACTGGTTGATCTTGTCGGCCAAATACGGAAATATATATCCATCTCTGCTTTTACAGGTTTTTTAACGGCTGCTGGAAACCTGGTTTTGCTATTAATAATGGGTGTGGATTTTGCGGTACTCTGGGCCTTTCTATCATTCTTATTCAGTTTTGTCCCGAATATCGGTTTTATTCTAAGTCTTGCAGCACCGGCATTTATCGCCTTCGGTGATTCGGGTCTAACTGCAGCAATAATTGTAATCGTTGGATTTATTGTCATCAATGGTATCGTTGAAAATATTATCAGACCAAAATTTATGGGAAAAGAATTGAATATGTCCTTAACAGTTATATTTCTATCCTTGATTATTTGGACATGGATATTAGGGGCCATGGGGGCCATCCTGGCAATCCCCTTAACGATTGTGGCTATGAAGGTTAGGGAAATATATTTTTCTGAAGGTATTTGATTTGAAAAAAATTATACAGTTTTAAATATTTGTATTTCTTTGTATTTCTCCTGCTTCCCCTTGCTATCTGAAGCGCAGATATCTCTGGGTATAACAGCAGGATCCAATACCGGAAAATTCGGCGGTGTTGAACCGACGGATGCCTCTTATGCCTACCGGACCGGACTAAATTTCGGCGGTTTAATTGCATATCGCTTCAATAAAGATATCAGTCTGACACTGCAACCTATGTATTCTCAGCGTGGATCTAATATTGAGGTGGGTGAAGATTCCCGCCGGGATTCTTTATTACTTTTTGAAACAAAAATTGATTTTCTGATCGTCCCGCTATTTGTTAGAGTGGATTCTGATAATGGGATTACATACTTCATCAGTGGTCTGGAGTTTGGGATTCCCCTGGCTGCTGAAATTTCTCACGATGGCGAAAGCAGGGATATATCTGAGATACTAAAGAATATAGATATATTGGCTTCTATTGGTATGGGCTTTCGATTCCCGCTTGGTAAGCCGGACCTGTTAATTGAACTTAGATATTATCAAGGCCTGGTAAATTTTAATTCCGGTAACGGTGAGGATCAGGGAAATATTATTTTTGAGGATTTTAAGAATAGTGGATTTCAGACTAATGGCGGGGTTAGAATGGAATCTTTAGTTATGAAATCATTCCGAAAATATATGATAGTGTTTCTGTTGGTGCCAATTATGCTTGCCGCGCAGGTCGATTCCCTATATACTTATCAAAGATCTTTACCAAAATTAAACGATCACTATTTTATGCCAAATTCAAATTTTCTTTCTCCTTTCGTGACTACTTTTTTTAAAACAGGAATTGGGGGGGCGTGTCTCTTAGTAAAATCCCCATTTATGCGAATGATGGTGAATTATTACTTGGGACGATCGAGGGTGAGGATACATACGTCACGGCGGATGTTCATGTTCAGGTAGAAGCAAAGGAATGGCTTGCCGTGTGGTTTCGATATCAGGCCGTTGCCCGGATCGGTAGCTCAACCCCGGCAATCTTTGCCCATGGCGTGACCTCGATTACCGGTTTTGAATTTGGCTGGATGCTTCGCCTCTGGCACAACAAGCAGAGTCAGTTATCAGCTACAATTAATATCAGGAATTTCAATGTAGTCTGCGATCAATCTTTCAGGTTATATAAAAGATGTAATAGGTAGACCTGATAGTATTAGTACTACACCCTATCAAAGAGATAATCCACTGGATGGGGGATCTGGCCTCCGCTATGCATATGCCTTCAACAATATGTTCGGCGCCCAGGCATTTATTAATGGCTCGTATGGAGAATCTGTGTCCAAAGAAAATAGAAATGTCTGGAGATTTGATATCGGTATTCTGGGTGACATAAATTTTAATCATAGTTATGAAGTGCCGGTAGGAATCAATCTCGGATATACGGTTCAAAAATTTTCAATTTCTGAAGGTCAAGACGAGGAAAAGACAAATTCTTTTATATTTAAAGTGGCCTACACCGGACGGGAAGAGTATAATATCGGGTTGGAATTTTCACATATCAAGACAACTATTCCATTAGTCGAGGAAAAAAATTCACTGGAATATTTTACAACTGCTTTTGTGATGGTATATTATTTTTAAAAAAATCAGAACTTATATAATAATCGAAAGTTTCGCCTAAGAGAATTGGTAGTGGTTCTCTCCGGCCATAAGGTACTCGTCACTCGGTTCTCGGTGCCAGGGACGGGGCTCTGAATGCATAAAAATTATGTCGGATAATCCCGTAGAGGGTAAATAATTCTAGCCGCCGGCATCGCCCGCTATAACTCCATAACCATTGTCCATGATGTACCAGATTCAGCAACTATTATAAAACCTAGTTTTCTGTACAAAGATAAGGCAAAGTTTCCGGGATCTACTGTTCATTTTGGGCAATCAAACCAAAATCACCATCTCTAACTTTCCATTGACCTAAAATATTGGCAATTTCTGGGACAGCAAACAATTCATTAAACGAGATTCGTTTTTCCTTCGGATTCCAGAACACTGCTTCATAAAGCATTGTTTTTAAAAAGGATAAATCGTCTATAGTTGCTTCTCGAAAAAAATAGGAGGACATAATTTGCCTCTTTTTCATCCCGTAAATATATTAATTGGAGATAGTCTTGATCTATAATTTGTATAGGTATAGCTTGTTATCAGGAAAAGTAATATTTGAGATACCTGTTAAGACTGCAATATATAATCACATATATATTTGTTCAATATAAAAAATCCCTTTTTTTGGGAATAAGTCGTGGATTTTTTTGTCTAATCAATAAATTACAAAGGATAAGTTATAATTGACAGATGATCAGGCGATCCGCGAAGTTCTCGATGGCAACCATTTCGCATTCCGTAATCTGGTTCAGCGCTATGAATCGCAGGTGGCTGCGACGGTTATTGGAATGCTGGGGCATTGTCCTGAGGCGGATGATGTCGGTCAGGAGACATTTATCCGGTTTTACAATGCTTTAAAAAGTTTCCGCGGAGATTCGCAGGTGGGAACGTACCTCACGCGAATTGCAATCAATCTTTCTCTAAATGAACTTAAACGCAGGAAGCGAAGATTTGGCCTGTTTGTGAATCAGGATGAAAAATCACCGGAAATTGCCGATAAAGTTGATAAAATTGATCAGGAAAGCAATAAAGAAATCATTTTCAAGGCACTCGAAAATCTCGATCCGGATTTTAGGACCGTTACGGTACTCAGGCTGATTGACGGATACTCAACGGCAGAAACAGCAGAGATTCTGAAAGTACCGCAAGGAACAGTTCTTTCCCGGTTATCGCGAGCACAAAAGAAGCTTAAGGAAATTTTAACGACGATTTAGATTTTTATGGGTAATCATGGAGATAGCAAGAGGTGACTTGAATATATTTGTTATGATAGGCAATAGGCAATTGTCTATATTTTACTCGAAAACATATACAATTCAAATTTTGAGTAACTACAAGTATCCAATTATGAATCTCTGAGCTTTTTCTCAGTGTTCTCTGTGATATAAAAAATGTAGGAGATATAAATGAGTAATGATGTACGTGATTTACTTCTAAAATCACTTGATTCTGAACTTTCAAATGAAGAATACCAGCAGTTGGAATCTGCCCTGGAACGCTCATCAAGGCTTCGCGCTGAGAAAGAGAGCCTTCTTAAAATGCGCAGTTCGCTTAAGTCAGCCGCCGCCAATTCCTTTGGTGATGGATTCCAGGACCGTGTAATGGCCAGAATTCAAGTAAAGAATACTGAGGAATTTACGTTTAACCTGTTTCAGATATTTCGGCCGGTTGCCATTGCGGCTATTTTATTAATAATTATCACGGCATCCTTTAATATGTGGAGTAGTGAACAGTTCTCTGTGGATGGCATACTGGCGTTAACCGATATTTCGCCAACAGATGCATTTAATCCGCTTGTCGATTTAGCTCAGGAGTAGAAAAATGACAGTAAAAACAAAATCAATTTTTGTCATTAGCGGGACTCTTATCATCGGTATGATACTGGGATCATTAATCACCGCGTCGTTTTTAAAGAATCGCGCATTTGACCGGATTGCTGATTGGCGAAGTGAACGTGGATTTGTCCAAAGAATTGAAAAAATCATTCAACCGGATGAGACACAACAGGAACCGCTTCGCAAGATTTTGATGCGCCATTTTAAGAAAATGGATCAACTTGGTGAGCAAATGCGTGGTAATTTTGAGGCGATGAATGATTCGTTACTCAAAGAATTGGAGACGGTTCTTACGCCGGAACAAATTTCCCGCTTTAAGCAAAAAATGGAAAGAATGAAACGCCCCGGGCGGCATCGCAGACCGCATAGAAAACCACCGCAGGAAGGCCCACCATTTCCGCCCCCGCCAGAAGACCGACCATAATTATGATCTGGTTCCCAATTTATGCTTAGGGAACCAGATTTTTTTTATCCCTTTGTTCTAATCCGATTGACTCTATCAATTCATAAATAATCTTCTTTAATGAATCGGGAATATTCTATAATTATTAATTGTCAAACCGGCAGAGTGATAAAAAACCGGTAAGATCTTATCATCTAATTAAAAAAGTGGCGGTCTCGATTGTTTTAACAAGGACAGTAACCACAAGAAATTATCAGGAGGATTTATAATGAAGAAAAGAAAATTTGGAATTTTAACCATGGGTATAATTTTACTTATTTTTACTTTGACAAGTATTGCATTTACAAATAAATCACAAGAATCCGATCGTCAACGGCCACCGCGTGATAATGCCAGCGAACCAGGTATGCGTGAGATTACCGGCGTTTTAGATTTGTCCAACGAACAGAAGGAACAACTTCAGACAATTTTGAAAGATCATCAACGTGAATCGCGTGATGAACTATTCGATAAGGTGCTTCCTATTCTGAATGAAGATCAACAAAACTTATTGGCAGGAATCAAATCAGACCTGAAAAAAAATAAAATGCCGAGATCAATTATTGAGAACCGTATCAGACGGATGGATAAACAATTAGAACTAAACGAAAATCAGAAAAAGCAATTGTCTGAGGTTTTTTCAGAGTTTGGAGATGAGATGCTCCAGATTAGAAACAATGGAGGAGATCGGGAGCAGATGAAAGAAAAATTTAATTCACTTCATTCCCGGTTAGAAACCATACTATCACCCGGACAGATGGAAAAAATGGACAAAATGAATATGAAGCGCCGGGGTAAATTTAATCGCAGAATGGCACACCGGGATGGCCAGCGCATGCTGGAGCAATTGAAGAATGAACTGGATTTAAATCCGGATCAGGAAGCACTAATTGAAAAAATTCTTAAAGAATCAAGATCGACATTCCGTGAAGAAATGAAAAATATTGATGATCCTGAGGTGAAAAATGAAGTCTTTCAATCACATCGGGAAGATGTTGCGCAACAGATAGCCAGGGTATTGAATGATGAGCAAAAAGTCGAATTCGATAAAATGAAAGATGAGTTTGACAAGCAACCAAGGGGGCATCGAAATAACCGACCCCAGTAGGGACGTATTGAATACGTCCCCAAATATTTTGTTCGAATATCTCAGGGATACGAAAAACCGTATCCCTTTTTTTATTCCCTCCAGAATAATCCGTACTAACACGAAGGCACTAAGACACAATTTATTTTGCTATGGACTCGGCGACTCAGGGGCTTTTTCTAAAAATTACTAAGCTTAAAAAATCTCTGCAGGCTGACTTTTTTTTACCGCAAAGAACGCGGAGTTTTTATAATTATTTATTTCTCTGCGAACTCTGTGCCTGCTCTGTGATCTCTGTGGTAAATTTTTTATTAATCATCTAAGATTAATTCGCACTTCAGGTAAAAGGTCCTTATCCATAGTATCTCGTTCCGGGACAGGACGAGTATTCCGAGCCAAAATGACCTTTACTTATTTTTCCGAATTTATATTTTGTTGTTTTAAATAGGTCAGCACTTTGCTCACCGGTAATTTTACGCTTGACGGCCCCGACCGGATATAAAACTCTTCTTCCTCTTTCATCTTCAAAAAAGCCGGATTCGATGATTTATCAACCTCGATTAAAACGATCTTTTTGCTTTGGATATTATGAACATCCATTTGAATAAATTCTGAATACTCCAATCCGATATGTTGTTGTATCAGATTTTTAAAATGTAACCGGCATTTATCGTCGTTCTCAAATTCATCGGCTTCAATTCCTACAATTTCACCGGCATCATTCACACCAATCAGTAACATACCTCCATCTGTATTCAGAAAAGCGGTTACCGATTTTAGCCAAGCCTGCTCAATTTCTTTGCCGTGTTTACCGGATTTAAGATTCATACGCATAGTGGACTTAAATTCGACATTCTTGCTCTCACCTGATTTGATAATGCTATTGATATCCTCTTCGATATGGCGAGGATCAATCCGCGTGGCGGGGAGTTGCCTGATTTTTTTTATATATTTTTGTGTAAATCTGGCAATAAGATATAATGCAATTCCGATAGTCAGAAAAACTGCTAAAAATACCAGATAACGGAAATCATAAAGCTGCCCGATTAGATCTCTTTGAGGTATCACAATACCCATCCAGACGCGCCCGCCATCGGGATTTAGTCTGTGGATACCACCCCACCAGGTTTCACCGCCGCTTTTAAATTCGAATGATTCATCTATCCGGGCCGGGTTGGTTTGCCACATTTTAATAGCTGCGGTCTTTGCAGAAGATGGTAATTCTTTAATTGGCAAAAACACCTGCGTATCTTTATTTTCTGCACCAGGCTTATCCCGCAATTGTCTTAAATCAAATAAACTGCCATCTGCCAGAAAAAGAAAAGTGTGGCCGTTTACACTTGGTTTTTGAGATGAAACCATTTTATAGAATTCAGTAATAGGTAAATCAAAATCGATTACATATGTTTCACCTGGATCGGCTGAGGGAGTACTTTTTATTGCTGCGGATATTCCCAGTTTCTGCTGAATTTCAAAAAAGAAGGGTTGGGTCCAGAATATTTTATTTTCAGTGGCACTATCTGCGGTACCTGAATACCATATTCGCGATTTTGGATCTATCGTCGTGTTGATGATATTGGTTTCAAGCAATTTAAAGTCTGCAGACCATTTTCTTTCTATAGATTTGCCGGGATGTTTCCCCTGGTTTGTCACGCGAGTACGCCAGGCCGAACTGTCCCGCATCAGAAAATATTCGGCTCCGCTACTGGAAACAATGATTATGGCCGAAGCATTAGGCATGAGTTCAAGAATGGGTATCAATTTCCGGTTAAGTTCTTCCGGTTTATTAATATCTATCAATCCTGCCTGACACCAACGATTTATAATCTTTAGATTATTTTCTATGGGAAGGGTAATTGCCTGAAATTCAGAGACGGCTGCCTGTGTGGTTTTTTGAATATGCGAGATGGAGATCGACCTGACCAATCCTGAACTGTAGTTAAGAACTATAAACAGAGTGATTGCAGAGGCAATTATAATTGTAATTGTGAGATCCCGAACTAACCGGATTCTTAATTTACCGCTTCCTGGTCTTTTGATCATACTTATAGCTCCATTTTACAAGGGTTGCCAGGTTTCCATGTTCCAGGACATTTCCCAGAATAGCCACTCATAGCGGCAAGATTCAATAAAGATATTTTTAAGATGATTTAATTCCTTAGCATCTGAATGGACGGTGATTGAATTTAAAATCGAAAACCACCAGTCGACCATGTCGACAAAGGCCGGATCTGAATAAGTTTGTAACCACATTTTGTAGGGATTTGAATCCGGGATGTTATCGCCGGAATTATAGTGTAAACCAATTTCGACATAAATCCAGCTACATGGCAAAATAGCGGCCAAACCTTCTGCCAGAGTTCCATTCCTGGTATATCGAAAAAGATGATCTATATATGCCTTACACGACGGCGCCTGGTTTGTGCCCCGCGCATCTTCCACCGATATCTCAAATTGACCGAAATATTGCTCTTTTAATAATGATTCGATTTCGAACGTTTCGCGGGCAGCATTAAGCATGCGCATGATATCAGAAATATTTGCCATCTGCGGTGCAACCCAGGTCAGTGCTCGTGCGTAGTCTACAATATATAGCATATCCTGAATCATATAATAGCGAAATTTATCCATATCCAGACTGCCATTTGCAAGCGCTGTAACGAAAGGATGCTCAAAATTCTTCTTGAGAATGCCAGTGCACTCTTTGATCAGGATATCTGAAAATGTCATAATTTAATTCCATTTAAATAGTATGAAACTTCTGAAAAATGTACTAAATACTTGAATTTCGTCACCCTGAATTTATTTCAGGGTCTAAATAACGGGATTCTGAAACAAGTTCAGAATGACGTTGAGGTAAAAACAATCATTTTTCAGAAATCTCTAGTATATTTCTCCTCCGGATATTATTTCCGGAGAAGGACCTTTTTTATAAATGAGGAATAAAAAGGTAGTTTAATGCATATGTATAATGCAATTATAAAACATAACAAAATCAATAATATTTTTGGGAACTTAATAATTTTTTGATAATTTAACCAGATTATAGAATCTATCTTAACTTGGAAGTTTGGCGCTGGACTTTCTTTGGGGATGCACGATCATCACTATGAAATATTTTTTTATAACTCTTTTAATTGTTGGATTATTACTGGCATGTTCGGCGGTCAAAATTAATGTTGATTCTAAGGGTGATGCCGAGTATATCCGGTTCGAAACCTTTGGCTGGCTTAAGAGCGGTGCCCAGATCGCAAACTATAACCGGATTGATAATCAGAAAACTGAAATCCGGATCTATGAATTGATTAAACAAATCATGACTGAAAAGGGATATGAGTTTATTGAAGATGGTGATCCGGATATATTAGTAACATTTTATGCCGGTGTAAAAGGGGATGTAATCTCCGATGAGTCCGGATATACATACGGGAAATGGTTCGAAGGAAATAATGAGATAAAGCAAGATGGACTTTTGTTGATCGATTTGATAGATAATGAGAATAGAATTTTGTTCTGGCGCGGAAAAGGTAGTGGTCTGTTAGATGACCCAGAAGATGCAGATAAAGTGGTACAAAAAATATGTGCCAGGATATTTTCAGATTTTCCGGATCGATCTGACAAATAAAAATAACGATTTAAATAATTCAAAACTAAAATTCAGGAGGTTGGTAAATGAAGATTAATATAAAGTTCAAACATAAACTTTTATTAATGGTTATAGGGATTCTGTCTGTTCTGATTCTCAACGCGTGTTATTCCGATTATGGGATGACGGTCCAGGACTATGATGTGGTTACCACTTTGTATGATCCAAATTATGATTTCACAAAGGATAAAACATACAGCTTGCCGGATTCCATTTATCATATTGCCGAAGAAGGTGAAGACGATGAATTAACCAGAAAGTATGACAGTTATATTTTGGATCAGGTAAATTCTCAGATGGAATTGCGTGGATTTAGAAAGATAACCGATCCGACAGTAGAATTACCCGATGTGGTTATTATCCTCAGAGCAGTATCCAGGACTAACTACCAGGCATACAGCAGCTATTACTATGGCGGATATTGGGGCGGCTGGTACTATCCCTGGTATGGCGGAACTGTGGTTTACTCTTATTCAACCGGATCATTGTTGATAGATATGCTTGATGTAGATAATATTGATCTGGACGAGGAAATCTATCCGACGGCCTGGATTGCCGGGATAAATGGATTGCTTGGCGATGCCAGTACCGGAGTGAAAACCCGTTTATCTACATCAATTGGTCAGGCATTTGTACAGTCACCATATATTGGTGTAAGTGAATAATAATACCGTCAACTATAAAAACAGGACATATAAAATGAAATATATCTTAATCTTATCAATGGTGATTTTACTGAGTCTGAATGCGTTTGCGCAAGACGGTTACGGTGGAATATCCTGGAATATTGCCGTACCGACCGAAGACACGAAGGATTTTATTGATGAAACCAGTTTCCGGGGATTTGGTATTGAATTCCGAAGTTTTGTTACCAAACACATTTCCATTGGCGGTGTAACCGGCTGGAATATCATAGATCAGCGTGTGGATGGAACATTTGAAATACAAAACGGTGCAATTACGGGAACCCAGATCCGATACCTGAATGCATTTCCCATCATGTTAACTTCCCATCTTCATCTTGGTAGTCCTCGCTCAGCTATCCGGCCGTTCATCGGAATCGGGGTCGGGACGTACTATGTTGTTCAACGACTTGAAATAGGGGTCAATGCGTTTGAAGAGAATAACTGGCACTTTGGCATCGCCCCTGAAGTTGGATTTTTATTTCCAACGGATTATGTGTCGATCATGACCAGTCTTAAATACAATGCGGCTTTTGCATCCGGTGAATCGATCTCAAAAGAGTCAGTGGCACATAGTTATTGGGGAATTAATATCGGGATTTTATTCCCGACGTATTAGTATGATCCTTGCGGTATTTGTACTTTTAGTTTTAAGGATAAGAGGCTAAAAGGCTAAAAGGCTAAGATGCTAAGAGGCAAAAGAACTCAGAATCTGAAACCAGAGTGCTAAATTTCAACATTGTCATTCCTTTAGGAATCTTCCCGGATTATTCTCTATTAATTGGACGGGAAGATCCCTGCGGGATGACAAATTTTTCGATGAATTATTTGGAGACAGTATAATCTTCTCGTTCCGAAATGCCAGATTTTTCAACCACATCCAGCAAACTTTTAAAACTTAAAATTATCAAAATCTCTCAATAAGCATCGACTTTTATTAAAATTCTGTTTATATTCTTGCCCTAATTTATTTTAACAATAGAATAATGGAAAGTATATGCCTGCTGAAGCTATTTATTTAGACAGAAACGAAAACAATTATGGTCCGGCGCCAAAATGCCTGGAAGTTTTAAAAAACGTAACAGGGGAGACATTAAGTTCATATACAAAGGCATATACCCGAGGTGTAAAAAGTAGTTTGTCGGAACGCCTTGCGTCTGATTTTAAAGTTGAAGAAAAACAGGTCCTGCTTGGTTATGGTGCGGAAGATATCCTGAAACAAGTTGTACAATGTTATCTTGGCCCGGGTGAAAAGCTAATGATACCGTCATATTCATGGTGGTATTATAAAGAAATTGCTAATGAAGTAAATGGGCAAAACCTTGAATATCCCTTGCACGTTGGTGAGGATAGTTTCTATTATAATCTTCCCGAAATGCTAGAACTGATTGAAAAAGAAAAGCCTAAACTCGTTTTTGTCAGTTCACCAAATAACCCCACTGGCAATTCAATGTCAGTTGCAGATTTTCATGAATTAATGCAAAAATTACCTGACACAATTGTTGTCCTCGATGAGGCCTATTGGTATCATGCTGAGAGTCATCAAACAATAAAGTTGATCAATGATTTCCCTAATCTGGTTGTGATTCGTACATTTTCAAAATATTATGCATTGGCAGGTCTGAGAATTGGCTATGCATTGGTGGGCCGCGGTCTCGAACAGTTGATAAAATTATCTAACCGCTATCTGGGTTATAATAGTATTACTGAGGAAATTGCAATTGCTGCGCTTGATTCACCTGAGTATTATTCTGATATCGCTAAAAAAATGAGTGCGGACATAGATCTTTATCATATAGAAATGGGTAAAATACCCGGTTTTACTGTATATAAATCTGAAGCTAATTTTATTCTTATAAAAATTCCTAAAGAAATGATGCAACCGCTAAAAGAATTCTTAACGAAACGCAATTTGATCATTAAGTTTATGAACGAACCGCAGCTAAATTCACACCTACGTATTACCCTGGGAACACAGGAACAAAATAGACTCGTCATCGAGGCTATTAAAGAATTTTGCGGGGTTTCCTGATTCAATGAAATGGATTGATGAGTATCGGTCTTCATTAAAAATGATTGAGGTCGAAGAAGTCCTCGACCTGTTGTTTTATCGCCCGCTGGCTTTTATCTTTGTAAAACTAATATACCCTACTGAAATAACACCCAATCAAATATCATTTATTGCCCTCGTTTTTGGTGTCTTCGGAGGCCTCCTGTTCGCTTATGATACACCCACAGCAAGTATGCTGGCTGCAATATTGCTGATACTTTATGATGTGCTGGATTGTTCTGACGGGATGCTTGCCAGATTGAAAAAAAACGGCACGGTGATTGGCCGCATTATCGATGGGGTTTCAGATTATATCGTTACAATTGTTGCCTATATTTGCATTGCCCTGGGTGTCACATTGCATACGGGTGATGCCATTTATGCATGGATGCTGGCTGTAGCAGCCGGAGCCAGTAATGCACTCCACTCCATTATGCTGGATTACTACCGTAATATGTTTATGGATAATGTGTTGGGTCGTGAGAGTACGCTTGGGGAAAATCTCGATAAATTTGAAGAAGAGTATCAGAATCTCAGAAAGAGTAAAAAGTTTTCATTAGAGTCCTTGTTTCTGTGGTTTTATCTTAAATATTCGGCCCTGCAAATAAAATTTACCCGTGATGAGCCAATCGTTTACGATGGTAAGGATTATTATAAAAAGAACAAAACAATATTGCATTTCTGGACCTATCTTGGACCCACAAGTGAACTTACCTTTATGATTATTTGCGGATTTTTTAACCGGATGGATATTTATTTATGGGGTATTATTATTGTTGGAAACCTGTATGCGCTTATTTTGTATATCCTGCAAACCCGTATTAATCGCTCACTAAAAGTAGCGGAATTAAATTGAAAGCACTTATTCTTGCCGCCGGAATTGCTTCCCGTCTTCGCCCTCTGACCGATTCAATGCCAAAATGTATGCTTGAAGTTGGTGGTATTAGCATTGTTGAGCGAATGATAAATAATCTTGTGGCCTCAGGCATTACTGATATTATTATTGTAACAGGTTATCTGGCTGATAAGTTGAAAAATTTTATTTCTCTCAAATTTCCTGAACAGAATATATCGTATGTACATAATCCGGTCTACGATTCAACAAATAATATTTATTCTCTTTGGCTGGCGCGTGATTTAGTGGTTCATTCCGACCTTCTACTAATGGATAGCGACATCATTATCGATACACGAATTCTGGATATTGTTATCAATGCAGAATATTCAGATTGTCTGGCCTTACGCGCCACAGGACACATCGGTGATGAAGAGATGAAAGTTACAACCGATTCTGAAATGAGGGTTAAAGAAATTGCAAAAACGATTCCTACTGAAACTGCTGCAGGGGAATCAATCGGAATTGAAAAATTCAGCCCCTCATTTCTTCATGAATTATTTTTGATTCTTGAAAATCTGATAGTCCATCAGAACCAGGTGGATAAATTTTATGAATTGGCGTTTCAGATTGCCATTGATAGTGGTCAGAGCTTATATGCTTGTGACGTGGGAGATCTTAAATGCATAGAAGTAGATACACCTGCTGATATGCAATTGGCGGATGAATTGGCAAGAGATCTTACCTGAGATTCAGGATCGATTGAGTTGACTTTTTTTACAGGAGATGCTGATATTAGTTCAGCATGACCATTTGTGAAAAATATAAATTCCAAAATACTATTACTTTTTTCCTTTCTTATTTTATCTCTTCCTGCCAGTGACATCGATTGGTCTTACTCCGATGCCTACGATGATCAAATGCTTTATCTTCATCCCATGATTAATTATTATTATAATGCCCAATGGCAATTTAACTGGGAAGAAAGACAATTTAGTGACAATGGGTTTCGTATTACCGTTGGCAGTGTTACCACAACTGATTTGCTCACAGATTGGGGATTGTTTATAAATCATGAATTAGGCGCCGGGTGGCGTTTTCAGGGTATCGGGACATGGAATGAAACACGACATAAGAGTATTTTTGAAAAATCCGCTTTTATGGGATTAGAAAAAAATATTTATAGTGGATTAAATATACATTTATTGGTCAATCCCAGTTACTATAAAGAAAATACCGACCTTAATGCGGGATTTAGTGTCTATAATGATAGCCGGCAATCCTATATACGATTGGCGCTGCAATATGAAGATTTTGTATATGATTCCAAAAATGATTTTGCCGGAAAATCAATTCAGGCACCTCTGAGCGCCACCTGGTCAGCGCGAGCCGGACGAGATCATTTTTGGTTATATACCGAAGGTAGAATTTCGACAGGATTTAAGCGAACATTTCCTGATGAAGAGAAGTCCCCGGATCTGAGAACTCATGACCAGGCAAGAAACGATATTAAATTAAAATTCTATTATACTTATGATAATTCCTCTTTAACTATGCTGGGATTTCGTGTGTATCAATTTTTTGAAGAAAAGACATTTTCAGAGCAGTTTAAGAATTACGATTATGAAAACATATTTACAGATTATTTTATAGAGCACATAAATTCAATTAATCCTAAAAGCCGAATCAGAATTATGGGCCATGTTGTGGTACAAGATGCCAGTAATAGTGGATATCAGGTACATCGGTTTACCCGGAGGGATATTCTCGCGGGCGGTTTTTATGAATATCTCATAGGCCGTCATACCATTGAAATTGGTTATATGTTTTCTCTATATGATTATGAATATGAGGATTTTGGTTTTAATTCGGATTATAAAAGTGATGGATATACAGACAAATTGAAACTGGGATGGTTATTTTCTTTTCCCAATCATGCCCAAATTAATATTTCAATCAGCCATCAGATGACCCTTGGTGGATTTGGCGGCGCAAACTTACAATACATCATGTTCTTTTAATCAGCGAAATGGGATTATACTTGGTTTTCTGCCTTCTAATTGCCTGAACAATTGTGGTTCCGATGTTGAGAATCTCCAATTAAAGCGCTGCATACCCTCCATAGCCTGGGGATAGAACACAAATCCGATCTGAAAGGTACTTATTACCAGGCTTTCATTCCTTAGCCTAAAAATGACACCCAGAGCGGAATTAATCCTGTTGAGGTCGGGTGGCCGGTAGTTTGATCCGATCCAGCCAAATTCTGCAAAACCTTCAATTGCAAAGCGGAAGCCAAATAGATTCCATGGGGAAAATAAAATTGACTGCAGACTGATTGTAGCCTTTTGTGTGCCCTTTAATGCGTCTGAGTTGAATATCGGGACGCCACGATCTATCTCGAACTTCAGTTGATCATCAGCCAATCTTCTGATCCCGATAGTATAAGATCCGGAAAGAAACTGTCTGAGTTTGTAATTTCTTCCCATTTCGATAAGTGGGGTGAAATAAAGGCTGCTTAAATTTATTACACCGTCTTCCATTCGATTGCCGTCATAGAAACTTCCGAAACTCAATACTCCCAGGATATAACCCAATTTGTCTGAAAAAGTCGCGCCTCTCAGACGGAAACCGCCATAGGTCCGCTCTTCAAATTCGGTGTTGCCATATCCCAGGGTCATACTGATATTGTAGCCGTATGGAATATCTTCGGTATTACCGAATCCAAGAACAAGACTGCTCTCAAAATGAAGTATTTTTGTCAGGTAAATACTGCCTAATATATAATGATAATCATGAAAGGAAAAATTGGAATCCGGCTTAACTTCCGGCCTCTCTCTGAAATCGCTGGTGTAGTATCGTGTTGAAATGGTCAGATTCTTTCGGCTGCTGGGATCCGCTATTTTAAAGGCGCGGCCAACCCAATAGTCCTGCGCGAGCAATTTGTAATTAAGAAGCCGGGTACCAGTTAAATCAGAATATATGCTAGTGTTTTGGAAATCCAGTCCGCCAGCATATTTTGTCTCCGGTGTCAAAAAACTGCGGTTCAGGCTTATTCTGAAAAGGTTGGTTTCATACATAGTTGCTATATTTACTAATCCGGAAACAAAGGATCCATAGATGTTGTTGATGATAAATTTACCATCATAGCCCAGTTCGGGTGATCTTACCGTATTAAAGTGAAATTCATTGTTTATCTCCCAACCCATTCCCAATAAATTGCGTTCAAACAGGTTGACCTTGAATCTTTCAGGAGAACTTACTGAACCACCCACACCGAGAGAAAAGACGTCTTGGGTGATAATGAGCAGATCCACTACATCCGGATCATCTTCAATATCAATGACAATAATTTTTGCGTCATGGATATATGGCAGCTTACGGATAATTCTTTCATTATCGGCCAATTTGAACGGGTTTATTGTATCACCGGTTGAAAAAAGCAGATTCTGTATAATAACCATATCACGTGTTGTAATATGCAGTTTGTCCACCAGGTTTGTTAAACCCGTCATCTGAACCTCTATGGTATCATAAACCGATCCGCCAAATATTTGCACATCCTTACGATATATTTTACCTATTCGTTTTCCGGTATATTTAAGAAATGGATCTTCAGCTTTTGAAAAATCGTCAACATATGTAAGATCTCTTCGTTTGGTTGTATCAACGAAAATAGATTTATAGATCAGATTATAAACATCATCTGAAACTGAATTATCTGAAGAATCGGATTTTCCGAGTTCATGTGCCAGTGAGTCTTCGCCGGAAAGATTTTTATCATCAGATGGGAAAGGGCGATCGGAGGCTATTCCTTCAATAAATAAAAAGAAAAGAAATAGAAGAAAAACCAGTGATAAAACAGAGTTAGAAATATTATTCATTTAATTTTATATGTCATATATATTATTCTGTAGATTCCTGTTATCTTGTCTCAAAATAACTCAATTGTCTGAATATGATACGATCTAAAATTGGATTGATTTTTAACCTGATCTGATCTATTTTGCAACTTTATTGAACCTTTCTATATATTTGTTCGTTTTACTATTAAATTATGGATCAAATATTGTATTGTTCAATGTTTAAAACAAAACAAAGTTGCAGAAAAAGTCTACTCTTTTAATTAAGAACTGCAAATATTTTTTTCTGATCTGTACTTTGTAAATTTTCTCCCGGACATATGAAAACATTTTATTTTTATATTTTAACAATCTTTCTCCTAATTGCTTGCGGACGTAATACTGTACGTATACCGACAATTACTGAGGATCAGAATGGTAATTATCTATATGGTAAAATAGTATGGCATGATCTGATCACGGATAATATTCCAGTGGCACGAGATTTTTATTCTGAAATGTTTGGTTGGGAATTTGAAGGTCGCGGCGGTGACGGTGCACCCTATTTGACCGCTTACTATAATGACAGACCCATTGCAGGCTTGGTTAAATCAGATCGTCTTGAGGAAGAGGTCAATGAGTCCCGCTGGATAAGTTATTTTTCCGTACCCGACGTTGATAGAGTCTTTGGTATTATTCTTAATAGTGGCGGGCTGATATACAAAGCACCAATGGATCTGGACGTTCGCGGCAGACTGGCAATTGTCGGTGATAACAAAGGCGCATCTTTTGGGATAATCACAGCCAATGGTGGAGATCCTGAGGATCGGCAGTCCGCTAGAAATACCTGGATTTGGGATGAGTTGATTACCAGCGACCCTGGTGACGTCATTGAATTATACTCCGCTCTGGCCGGATATGAGATACAGGATGTTAGTTCGGGTGGTTACTCAGAACATTATATTCTTTTGACGGGTGATAAACAAAGAGCCGGAATTACAACGGTACCCTGGCAGCAGGTTCACCCCAACTGGTTACCGTATATCCTGGTTGAAGATATTAATTCCATGATCACGCGTGCAGAGAACTTAGGTGCCAGGTTAATTGTGGCCCCCGATCAAAATATACAGAACGGAACCATCGCGATTTTAGCGGATCCTTCCGGCGCTGTGTTTGGCATGCAGGCTGGTAATCTCTGATAAATTCTACCATTGTGCCAATGACCAGTTCCTGCCTTTATTTTACATGCTTCTGCAGTAGTTGAAATTTTGAATCAAGTTGATTTAATAATTTACTGTCCCTTTCATATATGTCTTTTCTAAAATGCATTGTATCATCCATTTCGAAATCCGGGAACGCAGTAAAATATAATAAATAAACCGGTAATTCCTTTTTCATGTAAATAACTTTTGTTTTTTTAGATTCTAGTACGGAATCAATTTTTTCCCGGTTCCAGTCATCCTGGTCGTGTAACAATTCTTCGGCCAGATCAAATGGATTCTCGACACGAATACAACCGGAACTAAATGTTCTTTCCGTCCTGCCAAACAGCCCTTTGCTTGGTGTATCATGTAAAAAAACAAAATGTTTGTTAGGAAAAATAAATTTTATACGTCCCAGGGCATTGGTTGGCCCTGGATCCTGCCTGATAGCATAGGGAAAATTCTTAGCAGGGTATTGAGACCAGTCAATTGATCCGGGATCAATAATTTTTCCGCTATGAGTAATCACCTTCATATTTTTTTTCTTCAGATACCCAATGTCTTTCTTAATTGCAGGTAGTACATCTTTTCTTAAAATTGTTGGCGGAACAGTCCAGGTTGGATTTACTTCCATATATTTCAAAAATGCCTCAAAAATTGGTGTTTGACGATACGTTTTGCCAACCTGTACGCGGCCATGCCAGACTACTTTATTGTCCTGTACATAATTTGCCCGGAATCGCGCAATATTTACCAGAATATAATCAGGTGCAGATTCATCAAGAATCCAACGCAGCCGTTCCAAATTTACCCGTATTTGATTGATCTTATTCTCAACCGGAATATTCAGGGTTTCAATGGTGCCCTTTCCGATGAGGCCGTCTTGCTCCAGGCCGTGACGATATTGAAATCTTTTAATACCGTTCTCCAGGCTCTTATCATATAACGTACTATCGGTAACTATTGTATCCGATATATCTTCCGTTACCAGCAACCTGGATCTGACTTGAGTTACCCGTCGGTCATGCATACCAGGTTTTATTGTTGGCCCGGTATCAACTTTGGACCATCCGCCTGATGCGGCAATGTCACGATAATAGGCTAAAAAATTACGCAGTTTTAAATAAAGTGTATCGGTTATATGATACCTGCTAATAATATCATACAAGGACGGCGCAGATAGAAGCTTTTCCATCAGTTCGGGCGGATCAATATTATCTACTTCTATATAAATATTCCAATTTTGGTCCAGACGGACAGGATCAACCTTCCCGAATATCATATGATAAATCAGCCGTAACAACGCATCTGATAACAACAAATCATACTCAGCATTCAATTGTGGCGGCACCTGGTCATAATCCGAAATTATATTTTTATATCTTAATAATAGAGATTCATGATAGTCTTCCGGCAGTAATCCATCAAGGGTGCTTTCATCAATTAATTGTAGTAAATGTTCAATATCTTGTTGTTCCTGCCAGCCGGGTTCAAAATTACGGCGTTCATAGTATTCGACAATAATTTGCTGCATGGCAATAGCTGTGCCATTAATTTCCACACTAACATTTTGACGCATACTTTCACAATACCCGCGGATAATATCCTGCTCCGTAGACTGTTGTGCCATCAGAGAAATAGGGATGAGTGCCAGGAGTAACAGGTAGACTCTTCGTAGTAAGTACATTGCTTAATTTTCCTTATTAGATTTTTGAAAATGACCGTTATTCTGATTTGTTCAGAATTTGAGACAAACTTAAATATGATTGATCGTCATGATATATAAATATGCAGCTGCCATCTTTTATCGTGTCGATAACAATTTTTGAGATGTGGGGTGGCAGTGCCGGACAACCCCAGCTTCGCCCCAGGCGGCCATTCTTCTTTATAAATTTTTCCGTTGCATAATTTGCACCATGAATTACAATGGCACGATCATATGCATTATCATTTATACCATGTTCAATACCATACAATTTTAATGAATAGCCATGCTTTCCGTTATAAGTGCTACCCGTTATATAAAAGCCCAGACTACTCTGTAATGATCCGGATTTATTTGAAAATTTTACAGCATAATTGGCACCGGAGTTCATGCCATGAGCAACAAGTGATGTATGAACAATTATTTTCTTTTCTAAATTAACAACAAATAACCTTTCATCTACAGAAGGATGGGTATAATCGATAATTGTTAAAATGTGCTTTTTGTCAATATCATGCGTATCCTTTACCTGTTGAAATCCAAGGTAGGCTAATTTAAATACCCGATAGCCAATCAGATGTTCAGGATCGATGATCTGATACAGGAGGGTGAGGCTATCGATTTGTAATTCTTCCTGGGCATTCTCTGTGAGCACAGGTACTTCAACTTTAAATGAAGTGTGTGAAACAGAGACAATGCCAATTATGCAGAATAAATAAAATATTTTATTCAAATCAGTTCCAATTTGATAAATATCGTCTCAATTTTTAAGATTGAACAAAATTGAAACTATACTGTTCCGATTGAGTATAAATTACGTTTTGTAATATTTGTATTCAAATCAGATGTGAATTATTTGCCTAATAAACGATATTAATCATGCTTAAATATTTTACTACTTTATTAGTGCAATTGTAGTGGAACATCACTAAATTAAAAGTTTATGTAAAATAATAATATTCATATATGGAGGATACACATGCAGTTTAAACCATTAATTTTGACGGCACTTCTCGGATTAACCTTAACAGGGTGTTTCCCTTTCGGGCCGGAAGAGATCGATGAGTTCGATGTCGTAGCGACCTTTTATAACGAAAATTTCAATTTTGGCAGGGTAAGAACATTTGCCATGCCGGATTCAATCGCTCATATTTCTGAGGGGACCAGTACTGTCTCACGGGGTTATGATGAAATAGTCCTGGAGCAGGTTGCTTCAAATATGAAGGCATTGGGTTATAAGAGAGAAATGGATCCGGAAACAAACGGAGCGGATGTTCTGGTGTTGGTTTCAGCTACAAATGAGAGTTATAATATATACTCAAGCTCAGGGTACTCCGAGAATTGGGGATGGTATGGTGGTTATGGTTATGAAAGCGGCTATGGATATTCCTATCCGGGTTATGGTGGATCCGACTATTCGGTGAGAACCGGAACAGTTTTTATCCAGATGCTTGACCCGAACCGTCCTGGTGCGGATGATACGTTGCCAACAGAATGGCTGGGATTAATCAACGGATTAACGGATGATTTTCCAGAAAATGTGCGGGCCAGATTGGTGAATACAATTAATCAATGTTTTGTTCAATCTCCCTATCTTGGTTCAAATCTGGTCAATTGATCCGTTTGTAGAAACCCGTTCAATTTAGAAAGGTATATCTTAATGAAAAAAATATATATTATTACATTTATTATATTCCTGAGCATGGCCGCATTTGCTCAGAACACTGTTACGGCTCTGACTTATACAGTCTCAGTTCCTACCCACGATACCCAGAAATTTATCGAAGATGCGAGTTATCTCGGTGTTAGTTTTGATGCCAAAACATATGTCATGGACTGGATGACGGTCGGTGGATATGTTGGTTGGCATGTGATGTATGGCCAGACGGATGAAGTACTGGAAATCGAAAAGGGTCATGTTTCCGGTAACCAATATCGCTACATCAATTCATTTCCGCTCATGTTAAATACGCATATTTATCTGGGTGGGGTGGACTGTTTTCGACCTTATTTTGGTATTAATGTTGGTGGGTACTATGTCTGGGAAAGATTCGAAATGGGACTTATTGTACTGGAAGATAAAGGAATGCGTTGGGGATTGGCACCGGAAGTCGGATTTACAGTACCTGTGAGTGATATTCACTTGCAGATGGGAATGAAATATAATATTGCCCTGGCGCCATCCGAATCAAATATATTTGCCGATCCGATTCATACATCCTATGTTTCATTCCATATTGGATTTGCCTATAACGAGTGGTAATGTTTTTGCAAAGTATTTAGCATGAATGCAGATATGCTTTCCGTGAAAAAAATAGTTTATAAATTAAAATGAGCAGGAAATCATCCTGCTCATTTATTCTTTTGGTTGTATAAGTCAATTACTTAGATCCCGAAACAAGCCTGATTTGACGTCAACCCAGGATTCAGAATGACAACAGAATTATTATTTTATATACACAAATTTTAAGATAGAATCTGTAATCAAATCCGAAGATATGCCATATTTCTAATGCGTATTGGGATTTTTGCCTGATATTTAGTATTTTATTATTAGTTTAAACGAGGCAGTTAAATTTTTGAGCTATTCCGAAAATATTAAAACTGATTGGAGCATAAAATGAAGAACAAATTTATCAGTTTGATGATAATAATTATAATATTATCTTTTTTTGGCAATAGTTTTGCACAACGCGGCCAGCAACGCTCTATGTTTGCCTGGGCCCTGAAAGGCGACTTCCGGCCGTTTGTGGAAGCACTTTATGGAGTGGGAGAACCAAAACATAAAACCTTTACCGATACATTTGCCAACTTTGGTTTCCTCGAAGGCCGGGTCGGTTATAGTGAGATAAAAAAATATCGCCATTCAATCTGGGAACTTGATGAGAGATTTGTATATGGAAATTATCTGTCTTCTGATGCTGATTTTATCGAAGACAACCTGGGGAATGTAAAAACAGAGGCCTATCGTTTTGGTTTTGGAAACCGGTTGGGTTACGGATATGAACTGGGACCGGTTAGGTTGCTCCCATATAATCAAAACCAATTTATCTGGACCAAATTGATGACGACGCGTCCAGAAGATATATCACAGGAAGATAATGATATATTGGATCGTTATGAAGGCACATACCGGTTTGGTGTATCGACTGAAGGTGGTGCTAAACTGGAACTATTCAAATCACTTTCTGTAGTTGCATCCTATGAACTGGCTGTTGTATACCCGCGCCATATTTTCTGGCCATGGTTGGGAAGCTATATGATTATGCAAGCAGGTATGGGAATCGTATCGGTATTCTCCGAAGACATCGTTAAATCATCTCCTGTACTTGGACCAATTTTATATTTTGTACTAAAAAATGGTATTGGCTATGCGTTCTATACCGGTCTTCAGGATCGTATGAACTGGCCCTTTGAGTCTGAAACTCCGCTGACGATGGAAACATTCAAGCTTGGCGCTTCAATAAAATTCTAACCAGATTCTGGTTTCTGACGATATTAGGCAAAAATTGAAATCAATTTCGACCGGAATAGAAAACTGGTTTTCGATATCAGGATTTATGTAAGCTATGCATTTTCATAAAGATTTTTCGTCAATTAATTTCTGTTGTCTTCGCATTAATACTGTCCCAAAATTCACTTCTATTTTATTCATCCTGCTGATATTTTTTATTGCCTCTGATGTATTTGCTGCTAAAACAGATATAGTTGTTATGCGCAATGGTGACAAAATTACCTGTGAACTAAAGGAACTACGATCTGGGCAGTTGCGGGTAAAGACAGATGACATGGGTACTATCTACATAGAATGGCCAAAAATAGCCAGTATCAGGACCAGACAATTTTTCGAGGTGGAGTTGCAATTCGGGGCGATTTATTATGGTGCCCTCGGTCCGGCCGAAGATTCCCGCAAAATGACTGTAACCAGTGATTCTGTTTCCAATGATATATATCTTGCATTTGTGGTCCGTTTAACTCCTATAAAGGACACATTTATAGATCGGCTGGATGGTTCAATAAATCTTGGAACGGATTATACAAAAGCGTCAGAGGTATTCAGATTGAATGTTGATGGCAAAGCAACACACCGAACCAAGGTTTTTAAGACTGAAATTTCCTTCAGTTCAATAATCACAGATCAACCTGAGAAAGAGACGTCCCGTAGAAACGATATCACCTGGACACTAACAAGGTTTCTGGCTGCGAGGTGGGCATGGGGCGTCCAGACTATTCTGGAACAGAATACAGAGCTGGGTATTGATTTACGGTTGGTAGTAGGTGGCGGAATGGGACGCCGGGTTGTCCAGACAAATTCAATAGAATTAAGCGTACTGGTCGGATTAAATGGTACACGGGAATGGGTAACAGATGCTGAGAATCAGTCAAACCTCGAGCTGCCGTTGAGTACGAAATTTGCCATGTTTGTTTATGATAATCCCAAAACGGATATCACGACGAGTGCGATAGTTAGCCCGAGTCTTACAACCCTGGGCAGATACCGCATAGATATTGATTCAAAGTTAAAAAGGGAATTATTCACAGATTTTAATCTGACATTCAATGTCTATCTTAATTATGATAATAAACCACCGAATTCCAGTGCGGCAAAAGTGGATTATGGGGTGACGATCTCGTTCGGCTATACTTTTTGATATTGGATGCAGGATACAGGATGCAAAATGCTGGATATTGACCAAATCATGGATAAATGTCCAAACTCCAAGCAAAAATGTCAAATCAAGCCCCAATTTCTAAATGCCAAACTTGTACTGACACATTAAAGCATTTGGAATTGGTCATTCATTGGTCATTTGGATTTTGACATTGGACATTTTATGAGGCAGGATCTTCGTGAAACTATTCTATCGGTAACGGAATATCCACCACCTGCCATTGCCTGACATATGCCACCACATCCCAGCGATCCTGCGTTTCCAAATGGGGATGTTTCTCCGATCCGCGCCCCCAGGATGGCATTTTGGTGCCCTCCCGTCCCAGCGATATCGTACCTATAATATATCCATTTGATGCAGCATTCAGGAATTCCTGATTATTCAAAGCCGGTGCCTTTACACCTTCACCTTTTTCACCGTGACACGCACCACAATACCTTCGATATAATATTTTACCATACTCCGGATTCCCCAGATCGGGTCCGGTCTCAATATAACTTCGCGTACTGTCCTGCCAGCTTCTCATAAAGGTAACCAAATCACCGATCTGTTGACTTCTCTGGGTCGATGAGATCTTTGCGGCCTGCAGTCCGAACATCACGCTATGATCTCTGCCGCCCAGGATAATGTGGGTAAGGAAATTGTCGGACGCGGTTGATAAAAAATCGGGATACAAAATAGCCGGACCGATCCCACCACTTCCTGTGGTTCCATGACAACGGGAACATAAATAATGATACAAACTGTCACCACGGGTTTCGTTTCCCGGAATAAGCTGGATTGATCTGCTTTGAACCGATTGGGTTTGCCAATGACGAATATATTTTAATAAATCGGCGATTTCCCGGGCTGAGTTATCGCTCCAGGATGGCATGGCAGTATTTGCCCGTCCGGTCGTGATAGTACGATATAAAAAAGTATTGTCTGCAGATGTGAGTAAGGATTGCCGGTTGAGTCCGGGACCGATGCCGCCGTTTCCTTCTTCGCCATGGCACATAGCACAATCTTTTTGATATATTTTTTTACCTTCAGAGGCATTTCCTTCGGAGTTCATTCTTTGCTCGTATTGATGTGCCTGACTTTTGCGGGATTGAACAAAATCTACCAGACTCCCTAATTCATCTGTCCTGATGCCGGAGTAATCCGGATTCCATGATCCCATCATGCGTGTTCCGCGACCTTCATGAATTGAGAACAGAATCATTTCCCGCGAGGCCATGCGCAAGAAATCCTGATTGCCTAAATGCGGAACGCCAAATTTATCTAGTTCATAATCTCTTCCATTGCCGTTTTTACCATGGCAGGCCAAACAAAACATGGCAAATGCATCGGAATCTGTAATAATTTTTCGGTCATTTTTATATTCACGGAGGACATTGCTGTTATAATATGAGAATGGCAGATCTGCCGGATAGAGCGCCCGGGCAAAAATAACCAGATTCATTAAAGAATCCGGCGATAAATTAAATGCCGGCATTTTGGATCCTGGTGATATTGCTTCAGGATTGATAAAATGCTCTGCTAACCAGGTCTCAATATTGTGCCCGCCTGACACCCTGGTATAATCATATGCCTCGGGTGGTTTGGCTCCCTGTTCAGTCAAATCCGGTCCGATGGCACCGCCGGTTCCACGTATGCTGTGACACCCCAAACAACCCAGATTCTGAAATATGGAAACACCCTGCTGTAATTTTACCGCACCTGCAATATTTACATCATCGTCATATACTAAGAGATGACACTTCCCGCAATTAGCCTGGATATACGCCATCTTCAAAAATGGTCCCGCGTGTTCCTCGGAATGTGCTTCGGACTCTACCAGAGCCTGCCCCCGCCCGCCATGGCAGGTGGTACAACCAAATTCGGACTCATGATGATGATCAAGGTATGGTTTTGGGTGAGACTTGAACAGTTTGGATGATGTTTCTACCATTTCCTCATCTATACCACGGTGGCAGGATATACATCGATCTACAATTGATAATTGATTTATTTCGGTCTGATGAATTTCTATTGGTAAATTTTGTGCCGCATCGAGCGCTCTCTTCTCATTGGTCTGCACCACAAGCGAGTCACGATATGCGGATTGATATTGTCTCCATTTTGTTGAAATCTGCGAGCTGCCAAACATCATCAATAAAAAAATCAAAACCAAAACCCCTAATAGTGCACTGGCCAGTTTGAATCGCTCTTTATATTTTTTTTCCAGGAGATTTTTCAAAAGATGATCTCCCAGTTTGGGCCGCGCAACCATATTCCAACAAATGTGACTATCGAATATCCCCAGAGAATACAGGTGAACAGAGCAATAGCGGAAAGCCGGGTGGAATTTGTTTTAATCAGAATAATGAACGCCCACAATATGTAAATAAGTGTTAACATTGTTCCGGGATTTATCATCATTTTTAATATAAACGGCCAGCGACTGGATATACCGGAAAACCCGAGAGAAACCATAATTATTATTGTAAATGCGATTGAAACCAATGATGATAGTCCTGAAATGTAACGACCTTCTTTGCCCGAAAACCAGATTCCGGGCTGTCTGGATTCTTTGTCTAAAAAAGGTATCAAAAATAGTCCGATCAATGTGAGTGCCGGAATGAGCACACCGCCGGAAAATGCGGAATAGGATACCAGTTCCTGCACGCCCAGAAAATACCAGGGTGATTTGGCCGGGTTTTCAGGTATAGATGAATTGGCGATGCTGCGTAGCGGGGCATCAATCATATATGCAAAAATGATGACTATGGCCAGCGTGAGGGTAAAGACAAATATTTCAGACCAGAGTAATGTAGTCCAGCTCCAAATGGTATATCTTTTGTTATTGGTGTCATCCTTTTTTGGTTCAGATAGTTTTGTGGCAATCAGATTGTCGGCGTTTTCCGGAATATACAGGCCATCACTTTTTCTGATTCGCCAGAAATGTAAACCAATCAGGATAATGGAACTAAGCGGCAAAAATACCACATGTAGTAAATAAAAACGGGTGAGTGCCGGTTGCCCGATGACGGTATCGCCAAAAAAGATGAGTTTAATCAGCGTACCAAAATCAAAATACTCAGTCAAACCGATAATATCTGTAAACTCATTGACAGAGGCGGCAATATTGGCGGCAATGGTTACGGCCCAGAATGCCAATTGATCCCATGGGAGTAAATATCCGCTAAAACTGAACAACAGGGTGATTATGAGCAATACGATTCCAATGATCCAGTTGACACGTCTGGATTCGCGATATGCACCGGTAAAAAAAACTCTGGTCATGTGCATCAATACGACAAAAACCATACCGTGTGCAGCCCAGCGATGCATGTTCCTGATGAACCGACCACCGGCAACGACATAGACAATATCCAGGATGGACTGGTATGCCCGTTCGATGGAGGGGGTATAGTAGAACATCAGTAATATGCCCGTGAGTACCAGGATCAGGAATAAAAAGAAGGCAATCAATCCGAAACCAAGGGTAAATGAAGGTTGCAAGCTGTACAAATGAATTTTTGAAGAATGAATATGTAAAAAGAAATTTTTTGAAATTGCGCGTGATTTTTCCAGATCTGAGGTTTTTTGAACGGGGTAGCCGGTAAAATAACCGGTAAAACTCTTCCAGGAGTTTTTCAGATTGCCAAATATTTGAGATAATCCGCTATTCATATTTTAATACTAGAGTGAAAGTGTGGTTTCCGGCAGGACTTTTTTATGAGGCAATATGACTAACTGACCATCATAACTGAACTCCATTTTAAGCCAATCCAGATTTCGCGGCGCAGGCCCCGAGAGTACTTCGCCATTTTTATTATAGTTCGATCCATGGCAGGGGCAGCGAAATCCTGAATCTGATTTTTGCAGAACACATCCCAGGTGCGTGCAAATTGCAGAGACTGATTTAATTGAAGTGCGGTCCCGGTAGACAAATATATTTTTTTCTTTTATAAAAGTGAATGTATGAACAGGGAAATCATCCGGGCGACCGATCCGCAGCATCTTTTGCCGGTGAGAGATATCCGGATATGTCAGACGCAAAGCGCCCAGGGATGCGAATATTCCGGCACCGGTGAGTGATGCCACAGAGAATCTGTTTAAAAATTTTCTTCGATCCATGATTTTACCCGTAATGTATTTTATTGAATTTCAAATGGTCATCCTGTCCCGGAACGGGATCCAATGGAGAAGGATTCTTTTACCCGAAGCGAATACTTAGAAAAAGTCCCTGAGCACCTAAGTCCCTCAGCAAAGAAAATTTCGATTTATGCGGGATTACAAATGTTTAACCACAGAGATCCTCCTGTTGCACGGACACAGGTTGAGATTGTGTAAAATACGTGCTCAATCGACGGGAAGATCACTAAAGCGATGACAGTTAATCCATTTGACCAATCTTACTATAATTAATATACCCTAAATCCACAAAATCTAAAAGAAAAAATTATCAAGAATTATCTGCAAAAATCCATGCTGTTTATTCTTGACCTTTTGCTTCACATCCGATACCTTTATTCTTAATATTTTTGTTTATATCAAGGAATTGAGATGATAAAGAAGTCCCTGCGAATTCCACTTATAGCAATAATTATTATCGTGGTTATTGTTGCTATCCTCTTTTGGGATCTGACTGATTCACGAAAAATATACCGCGCAGATGCATCACAAAATAACAGTGAATCTGGTGGCAGATATGCACTCGCCGATTATGTGGGGAAGGAAAACTGCATTAATTGTCATCAACGGCAGCATAATCTATGGTTGGACTCGGATCATGATCTGGCGATGCAGGAAGCTAGTGATACTACAATGCTAGGCGATTTTAATGATGCACAATTTACCCACTTTGGCGTTACTTCAAAATTTTATCGAAGGGATAATAAATTTTTTGTCGAAACAGAAGGTCTGGATGGTAAAAACCATGAATTTCGGGTGAGTTATGCTTTCGGGCTAAGACCATTACAGCAATACCTGGTGGAATTTCCCGATGGGCGCCTACAGGTATTACCTCTATGCTGGGACACTCGTTCAACTGCTGCCGGTGGTCAGCGATGGTTCCATATTTATCCGGATGAAAGAATCACTCCAAATGATATTCTGTTTTGGATGCGGGTCAATCAGAACTGGAATTTTATGTGTTCCGAATGCCATTCAACCAATGTTCGTAAAAACTATGATGTGGAACAAAATACATATAATACAACCTATTCTGAAATCAATGTGGCGTGTGAATCGTGCCACGGACCGGGATCTGAGCATGTGCTATGGGCCAAAGCATATGAAGAGGCCGGCAAACCTGTTGAAAAAGGCGATATGGGGCTTGTGGTTCGTTTGAAACATGCAGATCAGGGTACCTGGGTGTTCAAAGATCTTGAGAAGGGTACCGCAGAACGCAACCGTCCACTTGCATCAAATGTGCTTGTAGAAATGTGTGCCAAATGTCATTCACGAAGAACTGCAATAACCGATGAATATATTCATGGAAAACATCTCCTGAACACGCATCGTCCCAGACTAATTGAGGAACACGTGTATTTCCCGGACGGGCAAATTCTCGAAGAGGTATATGTTTACGATTCATTTTTGCAGAGTAAAATGTATCAGAAGGGTGTAATATGCTCAGATTGTCATGAACCTCATAGCACCAAAGTCTACTCCCAGGATAACACCCTCTGCTACCGCTGTCATTCCTATGAAAAATTTGGCGGACGCAGTCATCATTTTCATAATCCTGATTCAACCGGAGCATTGTGTGTTGAATGCCATATGCCAGAGCGGACATATATGGTAGTGGATCCCAGACGGGATCACAGTATTCGTGTGCCACGTCCGGATTTGACTGAACTGCTTGGAACACCAAACGCCTGCAACAAATGTCACCATGACAAAAGTGCCAAATGGGCGACGGACTATGTAACCAAATGGTATGGTATAGATTTTCTGCAAACGCCACATTTTGGTACGATATTTTCTGCAAGCCGAAATCTTGTTCCGGGATCCCGGGAAAGATTGCTAAACATTGTTATGGATCAGGAACAAGCGGCCATTGTCCGGGCTTCCGCAATTCTTGAATTACAAAGGTTCCCATCGCCAGAAGTAGCCAATATGATAAGCGAAATGGTTCGGAATAAAAATCCGCTCATGCGTTTTGCAGCTGCCCAGGCGGCAGACATTATTCATATTGATGAACGCTGGTCTGTGATGAAACATTTATTAAACGATTCGTTACGCGTCATTCGCCTCGAAGTAGTGAATAAGCTGGCAGGAACCAATACGAACAGAATTTCAGAAAAGTATAAAAAAATTCTTGAACGCGAGTTACAATCGTATATTCAAAGTCAGAATTTTAACGGGGAAAGACCATCTTCTCATCTTAATTTAGGTGTCTTATACTTTCAACAGGGTAATCCTGAAAAGGCCGAAACCGAATATAGAAGAGCCATCCAACTGGAACCCGGATTTCCATTTTCATACATAAATCTGGCTGACTTATATCGTACTCAGAACCGTGATGATCTCGGTGAACAGGTATTACTTGATGGACTAGATTATATCCCAAATAACCCTGATATGTATTATGCCCTTGGTTTGCTCTATGCCAGGCAGGGACAAATGCCTGATGCGATGAGAATGTTGGAAAGCAGTGTCGAATTCGCGCCGCAAAATCCTGAGTATGCCTATGCCTATGGCATTGCGCTAAATTCAACAAACCGCCCGGAGGAGGCGATCAGGACTCTGGAAGCGGTATATAAGACGAATAAATATCATGAACCTGTATTACAAGCCCTGGTTACCATATTACGGGATAATAATTACCTGGACAGATCAATTAAATATGCCACAGAACTAATACAAATAAATCCTCAAAATCAGGCATATCTGGGACTTCTGCAGGAACTGCAGGAAAAGAAAGCGGAACGAAACCATGATAGGTAAAAGTAATTCAGGGCATTCTGTCCTTACGGCACTTATAATTTTAGTTTGTCTAAATTTTCCGGCGAATGCACAGGAAAAAACACCGAATGGAACAGATCCGACTGAAATAAGAAGCCAGGTGGACTCCCGCACGTACCTGTCTGTTCGCTATTTGTTTTGATTGGCATCTATAGACCAAGAGATGAGTAATTCGGAACTGGGAACTGGGAATTTGATACATGTAATTTATATTCTAAATCTCTAATCTCTAATCTCCGGGTCTCCGCGAGAGAAGAATTATTCGGAATAGAAACTATTTTTCCGGCAGAAACTTATTTATTTATTAATCGTAGAAAGTTGTAAACCTGATTCATAATAAATATCCTTAAATTCAAAAAAAACGAAATAGGATGAGACGATTTGTCGTTCATTTACTAACTGATTTTTCATTTATCACTATATAAATAGACTACTGTAGCCAGGAGGTATTTTTAATGAGATTTAAAAATTTATTAAATTTGTTGATCATCTTAGGTATTATTCCGCTGATATTGGCATCCTGTTATCCCGATGGTGGACTTGATTCAATCGATGATTATGATGTTGTAATTACACGCTATAATAAAGATTACAATTTTGCTGCTGTAAAAACATACGCCATGCCGGATACAATACTGCATATTCTTCCTGATACGACAGCTGAGGATGAAATCTCCAGAGAATATGATGAATTAGTTCTTGAACGAATAGCTGCAAATATGGCTAATATTGGTTATACACGTATTACCACCATCGATACGACACAACAGGATTCTGTACCAGATGTGGTTGTTTTAGCAAGTGTCTTTACAACTAACTGGCAAGGCTGGTCCTACTATCCCGGTTGGGGTCCCGGTTGGGGTTACTGGCCCGGCTGGGGGTATTGGCAACCCGGTTATCCCGGATACGGACCTGGTTATCCTGGTGTTGCAGTACCCTATACATTTTCCACGGGAACAATTATCGTTTATTTATTTGAACCGGATGATTTCAACCCGGATTTGGGAGAACTACCTGCCGAATGGGGGTTTGGCATTAACGGATTGTTAGGTGGATCTTCGGCAGCAGGTGCCGGCAGAATCGGACAAGCAGTGGATCAGGCATTTATACAGTCGCCATATTTAGGTACCAGATAACATAATCGATGATTGAAAGGTAGTGTCAAAAGTTCTATGAAAAAATGAAAGACGGGATTAAAAGATGAAACCACAGAGCACTCAGAGGCAAACTCTGAGAACTCTAAAAGAATATCCTTTAAGAGATATTACTGAAAAAATAATTTCATGTGCTATTGAAGTTCACTCATTACTTGGGCCAGGTCTGTTAGAATATTCATATTGCCCAGGTGCTAACTTACCTGAGAGCAGAAAATCTAAAAGTCGGATTGTTGATCAATTTTAATGTTGACAAATTAAAAGAAGGAATAAAGAGAGTTATCTTATAAGAGATCACAGAGGGGAGATGATTAGAAATAGCATTAACATAAATAATAATAATAATTTACTCCGGGTACTCTGTGGTTATTTTTTACACTACCGATTGAAAAACAAAGGAATAAAAAATGAAAGTTATAAATATTGTTTTACTAATCTTTGTAATATGTACAGTTGCTTTTTCTCAGGGTCAGGTAAATTTTAATTATCAGATAGCATACCCATCAGGGGAAACCAGCGATTATATTGATAAAATCAGTTTTCGTGGTGCCGGTCTGGAATGGCGTAAATATATTCAGGACAATATTTCTGCTGGCATTTCGCTAAACTGGAATGTGTTTAACCAGGTCGCGACTGAAACCCAGGAAATTGAGGAAGGTCATGTAACCGGGACGCAAAACCGTACTATTAATTCCTTTCCTTTGCTCGCGACAGCACATTATTATATGGGAAAGAAGAGAGAACTTCGCCCCTATTTTGGGCTTGGACTGGGTGCCTATCTGATAAAACAGAGATTGGGTATCGGTATTTACACATTTGAAGAATCAAATTGGCATTTTGGTGTTGCACCTGAAGTTGGTGTAAATTTTCCTGTTGGATATGATGCGACGCTCATGGTGGCCGTGAAGTATAATTATGCATTCGAGGCACAGGGGAAAACATACTCCTATTTTGGACTACACCTTGGTATCGCAACTGAAATATTTTAAGCTATAAATTAGTCGGAATTGAAAATACAAAACCATATTAATATCCTGGAAAATCAATTGTAGTTTAAGCCTCGGGATGATGTAAAATTCAGTTGCTTTGAGTAAAATTGTCAGGAATGCAATCATATAACGATAACCACAAAGGATATGGAGTTGAAATGAAAATTATATTTAATACAAGAAATATTGGATTACTGCTGATTATGCTGGTTTTCCTGTCCGGTTGTGGCATGACACTTCCGCCAATTACAAAGACACCGACCAATGTATTTCAGTTTGGTAAATTCGTCTGGGTTGATCTCATTACCGATGACGTAAAAACAGTAAAGAAATTTTATGCGGATATTTTTGCCTGGGAATATGAAGATCTTGGTGGCGGATATACGCTGGTAAGCCATCATGGAAATCCGGTTTGTGGCATTTTGGAATCACGACGGGTAAAAGAGGACATCAGAGCAACCGGATGGTTATCGTATCTCTCCGTACAGGATGTGGATGCAGCCGCTAATTACATCAGGGAAAATGGCGGTACGATTTTACGTGAGCCCTGGGATTTTGATGATCGTGGCCGCATGTCCGTCGTAAAAGACCCGCAGGGAACGGTGTTTATCCTGCTGACCGCCACCGGAGGTGATCCCGATGATATATTACCGCGATTGGGTCAATGGCTCTGGAGTGAGTTTATTACAGTCGATGCTCCGGGTGCGATCACATTCTATGAAAAACTGATGAATTATAATGTAGAAAAGCAGGAATTGACAGAAGGCCGCGAATACCTGGTTTTAAAGTATAAGCATAAATATCGTGCAGGAATCGTTCAAACTAAACGTCAGGATATCAAACCTACCTGGTTGCCCTATATCCGAGTTGAGGATCCGGGCCCGGTCGTGAAACGCACCAAACAATTGGGTGGCAAAGTATTACTCGAGCCAACCCAGGATATACGTAAAGGATCAGTCGCGGTGATCGAAGATCCAACCGGTGGTATTATTGCTGTGCAGAAGTGGCCTATTGAATAATTATAAAAATGAAAAAACTTATATACACATTTATTATTCTCATCGCTGGGTTCCGGCTATTTAGCTGTGCCCCGGCGCCTCATGTCCGTACAGGATTGAAGATGAATGTGCCAACCGCGTGGCAGGGTACGTATCCTTATGCACCACCGGACTCTGCCATACATATGGGGAAACCCGCTTCAGAATAGTAACCGAGAAGATCACCCCCGAAACTTACGTCTCATTAGGTGATAATGTTTTTTTACCGCAATGGCGCAGAGAATGACGCAAAGATCGCAAAGTTTTTAAAATAATTAACTTCTTTGTGCCCTCTGTAGCTATTCATTTTATCCCCAAATACTCAAATTTTCCTCGCTTAGGTACTTAGAGACTTTCCTCAGAATTATTAATCTCGGCGTTCTCTGTACGATCTTTGCGTCCTTTGCAGTTAATTTCTATCTAATCGATATTCACCCAAAACCTACTACTGGAAAAAAGGTCCTTATCCATAGGATCCCGTTCCGGGACAGGATGACTCCTCCGGGACAGGACGACCATTTGAAATGATTATTTATTTTTATTCTGTTGACTATTCGTTGTCTATATCTTACATTGAGACGTCTATTTGTTAAATAAGGTGCCATAGTGGTCTTTCGTAATTTGTGGATAGATAAAATTAAGGAAGCCTGGAAGGTTCGGCCCATTGTCTGGTTGTCAGGTGTGAGACGGGTTGGTAAAACAACTATGTCTAAAATGCTTAATGAAATTATATATCTGAATTGTGATTTGCCGTCTACTTTGAGAAAACTGCAAGATCCTGAATCCTTCTATAAAAGTGTAAAAGAGAATGCGGTTATTGTATTTGATGAAATTCACCGGTTGGAAGATCCAAGTAACTTACTGAAAATTGCTGCCGATGAATATCCGGATCTCAGGATGCTGGCAACGGGTTCTTCCACACTTGCTGCTACAAAGAAGTTTCGCGATAGTCTGACCGGACGTAAACAAACCATTTATTTAACCCCCGTTCTTTGGCAGGAATGTCAAAATGAATTCGCAATAAATGATCTGGATAAACGCCTGTTGCATGGCGGACTCCCGGAATCACTCCTAATGAATGTCAAAGATGAATCATTTTTTTCCGAATGGATTGACAGCTTTTATGCCCGTGATATACAGGAACTATTTTCCATACGAAATCGCACAGGATTCTTAAAACTTCTGAGGGTGCTAATGAGACAGAGTGGTGGTCTTGCCGATTATACTAATCTGGCAAAACTTAGTGATCTTAGCAGGCAAACAGTTAAATCGCATATTGATTCATTGATTATTTCACATGCACTTCATTTATTGTCACCGTTTCATGGTGGTGGCCGGCGTGAAATTACCCAACGTCCCAAATTGTATGCATTTGATACAGGATTTATCACTCATATAAATGGTTGGAATGAGATCAGGGAAGAAGATCGTGATGTACTTTGGGAACATCTCGTATTGGATACATTACGGACTTCTGGTGCTGCCGATAACCTTATGTACTGGCGTGATAAATCAGGCCGCGAAATTGATTTTATATTACGCGGGAAAAATAAAGCAGTACATACCATAGAATGTAAAATCAATCCTGATTATTTTAATATAAATTCGATGAAAATTTTTCGGGATCTGTACCCCGAGGGAAAAAATTTGGTTATCTGTCCTTTTGTGTCTGATATGTATGTCCAAAAAATAAATGGCATAACGATTTTGTTTTGTCCGATCGAAAGTCTGTCGGATTCTGTGTTTAACTAATTTTTAACGTGGTGCACATAGAACGGGAGGATCTCTGCGAGATGACATTGGGCGTTTATTATAAAATGCCTTCGTGTTCTTCGTGAACTTTGTAGTGTACAAATATTTGACTTAACTTGAATGATCGAAGATAAGTACAAAATTCTCTATGGAGTGTTTTAGACTGCCTCTAACAGGTAGTGTCAAAAGTTCTATGAAAAAATGAAAAACAGGATAAAAAGATGAAACCACAGAGCACTCAGAGGAAAACTCTGAGAACTCTAAAAGAATATCCTTTAAGAGATATTACTGAGAAAATAATTTCCTGTGCTATTGAAGTTCACTCATTACTTGGGCCAGGTCTGTTAGAATATTCATATTGCCCAGGTGCTAACTTACCTGAGAGCAGAAAATCTAAAAGTCGGATTGTTGATCAATTTTAATGTTGACAAATTAAAAGAAGGAATAAGAAGAGTTATCTTATAAGAGATCACAGAGGGGAGATGATTAGAAATAGCATTAACCTAAATAATATTAATAATTTACTCTGTGTACTCTGTGGTTATTTTTTACACTACCCTCTAACATTGTGGGAGAAAGAAATGAAGAAATTGTTGATATTAAGTATTCTTTTAGTTCTCGTCTGCACGGGAATAATTGCCGCTCAGGAAATGAATCCTTCACAGATTACCCTGGAACAAATATTTAAGGATAAAGTCTTTGATGCGGAGGCGTTCGGAAGTGTACAATGGCTGAATAATGGTCAGTCGTATACACCGACCGACCGGAAAAAGTATAAACTCAAAGACATAGATGAGTTTACAACCAAATCCGGTGAAAAGAATGTTGTCGTACCGGCTGAAAAATTAATTCCCATGGGCAAAACCGATCCGTTGGATGTATACAGTTATCAGTGGTCGGGAAACAAGCAATATTTACTCATTTTTACCAATACGAGAAAAGTCTGGCGGTACCATACACGCGGTGACTATTGGGTATATGATACCAATTCAGAAAAATTATGGCAAGTGGGTAAAGGACTTGAATCTGCATCATTGATGTTCGCCGAATTCTCTCCAAATAGCAACCAGGTGGCATATGTCTATAAAAATAATTTATATGTTGAAGACCTGAGTGATCAAAAAATCAAACAACTTACATCCGATGGCTCAGACACAATAATCAATGGCACTTTCGACTGGGTATATGAGGAAGAATTTCATCTACGTAAAGGATTTCGCTGGAGTCCGGATTCTGAAAATATCGCCTTTTGGCAACTTGATGCGGAAGGGATTGGTACTTTTTATATGATTAACAATACCGATTCGATATATCCCAAATTGATTCCCATTCAATATCCCAAAGTCGGAACGACCAACTCTGCCTGCAAAATAGGTGTTGTCAGTGTGAATAGTGCAAAGATAAAATTTTTAGACTTACCGGGTGATCCCCGGCAGCATTATATTGCCTGGATGGAATGGATTCCTGAATCAAATAATATTTTATTCCAACGTCTTAACCGTCAGCAAAATACAATCTGGCTGACCGAATGGGATATGCAAAAAGATGAGACCCAAATACTGCTTACTGAAAAAGATGCTGCATGGCTTGATGTAGTCACCGATTTTAAATGGGTGAATAATAACAAACAGTTTATCTGGATCAGCGAGCGTGATGGCTGGCGGCATTTATATATGGTCAATCGCGATGGTAGCGGTATCACCTGCGTATCACCCGGTGATTTTGATGTGATTAAACTCAACTATGTGGATAGCGAATCCGGGGATTATTACTACATCGCATCTCCTTCTAATCCCACCCAACGCTATTTGTTTCGCGGAAATATTTATAAAAAATCGAAACCGGTCTTGATAAATCCGGAAAAAGAAGCGGGGACACATGTTTATGAATTCAGTCCCGATGGAAAATATGCCATTCATACCTATTCTGCATTTAATATTCCTCCGAGAACGGAACTTGTTCAATTGCCCTCACATGAAGTTGTTCGCGTCATGGTGGACAATGATAAACTTAAAGATAAACTGAGTGGGCTTAATACTGGTGAAACAGAATTTTTCCGCGTAAATATTGAAGATGATGTCGCCCTTGACGGCTATACGATTTTACCACCTGATTTTGACGAATCTCAGAAATATCCGGTTTTGTTCTATATCTATGGTGAGCCCTGGAATCAGACGGTACTGGATAAATGGTTTGGCTCAACATATATGTGGCATCTGCTGTTGAGTCAAAAGGGATATATCATTATGAGTATCGATAATCGGGGAACACCTGCACCACGTGGTCGTGAGTGGCGAAAAATGGTATATGGTAAGATTGGAATACTGGCGTCCCTGGACCAGGCAACTGCGGTGCGTGTGCTGCTTGATGAACGACCATATATGGATCCCGGGCGCATTGCGATTTGGGGCTGGAGTGGCGGTGGTTCTATGAGTTTGAATATGATCTTCCGGTATCCCGAACTCTATCATACTGCCATGTCTGTGGCACCGGTTCCCAATCAACGATTGTATGATACCATTTATCAGGAACGTTATATGGGTTTGCCCAAAGATAATCCCGATGGATACAAAGAGGGATCACCAATTACGCATGCAAAGAATCTTAGGGGAAACCTGTTAGTGGTGCATGGTACAGGTGATGATAATGTACATTATCAGGGTGCCGAATTGTTGATTAATGAATTAATACGCCTGAATAAACCCTTTACCATGATGGCGTATCCGAATCGCAGTCATTCGATCCGGGAGGGCGAGAATACAACCCTTCATTTGCGTAGTTTGCTAACCAGATACCTGCAGGAAAATATGCCGGTGAACTAGATATTGAATAAATGATTTTATCAATTCGTATTGGTACAGGGCCACATTGTATCGCAGTTCTGCAAAAATGATCTATGAATGTCTTCATTACGCAATCTGAAGAACTTTAAACAATCGTTAATTATAATAAAAGAGCTAATGATTCAATCCAAATGTAAAATATTCCAAATCTTATTTGTCCTTGCCTCCTGTATCGTTCTTTCATATGCACAAGAAGGATATATATTAAAAAACATTACATACAGGGGGAATGAAACATTCTCAACCACTGATCTGGATAAACAGGTCTCGATGTATACTGTCAGTGCATTCTCAAGGCATATTATGGGGAATGATCCATATATATTTAGTGAAGATTTGTTGATTTCAGATCTTAATAAACTCAAATATTATTACCAGACTGAAGGATTTCTTGCTGTCAAAATCTCACACGAATTCGCAGAGATAAACAAAAAAGACAGAGAAGTGAGTATCATTATAGATATCAGGGAAGGAGAGCCGGTATTGATCGATTCTGTTGCTTTTAATTTATCTACCTATGAAAATTCAGCAGATAGTAGTCACGGTTCAATACTTAGGCCCCTATCGTTAAACCTGGTATTAAAAAAAGATGAGCGGTTTACAGAAGCCCGGCTTGATTCTGATGAAAAAAAAATCCTGCAAAAATATCTAAATTCGGGATATCCATATGTAAAAGTAAGATCGGATCTGGTTTTATCGGAAGATTTTCAAAAGGTATCCATTGAATGGTATATAGAACCGGGACCGATGTGCTATTTCGGAGACATATTAATTGAAAACGATAATGAATTTTCAGAATCTCTGATTAATGATAATCTGGCATTTCGCAAAGGAGATGCATATAGTCAGGTTCTAATCGATACAAGTTATAATGATATCTATTCGCTCGGGCTATTTCAGGTTGTCTCCTTTAAAACCATCCTGACCGAGAACCAGAATCCTGAAATTCCGGTTATTCTAAAAATAAAAAATGCGCCTCAAATAACTTCCAGATTTGGTTTCGGATATGGAAGCGAGGAACGATTCAGGGCTTTTATTGAGGCCACCAAACTTTCTTTCCTTGGGGGAGCAAGGAGGCTGAATTTATTTTTACGTACCTCAGCACTTGAACCATATCGCGTGGATTTAAGATTCATTCAGCCATCATTTTTAATGCGTTCATTGCAATTAATTGTAAATCCATTTACGCGCAAGCAGAATGAACCAGGATTTAAAGTGAGTCGTCTTGGAATTCGTAATACTCTTTTATATCCTTTTCCGCACAACTTGCTTACTTCATTGACATATACCTATGAAAAGGTCAATCAGGATTCGGTGAGTATAAGCGACGATAGTCAGTATTTTAATGATGATTACAGGGGTCTATATAATAAATCAATGATCAATCTTGGTATTACCCGGGATACCTCCTTTCCGGTAATTACGCCGCTGGAGGGTTCACTGGTCTCGGCAAATCTTCAATACAATGGCTTGTTTTTACCAATCGAATATCCTTTTATGAAAACAGTTCTTGATGCAAGAAAATATATTGGTATCAAAGCCAGTGTCCTTGCATTGCGGCTAAAAATTGGCGGTATCAATGCTTTATCCGGCGATGATTTTATTCCTGTGGAGGAGAGGTTTTATTCCGGGGGCAGTTACTCTGTGCGCGGGTGGGCACGGCAGGAACTTGGACCAAAGGATGACCAGGGAAATCCGTTAGGCGGCAATAGTTTAATTGAATTAAGCAGCGAAATACGATATCCCATTTTCGGAATTGTCTCGGGCGTTGTGTTTATTGATTGTGGTAATGTCTGGACGGGAGAATTTACATATTCTTTAGATGAATTACGTTATTCTTCTGGTATTGGTCTGCGGATCAACACCCCAATCGGTCCTGTTCGTTTCGATGCCGCCCGTCCGGTGTTTGATGTTGAATCAAAGATCCAATATCATTTTAGTATCGGTCACGCATTTTAAATTAATGTATATGAAAAAGTTACTTAAAATATTTTTTTGGATACTTACAGCTTTACTGAGCCTGCTAATTTTAGCCAGTATACTCACTCAGACATCAATTTTCAAATCCTGGCTCAGCGATAAGTTAGCTGCAGTATTGTCAGAATCCCTTTCAGCTAATGTTGTGATCGGTCATATTGATGGTACTTTGTTCACCAATCTTGAAATTCATGATCTAATTGTGACTGATCAGACAGACAGCATCATTTCTATTTCAAATATTTCTGCCGGATATGCCTTATGGCCATTGATAGACAAGAGAATAGTTATTCAAAATCTAACTATTGAGATGCCTGAAATTCTTTTGAACCAGAATAAGAATGGTGAATGGAATATTACCAGTCTCTTTTCCGGAGACTCCGTTACTGTGGTTGATTCGCTAAACGCGGATTCATCGACCTTCGATTATTCAATTGTAATTGAAAAATTTTCCTTAAGACGTGGATTAATCGTAATTCAAGCGACAGAAGATCTTATCCCTTCAGAAATCAGGAATATTAATATTGATCTGGCAGCTGAGTACCGGACTGATAAGTTCCATTTGCAACTGGATAGTATGGGGTTTAAAGCTAAAGATCCGGACCTGGAATTAGAAAAGCTGGCCTTCGATTTTGGCATAAATAAAGAGTCACTTGAACTGAATAATTTTGAATTGATTACAGGCAGGAACAGAATATCTGCATTAGGAAATTTTAAAAACAATGACAGTCAAATGGGCGAGTTACAACTGGCTGCCCGGGATCTGGATCTGACGGAGTTACACATTCTTTTACCTGATATTATGGTTGGGAGTAAACGCGATCTTGAATTTTCAGGAAAAATAGTGGAGGATAGCATAAGTCTTGGCTTGAATTTAAAAGCCGGTAGCCAGTCTTTATCAGTAAATATATTTTCAGTAAATGGAGCCAGTCTGTTTGATAGTGAGCAATCAGGAGCTGTTGAGTTTGAATCCAGAATAGAATTTAACAATATAATCCTTGAAAACTGGCTTGAATTAGATGTACCGGTGCAAATAGCCGCCGGGGATATATATATAAAGGGGTGGATCAAAAACCAGGATGAACATAATCTGGAAATAACGGGCCATCTGACGGAACTCAAATATAAAAATTATTCACCAGAATCTTTTCGCCTGCAGGCACAGTTTGCAAACGGTAATGTAAAAAGCATACTACAGATAAATAGTAAAAATGGCAGATTTAATATACAGAGCGAGATTGACCACTTATTTAATGATCCTAAAATTATTGCTAAGGCGGAAATACGAAATTTAAATCTTCAAAAAGCACTAGATACGGACGGCATCGATACCGATTTAAATTTTGATATTCAGTTGGAATATTCCAATTTATCCAATCCTGATTATTATTCATATATTGATGTGAATATGTTTAATTCGAGATACGATGAATATTTTATTGATTTGTTTAATACCCGTCTTCAATTCAGAGATAGCCTGTATATTCTTGATTCACTTAGTCTTCACACATCATTTGCTGAGGTCCTTTTGGCCGGAACCGGAAATTTCTATGGCCATAACGATCTGGACTACACCATTCAAATACGGGATCTTGAAAAATTGGGACCGCTTCTAAATATAGATTCTTTAAGAGCAAATGGATCTATAACAGGTGCGCTACGTGGTAAATTTTCCTCCTTTACAAATCATACTCAATTCGATTTGAACAATGTAAAATTCAATACTATAGATCTTGATACAATGAAGGGTACGGCGGCAATATTATTGGAAAATGATAAATTTATGTGGGATGGAGTCCTGACTCTGGCCGGGATATCTGTTAAAGATCAACAAATAGGGCAAATTCAGATTAAATCAGTTTATGAGTACGATGAAATATCTTCAGAAATAAGTTTTTTGTATACTCCGGATATTTATGGATCATTCACCGTTACTGTAAAACCTGATAGTATTATTTCTGTTGATATACCACAAATTGATTTTATGTTCCGGAAAGAACAATGGTCAGGTTATTTGAAGAATATGGATTTTGACCAGAATATTCAAAATATTAATATTGAAAAATTTCATGTGCATTGTATCAATTGCGAAGATAGCCGAAGCATTGATGCACATGGCATGCTGAGTATGAATGGTTATCAGAACTTTTCAACCAGAATTAACGATATTGATTTAAATTTACTGATGCAAAGCCTGGAGATTGAGCAGGATTTTGCCGGTAAAATAGATTTATCTCTGGACTTATCTGGTACGATGCAAGCACCGATTTTTGCAGGGAAATTATCACTGGAGCATGGGAGGGCCAGAGATCTGAATTTCCAGGAGCTGATCTGCGCATATGAATATGGCGGAGATCAGCTGCTACTTGATCTGATGCTGGCCATTAATGCGACAGATAGTCTTGACTATGGCCGGTACTTTGCCTTTGCATATCTCCCTGACAGACAGTTTGCCAATTATTAATGAATCTGACAATATAGACATAAAAATTAAATCCACTCCGATCCCGCTTTCTATATTACTTGCAGCCAATTACAATCTTGAAGATCCCGGAGGCAAGTTCATTTGTGATCTGATCATTAACAACACGATTAAAGATCCGTTTATAAATGGAAATATTTTGATCAAGGACGGAATGATAAAGAATCCCTTTTGGGGAATTGATTATCAGAAGATTAATATTGATCTTGTAGCAGAAAAAGATCGTTTTGTCTTGAAAAAATTTGAGGTTGCGCGGGATGCTGGCTCAATTAACGCTACAGGATACATGCAACTCGATTTTTCCGGTGAGGATGACTCAATCATCAGTAGTGATCTTAAATTAATGGCCGACAAATTCTTCATAACCCAGCATAAGGATTTTGAACTTCAGATATCATCCGATATTCAATTTCAAAATTATGAGGAAGGACCCCGGATTGGTGGAGAAATAGACATAATAAGATCAAATTTTTATTTGCCGGCGGTTCTTGAAAGGCTCGGTGGAATAGCAACCGGATCTGATGATGCAAAACCATTGTTGGTCAAGACACGAGATACGCAGATCAATGATAATCCCCATATGTCTAATGAAGTAATACATGTGAATGTCAGAGATACTTTACAAGCACCTAAATTCCTGGAAATGCTTGAAGGTGATATTGCGATTAAGATGAACGGCAATACCTGGATTCGCAATCCACAACTACGTGTGGAACTTGAAGGTAACTTAATTATGGGTTTTTCAGAAGGCGATGTTCTAGTTTCCGGTCCTTTAAAAACAGTGCGGGGGCAATATGATATATTGGGACGGAGGTTTATAGTGGTTGAAGGTTTGGTTGAATTTCAGGGTCGCAGGAATGTGATTACTCCAATTAAACTGGAAGCGCAATATGAATACCGTACCACTGGCAGAGAGCGAAAATTCCTGGTATTGAAGGTTTCAGGTGACCTGCAAAATCCGGTAATTAAGTTTTATGAAGATCTAAATGAACTTTCACAGGAAGATGCCATCTCTATTATATTGCATGGTCGAAAAAAGAACGAACTCAATTATAGTAATCAATCTGACCTTGCTGGTTCAAGTTTAGAAAGCACAGCTGCTATGGGACTGGTTTCAAATTATTTATCAGACCGGGTTTCCAGATCAGTTGGTGATAACCTTCAGTTAGATGTAATGGAGGTAAATGCGACAGATAACTGGAAATCCGCAAATTTTATTATTGGGAAATACATTACTAATGATCTTTTTGTAACTTATAAGCGTGAGTTCGGGCAAAATAATGATAATGATCTTGCACCGGAAACTATTACCCTGGAGTATGAGATCTGGAAGCAAATATATTTGCAATTGATCCAGGGTCATCCCAGAGAAAGTGGTGTCGATTTGTTTTTTAAAATCGACCTGGAATAATGTTGTGGATGCTTAAAATGAATAAGCGAGCTAAGTCTATAAAAATCAGTATAATGCCGGGTAATATTGAGTTATGGGAAAAACCTGGTATACTATTAAAGCAAGTTATTGAATCGAATGATTTGCAGGTATATCAACCATGTGGCGGCAATGCTACCTGTGGGAAATGTATCATTCGTTTTAAAAGGGGGGCTTCGCATCCCACCTACTATGATCGCCTGTATCTGACTCCGGATTTTCTGGATCAGGGATATCGTCTTGCTTGTCAGTGCATCATTACCGAAGATGCAGAGATTGAAATATCAGATTTGTCTCGCCTCATTACAAATAATGGCAGGCGGGTCCGGGACGATGACACTTCCCAATCCACTGGTATATTTAAGGGATCTGAATATTCAGACCTCAGATTTTGAGAATTTAACCAGTGAGGCAGAATTACTAAAATCAGATTTGCCATCGGGTATGAATATCCCGGGACAGGTCCTGAATAAGTACCCTGAGATGTTACGCAAGGCGCATTTTAAACTGGCGGCTATCCTGGGTAAAGATAGAGTGATTGATATTGCCAGCCAGTCGGAAATTGTTAAAATCAATGGCATTGCCATTGATGTGGGTTCCACAACATTGGCTGTCGGAATGCTTGATCTGGTGTCCGGGAAAACCATCGCAATTGAAATGGCACTCAATCCGCAGACAAGGTATGGAGATGATCTGATCAGCCGTATTAATTATGTCACTCAAAACAAGAATGCAGAATTGGTGTTGAAGGATGTATTACTGACAAAAATAAATTTGCTGATACATAAGATCTATCATGACACTGGCCTTGATAAGGGAAATGTGTATGCATGTGTGGTTTCGGGAAATGCCGTTATGAATCATCTGTTTCTGGGGATTAATCCCAGGTCTCTTGGGTTTGCACCCTTTGAACCGGTATTTCATTATATGAACACCCTGAGTGCAGAGGAGACTGGATTGGATATTCATCCACAGGCTGAGGTGCACATAATGCCAAACATTGGCGGCTATGTGGGCGGCGATATTGTTTCCGACCTGATATGCGCCGGATTTGGTAAGAAGGAAAATAAGATAAAACTATTAATCGATATTGGTACCAATTGTGAGGTGGTGCTCGAGCATTCCAGTGGCCGATTTGCGGCATCTTCTCCGGCAGGGCCGGCACTGGAAGGGGCTAATATTCGATTTGGGATGCGTGCAGAATCCGGTGCAATATTTGACATCGACCATGATGGAAATCTTAAGACAATCAGGGATAAACCGGTGCGTGGAATTTGTGGTAGCGGTTTATTTCATTTGGTGGAGAAATTGCACCGATCTGGTGCGATCAATGATTCCGGGTTAATTGAGACTAAAGTTGCTGATTTTGGTTTTCTGGTGCAGGAATTTGAATCAAACAAGGCTTTCTTATTAAATACGGATAAATCAGAATCGGGACGAAACGTGTATTTAACACAATCCGATATTCGTGAATTTCAATTGGCCCGATCGGCAATAATTACCGCATGGGAAATGCTAGCTCAACTCGCGGGAATTCAGCCATCAGAAATTGACGATGTATATATCGCAGGTGCATTCGGAAACTTTATCCGTCCTGAAGCAGCAATCAGCCTGGGTCTGGTCCCATTGAGTGATGTCAATAAAATTCACTTTATCGGAAATGCTTCAATGGAAGGGAGTCGTTTGGTTCTGGGCAATTCAGATCTGTTGGCGCATGCCAGAATGCTGACCGATACGACGCAATTTGTTGAGTTGGCGGGTAAACCGGAGTTTCAGGATCTGTTTGTGGAAAATTTAAGGTTGGGATGACCCTCCCCTAAATCCCCTCCCTCCGACTCACTAACGCGAGTCGCAAGGAGGGGACTTGACATTAATGGCAATTGGATTCTTTTACTGGCACGAAGGGCACGAAGATCTAATATATTTGTTTTTTTATACGTATTATTTTTAATTATTGATCTTAAAATATGATTACATTTAAAAAAATATTTATATCATAAATTATTTTGCCAGATTTATTGACAAATTTTACCACCAAGACTCAAAGGCACGAAGAAAATGGGATTATAAACTTAATAATTATATACAATAATGAATAATTTAAGTATAATACTTCTGATAACCTGTTATTTATTTTAAATTTATATCTTTGTGATTTGTGGTTATGAATAATTCAGGATAGTATTAAGATAAATAAAATTAATATTATTAATTCCTTCGTTTTCTTCGTGCATCCTTCGTGATCTTCGTGTAACTAAACATATTTCGATGAGGCAAAATACTAATGAAAACAAAACTTGAAATCGCACAAAACTGGCTGCCGCGCTATACCGGGACTGAAATTGATAACTTTGGTGATTATATTCTGCTGACCAATTTTGAATATTACCTGAACCAGTTTGCCAGTGAATATGATTGTGAAATAAAAGGGCAGGGCAGACCCATGCAGACGGCAACCAATGATAATGGTGTTTCGATTATCAATTTTGGGATGGGCTCTGCTAATGCGGCAACCATCATGGATCTTTTAATTGCCCGCGAACCAAAGGGCGTGTTGTTTTTGGGAAAGTGCGGCGGTCTGAAGGACTCCACGGAAATAGGACACTTTATTTTGCCGATCGCTGCCATTCGCGGTGAAGGCACAAGCAATGATTATCTACCTGCGGAGGTTCCCGCGCTTCCTTCATTTAAACTGCATAAATTTGTTTCTGATAAAGTTCTTGAACACGAACATGATTACCGGACCGGGGTAATTTATACAACCAATCGCCGTGTCTGGGAGTGGGATCAGGTTTTTAAAGACTATCTTGCGAGTTTGTCGGCCATTGGAATTGATATGGAAACCGCGACAATTTTTATTGTCGGCCATGTGAATGAAATTGCACGTGGTGCGTTGTTGCTGGTCTCGGATATGCCCCTGGTACCTGAGGGAATCAAGACCGAGGAGATGGACAAAAAGGTGAACGAGCAATTCGCCAATCTTCATTTACATCTTGGTGTGGAAGCGATGACCGAGATTGGAGATAAAGGCGAGCAGATAAAGCATTTTAGTTATTGACCCTCCCCTGAATCCCCGACAAAATGTTGAATGATGAATGTAGAATTTTGAATTTTGAAACACCCGGTCAGTTGTCATCCCTTTAGGGATCTTTCCGGCGATTGTGCGCTCATCAAGTCCCCTCCTTGCGGCTGCTGTCAGGTAGTCGGAGGTAGGGGATTTAGGGGAGGGTTATCCCTCGGCGCTCTCTGCGGTTAAAAAAGATATCGTCCCGAAGACTACCCTGGACAAACAAAACCGCAAGAATCGGGTTTTGAATAATAATATATGCAGTAAATTTGAAAAAATAATTTACTGTGAGGTCGAATGATGAATGAAAGAATAGAACAGCAGGCACTCGATTTTGAACGGATCGAGAAAGCAATCCAGTTTGTCGAAAATAATTTTGATCAGCAACCGGAATTGGATGAAATAGCCCGATATATTGGAGTCAGTGAATATCATTTTCAAAAACTATTTAAACGCTGGGTTGGAATCAGTCCAAAACGTTTCCTGCAATATATTACCAAAGAACACGCCAAACAGTTGTTACGGAAATCAGAAAGCTTACTCGAAGTGGCTTACAAGTCAGGTTTATCGGGGTCAGGCCGGTTACATGATCTGTTTATCTCTTGTGAAGCCATGACACCGGGTGAATACCGTGAACGCGGGGCCGGGATAAGAATTGATTATGGGTATCATGCAACCCTATTTGGCGACTGTCTGATGGCGACAACCGAAAGAGGTATCTGTGGATTCTATTTTATTCACCAGGGAAATCAGGATCATTATTTTAATGTACTTCGCCAAACATGGCCGCAAGCAGATCTGATAAAGAATCCGGCCAGGACAGAATCGATAATCGATGCCATTTTTAATCCCGAAGGCTGGAATACAGAGAATCCATTTCGTTTGTTTGTTCATGGGACCAATTTTCAAATTAAAGTGTGGGAGGCGCTGTTGCGTATACCGGAAGGCATGGTTATGGCATATGAAGATATTGCCGCACAAATCGGTAGTCCAAAAGCGGTGCGGGCGGTGGGCAGCGCGGTAGCCAGGAATCCCATATCATATTTAATTCCATGTCATAGAGTAATAAGAAAATTAGGCGAATTTGGAAATTACCAGGGTGGTCCGGCCAGGAAAAAAGCCATACTGGCCTGGGAATCTGCGAGAATTGAAACCGGGATGGCGGATGGAATTAATAACTGAAAATACACTAAAACAAGGTGTAACGTTTCTGTGCAAAAATGATAACGATCTGCACTCGGTTATATTAAAGTATGGAATTCCGCCCCTATGGAACCGGGAACCCGGTTTTGCCAGCTTACTCAAAATTATTCTGGAACAGCAGGTTTCGCTGGCTTCAGCGGCTGCATGTTATATGAAATTGGAGGCTGCTATAAATGAGATTACGCCGCAAAACTTTTTACCCCTTGATGACAACCAGTTAAAGAAAATTGGCTTTAGCCGGCAAAAAACTGCGTATGCAAGAAATCTGGCGGATTTAATTGTCGCAAAATCAGCTCAATCTGGATGAACTGATAAATCTACCGGATGCACAGGTGAATGATATCCTGATCAAAGTAAAAGGAATCGGTCGTTGGACCATTGATATATATTTATTGATGGCGTTACAGCGAAAAGATATCTGGCCCCAGGGAGATCTGGCACTGGTTAAGGCGCTGATAAAACTGAAAAAAATCCCACCCAGGAACTAATGGCGATGAATTGTTAAAAATAACTGAGCAATGGAAACCCTGGCGCTCGGTGGCGGCGCGGATTTTGTGGCATTATTATTTGAGTGAATCAGCTAGGGATTAACCGCAGAGTGCGCGGAGAAAGCGAAAAGAACGCAGAGAATAAATAATAAATAAACTCTGCGATCATTACGTTTATAAATGTCATGCTGTCGCGGAACGGGATCCTATGGATAAGAACCTTTTATCCGAAGCAAATACTTAAAAAAATCCATCAGGCCCTAAGCACCAGATCCTTTGGCCTTGGGCCTTTTGCCTTTTACCTGTTGGTTAATTTGTTCTAACTTTTCTTGGCTGTACTAAATTTAAACGGAAAGTACGCCGGACAGAAATTGAAAATGGCAGTGGCCAGGGGAACCAACCCGATCCAGCCCCATGGTGTCTGAGGACCTACGAATACCAGTGCGATTAATACAATACCTACAACAAATCTCAGAATACGATCAATACCACCTACGTTCTTCGTCATGTTAATTCTCCTTTATTCAAATTGAGGTTTTATACTGTTTTTGGTCGTTTAATATATATTATAATTGGATGATAAGAATTTAGAAAAGTTACTGGAAAAATCCAATTTGTATAATGGTATGCTGTTTCCGGTTGGTCATCTTGTCCCGGAACGGGATCTTATGGATAAGAACCTTATACCCGAAGCAAATACTTAAAAAAAGTCCCTCAGTCCCTAAGCACCTAAGCATGGCAATTTTGACTGGTTGGGGACAAAAAGATTTACCGCAAAGTACGCGGAGAAATCGACAGAGCACGAGATTAAAAATGTCCAATGTCAAAATCCGAATGGCCAAATCAATACTCAATGTCCAAAAAAAATAATTCACTTTTATTCAGGCATTTGATTTTTGTCATTGATTTGACATTTGTGCTTGGACATTGGGCATTTCAACTTTGATGCTGTTTCGATTAATTGAATTTAACCGCAGGATAACCCTCCCCTACATCTCCGCCGATTGGTCGAAGATACGCCAACTGGCGTGCGGATCTTCGACCCTCCCTCCGGCTACCTGACGGCAACCGCAAGGAGGGGACTTCATTCGAATTTCAAGCATAAAAAAAGGGTTGCCTCAAATGAGAGACAACCCTATATATCAAAATTTATTAAGTTTTATGCTTGTGGGTAAACACTGACCTGCTTGCGGTCACGACCCTTACGCTCGAATGTTACATTGCCATCGATTTTTGCAAATAATGTATCGTCGCCGCCGATGCCGACATTCTGTCCCGGGTGGATTTTTGTACCACGCTGACGCATAATGATAGAACCTGCGGTTACAAGTTCACCACCAAATGCCTTGACACCCAGTCTCTGGGAGTGACTTTCACGTCCATTTCTGGAACTTCCAACACCTTTTTTATGAGCCATCTTAGTCCTCCTTTACATCTTTTTTTGCTGCGCTTGCGGCTTTAGCTGGCTTTTTTGCAGCAGTTGTCTTGGCAGCAGGCTTTTTATCCGCGGTAGCTTTCTTTGCAGTTGTTGCTTTTTTAGCCGGCGCTTTTTTAACTGTCTTAGCTTCTGATTTTGCAGATTTCTCTGCAGTAGCCGCTTTTGCTTTTGCCGGTGTCTTGGCTGCCGGTTTGGCGGCTGCTTTTACTGTTTTCTCAGCCGGTGTTGCTTTGACCGGTACATCGGTCGCAGTGGCTGCTTTTTTTGCTGGTGCTTTTTTGGCTGCACCAATGCCGGTAATTTCGATTAATGAGAATCCCTGGCGATGACCGTTTTTCTTCTGATAACCTTTACGCCGTTTCTTCTTGAACACAATAATCTTTTTTTCTCTGCCATGCTCAACAATTTTTGCTGAGACACTGGTATCTTTGACCAGCGGTTTGCCCAGAGTTACATTGCCTTTATCATCTTCTACCATATATACCTGATCAAAGTCTACTTTCTCACCTGCATCTCCCTGAAGATGCGGAACTTTGATAGTCATATCTTTGGCAACCCGGAATTGCTTTCCGCCGATTTCCACAACTGCTTGCATTCAGCTATTTTCTCCTAAAAAAAATATAAAAAATCGAGCATTAAATTTAAGGATGAAACCCAGTATAGTCAAGACTCATTTCAGGATTATTTCCGATTTATTTTTACGATCGTAAACCTTGTATTGTCTGAAAGGTACAGAATCATCCTTGATGAAATTGATCTTCATCCAGTATTTCCACATAAGCTGTAACCGGCGTGAAAATTTACCCCTCATCACATATGAAAATATTTCCGAATTTACCCGGATTGATATTCTGCGATCTCCACGCTTCGCACGGTAAAACTGGATCCAACGTTCCAGATCAGCAATAATAGTGTTTAGTGATGGTACCAGCCCGGTTCCCTTGCACAACGGGCAGTCTTCATGCATTGAATGCAGCACACTGGGACGTATGCGTTGCCGGGTCATCTCCATGAGGCCAAACCGGCTCATTTCCTCAATTTTTGTGATCGAACGATCTTTGTTAAATTCCCGTTTTAACTCCTGAAAGATCTTCTGCTTATTATTCTCCTGAAGCACATCAATAAAATCGATGACAATGAGTCCGCCAATATCCCGTAATCTTACCTGGCGTGCAATTTCCCTGGCCGCTTCCATATTAATTTTTAGCGAATTTGTTTCATGATCCTTGCGCCCGATAAACTTGCCACTATTAACATCAATCGATATCATAGCTTCGGTGGCCTGGATTACAACATATGCACCATTTTTCATCCAAACCTTTGATTCCATGCTCTTGCTGATTTGTTTCTCGATCTCAAAGCTTTCAAAAATAGGTTGATTGGCCTTATAGTACTCGATTTTATGTTTTAGTTTTGGTGTCACTTCTTTGACGTATGATATAATCTCGCTCATCAATTTCCGCGAATCGACTACAACGCGATCCACATCAGTGGTAAACAGATCACGAATTATTGACGATGCCATGCCCATGTCTTTGTAGGCAATTTCCGGTGCTTTGGACTCCCTTATCTTTTTGTCAATTTTTGCCCAGAGTTTTAACAAGCCCTTTATATCATTTATTAATAGCTTGTCCGGTTTTTCCTCAGCTTGTGTCCGGATGATCAAACCAAAATTTTTGGGCAGTGTGTTTCGGGCAATACCTTTAAGACGCTTCTTCTCCTTAAAATTGTAAATTTTACGTGAAACGCCAATATAGGTTTGGTTGGGCACCAGTACAGCATATCGACCAGGGACCGAAATCTGGGAGGTTACGCGAGATCCCTTGGTGCCGATCGGTTCTTTCATGATCTGGACCACAATATCGTTGCCTTGTTTCAGGTCTTTGGCAGCAATGAAATTCTGGTTATTGACGGGGGCGCTTCCTTCCGAATCTTCATCTTCCTCAAAATCCACTAAAAATTGGTTTGTGGCCTCCGATACATCGGAAAAGTGCAGAAATGCATTTTGTTCGTGGCCGATATCAATAAAGGCAGCTTGCATGCCGGGTAGTACACGGCTTACTTTGCCAAGATAAATATCGCCCACCATACGCTGAGCTTCGGGTTTTTCAATAAATAACTCGACCAACTGTTCGTCTTCCCGAATAGCGATACGGGTTTCTTCGTTGGTGGCATTAATAATAATTTCTTTTTTCATAAATAGTACTTCCTCAGTTATTGTGACAGAGGAGCACTAAAAAGTGATAGCAGGTTAAAAGTCCATAGGCGTGCGTGATTTTGATTTTTCTCTAATCAATTGTTTCCTGCGAAGTATTGGGAGGGTTTTCATATCTTCAGATTCCGGGCCAAACAACAAGCGGGTAACTTCATCTACCCTGGCCGTCCGGCCATCAATAATGTTTGTTGTGATGTCGAGTTCGTTTTCATGAAGAGTAATATCTTCCAGATATGGACGAATATCAATTTCCTTTTCATGTCCTTTGCTGGTCCGATTAATCATGACCGAAGGTCGATCAAGTAAATTGGCAATCGCCATATCATCGAGTTTCTTACCCATCAAATTTACCCGGTATTCAAATGAATTGATACTTTTTGAGAGTTTTGGTGCGTTTTCGGTAATTTCTTTGACTGATAAAATGTCCATACCCTCAGGTAAAAATTGATTCAGGGAATCGATAGTACTTTTTGCCATGCTGGCAAAAATTTCAACATCAAAATATTCTGCTTCACTGGAATGACCCAGCGATAGTGCCGGTCCAAATGAAAATTTTGGTCTCGGATTAAATCCGGCACTGTAGGCGATGGTTAGTTTAGCCCGTCGAAACGCACGTTCGAATATACGCAACATATCCAAATGCGATAAATACCGTGCATAATCTTTTTTTATAAAGTGAACACGATATTTTACGGCAGACTGCTTGGTGTCTTCAGGGATTTCCTTTTTTGCCGGTGTTTTTTTCTCGCTAATTATATCCTCACCGGTATGGATCTTCAAATCCTGATAACATTCCGCATATTCACGAAAAGTACTTTTCCTCTGAATACCACATCCAAAGCAGGTGCCGTCTTTACAGTCGATTGTCGTAATTCCAGCATATGCATTTTTGCGTTCGCGTTTCAAATAATTCTTAGTAACGCCTTTGTCGATATGATCCCAGGGTAGTGGATTTTCCAGATCCATCTCTCCCAGGTAGTCGTCACGATTAATATTATTTTGATCGAAAGCCCTTATCCAGGCATCATAATCAAAAAATTCGTTCCAACCATCAAACTTTGTGCCTGATTCCCAGGCGGTGTAAATAACTTCGGCGATCCTGCGATCACCTCTCCCTAAAATACATTCAATCTCGGAAACTTTTGGATCACGATAGCTCAGTTTTACCTGTTTTACACTTCTTAATTTGTCTCGTAATATCAGACTTTTTTGTAGAAGTGTCTCTTTAGTGTCCTGTTTTTCCCATTGAAATGGTGTATGTGATTTTGGTGAAAATGGTGAAATGGAGACATGAAACTGAATTCTCCCATATTGTTTACTCAGCTGCACAGTGCGCATCACCAGGTCCGCAATGGCAGTTACATCCTCCTTTGTTTCCGTCGGTAAACCGATCATAAAATAAAATTTTAAAGTTTTCCAGCCGTTTTTTAGTGCAATTTCCACAGCACTCATCAGATCGTCATCGGTAATATTCTTGTTAACCACCTTCCGCAATCTCTGACTGCCTGCTTCCGGAGCAAATGTGAATCCGGACTTGCGCACACTGGCAGCAAACTCGGCAATCTCCTCTGAAAAACTATCCAAGCGCATGGAGGGAAACGAAATATTGATCTTATCGCCGGCCAATGCTTCTTTCTCCTTACGCATCAGTTCCGTCAGGCCGGAATAATCTGAAACGGACAAGGATAGGAATGAAACTTCTTCAAATCCGGAATTGGCAATTGCTTTTTTACTGAATTCTACAATCTGATCACTATCCCGTTCACGGGTTGGGCGATAAATCATACCGGCATTGCAATAACGACATCCTTCGGTACAGCCGCGCATAATCTCAATTGGCAAGCGGTTATGAGTTACTTCAATCAGCGGAACAATCGGACGCTCCGAATAATATTCTTCCTTTAATTCCGGAACGATCTGAGTATAAACGAATCTGGTACCTTTGAATCTACCGGAACAAGTTTTCCAAAACTGTGTGTTTCTTCGGTCTCGACCCGGTAGAGAGAAGGCACATAAATACCGCGTACTGCCGAAAGTTTCTTCAGCGTTTCTGCTCTGGACAAATTTTCTGATTTAGCAATCTGAAGAGTCTTACAGACCTCGCTCATTCCGGATTCGGCATCGCCAATGTAAAACGCATCAATAAATGGGGCCAGCGGCTCCGGATTGCAACTACAGGGTCCGCCCGCGAAAACAATCGGATCATCTTCACTGCGATCCCGGGTCCGCAAGGGAATTCCTGACAAATCCAACATATTAAGAATATTAGTATATGTCAGTTCATACTGCAATGTGAAACCAATGACGTCAAAATCCCGCAAAGGAGTAAAAGTTTCCAGACTATGTAATGGTATCTGATGATTACGCAGCAGTTCTTCTGCGTCGGTCCATGGGGCAAACACGCGTTCGGCAAAAACAAAGTCAATATTATTTAAAAGATGATACAATATACCAACGGCTTGCGAACTCATGGCAATTTCGTATAACTCGGGAAATGCAATCGCAAAGCGTAGACTGATTTTATCAGTATCTTTACTAATAAGATTGATCTCGTTACCTAAATAACGGCCGGGTTTATTAACAAATGGTAATAAATGGTGGTCTAATTTATGTTTAATATCTATGTTTTTCACTTTGTAATCCAAAAAATTCTCGGTATTCGGATTCAGGCTCAAGGCTCAAGGCTCAAGGATCAAGGATCTGTATCCTGTATCCTGTATCCTGTACCTTGTATCTTGTATCCTTGTACCTTGTACCTTGTACCTTGTACCTTGTTATTCCCAAACTTTAAATTTACGGAATTCCAGTAACTGTCTCAAGAACAATAACTTAAACTAAAAAAATATAATTTTTATTCTGCGTCTCTGTGAGAGATGAATTATTCAGATTCAAATGTATATTGAATCCAAGGCATATATTTGATATATTGCAAAATCAATCAAATGAAAAGAGCTATGGTAAATCTTCAGGAAAATATAGAATTTTGTCAGGATATGCTGCCGAAAGTATCGCGTACTTTTGCACCTACGATACGTATGTTGCCCAAGAAACTCAATCTGCAGGTAGCTGTCAGCTTATTTGTTGTGTCGCATCGCCGATACAGTAGAGGATGATGAACATCTAAATAAGGTCGAGAAGCAAAAATATCTGATGATGTTTGCAGGTATCTTCAATAGTGATGATGCAGATTTACGGCAAAAATTCCTCGAAGGTGTGCAAAAAATCCCGGACCATAGTATGGATGTTCTGTTGATGAAGAACCTGTCGCGGGTGCTTGATGTTTTTGATTCCTTTATGCCTGAAGTTAGAAAGATGATTGGCATATGGGTGGTGGAAATGACCATGGGTATGAAAAAATTTGCCCAGGCAAAGGGTCTGCGTAAATTTCAGTTCCTGAAATCCATGCGCGATCTGGATGAGTATACTTATTATGTTGCGGGAACCGTGGGGCATATGTTAACCGAGTTGTTTGCGCATTTTTCAAAAAAAATAACCCCGGTTGTGGTCAAGCGTCTGGAAAAATTTTCCGAATCATTCGGAAAAGGTCTGCAGATGGTGAATATTATCAGGGATATTAACACAGATCTAAAACGCGGGCAATCTTATATTCCTGATGAAATACTGCAGAAATACAGACTAACCCGTCAGAGCATTTTTGAACAGGAAAATAGTGAACAAGTCGAACAAATGTTCAATGAATTGATCCAGATGGCCACGGAGCATCTGGACAATGCACTGGCATATATTGTAAGTATTCCCAAAGAAGAAGCACGGATTCGCCTGTTTTGTCTGCTGCCGTTTTTCTGGGCCATGCAAACCTTACGTCTGATTCAGGAAAATACTCTGGTTCTGTTGAAGAAAGACAGCATAAAGATATCCCGCCGGGCAATCCGCATAGAATTTCTCAAATCATTGATAATGATGTTCTCAAACCGTCTGACCATCCATCATTATAAAAAGATAAGACGGAACTTTGTCAATCAACCGATACCGGCCCTGTAAGAACAAATACTAAATTCTAATTTCTAAATCCTAAATAAATCCCAAATTCCAAATAAAATTCAATTTAAAACCATTTGTAATTCGGTACTCGGCTCTTGGCACTAGGCACTGGCCAAATATGTTCCCCCTTAATAAAGGGGGTTAGGGGGTTGTTTTCACTCGGTTCTGGGCACTGCATCCTGCATCCTGCCGCCAGCATCCAGCATCCTGCATCAAGTCTTTTCCAAATTTCCCCGTGCCTTTTTTACGAAATTTGTATAAATTTAACCAGATGATTACTCTCGAAAAAAACACGGAACTGAGTTCCTATCTTAACTCACTATTAGGGGAAGAATATCAGACCTTTTTAGCCTCTCCAACCGAGCCAACAGCAGTACGCATAAATAAACTTAAATCATCCGAAGAACAATTTATCGGATTTCTTGATTCTCATGGGGTGAAATACTGGAAAATTGATTTTAATCCCGATGGACTTATTCTGGCGGAGGATGTATTACCGCTCAGCCACACACTGCCCTTTTTCACCGGTTGGTTTCAGTACCAGGGAATCTCCTCCCAATTGCCGGTCATTCTGCTGGACCCACAACCAGATGACAAAATTCTGGATATTGCCGCCGCACCCGGTTCAAAAGCAGCACAAATAGCCGCTTTGATGAAGAATAGAGGTCTGCTGGTTATGAATGATAATTCATATCAGCGGCTCCAGGCTCTGAATACCAATGTTCAGAAAAGTGGTGCGCTTAATACCGTTACTCTAAACCATCGCGGGGAACGAATGGGAAAATTATTCCCCGAATATTTTGATAAAATTCTTGTGGATAGTCCCTGCACTGCATTGGGTACCATTGCCTCAAATCAGGAAGTCGGTGGTTGGTGGAGTCAGGCCAAACTGGATAAACTAACCGGAATACAGCATTACCTGGTGGTTTCTGCACTCAAAGCATTAAAAGTAGGCGGAACAATGGTATATTCAACCTGTTCCATTGCACCAGAGGAAAATGAGGTCCTGATTCACAAAATATTGCAGAATTATCCAGTCAAGATAGTCCCGATGGATGATAAAATTACAGCAAAATATGACCCGGGAATTATTACCTATAAGGATGAGCGGCTTCATAGCGATCTTGAATCTGCCGTACGCATCTGGCCGCACAAGCATGCAATGGAGGGCTTTTTCGCTATAAAGTTGCAGAAAGTGGATCAAACCAGCCCGGAACCCGAAAACGAACAAAAGAATGTTTACTCTTTGAAGACGGTGCATGATCCCGATATTGGGTCTATTGTTGAAAATCTATCGGATTTGTGGGGTATCCCGGCCCCAATCTGGGATAATTATAAATACTATATTACAAAAGAACGTATATGGATGATGCCGGAGAGTGTGAAGGTCCTGCCGGTTAATAAATATATTTCTGCTGGTATTTTATTGGCTGAGAAAAGATTATCCGGGTGGAAACTGGTCAATAACAGTGTGCAGTTCCTGGCATCGGAGATTACAAAAAGGAAAGTTAGTCTTTCTGAAAGTGAGATGAAGACAATTTTTCAGACTGGTGAATTGAAGGATGTAAAACTGGACTACGGATATTATGTGATTGAATATCAGGATCAGCCTATCGCCTCGGCTTATGTCGAGAAGGGAAGTATGCGTATAAGGATACCCCATAAGTTTAATTTGGTTTTGTGAATTGAAATTAAGAGGCCAAAGGTAAAAGGCCAAAGGCAAAAGGTGAAATGTCCAGAAAAGTCATCCTGAAAGGACCTTTGTACGTGAAACTCTAATTTATCTAAAATGGCTAATAGCTAAAAACTTACCGCAGAGAACGCCGAGAAAGCACAGAGTACGCAAAGAATAATTAATATAATAAACTCTGCGGTCTTGGCGTATTCTCTTTGCGTCTTTGCGGTAAAAATATGTTAGGATAACACTGGCGCCTGGATCCTGGGTCCTGGAGCCATTTAAAATAAATCTTTGTGCCTTGGGCCTTTGGCCTTAGGCCTTAATCTGTGGAGCAGTTATGAAACCAATCTACCTCGATTATAATGCGACGACACCCGTATTGCCGGAAGTGGCAGAAGCCATGCAACCATATCTGAGTGAGTTTTTTGGCAATCCATCCAGCACCCATTGGTATGGTCAGCAAACAAAAAAAGCTATCGAAGTGGCCCGTAAGCATATTGCTGATTTGTTGGCTTGCCACACAGATGAAATTGTGTTTACCAGTGGTGGTAGTGAAGCAAATAATTATGCTATCAAAGGCACGGCTTTTGCGCTGCGGGAAAAAGGACGACATATCATCACCTCGCAAATTGAACACCCGGCGGTTATGGAAGTGTGTGCTTATCTGGCTGAAAATGGCTTTTTGATCAGTTATCTGCCGGTGGACAGCAGAGGTGTGGTGGATATGGATCAGTTAAAGAAAGAAATAACCGACGAGACGATATTAATCAGTATCATGCATGCCAATAATGAAGTTGGCACTATTCAACCGCTGGCGGAAATATCCGTAATTGCCCGTGATCATGATATTTTGTTCCATAGTGATGCGGCTCAGAGTGTGGGTAAGATACCAACGATTGTCTCTGATCTGGGTGTGGATATGCTCTCCGTTGCCGGACACAAATTATACGCGCCAAAGGGAATCGGTGCGCTATATATACGCCGGGGGATCGAACTGGAAAAGCTGATCCATGGTGCCGATCATGAACGAAATTTGCGGGCGGGTACAGAAAATGTTCTGGAAATTGTCGGTCTGGGTAAGGCCTGTGAACTTGCCAAAAAAGATCTTAAAAAAAATATGCTACATACACAATATATGCGTGACCGGCTGTTTGATGGTCTGAGAAAAAATCTTGATGATGTGCTAATGCTGCGGGTGAATGGTAACGAAGACAGTCGCCTGCCCAACACCCTCAGTATCAGTTTTCCAAATCTGGAAGCAAATACATTGTTGGCTGAGATCGAAGATCGAATCGCCGCATCAGCCGGTGCAGCCTGTCATTCCGATAATATAGAGGTCTCGCCGACCCTTTCTGCAATGAATGTGCCGTTACATTATGCCATGGGTACCATCCGTTTATCCACCGGCAAACCCACTACGCGTAATGAAATTGATGATGCCATAAAAATTATTTCAGATAGCGTCATGCGTTTGGTCCCTTCTGAGCAAGCCGATTTTGATAATATTGATTTGGATAATATCAAACTCACTCATTTTACCCACGGTTTGGGTTGTGCCTGTAAATTGCGCCCACAGGCATTGGAAGAAATATTGAAAAAGCTTCCGGTCTCCGATGATAAAAATATTTTAATTGGTACCGGCACGGCAGATGATGCCGCCGTTTATAAGATTAATGAAGATACGGCGATTGTTCAAACAGTGGATTTTTTTACACCCATCGTGGATGATCCCTTTGATTTCGGTCAGATTGCGGCAACAAATGCATTAAGCGATGTCTATGCCATGGGAGCCCGGCCGCTGTTTGCTCTAAATATTGTCGGTTTTCCTTCGAACCGTCTGCCCATGTCCGTACTGGAAAAAATACTGGATGGCGCGCGGCAAAAAACCGATGAGGCCGGTATTTCGATTATTGGTGGGCATACTATTGATGATACAGAACCAAAATTTGGCCTGGTTGTATGTGGTGTGGTACATCCTGGCAAGGTGATCAGCAACGCCGGTGCGAAAGAAAATGATGTGCTTATCCTGACGAAGCCGATTGGCACCGGGATCCTCACCACGGCACTTAAACGCGGATTATTGAGTGATAAACAGAAAACTAATCTGACAAATATCATGACCAAATTGAACCGGACTGCTGCGGAGTGTATGTCACGTTTTTCTGTCAATGCCTGCACGGATGTTACCGGATTCGGACTATTGGGCCATCTGAAGGAAATGAGTACCGGCAGTGGCATGGATGTGGAAATTATCATGTCGAAGGTACCGAAAATTGAACCGGTGGTCGACATGGCGGCAGCAGGTGCCATTCCCGGCGGTACGGAAAATAATTTGAAATATCTTGAAAACTGGGTTGTCTGGCCGGAAAATGTTTCCCCGCTGGAAAAATTTATACTCTGTGATGCTCAAACTTCGGGTGGATTGCTGATTAGTGTTGCAGAAAAGGAATCCAGGAAATTGGTGGATGAACTACATAAAGCGGGTTGTTCTGATACAATGATTATAGGCAGGTTTACAAAGCCCGGAAAGGGAATGATTAAGATAATTTAGTCTGGATATTTTACAAAATTTACCACTAAGGCTCGAAGTCACGAAGAAAAAATATATTAAAATGAGACTTCTGAAAAATGTAATAAATACTTGAATTTCGTCACTACCCGAAAAACGGGATTTTCAACCTGAATTTATTTCAGGGTCTCTTTAAAGGGATTCTGAAACAAGTTCAGAATGACGTTCAGGTAAAAATAATCACTTTTCAGAAGTCTCTAAAATAAAGAAATTGCATTTTATTTTTATGGTGTCAGTCCAGTTTCAAAATTTTGGCAATTTTCTGAATATTCATCAGATTCTCCGGAGATTTTTCTTTCTCATGTGAAATGAGTTCACTCAATAATGATAATATCACATCAAATAACCTGACATTCGGATCGTTCTTCTCAAAAATAACTTGTGCAAAGGGATCGGGATCAGAATTGGATAATTTATTTAAATCAAGTGTTGCCAGGGTCTGATCATAATTAAAATTTTCTATGCGTACCTTATCCCTGAAGAAATCCTCAATTGTACTCCTGCTAAGCACCGAGTGGAAATCAATACCTGCCAATGCGGATGCCAGCAAACTGATCAGATCTGCAGGAAAGTCCACATCATCAATTATCAGATAGCTGTTTTTTCCTGAAGGGACTATTTGCTTATTTTTAAAGAGAACATCATATAATTTTGCGATTATAAAATACCCGGCACCAAAGGCCACAACTATTATCAGGACTACAATTACATCGTTCATCATTTATTCATTTACCTTTAATTTAATATTTCCACAGTCGGAACAGAATTTTTGTTTATTTATGTATGTCGTCAGACATCGGGGACAATACATGGCATAATCGGTCGTCTCAGCCGGTCTGACAGATGTATAACTATCTTTATTAATACCTTTGCGGGTTGTTAGCTTCTCTAACTCGGAAATGTGAATTTCATTAAACCTGGATACCGTTTCCATATCTTTTTTTGCCAAATCAGAGGTTCCCAAAGGATATATTAGATCCAGATATAATTTTAAAGCATATTTTTTTACCATCTCCTTAGATCCGAGTGCAGCCAGAATGGCAATGGGGTGATACAATTCGAGGAAATTTTGAGATATGATATCCGGAGATCTGATTAAAGCAGGTGGATACAGTAATATTCTGAGTAAATGATTTAAAATAACTCCGGCTGTGTGATTCTTAAATGTCTGCCGATAACTTTTGTAAAAAATAAAAATAGTTATGATATGCAAAATGCCGTACCCATATATCAGATAAAGCGCCATCGGAAAAAAACCGAGGAAGTATATCAGGACCGGTGATAGCAGGAAAATGTAAAACCATAATATGTTACATGATAATCGTAATATCCGGGTACTTTTATCATAAGTTTCTTTTAATCCAGATATATCATCGGTACTCATAATTGATTGAAAATAATTTTCAATAATTTTCTGTCTTTTCGCACTCGCTGATTTGCTTAGTTCGTGAATTAATTTAGTTAAAGATTCAATGCTTTTTTTGTTTTTTCCTTTCAGAAATTGAGCATCGTTTATAAATATAGTGTCATTTTTACATTTGATGTTTTTGATATCATCAATTTTTATCAATTGGGATATTTGTTCTCTTCGATATTGCGAAAATATATTGACAGAGGAAAATGAAATGATATACTCTTCGGATATGGAAAGCGGTAAGAAATTACATTTAAAATATGGCGAGAGAGGTGGCATCGGGTTAGTAAATATAATTCCACCTTTATTATTACTCAGATTTTTATTTGGGGAGAGAAGTGTCCAGTTATTTCGAGAATAAGTCAAAATAGCCATTGCACCCTGTGCAAACCACTTCCCACACTCAATAAAATACAATACTATAATAAAAATAAATAAGAATAATTCGTCTGACATGAGTGTGACACTACTCAGAATCTTTCCGGCCAAAGAATTTTTTCAGGTAACCACCAACCGCAACAAAAACAACCAAGGCAATTTTCCACAGCCATTTAAATAAACCTGATTTTGCGGCAACCGCGGCCGCTCCGCCAACAACAAGAGCGGTTAAACCGTATTCTGCAATCTTATCACCTTCCTGGAACTCCGTGTATTTTTCACCGGACTGGAAAGCGAATCCGGCCATATGTGTTTTGTATTCCGGCATTACTGTTGATATCTGCTCAGGGCTCGCTACCAGTGTTACCCTCATTACACCACTGCGGCCCAACACGCGTGTATTATAATTTAGGACAATGCCACCGGCCTCGTCCTCACCCCGGATGGCCCATTCCAGATTCTGGGTGAGTTCATTATAGTGGGGTTCTACCTCCCAGCCCGTGATAAATAGTCTGGAATATCCGCGCTCCTGTCTGATCTTATTTCCTTCTTCATTTGACTCGATGATTGACTCAAGCATAGCCTCTGCATCCAGCTCATCTTTCTCATCATCCTCAACAAAACCAATATCCTCAAACTCAAAGACAACAAACCAGTCAAATTCTTCCGGACAATACATGCCAACTTCTTCATATGAGGCAGGATTTCCCATGGCCTCCATAAGGATACGTGTATCATGACCATCTGCAAAAATGTATCCTTCGGGAATGTTGATTTCAGCAATCTCGTCCATTTGGGCCGATGCCGGGCCTGTAAGCCATGTTACTTCATCAAAAGGTGAGTTCGTTTCTTCATCTTGAGCGAATAGTAAATGAGTACAAAAAATGATTAAAACAAAAATGAGCCAACGGCATGGTAAGTTCATTTTTTTCTCCTTTGATCATTTTATTCGTTTGAAAGACCATGACGGATCCTGTGGAAATATAGTGCTTGAATTTAAGCGAATGAAAAATTGAGTTCGTAAATTGTGAATGCCTATAAATCTTTTAATGCAAATTGGTACTTATATCTTGATTATAATTATTGATAATATGCAATCGTCCGGAGAAGCACTTTATCACTCATTTATTAATTATATCCTTGCGCGACGACGATCGAATATTTCATGAATGGTCATGTAGGCGACAGGAATCAATATCAGTGTAATTAACGTTGATATTGTAAGCCCGCCGATGACGGTTCTGGCAAGTGCGGCCTGAATTTCGCCACCGGCACCGGTCACAAATGATAGCGGGAGCATTCCTAATACAGTAGTAGAGGCAGTCATCAGGATCGGACGCAGGCGCAGACGGCCGGCCTCGAGTACAGCCTCATTAACCGGCATACTCTTATCACGTCGTAATTGATTAATGTAATCAACCAGTACAATCGCATTATTTACGACAATCCCGATCAGCATAATCAAGCCCATTAAACTTTGAATATTCAGCGAGGTTCCGGTTAGCAGCAGAGTGGGGACCACACCGATAAATGCCAGAGGTACGGTTATCATGACAATCAATGGATCGAGAAAACGTTCGAACTGGGCGGCCATTACCATATAGATCAGTATGATCGCCATTATAATCGAAATCATAAAGTCCTGTTGGGCTTCCTGTTGTTCTTTATATTCACCACCGAATACAAGTGAATAACCTTCAGGTAGGGATAAATTCCCCAATTTATCCTGCAGTTCCTCAACGACGTCACCCAGGGCAACCCCACTTTGTAAATTTGCGGTAATATAAGTAACCCTGTGTCCGTTAATGCGCTCGATCTCTATCGGACTGCGCCGACGCTGCAAATCAACCACGGCAGAGACCGGAAGGATCTCGCCAAAACGAGTTTTCAAGGATACATTACTCAGATCACTGGTATTCAAACGATCCTGAGGTTGAAGACGGACTACGATTGGGAACTCCTCGCCATCTTCACGAAAGACACCCGCGCGCATGCCTCCAATATTGGTTTGTATAACTTCGGCAACCTGAGTTACAGAAATACCAAGGTCGGATATTTTCTCACGGTTAATGATCAGATTCTGTTCCGGACGGCCTTCGCGTCTGCTGATGCGGATATCGGCAATCTCAGGAACTTGCAGCATGATTTGTTCTATATTTCGAGCAAGATAATCTGCCAGATTCAGATCATATCCGCGCAATTCCATTTGCACTGCTTCGGCACCCCCGGAGCCAAACAGCCGGCGCAACATCCATAAACCGGATTGGGCCGTTACCCGCACATCGGTACCGGGAACACGCCCGGCCACTTTTTCACGAATTTGGTCGGCAAGGTCAGAACTGCTGATTGTTCTTTCATTGGCGTTCTTAAGCGAAAGTTCAACTTCTGCATCCCCGGAGCGGATCTCGGCGGTGAGATGCCGAATCTGATCCATCGGTACAACGGAACGTACAAGTGCTTCCAATTCGACTAAATATTTATTAACAACCGCAATATTTGTTCCCTGGGCCATGCGGATATCGACGTCAATCTCATCTGCGTCGGTTTGCGGTGCAAGCTCCACCGGTAAAAGCGGCCAGAGGAATATCGTTATTATCAATAAACTACCCGTAATAATAAAAACTAGTTTCCTGTGAGTCAGGGCCATTTCTAACCAGTGAAAATAATTTTTTTCCATGTGCAGAAACCAACGGCCAAGCCGGGAATTTTCACTATCCGTTGTTTTTTCCCCGGAGCGAACGGTCAGGAAGCGGCTACTGAGCATCGGGACCAGAGTAATGGCGACAAATAGCGAACACAACAGGGCAAAGACGACCACCAGGGCCAGTTCTTCGAATAACATCGCGGAAAGGGTTTGCATAAAAACAACCGGGAGAAAAATAACAAGGGTGGTCAAAGTAGATGCGACTATGGCCCCGGTTACCTGTCTTGTCCCTGTAAGGGCACTCTCCTGTAACTCATGGCGCTCTTCGCGTAAACGGACAATATTTTCAAGCACTACAATCGCATTGTCGACAATCAATCCAATACCCAGGGCCAGACCGCCAAAACTCATTTGATTAAGGGTGAGATTATTAAAGAAAAGCAGGCCGAAAGTGGCAATAATAGAGATTGGGATGGCAAGCGCGATAATGAATGTCGTCGATCCATTGCGCAGAAAAATATATAATATAAAAATCGCCAGTAAACCGCCCCATATAGCTGATCTCTGCACATTATCAATTGAATTCTGAATAAACTCACTCTGGTCGATGACAACCATTAGATTTATATTATTATTTTCCTTATTGAGTGCTTCCATAATTTCACGGACTTTTCCGGCCACGGTTACAGTATTGGCTCCGGATTGTTTACGCACACCCAGCCGCACCATTGGTTGTTTATCAATTTGTACAATGCGGTTAATATCACTGTAACCATCAAACACTTCCGCAACATCTTTAACACGAATTGGTTGCCCGTCAATCATCGTAATAATCGTGTTCGCAATTTCTTCCAGTGACTGGTATTCACCCTGGGTACGTACATAAATATCATTAAATCCCTCACGCATATCCCCGCCCGGCAGGGTCAGATTCTCACGTTGCAGAGCCTGTCGAACATCGGATGCCGACAACTGACTGGATGCAAGGCGGTCACGTTTTAGCCGTACCTGGATCTCGCGGTAAATCCCGCCCCAAACGTCCACCGAGCCAACGCCGGGAATCTGTTCAAACCGCTGCGAAATTTCTCTTTCCAATATTCTCGTCAGTTCATCCATCGGTCGATCAGAATAGGCACCGAGTATAATTACCGGAAAATTATCGGGGTCGAACTTCCAGAGTCGTGGTGATTCCACTTCCGGGGGAAAATCATCTCGTATGCGGTCCAACGCGGCCCGTGTATCATTAGCCGCTTCATCAATATTTGTTCCCTGGGCAAATTCTATGGTCACCCGGCTGCGTCCTTCTTGTGATCTCGAACGTATTTCTTCGATGTTTGGCACGCTGGCAATCGCATTTTCCACGCGGTCCGTGATGATCGTTTCAATTTCCTCGGGTCCTACATTAGGATAACTGGTACTGATACTTAATAGTGGATATTCTATGGGTGGCAGGAGATCGACAGGCAAATAACGAAATCCCATAATACCAAGAATGATTATAATCAGAAACACCATGGTAGTAGCAATCGGACGATTGACAGAAATTCGGGTCAGGTTCATTTTCTCTTACTCCGAATTTGAATTTAGCCTATTCAGAGACACACTATCTCTGGCTATAGCCTGTTGCTTTTGCATGATTTCATCTAAAAAGTCTTCGCGCTGCAGATTTTGCAAGTGTTCCACCCAGGCCCGGTTCACTGTTCTCACTCTGGCAATATTTGATGCGCCACTCAGCAAATCCTGTCCAATCGTAACCACCCAGGTTTCAGGATCAATTCCGCTTACTCCTGCTTCCATGCGTCCTTTGGCTATTATTTCCACCGGAATAAATCTAAATTTTACCGGTTCACTGAGGGATGCAGACTGGCCATCATTAGATGTGCTGGTTGGTTCGCGATCCAGCGGTTCTTCAGTGATATACACCCCTGTTTGACCGCTGACCGGATCATCATATAAACAACTGAGTGGTACCAGGGTTGCCTGATCACTCTCGCCATAAAACACATCAACGGTAACAAACATACCGGACATTAGTCTGCCTTGCGGATTTGTCATATCAATTTCAGCGATGGTGCTATGGGTTATGGGATGAAGAAATGGTGATATACGGGAAAGTGGTGCGGATAAAAATTCAGAGACTCCTGAACCGGGGCCGATTTCTGTTCGCTGTCCCTTTTCGATATAGGATAACATACGATCAGTTAAAATAATTTCAACGCGTACGCTATCCAGCTGACCCAGCGTAAATAATTTTGAATTATTATTTACCAGCATTCCCACTTCGGCCCGGCGATTACCAACTTGTCCGGAAATCGGTGCTCTTATCGTGGCTTGAGACAGCAGTTCCTGTCGTTCATCGAGGGTGGCCTGTGCTTGTGCAACCCGGGCCCGGGCCAGGGCCACATCGGCTTCCGCAGAAAGCGCCTGTGTTTGGATATTCTCCAGATCAGATGTACTGGCCAATCCCTGTTCTGATAGTGTATTTAATCTTGTCAGATCCGATTTTGTTTCCGACAGTTGCGCCTCGGCTCGTAGTAATTGCGCTTCTGCAATTTGATAACTGGCCCTGGCCTGTTTGAGTCGCTCGCGGAATTCAGTATCGCGAAGCACCACGAGAGTTTGCCCGCGTTTAACAAAATCACCATTTTTAACAGGTACAGAAACAATAACTGCATTTACTTCCGGATAAATCTCAACCTGATTTTTTGCCTTCACCAGACCGGACAACCGTTCTGTTAACGGTAACGCACCAAAACGGGCCTGTACCGCTTCTACTGCCGGAATAATTTTATTTTTGTTATTATTACCCTGGCCGGCTTCATCAGCGCATTGGGACAAGAATATCGCCGATATTGAGGCAAATAAAACAATTTTAAATTTCAGCCACTTGTTGAATGATAGTGATGACAATTTATTCTCTTCTGTATAATTAAGTTTGTATAAATAATTTAGTGAATTTTTCCGTCGGAATTGGTCGGTCTTTGCCATACGCAATTCACCGTAGGGTGTAAAATACCACATAATTTAGGTATTGTCACGATAATTTAAAAGCGAATTGAATTAAAAATGGATGTAATATGGTTTTTCTTCGAGAGCTTCGTGTCCTTCGTGGTTCAAAAAAATAAATCAGAGTACGAGGAGGGGGACTTGAACCCCCACAAGCGTTAGCTCACTAGATCCTAAATCTAGCGCGTCTACCAATTCCGCCATCCTCGCAAAATTCCGGTTAATAACGAATGACCAGAGAATAAGATAAAAACCGAATTTAATATGATAATTTGTCTAATTCAATTTGATCAGATTATTTAAAATGCCAACAGCTATCTGACAAGCATATACCCGTGGCTATTTAAAACAAATGTGACATTTAATTCTTAATGTCTTTGTGTTTAAATAACTTATGTATAATCTGGATAATTCATCTCTCACAAAGACGGGGAGATGTAAAGAATCAATTGCTAAAGAAAAAAAGAGAAATATGTCTAAACTAAAACTTTGGAGTGAAATATTTTGTATCTTGTCGCCTGTATTTTGTAATTTTTATTCTTTGCCTGTGCGACTTTGTGTGAGGAATTGATGAATAGATTAGGCGAACAACAATTTACTGGAGTATGAAATGAAATATGGTCAGATGGTGAGTATGTTACTTCTTATAGTCTTGATAATAATGATGGCCGGGATATTGCCTGCGCAGATCTTCGTCGCGCCTGACGGGGATGATTTGCATGACGGATCATTTGATAATCCGCTAAGAACTGTGCCTGAGGCTCTTAAAAAGATTTCCCTGGGTGATACAATTTATATGCGCGGCGGTGTTTATAAAGAGACTTCCCGCATCACAATTGGAACTGATAAGAACGGCGAGGAGAACAATCGATACTATTTATTCGCATGGCAGGATGAACGTCCTATCCTGGACTTCAGTAATCAGGCATTTGGCTCTCAGGGAATGTCTTTAAAAGCTGGCTACTGGCATATTTATGGTATCGATATTAAAGGCGCCGGGGATAATGGCATGTACATTGATGGCGGCTCCAATAATATCATCGAATTTTGTTCTTTCTATGAAAACCGGGATACCGGTCTGCAACTGTCTAATGGAGCGGCAAATAACCAGATCATCAATTGTGATTCATATTATAATGCCGATCCATCGGACTATGGCGACGCCGATGGCTTTGCGCCAAAACTCACCGTCGGCAGCGGAAATTACTTCTATGGTTGCCGGGCCTGGGGCAATTGCGATGACGGCTGGGATGGCTATCTACGGGGTGCCGACGATGTGACCACTACACTGGAAAACTGCTGGACCTGGGGGAATGGCTATCTAAAAGACGGGTCTGATCCTGGTCCACAGGCCAACGGTAATGGCTTCAAAATGGGCGGTGGTGATAACAGCAACAGTCTCGATCTGAGACATCATATGAATCTCAGCAATTGCCTGGCCTTTGAGAATAAAAATAAAGGATTTGATCAGAACAACAATGCCGGAAGTATGACATTGTTCAATTGCACCGGATATAACAATATCACAGCGGATTTCCGTATTAAGCGGGAACTGAAAGCGGGCGAAACACTTACAGTAAAGAATTGTATCGCTTATCTCGGTTCTGCAGAGTTGGGCGATTTTGCCATCCAGGAAGCCAATAGCTGGCTGCCAGGTTTTAATGTAGATGAAGCGGATTTTATCTCGCTTGAGTACGGGGAAGCCGATGCACCACGTAATTCAGACGGCAGCCTGCCGGACATCACCTTTTTAAATCTGGCTGAAGGTAGTGATCTGATCGATGCCGGTGTGGATGTGGGATTACCGTATAATGGTCTTGCACCGGACCTGGGTGCATTTGAAACTGATTTCGCCAGTAATATATCATGGGGCCACATTTTTCCGGATAATTCAGATCTGGAGCAAAATTATCCCAATCCATTCAATCCGGTTACGGCCATCGGCTATCGGCTATCTGCTCTCAGCGAGGTTGATTTAAGCATTTACACTATCAATGGACAAAAAGTTACATCTCTTGTAAATGACCGCCAGCCAGCCGGGGAGTATGTGGTAAATTGGGATGCCAGTGGTTTTGCCAGCGGGGTGTATATTTGCTCGCTGACAACAAATTTCGGCCTGGTGCAAACCCGCAAAATGATATTAGTTAAATAGTATTATTGCTACTCTAAAATTTGATTTTTTGACGGGATAACAGGATACACTATCGTCATCCTGAACTTGGTTCAGGATCTTTTGGTTTCTATAGTTTTTAGATGCTGAAATAAATTCAGCATGACGCCTGATAGTCTCTTGTTCCAAGGTTTAACCTGATTACAACATATTCCAAGAAATCCTGTTATCCTGTCTGAATAAAAATATTAACATATACCATCAAATTATAACCGGGCAACAAATTATGTCAGACAACAAATTAGTCTATTCCACAAATCCGGACTGGCAGCAAAAATGCAACCAGTGTGGTAAATCTTCAGACCAGTGTACTTGTAGTCAGAATAAACCAGGTTCATCTTCCGGAAATAAGATTTATATCGAACGCGACCGCAAACAGCGTAAAGGTAAAACCGTTACCGTCATTTCAGGCATGCGCGGCGATCTTAAATCACAACTGAAAGAAATGCAGAAATATTGCGGTGCCGGCGGTGCCGTAAAAAGTCAGAATATTGAAATCCAGGGCGATCATCGGGTTAAAATCCGGCAATTTTTGGAAAAAAAAGGATTTCATGTAATAAACCGGGGTGGGTGATTTTGGGTGATAGAGACGCATTGCTATGCGTCTCAAACCATTGGCGATTGGCAATCCTCAATCGGCGTAGGGACACGGCATGCCGTGTCCTGATCCACCAGGATAATTAACGCCGGGGCATGCGATAGAGACACATCCATCAATTTATCTGCCGTAACCGCGGACGCAATAATTTGTAATCGATTACCTCAATAATGATCAAAATCAGACAAATGCCTAAAATCAGGTGTATTTTTCCACCCAATAGGGGTGATAGACTTGTGAAGAAAACCGACATCTGATTGACAAAAGAAGCAAACATACCTTTTACCAGCTTCCAAGGACTAAACCAAATCATCAGGCCGGTTATGGCAATAAATATTGCCAGGCCACTCAATAAATAATCATTATAAAGAGACCAGAACGTATTTTTTATCTGCAATCTATCCAGCACACTTTTGCTAAAATTTGCCGACAGTTGAGGTGCGGTATCCTCCCTAAGAACATAATATATTTCCCGGTATTCAGCCAATTTCTGACGGCATTCCTGACAGGAATTCAAATGTGATTCAAAATCGCTTCTCTCCTCATCCAAAGTGTCGTCCAAATACAGCTGAAACTGTTGATCATCAAGATGATTTACTGCCATATCTCTTCTCCCTGGTATTCTTTTACCAGACTTTCTTTTAACATTTTTCTTGCCCGGAATAAATAACTTTTTACCGTTCCTTCCGGTAAATCTATTACATTTCCAATATCTTTATAACTCATTTCATCAATATGATATAATGTAAGTATAATTTTATATTTTTCCGGTAATTTTTCAATTTCTTTCCTGATAATATCTGCCCTATCTGCTGCTTCCGATTCTATATCCGGTACCGATGCTTTTGTATGCAAACTTTCTGAAAATTGTATTTCCTCCGGCTCGTCCGGATTTTTCATATCATCAAGCAAATTTAATTTTCTTTTGCGCAAGTGATTAATACAATTATTATGGGCAATCTTTGCTATCCAGGTGGATAATTTGGCATTGAAATTAAAACCTTCAAGATTTTGAAAGACCTTGATGAATACTTCCTGACACAGCTCTTCCCGGTCTACGTCATCGGATACCATACGAAATACAATATGCGCAACCAGACGTTCATAGCGCTTAACGATTTCTTCAAATCGATGGTGATCACCGGCAAGAATCTTCCTGACCAGTTCGAATTCAATATCCAATCGGTTCCTCTTTTACCATATCAGACAATATAGATTAAGAAATGTTTCAAAAGAATAAAATTTATTTTTGCAACATTTTGAATTTTCACGTGTCTGCTGAGACAAGAATCTGAGAAAGGAGAATATCATGTCAGAGAATTTAATGGTTGTTTTTAATGTACTAATCGTGTTTGGTACCATCGGTTTTGTAATAAAGACTATTGCCGACAGTCGTCTCCGGTCAAAAGCAGTTGAGAAAGGGATTGTAGATGAAAATCTTAAAAACCTTTTTGAAAAAACATCTGATCAGTTCCTGAGTGGACTCAATGCCGTAAAATGGGGTATGGTTCTGATAGGAATCGGTATTGCGGTAGTGGCCGGTAGATTCTTTCCATACGACTACGCGGACGAGGTTACGTTTGGCCTGGCATTTATATTGTCTGGTCTGGCATTTGTCATTTATTATGCGATTTACAAAAAAGCAGAATCAGACAAGTAAATCAGATTAACTACTGATAGTCTTCTCCGGAAATTATTTCCGGAGAAGTACTATTTCTATATTCCGCTAAAACTCACCATGACACCATTAAACCGGACTTCATCACCGGGATATACCGAATACACACTCGAATAATATTGAAAATCCATATTGTCAAAGATAAAGGAAAATGCGTTCTTTGTGTATTTTGTTTGAAACAGACGAAATATTCCTTTCGTGCGGATCCCAAATCCAAAAGTATTTGTCTTCTCAAATCCACCTCCCTCATAAAATCCACCGGCAAGATAGAGCGTCTCAAACAACTCGATACCATAACCAACCCGCGAGGTGACCTTCTCATCCCCCTGCGCTTTGATAATATGTTTTGATATATCAATATCGCCAATAAATCCCTGATAACTAAAGCCATTATCTTCCTGTTTGACTAGCAGATCATTGGCCTCCACAGAAAAGTATGCTTCAAATGCCTGAAAATGTTTTCTTTCAAAGGTAATTCCGATCCCGCCGCGGGCACTGTATCCCAAACGTGCCGTTCTCGGCAACGGCAATTCGGGGATAAAGTCATTATATTTTATTTCACTGCTGCTATTGGTCTTGGAGTAGCCTACAGAAAAATCTAACAATGGCCTTAGTTTTGCATCCTTTCCCGGCTTAAAAATGAAGCGATGTAAAGGCGCAGTGATTAAGATGCCATAATCCCAGGTACCGATATAATCTCGCGCCTGGACTATTTCATTGTCAGATATCTGAATAAAACCAGGATTGCTGATAATCGATTTATATGTTAATCCAAGGTTGATATCAACAAAATAAGTGAAGCCCACGCCCAGAGTAATGGAATAATAATTCTCATTCTGGACCGTAGTCCGTATCGGATTGCCCATAGAATCAACAAAGGTCTTGGCACCCAAATCAAGGTCGGAGTTAATGTAGCCAATTCCCAGGCTGACACTTTTCTCATCACGCCGGCCACGTAACTGGTATCCCAGATTTGACGCAGATGATTTCAATTCGGGTTTGCCGGTGTTTGAAAGGTCCTGCCCGCCCGGAAGGAAGTGGATGGAAAAGTTACTATGTCTGGCCGCAAACGCTACCTGGGCTGGATTATAAAACTGACCGTAAGAATCAGTAGTGGGTAAAGCGACACCAATCCCGGCCATGGCATTTAATTTTGGCGAAGGTGATGTTGTAAGGATTGGCAACAGGGATGCATCCTGAGCTGCCAAAGAAATCGTAAATATTATGGTAAATATTAAAGCTATTAATTTTTGCATTATATTTTCAACCCGTTTTGATATTGCATAAAATTACGAATCAGGTTAGTTTTGGTTCCAAATTTAAGAGAATCAGAGACAATTAGCATTATAAAAATACTGGAATATTGGGAACTGGGAACTTGGAATTGGCTGTCGGCTATCGGCTAACGGCCAACCGCAAACCTGTAATTAGTAATTGGTAATTTGTAATTTGTTATTTGTATCGCCTATTGCCAATCGGCCAACTGCTGACGGCTGACAGCCGAAAGCAGAGAGCCTGTGTACATAATCCATTTTTTTATTATATTATCAAGATACTGAAAAAAGGGAAACAATAAGAGGGTTTTATATAAGATGAACTTAGTCATCATTGCCGGTGAAGTATCGGGTGATATTCACGGAGCGAAACTAATCAGGGCGCTCGCAGAAAAAACCGAAACACTTAAAATTAGTGGTATTGGTGGTGATTTGATGATTGCCGAAGGCCATAAAGCGATTTACCATATCCGGCAAATGGCATTTCTGGGATTGAGCGAAGTCATCCGGCATCTTCCTTTTATCAAACGTGTATTTAAAGAGATGGTCCGGCATATTGAATCGGAAAAACCCAATGCGGTCATTTTTATAGATTATCCCGGTTTTAATCTAAAACTGGCAAAAAAAGTGAAGCAAATGGGCGTCCCTGTTATCTATTATATCAGTCCGCAACTCTGGGCCTGGGGCCAGCGTCGTGTGAAAAAGATCAGATCTTATGTGGATCTGATGCTGGTTGTGTTTCCCTTCGAAGTTGATTTTTATAAAAATCATGGGATTGATGCCACTTATGTCGGTCATCCGCTGGTAGATAGTCATTATCAACTGGTTCATCCAAAACAATTTGACCCTAATAACAAAGTTCTGGGATTACTCCCGGGTAGTCGCCGGCAGGAGCTGCAAAAATTATTGCCAGATATGCTTGCCACTGCAAAATTATTGTATTCGGAAAATAAAATTAATAGGGTCTTGATTGCCCGGGTTGAAAATATTCCACGGGAAGAATATGATTCTTATATCTCAGATAAAACATATGTCGAAGTTTTTGAAGGACCCATCGATAAATTTTATAATCAATTAGATGTGGCTCTGGTATCCTCGGGAACGGCAACCCTGGAAACGGCCTATTTTCAGGTTCCATTGGTTATTGTATATAAAGTCGGAAATATTACCTGGTATTTAGGGAAAATGCTGGTCAAACTGGAGGGTATCGGTTTAGCCAATATTGTAGCCGGGAAAACGATCGCCACAGAATTACTGCAAACTGATTTCACCCCTGCCCGGACTGTTACAGAGATTAATAAGTTGTTAACCGAGGAAAACAATACTGCAAAACGAAATGAGCTATCTCTTATTGCAGAAAAACTGGGTGATCCCGGGGCATCTGATCGCGCAGCGGATCATATTATTGGTTTTATCAAAGGAAGTTGAACTGATTTATGCATATATCGATGCCTTATGGCAGTAAACAGATTCAAATCGATGTGCCTGAAAAACATATTGGTTTTTTTAGAAATGATGAACATAATTTATCCAGTACGGATAATCTGAGTTTGTTTAAAAATGCATTGGAATCTCCCGATGGCCCAACTCTTTCTGCTCTTATCAATGGGAAATCGGTACTCTGTCTCATTTATGATGCCAGCCGCAAAGTCCCGCAGCGTGATTTTCTCCGGGCAGTATTTCCGCATTTAAAAACCGCATCTGCCATCAATGTGCTTGTCGCGACCGGTACACATGACGCAAAGTCGCCGGAAAATGAAGCGATTTGTTCTGAAGTAAAAGAAATTGCAAAACAAAATAGTCTCAGCCTTTCGCAGCTCGCAATTCACGATTGTCATAACGATGAGATGATATTTGCCGGACAAACGAAGACTCAGGCCAACGATATTTATGTAAATAAATACCTGGACAGCGCGGATATTTTCCTGGTCTTCTCAGATATGAAAAATCATTATTTTGCCGGTTATTCCAATGCCATAAAAAACTTTTTTCCCGGTGTGGCAAAATATGATTCTGTTGAAAGAAATCATGCCCTGGCAATGAACAAAAAATCTACCTTCGGTTACCATCCCCTGCATCCTGACACAGCACGTCGTGAAAATCCTCTGGCACAAGACATGTTCGAAGCCTATCAATTGATTTCACGAAACCGGCCTGTTTACCTGGTTGCAACGGTTACCCACGGAATGAATATCCTCTGGACAAAAGCCGGATTGCTGGAAGAAATATTGCCACAGGGCATTGCCAAAGTGGATGAGTACCTGAGTGTCCGGGTAGAACCAGCCGATAAAATGATTGTTTCCTGTGGCGGCTTTCCAAATGATGAATCACTCTATATGGCACAGAGGGCATTAGAACTTTGCCGGGCAGGTGTAAAATCAGGTGGAGAGGTACTGTTCCTGGCTGAATGCCGGAACGAAATCGGCCCCCAAAAATCAATAACAAATTTTTACCAGCCCTTAATGGATCCGGTAGAAGATATTTTGAAAAAATATGAGACGCGAAAGTACATAATGTATGCGCATAAAACATATAAATTTGCGCAAATGATCAAAGAGTTGAAAGCCATTCATGTTTTTTCTGCCATGTCCGATGAGGCAATCTCAAAGATACATCTTAATCCTGTGGATGATGTGCAGAACATCATTGATAAGTGGATAATCAAATCTGCAGATGTAAAAATCAATATTTTTACCGAAGGCAGTAAGATGGCGGTTCATCCGATTTGATCGGATTAATTAACTCTCGCAGAGCCGCAGCGATGAAGAAAATTAGAGATTAGAGGTTAGAGATTAGGGATTTGTAATTGGGAACCTGGAACTGGTATTTGGTTATTGGCAATTGCCTATAGTTAATTTCTCATCTCTCATTTCTAATCTCTAATTTTTTACGTAAAGATTTTTACTTAGAGTTATGCTATGGTGGATTCATTTAAAGAAATTTTATCTAAGTATACCATTGAGGAAGATATTACCGTAGGTGGGTATACATTCCGGCTTGAGCGAATCAAAGACTGCGAACCTCTGCTGGATAATATTGATGAGACGGAATTTGATGAAGATGAACGAATCCCATACTGGGCAGAATTATGGCCGTCATCTATTGCTTTGGCTGATTTTGTCCTTGAACACCGGGGGGTGTTTTTATCAAAATCTGTAATTGAAATTGGCTGTGGGTTAGGTCTGACAGGGATGGCAGCGCATGTGGCCGGGGCGGATGTGCTGTTCACTGACTATGATCAATATGCCCTGGAATACACAAAAAATAATTTTTTTCGAAATTTTAATCAACCGGCGCAGGTTCAAATGTTAGACTGGCGTAAACAGGATATCGATCGTAAATTTGATATCCTGATTGCCGCAGATGTACTATATGAAAAACGCTGGCTGCAACCGGTACTGGATACGATAGGTGCATGTGTAAAGCCGGACGGATGGGTGTACCTGGCAGAACCGGGAAGATCAATTGCTTCTGAATTTTTCAAAATGATTGATGATTCCAGTTGGAAGTATAAAAAATTAGAAAAAATAATAAATTTTGAATCTGCCATTAAACATGTAGACATATACGAAATAAAATTATGTTAACTCTCAGTTCTTCAGAAATTAGAATTGTAAAAGCCTGGTCCGAGAAAGCAGAGACAAGTCCATTCCCGCAGGAAATGAATGTGATTAACCGGCTTAAAAAAAACTTTTCGAATCGGAGCATGATGTTCGGTGTAAAAGAGTTGAATGTTATTTCCCATTGGGCCGAGCAGGATACAAAGGGCCGTTTTGGAGGGGAGCCATATCTACTGGAACTGGAAGCGGAACTGATCAAGAAAATCGAAATGTATTTAAATGCCGAACAATGAAATCTCTCCCGAATATACCCAGCTAGTAACAAAAAATAGCAAACAACTCTATCAGCTTGTCAAGGATCGCCTGGAACAACATCGGCATGTTGTCCACAAATATGCGGATGTTCGGTCAAGGGATGCTGCGGTTCTGATACCCATTTTTTTTAAAGATGATCATGCCCATCTGCTTTTTACAAAAAGAACAGACAAGGTTGAGCACCACAAAGGACAAATTTCCTTTCCCGGAGGTGTCCGGGATGCAACAGATAAATCTTTGCTCGATACAGCCCTCAGAGAATCACATGAGGAGATGGGAATTCAACCGGAAGATGTCACGATTCTGGGAAAGAGTGATACTTTTCTGACCAATACTAATTATCTGGTGACGCCATTTGTCGGGTATTATGACTATCCTTATAACTATGAGATAAGTACAGATGAAATTGCCAAAGTGATTGAAGTCCCGTTAAGTCACCTGCTTGAACCGGATATTTTTGAAACAAAGGTATGGGAACGGGACGGGTATATCTGGAATGTTCATTTTTACCACTATGAGAACGAACAAATCTGGGGTGTTACCGGGTTTTTACTGAGCAATTTTCTGGATATTGTATTCGGGACGGAACGGATTAAGTTCAGGGAACGGGAAAGTGTGGGATAGGTTCACGCTACTCGGTACTCGGTTCTGGGTGCTGGGTGCTGGGTATTTGGCACTTGTTACTCAATCCGCGACTGTATCAGGAAGATTAAAAACATTTACCACGAAGAGCACGAAGTACATGAAGTTTAAAGCGAAATTAAATTTGAATAATGTCGAATCATTAAACTAAGTATTATTTCTTCGTGACCTTCGTGTTCTCCCTGGTTAAAAATAAAGTGAGCACAGAAAGGAAAGTCAGAGTGCTTTGGTTGGGAACGATCTGAGACCATTGCAGGAAAGCAAAAGAACCAATAACAAATTACTAATTCCCAGTTCCTAAGAAAAATATATTGTACTATGAAAATTACACCACTTGATAAAAAATATATGAAACGGGCACTGAAACTGGCAGAAAAAGGTGCAGGTCTATGTTAGCCCTAATCCCATGGTGGGTGCCGTGCTGGTAAGGGATGATCAAATAATCGGTGAAGGCTATCATCAAAAATATGGCCAGGCACATGCCGAAGTCAATGCGATCGAATCTGCTGATAATAAAGTACAGGGGGCTACACTATATTGTACTTTGGAACCCTGTAGCCATTTGGATAAAAACACGCCACCTTGTGCGCAGCATATAGCTAAAGTGGGCATTAAACGGGTGGTCATTGCCAGCAAGGATCCCAATCCACAGGTAAATGGCAAAGGCATTGCGATTCTTAGGGAATCCGGTATTGATGTTACAACCGGGGTTCTGGACGAACAGAACAGGGAACTCAACCGGTTCTTTTTTAAGTATATGGCGACCAAGTTACCTTATGTGATGGTGAAAATTGCACAAACTCTTGATGGAAAAATCACCTTATCAAATAATGAACAAACATGGATCTCAAACGAAAAATCCCGGAGCCTGGTTCATAGCTGGCGGGCTGTGTATGATGCGGTTTTAGTCGGTGCCAATACGATTCGTGTGGATAATCCCGGGCTCACAGTGCGCGAAGTTACAGGCCGGAATCCAAAAAGAATTATTTTATCGGATTCATTGTTGATAAATAAGGGCGCAAAAGTTTTTACGGATGACCATGCCCATGATACAATACTATTGACAACAGTCAAAGATACTTCGGAACTATTTATTAGTTGGAGTAGAAGTGATATCTCGGTTCATCATATTTCAGGATCCTTTCATGATGCTAAAAGTATTCTTGAGACAATTGCCGGTCTGGGTGTCACATCCCTCATGGTTGAAGGTGGCGCGGAAATATTTTCTCAGTTTATTTCCTCGGGATTTGTCGATGAAATTCAGATATTCATTGCTCCAAAAATATTTGGTACAGGTGTTGCTGCTTTAGATCATGTCTCGGGAAAAAGACTGGATGAGTATTCTCTTTTTAAAACGAACAGAATTGGATCGGATGTACTTTTGACTTATCGGAAAAAATAAACACGGAGAAGGATAAATAGAAATGAGTAATTAGTAATTTGTCATCGTTATTTGGAACTGGGAACTTGGAATTTGTATTGGTAATCGATACCTGGTAAATTCCTAATTCCCAGTTCCTAATCCCTAATTATCATCTTTGCGTCTTTGTGACTTAGTGGTTATGAATGATTCAGTATAGATAATTATACAAAATTCACATTTCAGAAACTTTTGTATGCTTTGCGCGGTAAAGCTTATTAAATTGAAAAAATGTTTACTGGACTAATTGAAGAACTCGGAACTATTTCGCAGGTAACTGCGATTCCAGGTGGCAAAAAAATTACTATTTCTGCATCAAAAGTGCTGGATGATTTGAAAATAGATCACTCAGTGGCTATTGATGGTGTATGTCTCACAGTAATTAGTTTGAATAACCGGGGATTCGCAGTTGAGGCTGTCGGTGAAACCCTGGCCAAAACTACCATTGGTTCTCTGGCTGTTGGCAGTCAGGTTAATCTGGAACGCGCCATGAAGCTCAGCGACAGGCTTGGCGGTCATCTGGTACAGGGACATGTTAATGACATGGCGCCAGTAACAGCGAAGGAAAACCGGGGAGATAATTGGTATATTGAAGTGGATATTTCTGATAATCTTAAATCATACGTGATCAACGAAGGCAGCATCTGCTTAAATGGAATCAGTCTTACAGTCGCGCAATTAAAAGATACGCGGGTTGGAATATCTGTGATACCACATACGTATAAAAATACCAATATAAAAAACTGGCAGATCGGCCAAAATGTAAATGTAGAAACTGATTTTCTTGCCAGATATGTTGAAAAAATGTTGAAACCGAAAAGCGGCCGTATGAGTGAAGATTGGCTGAAAAAGATGGGATATTAATTACAACATGAGTGATTTCAATACAATAGATGAAGCAATAGAAGATATAAAAGCGGGTAAAAGTGTCATTGTTGTGGATGATGCAGATCGTGAAAACGAAGGTGATATCATCCTTGCGGCAGAGAAAGTAACACCTGAAGACATTAATTTCCTGGCAAAACATGCCCGGGGTATGATTTGTGTTGCAATCAGTTCAGAAAGAGCACAGGCACTTAACCTGGATTTGATGGTCGACGAAAATACGGCTCTGCACAGCACACCATTTACAGTTACAGTCGACGCAAAGTCCGGTACCAGTACGGGAATATCAGCATATGATCGATCCACAACCATACACTCGATCATCGATCCAAAGACACAACCTTCAGATCTGGCGCGACCGGGCCATATATTTCCGTTGGTTGCAAAGACAGGTGGTGTATTACGTCGTGCCGGTCATACGGAAGCCGCATTGGATTTAGCCAAACTGGCTGGTTTAACTCCGGCCGGAGTATTATGCGAAGTGATGGATGATGACGGTCAAATGGCGCGGGTGCCGAAACTAAAGAATCTGGCAAAAAAGTTTGATCTTAAAATTATAACCATCGCTGATTTAATAGAATATCGCCGTATTCGTGAAAAACTGGTACGACGACGCGCTGTAATTGATATGCCGACCAAATATGGGGATTTTAAACTATACCTCTACCAAAATGTTCTTGATGATAAAGAAAACCATGTGGCCCTGGTCAAGGGAACTGTGGCCGATGGCGATCCGGTTTTAGTGCGCGTGCACTCAGAATGCCTGACCGGCGATGTGTTTGGCTCAAGACGATGCGATTGCGGAGATCAATTGGCAAATGCATTGACCATCATTGAACAGCAGTCGCGGGGTGTGGTACTGTATATGCGTCAGGAAGGACGGGGCATTGGATTGGTAAATAAAATTCTGGCATATGCATTTCAGGAAGAGGGCAAGGACACCGTTGAAGCAAATGAGGCACTGGGATTTAAGGCAGATCTTCGTGATTACGGAATTGGTGCCCAGATATTAAAAGATCTGGGCCTGGTAAAAATCCGTTTAATGACAAATAATCCAAAAAAAATTGTTGGTTTAGACGGGTATGGATTGGAAATTGAAGAGCGTGTACCGGTTGAAATTGCACCCAATATACGAAACGAAAAATATTTAAAAACAAAACGCGATAAACTTGGTCATATGATATTATCGGGAAAATAAAGGAGGTTGTAATGTCAAAGATTGTCGAAGGGTATTTATCGGCAAAGGGTAAAAAATTTGCACTTATTGTAAGCCGGTTTAATGATTTGATATCTGCAAAATTACTTGAAGGCGCCATGGATTGCTTTATCCGCCATGATGCCGATGAAAAAAATATTACAACTATCTGGGTGCCCGGATCATTCGAGATACCTTTGGTCGCTCAAAAGGCCGCAAAATCCGGAAAATATGATGCGGTTGTATGTCTGGGCGCAGTGATTCGCGGTGGTACACCACATTTTGATTATGTGGCAGGAGAAGTGGCAAAGGGAGTTGCACAGGTATCTCTGAGTACACAACTACCGGTTATCTTTGGAATCATTACATCAGATTCGATTGAACAAGCCATCGAGCGCGCCGGAACCAAAGCCGGGAATAAGGGCTGGGATGCGGCATTGAGCGCGATCGAAATGGCTGATCTTATGACAAAAATTTGAAGAGGATCATGATTAAAAAGATTTTATTCCTTATAATCGCCGGAGTGAGCGTTATTTCCGCACAGGGATTATCCGATTGGGAAATTATCACCTATATGAACGATGTTTCTGCAATCGCAGAAACGGATGACGGATTGTGGGTTGGAAATTCCGGTGGAATTTATCGTCTGCAACTTTCCGACAGTTCAATCAGAAAATATAATAATCTGGATGGATTAGCATCTCTGCAAATCAGTTGTCTCGCCAGGGATAAACGAAATAATCTAATTTCCGGTACGTCTGATGGTATTTTGCATGTAAAATCGGCCGAAAGTGATTTGTGGCAACCCTATTACGAGATGCAGGGCGAAACGATTACTGATATTTTTACATATGAAGATACGCTTTGGGTCGCTGCGAATTCAGGTGTCGGAGTATTTCTAAATACGGAATCAGGCCTTGAATTCAGGGATTTTTATAATAATTTTCCCGTTAATGTAACCACTTCATATAATGTTCAGGTCTTTAATAATCGTATATTTTACGCAACCAGCATCGGACTTCTTCATGCTTCTGCAAATTTTTTGCAACAGAATCTGAAAATCTCACAAGCCTGGCAGGTGCTGACAACCGCTGACGGATTACCATCAGATATAGTATTTGATCTGGCCCTGGATTCAGATTTAATGTATATCGGAACAAATGGCGGTGCATCGCAAATGGACAACTCGTATTTGCTGGCACCAGTTCCCGGCTACACCTTTGGCACAGTAAAGAATATTATTACAGATGGAAACCGGCTGATCTTTGCCCGATCAGTAGATTATTACACCCGAACCGGTGATAACTGGCAGTATGGCACAATATTTGATCATAATATCACTAGTGGTATCATAACACAGAATAGTGAATTATGGTTTGGTTTTCAGAAAAACGGGATTCGTAGTGAAACAGGCAGCAGGTATTTACTGGTAGATGGTCCGGCCAGCAATAATGTGGGAAACCTGATAAAAGACAGCCGCGGCATTTTGTGGATGGCCGCAGGAAAATTTAAACTGACGCCCGCAGATGGATTTTATAAATACGATTTTGATACATGGACAAATTATTTCTTTTCATCAGCCTGGAATTGGAAAAATAGTACCGCATATGTATACGAAGACCGGTACGGGAAAATCTGGTTTGGCTCGTGGGGTGGTGGTGTGACGATTATTGATGACGACCAGTTTGATTTTTATCATGTTTGGCCTGAACCGGGACAATTGGTTGTTTCGACTACTGAGGGCCAAACAACGTTGGACTTTGACGGTTTACCCGAGAACAAACGGAATTGTCTGGTGGGTGCCGATGTGAGCGGTACGGATGCGTATACGGTGACAACCTATTTTATTGAGGATCAGCTGGGTAATTTTTGGATTTCGAATTATCTGGCACGAGTTCCCGAGTATATCGGTGTTATATTGAATAATGACAGTCCCAATATACCCGATTGCGAAAGCTGGATGTACTTTGGAGACAATATTGGTATGAGTCTGGATGAAAGTGAAATTTCATCATTTACCTGGGAGAATTTTGGTGACCGCGAAAGGTTGTGGTTTGGCACGTTTAGTCAGGGTTTACGGGTGCTTGATCATAACAATACCATCACTGATCCCACGGATGATATTTTTTACGATGATAGAAGCATTCCCAATGATGACCTTTTTAGTAAAACCGTATTAAGTCTTGCAACTGATCTTGATGGTGTTATCTGGATAGGAACAGCAGGGGGATTGAACTCGTATCAACCTGGAAGTTCGGGTGGCAATACCGTGTTTTTCCGTCATGTTGGAGACACTGGGCCAATTGAAAACAAAATCAACAGTATTTTTGTCGATGCCAGTAATAACAAATGGTTTGGTACCGATGGCGGCCTGAGCATTTTAATCGCGGATAAAAGTCCATGGGATCCCACAGCCTGGGTGCATTATACTACCAAAAACAGCGGACTACCCAGTCCGATTGTGAATAGTATTTTTGTGGATCAACTATCTGGTGAATCATATATAGGAACAGAGGCCGGGTTGGCAATCTTCAGGGGTTCATTCTCTGAAATCAGATCCGACATGAGCCTGCTAGCCGGTGGGCCAAATCCATTCTTATCGGGTGGCGGCAATGTATTCACCATTAAAAATCTGGCAGTCAATTCACAGGTTAAAATATTCAACCTTAGTGGAATTTTGGTACGTAAACTGTCCACAGATACGGGTGGTGTCCAGGGAAGTCGTGCCATATGGAATGGTAAAGATGAGAATGGCAGTTTGGTTCCCAGCGGTATTTATGTTTATCTGGCTTTTAATGAGCAAGGTCAGAAGGGAACCGGTAAGATAGCCCTGGTTCGACCATAACATTAATAATATTACCTATAAACTCACATGCTGCAGCGCTTATACATTAAAGATTTTGCCATCGTAGATGAACTGGAAATATATTTTGATTCCGGTTTTCAGGTAATTACCGGTGAAACCGGAGCCGGAAAATCTATACTGGTAGGTGCCATCGCTTTGCTTTGCGGAGAACGTGGTACAACAGAAATTATCAGGGCCGGAACGCAAAAGGCGATAATGGAAGCAGATTTTAGTCTTGATAAATCTGATGTTATCAGCGAAATCCAGAATGATCTCGATATTGATATTTCCGGGAAAACTATCATTCTAAGACGCGAAATAAATGAACGCGGCACCAGTCGGGCGTTTGTAAATGACTCTCCTGTAACGATTAGCATCATGGCCAGGGTAAGTGAATTTTTGATAGATCTGCATGGTCAGCATCAGCATCAGAGACTGTTGCGTCCGGAAACCCATGTGGAGTATCTGGATGCCTATGGGCGAATATCACCCGTGCTGACAAAATACACCGAAGCATTAACAAGATTTCGAAAACATATTCAGCAATTGAATGATTTTAAACGTAATCATGATGCGCTTCGCGAAAAGCAGGAATTATATAGATTCCAGATTGATGAGCTGCAAAAGGCAAAACTAAGTACTGATGAATATCACGATTTGGAGCAGGAGCGGAAAATCCTTGAAAACAGTGAATTGCTTTTTGAGAAAGCGCGCCTGGTTGCTGATGAGTTATATAGCTCGGACAATAGTGTGCTTAAGAATGTTGTAAAGGCGAGTACAAATCTTAAACAAATTTCCTCTATAGATGATACATTTAATGCGCTGATGCAAAACCTTGAAGCAGCACGTGTGACGATAGAAGAAGTTGGATCTGCATGTGAGCAATACACCGCCAGGCTTGAGTTTGATCCGGATCGTCTTGAGGAAATCAGGAATCGTCAAGCCGAATTGGATTGGTTGATAAAAAAATATCATATGAATTCAATTAATGATTTGGTGCAGCACTATAACCAACTTAAAAATCAATTTGTTGGATTGGAGAATTTTGAGCAGGAAATTAAAAATCTTCATTTAATTATCGAACGGGACAGGGATGAATTAGCACAAATTGCAATTGATCTGTCTACTCAGAGAAAGAAGACAGCATCTGAGTTTATAAATAGAATGAATACAGCCCTGCACTCAGTCGGGTTACAAAACGCACGCTTCGAGATTATTTTTACTTGTCAGGAATCTGAGAGGGGTGAAATAGAAGTAAATGGAAAGAAATGTTTGCTTAATGACAACGGCATGGATATAATCGAATTTCAGGTTGGTCTGAATGTTGGCGAACCGGAAAAGCCACTGCACAAAGTAGCTTCCGGTGGCGAGGTATCAAGAATAATGCTTTGTATTAAATCTTTACTTGCTGATGCCGATAATATAGAAACCTTGATATTCGATGAAATTGATAATGGAATATCCGGTAAATTCGCACAAATTGTTGGGAAAAAGATGCAGCAGATGTCACAAAAACATCAACTTGTTGTTATTACCCATCTACCGCAAATTGCTGCCCAGGGAAACAGTCATTATTCGGTTAATAAATATGAAGAAAATGACAGAACACATGTCGAGGTTATAAAATTAAATCAGGCGCAAAGAATTGAGGATATTGCCAAATTGCTTGGCGGTGAAATTGTTACGGAAACATCCCGGGCAAATGCGCGTGAATTGCTTAATGATACAGGTTTATTTTAATGAGCCAAGTATCAAAAAACATTGAACTTATTTGCATTTTTTTTAAATCTTGCTTAACTTTGCGAATCCCGTTAAACAGTAATTTAATTGAAGAGGATAGAGTATGAGATCACCGCACTATCACTTTTCTGGGCACCTTATGGATGAACAGCCGAGAATGAAACGCCATTTTTTCAAACTATTTACGACCAAGAGAAGAAGAGTTGAATTACGCGAAGGCGTCATGACTCCCGAAGCATTGAAAGAGAGAGTCATCTCAATTGGCAGGGGAAAAAAGGTTGACATAACCCGGATGGCGTATGATGGAAAACCTGAAGAACCACCAATAGCTATAAAATTGATCGACATAGGTGGTGATCACTTCACTGGTAAGGTAATCAATGTAGATCGAAGTATCAGTGAAAGTCAGGATACGCAACTGATTTTTCTTAAGGGTGGCGGGGGAACGGTTGATTTCAGATATGATGATGGTGATATAATCAGAGTGGATGAAGACATCGATGAAGAAATCGTCCAGCAACGAAATGTTGAAGAAGTCCGTGAAATTTTAGGTGCACTGGATATTGATGAAGATATCAATATCAGTTACTATGATAAAAATGAGGGTGGGGTTATCAACGGCACCGGAAAACTAACAGATAAAAATATGGAGTCCGGAGATTTCAAAATTACTCTTCATCTCATAAATGATATTGAGATAAAACGAGATCAGGAAGTTTCTCTGAATTTGGAAAGAGATGAAATTCTTGATTTGGAAGTTGTTCTTTAATATATCTTCTGCCATTTTGGATTTATAAAGGCTGTCCCAAAAGGGCAGCCTTTTTTTTATTTAAATCAAAAAAAATACCATTGCGTCTCCGCGTCTTTGCGAGCAATGAATTCAGTAGTCCGAATTATTTAATACCACTAAGTCACAAAGACACAAAGTTATAAAAATTAAGGGTTACCAGGATTATTTATATTTATAAGATATAATTCTTATATTATAAATATTTTATCTTTGTGCTTTCGGGTCTTCGTGGTAAAAGTTTTGAATTAATCAGGCTATATAAAATCTATTTACACAGGGAAAAATTAATATGATTAGTCAGGATGGAATTTATAGTGAGTTGAGGAAAATCGTTTATCCCGGTTTTGATAAAGATATCATAACTCTTGGCATAGTGAAGGATGTACACGTCAATGCTCCAAATGTGACAGTGATTCTTGATCTCAGGACGCAGGATGAAGATGTTAAATCACAACTCGAAAGCGCAATCAAAAAAACAATCGGTGCTATCCAGGATGTCTCTGAAGTAAATATTGAAATTGCCACTCCGCAGGCGAAACCCCAGGCACAACAACCCGAGGGCTATCTTACAGGTGTTAAATATAAAATTGCAGTTGCCAGTGGTAAGGGCGGCGTCGGGAAATCAACCGTCAGTGTTAATCTGGCCGTTGCCCTGGCTAAAGAGGGATTAAAGGTCGGTTTACTGGATTCTGATATTTACGGGCCAAGTATTCCTTTGATGCTGGGTGTGACCGGCCGACCTGAGTATGATGGGAGCAAATTAAAGCCAATTGATAAGTATGGTGTAAAATTAATGTCCCTGGGTTTTCTGATGGATGATGATAATCCCGTGATATGGCGGGGACCATTGGTAATGCGTGCGCTCCAACAGTTGATGGGCGATGTGGATTGGGGTGAACTGGATGTAATACTCTTTGACATGCCCCCGGGTACGGGAGATGCACAACTCACATTGTCTCAATCTGTTCAGTTGGATGGTGCGGTTATTGTTTCGACTCCGCAGGATGTTGCATTACTGGATGCGGTGAAAGGTGTGAAGATGTTTGAGAAGGTAAATGTGCCGATATTAGGTATTGTTGAAAATATGAGTTATTTCTGTTGCCCCAATTGTGATACACGTACTGATATTTTTTCATCGGGCGGTGCAAAAGAAAAATGTGCGCAATTAAATATCAAATTACTGGGCGAAATTCCGCTTGATGTTGAAATAAGAGAGGGCGGGGATAGCGGAATCCCGATTGTTCAGGGTAATCCCGATAACCCACAAAGTAAAGAATTTATGAATATAGCCAGGCAGATAGTAAAAATTATAAATGGATAGAAATTGGTTCATACTATGCAACAATCTGATTTAGTCATTATAGGAGCGGGCCCGGCAGGATTGTCTTGTGCCATAGAGGCTCAAAAAAATGGTTTGTCTTATCTTACGCTGGAAAAAGGTAATGTGGTCGAATCGATAATGAATTTTCCGGGGAATATGACGTTTTTTTCAACGGCTGATCAATTGGAACTGGGCAATATTCCATTTAATTCACAAAATTTCCGGCCAAATCGTCTGGAAGCAGTGCGTTATTATCAAAGTGTAGTTTCATATTTAGATTTACAAATATCGGGCAATTCCCATGTGCAGCGAATCGAACGCATTGAAAACAAATTCCATGTTCATTTTAAAAAATTAGAACAGCAGCAGGTGATTGAATGCCGCTATTTAGTGATCGCAACCGGTTTCTATGACAATCCCAATTTACTGGAGGTGCCGGGAGAAAACTTGCCACATGTATCACATTATTTTAGTGAAGCAATCCGATATTTTAATCAGGATGTGGTGATAGTTGGTGGGAAAAATTCGGCGGTCGAAGCAGCGTTGGAATTGTTCAGGAGCGGTGCCCGGGTATCTATAGTGCACCGCAAAAATCAGATTAAAGAAAGTGTCAAATATTGGGTACTTCCTGATATAGAAAACCGAATTAAAGAAGGCAGTATTAAAGCCTACCTTGATGCCCGGGTTACAGAAATCACACCCAAAGGAGTGTGTGTAATACAAAATTCAAAAGAATTAGATATTCCGGCGGATGCAGTATTCGCTCTGACAGGTTATCACCCGGATGTATCCTTTTTAGAACAACTAAATGTGCCGTATGATCAGACAACGTTGGAAACACCGGTTAATAATGCCACTCTGGAAACGGATATTTCTGGTCTGTACCTGGCCGGATCAATCATTGCCGGAAAAAATGCCAATAGGATTTTTATAGAAAATTCCAGAGATCATGGCAATATGATTGTGGCAGCCTTAGTAAAGAAAATTAGAGATTAGCAGTTAGAAGTGAGAAGTTAGAAGGTAAAAGGTATATGGTATGGGATAAGGTCTGGGGATTTTTCCTGATATCCAATCCTTTTATAAAAGGTCTATACTCAAGAAGTACAGTCCCCAAACCTCTCATCTCTTATTTCTAACTTCTCACTGCTGACTATGTAGGCCAAATATTCCCTGAACCGATATTGACTACTTTATACAAAAAATATATATTGAGATGGTATAGCTTGTTAACAGGTAAAGAGTGGAAAATATATTTATAGGGCTTTTAGGCAGTCTGATTATTCTGGATACCACGGTCGTTTTTCAGTTTCTCATTTCACAGCCCCTTATCACCTGTTCTATCCTGGGGTGGTTTCTAGGTGACATAGAATTAGGAATCCAAATTGGTTTATACTTACAATTATTGTGGTTAAGTAGTATTCCAATTGGCGGTGCCGTTGTTCCGGAAGGAAATGTTGCGTCCATTGTAACGGGAGTGATGGTGTTGCGTTATCATATGGATCATCAAAATGTGTATCTTTTACTTATTCCGGCGATATTGTATGGATTAGTCATAGGCTATCTTGGTGGTCATTTGGTCGCAGTCTACCGTAAAGTGAATATAAAATTACTAAATACTGTACATCGAAAAATTGATCGTGGGCATATATCTATTCTTAATATCATTCCATTTGTATCTATATCAATTCACTATATTATGATGTTTGTTCTAATTTCAGTTATGTTGTTTTTAGGTGATATCTTGTTCCCATTCGTAAATAAATTACCTTTATCCTGGGATGTTTATTGCCGGTATGGGGTGATTGGGATATTTGGAATCGGCGCAGGAATGGTATTTACATTTTATCAGGAGAAGGATACGACTCGCTACCTGGCTTTTGGATTATTGGTTGGCGCAATCGTCTTTTACTTTATCAATGGCTGATGATCAAAAAATAAAAACCAAGCATCTGTTGAGAATTTTCTTCCGGTCTTTTTTTTTACAGTCGGTATGGAATTACCAGAGCATGCTTTCTGTAGGATTTGCATATGCACTATTTCCGGTTGCAAAAGTGCTCTATAAAACTAAAGAAGGACAAATCGAATTCATACGTCGGCATCTGAAATTTTTTAATGCACATCCCTACTTTGCTTCCTATGCCATCGGCGCAATCGCCCGAGTTGAAGAAGATGTGATTAATAATAAGGCAGATCTTCAGCAAGTCGAACGCTTGAAAAATGCATTGATCGGACCGTTGGGTGCACTGGGGGATCAGATGTTCTGGGGGACTATAAAACCTGCTGCAATTCTGATAGGAGTAATTGCAGTTCTTGTCTCGCCAAATATTTATATATTTTTATATTTGTTTATCTTTCTATTACTTATCTATAATATCCCGCATCTGTATATCCGGTTTTATGGGATTCTGGAGGGATACCGAAAGGGGCTTCAGGTATATAAAATTATCAGCCTGGAACGTTATAAAAAATATAGTGCATTTTACATGGGTTTTGGGGCAATCAGCCTCGGCTTTGTGGTTAGTTATTCATTTTTTAATTATGAAACTTCAAATTTATACCATGCTCTGGTTTTTATACTGTGCATGGTAGTTGCTTTCTATTTTCACAAGCTAAAACGCTCATTTTACCGCAATACTATTTTTTCACTTATTGCTGCGGTTATTTTTGGAATCATTGTAGAGAACTTATGATACAAGAAAAAATAGTTATCAAAAACAAGCATGGCCTCCATGCAAGACCTGCTGCACAATTTGTAAAGATTGCCGGTAAATTTGCCTGCGATATTAAAGTCGTAAAGGATGGACTTGAGGTTAATGGCAAAAGTATTATGGGTATCATGATGCTGGCCGCCGAACCGGGAAGCCAGATAATACTTATAACAGACGGGACGGACGAGGTGGATGCATTGAATGCTATTAAGGAATTGATTGAAAATAAATTTTATGAGGAAGACTAATTTTGAATTACTCAGAGGAGAAACTTACCTATGTATTCAATTGACAAAGATAATTTTAAACAATTTCTATTAAATTTTCCGGAACAGATACAGGAAAGTGAAAAAATATTTTTATCCTCTGGTGCAAAAATTAATTTTAAAGAAGTTGATAATATCTTGTATCTCGGAATGGGAGGATCTGCCATTGCAGGCGATGTATTTCGCAGCACCTTTTTTGATCAGCTTAAATATTCATTAACAATTGTGCGCGGGTATCAATGCCCTCAGTTTTGTACAGATCGTACTCTGGTGATTGTATCCAGCTATTCTGGAAATACAGAAGAAACGATCTCAGCTGCAAAAGAGGCACAAAAAAAGGGCGGCCGGATTATCGCGATTACCAGTGGTGGGCAGGTGGAAAAACTTGCATCAAAACACTCCTGGCAAATGATTAAAATTCCGGGCGGTTTACCTCCTCGTCAGGCATTTGGATATTCATTTTTTCCATTATTATACCTGCTCAATCCACTCCTGAAAAAGAAAGTCGATGATAAACAAATTAAAGATGTTCTGAGGTTGGTCAGAGCAATGATAAAGAGAAATGATGAGAAGACCTCCGAAGGAAAATCACTGGCAAAAGAACTTGCCATCAAAATTCATCATCGTGTCCCGTTAATTTATACCAGTGCCCCTTACCTGGAGGCGGTTGCCATTCGCTGGAAAAACCAGTTCCAGGAAAATTCCAAATCCATGGCCTTCCATAATGTAATTCCGGAAATGAATCATAATGAAATTGTTGGTTGGGAAATGGAACATAAATGTCTTGAAAAATTTATTGTTATATTTTTAGAAGAAAATCAGGCACATGAACGGGTTAGAGCAAGAATTGAATTAACAAAGAAAATTATTTCAGAGCGCGGGGCTGAGGTTGTGTCTTTATATACTGAGGGCGTTACCCAACTGGAGCAAGTAATTTCATTGGTTTGTAAAGGGGACTGGGTAACATATTATCTGGCGTTGTTATATGAGAAAAATCCCATAGATATATTAAATATTGATTACCTGAAATCAGAACTCGAAAAACAGCGTTAAGATTTGTATCTGAATTATAACGATTATATATTTATTATTTGATATAAAACTAAAGGATTATTTAGTATGGATGAATATATTTTTAGTTCGGAATCTGTAACTGAAGGACATCCGGATAAAGTCGCCGATCAGATTTCTGATGCGATATTGGATGCGGTTTTAAAAGAAGATTCATTTGGCCGCGTCGCGTGTGAAACTTTTGTAACAACTGGTATGGCGTTGATTGGCGGAGAAATAACAACAAAATGTTATGTTGATATTCCAAGTATTGCCCGGGATGTAATAAAAGATATTGGATACACAGATGCAAACTATGGCTTCGATTATGAAACATGCGCTATTTTAACGTCGATTGACCAGCAGTCTCCGGATATTGCTATGGGTGTTGATCGCGCGGGAGCCGGGGATCAGGGAATGATGTTTGGTTATGCAACAAAAGAGACACCGGAACTGATGCCATTGGCAATTTATTTGGCACATAAATTGACGGCGCGTCTGGCCGAAGCACGGAAAAAAGGTGAAATATCGTTTCTCAGACCGGATGGAAAATCCCAGGTTTCAGTACGTTATAAAGATGGAAAAGCCATTGCTGTCGAGAACGTTGTTGTCTCAACACAACATGATCCCGATGTGGATCAGAAGACAATTGAAAATGAAATCATTGAAAAAGTGGTTAAACAATGTATCCCTAAAGATCTCATTCAGGGATCGAAAACAAAATATTTTATCAATCCCACTGGTAGATTTGTCATTGGTGGTCCACATGGCGATGCGGGATTAACCGGCCGTAAAATAATAGTAGATACTTATGGTGGGGCTTATTCACATGGCGGGGGCGCCTTTTCGGGTAAAGATCCGACTAAGGTTGATCGATCTGCATCATATTTTGCCCGCTATGTGGCTAAAAATATTGTCGCCTCCGGTCTGGCCGAGCGTTGTGGAATACAAGTAGCGTATGCTATTGGCGTTGCAGAACCTGTTTCCCTTATGGTTGAAACGTTTGGTACCGGAAAAGTTGACGACAACAAACTTTCAGATTTGGTTAGCCGTGTGTTTGATTTTACGCCTGGCGGGATCATTGAAGCACTCAAATTGCTGCGTCCGATTTATAGAAAAACCTCCAATTATGGACATTTTGGAAGAGCTGAAAAGGAATTTACCTGGGAGAAAACAGATCGGGTTAAGGATCTGTTGAAGGAAGCATAAATTAAAAAAGGCTGTCTCGTTATTCACAAGACAGCCTTTTCTTTTATTCATTTCTATATTGCCTCAAGTAGTATCTCATAAAAATACTCTCTATCTCAAGCTCGATATCGCTTTTGTTAGATTTCTTTCTGATTTCCACCATATCTTTTAATGAATAGTCGCAAAGCTGATCAAGATCAGTATCATCAATTTCATCGGTATGGCCGAATTCGAGAATCCTGATCAGGCGATCCAGGGGTATAAATTTAAAGTGGTAAACTACAAATGGTTCAAAGGAAGTTCCGGTCTCGTTGTCTATAATATTCATTACCTTTTCCAGATCCATACGATCCTGGTATTGTCGGCGTGAAGTCAGGGCATCAAACACATCACCAACTGCCATTATTCTGGATTCTAAGGGAATTTCATCACCTTTCAGATTCTGTGGATACCCCGAACCATCCAACCGTTCATGATGACTTGAAGCAATCAACGGAAGATTTTTAAACTGTTTATGAAAATGAATTTTTTCCAGGATGTTTTTTGTGATCTGGGCATGTCCCTTTATAATATCATATTCATCTTCGGTAAGTTTACGGTCCTTAAATAAAACAATTTCCGGCACGCCAATTTTGCCTATATCATGAAGAAGTGCCGCATATCTCATAACTTCCATGGTGGCATTGTCTAACTTCATCAATCGGCCTATCTCCAGGGTATACAGGGTTACTCTTCGGGTATGACCGGCAGTGATATAGTCGCGGGTATCCAGAGTACTGGCCAGCGCTTCAACAAAACTGACAAATGATTTTTTCTGCAGTTCAAGCAACTGCGCATTCTGTATTGCTGATGAAGCAATCTGTGCTACCGCGGATAAAACCCCTTCACTCTTTTTTGTGAACGGACCATCTGCTTTATTCAGAACCTGAAACACGCCGATTATTTCATCTCGATTATTATGCATGGGTAGCGTGAGTATACTGGTGGTTTTATATCCGGTCTTTTTATCAATCTCAGGATTAAAACGAGAATCTTTATAAGCGTCAGGAATATTAATGATTTCACCTGTTTGAAATACATGGCCGGCGATTCCCAGATTGGCGGGGAACCGAATTTCACCATCCAGACCGGTTGCGATACGTGACCACAACTCATCACTATCTTCATCGTAAAGGAAAAGCGTGCAACGATCCGCGTTTAATAATTTTTTTACCTGGGCAACTATTTTTTGCAGAAGATTGGTTGTGTTTAATTCGTTTGAAAGAATCTTGGTGATATTGAGGAGTGCTTTTAATTGTTTCTGTTCATCTTGAAGCAGCGATATTTTTTGATTTAATTTCTTTACATCATCTGTATTTGTGTTAGTCGACTTCTTCATAATCGGCATCTTCGATATTTTTGTATTTCTTTGGATGATTCGGTTCGGAATCACCTCTCACACCTTTATCTTGAGTTTTCGGCAAAAAAATCAATTTCAATAGTCTCACCAGGAAATAGCCCACAATAAAAATGACCAACAATCTAAATAAACCCATACAAATTACCTGTTTTTGTGTGGTACGTAGTAGCGGGTACCCGATGCGTGTTGATTGATTTCATACAGGATATCTTTATAGTCATTTTCGTCATGTACAAAATCGAGCTCATCCGTATTAATTACTAACAACGGAGAATTATCATAATGGAAGAAAAAATCATTGTAAAGATTATTGAGAGCCTGAATATAATCCTCAGAAATATGTCGCTCCATCTTACGGGCACGATTCCTTATATGCTCCATCAAATGTGATGTCGATGATTGCAGATAAATTACAAGATCTGCTTTGACGATATCTTTCTCCATCAGAGTGGCAATGCCGTCGTATAATTTCATCTCTTTATCACTTAAAGTCAAAGTGGCAAAAATCCTGTCCTTGGCAAAAAGATAATCACTTACTATACAATCCTGGAATAAATCAATCTGATGCACTTGTTGCTGCTGTTTATATCGACTCATTAAGAAAAATAATTGTGTTTGGAATGCGTACCTCTCAGGGTCCGCATAGAATTCTTCCAGAAATGGGTTTTTTTCAAATTCTTCATAGATAGTCTTAGCACTAAGCGTTTGTCCCAATCTAGCGGTTAAACTTGTTTTTCCTGCCCCAATCACGCCTTCTACGGCAATATATCTTAGTTCTTCCAAAGCCATTGGATCACCAATTTAGATTTAATTTATTTACTATAGACTTATCAGAGCACTTTTGAACAAGCGCTTCAGTATTCACCTCACATCCATCTATCAGGACAGAGTCGATAATCTCAGAGAGGGGTGCGAGCGCAAATTTTCGTTCTAATAAATGTTCGTGTGGCACCTTCAAGTCCGGTTCCTTAATCGAAATCTGATTACATAGAAGAATGTCAATATCAATTATTCTGGGTCCCCAATGTTGTGATTTCTCACGGCCCAGCAAATGCTCAATATGTTTAATTTTATCCAATAATTTATAAGGTGGTAATTCAGAATCATATTTAATTACCGTATTTAAAAAAAACGATTGCTCTTTATACCCCCATGGTTCGGATTCATAGATTGAAGATTTGGCAGTTGTAGTCCCATATTGGTTTAACTTTGCCACAGCATTTTTTAAATGGATAAGGCGTGGTTCAATATTTGTGCCCAATCCTAAAAAATAGTTAAAAATCCTCACGTGTTCGCTTAATTTCGATTTCAATATGATCCAAAAAACCTCTGAGAGGTACATGAGGTTTTCTTACCCGGATCAATACGGAAAAGATCATTGATGACTCGAGTATTTGTTGGGCAATTCTTTCGGCAACAGTTTCGAGTAATTTAAATTTATAATTTTCAAATGTATCTTTAGCGATCGAATAGATATTACGATAATCTATGGTTGATTTCAAATCATCATTAACAGATGCCGGTCTTAAATCGCATTCAACCTCAATATCCAGTTCAAATCTCTGCCCCAATTCACGTTCCGCTTCGTAGTAACCATGGTGTGCATAAAACACCACATTTGTCAATTTGATAATATCCATAAATTAAAACCGGTCTGTTAAATTTTATAATTTCAATATATCAATTCTGGTAATTTTTATCAAACATTTATCGGGGGGAATCGAGAATGATCTGGAGGATAAAGCAGGGGGATTATTGTTAGAGGACAAAAGGATAAATGGATAAGCGGAAAATCGGATATCGGGCATAAAAAAACCCCAGTGCCAGTGACACCGGGGTTTTGAATTAACATTATAAGTAGAGCGATTAGTACATTCCGCCCATTCCACCACCTGGAGGCATTGCAGGCATTGGAGCTTCGTCCTCGGGCTCGTCTGCAATCATTGCTTCAGTCATCAGCAGTAAACCTGCAACGGAAGAGGCATTTTCTAAAGCAGTTCGGGTTACTTTTGTAGGATCAATAATACCGGCTTCCAGTAAATCTTCAAATTTTTCAGTGGCTGCGTTATATCCGTATGATCCCTCTTTTCTCTTGACTTCTTCGACAATTACCGCGCCTTCTTTGCCAGCGTTTTGTACGATCTGACGAATCGGTTCTTCAATGGAACGTTTTACAATATTGACTCCGATTTGATTGTCCTGGTCTTTAACCTTCATATTTTCCAGTGCTTTAATTGTACGAATTAGCGCAACACCACCGCCGGGAACAATACCTTCCTCAACAGCAGCGCGGGTAGCATGCAGGGCATCTTCAACCCGGGCTTTTTTCTCTTTCATTTCAACTTCTGTAGCGGCACCAATTTTCAGTACGGCAACACCACCGGCCAGTTTGGCAAGTCTTTCCTGCAGTTTTTCACGGTCATAATCACTGCTTGTATTCTCGATCTGTGCTCTGATCTGACCAACACGAGCCTGGATATCTGCTTTTTTGCCAGCACCTTCAACGATGGTTGTATTGTCTTTATCAATGGTAATTCTTTTGGCGGAACCAAGATCGGAAGTGGTTGCATTCTCGAGTTTGAATCCTGCTTCTTCACTGATGACACGACCACCGGTCAGGATAGCAATATCTTCCAGCATGGCTTTTCTTCGATCACCAAAGCCTGGTGCCTTAACGGCAGCGATTTTAAGCGTACCACGTAATTTATTAACAACCATTGTTGCCAGGGCTTCGCCTTCAATATCTTCAGCGATGATCATAAGACCTTTACCCATCTGGGCAACTTTCTCGAGTACCGGGAGCAAATCTTTCATATTGCTGATTTTTTTGTCATGAATTAAAATGACCGGATCGTCAAGAATGGTTTCCATACTTTCGGCATCGGTGACGAAATACGGAGAAACATAACCACGATCAAATTGCATACCCTCAACAACTTCGAGAGAAGTTTCGATTGATTTTGCTTCTTCAACAGTAATGACACCGTCTTTACCAACTTTCTCCATGGCATCGGCAATCAGATTACCAATGGTCTGGTCATTGTTGGCAGAAATTGTACCGACCTGGGCAATTTCCTTTTTACCGGAAACTTCACGACTCATTTTCTTGAGTTCATCAACGACCACAGCGACGGCCATCTCAATACCTTTTTTTAATTCGGTTGGATTGGCACCGGCGGTTACATTACGCAGGCCTTCTGTGTAAATTGCCTGAGCAAGAATTGTTGCAGTAGTCGTTCCATCACCGGCAACATCACTGGTTTTTGATGCAACTTCTTTGACCATCTGAACGCCCATGTTCTCCATTGGATCTTCGAGTTCGATTTCTTTGGCCACTGTAACACCATCTTTTGTTACTGTGGGTGAACCAAATTTTTTATCGATAACCACATTACGACCTTTGGGGCCGAGAGTGACTTTCACTGCCTTTGCCAACTGATCAATTCCTCTTTTCAGTTTGGCACGGGCTTCACTATCATATTCAATAATTTTAGCCATTATTACCTCCGTTTATAATTTTTTTATTATTTTCTATAGTATTGCCAGGATATCACTTTCACGAACGATAAGATAATCTTTGTTATCCAAAGTAATATCTGTGCCTGAATATTTACCGTATAATACGGTATCACCAACTTTTACTTCAATTTTTACCAACTGACCGGAATCCGACACTTTACCCGGACCGGCGGCCACAACTTTACCCATCTGCGGTTTTTCTTTTGCAGAATCTGGCAGATAAATACCACCACTGGTTTTATCTTCAGCTTCCAGCGGCTCAATCACAACGCGATCTGACAAAGGTTTCACCTTCATAAACACCTCCATTTGTATTTTAATGTTTCGTTTAATTTGCTTATTAGCACTCAGTCTTAGTGAGTGCTAATAATTTATGAATATTTTACCTATCATATCAAGTCTTATTTTAATTGTTTTTTATAAAAACCTCACAAATAGTGAGATTATGCGAGATATTTTTCTGTTTAATAAGATGATGGCATATATATATCATATTGAGAAACTTTGTAATTCTAATAGTCCTGATTTTGTACTTTCAAGCAAATGAGTCTTTTTTATGATTAAAATTTATTTTTGTTCAATTTATATGTAAACTTTTGTCATATTATTCCTTAAAAATCAAAAATTTTAAAAATATAGTTCAAATTCGGCTTAAGGAGTGGGGTTATTATCTATGGGAAAATTCAGTTTAACGGCAATTCAAACATCACTGAAACAAAAAGGACTTGATGGCTGGTTATTTTATGATTACCGGGGCAGCGATCCCGTGGGGAGAAAAATTCTAAATCTAAGAGACGAAGGACCACAAACCCGACGCTGGTTCTATTTTATTCCTGTCGTAAATGCACCGGTTAAAATTGTCCACAGTGTTGAGCGAAATGTACTTGATCATCTGCCGGGTAAAAAACATGTTTATCTGAGTCTGGAGGAAATGAAAGAAGGATTATCTCAGATCTTAAAAAACGGAAATACGATTGCTGCACAGTATTCGCAAAATGGGGTGTTACCATACGTTTCACGAATTGATGCCGGAACGTTTGAGTTGCTTAAAAGTTATAAAGTAAAAATTAAATCTTCAGCTGATCTTCTTCAGGAATTTGAGGCCAGATGGACCGAATCGCAATTAAATACTCATAAAAATTCAGCAAAACTGATTTATGAAATCATTGAAAATGCCTTCCGTCTGATAAAGAGGAAAATTCACAGTCATCATGAAATAACTGAATATTCTCTCCAGAAATATTTGATGACAGAGATGAAGAAGAGAGGTTTGATTTTCGATCACCCGCCAATTGTGGCTACCGGCAAAAATAGTGGTGATCCTCATTATATCCCAACCAAACTCAAATCAGATACTATTTATCCCAAGTCAATAGTTCAGCTTAATTTATGGGGCAAGGAAAAAGATGAAAATGCCGTGTACGCCGTCATCGCATGGGTAGGTTATGTGGGAAAGGAAATCCCTGCAGAAAAGGCAGAAAAATTTGAAAAGATTTGCAGTGCACGTGATCTGGCCGTCAGTCATATCGATAAAATGATTAAAGAAAACAAGAAAATCTATGGCTGGCAAATAGATGACCTGGTTAGAAATGATCTTAAAAGAGCCGGTTATGGCAGTTATTTTTTACATCGGAGTGGACATTCAATTGGCCGTGAAGTAAATGATGCCGGTACGAATATCGATAATCTTGAAACAAGGGATGAACGTCAGATTATTGAAAAAACCTGTTTCTCAATCGAACCGGGTTTGTATTTTTCGGATTATGGAATGCGCAGTGAGATTAATGTATATGTGGATAGAAAAGGGGCTCATGTTTATACCCAACCGGTTCAGAATGAAATTTTTCCGATTATGGGGTAATTGTGGAAGGTAAGATATGCATAAGATGTAGTCCATCTATAAGATGGACTACACGGTAGGGCAAAGTAGGACAAGATAGGCCATGATAGGACAAGATAGGACATCCCCATGATAAAACGTCTCATTCTTATATTCACAGTTACCATCATTGTTATTTCGATTTTTGGTTCACTGTACCTGTATAACAAACTTCACTCCTCCATCCCGCAACGTGAAGGAAGTATCGAACTAAATGCCATACATGCCCCGGTGACAATAATCTTTGATCAAATGGGGGTACCCCAGGTATGGGCAAGTTCATCAGAAGACCTTTGGTTTGCCCTTGGCTGGTTACACGCCTCGGACCGGTTGTTTCAGATGGATCTGACCAGGAAGGTTGCTCAGGGACGATTGGCGGAATATTTTGGATCAAGCGTATTGGAGATCGACAGATCACAACGGAAAATCGGTCATACCTATTTGGCGGATAACGCAGTTGATAGCTTGGGGGGCAAAGCAGAGCAACTTTTAAGCGGATATGCACAGGGAATAAATAGTTTTGTCGATACTCATGATGAACTGCCTTTCGAATATCTCATACTTGGAATCGAATTTGAAAAATGGACCGTTCATGACTGCCTGACACTGTTCAGCTTTCAAACCTGGTTCTCTGATGCATTGCAAAATAATGATGACCTGTATAATGAAATATTAAATTGTGCCGACCCCAGTGCCACAAAACATTTATTAATGGGAGAACCAGTTTGGATCCCTACCACGGTTCCGTCGATCAAAACCTGGTATTCGCTCGATGATCTTAAAAATGAGCCTGGCTAAAAATTTGTTTTCTAATGGTGTCGGATCTTTTTTGATGAGCTCGGCTTCCAATTCATGGGTCATTTCCCCGAAAAAGAGCAAGTCGGGTTTCGCTATGCTGGCCAGCGACCCGCACCTTGAGATCTCACGTCTGCCACAGTTCTGGTATATGATTGGTCTGCACTGCCCGAATGAGAATATAAATGTGCTTGGAATTTCATCTCCCGGGGTTCCGATAATTGTATTTGGTCATAATGGCCAGGCCGCCTGGGCATTTACTGCCGGTGGTGTGGATATTGCCGATCAGTATATCGAAATGGTCAATCCAAAAGATTCAACCCAATATAAAGCACCAACAGGATGGAAGAATTTTGCACTACGCGATGAAGTCATCGTTGCAAGTGATAAAGCCTTACCGGAAACACTAGTGGTAAGGACCTCCCGGCATGGCCCGGTGATGAGTCAGAATGATTCTTTATCAGAGGCCTATACAATGCATTGGGCCGGGTTTGACAGATCTTTGGCAGATGCTGCCGAATCTGCAGTAGAATTAATGACAGTTAATAATTTTAAGGATTTTAGAAAAATTGTAACCAGGTTTGGGGCATTAAATGCAAACTGGATGTATGCGGATGCCCGGGGAAATATTGGCTATCAGCTGGGAACGCCGATTCCGATCCGGCAAAATTCTGAGAATGTCTTTAAATTGCAAGGTTGGATGGATGAAAATGATTGGAATGGTTACCAACCCATTGAAAACACTCCTCATTCATTTAATCCTGATCGTGGGTGGCTGGCCACATGCAATAATCCCCCGGTTAGTGACGAGTTCGGATACAGATTGCCGGGCAACTATGCCGGTGACAGAATTTTGAGAATAGTGAAGTTACTCGATTCAAATGAGACACTTTCTCAAAGTGATATAATGTCCTTTCAGAATGACGTTCATTCACAATTCATATTACGATGGCGTAAACCGGTTGCGGAAGTCTTGCAGCAGTTAGGTGAAACAAACTTAGCCGGAAATATAGGGCAGTGGGATGGTCGGCTGGCAACGGATTCAAAAGAGGCAGCTCTGGTAGAAACATGGTTGATGAATCTGAAAGATCAAACATTTCGTGATGAATTGGGCGATCTCACCGATCAGATGCATCTCCGGGTGCTTTTTCGCGATCGGGTTCTGTACCGTTTATATATGGAGGGTCAATCTTCCTGGTTTGATGATAAAACGACCGAGGATCAGATAGAAACAAGAAATGATATTGCACTGCGTGCCATGAAAAAGACATATCGCAGAGATTGGGGATAAAACCTGGGGAGAAATGCAACAAGTAACAATGGCTCATCCCATGGCAGTGATACCGGTTTTGTCAGGCTTGCTTGATCTTGAGCACGGTCCGTTCCCCAGGGGAGGCAATCCTGGAACTCTCAATGCCAGTACTTCTATTCCTGATGGCTCAGGTGGTTTTAATGTTTTGGGCGGACCCAGCTGGCGGTTTGTTATCGATTTTGCCAACATTGATAATGTACATATGGTAATTCCTTCCGGGCAATCGGGAAATCCTATGGATGAACACTTCTTCGATTTCTACGCGCTATGGTCAAAAGGAGAGTATTGGAATATCCCTTTTAATAAATCTGCGATTATCGAAAAAAAGAAATCGGTGCTGGAACTGATCCCGACTAATCTTGACTGACCTGCTTCCAGACCTGTTTTCGTCAATCTCAAAAACTTTATCCGGCATATCCAGATATAGGGGCGTTATCTACTTAACCGCAAAGATCGCATAGAATTACGCGAGATACGCAAAGATATATAATTATTAATTTTGCGCACTCAGCGCCTTCTCTGCGCACTTGGCGGTTAAAACTCGTAAACACCAGGTCAATGCAGGGCAGATAATATATGAACAAAATCATTGATTTACATTGTGATTCTGTGGGTGCCTTACAGGCGAATCTGGATCTTGCCAGTCCAGGATCTCAGGCGCATATCGATATTCCGGGAATGACAGCTGGAAACATTGGGCTGCAAATTTTTGCCTGTTATATTTCCACAACCGTTCCCGAAGACCAGGCCTTTCGTGAAACAATAAATTTAATCTCTGAGATTCAGTCATTTTGCGTGGCAAATAATGACCGGATCGAACTGGTTAAAAATTACAATGATGTGCTTTCGGTTTTTCAAACCGACAAAATTGGAATCATGCTTGCGGTAGAAAACGGACATGCTATTCAAGGGAACCCGGCCCGGCTGTCTGAACTATTTAATTTGGGTGTCAGTTATATGACCCTGACACACTCCCGGCATCTTTCATGGGCCGCCTCTTCCGGAGAAAAATGGGATAAGCCCTACGGCTTATCGTCAATTGGAAGAGATATTATAAGAAAAATGAATCATCTGGGTATGATGGTTGATGTTTCACATGTGCATGAACGGACATTCTGGGATGTAATCGAACTCAGTGAGAAACCAATTATCGCATCACATAGTAATTGTTCGGCGATTTGTCCTACCGCGAGAAATCTCACAGATGAACAGATAAGAGCTATATCTGCAAATAAGGGAATGATGGGAATTAATTTTTATCCGGGTTTTTTAGACAAAACTTATATGGATTATCAACATGCAAATTGCAGAGATCTGTATGAGCAGCTCGTTGATATTGAAAAAAAATTCCTGACAAATCATGAGGCAAGATACCATGCAATGAATCAGTTTTATAAAGATCTGAAAAATCGAATGGCAGAGATCAGGGTCGCCTATGGCCGAATTGTGGATCATATTGTCCATGTGGTTGACCTGATTGGTGATGATTTTATTGGCTTTGGATCTGATTTTGACGGTATCCCGGCATTGCCGGATGGAATCTCAGGATGTGTCGATATGCCTAAGATAACTGATGAATTAGAGAACCGGGGATTTGCGGATTCTTCCATTAAAAAAATATGCAATGGGAATTTTTTACGAGTATTAGAAGCGAATGAAAACTAGATTGAACAACCTAATAGAATATTGAGCCGACAGCAGATGGCTGAAAGCCGAAAGCCCGACCTAATCCGGATAAATTTTTCTCATTGTGTGTTTGCCAAATTCCTCTTCAAAGATTTCATTGGTCTCATATGAATAACCCAGAGTCTGCAGCCATATTTCTTCTTTTTCCATACAGAGATAGAAAAAAACCTGATCATGCCATGATTTAAATGCCTGATACATATGAGTAAACATTTTGATTTTAATTTCATCCGGGTAGGTTAATTTCCCGTGAGGGTCGGTCACAAAATCCATCTGTAATATTTTTGAGGGATTACCCAGGTCCCGGATTTTTTGGATAACGGGTTTAATCAAAGTTACGGAGCCAAATGATATAAACAGTACTTCATCTTTATTAAAATTATTGGTTATTGTCTGAGCAATTTCTAGCATAGTCTTCTTCCCAGTCCGAATAATACACCATAGGATGAAAATGAAATGCCACCTTGATACCTTTATCCGCCACCAATCTGGCAGCATCAAGCCGTTCTGCCAGAGAAGCAGTGAAATGCTCCTCATTTAATATGATGGTTTGGGGATTTAAAGACCAGCTACAGACAATATTTGACGGAATCTCATTCTCCATAAAAAAAATCGTGTTTTTTGATTTTGTTTTAAACTCCATCAGAATATTGGGATTCTTTGCTGCAAAATTACAATGTGCGGATAAAATCCCATCACGGTCACCATATGCCAATGAATCGGAAGATTGTCCGGTGCCAAAATGATAAAATCGATTTTGATCTATGGGTATCTTGTTTAATTTTTCTTCAAGATTCTGATTTATACGAATTTCTGAAGTGTAGAATGTTTGTATAGTACAGTAACTGCACCCAAAAGTGCAATTCTCTACGGCATCAATTGTTCTGAGATTACAACAGACCGTCTTAGGTGAAGCCACCGGACACATGCCATGAATATTGTCGCCCGGATCGGTTTGAATAATTTTCTTTGTATTCTTAGTTTTGAATTTTTCTTTTTCAAATTTCTGATATGATTTTTCGGTGTTTTTAAGTTCTGAGATATATTTCCGTAATTCTTTAAAAAATAATGTTTTATCCCACTTTATTTCTTCAGACCTTAATATCTCTGACCGTTCCTGCCACCATTGTTTAAGTGGTTTTTCCTGCCACATATCAAGATCCCGGGCAATTTCTACGGTCTGGCGAAATTCCTGAAAGGTAAATTTAAATTCGAACGCCAGATCTCGTATGTATTGCTGTAATTCGGCATCTAATTTATTAAAGACGGAATGATCGCCAAAGGAATCAAATTTCCGGTGATAATCAAACTTTTTGTTTTTTATTGCTTTATCCATTAGTTTATTTATTCTTCACGCTGAGGCGCAGAGCCGCAGAGAAAAGCAGTTAGTTCGAGGGACTCCTTTGGAGTAATTAGAAATTAGAAGTGTGAATAATTACTTGAAAAATTCCTAATTTCTCATTTCTAATTTTATCCTTCGCGTCTCCGCGACTCTGCGAGAAATGAATATTCAGGGTTTAATTACCTGTGACAAATTAATGGGCGAATTTAATCTTCAAGCTGCGTCTAAGCAAGTTTACATCTAAAATCAGAAGTTTTAAAATTACATAGGTGCATCAAAAGAAAAACCACAGAGATAACAGAGAAATTCTCTGGAACCTCACAAAAATATCCATAAAATATTTTAAATGTTCTGTGTACTCTGTGGTTATCAATAAAGGAAGTAAGGATAATATCAATGAAAATTGGATTAGCACAAATAAATCCTGCTTGGGAAAACAAACAGGAAAGTATGCAAAAAATAACAGGATTACTAGAGAATAATGATTTATCCGGAGTTGATCTGCTTATTTTTCCGGAAATGACCTTAACCGGATTTACTATGCGATCACGGAGTTTTGCTGAAACCGAACAGGGCGAAACCTTCCACTATTTTTCAGAAATGGCACGCACAACCGGGACGAATATTATCTATGGATTTATAGAATCAGCAGATAGGAATTACTATAATACCCTAATGCATATCGGAACAAATGGATTGGTGGCGGCGAAGTATCGTAAAATACATCCATTCTCGTTTACGGGCGAGAACAGATTCTATTCCGCCGGATCAGAACCGATGATCACAGAAATTTGTGGCGCTCCTTTTGGCTTGAGTATCTGCTATGATTTACGGTTCCCGGAATTATTCAGGAGTTATGGCAAGCAGCGGGTAACCGGCATCATTAATATCGCTAACTGGCCGGTACAGCGGATTGATCATTGGTCATCACTCCTCAAAGCAAGGGCGATTGAAAACCTGTGTTTTGTCATGGCCGTCAACCGGATAGGGAACGATAAATCCAATAAATACAATGGTGCAAGTACCATTATATCCCCAGCCGGAAACAAACTGATGGAAATAAAGGATGAAGAGAGAATTGTACTTGTAGAGATTGATGTGCAGGATGTTGCATATACCCGCGTGAAATTTCCGTTCCTGGATGACATTAAGTTGATTTGACTTTTGTCTTTACATGTGTCATATGTTCAGCGCAATAATATCATTTTCCTGACTTCTCTATACTCACCGGCTACTAATTGATAGAAATATATGCCATTAGCAAGATTATTTCCATCAAATGTGATGTTATGTTTTCCCGGATTCATTCTCTGAGAAATTAAGGTAGTTACCTTCTCCCCAAGTAAATTGTACACCGATAAATCCACATGCATTTAGTTGCCAACTGCCAGCTGATGACAGTTTCCGGATTGAATGGTTTGGATAATTTTGCTTTAAAAGAATTTGTGCCGGTTTAATAATCTTCTCATTGGCAATACCTGTAGATATATCCCAGATAAATGTATGTAGCCATCGCCAACCTCAAGTTAATTCCGGGCACCCAGCCTTCACGCCTTATTTTTTTATTTCGTTGGTTCAACGAGCACCTGAACAAATTACGCAATGTACCTTCTTGTTGATGTTTCATAAAGAATTCTCTACTTCGTACTTAAATACACATTTGAATAAATCCGGCAATGTACCTTTTTGTTGATGCATCATGGAATCAAAAAGAATAGTCCCGCTCAAATGCGCACTGTCCTGGTGGTAGGCAAACTCAATGCGAATCCCTTGATTTTATCTGTATCAAGTTGCTCGTTTCCTGAAATCCCCTGCCAACCGTACGGACGAATCTGTCTTCACCGATTTCCATTGCTTGTTCGAGTGGTATCCTCAGTTCATTCCATCCCTGCGGATGATCAAGGATATGATGAAATGAATAATAGACTTCACAGGAATCTGCAGATGCCGGAATGTAACTACCACCATATGCACTGCCATCAAAAAGAATAAAATGGAATTCAGACTTTGAATTTTCCGATTGCCCCCCGGTAACATTATACCATAAAGACAGGTGTCATAATATGATAAATTTAAAAGACTGTCTTCGGCATCCATTGTTCAACCCGGGACAACCCACCCCAGGTCTCGCAGACATCGATTGACCAATCGAGACGCAGAGAATGCTGGCCATCCATAACAGTAAGTGAATCTGTACTGATTTGAATATACTGAAGGTGCTGTCAGCGTTTTCGGATGAATGAAAATGCCAGTGTTTAAAGTCTGATCACTCTCAAAATTATCAATGATATATTTTTGCGACCACAATATGTTTGGTATTATGAAGAGAAGTATAAAAATAGGTTTTAAAAATTTATACACTAAAGTCTCCGCAATGCGATAATTCCGACAGCCTGCGTGTTCTGGTGAGATTAAAAGTAAAAAATAAGATATAGCATTGTGAATAAAAATACAAGATTTTTCCTTGCCTCATACCAATTTTTATATCTGTTTCTGCTAAAATTAGATATTTTGATAGTAATTGTTACATTATGGTTTTTATATCAAATCGGATTATTGAACACCGGGCAACCAACCCTCCCGCATTATAATTTCACTCGCTGTTTGACGCTCAGGGATTTGAAATAACTTTTCCAGATTTCCCGCACTTTGGCTCTCAAGAAAAAATAGAACTGTGTTTCGTGCATCATTTTCATCGCTCTTTTCTCCATTATTATAGTACCCGGATAAATTTCGATTAATACATGCTTCTCCCCTGGTATATTTATTCCATCATAAGGCCAGCAATGCAAGGGAATTTGATTTTCTTCACAGAACACGATGATATTTGCCAAATGATACATTCCCCACAGTGATTGCAGTCCAACAGATCCGGCGCCGCCTAGCTGAAAGACGGACTTCATTTTTGGCTCATATTTTTCTATGAATCGTTTTTCTGAAAATGGCAGTTTATCAAAAATATTTGTTGGTTTTTTCAGGGGATCAAAATGCGGACCCCAAAATGGTCCCGCAGAGAGGCCATATTTTCTTTTAAGCATCAATGTTTATTTGAATGGCCCAGTCTCTTGGACTCACTCCAAGACCAAAAAAAACACCCCTACCATTATTATACCATTTTCATAAATCCTCTCCAACTCAGATCGTCAGAATCCGGTGATGGATTCGATTAAGCCATTCGGAAATGCATAATTATGATCAAAACCGAACAAAACCCTCTTGTTGTTTTTTGTCGCCCCGGATAATATGTCTGTAATTATTTTCTCAAGATTCTGGCGGGTATAACCAGATGTAATTTTAATCGCTGTTACTATTCTTTTTCCCTGTGGCAAGAAAAATGTGACGCCTTTGTGCATCTAAATCCGCCGCTCCGCTATAGTCAGCAAATGCCAGAATATCAAATATCATTAATATTCTTTCTTTATTTTTATTTATTCCTTGATTAATTTAAACGATGTGAGTTATCCTTCCAATCGGAATCATTTAAATGAAACTTCTGAAAAATGTAATAAATAATTGAATTTCGTCACCCTGAATTTATTTCAGGGTCTATTTTAAGGGATTCTGAAACAAGTTCAGAATGACGTTCAGGTAAAAATAATCATTTTTCAGAAGTCTCTATATATTATTCTTGTTGCTAGTTATTTTTGCTATGAGCGTTAATTTTATCTTGGAGAATATAAGTGTATATAAAAATAATTTTGGGTATTGTAATTTGTGTCTCGGTTTTCTGGTCTTGTGAACAGCGTGGGTCAGGCATCACCAATTCTACGAAATTACTCGAAACCGACCGCATGTTCTCTAAACTTTCAGTGGATTCCAGTGCGGCATATGCGTTTCACAAGTATCTTGCTGAGGATGCCATTATGTTACCTGCCGGCAGATCTCCATTATTTGGCCTGGACTCAATTTATGCCTCTATGGCAAACAATGATTTAATTTATACACTGGAATGGGATCCGCAACGGGCTGAAATTGCAAATTCGGGCGAACTGGGTTGGACCTGGGGTAAATATAAAATGTCATATAATGATAAAGATGGAATCCCGGTAAATAGCTGATGGAAAATACCTGAATGTGTGGAGGATCGATAATTCTGGAAATTGGAAGGTGATAGTGGATATGGGGAATAAAAGCCCGGGAAAGGAATAAGCCAGGCAATATATTGGTCGATAGGCAATCTGCAATTTGCGATAGAATAGTGTCGGGAGCGGTCTGAGACCATTAAGGTATTTGGAGATGATGTAATAAATATTCGTAAGATCTATTGTTTGATACTGTCATGGATAGCGTATATAGGGTCTAAGGGGCTTTTTCGATTGGCCTCTTACATCAAGAATGTAAAGATATATTAAATATAGGAGGTTCGCATGTCCAGTTTTAAAGAACGTGTCATTAATTCCGCTTTACTCAAATCAGATATTTATGAAGAAGTGGAAGCTGATAGCAGTGCCATTTGGCAAGCTATGTCAGTCGTAGTGCTTTCCAGTATTGCTGCCGGTATTGGTAGCATATATTATTTCGGCCTTGGTGGCTTGATCACAGGCAGTATATCCGCACTGCTTGGTTGGGTAATCTGGGCCGGGATTATCTACTTTATCGGTGCCAAGTTTATCCCTGAACCACAAACTGAGGCGGATCTTGGTCAATTGCTTACGCACTATCGGATTCGCCAGTTCACCCGGTTTGATCAGGATAATTGGTATCATTCCAGGACTGGAAGCTACCATAGCGATTATTGCTTCAATTTGGATGCTGATAACAACTGTAATTGCTGTTCGCCAGGCTCTGGACTATAAGAGTACCCTCCGGGCTGTTATTGTCTGTCTTGTCGGTTGGGTTGCATATGGATTGATATCTTATTTGTTTATCGGATTTTTTGGCCAACCCTAATTTTCTAAGGAGTCTTTTTTGATTGAGGAATTAATTCGGAAAAACCGGAGTTATCGCCGGTTCTATCAGGAATCAAGGATTGGGAATTGGAAATTGGGAATTTGTAATTGGCTATTTGTTGTTGGTAATCTGACTTTGAATAATTATGAAGTTGCTACAAAATATCCTTAATTCCAAGTTACAAGTTCCAAATAACTAATTACTAATTGAATTCTTTGCGTCTCTGCGAGAATAGATAATGAATAGTTCCGATTTATAAATAATAACAAAATAATTACGGCAGCAGAAAATGAATAGAGTTATTTTTATAATTTTTTTATTGTTTACAATTTGTGCAGGATTGTTTGCCCAGGATTTAATTGAAAAACCAAATGATCATCTTGTCATCAAGTTGGTGACCATCGATCCGGGGGACGATCTACCGATGTGGTGGGGGCATACCGGAATTATTATCGAGGATACGCGCATTGACGCGGCTTCTTTTTACAATTATGGTCTCTTTTCATTTGAGCAGGATAATTTTGCGCTCAATTTTATCCAGGGCCGGTTGATTTTTTGGGTCGGTGTCTGGGATGCCCAGCTGGCATTGAATTTTTACGCCCGAATGAATCGAACCATTCGCATTCAAACCTTAAATTTACCTGCCGATAAGAAACTGGCAATGGCAAAATTCCTGGCAAAAAATGTGTTACCGCAAAACCGGGAATATTTGTATGATCATTATTATGACAATTGCGCCACCCGGTTGCGTGATCTGATAGACAAAATGGTTGATGGCCAGTTTGCCAAGGCCACAAAAGTACCAGGCCGAATGACACTGCGGGAACTCACAAGAATACACACGCACCGCAGTTATTTTATGGATTGGTTGCTGATGTTTCTTATGAATGACTCTATAGATAAGCCAATACGTAAGTGGGATGAAATGTTTTTGCCTACCGAACTGGAAAGAAATGTAGCGGAATTAACATATGTGGATGCCGAAGGGGAAACACGGGATTTAGTCGAGCAAAGTACGACGTATTATGAAGCGGTCGATGTCTATATTGTTCCGGAAGAACCACCGGTCCATTGGCCGGCAGCATTAATTGCGGGAATATTAATCAGTGCTATTTTTTTTCTGTTGGCAATACTGTGTAAAAATCAATATAAGTTTGCAAGAATACTGCTCTCCATATTTGTTATCGCTTTTGGTCTTATTATCGGATTTCCCGGTCTGGCTCTTTTCCTGATAAGCCTGTTTACCGATCATATTGTGACTTACTGGAACGAGAATCTGTTTTTGAGCAATCCCCTGACGATGCTCTATATTATTTTGGGTTTCAATTTGCTCAGATCAAAGAAGGAAGTATCACGCTGGATGAAAATATTAACCATAATTTTAAGTGGATTGGCAGTTCTGCTATTACCTTTAAAGATGTTTCCTGCGTTTGACCAGGATAACCTGTTGTCAATTTGTCTTATTCTACCGGTGTTATGGTCACTGACATATATCTGGTTAAAAATCCTTCCGTCGAATACTGTAAAATAATGAACCGACAAATTCTCCGTTTAGTCATACCAAACATCATCAGCAATCTGACAGTGCCGCTTCTGAGTTCCGTTGATACGGCCCTGGTGGGTCATCTTGAAAAGGTATCTTATCTCGGTGCAATTGCGGTGGGGGGCATGATATTCAATTTTATATATTGGGGCTTCGGATTTCTCAGAATGGGCACAACCGGCCTTACTGCCCAGGCGTTTGGTCAGAATGACCGTACTCAGAGTATCCTGATTCTGACCAGAGCCATGCTGGTGGCTTTTGTATTTGGATTTTTAATTATCATTTTTCATTCACTGATAATATCCTTCAGCTTCCGTCTCTTTGAAACTTCTCAGGAAGTGGAAATGTACGCCCGCCAGTACTTCAATATTCGTGTATTAGCCGCACCTGCAACGCTTTCATTATATGCCTTTGCTGGTTGGTTTCTCGGTATGCAAAATGCCAAGTATCCGCTGATATTAGCAGTGGTTACCAATTTTGTAAATATCATTTTTAACCTGTTTTTTATCAAAGTACTTAATATGCATGTGGACGGCGTCGCCTGGGGAACAGTGGTAGCCAACTATTTTGGCTTACTTACGGCCATATATTTGTTTATGCGCCTGTATCGCAGTCAGTTATCGTCATTCCAAAAGGATCTGGTGCTTAAGTGGAGTGAGTTATCAAAGTTTTTTGCTGTCAACCGGGATATATTTATCCGTACGCTTGCCTTAATATTCGCATTTTCATTTTTTACAGCCAAGTCTGCTGAATCGGGAGAGTCTGATTCTGGCTGCCAACTCGATTTTGATTAATTTGTGGACTATTATGTCCTATGGTATAGATGGATTTGCATTTGCCGCGGAAAGCCTGGTTGGCAGGTATGTTGGCGCCGGTGACCGGAAAAATTTGAGCAGGGCCGTACGTTATACTTTTTACTGGGGCATCGGGATGTCAATAATAATTTCTCTATGTTATGTTTTATTTCCTGAGCAAATTATCGGTATATTTACCAATAAAGCCGATGTGATCACACTGGCTCTCAGTATGATGATCTGGACTATGATCGCGCCTGTTATTAGTAGTTTTTGCTACATCTGGGATGGAATATTTATCGGGGCTACAGCAAGTGTCGCCATGCGGAATGCCATGCTGGTATGTCTGTTTGTCTTCTATCTGCCCGTATATTATTTGTTAAAAGATGAAATTCATAACCATGCCCTGTGGTTGGCACTGACTATTTTTATGATATCACGGGGGATCTCTCTCGCAATTTATTATAAACGAGAAATCCTGAATAAGATGCCTGTCACAATACAATTATAAATACTTGAAATAACATTTAACTCTTCAGTAAATTCACATCTGGAAAAAATCAGGAATATTTACAGAACATTTTGTGATATAAAAATATTATATGTGAACTAAACTAGATATATTTTGTTGATCTGTATATTTACCACGAAGCACACGAAGCACGCGAAGGAAGTTAAGACATTTTATCTTGTGCTCTTCGTGAACTTCGTGGTGAAAATTAATTTTGATCTAATTGAAATTTTAAAGATCGTCGCTCATCAGAAAGCGAGCATTAGTTACTCTGAGGTTAAATTTTTAAATATTTAGATGAATTAAAGGAGTTTTAAAAGATGGATAAAAAAATGCATACCTATAAATTTAAGGCTGAAGTAAAACAGTTACTGGATATACTGGCTCATTCTTTGTATACCAATCGTGAAATTTTTCTGAGAGAGTTAATTTCAAACGCATCGGATGCGCTGGAAAAATTACGATTTGAAACAATGAAGGGAACAAAGGTCGCAGATGATAAATTGCCGCTCGAGATCAGAATAGATTTTGATAAAGATAAAAAAATTCTCACCATTGCAGATACCGGAATCGGAATGACCGAAGACGAACTGGTTAAAAATATTGGTACTATTGCAAAATCCGGCACAGCAGATTTTATAAAAAAAATGGCGGATAATAAGGGTGAGCAGACAAATATTATCGGAAAATTTGGTGTCGGATTTTATTCCGTATTCATGGTTGCTGAACAAGTTGTGATCCATACACGTTCGGCGCAGAAAGATGCAAGTGCCATAAAGTGGGTATCGGAGGGTACAGGTACATTCAAGATAGAAATCCTGGATGAAAAAATCTCACGAGGGACCAATATAGAAATACATCTAAAAGAGGATGCCATTGAATTTGCAGAGAAATGGAAACTCGAAGATATTATAAAACGCCATTCTAACTTTATACCCTTTCCTATTTTTGTGGAGAAAGATCAGGCAAATAATGTCCGGGCATTATGGCGGGAACCAAAATTCAAGCTAAAAGACGAGGATTACAGCGAATTCTATAAATTTCTGACATACGATTCTGAAGACCCGCTTGATAAAATCCATATCAGCATTGATGCCCCGGTGCAATATCACAGTTTGATATTTATCCCAAAAAAGAATTATGAAATGGCTGATTTTGGTAAAAACGATCATGGACTGGATCTATACGTAAACCGGGTTCTGATCCAACATGAGAACAAAGATCTGCTACCGGAATACCTGCAATTTTTACGCGGTGTTGTGGATTCAGAAGATGTACCGCTTAATATTTCCCGAGAAACATTACAGGAAAATCTGGTTATCAATAAAATTAAAAATAATTTATTAACACAGATTCTGGCTCATTTTGCCAAGATGGCAAAAGACAGTAGTGAAAACTATCAGATATTCTGGCAACAGTTTGGCCGCCAATTCAAACTGGGTTACACCGATTATGCCAATGCAGAAAAATTTGCCAATCTGCTGCGCTTTAATTCATCCCAAAATGAAAAAGCCGACGATCTGTGTTCTTTTGAAGAATACGCTACGAGAATGAAACCGGAACAGAAGGAAATATATTATCTTTTTTCTACGAATCGTGATGCAATATTATCCAACCCGCATCTGGAAATTTTTAAGAAAAAAGGTCTCGAAGTATTATATCTGTATGATCCGATTGATGAATTTGTTATGGAAGGACTGCGTAAATACAAGGATTTTGAGCTAAAATCTGTGGAGCAGGCTGATCTGGCGACAATAGAGAAATTCGCAGATCATGATGATCAGGAAGAAGTTGAACAACTTTCAAAAGAAGATAAAAAAACCTTTGATAAATTATTACGCCGGATGAAGGATGTGCTGGGCGAGAAGGTAAATGATGTGGTTGAGTCGAAGCGATTAACGGGAAGCCCATGCTGCCTGGTTAGTCCGGATGGAACAATGACATCAAGTATGCAGAAAATTATGCAGATCATGAACAAGGATGCATCCGTTCCTCAGAAAACAATGGAAATAAACCGTGATCATTCTTTGATACGTAACCTTTTGACGATTTATAAAAAAGACGTGAATGATACACATTTGGCACGAGTTACGCAGCAGTTATATGAATCTGCGCTATTGACCGAAGGATATCTGGATGATGCGCATCAGATGGTAAACCGGATAGAAGAATTACTTGAACAATCTACGGAATGGTACCTGGACAAGAATAGCGAAAGTAAATAATAGTTATGCGAGTAGCTGGCGGTAATATTCGTCTAATTTTTCAAGCTGTTGTTCAATTGCTGTCTGACTATCCGGAATTTCAAACACCGGCTGACGAGGCAATATAGCACCGGCTTTTAACCAGGGTTGGGCATCGATTATATTTTCAAAGAAAAATGCATCTGCTGTTCGCAGTCCGAATTGCTGTAAAAATAATCGTAACTGCACCCAGATATGTTCCCCGGTGTGATGACCAATGATTTTCACACCGGGTAACAACTCTTTCCTCAACCATCTAAAATGCAGTGGCAGCGCCAGATTAAACATATGCACAATATCAGGTCTGATTGCGCTTACTGATTGGTACAGATCATCCGGATTGTCACACCAGCGCAATGATTCCCCATAATTATCTTTGATATAAAATATGGTAATATTTTTCTCTTCAATTTTCCGATTTTGCGTTGCACGTTGAAATACATATAAACTGGAGCTGCCGCTTATTGCCTGTCTTGTATGAAGTTCAATAATTCTGTCAACATTATCTTGTGGCTGTTGCTGTGGTTTGTCAAAATCAAATTTTTTATGATTAATAATAACAATCTTCATGATGTTGTTAGTTTCTTGTTTTGAATCTTTTAATTTTTTTCTAAATAACTTCCGTAAAGGTGTTAAATCGTAAAACAAATAATCAGAATTTCGAAATGGGATATGAGTTATTTGGAACTTGGAACTTGGAACATTAAAAATATTTTGCTGCTATCTAAAATCATCCCAAGTCAAATAACCAATAACCAATTACTAATTCCCAATTCCAAATTCCCATTGTCTCAACAAGAGATAAATTATCCTTGCTATGGTAATTCATCTATCCGCATCATATTTGTACCACGGCGTCGAATAAATGGCACGCCGGCTGTAATAATAATTTTATCCCCCGATGCGATTAATCCCTGTGTTTTGAGTTGAATGGCAATATCACGGAATGCATCGTCAACATTATCTTTAAACTCGGCGGTTTTTGTCGGCGTTACGCCCCAGAATATAGTCATTGCACGTAAACTTGCATCAGAGTGGGTCACTGCAATTATTGGATCTACAGGACGGAAGCGTGATATTATTTTTGCTGTTGATCCTGTCTGGGTCAGACATATTATCTTGGCATTTTCCAGCATATCGGCTGCATGACAGACACTAAATCCAATAATTAATGCAGGATTAAAAGCAAAGTCGCTGCGTGCCCGGCGTAATGCCAGATTAGTTTTACAGTCTTTCTCTATTAATTCTATAATTCTGGCCATGGTCTCAACTGCTTTTACCGGGTATTTTCCGGCTGCAGTTTCGCCGGAGAGCATAACCGCATCGGTCCCGTCAAGAATTGCGTTTGCCACGTCGGAGGCTTCGGCACGCGTCGGTCTTGGATGAATAATCATGGATTCCAGCATCTGAGTCGCGGTGATTACCGGAACACCTTTTTTATTACAGATATTGATGATTCTCTTTTGGATTGGCGGAACTTCCTCTGCACTTAGCTCCACACCCAGGTCTCCCCTTGCTACCATGACAATGTCCGTAAGATCTGTGATCGAATCAATCGATTCTACGGCTTGCGGTTTTTCGATTTTTGCTACAACCGGAATATTTTTACCGGCATCTTCAATCAGCTGTTTCAGATCACGAATGTCATCGGGACGTTGGACAAATGACAGTGCCACAAAATCAACATCATTTTCCAAACCAAATTTTAAATCAGCCCGATCCTTTTCAGTGAGTGCATCAACAGATAAAATCGAACCAGGAAGATTGAGACCCTTGTGGTCAGACAATTTGCCGCCATCGATAACTTCACAGAGCACATCCTGATTTTTTATTTCTTTAACTGTCAATTTCAGAAGTCCGTCATCCAGTAAAACGGTATCACCGGGGGCGACATCTTTGGAAAATTCCGGATAAGAAACGCTTACAATCTCATCCGATCCCGGCAGATCGCGAGTGGTAAGTGTGAATTTCTGACCGGGAGATAATGTAATTGGTCCTGATGCAAATGCCTTTACCCTGATTTTCGGACCCTGCAGATCCTGCAGTATTCCAATCGGTTCATTTAGTTCTGATGATATTTTTCGGATGGTTTCAATGTTTCTTTTGTGATCTTCATGGGTGCCATGTGAAAAGTTAAGCCGGGCTACATTCATTCCTGCTTTTATGAGTTGAGTGATCTTTTCCGGCGAGTTCGAACTGGGCCCGATTGTACAAATGATCTTGGCGTTGCGACTCATATTTGTTTCCTTGTGGAAATTACTACATATGCGAAACTAACATGCAGATATTTGAAGATCAAGTTTTTATGCAGCTTTGATTGTTTTGAGAAATTTGTTATTAGTAACTCGTAACTTTTTAATGGATATTCGTTGTTAGGGAAATTTTGCAGATAAATCATATTTATTCCAAATCAAATTACTAATAACCAATTACGATTTACAAATTCCTAATTGACTTCTATAGGTTCGATTACCCCAGGATTAATCCTTGGGTAAATAAACAGGTTTTGGACCACAAATAAGGATTCGTAACAAGACCTGTAAATAATTCTTATCTCCTTTTTCTTCGCGTCTCTGCCTCTCTGCACGAACATAATTTTTTAACACATACCATCAAGTCTAAATTTTACGGAATAGAATCTCTATTCTGGTAGTTCTTTCTGGAAAAGTGATAATAAAAATTAAATATAGATCAGGAGGACAATCATGTACCCGGAAGAAGTTGTCAAACCGATGCGTGAAGAATTAACCAGGATTGGGTTTCAGGAATTAACGACCGCTGATGAAGTAAATGAGGTCATGAATAAAAGTGAAGGTACCACCTTTCTGGTGGTAAACTCAGTATGCGGATGTGCTGCGGGCAATGCCAGGCCAGGAATTAATCTTGCCATCAGGAATGAAAATCTGCCAGACAGAATGGTCACGGTATTTGCCGGGCAGGATGCAGATGCGACTGCTCAGGCACGATCTTTTTTAACGGGATATCCACCTTCATCACCATCAATGGCATTATTTCAGAATGGTCAGGTGGTTCATGTGATACCGCGTCATGAAATTGAAGGCCGCATGCCGGAACAGATCGCATCCGAATTGAAGGGTGTTTTTGATTCCTATTGTAAGAAATCCTGAGGGAATTGGCCGATCGGCTGTCGGCCATCCGCTATCGGCTGTAGAGTAAGCTGAGCGGCTGGATAGCCGATAGCCGACAGCCAAATGCCTAAAAATCTGACCTGCACTACAATCGTACCGCCTGTTTACTCTTAATATTAAATCTCACCATAAGCATAATGGCCGAGGCAGTAAGTGCCAGAAGTAAAGCGATCCATATACCTTCGACGCCCAGCCGAAATGTAAAACCGAGTAAATAGCCGCCCGGTAATCCGATAACCCAATATGCGATAAATGTAATGATCATCGGTATACGTGTGTCTGCGATTCCCCTCAAAGCGCCAAGGCCGACGGCTTGTGCACCATCGGATAATTGGAAGAGGGCGGCAATGACTAACAATGAAGCTGCCACATTTATTACTGCCTGATCATCAATATATAACGATGGTAAAAAGAATCTGAAAATTACAAAAATTATACCAAATGTACCCATCACCGTGCAGGACATGATTACTGCCGCAAAACCGGCCATGCGTGTCGCCCGGATATCTCCACGACCCACCGCATTTCCCACCCGGATCGATGCCGCCGAAGAAATGCCCAGCGCAAACATAAATGAAAATGCTGCCAGATTAAGCGCTATTTGATGTGCCGCCAGGGGAGTGGTTCCCAGCCATCCGATAATTACGGCCGAACCTGTAAATGCACCAATTTCAAAGAAATATTGCAATCCACCCGGAACGCCAATCTTTAGTATATTTTTAATAATCTTAAAATCAATAGTTTTGAACCGTAAACCGGGATTAAATGGTTTGAACCGGATGGCATAAGAAACGTATAGTGCTAATGCAACGGCCATCAAAGGCTCGTGTGGTAGCGGTTGCCCAACCCGCACCGGACAATCCCAGAGCCGGTGCACCAAGATTTCCGAAAATTAAAATCCAGTTAATAAAAACATTGACCAGATTAGCCAGTAATGTGACCACCATTGGCGGTTTCATAATCGAGAGGCCTTCAATAAACTGCCGGTAGGTCTGAAATATCATAACCGGAATAATTGAAAGTGACAATATCTGCATGTAGGCAATGGCCAGACCCGCGACTTCAGGTGGCTGATCCAGGTACTGTACAATATAAGCCATATAATATCCGCCAATGGAAAGCAATATCCCCAGCACAGTATTTACCAGCAAGCCCTGGCGAAAAATAATGCCCGTACGCTCCGGATTACCCGAACCGATCGCCATGGCAACCAGGGGTGATATGGCCATGGAAACCCCGATACCAAATATCAGAACCAGCATGAATAAACCGTGACCTATAGCGGCGGCAGCCAATGGGGCGGCGCCTACTTGTCCGATCATCAGGCTGTCAACGATGCCCATCATCATATGACCAACCTGGCCGATCACTACCGGTATCGCCAGGCGGGAAATCTCTTTAAATTCTATCTTACTGGGAAAAATCATTGTTAATCACATTCACCTGAATTATTACTTTGTCCCAAAGTGCAGATTTTAGAATTGGCTATTGGCTGTTGGCTATCGGCTATCAGCCATCTGCTTTCAGCCGACAGTCGATAGTAAATTTTTTCTTTTATTTTTATTCTGTTTATAATGAATGAAAGCCAAAAGCGGATAGCAGATAGCGGAAAGCCAATCTCTAATCCCTAATCCCTAACATCCTGCATCCTGTATCCTGTATCTTGTATCTTGTCTCCTGTCTCCAGCATCCCTTCTCACCACCAATACTTTGCCGCGGATTTTATTGCTTCAACCATGCTGATTTCACTTGCTTTGCCCTTACCCGCAATATCATGCGCAGTACCATGATCCACCGAGGTTCTTAAAAATGGCAGACCCATGGTTAGCGAAACGGTGCGATAAAAGTCAAGCGTTTTTGTCGCAATATGTCCCTGATCATGATACAATGAAAGCACACCGCTGTAATGTCCCTCCTTGGCAAGATGAAATACCGAATCAGCCGGTACCGGTCCGTACACATCCAATCCGGATTCCTGGGCTTGCAATACTGCGGGTTCGAGGATTTCCCTTTCTTCATCGCCAAACATGCTATGCTCTCCACCATGTGGATTTAGGGCGGCCAGGGCCAGGGTGGGTTTCTCAATCCTGATTTTTCTCAGATAATCCAGGCTTTTGGTCATTGAGTGGATCAAATCCGGGATATTTAAAGAATCTGATATTTCTTTGAACTGAATATGCCGGGAATAGAAAAATACCCGCAGATCACCGGTAACAAACAGGGTCATCGTATCGATGGATTTGGTGAGTTTGGTTAGGATCTCGGTATGATCCAGGTACGCAATATTGGCCATTTTCATGGCTTCTTTGTTTATCGGAGCAGTGGAGATCGCATCGACTTTTTTCATCAAGGCCAGTTTTATAGCGATTTCGATGCTGGCATAGGCATGGGCGCCCCCGGGCGCACTAATTTCACCAATTTTCGGTGATTCGGTCTGAAGATGAGTGTCCAGACAGATAATTCCAGGAGAAGCATTGTTGATTTGATCCATGGATTCAATGACTTGAATCGGATGGGAGATATTCAAAATCTTCAACATATTCTCTAAAATTACCGGAGACCCAATAATAACGGGTTGACATATATCATTCAATTCCGGATTATTAACAAGCGATTTAATTACAATCTCTGGTCCGACGCCACAAGGATCACCGGGCGTAATAGCGATGATGGGTTTCTTTTTACTGCTCATATGATCTGCTTCCCTCTATATTTAGTGATTGTCCTGAATGTCAAATATAGTGAAATTATGGATATATTTAAATCTGTAACTAATCTATATTACTTATAACCACCAGATACAAAAAAAGAAAGCAACAAAAAGACAAAGAGACAAAGTTATAAATAATAATGAGTTATCAGAAATATATATAATTATGCGATACATATTCTTTCATAATATTGATACTTCTGAAAAATGAATATTTATACCTGAACGTCATTCTGAACTTGTTTCAGAATCCTTTTAAATAGACCCTGAAATAAATTCAGGGTGACGAAATTCTAGTATCTATTATATTTTTCAGAAGTTTCAATATTATTATTTTAAAAATCCTTGTTCCTTGTTGTCCTCGAGTCTTCCTGGCAAAATTTGTTAATTAATCTGGCCAGATAAATTACGTGTTCTGAAATTTATTTTACATATGGATGTATATTATATATATGGATTCTAAGACTCCCATATAATCCCTTGCTTACAGGTCCGTCAACTTTTAAATTCCTAAGTTTATACCGGAGAAAAAAATGATTGGTCAGGTAAACGTAAGTGTCGCGAATCTTTATGCAGACGGTTCCTATCATAGCGAGGTGATTTCACAGGTAATACTGGGTGAGAGTCTCGAAATACAGGATACGGATGGTGATTTCTCACTCGTTCAAAGCCCTGATGGATATTCCGGCTGGATTAGCAACTTTCAATGGGTGGCAAAATCTGCAGATGCAGTTAAAAAGGTGTTTCTCGGCTCGCATTTTATAGACATTTACTCAAAGCCAGAGATTTCCTCATCCAGACTACGCGATGCCGTTGTCGGAACGCAATTGGAGTTGGTGGATGAAAAACCGGAATGGGCCAATGTGAAATTGCCGGATGGCCAATTGGGATGGATTGAACAAAAAGATCTTGGATCTATGTTTGAAAAATCACGTAGCAATATTACCGACATTGCTTGTGAATTTCTTGGATACCCCTATTATTGGGGAGGTAAGACGCCCAGGGGATTTGATTGCTCCGGCCTGGTGCAGCTTGTCTTTTCTTTGACCGGTTTTAGGATGCGCAGGGACTCATGGATGCAACATCATGATACAACCCTCATCGGCGAAGAGCCGGCAAAGGCACAGCCAGGAGATCTATATTTTTTTGCAGAAAATAAGAAGAAGATATCTCATGTAGGTATCGCATTAGGCGAATCAAAGATTTTACATGCACGTGGATTTGTTCGAATCAATAGTCTCAATCCGGGTGACGAACTATTTGATCAAACTCTTTATGATACTTTCGTAGACATCAGGACAATATTTGATTAACATGCTGAGTCTTAACCGAAATGTGCTCGTTTTAAATCAAAATTACGAGCCGGTTTCAATCTGTAATGTAAAAAAAGCGATCATTCTGGTTTATCTTGGTAAGGCGGAAATTGTAGAAAGCCTGAACCAGAAAGTTAGGTCAATCAGGCAATCTATGCCATTTCCCAGTGTAGTGAGGCTGCAAATATATATTTACCGTCCCTTTACACCGGTAGTACTTAACAGAAAAAATATAATAAAACGAGATAATCATAAATGTCAGTATTGCGGAAAATTTCATACACAACTTACTGTAGACCATATCGTTCCCAAACAGTTTGGTGGTAAAGAGAGTTGGGATAACCTGGTGTGTGCATGTGTTCGTTGTAATTGTAAAAAAGGAAACCGCACTCCGGAACAAGCTGGAATGAAACTGCTTAAATCTCCAAAAAAGCCAAGCCGCTTGTTTTTTTTGCAGTTTTATATTGATCAGCCACATGCTTCCTGGCGTCCATATTTATTTCTGAATTGATAACTGAATATTAAGGAGATAGGATTGAAAAAGAGAATTCTCAGTGGCATGCGTCCATCCGGGAAACTACATCTTGGTAATTATGCGGGTGCGTTAGAAAATTGGATTAAACTACAAGATGAATATGATAATTTCTTTTTTGTAACTGACTGGCATGCATTGACAACCAATCCGGCTGCTGCAGGAGATGTTCGTCAAAATACGATCGATATGGTAATCGATTGGCTGAGTGCAGGAATCAAACCGGAAAATCCAATCTTTGTTCAATCTCAGGTGAAACAGCATGCTGAATTACATTTACTTTTTTCTATGCTGATTACCAATGCGCGACTTGAAAGAAATCCTACTCTCAAAGAACAGGTACGTGATCTAAAAACGGAGAATGTCTCCTATGGCCATCTTGGTTATCCGGTTTTACAGGCCGCAGATATTCTTATTTATAAAGCGAATGTGGTTCCGGTTGGAGAAGATCAGGCACCGCATGTGGAAATTACCAGAGAAATTGCCAGGAAGTTTAATGCGACCTATGGGGAGGTGTTCCCGGAGCCTGATACAAAATTGACCACATTTGCCCGGTTACCCGGCCTGGATGGAAAAAAGATGGGTAAGTCAAATGATAATTTTATCCTAATGTCGGATTCTGAAGAAAATATTTTTCAAAAAGTACGTACTGCCATCACTGATCCTGCGAAAGTCAGGAGAAATGATCCCGGACATCCTGATATCTGTAATGTGTATTGGTTTCATAAAAAATTTAATCCGGAAGAAGTACCCCAGATAAATAAGGATTGCACATCCGGTGTTCTGGGGTGTGTGGATTGCAAAAAGAATTGTGCTGCTAAAATTGCCAACTATTTTGCACCGATTCGTGAAAAACGCGCCTATTATGAAAAAAATCTGAAAGAAGTTGATGATATTATCGACTCAGGAATAAATCAGGCCCGAAAAGAAGCAAGTAACACAATGAATGATGTATATAATGCCATGAAGATGGGTTGATAATGGCTTACCGTATAAAATTAGATATATTTGAGGGCCCGTTTGATTTGCTATTGTTTCTGATCCGGAAACATGAAGTGGATATATATGACATCCCAATCCATGATATAGCGAAGCAGTTTCAGGAATATATCGAATTGATGAAAATGCTTGATTTGGAAGTGGCCGGAGAGTTTATTGAGATGGTAGCGATTTTGATGAATATTAAGGCCAGAATGTTGCTGCCAAAACCCCTGGGGATGAGTGATGAAGAATATGAGGATCCGAGAACCGAACTGGTCGAGCGTTTAATTGAGTATCAAAGATTTAAAGAAGTTGCCGGGGAAATGTATGAGTTCGAAACAAAGCAGAGAAAAATATTTAACCGGAAGTATTTTAAGAAAATTGAGTTGCCCAATGAGGACACGGATGAAGAATATTTAAGTGATGTCACTTTGTTTGACTTGTTGCTCGCATTTAAAAAGGCGCTCGATAATATGCCGAAGGTAACCTATCATGAAGTAAAGAAGATTGACGTTACCATAGAAGAACAAACAGAATTCATCATGAAGAAAATCAGTGCACAGACTATGATTCTTTTTTCAGAACTCATGCAGGAAATAAAAGAAAGAATTGTCATAGTGGTCACGTTTCTTGCGATTTTGGAGATGATAAAGGCCAAAGTAATAGTTGTCAGACAGTCGGGTGTGTTTGAAGATATCCGCATAAAAAAATTGTAATAAAATCAGGAAAAAATATTGAGCCAGAACAATCTACATCGCATAATCGAAAGCCTCTTGTTCGCCAGTGATACTCCGGTTACACTGGATAAATTAAAAGACATACTGGAAGGGCCGGGTAAAAAAGAAATCCGCAATTCCATATCAGATTTGCAAAAAATTTATAACGATAGTGGCAGTGCAATTGATGTTGCGGAACTGGCTGGTGGTTTTCAGTTAGTGAGCCGTGAAGAATATGCACCATATCTGCAAAAATTGTATCGTGGTCGAATTGCCCAGCGCCTGACACACCGGGCATTAGAAACTCTGGCAATTATCGCATATAAGCAACCGATTACAAAGCAGGAAATGGAATCCATCCGTGGGGTAAATGTGGATGGTGTTGTAAAAACACTTCTCGAGCGTAACCTGATTAAAATTGAAGGCCGGCAAAAAGCACCCGGCAATCCGCTCTTATATGGAACCAGCAAATTTTTCCTGCAATATTTTGGACTGAATACAATAGAAGATCTACCGAAATTAAAAGAGATAGATGAATTGCTGAAGGATGATGATAAGTTCCTCGAGAGCCTCGATCAGGTGGCACTGCAACAGCTGGCACCGGAAGCATTGGGATTAACTTCACCCGAAGAACCTGAGAAAAATCAAACGACATTGGACATCCCGGTTAAAGGAAATGACAGCACCGGGGAAGAGGAAGAAGTAAAAAATGATGCGACTGAATAGATTTCTGGCACAAGCGGGGGTGGCATCGCGGCGCAAATGCGATGATCTGATTCTTGAAGGCCGGGTTACTGTGAATGGTAAGAAAGTGACGGAACTGGGTGTCCGGATTGATGAGTTTGAGGATACAATCACATTTAACGGATCACAAGTAAATGTCCCGGATAATTTTAAATATATTATTCTTAATAAACCTTCCGGCTATGTAACAACTGTAGATGATGAATTTCAGAGACATATTGTAATGGACCTGATTCCGATTGAAGAGCGCATTTTTCCAGTCGGCCGGCTGGATTATGAGACCACGGGATTGTTATTGCTGACAAATGACGGCGAACTCTCGAATCAACTGACGCATCCTAAGTATAAGTTTGAAAAAACCTATCATGTACTGCTGGACAAACTGGTAAAGCCCATCGCAATCTATCACTTACAACAAGGGGTAGAACTGGATGGTACCAAAACCGCGCCATGCAAAATAAGCCAGTTTCGTGTGGTCGATAATTGCAGCCTGCTGGAGGTGAAAATATATGAGGGACGTAACCGGCAGGTCAGAAGGATGTTTGAATTGTTTGATTATAAAGTTGAAGCGTTAGATCGTATTGCCTTTGGCCCGCTGAATCTGACCGGATTAAAACGTGGTGAGTGGCGATATTTAACACCAGCCGAAATTTCCAGCCTAAAAAGATCAGAATGAAATCTCAACTTAAAATCGCCATTGACGGACCGGCTGCATCGGGGAAAAGTACTACTGCAAGAATGGTCGCGAGTAAATTGCGCTATTTATATATTGATACCGGGGCCATGTACCGGGCCATTACTCTGGCCGCAATAGAGGCAGGCACGGATATTCATGATGAAATGGCACTGGTGTCACTGGCCGAAGAATCTTCTATAGATTTGCAGGTTGAGAATGATGAAGTAACCACCTTTCTGAATGGGAAAAATGTTTCTGAACTTATCCGCTTGCCAAAGGTGACTAAGGTAATTAGCATGATTTCGGCCCATAAAGGACTCCGGGAAAAAATGGTGGAGAAGCAGCGTATGCTGGCCAGACAGGGCGGCGTTGTTATGGAAGGACGTGATATTGGAACCCATGTTCTGCCGGATGCAGAAATAAAGGTATTTATGACCGCAGGATTGAAAGAACGGGCCTTGCGTAGATATTCAGAACTGAAAAAAAAAGGTATCGAGAGTAGCCTGGAAGAGATACAGGCCGACATTGCACGTCGCGATGATTTGGATTCTTCACGCGCTACTGCACCATTAAAACCGGCCGTGGATGCCATCCATATGGATACCTCAAATATGTCTATCAAAGAACAGGTAGATTGGGTCCTGGATTTGGTCGATAAATTTAACCAGACACCACACTGATAAAACTATGAATATCTTTTCCGGAAATTATTTCAGGAGAAGCACTTCATTCTTTATATCTTCAAATTTATGAATACCATCCACACCTTAGTACTACTGATAAAAAACCAATAAAAACTATTGTTTAACCGATATTATTGAATTAAATTCTGCATCTTTGGTTTTTATGCAATAAAATATCACACGTTAAGGAGGAATTTTTATTAATGGTTGAAAAAAATAACGGAAACGTTAACCCCGAAACCCCTCAGCAAGATTCATCTGAGGAAATTATCGTAACTGAACAAGTGGAAGAAAAAACAGAGACAAATGAAGCAGTAGAAAGCACAGATTCTGTCGATCAAAAATCAGAAGAGAAATCGGATGAGAAAGTTGAAGAGAAGGCAGAGGAGAAAATAGACGAGAAAACAGAAAAAGAACCGGTAGCAGAAGCAGTGGCGGTAGAAGAAGTTGTGGAAGAGAAAACTGAACCAAAAGCAGCTGCAAAAAGCAAAGTTGATGAAGAACCGGTAAAAACTGAGGTTGAAGAGCAAGTTGTCAACATCAAGGAATTGAAAGCAGAGAGCGAATATTCTGAGGATGAATATAAATTCCTTTCACAAATGTATGATAAAACTCTGAATAAAATTAAACAGGGTGATATCGTCAAAGGTAAAGTGCTCGACATTACTGATAACGAAGTTATTGTAGATATCGGTTTTAAATCTGAAGGTATTGTTCCGATTGAGGAATTTGACAAACGTAATGATGTCGCAATCGGAGATGAGGTCGAAGTATATCTTGAAAGTCTTGAAGATATGAACGGCCAGTTGATACTTTCCCGTCGTCGTGCTGATTTTATCCGTGTATGGGAAAACGTAGTTGAAAAACATGAAAAAGACGAAACAATTTCCGGAACAATCGTTCGCCGCATTAAAGGTGGTATGGTTGTAAGTCTGAATGGTGTAGACGCCTTTTTACCTGGTTCACAGATCGATGTGAAACCCATTCGTGATTTTGATTCCTATCTGGGTAAAGAACAGGAATTTAAAATCGTAAAAGTGAATCATGCCCGCCGTAACATCGTCGTCTCATCACGGGTTCTGATTGAAAAAGAAATGGAAAGCCAGCGTTCAGAGATTATCGATACGATCGAAAAAGGTCAGGTCCGTCCCGGAACAGTTAAAGAACATTACTGATTTTGGTGTGTTTATTGATCTTGGCGGTATTGATGGTCTGCTGCATATTACCGATCTCAGTTGGGGACGCGTAAATCACCCGTCTGAAGTTGTTAAACTTGACGAAGAAATTGAAGTAGTTATTCTGGATTATAATGAGAATAAGGATCGTATTTCTCTGGGTCGCAAACAATTATTACCACATCCATGGGAAAATATCGGTACAAAATATCCGGTGGGCGAGGTTGTAAAGGGAAAGGTTGTCAGCCTTACAGATTATGGTGCATTTATTGAACTGGAAACCGGTATTGAAGGTCTGATACATATTTCAGAAATGTCCTGGTCACAGCATATCAAACATCCAAGCCAGATCTTACATGTTGGCCAGGAAGTTGGTGCCAAGGTGTTGAATATCGAATCCGAAGAGAAAAAGATCTCTCTTGGCCTTAAACAACTGGAACCGGATCCATGGGAAAATATCGATGAAAAATATCCGCTTAATTCAAAACACAAAGGTGTTGTCAGAAACCTGACTCAGTTTGGTGCTTTTGTTGAATTAGAAGAGGGTATTGATGGCCTGGTGCATATTTCAGATCTGTCATGGACCAAGAAAATCCGTCACCCAAGTGAAGTTGTTAAAAAGGGTGATGAAATTGAAGTTATTGTTCTTGGGATTAATCGCGATGAACGAAGAATTGCCCTTGGTCATAAACAAATCGATGATAATCCATGGGATGTTTTTGAAGATACCTATAAAGTAGATACCGAAACCAATGGTACCGTTGCCCGGATTATTGATAAGGGTGTTATTATTACATTGCCTATGGGTGTTGATGGATTTATTCCAATGACACATCTCGGACATCCAAAACTGAAAAAAGCAACGGAATACTATAATATCGGAGATGATATTCCGGCTAAAGTAATTGAATTCGATAAAGAGAATAAAAAAATTGTTCTGTCGGTAACAAATTACTTTAAGGATAAAGAAGAAAAGGATCTGGCCGGATATTTATCAGGTCAGGGTGTCGAAAAAACAACCTTACAAGACTTTATAAAAGAAATTCCGGAAGGTTTAACTGATGAAAAACCGGAGGCTAAGAAGAAGGCTGCGGCGAAGAAGAAAGAAGAGACATCAGAAGAGCCGGAAAAAGTAGAGGAAACTAAATCCGAGGACGCCGTGAAAGAGGAAGAGACGGCAGTAAGTCCTGAACCGGAAAAAGATGAAGTCAAGGCCGATGAGCCGGAAATCAAATCTAAAGAAGCAGTAAAAGAGAAAGAGACGGCAGCAAGTCCTGAACCGGAGAAAGATGAAGTTAAGGCCGATGAGCCGGAAACCAAATCTGAAGAAGCGGTAATAGAGGATGAGGCAGCAGCGACTCCTGAACCTGAAAAGGATGAAGCAGAAGCAGATAAAGAAGAGGAAAAGGTAGAAGCAGTTCCAACTGAAGCGGAGCCGAAGGAAGAAAAGAAGACAAAGGCGAAGGTGAAGAAGGAACCGGAAGCCGAAGCCGAGAAAAAACCGAAGGCCAAAGCGAAAAAGACCACGGCCAAGAAAAAAGAAGAAACTGCCGATCCTGAAGATAAGAAAGATGAATAACATTAAGAGCCGGTCTTATTGGCCGGCTTTTTTTATTGTCCAAAATAACAGAAAAAATTATATTTTTAAAATAACTGACGAATATATTTCTACAGCGATACCGATATCACCGGCATTTTAAAAGGCAAGGGTGCGGTAAATGTTGACTTTCTTTAAAAATATCTTCACCAATTTGGGCATTGATCTCGGTACGGCAAATACGGTTGTATTTGCTGATACAAAGGGATTTGTCATAAATCAATCCTCTGTAATTGCCTACAATAATAAAAATGAAGTAATCGCTTTTGGCAATGAAGCCAAAGATATGCTCGGAAAAACCGGTGATTTGATTAGAGTGATCCGGCCGCTTTCCGATGGGGTAATTGCAGATTTTGAAGCCGGTGAAGAATTAGTCAAATCATTTATACGCAGCGCAGATGTGCCAAAATACCGTATCGGGAAAGTGGTAATGGGTGTTCCCACGGGAATCACCGAAGTGGAGAAGATTGCGGTGATCGAATCCGCAGAGCAATCGGGTGCCAGGGAAGTTTATCTTATTGCCGAGCCTATGGCAGCAGCCATTGGAATCGGACTTGATGTGACCGGTAAGGATGCCCATATGATAGTGGATATTGGCGGTGGAACAACCGATATTGCCGTTATCGCTTATGGTGGGATTGTTATTGATAATACAATTCGTATCGCCGGAGATGAACTTAACGAAGCCATTGTCAGATATTTCAAGAATAAATATAACATGCGCATTGGTGAAGCCACTGCAGAACGACTAAAAATCGAATTTGGTACGGTATCTGAGAAGTATAATGGAAAAGCAGTTACCGTCAAAGGTCTGGATGTAAAGAGTGGGCTGCCCCGTCAGTTGATTTTGCGGAGTAGTTTTTTTATAGAAGCATTAGAAGATGTGACGAATATTATCATTGCTGCAATAATGAGCACGCTTGAAAAACTTCCTCCTGAATTGGTCAGCGATCTGGTGGATCGTGGTATTATTCTGACTGGCGGTGGGGCCATGCTGCGTGGATTGGATGACATCATTCGCGAAAAAACTTCATTACCGGTTGGTGTTGCTGAAAATGCTTTATTCTCAGTAGCAGAAGGAACACGCCTGATTCTGGAAGATTTTAAAACTTACCGCAGTCTGTTGTCGTGTCGTTGATTGAGAAAAAAGGAATTAGTAATTCGTAATTGGTTATTGGTGATCTGACTTGAAATAAAAATGAATTAGCTGCAAAATATTTTTAATAACTAATTACAAGTACCCAATTCCCAATTCCCAATTCCTCATACCTCATTTCTAATTTCTAATTAATACCCAGCAGGCGGAAATGAGTATCAACGAACCGCTCACTTGCTTTTTAGCCGGAAGTCATTTAAAATAGATTGATGAAAAAAAAACCTTTTATACTATTTCTGACAATTTTCATTACCATTCTTAGCGCTGGTTTATTATCTGCCTCGGATTGGATTGATACCTGCATTGAACATACCATCCACTCAAGATTTGATAAAGCACTGGAAGTCGTTAATCAACAGCTTGTCCTGGATGCTGAAAATTACCAGGCATATTTTTATCTGGCAGCAACTTTAAGTTCAAAGATGACTCATTTTGAAAATAATGATAATGAACAAATCTTTATGGCAGCACTTGATAGTGCCATTTCAATTATCGAGCCAATGATAGAAGATACCACGGAAATCGATCCACAGATCCTTGCGGATTACCTGTTTTATTTGGGGAGTGCATATGGATATCTGGCTTTTTATCAGGGACGCACCGGGAGTTATTTCCCGGCCCTGACAAATGGTCTAAAATCAAACAGCCTGCTGAACCTGGCTGTTGCAACAGATTCTACACTCTATGACGCTTATTTGGGGATTGGTGTGTTTAAATATTGGCGCTATAGTAAATTAAAGATCATTTCCTGGCTGCCTTTTATTCCTGATGAACGTGATGAAGGCATAGAGTATATTAAAGAGACGATCATACATGGCACGAGAAGTCAATATATGGCGATGCATCAACTGGCTTATATTCTCAGCGACTACGGTTCTCCCGAAGAGGCAATTCCCTATGCCGAACAAATTGTGGAAAAATATCCTGAGAGTCAGTTCATGTGGTGGGCTGCTGCCAAGTGTTATGATAAAAGTGATGATTTTGAGAACGCGATCCATGCGTATGAGCAACTTAGCAGTCTGTTATCAACTGATCCCAATGCCAACCCCAATCATATATATAAATGTAAATTAAAGCTGGTGGAGATCTATCAACGAATGGAGAACTATCAGTTATGCCAGAAAGCCTGCGCGGATCTATTAATTCAGCTTGCTAATTTGTCGATCTCAGATAGGGATGATAAAATTGAGGAAATCAACGATATCCTTTCTGAGTGTAAGGAACAACAGCAGGAGCTGAGCCAACAAAAAAATTAGTGACAGATTGTTTTGACTGTCTTTGACCCCCTCAAAAAGTTCTCACAATTATAAAAGATTTACTTCTTGACATATTTTGGCTAAATCTATAATTTGTTACATAAATCGTGCCAAAATAAATGGATTTTGCAGAGAATCTGCAATTTTAATAATTATTTTTATTAAATCAGCGAAATTAGCATATCATGGTTCAGCTTTCTCAAACAATGCGGCTCGAACAGAGGTTGTCACCACAGCAGATTCTGTTGTCAACCTTACTCCAACTACCTCTTCTCAGTCTCGAACAAAAAATACAGACCGAATTAGAAATCAATCCGGTGCTGGAGGAGGGTGTTGAGGAAGAATTGGATCTTAATACTGATGAAATAGAATCGACCCCGGAAGAAGAAGAGGAAGTAGAGCGGGACCTGGAGAATTCGGAGACGGATAATAACTCAGATCTTGATGTAAAGGAGTTGAAGGAAGCAGAAGCGGACACGGATTGGGATGAAATGATTAATGACGAAGAGTCCTATGAGTATAAGATGCCGCGAGATAACAATGAAGATGATTATGAACGCCCGGAAGCAGTTGTCACTTCAATGACTGAGTATTTGCTCGAACAATTGAACTATCTCTCCCTCACTGAACTGGAAAATAAAATTGGCGTATATTTGATCTGGAATATCCGTGATGACGGCTATCTTGACAATTCTTTAAATATTGAAAACGTGTCAAGAATATATGAATGTGAACCGGCAGAAGTTGAATCCGTCCTGAAAAAAATACAAAAATTTGATCCCCCCGGAATTGGAGCCCGGGATTTACGTGAATGTCTCTTAATACAGTTGAGGAATACTGAAAACAGATCCGACTTAGCCGTTAAAATTATCAAAAACCATTTTGACGATTTTAAAAACAGACGATATGATCGCATTCTGAATGAGCTTGAAATTGAAGAAGAAAATCTACGCGCGGTCATAGTAGAGATCTCCAAATTGAATCCAAAGCCGGGCGTCGGAATGCTTAATTCGAAACAGAATTACATTATTCCGGATTTTCTGGTCGAAAAAGTGGATGATGAATTTGTCGTGACTTTAAATGACTGGAACGTGCCCCCCCTCCGAATCAGCCCGACATATAAGAAATTACTACAGAACAAAAAGAGAGCAGATCGGGATACCCGTCAGTATATCAGAAAAAAAATTGAATCGGCAAAATGGTTCATAAATTCTATCTATCAGCGAAAAATTACGATGCTCAGTGTTATGCGTGCGATTCTTGAAAAACAATTGGATTTTTTCTCACGCGGTCCTGCCCATATCAGACCTTTAATTATGCGCGAGATTGCTGAAATTATTGAAATGGATATTTCAACCGTAAGCAGAGTGGTAAATGGCAAATATGTGCAGACAGATTTTGGCATATTTGAATTAAAATATTTTTTTAATGAACGTATTGAAACTGACGATGGTGAAGAAATATCTACAAGGAAGATAAAGAGCCGTATTAAGGAGATGATCGAGCAGGAAGATGCCAAAAAACCCATGAGCGATGAAAAAATATCTCAAATTCTTTCCGGTGAAGGATTCCCCGTTGCACGCAGAACAGTGGCAAAATATCGTGAGCAGATGGATATTCCCGTTGCCCGCTTACGTAAAAATATTCTAAGTTAACTTCCAGAAAACAGGATAAAATATGTTTAATCATAAATCAAATGTTATTTATGGCACAACCATAGTCGGCGTGCATCATAAAGGACAGGTTGCGCTTGGTGGAGATGGTCAGGTGACTTTAGGTAACGCGGTAATGAAGCATAATTCAAATAAAGTGCGCAAAGTATACAACGATACAATTCTGACAGGATTTGCCGGTGCTGCAGCGGATGCGTTTACTTTGTTTGAACGATTTGAGGAAAAACTGGAGCGTTACTCCGGTAATTTACCAAAAGTGGTCGTCGAGCTCGCAAAAGATTGGCGAACTGATAAGTACCTCAGACGATTAGAGGCACTTCTTGCCATAATGGATAAAAAACACACGTATCTCGTATCTGGTACGGGTGATGTAATTGAACCGGATGATGGTGTAATTGCCATCGGCTCCGGAGGAAATTACGCACTTGCTGCGGCGCGTAGCCTGATCCGGAATTCTGATCTTGATGCCAAAAGGATAGTTGAAGAATCACTTAAAATTGCGTCAGAAATTTGCATCTACACGAATTCAAATATTAATGTATCCACACTTTAACCGGATAAAAAATGAAAGAACTGACACCAAATCAAATAGTCAAAGTACTTGATAAATATATTATCGGGCAGAATAAAGCAAAAAAATCAGTGGCAATTGCGTTACGGAATCGTTGGCGACGTCAAATGGTACAGGGTGATATTCGTGAAGAAATTATGCCCAATAATATCATTCTGATCGGACCGACCGGTGTGGGAAAAACGGAAATTTCAAGACGACTAGCCAGACTTGCCGAAGCACCATTTATAAAAGTTGAGGCCTCTAAATTTACCGAAGTTGGCTATGTCGGTCGTGATGTTGACTCAATTATTCGCGACTTAATGGATTTTAGTGTACAAATGGTCCGGGAAGAAAAAACATTGAGTGTTGAAGCCCGTGCCAGCGAAATTGCCATCGAAAAACTGCTGGATTCTCTCTTACCCCCAATCAGCAAAAAACCAAAACCGGTTGGCGAACTGAATGAAGATGATCAGCTCGAGTTGCGACATCAACGAACCCGTGAAAAACTACGTACCCAGTTAAAAGAGGGTAAACTTGATGACCGGATTGTTGAAATAGATGTGCCGCAGGATTCCTCACCCATGATGCAGGTCTTTACGCCAGTGGGAATTGAAGAAATGGGAATGAATCTTCAGGAAATTTTTGGCGGACTGATGCCAAAAAAGAGTAAAAAAAGAAAAACCACTGTCCCGGAAGCTCTAAAAATTCTTACCCAGCAAGAGGCCCAAAAATTAATTGATATGGAAGAAGTTATCAGGGAAGCAAAAGCCAGAGTAGAAAATTCGGGCATAGTTTTTCTTGATGAGATCGATAAAATAGCCGGTGGTGGAAGCAAGGGACACGGACCGGATGTTTCGCGCGAGGGTGTACAACGTGATTTGTTGCCTGTGGTTGAAGGCACTTCGGTGGTCACAAAATATGGTGTGATAAAAACCGATCATATTCTCTTTATCGCGTCCGGTGCGTTTCATGTTTCCAAACCCTCAGACTTGATTCCCGAACTACAGGGCCGCTTCCCGATTCGCGTTGAACTAACAAATTTATCAGAATCGGATTTTATCCGCATATTGACAGAGCCGGAAAATGCATTGATAAAACAATATACCGCGTTGCTTGATACTGAAGATGTACATCTTACATTTACAAAAGATGCGATCTCTGAAATTGCGCGCATTGCGACCCATGTAAACACAAAAAGTGAAAATATCGGGGCACGACGCCTGCATACCATCATGTCGACGCTTCTCGAGGACATCCTGTTTAATGTTCCTGAAATGAAAAAGCCAAAAATTGAAATAAATGCCAAAGTCGTCAAAGATAGACTGGCCAAGATTGTCGAGGACGAAGATCTGTCAAGATATATTTTGTAAGGATTTTGGATTGTGGATTTTTGATTGTAATTAGGAACTGGGAATTAGGTACTCGGTACTCGCCCTTCGCTCCTCGTCATTTGTTTAAAAAATTTCTAATGTTCTAAATTATATAGGGACGAGAGCCGAGAAGCGAGTAACGTAAAATAATCTCTAATCTGAAACTCTGTGTTCTCTGTGGTTTTGTCTTAGAATAAACCAATGCTATATGGGAGTATATATGAAAAAGGATTTTCTGTCAATTTCCGACTACACAAAAACAGAACTTGAATCAATTCTTGAGTTGACCCGGGAATTGAAAGAAAAAAAGCGTCATGGTGAAACGCATCATCTCTGTGCTGGAAAAACAATGGCCATGATATTTGCAAAACCATCTGCCAGGACGCGTATTTCTTTTGAAACGGGTATGTATCAGTTGGGAGGATATGCACTCTATCTGGCACCAACCGATATTGGTATCGGTACCAGAGAAGCAGTAAAAGATATCGCCCGTGTTGTATCCAGATATAATGATATAATTATGGCAAGATTATTTGACCATGCACATATACTGGAACTGGCGGAATTTGCCAGTGTCCCGGTAATAAATGGTCTTACAGATTACAATCATCCTTGTCAGATAATGGCTGATATTTTTACTGTCTATGAACATAAAGGTAAAATTGAAGACCTGAAAATTGTATACGTGGGTGATGGAAATAATGTGGCCAATTCCTGGATAAATCTCGCAGCCAAATTTTCTATGCATCTTGTTATCTGTTCCCCATCGGGTTATGAACCGGATATTCAAACCCTTCGTGATGCAAGAGAAAATAATTCCAGCCAGATCGAAGTGATGAAGGATCCGGTAACAGCCGTTAAAGATGCAGATATCGTATATACTGATGTTTGGGCCAGCATGGGCCAGGAAGAAGAAGCACAGGAGCGCAAAAAGGCTTTTGCACCCTATCAGCTCAATTCGCAGCTATTAAAGCATGCCAAACCGGATGCAAACGTAATGCACTGCCTACCGGCACATCGTGGAGATGAAATTAGTGATGAATTGCTAGATAGCCCAAAATCAATTGTGTTTGATGAAGCCGAAAACCGGATGCATGTCCAAAAAGCCATTACTGTCAAATTGCTGGAAAATGCTTAAAAGTGTTCCATCAACAATATGCTTACTGTGATTCTCCGGTCTGAGACATCTCTCACATTTTAATTTACTATATCGTGATATATTATTTACTACGGACGTAATCTGTTTATTTACTAATGCCGCAATATGAGTCTAATAACAGAAAAACTGGATGAAGTTGACTATTCCCTTTGGAATGATTTTATTAATCAATCATTACAAGGGTCTTTTTTTTATACTACTGAGTGGGCCAATCTTTTATCTTACACTTTTAACCGTCAATACGAAATTATCGTCCTGCGTGAAAATGAACAAATCATAGCCGGTATGCTCATATTTGTCCAAATCAGATTCGGTTTTCACATGATAACTCCAATGGCGCTTTACCCAAATATTGGCCCTGTATTGAAGGAAATATCTGACGCCAAATATCAAAAGAGTATTGCCCGAAAATTGGAAATTCTCACGGCACTCACAAAATACTTACATAAAAACTTCGATTTCTGGATGTTTAATGTCGCACCGGAAATTAATGATGTAAGATCGTTCCAGTGGCAGAACTGCTCTGCAGAACCAAGTTATACGTACCGGGTGGATCTGGGTGATTGGGGGATATGTGAACAAAACTTTAATCAGAGCGTGCGGAAAAAAGTCCGTCAGGCCGAGCGGGAAAATATCAGTTTTATTCAATCCGATGATAAAAATGATTTTATGCATATGTACTCATCCAGCTATCACAGACATGGTATAAAACCCCTTATCGAAGATAATTTACTTGAAAAATTTCTTAGTATGGCGCTAAAACTTCCCCAGGTTAAACTTTACTATGTGGTGCAAGGTGATAAAAAACTGGCCGGAAGAATTATTCTCGAAGATAAAAACCGGATCTTTGATCTATTGGCAGGCAGCGATGATCCGGCGGGTTATGGATCCACCTATCTTGTATACCATATTTTTAAACGATACTCGGGCAAAAATCTTACTTTTGACTTTCTCGGTGCCGATCATCCGGGGATTGAAGAATTTAAGCGGGGGTTTGGAGGAGATCTGGTAAATGGCTATCGTATATCGAGTCCGGCAAAGTTTCCATTATCTGTTATGCTCAAAATGAGAACGCGATCTCTCCAACGTAATCGAAAATTATGACGATACAAATTTTTATTCCAAAACGTGATCAGACGCCACGCATCCAATACACATTACGTTTTATGGCTCAGGCGCTTGGCCATACATTTAAATTAGTTAGTTCGCCCGCAAATCTGCAGCAGAATCTACCAGTACTTTCCTATCTTTCGTCCTCTGATCTTAAGTTATTAACCGGGTTTTCTGTTTTAAATATTTTCAATTCCGGTCAAATAAATCATCTTGATATAGCAGAGCAGTCCATAAATATCTTTGACTGGCAAAAGACCAGTATACCCATACTGGGAAGACGGATGTCTGAAGATTCACATACAGGTTGGAAAAAGAGCAATTCAGATATTTTATGGAATAAAACCGGTAGTAAAATAAAATCTACAGAATTCGATATTTTGGCAAATATATTTTACCATTTAAGCCGGTATGAGGAAAAATGGCGTCATTTCGCTGAGGAAACCGCCTCAGATTATACTACATCTCTTCTTTCCCGCTATCAAAATCTTAAGGTTCCGGTGGTCGATATTATTTTGACTTACATGCAACACTTACTTGAAAAGCAATCAGAATGGCTTGTCAGAATAATGCCCTGGCCAGGGGCAGAACCTTTTGCGGCAGCCATCACCCATGATGTGGATTTGACACGTGCGGTCAGTCTCAAACGCCGGTTTATAAATAATACATATGGATTCTTTAAAACTATTACCGGTGGAGGGGAAGTCAATCAACAACTTAAAAAAGATATGAATACGCAGGATGCGCAGGTTTGGAGTTATCCGCAGCTCATTGAACTTTACGAAAAATACAAAATACCGGCTACGTTTTTCTTCCTGACCCGTATTATGGAAGGTGTTCATGTTCGGTATAATATCAATTCAAAAAAATTCAGAAAATTACTAAAACTATTATTGGAAAATCGTCACGAAATAGGGCTACACTCCAGTTTGCGTGCATTTGATCATCCGGGCCGATATAAATCGGAAAAGGAAAGGCTTGAAGAATCAATTGATTCACCGGTAACCGGTTTGCGGCAACACTACCTGCGTGGAAAGTTTCCCCGGTTGTGGCGTATAGCCAGTGAGAATGGATTCAAATATGATACCAGTCTGGGTTATAATTATCAGGCCGGATACCGTGCGGGAACAACCCATCCATTTTATACATATGATTATGACAATGATAAAATGTATGAACTGGTGGAGTTTTCGCTGGCATTTTTTGAGCATAATTTACCAACAGATGTGGATGCGCTTAAATATATCAGGGATATCCTTGCCCAGGTTAAAACGTATGGTGGGCTGATGGTCGCACTTCTTCATCCAAGTAATTATTTGCAGGAACCATACCACGATATCTGGAACAAACTAATTAAGGAACTGGATAAATCCGGCGCATATATTGATTCACTGGACGGACACTATAAATGGTTCACAATGCGCGAACAAATTCAAATATCTGTCAGTCATGAAAATCGGATAAAAATAACCAAACCGGCCGAAATTCAGAAATTTTCTCTTCAATTGTCTGGACAAAAACGAATTGATATAGATTCAACTGACAACGTGACAGAAGTGCGTCCCGGAACTTATACGGTCAACTCGGATAAAAAATCAATTGAATTAAAGATTGCATAATTCACTTAAATCTACTTACGAAGCATCCACTTACTAATATGAATATTCTCCACATTACCATTAATCCCATCTCGATGGAAAGACGTATTTATAATCAGATTAATGCTGCTCAGAAACAATCTCATATTGTTTCGGTAATGTATCTGGAAAATGGTAATGAAAATATTGGCTCAAAAAATGGTGATTTTCTAAAAATCCCGCTACGAACACCTTTTTACCGGGGCGGACCGCTTAAATTTTTGCATTATAATTGGAAAGTGCTTATCGCCGGATTCAAATGCGATTTTGATGTGATACACGCCCATGATTTGTGGATATTACCTGCGGCAACTCTGATGAGCATCTTAAAAAGGAAAAAACTGATTTATGATGCCCACGAGTATTATCCTGGCCTGGAAATATTTACCCGGCGAAAAGTGCGTAAATGGTTGTGGATCGTGGTAGAGAAAATTTGTATCAAGCATGCGGTATGTGTTATTACTGTTTCACAGCCCCTGGCAAAATTATATGGTGAGAAGTACCGGTTACTGAAACCTGTTGAGGTGATTCGAAATGTACCGGGTTTTGAGGTGCCTGATCCTGAAAAAGCAGTTACATTGCCGGATTCTGAGTGTGCCATGACAGTGTTATTTCATGGACATTTCCGTCCGGGCAGAGGACTCATTAATCTGATAAAGGCAGTAGCTAGGGTTGAAAAAATTCAATTAGTGCTTTTAGGGGGCGGTGAACTTGAAACAGAATTAAAAAAGTTGGTTATTGAGTTGGGGATAAATGAGCGGGTGATTTTTATCCCATATATCTCGACTGATCGATTGATCTCGACGGCGGCTCAAGCAGATCTTGGTATTGTCCTGTTCGAGCCCGGATCAGTAAATTATGCTCATGCTCTGCCAAATAAATTTTTTGAATATATAATGGCAGGTCTTCCAGTCTTAGCAAGTAATATTGATACCTTTAACTACTATGTAAACAAGTATCATCTGGGTGTGACTACAGATCCTTACGATATCGAAAAAATTTCAGAGAATTTACTAAAACTCAGAGATGAACCGGAAATTTTAAAAGAGTGGCATAAAAGTGTATTATTGGCCGCCAGGGATTTAAACTGGGAAAATGAGTCGGAAAAACTAATCGCAATTTATGATAAAATATAAACCAGATAAATTTATTATCGTTTTATTAGTTGCCGTTACCTTTCTCAGGATGCCGCTTCTATTTGAAGGACTCCCTGCTGTATTTAATTCGACTGAATATTTTTTGGCTAAAATTGCTTTGAGTATGGGTGCCAGATTTTCCCTCGATCCCCTTATTTATATATATCCGACATTTTATAGCTATATTCTGTTGGTAATTTTTTCTCTACTATTTGTGACTGGTTATGTTTTCAGTTTTTTTAATGGCGCGCATGATTATGGGGTACAATTTCTTACGGATCCAACTGCCTTTTATTTCGCCGGCCGAATGGGAAGTTTAATCTTCAGTCTGCTGACTATATATTTTCTATATAGTTATATTAAAAAGTATCGTAACACAGAACAGGGTCAGATTGCTGCATTGCTGGCTGGGTTTTCTTTAAGCTTCTTTGAATTCAGTGGCTATGCGACACCGGAATCTTTTCTTATTTTAATCTCGACTTTTGCCACATTATATATATTGAAGACGCAAAATCAGCCAGACAGGAAAAATTATTTTATAGCTGGCATTTTATCCGGGCTGGCGGTTGGTGTTAAGTACAATGCCGGATTTATTTTTCTGGGGATTCTTATTGTATATGTTTTTAATTTTAAAAGGGACAAACAAAGTATCTGGCTTGCATTGTCAGGTGCCGTCACCGGATTTATTGTTATAAATCCCTATTGGGTTCTAAATTTCACCGATTTTTATCATGGTTATTTGTTGATATCCGATCAGATGTACTCAGCAATAAGTACAGATCGGGGAGTGAATTATCTTTGGGAATTGTCTGCATTATTTAAGTCAGAATTATGCTTCGGCTTATTATTTATAACATCGACAATCTGGTCTTTTAAAAGCAGTTTTAAAAAGTATCTACCGTTTCTAATAATAATTATAGTAACATTTCTATATGTTGGTAGCTGGACGAAAAAGGGCCTCGATTATCTTTTTCCGATCTTTCCGGCATGGATATATCTCAGTTCAGAGTTTATTGTACAGATGTTTAACCGGTATAACTTAAATAGAAATTATAAACGAACAATTTATCTATTTATTTTTGGCCCTTCTTTGATACTGATATGTTATAATATAATACTGATTCTGAATGACGATACCCGTGAGAAAACAACGGACTGGATCATTGCGAATGTCTCGAATGAGGAAAGCATTTGCTATGATAATCATCATTATGATATTGGTGTTTTTGATATCGATCGTTTTATCTCATATGGAGCTGGCGCTAAAGATTTGCCCGAACAGGTAAAAATGAAGTTAGAGCAATACCGTGATGATCAAAGAAATATTCATATGGTACCGATCATGTTCGAAACCCCGGCCCAGCCAGATTCAGGAATCAATTTATATGAGGCAGAGCAGGAAAGATTCAAACGGAAAAATTTATCTCAAATAATAGCAGAAGGTGTGGATTATCTAATCATCAGGGATGATTATTATGAGATGTATCGCCAGGCAAAATCAGGGCAATATTCACCTGTGATAATTGCGAAAATTGAGGCGGTGAACACATTCTACGAGCGGCTGTTTACCAGGTATCAACCAAGTATTGAATATGTACCCGATGTATGGACCAAAGGTCCAAGGATCAGTATATATAAAATATCCGGGGAATAAATTGGCAACATTGAAAACATCCGATAAATCAACACTAATAAATGTTCTTATCTATTACATTGCCCTGATTCTGAATATATTTTTAGGATGGATTATTGCAAAACTGAACACGGAATATTTGAGTGTTGCAGACTATGGACGCTATTCATTTTTTATTATTGTAATGTTTTTTTCAAGATCATTCTTTGGCTTTGGTGTAATCGAAAGCACTTCCCGGTTATTGGCTGTTACCAAATCTCAAATTGAATTGCGGCGGTTGGCAGGAACAAGTATCATATGGACTTTGATTTTCTTTGTTCCACTCACTTTGATACTATTTTTATTGTCTTTTTTTTCTGATGGAATTTTTGAGGTAAAAATAAGCAGTTTACTATTTACATTTGCTCCTTTCGCCGGTCTGATCCTGATGCAAAGTCATTTGAATCTTTTACTGCGCGGTTGGGGGCGGGTCAATCTGATGGCTTTGGTGACTATTTTACCACGGTTCATTTATTTATTGTTACTGGGTTACCTTATTTATAGTACAGCTTTTACTTTGAACGCCACAATAAGTATGTGGTTTTTTGGATTCTTCGCTGCCTTTCTGATCGTATTGCCATTTTTACGACCTCTTTTTACATCAATTAGAGCGACTAGTCAAAAAATATTTTATGAAATTAAATCTTATGGCATTCACCTGTATGTGAGTATTATATGGCATGAAATATTTTTTCACGCGGATAAATTTGTTGTTTCATACTTCCTGTCAGAAGAGTCAATGGCTTATTATGCATTGGCCTATATGATCACCTTCCCAATAACTCATTTTTCCACGGCATTGGCTACAACATTGTTTAAAAAATTCTCATCCCAGGATAAGATAAATTCCAAAGTATTTATACTAAATGGTGCAGTTATTATTTGCTCTGTTTCAATTTTCATTCTGTTGAGAAAATACATTGTCATTTATCTGTTCTCAGAAAACTATCTGCCCACAATAGGTCTAATAATTCCCCTGGCGATGGCTTTTGGATTTTCGGGATTAAGCAAACCCTTCAGTTTGTATCTGATGGCACGCAAGTTTGGTAAAATCGTTCGAAACATTTCTGTTTTTGTTTCGGTTCTGCATATCGCACTTGGGTTGTATGTGATCCCCAAATATGGTATTACCGGCGCGGCCTGGCTGGCCATGGGTGTGTATCTGGTTGATTTGTTGCTCTATGTGGGGAGTTATGTGAGGGTGGTTAGGTAGGGAACAGGATACAGGATGCAGGATGCTGGATACTGGATTACTGGATAATGGGTACTCGTTGCTAATCTTTATAACCCCGAAGGGGTTAAATATTTCTAGCCGTGGGCAAAGCCCACGGAAAAGGAAAATGTTCAACTCCCCAACCTGGGATTCGCGAGGGCCAACACATCCACAGAGAGCGCACCAGCCTTTAATAACACCCGACAACACTCATTTAAAGTACTCCCTGTGGTAATTACATCGTCAATGATCAAAATAGTCTCTCCGGTCACATTTTTATCGCAAACAAAAGCTCCGGAAATATTTTTTATCCTATCTTTTTTATCAAGTTTTGTCTGTGTACTGGTATGTCTGATTCTTACAAGTGGATTTTGTGTATCTGAAATTGACACAATTGTGCTTAAATGGCGCGCAATTTCTCCACTCTGATTATAACCCCGCTCTCTCAAACGTTGAGGATGCAGAGGTACCGGTATAATCCGTGTGTAGATTTTTGTGCTGTTACACCTGAGATGAGTCGCGGCCTCCTGAGCAAAGTACCAGGCAAGACCAGTACAACCCTGATATTTTATCAGATGAACCAGCGAGCGAAGCGAGTCATCAAATTCAAACAAAATATATAGCTGATCAAATAAAAATTCATTGTTGTCAAATTCTTCCGTGCGATCTGTAAACCTTTTTAATTCATTGAAACATCCTTCGCACACCACTTTTCGGTCCGAGGATAACATCCTGTCACATAGCCAACATTGTGGTGGGAAAAATAAATCCAGTATACTATTGGTTATATCTGAACTGATCTTTCGGATTATTTCTTTGATCATAATGCGAATTATAGTTCAAAAAGTATGCCATTCAATGGTTAAATATGTGATAATGCTTGAAAAAAAAAGAAAAAATCATCAAAAAAAACTAAAGATTTATAAAAATCTATCCAAGAGGTGTTGAATATCCGGTCATTTTAGGTGTCGAAACTTTAGCTAAAATCGAAATTATTTTTATTTATTTACCAGGAATATGTTAAAAATAGATTTCCTAAAACTATATAAAACAATTAGTTAGTATGTAAATATATGAGGTCGTCTAAATTTTTGGCACGCTACATGCAATATGGTCTGCACGACTCACTTAACAAAAAAGGTATGGGGGCTTCATGAAAGATCTAACAACACCGCAACTTTGGGAATCTTACAGAACGAATAGAAATTTAATAATCCGCCAGGAACTAATGTTGCGCTATCTTGGTCTGGTAAAATATGTGGTTCGAAAAATGATCAAAAGTTTTCCTCAAGCAATAGAAGAAGCCGATCTGTATCATATAGGGACATTAGGCTTGGCCGAGGCATTGGATCGTTTTGACCAGGATTACGGAATAAAATTTGAAACATATGCTATTCCCCGTATCAAAGGATCAATTATAGATGAACTGCGAAAATTAGATTGGGTACCACGTTCGCTGCGAAATAAAACCAATATGTTCAAAGAAAAGACGCTGGAACTTGAGCAGAAATTTAGCGGCGCATTTTCAGATGATGAAGTTGCCAATGGATTAGGTATTGAAGTAAATGAATTACATACCTGGAAAAAAGATATTAACAATGTAAATATACTCTCCATGGACAAGCCGATCGATGATAGTTATAAGCAGAATCTGTATGACATGATTGAAGATGATGAAGAAAAAAATTCTGACTTTAAAATCGAGGAGGAAGAAATGAAACGAGTCCTTCTGAAAGCCATCCAGCAATTACCAGAAAAAACTCGCCTGGCTATAACATTATACTATTATGAAAAACTTACCTTTAAGGAAATTGGTGAGATCCTGAACGTCTCGGAATCGCGAATATCTCAAATTCATTCGGAGACAATGGGTAAATTGAAAAAATCAATGAACAAAATGATTTACGCCTAAAATATATACATTACAATTCCACTTTTCCTCCAATTCCTCAATGATGGGTTGTGTTTTGTTTGCAAGACACAACCCTTTTTATTTATTTGGAAATATTTCTTTAATTATATTATATTAATCCGATGATCGTTCTCATATGATCAGAGGTGAAGAGTTGTCTGTGTATTCCATTCAAATTTTCTATTTATGACATATTTCGGTGGCCTGACAACCACTCTTTTATTATGTAATGGCATTATCGATAAGTATAAATAAGGTGTAAAAATGACAACCGAAAATAAAAAGAAAGTATTGATAGTCGAGGACAATCAGGAGAATACCGATCTTTTGGTATTTTTCCTGCGACCTAAAGGATATGAGATCACAACGGTAGCAGATGGTCTGCAAGCAATTGAGGCAGTCGAAAAAGAAAAACCAGATATTATTTTACTGGATATTATGCTGCCAAAAATGAATGGTTTTGAAGTATGTGAAAAGCTTAAGTCCGATAACTGCACCAAGTCCATTCCCATCTTGATGATCACTGCGTTGAAAGAGTTAAAGGATAAAATTAAAGCGCTTGAAGCTGGCGCGGATGATTTCATTTCCAAACCATTTGAAAATATCGAATTATTGGCCAGGGTGAAATCATTATTACGGTTAAAAGAATATCATGACCAGCTGGAAGCAACCAATGCCGAACTGGAAGAAAAAAACGAGACTTTAATGCGTATGGATAAATTCAAGGAAGAACTTATTAATCTGATCGTCCACGATATGAAGAATCCTTTGTTTGTAATTCAGGGAAATCTTCAGATGATGTCGATGAATTTGGATCAATCACCGACTGAAACATTAAAAAAGTATACAAAACGGATCGAACGCAGTAGTCAGCAGCTGCTGCGGATGGTGGTTAATCTGTTGGATATATCAAGATTTGAAGAAGGAAATCTTGTACTCAAGCAAGATGTGGCAGATTTTAATAAAATTGTAAATGAAATATCAGATCGGGTAAAAGAATATCCGGAAAATCAATCCAAAGAAATAGTTTTTGATACCGATGCCAACCTCCCCGAAATGATATTTGATAAATCGATTATAGAGCGAATGATTGAAAACATGATCAACTTTGCTATTAATAATACGTCTGATGGTGGACGGGTTGATATTCAAACTCGCCGGCTGGATGGCAACTTATTGCAGTTTTCAATTCATGATAACGGAACTCAGCTGCCAAAGAAATATCACGATAAAATATTTGAAAAATTTTCTCAGGCGGAAATAAAGAATGCAGGATACCGCGTCGAAAGGGCTCTGGGGCTTACTTTTTGTAAAATGGCAATTGATGCGCATGAAGGAAAAATGTGGATGGATCTCGATAATCCGGTTGGTAACCGGTTTGTAATTCAGATTCCACTTAAAACGCTGGAACACTAATTTCAATCCATCCGAAATCGGAAAATTAAAGTTTTAATATCCTGCTCCGACTATTTAGTATAAAACTAACTTGTATGAAAAATGGCTGAGCAAAAAAGAGAGAGTCCGGTGCAAAAAATGGAATTTGAAAAAGAGAAGTTAGAGCTGGTCAAACTTCGAATCAGAAATAAATTTTATGAACGATCCGACATACTCGAGGATGTGGTTACTTCCATTATTGAAAAAGAGTTACCGATTCGAGGATCAAAATCCTGATTTATTCTTTCTTTAAGCCATCCCACAAATCCTGTTATTATAGGATTTAAACTACTTTTTGCTTGACTTTTACTACATCATTTTGGAAATTCCTGAAGCCTTCAAAAATTAAAAAGTTCGAATAACATTTAACTAACTAATACAACGTCTACTATTCTAGGAGGAATAATTATGAGTAAGCAAGAACTAGTAAATTTAATGGCTGAAAAAAGCGGTATTTCTAAGAAAGATGCTGAAGCAGCTCTTGCAAGTTTTGTTGAGGGGGTAAAGGGTGCATTAAAGAAAGGTGAAAGTGTAACTCTGGTTGGCTTTGGCACTTTTTCTGTGAGCCACAGAAATGCGCGTCAGGGTCGTAATCCACAAACAGGAGCCACAATCCAGATTAAAGCACGCAAGGTACCTGTCTTCAAAGCCGGTAAAGGGTTGAAAGAAACCGTTAACTAAGATATGTATTAAGGGCGGCGCTTGTCGCCCTTTTTTTTTACCCACCAGACAAAATCCAACTATCTACTATCTTTTGCAGGACTTGAACAATGACGATATTAAAGAATGCATTCTTGCTCTTATTGACTATAACATTTCTGGCCTGTCATTCAAAAATGCAAGTCGCACCAGTTTCAAATCTGGATCAGCTAAAAGAACGAATCACGTATCTTGTCCAAGATCCCAGTCTTTATAACGCTAATGTGGGTGTTTACATTGAATCGTTGGAGTCCGGTGAACTAATATATAACCGCAATGAGCATAAGCTGTTTATATCCGCATCAAACATGAAGATCTATACAACCTCGGTTGCATTGCTAAATTTTGGACCTGATTTTCGTTACAAAACAAGTTTTCTGACTAATGCGAATATTACAGATAATACTCTGACCGGCGATCTCATAATTCATGGTTCTGGTGACCCGACTATCACAGGCAGATTTCATGATGGAGATGTCCGTAATTTGATGAGATCGTGGGCAGACTCATTGATTGCGGCAGGAATTACTCAAATAAACGGTAATATTGTGGGCGATGCATCTTACTTTCAAAATCCTCCGCTTGGCGCAGGATGGCAATGGGATGATGAGCCATTCTGGTACTCGGCACAAATATGTGCACTATCAGTCAATGATAATTGTATTGACGTCACGGTGACGCCCGGTGAAAGAGCCGGAGATAAACCGATTGTTCTTCTGGAGCCGACAGATACTTTTTTTAATATTGAAAACAGAGCGCAAACGGCCGAACCTGATTCGCTAAATTCCTTGTTTATCACCAGACCCCGTTTAGAAAACACTCTAATTATCAAAAACGATATTCCGTTAAATCATGATAGATATTCAGAGTCTATTTCTGTTGAAGATCCCGCCAAGTTTTTTGTTCATATATTTGGCGAGATCCTGACTGAAAAAGGAATTAAAATACTTGGCAATCTGATAACAAATTACGATGCAAATGCGATAGAATATCAAACTTACCATACTGTGTTTACCCACCAATCTCCACCACTCTATGAAATAGTAGATATTGTCAATAAACGCAGTCAAAATCTCTATGCCGAACAATTATTACTAACACTGGCTGCGGAATATGGTGCTTCGGCTTCGGCAAGCGAAGGAACAAAAGTCGTCACCAATAAACTGGCGACCATGGGAATATCAGAAGATGAATTCAGAATGAAAGATGGTTCAGGCCTGGCTAGAAAAAACCTGATTTCACCTTTTTCAACTGCAGCTCTATTAAAATATATGGCCAATCACCGATATGGCAGCTACTTCTTTGATTCTTTACCCATCGGTGGTGTGGATGGCACCTTGAAAAATCGTATGAAGGGAAGCTCCGCAGTAGGAAAAGTCTATGCAAAAACCGGATATGTCGGGTATGCCAGAAATCTATCGGGTTATGTTGATTCCCGGGATGGAGAACGATTTATATTCTCTGTTCTGGTAAATAATTATACCATACCCACTCCGGCTATAAATATCCTGCAAGACAGGATCTGCACGGCTCTCGCAGAATTCAAGAGGTAGCTTTCATTTAACCGAACAAGTAGGATCTTGACCCGGAATTTTTTGATCTTCAATCTTTAACTCCTAACTTTTAACTTCTAACTCTCTAATCTCTAATCTCTAATCCCTCATCCTTAATCCCTAACTCCTAACCTTAAAGTATACTTTTCTTCGTTTTCTCAAAATTTACTTTCCCTCATATCACAAATTTTCGTATGTTTTCCTCAGGAGCCGACTCACGTCATTTTTCTGGAGAAAAATTGGATTTTCAAACCACAGTGGTTGATGGTATTCTTCTATTAACCGTCTCTTTTGCCAAGGCGACCGTTAATATTGCGGATCAATTAAAGGAACGGTTACTATCTGAGATAGACCGTGGCAATAATCAGATTGTGGTTAATCTGAATGAAGTTGAATTTACCGATAGTTCTTTTTTGGGTGCATTGCTTGCCGGACATAAGGCAGCTCTTGAAAATAATGGTGGAATATCGCTTTGCCAGTTAAATCCGCAGGTTAAAAACGTTTTTGAAGTTACCTATATGAATAAAATATTTAAAATATTTGCTACTACAGATAAAGCTATCGATAATTTTAAATTTTTAAATGATGCTTCTAATAAAATGGAAAATAAATTATGAGTGATAAATTTCAGATAAATGATACCACTATTCGCCTGGTTGAAGGAGATATTACAGATCTCGAGGTCGATGCCATTGTGAATGCAGCAAATACTCAACTAATTCTGGGGTCCGGAGTTGCCGGTGCCATAAGTGAAAAAGGGGGTCCCGGTATACAGGAGGAATGTGATAAGTTGGGTGGAACATATGTTGGCGGTGCCATAATGACCGGAGCGGGCAACCTGAAGGCCAATAAGGTGATACATGCGGTAGGCCCCAGGATGGGTGAAGGTGACGAAGAATCCAAACTTCGAAATGCAACAATGAACAGTCTGCTTCTGGCTTCTGAGTACAAACTTAAATCTATCGCTTTTCCCGCAATAAGCACAGGCGAATTTGGGTTTCCAATTGATAAATGTGCTGAGATAATGCTCACGGTGACGGTTGAATACCTTAAGAGACCCAGTCAACTGGAAGAAGTCGTTTTCTGTCTTTGGGGGCAGGATAATTATGAGGTTTTTCTTACAACGCTTAAGCAGTTAACTTAGGATTTAGTCTCAATCCAATTTTTTACACGCGGAACATTATCTGTAATAATACCGTCCACAGGGAATTGCAGTACTTTTTTTATCACATCATCTTCATTTACAGTCCAGATAAATAGTTTCTTATCATATTTTTTTGCTCTTTTTACCAGCCCTTCCGTCAGAATCCGGTGACTGGGATGCCAGGCATCGCTATAAGATATCAGATCATAGGTTGTATGTATCCATGAAGTTCTTTGAAACAGATATCCGGTACGAATTTTTTTATCTCTTATTTTCAATATTTGCAGTAAAAATGGATTAAAACAGGATATCCATACCTGATCATATAAATTTTGATTGCGTATTATGGCACAAATTTTATCGGCAAACTTAAAATCAAAAAAATGAATTGTTTTTGCATCCAGGTTTATAGGATAAGATTTCCCAAATCGATCTAAAAATGATTCCAATGTTTCTATATAGTATTCATTCTGATCGATATTGTTTACATAGGGGAAGGTTTTCAGATCTTTAAGCAGGGTTTTCCCAATATATCCGGGCCGATTGAACATTCGGCGCAAGGAAAAGTCATGAAATACCATAATTTCCCCGCTGCCACTTTGTCGTATATCGGTTTCAATTGCGTTTGCACCCTGATTGATCGCCAGCTGGATGGCATGCGATGTGTTTTCAATTCCATGCTCACGATCACCACGATGGGTTATGATTAATGGCGTCTTATCCACTTAATATTTTTTTATAGTAGTCAATGTATTGTGGAATTATTTTTTCTGCTGCAAATTTTTCTCTTGATATCTGTGCTGCATTTTGGCCCAGTTTTCTGGCCAGGTCCGGATTATTTATTATTTTTAATATTGCATTGGTAAAACCATCAATATCTCCCACATTTGCAGTAAAACCGGTTTCACCATCAATATTTACTTCGGGTAGTCCGCCGGCATTGGTCGTGACAACCGGAATTCCGAATGCCATCGATTCCAAAGCAACCAGACCAAAACTTTCTGATCCGCTGGGTAGTAGCACCGTATCTGTGATAGATAAAATATCCGTAATATTCTCCTGTTTACCTAAAAATAAAACACGGTCACAGATCTTTGCCTCGCGGCATTGCTCTTCTGCTTTATAACGTTCCGGTCCATCTCCCACCATGAGGACTTTGATTTTTTTTGATTTTAAAACTTGCTCCGCAGTGAGTATCACATCGGATATTCTTTTCACAGGTCTGAAATTTGAGATATGGGTAATGATAAATTCATCATCATTACCAAATTGTCTTCTCAATTCTGTCCGGTTAATCGGGGTTTTAATACTAAAAGGAATAAAATTTGGAATAACCTCAACCTCTTTTTTTATGCCGAAGACACGTCTGGTTTCTTCCTTTAAATATTGGGAGACAGCCGTGACTCCGGAACTTTCTTCAATACTAAACTGGGTAATTTTTAAAAATGATGGATCACTGCCAAGCAGAGTAATATCAGTTCCATGTAATGTTGTGATTACTTTAAAATCTTTATCTTTTAATAGTTGCTTTGCCAGATATGCGCTGGTTGCGTGTGGAATGGCATAATGAACATGCAATAAATCCAGATTGTGGTGTTCAATAACTTCTGCCATTTTTGAAGCAAGTGACAGGGAATACGGGGGGTATTCAAAAAGCGGATATTGTAATACTTCAACTTCATGAAAAAATATATTTGCTGATAATACATTTAAACGATAGGGAAGTGCGTAGGCAATAAAATGGACTTCAAAACCACGTTCGGCCAGTTCCTTACCCAATTCGGTAGCAACTACACCACTACCTCCATAGGTCGGATAACAGGTAATACCAATTTTCATAAATCAGAAGGACGTTAAGTCGGTTGAATACTGGACGACAAGGTTTCGTCCGCCATGTTTGGCTGCATATAAGGAGGTATCTGCTTTATAAATCAAATCTTTCACCTCATGCGCATCCAGCGGCAATGACGCTGTGCCAACACTAATAGTTAAATTGCCGGAAGGTTGCACTTCCTGATTTGCAAATGCGGTTTTTTCCACAAGTTCACGAAGACGTTCGGCCAGGATGACGACACCGTCACGGCTTACACCTGGAAGAATTACAGCAAACTCTTCGCCGCCGTACCGGGCAACAATATCATTTTCACGAACAGTATCTTTTAAAATCTTACCTAATGTTTTTAATACTTCATCACCAGCCTGATGTCCCAAAGTATCATTATAGTTTTTAAAGAAATCTACATCAAGAATGATAAGGGACACATCCTGCTTATTCCGTGCGTGCCGGAGCACTTCCTCACGGAGACGCATTTCAAAATAACGGTAATTATGCAAGTCTGTCATGCCATCGGTATACGAAAGTTGAATCACTTCGTCATACAAGGCCGCATTCGAAATGGCAATGGAGACAATGTTATTTATTGTAATCAGCAGTTCCAGTTCATTCTCTGTGTAAGGCCGGTCATTGACGCGCTGACCAAGACAGATTAAAGCTTCGGAATTATTATGAAGGATTTTTATAGGTGAGACGAGTTCTATGTTTATTTCTTTTAAAGATCTGACTCCGGCCGAACCCGATATATCATCGGGAAGATGATCCATCGGCAGCGGTTTCTGATTTTCATAGAGATGGTGCACCAATGGGTCGCTTTTCTCCAGTATCAGATTCTCAACTTCTGATTTGTAGAATCCTTTGGAATTGAATACAGATAACCTCTGTTCATTCTTTTTTGGTGAGTGCAGAAAAAGTGCACTCTTACAACTAAACTTTCCGATCATGGATAGCAGGGCCGAATTGATTAATCGTTCCACATCAAGTATTGAATGCAATTCTAAGGAAATATCAAAAATGTTTCTTAAATCATATATTTTTTTGCGAAGTTCTTTGTTCTTTTCAATTAAGGTTTGATTTAACTGATATATTTTTTGGTTGGCATTTTCTAATTCTATCGATTTGGTCCGCAGACTTTCGTTAAGATTCTTAATTCGAATGGCAGAATTGACTCTCGCAATTAATTCATCAAAGCTAAACGGTTTAATAATATAATCATCGGCTCCGACTTCAAGACCGGCAATGACATCTTTAATCTCACTTTTAGCCGTGAGCATAAGTATGGGGATATACTGGCCGTTTACATTTTCGGTCCTGAGTTTTTTTGTGACCTCAACCCCTGATATTCCTGGCAGCATGATGTCCAATAGAATAATGTCAGGACTTTCTGACTCGATCATTTCCAATGCAGATTCACCGGTGCCCGCCTCAAAAATCTCATAGCCTTTTTCAGTAAGAAATTTTCGTAAGACCTGCAGCATTTCTGTATGGTCCTCGACGATCAATATGCGTGCTGGCTTGTTTTCGCTCATGTATCGCCCTTATGAATTTGTACCGGGTTGAATTTAGGGAACAAAAATAGTAAGTTTCAGTGTAAAATACTAAAAATGCTCTGATTATTCAAGCATTATAACTATTGTTAAATTAAAGATTTATAATATAAGTATGCAAAAAATAATTCATTTTTTCTTTATACCACTCAGTGTTTTACTGTTGCTTACAGTTTTTTCATATGCTTGTAAAGATAATGGAACAAATCCACAAGACAAAGAATTTGTTCTACCCGACAGTAATTTAACCTATACTGATGATGTTGGCCCCATGCTTATTGCCAAATGTGGCTCGAATAGCGGATGCCATAATCCATCAGATAAAGCTGGCGGCCTGGACATTACCAATTATACTGAAATTGTAACTCATTGGGTTACTGGTGAATTTGGAGCGGAAAAACTTGTGGTTCCCGGTAGTGGCAGTACCAGCTTTCTATACCGTGTACTGTTGGATAATTTGCTCGAAACACCCAGGATGCCTCTAAATGGACCATTCCTCAATTCAAATAATATAAATGGTGTCAAAGTTTGGATAGATGAGGGTGCCGTTTTCTCCTCGGAATAATGATCTCAAGCATATGAAAGTTAATTTCCCAAATTCCCTTCAATTAACACACAGTCACACTCCAATAATTCCTATTAATAATTATTTTAAACATCTGAATGATCACAAAATTTGGCTAAAAAGAGATGATTATACCGGCGTTGAATTAAGTGGGAACAAAGTACGTAAACTTGATTTCTTAATTGCCGATGCACTTGACAGAAAAGCAACGCACCTCATCACATGTGGCGGAATACAATCAAATCACTGCCGGACCACCGCATTCATGGCGGCAAAAAAACAAATGCAATGCACCCTGTTTTTACGTGGAAATCCCGATGGTGAAATGACCGGTAATTTGTTGTTAAATATACTTGCCGGGGTTATAATTAAATATGTAACAGCAGAAGAATACCTGAAGATTGATCACATTATGGAAGAGTATTCTGAGGTAGTGGAAGCTGATAACCAAACATGTTATATAATTCCGGAGGGTGGCTCAAATGCCACAGGCGCCTGGGGATATATCGCATGCTTTTCGGAAATACTTGATCAGATAAAAAAATATCATCTGCATTTTGATGCAATTGCGGTGGCAACGGGCTCCGGAGGGACGCATGCCGGTTTACTCATCGGAAAAAAAATGATGTCCAGTGATATTGAAATACTTTCAGTTAATGTATGTGATGACGCTGACTATTTTAGAAACAAAATTAGCGGCATCGTTAAAAATTTTGAAAAGAAATATGCAATGGAATTGAATGTTTCGGATGAGGAAATTCAAATTATAGATGGATTTGTTGGCGATGGCTATGGTAAAATTAATCCGGATATCAAAGAGATAATACATCAATTTGCCGCCAGCGAAGGGATCGTTCTCGATCCTGTGTATTCTGCAAAAGCATTTTATGGGCTTAAAACTGAACTTGAGCAAAAGCGGTTGAACTATAAGAATATTCTGTTTATCCATACCGGCGGTATTTTTGGCGTGTTTCCTTTTGCCGCAGATTTGATTTCCTTCTGAGACCCGATCTATCATGTTGAAATGGACTTTTCGAATTGTTATACTTTTTGTTCTTATAATCATCATCTCGATTATATGGATTTATTTATCCATACCGGATGTTGCCTACCTGATTAGTAATAACCCTGAAACAACCGCTATTATTCAACAAAGGCTTCATGAAGCGGAAGAAGCAGGTAGAAAAATAAGAATTCGTCAGAAATGGGTTCGGTTTTCCACTATTCCCAAATTATTCAAACGCACGGTACGTATTACGGAAGATGCAAATTTCTACAATCATGAGGGAGTCGATCTGACTGAACTCAAGGAAGCATTCAAAAAAAACTGGGAAGAGGGAGAAGTGGTTCGCGGTGGAAGCACAATCTCACAACAACTTGCAAAAAATTTATACTTGTCCACTTCAAGATCAGTTTTTCGTAAGATCCGGGAATATTTTATTACCCAGGAAATCGAAAGCACACTCACAAAAAACAGAATTTTTCATTTATATCTGAATATTATTGAGTTCGGCCCGGGCATTTTTGGTGTGGAGGCGGCATCACGTTATTATTTTGGCAAGTCGGTCGCCAACTTATCTACCGAAGAAATGGTCCGCTTAACCGCAATAATCCCACGACCATTAAAAACACGCCCCAATGGGAGTAGTAAGTGGTTATACTGGAAGTGCTGCTGGATTACTAAAAAACTACATTTGTATAAATATATCGATACGGCGATGTACCGGCGTTTGCTTGCCAAATTTTGCTAATCCGAAACCGGTTTTCCAATAAATCGAACAACCAGATATACCGCAATAAGGCCCAGCGGCAACATAATCCAATTACTAATACCAAACCCGATGGGAATGTATCCCAGAAAAATACTGATTAATCCGCCTGTTATGGCGTATGGCAATTGCGTACGAACGTGGTCAATATGATCCGCGCTGCTTGCCATGGAGGACAAGATGGTCGTATCAGAAATTGGTGAACAGTGGTCACCAAATGTGGCCCCTGCCAATACCGAAGCAATGGTACTTAAAAAGAGGCTCTGCTGGTGCGCAAGTGAAATGTCCGGGCTTGACTGGGGCAGAATATAGGCGATGGGAATAACAATCGGCATAAGTATTGCCATGACACCCCATGAAGTTCCCGTGGCAAAACTTATCAATGCTGCGGTCAGAAATGCGAGTAATGGGACAAAATGTGCCGAGATATAATCTTTTGAAATTTCAACGACAAAGCCGGCTGTATTCATCTCTGCGCAAATATTACCAATTGACCAGGCCATTGTTAAAATAAGTGCGGCCACTATCATGGCTTTGACACCGCCGATCCAGGCCTGGATCGTCTGCTCAAGAGTTAATAATTTCTGTGCTACTGATAATCCAATAGCTGAAAAACTTCCCAAAAATGCGGCCCACATCAAAACAGAGTAAGAGTCTGACGCACCAATAACAGCACTCATGTATCTGATAATTCCCATAGATGAGTCTGTCTCCACCCCCTGCCTTAAAATTCTCAATTCCGGTTATCCACAATCCAACGAGCGTGGTTAAAATAACAATTACAATGGGAATCACACCATTAAACCATCTTTTTGGGACCGATTCATCTGCTGTGATTTCTTTCGCATCCAGACTGGACAAGGGGCTGGATCCTGGTCGCAAGACCTCACCTGTTTTTCTGGCTCTCCTTTCTGCCTGGAGCATAGGACCAAAATCACGGCCGGTAAGCGCAATACTTAATCCAAAGGCCAGTGCAAAAATAGGATAAAAATTATAAGGAATGGTTTTAAAGAAGGTGATATAGGCATTATCAGAAATTCCAAGAACTGAAAATGCAGCTGCAATGAGGCCAATCTCAAATCCAATCCAGGTCGAAATGACAGCAATATTGGCAACCGGTGCGGCAGTAGAGTCCACAAGATAGGCCAATTTTTCCCGGCTTATTTTTAACCTGTCTGACAAGGGTCGCATAGTACTGCCGACAATTAAGGTGTTGGCATAGTCATCAAAAAATATAAATACACCCATCAGCCATGTGACCAGTTGTCCGCGCCTTGAATTTGATGCGTAGTTTGCCAGTTTTTCAACAATACCCTGGGTTCCCCCCATCTTGGAGATAACACCGATCATCCCACCAAGAGTGAGACTAAAAATTATGATTGACATTTTATCAGGCTCTGCGGGTGCGGTGCCTATGAATTCGGTCAGGCTGTAAAAAAATCCTTTTATCACATTGTAATCGTAAATAATTGTGGCCCCGGTCCATATGCCGACAAACAGTGCCACCAGTACCTGGCGTAGCCACAGGGCAAGCAGAATTGCCAACAACGGAGGTAAAAGACTTAGCCAACCAGGAATTACTCTGATCCCGGTTTCAAACCCGAAATCTGGTATATGAACCCGATGACTGCCACTTTTCTCAAAATACACCTGTTTTATTTCAGATTTGCCATCAATAAAAAGAATATTATCCACTAGCTGAATTTTGTCATCGATCTTTACAGATATTCCTGAAATCGCTACGGTGGTATCTTTTTTATTGATTACTTCATCCGTGCCTGGAATCTCTACGTTCCATGTCGAAGGCAACTCCGGCAAGTATAATTCTGGGGGTATGAACCTGTATAGCAGCATTTTGAGCAGATGTTGCCGAATAGAAGAGAAGTAACAGACAGAATATATTTGAACTGATTTTCATGTGGCTTATCTTTTTAATATCTAAGATAAAGAACCTGATATTTAATGTAAAGCGGAAATTTTTATGCGGGAACTCATGGAATGATTACAGAGTATCAATTTTAATAGTCCGTAAAAAAAATGAATCGGCAGAGTTCCTTGCTTTGAATATGTGTTATCTTTAAATTTTTCAACTGAATTCGAGGATATAATGAGAAATGGTCTTATCTATATATTAGTTGCAATTTATACCTGCATCACCTTTGCCCAGACACCGGGGAAAAGGGAAAGCCAGTATGGTTTTGAAGTCTATTATCACCCGCCTATATATTATGATTTTTTTAATGAATTACACAGTGAAGATAATAAATCACGAATAAATTTTAATTTGAGAATTCAAAATGATCTCTTCCGTTTCTCAAATGTTGATAATCAGTACGAAGCTGAAGTATGAAGTAACGGTCGCTATAAAACAACCAGGTATGGAAAGCGCCGTATTTTCAGAGACATGGCGAAATTCAATCCTGGTCGAAAAGTTCGAAGATACAAACTCAAAAAGAATATACCAGACAGAGCATAAATATTTTGATATAGATTTAGCACCGGGCAATTATCAACTGCTGCTTGAAGTGATTGACTCAGGTACGGCAAAAGGATATCGAAATAGCCGGTTATTTAGACTCGAAGAAGAAATGAATCATTCTGATATCAAACTCACCAGCCCGGGATCTGCTGGTTCGGAGGAAATGATTTTAGGCTCCGAACCGCCGATTGTGGAGTTTAATAAAGATCAAATGGTGTTTTTTGATTTTAGAACGCCAGAAAATGATTCACTCATTATTACATCTAAATTGCTCAGGGTTTATGAAGAGAAAAGCCCGATTATAAGACAAAAAATGTATCGTTTGCTACCATCTGCCACTATTACCCGCATAGAGGATCCGATTGAAAGAAAATATCTGAAAGAAGGAAATTATCTCCTGAAATATAGAATAAAGTACAATCAGGCTGTTACCAATCTGGAAAAATATTTTTCTGTAGTATGGTTTGATAAACCGGCATATCTATATAAGCACGATCTGGCCTTAAGACCCATGATTTATATGCTATCACCTGAAGAATTTGAGACTGCTGATGCGCTTTCGTATGACGAGCTTGGTGAATGGATGGAAAGTTTTTGGGATGAGCGGGATCCAACACCTGAATCTCCACTCAATGAGATAGAGTTTGAGTATTTTTCACGTGTAGAAGAAGCGAATAAAAAATTTTCTCAGAGATTTACGGAGGGTTGGGAAACCGACAGGGGAAAGGCTTTTATTCTTTATGGAACGCCAAGCAGAATTGAGGCGAATCGCTATGCTATAAATAAAAAACCATACGAAATATGGTATTATGATTCTCTCAAGAGAAAACTGACATTTGTAGACCAACATAAAGAAGATAACTATTTACTGGTTTCGGTTGAAGATATTGAGGATGACGAAAAATGAATAAGATTCGAGTTGGCGTACTGGGAGTAGGACATCTTGGGAAATTGCATGCGAGTCTGTATCGCGAAATTGAACAGGCTGAATTGGTTGGAATTTATGATACGGATATAAACAAGGCGAAGGAAATCGGTTCAGAATTAGGAGTCAATGTATTTGAGAGTCGTGATGCGCTATTGAAGGAGGCGGAGGCTGTAAATATTGTAACGCCTACCTCAGATCATTTTGCATCGGCACAAGCAGCTCTTGAGAATGATTGCCATCTTTTTATTGAAAAGCCAATCATGTCAAATGAACCTGATGCCGAGGAAATAATAAATAAGGCCATTGCAAAAAACAAACTGTTGCAGGTTGGACATATAGAACGGTTTAATCCGGCAATTCTCGCATTATCAGATGTTGAACTAAAGCCTGTTTTTATAGAGTCGCATCGCCTGGCTTCATTTAATCCCCGGGGAACAGATGTGACTGTTATCCTGGATCTGATGATTCATGATCTGGATCTCATTCTCTCGCTGGTAAAAAGCGAACCGGTTCAAATCGATGCCAATGGCGTCGGTGTTATTTCAAATAATATCGATATTGCCAATGCGAGGATTCAATTCAAGAATGGTTGTGTGGCAAATGTAACTGCCAGCAGAATCTCAACAAAAAAAATGCGTAAGATGCGTATTTTTCAACCATTGGCGTATATTTCACTGGATTTTATTGATGGCTACTCTGAAATATATTATATGTCCAAAGATCAACAGAAGAGTTTTCAGGACGGCACCCTGGCATTTTCACTGGGCCAGATAGATTCCGGAGATGGAAAGAAGTCTATAAAATACAATAAGTTACAACGAACAGGAGTTAATCCGCTTAAACACGAATTAGCCTCATTTGTTGAAAGTATCGCTGCGGGGATCCCACCGATTGTAACCGGACAGGAAGGATTAGCTGCATTAAAATTAGCAAATCAGGTTTTGAAAAAAATCGAAGAAAGTACAGCTCAGCTGAAAGAAGGAATCATAAGTGAAGATTGATCAATTATTCTTTAAGAATCGTAATTATGCGCCGATTGCATTTTATATAATTGGACTTTCCATGGCTCAGCCCAGGGAAGATTTAATCGTCTTTGGACTAATACTGGTTGGAATTGGCGAGTTGATGCGTCTGTGGGGTATGAGTTATACCGGAAAGGATGATACTTCGCTGGAACCCGAATATACGACGCTGGTTACGAATGGCGCTTATGCGCACATTCGAAATCCAATATTTGCTGGAAATATCTTTATAAGCATTGGGATGATCATCGTGGTGGGCGGCTGGTTACCACACCTGTTATTTATTGGATTATTTATATTCCCCGTGATGTACCAGATGATCGCGTCGTATGAAGAACGACAATTGAGTAATGCATTCGGGAATACCTATAATGAATATCGCATTGCGGTGCCCCGATTCTACCCACGAATCTCTCCATATCCCGGACGTAGTAAGATTAAACCAGATTTTGCAACTGCGCTGAAAAACGATAAGAATATGTTCTTAGCGATTATTATCATGTTGATAATATTTTTGGTTCGATGGAATTTTATCGCAAATTGATGTAGGAAAAGAATCTCATGCAGATTACAATTGAAAATGTAGTTGATCATATTGTTGGAATTGACAAGGAAGTCCCCCTGTTAAACGGGCAAACTGTGCGATATGTAAATTTTGATAATGCCGCAACCACGCCAACATTGTCTCCGGTGTTAAAGACAATGGACGAATTTATGGAGTGGTATTCTAATATTCACAGAGGCACCGGATTTAAATCACAACTGAGTACCCATTATTTTGACCTTGCCCGGGAAATCGTCGCGAAATTTTTTAACGTTAATACCAAAGACCACTTAGTAATATTTGGTAAAAACGGTACCGAAGCTATTAATAAACTTGCCCATAGAATTCCGTTGCCGGAAGATTCGGTTATATTTGTGACAAAAATGGAACATCATTCAAATGATTTACCCTGGCGTTTCCGTAAACCTGTAGTTCATATAGCTGTGGATGATCAGGGAAGATTAGACTGGAACGATTTCGAGGAAAAACTGGAAAAATATAAAAATAAGGTAGGGCTTGTGGCAGTAACCGGTGCCTCAAATGTAACCGGTTATATAAATGATATCTATCAGATAGCGGAAATAGCCCATGAGAATGGTGCCAAAATTATGGTTGATGCTGCACAATTAGCACCGCACAGAACCATAGATATCCGACCAATGAATCATCCTCAGCATCTGGACTTCTTGGCATTTTCTGCTCATAAAATTTATGCACCATTTGGGTTGGGCGTCCTGATAACAGATCGTGATACATTTAAAGATGGAGATCCGGATATGGTAGGTGGCGGCACTGTGGATCTGGTATCGGAAGACTATGCATATTGGACAGATGCGCCTGAGAAAGAAGAAGCAGGTACACCGAATGTGGCTGGTACAATCGCCCTTGCCAAAGCCTTGAATCTGATTCAGGATATCGGTATGGATAAGATTGCCGAACATGAAGCCGAATTAACAGCCTATGCCCTAAAAAGACTGAAAGAAATACCCGGAATTATTCTTTACGGATCGGTCGATGAAAAAGAAGCCGCTGAGCGCCTTGGTGTTATCTCTTTTAATCTGCAAGACAAGCCTCATGCGCTGGTAAGTGCCATCTTAAATTATGAGAGTGGCATCGGTGTGCGGAATGGTTGTTTTTGTGCACATCCTTATATAAAATGCCTTTTGGATGTAACCATCGCCGAGACTAAGGTGTTGGAAGAAAAAATATTGCAACATGATCGCAGCACGGTACCGGGTGCTGTGCGTATGAGTTTTGGTATGTACAATAAACAAGAGGAAGTTGACCGGATGATCGATGCCCTCAATATTGTCGCGAACGACGAGTATAAGGGTGACTATCAAATTGATATAGAAACCGGTGAATTTCATCCCAAGGGTATTAAAATCGATTTTAATGAATATTTTACATTATAAACGACTGAAAATGTTTTCCGGTTGTTTTTAATTTAACATCTGCATTTATACTGACCGAATGCACACCAAAAAAATATATTATTCAGATCCCTATCAAACGGAATCAGACAGCCTGATAACTGATCGTAGATTACAGGATTCAGAGCAATGGGTTAGCCTCGACCCACTTTTATTCTACCCGGGCGGTGGTGGTCAATCAGCGGATCGCGGATGGATTTCTGATCTTCCAATCAAAGACGTCAAAGAAGATTCTGGTAAATATTGGTTCCTTGTCTCAGGAGAGCCACCAAATAAAGTAAAACTTGTCCTCGATTGGGAATTACGTTTTAAAAACATGCAGCAGCATACCGGTCAGCATATTCTTTCTGCAGTTTTTCATAATTTATTTCAGCTGGATACGGTTTCGGTTCACCTCGGGCAATCAGAAACACTAATAGAGTTTGATGTGGAATCACTTTCGTCAAAAATGATTCACGAGGCAGAAGAAGAGGCAAACAGGATTGTTAGGGAACACCTGCCTGTTCAACCACTGCTGGTGGTACAAGATGAATTGGCAAAATATCCTGTCAGAAGAGACGTGAAATATGTTTCAGATCCCGTCAGGTTGATTCAAATTGGTGAATATGATTATACAGGTTGTGGCGGCACTCATGTCAATAATACTGCAGAAGTTGGCTTAATAAAAATAACAAAAACAGAAAAAATTCGCGGGCATATCAGAATATCTGCTCTGATAGGCCGGCCGGCATATGACTATAACACGCTTTTACACGAAACCACTTTTACGCTATCCCAGAGTCTGAGTTGTTCAGTCGCAGATTTGCCGGAAAGGGTAAATAATATAATAAGTGAGATAAAACAAAATAATCGAACTGTAAAAGACCTGACCGATCGGTGGATAAAGGAATATGCACTCCGACTTGAACCGAAAACTTCAATTGGCTATTTTGTGTTGCAGGATCTAAGTCCCGGGGAAATAGGTCTGTTGGCCAGAGAGTGGGTTCTGATAAACAATCTGCCCGTATTTATTATATCAGAATTTGAAAAGAAAAAATATTATATTTTGCAACTTCCAAAAGGTGCTGACAAGAAAGCGGATGAAATAATCGGATTTATGGCAGGAGAACACGCATTGCAGGGCGGGGGGAGTCAGGAAGTCGTCCGTGGAATTATTAATCTTGAAAAATTGGATGAGTCATATTCTACTAAATTATGTATTAGTTTAGAAAAATATTTTACATCTAAGGATAAATAAATATGCCACGTGTAAAGGGAATTGTATTATTAAGCCGATTTGAATATCTGGATCACACACAAGGGCTCAACGCTCTTAAAAAATTGCTAAAAAAAATAAGCACACCGGATGAAAATTTTATACGACAACCCGTAGATGGTGCTCACTTTTATCCCTCAGATCTTATCGGGACCATCGATGAAATTTTATTAACCGATCACTTTAAAGATGATATTAATGAATTTTTCCGGTTGGGTGAGTGGACTGCACAAAATCTCATGGCAAAGTATTTTAATTTATATATGGAGGAGAGTGAGCCAAAGGAATTTTTAGAACAATATGCCAGGCTACGTGATCCTTTAATAGGAACCGGAAAAATGTCAATTTCGGAAAAAAGTACCGGAAAAATTGAAATTATTATTGATTATGGTCAGACCGTGCCAAAATCAGTCTGCCTCAGCGAGCAGGGATTTATATCACAGGGACTGCAATTATGCGGGGCAAAGAACTTGCAGGTTAACGAAATTATTTGTGCCAGTGAAGGTGATTCACTCAAATCCAAATATGAGGTTACATACGATTAAATGATTGATAATGCAGTGGTAATAATCGCGGATGTACGCGGATCGAGAAAAATGGCCCAGGATGAAAGGTATGAGGGACAATTATTTCTCAAATCTGCCATCATACAGGTGAATGAGAATCTGGCCTCAGAAATTGAAGCACCGTTTATGATAACACGGGGGGATGAATTCCAGGGAGTGGTCAAAACACTGCAAAAAGCATTTACTGCCATGCTGGAATTCGAACGTCTTTTATTTCCACTTCAGTTACGGTATGGTATTGGTCGCGGAACTATACAGAAAATGGGTAGTGATATTCCGATCGAAATGGACGGGCCGGCGTTCCACCGGGCAAATGCGTCTTTAAATGTCGTTAAAAAGAAAAAATACTTTATTCAATGTGCAACCGGTGACGAACAAAAAGATTTGCTGATTAATACAATTTTTGGCCTCATGTGTGCCATTAAGAATAGATGGAATGATGTTGCTTTTAATCGATATTGGAAGTATAAAGAACTGGGTACGTATGAAAAAGTAGCCCAGGTAGAGCAGGTTTCTACCCAGGCAATCTGGGATTCAATGCAAAATATGCGTGCGCTGGAAGTTCTTGAGGCAGAAAAAAATATTATGAAATATTTTCAATTTATGGATGCTAGTCCCCAATAATTTTCACCAGAATTCTTTTGCGTCTTCGCCCATCAAACTCCGCATAAAATATTTGTTCCCACGGACCAAAATCCAGTCTACCATCGGTAACTGCAACCACTACTTCACGTCCCATCACCTGACGTTTTAAATGGGCGTCGCCGTTATCCTCACCAGTCATATTATGCCGGTATTGTGATATCGGTTCATGGGGTGCTAATTTCTCAAGCCAATCGTCATAATCCTGAATTAAACCACCCTCATTGTCATTAATATAAACACTGGCCGTAATATGCATGGCGTTAACCAGGCACAGGCCCTCGGTAATTCCGCTCTCAGTAAGACAGATGTTTACATCTTGCGTGATGTTGATATAATCTCTTCTGGTCTGAGTATTAAACCATAATTCTTTGCGGTAAGATTTCATTTGTAGAAATTCTCCCGTTGTTCGTGCTTTTATTTAACCCCTTCGGGGTTATGATTTGTTGATACATCGCCCACCGTGGGCTACGCCCACGGCTATAATTGTTTAGCCCCTTCGAGGCTTTTATAACCGGTAGTTTGCTCCCTGTTTAGCATCAACTGAAAACAACCCCCTAACCCCTTTTTTTAAGGGGGAGAAGATCTTTGCCAAAAATCATTGCCTAGTACCGAGTATCCAGCATCCAGTATCTTGTATCCTGTATCGTATCCTGTATCCTGAATCTTGCATCCTGTATCACAAATTCTCTGCAGATTTTTTGAGTACGCGCGAATGTTCAAAAAACTCTTCCAGGGACATCTTCTTTAAAAAGATCACACCGCGTGTCGAACGGGTACGCGAATCTTTGTTGTCATAAAAGAACTCCCGGCCAAGTACTGTTTTTAGCATCTGGTATTGTTCAACCTGAATCTTTTGGGCCAATTCTGAAAACGGGCCATCATGTTCATAACTGGGAAAAGATGCCTCTGCCTGAGATCCAAATGCGTCAAGAAACGCAGTTCGCATTACCGCAAAGGTATTTAGTGTTACCGGTATAAAAGAATTTACCTCGGAAGGATGAAAACGGAACCAGACATTACGATAGCCCCATACCTGAATATTACTATTTTTAGTTTCTTTTTGATATATCTTCAATGCCTCAGCCACTGCCTGCAATACTTTGTAATGGGTATCGGGTCCGCTACCTTCGGGATCAAGTGCCACGGTAACAACTGTTGGTTTGGTTTTTTTGAGATTATTTAAAATGGGGATCACATCGCGTGATACGGTTGGATCTTCCGTAAATATTTCACCTTTATAAAATCCGAGACGCGAATGAATAACTGATTCACAGGTATATCCAAAATAGCCCCATAAAATGTCGGCTTCCCACTCACGTGTCATGCCTTTTAATTGCTGAATAAATGGCAAATCTTTTTTTCCGGGATATTGTGTGCGGAAATAATTTAAAATTTCATCCGCTCTGTCTTCAAGATTCTCAAAACTATCCTCTTCAAAAATTTCAATCATATTCCTCATAATTCGCCGGGATACGGCCTCTTCTTTTACATACTCACTATTTGCGGCAACACCATCGAGATAGAGAAAAACATCCCGGTTGCGTCCGAGAAGATCGCTGGGATCAAAATAGTTGGATTTACTTCACTCCTGGAATTCCGGACGATCGAGAAACCATTTGAGGCGGCTTATAATTTTAAACATATAGTTATTTGTAACCGCTGTAAAACCACTGGTCAGGTAATTAAAATAATGTACATTTGTTGACTCACGCATAAGTCTTACCAAATAGGGCAGGTATCCCAACATGATATCATCGTGGTGTGGTGCCGTATGAAAGAAAGTCTGATTTTTTGGCATATCCAGTGTTGAGGTAAATCTTTCTTTCAGCGCCCCGTCAAATTTTACCAGCCGGCTTTTTAGTTTGTCTTTATAAGTGTCATAGACCAGTTTGCTGCTACGGATTGAGTAAAAATCAGTTTTATCCAGATCAATTATTTTTTTCTTTTGTTCGAGGGCAAGATCAAAAACAATTTGTTCCTCATCAACCGGGCTGATTGTTTTACTATTTTTTATTTCAAGATATCTTCGTTCTGTGAGTAATTTTGCCGCACCTTTTGTTAAATAAAAGGCGGCGTTTGGTAATGCCTGAAGCACCGTTGCCGGATAAATATTGTTTTTGGCACTCTGGATTGCATCTTTAACTATACGTGCTTTTGCCTCACCGGAGGCGATGATAATTGCCGTTGTCTGAGGATTTTGGACAATAGTTTGCAGCCCAATGGTAATGACCAGTCGACGGCGCGAAATTTCAATGCCACCCAAATCTCCGGCTGCTGCTGCCTGGGTTTCATAATTTGTTGGTGTTAAACGGGTGGTGCTATAGTGATCTGATCCCTGAACATTAAATCCGATATGGCCATCCGGGCCAATGCCACCAAGGAAAAATCCAATTCCGCCTAAAGCACGAATATTACTTTCATATTCTGTACAGTATTGATCTACGTTTTCTAAAACCATTTTCTGTTTTTCTTCATGTGCGGTTTTGGCTTTGCGCAGTCTTAAACTTAAATCGACAGTATTGTCCGGCCAGATTGATTCAAGTGTTTCCGATTGGGGTATACCAATGGTATTTGGGTTGATCAAAATTGCTTTTTTCGGATCCAATCCCAACCCTTTTATATAGAATTTGTTAACATAATAGAAAAAACTGTTGTGTTGCTGTGTATTAATGGGATAAAACTCGTCAATTTGAATAAAATGCAAACTTTTCATTTTTGGTTTATGGGCTGGATCAACACCCCATTCCCCGAGGATTTTTTGTGTTGATTTTGAATCCCAGGTATTGAGCATGTGGGTGACATGTTTTATAAAGTGTTCAGGGGTTTTGCCAGTAGGTAAGGAAATACTTGAACCTTCATTGTTTTGTGCCCATTCGAGAAAACGCATAGCAGTTAACTGACCCAGTTCCGGAAAATTATCTACTATCAGTACATTTATTTTCTCAGTAGGTGCATAACGCAATTCGGCTCCGGAACGCTCCTTTGCGAGTTTTTCGACCTGTGAAATCATTACTTCTTTATCTTTTACCATCTCTTACCCCGGTAATTTGATTAGTTCGCGATGTAAACAAACCAATTTACAAAAAAAAGTCTCGGATTTATAGTAAATTTTCTCATTTGAATTATTTATAACCACGAAGTCACAAAGACTCAAAGTTAGAAAAAATAATAAGTTATCGATATATACAGAATTAGTAGATACAATTTTTATATTCTAATGATAATTTTTAAATTCCTCATCTCTTAGTGTCTTTGAGCCTTAGTGGTATAATTTATGAATTAATCATGTTAGAAATTAATGAACATTATTTGTAGATTTACGTCTTTGGTATTTTCGTGATCACTATAATATGGTATATTACCACACAAAAATATGGCGAAGATTCCGAACTTAAGAAAGGTAAAATTATGTATCCCGAGCTCTTGAAGATTGGTCCGGTAACGATATATAGTTACGGATTAATGGCTGCAATTGGATTTCTTTTAGCTGGTTTTCTCCTGGAGAAGGAATTAGAACGTGTAGGTAAAAATAAGGAACTGGCAGGATCTATAATTATTGCTGCAATAATTGGTGGTATTATCGGTTCAAAGATATATTATTTAATTCAAAATCCACATCTGTTAAGTGAAAATTTTCTGGGATCTGTTTTTTCGGGGGCAGGGCTTATTTGGTATGGTGGTGTTATTGGCGGCACGCTGACGGTGACATGGTGGATAAAGAAAAAGGGACTCTCATTTTATCTTGTAGCCGATTTGTTTGCACCATTACTGTTACTTGGTCAAGGAATGGGACGGGTCGGCTGTTTTCTTTCAGGTGATGGTTGTTATGGGCCACCCTCCGACGTCCCGTGGGCAATGAGCTTTCCCAATGGCGTAGTGCCGACAACGGTTCCGGTACATCCAACTCCACTTTATGATACGATTGCTCTGGTCATTCTGTTCTTTATCCTTTGGTCGCTCAGAAAACAAAATTTTAAACCCGGGACCGCATTTGGTTTGTTTGGAGTCCTGATGGGAATTGAAAGATTTATAACTGAATATTGGCGTACAGATCCCAAATACATTCTTGGATTTTTATCGGAAGCCCAGGCTATCAGCATTATTTTATTCCTGAGCGGACTGTCGCTGATTATCTATGTAAACCGGTTTAAGAAATATCCCGAAAAAACTCCCGAAGTTGAGCCGAAAAAGGAATAGATCATTGCGTTTTTATCTCATCATTGTTTTTGTGATCTATATAATGGGTTGTAATCAAAGGCCAGATAATTCTGAAGATCTCGCCCTGGTCAAACGGGCGGAGTGGGGAAGTATTCATCAGGATCACGATACAGCAGAGCATACGATAAAATATATTACCATTCATCACGGTGGCGTTGTCTTTACCGGTGATAAATCCACAAAGCAATATCTGGTAGATCTGCAGTCCTGGAGCAGGAGTGAAAAAAAATGGATCGATATACCATATCATTATGTGATGGATCTTGGTGGCGATATTTACGAAGCCAGGCCGGATAATTATCCCGGCGACACAAACACGGAGTATGATCCAACCGGACATTTGCTGATCTGCGTCCTGGGAAATTACGAAGAGCAGGAAATGAATCCACAACAATACCACGGTCTGGTAAATTTTTTAGTTCATTTTAGTAAAAAATACAATGTACCAATTGAACTGATTAAGAGTCATAAAGATTATACAGAGACCGCGTGCCCCGGTAAAAATATCTATAAATATTTAAAAGATGGCAGTTTGCTGGCAGAAGTCCAAAAACAAAAATAAAAAAAAAGACAACCACTTTGAATAATTGACAGAATAACAGGTATAAATATATGTTTTCTGATAGTCAACAGGTGGATGAGGACCAACAAGCAATTATTGATTGCAAGATGGGTATAAAAGAGAGTTTTAGAATTCTCGTGGATAAATACAAAACGCGTGCATATTATGCGGCGTTATTATATACAGGGAATTCTGAAGATGCGCTCGACCTCTCACAAGAAGCATTTTTCAGAGCCTATAAGTCAATAAACTCTTTTGAAAAAGGCAAGAGCTTTTATACATGGTTTTACCGGATACTGCGAAATTTATGCATAAATAATTATCATCGGGTTAAAAAACGAAGTGTGGTGTTCACCGATGTGGAGGAACACAAGGGCTCTGAACTAATTATTCCCTCTACCTCACGCCCCGATGAGATATTTGAAGAACATGAGATGCGTGAAGTTTTATGGCAAGCGCTTAACAATCTTCCGCAGAAGGACAGGGAAATATTGATATTAAAAGAGTACCAGGAACTATCTTATAAAGAGATCAGTGACATCCTGGAGATTCCAATCGGCAGTGTTATGTCACGTCTGTACTATGCCCGTCAAAAATTAGCAAAATCACTGGGAGAGTTCAGATGAACAGCGACGAAATACAACTGAAAGTGATGGCTTATTTGGATGGCGAACTTCCGGAAACGGAAATGATTGAAATAAAGAAACTGATCGATGAGGATGATAGTTATAATGATGTATATCTCTCTTTAAAAAAGGTGAAGGAGGTGACGCAAGAAATGAAATTTAAAAAGCTTCCTGAAATGTATTGGGATGATTACTGGCAACACGTTTATAACCGGATTGAACGCGGGATCAGTTGGATTCTGATTTCAATTGGTCTAATCATTGTTGGTTCATTCTTAATGTGGCAAATAATTGAGTCTATAATCACGAATCAGAATATTCATGTTCTGCTCAAAACCGGCATACTCTTTTTGATGGCAGGTATTATCACATTGATTGTGTCTGTATTACGTGAAAAATTTATGGTACGAAAAGTTGATAAATATAGAGAGGTAGAAAGATGATTCTCGTTAACACAGATGATATTCCTCATAAAAAAGTAGTTAAATCATTGGGCCTTGTGGAAGGAAATACGATTCGGGCGCGTAATATTGGTCGTGATATTATCGCAGTTTTTAAGAATATTGTTGGAGGAGAAATTGAAGAGTATACAAAACTACTGGCACAAGCCAGAGAACAGGCCCTGGATCGTATGACTTCAATGGCAGAAAAATTGGGCGCAAATGCCGTCATCGGAGTTAGATTCAGTACTTCATATATCATGCAAAATGCGGCAGAAGTGTTGGTATACGGTACTGCCGTTATTGTTGAAGATGACGAATAATCATTTTTATTTCATTCCTGCCTCATTTTTTTTAAATTTTAACTGATTTTACAATATTTGTTGTATTCAATTCAATGATGAGGAGAGAATTTGCCCCGTATTGATTGCCTTGCATTTAGTCCTCATCCGGATGATGCTGAATTATTTTGCGGTGGATTGCTGTCAAAGCTAAAAAAGCAGGGTCGATCAACAGCCATTGTCGATCTTACACGTGGAGAATTGAGTACAAACGGGAATCCTGAAATAAGAGCGGCCGAATCAAGTGAGGCCACGCGAATATTGCAGTTGGATGCACGGGAGAATTTGGAGATCAGCGACGGCAATATAGATGCAAGCCCGGAAAATCGTAAAAAAATAGTATCCATATTAAGGAAATACAAACCGGCAATATGTCTATTACCATACTGGCGTGATCGTCATCCTGATCATGAAGCAGCTTCACGGGTCATAAAGCAGGCTGTGTTTGACTCAGGATTAAAAAAAATCGATACGGGTCAGGAAACATACCGACCTGTCTCAATTTTATACTATATGCTGCATACCCAATTTGAACCAAGTTTTGTTGTAGATATCAGTGAAGAACAGGAACAAAAAATGGCTGCAATTATGGCATATAAGAGTCAGTTCTTTCAAGATAAAAAAGCGCAAGGTACCTATATAAATCAGTCTGGATTCCTGGAATCTTTAACAACCCGCGCTGCATTTTTTGGTCACCAGGCGGGGGTGGGTTTTGCTGAGCCCTTTTATTATGAAGGCAGAATTAAAATTGATAACATTCACGACTATTTTGCGTAGAATGTTTTTGAATATAACGTAAGAGGCTGTTGATGAAATTTAAATTTACTAAGGATAGTTTTGCGGATATAGAAAAGGTGCTGAATACGAAATTCGCGCAACGTGATAATCAATACAGGGCGATACTTGAAAACAAAGAGCAAAACAGGAAATTAACCCTTGAAATTTTTACAGATATGCCCATTGGTATCAAGCGAGGGAATTTGGTAAATGTATTTACTCTGCACGGACATGCGCAACTTCATTTTTGTACGGGCTTTGTTGCCAGTGATACACTTGGTGAAGTCACATTTATTGGCGAACACGCCGGCCATCTTTCGGGTATTATTGTGGAGAATGGGGCCGCATTCTCAATTTATAGTAATGTTGACGCTTCTATATTATCAACTGATTTTACAAAACTGGGTCCGGAAGTAATGCTTTCAGGTGTGGCATTGTCACTTGCCGAGCATCTATTGGAGAAGAGCAGCTCAGACGAAAATGAATGATTATTTAAATCAGTATTTAAACTACCTGCATTTCGAAAAAAATTTATCCGACAATTCGATATTCGCCTATCGAACAGATCTAGAACGTTATCTTGCATATTTACAGGCACAAAAAATTTCTCGCCCCGATCAAATTCAGGCAAAACATATCCACCGGCTTATTCAGGTACTATCTGAACTTGGACTTGCCCCTTCTTCTTTAGCACGAAACTTATCTTCAATTCGCACTTTCCACCGGTTTTTATTTACCGAAGATATAGTAAAATATGACCCAACCGAGCATGTTGAAGGCCCTAAATTAAGACGGCATCTTCCTTCTGTTCTTTCATTTGCTGAAATCGAAAAAATTATTTCACAAATTGATGTCAGGGTACCGCTGGGTTTACGGGATCGTGCCATGCTCGAATTATTATATGCCAGTGGATTGCGAATTTCGGAATTATTAACATTACCCGTCAGAGAAATTTACTTTAAGGATGGTTTCTTAAGAGTTTTTGGCAAAGGATCAAAAGAAAGACTGGTGCCGGCAGCAGAAAGAGCTCTGGAATGGGTAAGCAAATATCTCGATCGTGGCAGACCGGCTTTGGATAAATACCGGAATTCGGAGGGAATAACATTCCTGAATGTCCGTGGTAATCCTTTATCACGTATGGGTTTCTGGAAGATTTTACGTGGTTATGTCCAAAAAAGCGGTATCCGTAAAGAAATCCATCCTCATACCTTTCGCCATTCATTTGCAACCCATTTGCTGGAGGGCGGAGCTGATTTGCGAGCGGTTCAGGAGATGTTGGGGCATGCAGATATATCAACGACCCAAATTTACACACATCTGGATCAGAGTTATCTAAAACAAGTGTATAAAGAGTTTCATCCGCGTGCGTAAAAAGTATTGATGAATTGTCAATTTGATCACAATGCTATACTGTAATATTTCTGTATAATAACTATAAATCACAATAAGCTAGTGTCATATAATTGTAGGTGAGTTATTTTATTAGACAGGATAACAAGATTCTAACTTAATATACAAAAATTTTGCAGGTATGCATCCTCTTGTTCCAAGTTTAACCCGGAACTAAGACCCGATAATCCTGTGATCCTGTCAAAAAAAATGAAACGAATGTTCATATGGCACAAACTTACGATATAATTAAAGCAAGCGTCTCAGCTATCCAGGATGAACTGGTTGAGCTAAGGCGAACGCTTCATATGCATCCGGAGTTGGGTAGAGAAGAATTTAATACCTCAGCGCTTCTTCAGAAAAAACTTCGGGAATATGGTCCTTTTATCATTACAAAAGTAGGACCTACTGGTTTTTGTGCAGATTTAATTTCTGCGGATAACAAACCCTGGATTGCCTTACGTGGTGATATGGATGCTTTGCCAATTCAGGATCAGAAACCGGTATCTTACAGATCAGAAACTGCAGGCGTTTGTCATGCCTGTGGACATGATTTTCATAGCACGGTTGTGTTTGGAACAGCTGTGGTCCTCAGTAAGATTGTCAATGAACTGAATTATAATATTAGATTTATTTTCCAGCATGCAGAGGAGCCTACTCCAGGAGGTGCTATCGATTTTGTCGAGGCGGGTATGCTGGATAATATTAATGCAATTTTTGGTTTGCATGCAGACCCAATGCTTGATGTCATGCAGGTTGGTATTTTACCGGGATGGATTTCAGCTCAGAGTATCCATTTGAAAATAAAAATCAATGGAGAAGGAGGGCACTCATCGCGGCCTTATCTTACTTCGGATCCGATTTATTCCGGTATATCCGTATTGAATGCGTTATATAGTGGATTATACCGGATGTATAAACCGGAAACCCCTTTTGTTTTTGCAATTGGCGAGATATCCGGTGGAGATAGTTACAATTCTATATCGGATACTTTTGAGGCCGAAGGTACATTGAGAGTTACAGATCTGAAACAGCGGGATCTATTACTGCAATTTATAAGAGATACAGTAGCAGATAATATGTCTCAATGGAATTTAACCGGCGATGTGGATACGGTTATTGGCGCTCCTCCGGTTAAGAATGATGCCTCATTAACAAAGAAGGTACATGTCATTTTATCAGAACTATTAAGTAATGAACAAATATGTGAGCATGAACGTTCGATGGGCGGTGAAGATTTCTCACAATATCTGACAAAGGCGCCGGGTGTGTTTTTGAAAATGGGAGTTGGTACAAAAAAGAAATTACATACCGGTAATTTTGATATTGACGAGCAGTCTATCGGATTTGCTGTAAATACATTTTCATGGCTGCTTAGTAATATAAAAATATAGTGAACGTTCTTATAATTAAAAATGTAAGAGTATTGATAAATTATTATTTTTGAATTATGTTATAAAGATATGTTTTTTGTAAATTTACGAAAATATACTCATTTATCCGTGATTTTTAGTCTATGAAGGTGTGTCTCGAAAAAGATATCTGCTCAAATGTAGATATATCCCTCCGCAAGGAGTGGCTGGAAGCAAACCAACTGGGTAGTTATTGCTGTTCCACCATTTATGGACTAAATTATCGAAAGTATCATGGTCTGTTTGTTGTTCAGGGAAAATCTCAGAGTGACCACCGGTTATTACTTTCCAAATTTGAAGAATCTGTTTTTATTAATTCCCAGGTATATGAAATTAGTTCAAACCGTTTTGTTGGTGGTATTCACCCAGATGGTCATAAATATTTACAACGATTTTGCCTGGATCCTTTTCCACGTTTTACATACCTGATCGATGGCCGCCGGCTCGAAAAAACGATATTCATGCTCCATGACCAAAACACACTGCTAATCCGGTACACAAATAAAAATCAGGGCGCGCCTCTAAAACTAATTATAAAACCAATACTCGCCAGCCGGGATATCTCCGGTTTGACCCATGAAAATGCGAAAATTAATACGGATAGCTATTACGACGACAGAGTTGTAAAAATTACACCAAGTCCGGAAGTGCCGGAGTTAAAAATATATTATCTGAAAGGGGATTATACCCAGGCACCTCTGTGGTATTATAATTTCCAATACACAAATGCAATAGATAATCATGAGAAACAAGACAAAGCAGAGACAGAAGATCTGTTCAATACCGGATTTTTTACCTGTATATTGGATACATATGAGTCTCTTGATCTGTATGTGAGTATTGATGAGATTCATGATTTTGACTATGATTCAATCTTTAGAAGAGAAAAAGAATATAGACAAAAAATTCGTACCCGGATCAAAGGCACGCCACAAATCACCAGGGATATCTCGAAAAGTATTGAACGACTGCGCATGGTAAATCAAAAAAGAAATGCTTTGCTTTTTCCTGATCATCCGGTATCTAATATTAACGCACGCAATGTTATCCTATCTTTATTTGGATATATGCTGGTAGAAAAGAATGTCAATCTGATCAGAGAATCATTACTGCAAATGATCGGGCGGATTGAAAACGGACTGTTGGCCAATAATATGATTGATCAAGGAAAAGGAAAACCACCTGCTGATACGAGTTTATTGCTCATTTATTTTATGATCTATTATTACCGGGCAACTAATGATACAAAATTACTGGAAGAAAAGTTTTTTGATGCAACCAGGGAAATCATAGATCAGATGTCCGAAGGAACGGGTGAAAACATTTATCGTGATAAGGATGGCTTGTTGTTTTGTGGCACCAAAGACCAAACCTGTGGTTGGATTCCGCCATTTGCGCCTGCTTCGGGTGGCACGAGATATGGCAAGTTACTCGAAATTAATTCATTATATTATTCTGCGATCAAGACAGCTGAATTTTTTAGCCGGGAATTGAAAAAGAATCGCTATGCAAAAAAATATGCTGAAATGGCAGCTGTGACGCGTAAATCCTTCCTATCCAAATTTTGGGACGAATCAGCTGTTCAATTTAGTGATGTAATCCGCGATGATTACCGGGATAACACATTTAGGATCAATCAGTTATTTATGGTGGCCCTGCCATTTTCGGTTCTGGATGATACGCTTGGTTTAAATGTGCTGAAACAGTTAGAAAACGAACTGCTTACGCCATTTGGATTACGATCACTCTCATTCAAGGATAAAAATTATACCGGGCGATTATCAAGAATTATCGGTGTTCAGGACCCTGAGTATTATCAGGGAACCGTCTGGCCATGGACAATACGCCTGTATGTCTCTGCTGTACTCAAGTACCGGGGAAATAATCATCAGGTAGTCGATTATCTTAAACGATTGCTGGAAAATTTTAATCATGTTTTCACTTATGATTCCATAGGATTTTTACCCGAACTATTTGAGGGCAACCCGCCACACCGGCGAAATGGTGTAATTGCATCCAGCGTGACAATGTGTGAATTCCTGCTGGCAAATTATTACCTCAAAAAAAACTAGCCTTTCCATCACCCCGCGTAAACTTTTAATAGCCCCTAAAGCATAGATTCCCGGAAACAAATTCCAAGTACCAAATAACAAGTAACAAATTACTTATCTTTAATTTCTAATTATATCTGCATCTTTTTTAACAATTACTCATCCAATAAAACTTATCTAAAAAATGAAGAGGAACAAATGTCTTTAAATACTTACTATGATGCAGCCATGAACTATAAAGAATATATCCAGCTATTGGGTGAAAATTTAGCACTTCATCAACTACATTATAAAAAATTTATTATCTCGGATGACAAACTTGCGGAACTTAAATCACTGAATGCTTCCCGTATTCTTGTAATCACAGAACCCTGGTGTGGGGATTCACTGGCTTTGTTACCGGTGATATGGAAAATGAGTGAGGCAAAATCGGACTGGGAAATTAAAATTATTCTGCGCGACAAACATCCGGATCTGATAGATCAATTTCTTACAAATAATGTGCGGGCCATACCGGTCTTTCTGTTTTTGGATAATTCCGGGGAATTGATATTAAAATGGGGCCCCCGTCCAGAGAAGGCACAGGAGATTTTTGAAATGCACCGGGATTTGATTGCAACTGGGCAATTGGAAAAAACTGAGGTGATAAAAAAAATACGCACATTCTATGCAAAAAATCGTGGAGAGGCAGTATATCAGGACTTAATGCATAGTATGGAAAAAAAAGTGTAGGCCTTGAAATATAATTGAAATACTAATCGTTATATCGTCAAGTAATTGGAAAGGAGTATTGGTAAATGATTACGCTTACGGATAAAGCAGCAAATAAAGTAAAAGAAATTTTGATAAATGAAAAGCGTCCGACCAGTGCATTGCGAGTGGGGGTAAAGGGCGGTGGTTGCTCAGGATTTACTTATGTCCTGGATTTTGAGGATAAGGCCCAGGAAACAGATCAGGTATTCGAAGATAAAGGTGTTAAAATTCTTGTTGATGCCAAGAGTTTTGTTTACCTGAGCGGGATTCAATTAGATTATACAGATGGGCTATCCGGTGAGGGATTTAAATTCCAAAATCCGAACGCCACACGTTCATGTGGTTGTGGCTCGTCTTTTCAAGCCTAAATTGAAAAAATGATAAGAAGGTCGGGGAGACCTCATACAAAGAAAGCTCCGCTTTAATAAGCCGGGGCTTTCTTCTTTATGTGTCACGAAGAACACAAAGATCATGAAGTCCACGAAGTAATAAATTTTAGATTGAATATTTAAAAAAAATAGTTTTCTTTTGAAACGTCGGGTTCTTTGTGTTCTTCTTGGTAGACTTTTTTATCTGTACAAAATTTTATAAATTCTAGCATTAATGGCGGGAGATTTTACTCAATGTTAAGTATTAAGATTATTGGTGATGATGTTTTAAGAAAAATAGCCGATACGATTACTGAATTTGATGAAAATTTAAAGCAGCTTGCAGATGATATGATCGAGACTATGCATGAGAATGATGGAATTGGTTTGGCGGCACCCCAGGTAGGTATATCCAAACGAATGCTGGTCACCGATGTTTCAGATATTGATTCAAATATAGGCCCAATGGTCTTTATTAATCCCGAAATCATTGATTCCAACGGGGAGGTCACCCTGGAGGAAGGCTGTCTATCTATCCCCAATATCAGGGAAAGTGTCACGCGTCCCGAAGAAATTACCCTTCGTTATCAAAACCTAGATGGTGAAGAGAAAACAGAAGTATTTACTGACTGGTTGTCACGTGTGATACAGCATGAAATTGACCATTTAGAGGGTATTCTTTTTACGGATTATCTCAGCCCCGTAAAACAAAAATTATTATTTGCTGAATTTCAGGCTTGATCACCCCAGTTTTATATGAAAATCCAAACTTCACAAATTCCATCTGCAAATCTGTCATCCGATTTGGTATTATATGTCATTGACGCAGACTCTTCAAATAAAAACCCTCATACACCAGATACAAATTTACCCTTAAACTTAAAGAATCAGATTTCTGATAGTTTTGTCCTTAATGATTTTAATAATGATAAACCAAAATTAATTCTGTATCACTTTCCTGATTCTGAGATTAAACGTTTATTATTTTGCAGGATAGATAAAACGAAAGAAATCTCTGAGGAATTACGGAAATCGGCCGGAAAAATATATTCCAGTCTGCAGGGTTTGAAGATTCGTAATAGTCATGCTGTCATTAATATGACTGACCATGAAGAGACGAAATCTATCGCTGCATTCATAGAGGGATTGCTGTTAAAGGCATATCATTATTCAGATCTGAAAAGTAAAAAAGATGATTCACACATTGTTGAAATAGATAAATTGACATTTTTACTATCCGGGGATAGTGATCATAATTCAGTAAAAAAGGCGATTAAAAAGGCAGAGATATTGATTGAGGGTGTAAATTTTGCCCGGCGGCTTGGAGATACTCCCGGGAATTTGTTAACACCAAGTCAGTTAGCACGCCAGATTCAAAAAAGATTTAAAGATGATAATCATATCACTCTAAAAGTATTAAATGAATCTGAAATTAAAAATCTGAAAATGAATGCGTTTCTCTCCATTGCCAATGGGAGTAAGGAAGCTCCCCGGTTGGTAACCATGCAGTATCGCAGTAAAAATAAAAAATCCGGACATTTGCTGCTGGTAGGAAAGGGAGTGACATTTGATAGTGGTGGTATTTCGATAAAGCCATCTGCAAGTATGGAAGAAATGAAATTTGATATGTGCGGTGCCGCAGCAGTTGCCGGTGTTATGGATGTGGTGGCAAAGATTAAACCGGATCTGAATGTTACGGGTATTATTCCTGCTGCTGAAAATTTGCCTGATGCCGCAGCCGTAAAACCTGGAGATGTTGTCCGGGCATATAATGGTAAAACGATTGAGGTAATAAATACCGATGCAGAAGGCCGGATGTTGCTGGCAGATGCACTGGCATATGGCATCAAAAAATATCATCCGGATTGGGTGATTGATCTGGCCACACTCACAGGTTCGGTTGTGGTTGCGCTTGGTAGTCATGCTTCCGGTTTATTCAGTAATGATAAACAGTTGACCGAACAAATAAATACTGCCGCCAGCGCGAGTGGTGAAAAAGTTTGGGAAATGCCCATCTGGGACGAGTATAAGTCGGATCTGGATAGTGACGTGGCGGATTTGAAGAATGTGGGAGGTCGCGAGGCCGGAAGTATCTCTGCTGCAAAATTTCTTCAGGAATTTGTGGGTGAAGTCCCCTGGGCCCATCTTGACATCGCAGGTACGGCATACGATCAAAAGCATTTGCCATATTTGGATAAAGGCGCCTCCGGTGTGGGTGTGCGGCTGTTGATCGAACTCCTGTCCATACTTAAATAGAAATTGCACTCCTATCGTCATCCTGTAAGGACCTTTTTACCCGAAGTAACCCTCCCCTAAATCCCCTCCCTCCGACTACCTGACGGCAGTCACAAGGAGGGGACTTAATGATCCGTCATCCTGTCATCTCGCAGAGATCCTTCTATCTTTTACGGTGCTCAGACGACGGGAAGATTCCTTCGGAATGACAACCTGGCATCTGGGGCCTGGAGCCTGAATCCGGAGTGACCCTCCCCTAAATCCCCTCCCTCCGACTACCTGACGGGGCAGTCACAAGGAGGGGACTTAATGATCCGTCATCCTGTCATCTCGCAGAGATCCTTCTACCTTTTACGGTGCTCAGACGACGGGAAGATTCCTCCGGAATGACAACCTGGTATCTGGGCCTGGAGCCTGAATCCGGAGTGACCCTCCCCTAAATCCCCTCCCTCCGACTACCTGACGGCAGTCACAAGGAGGGGACTTAATGATCCGTCATCCTGTCATCTCGCAGAGATCCTTCTACCTTTTACGGTGCTCAGACGACGGGAAGATTCCTCTGGAATGACAACCTGGCATCTGGGGCCTGGAACCTGAATCCGGAGTGACCCTCCCCTAAATCCCCTCCCTCCGACTACCTGACGGCAGTCACAAGGAGGGGACTTAATGATCCGTCATCCTGTCATCTCGCAGAGATCCTTCTACCTTTTACGGTGCTCAGACGACGGGAAGATTCCTCCGGAATGACAACCTGGCATCTGGGGCCTGGAGCCTGAATCCAGATCTCAGTATCCATTATCCAGCATCCAGCATCCAGAAATTAACATCCTGAATCCTGCATCTTGTATCCTGTATCTTGCTAAAAACCTCCCTCACACCTATATTTGTCTAGTTCCTGCCTGAATACTGAAAAAAATCCGGGAGAGCATCATGCTGTCATTTCCTGAAAAAATTATTTTCCTTTTTCTGCTGGTTAGTTCCATATTTCTATCCTTCTATTCGTTTCGCACTATGATGCGGATCATTAAAAGAGGACAGGGGAAATTATATTTTGATCAACCTGTTAAACGTGTAACAAACGCATTGATCGTGCTGTTTTCACAGAAGACGGTGTTTAGAGACAGATTTTGGTTAAGTTTATTACACAGCTTTATTGCCTGGGCGTTCATTTTGTATTTTTTGGTAAATATTATCGATATCGTAAATGGATTTACCCAGGGAACCCCACTTCCTGGGGCAGGAATCGTTGCCGATATTTACAGATTGTTTGTGGATGTGTTTAGTGTTTTGGCTATGGCAGGTGTAATTGTATTTCTGATCCGCCGGTTTGTTTTCAATTCTCAACGCCTGAAAATAACGGAAAATGTTCTTCTAGTGGATGATGCAAAGAGTGGTATGAGGCGTGATTCGCTCATAGTTGGATTATTCATCTTGTGCCATGTGGGATTTCGATTTTTAGGTGAAAGTTTCCTTCTGGCTTCTTCGGGTGCGGATCCTTCGCAACCATTTGCCACTATCATTTCACAATTATGGATAAGTATGGATCCGCAAATGATCATCTGGTTGCATCACCTTTCATGGTGGCTGGCAATTGGATTAATTCTTGCCTTTATTCCATATTTCCCCTTGAGTAAACATGCCCATCTTTTTATGGGTCCGATTAATTATTTAACCCGTCCGGAACGGCCGGCACCGGCAACCATGGACCGGTTGGATTTTGAAGCAGAAGATGCGGAACAGTTTGGTGTGGCAAAACTTGAAGATCTGGATCAAACACAAATACTGGATGCCTATGCATGTATCATGTGTAATCGCTGCCAGGATGTGTGTCCGGCATATATTACCGGTAAGGAACTTAGCCCCTCTGCTCTGGAAATCAATAAACGTTATTATATTAATAAAAATCGGAAATCTTTATCATCCGGCGAAGAATCAAAGCAAACTCTTCTTGAATACGGTCTCTCGGAACCCGCCGTTTGGGCCTGTACCAGCTGTGCTGCCTGTGTTGATATTTGCCCGGTTGGTAATGAACCGATGTTTGATATCCTGAACATTCGCCGGGATCGCGTTTTAATGGAGTCAAAATTCCCGACACAATTACAGACAGCGTTTAATGGGATGGAACGAAACAGTAATCCCTGGAATTTAAACAAAGACCGGCTTGAATGGGCTAAGGAAGATCCGGAATTAAATGTACCGACCACGGATGAAAATCCGGATTATGATATTTTGTACTGGGTGGGTTGTGCCGGTGCGTTTGATCAAAAAGGACAAAACGTTGCCCGGTGTTTTGCAAAAATTTTGAATAATGCCGGAGTCAATTTTGCTGTGTTGGGGAATAAAGAGAAATGTACCGGAGACAGTGCACGTCGCACGGGTAATGAATATTTATTTGCGATGATGGCCGATGAAAATGTCACCAATCTCAATCAACTGAGGACAAAAAAGATTGTGACCACCTGTCCGCATTGTTTGCATACTTTAAAGAATGAATATCCGCAGTTTGGTGGGGAATATGAAGTAATTCACCACTCCGAGTTTATCTCAGATTTAATTGCCAATAATAAAATTCGGTTTAAGGGCAATAATAATTCAAAAATTACCTTTCACGACCCGTGCTATCTTGGCAGGCAAAATAATATATATGATGCTCCGCGCGCGGTTTTAGATCAAGTGAACACAAATTATCAGGAAATGAGTCGTAACCGGGAACGCAGTTTTTGTTGTGGCGCCGGTGGTGGGAATATGTGGAAAGAAGAAGAAGAGGGTAAAGAGGCAGTACGCCGTGAACGGTTCAAAGAAGCGATTGATTGCGGAGCGGAAACCATAGGAACCGGATGTCCGTTTTGTCTGACCATGCTGCGGGATGCCGGGAACGAACTGGAATCAAAAGTACAGGTTAAAGATATTGCAGAATTGGTTGCGGATCAGCTGGACTAAAAATGAAAAAGTGGATCCCGTTCTATATTTATTATTGGTCTTGCCATTGGTTTAAGTATTAACCTGTTCCTGGGTGGTGAAAATGATTATATGCCGGCGACAACAGATCCTGGCATAATTTATCAAGAAGCTTGTTTTGAATGTCATGGCGACGCTCAACAACCAGCCAATCTCTGGTCACCGGATTTGACCCAAGAGATATTGAACGCATCAGAGGTGCGCCAAATTATCCGTCATGGAAATTGGCGTATGCCGGCCTTCCCATTGATACCCGATTCAACATTGGATTCACTGGTGGTGTATGTGGTAGAGATGAATGACGATGGTAATGGAACTAGGTAATTAATTACCGAAATACATCTGCAAATATTGTTGATATTCCTGACAAGCGTAGGGACACGGCATGCCGTGTCCCTACGAAAAATCATTTACCCCGGTATGATCACAATCAAAATGATGTGTCGCAAAATGTGGCACTGAAATGGTGTTTATTCCCCGGATTTAATTTTGTTATTGGACACGGCATGCCGTGTCCCTACGAAAAATCATTTACCCCGGTATGATCACAATCAAAATGATGTGTCGCAAAATGTGGCACTGAAATGGTGTTTATTCCCCGGATTTAATTTTGTTATTGGACACGGCATGCCGTGTCCCTACGAAAAATCATTTACCCCGGTATGATCACAATCAAAATGATGTGTCGCAAAATGTGGCACTGAAATGGTGTATATTCGCCGGATTTAATTTTGATATTGGACACGGCATGCCGTGTCCCCGTGAACAGGCATATACCCCGCTATGATTACAATCAAAATGATGTGCTCGCAAAATGTGGCACTGAAATGGTGTATATTCGCCGGACTTAATTTTGTTATTGGACACGGCATGCCGTGTCCCTGCGATGATGTTAAAATAAATGTGATCCGGTCATGTGCCGGTTTCCGTTTTTATCACATATACTGTATTCAAATGGTCCTTTTATGGCAGCAGATCCGAATTGTCCGGCTTTGTTAATTGCGTAAAATTTTACATTAAATGTGACTTTGCCATCCTTGTCCTTCAAACCATGGGCGCGTGCATGATCGACGATTCGTTGACAGACCGCCAGGCAGGCTTCTTCCGGTGTTTTACCCATGCGCATATATTCAACGACCATGAAGGAACTCAAATTTTTTAGATTTTCTTCACCACGTCCGGTCGAACCACAGGCACCGACTTCATTATCCACATACAAACCGGCACCGATAATAGGACTGTCGCCAACCCGCCCCGGAATTTTATATGACAAACCGCTTGTGGTGGTGACACCGGAGAGATTTCCATTAAGATCAAGTGCATTACAGTTGATGGTTCCCGTCTCCCGTTCAATTGCCGGGTTCAGTTCGGCATCGCCAAACCAATCATCAGTATCAGACAAATTCTCTTTCCATTTTAACCAGATTTTGCGGGCTTCATCGGTAAGCAGATTTTCTTCTTTAAATCCATGGGCACGGGCGAATTGAAGCGCGCCTTTACCGACGATCAACACATGATCAGTCCGTTCCATAACAATTCGTGCCACCTTTGAAGGATTTCTAATATTCTGAATGGCTGCCACTGCACCGGCATTATGGGTCGGGCCGTGCATACAGCAGGAATCCAGTTCAACGACACCCTCCTCATTAGGCAGACCACCCAGCCCGACGGAATGGTCATTGGGATCATCTTCGACCAGATTGACCCCGGCAATCACACCATCAAGTGCATCTTTCCCCTCCATTATCATATCATAAGTGAGTTTAACTGCATCAAGTCCATTCTTACTGGATATAACAACCGGGTCGCCGGCCAGAGGGGTACTATAAGATATGCCAGGACCAGAAATTATACCTGTTAAACCGGTAGCGGCTCCGGCTTTTAAAAAATCTCTTCGTTTCATATCGAAATTCCTTATATATTCTGAAGCATGAAAATATAATTGATATTGATAAAAAAATATGTGAAACTCAAATTTAATTTTAGATACAGGATACAGGATACAGGATACAGGATACAGGATGCTGGATACAAGGGGTCATTCCGAAGGAATCTTTCCGTTGTTTTGGTGCAAACAATCCGGGAGGATCTCTGCGAGATGACAGGCCTCTGGTTCCTGGCGTCTTATAGGATGACAGTGAGATAACAAGACAAATTTTGGAATTTATCAAATGCTATTAAAATACACATACAGCAGAGTTTTTGCTCCGGCTACTATTGCCAATGTCGGGCCAGGATTTGATATCTTTGGTATGGCATTGGATAGTCCGGGGGATGAGGTCGAAGCAAAGGTTACGTCGGGATCCGGTATCCGAATAGTCGAAATTACTGGTGACCAGGGCGTGCTACCGAGTGATCCTGAAAAAAACACGGTAACTGTGGCCATGAATAGTCTGTTGCAGGAACTGGATCTTGACATCGGTTTAGATGTTTCCATCCATAAAAAAATGCCGATTGGTTCCGGAATGGGATCCAGTGCCGCCAGCTCGATTGCCGGGGTATATGCGCTGAATGCCCTCCTTGATGTACCGCTGAGTAAAGACAGATTACTTAATCATGCACTGGAAGGTGAAAAAATATCCTCCGGTGGATCTGTACATCTGGATAATATAGCAGCTGGATTGCATGGTGGGTTTATCCTGGTGCGCAGTAAGGATCCGGCAGATATCGTCTTATTGCCTGTACCGAAAAATTTAAATTGTGTGGTCATTCATCCACAAATCGAAATTAAAACCTCTGAATCGAGAAAATTACTAAGACGGGATATATCACTTGAGTCAGCAGTCGTTCAATGGGGAAATATTGCCGGCATTGTTGCCGCTTTGTATAAGAATGATCTGACGCTCCTGTCACGGTCGCTGAATGATGTGATAGCCGAACCTGCAAGATCAATATTGATTCCCGAGTTTGATAATATGAAAGCGACTGCATTGCGGCACGGTGCGCTCGGATGCAGTATATCGGGGTCGGGCCCATCTGTGTTTGCATTGTGTGATTCTAAAGAGTCGGCCCAAAAAATCGGTGAAAAATTACAGGGCATACTAATTGAGAAACAAATTAAGAATGATCTATATATTACAGGTGTCAATCAACAAGGTCCGAAAATTTTGGAAACGAGATAATGCATTTTTATAGTACTAATGATAAAAACATTCATGTCTCATTCCGCCAGGCTGTTTTGAACGGTATCGCACCTGATGGCGGGTTGTATATGCCTTCAGAATTTCCCCGGCCGGTATTTATGGATCCGGATTCCAGTATCCCCGGTGATTTTGGCGAAATAGCGTTTGAAATTGCAAAAAAGTTTGTGTCCGATATAAGTGAATCTGATTTACTTAATATTATAACCGATGCCTTTAATTTTGCCGTGCCATTGATCCGGCTGGATGAGAAAAATTATGTTTTGGAATTATTTCATGGTCCAACATTGGCTTTTAAAGATTTTGGCGCCCGGTTCCTGGCCCGTATTCTGGCAAAATATGTGGAACATGAATCAAAAAAGATAATTATTCTGGTGGCCACTTCCGGTGATACAGGCAGTGCGGTGGCCAGCGGCTTTTACGGTGTGGATGGTATTGAGGTAGGATTATTATATCCCAGCGGTATGGTTTCTGAGATACAGGAAAAACAACTAACCACCATGGGTGGCAATATTCATGCGTTCGAGGTGGATGGTACCTTTGATGATTGTCAACAATTGGTGAAGAATGCATTTCTGGATGAACAATTAAAGACGGAGTTTTATCTTTCATCTGCCAATTCGATTAATATTGCACGCTTATTACCTCAGTCCCTTTATTATATTCATGCATTTGGCCAATTGATAAAGTCATCAGGTGATGCCGTGTTTTGCGTGCCAAGTGGTAACTTTGGCAATCTGACCGCAGGTTTATTTGCCCGGGCGATGGGTTTACCGGTTAATGCTTTTATTGCTGCTGTAAATGCAAATCAGGTATTTTCTCAGTATCTCAAATCAGGTGAATTTAAACCACAAAAAGCAATAAAGACCTACTCCAATGCAATGGATGTGGGAAATCCAAGTAATTTTTATCGTATTACCGATTTGTTCAATCAATCGCTAGCAGATATGAGAACTCATATTTACAGCGATTCGGTAACGGATGAAGAAACATTGCAAACTATCAAAGATTGTTATCAGCGATATCGATATATATTGGATCCGCATGGCGCAGTTGGATTAACAGTGAGCCATCGGTATCATAGACTGGTAAATGCGGATGCAAAAATAATTACCCTGGAAACAGCCCATCCCGGAAAATTTGCAGATTCAGTGGAGAAAGCACTATCCATCGATATAGAGATACCAGAGGTGCTTAGAAACGCAATTAAAAAACAAAAAGTAGCTGAGAAAATTTCAACGGAATATCATCCATTTAAAGAAATGATTATTGATACGTTTAGGTAAAGCAGGAGACAGGATGCAAGATGCAAGATACAAGATCAAGATACAAGATACAGGATGACCTTTATGCCACAAATATTATTTGCTCAGGGACAAAGGGACTCAGGGACTTTTTTTAAGATTATACTTCGGGTAAAAGTTCATTTACTAAAATATTCTGAGTTTAAAATTAAATAGACAATATCAAGGATGTTCAATGAAAGTACTTAAATTTGGTGGATCCTCAGTTGGGTCTCCGGATAGAATCGAAAAAATTGCACAAATTATTGCTGACAAAAAATCTTCAGATAAACTAATAGTAGTTTTTTCTGCTTTTGGCGGTGTTACCGATCAGTTAATCCTAATGGGGAAACAAGCAGCTGTTGGTGATATGGCTTATAAAGATATATTTAATGAAATCGAATCACGGCACCTGGAAGTCGCCCGGAAGTTACTCACACTGCAAAGACAAACCGATGCGTTAACCCAAATAAAGATCCGCTTGAATGAACTGGAAGAAATACTGCATGGCGTATTTCTGGTTAAGGAACTGACGCCAAAAACGCTTGATTATATCATGAGTCTTTGGCGAACGATTGTCTGCATATACCATAAATGAAATCCTGGCTGATCGGGCCATGGATTCGATATTTGTGGACAGCAGAACCATTGTTTTTACGGATGATGAATTTGGTAAGGCTCGGATCCGGTATGAGGAAACAAATCGTAATATAAAATCTCTGATTAAAGACAATCATGATATTTATGTAGTCACCGGTTTTATCGGCTCAACAAAAAATGAAGAAACGACCACCATAGGGCGTGGCGGTTCCGATTTTACCGCATCCATTTTTGGGGCTGCACTTGAGGTGGAAGAAATCGAAATCTGGACGGATGTTAATGGTGTCCTGACTGCAGATCCGGGTAAGGTATCCAATGCATTCTCTATTCGTAAACTTTCCTATGAAGAAGCAATGGAATTATCTCATTTTGGAGCCAAGGTCATTTATCCACCTACTATGCAGCCCGCATTGGATAAAGAAATCTCAATCAGGGTAATGAACACACTGAACGCTAATTTTGCCGGTACGGTGATAAGTAATGACAGCGGAATCAACTCATATATAATAAAAGGTTTGTCGACGATTGATGATGTATGCCTGTTACAGATTCAGGGCAGTGGAATGATTGGTGTGGCAGGAATTGCACAGAGAATTTTTAATGCACTGGCGCAAAAGGAGATAAATATCATCCTTATTTCTCAGGCATCTTCTGAGCATTCAATATGCTTTGCCGTTATGCCGGAACATGCACTTCCGGCAAAAAAAGCAGTAGAACATGAACTGCGATTTGAGTTACGCGAAAAGCAGGTTAATGAAATCTCCATTGAGAAGGATCTGGCTATTTTGGCGGTAGTCGGAGAAAATATGCGCCAGAAAACCGGGATTGCCGGTAAGGTGTTTAATGCATTGGGTAAGAATGGGGTGAATATTGTCGCAATTGCCCAGGGCTCATCGGAGTTCAATATATCCATGGTCATTTCCCGTAATGATGAAGTGAAAGCCGTTAATGTATTACATGATGCGTTTTTTCTCTCAGAAACCAAATCTATTCACTTGTACCTGATGGGAACCGGGCTTATCGGCACAGAATTTATCGAGCTGATAAAACGTGAGGCATCAAGATTAGCGCAAAGACAGCGGTTATCGATCAAATTGGTTGGAATTGCCAATAGCCGTAAAATGTTCTTTGATAAAAAGGGAATTGATCTTCAAAATTGGACAAAGATACTGAGCGAATCAAAAATTGTATCGGATATGGAAGTCTTTATCTCCAAAATGACAGAATTTAATTTGCCTAATAGCATTTTCGTAGATTGTACGGCAAATTATGATATTCCTATGCAGTACCCGGAAATATTAAAAAGAAAAATTTCGATTGCCACACCAAATAAAATTGCGAATTCCATCTCCTATGAGTTCTATCAGAGTATTCGGGAAACCGCAAACGCGAATAATGTAAAATTCCTCTATGAAACAAATGTGGGTGCGGCCTTACCACTAATTAATACCATTCAGGATTTGGTAGCGAGTGGCGATCGTATCAATAAACTTGAGGGAATCCTCTCGGGAACATTGAGTTATGTATTTAATGTTTTTGACGGAGCACAACCTTTTAGTCAGATAATCCGTAAAGCAAAGGAACTTGGCTATACAGAACCGGATCCACGTGAAGATTTGAAAGGAATGGACGTCGCACGCAAATTATTGATTCTGCTGCGTGAGGCCGGATATCAGTTTGAGCCGGATGACATCAAAGTAGAAAAACTGATCTCGGATAATGTGGAAAAGGCAGCCTCAGTTGAACAGGCATTTGAGCAGCTCGAAAAAGAAGATACAGGTTATGCCGCCAGAGTTGAATCAGCAAAATCAGCGGATGAGGTGTTGCGATATGTTGCTAAATTTGAAAACAATATTGCATCAGTCGGACTAATGTCATTGCCCAAAACTCATCCACTGGCTTCTTTACAAGGTACTGAAAATATGATCGCCATATATTCTGATCACTATGGCGAAAATCCGTTAATTATCAGAGGGCCGGGTGCCGGCAAAGAAGTTACTGCCGCCGGTGTATTTGCCGATGTACTGCGTATTGCAAATGCGATGGATTAGTTTAAGTGAGGGTGTAGAAGAAAATAAGGTAAAAAATAACAGGAGTAATAGAAATGTCAAAGGATAAAATAACTATACTTGGTGCAGGAAATATCGGTCTGTCAATAGCCGAGGGACTTGTGGTATCAAAAGAGTTTAAATCCTCACAGATCACGCTAACACGGCGAAATGTGACTAAATTAAACTTGTGGAAAAAAAGAGGTTTTAATGTTACAAAAAATAATAAGAAAGCAGTTGAAGATACCCAGATAATTATTTTATGTGTCGAACCCAAACAGGCAGATCCCGTATTGGATCAGATTAAAAAAAATCTGGATCCTGATATTCATACCGTGATATCTGTGGTTTCGGGATTGTCCACCAGCCAAATTATAAACCGCATTGAAAAAAATGTACCGGTAGTACGGGCCATGCCAAATACAGCGATTGCTATAAATGAGTCTATGACCTGCCTTGCTGCAGATGGTTCCCATAGTAAGGCACTGAAAACAGCAGAATCAATTTTTAAAACAGTCGGTGAAACGCTGATAATCGAAGAAGTGCAGATGGGTGCCGCCACCGCACTGGGCGCATGTGGTGTTGCATTTTTTCTGCGCGTGATTCGTGCTGCATCTCAGGGCGGTATTGAAGTCGGATTTCATTCGGAAGATGCGCTACGGATAGCCTCACAAACCGCACGTGGTGCTGCTTCTTTGCTGCTTTCTGCTAAAAACCATCCAGAATACGAAATAGACCGGGTCACCACACCCAGGGGGTGTACTATCGCCGGTTTAAACCAGATGGAGCATGAAGGTTTGAGTTCCGCCATGATCAAAGGGATTGTCACTTCATCCAATCTGGCGGATAAATTATATTCGAATGCCAAGGATAGCTGAGGGATTATAGTTAGAAGTTAGAAATTAGGAGTTAGAAGTTGGAAAAAAGATGAACTTTTATTTGACAAGTAAATCTAATTCCGCAAATTTCTTGTACCTTGTACCTTGTACCTTGTACCTTGTACCTTGTATTCCTTGTATCCTGTATCCTGTATCTCGTACCCTCATGCTGATATAAGATAAATCTCTCTCTGTCTCTCAGATAAGAACCGGCAGCCATCCCCGGTTACCACAACTATTTCCTCAATAGTGGCCACGCCATAGCCTTTAATGGTAAGCCGTGGTTCAATAGTATACAACTGGTCTTTTTCAATCTCCTGGTCCGGAAGTGTGCCATATCTTTCCCATTTCGGAGCCAATAATCCGCCACCGTCATGCGCGGTTCTGCCAATCTGATGGCCGAGGGCATGCGGATATTCTTCGTACCCGTTATCCGTGATATGTGATCTGGCAACAGAATCGATGTCGTTACCTACCAGCCCTGGTTTAAGCTGCGCCGCTGCCATAGTCACACTTTCAAAAATAACTTTAAAGCCTCTTTTAACCTCTGGAGGTGCTGAAGATTCACCCTGACGTAAAATATACCAGGACCGTTGCAGATCAGAGCAATAGCCATTCTTCTTTACACCAAAATCGATATTCAAAACATGACCGGGGTTCACCTCACGATCAGTTGGGCCGGCATGGGCACCGGCCGTATCCGGACCGGTGAATACAGCCGGACAGTGATCCGGATCCCAGGCCAGATCCATTCCGGCCTTTTGCACCTCATTTATTAGAAATTGTGCAATTTGTTTCTCTGTGCGACCGGGACGAATAAATTTTCCGACCAGTTTAAACAGGTGTAAGGTCTCCTTAATAGCATCTTCTACTAAACTGATTTCAGTAGCGGACTTTCGCCCACGTAGCTTATTCAGCAATGGTTCGGAAGATATAATACGATTATGAAAATTTGCCTGTTTTAAGTATTGCATGAGTTGCAGATACATACCATGGGTCAGGCCATCCGCAGTGGCGGTATTCAGTGAATAATTGATGGCAATTTTCTGCGGATTTATTTTCCTGAGCGCTTTTATTAAATCCTCTTCCACTGACTGAACATAAGGAATGATCGAATCATAGTACCCATGATCTTCCTGGTTTGCTTTATCAAGGCTGCCGACAATGGCAATGGAATCACCGGCTGATGTCAGAATAAATGCCGATTGCCATGTAACTCCGGTGCCCACAATCAGATCCATTGCAGGATCAGGAATCGTACTGCTTTCCCTGACAAAAGTTAACCAGCAGTCAATATTTTCTTCCTTCATTATTTCTATTGCCTGATCGATTTTTTCTCGAATCATGCTGCAACCTCCAAGATGTTTTATCCAATTTAATGGTGGGTAAATATAAATGCAATTGGACAAAGGGTTGCAAGATTTAGGCCTCAGGCTTCAGGCTCCAGGCTCCAGGTTTAATATTAGTCATCTTGTCCCGGAACAGGATCCTATGGATAATGACCTTTTAACAGGTAGCAAATACTTAAAGAAGTTCTGTCCCTAAGTCCCTGAGCATCATAATGATGAAAGTCTGAAGTAATGGCGTAATAATATGAAACCGCAGAGAGCACTGAGAAAACAGAAAGTACGCTGAGAAAAAATAATATATATATATATTTGCGATCCTTGCTTTTGCTCTTTGCGCCTTTGCGGTAAAAAATATTTCTATTCAGAGGAACGGGACAGTATGACATTTCGTAACCTGTATCTTGCATCTTGTATCCTGTAACCTGTATCTTGCATCCAGCATCCTGTTTCTTGTATCCTGTATCCGTCATCCTGCTTCCTTCCAGCTTGATTTTTGACTCGCGATTCTTTACTATATCTTTGCTTAAGACAGACAGGAAAAATTATGATTGGAAAAGACAAACGAAAATTACGTGCACAGGCAAACAGATTAAAAGCCAGTGTTCATATCGGTAAAGAGGGGATTACCGATAAGGTAATCCGGTTTATATATGAAGCGCTGGGGAACAAAGAACTTGTCAAGGTTAAGGTACTCGATTCCAAATCAGATGAATTTAAGTTAATTGTAGAGCATCTATCGAAACTGAAAGATATCGAAGTCGTACAGGTTCTGGGACGAACGGTTTTACTATACCGTCCTTTGCCAGAAGAAGATGAGTGATGTTGTATAAATGGTGACCCGAAAATATATTGTTTTCTCTGATTTGGATGGTACGCTTCTGGATCATTTATCCTATTCATATGCACCGGCAAATGATGCTCTGGCTTTTCTACAAAAAAACTCGATTCCACTCATTCTTGTTTCCAGTAAAACGCGTCCTGAAATGATGGCATATCAGAATAGTATGCACCTGGAAGGAACACCATTTGTTGTAGAAAATGGCGCTGCTATTTATACAAAACCGGGGTATTTCCCTATGGAACCAGATAGTGATGATATTGAAGGATTATGGTGTTACCGGTTTGGACCGTCATTTGAACGGATAACGGAAATTCTGCAGATTATCTCGGAGGAAAATGACTATGCAATTCAGGGATTCCACAATACGTCAGAATCAGAGATCCAAGAAATGACCGGACTTGGCGAACGTCAAACAAAAATGGCATTACAGCGCGAGTATTCGGTTCCGTTGTTTTTTGATGATAAAGCCAAGAGAATACTGGTTCAGGAAATTGAGAAATATAATTTGAATATCTTGTTTGGTGGCCGGTTTATGCATCTGTTGGGAAAATCAAATAAGGGGGACGCACTTCGGTTTTTAGTTAACTCTTATAAATCGAAATTCCCCGGAGTTAACTATAAATCTATTGCGTTGGGCGATAGTCCAAATGATTTTGATATGCTTGCCGCAGCAGATTATCCCGTGCTGATAAAACGACACGATGGCACATTTGCCGACATACCCCAAATTAAAAATTTGATACGCTCAGAAGGAATCGGACCAGTGGGGTGGAATGAGAGGGTTCTAGCACTACTTAGGAGGAAACATGAGTGATTTTTTTCAGGACAGTCATATAACGGCTTTTCATAATCTTGGGGATATGATGAGCCTTGATGCACTTGAGGATCAGTTACGAAATTTTGCCCAAAACCGACCCGTGGCGTTGGTGATCCCGTCTCTTTTTTCCGAAATAGAAGGACCGGCACTACCGACCATTGTTAAGAGTCTTAAAGAAGCAGATTATATTAAGCGTTTGATTATTTCGCTTGACAGAGCGGATGAAGCGCAATTCAAACATGCCAAAGATTTCTTTTCCGACCTGCCCCAGGAATTAAGTATTCTCTGGAATGATGGTCCGAAATTACAAAGTATTATGAAAATGCTTGAGGAAAATGAAGTATCCGCCGGACCTCAGGGAAAAGGACGTGGCGCCTGGATGGCATTTGGTTTTGCCCTGGCTCATCGTGATACCTTCGCGATTGCGCTGCATGACGCCGATATTCTTACCTACGATCGTCAGATACTGGCAAGATTGATTTTTCCCATTGTCCATCCCGGTTGTGATTTTGAATTCAGCAAAGGATACTACAGCCGAGTCTCAAACAAAATGCATGGCCGTGTAACACGTCTGCTTGTATTTCCGTTGATCCAGGCATTGTCACAGTTAATTGTCCGTAACGATTATATACGTTATCTGCGAAGTTTCAGATATCCACTGGCGGGCGAGTTTGCCATTGTAAATAATCTGGTGCGCAGATGTCGTTTACCTTTTAACTGGGGCCTGGAAGTGGGTGTGCTTTCGGAAGTCTATCGTAACAGTTCTAAAAAAAGAATTTGCCAGGTAGATCTGGCCGATACCTTCGATCATAAACATTCTGATTTGATTCAAGGGTATATGGATGGCGGATTAGGAAAAATGGCAGTAGATATTATTTTAATGCTTTTTTCTACCCTGGCCAGCATGGGACATATCATGAGCCGGGAGTTTTTTAATTCCCTGAGTTCCACCTATTTGAGAACGGCACAGGAATACATTACCAAATATTATCATGACGCGTTGATAAATGGACTAGATTTTGATCGTCATGCGGAGGGGGTAGCTGTGGAGACTTTTCGTGAGTGTCTGATCCATGCCTGCGATCAGTTCTTGGAAAATCCATTTGAGGTGCAGTCTATTCCAACCTGGAATCGTGTTGTAGCAGCGGTACCGGATATATTTATACAGGTACAAAAGGCGGTTGAGGAGGATAATAAATAAATGCAGTCAGATACACTGAATAATCATGCAGATATAATTCTACAGAGTGCCCTACATTCTGTCGATCCGTATTACCTGATAAAAGAACAAATCCGGAGAAAAGGGAATGTGCTTCATCTCCCTGACAATATTACCCTGGATATGGATAAGTGCGAAAAGTTGATCGTTATAGGTGCCGGAAAAGGCGCTGCACCGATGGCGCGCGCCGTTGAAGAATTGCTTGGCGATTTTCTCTCAGACGGATGTATCACTGTCAAATATGATCATCTTGATCAGGTAGATAAAATAAAGATATTAGAAGCAGCGCATCCGGTTCCGGATGACAATACCATCAGCGCAACAAATGAAATGCTGGAGAAAATCGAGGGATTGACGGAGAATGATTGTGTTCTGGTTTTGCTGACTGGTGGTGGATCGGCATTGATGGAGAGCCTGCCGGAAAATATTAAATTGGCTGATCTTCAGGAGCTGAGCAAAACATTATTAGGTTGTAGTGCCACAATACACGAAATTAATTGTATCCGTAAACATCTGTCAAAAGTGAAGGGTGGCCAGCTGGCCCGTCTAATCAGCCCGGCTCGCTGCATCACACTCGCATTGTCTGATGTCATCGGTGATGACCTTTCCGTAATTGCTTCCGGACCTTCAAGTCCGGATGATTCGACTTTTTCAGAAGCTATGTCAATTATTAACAAATATGAGATTGTCGATAAAATTCCCGCCTCAATATTAAGTCATTTGCAATCCGGTTATTCCGGTGAACTACCGGAAACACCAAAACCCGGCGATGCGATTTTTAACAAAGTCTCCAATATCGTGATTGGCAGTAACCGGCTTGCTCTGAAAGCAGCGGAGTCAAAGGCAACTGAACTTGGTTATAATGCACTTATTTTTACCTCAATGATTGATGGTGAGGCCCGGGAAATTGCAAAGATGATAGCGGCTATTTCCAGAGAGGTACAACATAGTGATATCCCGGTAAAAAAGCCGGCATGTTTATTGTTTGGCGGCGAGCCCACGGTTAATATCAGAGGTAATGGCAAGGGCGGGCGGAACCAGGAACTTGCTTTAGCTACGGCAATTACCGGCGCAAATCGGCCCTATCTTTTTGTCAGTTGCGGTTCTGATGGGACTGATGGGCCTACAGATGCTGCCGGTGCCATGGTTACTGAAACGACTCTATCCCGTGCTGCTGAGAAAAATTTAAATGCAATGGAATATTTAAACAACAATGATGCGTATCATTTCTTTGAATCGCTGGGCGATTTGATTAAAACCGGACCCACACGAACGAATGTAATGGACTTAATATTTGTTCTGATTCCAGAATAATCTGTAACTTATTTAAAAATTATTCATCTTAATATTTATAGAGCAGTTAGTTGAGCGAACAAGAACTTGTAAAAAATGCCAAGCAGGGTGATAAACGGGCTTTCTCGGAACTGGTGTCAATGTACAGTGAACGTGTCTATAACCTGGCCCTCAGGATTTTAAGAAACAGAGAAGATGCGGAAGATATTCTTCAGGAAACTTTTCTGACTGCCCTGGAAAAGATAGATGGTTTTGATGGCCGGTCAACATTTTTTACCTGGATTTACCGGATCGCGACAAATGCCAGTCTGATGAAACTCAGACGTAAAAAGATGGTCTATACAGAGTTTCCTGATAATCCGGAACTCGAGAAAAGTATAGAAAACACAGCATTTATTGATTGGTCGCAGGATCCAACGGCTGAAGTTCATAATGAAGAGCTGAAAAAAAATACTGGATAAATCTATAAATGAATTGCCGGAAATATACCGAACTGTTTTCATCCTGAGAGATCTTGAATTTCTTTCAATTAAAGAAACGGGCAAAATACTGGAACTTAGTGAAGAAAACGTCAAAATCAGGTTGAGAAGAGCAAGACTTTACTTAAGAGATAAATTATCAAACTATTTTGAAGATCATGTCAGAAGATAAAATTAAATTCAATCACAAAGATGTAGTCAAACAAATTTGCGATTTCATGGGCGAAGATTTGGATGCGCCTGCATGTCGTGAAGTTGCCGAACATCTTAAATCCTGCCCAACCTGCCAGGTGCAATTAGATACTATTCGTCGTACAGTGACAGTTTGCCGCGAAATGGATGATAAAAAGCAAATTCCTAACGATGTTAATGAGCGCTTATTGAAAGTTTTAAATCTGGATGATATAAAAAAATCACATCGCTAAAATTTATTGTATCTTTTTTATCCCACCTGCATCAAAAATCAAAATAGTAAATTATTATAAAGAAAATAAAAGGAGATGTTACAATGAAACCACTTAATGTAAACGATTTAACTTTTGATGCAGAAGTTGTAAATTCAGATGTTCCTGTTTTAGTAGATTTCTGGGCACCCTGGTGTGGCCCTTGCCGAATGATTGCTCCTGTACTTGAGGAACTTGCAGAAGATTTTGATGGTAAAATAAAAATAGCCAAAGTAAATACTGATGAAAATCGTGTGGCCATGCAGTTCGGAATCATGAGTATTCCCACACTATTATTATTTAAGGACGGAAAAGTTGTTGATCAGATTATTGGTGCTGTACCAAAACAGATGATTGCCGAAAAGTTGAAATATTATGCACAGGGTGCCGAAGTACTGAATTAAGAGGAGTGGGCCAAATGGCTTTTTTAACTGAAAAAGATCAGCAGTATGTCCGTAATTTGTTTGAGAATCTTAAAGATGATGTGAAACTGATTATGTTTACCCAGGAATTGGAATGTCAGTATTGCAGGGAAACAAGACAGATACTTGAGGAAGTTTCCGATTTATCAGAGAAGATATCGTTAGATATTTACGACTTTCAAACAGATACAGAATTTGTCGAAAAATACAATATTGATAAGATTCCCGCAACTGTCATAGAAGGAAAAAAAGACTATGGCGTACGATATTACGGAATTCCAAGCGGGTATGAATTTTCAGCTCTTCTTGAAGATATTGTAGACGTATCCAAAAACGATTCCGGTTTTTCACCGGCGGCCAAAGACTTGCTGGCAAAAGTGGATAAGCCATTACGTCTTCAGGTATTTGCAACACCAACCTGTCCCTATTGTCCCAAAGCAATACGCATGGCGCATAAGGCAGCAATTGAAAATAGTAATATTACTGCTGATGCTGTGGAAGCGACTGAGTTTCCACATCTTTCAGTGCGATATAATGTGAGAGGTGTTCCACGGACAATGGTGGGTGAGGACTTTCCCATTGAAGGCGCGGTTCCGGAGATGGAATTTGTTGAGAAAATTTTAGAGGCATTTGAGACCGGCTCAGAAACAGCTTGATCTAATGCCGATTGATTTAATAGTATGTTCAGATTTATAGATTTGATATAAAAGAAAATTGATAAATATAATTTATCAGAAAATATACTGAGGTGATATAATGACAAATAAAACTAAATTTAGTTTACTGGCTACATTCATACTGATTGTTGCCGTTACATATGGATTTTTCTCTACAGGTGATAGTACTAATCAGCCGGTAGTTGAAAAATCAAATACAACCAGCCACACGCCGCAGGAACAAGATAGTAAGCATCCTCAGGCACCGGATTTTACTCTGAAAGATTTGGATGGAAATGATGTGAAACTGAGCGACTATAAAGGTAAAGTGGTTGTACTGGACTTTTGGGCTACCTGGTGTCCGCCATGTCGCAAAGGAATTCCCGATTTTGTAGAGATGCAGAAAAAGTATGGTGAGGACAAATTTGTGGTGCTTGGTATAAATCTGGATCAGGGAAGTGAGGCGGAAGTGATACCCATGGTAACAGATTTTGCTGAAAACTATAAAATAAATTATCCGATTGTTATCCATAATCAGGAAGTGGTATATGCCTATGGTGGAATTCGCAGTATTCCGACCACATTCGTACTTGATAAAGAAGGCAAAGTAAGACAGGGTGTGCAGGGATACCGGCCGATGTCATTTTTTACGGAGATTATTGATCCGCTATTATAGGATCACGAAGGAATTAAAATTTTGATTAGATAAGAATTTTGTGCTTGAGTTTCTAAGTTTGATTCATGTTAAATATATGAATAATAACCGCAGAGGATGCGGAGAAGGCACAGAGTTCGCAGAGAATTAATAATAAATAATTTGTGATTAAGTATCCAGCCTAAGTTAAGTAATGTCAGGTATATAATATGTGTTATTACCCCAGGATTAATCCTGGGGTAATTCACAAACATCAAAATCCTCAGATCCCTTGACCTGCAATCAAAATATTACCCTTCAAGTTTTATCAATTATCAATACTGAAATTATAAATAATACCTCCATCTGAAAAATCCTATTAATAAAGTCTTTATATCAATGCTATATTTGCTTACATTTTATTAAATGAAAGGAGTGAGGACGTTATGCAAAATTATCACAAATCCAATATGACCCTTTGGGGTGCGGTGGTGAGTGGGGTTGTGATTTTAAGTTTTGTGGTCTACTATCTGGATTCCTCTGCCTCGGTTGCTCCCATACCGGAATCCCAGGATGTGGCACAAATGATGTTCATCGCGGCGGTTATTTTTGCCATTGCAATACTATTTTTAAAGAGAACCGTTCTATCGCCGGCAAAAATCATTAAAGGGGCCAAAGAACTTCCCGAAGAACAGGTGTCGCCTTTTGTCGTAAACCGGATAAGAAGAAATTATATTCTTATATGGGCAATGGCCGAATTGATTGCCCTGCTTGGGTTTTTTAATTATATCATTCTTGCTGATTTCCAAAACTACCTGATTTTTGCCGTGGTGAGTATTTATTCCCTGTTGGTAAATATGCCCCGTGAGGCCCTTCTTAAGCAATCTCTTGAACTGGTAAAGGAATAAACCTATCGTTTCATTATTTGAGATCCGGGATAAAGCGATACATATTCCTTCCATAAATTTATATCTGGATAGTCGGAAAAAGAGAGAAATCGGTTTTATTTCACATGCTCATGCCGACCATGCAGCAAGACATAGTCAGATATTATGTAGTCCTCCAACCGCAGAATTTCTTCAGATTCGACAAAAAAAAACACATTGCCTGGCACTGGAATACGGTCAGAAATTTAAAATTGAGCATGCTGAGATTTCGTTGTACCCGGCCGGTCATATCCTTGGTTCGGCCCAGATTCTAATCGAAAATTCTGAGGGCAGACTGCTTTATACCGGTGACTTCAGGACAAAATCCGCAAATACAGTCGAAAAATATCAAACCGTTCCGTGTGATGTGTTAATTATGGAGTCTACTTTTGGCAGATCCCATTACCGATTTCCCACCAGGGAGGTGATTGAACAGGATGTACTTCAACTTGTATCAGAGAAACTGAATGCGGGAATAACGCCGGTTATCTTTGCATATCCACTGGGAAAAGCGCAGGAAATACTACATTTTATCAGTAATGCTGGTATAAAAATTGCAGCTGATTATAGCATCGTGCGTCTGGCTAATGTGTATAAGAAATATGATATACAATTTGGAGAATATGAAAAATTACGCAAAAGTGACTATAAAAATCGTGTATTACTCGTACCCGTTAACTTCAGACATCAGCGATTTATTAAAAATATGGAAAATAAATATACCATATTTTTGTCGGGTTGGGGTATGGATGCGTCGACTAAATTTCGCTTCAAGGTGGATCAGGTGTTTTCCTACAGCGATCATGCAGATTTTGATGAACTTGTCAAGACCGCAATTAACAGCGGCGCAAGCGAAATATATTGTACCCATGGATTTGATGATTTTGTAACTGTACTGAGAAATGAGGGGTTGAATGCACGCCCTTTGATACCAAGGGCACAGACAGATTTGTTTGAATGAGGATTTGGAATTGGAAATTTCGTATTGGGCACTTTGAGTTTGGATTGTAATTAGTAATTAGTAATTGGTAATTAGGAATTTGTTATTTGTTATTAGTATTGGATATTGGCGTTAAATTCTTCCTCACATTTAATCTCTAATCTCTAATCTCTAATTTCTAATTCCTAACTCCTGATTATCAATTGAAAATTTAATATTGTATAGGATCTCGAGATGGCTGGAAAGATTAAGTCGCTATATATTTGTCAGCAATGTGGCCATGAGTCAATGAAATGGCTTGGGAAATGTCCCGCTTGCGATGCATGGAGTTCGTTTCAGGAAGAAACCCGGGAAGCGGTAAAGGATAAACCACGGAAAACTAAAACATCGGCACAGCCATTGATGTCGGGCTCTTCCGAGGTATTTAACCGGATAAAAACCAGTATTATGGAATTCGACCGAACCTTAGGAGGTGGAATCGTACCGGGATCGGTTACGATTATCGGCGGTGATCCGGGGATAGGAAAATCTACCCTAATGTTACAAGTGTTGGAAGGATTAAAGAATACCGGCAAGTTACTCTATGTCTCGGGTGAAGAGTCTCAGCGCCAGGTGCAGTTGCGCGCGGAACGTCTGGGTTTGAAAAGTGAAAATATTTTGTTCAGTTCAGAAACAAATCTGGAAAATATGCTGGAAATTGTTCATGATACAAAGGCTGAGGCCGTAATTGTCGATTCAATACAAACCCTGGCCAGTGATGAAATAGAATCAATTCCCGGCAATATCAGTCAGTTGCGGACTTGCACCGCGAAGCTGACACGGTATGCCAAAGAACATATGGTGCCGGTTATAATAGTGGGTCACATCACCAAAGAGGGCAATATTGCCGGTCCCAAAGTGCTTGAGCACATGGTAGATACGGTTCTGTATTTTGAGGGCGATAATCAATATGATTATCGTATTTTACGTTGCACAAAAAACCGGTTTGGTCCGGTAAATGAAATTGGATTATTCCGGATGACGGCCGGCGGGTTGGAAGAGTTATCAAATCCTTCAGAGATATTTTTATCCGAAACCGACAATCAGGAGTCAGGCAATGCCATCGTTGCTGTACTTGAGGGTAATCGTACCTTCCTGATACAGATCCAGGCTTTGGTGAGTAAAACCCAATTCGGTATGCCACAAAGAACAGCGACCGGAATCGATCATCGTCGTATGAACCTGTTATTGGCTGTGCTGGAAAAAAGATTTGGCAAACCGTTTGGCTTTTATGATGTTTTTATTAAAGTATCCGGAGGTCTGAAGATAGAAGAACCATCGGCCGATCTTGGTATCTGTATGGCACTTATCTCCAGTCTGGATGACAAGCCATTACCAAATAAAACGGTTTATATAGGGGAGATTGGTCTGGGAGGTGAGGTGCGCCGGGTAAGCCGCCTTGAAGATCGGATTCGCGAGGCAGAAAAATTGGGTTTTAGTCAGATTATCGTTCCTGCCATGAGCAAATCAAGCCTGGGTGGAAACAGTAAAAAAGTGAAATTTATTGAGAATCTCAGGAATGGAATTAAAACGATTGGCAGTTAACAGTTGGCAGTAGGCGGTTGGCCATTGAAAATTGCGATTAAGAATTGGGAATTAATATATTTTTTAACTTTTAAGTTCTAATCTCTAATCTCTAATCTCTAATCTTTTATCTGCGTCTCTGCGTTTCTGTGGCTTTGCGAGAAAAAAAATATCCAGGTTAAATATGAATGGAGATTTGTAGTTTTTTAATTTTGACACTATAATGGAGACTGACAAGTGGGCCGATATTTCTTTATCATTGTGGTTCTGTTAAACAGTACTATTTCATTGACTACTGCCCAGGATATCGATGCGTTAATTGAAAAAGTCTATCGGGCAAATCTGATCCAGGAAGCCAATACAGATTCATTGCAAAACTATCGTTTTAAACAAAAAATTAGCTTTGTTAAACTGGATGGTGATGACGAGATCGATGAGCAATCCCGTCGTCTATATGAGGTGTATGTAAAATCAAATGAAAATCGTGAGCGGAAACTGATAAGCGCTGAAAATTTTGAGGATGGTCAGTGGCTGGATGTGACTGAAAAAGTATCAGAGAAAAATGAACCGGGGGAGGGCCGTAAGTTCAGTCTTAACGAAATGGTAGGGCCGGAATACCGGGATAAGTACAAATTTACTTATATTGGTTTGGAAAATGTAAATAACTTTTCGACTATACATATCAAATCTAAATGCCTGGAAGAAAACGAAGATTTTTTTCATGGCGATCTGTGGATTCATACGGATGAATATGTGGTCGTCAGGGCCAGTCTGGTTCCATCAGAATTTCCAACAGGAATCGAAACCATGCGGATGGATATTGGACTGAATCGGGTAGAGGGTCACTGGGTGCCGGCTCAGATCCATATGGATGCCGAGATATCATTTTTATTTATTTTTTCCGGAAAGATAAAATCGGATATTTTGTTTTATGACTATGAGTTTGAGAATGATAGTGACAGAGAGACAAAGTGACAAAGAGACAGAGTACCTTTGCGCCTAAGTCCCTGAGTCCCTGAGAGATTCGGTACTCAGTACTGGGCACTGGTCTGTCATTTTAGGGATCTAATCCGGCAACTTGTCTCTTGCATCTTGTTTCCTTGAGTTTTGCTTCACGGATGAAAGGTCCTTGCAGGATGACAACGTTTGAGGCACATTTTTCCTGCTCCAGCATCCAGCATCCACGAGTGACATTGCTACTTCATGCATGCTTCGTGTATCTTAAGAACGCCCCTTTATTCCACCTGATGAATTTCGTAAATTATAAAATTGCAGAAATTTGTGAAAAGATGTTTGAATTAAATGTTATAGGATTCCATTGAAAGCCAGTTTTCATACATTAGGTTGCCGGTTAAATCAGGCCGAGACAGCGATTATTGCCAAATCAATAAAAAATGAAGGCTTTGAAATTGTTGATTTTGGCGAACCGGCAGATCTTACCATTATAAACACCTGTACGGTAACCGAACAGGCCGATTCCAAATGCAGACAGGCGGTTCGTAGAGCATTACGAAAGCACCCAAATACCTATGTTGCGGTCGTTGGCTGTTATGCCCAAATGGCAGTGGATACTCTTAAGGGAATATCCGGCATTGATCTGATCATTGGTAATGAACATAAATTGAAGGTGGTAGATTATCTTGACGGCCTGGAAAAAAGAGAAGAACCGCTTGTGGTTCACTCACCAAAAATTAGCCGGGACGAGTTTACTATTGAAAGTTATGGTCTCTATGATAATTCTACTCGAGCCAATTTAAAAATTCAGGATGGCTGTAATTTTGTTTGTAATTTTTGCATTATTCCCACTGCCAGAGGACCCGCGCGTAGCAGAAATCCGGAGGACATCCAACGGGAGGCTGAGAAGCTGGTCGAACTGGGACATAAAGAGATTGTGATTACCGGTGTAAATATCGGAACCTATGAAAGTAATGAAAAATCCATTCTGGATATATTATACAGACTGACTGAAATTGAAAATTTGGATCGTATCCGCATTAGTTCGATTGAGCCGACTACCATCCCGGAAGATCTGATTCATTTCATTGCGGAGTCACCGAAAATGTGCAAACATTTGCATATTCCTTTACAAAGCGGAGATGATAATGTATTAAAATCGATGCGCCGTAAATATTCAGTTCGCGAGTATGTCGATTTTGTTGAATTTGTAGCAAGGACGGTTCCGGATGCAGGTATCGGTACAGATGTCATGGTCGGGTATCCTTCGGAAGATGATGCTGCTTTTGCCAACACCAAGAAATTACTCGCCGATCTGCCGGTTTCTTACTATCATGTCTTCACCTACTCAGACCGTGATGGCACAGGTTCATTTAAAATGGAACCTAAAGTAGATCATCATGTAAAAAAGAACCGTACCAGGATTTTGATCGAGCAGGGGCAGCGTAAAAAGTTTACTTTTTATGAGCGGTATGTGGGAAAAAGTGGAAGTGTATTATTTGAACAACAGATTGAAAATGGCAACTGGGTTGGGTATACTTCCAATTATATGAATATAGAAACTGCGTTTAACGGAGACCTTCACAATACCATACATGATGTTGAATTTCTTTCTGCCGGATCGACCAGCATACAAGGCAAACTTATCTCTTCAGATTGAGGATTAATGGAAAAAGTATATATTGAAACTTATGGCTGTCAGATGAATGAGTATGACAGCGAAATTGTAAAAACTATCCTGACGGATAATAAATATTACCTGACAGATAAACCCGAAGAGGCAGAAGTAATTTTCTTAAATACCTGTTCGGTTCGGGAAAATGCCCATTCGAAGGTACATCAACGAATAAATGTTTTAAAGCAGCTTGCGCCGGACTAACAAAAATCTGATTATGGGTGTGTTGGGCTGTATGGCCCAAAATCTGCGGAAAGAATTACTTGAAGATAAAGTTGGTGTTGATATTGTTGCCGGCCCTGATAGCTATAAGAAATTACCTGAATTAATTTCACGGGTAAATGAAACCGGAGAAAAGGAGTATTCATTAACGCTTTCAGAGTTTGAAACTTATAGTGATGTGTTTCCTACCCGTGATGAAGGAATTAACGCCTGGATTGCGGTAATGCGTGGGTGCGATAATTTCTGTACGTTTTGTGTGGTACCTTATACACGTGGCAGGGAACGCAGTCGTGATCCATATAATGTACTGGAAGAAGTTAAGCGCCTTGTAGACCAGGGGTTCTCACAAGTAACGCTTTTAGGACAAAATGTAAATTCATATCAATATGAAGAACAAGATTTTGCGGATCTTCTTGAATTGGTGAGCACGGTTGATGGGATTCGCAGAATCCGGTTTACCTCGCCGCATCCGAAAGATTTCCCGGAACATTTGATCGAAGTGGTCTCAAGCAATCCCAAAGTATGTAAACATATACATCTTCCGATGCAGGCGGGCAGTGATCGCATATTGGAAATGATGAATCGGACCTATACAAATGATGAATACATGAGTCTTGTAGAAAAAATTAGAAAGCGTATACCTGACATTACTCTGACTACAGATTTTATTGTTGGATTTCCAACAGAATCTGAAGAAGATTATCAGGAAACACTTAATCTAATGCGGGTGGTTCAGTTTGATTCTGCGTTCATGTTCAAATATTCTGAACGAAAACAAACGATTGCCCAGAGAAAGTTTCCCGATGATGTCTCTGAGGAGGATAAGACTTCACGTATCACACGCCTGGTTGATCTTCAAAGAAAAATAAGTTATATCAAAAATCAAGATGACCTGGAAAAGACTTTCGAGGTTCTGGTTGAAGGTCCTGGTAAAAAACCAGGGCAGATGCTGGGCAGAAATGATGGGAATAAATTAGTTGCTTTTTCTGACGGGAGTAGCAAACCAGGTGATTTTGTGCAGGTTAAAGTTGAGGAAGTGACACCGAATACTTTAATAGGCAATAGGCAGTTGGCAGTAAAATGCCCGCAATTGTCATCCTGTCCCGGAACGGGATCCCATGGATAAGGATATTTGTACCTGTTTTTTTATTTCTCAGGGACTTAGGTGCTAAGGGACTCTGTATCTTTGTAACTTTATCTCTTTGTCACTCTGTCACTTCAGTTCCATTCTGATACCAAAAACTAGTTTCCTTTTGAACTATATTTCTTTACAAGATTTTTAAGTTTCGTTCGGATGTTAAGCGGAGTTGTATTCCTTGCCGGTACCAAACGGAAATAGTTGTACTACTGCGAAATGTGTTTCATCATCCGGCTTTTGTGCAGACCAGATAAGATGTCCCCTAACCTTAATTTTGTTCTCACCCGGAATCTTCATTTCAAGATCAATTGGTTCGCCAATTTTTATGTACTCACGGGTTGAAAATCTTACACTGCACCATGTGAGATCCTCGATGGGCATTGGTTCAGAAAAACGACCGAAAAGACTTTTTTCTTTACCGGAACGATAACATACATGTGCGCCATCAATTCTGACTCTGTCTTCAAATCTACGTTCTTTATCTTCAGACATAAAATAATATGTCCCTGCAATTGAGACTTTTGTTCATATTAGATTTTCGACTTAATAGATGGATTGATAATCAGGTGGGACAAAATGATCAATAATTGGTCAGTGATAAATTGATAGGATGGGGGATAGAGAAATGTAGTCCATCTCTGAGATGGACTACATTGTGAGTGGAACAATCGTTAAAAATTTGAGATGGACTACATTAACAGTGGACTACATCTTATAGAATTTATTTATCAATTTGAAATACGGGCCATATATCTACCGGTAGATCATTCAACTTTGCTCTGAGCTCTCTGATCGGATCTGAATTAACTGCGTACTTATCAATCAGAGCAATGGCACCGGCATAATCTCCGTTTGCCTGAATCATGAGCAGTTTGTTTGCCAGGTCCTTAACACCGTCTGCTACTTTATCCAGATCTACGCGAACCAGTTTTTTCTCCGAATCGTACTCGTAAATTCCTTTTTCAAGAAAATAATTGAAAATAATAGCATTCCCTGCACCATGTGCTTCATCTATACCAAATCGGATAGATCTGAGAACGCCTGGGAGAAAAGTAATATAAATCTCCTTTTCAAACTCTGCCGGATATATACCCTTTTCAATCATGTAAATATTATTGTACATACCAAGCACATCGGCTTTGCATTCTTCCAGTTTGGAATAGGTTTCTTTTAATTCGATCTTTACTTCCGTTGCCCGTCCGTCAATTTTAATTTTTCCTGGTCCGACACCATGGGACATTTCGTGCATCAGGGTATGATTGAAGAATCCATCAAAGGTTACATTGGGAAGTTGTTGCGGATCCAGTATTTTTTGAGCGATAGGCATCAGTAATTTTGCAAATTTTGCCTCATGGATATTTTTTAGCATGACTTTTTTTGAACCCTTTGCTTCACGTACACGCTCATCATTGGGCAGGTTGAATGCCAGGGTTTGTACCCCGGCTTTTGTATCCCCGGCAGAAAACACTTCCTGTACAACGACCATAGGCGATTCAGAGCCCCGGTTAAAATTTTTATGTTCATCAGGAATAGGAAGATTGTCTTCCATTTCATTCAGAAACGATTTGAATTTATCCAGTTTATCACTTTCGACCGGATCTTTAATAGTTATAAAGCACTCGAATGCTGCTTTATAGTTAAATAAGCGATCCTCATATACCTCATATGGTCCGATAATAACTTCGATGGTATGATCTTTCAAATCCATCCAGGCCATATCGCTCTCATAATAATCATTGGTATGAAGGGCTTTTGCCCGTGTCATCAGATAGTGCTTGAGAGAGGCGTTATCTGCATACTCTGCCGCTTCTTCAAGAAGTGAACTTATTTTTGTTAGTTTATCTTTATAGAATTCAGAATATGGAATGGCTACCAGCTTATTATCTTTCCGGCGAATTACAGTAAATTCTGACGTAAATGAAGCTTTGTCTTCCGGATGTTGTTCCAGCCAGTTTTCAAATTCTTCTTTAGTCATGTCCTCGGGATAAAAATTTGCGCCAAGTGGCTGCTCCGTCTTGCCAATGAAAGGATGCCGTTCATCCAGCCGGTCAAAGGGGCCGAACATAATATTGAAGTATTTTAATTCATTCTTTGCCTGGATATCTGTTTGCCCGGTTAGACTTTGTCTTATTTGTACATTCTTGTCATAGACCTGTTCAAGAAATAATTCATCGATTATTTTTGCGGCCTGATATAATTTTTGAACCACCATTTGCTGCCGTTTATCCAAAAGGTTCTCATCATAATTTATTTCTATCTCAGCAAATTGGGAAATTTTCTGCATTAGTTTGTCTCCCTCTGTTGATTTTTCGGTTTGACATCCGAAAATCGAAAATATCAATATTACTGTACCGAGTAAAAACATCTTTTTCATACGATTCTCCTTAATAACTAAAGGGTAATGTGAAAAAAAACCACAGAGAACACAGAGTAAATATTTGATATTTATTAAGTTAAACGAATTTATCCTGTTCTCCCTCTATGTATTCTCAGATTTTTAAATATATTCTGTTAATGTGCGCGTCGTTTTTCTCTGTGGCCTCTGAGGTTGATTTATTTTTTCAGATAATTTTGACACTACCATCTAAAACATAGTGCAAAAATTAACCACAAAACCGCCGGTGATCACTTTTTTTTAGTGGTTGATTTTATACCGAATGGCTCCCTGCGTTTACCGGATAAATAACCCGCATGTGCGGTTCGGAGATCGCTCACAGAAATAAACGCCGTCGGATCAAATTCTTTTACAACTTTTAAGACTTCCTGGGCACGTTTACGCGGAGTTACGACATATAGGAAGTCGAGTTCACCCTTTATTCCACTGGCCTTCAGATTTGTGACGCCAAAGCCTTCTTCACGCAACAACATTGCCAGCGCTTTTAGATTTTCTTCAGTTATTACCTGTACAGCCTGCATTCCCAGGGCCAATCGATTTTCAATAGTGATACCGACAAAATTTCCGGCTGCAAAACCTGCGCCATAGGCGATATAAGAAACGATGCCATTTAAATTTTGCAGCACCTGGGAAATAGCTATTAGCCAGATTATTACTTCAAAAAACCCCAGTAATGACGCTATTAAACGTTTACTGCGGGAGATCATGATAATTCTGATTGTTCCTAAAGTGACATCAATTATGCGTGAAGCAAATATTAATAAAGGTAAAATAACAAGTGGGTAAATTTCAGCCATTTTCAAATTCTATAATTATATAATCTTAAAGTTATCAAAATAAATTAATGTGAACAATAGGAGGATTATAACTATTTTAAGAAATACTTTCACAACGCAGGTAAAGTGCAGTGATGTCATCACTTTGTGGAGTCTTACCGGTAAAATTGTCAATGTCCCTGATCAATAGATCTATAAACTCCTTTGAACGGAGTGCCGAATTCTTGGTGTAAAACTCTTTCAACGGATGCAGGTCATCATATTCTTCTTCATCCTCATTCATCGCTTCAGTGACACCATCTGTATATAATAAAACACTTTCGCCGGGTTTAATAAAAGTTTTTTCACTGGTATATGGGAAATCCATACCCATCATACCAAAGGGTATGCCGCCGGCACTAAGTTCTTTTATTTTATTTGATTTATCCATCATATAGATAGGATTATGTCCGGCATTTAACGATTCTAATTCACCTGTTACCGGGTCGAGAAGAGCGATAAAAAATGTAATATATTTATCCTCAGTGGACGCATTATAGATAACCTTATTCAGACGGGAGGCCAGGTCGGTTAATGGTATGTCATTTTCAAGATAGGCTGAAAGCGAGGCCTGTAAACTGCTTACCAAAAGAGTTGCCGGTACCCCTTTGCCGGAGACATCAGCAATAATAAATGCATAACGATCATCTGGTAATTTTATACAATCGTAATAGTCACCACCAACCATCTTAGTTGGTATATTGATGCCGGCAATATCATATCCGGCAATGTCAGGAAGGCGCTCGGGAATTATTTTCTGCTGAATGGTACCTGCAACTTCAATATCCTGATCAGTTCGCTGTTTTTCCAGTGCTTGCTGGTGCAGATAGTTATTTTCCAATGCCACATTCAACTGGCGGCTGAATGCGTCCAGGAGTAACTGATCGGTGTCATCAAATGCAGTAAATCCCCTGCGAGTTTCTTTATTATACAATTTAAATGAGTAATTGGTGCCTTGAAACTGAAAACTCGTTTCGATAAAGTTTCCTTCTTTTTCCAGTTTCCGATATTGAAATGCCGAAGGAAATAATAGTTTGGCAATCAGACGATTCTTTCGTGTAATCCGCAGCATACCACGGGAGGCATTTGTCAGTGCGACAACACGTTCCAGTGCCAGTTTGTGCAGGGAAGAATGTTTTTCAAGCCGGGATATTTCAATACCGGTATCAATTAGACTGTTAAGTTGTAACACACGCTGATTGAGAGAAAAGACAAAGTTCTTTTCTTTCTGGCGGTTTTTAAATGCCTGATATGCGCTGTCCAGTAGCTGCAGAAAAATTTGCAGAGATATTTTATCAAAATCTGAAAATTCAGATTTATCCATTTTTGAGCCCAGAATAAGGCCAAATCTGGATTTGTCCATCAGGGGGAGAATGATGATAATATTCTCTTCCGGCGATTGCGGATACGCTATAACTAAACTCGTTTCCTCAGGTAATTGAGAAACTATCTCGGGATTTTTACCTGAGGATACAAATAAATTATGCCATTCTTTATCTTTGGCAGTTTTATAAAATAAACTGACCTCCACAGTAAGAAGACTACCTCTGAGTAGATGACAATAGTGTTTTGCCATTTCCGGTAGTGATTTCACTTTAGAAAGGAGTTCAAATCCCTCCTGCAGACCCTGAGTCTGAAAAGCCAGTCGATCAATTATGTGTTCTGTGCTCATTTGCCTGAGAAATTATTTACTAAAAAATGCAACGGCATCATCGACTGAATTTTCTTTGGCAGCAAAATTAAACAGCCCCATGATGGTTAATGTCTTTTCAACCGCCGGATCCAGATTTGTGAATACCAGTTTACCATCGGTGTCATTCAATTTTTCAATGATTTCGATTAAAAATGAAATCCCAATTGAATTAACCACTTTGGATTCGGCAAGATTTAAAATGATCTTGCGGGTACCGCCATCAAAATGTTTATTAAATTCATCGGCTATTTTTTCTCCACCAGTATTATTTACATAGCCGGAGGTGGTTATAACAAGACAATCGTCTTTTAGTTCTGATGTTAGCTTTAATTCTTGTTCCATTCTTCAATCCTTAGATTAAATGTTTTATAATCGTTATTTTCGTGCCATCATTACCCGATTCAATAATAAAATCATCGGACATAGATTTCATCAATTTTAATCCCCAGCCACGTTTGCTCGCAGCACCGAGTTTCTTATGAATATTTGGATCTTCAATATCTTCCGGTTTAAATCCCGTGCCATAATCACGAACAAATATGGTAAGCTGCTTCTTGGTCATTGTAAACTCAACATCCACAACCGGCTGCTTTTGCCCGGAATGCTCTAAAGCATTGATCACTGCTTCGGTTACCAGTATACGGCCTTCACCGATTTTATCATCTGTTATTCCGAGATGCTTAGCCATTCTTTCCAAACCTTCGACCAAAACCAGCTCGATGTCGGGAATCTTTGGTAGAGACATCTTTAGTTGAACGTTCTCACTCATTGATGTTTCCTTCACCGTTAATATGAATCCGGTTAATTTAAGATTAAGTTAATTTACGAATTATTTTATGAATGTCACAATCAATGCCATTTCAACCCCGGGCTTTGATCACAACAAAGGTGACATCATCATCCGGTGGGCTGTCATTTACCCACTCTGATCCTGCTTTTTTTAACTCATCAATAATCACTTCGGCTTTCTCATTTGCAACTGTTTCAAACACTCGCGATACCTGCTCATAGCCAAACATTTCTTTTTTTTCATTGAATAACTCCGGTAAACCATCACTGTATAACAATAATGTGTCACCCGGATGTAATTCATCTTTCACGATTTGATAAGGAAAATCTTCAAATGTGCCCAATGGCATACCTTTTATTTCCAGTTCATCAATCCTGTTTTCTGATTTACGGAACAACATGGCCGGCGGCATTCCGGCAGCAGATAATTCTAATTTATTATTTTTTATTTTGAGGATTGATAGACACATTGAGAGCATATGCATTTCCATGTGTTTGATACAGCGGGTAATTTCTCCAAATGTATATAAAATATCCGGATTCGCCGCATGAGAACTAAACAGGCTTTTTGTCGTCGTCACCATTGTGCCGGCCCGTAATCCATGACCGGTAGCATCACCAATCACCACTGTGAGTGTGCCATCGAGATCTACATGAAAATCATAATAGTCGCCGCCAACTTCAGTAGCAGTTTGCATATAAACGGCAATGTCCAGATTTGGCAGTTGTGGCAGTTTTTTTGGTAGCATGGAAAGTTGTAGTTTTCGGGCTTCTTCCAATTCGTGAGTTTTTCGTTCATTTTCAGCCTTGATGGCCCTTGTATCCGCTTCGGCAGCCTGAGCCCGCAATTCTGCTTCCCGAATTTGTGCAATATTTCGTTCACGCTGGGTGACCCTGTAACGCTGAACTCGATCGAAACTGAAAATCAACGCCGCAAAAAGAATCACATACGAAGCATACGCCCAAATTGTCCGCCACCAGGGTGGCATGATTTCAATCAGCAGTTCATGTTCATTTTTACTCCAGATTCCGTCACTATTAGCCCCTTTTAATTTAAATGTGTAACTGCCCGGATCCAGATTGGTATATGAGGCATATCTGCGGTTATCCAGAATCCATTCTTCATTAAAACCTTCCAGTTTATAGGCCAGTTTGTTTTTATCCGGTCTGACATAGTGCAGAGCCGCATATTCAAGGGCGAAATCATTTTGATCGTGACTCAGGATTATTTTGTCCGTACGCATGATATGTTTACGCATTGGCGCATCTTCGTCAAGCGGCATGACAATCTGATTATTTAAATAAAGATTGGTAAGCTGTACATAAGGTGGATAGGGATTAGACTTACCCGGGAAAAAAGCATTAAAACCATTATTGCCACCAAAGAACAATTCACCCAAGCTGCTTTTAATGGCAACATTTGGCCAAAAATCATATCCCTGGACCCCGTCTCGTGTGTCGTAAGTGACAAATGCCGGAACACCTTTATCAGTACCCGGATCAAATTTTACCAAACCGCTACGGGTGCCCAGCCAAAAATAGCCCAGGTCATCCTTAATAATACTTCCCACAAAGTTGGTCGGCAGGCCATCTTGTGATGTATAGGCGGAAAAATTTTCAGATTTCGGATCGAAACGGTTCAACCCATTAGTCGTCGCAATCCAGAGGATGCCGTTCTCATCTTCAAAAATATCATCAATCCGGTTCTCGCTTATCGAATTCAGATCATTTCTCTTGTGTCTATAGATCTGGGTTTTCTTGGCAACGAGATCATACTTTATCAGACCATATATATCTGTTCCGATCCAAAGGATTTTGTCGCTGGATAAATGGAGGTCACGGATTGTCTGATCACCAATGAGTACTTCACTATCCATGGCGTTAAGCGATGACTCCCAATAAATATATTCCTGTTCGGTTAGTGATAAAATTTGGATTCCCCACAAATTGGAATCTTCCGGTGCGGTCTCATTCCATAATCCATAACTATGGCTGTCATCAGAATAATAATGTAGACTATATTTACCGGCCTCAAGCTTTGTAGTCTGGAGATGAATCCGATTTTTTCTGTTACCGTTTAAATAATGGGAATTATAGAAATCGCTAAAATTTACAAGTGTATCACCTCTAATCGATTCAAGCCATCCATAATCCACCATCCCCCAGACATCAAGACCCTCGCCAGCGCCGATTACGAGGAAGTGACCCGGTTCCGATATGTCGAATGTCTTTGCAAGTCTCTGATTGTCCGTTACCTTTAAATGTGCTGCCACTGGTTGATGTTTCGTCAGAATGCTCTTTAATTCCATATTTATAGAAGAGGGATAAGATCTGGATAGATATGTAGGGTATTGATATATCTCACCGGTTTTGATATTCAGACGATTTAAACCGCTGTTGGTGGCGATCCATAACTGATCCTCTGCATCAATTTGTAAATCCCTGATTCTATTATTGGATAGATTATATTTTGTGTCACCGGTTTTTATCAGTTTTAGAATGTCATTGGATAAATCATATTGATACAAACCGCTGTCCGATGTACCTACCCATAATATACCATCATATTCCAAAAGCGAGGTGATAGTATTGCTTTCAATTTGGTTTTTTGATTTTGAGAAATTTTTAAAAGTCTCAAACTTTTCGGATTTACGATCAAATTTGTTCAGCCCTCCGCTACCGGTGCCTATCCAGAATGTATTTGGAAAAAAGCCAGATTCGCAAATAGCCCGCACATTGTTGTCGCTCAAACTATTTTGCGTTTGGGAATTTCTAAACACATTAAACGGCTCACGTTCATGATCAATTTTATACACACCTTTTGTTCTTGAGCCAATCCAAATTATTCCCGCCTGATCAAGCGAAATATGCCACAGCTCTTCCCCCATTTTTGTATCACCACTTACCTGTGCACCGTCAACCCTTTCATGTTCATGGGAATTTATATTGACATGATATAAGCCATGCTGGGAGCTGGTTACCCACAATGTGCCTGAACGGTCTTCAATCATACTGGTAACTAATGGATTGTTTGAACCCCCGCCTATTTTACCGATTTTATATAGTTTGATCAAGCTTCAGCTCATGCTTTTGTCGCTCATAAAAATGCAATCCCATGTTGTTTCCAATCCATAAGTTTCCTTTGGAATCCTCATGGATAGAACGAACCAGGTTACCTATGAACGGGTCTTTATCATCTGATCCGAAACGCATTTTTCGAAACATGCCGGTCGAACGGTCATAAACCAGCAGTCCGTAATTGATGGCCGCGGCATAAATGGAATTGTCCGGCGACTGATAAATTGCGGCAACCGCATTTCCCATTTCTATTGTATCGTTATCGGTACGTAATTTTACCTTGATGAACTCACCTGATTTCTGATCAAACAGCATGATTCCATGACGGACTGATCCTGCCCAGATTCTGTTGTCACGGTCAATCAATACAGAAACGACTAAATTGTTATTCGCAATAATGTCATTATTATCAATTACATAATTTGTAAATTTATAGGTATTTAGATTGAGTTTACTCAGACCACCTTCGGTAGCAATCCATAAATTATCATACTCGTCTTCATCGATCATATAAATTGAATTGTTTCCCAGACTATTTGTATCTCCGGGATCATTCTTGTAAACCGTAAAATTATATCCATCGTAGCGGTTTAATCCATCCTGGGTTCCAATCCACAGGAATCCTGAGCGGTCCTGGTGGATTGCCATTACATCAGCATTGGACAATCCATCCGGAATCGAAAAATTTTCAAAGGAGATTTGCGCAAAAATTTTACCTGCCAGAAAACTGATTAAAATCAGCAAAAGTGGTACAGTATTTTTTGAAAAAAGGTTCATAGAATACATCCTATTATAAACGACATTCTACATAACGATAATTATGCCGAATTTATTTTGCATGTCATAAAAAAAACGTTTTTATTTTAATACCCGGATAAATGGCTCTTTCAGAATGAGTGTTGAAAATCCTGCATCCTGCATCTTATACCTTGTCTCCTGCAATGTCGTCTGACAAAGATTCTGCCGTCGGGTGAATTTTTATTTAACCCCTCCGGGGTTATGTGGTGTGGTTATATCTTCCACCGTGGGCTACGCCCACGGCTATAATTGTTTAGCCCCTTCAGGGCTTTTATAACCGGTAGATGAGCAAAAACAATTCATTCTAATTACAGTTATATGGAATTATTATACCCATTCAACGGTAAGCATCGGGAAGCGAGAAGCGAGCGCTTGGTGCCAGGTATCGAATGTCTTGAATCCCCGATAAAAACGTCTCCCTCCGGTCGACATATCGGGATCTCCGCTTCGCTCCGACCAGCGTCCAGAATCTTGTATCCTGCATCTTGTATCCTGTATCCTGTATCCTGCATCCACTATCTTGCATTCTACCCATGTATTCGGGAATATTTTTGGAAAAAGTTGGTTTGTTATCTTTACAAACAGAAAATATTTACTTATATTTAAACGCAATTTTATAAACGAAATAGAATAAATATGCTGCACAGGGTTATAAATACATTTTTCTTAAATAAATTGTTGTCAGACAATAGTAATACCCAAGTGTCAAATTTATCCATTCTAGTCCTCCATATTATTCTTCTAATTGGGATTATTGTACTAAGCCTTATTATTATAGCTTAGAACACACCAATCCCAAATCAGTCTTACTTTTAAATATTATATGATTTGTTTGGGGTTGGCTCCTGACAGAAAAATGTGTAATGGAATATTCATTCATTAAGGGAGCAGTAATGCGATCTGATTTAATTAAAAAAGGTTTCGAACGCGCACCGCACCGCAGTCTATTAAAGGCCACGGGGATGATCAGGAGTGACGAAGATTTTAATAAACCGTTTATCGGAGTTTGTAATTCCTATATTGATTTAATCCCTGGCCATGTACATTTGCAGGAATTTGGAAAAATTGTCAAGGATGCCGTACGTGAAGCTGGCGGTGTTCCTTTCGAATTTAACACCATTGGTGTGGATGACGGTATCGCTATGGGGCATATTGGGATGCGTTATTCACTGGCCAGCCGGGAACTCATCGCAGATTGTGTTGAAACAGTGGCAGAAGCGCATCGATTGGACGGATTAGTATGTATACCCAATTGTGATAAAATTGTACCGGGTATGCTGATGGCAGCAGCCAGAATTGATATTCCGGTAATTTTTGTTTCGGGCGGACCCATGAAAGCCGGACGCATACCGGGCGGGGAAAAAGTTGATCTGATATCTGTCTTTGAAGGTGTCGGAAAATATCAATCAGGTGAAATAAATGACACTCAGTTAAAGCAACTGGAAGATTTCGGATGTCCGACATGCGGATCATGTTCCGGTATGTTTACCGCCAATTCAATGAACTGTCTGATGGAGGCGCTTGGCCTGGCCTTGCCGGGCAACGGATCGATACTTGCAATTGATCCAAAACGTCATGAGCTGGCCCGGGCTGCAGCCGGAAAGATATTAGATCTAATTGAAAATGATATAAAACCATCGGATATTTTGACCCGTACCGCATTCAATAATGCATTCGCATTGGATATGGCCATGGGCGGCAGTACCAATACAATTTTACATACCCTGGCCATTGCCTTGGAAGCCGGTCTTGAAATAGATTTGCATGAGTTAAATGAACTTTCACAAAGAGTACCATATATATGCAAGGTGAGTCCGGCAACAAAAGATGTACATATGGAAGATGTGGATCGTGCCGGCGGAATTTCTGCCATTCTGAAGGAACTCTCAAAAAAAGAAGGGGTTATTGATCAGTCTGCTATCACAGTAACCGGAAAAACTCTCGGTGAAAATATTGCTCACGCGGAAATAAAGGACAGTAAAGTGATTCGCAGCATTTCAGATCCCTATTCACAGACCGGGGGCCTGGCCGCTTTATTTGGTAATCTTGCGCCTCAGGGATCTATTGTAAAAACCGGTGCTGTAGATCCAAAGATGATGGTTCATCGTGGTCCGGCCCGGATCTTTAACTCGCAGGATGACGCAATGGAGGGGATCCTTGCCGGAAAGGTGGAAGCCGGTGATGTTGTTGTTATCAGATATGAAGGTCCACGCGGTGGCCCGGGGATGCCGGAAATGTTGTCACCCACCAGTGCGATTATGGGAATGGGTTTGGGCGATAAGGTAGCACTTATCACCGACGGAAGATTCTCAGGTGGTACCCGCGGTGCCTGTATCGGACATGTCTCACCAGAAGCGGCAGATAATGGTCCGATCGCCGCTTTGCAGGAGGGTGATATCATATCAATCGATATCCCGAACCGCAAACTGGAGGTTGATCTGCCGGACTCGGTATTACAGGATCGGTTAAATAATATAAAACCGTTTGAATTAAAAATAAAAAAAGGCTATCTGGCACGATACGCCAGGATGGTTACATCGGCAAACACAGGCGCCATATTAAGAGTGCCCGAATAAAATAAAACAGGAGTGATCATGGCAGCAACAAAGCAGAAGCTCATTGGGGCAGATATATTTTTTGAATGCCTTAAGCGGGAAAAGGTCGAGGTTATTTTTGGCTATCCCGGCGGTGCCAACATCAAACTTTATGAACAGCTGTATGATGTGAAATTTCTAAAGCACATCCTGGCACGTCATGAACAGGGTGCCACACATATGGCTGAAGGATATGCCAAAGCAACAGGTAAAGTGGGCGTTGTTCTGGTTACTTCAGGGCCAGGTGCAACCAATACCGTGACTGGAATCGCTGATGCATATATGGATTCTGTGCCGATTGTTGTTTTTACGGGACAGGTTGCAACCCATTTAATCGGAAATGATGCTTTTCAGGAAGCAGATATTGTCGGTATTACACGCCCGATTACCAAACATAGTTTTTTGGTCCGGGATGTGAAAGAAATGGCAGCTATCATTCGCAAGGCCTTCTATATTGCTGCCAGTGGCCGGCCGGGTCCCGTCCTGGTTGACTTACCAAAGGATGTCATCGCATCAACTTGTGATTTTGAGTTTCCTGAAAAAATAGATATTCGCGGATATAAGCCAAAACTTGTTGGTCATAAGAACCAGATCAAAAAAGCGGTGGATGTGATCTCCAAAGCGAAAAGACCATTATTATACGTCGGTGGCGGTGTGATCATGTCCAATGCATCCGAAGAACTCCGAAAATATGCCAAAGCCAATAATTTGCCGGTCACGATGACGTTGCAAGGTCTGGGTGCATATCCGGGTACGGATAAACAATCTCTCGGAATGTTAGGTATGCACGGCACATATTGGGCCAATCAGGCTGTAAATCATTGTGATGTGCTTGTGGCGCTAGGTGCCCGGTTTGATGACAGGGTGACTGGAAAAGTGGATACTTTTGCTACAAATGCCTATAAAATTCATATTGATATTGATACAACCGCGATTGATAAAAATGTGCTGGTTGATCTTCCTATAGTTGGTGATGTAAAACGTGTTCTGGAAGAAATGCTTAAAATTAAAACTGAAAAACCAGCAATAGATGACTGGTGGAAACAGATAAGAACGTGGGAAAAAGATTGCCCGCTGCATTATGAAAAAAATGACGGCAATTTACGGATGGAGTATGTAATTGAAAAGATATCTGAAAAAACCAAAGGTAAGGCAGTCGTGGTATCTGATGTGGGACAGCATCAGATGTGGACGGCGCAATACTATAAATATGAGCATCCCCGCTCCAATCTGACAAGCGGCGGCTTAGGCACAATGGGATTTTCTATCCCGGCCTCCATTGGTGCTTCATTTGGTATAAAAGATCGCCCGATTATCTCGATAAACGGGGATGGTGGTTTTCAAATGAACATTCAGGAATTGATTACGGCGGTCTATTATAAAATACCCATAAAATTCATTATCCTGAATAATAGTTTTCTTGGAATGGTACGGCAATGGCAGGAATTGTTTCATGCAGAAAAATATAGTTTTACGGATTTAGGTAAAAGTAATCCTGACTTCGTAAAACTTGGCGAGGCTCTGGGAATCCCCTCCTGGCGTGCAGAGAAGGACGCAGAAGTGGATAAGGTGCTTGATAATCTGATGAAAGTTAAAAATGGACCATCGCTGGTTGAGTTCCGGGTAGTAAAAGAAGATATGGTTTTTCCGATGGTACCGTCCGGAGCTTCCATTTCAGATATGATGTTAAAAAGACTTAACCCAAAAAGGATGGTATAATTATGAGACACACAATATCAATTTTAGTTGAAAATACTTTTGGGGCCTTTGATAGAATTGCAACTATGTTTAGCGCAAAGGGATTTAATCTCCATAGTTTGTCAGTTGGAGAGACGGAAATTCGTGAGATTTCGCGAATGACCATTGTCACCTCCGGCGATGATCAGATTATTGCACAGGTGGTAAAACAATTAAATCGTCTCGTGGATACAATAAAAGTGATTGATCTGACTCAAAAGGAAAGAACGGAACGTGAACTGGCATTGGTTAGTGTCAGTTATCAATCCGCATCGCTACAGGAGCTAAAAAATATTAATGATATATTTCGTGGTAAGGTGGTAGACATAAATAATAAAACTATCACTCTGGAAATAACCGGACCACCTGCAAAGGTAAATGCCGCCGTCAATGTGCTGATGCCCTATGGCATTGTTGAAATGGCCCGCTCCGGTACGGTCGCCTTGCCGCGAGGAGAACAGAAAAAAGCAATAAAGAAAGAAATCGATACAATAACAATTTAGGAGAGTAGTATGAAAGTATATTATGACGCAGATACATCACTCGATCCACTTTTATCAAAGAAGATAGCCATTCTGGGCTTTGGCAGCCAGGGGCATGCGCATGCTCTAAATTTACGCGACTCTGGGATGAATGTCTGTATTGCAGAGGTACCGGGTGGTAAGCCATGGAAGAATGCAGAAGAAAGTGGCTTTGAGGTTTTAGAAGCGGCCGATGCAGTTAAAAAATCGGATATTATTATGGTCCTGTTACCTGATCAAATCCAGAAAAATGTGTATGATGCGGCAATCGAGCCAAATCTTAGTGCAGGAAATACACTTGTTTTTGCCCATGGCTTTAATATCCATTACAAACAAATCGTTCCTGCTGACAATATAAATGTCATGATGATTGCTCCGAAAGGTCCGGGACATCTTGTAAGACGCACCTTTACAGAAGGCAGTGGCGTACCATGTCTTATTGCCGTTTACCAGGATCCTTCCGGTGATACAAAGGACATGGCACTTGCATGGGCAAAGGGTGTTGGTGGAACAAGAGCAGGTGTGATTGAGACTAATTTTAAAAATGAAACTGAAACAGATCTTTTTGGCGAGCAGGCTGTGCTATGTGGTGGTTCGGCAGAACTTATAAAAGCTGGATTTGAGACACTCGTAGAGGCTGGGTATCCTGAAGAGCTGGCCTATTTTGAGTGTATGCATGAATTAAAACTGATTGTTGACCTGTATTATGAAGGCGGTCTCACTCGAATGAACCACTCGGTGAGCGATACAGCTGAATATGGCGGAATGGCTAAAGGTACAAAGATAATCACGGCTGATACAAAGAAGGCTATGAAAGAAATTCTGGCTGATGTCCAAAGTGGAAAATTTGCAAAGGAATGGTTGGAAGAATATAAAAATGGTCAGCCGAATATGAACAAACTACGTGAAGAGACCAAAGAACATCCCATTGAAAAGGTGGGCCTGAAACTTCGTGAAATGATGTCATGGGTGATCAAAGGGAACAAGAACGAGGTGGATGTATGAACAGTAAGGTAACTCTGTTACCCGGTGATGGAATTGGACCGGAGGTAATGGATGCGGCTGTTAAGATAATGCATCATGTCGCAGAACGTTTTAATATGAACATCGAGGTCACGGAAAAGGCAATCGGCGGCGCCTCTATAGATGAATTTAATTCACCACTGACTGATGATACAATCGAAGCCTGCTTAAATTCAGATGCCGTGTTATTGGGTGCGGTCGGTGGTCCGCAATGGGAAAATCTGGAACATCACATGAAACCGGAAGCCGGTTTGCTGAAAATACGCAAGTCCCTGGAATTATTCGCAAATATTCGACCGGCGAAAATATATCCTGCCTTCCAGGATGCTTCTTCCCTTAAGAAAGAAGTATTGGAAGGTGTGGATTTTATTGTATTTCGTGAATTGACCGGTGGTATTTATTTTGGTACACCTCGCGGAGCAACTGAGGAAAAAGGCTGGAATACCATGGTGTATCATAAATATGAAATTGAACGTATTGCGGAAATGGCATTCCAGGCAGCCAGAGAACGGAAGAAAGTCCTTTATTCTGTTGATAAAGCAAATGTTCTTGATTGTATGCAGTTCTGGAGATCAACTGTTGCCGAAGTCCACAAAAAATATCCTGATATTGAGTTGAGAAATATGTATGTGGATAATGCAGCAATGCAGCTTGTGCGGCAACCTTCTCAATTTGATGTCATTGTAACCGGAAACATGTTCGGTGACATAATCAGTGACATTGCCGGTATGATTACCGGCAGTCTGGGTATGCTGCCATCGGCGAGTCTTGGTACGGATCATGCATTATATGAGCCGGTACATGGCAGTGCACCGGATATTGCCGGTCAGAACGTGGCCAATCCGATCGCAATGATATCGTCTGTGGCGATGATGTTTGCCCACACCTATCAGATGACCAAAGCCGCAGAAGTGGTTGAAGAGGGTATTTCCCGAGCATTGAGTCAGGGATATCGCACTCAGGATATATTCAGTGATGGGATGACTCTGGTTTCAACTTCCGGAATGACCGAGAAGATAATGGAATATATCGAAGAAGTGATCAATGAACAGGCGCTGGGAGTCTTTACTTTGTAGGGATATCGTAGGGACACATTTGTGTGTCCCGGCGGGATGCAGGATACAAGATACAGGATGCAGGATACTGGATGCTGGATATTTGGTACTCGGCACTAGGTTCTCGATTCTGGACGAGAGGTTCATTAAAAATCGAAAGATCAGAATTGGTACTTGTAAGTTGGAATTTATTTAGGATTTGGATATTATATATTAGAATTTAACGCTCAACAAGGGGACAGACGAGTGCAGGATAAGGTATATATTTTCGATACGACATTACGTGATGGTGAACAATCCCCGGGCGCATCTTTGAATGTGCAGGAGAAAATTGAAATTGCCAGGCAACTTGAAAAACTGAATGTGGATATCATTGAAGCCGGTTTCCCGGTTTCGTCGCCAACCCAGTTTGAAGCGGTCGCCGCAGTTTCAGAAGCTGTTGATGTTGTAGTCGCCGCATTGGCACGGGCAAAAGAACTTGACATCAAAGTTGCATTTGATGCGGTTAAAAATGCAAAAAAGAAGCGAATTCACACCTTTAGCAGCACATCGGATCAACATATTCTTGGCAAATTTGGTAATGATCGCTATGGCAAGACGCTGGCCGCGAAGCGGAAGACGGTTATGGCTATGACCCGGGATGCGGTTGCCTATGCAAAGAGCTTGTGTGGTGATGTTGAATATTCAGCAGAAGACGCCGGGCGCACTGATATCGGATATTTATGTGATATTGTTGCCGTAGCAATAGAAGCCGGAGCAACAACGGTAAATATCCCGGACACAACCGGATATACTTTGCCAAGCGAATTTGCAGCCATCATCGATACTCTGAAACAAAATGTACCGGGAATTGATGATATTATTTTAAGTGTGCATTGTCATAATGATCTGGGATTGGCCGTGGCTAATTCCATGGCTGCCCTGGAAAAAGGCGCCCGTCAGATAGAATGTACCGTTAATGGAATCGGTGAGCGGGCGGGTAATGCTTCGATGGAAGAAATTGTCATGGCTCTGGAGGTAAGGCAGGACCTTGTCCCATATAAAACGAATATCAATACCAAAGAAATTTACAATACCAGCCGTATGGTATCCGGATTTACCGGCATCATTGTACAGCCAAACAAGGCCATAGTGGGCGAAAATGCATTTGCCCATGAATCGGGTATTCATCAGGATGGGATGTTAAAGAATCGTAACACCTATGAGATAATGACACCGGAGGCCGTGGGGGTCCCTAAAACAAAAATTGTATTGGGACGGCATTCGGGAAGACATGGTCTGAAAGCACGATTGGAAGAATTGGGATATACCTTTTCTGAAGAAGATATGGTGAAAATATACAATAGATTTACCGATTTGGCTGATAAGAAAAAAGAAGTGTTTGATGATGATTTACGTATGTTGATGGGTGATGAAATTTTTAAAGAAAATCATTTTTATCAACTGGAGAAAGTTCAATTTCACTCGGGATCTGAACTAATCCCCACCGCAACCATACAAATTCGGATTGGCGAAGAAATTGTTCAGGAATCTGCAACCGGTGACGGACCGGTCGATGCCGTTTTTAATTCGATTGACCGGGCGATCAAGGCAGAATACAAAGTCGAGTCCTATCGGGTGCGCTCAGTTACAGCCGGGCGGCAGGCCATGGGGGAGTCCTCTGTCAGAATCCTTCATAAGGGTATGCATGCGAGTGGACGCGGGCTGTCAACCGATATCATCGAAGCCAGTGCCCGTGCCTATATTCAGGCAATAAATGTTCTGAAATCTCAGGAAAAAAATAAAAAAAACAAAGTAAAAGACCTTGTTTAGGAATAGAATATGGGAATGACAATTACGGAGAAGATTTTAGCCAGATCGGCTGAAAAAGATGTAGTCAAACCGGGTGAAAATATCTGGTTGAACGTGGATGTTTTAATGACACATGATGTTTGCGGTCCGCCCACAATTGGCATCTGGAAACAGGAGTTTGGCGATAAAGCAAAGATCTGGGATAAACAGAAACTGGTCATTTTCCCGGATCATTATATCTTTACTGAAAATGAGCATGCTATTCGTAACGTAAACATATTACGAGATTTTGCGGGTGAACATGATTTACCAAATTACTATGATGTGGGTACGGATCGGTACAAAGGAGTATGTCACATCGCACTGGCAGAAGAAGGATTTAATCTGCCTGGCAAGGTATTAATCGGTACTGATTCGCATACCTGCACCTCCGGTGCGTTTGGTATGTTCTCAACGGGTGTAGGAAATACAGATGCCGCATTTATAATGGGAACGGGTAAAATCTGGGAGAAAGTGCCGGAATCACTAAAATTTATATTTGAGGGTGATTTACCACCATATCTTTCTGCAAAAGATCTGATCCTGCAGGTGTTGGGGGATATAACCACCGATGGCGGTACTTACAGAGCGCTGGAGTTTGATGGCAAAGCGGTCTTTGACTTGAGTATGCTGGAACGCATGACCCTGACAAATATGGCCATTGAAGCCGGTGCCATGAATGGAATTATTCCTGCGGATGACGTGACAGAGAAATATGTACAGGAACGAACCAGTGCAGATTATGAGATCTTTGCAAGCGATACGGATGCGGTATATCATTCAACATATTCCTATAACGTAACAAATATGGATCCGCAGGTGGCAAAACCGCATAGTCCGGATAACCGCGATACGGTGCGTGCAGTTGCCGGAACCGAGCTGACCAAATGCTATATTGGCTCCTGCACTGGCGGCAAAATTACTGATTTTCGTGCGGCTGCTAAAATTCTGGTTGGCAAGGAAGTAAAAGTACCAACATTTGTCGTACCGGCCAGTACGGATACGGCCCGTGAATTGGAAGAAGAAACCTACAAAGGTATAAGCCTTAAGGATATTTTTGAAAACGCCGGTTGTGTTATCGCGGCCTCTTCATGTGCAGCCTGTCTGGGTGGCCCGGCAGATACAATTGGCAGGGCGGTTGATAAAGATGTGGTTATATCCACCACCAATCGTAATTTCCCCGGTCGTATGGGAAGTAAAAAATCAGAAGTATACCTGGCTTCACCCTATACGGTTGCAGCATCCGCAGTAAATGGAGTAATTACCGATCCGAGAGATGAAATGTAAATTTTTTGCGATAGTAAATTAATAGATGAAGGTTTAAAAGTCCCTCAGTTCCTAAGTCCCTTAGCATGGCCAATTAGTTAACTAGTAAAGGGCATATGATTCTGCGGGAAATGATTTATAATGGCCTTGAATTTAGGCCCAATGACAATGATTATTAATAAAATATTTTTATAATCCCGTAGGGATGAAACAATTCTAGGTGGAAAAATGGAAAAAGTTATTACTGGAAAAGCGTATGTATTAGGGGCCAATATTGATACGGACCAGATTATTCCCGCCGAGCATCTGGTATACAGTCTGACAGATCCGGAAGAGTCAAAAAAATACGGAATGTATGCATTGTCCGGTGTACCATTAGCGGAAGCCGGTTTGCCGCAGGGGAATACCCCTTTTATGATGGATCAGAATTATGAATCCGATTATCAAATAATTATTGGTGGATCGAATTTTGGCTGTGGGTCATCACGTGAACATGCGCCGTATGCACTTCAGAAGGCCGGCGTAACTGCAATTGTAGCCGAATCATACGCGCGCATATTCTACAGAAATGCCATCGATGGCGGCTTTGTTGTTCCTTACGAAATTTCGACCCAGATCAATAAATATGTGAAAACAGGTGATATTATCAGGATTGATATGGGAAACAATACCCTGGTCAACGAAAGTGATGGAAAAGAATATCAGCTAAATCCACTGGGTGAAGTACTTCCTATCGTCGAAGCAGGTGGGCTGTTTGAATTCGCTCGCAAAACAGATATGATTTAAACTATAGAATTGGAATAAAGATAATGAAAGACAATAACTACATTGAGTTGTTTGATACTACTCTAAGAGATGGTACGCAGGGTGAAGCAATCAATTTGTCAATACATGACAAACTCCTCATCACTGAAAAACTTGATGATTTTGGTATTGATATAATTGAAGGAGGTTGGCCAGGCAGCAATCCTAAAGATGAAGAATATTTTTTGCAGGTAAAATCCTTAAATCTGAAGCACTCAAAGATTTGTGCATTTGGATCAACGGCACGACATCCGGAAAAAGTAGAATCGGATGCGAATATTTTGAAATTGCTGCACTCTGAGACACCCTATATTTCGATTTTTGGTAAAACCTGGCGATTACATTCAGAAAAAAGTTTGGGCCTGAGTGATGAACAGAATGAAGAGTTGATTTACAAATCGGTGAAACATTTAAAAGAGCATGACCGGAAAGTCGTCTTTGATGCAGAACATTTTTTTGACGGTTACAAGGATGATCGTGATTTTGCTATAAAAATGTTAAAAGCCGCGGAATCTGCTGGTGCTGAGGTTATTGTCTTATGTGATACAAATGGCGGTTCCATGCCATATGAAGTGGAAGAGATTTTTAGGGATGTACGCAGTCAATTAGATTCTCCATTAGGTATACATGCGCATAATGACTCGGAATCGGCCGTGGCAAACACTATCGTTGCCGTAAAGGAAGGGGCTGTTCATGTGCAGGGGACCATTAATGGGGTGGGTGAACGATGTGGTAATGCAAACCTATGCAGCGTTATTCCAAATTTGCAGATTAAAATGCAAAAAAAATATTATAAACCGGCAAATATCAATAAGATTACCTCTTTATCGCATTTTGTCTATGAAATAATGAATCTGGTACCAAATAACCGGGCAGCCTATGTCGGAAAATCAGCTTTCACTCATAAAGGCGGGATACATGTGAGTTCGATCTTGAAAGACAGCCGCATGTATGAACATATTCAACCTGCCGAGGTGGGCAATCATCAACATGTAATTATATCTGATCTTTCGGGGCAGAGTAATATCCGATACAAAGCAAAGCAACTGGGTATTGATTTACCCGAAGACAAAGAATTCAGTCGAAATTTTGTACAGACCATTAAATCTTTGGAGTATGAAGGGTTTCAATTCGATGGTGCAGAAGCCTCTTTTGAACTACTGCTATTGGGCGAACTCAATGAGTTCCAGCCATATTTTAAAATTACATATTCAAAATCCAATGTCCTGTTTGATGACGAAGGTATGAATTATGCGGAAGCGGTTATGAAAGTAAAGGTCGGGGATGAAATTGAACATACGGCAGCGGATGGCAATGGTCCGGTGAATGCACTTGATCAGGCCTTAAGAAAAGCACTTAGACGTTTCTTCCCGGAAATAAAAGATATCCACCTGGTTGATTATAAAGTACGCGTACTTGGTGAAAATGATGGTACCTCTGCCGGAGTACGGGTACTGGTTGAATCGAGTGATAGCCAGGATACCTGGTCAACCGTAGGAGTGTCTAAGAACCTGATTGAGGCAAGTTTACAGGCGATAAGTGATAGCATCAATTATAAGATTTTCAAAATGCGTCAGGCCGAAAAACAAGCCAAAGGAGCCTGAAAATATCAGATAACAGTTTGGGTAATTTACACTAAACTGTCATTCTGTCCCGGAACGGGATCCTATGGATAAGGACCTTTTACCCGTGGTATATAATGTTAGTACAGGGAAATCTAACTCACTTCCGTTTCAATATTATCATAGACATATCATCCGTCTGAGGAGCATTTCGGGCAAATTTATTGGCTGCATCAAGCAGTGTTTGTCCCGCTTCTATCGTAGTTTGTAATTCCCATTCCTGGGTAATTTTCATGATCCGGTCATCACCAAAAAATATATCGTTTACATTTCTCGCTTCAGAAAGCCCATCGGAGTATATCAACAAATATTCCCCTGGCATTAACTCCATACTTCAGCTCCTGATATTGAACATCCGGCATGATTCCCAGTGCTTGTGCCCCTTTTGGCAGAATCGTATTTGAATGACCTTTTACATGGATTGGTGGCATATGACCGGCATTTACATATCTTATTTTTTCTGAATCTGGCGATATCTCCAGATAGAACATGGATGAAAAACTGTTTGGAATAGTATCACGGTAAAATATAGTATTCATGCTTTCTGCAAGTTTGGCGAGAGATCTGAAATTAAAAACCAAAGCACGAAGTGTCGATTGCAATTTTGCCATAAACAATGCCGCGCCCAAACCTTTTCCGGCTACATCACCTAGAACTAAACCGTACCTCTTCTCATTAATGGCAATAAAGTCAACCAAATCGCCGCCAACATCATTTGCCGGTTTTGAATATAGCCAGACATCCCACCCGGGTACCGTTGGACTCTCGTCTGGTAAAAGTGCTTTTTGTACGGTCCGTCCGGCCTCGAGCTCCTGACGTGCAAGCAGCTTATCTTTTAATTCCAGCAAAAGAATAAATACAAAAATTAAAATGCCAATTATTACTTTGTTATCTGAATTTCCCTGGTTAGATGAAGAAAAAATAAAGATAATGGCTATGATAAATAACGCACGACGAAAAGAAGAGAGCCGCAAAATAAGGGCCTTGATAAGCCACAAACTTATCAGGAACCACTTTCTGAACCAGTTCATTGATTTAAGTCTTTGCTTTCGATCTTTATCGATATAAAAATCATGCAGCTCACGGAGATCATTACCCATTATCTTGAAAAAAGTACCGGAGAAAATATCCCGGAAAATATTTCCCAGGTCATTGAAAATGGTTTTAAAAAATTTCTGTTCCGGTTGTTTTTTATCCATCTGATATATCCTTAGTACGTTTCTTCATTGGTACGGAAAAATGGCATGAATGTTTACATTGTAGAGTAATAAAAAATATGAAACATTGTGAATTATTATCAGCCCTGGTTGTGAATATTGAATATTTTATAGAATTTATGCGTCTTTGGGAATATTTAATGTATAAAAATACATTATTCTGTATATTGTGTAATCTTTGATTGCATTTAGGAAATTATTAATATATGTTTTATTATGAGTTCACGCTCATATTTCTGGATACTGGCAGATAATTAGTGTTAGTTTAATAGATACTGGATTCCTAAACCAGTTTTAATATATTGGGTGTGATATGAAAAGTTATACGATCTTTCCCGAAAAAAATCTGGTAATTTACAGGCCAACTGGGACTTTAACCGCGATGGATATAATTGATTATATTCAGAATGTGGTTAAAGATGGCTCCTTTAAGGATGGGTTGTTTGAGTACATTGATTTGAGCATAGTTGATGAGTGGAAGTTGGATCATCTGGATGTGGAGAAAGTGACCTATTTTGATTCAGATGGCACGGGAACGACCAAGAAAATTGCCAAAAGTGCTATTTACGCTCCCTCGGATATCGCTTTTGGTATGGCCCGCATGTATCAAAATTTCGCAGAGAAATACAACAGCAATATTTTTATCTCACGTGATGAGAATGAAGCGCTCTCCTATCTTGATCTGCAAATGAATGACGTTAGATTTTAAACCTGATATTAGGTGGGTTGTTTTCCAGACATTCCATGAGAAGTTTCTTTAGCCGCTTATGATTATCCATCGAATTATATCTCTCATCTGTACCAAATGGCAGGAATTGCATAGCCGCGTAATTAGGATCATTGGCGGGGGCCATTGCTGTCCATACAATATTTCCCTTTAGTGTAAGTTGATCTTTCCCCGGAATTTGTAATTCAATTTCAATTTGATAACCCTCTTCTGCAGAATGTGAAAATTCAAAGCAAATGCCACCCTGGGTAATGTCTTTAACCGGTGTCTCTGCCGATTGCCCATCTTCAAGTTTATATTGAACTTTGGCGCCCGGCAGGGGATATCTTTCCGTATTTCTCTTTTCGTATTTGGCCAATTTAAAATCCTATTCTCTCTAATGTCTGGTATAACGATACGTAAATGTGCATATCTCAAAAGTGACTATCATCACTAATTTGGGTAAAACATTTTTGAATGTTGACATTTATTACAGTAAATCCGACTTTTTATCAACATATCTATCAATGAAACCCTGTTATTTCCCATTATTATCAACTGCTTTTATTATTTTCAGAGATTTGTTCCCCGTCATTTTGCGTCCTGGATAATATTCTTTATCCTATTGAAAGTTTATCGCTATTGCTATATCTTATATTTTTCTATGAGTACAAATGTTTGTGAAACTTGATTAATTGCCGGAACAGATATCTATGCAAAACCCGGTTATAAAGGACAATTTTTATGATTTTATATAAAAAAGTATTATTTGCGGTATTGTTTTCTGTTGGTATCTCAATCGGCCAGCCCATTGAGGATGGTTTTAATATTTATTTTCCACCGGATGATACCACCAGACAAGTATTTTTGCCCTATTTTAGAGCTACGGAAATTGGAACTGACTATTTTGTCAGTATTGATGAACAAGGACATTTTACATATGATGGAGAACCTGTACGGTTTTTTGGAGTGAACCTGGTTGCGGATGGTGCCTTTCCTGTCAAGGAAAAATCTTGGTTTATCGCAGGTCACCTGCGTAAGATGGGCATTAATTTGATCCGGTTCCATCATATGGATAATCCATGGAGTGAAGAAAGTATCTTCTACCAGCAGGGAAGTACGCGGATATTAAATACAGGTACATTAGATCGTTTTGAGTACCTGGTAAACGAACTTAAGAACAATGGCATATTTATAAATTTTAACCTTCATGTCAGTCGCACCTTTCGTACTGCTGATGGCGTGACAGATGCGGATTCCATAAAGAATTATGGGAAGGGAGTTACATATTTTGATCCTCATTTAATAATGCTCCAGAAAGAATATGCCGCTCAGATGCTCAATCATATAAATCCCTATACTAATATGACCCTTAGTGATGATCCGGTTATGGCGATGGTAGAAATAATTAACGAGAATTCTCTCTATCGCATGTGGCGGGATGATAAACTTAAGCATTTTTCCGATGGCGGTGATTTAACTATGCGCCATAGCCTCATGCTTGACAGTTTGTGGCATGATTACCTCAAAGAAAAGTATGATAATACTAATAATCTGGCAACTGCCTGGAATGAAAACATGCGCCCGGGTGGCGAGGATGAACAGATTCCGGATCCTGGATTTGAAGAGGGAAAACTATTGCAGAATTGGATCATGGAACAACATGAGAGTGCTACAGCCATAATGGCCGTTGAAGAAAATTCGGCTTATTCCGGCATGCGCTCGGCACGGGTTGAAGTAACAAATGGTGATGGAACTGATTGGCATATTCAATGGAAAAAGACCGGTCTTACATTAAAAAAAGATTCTCTTTATACAGTCCGTTTTGCTGCGCGAACAAATATCCCCCGTTCCATCGATGTCTCAGTAATGAAGGATTCAGATCCCTGGACAGGTTATAAATCGGCATCATTTTATATCACCAATCAGTGGCAGGAATATTCATTCACCCTGACTGCGCCCATCGATTTAAATAATGGTGCGAGATTATCCTTTCATATGGGTAAGTCCAGCGGAAACTTCTGGTTTGATGATATGGGCTTTCATGCCAGTCCAATAGTAGGGTTGACTGACGGGGAATCACTTGAGAATAATAGTGTTATAAGAATGGATTTCAGCAAGAGCAGTATGTATTCTGATAACCGGATACGGGATATCAGCCGGTTTTATTTGAAAATTCAGGATGACTTTTTAGCTGATATGTATGATTATCTGAAAAATGATATCGGAATAAAGGTACCAATGGTAGGGACAAACTGGAATGTGGGAGCCGGCGATATGGCCTCACAGTCCAAGTTGGATTATATCGATAATCATTCTTACTGGGATCACCCGTCATTTCCAAATGAGCCCTGGTCACCGACCGATTGGACTATTAGAAATACGCCCATGGTGAAGGATCCGGATGGTGGAACCATTACCGGATTGATGGCAGGTGTTGGTAATAAGGGGAAACCGTATACCATTAGCGAGTATAATCATAGTTTCCCGAATCGCTATCAAAGTGAGGGAATGCTGTTTATTACTGCGTATGCCTCCTTACATGATGTGGATGGTATCATGTTTTTTGATTATGGTGGATCCAGCACAGATTGGGAAAGTGATTTTATTGGTGGTTATTTTAGCATTCATCGAAATCCGGCAATGATGTCATTAACACCCTCGTGTGCATTGGCCTACCGCGAAAATTATATATCACGTTCAAACAATTTCTTAGAAATTAATTATAGCGAAGATGATATTCTGCTACTTCCAAAATATGATGCGGGTGGTTGGATTTCACCGGCATTTTTCCCGAATACACTGGCACTGGAACATGGTATTCGAACGGCCAGTTTCTCTGCAGATACACCATTTGATCCGGATATGTTACCGCCGGCTCCATCGCAGCCATATACAACGGATACCGGGGAAATAATCTGGAAGACCAGTGGACTGATGACCACCGCTGCGGATAAATTTGTAGGAATTACAGGATTTTTAAGCCAGCATCGTGGCAGCATCGCAGGATTACATCGCCTGCTTGATGGTTCGGAGTTTGCCACATTTACATGGGTTTCTCTGGATAAAAAAAATCTGACGTCCGCTCAATATTCTCTGATGACACTCAGTTCAAGGACTGGTAATTCGGGTATGGTCTGGGACGGAACGACTACAGTACACAATAATTGGGGTACTTCTCCCACACTAATGGATCGTGCATTTATTACAATACAAGTAGATATAAAGGCCGATTCGATAAAAATATACCCGTTAACGGAACTGGGATCTGTGTCTCAATATAGTACGACTTACTATCCGGGGTCAGATAACAAATTTGTTGTTCGCCTGGATCAGGATCTGGATCAAACAACCTGGTTTGGTGTTGAATCTTTTGGCAGTGTTGTTTCAGTCCCGATTGAAAGTCAAAATGATTTACCAAAATCATATCAATTAAACCAGAACTACCCAAATCCTTTTAACCCGGTTACAAATATCAGATATGCTTTACCAAAAACATCTGAGGTTGAAATTCATATTTATAATACTCTTGGTCAACAGCTGAAAGTAATTAATCAGGGAGTAAAGTCGGCGGGATGGTATGATCTTCAGATAGATATGACGGAATTTGCCAGCGGCTTATATTACTATCAAATAAAAACCGATAATTTTGTTCAAACCCGTAAAATGGTTTTGATGAAATAAGTATCAAATGCTACTGAAGAAAAATATAATTTGACAGGATAACAGGATAATTTAGTTATTAAGAAGAAACTTCTGAAAAATGTAATAAATAATTGAATTTCGTCACCCTGAATTTATTTCAGGGTCTATTTAAAGGGATTCTGAAACAAGTTCAGAATGACGTTCTGGTAAAAATATTCATTTTTCAGAAGTCTCTAAGAAATAACAGCAATTTTTCGATTTAAAACACATAATAAAAATATATTATATAAAAAATAAATCATGTAAATCCTGTCTAAAAAAATTTTCTGAGTATCATATGTGACTAATTATAAATAAATATTTTTCACGGATTACACAGATTATGCGGTTTTAATCTGGAATATTGTGTAACTTTTCTCCGCTTGGGAATACTGGTTACATTTGTGGTTTTCCGGAAACTTCAACAAAGATAATGATATTAGAATCAGGAGAGTTTTGAATGCGAAAATTATTGTTTTTTACCATTATTGCACTATTAACAGTTCAATCCTCAACATTAATGGCACAAGATAAAGAGGAAAGCGATGTGATGAGTTACGTAGACTGGGCATGGAATGGCACATTCAGGCCATATTTTGAATTTTCTTATGGTCATGCGCAACCAATGCAAAAATTGTTTGAAGCGGAATTAGCGCCAATTGGTTCCTATGAAGCAAAAATTGGTTACAGTCACATCAGTCCCTTTAAGAAAAATATCCTGGGAATGGATGAGAGATATCTGTTCGGATCATATTATAATCCGGATATTAACTACATTGACAGCGATCCAACCGGTGTAACTACTGAAGCCATTCGTTTTGGTTTTGGAAACCGGCTTGGTTATGGTTATGATTTGGGCGCGGTGGAATTGCTGCCGTACAATCAGATTCAATATATCTGGACAAAATTTGATCCTGTGGATTCTACCGGTATTTCTAAAAATGATCAGGAAATTCTGGACAGATATGCAGGAGCCTACAGGTTTGGACATTCGGGTGAAGCGGGTGTAAAACTACAGATCGCCAAATCGTTTGCTATCACCGGATCATATGAATTTGCCGTCATATATCCGCGTCATATTTTCTGGCCATGGTTGGGCAGTCATATTATTCAGGATGCGGCGCTTGGTATAGTTTCAGTATTTTCAGAAGATATTGTTAATGCATCACCAATTTTTGGTCCGATTATGTACTTCCTTCTAAAAAATGGGGTAATGTATGCCTTTTATCAGGGATATCGTGACAAAATGAACTGGCCCTTTGAATCAGAAACACCAATGACGATCGAAACATTCAAAATAGGTGCATCGTTAACTTTTTAAATGGCTATCTGCCGTCGGAAATACGCCGTCAGCGGAGAACCAACAGCAGATTGCCGATGGCAATAGAATGAAATACTTCCTGGTCTTATTCATATTATTGTGTTCATCCGTTCACAGTCAACAATTGCTGGGATTCTCATACAATATCAGTATTCCGCAAGGTGATATGCGTGATTTTATTGAGAACACAAGTTATGCCGGTTTTGGCATCGAAGGCCGGCAATTTAGAAGCGAACATATTGCTCTCGGTTTGAGTTTTGGTTGGAGTAAATTTCAACAGGAATCAAAATCGTTCTCCGGGAATACGGTAGAAATTGAGGATCATCTATTAGATTCATTCCCATTATTGTTTAATGGCAGTTACTTTTTGTTTGATGAAATTGCCAAATTCAGACCATTTGCCGGTTTGAACACGGGTGTCTATTTTATCAATGCCCGTGGAACCAGCGGTCGGGGCACTTTTCAGGACAAGAGTTTATATTTTGGAGTGGCACCCGAAATTGGTTTTCTGGCCGAAATGTTTTATGATCTGAATGTTATGTTTTTTTTGCGATATAATTATAATATTAAGTTTTCAGGACCGGATACGTACCCATATCTAACGATTCATATTACTCTGGTTTCGGTTAGTATAATGTAATATTAAAATCACCGGTCTGATGCGTGAATCTAACTTTTAAAATATAGGTCTTTTAATGAATAAATCCTTGTTTTCTGCTAATCAGATATACCCATTTCTTCTGATAATTTTATTTTCATTTTTTAACTTTTATTGCGGATCCTCGGTTAAGGTAAAGTATGACTATCTGGAAGACCATGATTTTAAACCTTATAAATCTTTTGACTTTGTGACCACTCCCAATGATTTAACGGCGGATGATAAGGGCATGCGACGGATAAAAAATTCGGTGATTAATGAACTTGAAACAAATGGTTTTGAGATGGTGTTCTCATCCCCCGATTTTTTAATTGCATTACAAAGAAGTATCAACTCTAAAGTGGAAATTACTAACTGGGGCTATAGTTATGCACCCTATAGCAATTATTACGGTGGATATGAATACTGGGGAACACCCAGTATGAGTGTTTATAATTATGAAGAAGGTACCCTGGTTATTGACATTATTGATCCAAAGACAATGACTCTGATCTGGCGTGGTGTGGCACAGCGGGTATTACCACCCAGACTTGATTCCGATATGAAAACTGACATTGTCAACGAGGCGGTAAGACGCGTATTGTATTACTGGCCGCCTGATTGATTCCCTTTTTTTTTGAATTAAGTGAAATATTTATCTAACATAGTTAAGTCATCTCTATCAATTATGCGAAAAAATACCATTAGAAACTAGGATTTAAAAATTGGTAATTGGTAATTTGTAATTTGTCTGCCTATCGCCAATTGCTAATTGCCCATGGCCAGCGGTTACTGCCAACAAAAATACGTGTCGCTTTGTTATTTAATATAAAGACTAATGAAGGGAGGCAACTATGGATCAGCTCGGCTTAATTCCTTCCCCGGATACCATACCGGCTCCTGCCTGGTTATTCCTGGGTCTGGATATTCTCACATTTATAGTACATATCCTTGTTATCAATGTTGTGCTGGGCGGCAGTCTCATTTTACTTTTCCGGAAAACCGAGTCAGATGATCAGGGACTTTATGGATCACTGGTTAATAAAATTCCCACATCTGTGGCATTGGGTGTAAATTTTGGTGTGGCGCCGCTTTTGTTTCTTCAGGTGATATATGGACATCTCTTCTATGCAAGTTCGGTACTGATGGCAACATTTTGGATATTGGTAATCCCGTTTCTGATATTGGCATATTACGGTGCCTATGTGCATGCAAAAAAATATATTAGTTCTGCGCTGGTAGCCAAATCCGCAATTTTTATCACATCAATTTTCCTGCTGTACATCGGCTTTATGTTTGTAAATAATAATACAATGATGGTCCAGCCTGATAATTGGTCAAACTATTTTGCAAATCGAGATGGCACAATTTTAAATTTAAGTGATCCGACAATTTGGCCAAGGTACCTGCATTTTGTGACCGCCTCTGTTGCGATTGCCGGTCTTTTTATTTCTATATTATGGTCCTTTCGTTCGAGGATCTCCCTGCCCGGATCTGATGAAAAAGTAAAAACCGGATTAAGAATATTTGGTATCGCCACTATTGTTCAGGTTCTGATCGGATTATGGTTTTTAATCGCGTTACCATCCGATTTTATTTTACAATTTATGGGACGAAATATCGTCTATTCACTAATCCTGCTTCTGGGATTTCTCAGTGCAATCGGTGCGATCGTTACGGCATTTGTAAATAAACTTCGCCCCACGGTTATTATGCTGATTGTCACGGTGCTAATGATGGTGATTACCCGGCACAACCTGAGATCGCTCTATCTTTCGGATGTTTTTAGTCTGGACAGCCTGGTGCTGACTCCCCAATATGGCGTTATGTCTTTATTCTTCATCGTATTGATTGTGGGTCTGGTTATGGTTGGGTATATGATTAAAGCAGCTTTGGATGCGAAGGAAGGGAGGGTCGCCTGATGAATTATCCTATTTGGGAATTACTAACTATTGGTGGCGGAAGTCTGGTTGCCCTTATTGCAGTCCTTCATGTTTATATTTCACATCTGGCTGTTGGCGGTGGTATGTTTATATGGCTGACAGATTTGAAGGGATATCGTGAAAACAATCCGGATATTCATGCCTACGTAAAAAAACATACCTGGTTTTTTCTGCTTTTGACAATGGTTTTTGGCGGTATGTCCGGGGTCGGAATCTGGTTTATCATTTCGCTGGTAAATCCTGCCGCTACTTCTTCTTTGATACATAATTTTGTGTTTGGCTGGGCCATTGAGTGGGTGTTTTTCCTTGGTGAAATAACCGCTTTATTGGTGTACTATTATTTTTTTGATAAACTGGGACGTAAACATCGTTTAAATATAGCTTTCCTGTATTTTCTATTTGCCTGGCTGAGTCTGGTTATAATCAATGGTATATTGGCCTATATGCTTACACCGGGCCACTGGCTGGAATCTAAATATTTCTGGGATGGATTTTTTAATCCCACTTATTTTTCTTCATTGTTTTTCCGGACATTTATGACAATGATTATTGCCGGTTTGTTTGGCTATGTGACGAGTGTGTTCATCAAAGATGAAACGTTTCGAATGACAATGATGCGCTATTGCAGTAAATGGCTTCTGTACCCCATTGCCGGACTCATTCCAAGTGCTATCTGGTACTATTATACCATTCCTGAGAGTGTAAGAGTAACCGCATTTTTACTCAATCCGCAAACTGAGCCTTTTATGCAATTATTTGTTTTTAGCACAGCGGGTATATTTATTCTGGGTATTATTCTTTCTCTTCGGGTTGGATTGGCCATGCAGCGAACTGTCACTGCTGTTTTGGTTCTGATCGGTTTGTTATGGATGGGCGGATTTGAGTATTCCCGTGAAGATGCCCGAAAACCATATATTATTAATCAGTATATGTACTCAACATCAATATTAAAAAGCGATGTAGCTCAATTGAATGAAGAGGGGGTTTTAAAGAACGCCAAATGGACGGCTGTGAAAGAAATAAATAGTGATAATTTCCTGGAAGCCGGCAGGGAGCTTTTTAATCTTCAATGTCTCAGTTGTCATACGATAGATGGTATCCGCAATGATATTGTCAAACAAACTGAAGATTTTACTTATCTTGGCATGATCTCCCAGCTAAAAGGGCAGGGTAAAATTCTGGATTATATGCCAGACTTTGTCGGGACTGATCAGGAAATGGAAGCGCTGGCGGCCTTCATCACATCAGGATTGCAGAAAAAAGATCTAAAAAAGTTTCCCGATAAATATGAAATTGCACCCCTTAAAACCGAGATACCGAAATTTGACAGAAAAACTGATGATTATATTTTACTTGTCTGGAATGATTTGGGGATGCATTGTGTATCTGACAGTGATCCCTGGTTTGTCATCTTGCCGCCGGCAAATACTCTGGAAGCACAATTAATAAAACGTGACGAGGTACCGGAAATAATATCTGAGGATGTTGAGATTACTTATCAGGTCGAAGAAGGGCATCGAAATCCGGCAGGGCATGTGGATTTCTGGAAGCACGTTGAATCAAATTTTGGCACGGTATTGGAAGATAATATTGGTCTGCATGGCAACGGGCTGTCCGGTAAGTTTACCTATGATGATGAGAGATCCGGTTTTATTGCACAAACGATCCCGGTTGTACCATACAGAGATGATGGTATCTTTAGTCCATATCCGGTATTCAGTGTCGAAGCGCGGGATAGTGAAAGCGGGGAACTGCTCGTAAGCACAAAAGTAGTGGCCCCGACGTCGACAGAAATGGGATGTAAAAATTGTCATGGGGGGGGATGGCGAATTGAAGGAGTTGCCGGCCTCTCGGATGAAACCGCAATTAATATCTTAAAAGCCCATGACAGACTGAATGGTACAGATTTATATCAGGAAGCCGTGGATGGAAAGCCCCGGCTATGTCAAAGTTGTCATGCGGACCCGGCTCTGGGTACCACAGGTGATTCCACCTTACTCAATTTCTCAACATCGATGCATGGATGGCATGCCAATTATATGCCGGTCGAGGGATCATTAGCCTGCACCATGTGCCACCCGGCCTATGCGAATGGAAGAACACGTTGCAGTCGTGGTGTACATGGTGCTGTTGGGGTGACCTGTATCGATTGCCATGGTGAGCTGAGCGACCACGCAATTGCCCTACTGAAGGGACAATCTGAGAAACCAAAAGCGGCAAGACTTCTGGCAAATCTACATACTGTCAAAGCCGATTCGAAGGAGGACGTTTTAGGTCGATTGCCATGGTTAAATGAGCCTGATTGTCTGACTTGTCATGAAGATTTTGAAAAACCGGAGGAAGGGGCTACTGCTTTTAACACGTGGAATGAGGAATTTTCAGAATTATATCGAATCAGAACCGGGAATGGTGGTGTGCGTTGCGAAGCTTGTCATGGATCAACCCACGCGCTGTATCCGGCAGAAAATCCGTTTGGCAAAAACCGGGATAATATGCAGCCCATGCAATATAGCAATCAGCCGTTTCCAATAGGTTCAAACAGGGATTGCCAGGTCTGTCATAAGCAAAAAATGGAGGATCCGGTCCATCATGAAAATATGGATCGCATGTTTCGCAATGTGGTCGCCATTGGTGAATAAATTCCATCGTAGGGACGTCTTAAAGGCGTCCCTGATTTATGCATAGGACACAGAAATCATGTAATTTGCGAATAGAGATGTAAAAAGTTAGGAGTTAGAAGTGTAGGAGTGTGAGGTTAGAGTGTTCTGGAATAACAGAATCTTTGCGATGATGTTTGCCTATTGCCTTTTGCCAATTGCCTATTGCGAATTACGTATAAACAGTAGCAGACAGATATTCTCCAATCTCTAATTTTTAACTTCTAACTTATTTATGTTCCCGACTTAGGAGTAAACTTTTTTAAATTACGTACGTTTATAAATTTAAATCTCTCCCGCTTTTCCTGGTTTGAGTGAATATGAGTAATAAATATGAATGCCAAAATTAATATCTTAATTACAATTTGTGTATCCCTTCTATTTATCAAATGCTCAGATGATCCCGTTTCAAGTGATAAAGAAGAAGTGTTCCGTTACGTGAGTCCTGAAGAGGTCGGATGGTCTTCAGAGAAGCTGGCAGAAGTAACTCCGTTGATAGAACAGAGTGGCTATGCAGCAATCATGGCAGTTTATGATGGCCAGGTTTTTTACACCTGGGGGAATCTCTCAAAGAACTATTTTTGTCATTCCATAAGAAAGCCATTCCTCAGTTCTTTATATGGAGTTCATGTGGAAGAGGGTAATGTCAATATTAATGCTACCATGGCAGAACTGAATATCGACGATATTCCACCCAGTTTGACGGAATCTGAAAAAAAAGCCACAGTCAGAGATCTTCTCCAGGCGCGTTCCGGGATTTATCATGAAGCCGCAGCAGAGGCTCAATCGATGATTGATGCCCGTCCGGAGAGGGGAAGTCATCTTCCCGGCACATTTTTTTATTATAATAACTGGGATTTCAATGCATTGGGAACCATCTTTGAGCAGGAAACAGGAACGAAAATATTTGAGGAATTTTTCTCCAGGATAGCTGAACCGATTGGCATGCAGGATTTTAGTATTTCTAACTGTTTTTATCAATACGAAGAAGATAAATCAGAACACCCGGCTTATCATTTCCGTATGAGCGCGCGGGACATGGCCAGATTTGGTGTGTTATATCAAAAAAATGGAAAATGGAATGATAATCAAATTATTCCGGTTAATTGGATTGAGGAGAGTACAAGAACATATTCAATCGAAGATACTGCAACAGGAATAGGGTATGGATATATGTGGAAAACTTTTCCACCAGGTTCAGCAATCGATGAAATGATTGGTGCGCCCGGATATTATCATACGGGTGTCGGTGTCCATGCCATGATCATTATTCCGGAGTTGAAACTTGTTATTGTACAGAGATATGATACGGATGGCGAGTGGAATGATCCCGGTGATGTGGGATTGGTAATCGGTATTCAGATCATTAACGCAAGAAATCAACAAGAATGAATGAGGAAAGCAGCGGCATGAAGTTAATACCGCTACCATTTATTTGTTTTTTGAAGAACTATTTCGAATCTCCCACCCGGTACATAAATTCAAAAATTTCCAGATCATCATGCTCTTTCATAGGCGCCGGTTCAAAGATGATACCATTCTCCGTCTTTTTTATCAAATACGGTTCATGGTGTGAAGCCGAAACATCTTTAGTCTGTATTCCGTCAGAAATTTCAATGGATCCATTACAGGTGCAAATGTACTGGGTGCTGTCATCATAGCAATTGACATAAAAAATGGTACCCCGAACAGCAATAACTGCCGATGGACCCCGATGTTTATAAACCGTACCACGTTGGACAAGGTTCAATATAGCGCCTTGTTGTGCATGCACTTCCCAATTGCCATCTTTATTAACAATAGATGCAATTGCATTTTCTCTGACCTGAAACGCAGTAGAAGTGCCAAGTTTTACTTCAGCCAGTGATTTATCACCAGTAGTAATGATTGAGTTATTGACCAGTTTTGTACCCAACCGGGCATTTTGATCATCAACTTTTACATCGCCAATAAAAAAGCTAAGTTGTGGTGTAGCCAGGTCAGGTTGTTTCTCGGTTTGACAGGCGAATAAAATCAAAATCGAAACAAATAACAAACTAATTTTTTTCATGACATTCCTCTTGCTTAAGATGGTTGTGAAATATACTCGTCAGTTTAAATGAATCGGATAATGGAACTGCGTACTTGGTACTGGGCACTTGACATCAGGTTATTGTTATATGCAGTATTATTTATCCAAGGGTAATTTTATATGAAACGTGCATGATCGCTGGGCTTTAAACGAGACAGAAATGGTACCATTAAGTTCATGGACTTTAGCTCTGACAATATCCATACCGACGCCGCGGCCGGAGATCATGCTCGTATTGTCCGCAGTAGAAATTCCGGAAGTGAAGATCGTGTCAATTAGATCATCGTCTGTCCATTTTTCTACAACATCTTTCTCCCATTTTCCAAGCGCAATGGCGCGTTCTTTCAGTTTGTCGGTCTGAAGTCCCCGTCCATCATCTATGACCCAGATCTGAAGAAGTTTATCCTTCATTTTTGTTTTGAGCTCAATCGCTCCGGTTTCATCTTTACCCATCTGAGTTCTCTCTTCAGGAGATTCAATTCCATGGGCAATTGAGTTGCGAATCAACTGTATCAGGATTTCCTTAACTGATAATTTGATAGGATGCGGGATTGAGTTAAAATCGAAATCTTGCTCAATCAGTTTTACTGATTTTTCAAGTTCATCACTGTTTTGTTTGATAAATCTGTGCAATGATTCGATGAATAATCGATTCTCATATTCACGTTTTGGCCTGAATTGAGCGTGGATGCGTCCAATTTTGTCAATCAAGCCAATTACTTCCTGATAATTTTCTTTCATATCCTGAAGTTTTGTCCTGATATGCCGCAAGTCGCTATCGGAAATAATAGTCTTATTCCGCATATGATCAATGACATGTTCGAATGCATGGGCTTCTTCCGCAAATACGGATAAATCCAATAATGCTGCATTGCCCTTTATCATATGGGCAGACCTAAAAACTTCCTCTAAAATTAAATCATTCTTTTCTTCTTTTGTTAATTTCGCCAGAAGTTCTTCCATCTTTTCCAGTTCAATATTCGCACTATCAATAAATTCGGTTAACATCGCCGGGTCGACCCGGAGTAATACAAGTACTATTTCCAGCTGATTTTGCTTTTTTGCCTCTGATCGTTCCAGTTTCTCCGCCAGCAGAACCTGATCGGTGTTGTCTATCACCGTTACCATCATCTCATCAATGATATCGGAATTTTTAAATATGCGCTGAAAATTGAAATCGAGGAATTTTATGACTTTTGAATCGGAATCAGAACCATTAAAATGTACCTCAATCCGGCTGAGCGGATTTAATTCGCGAATCATATCCTGATCAAGGTCGTTGGTGAACATCAGTTCTAAAAATTCAGCGGTAGAACCCAATGTATCATTTGGAATTTTATTTTCAAGTATTTCAAGAAAGTTCTTGTCACTGAGCGAATCCTGGCATAAGATGGATTCCAGTACCACCGAATATTGTGAATTAATATGGTGGTTTGAATCCAGGAGAAAAATTCCCTCCTCCACATGACGAAGAATATTATCGGTTTGTCTTTTCGCTTCTTCTAAATGATTTTTTGAACGACGAAGTTCATCTTCTACGCGTTTCCGGTCAGTGATATCGCGTACAATGCTGATCATGGATTCCCGGTTTTCATAAATAATCTCATCGGAAATGACCTCGACTTCAAGTTTTTTACCGGATTTAGTAATATGGATAAAGTGAAATGGAAAATTTTTATTTTTAATATTTATACTTTTTTCCAGTTTTCTGTGATCATTTGGATGATGGAGATCAAACGGTGTCAGAGATTTTATTTCCTGAGGCGTATAACCATAGACTTTTTCAACGGCGAGATTACTGCCGAGATACCGGTGCGTCACCTTGTCATAAATGAGAACCGGATCGGCAATTCTGTTGAAGAGTTTGAAGTATTTATTCTGACTTTCATCTACTGGATTAATCGGGTTTTCTCCCGAGATATCACTTTCTGTTAATTTACCGTTTGAATGTGTATCATAAACAAGTGAAGCTGCGCCCAGAATACCTATATTTGGCTCTTCATTTACATCCACAATCAAATTGTTTATTGCCTGCGTGTATGGACTCGCTGAGACTTTTTGCCATAGGGCATCATAAAAGTATTTAAACGCTTTGCTAATTGACCCACCAATAATTACAAGATCAGGATCTATGGTATGCATGATTGTGAGAATAGCTTCACCCAAATGCTGCCCATACTCAGTGAATATCTTTTTTGCATCATCCTCTCCGGACTGAGCACGATGCATGATTTCCTCGAATGTGACATCATGTTGTTGTTCAAAAAACATCTCAGAACAATAGTTTTCTAAAGTAGTTTCTTTGTACGGAATTTTACCAAATTCACCGGCGGCACAACTTGATCCGGTAATTAGTTTATCATCAATTATCAGGCCGGCCCCCATTCCGGTGCCAAGAACGAGGCCAACAATATTTTTATAATCCCGTCCTTTTCCAAAATGTTTTTCACCCAATACGTAACAATTTGCATCGTTATTGATACTCACAGGGCAGTTAAATTCTGATTCCAGGGCATCTTTGAGATGCATTTCCCGCCAGGCCGGGATATTCTTTGCACTGTAGACAATTCCCTGGCCCAAATCCACAAGGCTTGGAACGCCAATCCCGATTCCCGAGAGGTCTTTGGAGTGGACTTTGTTTATAATATCAATCAGTTTGTCAAGAATATATTTTTCTGATTCACGACCGGAAATTTTTGTATTATGAAAAATCTTTATTTGATTTTCCTTTACCAGGCCGGCACGAACCGTAGTTCCCTCAAAATCGACGCCAATAACAGATTTTTTTTGATTATTCTCAGTCATTTATATGGTATTTATGTGGTCTATAACTTGTTGCATGATAAATTTTTATTCTATTTGCTATTATTCATATTTTCGGCGTCAAAAAATTATTATTTAATAAATCATCCTTTTATACATATAAATGATCCAAAATTTAAGTCACCATTTATTCCGTGTTGATACCTGAGGTATGGTGTAATAATTAAGAAGATTTTAAAATATTTGAATGGAATTATTTAATAAAAAGATTTCTTCGTTTATTGTGATATTGATACGGAAGAGTGTAAATTATAAACTAAAAAAAGTATGGATTGATTGGAATACGAATTAAATTATTTGAATTGAACTTATACTAATCTCTAAATTCTAATTGAAATGCTCTGCGTCTCCGCGTGTTTGCGAGAGATGAATATCAAGACAAAAAAAAGGAGGCATCATGCGCAAATATTTTATTCTGTTTACATTATTAATACCGGTACTTCTTTCTGCCCAGGACGAGTACATCGAATTGTTACGTTCTGATATTCGGGCACAAAAAGTGGAGTGAATTACAGAAGTAATGGATTTCTCTGAGGAGCAAGCCAATGCATTCTGGCCGATATACCGTGAATTTAATACAGAGCGGGAAGCAATCGGCGACGAGTCAATAAAAGTAATTAAGCAGTATATCAAATTCTATGAAAATATGACAGATGCTACTGCCAAAGAATTATGGAAAAAATCCATGGAGATTAAGCAATCCAAGTTGGATCTGGAAAAGAAGTACTACAAGAAATTTGAGAAGGCATTGACATCAAAGATGGCAGTTAAACTGATGCAGGTAGAAAATCAAATCAATGATTTAATAGAGCTTCAGATAAATTCAGAATTACCTCTGTTAAAGTAAATATAGATTAATCCCATATTCAAAGGGAAAAGGGTAAAAAGAAAATAGCAGCTAAAAAAGATATTTGTCCAATCTCGATTGACAAATACAGATGGAACAGCAATCTTTTCTAACTTCTAACTTCTAACTTCTAACTTCTAACTTCTATTTATATCCTTTTCCCCTTTTTTCCATTTATCCCATTGGCCTTTTGTCCTCTCTCCATTTATTTAGATTCCACGAACTTGCCCCATGGCCCTGAACATAAAATAATCCTTGACTCATAAAAATTTATTTCATATTATAATACTGACCAGTCGGTCAATAATAATAATGGTTGGAGATATGCCTAAAATTATTGACAAAGAAATAAAAAAAATAGAGATACTTCATGCGGCAATGAAAGTATTTGCGCTGAAGGGAATTCTTAATACCAAGATGATTGATATCGCGGAAGAAGCTCAAGTGGGTAAGGGGACCATTTATGAATATTTTCGCAGCAAAGATGAAATATTTCTGACGGCTTTTCATTATATTTTCAGTGAAACAGAACAACAATTATCCGATGTGTTATCAACAACCTCTGATCCGGTAAGAAAATTAGAATTGGTACTGGAAATAACCTTCGATTCTTTTATGGGACACAGCGGTGAATTTGCTGCAATCCTGATGGATTTCTGGGCGGAGGGTGTTCGAAATAAAGATTCGAATATACTTAATGCGATTGATCTGAAGAGGATTTATGCAGAGTATCGCAGATTGATTTCATCGATATTACAAGAGGGAATTGATAAAGGAATATTCAGAAAAATGGATATCGATTTAGTTGCTTCAGCGTTCCTGGGTATCCTTGATGGTCTTGCTTTGCAATGGATTATGGATAGTAAGGCTGTTAGTTTGGAAAAAGTAACTTCCGTCGTTCTGGGATGCATTATAAATGGAATAAAGTCTTGAGATTGTATTGATGAAAGGAAAGAATATGAAAATAATTCTTATATATTCTGCAATATTACTATTAATAACGGGGCTTATGGGCGAATCTGCTAAAGAAGTTGTTGCCAAAGCGGATGAATTGATCAAAGCCAAAAGTAGTTATTCGGAAATGAAAATGAGTGTGATAAAACCGGACTGGTCCCGGGATATGGAGATGAAAATATGGTCACTCGAACCCGAATATTCATTGGTTCTGCTCACTGCACCGGCTAAAGACAAGGGTACGGTTACCCTGAAACGGGATAAAGAGGTCTGGAACTGGATCCCGACAGTACACAGGGTAATAAAAATTCCGCCCTCAATGATGATGCAGTCCTGGATGGGATCGGATTTTACCAATGACGATCTGGTGAAACAGTCATCCATTGTCAAAGATTATAATCATTCTTTTCTCGCCGAGGAAGAAATGGATGGATATTTATGTCATAAAATTCAAATGATTCCTAAACCTGAGGCAGGTGTGGTATGGGGCAAAATTATTATTTGGATATCAAAAGATGGGTACCTGCAATTACGGGCGGATTATTATGATGAGGATGAATATCTTGTGAAATCCATGATTGGTGGAAAAATAAAGAAAATGGGTGGCCGAACTATTCCGACCCATTGGGAAATGATTCCTGCGGATAAACCGGGTCAAAAAACCGTAATGGAATACATTTCGATTGAGTTTAATATTGAAGTAGAAGAATCTTTTTTCTCGCAGCAGAATATGAAAAGGGTAAGGTAGATTGTACCATGTAGTCCATCTATAAGATGGACTACATGGTAGGGCAAGATAGTACAAGATAGTCCACGGTAGTACAACATAGTACATCCGACACTATGATCTAAATTGACGAAAGGTGCAAAATGTATTTCATACTCAGCTGGAGAAATATCTGGCGAAATAAAAAAAGAACTCTGATTGTAGCGGCTTCAGTTTTTTTTGCTGTTTTGTTAGCGGCCCTGATGCGTTCCGGGCAATTGGGCTCATATAGTTATATGATCCACTCCTCTGCAAAATTATTTACAGGTTATCTTCAAATTCAGGGTAATGAGTATTGGGAAAAACGTTCACTGGATGAAAGTATCAATGTAAGTCCAGATTTATATACAAATTTAACTTCCGTTGAGCATGTAACACATTTTACACCTCGTCTGGAAGCGTTCGCATTGATTTCTCATGATTCCACTACCAAAGTCTCGCAGGTGATCGGAATTGATCCACAATTGGAAAATGAGATGACAAATGTATTTGACAAGATTATTAAAGGTAAACCAATCGAGAAGGAATCAAAAGGTTTACTGGTAGGATCGGGGCTGGCTAAGATGTTGGGAGCAGATCTGGGTGATAGCCTTGTGGTTTATGGTCAGGGGTATCACGGACAGATTGCTGCGGCAATTTTGCCTGTCACAGGTATTATAAAACTACCCTTTAAGGCTATGGATAATGCGATGATCCTGATGCCATTGGCAGCTGCTCAAGTGGTGTTTTCTTGCCCGGATAGAATTACATCGCTTCCTATAATGATTGAAGATAACCAGTTTCTAAACCAGGTTCAGGAAGATATCGGCAGTTTCCTGGATCAGGATCAGAGAATTATGTCATGGGAAGAAATGATGCCGGAATTATTGCAAAACATCGAAGTTGATAATGTCAGCGGGATAATCATGCTGGCTATATTGTATATCGTAATTGCCTTTGGTGTGTTTGGGACTGTGATGATGATGGTATCTGAACGGGCAAGGGAGTTAGTGATTCTCGTATCACTGGGTATGCGTAAAAGTAAATTATTGATGATCATGGCCATTGAAACATTTCTACTGTCATTTGTGGGTGTGATTGCCGGTATCCTGGGTAGCATTCCCCTTATCTATTATTTTGTTCACAACCCGATTGAGCTCACCGGGGGAGCGGCAGAATTGTATGATCAGCTAAGTATCGAACCAATTATGCCTTTCAGTGCCGAACCGATAGTATTCATCTCACAGGCTCTGGTTGTATTCATAATTGCACTGGTTACAATTATATACCCGATTCTATTTATCAGAAATATGGATCCGGCTACTACGATTAGGGGGTAAGGAAAGATGGGGTCTGGATTTAGGTCATAAAAGTAAAAGGTATTTGGCATAAGGAAGGTAAAAGGCAAAAAGGCCAAAAGGCCAAAAGGCTAAGAGGCCAAACGGATAAAAGGAAAAAAGTATTAAATCTCAAAGAATCTTAATTATTAATTTTGTATCAACTTTATTGTGAGATATGTAAGAATCCCTAGGGATTCAATTATTGTAGGGAGAGTTCTAAATGCTAATCTTATTAGCCTGGAAAAATGTGTGGCGGAAAAAGAAGCGCAGTTTGATTATCGTTGCTGCTATTTCATTTGGATTATGGGGCGGACTGTTTTCCGGTGCAGTCATGATGGGCAGTATGGAGTCCATGGTTGAAACCGCCATAAGCCGCAATATATCACACATCCAAATACATAAAGTGGATTATGAAGAAGATAAGGATGTGCGAAATTATATCCCTGATGGAGTTCAGGTTCTTAAAACAATCTCGGCAGAACCTAATATTGCAGCTGCAGGAAGAACCCTGATAATGGGTATGGCAGCATCCCCGACATCATCATTTGGTGTGCAGATTACGGGAATTATTCCGGATGATTCGAGGAAAATTACTGATATCCATACGAGTGTGATAGATGGAGAATACTTCGTAGCGGATCGAAAAAATCAAATTCTAGTGGGCAAAAAACTTTCAGAACGATTGAATTTAAAAATGCGTTCAAAGGTAGTGCTTAGTTTTCAGGATTTAAATGGAGAAATTGCTTATATCGCCTGCCGGGTAGTGGGAATTTTCAAGACGTCTTCAACGGCTTTTGATGAAATGAATGTATTTGTGCAACAAAAAGATCTGTTCCGGCTGTTGGATACTCCGCCGATTGTGCATGAGATTGCTATCCGGGTAGAACATTCTGATTTTATTGATACCGTCAAAGTCAAATTGCAGAGTCAATTTCCAGAATTACAGGTAGAATCATGGAGCGATATCGCACCGGAACTGGCGTACATCTCTGAAACCACCGCATTATGGTCATATATATTCGTAAGTATAATTCTATTTGCTTTGCTTTTTGGTATCACCAACACCATGCTCATGTCGGTTGTGGATCGCACACGGGAATTTGGGGTGTTACTAGCCATTGGAATGAAGAAATGGAAAATATTCAGTATGATTATATTTGAAACGATATTTCTCTCGCTTACCGGTGGATTTGCAGGGATGTTAATTGGCGGACTCACAATCGGATACTTTAACCGAACTGGAATGGATTTATCTGCGATTTCTACCAGCCTGGAAAGTTTTGGCGCAAGTACCATGCTATATCCTGCAATCCCGCTTGCGATGTATTTGATACTAACTATTATGATTGTGCTCGCAGCCAATGTGGCGGCCCTGCTTCCGGCATGGAAAGCCACACATCTGGTTCCGTCAGAAGCAATCCGTACATATTAGAGTTGATTAGAAAGGAAATCAATCATGGCGTTAATTGAAATCCAAAATGTAGATAAAATTTATAATACTTCTGCGGTTCCGGTTCACGCGGTTAAAAATGTATCTCTGGAAATCGAAAAGAAAGAATTTACGGCAATCGTGGGGCCTTCAGGTTCAGGCAAAACGACATTATTAAATATTGTAGGTGGTCTTGATAAACCCAATAAGGGTAAAGTAATTATTGATGGCACGGATATTTCGGAACTATCCTCATCAGCATTGGTTGACTACCGCTTGCAAAATATCGGTTTTGTTTTTCAGGCCTATAATCTTATTCCGGTATTCACTGCGCGGGAGAATGTAGAGTTCATCATGCTGCTTCAGGGTGAGGATAAGAAAGAACGGGAAAGGCGAGCTACTGAGGTTTTAAATCAGGTTGGACTGAATGATAAAATTCTGACCAGACCCAGTCAGTTATCCGGTGGGGAACAGCAGCGTGTTGCCGTAGCAAGGGCTTTGGCGTCGCGACCGGTTTTTGTATTGGCAGATGAACCCACCGCCAATCTGGATTCAGAAACCGCTGAGTCGTTGCTTGATTTAATGGAAGATCTGAATAAAAATCATGATATGACATTTATCTTCTCCACTCATGACATACGTGTAATGAATCGTGCCCGGCGCATTATCACGCTCAGGGATGGGGCTGTGGCCGAAGATAACCGCAGGCAATAGCCAAAATGCATGTGTAGGGGAAGGTCTCAGACCGGTCCGCATCCTGATTTTTACATACATTTTATTGGCAATTGGATATTGGCAATGTAAAAATGGGCTCCAGACGCCAGGCATCAGGCCACAGATTTTCAATTTTAACGGCTATTTAGAAATTTGCGTTAGTTTAATTACATACAGTCTTTGGTACTGAGGGACTTAGGCGCTTAGGGACTATTTGATAGATCATATGAGACTTCTATACAAAACACCAATTATTTTACTGCTAATAATCAATACTGGTATGACCCAACTTTCCCAATGGGAATTCGGCGGTTATGCCAAGGATCTGATGACCTATGCCAGTGGTGATTATTCTTTGTTCCCGGACAAATTTAAGGATTTGCAGGATTTCGAAATTGGCCGTTTTCAAAACACAGCCCAACTTCGGCTTAACCTGTTTTGGTATCCCAGCGATGGGTTGAGTGGTACAGTCCAGGCTAGAAATCTGTTAATATACCAGGAAAATATTAAACTCAACCAAGAGTTTTTGGGTTCTTTGACAAACGATAGTTATTATTTTGATCTTAAAGCAGAATGGAATGAAAAAGATGATTGGTATGCCTTTACTGAAATAGATCGATTTAATATAAATTGGGTATATAAGGATATCGAAGTAATATTGGGACGGCAGCGCATTGCCTGGGGAACCTGCCTGGTTTGGAATCCAACCGATTTGTTTAATCCATTTGATGTATTAGATTTTGATTATGAAGAACGTCCGGGAACAGATGCAATACACATGCAATATTATACCGGTCCTTTATCACAGTTTAATGTGGCGTTTACCCCGGGACGAACAAGTTTTGATGTAATCTATGCCGGAAGATACGCCATGAATTATATGAATTATGATATGGCACTTATTGGTGGTTGGCAACGAAATAGTCTGAAATTAGCAGGTAACTGGGCCGGAGAGATTTGGGATGGCGGCTTCCGGGGCGAAATATTATACACCGATCCTGATATAACTTATACAATAATAAATCTTAATCCGGATGATTTTACGAACCTCTTTGTTGAAAAAAATGTTCAGACAGCCTACTGGACTTTGGCATTCTCCTATGATTATACCTTCGAGAATAGTTTTTATCTTCACACTGAATATATCTATAACGGACTGGGAACAACCGGAAAAGCAGGGTATCGTCGTTATGATATCCTGTATACCGGTGAAATTACCCCGGCACGTCATTCCATTTTTCAGGAATTTGCCTATCAGATATCATCGTTGCTGCGCGGAAGTTTTTTTATAATCTACAATCCGACGGATTATTCCTGGATTGCTGCACCGTCGCTTCAATATTCTTTGGCGAATAATTGGGAAGTATATTTATTAGCTTTTCCTTCAGGCGGAGATTCTGGTACAGAATATGGTGGGTTCCCGACGCAGTATTTTGGCAGGGTTAAGTTTTCATTTTAGTTACACGAAGTGCCTTCTTCGTGTTCTTCGTGATCCTATTTCAACCCTCAGCTTTTCATTTTTCTCCAACAATCGAATAACTTCCTTTACTCTATTCTCCTTTGTCGCGGCTTTTTTTGCAAAAGCGATCCAGGCGATATAGTGATTTTGATAGGATCGTGCCAATTCATTAAAATTTTTCTTTGCAGTTAAATTATTATCCAATGCAGATTTGAATTCTGCCGGCAGTTCGGTTGGGATTTGCGGGCGATCGGGTTTATCCCACATTCCGTTTTGTTTGGCAACCCGCACTTTTGCCAAACCAACCTCTGTCATCCGCTTCTCACTCATCAATTTCTTTATACGATTTTTATTTGATTCAGACCATTTGCTGTTATCTTTGCGGGGTGTAAACTTTCTGGCATATTTATTGTCATCAAGTTTGCGGATAATACTGTCTACCCAGCCAAAACATAAGGCCTCTTCAATCGACTCTTCATAAGTCATTGTTGGTTGGCCTGATTCTTTTTTTAAATAAACCAGCCAGATACCGGACGACTTGTCATGGTTTTCGGCCAACCATATCCGCCATTCCGTACAGGTTTTAAAATATAATTCTTGCATAATCCCTTCCCATATACTGACTAGGCTAAATTCTCCTCTCGCAGAGACGCATGGACTCAAAAAATCAATCATTTATCCAAAATCCAAAATTTAAAAAGAAAATCAGAATAACTAATACACAACTCAGTTGACGTAATCGGTTTATTGACTTTCATCACGGTGTACGGTTTCCGGTGAAAATGCCGGAAGACAAACTGCGATATATTCCGCACCCTCTGGACCAGGTGTGCTATACTGGACCGTTTTACCTTTTTCGGCGATAAAAGCTTCACCGGATTTGACTACAAATGAATCATTTTCAGTCTTCACATGAACTTCTCCCATGAGTACCAGGGTAAATTCATTGAAATCCGGTGTCTGTGCCGGCTCTATCCAGCCAGATGGACTCTGCATACGTGCAATACTCACCCCCGATGTCTGTGAATTTACACGTCCGATGAATTCGTCTATTATTTTGGGTTTATTACCGACTGACTTTATTCGAGTCGGGTTTTTTATATGGATACTCATTTACTCCTCCCATGAAAATACATTTAGAAACCACAGAGGGCACAGAGATAAAAATTAGAGATTAGAAATTAGGAATGAGAGATGATTAAATTATATGAATGCTTGACAGGCCATACCAAAGTCAAAAATTAACATGTAATTCCTAATGATCACTCCCGGTTTTTGTTTTATTACCGGAACGGTCTCAGACAGCTGCCTATCTTCAGCTGTCACTTTTTAATTTCAATATGATGTAAATCTCCGTGTGCTCAGTGGTTTATTCAAATTAGTTCTATATTAAAAATAATTATTCCATCCGGGTGTTGCAATTAAAAAGCGATAAAATTATTGGTTCAGGCAATAAATCCGGCCAGATTTTGTATTCACTGCCCACACATGTTAAATTGATGACTTTTAATATATAACACTGACTGAATCTGATATGACTCATCAGATTAATTTATTGAGAGGATGTTAAAATGGAAAAACGAACTGCATTTCCCGGTGTATTTTGGGTAGCTAATTCGGTCGAAGTTCTGGAGCGATTTTCCTACTATGGAATTTATATGGGCTTTGGGATCTACATGGCGTCGCTGGGTTATTCACAGGCGCAATTGGGTTTTGTTCAAAGTTTGTTTCTGTTCTTTTCATACGTGACACCGGTTATCTCAGGTACGCTGGCGGATCGCTATGGTTTTAAGAAAATTCTGATTATTTCATATCTGGCATATCTGCCCTCGATATTACTTTTAATACTCACGAAATCCTTTTCCGGAATTGCGCTGACAATGTTAAGTATCGCATTGGCGGCAGGTATTTTTAAACCTTTAATATCCGGAACAGTGCGTGCGGTAACGGATAAGACAAATAAAACACTGGGATTTGGTATCTTTTATGCCATGGTCAATGTGGGGGCTTCATTTGGTCCGGTTGTGGCTGGAAAATTGCGGGCTATTTCATGGAATCATGCCTTTATTGCGGCGGCTATAGCCATTGGTTTTATGCTGTTGATCACCATCCTTTTTTATAAAGAGCCTGAACGTGAATTAAAACCGGTCCCGTTAAAGGATAAATTTAAGGAAATTCTGGAAGCCTTATCAGATATAAAATTTTCAGTATTTCTAATTTTGATTGGAATTTTCTTTTGGCTTCCATTTTGGGCATTCTTCAATTTACTGGCAATCTATATTGATGGCAGTCTGGACACGGCGACACTATATTTGCAACTAAAAAGTATTTTTGGAGCTCCGTTCGCCCAATTTTTCTCTCATACCGATGAGCAGGGCACCTGGCGATTACTGGGAGAAACGGTCTCACATACCGGTTATGTAATTATGATATTTCAGATTCTGGTTTCGCGCATCTTTGAAAAACGGGCACCGGTGGCGACATTTATGGTTGGGCTGGGCGTTCTGACGGCAGGGTTTTTATTGCTTGGGTATGCCTTTATCGGTTCGGTCGCATGGGTGTTTCTGGGAATTACTTTTGTTGCCATTGGAGAAATGATATCCTCTCCACGTATTCAGGAATATATTACCTGGATTGCCCCTAAGGAAAAAGCCGGATTGTATATGGGTACAAATTTTCTGGCCATCGGACTTGGTGGTGCGTTGAGTGGGGTAATGTATACTTCATTATACGGCATGTTTACTGAGATGCAACATCCCGAATATGTATGGTTCACTCTGGCAGGGCATATGGCTCTCGGAATCATCGCCATGCAGATCTTTACACGCAGTGCCGGTGAATTTAAAGAGTTGGATGTCTAATAATAAGCGGGTAGTAAGTGGTCAGTTAGCAGTAGTCCATGAGATTAGATGATATGCTATAGGCAATTGGCGATTAGCAATCTCCATTGCCATTTATAATTGCTAAATAGTGACTTCGTTGTTGAAATCGAAAGTTCTTTCGATGTGTGTTTATCGTTGTGGGATATTTTCAATTTCTTGAAAAGTCTCACAATTAGGACATGTAAATTTCCGTGATTTTCGCTCAGATCTGTCCAATTCCAGTTCTGCCATACACTCCGGACAGCTGAAGAGTATCGGTAATTGATTATCCAGTTCTTTGTTTTCGATTTCAGAAATATCGATGATTTGTAAGTTATGGGACGATTCTACATACTCTAATGTGTATGTAAATGGGATTAAGATTCTACCAAAAAGATAAAATACATTCTGGATTACTCCGGCTGTATAATCTAAAATATTTTCAAACTCGACAAGGTCAGGTATCTCTGTAGTAATAAAATCCCTGATGGTGAGATTCTCATCCGGACTATTATACGGGTATTTGCTCTCGGGACATTTTTTTCTCAAGGATTTGAGAGTGTCGTAAATTTTTTCAATATGCAATTTAATAAATTTTTCCTTATCGCTATTACTTGCATCACTAATATCATTTACCTTTGCCAATTTCTGTAATAATATTTGAAGATTCTCAGCCATTTTATATGGTATTTTTAAATTATCCAGAAGTTCTTTTGACTCTTTCAGTTCAGAAATAGAAAAAGGTGCCTCTGATTGCAATCCGGGTGAATTGATCAAATCTGAAAGAATTGTATTTAATCGAAGATTTTGATTTTTGACAAAATTATCCAGTTGTGTAAAATAAATATCATATTGATTTTTCAACTTTTTCAATTGAGAATTAAAATGTGCCTTTTTTTCCGCAAATATTTGTATCCTTAGATCCTTTATATCGCAAAATTCAAGTTCCATCTTTGTCTCAAGTATATTCTCTTTCATCAAAATAAATTCAGGGTAGAATTTAACGCACTTTTTTAATAAACTTTTACTATAATCTTGTTGATTCTTGATACTATTGTTCAAATCAGTAATATCTAAATCAAATTCAATAATTATGTCCAAATAAATTAAACTATACAAATACCCACCCCAAAACCGTGAAAGACTCTTGTCCTGATCGCTTTGAGTAGCGGCAATTTGATCATATTGATCGGTTTGTATCAGGCTTACGGATTCAGTTTTAAAATCCGGGTTCTGTTGATACATTTTTAATGTGATTTCTTTGCTCAGCCGATCAAAATTGTGAAACAAGGTTTGAGCCTCGTGGTTATTTTGAATTACACCCTTCATATTTAGTTCCTTGGCTACTTCAATTCGATCATTCCATGACGGATGTGTGTCAAATTTTTCTGTTGTAAGCTTTTTACTCTCTTCAAGCATTTCTTTTTTGACCTTTGCAGGCAGGTTTTTATACTTTGTAAAAATATATTCATTGTAGTCTAAAGGAAGTTGACTTTTCTCATAGGTGAGATCCAAATATTGATTTGAAACCAATTGAGCATGTGCTGCAAGCGATATGATTTCAGATGTTTCTATAAAAGATTGTGTGCCGGCAATCTGTATTTCATAATAATCCGCATCGTATTCCATCTGTCTTAATAGATACGAACTTACCAGATGTCCTGCCTGCATCAGTTTATGTATGATCATTTGTGAGATTGTGATAAAAAAGCGCGAAATCACTAGAATTAGGGCGATTCGTATATCAACTTTGCTGGTTTTATCAGCCAGGGAAGCACGTAATCTATCACCTTCGGCAACTGTTTTAAAAAACCAATAATTGATTGACCTGACTATATAAGAAAGCCGCATTCCGGCTCCCTGTGAAAAATGACCTAGCTCATGGGCCAGCACACCGGACAGCTGACGGATATTCAAAGTATAGATCAATGGTATGCCCACCGTCAGATGTAACTCATTCTTAATAATCCCGATAATCCCTTTACGAAAACTTGCCGAAGCATTGACATCACAATTCAAAACAATTTCTGTTGGAACGGGTGCCCGGATTAATTGACATAATTCATTGACCAGCTGAATAAAACTTTCACCTTCTTCGGGTTTTAGGTTTATCCCTTGCATGGTAATACCAGATCTTAAGAAAAGTGGTTTTATCATGTAGTACAATAAGATAATTCCTGAAATTATGGGTGTGAGATAGAGCAGAAGTGCCAGCCAACCCGGTCTCACATCATCAAGGAAATAAACATTAGTAGCATAGAAATAGGTGCCATATCCGGTTAAAGCGATGAGTGCAAGATAGATTATTGGTAACAGAATCATGACAACTGCGCAGAGAAATAATCCAATTTGATATTGGACAGGGGTTCTGGTTGAAATAATTGGTATCTCAGGAATAAGATATCTTTCATTCATATTCAGACCCTTTCCTATTTCGTTTGGCGATTTCTGACATAATCACCTTTGCATATCACTTATTTTAAAAGTAAACCTATGCAGATAATAACCAATGTTTAGATAAAAATTGTCATGATAATGTAAAAATACAAATTTTATAAGGAAAAAAAGATGTAGGTAAATTGATTAATTTAAATTCATAAATTATTTTCAAATTTACAAGTATATTTTCTGTTGTGATCAATATGATCAGTGGCTTTGAGTTCAGGGGAACTGAGACATTGCGCAGTATGCTGCATTTGTTTAGATTATAGTATAATTTTAAACACCTTCTGGAAAAAATGGAAGAGATCTATGGCGAATTTAGAAAATATAGATAAACTTAAATATCCTATCGGACGATATATCTATCCAAATGAAATAGATATTCAGGTAATCGCGGGATGGATTGATGAGATTGAAAAATTGCCTGAACAGTTAATATCTGTTGCATTTAGTTTGAGTGAGGATCAGCTGGAAACGCCATATCGTCCTGATGGCTGGACTGCCCGACAGGTTATCCATCATATTGGTGACAGCCACATGAACAGTCTGACCAGATTTAAATGGGCCCTGACAGAAGATAAACCCACCATAAAACCCTATGATGAAAACCTCTGGGCACAACTAGAGGATTATCGAACCATGCCGGTAGAGGATTCAATGGAATTAATTACGCTGATCCATAAAAAACTTACCATATTACTCAGATCCCTGAACAAAGAACAGTTGGACCGTGAATTTATTCATCCTGATATCGGGTTAGTTCAGATTAAGTGGAATATTGGATTGTATGCCTGGCACGGCAAACATCATGTGGCGCATGTGGGATTGGTCAGGTAAGATACTGGGTACTGGGCTCTGGGTTCTCGTCACTCTTTATTCGGCTCTCGCCAATTGTAGTTTATTCAAGGTTTAATTTGTCTGCAGAGTTGCTATTAATAAGAAATTGAATTACGAGTTCCCAGTGCCCAGGGCCGAGTGCCGAGAAGCGAGTACCGAATCGCAAAAATTATTTCATCAAAATCATGCGTTTTGTCATCTGATATTCACTGGTTTGCAGACGGTAGAAATAAACACCGGTGGGCAGATTTTCTGCCTTAAAAGTAACATTATGATTACCGCCAGCAATATTATTATCGATTAGCGTAGCAACCGATTTCCCGAGAATATTATAAACAGTTAGATTTACATATCCTGCATTTGGTAATGAAAATCTAATCGTGGTTTCCGGATTAAACGGATTGGGGTAGTTGTCATATAATTGGTATTCTGTAGTGATAATACTCTGGGTACTGACCTCAATATCTGACGCCGGGTCATACTCATAGGTTTCAAGCCGGGTATTTTGCCATTGCGATTGCCAGTATTGCTGACTCTGTATACTGGCCAGATTTCCGTTCAGGTCGTATATTAAAACATCGCGGTCGGTATCTTCCCACCCCTGGCCATATTCAGATTGATATTTAATTTCGGTGATTTTACCATCGGTAATAGTGTTTATTGTCCGCGAAAAAGGAGTCCATGAGCCGTCTCCTACATTATATAGCGTAAACACAACTTCCTGCTCTACATCGTCCTGATCATAGGAATAAACCAACTTGTATGAAAGTGTCCAGACACTGTCACCGGCATCGGATACATAGGAGAGAAGTTCAGACACCTGACCGCTGGGAGTATACATGGTCTCGAATAAATAGGTATAATACCATTCATCCTGAGAGATAGGCTGTTGCAAAAATTGCTTGCTTACCCGGCCTTCGGCATCGTATTCATATATTTCCCGTTGTGTCGGATACCATCCGGGATATGTATAAACTGATCTTGTTATATCTTTTACTTTTGCATCCGGATAATATGTGTGCACTCGTAAGTCCAGAGAATCCCATTGAGTAATGTTATCGAATTCTCCAATGATATTCACGAGAAGATCACTCTGATCATACTCATTCGTCCAGCGTTTATAATCCTCCCATCCGGTAAAGCCAAATGCATCTTCATATTCCATTTTGAGAGATCCGTCGGGTAGATACTCATAACGCGACCGGTTGGCGGGTAACCAGGCAGTATCTCTCCAAACCGCATTTGTCTGCTGCAGAATACGTGCTTCTGCTGCAAGAACGTTCAATTGTTTATAGTTCAATTGATCAATTTTTGTTTTGACTTCCCGCAATTGGTCATTGGCGAAAATTGATAAAACGGAAGCCAAAGTTATTAGTAAGATTGTAAATAATTTCATATTATTTCTGTTCCTTGTTAAAGTTTTAAAGGCATGATCTAAATAACCAGTAAACCTACCGTATTATTTCCATTATTTTTAAAGATTTAACTCACTTCCAATTAAATATATTTTCGACCAATTTTCGTAAAGGTATAGATTCAATTTAATATAATTCTGCTGAGTTCCGGTAATCTGATTTATTATTAAGTGATCATAATCATGGAAAAATCAGCAAATATTATAGCAATATAGTTTAATCCCATCAGTATTGTCTGTGATCTTCATCATTTTTACATATTTCTGATATTCGTGTTATGATTCCGGGCTTTTTCAAAACTAAGTGATTTATCTCATAAATTCCACCGAATGAGTCGATAGGTTTCCTCTTTCTCAATGTGCCCGTATTTTGAAACATATGTGCTAATAATTGAGCCAAATGTGTTAGCATTGGTGAATTTATCAGGTATATATTACGGGCATCAACCAATTATAGGAGGATTATATGTATTCTAACAAATTAATTTTATCATGTGCACTGCTATTTATGATGATCATAAATGCAGGAGCCCAATCCAAGGTTTGCAAATGCGCCATGAATCCGGTGCTAACTTGCGGACCTCCCGGCTCATGGGATGAAACGAATGTCTGTTCTCCCTGCGTGCTTGAGATTGACGGTATGTATCATATGTGGTACACGGGCAGTGATTTTATAGGCAGGATGGGTATTGGTTATGCCATATCTTCGGACGGAATTAACTGGTCGAAAAGTGAAGCCAATCCAGTTTTGATGGTAGGTTCCAGGGGTGAATGGGACTATGCATGGGTTGGTGGTTGTGAGGTTGTGTATAAAGATGGAGAGTACCTGATGTGGTACAGTGGCGGAAAATTAATGGTAGTTGATGAATTAATGCCGGCCGGAATCGGATATGCCAGATCATCTGATGGAATTCATTGGAAGAAGTCAGAGGATAATCCGGTAATCGCGCCAATAGGTGCTGGCGGATTCAAAACTCAGGGTGTGTATGCACCATCCATCTTCATTTCTGAAAGCGATAAATATTATATCTGGTATCCCAGCTATACCGGTGCGAGTGAAGGAATAAATCTTGCAACCTCTGTAAATGGAACTGATTGGGAAAAGTATGATGAAAATCCGGTTCTCACACCCACTTTTAATTGGGAAGCAGATATCGTATCATCGCCTGTTGTATATGCAAATAAGGCAGGCTTTATCATGTTCTATGAGGGGAATAATGGAAGTACCTATGGAATTGGTTCTGCTGAATCTCCTGACGGAAAGATATGGACCAAACGGAGCACCAAACCTTGTATCTCTAATGGAAAATGTTTTGCTCGCGATGAATCCAGGATTGGCAATGGTTCTGTTATTGAAAAAAATGAAATATATCAATTCTGGTATACTGCCAAATACAAAGGTCGGTGGGAAATTTGCTATGCTCAGGATTATCAGAACATTCCCCATGTGGAAATATTACAATGTGAGTCATTTTTTGAAGTACCGCAGGAAGATGTGCTATGTCTTTCTGCGACCATCTGCACTAAGTCTGAAGAACGCCTATCGGTCTCAGCCCGCGTTAATTGTCTTGAGAGTGATTTTTGTGACTCATTTAAGATGGTTGAAGGAAAAAAGAATACCTGGTATGGACAGTGGCAGATTCCCAAGAAGGAACGGACTTATCAAGTGGCTGTGAATGTTGATTGTAAGGAGAGCAATTCTCAGTATTGCTCTGAATACTGGCAGCCAAAACGCTTCACCACTATTGGTCCTGTTCTGGTAAAGGATATCAAATTTGGTGAAATAGACGGATTACGTTTGCCGGTAAATATTTCTTTGCAAAATCTGTCATCTCAGGCGACGGCACCAAATGTCACTGCCTGGATCACCTCGCCCGATGACCATCTGGTGAACCGGGTTGAAAAAGAGTTCTCATTTGGTGATATTCCTGCCGGGCAGATTGTTCAGAGTTCCCATGCAATTAATCTTGTTTTTAATGATGTACATACGCAGATACCTGATTTTAATTATGAGGTTCATATTGCCTATGACGAACTTGAAGTTATTAGTCATACTCTTACGGCTATTGATATACAGACCGACATTCAAATTCCTTCTGAAATTTCTCTTGCACAGAACTATCCCAATCCTTTTAATCCTTCCACTACAATTAATTTTAGCCTGCCTGAAAATGAGAATGTTATTCTAAAAATCTACAATGTCCTTGGTCAGCAGATAACTGTCTTAATAAATGAAGATCTTGAGAGAGGTGAATACTCTTATAACTGGAATGCCCAAAATTTACCGGGTGGCATTTATTACTGCCAGCTAATTGTAGGTGATTCGAAACATGTGAAAAAGATGATTTTACTCCGCTGAGTTGGCTGAATTATCTGACACATCCTAGCTAAACACCCGTCTAACGGAGGATCAACCATACAGATCATTTCATTCCTATTCGAACCAAAGATTATATTTTTCATATCATTCGCGCAGAGTTGCTAAACCGATAAGTTACAATGAGAAATCAGGAGCGAGTAATGAAAATTTATATTTACACAATCCCTGCTCACAACTATTTTTAATTTCCAATTCTCAATTTCTAATTTATATCCTCTAATCCCTAACTATTTTACCCCACAACCACACAACTGTGTGCTTTTACAGGCATACTATATTTTTAAATTTGAAATATATCCGAATCCTGGTGACACATTTCTTTTTTTGATTAGCGAAAGATCCCAATATAACAGGCATCTATCGCCATCTCCCTGCCTATTAACCTAAAAATTAAAAAACTGGCATGTAATTTGAATTATCTGTCTTTGTCAATTAATGATCGAGGTAATAGTAAATGCGGATTTTGTTTCTCAGACATCACATGCTCAATATCGGTGGAACCGGTATTTATACAAGACTCCTTATTAAAGCCCTGGCCCTGAGAGATCACCAAATTGGACTCTGGCCCACTGATAGAATGGTATATAAGGATTTGTATGATCTGCCCATCATCTGTATGAAATCGCGCGAGAAAAATATTAATCGGGAATGGGATGTGATAGTTATACAGCGAACACAAACTCTGAATCATGCAAATCATCTGATACAGCAGTTGAGTGATCTGCCTCATATTTTTATCAGCCACTCATCCTTATCAGATGACCAGATTGTCCCCTATCGCCAATTATATAAAGTGATCCGTATTGCTGACTCGATTGACCGGGGATGGGGGATTCCTGAAAATATGCATACGGTGATTTACAATCCGGTTGATGTACCCAAATTCAGGCCATATCACTGGCGGGAAAAACCTCCTTACAATATTCTTTTGGTCAGCCGTCTTGATTCCGACCGGATAAATATGGTTCGGGATATAATCTATGCTGTAAATCAAATGCCGGACTACCGGCTGATAATTGTTGGCGGCGGCATGGATTATTTGCTCAAATCGATTTGCAATCAAAATATTATTTTTGCGGGACAACAACTGGATACAGAAGAATTTTACCAACAGGCAGATTTGGTCATTGGCAGTGGTCGAAGTGCCGTGGAAGGCATGGCATATTGCCGGCCCGTCGTCATCTGTGGTTTGCGCGGTCTCGGTGGATTAATTACACCAGAGAATTATGAGCGATTCAGAAACATGATGTTTTCCGGTCGCTACAAAGGGAAACTTCATGAGCGTATACCAGTACAGGGTTTGATTGCATCCATATTGGCTGCACAAAAATGCAGTAATCTGAATGATTATATTCATGAAAATTATAATTCGGTAAACAGAGATTTTGGTCTGAACAGAGTTGCCAATAAATTTGAATCGGTGGTGCATGAGGTCGTGAATCTTCATAGTCAAATCCATAATGATAATCATCTCTTAAAATTGAGACCGGTGTTTAATTCAGAGTGTGAAATATGTAAACATACAGATGGAAAAAGTTATCAAATATTCAGACTGGATTCCGGGCAATATCTGGGACATACGGATCAGCGGGGCCGCGCGTTATTGGCAAAATTCAATGGCGAATATTCACTTTGCGAGTGTGCCAGATTCCTTGGATGTGAGAACGGGAATGGTATATCCGATATCCTTAATATTACCAGACAATTATGGTATCAAAAATTAATCACATTTCAATGAGATTCAAATAAAATGAATGCAAATAATTTTCACCTGTTCTACCATAAGAATCTTATTTACTTATATCGGATTGATTCGGGGGATGCATTTCGGATCAATGGAGAATTGGCAGATTTGATTCAAAAAATGAAAAAAGATGCATTTGATTGTGCAGAAACTCTTCCATCAGACGTTATGGATTTACTTTCTGATCGAAATCACGAATCGATCATCCACCTGAATCAAGCGAAAATAGATCAGACAAAAAATTCTGATCTGTCCTGTCTTTCTTTAAATGTGGCTCAGGATTGCAACATGCGCTGTAAATATTGTTATGGAAATGGGGGTATGTATTTCGAAAAGGGATATATGCAATTTGAGACGGCCCAAAGGTCCATTGACTGGTTAGTAAAAAATTCGAAACGGAAAAATATTTCCGTCATATTTTTTGGGGGTGAACCTCTGCTCAATTTTAAACTAATTAAAAATGTCGTGAACTATGCAATTGCGGTGAAATATCCTAAATCCAAACACTTTGATTTCTCAATTACCACCAATGGAACGATTATTAACAGGGAAATAATCAACTTCTTAAATGATTATGAGTTCAGTGTTACAATCAGTTTTGATGGAGATAAACAGATACAAAACTATAACCGGCCATTAAAAAATGGACGCAACTCTTATCGTCTGGTAAAAAAAAATATTAGAAAATTCCTAAAATCCCGAAAGGGAAATGCACTTGCCCGTGCAACCATCACTTCGGGAAATTCTGAGTGGGATCAGATCAGTCGTCAATTGGGTGATACCGGATTTGCCCGCTTTGATTATGCTCCGGTTACAGCTGATCGGGCGGCATTTTTCGCTCTTTCTGATTTAGAGTCAGAGAGATTGTGTCAGGACCTCGAGCGCCAGGCAGAATGCCTGATTTCAGATTATGAAATCAAAGGTCCCGGTGTTGCACTCAGGATCTGGGATATGATTCTTTCTCTGAAATCAATTCGTAAAAAGTATTTAGGATGTGGGGCGGGTCGTAGCCTGATGGCGGTATCCAGCCAGGGAAAGATCTATCCTTGTCATCGTTTTGTCGGTAATAAAAAGTTTGAATTTGGTGTAGTGGATAATTTTAATTATAAGGAGCAAAATACTTTTTTGGATAAACGGATTACTGGTTTTTTACAATGTGAAAACTGCTGGGCCAGGGCACATTGTGGCGGCGGCTGCCTGCATGATAATTATGTTTACTCAGGTCAGATAAATCGGCCCGACCCCAGGTTCTGCCGGGAACTCAAACGTCGTTTAGAGATGGCGATTTACGCCTATGATATATTGAAACTAAATAATCAGCTATCATGAAAGAAATATATAGTAATAATTAAAAATTCAGGTTACACCCAGGATTCAATGGTAAAAAGGAGGTGATTGTATGGCGAACAAACGTTTTGAAATCGTTTTGATCAATTCGAAAAAAGATATGGTTGCACAGGCAGCGTGTACCGTAAAAGATGAATGTTGGGCGGATTTTGGCTACTGTGAAACTGTGGATTCGTGTGTGCTGGATTATGCTCCGGGACCACCTGATCGTACTTCATAGGCGTGTTTTTATTTCAACAGGGCATAATAGTCGATAGTAATTTAAACTCCGGGTGTAACCTGATATGATTATTAAGAATCGGAATATTTAGTGTGATGTAAGAATAGTAATATTAATTTAAATAAGTATGATTTTGAAAATTCAGGTTTGTTAAATATGATTAGAATATTTTTGATTATTATTGTTATGAGCCAATTGGTCTCGGGTCAGAAATTTACACTATCACATTTGTTATCGGTATCAGATGATCATAGTTCTAAGATTGACTATATGTTGGCCCCATCAAATAGAACTAACTTTCCTCATTTTATGATCATCTCTGATATAAAAAATGGTACTCTATTTGAATTATATGATAGCCAGCAAGATAACACACCTCAATTTTTTCTAAATGCAAAAGGTTTCTCACGATTACGCAGTTTTGTGTTTGGTGATCAGTTCTATACCTATCAGAAAAAGTTATATAAAATCAGTTTAAAAACATTTAAAACCGATTCTGTCAAATTAGAGCGGGAAGATTATTTAACTCTTTCTCTGTTTGTTTTGGCTTAGGAATCCCTGCTGGTTGCCAGCTCATGGCGCCAGGTGCATGTATATTCTCTGGCTGATTTCTCTCTGAAATATTGCGTTGAACGAGATGAAGAACGTCAATTCGATCTACCGGTAATTATCGAACATTTACTGCTGTTTCAAAGCAGAAGTAACGAATTAGCTATTTATGATCTTGGTAACTCAAAAATTATCCAGCGTTTCAACACCGGCGAGAAACCAGCATATTTTCTCGGAATAAAAATAGGGAGTTTTAATGACATAATCAGCTGGTATCGTGCATATAGCTTAAACAAAGAGGTTTATATTTACTTTACTACCTTTTCCGGCGGTGTGTATTCTGTAAATGCAAGATCCGGTGAGGTAATTCAGCATAAACCACATTTTCGGGGAAATGAAAATAATGCGGGTTTGATCAGCTCGTTTGACATTCTGGATGCAAACTTTGATCAAATTCCCGATCTGATTGGCGCATCCGTCGACCGAAATATTTATTGTATCGATGGCAAAACGCTCGATCTACTGTGGTATTGTGATACCGGGTATGAGAATCAGATACCATTGAGTTTGTTTGATATTGATAAAGATGGTGTGCCTGAGGTCTTTGGTGTTAATGATGCAATGACCATCACGATACTTTCAGGTAAAGATGGGAAAGTCTTACTACAGCAAAGGTTGTCGCAGAATATGTTTCAGACCGGGGTGAGCCTGGTTGATCTGAATGGAAATGGCTTACTGGATATTCTAATACGTTCAGATCGCAGAACGATCCAGGTTTTTCAGTGCGATAGCATACAAGTAAATGATGGAAAAATAACCTGGTTATCAAAACTATAGTATGCAGAAAATGAAAAACATAAATCTGGCTAAGGAGCTGGATCTGTTGAAAGAAAATTTTATTCTCCAGGTGCAGGTTAACAAATTAAATGTAGAGTTGGGAAAGATCGACCAAAGTTTCAAGTCTCAAAACTGGATAATTACATTGCCATTTAACTATTACTATGCCATACCCGATGCGGATATCCAAATCATCAGGAAACTGGCGGTTATTAATGCATTATATGGCTATTATTTTATGATTGAAGACGATATGCTGGATGAATATCACCTGCCCACCCATACTTATAAAAAACTAATTACCAAATATTGTGCAGCTCAGACATTGAGAAATCTGGCGATTGGACAGTTGATAGACTTGTGCGGTCCTGATATTTACGGATATATTTATGAGTATGAGAACAGGTACTACCAGGCGTTATTTAGTGAAAAGCGGAGGTCTGTCGATAAAATATATGGGAAAATAGTTCCAGATATTCTGGGCGAAAAAGCGATACCTGCTATTATTCCTTTTGCCGCATTCTGTCTCATAAATAATTGTGAATATAAATTGGATTTGTGCGAAGAACTTATAGGGAAATATCATACGGCACATCAAATTTATGATGATTTAATGGATATTCATCGTGATATAAAAAAACCGGATAAATCATGGTTAATCAAATATATCGAATCTGAAAAAAATGAGACTTTAACTGGTGCTGATCAGGTTTGGCGATTCTTTAAGGAATCAGAATTCGATCTGGATTTAATAGAGCAGATTCAGTTTTATCTGATCGAGGCACGGTGCCTGAACCAGCAACTGAAGTTTGTTTTTCTGGCTGAGAATATCAGGTATTTGCAGAGTTTGGTTAACAAATACAGGCAGCGGACGGAGATGAGAAAAAGTAATGTTGATTCTGAAAAATATAAAATATCAGATTAAAAACAAACTCATTCTAAATAATCTGAGTCTGGATCTGACAAATGGTATCACCGGGATCATCGGACCCAATGGTGCGGGGAAATCAACCTTACTATGTATAATTGCTGGTATTTTAAAGCAGACTGAAGGGAAAATAATATATAATGATCTGACAATCAATCAGAGATCCGCATATTGGCGCAGTATAATGGGTTACCTGCCTCAGTCACCTGAGATGTATGGCAATATGTCTGTCCGAAATTATCTTGATTATATGCTCAGACTTCCGGGTTCATTAAATCGCCTTGAGATTCAGAAAAGAATTTGGGATGTACTGTATCAATTTCAACTCACCCATGTTCAAAATGAGATCATTGCTAATCTGTCGGGAGGAATAAAGCAACGCACTGCGCTTGCCCAACTCTTTTTATATAGACCAGAGCTGATCCTCCTTGATGAGCCGGCAAATAATCTCGATCTTGAGTCGAGGTTACATTTACATAACAATTTCTTGAGTGAATATTCTGATCGAATTATTTTGTACGTGGGACATGATCTAAACGATATGGAACTTATATGTTCAAAGATACTCATCATGTCCGGGGGAGGAAAATTGTTTTACGGGACGCCTGACGAATTAAAAGAAAAGGCAAAGGGCAGGGTGATCAAAATATATAAAGATAAACCAACTGCTAATGATAAAGTGATGAAAAAAAATAAATTTATCAGAGCAGGTGTCTCCGGAAACGGGCACTGGAAAAAGTATGACAGCGGGACGATGCAGGCTGGTAGTCATGATGAAGTTACGCTTGAAGATGCATATCATATATCTATGAATGACCATGACATATGAGTGCGATAATACGAAATGAAATCAGACATTTATTAAACCCTTTATATATTATTATAACTGCGGCTATTTTATTATTTACCTGGAGAATATGTCTCCCGCCATTTGACAATAAAGCAATTTATGACACATCGCAGCTTATCAGAAATTATGAATTTATTATGTCAAGCATTGGATTATTTAGTTTTTTTGTTCTTCTGCTGAAACATTTTAGAAAAATAAATAATAATTCGAATCGATATTTACTTAGTCTAAGGATATCCGGAAGAGAATATTTCTTTGGATTGTATATTCTTTACTATGCATTTTTTTTTATAGCGTTTATTATTCCGGCGAATCTCTCCGCGCTAATTCAACAATTAATATTTGCGCCTCAACAAATTGAACCTGAATATTATTTTTATAGTATGGTAGGGCATTTTTTTTCCTTTTACCATATAGTAATATTTGTCGCTATAATAATAGTTCATCAAATCAATGATGATTTTCTTGCCCAAATTTTATTTCTTTTATTTCAGATTCTTCTTATCATATTTTCGGCAATTACCGGAATGAATATTTTTAGCACACGAATTCATCTATTACAATTCTATGCAAACCCGGATCAATTTCCTGTTACTGGAATTCTTTTATTTTGGGTGATATGTAGTGTTACGATTATAATTATAGGATTTAATTATTCAAAATCGTTACTGTATAAATTTAATCGGACCAATTTTAAAACTAATATCATATCTAAATGGATGAATCGATGTTACCTGTATGTAACCGCTCATCATACAGAGATGATGAATATGGGACCACAGAAGACAATTTCAGTTTGCATATTTATCGGGCTGTTCATGTTGTTGGGTGTAAATCATTCAATGCAGAATCAGTTACTTGATTCTGTATATCTATATGTATACCTGGTGATCCCTATAATTTTTACATTTAATCAATCATTCATTCTCAAGATTGATCAGTATACGGGTATGCGAGAAAGTATAGTGCTCAAATCCAGGAACTATTCCTCAATCATATTAAACAGATGGCTTGTGCTTGTCACAATTCAAATTATTGTTCAGTTTATCGCGATTCTGGTTATTTATTTGTTCACAGGTTTTTGGGAAATTTATCATACTCTTTGCGTGATCCTCTTTGGAATTATTATCAGCCTGTTCAATTTGCTTGTAAATGCGATTACTTGGTCAAACGGGACCGCAAACCTGATTCTAATTTTCCTGATATATATTCAGTTAAATGAAAAAACCCGTGTACAAGCAGAAAAGTATGTCAATTTTGATTTGTTGATTGACAACCTGCTTAACGCTCACCCTGTTAACAGCAAATGGGGCCTGTTTTTAAGTATTCAGATAATTTTACTTCTCATTCTTTTAAGAATTGTTATCAACCTGACAAAATATGTACGGATACGGTTTCACAATTGAATCATTATTGTTCTTGGGATACCTGTACTTTCCGATTTCGTGTTTTATTAAGAGAAAAAGGATTAAGCGGCTAATTGAATTCCTGTTGGAAAGCATTTTTATCCTGATTGGAATTATTCATGCGCAATCGGGAAATTTCCAATGGTTTTACATGTCCATGATTCTCAGTATTATTTATTTCCCCATGATGATTTGGATGACATCGGGAGTCGGGGTTCTTGGGTATGTGATAAAACTAACAAAGAACATTATACATCTATCAAAAATCAGAATATTGCAAACTTTACTGTTGGTATCGATTAATACTTTGGTTGAAGAATTAATCTGGCGTGTTAGTTTTTCATATCTATTGTGTAATTTAAATATTGCTGAAGGGATGATTGTCATTTTGGGGTCAATTTTATTCACTTTAATACATTGGTCACCCGGAAAAGAGATTAATTTATGGAACCAATTTGAGTTTTTACTTTTTTCTGTGATGCTATACTTACTTTTTTTATTATCTGGTTCTTTGCCAGCTGTCTGGTTTGTACACTTTATCAGGAATATTTTAATAAAATTTTATTATCATTGAAATGAAACTATCTGAGACAGCAAAGTTGATTATCTCTTCATTTAGTCAATTCCCGGATATGTGGAAACGGATGCGCTTACCCGTCCTCAGTCTGATATTATCCAACCTGATTGCTTTTGTGATACCGCTGATCAGTATCCGTATTATCGACTCCATAAAAAATGCAGATATCAAAAGTGTCGAAACCTTAAGCTATTTATTCGGCGGTTGGATTGTGGCACTATTGTTGATCATCATCCTTGATTATCACCAGAGTATTTTGTTCAGGAAAACAGGGTTGCATCTGGTAAGTCAAATATATGCGCGCTTTTTGGAAAATCTGAAACATCAAAGTTATCACGTGTATGCTCAGGAAAATGCAAAAGAAAATGCTGAAAAAATAAAGAGAAATCTGGAAGATATTTCACCGCTTTACAGTGGCGTACCTTTCATGATGTTACGTCATATAATTGTGGCTGTTGTAACATTTATAATCATGTCGTTGGTAAACTGGAAATTGATGCTGGCAATTAGTTTTGTCTTACCACTATATATGTTATCTATGAACTTGTTCCATAATCGGATTAAATCTCAATATTGGTCATTCCGTGACAGAGATGCTGTTCATCAAAAAAGACTCATAGAATTTAAACAAGCTTCACAGATCTATAAATATATTGCGGGATTTAGCCAGGTCTCCGAATATATATGGTCGGTTTTCAGGAAGGTCTTACAGGCCCAGATGGCGTTATTTATAACACTGACCAGGCGACGGATTTTTATAAAAATTCTTTCTTCCTTTATTCCGGTATATATGATATTTGTTGCTTATATCTATATTGTTAATGATCTGGCGACTCCGGGTCAAATTTTCGGATTCTGGGCTTTTTTCAGTTTGTCAACTACATCACTGGCAGGTTTCTCTGCACAACATACCGGACTTATTAAGGCACTGGCTGTATATCAGAGGATCTTACCCGAACTGCTACCGCTTACAAATATTAAGATTGGTGATGTTCATATAAATAAGATTCTATGCATAAAAAGCAGTCCACTAGTCTACTCATATAATAACGATGAGAACCGATTACATTTTCCTGCAGTCAGGCTTAAATCTGGTGATAAGGTATGGATAAAAGGGCAATCAGGTTGTGGAAAAACGACATTTATCCGCATGATTCTTGGATTACTACAACCCTCAGCCGGAAAAATTGCCATTAATGGGATTTGCCGGTCAGAGATCAATAACCTGGATTTTCTTCACCGGATAGGTTATGTGGAACAAAACGGGATTCTGATTTCCGGCTCTATTAAAGAAAATGTGCTGATGGGACGTGAATATAATGAAAATTCATGGGACCGTACAGTGGAAATATCGGGTTTAACGCAGCTGATTCACAGAGATGAAAATAGTATCGAAATAGGGGAAGGGGGTATGCAACTCTCTGGCGGGGAGAGACAAAGAATTCTTTTTGCGCGGGCGATATATCATCAACCCGATTGGTTGTTTTTTGATGAACCATTCACAGGAATTGATCTGGAAACAAAGGACCATATCAAGAGTATGCTTTCAATATTAAACAGAAAGATCACATTAGTTCTTATTTCCCATGAATTAATTGAGGGATTAGAAATGACGGATATAATCAATTTGTGATAATATCTGACTGTCGGTGTTCCGCTATCGGCTATGTTTAGTATAAATCCTTTCGCTGAAAGCGACGGCAGAAAGCCGAGAGCCAGCAATCTCCATGCAACATATGCACAACTCTTTCGTTTGCCACATTAATATCGGGAATATATTTTGTAAAAGATCATTATACTATATGAAATAAAACTATAGAAAGAAGGAAAAATGTTTATCGCTCAGACGGCCTGTGAATTGATTGGCCATACACCCATGCTGGAACTAAAAAAGATCATTCCAAATTCTGCCAGCCGCATTCTCGCAAAAATAGAAACAAAAAATCCCACTTCCATCAAGGATCGCGCCGTTCATAGTATGATACGCGATGCGATTAAAAAACGTAAAATTACCAAGAAGACCGAAGTCGTTGAAGTAAGCAGCGGTAATACGGCAATTGCCCTGGCCAGCATTGGATCGATAATGGGTTTTAAAGTACGCATTTTTATGAGTGAACTGGCAACCCAGGAACGCCGTCAGATCCTCAGTGCCTTTGGTGCAAAAATAAATCTGACACCGGCCGCCGAGCACACCAAGGGTGCGCGCGAACGCGCTCTGGCTTATTGTGCAGCCAATCCTAAAACCACTTTTTATTTGAATCAGCATGCTAATGAAGCTTAACGGTCTGGCGCACATCGAAAAAACCGGTCCCGAAATCTGGGAACTGACTGAAGGGAAAATAGATGCGGTTATAATGGGGCTTGGAACATCCGGCACGTTTGATGGCTTGTCACAATATTTTAAAAAACAAAATAAAGATATACAAAATTATCGGTTTTGAACCGGCCTCCAGCCCGGTATATTCTGGAGGAGTGCAGGGTAAGCACAAACTAATTGGCATCGGCCCGGGATTTGTTTCTGAAAATTTTAAGCGGTCACAAAAAAATATGGATGAACTGATCCTGGTTAAGGATGAAGATGCTTATGAGATGACCCGTAAACTGGCAAAAATTGAAGGAATGCTGGTTGGCCCTACTTCCGGTGCCGGTGTGTGGGTAGCCGAACAATTATCTCTTCGTCCCGAATTTAAGGGCAAAACAATTGTCTGTTTCTTCTGTGATACCGGTGAACGCTATCTCTCCGAACCGGGTTTGTTTCCGGTTGAAGGAATTGAGTATATGAAGTGATTTTAGATTGATACGGTAAGGCTAACCGCAAAGCCTAAAAAAAACTCACAGAGCCGCAAAGCGCAGAAAAATTATAATTAGAGATTAGGAATTAAATTACAAATTCCGGGTTCCAAGTACTGATGCTTGATAATTTCTAACTTCTAATCTCTAATCATCTTTTCAGCGTCTCCGCGACTCTGCGTGAATTCTTTAAAAATCCATTAGCTAATCAATGCCTTTGCCGCTTAAATTCCACTAAAATCAATATCGGCAAACAACATCGAAGGCGCCTGATACGAAGAATAAGGATATGGATCATTGCCGGTTTCCTTAAGCTGCATCCAGAATTCTTTTGCATTCCCCGATAAGTTCATTTCGTTGACAGCCTGGGTCAGTTCACCGTCCTTGATCAGGATACCAACAATACCCAGCGAGAAATCTCCAGTGGTTGAATTGGAATTTCCACCGATAAATCCGGTGATAAAAATTCCATTGTCCACTGATTTTATCATATCATCCAACGATTGATCGCCCAATGCAAATAACAGGTTTGATGATGAACCACTGGTAGGCTCCATGCCTAATTTTTGTCCGTAATAATAATCAATAAAATAGTTTCTCAAGACACCTTTTTCAATCATTATCCGTTCTTTGGCAGCCAGACCTTCGCCATCAAAATATCTGGAAGAAATTCCTTTTTCAAGAAAGGGATTATCAATAATTGTCAATTTATCTGATGCCACTTTTTTGTTCAGCATACCATCGAGAAAGGAACTCTTTTGTTGCAATTGACGTCCGCCCATTGCGCCGCGTATCGTTCCCAATAACCTCGGCACAGACCGGTTTTCAACTACCATGTCAAAGGTCCCGGATGGGATCTTTTTTTGTCCGACTTTACGCATGGCCCTTCGCGCCGCTTCCTGGCCTAAAAATTTCAGATCGGGTATTTCGTTAAAATGTCTGGTATTGCTCACAAACCAATCTGATGGACGTCCGGCTTCACCATCACGAACGGTCACCTCTGCGCCGGCCTGGAAATATGTACCGTCCGTTTGACCGGAAAAGCCATTGCTGTGTACCCGGGCCGTCTCATATTTCGTATCACTATAATACGCAGTCGATGATATTATATTTTCACTGGCGGATACGGCTATCTCCTGAATTTCTTTGGCTATTTTTATCCTTTGATCGGTTTCGATGGATTCATAAGTATCATCCACAAGACTGAATTTTGTTTTATCCATTGCAGGATAGTATTTTGCATCGGGTAATTTCCGATATTTATCCTGCCCCAGATATTTGGTTGCTGCAATTGCCTCTTCGATAAATTTTTGTAAGGACTCTTTGCGCAAATCATTTGTTGAATGACTTGAATACTTAAGGTCCTGATAGATTGATAAATCCAGTGAGTTTTGAGTAGATTCTTTTAAATTTTCTAATAAGCCATCACGATAACTAATATCAACATCACGTCTTTTCGATAAACTGGCCGCTGCATCAGAAGCGCCTGATTTAATCGCATAATCAACGGCCCATTTTGCTAATTCAATACTATTTACTTTTCCCATAACGTATCTCCATGTTTGAACCGTTATTTAACTTGTTCCACCAACTGTTATTTTTGAGACCTTGACCGATGGAAGACCCATTGATACCGGCACACCCTGACCGTCTTTGCCACAGGTCCAGCCGCCTTCGGCCATCTTCATATCATCGGCAACCATGACGATGTCTTTTAATACCTGAGGACCATTTCCAATGATGTTTATATCTTTAACCGGACGGGAAATTTTACCATCCTCGATCAAATAACCGGATTTTACATAAAAAGTAAAATCACCGGCACCAATAAACACCTGGCCGTTGGTAAATTTTTCGGCTATTATACCTTTTTTAACCGAACTGACAATCTCCTCTTTTTTATGCGGGCCCGGTAACATATAGGTATTTCTCATACGCGGGAGAGGAGCAAAGCGGAATGATTGTCGCCTGCCGCTACCGGTTGGTTCAAGCCCGTAATGTTTGGCACTGATCCGGTCATGGAGATAAGATCGTAAAATGCCATTCTCTACCAGGTATGTTTTTCCGGTATCATTGCCTTCGTCATCGATATTTAATGATCCCCTTATATTTGGATTTGTGCCATCATCTACAATCGTTACGAATGGCTCGGCAACCGGTTTATTTATTTTATCACTAAAAATAGATACTTCTTTGCGGTTAAAATCAGCTTCCATACCGTGTCCGATCGCTTCATGTAAAAGAATACCGGAACTACCGGCTGCCAGAACCACTTCCATTTCGCCACCTTCCGGTTTTACTGCATCGAAGAGAGTTGTAGTTAAACGAACAGATTCAGAAGCCACCCGGTCCATGTTTTCAGGAGTAAAAAATTCAATACCATATCTGCCTGACAGATCAAAATAATTCTCTTCGCGCTGGCCATTTTGCTCGGCAATTACGCTGGCAGAAATGCCTGCCATCGGCTGGTAGTCAATAGTGATTCGTCCATCTGATGTAGCCACCATAATCTGGCTGGTATAATCATAAAACCGGATATTGGATTTAATAACCCGCTTATCCAGTGAAAAAATCTTGTCATTAATTTTTTGCAGATTCGGAATTTTTGTATCAATACCCACTTTTTCCCAGGGTGTTTCTATTTGATAAAAATTAGGATGGTCATGCAATTTTAATGGTGCAGCTGTGTTTTTATTTCCTGAACTGGCGATATTTGCGGCTGTTTTTGCGGCAAGTTTCATCGCATTGGGTGTTATCTCTTCGGTAAATGAAAAGCCGGTTTGGTCACCTTTAACTACCCTGATCCCCACACCAAAGTCAATATTACTATATGCTCGATTTACCAGATTGTCTTCAAGCCGTATGGTATTGCTGATCTTGTGTTGAAAGAAGATATCACAATAATCTCCGCCATTGGAAAGCGCTTCATTCATTACCTGTCTGATCATCTCTTCACTCACACCAAAATGATTATATGAGTCGGTGAGAGTCATTCCCCCCGGGCCAGGTCTTGCAAACGCCCGCTCGGAATCAAATGAGAGAAAATATGGCATAAGGCCCGCAGTCATCAATCCCTTGGATCCTTTTTCTATGAAAGTTCTCCTGTTCATTTTCATACTCAAACTACCTCCGCTTAAGTTATCGTTAAATGAAAATATTCTCTTACTATATTCTTGAAATATTATTCTGAGTAATATTCTATTAACCCCAAAGACTCTAAGACACAAAATAATATTTTTAGCAATTCGCTTATCGTTCGAAAGTATTAATTGGAAAACTGTGCTTATGAAATCTTTGTGTCTTTGTGGTTAAAAATCTTATCAAAATATCACAATTATTGTTACCAACCGAAAGACTGATTTGATAAAGCTGGCAATCTGTTTGGCCAGTGACACCTTAACAAATATAATAAACCAAATGGTAATTGTCTAACCCCGGAACGCCCATTTGATCATATTTGCTAATGTGGGTGGTGTACCTTGAATCAGAATGGCCACTCTGAATATTCTCCCGCCTGCCCACACAAAAAGTAATGTAAACAACAAAATTCCCAACAGGCCTACATATGGTTGCCAGCCGGGAACACCTTCAGGTGTCGCAATACGCAGTACCATTAGAAATGGGGTAAAAGGAGGAATCAGTGACACCCATGTTGCAAAACTGCTCATGGGCTCCTTCGCAACCGGAAAATAAATCATCATCGGGATGAGTGCCGGGAGAATGGAGGGAAAGGTCAGTGATTGTGCATCTTTTGGCTCACTGCATGTGGACCCTAATGCGGCCGACATGGCACCAAACATAATTACAGCCAGTAGCATATATATGAAAAACCAGGGAATTGCGTGAAAGGGGATATAGTTGTTAAATCCCATCATATCGATAACAAATAATCCACCGAAAATGTAGACTGAAGAACTGGTTAATGATATGGCGATTCCGCTAAGTAGTTTTGCCATCATAAATTGAAAAGGCGTTATTGACCCAAGTACAACTTCTGCAATCCGCTGTGTTTTTTCTTCCATGACCGAATTTAGCATGCCCGGTACGCTCATCATTACCATCAGGAACATAATCATCATTAGAGCAATGGGTACGAGCAGTGCTTCAATCGGACTGGCTTTTTGTGCTTTTTCGATATCGCCTGTTTCCACATTTACCGAGACAAGTCCCATGCCGTTGATGTTCACCCAATGGAAAAGATCTTCGACCCGGGTTTCATCGATACCGGCATCAGCAAGGCGGACTTTCCGTAAATGATTATTCACCGGCCATTGTATCCAACCACGGAAATCATCCATTGCCGCACTTTTTGCATAATACTTAACATTTCGTGCTTCTTCATTTTCACCCGGGTGTACTACGTCCGGGCCGATAACAATAAAAGCATGATATTCGCCCTGGCGCACTTTATCTGACAATTCCAGGTATTGTCTGTTCTGATCAATGGTATCTGCCTCAATAATCTTAAAATAATAGGCCGGTTTAATTTTTTTACCTGTTCCGGATTCGAATATTTCTTCCTTATTTCTCTCTTCTGCGGCAGTAATAAGTGCGCTGGCAACCACACCGGTGTGATCTATAATGGCGGCATACTTATCATTGGTATCGACACGATCTTTAAGCAGAATAAAGGCGATAAATCCACCGCTCATCATAATTGGTGCGATAATTAATCCGATGATGAATCCCTTTGTTCTCACCGATGCTTTGTATTCTCGCTTTGCAAATAATAATATTTTACGCATTTTGAGCCTCCTTTGCTTCGGGACCCGCAATTCTGATAAATATATCGTGCAAAGAAGGTTTTACGATTTCAAACTTCTGCACTTTTGTTTTTTTGAGTAAGGTTTCTAAAATTAAATTTGTATCGGCATTTTGGGCAATTCGCAGTTCCTGCATTTGTCCATAATCATTCACTGATTCAACGCCCGGTAAATTTTGCAGGATGTTTGCTTCATTTGCGGTCTGGAGCCGGATTGTGTCATTACTGTATTTTCCCTGAATGGATGCCAGGGTGCCATCGAGGACTTTTTCACCTTTATAAATCATAAAGATAAAATCGCACATTTTCTCTGCCATGCTCATATCATGGGTACTAAACACAATGGTTGTTCCCAGATTCTGTAATTCTATGATCGCATCTTTCATCACTTCTGTGTTGACCGGATCAAGGCCGGCAAAAGGTTCATCCAGGAGCACTAAACTGGGTTGGGCAACAACGGTCATAATGAATTGAACCTTTTGACTCATCCCCTTGCTCAAGGTTTCAACTTTTTTGTCAGCCCAATCCGTCAGATCAAGCCGTTCCAACCATGAATCCACTCTTTGATTAATATTGTCACTATTTTTCAGCGCAGCAAATAAGACCAATAATTCACGCACTTTCATGCGTTTATATAACCCTCGCTCTTCGGGCATATAGCCAATCTGATCGCTGCTACTGGTTTTTAGTTTGTTGCCGAGGACTCTGATTTCGCCTGAATCCGGCATGAGAATGTTCATAATCATTCGCAGGGTCGTTGTTTTGCCCGAACCATTGGGCCCGATAAACCCATATACGCTTTTCTCCGGAACGGATAGTGATAATTGATTAACTGCTAGGTGTTCAGAAAAACTTTTAGTTATATTATCTAATTCAATCGCAGACATAAAAGCCTCATTTTATTCTAAAATGGATTTTTATATATCATATTCACGTATTATGAAATGGATTGTTTCGGAATATAATAATTTTTAAGAATAAACTACAGAGGAAAGAGGCTGGAAGTATGGACCATTCCGGGAATAAAGTGCTTTGCTCAATTAGAAATTAGAAATGAGGGATGAGAATTGGACAACGTACTTGACCAGCAGTGTAAAAACTGCAAATTTTCCTAACTATTCCTGAATTCCTAATTTCAATTTCAATGCGGTAGTTTGGCCTTAAACCGGTGATATAAGTACGCGCCAAAGAATGCACCGATCAGAGTAAAGATGGCCGGATAAGCACCGCTACCCACCTGGGCAAAAATTGGACCCGGGCAAGCACCTGTAATTGCCCAACCAACACCAAAAATCAGGCCACCCCAAATAAATCCCTGATGATATGTTTTACCACTAAAATCAAGAGATTGTCCGTCGAGGGAATTCATCCCGGTTATTTTTAAAAACATCACGGAAACTGCACCGATCACCACGGCGCTGCCTATTATCAGATACATATATGGTTCTTCAAAACGAAACATACTCTGAATCCGGAACCAACTTATGACCTCGGATTTTGTAAGTATGATTCCGAAAACTATCCCGGCAAAAGCATAAAATATATTTTTATTCATTTTATTTTCCTGTCATTAATAATTTTAACCAAAGAGAACCTAGTGCTCGCCCGGAGGGCGATCGGCGGCCTCTGGCCGTTCTGAGTCTATTAAAAGATTTACCACGAAGTTCACGAAGAGCACGAAGAAGAAATTATTAAGTTTACTTCGTGTGCTTCGAGGGCTTCGTGGTTAAAAATCAATTAAACATTTAAGGTACTAATTAGTAAACAATTCAAAATCATAAAAAAACAAAAATCGTAAATGTTGTTTAAGATTTCCCACCATAGGTGGGACAGAGTTATAAATATTTGATTAAAAATTAGAGATGAGAAAACAACAATTGGCGATTGGCGATTGGCAATTGGCCATAGTCAGTGCCTAATTCCCAATTCACAATTTCAAATCTCTAATCCTTAAAATATGTAGATACTTATATATGTATAAATCAAACCACCAATAAAAAATGAAATAGTGGACTTTAGGCTGCCAATATTTAGTAATGACATCCCTGTAATCGAATGTCCTGCGGTACATCCATTGGCATAGCGTGTACCAAATCCGACAAAAATCCCTCCGACAAATAATTGTATAAATCCGGTGAGTGAATAATATTTATCCGGAAGAAAATTTACCGGTTCCGATGATAGAAAATTGGAAGATATGAACCCTCCTATTGCAATTCCAACTACAAGATATACTTTCCAGGCATTATCCCCGGAAATAGACTTGAAATACTCTTTATGATTCTTGGGTGCAACAATAGCACACAGGTAATCAAAGGTAGAGGATATTCCAAATGGTTTATTTCCCCCCAATAAAAGCAGGGGAACGAATAAACCGATTAACGGACCGGCAATGTACCAATCCCAGTGTCCGAATATGGTATTCATATATTTTGTCCTCTCATTGCAATCAGTTAGATGATATATTTATCATTAATCCAAAATCCAAAATCCAAAATCTGGAATCTGAAATCTGAAATCGAGAATCAGTTAATACTGAAACTGGTTGAGATTTTTACATCCGGTTTAAGCATGGCCGAAACCGAGCAATACTTATCAAATGACAATTCAATAGCTCTTTGTACCTTTGATTCCTGCAATTCACCGGTAATTGAAAAGTGAATATTGATTTTCTTAAACGGAGAAGGAACTTCATTTTCTATCCTTTGTCCATCCACGGTTATTTCAAAAGAATCAATTTTCTGCCGCTGCTTTTTTAATATCAAAATAATATCAATTGCACCGCAACTGGCCAGACTCATGAGAAAAAGTTCCATTGGCCGCGCACCGGCATTCTCTCCGCCAATTGAGGGAGAAGCATCTATATGTACCGGAATATCCTCCTGGCCCGTTCCGGAAAAATGAAATGCGCTATTTACCTGTTTTAGATGTACTTTCATGTCGTTATTTTGTCCTGTTTAATGCTTGTTCAAGATCTTCTATAATATCCGATATGTCCTCTATACCCGCTGAGATGCGGATCAATCCGGGTGAAATTCCCACCCGCTTTTGTTCATCCGCAGTCAACTTTGAATGTGTCGTGGAAGCCGGATGGGTCATAATTGTTCTTGTATCACCCAGGTTTGCTGTCAGGCTGATCATTTTTGTGGCATCCAATAATTTGCTTGCCCGGTCATACCCGCCTTTGACTGTAAAACTTACAATTCCTCCACCGGCACGCATCTGTTTTTTTGCCAAAGCAAACTGCGGATGCTGTTTTGAATATGGATATTTCACCCGATCAATATCCGCATGAGATTCGAGAAATTCTGTAATCCTGATTGCATTTTCACACGTTTTATCCATTCGCAAGGCTAAAGTTTCCAGACTCTTGCTCAAAATCCATGCGTGAAAAGGAGAGAGCGAGGGACCGGTGTGCCGGGCAAAGAACCGTATTTCCTTTATCAGGTCCTTTTTTCCGACTACCACACCACTAATAACACGGCCCTGACCATCAAGATATTTCGTGGCCGAATGGGTGACTAAATCAGCACCATAATCCACCGGTGTCTGGAGATGTGGGGTGGCAAAGGTATTATCGACATTTAAGATTAATCCATGATTTTCCTTGATTTTCGCCACATATTCCAGATCTACAAGATCAAGTCCGGGATTGGAAGGGGTCTCTACAAATAACATCTTTGTATTATCCTGAATTGATTTTTCCCAGTCCTCAGGACGGTCTATATCCACATAACTGTGAGTAATATTCCATTTGGGTAATATTTGGGTCAGGATCTGGTGGGTGGACCCAAAAAGTGCCCGGGAAGCCACGATATGATCTCCGGATTTGAGAAGTGATGCAAATGAGGCAAATATGGCGGCCATGCCGGAAGCAAATGCGAAACCATCTTCTGCTTTTTCCAGGGATACCATCTTCTGAACAAATTCACTTGTGTTGGGATTGGAAAAGCGTGAATAAATATTGCCTTCTGTTTCTTCAGCGAATAATGCCCGGCCATGCTCGGCATCGTCAAATGTGAAACTGGATGTCAGATACAGAGGGGACGAGTGTTCTCTGAAATGTGTTTGCGGATTTATATTGCGAACCGCGTTGGTTTGTGGTTTTCTTTTTGTCAATATGATATTTCCATTTTTTCTACCGTGAAGATTCAGGAAAAGCAGGATAAATGGACAAATGTCCAATGACTAAGCCCGAATGTCAAAAGTTAAATTCTTTTAAAATAACGTAAAACATGAGAATTAAAATTTCACAAGGTTTATTGATAATTAGGTATATATCTTTAATCTTTCATCTTGCAGAATTTATCAGATAATTCACCGGGTATTGCAAAATATTATGTTTTTAAAAGTTAGAAATATGATAACAAAGAAATTTGCAGGATATTTTGTTATAATATTCACATGAGTCAGGTTCTCAATGCTGTAAAAATGCGTAAATTTGTTAACGTATGAGCGATAAGTAGAAAAAAAGATTAATATCTTTTTTTAAAAAAATAAAAAAAACCTTGAAAATTATTTAAACAATCTGTATAGTTAACACAATTAATAGTTAATCCGATTAACTAAATTATTTTCCTAAGGTGGTGTGATGCAAAAACAGACCACCAGACAGATTGCAGAATATAGCCGACTCCTCTCACAGATACTCTACGATGTCATTGAAGTTAATTTTTTTGATGAAGTCGAATCGGGGCATCTAACGAAATCGCAATTCACAATCCTGAAAATTCTGTCTGTCTCAGATACCTCAACTGTAAGCGAAATTGCAGATATCCTACGAATCAGCCGTGCTGCCGCCAGTAAAAATGTAGAGAAACTCGTTCAAGGCCGTCTGGTAAAAAGACGTGTCATACAAGATGATCGACGTGTTGCAGAGATTTCCCTTTTAGATTAAGGGACGAAACCTGGTAGATAGTTACGAATCAATCTTATTTCAAAAACAGAGCAAAGCCCTGGAAAAATTCTCTCATGATGAAAGAGAGCAATTATTGACCTTATTGGGTAAATATGTAGTGAATATAATGCAACTAGAGCGCGATGTTGATCTGATATGTATGCAATGTAAAGAGTCCATAAGTAATAGCTGTAATCTGGGTAAAAATATAAACCAATGTAAATTCTATTTTAAATTAACTAATTAAAATACTAATCAAATGGAGGATTGAGCATGTCCGAAGATTTTAGCCTTAAACTTGATCAAGGGCAGGGCTTGACCGAATTGGAAAAGAAGGGAGTCTCCCGGAGAGATTTTCTCAAATTCTGTACGGTAATGACTGCTTCGATGGGGTTGCCACTTGGTCTGGCAGACCTAATGGCACAATCTGTCGCGGGCGCGAAACGTCCACCGGTAATCTGGCTGCATTTTCAGGAATGTACCGGATGTACTGAGTCGCTTCTTCGTGCAACGCACCCGACAGTGGAACATCTCGTACTCGATCTTATTTCTCTTGATTATTCAGAAACTCTTAATGTTGCCGCCGGGCATCAGGTTGAAGAAGTATTACACAAGTCTGTAGAGGAAAACGCCGGAAAATTTATTCTGGTAGTCGAAGGATCGGTCCCTACAGCTGAAAATGGAATTTATTGCAAAATAGCCGGAAGAACAGCTCTGGATATTATTAAAGATATTGGACCCAAGGCGGCCGCAGTGGTTGCCATTGGTTCTTGTGCGTCATGGGGTGGTGTACAGTCCGCTGATCCAAATCCAACAGGTGCCAAAGGAATTCATGAAATTTTAACAGACCAGGCAGTCATTAATCTGCCCGGTTGTCCTGCCAGCCCATATAATTTACTTTCCGTCGTACTGTATTATCTCACATTAAAGAAATTACCGGAACTAGATGATCTTGGAAGACCGAAATTCGCATATGGCAGGTTAATTCACGAAAATTGCGAGCGTCGTCCCCATTTTGATGCCGGAAGATTTGCCGGTGAATTTGGCGATGAAGGCCATCGACTGGGGTATTGTCTGTATAAAATTGGATGTAAAGGTCCTGAAACCCATGCCAATTGTCCTACACAATTATTTGGTGATGTGGGACGTGGCAGCTGGCCGGTTGGTGCCGGACATCCCTGCTTTGGTTGTACAGAAAAGGGAATTGGATTTACAAAACCGATACATCAGCAGGCAGCGGTATATACAGTGACACCCCCTGCCGGCTATCCTGATATAGTTGAAAATAAGATTGGTCATGGAATTGGTATTGGTGGTGCGTTGGCAGTCGGTGCCGCAGCAGGTGCTGCTGCAACAGCTGGTATTAAAATGTCAAAACGATTAAAAGAAGAAAAAGCGGAAAGTGGTGAAGAAGAAAAAGAATCTTAAAGAGGTGTAAAAATGAACATTGAAAGAAGAGATTTCTTTAAAATCTTGTCAGCGGGCGTTGCCACAGCTGCAGGGTTGGATACCGCATTTGCCGCTCCGCGAAAAACGTTACCTCCGGATGCTGTCGGAATACTTTATGATGCCACCCTTTGTGTAGGATGTAAAGCCTGCGAAGTGGCATGTAAGAATCGAAATGAAAAACCGAGTTATCATAGCGATCTTGAAGATAAATCCGGAGTGAAAAATGTATGGGATTCCGCCCGTGATTTGAATGCCTATACCATGAATAAAATAAAGGTGTTCAAAGACGGTAATGCATCAAAAAAAGATACAGAAACAGATGGTTTCAGCTTTATAAAACGGGCCTGTATGCATTGTATTGATCCGGATTGTGCTTCGGCCTGTCCGACTTCGGCCCTGCAAAAGGATCCGGTAAAAGGGATTGTTACCTGGGATGTGGATGCCTGTTGTGGCTGTCGGTATTGTCAGGTTGCCTGCCAGTTCATGATTCCCAAATTTGAATATGACAAAGCCTTTCCGGAACTGGTAAAATGTGAGCTGATGCAGCCATGTGGTTAATGAGGGCGGTCTGCCGGGATGTTGCGAATTTTGTCCAACCGGTGCTTCTCTTTTTGGCCCAGTGCCGGAATTAATGAAAGAAGCACATCGCCGTCTGCAACTGAAACCCGGTGAAAAACAGGATTTCCCCGTTTCTCACCTGGGTGGCAAAGAAAAAACAGTTCACGATGTCGCTAAATATGTGAATTACGTTTATGGTGAAAAAGAAGCCGGCGGAACTCAGTACATTATGCTATCTGCGGTTCCTTTTGATAAACTGGGCATGCCAACTCTGCCGGATTACTCAATGGCTTCTAAATCAGAAGGTCTCCAACATACCATCTACAAAGGATTAATTGCACCACTGGTACTGCTTGGAGGTCTGGTCTATTCCACCTATCGTTCCACAAAAAAACATGGGGAGGAATAAACTATGCATCAAAATAAAGCACTAGGCGGTCCGATCTGGACCAAACCATTTAAAATACTTACTGTTTTTGCCGTTATCGGTATTATCCTGATTCTAAAAAGATACATATTTGGATTGGCATCTGTTACAAATTTAAATGATGGCTATCCCTGGGGATTATGGATCACCTATGATGTTGTTACCGGTACGGCGATTGCCTGCGGTGGATACGCTCTGGCCCTGATTGTATATATCTTCAATAAGGGTAAATATCATCCCCTGGTCCGTTCTGCATTGTTGGCCAGTATGTTCGGCTATACATTAGCTGGTGTTTCCATTTATGTGGATGTCGGCCGGTGGTGGCAGCTACATAATATCTTTTTACCTGCATATGCCAACACAAACTCGATTATGTTTGAGGTGGCATTTTGTGTGGCAACCTATGTCATGGTCATGTGGATTGAATTCTCACCGGCGTTTTTTGAGGGTCGAACTGGTCAGGAAAGTAAACTTAAACTGGTAAACCGGTTTATGATATTTTTCATCGCATTGGGTGTGTTATTGCCGACAATGCATCAATCCTCATTGGGTAGTATGATGATTATTGCCGGAGATAAATTATCTGCATTATGGCAGACAATGTTTTTACCCATGTTATTTCTGATAACCGCGATTGCCATGGGTTATGGGATGGTCATATTTGAATCAATGTTTTCAGCCGTTGGCTTTAAACGTCCACTGGAAACACCCATTTTAGCAAAATTGTCTGCACTTGTTCCAAGATTATTGGTGGCATTCTTTGTCATCCGTTATGCCGATCTCATCTGGCGAGGGGCGATAGGGGAAATTTTCGCCTTCGATCTTAACAGTATCATGTTTATTATCGAAAACCTGATATTTCTTTATGCACTGGTAACATTATGGTCAGCAAAAAACAGAAAAATACCACATAAATTATTTGCAGGTGGTGCGGCGATGGTCCTGGCCGGTGCATTATATCGCTTTAATGCTTATATGATTGCCTATGATCCGGGAAATGGTTACTCATATTTTCCGGCATTTCAGGAAATAATGATCACTGTGGGTATTATCGCAATTGAGATTATGGCTTACCTGGTATTTGTGAAGATGTTTCCGGTATTGCCAGAAGCAAAACATGTTTGAAATAAAGGAGGATATATAGATGGCAAAACGAATAACTGTTGATCCGATTACCAGGATAGAAGGCCATTTACGCATTGATTGTGATGTTGAAGGCGGAAAGGTCAAGAAAGCCTGGTCATCGGGACAGATGTGGCGTGGCATCGAGGTAATATTGAAGGGCCGCGATCCCCGGGACGCATGGGTGTTTACTCAGCGGATCTGCGGTGTATGTACTACGGTTCATGCAATGGCCTCAGTTCGTGCGGTGGAAAATGCCCTGGATATGGAAATTCCGCTGAATGCGCAATACATCAGGAATCTGATAATGGCCGCACATGGTATTCATGACCATATGGTGCATTTTTATCATTTGTCCGCCCTGGATTGGGTAGATGTGGTTTCAGCGCTGAAGGGTGATCCCAAAAAAGCATCGAGGTTTATCGAACAATACTCTTCCTGGCCGGGAAATGGTGTTAAGGAATTAACGGCTGTCAAAGAAAAACTCAAAGGATTTGTCAGTTCTGGTCAGCTGGGTATTTTTGCAAACGGATACTGGGGACATCCTGCAATGAAATTATCTCCGGAAGTCAATCTTGTTGCAGCTGCCCACTACTTGCAGGCGTTTGAGTATCAACGCAAGGCAAACCAGATTGTTGCTATATTGGGAAGTAAAACGCCAAATATTCAGAATCTGGCCGTCGGCGGAGTCGCCAATCCGATCAACCCCGATAATCAGAATGCTTTAAATATAGAACGACTATATTATATTAAAACTCTGATGGATAGTTTAAAGGATTTTATTTTTAATGTATATCTGATAGATGTTTGTGCTGTAGCTGCAAACTATACTCCCTGGCTGGGTTATGGTGCCGGTGTGACTGATTATCTATCAGTCCCGGATTTTCCACTGGATACTAAGGGAACAAAATTTGAACTACCGGGTGGGTATATTCCAGGTGATATTTCTAAGTTCAAAGCAATCACCAGTTTCCAGGATGAGTACTTCCAAAAAGGTGTTCAGGAAAGTATAAAACATTCCTGGTATGATGGTGACTGGACGCGTCATCCATGGGAAGAAGAGACGAAACCAAAATATAGTGAATTTCAGGATAATGGTAAGTACTCCTGGGTAAAATCGCCGACATTCTATGGGAAACCGGCACAGGTGGGACCGCTGGCCAATGTATTGGCAATGTTTGCCGCTGGTCACCCGAGCGCCAAAAAATATGTTTCCTGGGCTTTGGAAACAGCTGGTGCTCTGGCCGGAACAAAGGTACCTGTCTCTGCACTGCATTCCACATTGGGACGTCATGCGGCCCGCGCAGTACGCTGTGCGATTCTATATGAAACCCTGGAAAAGAACTACAATCTGCTGATTGAGAATATCAGCAAGGGTGATGTAGATACTTTTAATGCACCGGAATTCCCGAGTGGGACGCAAAAGGGATTTGGTTTTCATGAAGCACCGCGTGGCACTCTGTCACACTGGGTAGTTATAAATAATGGAAAAATAGAAAACTATCAGGCAGTGGTACCATCAACCTGGAACGCCGGTCCGCGGAATCAGAATGATCAGATGGGACCGTATGAGGCGTCACTTGTGGGTAATCCGGTTGCCATAGCCGACAAACCCCTGGAAGTACTGCGGACGGTACATTCATTTGATCCTTGTCTTGCGTGCGCGATTCACTTACATGATAATCGCAAGAAAGATACTGTCAAAGTTCGGGTACTTTAATGACCGATACCACTATCGCCCTGTTGGGACTGGGAAACATATTGCTAAGAGATGAGGGCGTCGGTGTTCATATCGTACAATCGGTGGAGAAAAACTATACATTTTTTCCACCGATTTCTATTATTGATGGTGGTACGAGTGGAACTGACCTGTTACCTGTATTTGAAGAGAATCGTAAAATTCTGATTGTCGATGCGGTAAATTTTGAAAAAGAACCGGGTTATATCCAATTATTACTTAATGATGATATATTTCAACAGCTGACAACAAAACTAACCATGCATCATATTGGTTTGGCAGATGTACTCAGCACTTCAAAATTATTGGAATATACTCATGAGGAAATTTGCCTGGTGGGGATACAACCGGAGATTATTGATACCGGGTTGGAATTATCCGAACTTTTAAACTCACAATTGGCAAAATTCGAACATGTAGTAATTGACAAACTGAAAACCTGGGATTTGACCATCGAGAAAATTTGATTGTGCACTATTAATTTTCAGATTCCGAAACAAGTTCGGAATGACTAATGAGTGTCATGCGGAACGCGGGTCGGGATCTTGTTTAGTGTTCATGTCCGCCCGGACCATGTACATGCCCATGCGCCAGTTCTTCATCACTGGGTTTTCTGATGTCCATAATTTCAACTTTGAAATTTAGTTCCACATCTGCCAGGGGATGATTACCATCCACTGTTACTTTGTTATCAATAATTTTTGTTACCGTAAAAACCCGGGTACCGTCATCGGTATTTGCCCGGAATTGCATCCCTTCTTCCAGATTATCGACACCTTTAAAAACATCGGGTGATACTTCTCTTACCAGACTACTATCACGGGTTCCATAGGCATCTTTTGGCGGAATTTTCACATCAAACTTCGCGCCGACGTCTTTTCCCAATAACGCATCTTCAAGGCCGGATATAATATTACCATGGCCATGAATGTAAGCCAATGGTTCCTGACCTTCTGAACTGTCAAGCAGATCCCCACTATTATTGGTGAGTGTGTAGTGAATACTTACAACCATATCTTTTGCCACTTGCATTTCTAACTCCGTTTTTATGTATTTTGCGAATTTACGTAATAATGAATCAAGAGCAAAAAATATTCCCACTGTTAAAAACAATGTACTAATTAAGTTAATCAGCCATATTTATACATAAAATTATCACGCAAGGGTGTAGAATAAATAATTGAAAATTAAACATTAGGAACTGGGAATTGGGAATTCGATATATTATTTACTGATTACAGTACCAAATTCTAAGTTTACAATTCCTAATTTCTAATTCTCCGCTTAGTCCTTATCCAGTATCGATCTGATTTTTTGAAGAAGTTCTCTGGTGGTAAATGGTTTTTGCAGAAAGTCTATTTTTTCGTCTTGCAGGTCAGTTTGCAATACATGATTATCAGCGTATCCGGAAATATATAACACTTTTATGGATGTATTCTCCTGTCTAATCGCATCTGCCATCTCAACTCCATTCATCTTTGGCATAATCATATCGGTGACCAGTATATCAATATTTGCCTGATTTTCCTTATAACAACGCAGACCGTCAACACCGTCTACTGCTGAATCAACCGAATATCCATAATTCTCCAGAATTTTTTTTGTAAACTCCCGTACCTGCGAATCATCCTCGACCAGAAGAATATGTTCATTGCCACGAAGTTCTGCTTTGTCAATTTTGCTATCCGGTTTTACAATTTTTTCCTCTGTAACCGGCCAATATATGTTAAGTGTAGTGCCAACACCCGGTTCGCTGTAAATATTTATAAACCCATTACTTTGTTTAACAATACCGTAAACTGTTGATAAACCTAAGCCGGTGCCTTGCTCTTTAGTCGTGAAAAATGGTTCGAATACATGCTCCTGAATATCTTTCTCTATCCCAACGCCATTATCGGAGACAGATAATAAGAAAAATGTGCCTTCGTAGCTCTCCGCATTTTTGCTTAAATAATTTTTATCTATGCTGGCCCGGTCCGTTTTAATAGTTATTAATGGATCTGTAACAGATTCTATTTTTTTTATAATAGCGTCTCGTGCATTTACCAACAAATTTAACAGGATTTGTTCCATTTGAGAAGGGTCCGCTTTTATTCTCAGATTTTCTGCCGCCTCCAAATCCATTTTAATCTCAATATTTTCACCTAAAAGACGGCGAAATATTTCATTCAGTTCTGAAATGATTTCATTGGGATTAACAGTTAGCGGCTGATAAAGTTGTTTTCGACTAAATGCCAGCAGCTGTTTGGTTAATCCTGCGGCTTTCTCACTTGCAGATTGTATTTGGAGTAAATTTTCATGATAGTCTTTTTTCTTATCCAGTGCAATTTCACAATGTCCGTTTATCACAGTGAGTAAGTTGTTAAAATCATGTGCAATTCCACCGGCGAGTTTTCCAATCAATTCCAGTTTTTGCGACTGTAATAATTGATCTTCAAGATTTTTCTTCTCGGTAATATCACGGATAGATCCGACAATTTTTATATCATCAACTGAATCATTTTTAATGAGCATGGCATTTATCGATACCCGTTTCCGTTTATCATCTCTTGATTTTAAATTGAGCTCATAATTTGAAAGACTCTTTTCTTGATTTATTTTGCTAAAAAAATTCTCAAAATTATTTTTATCTAAAAAAACCTGGTTAAACGGATGATTTACCAGGTCATTGCGTTTATATGAAAGAAGAAATTCTACGCTTGGTGTTATTTCGATAATAATTCCGGTCGTATCCAGTTCAAAATACACGTCCTGGATATTGTCAAAAATATTTCTGTACTTTTGCTCACTTTTGCGTGACCGCTCGAGGGTGTGCAATAGATTGTTTATCAACATCCTGATACCAATAGCTGTGACTGCAAGGATACATATTGCCGTGAAGTATTCTGTGGGAAAATTTATATTTCCGATCGCGATTTTTCCCGACATATCACGCAAAATTCGAACAATACCAATTGCTCCAATGGAAATGATGGTGAACAAAGCAAAAACTTTTCGGTTGAGGAGATAACTGGCGATAATAATAATACCAGGTAATATCAGTATCGAAACATCGTGAATTCCATCTCCGGCATAGGAAGTAATCATCATTACAACTAGCAAGGCGCTTAGGGTAAGCAGACTGGAGGCGATAATGTATTTTTTTCTAAGAATAATTAATGAAAGCGTTAATATCAAAAACAATCCCAATGTCGCATAAAACGTAACATCCAATTCTGCAAAAAAGCCAATGATACATATGAACAACGAAGCCATAGCCCCGGATTTGGTCACCACTGCCAGGAAATGAGCCGTCTGTTCTTCTGTCTCATTCACAAATTTTGGGTGGTTAATATAGTTCTTAATTAGATTTATCATAAAATTTTACATCATCATTTTGAATATAATTTTTAGCATACCCTTTGGAATCGTTACTATTGTGATATCTCTTCGAAAATCATAGCATTATTGTCCCTGATTTCTTTGCGGACAAATAGACCGGAGGGCGTCAAATCAATATTTTCCCACCCCCCGGTTGTGCTTGAACCGGTTTTTATTGCTGCAGATCCGCCATCTCCATCTATGACGGTCCAATTACACCAGCTTAATTGATTTTGATCCATAAAATCTATCCACAGAGCTGTTTCTGCATAATCGAGATCCCCTGCACCGTCTGCTCCGGTGAGTCCCCATTCGGTCACAAACAGAGGCAATCCTTTGTTTATCGCATAAGTGGCCTTATTGCGCAAGGACTGTCTATGAGTACCGGCATAGAAATGCAGTGTATAGGCAATATTCTCAAATTCAAGCGGGTCATCCGCCGCATCATTTACATCCTGAGACCAGTTTGGGGTACCGACAACAATAATATTATCCGGATCTATATTTCGAATTTCAGTAATCACTGCCTCAGAATAGGGCTTTAACACATCAGACCAGGATTCGTCGAGTGGTTCATTAAAAATTTCATAGATCAGGTTTGGTTTGTCGCCATATTTATTTGCAATGGTCCGGAAGAAAATTTTCGCCTGCTCCAGATGATCTTCTGCTTCATGATCATGCCAGTCAACGATAACATATATGCCGAGATTTATACACGCATCCACCACCTGGAAAATCTTTTGCATTTCTTCAGCCGGATTTTCAAGATAACCGCCATGATCAACAGACTAATGGTGCTCTGATTACGGTACATTTCCAGTCATCCCGCAGCCACTTCAGGCATTCGGCATTGAAAAACTGTGGTCCCCATTGGCTCCAGAAAAGACTCATACCTCGCAAAATAACAGGATCTCCATTTTGGTCAACAATATGTGTTCCATCGACTTGAAGTTTACCAAAGTGACTAACAATAGTCGGTTCTGTCTCCTGTTGGACAGGCTCTTCTGAATTGCTGCAAGATGCTAAGGAAATATTTAGCAGTAAAATTAAAAGTATACTATATTTTCTGAAAAATATAGAACAATGATTTATAATCGACATAATCCTTCGAATTCTAATGGATCTTGAATTCATTTACTATTTCTCTATTATTTTTTTTATTTTTCTCGCTCAGGATAAATTTAATATTAATTATGTTAAAAATATACTAATTATATTGATCTAATGTGTTTATGATCTTTCTGGACCGAACGAATTCGCGGCAGATCAAACCGGTGACCTGAATATAGACGTTCTGGTAAAAAAATTATACATATGAAAATTTATTCAATATAACATGCAGATTCTTTTATAATTTACATTTCTGGGTGATTGTTTGATATTATTTATGAATTTCGTCAATAATTAAATAAATTGACTGGCAAGAAATAACGGGGAAACTAAGGCAACTAATTGACGCGATGTGTTTCGACTGATGTTCTGTAAAAAAAGATACAATAAATATTAATACCAAAAAATAAGTGGAAATAATATGAAAAAAAATAAAAGCAGGTATTTGACCCATAATTTATTGGCCGCATTAATTTTTCTTTTGCTGCAAAACCTTTATGGCACAGAGTATACCTGGATTGGACCCGATCATAGCGAAATTCAATATACAGGCCGGATCGATTTTATGGATAAAAACGCACCGTCTATTTATTGGCCGGGTACATCAATCGTAGCGAATTTTACCGGAACTTCATTGCAGATTATGCTTGATGATGAAAAAGGAGAATCTTATTATCATGTCATTATTGATAAAAATGAATCTGATCCTGTTGTCATCGATTGTGAACCGGGACTGCACATATATTCAATCGCAGAAAACCTGACAGACGGTTCGCATGATCTTTTGATATTCCGGCGTACGGAGGCGTCAACCGGCCCAACCATTTTCAGAGGCATAATGGTTGACAAATATGCACAGCTGTCAAAGGCACCGGAACGGCCGGCACATAAAATTGAGTTTTATGGAAATTCAATCACATGTGCTATGGGAAATGAGGCCCACCCGGATAGTTCTGATGGTAACATGGCTGAAGAGAACAATTACATGAGTTATGCGGCCATAACTGCACGTAATCTGGATGCAGAATATGTATGCATTGCAAAAAGCGGTATCGGCATTATGGTAAGTTGGTTTGACATGATTATGCCCAATTATTATTACCGGCTTAATCCCGGTGATCCGGAAAGTAAATGGGATTTTAGCCAATCACAACCCGATGTGGTTGTTATCAATCTTCTCCAGAACGACAGCTGGCTGTTTGACAAAAGACTGGACCCTGTCCCGGCTAAAGATGATATTATCAGCGCATATATCAGATTTGTCTCAATGATTCGCGAAAAATATAGCCAGGCATATATTTTGTGTACACTCGGTACAATGGATGCGATTGCAGAGGGTAAACCCTGGCCTGAGTATGTTCGGAAAGCGGTCGAAATTATGAAAAATATGGGTGATAAAAATATTGATGCTTATATCTTCGAATTCCAGGGTTATACCGCACATCCCAGAGTTGTACATCATAAAAAAATGGCTGAAGAATTGATTCAATTTTTAAAGAAAAAATTAAATTGGTAAAATGATGTCGGCTTTCTATCGGCAACCATCTGCAATATAGAATGCGCGGAACGGTCTAAGACCGTTCCCTACATCGAATACCTGGTTATAATTATCCTGAGAATGCAAATCCCAATTTGTGACAGCACATTTTAAATTTTTTATTTTTATGGTTTTATTATTTATATTCATTTCACTCCAGCTATTAAATCTGAAAATATATTAACAAATTGAGATATCATTAAGTCCCGGAGACGTTTGATTTGTGCACACTGATATAAATAAGTACACCGGAACAGGTGAGATGCCGTTGAATTATAGGGGCGTGCATAAAAAGTGAATGTAAGTGAATTTGGTAAATTAGCCGATGGCCGGCGTGTCCGGATATTTACTCTTAAAAATAAAAATGGAATGACTGCGGATGTCATGGAATACGGCGCAACGCTGGTCTCATTGTCGGTCCCGAATCGAAAAGGTGATTTTGAAGATGTTGTGCTTGGCTATGATTCACTGGCAGGCTATGTTGGTGATAATATATTTATGGGTTCCATCGTCGGTAGATACGGAAATAGAATTAAGGGCGGTTCGTTCTCATTAAATGGTACCAATTATAAGCTGGTTTGTAATGATGGAAATAATCATCTGCATGGCGGCCCCGAGGGATTTTATAAATTGTTCTGGAACGCAGAAAGAACGGATCATGGCACCGGCTCCGGAGTGAAATTAAGACTAAACAGTCCCGATGGGGATCAGGGGTATCCCGGGAATGTCAGAATCGAGGTAAGCTATTACCTTACTGATGAAAATGAATTGCATATAGAATATGCCGGTGAGACAGATAAAAAAACGATTCTCAATCCAACCAATCATGCATATTTTAATCTAAGTGCAAATGCAAATAACGATATTCTGGATCATGCACTTCAGATCAAAGGTGGGCATATCACGGCCATAGATGAAGAATCTATCCCAACCGGTGAGAAGATGAAAGTTGAGAATTCTCCGTTTGATTTCCGCACTACGCAAGTTATTGGAAAACATATCGTGTCAGATCACACGCAGGTTAAAAATGGCGGCGGTTATGATCACAACTGGGTACTGGATGATTATTCACAGCAGATTCGAACAGTAGCTTCGCTCTACCATCCGGCCAGTGGCCGGTATATGGAAGTGCTTACGGATCAACCGGGTCTTCAGTTCTACTCAGGGAATTTTCTTGATGGTACAATTACCGGCAAGAAGGGAATACATTATCAGTTCCGGACAGGATTGTGTCTTGAGACTCAGCACTTTCCGGATTCTCCAAATAATCCGGATTTTCCGTCCGTCGTATTAAAACCCGGTGAACAATATAAACAGACGACCATATATAAGTTTTCTGTGCGATAAATAGTTCTGTATCTGCATGATTTGTACAAATATCCCGATTGGATTAACATGAAAGGAAGATGAGATGTCGACACTTCATACACTGGATTGGATTGTAATTGCCGGTTACTTTTGTGTGATTCTTGGTCTTGCATGGTGGGTAATCAAACAAAGACAGGATAATTCTACCGACTATTTTCTGGCCGGACGTCATCTGGGTTGGTTTATTGTGGGCGCATCCATATTTGCATCGAATATTGGCTCAGAGCATCTGGTAGGATTGGCCGGATCAGGAGCCACGGACGGCGTTGCGATGGCCCATTATGAATTGCATGCCTGGTGTCTGCTGGTGTTGGGTTGGGTGATGGTACCGTTCTATATGAGATCAAAGGTTTTTACCATGCCGGAATTTCTTGAGCGCAGATTTTCACCAGCCAACAGAACAGTTTTGTCGTTGATATCTCTGGTCGCCTATGTACTTACCAAAATAGCCGTCGGTATATTTGCCGGTGGTATCGTATTTAGTGTATTGCTTCCGGATATTAGTTTCCTCGGCATGAACAGTTTCTGGATTGGGTCAATATTGGTTATTGTGTTAACAGGAATATATACGATTCTTGGCGGCATGCGTGCCGTTGCGTATACAGAAGCTTTGCAGACTGTAATTCTGGTTTTTGGATCGATTTTGGTAACCATCTTTGGTATACAGGCGCTTGGTGGCTGGGAAGAGTTACGTACCATCGCCGGATCAGAGATGTTTAATCTTTGGAAACCAATGGTGCCCGATGGTGTGGAGGGAACCTGGGCCCCGGTGCGCGAAGCAGGTCGTATGGCCTGGTATTTTAATGATAATTATCCCTGGCTCGGGATGTTGTTCTGTGCACCAATCATCGGACTATGGTACTGGACTACAGACCAGTACATCGTACAGCGGGCACTTGGCGCACCGGACCAAACACAAGCACGTCGTGGGTCCATTGCCGCTTCCTTTTTTAAATTGCTGCCGGTATTTATTTTTATCATTCCGGGAATGATTTGTTTCGCAATCGCCGAAAAAGGAGTGATTCCGGAAATTCAACAGCAATTATTTGGAGCGGATGGAGAGTTAATTCGTGAAAACGCACAAAGTGCCTTTCCTTTACTTGTGGCTTATGTGTTGCCAATTGGGGTGCGTGGAATTGTGGTTGCCGGATTACTTGCGGCATTGATGAGTTCGCTGGCCGGTGTATTTAATGCATCATCCACGTTGTTTACCATGGACTTTTACTCGCGTTTTAAACCCAAAGCATCTCAGCATCAGCTTGTCTGGATCGGGAGAATGGCAACTGCCGTGATGGTTGTAATTGGATTGTTATGGATACCTGTTATTCAGGGTGGAAAGGGATTGTACGATTATTTGCAAGGCGTACAAGCCTATCTGGCGCCACCCATTTTTGTTGTTTTTTTCCTGGGTGTATTCTGGAAGAGGCTTAATGCCAAAGGATGTCTGGCTGCGTTGATTACCGGTTTTTCATTGGGTGTATTCCGTTTGGCAATTGATACACCTGTAAAACTGGTGGATAATTTTTCCTATGCCAACGGCTCTTTCTTCTGGATAATAAACAATATTTTCTTTCAGTATTATAGTCTCATCATATTTATTGTATGTGTTGTCGTTATGATCGTAGTCAGTTATATGACCGAGACGCCCGATTATGCAAAGATCAGCGGATTAACTTATGGTACGACTACTGCGGAACAAAAAGAAGAAACCCGCAAAAGCTGGTCAAAAATTGATGTTGTATTTTCTGTCCTATTGATGTTTTTTATCTTAGCAGCATATTTATACTTTACGGGGTAGATAAAACGAAAAGATCCTTTTTAATGAAATGTGCGGTTATCACCAATCCGGGGACTTTCGAAATATTAACTTCGGACTCCCCGGAAATGCAAAATCCAGATGATGTGTTGCTGGCAATTAAGGCGGTTGGAGTCTGTGGTTCGGATATCCATTATTATCAGCATGGACGTATTGGTGATCAACAAATATCTTTTCCCTTCCGGCCCGGTCATGAATGTGCCGCAGAAGTAGTTGAAACAAATCACATAGATTCCATATTTAAACCGGGTGACAGAGTTGCCATTGATCCCCTGATATCCTGTGGTCATTGTGAGCAATGTGTCAGCAGAAGGGAACATACCTGCCTGAATCAAAAATTCATGGGTGCGCCAGATCAGGCACCTGGCGCCTTGGCTGAATTTATTGTGTTGCCGGAAAAATGTTGCTTAAAAATTCCGGATCATATGGATTGGGCCGGCGCGGTCCTGGCAGAGCCTCTGTCTATTGGAATTTATACAGTTGATTTCCTTAAACCACATCAAAATAAGTCCATTGCCATATTGGGCGCGGGCCCCATTGGATTGTCTGTTCTCGTATCTGCCTTGTCCGAAGGATATGAACGTATATATGTTAGCGAAAAACTGGATTATAGAATTGAGACAGCTATTCGTCTTGGTGCAAAAGCCGGGGTGAATATTTTAAACACAGATCCGGTAGCAGAACTGAATTCATACGAATTGGGAGGCTTTGATTATGTGATTGAGTGCTGTGGCGAACCAGACGCGATCTCATATGGTATCGATCTGCTTAAACCGGGTGGAAAGTTGATTATAACAGGAATACCCTCTGAAAATAAAATATATTTTAATCCGCATAATTTAAGACGTAAGGAAATTGCCATACAGAGTGTTCGCAGACAAAATGCTGCCGTGCGACGGGCCATAGATCTGGTAGCAAAATCAGACTTTCCTGTAAATGAATTTATAACCCATAAATATAGTATGATGGATACTGCCAAGGCATTTGATATGGTCTCATCATACCAGGATAATGTAATAAAGGCCATCATTTTTATTTAATATTTTGGATATTTAACTCAATATATTTCAAAATCGTACGAGAAATACACTTAAGTCCACAAAATATAAAAAGGTGGTAATGAAAATACAAATTCTGGCCGGTGACGGAAAATTACTTCATACGATAGAGAATGCACATGAATATTTGAAATCTCAGAATGGTATGGGTGAGTTGCTTGACAAGTTACTTGATACCTATCGTAATAAATATTCCGTCTACATGTGGGAGCAGTATAATCAGGACCGGCGTACCGGAGACGATCGCCGCCATGATGAATAAAAGCGATACATTTTTCTATTGTCCACTATCTTGATATAAAATTCCAATATATTCCATAATTTCAAACATACATTCCCCGATCAAAAAGCAATCCAACAAAATCAAAATCCATTAATAAAATCTTTGCGAATCTCTCGTGATTCTTTGCGTACATTGCGGTCAAAAAACATTATCCATAGATCTCGAAATTCGGGTTAAAGTCCTTGAGAATGTCGGAAATAGATCTGGACTAAATTAACAATCATTATTCGGTTGTTAACCTAAGGCTAAGACAATATAAAAACTTGTAATTAGTTCTTATATTTGTAATATATTGTTTATATATTACATGTAAAATACTGCTTGTTCAAAATGTAACAAATCCTATTCTCTGGCGTATAAATCACTAAATCGCTCATTACTTTTGCTGATATTATTTTGAAAAATCGGAGGCCCTGCTTTGAAGAAGAAGAAATCCCGTCTATGGATAATCGTATTAGTTGTTGTGGTTGTACTTGTCATAATTATTACAGTAGCGATGTCATCAGGTTCGGCTGATGATGAAAATGGTCGCAAAACAGTTAAAGTTGAAAAGAATAATATTGTTGAAAAGGCACTGGCTGTCGGTTCAATTGAGCCCGTGAATGAAATTGATGTTAAATCCAAGGTTTCCGGAGTGGTCGGAAGGTTATATGCCGATGTAGGTGATTTCGTTAATGCAGGCGATCCTCTGGTCGAGGTTCGACCCGATCCAACCCCGTTGGAACTGGCTCAGGCAAAGCGTGATGTAGAGATGGCAACTATCGAATTAACTAACCTGGAAAAAGAAATTGACCGTAATACTAAATTACAGAAACAGGGACTGGTCTCGGATCATGATTCCGAAGTCATAATCCGTCAATATGATGAAGCCAAATTGCGTCATCAGATTGCTCAGGAAAAGCTGGATTTGATGGTAAAAGGAAAAGTAAGAATTGCCAATACCAATATCGAAACAGTAGTGAAGTCTCCGCTAAGTGGTTACATTCTTGAAAAGAATGTTAACCTGGGTGACCCGGTGGTTCCATTGACATCCTATCAACCGGGAACAGCAATCATGCGTATGGCTGATATGAATGATTTGTTATTTAAAGGGACTGTTGATGAAATTGATGTGGGCAAAATAAAAGAAGGCCTGTCCTGTGATCTGCAGATCGGAGCCATTCCGGGTGCCGAAATCACTGGTTCTGTTATTCTCATCTCTTTGAAAGCAAAAAAAGAAGATAATACCACTGTTTTTCCCATTGAGATTAAAATTAATGATGTTGGTAGTTCCGTTCTGAGAGCCGGTTATTCGGCCAATGCCAATGTAATTATTGCCCGTCGCGACAGTGTGCTGGCCATTCCTGAACGTGTAATCACATTTCGAAATGATTCGGCTTTTGTAGATATTCCGGTTGGTGAAGAAGGATCGGAAGAGCGTTTTATCAAGACCGGGTTAAGTGATGCGATTCTGATTGAAATATTGGAAGGACTTGAGGAGGGCGAAGAAGTTCTTGAAAAAGAAGTCAAGGAAATAACATGATTGCAAATGTGCTTGACAGGGTTGGAGAGATACTCAGCTACCTGAGGCACTACAAAGCCAGAACTGCCATGACCATGTTTGGTCTGATCTGGGGAACACTGACTGTGATCCTTCTGCTGGCATTCGGGGTGGGTTTAGAGAAACAATTGAGTAAAAATATGCATGGAATTGGCGATGGTATCGCCATTGTATGGCCGGGATCAACCAGTATCCCATTTGAGGGGTATGGTCGTGATCGACGGATCCGGCTTACTGAAAATGATATCGAGTCTGATTCGATCAGAAGTTAAAGAAATCATTCGAATCAGCCCGGAATTCAGTAAATGGCGTTCGGCAGTTAGGGTAGGTGATAAAGTCAATCGACCGAATGTAACCGGTATCATCCCGGAATACGGTGTCATGCGTAATATCTGGCCTGAGCCCCAGGGCCGCTGGATAAATGATCTTGATCTCGAGCATAAACGACGAGTTGTATTTCTGGGAAACAGACTACGTGATTTTTTATTTGGCGAGAATGAATATGTGATCGGGAAATATGTGTTTATCGATGATACACCCTATCTGGTAATTGGCGTAATGAAAGAAAAGACGCAAAACTCATCGTATAATCAACGTGATCGTGACCGTGCATTTATTCCAATGACTACCTTTAAATCTGTATTCGGGTATCAATATGTGAGCAATTTTGTATACCAGATTGATGATCCAACCATTTCTGAGAGCGTACAACAAAAAGTATATAACACAATGGGTAAAAAGTTTAAATTTGATCCCAAAGACAAAGAAACGCTGGGAATATGGGATACGTCCAGCATGGACGAATTTATTTTCTATTTCTCCCTGGGATTTAACATTTTTATGGGTATGATTGGTGTAATAACCCTGATTGTCGGCGGTATCGGGCTGGCAAATATTATGTATGTGGTTGTCCAGGAACGTACCCCGGAAATCGGGATCCGCCGGTCGGCCGGTGCAACAGCAAAGAATATATTTGGTCAGTTTATGCTGGAGGCCTTTGTTATTATTGGCGTGGGTGCATTTATCGGATTTGTCCTTGCCGTGATACTAATCCAGTTGGTTGCCGCTATACCGTCAGAGGGTTTTAAAGAGGCGGTGGGTACACCGGAATTGAATCCCATGGTTGCTGTAGTGACCGTATTAATATTGTCTGTCATTGGTTTCGTGTCAGGTTTTTTTCCGGCACGACGCGCATCACGGCTGAATGTGATTGATTGTCTGAGGTATTCGAAATGATGCAAGATACAAGATTCAGGATACAGGATACAGGATGCAGGATACAAGATGCTTGTCGGAGCGAAGCGGAGATCCCGAATTGTCGGGGATACTGGTTGCATGCTGCAAGATACAGGATCCAAGATGCTGGATACTGAACCAGAACCGAGTAGCGAGTGCCGAGTGGCTTTAAAATATTAACTGATTAAAAGTAGAAAATTATCATGAATATTCTAATCCTGTTACGCGAATTTGTTGAAGATTTAAAATCACAGAAAACCAGAGCATTCCTTACAACGATGGCCATTTCATGGGGAATCATTGCGGTAACATTGCTTATGGCATTTGGTGAAGGACTTTCTTTCCGCATGCGTGAGGGTTTAATGAATGCCGGTGATAGAATCATTCGTGTGTACAGTGGTCAAACCACTAAAAAATGGGAAGGTCTGCCTGTCGGCAGACGAATATTGCTAAGGAAAGAAGACTGTGCGGTTATAGAGAAGAATATACCACAAGTGGCTGTCGCCGCGCCAGGGCTTAACCGTGGCGTCCGGCTAAAAGTAGGAGACAATATTCATTCAACACATATGGAAGGGGTGTATCCGGAGTTCGAATATCTGCGGCGCACATTTCATGGTCATGGCGGCAGATTTCTTAATGAGCAGGATCTCAAAGAACGTCGGCGGGTTGTGTTTCTTGGTAGTGTTATCGCTACCAGATTATTTGGACGACCAAATCCGGTTGGTGAAATGGTCGATATTGATGGCATCCCCTTTAAAGTAGTTGGTACCATGCCAAAAAAACTCCAGACCTCCATGAATAATGGACCGGATGACCGACGGGCGATCATTCCCTTTACGACATTTCAATCTATTTATGGTGATAAGTATCTGGATGAAATGATTGTGAAGCCTGCCCGTTTTGAAGATGGCATGTTTGTTGAGCAGGAAATTCGCCGTGTTCTTGGAAAAAAATACAAATTTGATCCGACCGATGAACGGGCGGTTCCCATGTGGAATTTTATCGAAAACGAGATGGAAGGTGGCAAAATATTCCGCGGTTTAAATATTTTTTTGGCGGTTATTGGATCCATGTCACTGATCATAGCCGGTGTGGGTGTGGCCAATATTATGTATGTGGTTGCCAAAGAACGTACCCGCGAAATCGGAATAAAAAGAGCTGTGGGTGCAAAAAAGAGTTATATCGTTTTTCAATTTATATTTGAATCCCTTCTGATTGCTTTTCTTGGTGGAGCGATTGGTATGCTGATCTCCCTGGGTATTATAAAAGTGATGTGGATGATGCCGGTTGAAGGGGGTGCATTGGAGTTTTTAGGCCGGCCGTTACTTTCCACTTCCGTTATGCTGGTTTCTATTGGTCTTTTGTCTCTGATTGGACTACTGGCCGGTTTTTTCCCCGCACGCAAGGCAGCCAGTATTGAACCGGTTGAAGCCTTGAGATATGAGTAAGTCTCGGCACTGGGTTCTCGGTACTCGGTTCTCTGTCCTGGTAGCTACAATTTTATTTGCCTATTAATTCTCCCCTGATTATTATATTGATTATGAATGAACAAGATAATACCGGCGTCTATCAACGACTTGCCCGGCATTTGGATGATCTGCCGGCTGGTTTTCCTAAAACCCAGGATGATCTGGATATCCGGCTACTGAGACGGCTATTTACAACGGAAGAGGCGGATCTGGCGGTACATTTGACTCTTATACCGGAAACAGCTGCCGTGGTGGCTTTGCGGGCGAAGAAAGATCATGCACAAATTTCTAACCAGCTAGATGATATGGCCCATAAGGGACTCATATATAGCCTCGAAAAAGAGAATAAACCCACACTATTCATGGCCAATCAAATAGTGATTGGGATTTGGGAGTATCATGTAAATAACCTGGATGAGGGTTTGATTCAGGATATGAATGAATATATACCTCTGCTCTTCGAAGAATCCTGGAAAATCCCACAACTCAGAACTATCCCGGTAAATCGAAGTATTGAGGTTAAATCTGATGTTATGACCTACGAAGATGCGGAACAACTCATGCGCCGGCATGATAAAATTGTGGTTGCGCCATGCATCTGCCGTCAGGAAAAGAAAATATCCGGGGAGGGATGCGGTAAACTGGATGAGGCATGTCTCATTTTTGGTAATGCAGCGGATTATTATAAACGTAACGGAATGGGACGCGAAATCTCATTGGATGAAGGTATCGATATTTTGAAACTTGCCGATGAGCAGGGTCTTGTTCTACAACCTGGCAATTCGAAACACGCTAATAATATTTGTTGCTGTTGCGGATGTTGTTGCGGTGTGCTGCGTACATTAAAACTGAATCCAAATCCGGCCGAATTCATATCAAGCGCTTTTATTGCAGTTACGGATAAAGAGCAGTGTGATGCATGTGAAATTTGTGCAGAGCGTTGTCAAATGGATGCCATCCAATATGAGGATGGGTTTGCTGAAATTGATCTGAAACGATGTATTGGCTGTGGATTATGTGTTCCCACATGTCCCACGAGCGCCCTGTCCATGGTAAGGAAACCGGAGAATGAACAGCTTACGGTTCCTGAATCAGGTAAGGATTTATATATCAAACTGGGTCGTCTCAGGGGTAAGTTGAGCTGGTATAAAATTGCCAAATTAATTACAAAATCAAAATTTGATCGCTGGCGTGCGGCCTAATCCCTAATCCATTTATTAATATCATAGAAACGAATGAACTCCTCATTACTTGTTGATTTAGGTTATAATAAAGTTATCTATAATAGTTTACGGTTACTTTTTGGAATCTCCACCGGTCTATAACCGATTTATAAATTATGCTAAAAAAAATAGTCTTCTTCATTCTCATCCTATGTCAGCTTTCTCTGGCTAACAATGACTTACGGTTCAGGCGACTCTCGATTGAACACGGATTGTCGCAAACAACCGTGGAAACTATCATTCAGGACCAATCAGGATTTATGTGGTTCGGTACTGAAGACGGTCTGAACCGATATGACGGCTATCAGTTTAAAATATATAAACATGATCCAGATGATTCTACTACTATTTCTAACAATAATATTTGGTGTTTATTTGAAGATTATGATGGATATTTATGGATAGGCACTTTTAATGGTGGATTAAACCGCTATGATCCTGAAACAGATTCGTTTGAACGATTTTTGCATGATCCAGCAGATAAAAATAGCATCAGCAATAATAGCGTCAGAGCAATTACTGGAGATCAACCAGGAGAATTTGTGGATAGGTACAAGATATGGCGGATTGAATTGTTATAATTTGAAAAGCCGGCAATTTGAAAACCGGATAAGCGATCCAAAATACCAGTCGATCCTAAGCGATGCCATTATCAGAAATTTGTATTCTGATAAAAATAATAATTTGTGGATCTCCACAAACAAGGGACTTTATATATATAATCTCACATCGGGAGAATTTACTGAATTTTTATATGGTGAAAATATACCTGACCGACTTAGCAGCAAAAGTATTCGCCATGTATATAAGGACCGGAACAATCTGTTTTGGATCTCGACAATTAATGGCTTGAACAGGTATAATCCGGAAACAAAAGCAATCACTCAATATTTACCTGAAAACAACAATATCAACAGTATCAAAACAAATAATATTCGTCTGGTTTATGAGGATACCAGTAACCGCATGTGGGTTGCCGCTCATATGAACGGCTTGATGATATTTGACAGAACAAAACAAACTTTTAGTATATATGATAATGATAAGCTGAATCCCAATAGTTTGAGTAGCAACAGCATCCGCGTAATACTTGAAGACAAGGGAGGCATAATCTGGATAGGTACCCTGGGCGGCGGTATTAGTATTTTCGATCCCGGCACAGATCGTTTTAAACAGTATCGAAGCAAACCGGACAATGTAAACAGTCTGAGTCATTCTATCATCTGGTCGATAATGCAGAGTCGGGATGGTGATATCTGGTTTGCAACCCATCGTGGTGGATTAACCCGGTTTGGCAGCAATACAGGATTATATACACATTTTAAAAACAACCCGGCGGATCGATATAGTATTAGCAGTAATAACCTGAGATCGGTTATGGAAGATCGAAAAGGAAATATCTGGATCTCATCCCAGAATGCAGGTATTAATCGCTTTGACCGGGACACACAAAAATTTTTTAAATTCACACATGATGCAAAAAAACCGGGCTCACTGAACAGTAACAATGTCCGTGCTATTTATGAAGATCACTCTGGCAACTTATGGATTTGTACCTGGAATGGTCTCGATCTGTATGATCCGCAATCGAACAGTTTTACTCATTTTATTAACCAACCCGATAACCCAAACAGTCTGAGTGGCAATAGTATCATTTCGATTTATCAGGACAGTGATGAAAATTTTTGGGTGGCAACAACAAATGGTTTGAATAAAATCACTTTTTCATCCGGAACTCAAACGGAGAGCATCCTGAATTTGTCAGAACCGGATTTCACGCATTTCTTTTACAATTCTGATGATCCAAATTCCCTGAGTAATAATTATGTCTTATCCATATATGAGGCAAAGAATGGGGATTTGTGGTTTGGTACCATGCTGGGACTAAACAGGTTGGAAAAACAGCACCGGAACCAACCAATTTTTACACGATATTTGATGAAAAATGGTCTGCCCAATGATATAATTTATGGGATATTGGAAGATTCCGCGGGGCATATCTGGTGCAGTACCAACAATGGCTTATCCCATATTAATTTGCAGAATGGGATCATTAAAAATTATGATATGCGCGACGGGCTTCATAGTAATGAGTTTAATACCGGTGCCTATGTGAAAACTGCCGAAGGAAGTATGATATTTGGCGGTGTGGACGGCGCGACCGAATTCTACCCCGATAGCCTTTATGACAATCCATATCTGGCCCCGGTAGTTCTCACCGGATTTCATATCTTTGATCAACCGGCGGGCATGAGCAATACAATAAACAGTACTAAAGAGATTTCATTATCATATAAAGATAATTATTTTTCTTTTGATTTTGCCTCACTGGATTTTTCCAAACCGGAAAGAAATCAATATGCGTATATGCTGGAAGGATTTGATCGGGATTGGATAAATTCCGGTACGCGCCGGTTTGCCGGATATACAAACGTAGATCCCGGTGAATATCTTTTCAGGGTGAAGGGTACAAACGGGGACGGTGTATGGAATGAAACCGGACCTTCGGTAAAGATCATAATTACACCACCATTTTGGAAAACCTGGTGGTTCATAATTCTATTCAGTCTTGCTGTTATTGGCAGTGTGGCGTTTATAATTATAAACCGTGTTAGACAATTATTGGCAATTGAACGATTACGAAGTAAAATCGCTGCCGATTTGCACGATGATATTGGTGCGGGATTGACAGAAATATCGATAATGGGTGAGGTTATAGCCCAAAAACTTCCGGATCAATCAAAAGAAAATGTAAATACAGAGTTAGATAAGATAGGAAATACGGCACGAAATCTGATCGACAGTATGAGCCACATCGTATGGATGGTGAATCCCCGGAGAGATTCATTATATGATTTAATATCCCGGTTGGGAAATACATACACCGATCTATTGGAGACAAAAGAGATTCAATTTAAAGTAGAAAATCTGGAATCGCTTAAAAAGGTGCACTTAAAAATGGAGCACCGGCAACATTTGTTTCATATATTTCATGAAGCGATCAATAATAGTATAAAGTACAGTAATGCGACGGAAATCATACTGAGCTCTAATTTATTAGGAAAAAAACTAAGATTGAAGTTAACTGATAATGGCCGGGGATTCGATATTGAAAAGATAACCAATGGGAATGGATTGGAAAACATGAAAGACCGGGCAAGGCAAATTGGAGGAACGCTAAGCATAATTTCCAGTCTGGAATCCGGTACGGAAATCAAATTTGAAGGAAGAATAAGCTGAATCGGGTTGTTAAATGTGTGATCCAGGACTGCGATAAAAATGTCCAATGCCCAGGCAAAAATGCCAAATGAAATTCCAATGACTCAAGTTCAAAACATGGTTACTTATATTGGTTATTGGGATTTGGGACTTGAATTGACATTTGGAATTTGACATTGGGCATTACCATTGGCAATATCAGGTGTCGTGAATGAAGGTTATCAAAGAATGTCCAATGCCCAAGCAAAAATGCCAAATGAAATTCCAATGACTCAAGTTCAAAATATGGTTACTTATATTGGTTATTGGGATTTGGGACTTGAATTGACATTTGGAATTTGACATTGGGCATTACCATTGGCAATATCAGGTGTCGTGAATGAATGTTATCAAAGAATGTCCAATGCCCAAGCCCGAATGCCAAAAAAACTACATGATCATGCAATTGATTTTATATATTTAAAATAATAGTATGTCTCTAAAAAGAGGTGGGTTTTGATCAATATTATTATCGTTGAAGATAATAAGGCAATCCGGGAAGGATTGACTGTGCTGATAAATGCCACGGATGGACTGAAATGTGTGCGCAATTACGGCAATTGTGAAGATATGCTTGAAGAACTCGCGCAGGTCAATCCTGATCTGATTCTTATGGATATTGGATTGCCGGGGATGTCGGGCATCGAAGGGATCAAACAAGCCAGACAGAAATTACCTGATCTTCTTATCCTGATGCTCTCGGTTTATGAAGATGATGATAATATATTTGATGCGCTCTGTGCCGGCGCCTGTGGATATCTGATTAAGAAAACACCACCGGCTCGTTTGATTGAAGCCATTGTTGAGGCATATAACGGGGGCTCGCCTATGAGCGCCCATATTGCACGTAGAGTGGTTTCCTTTTTTAGCAAGAATGTTCAGGAAGATACTGATCCGGATATTTCATTAAGCGAACGGGAACTCGAGGTTCTTAATAATCTTTCACAGGGGAGTAGTTATAAAAGCATTGCCGAATCGCTTTTTATCAGCCTGGATACGGTTCGTTATTATATCCGTAACATATATAAAAAACTACATGTCCACTCACAATCAGAAGCAGTCGCAAAAGCGTTGCGAAAAGGGTGGATATAAGATCCAGGATGCAGGATACAGGATCCAGGTGCGACACGTCATCCTGTCCCGGAACGGGATCCCATGGATAAGGACCTTTTAAAATTAACTACTGTGACGGCTAAAACAGATTGATTCACAATCTTGTGTTTTTCAAATTTTGCAGCCTCCTCTGTGATATTTCCGGAGGAGCACCGGTATAAATGTGCTTTAGAATTCATCTGATATGGTTTTTAAACTAGCTGCCTATAACGGTATAGTATTACCCGATTATTTCACGGTATCTATTAGATTAAATCGACATTATATCTTCCGGACTACATGTTTATGTAGTTCTCCCGCCTTAATTAAGCTTTTTAAATCTAAAAACTACATCATTGTGTATTTGAATTATTTAAATAAAACTCTATTTTAATAATAGATGTGAATATTTTTACTATCTGAAAATATACATATTTCTAATCTACATTTTTTTGATACGACCAGGGGGAAACGTGAGGCCGGATTTACCGCTTCGGCATTACGTTTTATTTATTATCAATATTAACTTTAGTTGACTGGAGGGAGTGTCAAATGAAATCTTTAAAAATTTATTTACTGCTAATTTCTATTTTTACAATCAGTGTCCATGCCCAAACGAGCTACACCTGGTTTGGCGGTGAAGGAGATTGGGAAGTTGCATCCAATTGGTCGCCAAACGGTATACCAGGTTTTATGGATACCGCGGTTATAGACACTGGAATTGTAACTCTGACAGAATCAGATTCAATTGCAAATCTGAAATTGGCAGGAATCCTGCAGGGTACCACCAGCCTGACTGTGTTATCTGAAATGACATGGACCGCCGGTCAAATGAATGGAACCGGAAGTATCATTATTGCCGAAGATGCGGAACTATATTTGCGGGCATCCCCGGATCAAATTATATCGTCGACAAGACAGATCTACAATTATGGTACGGCTGAGTGGGATTCAGGCAATGTTTATATCGTGTCATCAGGGAAATTTTATAATTTTGGTACATTCCATGATAATATTGAAGAACAGTACCTCATACGCGGCACTACCGCAGAAAGCAAATTTGTAAATCAGGGTCATTACGTAAAAAGTGGATCTGCAGTGAGTTTTTTATGGGTGATTGTAAATAATAACGGTATCCTTGAGATACAAAAGGGTACCGCAAATTTTCACGGATTTACTTTTACCAATAATGACAGCCTAATCGCCGCAGAAGATACAAAAGTATATTTTAGTGGTGGCTGGACGTATATTTACGGACCGCTGGTTTGCTCTGGTGAAGTAAAATTTGATGGTACTAATGCCATAATCGACAATGTATTAAATATCTCAGGTAACATAGTATTTTCGAACGGCAAGACTACATTCAGTTCCAACTCGTCTTTCGAAAATTTTGGTAATATCGCCCCGGAAATTTCCCGGGATGGCACCGTAGTATTTAACACAGGTGGCGAGGTTAAACTTGATTCGCTCAATTTGGCAGGTGGTAATCTGGGCGGTATTGATAATATACTCATTAATAAATCACTTGTATGGACCGGAGGCGTATCTTCCTCTTCCAATTTAGGCGTTTATCAGGGAGGCACTGTCTTAACAATTGGACAGGACGCCAGTTTTATCCTTGAATCCCGTAGTAATAATCATATCTCCTGTCAGATTGATAATTATGGTACCACAATCGCAAAGAATGGAATTCTGGATTTTTATGATGGAGTGGATTTTAATAACTATGGCACTTTTATTGATAGTATTGGATTTTATAACCGGGGAATTGAGGAAGGGAGCACATTCAAAAATGCGGGTAGCTTTATAAAATCTGCGGACCGTGAATGTCACATGGCATTAAAATTTGAAAATGATGCCGGCGCACTTCTTAAAGCATATGGTACAATGAATATGATTGGTGGCTTTTCAAATGAAGGTGATGTGAGCCCCGGCGATTCTATCGGCATATTAAGTTTTGTCGGAGATTATCCGACTGCAAGTTCCTCATTGCTACAAATTGAGCTCAGCGGGAAATTACCAGGGACTGAATATGATCAGGTCAAAATTTCGAATAATGCCAGTCTTGGAGGAACCCTCGATATTATTTTGCTGAATGATTACTTACCAGATGTGGGAGATGAATTTCAAATTATGACATTTGCATCAGGCAGCGGATCATTTGATACGATTAATGGTCTGGATACTGGTAAAGGAGTGGCATTTGAGGTGGTGCAATCTGCAACTGATGTAAAACTGGTTGCAGTAGAAGCGACTCCAAATACCCCACCATCGACCTTTAACCTGATTTCTCCTGAAGATAAGATTGTTTTAGAGGTGATTGAAACTATCGAGTTTACTGGCATGCCTCATCGGACGTGGAGGGCGATAGTTTATTTTATGATTTAAATATATCAGGGGCTTCTTTTGACACAACCATCACACATATTTCCGATACCACGTTTATATTTAATTCACAAAACAGATTTGAAGACAATACATCCTATGATTGGACAGTTAGTGTGACCGATGGAATCAGTGCGGTAGCCAGCCCGGATGTTTTTTCATTTACGACACCCTTACCAAATGACATTAGCCAGCAGAATGACCAGATACCGGATAAATTTAGTCTGGGGCAAAATTATCCCAATCCGTTTAATCCGGTAACGGCCATCAGCTATCGAGCTATCTGCTGTCAGCGAGGTTGATCTGAGTGTATACAATCTACTTGGCCAAAAAGTGGCGACATTGGTGAACGAAATGCAATCAGCCGGGAACTATAATGTCAAATGGAATGCCAGTGACTTTCCAAGTGGAGTATACTATTACCTCTTTACAGCCGGCGGATTTCATGATGTGAAAAAGATGATACTGCTCCGATAATATCATATTATTACCAGCGTAGTTGTTTTTTCAGACAAGATAACAGGATCTATAGGAGAAAAAAATGATAACGAATAAGATAAATTTTGGTCTGATGATGAAAAAAATAAGGGGTGTAATGAATTGGTGCGTATTTATTTTACTTCTGCTTTTTTTGTTCGTTATCAGTGGTTTTTCGCAGGGTACAGATCCTAATCCGGATGATGCACGCTGGGATGATGTTTTTAAATTGAGCGGATTTGATGGATATGTTAAGGCTATTGAAATTGCACCGAACGGGAATGTATATATTGGTGGACAATTTAATCTGATAAATGGAATTAATTATAATGGTATTGCCATGTGGGATGGCGAAAAATGGAATGCATTAGGAAACGGTGTTGCCGGCGGTTGGAACGATGGAATCGTATATGCAATTGCGATTGACGGTGACAATGTTTATGTGGGTGGTGATTTTACAGAAGCCGGAGATATTGAGGCGAGCAGGATGGCAATGTGGGATGGTGAAAAATGGAATGCCTTGGGGAGTGGTATGGATGCAGATGTCCATGCTATAGCACTCGATAATGGAAATGTGTACGCAGGTGGGTATCAAATTACAGAGGCGGGTGGAATTGCGGTCAATAATATTGCCAAATGGGATGGTGAAAACTGGAGTGCATTGGGTAATGGTGTATTCAATTATGATTTTGTTGAAGCAATTGCTGCAAATAATGATACTGTTTATGCCGGAGGTAATTTTAAGGAAGCCGGCGAGGATACAGTCAATTATATTGCCTATTGGGATGGAAATAAATGGAATGACATGGATGGCGGGATGAGTGGCCGCGTAAATACACTTGAGTATGATGATGGATTGCTATATGCAGGAGGAGAATTTAAGGAAGCCGGGGGTGATACAGTTAATTATTTAGTGCAATGGGATGGTGCACATTGGAGTTCCGTCGGCGGGGGTGTGAATGCCCGGGTATTTGATATTGCAATTAATAATGGAAATCTTTATATCGCGGGAAGTTTTATGCAAGCAGATACGGTTGCAGCAAACCGGCTTGCTAAATGGGATGGCCAGAAGTGGCATGCTATCGGCGATGGAATTGATTATGGGGCTGAAGTAATTGCTGCCTATAATAGTCAAGTTTATGTCGGCGGGGCATTTTATGAGATCGATGGAAAAGAGGAAAAGTATTTTGCTCAATGGAATGAAGAGAATTGGTCCGGAGTAGGCAAAATACAAGATCAGTCGGTGGATGGGGAAGTATTTGCAATAGCAATAGATGGAGAGGATGTTTATGTTGGTGGGCAATTCATTAAAGCGGGGGGAGACACCGTCAATAATATTGCCCGATGGGATGGTCAAAACTGGCATGCACTTGATCAGGGATTAAATGGCAAAGTTAACACAATTGTTATAGATAGTGGGAATGTTTATGTCGGAGGTCAATTCACCGTGCCTGGTGATGTGCCCGCGGCTTATATTGCTAAATGGGATGGTGAAAAATGGAGCAGTTTTGGAAAAGGAATGAATGGTCAGGTTGAGGCGATTGCTTTTCATGGACAGGATATGTATGTCGGTGGCCGTTTTACATCAGCCGGTGAAAAATGGGCCAGACGCATTGCCCGGTGGGATGGTGTGGAATGGCATGCTCTAGGTGGTGATGGAAGTTTGCAAGGTGGCGGTGGACTGGATGGGTATCCCGGTAGTTATGTGTCATCGGTTTATGTAGATAGTGATACTATATATATCGGTGGTTATTTTGGCAGAGCTTTTTACCAGGAGGGTGAAGGCTATGTAAACGTTAAAAGCATTGTGAAGTGGGATGGTGAAAACTGGCATGCCATCGGAGCACTTGGAGGTAATATTACCAGGCAGGTGATTACATCAATATCTGTAGATAACGGGATTATTTATGCCGCCGGGGAATTCCCGCGTTTTGGTGATCAGCCTGCAAACAGGGTGGTAAAATGGGATGGTGTAGAATGGATTGACGTTGGCGATGAAATGTATCCTAAATCCTATAATGGTAGAATAAATTCACTTACTGAGCAAAACGGTAAATTATTTATTGGCGGCAGGTTCGAATTCGCTGGAGAAAAAACGGTCAATTATCTGGCTGAGTGGAATGGTGAGGAATGGTATTCACTAGGCAGCGGTACAGATAGGTACGTCAATATTGTGGCCGCGGATACATCATATTTGTATGCCGGGGGACGGTTCTCGATGGCCGGTCAGAAGGCTGCCGCATCGATAGGCCGCTATAATATATCCGGTGCGGTAGGTATTACGAATGAAATAATAAATATCGCTGAAAATTTCGCGCTGTATCAAAATTATCCCAATCCGTTTAATCCGGTAACGGCTATCAGCTATCGGCTTCCGGCTGTCAGTGATGTAGTACTGAGTGTCTATAATGTTCTGGGGCAAAAAATTGCGACTCTGGTTACTACAAAGCAGCCGGCGGGTGTCCATACTGTTGAGTGGAATGCGGGTAATATGGCCAGTGGCGTGTATTATTATCAAATAATTGCCGGTGAATATCAGGATATTAAGAAAATGATCCTGATCAAATAGATTTATTTGCGATAAAATAATTTGTTTTTATTGACAGGATAACAGAATATTCACCAAAAATAACTCGGTTTTACCCGCATGTATTCTGGTTCCCAAAGTGAGTTAGGGAATCCACTTGTGTTCCCAAGTTCAACTTGGGAACAAGGTAAAATAAAAACCAGTCTATCCTGTATTCCTGTCAAAAAAAATATAGTCCAGAGATCATAGTAAGATATCTGGATACGAGGATTCCGCTGATCATACTGATTTTCGCGGATGATAAAATTCAGAGTAAAAATTAGGTTGAGGAAATCAGCCCAGCCGGTGTTTCTGCATTAAAAATCAATGGTACCCCGAACACAACCCCATGTTTAAGTATTGAATTTTTAATTGACAGATATTGATACGGTCCAAAACAGAAAACAGGGGGGAAAATGGAAAATCTGTACTTAAATTATCTACTGCATCTATTATTCTTTATATCTGTATTAGTTCTTCATTCCTTTTGGCTCAGGTTACTGAACTGGATATTCTTTATAATTTAGATGTAGGCGCACCGGCAAGTGGCCTGAATACCGATCGTGTCGGACAGAAAATTTCGGTTCTTGGTGATATAAACGGTGATGGCTATGATGACTGGGCCACTCTTGCTGGTGTAGAATACGAATCAGGATCTGGTTATGGTTCTGTACATATTTTTTTAGGAGGTGCTGAACGACGGGAATCTGAAACACCGGCAGATATTGTGATTTATGGTAATGAAGAAATGATGTTTGGATTAGGTTCCTGGAAAGCGGGAGATGTAAATGCCGATGGTTTTGATGATATTTTAATTTATGGCTTCTGGTTAGATGAAAATAGCGGAGAATTGGTCCCGACACATGCATTGTATTTTGGTGGGGATCCATTTAATACTGAAGCGGATATTCTGTTTCGAAAATTAGATATTCATCCCGGAACTGCCAATTATTCATCAGATGCCGGTGATGTGAACAACGACGGTTATGACGATATCCTGATGGATGTTTATACATCTATCGGGAGTGTGGATACGGCGCATGTCTATCTCTATTATGGTGGCGAAAATATGGATAATATCCCGGATATTATTTTTGCCGGAACTGTGATTCCACCAGGCGCAGGTGCTGGTGCCAGAAGATTTGGCTTAGCAACGGCAGCCGGAGATATGAATAATGATTACTTTGACGACATTATCATATCTACCAACGAGGGTGGTAAATTATATTTTGGTGGCGAGAAAATGGATACGGAACCGGATATGCTCTTTGATGACTTTAGGGGAGCAGGTATTGGTACAGGTCCTTTGGTAGGTGATGCCGGGGATGTCAATAATGATGGTTTTGATGATATATTAATGACAGCTAATATAGGCGTCTCAAAAGCTTTTATTTGTTTTGGGGACTCGATTTTAGACTCTGCTTCTGATGTGGTTATTCCTAATTGGTCAGGTGAAACAAATATTGGCCTAAGCGCTGCAAACGCAGGGGATATAAATTCGGATAGTTTTGATGATATACTCCTGGGCACCAGCACATTGTGGTCGATCCAGCATGGTCAGGCACGTGTATTCTATGGCGGCGCAGAAATGGATTCAATCGAAGATATTTCTATAGATGGTGCCTGAACCATGGTCAGTTTTTGGATATGCGGTTGCCGGAGGCGGTGATTTTGATGGAGATGGTTATGCGGATTTTCTAATTGGCGATATCGGAAATGCTGCAAGTTTAAATAAACATGATGATGCAGGAAGTATCTCACTGTTTTATGGCGGTACTTCTGTCAGTGACTCTGCCGATGCTGTGTTTAGCGGTGTGGCGGATATGGAACGCTTTGGATCCAGTGTGGCACATGCCGGCGATGTAAATAACGACGGCTATCCTGATCTTATTGTTGGTGCGCCAAATCACTGGGATGCACCCTATCATTATGCCGGCCGGGCCTATCTTTATTATGGTGGCGAAACTTTTAAGAATACTCCGGATCTTATTTTTAACACAACTACTGCTTATAATGGTTATCATGCTTTTTTTGGTAAAAAAGTAGGTGATGCAGGAGATATAAATGGTGATGGCTTTTCTGATATATATATAGAAGAACAATTCAAGGTTTCCATATTCCTTGGAGGCGTGCCTATGGATACGCTCGCGGATTATGTGTTAAATATGAAGGTAAGTACCTATAAGCTTTTCAGCGATAGGTGATGTGAATAGTGATGGCTTTGATGATATCTTATTTGGCAAACCAGATGACGGAATATCTGGAATAGCAGCTTTATATCTGGGTGGAGAGGTTTTATTGAATGGTGTTGACATCATTTTTGAAGGAGAAACAGCAGGTGATAATCTTGGACAAAAAGTCTGTGCTGCAGGTGATTTAAATAATGATGGATTTGCAGATTTTATGATCGGTGTTCCTGGTAATGATTATAACGGACCAAATGCCGGTGCGGTAATGGTGTTTTTTGGAGATACCACGATTAGCAATACAGCGGATCTGGTAATTTATAACAACTACACTGGCCCTTCTTATGCAAGCGCAAATATTGGTGGGGCTGGTGATATCAACAATGACGGATTTGATGATATAGTAATTGGTGATGGATTTTTCAGTCTGACATCCGCAAGCAATGAAGGCCGGATAAATTTCTTTTATGGCGGCAACTCAATGGATAATCAACCGGATGTCACATTCACCGGTTCCTCGGCTGGTATGCGTCTGGGAAAAAAAGTATTATTTTTATCTGATTTGAATAATGATGGATTTGACGAGTTGCTTACAAATGAAGGAGACCTGGTAAACAATGAAGAGTCAACCAGTATATATTATGGGGGCGCCACATTGGATACCATTCCAGATATACTGCTTCCATATTATGTGGATTACGCTGATTTTGACTCCTATAATGCATCTGATAATTCGTTCCTGCTTGTGGGTGACCGACTTAACAATGCGGCAGGTAAAGATATGGGACGCGTCATAATTTATTCAGGTCCTGTTGCGAATATCATTGAAACCGGGTCGGCCGGGGAGAAACCTACCCAGTTTGTACTCAATCAAAACTATCCTAATCCCTTTAATCCAAATACGGCTATCGGCTATCAGCTGCCGGCGATCAGTTTTGTAGATTTAAGTATTTATAATGTACTGGGACAAAAGATCAAAACCCTGGTTCATGAGCAACAATCTGCCGGCACTTACAAAATAAAATGGGATGCCAGTGGATCTGCCAGCGGCATGTATTTTTATAAACTGGAAACGCCGGCAAATGTGCAGGTGCGCAAAATGCTTATAATTAAATAGAATCATCTGTTGCTAGGTGATTTATTTTATCGGACAGGATGACAGAAGAAAAGTCCATATTAACGACTTACCTTTTGCACCCATATATTTTTTTCGGCTTTAGGAAATTCTTAACCCGGACATCTGCGTTTATAAAACATATCTATGTAGTTATTTCTTCTCAAATTCATAGAATGATTAAAAAACAGCATGATCGTGCGGTTAATAAATATTGTCAATAATACATTTTTACATTATATTTTAAACATATATAAACATTAATAATTTATTTTAACAGAGTATAGGGGGAAATATGTACTTTTTATTTAACATGTTCCATATCGCGTTAAGGAGGCTGACACATATATTTTTACTATTAGCCTTACTGTTTATGGGTACAAACGCCTTTGCACAGTTATCAGGATCTTATACGATTGGGTCCGGGGGAAATTACACCAC
>CAVXXB010000010.1:0-278733 GCA_963765585.1 Calditrichia bacterium | reverse complement strand
GCGGGAGTACGTGGGAGTCGAACCCACCCAGCCACCTCTTAAGCGGCCACACGTAGTTTTGAAGACTAGGGGAGCCACCGGGCCCCATCTACTCCCATGTAATAAGGTAAAAGGATTAAGGATGATTATAGTCCCTGAGTCCCTCAGTACCTAAGTCCCTGCGATTTCTCACTAATAAGATAAAAAATGATTGTTTTAACAATTTGCCAGATTACCAAACTATCGATATATTTCTCAAATTTGATATAATAAGTCAATAAAAACAACCCCATACCCAAAATTTAAATGGAAAACTTCTCTTTAAATCTGAATAATTGTAAATTTAACATTTTTACTCAGGGACTCAGGGACTCAGGGACTCAGGGACTCAGGGACTCAGGGACTTTGGCGAAATAAATTTCCACCCACAATTTACTTGCCCCCATTCCACAAAATCTCCTATATTAAGATACTGTCAAGATGTTTCAAAAACCTCAGTATTACCCACTCGCCAATCCGGGAGGATTTATGTATAAGAAGTGTGAAGTGCCCATATCAAAACTCAAGAAAAATGCAGATCTCTCCAAAATCCCATTTAAAACGACGAATGAAATTCAATCACTGGATTCGGTGATCGGTCAGGATCGGGCTGTTAAGGCGATCAATTTTGGCCTGGCAATGGAAGATCCCTCCTACAACATTTTTGTCACCGGTTTTCGCGGCACCGGCCGGACCACCATTGTGAATGACCTGCTTCGAAAGACGGCTTACAAAAAAGAAAAGCCCAACGACTGGCTGTATGTCTATAATTTTGAGAATCCCGATGAACCAAAATCACTCAGCTTACCCAGCCGTAAAGCGCGCGTGCTGCTTAGACACTTTTTCCGTAATATAGAAAGTCTGCGTAATACTCTTTCCAGTTCATTTCAAAGCGAACAATACCTGGAAAAAAAGAATAAGATCGTGGAACAATCTCAAAATAAAAAGAGAGATATGTTCACCAAAGTCGAGAAAGAAGCAAGAAATTTAAATATCCAGATTAAAGGCTCAACCACGGGATTTCAAACCATTCCATTGATTAATGACCAACCCATGGAAGATGAACAATTTCAAAAACTAAGCGTGGATGCGAAAAAGAAACTGGAAAAAAATATCCAGAGTGTTCAGAAGATGTTAAAAGATATGGTGCAGGAAGCCACCATGCTCGACCGCTACACCGAAGAGGATGTGGAAGAGTTAAATGAGGAAACCGCACGTATTATTGTAGAAAGTCAGTTTCAACAGTTACGAAAGGAATTCAAAGACTTTCCGGATGTAGCTGAATATATCGAAGATGTAATATTTGATATTATCGAAAATGTATATTCGTTTTTAGAACCAAAAAATAACAATGGCGCCGCTGCCAAACCTGGCGAAGCAATTGATCAGCGCCAGGTCAATAAGTATACCATCAATCATGTGGTAGACAACTCACGCCTCAAAGGCGCGCCGGTAATATATGAAATGAATCCGACCTACAACAACCTGTTTGGTCGGATTGAGAAAAAATCATATCTCGGATATCTGTACACAGACTATACAATGATAAAGGCCGGATCACTTCTAAAAGCCAATGGGGGATTTTTAATCCTGGACATGGACCAGGTATTGCGACAGCCTTTTGTCTATGATGCACTAAAACGTGCACTACGCAGCCGCTGCCTGATCATAGAAGATGTGAACGAGTTGCATGGTGTGATGACTTCGGCCGGACTAAGACCAAAACCCGTTTCTCTGAAGGTAAAGATAATAATAATCGGGCAGAGTCATGCGTATCATATTTTACATCGTCATGACGAAGATTTTCGTAAAATATTTAAGATTCGTGCTGATTTTGATTATGAGGTTAAAGAAACAAAATCCAGTATTCACAAATATGTAAAATTCATCTCTCGCGTGGTGCGCGAAGAAAAATTACATCATTTTGATCGCAGTGCCGTGCAGAGTGTCATAAACCATGCCTATCGTCTGACAGATCATCAGAACAAACTCTCAATTCGTTTTTCAGAAATCGTACGCTTATTACGTGAATCCTCTTATTGGGCCGGAAACAGTGGTCGCAAAAATGTAACCAAAGATGATGTAAGCAAAGCCCTGCTGGAAGAGAAGTACCGCCGCAATCTGACTGAAGAGAAAATTCAAAATTCAATTCGCGAAAATACGATTAAGTTCGATATCGATGGTCTGAAAATCGGGCAGATAAATGGTCTGGCGGTGTATAATATGGGGGACTATAGTTTTGGCAAACCCACCCGAATTACCGTCTCCACATTTATTGGCAGCCGCGGTATTATAAATATTGAACGTGAGGCCAAACTCAGCGGAAAATTACACGACAAAGGAATATTAATCTTATCCGGGTTTTTTGCTTCCAATTTTGGCACTAATATTCCCATGTCCTTTTCATCCAGTATTACATTTGAACAAAGTTATGGTATGATTGATGGCGATAGCGCCTCTACTGCTGAACTTTATGCCCTGCTCTCCTCACTTTCGCAATTACCTATTTCCCAGGGAATTGCCGTCACCGGATCGGTAAACCAGAAAGGTGAGGTTCAGGCCATCGGCGGGGTAAATGAAAAAATAGAGGGATATTTTGATGTCTGTAATCAGCACCGCCTTACCGGTAAACAAGGTGTGATCATCCCGGAATCAAATGTAAAGAATCTTATGCTGAGTGATGAAGTCATCCAGGCAGTCAAAAATGGTAAATTCAATATCTGGTCAGTGAGTAAAATAGAAGACGGGATTAGAATATTAACCGGGGTTGCTGCCGGCCAAAAACATAAAGACGGTACTTTTACAAAAGATTCTGTGTTTGATCTGGTTCATAAACGTCTGATTGAATTTAGCACCAGCGCCAAACGATTTGGTAAGCAATTGGATAAAGCAGCAAATAAGTTGATGGCCGATCAATCTACTGAAGAAGAAGAGGAGTAATTGGCGATTGACCGTTGTTGATTTTGGATTTTGGAATTTGGATTAATTAGTCATTCCGAAGGGATCTTCCCGTATTGCCTGCACAAAGTTGACCAATATTGGACTCAGTGCCCACACAACGGGAGGATTTCAGGAAATGACAAATATTGATTTTGGATTTTGGATTTTGGATTAGACAGCCATTCTGATGGCACTCAGGGACTCAGGGACTCAGGCGCTCAGGGACTGAGGTGCTTTCTTAAAATATCCATCACCTTCCCCACGGGAAACTCTTCTCCCGTCCAGATGCGAAAGGCCGCCGCCGCCTGCCCTACAAACATTTCTAATCCACCAATGATGGTTGCGCCCGGATTATTTTCTTTTATCTCCGTTAAAAAGCGGGTCTGCAGCGGATTATAGATTAAATCATAAACCACCGCATTATTTCGCAATTTGTGAGTCAATTTTAGCGGTGTGGATCCGGTATCCGGACTCATTCCCAATGGTGTTGTATTGACAATGAGATCCGACTGGGAGATTACTTCAATTGCCATATTGATGTTACAATGGCTTATATTTTGCTTCGGATAGTCTTTGATAATCTGATTGGATTTTTGTTCATTCCTGGCACAAATAAATATTTGTTCCGGATGATACTGCTTTTGCAATGCATAGGTGACTGCTCTCGCCGCGCCCCCATTACCCAGAATTGCCATACTTTGAAAGGATTTATTCAATTTAAGCAGAGGTTGCAGGAATCCATAGACATCTGTATTATACCCGGTCCAGTTATCATTTTCAATTTTCACTGTATTAACGGCACCAATCCGACCTGCGTCATCATCCAGATGGGTCAGATATTTGATGATATCCGTTTTATATGGAATGGTAATATTAAATCCGGAAAATTTTTCATCTTTCAGTCGTTCAATGGTTTCTTCAATAGCGGTTGCTTCAAATTCAATGCCTACGTATTCTGCATCAATACCACGCTCTTTGAATGCCATATTATGCATTAGGGGTGATAACGAATGGCCCAGTTTTCTTCCCAGCACAGCATATCTTTTCATAATGCCTGAAAAATACGGATTTTCATGGAAAACTTAAAGTGTTTTTTATTCGAGGGAATATCACCGCTTTGAAGGGAGGGGCTGGGGAATGGGTCATCTATCATAGAACGCGGATTACGCGGAATACCCCCGTGAGACGGGGCAGGACGGATTCTCGCGGATTTATTAATTGACTATTTAATTTGCGGTTCCCCTTCCCTGCTTGGAGGGAAGGGGCTAGGGGATGGGTCACATGGTCCCTGCTTTGAAGGGAGGGGCTGGGGAATGGGTTCTTCATCATAGAACGCGGATTACGCGGATAACACGGATTCTCGCGGATTTATTAATTGACTATTTAATTTGCGGTTCCCCTTCCCTGCTTGGAGGGAAGGGGCTAGGGGATGGGTCACATGGTCCCTGCTTTGAAGGGAGGGGCTGGGGAATGGGTCATCTATCATAGAACGCGGATTACACGGAATACCCCCGTGAGACGGGGCAGGACGGATTAACGCGGATCTAAATATTGACTATTTAATTTGTGGTTCCCCTTCCCTGCTCTGGAGGGAAGGGGCTAGGGGATGGGTCACATGGTCCCTGCTTTGGAGGGAGGGGCTGGGGGATGGGTCATTATGTGCCGTTTACCGAGACGGAATCTTTCTTACGAAAGGCATTTAATATCACACCTAAGCCCAGCAGGATTAGAATAACAGGCCAGTAGGTTCTGACCTGATCTTCGATATACCAGGGCTGGAATACATCAAAATACATGGACATAAAAATTCCGCCAACGGCCGCAAAGATAATTGCCCAGGTCAGATTTAAAATCCGATCAGTCCGGAAGAAAAAATACACCAGATTTGCCAGGGCCAGGGCTAAAAAGAATGTTCCATAGCCAAAATAATCATCCGGGTATATGACACGATAACGCATTAAACTAAGGGTTATACCATAACTCATAAAGAATACCCCGCCAAGAATCCCTTTCTTCTCAGGCTTATCAAATGCATTGAGGACCATAAGAAAGCCTATGAGGATAAATCCATATGTAATAACATCGGGCCAACGGAATGACAAATAATCCAGCTCGATTAAACAACAGATATATGCCCAATCCAATGAGTATTATTGGACCTGTATAATCTCGCATAATTTTCACCCTTATTTAACTTCGATACTTTTATCTTCCAATTGTTCGGGATCCTCATGAATCATAATCGCCATAACTATATAAACAATGACACCCAAGCCTGCGGTAATAAAAGTACCAATTACCGACAGAACACGAACGATCGAAACATCAAGTTCAAAATATTCTGCCAGACCGCCGCAAACACCGGCAATCATTTTTTGTACACGGGAGCGATATAATTTTTTTCCAGAAACATTTTCTTCTGTCGTTTCCCCATTGTCCTTTAACCTGTTATAGAGCAATACGCCACCGATCGTAATCAGAACAATAGCCCAGACAGACTGCCACGGAATATTCCAGAAATGAAAAGTATAGAACAGTCCCATTTGACGTAGAATAAGGAACAATCCCACAACGATTAATAACGAGCCCCAGAACAGGTTTTTATCCTTTATCAGGTTTTTTGCTTCTTCAACCGGAGATTCTTCCGGATTATTTGGGATAATAAATAATGATGCCAGATACACCAGGATGCCAAAACCGCCCAGTAAAGAAATGGCTACCCAAATAATTCTTACAACAGTCGGATCAATAGAAAAATATTCTGCAATACCACCACAAACTCCGCCAATCATCCGATTATTTTGTGAACGGTATAATTTTTTACTCTTTAATTCTTCAAAATCCGGCATTTTTCCTCCCTTATTAATACATGGTTGTATAAATAACCACAGAGGACACAGAGAAATACTCTGAGTTCTCTGTGGTTTATCTTTAATTCACAATTTAATATCCCGATAAATTAGGATGAAAGTATTAATTCAAAATCTACAATTAAAGACGAATTATAACTATATAAGTTGCGAAGGAATATAGAAAAATGAAAGCAATTTTTTAAGATAATATTCAAGATTGGATAGAGAATCTTGACTACACCGGTTTTTTTATATCAAGAATTTCGTAGTGAATAGTTCCTGCCGGGACCTGAACTTCCACTTTTTCACCCCTGATTTTTCCCAGCAGTGCTTTTCCGATTGGTGAGGTAGTCGAAATTTTATTATTCATTGCGTCCGCCTCGGACGGTGAAACCAATTGGTACTCAAGTGTCTCATCAAAATCGAGATCTTTTAATACCACGGTTGTGAGCAGATACACCTTATCATTTGATATTTCTGATTCATCAATAACCCTGGCGCGACTAACCCGATCCTGAAGCATTTGAATCTTTGATTCTAAGAGCGATAGTTCTTCCCGGGCAGCATGGTACTCGGCATTTTCTTTCAGATCGCCATGTTCCCTTGCTGTGGCTACTTTTTGTGAGACAATCGGTCTTTTTTTGAACTTGGATTCATGCAGTTCATCTTTTATTTTTTGCAGACCTTCTTTTGTCAAATATTCAATATCCACCGGGTAAACTCCTTTATTTACAAATATGTTCGATTTAGTTAGGCCCTTCGGTCACCAAAGAACCTTCCACACGCTCAACAGAAATAATACCTTTGATTTTACGGATACTTTGTATCACTTTCGTCAGATGATGTAAATCCTTTACTTCAACCATTAAATTACCTTTGACGAGGGTGTCCTCAAGTTTAAATTCAACCAGAATAATATTGGTTTCACTTTTTGATATTGCAGATGACACGTCACGCAAAAGGTCACGCCGATCTTCACTTAATAAAGCGATGTGAACCTGGAAATTTTGATCCGGTTCAATATCCCAGTTAACCTCGATCAACTTTTCGCTATCTTGCGTTATATTCAGCATGTTATTGCAATCAATTCTATGAACCGTAATACCCTTTCCACGGGTAATAAAACCGATAATTTTATCACCCGGAACAGGTTGACAACACTTACCAAAATTAATCATGACATCATTCATACCCTGAACCCGGATACCGGTTTCAGATCGGGCACGCTTGATATATTTTACAAAAAACGGATCGCGTTTTTGCTCTGGTACCTTATCGGGAAATAATTTTTTAGTGATGTTATCCGTCGTGTATTCGCCCTTACCCAAAACCAGAAGCAGACTATCCAAATTCTGGAATCCCAGTTTTGGCATTATTTCCTGAAATGCGGGCGATTTTAGATCCATATTATATTTTTTTAAATATTTAATCAGAATTTCTTCACCAAATTTTATTGTTTGGCTTTGCTGTAGTTCACGGAGATGTTTTCGGATCCGTTGTTGCGCCCGGCTGGTTTTTACATATGCCAGCCAGTCCTGATGGGGCTCCTGATTTGCCGATGTAATGATTTCGACCTGGTCACCACTATTCAGCTGCGTTTTTAAGGGGACGATACGGCCGTTCACTTTTGCACCTATTGTGTGCATCCCGACATCACTATGAATGGCAAATGCGAAATCAATCGTTGACGATTTTCCCGGCAATTTATATACATCACCTTTTGGTGAAAACACAAAAACCTCATCCTGAAACAAATCAATTTTAAGATTTTCCATAAATGCCTGAGGATCTTCTTCAGGCATATGCTGATCGACCAGTGAACGAATCCATCCCATATGACGTTCAAACTCGATATCTGAGGTCTTACCTTCCTTATACAACCAGTGTGCCGCAATTCCAATCTCTGCCGTACGATGCATTTCCCAGGTACGTATCTGAATTTCGACCATTTTGCCGCCGGGACCAACCACCGTGGTATGCAATGATTGATAACCATTGATCTTGGGCATGGCAATATAATCCTTAAACCGGTCATAAACCGGCATATACAAGTTATGCACTATGCCCAGCGTATAATAGCATTCTTCAATCTTCTTTACGACAATCCGGATGGCAAGTAAATCATAAATTTCTTCGAATGGTTTACTCCGTCGCTGCATCTTATTATATATACTATAAAAATGTTTGGCCCGGCCACTCACCGAAGACTTTATTTTTGCTTTTTTTAATTCTTTGATGATGGGTGCGGTAACACTCTCAATATATCCTTCGCGCTCTTCCCGCCGCTGATTCACCTTACGGTTAAGATCATTATATGCATTTTCATCAAGATGTTTTAAGATCAGATCTTCCATTTCCCACTTGATCTTGGCAATACCAAAACGGTGTGCTAAAGGGATATAAACATCGCGGGTCTCAATGGCTATTCTGTCACGTTTCTTGCTTGGCAAATACTCCAGGGTACGCATATTATGCAGACGATCTGCGAATTTTATTATGATGACGCGTACATCCTGGGCCATTGAGAGCAGCATTTTTCGGAATGTTTCGGCCTGTCGCTCTTCCCGGCTCTCCAGTTTGAGTTCACTTATTTTTGTCACCCCATCAACCAGTACTGCGACGTCTTCACCAAATTTTTCTTTTAATTCGTCTAAATTGACTCCGGTATCTTCCACAGTATCGTGAAGGAAGCCGGCCGCAATGGTCGTTGAGTCCATTTTTAATTCTGTTAAAATTTCGGCTACGCGAAAGACGTGATCAAAATAAGGCTCACCCGAATAACGACGTTGTCCCTTATGAATATCGATGCTAAAATTGTAGGCATTGGTAAGAATAGACAAATCTTTCGATTTTGTATAATCTGAGACCCGATTGATCATCTGATCGAACTGAGGATCATAGGTTTTATGTAATTGTTTTAATAATTTTTCTTCAGACATTACCAGACTCTGCTTGTCAACTCTACTATAATAATTCCTTTAGGACCAAATTGTTCCGGAGTTAAAAATCATCCGGCGCAAATACACCTTCTTCAGTAAACGGAGTGGGATCGGAAAACTTCCCAAATTCTTTTAAAAAATTTAGTTTTACATTACCTGTAGGTCCGTTTCTTTGTTTACCGATTATGATCTCGCACTTATTATAGGTTGATTCTTTTGTATCCTCAAATTCTTTGATATTATAATATTCGGGACGATATACAAACATGACCACATCTGCATCCTGCTCAATAGCACCTGACTCGCGTAAATCCGAGAGTTGCGGACGATGGCTCTTATCCCTGGTTTCTACGGCTCTGGATAACTGAGACAGTGCCATCACGGGCACATTGAGTTCCTTTGCCAGTGACTTGAGTGACCGGCTTATTTTGGTGATTTCCTGTTGCCGGCTTTCTTCTTTTGGTGACTCCATCAATTGCATATAATCGACAATAAACATCTGGACATTCTTCTCAGCCACAAGCCGGCGTGCCTTGGATCTCAATTGTAAAATAGTTAAACCAGCTGAGTCATCAATATAAATTGGCGCTTCACCAAGTGTACCGACATGTTGAGCCAGTCTTTTTAATTCCTCGGCATTCATCTTTCCGCTACGTACATTTGTTTGGTTTACCATCGATTCTGTGCACAACAACCGAAGTACCAGCGCTTCCGAAGCCATTTCCAGACTGAAAATTCCGACACCAATTTTGTGCTCCACTGCCGCAGTACGTGCCAGATTAAGAGCAAAGGCTGTTTTCCCCATACTGGGTCGCCCGGCAAGCACAACAAAATCCGCTCTTTGAAAGCCAGCGGTAAATTCATCCAGTTTTTTATAGCCGGAAGGGATTCCGGTAACACCGGTTCGCGAGCCATGATACAGTTCTTCGATTTGCTCAAATGTGGCATGCAGCAGAGGATTTACAGACACAAATCCCTTTCGCAGACGGTTTTCAGATATTTCAAAAATCGATCTTTCCGCCTTATCCAATAGTTCTTCAATATCCTGTATCTGATCATAGGAATTGGTTATTATTTCATTACATGCGCTTATCAATTTCCGGGCCAGGGCCTTATCCTTGGCAATATTGATATGGTATTCAATATTTGCTGATGAAGGAACCATATTTGCCAATTCAGCCAGATAATATGCACCCCCGGCCTGTTCGAGAGATTCCTGCTTCTTCAGCATTTCTGTTAAGGTTAGCAGGTCAACTGCTTCGTGGTTATCGAACAAAGTGGTGATCGCGATATATATGACGCGGTGCGAATCACGATAAAAATAGGTTTCGTCGATACTCTCTATCGCTTTGGCAATAGCCTCTTTATCGAGAATCATCGCACATAATACTGCCTGTTCCACATCAATTGCATGCGGGGTTACGCGCAGGTTACTGACATCGGCTGCTGTTTCTGCCATTCATAACTCCAAATATTAAACGGGATTATTCGAACACCTTAATTACTCACAAAAACGACAATTAAAATGATACATATATTTTTGCAGATTGGCAAGATTTTTAGGATTTAAGAAATGATCGCATTTTCTTCAAATCTTCCCAGGCGCTTTTTTTGAGTTGCGGATTACGTAATAGTGCTGCCGGATGATAAGTAACTATCAAAGGTACATTATTATAATGGTGCACGTCTTCGCGTAATTTGCCCAGTGCTTCTTTTGTTCTTAACAGAGATGCGGATGCAAACCTACCCAGGGTTACAATGATCTTCGGATTAATAATCTCGATCTGCTTCAGGAGGTATGGTTCACACTTCTCGATCTCCTCGGGAAGGGGATCTCTGTTTTGTGGTGGACGACACTTTAACACATTAGCAATAAATACATCTTTCCGTTCCAATTGAATTGCCTGCAACATAAGTGTCAATAATTGTCCCGCTCTGCCAACAAACGGTATACCTTGCAGATCTTCATCTTTGCCGGGAGCTTCGCCAATCAACATCAAATCTGCTTGAGGATTGCCGGCACCAAAGACAAAGTGTGTCCGCGTGTCGCCAAGCGAACAGTTCTGACAATCTTTTACACTATAATAAAAATCATATAAAGGACCGGTTTTTTTTCTCGTCTGTGGTTTGGATGCTTGCAGGGTTACTGGTGTTTCAATTTCAGTCCCGGCATCAATCTTGTCAGCCAGTTGTTGATCGATTACCCGCTCATTTCCATACAACAATTGTTGTTGCTCAAAAAATTCTATCAGATTTTGATATACATCCTGATCAGCACTCATTACTGGTTCCTATCTGGTATAGTCATATTTCAACCATAGAATCTGATATGGCTGCATATGTAAATGGATGAGGTGGTCATCGGAAACGATTTCACTTTTAGATATTAATTCATTTAATACAGCACCACCACTGCGTCCGGTAAGCTCCTTCATATCAAGTGTGATCTCAACTTCACTGTTTGAAATGTTGATCAGAGAAAGTACAAATTCCAGACCATTGATTGCGGTTCGTTTTACAGCAAAAATCTTATCTGAAAAATTAAGAATTTCCTGACCGGCATTTGGATTAAACGCCTGCTCCCTGCTGCGAATTTGAATTAGAGTAACCAGTTTATTTGAGATACGATATATGTTCGATTCTCTGTTGGCAAGTTCATTAATAAGTTCTTCTTTGCTAATGGTTTTCCGGTTAATACTGCGCATTTGTTTATCATTTATAACAGATTCCGCATCATTTTTTGAACCCAGAAGTCCGTGCAGATATACTCCGGGAACACCCATCAACACCAATGCAGTGGCCCGTGATGCAATATACCGGTGAATCTGTAATTCCTGCGATTCATTATCATCTTCACGATTGATGGCACTGTACCAGGTAATATTAAGTTCATATGGACTGACAGTGCCATCACCATTATCCTTATACGAGATATATCCGCCATGTTCCACCACTTTTAGCGCCATTCGTTCAATTTCTTCAATACTCAGGATGTTCTTTACCGCCATTACACCGACCCCATCATGCGAGTCCAAAAAATTGAAGTATGTTGCCGAACTTGAAACCGAATCCAGGGATGCAGCCCATTTTGTCAGTGATTCACAATTTTCCGTTTGAAAAGTATGGAGGACCAATGGTGGCAAAGCAAAATTATAGACCATTTGTGCTTCATCAGAACCGTTACCAAAATAACTTACATTTTCTTCATGTGGTACATTTGTCTCCGTTATCAGTGCCACATGGGGAGCTACTGCATTGAGAACATCGCGAAAGAATTTGATACAAACATGTGTCTGCTCGAGATGTACAGATGAGGTACCCAATTCATCCCATAAATATGTAACCGCATCCAGACGAATAATATCTGCACCTCTGCGGACATATAACAACAAAATCTCCAACATTTTTATCAATACATTCGGATTTTTATAGTTCAGATCAATCTGATCGGCGCTGAACGTTGTCCAGACCATCCGCGTCCCATATATCGTACTAAATTCAGTAAGTACATCAGAAGTTCGCGGCCGGACAATTATTTTTAGTAGATCCGGAGATATTTCTTCTTTTGTAGAGAATACCGTAAAGAAATCTTTATAGTAGGGTTTTTGATTCAGGAATTCATGGAACCACCTGCTCTTCGATGATACATGATTGATCACACCGTCAAACATCAGTTTAAAATCGCTTTTAAGTGAAGTAATATCTTCCCAGGTACCCAATTGGGGATCAACCTCTTCAAAATCCATTACCGAAAAGCCACGATCTGAAGAATATGGAAAAAAAGGCAGCAGATGCAGTGTATTAAATACACCCTTCAAATATTTGCTGCATAATTCAGCCAGGGTGTCAAGTGGTTCCTCGCCTGCTGGTTTTGACCAGATCACCATAGGTAATCAGGATGGCATCTTTTTCAGTAAAACGGTCCTCAGGATTTAAATCCGCCTCCCATTTGAGCATTTCATCAGATTTGTGTGCATAATACACCTGCAGCGTTCTTAACACTTCCCCAAAATATTCCTCTTCTTTCTCTGCTCCATAGAGAAAGGTGAGTTTTTCCCGAATCCGTTCCTCGATATCGGGCGGGAGTTCAAAAATGGATTTGGTATAATCGGGTTCCAGATGGTGAAAATATTGTTGCCCGAGGCTATCCTGGTTCATAAATCTACCTATCAATAATCATATATTATCGGAGAATTTTATTATTACTTACCGTTTGTGAAACTATCCATTGCTTGTTCAACTGTATCAAATATTTCCAGAATTTGATTCAGATTCGTTAATTCCAAAAGACTGTCTACACTTTCATTCAGTGATGCCAACCGGATATCGCCCTCATTTGCCCGCAAAATAGAAATCCGGGATACAATGGCACCCAAACCACTGGAATCAACATATGCCGTTTTATTCATGTCCAGAACCAATTTGTATTTCCCATTTTCGATCAGCTTTTCTATCAGATCGCGCAGTTCGAATGAAATTTCTGCATCAATCCGGTCAGGACAGGTGATAACTGATATACCGGTTTGCTTATTATCTTTTATGTAAAAGGCCATGGTTAAATCTCCTTTGCTGTACAAAATATATTAAAAACTAAGACAGCTCACCACAAAAGATTTTAATATTTATAAAAGATTGAACTTAGCTTAGTATCTTATGACTCGTAACTTGGAATTTGGAACTTGGAATTTTTTCTGGAAATTAGCAATTTCCGGTTTCCAGTTTCTATATTTCCTTCTCTGCATCTCCGAGAGAAGTGAAATATTACACTGATAATGCAGATTTTCGCGGATTTTTGTTATAATATTTATTTATCAGCGTTAATCCGTCCTGCCCCGTCTCACGGGGGTAATCCGTGTCATCCGCGTTCTATTTCATTTATGTTGGAATCATCAGATAAAATTCTAATAATCCTATTTTCTTCGTGCCTTAGAGTCTTGGTGGTAAAAATTATGAACTAATAAAGCGAATTAATTCTAAAAAAAAATCCGGAAGAGGAACTCCCGGATTTATCCTGCCAATCTGCAATATGCAGATATATATTATGCAAGTAATGGATCAACTTTTTCCGGATCCACATTAAGATCCTTAATGGCTTTCTTTACAGTCGCACTCTTTACCTTACCTTCAAGTTCGAGCCGGTGCAGCGTTGCAATTACGATACACTCAGCATCAACCTCAAAAAACCGGCGTACGTCTTCACGAATCTCACTACGCCCATAGCCATCGGTTCCCAGAACATAATAGTCACCCGGCACCCATCTTGTGATCTGTTCGGGAACCAGTTTCATATAATCTGAGACTGCAACAAACACCCCTTCTTCCTTTTCAAGAAGTGAGGTCACATATGATTTTTTCTGTTCCTGATCCGGATGCAACATGTTCCAACGATCAACAGCTAAGGCATCACGGCGTAATTCTTTGTAACTGGTGGCACTCCAGACATCTGTACTGATTTTGTAATCCTTTTTCAGGATTTCCTGTGCTCTGATCGCCTCTCTCAGGATGGCACCGCTGCCAAACAGATGTGCCTTTGGCTGTGTTTTGGTTTTCTTATTTTCTATTATCCGGTATAGACCTTTCAAAATACCTTCTTTACTCCCCTTTGGCATACCAAGTTGGGGATAATTTTCATTGCCTACAGTAATATAATAGAAGATATATTCACGATCGCGATACATTCTGCGAATACCATCCTGCAACATTACTGCTACTTCGTAGGCAAATGCGGGATCGTATGTAACAAGATTTGGAACGGTGCTGGCCAATACATGACTATGACCATCGGCATGCTGTAAACCTTCGCCCATCAGAGTGGTTCTACCGGCAGTAGCACCAATTAAAAATCCACGTCCGCGTAAATCACCAAAAGCCCAGATTTGATCGCCCACTCTTTGGAAACCAAACATGGAATAGTAGATAAAAAACGGAATCATATCGACGCCATGAGAGGCATATGCAGTACCGGCCGCAGTAAATGATGCCATGGAGCCGGCCTCAGTAATTCCCTCTTCCAGGATCTGACCATCGGTTGCTTCACGGTAATATAGAAAATTATCCGCATCAACCGGATCATATAACTGACCCACCCGCGAATAGATGCCAAACTGACGAAACATGGATTCCATGCCAAAAGTTCGCGCTTCATCTGGTATAATAGGTACAATTCGTTTGCCGATAATCGGGTCTTTTAACAGGATGGTTAGCATGCGTACAAACGCCATAGTCGTGGAGACCTCGCGGTCGGTTCCGCTCATAAATTCGTTGAAAACATTTATGCCGGGTACGGTAATTGATAAGTCCACATATTTACGCGCCGGAACAAAGCCGCCCAATCTGTTTCGCATATCCATGAGATACTGGATTTCTTCACTGTCATTATCCGGTCGGTAAAACGGTGCGTCATCCAGTTTGTCATCAGTGATCGGTATATCAAAACGATCCCTGAAGTCACGTAATTCTTCTTCATTCAATTTTTTAACAGAATGGGTTACATTTTTACCCTCACCGGCTTCACCCAAACCATATCCTTTTATGGTTCGCGCCAGAACCACGGTTGGTGCGGCCTGATTTTCTGAGGCCGCTTTGAATGCCGAGTACACTTTCTCAGGATCATGTCCACCAAGTCGTAATTTCCAGACTTGCTCGTCAGATAAATGTTCTACCAGTTTTAATAGTTGCGGGTATTTTCCAAAAAATGATTTCCGTACATATTCACCTGACTCAACTATATATTTTTGTGACTCACCGTCAACATATTCATTCATTCGTTCAACTAATAATCCGGTGGTGTCATTTGCGATTAACGGATCCCAGTCCCCGCCCCACAATGCCTTTACAACATTCCACCCGGCACCACGGAAAATGCGTTCCAGTTCCTGGACGATTTTGCCATTACCACGTACCGGCCCATCAAGCCGTTGTAAATTACAGTTAATCACAAAAATCAGATTATTTAATTTCTCACGGGATGCCAGACTAATGGCACCCAGGGTCTCTGGTTCATCTGTTTCACCATCACCAAGGAAGGCCCAAACCCGTTGATTTTTTGTCTCCTTTATACCGCGATCCTGCAAATAGCGGTTAAATCTTGCCTGATAAATCGCTGTTATCGGCGCTAACCCCATCGATACTGTCGGGAACTCCCAGAAATCGGGCATCAACCAGGGATGTGGATAAGATGAAAGACCGCCGCCCTTGCCAAGTTCACGTCTAAAATTTTCTGAGCTTGAGTTACCCCCAGACGCCCTTCCAAAAAGGCCCGTGAATAAATCCCGGGTGATGCATGACCCTGAAAAAACACCTGGTCTCCGTCAAAGCCGTCCCCTTTGCCACGGAAGAAATGATTAAAACCAACTTCATATAAGGTTGCGGCCGAAGCATATGTAGAGATATGCCCGCCCAGGCCAGGATTCTTTTTATTAGCCCTGACCACCATCGCCATGGCATTCCAGCGAATTAAACTTTTTATTCTGCGCTCAATTTTTCTGTCACCCGGATAGGGCGATTGTTTTTCGAGTGGAATCGTATTTATATACGGTGTATTCGCGGTAAATGGAAGCCGTATACCGCTCTGGTAGACTTTTTTGAATCATTCTATCAAGTAAAAAGCGGGCGCGATCTGCACCACGAACCCGAATAACACCTTCAAGCGCCTCAAGCCATTCCGAGGTCTCTTCAAGATCAATATCTTTCTGTATGCTCATATCTTTTGATGAAATATCTGTCATTTACTGTATTCCTCCTTATCAAATACATGATAATGGATATTGAGTTAATAAAATTCCTGCCGGATATGAAAACCAGCACTATAAATATGATTTTTTTTATGCAATGATCTATCTGATCAATGAGGGGTATTCAAAAATAGATGCATTACCCAGGCAGCCAGAATCAATTGGAGGTCATTACTTCTTTTATCAAATCGAAAACCAATTCAACGCTGTCGTGCGATTCCGGGATCACCATAATGGAATCATCACCCGCAACGGTACCAATAATGTGGCTGTTTTTTATACGGTCAAAATATAGTGCAACACCAGCAGCGCGCCCCGGCATGGTTTTTATAATAATCATAGATTCGTTATGCAGGACGTTTATAATCTCCATACCGATCAGTTTCTTAAGAGATTGCTCATTATCATCCTGGTGAAAGACATATTTAAATCCATTCTCCGATGGGATTCTGACTATTCCCATCTCATGCAGATCACGGGATAAAGTAGCCTGAGTGGTATCAAATCCACTCTCTTTCAGGATCTGGCACAGATCCTCCTGACTTGAAATTTCTGAAGTAGAGATTAATTCTTTTATTCTTGCTTGTCTTGCGTTTTTATTACTCGACATGTGAGTTTCTCTCGTTTCATTGCTTCAATTACAGCTGTTATTATGATACAATTATTCAAGATTAGCAAATTTTAAATAATTATTCAAATCAAATTAGATGGATTTAATTAACTGGGATAAATATTTTTCTCTAACTTACTGTTTATATTTGTTTTATGAGATTATAATATATACATATGATTATTTTTGAAAAATTTGATTAATACATTATATTTAATTTTTATTTATCTATTGAAAAGTTCTGAACTATTTAAATAAGACAAAACAACCTGTCACCCTGAATTTATTTCAGGGTCTATTTAATTGATCCTGAAATCCCGAAACAAGTTCGGGACAGGCATATTCAGGATGACATTGAAAAAGAAATTAACCATTGGCATAGTATAGGCATAGGCAGTTATTAATTAATATTTTTAATCTCTAATCTCTATTTTATTATTATCTTAATCTCTATTCTCTAATTCCTAAATTTCTTTTTCTGCGTCTTTGCGAGAGATGAATTATCTATGTTATAATTGCACCATTCAACATTTTACTATAGAGAACAGATAGAATATGACTCAGATTTCAAAAACAAAAGCAGATTTGGTACTGATTTCTGTTACGGTATTCTGGGGATCAACCTTTATACTTTCGAAAAATGTACTTCAGGAAATTTCTTTAGCAAATTATCTTGCCCTGCGCCTGACCATGGCAGCGATTTTTATTGGAATATATTCTCTACGATTCAGAACCGAATTTACAACAAAAACCCTGAAACACGGGGTTATTCTGGGAGTATTTCTTTTTCTCTCATATTTATTCCAAATGTGGGGTATCAAACATACGAGTGCATCCAATGCCGGATTTATAACCGGATTAAATGTGGTTCTGGTACCTGTATTTTCAATATTATTTTTCCGCGATCATCCGAGGGTTGCATCAATTATCGGTGTAACGTTTGCGACATTTGGTTTGTTTCTCCTGTCCGGTGGAAATTTTTCAAATTTAAATCAGGGAGACTGGCTGGTCTTTATTTGTGCGGTTGCGGTTACCTTTCAGGTAATTCTGACAGGGAAATATGCCCGTCAGCACAATGTTTATCTTCTAACCACAATCCAGCTCAGCACCGTCGCATTTTTAAGCCTGATTTTCGCCTACGGGGATGGTTTTTCATTCCCGCAGATGAAAATGGATACAGTCCTGATTATGGTGTATCTGGCATTGTTTGGAACGGTATATACATTTCTCATGCAAACGTCGATGCAGCGTTACACCACAGCCACTAGAACCGCACTGGTATTTTCACTGGAACCGGTCTTTGCCGCCCTGTTTGCATTTTTGATTGGTGATGAGTTTCTTACAATGATGGGCTGGATTGGCGGTGGTTTCATTATTTTCGGGATGATCGTCGCGGAGGTGGATTGGAGCAGGATGGCGGTAGGCAGTAGGCGGTTGGCGGTTGGCGGTTGGCGGTTGGCGGTTGGCGGTTGGCGGTAAAAAATTTGATCGTTCAGTACAGACTTGTCAAGTGGGGTTTTAAAAGTAATAATTTCGAATGTTGAATTTCGAAGTCAAATGTACTTTGTGCCTCGGTGCCTTGTTTTCTGATACTTTGTCTCTTTGTCACTCTGTCGCTTTGTTTCTTAATACTTCCCACTTACCCGCCTTCCTTGATAGAGGAGGAAATATTCTGTAACTATATCCCATCAAAATAATTCCTTGTTTCAGACACAATTACCGGTGTCAGGGCAAGCAAACCGATGAGATTTGGGAAAGCCATTAACGCATTAAATACATCCGCAATACCCCACACCAGTTCCAGTTCGGCGATGGCACCTACACCAACGAATATGGTAAAAATATAACGATAGGGCATCACCGCTTTTATACCAAGCAAAAATTCTATCGACTTTTCTCCATAATATGACCAGCCAAGAATCGTTGAATAGGCAAATAACGCCAATCCGATTGAAACGATAAATTCTCCAAAAACACTTCCCATTCCTGTGTTAAAAGCGACTGTGGTCAATTCTGCCCCAGTCAGCCCGCTGCTCCACTCCCCGGTAACAATTAATACCAGTCCGGTCATGGTACACACCACCAGGGTATCGATAAATGTCTGTGTCATTGATACCAATGCCTGACTCACAGGATGTTTGGTTTTTGCAGCAGCGGCAGCAATCGGGGAACTACCAAGTCCGGATTCATTTGAAAATACACCGCGGGCAACGCCCATGCGAATAGTAAGCATGACGGTCGTACCAAGGAATCCTCCCAGCCCGGCAGTGGGTGTAAAAGCCGATTCAAATATTAAAATCACAGCAGCAGGCAATTTATCAATATTCAATAATAGAATGATAAGCGCCGCTCCCATATAAGATATTATCATTATTGGTACCAGAACACCGGTCACGCGGCCGATACTTTTTATACCACCAATGATAACCAGTGCCGTACCGGCCATCAGAATAATGCCTGTAAACCAGAAAGGCAGATTGAGACTTCGTTCAAGAGCATCGGCAACAGAATTAGATTGCACCATATTCCCGATACCAAAGGATGCAATGACCGCAAAAAAGGCGAAGGCAATCCCTAACCAGCGGGCGTTTTTCAATCCTTTACTGAGATAGTACATGGGCCCACCGCTCATATTACCATTTTCATCAACTTCACGGTATTTAACCGCCAGCACTGCTTCAGAGTATTTAGTCGCCATACCGACCAAACCGGTTACCCACATCCAGAATAATGCGCCAGGTCCGCCGGCAGCAATTGCCGTCGCCACCCCGGCAATATTACCGGTACCGACAGTGGCGGCCAACGCCGTCATTAAGGCCTGAAAATGAGATATGTCACCCGGCTCATCGCCTTCCTCGCGCCTTTTAACCAATGCAAGATACAGAGCCGGCCACAATTTGGTAAACTGCAAACCACGAAGCCTTATAGTAAGCCAGACACCAGTCCCTACCAGCAACAAAATAAGAGGGATACCCCATAGTATATTACTTACACTTTGAACAATTTCATTTAGCATATCCAACATATCACGCCTCGTAGTAAATTAAATAATGTCACGAAAATAAATCCAAAATCCAAACTCCAAAATCTAAAATCTAAAATCGATGTTTGTCATCTCGAAGAGATCTTACCGCAATCTCAGCACGTTTCTTCCCAAGAAAATGATGGCCACTGCCCTCACCGCAGAAAGATCCCGCGGGATAACTATTTAATCCAAACTCCAAAATCCAAAATCAACAACTGTCATTTCGACCTGTCAAACGGGTCACTCAGAAACCCTACCGCTGTGTGGGCACTGAATCCAACAACAGGTCAATTTGTACAGGCAATACGGGAAGATCCCTTTGGGATGACTATTTAGTCCAAAATCACAAGTCTGTCATTTCGCGGAAACCCTCCCGTTGTGTGGGCACTGAATCCAAGAACAGGTCAATTTGTGCAGACAATACGGGAAGATCCCTGCGGGATGACTATTTAATCCAAAATTAACAAAGTATTTTTATTCCAGTCTTCCAGAATTATTTGAATCCAATCTAACAATACGCATCCGTAAATAAGAAGCGAGTGCCCAGTACCGAGAACCGAGCATCCCCGATAAAAACGTCTCCCTCCGGTCGACCTATCGGGACCAAATCATCCATGATTTGGCCAGCATCTTGCATCCTGTATCTTGTATCCTGCATCCTGCATCCTGCATCCTGAATCGTTCATACTAAAAATTTTTATCTTCAAATGCAATCAATCTGATTTATTTCTAAGAACTTGCAATAATATGGAAATATCATCATATTTGTCTATGTGAAATTTCATACAATATGACAAATCAATAACGGATAACGGCAGTTGTAAACAAAGAGCGGAGGAATTTCTGAAATGACATATCGAAAATTATGTATTATTTTGCTTTCCGGACTTCTGACATCATTTGCCCTGGCAGCTGATCCGGATACCAGCAATGGATTTTACTTTAATATGATTTATGAAGTGCCCACTTCCCCCGTAAAAAACCAGGCGCATACCGGAACCTGCTGGAGTTTTGCCGGCACCTCATTTATTGAAACTGAAATTATCAGGAAAAGTAGTGATACGCTTGACGTCTCAGAAATGTACTTTGTTCGTAATAATTATGCAGAAAAAGCACAGATGTATGTTCGCCTCCATGGAAATGGGAACATCGGACCCGGAAGTTTATTTGGCGACGTTCTGCGCGGGGTGAAAAAAAATGGTATCGTTCCGGAAGAGATCTATCCTGGAATGCAAAAAGGTGATGTTGTGCATAATCACAGTGAGTTGGATGCCGTTTTGAAGGCCTCAATGGATGCGATAATAAAGAACCGTTCACGCAAGTTCAGTCCGGCCTGGCCAAAACTGGTCGAATCCATGCTCGATATTTATTTGGGACCAAAACCGGCAAACTTCAAATATGCAAATCGTGAATTTACACCAGTTTCATTTGCAGATGCCTATGATTTTAATCCCGATGATTATATCGAAATTACATCGTACTCTCACCATCCTTTTGATTCAGAATGTAGCCTGATCATACCGGACAACTGGGCCCATAATTCCTATCTGAATGTCCCGTTGGATGAATTCATGGCGATTATTGATAACGCTCTGAAAAATGGTTATTCCGTTGGTTTTGATGGTGATGTGAGCGAAAAAACATTCAAGCACAAACTCGGCGTAGCGATTTTACCGGAAAAACCATGGGACCTTCGAAGCAAAGCTGAACAGGACAGTATCTGTAAGTACCCGGAAACCGAAATTGTTGTAGACCAGGCGATACGTCAGCAATCTTTTGACAACTATACTTCAAAAGACGATCATCTTATGCATATTATTGGACTGGCAAAAGATCAGAACGGCACCAAATACTATAAGACCAAAAATTCCTGGGGCGTGCTAAACAGCAAGTTTAACGGATTTGTATATATGTCTGAATCTTATGTGCGTTCCAAAGCGATTTCTATACTGGTGGCAAAGGAAGCCGTAGATCGATAGCAATATCACCGAATTGCAAATTCTCTCCGGCCGTTTCCGGTCGATAGTCGGGTGTACACCGTAAAAGTGCTTCTACCCGTGCTAATAATTTAATCTTTTCGAATGGTTTTGATATATAATCATCGCCACCCAGCTTAAGTCAAACCACTTTATCTGTTACTTCAGCTCATCTCCTAAACAAGTGCCAACCCTCCTGGCGCTATCGACCCAGGGATGGTCCAGTGGTATATATTTTACCTTTCCGGCCACATCTTCTAACGGTACCGCCGCGGTTCCATCACCCCTGGCGGCAATCATTACTCCAGAGACGTCCTCATGAATCAATTTTGCGCATGCTGTACCCAAACGCGTTGCCAGAATACGGTCAGCAGCGGATGGTGTGCCACCCCGCTGCAAATGTCCTAAAATGGTCACCCTTGCTTCTAATCCGGTCAATTTCTCCAGGGTTTCCGCCAAATGCATTGTGCTTCCATGCATATGATTAGCTTCCGCCGCCTTCTTTTTCTTTTCTTCGGATTCCTTATTGCCGGACTTTTTATCTGATTCGGATTTTTGTTGACGCGCAAAATCCTTTTTGGATATGGCACCCTCTGCCACAGCAACAATACTAAACCTTTTGCCGCCCCGGCTTCTTCTGGTAATAGCTTCCGCTACAATTTCCGCATCATATGGGATTTCTGGAATTAAAATAACATCTGCGCCACCGGCCAACCCGGCACCCAGTGCCAGCCAGCCCACTTTATGTCCCATAATTTCCACTACAATAATGCGATGGTGGCTATGCGCCGTGCTGTGCAGACGGTCTATCGCCTCAGTGGCAATTCCCAGTGAGGTATCAAAGCCAAATGTCGTATCGGTCATTGCTATATCGTTGTCAATCGTTTTTGGTAATGTCAGTATTTTTAGCCCCTTTTGTAATAATCGCAATGCATTTTTTTGTGTGCCACCGCCGCCCAAACACACCAATGACTCCAAATGATGCCGATGGTAATTATCAACAATCACATCCGTCATATCTAGTGTTTTTCCGCCAACCGACATGCGATGTGGTTTGTCACGGCTGGTACCCAGAATCGTGCCACCTTTGGTTAATATTCCGGATAAGCCGGTCTTGTCTAATCTCATAGACCGATTTTCCATCAGACCACGAAAACCGTCATGGAATCCGATAACCTGCATGTCAAAATCTACAATAGCCGCTTTTCCGATTCCCCGGATCGCAGCATTTAATCCCGGTGAATCTCCACCGGCGGTTAGCACACCAATTAATTTTGACATGATGTTTCACTCCTGATTTAAAATATTTGCCTGATAATCTAATATTATTATCACTCTATCTCAACTGTCTCTTTAATTGAAGTTTTACATGTTCAGATAAAATTCGTTCGCCGCTGGTACAAAATGATGGAATCCGGTATCAATTTCCGCAGCTCATCAATGGAGATTGTATCATCCAAATCAATACGGATTATAGCATTGGACGGTAACTTAGCAACACGTTCTCTAAATGACTCATACAGGCCACCCTCTGTGAATGAACTGTTTGCATTTATATCAATCATCGGCCGGGTTGGTAACTTAATAAATGAAATACCAGGGGGTCCGGATATTGATTTGAAGTTAATATCATAGAATCCTTTTGGCTCTTCTTTTTCTGCAAATGAGGTTCGCTCTACGGAACCGGCAAACACGACCGGTGTACCCTTCTGGCTGTTTAGTATTTGTCGCCGGTGAATGTGCCCACATAACACCAGGGCAAACTCTGCGGAGATATCATTAATATCAATTACATCCGGCTGGTTTCGAAAAATATAATTTTTTGGTCCGACACTGGCGCCATCTATTGCCTGATGCAGACATAATATATTCAGATCGGCATCGGCATTTTTCCAATTTGTTGCTGAAATAAGATCATTAAATTTAGAACGGATATCCCCTGTTTCAAAGGGAAAACCGCAAAAACAAATTCTGCCCAGCGGGCTCTCAATGACATAGTTTTGTGGTTTTGTGAATACACAGATATTGGGATCCTGCATTATTAAGGATGCCGGTAAACGTGATCTTTCATGGTTTCCGGGTACAATGTATGTTTTCACACCCCTGGCCGCATATTCATGCAAAATTAAATATACATGATTGACAAGTTTGTCCGGAATCTTACTGCGATAAAACAAATCCCCGCCATGAACAAGCGTATTGATATTATTATCCAACGCGTATTGATATATCCTGTGGAAATTGTCAAAAAAATCAATTCCACGACGAACACGTTTTGATTTTCTTGTCAATGGAAAATCAAATCCCAGGTGGGTATCGGAATAAAAAATAAAACGGAATGACATTAATAGACATTATTTAATAAGAATTCATTTAACATGCGTAGGGACACGGCATGCCGTGTCCTCTCCATACGATTGTATGCGGAAATTAACCCATAATAATGCACAACGATCTCCAACCATACAATTCCATCCCGGTTTTTATGATCATTTTTGGGACACGGCATGCCGTGTCCTCTCCAACGATTAAGTCGGAAATTAATCCATATATATATGACACAATGGATCTCCCACCATAAAAATCCAGGCCAGTTTTAATGATCATTTTTGGGACACGGCATGCCGTGTCCTCTCCATACGATTGTAGGCGGAAATTAATCCATAATATACACAACGATACTCCTAACCAATAAGAAATTTCATTATGCGCGAGTTTTAATGGTCATTTTTGGGACACGGCATGCCGTGTCCTCTCCATACGATTGTATGCGGAAATTAATCCATAATAATGCACAACGATCTCCAACCATACAATTCCATCCCGGTTTTTATGATCATTTTTGGGACACGGCATGCCGTGTCCTCTCCATACTAATGTAGGAGGAAATTAATTCATTAAAATGCACGATGATATCTCACCAAACAATTCCATCCCGGTTTTAATGATCATTTTTGGGACACGGCATGCCGTGTCCTCTCCAAACCAATGTAGGAGGAAATTAATCCATTAAAATGCACGATGATATCTCACCAAACAATTCCATCCCGGTTTTAATGAGCATTTTTGGGACACGGCATGCCGTGTCCCTACGGGACGAATCAAATATATGATGCTGCAATTGTTATTTTTATCGTCCTTTATATTTCGGATGGTTTTTGTAAAAGGTTTTTATAATCTTGCTTGTTTCCTTAAACTTGCCTTTTTTATTGTAGGATTGCTGGGTTTGTTTTTGTTCCAGATAATCCTGTTCTTTCTGTAATTTCAAATAATTCATATGCCGTTCTGATGATATTTCGCCTGACTCAATAGCCGCCAGTACGGCACACCCCTTTTCTGATTCATGCCTGCAATCAGAAAAAAAACAATTTTCCTCCAGCTTTTGAAAATCCTGAAAAGTATCTTCCAGGCCTTCCTCTGAATCCCATAAATGCAGTTCACGAATGCCGGGCGTATCGACCAATATACCACCATCCGGCATCATGATCATTTCTCTTTTTGTCGTTGTATGGCGTCCCCTACCGTCTTTTTCTCGTACCTCATTTGTGTATTGACTCTGTTTGCCCAGCAAACAGTTGATGAGAGAAGATTTTCCTACACCGGACGGACCGACAAAGGCAATTGTTTTACCAACTGTAATAATTTGCATTAATTCATCAAAACCAATGTTTGATTTTGTGCTGGTTAAAATAACCGGATGATTACCCATTCTTCGTTTCATATCATCCTTATCTATCGAATCCGGCTCTATTAAATCTGCTTTATTTAGGATTATGATCGGGGTACATTTACCGGTAATTGCCATGGCAATATAGCGCTCAATCTTTTTGTAATTTACATCGTGGTCCATCCCATGGATGATAAACAGGTAATCCAAATTGGTTGCCATGACCTGTTCTTCATATTTCGTGCCGGCCATTTTGCGTGAGATAAATGTTTTCCGCGGCAGAATCTCATGGATAATTGCTTTGCCCTCTTCCGCAATTACTGTGAGTAATACCCAATCTCCCACTTTGGGAAATCGTCCATTCTCATCTGATCCATATAAAAATTTGCCCGTAACTTCTGCCGGCATCTCACCATACTGGTTCAAGACCTGATAATTATCACGATTCTCTATTGCGATACGGCCAGGAGTAAACTGAGTGTTTTTGAATTCTTTGAACGCGTTTTCAAAATGCACATCCCAGCCCAGATCTTCGAGTGAGTATTTTACTTTTTGCGGATTTTCTTTAGTCATCGAATTATCATACGGTATTATTCTCTCTGTTTCTATCTATCCAATAGGCCCAAATGACCAGCAGCCATTGCGAAAGTCCAACCAGTCCGAGTGTAGAGGTATCAGGTGGAGGTGGCGGGCCAAATATATTGCTCATGTATATGATAAGTAAAAATATGATCATTGCCCAGAAGGCATATGTCCCTGTTTTATTTTTGGCTTTTGTTACACGCAAATACAGGTAAATTCCAAAAGCGAACAAACCAAGTTCAACAATTAGCGTCCCTGCCAGTGAATTCCATAATCCCAGGCCAACTTTTGTTCCTGCGGAGTCCGGCATGATCGGCAGATCGGGCCGATGGGTTAACAAATCAAGCACCCAATGGCCAAATACCAGCGCGCCGAGCCACAAAGACGCGACCTTATCTTTTTTTATCAAATAGTAGATGCCACCAAAAAGAACGGCCCAAATCAGCACCGCAATCATACTATGAGAAATAGGATACTCTGTGAAATTTAACGGAGTTACAACTGTATTGCCAGGATCAACAATGACTTTTTCCAACCCAAGTAATAAAAGCACCGGCCAGAGTAAATCTATAAATTGCGCGGCCATGAACAAGGTACCCAGAGATGGTTTTTTTGCTACTTTTTTTGCTGCAAGCCCGGTAGCGAAATGACCTATGAACATTTAACGTCTCCTCTTTTTATCTCATTTTTAGAGTCATCAGGGTTAAATCGTCATCAGGGGAATCAGATTCACACCAATCCTTTGCTTTTTTTAGCAGAATATCAATAATTTCCTGTGCCGGATTGTCCGCAATTTCCTTGAAGAGATTTTTCACCACATCGTGGCCCAATTGCTCCCCTGATGGATTTGATAATTCAGGAAGACCATCACTCATTAATAACACAACATCGCCACTATTTAATTCCACAGCTTCTTTCTGATATGCAAAGCCTGAAAATGTACCAAGGGGCATTCCCTGTAAACTTATCTCTTCAATATCTCCGGCTGTCTTCCTCCAGATAAGCGGATCCGGCATTCCTGCAGCGGATATTATTAGGGAACTCCCGTTTAGTTTTGCGATGATCATGGCCATATACATCCTGCCAAAACCCATTTGCTTTAATGATTCGGATATTTTTTGCAGCACCTGATCCGGATCGGCCAGATGCGACCATGCTTTAAACAGCCCCTTGGAAGCGGTCACCACAGAACCTGATTGCATACCATGACCAGTCGCATCTCCAAAGGCAATTGTCAGAGAATCATTTCCTTCCATCTTAAAATCATAATAATCTCCCCCCACCTCTGTTGCTGTTTGCATAAAAACGCTAATATCACAGTTATCAAGCTGGGGGACAGTTTTAGGCAACATGGATAACTGGAGTGCCCGTGCGCCTTCTAATTCCTGGGTTTTGCGTTCATTTTCTTTTTCCAGTTCAACCCGTTCCAACTCCTGTTGCAGCGTTTTTTCCGATAGTTCTTTTACTTCAATAAATTTCTTCTCGAGTTCCGTATTAATATGTGCGAAATTCCGTGACAGTGATACTGACATTGAAATGGCCAGAATCAAAATAGCATAAAAAGCAGTGGGAAAATCGACAAATTCCCACATCTCAGCCACTAAATTCAAACCTATCAATCCCTGATATACAACCACCAGGGCAAACGGAATAAATCCTAACAATATAATTCTGCTTCCTTCATAAAGTAATTTTTTCTTCCCGATCCAGACAGTTATAATTGTCCGTAATTCCTCCACACCAATGATAGCGAAAAAGAAAAATACATATGACCACAGTTTGAGCGGCCATATCCATGTGAATATAATGATCAGAATACCAATACCAGAAAATACCCGCAGAATCCGTGGGGCATGTAAATAAAACAGGGAATAGGTAAAACGGAGCGTAAATATACTTAAGAAGACAGCCAGTGTAAAGAAAATACGCAGACTCCAGAGGTACACTTGTGCATCCGTTATAAAATAACTCTCAAACCTCAGATAGGAAAGCAAAGCAGCCGAAAATGCAATAGCGGAAAAAGACAAGTTTGATTTTATCTTTCGATTAAAAATAAAGAATAAAATATGGACCAGACCAAATGTAAAAAGTGCACTAAATAATAACATTTGGTGTCCGACCGCCTTTTTTCGTATCTGTGCTCGTTCAAGGGCTATTTTATTCAAATCATGAAATTCAATATTTAAAGTGGGTCTTGCTCCCCAGTTAAATGCGGATTCCAGTACAAAGCTGGAGTAACGCACGGCACAAAGATAATGTACATATCCAAATTGGTCATGGTTTTTTTTCTTAAAAGTGACCACCTGCGGTTTGGGATACCATTCTGTTAAATATGCCTGCTCATCATCAAGCGAGCGGCCTACCTTACCATATTCATAAATCTTATGCCCATCCAGATAGATTTCCGCTGCGCCGACCTGCTGAACAGTTAATCCCAGAGGAATATCAAGAAGTGACGTATCGACCCGTATTTCAAAGCGAAACCAACCCAGGCCTTCCCAATCATCATAGGGAAATTCTTTCGGGCCAAATGAAATCCATGACGAATGATCAAATTCCGAATCAGCATATATTGCCGAATCCCCGGATTGGAAATAATATACATCCGGGAATATTACACCATCCATACTCTCAGCATAAACGGTGATGGAACATAAGATAATCGTGACTAATAAATAAGCAACTTTCATTGGCATTAGACGTAATATTTTAACTTGACGGACACAAAGATAACTTATTAGAAATTAGAGATTAGAGATTTTTCATTTTTTGTTATAAGATACCGAATTTAAGTATCAGAACTGGCCATCGCCAATTGCCTACTTCCGGCAACTAATCTCTATATTTTATTTTGTTCTTCGTTCTCTTCGTGCTCTTCGTGTCACAATGATGTAAAACTAATTTACAGATGTTCATTTATCTTATCCAATTTTTGAACAATTTATGAGAAAAGATCGTTAATATTGAGTATATTATTGGAAAATGATTCATAATTGTTAAGTTTAACAATTCAATTTATTAACTTAGATGGAACTAACGTGGAGGTAAACAATGGTTAAGCAGTATGCAGTCATTTTTTTTGCTTTGTTAATCACCGGAAGTCTTTTCGCAGAAAAAGTATCTTCCTTCAGTGAAGGCAAAGCGCTGGCATCAAAACTAAACAAGCCGTTATTGCTTGATTTTATGACAGATTGGTGAGGCTCCTGCAAACAATTTGCTCGTGCAGCAGAAGAAGATCAGGAAGTTATCAAACAACTTGAAGACGTCGTATTAGTACAAATAGATTGTGAAAAAGGTGAAGGTGTCGATCTGGCAAAACAATATGGTATAAAGGGCTATCCGACATTTGTCCTGGCCAATGCCAATGCCGAAACATATTATCGCTGGATGGGATACACCAAGGATCTGTTATTTACCAAAATGAAGGCAGGATTCTCGGATCTCACCACAATTGCAGAAAAACAAAAGAGATATCAGGAAAAACCGGATGCCAAGACCGCTGCTGTATTAGCAGAATACAGTGGCTCAAAAGCCGAATATAAAGAAGCAATACAATATTATAATAAAGCGGTTTCTCTGGATGATTCAAAAGACTATGCCTATGAAATTTATTCCAGTTACAGCCGGGGTATGCGCGGAAAACTCTTTACAATAGAAGAATTAACCGCTGCAGCCGATGCAGCACTCGCCTCCGATATGGTAAGTGATGAAGAAAAATATTACGTATTGTACGGTATGAGCGGATATGCAAGTAAGATGCCGGAAGACAAAAAGATGTTGGCATACCTGGACCAGGCGCATGATCTTGCCGAGAAAAAATTGGCAGACGGCCCGGATCGGGGTGCAACAAATATTATGATTAACTACGCTCTGATCATTGATAAAGATAGTGATAAAGCGGTTGAACTGAAATTGTCATCCATGCCCGAAGGCTGGAAAGATGATGCGGGCAGATTAAATGAATTCAGCTGGTGGTGTTTCGAAAATCAGGTAAATCTGGAAGAAGCAGAAAAACTGGCAAGCAAAGGCGTAAAACTCGCTGCTCCTGGTAGAGAAAAATCTATGATTCTCGATACCTATGCGGAAATTCTTTATGTGAATGGTAAAAAAGACGAGGCCATCGCCATGATGGAAGAAGCCATAAAAGAAGATCCCAAAAGCGAATATTACCCCAAGCAGTTAGAGAAATTCAAAAAGTAACAGATGCAGTTAGAAGTGAGAAGTTAGGAGTGAGAAGTTTGATATAGTAGGGATATGTAATATTTTTCTATTATTTCAACTCTTACAAATTCTAACTTCTAACTTCTAATTTCTAACTCTAAATACGTGCCTGATAGGTATAAAGGTCATAATACCTACCCTTTTTTGCCATCAGATCATCGTGGTTGCCGCGTTCAACAATTTCACCATTTTCTATTACCAAAATCTGATTTGCCCGCCGGATGGTACTTAAACGGTGTGCAATAACCAGCGTCGTTCGTCCGTCCATCAATTGAGCCAGACTTTGCTGGATATATATCTCACTTTCTGTATCCAGATTGGAAGTAGCTTCGTCCAGAATCAGAATGCGGGGATCGGCCAGAATTGCCCGGGCAATGGCCACACGCTGACGCTGGCCACCGGATAATTTTACCCCGCGCTCACCTATCACCGTATGTATTCCTTTATCAAAACGATCGATAAATTCTTTTACATGAGCCGCATCGACAGCAGAATCAACTTCCTCATCGGTCGCATCCGGTTTGGCAAAAATAATATTCTCACGAATGGTTCCCTCAAACAAGAAATCATCCTGCAGAACAACGCCAAGATTCCGGCGGTAACTATCCAGATTAACTGTAGCAAGATCAATGTTGTCAATTAAAACACGTCCTTCCCGAGGCTTCAGAAAAGATGCAGCCAAACCTGCCATAGTGGTTTTACCGGAGCCCGAGCTGCCAACCAGAGCAGTAACAGAACCCACCGGCGCGGTTAACTTTATTTTTTTGAGTACATTTTTATCTTCTTCATAGGCAAAGTAAACATCATCAAAAATTAATTCGCCTTTTATTTTATCAAGAACAATATCACGATGTTCGTCATCACCATCCTGTGGTACATTTAAGATTTCCTCCATACGGTCCAGACCGGCAAATGCTTCGGTTATCTGACTTCCGATATTCCCCATTTGTACAATAGGGGCCACCATAAATCCTAAATATAAGATAAAGGCAAAAAAATCACCAATTGTGATCAGCCCATCAATAATCATGGTACCACCCAGTCCCATAATCGCTACGGTGGAAATACCTAATAATAATGTAGCAGAACTGGTTATCAAACTGGTTGATGTGAGAGATTTTTTCACATTGCGAAAGAGTTTATCCACGCCATCTTCAAAGACTTTTATCTCTGCGGCTTCTGCATTAAATCCCTTTATTACCTTTATCCCACCAAGCGATTCGGTTAATCTACCGGTAACCTCCGCATTGATTTCGCCCCTTTTTCGAAAAATCGGACGAATATAAGCAAACGCCTTTAATGAAATCAGGCCGAATAATATCATGGGAACCAGGGCAAGTAAAGTTAATTGTAGATTTATATTCACCAAAAGCACGAGTGCTATCACAGAAGTTAGCAGTCCGCCAAAAAGCTGGACAAGTCCGGTGCCAACCAGGTTTCTGACACCTTCCACATCGCTCATGATCCTCGAGACCAATTCGCCGGATTTGATATTATCAAAATAACTGATGGGCAGCCGGATAATATGTTGCTGTACCTGAGCACGTAATTGCGAAATTAAATGCTGGGCTTCCACGCTGAGCAATCTGGTGAGAAAAAAGGAACTGACAGTCTGAGACAGCAACTGCGATGCTGACCACAATAATCAGGAGAACAAGTAATTCATGGTCACCCTTGCCAATTACCTCATCGATAAGATATTTACTGGATCCCGGCAGAACAAGCCCGGATAACCGGTTGATAATTATTAAAACCAGACCAAGAAGCAACAAATATTTGCGGGGCCAGATAATTTCCCGAAAAGCATACCCAACCGTTGCCAAAGATATTTTACGTTTTTTTTTATTTTTCATTTCGCCTCAAGTTATAATTTTTTCTTAACCGCAATGAACGCTAAGCATTACGAGAGATTCGCAAAGTTTTATAACTATATATTTTGCGAACTTTGCGGTTAAATATATATATACCACTGTTCAGGACAAGACATGTAAGTCTTACATAACCATTGCCATGAGTGTTATATTTCCAGATGATAATGTTTTTTGACAGGATAATTCTTCTCTCCTAGAGTCGCGGAGACGCGGAGGAAAAGAAATTTGGAACTGGTAACTGGAAATTTCTAACTACAAACTCCAAGTTCCAAATTCCAAATAACTAATGACTAGAGACTTCTGAAAAATGCTTTTATTGCCTGAACGTCATTCTGAACTTGTTTCAGAATCCCTTTAAATAGACCCTGAAATGAATTCAGGGTGACGAAATTCAAGTATTTATTACATTTTTCAGAAGTTTCTAACTAATAACTATTCTATTTAAATAATTTTTTTATCCTGTTATCCTGTCAAATTATTTTTATCACTATTCTTCAGATGCATCGGGAATGCATTCATAAATATTATCCCTTGGTAAAAATCTAAAAATTTTCCCGATAATATATCCTGCTTCTTCTATTGTTGAGACAACTTTATCTTCCGTCCAGAAATGATCATGCCCCGTTTTCCATTTATCCGGATCACGTTCGATAATATAAACTTTGGCACCGGTACGCAGTGATTTTTTAAGATTTACCAGCATCTCTACCGGTTTTTCGAAATCATGAAATGCAATCATCATAACTGACATATCAAGCGATGAATCCGCATACTGTGGGTCGCTTGTTGTTCCCAGAATGGTTGTAATATTTTGGATATTTTGTTCCAGACACTTTTCCCGGATATCTTCAAGTACATTTTCCTGCACATCATTGGCATATATTTTCCCATCAGGACCAACCCGTTCAGAAAGCCGGAAGGTAAAATATCCATGACCGGCACCAATTTCACCGATTGTCATTCCTTGATACACCCCAATAGAATCCATTATTCGCTCCGGTTGCTGCCAGTCATCACGGCCCGGGGGATCAGCCAAAGCGCTTATAGAAAAACAAACAAGATTAAGAAATAGAATGAAGTTTGTTGTTAATTTCATTAATTTTCTCGTATTATCGTTTGAGAATAGTAATTAGTAATTTGTTATTTGGAACTCGGAATTCGGAACTTGAAATTATTCGGACAACTTTTGTGTCAATAACCAATAACTAATTACCAATTACAAGTTACAATTTACTAATACTAGTCTAATTCCAAATTTCCTTTCTCTGCGTCTCAGCGACTCTGCGAGAGACAATTTGTCCATACATCATTAGAATCCCGTCTCACGCTCTAATATCAGTTCATAATATTTCGCCGTGCCGTAACCACCTGTACCAGGAGCAAATATTTGAATAAGACGCCAACCCTCATGCGAATATTTTTCAATTTCGTCCTGATATGTCATCCGGGCTCCTTTTTTTACGCCCAAAATGCCTTCACCCAGACGGACAAACTTATATTCATATTTTTGTGCCATAAGATGCCTCCCAGAATGTACCAAACACAAACAACTTAGTGAGATTAATTTTATACAGACCTATGCCGCGAAATGAAGACATAGTTTAGTACGTACGGAGTAAAGGTTTAGTTACCCCTATTCGTCTTTTTTTGCAGATTTGGTCATAAATGTTTTTTTATAGAACCAGTTTTCAGGATCCACTCTTGGCCATTCATCGGACTTTATCTCAACAGGTGATTTGCCAAGATTCATAACTGCCATTGAAGTGCTGCTTGTAACCTCCATTGGTAATTCAAAATCAATATTGCGGATTGCTATCTGATAGGTTCCTGCAGCAACCGAATCAATTACTACCTCCGGTAAATCGGTGGTATACAAAAACATGTTTATAAAATCCGGATAAATATTATCCGAATATTCACTGATCAAAGAAATATAGGTATCCGTGCTGACAAAGTTTTTATATGTATATATACTGTCGGTAGCAAATTTTTTTAAAGTCGGGAAGAATACACTATCACCAAGTAAATACCTCATGGTATGCATAAAACAGGCACCTTTTGTGTAGATGTCACCCTGATACACCTCGTTACTCACTGCATTCGGATTATCCGGAATAATGGGATTCCTGTTCCTGATTCGCGCCCTGATTGAGCTCATATAATCATGATAGGCGCCCTCACCCGCTTTATCTAATATAAACAGGGCTTCACCATATGTGCAGATTCCTTCCTGAATCCAGAAATCGGAGTAACTTGATACCGTAACCTTATTGCCCCACCATTCATGACCCATTTCATGCAGCATCAGCAAGTCAAATTCAACCCCGGCAAAGTTCTGGTATTTATAATTGTTTCCATACGCATTAATCGTCTGATGCTCCATACCCAGATAGTCGGTTTGCACCAATCCGAATTTTTCTCTTGTAAAGGGGTATTCGCCAAAGTATTTGCGATAGGTTTTAAGCATATCGATGGCCATTGAAACCAATTTATCTGCGCCGTCTCTGGCTTGTGGCAGAACATAATAATGAACCGGCATATCGCCATTGTCCTCTGATTGGTAGGTTCCTTCAACCAATTCGTAATTACCAACGCTGATATTAATATTATAGGTATTGGTCGGATAACGTGTGAACCAGTGATAGGTTTTAAATCCGGGACGTGGTTCAGAAATATTTTGCAACAGGCCATTTGCCGCACAGAAAAGAGGTGCCGGCACGGTAATATTTATGGCAACACTGTCCGCTTCATCCGATGGGTGATCTTTACATGGGATCCAGATATCGGCCCCCTCGCCCTGGCAGGCAACCCCAACCCAGTCGGCACCGGAAGAATCTTGTGACCAAATAAATCCGCCAATCCAGGGGGGGTAAATTGCCTCCAGGGGTTGTCCCTGGTAGGATATCTTAAGATCGATTTGTTCACCCGATAACAGAGGATTTTCAAGTGTGACGAACAACTTACCGTCATCATGGGAGAATTCGAGTCCATCGTTGACATTCTCAACAGTAAAATTATCAATTAAGTCGAGTTCAATCGTAGTCAGATCCTGATCTAGTGATTCCAGCTTAATTGTCACCGATCCGGATATGCTTTGCTCCTCTGCCTTAACCTCCAGATCCAGATCGTAAAAAATGATATCATATGCCGCCTGATTATCTGAAAGTGCACCGCCGGAATCATATGATAAAGAATAACGATCATGGCTGACAAATACGATCAGTATCAACACGACTAATAGAATGAGGAGTCCGCCTAAGACAATCCCAGCCCATTTTAGAAACTTTTTCATAACATTCCCTTTCTACCACACAGATAATGTAAAAACTAACCACGAAGAGCACGAAGAATACGAAGTCAATTTATAAGCAATGCCCAATGTCAAAGCCAAAATGCCAAATCAAATATCAATGTCTCAATAATAATTTTAAACTTTTTTATTTATGAATTTGATTTTGGACATTCATTTGACATTCGGATTTTGTCATTGGACATTTCTGCTTTTGTCCTGTTTTTGTTAAATCTTCGTGAACTTCGTGGTTAAGATCCCATAAAAACATAGCACAATTTGAAAATCGATGGCCGAGAGCCCAGTGCCGAGTACCTAGTACCCGAGAGCCAAGTACCCAGTTTATTCACTCACCCTAAACACCGGCTGCGTCAGACAGGTCGGGCCACCCTCGGCTTTGAGCGATATCTCGTTTCCACGATAGGTATAGACCTTACAGCCGGCATCTTCCAATCTCTGTTTTGTTACAGAATTCCCCTCAAGCATTACGCATTCACCCGGCCTGATTACAAGTACATTGGGGCCCATTGTCAAAAATTCATTCTCGGGAACGTGTATGAACTGAAATTCTTTCTCTTTGAGATATTGCCAGAATGGCACTGATAACAGCGGTGGATATATTACTGCCAGTTCTTTATTTACAATGCTGATAAGAGATAATAAATGCAGACAGGCATGGGCCCCGTGATAGTATGGCAGTTCCACAGGAATCACCGTTACATCCAATGGTTCCAGCAGATGTTGTAATTGATCTATGCCGGCCTGATTGGTTCTGAATCCCCGTCCGGCAGCCAGGGTATGCGCATCCACCCATAATAAATCACCACCCTCGGCAATGGCCTCGCCGGTCAAACTGCCAAGTACGGGAATGTTTGATTCTTCCAGGGTACGCATTATACCGGATTCTTCACCCCGCCGTAATTCCTTTCCCATTTGTAAAATAATAGCACCCCGGTTAGTCATCAGGATGGGATCAAATACATATATGGAATCCGCCAGATCAGGTAACTCTGCATCATGATAAATTACTTCTATTTCACGATTCTTTAGAAGCGAGACCAGGTTATCATGTTCGCTTTGTGCAATCTGTAAATCCGGTGTTGCCGTGTAATTCCATTTTAGTGGATCCGCTGAGGAAAATGCAGCATTAGGCCTTCGAACGATAACCCGCCTTAATTGGCCATACATATTCTGGCCACCATAATTTGCCATTCCATGTCCCTTAATATTGATTTATATAATAGAAGTATCTGAATATAAATAATTCTATAATATCAAAACACAGGAATTTAAGATTAGATTAGAGATTAGAGATTAGAGATTAGAAGTTAGAAGTTAGGAGTTAGGAGTTAGAAATTGGAATTTATGTTCGTGTCATTCTGAGCGAAGTGAGGAATCTTCTGGTTAGAGAGAGAATTAGGAACTGGGAATTGGGAATTGGGAATTGGGACTTGGGACTTGGGACTTGAAGATTAAAAATTTTCGGCTACAAATCCAAATTCCGAGTAACGAGTAACGAGTACCGAGTACCGAGTCACAACTATTTCACTTTTATCTTCTTGATAATTCCGTCTATGACTCCGGTGATTTCCGGTGCGTCGAGGCCTTCGGAATTAGCAGTACGAATGAGGGGTTCGGCACTTTCTGATAGTCTTTTTTTGGCGATGGTTTTTCGGGTGACATCACGGATCAGAGAGACATAAAATCCTTTTCCACGGCGGGAATGAATCAGCCCTTCCCGTTCAAGATTATTATAGGCACGCTGAACTGTAATAATGCTGATATTTTCGGATTTTGCCAGCGCCACGAATGGACAGGACAGACGTTCCCTGCGGCAACTCCCTGCTCAGAATCATTGCCCTGATCTGTCGTGTCAGTTGACTCTGTAATGGTTCACTTAACTTGTCATCAAGAGATAAATTCAATTATAGTCCTGTAAAATGGTCCTCCTCCGGAAATAATTTCCGGAGGAGATTATAAATAGTTATTAGTTAAAACTTTTTTGGTCTTGTAGTAAGTCAAGCAACTCGCCGCACTCCATCACTATCGGATAAATCTCCTTTTCACTTACTATTTCAGAATTTCGCAATACTTCTAGCAAAACAATCGTTTCCTTCAACTTCTGGACAATACTAAAGGTATCATCATCCATTTCCAGCCTGCAGTATTGCAGCTGCTGGTTTGCAAAATCAACAACGGAATCCGTACTATGCTTTACCAGTTCCTGATCAAGATACTTTTTCAGTGCTGCACGTGAAACCGGTGAACAAAGATCCATAATTTGCATAGAAACTGAAACGAGTTTTTTGTGTACATCATCAGATCGCTGCATGGCTTTTTTCCCCGATATTCTATAATATTTTCATTACAATCATAGTCCGGTCATCGGATACTGTGTCAAAAGATGAAAACTTTTCGGCATCCCGAATAATCGCATCAATAATTGATTCCGGTGGATACCAACGATGGCGCGAGAGACATTCGAGCATTCGCTTCTCGCCATAAATTTCAGAATAGTCATCAAACACATCCGTTATACCGTCAGTGTAGAGAAAGAGTAAATCATTTTGTTTCAAAAAATGCCTTCTGGTATCAAAGTTTGCACCCGGAATAATTCCTAATCCAGGTCCGGTAGAATCAAGCCACTCATATGTGTTGTCTGAATGAAATATAAGTGGCAAATCATGCCCGGCATTTCCATATTCAAATTCCATTGTTGCGGTATCCAGAATACCAAAAAACAATGTTACAAACTTATCGCTTCTAACAGAAAACTCCAGATCATCATTCATACTCTGCAGAGTCTGCTCAACGGAATGCCCATTTTCCATTTCAATTTTAAGCAGACTCTGAATATGCAGGATCATTTTGGCTGCCCCCAGCCCCTTTCCACATGCATCTGCAATTATTACACCTACTTTTGTTCCATCTATAGGAAAAATTTCATAAAAATCACCACCGACTACGCGTGAAGGCTCAGAGAATGCCGCTACCGAAACCCTTTGCCCCATGGTTAAGGGTGAATATGTCACCTTACGGTATGAGTTGTATTTACCCAGGAATAACGAATTATCGTTATATGAATTTTCCGGATTATAATTTATGAAGTTTAGTTTCTTTGGCAGGTACGTCATCCACACTCCAATACGCTTTATAAAAACAATTCAGGCTCGGATAATCAACAATCAACTAGAAAAAGTATCTGTATTATATATCAATATTGTATGTGTTGTATATATTGTTTTATTTTGATTGTGTGTCTATAGACAATATAGACAGTAAAAACATAGATGTCAAGAGATTTATTTGTGTTTTTTAAAAAAATAGTGGTATTAATAAGCGATATATGGGGAATTATTTTAATGGAAAGAAAACTGGAAAATAGGAACCGGGAATTGGGAATTTTTCATGACCCACTCCCTTGATCCCCTCCGGTAGTGTGAAAAATAACCACCCCGTACAAGTCTGGCTTCGCCATATTTACGGGGCAGGCAGAGTACACAGAGTAAATTATTAATATTATTTAGGTTAATGCTATTTCTAATCATCTCCCCTCTGTGATCTCTTATAAGATAACTTTCCTTATTCCTTCTTTCAATTTGTCAACATTAAAATTGATCAACAATACGACTTTTAGATTTTCACGCCGGTAGGCGGATCCGCCCACTGGCGGACTCAGAGTTTTCCTCTGAGTGCTCTGTGGTTTCATCTTTTAACCCTATTTTTCATTTTTTCATAGAACTTTTGACCCTACCTCCCCTCCCGAATATTAGGGATGCTATTATAGTATAAGGAAACAATATAATAAATTATTGTTTATAGTGGATATAAGGGGTATTATTGATCAATCCTGATATGAAAAAGCCACTTAACTATTATTTTTTACTATATTACCCCTGCAAATTGTAGTCATATTCAGTAAATTTAGGATACAATATTTTCTTACCGGACATTAAAACGATGATTAGTGAAATGTAAAAATAAATGCGTTTTTAAATCAAAATCAATTGGGGGTTAAATCATGAATTTTTATTTTCATCGAAATTGTAAAAAATTAAAGTTAATCATCATAGGTATTGCCCTTATTATGGTAAACCTGCCTGTTACAACGTGTATTGCCGGGCAAAGTGATTCATTAAAACGATTTGTGACTCAATTGGAAATTGGGCCCGTCTGGCAAGGTCGTAATGATGTCCAGATCCCCAATAATGAAAATGGAACCCGTTTTTCGCTGGTAGACCTTGTCGGAAAAGGACCTTTTCCGGGTGTCCGTATTTATTTTACCTGGCGAATCACAGAACGTCATAGTATTCGATTATTGCTTGCACCATTGCGCTACACGGAATCAGGCACCTTTTCCTCACCGGTTTCCTTTGCCGGAAAAACTTATGATCCTGGTCGGCCGGTTGATGCCACGTACCAGTTTAATTCCTGGAGATTAACATATGCGTATAAGTTTCACCATGGTGACCAATGGCGCTGGTGGATCGGTTTTACGGCAAAAATTCGTGATGCGGTCATTAGACTTGAACAAAATAGTGTTTCCTCAGAAAAGACTGATTTGGGATTTGTTCCCCTCTTACATATTAGAGGGGAGTATCACATAAATGATAACTGGTGGATCTTTCTCGATATCGATGCTCTGGCCGGTGGACCGGGAAGGGCCGAAGATGGTACGCTACAATTTGGATATAATTTCAATGATCAATGGGGTGTCTCTGCAGGGTATCGGACTGTTGAGGGTGGAGCAGATGTTGAAGAAGTTTATAATTTTGCCTGGCTGCATTATTTGGTGATGAGTGCTCATTTTACTTTTTAGTTTTATGATTATAGTGAATTAAAAACCTAAGTTGCAGGCGCATCACTCCGTAAATTGGGATCTTCGGTGCGGAACGTCTCTACTAACCGTTTTCGGTATCAGGGAGAAAAAAGTGTATGACGACTAAACCAAATATCGCAAAAAAAGTTATTCTTCTGACTGATAAATCTATTGATTACCAATTGCAATTGAAAGATCGGGCCTTGGCGGCAGCAGCGGAAGGGATTACAATTTCCGACAATTTACAACAAGATAACCCGATTATTTATGCAAATGAAGGATTTGAACGGTTAACTGGATATGATCAGGAAGATGTTCTGGGAAATAACTGCCGTTTTTTACAAGGCAAAGATACTGATCCATTACAAATTGAAGAGATACGAAGATCCATTCGGGAAGAAAAACCATGCTTTGTGGAGATATTGAACTATAAAAAAGATGGTACACCTTTCTGGAATGCATTATCCATTACGCCGATTCGTAACGATTCTGGCCAGGTAACAAATTATATTGGTATGCAATCAGATATAACCAAGCGTAAAAATTTTGAAAATGCACTTTATCGTGCATCCGCAAAAATAGAGCAAACCAATCAACAAATGAGAAAAGACCTGGAAGATGCGCGTAAACTGCAACTGGCCATGCTTCCATCAAAACTCCCCAAGTTACCCTATCTGGATATTGCCGTGGCGATGACAACGGCTCAGGAAGTTGGCGGAGACTATTATGATTTTTATCAAAATGACAATAATTTGACATTTGCTATCGGCGATGCGACAGGCCACGGACTTAAGGCGGGAACAATTGTTACAGCGACAAAAGTATTGTTTAATTCAGTAGCCGCAGGAGATGATCCAAAGGAGATGTTAACAAATATGTCGAGATCCTTAAAAGAAATGGGATTCAAAAACATGTTTATGGCCATGTTATTGGCAACAATCTCTGAGAAAAAGATACAAATATCTTCTGCCGGTATGCCTTTCTCATTTATTTATAGGAGATCGGAAAAATCTATTGAAGAGTTGCAGTTAAGGGGCATGCCGCTTGGTGCGTTTATCGGATTCCCCTATCAGTCTCAAGTGGTTGAACTGAAAAAGGGGGATACGATTCTTTTTCACAGCGATGGACTATCAGAATGTTTTAATCCTAAAGGAGAACTCTTTGGCGAATCACGGATAGAATCATTATTCAAAAAAATTGCTACAGAAACACCGGAAAGGATCATCAAGAAATTGACAGAAGCGGCAACAAAATGGATGGGAAAAAGTGAACCTCGTGATGATATGACCTTTGTTGTTATGAAGATGAAATAACTGTGAAACACCGGCCGAGGGGGAACCAGGGGGAGGGTTATTTGCGAATTACCGGTTATAAATTCCAAGTTCCGAATGACAAATTTCCAATTACCAATTACCAATTACTAATTACTTTATCCTTAGAAATCTATAAATAAACCGACTTAATCAATTATTCTTAATTATCGAAATGATCACCTCCAGGGCGCGCGGATCATCCGATTGGCCCAACCAGAAAATCGCCTTTTTCCTTACCTGCATGTTCTCATGCTCTTTGGCAATTTTAATAAGCGGCGACACACCCTCATTATCAGGCAGCTGTGATAAGGCAAATACGGCTTGCGCCTTCAATTCCGTTTCGTTCTCTTCATAAACAATGTCTTCTAAAAGACTTAATGATTTTTCTGATGCAATCTGCCCCAGCCAGAATATGGCTTGTTCGCGGACTTCCATATCCTTAGCATTCTTTGCCAGATCTATCACATAATCTATCGCCTGATCTGTATCAATCTGGCTAAGGGCAAACACGGCCTTCTCTCTTATTACACCGTCGGCATCATTCTGGGCCAGATTGTATAAATAATCAGCGACGCCAGGCAGTTCCTGTTGCCCCAACCAGAAAACCGCTTCCTCACGCAGTTCCTGGTTTTTTTCATTCTCAATAATTCCAATCAGAAAGTCTTTTACCTCCGGTTGTTTCTGATGCAATGATATGAACACAATAAGATCTTCGCGTACATCTTGTATTTTGCTTTCTGAATACAACTGTTTCTGCAAATTAAAACTTTCCTCCTGGTCATCACGTGCACCCAACCAGATCACCGGCAGCTGTTTAAGTTTAATCTGACTTTCCATTTCTGAAATTTTTACATCTTTAAGTTCTCCATCCCTTTCAAACTGCATCAGAATTGCCATCTCATTCAAAATTTGTTCAGAATCGCCGGAGTCAGGCAGATCATTACGATACTGCTCATATTCGCCATATAATATCTGCTGCAGTTGAGGGCGGTTGCCTTCGCTATGGTGTGTTGATATGGAAGTGTGCCGGGAAGTTTTACGTATAATACTATACCCGATCCAATAATCAGTTTGGAGTGAATCACCTTTCTGTACCCCTTTACTCCATAATTCTTCCAATGACCGTGTATCCTGATCTAAGTGAAACACCTGATAAGATTGAGCCTGTATTTGAGAACAGAGCACCATAATCATGAGAATCAGAGTTATTTTTTTCATTTTATTCTACCTTTCTTTTGATCCATCCTGGATAATATCGAGCAGAGCCTTCTTTGCCTGGGGATCGTCACTTTGCCCAAGCCAGAATATGGCCTTTTTTCTAACTTCATAATCCGGGTGATTTTTAGCAATATCAACCAGGTATGGCGCGGTTTCCGGTGAAGAAGATTGCGCTATGCTAAAAAGTGCATTTGCTCTGATCTCTATATCCGGATCATCTGTGACGAGTTGCTTCAGAACAGATAAGGCATTTTCATCTTGTTCCATCTGGCCCAGCCAAAAGACAGCATTCTTACGGGTTTCAACCGGTGCATCACTCCTTGCCAACTCCGCCAGCGCCGGGACAGCGAACTCAGGTGATGCCTGCCCCATCGCATGTATGGCACTTTTACGGATGTCTTCTTCCGGATCATTCTTCGCAATCCCGGTCAAAAAGGTGACCGTTTCTTCCGTATCTGCATGTTGCCCCAGCCAGAAAACAGATTTGGCACGGATTTCTTTATTTTTATGTTCTTTTGCCAAACGCATTAAAATGGCTCTGGATTTTTCAGTTTCCATTTGGCTTATTGAAAAAACGGCCTTTTCCTGTAATTTTAGATTTGATTCTTCATTGATGATGCGTTCTAGTTCTTCAATCACCCTGGGATTATCGGCATGTTGACTCAGCCAGAACACCGCATTCTCCTTTAGTTCCGAATCTGTATTATTATGCAGAATATCGATTAGCGCGGGGACTGCATATTCTGCAGGCAACTGACTTATTGAGAATACGGCTTTCTCCCGAACTTCCTCGGACGGATCGTTTGCTATAATTGAATTCAGGGTTTTCACGATCGAATCAGATGGTTCGGCCTGACTTAGCCAGAACACCGCCTTGGCTCTGACTTCTGCATCTTTATGATTAAGCGCCAGATCTGACAGAACCGGCATACCCAGATCCGGATCTGCCTGGCCGATTGAGAATATGGCTTTATCTCTTATTTCCGGATCTTTCGATGTTTCAATAATGGTCTTTAAAAACTGAATCACTTCTTTCGACTCTGTCCCCTGCCCGATCCAGAAGATTGCTTTTTTTTGCATCTCCGGCGATGCATCATTTTTTGCAATTTGCATAAGTTTGTCTTTTGCAGATTGATGATCAGAAGTACCCAATACAAATATTATTTTTTCCCGGACATTCTGTTTTGTGGTTTTATCATATATGTCAATCAATTGTATCATTGCGCTTTCATCATCTATAGATTGTAGCGCTTGTATGGCAGTGGAGACAATTTCTTCATTTTGATCTTTTTTCATAGCAGATACCATCGCCTGATATTCGTATTTACCCATTGCACTCAGTTTCTCTGCCAAGAGGATCATTTTGGATTTGGCCTCACCCACCCATTTGCTGCCGGAATACTCATCAATAAATTTTTGATAACATTTAAAGGCTGTTTCCGGATCTGAATCAGATTTTTCACGGGCATAGCACTGCCAGAACCGGGCATCATCTGCCCAACGGCTATCTGAAAATTGCTGAATCACCTTCTCCAGATCGGTTATCGCTTTGCTCCAGTTTTCATTTAGAACCTGATTATAGGCCGTTTCATATGCCTGTCTGGCTTTATCCTCATTTTCATCCGGCCATGCTGCTGAGGCGGTATAAGAAGAGTGTAGAAATAACAAACATAACAGTAATGATGTCATTCCTGTTATGTGATTTTTCCTGTTAAATCCCAATTTTATTTTGCTTCTCACTGGTTACCTCTTTTCCTGTTTCTGACAATGCCTGATTCAAATTTATTTTAAATAATAACCCTTTATGCTCAATCCCACTTTGAATGAGCTCCACCGATTCAAGATCATAGTCGGCTTCAAGGCTGGCAATTTGCAGCAGTATAACCTCCAGTTCGCCTATTAGATGTGCCAATACGCGGTCTTGAGAATCCTTTAATTCATTTTTTAAAATCGCCGCCTCTCTGACCATGTTCTGAGAAATTCTCTTTTGTGATTCCAATCCCATTCGGTCCATTGGATCATGATTTAAAATTCCCAATAATAGTACTTTGGAGCGATCCACATATTTTCCAGCTCTTACGAAAGCCGAATTTTCACTGTGTACCACTGTTTTGACGATCTGATCATTTGATGTTTCCCGGTCCATGTACTTTCCGATAAAGATTCCAATGATCAGCATACTTGCTGCTAAAGCGAGACTATATCTCAGATTGCGATTTTTAAAGATTTCAATTATTTTTTCAGATACCGTTGCCACACCTAATCTCCGGTCCTGAGTTTCAATTCCGGATCTTACATTTTGCCACAAACGCTCTTCAAATCCCTCATCAGGTTCCGGCCGGACCCGCTGATTCATAAGCGACAGACTTTTTTCCAATTCGGCGTATTCAGTAGTACAACTTGTACATCCGCTTAGATGTCTGTTGAACTCATCCTGAGCCTGTGCAGTCAGATGCTGATAAAATGCGTCTAACATTTTTTTCCGATAAATTTTACAGGTATTCATCACGCAACCTCATGTTGATAATACGCCATATTTTTCCTCAATTTTTTAACTGCACGGAACAACAGGCTTTTTATTGTTCCGGTTGAGAGCTTGGTCGTCTCCGCGATTTCTTTTAGTGATTGGTCATGATAGTGTCTGAGCACAAATACCAGTCTCTCCTTTTTTGACAAGGTATTCATACTGTTTTTAATATGTTTTTGCAGATCCGACAGTTCTTCCGGATTAGTGACAAGACTCTCGTCATTTTCGTGATAATATTTTTCTTCATAAAGACTCTGTTCCATTGTCCTCTTTCTATAAATTTTGGATTTCTTCATATTAATCCAGGTATTCACAGTGATACGATGTAGCCATGAATAGAGTGATGCATCTCCGCGGAATTGATCAATATTGTTGTACATTTTTATAAATACTTCCTGGGTTAAATCTTCCGCATCCTGTAAATCATTTGCCAGATCAAGTGCCAGGGCATATATGCGCCGGGCGTGTGTATCCATCAATTGCCGGAAGGCATTGTGATCACCATTTTTAACATTTTTAATATTCAGCGCTTCTGTGGACATCCACTATCCTGTTTTTCTATTATACTTAGACAAAATAAGTATCAAAAAGGTTTACAAAAAAGGATTAGAAGTAGGAAATTAGGAATTAGAAGTGAAAGATGGAATTAGTAATTTGGAATTTGGAACTGGGAATTATTATTTGGTAATTAGTTATTGGTAATTGCCGTAAATCTCCCCATTAACTCTCTCAAATCAAATGTAGGGAACGGTCTGAGACCGTTCCGCGCTTTTTAATTTTGTATTTGGGAATAACATATTCATAACAGTATCTCTGAGAGTTATTTTTTTGACAGGATAACAGGATAAACAGGATTATTTGCAGTGTTGAAGAATTGAAAGTATTTTTGTATTAATTCAACAGTGCGTTGGCTTTCCGGTTGTTCTACACGTATAACTCTGTGCTGAAAATAGGGTTACAGGTCGCTACTTTTTCTTTTAACTATAAAATAACCTATCCATAAAGGAATACTGCATATAGCAAAAAATAGCGCACTTAGCGGTGCATCGAGAAGCATGAAGAATGAATACTCATCGCTGACAACAAAAGAAAATGGAACCAGAGAAAAGAAGATGGCAAATCCCATAAAAATCCCTCGTGCTTTAAGTAAACTCCGCGTCTTAAGTAGTGATTTCATTTCATCGGCTATTTCCAAACTTTGTGGTATCTCTTTTGGTATGGGATTATTATTTAACCTTTTTGCCCACTTCTCGAAGTCCGGGTTAGTTTCAAAATATTCTTCAACCAGCTGCTTTGTAGCGGCACTACATTCCTCTGAAAAATAAAGTGGTAGCAGGTCGGTTATGACGTCTTTGTTTATATTCATGATTTATTCTCCATCGTTTAATATTTTATCGATTTTTGCCCTGGCCCGAAATACTTTAACTTTGATCGCAGAGATCGAAAGGCCAGTGATTTGAGCGATATCCCGATAGGACATTTCGTCTTCCGCCCGCATGATTAAAACTATTCTATCCATTTCAGGGAGTTGTTGGAGCGCTTTCTCTACTTGTTTAAGATCGGAGTTTATTTCTGCCTTTTTATCCGGTAAAATCGTACCGTCAATCATCTCATCATTAATAGCAGATAAACGATCTTTTTTTCGGCGGTCATGCAGGTAAAGATTCCGGGCAATAGTAAAAAGATACGCTTTTACAGATTCTGTACGCGGATTAGTCTCTGCCGTCCAAACGCGTACAAAGGTCTCCGAAGTAATATCTTTTGCCTCAGCATCATCTCCTGTTAGCCAGTACGCAAATCGGTATACGTGTTTTGCATAGTTCATGTAAAGTTTTTGAAATGTCATAGTTTTTCGCTCTTTATAATAGTATCCATTAAAAGAAGAAAGGTTACATAAGTTATTTGTCAGAAAGAATATTTATTGTGTTGATATAGGATCTCACAATCAATTATTATTGTTTTTACTGAAAAGAAACTGCTTAAACTACAATAAAATGAAATAACTTGACAACAGCGAAAAATATATATTATATTTGGATTTAACAGTTTTATAACTATCGAATTATATGAGTTATATATGGATATAAAAAAGATTACAAAAATAATGAAGGCATTATCTAATCCGAATCGCTTTGAAATTTTTATGGAGATATCAAAAAGTAATCAAAGCAGTTATGAAGAAGAAGACTGCTTTGTATATGATATAATGGAAAAATTTAATATCGGCGCACCGACTATATCGCATCATTTAAAGGAATTATCAAATGCCGATTTAATAAGTACAGAACGCAAAGGAAAATATTTAATTGCCCGGATCAATAAAGAAACTTTAAAAGAATTTAGTGATGTTATAAATCTGAAATAAAAAAATTTAATTGACAATTCGATAGTTTTAAAATTATATAACGATAGAAAGAATTATGAAAATTTGTTCAAAATATATCCCCGCATTAATTATTGCAGGGATGTTATTAAATCAATCCTGCTCATCAGCAAAGTATAAATCAGGCGAAATTCAAATGGCAAAGATAGAAAATTCAGATCAATATAAAGACGGTGTTTTTTGGAATTATAAAGATAATTATGAAATAAATTATTTTAAGACCCTTCCAATACTATGGGATGTGCTTTTTACAGATAATGATAGAAAACCAGATGTAGAATTGCCTGCGCAAAAAGTTGATTTTAGACAGATTTTAAATGCGAAATCAAATGAGTTGAAAGTAACCTGGGTTGGCCACTCTTCTCAGATAATAAATATTGATGGTAAAATAATTCTTACGGACCCTATATATGTGAATAAAACAGCATTTATGGGGCCATCAAGATATAACGGAGACGTTCCATTAAACATGGAAGAGCTACCGGAAATTGATGTAGTCCTTATCTCCCATAATCATTATGATCACCTTAACGCAACCACCATAGAAACCATTCATCACAAGGTAAAACATTTTATCGCACCACTTATGGTTGGATTAGAGTTGGAAGATATGGGCGTTCCACGAGAAAAAATAACAGAACTTGATTGGTGGGATGAAATAATTCTATTTGATGAATTATTAATTGCCCTTACGCCGGCACAACATTTTTCTAACAGGGGATTATTTGATCAAAGGAAAACGCTATGGGGATCCTATGTTATTCAGGGACCTTATCACAAAATCTATTTTAGCGGAGATTCTGGTTATTTTGATGGATTTAAAGATATCGGCGATAAATACGGCCCGTTTGATTATACCTTTATGGAATGTGGGGCATATGATGAACGATGGCATTCTATGCATATGATGCCGGAAGAGACTGCACAAGCCCATTTGGATTTGAAAGGAAAAATTCTACAGCCAATGCATTGGGGAACTTTTGATTTGGCACTCCACGCCTGGTATGATCCTATGGTAAGAGTTGCTAAAGCTGCTGATAGTCTTGGTATAAAACTTTCCACGCCCATTGTTGGAGAAACAATAACCATTGATGAAAAATTGACTACAGAAAGATGGTGGAAAGCAATTCTAAATTAGGAAAATTTGAATTAATAATATCATAGATAAAAATTATATAACACATGATGGTTTGGATGTTTTCAAAGACTAAACATCTCTTTTTTAAATAATTGCAATAAAAATCCATCTAAAAGGATAAAGTAGTTAACTATAACCAGAAAAAAGAACAAGGAATTCATTCGGAAAATCTATGAAGAAGTAAGCAAAGGCAACCACTATCAAGCACCTATATAGTTGGATTACGTGTAGTTACTTGAAAATTCATCACCAACAACAAATCTCTATTCCACCCCTCCTTTTGTTGTTACCTATTGTGATAACCCGTCTGAGTCAGCTATGGTCGGTCGACACAATTTTTAAATATGTAGGAAATTTCGATAAAGCAGTCAATTGCCAATCGCCTATCGCCTATTGCGCACTGCCAACTGCCTCGCCTACTGCCCGGTTTTCATCCTACCAATTTCCCACGGCAGTATTATTTTCCCAGGCGTATTCAGATCATCCCGGACGCGCATCAGGGCAATACCGATATATCTTTTTGATCCGGCGATTTTATTGGCCCATTGACTGTAGGGCGTATCAAATGTGCTCATTTTACTGTTGGATGATTCCCGGATAACCAGGTTTCCATTTTTTTCGATCACCATCCACATGTGCGCAGAAAATATATTATCCAGTTTGGCAAAAAGCAGACACCCGATATCTCCGGTTTTCAGATTCTTTTTTATTTCTTTGATGGATTCCTTTGGTATATAGTCTATTGTAATATTGCGATCTGGTATTACATATCTCAAATCTGTGATACCCTTCCCCTTAAAAAATTGTTCATGGGAAATCGTCCTGGTTAGTTTTTTTGTCAGATCACCGCCTACTTTTTTGGAAACATCTTCCAATAACCAACTATTCTGGGGCAGCCAGTCACCGATGGTGTAATGATTTCGCGTGCGCATGCCGATCATGCCATCTTTATAGCGGATCTGTTGCAGATTATTAAAAAAATTATCCCAGCTATCGGATATGGAGAGTGCCAGTACATGTTCACAAAATACCATACAATTGGTCTCATCAAAATTTACCAGTGGCCAGTTTTCATACATGGCATATTCACCATCACCGGCACAGATCAGATTATAGGGCATTTCAAGAAAATAATCGGAAAAATAATGCATGCGTTCGGTAATGGTCATATTTTTTGCACTGACCACAGTTAATAGCGAATCGATCTGCATATTGGACATATTGACAAATCGCTCAGATATTTTATCCCCGGCACATGTCAGTTGTGTTAAATTCACTATAATCAGAACGATCAAAACTAATTTTTTCATCTTACTTCCCTTACCATATATAGGTAGCACTAAAAGTTAACCACTGAGAACCTATTGTTCGCTTTGGGCATCAACTATCTTTAGTCGTCGGCTTTGATCATAAATTAATTTTCACCACGAAGATCACGAAGAGCACGAAGATTAATATATTTTTGACTGATTTACTCTCTTATTAACTACTTACAATTATATTATATTCTTTTTATAATTATTTTCAAAATTTAATTTTCAAGATATCTCCATTCATTTCTCTGTGCTCTCTGTGGTTTCATCCCTAATTACATATATTAGAAGATTATTAAATAACAGATAATCATGTTATCCTGTCTAATAAAAATTTCGATTATCGGGGATACTTACTTAAGCAGCATGAGAAATATACCTGCGGCCACAGCGGAGCCAATCACACCGGCCACATTTGGTCCCATGGCCGGCATAAGCGGATTTACCTGTCCATCTGTTTCATCAGACACAAATTTTTGTACCACCCGCGCGGCCATTGGTACGGCCGAGACACCGGCTGCCCCGATGCAGGGATTGATCTTTTTTGCAGCGGGTAAGAACAAATTAATAAATTTGGCAAATAAAATGCCTCCGGCCGTACTAAAGGCAAAGGCAACGGCACCAAGTAACAGGATTTGAATAGTCTGTAACTGCAAAAACCGGCCACTATCCATAGTAGCGCCGACCGCCAGACCGAGAAAGATGGTGACGATATCAATTAATGCCCCACCGGCCGTTTTTCGCAACCTTTCGGTTACCCCGCTCTCACGAATCAGATTACCAAACATCAGCATACCAATCAATGGGGCGCTGGAAGGAATGGCCAGGGATGTGATAATTCCGGTAATCACAGGAAATAATATCACCGCGGTTTGCGATACCGGTTTTGCCTGCGGCATATCGATCTGACGCTCTTTTTTGCTGGTTAACATACGCATTATTGGCGGCTGAATAATTGGCACCAGGGACATATAACTGTATGCCGCCAGGGCAATCGGGCCCAGCAGATGCGGTGCCAATTGGCTGGATAAGAAAATTGAAGTTGGTCCATCCGCACCACCAATTATGCCTATTGCAGCCGCTTCCTGAGGCGTAAAACCAAATAAATACGCCGCACTCAGAGCTGCGATAAAAATACCCAGTTGTGCAGACGCCCCAAGGAGAAACGTAAGCGGCCGGCTCAGAAGCGGTCTGAAATCCGTCAGCACACCCACGCCGAGAAATATAATGGGTGGCAGAAGTTCCGTTTTTATACCTGCATCATAAATCAGACCAAGAATACCCTCACCATGTGAACCCATATCCGCCAATGGCAAATTGGCGAGAATAATCCCAAAGCCAATGGGGATTAAAAGCAGGGGTTCATATTCCTTAGAAATTGCCAGGTAAATAAGAATCCCGGCAATAATGAACATGAGCCAGTATCCAATTGTCAGATTGGCAAATCCGGATTGATTTATTAATTCCTGTAAAATATCCATTAACTATCTTTCATGCCAATGTGAGTATTGGTCGGGTTGAATCTATTTCATCCCCCACCTTTGCTGAAATTGCGGTTACTTCGCCATCCCTTGGCGCCTTTATATCATGCTGTGCCTTCATGGCTTCCACATGAGCAATAACCTGTCCTTTGTTGACACTGTCACCTACTTTAACAAGGATATCAACAATATCAACAGTGCCCGCAAATGTAGAATAAACCGGTTGACCGCCATTGGCCGGTTTTGATATTTTCTGCCCGGTAAGATTCTCAATACCATTTGCCGGCTCCAGTGTGATCATAAAAGTGCGGCTGGTTCCGTTTTCTTCCACAATGCAACGGGATTGGATCGGCCCCGTGGGCATTGATTCCGGCGCCGTCTTTACCGGGACAACCACTGGCTCTTCTTTCTTTTTGAGCGGAATGTCAATTTTGGCTTTGCCGGTCAGCAATCTGATCCCTTCATTCAGTTCAATTTTTTTGCCGGGTACCATGGCTGCCAGAACCAGAAAAATATTTTTATCGGTTGCTTCAATGCCAAGATCCTCCAGAGCTTTTTTTGCCGGGGCGACATTTTTTGCTGCCGCTTCCAGTGGATCGCCTTCAAAAACCGGCAGATCCAATTGCTCCGATGCCTTTTTTACAACCTCGGGATCGGGAGATAATGGGGTTTTTCCAAAATATCCTAATACTGCCCTTCCATATCCGGACTCAATCTTTTCCCAACGGCCATACATCACATTATTAAATGCCTGCAACCAGTACTGCTGGCTGCCCGGTGTCACACTGGTCCATGCACCACCTGCTTCAACAACAACAGGAAACTCAGAAAGTACGTCACTGTACTTTTCAAGAATCCCCGCCTTGACCATCATATGAACATTTGGCCCGATCGCACCACCCGGCATAGGAAATCCTAACACTCTGGCATCTGCCGTGGTAGTAGTTGGATTAAAATCATACTCTTTAAGACCCTCTGTAAGCAGATTTTCTACCTCAGGTAATTTTTCCACATTTAAATCGAGAAAATAACCGGTACCTTTGAGGGCATGATTCAGAGAGCGGACATCCGGCTGTACCGTACCACTGGCCAGTGGACGTATGGATAGATCCACACCGTCCACACCTCCGGCTATTCCTGCCATATAACAGGCCACCGCCATGCTCGCAGTGTCATGGGTATGCTGCCAGAGTGGCATTTCCGGAGGCATAATTTTCTTTAAGCCGACGACCGTATCGTAAATAGTTTTTGGATCGGTAGTTCCACTGGCATCTTTTAAACAAATGCTGTCAACCTGGATATCTCCGGCTAATATTTTCTTGCCAATGTTAATATAAAATTCGGCTGTATGAACTTTGTCAGATGCAAATGGCAGCCCCATAATGGCAATGCTGGCCTGATGATGCAAACCGGCATCTACAATCGGCTTTCCGGTTTTAATGAGATTTTGCACATCATTCATATAATCGAAATTTCGATCCCAGGTAGTGCCATAGGCCTTCATTAATTGCGCCTGTAATGTGAGTCCTTCGATAGACTGAGTTGTCAGTGTTACCCCGGAAACAGACCGGGTTAAGATCTGAAGATCTACATCCGGTCCGACGGCATCACGTATCTTTTTCATGGTTTCAAACGGATCTTCGCCCAGATAAAAATAAGGTGCCTGATATCTTGCCCCACCGCCAAATTCCATATGATTTATTTCAGCCGCTGCGGCTGCTTGCATCGCAGGTAAAAAATCTGCCAGACGCACCTTCCCGCCAAATGCACTTTGTAAACCGTCACGAAATGGTGTGAACATTACCCTGATTTTCTTTTTTGTCTCTGTGAAAATCATTTTAACTCCTCAATTTTTGTAATTTTGCGCTTGGGATATACCTGTGCTGCACTCGCTGCTATGGCTGCATATACAGTTGTATCATTTTTTTGATCTTTTTGGGGGAGAAGATAGGTAATCAGGTGCATTACCAGGGCAAGTACAGACAATACTGCAAAAACGGAAATAAAAGAGAGGCCACAAACCAGCAGAAGATCCATAGATCCCATTCGTACGCCTTTATCTGGGAATTATACAATGATCCCGATAATTATGAAGTGATTTTAAGATTCCTGCAAATAAAGGTCAAGATAAATTTCACAAATATTGTTGCAACCGCACTGATTACTGAGAATTAAACAAAATAGACAAAGAATAAAAGTTAGGATCATATAATTTTATCTATAGACAGGATCACAGGAAAAACTGGAATCAATTAATATTTAAAATTATTTACTTTGCGTTCTCAACTTTTCCTTTGCGCCCTTAGCGGTAAAAAACAGGTAAACATCAAGTTAAAATATAAAAAGTAAATTAATGCAAGACCACCCTGCCCTTAATAACCGGCTCGGTTTTTCCTCGCAGAAATATTTCGAGATTGCGTCCGATACGTTCAACTCTTCCCTTCACCATTAATTCTGAATGGCCGATATCCGGATCCGAATAAACCGATATATCCCGCCCAATCATCACTGATCGTTGTATATAAAAATTCCATAAAGTATCATAATCGCCATTTATAAGCAGATTATAATTTTCCTGCAGTTTTGTTATCAGCGTCCGGAACACCCACTGGGGAGAGGTCCCGGTGAAAGCAGCAATATGTGTTATCTCCGGGACAAAAATATCGGATGGTACATCCGGGCGGGACGCCACATTAAGACCAATTCCCAAAGAAGCATTTTCAACCAGTTTACCTTGTACCTGGGTTCGGCTTAAGACCCCACCGATTTTCTTATTGTCAACAACAATATCGTTTACCCAACGCACACCGGCCCGGCCTTTTAATTCTGTGATCAAATCCAGGGTTTGCAGAATCGAAACAACTGAAACGATGGTAAAGCCGGTGGCAAATTGCGGGATCTCTAAATGCGGCTTAAAAAATGCAGTTACATGCAGATTTCCGGAGTCGGCTATCCACCTGCGATTTTTATATCCGATAAATCCATCTCCCTCATCGGCAACAATCAATAGTTTGTCTGGCAGTGTTATTTCTTTTTGTAAATTCCCGGCAAGAATTTTCAGATGTGACTCTGATGCGACTTTAACGGCACACAAACAATTCCAAAATGTTTCGTTTGAGATTTGAGCAGTATAAATTTTATTCTGAGAAAATATATCGGATATGGTGGATGGATGGAGCAACAGTTCAGCCGTATTTGATATCGGCGTTACCGGTTTGTTCTGCGGGTATATTGTTGTTAAAAATTCAATGTCATCGGTAATTATTTGCATTTTTTTGATCGTAGTAGAATTAGTGGTCTACACGTTATCCTTCTTACCCCAGGATTAATCCTGGGATAAAGAAAAGAACTCTGCCTCATCCTGAAATCAGTTCCGATTTTTCAGCTGGCATTTCTCACATATGGAACTTGCCCGACTCTTTAGCTCTTGTGCAAAATCATCACCATTCTCAAGCCCATCTTCAATGGCCGATAATATCTGATAATAATATTTCCAGCCTGATAATTCAGTCTCATATACTGCTGTCATCCCTTTGTCACTATCTTTTGCAAAGTGAACAGCATCACTAATCCGACGGGTTCCATCTGTAATAAAATTTACTGCTGTATCTTTGTCCTTATTTTGAAATAAATCTGCCACCTGGAGAGCCAATCTCAAATAAACCACTGTCATTGGTATATAAGAGATAAAGCCACCGGTAAAGGGATCCAGGAATTCTTTAATACGGTTGAGTTGGGGGTCAAGCAATCTGGCATAGGCTGAGAAATAAATGATCCGGATATAATCACCGATCATCTTGCCAACTTTATTTGCAGCTATAACCTCCCCGGCAAAAGATTCTTTATCATGGCGCATTATCAAACCCGGTTTATGGAGGTACGCCATTTTCATTGATTCATCATTTATTGCCGACATGATATACGCCTGATCCTCCGCCCGGCCAAAGAATGAGGGCGTAAATGGCATAAATTTTCTTAAAGAATTTATCAATATACCATTCGTTCCACCGGTTACATGCACCCGTTGCAGACAGGAATGACGACCATCCAGATCTGCACTATCATATCTTGTCATCATTTCTGCCTGGGTTGATATGGCCTGCGGCAGTTTACTATAGAAGACCTGTTCTGGTGGTTGCAGTGGTTCTTTCGGGATTGGTATATCCGGGGTAAACAGTGACTTTGAAATATCTTTTTCATTGACCAATGCACCGGCAATCATGCCCAGTGTCACATCCCTGCCATTGTTATCAGTGCCGGCTGCACCCCATAAATCGGAAATAAAATGCTCGAATGCAGAATATCCGCTTTCTTCCACTAAATTATCCTGAGGAAAAACCTGATCGAGATCTATTTTAAACGTCGCCTTCTTTTCAGGATCTATTAGTACCTGCCAATAAGCAGAAACCGCTTTCAAAAAACTATAATGACGGCCATATTCCCCATCCACACCAAACATGGCAAAATCAGATTCCTCCAATTCTAAATCCAAATAATGTTTCGCGGCCGGAATGAGGATATCAGATATTATTTTATCAGTCTCGGATTCGGTAAAAACATATACATCCAGATTCTTTAATTTACCATGATGTTTAAACTCATTTTCGATATACTGTTTTGCAATTTTATGCAGACTATCATGTGTGACCGAGGCAGAAAGAACACAGGTAACCTTTTCATCGGGCATCAGATTATTTCTGGCCCGTTCAAATTCGACTGCCTGATCCAAACCATGGATACCATAAAGCACCTCATTTTTATCGGGAGAGATACCCAGGGGAATGGGATGATCGTACCAAAATTTTTGTTTTTCAGTCCGGTTAGTTTTTAAATGCTGTAAAATCTCAGGACCAAGTTCTAATTGGCTAAGGTCATCCATATTCAAAGGAATACTTAACAATATATTTGAGGTAAATAATATTTCGCTTCCTGGTTTACTAATGGGGTCCGGATTTTTTTTAATATTGGTAACTTTGCGCTTATCTCTGAGATCAGAGATCGCCCGGGACTCATCACCAATAATATTGACTGCAGAAGGAAAAAATAATTGCCAGAGTTTTTCCTGAATATTTGACGGGGATGTATCTGCTTTAATTGCTTCAACTGCAGTCAGGATATTCTGGTTAAACTCAGGATTTTTTTGGCGATGGTCTGAGAATTCTGCTTGTAATCGTGCGAGTGCTTCAAGATAAAATTCGGCTAAACCGGAAGCCTCATTCGATGCGAGACTGCTATGCAAATACTGTAATGCCTTTGATTGCAGTTCTTTTGTTGATACGGATAGGCTTAGAAGAAATGCCGCATTAATTCTTTCCGGTACATTTGAGGAATTTTGGAACCGGTCCTCAATTTCTAATCCGGTTCTTTCTTCAGAAATCAGGTAGCTTATTATTTTGCATAAATCGAAATCAGGAAGGTTCATTCTATTTCAATATCTTGATATCAGGGGATGTATATATCGTTAGCCCGGTTTACATCGGGAATGTGGCCATTTCCCAATTCCAATTGGGTCAGGTCACTTTTTATTGGGATCTCTATGGTTAGTTCCGGGTTGCCCTCCCGCCAGACAGAAGCCGGACGGGTAACCACTTCTTTTGTGGCATCGGAAAAATAGGCTGTCAATTGAACAGGGATTGGCAATTTCCCTTCTTTTTTTATCCGCACCGTGACATTTTGTTCATCCATTACGACGTTTGAGATTGCCAGGTCAGGATAACCATGTTCAAAAAACCAGGGTTTCCAAAACCACGACAAATCTTCTCCGGCAACCTGGTTAAAGGTATAGAAGAAATCGTTGGGTATGGGATGCTTACCATGCCAGCGATGAATGAATTCTTTGAGTGCTTTATCAAATATCTCCGGGCCAAGCGTTTCCCGTAATATGTAGTATGCGATTCCGGGTCTGTTGTATGCCGCTGTACGGTAAGATGCCCTGCCAAGCGAGTTTGAAGGAATCATCATGGGTAATTCAGACTCCAGCCCTGCCCGGGCGGTATAGGCCTTGAGTGAAGAATTTACCGGATCTGATGCCGGTTCAAGAAACTGTTTGATGACAAAGGGAAACATATGGGCCCATCCCTCATCCATAAAGGAGTATTTACGTTCATTGGTTCCCATGTAGAATGGAAAGTAGGTATGGGCAATTTCGTGTATGGTCAGACCAACGGTTCCCGATCTGGAACTATGAGATCCGTCATTGATCATCATGGGAAATTCCATGCCGCCGCCACGTGTGCTTCCGGGCCGATTGAAGGCGGTCATAGTGGGATAGGGATACGCCACGCCAGGGAATTTAAACGACATCAATTCTAACGTCTCTTTACTTATCTGCGCCACTTCATGAAAATCCGGTGATTCAGGGGGATAAGCCGCATGTACTAGCACACGCCGATTCTGACTATAGTCAACGATAGTACTGGTAGCATCCCATAAAAAATAGGATGAGGTCGCAAAACTGAAGTCAGGCGTATTCTGAGCCGTATACACCCATGTGTGTGGATCGCCATTAGCAAAATGTGATCCGGAAGCCAGATCATCACTATTTACCAGTTGGATGACTTCATCTGACAGTTTTGCTTTTTCCAACCGTTCCAGTACTGCATCCGACAGAATCTCACCGGCATTCTGTAACTCACCGGTTGCCCAGACCAGGTAATTCCCGGGAGCTGTAATTTCAACCTGATAGTCGTTAATATCATTATAGAATTCAACTGTTCCGCTATAATCAATCATATCCCAGCCGTCAATATCATCGTATACGGCAATTTGCGGGTACCAGTAAGCGACAAAAATAGCCGAATCGCTATATGCACCGGTTCTGACGGGACTGTTCTTTGCCAGATAATAACGCCAGTCAATTCCGATCTCTATATCATCTCCCGGATCCAGATGGCGCATCCAGGTTAATTATCATATTTGTTCCTTTTCGTGTCACGGAAGAGGGATTCAGATCCACATCGATCTCATCGCCGTCAACTGAAAGGAATGATATCAGCACGCCATCATTAATATCATCAGGATCTAAAGCAAAATCCCGGAGCGCGCCTTTTTTAAACAAATCGGGATAGAGACGCATTACTATTTTATGGAGGGTATCAGGACTATTGTTATAATATTTTATTTCGGCACTGCCCTTGAGTAAAAATCGGGATGGCACAATGGTTACTTTTATATCATATTCTGATCTATTGATCCAATATGCCTGTCCCGGTTTGCCATCTTCAGACCGCGTGCCCTCTTCATAGGCTTTGCGGATATTTAATGGATAATCCTGCATTGTAAATTGCGCATGAATGATATTTAACATTACGAAGGTGTATATGATAACAGACATAAAAAAACGGACGCGGTACATTTTCCGACTCCTGATTCATTTGAATATTTAGATTGTCTTTTCGTCTGGATGACTTACCACCAGGTACTTTGCGGAGAAGGTTCTGTATTGACTCGGTGAATATATACTATATTTACCGCAAAGCACGCAGAGGAGAAGTAAAGTGCGCAAAATAAATATTTATTAGAGACATCTGAAAAATAATAATATTTACCTTAGCGTCATTCTGAACTTGTTTCAGAATCGCTTTAAATAGACCCTGAAAAAAATTCAGGGTGACGAAATTCAAGTATTTATTACATTTATCAGAAGTTTCTTATTAGTTATTTGCTATTAATTGCCAATACAATACCATTTAAAGACAGAAACCGCAAATAATACATAAAATAGAATTTACATAATTATGGGGAATGACGCACATTTTTATTATTCTGACATACAAGCAGGAGCGGCTGCAGGGGCTACAGTCCGTATTTTTCTCAACACCCTATTTCTGAGAATTGCCTATAGGTCACCTTGAATTCTGACCTGCCGTCAGGTTAGCTTTTATTTCAGGATGTATCAGTCCCGATCCCACTGCACGCGGATACCTTTTTCTGCATCCAGGTATTGGAACGAATAATTCCCTTTATATGAACGTGAAATCGCTTCACCAATCCTGCGGGCAAGATGAACACCCGTGGTCGTAATAATTGTGCGGCCACCGGTGGACTTTGTATGCATAATTCTCTCTAATGCATGCGCCTTCTTTTCCTGATCCTCTATATTTGTGACTAAATTCAATATTTCAGTTTTGTGTTCATTAAAAAATGTACCGCTTAATTCGATGGTACCAGCAGGATAATTATCGGCAATTCTTTTACATGCCGGGCAAGTAGATTCATGGGCTTTTCTATCGGATTTTTCCCAGGTCCAGCGACCTTTAATATATAACGCACCACATTCCTGGCACAGAGTTGGTTCAGTTATTTTTAATTTTTCAAAATAGACATCATTATTTTTTTGCTTTATTAATCTATCATTCCGGCGGCTTTTTATGTTTTGCATAAATATCCTTTCCGAAAAACGGTGTGGATAAAAATCACCCCATTTTCTAATTATGTTGATGCTTCTTAAAAATGATTATATTTACCTTAACGTCATTTTGAACTAGTTCAGAATCGCTTTAATATAGACCCTGAAATAAATTCAGGGTGACAAAATTGAAGTATTTATTACATTTTTCAGTCATTTCTATGTTTTAAATGTACGGTTCTTAAAAAAGCATGGACAGGAATCTTTCGCTTCGGTTCATCTGCAAACCACCAGCAATTAATTGACAAATTTGAATTTTCCTCAAAATACGGCAACATGATCATTTGCATGGTTAGTAACAGTACCCTGGAGCTCAAATCAATAATTTCCGGGTCAATTGCCACCTGCCCGGTGGGATCACTGCCCAATGGAAACTGATAGGCACAATGCGCAAAATAATTTTTAATGCGGTAAACGATTGAAATTCCAACAGAAGATCTTTTTTCGTGGGTAATATGATGAAGGACCTGTTTGTGGTCCAGAATTTTAGATTTACGGACCATTCTTTTTAAATCGGCGACGATATCATTATAATATATCAGATTTTTGAATGCATGATAAGTGTCATCCAAAAATTGGGAGAGTTTTTGTAGATGATCCTGGTTTTCATCAGGAAATTGATTAGATTTTAAATTCTCAAAGGTGTGCCAAATCAGATTAAAGATAACCAGTGATTTTACAATTTCAGCATTTCTTCGCCCGGCTTCGGCAAATAACGGTTGGGACAGATCTAACAGACCTGCGGGGCCAAATCCAATATGGCCAAGATCAAGCTGCAGTTCTTCTATGCTCGAAGCAAGATGCAACCAGTATGAATAATGTTTGCTCGAGAATTGATCTGTTTTTATTTGATTAATATTGAAAAAATAGTATGCCAGGTCAAAGCAATGTTGTTTTAAATTTTTTAACTCATAGCTATCCATTAAGTCACTCTTTATAATCACAGAGGCACAAATTAGGAATTAGGAATTAGGAATCCGGCATTTGAGATTAACTCTCAATTCTGCCAAATTCCAAGTTCCCAGTTCCAAATAACAAATAACTAATTACTAATCTCTCATCTCTAATTTTTACCACTCTGTGTTCTCTGTGGATTAGTCTTTGGCTCTAAACTTCTATGGATTTGCCATAGTCGACCACCTGAGCATCAACACCGGTTTTTTTGACAATTTCAATAAATTTCTGTGGATCCGCATCGATGAGGTCAAAGGTTTTATAGTGCATCGGTATTACCAGTTTCGGACTCAGAAATTCAACGGCCTTGACGGCATCTTCCACACACATAGTAAAATTATCACCAATTGGAAGAATGGCGACATCTATCGGATGCATTTCGGCAATTAATTTCATATCTCCAAATAAACCAGTATCGCCCGAATGATAGATGGTTTTACCCTCAATCATAATCAAAACGCCGGCAGGCATGCCGCCATAACTGCCATCAGGAAATGATGATCCATGGAAAGCCTGGGTTAGTTTGACTACTCCAAACGGAAATTTGGCTTTTCCACCAATATGAAGTGGATGGGCTGTAACGCCCTGAGCGCCGCACCAATTGGCAATTTCAAAATTTGAAATGACAGTGGCACCGCATGCCTTCGCGATTGGAATTGTATCACCAATATGATCCCCGTGTGCATGGGTGACTATAATGAAGTCGGCAGTAACATCTTTAGCTTTTACCGGTGATGTCGGATTATCATCTAAAAACGGATCAATAAGGATCACATGGCCGTTGGTTTCTATCTGCCATGCCGAATGGCTGAAATAGGTCAGTTTTGCCATCATTTACCTCCGTTTAATCAAGACATAGCATTTACTTCATCGACGGTTTTTTGCACTGCAGCCACTGAATTTTTAAAGGCATCTTTTTCTTCGGCGGTCATATCAATTTCAATCACTTTTTCGACACCATTTTTACCGAGTATTGCAGGCACACCTATAAAGAGTCCATCCACACCGTATTCACCCGTGAGCAGAACACATGACGGCACAATTTTTTTCTTATCATAGGCAATCGCTTCGACCATTTCCAGGGCACCCCAGGCCGGTGAAACAAATGCAGAACCGGAACCGAGTAATTTTACAACTTCACCACCGGCTTTTTTTGTTCTGGATTCAATTTCTGCCAGACGATCCGGTTTGACAAATTTCTCAACCGGCATTCCGCCAATGCGACATGCACTGCGAATGGGAAGCATGGTATCACCATGACCACCAAGAACCATTGCGGTTACATTTTCTACAGAAATGCCAGTTTCCCATGCGATAAAATGACGATACCGGGCCGAATCCAGTGCACCGGCCATACCCATCAGTTTATTCTTTGGAGAATTCAGGTTTTTATAGAGTCGATATACGATTGCATCAAGAGGATTTGCCACGGAAACGATAAATGCATTCGGACAATATTTTTTAATTCCTTCAGAAACAGCATCGGTAATTTTTAAATTTGTTGCCAGTAATTCTTCACGCGTAGGAATCGTACCATCCGGACGCGTAGTACGTGGCACACCGGCCGTATTTATCACCAAATCCGCACCTTCAATTACATCATATTCTTTGCCGCCAACACAGGCAATATCTTTACCAATCGTAGCCGAACCTTCTGCAATATCAAGGGCTTTTCCCTTTGCCAGATCAGGTTCTTTGATATCAACCAAAGCGACTTCACGTGCCAGTTGACGCTGTACAATTTCCTGCATTAATACCCCACCAATATTACCGCCACCAATTAAACCAATTTTGTTTAACATAACATGCTCCTATGATTATGGGATTATTAAGGATGTATAAATGTAACTCATTGAGGTCATAAAATTACAAGGGGTTCGTTGTGAAATAATATACAAATTGAAAATTATGAAAGCAAGAATGGCTAATATTTATCACTCATAGATTTTACAATAACCTGCGCTTCCGCAGCTTTTGTGTCCGGGGCTAATGGTTTTCCATACTCAATGGTGATGGGATATGGTATTTTCTTCGGCCATTTCTTTAATACCCTGCCCCCTTCCCAACTGAATATGCTTCCCCACACATTATGCATATAGATGGGAATAATGGGACAGTCCAAATCTTTCATTACGGTCTCAAATCCCGGCCGGAATTCATTTAAATTTCCATCTCTGGTTAGTTTCCCTTCCGGGAAGATACAAACCACATGGCCTGCTTTTAATTCTTCCTTTGCCTTTTGCAGACTCTTTGCCACAGATTCATGACCTGCTTCAGGATAAATATCTATGGCAAACATAAGTTTAAAGAACCGGTTCATGACCGGAAGTTTGTAATAATCATGGTGCATCAGGAACCGGACAAATCTTTGAATAGTCGCGCCAATAAAAAATGAATCCAAAAATGTAACATGATTGGCAATTAGAAGGGCCGGGCCACGATATGGCACATGCTCATCACCGATTATTTTTATCCGGTATAGGGTATTGGTTAGCAACCAGATTGTAAACCGGACAAAATATTCCGGGATAATGGCAATTACATAACAAACCGCCAGAAATGTAATAATACCCATGACAAAAAAGATGACCGCTGCAGACAGGGATAACTCCACCACAAATAGATAATAAACAATTGAACCCAGGACCAGAAACAAACCATTCATTATCCCGGCAGTGGCAAGTACCCGCCCCTTTTCATTCTCCGGAGAATAAAATTGCAGATAGGCATATAATGGCACGATAAACAACCCGCCAAATATTCCGGCGAGTATAAGGATTACAGAGGTAGAGACGTAGGATGTAATTGTAAAAAAGAGCAGTACGCCACAAAGGGCCATACCAAATCCACCAAGCGGAACCAGGCCTAATTCGACTTTTTTGCCCGACCATCGCCCGGCCAATAATGATCCCAATGCCACGCCGATGCCCAAATACGCCGGCATCATTGTGAGCAGAATATTATTTTGAGAATCAACAGCACCAAACATACTTTTTCCGTAGATCAGAATATTTGTCTGAAAGATAAGACCCAGACCCCAGAAATAACTATTAGCCAGTGCTGCCAGAAAAAGCGCCTTTTTTTTTCGCAGATCGCGTAAATCTCTGTAGATACCGGAAATGGGATTCCATGGAAATTTCCCGGTGACACCTGCAGCCGGAACTTTTTCGATAAATAAGGCCGAAACAGAACCAACTATTGCCAGCACTACAGGATAGATGGCGACAATCAGGAAATTCTCGCGGTGAAACTCCAATACAAATCCGACAAACGCAGTGCCCAGAATTATTGAGGCAAAGGTACTCATTTCAACCAGACTATTGGCCCTGGTTACCAGAGCCTGCGGACAGGCTTCCGGTATATAACCATACTTGGCCGGGCCAAAGAAGGTACTTTGCGTCGCCATCAAAAATATGATAATCAGCATAGAATTGACATCAGCCAGATAGAATGCCATCACAGCGCCAGACATGATCACGATTTCGATGAATTTTGCGATACGCATCACAGTAGTTTTAGAAACCTTGTCGGCGATATATCCTGACCACGGACCAAAAAGTACAAAAGGAATGGTAAATAGAAGTGTTGCAGTTGAAACCACATCTTCGGCATGTTCAAACACCAGCACCTGAAGTACATATAATTGCAGCAGCATTCTGAAATAATTATCATTAAACGCACCCAGACTGAGTGTGGTGATATATGAAGTGAACCGATTTGGCAATTGTTGCGAAATCATTTTGCTTCCTTAAATATAGTAACTTTTTAAAAAGGTAAGAAAAAATTGAACTTCGTCACCCTGAATTTATTTCAGGGTCTATATAAAGGCATTCATAACGCCCGAAACAAGTTCGGGACAGGCATCTTCAGAATGATGTTCACGTAAAATAATCATTTTTCATGAGTCTCAATATAGTTAACACATACTCGAAAAATACTGAGATAAAAAATAATACAAAAGTAAAAAATCATTTTATCCGGAATGACATATACACCGATATTTATTGCATTCCACATATTCAGTCATTATACTTATTTAACTTATTACTCCACTAATTGGAGTTTTTTCGAAATAGCCAGTACACTATTAGGTCAATTCGCAGGAGGTCTTTGTGAATAAAATATTATTCATGGTCATTCTGGCAGTTCTCAATCTTTCATCATTTTCTTTCAGTCCAAAAAAGATTCTCACACAAATCAATATTGCCCGTGATCTGCCCGATCAGGGTATGCGGACATTGTGCAATATTTCAGCCTGGTCATATTGGGTATATCACGATGGCGGTGGTGGTAATGCCCCAACCGGAGATCCCGGTGGCCATTTTCCTAGTCCGGATTTTTGGGCAATATTTACAGATGGAATAATTTGGGGTGGGTATGTACGGGATGGAAAAGAGGAAAATCCCCGTGTTGGCGGTGTCACATACGTAGTGGGTACAGTGAATGGATGGATCACCGCGGATGGTACAGCGATTGATCCGTACGATCCCAGGGCGGTCGTATATCGCATCCGGAATGACTGGCAGGAACATAAGAACAATCTGGAAGAGTTTAGAGAAGATGCTGCTCAGCTCTATATGATCGATCCCGGTTCTGTGACCAATGATCAGTTACAGAGTGTATACGATCAGTATGAATCAGCCTGGAATAACTGGCCGATTGACCTGGGTGCGCCGTATTATGATGTGAATAAATGATGGATATGATCCCGGTGTTGAGGATGATCTGAATGGCAACGCAAGAGCGGGTATGCCCGGGTAACTCAGGTCATCTGGTATGTGACAAATGATCTTGATGAATCACGGACAACAAATCTATACGGTTCTCAGCCAATGGGATTAGAGATACAGACCACACTTTGGGCATATGATATGCCCGGATCCTATTTGAATAATGCGTTTTTCAAGAAAATAAAAATCATAAATAAATCTGGTGTACAGATAGAGGATATGTATTTCGGTCAATGGTCGGACATGGATATCGGACAATATACCAATGATTATTGTGGCGTTGATACAATATTACAATTGGCATATACATACAATGGTAGCAGTGAGGACGATGAATTTATAAACTCAGATTTGGCACCGACTGCTGCGGGATACGCACTACTACAGGGACCTGTGGTTCCCTCGGTCGGTGATTCTGCTATTTCTGAGAATAAAATACTACAAAATTATAAAAATCTGCCTACAACTTCATTTGGGTTTTTTGCACCCGGATCAGCAATATCGGACCCACCGTTAGGCGATTATGACGGAACATTATTGTTTTACAACCTACTTCGCGGCTATCTCCCAACTACTGATTTAGAATACCCGACATGGTTTATAACCGGATCCGGGCCAGATCAGGGTAAGCCGACTAAGTTTCCGCTCAATGGCGATCCTTTTTTAAACACCGGTGACATAGATGGCATGGGATATAACTTGCCACCCGGCGACCGGCGATTCGTTTTATCAACCGGTCCGGTATCCATGGCAGCCGGTGACATACAGGAATTGGTATTTGCCGTGGTCGGTGGAAGCGGCCCTAATTATATATCATCAGTCACACAGCTCAAACAAAATGTCGAGAATATCCGTCGGGGTTATACGCCTGTCCCGTCGACAATACCAATACCTGTTGTCGGATTAGAGGCCTCTATTTCTGATCAATTCATAGCGTTCTCATGGGAAGATCTTAGCTCAATATATCCACAACAAAATTATGATTTACTTGGCTACAAATTATATCAAGTCGTCCCGGATTCGGATTCACTCATTGAGATCGCCTCATTCGATAAGACAGACGGTATTACAAGTGTGACAGATACAGTGGATGGAAAACCGGTTATGGTCTATAACGGGGATGAGAACGGATTGCAAACAACATTCAAAACAGATACAGATAATATTACCGGAAATATATTTCAGTATGGTCATACTTATGCATTTGAAATTTTAGCCTATGTTTATCATCCTTCTGCACCTACCGGAACAAAAGTCATTACTAATCTACTTAATCCATTATCTATTCTTTTTTTACCGGAAGGAGCAAAATCCACTTTTTTTGCCAAACATACTCAGGGAGACGGGGATGGTTATATTCGCATTAACTTAAGGGACTATTCAATGCTAACGGGAAATAATTACGGTGTAACTTTTTCTGGAGACCGGGAAATTGAAAAGCGGATCGTTACCCTGACGGATCTAACAAACAATGAAGTAATTAAATCCGGTCCGCAATTAAATTTCAAGACTGGTGAGCTCGGTTTTGAAATGGCTATAAAAGATTCTCTCGGTGCCATATCAACCATGACATCAGGAGAAAGATGGGTAAGCGGGGTAAATTGGGGAGGTGCGGTATATTATGGATCGATCGACTTTGGTGGGAATTTCTTCGGGTCCGATTTAGAGATTACAGATGTGGAAGATGTCAGACTGGAGTTTCAGGATATGGATGATGTTTCAAGCCATGGATATATCAGTAAAGGCGCCGTCTACCGGCGGGATAAGGGATATGAATATGAAGGAACGGGCGAACTGCCGATCGCTGCCTATGATATCTCCGATCCTGATAATCCCAGGAGATTAAATATTTGCTTTGTTGAAGATGACAATCAGGAAGGTGTTAATGCCAATTTGATCTGGGATATGGGATGGACCGGTTCTGAATTTCCCGGTGATCAGGGCGGCCGTGAATACCTGTTTATAATGGCGACAGATTATGATGACGGTGTGAGTTATGATGCACAGAATGACGGCACATATCATGATGTGATGTATGCGTTTTGGCCGCGAATAAGACCTGGCTTTACATATCTTCAGTCTCAATTTTCACTGACTATCGTGAGCGGGAAAGGATTAAACCTGAGTGATGTGTTTGAGTTTAACACAGATATTGAAAAAATTATTAGTTCAACATCAATACCAGAAACGCTGCCATTTTCTTTTAGTTTAGATCAAAATTATCCAAATCCCTTTAATCCGTCAACTACAATTAATTATTCCGTTGCAAAAGCCGGGCACGTTAAAATTATTATCTATAATATTCTGGGTCAAAAAGTTATCACACTGGTTGATCAAACAGTACAACCAGGGAATTATAAATGCTACCTGGAACGGCATGAACCAGTATAATCAGCCTGTTGGCTCGGGAACATATTTTTACATGATCAGAACTGGTGATTTTAAAGAGGTAAAGAGAATGGTTTTGATCAGATAAGAATATGGTTTAAAGGAAATAAGGAGGAGATGTACTGAGGTTAAACGGAAAAGAGGATTAGAAGATAAAATGCCGAGAACGAGAACGAGTAGACGGTCTCAGCCATAAATCAGTTTTTTAACATCATCGCAGTCGATAGTGGCTTGGTAAACAATACAATCGCGGCAGGAGGGTAAGGGATTGGCGCATTTTTCTTCAGTGGCCCAGCAGGGCCGGCTGGCGTTTTGAAATGCAGCACATCTGTCCTGTTCACCATGGTCACAGTGGCGCAGCCGCCAACAGGGTACCAGCGCCAGCATACGCCGGATACCTTCATAATTCATACCATTTTCGCTGATCATCCGCCGGATACAGCGAACTTTTTCTATCTCAATATCGGAATATAATCTGCGACCGGTGTCTGTGCGCGCGGATAAAATCAACCCTTCCTTCTCATATGTCCGCATTAATGACACAGAGATGCCAAGCAGCCTGGCAGCAATTCCAATTGTATATACAGGGTCTGATTTTATATTGGACACTTTGATTACCAATCGAATGTTTTAATTAGGGATTAGAAATTAGAGATGAGGGATTAGTAATTAATAATTGGTAATTGGTAATTGAAAACAGAACATTTAATTCAATTCCCAAATCTCTAATCTCTCATCTCTAATCAGTGTTAATTTACTTGTTAGAACGAGTAGCCAACACCAAGACTCCAGGCAAAAATATCCATCTGGTGGGTACCAGGCATTTCATTTTCCGGAGATACTTCAATAACTCTTTCCTTGCCCATCAAATATTCTGCAGCACCAACTACATTCCAGTCGCCAAAACCATAACTCAGCCCACCGGTGATTACATTATTGGTTGATGACGGAAATAGAATATTAAGGGTCTCGTCTGGTGCCGGAGCAGGATCATAATAATAACCAAGTCTCAGATCCAAAGCATCGGTAGCGTTATATTCAACACCAGCACGGATCTGTGTGGCATCATCCCACTTCAGAATAAACTTATGGCTATCAGATGGTTCAAGCGCTCCACGCCAGTTCGCATCCTTATATTCGGTTACAAATTCATCTGAACTTTTTGACCACTGGCTGTATTGGACATCAAATGTGATTGTTAAACATTCGGTCGGTTTGACAGCCACACCACCGGCAATCCACATGGGCCATTTTACTTCGCGGTCGAATTCTGATTCAGTGGCTGCACCCATCACCTGGCAAATGCAGGATTTTTTGCAGTACCACTCATCTTAACAGTTTTTTGGGTTTTAAAACTGCCACCCAGAGTAAACATTTCATTTATCTTATACTGCAAGCCAAGTGTAATACCATAGCCTGTTCCTGTTGATTCTTCAGAATATTGTGCATAGGTATTCGGTGCAACTTCAGCCGGTCTTTTCAAATCAAACATACCATAAAATATATCGACTGCAAGACCGATTGAAAATTGGTCAGACACTTTATATGCAGCTGCAGGTGAAAAACTCACCACACCAATTTCACTCATCCAATCTAATTCAGTGCCGCCACTCAATTGTACCAGATCCGCGCCATTCCATTCAGCACCAAGACCGGCAGGTACATATACACCCAGACCAAAAGTCCAGGCACCGGTTTGATAAGAGGCAAACAGATTTGGTGCAACATAGGTTTTGCTGTTTGTTTTCGCAGTAACATCAATACCAAAAGGATCGAATTTCCATGAATAATTCGCATCAGGGCTTATTCCGGTTACGTATACACCTACAAAGCCGCCCTGCACATTGCTCAAACCGGCAGGATTCCAGTAAATGGCAGTCGCATCATCAGCCAGACCGACAAATGCACCACCCATACCAAGTGCTCTGGTACCGACACTATTCAGACTCAGGCCATTGGCAAACGCACCACCGGCAAGGATCACTACCAGTGCAACGGTTGCTGTTAATTGAATAAATCTACTCATAATTCCTCCATTAAATTGGGTTAAGGGTTGTTAGGGTAATTAGTATCTGTTTATAATGTCAAAATCGGTTTATTCTTTTGAATATCGAATATTGATCAACGATGTTTGATTTCAGATTTCGACTATTTCGTAAATCGGTGCTCCTTGTTCTTGATTAAAATAAATCATTTTTTTACAAAAATTAATTAAACCTCTTCAATCACAGAAAATGCTTTTAGTACTGATTCGTTCAGCAAGCCCGGCATTTACATATCATCCATAAATGCCAAGGTCTGTATCAAATACCGATATTGTGAAAATAATAATTAGAATCGATATAAAAAAAAGTGAATAACCGTCTCCCCAATTGATGAGATTACTTCGTCACTAAGTTCCTCGTAATGACAGTCGTCTCGCTATGTGTTATTTGAATTACAGATAATCTATAATGTATATTATACATTTTCAAGCTGATTTTTTCTAAGTTTAAAAAATTGTTTTTTTCCAGATTTTGATAAATATCTTCGTTATTTTTTTATTTTTAAAAAATATATCAAAACTGTCATTATTCTTATGTATTTGTTTATAATCATCTTAGGTTATTTTAAATTTTTGGCACATAATTTGTAAACCTATATTACAAAATATAGGTTTTATGTAGTTTGTGATCTATTTCATTAGAAAATTCGTTGAACTGTAGAAATGAAAAATTGGTTATTGGGAACTGGGAACTGGGAATTAGGAAGCAATCATGGCCCACCCCCTTTTTCCTCTCCCTTATATTAGGGAAGGGGAACATAACAGAAGAGCTATTTACCAATTCCCAGTTCCCAGTTGCAAATACCATAACACCATGATGGTGATACAGAGAAGATTAATTCAAAACACATTCTTATGAATATAAATATCAAAAATACTGATCCCGTTTTTTCAATTGGCGTTGTGGCCGAGAAATTCAATATTTCGGTTCATAGCCTGCGTCTCTATGAGGCCGAAGGCTTGATCATTCCGTTCAAGACAAAAACCGGCAGAAGACTATATTCAACATCAGACATACATCGAATCGGGTGTATCCGGGAAATGATAGAAAAGAAAGGACTTAATCTAGCCGGTATCAAATCTCTGCTGGCTCTGGTGCCTTGTTGGGATTTATTACCCTGCTCACAAAAAAACCGCAAAAATTGTGATGCATACACCAATACCGCCCTTCCGTGCTGGAGCGCCAAACATAAAGGTGACGTGTGTAAAGCTCAGTCCTGCCGCGAATGTCATGTTTATCAGGGCTTGTCCAATTGCTTTAACTTTAAAGAATACATGAAAAATATATCTGATCGGGGTACAAATGAGTAAAAGATTAACCAGAAGAGATTTTATCAAAATATCCGGTGCCGGTTTGGGTGCATTCGCACTCAGTGGACCGCTTATGTCCGCCCTGGGTAGTGACGATTTTAGTCAGTACCTGCCTCAGGGTAAAATTGAGAAACATGCGACATATTGCGAGATCTGCTTTTGGAAATGTGCCGGATGGACTTATACGGTTGATGGCAAACCATGGAAGATTGAAGGCGTGGCCAATGATCCCAATTGTAATGGCCGGCTCTGTCCGCGCGGCACTGGTGGTATCGGTGCATATATGGATGAAGAAAGATTAAAAACACCGCTCATCAGAACGGAAGCGCGCGGCAAACAGGTTTTTCGTGAAGCGACATGGGATGAGGCATTTCGATATATCGCTGATAAAATGAAAAAAATTGCCGAAGAACATGGACCGGAATGCATCGCCCTGTTTAATCATGGATCTGGTGGTACCTATTTTAAGAATGTTCTGAGGGCATTTGGCTCCAACAACGTTGCGGCACCCTCCTATGCCCAATGCCGCGGTCCGCGTGAAGAGGCTTATTTACTGACATTCGGAGAAGGTGTCGGATCTCCGGAACGTACAGATCTGGAAAATGCCAAATGTATCGTCCTTATTGGTTCACATCTTGGTGAGAATATGCATAACGGCCAGGTACAGGAATTTTCAAATGCCATCTCTAATGGCGCTACCGTTATCACTGTGGATCCCAGGTTTTCAACCGCGGCCAGCAAATCAAAATACTGGTTACCCATCAAACCTGCAACAGATCTGGCCCTGCTGCTCGCCTGGATTAATGTCATAATAGAAGAGAATCTATATGATGCCGATTATGTTGAAAAATACACACTTGGATTTGCGCAGTTAAAAAATCATGTCAAAAAATATACGCCAGAATGGGCATACCCGATAACCACCCTAAAACCCCATATAATCCGGGAAACAGCCCGAGAGATGGCCAAGCAGGCACCGGCCACGATTGTTCATCCCGGAAGGCATGTGACCTGGTATGGTGATGATACGCAACGTGTAAGGGCCGGGGCCATTCTAAATGCATTACTAGGTTCCTGGGGAAGACGCGGCGGGTTTTATATGCCGGAGAAAGCATCGTTGCCCAAAATGAAAATTCCAAAATATCCGGAGCCGAAAAAATCATGGCGCGATGCCTTTCCAAACCAATATCCCATGGCCAATTTGGCACTGGCATCGGGAATTTGTGATGCCACCATACCAACACCAAATAAAGACTGTTCATTTAAAGGATGGATTGTTTACGGTACAAATTTACCATTAACCCTTCCCCAGCCACAAAAGACATACGAAGCAATTCAGAATTTAGATCTGATGGTGGCTATCGATATTATGCCGGCCGAAGTGACCGGTTGGGCGGATGTAGTTCTGCCGGAATGTACTTATCTGGAACGATATGATGATTTGAGATTATCTCAAGGACGTAATGCCTCAGTCGCGCTTCGTTCCCCGGCCTTTGAACCAAAATATAATACAAAACCGGCCTGGTGGATGGCCAAGCAACTGGCAAACAAACTGGGATTGGATGAATATGTCCCCTATAATCACATTGAAGAAAAACTGAACTATGAATTAAAAGATATTGGTAGTTCACTGGATGAACTCAAAAAAACCGGTGTAAAAGTGCTGCCAAGAGAAACGCCCTTATATTTTGAAGATGGTGAAGAGATCGAATTTGGCACACCCAGTGGAAAAATAGAATTATATTCAACCCAGCTGGCAGAATATGGATTTGACCCCTTGCCAAAGTACACCCATCATGAAGAACCACCGGAAGGCTATTATCGTCTGTCTTATGGCCGGGCACCGATGCATACTTTTGGCCGTACGACGAATAATCCCCTATTATTAGACTTAAAATCTGAGAATGAAGTCTGGATCAATAAAAAAGTAGCCAAGGAGTGGGATATAAAAAACAATGAGTATGTCCGCTTGATTAATCAGGATGGTGCCGAGAGCAACCGGATTAAGGCCAAGGTGACTGAGCGTATCCGGCATGATTCGGTTTATATGGTTCATGGATTTGGCCATCGTCAAAAACAGATGAAAAAATCCTATATGAAGGGTGCGGATGATAATCAGTTAATCACGAAAGTAAAGATTGATCCCATCATGGGCGGAACCGGCATGCGGGTCAATTTTGTGACTTTTAAGAAGGAGGTGGCCTGATGCGATACGCCATGGCAATTGATACCATACGATGCGTCGGCTGTTCAGATTGCGTTGTCGCATGTCAGACCGAAAACAATGTACCTGTCGGCTATTGCCGCGACTGGATTGTTGAAGAAACCAGCGGCGAATACCCCGATCTGCATATGGAAATTCGTTCGGAGCGTTGCAATCACTGTGACAATTCACCTTGTGTACGCTGTTGCCCAACCAGCGCCAGCCACTACAGTGAAGGCGGAATTGTGCTGGTTACCAAAGGAGAGTGTACTGGGTGCAAAGCCTGCATTGCGTCCTGTCCATATGATGCCCGCTTTGTTCATCCGGAAGGATATATCGATAAATGTACCTTTTGTATTCATCGTGTAAAAGATGGTAAATCACCGTCCTGCGTGGCGGTCTGTCCAACTCATGCAATGATATTCGGTGATCTGGACAATCCAAATAGTGAAATTTCCAAAGCATTAAAAACAAGACTGCATAAAACACTCATCCCGGAAGCAGGTACATCGCCGAGGGTATATTACTTGCTATAGGATAGAATGGAGATTAGCGGTTAGAAGTTAGAAGTTAGAAATTGGGAGTTTATAGATTTGTAGGGAACGGGATGACATTTTAAGGACTTTTAAAAGTAAAAATGTCGAATGTTGAATTTCGAAGTAAAAAGTACTTTGTGCCTTTGTGCATTCTCTCAGGGACTGAGGGACTCAGGCACTCAGGAACTATTTTCTTATTAGAGATGATCTCTGACTATAATTATAGACATTATTTAGATCAACGGAGAATTATTAATGAACGAAATTGAAATAACATCCGGACGCATGAATCCGCATGTGGATCCGCACCTGACGATCTGGGGTTGGGAGATTCCGGTCTATCTTTTTTTGGGTGGTCTGGTGGCAGGAATTTTGTTTTTCTCTGCACTTTTTTATCTCAGGAATCAGAAAGATACGCTGCCGGCCGCAGTATTAAAGGCGCCGTTATTTACGCTTCCCTTTTTAGGGATAGGCATGTTTGCTCTGTTTCTCGATCTCAGTCATAAACTCTTTGTCTGGCGATTTTATACGGCGTTCCGTATTGAATCACCCATGTCATGGGGATCGTGGACGCTGGCAGTCATCATGCCCCTGGCATTGATATGGAGTATGTTCTCAATTCGCGAATTATGGCCGGATTTTAAGTGGCCGTTCGCCTGGGTAACAAAAGTGATCGACTTTTTTATTCCCTATCGGAAAATTATCGCATGGGCACTCATGGTGCTGGCCGTTGTATTGGGTATGTATACCGGAATATTACTCTCTGCCTTTAATGCCCGTCCGTTTTGGAATACATCTATTATGGGTCCGCTATTCCTGGTATCCGGAATGTCCACCGGTGCCGCATTAATTCTATTATTATCAAATTCGCAAAAGGAGAAGGATTTATTCAGTAAAATCGATATTTTTCTGATCGGTGTGGAACTATTTCTAATCATTCACCTTTTTATGGGATTTTTATCAAGCACGCAGGTACATATTGAGGCCGCCCAGTTATTTCTCGGCGGCGCCTATACTGCATACTTCTGGATATTTGTTGTCGGTTTTGGTTTACTGTTACCACTGCTTATTGAGGTGCTCCATTTCCGTGGCATCCATTTGACGGTAAAGATTCCCGCTTTATTGGTTTTAACCGGCGGGCTGATACTCAGATTTATCGTAGTCGATGCGGGTCAGACCTCGAGGTGGCTGTATAAGTTTATGGAATAAAGGCACATTAGAATATTTAACCACGAAGTGCACGAAGGACACGAAGAGAAAGAGATAGTAATTAGTAATTTGTAACTGGGAAATTAGTTACTCGGCACTCGTTGCTCGTCACTGGTTTCAAATTCAGACCCATTTTGTTTGTCTTAGGGCGAGAGCCGAGAGGCGAGTGGCCGGTAATAAACTCTAACTTCTAACTACTAAGTGGTTTCTCTGAGTTCTCTGTGGTTTTTAGGAAGATAAACAAATAATGAGATCCTGAAACAAGTTCAGGATGACACTTGAAAATTTTATAAGGAAAATGAAAATGGAAGAAAAAAAGTATTGGAATCCGTATCTGGCCGGAATTGGCCTCGGATTAACGTTGCTGCTGGCCTTTGTGGTCATGGGCCGCGGGCTTGGGGCTTCAGGTGCACTGATGCGCTTCACCGCCTGGTTAACTGGCCTCATTTCGCCAGAACATGTCAATTCTAACGCATATCTGGCAAAATATGCCGGAGAAGGAATTAATCCTTTTCGGAACTGGCTGGTGTTCGAAGTTATCGGTGTTATCGTTGGCGGTTTTGTATCGGCCTGGCTCGCCGGAAGATTGAAAGTTATGACCGGTCGTGGACCAAACATCTCTGACAAAGCACGCTGGGGTTTCGCATTTTTAGGCGGCACTTTAATGGGATTTGGTGCCCGTATGGCCTATGGCTGTACCAGCGGCCAGGCACTGACCGGCGGAGCAACCCTTGCCCTTGGCAGCTGGGCATTTATGTTTGCTGTTTTTGCCGGCGGCTATGCCATGGCCTACTTTGTCAGAAAGCAGTGGCTTTGACAGATGAAAGATTAGAGATGAGGGATTAGAGATTAGTGATTGGAAACTGCGAACTGGGACTTGGCAACAAGTTGTTTAATCTCTAATCTCTAACTTCTAATTTCTAATTTCTAACTCAGTGATTTTAATATAAAGGATAATACAAATGGCTCCATTTTATAAAAACGGATTTTTTGGTGATGAAACAGGGTTTTTGATTGCATTCATCATCGGGATTGCCTTTGGTTTCTGGCTGGAACGTGCCGGATTCGGTTCATCAAGAAAATTAGCATTACAATTTTATTTCAGGGACCTGGCGGTCTTAAAAGTGATGTTTACTGCAATTATTACAGCAATGGTCGGCTTGCTTATATTCAGCCTTTTTGGCTGGATTGACCTTAGTCTGCTTTATATTAACCCAACCTTCCTCTGGCCGCAGATATTGGGTGGATTGATCCTTGGATTTGGATTTATCATCGGCGGATATTGTCCCGGTACGGCAGTAGTAGGTTGTTCCACAGGGCGAATTGATGCCTTTGTTTATATCGGCGGCGCAATGTTTGGCATGCTCGTTTTTGCGGAAATCTATCCCTTAATCAGTTCATTTCACAAATCAGGGTCATTCGGCAGTTATCTTATATCAGATTGGTTAAGTATTTCCATGGGTGTGGTTGGGTTTATGGCCATTCTAATGGCATTATTTATGTTCTGGGGCGGTGAATATCTTGAAAAGAAATTCAGCCAGAAGGAGGCAAATTAATGAAATCAATTACCTGGAAGCAATTTGGTGCCGCTATCCTGATATTAACGGGAATTATTTTAGCATTTTCTCCGGTGGAAACCGGTTCTGTAAAAAAATCTGACTCAGAAGCCATAGCAAAACTCATCGCCGATCGTGAAGATCATATTACGGCGGAGCAATTGGGTCACTTGATCATTGACAAGGATCCTGACTATCTGTTAATTGACCTGCGTAATGCTCAGGAATTCACGGATTTTCACATAAAAACAGCAATTAATATACCATTAGAAGAATTATTTAAACCAGAATACCTCACATCCACTTGATCCGGAGAAGTTTTTAATTCTATACTCAAATGGCGGTACACATGCTGCCCAGGCATGGGTGCTACTCAAGCAAAAAGGGCTCAACAATATGGCCGTATTGCTGGGTGGGCTAAATTACTGGGTTGATGTCTATTCAAATCCCACACCACCCGAAGGGGTTCATGCCGACAGCGAAATATTCAGATATCAATTTTTAAAATCAGCCGGTCCCTATCTTTTAGGTGATGGCCAGGTCAGTACTGAATCAAATGAAACTGATACACCCGCTCCGGTCAAACCAATAAAACGAAAAAAGAAAAAAAGTACTGGTGATGAGGGGTGTTGAGCAGGAGGCAGGAATCAGGATACAGGATGCAAGATTCTGGATGCTCGCACTGGGTACTAGGCACTCGCAGCTCGTTTCCTAAGGCGTGGTTATTGCTTATCTACTGGGTATATAAGCCCCGAAGGGGCTAAACATTTCTAGCCGCGGGCAACGCCCGCGGTGGAAGAATCAGTCACAACCCATAACCCCGAAGGGGTTAAATAATAATTTAAACAATAGTAAGGCCTCCACGAGGGACAAATATCAATTTTAAATTTTGGATTTTGGATTAATAAATCTTTGCTACTTGGCCCATCTTGGCGCTCTTTGCGGTTATTATTTTTTCCATTTTTAAAAAGAATCTCTCCATTTTTTCTTATAATTAAAAATTTCACACATTTATCGATTTCCCCTATATTATTTATAATTAACAACTTACCTTGTATTTAGTTTTTTGGCATCATTATTGTAATCTACATTGCACAATGTAGATTTTCTATATTATTTTTATATACCAATGGGATGCTAATGAATATAGATGTCGATATATTTGAACCGGTTCTTACGATCGGCACTGTGGCAAAGAAACTAAATATTTCAGTTCAGACAGTGCGCATGTATGAAGAAGAAGGCCTGTTACTGCCCTATAAAACCGAAACCGGAAGACGTATGTTTTCCATGCATGATCTGGAACGCTTAAAGTGCATCCGAACCATGATTACTGAAAACGGTCTCAATTTGAACGGCATAAAGAAAATGATGTCCTTGATTCCATGCTGGGAGTTTAAGGGTGGTCTTGACGAACAATGCCAAAAATGCCCTGCTTATTATGAAGCCAATGGACCCTGCTGGACAACAAAAGATGTCGGTCAAAAATGTCAGGATGTGGATTGCCGGGATTGTCCAGTATACCGGATTGAAGTTAATTGTAATAAAATAAAAGAAGTGATATTCGGACACAAATCACCAGAGAATCAAACCTAACGTATTAGCGAGGAGATAATGAAAAAAATAGTCATACTGGGAGGTGGAACTGCCGGCACGATGATGGTGAATAAACTGGCCCCGGTGATGGAACGTTATGATATGCAAATTACACTGATTGACCAGGAAGAAACCCATTATTATCAACCCGGTTTTCTATTCATCCCCTTTGGGATTTATACTGAAGAAGATGTGATTAAACCTAAACGTGATTTTTTTCCCTCCGGAGTCGAGGTCCTTATGACTCCAGCCGAGGAAATTAAAGCAGATGAGAGCAAAATTAAATTAAAAAATGGAAAAATAATCGGCTATGATTATCTGATTATTGCGACAGGAAGTCGAATTGCTCCCGAAGAAATTGAAGGAATGAAAAACGGTGGCTGGCGCCGGAATATTTTTGATTTTTATACGCCGGATGGTGCGGTTGCCTTAACCAGGTTTCTAAAATACTGGGAAGGCGGAAAAATGGTCGTCAACATCGCAGAAATGCCCATAAAATGTCCTGTGGCACCGCTCGAGTTTGTCTTCCTGGCGGACTGGTGGTTTACCGAACAAGGTATCCGGGATAAGGTGGAAATTGAATTTGTCACTCCTCTGCCCGGTGCATTTACAAAACCAATCGCTTCAAAATTTCTGGGGCAATTCCTTGAGAAGAAAAACATTCACCTGTCGTCCGAATTCAGTATCGGCAGTGTGGACAGTGCCAACAACAAAATTACCAGCTGGGATGAAAAATCAATTGATTATGATCTGCTTGTCACAATTCCGACCAATATGGGTGCCCCGATTATCGAAGATTCCGGATTAGGGGATGATCTCAATTTCATTCCAACTGACAAAGGGACACTGCAGTCAAAGAATTTTGAGAACATTTTCGTTCTGGGTGACGCCACGGATTTACCCAGTTCAAAAGCCGGTTCGGTTGCACATTTTCAGGCAGATGTGTTATATGAAAACATTCTGCGTACTCTTGATAAAAGATCGCTCGAGCCGAAATTTGATGGTCATGCAAATTGTTTTATTGAATCCGGATTTGGTAAAGGTATTCTGATTGATTTTAACTATGATGTCGAACCGCTTCCCGGAAAATTTCCCTTACCCGGTGTCGGTCCTTTTTCATTATTAGAAGAAACCAGAATGAATCACTGGGGCAAAATGACATTCAGATGGGTTTATTGGAATTTATTGCTCAGGGGAGCCGAACTTCCAATTGAGGCCCAAATGAATATGGCCGGAAAAAAGAGGCAATAACTATGGATGAAAAAAATATTCAAACCCAATTAGCGGATATCCATCAAAAACTGGATTTGATAACCGATCAGTTACGCGAAACTCAGCAAAAGAATAAAGAGCTTCAGGAACTTAAAGATGATCTTACTATTATTGGTAAAGATATGTTTAATGCGGCAGTAGAGGAACTGGACGATGTAGCGCCCTATTTTGATACCAAGGACCTGATTTTTTTGATGAAAAAACTGCTGCGAAACACCAAAAACTTTACCCGTTTGCTTGGACATCTGGAAAGTGCAGAAGATTTATTCAAAGATTTGCAACCACTGGGTAAACAGGTTTTTGATGAGGTTCTGGATACGCTTAATGAATTTGATCAAAAAGGATATTTTGAATTCTTTCAGGAATCCTTTCAGATCATTGATACGGTTATCACATCATTTAGTGTGGATGATGTAAGATTATTACGAGAAAATGTAGTATCGATATTAGAGACTGTTAAGGGAATGACCCAACCGGAAATGTTACAGACTGCTGATAATGCGCTGGGCTTTTTCAGAAAAATGGACATCGATGTCCAACAGGATGTATCCTACTTTAAGATTATGAAAGAAATGCGGAATCCCGAGGTCAAAAAAGGAATTGTATTCATGCTCGAATTCCTAAAGAATATGGCAAAGCCGAGTATGGAGAGTAAATCAGTAACGGTGTAAGAAACAGTCAGGGGATTCTTTCGCTACGCTCAGAATGACAAACATGACGTTCACGAGTGCAACCTGGAAACAAGTGTGACACTACTTGACAAATTTTATGTTCCAAAATAAAGATTTGGAACGAGAAAAATAATAACATAAAACCTTAGTAAGGAGTATTCAAATGGCTACAAAGACTTATGCAGGAAAAGCAGTAGAAGTAGATGAAGAAGGATTTTTGTCAAATCCCGATGATTGGACAGAAGAAATGGCAAGCGAAATTGCTACCGAAATCGGTATTGGAGAATTGACCGATGTACACTGGAAAGTTATTAATTTCATGCGCGCTGATTTTAAGGATAAGGGACAAATCCCGACCATTCGCCGCATAAAAAATGCAGGTGGTGTTTCAACGAAAGATGTGTATAGTGCATTTCCGGACGGTCCGGCTAAAAAAGCCGCAATGATTTCCGGACTTGGTAAACCACAAGGGTGTGTCTAATAGAGATAAAAAATCCCGAGAGTATTTCGGGGACTAAAATTCTGTACTTAAGGAGAAAAAGAATGGCTGACGAAAAAATTAAAAAAGTATCCATTGTAGTATCTAAAGGCTCACTTGAAGGGGTTTATCCCGGATTAATTATGGCTAATGGCGCCCGGATGGAAGGTATTGAGGCCAATTTGTTTTTCACTTTTTTTGGCCTGGAAGCCCTCATCACAAAGAAAATGGATAAATTAAAAGTGGCGACTGTGGGAAATCCTGCAATGCACATGCCAACCATACTCGGAATGATTCCCGGCATGTCGGCATTTGCCACATCTATGATGAAGAAAGAGATGGATAAAATTGATATTCCGCCCGTTGGGGAATTTATCGAGATGATCTATGATGCCGGTGCAAAATTATACGCCTGTAAGGCAACCGTTGATATGTTTCATTTGTCCATGGATGATTTCTGTGAGCAGACCGATTCGGTTATTAATGTAGGAAAATTCTATGAAGTATCCGCCGGCGGGCAGATAATATTTACCTGAGATGATTATTTTATATAGACAGGATAACAGGATAATTACTTGATGCTGGGTACTGGATGCTTGCTTCTCTGTTCCCAAGTTCAACTTATGAACAAGAGACAATCAGTCGTCATGCTGAATTTATTTCAGCATCTAAACTCTAAGATCCTGAACCAAGTTCAGGATGACGATAGTATCCTATCCTGTTATCATGTCAAAATTTATAATAAAGTTATAGCATCAAATTTTATTTTATCAACACCATTTTTCGCTGAATCCTCTGAGTTCCAGACTCAAGAATATACAGATAGGTACCGGAGGCGAATTCCGAGGCATCAAATTTTACCTGATGGGGACCGGCATGTAAATCACCATTTACCAATACCGTAACCAATTGCCCCAGGGTATTAAAAACTTTCAGTGTCGTATATCCATATTTATTTAACGAAAATTTTATCGTAGTCTCAGGGTTGAACGGATTGGGATAATTTTGCTGTAATTCAAAAGAATACACCACCTGATTTAAATCTTCTGCTAATTCAACATCGGAGAGAAAACCATCAAAAAATAAAAATACTTTCTCCATAAGGTCATTCCGGGGTGTAACCGGATATATTGTTTCAAACGGCACACTCATATACACCAGCTTGCCAGGTTGAGTCCCTCCACTAAAATTGCCCTCATAAACAACACCGGCACCGCCACTGGAGATAGATACGTTTTTAAAATTTAAAACATCCTGAGCACCGCCGGTACCACGAATTGCATCAGGCCAGTCCACATCATAGGTTCCATGTGTACCATCATCAAAACTGAATTCAGCCAGCCCTTCAAAAATACTACCGGCTATCGACTGACAATTATAATGAACGCCATTTTGATTTAATGGCGCATCGCTTATATAACTGGCCTTAAGGTAGTTGCTATAAAATTGCTGATCGGTACTCGTACCCTTTGCAACCAGATCCCAGCCAATTTCTGCGCCTGAAACAAAAAATTTACCACCGGCTTTTAGAAAGTTAGCCACAATCACCTGCTCGGTTGGATTAAAGGTTTCATCGGCAGTGCTCTCATCTCCTAATATGTAGATGACTACCTCAAAATCCTGCAGAGATACCTTCCCTTCATAAACTGTTTCATTCATGGTGTATGAGAATGGTCCGCCTTTTGAATTCACTGAACCGGCATAAAAACCGATATAATCATGGCGGGAATTTGTCGAGCGATCAAACCCATTTACAATTAGAATTTTATGCGCATCAGATGAAGGTACACCGGCGTATAACTTTTTTGACCACTTCGATACGCCACCTTCATTGTAGGCAGCGACGCGAATGTAATAGATATCGCTTTCCTGCAATCCGTTTAGCATAATCGTGGTGGTCAGAGAGGATGCGGAATCTGAGAAAGTCGTACCATTTGTGCTTACATAAGCGCGATATCCATCCGCATTGGCCACCGGATCGCAAACCACTTTTAAGGAAGTGGCACTGTTTTGCAGAATACGAATGTATTCCGGTGTTACTGGTGGATTGATTTGTGGTTTGACAAATGGAATCGAGTCCGTTTCGAATATCTCACTCAAATTTGATTCATTCCAGTAACGATCTAACATTGATGCCGCAAAATAATAACGATCGCTGGCCGGCTGGCTGCCATCAAATTTTTCCTGGATAATATATGGATCCATACCAAAATGTATATCCACAATATCATCATTTGTTGCATCTAACAGTGAATCTACCGACCTGTATACGGCAAACCATTGATTCTCATTGAGTCCATCCGGTGGTAACACCTGTATCTCATATGTCACTGAATCCAATTTTGTTAGTGTCATTTCCGGTGAATCCGGGGTGCCGTCATATAGCAGTTTTGTTGCACGAACCTTCGTCTTTCCGGGGAAATAAACGCGACGTGCCTCAGCGACATTCTGATTGGTCTCCCATGAATCAAAACTAAAGAATTGAAAGCCATCCGTCCAGGGAATCGTGCGACAGGTGTTTATCACATCTTCATGATTTTCCCAGACATTCTGTAACTCAAATTGATATGATCCCGGCCCGACCGTAAAAATTCTGCCCGCATTCAAACCCGGCTCAATCCAGTAATTCCAGTTTTCATCACCGGCACCAGTCAGCATGCTGTAAAACCCATCACCGGTTGTCCAATGATAATGCATGGGTGTCAACTGATCAATATATCCCTTGTTAAACCATAGCGCAGCATCCTGATAAACCGTTCCATATCCCTGCCATCCGGACCATCTGTACTTCCCAAGTGCCGCAGGAGTTAATCGTATCCATGGTTTTTGAGTTTTAATGGAATCCTGTAATGTGCGAACAAATTCAGTCACGCCATGCCGCCACCATTCTTCCCATGAAGGAAATTTTCCACCGTCAACGCTATCGGGCACTCCCCCACTATAAGGGTGTAAATAATCATAAAGATAGCGGCCGGCGGCATTTCGATTCAGATCACCAAGCAGTTCGTCGCTAATAAATCCATCCAGTTGCGGTTGTTGTTCGGCCTGCTTCGCCAGATTTTTAGATAATTTAGAATTGGTATATTCATTCCAGCGCACATAATCCAGGTGGAATCCATCTATATCGTAGTTCTTTACAATTTCCATTGCCACATTTATGGTATACTCGCGTACTTCTTCTAATCCGGGTGACAAAGCCCGGCTGGATGTCATGGGATTACCATCCTGATCGCGGCACACCCATTCGGGATGTAAATTTACCGGAGTTCCCGGTGCGGTTGATGAGGCAGCAAACACATTGAACCAGGCATGGAACTCAAGTCCACGTTTATGTGCTTCCTCCAGCGCATAAGCAGTGGGATCAAAACCAGGATATGATCCTCCGGCATAAGACCCCCATGGTTCATATGATGATGGGATAGTATGCAGTTCCGCTTTGCCGAACCTGCCATAGTACCGCATTCATATTTGCCGCTTTTGTATAGTCCAGAATATCCCTTATCCGGGCTTTATTCTGATCAACCGTATACGATTTGTTAATATACTCCCAGGTCACCACCCAAAATGATCGCCATTCTTCGTTGGGACTGCTTTGAGAAAAAACTGAGGTGATTAGAATAAAAACTGTAGTGAGGAAAAAAACTATTTTCATTGAACTACTCCAGAAGAATTATTTTATCTCACAGAGACGCAAAGACGCAGAGGAAAATGAAGGATTAGCAATGGGCTATTGGCTATTAGCAATAGACAATGGGTTAATGTGTATATTTAATAACAAATAACCAATTACAAATTACAATTTTCTAATCTCTAATTGCTCATTTCAGCGGCTCTGTCAGAGAATTTACATTTAGTCAGTATCGTATGATACCCAAGCCTGGTGATTAAAATTGTGCAAACAAATAGATTCTAATACTCGCAATAATCGATACTAATCATATTTTGAACAGCACACGAATATGAGCAGATTATACTGATTTTCACACATACTATTTAATTATTTTTATCCGCGTAAATCCGCGTGATCCGTGTCATCCGCGTTCTATTTTATCAATTTTAGTATCAAATGATACTATTTGATCAGTATTAGTTTCTTCGTCTGAATAAATTCCGGCGCTTCAAGTCGGTAAAAATATACACCTGTAGGTAATGATCCGGCATTCCAGGTCATATTATACTCGCCGGCAGCAAGTTCTTCATCCACCAGTGTGGCAATCTTTTTACCTAAGATGTCATACACAACCAGACGAACCAGTCCCTTGACCGGAATGCGATATCTAATCGTCGTCTCAGGATTAAATGGATTCGGATAGTTTTGGAACAACTCGTAGGTTTCTGGTTTATTTGATGCGGTCTGAAACTGCTCAAGTCCACTTACTACATCATATTGCGCATCATCAAAATATACAACCTCACCGGGCATAGCACCATCAACCTGACGAATTACGATACTATGGAATTGGGCGATGCTGGAACCAGAAAGCACATTCATAGGAAATTGCACAAACTTCCACCCGATCCAGTCAATGGTGTCAACAGGGACCTCATTCTCTACTCCACCCTTTTCAAACCAGAACTCCAGAATATTTCCACTAAAATCGCCGAAGACCCACATACCAAACATAGATTCTGAATTGTCCGTGGTGGGAAATTTCTCCGTATTGATCAAACGGCATATTCCCCCGCTTTCGCCTGAAAAGCGGTAATACAAGGCGCCTGAAAAAAGATCGTTTACTTTTCGATTTGATGAAAAAATAAAATAAGTATCTTTTGATACCACACCGGTGGTTGTATTATTGTCATTTGGACTCTCCCAAAATTGGGTCAGTTCAAAGTCTTCAAACACATTCCCGGCAAAGGTCTCCAGTTCGGTTTTAAAATCAATATAAACGGTATCTTCCAGATTTAATCCATAAATATCTTCAATGGTCGGCAAAATGGTTAGATGATACCACATCCCCGGTGTCAGTTCACTGGATGGTTCAAACCGCACTTGTTCATTGTAGACGATCAAGTTTTTTATCCGTTTTACACCGCCACTCTCATCTTTTAATATAAAAGAAGATGACTGCACATCCGGCGCCAGGGGACCATTAAACTCAATGGCAAAAATCATTTTTGTACTAATATCCTCTTTGCTATCAACAGGGAAAGATCTGACAATATTTATTTCATTTCGATTTCTCGTCCAGAACTTGAATCCAAAATCATCAGAGAGTGGTATCCCATAAAAATCCAACGCCGTTTTTGATACAATTACTTCATATTCGGTCTGCCTTTCCAAATCCTGGTCAGGTGTAAATGTTAATTCTGTTTTTTCATCATTCCAGCCAAACTGACCAGTAACAGAGGGAATAATGGAAAAGGCAGTCTCTGTTTCACTACGCGCATTTCGCTGTCAAAATTAATTTTTATTTCCGTATCAATCGCCGAACTGTCAATATCCGCACCGGGAAAATACGAACTTACCTTGGGATGAATATGCTGATCGGTGGTTGTAAACGAGAATTCATATGCCTGTTCAAATGCAATCCCCTTAAGATTCATTGCACCCGTACCAACCGTAATTGTATAATCACTTGCTGTATCAAACGCATCATTCTGCCGAAAATCTAATGTGTAGTCATTGCTCCAGGAATAAGATCCACTTATTTGCGGACTAATTGTGATTGCATTTTCCACAGAATTTTTATTCATCGACTGACTGAAAACTATTTTGATATTCTGCGTGGTTGAAACATTGGATTGATCATCATCCGGTGTACTTGTATATACTTCAGGTGCTTTGGTAGGGGATTCGGTCAGATAGGCATTTACTTTGCTGGTTTTATTTGCTGTGACGGTGGCTGAAAGCGTATCTGCCGCATATGTTCCGGATTCAAATACCAGTTGATATTCGCCGGGCATTAGCGAATCAAACATAAAGAAACCATTGTTCTTTGTATCACCCAGATACTGCTTATTTTGACCAAGCAATGTAACCCGTGCATTATTAATGGCAAGATACTGATCGTTTGGTAAGCCGGCATTATAGGTATAACTGTATGATGCTGATTTTGAATTATCACGGACAATTCCTGCCAAAACGCCATGGGGCATTGGATCCAGATCATAGAAATCCACAAATGACCGGAAAATGACGATCGATTCATGTCTGCGATAATCCATATTCATCAGGCGGAATGAATTAGGAAAATAATCATGAAAAGATCCTTCCGATAATGTTCCCGGCATGTTGAGACCGCGCAAGACTCCCAATCCGGATGTTCCCCACTGGGGATAAAAATCCCAGTCGCCACGATTATTTGGCGACCAGCTATATGGCCAATCTGTCCATTCATTATCTGCTTCATGCATTTTATACCACATGATGCTGCCCATTACCTTGGCATCGGGAAAAACAGGTGCAGCATCATATCCGCGGAATAACATTAACGGATAATTGACATAGGTATTGCCATTTAAACCATTACTGTGAATGGAGTGAAAATAATCCACATTATTGGCATTGGCATCGGCAGAAATCTGAGACAAAGGCAAATCATCTACGTCACGGTTTTCAGTTCGGCTGATATAGACGTCTGCGCCGGCATTCTGTAATAATTCCCGCACATAAAGTCCCTTGGTCAGGTTACTCTCGGATTCCCAGAAACCGGATATCGGAATATACCTGTCATTTGACGCATCATTTCCACCATGACCAGGATTAATATATATTTTTATACCATCAAAGTTTTGTGCATGCCCCATGCTGAAAACACTGAGAATCAAGACAAGTAAATATAGTTGAAAATAAGTTTTCATCTTATACCTTTTATTCTGTTTCCATCGTGATTAAAAATATTTCGCCTTTATCTGTGGCAAATACTATTTTATCCATCTCATTCCCCCAAACCGGATACATGTCGATCCGGTCCGGTGAATTGGTAAGCTGTACTCTGTTCTGACCATCTGAAGATATAGCATATATATGAGATTCGAGCACCACATAACCATCATCTTTGTCATCCATATAGACCACCCAGTTACCATCGGGTGACCATCTTGGTGCATTTGCACGCCCCAGTGAGACGGGATTACCACCATCAAGGTCGGAAATATATGTTGCTTCGCCCATTTTTGTAAATAAAAGTTTCTGTCCATCCGGTGAGATGGAGGGCCAGATGTAGTGTCCCGTTCCCATGGGTTCAAAGACTTGCTTATCACCGTCCGAAATCAGGGCAATATTAGTATTTTCAATAAAAACTACCGGGGTGTTCAACTGGGCAGTCTGCGGATTCAGAGATTTACCCGGCTTTTGCAAGGAAACGGTTTGTGGAACGTTGTTATCCATCAATATTATTTCATCAGAAGGACTTATCCGTGGTGTGGACAAATTTCTTTTTTCACTGATTAACAGCTGCTTTTGGCCGTTGGCAAGTTCTTGCTCGATTAACGAAGAAAATCTCCGGCGATTCTTAAATTCAGAAATCCGGTAAATCACCGAGTTGCCATCAGATGTAATGACGGGTTCATAACCGGCACCTATATCTTTGCTAATTTCTATAATATTTGTACCATCCAGATTGCAATAGTACAAGCCATTATAGTTTGAAGATGTCACAAGTATCTTATCTCCACCCGGGAATATTTGTGGAAAGAAAAAAGCACCATCATCCAGATTTGTTACCTGTCGTATTTCCGACACTTTCAGATTCTGTGCAAATACCGATGATATCGACAGAATTAGAATAATTCCTGCAAGAACGAGCCATTTACGCATATTCTTCCTCGTTTAATTGATGATATAAAAAACCCGGTGATCAGACCGGATTTTACTTAAAAATAGCAGTATTACAAGTGTTGACAAATATAGGGATAAAAGGACAATTACCGGATGCTGGTTACAGGATACAGGATGCAAGATGCAGGCTAAATCATACTTGAATCCGATTTACGTCCAGCTTTCTATTCCGCACACCAAGAACCCCGAGTACACATAGTTTGGAACCTTGCGCCTTGTTCCTTTGCTTTTTTTTATCCTTGTTCCTATTATCCCTTTACCAATTATTTTATCAAAATTTAATATTAACTAACTTTACTTTATCACCACCATTTTTTTATTCATCCGGAAGCTCGGTGTGGTGATTTGATACATATACAGCCCGGATGGAAGATGCGAGGCATCAAAACTATAATTATACATACCGGCTGCCAGATAATTATCCACCAGGGTTACAATAGTCCGGCCCAGGATATCATAAATCTTAAGGGTCACTTGCTCCGAATTTGCTATTGAAAATGGTATAGTCGTTACGGGATTAAATGGGTTTGGATAATTCTGTCCCAGCGAGTATGTTAATGGAACATTATTCAGGTCCTCAATGCTTGATACGTTGTCTGTACGGAAGGCCCAGATATCTGACCATTTACTTGCACCATACTCATTAACAGCACGTACACGCCAGTAGTATATTTTGTATGATGCCAGATCACTTACACGCAGGCTGGTATCCTGCATCACCGTGTCAATTAACACATACAGCGGATCGAACAAAGTAGAAGTTGAAAACTGAATCTGGTGCGAAGTGGAATTTGACGTTTGACTCCAGACAATGGTTGTATCCAGCGGTGTCTTATCGGTACCGGGTTCAGGTGAAACAAGCAAGGGTTGCACAGGGAATCCTGTGGAAAAACTGAATTTTTCGCTAAAATCACTCTCGCCACCGGCATTACTGACGCTGACATGCCAGTAATAGGTTTCCTGTCCATCCAGTCCGGTTATGACCAGAAAAGAATCGGCCAACTGATCATATGTGGTTTTATATGATTTAATTTCCGGGTCAACGGACATCTGAAGTGTATAAAATGTATAATTATCAGAGTGATTCCAGCTGACAACCAGTGTGTCACGTTGATTTTCAGAACTGTTTGCCGGACTGGCTAAAACCGGTGGATCGGGCGGTGTAATAGATAAAACACTGCTCATGGGACTTTCATTATAGTTTCTATCAAGCGCCGTGACCACATAGTTATACTCAGTCGCATCAGATGTTGGCACCTGTGCATAATAGTATTTATTCCCCACCACTTCGATCATATTTTTGGGATCGCTCAGATCCTGTTCCTGGGGAACCTGATCCTTGAACCGGTAAATCGCATAACGCTTGGCCGTATCGTCTTCTGCGGCCTGGGTAGGTAAATCCCAAACCAGGGCAGCCGGCCCCTCCCCTGTGGGCGAATCATAGCGCAGATTCTGAACGACATTGGGTGCCTGCAGATCCTTCCAGTCCATTATGGGTAGTAAGGCAGGATATTTATAATAATTTTCTTTTAAACTGTCTGCAAATCCGCGTGGATTTGATATCAGGCCATCCAGAGCACGGAAGTAGACTCCTCCATACACATTATCCGTGGACCTGTTTAATTGTATCATGCGCGGCATTTCATCAGCATAAGGCCAGCTATTAATGCGGTAGGCCGCCATTCCCGGATACAGATGCCGGTCATTTGTCTTAGTGGCCCACCAGGGCAGTAATTTTCCATAATCCTGTCCGCCGCCAAATGGCCAGTACAATTGCGGTGTGATGTAATCAACAATCTGTCTCTCCAGCCAGGCAACGCCATCGCAATAAATAGTATTATATGCATCAAGCCCTACAATCCCTGTCGGCACGCCGTTCTGCCATATTCCAAAGGGACTCATGCCAAATTTTACATGCGGTTTTACAATTTGAATACTATCAAAGACCATGGTGATGAGTTGATTTACATTTTCACGGCGCCAGTTACCACGATTTAAACTTTGTGGATTGTACAGAGCATATGAGGCATCATCCTGATTGGTAATCTGATTAGGCGGATAGGGATAAAAATAATCATCGGCATGAATCCCATCCACATCATAACGATTCACAATATCCATAACCACATCAGAAACATACTCACGCACCGCGGGCAATCCCGGATCCAAAAATTGCCAGGTACCAATGGTAATTGTCCATTCCGGATGAAGCTTGCTCACATGATTCGAAGCCGTAGTATAACTACCCACCGTTCGCTGCACCCGATATGGGTTAAACCAGGCATGTAACTCCATGCCACGGGCATGGGCTTCCTTAATCGTAAATTCAAGTGGATCATAATAGGGGCTTGGTGCCACGCCCTGTCTTCCTGTAAGCCAATAAGACCATGGATCATAGGGCGAATCATAGAGGGCATCGCATTCCGTTCTGACCTGAAAAACAACTACATTAATTCCGATCTCTTGCAGATGATCAAGCATATCAATCATTTCTTGTTTCTGCAAATGTACCGGACCGGATTTTGGCCAGTCGAGATTTGTTACCGTGGCAATCCAGGCGGCACGGAATTCGCGTTTTGGTGGATCGGCAGACATAAGTGCTGATATCATTGAAATTAAAAATAACAAAGGAAGTAATTTTTTCATTTTTATCTCATTCTTTTAATAATGTTACAATGCAATTGAGTGACAATAAACCATGTCATCTTGTAAAGATCTTCGTGCTTCTTGTAAAAAGGTCCTTACAGGATGACAATTCGATGGCCAGTACCGAACAACCAGGGCCGAGCACCCAGTCGTCATCTTGTAAAAATCTTTTATCGGGGTTACTACCAACACTTGTAAAACGGTCCTTATCACGCCGGTACAGGCTGTTGCAAAACCAGTACATTTTGGGCTAAAGCCCCTATATTTGTTGAGATTCAGATATCCCTGCGCTAAAGCGCAGGGCAAATGACTTTTTGCAACTTCATATAAAACAAATGACTAGCCCCGGCTTTTAAGACGGGGGAGAAAAATATCCCTATAATTAGTTGGTGCTTTAGCACCTAAATTAATGAATCTGCAACAGTCTGGTGAGGCGGATCCGCCTCACGGCAGACAGGATGACAAATATCGTCGTGTGATAATTTTCAAGAACTTCACTAATAAAAAAGGCATCCGGGATCGCTTACCCGAATGCCCTTTACATTCATAAAATCAGAATATGAATACTACTTGAGCAGTACCATTTTCTTTGTCATAATTTTGCCATCTGATTTTAATTCATAAACATACGTACCGGAAGCAAAATTAATTGCATTAAAGGAAACTTTATGCTTACCAGCAACCAGTTCACGATCCAGTAATGTAACCACTTTCTGACCTAACACATTATAAATAGTCAGAGAAGTCTGACCGGCTTTCACCAGGTTAAACTCAATGTAAGTTACAGGGTTAAAAGGATTGGGATAGTTCTGTGAAAGCTTAAATTCCTGCGGTACATTTGAAACGCTGGCAACTGAAGTTAGATCGGCTACATAACGATACAGACGACCGGCATTCCAGCTGGCAACATACATAGTATCACCACTTGATGTCCATGCAGCACCACGCGGACCATTTACATCCGTACGCGGTTCCGGCATCGGTATTGATGTATACTGATTAGAAGCCGGATCCAGCATGATCATTGCATTTTCGGCATTTCTTGGATCACCAGCGCCACCATAGGCACCATCCTGAGAAATCCAGTATCTGTCTTTTGCATCACGATCAAGCGTAACAGTCTGGTTTATCAAAATTGGATTTCCCTGATTGTCGTTAAATATACTATCTGTTTTTGCATAATTAACAAAATCAGTAGTAGTATAAATCGGCAGCGCATGAATTGCACCGGTTAAATCACCAGGAATCAGCGTTTTGCCATCAGGAGATACAGTCATACCACGGGCATAACTTGCCGCAGGTGACAGATCAATAGTCTGAGTAATTTTGAATGTCGCCGGATCAATTACCGAGATCGGTGTGACACCCACAACCAGACCAACATAAATATAACCTTCGTCATCAATTGCCGGTTTAAGCGGCGAACCTGCAAAAGGAGTCCAGGCCAACGGTGTGCCATCTTCCACATTCAGTTTGATAACATAACCGGCACGTGAAGCGATGATATTGCCATCTTTATCCACATTCAAACCACGAACATTCGTCAGGAAAAGTGTCGTGTCTGTTCCGGCTTCAGTTTTAACATTGGCACTATCAACGAGAAATACGGTATCGCCTGCCGCAGTGAGACATTCCAGACCGGTGGCCCAACGTGCCGTCCAGATACGATCATACTTATCAACAGCAACGCCATGATATCCACCACCTGCAGGTATCACATCGGCATCATATTTATAAATGGCATCTCTCCATACCCAGGGACCGGCAATTACCGGAGCAACATAATCAAGAATTACAATCGGCTGTGTAACATCATCCGCAAACAGACCGCCACCAGCAGGTACACTTGTGGTATAGAGTGCTTCTGTTGCCGGATCATCATCCACATTAGCCATACCGATAACGCCCCAACGACCGCCGGCATCTACATACGCACTGTCAATAATCTCTACAGTCCAATTTGCGGGATCACCGGCACCATTTTGGGCACCAATATATTCGGCTTTAAGAATTAAGGCATTGGGCGTGGTATTACGGGATCCAAAGACGTAATCAGGTTTTCCATTGCCATCGATATCACCAACAGCACCACCATATACACCATATGATCCATCGGGCATCCACTCAGAAAGATCTATAACTTTAGTATCTTTCAGTGAATCCAGCATATTTTCACCGGTAGCATCCCAGCTTTCGAGCACATGAATACCATGCCCACCAACTACAGATGTATACCATGAACCAATAATAATCTCTTCTTTGGCATTACCATCGATATCAGTGACGACGCCACTTTTCCAGGAACCGGCACCTTCAAGAACGGTTGTTTGTGGTGTCAGAAGTTCCCATTCTTCACCAGTCCATTTCAGACGATCTGTTTGGACTTCATCAAACAGATAAATGGTGCTATCCAGAAATGCGATATCCCATTTATTTTCCGCACTGATACCAAATTCATTGTCCGCACCTGCTTCAACGGTCCAGGTTTCTGTTCCGGCAGGCGCATCAGAATTAGGTACATCAGATACTGAAAGTATACCCACATACCAGTTGGCGACACGGTCACAGAAGACTACTTCGGTTGTATCGTCAAAATCAACATCGGCAACCACAAATTTAAATGGTCTCAGGTTGCCATTATCTGCCGAAAGAATTGGAAAGCTGGTATTAGGAAGATAATTGTCGCCATCTGCTACACCAAGTGCATCATCACCTGTTTCAGCGACTTCTTCAAAAACAACAATCCGTATTGGATTTGGATTTTCAGTGGTTGCCCAGTTTACCGGACCCCAGATGATTTCCTGCAAGCCATCGCCATCCAAATCACCATGGCTCAATGCCGGCCAGGTATTTTGTTTGTCAAGACCTGTTTTCAACGAGCATGACCATACAACGGTCCATTCGCCATCGACTTTTTCATACTTATACAATCTGGGTACCATTTCAGCATCTCCATCGCCCCAGTTATGCATAGCAACAAAGACATCGGTATTACCGTCTTCGTCAAAGTCAACACCGGTTACCATATTACCGGTTCCGCTCTCACCATTTACATTTGGTTCCGGAACGGGAATTTCGCCGGCTCTTTCGATTCTTGGCTCATCCTGAGCAAAGGAAACCGAAAAAGCAATTAAAAGAATAAACGCTACAAAAAGAGTAACAAGTTTGTGATTCATTTGATCCTCCGTTAGACTAACAATAAATACAAGTTAATTAAAAAGAAAAATTTTTCAGGTGCCTTTCCACCTCCCTTCAATACCTTGGTTAAATTTTCTGTTAATGGTTATTGTTTCATAGAATCTGTGAATATAATGTTTAATACCTATTTTGTAAATGTCATGTTTTGTAGTAGGGACACGGCCCCGTAGAACGCGGTCTTCGACATGCCGTGTCCCTACGTGTCGCCAAAGTCACAGAGTTGTCATCTTGTAAAGATCTTTGTGCTTCTGGCAAAAGGTCCTTACCATAGGATGACAGATGCAAAATCTGATATGACCGCCTATTGCCTATTGCCCATTGCCAATTTAAAGTCGCATTCGATGCGACTCTACTATTGTCTGCCGTAATAGGGTGCGCCGGGTTCACCCAGATCAATTTTCAGAACTTTTGTGGTTCCGCCAATCAATTGCTGGACGGAATACATAAAAATGCCGTTGTCCCATGAGACATACGGTTGATTGGGATCCAGTAATCCCGGATATAATATTTCATTTGCTCCCGAAGCCGGGTCATATTTGAATATTGCGTCTGGTACAGAATTGGAACTAATATACATGGTTCCGGATGCTGAAAATGTGATGGATTGCACATTTCCCGGTAACCAGGATGCCGCCGCCACATCAAGCACTACTTCCGGCGCTTCAAGCGTGCCATCGGGTTTTATCATGTTACGCCAGATTTTTTCTTCGCCTGTATCGTTATTGTAACCCGCAACATATACATAATTATTTCCGCCGTCTGAAAAAACCCGTATCGTTTGTAAAAAAGCATCAAATGTAGCCGCGACCTGTGCACCGGAACCATCAGAATTTATCCGGATAATATCCGAAGGATACAAAGCGGTTGCACTCTGCCTGCCTATTACCCAAACGTTTTGATCCGGATCAAAGTCAAGATCTTTAGGTACAACGCTTACACTGCTAAATGCAGATTCAGTTCCATTTGTCAGATCAATTGTTTTAATTTGCTTGGCACGGCCCACAGCAAATGTAAAATATGCCTTATTCCCCGGACCATATTTAATACCTTCTACAACCTGTGCGCTCATTGGCCAGGTCGCCTCAACCTCACCAGCCGCATTCATAACTTTTATTACCCCTTTGACTGCCTGAGCACTTGTATTTTCTACAGCAATTAAAATTTTGCCATCCGCAGACACAGCAACGGAATGATAATTGGCTTCGCCCTGCTTACTATCGACAATGGTAAGCTCAGAAACCGCAGCTTTTAATTTATACAGATATTGTTCACTATAGGGATCTGCGCCATTCGACCAGACTCGTACCTGGAGAGAATCGCCCACAATTACCGGGGATTTTATATTTAGTTCTGTATTAGTGCTACCAAGGATCTCCGCGACTACGAAATCTGCGCCATCGATGAACTCGACTCTGTTATTAACGGTAACCGGTTCATTCGGATTAAAATTTGTACCTGTAATAGTCAGATTTCCCACACCGGCATACGAGCTTCCTGCCGGCGCAATGCTGGTTATTACCGGCACATCCTTGAATGCTGCTTCATATTCATTCGGATCAAACAAACTTGGTTCAGGATCCTCCTTGCAACCAAATAACAAAATGATACTAAGCAACATATATACAGTATTTTTATACATCATAGGGCTCCTCGAGACTAATATTGCTGAAGCATATTTTAATTAAATCCAAATCCGATTGTAAAACGATGGACCTCATTAAAAATGCCAAAAGGCGTATATGCATAATCGATACCAATCAGATAATTTGATATTTCCTTATGAAAACCGACACCGGCACTAAAGCCATGTTCATCATTGGGAAAAGAATAACCAGCGCGCAAAGCGAACATTCTCATGAATTCATATTCGGCGCCAAAACTAAGTTGCTCCGCATAATCACGCGGGTGAATAGCCTCCACAGACAACAAGAGAGAATGTACATTTTGATCAATATCGGTAAGATCCATCATATTCATCGCCAAACCGATCCGAAATGTCAGAGGTAGCTGAAAACTCTCTTCAATATAAGTGACTTCCTGTGCAAAATTCCGAATACTCATACCAAAATTCAGGCTTTTAAACCCGGTTCGGTAAAGTAAACCCAAATCAAAAACCAGCAAATCCTTATTGGTTTCAATGACAACACCATTTTGCTCGGAATCAAAATCAACATAACCACCCGTCAGGTCCTGTTTTACATACTTCACATTTGTTCCGATTGAGAATTGATCCGTAAGGGCCTTGGCGTATCCGACACCAAATGCAAATGCTACCGGGCTAAATATTCCGGTTTCCAAAAATCCCTGCTCATTTTCCGCACGGATCGTACCAATCAAGTCGCCATAATCCACAGAGACAAATGTGAGTCCGAACACCCCATATTCACCATTTCCGGGTTGATAAGCCGCACTTCCATAAATATAATTTATATCGGCAATAAAGCTTACCTGACCCGCTGCAATATCGAACGCCTGATCACGAAATCCCATGGTTGAAGGGTTGTAGAACATTGTCAGGGAATTACCTTCAACAGCAGTAAGTGCACCACCCAGCGCACTAGCCCTGGCATCCAACGATAAACTGAGAAATTTCATACCCGTTTGAGCCAGCTTTTGGTTCTCCTGTGCATCGGCCGCATTAACAAAAATTATCGCCAGAATTAAAATCAAATTGGTATAAATGCTTTTCTTCATGATATGCCTTAATTATTTTTAACGAATGACGACAAATTTTACAATTTCTTTTTCTCCGGTATCTTTATCGGTAATCACTGCGATATAGATACCACTAACCACCACCTGGTTCGATGAGGTGACCCCGTTCCATGAATCGTCTCCACTGCCATCTGTGTGGTCAATTTCATTTACAAGTTCACCGATTTCCGTAAAAATCTGGATCGTACAGCGGGCAGGGATATTAAAAAATGCAAGTTTGTCCTTTTCACCCGGAAAAGCAAGGCGCCCGCCCTCCGACCTGATTAAATAAGGATTTGGCACAACCCGAACTTCTGAGATATTTTCTCCTGCCGGTCTTTTGAGGAAGGCAGGATCATATGCCTGCGAGTAGAATCGGCTGCTGGTAGAGCCATCTGTACCCACTGACAGAACAAAATAATAATATGCGACGCCGCGTACCGGACTCGTGTCATCAAAAGACCGCTCGGATGCATCGGCCACATAAACTAATTCCGGCGGAATCAATGGATCGACATAATTTCCGGCCTGGCGATAAACACGAAAACCGGCTAAATTTTCTTCGTCAAATGTCTCCCAGACTAAGTGAGATACGGTCTCCCAGACCTTCTATAATCACTGATTTTGGTGGTTTTGGCGCTGCGGGCAATGCCGTAAAATCCGATGTATAATTATCGATTGCATTTCGGAATGTACGCATTAAGGAATCTTTACCGGTCATCACGATTGTATTTTTTGCCTGATCAGTTAGTTGTCCGTTTTTATATTTCCGGCCGACATCAATACATATGTCCCGACCAATTCCATCCACTGCTTCTGCAAGGACAATTTTAATTTTTTCACCGGGACCAAGGGTGTATGGACCATATCCATCACCGATAGAAAATCCGCCGGGGGCCCCGGGAGGAAAATTTGGTGCGCCAGTCTGATTTGTAAAATCACCCGATGGCTCCACCTTCCAGGCATGACGCGGACTCATATGACCTCTGGTCATCCAGGCGTATTCCTGTTCCATTTTGCCTCTGTTATAGGCATCATTATTAGAAGTAAGTGGTTCATCAGAGCCATAAAAACCAGTCGTGGATGGTTGACCCGAATCATCAACCGGTTCAGAAGTAGACTTATCTGCATGTATGGTAACCACACCGGCAAATTGTGGTGCACCAAGCCGGCCAACGGTGTCTCTTTCTGTAACGTAGGTACTTGCGCCACTGGCATCACGTGCCCAGATCGGTCCACCAATATTATCATAGGCTACAATCTTTCCCGGAAAATACCCATGCCATATAAATTGGGCCCGGAATCGTTCATCATCCGGATCGCCATACAAATCAGGATTATCGCCATCTCCGCGGCTATCCTGCATAGTATTCATTCCCCAGCCGGTGCCGTTCGCGATGACATATCTGGTCTGGAAACAGGCTGCATAGCGATACTGCCAGAACATCATTACATCTTCCACCGTATTTCCAGGCAGTTCAATGTCAGGATCACCATCGGTATTGCCGGTATTTTCAAATTCATATTCATAAATCATATAATTATCATGTCCGGGTACACCCCAGGCCATAATCCGGCGCGTCATGGTGATACCTAAAAGAGTGTTCACTTTATTTACGATCATACGATCACATGGTATGGTTTCATCGACACTTTCAACTATTGCCTCATCTTTAACCGACCTAACACCATCAACCATGACTTCCGGGGTTGGAAACTTACTTATCATTTCGAACTGTACCGGATAAAATTCACCATAACCTAAGACACGGGGACCGATATGAACGACTTTATAATCATAGGAACCAGTTTCATCAGTAAAGTTTTTAGCGCCCATCCAAAAGCCTTTGGCAGCCTGGATGTCCTGATATTGATAAATGGCGGGCCAACGCAAACCGTCTTGCTGATTAGAAGTTGCCGTACGCCCCACTTCAACCTCACACCCAATATCGGCATACCAGTTATGCAGTGATCCGACATTCATCCATTTATATTCCTGAGCATCTATCTGAGATGGGATGATGAGTAAAATAATCATGAATGTAATTGCTAAAATTATTTTACTTGCCTTTATACTTTGCATTAAATCCATCCTTTATTAGATTGGTTTTATTTAATCATTTATATAAAGTTATTTCTGTCTGCAGACTGACCGGTCGGCCAGGTTTCGGTCATATTTTCCAACGAATAATTTATCCGGCTCTGTGCATCGGATGGAATGGCACCCTTAAAAACATCAACTTCATAAGGCATATTACCGCCATCCGGATAAATGGGAGTCATCTTTACGACCACTGATTTGCCTCTCAGATCAAGCGGCATAGCCGGATCATTGACTAAGAAATCTTCACCAGGATAAAGATATCCCGGATTCGGACCACTATATAGTTTAGTCCCATCCGGAGCATCGGGAGATCTGAAAGTACCGATCAAGAAACTATCCGAACCTGAAATAACAAATGCCTGATATTCCCAACCCGGCGGCAATATTGCCAGATCCAATCCCGGTGTTATGCTTTCTATTGTATCTTTACCAATGACGGCACCGGTAGAATCCAGTATATCCTTTATCTGCATATCATAGTTCGCAAACCAAATCCCTCTGGTTGGATTAGCCGATGGCGGGTCTTCAGTTGGCGTATCGAGAAAGAATGTGGCGTTGGCCGATTCAAAATTATAATCCAGAATCTGCTTATGGCCTATTCGAAAGGTCCCGGTATTAGCATATAAATTGGCAGCGATGATACGATTATTACTCGGTGAGGTTGCATCGCTATTTGTTTCCATGGAGATTAATATAAATTCTGCACCCTGAAGATAGCCCTGGGGCAATGATGCACTGTTACTATATTGCCTCTCTCCGGACAGTTCAAGGACACCCAGAGGCTCAATAAAATCCAGTTGCTCCGTCTGAATATCTTTCCAGCTTAACCAGGCGTGATATGCCACACTATCTCCGGGATCATTTAAACCCTGTACAGACATGGATATTTTTGATATTCTGTCCTCCGGGCCCTGGACAGATTCAGTGGAGCATCCGAAAAAAATAAATGTTCCGATTAGTAAAATGAAGATGAAGTGTTTCATTAAAATATATTCCTTTTTTATAATTTAAATGAAACCTTTATACCCCAGAACAGACCTCTGGGATTCAGGAAGGTATAATGTGTTAGATTTGGCATGTCGATGTATGCCTTATCCTGCAAAACCTGATCCAAATATGCCTGATCAGGACGAACAAATTTAGGGATACCACTGCCATCGTCAACATATTGGTAATACCCCGTACCATGTACACCTTCGACTGCCTGCTTAAAATAGTACAAGTATTCTGTTTCTATATAACTCTGATTAATCCCTTGATAATTCGATCCGAAAATGATGGGTACGAAATCGACTCCCGTCGCGCGATAATCACCGGGTTGATCATCGCCGGCGATAGTACCAAAGGCATCAAAGCCCTCTGTATCTTCGGGGAAATGCAAGGATGCAAAATAGGCTTTTCTGTCATCGCCATCGACAAAGCCATAACCACCTGAAGACATGTACTTATGATTGAACACATTCGTAATGTCAACAAATAATTCAATAACCGTACTGCCAATATTAAAAGTTTTACCCAAACGAATATCAAAGTTAATATAATCATTCCATTGGACGTTATACTCAATGCCTTTGATTGACCCGCCACCACCAGTCCATGTTGACCATGTGCCGGAACTCCAGTTGCCCAGTATATTAAATCGCCACGATTCCAGGGGATAGAATCCGCCCAGATCCGGACCATATTGCATCGGCGTAAAAAAATCCACATTCATTCTTGCATATGGCCGTGGTACGGGTTTCGTCTGATAATTGTCTTCTGTCGTTTTAATATATTGCCGTTGTGCTGCTGCTTCCTCATTAACTACCCTGTAGCCAAAATAACCATAAGTATTTACCTGATAGGTATAGTTGATAAATCCACGTACCCAGTTTCCGCGATTCTTTGTTAGCGTTAACTCGAATCCACGAATATCCTCATAACTGTTTGGCTCAGAGATGTCATAATCTACTGAATTTATGCCACTGACGTAGCTGACCAACCTGGGTTGATCAGAAATATCCTTGTAATAACCAGCTGCACGTATCAGCAGCATATCCCAGATGTTTTGTTCAAAGCCCAGTTCATAGGCGATGGTGCGAGGCAATAAATTATTTGGGGCACCAATTCGTGAAATCTGTTTTCTCTCGTCACCATACCTCAGAATGTATAGATTTTCAGGGGTGGGTAACTGTCTGAAATGGCCATAATTAAAAAACAACTTACTATTTTCAGAAATTGGAAATGAGACATTTAACCGCGGACTCAATTCTAATATCAGATCTGTTGATTCCTTATTAAGAATGGTATCGATATTCGTTGCGGCGCCTGGTTTAAAAGCCGGATTATATGGGTTATCAATAACATACCAGTCTCCTCCCGCATTAAAATAATCCAGACGCAAACCAAACTGGGCAATCATACCTTGAAATTCCAGTTTATCTTCAACATACAGACCACCGCGCAACGGAGTACGCTCCCATTTAGTCTGAGAGTTGCCATCTTTCAGAACTTCATCTCTTTGCGCATAATTCATGCGGCTATCAGTTATGGCAAATTCTAACCCAGCACGTAATTTATTAAACTTGTTTAACTGTCCGGTCCAGTCCGCTTTTAAGTTATACGTGGCCACAAATGAGCTATCGCGGCTATTACTCATACCGACACCCATACGCATTACGCCATCGATACCAGTGGTAGACAAAAACTGTTCCAGGCCAAATGGCGACTCATCTACATAATATCCATTGCCGAATACATACTGCGGTGTCCGGTCTCTCGGGGCACCAAGATAAGTATCATAGTTAGAGGCAAATCGGCTAAGTGTAACGTCATAATAGCTAGTATTGCTCAGAACATGGCTGAATTTAAGGCCCATGCTCGTGATATCGACACGGGATGGATTCCAGTAATCGGTATTAAACATCCTGGCATCAATATATTTTGGACCATTGCTGAGTTCTGCTGCAATCCCTCCGGTACTGGTAAAAAGTGCGGGTCCACCAGAACGTGAAGAAGTTGTACCGGTTTGTTTTCCCGACACGAAATCAAACATCAGTTTCATACCCTGTGACAAATCTGAGGTGAGTTTAAATTGCCAGGTATAATCACGATAGCCATCATCTGACAGAGGAATGAGGTACATACTTTGTGATGTGCGATAGGATAGTTGAAAACGGAGACCGCCCAGGTCTTTACTGATAAACGGCATGGGTCCGCCAAAACTAAAATCCAAAACATAATCGGGCTCCTGAATATCCAGCTGCTTGCGGTGTTGCCAGAGGAATAAACGTTGTGCCGCACCGGGGCTCAGATCATTTGTGGGATCATCATCATTCAGTCTTTGAGTGGAAATGGCATTCCAGCCGTCAAAAATGGGATATTGTTCCTGGGTTATCTGATCCCAGGCTCCATTACTTGTGCCGGTCCATGCAACCGCATCATCCACATAGGGCCTGATCCAGTAAGAATCTCTGGCATTTGCAGATGGTCCGAAATGCTTATCAGAAGCACCCCGGTAACGACCGATAAAACTGAAATTATAGGAATCGCGTCCACCTTCTTTGGTTACGACATTTACCAGGCCCCCGCGGAAATTTCCATATTCCGCGCTGAATCCACCGGATTGGATCTGGATTTCTTCAACCGAGGCATAACTAATTCCTGAGAACGGCGTGTTGTCACGCTCATCACGTAAGGTCATTCCGTTGACAACGAATGCAGTTTCATCTGTCTGGCTGCCGCGCACAGCAAGTCCCTGTATACCAGCCTGCAATCCAACCGCCTGCTCCACGCTGATGATCGGAATACTTTCAATTTCTGCAAGAGTAAGATTGGCGCGACTTGCGGCAACGTCTTTTTCCACAATCGGTCTTTTGGCTATGATTTCTATCGTTTCCAGTTCCAGCGTTTCTTCACCCATGGATATATCGAGTTCCGTTGTCTGGTCAATCCGGACACGAACATCTGTGATCGTACTTGTTGCAAACCCTACCATCATTCCCTGTACTTTATAGGTTCCAGGCGGAATGTTAAGGATCACAAAATAGCCGTCCAGATCTGTCGCAGCCCCCAGATAGGTTCCTTCAATAAGCACATTCACACCGGGAAGCGGTTCACCCGTATTTGCATCGGATACATATCCTGCAATTTTTCCGGTAGTTCCGGCAAAAATATTTGTGATTATGAGTGCTACCAGCAGGAAGGAAATAAGATAGAATTTATATCTATCCTTGTTCATATGAAATGCCTCCTTTTACTCAAAAAGGAAATTTGTTTGTTTTAAAACTAAATGATTTTACCCGCATACGCACTCCACTACTGCGGAGTAACATATACAATGCACTAATTTGTTCAGGAAGGTATAATAATTTGTACAAGCGTTTGCCAACATTTACGATGAAAGTTTATGTTTAGTTATTTCATCTTGTGAACTAACTTATATAATGCAAACCAAATTGTCAACAATAAAATGGGATTTTTGTAGGATGACATTAATGTCATCCTACGTACTTGTATATAATATATAAAAACAGGATATTCAGTAATGAGCCATACAAAAAATGACACTCCTTTGCTGATTGAGGGCCCGATCGGTAAGATGCTCTTCCGGTTAACAATTCCAATGTTTTTCGGAATCGTTGGAACGATGTCGTTTAATCTGGTCGATGCCTACTTTATTGGACAGCTGGGAATTGCGCAACTGGCTGCCATTAGTTTTACCTTCCCAGTCATTTTTATCCTGGGCGGTATATCATTTGGCCTGGGTGTGGGGGCTTCGGCCGTTATTTCCAAGGCAATTGGTGAAAATGATCAGCAAAAAGTGGCCCGGCTGACTACAGATAGCCTGGTTTTGGCTTTGCTGGTAGTCAGTGTATTTATTATAATCGGATTTCTGACGATTGAACCGGTATTCCGCTTACTTGGTGCAGATGAACAAACCTTACCACTTGTAAAAGAATACATGCAGATCTGGTATCCGGGAATGATTTTTTTAGTCATCCCGATTGTCGGCAATAATGCGATTCGTGCGACTGGTGATACCAAGTCTGCCGGCCTTATCATGGTAGTCGGTGTGCTGGTGAACGTTATTTTAGATCCGCTTTTCATATTCGGCTACGGACCGTTCCCAAGGCTTGAGATGCAAGGGGCTGCCCTGGCAACCGTAATCGCCCGTGCCCTGACACTTGTGTTTTCAATCTGGATATTGAGCCATAAATACAATATGATAATTCTAAAATCACCGAAAATAAGTGAAGTTGTTGATTCCTGGAAAAAAATATTATACATCGGACTACCTACGGCATCAACAAATATTTTGCGCCCACTGGCAGCAGGAATAATCACCAGAATCGTCGCATCTTATGGTGCCCCGGCTGTGGCCGCATTTGGTGTAGCCACACGCATCGATCTGTTCGCCATGACGGTTGTTATGGCACTGACCAGCGTGCTTGGACCATTTATCGGTCAGAATCTTGGGGCGCGTAAACCGGAACGGGTACGCGATGGCATAAATATAAGTCACTTATTTTCGTTATTATGGGGAATCTGTGCGCTAATTATTCTGTTTTTTTCAGGATCTTATATTGCCTCATTATTCAGTTCAGATCCCGGTGTTATTGATAATATTGTTCAATATTTGTGGATTGTTCCGATTGGCTATGGATTGTATGGTATTTTTAATATTTCAAACACGGCCCTCAATGTATTAAATAAGCCATTTCACGCTGCTGTTTTAAACTTATCCATGTTATTCGGTTTATTAGTGCCATTTGTATTCATCGGCTCATTGATATACGGTCTTACTGGCATCTTTTTGGCCATTGCTATCACAAGTATTGTTGCTGGAATCGGGGCCCGAATCGTGTTGAAGAAGGTATTAGATAAAAGTCTGTAAAAGTATCCAATGTGTCATTCTGTCCGCCGTGACAGGCTGATGCAAAACCAGTACATTTTGGGCTAAAGCCCCTATATTTGTTGAGATTCAGATATCCCTGCGCTTTAGCGCAGGGCAAATGACTTTTTGCAACTTCATATAAAACAAATGACTAATTCCCATTTCCCAGTTCCAAATTACTTATTACCAAGTTATCCCTCCCCCAACCTCATCCCAAAGGCTATCGAGAACTCATATTCATGAATTTGAGTGAATCCCAGTCGTTGGTAGAATTGAATCGCCCCGGGATTGGCTTTACCAACTTCCAGGTGTAATGCCGGAATTTTCAGTTCTGTCAGTCTATCAATGAACACCTGCATTAATTTCCTGCCCTGACCTTTCCCCTGTGCTGCAGGCAACAAATCTATGTGCAAATGCGCCGGATAGGCTGACAATTCCGGTTTAACCCGGTGCCCCTTATGAATAAGTTTAATGATCCGGCCTTCTTGGGAGTCATCATCATCTGGTGGAAACGGATATTTTAGTCTTAATATGGGGAACCATTCCACTTCACATTTTTCATAAAACTTTATCGAGTCTCTGGTTCCCAGTATATATCCGACAGGTTTTTCGGAAAGAGTCAGTATAAAACACAGATCCGGTTCAAATACCGCATAGGGTGCGGCATAAAACTGACCCAAAAGATCATGATCACGATATAAACCACTGGCATCGGCACCGCTTTTACCGGTACTTAAGCAGATTTTATATAATGATACCAGATCACTGGGATGATATGGGCGGATGGAAATGGTCATTTGGATTGACTCCGATTTTGTGAGATGGTTCAGGATTCAGGATACAAGATACAAGATGCAGGATTCTGGATGCTGGATGCTTGATACATTTAGTCATTCTGTCCCGGAACGGGATCCTATGGATAAGAACCTTTTAGCCGAGACACGGGTTTCGATGACAATATCTTTTCAACTGCAAAGATCGCAAAGTAAAAACAAAGGACGCTAAAATATAATTTGATTAATCTTTGCGTACATTGTTCAATCCTGGCGAACTTTGCGGTAAAAAAGACTTGCATTTGTCACCCCGAAGGGATCTTCCCGTCTTGCCGAGCACAAAGTTATCCATTATATTGAGCTAAATGCTCACACAACGGGAGGATTTCTGCCTGAAATGACAGCCGGATTCCATTCTGGGGCAACATGACATTTTTTCAACTGCAAAGATCGCAAAGTAGATACAAAGGACGCAAAATATACATTCATAATGCTTTGCGTACCATTGTTCAGATCCTGGCGAACTTTGCGGTAACATAAAGACTTGACCATCCTGTATCTTGCATCTTGCATCCAGCATCCAGCATCTAGTACTCACTATCCTCTGGCCGGTACATATTCTCTAATCCAACCATCTTGATCAGGTCTTTATAGGTAATCAGTTTTACCCCTTTTTTCTTTAATAATTTTCTCACTTCCGGACTGATAATACTTTGTAACTCTTCTTGTCTGTGACGACTCATTTCCGGCAAGCCAAATTCATTCATATCTTTTAATGCCTGCATTTCAGGAACATCAAGTCCCACATGAACCACCTGCATATTAATTCCGGGCTGTAACTCATTGATGTGCATGAGCAAACTATCCAACTTGCTGCCTAACTCAGGATGATAGGTAATATTTGAGTATTCTTCACTAAAATATCCCGACATACCCAGGCCATATTCTTCTGCCAGTGACTCTACCAGAGCCCGCAATTCTTTTGTCTGCACGGCGGCGCCCATATGATAATCCAGATAATCAATCTGTACACCACTGCTCATTGCCCGCTCAATCTGTGCACGTAATTCTCTTTCAATTTCTTTTTGTTTGGGATTGTTGGCAAAGAGTTTTGAGCGCGATGGAAAAAAATAACCATTACTGTCAACCAGACTGGGCACTGCTTCTTTGCCCAGCACCGGTCCCCAACGATAATTTTTCCACTCTGCATTTAAAGTCAGATGAATCCCCACACCCACTTCGGGATGTTCCTTTAGAATATCAACCGCTTCCTGATACCAGGGGCAGGCAAACATTACCGAGGTGGAAAAAGGAAGTCCGGAGTCAATGACTTCTTTGATTGCCATATTAAGCGCATGGCACATCCCCATATCGTCGCAGCGAACCAGATAGTAAATTTGATCATCAACCGGTTGCGCAGTCAAAGAAATGGTTAATATCACCAGAAAGATAATCGCAAATATATTATTTTTATATTTCATTTGTTTACCTCTTTCCCTGAATTATTGATTAATATATTGAAAGACCAGTTGTAAAAACTGATCAGAATGTAATGACCTTCCAATCCGATTTCAACATTTCGGTCAGAGGCTGCCCCATTCCCTTTACTTCTATTCCCATATCTGCAAGATTCTGGCTGACGCCATATGAATCTGCGCAGGCAACACATGCTTGTACAATAACGCCATCTTTTTTCATGTCGGATATTTTTGCCTGCAAATCTTTATCTCCTGACAGCAGACGTGCCGATGGCCCCCAAACTACAAGTACTACCTCATCAAACCATCCAGCCTGTTTTTGCTGCATGGGTATACATAAAACAAACACGATGTGCCACATCGGGATCACCGCTGGTCCAGATAACAGCCAGTTTTTGTTTGGTATTATCAGTTTGCGGCTGACCCGTACTATCGGCACTAAAAAATACCAAACAGACAAACAGGCCAAGCAATAAAAATCTGAGTGAATATGATTTATAATTCATTAGATCCCCCTTAAAAATTATTATTTCCAAATAACGAATTACTAATTACTGACTTCTAATCTCTGCGTCTCCGCGTCTCTGCGAGAAAAAAATTACACCGATTTAAGACTCAGCCTTAATTGCCAAAAACCAGCGAATCGATTACCGCTTTTGTCCAGCGCACGGCTTGCCAATCGAGTTTTTTCTTTTCATCATTACTTAGTTTATCCAATGAATCGCGTTCCCCGCTTCTGACAACCGATTCGATTCCCCAAAATCCATGATAACCCGATTCCATTGATATTTGTAAACATTTTTCTAAACTAAACCGGAGATGATTCCCTTCCATATCCCAAACACCTTTCACAGAAACACTTTTGCCAATGGCATATTTAGTTTGATTAGGCCCTCATATAATAAATGCCATCCAATAAAAATTCTTAAGATGACAACAGAAGCCACTTGTTTATTAAATTTGTCAGGTAGTTTGAGCTCGTTCATGATAAACTCCGGGTAGAGAGGCGGAATGGTTTGTTCAACTAGCGAACAATCAAATTATATATAATTAATAAAATCCTCATAGTCAATTATTTTTGATCCCTGGAATAGCATAAGAATTGGAAATTGGGATTAGTAATTGGTAATTTGTAATTAGTAATAAAGAGCAAAAATCACCGGTTCCGAATTACTATTTCTCTTGCTTTTGCCTCTCTGCAAGAAATTATATAAAATGAAGTATTACACATAATAACAGGATTTAAAACATGCGACCCAGCTGGGATGAATATTTTATAAAGTTAGTAGATGAAGTGGCCAAGCGTGCCACTTGTGATCGTGGTATGAGTGGCTGTATTATTGTAAAAGATCGCAGAATTTTATGTACGGGATATGTGGGATCACCGCCGGGATTTCCACACTGTTCAGAAGCGGGCCATCTGATGAAAAAAGTAATTGATGAGGATGGTACCGTTCGTCAACATTGTATGCGCACCATTCACGCCGAACAGAATGCGATTTGCCAGGCCGCACGATATGGCATTCCATTACAAGGTACCACTCTGTATTGTTCAATGGAGCCTTGTCGCATTTGTGCCATGCTGATTGTCAGCAGTGGAATTACAAAAGTAGTTGCAAAGAAGATGTACCACGCCGCAAGCGAGAGCCGGGAGTTGTTTTCCAGGGCGGGGGTTGAACTGGTAGTACTGGAGAATACTACTGTGGAATATGAGGATCAGTAAGGCAGGAGGCAAGAAACCGGATACAAGATGCTGGATGCTATAAATATGACACCTAAATTGTCATTCTGAAAGAACCTTTTAGCCGGGGCACCTGCTTTGGGGATATTTTTTTAACCGCAAAGATTGCAATGCAAAAACTAAGAACGCCAAATTATTTGGGACTCAGGAGACTCAGGCTGCTTAGGGACTTTTGAAAGTAAAAATATCGAATGTTGAATTTCGAAGTGAAAAGTACTCTTTGCCTTTGTGCCTGTTCAAAGGGACTTAGGGACTCAGGCACTTAGGGACTTTTGAAAGTAAAAATATCGAATGTTGAATTTCGAAGTGAAAAGTACTCTGTGCCTTTGTGCCTGTTCAAAGGGACTTAGGGACTTTATTTCATTATTTCGTTTTCACTCTTCAATCCTTGTTCCTTGAACCTTGTACCTTATTACATATTCCCTTCAGATGCAATCTGCTCCACCTGTGCCCAGACACGCAATAAATTTCCCGAACATATCTTTTGAATATCTTTTTGTGAATACCCTTTCTTCAGCAATTCATATATTAAATTTGGGAAATCAGAGGCATCTTTCAGACCGGTGGGAAGGGTGTCTCCCAAGCCATCAAAATCAGATCCCAGGCCCACATGATCAATTCCGGCAATTTGTACTACGTGATCAATATGGGCGACTACCTCGGTAATATCTGCAAAATCCATTGGATGTTCTTCATTATATTTTTTGATATACGCATGCGTGGCCGGATCGCTGAATTTCATATTATTATCTTCGATGTACTTCCAGAGTGGATCAGCATTCTGTCGGTATGCATCATTTATAAAGGACGATCCAAAATTCATCTGAATTACACCACCCCTGGCAGCCATTGTTTTAATCATATCATCGCTCATATTGCGTTCCCATCCCGGCGTAAATTTTCGACAGGCCGAATGCGATGCAATCACCGGTGCTTTAGATATTTCAATCACCTGATAAAATGTACTATCTGTGACATGAGAGATATCCACCATAATTCCTATACGATTCATTTCTCTTACCACATCTCTGCCAAACGGACTTAACCCATTCCATTTTATATCCGGATCATAGGAAGAATCACAAATCTGGTTACTTTTTCCATGAGTTAGTGTGATATATCGGATACCGCGATCATAAAAGTATTTCACATTTTTCAGATCATTTTCAATGGCCGCGCCATTTTCAATACCCATTGCCAATGAAATCCGGGTAGTTGAAAATTGATTTCTTACGTCTTCAGTCGAAGAAGCCATTACAAATTTCTCCGGCCATTTTTCTGTGATTCCTTCAACCAGATCTATCAACGAATCTGCCAGTGATTTTGCCATTCCCGCTTGCTGTTTCTGTGCCGGAATATAAATTGCCAAAAAGGGTACGTTCAATCCACCCTTAATCGCTTTGATATAATCGAAATTCCCTTTTGTCTCTTTTGTGATGTCCTCATTGCTCATTCGTAACCGGTATGGCAGATCAATATGCGTGTCAATGATGATCGTATTCTGAGCCAGTTGCTCAGCCTGACTTTTCAGATCCGCATCATTGGAACATGCGGTTAGGATAAAACCTACTAAGAGTATTATTGATAAAAAGTTTTTCATGTAATAATCCCCCGAAGCGTATTTTTTTATTGTGAAAAGGACCTTGTCCGGAAAAAATTTCCGGACGAGATTTAAATTTTATTGATGTGAGTGAATAATGTAGTCCGTTTAATATGTAACTTTAAAATCCAAATTTTCAATATGTAACAATTATACTCTGTACTCTCTGTGGCTCAAAATCAGATCATTGAAATATTGAATATTTTTAATTTGGGATGCATAAATATAAAAATTCATCAGGGATATTAATTTAACCAGATATTAAATGCAATTTGATTTTAGATTGTTTAATTTATCTTATAGATATTTGGAATTGGGAACTGAAATATTGTTAAGTGCAATTGTATACTGCCCATCGCCTATCGCCAATTGCATACAACCATCTCTAATTCCTAATCCCTAATTTCTAATTTTAATTATCAGCCTCTTTGCACAGGATTTATTGAAATAACCGGGGGTATCATGGGTAAAAAGAAAAAAAATAATTCAGACCGGTCTGATTCTGAAACAACCAATGAGAGACTGGACAAGCATCTTTACGAAAAAGAATTACGCCATCTGCAGGAAGAGCTGGTAAATATCCAGGAATGGGTTAAAAAAGCCGGTTTAAGAATTATCGTTATCTTTGAAGGTCGCGATGCGGCCGGAAAAGGAGGTGTAATAAAACGTATTCTCCAACGTTTGAATCCCAGAATTTGTCGGGTAGTGGCACTTGGTGTGCCGACTGAGAAAGAAAAAACCCAATGGTATTTTCAAAGATACGTGGCGCAACTACCCTCCGCCGGTGAAATATTACTTTTTGACCGCAGCTGGTATAACCGGGCCGGTGTGGAGCGTGTGATGGGTTTCTGTTCGGACGAGGAATATCTGGAGTTTTTGCGATCATGTCCGGAATTCGAACGGATGCTGGTTCGTGACGGCATTATTTTGATAAAATACTGGTTTTCGGTAAGTGACGAAGAACAGGAAAAGCGTTTTCAGGATCGTATGGATGATCCCACCAAAAGATGGAAATTATCAGAAATGGATTTAGAGTCGCGCAGCCGCTGGGAAGAATACTCAAAAGCCAAAGATGAAATGTTCTCGTATACCGATATCAAACAGGCACCATGGTATGTGGTCGAAGCAGATGATAAACGGCGGTTACGACTGAACTGCATCAGCCACTTGATAAGTATGATCCCATACAAGAAAGTCGATTATCCCAAAATTAAACTTCCCCCAAGAACAGAGCGCGAGGGATATATCCGGCCACCAATCACTGATCAAAACTTTGTACCGGAAAAATATTAACTAAGGTTCATATACGCCATAAAGATAATAAGTTGCAGGATAAATAATTAGAAATTGAAATGAGAGATTAGTAATTTGTTACTCGTTATTTGGAATTTGGATTTTGGATTCTGCATTACATACGTTTTGGGTCATTCCGAACTTGTTTCGGAATCTCAACGCATTAAAATAGATCCTGAAACGAGTTCAGGATGACGGTAAAATGTAGAGAACGGTCTCAGACCGCTGCGTTTAATATTTAATATTGTAAGAATTGAAATTTTTGAGAAATTTTTATAGTTTTCTCTAATAGTATATTATCGTTATAAGGAGACGGGAATGCACAAGAAGAGCATTGATTTATTAAATAAAGCCGTTGCAGATGAGTTAGCGGCTGTTCACCAATATATGTACTTTCACTTTCACTGTGACGATCAGGGTTTTGACCTGCTTGCCGGGTTGTTTAAACGGACCGCCATCGAAGAAATGATCCATATTGAAAAATTAGCCGAACGCATTTTGTTTTTAAAAGGTGAAGTTAACCTGGTCGCAGCCGACCCGGTAAAACATATCCATGATGTAAAGGAGATGCTGGAGACGGCAACAGGTATGGAAGAAAGCAGCGCCAAAGACTATAATCAATGGGCCAATGAATGTTCAGCAAATGCCGATTCGGTATCCAAACAACTATTTGAAAGCCTGGTTGTAGATGAAGAAACGCACTTTGATCAATATGATACGGAATTAGATAATCTGGCTAAATTTGGCGACCGATATCTGGCATTACAGTCAATCGAGCGCAGCAAAACACGGGAATCAGGCGCAGGCGGCGCACTGTAACCGGATAAATTTATCACAAAGACTCGAAGACGCGAAGAAAAAAGAATAATAAAATTATATTTATTTCTGACTACCTATTATTTATTATAACTTTGTGTCTTTGTGACTTAGTGGTTTTGAATGAGTAAAGGGTTATATATTCCTGTGTAAATCTTTGGAAAATTCATTTATTTTTGAACTACTTCTATTTCTATAAATACGGGTAAATGATCAGAGGGATATTCTCCAAATTCCGGATTTTGAATATATTCGTGATGATTTACTTTTATATTCCCACCAACAAAAATATAGTCCAGTTTCTTTTTTTCCACATCTTTACTAAATCCCTGAAACGTCCATTCCGGACCCACATGCCCAGAAGCAGATATTTTCTTTGTATCTGCGAGTGGTCGCATGTTATCACCGGTTAGAATCTGGTACACTTTGCTGGAATCATTCGCGTTAAAATCTCCCATAATGATAGAATAATGATCACCGGCAGTCTGATTGACGAAAGTACGTAGATATTGTGCGCTGTTAATTCTTGCATTCTTGCCGAGATGATCAAAATGTGTATTAAAGATGAACAGATTCTTTGCTGTGTTTTTGTCTATGAGGTGTACCCAGGTGACAATTCTGGGACATGCCGCATCCCATCCCATTGAACCAGCTTGCTCTGGTGTTTCAGACAGCCAGAAATAGTCAGATTTTATTAATTCAAACCGGTCCTTTTTACAAAAAACCGGTGAGTATTCCCCGGCTGTTTCACCATCATCCCGGCCAACGCCAATCCAGTGATAATCTGGCAAATGATCATTTAGATAAGTTATTTGTCCGGATAAGGCTTCCTGGAGACCCAGCACATCCGGATTATAATGCCTTATCAGCTCAACAACGTTATCCTTGCGGTTTGCCCATGAGTGAACTCCATCATCAGGATTGTCGTATCGAATGTTAAAACTCATCACCGCAATAGTTGGATCCGATGCACAAAACTGAAATAAACAGACAGCCAATAATGTGATTACAATTATAAATAAATACCTGATCATAATTTTACCCGCTGGTTTATTGAAATTATTTTCATTGTACTTCCGTGGAAGATTTTATATCGCCTGGACAAATCACCTCTCGCAGAGGCGCAGAGAGAAGGATTAGAGATTAGAAATTGTAAATTAAGAGTCAGCTTTTTCAAAATCCATGTTCTAATCTGCAAATTCCAAATAACGAATAACGAATTAAAACTTCTGAAAAACATATTAAATACTTTAACTTCGTCACCCTGAATTTATTTCAGGGTCTATTCTAAGGGATTCTGAAACAAGTTCAGAATGACGATCACGTAAAGATATTCTTTTTTCAGAAGTCTCGAATTACTAATTACCAATTGAAATCATATTATCATTATTTTATCTGCATATCGCTGTTCAACTGCAAGAAAATTATTGCGCAGATTTAAAAGTGCTTCCGGAAGATAATTCATGATGTCACTGGCGACGAGACCATCTTCACCTGTATCCTCGGCAGCAAGATCACCAGCCAGGCCATGAATAAACACCCCCATGCGAACGGCAGAAACAATGTCAAATCCTATGCCAAACATGGCGGCGATTGTTCCTGTTAAAACATCCCCACTCCCTGCCGTGGCCATCCCGGCATTGCCGGATAAATTTATGTATATCTGTCCATCCGGAGAGGCAATCTGTGAATGAGCCCCCTTTAATACGATTGTTGAATTCCACTCCGCTGCCTTTTCTATCAGCAAATCAATTCGTTGATTCTCTATATCTGAAATTGGCAAATCGACCATGCGGCTCATTTCTCCGGGATGGGGTGTAAGAATCGTAGGAGCCGATCTGGATTGCAATACTTGCAGATTTTCAGAAATCGCCGTCAAACCATCTCCATCAATTAACAAAGGCTTCTCCAACTCAGCAGTAACCATCTGAACAAGTTTCTTCGTGTCACTATTGAGCGATAATCCGGGTCCAATCACGACCATATCACATTGATCGGCAGCAGCCTGTATATCAGTCAGGTTCTCAAGACTGAGACTACCAGTACTCGTTGATTTCAGAGGAACAAGAACAATCTCCTGACCGGTCGTAGCGATGTGAGGGGCAACGCTTTCCGGAGTGGCCAAATATGACAATCCGCCACCTGCCTTTAGAAATGAGAGGGCTGAAAAATAAGGTGCTCCCATATAGTTCGCAGAACCGGCGATAAATAACACTTTACCGCAACTGCCCTTATGTGAGTCCATGGGACGTTCCGGCAGTGGTTGTGGTTCATTTATCTGAATATTCAAACCGCTATGGGTATATAATTCAGGCGGAAATGAAATATATGTTGTAAAAAGTTTGCCGCCATATGAATAACCAGGAAAAAGAATATTGCCTATTTTAGGAAGTCCATATGTAACCGTAATATCAGATTGAACCGCAACACCCATCACCCCCGCGTTATTGCCATTAATACCCGAAGGAATATCAATACTGATCACCGGTATTTCACTCTCATTTATTAAGTTTATGCACTCCTGAAAATCACCCGCGACCTCACGATCCAGACCGGTACCCAGTAACGCATCTACGATTAAATCGGCCGTTGCCAGGGACTCATATACTTCCGATTTTTGTTCAAATGAAATAATTTTAATACCAATTTTTGTTATTATATCAAAATTGGTTTTAGCCGATCCATTGTACTTACGTGCATCCCCCAGTAATATAATTTCGGGATTCCAGCCGAGGGAGTTTAGTTTCCGTGCAACCACTAACCCATCGCCACCATTGTTACCGATTCCACAGAACAGAGTGACAGATTTTTTATCCGGACCAAAGACATCCTTTATCGCAATATAGGTTGCCACACCGGCATTCTCCATAAGCAATTCCTGTGGAATACCATACTCTGAAATTGCCCGTTGATCCATTTCTCTCATCTGGTTAACACGGCAGATTTTCATACCCTGCTCCTGAAATTTTTTATTATCAGAAATTATACAACAATTCTTTAATGCTGATTAATTAACAATATAAACCCCCAAGGCACGAAGAAAATGATTATAATAAAAATAATTATTATATAGAAATTGAATTGCTTTGCGCCCTTTGCATCACTTCGCGATCCTTGCGGCGAAAAGATCATATCGCCCATTGCCTCTCGCATTTTGCCAATTGCATATCGCCAATCACCTATTGTTCCTCGGGCCAAATAATGCCGTACCTATCCGCACAAGACTTGCCCCCTCCTCAATTGCAACCGGATAGCTATCACTCATACCCATGGACAAATATTCCATTTTCACCCCGGGAATATTCATGCTTGCGATTTTATCAAATAGATTTTTTGTCAGTTTAAAATATGGTCGGCTTTCTTCTGCGCTTGCAGCCAATGGTCCCATGGTCATCAACCCTGCTATTTTCAGATGATCTAAACGGCTCATCTCCTGAATCAGTGCTATCACATTCTCTGGTAACACACCCGACTTCCCGGATTCTCGACCACTGTTTACTTCAATCAACACAGGTAAATGTTTCTCAATTTCCGAACAGAGTCTATTTACAGTCTCCGCGAGACGAAAAGAATCGATAGATTCGATCATATCCACAAAGGATATCACCTTCTTAACTTTATTCCGCTGTAAATGACCAATCATATGCCATTTTACCACAGGCCCGATCTGCTGGTACATTGCTTCCGCTTCCTGGACATAGTTATAACCAATAATAGTCACACCGCCTGCAATAGTCTGATTTTACTTCCACAACCGTTCTGGTTTTGGCAGCTGCCACGAGTGTAACATGATCCGGCAGCTCAGAAAGCACCTTTTTGACTGACTGTTGGATTTTATCATTCATAGTTTTTAGATACCGGATGCAAGAAGCAAGATACAGGATAGAGGATGCTGGATGCTGGATGCTAAGATACAAGATACATAACAACAAATTACCAATGACTAATAACTAATTACCAATAACAAATTCCCAGTTCCCAGTTCCAATTCTCTACTTTTTAGCCCCTTATCCTTTTATCCCTTTCTCATACTACCACAAGCACATCAACCAAATATAGACCACCAATAATTTCAAAGCAAATGCAATCAAAATCAATGTCCCGATTCTTTTTATCATGCGTTGACTGCTCTGTCTGAATTGGTTAAATTCACGCTCACCTGGGGCTGTAGCTCAGTTGGGAGAGCGATACGTTCGCAACGTATAGGTCAGCGGTTCGATCCCGCTCAGCTCCACAAGCCAGGTCCCACGCAATAGGCCGGCACCCAACTCCGTCAGGTCCGGAAGGAAGCAGCGGTCAGTGCCAGGAATATGTGCCGTGGATCAACCTGGCTTTTTATTATAACTAAAATTGCTTAAATTATTTTTTCAACTCAGTTACAAAGATAATATTGGAGACTGATGTCGTATATCGTTTTAGCCCGGCGTTACCGGCCACAGAATTTCGATGAAATCATTGGGCAGGAACATGTTTCAAAAACGCTTTCCAATGCCATTGAAAATGACCGCATCGCACATTCTTTTATTTTTGCCGGCCCTCGCGGAGTAGGAAAAACCACCACAGCCAGAATTCTGGCCAAAGCACTAAACTGTGAAAACGGGCCCACTGCTAAACCCTGTAATAAATGTAGTTCTTGTGAATCAATTACAAAAGGCACATCGCTTGATGTTCTTGAAATTGATGGCGCTTCCAATCGTGGTATTGATGAAATCAGGAATCTGCGGGAAAATATCCGTTTTACACCAACCCATGGGAAATATAGAATTTATATTATTGATGAAGTTCATATGCTGACAAAAGAAGCATTTAATGCCCTTCTCAAGACGCTGGAAGAACCACCATCCCATGCAATATTCATTTTTGCGACAACCGAGATCCACCGCGCACCGGCAACTATCTTATCACGATGTCAGCGATTTGATTTTAAACGCATGTCAACAAAAACAATAATCAGTCATCTGGAATCACTGGCCAAATCCGAGAAACTGGATATTGAGAAAGATGCCTTGTTAAAAATAGCGAAAAAGGCAGACGGTTCCATGCGTGACTCGCAAAGCATCCTGGATCAGATCATTTCATTTGCCGGCAATAAGATAACTGCCGAAGAAGTATCCAATGTTCTGGGAATAATAAATGAAGACCTTTATTTTGAATTCACAGAAAAAATCCGTACCGGAGATATAAAAAATCTGTTGGTTCTCTGTAACCGCGTCTATGCAGAAGGCTATGATCTGGCTGAATTTCTTAATGGCTTTGAAGAGCATTTTCGCAATCTGCTGGTGGTTAAAAGTATGGAAAATTTCGAATACCTGAATGTTGCAGAACATTATCATGATCAATATACAAGCGAAAGTAAATTATTTGAAGTATCCGATTTGCTGGCCTATATAAAGCAGGTTGGTGACATGCAAAACTCAATAAAATGGGCAACCCAACCCGGCCTGAAATTCGAGTTAGGTATTTTAAAAATGGCAAAAATGCCTACAACACTTGACATTGAAACACTGTTGCAAAAAATAGATCTTCTAAAAAAAAAACTAATAACGTCCAGCCAGTCCCCGCAAAATCAGACAAACTAGATATATCAACCGTGACCAACGCCTGGGCGAAATTAATATCACAATTTCACGATACAAAAATGAACCTGGCAAATGCGCTGGAAATGGGTGAGATTAAAGGTCTTTCCGGTAACAAGCTAACGGTTGAATACGCCAAATCTGATGTTTTTTACAGCACATGGTTGAACAAGAACAAGCGCCTTGTCGAGGAGGAGTTATTCAAGCAGGTCACGGCAACAATACATCTGGATATAATAAGTGTGGACAAGCCGGGATCGGGAATAAAAGCAACAAAGCCACAATTAAATAAAAAAGAACTTACCAAGGAACTGGAACAAGATCCGGTTTTAAATAAATTAATCGATGAGTTTGGCTTGGAATTAACATAGGAGGATTTATCTTGAAACCCAATATGGCATCTATCATGAAGCAGGCACAAAAAGTACAGGAAGAAATGCAGAAAGTGCAGGAAAACCTGGTTAATATTACTGTCGATGCTGCCAGTGGTGGCGGAATGGTAAAAGTGACTGCTAATTGTAAATTGGAAATTCTCTCCATCTCAATAGAACCCGAAGTTTATGGCGAAGATGACAAAGAGATGCTCGAGGATCTTGTTGCCGCTGCCGTAAATCAGGCCATTTCTACTGCACAGCAAAGAGCAAGTGAAGAAATGGAAAAAGTAACTGGTGGATTACTTGGCGGAATGGGTATGCCAGGGGGAATGAAATTTCCGGGAATGTAATATGTCAATAACAATCTCACCTCTTTTAGAAAACCTGATCGATCAATTCCATCATCTGCCGGGAGTTGGTAAAAAGACCGCACAGCGGCTTGCCCTGCACCTGCTGCGTGCACCGGATGATTATGCCAATGATTTGGCCCAGGCAATAATCAAGGTAAAACAGGATATTCATTTTTGTACACGATGTTTTAACATTACCGAACATGAATTATGTTCAATTTGCAGTGATCCCAAACGTGATGTCTCCACAATCTGCGTTGTCGAAGATATTGTCGACATATTTGCCATTGAAAAAACGAACGAGTTCAGAGGCCTCTATCATGTTCTTGGTGGTGTAATCTCACCATTAGCCGGTATACTGCCGGGTGCACTAAAAATAAGGGAGTTATTACAACGTGTGGAAGAACCCGAGGTTAAAGAGATACTCCTGGCACTAAACCCCAGCACAGAGGGTGAAGCGACCATGATCTATCTTTCAAATGCCATCAGACCTTTGGGAAAAAGAATGACGCGGATTGCCAGCGGGATACCACTTGGGGCACACCTTGAATTTATTGATGATGCAACTATCGGCAGGGCAATATTAAGCCGAAACGAGTTATAATTTCCACTCCCATCCTTCTTTGGCCAGTTCGGCTCCGGCAAAAATCTGTTTTGCTTCAGATTCTATTTTTCGCAAATCATCATCATTGTTATTAGGATCATGATGGAAGAGCAGCAACTTCTTTGCTTTAGATTTTAGTGCAATCTGACAAGCCATCTCATAATTACTATGGCCGTACCCCTGAAATTGTAAATATTGTTCCAGTGTATACTGTGCGTCATGAATCAGCAAATCTGCGCCTTCAGCAAATTTCACCATGCGTTGATCGGATCCGACATATTGCTCCACATCGGTAGCGAATACCAGTGAGTGCTTGTTCCATTGAACCCGGTAATTATAGCTGCCATCTTTCGGATGAAAATAGTACTTCATATTTGAAATCACCAGATCTGCTTTTTCAAGTTCAGCGTCCCCGGTGGTGGTAATGTATGGATCCCCCTCACCCTCCATAAAACCGATAACCATATTTTCGTTTAAATTTTCGAAATCCTTTTCAGAACGGAATTCATCCATCGATACCGGATAATATTGCGGTTCGACCAGCGTTCTCATGATATCTTCAAAATCGACGCCAAGCGTTCCCGGACCAATCAGATGCAAATGTACGCCAGGAAAGTACAACGGTGCGAAATAAGGAAAACCCAGCAGATGATCGATATGGGTATGAGTAAAAAGTATGGTTATATGAAAGGGATTTTTAGATTTGTTCTTATGCTCAATTATCTCAGGGACCAGTTCCCTACCCAATTGGATAATTCCGGAACCGGCATCAAATATGACAATATGATCCTTTGTTCTAATATTCAGACACGTGGTATTGCCACCAAATTCGGTCCCACCCTGGGGGGCGATGGGATAACTACCTCGAACACCATATATTTTTGCCAGGAACTGGAAGTCTTTCATAGGGTGATCTCTTTATAATATGTTAGTATCTGGTTAATGATGATCTTTTATAAGGATTTTCGAATAAAAAAAGAATATGTTAAGAGTCAGATTCAATTTTTTTTATTTTATCCCGAAGCTGTGCTGCGCGCTCATATTCTTCATTTTCTACTGCTTTTTGCAATTCCTCTTTTATTTTATCAAGTTCATCGGCAACCGTGCCAAAATTTTTAGGAATTTCCTCGGTTTCAGAAGCATCCGTCTCTTCCGGCACATAAGCACCGACATTCATAACTTCTTCATCAACAAAAATTGGAATTGTCGAGCGTACTGCCATAGCAATGGCATCGCTGGGCCGGGCATCCACGTCCCAGTATTTTAATTTTTTATGCAAACGGATAACGGCAAAATAAGTATTATTCTTTAATTCCGTTATCAGAACACTATCAATCTTGGCACCACAACTTTCCAGTATACTCAACGTCAAATCATGTGTGATTGGTCGCGGCGGCTTAATGTTTTCCAACCCAAGTGCAATGGATTGGGCCTCGTATTCGCCAATAACTATGGGTAAGGTCCGGTCACCATTCTTTTCCTTTAGAATAATACCACTGGCTTGTGATTGTGTTAAAAAGATACCATTGACACTTACCTCTATCATCGAATCCAACCTTTATTCGTTAAACAGCTTCTACAGAAGTTACTTCCGGAACCTGTGATTTTAAAATTCTCTCGATACCCTGCTGTAAAGTAATTTCTGACATGGGACAATCGCCGCAATTACCTGTTAACTTGATACGCACTTTACCATTCACGTCCACTTCAATCAATTCGACATCACCACCGTCAGCCTGAAGTCCCGGACGCACACTTTCTAATGCACGCAATACCCTGTCTTTCATCTTGTATTCCTTTTCTCAACGCTATATATGAATTCAAAATTAGGAATTTTTAGTATAAAGTCAATGTCTTTTTTTAAAATAACTTGAATAAACTTAATTTAGCAATTTGTATCAAAATTAAATTTGATTTAAATTGAAATTTCATTCATGTACTACTGAAAGGATTTTTGCTATGTCACCTGTAATCAGCACACATATATTCCGGGAATATGACATTCGGGGCGTTGTCGATAAAGACTTGACAGATGAATTTGTAACCTTGCTGGGACAGGGGTTCGGGACGTACATGCTGAGAAAGAATGCCCGGTCACTTTCGATTGGCGGTGATGTCAGATTATCGACTGAACGCTTTCGCGAAAAACTGATTTCGGGCTTGCTGAGTACAGGTGTTCAGGTTGTTGATCTTGGTCCGGTGCCAACTCCGGTTCAATATTATAGCATGAATATTCTTCCGGTAGATGCGGGCATTATGATTACCGGCAGCCACAACCCGCCTGATTATAATGGTTTTAAAATGACACTCAACAAAGGACCTGTATTTGGCGATGAAATTCAAAATATTCGCAAAATTATTGAATCAGGAGATTTTGAGACCGGATCAGGCAGTGTCAGGTCCGAGTCTATCATCGATCAGTATATTGAACACATTGTCAATAACATTACCATTGAAAATCCGGTAAAAGTGGTCATTGACTCGGGTAATGGTGCAGGTTCACTGGCAGCGCACAAATTGTTCCGGAAATTAGGTGTCGATACCATAGACCTTTTCGATACACCGGATGGTACTTTCCCAAATCACCACCCGGATCCAACTGTGGTTGAAAATATTCAGGATCTGATCGCTACCGTCAAAAGTTCTGGTGCCGCATTGGGAATTGGATATGACGGGGATGCAGACCGGATAGGCGTTGTTGATGAGAATGGTAACATTATTTGGGGTGATCGCCTTATGATCATTTTTGGACGCGAAATATTAAAAACTCATCCGGGCGCGCAAATAATATTTGATGTGAAATGCTCTCAGGCACTGCCGGAAATGATTGAAAAATTTGGCGGTAAACCAATCATGTATAAAACGGGTCATTCACTCCTTAAGCAGAAAATGAAGGAAACAGGCGCGCCGCTTGCCGGAGAGATGAGTGGGCATATGTTTTTTTCAGATCGTTACTTTGGATTTGATGACGCCATATATGCCTCAGCCCGGCTGGTAGAACTGGTCTCAAAATCAGGACAAAAAGTTTCAGAGCTGCTTAAAGATGTTCCTGAGTATTTCTCCACACCGGAAATCAGAGCAGAAACTATAAATGATGATGAAAAGTTTAAAATTGCCAAACTTGCCAGCGAATATTTCTCAAAGAACTATGAAGTTATCGATATCGACGGTGTTCGCATTCTCTTTGGCGATGGCTGGGGGCTTGTCCGGGCATCTAACACTCAACCTGTTCTGGTTCTCAGATTTGAAGCCCGGTCTCAGGAACGGTTGGATGAAATAAGTAACATTGTTATCTCAAAATTAAAAGAATTCGGACAAATAAAAATTTGACAATAGAATGACTGAGCTTCTGAAAACAGCAAAAGAAGCAGCCCTCTCTGCCGCCGAAGTTTTATTGGATAATTTTGGCAAAATTAGAACTTCGGATATTGTAGAAAAACGACAGAATGATTTTCTTACCTATGTGGATGAGCAATCTGAAAACAGGATTTTAACGGTTATCAAACAGAAGTATCCGACACATACAATTTTAGCTGAAGAAAGCGGCTCCGATAGTGTTCAATCAGATTACCAATGGATTATTGATCCCCTGGACGGCACGAAAAATTATATTTCCGGTGTTCCGGTATTTTCAATTTCTATTGCACTGAAAATAAAGAATGATATTGTATTGGGTGTGGTTTATGATCCTCTGAGGCGTGAATTGTTTCATGCTAAAAAGAATCAGGGGGCTTATCTGAATGATAGGCAAATTCATGTAAGTCCTCAATCACATATGGAAAAATGCCTGTTGGCAACCGGTTTTCCGTTCAAGTATAAAAATTATTTAAAATATTATATTCCATGTTTTGAAGAGGTCTTTAAAAATATTAGTGGCATACGCCGGATGGGCTCCGCTGCCATCGACCTGGCATATGTAGCCAGTGGGAAATTTGAGGGATTTTGGGAAATCGCTTTGAGCCCCTGGGATATTGCAGCCGGTATTATCTTAATCAAAGAAGCAGGCGGAACTGTCAGTGATTTTTGGGGAAAAGAAAATTATATTGCCAATGAATATTTTTTAGCCACCAATGGTCATATTCACAAAGAAATGCTGACCATTTTGCAAAAACACTTTGAAAAATATGAACCAATAAGAGAACAGGAAACCATATAATGAAGTCAAGTCGCGTTTCTGTAAGAGGTCATACCCGGGGCGAATTATGCCTTATGACCTGTGAATCCGGACGTCCGCTAGCCAAACGAATCTTAAAGAATTTGAACAAAATTATTCAAAAGGAAGATCCCGGTTCAGAGCTTGAACTTGTAGATTCAGAGGAGATCACCTTTGCCAATGGCGAAATTAAATCGGTGATAAATGATAATATCAGAGGTGCCGATGTTTATATTGTGCAAGCCGTAGATGATCCCGACAGTGATAAAAGTATCAATGACAATATGATGGCAATGCTCACCGCAGTAAACGCCGCCTACCAGAGTGATGCCGACTCGGTGACCATTATCAGCCCTCAGTATCCCTATTCGCGTCAGGAAAGAAAGAAAGCACGTGAGAGTCTGACTGCCAAACAAGTGGCATCTTTTATGGAAATCTCCGGTGCCGACCGTGTCATTACACTTGATATTCACGCCGAAGCGATACAGGGTTTTTTTAGAGAGGCAAAACTGGAAGATCTGCATGCCTCCACAACACTGATCAAATATTTTATGAGCAAATTCCCGACTGATAATCTGGTCGTGGCTTCCGCGGATGTGGGCGGGGCAGAGAAAGCCCGCTTTTATTCCGGCCGCCTGCATACCGATATGGCGATTGTTGATAAAGCCAGAGATTATTCTAAACAAAGTGTGATTGAAAGTATGAGATTGGTCGGTAATGTCGCTGGTAAGGATGTGCTTATTCCCGATGATATGATCGGTACAGGTGGCACAATGGTAAACGCAGCAAAACTGTTAAAAAAACATGATGCAAAAAATATTTTTATTGCCTGTAGCCTGCCCTTTTTTAATTCGCCTGCCACTGAAATTATTGGCGAAGCCTTTGAGAATAAAGAGATCGCTGGTGTCCTGGGCACAGATGCGGTATTCTGGGGCGAAGAATTTGTAAAAAACACGCCATGGTATCACGAAGTATCCATCGCACCATTGTTTGCCCAGGTGATTTATAATATTAATACCAAACGGTCGGTGTCAGAATTGTTGAAGTAAATGGCATAGAAAAATAGTCCCAAAGCACCTAAGCACAAGTCCCTAAGTAAAGGCACAGAGTACACCCAGAATCCTGTAGGGATTCGACAATCGTAGGGAACGGTCTGAGACCGTTCCGAAAAACCCCGGAGGGGTTAAATTGTTGTAAACAAATCCCCCAGTACCCAAATAAAAAAAGGGATCCCAAATGGAATCCCTCAGATCGCCTTCCTAAAAACCACTTTTAAAGATATAATTAATCCAAATCAATCATTCCATTGATATGTTTGGTCTTATCGATGATATTATTATCTGCATCAACTACTGAGGAGTGACAACCACTGCAATTTGCAACTGCGAGATGGCCGGTAGGCGGTAAACTATGACAAGTTGCACAGTCTGCCTGTCCGGTACCAACCTGGTTCCAGGTCATTTTAGGATTTAAACCCACTATCTCTGTTCCTGTATATGCCCACTGATTCTCACTATCTTCTTTCTGGAATGCAAAGTTACCATGACAATATACATCAGAGCAACTGGCGTCCCCATGATTCCAAACGGGATTTACCTTACCACCACCGGTTGCGGCGTCACCAAATTCCATATCCACAGTGCCGTTGCGATGTCTTTGATCATCAAATCCGGTTAGCGCGATATGACACTGGTTGCAATCCTTTACATAGGCATTTGTCCATGTAGAATCATTTATATGAACCTGGTGTGCACCTACACCAATATCACTGGTCAGCAAATTGTCTTCCAGATCTTTCGGCGGTGCCCATGAATATAATTCTGTATCATTTACGGCACTCTCACCATGACAAACATTACACGATTCCGGTCCCTTCGAGCCTGTATGACATTCGTAACATGATTCATCGCTCCGACCGCCCTTATAGTCCTCACCGTGACAAGATTGGCAACCTTCAATTTGCCATCCATTATCTTTCAGGAAATTGCTGTGGGAGTTGTCATCCTTTGGGGTTGTCCATTCCGGTGGATGTGGATAATTAGCATGGCAATCATGACAGGCAACGCCACTTGTGCCGCCACTATAGTCTTCGCCATGACACGTCTGACATGATGCATTACCGGAGGCAAGAACCTTATTTCCATGAAAATTTTCTGCGTCCTTCTGGTTCCATTCTGCCGGGTGAGAGACACTCGGTGGCGGAGTGACCTCTTCCGCGCAAGACCAGAATAATGCGACAACAAAAATCGTACTGAGGATAGTTAATACTCTCAATTTATCCCTCGCTTTTTAATTTTAATTCCATGCTTCTGCTAATTATATCCTAATAACATCGAATACAATATTAAGCCGATGAGTGATATTCCGATAAATAGTGCAATATATCCAAAAATTGTGACTGTTTTTTCTCTTTCAGCGGCCATTTTTTCTGTTACTACTCTCTTTTCCAGTTCGCCGGTTTCCACTAGCATTTGGTAGTCCCTCGGGCGGTCTTCTTTATACTCTTCCAGGGGAATAACTCCGGTGAACATCACCTTATCCATGGGAAAAGCTCCCGGGCGTAAGTGAGTATTAAAAAAGTGAATGGTAAAGATAAAACCAACCGCCAGCAAAGCTTCATCACTGTGAATAATTGCAGCAACATTGATCAGCCAACCGGGTAAAAAGATAGTGAAGAATTCTGGGAACCACTTGATCAATCCGGATAGTCCAATGATAGCAACACCCCAAAAAACTGCAAAGTAATCAAATTTCTCCCAATAGGTCCAGCGGCCGTAGTCTGGTCGTTTTCCCAATCCAAAAAACCACTTCATTGTCGCACCAAAATCTTTAATATCCTGCCAGCTGAACATCAAAGAATTTTTATCAAAAATAAACCGGAACCAGGACTTACCTGATTCATGTTTGGCTTTTACCAGATATGACAGGTGAAATGCAAAGTATCCAAAGGTAATTATAGCAGCAAAACGGTGTATCCAACCGGCTCCGGCAACACCACCAAAGAAATCTGCCATAAACTGTGCCCAGACCATATTGGAGAACTTGAGCATCATGCCTGTGAGCGCAAGCAGAATAAAGACTGATAATTACAAACATATGTGTCAGACGTTGCCTGACCGTAAACCGCAAAATGTATTTTGCATCTTCATCAATCTTATGCTCTTTGCGGGAGCGCATGTGACGAATTGATCTGGGCAACCAGAGTAAAGTATGTAATCCAAAGAATGAAAAAACACCGATTAATAAGCTGGTCATAAACCAGTATGTATAATACAAAATCGGGTATTTCACTTTGTCATGGTGAGTGGCGTGAGTCAGATACCCGGTAAATTGTTCATTGGCATTGGCATGACACTTCTGACAGGTACTGACAACATTTTTTGGCCCAACCTGTGATTCCGGATCATTTATGCTCAATATATCATGAGCACCATGACAGTCAGAGCATTTGGCCGCACCTACATATCCAAGTGTATATGCTTTGCCATGCATGGTCTCTGAATAAGTCGCGGAAAGATCTTCATGACAGGAACCACATTGATGCGTTACCTCAAATTTAAATTTATCCTGTTGAACCGAGGAAATTGTATGAGAGGAATGACAATCACTACATGTTGGAAGTTTTTCTTCTTCCTTCTTGTCATAAGAGAAATGTATGCTTGTGATAAAATCTTTAAAAATTCCGCGATGGCAGGTAGAACAAGTAGCAGGAATATTATTATGATGAATGGATGATGCCGGATCTTCTTTAACCAATATTTGATGAGAATTATGACAGTCTGTACAAATAGCGCTTGGCAGCAATCCTTTTTCTGTGAGTCCCCGGCCGTGAACACTACTGGAATAATCGGTTAAGGCAGTGTGTGTATGCAGTGTATCGCCAATAGAGGCTTTTCCTTCCTCCCGGTGGCAGTCTCCACATAGTTGTGGAATGGCACTGCGGAAGGTTGGCGAATCTTCATTCAGGTGCGACATCACCTGGTGATCACCATGGCAATCGGTACAGTAAGGCGCTTTGTCATTTCCTTCGAGGTGCTCTTTACCATGAATGCTGGAAAAATATTCCTGGGAATATTTCGCATGGCAATTTGAGCAATCGACTTTTCCGACAGGTTCGCACGGCCGTTTCATTTTTGGATTTACATCGGAGTGGCATTTGACACATGGAATATTGCGATGTTTTGAATCCGCAAGCTCTTCCCTGGTCACCTGAAGCGAGACCTTTTCACCATCAACCAGTTTATGAAGATCTGCTTTTTCATGGCATTGCTGACATGAACGGTCGGACATTGTCACGGTTAGTGTTTCTTTACGTACCCGGTGAGGAATATGACAGTCTGAACATACCGGAATTGCACCCGGTTCTTTTTCCCATAATTCACCACGAATTACCTGATCATGGACTTGCTCGATACGCGCGTGACATGTCATACACATTTCGGCAATTTTTATACGCGAGACGCTGGAATTGGTATATGTGCTCGGAAGTATTAGATGGCTGCCATGGCAATCCGTACAACCGGCAGTAACAATTAATCCTTTTTCAAACAACCCCTGACCATGAATATCCTGACTATAATTTTCGATAATATTATGTTCATGAATATTATATACCCTTGCCACAGGTGCACCCTCACGATGACATTTTCCGCAAAGATAAGGCACCTTCATTTTATGAGTCGGTGAGTCCGGATTTGAAGCAGGCAGAATCTCATGAGTTCCATGACACTCGGCACAATCCGGCGCATAAATGGCTTTTCGCTTTAAGGCCATGCCATGAATACCGGCATCAAAATTTAGTTGTGTCTCGTCATGACAGGTTCCGCAAAAGACTGGTTCCAACCTTTCCGGATGTGGAAAATCTTCTACATCCGCATCTTCATGACAGGCGATGCATGACACATCTGCATGGACAGACTTGGTAAATTTTGCTTCATCCACATATAAAGAAACGGTCCTGCCACCCTGTTCTGTTTCCAGATCAGTGTCGGAATGACAGTCAAAGCAGGATTCATTTTCCTGCGCAACTAATAAAGCCCCCTGAAGTGCAAATAGTAAAGAAATAATGATAATTTTAATCATACGATACTGCACTCCACTTAATTTTTATCTCTGATTGTCGTGATACCATCCGGATGATCAAATCGCGGATCCCCGGCTTGGTTTAATTCTTCATATTCAAGCGGATGATGATGTTTCATTTCTTCTTCGCTTATTTTGCCATTCATCCAGGTCAGACTCATGGGATATTTTTCCGGATGATAAATAACGAAGAACCAATGCCAGACAATGATGGCCAATGTAGCCAGCCATGCTTCATAATAATGAATGATTTCCGAAGTTTCAAAGGCCCATGCCGGTAAAAGTGACATAAAAAATTCCGGAAACCAAAGTACGAAACCGGTAATAGCCATAACGGCAGTTCCCCAGATCAGGGCCAGGTATTCTGCTTTTTCAGTATAATCCCAGCGGCCAAAACGGGGTTTTTGATTTGAGATGCCGAGATAGTATTTCATGTTTGCGATAAAACCGGTGACATCATTCACTTTAGGTAATAGCTCAACAATTTCTTTGCGCCCTTTGCGACTGGCGATGAAATACATGGTTTGAATAATAGATATGGCAACTAATACGACTGCAGCCATTCTGTGTATCAGGGAGCGGGAAGCCTCATCAAGTCCTAAGGCACTTAAACCCTGAACCCACAATGCATCCGGAAATTTTAATGCGAAACCTGTAATCACCAGTATAAAGAAACTTAGCAATAATAACAGATGCTGATAAACCTCAAATGGTTGAAAACGCTGATAGGTTCTCTTCTGTGCCAGCATCTTTTTCTTTTGTCTTAAATGATATATGATAATGATCAGATTATGCAGGATCATGCCACCAATCGTTACAATGATTAACCAGATGTAAATATTTTCTGCATAAAATCCGATTGGATTTCGGCTCTCCAGATTGATTGGATGGACAGGAATATTTATAAATTCAGCAGTAATTTCCTCATGACATTTGCCGCAGGTTTTCTCAAGATTTCCTTTATGGGTGCTGGATTCAGGATGCTTCTGCTCCAGAATTGCATGAACTTCATGGCAACTGGTACAATTTGCCGCATCAGGAGAACCTTTCAGGACCGCCAGACCATGATATGTTTTGCTATAAGTTGTAAATCTATCCGGATCGAGGCCGAATCGTTTCATCATTGTTTTGGAAGAATGGCAATTTGCACAAACCTGAGATGAACTGTTCAAGCGGTTTGTGGCGGATTCTTTATCCTGGGGCGATAGTATTTGGTGTTCACCATGACAATCATTACAGGTAGGAGATTCAAGATGACCGCGCTCCAAAGCCCGCCAATGAATACTCCTACTGTATTCTTCTTTCTCCTGAGTATGACACTTCCCACACATTTCTGCGCGGTTAAACTTACTGAAATTTGATCTTGGATCCGACATAACATATATATCGTGTGCGCCATGACAACTAATACAGGTCGGTGCACCACGCTCGGGATCCTCACGCAATATTCGATTATGTATACTGTTATGATAAGACTGGGCCGGACCCTCGCCGCGTAAACCAAGCAAGCTGATCACTTCCGGTTGCAAATGACAATCACCACAGGTTTTTTCAATATTTAAGATATAGGTCTTTGAATTTTCATTATCTGAAGATAAAATAGCATGGCTGCCGTGACAATCTTTACATTCGGCTGTATGAATAACACCTTCTTTGTAGCCACTGGCATGAACACTTTCCGAGTATATTTCCTGAGCCTCGTCATGACAAGTTGCACAATCGACATCAGCGAGATCTTCACCATGATCCACATCTTCAATATCCGCATGGCAATCAACACACTCCATGTCGCCATGAATTGAGTTTGTATATGCCTCAATATCAACATATAAAGATACTTCAATTGTATCATCAACAAATTTTGTTAGTTCATTGTCAGAGTGACATTCCATACACTCTTCAATACTTTGTGCTGATACAAAAGAAAAAAATAACAATATAGTTACTACAAATACTTTAAACATCCTTGTCCTTTCATTGATGTAGTCCTTCTCTAAGATGGCTACATCTTTTTGCTATTCCTGATGTCAATTTTCGATGTAGTCCATCTCTAAGATGGGCTACATCTCCTATTCCTGATGGCAGCGATTGATGTAGTCCACTCTCTAAGAGGTGGCCTACATCTTTTTATCGCTACTCCTGATGGCAGCGTAAACAGACATTATCCGCATAGGCATCATTGTGACAACTCGAACATGTGTCAAAATCATACATTGCAGCCCTTGAGTGTTGCCCACCCGTAGTTGGATTTGCCCAATTGGCATAACTATGATTTTTTGGCATCACCATTTGCGTCTGATGACAATCAATACAGAACGCATGTTCTTCATGACAGGTCAGGCAGTTGTCTTTATTTCCTTTGGCATCAATCCCGTGATTATTTACATAATTAAAGGGATGTGATAGCCGGTCCAGGTTATCGCCCTGATGGCAATTCTGGCAGTAGTCTGCCTGATGACAGTGACTGCAGGAATTATCCTGTAGTTGCCAGGCCGGTCCATGATTCTTGTTCCATAATATTGTATGGGTTTCCGGTACAAAGTTAGTTTCTTTTGTGTGACACGTCAGACATACACCTTTTTCTTCATAATAATCAGCGAGACCATGACATTCGGCACATTCACTTTGCCCGGGAATAAAACTGGACGTTGTATTACCGTCATCCTGGTTGATTCCGGCATGGCACTTCATGCAATCCTCATCGGATTGGGCATGTATGACATGAGGAAATTGTGCCTTAAGGCCGGTAATTCTTTGTGCCTCCTGCGGATTATCCGGATCGTTATGGCAATAACTGCATTCCGTTTCATTCTCATCATGACAAGCATAACAATTTTCATGATTCGGTAACAGATTATCCGAAGGAGAATTGCTGTTCAGTGCGGCCTCATGACAGGCTTCACAACTTGCTTCTACTTCTTCTGCATGAAACTTATGAGAAAATTTGGGGTCCTGGGTCTGAGCATATACAATCATTGCCCAAACGACCGAGATTATCGCAAATAATAAGATGAATTTCTTCATAGCGATCCTTTTACCATATATAGTAAATATGATTTAACAGACGATGGTCTGAATTTTTAAATTTATTTGTCAGCCATTGATATTCCAGGTCAACACGCCAGTGTTTTGCAAAACTATACGACAGTCTGGCTGCATTTCCCATTTGATTTTCGTAGGCATATATTTCCTCAAAACGATATTTGGTATAATCAATGCTGATGGAAGCAATCAAATTTTTATAAATCTCATACCCATAATTGAACATCACACCCATCTGATCCCCCAGATCACCTGTTTCATAAACCAGACCAATAGATCCGTTGCGATCGCTAAAAGATGCAATAATCCTGTGTCCCTGACCTTCTTCCAACTGGATCAGGTTATAGGTAGCAGAAAATGCAAAATCCTTTATGAATTCATACCACCCGCTTAATCCAAATTGACGATATTGTTTCAGTTCAAAAATCTGAAAATAAGAATCGCCATAGATTTGTGGATGCTGCAGTTTAAAATGTGCGGTAAAATTAAGATCATTATTTGGATTAAATTTCCCCATTACATATACGCGATGCAGTCTGCTTATTCACCATGTCATAGTGAAATTGTCCCTGAAAATTGAAATTTGAAAGAGAATAGTTAGACAAGTTCAGACCAAGCAAGCGCCATTGTGTCTCGTCTTTGGTTTTCTTCTCCAAATATGCCACCTGCATGTCAGTCCCATACAAATTTCTATATTTCAGATTTGTGCCATATACCGTTGCTTGTTCCGGTTCGTAAACCTTCATTGCTTTATAAAGATGGGATTCTACGCCACCGAACAATTGCCAGCTGAACTGCTTTGAAAATTTAAAATTAAGATTTAGCCCGTCCAGACTACCCAGAGTAATACCAGGATGGAAAAATTGACGACCGAGTTCAAAATCCAGCAGATTATTGAATAAATTACGGGCGGATAAGGATAACCTGTACGCCCGGAACCTGCTTTCATCGGGAAGATCCAATTCCGTATCGGTCAACATCCTTGCATTAATGTTCAGGCTGAGATTGCTCCAATCCCGTGCTTTGGCATTAAAACGAAGATATTGATACAATCGAACATGGGTGGTGTCCTCATGATTCAATACATAAGTGGAATTGCTGATCCGGCCGCGTGTATCGATATTCTGGCCGAATGCAGACAACACAAGCATAAAAGTAACGGATAATAATGTTACAAATTTTAAGGTAGGGTTCATCATACTCATTTTATTGCCCCAATTTATTTGAATTTTGTTGATTTCGGGAGCTTGTGATTCTTTGAATTCTATATTATTAAAGGAACAAATGCAAAATAAAAATTAAAAAGCGCGTAAATATTTTTATTCCTTTTACCTCTATAATAATCAATTATTAAAAATACTGAGATATTATCTCTTAAATCAATATTTTAGACGCAATTGTTATGCCAAACATATTGTTTTCTGGATAAATATATTTGTGTATTATTGTTTATATTTGTGTAATACATGTGTATTTAATATATGGAAATTTTGATAACATGTATCGTAACAATTTGAGACATATTTGTCTCAGTGTGACATTACATAGTGCATCCCGGTAAAACCAAACATCAGATATCTGTGTAAATATAAAACATCCTACATGTCTCATATAATAAAACTGATTTAACTTGAACTCCTGTCATATTACTGGCATGATTAAAAAAATATCGGGAGAGAAATACTCTCCCGATATGTTAGATAAAAATCAATCAGTCAGCACCGAAATGTATAGATCATCCGGATTTGGTGCGGAGTATTTATGACCTGGCATTTGACCATAGGCAAATCCATTACATCCATATAACAGACTTTTGGCATCATAACCAAGCATACGTAAGTAGGCAGTAAGCCTGCGCCGAAGTTTGGCCGGTATAACAATACACCACAACGGTTTTATCGGTTGGCAGTAAATTCAGCATCTCAGTAGATTTTAATGAAGATTTTGGTGTAAACTGATATGCACCTTCTATATGACCGGGATCATCATACTCGGCTTTGGGCCAGTAATTAATAATAAAATAATCACCGGGACTGGCAATCACATCAGCAAAAGATACAGCCCAACCCCCATCCAAAATAGATGCAAAACGGGCTTTAATAACTTCTTCTGCATTTGCACTACCGGTACTAATTGTCGGAAAAGTGTATTCAGTCGTGGGATCAGAGACGGCTACTTTATTCAGAGTATATTCATCAGATTCCGTTTGACCTACCCATCTGTCGGACTTGACAACTATTTCAGGATTACTGGTCACGCCGCACATGCCAAAAAGCAAATTTTGTGCATCATATCCCAGCATATTCAAAGTGGCAGTGGCAACACTGGCATTTTGACCGGTGTAACACACGTTGACAATATGTTTAGTTTTGTCAATTGTCTCGTCGTTTACCTTATCAATCAAATCGCCGATTGCGATGTTAATAGCACCGCTGATGTGCCCTGCATCATAATCCGCCGCACTGCGCCAGTCAATGATCTGTGGATCATTCGTCGTCATCATCTATCAGTTAAAAGCGCATTTAAATCAGCCATAGCTGATATTAACACCGCGCCCGGTCACATTTGACATATGCTAGTGTAATATAGCATCTCCCACCTCGGCCAGCATCTCAAATTCTGTTTTTGCCGGGTTCTGTGGGATTATCATCATCGCTGCTACAGGACATAAAAACAACCAATGATAATGATAAGAGTAAAAATAAGATCTTTCTGAGTGTCATATGGCACTCCTTTCCTTGTGTTAAATGGTACAGTTAGTTAGTTAATAGTTTTCATTTAGTTAGTTGGAATTACAACATCTTTATTTGGTTCTTCATCATAAGTGGGATCCTGAGTATCTTCTGTTCTCAGATATGTATCCAATTCAGGCTACCCAGTTATTATGACAATTTTTCCAGCATGATCCGCCACCGGTGGTATCTGTCCGGGCAGTAAAACGGCGAATATTATGCGGAGTGGCATATTTCCATGTTGGCTCATCATTAAAATTCGGCAAATCATCCACACCCCAATTGGCATAAGTATCGGGTGCAATCGGAATATGCCGGACAACGACGTAATCATATGGTTTTTCATCCGATTGAAGAGAATTTTTTCCTATCTTGAATTTAATGTATGAAGGACTTTCTATTCCTTCACCACCAACATGACAACCATTACAATTTTTATAATCCTGGGAATGACATACCTGGCACTGCAGATGTGAGGAGCCGGGATTATCTTCACCACCAGCCCAATGTTGTGCATGATATTCATTTCTTCGTCGTCCGAGCATCTGCATGACACTCTTCACATTTTGGCAGTACGGGTTTGTTATCATCGTATCGGGTTTCCAATGTAAAACCAGGACCGTGCATCTGGGCCCCCTGATGGCATGACTTCACAACGCATGGTTTGATATTGCCAGTGGGCATCCGGTGATAACCCTTCATTTTGACCAAGATATTCCGCGCCAACCCGGCTGCCATGACAAGCGGTACAATTATTTGTCATGTGTGGTGTTTTACGAAATTCATGCCCGGAAACAAAACCGCCGCCCACAGAAACGGGTTTACTTACATGACACTGCCCGCAGTAGGTATGACACTTACCGCATTCCTTGTCAAACTCTTCACTTAAATGTTCATCATCGCGAAGATCCTTACCCGCACGTTTTTCGAACAAGGTATAATAACCTTCCTGAGTACTATGCAGACTGGTGTGGTCATTTGCCACCACACCGGCATGACATCCGCCACAATACGTATCTGCTTCATTACTTGGGGCAGCAACAATATTCACATGGGCATCACCCTTGTTATTCTGTTTTGGATCACCGCCATGACAACGATGATACAACTCATTTTACCATGCGTCGACGTCAGAAAACTTTGCTGAACATACACCATTTCCCATGCCTCAACCTGAGGCACTTCGCCGCCTCAGCCTTCCCCGCCGCCTCCAGGAGGTGCTGGTAAAGGATCGGCTACTTCTTTCAACAAGATCTTTATCCGTATGGCAATCGACACAACCGGATCCACTGCTTTGCGCAATATTTTCACTTGGCACTTCATACTTATCAGTACAAGAGCTAATGAAAAAAAGTACAATCAACAATAAAGCAAAAGAAATATTTCTCATATCATCTCCCAAATAAGATTGTAAATTACTCATTTAGATTAATCTGCTTAATTTTAATTTTATTATTCTTCTCCGGAAACAATTTTCGGAGAAGCACATTTATTAATTTCCTGCATGTATCCGGCTGTAGTCCTTAATCCGGGAATATAATTTTTTTATCAAATCACTATCCCGACTTAATTCAAGTGCCCTGCCAAATGCAGCCAGGGAATCGTTAATATTACAATACAAATTCAACATGCCCATGATGCAGTGAAAATCAAATGAGTTTGCGGCTACCTGTTCATACCAGCGCATTCTCTCCAGAATTTCAGGACAGGGACAATCTTCCTGCACAATATCTGTTTCTGCAATTAATTCGATATTAGTGCTGGTTATTTTATCAAATAATTCCAAAGCAGATTGAACATGCCCGGTTTCACAATAACATATCACCAGTTTTTTTTGCACTTTTCCGTTATCCGGTTCTGTTACCAGGGCTTCTTCGAGATGATGAACAGCCTTGTCGAAGTTCCGTGATAAAAAATATTGATTTCCCAGCATTTCAGACATACTTCTCTCCAGTTGTGAATTATATTACAAAGACCGTGCCAATTCAATAAAATGCCATTTATGAAACATATTGTATTAGTGAAAAATGACACTATTTTACCTATCAATATGTTTTTATTATATTTATATGTGTTTCATACTCATATAATAATAATGAAACAGTATGAATCATTATGTTTCATTGTTTAATGATGTAGGGAGATTTTTTCGGTTGGCAATTGGCAATCTGCTATCGGCTATCAGCCGTCGGCTTTTGGAATATTAAATATAAAACGAGGTATTGAAACGGAACGGTCTCAGACCGCCTACAATAATTGAACCCCTCCGGGGTTCTTCGGAACGGTCTCAGACCGTTCCCTACAATTGTTGAATCCCTACGGGATTCCGGATGTACTCTGTGCCTTTGTCTACAAGAATTGATCCCCTCCGGGGTTCTTCGGAACGGTCTCAGACCGTTCCCTACAATTGTTGAATCCCTACGGGATTCCGGGAAGATTTTTGCCTCGGTACGTTTGTCTACAATAATTGAACCCCTCCGGGTTCGGAAGTCTCAGACTCCTACCATTGTTGAATCCCTACGGGATTCCGGATGTACTCTGTGCCTTAGTCTACAATAATTAATCCCCTCCGGGGATCTGGGCAACTCTGTGCCTAAAATTATTGAATCCCTACGGGATTCTTGGTGCACTTTAGGCCTTTTCTCAGGGACTCAGGTGCTCAGGCGCTCAGGGACTTTTCTCTTTGTCACTATATTCCATATTATCACTGAAGCAGATTATACGCTTTCATCTTCCGCCAAAGCGTGGCCCGGCCCATACCCAGTTTCTCAGCCGCCCTGGAGCGATTCCAGTGTACTTCATCTAATACTGCCTTGATCTTGTCCATCTCAGAGAATGAATTGCTTTTTAAATGATAGGATTTTGGTATCGCTGTTTTGCTTTGCTGTAATGCCGGTGGTAATTTATCTTCAGTGATTGATTTGCCCTGCGTCCGGGTATGTGAATACTCGATTACATTTTCCAGTTCACGAATATTTCCCGGCCAGTCATAGTCCATCAGAACGCCCATAGTGGTATCATCAATTTCAGCAATCTTTTTTCCCGATACTAACGATAGTTTTCGCAGGAAATAATCAACCAGCAGCGGGATGTCATCCTTTCGTTGACGCAACGGCGGGACCTCTAAAGGGATTACATTTAATCTATAATAAAGATCTTCACGAAACCGGCCATCGGCAATGGCTTTATGAATATCAAGATTTGTTGCTGCCAGAATTCGCACATCCACGCGTCGGGTAACCGACTCACCGACACGTTCGAATGTACCTTCCTGCAGGACACGCAACAATTGCAGCTGGATACGGGGATCGGTTTCGGCAATTTCATCCAGAAAGATAGTGCCGCCATCGGCCATTTCAAAACGCCCGACACGATCCTTATGTGCATCGGTATAGGCCCCCTTTACATGTCCGAATAGTTCACTGGCTAATAGATTATGCGAAAAAACCGAACAATTCACTTTTATATACGGTTTAGATCTACGTTCGCTGGTCTGCTGAATGGCATTGGCAACCAGCTCCTTTCCGGTGCCTGATTCACCCTGTATAAGTACGGCAGCACTTGAATAATTAATTTCTTCGATCAGCGTATAGATCTCCTGCATACTGCGATTCTGACCGATCATACTTTCAAATTCCATACGTTTTAGCACACCCTGGTTGATCAAATCCAGCTCGTTAACTGTACGGAAAACAACCACACCGCCTACCGGCTGTTCCTCTTCATCTCGAAAAATCGCACCATTTACTTTTAAGGGTATGGCCCTGGAGTCTTTGTCCTTTATAACCATGTTATAATTCTTAACATTCTCCTTTAATTCCAGAGAATAAGCGATCGGACACCCCTCTTTACAGCGATCGGAACGCATTACATTCTTGCAAAACTGGCCAAGAACCTCCTCTTTCTTATATCCGGTTATTTTCTCGGCTGATTCATTAAATCCAGTAATGCGAAAATTTTTATCAATACTGTACAGACCTTCGTGGAGCGAATCGAAGATAACCTGGTGAAATAATGGTGGTTTACGCATAAATAGTTTTCTTTTGTCCTGAAATGTTTTGTTTCACAAATGTAACATTTTGTTTCATTTGGTTCAATTAAAATCGGGGGGAAAAGTTCCGATTCTCGGCATTCAGATTTAAGTTTTGCCAAATGGTCACGCCAAACAGGCTTTTGCAGATTCATTTATTTAGGTGCTAAAGCACCAATTAATTAAATGGATATTTTTCCCCCGTCTTAAAAGCCGGGGCTAGTGATTTGTTAAATATGAAGGTGCAAAATTCATTTGCCCTGCGCTTTAGCGGAGGGATATCTGAATGTCAATAATTATAGAGGCTTTAGCCCAAAATTTACTGGTCTTGCAACGGCATAGTAAGGCGGATCCGCCTGCCGGCAGCATGCGAAGAACTGTGACCACAATGCGGGAAGATTTCTACGAAATGACAGCGTGAGTACTGAGAGCCGAGAACCGAGTACCCAGTGCCGAAAACAAAAAAGCCCCGCCGGATAAACCAACGAGGCTTTTTCATTCAGGGGGTACTGAATATTATTTAAGAAGAACCATCTTTTTGACTGAGGCAAATTCGCTTCCGGCCTGGATGCGGTACACATAGATACCACTGGCCAGGTTGCTGGCATCAAAGTCAGCCGTATATTTACCCGGTGTCATTTCTTTATTTACAAGGGTAGCGACTTCCCTTCCGAGAACATCGTATACCTTAACTTCGACTTTACCTGCTTTTTTTATTGTGTAGTCAATCTGAGTAGTCGGATTAAAAGGATTTGGATAATTCTGGGACAAAGAATATTCGATTGGACTGAAACCACGTGTATCAACCGAATTTACACCAGTGGCAACATCAATAGACGCTTGCAGCAGAGTAACAGTAAAAGCCGGATTGTGAATTCCCAGACTTCTATCTTCTTCAACGAGAAAATAATTATAGATAGCTGCAGCTTCATTGAAACTGATAGTTGAATCTTGAATTTCAATATCTCCGTCAAGGTTTTTAGGCAGAGCATCATGAAGAGTTGCCAGTAATCCTTCTACCTCATGCTGCAGACCTTCAACATTGCCATCACCGTCGTGATCGGCACTTCCGTTCAGATAGTATACCTTATCACCAAAATCGTCACCAAAAGCAGCATGGCATGGTGAGCAGGAATTTACATTATCCACGCCCTGTTGATTTACCATAGCAAATGAGTGCATACCGGATGTATTCAGGGTACCATCATCTTCATGTTCGCCGTGACTACCATGCTCATACATATGACAATCAATACATGCATCATCCGTAGCCTGCAAGTGTGGTGAAGTAGGCAGATCAAGACCATATGTCTCAACATTCATCGTAGTAAGCATTTCAGCCTGTGGTCCATGATGCGGTTCGGGTGTATCACCCACATCCATTCTTTCCAGAATACGATCAGGTAAAATCCGGCGGCTGTTATGGCAATTCATACATAATTTACCATTGCCACCCTCTGTGATTACATCGCCATTGGGAAGAGTGACTTCCACAGTACGTAACTGATATTCATTGGTTGCATCATGCGGATCATGACATGCCGCACAGGTAATATTGGAATTAGCTTCAAGATCCTCATCTATGCCAACTTTTCCACCGTCAACATAATCAATAAAACCTTGTCCATTATGACATGGTGCACAGCTGGCTCGGGTGTATGGCCGATTGAGGCTCGCATGGTTAGATACTTCCCATTGTGATGGATATACATGATAGTGATCATCATCATGACATGCGGCACAGGCATCTGCCTCTATACTGACCACCATTCTGGAATCACCTTTTCTATCACTTGAATTATCGATGTGCGCACTACCAGGACCGTGGCATGATTCGCACTGAATGTTTGCTTTAGCCATGGCATCAGGATAGACACCAGCCAATGAATCCGCTACGCCTTCGCCAGGATTAGCCGGATATTCAAAATCATAATCATCAAAGCCTTCGTTTGCGGCAAGCGCATCAAACCCGGTTGTATGACATGAAAGACAGCTCGCGCCGCTTCTGCCTGCACCATTCAATGCATTGGTCAGAAAGTGGGCATGCCCAGTCTCAGAAAATTCGGTAAAAGTGCCGGAGTGACAATTGGAACAGTTTGGTGCGGCGCCTTCTACCCCTCTAAAGGTACCGGCATTGATAACGACTGTATCAGCCATGGCACCTTCTGAAACGGAAACTTTATACGTTCCGATTACATCAGGTACAAAAGTGACGATTTCACTGGCATCATCAACTGTGGTGGCGCTACTAAGCGTGGCAGTCGACGTACCCGGTTGTTCCATCATCGTCCAGGTCAGACTGGTAATGGAAGAATCTTCAAATGTAGCCATCATATACATTTTTGTTTCAACACCTACATTCAACAAACCACTGGCGACACGGTCTTTAATACCGAGATAACCAGGGTCACCAACCGTGTCGGCTTTTACAGCCGCAGGTGATACACCCATGGGTTCCAGTACCAGATCTTGCGAAAATGATAACGTAAACGCTACCAAAAGAATTAAAGTAACCATTAACATACGTGACATAAAATGTCCTCCTTAAAGTGAATTAGTGTTGTTGTTCTAATCTTAGTTTTTTAACTGATAAAACAGCCTCATTGAGCTCAGATTGCTCGAGAGGCTTTATTCCATAATAGTGAATTCCTAATTGACTGACGGCTCTGCCCAAATCGATACCCGAATCTGAGGTTATAAATATGATATCAATATTTTCATTGACTTTTCTAATGGAAGACAAGGTGTGGGCCGAATTGGGTTTTAAAAAATCATCATCCAGGATCAGCAGTGTTGGCTTATGACTGCATACGGCGGCCATAATATCAAGTGGATCTGAAGAATGGTTAACTACCTGCACTCCCAATTCATTTTCCTCTGCCATTTGTGTCGTCATTTCCAATAAAGCATAATCTTGTGATATAATTATCATATTCATTTGCCGCTAATGCTGCAATAAATGTGCCAATATCATTAATCTAATATAAAACATGTATTTTGTGCTTAACATTGTACATATATGCATTATTGTATAGAATTGTAGCAGTTTCTATGCTAAATCTCTATTCTATACACCTTCGGAATCAGCGTGAAATGAGATATCATAGTCACAGTGAGACATTTTTGCGACAGTCTTTTTGATATCACTCATTTCTTGCTTATATTTGGCCACTATGCTGAAAACAATTCACTCAAAATTTGTTGTCATTACAGTCATTTTCATTCTGCTGGTGGTTGGCATTCCTACAACATTTCTCATGCTGCAATTTCGTGAGAATTTCAATCAACGATCTTCCGTGATGCTCAATGCCACCATGGATGTGGTCAACAGTTGTATCAATAATTCCATGATGCTGGGGAAATCGAAACATGTACAAACTATAGTAAATAATGTATCAGAGAATCAAAGTGTCAGCCACGTCCGTATTTTATCTCCCAGCGGCAAGGTCAGGTTTGCCACGGATACAACCGAAATAGGTAAATCTATTTTTATGGTGGCACCCGGGCATCTTGAGCAAACCCTGCCGGATAAAAATTCAGTACAACGTATGGAAAGGGGTCAATTTTTCTCAATGATCCGTCCGATTCTGAACCGCAAGCCTTGTCAGCCATGCCATGCAGATGCCGGTGATATCATAGCATTTGTGGACGTGGATACCGATTTAACCCAGGCAGAACGGTATTTTCAGACCGGATCCATGCATATGAGTTTTCTGGCTGTTGCGATCATTATTATCCTGTTCTTTGGCTTCTATTATATATTTAATAAGTATATCCGTAAACCTCTGCTTAATTTTCGTACTGCATTGGATCAGGTTCAGGACGGGAATCTGAATATTGCCCTCCCTGCAAAAAAGGAAGACGAGATTGGTGTTCTCGAGGGCCATTTTAATCATATGGTCAATAATTTGGCGGAATCCAAACGGGAAATAGAAGATTTGCATTTTGATCAGTTGCAGCGGGCAGACAAGATGGTCACCCTGGGCGAACTTGCTGCGGAAATGGCCCATGAGATTAACAATCCCGCCGGAATTATTATGTCCCGGGCAGACTATATACAAATGTCAGGTGAACAATCACCCGCTTTAAAAAAATATGATGAAGATTTATCCGTCATTATCAACCAGGTGGAAAAAATCTCGAAAATTACCGGGAATATTCTAAAATACAGCCGCAAACTGCCAAAAGAATTTAAGGAGATCGATCTTCGATCCATTATTGAAGAAAGTCTGCAAATCATGGGCCCGCGGATTTTCAAAAATAAAATTGAGGTAGTAAAAGAATTTACCACAGATAAAACAAAACTAAATGGCGATCCACTACAAATTGAACAGGTACTCACCAATCTCGTAAATAATGCCATTGATGCCATGCCCGGGGGGGGACAAATTATACTAAAAATGGAAACAACCAGAGAAAATCGCCTGGTTTTTAGTATTACAGATACCGGATCCGGGATGGATGCAAATACAGTAGATCAGATTTTTACACCGTTTTATACGACAAAAATCGATGGCAAAGGAACCGGACTGGGCCTGTATATTGTAAACAATATCTGCAAGAATCATGGTGCAGAGATTTTCTGTGAGAGTGAAGTCGGCAAAGGGACGAGCTTTACTATCAGGTTTTGAGGGACAAGGCCCAGTAGTTAGTAGTTAGTAGTTAGAAATTAGAGATTAGAGATTAGAGATTATGTTAACCCAGCCATAATGATCTGTCAATTGTATGCAGATTTCACGGATAAGACTGATCTATGCGGATTTTTAATAGAATATTGATATTTATACATATTATATGTATCGAGTAGCAAGGATATTATACTTGTCATCCATTCAGGGATCTTCTTTTCGATTGGGCAGATACTTACCCCGATCAAATTCAGTGCTGGCTCTACGGGAGGATCTTGACGAGATGACAGGTAATCTGCAATGATACAATGAATGAACTGACAAGATTGAGCGGCAGGGTAATAGTTTCTTATCCATAGGATCCCGTTCGGGGACAGGATAACTGTTTGGAATAATTTGTCATTTTTCCTTTTAGACTTTTTACCTATTATCCTTGCTTAGGGACTTAGGTGCTCTGGGACTCAGGGACTCAGGGACAGAGGAAAGCAAAAATATTAAATATTGAATATTGAATTTTGAAATAATATGAAAAAACTACTTATCATCGACGACGAACAAGAAATGCTCCAGAGTCTGCGTAAGATTTTGAGTCAGCGCAAAGATCTGGATATCACACTTATGCAGGATTCAAATCAGGCTCTGACCCATGTCAGCGAACAGAAATATGATATGATACTCACCGATCTGAATATGGGCGATGTCAATGGCCTTGACATTTTGCGGACTGCATTAGGAAAATATCCCGATACAAAAGTATGCGTAATCTCAGGATATGGAACCATTGAAGCCAGCGTGGAAGCCATGCAGGAAGGTGCCACCGATTTTATCGAAAAACCTTTTACTGCAAAAAAATTATTTAGTTGTATCAATGGGGTTTTTGATTCGTTCCCTGATGAAGAAAGTCATGACATCCCTGTCTCTGATACAGAAACAGATGATTCAAACCTGATCTATAAAAGCAATCAGATGAAGAACTTCGTATCCATGGCCAGGAAGGTGGCCGGCAGTGATGTAAATGTATTGATCACAGGTGAAAGCGGTACCGGAAAGGAGCTCTATTGCCCGCGCGATTCATAATTTGAGTAACCGCAGAACCAATCCCTTTGTGCCGATTAATTGCGGTGCTCTGCCGGAAAATTTGTTCGAAAGTGAAATATTCGGTCATGAAAAAGGTGCATTTACCGGTGCGGTCCGGACAAAACCCGGTCTGCTTGAATTTGCAAATCTCGGTACGTTCTTCTTTGATGAGATTGGTGATTTGAGCCTGTCCCTGCAGGTAAAATTGCTCAGGATGCTTGAATCCCGAAAGATAAGACGGGTTGGTGGACAAAAAGAAATCGACATCGACATTCGTGTTATTGCTGCGACCAATCAAAACCTGTCACAGGCAGTGATTGACAAGCAATTTCGTGAAGACCTTTTCTACCGGCTTAACACGATACAAATTGAGATTCCGCCACTGAGAGAACGAACTGACGACATCTTACCCCTGGCGAACCATTTTTTAAACCTGCTATGCTCTAAAAATGACAAAGTCGTTAACCGGTTTTCCAGTGATGCCGAGGAATCGATGTTAATCTATGGCTGGCCGGGAAATGTCCGGGAATTACAAAACATGATCAGTCGTGCCTTCTTTCTTTGTTCTTCCCGGGTTATTCAAACAGCAGACTTGCCTATATCTGTTTCAGGTCAAACAATTTCCCTGGATGAAAAGATGTTCGATTTGTCTTATAAAGATGCCAAAGACTATGTGCTGGAAAAATTTGAAATCGAGTACCTGACCCATCAACTTCGCAAAAATTCAGGGAATATTTCTAAAACAGCCATCGATTGCGGGATTGACCGCAGATCAATTCACCGGCTGATCAATAAATATGCTATAATGCATCATGATTAGAGCAAAGATTTGCTGTACCAGAGTAAAGATTCCAATTATTTAAGACAGATTTTTGATTTATTTACATTGAGCGATAACAGATATTTGCTTTATCATTTTTTTTCAGCAATATTTTAATTGACATTTGCCCAATTTACCAATAACCTGTTTCTTCAATTTTCCTATTGGCTCTAAATAGTTTCACAAATAAATACAGGAGCAAACTCATGAAATTTCGTTTACCTGATTCGTCGCGCAATTGGATATCCCTGACCGGAGCGATGATCGCGACCATTAGTTTTTTTATGATTGTCTTCCTATTTACTTTAGTATTAATGTTAGATCAGGAATCATCTTATGTCGGATTGGTAATATACATTATATTGCCGGGTTTTCTGGTTCTCGGATTATTACTCATTCCTATCGGCATGATCAGTTATCGTAAAAAAGTTCGAAAAAGTGGTGAGGATTGGCCAAAGCTCGATTTGAATAATCTTCGTCACCGCAATGCATTTATGATATTTTTTGTCGGAACCACATTATTTTTATTTTTATCGGCCGTTGGCAGTTATGAAGCATTTCACTTTACCGAATCGGTAACCTTTTGCGGCGAAATATGTCACACTGTAATGGAACCGGAATATGTCGCGTATCAGAATTCTCCCCATGCCCGCGTCGCGTGTGTGGATTGTCACGTTGGATCAGGAGCCGATTGGTATATGAGATCTAAATTATCCGGTTTATACCAGGTGTATGCAGTTCTGGCCAATGTGTATCCCAAACCAATCCCCACCCCGGTCAAAAATTTACGTCCCGCCCGTGAAACCTGTGAACGTTGCCATTGGCCGGAGAAATTCTATTCACAGACATTAAGAGTCGAGCGGCATTATTTAAATGATGAAGAAAATACCCCCTGGGATATCTATTTGAATATCAAAATTGGCGGGGCCTATTCCGCACACGGATTGGCCGAGGGAATCCACTGGCATATAAATCCAAATGTTCAGATTGAATATTATCCCGGAGATGAGCAAAATCTGACCATACCCTGGGTCAGGTATACTGATAAAAATACAGGCGAAGAAATTATTTATGACAACCAGGATGATCCGATTGATCCAGCGAAATGGATCCTGCAAAAATACGGGTTATGGACTGTATGGATTGTCATAACAGACCATCGCACAGTTATCGCCCCCCTGCATTGTTTGTAAATGAAGCCATGACAGCCGGTGAAATTCCCACAGAATTACCGGAGATCAAATCTCTGGCCATGGAAATATGTGCTGAAAAATTTTCAACCAAAGATTCTGCCCATGCCTATATCCGTGAGACTATTTCCGAGTTCTATCAGGAAGGATATGCTGAAATTTATGAGAACCAACCGGAGTTAATAGAAAAGGCCATTACCGGTTTACAAACAGCTTTTTCACAAAATATTTTTCCATATATGAATGTTCGCTGGGATGTGTACCCAAATCATATTGGACATCTGGAATTTGATGGTTGTTTTCGTTGTCACAACGATCAGCATATAAGTAAAGATGGCGATAAGATTGGCAAAGATTGCGATCAATGCCATAGTATCATTGCTCAGGGAAGCGGTGAAGATATTGAATATGCCACCATTGGCAGTTCACTGGAATTTAAACATCCGGTTGATATTGACGGTGCATGGCAGGAAGGTTCATGCACGGAATGTCATACGGGATTAAATCCATAAGCCGTCATGGTGAATTCTTTTAACCGCAAAGGTCGCAATGTGTAGCAAAGATCGCTAAGACAAATAAAATAACTATTTCTCTGCGCACTCTGTGTCTGCTCCATGTACTCTGCGGTTTATTTTTAGCTCATGCAATTAAACACAGACTTGCAGCTCGGGTAAGTGGTCCTTCAGTTTAAATCTATCCCTTTTATTACCCCAAGATTAATCTTGGGGTAATTTTATACTATCATAAAAAGTAATGGAATAATCAGTACGCATAATAAAACCCGAGATGAAAGGCATCTGGGGTGCGGTCTGAACTTTCCGGATTTAATTTTATGCCATACTCAAAGCGTACCGGGCCCACCGGCGTGAGAAAAACCAGACCAAGTCCGGTAGAAAATTTTATATCCGTAACTTTGAACTGATTAATTTCACTCCATACGTTACCGGCATCAAAAAAGGCTTCGCCAACCAGAAGCCAGAAGAGAGGTATCCTGACTTCCGCATTCATAAGATACATCAATTTTCCACCCAACGCAGTAGTTTTATAACCATTTTCATCAAAATTTGTGGGTCCGAGTAATTGTTCCTGGTAACCACGGACGGTTGTGGCACCACCGGCAAAAAATAAATCTGATATGGGTAGTGTCTTTAATTTACCAAGTTCAACAATAGCGCCACCCTTTATACGTGTTGCGAATATTGCATCACCCGCTCTTTTTGACAGCCGGAAACCAAGTGGCTGATATCTTTGCCAGGATGATACCAGGGTAAAGTATTGTTTTGTCTCCCGATCACCCAAGGCATTTTCACCAATCGAATGGGAAAATGCCACGCTTAAATCGGAAAGTGCGCCGTTACCCGGATTAAAAAAATTATCTTTTGTATTTCGGACACCATACATAGAAACTGTGTAAACCAGATCCTGACTGGCATCATCAATCAGGGTGGTATCCACAACATCATTGGTTAGCTGATTGACGACTTTTGCCTGCAATGTTCCGCTGGCCCGGTATTGAAACTCAAACTCATGACTTACATTAAAGGAGGCCTGGTAAACATCAAAGTTTGCACTATTTACCGGGCGATATTGATGATATGATAACTGGGTCACCCCCGGAGTTCGTGTGTATCCTATCCATGGCTCTACAAAAACAAAAGTGATATTATTATCCGGATTCACTACCTGGTTCGTCTGAAAATCATATATAAACGATGGCACAACATGAAGGCTGACACTCCTCGCTGTTCCAAACAGGTTTCGGTGTCCGCCTTCCAGAGTTAGTTCCAGTTTGTTGCCGTAGGATAATTCCTGCTCATACGCAAAACCGACCCGCAAGCCGATCCAGCGTGCATCTTTCTCCTGAACAGTAATGTTTAATATTACTTGTGCAGAATCATCCGGAATGGGTGAGATACCAAAATTGACCAGATCGAATAACCCGGTTTTATAAATATTCTGTTGTGAAGTTGTAAATTTATCGCGGTTATATAATTCACCCTTTGAAAATTCGAGTTCTCTCCGGATGATGAATTCCTGAACATGAACCAAACCATCATAGGTGATATCCTTGATATAAACCGTGGGACCTTCAATAATATCCAGTTTAACCATAACCAGAGAGTCCTGATAGAATTCGTAGTCCAGCGCTAATTGAACAAAAGGCTTGCCGCTGTTGTAGTACCTGGCCTCAATGTTCCGTTTCCCGGTTTCAATCTTGGCTTCATCGAATGAACCACCCAATGGACTGTCCTCAAAGCTGCTTAGAATCTGATCATATGTAAAATTATTATTTCCAGAAATCTTGAAGTTACCTGTTATATAACGCTGACCTTCGTCGATCTGATAATATATTTCAACTATTTTCATTGTCCGTCTGATCACCAGACTATCCAAAACCTGCACAGTTAAAAACCCATTTGAGCGATAAAAATTAGTAAGAAGGATTTTGTCCAACTTCACCAGACGGGCATCAAATTCATCACCAGTCTCGCTGTGAATCAATTCCTGAAGTGCTTCACTTTCCATATACCGGTTTCCGGAAAATTCCAGTTTCTCCACCTCAAATTCCTGAGCGTACAAACTTGGGAAGGAAATGATCAAACAGAAAATTATGCTATATGCGTTCTTCACCCGATTACTATTTCCAAATTATTTAAAATGTGGTTTTCCAGGAGAGGGATATTTGAATTAAATTATTCCCACGTTGGGTCTTTGAATAATCACTGTTTACAGACCAGTTTCGATTTATCCGGTATTTTAAGCCGATCTGATTTCCTGGTTCCCAGCTTAACTTTGGTGTCGGTACCGTTCCACCACCCATTTTACTGGTATATTCCAGATATAAATTACTATAGATATATTTACCCAGTGACAGGGATGCGTCTTTAAGTCCGTTGTTCAGCTTCATGGATTGAAGATCCACCATACTGCCTTCCATATCGATGGAGACTTTGTCCAGACCAGTTATCGTTTCGGCACCTCTTGAAAACGCCGTCTCTACTGAAGTATTTATGACGTCTTCGCCTGCACTGGCTATACTGGAGCCGCTTAATTGATCGGATGTGGCTCCCAGGCTAAGCAGGGTAATTTTATCGGACAGGGTATAATTCAAATACTGATTTGTCTCATCGCGGACCTGCAAATCTAGCACCTGTTTTTCCAGATTGCCGCGAATACTCAATTCAAAGGTCAATCCACGGCTTGATTTCTCAGCCGTAATATCCAAATCCGGATTGATGACTTTCGGATCGCTAAACACAATTTGCCCGGACTCAATATCAAAATCCTGCCCCCAGGATCCGTAATTACCCGAATTTATTTCGAGTGGTCCAATGATCTCTATATGATCATCACCGGGCAATTGAGATACATGAATATTGCCTAGAATTTCGAATTTAAAATTATTGGCAAAATCAAATGAGGAACTGGTTATTATAAAATTCCCGGGCATAGAAATTTTCAGATCATAACCAAGTGCGCGGTTGGAAGATTTTATGTCTCGGTTGGTTAGATATATATTCTTTTTGAGTTTATCCAGATCCGGGACATATTTTCCTGATAAATCAATTTCACCGGTCACGAAAAGTGTATCCCTCCCGGTAACATGCAAATCACTGGAACTGAGTATCAGCTGGGTATTTTCAACAAAATAATCCACATAAAACTGATTCATAACAACCGACAGATCGACAACAGGATGTGTAAGTTCCTTGAGAGAAACTGTACCCGAACTGCTGATCACCCCACTTGGTGCAGATTGAAAACCCATTAAACGCAAAAGTGGATCAAAGACACCAAAGAGCCGATCAAAAAAACTCTGCTCCAGCTCTCGAGTATCCCGAAAATTCATTTATAATCATAATACCATTATCAAAGTCCGCATCGAGATATACATCAGTTATTGGATTTTTCACACGGCTCAATTCGATAATTCCGTTTTTGAGTTCGAGGTTACCCGAATCAATCCGCGGATTCGCCGGTGTACCCCTGATTTTAAGATCCAGGCGGAATGGCCCATGCACGCGTTCAACCTGATCAGTCAGGAATCCAATAAATTCGAGTGTATTATCTTCGCAACGGAGATCAAGATCGAGAGGCATGTGCACCAGGTTAGAATCTAATTCGGTCAGGTCAAGATTGACTTCCTGTGTGCCGGTGAGACTAAATAGTGTCCCATTTAAGTTGACGGTCAGATTTTCCAGTGTGATAAGATCACGGTTAAATTGCAGTGCTGCATGGGTTGAATCGATGTAAAATTTATCATAGGTAATCTCTTCCCCCGTTATCTTGATCTGACCCCGTGGATCTTTCATTGTTCCTGAGAGTTTAAATTCTCCGTTCACGATGCCCTTGACCGGACGTGACATTTTAAATAATGGCATATAATTACTAATATTTACATTTTGCCAGGTTAATTTCAAATCTGCCTGGCTCTTCTCAAACAATTCTATACCCGCATTCTCATTATTACCACCCAATTCCAGTACCACATCACCATCTAGATCTATTCTTGTTGAATCATGACGCAGATTAAATTCATCAAAGTATAATTTTTTATCCTCAAATTTAAACGCACTTTGAATCGTACCCAGGGCAACTTTATTATAGTACAGGTCATTTAATTTTATTTCGATTTCAATTTCCGGTTCATGCAAAAGATCATAAATTGAAAGGTCACCTTCGATTACGCCCGATAGAAGTATATCCTCGCCGGCAAACTGCTCCAGAGGTTTGATATGCATATTCCTGACTAATAATCCGGCTTGAACATCATCAATTTCCCGATCCCAGTATCCACGTATCTCAAGATGTCCATCATCCGGAGCCATAAAAACAGCCTGTTCAATAATTAACTCCTGCGGATCCAAATGCACAATTAAAGGCCCCGAGTTATCTATCCAGTATTGTTCATAAAAAATCCTGAAATTTTTCAATTCCAGATCAGTCGTGTCCTCGATTATAATCACCTGCCCGCTGGTTGAAATATAATTGGCACCGTTAGCCATAAACAGAGTATCAATTATGACCAGATTACTATCAAAAATGATATCTGACCGTGCTTCACGGAATACCAGTGGCCCCAACTGACTGTTTGTCATTGAAAAATAAGCATCGCCCTGACGGCTGGAGAGTATCTGGTCAATTTTTATCTGAAGAATTAACGAGTCCAGTTGAATGTCATCTTTTTCAAAATGAGGCACCCAAACATAACCCATGATATCAGGATCAAATACATTTCCGGTTATGAATAAATTTGCATCCACGTTTCCCCTCAGGGTATCAATCTTCAATGACTGAGACAACGCCATCAGATCTAAATTTTCCGTAGACAGTTGAAGATTTGCCATATATTTTTCATCTACATTGCCTTTCACTCTAAACCTGGCAGAACTGGCAAATTTCAAAAACGACGGTTCCACTATCTCAAGATTATTGTGGTCGGCTTTTAACTCAAAACGAAGTGAATCAATATCAACCGTATCGATCACGGAATTAACCAGTTCAAGTTTACCACGTCCGGTGAGCGGATTAAGGCTCAGTTGATTTAGGTTAGTATATAGACTTCCATTCAGATTTGTTCTTGGTGACAAATCCACAAAATCCTGCACATTAAAATCTAAAAAACGCATAGACAGATAATTGCGACGCCCAGACATTTCACCCTTAAAGAAAAATTTATTATTCCATGCAACCAGTTTCCCTTCATCCAGGTTAATGTTTCCCCTATAGTAACGACCACGGATATAAAAATCTTCAAACGGATACTGATTTACAAATCCATTAAGGTTTAGCTCTATATTAAAGTTGTCGGGTACACCGTGGATATGACAATCCAGCAATACATGACTTGAATCCAATTCCGGAATATCTATTAATCCAGCAATATCCTTTAATTCAAGTTCCGCATCCTCCATAGATATAATATAATTTGCAGGCTCAGAAAATGTCGCATCCATAGAACTGTACAATTGCGATTCAGGCAAATGTGCTCTGATTTGATTTATCGTTAATCGGTCGGGATTACCGGTAATCCGGCAACCAAAATCATTCAATTCAAGATTTTTCTCAAGCCAATGTCCTGTGAGACTTTTTTATATCAACATCAATTCGCTGGGAATTTACATACCCTGACAGCCCAAGATATATTTTATTTATTGTCATATTGTTGGCCGGAATTTCGACTTCCGCATGGCGAACTTCCAGATCACCAATTTTTATATCCGGCAATACGCTGATAAAATCCCGGTACCAGCCCGCCTCTGTCATGGCAGTCAGAAAATCCTGATAACTCAAAGCAGAATCAGCTTGGGAGTTGCTCCTGGGTTTGTTAATAATCACTTTTAGGGAGTCGAACAGAATCTCATCAAAATGAAATTCACTTGAGATCGAAGCCAGGGCGCTATACTGAATATCTAATTTATTTGTCTCAAGAGTAATCCCGTTTCGAAATCTCAAACGCAGATCGCGGAGCTGTATCTCCTGAAACAGATCACCTTTTAATGTGGAATATTCTATTTCTGCGACATCTGATAAGGTGCGGTTCAAGAAGCTGCGCAGGCTGTCAGAGATCAGATTGGTTCGCATATGCAGAATGACCGTCAATGTGGCCAGTACCACAAAAAACAGGATTGTGAATAAGAATATTTTTAAGAGACGTTTGCCCATTGGCATCCAATATGATTTATTAATTTCTAACTATTGCTAAGTAAAAATGTTTCCACGACTTACATACCGAGAAACTGATAAAATATCTCACAATTGTATCATATTTGCAAAATATATTTCCGGTAAAGGTTTCATTTTTTTAGATTTATGATCATTTCGTGATGTATATCTCATTTTTATCGGAATATTTGGCATATTATATAGAATAAAAATAGATTTGTGTAATTAATTCTTCCGGATATTTTTCTCTCGCAGAGCCGCAGAGAACTTGAATTAAAGGGTTAGAGATTAGAGATTGGAACTTGGAACTTGGAACTTGGAACTAATAAATTGAAGTCTACTAATAGTCAATTACAATATCCAACTGCTATATTCTCATCTCTCATTTCTAATTTCTAATTATTTGTCTTGCGTCTCTGCGACTCTGCGAGAGAATAAATTCGGGTTGGAGAATAATAAGAAAGATGGAAAAAATGTGGCTTGATTCAATTCTTTTAATTATAATTTGGTATTCAAGCTGAATCACTTTTATAATATGAAAATCAATTCTTTATCACACACATTTTTGTTCATTGGTATCCTGATTGTCATATCCGGATGTCAGGCACCGCGGAACAATCCATTGGATCCGGAAAATCCAGGTAATTTATATCAACACCTGTCAGGGGAGACAAAATCAGTCAGCATCCCCTATCACCCAATTCCAGAAGTAAAGATCCATAGTAACAACTTCCTGCTAACAACCGTCACAGATCAGGCTGGTAAATTTTCCATAGAACTCATTGATGCCCCGCCAGGTTGGATTTATTTTACAAAGAACGGATATTATCCTGATTCCAGTTATATAAGCTGGGAGAATTCCAAAGCTCAGTATCTGGAAATTTTATTAAATGCACATCCGGTCATGCAGCAATGTGAAGTCTACAGTATAATAGAAAACAGATACCCTTCGCTTCAGACGGAACGAATGCAGATAAATATTGAGTTAAGCGATGTGGATAATGATATTGATTCCGTTTTCCTGAACATAGATATCCTGGATCAAATCCATTTATTACCATACAATACCACCAACAAACTATACGAACGGACATTTACAATTTATGATCTGGATGTCCAATCACTGGAGCAGCTCACGGGTCATGCACAATCCATATCGGTTAAAGACATTTTCGATAATATGTTCACGATCCCAATATCACCGGTTAGAAGGGTGATCAGGGAAGAAGTGTTATTCATCTCACCCTCGGGCAATGAACTCACAACAGCGAGTCCGACACTTTCCTGGCATGAGTTCAACCCGGGATTTTCTCATACTTATACCCTGGAAATATTTACTTCTGAAATTACACCCCAACGAGTGTGGTATGTGCAGTCTCAACCCGACTCCTTAACGGAATATATTGTAGATATGACATTGCCGGCAAATGAATATTTTTGGGTTATATGGGCTGTCGATGCGTTTGGTAATAGAACAAGATCAAAACCAGCTTCATTTAAAATAGAATAACAAAGGATGCAGAAAAATAAACTAAATTCCCTAAAAGAAATTCCAAAGAATCAGTTCAAGTTGCTTTACGAAATAAGCAAAGCCCTGAATTCTGCTGAGTATCCCGATTCTCTGCTGGCAGAATCACTGGATCTTGTAATTGATTTCATTAATGCAGAGCGGGGACTTTTTTGCCGGTACAATCGTGAAACTTCAGAGTTTAAACTGGTCATCGCCAGAAATATTGCTCAGGGTGATATTAAGGACCTCGATTCATTTTCATCCGGTATACTGAAACAGGTGGTTGAAAAAAAAGAAACCTGTCTTTATCACGATGCCCAGGATGATCCGGACATCTCACAGTTTAAAAGTATTCAAATTCATAACATAAAATCAGTCCTGGGTGTCCCTGTTTTTCACCTGAATGATATATGGGGCGTTATACTGGTTGACAGTCAGGCAAACCGTCAGGATTTCAGCGAAGAGAATATTGCCTTCCTCGAATTTTTCTCCAGTTTAATTTCACTGGTATTGGATAAAATTATCAGTATGGAAAATTTACGGGATGAAAACATTCTCCTTCGCCAACAACTGGAGACCGCTACTCCCCTGCCCGATATCATCGGAACCAGCCGGGCCATGCGTGAACTCTCAGTGCTGATTCGCAAAGTTGCGCAAACAGATGCATCCGTTTTGATACTTGGAGAAAGCGGCACCGGAAAAGAATTAATCGCCAAGGCCATACATTCATTGAGTTTGCGTAATGATATGCCGTTCCTTGCACAATTCTGCGGATCGATTCCAGATACCCTGCTGGAAAGTGAGTTGTTCGGATACAAAAAAGGAGCGTTTACCGGTGCCTATGCTGACAAGAAAGGTTTATTTGAAGTTGCACATAATGGAACCTTTTTACTGGACGAAATCGCTGATATCTCGATGGCATTGCAGGCAAAATTACTGAGGGTGCTGGAAAACCGGCAAATTATTCCTCTGGGGGATATAAAAGTTATCGATGTAAATGTCCGTATCATTGCCGCCACCAATAAAGATTTGTCAGCGCTGGTAAAACAGAAAAAATTTCGTGAAGATTTGTTCTATCGGTTGAATGTGTTTCCGGTGTATGTTCCTCCGCTCAGGGAGCGACGTGAGGACATTCCGACATTGATCCAATATTTTTTGAAAAAAAATTCTGCCAGGAAAATATCCATTGATAAGAGTACAATTAAAATAATGGAAAATGATCCCTGGCCGGGGAATGTCCGGCAATTGGAAAATGTAATCAAACGGGCTCTTATCCTTTGCGAAGGCGATAAAATTTTACCTCAACATATTGCCATTGAGGAAGAAAATGATAGTGCCAATTTTAGCGGGAAACTCAAAGATTATGAACTCTTAATCCTTAAAAAACGTCTTGAAGAATATGATGGCAACCGAACGTTAACTGCAAAATCACTGGGTGTATCGGTTCGCTGGATTCAATTAAAGTTAAAGGAAATGGAAGCGTAATACATGTCATCGCGGGATACAAATAATATTCAGTTTGAGAAGTTTCAGATCCTGGAATGCTTAAAAAAGGACGAAACCGGATCCGTTTATAAAGCAAAACATTTGTATCTAAATAAAGAAATTATTCTAAAAACTCTTAACCGGAATCTAATCAGCGACAAGACTGTGATTTCAAGATTTTTGCGCGAAGCCCGCATCCTGGCGAGTATTCATCACCCAAATATTATTGAAGTTCTTGATTTTGGCAAGCATCAGGAATACTTATACATATCATTTGCCTATTTTTCAAGCAACAATCTGCGTGAGATACTAAATAAAAATCAACTTTCGGAAGAACAGAAATTTCAGATCCTTCTGCAACTGATCCGTGGCCTTGCGGCGGTACATTCTGCAGGTATTATTCACCGGGATCTGAAGCCCGAAAACATTCTCATTAATCCAGATTTGGAATTAAAAATTGCCGATTTTGGATTGGCCCTTGCGCCAAATGAGAATGTTGTAACACTGAAATCCTCGATTGTCGGCACACCGGGATATATGTCACCGGAACAGGTTCGCGGCGAGACGCTTAGTACACGTTCAGATTTATTTTCCCTGGGAATTATTATATATGAACTGTATGGAAATAAAAATCCCTTTATTGAAAAAGATTTAAATACGACTCTGAATAAAATACTCAATTTCCGGTTTGAGCAGTTCACCGGACATATGAAGGAAGTTCCCGAAAAAGTACGCCTGATATTAGAAAACACTCTGCAGAATCAACCTTTGGACAGATCAGATTCGGCCGCTGACCTGTTACAACAGATTGATCCTGATTCTGTTTCACACCAAAGCAGCACAAAATCATCCAAATATATTCAAAAATCTGCAATTCTATCTGCAGTAGTAATTATAGTATTGGTAATTGTCTGGCTGGTTTTTATTGATACCAATCAGGTTGAGAACGGAGATATAATTCTTTCCGCACGGGACTCCAGCCAGGTGAAGCCGATTGTGCAAACCTTAGAAAATCATACAAAAACGAATATTGATGAGGAGGAGATTTCTGAGGATCCGATCAAAACAGTAGATCTTTCTGAGCCGACTAAGGATGGTTTCAAGGTAACACAAACGGGGACACTGCACATGACTATAATCCCTGCCTCTGAACTTATAATAGACTCACAAATATTTACAGGTATTCGGAGTGACACAGTTGTAATGTTATCAGAGGGGAATCACATTGTCGAGTTTCATCATCCCGATTTCCCGATGTTAAAAGATACCATATCAATCATGGATGGGCAGACTACCACAATTAAGATTGAGCTGGATAAGCTCTGCGCCTATTTTCATTGCGTGGTATTTCCCTGGGGTGATGTATTCATTAATGAAAAATTTATTGGGCAGACACCTTTTTTTAATTTTTCAAAACTATCACCGGGTCAAAATGTTCTTAAAATTCAAAATCCAAATTTTCGCAGTTTTATAGATACCTTATACATAAACCGCGGGGATACCATGGATTTACAAATAAATCTGGAGAAAGAGGTTTTAAAATAATGACCCCAAACTAGTAACCAAAGCACATACGGAGAAAAATTAGAGATTAGGAGATTACAATTGGCGATTGGCAATAGGCTATAAAGATCTAATAAGAGGAGAATATCTTTTTAAATTGCTGATCTCTAATCTCCAATTTCTAATTATGTCCAACCCGCTTTTAGGAGTTTATAAAGAAATTGGTACGGAATTTGTAGTGTTTTAAATGCAGATTAAAAAAAAGTGAAGCTATGATAAAATTCATAACAATTATTTTACTCATATTTACCGGCATTATTTTTGCGACAGAAGGCGTCGTTATAAATAAAATGCCACACCCGGTATATGGTGGACAGGCGGTTGTTCTCGGTAAATATATATATATCATGGGTGGCTCAGACTCGCTCAATCGTCCGGTTGATGCCATTCAGATCTATGATCCCATCGCCAATGAATGGAAACTGAACGGGCGCATGCGTCATGCACGCTATGGATTTGTAGCGGATGCGCTTAATGACTCCAATATTGTTTATTGTGGAGGAATGTGGCGAAATTCCAATGATATGTTCTCAATCGAAATATGGAATCCGTATATTGATGGCATCGGAAATGCGGTTGTCGGTGATTATAACGTCAATTTTAATCGTTTCTATTTTACCGGCCATGTATATAAAGAAGAATTATTCCTGTTTGGTGGGTTATCTACACCAAGTTCAGCGGACTCAATCTATCAACCATATATTATAAGTTATAATCTTTCTGACCGAAACACTATCCGTCTGCAGGAACATCTCTATGAGGGTACCTTTCCACCCTATCACCATATGTCGGTTCGGATCGATTCTATAGTGTATCTGATAGGGGGTGTGCATTTTAACGTTACCAATAAAGTTATAGCCTTTAATCTTATTACACATGAACTCACAAGAGAGGGTAGCCTGGCCGGTGTGCGGGCGGGCGGCAAGGCCATAAATTATCGGGATACAATCTATATTATCGGTGGCTTTGATGAATCCAATAAAGCGTTAAAGACAGTCGAAAGATATTCAAGAAATGAAAACGTGACTATAGACAAATTCCGATTGCAGTATGCCAGGAATGAGCCGATGGCAGCTATTTACGAGGATGCAATTTATGTGTTTGGTGGCAAAAATGAACTTGGTTTTGCTGTGAGCGAAGTGGAAAAACTGGATATCGTCAGCTCAAGCATATCAGAGAAACATCCCGTGCCAGATCAGATACTGCTTTATGATAATTATCCAAATCCGTTTAATGCCACAACGCATATACGATTTGATATTGACAGGCCATCGGAGGTCACTTTGGATATCTATTCGGTCGAAGGTAAACTGGTTAAATCATTATTTAAAGGCTCTGTCCCGCCGGGTAATCACAATTTTATGTGGCAGGGTGACGATAATCAGCATAAGCCGGTGGCAAGTGGAATTTACATTTATCGACTCATCTCAGGAAACAAAATATTTACCAGAAAAATGGTTATGGTAAAATAACCCACCCCCTTTATCCCCCTCCCTCCAGGCAGAGAGGGGGATTTATCACAAATCTGTTTGAGTAATCAAATAAAAGAATTATATTTCTTGGTAATGAATTCAACGCTGAAGACATATAAGATTCTTGCTGTATTCCTGTCATTTACTGTGATAATCTCTACCGTATCTGCATCACAAAACAACGAAATCCTTAGCAAGATTAACCAGGCTTATAAAGCATTTGACTATAATAATGTTATCAACATATGTCAGAAATCTTTGCAGGATTCTTCTGCAATAACGCAGGATTTGCTGGTTGAGATATATCGTTATATGGGACTATCATATTATGCTCTGGATGAAATGGGACCGAGTTATCGTAAGTTTTATCAACTGCTGGAGTTACAACCACAATACCAATTAGATTTATCCACGACCCCGCCAAAGATCCAGCGTTTCTTTAATGAAATTAAGACGAACATGGATCAATCCGGCCAGCAGACAACCATTACCACTACGGATACGATATATCAGTATATGGGTCCCGAAAAGAAGTCAATTATTTATTCATTTATATTGCCCGGATCGGGTCATCTTCGGGAGGGATTTACAACAAAGGGCTGGATATTAACCGGCGCAGCCCTGGCCACATTAGGATCTTCAGTATACTTTATAGTTGAAACCAACCGGCTGGAAAAAGAATATCTCAATACGGTCAACAAAGATTTGATCGAACAAAAATATCAGGACTATAATGATGCCTATCGCTGGCGTAATATATCGCTCGGTCTTTATGCGGGAATATGGCTTTATTCTCAGATAGATTTATTACTGATCTCGACAAACGAAAATGATGCCAGTACCGGTTTGCATATAAAGCCGGCCATGTTTGACGAACATACTCCAGCGGTATTATTTAGTTATCGGTTTTAAATTGCTACGAATATTTTGCACCAGGTACGAATTTTTTTCGCACTAAATTGCCTTAGTTCACATTCTTTTTATAACCACAGAGAACACCGAGAAAAAAAAATAAGTATAGTTCAAAATCATTTATCTCAGACTCTCAACATCCATTATGCCATCTCATATCTATTTACTGTTGAATCTATGCACTTTTATTCAAAACAGATCAGATAATGCGTAACTGGATTCATATATAAAATAATTTATTTTTCTCTGTGAACTCTGTGGTTTATAATCTTGAATATTTTTGGCATTGAAATTGAAGGTATTTTTATATCCGCATTTTAAATACCGGGGAGGTACCATGAAAGTTTTGCTACATTTTCTACTTATCTTATTTTTAGTCGGTTTTTCCCAGGCAGCAACCATTAACGGTCAGGTAACTGATTCGTTATCGGGCGTTCCGGTTACCGGAGCCAAGATTACCGCTGTGGGATTTACATCCGACACTGCTGACTCGTTATTATTCATGGCCAAATCTAATGACGATGGTAAATTTACATTGGAAAATTTACCGGCAGGTAAATATTACCTGATGTGTCAGCATCCGGATTACTTCAAATCCAATTATCAGGAAATTGGATTGGAGGAAGGAGACGTTAAGAGAGTACTATTCTTACTTGAACCCTTCACTGGTATCAAAAAACCAGCGGTTAAGGGTTTTGTCTACTCTGCCCCGCCAATGTTACCCGCACTTATTCCAATTGAAGATGCCGTGGTTTATATCAAAGGACGTCAGGTCGAAGATAAAACCAGCACAAGTTCGGATGGCGCATACTGGTTCGAGAGTCTGCCGCCCGGCAAGTATCTGATTTGGGCAGAGGCCCGTGGTCATCTCGCCATGGAACACCCCGATACAATCGAAATCAAAGATAGTGACCAAATATTAAGACATAATTTTCATCTTATTCCGGAGGATCAATCCACACCTGTTTATTTAGTTGGCGGTGTATATGACGCCACGGTAAACACACCCGATTATCCCTGTCTACCCTGCAAAAATTACACTCACTTCAAACATCCGCTGGTTTATGCACCAGTTGATACGGTAGTATTTCTGTGACAAATAATCCCGACGGGAGTTTTGCTTTAGGAATCTGATCCCTGCCATCTATGACGTTAGGTGCACAGCAAGAGGTTATAATACAGAATACATTAAGGGATTGGATTTAAGAAACGGACCGGAAAAAGTCATTATATACATGAAGAAACAGGTTGTTCCTCCGGAAAATTATTTCGGCGGTCAGGTAATTAACGGTGAAGATAATTCACCAATTCAGAGCGCAACGGTTCACCTGGCTAGTCTTGGTCCAACAGATCATGCCTATACCAGTTATTCTGACGCCAGGGGATATTATCATTTTAAATCGATTTTGCCGGGTAAATATGAACTCCGGGCTATTGCGCGCGGATTTTACCCTTCACGTGTCGATACGGTCGGGATTCGGGAAGATACGATCGTTAAAGACCATAATATCTACCTGAAACCACTGGAGCCATCAAACCTGGTTACGATGCATGGCTTTGTCTACAATGGATTATTTTCTTCACTTCAACCGGTCTATCCGGCTTGTATATCATTGTTTGGAAATGATGCCACCGGGGACTCAATTGTCTATCATACACAGAACAATCCCGATGGCAGTTATAAAATTGCCAATATTATACCCGGTAGATATACGGTTCGCTGTAGTTCAAAAGGATTCATACCGCAAGTGATTCGCGATTTTCCATTAGTGGCGCCGGAAGTGGAGCAAAACTTTATGTTACTGCCCCAGGTACATCCTGAAAAGGGATGGATATCGGGAGTGGTAAAATTTGATGACAGTAATATTCCGGTGGCCGGTGCGACTCTGCAGTTCATGTCTGAAAATGAAGTATATTATCGCGCAGTAACCGGCAAAGATGGACAATACAAGGCATATTTACCGGTTGATCAATATTATGTTTCATGTGTGTATCAGAGAGGCGACAGCAGTTATTATTACCAGGAATATTATGACGATGCCCATTCCTTAGCTGATGCCACACCGGTCATGGTGTATCCACAGGAAGTCACCGGGGGAATTGATTTTGGTATACCCTACCCGGTTCCGCCAAATGGCGTCATTATTACCGGTGTTGTAACCGACGATTCAGGCAATCCGTTAAAAGAGGCGCTGGTTAGGGCGGTTCAGATAAATCCGCCCTTCTATTTCAGCGAACATATGGATGTGCACCAGGTCTGGACCGATGATCAGGGCAGATATAAATTACTGATTGGTTTTGACCGCTATTATTTTGCCAACTATAGCCTATGGATTTATCGTTTCGGCGGAAAAGCCAGGCTATAAGATGGAATTTTATGATGAAAAACCGGCTCCGTACCTGGCCGATATTTTATGGACAACACATGGAACCACTTTTCAAGGTATCGATTTTACGCTTGATCCGGTAAATTCACCCAATTCAATAAGTGGTACAGTTCTCAGTGAAAAGGGAGACCCTATTGCCCACACATTTGTAATTGCCGCTAATGCCAATACAGGTGAGATATTTTTCACCTTTGCCAATCGTTCGGGCGGATATACACTCAATGCGCTTCCTGCAGGGTATTATTATATTCTCTTTACCGCCCCGGCACACATTCCGGAATACTTTGATGATGCCATGACCTGGGATGATGCCACACCGGTATTGGCCAATGGCACTGTTACCGGGATAGATGCCGAACTTACCCACTTCAAATGGCAGTTGCGTCATGGCATGCTGGCGGGTATGATTCGGGACAGAGAAGGTAATCCGTTAAATGGCGCGCTGGTTTGCATAAGAAACTCAGAACAGGGAGATGGTCAATTACGGATTAACTGACGATGCCGGAAGTTATTCCGTAGTTGGTTTGGATAATTGGATTGTATGAAGTAACTGTCAGTAAAGTAAACTATGCAACTGTTACGAATGGATTGAGTTTGATTCAGAGTGTCTCCGATGTGAGTATGTTAAATCTGAATCTTGATGCAAGTGTAACCAATCTGCCGGATCCGGGACAAAATATGACCCAGATTCCGACCACAGTTGAGTTGCAGCCCAATTACCCCAATCCGTTCAATCCGGAAACCAGAATTCAATTTGGCATCCCTGAAGCACAGCAAGTCAGACTGTCAATATATGATATATTGGGTCGTAAAATAAAAGAATTGATAAACGAAACACTACCGGCAGGTACCTATGATGTAACCTGGAACGGCACTTCTGACCACGGACAGAAGGTATCGACCGGTATATACTTTTACGTATTGGTAACGCAGAAACAGCAGATGGTACGTAAGATGATACTTAGCAAGTAGTTCTACATTATCCCACCTCAACTCTTCTCCTGCCCCCTTCGCATGCGCTATGCGGAGGGGGTTTCTTTTTGCAGGGTTCAGGATACAAGATACAGGATGCAGGATACATGGATACTGGATGCTGGATGCTGGCCAAATCATGGATGATTTGGTCCCGATTTACCGACCGGAGGTAGGTGTCTTTTTCGGGATGCTGGATAAAAATTACAAATTATAAGTTACTGATTACTGGATTACAAGTTAGAAGTTATTTTAGGTTTTATTAATATTTAATATTTTTTATCAGCGTTAATCCGTCCTGCCCCGTTTCACGGGGGTAATCCGCGTTCTATTTGTACTATGTTGGTATCATAACTACTTATAGTTTGTATAAAATGATACTAAGACTTTATTTATTAGACAGGATCACCGGATTTTCATTATTTATTCTTTGTATAATTCACTGTTATTATGAGTGTTAAATTGGGAAATTGCTGTTATTTCTTAGTAATTAGAATACTTTAATTATCCTGTTATCCTGTCAAATTTTTATTTTCATTAGTAGCATATGATACTATCTCAAATATATCATCTTCTTTACCGAATGATATTTCCCCGCCTGGATTCGATAAAACAGGATCCCGCTGGATATATTCACCGGTTCATACTCAAGTACATGATACCCGGCCGGCATTTCCTCATTTATCAGTGTAACAATCTTTTGACCGCGTATATTAAAGATTTCCACCATTACCTGCTCTGGACCAGGCAAAGCCAGTTTGATTTGTGTAGCCGGATTGAAGGGATTTGGATAATTCTGTGACACATTAAAATGTAGCGGCAACACTAAATCATCCGGTTCGGATTCAATTTCAGTTGAGGGATCCACTGTCACAAGGATATTTTCCTTTGAACTGGCGGCACTGTCATCTGTAACCTGTATCCATAATGTATCGATTCCGCTATGAGCAATATCAGCATAGATCCTGAGATTGCCATTCAGTTCGTCATATTGGGTATACAGTGAGTCGGAGGATGTGTTGAATTCAAAAATCAACCCCGTGTCCGGAGTCTCATAGTCGTATACGTGATCCCACACATTGAGGGTGTAAGAAGAATCAGCATTGAAGCGGATGGTTTGGGGTATATTAGAAATGACCGGAGGCGTGTTCATACTGCCAACTTTAAATTCCTGTTCAAATGCCAGGCCTCTTTGCCCAAATTGATCTCTGCCATACACATTAGCAACGTAACTGTAATTATAATCTAACTCCAGAGACATCCAGATCGATACTTAGGTTGATGTTTTTGTCCGGATCAAATTGCTTGTATACTATTACCGGAAATACCGATATCCGGGTTGCTGAAAAAATATTCTATGGCGGAAATATCGGGTGTTAATTTCTGGTCATCAATATAAAAGGATTTTTCATATATCAGACTTTTTTCTCCCATATTATCGATGGCTGAAACCAACAGGCGGTGAAATCCCGGAGACAATCCGGATAAATCCACTACAAAATTTTCATCAACGACTTGAGGCGGGAGCAATATCTATCAGTTGCAGTTCACCCTGATCGATAGCATACCCGATCTGAACAATTTTAGTGTCATCGGGCATGATTCTGTCCACGTAAAATGGTCTTGAATATTGTATGCCCCAATGCCCGTTGTTATCCTGACTGCGAAAATGCAATTGGTGAAATCCTGTAGATAATCCGGATACATCCACCGCAAATTTCTCATCCATATTTGAGGCAGGCGAAATATCAATCAGTTGTAATGGGCCCTGATCGATGGCATACCCGATCTTAACGATTTTTGTGTCACCGGGAATGATTCTGTCCACATAGAATGGTTTTGAAAATGGCATCCCCCAGCGCCCATGGTCATCCTTGCTGCGAACATACAATTGATGGAAACCAGGTGATATATTGTTCAGATCAACCTGAAAACTGACAGTAATTTCCTCCGCTGCCACTGATACTATACCGGAGTGGCGGATCCAAATCCGGGATCCTGGTCAACAAAATATTCTACGTTTGTAATCTTTCTGGGCGTATATACCGGAGACGATCAATAAAGCGAACAAATAAGATGTTATTCGCATTTCTCTACTCCTGTTTTTTGAACCACAGGGAGCACGGAGACAAATTAGAGATTAATGATTAGAGATTAGAGATTAGAAGTTAGAAGTTAGAAGTTAAAATTAGTATTCTGTATCCATTTTTATAAGCAATTTCATTATTTCTCTCTGTGGTCTCTGTGGTTTACATAATATCCGTAAAATTATTTAAAATAGAATTACCACCAACTTCACGAAGAATGAGTAAATTGTTAAAAACTACGATTGTTTGCCAAGCCAATATTTATCAGATTTAAATTCAAACTTCGTGCCTTTCTCGGTTTTCGTGGTCAACTTTAATTACGCGCCTTTATCTTGATCTGAACCGGAAAATTGATTGCCCCGGCATTGGTACCATAAAACTCATAGATGGCCGGCAGAGGGGGAATCCCGGAGAGCACATAGGGATCATTTCCGCCAAAGATGCCCATATCGGTGCCATTGGTACCGGATCCATCGGCCGGGCCGCCGGGTTTAATTTGCCATTTACCATCGGTTGATCCGGTTTCAGCAAAAACGGTGCTCATATCCACATTAATCAGATTATTTTGTCCCAGATTTTCAAACTGAGTGCCATTGCACATGTTGTTTATCGGGGTATTACCGGTACCGGAGTAAGATCCAAATACAAGAATATTATTCGATATTTCACTCTGATACAGATTCAGACTGCCATTAAAAACATTATTCTGGACAATATTATTAATGCAATTTTCACTACTGAGAATGCTTTTTGCATTAGCGGATTCAGATCAATACAATTATTTTTTATAAATTATAATTGGAACTATTACTGAACCAATCCCAGTGGCTCCATCAGCAGACGAATGAATATAGTTCTGCATAATCACACAATATTTTGGGCATTTTGATGTCAAGAATACCTGATGCAAAAGAAATACTGATATTATTTCTGAAAATTGTAATGCTATCTACATTATTTAATATGAAGTACATGTCGTACGGATCATGCCACTCATTACTGACCGCTCCGCCCCGCGACTAAAATATATATAACTGGTTTTGGCCGGATACTTATTGGCCTGAGTAGAGTCATTTTCATCCAGAAAATATCCGGGACCAAAAATTGCCAGTTGCTTGTCAATTGCAATAGTGCCATATGCCACACTGGATCCTTGGACAAAAAGTGTGTCGCCATCCTGGGCATTATCAACAGCGGTCTGGATTGTCGTAAAATCAGCCGCACTTGAGCCCGGTGTATTATTTACTACCCAGATGCGCGCGTTCAATGAAGTAAACAACAAAGAAAGTACACAAAATGTTGTGAATAATTTCATAACATACCTCCATACGTTTACACTAACATCATTAAAATATTTACTGCAAATTCTTTATCTTGAATTATGCATAAATTGCTTGTGCTAAGTTCGAATGAAATAGATATTTATTATTCTCAAAGATTATAGAAATAATTTTTAATAAACTCTTATTGTATTTACATAAATCATTAATAAATAAACCTTTGCGTCTCTGCGTCTTTGCGAGAGATTAATTTTCCAAGCTCACTGATGTATTCAAAAGGAGGGATTCATGAAGGGAATATATTAATCTATTTTAGTGAAGTAAAGGAAAATTTGGAAATCCTCTGTCCTGCATCATACCCGGCCATTACTATTCAAAATCCACTTGCCATTTCGATCATTCTGATGTAGTTTAAACATTATATCTTCCTGATCATAAATTGCGTTTTAACTATACGAATACAGCTGAAACTAAGATTGATTCATTCCTATATTTTATATTGATAGTGTAACATGTTTGGTAAGAAAAAATCAGATTAACTCTGCTTTGATAATTTTTCATACTTCGATTAGTTTATGAGGAAAGATGCTCTTTAACAAGAAAAATGATATGAGTGAAAGTTTTGATTCTGCGGGTGAATTTGCAGACAAGCCAATGGATCTGCAAATTATCAGGAACCTGATTAATATATTTTCATCCGCATCTGAAGAAAAAGAAATTCTTAGTGAACTTATCAATACAGCAACCCGGTTAACTAATGCCAAAACAGGATCGGTCATTCTGTTTGATCCGGCCAATATGAATTCTGCAAAAACCCTGATTCATTCCCAGAATCATCCAGAAGATCTTCTGGATCACAAATTAAACCTGCTGCTTTCCGGCTGGGTTCTGGTTCATGGTGAACGACTTTTAACGGATGATCTGATCACTATGTTTGATCGGAAATATACAAAAGATCATTATTCTGAAATTTCATCCGCTATGAGTATTCCTATTCAGACACAGGGTAAAACAATTGGCGTAATTAATCTGATCAAAACCGACAAACATCAGGAATTTAATTCCTGGCATATTTCCCTCACTGAGACTCTGGCAGCCCTTTGTGTTCATTATATCCTGAGTAATCGTATGCAGGAAAAACTGTTTTATGAAACCGAACGTCTGAGAAAGGAAGCTCAGAGAATCTATACCTATGAAGGTCTTATCGGGAAATCCTCTAAAATGAATGATGTATATAAATTATTGGAAAAGATCATCCCAACGGATGGGCGTGTCATCATTGAGGGGGAAAGCGGTACCGGAAAAGAACTAGTCGCACGTATTCTGCATTATAATGGCCCGAGAAAAGAAAAACCATTTGTTGCGGTTGATTGTGGCGTCTTACCGGAGAATCTTATCGAAAGTGAATTATTCGGGCATATTAAAGGTGCATTCACCGGTGCTGGTACGGACAAGAAAGGACTGTTTGAGGAAGCCGATGGCGGCACGATATTTCTTGATGAAATAATGAATATGTCACTGGATATGCAGGGAAAATTGTTACGCGTGATCCAGGAACATGAGTTCCGGGCGGTAGGTAGTACAGAAATAAAAAAAGTGAATGTTCGTTTGATTGTTGCCGCAAGCTCCGGGTTTTTAGAGAAAGTAGAGAAACATGAATTCAGGGAAGATCTGTATTACCGGCTGAATGTGATGAAAATAACACTACCCCCATTAAGGGATCGCAAGGGCGATATCCCGCTGCTGGCCCATCACTTTTTAAAAAGAATATCACAGGAATATAATAAAAAGATTGAGCAATTTGATATTTCTGCATTAAGCTGCTTTGGAAGATTATGACTGGCCGGGAAATATCCGTGAACTGGAGAATGTAATTGAACGCATGGTTATTCTGGCAGATCCGGATCAGGGCAGAATAAATTATGAATTACTGCCTGAGGAAGTCAGACTAAACGTAAATAAAGGCGCTACATTGGATATTTCCGGTTCCGGAATTGAACAGATAAAGGCCAATCGTAATTTAGTCGAAAAAACGGCGCTCACTGAATTACTTGAGAAAAACAAATGGAACCAAAGTGCCACTGCCCGCGATCTTGGTATCCATGAAAGCAGTCTGCGCTATAAAATGAAACAACTTCATATTCAAAAACCCGCAAATTAACTCTTTCTCTGCGCACTTGGCGGTTAAAATTCTGTAAACATCAGGTCAGGACTTGACGCTTAATCAAATACAACATGATCTATATTCGTAGTATTTTCACGAACCGCTCGTAATTATTTCCCGCATATAGACATTCTGCCAACAAAAACAAAACATAATACTCCTTCCTAAGCATTTGTTAATATATCACTTATCTCTGATTTTCTTTTTTTCAAATAATTATGGCACACTTCTGGCATGTATTAGTGCAGACCATGAATCATATGAGAGAAGAGAAATGATCAAAAACAAAGTAATACGAAACGATAACAAGCCATCCGACAGGCACAACAAAGCCCCGCCTGTTTGGATTAAACCCATTCAACCCATCATAAAATTTGGAGGAGAGTAAAATGAAGTTAATCAGCATGTGTGTATTTTCATTGTTCCTTTTGTTAGCCTGTAAACAAGAGCCCTACTGCAACAGGTGAGATCACAGAGGGTATTCCTAAAATTGAGCCTGGTACAAGAGTATTTACATTTCCCGGTGATACGGCTTTTACCCTGGTATTTGTAGACTCAGCAGAAAGAATGGCAAGTATTCATTCCCTGAAAGCAGATCTGCCGACAGGAAATCCAACTGAAGTAAAAATGCTTTCAACTGTTTCTGATTCAGTGGATGTGGAGAAACTGCGATCGCTTTTTGATTCTGAATCACATCAAATCTATATCGTGAAATTAGGTGAGTGTGTAGGTGGCGAGATTTGCTGTAATACGCTGAAACAATCTGATCTGGTTTACAAAGGAACCGGTTATATTGAGTACTCCTACTTTGGTTGGGGTGAAAAGGAAACAACAAGCGATTCAACCTACATTCCAAAAGTAATGAGTGTATGAATATATTTTTACCGGCATCGGTGAAGTTAAGCGGATCGACCGGAATGAATGGATAAAATACGAAGCCAATTGCTGTATGTCGATGAATCTGAAGCACCATGAAGAAACAAATCGAAATACCTGTATTAGTCTGCAAGAATTATGATCAACTTGGTTTCTCTTCGACGGGGAGGCGATCCGCCCTCCCCGTTTTTTTTAAATTGAGTATACATTTTTCACCTAATTTTCAGAAAGCGACAGAATTTTTTTTTGTCTCTCGATATATTTCTTAGTTTGTTTTGTCTACTCCTTTTGTCATGTTGCAGTATATCTTTGGCTTTTTTACTTTTTCCTTCCATCTTTAGATTTGAGCCTTGAACCTTGCTCCTTGTGCCTTGTACCTCTAATTAACCTCATCTAATAAAGCGGCCAGGCGCGTTTCCGCATCCACTTTCTCAGGCAAATCCTCATCGGCATTCTTCCAGATATCCAGGAACCGATTGTATCGTTCGATGGCCTTTTTCCTTTGGCCTGTTTGCTGATATAGTTTTGCTAACCGGTAATGGTATTTGGGATTGATAAAAAAGCGGTCTTTCTGATCGATCTGATTTGGTCCAGGTCGAAATTCTGTGATTTCTTCATACGCTCCGATTGCCTCATTGATGTTACCTTTCTTTATCAATGCCCTCGGTAGGATGTCTTTATCGAGTGGGATATTCGAGTATGTATTCATGCCCATACCTGGAAAAAAAATGCGTGTATACAAACACCTTTGGGAATCTTACATTTTTAAAATAATCAATAGCCTTATCACAGGAATCTGATGCGAGCAGAATTTCTGCCTGAAGGAGGTCTTGATAAAGCTCCAAAATGATTAGCCACCATGGTTCCTGATATTTATAAAAATGACTTATACTGTCTATTTGCATCGAGGACTGTGGATTCATATAGTAGCGACTGCTGTCTATATTATTCTGTTTAAAATAAATCATACTTTTAAAGAAATTAGAGTAGTCGGCTACGCCCAGGATTTGGCCTATATTGGAGAAATGCTTTTCTTGCACCAGAAATATCATTTTGGTTCAGTAATAAATGACCTTTGATCACATTCCCGGCACTTATTATTCTTGCAGGCATTGAACTGTTGGAAAGAACGCTATCGATCTCAGTGAATGCACGCGAATTTTCACCCATGTATGTAAAAAACAAGGCTCGATAAACGCGAATGATCGCTTTTGTTGCTGGATTATTTGAATCATATACAAGATAATTATCCAGCTCCTGGCGTGCCTGATCATAGTTCTGTCGCAGAATATTAATATAAATGATTGGGAACTGGACATCCATGCATCCAAGTTTTGGGATCTATCTCTTTTAATTCACGATAATAACTCAGAGATTCATCAAACATACCCAGAATAGAATAGACGTCACCGGCGGTATGCATGGTATTTAGATTGCCAGGATCAGAGAAAATATATTTTTTTAAATAGTCGATGGCCTTTTCCTTTTCTCCAGTAAATGCACAATCATAAACAGCACCATTCAATGTCACTGGATCACTCTGATTAAATGCCAGTATCTTCTCCCAACTATTAACCATTTCAGACCAATTATTTCTTTTTAGATTTATTACTCTCTTTGTTACCCAAAGACTCTTATCATAAGGATTTCTTTTCAGTGTATGGTCCAGAATCTTCCCTGCTTTATCGATATTTTTCTCAATGACATAAGCATAAGTGATGTTTATTATATCGCGAACAGATTGGGAACTTTGGTTCGCGTGACGAAAGGCTTTGATAAGTGCCTTGCTCTGCTTTTCAGATTGAAAGGTATAACGATATTTTATGGAAAGTTCAAAATATGCTTCAGCAAAAGTAGTATCAAGATCTACCGCTTGTTCCAGCCAGCGAATAGATTCTGAAACTCGATCAGGATTATTAGACAGAAACATTTCTTGTCCACGTACTAAGTATTGATACGCCTTAAATGATTTCGTGGTGATTTCCTGGACTGGCTTCCTGTCTACCAGATAAGTGGAGTCGACAACACCAAGGCCTTCCAGGATATCCCGGCTTAGTTTATCGATCTGACGATCAGGGATACTGGTGGCATTTTCACCGCGGGCATTTACTGATACGATAATGTCCCTGGTTTTCGGATCAATTACTTTTACATCGGTTATATAGGTATCCCCTATTTTTGCCCAACTACCGGTAACGAGAGCAATAATATTTGCTTTCTGACAAACCTTATAGCCTAATTCACGGTCAATAATTGTCACATCACGGATATCCAGTTGCTTAAGCAAATCACGCAGATAATCCCAGGGCAAAATCCGCACCCTGTTCGACTGGCCCAGACCGGTCATCAGCAGACTCGGGATGACCTGGGCAAGATTTTCCCTATCTTCCTCACCGCTCATGTTCTCAAAACCGACCACGGCTATCTCCATGGGACCTTCCGGTGCTCCGGGAAACAGATATGATCTGAAGATAATTCCTATTAGAATTATTACAACCGCGGCTGCAACAGCCACCATAGGTTTTTTATATTGACGCCAGAATTTTCTAGAGCATCTTTTTAAGCGATTCATCCCGCAGTGGTGTTGCCAGGGGTGACAGCGGTTCGAAATCTTTCAGCAATTCATCGATGGTCTGATAGCGTTCGGTGGGATCCTTGGCCAGTGCTTTATCGATGATGGCTTTCAGTTCGGGAGGCATATCGCCATTGCCATCAACTGGTTAGTGTGGTTCGTTCATAATCGAATATATCATAGCCTGTTCAAATTCGGCCTGGAAAGGATTACGACCGGTGAGCATTTCATAGAGCACCACACCCAGTGACCAGATATCACTGCGCTCATCCGCGACCTGGCCGTTTGCCTGTTCCGGAGACATGTATGCAATAGTTCCCAATGTAGTACCGCTTTTGGTCAGTTGGGTCTGCCCGATCAGTTTGGCCAGCCCGAAATCAAGGATCTTGACCTCTCCGCGATTGGTAATCATGATATTGGCTGGTTTGATGTCACGATGGACAATGCCTTCTTCGTGGGCCCGGGCCAGGCCTTTGGCGATTTGGATGGTGATGGAGATTGATTCATTTACCGGAAGTCCACCGGTTTGGTGGGACACGACGCGTCGTGTTCTTACGCGCGTATCATCTGGTCCTTCGCGCCGTGTCCCTACGATGCGATCTTTCAGGCTTTCCCCATCATAGCAGGCCATAGCGATATAGCTCTGGCCATCCTCGCTGTCGCCAATCTCATAGATGGTGCAGATGTTTGGATGATCCAGTGCCGAAGCCGCACGGGCTTCATGGATAAAACGCGTCTTTGATTCTTTATCTGCAGACAGTGCCGGGGGTAAAAATTTGAGTGCCACGGTGCGTTTGAGTTTGGTATCCTCTGCTTTGTATACTACGCCCATACCGCCGGCACCGAGTTGTTCCACAATCTGATAATGGGATATTCTTTTGCCAATCATAGTTCCACCAATTATTAGGATCAAGGTTCAAGGAGCAAGGCGAAAGGGCAAAATGCTTTAGTAGGCAGTAGGCAATAGGCGATAGGCAGTTTTGGTATGCCTAACGATCAGCCTGCCTACTGCATACGGCCTACTGCCAACTTTTCGTCCTTGATCCTTGCTCCTTGTGCCTTGTACCTCTAATTAACCTCATCTAATAAAGCGGCCAGGCGCGTTTCCGCATCCACCTTCTCAGGCAAATCCTCATCGGCATTCTTCCAGATATCCAGGAACCGATTGTATCGCTCTATAGCCTTTTTGCCTTTGGCCTGTTTGCTGATATAGCAGGGCTAACCGGTAGTGATACTTGGGATTAATGAAAAAGCGGTCTTTCTGATCCGGTTGAAATTCTGTCATTTTTTCATAGGTCTCGATTGCTTCATCGATATCACCCTTTTTTATCAGGGCCCGAGGTATAACATCTTTTTCCAGAGGAATATTATAATAAACATTGCCTCCTGCACTGGCTGAATATACGCGACTGGGAAACCGGATATGATTATAGTAGTCAATTGACTGTTCCAAAGAATCTGACTTTATCAGTAATTCTGACTGCAGCAATTCACAATACATCGGAGTCATCACCAGCCACAAGGGCTTGTGATTTTCCATCTCTGCATGGTTGGCACTATCAATTTTCATCACAGCCTTTTCCCGGTAGTATCGGCAGGAATCTAATTGCCCCTGAGCAAAAAAGAGCATGGCCAGATTGCTATCGTAAGTATCGGGCAGATTAGTATTTGATTTACGGTTAAGGAAGGCCGATCTGGCTCCGGTGATATCATTTTGATCCAGTAATAGATATCCCTTTAATTCCTGTGCATACTCGATATACCGTTTTGGCACCCCCTCGATGCTGTAGATACTGTCAATGTCAGCGAATGCCTTTGATTTCTCACCGAGATAATAATAAAACAGCGCCCGGTTAAAACGTAAATATGCACGCGGACCGGGTTTTTGAGGGACCTCATTCATAAATATACTATACTCTCGTCGTGCCTGATTATAGTTCTGCTGTAGTGACTGCATATATGTTATGGGAAACTGAGAACCGAAGATCCCAATCAGGATTAATTTTTTTCAATTCAAGAAATTGTTCCATGGCCTTATCGAACATGCCGAGTGTATAGTACACTTCGCCAGCGGTATGGATACTATTTGGATGACCGGGCGTCAGCTCCATAAATTTCTGTAGTGATTCAATTGCCTTTTTTTCATCACCTAAATCCGAATAGGCATAACTGAGAAAGTTAAGGGCCACCAAATCCTGCGGATCGATATCCAGAACCTTCTCAAGACTGTTAATCTGCTCATAGCGGTTATTTTTCCAACGGTGAATCATATCAGACCAGTACCAGAGTCGCTTATAATAGGGATTTTTTTTTAGGCCGGCTTCCACATACCGGATCATTTTTTCCTGATTATGCTCCACATGCCCGGTATAGTGAGCATATATTTCATCTCGCAGACCTGCTGGCGCCCTATCTGCATATAAATAAGCTTTTGTAATCGCATCGGCTTCCTTATCAAATTGACGCATCTCATAATATACCCCCGCTAAGGCGTGATAGGCTGCGGCAAATGTCGAATCCAACTCAATGGCGCGATTTAAATAACGTAATCTTTCTTCCCGTTTCAGATTCGAATTCGCCTGCCATTTTGCCAGTTCGTAGTATTGAATGGCCTTAAGAGACGGGCTGGTGATTTCCTGGATCGGTTTCTTATCTGCCAGATAGGTAGAATCCACTAAACCAAATCCTTCCAGAATCCCCTGACTCAATTTCCCGATTTGTTGATACAGGATGCTGTTAACACCCATTCCCCGTGCACTAACAGAGACCAGAATATCCCTGGTCTTTCGGGTCGATTGTTTTTACATCGGTTATATAGGTGTCCCCTACTTTTGCAAAACTGCCGGTTATGAGGGCGCCTATACCCGCCTTCTGACAAACTTTAAAACCCATCTCACGATCGATAGTCTTTACATCTCTAATATCCAATTGTTTGAGTATATCACGCAAATAATCCCAATCCAGAGCCCGCACACGAACGGACTGATCCAGGTCATATATCAGCAGATTTGGGATAACCTGAGCCAGATTTTCACTGTCTTCCTCACCTGTCATATTCTCGAAGCTGACCACGGCTATCTCAATGGGACCTTCCGGTGCTCCGGGAAGAATGAATGGTAAGGAAATCCACAAAGCAAGCGCCAGTAAAATTACGGATGCTACCGCTATTATCAGCTTTTTGTTTTTTCGCCAGATCCTTTTTATAACTTTTTTAAGCGGATCTTCACCCAGGTCCTTGGCCATATCGGACAGCGGTTCGAAATCTTTCAGCAATTCATCGATGGTCTGATAGCGTTCGGTTGGATCCTTGGCCAGCGCTTTATCGATGATGGCTTTCAGCTCGGGAGGCATATCACCATTACTCTCAACCGGTTGGTGTGGTTCGTTCATAATCGAATATATCATAGCCTGTTCAAATTCGGCCTGGAAAGGATTACGACCGGTGAGCATTTCATAGAGCACCACACCCAGTGACCAGATATCACTGCGCTCATCCGCGACCTGGCCGTTTGCCTGTTCCGGAGACATATAGGCGATAGTTCCCAATGTAGTACCGCTTTTGGTCAGTTGAGTCTGCCCGACCAGTTTGGCCAGCCCGAAATCAAGGATCTTGACCTCTCCGCGATTGGTAATCATGATATTGGCTGGTTTGATGTCGCGGTGCACGATGCCCTCTTCATGGGCCCGGGCCAGGCCTTTGGCGATTTGGATGGTGATGGAGATTGATTCATTTACCGGAAGTCCACCGGTTTGTTGGGACACGACGCGTCGTGTCCTTACGCGCGTATTATCATCGAGTCCTTTGCGCCGTGTCTCTACGATGCGGTCTTTAAGACTTTCGCCGTCATAGCAGGCCATAGCGATATAACTCTGGCCATCATCGCTGTCACCAATCTCATAGATGGTACAGATGTTGGGATGATCCAGTGCCGAAGCTGCACGGGCTTCATGGATAAAACGCGTCTTTGATTCTTTATCTGCTGACAGCGCCGGGGGTAAAAATTTGAGTGCCACGGTACGTTTGAGTTTGGTATCTTCTGCTTTGTACACCACGCCCATACCGCCGGCACCGAGTTGCTCAATGATTTGATAATGTGATATTGTTTTTCCGATCATGGTTCCACCAATTATTAGGATCAAGGTTCAAGGAGCAAGGCGAAAGGGCAAAATGCTTAATAGGCAATAGGCAATAGGCGATAAGGCAGTTTTGGTATGCCTAACGATCAGCCTGCCTACTGCATACGGCCTACTGCCAACTTTTCGTCCTTGATCCTTGTTCCTTGGTCCTTGAGCCTATTTTATTCCCCTTCCATCAAAACTGCCTATCGCCTACTGCCTACTGCCTTTCGCTTCCTTCGCCTTTCGCGTTCAAAACGCATCAATAATTTCTTCTCCCTGAATGATCATCAGTTTTAGCACTTTCTGTTTCCCTACTTCGGGCATATCGATATAGGCAATATACATGCCGCTGGCTACCGGATATCCGTACCCATTTTTCAGATCCCATTTAAAAAATTGACTGTCCTCATTTTTTTCCAGTTTGCGTACCTGGGCACCGGCAAGATTAAAAATACGGATGGTGGCAATTTGCGGCAGATGGGTAAAGGTAACGAAACGGGTAAAGCGGTCCGGTTCCGATGGATTATATGCATAATAGGGATTGGGGAATACATTCACCTTTTCCACATCCGCTTTCATCAAATCCTTATTTTCAGAAATGACACCTTCGGTTGAAAAAGTATAAGAATCGTCAGGTGTGTTTGGCAGGTTGACAATAGATATCCATGGTAAATTCAGCAAGCAGGTATGGACGTGTACCACGGGCTTGCGGCCAGATAGCATATGCAACGCGGTTAAAGGTACCATCCGCCGCCCCATTGGCAAAATATGCACCTTCATCATAATCGGTCAGACTGATAAAGATATACTCACGGGCACCATTAGCACCGAATTCTGCGCCATTCCATCCCATATCCCAGATGAGATTGGCATTGGTACCGGCGGAACCGGCACGGTCATCTTCCACAAAACAGACATTTAACTTACGTGGATTTTCCGGATCCTTTACATCAAAGCATTCAAACGGCAACTCACCAATACCTTGTTCGGCATAGCCCAAATCGCGACGGTAAACCACACCTTTGGAAGCAAAGCCATTGGCTGCTACACCGGCCGAATCCTGAAATACCATATGCACCGGTACAAGTTCAGCAAGAGCAACATCCGAGCCAAAAAATTTGGCGCCAATATCCAATCCGCCAAAGAACTGCTGGCCGCCCCAGTTTGTACCCGAGTACCAACGATTTCCGTCATAAACCCAACCAGCCAGGCCGAATATTTTTGGACCTGATACGCGGGCCATAACACCTTCGGTAATCAGATAATCATTATCACCGGACTGGTTTACTCTGGTTTTTCAGAAGCGTGTCACCAATGGTCCTGTTAACCAAATACCATTTATACCATGTTCCCAATGTATCGCCATCTTCTGCTGTATATTGGGGAGTATCATGAAAACCAACAAAATAATCCGCCGCGGTAAGTGCCGCCGGATCAATCACTTCAACCGTCGTACTCCCGGTGCTTCTTCCGGATTTATTCACCCCGAGCATATCGCCATTCTGATTGGGATAACGGGTGCCGGGTACCATACTCTGGGGTATAACAATTATCGCCGGCACAAGACTCGACTCCAGGGATCTTTCCGGCAATTCCGGATCCGAATTATAATTATATGCCGTCACGGCAAAATAATAGGTATTGCCGCTAAACAACGGCGTACCATTAATATAATCACGCTCAATTTTAATATACCTTTCAATTCCGGAATTTATACCATCCTGTATCGGAACATCTAATATCTTTTTGTATTGCGGGACAAATTTTCTGCCCCAGATGGTGGTAACCTCATTCTTGATATCATAAGTCTTAATTAAATGGGCTTGTTCCCTGGTTGCCGTGGCGAACGGAAGTCCGATATACATTATAACCCTCAAAGGAAAATCCCAGGATGTCGTCTTTTGCCTCCGTTTTGGCGACTGCGGCCGTGTCACTGCCCCACTCCAATACAATGGCATCCTCAAATTCTGTCACTGTCACTTCTGGCTTATCCGGAGGCTTAGGTGTAGCAATAAATAGATTATCATACATGAACTGTGCGGTCCGGTCATTCAATTTCATTTGTTCCACAGAATTGACATTATTTCCGCCCTCACCGGCGATGATTCCCCCTACTACAGCCACTACGATCTCTTGCGTTTCACCGGGCGCCATACTGAATGGACCGGAACATAAACCTATGCGGCGGTCACCTGGCTGTAAATTATCGCCTGTATTATCGAGATCACCGGTACGACGCAACGGATCACCTGAGAGTGGAAATCTGGTTGCTTTACCACGATTCGGCCCCGAACCTGTGATATAAGATTCAGGATTTTTCAAATCTGTTGTCGGCAGGTATCCTCGAAGCATATTATAAAACTCAAGTGTTCCATCATAATCATCCTAGTTGTCGGATCATTGATATTACTGCCCGATGCAAAATAATAAAATGACGACATGGGCAGGTTAATCTTACCCGGGCCAACTTTTTTCAGATTGAAAATACCAGAATCGATGGCATCATCAATATCGTTTTTATTCAGATCCTGACCGGCGACGCCATCAACCAGCGGACCCTGAAAAAAGTCATAACCGACGGCAGCCGGAGGTAGACCATAAGTCAGAAAATCCTGATCGGTTGGATATCCGGAATAGGCATAGCCAATACTCAGCGCATGTGTCGCAGCCTGCCAGGTCATCTGTAGATACTCCGATATCCGGATCCACCCACTGGGAGACATACATACTGTCGATTTGAAAATCTGAAATATTGATCAGTTCATATTTCTTGAAAATCACCTGGCCAAGCTCGTTAAAGGGCTGATTATAGCACCAGATAGTGGCACGCATCTCGATACCCATCGGATATGATCCGTAGAAATTTCGCGTTTTCCCACTGTCCTGATCATTACACACAAACCAGATTACCTGATCGGCGTTTGCCAGACCGGGTTGTTCTCCAAGTTCCGGTTCATATACATCATTATCATTATTATCGTAAAAAGGTGCCCCCAAATCGACCGGCCAGTTTTGCCAGTGATCCCGGTACCGTTCCCAAATTTCTACCATCTCCTCTGTAGTAACATCTTCAGGTAATTTTTCATTAAATTCAGCCGCATCCTGACGCAATTCTTCCGGTATGTCATCGGGATCCGATGGATCGTAAATTTCCTGCCAATCATCCCGGATTCTATAGATCTGAACCCGTGGATCATCTTGAGAAATTGGTTGCCCTTTTTGTACCCAACCTGCCATCAGACCATTATCGTAAGTTCCTCCACCAACGCGCGGATTCTGAGCAAGTGTATCCCTTACAATCCCCCCCCACCAAATTGCTCCTGGTATACCACTCCGGCGGTCCCCCTGGGATATATTCCACCTGAATTATCCATTCGAATCTATTCCGGCCTCCCCGTTGTGATAGAACCAATAGGACCAGTTGCACAGATTACTTAAGGTTCTGGTTGATCGCCTGGAATCAGATGGTCGCTGGAGTTTCGAGTTAAATTTTGAGTTCTCCCGGGCATTTAAGCTCGAAACAAGGACAATTGTAATGAGTAGCAGTATGATGCGTAATTGAGAATACATTGCGTTCATCAAATCCCCCTTTTTATTCGGCGAAGGTGATTTTAAAGCCGAACCAAATCTGGCGTGGTGAATTGTATAAATCCTGCCCGTAATAACTTAAATAAGATTGGCCGTTTTCGAGATTGACGGCACGGTACATGTCAATATATTGCTGGCCGCTGCGGTTATAATATTCCCGGTAATTATCACTATTATGTAACCAACCATCATCTGCAGCCGAACCGGTCGTACGGTATACATTGATCTCATTTTGCGTATTCAAGACATTATTGACCCTGAGATACAGGTTAATCCACATACCCGACCAAAGTTGAAAACTTTTGTCAAGCCGCAAATCCAGATTGTATACCCATGGAGTCGATGATGCATTTACCGGCTCGGCCGCCGAACGAGACCTGGAATTTGCCTCGAATAGGTCCCTCATATCCGTTTCGGGCCGTTCCGGGTTCATATTCATATGCAGTGTAGCGGTGGCCACTGTTGAATGTGAACAATATATTAAGACCCAAATTTTCAAGCACGGGTCCGCCGTCACCGTCAGTAAAACGGTAATCCATATTCAAGGCACCGCGATGTCGCTGGTCATAATCCAGGGGAAAGGCATTCTTTGTTTGGGGTGCATAACGATCTGATGCACTGCCCTCGGCACTTGCCAAGGTATAATTTATTCGCATTTGTACGCGGTGTATGCGCCGCAGCAGAAACTCCACTTCAAAGCCTTTATTGGTGACAAAGTCATCATTCACATATGCTGGATATGATCGGATTTCCGATTGCGGATCGGCGATCACATAGGCAAAGTTCAGTTGATTCTTAATATTTTTATAGTAGGCCACAATTGAGAAAGCGGCTGCAGAGCCAAATTGCTGGCGATATCCAATTTCGTATTGTGTAGAACGAATTGGTTCAAGATCGGCCCCTGCCCGGCTATAATATAATGCATTACCACCAACCATATTGGCGCCATAAAATGATCGGTTTCCGTACATTGATCTGAGCAAAGGCATCTGAACAAATTTGCCATATTGAGTGTAGAAAACTGTCCGTTCGGTAATGGGAAATGCCAATCCCAGGCGCGGACTGAGTTCATGAATTGGATCCTTGTCGGCCCAGGCTGCATCCGGAAGCGTTTCTAAAGATTGGATTACCGGCGGATTTGTGGGGTTGATAAGAGTCTTGGTATCCGTATCAATATAATCATATCGCAAACCGAGGTTTATGATCAGATCACCAAACTCGATTTTGTCCTGAAGAAATGCCGAGCTGCAAAAACCGGATGGGGTGGTGCCTGAACCGTTGTCACTGTCTGATTATCAACGACTATTTTCTGGTCGGAATTTGTTTTATTACCGTGATAATCGTATCCGATTGTATAGCGGTAATATCCTCGCAAAAAGTCATCCGGTGGAATCATTTTTGCACCACCGTAATATTCCGCTGACTCCATATATAATCCGGGAATTACACCAAATCTACGAATAGTATGATAATTAACACTCAGACCACCCTTCACTTCATGATATTTATTCCACTGACTAACAAGGTTGAGTGAACCGGAAATATTTTCTTCACCAATCTCCTGATACATACTCTCTGCGAATATAGGGCTCCCATCATGGAAGAATGGGAACTCAGCTGAATATGGCAACTTTTCCTGCATACCAACGTTTTGCAAAATTTACGCGGCCACCGGTATATTCAGCCACAAGGGCACTATCTTCCCATGCGCGCCAATTTGAGCCAAACCAGCCATCCTCGGTTACCGTTTTATAATTTGAGTAATTCAGATCAAGATGATAATATGTAACCGGACTTAGAATGTGGGTAAATCTTACACCGCCAAGCCATTGTGTTTCATTATACCAACCGGATCGGCTATTTAATAAATGCCATATCGGTCTCAGATTGTCTTCTGTCTTACTATTGTTATAGATTCCTTTTAATCTGATTTGATATTTATTCAGATCGATGAGTATGGTACTGTTGATCCGCCAGTTATTCTGACTATTTTTGGGGGTAAACCCATCGGGGTATTTAATATCGATCGTATCTTGATAAGTTTTACTATCTCGCTCACTATCCACTAGTCCACTAACTTCAAATCCTGTGCTCCAACGCTTACGCCAGTCGGCCAGATACTCGTTTTCAACAGCAGCAAATAAACGCACTGTCGGTGTAAAAATGGGAGCACTTATCGTACCTGTAATTATCGAATGTCCATATGAGTAGGTATCGAGAAATTTTTCACCGTTATCGACAAAATTATCTGTTTGCATGTCGACAGAGAGATTCAGATTGGGCGAACCGGTTTTTATTTCAGTTAAAGTTATGCCGGAAACAGCATTTCCGTATTCTGCCATATAGCCGCCTGTGAGCACCTGCATTTCCTCGATGGCATTCTGGATGAGTGAAAAGGATCGTTTGTTATAATAAGGACTGGTTACCGTAGTGCCATTAACATAGTATCCGGTTTGATCCGCACGCCCGCCGCGGATATATACATTGCCGTTCTGGACGGTTACCCCTGCCTGAAGATCCAGCAGGTTATCCAGGCCTCGCACCGCAATGTTTTCAATCTGATCGGCAGTTAACACCGAATAACTATGGGTAAAATTTTTCTCCACCAGCGGTCGTTCGGCAATAATTTCAATGGCTTCGGTCAGTTCAAGTGTCGTCGGTTCAAGTTCAATTTTTATATTGCTGGTGGTATTGGCAAAGACGCGCACATCATTTAAAAATACATCGCGATACCCGATATATTGCGCATGCACCGTATTTAACCCCACCGACACGTTTAGAATGATAAAATAACCATCCAGATCGGTGGTCGCCCCCAGGCTGGAATGCGCGATCATTACATTGACACCGGGAATTGGTTCTCCCGTACCGGAGTCAATAATTGTACCGACAATTTTACCTGATTGCTGTGCATGGAGTATAGCGGGTATTAAAAGCAATAAAAGCAGTGTAAAAAGGCACCGTTTTGTCATAATAATTTCCCTTCTGTGTGTAATCACGAATGTGAACTCACCAAAATCAGAAGAAATAATTAAATCATGTACAACAAAAAACCGGACCCGTATGAGGATGCGATAAAAAAATATTCAGTACAGAATGTATAAGATTTTATATAATGAAGGATTTGATACTTAAAACTAGTAATACTTAATAAATATATGATATATATATTTGAGAGTAAAGAAAAATATTAAACCAGAAAATTTATTCCAGTCATTGGCTATCCGGGACTTGCTATACTGCAGGAAAATTATTTTTATTGTTCCGGAAAGTAGTACCACAATCTCAAACCGGGTATGGCAGAAAAATGTTTATCATATGTAATCAACACCGATCCGGTTTCTAATGCCTGAGCAGCAATCCAGACATCATTTATTGGCAACGGGGTTCCGGCTTGCCTCAATGTGTTTTTTAACTGGCCAAATATGTCTGCTGTAGTTTCAGTGGCATTTAGAAATTCGACGGTTGATTTGCGTAAGAATTTGTCGAAATTCATTTTATTATATCTGAATTTACTCCCGCCTCTAAAACCTGCTGACAGTTCTCCTGCCACAAAAACAGACATATAAACAAGATTCGCACCGGCCAAAAATTCTAACACCTGCTGGTCCCCTTTCAGATAACTGGTATAGGCGTTGGTATCCAAGAGAATTTTGTTCATTTCCAGTCCTCTTTGTCTATTTTATCAAAATCAGCCACATCTCTATCAAATTCCTTTTTATCATCAGCACTCCAGACACCGAAAAGATCCATAAATTCATTCGCATTATCAGAATCACTATTTTTTTTCATTCCCAAGGATTCTTCAAGAATGCCTTTAATGGTTTTATTTAAACTTTTTCCATCCCGTTTCGACCGTTTACGGATTAAGCTGTCTAGTTTGTTATCCAAACCATGAATTGTAATGGATTTCATACCAAAATCTCCTTCTTATGAACCATCTTCAGTTCATTATGAACTATAATATAGTTCATATTTAATATCAACTCAAGATAAATGATAAAAACAATCTTTGCAGGTGGATAATGATGAGATTATAGAGTAGCATTTTTTAGAATATTTTCCTATGTTTTGAATGTCTTGAAATAAATGGTAGTATCATCCCGATAAAATCGTGACATGAAAAAATGAAAAAGAAACTACAAAGTTCCCAGAGATTAACTCTGTGAACTCGTGGAAAATATCTTTATAAAATTAGTTCTATGAAAAGATTCGTTTATGAAATTGAATCTTTATCTTTCCCCAAATACGTGGGTGTAAAAAGTGATTATGAAGAAGTTATAGCAAAAAAATTAATCAAGAATTAAATATAAAAGTTATAATAGAGGATATCACAGAGGGGAGGCAATGAGAAACAGTATTAACTTACATAATATTAATTTACTCAGTGTCCTCTGTGGTTATTTTTTTTACACTACCAAATAATTCTATCAGGAGAATCAATATGAAACGCAAACATATACTTTGTATATTCTTGATTATAAATTTCAGCGGTTTATTCAATATGTCAAGTTCGGCAAATACAAATCATTTTCCAGTGGCCACATTTTCTATTGTAGCCAGAGACTCGGTAACCGGTGAACTGGGTGTGGCTGTTGCCTCAAGGTTTTTTGCCGTGGGAACCGTGGTTCCATGGGCCCGGGCCGACGTGGGTGCCGTGGCAACCCAGTCATTTGCCAATACTTCATTCGGCTGGCGCGGGCTGGATCTGATGGAAAAAGGGGCCAGTGCCGCCGAAGCAGGTAATATTCTGTTACGCAATGATACCGATCCGCAAAAACGACAACTGGGCATGGTCGCAGCCGACGGCAGTTCATTCACTCATACCGGTGAAAACTGCGTTCCCTGGGCCGGTGGGCGTTCCGGTAAAAATTATGCCGTTCAGGGAAACATTTTAACCGGTGAAGATGTGGTTCTGGCCATGGAAAAAACATTCCTGGAAACAAACGGCACCCTGGCAGAAAGATTGTATGCTGCCCTGCTGGCCGGTCATGCAAAAGGTGGTGATTCGCGCGGAAAACAATCAGCAGGCTCTGCTGGTCGTTAAAAAAGGGGCCGGATATGGCGGCCATACGGATCGCGCCATTGATATCCGCGTGGACGATCATGCCGAACCCTTTAAAGAACTGGGCCGCTTACTGGATTATGCGCAAATGAATTATTCATGGAATGAAGGCTGGACATTATTCCGCCAGAACGAACCACAACTTGCACTGCCGCATATGGAACGCACCGCCACGCTGGCCCCGGACAACCCGGAGGTAATGTATGATCTCTCCGTAATCCGGCTGGCTGCCGGCCAGAAAAAAGAGGCACTGGACGCATTAAAAATTGCGATAGAACTAAATCCAAAATTAAAATCTCAGGCCAGCGGTGATACGGACATGAGTGCATTAAAAAATGATCCTGAGTTCTTATCCATTGTTAATCAAAAATAATTCAAAATACTTTTATGATATTCAAGAATTGTTGAAACCGGTGACGGTGTTCTGCGTAAACAATGCTATCTGTTTACAATATCCAGGCATGATATTAATGTAGGGAACGGTCTGAGACCGTTCCGCGTCTTACATAAATAAAATACATCATATTTTGTGAAATCATTAATTTGGAGGAATTACAATGAGTAAAAAAGTGTTCGTATGGCTAATGGTTCTGATTACCGGTACCTGTATGGCTGCCGGTGGTCCGGATGAATTCGAGGAGAACAGTATGTATCATGGCTTTAAACTGATTGAAAAACGATTTGTTAAGGAAGTAAATGCCGAATGTTTATATTTTGAGCATATAAAATCCGGTGCACAATTACTAAAGATTGCTGCAGCTGATGATAATAAAACATTTAGTATTGCCTTTAAAACTATCCCGGAAAATGATTGTGGTACACCCCATATCATGGAGCACTCTGTCCTGAACGGTTCAAAAAACTTTCCGGTAAAAAGCCCGTTTGATGTTCTGGCCAAAGGCTCACTTAATACATTTCTAAACGCTATGACCGGAAAGCACATTACCCTCTACCCGGTCGCCAGCATGAACGACAAAGACTATTTTAACCTGATGCATGTATATCTGGATGCCGTACTTAATCCGCTTATTTATGATGATCCCAAAATATTAAAACAGGAAGGCTGGCACCATGAACTGGAAACTGCCGATCAACCCGTGGTATACAAAGGTGTCGTTTACAATGAAATGAAGGGTGCATATTCCAGTTCTGCCAGGGAACTGGATTATCAGATTTACAAAAACCTATTTCCGGATAATTGTTACCGCTTTTCATCAGGAGGCTATCCATCCGCCATCCCCGATTTGACCTATGAGGACTTTTTGAATTTTCATCGTAAATATTATCATCCTTCAAACAGCTATATTTATCTGTATGGCGATGCCGACCTGGATGCCGAGTTACAATTTATTGATGAAAAATATCTCAGCAACTATGATAAATCAGACGCTAAAATTACCCTTAAACTGCAAGCACCTTTCGAAAGCCCGAAAGAAGTTATTGCAGCCTATCCGGTTGCCGAAGATGCAGAGATTGAAGATCAAACCTTTTTAACTTTAAATATCGTTGCCGGCAAAAATACAGACCAGGCATTGGTTATGGCGTTGGATATTCTCAGTGATGTCCTTGTAAATCATGAATCTGGTCCGGTACGGCTGGCATTACAAGAAGCCGGAATCGGTAAAGATGTATCTGCATCTATCAGTGACTATAAGCAAAACGTGTTTCAAATTGAGGTAAAAAATGCCAATGTGAGCGATAAGGAACAATTCCGCGAGATTGTGATGACTACAATCCGTAACACCGCCGAATCCGGATTAAATAAAAAAATGATCGAAGGCATTTTAAACAGAAAGGAATTCCGCTTGCGGGAAGGTGATGATGCACAAAAAGGCATGACCTATCTTTACCGTATGCTTGATGGCTGGTTTTTTGCTAATGATCCCTTTGTTAATCTGGAATATGAAAAACCTCTGGCGGAAGTTAAGACTTCATTGAATTCCGATTACCTCGAAAAGGTTATAAAAACACACCTGATAGATAATCCACATACATTGCTGCTTGCGCTTCAGCCGCAAAGAGGTCTTGAAAATGAAAACATGCAAAAGACCGAAGAAAAATTAACCGCATATAAGGCATCATTGGATGATAAAGAAATTCAATCCCTGATAGAAGAAACAAAAACACTAGTTGAGTATCAGAAACGTGAAGATACAGACGAAGCACTCGCCACTATTCCACTATTAAGTCTTAGTGATATTTCAAAAGAAGCAGCCTGGTATTCCGTGACTGAAAAAGACATCGATGATGTATTACTGCTGCATCATGAAGAATTTTCCAATAACATTATTTACACCAGCCTCTTTTTTGATGCCCAGGTAATTCCGGAGGATTTGATTCCCTATGCGGCCCTGCTAACTGAACTATTGGGCAGTATGAACACAAAGAATTATACGTATGGTGAACTGGATAATGAGTTAAATATACACACCGGTGGATTTAACACCTCGCTGACCACTTATTTAGCCAATCGAGATGATTCAAATTTACTGCCAAAGTTCATTGTGACTGCAAAAGCGACAAAAGACAAAATCGGGAAGATGTTCGAATTAAGCGAAGAAATATTGCTGTACACAAAATTAGATGATGTCGCCAGACTCAAAGATGTCCTCACACGCCATCAGTCCCGGGTGGAATCCAGAGTAAAACGGGACGGTTTTGGTATGGCCCGGACACGGCAGAACTCATATATTACCAATAGTGGTTTGTTCAACGAAATAAAAGGTGGATTAGATTACTACTGGTTCATTACCAAATTGGTAAACAACTTCGATGTAGAGTCTGATCGCATAATAAAGAACCTAAAAACGGCATCAGAACTGCTTTTTTCAAAGAATAACATGGTTGCCGGAGTCACTTGCAGCCAGGAAGATTTATCAGAATTTAGCGGTGAATTGGAAAAATTTATTTCCGGACAACCGGACTCGAAACCTGAGAAAAAATCCTGGGCATTTGACCTGAAAAAGAAAAATGAAGGAATTCTAAGTACTTCTAAAGTGCAGTACGTAATCCAGGGTTATGATTTTAAGAAACTTGGTTATGATTATGATGGCAAGATGCGGGTATTAGGACAGATCTTATCCCGTGATTATTTGCAAAAACAAATTCGCGTCATTGGTGGTGCCTATGGTGGATTTGCGGTTATCTCTGCCAATGGCACACTATATTTCGGCTCGTATCGTGATCCGAATTTAAAGGAGACTCTTGAGAATTTTAGTACCACACCGGAGTTTCTTAAAAATTTCGAAGCAGATGAAACGACCATGACACGATTTATCATCGGAACTATATCCCGCATGGATCGTCCATTGACTCCCTCGCAAAAAGGCAATGTGGCATTTCGCAGGTATTTTGAGAAAACAGATCATGTTTATGTACAGAAAGAAAGGGATGCCGTCATCACAACGACACCCGAAGACATCAGAAATTTTGAAAAAATGATTTCTGAGATACTTGACCAGGATGCCATTTGTGTTTACGGTAATGAAGAGAAAATCGAAGAGAATAAGGATCTATTTGGTGAGCTGATTGAAATTACACCAAAAAGACCAGAGACGATTCAGTAGTTCTCGTGAAGATGTGAGATTAGGATGAGAGATGAGAGATGAGAGATTAAAAGTATACTTATTCAGGATAGATTTTATACATAGATCATTCCTAATTTCTCATTTCTAATCTCTAATCATTTTTTCTGCGTCTCCGCGTCTCTGCGAGAATTCTTTGCGTACTCTGTGGTTAAAAAAATGTTACCTGCTAGTATAACCACATTTGCCGGTCCAGTGTACGGTATTGAATCGCTTCTGAAACATGTTCGGACAGAATTTTTGTCGATTCGGACAGGTCGGCAATGGTGCGCGATACTTTCAGTATGCGGTCATACGCTCTGGCCGATAAACCTAATTTTGTTATGGCATTTTTTAACAAAGCCTTACCAGAGTCATCAATCCGGCAATATTTCCGGCTCGCACGCGATTGCATATGTGCATTGCAATACAAATTGCATTCTTTTTCAAAGCGTTTAATCTGGATTTCCCGTGCCCGCTGCACCCTGCCTCTGATTTCAACCGAGGTCTCACCACATTCATCCGATGATAATTCCCGGTACTTTACCGCCGGCACTTCAATATGGATATCGATACGATCCAGGAGTGGTCCGGATATTCGCGCCATATACTTCTGAATTTGCTGCGGGGTACAACTACAGTCATGGGAAGGCGAAGTACTGTATCCGCAGGGGCAGGGATTCATTGCCGAAACTAACAGAAACCGTGCCGGATAGGTCAGAGAGAGGCTAGCCCGTGATATGGTCACCCTCGCATCTTCCATGGGTTGGCGCAGCACCTCAAGAACATTCTTTTTGAATTCAGGTAACTCATCCAAAAATAGAACACCATGATGGGCCAGACTTACCTCCCCCGGTCTGGGATATTTCCCGCCTCCGACCAAAGCCGCATCCGAAACCGTATGGTGTGGAGACCGAAAAGGCCGGGTTACCACAAGCGCCTTATCCGGTAAAAGCATCCCGGCCACGGAATGTATTTTTGTGGTTTCAAGTGCTTCTTTAAGCGAAAGATCGGGAAGAATGCTGGGGAATCTTTTTGCCAGCATGGTCTTACCCGAACCGGGCGGACCTATCATGACTATATTATGACCGCCGGCCGCTGCAACTTCAAGGGCTCGTTTGACATGTTGCTGTCCTTTTACGTCGCTGAAATCAAATAGATATTTATGATTTTGATTAAAAATGTCTTTTAAAGACTCATGATGTTCTTGAATTGTTATTTTGTTATTTAAATGGTGTATGGCATCATTCAGGGTGTCCACAGGATACACTTTTAATTCATGACTGGCGACTGCGGCTTCACGGGCATTCTCTCTGGGAATCATAATACTATGGATCTTTTTCTTTTGTGCCTCGACCGCGATGGAAAGGATTCCGCGAACCGGGCGCAGCGTGCCGTCAAGGGCCAATTCGCCCAGTATCATTGTATCCTCTAATTTTTCTTCACTGATTTCACCCTGTGCCGCCAATATTCCCAGGGCGATCGGCAAATCATAAGCCGAGCCTTCTTTTTTTATTCCGGCCGGTGCCAGATTTACCAGAATCCGCTTATTATGGATAAAACGATATCCTGAATTTTTTATGGCAGAGACAACACGCTCTTTACTTTCTTTCACTGTATTATCCGGTAACCCCACCATGCCAAAATAAGGCACATTTCCTTCCAAATATGTCTCTATTTCAACCAAATAGGCATCAATTCCCTGAACAGCACCGCTGATTATTCTGGATAACATCTTGAATCACCATTTAATATAGATACTAAAATATTTTGCACTAAATTTAATCCAGGAATGAGTTCAACCAGATCAATCAGTAGAATTGCAAAATTAATGCCATAGCTAAATATGTGTAAATAGAGGCAAATAGACTTGAAACTATAATGAATTAGAACGTTTTTTTGCACACCTGTGCGGATTTGGGGTAATTTTTTTATTTCGAATAAGGTCCAAAGTTCTTACAGAATGACACCAAGTATCAAGCATCTAGAATCCCGCATCTTGCATCCTGCATCTTGTATCTTGTATCTTGTAACTTGATTCCTGCATCCTGTCAAAAAACTCTCAAATTAACCCTTTGCTTGAAAAATTTTATTTCTTAAATTGATAAAATACATTTTATTACGATTATATTATTTCGGGTAATAATTTGTATCAGATTTAAGCGAAAGGAAATGATAGACAGATGGACTATTACCGAGCCGGTCAAGATAAATCCTGCGTGGTGTAAGGGATGTGAGATCTGTGTAGATGTTTGTCCCAGAGATGTTCTGGAAATGAAAGATTTTATTGCCGTGATCAAGGATGCCGAGAGATGCACATACTGTCAGCTCTGTGAATTGCTCTGCCCTGATTTTGCGATCGTTGTCAATCGCCCGGAATCCAAGAATAAAAAATCCGCTGAATAAGGAGATATATTCGTGCAACCTCGAATTTATATGATGCAGGGAAATATTGCAGTCGCAGAAGGTGCCATTGATGCCGGCTGTAAATTCTTTGCAGGATATCCAATTACACCCTCGTCCGAAATTGCAGAACAGCTGAGTAAAAGACTCCCGGAAGTCGGCGGTCGCTTTATCCAGATGGAAGATGAAATTGCCGCCATGGGTGCTGTTATCGGTGCATCTTTAGGCGGAAGCAAATCCCTAACCGCTACAAGCGGGCCTGGTTTTTCACTAAAGCAGGAAAACATAGGGTATGCATGCATTACCGAAGTACCTGTAGTAATAGTAAATGTGATGCGTGGTGGTCCGAGCACCGGCCTGCCGACCCTGCCCTCACAATCCGATGTAATGCAGGCGCGCTGGGGTACACATGGTGATCATCCGATTATTGCTCTGACGCCAGCCAGTGTTACTGAATCGTATTACATGACCATCAGAGCATTTAATATGTCAGAAAAATACAGAGTGCCGGTCATTCTGCTTTTAGACGAAATAATCGGCCATGTTCATGAGAGAGTGGAACTTCCCGATCCTGAGACCCTTGAAATTTTCAACCGCAAGAAACCAACTGAATCACCGGAAGACTACCTGCCATACCGTATCGATGATTCATTAATACCCGCAATGGCAAATTTTGGCGATGGTTATCGTTATCATGTTACCGGACTGGTTCATGACCAGACCGGTTTTCCGACAAATAACACCCAAGAAATTGATGCCATGCTTACCAGACTAAATTCGAAAATAGATAAATACATGGACGAAATTCTCGATTATGAGGAAACTCAAATGGAGGATGCTGAGATTGGTATCGTTACTTTTGGCTCAAGTGCAAGATCTTCAAGAAATGCATTAATCAAGGCCAGGGAGGCCGGTATAAAGGTGGGTATGCTGCGCATTAAAACATTGTGGCCATTTCCCGTCGAGCGCATAGCCAAATTTGCGGAACAGGTTTCTGATATCATTGTACCAGAATTAAATCTTGGACAGATTGCCCATGAAGTAGAACATGCGGCAGCCGGAAAAGCCAAAGTTCATAAGGTAAACAAAATTACAGGTGATCCGATAAATCCGCTTGAAATCCTGGAAAAAATTAAGGAGTGTGTCTGACATATGGATTATTTGCCCATGCTTCGAGAAGATAAATTTCCGCACATCTGGTGTGAAGGGTGCGGTGATGGTATTGCGCTGAAAGCTATCATTCGCGCGATCAACAACCTGGGACTTGAACAAAACAAAATTGCTATGGTCTCTGGAATCGGCTGTTCCAGCCGGACACCGGGTTATGCAGATTTTAATACATTACATACAACACATGGCCGGGCAATTCCGTTTGCCACTGGTTTAAAAATGTCACGCCCGGAATTAACTACCATAGTAGTAACGGGTGATGGTGATGCAACAGCTATTGGCGGTAATCACCTGATCCATGCCGCGCGTAGAAATATTAATCTGACTGTATTGGTATACAATAATTTTATTTATGGCATGACAGGCGGACAGGTTTCTCCCACCACACCGATGGGTGATATTGCCACAACAGCCCCCTACGGCGGATTAGAAAACACTTTTGACATCGCCGGGTTAACCGTTGCGGCCGGGGCATCATTTGTTGCACGCTGCACCGTATACCATGCCAAACTGTTGGAAAAACTTATTGAGAAAGCGATCTCAAAAAAGGGATTTTCGCTGGTGGAGATACTATCTCCCTGCCCCACTGCTTATGGGAAACTTAACAAAAAGGGGCGACCAAAAGATCTCATTTTAGCACAAAAAGATCAGGCTGTCCGGATTGAGCGTGCAAAAGAAATGACACCGGAAGAACTACTGGGAAAAACGGTTATCGGAGTTCTGACTGACCGCGAACTACCTGAATATATAGCAACATATGATAAAATAACCTCACAAGCACAACGCAGATATATGTAAAGGGAAAGTTTATGAGCTTTCGCTATGAAATTCGTTTAAGCGGCGCCGGTGGACAGGGTCTAATTCTAATTGGAAAGATCCTGGCCGAAGCTGCGGCAATCTATGATAATAAAAACGCTACCCAGAGTCAATCTTATGGTCCGGAGGCACGCGGTGGCGCCAGCCGTTCTGAAGTCATCATAAGTGATGACGATATTGATTTTCCAAAAGCAATGAATATTGATTTATTACTGGCCATGACCCAGGAGGCTGTTGATAAGTATACCTCTGATGTGAAAGAAAATGGCATAGTCATTGTTGATTCGAACTTTGTTCGAAATACGCCGGATGGCAACTACTCGGTATATAGTTACCCGATCACTGAAATTGCCGAAGAAAAAATTGGCCGTAAGATAGTAGCAAATATTATCGCGTTGGGTGCTATGGAACGCCTGTCCAAAATCGTCTCCGAGGATGCCATTATCAATGCCATCAGGGCACGGGTACCAAAGGGAACAGAGGAAATGAATATCAAAGCATTTCGCGCGGGACAAGACATGGTAAAATAACAGCTCCCGGATGTATATTCAGAGTCTGTTTTACCAGCGAACTTCTGGCATGGTGTGAGAGAACATAAGTACCTGATGGATGATAAAATCAATCAGAGGTAATTTTAAGCTATCACATATCTTTGTCTATAATTTCAGCATTCAGAACCTCACCCAACACTTTACCACCGTCAATCAGCCTGACTTTCACCTCTATGGCCCTGTCCCCCACGTCGATATCTCCTTTTACAACGGATCCCCCGGAGATCTCAACAATTGCGGATTGACGCTGGCTCCCCTCAATTTCCAATATACTCTCGGTGTTGACAAGAATACTTCCATTAACAGTTGTTTTCTCACGTAGAAATATGTCACCATTTTTTATGGAGATATCGCCACCAACTTCTGATCCGGTAATTTTTATATTTTGATTGAGGACATCAATAGATCGTGAGATAACTGATCCGGATTTTATGGTCAGTTCGCCATTAATAGAATTGACGTCACCCCTCACACGAACATCTTTACCTATGAGGATTCTGCCATTTACCGAACTGACATCCTGAACGACCGACCTTGAGCCGATTTCAATGTTCCCGTTGATGCTCTGGCAGGAACCCAGGATCTCACAATCTTTTCCAATCGTTATTGATCCGTTCACCGTGGTAATATCATCCTTGTGCCGCTTGCCATCCGCAATTTCTATATTTTGATTTACCTCAATATTACCACATGCCACAAACGATAATATTAATAATATGTAAAACGAAAATCGAATGATCATAGTCCTGGTCCCGGAAATTAGAAATTAGGAGTTAGCAGTTAGAAATTAGAAGTGGGTAAGTACAATAGATTAAAATTTTAAATCCTTAGGGCCAATTGCCAATCGCTAATGGTTAACTTTTAAATTCTAACTTCTCTTTGTTTTTCAGTGTTCTCCAATCTTAAACAGGTAACTTACTTCTTCATTAATTTTCTAACGAGTTCTTTTTTTCTCTCAACCCATCTTTTGCGTCTTTTTCGTTTTTTAACTGCTCTCAGGCATTTTCCCATTATAGTCTCCTTGATTTATTCGTTTATAATTAATTTTTCAATTTTACTTAATCGCATACGTTGATACTCGTATATCATCTCAAGAACGTCCGGATCATCCGGATGATTTTTCTCGAGTAGGTACAACTGATTTTCATATGAATTTAAGTAATGTTTTTCGAAATGCAAATTCAATATCCCTGTCCGGTATCCGCTTTCACCCGCCTGAACAATTAAACATTTACCCTCCTGATGGGGATTCTCAACGATTGTCTGGGAATGCCCGCCGATAATTAAATCTATTTGTGGAAATTTCTGGGCAATTATCCGGTCATTTTCAAAGCCGCTGTGTGATAGCACAATTATAAAATCAGTTTCCTTATCCAATTTCTCAATGATTGGGGCCAGAGTCTCCATTTGATTGGTAATTCGCACATCGTACATATCATCGGCAATGTATTGGTTTATTCTTTGCGATATTGTACCGACTATACCAATCGTAATAAATTTGAAGGATCTGATCTGATACATTTCTCCGGGTAATTCATCATCGATATATAAGTTCGTATTTAACAATGACATATTTGAATTGAGTAGATATTTTTTAAAATAATCCACGCCCTCAGTAAAATCCTGATCGCCACAAACCCAGTAATCATAGCCGATTTTATTATATGCCTTCATTATATACCTGTGAAGGAGTGAATCTTTGCGAATATCTAAAATATCACCGGTATCTACGAGCAGTACATCATCATAAGCTTGTCGTAGACTATCGATCAACCAGGCTCTTTTTTCTAGTGCGCCATAGGATCTTGCAGGACAGTTGCAGTTTTGAAAGACACCGTTTGTATTGTTCGTGTAAATCAAGGTTAGTGTATTTGATGAGCTGAGTAACGGGCTAAATATCAACTGTATGATAACAATGATGTAAAAGATTTTCATATGCATAATATATATGACTTATAATTATATGGCAATGATTATCTTCTTGTCATTTTTTCTACATCCGATACGGTTTTGGGAATTGGCTTACCGATCACCCTGCTGCCTTCCGTAGTCACAAGTATATCATCTTCGATTCGTACGCCACCAAAATCAAGATAATCATCCAGGCGGTTATAATTTATATACTCCTTAAATTTATTCTCAGACCGCCACTTCCCGATTAAGGCCGGTATGAAATAAATACCTGGTTCTATGGTCAAAACAAAACCCGGTTTAAGAACTTTCGCCAGTCTCAGATAGGCAAGTCCAAATTGCGTGCTGCGTGGTGTCTTTTCATCATAACCGACATATTTTTCTCCCAGATTCTCCATATCATGTACATCAAGACCGAGCATATGGCCAAGTCCATGTGGAAAAAACAACGCATGGGCGCCTGCAGCAACAGCATCATCTGCACTGCCTTTCATAAGACCAAGATCAATTAAGCCGGAAGCAATGGTTTTTGCAGCCAGCAGATGAATTTCCTTATTACTTACATCGGGTTTTACGGCTGCAATGCTATCCATATTTGCCTTGAGGACCAGTTCATAAATTTCTTTTTGTTTTTGAGTATATGTGCCGTTTACCGGAAAAGTACGTGTTATATCTGCTGCATAGCCCAATGATGTTTCGGCACCGGAGTCATGAACTACGAGATCACCCTCTTTCATTTGATTTCCGTGATAATGATTATGTAATGTCTCACCATGGACCGATAGAATTACAGGAAATGAAGGATTACCACCGGCGCCAATAGCAATTCCTTTAACCGCGCCTACCACTTCCCTTTCATAAATTCCCGGACGCGCCATGCGCATGGCAATTAAATGCATTTCACGTGTGATGGCATGGGCTTGCTCAATCTGATCCACTTCGTCATCGGACTTGATCGATCGCTGAGATATCACGGCCAGAACCAGGTCCATTGAAATTTGATCCATAGCAAAGTCTTCATCAATACCCACTAGAGATTTTATCTTTAAAAAATGTTCGGCGCGATATGGAGGTAAAAAATGTACATTACGTTTTTTTCCAGAAAATACTTTCAAATCCTGTGCAAGCTGTTCCGAAGAAGCAGTCTCAGAAACACCACACTTCTCTGCCCGGGCTGACAGCGACTCCTGCGGCCCCATCCAAATTACATCATCTACTGTAAAATCATATCCATAAATGACTTCTTTTCCGGAATCGATATCAATGACCGCAGCCAATCCCGGTTCATTTAAGCCAAAATAATACAGGAAACTGCTGTCCTGCCGGAAGTGATAATAATTATCTTTATAATTCATAGGACTTTCATCGTTACCAAGAAAAAGGATCACACCACTTTCGACTTTTTTCTTTAATTCCTCACGACGCTGGATATACGTATTGATATCAAACATTCAGGTATCCCCGTTGTATATTTTTGTAATAGTATATTGCAATAAAAGAAGATTAAAAGAAACTTAAAAGAATGCGAAAAAGATTACAAGTAAATAATATGAGGCAAGCCGGGACGCTAACAGAATCGGTTTAATCAACAGGATCGTGGCAGATCTGAATTACTCAATGGAACACGGATTACACGGATAACCCTGATTTTCACGGATATAAAACTTATTTATTTTGTTCTGAACAGGTGTTTACATATTATTAACCGCAAAGTTCGGGGAGAAGACGCTAAGTTCGCAGAATAAATAATTATAAATCTTTGCGATTCTCTTCTTTCCTTATCCGCGAGAATCCGCGTTATCCGTCCCGCCCCGTTTCACGGGGGTAATCCGTGTTCTATTGAAAAATGAACATAGACCACCGATTAATTGTATTTAAAATGACTAAAATAAAAAATACTTATCCAGATCCCGAAATAAATTCGGGATGTCAGTTAAAATCCCCAGGTGGCACTGAGCGTCAACATCGATACGGATGCAGGATCCGCAACCTGAAAATTTTCCCATTCCAACCGCACACCAATCGGACCAAGACCAACGCCTGCACCAATACCCCATGCGAAATCACTGCCGGTTTCCCCAAACGAGTTTCCGACAAATTCACTCTCTGTTTTCCAGAATAACATACCGGCTTTGGCAAATAAATCTATCAGTCCCAGTATCTCAAAATGTCCCATGCCGTATACATCCCAGCCGGTTGTTTTGGTCTCAAACTCATAATTAGAAACAGTAAGTGTACCAAGACTCCGGTAACCGCCCTCGACACCAAGAATTGTGGGTGTAGTCAGACCGGCAAAGAATTTATAACCGGTTGCATTCTCATCCAGTTTTTGCACTTCATTTTCAAGATCTTCAAATTCCGTGGCAATAAATGTGTTTCCGATACCAGCACCAATATAAAAATCCTGTGCTTGTGTAATACCTGTCATACCAAGAACCAGAACCAAGATACTCATTAGATATGTTCTCATTTTAATTCCTCCTCCGGATTTATATTAAAAAAATTAAAATCTATTAAAAGATTATCGGATATTAAACGTAAGTTCATTAATCTGAATATTTTTAAATACAATTCCTTTTTTCAGTGAAATATTTCCTGAGCTATTAAAAAATCAGTATTTCCAGATAAAAATAAAATGACTTAAAATAAAAATATTATTAAGTTTATATCTGTATTGATTAATAACCAGGAAGGAATTCGACAATGAACATTATCGATGAGATAAAAAATCTGGTGGTAAGTGGACATATAAATTCAAATTCAAAATATCCGCCTGAATTTGCAGATAAACCAGGTGTACAGGAGAAAGTACAAGAAGCAGTTTCAGCAAATATAGAAGTGGAAGATATTTTGCGTAAAGGCCTGATCGCAGGAATGGATATCGTTGGAGAAAAATTCTCCAACGGTGAGTATTTTGTTCCGGAAATGATGTTTTCGGCAAAGGCAATGAAGGCGGGATTAGAGATTCTGCGTCCCCTGATGATCGGGGAGAATGCATATTCTCCGGGAAAAATAATTATCGGTTCGGTTCAGGGTGATTTACATGATATCGGTAAAAACCTGGTAGCAATGATGATGGAGGGCGCGGGATTTGAAGTGATCGATGTGGGCGTTAATACACCACCACAGAAGTTTCTTGACGAAGCAAAAAAGAATCCCGATGCCCTGGTTGGCATGTCTGCCCTGCTCACCACCACCATGGAAAACATGCGCAGCGTAGTTGATGTATTGAATCAAAACGGCCTGACCAATAAAGTGATTATCGGCGGCGCACCCGTCACCGACAAATTCGCACGTGAAATTGGTGCGCATGGATTTGCACCAGATGCATCTTCAGCCGTAAAGGAAGCCAAACAACTGCTGGGCACCGCAGAATAAAATTTATCCGTTCATGTAGGAAAAACCCTCAGGGACTTAGGTGCTTAAGTGCTTAGGGACTCTTATTATAAAATAAATATTAATACCTGAAAGTATAAACATGCCCGATTTTGTAAATCTGCAAAATACACTTCTTAATAAAAAATCAAAATATGTCCCAATGATAGAATTAGGGATCGACCCCACTATTAAAGCAAAATTTCTGGGTCGGCCAATCCTCACCCCTGAAGATGATATCGAGTTTATGCTTAATGCCGGATATGATTTTGTAAAAATCCAGCCGGAAATTGTAATCAATTTAAACAGACAAATGCTGCAAAATACCGGACAGGAAAATGATTCCCATGATCGCGCATGGTCACCCGAGGGAGAGGGACTGATAACAAATTGGGAAGAATTCGAAAAGTACAGCTGGCCCAATAAAGATCATATAAATTATTCGAGATTTGAAGTAATGCGGGACAAACTACCTGAGAACATGGGTATCATTGGCCAATATGGGGATATTTACACAAATGTCTGGGAATTAATGGGGTTCGAAACATTTGCCATGGCCATTTACGAACAGCCGGATCTGGTTCAGGCCATTTTTGATAAGATGTCAGATGTTATACTGAGTATGTTTAACACAATGGCCGATATGGATTTTATTGGTGCATTGTGGTATAGTGATGATATCGCATATTCATCAAATCTTATGGTTAGTCCGGATTTTTTAAGAGTTCATTTTTTCCCGATTCTCAAACATATTGGTGATTTGACCAGAGAGAAAAACATACCATTTATCTATCATACGGATGGAGTATTATGGGACGTGATGGAAGACTTTATTAACTGCGGTGTAACGGCACTGCATCCCATTGAACCAAAATCAATGGATATTTACCAGGTAAAACAAAAATTCGGTGATAGTTTATGTCTGTGTGGCGGAGTTGAGGTAGATTTACTCGCCCGCGGATCTTCGCAGGAGATAATTGAGTTAGCTACAAAATATATAGAGGAAATCGGTACCAATGGGGGTTATTGTCTGGGATCATCCAATTCAATACCGAATTATGTAAATTTTGACAATTACCAGGCCATGTTAACGACTGGAAGGAATTATCAACAAAAATCGGGCGTTAGATAGTGAAGATTATGTTGATTTTTTTCAACATGTTAACTATATTTTGAATCAAGATTGGAGCCACTATGGATAAATCATATAAAATCATTGAACTGGTTGGTACTTCAACAGAAAGTCATGAATCTGCTATTCAGAACGCAATTGGAGAAGCATCAAAATCACTAAAAGGACTTAGCTGGTTTGAAGTGATTCAATTACGTGGTGGTATCAAGGAAGGAAATGTTTCTGAGTATCAGGCTATTATAAAGGTTGGATTCAGATTATTGGACTGAGTTCATAATTAATTTATTAATTTATCAAATTGTAAGGAGACAATTGAAATGGCCCTTTTAATAAACGACGAATGTATTGCATGTGATGCTTGCGTATCCGAATGTCCGAATGACGCGATTACCGAAGGTGATCCCCTCTATATTATCGCTGCTGATCTGTGCACAGAATGTGTTGGTTTCCATGATGAGCCACAATGTGCAGCCGTTTGTCCAACCGATGCATGCGTAAAAGATCCTGATAACGTAGAATCTGAAGAAGAATTACTGGCAAAAAAAGCAAAAATTCATGGCGAATAGTATATTAATCACCATATTTTAAAATGATTTACAAGGGGTAGCGACCGTGTGTTGTTACCCTTTTTTAATAAGAAAGTAGAGGAATATTGTGTCTGAACTTAGCATGATACATCTTTTAATAGTTGGTATCATCACTTTTGCTCTGGGCATCGTAATCACGTATTTGATTCATAATGCACACCTTAAAAAACAAAACCTCACGGCAAAAGATCTGCTCGATCGTGCACACAATGACGCCGAGAAGGAGAAAAAAGATCAGCTGATCAAATTTCGTGAAGAGATGCAGCACAAGCGAAACAAATTCAATGAAGAATTTAAATCCAAAGAGAATGAGCTGAGCCGCGAAGATGCCAAACTGGTAAACAAAGAAAAAGAACTACGCCGCCTGGAAAACAATCTTAAATACAAAGAAAACCGCAATTCACAACAAATGCAAAAAATTGCCGAGCGTGAGGATTTGCTGTTTGAAAAGCAAAACAAAATAGAATCAATTATCGATGAACAAAACCAAAAGTTACAAAGCATCGCAGGAATCAGTCTCGAAGATGCAAAAAAACAACTTATGGAAAATTTAGAAAATAAAGTTCGGTTGGAAGCAGCCCAACTGGCAAAAGATATAAAAGAAGAAGCACGACTCAATGCACAACGTGAAGCAAAAGAAATTGTTGCCGGGGCTATTGAAAGTATCGCCTGTGATTTTACTATGGAGCACACGTTATCTACGGTACAAATCCCTAATGAAAGATTCAAAGGAATGATAATCGGTCGCGAAGGCCGCAATATAAGGGCATTTGAAGACGTCACAGGGGTAAAGGTCATCGTAGACGACACTCCGGAATTAATTGTGCTTTCCGGTTTTGATCCGGTACGTCGTGAAGTGGCCCGGATTGCCATGGAAAACCTGATTAAATCAAAGAATATAAATCCTAATTTGATTGAACAGGCTATATCGAAGGCAACCAAAGAAGTAGACCGGACAATTATTAAGACAGCTGAAGAAACACTAAATGAACTGAATATTCGCGGGGTTCACTATAAGATTAAAGAATCCCTGGGACGTCTGAAATTTCGTTATAGTTATGGCCAGAATATGCTCATGCATTCCCGGGAGGTCGCCATGTTGACAGGCTCCATGGCAGCAGAACTTGGATTGAATGTCAGATTGGCAAAACGTGCCGGTTTGTTCCATGACATTGGCAAGGCCCTCACTGTAAATAGTGAAGGTAGCCATGTGCAACTTGGAAAAGAATTGTGTGAAAAATATAAAGAGCATGAGGTGGTGATCAATGCCATTTTAGCACATCATGAGGAAGCGGAGCCCATTTCACCCATATCTGTGCTTGTCACCGCTGCAGATAAGATAAGCGGCAGCCGGCCAGGTGCGAGACGGGATACGTTAGAGGCATATACAAAACGTATCTCCGGATTGGAAGATATTGCAAATTCTTTTGATGGCGTGGCAAAAACTTATGCCATATCAGCCGGACGGGAAATTCGTGTTATAGTGGAAGCTCGATAAGCTAGACGATAAAAAAACGGAGATGCTTTCATCAGATATCGCCGCAAAGGTCAAAGAGGAAATGGAATATCCAGGACAGATAAAAGTATGTGTGATCCGGCAAAGCGTTGCCTCAAAAATTACCGATGAATTTGATGATGTGGAGTTGAGTGAAGAATCCATGAATTAGTTAAAGGTTTAAGATTAGAGAATTAGAGATTAGAGATTAGATAAAATTTGCGGTTTTTGTTTCGAATATCAAGCATTTTTTTCATTTTTCATCTCTCATTTCTAACCTCTAATTTCTAATCTAAATTGTCCCTTCAAAAAAATTGAAGTCAAAATTGTATAAATGGAGGTATTTCAGTGAAAATCGGAGTTCCGAAAGAGATAGATCCGAAGGAAAACAGGATACCATTAAATCCCGATAATGCCGGTCAGCTTGTTAATCTGGGCGCAGAGGTTGAAATAGAAACCGGAATGGGTATAAGTTGCGGTTTAACCGACGAAATGTATACCAAAGCTGGCGCAAAAATCAGTTCAGACCGCAAGCAGTTAATCGCCTCATCGGATATCGTTCTGCGGTTGCGCAAACCGCCGCGCGAGGAAATATCCTGGCAGAAAAAAGATGCACTCCATATTAGTTATCTGGATCCGTTTAATGAAGAAGAGCTCATTTCAGAATTTAAAAAGAATCAGATTGATGCGATCAGTATGGAATTAATACCGCGAACAACACTGGCACAAAAGATGGATGCCCTGAGTTCGCAGGCCAGTCTTGCAGGTTATATTGCGGTCATTCTGGCTGCAGACAAACTAGATAAAGTTCTTCCTATGATGATGACACCTGCAGGTACGATTGCACCATCACGGGTCTTTATTATCGGTGCCGGTGTGGCAGGATTGCAGGCAATTGCCACCGCCAAACGGATGGGTGCCCGCGTAGAAGCATTTGATACACGAGAAGTTGTGGCCGAGCAAGTTGAGTCACTGGGCGCTAAATTTATAAAAGTGGATCTTGGAGAAACCGGTCAGACCAAGGACGGATATGCCAAAGCATTGACGGATGAACAACTTCAAATACAGCGCGAGGCTATGACAAAACATTGCACACTGGCCGATATTGTCATAACAACCGCCCAGGTATTTGGCCGCAAAGCACCTCTCATTCTTACCAAAGATATGATTAAGGGAATGCGGTCCGGAAGTGTTATCGTTGATCTGGCTGCGGAAACGGGTGGTAACGTTGAAGGTTCCAAGCCTGGTGAAACGGTTAACATTAATGGTGTACACGTAATTGGAGCAGAAAATCTTTCGGGTAATGCCGCACTCCATGCCAGTCAGATGTATTCAAGTAATGTATATAACCTTCTGGCACATTTCTGGGATAAGGAGAAGAAGGAACTGGCTCTGAATCTGGAAGATGAGATTATTAAAGGATGTCTGGTAACTCACAAGGGTGAAATATTTAGCGAAACTTTAAAAAATAAATAATGGGGATGTGACATGGATCCAGTTACAATGATATTTTTGGCGTTTATATTAGTATTATCCATATTTCTGGGATTTGAAATTATTTCAAAAGTCCCTGCCACTTTGCATACACCCCTAATGTCTGGTTCTAATGCTATTTCGGGAATCACATTGGTTGGCGCTCTGGTTGCTGCGGGTTCCGCAGGAGGTAATACCATAAGTATAATTCTCGGGACTGCTGCGGTCGCATTTGCAACCATAAATGTGATCGGTGGTTATCTGGTTACAGATCGTATGCTGGGAATGTTTAAGAAGAAATCAGCTGAGGATAAATAATGAATATCGAATTAATCGTAAATCTTGTTTACATCGTATCTGCAGCACTCTTTATTTTTGGATTAAAAATGCTCAGTTCACCGGCAACGGCCCGGCGCGGGAATTTCATTTCAGCGATCGGTATGTTCCTTGCTGTTGCAGTAACCTTGCTGAGCAAGGAAATCATTGATTTTCAATGGATAGTTGTCGGCGTTATAATTGGATCAATTATCGGTGCAGTATCTGCCCGGATAGTCGCCATGACACAAATGCCTGAAATGGTTGCCATTTTTAACGGATTTGGCGGTATCGCCAGTCTGCTGGTTGGCTGGGGTGCCTATCATGCAGCTCCCAGTTCAGAAATGTTTACTATTATAACAATTGTTCTCTCCGTTCTCATTGGTGGTGTTACTTTTTCGGGCAGTATCGTCGCATGGGGTAAATTGAGTGAGGTACTGGGTAGTAAAGCCACCCTGTTCCCCGGACAAAAGATTGTCAATGCCTTGCTTCTGATTTGTATATTGGCTGCATCTATTATGTTCACCATAGCACCAGAATCAGGATATAATATATTTATCGCCATAATGATTTTATCCCTGATATTGGGTATCATGGCCGTTATACCCATTGGCGGAGCTGACATGCCCGTGGTTATTTCTCTCTTGAACAGTTACTCGGGACTCGCTGCATGTGCCGCCGGATTTGTTATCCAGAACAATATTCTTATCGTTGCCGGCGCTCTGGTTGGTGCCAGTGGAATCATTCTAACTAATATTATGTGTAAAGCAATGAACAGATCTCTGGCAAATGTATTATTCAGCGGATTCGGTGCCACTACGGCTGGTAAAGGCGCGGCAACCGAGGGTGAAGTTAAACCGATTAGTGCGCAAGATGCATATCTGATATTAGAAGCCGCAAGTTCAGTGGTCTTTGTGCCCGGATATGGTTTGGCCGTGGCCCAGGCACAGCATGTGGTACGTGAACTTGGCGAATTATTAGAAGAAAATGGCTGTGAAGTTAAATATGCTATTCATCCCGTTGCCGGAAGAATGCCCGGTCACATGAACGTGCTGCTTGCAGAAGCGAATGTTCCCTATGATCAGCTGGTAGAGATGGACGACATTAATCCAATGATCAATACGGTGGATGTGGCGGTAGTCATCGGTGCCAATGATGTAGTTAATCCCGCGGCACGTACCGATGAAAGCAGTCCCATATACGGTATGCCAATAATAAATGTAGATTATGCCAGAACAGTCTTTGTCTTAAAAAGATCAATGGCGGCCGGTTTTGCCGGCATCGGCAATCCGCTGTTCTTTAACGAAAATACGCGCATGCTCTTCGGCGACGCCAAGGAAAGTATCTCGACAGTGGTTGGGGAGTTTAAGGGGTGATTCAATTAGAGATTAGAGATTAGAGATTAGAAGATAGTCGGTGTTGGCTTATGTGTAAATAATAGGACCCATTATTTATTATAAATTGTTTTTTGTACTTCTGGTTATGGCACCGAGCAAATTTTTTAAGGACTGTACTTCTTCCAGTAATGGCTGTATCCGCAGTTCATCGATGATTTCTGATTTTAATATTAAACGCAACCAATAATGAGTTTCTTTCGCTTCTTTAAAAGCAATATACATTTTTGATAAAAAATCTCGCTTTGATTGGGCTCCTGTTGCCTCTTCAACATTTGCACCTATGGATGTACCACTCTTTAATAGTTGATTATATATTGCATAATAGTGGCTGCGGAGCATTTGATGTTTTTTACAAAACCGAATAATATTAACTGAAAATTCGAATGATAAATCGAGAACTTCATTTTTCATAATAAGAATATCAGCAATATTAATGCCAAAAGATCTCTAATCTTTCATCTCTCATCTCTAATCTCTAACTCTATTTCACCAAGCTCTGCCATTCATCATATAATCATCCATTGCCCTTGCAGCGTTCCGGCCGGCACCCATGGCCAGAATCACGGTAGCACCGCCGGTAACAATATCACCGCCGGCGAAAACGCCTTCTTTGCTTGTCTTCATATCATCACCGCTCACCACAATGTTGCCCCATTTATTCACCTCAATTTCCGGCGAAGTTTGGTGTATCAGAGGATTTGAACCATTACCAATAGCGATGACCGCAATATCGATATCCAGCAGGTATTCTGAGCCCTCAATTGGAACTGGTCGTCTGCGGCCGGAGTCATCAGGCTCACCCAATTCCATTTTCAGACATTTCATTCCGGTTATTACACCATTTTCATTACCGACCATCTCAGTTGGCGTGGTCAACATAAGAAACTGGACGCCCTCTTCCTTTGCATGATGGACTTCCTCTATCCGGGCCGGCATTTCAACTTCAGAACGACGATAGACGATATATGCATTTTTTGCGCCAAGACGTAGCGAAATTCGTACCGCATCCATTGCCGTATTTCCACCGCCCATAACGGCTACATTTTTGCCTTTACAATCAAGCATCGGTGAATCATATTCCGGAAACTTATACGCTTTCATAAGATTAACTCTTGTCAGAAACTCATTCGCCGAATAGACTCCAACCAGATTCTCACCCGGAATATTCATGAACCAGGGCAACCCCGCACCGACACCGATAAATACAGCCTCATATCCTTCTTCATTCATCAGTTCGTCTACTGTGACAGATCTCCCGATTACCATATCTGTGCGGAATTCCACGCCCAGTTTTTCCATATTACTTACTTCTTTACGCACGATCTCCTTTGGCAAACGGAATTCCGGAATACCATATACCAGAACGCCACCCAGTTCATGCAGCGCCTCGAACACAGTTACGTCATATCCCATTTGCACCAGATCACCGGCACAACTCAAACCGGCAGGACCGCTACCCACGATCGCCACTTTTTTTCCTTTTTTCTGAACGGTCGCGGGCTCAGGTTCAACTCCCATTGACATTTCGTAATCGGCAACGAATCTCTCCAGCCTGCCAATTGCCACGGGCTCATATTTTTTACCTAATACACAGGTTTTCTCACATTGCTCTTCCTGGGGACATACACGTCCGCAAACCGCAGGTAAGATATTGTCTTCTTTTATTTTTTTTGCTGCACCCAAAAAATCCTCTTCAACGATCATTGTGATAAAATCATCGATTTTGATATCCACCGGGCAGCCATCGATACAAGTAGGTGTTTTACATTGAAGACAACGTTGGGCCTCTCTGATAGCCAGTTCCTTTGTAAGTCCAAAATTCACTTCATTAAAATTTTTATTTCGTACCTGCGGATCCTGTTCAGGCATGATTTGTTTCGGGATTTGCATCCTTTCCTTAGGGGGTAAAAATTCAGCCATGATTTCTTCCTTTAAAATTGGTCGATCCTACGGATCTCGATGTTATTTATTCTTATAATTTTTATATACTATTTTTCTCGCTAAGCCGCCAAGACGCAAAGAAAGAAAATTAGTATTTGTTATTAATTATTGGCAGTTGGCTACAGGCAATAGATCGCACTTATTTCTCAACTTCTAATTTCTAATTCTTTCTCTGCGGCTCTGCGAGATTTTTTTAATCGACATCCGCCATTTGTTTATCGAGTTTGCATTCGTGTTCGTACATTTCCATCGATTTTTTTTCATACTCGGCGTACATCCGGTTTCGATCGACAAGGTTCTTAAAATCGACTTCATGGGCATCGAACTCAGGCCCGTCCACACATGCAAATTGGGTTTTGCCGCCGACTGTTACCCGGCAACCACCACACATACCGGTACCATCTATCATTATCGGATTTAAGGAAACAACTGTTTTAATATTATGAGGTCGTGTCACTTCAGCCACTGCACGCATCATGGGAATTGGTCCGATAGCCAGCACAAAATCAATTTTTTTCCCGTCATCTATTAATTTTTGCAGCATATCGGTTACAAAACCATGATGTCCATAACTGCCATCGTCGGTTGTGATAAATGCTTCATCACTTACCGCCTTCATTTCGTCTTCCAGTATGACCAAATCCTTATTTCTGGCACCATTGATAGTAATTACATAATTACCTGCTTTTTTAAGGGCCACGGAAGTAGGATATGCAATGGCGGTTCCCACACCACCGCCAATGCTTACCGCGGTGCCAAAATTTTCAATTTCCGAAGGCATACCCAACGGACCAACAACATCCTTGATCATATCCCCTGCTTCAAGTGCATTCAATTGTCTCGTGGTCTTTCCTACCCCCTGCACAATGATTGTTACGGTGCCGGCCTTTGCATCCGAATCGGCAATTGTTAAAGGTATTCTCTCACCCTCTTCGTCAATGCGAATAATTACAAACTGTCCGGCTTGTCTTTTTTCCGCAATTTTTGGAGCTTCAATTTTAAATAGTTTTACATCATCAGATAAAAACCTGGCTTCAATTATTTTATACATACTAAATCCCCGTGTGAATATATCCCGTTAAATTTGATTTTCAGGCCTCATAGCCCATTTGTCCCGTTTGCGCATGATACTTGGTATCAATATTTTTATGATGATTTAATTCTTCATCGGCCAGATTCTTAAATAATTCACGCAATTCATCATTACTAACCGTCGCCGCCATTTGTTTAAAAATATTATAGGCCTTTGTCTCACGTTTGAGTGCAATCTCGTATATTTCTTCTAATTTTGGCTCATTTGACAACTCGGGAATTTGAATATCATGAGACTGTTCTGCATCTTTTAGTAAATTTTCATCAACCGGGACTGCTGCGTCATATATCTCCATTTCCTTGATATTTAGTAAAATTCTTTCATGTCCCTCTTCCTCTTCGATAAGCGATTTTAAAAAATTCTGAACCGCGGTATCACTGGTTTTTTCAAGCGAATCCCGATAAAAATTTTGTGAACTAATTTCGTGCTGAATCGCTATTTCAAGCAAATCGCCGAGCGTTTTAATCGACATGATCTTCCCTTTCCATAATAAAATATATACTGAAAAATTTCACATAGATAATATACAAAAATTCTGTTTAAATGTCTTTAGAATAATTATTTACGAATTGTAATAAAATTGCAGAATTTGGTCAAATTGTTTCTGCTTAATTAAATTTTTCAGCAACATTACACTACATTAACCGTAAAACATCCATTATAACAATCTTCCCATCAAAATTATTATGATTAAGAATATTTATGATTATAATGATTAATCCGTGTTACGTTCTCATTCGTGTATACGAACAATATTAATTCATAAATCAGAGGCCAAAATGAAAAAGTTATCATTATTATTAATTCTTACTGTTTTCATATTTTCTTGTGGTGACCGCGGTCGTCAGGATGAATATCTAACCCAGTTACCAAAGTTACAGGGTCCGTATTTGGGACAAACGCTTCCCGGAAATGAACCAGAACTATTTGCTCCGGGTTTTATTTCTACCGGATTATACACCCGGGATGTAGCCATGACACCGGATGGTAAAGAATTCTATTATTGTGTTTCTGTAGGAAATTTTGGCTACGCTACTATTTTACATACCAAACTGATAGACAATTACTGGACAGAACCGGAAGTGGTCCCATTTATGGAAGATCCAAATGTAATGAACTTCGAACCCTGTATTTCTCATGACGGCAAACACTTCTATTTTCTTTCAAATCGTGCTGATTCAGCCAATGGAGATTCCGTTGCCGGAGATCAGGACATTTGGGTGATGGATCGGAAAGGAGACAGCTGGGGTAAACCCTATAATCTCGGAGCACCGGTAAATTCCGCAGATGAGGAATTTTTTCCTTCTGTGACCCGGGATGGCACCATGTACTTTACACGAAATGCAAAAGGCAGTCGTTTATCATATATATACCGGGCCAGGATGCAGGATGGTAAGTACATGGAACCTGAAAAACTGGGTCCTGAGGTTAATTCGGGACGCAGCCAGTATAATGCATATATCGCGCCCGATGAAAGCTTTATCATCGTCCCAACCATTGGACGACAGGATAGTTATGGCGGCACCGATTATTACATATCTTTCCGAAATCCCGATGACAGCTGGATCGGGCCGATTAACTTAGGCGATAAAATCAATACGCAACGGGGAGCCGAGTATTCGCCTTATATTTCTCCAGATGGAAAATATTTTTTCTTCATGTCCGTGCGCGCGATAGATGATGATAAATCACTGGCTGAAAATCTAACATATAAAAAACTGTTAGAATATCATAATTCACCGCAGCGCGGCAGTTCTGACATATATTGGGTAGATGCTTCTTTTTTATTAGATTTGAAAGAAAATGTTAAACTGGGGAGTACTGAATAATAGAAATTGGTTCAATTTCATATTTTAAATGATCATTAGAGATTCGTCTATAGATTTGATACTGGCTTAGTCAGCTGGATCCTGCGCTTATCTATTTTGATATTGTAATATGCCATAGTCAATTTTTAGTATGCAAATATTGACTTTCGGCTTTTGCATAATTTCCTCCATTTTAAATTTCTCATTACTCCGAATTTATTTTCATCCCATTCACATTTCTGGTAAATTAAGCGCAATTTATTTCCAAATTAAAACTCATATGAAAAAATCTATTCAGGAATTCTGGCAGGCAAATACATTAGTGTCTATTATTTTGTTGGCATTGATTCTTAGATTATTGGCAGCCATATTTGCCAAGGGTTTTTCTATGAATGACGATCATTTCGTCGTTATTCATGTGGCTCAACGCTGGATTGATGGTTATAATGACTGGTTTAATATGGACCACCCATCCGGATTCAGTCTTGTATATACGGGTCTGCACTATCTGTTATTTTATTTACTTAAATCAATCAGTATTACTGATCCTGTAGTTAAGATGTATATAGTACGGATAATTCATGCTGTATATTCATTACTGACTGTCTATTTTGGTTATAAAATTGCCGAGCAGATCTCAAACAAAAAAATTGCCAGAAATGTAGGGCTCCTATTCAGCTGTCTTTTGGCTGATGCCGTTTATGAGTGTGCGTAATTTAAATGAAATGGTTTGCATACCGCCTATGATGGCTGGATTCTACATGGTTCTAATGGGAAATAAAACGAAACAAGACAAATATTGGATATTCGCCGGCATATTATTCGGTCTGGCATTTGCATTTCGCTATCAGACGATTCTGATTCCCTGTGGAATTGGCTTAATCTTACTAATACAAAAAGATTGGAAATATTTCAGTTTTTTTACACTGGGGACCGTCACCGGACTTTTTGTTGTCCAGGGTGTTGTAGACTGGATTTTCTGGGGTACCCCATTTGCCGCATTTATTCAATACGCATTTTATAATGTTGAGTATCGATACGAGTATGTAACCGGACCCTGGTACAATTATATATTGCTCCTTCTTGGTATTTTAATTCCGCCAGTCAGCATCGCATATTTTTATGGTTTTATTCGCAGTTTTAAAAAATTCGCACTTTTATTCTGGCCGGTTATGATTTTCTTAATCTTTCACAGCATGTTCCCAAACAAACAAGAGAGGTTCATCTTACCCATTGTGCCAATGGTAATACTATTGGGTTCTGTCGGCTGGCAACAATTTATCTCAGGTTCAAAATTTTGGAGCTCAAGATCCGGAGTATTGAAAGCCTCCAGTATTTGGTTCTGGCTGGTAAATACATTACTCCTTATTGTCCTCACTTTTACCTTTTCTAAAAAGACCATGGTAGAACCGATGACATACCTTTCCGAAAATAAGGATGTTAATGCGGTCATCATTCAGTATGACCGAACAGGTATGCCATGGTTTCCCAGATTTTATATGGAACGTAAAATTCCGATTTTTAGATTGAGCAAGGACAAAAATCATGATGTAGATAAATTTGTTGCACAGTTAGCAAACTCTGATCAACAACCAAACTATGTATTCTTTTATGGACAAGAAAATCTGACGGACCGGATCCTGAATCTTGAGGCACTCTTAGATGCCAAATTGATTTTAGACAGGCAAATTGATCCCAGTTTAATTGATTTTATCATGCACAAATTGAATCCATCACATAATTTAAATCTGACCAGTTATATTTATAAAATTACCCCAAATATGGAATATTAAATTGAGCATTTTAGACAAATATCGCTTATACCTTCAGTCAGAGAAGCAGCGATTTATTAAATTCGCCATCGTTGGGGCCAGTGGGGTCTTTGTAAACGAGGGACTCTTAGCACTATTCACCGAAGTGTATGCGGTTTCTGTTGCCATAGCCGGTGTGATTGCCATAGAAGCATCGATTCTGTCAAACTTTCTCATAAATAATTACTGGACCTGGCGGGATTCCCATGAAAAATCATTTGGCAAACGTTTATTTCAGTATCATTCAGTCTCATTTGTTGCAGGTCTTGTGAACTATGTTATACTTGTGAGTCTGACACACATGGGTATACACCACTTGCTGGCAAATCTTATTGGCATTGCGATTGCAACTTTAATAAATTTCATTCTAAATAATCACTGGACATTTGCCCGAAAGATATCAGAAGAATAAATGTCCAATGACCAAACCCGAATGTCAAATGAATGTCCAAAATCAAATACTTAAATTTATAGGTATATAATCATCATAGAGATATTGATTTTTAATTTGGCATTTTGGTTTTGAAATTGGGCATTTCTAATTAAATGTCTTTGTGAAACCTGGAGTTTGAATGGATAAAATTTTTCAAATATATGTAAAATTACTTGGTGAAAACCTCGAAGTCTTGCGCCCGGTTGAAGCGACTAAAGTAGGCAAGAATACTTATAAAATTATTTCGCTAAATCCAGAACCAAAAATGGAAAAATGGGAGTTTAAAAAAGGTGATGTAGTCCAATGTACGACAAAAATGTTTTCAGATGGTGAAAAAGGAATCATTGCCAAAAAGAAAATTAGTCTGAAATACTGACACTTTCTGACAGAACTTTTAATATTTTGTTATACTGCTGATCTTTCTCATACGTTCTTTCAGCCTTACGTTTGCCTTCCTGCCCAAGCATTATACGCAACGAACGATCATTGTATAATCGATCCAGTTCATCCACCAGAGACTGTACATTATCACTTTCAAACATCAGTCCGGTAACACCATGATCGATTATTTCCGGCACCCCGCCTTTGTTAGATCCAATAACAGGAATTCCACAGTACATCCCTTCAATCAGGACCAAACCAAATGTTTCCACACCGCTGGGCATAACAACAACATCAAAGCATTGCATTAAATCCGTCGGACGTTCAAAGAAGTCCGAGAAATGAATATACGATTCAAGACCGTGGTCTGAGACGTACTTTTTCAAATCGTCCATGTAATCATCTTGATTAATAGCTCCGACGATCATGGCATTAATATGGATATCCTGAGATTTGAGTATATTTACCGCCTCAATCAGAAGATGTTGTTTTTTCTCCGGACAGATACGGCCAACCAGGCCTGCTGTAAATTTATTATCGAGATTAAATTTATCTTTTAGGTGTTTAATATCTGCTTGATCCAGTTTTTGGGGTGGGTCTATGCCATAATAAATGGCTTTTATTTTTTCGGGTGCTATTGGCAGATTTTCTTTAGCCAGATTTTCCAGTTGTTTTGTTATCGTAATGTACCTGTCCACCGGTTTGTAGAGTAATTTGTGATACAAATCGTGTTTTTTACCTGGTAAAATCATGTGCCTTGAGTGCACTAAACTAACTTTGCCCCGGGTAAGTCTTTTTGAAAACGCGGCCAGCGGCAGATCATCTTTCCAATGCATGTGTATAACATCTATTTTATGCCGGAGAACAAAATCGGCAAGACGCCTGGCCATACGAAAAGGAAATTTTCCTGCCAACTTATCATATGTAATCATTTCAACATCAAGTTTTTTCAAATCCTTATGGATTGGCGAATCCGTACCCAGGGCAAGAAATAGTTTTACACCGGGTTGTTTGTCTAACCAGAGACAATAATCACGGACATGAAGTTCTAGACCGCCATAGGCAGGAGAGAGACATAATTCTAATATATTCATTGTAATCTTGATTTAGTAGATGTCTGTCGGCTATCGGCCTTCTGCTTTCGGCTCTCGGCTCTCGGCTTTCAGCATGGGTTATTTATGCATTATTATTAAAATGATATTTAGAAATTAAATTACACAGAATTGTAAACTAAGGCAAAAGTGTTGTGTACAGGAAGAAATAATGTTATTTGTAAAATAAAGGCTGTCGGCTATCTGCTATCAGCCAACGGCTTATGAATAATTCTCATCCCATAATAGTGCTAATTATTATTTCTCTATTGGATGCTGACGGCCGAGAGCCGATGGCTGATAGCCTATTGGCAATGGTAAATTTAGTCTCCTTGCCACCGCGATGAATCATACTCCGGTACTTCACCCTGATTATGATGATAAACGGGATCATTAATATTTTTCATATGATGCAAATATTCTTCGTTTGAAATAGAGTTTTGCCAGAATCCTGTGATGTTGGCAAGCGCAACCCCAACAACAAATATTGTAACCAGCAGAACTGCATATATTTTTCTTGAAACTCGGACTTTATCCTTAGCTGAGGCCAGATAAAGTGTATTTTTAACAGGACAACTGTCCACACATTGCAAGCATCCATGACATTCATCGGAAAATACAGATTTGGCAGTATGTACTTTAATCTTTGCCGGACAGGCTTTTGTACATAATTCGCAATCAATACAATTGTCAGCATTACGGCGGATTTTAAAAAAACTCAACCAGCTCATGGCACCAAGCAATGCACCGTAGGGACACAGGTACCGGCACCAGAAATAGGGAATTGCCAGTGAAAATAATACAAGAAGTATCAATACCCACATTGTCATATCCGACATATGTGTAAAGAACTGGAGCATCTTTATATCGGCAACCCGGTTATAAGGACTATAAATAAATAGTTTTATGTCTGTCAGGTTCATCTGAAAAAAGATCGCCCAGGCAAAGAAAAATAATAATAAATATTTGAGACTGCGAAGAGGATAATCCAGCCATTTTGGTAATTTAAACTGGCGATCAAATATTTTAATATGAAGTTTGGCAAGAAGCTCAGAAACGAGACTGAACGGACAAACCCAACTGCAAAATCCTTTTTTTAAGATCAGCGCAGTCAGCCCGGCCATTAACAGTATCACCAATGCCGATGGGTGTATGGTATTAAAAATCCCGGTCATCAGCCAATACTTTAAACTAATCAGGGCACTAATCGGCAGAAAGGATTCAACCCCCGGGGGCCTTGAAATGGTCGGAATTATTCCTTGCTCTAACTGGTCAACAAAGAAATAATATTCGATGCCAATCCAGGTAAGAATTAATATAAATCCCACCTGGACCAGTCTGCGGTATGTAATAATTTTAAATTTGCTGGTGCGTTTATTTTCCGGTGATATTTTTTTTATAACATCCATGTTATGTTCCAGACTTTGACTCTTTTGTCGTAACACAATAGTATTGAATTAGGGATTAGAGATTTACAGTTGGCAATTGGCAATAAGCAATTACCAATCTATAGTTCCATATTCTGTGAATTTATGCCGTATTTATAATATCGTATTATTGTCATCCCGAACTTGTTTCGGGATCTCGAGAGATCCTGAAATAAATTCAGGATGACGTAGTACAATTTAGAGAATTTCAAAATTGCTGAGTATTAAAAAAGTCGTCACTTACTGGCCCGGTGCCGCATCTCTGCCGCCATAGTCTTGATCTCAGTCAGATCGCGTTTCATTTCACTCCAGCCGTACCATAGTGCATAATCAGGATTCGCATGAAATACACCCTGAAAAGCGCGCATGCGGTGTTTTAAGTGCATTTCGAACAGGGTCTGTTCAATTACCGTAGGTGCATCATGGAATGCCAGCAAATCCGGGAAATTTGCCGCATAGGTTTCCGGTTTTTCCAGTACCCCATCCTTATATAAACCGGCAATCACGCGAATGGCATCTGCCAGAAGGTGATCGACTTCTTTAATCATCTCATCGCCCTTGTTCAGTTGTTCTTTGGCAAAGTTTTTAGAATGACATTTTCCACATGTGGCAATCATCTTGTTTCGTTCTTTATCAAAATCTTCCTGTGTAAGCCGGGCAATATCTGCTGCCTTTACTGCATCCAGCCGGCCGGTCGGATTACCTTCTAAATCCAGAACTCCCAACGCCTGAAGAATAGTAATCTGGTCTTTTTTCCATTGATCATCTTCGGGTAATGGCAGACGAACCGCCAGAAATCCCCATGCGGTACGAACTTCATGGTTCCCTTCCTGCATATGACAGTCCTGACATGTAGGTGCAGCCGTATTCTCCGGTAAGGTACCATTTTGTTTCAGCAAATACCGAACACCATGTTTAGACGATGAATACATTTCCCACTGCGGATGATCAAATCCCATATGACAGGTTTGACAGGCCTGAGGTTGTCTTGCTTCCTTGACTGAGAATGTGTGACGCGTATGGCAAGCATCACATGATGCCAGTCCAAAACCACTGCCCTCTTCTTTTAATTTTTTAACATCTGCTTCACTTTTAAGTCCAATTTTATGGCAACCGCCACAACCTTTCATGCCGTCAATTAAAGCGCCGGGCTGATGGTGAATAGTCGGCATGGCATTCATTGCCGTCCATGCAAGGGCATGTTTTCCTTTTGAAAACTGGGCAACCTGAGTATCATGACAATCGTTACAAGTTTCGGGTGTCGGAATCAGGGCTTTGGCAAAATCCTCATTTGTGCTATGCGCATCACCGTGACAGGTCGAACATGTAACATCATTTTTGCTGTGTTTACTCATTTCCCAATCACTGACAATGTTCGTCTGCATTTTACTATGGCACTCGACGCATTCCTCAGCAAATGATAAACCAGACAAAACCGTCAGAATCATAACTGTTAACACCGATGAATACTTCATGATGACCTCCTCTAAGATTAATTCCACCCAAATTATTATTATAAAACTATTCATTAATTTTTCACGCAAAGACGCCAAGCCGCAAAGAAAATGAATTAGAGATTTGAGATTGGAAATGATTTAATCGTCCACCTGCAGTCCGATCCGCTTTTCGTCGTAAATACTGCCTGTCGCTAATTGCCGAGGTTTATATCTCATCTCTCATTTCTAATTTCTATTTTTTTTCTGCGTCTCTGCGAGAAATCACTTTCTATGAAATACTACTTTCGATAATTTGTTTATCTCACTCCATTCAAACTATTCAATATCAGTATTTATAGATTTCTTTTTTTGCCAGATCCTTTAGATTGACATTATATAACATTTCTTTAATTCCCGAAAGATGAGGCAACCACTCTTTATGCAGTGAGCATGGATTTTCATCAGAACACTCATCAAAACCCAGGACACACCGGCTATAATCTGACAGGCCATCAACCACCTCAACTATTTGATAAAGATAGATTGGCTCACAGGAATCACATATCCGGTAACCACCATCCTTGCCCTTTACGGATTCAACCAAGCCTGCGGAGGCAAGTTTACTCATAAGGCGACCAAGATATTTATATGGGACATTTAATAATAGATGTAATTTATTTACGGAATAGAGAAATTCACGATGATCCGACAGGTAAACCATTACCCGGATTGCATATTCTGTTGTTTTTGAAAATTTCATATCCTACCTTCGGGTAGAATATAAAAATATAAGTCTGTGTTTTCAAGTTTTATTGTGAATAATTTACTTTAATTTGTTGGTTTCTAAAAAGTAATATGTGTAGGAACAGATTATGATTTCTTAACCGCACAGGTCGCAAAGTATACCAAAGTCGGCAAAATTTACTATATTATCCTTGCGATACTTGCTTTATTCTTCGCGCCCTTTGCGGTTAATGCTGGCTACCTTGTTATGAAGTAGTTTTCGCCCTCTTTTCAAGAAATTTTAAACTGAACCACAGGATACTGGAGATCAGGAATATCGACATACCGGTCAATATGGTTACCAAAGAATGAGAGTATCCCATTGCGACGATGGCCGGAGATATATCCGAAGCCCGGGCAATGGCCTGCATCGCCAGATAAACACCATAGAAATGGGCAAAGATTCCGAAAATGCAACTGATAAATCCCCAGAAAACAATCGCATTGATGCTATGTGTCATTTCCGGTTGGGGCTGTTCTTTTTTAATGATCAGCCTTGAATAATTCTTTACTGCCAGAACAATAATAACCAGGGTTAAAAGATATAACACCCACATCATTGGTCCACCCGAAGATAAAAAGTTCATCATGATTTTTCTCCTTAATTTGTTATAGTATAATTGATAACCACAGACAACACAGAGTAAATATCTCTAATTTCCTTTGGAATCGATCGAAACACCGCATTTGAAATACCTCGAATAATGATCACCTCAGTATTTTCTTTTTTATCTGCATTATCTTTAACAATACCTTACTCGGAAAGTAAGTATGACGATTCTGCAATTTCGATTTTGATAACTTTATTTTCCAAAATGAACCAGAATACAGCGCTTATTATGGATGACAACATGCCAAACATAATCATAGCCATTGTCTGTGAGAACCACTGGGCAATCTGGACTAATAACTCAGGGGTAATTTGATCAGTCATGGTAATTGTCATCATCATTATATTATTAAGAAAAATAAACGGGGTTTCGCTTAGGGAATATAGATCAATCAGATATCCCATAGATGCAGTAACCAAACTCATACCGCTCAGGACAAGTAACCAATTGAGACCACGGCGTAATTGTGAAATTCTATGGTCCTGCTTGATGTATAAGGTATATATTTTATAGACAAAGATAAGTGTCGCCACAATAATAAATCCAAGGATGGGCCAGTTATACACACTGCTTAGTTGCCCGGGTTCATCTGAGGACACCACAGTCATGGATAAAAAAACAAGACTAATCATTACTACACAAAGCATCCCTGTTTCCCAGGCTTTTATTTGATACTGTGATACTTTGTCTACAAACTTGCGAAAATTTGTCTGGTGTGTCATGGTCAATTCCTCCATTGATTTATTGGTCGGAGCAAACTTTTCTTCCGCTTGTTTCATTGCGTTTTCCGGTGTCAGACCTTTGTCCAGATAATATTCATAGGTATCGTTTAAATCAGCTGATAATTCCAGCATGATCCTGGATTTGTGTGGCTGCGGAAGATCTAATTTTTTATTTATTTCATTTAAAAGCTTACTAAAACGATTCATTTCTCTATTTCTCCTGCGATAATAAAAAACTTATCAAAGAAATTGCGCCATTCTGACAATTGATTTGCCGCATATTTTTTTCCTTTTGCACTGAGTCTGATAATACTTTCTTTTTCGTTTTGCCTCCTCCTTTTTCCAACTGCCTCTTATCAGATCCTCTTTTTCAAGTTTGTGCAAGATGGGATAAAGTGTCCCATGGTTAAACCGGAATGTTTCATTACTGCGCTCCTCTATCTCCAACGCAATCTGATAACCATGTTTTTTTCCTGATTTAAGAATGGCCAGAATCAGCAATTCATTGCAATTCTTCGCCAGATTTTGAACATCAAATTTAGAAGTCATCCCGATCAGATTCCTTATATTGAATATCTATATATAGATCATCTATATATCGTTCATCGATATGATAATGATATATTCTTATAAAAGTCAAGATTTTTTTTAATTGAGTGCGTATTTATTGGCTACCGGGAAACAGCATTGTAACCGCAAAGAGCGCGAAAAATACAAGAGTACGCAAAGAATGTTCGTTTTTTGTATACTTTTTCTTTTCTGCGACTCTGCGAGAAATAGAAATATTAAGATTCAGGATTGTCTTGGAAAAAATGATATGCACAGGAACTCAGGGACTGAGGGACTTAGGCGCTTTTGTCTTTCATTCTATAACCGCCGGCATGATATAGTCAGAAATGACATATAATACTGCCCTCTCCTGCTCATCAGCATGCTCCCAGCTAAGATTATATGATTGGCTTACGGTTGCCACAATCATTTGTAACTCAGGTATTGAAATGATAAACTGCCCGCCATGACCAATAGCAATAAATGCAGGATACCCGGAGATGGTACCCAGCCACCATAAATAACCATAGCCCATATCCGTCAGTGGGCCCCAGGTCATATTGTCCCGGGATAGTCGGTCTTTTATCGATTCTTCTACCCAATTCCCAGTAACAATCTCACGATCATTCAATCTGCCGTTATTCAGATATAAATATCCTAATTTCGCCATATTACGAGGAGATGTATGCATGTTATTCCCACCAATGTAGTATCCTTTTGGTCCTTTTTCCCATTTTCCCAATGATATAACCAATGGTTCAAACAGGTATTTTTGTGCGAAATCATAGCTGCTCATGCCGGTAGATTTGGTAAGAATCGCAGATAACAGATGAGTACCGGCAGTGGTATAATGAAATTCATCACTGGGGAACGAGATCAATGTCTGATCCAAAGTAGTTTCAATCCAGTCGCTGCTATTAAAAATTACACCATAATTATTATGATCGGTATCAATTCCGGCATGCATGGTGAGTAAATCAAGAACGTCAACCTGGTAAAAACGGCTATCTATACCAGCATCATCGTATTCGGGAAAGTAATCCATAATTTTTTTATCGAGATTTGGAATATATTTTTTTTCGATGGCGATTCCGAATAAGGCCGACAGGAAACTTTTGGATACAGAACGGATATTATGATAATCATCCTTATTATAACCATTGTAATAGTACTCAGCCACTAAAAAACCATTGCGAATTATCACAATGCCATTAATAAAAGGTAATTGCCCCGCCTGTAAAAAAGCCTGACTAATCAATTGTCCATCTATTCCCTGTTCTTCTGGCGTGGATTCAGGCCAATTGGACGATTGAAAGTCAGATGGTTCGGTAATTTCCCCGGTACAGGATATATAAAAAGTACTGAGTAGAAGTAAAAATACACCGGAGCATATTTGTCTTACAAGGTAAATACATCTGCCTGACATTTTATTTTCTCTACTTAATAATAATTATATGTCTTGTCCTGACCAGGTGTTTACATATTTTTAACCGCAAAGTTCGGAGAGAAGACGCTAAGTACGCAAAATAAATAATTATAAATCTTTGCGAATCTCTCGTAATTCTTAGCATTAATTGTGGTTAAGAAAACTTTATACAAACTCAGGGTTTAACTGCCATAATATTGGCCGAAACAACATAATCAGTCACATTGCTCCCCGGTACCCAATCACGAATAAATTCTATACTCTCGTCTTTTGGTGAATCTGAATATCTGAAAACCCAAGTTCATCAAGAATATCTCCGGAGTTTATTGATCATCTCAGCACCGGCAATACATCCGGTATATAATGCCAGATCAGCAGAAATTTCGGCGGGCAATTCGGCTGTAGCAACAATATCAGAAATTGCCAGACGACCGCCTGGTTTTAGGACCCGAAAGGCCTCAGAAAATACGCGACGCTTGTCCGGGGAGAGATTGATGACACAATTAGAAATGATGACATCAACCGAGTTGTCAGCAACCGGAAGGTTTTCTATCTCTCCAAGCCGGAATTCAACATTTGGATAGTTGCCTTTGATATTATTGTTTCTGGCTTTGCTTATCATCTCGGGCGTCATATCCACGCCTATTACATGACCGGTATTTCCCACGGCCTGTGAGGCAAGAAAACAATCTATCCCCCCTCCGCTTCCCAGATCAAGCACGGTTTCTCCCGGCTTTAATGCGGCTATAACCTGTGGATTTCCACATCCCAGACCCATATCTGCGCCATCCGGCAGGTTTTGCAATTCATCATTTGAATATCCAAGGTTAAGTGAAGCATCGTCTTGCACTGATCCGGTATCTTCTCCACAGCAAGAGGAAGGATTACAACCACAATTATTATCTTCACTCACTGCAATTCTTGAGTAATTGTCCCGAACTGCATTTATAATATTTAATTTATTTTTTGAACTCATTTTAGTTTCCCTATTATTGAATTAGTATCAATTATTTCAGCATAATTGCCTGAGAGTGTACCCAAACTGGCATTATGGACATCAATTGCTTTCACGATGTAATCTTCAAAAATCACCATACGGGTTGTGCAGGCATCATGAATAACCTGACATACAAATCCAAGATCATGTCCGGCCCGAACTGCGGCTTCAACACACATATGTGTCATCATACCACATATAAGCAGACGCTGGATATTATTTGCGTATAGATATTCCAATAAATCGGTATCCTTAAAACAACTGATGTCATCCTTTATGATGACCTTCTCATCGTCTACCGGCCGAACACTTTCATGAATTTCAATTCCCGGTTCGCTGTTATGACATATATAAACTACAAGCTGTCCCTTTTTCCTGACAGCATTAAGAACATCACGAATATTGGCCGCTGCTTCCAGGGAATTTTCTAACTCCCACTTTCCTCCGGGAAAATAAAAATTCTGTACGTCAATTATGAGTAGACATGTATTTTCATCAATCATTGTTCCCTACCCGTTTAGCATTTTACATCGCATAAATTTTATTTCTGATGCATTTATACGATCTTGTATTACAAAAATCTAACCAGAATAAAGATACCTAGCATGGCGATACCAATCGCCACTTTGGCAGCCGCACCAATAATTATTCCAAGAAACACACTAATACCCACTTGTGCGGCTTGTGAGGATTGTTTCCGGACAGAGAACTCACCAAGAAACGCACCTACCAAAGGTCCGATAAATACGCCAATCACACCAAAGAATAAACCAACTATGGCCCCCAGAACCGCTCCGTAAGTGGCGCGTTTGCTGGCTCCACTTTTCTTGGCTCCTAAAGCACCGGCAATAAAATCGAGAATAAATGCCAGTACTGTTAATACAATCAATCCTGAGATGGTTCCCCAACCGATATACTCAAAATTTTCAGCCCAGGCAGCGAAGATAAGTCCTGCCAGAATAAAGGTCGGTCCCGGTAATGCTGGGATAATGAGACCAACTATTCCGGCAATAACAAAAATTGCGGCACCGATCCAGAGTAATATAATCGTTATTTCCATTTGACATCCAAAATTTTAGAAATTAACAGGCTTCAGAACTAATAAAAAACTCGGATAAAAGGAAAAAGGGTTAAAGGGATAATAGGATAACAGGCTAATCGGCTTTATATTTTGACTTAATTTTGAATCATATAAAATTTATGATCCAATGATAATTTAGTCTTTCTCTTTTTCTCCTCTTATCCTATTTTCCTATTTACCCGCCTTTATCTTCACCAACTTTTCTTCAATTTCCCTGGCAGTCTTGGTGATTGATAACCCACCCAACGCAGTACAACGCAACTCATGGGGTAAACTGATCCCAACCTGGTACATTGCCTCAATAACCTCATCCAGGGGTATCAATGCATCAAACCCAGAGAGGGCCATGTTTGCACAGCTTAATGCATTCGCGGCTGCCATTACATTTTTGCCCAAACAGGGCGCTTCTACACGATTCGCCACCGGATCACAGGTCATACCAAAAGTATTTTGTAATGCCAGAGATGCCGCACTCAGGGCTTGCTCAACGGAACCGCCAGCCAATTGAACCAAACCTGCCGCCGCCATTGAGGCACCGGCACCAGTCTCCGCCTGGCAGCCACCCACTTCGGCAGCAAAAGTAGATCCGTTTGCAATGAACACACCGATTATTCCTGCTGCCAGCATCGCTTTGACCATATCATCGGTGCTGCAACCCATATGATGCCCGGCACCAATTATGGCACCCGGAAGCCCGCCACATGCCCCCGCGGTAGGTGCCGCGACAATGATTCCCATGGAACTTTTCACCTCCATCAACGCGGTTACATACATAATCATACGGTTCAACATACCGGCATCCAGCAATTGATCATTTTGATATTTGTCAGCAAACTTTCCCGATTGGAAGCCGAGAATACGATCTTGATATTCGGTACCGGCCAGGCCAGTTTTAATTGAGGTTTGTAGAATAGTAATGATATCCTTCATCTTATTACGAACCTCTTCACCCGACAGATTTCCGCGCATAGACTCATATTCTGTAGCCAGTTCCCATAATTGTAAATTTTCAGGTTCCCGATACGTTTTCATTTCGGATGCAGTTGTAAACGGTAATTTCATATCAGCATATGACAGGATCGGTAAAACCGGATTTATTTTAATGATTTCGCGAATTAACTGGCCATATTGCTTCACTATATCATTGACAAGATCTTCCTGTAACTCAGAAATCGTTTTAATCTGGATGAGCATAAGCAGATCAGACTCATGTATAACCACGATTTCATGGGCTACTTGTTTTATTATGTAATCGCTTATCGAAATGTCGGACTTCTCACATATTATCAGGCTTTCATAATAGTCACCATGTATGGCAATATCGAATTCATCAAGACGCGTGATTTCTATAATTCCCCCACCGGTAGAAATTGCCTTGAGAGAATGTGTAAATCGGTCGTTTTTTAGGTTAATATTATATGTATTGGGATGACTATCATTTATTGCTTTTATATCTATCGTTACTTTTATTCCTTTTTCAGCGATCAATCTAACAGAATCTTGTAAACGCTCATCCGTTACATCCATGCCTAATATGCCGCCAAAAAATCCCATATCCGAACCCTGAGTCTGATGTGTGGTTGCAAGTGAACCGGCGGTATCAAACATCAATTCCACTTCGTTTATATCACCGCCCATAATATCACGTGCAATGCGGCCAATACGTAGTGCTGCAGCACAATGCGAACTTGACGGCCCCCGCATTACCGGCCCGATTACATCATTAAAAATACTTGGAGGAGTTTTGTCGGTTTTTTTCATAATAATTATTGTTTTTATTTTTGAATATATCGATAGGGAGAGAAAGTTGAAACAGAAAAAATAATAATTAATGATAATTAAGCGACGGGGACTGCGCTGTGAGAGATCTTTGACATAAAACTATCTGTAAGAATTTTATGATGATGAATACCTACATCTTCCGGCGATGCGCCCTGGGCCAATGCAAGCAATTGAAAATAATATATAATCGGAATATTGTATTCTTTATTAAAACTACGCGATACCCGTAATTGCCCCACATCGAACGAGTCAAAACAGGTTGGACAAATGAGTCCCAGACAATCAGCTTCTGATTGATCTACTGATTCGAAATACTGCCCGGCTCATATTCAGTGTCAGATCAGGTTCATTACAGGCCTTACCGCAGCAATTTAAATATTCTGAATGATCTACGGGAGTGGCACCCGTTATTTCGATCAATCGTGCCAGTATTGTGGGATTTAGAGGATCTTCTACTGCCATAACCGAACTCGGTTTCAGTAAATGACACCCATAGTGGATTGCTACCGTTAGTCCTGTTAATGGGCGTTCTATTGTATCATATATTTTTTCCAGCCCCACGTCATCCCGAAGCAGGGTTACCAGGTGGCGCACGGTGATTTTACCATCATAATGCCGATTAATTGGTTTTAAATTTTTATTTATTTGTGCTCTCAATTCGGGGTCGTTCTTCAGGTGATAATTCACATCACAAAGAGTTGAAGTGCATCCGCTGCACAGGGTAATCACATTCAAACCCTGTTCTTCCGCCAAAGCCAGATTACGGGCCGCAAGTGTCATCCATTTTATTCTGTCCCCGGCTTTAAAATAAATAGGATCCGGACAGCAACTAAATCGGTTTTCATCCACCAGTTCAATATCCCAACTTTTCCATACAAAACCGGACAGCACGTTCCATTTGCGGATATTTTAGCGGAATCATACAACCCCAGAACGGTATAACTTTCATCATGCCTCTTTTACTATTTCATTGTTCTTAAGAAGTATACTGATTTCATCTTCGCACTGCATTTTGTATTCAGGTAATCCCAATTCTGCACGTCTGCGTTTTATCAAGTCGGTGGAAATGACTGTTACGCCCGTTTGTGATACCCGGCCAATAATATGGTCCACCCCTTTTAAATGCGTTCCCTTTTCCCTGGAGATATTTTTTAATGCGATAATCACTTCAATAGGATTAACGTCCTGTGGACAACGCTCCTGGCAATTATAGCAATTTGTACAGTTCCAGATCAGTGAATCTACTCCGGTTAGTTCCTCTTCCATTCCATACAATGCCTGCAGAATAATGGTTCTTGGGCTAAACTCGGGCATAAACCGATGTGTTGGACAGTCGCCGACACAAGCGCCGCATTGATAGCAGTAATTATGTGAGAATCCGCCGATTACTTTGTTCAGACGATCACGGAATTCATAATTTATTTTTTTTGTTGTCATAAACCTGTCTTCTGTTTTCATTCTTTTAATATTTTCATATGTGCATAATTCATCGCGGAACGGTCTCAGACCGTTTACTCCTGATGATGTAGCCCATCTTGGAGATGGACTACATCGCATATGGCCAATAGCCAATTATCAATTGCCGATTGGCGCCGGCTTTTTTTCCGGTAACCGGCGTACACTGTTACTGCTGCATTTCGGACAACTGCGTTCCTGCACGAGACCTGGAGTATATTTATCCTCATACTCATGTTCGCAGCGTAAACATTTAAAATTTGACATTTCAGCCATTTTGTACCTACAAAATTATATGACTTTTTTAAAGTTCCTGAGCGCCTAAGTCCCTGAGTCCCTGAGTTAAAAATATGCTCGTTGAGTTTTACAATATATCTTCTCTAATTGAAAAGTTATCCTTAGTCTCGAGAAACAAACACCAGGTCTCACAGGGACTATGGAACTCAGGTGCTTAGGGACTATTATATAGTCGCCACCGCTGCTACGGTTGCGGCTGATTTTTTTACACGTTTCGCCCGATCCCTCTCATCTTCTTTTTCAAGAATCATTATCGTCTCCTGCACTTCTTCTTCAGTAACTTTAGCCCGCAGTTCCTCAACTTCATACATAACCCTAGAAAATTTCTGACCTTCGGCCGCACTGATCCACTCCAGTTGTAATCGTTCCGGACGGATGCCCAAGCGTTCCAGTTTATTCCACAATTTTTCTATTCGCTTCTGTGTCCACTGAACCGCATTGATATAATGACAATCTGAAAAATGACAACCAGAGACTAAAACCAGGGGTGCGCCTTTCCGGAAAGCATGGATAATAAATTTTTCGTCTACCCGGCCGCTGCACATAGTTCTGATCAGTCTCACATTTGTAGGATATTGCAGGCGTGATGTACCGGCCAGATCGCCACCCGCATAAGAGCACCAGTTGCATGCAAAGGCAACAATTTTCTCCATATGATTCTCTTCCAGGATTGAATCTACCTGTGCGATAATCTGTGCGTCGGTAAAATGGCGCATAGTGATGGCATCCATGGTGCATTCTGCCCCACAAGTACCACATCCGGAACAGGCGGCCTGAATAATGGTTGGATACGTCCCACTCTTTTTATCCGCCGGTGTAATTGCATGATAGGGACATACCCGGGCACATACCCCACAGTAATTACATAAGTCTGTATCAACCATAGCAGTAATGGCCTCAATCTTTACTTTACCTGCGTTAAGAATAATGCTGGCTCTTGCAGCAGAAGCACTGGCCTGGGTTACGCTATCTTTTACATCTTTGGGTGATTCAACACAACCTGCGAAATAGATGCCACGAGTGGGTGCATCAACCGGTTTGAGTTTTGGGTGAGATTCCAACAGGAATCCATCCTGACTGTTTGAAAGCGTTAGCATCTGTTGCAGCGGTTTCATATCCATCCTCGGTTCAACACCAACAGAGAGAACCACCATATCGAGCTTCATGCGTCTCTACTTTTCCATTGGTTGTATCTTCAACACTCAAAAACAATGTTCCGGTTTCGGTGTCCTCCCAGACATCGCCTGGTAATCCCCGAACATATTTTACACCCGATTCTTTACTGCGCATGTACAGATCTTCAAATCCTTTACCAAAAGCTCGAATATCGATATAAAATACCTTGCTTTCGATATCAGGGTAATGATCCGCAAGTAATAAAGTATCTTTCACCGTATTCATACAGCAAATATTGCTACAATAGTTGCGGCCCAGCTTTTCAGATCTGGAACCGACACACTGAATAAAAGCGACTCTCTTAGGGCGCTGGTTATCGGTTGGTCTTACAAAATGTCCTTCGGTTGGACCGCCGGCGCAAATCAAACGCTCAAACTCCATACTCGTAATTACATTCTCATAACTCCGGTAACCATATTCATCCATTTCGGTTGGGTCGTAGACATCCATTCCGGTGGCCACAGTGATCGTACCTACCTCCAGATCAATTATTTCATCTTCCATATCAAAATCAATACACTCTTTCTCACATGCATCGATACATTTACCGCAGGCAATTGGATTATTTCCGAGACAATGTTCCATATCTATTAGATATGCAGATGGCACGGCCTGTGGTAATTGGATATATATTGCTTTGCGTGAAGATAGCCCCTGTTGGTATTCATCAGGAAGTATCACGGGACAGTCCGTAACACAATCTCCACAGGCGGTACAATCCTCTTCCACCACATACCGGGCTTTTTTGCGCACTTTTACATTAAAGTTGCCGATAAAACCGGTTACCTGCTCAATTTCGCTGTATGCTAAAAGTGTTACTCTGGGATGTCGACCGACATCCATCATTTTAGGACCAAGAATTCATATGGAGCAGTCCATGGTGGGATAGGTCTTATCAAGGGCAGCCATGATGCCGCCTATGCTTGGTTCCTTTTCCACCAAATAGACCTGATGTCCGGCATCCGCCAGATCAAGCGCAGCCTGAATTCCGGCAACGCCACCTCCGATCACTAAAGCAGCACGGGTTACAGGTACTTCAGATTCTATCTGTGGTTCTAGTACCCGTGCCCGGGCGACGGCACTTCGGACTAAATCCTTGGCTTTATTCGTGGCAAGATCCTTTTCACCCTGATGCACCCAGCTGCAATGTTCACGAATATTTGCCATCTCATACAAGTATGGATTTAAACCCGCTTCCGCCACACAGGTGCGAAATGTCGGTTCATGAATTTTTGGCGTACAGGAAGCCACAACCACCCGGTTTAGTTTGTGTTCGATAATGGCTTTCTTTATCTCGTTTTGTCCGGGATCTGCACAAGTATACTTATTACGGACCACCACAGTCACATCATCCAGAGTTTCGGAATATTTGGCTACCGCCTCTGTATCAACTGTTCCCGCAATATTCAGACCACAATCACAGACAAAAACGCCAATTCGCAGATTTTCTTCTGCCATGTTTTTACTCCAGGTAAGTTACTTGGATTAGTTAATCATGATTTTTTACATAATTATTAGATGCTATTGGCATTAGGCAAAGAGGGAAATCATTACAAACCATTTGATCTAAATTTCTTCTTTTATCCTTTTGGCCTCTCCTGTTATCCTCCTATCCTATTTCCCTCTTATTCTTTTTCCCGTTTAACCTTTCGATCAATGCAAATTTTCTGCTACTACCTCTGCTAAATCTTTTATCCGAATTGAAACCTCACTATTCAAAGCCTCATCTTTCATTGCACAGGTGAAATGGATCTTGCACTTGGCACAACTGGTTATCATTGTATCCGCTCCTGTTGCGGCGGCCTCCCTAAGTCTTTTTTTCTGTATATTCTTTGATACCTGAGAGCAGTTCTTCCACCCGGAAACACCACAACATGTGGCACGTTTACGATTATGCCGCATTTCTACCATGTTTAAATTTTCAAAACGATTAAGTACATTTCGCGGTGCATCATATACACCCATATGACGTCCAAGCCGGCAAGGATCATGAAAAGTACCTATTTTTATTTCGGATTTCGTATCGTTTCCTGACCATGTTTTCTCATCAAGGAATTCACTTATGTGGTATACACTGTATTTTTGTTTACCAAAAATTTTCGGATACTCCAGTTTTAGTGTCCGATAACATTCGGGACAAGAAGTAAGTATATTTTTGACACCTGATTTTTCAAATTGATCCAGGTTTGATTTGGCAAGCAGCTCAAATGTTTTCATGTCACCATTCCAGTACATATCATGTCCGCAGCATTTTTCATTTTCCAGCACCTGGGGTTTGATATCAAAATGGTTTAATATTTTCAGACTGCTTTTGGCGATATTTAGTGTATCAACTTCAAGATCGGAAAATAAAGTGTCGAAATATGGCAAGCATCCGACAAAGTACAACCAGTCACTATCTTTTGATGTTTTAAGTTCTCCATTTATCCAGCTTGTACGATTCTGATTAAGTGACGGCGCTGTCATAATTTGACAAATTGATTCCAGAATGCCACCATGTGAGCAACTTTCTTTTCGTTTTTCCGGTTCCATCTGTTGTCGTAATATCCTGACCAGATCGATAATTTTTATATCGGAAGGACAAATTTCATCACATTGCTGGCACGTCAGACAGGCATAGATATTGTCTTCAAGATAGGTAGCCGGATGTGAATTATTAAATGCGTGTGCTGTGATACGTCTGGGTGAAAATGAGTTGGAGTTAACCGCTACAGGACAGGTGCCTGTACATTTTCCACATTCCAGACAATAATATGCTTTTGTCTCCTGGATATTTTTGACATCTATTTGCATTCGCATTCCTGGTTATTTTTTGATTATGGCCACAAGATGCAGGATACAGGATTCAGGATACAAGTTACTGGATGCTGGTTACTCGTATCTGCTTACTTCCTACTGCCTACTGCCATACTGCCTACTGCCTACTAAAATAAGTTTGCCCTCTCCAATACACCTGTCAACCCTGTTATCCCATTATCCTTTTATCCTCTTATCCCTGTTCCTTTTTCTTTTATCTTTTATGATGACAAATGAATCACCCTAACTAACCGGAATTTCCTCAGGTATTTCCCCTTTCTGCGCAATAATATTAATATATCCGGCCAAAGGGCTGGGGCCCAGTGAGCGCACTTCTTCAACCATTTCATTTACTACATTTGCAAATTTTGGAAATTCGGCCGCAGAAATAAATTCCTGTCGTATTCGCCCCTTTTCAAGCCCAAGCATAAACACAATTTTTTCCAGTTTGGCATATTGCTCAGCCGCTCGTTTGGCACCAAAACTATAATGACAATCTTCGAAGTGACATCCTGATACCAATACGCCGTCTGCACCCATTTGCAGTGCTTTTAAAACAAATGATGGATTGACCCGTCCCATACACATCGTTCGGATAATCCGGATATTCGCTGCATACTGAAGACGGTTAATACCAGCCGAATCTGCAGCCGGATAACTACACCAGTTACAGGCAAAAACGACAATTTTTGGTTCGAAGGATACCTTTTTTTGAGAAGATTTTTTCATTTTTATTCCTGTAGTGACAGAGTGGCAAAGAGACATTGTAACAAGTCCCTAAGCACCTAAGTCCCTGAGTCCCTGATACTCGTCTGTGGTTCTTTGAGCCGAGTGGCGAGTGCCTAGTGCCGAGTACCGATAATCAATTGCCCATTGCCAATCGCCGACGGCCTACTGTTGACTGCCTACTCTAAGCTTATCCGGCTGTAAAAACGCCTCCAGCATTGATTCAATCTGTTTATCACGAAAATGACGGATATCAATGGCATTTGTCGGGCAATAGGTAGCACAAGTTCCGCAACCCTCACATAATGCCTCATTGACCTGAGCAACTGAGACACCATCTTTTTCCACTACTGATAATGCGCCATATTCACAAACCTCAACGCAGGTTGCACACCCCCTGCAAAGAATATCATTGATATATGACGTAATCGGTTCCATCAAAATTGTAGATCGCGATAAAAGTGCATCAATTTTAGCGGCAACGGCGTTGGCCTGAGAAATTGAATCCGAAATATCTTTAGGACCCTGTGCACACCCGGCGATAAATACACCCTGGATATTTGTTTCAATCGGTCCAAATTTTGGATGTTTTTCCATTAAAAAACCATCAATACCATTTGGAACCTTTAGTGATTTTTGAATTTCTTCAATTGATTTTTTGGCCGGACGCATTCCTACTGCTAAAACTAAAAGATCAGCCGGGAATTCAATATTCTGTTTTAATACATGATCCATGATTTGCAGGTTATAAACAATTCGGTTTCCAATGATAACCGGTGGATTTTCTTTATTATATCTGACAAAATTTACACCCAGCTGCCGGGCCTCACGATACATGCTTTCTGCCTCATGATGGTAAACTCTGATATCCCGGTTAAATACAGTAACATGTATACCCATTTTCCGAAGAGCAATTGCTTGTTTTATTGAGGCCTGGCAACAATAACGGGAACATTCCGGTAGCCCATCATCACCCCGCGATCCTACGCATTGAATAAATACAACCGAAGATACAGGTTCCCCCTCAAAATGAACTTCTTCTTTGGATTGTAGTAACTCCTCCAACTCCATGTTTGTAATAACATTCGGATATCGCGAATATCCATACTCATTATTCTTTGGCTGGTAAGCCTCAAAACCAGGTGTTAATACAATTGCACCGGCATCAAGTTTTTCTTCGGTTGATTTACCATTTTTCACATTTAATGTGACAGTAAAATTACCAACATAGCCGTGTATTTCTGAGATGCTGGTACCCGTATATATTTTTACTTCTCTTTCATATATTTCCTGAAGTTTGCGCTGCACTAAATCCAATCCGGATTCGCCGCTGGGATAAAGTGATTTTAAATGTCTGGTCCATCCGCCTAAATGTTCTTCCTGTTCGATAATTGAAACCTTATATCCCCTGCGGGCGAGCTGGATAGCAGTCTCCATTCCGGCAATACCCCCACCGATTACAGTGACATCATGACCTATCGGCATTTCTTTCGGTTCCAGCGGCTCCAGTTCGCGTACCCTGGCTACAGCCATGCGAATCAGATCCTGCCCCTTATTTGTGGCTTTTTCAGATTCATATTGATGAACCCAGGAGCATTGATCGCGGATATTTGACATTTCCATCAGATAGGGATTCAATCCGATCTTACGCAGTGTTTCCCTGAAAATGGGTTCATGGGTGCGTGGTGTGCATGCAGCAATAACCACGCGATTTATCTTATTGTCGATAATTGATTGCTGAATCGCACGCTGTGTGCTCTCTGAACAGGCAAACAACAGTTCTTCTGAGAATACGACATCCGGTAAGGTTTTAGCATATTCCTGCAAATTCGCCACATCCAGTACACCGGCAATATTCGATCCACAATGACATATAAATACACCAACGCGCGGTTCGCCATAGTAATTGTAGGCGGGAATTTCTTCTTCCAGTTGCGGCAATTTATGCTCACTGAGAAACTGTGAAGCACGGATAGCTGCGCCAGATGCCTCGGCGATTGAATCAGTGATATCCTTCGGGCCACTTGAACAGCCGCATAAAAATATTCCTTCTTTGTTTGAAGATAGCGGATCACCACAGGCATCTTCTGCAGAGAAGAATCCGCTTTTATCGGTCTCAATTCCCAGAACTTTTGCCAAATTAAGTGAATCCTTTGATGGAACCACAGCTTCTGATAATATTACCAGCTGAGTCCGTATCTTTTCAGTCTCTCCTGTTTGGACATTTTCTACATGAAGAATCAAATCCCGGGTTGCAGGATCTTCTTCAATATGTGAGGGTTTACCCTTTATAAAATTAACTTTGCCCTCTTTTTTTGCCCGATAATAAAACTGTTCAAATCCTTTTCCAAACGCCCTGATATCAATATAAAATATATCAATTTCTATCTCGGGATACATCTCCCTGATTAGCAGCGCACTCTTCATTGCATTCATACAACAAATCCGGCTGCAATAGGGGATATCACGATTTATGCAACGCGAACCAACACATTGAATAAATGACACCCGATCCGGTGGTTTTTGATCTGTGAAGCGCACTAAACTTCCGGCTGATGGGCCACCCGGACTCAATAACCGCTCCAGCTCAATTGAATTTACTACATTTTCAAAGCGCGTATATCCGTATTCACTGGCTTCACGAGGATCATAATAATCGATCCCTGTGGCGCAAATTACGGCGCCAATATTTAGATCCAGTATTTCGTCCTGCATGTCCAGATTGATACAATTTTTCTGACAGACATCCACACACTTTCCACATGCAATGGGATTGGTTCCAAGGCAATTCTCATCAGAGCGGATATAAGAAGAAGGGACTGCCTGGGCAAATGGTGAATATATGGCCTTGCGCAAGGATAATCCCTCATCAAATTCGTCGGGTGTAATGGCGGGACAAACGTCAGCACATTCCCCACAAGCAGTACATTCGGATTCATCGACAAAGCGCGCACTGCGCAAAACCTTGACTTTAAATTTACCGGCTTTACCTTTAACCTCGGTCACTTGTGAGTTAGTGAGTAGTGTTACATTTGGATGTCGACCGACATCCATCATTTTAGGACCGAGAATTCATATGGCGCAATCCATACTGGGGAAAGTCTTGTCCAGTTTGGCCATTGTACCGCCAATACTGGGAGAGCGTTCCACCAGATATACCTGGAATTGCGCATCAGCCAGATCGAGTGCCGCCTGAATACCGGCAATACCTCCACCGATTACCAGCGCACCTTTTTGTGGGTCTGTTTTTACCATAAAATTGTTAATCCCTTCGGGATTATTAAAAGTAAAAATTCCGAATATCGAATGTTGAATATAAAAGTAAGAAGCACATATAACTTTTTACATTCAAAATTCATCAGTTCTGACTTTCAAAAAGAATATCTGTCTTACTTTATTACTTATTGGCGCCATGATGGGCATGGTATGCCGTGCCCCTACTTTGTCACTTTGTCACTTTCTTTTTCTAACTTTGTGCCTTTATGCCTCTGTGCCTTTGTCACTTTTGGACTTTTTCCTAATAAATCCGCACCATATTGATAGCCTGTTTCAAATGCTTTTAGATTCATTTCTTCAGTGCCTGGAGGTACCGAGGATTCTACTGCTTTTCTAGTGGCATCGTAACTCGTTATACCAGTCACAGCTGAAAAGAATCCAACGGTAATAATATTCATCACAATTTTTCGTCCCATTTCTTCAGCAAGCCTTGTGGCCGGGATACCAAAAACATCAACTCCCTTTGGCACATCATCTGGTGAAATCAAATCCTGTTCAAATAATATTTTGCCGCCCGGGGTAACTTCATTATGAAATCTGTCATAAGCATCTACAGATAGTAAAATAGAAATTTGCGGTCGTACAATATATGGATATAGGATCTGGTCTTTTGAAATAATTAATTGTGCCGAACATGAACTTCCCCGGGCTTCAGGACCGAATGACTGAATTAAAGTGGAAAATTCATTATCATATATCGCGGCTGCTTTGCCAATGATATAACCCGATAGAATGATTCCCTGACCGCCAAATCCGGCAATTCTGATTTCTGTATTATTTTTCATCACTTACCCCATAGGGTTGAAATTTATCGCCTAATTTTTCTTTCAGATGATTATTGTATAATTCCAAGTATGAAGGACGATCCTGATCGACAAATTTGCCAATTTTTATTTTACTTTGAAATGCAATATCAACTTCCCGGGGATCTGCACCGTTACAAATTTCCGAATTGTCATGATAAAACTTCATCAGATCGAGACCGCTACCCAGTTTATTTTTTCGGGCATATAAAGTAGTGCAAGGACAAATAATTTCAACAAAAGAGAATCCTGTCTTCTGCAAGGCCTCTGTAATTGAACTTGTTAATCTGCGAACATGCAGCGCGGTCCAACGGGCAACATATACCGCACCACAGGATGCGGCCAATGCAGGCAGGTTAAACGGCATCTCGTAATTACCGTACGGTGCAGTTGTAGCCACCGCAGTCGGTGGCGTTGTCGGCGCCAGTTGTCCCCCGGTCATTGCATAGGTGAAGTTATTAACACACAAAACCGTGATATCGATATTTCTGCGTGCCGTATGAATAAAATGATTTCCTCCGATAGAGGACAGGTCACCATCTCCGCTAAATACAACTACTTTTAGTTTGGGATTTCCCATTTTCAGGCCCACGGCAAATGGAATTGCTCGTCCATGTGTGGTATGGAAGGAATCAAGATTTATATATCCGGCAATCCTACCGCTACAGCCAATACCACTCACTACACTGATATCCTCTTTAGGAATCTGACTTTTTTTGATAGCTTCTATAAAACAGGTAACTGCTGTCCCAATTCCACATGTCGAACACCAAATATGTGGAATTCGATCCATACGCAGCCAGTTTTCCAGCGGATGTTCGGCTTGCATAGTCAGTTTATCAGACTTTTTTCGTGTCTTTCGTTTTGTTACTTCGTCAACATTCATTGATAAGTCTCCTCAATGGCTTTGAGTATATCTTTCGGATCGTGCACAGTTCCGCCACCATGCGGGACAAGAATTGATTTACATTTACCGGCGGCACATCGTTCAACTTCTAGCACCATTTGCCCATAGTTCATTTCCGGTACAACAAAACCCTTTATTTTTCCGGCAAGTTCTCTGATTCGGTTTTCCGGGAAAGGCCAAATGGTCTTTAACCGTAACTGACCAATATGATTTACATTCTTTTCCCTGGCCATTTGTATGGCCTTAAGTGCCACCCGCGATGTGATGCCATATGAGACAATCACTATTTGCGCATCATCTATATCTTCTTCTTCGACAATTACAATTTCATCGGCCCTGTTTCTGATCTTTTCAATAAGTCTTCGAACTAATTTTTCCTGAGCCTGCCAATTCATTTCCGGATATCCCCTCTCGTCATGGGTAAGTCCGGTGAGATGAAAGAAGTGCCCATCACCTGCTCTGGCCATTTCCGGGATCAGATCGTTACCATGTGCGAACGGCAGATATTTTTTATCCTTTTTTACGGCAAATTTTCGTTCCACAATATCAATTTCAGATGCTTCCGGAATAACTACTTTTTCAGTCATGTGGCCGACGCATTCATCCATCATTACAAAAACCGGCACCCGATATTTTTCTGCCAGGTTAAACGCAGTAATTGTGAGATCGAAACATTCCTGGGGTGAGTTTGGGCAAACTGCAATAATTTCATAATCACCATGTGATCCCCAACGTGCCTGCATCAGGTCTGCCTGACCGGGCAGCGTTGGTAAACCTGTTGAAGGACCGCCACGCTGCACATTTACTACAACACAAGGTGTTTCCAGCATAGCACCCAATCCAATATTTTCCATCATCAGAGAAAATCCGGGACCGGAAGTAACTGTCATGGACTTTTTACCAGACCATGCCGCTCCTAAAACCGCGGCCATGGAAGCAATTTCATCTTCCATCTGAATAAAAAAACCACCAACAAATGGAAACCGCTCTGACACTCTCTCGGCAACCTCTGTCGATGGTGTAATAGGATACCCGGCAAGGAAACGGCAACCAGCTGCAATTGCCCCTTCCGCACAGGCTTTATCCCCATCCAGATAGTGCGCACCAGTTAAAACACCAACCGGATCAGCTTTCATAAACCAACTCCTCTTCTTTTAAAGTGCAAAATATGGCAAATTCAGGACAAAGCATTTCACAGAGCTGGCAGTGTACACATTGCTCTGCATCAGTGACAATTGGTGGATGATATCCCTTGGAATTGAACTCTTGAGCTAATTCAAGAATATCCTTTGGGACAATACTCCACACAAAATCCACATCCTTTGCAACGTTCATTAAGAATGTGGAGTTCACCTTTAGGAACGCTTATGCGTTCTGCATCTAAAGGAGTTCGCCAATATTTCATTGGATCCCCCTAATACTTGAGAAGGAAGGTTAGTCTCAAATTAATTATATGGTCAAAATCTTTACAATAGAGTACTAGTCACAGTACGACAATGAATAAGGTGTGTTCTTTTCTTGAGCCAGTAATTATCAGTATGAATGTAAGTGTAGTGTGAGTCTGAGTATGGAGTTTCTGATAGCGTTTTAATATGACGCAAACAGTTCCAGGTCTCATCTGAGAAGTAAGTATATGTTGAAATATAATGTATAGATATTTTTATGTCAATCACAATATGATATTTATTCTAATTGGATTTTTTAATTTTTATTGCGCCCTCAGGAAGTCCATTGTATATTATTCAAGAGCGACTCACATTCATTTGATTTCTATTTCGAATATTCATCCTGAGATCTCCTACCGTTTTTAAAGTCTTAATACACCTGAATACTCATTGAATATGCACTCTGTCTGGTACTGGTTTGAATTTAAGTGGCGACCTTTTAACAGGAGGATCGTACCTGGAGAAACTATAGAAACCACAGTTATTTTAAATTTCTTATAGAAAATGACACCATCAATTATTCATGGAAACCAGAACTTGAGAATTGGAGGGTATCATGGAAAAATATCCTAAATCTATCGGGATTAAAAATGCAAAAGAGATTGAACTCCGCTTGCTTTCTGAGGATGATATCGATTTGCTTGTGGACTTTTTTCAGAATTTGCCAATTAAGGATCGAATGTATTTGCGTATCGACGTAATGAAACGGGAAAATATCCTTAAAAGATTTGGCCAGATTGATCACTCGAATATGTTTCCGGTAATCGCGCTTAATGGTTCCAAAATAATTGCCATTGGTACAATATTTCGTTCAAGATTTGGGTGGATGCGAAATCTGGGTGAATTACGTGTGGTCGTCTCTCCTGAATACCAAAGGCATGGATTGTGCACTATTTTAACCAAAGAATTATTTTTTCATTCCCTGACGACAGATATGTACAAAATACAGGCCGAACTTATGGAAAACCAGAAATCGGCCATCTCGTGTTTTGAGCGTCTGGGATTCAAAAAAGAGGCGGTTCTGAAAAAACATGTAACCGATATAAAAGGCAACCGGCACGATCTGATCATTATGAGTCTCGATATTCAGGAACTATGGCTCTTGATGGAAGACTATATTCAGGACTTAATCCCAAGATAAGTGAAACCTGTTCTGAAATAATATCCGGACAAGGTATATAAGATAAGTAATGCTTCCCCGAATACAATTTCGGGAGAAGATATGGAGATAAGAGGAAGCAAACATGTATGAAAATATCCGCAGACCAGGCTTGTTGAAAAACATTCCACTCATATTAATTCGCGCCCTTCCGGCCACATATTATTATGGTAAGTATATCTCAAATTCAAATTATCAAAAAGCGGAACTATTATACCGGCAATCTTTGGAATTCTTATTCAAGGCAATAACAATGATGACAGATCAGCTGAAACACAGCGATCCATCCATGATATTCACTTATCTTGAAGAATTAAATAAGGCACCAAATCAAAAAATCATTGATTATGTAGAACAATTTACACTGGCTTTGTCAGAATTTTGCTCCTCAAATACCAATGATTGTTCAAAGTTTTATAAGATGCATAAAGAGCAATTAATCAGATTATACCGTGAGACCGTGACCCCACTTCATATACTAATGACAAATACAAAACATAAAGAGAAAACACCGCACTTGCTTAGTAATTTCTGCTATTATCACCTCATTGAGTCTGAAACCGGGAATCATAAGTATCCTGATCAAATTTCTGCCAGTGATTTTTTAATTCTTACCAATTTGGATTCAAGTAAAGTCCATCAGGAAATTAATCGGATCAGTGCGTTTAAAAAACCAGTCATGGTTATAGTATCGACGAACGATACAAATTTAGCTGACAAACGGGCACTGAGACATGCGATGCAATTAATTCGAACAGGTTTTCCGGTCATTTTTAAAATTGTAACTCCGATCAGGTTATTTACTACAGTTGAGAAAACTTTTTTTAAATATCACTTACATAACACATCTCATTAACATCAAAACTTCTTTTGCATAGTAAAAAACCATTCATTACATTCTTTAAGAATCCTCTCCGGTTAATGAAGGGATGTTCGCTTCACTCGATTGAGTAATTGAGTCGGATCCCAAATAATTCAATTGTATTATCGTATTTTCAGTAGAACCTGTCAAAAATAAAATGCTTTATATTGTGGTCATTTAATCAGATAGGTGGATTGAAACATGAGTTTTCGATATGAAATTCGACTAGGTGGGGCCGGAGGCCAGGGATTAATTCTTGTGGGGAAAATTCTTGCCGAGGCGGCAGCCATATACGATGAAAAGAATGCCACCCAGAGTCAATCTTATGGTCCTGAGGCGCGAACTGATGCCAGTCGTTCCGAAGTAATTATCAGCGATGAAGATATCAACTACCCCAAGGCCGACAAAATTGATCTTTTACTTGCAATGACACAAGAAGCGGTCGATAAATATGCACAGGATGTAAAATCCGGCGGTATTATCGTTGTGGATTCCAGTTTTGTCAGCCATGTTCCGGATGGAGACTATCATATATACCAACTGGAAATCACCAAATTTGCTGAGGAAAAAATTGGGAAACGCATTGTTGCCAATATAGTTGCACTTGGTGCAATTGAACATCTGACACATGTCGTGAGTGAAGACGCCCTGATAAATGCAATCAAGACGCGGGTACCCAAAGGAACAGAAGAAACGAATATTCTTGCATTTAAGCATGGTCAGAATCTTGTAAAAACTTAATACCATATTTGATTTAGTCGTAGAGGTAAAAAAAACAAGCTCATAACCACTATATAACTCAATATTAAAATTACGAATTCTAAAGCATATGTTAGATCCCTTCAATGCCCTGGAAAAGCGAGTTTCCGAACTTGGCAATCATCTACACAAGTTTACCTTTACAATAAAGAAACATAAAGATAATCTGATTGAGGATCTCGATAAATCGGGCAAATCCACACAGGTCCATCTTTGGCATTCCAGCTATTCAGCACCGGATGAAATGAAAATTATTGCAAATCTTCAAGCTGACACAAAGCGCCGTGTGGAAAATCTTAGTTGTTACTATGCGCTCCAGTATTTGTATATGATTTTCCGGAATATTGATATTTTGGCATTGGGGATTATTTCCGGAGAAACGCAAACAGAGGTATATCATCAATTCCTGATGCAATTTGGTAATGATTACCGGGCCTTAAGTCAGGCCTATCTGGAGAATTTACTTCATATCTATCTCGAAGGAATCGAAACGCCCGAGTTTTTTATCTGTAGCGTGGGTACCCGAACAGATCAGGATGATATCGATTTAGGGATTATTACAGAAGAAGATAAAGATGTAACCCTGTTAAATCATGCACTGCAAAAAATCACACAAAACATGCTTGTTTATGCAACTCCACTGCACCTTCATCTATCTGAACATGTGGGCAAACATGTGTATACCACTACGATATCGGAATATACAGAGCTCCTAAGAAAACGAATTCAGGATGTGGTCATTATTTCTGAAATCCTGAATGCAAAAATTATTTCCGGCAGCGAGCGCTTGTTCAAGGAATTCCAGAAGAAGGTACTGGATAAATATTATTATAAATCCAAAAATAATATCCGGTATCATGAAGGTTTTCTGCGGGGAATTCTGGGGGAAGCACGCGCCTGGCTTATCAGCCCGCCTCAAACAGACGCCATTTCTCCCAAGGTAGATGCTCTGCGAATGCTCAAATCAATGCTGTATGCAAAAAAAACAATTCATGGCATAAAAGAGGTAAATCCCTGGGATATATTAAAAGTAATAATTAAAGAAGAACCTGAATTTCGTTCTGAGTATGAGTTGCTCTTTAGGGCGCTTTCATTTTTGGAAATGTTCAAATTTTTAATGCAACTCTATATTATGCAGGAAGAAACATTTCAACCAGAAGATTTAAATACCAATCAGTTAATCCTGTTAGCAGAACGGATGGGCTATAAGGCCATCGGTACAGTGACTGCGTGGGATCAATTAATTATCGATTACTATCGATATGTAAAGGAAGTCCGAAGATTATGTGAATTTTTGATGAAGGATGTTAACAAACATCTGAAAGAAATTTCTGTACTAATAAAAATACTGAAAGCAGAAAGAAAGAAAGATCAATCCGGAGAAGCTCAGACTTCACTGGTACTGAATTTTATCAAGAATGCTCAGTTTTACGTGGGTACAAAGTACTGGGATGATGTCTTAGATCTTATGGAGGAAAATCCGAAAGTTCTGGATGAATTCATTCATGGATTTGACAATTTAAGCGAACGGGAGCAAGAAAAGGCAATCTACAGATACATCGAATGGTCGCGTTTCACTTTAATAACCATCACCCGATTCATCACCCTGATCGGTAAACGTCAGGTCAACGAAATCGGTGATACTATTTTTCATCGTATGAGCCATACATTTCTCGAATATATTGAAAAACATCCTTACACAACGGAGCGCTTATGTCGTATCTATAGTCACTATCCGGAAGTAATACACGAATTTCTGCAATTAATACCTGAGTCCTATTTTGAATACTTTGATCGGATTTTATCTAAACCGGTAATAAACGAACGCCTGGCTGAGTATCACTACCAGATGCGCGAATTGTGTAATATCCATAAATGGTCGGGACAATATTTTCACCGTTTTTTTCTGCGTGTCATATCCAATCATCCGGAATATTTAAATACAGTTACAGATAATTCGAAGATGTCGAAAATATCTTCCGGACTTCTGGCGATGGTTGATGTGTATCCTGATCTGAAAGACAAAAAAAATGTATTAGGTGCCTATTATGATCTGGAGTTTTTACGGGTTGGAATAGGAACCATGCGCGGGGTGGAATTAAAAATTACCAACCTGGAGTTCACCGAATTTTGTGACAATTATATGGATGCGTTGTTTGACATTTGTTCTGAAGAAATAGAGAACAAACTTCAGCAGGCACCACCCGATACCGATACGTTTGCCATATTTGCTGCCGGAGGCCATGCGCGCCGACAGGCCTATGATGATGATTATGATCTGATTGCAATTGTTGCTGACGAAGATGAGCAAATAATAAATCACGCGACAAAAATAATGACCCGGATAAACCGTGAAATTCTAAATCGTGGCCTGTTATCGCATTATCGCCTGGGAGAAATTTTGGGCGGATTTGTAAATACGATTAAACAGATCAGTGAATATCTTGCCTCTGATAGTGAGGACAGTTTTATTGATCTCTCGCAACTTCTGGGCGCCAGAATGATCACGGGAAGCAGAGAAATGGAACAAAAGGTGCATGACCAAATACTCCAGCCATATGTATTTGATCGTAAACGTATATATATTGATCGTATGTTGGAGGAAATATCAAACAGGGAAAAAATAAACAAAGAACGTTCCGAAGGCACGATCAGTTTAAAGGAAACACGGGGTGGTCTTAGAGACATTGAGGCAGTCGCCCTGGTTTTAAAAGCCTCTCTCTCCGATACTTCTGCATTGTCTGAGACGTATTTCGAGGAAATTAAACCACAATTTCCCAAAATAGCACTGCAATTGGACATCCTCACCGAATCGATCTACTTTTTACGTACAATCAGGAATTTATATCGCTTGATGGTTTCTGCTGAAGACAAGATTCAGGAACATTACCTGGGGCGGCTTGGCGCTGTGTTTGTCAGAGGTACACATCCGGAATGGGGCACACCCAAGGCAATTATGGAACGGATACATCAAATACTGGGTCAATCCACAAAAGCCCGTGATATTGTCCTGGACTACGTATCCAATCAGGTAAAATAGTCAAACTAAAATGCTGGACTATTAAAATCCAGATCAGATTTATACAATTTTCTAATCCCAAAAAATATCATCAGCACTGAGATAATGATCAATACCATAAGGACAATTGGGGTAAAGTATGAAATTTGTTTAAAATATACCGGTAGAAGAATAAAGGCCAAAAGCATATTCGGTACCATCCACCCTTTTGCCTCTGGTGATCTGATCACATCAAAATAAATGAGCGAGATCGCAATCAGCATAAGATTTATAAATATTCCGCTAATGAATAAACGCAATAAATCCTGAACAGATATTATTGAGATAGTTAGTGCGATTATAAAATAAACAATCGATATGGCCAGAAAATTTTGTAAGACAATGAATATATATGATCTACAGAATGTGTAAATAAAATCCTTCCTGGATTTAGCAACGGAGTACATCCAAAGCAGAGATAAGCGCTCCCTGTGCTGCAAAAAATCTGTTGTAATCATTATTCCCGAAATGTGATATATCAATATAAGAATCGGTAGTATCCATTCGTGCTGATAAATAACTTCAGGATGCAGTAGAAGAAAGATACTATAAATAAAAGCCAACACTATCACGATCATTATTGCAGACGCCGCTACGGCCTGGTTCGGGCTAAAAAGCGTTATCCGGAATAACCGGTTGATATTGTTTTTGCTGAGTGTTTTTAGATTTGCAAATTTTGCGAGTGTTTTCTCAAAATATTTTGTGATTACAACTGTAGTCTTGTCGAATTCCTTTGACCATGGATCCAGCTCATCCCGATCTATATTTTCAAAATCAAGAATTGATATTCTGAAATAGTGCCGACTATTCATGTAAAATAATATGATAGAAACGATAATTAAAAATAAAGAAATATGGACCAGATATTCTGTAACAGCCGGGAAAATTCGAACCTCAATCGGCAAACCTAAAATCTCATACGCCATTCGAATAATCCAAAGTAGAACAAGAATCGAAAAGAGATTATCACTTAATCGAAGTATTACCCACATAATCAATGAAGTGGTAAATAATAATATGGCCAACCAAGCTGAACATTTCCATATTTCTGAAAGTACCGATGAGAAGAGGTATGCCAATAAAAAATGATAAAACAATTCCAAAAGTGATCACCTGATATCTTTTATAATCCGGCAAAAGAGCCGCTGCATTGCTCATGATCAGTCTTTTTAGATGGCCGGTTAAGTCAAATGATAAATAAATAACTGCGAAAAAAATAATCTGCATTCCCTTATATCCCGGAGTTGGTGAATTAAGTAATTGGGTACTTCCGGTGATCAGCATTACAAATGCGGCAATGATACCTAATGTGCCGAAGAAATGCTGTTGAAAATATGAGAGAAAAATATATTTTATGGCCTTCATCGGTTCATCTCCAGAAAGATATCCTCTAAGTTTAAATTTTCCACTGTTACTTTAGCTCCATATGCATTTTGGAATGATGCAATTTCCTCCTCAGATATATTTTGTATTGTCACAGTGGCTAAATTTTTGTCTACATGTGAGTATAAAACGTCATTAAAAGGTAACTTCTCTGGTAGTTCTTTCGCAGATCTGATGTGCAATTTTTTTATTTTTTCTTTTAACTCAGCAAGGTCACCCATGAACTGAATATTTCCTTCATTTAAGATGGCGATATCGGCCGCGATTCTCTCAAGATCAGATGTGATATGTGTGGAAAATAACATTGTTTTATCTTCGTTCAGATTCATTTCGACCAGTTGTCGGATGAATTTGCGCCGGGCAACCGGATCCAGGCTGGCAACCGGTTCATCAAAAATATAAATATCCGGATTATGTCCCATGGCCTGAATAATTGAAAGCTTTTGTTTTTCACCTTCGGAAAGCGCACCAATTTTCATCCAGGAATCAAGATCCCACTCCTTCAGTAAATCAATTACTCTTTTCCTGTTCCAGGATTTGTAAAATGAACCGGTATAATCAAGCATGGTTTCTACCCGCATCCAACGGAATCCAGACATTTTTTGTGGTACATATCCGATACGATGTTTAATATCGGCGTTTAAATTCCAGGAAAGTTTGTCATAAATCTGGCATTCGCCACCATCCGGATTAATTAATCCCAGCAGACATTTAATAAGCGTAGATTTTCCTGCTCCGTTTTTGCCGACCAATCCGAGAATACACCCCTCATTAATATCAATGCTGATACTTTTTAGTACCTCTTTTTGAAAAAATCCCTTTTTTAAATTCTTAATTTGTATCACTGGATTATTCATTTTGTCTCCTCCAGTATTTTAATAATCATTTTTTTAAGGTCTTTACCGGGAATGGCCAGTTGCTGTGCCTTTTGAATTATTTTATCCAGATCCGGACGTAATATTTGCAGCCTTTGCGAAAGATCTTTTTGAACTTTGTGTTGTTTTGCAATGATCATTCCCTTGCCCCTCCGTCTTTCAACAACCCTGTTCATTTCCAGAATACTATAGGCTTTTGAGATAGTCATGGGATTAATATCAAAATGCAGGGCAAGTTGTCTCACAGAAGGAAGTTCATCTCCGGCGGATATAGCACCACTATAAACAAGATTAGTTACCTGGTTTATTATTTGGCGGTAGATAGGCTCCCCGGAGTGGGATTTATCTGGAACAGATGTGTATTTTGATTTTTCATAATATTTCTTTGCAACTGTATTAGTGTATTACGAATATAATACACTAAAGTTGCAAATCAAAATATTTTTTTTCTGGGGAAGGACAAGACCAATAGAACACGGATTACTCGGAATACACGGATCAACGCGGATAAGAAATGAAAGTTAGGAGTTAGAGAATAGAGAATAATTAGAGATTAGAGATTAGAGATTAGAGATTAAATTATTATTTGGTCTGGTATTTACTAATAACAAATAACTAAATTATAAATTTATTTTTCATTTTTTTTATTCCGCGGAAATCCGTGTGTTCCGCGTAATCCGTGTTCTATTCATTTACACCACAAGCACAAGCCCAGATCATTCATACCGCAGTGATTCAATCGGATTTAAAAGAGCTGCTTTATAAGCAGGCCAGAAGCCGAATACCAAGCCTACGGCAGTACAAAATGCCAGACCAATAATTGCCCAATCTATGGGGACATTTACCGGAAATCCGGTCAAAATACTAACGATATTTCCCAGGCCAAAACCGACCAGAACACCAAATAAACCACCGATATTACTTAGAATTATGGCTTCGAATAAAAATTGCAGGAGAATATTTTTTCGTTTGGCTCCAATTGATTTTCGCACACCGATTTCACGTGTTCGTTCGATCACCGAGACCAGCATAATATTCATAATACCGATCCCGGCAACTATCAGGGCAATAATACCAATAACAAACGCACCGGTTTTTATACCAGCCGTGGCCTCATTAAATGCCTTGATCTGGGTGTCATTGGTAAATATGGTAAAATCATCTTCTTCATTTGGCTTTAGGTTTCTCTCACGGCGCATGACAGCCCTTGTTTCATCCAGGGCATCCTGCATGACTTCATTTGATTTGGCCCTCACCGTAATATTTACGGATCGGGGTTCTCCAAATCGGGTATTACCATATAATTTTTCGATCAGTGTGATGGGAATCAGGGCATAATTATCAAAATTTCCACCCATTGCAGATTTCTTTTCACCAAACAATCCGATTACCCGGAACTTACGGCCATCTACTTTTACAACCTTATTCAACGGATCAGTCCAGGGAAACAATTTCTGAGCTATTGCAAATCCGAGCACAATAACTTGTCTTTGCAGTTTTATATCCTGATTGGAAACTGTTCGCCCATATTCAACCCAGTGTGTATTATTTGGTCCATATTCCGGCGTACCACCACAGATGGTAACATTACGATTGGTTTGATTTTCCCGATATTTAATGATGTGGCCAAAATCCCATAACTCTGAACCTACCATAGAGACAGTAGACACACCATCTCTTATGGCGTTGGCGTGTGCCACTGTTGTGGGTCGACGACGTCTTATTTTCCGGCGCTCTTCTTCTGTTAACGGGCCGCCAGCTGCCCATTTTTGTACCTGAAACACTGTCGAGCCGAGCACACTTAACTCACCTTCTATGGTTTTTTGAATAACCGAAATTCCGGTCATAACACCAATAATAGAGGCCACACCCGCAATAATACCGATCAAAGTTAAAAAAGATCGCAACTTATGATTCATAATGGCAGCGACAGCCATTTCAAATAATTCTCGTAGTATCATTGCAGTTCCTCGACTATTGAGTTAATGTAGTCCATCTTATAGATGGACTACAAGGTAGGGCAAGATAGGACAAAGTAGCCCAAGATAGGCCAAAATATTTCAAAAAGATCACCTTACTCATACCGTAATGCCTCAATTGGATTGAGACGGGATGCACGATATGCGGGAATTAACCCTGAAACGACTCCAGTGAGTACAGCGATTGTTAATGCCACCAGAATAATTGGCAAAGAAATACTGGCGGGCAAAACAAACGCATTGATCAGCGCAGTCACACCAAAAGACAAAAGCACACCAATAAATCCACCCATCAGACATATGATGCTGGCTTCAAACAAAAACTGGGATAATATGGACCGTTTTTTTGCTCCCAATGCTTTTCGGACGCCAATTTCACGGGTTCGTTCGGTTACCGACACAAACATGATATTCATTACACCAATTCCACCTACGAATAATGAAATTCCGGTTACAACCAGGCCAATAAGCACCACCACACCCATAACATTATTATACGCTTCCATCAGTGTATCCATGGCATTGATAGCAAAATTATCCTGATCTGTTGGCTTGAGTCTTCTTATCTTTCGCATTTCGCCCATAATATCATATTTAAAATCTTCCATAGCTGCCTGATCAGGCGCTTTAACAGATATTGTATAATTACGATTTGCCCCGCCAAAATTCTTTAACAGACTGGTAATTGGGATAAATACTTGTTTATCGAAATTGGGACCGCCAAAGAATCCTGCACTACCCCGCTTTTCCATAATACCGACAACACGATACTTATGCCAGCCGACATTTATTTCTTTATTTATCGGATCCACCCCTTTAAATAATTTTTCTTTAATTTCACTGCCAATGATACATATTCTTTTTCTATTTTGTACTTCAAAGGGGGTCATAAACCTGCCATATTCAGGCGAACCACCGGTCACGATGGTATATTTTTCAGTAGTACCGACAACCGGTACCTCCTCCATAACTGTTGACCTGAATTTGACATTTCTGCGTGTATTGGTCAAAGGATTCACTGCTTTTGCAGTTTTTAGCCGGCGCTGAAGATCGTCGCTATCTTTTAAAGTGAGATTGGGACGGTTACGTAATTCGAAAAAATTTCCCGAAAAGACCCAGGGCATTCGGGTAACATAATATACATCTGATCCAATGGCCGAGATACTCTCCCTGAAATTATTGGCCAGACCATTGGCTGCTGTCATTGTAGTAACAACGGCCATGATTCCGATGATAATACCCAGTGTTGTGAGAATGGCACGACTCTTATTCGCCTTTATTGCCGATCCGGCCATGCGTAAAACTTCAACTTGATCCAACAATGACTTCATATAATTATCTCTGAAATAAATTTTGATTAACTATATATTATATACCTGATTCCCATTATTTCACGGCCAGGGTTTTCTCTTCTTTTTTATCAAAAACCACCTTGGCGTTGTTTGTCAGAATCTGACTGATGGCACGATAATTTCCTGTAACAATCATGTCACCCTCAGAGACACCTTCTAAAATTTCTATATGTGTTTCACTTTGAATTCCCGTATTTACCTGATACGCCATCACTTCATCATCCTCTACGACAAATACAACCTGAACAAATCCATCGCTATCAGGGGTATAAGTCTGTTGGTCTACCGAATCAACTTCAACAGATTCAGCACCCTGGCTATTTAATTGTTGGGGTGTACGCACTGCAACACTTTGAATTGGAACAACTACAGCGCCTTCACGCACCTCAGTGACCACATCTGCACTGGCCGTCATTCCAGGGCGCAATTTCTCGCCCGGATCCACGATTGCGATCTTTACTTCAAATTCGGTTTTTTGTTCTGCCGAACCCTCAGCGGTAATCTTAGCACTGTTGGCCATTTCGCTAACCACACCTTTAAATTTGAAATCAGGCAGTGCATCAACTTCAATAGTGGCACTGTCTCCAAGTTGTATCGAAACAATATCATTTTCATCCACATCCACAAGTGCTTCCATTCCCGTCAGATTCGACACAACCATAATTACGTCTTCCTGAAACTGTGAGCCTAAAGCGATTTCACCAACTTCTTTATTTAATTCGCTAATCGTCCCCGTCATTGGTGCATAGATAGTCGTTTTGGAATAATTATCCTTCGCTTCCTTTAATGTTGCCCGCGCCTGATCTACCTGCTCCAGAGATGACTGATGACGGGCCTTTTCAACCTGATAAGCCGCAAAAACCTGATCAAGAACCGCCTGTGACTCGAGATTCTTACTAAACAATTCCTCAGTACGGTTATAGTCTTTTTCTGCTTTGATTTCATTTTGTCTCACCAGATTCGCGTTGGCCTCTGATGCCCGGAGATTGGCTTCGGCCCGCTCCACAGCAGCGCCAAATTTTTCACGGTCAAGTTGAACTAAAAGATCTCCTTCCTCTACCCAATCACCTTCGTCCACAGCAAGAGAAGTAATCTTTGCTGCAACATCCGCACTGATCTTAACTTTAATTTGGGGTTGAATTACGCCAGTAGCATTCACAGTTTCAACTATCTTTTCTGCCCCTACATAAGCCGTTTGGACAGCAACTCCCATGTCTCCGTTACCGCTCATTGAAATTGATACAACGACTACAGCCAATACTACGACTGCACTGAGAATGATAATAATTCTCTTCCTGGTCATGATTAAAGCCTCCTGATATGATAAATATGTGATTTCGGTCTTATTTTGTTACTGATGATAATTACGGTAATACTGCTAAAATGTTACACAGAATTTTGACTAGGAAGAAAGTGCGCAGGATTGAGGAATGAGGAGTTAATGCGATGCTTGTTGTCTGTTATTGTAATCTGTAACTTGGAACTTGGTATTTGTTATTTGTTACTTGCTATCGGCTATCGGCTATCGGCTATCGGCTATCGGAATATGTGGTTATGAGAAAGTATGTCAAGTTTAATTAGTGATTTTACTGTTTTTCACTTTAAACCAATAACTTATAATTTCTAACACCTAACTTCTAACTTTAATCTATTTCATTGAGCATAAAACCAATCCTATCCAAATCACCATCAATATTCTCAGCAGGTTTTACGTCAAAGATCCGGCAAATCAGAGGATAGATATCAATATTTCGTACTGTTTCTGTTCGATATCCTTCCCGAAATACTGATCCACTGGCAAAAAAGATCCCATGCATATCAGGAACATCATTGTCATAACCGTGATTTCCCTTAGAAGAATATTTCAACATGCGCTGATATCCACTCTCACTTGCCAATAAATACCCCGGATCAGCAAGAACTACCAATGGCCAGATTGATGGATGGTTTGAGAAATGCAGACGTGGAGGAACATCTGATTTTTTATAGACAGTGAAATTAGTCTCATTTTTTTTAAGCGCAGAATATACTTCGTCATCATCCGAATCAATCATCATCAACGGACCGGATCCCCAGGTTTTAACTTCTTTTCCAGGTAAGTAGCCGTTTACATTTATTATCCCTCCTTCAACAACCCCGGACATACCATGATCGGATACGACGATGATGTTTATATCATCAGCAATAGGTAATTTGTTAATTTTATTTAACAGGACACCAAACAAACTATCCAGTAAAACAATAGCTTTGTCAACTGCTGGCGAGTCCGGACCGGCATCATGTCCCCTGGAATCGGTCTCATGGAAATACAATGTGATAAACTTCGGACGTTCTTCAATGGGTAAGGATAGCCATGATATAATTCCATCAATTCTTTCACCGTAAGGTAATGAATGCTGATAGCGCTTGAAATAATCAGGTCGTCTTTCGGGATTATGTACCTCGGAACCTGGCCAGAAAAAACTGGCGGTTTTAATTCCCTGTTTTTTAAGTGTAGTCCAGACAGCTTCCCCCTTATACCATTTTCCATCCCTCACGGAGCTGGTATCACCCAGGGAAAATCTCTCTCCGGTTTCCGGGTTGGAAAAGCTATTCAGTATAATGCCATGATTTTCGGGATACAAACCGGTAACAATCGAATAATGATTTGGGAATGTCTTGGTTGGGAAAGACGGTTTTAGCGATTTTGCACGGACCCCTTTTGCGATGAATGCATTAAGGTTCGGAGTAATACCACGATCTGCATAATCCCAACGAAAACCATCAAAGGAGACAAGCAAAACATAGGGTTGTGCCTTTTGTCCGCAACCGGTCAGGAATATAAATAGCGCTAAGACCAAAACTTTCAAGATGTATGTTCTGGGGAAAGTCTTGAGAGCGAAGAATAAATTGATTATGTGGTGCTGTCTGAGAGAATTTTTTATCATGTTACCCCGGGATCTGAATAAATGAAAAAGCCCCTGCAAGCAAGGGCTTTTTCCGAAGTTATGTTACTATTAATAGATAATCTGTAGTCCGCCGTTAATAAAACGCGGCATGCCCATAAAAACTTCCGCATCAGAAGCTGTATGCGTATCAGAAAAACCATTATATGGGCTGTTGTCAAGTGAATCCTGAATATATTCAGTATCAAATATATTAAAGGCGTGTAAGAACAGATTAAAAGTGACACCACTCAGATTAATCGGAAGATCATAAGTAGCATGAAAATCAAACACATGATATGAAGGTGTCAACCAGGGTTGCGTTCTGTCAGTAGGATCATCTCTGTCAAATGGATTAAAAGCGGAGTAATGACGATCATAATATCTCCAGGCCAATTGTGCCATTAAGCCCTTTACGGGAAATACGGAGCCAGCTAAGGCGAACTGAGTCTGGGGGGCATCACCAACATACAGATCTTTGATGTAAACCTGGTATTTGGTCTGGTTGGTCGTTCCCGGAATTCGTGTTTCACCATCAACATCATTAAGGTATTTCCAGTTACCATATGAGGCCGCTGCATCTAACCGGAATAATTGTACCGGCTGATACGCAACTTCCAATTCCAGTCCCATATGATCGGCATCCACACCTGATAAGAAAACGAGAATTTCTTCGTCACCAAATTCTTCTTCTTTAAAAGAGCGGTTTTCCCATTTGGTATAATATCCATTCAATTTAACATTAAATTTACGATCACTGGTCACATAATTGACACCAGCTTCAATGGAGGTAAATAGCTCATTTTCATGGTCTTCGTTTTTCAGGCCGTTGCGGTCATCAATAACTTCATCAAAAATCGGTACTTTTGAAATATAGCCAAGATTTCCAAATACGGTGTAGTTATCATCAATACGGTAACTGGCGCCACCCTTGATCTGATAACCGGTAATCCAGTCCGAATTTTCCTTTAGTGTGCCACTATTTAAATCCGGATCACCGTTGGCTAATGTATCTTGTGCTAAGAAAAAGTTTTCATATGAATATTTGATCGTCGAATATCCCAGCATTCCATATGCGGTCAATGGGCCCTTGGTATATTCTGCTTGACCAAACACACCAAACCAGTCAACTGTATTTGTAAAATGATAATCAACTTTATCACCCAATCTTCGGGTCTTTTCTGATTCTGACCAGAAATCACTTAGCGGAAGCTGATTGGCTTCAGGTAGAAAATAGCTACCACCAAGTAAATCACGGACTTCACGGAAGTGATCTATTTCAGCCGTCCTCCAGTCAAAACCAAAGGCGGTAACCAGGTTTTCTGATGCTTTCCAGTAAGCCTTTGAAATTATACCTGTGGTCCATTGATTATTTGTACTATTACGTAAGATACCAACCGATTGTCCTCTTTCTTTATCACCATATCTGAAAGTGGTCGAATCAACATTTCGTGCAATTGTGGCATCCCAATCCGGGGTTCTGGTAGGAGTTGAGTAATCCCATTCTAACCGGCCATAATCACCGGTACCACCACCCGTACCACCAGAGTAATACACGATGGTTTTTAATGATAATGACTGTGAAAGTTGGGTAAACCAGTTTAGATTTACCAACGGTTTATGATAAAAATTTTCGCGTTCATTAATAAATGCATTGTCATATCTATCGCCGGCACTTCCATTATAATATTGTTGTCCGCTATAGCTGGATGACACAGGACCCCAGTTCTGATTATATTTACGTCCGGTTGCTGCTTCCGGAAATGTTTCCAGGGCTTCCTGGTCGTAGTCACTAAGACCTTTTGCGTAGGATTGACTGAAGACACCTATGTTTTGCATATACAGACGTTGTCCGTGTCGTTGTGGTGCACCCATAGCATATAATTCAAGACGGTTATTGTCATTGATATTGTAACTTGCGCCTAAATAATATGCCCATGCGTCGGTCCATGTTCCGTCAATTAATCCATCACCAACCTTTCGAACCACCGTTGCGTTCACTGCATATTTTCCATCAATTAGTCCCGTACCGCCACTTAAAGTTGATTTCAGAAAACCGGCACTGCCAAATTCCTGTTTGAATCGAACGCCTGATTCTGCAGCTGCCGGATCGGTAATAATATTCATAGTGCCACCAATCGACGGAGTTGCAAGATTGACCGCACTCAGGCCGCGCTGCACCTGGATTGAAGATGTGGCGTCTCCCACACCATCCCAGTTCGACCAGTATACCCATCCGTTTTCCATATCATTTACCGGCATACCATTAATCATAATGGCAACATTTCTCTGATTGAATCCGCGGACATTGATTCTGGCATCACCGGCGCCACCACCCGATACGGTGGCATACACACTTGGCGTGGTATTTAAAACCATGGGAATATCCTGGGAACCCAAATTTGCTTCAATGCGCTCTTTTTCCACATTGGAATATGCCACCGGTGTCTCACGCTCGCGAGCACGGTCGGCGACTACACTAATAGTCTTGGCAAAAAGGTATTCTTCCATAGCAAAATCAAGTGTAACATCACCAGAAACTGTTACAGACACGGTTTTTTGCGCATACCCTACAAAATCACAAATGATTTGATAGTTTCCATCTTCGACATCAATACTATAAGATCCATCCTCACCTGCTGCGGCACCGATAGTTGTGCCCTTCAGGTACACATTGGCACCCGGTAGTTCATCACCAGATACACTGGTAACCTTTCCACTAATGCTTCCTGCAATGGATAAAGATACCATGATCAGCAATGATAATAATAAATGAGTAATCTTCAAATCCCCTCCTTTAAAATTTGATAAAATGGTTAATAAATTAGACGCACCTATATTAAAAACAATAATCCAATATTCATTTAGACCTTGTTTTATTATTCACATATAAATTCTAAATTATTACGAAATTTTGATTGCTGAAGTGCTTTGAAATTATAATTAAAAATGATTCGAGGCAATGGCAGATTTTGATGTTTCTTTGCTAAAAACCATCTAATTAGTTAGAAAACATCAAGATATAACAAGTAAAATATTTTAACTTTTTTTTGCAGGAAAATAAAGATATTTATTGGGAGATTTTTAACACACTGATATTATTTGAGTTACCAATATTTCTCCAGATGCACGGATCCTGGTTCCAATTTTGAATGTTCGCGAAAACCTGATTTTTCAAGCAATTCCAGCATCTCACGAATCATCTCAGGATGGCCGCATAAAAAGACTCTGGTATTCTCCGGTGTAATATCGTGTCCCCACATCTCATGTATTACTTTCTCTTTCCACAAATCCTGCACAAACCCTATTCTTCCACCCCAGGGGATCGGTTCTTTATCCGGCTCACTGATAACCGGTATATATTTAAAATTGGGGCAGAGTCTTTCCACTGTCAATAATTCAGAACGATAACCCAAATCCCATGAATTTAGAGCACTGTGCACGACCGCATAATTTCTTTTTTCCTGGCTGATAATACTACTTCGTAACATACTCATATATGGTGCCACACCGGTTCCCGTAGCAAAGAGGATTATATTTTGCTCCGGAGGAATTTCATCCATGGTAAACATGCCTTTTGTTTTTGGCGACATCCACAATTTGTCACCAATATTCATGGCAAAAATTCGCGGTGTCAGGGAGCCGGATGTGACCAGTCGAACATAAAATTCAACATATTGCTTTTCCTTGGAACTGGAAGCAATCGAATACGCCCGGCGAACCAGTTTATCTTCCCGGGGTGGTGTAGGTTCCGGCTCAGAATACACATAGCGTGGGGCCGTAGCCGGTAACCCGATTACCGTATATTGTCCCGGGACAAATTCGGGTAATTCCCAACCTTCCGGGACCACACGAATTATACACAATCCGGGTGCCACCTCCACTTTTTGTGCCAGAATAGAATTTAATTCAGGAAGGGGCATATTTACTCCTGTCTAATATTGTTAAATCGTAAATTAGCAGTTACATATTTATCCAACCCGGGCTGACCTGGGCGAATTTATATCTGATATATTCTAAAAATACTAAGAAATTATATTTAAATCACCACTCACCAAAAAAATCACCAAATTTTGGGCCTACCCTTTAACCCGACTATACGCCAGTTTTTTATGACATCCTGTAAAACATGAGCCTCCATTTTTGGTAACCTCAAATTTCATAGGCATTTCCCATTTACCAAATGGCACTTTTTCGGCAATTAGGTGGATATATTTTGATCCGTGAATATCATGGCAAGTCGTACAGTTACGTGCCTTCTCACGAGTCACATGAACATAGTGAAGATTTTTACCACCATCTCTGAAATTAGTCGCGTCCACAGTTTCTGCGCTTTCCATCAATTGCGCATCATGACAATCAAAGCAGTGTTCAAAGTTTTCCTTTTTCCCCTGGGTATAACTACCGGCTGGATAGGCTGCAGAGAGTAAAAAATAATTATCCGGTGTGTGAGCGGCATGACAAACCGAACAGCCACTATTGGCCACCGGCTCGTGAACGTATTTTGAATTAACACATTTCTCTATATTTTTTAATTTTCGTTCCCCTTTTACAATTCGCTCGTTATGACAATTGAAACATAATTTTTGTTCTGAGTCCTGTAATAGTGGTGGGTTATCGGAGACATGGGCATTATGACATAAATAGCATTTTCCTCCCTCCTGAAAGGGGCCGTGAACTTCAGATTTTTTCCCCAGGCCAACCTCAACCGTATTGTGGCACTGATAACATAATTGAGGGACATCGGTTGACAGCAAATATTTTGCCTCTGAATTATGTGGTGTATGACAGTCCATACATCCCTCGAGAAAAGGTAGATGAACGCTTGCTTTTGCCTGAATTTCTTTCTTTGCAGTATGGCAAAATAAACATACTTCCTGTCCTTCACGTAGTAACAATTTTTGATGAGAGGATTTATGGGGATCATGACAAGCAGCGCACATTCCACCGGCAACCGGCCCGTGAATAAAGTTTTCCTCCGGGTGGGTTTCGTGACATTTAAAACACATCTCACTGCCTTCACTCACAAGCAATTTTTCGGAATCCGAGCTATGCGGATTATGACAAGCGGTACATTTTCCTTCTGTTACAGGATTATGTACGACCATATTTGTCATATCCATTTCATGACATTGATAGCAGAGGGCGGGCATCTTCTCAGTTAACTTAAAATCCGTTTGGTCCGTCTTCGGATGTTTGTCAGTAATTGACTCATGGCAGCCGGCACACCCGTCTTCTATAGGAGCATGAACAACCGACAGTTTTATTTGGATCATATGACATCCGGATTTTGTGCAATCTGAAAAATTTGACTGGCTTATACCAGTAGTGATTGTAATAGAAATAAAAAACAGCATAGAGAACATCATCTGACTAGTACTTTTCATAATAATTTCCTCAAAATTTTCTTTCTAAACGGACATATGCCCCATTATAGTTAATAATTTCTCCAGAGAAATCCCTGCGGTAAATTTCGATCCCGGTTGAGAAATATAAATCTCTTATACGTGTACTCAGTTCGATACGCATATTGGTTAAATTAAGGTCTATCCCCCGCCCTTCCTGAAAACGATATCCCCCATCAATACTCAACTTCCACATACGCGTAAGAAAATATGCAATCCGGCCGGATATATCGGCAAATTGCTGTCTCTCATTTTCATGCACAAGACGGTGATCCCGCCAGTTTGCATTCACTCTGAAATTTAGTGAAGGACCAATATTTTCCGAAAAGGTAAACAGATATCTGTATGATTGATATGGAACCACATTACTGACAAAATCATCAAATTCCCATCCCAGTGTCATGCGTAGCCAGTTAATTCTTATACCATACACCTTTTGCGAAATCAACTTTAATATTTTGTTTGAAGCCTTCTGGACATTATCATAATTCTGTTCATGAAATCTGGCATATACTTCCATTATTCTGTTAAGCAGGGAAACCCGGGCCTGAAAAATATTTATATTAGTATCAAACCGATATGAAGAAATTTCAAATGAGGTATAATCCACCTGAACTTCGTCACCATTAATTATTTGTCCTCCCGGCAAACGCTGAATCTCAATATAATCTCCCCTTGGGACAATAAAGTAATCAATATTCAAATCATAAATAATTGTTCGGTCACTGCTCCAAACAATCACCGAAGATTCATCAACATCCGGATTATCGAGCAATACCGGCATGCTATCGTTTAATTCATGCACCTCACCCACAATTCTGCGCATTCCGGGTTGACTATTACGATTATCATTTCTTTTTCGGTACTCATACCCCAGGTTAAACCATCCGGTCGGTATATTCTTTTGATATTTGATCATCAATCCGGCACGATTTACATACTCATTATATGAAGAATGTTGTATATCGATATACTCATAGTATATTCTGCTGTTTAAACTTAAAAACAATTTATGATCAAACTGTCCGGAAATATTGTGTTGTTTGTTTTTAAATAGAAGTTGGTTGAAGTTGACGAAACGGTAATAGGCTGAAAACAAGAATCCAACCGGCAAGGTTATGCGGGTATTTTGATTTGACTGGAGACGTTCATACGGTTGGCTTCCTTCCTGATTTCGAAAGGTTATTAATGAATTAAAGAAGCTGTTTCGTTGCTGATTAAAATTTATCTGATTATTCAGGCGGAACCCTGTTGTATAATTGTGGATCAGACTCCCCGGGCCATATTTTCTCTGATAATCATCATAAGTTACGCCCAACTGATTTTTATCAAGCGTACCAAATGATTTATTTGCCTCGGCTCTTAATGTCTCTCTCAGGTCATAGTACTCACGACCCGTTGCCAATTCATTCTGTTTCCAATCCGCATTCAGATAATGCAAATTGACAGGCAGATATGCATTCCGTAATGAAATCCCTCCACCATAATCATAGCGGAATGATTCAACACTGCTGGTATATTCACGATTGATGAAACTATGGCTAAATCCGGCAAACATGTTAAATGATACCGGACGCTGATCAAATAATGTCGCATTAAATCGAAGTTTCTCGGCTGTCCTGGTTTCTGACCTGTTTGGAATTACAAGAAAATTCTCATCTTTAACCCCTGGTTTAAAATCGATATCAATATACAGTTTCAGGAAATTGGGATGCCAAACATGACTACGGGATATGAGAGACAGCTCGCCACCCAGAAATTTCGTTACCGGTTTTTCAGTAGCACCAGATCGTAGGATAGACTCTTGCGCACGATACAGCCCATTAAGAGCCTATTTTACCGTTTAAACCGGTATGTTCCCACAAACCCAGTTTAAAAATTGTATTCTGAGCAGTTGAATTCAGACAAAAAAGTGCTACAAAAATTATTGATACAAATTTTCGCATAGTGTATTTACATCATTCTTTGAGCAGATTTGATGTTTTGCCGCCATGGGCATTGTGACAGCTCATACAATTATCATTACTTGCTTTCTGATGCGCCTGATTCTTTTTTACATCACCGGGTTGATGGCAATACTGACATACCTCACGTACTGGCAGAACAAGAAGTTTTATATTTTCAGATTGATGGGGTTGATGACAGGTCGTACAAAATCCTGCTGCGACAGGGCCATGCAGGACGTCATAGATTTCTTCAAAAGATTTATGACAAGTATAGCAAATTTCCGGTTGCCGGTTTATTAAACGGTAAGAATGATTAACATCATGACATTTTTCACATAACTTGCTCTGATAGGCAGGGTGAACCGAAACAGTCACCGGCGACTGACCCACCTGAACATGATTGTTGGTATCGCTCGTGTCCTGAACCAAATCCGGGCGGAACAAATTTTCCGGGTTCTGATATTTTGATTCTGTGGTTTCTTCCACGCCATCAAAGAAAAATTTTGTGGTCTCGCGGCTACAAGATAGAACAAACGCAAAAACAAAAAATACCAACATATAATAGATATTAAATTTCATATGCTCATCTTCAATTAAGAAATCCATACACATTGATTTTATCAGGGCCATACTGATTGGTCATCAGAATCAGGTATTTTAGATCAAAACCTGCATAGACATATTTTTTAAAATGATCAAGATTTTCCGTATCAATTGTTATTCCGGCAGGCAGCCACATTGATCCTGATTTTTCATAACGGCCGCCAAAAAACAGTAACAATCTTGACTGTTCATCGAAAATCTGAACATTTTCAAAGGCTGCATCCACGACAAATAGATTTCCCTGTGGATCTACCTCCAAACCTTTGGGTCTTACAAACTGACCAGGACGCTCACCAAAGCCGCCAATCGATTTTACAAATTCACCTTGAGTGGTAAAGACTTTTATCCGTGCATCACCGGTATCGGTTATGTAAATTTTATTATCGTGTACAAAAATATTCGTCGGTGAATACAGGTATTGCGGATGATTTTTGTCTACCTGAGGAAATTGTCTTTTTAACTCCTGACCTGATCGATTATAAACACTAATGAGATGTGCATCAAGATCGCAAATATACAATTCACTCTGATATGTGAACACATCTGTCGGTTTGCCCGTTACACCATCTCCGATTGATTTGAGGAACTTGCCATCGGCAGAAAAAATAACAATTTGCCGTCGGCCCGTATCGGCAATATATAGCCGGCCCTCACTGTCGAGAGTACAATTTACCGGTTTTTGTAATTTGCCCAGGCCGGATGGTGTAAAATACTCAAAGGTATTTTTGGCAAGGTCGATTATCTCCAGACCCGGGAGCATCGTATCACAGACATAAATTTTATTTCTTTTCGAAGTGATGCCATAGGGTTTATGAATTGGCATGGACGGCGCATCGCCCAGCACATATCTTTCAAGAAATGATGGTTGGCCGGCGATATCAGAGGAAGAACTTATACTGGTTAAGTATTGAATTCTTGCGGTATCCGGCGGAGGAGGAAATACCGTCAAATTATCTATATTTATCGGAGCAGGATTATTCCTGCTGCTGCAGCCGACCAATAAGATAATACCAGGAATTAATAAAAATCTTAATTTCATATTACTCATTTCTACTTATTGTGGCAGGTCAAACATAAATCGCTGCCATTATTTGATTTACGTAACAATCTGGCCACACCACTACCATTATGAACGTCATGGCAAGACGCACATTGCACTTTACTATCAATAAGCATATCCTGATTAATGGTACCCCCAAGTCCTGAGTTTGTATTGGTTGGATCATATAATCCACCATCGGCACTGGCCAGGGCCGCATCATAGACAAATGACAATGGATGATCATCACTCAAGTCCGTTCCAATCAGACTTGATCCGGTAAGGAAGTGCGTGCCTCCCGTTTCGCCACCAAAGTTATCAACAGCAACTGTCCCATCATGACAACTCAGACATAACTTGGAAGAGGCGTCCGGCTGGCCGGTGGTTGCCTGCATAGTCGCACTTGTGTAGGTTGTAAATGTGGCCAGAGTTGTTTCGTGATTCCAGAGTGGTGCATTTGTTACTGAAACATCCGCATTATGCGGTGTGTGACAGACAAGACAAATCTGCCCGGTAGTGTTCCAGCTATCGTCAGAAAAATCATGGGCCGATCCTACAATCGTCTGACCATACCCAATCTGCACGATTAACATGACAAAGAAAACCAGTAAGACAGGAAACATTTTTTTCATCATTTTCTCCTATTCATTTAGTTGGTAGTGTAAAAAATAACCACAGAGTACACAGAGTAAATCATTAATATTATTTATGTTAATGCTATTTCTAATCATCTCCCCTCTGTGATCTCTTATAAGATAACTCTCCTTATTCCTTCTTTTAGTTTGTCAACATTAAAGTTGATCAACAATCCGACTTTTAGATTTCCTGCTCTCAGGTAAGTTAGCACCTACGCAATATGAATATTCTAACAGATCTGGCCCAAGTAATGAGTGAACTTCAATAGCGCAGGAAATTATTTTCTCAGTAATATCTCTTAAAGGATATTCTTTTAGAGTTCTCAGAGTTTTCCTCTGAGTGCTCTGTGGTTTCATCTTATATCCTGTTTTTCATTTTTTCATAGAACTTTTGACACTACCATTTAGTTTATAGTATAAAAGTTAATAACAATTTGGAATCGGTCCTCGTTTCTTGTGGATGATGTATCGAACAACATTCTAAAATCAAGTCATAGCTGTCGAGTGCCTTGCACCAAGTTCCAAGTTCCGAGTACACAGTACCGAGAGCCGAATCAAATTATAGTAGGCTCACTCAAAAACGTTGTTAAATCTCCTTAATGATAATACCTTATCTATATATCTTTGGATTGTGATTTCTTCCATGGCAACTTAGATAACAGGTTCCTGCAAACTCACCGTCATCAATAAATTCCAACCGCCCCATCATACCTGTACTTTCCCTTACTGCAGAAATATCAAAATTTATCAAATGGGAATTCCCCAACACGGTACCCTGACTGCCGCTGATACCGTGGGGATCATGACAAATATTACATGGTGTATCCGCATCAACAATATGCTTTTTATGCACCTTTTCCCCAAATTCATTGGCAGTATTATTAATAATTGCGTTTTGGTCATGACACTGATAGCACAACTCGTAAGCCTGATATGTTTCTGTTGTATAATCAGTGGTTTCATATTGAAATTTCAAAATTTGCGGATAGACGGAGCCATGTGGCCCGCGGTTAGTTCCGGAATCACTGCCATGACAGTCAGAGCAGTATATCACACTTGACTCGGTCAGAGGGGCAATCAAACTCGGTACATTGTTATTTTGCCCGGATCCCTCAACGGGATGAAAGGAAGGATTTCCTTCATCAAATTCCATTCGAACATTGTTCTGCTCAATTTGTCTTGATGTGGGACTCCCCGGTTTATCTAAATTGTCCGCATGACAGCGATAGCATAGTTCATACTCAAATTGAATCAGAGATACAGGATTTCCATCTGAATTCACGCCACCGACACCCTGTAACCGCCCGTTTGCGACAGGCGCACTGCTTTCGTTGCTATTTGCCTGATGTGCATTATGACAGTCCACGCATTCCACATGCCGGATCTCAGTAATTTTATTTTCCTGGGGATCATGAACAGATGTATACGCATACACATCATGTCTGTAACTCTTACCAAAATCCGATTGAATATCTTTGCCTGCGACATTTCCATTATGGCAGCTGAAACAATTATTTTCTTCATTTATATAATTATTAAGTCTTTCGTTGCCTTCAGCTGTATGGGGATTATGACAATTTTCACATGCATTTTCAGCAACACTCGTAAACGGTGTATGAAACCAGGGATTGGTTCCGGTTCCATTCCACGTCGACGGGGATACCTTGTGACTTGCTGCTTCCCAGCCTGATTTTTGGTGGCAATACAAACACAGATCAGAATATTGCCGGCTGGCTACCAGAAAATATGGGAGTGAATTATCATGGGGATTATGACAGGAAGTACACTGCATTTTCTCCCCCTGTAATTTGACAGGCCCTGTTAGGCCGGTCGGATCCACCAGTTCGCCATCCCCGGATGATAAGGATACATTATATATAAATGAGACAGGATGATCGTCAGATAAATCGGTAGTAAGATTGGAGTGGCCGTCTGGCATCACCGAAATCCCGCCGGTCATCTCAATTTGTTCCGTCCGGCTTAATACACTTCCCAGGGCAATTGTACCATCATGACAAGACAAGCATAGGATAGATGATCCGTCGGGCTGTCCTGGTGCAGATTGAATAGTAGAACTATTATATAGTGTGTAGTTTAAACCGGGACTCTGACGATTCCACAGAGGTTTTTGAGGACTGCTGTTATGGGGTGTATGACAAAAAATGCATACTTCAGTTTCTGCACTGGCCTTAATTCCTCCAGGTCCGCTGACCGAGAGGTTGTGCACACTTGTCACTACGGACTGCCCGTACACAGGCTGGTAAAAAGAAAAACCAAACAGAAGCGATAATAGTATATGAAATACCCAGTTCAATGAGCAGCCTCAATTTCAAATATCTGTATTCGTGAATTATAAGTATCTGCTATATAAATTCTATCATTACTATCAATAAATATTCCCGTCGGCATCCAAAATTGACCGGCCGCCTGACCCTGCGTTCCGAAATGTGTCAAAAATTTTCCCTGTCTATCAAAGACTTGCACATTATGAAAAAGCCCGTCTACAACGTATATATGACCAAAGGAGTCCGAGGTAATTCCCTTGGGACGCGCCAGATCACCGCTGCCATCCCCGGTTTGACCAAAAATGGATAGAGTATTTCCCAGCGGATCGAGAATTTTAATTCTTCCGTTCATTGTATCGACCACATATACATTTTGATTCTGATCTATCGATATAAATGTTGGATAATTAAACTGATTTTTCTCAGATCCGCGGGAACCAATATATTTGATAAAATTCCCCTGATGATCAAAGATGCTCAGCCGGTGTGCCGCTGTTTCTGCAATCCATACATTTCCTGTAACCGGATTAGCAGGCCAGACCAGTCGGTTGATTTAAAATATGATTACTTGTAAACACCGTGGGCTCGTCTTCATCCGAATCAAGTTTGTAGACCTGCATTTTTCTGGAATCAGAAAAAATAAGAGATGAATCGGCCAGCATTGCCATATCTACCAATGACACCATTCCCGGAAAATGGTAAGTGGCAGCCGAGTTATCTTTTTGATTATATAATTGAATTTTACATGCGCCCTGGTCAAGAATAAACACCTTTCCAGACTTAGTATGCAAAACAGAAAACGGCTTAATCAATAATTGTTCTTCTTTACCGGCAATGATATCCCAGAATTTACCAAGGAAAGAATCAGACTTTATAACATCTTCTGTTTTAGAGATATGACCAATAAATTTAATTTTAAACTGGTCGGAGTTGACTATGACACTGCTGGTATCCGTAGAATTCCCTGTGAGAAAAAGAATAGATACAAATAGGATAGTAATAATGATAGAATTTTGACGAAAGTTTGGCATCAATTATATATACTATCAATTTTAGTTGTTATAGATATAAATTATACGCTTCCGGTTCATGAAATTTTTGCCCGGACTAACCGTCTGTTGATCGACAATTTTGGTTAAGCAGAAACACTCTCACCGGCCATTGCCTTAAATAATAATAATTATTGCAACACTCTCCATCAGTTCTCAAATAGACTGATAAAGATCATTACATCATACCGAAACAAATATTATCATTTATTTTGAAAAATCAAAGAAATATTTATTATTCAACAGAAAAACTTTCAAATCGGGAATAACATTTAATATGTGAGCGTTTTGAGCGATATATAATTTATGGAGAATATATATTGAAAACTATAATACAATATAAAATACTGTTTGTACTGTTTTTATCATCTTTTTCTATTTCTCAATCAAATGAAAGTATGTACATACTTAGCGGTAGCGTCTATGATTCAAAAACAGATATGCCCTTATCCGGCGTCAATATTTATATAAAAGATAAGCCGTACGGTGCAGCTACAGATTTAGATGGCTTCTTCACATTCTCTATTCCAAGCGGTCTTCATGCCATTAATGTTTCCTATGTGGGGTATATTACTGTTGAACAAACCATATTGGTGGAAGAAGATACAAAACAGATTTTCAAATTAAATCCTGAATTTTATGAAAGTGAAACGATTGTTTCAACTGCAGAACGTCCGGATAATAATATGGTTTCAACACAAATGAGTGCGGCCACAATTGACATTAACGCAATCAGGCAAACACCTGTTGTTTTGGGCGAATCTGATTTGATAAAAACTATTCAGTTATTGCCCGGAGTTAGTACAGTCAATGAAGGCGCCACCGGATTTAATGTACGGGGTGGGTAATTTTGATCAAAACCTGGTCTTGCTTGATGACGCTCCCTTGCTTAATCCATCACATTTATTTGGATTTTTCTCAGTGTTTAATTCAGAGGTTACCAGTGGCCTATCCCTCTATAAGGGCGGGATTCCAGCAAAATATGGTGGCCGGCTTATCCTCTGTTCTTGATGTGAGACAAAGAAAAGGTAATGCAGATAAACTAAATCTTAAAGGCGGTTTGGGTTTGATATCAAGCAGATTATCATTAGAGGGTCCGATTGGTAAGAATTTAGGTTCATTTCTTATAGCCGGCCGTCGTTCTTATGGCGATTTATTTCTGCCCTTATTTGATATAAACAATACTGCATATTTTTATGATCTTAACTGGAACTTAAATCTGGATTTTTCGGGAAAGGATAATTTTAGTTTTTACGGATATTATGGCAACGACAAATTTGAGATAGCAGATGTATTTGGCAATCAATGGGGCAATACCGCATTGGGGCTAAAATGGAATCATATTTTTAGTAAGAATCTTGTAACAAAGGTTTCTTTGGTGCACACAATGTATAATTACGGATTAAACATTTTTGCCAATGCATCAGATTTTAAATGGCGTGCGGATATTCAGAATACAATTTTTAATACTGATTTTTCTCTTTCAATTTCAGATAATCTGATTAGCGAATTCGGCGTTAGATTTTCCTATTATCAATTCAATCCAGGAGAAATTGAACCGCTAACATCCGGTTCGCCAATTCAAAGCAGTAAAGTGGACAATAAATATGCCTATGAACCGGCAATTTATTTGAATTTCGATCAGAAGATTTCAGACAAATTCGATGTACAATATGGAATCAGGCTCTCGGCCTTTTCGCGCGTCGGAGCTCAAACAATCTATCAATATCAAAATAATCAGCCTGTTATTTATAATTCCCAGCTGGAAAGGTATGAGGCGGGAACAATAACCGATAGCATAGTGTATGGTGGCAATCAATCGATTCGAAATTTTGTGGGAATTGAACCAAGATTTGCTTTGCGTTTTTCTCCAGATGCAGAAAGCGCAATTAAACTAAGTTATAACCGAATGTACCAATACATTCATTTGATCTCAAATACTACAACGCCTAGCCCGTTGGATATCTGGACACCATCAGGTCCGTATATTGAACCTCAGTATGCAGATCAATATGCCATTGGTTACTATCGTAATTTTGCCGACAACCAGTTCGAGTCTTCCATAGAATTTTATTACAAAGACTTGCGAAATCAGATTGATTATATCGATGGCGCGAATCTGGTATTTAATAATACATTAGAGACCGAAATTTTATCCGGGAGCGGCCGGGCCTATGGTATCGAACTGTTTTTTAAAAAACGTATCGGAAAATTAACCGGCTGGATGAGTTATACCCTTAGTAAAACCGAAAAGCAAATCAGCGGAATAGGTCAGGGGGATCCGGGCATAAATAATGGAAAGTATTATGCGGCAAATTATGACCGTTTACATGATTTATCATTAACCGGTGCTTTCCAGGTAAATATCAACTGGTCTGTGTCTGCCAATTTTATTTATTCTTCCGGTCGGCCAATCACATATCCTCAGGGTAGATATGAGTATGCCGGTTTGGTACTCGCTCAATATGAGGATCGAAATGGGGATCGCATGCCGGATTATCACCGATTGGATTTATCGGCTACACTGTATAACAAACTTGGTGGTAACTGGACATTCAGTTTGTACAATGTATATAATCGTATGAATGCATCATCTATTTCTTTCCGTCCCAATGAGGATAATCCCATACAAACTGAGGCGGTAAAAACAACAATTTTTGGCATCGTGCCCAGTATATCTTATAGTTTTAGCTTATGAGGTCATTATGAAAAAAACAATCTATCTAATAATCAGTTTATTTGCACTAAGTATTATGTCATGTCAGGAAATTATCAATGTTGATCTTGAGGAGGGTAAAAAACGTCTGGTGGTAGAGGGTCGGGTTGCTCTATACAAAGGGGATGCGACATATCTTCAGGAAATCAAACTTACAACTACCGATAATTATTTTAGCAATTCACAAGCACCGGCTGCTACAGGTGCGGAATTAACGATATCCGATAATAACGGACAAACCGTAGCGCTTTATGAAACCCAGCCGGGGATTTATCAAACCCGGGAGTTAACGCCGGTCATAGGAAATGAATATGAATTGATTATAAAATATGCAGGTAATACTTACCGGGCAATTGAAACTCTGACTTCAGTGTCGCCTATCGATTCGATTTATCAGGTATATGCGGAACAAAACCTGTTCAATGAAGCCGGTATTCGAATTAAGATCGATTATCAGGACCCGGCTGAAATGAATAATTTTTATTACTGGGAACAATTTCAGAACGGGGTTAACCTGATCCGGCCAAATCCCGGTACAAAATTTTCATTAGTCAGTTCAGATGAACTATATAACGGACAATATGTAGCAGGAAGAATAATAAATGATGATGTGATCTATGCAAGCGGAGAACAAGGGATAATCAGGCAAATAGGGTTATCTGAATTTGCCTATCGCTATTATTTTGCCATTTTTGACCAGGAAGGTTCGCGCGGGAATTTATCAGCGCCGCCAGCACCAATTCGAGGTAATATTCAAAACCTGACAAATCCGGACAATTATGCGCTGGGCTACTTTTATGCAGCAGAAATATCAGAAAAAGAAATCATTATAAAATAAATGAGAACATAAAAAATGAAATTAAGAATATTTATTCTTTATTCGCATTATTTTCTGAATCCCGCTCTTCTTCTGATAACCATCCCCCACCTAAGGCTTTATATAATCCCACATAGGAATTGGCATAAAAGCTGTTTGACTTGTGACAACTCTAATTCGACACTGAAATAGGTGCGTTCGGCATCCAGATATTCCAGATAACTGGTAACGCCCTTATCATATCTTTCAGCAGCGAGGTGTGCGGCATTTTTGGCCGCATTATATTTTCTCTTCACAGACTTAAGCTGGTCATTATATGTCCGCACCCGTACCAATGCGTCTTCTACATCACGAAACGCATTTAATACAGTGTTTTCATAAGCATACAATGCCTGTTTTGTGCGCTCTTCTTCAATTTCAACCCTCAGCGTATTTTTGTTAAAATTAAATAATGGACCCAGAAGGCTTCCAGAGATCGACCACGCTGATTCTCCGGTGGTTAACGAAGATAATTCCGTACTCGCTGCGCCAAAAATTCCCGTGAGACTAATGGCCGGGAATCGCATTCCCTCGGCCACACCAATCCGTGCATTTTGCGCCATCAATGTATATTCGGATTGGAGGATATCCGGTCTGCGTTCCAGTAATTGTGAAGGTAAACCAACCGGAATAGAAGGCGGAATTATGTCCCTCTGCCAATCGGTCCCGGTAATAATTTCACCCGGTAATCGGCCAACCAACAGGCTCAATGCATGCTGTGTTATTGCAATCAGACGCTCTGTTGCTGGTATAGATGCTTTTGCAATTTCCAATTGAATCTGAGATTGATTATAGTCAATTTCAGGTACGATGCCCTTTTCAAATCGTTGAGAGATAATGCGTAAACTCTCCGTGCGGGAATCCAGCGTATGATAAGAAATTTCCAGGCGGCGTTGAAAATCCAGTAGTAAGAAATAAGTGCTTACCACTTCAGAAATCAAACCAATTTGTACGGTTCGTAATGAATAAGTTGAGGCCATTAACTCTGCACGTGCTGCCTCATTCGCTCTCCGGAATTTACCCCAAAAGTCAATCTCCCAGTTAACCACAGGGGCAATAAAGAATGAATTATTAGTAGATTCTGACTGTAAAGATCCTCCGACCAGATTTCCTCTGGTTGCGGTCGCCTGAATATCCAACCTGGGATAAATATCCGCTTTTGTAAAACCCAGAGTTGCCCTGGCCTCTTCAAGTCTGCTAACGGCAATATTGACATTTTTATTCTCATTCAGAGCAATTCTGACCAATGTGTCCAAAACCGGAGTCTTCAAATAATTCCCACCAGTTCAGATTGACCAATGAATCAATTGTGGTTGTATCAATTCCAACCGAATCCGGTAATGAATATATTTCCAGAGTCTCAGGCTCGGGTTTGGTAAAATTCGGTCCCACGGCACAACCTGATATCAATATGAGTATAATCAGGCAGACAAATAATAATTTAATTTTAATCATTTTGTGTTTCTCGTTTTTTCTCATAATTGGCAATTTTTCCAATCAGATTAAATAACATCGGATACAAAAAAACTCCCAGCACATGTTGCCAACGTCATCCCACCCAGTAGTGCCATACCCATCACCTTACGGGCTTCAGCCCCGGAACCAGACGCAACTACAAGCGGGAACACCCCAAGAATAAATGAAAAGGCTGTCATTAGGATCGGTCTGAATCTGGATCTGGCTGCTTTAATAGCTGAGTCGACCAAACTGAGCCCGCTTTGGAATTCTTCGTTTGCAAATTCAACAATTAGAATGGCATTCTTTGCCGCCATACCAATCAACATCACGAAGGAAACTTGTGCAAAAATATTATTTTCAAAGGTCGGGCTAAATAATCTTGCACCCCACAGGAGAAACAATGCCCCAAATATGGCAAACGGAGTTCCCAACAAAATACTAAGTGGCAAAGACCAACTTTCATATTGTGCAGCAAGAATTAGAAATACAAATACTAAAGAGAAGGTAAGTATTATTCCCAGGGAGCCAGAAGCCTTTTTCTCCTGGAACGACATCGCATTCCAGGAAAAATTCATATCAGAGGGCAAAACCTGAGATGCCACTTCTTCCAGCGCCGACATAGCTTCAGCTGAGCTGTATCCTGCGGCGGGACTGCCTGTAACTTCAACTGATCTGAATAAATTAAATCTATTGGTATATTCGGGTCCTGATATTGGTCTGATAGTTGCCAAAGTTGCCAGGGGTACCATATCACCATTCTTATTCTGTATGAAAAAATTATTTATCTGATTTTCGCTTACCCTGTATTGCGGCTCTGCCTGGATATATGTTTTATACAAGCGGCCAAAACGGGTGAAATCATTTACATAGGCCCCACCCATAAAGGCACCGACAGTGGTATACAAATCATTTAAAGAAACCCCAAGTTTTAATGCTTTTTCTCTATTTATATCCAGAAATCTTTGTGGCACACTCGCCTGGAATGTAGTGAATGCATTTCCAATTTCCGGGCGGGCATTGGCAGCCATGATAAAATCCATTGCCGATTTGGCTAAATAATCCGGCGTATTACCACCTCTGTCCTGTAACATAATACTAAATCCCGAGCCACTACCAAGACCGGGTATTGCAGGCGGACCAAAGGCAAAAACCTGGGCCCCTTTTATCTTTCTGGCGAGCTTAAAATTGAGCTGTTGTACGATTTCCCTGGCTGTTCTGTCTCTCTCCGACCAATCGTTGAGAGTAACAAACATAAATCCATTATTCGCTGAATATGATGCGGTCAATAAACTGAACCCTGTAGCATTTGTTAAATATTGTACATCCGGATCGCTCATGATAATTTCTTCAATTTCCTTGGCGACCACATCAGACCTTTGAAGTGAAGCAGCACTTGGCAATTGCATATTTACATAGAAATAACCCATATCTTCTTCGGGAATAAATCCTCCGGGAACAAGAGAGCCAAATACTACCGCACCAAGGGTCATTATCAAAATAAATACGACTCCCCGCTTGAGTTTTCGTGTGACCACATTAGTAAAACTCATATAACTGTCTGTTGCTTTTGACATGCCATGATCAAATTTTCCAAAAAACCAGCCCAATGGTCCGCCATATTTTTTCGGGGCTTTCAGTAACAGAGAACACAGAGCCGGGCTTAGTGTTAATGCGTTTACAGATGAAACAATCACGGAAACTACAATTGTTATGGCAAATTGTTGATAAAGCAAGCCCGTAATACCAGCCATTCCCGCAACAGGTATAAATACGGCAATTAAAACCAGAGTAGTGGCAATCACCGGAGCGGTTACTTTCGCCATGGCATCGGAGGTGGCTTCTTTGGCAGTCATTCCTCCAGCGATATTCACCTGCACGGCTTCAACCACCACAATCGCATCATCCACGACAATTCCAATGGCTAACACCAATCCCAGTAATGACAATACATTGATGGTAAATCCAAGGATAGGGAAAAACATAAAGGCACCAATCAGCGAAACCGGGATCGCCAGTGTGGGTATCAGCGTAGCACGCCAATCCTGTATAAAAATAAATACAACCAATACCACAAGTACCAATGCGATAATCAGGGTTACGATAATATCTCTTATACCCGCTATAATTGGAGCTGTGGAATCTAATGAGATATCATATTTAACACTTTCAGGAAACTTTTGTTTTAGAATATTCATCTCATTAATTACATTTTCTGCCAATTCAACTGCATTGGATCCGGGCGCCTGGTATAACGCAATGAGCGAACAAGTTTCTTTGTTCAGGCGTGTAAATGCATTGTAGGTTTCTACACCTAAATTAATAGTAGCCACATTTTTAAGTTTAACCTGTGACCCATCCGATTGTGTCCTCACCACAATCTCACCAAAGGCCTCTGGTGAACTGAATCTTTCCGGCAGTCTGACAGTATAGGTAAACTCCGTACCGGGTGGCGCAGGTTCTGCACCAAATTTACCGCCGGGTGCAATAACATTTTGTTCGTTTATGGCATTTATAATTTCCGGTATGGTAATGCCCATCTGCGCCAGGCGATCGGGTTTGATCCAGATGCGCATTGAATAATCAGAAGCGCCCAGAACATTTACCCGTCCGATACCCTTAATCCTGGCTAACTGATCTTTAATATTGATCAGTGCATAATTACCCAGAAAATCCTGATCATACCGGCCATCTGATGTCAGGGTGATCAACATCAAAATATTTGGCAAAGATTTTTCCGTTGTAACACCATATTTTTTAACGGATTCGGGCAACTTGGCTGTCGCAGCTGAAACCCGGTTCTGAGACAGTACCGTATTCATATCCGGATCCGTACCCACATCAAAAGAGATGTCGATGAGCATTGTTCCGTCATTTGAATTAGTCGATTTCATGTATATCATATTTTCCACGCCATTAATTTGCTGTTCTAATGGGGTGGCGACTGATTCCTCGACATTGACGGCATTTGCTCCGGTATAGGTTGCTCTAACCTGCACGATGGGTGGTGTCAAATTCGGATATTGTTCAATCGGTAATCCGATCATTGAAACAGATCCGACGATCACAATTATTATTGCAATGACTATTGCAACTATTGGTCTTCTTACAAAGAAATTGCCCATATTTAATTTCCGGTTTTCGAACTAATAAATTCAACTTCCTCGACAACGGGTTCTACGATATGCCCCGATCGGACTTTTTGTAGACCCTCATATATTACCTTTTCATTCGCAGTCAGGCCTTCGGTAATATGCCAGAAGTTATTTACCTTATGATCCACTTTAACCTGCCTTGCTTCTACCTTTCCACTATCATCCACAACATACACCTGATACTGACCCTGCAGTTCCATCAGGCATCTTTGTGGTACAAAGATGCTGTTCTTTCCGGACATAAGTTCAATTTGCACTTTTGCGTATTGGCCCGGCTTAATCAATTCATCAGGATTTGGGTAGGATGCCTGAACCAATATAGCTCCCATCGTGGGATCTATTCCACGGTCAATAAAATCGATTTTACCAGCATGGTCATATAACGAGCCGTCCGATAAGATTAACCGTATTTTGGCCTTATCATCTAGATCCCTCTCAAGATACTCCTGAGATGAAAAATAACGGGCAACATTTAAATATTGATTTTCTGATAAGAAAAACTCTACCAAAATCGTATCGATACGCGAAACAACATTTAGTATAACCGGATTTGGACTCTTTCCTACAAAATCACCCACTTTCGCCTGGGTTTTACCAATCGTTCCATTTATGGGGGAATATATTTTTGTATAACTTAATTGAATGCGTGAGGCACGCAGGTTGGCTTCCGCTGCTTTCACAGAAGAAACGGCCGCATCATAAGAAGCCACTGCCGCATCCAGATCGCTCTCACTTACTGCATTCTGCTCAGCCAGGGGACGGTACCGGTTCAAATCACTTTCGGCTTTGGCCAGCATTGTTTTTGCTTCGGCCACTCTACTAAGCATGGCCGCCTCATCCGCACGGAATTGCTGGCTTTCCAGTGTATATAATAATTTCCCCTCTTTAATTCGTGAGCCTTCCTGAAAGTGAATCCCCTCAAGGAAACCTTCTACACGGGCACGGATGGCAATATCCTTATAGCCATACACCTGACCCACAAAATCTATATACATGGGTACATTCTGCCCCTTTGTAACATATACGGGTACCTGAAATTTAACCGCATCTGTAACATCATCTGATCCACATGTATAAAGTAAAATCGAGAGGATAATTATAGATGAATAGTGAAAAATTTTCATAATTCTCTCTTTTCAATATGTTTATTCTTATTTAACAATATGATAGTTAGAAATTCCGAAGAATTGTGAATTTAACCGCCATTATTTTTAATTCAAAATATTTTTTTTAAAACCTACACTAAACATTGCAATTTAGAACTCTTTAGCCTGTAATGTCATTAATAATAGTGGGCCTGAATGTAAATTGTTATCTGCCACAATTTCTTACAAAGACGAAAATTATAACTAAGATTTAATAATATTTATTCTTAGTTTGCTTTAAAAGATCTGCGTTTATCCCTGTTCTATAATAGAGTATGGAGATTGGAGATTTTGAACAGGGCCAACCTGAACTTGTTTCAGGATCCATATTACTAATTAAAAACTTTCCCTGAGATTAGCAAAGCGGTCTCCCGGATTTATTAATAGAACACGGAATACACGGATTGCTCGGATTAACAAGAAAAAAAGAATCTAAATATTTTCAATATTCGAATTCGAAGCTAAAACCAATCGTCCATTTATGATTGCAAAATAATACTCTTTCTCATTTCTAAATAATTTCCTTGCCAATCGGTATATATATGTGTATAATTATCCACATAATCATAGGGATAATTATAGGGGTGGGGATTTGAAAACGATTCAGATGACCTTAGATGAAAAATTATTGCAGGATGTGGACAAAATGATTAAAAAACTCGACACAAATCGATCCGAATTTATCAGACGTGCCATGTCACGATATCTGGAGGATATTCGTACAAAAGAATTAGAGAAAATTCATAAGGCTGGATACGTCAAGAACCCGGTGACAAATGCTGAATTCGATCTCTGGCGGGACGAACAGAGCTGGATATAATATGAACAGAGGTGAAATCTACTGGTATAAATTCAGATCTCCCGACAAGCAAAGACCCGTCGTAATACTTACCAGGCAATCGGCGCTGAGTTATTTAAATTATGTGACCATTGCACCCATCACATCAACCATCAGGTCTATTCCCACCGAAGTCGTCATTGATGAAAGCGATGGGATGAAGACACTCTGTGCAATTAATCTTGATCACATCCAAACCATATCAAAAACCAGACTGGGCTCATATATATCCCGTTTATCTCATGAAAAGATTGAGAAATTAAACTCTGCCCTTTCATTTGCGTTGGAAATTGGCGGTTAGAAATCAGGAGTTATTCTTATTCGCAATAGGCAGTAGGCAGTAGGCAGTAGGCAAAATATGATAAAATTCGGTTCGAATGTGAGATACGAAAAATTCTCACTTTATTTTTTCGGTAAGAATCCGTTTCGTTTGTTTTGTCCGTGTTCTCTGTAAAAATCCCGGAGACCGCTTCGCGAATCTCCGGGAAAGAAATATATATTATTTAATAGATCCTGAAACAAGTTCAGGATGACAATTTTTATTCTCCAATCTCTAATCCCTAATCAGCGCCGTTACTTATCAAACGCCGCATCAAACGCCACATCTGATGGTGTAAAATCCAAATCCTTAACAAAATCACAAGCCTCCTGCGCGCCATGTTCCCGGTTCATTCGGCTGTCTTCCCATTCCACAGATAGAGGACCTGTGTAGCCAATTTGATTCAAGGCCCGGATGATCTCCTCAAAATCCACCCCGCCGCGACCCAGTGATCTGAAATCCCAGCCACGTTCGGGATGACCAAAATCGAGATGCGAGGCCAGAATTCCGGTGCGTCCATTTAACTGAATCGCCGCATCCTTCATGTGGACATGATATATACGGTCTGAAAATTCATTGATAAAAAATACCGGATCGACCATTTGCCAGTGCAGATGACTGGGATCAAAATTAAAACCGAATGTTTTGCGGTTATCGACGGCGTCCAGTGCCTTCTTTGCGGTAATGATATCAAAGGCGATTTCAGTCGGATGTACTTCCAGCGCAAATTTTACGCCACACTCGTCAAACACATCAAATATGGGATTCCACATTTTAGCAAAATGGGTAAATCCGTCTTCCAGCATTTCTTCGGTCACAGGCGGGAAACTATAAAGCATATGCCAGATGGATGAACCGGTAAAACCGTTGACCACATCCAGTCCCAGATTCTTCGCGGCCCGCGCTGTATTTTTCATGGCCTCCACAGCCCAGGCACGTTTCTTATCCGCATCACCCGCACAATCCTCGGGAGCAAATCCATCAGAACGGCTGTCATTATTCAAATCGCATACCAATTGGCCAGCCAAATGATTACTGATGGCAAATAATTGCAGATCATATTTTTTAAGAATCGCCTTCTGCTTTTGGCAATACTCCGGATCATTGGCGGCTTTGTCCACATCCATATGATCACCCCAACAGGCCAGTTCCAACCCATCATAGCCCCACTCAGCCGCTTTTTTTGCCAGATCTTCCAGTGTCAAATCGGCCCACTGTCCGGTGAATAATGTTACGGGTCGTGCCATTTTATTCTCCCCATCTGATTTTTAGATATATGTCATTCGTTGTGATATATCACTATAATGGCCAAGAGGCCAAAGGCAAAAGGCCAAAGAAAACATTTCACGGAACTTAGGGACTCAGGTGCTAAGGGACCGGACACGGCCCCGAAAACGGGGTTTTCAACATGCCGTGTCCCTACTCTGTGCCTTTGTGCCCTATGTTAAAAATTCAGTCCACTTCTTATCACTCTTCGCGCTTTTAACTACGGTTTCAATAAACTGCATACCACGCACACCATCATCAACATTGGGAAAATCCAACATCAACGGATCTGGTTTCCCGCCGGAAAGAGTTGCGCTGAGTGTGTCCAGATAATTGACATAGATGCTAGCAAAAGCTTCGATAAATCCTTCCGGATGGCCAAAGGGAGTCCGCGAAGCTCTTCCCGCAGCCGGGCTGCGATCAGATATATAACTGTTGCCTCGTTTCCAGACCACCGCCGGTCCATTATCCTCTTTAACTTTCAAATAATTCGGATTTTCCTGATGCCACTCCAGACTTTTTTTTGAGCCATAAATCCAAATAGCCAGACCATTTTCTTCACCTCCGGATATCTGGCTGACATATATCAAACCATGGGCACCGTTGTCATATTTTAATAATAAATTACCGTCATCATCCAGAATTCGATCCGCACCAAAAGCATTGATATCAGCACATATATGTGTAATTTTTAATCCGGTGATGTACTCCGATAGATTTTCCGCATGGGTACCGATATCACCAATAGCCCCCACAGCGCCGCTTTGTTTCGGATCCACGCGCCAGGAAGCCTGGATATTTCCCTCTTTCTCATGGGAATAGGTAAGCCACCCCTGGGCATAGCGGGTCACAATTTTCCGTATTTCCCCCAATTCGCCGGATCGTGCAATATCCCGGGCCAGTTTAACCATCGGGTACCCGGTATAGTTATGAAGCAGACCGAAAACCAAACCGCTTTCTTTTACAATTTTCCGCAATTCTTTTGCCTCGGTCAGATTAAATGTCATTGGTTTTTCACACATTACATGAAAGCCGGCCTTCAAAAAATTTACGGCAATCTCAAAATGCGAATCATTTGGTGTCGTGATGGCCACAAAATCAATTCTTTGGTTCTCTGGCAGATTTTTCTCACCCTCTATCATATCTTGATAACTATCATATACACGGTTTTTATCGAGCATTAATTCCCTGCCCGTTTGCCGCGACTTTTCCGGATCACGACTGAAGGCCCCGGCCACCATTTCCGCCTTACCATCCATTATGGCTGCTTTAAAATGAATAGCGGCAATAAATGAACCCGGTCCACCGCCAACCAGTCCCATGCGCAGTTTTCGGTTTAAGCATATCTAGAATCTCCCAAATGAATATTATAGAAAATAAAGAAAAAAGGAAAAAGATAAAAGCAAAAGAAAGGCAAAAGGGATAAGAGGAGAAAAGGGAGAGATAAAGCGACAAAGTGACAAAGTAGAGGCTCAATGTATTACGCTTCAGATTAGTCCCTGAGCACCTGAGTCCCTGAAGTCCCTTTGAATAGGCACAAAGTACTTTTAACTTCGAAATTCAACATTCGATATTTTTACTT
>CAVXXB010000009.1:0-12267 GCA_963765585.1 Calditrichia bacterium | reverse complement strand
AAAAAACAAAAGGCGATGTAGAATTAGCAACCGAATAAGTTCCGATCTTGTATTGCGGTAGGTTTTGCATTTAATTTGGATGAATAGAGACTATATTAGAACTGCCGAAAATTTCTGTATCAGGAAATCCTTTTTAGAAGATTTGATAACGCTTTGAGCATCCAGGCCTGTCCCCAGCGTATATATGCAATTTTTGAAGTGTATTTACGACCTGTAAACCGACTTTTAAATATCCCATAATAAAAAAATCCTTGCTGATCCTGTAAATTATCAATTGTCCACCGGGCCACATTTTGTGCTAGTTCCAAGCCATCCGGAAAAGTATCTGCCAACTCGCTTAGACAATTAATGCTTTCAGCGCATGAGTGAATATCAATCCGGTATAGTTGATCCGGTTTAAATTTTGGCAGATAGCCATCCTGAAAAAAATTCTCAATATAGTAATTGTAAGCCAATTCCAACTGTTTAAATATTACCTCCTCATTTAACTGTTTCCAGATGGAATGCACCATCCGCAGTACAAATGCTGAATGATAATTATCAACAAAATTTTGCGGACGTTCGGGTGGGCCATTGTAATCAAATGCACCATCTGCCTGTTGATTTGCCAGAGTATAATTCAGCGCTTTACGTCCCATGACCATCCAGTCTTGGTTCCCTGTTTCCTGGCCAATTTTTAGTAAATATTCTGCTACAAATAAATTCAGATTATGGACATGATTTTGAAAAATGGGTGTATATGAAAAACAAATTTGCTCATCGTTTATCGTATCATAGGGCAGGGTAATAAGAAATTTACAAATTTTGATGCAATCGTCAAGATAAGATTCATCCCTGGTAAACATATACCATTTCCAAAACGCCTCGCCAACCGCTGTCGTAACAATACCATTGGGTGTGTGCTTTGGTATTAATTCTGTAGATTGCCAGTCAAAAGGGTAGCCCCAACCGAGACCCGGAAAATCCGGACTATTATTTTCTTTTAACCAACCCAGACAAAACTTGGATTGCTCATGATAATATGGATCATTTTTCTGTCCATATAAATCCAGATAGGCACTGGCAAACAAGCCCATTGCCTTGGCATTAGCCCGTTGCTCAACTTGAAATATCCTTCTGGAAAATACTGGAAAGTGATTAAATGTCTCAAAGAGAATCTCGCGCATCCCCTCAAATATCGGATTCTTATTTCCCAGACGTGTTATCAACAATATGCTGCGGATCGATTTTAGATCATAGGGATCATACCCGCTCCAACCGTTTCGGATAATCCAATTATTCAGGCTTTCAATACTATTTTCAATTTTCTCTTTCATACCCATTTGTGATTTAATTAAGATTCTGATGCTAATGTTTAATTGGCTGAACGAAACAAAGACACATATATAGTTTTCTCAATTCTTTGTGCAATAATTACATATTTACATCTTTTTTAAGCTTTTTTTCCAGTTTTTTGGATTTTTCCATTTTTGAAAGGATTGTTTTAAGCGAGTGATTTCAATTTCTTCATAAAAATTCCAATAATATAGGATTATCGGGTAGATAAATAATAGAGAAAATTTCATTGTCAATCTGGGGACCAGATCGATGTCATCTGATAAGAGAGAAACCATGAATAAAATCAGGCCTGTGGTCAGAATCTTCGCCACTTTTAATAATTCAAATGGAATCGGATAGTATTTTTGTGCCATGTAATAAATGGCGCTAAAAAATAAAACTTGTGAAATAAGAGTTGCCAGGGCAGCCCCGATTGATTGCCAGCTTATTATAAGGACAATATTCAATATGATATTCAGTATAGCCATGCTACTCATTACTGAAGAAATTATTTTGGTACGTTTTGTGAGATGCAGACCTGTAAGGGATACATCGGTTAGCATGCCAAAAAACATTGCCAGGGAAAGTAAGGGGATCACCTGGTAGGCATCCCAATATGATTGATTGCTGGCCAAAAATTTTATGAATTCCCTGCCAAAAATGGATATGGCTAAGACAAAAAACATCAGGCCAAAAGAGAAATAAGTCATTACTTTTGAATAAAAGCGTTTGGCATCGGGATCGTTCATCTTTTTGAAAATCATTGGAGAAAGCGCCAGCATGACTGAAGAAACAATAAAGACCCGTATCGTATTTGCTACTTTAAAGCCAAGTGAATAGGTCCCGACTTCGTTTAATGTCGATAAAAAATTCAGAGTATATCTTGATGTAATTGCAAATATTACCCCGGCAATTTCAGCAAAAATCAGAGGTCCGCTGTAGATCAACATGGACTTTAAGATATTCAGATCAATCTTGAATTCAATATTTTTTTGGATAAAAGGAAAAATTGTCAGAAAAAACACAAAATATCCAATTAGCTGTGCTTCATAGATGGCTTCAATATTTTTTCCCTGAAAGGCGATAAAGTATACAGTAAACAATAAGGTCATTACCAGTCTTAGGAAATTTGATACTGAGAACAGAAGTGGCTTTTCTTCGATACGAATCTGAGTCAGACATAGAACAGCAATGACCTGCAACCCTGCATTTACCAGCATCAGGGTTATTGGGTATGAGAAATCAGGTGATTCAAAAAGTAATACCGAGATAGATCCTGAAAAATAAATAAATCCCGCAACTGAAAGCAGACCGACAACCATGAGAAAACTGAGAGAGGTAAAAAACATCGATTTTTGCCGGTTTTTATAGTCATTATCCCAATAGAGACGAAGAAGTGCCGATGATATTCGGAATCCAAAAACTGCAACTATAAATTGGGCGGTTATTTCCAGAATAGCCAGAATAGCATAATCTTCTACAGATAGATATTTGGTATAGAGTGGAATTAATATAAAACCGACAAGTTTTGTCGACAAATTTCCAAAACTATATATAATGGAATCCTTAACAGAGCTTCTGAGATCGTTGATTAAACTCATTTTTCCTTTTTATATATGCTATACATATGGTCAAAGACCGGTATTCTGTTAAGCAGTGACTGGTCATATAAATAGAACATTTTTCCGATTATCTTACGGATAACTTCAACTGACATTACAGGATTGATCAATCCGCCGGATGTAAACTCTCGTCGGACCAGAGTAAATCCTTTATTCATCATAAAATCGTCCAAATATTGCTTAGAATAAAAATTTAAATGTTCCGGCGGGCTATACATATGCCATCGAACATTAAGAAGATTAAGAATTTTCTCTTTCACACACTCAAATCCAGGTACAAGAATAACCAGGATCCCATCATCTTCAACCAATTCATGAACCGTATTTAAAAATTTAACCGGTTCAACAAGATGTTCCAATATGGCAAGACATGAAACAATATCATATTTCTTTTCAAAGTTGATATTTTCAAGAAAATCATTATAGATGGTAAGTCCTCTTTCTCTGCCTATCTCGGCATATTCGTCTGCCAGTTCAACACCTTCGCGAAGAATATCATCATCAAAATGTAACAGAAAGTCTCCGGTCCGGCAGCCCACATCCAGAATCCGGGCAGGTTTTCTCGCAAGAAGTTTTATTAGATTATCCCTTAAATCCAGCCATACATTTTTTTGTTTGAATATTGGTGTAATAGTTGCAGTATGCTTTTTTGACAGATTCCTGTAAAATTCACGAAAATCAATTTCATATTGCGAAGGATCAAAAAATCTGCATTTGCATGTATCGCATTGATAGAGGTGATATTCAGATCCGGTGTGGGGTGATTGAATATTTTTTAAAATATTTGTATTCCCGGATTGGCACAGTCTGCAATTCATTTCAGAATACTTTCGATTAATATCAGGTGATAATGAGGGTATATTTTTTATCGAACTTCCTTGTACATTTTCTCCAGGCCTTCTCTAAATGAGAACTCCGGTTTCCAATCCAGTTCAGCTTTAGCCCGGGAGATATCTGCGACAACATCACTTATTTCACCCTTTCTCAATTCTTTCTGGCTTATAATCTCTTTGTTCGTCCTAAAAACCGCCTGAATTTCATCTATGATATCTTTTACAGAAATTGAATGGCCGGATCCGATATTATAGATTCCAAATTGCTTTTTACATGAGAGGGTTTTTATAATAGCATTTGAAATATCTTCCAGATAAATAAAATCCCGTTTTGGCACCAGATCTTTCACTGTGATGATTTCTGCATTGAGTACCTGGTCAACGATTGAGGGGACTAGGAATATTTTGTTCTGACCGGATCCGAACACATTAAAAGGGCGTAGTATAATAATTTCGGTGTTAAATGTGTCATGGTAGAAGCGGCATAAATTCTCAGCCATATGTTTTGAATGAGCATATGGATTATTCGGATTTATGGTACTATCTTCAGAAATTGGTAATTTTTCCGGGGGCCCATACAGATATGCACTGATATGTGTGAGGGAGCACTGATTCAATCGGCAGAATTCAAGAATGTTTGCGGTTCCCATCACATTTGTTGCGTAAAATGGCGCGGGATTTTTCCAGCTATCAGGAACAAACGTCCTGCCTGCCAAATGAATAACGTGTTCAATATTTTTATCATTAAATACTTTTAAGGAATCAGGGTCGGCGATATCACCATCCTCAATATTGAAGTGATAAATCTTATATTCTAACGGTGCCAGTGTATTTATCAAGGAACTGCCTATAAAACCATTTGAACCGGTTACTAATATGTTCTTCACTTTAGAAATCTTTCTTTTTGTTCATTGAATATTTCTATCGCTTTTTTATAATCGTCTACACGGCCAATGTCGAGCCAATACCCATCAAAAAAATTAACATTAACTTTCTTATTCGCTATTAATAAATCGTTCATCAGATGATCGAATCCGTATGCGGTGTTTTCGGGAATCATATTTAGTATATCTCGGTTTGCCATATATATTCCCATGCTTACATTGTAAGTTGGCGTTGGCTTTTCGGTAAAACCACTCAAATTTGAATTATTATCAATATCTAATACGCCATAATCAATTTTTTCTTTTCTTTTATAACCAGATATAGTGAATATATTTTTGTTCTGAACATGATATTCAAAGAATTTGCTAAAATCGAGATCTGTTAGTACATCCCCGTTCATTATTAGAAAATTTTCCGGCAAATGGTCCATAATTTTTAATGGCCCCATGGTACTGAGAGGTATATCTTCCACAGAATAATCAATCTCAATATTCCATTTTGATCCATCACCAAAAAAGGCTTTGATTATTTCTGCCTGATGATTAACGGCCATCGTAATACTATCAAAATTGTGGTTTACGAGTTGCCTGACGACGATTTCTAATATGGGGAGATCGCCAACAGGCATTAACGGTTTTGGCAGGACAATTGTATATGGTCTTAACCGTGTTCCCAATCCCCCTGCTAATATAATTGCTTTCTTAGACATTGTAAATTTCCGTTTTGTATTTTGTAAGATTCTCTGGCTTGCTAAACCATGATATGGTTTTTTCCAGACCTTGCTCCAGTTTATACTTTGGTTCGAATTGAGTCAATTTCTTTAATTTGCTATTGTCACATTTCAATCTAAAAACCTCTGAACCTTCGGGTCTGGTTCTTTGTTCATCTTTTACCAGTTGTGAATCTTTCCCCATCAGTTTGTTAATCAATGTGAATAAATCGCTGACCGATATTTCATTATTTGTACCAATATTGATAGTTTCGCCAATGGTGTTATCGGACTCGGCAATGCTAATCATGGCATGGCAGGTGTCTTCGACAAAGGTGAAATCCCTGGTCGGTGTGGTATCACCCAGCTGTATTTCCTTTTTGCCGCTTGCAATTTGTGAAATAATTGTAGGGATAACTGCCCGGGAAGACTGTCTTGGTCCAAATGTGTTAAATGGTCTGTTGATGGTCAGAGGAAGATTAAAAGAGTTATATAGGCTCATGGCAATTGCATCAGCTCCAATTTTACTGGCACTGTATGGCGATTGAGGCTGAAGAGGATGAGATTCATCGATGGGTACAAATTTGGCTGTGCCGTATACTTCGGATGTAGATGTATGAAGGATACGCTGGCAATTATTTTGAGTTGCCCGGCAGATGTTTAAAGTACCTACTACGTTGGTATCAATATAACTATACGGGGCCCGGTAGGAAAAGGGAATGGCAATCAGTGCTGCCAGATGGAAAACATATTCCATATCCTTGGTAATTTCATTACACAGATCGATGTCCCGGATATCACCTGTAACAATTTCAATGTCATCTTTACACGAAACATCTTCGAGCCATCCCCAATTATTAAACGAGTTATACATTGAAAGGGCCCGGACATTTGCTCCCTTACTTACCAGATTTTCCACGAGATGAGATCCAATAAATCCATCTGCGCCTGTGACTAAAACATTTTTATCTTTCAATTTTATAAATATCCTTTAGTAGTTTAGATTTAAATTTTTTGTTTATTATTTTTGGTATCCGTTCGGTTCTTTGCGTTATACCAGTTTGAATTTCATGCAATATTTTTTGAACCAGATCGTCAATATCTCTGTTCTTAAATAGCACAACACCTTCAGGCCTTGGCACTGCATCACTGGCAATAGTGCGGGTCTCAAACCACAGTGCTTCCATCAGTGCCACAGAACTGCCATCTGAGATACTCGGCCGGATAAATATATCACTTATAAGATATAACGGCCAGATTTCTTCCAGGTCTTCTGTTATCAAAGTAAAATATTTTTCCAGTCTATACTCAGATAACGTAGCGATGAATCTAGTGTACAAATCTTTATCATTGATGCCATTTACGCTGGCAATGATTGATATATCGAGGCCATGTTCACTGCGCAATATTTTTAATACCTCCAGCGCCAGATCAAATCCGTACAGATCAGTCTCTCTGAATTGTGCAAACCAACCGATCATACTTATGATATATTTTTCTTTTGGCGGAGGTATTTTTTTTACAAAAGTATTATAAATCTGATTATCATATACAGGTGGAATAAATGCGTCTATTTCGTATATACTTTTTGGGTTGTAAGGCACCACCAGTGACTTAATCCTGCTGTTATCCGCGATAATATTGACGTTCCTAAAGATTTTTTTTAATAAAAATGTGGAGAAGGTATTGTCCGAGAAATTGTCCTCCAGGCTGGCACCATGCACGTGTATATAGATATTTTCTCTAAAAATGCCGATCAGGCATAATAATATTCTTACCAGTTTGTCAGGTGAATGATGATGAATTAAACGAAATTTTTTAAACAGGAAAGAGAAAAGAATCAGGAGCTTCGTCTTGCCGTAAAATTTTACCGCACCGGTATATCCGTTGGGTGACGTATTGTAAAGAATATACTCACTTGTATTCAGATAGGTTGTCACTCTTTGTACATGGACAGATATCCCGCCAAATGGAGGAGGGTAAGATCCTATTATAAATATTTTTTTGTTCTTTTTCATTTAAATGTATTTTGATATGTCCAGTTTTTGATCAAGATATCTTAATTTTCCCTGTTTGGTGCGTTCAATAGAATTGACGGATTCAACTACAATATTATAATCTTCACCCAATTTTGATTTCAAATTGTCATGTATTTCTGATTCATCAACGGTTTGTGAGTTGTCTTTTTTGATATATTTAAATTCTATTTCACCGGCCCTCTCCTGGTAAAACCGGAACTGTTTTACTCCTCTAAATTTGCCACATATGATACTAACACCAGTTAAAGCAATAAGCTTGTGATTTTTACTTACTATATATTCCTGCAGTCGACCTTCAATCTTGTTAAGCAATTGGTAGTTACGGGCACATTCCGGACATTTATCTGCACCCAGCTCCGCAAAATCCATAGATTTATATCTGATAAATGGAGTAGCATAGTTCCAGAATCCGGTGCCGACAATTTCACCAACCTGACCTTCTTTGACATGTTTGCCATTTTTATCCAGAATTTCTACCATACCATATTGTGGGTAAATATGAAATCTATCGCTATACTCACAATTTCCGGCAAGTGCAATTTTCTCACCCAGCCCGTACCAATGAGATATCTTCGTATTAAAGACTCCTTTTATCAGCTCTTCCTGGAAATCATACAGGGGCTCAGAACCAAACATAATGCAATCAAAAGTATGATTTATCTTCAGATCATAGTCCTGCATTATATTTGCCATCACATATAGTGCTGAGGGATACGCCTGTAAAATGGGTGTTTTATATTTTTCAATCTGGCGAATAAATGTTTTTACATTCTGAGGTGTTATTTCAAATGCAGAAAGTATAAGCCCATGCATCGGATCTATATCAAATATTCCATCAATATCGCGGCCTCTCAATATCGTCGACTTGGTTTTTGGAGAAATCCGGGGATATTTTTTTGACCATATATCATGGATAAATGCTTTCTCAATAAATATATTTTTTCTTTGCTGGAAGAAGATAAGTGGTATGCCAACCGATCCCCCGGTAGAAATCTTCCTCAGGTTTGGAAGTGAATGATTTGTAAATTTGTCAATATCTTTTCGTAATATTTCCTTGGTTATAAACGGAATCAGATGTAAGTCATTAAGTGATTTAAAACTATTTGGATGAAAATCATAATCTTTCCAGAGTTGTTTATAGCCCTCAATATTTTTCCAAGAATAATCAATGAGATCTTTAAGCCTGTTGAACTGGTATTCTTTCAGTTTTACTGATGACAGGTTTTCAGTCTCCTTTATCCTGCGCATAACTTGCGAATAATATCGATAATCACTTTTCATAAAAGTGGGAATTTTTGAAAAAATATAGCGCGGAAAATAATAGGAGTTAATTAATTCTCTCATTTTGCCAACTCGAGTGCTATTTGAGAAGTCTGAATCATATCCCATAATTCGACAGGCCATGATGCTCCATCGCTTTTAAGAGAATGATACAACGCCTCCAATTCTTCTATATGACCTTTCTGACTCGTTTTTGTAGTGATATTCTTCGCGCTGATATCATAACTATTTAGAGACATATAGTCATCCATAATAAAAGTCTTTTGATCAAAGTGAACTTCCATGTATTCCTTTGAAACTTTTTTACTTCCTAGGGCAAAGTAATCGATTGTCGCAACTGAGCCATCATTAAATTTCAGTATAAAAGATTTATTATCATCTTTACTGATGTGTTTAGTTTTAGGGGTAATACTTCTCCATGTGGAATTCTTTAACTGGAGAACCTGTCAGATAAGACATAAGGTCAATTATATGGCATGCTTCGCCGACCATCCGGCCTCCGTTTTCATGTACCCAATGATCAAGGGGTATATACCCGGCATTCATTCGATATCTAATAAACAATGGATTTACCCTGGCGGCAGTGTGTCTTTTTATTTCTTTCGCATATTTACTGAACCTGCGATTAAATCCAACCATGAGCAGTGGTTTTACTTCAACATCTGACGCATAAAAGTCTATTGATCGTATCCAGGTCTGTTTGATTCGTTGCCAGAGGTTTCTCTACAAAAACATGTTTACCAGCCTGAAGGGCCTTAAGGACCATTGCCGCGTGGGTATCATGCCGGGTACAAATCATAATCAGGTGAATTTTATCGTCTGTAAGGAGTTCATCAAAACTCGTGGTTGAATATTCTGCACCGGTATTCTCTGCTACTAATTTTGCAGCATAACCATCCTTATCCATCACAGCCTGCTAACCTGAACATATTTTTCAGTTTGGCAATATTAGGCACATGCATATTTCGGGCAAAGTTTCCGGCCCCTACCAGACCGATTGAGATAGAATCGGCTCCTACCGGAGAAATAATTTAATTTTGAACTCTTGGATTTTCCGGCTGTCTTGTCTCGCTATCATATTCTAAAAAGGAAATTCCCGTGTCTTTTCCTGAGGATTTAACTGCTGCAAATGCATCGGCTGCATTTTCAACTGGAAAGCTATTACAATTGAAATACTTAAACGAGATCCCGCCGGTTTCTATCAGGCGGATAAATTCGCTTAAATTACGGTTCTCAGTCCAGCGCACATACGCATAGGGGTAATCCTGACCCTTTTCTTCATATTGCCGATCATATCTTCCGGGGCCATATGAAGTAGAGATCATAAAATCAATCTCTTTTTCGTATATGTCTTTTCTATCGATCTGCATGCCCGCAACTCCAAGCAAAATTACACGGCCCTTTCGCCGGCACATCTTAAATGCTTGTGAGAGTGGTTCGTTACTTTGTGTCGCTGCAGCAAAAATTACCGCATCTGCACCCTGACCGTCGGACCATTGTTGGATGGTCGGTACAGGGTTTTCTTTCCCGGAGTTTACTATAAGTTCGGCTCCCAGTTCTTTTGCCTGATCAAGTTTTTCCGGTGAAATATCTGTTACTGCAACCCGAATACCAGAGTGAGTAAGCATTTGTACGACAAATAAACCCAATAGACCACAACCGATAACAACCGCAAATTCTCCCATCCGGAGATCGGCACGTCTGACACTTTGCATGGCAATGGCACCTATTGCGACTGTTGCTGCATGCATGTGACTTACACAGTCCGGGATCTTTGTCACCAGATTGATGGGTACTTCAACAAATTCAGCATGATTTGCTGATCCCCCGGCAGCAGCTACCCGGTCACCTGCCTGGAAACCGGTGACATCTTTTCCTGTTGCAACAACGAGACCGCTGAGAGAATAGCCAAGTGCCGAACCTACATTGAGTTCGTTTTTTACTTGTTTAAGCGCATTTACCGGGCCGTCTTGCCGAACCCAGTTTAACACCTTTTTTACCTTTTCCGGTTGTTCCATCGCTCTTTTAATCAATGGCTTCTCAGATGTTTGAATACTGGCTAATTCAGTACCGGCGGATATACAGCTCACCACGCTTCTGATCAACACCATCCCTTCGGAGACTTCCGGTTTGGCAACTTCTTCAGTTAATACATTTCCTTTTTTTAATATCACTTGTTTCATTTAATTCTCCGCGATCAATCACAAGATTATTAAAGATTTTCGTATAATTGTAATAGTTTTTTTTCGGCTTCCTGCCAGTTATACTTTTTGTGGACTGATTCCTGACCCCGTTTACCCATCTCAGTAGCCAATGTCTTGTTCTTGTATATCTGGATTACTTTATCCGCCAGTAACTGTGCATTTGTATCCTGATAAATAAAACCACACTGAGTGTCATTGACGATTCTCTCTATAGGATCACAATTGGATGCCACAATCGGTTTGGCCAGTAACATGTAGTGAAATAATTTATGCGGTATCGTGTTATCAGTATGTATAGTTTTTAAATGCGGAATAAGGCAAATTTGACTGGCCTTAATATAAGAAGGTATCGTGTCCGGATTTTGATATCCTTCAAATAAAATCGAACCTTCAATATCCAGTTGACCGGCCAGATCTTTTAGTGAATCAAAATTATTACCATGACCAACGAGAACTAATTTAAAATCAGGTATTTGCTTCCGGATAAGTTCGGTGGCACGTATGGTGTACTCTAATCCGCGGTGCGTGTCAAATCCCCCGATATATGTAGCAGAAAAGCTGGCACCGATACGTTTAATGATATCAGGTATATCCGGTACATCTAAAAAATCATCTATGTTAACATAATTTGCCACCACACTAATTTTTTTTGGATCAATTCCTAAACCCGAATATCTGTTCACTGCTTCATCGATTACCGTGATTATATGATCTGCCTGCTTGCACCATTCAATTTCCCTCTTGCTCCATCTATCTATTGAAATAAGCCAGTTGCCGGGGAACGAATTTGCAAATTGGTAGTGTTTTAAACCTTCAACATAATTTTCATGAAGATCGGCAACGATGGGTAGATTGTATTTATTAGTTGCCTTATACGCGGCTCCCAGCATAAACAAATCATGTACATGCAATACATCAGGATTATATTCGGAAATGAACTTTTGAATCAGTTTTGACCAGTATGGCGTATACACATCGAAGTATGTATTAATTAATCCCCGGCCTTTTTTTGCAAGTTTTTTTGATAAATGGTTACGCACAACATGAACACCATTCCACATCTCCTCCGCCTGAAATTCAGGTAAATGGGAATAACTAAGAAGATGTACATCATGACCATTCTGAACCAGACTTGTTGCCTCATTCTCAACCCGGATATCCGGTGGGAATTGTGAATCTAAAACCATACCAATCTTCATTTGTCTCCTCCCTGATACAAAATAAGAATGGGTTTTTCATGAAAGTGATTTTTTAATTTTTGATAATCTTCAGGAGGTAATATCAGAATTGATATATTTCGGCCGATAAGCGTTTCAGTTTTTTTCCTGACCCTCTCTAATTCCTGGGTGTTGATTTCGGAACCAACTATAACCAAAT
>CAVXXB010000008.1:0-925831 GCA_963765585.1 Calditrichia bacterium | reverse complement strand
CGTGAAAAAATCCCGCTAATGGCGGGATTTTTTAGTTAGGAGTTATCAGTTAGCCTGCCTGTCGCCAGACAGGAAATTAATAATGACTGACCATTATTGTTATTAAGGAGAGGCCCCGCATTCGCGGGGGCGACGAAACAATCCTCACCGGATAATTGGGAGATTGCTTCATCCGGCCTACACCTGATTCGTCAATTGTGTAATGAGACTCATGTCTTTGTGCAATTCAAAAATTTGTTTATTGGAGTTATATAATGATGAATAGAAGAATATTTATAAATATGACCATTAGAGGAATAGCGGGGATAATATTTTTAACATCCTGTACACAATCTCTACCTTTGAAACAGCCAAATGTTCTATTCATTGCCGTTGATGATTTAAATGACTGGGTTGGCTGCATGGGAGGTCATCCTAATACAAAAACACCAAATATTGACAAGCTGGCTGCCCGTGGTATATTATTCACAAATGCGCATTGTCAGGCACCGCTTTGCGGGCCATCCCGAGCAAGTTTGATGAGTGGATTACTCCCTTCAACAACCGGTATTTATGGTCAGATTAATGACGAGAAAATCCGTGAGTCCAATTCCGCGACCCAGGCCTGTATATATTTGCCGGAATATTTTAAACAAAACGGATATAAAACAATGGGTATCGGCAAATTGTTTCACAAGCATGCGCCCAAAGGGATATTTGATATATCAGGTGGTCGAGTGCCGGGCTTCGGCCCCAAACCTAAAAAACGTATGAAATGGGAAGGTAAAAAAGGCCCTGATTATGGCGGTACCAGTACAGATTGGGGAGCGTTCCCTGAACATGATTACGAAATGCCTGACTATCAATCCGCGCAATGGGCCAAGGCCCGACTTGCTGAGCAGCATGAAAAACCTTTCTTTTTAGCAATTGGATTTCTGCGTCCTCATGTTCCTTGGCATGTACCGCAAAAATGGTTCGATATGCATCCGGTAGAGCAACTTGAAATGCCGCCCTATTTACCAAACGATCTTGCCGATATACCGCAAATAGGCAGGGAAATTGCTGATTTACCCATGATGCCGACAACCGAATGGGCCATCAAAACCGATGAATGGAAATATATTGTCCAGGCTTATTTGGCATGTATCTCTTTTGTTGACCATTATGTCGGTGAAGTGCTGAGTGCATTGGATGAGAGCAAATATTCCGACAATACCATCATTATTCTTTGGTCCGATCACGGTTATCATATTGGTGAAAAAAATCGATTTGGAAAACACTCACTCTGGGAAGAGGCTACGCGTGCACCACTTATAATTTCTGCTCCAGATTTTAATAAGGGACAGGTTTGTAAAAAACCAGTAGGTATGATTGATATTTATCCTACATTGCTTGATCTGTGTGGATTAACACCAAATCCTCAAAATGAAGGTCATAGTTTGAAACCATTGTTAGTCAATACCCTAGCCAACTGGCCCCATATTGCAATAACTACTTATGGAAGAAATAATCATGCAATACGTGATGAAAATTTCCGATATATTCACTATGAAGATGAATCAGAAGAATTGTATGACCATAGTAATGACTACGATGAATGGTATAACCTTGTGGACAAGAGTGATTATTCCGTTATAAAAATGCGCTTAAGACAACATCTACCCCTGGTGAATGAACCCTGGGCTCCGACTGCTAAATATAATTATAATAAATATTTTACTGAACAAAGAATTCGTGAGACAAAATAGATTGTAAATATTCAAAAACTCTCGGACTAAAATTTCGATTTTTTTACGAGATACTTTCGTCAGTTACAAAAAATCTCCACTTCCTGGTTAAATAAATTTTTCATGCGTCTCAATTGCAGCGTTTTTTGTTTTATTTCATTCCTCTTATTTAGAATTTTTATCCTGCGATCAGCATATGCATCTGCCGGTGTTTAAATATCTATGGATTCGTGATATCTCTCATGATTATAATAATTAACAAACTCCTCTAATCTTTTTTCAAGTTCCCAAGGATAATAATAATTTAATAGTTGGGATGTATGCGATGAATGCCATCGAGCAAACGGTATTAGAAATGCTGAAGTCAAAGCAGTTGCAGAAAAGGCATCTAAAAATAAATATATCAGGATCAATGAAGGGATATTTTATTCTAACCACCAATCACTACAGGTAGTCCATATGAATCAAATATTGAAATTACGTGCTCTTGCTCAATATTTGTAGGTTCGCTCATGCCATGCAGGTTCATCTCCTTACCAAGTTTTTCGTACTTCTTACGGGCAATATCATGATAAGGTAACAGGTTGATTGGTTTCTTGTCACCAGGAAGAGCACTGATAAACTTTGCCGATCTTTCAATATTTTCATCATCCGTATTGACACCTTTGATCAGAGGAATCCGGATATTGATACTGGCCCCGGTTTCGGCCAGTAAAACCAGATTTGAGAGAATCCGCTTGTTCGAAACACCAGTGTACTGTTTGTGTTTCTCGGAATCCATCAGTTTGAGATCATATAAAAAATGATCGGTTCTTTTGGCTACTTCCAATAATATCTCAGCCGAGGCATATCCGGATGTATCAACTGTTCTATGGATGCCCTCTTCTCCGCAAGCGTCAAGAAGTTCGATTAAAAATTTATGGTGCATTAAAGGCTCACCCCCGGAAAAAGTGACTCCGCCCCCGGAATTATCAAAATGAATCCGTTCCTTTGTTATAATGTTTAAAATATCTTCAATAGATTTAGCAGTACCACTCATTTCAATGGCTTTTGTCGGACAGGCGTCGGCACAAGCGCCGCACAGGTTGCAGCGATCCGGATCGGTGACAATACCTTCTTTTGTCAGGGTAAGGGCATTTTGATCACACACTTTGATGCATTCCGTGGCACCGATGCATTTTGAAGCGGAGTATAATTTTTGGACTTTTGGTGAAATACTCTCCGGATTATGACACCAGCTGCATGATAAAGGGCAGCCTTTAAAAAAAATAGTCACCCGGATACCCGGTCCGTCATTAATTGCATACCGTTTTACATCAAATATGAGCGCTTGCTTCATTTATCTTCCTGATAGAAACCACTGAGCATAGTTTAATTAAAATGACTCGTTCTCGGTACGGTCAATGACTTCCTGTTGAAGATCCTCATTCATATCATTAAAATAATCGCTATAGCCGGCCATACGGACTAACAAATCCTTATAATCCTCCGGGCACTCCTGAGCAGCCCTCAATGTTGCCGTATCAACGATGTTAAACTGGATATGATGCCCGCCCAGTGAAAAATAGGAGCGAATCAGATTTCCCAGTTTGGCAATATCAGAATCACGCTTAACCAGGCTGGGTAAAAAGCGTTGGTTTAGCAAGGTTCCGCCAGATTTTACATGATCCAGTTTTGTGAGTGATCTTATTACCGCTGTCGGGCCATGAGTATCGCAGCCGTGCGAGGGTGAGGTGCCGTCTGAGATTGATTTACCGGCCAAGCGTCCGTTTGGTGTCGCACCCATCACTTTACCAAAATAGACATGACAGGTAGTCGATAACATGTTCAGATGGTATTTTCCACCGGTTTTGATATTTGGCTTACCATCGATCGCATCCAGCAAATCATTATATACACGAAGAGCAATGGAGTCGGCATAATCATCATCATTACCAAAGAAGGGGGTGTAGTTGAGGATCCGTTGACGCAATTTTTCTTCACCGGAAAAGTTTTTTGCAACCGCGTCCAGAATGGTATCCATACTAAATGTTTTATCTTCAAAGACGTGTTTTTTAAGTGTAGCCAGGCTATCGGTGACGGTGCCTAATCCGGTGCACTGAATATAGTTGGTATTGTATCGGGGGCCCTCATCATAATAATCGCGGCCTTTCTTTATGCAGTCTTCAATTACTACAGAGAGGAATGGCGCCGGGGCATATTTGGCAAACATTTTATCAATGTAGTTGCTGACTCTGATCTTTTGATCGATGATAAAATTGAGTTGTTTGTGGAAAGCGGCATACAATTCTTCAAAGCTTTTGAAGGTACGTGGATCTCCGGTTTTAATCCCGGCCACTTTACCGGTAACCGGATCAATGCCATTATTTAGAGTTACTTCAAATATTTTAGGAACATTTAAATAGCCGGTCAGAAGATAGGCTTCTTTGCCAAACGCGCCCACTTCGATACAGCCGCTGCAACCACCTTCACGGGCATCCTCTAAAGTTTTACCCTGACGAAGCATTTCCATGATATAGATGTCAGGATTAAAAACGGAAGGATACCCATGGCCCTGTCTGATGACCTTGCAGGCGGCGTTAAGAAATTTATCCGGAGTAATCGAACTAATATGAACTGAGTTTCCCGGTTGTAAAATGTGAAGTTCTTCAATCACTTCCAACATGATATAGGATACATCACTCACTCCGTCGCTTCCGTTACGCTTAACTCCACCAATATTGATATTTGTGAAATCATTGTAGGTACCACTTTCCCTTGCGGTTATGCCGACTTTTGGCGGGGCCGGATGGTTATTTACTTTTATCCAGAAACAGCAAATTAATTCCTTGGCTTCATCCCGGGTAAGGGAACCGCTGGCGATCTCTTTTGCATAAAATGGAGTAAGATGTTGATCAAAATGTCCCGGATTCATTGCATCCCAACCATTCAGTTCGGTAATCGTACCCAGATGAACAAACCAGTACATCTGTATTGCTTCCCAAAAGGTCCGTGGCGCATTGGCGGGTACCCAGCGACACACTTCGGCGATTTTCTCTAATTCTGCCTTTCGTTGGGGATTTTTTTCTTTTTTCGCCAGATCTTGAGCCAGATCAGCATGTCGTTCGGCAAAAACGATCACTGCATCGCAGGAAATATCCATCGCTTTGAGTTGTTCCGCTTTATCCGTTGCATCAGGATCATTTAAATAGTCCAAACTCGCTAAGTGATCCGCGATCTCCTTTTTAAAATCGAGCATTCCTTTTTGATATATTTTTCCGTCCAAAGCGGTGTGTCCGGGTGCACGCTGTTCCATAAATTCTGTAAACAATCCCGCCTGGTAAGCCGCTTTCCACTCTTCCGGCACATGACTAAATATCCGTTCTCTCTGAGTTCGGCCTTGCCAATAGGGAATAACTTCTTTTTCGTAGGTGGCAATATCTTCCTCACTGATCGTGTATCGTTGCTGATCTCTTGAATTCAGAACACGAAAATCTTCGACACTATGACAGGTCAGTTCCGGGAAGGTGGGGACCGATTTTGGTTCCGGACCGCGTTCACCGACAATCAATTCATCATCGCCCATGTATATGGTTTTTTGTTTACAGATTTCCAGAAAATTTAAGGCTCTTAATACTGGTATAGAATACTTGCCATAGTTTTCTTTATAGAAATTGGTTTCGATAAGTGCCCGTTCTATGGAAAGGGAAGGTTCGGTTTCAAAACTTAGTTTTCGAAGCCGCTGAATCCTTTGATTCATTCCCGGGCCAATTTTGCTTTCTAATGGTTGATAAAAATTGCCTTCCGCCCGGGCAGGTCTTTCCGGACTGGTGTCGGCGATTTTTTCTTTTGTTATGAGTTCCATCGTCATGATTATATCCCATATATTTTAATGTATAAAAAAGAGACCACAGAGAAATTAAATATCACAGAGATTTACTCAATGTTCTAAGTGATATTGTATTCCAATTGGAAAATGAAAAAGGGAGGGAAGGGAGGCTCAATAGATCCAGCATTCAAAAAGATGCTTATAGCCTTTTGTGAGGGTGTTTTTTAAAATGGGATGAAACATCGATAATTTCACCAGTTTTTTTTGAAATGTAATGGACTTTTTAACGGATGTCAATAAAAAACAGGCCTTTCATAGAACTATTATTCCTGAGAAATAATATAAAACTAAAAATTCAGTTAGTTCGCAGGTCTTTTGCTGATATTATTTTTTTTATGTATTTTCCTGCATAAGAATAAAGAGGTAAAGATATGCCAAATAACCGAGTCGCTCTCGTTACCGGTGCCAGCCGGGGAATAGGTAGAGGGATCGCAATTGAACTGGCCAAAGCAGGTTTCGATATTGCGGGAAATGCACGCAACTACGATCCTGAGAAAAAAAGTGAGGGGCTTTCCGGGGTTAAAGAACTGGTTGAGGCGGAAGGAGTAAACTTTGCTCCCTTAATTGGTGACATATCCAATGATATGGATAGAAAAAACATTATTACTGCAGACAATTGGAAAATTTGGCAAGATTGATGTGCTTGTGAATAATGCCGGTGTGGCACCCCTGGAGAGACTGGATATTTTACAAACGACCGGTGAAAGCTATGACCGGGTCCATTCGATTAACGCACGCGGTCCCTTTTTTATAACACAATTGGCAGCTAATAAGATGATTGAGCAGCTAGAGGAATATAAAATAAGGCCATCGATTATTTTTATTTCCTCTATCTCTGCATATGTTTCATCGCCATCAAGAGCAGAGTATTGCATTTCCAAGGCGGCATTAAGCCAAACTGCACGCTTGTATGCTGATCGTCTGTCAGAGTATGGAATTAATGTCTATGAAATTCAACCCGGAATTATCAAAACAGATATGACCGAACCGGTGACGGAAAAATATGATAAACTCATTGCCGCTGGATTGATTCCCCAGAGGAGGTGGGGATATCCTGAAGATATTGGAAAGGCGGTGGTTGCACTCGCCAACGGCACATTTTCTTATTCAACCGGCATGGTTCTGGAAATCAGTGGCGGAATGAATATTAACAGATTATAAATGTGGAGTAACTCATGAAAATCGAGCGTGACCAAAATCCGAAAGATTTGTTGACAGATATCGACCTTTTATTTGATCTCTCGGCAGCGAAGATTATTAATATACAAAACACCTGGAATCCGGATAATGGAACGCCTGTTTTTACAGTAAAAGGGAAGTATACTTCCAGGGGCTGGACGGAATGGACGCAGGGATTTTTATATGGATCTGCTATCTTGCAGTTTGATGCAACCGGAGATGAAACCTTCCTGAATATTGGGCGCGAAGGTACACTTAAGCATATGGCTACACATGTTAGCCATATAGGGGTTCATGATCATGGGTTCAATAATTATAGTACTTATGGCAATTTACTGCGACTAATGAAAGAAAATAAATTTTCGGAAAATGAGTGGGAAAAGCATTTTTACACATTAGCAATTAAAATATCCGGTGCAATCCAGGCAGCCCGTTGGACACAACTACCCGAAGATTTGGGCTATATTTATTCATTTAATGGCCCTCATTCTTTATTCGCTGATACAATACGCTCATTGAGAGTATTATCGCTAAGTCACCATCTGGGTCACCATTTAAAAGCCGAATCTGATGAATCAATCAATCTACTGCGGCGATCTCTAATTCATGCGCAAACGACTGCACAGTTCAATGTTTACTTTGATGAGGGTCGGGACTATCTCGATATGCCGGGCAGGGTGGTTCATGAGTCAGTTTTCAATCAGAAAAATGGCAGCTACCGGAATCCCAGTACACAGCAGGGATATTCACCATTTACTACATGGAGCCGAGGGTTGGCGTGGATTATCCTGGGCTATGCCGAACAACTCGAATTCATTGCGAATATAGATGATGATGAGATCAGAAACTTAAATCTCCCGTATTTTCCGTCTAAAGATGTTGTCCTGGATCGTTTTCTAAATATTGCCCGTATTACCTCAGACTTTTATATCAAAAATACACCCCTCGATGGGATTCCTTATTGGGATTTTGGTGCACCTGGTCTGGCGAATATGGGAAATTATCGGGAAAAAATAGCAGATCCAAATAATGAGTACGAACCTGTAGATAGTTCATCCGCTGCAATTGCGGCCCAGGGAATTCTTCGTCTTGGCAGATATTTAAACAACATAGATCTGAAGCACGATGGAACTCTATATACCCAGGCTGGTCTGGCGATCGCCAAACGTCTGTTTTCTGAAGATTATTTATCCACGGATAAAGATCATCAGGGTCTGATTCTACATTCCGTATATCACAGACCGAATAATTGGGACTATATTCCAACGGGGAGAAAAATCCCCTGCGGAGAGGCAACCATGTGGGGTGATTACCATGCCAGGGAACTGGCTGTGTATATAAAGCGATTGGCAGAAAATCAGCCGTATTTACAATTTTTCAGCTGTCTCAAATAATGGAATACTGTTCCCGGGTTAGTATCGGGAACCTACTTAAAAACCCTAAAATAATTCTCCGGATATCTTTTCCGGAGAAAGACAGATTTGAAGCAAATTATGAAAAATCTATCTAAACTAGCAATTCACACCATCACGACTAAACCCTGGGATATTGAGACTGCGGTAAAAAAATATAGCGAACAGGGAATCAAAAATATTACCATATGGCGCCAGTATCTTGAGGGCAGAGACATAGATCTTGTAGGTAGAATGATCAAAGACAAGGGTATGAATATCATTTCTTTGTGCCGGGGTGGATTTTTTCCTCACCCACAACTAAGCAAGCGGGAAGAAGCGATTGCAGAAAATGAGAATGCCATTCACCAGGCGAATGCGTTAAACGCCCCCATGATAGTATTGGTTTGTGGTTCACATCCTGATCAAGCGCTCGATGAATCAAGACAGCAAATTGTGGAGGGTATCGAACGCATACTGCCGTTGGCCGAGCGTTTGAATGTTCGCCTCGGTATTGAACCGCTACACCCCATGTATGCTGACTCAAGGTCGGCAATTAATACAATCAAACAGGCTAATGATATTTGTCAGGAGATCACATCTAATTATCTTGGTGTAGTTATCGATGTTTATCATCTTTGGTGGGATCCACAACTTCCCGAAGAAATTGACAGATGTGGTAAGTTGGATAAGATTTTCGCATTTCATATCAGTGACTGGATAACACCAACTGTGGACTTGCTGAATGACCGTGGATTGATGGGCGACGGCTGTATTCCAATTCGTAAAATTAAGAACCGGGTGGAAGAGGCAGGTTTTACCGGAACCCACGAGGTAGAAATATTCTCAAACAAATATTGGCAAATAGATCAGGACAAATTCCTGCAAATGATAATCCGGTCATATGGTGATCACTGCTTGTGACTTAACAGATCTGGCAGATTTGACTTTATGGTATGAATGATCTTTGGCTATTTTGAGTAATCTTTGGTTCAGTGATTTATCAAATGAAGAACATTATCGCGAATTTGTAACATTTAAAGGGAGCAGACAGCATGAATATACATAAGGTTGGCGTCATAATGAATGGGGTTACAGGACGGATGGGTAGAAACCAGCATCTCGAGCGATCCATACTGGCAATTCGGCAAGATGGTGGCTTAAAAATTGATGACAATACTGTTGTTATTCCTGACCCGGTTTTACTGGGAAGAGATGAAAATAAACTTCGTGAACTGGCAAAATCAACAAATCTGGAAAAATATTCAACCGATTTGGATTCCTGTCTTTCCGATCCCTATAATAAAATTTATTTTGATACTCAGATTACAAATATGCGGACAAAATCTGTGAAAAAAGCCATTGAAGCAAAAAAAGATGTATACTGTGAAAAGCCATTGGCAGATAATCTACGTGATTCAATGGAGTATATAACCTGGCCGAAGAAGCCGGAATTATACATGGGGTGGTTCAGGATAAACTCTGGCTTCCGGGTATTGTAAAGTTGAATAATTTGATAAATGACGGGTTTTTTGGCAGAATTTTATCTGTCAGAGGGGAATTTGGCTATTGGGTATTTGATGGAAGAAGCGAACCGGTTCAAAGGCCTTCCTGGAATTATCGCAAAGAGGACGGAGGCGGCATTATTCTGGATATGTTTGCCCATTGGCGATATATTATTGATAATTTGTTCGGAAACATTAAAACATTGACTTCATTGGGTGCGTGTCACATTCCATCAAGAATTGATGAACAGGGGATTGAATATAAATGCACTGCCGATGATGCTTCCTATGCAACGTTTGAATTAGACAATGGTATCATTTGCCATTTTAACTCAAGCTGGGCTGTTCGGGTACGCCGGGATGATCTTTTAAACATACAGGTAGATGGCACAGAAGGATCAGCCGTTGCCGGGTTAAGACAATGCTGGGTGCAGGAATCCTCCAAAACCACGAAGGCCGTATGGAATCCTGATGCAAAGGTGATGAAAAATTACTTTGAAGATTGGCAGGAAGTTGAGGAGTCTGCTGAGTATCCCAATGCATTTCGGGCCCAGTGGGAAAAGTTTCTCGCGGCAAGTGTCAGGAAAAATCCATTCCCATGGAATTTCCGGGAAGGGGCCAAGGGCGTACAACTGGGTGAACTCGCCTATGAGAGTTGGGAAAAGAGAAAATGGATTAACGTTTCAGAATTAAGCTAAATATATGTATGTTTTGAATCATTGTGAACTAAGATCGTTTAATAAATGGTAAAAAAGTAATATATGTAATATCGTATTCTTGAGCAGAGTAGATAGCTTTGATTAACGCATAAAGGAATGTATGGATTCTAAGCGCAGTAATCAGCAAATTCGCCGGGGATTACCAATGGTTGAGACACGTGATCCCGATGCACTAAAGCAGGAAATAGATCTTTTAAATGTACTCAGCTCAGAGCCCAAATACTGGAATCGCTGGCGGGGATATCTGAAGTTGTCGGGCCCGGGATGGCTGCAGAGTGCAGTGACACTGGGTGCCGGTTCTGCCGGCGCTTCTATTTATGCCGGAGCCGTATTCGGATATAAATTATTATGGGTGCAGCCGGTTGCCATTCTTATCAGTGTCGTTATGTTTCTGGCCATCGGTCACCAGCTTTTGGTTACCCGTGCACGCCCGTATGATGTGTTCTGGAATAAACTGCACCCCAGTCTGGCAATTTTCTGGGGAATAAATGTTCTTCTGGCATCCACGGTATGGCAGTTTCCTCAGTACTCTCTGGGTACGGCCGTCATGCAGGATATTTTTAGTGTATTTGGTGTTGATCTCCCCAAATGGCCGTTTGCTCTTGTTTTTTTAATCATAGTAACAAAAATATGCTGGAGTTACGGCAGAGGTAACCGCAAAGCCGTAACCGGGTTTGAACGCCTGCTGAAATATTTTCTCATATTTATGGTTACTGCTTTTTTCCTGGTCGTGCTGAAGACCGGTATAAACTGGAATGAACTATTTAAAGGATTATTTACTTTCTACATTCCTGATGATACAAAAGGTATACTAATAGTCCTGGGAATGCTGGGTGCAGCCGTAGGAGTGAATCAGACATTTTTATATCCCTATACCATGTTAGCCCGTGGATGGGGAAAATCGCATCGGAAACTCATGAATTTCGATCTGAGTACTTCAATGATAATTCCATTTGTACTTGCAACCGGATTTGTGGTGATTGCCTGTGCTAATACTCTATATGAACAAGGCATCGATGTGAAGGGCCCTGTTGATGCGGCGCATGCTTTGGAACCATTAGTGGGTATCACTTTTGGACGTATTGTTTTCTCAATTGGTGTGTTGAGTATGTGCATAACCACGGGTGTGATAGAAATGCTGATATGTGGTTTTATCCTGAGTGAGATGTTCAATTTTGAGTACCATGGTAAAGCATATAAATTAAGCACTATGGTTGCCAATGTAGGGATTGTGGGCGCTTTTTACAAAATGCCTCTGTGGCTGCCGGTATTGACCTCATCATTTAATCTGATCATGATGCCAATCGCATATATCTGCTTCTTTATTCTGCAAAATAGTAAGAGCTATCTTGGCAATGAAGTAAATAGTGGATTGAAAGGCACCATGTGGAATATTGGTATGATCATAGCCATTATTATAGTTGCATTAGGGGCGGTTGTAAAAATATTCTCGATGATGGGAGTATTATAATAATTATTATTGATGGTTGCGGTAATGTGCAGGCAAAGTTAATGAAATAGAATACGATTTAGTGTAAATCGTAAAAACTTTTACTATGAGGAGATCTAAACGCATGAGTTATGTTGAAGAGATGTTCAGTTTAAAGGGTAAAACTGCAGTCGTAATTGGTGGTGGTGGGGTACTAGCAGGGTGTATGGCGCAAGGATTGGCCAAAGCCGGAGCCAATATTGTTATTTTAGATCTAAATCTGGAAAATGCACAAAAAAATGTACAGGATCTCTTAAAATTTGGTGTAAAATCTTCAGCGATTAAAGTTGATGCTACAAGCAAAGAGGAAATGAAACAGGCTGCAGATCAAATAATATCAGAATATGGTGCGATAAATATATTGATCAATGCGCCGGGAATAAATTCTGCCACACCTTTTCTTGAAATTACTGAAGCGGAGTGGGAGAAGATCATTGCTGTGAATTTGAAAAGTATGGTACTGGCCTGCCAGGTTTTTGGGGCGCAGATGATCAAAGCACAAAATGGTGGAAGCATTATTAATATATCGTCCGTTTCATCCACATTACCCTTATCGAGGGTTTTCACTTATAGCATGTCAAAAGCAGGCGTAAACAACCTGACACATTACCTGGCAAAAGAATGGGCAGATCACAATATACGGATCAATGCCATTGCACCCGGTTTTTTTCCTGCTGAGCAAAACAGAAAAATACTCACACAGGACCGTATCGATTCAATAATGGGTCATACTCCGATGAACCGGTTCGGCGAACCGGAAGAACTAATTGGCGCCACAGTCTGGCTGGCATCAGAAAAAGCCTCATCATTTGTGACCGGGGCAATAATTCGTGTGGATGGCGGATTTACCGCTATGACAATTTAGAGAATCCTTATGATCAAAGAAAAAATCGTAGTTCTGGATACCGGATATGATTCATTTGCATATGAAGAAAAATTATTCAGCGATGCCGGATATCAGTTCGAAATATTTCCCGGTGACCGGCATGATCGTGCCGGAAAAATTGAGTTCGCCGGCCAGGCCAGAGGGGGATTTGTAAGATGGACAGAAGTTGACGATGAATTTTTACAATCGCTTCCGGATTTAGTTGCGATTGTCAGATATGGCGTAGGATATGATAATGTTAACCTGGATTCAGCCAACCGTCACAATGTCAAGGTAGCAAATGTACAGGGATATGCCAATCATGCCGTTTCCGATCATGCAATGACAATGATGTACGCCTGTGCCAGGGCTTTGCTCCGGGGGAAACAAAGCTTTCATTCTAATTTTGGTGCACCGCCTGTTACTGAAATATTTGAACTGCATGATAAAACTCTGGGCATAATCGGTCTGGGACGCATAGGCGGCACTTTTTGCAGCAAAACAAAAAATCTGTTTAAAACAGTTCTGGCAAGTGATCCATATATCTCTGAAGACCGATTTGTAACATTGGGTGCTGAGAAAGCAGATCTAAAAGGAGTACTTGAAAAAAGTGATGTAATTTCGCTGCATTGTAATCTAACGGAAGAAACCGAAGGATTGATTAATAAAAAAACCCTTGGGCTAATGAAGAAAAAACCTATTCTAATCAATACATCGCGCGGCCCTGTGATTGATGAAGAGGATTTGATTACCGCGTTGAATGAAAACAGACTGCATAGTGTAGGGCTGGATGTGTTTCATGATGAACCGCCCCTGGCAAACAGGGACATTCTGATTTCTGACCCACGTGTCATTTCTACAGGTCACTATGCATGGTATTCAACGGCTTCTGCTGTTGAATTACAAAAGCGGGCAGCTGATAATTTGCTTTCCATGTTGCAGGGAAAGATTCCGGAAGATTGTTTAAATCCCTAGCAGAATTTATTTTTGAACCCATGGCAATCAAATACATGTATTCTCGTAATCCTATAACAAACAGACCTGGGAGATTTTGTGGATAAAATAAAAGTTGGAATAGTGGGCTCACAATTTGCAGCCATGTTACATGCCGAGTCTTATAAACGCTGTCCGGATGTAATTATGCATTCTGTCGCAGCCCTGGATAATCTGGAGAAATTTTCCTCTGAGTATTCTATTCCGGTTCAATATAAAGATTATCGTGAGATGTTTGAAAAGGAAGAATTGGATTTGTTGAGTGTCTGTGTCCCAAATTATTTACATAAAGCGGTGGTTGTAGCTGCTGCAGATGCGGGAATCAAGTCCATAATTTGTGAAAAACCCTTTGCCACATCAATTCCGGATGGCCTGGAAATGATCGGCATGTGTAAAAAACAGCAGACAAATCTTATGTATGCCGAAGACTGGGTGTTTGCGCCGGCACTCATACGGGCAAAGGAGATTTGTGATGAAGGGGGAATTGGAGATGTGTTGTATGTCAAGGCTAAGGAAACTCATAATGGTTCACACTCTGAGTTTGCTCAAAAAAAAGAATACTGTGGCGGTGGTGCAATGATTCACCTCGGTATTCATCCGGTGGGATTCCTACCCTGGATCCTGAACCAAAAGATTAGCACCGTAACCGGGTTGAAAACGGGGGGCAGTGAAAATAACCTTTTACACAAAAATTATACAGGAGAAGACTGGGCCGCAGCATTAATCGAGATGGATGGTGGTGCACGGGCATTTGTCGAGGGGAATTATATCACCTGTGGCGGAATGGACGACAAGATTGAGATCTATGGCACGGAGGGAAATATTCATATCGATCTGACCAAAGGATCTCCATTATCAGTATACAGCCGACAGGGATATGAATATGCCATCGAGAAAGCAGATTTTACACATGGCTGGACGAAACCCGCAGTCGATGAGTTCATGTCTTTGGGGTATGTTGGCGAGATAGCGCACTTTGTTGCATGTGTAAAGGATGGCGTCCAGTCACAAGCCGGTACAAGAGGGGAAGACGGGCTAAATGCCCTGATAGCAACACTTGCGATATATGAATCGGCCGAGGAAAAACGCCAGATAAATTTGAAGGATTTCTGGTCTAAATTGAAGATAAATATTTAAGCATTTATTATTGTTTTCAGACGCAGTGGATGAAGTACTTAGAAAATAAAATCGAATTTATAGTTGCGCCAAAAAGTCTCTGTAAAGAGGACACAGAGATCACAGAGGTGGAGAAAAGAATTTAATCTGCTAAGTCTTTAAATAATATATATTTACTCGTGTTCTCTGTGGTATATATTTATACTGGTTATATTTCTGGTGGAGACATTTATGACAAAATCCGATTCAAAAAAGATGGATGTGCATGAGGCCACCTATCTGCCTGTCACTACAGCCGGACTTGATTTACATAATCCGTTTTTTGTCGGATCCGGACCAACTGTAAAAACGGTTGATATGATCAAAAAAATAGATGCAGCCGGTTGGGGGGCAGCGGTTATTAAACTGACTATAGATCCGGAGCCGTATATCAACCGCGAACCGCGCTACCGCTGGTGGCATAAAAATAAACTACATACGTTTACTGCAGAAAAACGATTAACTCTTGATGAGGCATTGCGACTTTGTGAAGAAAGCAAAAAATATACTGGGGTTACAAAGATTCTAAGCAACATTACATATGACGGAGATGATGGCGTAACCGGTTGGATAAGGATGGCAAAAGCGTTTGAATCCGCCGGCGCGGATGCGAACGAATTAAATATGTGCTGTCCGAATATGTCTTTTAATGTCGAGGTTACCGGGGAAAAAATTGAGAAATGTACTGGTGCGTCCATGGGACAGCGTCCGGACCTGGTTAAAGAAATTGTCAAGGGAATCAAGGCAGAGACCGATATCCCGCTATTTGTTAAATTAACTCCGGAAGGCGGAAATATTGCACAGGTTGCCTATGCGGCATATTCAGCCGGTGCAGATGCAGTTTCAAGTGTTGGTAACAGATTAGGAATTCCTCCAATTGAGGATATTGACAATCCGGAAATCAGTTCACAGAGACTTCAGGTAGATCCATCGGTTGTTTGTCTGTCAGGCAAATGGCTAAAACCATTGGCGCTCAGGGATGTATATGAGATCAGAAAAACAAACGGACCCCTCGTCACTATCTGTGGATATGGCGGTATGTCCCATTGGAATGACTACGTGGAAATGATATTAATGGGCGCAGATATGGTGGGTGTGGTTACAGAAACAATGATTCGCGGATATGATTTTTTATGGAAGGAAATAAGGCTGATCAAGGAATATATGCAAAGACACAACTATGCATCCATTAAAACGTTTCGTGATCTACTTGTCCCCAAAATGAAAACCGCTCAAACATTGCGGCTTACTGAAGCAGTTGCATTTGTAGAGCAAGATAAGTGTATTGGTTGTGACCGATGTATGCCAATCGGCCATTGCTATGCGATAGAAATGAAACCCGGTGATGGTTGGAAAGAAAAAAACTCCGTTGGTAAAGTGGCATTTGTAGATCCTTATTCATGTACAGGATGTTCCACCTGCTTTGATATCTGTCCTACCAATTGCTTCATATGGAAACCTGTCCCGGCAGACCGGGAAATTACACCAGTATGATCGATGCATTTCATTTTCGTCATTGTTTTAAGGCGTCATGGGATACGACGAAACATAAATATGATTTCGCAAAAGAACCTTAATCGAAAACCGGAAAGTCAATAGTAAATGATAACAAAAATACAGTCACAGCAGAAATATAGTTCAAAAATAGTATTGCTGGTTTTACTTCTAACATTTCTATTTCTGCTGACAAATTGCGATTCCAAGCCCACCGATAAAACCAACATCTTGCTTATTCTTGTTGATGATATGGGATTCTCTGATTTGGGATGTTATGGTTCTGAAATATCGACGCCGCATATTGACCAACTGGCAGCAGATGGTCTCCGCTTCACCGGCTTTTATAATGGTGCGCGCTGTTGTCCTACCAGGGCATCACTGCTCACCGGGCTTTATTCACATCAGGCCGGAATGGGTGCGATGATTAGCCGTGATGCGGAGAGTGCAGAGCCGGGTGCCTATCAGGGATTCCTTAATGATCAATGTGTCACCCTGGCGGAAGTTTTTAAAATGGCAGGTTATCAAACATATATGTCCGGTAAATGGCACGTGGGCGAAAATCATCCTCAATGGCCCATGGACCGGGGTTTTGATGACTATTATGGTCTGATAAGCGGGGCGGCAAATTATTTTGACATTCGAAAAACCAAGCGGGCCGGGATCGTGCGCCATTTTGCCAATGGGAATGAGGAACATATGCCACCGACCGAAGGTTGGTATATGACCGATGCCCTCACGGATAATGCGCTGCGTATGCTGGACCAGGCAGGTCAGAAAGAAGAACCGTTTTTTCTCTATTTGGCATATACCGCACCACACTGGCCTTTGCATGCATTGCCGGAGGATATCACCAAATATCGCGGGAAGTATAAAATTGGCTGGGATAAAATTCGTGAGCAGCGGCGCCAGCGCCAGATTGATATGTCACTTTTTGATAAGTCGTATCGCCTGACGCCACGTGATTCCATTGTCCCGGCCTGGGAGACACTGAGCGAAGAGAAAAAAGATGAAATGGATCTGAAAATGGCAGTGTATGCGGCACAGATGGAAAGCATGGATCGCGGTGTGGGTAAGGTTATGCAAAAATTGAAACAGTTGGGACAAAAAGAAAACACCTTGGTGCTGTTTCTGTCTGATAATGGTGCTTGTGCAGAGGGTGGTGTATTTGGACAGGATTTCTGGAAAAACGGCGTGCCGCCCGGTGGAAAAGACGGTTATCATAATTATGGACTGGCCTGGGCCAATGCAAGCAATACACCTTTCAGAAAATTTAAGCAATACACCCACGAAGGCGGGATTCGCACACCATTCATCGCAAATTGGCCAAATGTGATTAAAGCCAAAGGAGAAATTAATCATCAACCAGCACATATCATCGATGTGATGAACACATTCTGTGAAATTGCCGGTGTTAACTATCCGGAAACATATAGGGGACAGTCTATACATGCAACAGCCGGTAAGTCATTGCTACCTATGTTCTCCGGCCGGGATCGGGAGGGGCATGAACAATTATGCTGGGAACATATTGGGAGCGTTGGAATACGCAAGGGCGATTGGAAACTGGTGGCTGCCCGTATGGAACCCTGGGAGTTATATGATCTGTCCGTTGATCCGACAGAACTTAAAAATCTCATTAGAGAGAATCCAGATGTGGCTCGTGAGCTGCATCAGGGTTGGATGAAATGGGCAGCGGATTGTGATGTAAAAATAAACGATGTACATACCCGGCTTTAGGCCTTACCACCGGGACTATGGCACAGAAGCACGAGGAAATTAATAGAGACAGAGCGACAAAGTCCCTTAGTCTCTGAGCAGCTAAGTTTGCAATCAGGAGGACGAAGGATCCTCTTCAAACTTAGGGGATTCTTCACTACACTTCGTTCCGTTCAGAATGACATTATAAATTCCTAATCCCCAATTTACTACCTGGCCCAACCTGGCAGACCCTGCCACTCAAACCCAAAAATATATTCGGCTGTGGTGTACATGAATAATGTAATCAGGATGAGTCCGATAATGTTCATTGCAATACCTATTTTTACCATATCTTTGATTCGAATGTAGCCGCTGCCAAATACAATCGCATTTGGTGGAGTGGCGACTGGCAGCATGAATGCGGTTGACGAAGAAATCGTTGCTGGGATCATCAGTATTATGGGATTGATATTTAACGCTACGCCTAATCCGGCAATAATCGGTAAAATAGTCGATGCCATGGCGGTATTGGATGCAAATTCAGTCGTGAGGGTGGTAACCAAACATATAATTATGATCAGTATGATCAAAGGCACCAGATCAAAGGCACTCAACTGGACACCAAGCCATTGGGTTAAACCGGATTCCTGAAATCCATTGGCAATGGCAAATCCACCACCAAAAAGTAATAAGATTCCCCACGGGATCTTCTTCATATAGGGCCATTCCATTAAAAAAGTTTTGCTTTTGTCCGGATTGGTGACTGGTATTATAAATGTAATCAAGGCCATAAATATGGCTACGGTACTGTCGTGCACATATCCCTGTAAGCCCAGTAAACTGGACCAACCAGTGATCTTGACAGAGCCCAGATTAATATCACTGCGAAACATCCACAATATTCCAGTTATGAGGAAAATGACCAGTGTTATCCGCTCGGCTTTACTCATTGGACCCAGCGCACTAATTTGTTCTGTAATATAAGATTTATCCAGTTTCTCTTTAGGTGATTTTACCGGTGCTGCAATAAATACCAGGTAATACCAGGCCAGTGGCAAAAAAATCAAAGAAAAGGGAAGCGCAAACATCATCCATTGCAAAAAACTAATTTCCGGAGCGCCGGGAAAATTAGATTTAAGAATGCCTATAAAAACCACATTCGGCGGCGTACCAATTAAGGTGCTTATCCCGCCAATACTTGCAGAATAGGCGATACCAAGCATTAGCGCCAGAGCAAAATTATTTTTTCCCCGTCTGAATGAGGATTCTGTGGTTCCGTCAGAAAATTGTGAGATGATAGCCAGAGCGATGGGAATCATCATCATAGTCGTCGCCGTATTTGAAATCCACATGGAAAGCAGGGCAGTGGCGATCATAAATCCCAGGATAATCATGCGCTCATTATTGCCCATAAAATTTATAATACCCAGGGCAATTCGTTTGTGCAGATTCCAGCGCTCAATTGTGAGTGCAATAATAAATCCACCTAAAAACAAAAAGACCAAATGATGTCCATAGTTAACCGTTACATCTCCGGTCTTCATAATTTTCATGAGAGGATATAATACAATGGGTAACAGGGCTGTCGCCGGTATGGGAATGGCCTCAGTTATCCACCATACGGCCATTAAAGCTGTGATAGCAGCCATGCGTTGCGCCATTAGCGGCATCGCTGTTTCCGGGAGAAGGTAAAGAATTGAAAAAAACAGCAGAAGACCCAATATCAATCCACGGTAGTTTTTTATTGGTTTAATGGTCACCTCGCAGAATATACTTTAATTGATTTAAATTATTTATATTGAGTTCTACTTATCTGCAGCTTTTTTCCATTACAATATTGAAAGGATTTACAATTTTTCTGATAAAAATTCAAAAAAATTTGAAATTCGAGAATTTTATTGCGGAAACAATTATATTACATAATAAAACTAAATTGAATGGAGGATGACAATGAAAATTAGATTATTCATTGGTTTATTGATATTAATTATGTTTTCTTATGGTGATTCTCAGGCACAGGAATGGGAATTACTTTTTGATGGTAAAGATCTTGATAATTGGGTTATTCTGAATGGGAAAGCGGAATATAATATTGAGGATAATGCGATTGCGGGAACCAGCCGCCTTAATACACCAAATTCATTTCTTGCTACAAAGGAAACGTATGGAGATTTTATTCTGGAGTATGAAGTTAAAATGGATGATGGCCTAAACTCCGGCGTGCAGATTCGGAGTTTAAGTTCAGCGGATTATATGAACGGCCGGGTGCATGGTTATCAGATCGAACTGGACGCATCTCCCAGAGCCTGGTCGGGAGGCATATATGATGAAGCCAGAAGAGGATGGCTTTATAATCTTGAATATAATCCAAATGCAAAATCCGCTTATCAAAACGGAGATTGGAATAAATTCCGTATAGAGGCTATCGGCAATAATATTCGTGTCTGGTTGAACGGCATTCATACCTCAGATCTGGTAGATGATATGACACCGGAAGGATTTATCGCGCTTCAGGTGCATAGTATAAACAGTGAAGAACTGGTCGGGAAAAAGGTCCGGTTTCGCAATATCCGAATTCTTACTTCTGATCTGGAAAAATACCAGAAAACACCCAATGACAAGATTGAACAAGTCAGTTATTTAAAAAACAATTTAACAGATCGGGAAAAACAACAGGGATGGCAATTACTCTGGGATGGCGAAACTTCAAATGGCTGGCGTGGCGCCCGGCTTGATCAATTCCCTGAAAAGGGCTGGATCATAGAAGATGGCATATTATCGGTTGAAAAATCAACCGGCGAGGAATCAACCCATGGCGGTGACATTGTAACAGTTGAGAAATATGCTAATTTCATTCTTGAGTTGGACTTTAAAATGACAAAAGGGGCCAATAGTGGTATAAAGTATTTTGTCGATACAGAACTTAATGGTGGAAAGGGTTCATCCATAGGTTGTGAATACCAGATTCTTGATGATGAGTTGCATCCGGATGCTAAAATGGGCACTGATGGTAATCGCACCCTCGGATCATTGTATGATCTGATTCCTGCCAATGCAAAGTATTTTGTACCAACCGAATCAAGTGACAAGCGTTTCAATCAGTATGGCTGGAATCGGGCACGAATCGTAACAAACGGAAAACATGTGGAACATATATTGAACGGTATAAAAGTGGTGGAGTATGAGCGGGCCACACCGGTATGGCGGGCACTGGTTGCCCGAAGTAAATATCATGTATGGCCGGGTTTTGGCGAATTACCGGAAGGTCATATCCTGCTGCAGGATCATGGTGATCAGGTTTCGTTTAAGAATATAAAAATAAAAATTTTATCGGAGTAAAACATGAATGTAACTCGCAGAAAATTTATTAAAAACTCGTCAATCTCTGGACTCGGAGTAACGCTTGGTGCCGGTGTGTTAACGGCAAAAAGTTATGCCCGGATCATCGGTGCCAATGACCGTCTCAATTTTGCAGTGGTCGGTGTGCGCAGTCGGGGTGCAAGTCATATCGCTTCAATTTCAGTGTGTGAGAATGCTGTGGTATCGCATATATGCGATGTGGATAGCCGCTATATAGAGAAGGCGTCAGTAAATGTACAAAAAAAATTCGGACAACTTCCGGTTAAGGAAAAAGATATCCGGAAATTGCTGGAATTAAAAGATGTTGATGCGATCACAATTGCTACACCGGAACACTGGCATGCGCCCATGGCCCTTATGGGCCTACAGGCTGGTAAACATGTATACCTTGAAAAACCCAGTAGTCATAATCCGGCCGAAGGGGAAATGCTGCTCAAAGCGCAGAAAAAATATGATACACTGATTCAAATGGGTAATCAACAGCGCTCATCAATCCATACCATCGAGGCAATTCAAAAGATCCGGGATGGGGTGATTGGAACGTCCATATATGGGTAAAGCCTGGTACAGCAACAATCGCAAATCTATTGGCGTGGGCAAACCAGTACCAGTCCCGGATTATCTGGATTGGGATCTGTGGCAGGGTCCGGCCCCCAGAAAACCCTATATGGATAATGTTCATCCCTATAACTGGCATTGGTTCTGGCACTGGGGAACCGGGGAAACATTAAACAATGCGACCCATGAAGTGGATCTCTGCCGCTGGGCACTGGATGTGAACTATCCAAATGAAATTACGGCAACCGGCGGCCGGTTTCATTTTAAGGATGACTGGGAGTTCTATGATACGCTGGTTACTTCATTTAAATATGATGATAAAATGATTACCTGGGAAGGCAAGAGTTGTAATAATCTTACCTACTATAAAAGGGGCCGGGGAGCAACTATTCACGGAACCACAGGTGCCATGCTGATTGACCGCAATGGGTATGAAATTTACAATAATGACGATAAAAAGACATTCGAATATGTAAAAGAGCAAAAAGATGAAACCACAGGCTTGGGTGGCGGTGGTCCGATGACCGATAAACATTTTCAGAATCTTATAAACGCAATCCGGAATGGAGAGAAACTGCATTCCCCGATTGAAGAAGGTCAGATAAGTGTGACCATGCTGCTTTTATCAAATGTGGCATGGAAAACTGAACAGGTGTTAAAAATAGATAACAAGAATGGCCATATTAAAAATGATGAGGCCATGATGAAAAAATTCTGGGGTCGTGATTACGAACCTGGTTGGGAACCAAAGATTTAGTTTTACGAATCTGACTAGTTTACAAATTTTACCACTAAGACTCGAAGGCACGGATTAAAAATTAGAAATTTGAAATGAGAGATGAGAGATGAGAAAATTTGAGATGGCTATTCACAATTTGCAATTACCAATTACCAATCTCTAATCCCTAATCCCTAATCTCTAATTTCCTGTGTCTTTGTGACTTAGTGGTTATGAATAATTCTTCCCAGGGAATTATTTCCACTGCAGGACCTTTAAAATATGGAGCAATAAATGCTTATGAAGCAATCCACAGTCGATCCCGGCGGACTACTCGAGTATTCTGTAGTATACACAGATCGTGCCCTAAACCATATGTCCAAAAGGTTTCAGGGAGTAATGAATGACATATCACGAATATTAAAAAAGGCCTATAAAGCGCAGACAGTGGTAGTTGTTCCGGGCAGTGGAACATTTGCTATGGAAGCAGTTGCACGTCAGCTGGCCAATAATGCGAACTGTCTGATTATACGGAATGGCTGGTTTAGCTTTCGTTGGTCACAAATTCTGGATATGGGAAATATTGCCTCGCAAACAACCGTATTAAAGGCCGTACGGGCAGACAATGACGACAATCCCGCCATGGTTCCGGCGGCACTTAAAGAGGTCGTAAATGCAATTAAAACCGAAAAACCGGAGATTGTATTTGCACCGCATGTGGAAACCTCCGCTGGTCTTATTTTACCGGATGACTATATCCAGCAAGTGGCAGATGCCGTGCATTCTGTTGACGGTCTATTTGTACTGGATTGTATTGCTTCAGGTACGACCTGGGTGGATATGCAGGCCAGTGGGGTTGATGTTTTGATCAGTGCACCGCAAAAGGGCTGGAGTGGTTCACCTTGCTGCGGGTTGGTGATGCTGAATGCTGCGGCCACAAAAAAAATGGAATCAACAACAAGCAGCAGTTTCGCCTGTGATTTGCTTAAATGGCACCAGATCATGCAGGCATATGAGAATGGCGGACATGCCTATCATGCTACCATGCCCACGGATTCACTGGCAAAATTCCGGGATGTACTGCAAGAGACGGAGAGATTTGGCTTTAGTGAAATAAAGGAAAAACAGCAGGAATTAGGCGATCAGGTAAGAAAATTACTGGCAGACAAGGGATTTAAGAGTGTTGCCGGCGAGGGTTTTCAGGCGCCCAGCGTAGTGGTAAGTTATACGAATGATAAAGAAATTCAGACCGGCAAAAAATTTGCTCAAGCGGGTGTGCAGATAGCGGCAGGTGTACCTCTAAAGTGTAATGAACCTGAAGATTTTCAAACATTCCGGATTGGTTTATTCGGATTGGATAAGCTTGGAAATATTGAACAAACTGTAAACCGTCTGGAAGAAACTCTGAATAAAATTTACTAATTCGTATTACATTTAAACTGCACAATGTGAAGATTCTGAATAGTACCAATTGCGAGTTCCGAGTACCAAGTACCGAGTTATCCTTCTGTAATTAAACCAAAATAATTTTAGGACATAATATGAACACCTTTGTCATTGGATTGGATTTTGGCACAAATTCATGCCGTTCGCTTATTATCAGAACTTCTGACGGGCAAGAACTGGCAAGCCATGTATTTATGTATCCCTCAGGAGAGGCCGGAGTTATTGTTGATACAACTGATCCGAATCTGGCACGACAAAATCCAGCTGATTATATCGAAGGCATTGAAATTACAATCAAACAGGCGATCAAGAATGCTGCCAAAACAGATGAAAATTTTAATCCGGAAAATATTATCGGAATTGGAGTTGATACGACCGGCAGCAGTCCCATGCCCGTCGACAAACAGGGGAAGCCATTATGTTTTTTGCCACAATTTAAAAATAATGCTGCGGCAATGGTATGGCTATGGAAAGACCACACCAGTTTTGATGAGGCAAAAAGAATAACGGAAGAAGCGGGCAGATTACGACCGGAATATTTAGCAAAGGTGGGTGGTACCTACTCATCGGAGTGGTTTTGGAGTAAGATATGGCATTGTTTGAATGTTGCACCGGAAGTCTTTGAATCTGCACACAGTTTTGTTGAAATATGTGACTGGATTCCGGCGGTATTAATTGGTGATACAGGTCCCGCGCGTCTCAAGCGCAGCGTATGTGCCGCCGGTCATAAGGCACTTTATAATTCACAGTGGGGTGGCTTGCCAGATATCGAATTTTTAGCATCCCTTTCACCGGCCCTTGGAAAACTGAGAGACCGTCTTTATTCTACAGCATATGCGGCCGAAGAAAAAGCGGGAAATCTTTCACCGGAATGGGCAGAAAAACTGGGATTGTCTACAGAGGTAGCTGTTGCGGTTGGTGCGTTTGATGCCCATATGGGGGCCGTTGGTGCTGGAATAAATACAGGAACGCTGGTAAAAATTCTGGGCACAAGCACCTGTGATATTATGGTTTGGCCAAATAACAAAGAACTCGCCGATATACCTGGGGTCTGCGGTATTGCCAATGATTCGGTGATGGGCGGTTATTATGGTATTGAAGCCGGGCAATCAGCGGTTGGGCGATATCTTTTTATGGTTTGTTAATAATCTGGTTCCTGAAAAATATGGCAGGACTACCGATGAGAAATTTAAAAACCTGAATGAACTGGCGGCAGATTTAAAACCTGGTGAAAGCGGCTTGCTTGCACTGGATTGGAATAACGGCAATCGCACGATCTTGGTTGATGTTCGGCTAAGTGGATTGATACTTGGTCAAACTCTCCATACCCAGGTTCATGAAATATACCGGGCTCTCATTGAAGCCACCGCATTTGGCGCACTGGCCATAATTGATAATATTGAGGAAAATGGTGTGGCTATAGATGAAGTTGTAAACTGCGGCGGATTAGCAGTTAAAAATCCATTACTGATGCAGATTTATGCTGATATTACCGGCCGGCCGATGAAGGTATCCCGCAGTGAACAAACCCCGGCACTTGGAGCGGGCATATTTGCCGCAGTTGCAGCAGGGGCCGACTCCGGCGGATACAAATATGTTGCGGAAGCACAAAAGAAAATGACCGGAGTGGACACTGAATATACACCCATCGCCGAAAATCATTCTGTATACAAAGAACTGTATTCGATGTATAAGCAATTGCATGATAGTTTCGGTACAAAAGAATGGCAGGGTAATTTATATCATATCATGAAAGATCTACTGGATATTCGCGACAGGATAAAAAAAAGGTAAACAGAAATTCATGTGAAAGTATTTTTGCTCTCAATGTGATCAATTCAAGTGGTTTCATGTGCATCCGATAAGAAAGATTCACCGACGCACATGGATATACACACCGTTCCGAATAATTTCTCCACCGGTTTTATAAAATACGAAATAACTTTACTGAACTAAATCGTAAGGATGGTATATTAGCCGTAGTTTCTTATACTGAAAAAACATTTTTAGAAAAATTTTTCATTTCGGGCTCTTTTAGTAAATTAACTGAAAATTAGAAATGGAAAATAAGCCTTTCCCGAATCTTTCAATATTTCATAAATTAAAATGTAATAATGATATTTCCGGTCTGTAAAATATTCAAAACGGATACTGAGCAAAAAAAGTTCACTTGTGTTTAATATTTGATATGCAGTAAGTAATGCCAGCTAATGCTTAGTATACGTTTGAGAAAAATTACAAGCAGAATATTTGATACCAATAGATGGAGTAATACTAAAAATGTCAGAAGTTATCCATATCCGGAATAGCACTCTTAATACTGAACCAAAAACAGTGCAGGGCGAAATTGTCACAATCGCCAATGAAAAATATTATAAAATATCCAATTATGATTTGATGTCGCCTTTCTTCATGAATATCGTGAGTGATTCTGATCTGTGGATGTTTATCTCCAGCAATGGATCATTGTCAGCCGGGCGGCGTAGTCCGGATGATGCACTCTTCCCCTATTATACTGATGATCGAATTAATGATTCTCAGGAAGTTACCGGAAGTAAAACAATTGTACTTATGAGCAAGGATGGGAAGAATTACCTCTGGGAGCCATTTTCGTCTAAATATTACGGTATTTATAAATCTGAGAGAAATATTTACAAAAATATTATAGGCAATAAGGTCATTTTTGAGGAAGTGAATCAGGATCTGGGTTTATGTTTTCGCTACTCCTGGTTGAACTGTGACCGCTTTGGCTTTATTAAAGAATCTCGGATAACAAATAACAATACTGAACCGGTTGCCATCAGTATGATGGATGGTATCCAGAATATTTTGCCATCGGGAGTCAATCGTGCATTTCAACTGGAATACAGTACTCTGGTTGATGGCTATAAGAAGAATGAACTAATAGAAGATATCGGGCTGGGTTTATATATGCTGAGTTCCATTCCGACCGATAAAGCGGAACCCAGTGAAGCGCTTAAAGCCACCGTTGTTTGGTCTGCAGGTCTTGAAAATACACATATTCTATTATCAGGAACACAACTGGATTTATTCCGCCGCGGTATGCCGGTTATTCAGGAGGTAGATGTCAAAGCCCTGCGTGGCGCTTATATGTTGCAATCGGATTTTAATTTGGCAGCCGGTAAAGAAAAAGAGTGGGTCATTGCCGCAGATCTTAATAAGGATCAAGCCGATATTGCCGAGTTAGCAGACTTGATAAAAACAAATAAAAATATTTCACAAATAATTTCTGCGGAGATATCCCAGAGCACCGAAAATCTGAAAATAATGCTCGCACAGGCCGATGCAAATCAACTTACCAATGACAATCTGAATTTGTTCCGGCATTACTCAAATACTCTGTTTAATATCATGCGCGGCGGTATTTTTAATAATAATTATTACATCGATAAAAATGATTTTCGGGATTTTATTTCTGCGACAAATAAGCAAATTGCAGCTGAAATATGCAGTATTTATTGAGGAATTGCCGGATCAATCAAATTTTCATGAAATACATAACCACCTTTCATCATCTGATCCGGATTTCGAAAAGCTCCTGTATGAATACCTGCCAATCACATTTGGCCGGCGGCACGGAGATCCAACCCGTCCCTGGAATCAATTTTCTATCGATATAAAAGATGAGCAAGGGAATAAGAAACTGAATTACCAGGGAAACTGGCGGGATATCTTCCAAAACTGGGAAGCATTGGCGTTTTCTTTTCCTGACTATATTGAAAATATGATTACGAAGTTTGTTAACGCTTCTACCGCCGATGGATATAATCCATATCGGGTCACCCGGGATGGATTTGACTGGGAGATACTGGATCCGGCGGATGAGTGGTCTTATATCGGATACTGGGGAGATCACCAGATTATTTATCTGCTTAAACTTCTTGAATTATCAAACCGCTATCATCCAGGCGAACTTCAGTCATTATTAACCCGGGAGATTTTTGCATATGCCAATGTCCCTTATAAAATAAAATCATATCAGGATATTATTCAGGATCCGCATAATACGGTTGATTTTGATTACGATCTTAATGGTGATATTCAAAAGAGGGTGGAGACAATTGGTACAGATGCGAATTTTGTTCGGGACAAAAGTGGTGAAATATATCATGTCAATCTGGCTGAAAAAATACTGGTCGCCGTGTTAGTTAAGTTTTCCAATTTTATTCCTGAAGCGGGCATATGGATGAACACCCAGCGTCCCGAATGGAACGATGCGAATAATGCTTTAGTAGGCTATGGCGCATCGATGGTAACATTATACTATATCAGACGATATGTTGATTTTTGCGTTGAAATGTTCAAAGGAATTTCGCAAAAACAAATTGATATTTCTGAAGAAGTTTTTGAATTGTTTGTCATGATTAAGGAAGGGTTTAAGAAGAATCAGAATTTATTAAATGACGCAATATCAGACAAAGATCGCAAAAGAGTGTTGGATCACCTGGGTCAGGCCGGCAGTGATCACCGCAATAAAATTTATAAGCAAGGATTTAGTGGTGAGCGCAAGTCACTTGCTGTTACCGAATTGACTGAGTTTTTTGACCTTGCTCTCAAGTACATTGACCACTCAATTCGCGCAAATAAACGAGATGATGATCTATACCATGCCTACAATTTAATTACTATTACTGACCAGAATGAAATTTCCATCCGCTATCTTTACGAAATGCTTGAAGGTCAGGTTGCTGTGCTGAGTTCCGGTTATCTCTCTCATAAGGAATCAATCATTCTACTAGAATCATTACGTAAAAGTGCTTTGTACAGAAAAGACCAGTCCAGCTATATGCTTTATCCAAATCGTAATCTGGCCAGATTTATGAAGAAAAATATTATCACGGATAAGCAGGTGGCCCAATCCGCGCTGTTAAAAAATCTAATTAAAAAAGGCGACCGAAAATTTATCCATAAAGATATCTCCGGTAATTATCATTTCAACGCCGAGTTTCGAAATGCGCGTATTTTAAAAGAAGCGCTTAATGAAATAAAAAATGGCAACTCCCTGGTTACCGAAGATGAAATAAAACAGATCCTGGATATTTATGAATCGGTATTTGATCATAAATCCTTTACCGGGAGGTCAGGTACTTTTTATAAATATGAGGGACTTGGCAGTATTTACTGGCACATGGTCTCCAAACTTTTACTTTCTGTTCAGGAAACATTTTATAGTGCTGTTGATGCAAATGCAGACCATTCTATTTTAACAAAATTAAAAGAATTCTATTATGAGATTAGAGAAGGTATCGGCACCCATAAAAGTCCCGATTTGTATGGTGCTTTTCCGACCGATCCTTATTCACACACGCCGGAGAGTCACGGTGCGCAACAGCCGGGTATGACCGGTCAGGTTAAAGAGGACTTTATTTCGCGCTTTGGCGAACTTGGTGTTAGTGTACGAAATGGAAAAATAGTATTTGATACGGGACTGCTTAACAAAAATGAGTTCCTCAATGCATCGGAAGATTTTCACTACTATGATTTAACCGGAAAACAAATGACACTCAATCTGAAGAAGGGTATGCTTGGATTTACAATATGCCAGGTACCTGTCATTTATTTACCCGGAAATGAACATAAAATCATCGTTACTCAAAAAGAAGGCACTAAAACATCAATCGATGGGCATGATTTAGGAATTCCTTTTAGCAAATCCGTCTTCCAACGTAATGATAAGATTAAGAAAATTCAGGTGTATGTAAATGTATAGCTACAAAACATAAATCATGGCCGGTTTCAGAAGTGATATTAAAATATAAACCACAGAGGGCACAGAGAAAATTTAAGTTGATTTTGATATTATAAGAATTGAATGAATAACACTCATGATACATTTAAATTATAATTTATAAAAAATTAATTGTGTACTCTGTGTACTCTGTGGTTTAAATCTTCATAAGTGATTGAAATTTAAGGAGATTTTGATGAAAATAAATTTTAATCTTTGTCTAAGTGCAATATTTACACTTTCTCTATTTGCCTGTATTGCACAAAATCAGGAAGATAAATTGAATTCAACATTAGAGGTTCTGGTTACTTCAGAAAAAGGAGACAAAATTGCCGTAAAGGATAATTTTCCTTTTAAGACAGGAAAACCGGATGGCAATATAATTACTGTATATCCCGATAGTGTAAAGCAAACCATTGATGGCATCGGGACATCCTTTACAGAATCTTCTGCCTTTGTCCTGGCCCATTTGGATAAGGGAAAACGCCAGGAAGTTATGGAACAAATTTTTAGTGATAAAGGGGCAAATTTTTCATTAACCCGAACACATATCGGTGCGTGTGATTTTTCTGTAAAAGGAAAGTATTCATACGCGGATGATAAAGATGATGTCAAATTAAATAGCTTTAGTATTGCACCGGATAAGAGTGGCTTTGATCCTAAGGAATATCCCGGTATTAAAGATGCCAACTATGATTTGTTGCCGATGATCAAACACGCCCTGAGCATAAAAGAAGAGCAGGCTGATTCTGAATTGAAAATTGTCTCTTCAGCCTGGACAGCACCCTCATGGATGAAAGATATTGAGGATTGGTATATTTCCGGTTCTCCTGAAAACAACTGGCAGGGTACCGGAGGATCGCTGAAGAAGAAGTATATACGTACATATGCGGATTATCTAATCAAATATCTCGATGCCTACAAAGAAGAAGGAGTGAATATTTGGGGACTCACACCGGTTAACGAGCCCCATGGTAATAACGGTCAATGGGAAAGTATGCATTTCTCGCCTGAATCACAGAATGACTTTATCAAGAATCATCTGGGACCCAAATTGAAAGCAAATGCACATACAGATGTTAAATTATTAATTTATGATCAAAACAGAGATGGCCTGGAAGACTGGACGGATGTTATATTTGCTGACCCTGAAACAACACCATATCTGTATGGGGTCGCTGTGCACTGGTATGAAAGTACCTTTAAAGTATATGAAGATGTATTTGACAGGGTACATCAAAAATTTCCCGATTTTGCTATTATGCACACAGAAGGTTGTATTGACGACCTGGGGAAGAAAGCGTCTGATGCTATTGGGGATCCGGAGCGGTTCCAGGAAACCGATTGGTTTGATAACGATGCTTTCTGGTGGAATGAAAACGCGACAGACTGGGCATATACAGCATCCTGGGCTGCTCATATGGCGGCTGATCATCCCGTATACACACCGGTTCATCGCTATGCCAGAAATATTATCGTCAGTTTGGATCATTGGATGACCGGCTGGATCGATTGGAACATAATCCTGGATCAGGATGGCGGTCCGAATCATGTGGGCAATTTTTGCGGCGCACCGATTATGATCGATGTGAACAAACAAAAAGTATATTATACACCAATTTATTATGTACTCGCCCAGTTCAGTAAAACTATTCGACCGGGTGATAAAGCTGTCCGGACAAAAAAAATTACCAACAATTTAGAAAAAGATGCATTACATACCTGCGCTACCATTAACGCCAATATGGTTTTGAGTGTTCAGGCATTAAATACAACTAAAAAGCCGATAGAATATAAATTACAAATAAAGGACCGATATGCTGAAGTAACAATCCCGTCCAATTCGGTTCAAACAGTACGTGTTCAATTATAGATCTCATTTAGCGATATAAGAGGACAATCGGGTTAATAAAAGAGATGCAAATTATATGATGATCGTATGATAGTCAGAACAAAAATTAAAACAAAAAAACCACAGAGGCCACAGAGAAATACTCTGAGTTTTTTCTAAGAATATTCAATCAGAGAAGTGTTGGAAAAATGACTTAATTGGTTTATAAATATATTTTCTAAAGTATTTATAATAACCATCTGAAGACTTATTTATTGTTATATGATCGGCAAGTTGGAATCTTGATAAATCATATTTTAACTTCAAGAGAATAGGAATATATAATAAAATATAATTTGGAGGTCACAGATAGGGAGGAAGAATTTAATTCATTTAAGTCAATAAATATTAAATACTTACTCTGTGTCCTCTGTGGTTAATATTTACACAACTATTTTGAAGAATAGGATGCTTTATGAAAATTATCTTAAATAAATTGTATAAATCGGTTCTTTTATTTGTAATAATGTTATTTGTATTGTCCTGTGCAAATCAGGATGGTCAACAGCAAATTCGTGCGGATATTAGAAATATTGAAAACAAGTATTTTGCTCTGGATTTTGAAAAGAATGACCTTAAAATGTCTGATCTGGAAACCTATTTTTTTACAAATTTTCCCCATGATGATCCAACTGAGGGCAATGTCATTTATGACAACTCCAGATGGACAAATAATGATGTGATCCAATTGAAGCCGAATGATGGCGTACATCTGTATATTAAAGGCCGGGATGACAATAAGGCTTTTGACTCATTCCGGTTAACATCCAAAACATTTTATAATTTAAACAAAGATAATCAAAAAATTTTGTTTGTATTTAAAGGAAATCTGCCCTCGGCAAAAGGCATATGGCCGGCATGGTGGTTAAACGGTAGCAGACAAGATCAATGGATATATAAAGATTTGGGATATGTTGATTCAGATTCGGGTTTGCAAAGGTATTCCGGAAAAGGGCATTTTTATGACACACCCAGCGCCGTAAATGCAACCGATTGGCCAGGTGCCGGTGAAATTGATATCATTGAAAATATTAATGGCGAAAATATTATTCATAATACAATTCATACCTGTCCGCAGATGTGTGATTCGGAATGGAACAACGATGGAAAGATTATTAATTGTGCCAATGCAAAACCGAATGATTCAAATCCTGGATGCAGTGGCAAACCATATGTTGTAGATGCACCGGAAGGTACGTTTGCCTGTCTTTGGACAAAAAACAATATAAAATTCTATTATTGGAAGCCGGACGAAGAAGTAAGAGTTGATGGCGGTCCGTTAAGTGATAATCCGGATCCGGATATGTGGAAAACTGAAAATTTGAAGAATGAAGTACGACTACTGGAATCTGATGCAGAATGTACACCAATGCATCAGGATTGGCAGTGCGAAAATTGCAAATCATCGAATTTATGTGTTTTTGTGAATATGAAAGTTATTTTTAATGCGACTTTATGCGGAGTCTGGGCCGGAAATAAGTTTGATGATACAGCAAATTCATTGTCTAACTGTAATGAATATATATTTGGAGAAGGAAAAGAAATAATAAATAACAAGTTTATGAAAATCGAATATATATCGGTAAGTAAAATATAATCAGATACACGTACTTGCACTGATGTACGCCGCATAAATTTGGAGAGGTATAATGAAAAGGATTTTTACATTATTATTTCCCCTTAGGTTGCTGACTGCTGTGTTTGTCTTAAATATTAGTGTACTCAGTCTGAGCAAAAAAAGGCCGATTTAAAAGAAATAAAATTACAACTTGAGACGGGTATATCCCTAAAAACGGAAGATCCATTTATCATTCGCGAATTTAAACCATACCTGAACGAAGAATGGATCGGAAATGCAGTTTCTTATGGATGTTACCGATCCGGACAAGCACCTGATGTTAAAGTGCCGGAAGATGGCGAAATTCTGGAGGATCTGAACATCATCAAACAATACTGGAATCTGATACGGGTATATAACGCGGATGATGACACGGAACGTATTCTCCGAATGATCGATGATTACGAGCTTCCTATTAAATTAATGATGGGTGTCTGGCTGGCAAATGAAGAAACAGATCCAGAAGTGAAAACAACCAATATCAAAAACACTCTACGCGCTATTAATTTAGCAAATAAATATTCAGACAATATTGCGGCTGTTAATGTCGGGAATGAAACGCAGGTTGACTGGTCATGGCATAGAATGAATACAGAAAACCTGATACGCTATATTCGCACGGTAAGAGAAAATGTCACTGTTCCAGTTACAGTGGCAGATGATTACAATTTTTGGAATAAGCCGGAAAGCAAGCGTGTGGCCGCAGAAGTTGATTTTATTGTCACGCATATCCATCCCCTTTGGAATGGTAAAACACTTGAGACAGCATTCTCCTGGTTGGATTCCACTTTTAAACAGCTGCAAAATGACCATTCCGAAAAACTACTGGTGCTAGGGGAAACGGGCTGGGCAACCAGCTATAATCCCGATAAAAAAGGTCCGGGTGAGCAGGGCGCACTTATGAAAGGTGAAGTAAGTGTAAAAGCACAGGAAAAATATCTGGAATTACACAATCAATGGGTGAATAAAAACAAAATAACCACTTTCCTTTTTGAAGCATTTGACGAACCATGGAAGGGCGGTGGTGAAAGTTCCGGTCCCTATGAGGTGGAAAAACACTGGGGTGTCTTCTATGAAAACCGCACACCAAAGGAGTCATTTCAAAACTACCAGAAGTCTCCAAACTGATCCAGCGAAAAGTGAAAAGACGCGTTATCATATCAAAGTTTAAAACGGAGTAATTCATGCAAGATAGTAATTCTAAACATTATGAAACGGCACCGGAAGATCGAATTTCCTTTTCTCAGAAGCTCATTTATGGAATGGGTGCATTTGTAAATAATCTGCTCGCTGCGGCGATTGGTGGTATGGTAATCGTTCTCAACCTGGGCTTTGGCATGAATCCTGCCCTGGTCGGCTTGCTCGGGGGCCTTCCGCGCCTGACTGATGCACTGACTGATCCGATGATGGGATTTATTTCCGATCGCACCAAATCAAAATGGGGAAGAAGACGGCCATATATTTTTATCGGTGCCATTGCTTCGGGAATTATATTTGTATTGCTATGGCAGCTACCCGAAGGTCAGAGCGAAAATTTTTATTTTGTGTATTTTCTAGTTCTTTCACTGCTTTTTTATCTGGCATATACAATGTATGCGACACCATGGGTGGCACTCGGTTATGAGCTGACGCCCGATTATCATGAACGTACCCGTCTTATGGGTGTTCAGAACTTTATTGGTCAGTTGCCATATCTAGTTGCACCCTGGTTTTTATGGATTATGTCGTATAAAGGATTATTTGAAAACCAGGCGGATGGCGCTGCCGGATTGGCAATCATTATTGGCGTGATTGTAATTAGTATCGGTGTTATACCGGCGATATTTTTGAAAGAACGTTTCAAGGCGCATGGAGAATCCGGCGATAGTGCCGCAGGTGGAAGTGCATTTGAAGGTTTTAGAAAAAATATTGTTGAATTTTTCAAAGGATTTGTCTTAACATTAAAATCCAGACCATTTCTAAAACTTTGCCTGGCAACTTTCCTTATTTTTAACGGCTTTATGATGATATCATCGTTTCAATTTTATGTCATCATTTACTATGTGTTTAGCGGCAATCAGATACAGGGTGCAGAGTACGCGGGTTATGCCGGAACCCTGCAGTCTATTTCCACATTTCTTGTGATCATGTTCGTAACCTGGCTTGCCACTAAGATCGGCAAGCGCAAAGCATTTTATCTTTCAACCGGTCTGTCGATGATCGGTTATGCATTAAAGTGGGTATGTTATAATCCCGATATTCCGCTTCTGGTTGTCATTCCCTCACCGCTGATGGCGTTTAGTTTAGGTGGATTATTCGTTTTGATGCCTTCGATGGTTGCCGATGTAGTCGATGCTGATGAGTTGGTTACTCATGAAAGGCGGGAGGGTATGTATGGCTCTATATTCTGGTGGATGGTTAAACTGGGACTTTCAGCTGCCCTGGCCGGTGGCGGCTTTCTGCTAGAGGCTACCGGATTTGATGTCGCGCTGGAAGGCAATCAGGGCGATATGACAATATTCCTGCTGCGTATTTTTGATGCGGGCATTCCAATTTTGGCTTCGGCTATTGCCATTTGGGCTATTGCTCGATTCCCAATTACTGAAGAAAAGGCATATGAGACACGGTTGGAACTCGAGCGGCGAAGGGGCAAAATGGAACTCAGCTAAATTCAGTAAAGTTGATTTATGAAATATTGAATTTATGTTGCAAATACAAACAGGTTCTTAAACACAAGGCAATATCAGGGTCAAATTGTTGAAAAATGATAACTATGAATAAAGAAGGAGATGCGGGATGGCAAGAATAATCAGGAATTTAAATATTAAACGGACAAGCGAATTTAGTCATAGGGAAGGATGGTCTGTAGGACGCGGAAACTCTAATTACCGAAATTGGATCAAGATTACCATTAATATGTATTTATTAATAGGTGTAATTATAATCCTTGCAGGTATGACAGATGTCAGGGCACAGAAAAATAAGTATGAATCGGAAATAGAGTCTCTGTTAGGTAAAATGACACTGGAAGAAAAAATCGGTCAGATGAATTTATACAGTAGCTTTTATGATATTACAGGTCCCGCGCCGGAAGATGAATATGCCAGGCCCAGATATGAAAACCTTAAAAAAGGTTATACCGGTGCCATGCTCAATGTAGTGGGTGCAGAAAATGTAAGAAAAATGCAGGAATTGGTGGTCAGCGAATCGCGTTTGGGAATTCCGCTGTTATTTGGATATGATGTGGTTCATGGCCATAAAACCGTATCTCCGATTCCCTTAGCGGAAGCAGCCAGCTGGGATCTGGATGCTATTGAAAAATCAGCACGGGTTGCTGCAATTGAAGCTTCGGCAGAAGGAATTAACTGGACGTTTGCACCGATGGTCGATATTTCAAGAGATGCCCGTTGGGGAAGAGTAATGGAAGGGGCCGGTGAGGATCCGTATCTGGGATCAAAAGTAGCGGCCGCTCGGGTAAGGGGTTTTCAAGGGGATGATTTATCTGCCAATAATACAATCGCTGCTTGTGTCAAACACTTTGCCGCCTATGGATTTGCTGAATCCGGACGCGATTATAATACCGTAGATATCGGTACATCTACGTTATTTAATGTGGTTTTACCACCTTTTAAAGCCGGCGTTGATCAGGGTGTCAGAACGGTCATGAATGCATTTAATGTATTGAATGGGATTCCGTCAACCGGGGATGCTTATTTGCAGAGAGAGATACTGAAAGAAAAATGGGGTTTCGACGGCTTCGTGGTTTCTGACTGGGGATCGGGTTATGAAATGATTGTACACGGATACGCCAGAGATCTGGTACACGCGGCAGAATTATCCGCAAACGCGGGATCCGATATGGATATGGAGTCCTATGCTTATATCACGCATCTGAAGGAAGTAGTTGAATCTGGTAAAGTAAAGATGAATGTAATTGATAATGCAGTAAGGCGAATCCTGGGAGTAAAATTTGAGTTAGGTTTATTTGACGATCCCTATAAGTATTGTGACGCAGAACGTGCGAAAAAACTATTATGGCATCCTGATCATTTGACTGCGGCATTAGACATTGCTAAAAAGTCAATTGTTCTGCTCAAGAATGAAAAAAGTATTTTACCGTTGAAAAAAGATCAAAAAAATATAGCAGTGATTGGCGCCCTGGCAGAAGAAAAAAATAGTCCGCTGGGCAGCTGGCGTCTGGAATCGGTTAATCATACAGCCGTATCCGTATTAGAGGGTTTAAAAATGTTTGATGCGGATATTGCATATGCAAAAGGGGCTGATTTAATCACCAGTGAGGCCAATTTCAGAAAAGAGTTGGAAATAAATACAAGTGATAAAAGTGGGTTTGATGAAGCTGTAAAATTGGCAAAAAAATCAGAAGTTGTCATTATGGTTTTAGGTGAACATGGATATCACAGCGGGGAAGGCCGCAGCAGAGCAAGAATCGGTTTGCCAGGCGTACAGCAGGATTTACTTGAGGCGGTTTACAAAGAGAACCAGAACATTATTCTGGTGTTGATGAACGGTCGTCCTTTGGAGATTGTCTGGGCAGATGAGCATATTCCGGCGATTTTGGAAACATGGCAACTGGGCACGCAGAGTGGTCATGCGATTGCGCAAGTGTTATTCGGAGATTATAATCCAAGTGGTAAATTACCTATGACATTTCCGAGAAATGTAGGTCAGTTACCGATTTATTATAATTATCTTAATACACGTCAGCCGGGGTCCGATGACATGGTCTTCTATTCTCATTATATTGACGAGTCAAATGATCCTTTGTATCCATTTGGCTATGGATTGAGTTATACTAAGTTCGATTATTCAGACCTGGTAATTGATGACTCTGATCAGAAAGGCAGTGAAAGTCAGCTTGTATCGTGACTAATTCTGGCAAAGTTACCGGTGAAGAAGTAGTCCAGTTATATATCCGGGATAAGGTGGGCAGTGTGGCCCGGCCGGTGAAGGAATTAAAGGGATTTGAAAAAATATCGCTGGATGCCGGCGAATCTCGAAAGATGGAGTTTGTGTTGACCGATAAGGAATTGGGATTTTATGATAATACCGGCAAATTTATTGTAGAGCCGGGAAATTTTGATATTTGGGTTGGTACAAATTCGCAATCGGGATTAATGGGAACGTTGGTAACAAAATAAAACGTCATATGTAGGGGCACGGCATGTCGAAGACCGCGTTTTACGGGGCCGTGCCCCTACGTAATCTTATAATATTACAATTCGCGGAACGGTCTCAGACCGTTCCCTACATCTAATTATTTTTATCCTGGTATCTCTGCGTCTCTGCGCCTCTGCGAGATACTAAAAATATATTAACCAACCGAATTTACATTATTCAGATCCTCAAAGGCCTGACGAGCGCGTGCAATAAATGATTCCTCTGCCTTGCGTAACCAGACACGTGGATCGTATTTTTTCTTATTTGGTTTGTCATCACCTTCCGGATTCCCAATCTGACCCTGAAGATATCCTTTGAACTCTTCATAGTAACTGCGAATACCAGCCCAGAAGGCCCACTGGGTATCAGTGTCGATATTCATTTTTATTACGCCATCAGCTGATTGCTTCACGGATTTCTTCCAGGCTGGAACCTGAGCCGCCATGAAATACAAAATTAACCGGATTTTTTTCTGTGTTGAATTTTTCTTCAATAAATTTTTGCGAGTTGTGCAAAATTTTTGGAGTAAGTTTTACATTCCCAGGTTTATATACACCATGCACATTTCCAAAGGCAGCGGCGATGGTAAAACTGGAACTTACTTTACCCAATTCTTCATACGCATAGGCAACTTCTTCCGGTTGGGTATACAGTTTGGAACTGTCGATGTCGGTATTATCAACGCCATCTTCTTCACCACCGGTGACACCAAGTTCGATCTCAAGCGTCATTCCGATTTTACTCATGCGTTCCAGATATTTTTTGCTAATGGCAATATTTTCTTCTAATGGCTCTTCAGATAAATCGAGCATATGTGAACTGTATAATGGTTTACCGTGTTGGGCATAAAATTTTTCACCGGCATCCAACAAACCATCAATCCATGGTAATAATTTTTTTGCCGCATGATCGGTATGTAAGATAACACGGGCGCCATATTTTTCTGCCAGCATGTGAATATGCTGTGCCCCGGCGACTGCCCCGGCAATAGCCGCTGCCTGATTTTCATTGCTTAATCCTTTGCCGGCATTAAATGCGGCACCGCCGTTTGAAAACTGAATAATGACCGGGGAATTGATTGTCGCTGCGATCTCCAGTGTGGCATTGATTGTGTTGGATCCGGTAACATTGATTGCCGGAAGTGCATAATTATTTGCCTTGGCATGTTTAAATACTTCCTGAACCTGATCACCGGTAATAACACCGGGTGCGATATTGAGTCCCATTTTAATTCTCCTCTTTTTCTATGGATTACTTATTGTATTCAACGGATATATCATCATATGATCTGTCAAAAATCCTAACCCATAATTTACGACATTTTAGAATCATCTTCACGTTGAGGAGTAAATATTTTTATTTTTTTACGTATTAGCATCTTTATGCAAGAGATTACTTATTAGCCTAAATCAATCATAACCACTAAGTCACAAAGACACAAAGTTATAAATATTAATGGGTTATAAGAATATTTTATAAATAGAAGACGCCATTTCTATTTCTTTGTACCTTCGAGTCTTTGTGGTAAATTTTATGAATTAACCAGGCTATATCAGGTTAAAAAATTATTAGAAATTTGTAAGAAAAATATTAGTAAATTATTAGCATAATATTAAATTATCTTCAAATTAATCACAAATAAAAACCAAGTTAAATCCCCAGAATATAGAACATAGATAGGAATTGGCGTATGAAGATCATTGTCCGTATTATACTGTTTGTCCCCATTTTATGCGTGCTGTTATCAGCTCAGGGAAGTTCATATAAATTTAGTGGACTGATGTTTGGTGATTATTATACTGTACCTGCGCATCATGATTCTACAATAAAAAATTCAAATGGCTTCTGGTTTCGCCGCATATATCTGACTTATGAACATACGATCGATGAAACATTCTCAGCCAGAATCAGGCTGGAGATGAACTCCGCTGGTGATTTCGGCACGTCATCAGTGGCGCTGATTCCCTATATAAAAGATGCATATATAAAGTGGAACATTAATGAGACTCATAAGGCATATCTTGGTATTTCGCAACCGCCGACGCTTACTGTGATTGAAAAAGTCTGGGGCCATCGCTTTTTGGAAAAAACGCCACTGGATTTACAGAGATGGGCGCCATCGAGAGATTTTGGGTTTGCCGTTCAGGGAAAACTTCTCCAGGAAAATAAATTGCATTATCATGTTATGATTGCTAATGGAAACGGAAATAAATCGGAAACGAACAGCGGGAAAAAGTTGATGTTGTCTGCCAGTTATGATCTTACTCCAGAAATAGTAGCAGAGGGATATATAGACTGGAATGACAATACCGGAAGCACAGATTTCTTTACCTATCAGGGATTTGTTGCCTATAAAAAGGATAGTATGGCTATTGGACTACAATATGCACATCAGACCAGACAGGTCATTGATGCAAATGATGAGCAGCTGGATCTGCTTTCCGTATTTTTTCACACAAAATTTTCAAGAAAAACGGGAATGGTGGCACGTATTGATCGTATGTTCAGTCCCAATGCACTTGCTGAATCCCAGGCGTATTTACCGTTTGATCCCACCGCCAAATCTACATTATACATTCTGGGATTTGATTATTTCCCGGTAAAGCAATTCCATTTGACACCAAATATCGAAATGATCGTCTATGATGAAAACAGTGACGGGATAAAACCGGGAACCGATATTATTCCGAGAATTACATTCTTTTATGAATTTTATTGATGGGGAGTGAATTTTAAATTTAAATAGTAACTTGTAACTCGTAACTTGGATAACTGATATCAAATAATTTAAAACAAATTACCAATTACTAATTACAAATTCCTCAGTAGATCCCGAAACAAGTTCGGGATGACGATTACGTCACCCTGAACTTGTTTCAGGGTCTCAATATCTCTATTCAATCTTCTTGTTCCTCAATACGATACAAATACTTCTCTCCCCGCAGAAAAATACTATTTGCCACAATAGCGGCCGAAGCGGCAAACTTGTCATCGAGTGTATTCACAGCCAATACTTTAAACGATTCACCATTATCAATCACATAAGTCTTGCCATTTAAACTGGAAATATATACGCGATTCATGGCAGCGACCGGTGAAGCAAATACCTCATCAAGGTCTTCTAATTTATTCCCTGTGTAGTTTACCTCCCCATTCAAAGCATTCAGACAAGAGATATTGCCTGTGCTACCCTTCAAAAAATAAAGTTTATCTTCAAATAGCAGGGGAGAGGGTGTATAAGGTAAATTCTTTTTATAGCTCCAAATAATGGAATTGGAATCGCCTATATTTCCTTCCGCATTATTGAAGTCGATGGCCATCAGATATTTGCCCCGGTAACTATTCATTGCATATACTATATCTTTGCTGGCAACTGGTGAGGCAACCGGACGGTAGGTCGACCACTTGTATTCCCATATGACAATCCCGGTCAACGCATCGTAACTGCAAACACTCTGGTTGCCACTCGTGATAATTTGATTACCTGATTCAGTTTCAACTATACATGGGGTTGACCAGGTGGTAATTTCATCCCGCGCAATTTTCCATAGTTCATTTCCCGTATGTTTATCAAATGCAAAAAGAAACGAATCACCCTCATGGTCACGAAGCAGATACAATCTATTTTTGTCTAAAACCGGTGAACTTCCTTCACCTAACTCTTCCGCTTTCTGTAGTGGCCCGAGATGTTTTTGCCAGATAATTTTTCCATCAAAATCGAGACAATATAAACCACGTGAACCAAAGTAGGCATAAATATATTCACCATCAGTGACTGGTGAATTTGAAGCCCAGGTAGCGGTAATATGAATGCCTTCTTGCGGGATCTCTTCCTTTACAATGGTTTGCCATAAAAAATCACCTGTATCACGATCAATGCAAATAACGGCAAATTGATGTACCATATTAGTTTTTAGAATATCTTCATCATTGCCGGAAAAATACTGAACAATTTTATCCCAGATTCCAGATTCCTCGGCGCTTTCAGCAATCGAGGTTAGAATAAATATTCGATTATTCCATATGATTGGTGTGGCATGGCCTTTTCCCGGGATCATTACCTTCCATTTGATATTCTGTGTTTCACTCCAATTTAACGGTGGATTTCCGGATGGAGATGCGCCGGTGGCCAACGGGCCGCGCCATTGCGGCCAATTATTTTGATATGATTCCTGGGCAATTGTAAATTGTTGAAAAAAAATGAGGTATAATGTAGATAGAATAAAAATATGTTTCATGAAATTACTGTTCCTATTATTTGATTATGAGTGTTTGTCATCCTGAGCTTTAGCGAAGGATCCCCGACCATTAAGAGATTCTTCGTTACACTCAAAAAAGACAAAATGGATATACTATAGAGACGTGTTGCCAAATGTCGCTTTACTCCAAAGGCATCATGCGTAGGGACACGGCATGTCGAAGACCGCGTTTTGCGGGGCCGTGTCCCTACGTGTTACATTTAAATACATTATTTCTTAATTATCCCAGACAAAATCACTCCAATTATTTCCAAAACACCTCCACCGCACCCCGAATACATTTAATGCTCACTGGTGTTATTCCAATCAGCTCGCCATCAGGTGTCAATACTTTGGTCTCATCACACTCAATTTTTATCTCTCTGGCCTGGTAAGTTTCAACTTCCGGCAGATTTACGTGTTCGCCAGTAAATATTTTTGGAAAACACTGTAGTAATCTTCGTCGTGACATTTTACCGGCTATGGTGACATCCAGCAAACCGTCATCAATTTTAGCATCAGGTGCCATCAGGAAATTTGCAGTATAGCGGGTATTTGAAACCTCGATGAATGTGCATCTCCTCTCAAGAGATTGACCGTCAATTTGAATGAACATTTTATTGGAATTCAGCATAAATGTCCTGTGTAACACTCCAAGCGTATATGAAATATTACCCAGTTTCTTCAATTTGTTTGCGGTTTCTGTAACGTCAGCGACAAAACCCAGGCCGAGAATGTTAAGAAAATAATATTCCTGACCGTGAGATTGAAAATAACCTGCATCGACTTTTTTAAGTTTTTGCCCGGCAATAATTTCAATTGCTTTATCCCAATTGTCACTATCCAGCTCCAGATCACGTGCGAATGCATTACCGGTCCCGACAGGAAGTATACCTAATGGAATTTTTGTTTTAGATTTATTTTTGAAATATCCATTAATCACCTCAAAAAGAGTTCCATCGCCCCCGGCAGCGACAATTCCATCATAATTTTTGAAATCAGTTTGTTTAACAATTTCGGTGGCGTGTTCGGGATAATCGGTAAGCGCAAGATCAAATCTTATATTTCGATCGACAAAAGCGGCTTCAATATGCGGAAGTATTTTTTTTGCCCGTTGATGACCGGCAAATGGATTATAAACCAGTAATACCTTCATTGTATAAAACTCCTGGATTATATGGCAAAACAAATCTATCAAAAATTTAAATCATATGATAATATTATCTTGTGGGGTGGGATATATATTGGGGATTACTTCTACTGTCATCCTGAGCGTCAGCGAAGGATCTCCATCCATCATCAGGAGATTCTTCGCTGCACTTTGTTCCGCTCAGAATGACATCTAACCGCAAAGACGCAAAACAGAATTGATTTTCTTGCGTCCCTGCGAATTTAACTTTAATATTTATTTCAGCGTTAATCATTAATCCATTATCCGAGTTCTATTTCATCCCTTATCTGTTATCCTGTGAGAAATTATTTCAATATGACCAATTTCCGCGTTTGTACAAACTCATTTGCCTTAATTCTGTAAAAGTATACCCCAGAAGCCAGGTCTTGTATCTGCCAGATATGCTGATGCCTGCCGGCAGGTAAATTGTCATCAATCAGGGTAATCACCTTTTGCCCCAGTATATTATAAACGGTGAGTAATACATCACTTTGCGCAGGCAAATTGAATGGTATGGTCGTTACTGGATTAAACGGATTGGGATAATTTTGCATCAGTTCAAATCTGTCAGGAATCAAATCCTCATCCGAATTACTAATCGCGGTGGCAATCAAGCCAATTGCGCCTTTACAAACCACAATTTCTCCATTGGCAGTTAGGTCTGCATCGCCACGTTGCCCATCAATAAAGTGAAGTGTTACAGTGTCACCTTTGATAATTGCCCCGGTTTTTCCATCATATGCGAAATCAAAATAATGGTCATACGGAATCTTTGGGGTTGGACCATACATTGTATACAAATCCGGGTGTGTTCCAGCAGGAAAATACAGCCGGCTGCTGGTACCGAAAGCGGCTATTTGTTCAGTGCTACTCGTACTTTTGGATTTTCCGGAACTGGCATATCCCCAGCCAACCCAACCGTTGGCATAACATACCAATCCACCGTCATAAGGAAAACAAATAGTTCGTGAGCCGCCACCGCCGCCACCATCTTCATCCTCTTCGGGGAATTCAACGACTCGTATGCCTTTTAGTGGGCGTCCATCCAGATCTTCAAGTGTTATATAAGTAGAACGGTCAAAATTGAAGAAGGATGAGACATCGGGTTGCTCCCCATCAGGTGTACCGTCACTATTGCCGTCATAAACAAGATTATCTCCCTCGGGCCCGGCCTCTTCAAGATCAGGCATACCATCGTCATCTATATCTTTCATGTTTTCTATGGCGCCAATATCCCGTACTGCCTGGCCATCACCATCACCATCCTGAGGGCGCTGACTCCCGCGTTGATCGTTCGGAATTCCCGCGCCTGGCTTCCCGGCATCAATGGCCGGACTTCCGGATTGAAGTGCATGTGTCCAGGTCGGTCCACCGTTGTTGGCGAGACCATAAAGCATGGGATTGGTTTCCAGAATATTTCCGGTCAGATCTCCTGTAATTGTTGTACTCGATGTACTCTGGATCAAATTATATCCTTTAGAGTTAACTGCCCCAAAATAGTCCGGACCTGCCGTCTCAGCTGTGTTTCCTGCTATGATGCAATGTGTGGCTGAAATATTTGAAATATTAGATCCATGAACGCCTCCACCGGTGGGTGAATTGTTATTTGTAATTGTCACATATTTTAATTCACAGATTGTGCCTTCGCCATAAATGTAGATTCCACCGCCATGACTCGAATGATAATTACCGCTGATTGTGCAATTAATAAGTTCAGTATCTGTCCCGGTTAAGATACCACCACCACCGATTATCGATGGAGCATCGACGCGATTATTACTGATCGTACATCCAAATAAGAACATTTCACCGCCCTGAACACGGATTCCTGCACCTCCTTTTGCGCTGCGGTTATTATTTATGGTTGAATTATAGATTATAGTAATGCCATTATCATTATTTATCCCACCGCCATATTCATCCGTAATAACATTATCTTTAATGACGCAGTTTGAGATGTGTAATGTATCTGTATTTCCATTAATTCCGGCACCACGTTGTGTTGTATAGCCATTTTTTATGGTTAATCCCTTGATAGATAAGTTTATTGACAGGCCTGTTATACAACGAAATATTGGATACTGTTGATTACCATCTATCGCAAGAAGATTTGCACCAGGTCCTAAAAGTGAAACAGATTCCGCTATGTGCGGCAAATTAGAAGCCAGTACAATAGATCCTCGTACATTTGGTGCAAAAACTATGGTGTCTAAACCTGTGATTTCATTTGCATCCAACATGGCTTGTCTGAGTGAACCTTCACCGGAGTCATTGTTATTAGTTACAACCAGGACGTCCTCCAACTCGGGTATAGAATAGAAACTATGCTCATTGGCAAATCGGGATCCGCTAAAGTTATTGTCAACAGCCTGTACACTCCAGTAGTAAAAAATTCCAGGATCAAAATTGGTTAACGACCAAGTCGTATCATAATTCGCATTTCCGGTTTTTACTATTTGCCGGTAACCACTGGTATCCGACATGGCAGATTTAATTTCCGATCCACCCGGTGTAGTACCGATTCGTAAATTATATGTCAGGGCCTGAGAAGCTGTTTCATCATAAGTAGTTGGATGCCAGTGGAAAATGATCGAGTTTTCGCTGGCTTCCGCAGTCAATCCGGCAGGAGTGTCTGGTATGGAATTTGGATCTTCAATTTTATTTTTGAAAAGTTTTGTGACATACTCAAGATTTTCATCGATTCCCATCAGTAAAAAATCCAGATCATGATCATTGTCGTAATCTGCCCAAAATGCGTTGGCTCTAATTAATCCTGGTAAATACATATCCATCATTGCAAAGGAATTATCTGTGTTGAGGTAGATTGCAGTAAATGGCGTTTGGACTACACCAAATGTACTGCTTCCGGCCATGAGAATATCCAGATCGCCATCATTGTCAAAATCGCCCCAGGAGGCGTTGCCATCTATAATTCCCTGGATATCCGCATTAGTATCGGTGAATCCATTTCCATCGAAACATCATTACGATAGAGTTTGCTCACCGGCTGCAATATATCATTGATAGATGCAGTACCGGTAAGTAATAGATCCGGATCTCCATCGCTATCATAATCACCCCAGTCGGCAGATCCATAATGAGCGCCGGTAAAACCAGGGTTCTGATCTACGAACTCCCCATTATTGTTTTTATATAAAGTTGCCATTATGCCATTGACAGGAGAACTTCCCATTATAAAAATATCAAGATCACCATCAGTATCATAATCTACCCATGATACTGAACCATGGCTTACCCCATGCAATACGGCATCATCCGCGGAGAATACCCCATTGGTATTTATGAATATTTTGGTCTGGGGGCTATTATAGTAACCGGCCAGGAGAATATCGAGATCACCATCATTGTCATAGTCTCCCCACTGAGCATCGGAAACGCGGCCGTTGCTCAATAAACCAAAATTTGCGTTGATATCACTAAATGATCCGGAATTATTTTGATATATCCGAACAAACTCACTGCCTGCGGGAGGTGCGCCACTATAAAAAAGATCCAGATCACCATCATTATCATAATCACCCCATCTCAGTGTAGCAGTATTTGCATCGGGTAAATCATCTTGTATTTCCGAAAAAACGCCATCATCATTATTATAAATTGCACACTTTCTGGCATCCACCACATCCCCTGCAATGACCAGGTCCAGATCGCCATCATTATCATAATCACCCCAGGCGGCATTTCCGTTCATCATTCCTGGAATACCGGTAAAAATATCTTCAATATAGGGGGATACGGTACTAAAATAACCTTCGCTAAACGCTGAACCGGCAAAAGCACCATCGATGGATTGAACACTCCAATAATACAATCTTCCGGAAGTCAGACCGTCAATCGTCCAGGAAGTATCCATGCTTGTATTTCCAATGTCCACAATTTGCCGGTATCCATTGGCATTCGACATGGCTGATAATATTTGTGATCCACCAGATACTTCACCAATCTTCAGGTTATAACTTAAACCTGATGAAGCAGTTTGGCTATCGCTGGCCGGATCCCAACTTAATGTCACACCAGTTTCGCTTGCCTGCGGTGAACCTAAAACAGGTGGGAAGGGTGGCGTATTAATTGTAGGAATGGCATTTTTATAAAGCGCGATAAAAACGTTTGGCTCCGTATATTGGTATCCCGTCATTAATAAATCGAGCCGTCCGTCATTGTCATAATCTCCCCAGTTGGCTGAACTAAACACGACGCCGGGTAAGGCTACCGATGCTTCGCTAAATGAGTTGCTCCCCATGTTGTCATATATTTTTGTTGTAGGTTCATTGTCAGAATTGGTTCCTGTCAGGCAAACATCCAAATCGCCATCATTATCGTAATCACCCCATACTGCGGATCCCTTTGATAGCCCGGGAATTCCAGCATTGATATTGGTAAATGAACCATTGGTATTTTGGTAGATGTCGCAAATTTCGTCAAGGGATTGATTTATTCCATTCACAAGAATATCAAGATCGCCATCACTGTCGTAGTCCCCCCAGTCCGCGCTGCCGGAGACAGCCGTCAAACCGGCATTGGCATTAGCAAAAGTGCCGTTATCATTTTTGTAAATCCTGAGGATTCTTGTACCTGACTCACCGGATAATAATATGTCGAGATCCATATCATTGTCGTAATCTCCCCACACAGCAGTACCTTTTTGAATACCGGCTAAGGAAGAATTCACGGGAACAAATACCCAATTGTTACCGGGACCTGCTCCGAGATTATTGTATATTTTTGTCATCTCATTGCCGGAACCGTCTATACCAGCTAACAGGATATCCAGATCCCCGTCATTATCAAAATCACCCCAATCGACTGCACCATCTGATATGCCGGGTATCCCGGTGGTCATTTCTGTGAAATTATTAATATCATTGCGGAATAATTTCGTGGCACGACTTGAAATATCCTCATAACCTGTGGCCAGCAAATCCGGATCACCATCATTGTCAAAATCACCCCAGGACGCAGCCATTGAGTTTCCGGGTGATAATCCCGGGAAATCTTTCATTAGAAAAAATGATCCATTATTGTTTCTGTAAAGACGTAGTAATCTGTTACTGGATTGATCATTCCCAGAAATGAGAATATCCAAATCACCATCCATATCGTAATCCACCCAGATTCCCAGACCATGAGAGATGTCAGGAATATTTAATTCAACTTCTGTAAACAGGGTAGTGATCGTAACATAAACTGTGGCCTGATCAGAGCCGCCATGTCCATCACTGATATCATATGTAAATGAATCCGCACCAAAAAATCCATTTTGGGGTGTATATGTGATCGATCGTATCTCCGGGATCTATAGAGTGTACTGCCATGCTGACCCTGAGACTGGGTAGTGATGGAATAGCATCTCCATCCACATCATAATCATTAGCCAGTACATAAATTGTAAATGGATGATTAGCGCCCGAAGAAGTCGATATCATCAACGGCTACCGGATCATCATTTACCGGCGTAAATGTGACTAAAAATGTGTCTCTTACAGCATTGGTGGCAAAATCAGTTGCAGTAACAATAATATTTGCACTGCCAAAATAATTTGCCTGAGAGTGTAATATCAGAGCCGGTGAGGTAATCGTTGCTGCTATTGCCTGATTATCGGAATATGCATTGAAAATCAGAATAATCACCTGCATCCGGATCAGAAAAAACTGTGTTTAAATCAGCCAACCGTGGTGTGCGGACCGCTATCCTCAGGATAACTGACATCTGAAATGGTGATACTAACCGTAGGCGGATTATTGGGCCCGGTCATAAATTCATCGGCACCGATATCCGGTGTGGAGGGATTACGTGGCTGGCCGTCGATATCAAATGGCACGGCAGCCAGATGCTGTGCCGCACCATCCAGACCTGCGGCTGAAGTGTGTAGATCGCTGGTTGAAACAAACTGCGGATTTACGGAAACCGAGTTGGTCTCCATTCCACTTGTACTTTGCAACGCTGCTAAATCGGCATGATCCCCACTTCCATTTGGCCAAAACTGGCTCCGGTATAATACAAATCATTATAATCCGAACTGGTGAATGCGGCCGTGGCGTATCAATATAATACGCATACTCCACCTCCGGAATTTGAAAAAATATTATTTACAAAGTTAAATTCTGACCCAAGCTCAGATAAAGGGCTCTGCCATACTAAAGCGCTGGGGCTGGTGACCGAAACACTGTTATGATAAAAATCAAAATTATTTGTGTTGTAAATCCGCATGCCATAGGCCGAACTTGTCACCTGCCGGAGTGGATAAAATTATTTACCACTAGTCCCCGATATCACGATCCATCACATGATTCCAGGTATAATGCGGATATCTGATCGACCTGATATCTGATTTGTTAATATTTCAATTTTTCCTGACTGCATGGGCAATATGAATTCCGGTATCATCAGTCTCGTGGATTTTATTACCTGCAATACTTCGGTGATTGATGATAGTCTAAAAAAACTGCATAATGTGCTTCTTTAAACTCATTATTTACGAATTTAAGCCCTTTTACAAATGGCATATTATGGTGATTCTGATCATAGAAACTATAAGCTGCCATGTTGAAATAGATTGTTTTCAAAAACCCGGCTGGTATAAACGGAATGATAAGAATACAATACTGCCAATTCCTTAGCCCCAGAATTATTTACCGGAGATCCGATCAGCCGGCAATTATCAAATTTCAGGTCTTCTGTTCCGGCAAACAAGTGGAAAACCCTGCCATAGGTTGTCACGGGGCTGGTATTTGACCGGAAATGTGAGATCTTCAAAACGCCAGTTATCGGCTCCTTTCATCAGTACTACATAATTATTATCAATCCCGGAATCATAATAATATACTAACCACATCATCCGGATCGCCGGAGAGAGAACGGAAAGTTATGGTATTCACATCGCTTGCTCCCGGAATATCCTGGATGATCAACTGCTCATTATACTGACCACTGGCTATATTAAAAATTACCGGACCGCTTATACCTTTTAACAGCAAATCATCAATGGCATCGCTAAAAGTATAATATGGATTTGAACCGATCTCATAAGTTCCGTTCAGGGGTGTTGTTGTACCTGCCGGGGTGTAAATTCAGCGGCACCTACATCCGGTGGATCCGAACGAGTTATACCATTAATATCCTCTGGAACCTCTGAGATATAATTACCTTTGTTATTCAACCAGGGTGCCAGGGTATGCAGGTCCGTATCAGATGTAAAACCGGGATAAACTTCCTGCGAATGCGCATCGAGGCCACTGGCTGTCTGATAATCGGTCAAGGTGGTATAATTTGCATTCCAGAAATAGGGAAAGTTGGCCGGGCTGTAATAGGTATTGTAATCCAGTTCGGTGTTAGCACCAGGAGAATTTATATAACAGGCGTAACCGTCATTTTGATTGGCAAAGATGTTATTCATAATTGTGTTGTTACTTCCACCGGTCAGCTCAAATGCCCGGGCGTAAAGATGATTGGATCCGATAATATTTACGCTATTATGATATACATCCTGATAACTACACTGATTCAGAAAAATTCCTTTGGCATCTGTATTATCCTTACTGCCAGCTGTGAGAAAATTATTTGCAATCAGACCGGATTCGCCGAATGGTGGCACACCACCATCACAATAGGTCAATGAAAGTGCGAATGATTGCAGAACTTCTATCTTATTGTTTGTTATTTCTAGTTCACCATCGCAATTGACCAGTTCACAACCTACGCGGTCTTTGTTTATCATAATATTTTTATCAATAACCGGAGCATTCTGATATTCTAAAAATACACCCCCATACCCGTTCTCAAATGTATTGTTTAATATCTTCACACCCTGTGTGGGAGCAGAAAAGTGTGATTTAAAGTAAACGCCCATTCCGCCGACGAGATAGTTATTTGAGATCGTCACATCGGTAATGTTTGCCCGGTCGTGATAGATTAATGCCGGATTTTGCGCTCCGGCGAGGACAGGGGCATTACTGCGTAATTCACAATTTTGGATGGTTATATTTTGAGCGGTACCGGTAATGTCTACGGCACGTGTATAATTAGTATTTGCACCCCACAAAGTAATTTTCTCGATGGTGATATAATCCGTACCATTTAATCTCATAATATAGTTGTTAGCGTCGCCGGATTCATAGGCGAGAATAACCGAGGTTGAATCACCGGATTGTGAAGTGAATGTAATCGTATTATTCTCATCACTGTTGGCAAATTCATTGATTTCCACCTGCTCATTATAAGTACCGTCCTTGATAATAAACTTTAAGTGGCCGGTGAATCCGGATGAATTGAGTGCATTGACCGCATCGGTTATGGTTGTGTATGTCTCACCACTACCGATGATTATATCACCGGATAGTTGGGCAAAAACCATAACAGGGAAGAGTACAATAATTAGAAATAAAGAAATTTTCACGGATAGGATGTTAATGATAAATTTTTCATGGCCGACCTCCGATATGGATGGATTCTGAAAAAATCTATCATTTATATAATAAAATGCATATCACATGTTTATGGGATATTGGGGCAGGGTGCAAGATGCAGGATACAAGATACAGGATGCTGGATGCAAGATGCTGGATGCAGGAATGTCATTCCGAAGGAATCTTCCCGCCATTTGTGCACCGTAAAATCGGGAGGATCTCTGCGAGATGACAGAATTCTGGATACTGGATAGAACAGGATACTGGATACTCTAAACTGTCATCCTGGAAGGATCTTTGTACCTTAGGTAATGTGTCAGAATTTTACCGCAAAGCCGCAAAGCAGGTGTAAAGTCCGCAAAAATTTTATTTACTAATTGATATTTTGTTTTTTACTTAGTATTTCGAAATTTGAATTCAGATATTATTGTTCTCTTTGTGAACTTCGTGACAAGTTCTTCGGTGTCCTTCGTGAAGTACTGCTATATAAAATCACCAGACTGCCAACTGCCTACCGCCTCCTGCCAACTGCCGATCGCCAATTGCCTATTGCCAATCAATCAAATTTCCCCCTGCAATGACTTGGTGATCACCTCGGCCTTACTGTGCACATGTAATTTTTTGTAGATATTTTTTATATGTGTCCTCACGGTCTCGATTGATACACATTCACGGTCGGCAATCATTTTGTAACTCAGCCCATCTACGAGTCCCAGGACAATTTCTTTTTCTTTATCTGTAAGTGGCGAATCTTTAGATTTTTTTGGCGGACGAAAAAAATCGACTACTTTCCGGGCAATGGATGGTGACATGGTGGCGCCGCCTGAGTGTACCATTTCGATGGCCTCTCTGATATCAGCGAAAGGAGAATTCTTTAGTAAATAGCCGGTGGCCCCGGCACAAAGGGATTGAAATACCTTGTGCGCATCATTGTATACCGTGAGCATTATGATGTTTATTTCAGGAAACTTGTCCTTTATAATTTTGATTCCACTTATTCCGGACATTCCCGGCAAACCAATATCCATTAGAATAACATCCGGTAAATCGGCTTTATCCAGACTTCGTAGTAACGATTCTACGGAATCATGGGCCATGTTGCAGGCAATTTCATTCTGTGTGGCAAGATAGGTGCAGATAGTTTCGCGAATCGTCGTGTCATCTTCGACAATAGCAACTTTAATCATATTGAATTATACCTGTATTTATGAGGAAAAAGTATACCATAATGATGGGATTCTTTATTTAATTTTATTCATTGTCAGAAAAATGTTGACACCCTCATCGGATTTGACTGAAATCTTTGCACCGATCCTCTTTGCCCGCATTTCCATATTACCAAGTCCATTTCCGGATTTTACCGTTGTCTTTTCAAAACCATGCCCGTTGTCAGATACGCGCATAGAAAAATTCTGTCTGTCGTTTCGCAATTCTACCGTAACAGCAGTCGCACCCGCATGCCGGGCAATATTGTTAATAGATTCTTTGAAAATTAAAAATATATTCTGGCGATAATTAATCGGGATTTTTTTATCAGGATCCAGGCTATGGGTTTTAAAACTAACTGCGATATCCTGTAGAGATAAAACACTATATGCAAAGTCGCGCATACGATCAATCAGATTCCCCATGTTGTCATTTCTGGCATCAATCGACCAGACCACATCGCTCATGGTGGTGATTATTTCCCGGCTCATACCACCAATTTTTTTTGATGATGATTTAACCTGATCAGATTTATCACTGGATTGAATTATTTCCGAATGAAGTGCGATTTTTGTGAGGGCTGACCCCAAATCATCGTGTAAATCACTGGCAATCCGCACACGTAAACGTTCAATCTCCAATAATCTGGCCAGTCGATATCTATGTATTAAATAGAGCAGGGATAGGATCAGGAGGATTGCCAGGAGCCGAAACCACCAGGTCTGCCAGTAGGGCGGCAGTATGCGGATATGTATACGTGTTTCATCGTCATTCCAAATACCATCATTGTTCGTCCCCATAACCCTGAAGAGGTAAGCGCCGGGATCCAGGTTAGTATAGGTAACGAATCGTCGTGTAGCATCAATTTCTGTCCAGTTTTGATCAAATCCGTCCATCCTATAACGATAGCGGTTTTTTCCCTGGTGAATATAAATGCAGTGACGCGAATTCAAAAGAGAATATGTTATCCGAATAATTAAGTACAATCTCTTTGGCGACGGTGATGTTATCTTTTAACTTCTCCGATCCGGGGTTAACAGGCTTGTTGAGGATCTCCAGGTTTGTCAGGACAACCGGCGCATCATATTTGCTGGATAGTATATTTTCAGGATAAAATGAATTTATGCCATTGATCCCGCCAAAAAGCATCTCCCCGTTTTTACGACGGCAAGCTGCGCCAAAATTGAACTCATTGCTCTGTAGACCATCTTTGACTGTAAAATTTGTAAATTCTTCGTTCTGCGGATTAAATTTTGCCAAGCCAAAGTTAGTGCTAATCCATAAATTCCCAGTTTCATCTTCAAGAATACTGTATACGACATCATTTGGTAAGCCATCCTGGGTGGTATAGGATTTAAATTTACCGGTTTCCGGATCAAAACGGTTGATACCGCCGCCTTCGGTACCTATCCACAATTGACCCGGATAATGAACAACCGCTTCATGAATACAAAATATGTGGTTGGTGCTCAGAGATGTGGGATCATCCATAATATGCTGATAATTTTTAAAGGATACTTTATCATGTGTCGGATTTTATTAGCCGGGAGAGTCCTCCCTCAGAACCAACCCATATGCTATTATTCTTAGTTTTTAAAATTGCCCGGACAAGATCACTGCTTATACTCGTTGTATCATCCGGATTATGATGATAATGGATAAATTTTTCCGTGATGTGATTGAATTTATTTATCCCCCCACCATATGTACCCAGCCACAAATTTTCCTCATCATCTTCGATAATTGAATTTACATCATCATCACTTATACCGGTTTCATCGCGCGGCTGATACATATATTGGGTGCTCGTGTATTTTTTCTTATCGAATTTTAAAATTCCCCCGTTATAAGTCCCTAACCACAATATGCCATGTTGATCCTGATAAATTTTAATTATGCGGTTGTGGCCGATACTTTGAACATCGAACTGACTGATTGGTAAAATATTGAGTACTATTTGTCTCCAGGTTAACCCTGTTTAATCCGCCATTATGGGTGCCGATCCAAAGAATATTCTCATCGGGGTCATCAAATATGGATTTGATATTATTATCATTTAACCGGATTTCACTGGCTGGATGATTTAAATAATGCCTGAATTTTTCTGCGTTGCGGTCATAAAGATTGAGTCCCTTGCCATGAGTTCCGGCCCATATAATTCCAGAGTCATCCTCTAACAGGCTGACAATATGATTTTCACTGATGCTCGAAATATTGTCCGGTTGATGTATGAATGATTCAAAACGGATATCGCTGGTTTGTGATTTCCGAACCCTGTTTAAGCCATGATAAGAGCTGATCCAAATCGTACCCGTTTGATCCAGCAGCAGGGAATAGATCTCATTATTTAACAGACTATGATGGGTCGTTATCAGCATGCCTGAAGATCTCAAATTTAATCACCTTAGCATCATGCTTGTCTTCCCGGAGTGAGAGTGTCAGTTTCTTCAATCCGTCATGAGTACCCAGCCACATTATTTTACGGTTAGCTGATTGTTTCTCAATGATGATATCCTTTATATTATCATCTTTCCCTGAATGTATTTGTTTTGAATTCACCATTGAATTGTTGATTTTATAAGATATTCCGGCATCATGTTGTAAAATATCAAGTCTGTTCAGACCGCCGCCATAGGTTCCGATCCAGATCGTTTTTACGCATTTATTCTGCAGAATCGTATCCTCATAGAATATATTGATTGCATTATGGCTGAGACTCTCGGGATCATCCGGATTATGCTCAAAATGGTATATTTCTTTCCAGGGGAGAGTGCCCATGCGCATTTCCTGAATCCAGTTATTTTTCAGAATAAGAATATCCATACCATGAAATTGCCCTCCGACCATTACAATGCGTGTGGTATCGATGGTGGTCGAGTGCACGGTCAGAATATTTTTATCTGAAACAGAGAGGGGATTATCCGGATCAGGCAGAAAGTGATAAAATTTATCCGCGCGAATATCATATATATTTAATCCACCGGCATGGGTTCCTATCCATAACACGTTTCCGCTGTCAGCATCGGACTGATGGATAGACCAGATATCGATGGCGTTAATGCTAAATGGATTATTTCCCTCTGGCCGGTAAATTTTAAAGTGGTAGCCATCATAGCGGTTAAGACCATCCTGTGTTCCGATCCACAAAAAGCCCTGACTATCCTGGCACATAGTATTAATGGTGTTTTGTGATAATCCCTGACTGATATCAAGATGTTTAAATTTTGGTTGTCCGGCAGACACCGATGACAACAGAATTAGAACTAATATGGGAGATAAATATTTCATGCCCTGATCCATGGGATAATCGTAGATAGATTATAAATATGAAAAATGATAAAGTCAATCGGATCAGAGTCTTTCCCGGAAATTAGCGAAGCGGTTTCCGGGGGAATATGCCTGGGGGTAACTTATCCAGAGATCGCTACGCTAATCTCCGGATGAGGTGTTCTATCCCGGAAATAAGTGAAACGGTTTCCGGGAGAATATGCCTGGGGTTAACTTATCCAGAGATCGCTATGCTAATCTCCGGATGAGGTGATTCTATCCCGGAAATAAGTGAAACGGTTTCCGGGAGAATATGCCTGGGGTTAACTTATCCGGAGATCGCTACGCTAATCTCCGGATGAGGTGTTCTATCCCGGAAATAAGTGAAACGGTTTCCGGGAGAATATGCCTGGGGTTAACTTATCCAGAGATCGCTATGCTAATCTCCGGATGAGGTGTTCTATCCCGGAAATAAGTGAAACGGTTTCCGGGGGAATATGCCTGGGGTTAACTTATCCGGAGATCGCTACGCTAATCTCCGTATGAGATGTTCTAACCCGGAAATAAGTGAAACGATTTCCGGGAGAATATGCCTGGGGTTAACTTATCCGGAGATCGCTACGCTAATCTCCGGATGAGATGTTCTAACCCGGAAATAAGTGAAACGGTTTCCGGGAGAATATGCCTGGGGTTAACTTATCCGGAGATCGCTATGCTAATCTCCGTATGAGATGCTATCCGGAAAGGGGGGAATGAGAGATCGCTACGCTAATCTCCGGATGAGGTGTTCTAACCCGGAAATTAGTGAAACGATTTCCGGGAGAATGTGCTTTAGTAAAAAAAATCCCGAGATCGTTATGCTAATCTCGGGATGAGTAAATTTTGTTATCCTATATAAAATTTTTCTTAACGAATTAGAATCATCTTTTTCGTAGATACAAAATTACCAGCCTGAATTCTGTAAATATATGCTCCCGAGGCCAGATGGCTGGCTGCCTGCCATCTTACTTCATGTGTACCTGCTTGCTGCAAACCTGGTGTGATCGTATCAACGAGTCGGCCGGTAACATCATATACAGATAAAACCACTGTACTCTGTTTTGGCAGGGAATAACTGATCACTGTTTCGGGATTGAACGGATTTGGGTAATTCTGTTCTAATACAAATTCTACTGGCAAATCATATACGAAATCATCAGTCACATCACTGGTTGATATGCTGGTGGCCCAACCGATCTCACCGGCGGTGTTAAAATTTGGATTTGTATCATCCATCTCACTTGAGATATACATTAAGGATATTGCTTCTCTGGCAACCCATGAGTATTCAATTGAGTTTGTTGTGTCGCTGGAAACCAGGATATTGCTTACATAGGTGTTAGACACACTTAGAAAATCATCTCTTATACGCAAACTCTCAAAATCTCCAATCGGCAATTTAAGTAAGCCCCATCCGTCGACAGAACTGTTTGAAATAGATATGGTTTCCATAAAAAAACCATCAACGACCAAAATAGTATCAGCAACATTTTCTGTCCATTCAGCACCGTATGTAAGTGGCAGATCTGCAACTTCACCACCAGTTTGCATTAATCTGAATTCGCCAGAAATAATTCCATTTCCCAGATGTGAAAATTTTGTGGGTTGTATATTCTCATAGACGTACATTTCAGCATTAACATCACCTTCCACGTAAACGGTTTTCTGAACGAAATTTGCTCCGGGAAAGTCGGATGCAAAAGGTGTTCCGTCAGGAGTAATATATTCAGTGGGGATTATATAGCCATTAATGCTCAAAGAAGTAAAATCCCAGATTTGATTTTCGCCCGGGGAGCCAGGATTAACAGAAATATTTCCGGTTGTATCAATTTCGGTCTCAATAGAAGTTCCGATTGTGTTCAGGATATCCTGGGCACTGATAGTGATCTGGGCCTGAAGCAGTGTTGAAATGCCTAAAATTAGAATTGTTATAGCAGACAGTAAACGATTTGTCATAAACTAACTCCTTATTATATTGATTGGTTGAATCAGGTAACGAGCAGGGATTAGAAAATAATCCGGGGTGGGCAAGAAAATATAAAAAAGATTTGCATGGTGCATGTCTATGTGATATCTTTACCAAGGTGTTTCTATGCATAGAAACGAATTCATGAAAAAAAATGAACTATCAGAATATTTAGCACAGACGGACGATCCACGTAAAATCCAGTTATTATTGGAGAGCATACTTACTCCTGCGGAGCTGCATGATTTGGGTTTGCGCTGGGATCTGGTCAAGATGCTAAATGACGGTAAGAGTCAAAGACAAATTGCCGGGGAATTACATATCAGTTTATGTAAGATTACCCGTGGATCACGGGAGTTGAAAAAGAAGAATTCAATTCTCAGAGAAGCAATTGAAAAGTTTACATAATTAAGACGATGTAGTCCATCTTATAGATGGACTACACGGTAGGACAAAGTAGGCCACGGTAGGCCAAGATAGGACAAAATAGTACAAAGGAGCGAAAAATGCCTGTTAAAATTGTTTTGAATGATGATGAAATCCCCCGACAATGGTATAACCTGGCAGCCGACCTGCCATCACCAATGCAGCCGCCGCTGGGACCTGATGGAAATCCAATCTCTCCCGATATGCTGGCACCGGTATTTCCCATGAACTTGATTGAACAGGAAGTAAGTCAGGAACGCTGGATAGATATTCCCGAAGAGGTTCTTGAAATTCTATATCGCTGGCGACCATCACCATTACATCGTGCCTATGCCCTTGAAAAAGTATCTCGATACACCGGCAAAAATATATTATAAAAATGAAAGTATTTCTCCTCCCGGAAGTCACAAGCCAAACACGGCTGTGCCGCAGGCCTGGTATAATAAACAATTTGGTATTGAGAGACTCACGACTGAAACCGGGGCCGGGCAGTGGGGAAGCGCATTATCCTTTGCCTGTGCAATTATCGGTCTTGAATGTAAAGTGTTTATGGTAAGAATAAGTTTTGATCAAAAACCATTTCGTAAAACTATGATGGAAACCTGGGGTGGTACCTGTATTCCCAGCCCCAGCACTGAAACAGCGGCAGGAAGAAAAATTCTTGAGGAAGATCCGGATACACCGGGAAGTCTGGGAATCGCTATTAGTGAAGCCATCGAAGCAGCGGTTACCGATCCTACAGGAAAAACCCGTTATTCGCTTGGCAGTGTATTGAATCATGTAATGCTTCATCAAACCATCATTGGTTTGGAAGCCAAAAAACAATTCGAAAAAATTGGTGTAAAAAAGATTGATACAGTTATTGGATGTGCTGGTGGCGGAAGCAATTTTGCCGGTCTGTCATTTCCATTTGCATACGATAAAATCAATGGCGCCGATATTGATATTATTCCGGTGGAGCCATCATCATGTCCGACTATGACAAAGGCACCTTTTATGTATGATTTTGGGGATACTGCCGAAATGACACCGCTGTTACCGATGCACTCGCTAGGACACACTTTTATTCCACCACCGATTCATGCCGGTGGATTGCGCTATCACGGGATCTCACCTCTGGTCAGCCAGGGAGTCGTTGAAGGGCTATTTACACCTCGTTCGATACACCAACTAGAGTGTTATGATGCGGCAATCAAATTTGCACGTACAGAGGGTATAATTGTAGCACCGGAAACCAGTCATGCTGTTGCTGCCACAATCCAGGAAGCAATAAAGGCCAAAGAGGAAGGCAAAGAAAAAACAATTTTATTTTCACTCAGTGGTCATGGTTTAATGGATTTGACCGGATACGACCGGTACTTTGGCGGACATCTGCACGATTATGAATTTCCTGATGAATTGTTAGCCAAATCTGTTGAAGGTCTTTCTCATCTGCCAAAACCAAAAGCAGTAAAAACCGGCAAATGGTAGGGGAACAGAAAAAATGAATCAATTTGATGGGCAGGAAATTTATTGCCGAAAATTGGGTCATCATTTAAAATTTTCCTATTGCAGAGCGGAAAATTTGGGTCAACCCTGTTCGAAAATGATTTCCTGCTGGGGCCATCGGATTGAATTATCAAAATTTATTAACACACATTTTCCTGATTTCGCCAAAGATCAGGATCTGGTACAAGTAAAACCAAAAATTGCATCGATCCTTGATATAGTAAATCAGGTTAAATCTAACCAAAGAAATACCGCGGAGGACGCGGAGTAGGCGCAGAGTTCGCAGAGGAAATAAATATTCCATTTGGGAATTTCAATTATCATTTAACTGTAATTACGCAAAGATGGTGCCAATATTGCATCGTAGGGACACGGCATGCCGTGTCCCTACGCCATGAATATTCTAAATATTTTCTAATGATTATTACATAACTCATTTAATGACAAACCTTTGCGACTCTGCGAGATATAGTTTCGTAAATATCGGCAAAATTCTTCCAGTACCGAGCAACGAGGACCGAGTGCCAAGGCTAAACACAACCGCCTATCCCCCTTTTCTAAGGGAACAACTTTATGCCTAAACTTAGGGACTCAGGGACTTTAAAAGTAATAATTTCGAATATTGAATTTCGAAGTTAAAAGTACTCTGTGCCTTTCCTCAGGGACTTAAGTGCTTAGGGACTTTCATTACTTTGTTTCTTTGTCACTTCTAAAAATAATCAGGCACCCAGAGTCTCCGGCACCTTCCTCTGCAACAACTGCTCCATCTCCCGCTTATCCATTTCCACTACACTAATTTCCTCGATGATAATATTGGCTTCACCGGGCAGGCGTGACTGCACCTTACCTTTGACAAGATAAGGGCCATGGGTGCGAATAAGATGTCCGTATTTGGTATAGGCATCAGAAAACAACACTGCTTCACACAACCCAAATTGATCCTCCAGGGTCAGAAATTTCATATATTGTCCGTTGTTGGTATTCACGCGGCGTGATGTGACCAGCCAGCCGCAGAATAAAATCTGCTTGTCCTGATGATTTTCCAACTGTGTGGCCGGTACCAGTTTGTTTTTATCAACAAAATCATCAAAAAGTGTGAGTGGATGCGCGGATATGGAAAAGTCGAGTATCTCCATCTCATTAAGAATCCTGTGATATTGATTATAGGGAGGAAGATCGGTGTCACCCGTAACAAACTCACTAATCGCTTTCTTTCGGTTATTCTTGAAAAAAACCTTGTTTAGCATTAACAGTTGTGGCTCGCTGGGATGCACAGAACGTAATGCGCCTGCCTTGATCAAATGCATTGCTTCTTTTTCGCCCGTCCGGCTGCGGTTTAAAAAGTCATAAAGATCGGTAAATGGCCGCTTTTTCTTTTCCGTAAGAATGTTTTGTATGGTACGTTCCGTTAACTCAAAAACCGGGCTCAGTCCACAACGAATTGCATTACCTTCACAGGTAAAATTACGATCCGAATAATTAACATCCGGGGGTAATATGGGAATGTCCAGCCGGCGAATCTCTTCGATATACGCCATCTTTGAATAAAAACCGCCATGGTTGTTGAGCACAGCACACATATATTCCACCGGGAAATAATATTTTAGAAAAGCAGTCTGATACGCGATGGTGCCATAAGTTGCCGAATGGGCCTTGTTAAATCCATAGCCCACAAATTGTGAAAGAAATTTCCAGACTGTTTCCGCCTGTTTCTCATTTAGGCCTTTGGCCTGCGCACCGAGAATAAAATCCTGGTAGATGGACATGAATTCCTTCTTAGTTCGTGACTTTGTCATTGCCCGGCGAAGGGTGTCTGCTTTATCGAGCGGCAGGCCCGCCACAAAGTGTGCCACCTGCAGAACCTGTTCCTGGTAAATAATGACACCATAGGTGTCATCGAGGGATGCCGCCAGGGAAGGGTGAACATATTTAATGGCCTCTAATCCGGCCCGACGCTTAATATATACTTCCTTCATACCGCTGCCGGAAGCACCTGGTCGGATCAGTGCCACTGCGGCAATGACATCATTTACATTTTCGATCTGCATTTTCTTGAGTAAGCCGCGCATGGCCGGGCTCTCCAGTTGAAAGCAGGCCATGGTCTGGCCGGAACGGATATATGCGGTTACCTGTGGATCATCTTCGGGGATGGTACGCAGATCCAGTGGGGACAATTCGTCAGCGTTTTTTAGCAAAAAACTAAGATTGGAAAATTTCTGGTTTTTATGTCCGCTGCGTTGCTTTACATGCTTCATACAGTCGGTGATGATGCTCAGCGAACGCACACCGAGCAGGTCCATTTTTACCAGGCCCAGTTTCTCGATTGAATACATATCATATTGGGCAATAACGATGCCTTTGCCGGCTATTTCCAGCGGGGTATAATGGGTGATTTTATCAGGAGCAATAATCACGCCGCCCGGGTGGATGGAAATATGGCGGGGAAAGTTTGCAATACGTTGTGCCAGGCGCATAATTTCTTCATATAGCGGCAGGTTATGCCGGATATCACGCAACTCGGGCAGCGAATTGACAATTTCCTCAATCTTGTCAATGGCATGGTGTGGAAGATATTTGGTGATCTTGTTGATTTCGTCTTCCGGAAGACCATATGTTTTTGCCACGTCCCGAATGGCGGAACGGCTTTGAAACGTGTTAAAAGTACATATCATCGCCGTACGATCTTTGCCATATTTCTCATAGACATGCTCCAGAACCCGGTCACGGTTTTTCCAGCACAAATCAAGATCGATATCAGGCGGATCTTTTCGTTGCGGATTAAGAAAACGTTCAAAATAAAGATTATGTTTCAGGGGATCCACCTGGGTAATTCCGAGAACGTATGAAACAAGACTGTCTGCGGCAGAGCCCCGGCCGACACAAGGAATGTGGTTACTGCGGCAAAATTGCACAATTTCCCTGACAATCAGAAAGTACTCAGCAAACCCCAGATTATGTATCGTCTTTAGTTCGTATTCCAGCCGTTGAATAACTTCCTGGGTAAATGGGTGATAACGCGTCGTCGCACCATCAAAACATAATTTCCATAAATATGAAAAACTGCTTTCGCTCTCAGGTAAATCAACAGAAGGAAAGATCGATCGCCCGAGTTCAAATTCAAAATTACAATCGCGGGCAATTTTCTCCGTATTGGCTAGGGCGAGTGGAAATTGCTTGAACATATCATACATTTGAGTTGCGGACTTCAGGTACTGTTCAGAAAGCCCGGCACTTTGAACTTTCTCGAGGACGGTGTTTTGATCCACTGCGTGTAGTATACGTCTTAACGGCCAGTCTTTAGCCGTTAAAAAATGCACATCATTTGTGGCGACGATGGGAATTTTATTTTCAACCGAAATATCCCGCAGACGCAGGTTCATGAGCGTATCCTGACCGGAAAATTGCTGCATCTCCAGGTAAAAATCCCCATTAAAATTATTCTGCATTTGTTTGGCCAGGTTAATGGCAGATGTCAGATCCTGTTTACGTAAAAGTTGGGTAATACGGCCCTTATTTCCGCCGGACAAAACAATCAAGCCATCTTTGTACTTTGCAATATCCTTCAGGCTGAGTTTAAAATTAAGATGACCGCCGTGTAAACGTCCCAGGGAAATGATGCGGCATAAATTACGGTACCCGGTTGAATTCTTAATCAGGAGAATAAGATTTGAAGAATCCGAGAGCGTAACTTCGCTCCCGATAATTGCCTTAATACCATATTCCTGGCATTTTTGATAAAACTCGACCGCGCCGTACAAACCATTATGATCGGTCAAAGCCAGAGTATTTCATTTTGATACTTATAGGCCTTGACTGCAAGATCTTCGGGTCCCGGGACACCATCCAGCAGACTATAGTAACTGTGCGTATGTAAGTGTGTAAAGTTCTTCATGATAATTTAAATAGTGTACAAATGTACACCAATATTTTGAATGGAGCAAGAGTTATTTGAGGCACTGTATTGAGGGAGGGGGTGTAAGAAGTTGATAGATAGTGACAAAGCGACAGAGAGACAAAGTAATAAAAGTCCCTAAGCACTGAGCACCTAAGTCCCTGAGGAAACGACAGAGAGACAGAAAAAAGGCACAAAGGCACAGAGTCTACTTAGGATCCCGGAGGGATTCAATTATTGTAGAGATATATTCCTTGAGCACTCAAGTCCCGGAAAAAAGGCACAAAGTTGTTCCCCCTTAAAAAAGGTCGAAGATCCGACTACCGGCGGAGGGTTAGGGGGTTGTTTTAGCCTTGGCACTCGGTCCTCGTTACTTGGTAATGGAAGAATTTTGCCGATATTTACGAAACTAGATCTCGCAGAGTCACAAAGGTTTGTCATTAAATGATTATGTAATAATCATTAGAAAATATTTAGAATATTCATGGCGTAGGGACACGGCATGCCGTGTCCCTACGATGCAATATTGGCACCATCTTTGTTATTACGGTTAAATGACAATTGTAATTCCCAAATGGGATATTTAGTGTCACATGTAAAAGGATTCCTATCCATAGGATCCCGTTCCGGGAAAGAAAGACGCACCAATATCATACTGTAAGGTGCCTCAGGTAAAAGGTCATTACATGATGAGTTCTTTTAACTGCAGAAATCACAAAGATAATAAATAGTTATTCTTCGTGATCTTCGTGCGCTCTTCGTGTTCTTGGTGTAACCTAAATCAAGAGGCGAGCATCCAGTATCCAGCATCGAGAAGCGTGTACCGAGTGGCGAGTGCACAGTATCATTTATCCTTCGCGCAGCGGAAACCAATATAGTCCAGCTCAACATCTCTACGATAGTGCATACGCCGGGTGGCAAGAATATCGCGGGGAGAAAAATTCCATGAACCGCCACGTAAGACCTTATGTGTGCCTTTGTCAGGCCCTTTTGGATTCTTTTGTAAACTGGTTTTGTAATAATCGGCAACATACCAGTCTGAACACCATTCCCAGACATTTCCGGTCATATCAAATAAGCCAAAGTCATTGCTGTAAAAGGAGCCGCGTGGGGAGGTATAAACAAATCCATCGTAATAATTTTTCCAGATGCGCCAGAATTTTTTTTCCGATCGCAGTGCCTCATCGGCAATGTTACCACCTTTTCTACGGCCGGGTGCTTTATTGCCCCAGGAATAAAAATATCCCTTTCTTCCTGATCTGGCAGCATATTCCCACTCCGCTTCGGTCGGCAGGCGTTTCTTTTTCCACCTGGCATAGGCATTGGCATTATTCCAGGAGACTTTTACGACCGGATGGTTGTCGTCATTCCAGTACGGTTGTTTTGGCATAACTCTGCGTGTTGCCCGGCAAAATTCTCGGTATTCAGCCACAGTTACTTCGTATTTATCAATATAGAAGCCATCCACATAAACGCGGTGGATCGGTTGTTCATCTTTCTGGTACTTACTACCCATCATGATGTTACCTGCAGGGATATATACCATATTCTCATATGGGGATTGGGGCTCATCGGGAACGATTTCTAATATTAATTTATATGACGCAGGATCATCTACGTTTTTAATATTATCCCAGGACAGTTCAGAACTATTAGTTCCGGAAATGATGCGCGCATATAATTGCCCGGTTGAAGAATTTGTGCCGATATATTCATAGTCATTTTCCTGGGAAAAGGATGTGATTATGGGCGCGTCTGATTCTTCCCCTGCATGAAGATCTACTCTGCTGCCGTTCCATCTGGCCACGTAGGATTCAAGTTCAGGATTTAGTGTATAAAAATTATTTACGCCAATTTCTTCAAGCCGGATATCTTTTATAAGAACAGAACGGCTGGTAAATGAGCATGTATAAACGATGATGGTAAGAATAATAACAAGAAGATATAGTAGCAACCTTTGGTACAATTTACTATGCCTTTCAAACGGCTCTGATTGTCGGCCTTGTAATATCAGTTTATTAATTGTGGTTATGATTGAACAGATTGAAATGAATTTACATAAATTTATTATACATCATCAAATAGATTTTCGCCGGCGGCGGCTGCAACGGCTAATTGATCACATAATTCATTTTCAGGATGCCCGGCATGACCCTTTACCCAGCGGAATCTAACCTGATGCTTATCAAGTAAATCGAGTAAATCCTGCCATAAATCTATGTTTAATGCTTTTTCTTTTTTATTACGATACCAGTTATTGGCTTCCCATCGCCGGGCCCAGCCTTTTTCAACGGCGTCTACGATATATTTAGAGTCCGAGTATATAGTAACATCACATTTTTCCTTGAGCGATTTTAGCCCTTCTATCACCGCCCGCAATTCCATGCGATTATTGGTTGTGTTTTTAAAACCTTTGGATAGCCTGCCTGGTCTGTCCGTTTGACCTCAGTAACACGCCATATCCGCCCGGGCCGGGATTACCGGAGCAGGCACCATCTGTAAATATTTCAACTGATTTCATTTATATAATTACTCACATTTTAAAGTTGTCATCGTGTAACGATCTTTTTAACTGTACCACAAAGTCTCCAAGGTCTTATGAGAAATGTCCAATGTCAAAATCAAAATGCCAAATCAAATATCAATGTCCAATGACAATTATATAACTATATTTATGCATTTGATTTTGGACATTCATTTGACATTCTGGCTTGGTCATTGGTCATTTTTCCTTTTTTGGCCAAGTACCAGGTCCTCTATGGATTTATCCGTCAGGTAAAATCTACAATCTGTATTGCCCAATTTAACAAATCGATATTAAATAATCCGATAAAATTGATTTTTATTCCCGGTACCTGTTTTCTGTCTACTATTGGTTATGGATTTGTTTGATTTTTCTTAATCAACTACCGTGTCAGTGCGGGATTATGAAGGATGTATCCATTGGATTCCATGCGGTATTTTCGTTTTAACTCGATGGTTTCGGCGGGCAGGATGGCCATAAAGCCAAATTTCTCGCGGATGGTATCTATTGTGGTATTCAGGGATTCCTGGCGGGTTTGCTGATTAAACAGGGTGCTCTGCCAGTTATATGGTTCAATATTACTGGCGGCAATGCCCACATGACGAAGGCGGATACGGCGCAACCGGATTTCTTCGAAAATCTCGTCAACCATCCGGAACAGTGTGCTGCTGTCGGCCGTGGGGTAGGGAAGTGAACGGGAGCGATTGGCCGAAGTAAAGTCGGAATAACGAATTTTGACACAGAGAGTCTGGCAAACGAGTTCCTGCTCGCGGAGTTTTTTTGCAATACGTTCCGTCAGGTATTGCAGGGTGCCTTTGATGATCCCCGGGTCACCCGTGTCCTCTTCAAAACTGGTTTCACGGCTGATTTGTCGGGGAATCACACGGCGTTTAACCGGGCGCGGATCCAGTCCGTTGGCCAGTTCCCATATTTTGATTCCGTTGATGCCAAATATCTGCTCCATAAGTAATTTAGAAAACCGGGCCAGTTGTCCCACCGTAAAAATACCAAGATCGGTTAGTTTATCCTTGGCCACACGGCCGACACCCGGAAGTGCATCTACCGGTAATGGTGCCAGAAATTCCTTCTCCGATTCCGGGGCGACATATACCACACCGCTGGGTTTTTTCAGACTTGAAGCAATGTTGGCAATCGCTTTATTACTTCCGATACCTGCGGACACACCGACGCCGACCCGTTGCATGATTTCGTGCTGAATGTCGCGGGCCACCTGTGATGGATGCTGATACAGATGCAGGGTACCGGTCATGTCAAGATAGGCATCATCCAGTGAGGTAAACTCGACTTGTGGTGTGTATTTGAGATATACTTCCTGAAAAACGTTTGATACGGCCTGGTAATGCTGATAGTTTCCTTTGAGAAAAACCGCTTCCGGACAGACCTGCTTGGCTTTCATCAATGCCATTCCGGTCCGTATACCCCGGGCCCGTGCTTCATAACTGGCTGTATGGACCACACCCCGCTGATCTTCTGTCCCGCCGACAATCACCGGCCGGTTTTGCAAAAGCGGATTAAATCCCTGTTCCACCGAAGCAAAAAACGCATCGGCATCTATGTGCATGATAGTTCGCATGATGGTGGCGTTCCTTAGGTATGTCGTTAAGGACAAAGGCCAACAAGCCAAAGGCAAAAGGTTCAAGGTACAAGGATCTAGGCTTCAGGCGCCGGCTCTGGCACTCGCCACTCGCTCCTCGTCTCTCGCAGAGATCCTTCCGTGATTTACGGTGCACAGATAACGGAAAGATTCCTTCGGAATGACATGATACTGCCTATTGACAACTGATTACTGGAACCTGAAGCCTGAATTCAGTCTTTTACCCACACGACGGGAAGATCCCTGCGGGATGACAATATCCAGCATCTAGGCATTCCCGATAAAAACTCCTCCCTCCGGTCGGCATATCGGGACCAAATCATCCATGATTTGGCCAGCATCCTGTCTCCTGCACAGTCATTGCCAATTGCCAATCGCCTATTGAATAGTGGTATTCCCGTCCATCATCTCTGCCAGCATGGCCATGGTAATAACCCGGCCGGAAAAGACCTCTTTATCCAGATCCACCAGACCTTCATTGATAAACCAGATATCCGTCTGGAGTTTTTTGCTGAATAATTTGAGTGCCGGACGGCTGCCTGTTATGACCTCATTCAGCCGGCGTTTAAGAACACTCTGTTTGTCAGACGCACGTCTTTTGCGTTGCCTGATAGGTGCCTGGACTATTTCCAGCACCTGTTGCTGTGGAGTTTGCTGCGAATGATCTGTATACATAATCTATCCCTCCAAACACACCCGGGCCACCTGCCATTCAAAGTTGGCCGTATCAAACATGATCTCAAAATGATCATGACTGTCGGCCTGCAATGAAAAATGATATTGTTTGTTATAACCTTGCGGGCTGACCCAGTGTCCGTTTAACCGGTTAATCTTATATATGCGTCCGTTCCATTTAAAACGGAGCGGTTTAATCTTTCCGTCTTTAAAAAGTGAAATCACTTCTATTGCCTCAAAGATGTCTTCATAAATCATAGTTTAAGTTCCTGGGCACTAGTGGAAGCAAAGTCCCTAAGCGCCTGAGTCCCTGAGTCCCTTGTCCTTTTCACCTTTTCCTCTTTATACTCCCGAAATCGCTAAATGTTTGTTAATTATACCATTAAATGTCATTATTATTTTAAAAAGTGAACGAACGTACACCAAAATATAATGAGAAAGTGCGGCGAAGGCAAGAAAAATTTAAAATAATTATGATGATTAGAATTGGCGGGAAATAGACTGCACTTTACCGATAACTTCAAATCCGGGAGTGTTGGTTTCGATGATCAATGTGGATGGAGAAGGGGTGGCAGTTTCCAGGCGAATACGCTGGTCCTGACGAAAAAATTTGCGGATAAAAAAACGCTCGCCCAATTTGACAACGGCAATATCACCGTCATGGGGCCGGGAAGAAAGATCGACGGTGAGAAAGTCACCTTTTAAAATTCCGGATTTTTCCATGGCATTATCCAGAACCTGAAGCGTAACGGAATTATTGTGATTTTTACGATGATTGGTGACCAAATCACCCAGATCATAGTCACCTGAAGTTGAATCCGGATAACCGGCACGTACCATTCCCAGAACAGGTACATTAAAAAAATCACTGTCCAATGGCTGAGTCCGCTCGAAGGGATTTATTTTTGGCTTACGGGTCATAATAATGATTTGAGATTAGAAATGAGAGATGAGAAATTAGGTATTCGGAATTGGTAATTAGTAACTCGTATATCTCGCTTATTGCTTGTTGCCTATTGCCAATCTATATTAATCTCTAATCTCTAATCTCTAATCTTGTAATCTCAGTTAAAGTTTTCCCGAATCAGGCCAACAACCTTGCCCTGGATGCTCCATGATTCCTGGGGGTAAATATCGTGATAGGCCGGATTTTCTGCCTTGAGATATTTCATGGTGCCATCAATCATAAATCGTTTTACTGTGACTTCATCACTGATAAGTGCGACCACAATATCATTGTGATTGGCCACATTCATGGCATTTACAATAACAAGATCTCCGTCAAAGATACCGGCATTGATCATACTATCGCCGCGTACGCGCAGGGCATAATAGCGGCCTTCTGATTTTATCAGATGTCGCGGAACCGGTACATAACGCTCCACATTTTCATCTGCCAGGATTGGAAAACCGGCTGCCACATGTCCAATAACCGGTACACTGAACTCATCGCTACTGTTTGGTTTAAATTCCGGATCAATGATGCGCAACCCGCGGGCCGATGAATCTTTTTCCAAATACCCTTTGGCCACCAAGGCATCAATGTGTTTTTTTACGCCGTTTTTTGAACTGAATCCCAGCACATCACATAACTGCTGGTAGGTTGGCGGATAACCATCACGCTCAATGGCACTGGCTATCAGTTCAAGAATTCGTCTTTGCTTGTCGGTTAACTTTTGCATTATCCCATCACCCCATATTTGATTTCAGGATTAAAAGTGTACAAATGTACACTAAAATTGAAATGATGTCAAGAGGTGATTTGATATTGAAAGGTAAAAGGGCTAAAAGGCAAAGAGGCCAGCAGGCAAAAGGATATAGGCCAAAGGGTCAAGGATCAAGTCACCAGGCTTCAGGCCCCGGATCTCGGCACTCGCCGCTCGCTCCTCGTCTCTCGCATAGGGAATGCTCATCATCCATATTTGCCGAAAAGATGCCAGGAAGGCGCTGAGCACGCTATAAATAATAAATATTTTTCTTCGTGCCTGCTTTTTGTCCTTCGTGTAACAAACGATCAACCATCAAGCATCTTGCCAATTTGATCAAAATACTGTAATATTAACATCATATAAATCATGGTGCTACAGTTATGTCAGATGAAATTCTAATCCTTATGGCTACGGCCGCTTCGATCGGGTTTTTTCATACCTTGTTTGGCCCCGATCACTATTTACCGTTTATTGTCATGTCGCGTTCGGGGAAGTGGTCCATTAAAAAAACCGCATTTGTGACGTTTTTATGTGGTATCGGTCATGTGCTTGGTTCGGTCGTTCTGGGTCTGCTTGGCGTTGCAATGGGTGTCGCCCTTGCCCGTCTGGAATTAATTGAATCGGTGCGTGGCGAACTGGCAGCATGGTTCCTGATTGCTTTCGGTCTGGTTTATTTCGTCTGGGGCGTGAGACGGGCCATCAGGAATAAACCGCATCAACATATACATGCCCATGCAGATGGAACGATGCATCAACACAAACACGTCCATGCAAGCGAACATCTCCATGTCCATACAAAGAAAAACGAAAAGAATCTGACCCCCTGGGTCTTATTTACTATATTTGTACTTGGTCCCTGTGAACCATTAATCCCCATCCTCATGTTTCCCGCTGCAAAAGAAAACATGTTTGGCCTGGTTATGGTCACACTCATTTTTGGGGTCGTCACGATTGTAACCATGCTTGTGGTTGTAATAATTGGTGTATACGGCGTTTCGCTTTTTCCCACAGAAAAACTGGAGCGTTATGTTCATGCTATCGCCGGTGCGACAATTAGTTTGAGCGGCATGGCAATACAGTTTTTGGGGCTGTAGGGGGAGGATTCAGGATACAGGTTCCGGGCTTCAGGCCCCTGGCTCCAGTCTGCGAAATAATAAGTGCTGGATGGTTAAGCAATTGTTACACGAAGGACACGAAGCATCCCATTTATTCAAGGGATTCTTCACTTCGCTACGCTTCGTTCAGAATGACAGTCCTGGTTCCTGGAGCCTGGTGCCTCAAGTCTTTAACAAGCATCAAGCATCCAGAATCCAGTACCGAGTACCTGCATCCTATCCAGGGACTTTGTGCTTTTTACTTCGCACTCATATCAGCGGCTACCACCTTAATCTCAAACACCTTCGGCCATAGTTTTCCCGTCACAAACAAACGGTCGTTCTCTGCATCATAAGCAATGCCATTTAAAACATCTACTGCGTATCCTTGTTTTACGGTATTCAGGATTCCGGTCAGATCAATCCAGCCCGTAATCTTGCCGGTTTTGGGATTGATGCGAGCAATGCGGTTTGAGGGCATTACGTTGGCATATATTTCACCATTGATATATTCCAGTTCGTTCAGATTACGAATGGGAATATCGTTTGCGGTAACTGTTATCTGGTCAAGTATGGCAAACGTCCCCGGCTCCAGAAAATACAAATCGGAGCTGCCGTCACTCATAATAATGCGCTCACCATCATTGGTAATTCCCCAGCCTTCGGTATTGTAATAAAATTCCTCTAAGACCATGAAAGATTCTCTGTCATAAACAAACCCGGTATATGCTTCCCAGGTGAGTTGAATTATCTGATCATGGAAGAGGGTAATACCTTCAGCAAAGTAATTATCCGGCAGGTGATGCCACTGAAGGGACGCCCCTGTATTTATATCCACCTTACGCAGCGTCGATTGGCCGCGTTGACCGGTGCTTTCATAAAAATAACCATCGGCATAAATCAGGCCCTGGGTATAGGCTTCATGATCATGGGGAAATATATTGACAATCATATAGGTATAAACCGGAATGTCATCCGATGCGGTACCCTGTGCAAAGCATGAAAGGACAGGGATTATGAGAGCGGTGATGAAAATAATCAAAAACTTTAAATGTGTGTTTACCTGTCTATTCGAATTCATTCTTGTACCTTTAAAATGCCTGTTTTTAATATTCTCATTGCGTCAGGGACACGGCCCCCGTATAACGGGGTCTTCGACATGCCGTGTCCCTACGATGTGAAATTTGTATTCCCTTCGCGTCGTTGCGGTTAAAATACATTAAAGGATGAGCAAAGCACGCAAAAATTAATAACTATTTATTCTTCGTGATCTTCGTGTAACAAACACAAGAATTCTGTATCTTGCATCCAGTATGTCATCTCGCAGAGATCTTTCCATCATTTACGGTGCACAGGCGGCGGAAAGATTCTTATCCATGGGATCCCGTTCCGGGACAGAAGGACATTTAATATCTTTTACCCTGTTACCTGAATCCTGTACCTTGAACCTTGTACCTTGATCCTTAATTTACCCTGCATCCAGCATCCTGTATCCTGCCTCCCTCTTTCACGGCATAAAATACTTTATTGTTCCGTTATATGCAATCTGTGCAAATTGATGTATCCTGTTTGTTCAAAAAAAACAACATCTTATTGCAAAGGTTTAATTTTCATATTAAATTATAAAGCTAATAGAATTGACAACCATTGAGAAGTAAGATTGGATAAATTTTAAATTTTAAATTTTAAATTTTGGATTTTGGATTTTGGATTTTTTTCTCTGTGGTTTGAAGAAGTAAACAAAACAGATCTTAAAGGAGTGATACCGGCATGGCTAAGCAACAGTCATTTGCAGATAAGACACAAAAAAAAGCAGGCGATGCAACTAAAGTTGTTCGGCTCGTGTTCTCATATAAGGCACCTGATACCGGTGTGTGGCGTTTCTCAGACAAACTGGTAAAAATGGGTGTGGATGATAATGAGCAGCAGGTACTTGATCAGGAAATAAAAAAAGGCCGCGCACGGCTCGAAAAAAATTAAAGAGGAGTGATAATAATGGCTCGGGTATGTAAAATTACGGGAAAACGGCCGCTGGTAGGTAATAACGTTTCGCATGCGCATAATAAAACAAAACGCAGACAATATCCAAATCTGCAGACCAAACGTATCTATGTCGAACATTTAGGAAAATTTGTACGCGTACGTCTGTCTGTGCGAGCTCTTAAAACAGTTACCAGAACCGGATTGATGCCTTATTTGAAAAAACAGGGTCTGGCCCTGCAAGATGTAATATCGTAAGAAGGGAGTTCACGCATGGCTAAAAAAACTGGAGCGCGGGAAAATATAAAACTGCGCAGCACTGAAAGCGCTTATTTTTACACAACAAGTAAAAATAAAAGAAATACCACTGACCGCATGTTGATCAAAAAATATGATCCCGTCGTCAGAAAACACGTCGATTTCAAAGAAGAAAAATAAAACCGGTATTTTTACCGGTTTTTCTATTTTACCCCGCTTATAATCTCTACATATTTATCTCGTGTTATTAATCAATCGATAGTTGCAAACAGAATAAATGTATCATAGATCTATGGGCATTATTTTCTGTACCGCTAAGATCGTTAAGGATTAAACGAGATTCGCAAAGATTTATGATTCCGAAAGTATATGGCAGGCACTGGATGCATATTCAGTTGGTGATGCTGATTTTGCGGATTATTTGATTTCGATCACCAATAGTAAAAACGGATGTAAATCTACCGGCACATTTGATAAACAGGCTGCAAAACATACTCTGTTCAACATCCTTAAATAATCAGCAATTAATAATTATTTTTTTTGAAGATATAGTCTTGTAGGTCTTCATCGTGCTCGATCTCTTAATTCAATCACTGATAAAATATCTAAAAATTCCCAGCATACAGAAATAAATTTGATTTTCACATATTGGTGTGTATATTTGTTAAAAATATACACATCAGGAGGACGGGTGAGAACAAATATAGTAATTGATGATAAAATCATGAGTGAAGCATTAATATTGGGTAATTTTATAACAAAGAGGGAGGCTGTCGAAGCAGGTTTGAGATTAATAATCAGACTCAAAAAACAGGAGCAAGTTAAGAAATATCGCGGTAAACTATCCTGGGACGGTGATCTTGATGAAATGAGAACGGATCAATGATTCTGGTCGACAGTTCTGTATGGATTGATTATTTTAATGGTGTTTCTTCGAAGCAAACTGATTACTTAAACAATGCTTTGGGGCAACAGGAGATAATAGTTGGTGATATCATTTTAACAGAGGTGTTGCAGGGATTCAAATCGGATCGTGATTTTGCGCTGGCGCTCAGGTTGATGGAAAAATTTCCCATTATAAATATAATCGGTAAGGAAATTGCTATAAAATCTGCCGAAAATTACAGTGTATTGCGCAAAAAAGGTTTAACCGTTCGCAAAACTATTGATATTATTATTGCCACCTACTCTATAGAAAATGGCCTGAGATTATTGTATTCAGATAGAGACTTTAATGTTCTTATCGAGAATCTTGGATTAGTGGCAGTTGTTGAGTAGAGGAATAATATTTAATTTCATAGGATGACATATAGTGGTACTTATTCGGCGCTAGGTACTATGACCCGGCTATTGGAAGGTGGCTAACCATAGATCCTGCCCTCATAAACTGGAGCCCACAAAAGATTATGCAAAATGAGTTATATAACTTATCACCTTATACCTATGTTAGAAATAATCCATTAAATAGATTTGATCCTGATGGATATGTGGATTGGCCTACAGGAAAAAGTGTAGTTAATGAACTAAAAAGGCAATTTAGTTCTTCCTTTGAAATGAATGTTGTAGAACCAATAGAAGCGGCAAATGAAGTAGCTGGAGAAGACTACAATTATAACTACTGCTGAAATTGCACCTTTAGCTGAAACAACTTCAAAAGGATTAGCTTATATTGCACCCTTTTCAGGACCAGCAGCCCCGAAAGTTGCCTTACCTGCTCTTGCGATTAAAGGTGTTGCAGTTACATGCAAAGCCTGTAAATACTGCCGTGGGAGGTAATTACTTTTCTATGAATGACATAGTTGGCGATGTTGTTGGAACAGGAGTCAGCATTGCTATCCCTGGAGCTGAAGGTTTAGTCGGCGCTGCAACAGGCGAAATTGTAGATAAAATTATAGATAGTACCGCAGAAGAGGAAGAAAAGAATAAAGAGGAAAATGGTGGAACAGAATAATCTTAATCTGTTATTAATGGTAATTTTATTTTGCCTTAGTTTGAGTTTGATAATATTTTATCAATCTTTACGAAAGTGGTGGTATAAAACCTATAACGTTGAACAATATGATGAGAAAGAAAAAATTAAACAGCAAAAAATAATAATCTTTAGACAAAAATTAGGAATCCTAATAACCATATTGGGTACATTGTTTTTCTTATTTAGAATACTAAAAATAATTTAAATATTATATATTTCTAACTATAGATACAAATATATTTTATTAACAGAAATGAAAATTAGACATATCTTAAATTTATTAGCACCTATTCGGCGCTCGGGACATTGATCCAGTGGTAGGGAGATTCCTATCAATTGATCCTGTAGCAGAAAAGTCTGCGTCCGTCTCCCCATATAATTATGCACTTAAAAATCCTATCTGCTAGATAGATTGCAAACCGACACTTTTTATAATATATTCTGGTTACTATGAGCCAAAAAGAAAAACTTGTTCGTACGATTATAGACGGCCTTTCAGATAAAAATATCGAATTTAACGATTTGTGTACATTGCTTAAATATAGGTTTTGACGAACGTATTCGCGGGAGCCACCATATATTCAGAAGAGAGGATGTTCTTGAACGGATAAATCTTCAGCATGATGGAACAAAAGCTAAGGCATACCAGGTTAAACAAGTGAGAAATATTCTATTAAAATATAAATTGGGGTCAAGATGAACTTTCGATATGAAATAATTATTCATTGGAATGATGAAGATAATATATTTATTGCTGAGGTACCTGAACTTCCAGGCTGCATGGCACATGGAAAAGATTATGATGATGCGTTATCCAATATTAAAGATGCTATATCTCTTTGGATTGATACACTCAGGAATATGGAGATCCGATACCTATGCCAAAAGGCCGATTAATGTATGCATAAGGAATGTTAATTGTTATGTTTTAAAGCCTGGTTTCACTGGGCTTTTTTCATTTATATTGATTGATATTAGATATAACACCTATTCGGCGCTCGGTACTACGACCCTGAAGTAGGGAGATGGTTGAGTGTTGATCCTCTGGCAAACAAACGGCCTGGGCTAACACCATATAATTATGCAAGAAATAATCCACTCGTTTTTATTGATCCTACCGGTTTAGTTGATATTTATTTGTGGTTTAACAATTCTAGTTTAACACAAGATCAACAAAAAATAATAAGTAACGATATTGCTACATCTTTTACCAATGCTGGTGTGAGTGATGTAAATGTTAAAACCGCAGGCTGGTTCCACAGAAATATAATAGGTGCAGGAGTTGGTGACAATATTGATATTAAATTTAACAATGAAGGTGATCCACAAAAAGGAACTGCTGGAGGAAGAGCAGCGTATGGTTTAGGAGAAGCTGATGTTTATGAACAAGCCCTTCCAAACGATGATCCGAATACTCCTATAGATGAAAAAGCCACTGCGGCCAGTAATGTTGGAACTCACGAAGCAGGACATGCCTAGTAAATCAGAGATCAAACACTCAAATCCGCCTGATGGTTCAGTAATGGACGCTAAAGTAAAACAATCGGATGTCGGTACAAAAAGAAGAGATTTCAATAAGAAGCATAGTGAAGAATTACAAAAATCATATAATGAAGAAGACAAAGACAAATAAGAAAGGTACAAAATATGATGAAAAGAATTATATTTTTAACCTTGATAATGTTTACTATGTTATATTCAAATACCAATAGTTTAATGTTAAAAGTTTCTTTTCAAGATGAAACACCATATCAGACTGGTTTTTGGTTTTTTAGTAAAGATCATTTTAGAATAAAAATCGAACTTAAAAATTTATCAGATTCAACATTTGCAGTTGAAAAAATCACACCATCGGGTGATAATGGTAATCCAAAGTTAATGCTGAAACAAAAAAACAGCAAAGAAGAAGTAAATAGAAATAGACCTGTTGCGTATGATTATTTATTTAATGATTCTTTTTTTATAGATCTTAAACCGGGACAAGTATACAAAGATTCCATTGATTTTGAAGATTTATATGATATTTAATTTTCAAAAGGAGAAACTTACGAATTATGGTTAGAATATTAAAGTAGATTTATTGATTATGAATTCGATGACAAAAATCGAAAATATCCTATTTGGAAAAAGAAAGTTAAATCAAATAAACTGAGTTTCACGTTTTAAACTACAAAATATGCAATTCAAAAATTTAATTATTTACCCATGCTTATTCATGGGCTTTATTCTATTTTATCAGAACCGGCAAGCAATGTAGGTTTTTTCTGGGAAATCCTGATTTAGCCTGCAGATAAATCCCCGATTAAGTCTAAAATTAAATTAATTGTATCTAAGCGCTTCCGTATTTATATTTATTCTATAATTATTTTTAAAGGATATATTATGCTAAAAGGAATACAGTATGTGATAGATGATCGAGGCAAGAAAAAAAAGCGTCATACTTGACCTCGAAAAGTGGGGTGAATACTGGGAAGATTTTTATGATATTCTCATCTCAGAATCACGCCACGACGAGCCAAACATCTCCTGGAACAAGTTAAAAAAAGAAGCACTTTCTTCCTGATGAGTAGTAAATCCGATATTTTTGACATTCAATTCAAATCAACTGCTGCAAAAGAATTCCGTAACCTTCCACTTGAAATCAAAAAACGAATTATAGATAAAATCGACTTACTTTCTTTAGATCCCCTTCCAAAGGGGGTAAAGAAATTAAAGGGAAAAAATGATTATTATCGATTACGTGTTGGTGCTTATCGAATTGTATACGACTACATCTAACTGAGAATATAATAATTATAACGCGCATCAGACATCATAAAGATGTATATGATTAATATTTTTAATCTGCTCTTTGAAAATTTATGCCCATACAATCTGATTAGCACCTATTTGGCGATAGGTGCCATTGTTCTCAAAGAACAAAGAATGGCATAAATCCCTGAAATAAATTTAACAGATTCTTAATGTGGATTTTAGAAAATCCACTGGTTTAAATGCTGGGATTGGACTTCGTTTATAGTGCTTTATATTTCTGGTTAATATATACTGGGCTTTACAGGACATTGCTGCCGCTATTTGTAACGCATCTTCAAAATCAGATATGTTTAGTCTAACTGCAAACAAGGCATCTGCGGTTTTAGTTTCGGCAACTTTTGTAAATTTTAACAATTCATCAATGAATTGGATAGTAATTTATGCTGACTTTCTGAAGAAACAATATAATAAAAATTTGCGAGAGAATGCCAGGCTATCCAGGATTGGATGTCTCCGGCTTGCGTAGCATCAAGTAACTTTGCAGAATGCTCTGCATGAGGCATGCGATTCAATGCGATATCAATAAGAACATCTGTATCCAGCAATATGATCATGATAAATATCGATCATTTAATTTACTATATCGGGAATCATCTTTTTCATTTAATTTGAATTTACCACGCCATTTTTTTGAGAAACTCGTTTCACTTTCGGCAATTTTTTCTTTTAGTAATTCTTCCACTAACTGGGAAACGGATTTTCCAATTCGACGGGCATAAAGCTCTACTTTTAGGTACTAAGTTCTTATCAACTGATAAGGTAAGTTTTGTTCTCATGACTGACAATACTCCATACGTATGTTTAATTAAAATATACGTATAGAAAATATCTAAATCAAATTATAACACTGGCGTATAACAATTCAAGAACATCTCTCTTTCTTAGACTCAAGGGATCATTGGCAGATGACTTCGCCAGGAGATCTGAAACCTGATCCTCGTTTATAATATTTTTAGGTAATGGTTGACGCTTGAGCGGTAATTTGATTACAGTCTGAGGATCAATATTTAATTTTTTATTTAAGTACAAGAAATTTAAAAAGGACCTTACTGCTACGAGATTTGTGTGCATTGTGGCGAGAGATATTGAACGACCTGACTTTAATCTGCGGTTAAATAACTCATGCTGATATTTATAAATAGTATGTGGCTTAATTTTCGCGAGAGATTGCCAACCCGGTTCCGGTTTTATGAAATCAATAAATTGCTGGATACTATTGTTGTAGGATTCAATGGTTCGCTTACTCCAGCCCTGATACTCCATCCAGAAAATAAATTGCTGCTTTAAAGAGTTATTGTTATCATTTGAAAAAGAAAATGCCTCAAGGTTCTGCATATTCACCCCAAGATTTTATTTGCATAAAAATGTTTTGAAATCTGCAATCATGTGGGGTAAATTGATTGTTGGGACAATACATTTGCTAAAAATGTAGAAAAGATCTTTTCTGCAGATATATCAAAGGTGAATAATTATTATTTCTCATCTACTAAAGAATAATATTTGTTGTAGAGAATTGTTCAAAATAAACTTAAAGCGGCAAATGAATGCGTCTTCTTAATTACCCATCTTCGAGATCAATATATTTCAGTATCTTAGAATCCGCGTTTGTTATTACTAAATATCCGATCCTTTTCGTACCTACCCAGAACGGCAAATAACAATCATCCTCCTTTATAATTCGTTCTGGTGTCATATAATTATCGATTAATTTTGCATGCGTTCCATATCCAAATAGCTTTAATATGTATATTCCATCTAGTAAATTGAAAACTACTAAACCGTTCTCTTGATTGTATTCAAATTGAGAATCTCCAGTAGCATATAGTACTGTTAATTTACTTTCCTTCCTAGTACGAATATCTACCATTGATATGATTGTAGATGCCTCAGCATTTGTCTCATCTTGATATGCGATAAAAACATTAATTGAATCTATCACCGCATAACCCTGAAAATTACTGTCTGAACTTAGTATTTTGATTTGAAAAAGCGAGTCATCAACTTGACAAAATAGTTGATTTCTATATTTTATTTTTAATTCTTGAGAATATGCTCCATTATACATGACAAACAAACTTAGTAGAGTAAATAAATATAGTACCAATCCATCTTTTCGGTTAATCTGCATTGATCTCATCCCACTTTTCTTGAGGCGAATCACCCATACCCCATTTATATTTTGTTATCCATTTTTTCCATGTGACAGTTGTTTGTTTATTAGATTTATGCCTTGATTTGAATGGTCGGGAGGAGTTAAATGAATCAAGATCACTTTGCAAGATAAATGCATCAGGTTTATTCGTGCTTCTAAAAAATACGCTTAACGAGCCGATACCATTTTTATCCCCGGCATTAAACACTTGAGGAATATTCATTTGCCAATTATGGTTCCATTTCGCAGTATATGGTGCGACCACCGCTACATGTCCATGGCCCGGCATTTTTACAGCCATTATTATTGTGATTCCCTGTTTAGCATAAAATACGGCATCATTATAATTTATTTTTACTGCATTATTCTGATTAGATAAATAATCGTACATATCATTAGCTAGCATGTTATCAAGCGAATGATCTCCACCATTATTAAGAATATCTCGAGTGGCAATATTGCAATATGTTATTTCATTTTTTAGAACCGGCAATTCCCAATATCTGGATCCATCAATTATATCAGGTTCAATACTTTTTACAGGAAAATATTTTGGATCGTCAATTATACTCTTTGATATATTTGCAAGTTTTTTACCTGTGCCAAAGTCTGCATTTCCATCAGGATCATTTCTACTTACAGGATTATTATGTGCATAATGATATGGTGTTGTTCGATGATCAACATCTTGGAAAGGATCTACATTATGCCATCTCCCAACGACAGGATCATAGTACCGAGCGCCGAATAGGTGCTAAAAACATCATTCAAAATGATAATTGATTTTCACATTTTCAAAGACTGTCGATATTTTCTTAATTGAAGATTAATATCAAATCCTGATAATAAAAATGTAATTGTAAGAATTAGATTAATGAATTTATCTAAATTCCTATTACTTACTACTTTCTCCTTGTGCTTATCAAATAGAGAGGTAAATAAACGCTCTATGCTCCAATTTGAAGTTATATACATAATTAACGAACAGAATTAAAATCAATCCTAATGTTTGATTATTCAATCAATTCATATATAAGCATTATTAATCCATAAAATCCTACAAAAATTGCAATATATACTTCCCAGGTTGAAATCTTACCTTTTATTATATCATCTTTATATTTAGTCGTTTTTCTCTGCCAAATCTCAAATAAAACTCCAATAATTCCCACGATAATAGCAATGATGTAGAACAGTAATTTTGAATTATTCTCAATAATTTTACTACTCCTTTATTCATTTATTTTGTCATTTATTAATGTTGAAGTAACACCTTCAATTGCTTCTACAGCACCATTTATAAATGAACTTGTAACTTCTTCAAGGTTGTCCCCTGCAACGGTGTTTTTCAGTATGCCTCCAATTTTCTCACCTACTTTTCCGGTCGCAATATTGATCCCCAATTTTATTGCATCTTTAGGATTCTGAGTCATCATAACTTTAGTCGCATCAGCAGCTGTTTCTATAAAACCGACTGTTCCGGCGGCTGTTGCAAATGTGGCACTAACCAGTGGAACCGCTGAAGTTGCAATTGCTGCAGTACCACAAACCATTTTTGTATCTCCTGCAACTTCACTAACCATCGTCAGAGTTTCCAAGACCTGTTGTTCAGAGGGCAAATTATCCAGTGTCACTTGACCACCGGTTTGATTACTCAATTGTAAGAGATCTCTACCGTTTCCATCGGAACTAGCACTACCCACACTAAAACTTACCTGACTATTCATGGCACTATTTACTTGTGATTGCATAACTGCTACACCTGTGTTCATCATTGCCCCAATTTTCCAAAAATCAAACTTTCCATTGGGGTCAAATCTATTAATCGGATTATTCTGCACATAATGATAAGGACTAAGATTTCGTTCTCAGATCTGTTAATGGATCTACCGAAAGGAACTTTCCTACCTCGGGATCGTAGTACCGAGCGCCGAATAGGTATTATTACAGCTGAGGTATTTCAAAGAACGGCAGATCCAATTTACGCATCCAAATAATAAATTAAAAAACTGAAATGATTTTTGTTTAATGTCTGCTAATTTATAGTTAATTTGCACCATGTATTTTGGAATTCTATATTCCAATATGCATGATTATATTACCAGGAATGTGGCAAAAATTCTACTTGATGATCCCTCATCTTTCCGGCAGATGCAAAATTAGAATTCAGGCAATAAGGGGTTCAAGGAAACACATAGTTAAGACAATACAACTTAAAAATATGAAAAAATTCTATCACCTGTTCGTTCTGTTTATTCTACTCATCTTATTTTCATGCAATAAAAACCAAAATCAGAGTCTGATCGCTACGACGATCCATCCTTTTCAATTAATTATCGACGAACTGGTGGGACCGCAATACCCGGTTCACAACCTGATGCCGGCTTCGGCTTCACCGCATACGTTTCGGCTTCGGCCATCCGACCTGCGGGGTCTGGAACAGACACAAATATTATTTACCGGCGGAAAAAATCTGGATACATGGGCAGCCGATCTCCCGCTTATTAATAAAATTGATCTGCTGTCACTCATCCCGGCCGGTTTTACCATCAGACTTTAATGATGATCCAGGTTCACCTGATCCGCATTTCTGGATGGATCCGCTGGCAGTTCAGGCGCTACTTCCTCGACTCACAGATTATCTGATAAAATTTACTACGCTTGACCCGAACGAACTGAAAATTAATATGGACCGTTTTTCATTTGATCTGTCAGATTTACACAGGGAAATAGAGACAAAAACAATGCCTCATAAAGGTACCGGAGTAATTCTTTCTCATCCTTTCTTCAATTACTATCTGAAACGATATGGCTTCCGGATTGTCGGAATAATCGAAAAACTTCCCGGCCAGCATCCCACACCTAAATCTTTGCAGAAAATGATAGATAATTTGATTAATAACGATGTAAAAATTATCTTAACCCATCCGGCCCATGCCGATGATATTGCCGGATTAATTTCTGAATCGGCCGGAATCCCGGTCTGTGAAATGGATCCCATGGGGATGAATAAACAAATTAAAACATACCAGGACCTGATCCGGTTTAATACAAAATTACTTTTGGAGTCACTCAATTGAGCAAGTCCGGAATCACAATTGATAATTTGTCTGTCCGCTTCAGCGATTTTTTTGCCCTGGAGAATCTGCATCTGGAGATCCCGGAAAATTCCTTTGTTGCCATTGTCGGACCAAATGGTGCCGGAAAGTCCACCTTTCTAAAAGTGCTGCTCGGTTTGCAAACGGAATATCAGGGTGAGGTGTCTGTGTTTGATCGCCCGATAGCCAAAGTACCTCCGGAATGGATCGGCTATGTACCTCAATTTAAGACCATGGACCGCCGGTTTCCGGCGATATCTGTTGAACTGGTACTCACCGGCATTGATCGTGCCTGGCCATGGCGTCTCAAAACAGATGCCCATCAAAAAGCCTTACATGCATTAGAACAGGTTGGCGCGGCACATCTTGCCAATCGTTCTGTCAACAAGTTGTCCGGTGGCGAATTGCAGCGCATTTGTCTGGCGCGCAGTATCGTCCGCCAACCCCGGTTGGTCATGCTGGATGAGCCAGCCACGGGAATTGATACGCTTGGTGAAATTGATATGTATAAGCAGTTGGAATCGTATCAGAAAAGTTCCGGTGCAACTATTATTATGATTACCCACGACTGGCATGCCGCCACGCATCATGCCGATTTTGTTTTACTGCTCAATAAAAAACAAATCAGTTTCGGACCACCGGCGGAGGCGTTCCGGGAAGATAATCTGCGCATGGCGTTTGGTCATATGGGCCATGATCATAAATTAAAGATACCGTTTAATAATGTTTGAGCTATTCTCACATCCGTTTATTCAAAGAGCCTTTATCGGCGGAATCCTGATTGGATTCCTGGCCAGTTATTATGGCGTATTTGTCGTTCAGCGCGGGCTAAGTTTTCTGGGCAGCGGTCTGGCCCATGCGGCCTTTGGCGGTGTGGCCCTGGGATTATTACTGAATACCGAACCATTGTGGGTCGCCGTCCCGTTCACTATTCTTGTGGCTCTGGGCATCACCTGGGTAAAGGACCGGACCGAACTCAGCGGGGATACTGCTATCGGAGTATTTTTTTCCGTTTCCATGGCCCTGGGTATCGTTTTTCTGTTCCTTCGCCAGGAATATACCGATGACGCCTTCACCTATCTGTTTGGCTCAATTCTGGCCATATCCTGGCAGGATATTTATATAATCTCTGTGCTGGTGGTTATTACAATCCTGATGTTTCCGCTGTGGCAGCGCTGGGCATATTCATCCTTTGACCGCGAATTATCCCAATCAGACCGGTTGCCGGTAAAGCGTGATGATTATATCCTGGCAATTTTGATTGCTGTGACGATCGTGGTTGCCATCAAACTGATTGGCATTGTGCTGATTGCCGCCTTTCTGGTGATTCCGGCTGCCACGGCGCGCCAGCTGGCAAATACATTCCGGATGATGACCATAATTTCTGTTATACTCGGAATTGTGGGTGCCACCGGCGGCCTTTTGATCTCATATTACCTGGATGTCCCGGCAGGCGCCGCCATTATTTTGCTGCAGGCGGGGATGTTTTTTGCGACGGTGGTGGGCAGGAGGTAGGATTCAGGATACAAGATACAGGATGCAGGATTCCGGAGACTGGATACTGAATGCTTGATGCTGGATATTGTCATCCCGCAGGGATCTTCCCGATGTGTGGGTAAAAGATTGGATTCTGACTCCTTGTTCCCAAACTGAGTTTGGGAACACATTTGGATTCCCAAGTTCAACTTGGGAACCAGGCAGGCATGCGGCATGTCGAAGACCCCGTTATACGGGTGCCGTGTCCCTAACGCAATCAAAATTTAAAGTCATCGAAAAATTTTACATTTAATCAAAAAATCTTTATATAAAAAAATTAGAATAAATCTCAGCGTCTCTGCATCTCCGCGAGAGATAAATTATTCTGGTTAGCACAAATTACAATGACCAAACTAAACCTAAATTTCACCTCCATCACCGACCTGAATAATTTTCATGAATACACAGATCAGGTATTTATCGATCACCAAAAGCTGATCATGAATGCTCGATTTGAAGATTCATATATCCAGCTATCCCGGCTGGCAGTTCTGCTTAAACAACACGCCATGGATGAAGAAACATTGCTGCTTCCGCCATACCAGGAAAGAATACAACCTGAACCCCCTGGCGGGGCAGTGCGGTTTTACCAGCGTGAACACCAGCAAATTTTGCGAATGATGAATACGTACATCACAGATCTAAATCTATGGAGGAAAAATCCGCCCGCCGATGTTGAACTAGTACGGCGCTTTGACTCCTATTATAAATTCAAAGAATTGCTTGATCATCATGATGCACGTGAACGGGTGTTTCTTTACCGTATGCTGGATCAAAAACTCAGTCAACAGGAAAAAGATGTGATTCTGGCCAAATTCAAGCATAATATGGAAAAGATAATTGATGAATTCTGATTACTTCACAGAATGTACACAATTATTACAGGCATTTGAACTGACCCAGGCCGGCATGCTGCAAAAAAAACATCAGCTGGCAGGGGAAGAATTTCAGATTGAAATATTAAAAATGCGACAAATATTTATCCACCAAAAAGATGAGTTGCAAAAGAAAAATACTGCCCAATTAAATAAGCAATTAATCCTGATAAAACAAATTGAACGGCTCATCTCGTTTATGAAAGAATTTGCATTACATATGGAAAAACTGTGTACAGTGAATGATCTTGCAGAAGAGGAAATTATATTTATCTTTGAACGGCAGTATAAATTTAAGGCTATTTATAAGAAACATCTGGCGGATTTCAGGACAGCCGTGGCGGGACAAGAATGATTTATTTACCGCAAAGTTCGCGAAGTAAATACAGAGTACGCAGAGAAAAAAATATTTATAATTAATGAGATTGGCAGAACGGATAAAAGGTCCTTATCCATGGGATCCCGTTCCGGGACAGGATGACCCAAAAATATGCCGTGACTTAGGTACTCAGGTGCTTAGGGACTTTTAAACTTTTGCGTTGGTGCCTTTGTGCCTATTCAAAGGGACTTAGGGACTCAGGGACTTTAAAAGTAATAATTTCGAATGTTGAATTTCAAAGTAAAAAGTTCTCTGTGCCAATTCAGAGGGACTCAGGGACTTAGGCGCTCAGGCGCTTTTAAACTTTGTCTCTTTCATACTATCAGGAGCACCTAAAATGGAGAGAGTCATTCTCCACATCGACATGGACGCGTTTTTTGCTGCAGTCGAGCAACGGGATCATCCCGAGTTCCGCGGCAAACCTTTGATTGTCGGTGCGGATCCCCATGGCGGTAAGGGCCGTGGCGTTGTATCCACATGCTCCTATGAGGCCCGGAAATTCGGTGTGCACTCCGCCATGCCCGTATCAAAAGCCTATAAACTTTGTCCCCATGGGATCTTTGTCCCGCCAAACGGACATTTATATTCACAGGTGAGTAAAGATATCTTTAAATTGTTCTACGAATTTACCGATCTGGTGGAGCCGCTGTCCATTGATGAGGCATTCCTGGATATTAGCGGCACTTTGAATCTATTTAAATCAAAAGAAGATATTGGGAACAAATTAAAAGAAAGAATTAAGCAAGATCAGGGTATTACCGGATCAGCTGGAATTGCACCGAATAAATTTCTGGCCAAAATTGCCTCCGATCTTGAAAAACCGGACGGGCTTGTTATCGTCCAGCAAGATAAAATAAAGGAATTTTTATCTCCGTTGCACGTCTCACGCATGTGGGGTGCCGGTAAGAAGACGATTGTAAAACTGGAAAGTAACGGTATACATACCATCGGCGATCTGGCCGCATTACCCCTGGATTTATTAGAATCTAAATTCGGAAAACTGGGGACACATTTTTATTATCTGGCCAAAGGCGAAGATAACCGTGCTGTTATTCCCGAACATGGCGTAAAATCGGTTAGCAATGAAATTACGTTCTCACATGATATTACGGACAGCGAACAAATAAGCAAAACACTACTCCAACTTACCGAGAAGGTAGCCTGGCGTATGCGGCAGCAGGATTTGAAGGGGAAAACCATTCATCTCAAATTACGCTATGAGGGATTCGAGACGCTTACAAGAAACAAAACCTTAAAAGATCGCACTGCAAATACCGAAGTGATTCATAAAACCATCAATGATTTATTTAATCAAGCTTATCAAACCCATAGAAAAGTCCGATTACTGGGAGTAGGTGTCAGTGGATTTACCGGTGAATCTGTATCTCAATTATCCATTTTTGACGGAGATCAGCCGGAAGATTCAAAACTGGATGAACTGTCTGATCTGGTAAAATCACGTTTTGGCAAGAAATAGTATAAAACGGGCAGCAGGACTAAAAGCGAAGAAGAATTGATTCAGGATGCAAGATACAAGATACAAGATCAAGATGCAGGTGCTAATTGCCTATTGCCTATTGCGAATTGCCAATTGGAAACTGGTTCCTGATTGTCATTCCGGAGGAATCTTCCCGCCGTCCGGGCACCGTAAAATGCAGGAGAATCTCTTCGAGATGACAGGGCGTAGGGACACGGCATGCTGTGTCCCTGTTATAGGCAGGACCTTTTGAAAGTAAAAATATCGAATGTTGAATTTCGAAGTAAAAAGTACTCTGTGCCTTTGTGCCTCTGGCCTTTGTGCCTATTCAAAGGGACTTAGGGACTCAGGTGCTCAGGGACTATAGAAAGTAAAAATATCAAATGTTGAATTTCGAAGTAAAAAGTACTTTGTGCCTCTGTGCCTTTGTGCCTATTCAAAGGGACTTAGGGACTCAGGCGCTATAAGAATTAAAAATATTGAATGTTGAATTTCGAAGTAGGGACACGGCATGCTGTGTCCTTGCGATAGGCAGGATACAAGACTCAGATTGCAGTATAGGAATACATATGGGCAAAGGTAAAAGGTTCTTTCAGGATGACATTATATTGGTTTTAGTTTCACTTTTTTTATCGGTGCTAAGTTTAAATGCCTCTACAAATCATCATGATAACTATTTTCAGCAATATGTAAAATACGATATTGATGTAGTGCTCAATATTGATTCAAATATTCTCGAGGCAAACGAACATCTGCTGTACGTGAACCACTCTCCCGATACCTTGTCTGAATTGTATTTTCATCTCTATATGAATAAATACCGCCGTCATTCTCTGGCGTTTCCTGATTATCCTGAAGATCGCGGCTGGATAAAAATTATTAGTGCATTCGAGAATGATTCCGTAAAAAGCAGATATTCTATTGATCATACTTTGATGCAGTTAGATCTGGCAACGTCGGTTTTGCCGGGTGACTCGGTTACATTGGCATTCCAGTTTGAGGTGAAGTTGCCTCCGGCTGCCGGAAGGTACGGTTACCAGGGATTACATTATGATGTGGGGAACTGGTTTGTCACACCGGTGGTGTATGATCGTGCCGGATGGCACCTGCATCAACATCTGGATAATGAATTTTATCAGGAATGGGGCGATTTTGATGTAACCATTCGGGTTCCCCAGGATTTTCGCGTGGGTGCAACAGGTAATCTGCAAAATGCAGACGAAGTCTTGCCGCTTTTGGAAACCGCAGCCCCGGAATGGCTGCGCGCGGATTATTCGGACACCGTACTGATACCATGGGAGTTTAAAGCAGAAAATGTCCATGATTTTGCCTGGACCACGGATCCCACTTATGAATTATTACAAGCGGAATGGGACGGCATAATACTAAATATCCTGGTAATGGACTATAATGTGGAGAGCTGGCGCCCGGTGACGGAATGGGGCCCGCTGGCTTTAAAATTCCTCTGTGAAAACTATGGCCGTTATCCCTATGATCAGATGACTATCGCGGATACCTATATTACAGCCGGGGGAATTGAATATCCCCAGCTGGTGATGATCAATGATTTTATCAATGCCGATTATGAACCGGGTGAGTTCCGGGCTGTGATCATCCATGAGATGGCCCATAACTGGTTTTATGGTTTGCTGGCCAATAATCAGCTGGAACATGAATGGCTGGATGAGGGATTTACGAGCTTTGCTGAAATTAAGGCCATGGAGGCCATATTTGGTGTCGAAGGCAACATGAATCCCGGCGACCGCGGCTGGCTCTTTGAAAAATTTGGCTATGATCGTGATAATCGCACCGATCAGGCATATTCTGTTTTGCGCCTGTCAAAAAGAAACCTGGTGGATGATCCCATTGATCTGCATGCGGACTATTTAGGGCGTGAAGGATATTATCTTCAGTATTCAAAGATGGCAAATGTCCTGTTTATGCTTGAATATACTCTGGGCGATAGTTTGTTTAATCTTGGAATGATGAATTATTTTAACACCTGGAGTTTCCGGCATCCCTATCCGGATGATTTTATTTCCGTGATGGAGAAAACATCTGATCGTGATCTGGACTGGTTTTTTGATCAGTGGCTGCGTACCAATCGCAAACTTGACTACGCGGTGAATGGATTTGATACGGGGAAAACATTAACCGACAGTGGAACGGTCTTTGAAACGGATATTCACTTCAAACGAAATGAAAATATATTCATGCCGCTGAATTTTAGTGTGTATTTTGATGATTCCACTGAAATAAAATACCATATTCCGCTGGATAAATATTCTCCTTTTCCGGGAAGAGTTAATTTACCATACTGGCATTTCAGCCAGTCGCAGCACTCAGTACGCATCCGGCATACCGACCCGGTCGATTACATCGCCATTGACCCCGAAATAAAATTACTTGACGAAAACCGGCTGAATAATAATTCCGGATTATTCCCACCCATGGAATGGCATTTTATGAAGGCTCAGGCAATGTCGCCGCCTCTGCAAAAATACATTTGGGAAACCTGGCCACTCATTTTTTACAATGATATCGATAAATTGAAATTGGGGGCCAATCTCAAGGGCTCGTATTTGAATATCGATCACAGAATTAATTTCAATTTTTGGTACAAAACAAAAACCAACCGGCTTGATTTTGATTTCGACTATGTTACTCCGATCAGCTGGCTTGGCAAGATGTCAGAGATTGAAATGCGATTATTTACCCTGGATGGCCGACAGGGTGGAAATATAGGCATCGCCCATCAATTGCCGCGTTCCGGCCGGCGTGATATTGTTATGCGTCTCGGTCTGGCCAATCACCTGATGTTTGATGATGAATACCTGATGAATATCTGGGGCAGGGGGAATGTGAACTCTGTGTATTTCTCCTGGGACTATGCCACCAGTTATGGCGGCTGGAATCCCAAACAAAATTTCTCACTTAATTTTCATACATCCATAATGGGAAGTGCGTATCAGTATTCGCAAATATATTTTACCGGCCAACATAAATTCTGGAAAAGATCCTCGGATTTTGAATTTGATGTACGTCTGTTTGCCGGATATGGGGAGAATGATGTACCTCCGCAATACCTGTTTTATCTTTCCGGCGACAACAGTTGGGGTGAATTTCAGGACATATTTTATCGCAGTCGTGGATCTCTGCCCTGGCCATGGAAAAGAAATGGAAATCTGTATAAAGCAGGCGGCCCAAATGTGCGCGGGTACTCGTTATCCGGATTTGAGGAATCACTCTATGGACGGAATGCGTTGGCCCTAAATTTTGATATTAAAACTCCTAATCCATTGGAGTACATATTACCATACTATTTAAGCCGGATTGATCCTTATTTCTTTTTTGATGTGGGGAATGTCTGGAATGATCACCGGGTTCAGATCGGATCGTTTAAAGCAGCGTCAGGCGTGAGCCTGGCCTGGACGACACCGGATATTATAGACTATGCGCTTAGTTTGACAAAAATCCGCGTAGATTTTCCTGTCTGGTTGAGTAATCCGCCCGATGGCCAGAGCAAATTTGACTTCCGCTGGTTGATTCGGTTTGACTTTGAATAATCTACTTTATAACGCGAGTTGAATTTAAAATCGGATTACAGTAAATTAGAAATTCAATTCTGATTGTGAATCCCCTGGTGAGAACAATGAAAAAAATACTGATAGTTGATGATTCGACGGTGATCCGAAAGGCGCTGGTAAATTTTCTCGAAAAATATGATGTTGATATTGTTGGTACGGCCAGCAATGGAACCGATGCCCTGAAAATGTTTACCGAACACAAACCGGATATCGTTACACTGGATATTACGATGCCCGGTTTTGATGGATTTCATGTGCTTGATAATATGATCAAGATAGATGATTCGGTTAAAATAATAGTAATTACAGCATTGTCAGACAAAGCAACCGGACTGAAAGCCCTGAAGAAGGGGGCAAAGAGTTTTCTGACCAAGCCCTTTGGTCCAAATAAACTGAAAGACGCCTTCGACCGCCTGATGTAATACCTTCGATATTTTATTCAAACTTTCCTGTTGTATAAATACCGTCATGCTGAACTTGTTTCAGCATCTGAAGACTATACATTCAGATCCCGAAATAAATTCGGGATGACAAATACGCTAAAATTAATTATAGTCAAGTTCTTTATCCGTGAAAATCCGTGTCATCTGTGTAATCCGTGTTCTATTGACAAATTTGACATTGCCCGCTGATTTCGCTGATCAGGCAGATTCCCGCTGATTAAAAACAATAATAGTTAATACAAGTCTATTGATCATTCCTTCAGATCCCGAAATAAATTCGGGATGACAAATACGCTAAAATTAATTATAGTCAAGTTCTTTATCCGCGTTAATCCGCGTATCGTATCCGTGTTCTATTGACAATTTGACATTGCCCGCTGATCTCGCTGATTAAGCAGATTTCCGCTGATTGAAAACAATATATTTTTTCCGCCCAGTTTTATGTCACTATATGATCTAAAGATTAAGAATCCCGCCGCCTCGCCGAGTATTTAATAAAATGGATTTTAAATACATAATTGGAAGACAACAATGATAAATAGTATGCGGATGGTCATTTACCAAAGGATGTTCCTGCTTCTCATATTAATTGCTATATTTTATCCGGCTAAAAACTTAATTTCACAAGTATATAATATCGATTTTGAGCGAATAAGTATTGAGCAAGGCCTGTCCCAGAGCTCGGTCCAGGCAATTGTTCAGGATAAACAGGGCTTTTTGTGGTTTGCGACGCAGGATGGGTTAAATCAATTTAATGGGTATGATTTTAAAGTTTTTAAACACGATGCAAATGATTCCTCATCCATTTCTGATGACTGGATAAGCTCGTTGTGTGTAGATCAAACCGGAGATATATGGATCGGAACCGCAGGTGGCGGGCTTAATAAATATGAAAAAAGTACCGGAATATTTAAACAATATCATCATATCGATTCACTGGCTAATTCGCTTAGTAACAACCGTATTCTTTCGCTGTTCTGTGATTCCAAGGGGGTGATCTGGATTGGCACGGATGGCGGCGGGCTTAATAAATATAATGACAAAAATGATAATTTCCAGGTCGTCGATCTTGGTTCACAAATTGAGCATTCCGGAAGCACCCGTATTTCATCAATCTATGAGGATAGTAAAAATAATCTGTGGATAGGTACAAATGGATATGGCCTGATCTTATTGACTGCAAACGGGGATACCAGGTTTTATCAACACAATCCCGGAAACCGCAACTCTGTCAGTAGTAATCAAATCTTAACCATATATGAAAGCCGGTCCGGTATGATTTGGATTGGCACAGATAATGGTCTGAATAGTTTCTCACCCATCAAAAAATCGTTTAACCGGTATCTGCCGGATCCCGAAAAACCATATCATATCTCAGACAAGGTCATCTATGACATTTATGAAGATCAAAATGATGTACTATGGATAGCAACCGATGGCGGGCTGAATTTATATCATGCAAAAACTAATAAATTCCGGGTATTGCGAAATGAAGCATCAAACCCGGCAAGTCTCAGTAACGACCTGGTGCGTTGTATATATGCTGAAAACTCCGGTACAATCTGGGTTGGCACCTATGGTGGTGGATTGAATCAATATAATTGGCGAAAAAGGAAATTTAATCATTATCGCCAAATGTCCGGAGATCCAAACAGTCTGCATGATAACACCGTCTGGGCTCTGCATGAAGATAATAATAATCTATTATGGATTGGTACGAATAAAGGTGCTGCCAGTATTGATCGCAAAAATCAAACGATTGACATTTTTAGAAATGATATCCGGAATGATGCCAGTATTAGTGATGATATCGTGCGTGTTGTATTTAAAGATAGAAAAGGTACTATGTGGTTTGGTACCAATAGCGGTGGCTTAAACAAATATACTCGCAAAACCGGTAAATTTGAACGGTTCATGCATGATCCAGATGATAGGAAGAGCATCAGCAGTAATACAATACGCTCTATTTTTGAAGATGCAGAAGGTACATTGTGGATCGGTACCTGGTCCGGTTTGGATAAATATGACAAAAAAACCAGATCATTCACTCATTATAAAAATAATCTTCAGGACCCTAAGACTGTCAGTGACGACAGGATCCGGTGTCTGACTGAAGACACATCGGGAATACTATGGGTTGGAACATATGGCGGATTGAATAAATTCGATCGTAAATCGGGTGAATTTGTCCACTATCTTAGTGATCCAATTGATACGAACTCGCTGAGTCATGATCGGGTTCTGACGCTCCACTGCGATGCACAAAATGTAATGTGGATTGGTACATATGGCGGCGGATTAAACCGCCTTGATATTAAGACCAATACATTTTCTCATTATACAGAAGAAGATGGACTTGCGAATAATGCCATATATGGTATCCTGGAAGATGACAATGGAAACTTATGGTTGAGTACAAACCGGGGTCTGTCTTGTCTCAATAAAGAAACCGGTGAATTTAAGAATTTTGATATTAATGATGGTTTGCAGAGCAATGAATTTAATGGCGGCGCATTTTATAAAAACGCTGTAGGTGAAATGTTCTTTGGCGGTATCAATGGATTTAACAGTTTTACACCCGATGAGATTTCAGAGAATACATTCATTCCACCGGTGGTGGTGACGTCATTTAAAGTATTTGATAATGAAGTTAACCTGGGGCAGGATATTTCTCAGGTAAGCGACATTGAATTATCCTACAAACAGAATTTCTTCGCTTTTGAGTTTGCCGCGCTTGATTTTACAAATCCTGAAAAGAATCAATATGCCTATATCCTGGAGGGATTTGATCAGGACTGGAATCAGGCCGGTGCACGCAGATTTGCCAATTATACCAATATTGACGGTGGTGAATATGTCTTTAAGGTGAAAGGTAGTAATAGTGATGGTGTCTGGAACGAGGAAGGAGTCGCCCTCAATATTGTAATTGTGCCTCCGTTTTGGGCAACTTTGTGGTTTCGCATTCTGGCAGGACTTATTATCGTTGGTTTGGTCTATGGTATTTACCATGCCCGGATGACAAAGGTAGAGCGCCAAAAGCGAAGATTACAAAAGGAGATAAAGCAACGAACCCAGGAAATTCAGGAACGCAATGTAGAACTGATTCAATCAAAACGACAGACGGATAATATCCTGAAAAATATTGCAGATGGTATTTTCCTGTTAAATGCCGATTTTACAATTGAATCACAGTATTCTGCGGCATTAGAAGGAATTTTGATGGAGAAAGATCTGGGTGGAAAAAACATTATCGAATTAATGGAGACACGGGTTGCACCTGCGGTTTTTACAAGTACCAAAGAATATCTGGAAATGATGTTTGATAAAAATGTGGATGAATCTACGTTAAACGATTTGAATCCATTGAGCCGCATTGAATATTATAAAAAGCAGAGTGGATCTGTCTCTGAAGAAACCAATTTTTTAGAATTTAAAATCCAGAGGGTTATTGAATCGAATCGAATCCGGCATCTGATCATGACCGTCCGAGATGTTACAAATCAAATAAAACTTGCCAGTGATCTTGAAGAATCCGAAGCGCGAACAAAGAAGCAAATGGAATGGCTGGTCAGCATCCTGCATATTGATGCGCCTTTACTCCAGGATTTTATTGAAAGTACCTCCAAAGAGATGGATTTTGTGGAAACAATTCTTCGCGATGTGCATGAATCGAAATATCAAAGTGTGCTGGACAGAGTTAAACGTGCACTGGTGTCAATAAATAGCAATGCAAGTATGCTTGATCTTAAATATTTCATGAACAGTACAAGTGAATTTGAAGAGCGGGTCATAGATCTTAAGAAGAAAAAAGATCTTAGGAGTACAGATTTTATACCCCTAATAATAAAACTGGGAGAGATGAAGCGTACCCTGGAAGATATTAATAGTCTGATTGACCGCATTAGTCAGATCAGGACATTTTTCAGACCAAAACGTAAGTATGAAAATCAAATGCTGATCAATTCACTGCAAAATCTAATTTCGAATCTGGCCAAAGACGCAGAAAAAGAAGTCGAATTAAATTATAATGATTTTAATGGTGAAGATATACCATATGTGCACCGAGTATTAGTAAGAGACGTTATGGTAGAGTTTATCAGAAATGCAGTTTTCCACGGAATCGAACCGGCTGATGAACGAAAGAAAATGAAGAAGCCGGAAAAAGGCGTGTTGGAAATCAAAACGCGGCGTGAAAACTCGCATTTTACACTCATATTTCGGGATGACGGTCGCGGGATTCTGAAAGAAAAAAATGGAAAGAATATACACCAATCAGGACCTGATGAGGCACATGACGATTCTGATTCCAGTTTAGCTGAACTCCTGTTTAACGCACAAATTGACTATGCGGATGGGAAAAAAGAAATGTCCAATGAAAATCTGGGTTTAAATTCACTGAAAAAATCACTTGAGAAAATAAATGGTCTGATCAAAGTGAAATCGGAATCCGGCAAATATTGTGAATTTACAGTCGAAATACCTGTGGAGAAATAATCTATCCAATGAAACGGCGATGGGAAAAGAAATATGGATGTTTGGGTTAGGGGACAAGGATGATTAAAGGATCGATAATTGGCGTTGATATCAGTGCACCTGAAGTTCGTATTGGCCGAATAAAAAATGAACAGGTCGAACGGGAGATTTCTCTCCATATAGATACTAATCAATCGCAACAGGTGATACTTGAAGATATTACATCCGCCATTAATACATTAATTGATAAAGATGTGGTTGGAATTGGGGTCGGTGTTCCGAGCATTGTCGATGTAGAAAACGGAATTGTATATGAAGTTTCCCGCATTCCTTCATGGAAGGAAGTGCATCTTAAAGATTTTCTGCAAAAAAAGTATAACATGCCGGTCTATGTAAACAATGATGCCAATTGTTTCGCAACCGGAGTTAAGTATTTTGGTAAGGGAAAAGATTATAAAAATATGATTGGATTGATCATCGGCGAGGGAATGGGAGCCGGTGTTATTGTAGAAAATAAGTTGTTTTCAGGTCCGAATTGTGGTGTAGGTGAATTTGGTAAACTGCCTTTCAGAGATTCTGACTATGAGTCCCATTGCAGTACCAAATATTTTAAAGAGCACCATGATATTTCATTCACGGAAGTACTCAAACTGGCAAAACAAGGTGACACTCAGGCAAAACGGATTTTTGAAAAATATGGATATTTGCTGGGAACCGGAATCAAGAGTATAGTCTACACATATGACCCCGAAATTATTGTACTCGGTGGATCCGCCACAACTGCATTTGAATATTTTAAGGATGCAATGGATTTACAATTGCAGTCATTTCATTTTAAGAAAACGATTGAAAATATTGTAATTGATATTGCTACACAGGAAAATCTGGGTGTAATGGGTGCCGCTGCCTTATATCTGGATGCCGTATATCAAAATGATCTGGATGCAATGCGGGCAAATCAGGAAAAAATTCAATCCGCACTTAATCAAAAGGAAAGACAATATCATAAAGTATTCAATACTATCTCAGATCCAATATTTATATTTGATAAAGAAACTCACAAATTTTTGGATTGTAATGGATCGGTAGTAAAAAGAATTTATGGGTATTCAAAAAAAGATCTCGTAAATATGACCCCCCTGGATTTACATCCGCAGTCAGAGAGAAAAAAAGTTGAAAAGAAAATTGATATAAATAATCCCAAAAATTCAAATATTTATACACATATGTCCAAGTCGGGAAAACAATTTGATGTTGAAATTCATTATGATGACATTGAGTTCAATGGTCGTAAGGCCACAATCAGCGTCGTCCGTAATATTTCCGATCGTCTTCAGGCTGAAAGGGATGCCAATCAGAGGGCCAGGCAGGCAGCGTTGACGTTAAAGGTGGCTGAACGGATAAATAGTGCCCTGGACGTTAATTCGGTCTTATTTGAAATTGTGGATTCTGTGCGTGAGTCTTTTGACTATAAGGGCGTTATGCTTCTGCTGTTGAATAAGAAAAAAAATAAGTTAATTCTCAACTCTATTTCCGGAGCATATGCTGATATCTTTCCATCCAATCTTACTATTAAAGTAGGTGAAGGGATGATTGGAACAGCGGCAAAATCCAGGAAAATTCAGGTCAGTGGAGACGTTACCAAGGCTAAAAATTATGTGAAAAAAGCGGGCGAGATCACCAGGTCAGAGTTGAGTGTACCCATAATAAATGATGATGAGCTGATTGGTGTCCTCGATATGCAGAGCGACAGAGTAGAGGCTTTTAATCAATTAGATGTATCGGCAGCAAAAACACTTTCGTCTCAAATATCGATAGCAATAAAAAATGCCAGACTTTACGAGCAGACTCAAAAAGATCTTGAAGAAATACGGAAGGCTGAAAAAGAGGTTGCATTACGAGCTGCGCAATCAGCACTCGTTTATGAAGTCGGTCAGAGAATAAATAGCGCGCTGAATATTGAAGAATTGCTGTCAGAAATTGTCCACTCCATCACAGAGACATTTGATTATTATGGCGTGATGTTAATGATGCTTGATAATAATGGCAAAAAACTTACTTTAAGATCCATAGCCGGTGGTTATAAAAATGTATTTCCGGATGATCTCTCTATAAAATTAGGCGAAGGTATGATTGGCATGGCTGCTAAATCGCGTGCGATTCAGGTGAGCAGTGATGTTACAAAAGATCCGAATTATGTTCGCAAAGCAGAAGAAGTAACCAAATCCGAATTGAGTGTTCCCATTGTTAGTGGGAAAAAGGTGATTGGTGTTTTGGATTTGCAAAGTGATCGTGTAAATGCATTTACCGATTCGGATGTGGCGCTTTCCTGGACATTATCCGCTCAAATTGCCACTGCACTGGAAAATGCACGTCTTTTTGCCACTGCACAAGATGAACTCATAGAGCGGAAACAGGCAGAAAAGGAAATGCGTAGTTCTCGAAATAGCTTGAGAAAAGCAAAGAGAGAAACAGACAGTATATTACAAAATGTTGAAGAAGGTCTTTTCCTGATAAATTCAAATTTAATCATTGGGTCACAATATTCTCAGGCGCTGGAACATATTTTGGGCCAGAATGAACTTGCCGGTTTATCAATTATTGATATCCTTCGTGGTAAAATTACCGAACAAGTACTTCTCAGCACAGGCGAATATTTGGAATTGATGTTTGAAAACAGTGTAGATGAAGAAAGTTTGGCATCGCTAAATCCCATCTCACAGATTGAAGTTATCTTTCCAGATACTCAGGAAACAAAACATCTTTCATTTAATTTCCGCCGCATTTTGGTGAAAAATAGGATTTCTGATTTAATTGTGACGGTAGGTGATGTTACGGATCAGGTAATGCTCGCTCAAAAGCTTGAAGAATCCCGTTCTCAGTCCAAACGTCAAATGGACTGGTTACTAAGCATTTTACATGTGGAACCTCAACTTTTAAAAGAATTTATAGATGGTGTAAATGCTGAATTGAAATACATTGACTCTATTATGCGTGAAAGTGATCACGGGAATAATTTTTCACCGATTCTTGAGAAAGTATACCGGTCAATGCATTTAATAAAAGGTAATGCCAGTGTTCTGGATCTAAAGTTTTTTGTGGAGAAGGCGCATGTCTTTGAGGAAAAACTTTCTGAACTACGCCAGAAAGAAAATGTGGGGGGGTCAGATTTTGTGCCGCTGGTATTACAATTAAGTGATATCAGTATGACGGTAGGCGAGTTGCATAACTTAATTGAGAGAATTAGCAAAATTCACTCACACTTCAGGCCAAAACGATCATATGAAAGCGAAGTGTTTATTAAGTCAATTCAAAATCTGGTGGATAATATATCGACAGATCTTGATAAAAAGGTATTTCTGGATCATAGTGAATTTGATGCGGGTCTGATCCCATATGAATATAAACTGACTGTACGTGAAATTCTTATTCAAATGATCAGAAATGCCATATATCATGGGATTGAATCAGCCGAAGAGAGGGCTTTGCTTAATAAATCTGAAACCGGCGAAATAAAAATTATAAATATAATTACTGAGCAAAACATCGGCTTCAGTTTCAGGGATGACGGACGTGGTTTACAGATAGATATACTCCGGGAAAAAGCGCTTAAATCAGGACGCTGGCCTGAGAGCGAAATAAGTAATTGGAACGATAGAGACGTTATTAATACGATTTTTACAACAGGAATTTCTACTCTCGATCGTGCAAATCTGATTGCCGGCCGCGGCGTAGGCCTTGACATTGTAAAGGATAAGGTTGATCGTCTCTATGGCCAGATCGAAATAGATTACAAACCCGGTGTGTATACAGAATTCACAATTTTATTTCCCAAAGTGACTGCGAATCAAACAGAAGGGAAAGTGGACGTCGAAACGGTGGGAGCGGTTGCATAAAATTACAAAATTTTAGATAAAAATATGGAATCAAATTAAAGAAAAGTAAATCGACTTCGAATAATAAACTAATAGGGAAAGTGTCAATGAAACATATGTTTCAAACGATGACGATAATTTTAAATTAGGAGGCGCATATGCAGGACAAAATCAAAGTCTTGATTGTGGATGATTCCTTCATTATCAGGGAGGCGATCCATAAGCATCTCAAGCAGTTTAACATTGAGGTAGTAGGTACCGCCGAGAATGGCAAAGTAGCACTTGAGCTATTTAGCGAGAAGGATCCGGATGTTGTTACTCTGGATATTACAATGCCTGAATTAGATGGATTAACTGTGCTAGAGGAAATGCTTAAAATCAAAAGCGATGTAAAGGTAATGGTAGTCACGGCTCTTTCTGACAAAGCAACGGGTCTAAAAGCAATAAAATTAGGCGCAAAGAGTTTCCTGCCAAAACCGTTTACACCGGAAAAGATTCAGGAATCTTTCCAACGGCTAATAGCCCAAAATTAAGAGGAGAAACGGAAAATGAATGAAACTGATCTTCACTTTTTTATTGACAGTACACTCAATTATTTTGAAGAAGTAACCAATGAAAAAGCCAGCGCGGGTATACCGTATATAAAAGATGAATCTCCGGTCGTTCTGGGATATACCGGAATTATTGGTATCTCAGGAAAACGGAAGGGAAGTATTTACATCACCACCGGTGAAGAAATGCTGAAATCAATTGCAAATATTATCCTTGGTACTGAAGATGTTGCACCCGGTGATATAAAAGATCTGGTAGGTGAGATTGCCAATACCATTTCCGGAAATGTGCGCCAGGCCTATGGCAGCGATTTTATGATTTCCGTTCCCGTTGTGGTAGAAGGACAGGCAAAAGACATCAAATTACCGGATAATATACAATCGTTTGTGGTGCCTCTAACCTGGCATGATCACAAATCGTTCCTTGTCGTATGCTTAGAATAGTATTGATATTTCTGGAAAGCGACTAAAGATCTTTATGGAAGAGAAAATTTTAGCCCAGAGCGAAGAGGTTGTTGCAGGAGAAGAAATTCCTACCAGCAATAAAAAACCTTTAAATAATGAAAAAAACATTATTCTACAAACAGTAGAAGAGGGATTGTTTTTTCTCAATTCTGATTTTGAAATTGAAGAAGAATTCTCCGATGCCCTGGAAGGAATTATTGATCAAAAGGTTACGGCTGGTCAAAGTTTTATTGATGTTTTGACCAAACGTGTGCCTGAAAATATTATCAATAATTCATTGGAGTTTATGAATCTACTTTTTCGTGAGGATCTTGATGACGATACCCTCGAAGAGCTCAATCCCTTAAACCGTGTCGAATTTCATTTTGAAAACCGGTGGGGTTTATGGACATCCTCTAAATTTTTGTCTTTTAAATTCAGAAGAGTAAAAAAAGGTTCAGACATAGAGCGCATCGTCTGCAGTGTAAAAGATATTACCAAAGCAGAAACTCTGACCAAAAAAATTGAGGAAATTGAAGAGACAAATACCAAACAAATGGAGTGGTTGGTCAATATATTGCGTGTCGCACCACCCCTGTTAAAAGAATTTATGGATGTCTCCGACGAAGAATTAAAGTTCATTGATACGGAGTTAAAGAATTTAAGGGATCCGAGGATTGCCAACCCGTACTCAATAAAATAATTAAATCGATTCATCAACTAAGTAATAATGCGTCATTATTAAATCTCCAGTTTTTTACTGATAAACTAAATTCGTTTGAAGAAGAGGTAGATAAACTCAAATCTGCAGAAAATATTAGCGGCAGTGATTTTGTCCCGGTCGTGATTCAATTGGGTGAAATGAGACAAATGTTGAAAGATGTCAATTCACTCATGCAAAGATTCAAGCCTTATAGTAACACATTGCGACCTACGCGGAGATATGAAGGACGTCTCCTACTGCGCACGGTGAGCAATCTTGTTGAGAATTTAAGCAAGCAATTAGATAAAAAAGTAAAGTTTACTGCGGCCAATTTTGATACCTCTATTATACCATATGCGCATCAGCAAATCGTGCGGGAATTTTTAATTATTCTGGTACGCTTTTCAATATATTATGGTATTGAAACGCCGGATGAGCGAAAGTCTAACAACAAAGATCCCGTTGGTATGGTTGATATTGAATCTTATGCCAAACGAGGTCAATGTGGATTCAAATTGAGACATGATGGAAGACTGGTCAGAATTGAGAGACTGTTGCAAAAGACGATAGAGAATTCCGATTCCAAGACCCAGCGTGATCACCCCTTTGGTTCCAGCCAGCTCGGCTCAGAAGTGATACGGCTATTGTTTATGCCTAGCCTGGCGACTCCCTCTCTTACAGAAGCGGAATATATAAAGGAAATATTTGGTGAGATGGAAATGGCAAAAAAGAAATTAAAAATGCATCGTGGAAAAATTAAAATCACCTTTACAAGTGAAAATTTTTGCGAATATACCATCTCACTTCCAGTCAAATGATGGTATGTTATATCCCCTGTAGTTGAATTTTGTCTTTTGATTTACCCGAAAGTATGTTGTCAATATTAATATGCTATATAATATGATAGTGATGTAGTGGAAAAGAAAAAAACAAAAACTCACACAGCCTCTCATACAAATACGTTACCGTTTGATAAAGTAGAAGATCGATATCAAACTCTCTTTACTCTCTCTCCAGGTGGTCTGTTGCTGGAAGATCTGGACGGTAATATTGTTGATGTTAATCCGGCGTTATGTAATTGGCTAGGATATAATCGCAAGGAATTGATCGGTAAAAATGTTCATATACTCGCCCATCCTGATCATGCTCCCGATGTGAACTCTAATTTATCAAAGTTAAAAAAAGGACAAATTCTAAAGCATAGTGTGAAAAGTCTGCGAAAAGATGGCTCTGCATGCTATATGGATTTGATTGAGACAAAAATTACATTACCCGATGGTTCAAATGGAATTTTATCTGCCGCAAAGGATATTACAGATCAAAAATTGGCAGAAGAGGAGCGTTTACAGAAGGAGAAAATGAAAAGCATTATTGAGATAGCTGGCGCGGTCTGTCATGAAATGAATCAACCACTGACTGTGCTCACCGTTGTAAATGATCTTTTATTGATGAATGAGTTCGATCGCAAAGAGACGATTACCAAATTGAAAACCATAAAACAACAAATCAAACGAATGACAAAAATGACCGGAAAATTAATGAATCTTACCAGATATGAGACTCGTGAGTATCTGAAGGGTTCAAAGATCCTCGATATTGACAAGGCTGCCGATTAAGACAAATTCCCCCTAATCCTGACAAGGTATTTAACCTGAAATATTTATAACCACGAAGTCACAAATCTAGAAAAAATAATAGATTATCAGAAATATTTATAAGTGTATTATACATTTTTTGTTTTTTTATTAAAATTTAAACCCTATTTTCCTTTGTGTCTTCGGGGCTTCGTGGTAAATTTTTTAATAATCGGGTCAAATTATTTTCCCCTTTTGACATATCTGTTTAAATTAGTGTGACCACCGTCATTTAATATTCAATAGTATTCACTATAAATTATACGCTTTATTTGTATTGTCTTAGCATGTGCTTACAAACGTAAACAGATTATTGATTCAGTCCGGACCCGTTTTCGTCATTCCCAAGGATTTTACCCTGAATTTCGGGATCAATGGATAGTATTATTTAACCGCAATGAGCGCTAAAAATTGCCTGAGTTAAGCAAAGATTTATAATTATATATTTTGCGTAGTCTGCATCTTCTCTGCGCGCCTGGCGGTTAAAAATTATTAAACACCGGGTTAAGATAAAATACTTATATATATGTCAAGGAATAAACTATGTAGCTCCCTGGGAATATATAGTAGTTTAAACAGTTATAGTGTCTTTATTTTTATTATTTATTCATTGAACTAAGGAGGAAAAATGGAAGATGTTAATGTGTATGCGCAACAAGGTATAGATTTATTAATGAAACACGGCCCGGGGGTTATCCTTGCTCTTATCACATTGTTGATAGGTTTGTGGGTGATCCGGATTTTATCAAAGTCAATATCTAAAGCAATGGTTAAAGCAAATGTTGATTTATCTTTGCAAAAATTTCTTGGTAGTTTGATAAGTATTATGCTAAAGGCGTTGCTTTTAATCAGTGTTGCATCTATGCTTGGAATTGAAGCAACATCATTTATTGCTGTACTTGGGGCGGCTGGTTTGGCTGTGGGTCTTGCCTTACAGGGCAGTCTTAGTAATTTCGCCGGTGGCGTCCTCTTGCTTTTATTCAAACCATTCCGTGTGGGTGATGTGATTGATGCCCAGGGTTATGCCGGCAAAGTCGATGCCATCCATGTGTTAAATACCATTATGAAAACATTTGACAATAAAACGGTTATTATCCCGAATGGGGCATTGGCCAATGGAAGTGTCACCAATTTCTCGACAGAAGCGACACGGCGTGTAGATATGAAGTTTGGTATCGGATATGGAGATGACATAAAAAAAGCAAAAGATATTCTGGTAAAAATGGTTAGTTCGGATGAAAGGATTCTGAAAGATCCGGAGCCACTGGTTGTTGTTGGCGAACTTGGAGATAGCTCGGTTAACTTTACTGTACGGGTTTGGTGTGCTTCAGAAAATTACTGGGGAATCTTTTTTGATATGCAGGAAAATGTGAAACTTGAATTTGATGCCCAGGGTATTTCGATTCCATTTCCACAACGGGACGTTCATCTATACCAGGAAAAGTAAGAGGATTTAAATGAAAAAGAATCAAAATCTGTTAATATTCATTTTTCTCGGCATTGTGATAAGTATGTTTTTAACCTCATGTGCCGATTTATCGAAGATGTTGGATCAAATGAATGTTCAAAAACCTATGGCAAATGTAGCCTGAAGCAAAACTAACAGGACTGAGTTTTGATCAGGTGGATTTGATTTTTGGTATCGATGTAAACAATCCAAATACAATCGGTATCGCCATGGACGGCTTCGATTATGATTTCCTGTTAAATGATAATTCATTTGTCAGCGGCAATCAAAATGAAAAACTTAATATTGAAGCGCAGGGTACCAGCCGGGTTAATTTTCCCGTAAGCCTGAAATATGTTGATATTTATAACATGTTTAATTCACTTAAAAATGTGGATAGTACTAATTATCAGGTAAAATTAGGGCTTATTTTTAACCTGCCGGTATTGGGAGATACGCGGATACCAATCTCTCACACCGGGCATATTCCAATACCAAAATTACCTGCAATTAGCGTACATGATTTAAAATTGAATAATATTGGTTTTACCGGAGCCAATCTTGACCTGAAAATAGCAATCGACAATCCCAATGCCTTTTCTATGATATTTAATCAGTTGAACTATAATTTTAAAGTAAATGGTCTTGAATGGATCTCCGGAAAAAATAGTTCCGCAATGCAGGTAAATGAAAAAGGCGAAGGAATAGTCACGATTCCCATGAAATTAGATTTTTTACAAATGGGACAATCTGTGTATCAACTCATCAATGGTAACAGTAACCTGAATTATAATTTAAACGGTAATGTTGACATGAGTAGTTCAGTCTCATTGCTTGGTACGCATTCGCTGCCGTTCGAACAATCGGGAACTGTGAAACTAAACCGGTAGAGTGATTTGCAATCACAGAGGATATTGTATAATTAGAGATTAGGAATTAGAAATTAGGGATTAAAAGCTGGCTTTGGGATCCCATAGATCCGTAATTTGTATCCAGCATCTAAGTACATATAATCTCTAATCTAGTACATGGTGTGAAAAATATCAGTAGTTCAAATTTTTAATGTGGAGGTTCTGTAATGATCAAAATGGGTAGATTTGTAGTGCTTTTATTTCTGATGTCGGGAATTCTTTTTTCTCAAGATGGTGGGGATGAAGAAAAAAAAGAGCCGGAGTATGGATGGAAAAATGATGTGGTTGCCAATTTCAATTTTACTCAGAATCAATTTGATAACTGGTCTCAGGGTGGAGAAAATTCGTGGGCCTGGCAAACAGATTTGATGGCAAAATTTATTAATGACAGGGAAAATTTTAACTGGGCAAACGCGGGAAAATTGTCATACGGTAAAACTAAAATAGGTGACGATGAATCAAAAAAAGCGGCAGATGAAATTAAAATTGAGAGTGTGTTTAGCTATAAAATGGGCGGGAACTTAAATATAAATCCATTTGTCAGTATTACCGGTTTGTCACAGTTTACCCGTGGATATGAATATACGGATACTTCCCGTATTGAGATATCAAATTTTATGGATCCGGGATATTTTACGGAGAGTATTGGAGTAGGGTATGCACAGGGTGATAATTTTAAAACACGCCTGGGTGCTGCCTTTAAGCAAACCATCACAGATAAACATGCGGATCGCTATGCGCTGGGTGAAACATTCAGATCTGAATATGGATTAGAGTCTGTTACCGATTTCACTGCTCATATTGCCGAAAATTTAGTTTATACCGGAAAACTGGGTATGTTTTCAAATTTGAAAAGATTTGATGAAATTGATGTGGATTGGGATAATACATTTGTTGGAAAAGTGACTGATCTGTTGAATGTAACGCTGACAATCCGGCTGTTTTATGATCGTGATGTTTCTTCTAAAAGACAGCTTAAACAGACCCTTGCAATAGGTTTTTCGTATGATCTTATCTAATAGTAAACTTCGCCGGAAATTAGCGCAGCGGTTTCCGGCAAAGTATGCTAAAGGTTGATTTTACCGGAGATCGCTTCGCTAATCTCCGGAAGAGGTAAATTTCTCAGATGGAAATTAGCGCAGCGGTTTCCAGCATAGTGTGCTGTGGGTTAATTTTACCGGAGATCGCTTTGCTAATCTCCGGAAGAGGTAAATTTCTCAGCTGGAAATTAGCGCAGCGGTTTCCAGCATAAGTGTGCTGCAGGTTAGTTTTACCGGAGATCGCTTTGCTAATCTCCGGAAGAGGTGATGGGGTTTAATGTAACCCGAATCAATCCTCTGAATTCCTTCGGTTCATAGCCATAGGCTAAATCGTCGGGATAATTTTTAGCTAAAAGTGTGACTATTTCCTCTTTCATTTTTACTTTTTGTCCATGACAGCTGGTACACAGCGGTTGTACATATAATGGCTGATAATACCGATGATATACAACTCCATTGTCTTCAAAATTCTCCACAATAAATTCTGGCAGGGTGTCACCTTTAGCAACACGATTCTCATAATCGGTAAGAATCTTTGCATCCAATTCATCCGGTGCATTTGCCGGATTTCGATACTTTTTGCTGGTACGTCGGATATCTTTTATTAGCGGATTCGCGATAGCCAATGAATCTGTAATTTGCATTGCACGTGATCTGCATATCTCTATTGCGCCGGTGGCGCCTTCTTTGCCCATTGCAGTAAATAATTCCTTCTTTAACGATTTCATGAGGGTTCCAGCCGCTTTTTGCCCCTGGGTAACAACTTGTTTAAACTCTTGTGGTTGCAAAGAACCCTTATCAGATTCTGGCTTATCACAGGAACTCACCATTACTGCACATCCCAGGAAACTTGATACGAGAAGAAAGTTGTACATTTTCATTTTTTTATCTCCAATGTTATATGGTAATGTTTAAGATAATAAGCCGGACCTTTACTTATATGTACGAGACTTCTGAAAAATGATTTTTTTACCTAAACGTCATTCTGAACATGCCTGCCCGAACTTGTTTCGCGATTTCAGAATCCCTTAAATTAGACCCTCAAATAAATTCAGGTTGAAAACCCCACTTTTCGGGGGTGACGGAAATCAAAAAAATCGTGTCATACCAACACCGACATAAAATCGCGGTTGGTCTATTCGGTATGTAAAATCCATTCTTATCAAACTGAATATACCATTTATCGAAGCGCCCAGTTCATGACGAACCCGGTCTTCATAAATATAGTCATGTGTTAAGATATCCCGTCGCTGATCGGAAATCCAGGTACGTCCATGCCCGCCATATACAATTAAACTGATACTTTTATCTACCAGAAAATCAATCCCAAGAAGTTCAAAGGGAACCGTTCGGAAATTATGCTCCCAGAACAGGGCCGCATATTTTTCGCCTTCAAGAGGTCTTCCCATCAATGAGCGAAAGGTGGCAAATGGAGTAAACGCATAAAATGCAGCGTCCAGTGCGCCAAATCTTTGAATCGGTAGATCACCATAGGAGGTGCCCATCTGGATATGCAGATCAAGCGCATTGGGTAACAGACGGCGTTTTAGAAATGTTGGTATGCGCCAATCAGCTTCCAATTTTAAAACTGTAAAATCAAAATTTCCGGATAGCGTATGTTCTGCACTAAGATAGATTCTCTTCTGTCCCACCACGCCAAAGGGAACAAACTGCCGGCCATAATGATAAGAAACTTCTACCGATCTCAGAATTCCTTCCTGGATGGCTGGATTTTCTCTTTGTTCAAAATCTGACCAAATCATGTTGAAATCACTGGTCTTATTTAGTGACGAATGTTCCTGATAGTGATATTTAAGTGCCAGCGTTGATCTGAGTTCTGGGAAACGGGCGGCCGCTTCAAGACGCATTCCTTTATTCCAGTAATAATCGAAGTAATCATCTAGTGCAAACAGTGGAAGTGCGCTGGCAACCAATCTGGAATATGACATGGATTGGTAGCGTAACTCGGTCAGGGTGCTGACGGCTGCATCAAACCGCCAGCGAACCGATTTACCAGTATTGTAACGTAAACGAAAATGATATCCACCACGCTTTAAACCGGTTTTATATGCTGCTCCAAGACGAACTGAAAATCCGCCAAAAAGATGCTCATCTATATTTATACCGGCATTGAGCTCATCAACCCGGTTATACCAGACAGATGGTGAAAAATATGACCAAACGCTTCGGCCATCGCTACCAACTTCTACGGAGTTATCATCCATTTCAACAAACCGTGCCAGGAAACCGGTCGGTTTAAAGGCTTTTTGCATGGTCATTGTGCTGTCCAGCTCTTCATAGGCCTTATCTTCTTGCGTGGACAGCGGAATGGCGCGAATATGCTTGTTTTCTGCCAGCGAAACGGAATCTACTGACAAAAAGTCTTCTTGTTTATAAAGGGAATCCGGTAATTCTATATTTACCTGGTAATCAGATAGGCTGGCAATACGTTGATATTTTATCTTTGGAAATTCAAGACCCGGCATTCCGATTTTTATGGATCCGGTCATCCTGAGATCCACCGGCAGCCAGAACTCTCTTCCGTAATTTCTGAACTGTTGTATATAGTAAATATCCCATGATTGAATGGGTATGGGAAAACGGACATTCTCGTACGGAATGAGTTCTGCTTCAAGAAGGGCATAAGCACTGTCTAAAACCGCAACTTTACCTTCAAAAATTGGTTGCAGTTTACTATCGGGTATGACTTCAATCAGAAACACCCTTTTATTGTCCATACGGGTGATGTCTGTTAGTTTAAACCGGTAATAATCCATTGCATCCGGGTGTGTGGGGCCGATCATCTGATAACCGGCAATACTAATATCGTCATCATATAAATTGGGGATATAGCTGGCAAAAGCGATATTATATTCTTCCTGAAGATTACTTGATTGTTCTTTACTCTTTATTACCTCGCGATTTCCCTTTTCTTTATCCCAGAACGTTTCAGAAGTACTTTCAGCCAGACTAACAATACCGGAATCATTTTCGATTACCACCCGGCTGTATGCTTTTGCCTGGTAGGTGGTCAGTTTTTCGCGCCATATTTTCTTTCGTTTTATCACTTCACGCATGATCTGCATACCCGGATCTTCAGCGATTACAGTAATGGTTTCTCCCTCAAAAATGATGGGCTCCAGAAGTATTTTTATTTCACGGCCCAGATCCCTGAAACTAACATTGGTGGATTTTGATTTATAGCCGATATATGAAGTAGTCAATATAGCAGATGACTCATCAATCGTAATTACAAAGAACCCATCCACATTTGAAATGGTACCCTTATAGGTACCACTGATCTGAATATTGGCGGCAGGAAGTGGTTGTTTTGTATTTGCATCAAGAACCAGGCCACTGATGATGGTCTCTGCATTTACGTGAATGATGCCGACTAGCAATAAAATGATTGAGGAAAGGAAAAATTTTATTTTCATAGGAAAATACCAATTGGAGTAATTTTCAAAAATAAACTTACGGTGTTTAATAAATAAGGGCAAAAAATAATACGGGGTTATTTTAGATATCTTGCATCCTGATTTCATCCAGCATCCAGATTCCCAATTCTTTATTGCAATTAAGTAAATGGAGTTTTATATTACAAGTTTATTTTATTTATTTAATTCAAAATGATTTGGAGGAAAGATGTCTGGAAAGTATGTCTATAAATTTGGAGATGGAAATTCTGAAGGTAAAGCGGATATGAAAATCCTGCTCGGTGGTAAGGGAGCCAATCTGGCAGAAATGTCAAATCTTGGTATTCCTGTACCGGCTGGATTTACCATCTCTACTGAAATCTGTGCTGAATATTATGTAAATAAAGGAAAGTATAAAGACGAAGTGGTAAAGCAAGTCCAGGAAGGTGTGGCTCATATTGAAAAAGTGATGGGCGCAGACTTTGGCGACAACAAAAATCCATTACTTGTATCAGTTAGATCCGGTGCACCTGCAAGTATGCCCGGTATGATGGACACTGTTCTTAACCTCGGTTTGAATGAGGATACGGTTCAGGGAATCATCAATAAATCCGGTAATGAACGCTTTGGATGGGATTCATATCGCCGCTTTATCCAAATGTACGGTGATGTGGTTATGGAAATGAAACCGGAATCGAAGGAAGAAGAAGATCCCTTTGAAATAATCATTCAGGAAATGAAAGACAAAAAAGGCGTCGAGACCGATACTGAGCTTTCTGCCGGGGATTTAAAAGAATTGGTTAGCCAGTTTAAAAATGCCATCAAAGAACGTACCGGCAAAGATTTCCCGACTGATCCATGGGAACAATTATGGGGCGCTGTCAATGCTGTATTTACTTCTTGGAATAACCCGCGTGCCATGACGTATCGTAAATTAAATAGCATACCAGCCGAGTGGGGTACTGCAGTAAACGTTCAGGCCATGGTGTATGGCAACATGGGTGATGATTGTGCGACCGGTGTTGCATTTACGCGCGATCCCGCCACCGGCGAAAAGAAATTTTATGGCGAATATCTGATTAATGCCCAGGGTGAAGATGTGGTTGCCGGTACACGTACCCCACAACCTGTTAACGAGTCCACAAAAACCAGTAGCGATCAAATGGCACTCGAAGCAATTATGCCTGAGCCATATAAGGAATTAGATCGGATTTACAACAAACTGGAAGATCATTATAAAGATATGCAGGATATCGAATTTACGATTCAAAAAGGTAAACTTTGGATGCTGCAGACTCGTAATGGTAAGCGTACCGCCGAAGCCGCGGTTCGAATTGCCGTTGAGATGGTCCAGGAAGGTCTGATCGATAAGAAGACGGCTATTATGCGTGTCGAGCCCAACCAGATTGATCAATTATTACACCCGACTTTTGATCCCAAGGCTCATAAAAAAGTAGTTGCCAAAGGATTGCCAGCCTCTCCCGGAGCAGCAACCGGACGTATGGTTTTTCATGCTGACGATGCAGAAGAGTGGTCGGAAAAAGGTGAAAAAGTTATCCTGGTGCGTATCGAAACTTCCCCGGAAGATATCGGTGGCATGAATGTGGCCGAAGGCATTCTGACCTCACGTGGTGGAATGACTTCACATGCCGCAGTTGTGGCACGTGGTATGGGTACCTGCTGTGTTGCCGGTTGCGGTGCGCTGAAAATCGATTATAAAGCCAAAACGATGATTGTCGACGGTAAGACATTTAATGAAGGTGACTGGATTTCATTGGATGGATCTAAGGGTGAAGTGATTGATGGTAAAGTTGCAACAGTAACTCCCGAGCTGTCAGGAAATTTTGGTGAACTCATGACCTGGGCAGATGAATACCGTACAATGAATGTTCGTACCAATGCAGATACACCACATGATTCAGATGTTGCCCGTAATTTTGGTGCAGAAGGTATCGGCCTCTGCCGTACAGAACATATGTTTTTTGAAGGCGATAGGATCAAAGCTGTTCGCGAGATGATTCTGGCAAATGATGAAGCCGGACGCCGTGCCGCACTTGAAAAATTATTACCTTACCAGAGAGATGATTTCTATGGTATCTTTAAAGCAATGCATGATCTTCCTGTGACGATTCGTACACTGGATCCGCCATTACATGAATTCCTTCCCCATGAAACTGACAGTCAGCAGGAAATGGCCGACGAAATGGGCTTAACACTGGAAGAGGTTATTGCAAAAGTTGATTCGTTGATGGAATTTAATCCCATGTTAGGTCATCGTGGCTGCCGTCTGGGAATTTCCTACCCGGAAATTACAGAAATGCAGGCACGGGCAATTATGGAAGCGGCCTGTCAGTTAACAAAAGAAGGCGTAAAAGTCTATCCGGAAATTATGATTCCGCTGATCGGCACCAAGGCAGAACTGTCCAATCAAAAGGCGGTAGTAAAACGTGTGGCAGAAGATGTCATTAAAGAAACCGGAGTAAAGGTAGATTATATGGTTGGTACGATGATTGAGATTCCGCGTGCTGCGCTGACAGCAGATGAAATTGCAGAAGAGGCTGAATTTTTCTCCTTTGGTACCAATGACCTTACACAAATGGCATTTGGATACTCACGTGACGATGCTGGTAAATTCCTGGCTGAATACACTGAGATGGGTATTCTCCCGGAAGATCCATTCCAGGTTCTGGACCAGGACGGTGTCGGACAGTTGGTTGTGATGGCAGTTGAAAAAGGTCGCAAAACCAATCCAAAACTGAAAATTGGTATTTGTGGCGAACATGGTGGTGAGCCCAAATCCGTGGCTTTTTGCCATCGGGTGGGAATGAATTATGTGAGTTGTTCACCTTACCGTGTGCCGATTGCACGTCTTGCTGCAGCTCAGGAAGCACTAAGAAGTTAATAATCCTCGAAATAAACATGAAAAGCCGGCTTTTGTCCGGCTTTTTTTATATATATGCAGTCTTTAAAACAGTTGTCTGTTGGCTATGATAAGAGTATATTTCTGTTCATGAAACGTATATTGATCATACATACTGGTGGAACGTTTGGAATGACGCCCATGGCCCCGTCGAATACGCTCAAACCGGGAAGAATTGAAGAAGACATCGATCGTCATATTCCGGCCCTGCGTAATCTGGCAGAAATTGACATTCAAATTCCATTTAATCTTGACAGCTCAAATATCGGTCCCGATGAATGGATTGCTCTGCATGCGCTTATTGTAAAAAATTATGATACCTATGATGGGTTTATCATTATCCATGGAACGGATACCCTGGTATACACTGCCGCGGCCATTTCATATTTAACAACCGCCTTCTCAAAACCGATTATTTTCACCGGTTCTCAACGTCCCTTATCTGCCATACGTTCCGATGCCCGTATGAATCTGATAAATGCAGTTGAATTGGCTACCATGGATATTCCTGAAGTGACAATATGCTTTGATAATAAACTCTATCGTGCCAATCGTACCATAAAACAGAGTATTGAAAGTTATCATGGTTTCGATTCCCCAAATTATCCGCCTCTGGCGCGAATTGGACTCAGTATGAAGTTATTTCCAAATCTTTTCTGGATAAAGAAAACTAACTACAGATTTGAACCTGTATTAAATAAAAATATCCTGATAATCACATTATTTCCGGGATCAAATTTTCAGCAATATCTTCATTTTCTTGAGGAAGATATTGCAGGCATTATTTTGCAGGGATTCGGTTCCGGAAATCTGCCGGAAATTTCACCAAACTGGATCTCCTTTGTTAAAAAAGCTGTGGATAACGGAAAATCTGTATTTATCGGCAGCCAGTCACAGCATGGGACAGTTGATCTTAATTTATACGAATGTGGAGAAAAAGCCTTGGATGCCGGCGCCGTTTCATTAAAGGACATGACCATAGAGGCCGCATTGGTTAAACTCATGATAGTAACGGGAAATTTTGACGATAAAGACAAAATTCAGCATGTAATGGTGGATCCATTGGCAGGGGAATTGACAGAGTAGATAAATGAAATTCAAATTTCCACATATTGGTATTTTTAAAAATCCTGTCGGTGTCGTTTTTTCACATGAATATAATCTAAGCCTGGCAACCAGGGACACGCATAATACATTTGATTCCATGAAGTATAAGAAGATACGTGATATGCTGGTAGCCAAAAATTTACTTAATCGCAAGAAAATTTTAATACCAAAGTATGTATCATACCAGGATCTGGAGCTGGTACATACGCCCGCTTTCCTGAAAAAGATTAAAGATCCCTTATTTGTTGCCAAGGCGCTCAATCTTGAGACACTTGATCCATGGGATAGCTGATATTCTTGAATATTTCCGGATTATGACCGGTGGTACACTTCTCGCAACCAAATATGCCCTGGATAATCAATCGGTTGCATTCAATTTGGGTGGCGGATTTCATCATGCACATGCTGAAACGGCGGCGGGATATTGTCTGGTAAATGACGTCGCGGTCGCCATACAAAAATTTCGCAGCAGAGGCCGGTTCAAAAGACCAATGATTATTGATCTTGATTATCACGAAGGTGATGGGAATCTTGTTTTCTTTCAAAATGATCCGGATGTGTACACTTTTTCTATGCATGCCAGCAATTGGGTCGATATTGAAAAAGAAAATAATAGTGATATTGTGCTGGAGGATGATTGTGACGGACGCACCTACCTAAAGATTCTGAAAACGGAATTACCACTTGCCTTAAGGAAATTTAAGCCCGATATTATATACTATATAGCCGGTTCTGATCCATATGAAAAAGACCTGATCGGTGATCTGAATATATCGCGGGAGGAAATGCTTGAACGCAATATGTTCGTTTACAATCGGATATCTGAAAGATCGATACCTGGGGTTGTCGTGGCTGGAGGAGGGTACGGACCGGATAGCTGGCAGATATATTATGATTTTTTAGAAAGAGTTTTGGTTTCCGCATGATTCATTTACGAAGTAAATACTGGTGGATTGCCAAACGGCTGCAGACTGAGCAGTTACAGCGCACTGGTTCGGAAAACTTTGATTTTTCCGATCGTGATCTGTTCCAACTAGATATTGGTAAACGAGGTGGCACATTCTTTTTGGGGTTCTACTCTGAAGAGGGAGTAAAACTTGCCTTGACCAAGTATGGCGTTTATGAATTGTTAAAAGAAAAAGGCTTTGATAACATATATACAGATGTAGATACAACTGATCCGTATAAGCACCGCATCGCACTGTATCAAGAATCGAAAAAGACCGAAAATCTGATAGTGGAACTTGTAGTTCGAAAATACTTCTTTACTTTAAATCTGCCATTTGATAGTATTCATAATGGCAAAAATTACACCGGTCTGGCAATTGACTGGTTATTAATTCAGGATCACAAGGCCAAATTCACAGCTGCTAAGCCCAGATTACCAGGTCAGAAGCATCCCGGATTAGGACTTTCTTCGGTAATACTAGAACTTTTATTGATCATATGTTGGAGATTGAATCTGGCCGGAATAATCAATGTACCAAATCACTACCATAATGCGTTTTTATACTCAAAGATATTTTATTATCTTAATCCGTCTGCACAAGCCAGGTTTGTCGCAATGCGAAAATCTTTTAAGAAATTTCCCCTGCACAAAGTAGCCTGGGGGATTGAATGGGATTGTGTGCAGGATCTAGCTGAAGAAAAGACCTTTGAGTGGTTTGTAAATCATCAGATAGTCCCCTTGCACAAAGATTTACAAAAGGTGTTTAGAAGCTGGAAATATAGACAAAAGGTTTGGGAAGAAACAAAGAAATACAAATTTGCCTTTAATGAGGAAAAATACTTAGACTGCCTGAATAAATTCAAGGGAAAAAAATTGGAGAAATGTATATGAAATTAAAAGCGACTCAATTAAGAAAGGGTAATATAATTGAATATAATGGTGAGTTATTCAGGCTAACCGAGGTGTTTCACAATACACCTGGCAAAGGTCAGGCCTCTGTGCAAACTAAAATGAAAAATATCAAAACCGGTGTGAATGCAGAAAACCGTTTCCGTAGTGATGAAACAGCGATTAAGGCATCCCTGGATAGTAAAGAGATGGAATACCTCTATCAGGATGGTGAAGATTATTATTTTATGGATACCACAACCTTTGAGCAAATTCCTTTGCGCCAGGATTTGCTTGAGGACAGTATATATTATTTATTACCGAATATAAAAGTCACGATTAATTTTTATCAGGATGAGCCGGTGGCCATTGAATTACCCGGTTCGGTAAATTTAACAGTTACTGAGACAGAACCGTCACTAAAGACGGCTACGGTTACATCATCTTACAAACCGGCCGTGCTTGAAACCGGATTAAAGACCCAGATTCCGCCATTCATTGAAGAGGGTGAGATTATTCGCGTGGATACTTCTGATGGTAAATATCTGGAACGTGCAAAGTAAAAAAAACGCGATATCGAACAAAAAACCACTTTGCCAGTTTAATTATGGTGAATTTAATATTGATGTTAATTAATCTTGTAATATTGCGGTGAATTGATTTTTAATAGAAAAACACAGATATGAAAATTCTGGATAAAAAAATTGTTAAAAATCCGAAATAAGTTTTTTTATATTGATACGTGCTGTTTTTCTTAATAAATTCATAATTCTCATTTAGTGATTGAAAATTAGTGAAAGGAGAAAAGGGTGAAAATACTCGGCCTTGTAACCTTGAGTCTGTTATTTCTGATTCAGTTTGGTATAGCACAGGATGCCTCTTCTGGGGCAAAAAGTCCAGAAGCCGGTAATGCGTATAATGATGGTCTTGATCTGGCAAAACGAGGAGACTTCAAATCTGCCGTCCCTAAATTCAAAGAGGCAGTATCGGTAGATCCAAATTTTTATGAAGCGCATTATATGCTTGGGCTTTCACAGAAAAGACTAAAAAATTACAATGAAGCAGAAAATAGTTTTAAAAAAGCCATTGAAGCCAATAGCAAATTTGAGAAAGCTTTTATTGCATTAGGCAATCTTCAGACTGCTCAGGAAGAATTTGATTCGGCAATTAACACGTATAATGCTGTTATATCTTTTAACGATCAGTCGGAACGGGCTTATTTTGGTGTGGGAAATGTGTATTATAAAAAGAAAAATTATGACCAGGCTATTCCAAGTTTGAAAAAAGCCACGGAGTTGAATGGTAATTATGATAGCGCCTTTAACATACTCGGGCTATGTCAGGAAAAACAGAATCAACTGACTGAAGCAGAGGTTTCTTTTCAATCAGCAATAAAGGTTAGCAGAAAGAATGCAGCTAAAGGGCAATATTCATTCAGGCTTGGTGGTATTCAATCAAAATTGCGGAAATATAAAGCTGCGGAGGCGTCATATCTTGATGCATTAAAATTATCAAAATCTCAGAGTATTATCGGCGGAGCAAATTTTGGCCTGGGCGAAGTTTATAAACAACTGGGTCAAAGCCAAAAGGCTATCGAATACTTCCGCAAAGCTGCCCGAAACAGACAATGGAAAGCGGCAGCAGAATATGAAATTGACATTATACAAAACCCAGATAAGTATGCTTATTAACAAAAAATTAGGAGGAGAAGAACCTGTATGATTACTGTTAAAGTGCGTGATAATGAACCATTCGAAAAAGCATTTAAAAGATTTACCAAAGCCTGCGAAAAATCAGGATTGATGTCGGAAATAAAAAAACATCAACATTTTGAAAAACCAAGTGAGCAAAAAAAGCGTCGTGTTAATGCAGCCCGTCGTAAAATGCGTAAACTTATGGCAGAAACCCGCTAATGACTACAGAAGAACGACTGCAGGAAGATATGAAACTGGCCATGAAGGCCGGTAAAAAGGATGAGCTCAGTGCAATCCGCCTGTTGCGTTCCCAATTGAAGGATGTCTGGATAGTTAAACGTGAAGTGCTAACTGAAGATGAAGTATTGGGCGTCCTGCAAAGTGCGGCAAAAAAAAGAAAAGAATCAATCGAAATATATCGTGATGGTAACCGGCAGGATCTTGTAGACAAAGAAGAATTTGAACTCAGTGTAATAAAGCGCTACCTGCCGGAAGAAATGTCAGAAGAAGCAATTGTGAAATTGATCGATGAAGAAATTAAAGTCTTGAATATTAGTAGTGATAAGGATATAGGTCGTCTGATGGGTGGTATTATGCCTAAATTGAAAGGAAAAGCAGACGGTAAACTGGTTCAGCAATTGGTTCGCAATTCGCTGGCAAATCTCCCCAAATGAACTCCATTGATATTTTTATTATAATCTTTATTTCCTTTTTTCTTATTCGTGGTATCTTTCGCGGTTTTGTAATAGAACTAACTTCCTTGCTGGGGCTTGTACTCGGCTATTTGATTGCTATTTCCTATGTGGGTATGATCTCTGATTTTATTCTGTCATATTTTCCGGACTTACCAGCATCTGCTGTAAAAATTATTGCGTTTTCAATTCTTTTTATCGCAACCAATGTTGGATTAAAATTAGTCGCGCAAATGGTGACTAAGACTCTCAAGTTTGCCATGCTGGGATGGCTAAACCGCTTGTTGGGTGCGCTACTGGCATTGCTGAAAAGTGTAATCATACTCTGCATCGTCGTGTTAATCATTGATTTTTTACCTTTTAGTGAACTGGCGTTACAAAGTGAAGAAGTGCAGGGAAGTCAACTGTTTCCTCTTCTGAATATGCTCGGACCCGAACTTTACCGGCATATTAATAATCTGTCAACCATGATATAGAAATACTATGGAATCCATCGAATTAAAAGAAAATCTGGAATTTGAGAAAGTTCTTGACATAGTTTCCGGAAAATGTGTCAGTGAACTCGGTATTGCCAGAATAATGAATACCGAGCCCATGTATCAAAGTAAGGATATTCTTGATGAACTGAATAAGGTTGATGAAACCAAATCAGTCTTTATAGCAGAATCCGGTCTCCCGGTTTGGTCATTTACAGATATTCGGCCACTACTTTCCCAAATAGAACCTCTTGATAGCCACCTTGATGCGCAGGAATGCCAGCAAATTCAGAATCTACTGGAAATGATTGCCGAGGTACTTCGTTTTTTTCAGAAACAGGAAGGAAAGTATCCTCTTCTGAATAATATTATCAAAAATCTGGATGACCTGCATAATTTACACAAGCTGATAGTAAATACAATTGAACCTTCGGGGGAAATTTATGACAACGCAAGTCCCGATCTGAAAAGGATCCGGCATGATATATCTGTTATCAGTAAGCAAATTAACATAAAACTGGATCGTATACTCAGCAGGCAATCAGAGCATTTACAGGAGAACTATGTAACTCTGCGTGAAGGAAGACTTGTCTTACCTGTACGAGAGTTTTCAGTAAATAAAATCCCCGGCATTGTGCATAGTCAGTCTGCTTCCGGACAAACACATTTTGTCGAACCTTTTTCTGTGGTATCCCTCAATAATGAAATGAACGAGTTATACATGCAGGAAAAGCGTGAGATTATAAAAATACTGAAACGGATATCCAATGTAATCAGGGAACATTCTACACAAATTCAACTCAATCAGGACGTCTTAGTACAACTAGATGTATTACAGGCCAAGGCACAATATGCAGTAAGTGTAAAAGGAATCGCACCGGATATATCTAATAATTTTGAATGGAATATAATCGATGGATATCATCCCTTGTTGCTGAAAAAACTGGGTATTGATGCGGTTCCGCTGTCACTTGCGCTGGGAGGGGATAATCGCATCCTGATCATTTCCGGTCCGAATGCCGGTGGAAAAACAGTGGCCTTAAAAACAATGGGATTATTACAGTTGTTGTTCCAAAGTGGCTTTCATATTCCGGTTGCTGAGAAATCTTATTTTCCGATCTGTAATAAAATATTTACTGTTATTGGTGATGAACAATCCATAGAAAACGATCTGTCAACTTTCTCTTCCCATATATCCAAATTAAATCATATTGTTTCTGATGTCGGGCATAGTTCACTCATTCTAATTGATGAAATTGGCACGGGAACGGATCCGTCAGAAGGATCAGCTTTGGCAATCGCGGTCCTTGAGGAGTTGAATAAGCCGGGTTTGGTAACTATTGTAACCACACATCATAGCGAATTAAAAGTATTTGCCCATAAAATGGAAAATGTCCAGAATGCGGCCATGCAGTTTGATCGTGATTCACTTACGCCAAAATTTAAATTAGAACTTGGCGTTCCGGGCAGTAGTTATGCCTTCGATATCTCACGACGTCTGGGAGTAAAATCCTCAGTTCTCGAACGTGCACAAAAAATACTGGGTGAATCACAACATGATTTGGAAGAGATGATTCTTGCTCTTGGTGATATGAAATATAAGTATCAGGATGAACTTGAAAAACTGTCCATAAAAAAATCAGAACTGGATGGCTTCCAGGCATTATATAAAACCCGGTCTGATGAGCTCAGGAAGAAAAAGAAGCAATTTGAACAATCCGCTCTGGAAGAAGCTCAGACTATATTGGATGATGTAAATAAGACTGTAGAGTCCGTTGTACGTGAAATACGGGAATCAAAAGCCGATCCGGATGTCCTTAAAAAGGGACGAAAAAGACTGGATGAACTGAAGAAGTCTGTATCCAAAGGCGTTTCGAAAAAAAGTCAAAAACAGACAATCACTCTCGCCGATCTAAAAGTTGGGATGTTGTTAAGGAGCCAAAGATTCTCGGTGTCCGGTCAGGTGTCAAAGATTTTTAAAGATAAGAACGAAGTTGAACTCGAATCTAAAGGCGTGAAAATAATTGTACCCATTAGTGATGTCTTACTTCTTGAGAATGAACAGAAAACGGAGCGGATAAAAGAAGTTGTTACAATGGGCACACCTGTTGTAAATGAAATTGATGTCCGGGGAATGACTGCGGAAGATGCGGTGTTAGAAGTAGAAAGGTACCTTGATGTTGCTCTGAATTCTGATTGGCATGAATTACGAATTATTCACGGCAAAGGAACCGGTGTGCTACGTCAAAGGATACATGGGTATCTTAAAAAAAATAAGAATATTGCCACTTTTCGCCTGGGTAGAGTGGGTGAGGGTGATACCGGGGTGACTATTGTTGGTCGAAATTAATGTCGATCCCCAGGAGACCGCATGACAAAATCCAAATTATTCCTTATTGATGGCTCAGCAATTTTTTATCGCAGCTATTTTGCATTTATTCGTAATCCGCTTATTAATTCCAAGGGTGAAAATACCAGCGCCACTTTTGGATTTCTCAATACCATTTTCAAGATAATAGAAGACGAAACGCCTTCCTATTTTTGCATCATCTTTGATACAAAAGCACCCACCTTCAGACATGATATGTACAGTGAATACAAAGCCACCCGTGAAAAAATGCCGGATGAAATGGCTGAGACAATCCCCAGAATGATGCAGGCGCTTAATACATTACAAATGACAATATTGGATATGGATGGTTATGAAGCCGACGATATTATTGCTACAATTGCCAGAAAATGTGCATCAGATGATTTAAATGTCTACATCGTATCTGGTGATAAAGATCTGGCACAACTCGTCACGGATAATATCTATATTTATTCGCCGGCTAAAACAGGGTCCATCGCAGCCGAAGTATTAGACCGCGATAAGATTAAGGAAAAATATGGCGTATATCCCGAGCAAATTGTGGACTTTCTGGCTCTGATCGGTGATAAATCTGATAATGTGCCGGGTGTGCCCAGAGTCGGTGAAAAATCCGCACAGCCTTTGCTGGAAACATATGGCGATCTTGATAAGATTTATGCTAATCTGGAAGAGATTTCAAAAAATATGGTACGTGAACAGATCCGCGAGCACCGTGAAAGCGCCTATTTATCACGTCAGTTGGTTACCCTCGAAGATCAGGTACCCATAGATTTTAATCTGGAGATGTTTACTTTAAATCCCTGGAATCAACATGAAGTTGAGATACTGTTAAAGGATATGGAATTCAACCGTTTAATTGTCAGGGCTGCCAAAATTAATGATATAATTGGTAAAGATTCGGAGAGTCCCGTTAAAACGACATCCAAATCAGAGGATTCCAATTATCACATTGTCAATGATAAAGATTCATTGAATGCCCTACTACAAAAATGGAAATCCGTCCCTGAATTTGTATTTGATCTGGAGACAGACTCACTTGACGTATTTTCGGCCAAAATTGCAGGAATTGCTGTATCCTTTAAGGAGAATGAGGCGTATTATATCGCAATAAATCATCCGGATTCAAATCTGGATGAGAAAAGCGTACTTCAGCAAATAAAACCCATATTTGAGAATGAAAAGATTAAGAAAATTGGTCAGAATATCAAATTTGATGCGATGATTATTCGTGAACACGGTATAGAAATAACAAATCTCTTTTTTGATACTATGATTGCCAGTTTTCTGATCAATTCCACTTCCAGTCAGCATAATCTGAATAGCCTGGCCCAGGAGTATCTTAATCATAAAATGATATCCATTGAAGAAGTGATTGGATCTGGAAAAAATCAGAAAAAAATGACCGAGTTGCCGGTTAACGAAGTATTTCACTATGCCTGCGAGGATGCCGATATAACCTGGCAATTAATGGAGGTATTAAAACCAAAATTAACTGATCTGGAACTGGATGATCTTTTCTATAAAATTGAAATGCCACTGGTCAGTGTGCTGATGATTATGGAAAAGAATGGTGTTACTCTTGATCTTAAGTTACTTGAAAACCTGTCCAAACATCTGGAAAATGAAATATCTTTGCTGGAGAAGAAGATATATGAGCTGGCCGGAGAACAATTTAATATAAATTCGCCACAGCAATTAGGAATTGTTTTATTCGATAAACTCGAGATTCACAAAGAAATAGATATGCGCAAACCCAAGCGTACCAAAACCGGACAGTATTCCACATCGGAGCAGATCCTGGAAAGATATCATCGTCATGATCTTCCGCGAAATATTCTCGACTTCAGAAAACTGAGCAAATTAAAAAGTACCTATGTGGATGCCATACCCAATTTAATTAACCCGGCTACCGGCCAGGTACACACATCATATCTGCAAACCGTTGCAGCGACCGGAAGGTTGTCAAGTGTAAATCCAAATTTACAAAACATACCCATCCGGACAGAAATTGGCCGGCAAATGCGCAAGGCGTTTATCCCAACCAAAGATAAAAACGTTATACTGAGTGCCGATTATTCACAAATTGAGTTACGCATTATGGCGCATCTTTCTGCAGATCCGAATATGTGTGATAGTTTTGCACGAAACCAGGATATCCATTCTGCAACAGCAGCTAAGATATTTAACATTCCTATCGAAATGGTGGATGCGGATCACCGCCGTAAAGCCAAGGAAATAAATTTTGGCATCATATTTGGCATGAGCAAGTATGGTCTGGCCAATCGCCTTGATTTGTCAGTGCAAGAAGCCGAACAATTTATTTTCGATTATTTTGCACTGTATAATAAAGTGCAGCAGTTTATGCAATTTACAATAGCCGCTGCCAACAGGGATGGATATGTACGAACGATGCGCGGAAGAATTCGCTTTATGCCGCAAATTCACAGCACAAACCGACAGTTAAGGGAATTTGCTGAACGGACATCAATCAATACACCTATTCAGGGTAGTGCCGCAGATTTAATAAAACTGGCAATGATTGATATTTTTAATGAAATGAAAACACAGAATCTGAAAAGCAAAATGCTTCTTCAGGTGCATGATGAGCTGGTTTTTGAAGTACCGGAAAATGAATTAGATGTGATGACCGCACTGGTAAGAAATAAAATGCAAAATGCCATGAAGTTAAAAGTGCCGGTTAAAGTCGATGTTGGTGTTGGAAAAAACTGGCTGGAAGCCCATTAATCCAAGCTTAATTCTAATCCTTCTTTTGCTCCGATAATTTTCATATTACTTCCTGCCTGCCAGGATATCTTTTTTGCAGAATCGATCATATTATCAATAAAATCGTCATCATGAACCGGATCATGATGGAAAATGACCAATGTGTTTACAGTGGCTGCCAGGGCCACCTTAACTGTATAATCATAAGGTGAATGTCCCCATTGATACTTGGTTTTATACTCCTCAGGAGTGTATTGGGCATCATGAATAAATATATAGGCATCTTTGGCAAAATTTATCAGACGTTGGTTATTATCCTCTACAATTTTAATTTCATTGGGATCATCACTGTCTTGTGATGCATTGGGGTAAACCGCATAGGGCTCATTGTCACTGATGTAAATGACGGCTTTGTCATTAATGTAGAATTTATACCCCAGTGCATAACCGGGATGATTTAAATACAAGGTTTCTATTTTTATTCCTTCTATGGTGTATTCGCCCTCGTACATTTCTTCAAATCTAAATTTTGATGCCATTTCATCTATCTGAACCGGAAAATTAACAGGGTTCATCTGGTCCGATAATATATCTTCCAACTTAAGATCGGCTTCCTGGGCACCATGAAAGACAAATTCATTTCCGGGAATATATGCAGGAACAAAAAACGGTATCCCCTGAATATGATCCCAGTGCATGTGGCTGATAAATACGTGCGATTTAATGGGCTTTCCCAGTGTCATCAGGTGTTGGCCAAGCGCTCGGATACCGGAACCGGCATCCAGTATAAAAAAGTTTTCATCATCGTAATTTAATTCCAGACAGGGGGTATTACCGCCATAGCGGCTGGTTTGCGGGCCGGGTGTTGGTATTGATCCGCGTACACCCCAGAATTTAATATATGCCATTGCGTATTCCTTTTTATGAATAGAAATATTCTCGAACGTAAACCGGGAAAATAAATATTTTATAAAAAATTACAGGTGTTTTTTGATCTCTTCTATTATTTCGGATCCCTTTATTGGCTTAATCAGATAGGCGGTAGCACCAAGACTCATCGCTTTTTTTTGATCGACCGGATATGCTTTGCTGGTATAGATAACCACCGGGCAGATTCTCAAGCCCCTTGGTATCACGGATAGTTTTCAATATAGTGAAGCCATCCACGTTGGGCATCATAATATCTAACAAGACCAACCGGGGTTTAATTTCCTGTATAAGTTCCAGGGCTTGCATGTTATCATCACTGGTGTGACATGAAAAGCCGTGGGTATCGAAGAGATGCTCCAGGAACTCAAGTTGAATGTCGTTATCATCAATAACAAGTATATCAATCTGTTTACCCACTGTTAGCCTCCTGATATAAAGGTTTGTAAGTTATCCGGCTCCATGTACTCGTTTTTATATGCAATATAATTTTGAGAATATGTTAGATTTTTCTTCTTTTCTTCATCGGACAGATCGCGGATGACTTGAGCGGGTGTGCCTGCGATCAGGACACCAGGGGGAAATTTTCGGTTCTCACGTACCAATGATCCCGCTGCAACAATAGAGTATTCTCCGATTTCGCAACCATCCAGTATAACAGCGCCCATGCCAATCAGGCATGCGTTATTGACAGTACATCCGTGAAGAGTCACACTGTGAGCAATTGTTACGCGGTCTTCAATAACCAATGGATAAACACCGTTTGTTACATGCAACATCGAATTATCCTGAATATTGGTTTCTTCACCGATCTTTATATAATGAACATCGCCGCGAACTGTCACATTAAACCAAATACTGGAATCACGTCCCACAACCACATTGCCAATGACATCTGCACTTGGGGCTATAAATACACTCTTATGGATGTCGGGTTTTAGATTCTTAAAGCGGTATATCATTTTTGTATCTTTATAAAACTATAAAATTATTAATTGCCAGATTAATAAAAGATGATGTCGAATATAAAAAAAAATGGACTTATTTCATATGATTCAAATCACTAATATACACCCAAATCTGAATATGATTAATTCAACTAAAAATGTCTAAATTCTAATTCCGAGTTCCCAATTACCAATTACCATCTTAGTAAGAATCTTTATCATAAATTCGATTTAAGAAATTTCTCCCGCTCTTTGGCTATTTCAGTCAGTTTATTGCGTATTTCAGTCAGTTCTTTCATATAATGAATTACGGAATCCGGAGAAGATGACTCATCGCTGATCATACGTTTTATCTCGTTAAAGCGGGAATCAAGAGACCATCTCCGCATCTTGTAGATACAATCAGCCGCCAGTTTATCCGGGTTATTTATCTCATACAACATCAAACGGCTTATCAGGTTTTGTTCACCCTCATTTTCCATGGATTTTTGCAACAATTTCAGGTCAACTTTGCCCAATTCCTCCAGTTCCATGGATATGTGCTCAAAAATGGTCTGATATTCACGGTTGACAAAATCTGAGGCTGATATTTGATGTAAAATTTGATCAGAAATGGTTTTTTCATTTAAAAGCAAGAGTGCAATCAGGCCTTCTTCTGCCTGCCAATGTCCGCCTCTCATTTCCATTTTTGTCTGTGTTTTAGTTCCAGTGTCCTCTTTTTTATATGCGATGCCCATTCGTTTTTGTTTTTTTAGTTGATTGAATCTGGATATGAGCAAAGATTCTGAAATATCTAGTTTTGCAGCAATTTGGTGTATATATAATCCAATTTTGACATCGTTTGGAATATCCAGTAAATCCGAGAAGATCTCATCAAGCACACTGTTTTTATCTTCAATACTCAGATCGGCTTTATTTGAGGCCATTTGTAATAATCTGAATTCTACAGGCGACACTTTGTTTTTGAGTAACTTAAAGAATTCTTCCACTCCTTCGCTTAAGATGAATGTGTCAGGATCATGGGGAGATGGGATGCTAATCAGCGATACATTCAAATCCAGTGCTTCTAATACCTGGCTGTTGCGTACAGCGGCTTTTATCCCGGCATCATCACTGTCGTATGCAATAATGACATTATTTGTATATCTTTTGATTAATTTGCCCTGACTGGAAGTGATTGCGGTTCCACTGGAAGCCACTACATTGGTTATACCACTGTCTGCAAGACGTAGCAGATCAAAATAGCCTTCAACAATAATAACACTGTTTTTTTCGCGGATACTTTTTGATGCCTGATACAATCCGTATAATAATTCACCTTTTTTATATATGATCGATTCCGGTGAGTTCAGATATTTGGGTTGATCATTTTCATCAAGACGCCGGCCGCCAAATCCAATAATCCGTCCGGATGTATTATGAAAGGGGAAAATGAGTCTGTTCCTGAATTTGTCAAAATGTCCTTCTGCATTATCTTTCTTCTGAATCAAACCCAGCTCAACAAAGATCTTTAACGCGGCAGAATTAAATTTTTGTGAAGTCAGGAATCCATCCCACTTTTTTGGTGCATAGCCGAGTTCAAATTGTTCCAGAGTCGCGGTCTTTAATTTTCGTTCTCTGAGATAAATTGAGGCATGTTTACTTTCTGCTTTTTGGAGATGATCCTTAAAAAAATCTTTTGCAATTTTATTCGCTTTATACAACTGGTCATACTGAGATTCCTGTTTTGACCCGGAATCATATTGGGTTTCAGGAAGTTTGATACCCAGCTCAAATGCAATTTTACGCAGTGCTTCAATAAAAGTAATATTTTCGATATCCATGATAAAGCCGACCACATTGCCGCCCTTGCCGCAGCCAAAGCAGTGATATATCTGCTTTTCCGGGCTCACAATAAATGAAGGAGTCTTCTCGGTATGAAAGGGACAAAGCCCTTTCAGGTTTTTTCCTGTCTTTTTAAGGGCGACATACCGGGAGACAAAATTATTTATATCCGCGGAGGCAATAATCTCGTCTATTTTATCATCTGGAATTCTGGCCATATATCTTGATTTAGTAGGGCTAATTCAATAAGTTTTAAGTGTGTTTAAATGCATCCCGAAACGACTTTTAATTCCGGGAGTAGCAGCAATAATCAATTTATCAAAAATGATTCCGAGATACAATAAGAACAGGGAGACATAATGAACAAAGTAACGCCAGAGGCACGGCAACAAATAAATATTGAACTGGGTGAGAATGAGGCAGAAGGAATATACTCTAATCTAGTGCTGATTACCCATTCTCCTGCAGAGTTTATATTTGATTTTGCCCGCGTGGTTCCGGGAAAAGCAAAATCAAAGGTATACGCCCGGATCATTAAAGCACCGCAGCATGCCAAATCTTTCTTAATGGCTTTGCAGGATAATATACGCAAGTATGAAGAACAGCATGGTGAAATTAAATTGCATGGTATTGATAACAGGTCAAAGCCGATTGGATTTCAACAACCACCTGAATCGTAATGAACACATGATTTTTGCTACAACTCGTATATTCCTTCTCCATCGATCAATAATCGGAACATATTGATTCTATTGCAATTGGCCATGTTGCTTTTATAGCCTCTATATCTTAAATTTCATAGCTAATATTAATTGTAAAAAATTGTTTATTTCCAACTCCTGTAAAAGGGGAGGTAAAAACTTTGAAGATTACTCCGGTCGAGATAAATAATCAGGAATTCAAGAAAGTCATGCGCGGATATGATCCTGTCGAAGTCGATACATTTCTTGAAATGCTGGGGAATGAATTTGAAAAATTGCTGAATGCGGGTGCCAGCAGTGAAAAGAGGCTGATCGAACTGGAAACGGAATTAAAGAGCTTCAAAGAACATGAAAGTACACTGAAACAGACCCTGGTTAATGTACAGGAATCCACTTCCAAATCCCGTGAAAATTCTAAAAAAGAAGCCGATTTGATTAAACGTGAAGCGGAGCTGGCTGCAAGCGAACTTATCGATAAGGCGCGCAGAGAAGTACAAAAACTGCGTGAAGAACTTGTTACGCTCGAAACTCAAAAAACATCTCTGTTGTCACGTCTGCGTCATGTTTTAACTTCTCAGATGGAATTACTTGATGTACTGGAACTGGATGAAAAAGATATACGAAAACTCAGGGATAGGACAAAAAAAGTGTTTTCCGCCGATAAAAATCAAACTGTTGAAAAAAAGATAGAAAAAAAACCGGATGTGCAGGCGGAACCTCCGATTATAGAAACACCGACTGCACAAACAGAGCCGGCACCGGAATCGGTTCCAAAACAAACGTCATCGGAAGATGAACCAAAAGATGAAAAAATTAACTCTGATATTTTTAAGGATGTCTTTGGTAATGATCTGGATATTGAAAAATTCACACAGTAGTCCTGGGAAGGGGGCAAAGTGAGAAAAATTATATCTGTTATTCTAATATTATGTTTTACAGTTTATATGTTTGGCTGTAGCAGTAGTCGTTTTGTCGATCTTGAAGATCCACCGGCAGGTGAATCCGTCCGGATCAACTTAATAGACGGCACTGCTAAAGAAGGTGTTATTCTTAAAAAAAGCGACAAAATTCTCAAATATGTGGACACAGAAACATCAAAGCCGGAAGATCTTGATATCTCACGCATCAATACAATCGAAAAGGTGAGTACGGTTTATGATTTGACCGCAAAGCCGATAAGCGAAAGCGATATTAGCCAAGTAAAAGGCTCAGGGAAAACCTGGGGGTATGGAATCGGTGGATTCTTGGCCGGAGGCTTAATAGGTTTTGGTGCAGGTGCACTTTTTTCTGCCGCTGCCGATCAGGAAGTTGCTCTGATTTATCCAATCTTAGGCTTTGGTGCTGCCGGCGCCATTTTTCTGGGAATGAAGGGCAGTGTGGTAGATAGAAGCGAAGCAATTGATGAAATCCGCAAACAGCGTTATGAAATTACTCAGAAGAAACTCGATGAAGAGATCAAAGAGCAGGAAAAAGAACTCCAGAAAGAGAAACAAGATCTCGAAAAAATGAAAGAGAAAAATAAATCAGGTTCAGAATGATGAACGAATATTTGGAGCAAATAAATCAGTGTACTCAATTTATTGAGAGTAAAATCAAGGAAAAACCACAAGTGGGTATTATTCTTGGCACTGGATTAGGCGGTCTGGTTGATGAAATTAGTATTGAACTGACAATTTCATACAAAGATATTCCACATTTTCCGGTCTCGACTGTTGAGTCACACGAGGGAAAATTAATCTTTGGCACGCTGGGTGGAAAACGGGTAATAGCTATGCAGGGTCGCTTTCATTTTTATGAAGGCTATTCAATGAAACAGATTACCCTCCCGGTTAGGGTAATGAAAAAACTGGGCGTGAATACCTTGTTAATCTCCAATGCATGCGGTGGAATGAATCCTATGTTTCAACGAGGTGACCTGATGATCATAGCTGATCATATTAATCTTTTAGGCGATAATCCACTTATTGGTCCAAATCTGGATGAGTTCGGACCCAGGTTCCCTGATATGTCGGAACCGTATTCACGGGATCTGATTGATATGGCGGAACAAATTGCATTGGAAAACAAGATCAAACTTCAAAAGGGTGTATTTGTCGCGGTAAGTGGTCCAAATCTGGAGACAAAAGCAGAATACAGGTTCTTACGATTGATTGGGGCCGATGCAGTTGGTATGTCGACGGTACCTGAGGATATTGTTGCCGTACATTCCGGCATGCGCGTATTTGGGCTTTCTGTTATTACGGACGAATGTTTCCCGGATGCACTGCAACCGGTCAACGTGGCAGAGATTATTGAGACAGCAAAAAACGCAGAGCCAAAACTGACATTGATAATGAAAAAACTAGTCGAGCAAGTATAAAACAGGTAATACAGGATGTTTAGGGAAGTTTCAAATAAGTTAAATATTGCTGATCTGGAGTTGAAAATACTCGAGTTCTGGGAAAAAGAAAAAATCTTTGCAAAATCTCTTGAACAAAGAAAAGATGCCAAAGAATTTGTTTTTTATGAGGGACCGCCAACGGCCAATGGAAAACCCGGAATCCATCATGTTATGGCACGTGCTGTAAAAGATGTGGTATGTCGTTATAAATCAATGAAAGGATTTCTGGTTAAAAGGAAAGCCGGATGGGACACGCATGGCTTACCGGTCGAAATCGAAATTGAGAAAAAATTAAACATTAACGGCAAAGATGAGATTGAAAAGTACGGTGTTGTTGAGTTTAATAAAAAATGCAAGGAAAGCGTCTTTGAGTACAAAAAAGAATGGGATAATCTAACCACCAGGATCGGTTATTGGCTGGATCTTGAGAATCCCTATATTACATTTACAAACGAATATATCGAGTCCGTATGGTGGATCCTGAAAGAAATATGGAAAAAGGATTTATTGTACCAGGGATTCAAAATTTTGCCTTATTGCCCGCGATGTGAAACCCCGCTATCCAGTCACGAGGTATCACAGGGATATAAAGATGTTAAAGATCCTTCCATCTATGTGCGCATGAAATTAAAAGATCAGAAGAATACATACTTCCTGGTATGGACAACCACTCCCTGGACATTAATTTCGAATGTAGCTCTGGCAGTGGGTCCCGATGTAGATTATGTGGAAATGAAGACGGATCAGGCCAATTATATCATGGCGAAGGAACGCATTTCAGATTTGTTTAAAGAAGAAGAGTATGAAATCCTTCGGGAATTTAAGGGCGATGATCTCAAGGGAATGGAGTATGAGCGCTTATTTGACTTTGTTCCTGTGGATAAAAAAGCATTCTATGTGATTACCGGAGACTTTGTCACGACGGGTGACGGAACCGGAATTGTACATATTGCACCGGCATTTGGTGAAGACGATTACCAGGCAGGGTTGAAATATGATCTGCCTGTTTTGCGTCCGGTGGATAAGCAGGGCAAATTTGAAGAAATTATCGTTCCCTATAAAGATACGTTTGTAAAGGATGCGGATCCCCAGATCATATTGGATCTGAAGCAAAACGGCGGACTGATCAAGAAGCAAATGATTGAGCATAGCTATCCTCATTGCTGGAGATGCAGCACACCATTATTGTATTATGCCCGCGAATCATGGTATATCAGAACCACACGGTATAAAGACCGTTTGATTGCCAATAATAAAGAAATGAACTGGCATCCACCCGAGGTGGGACATGGCCGTTTTAATGAGTGGCTAAAGAATAATATCGACTGGTCACTTTCACGCGACAGATACTGGGGAACGCCGCTTAATATCTGGGTTTGTGATGATTGTGAGCAAAATACATCAATTGGTAGTATTGAGGAATTACGCGAACGAGGGCAGAATGTGCCTGAAGATATCGATCTTCATAAGCCATTTGTGGATGACATCACAGTGCAATGTGAGAAATGTAAGGGTATCATGCATCGTGTTCCTGAAGTTATTGATGCCTGGTTCGACTCAGGCAGTATGCCTTACGCACAACATCATTATCCTTTTGAGAATAAAGACATTTTCGACCAGCGGTATCCTGCAGATTTTATCTGTGAAGGAATTGATCAGACCAGGGGGTGGTTTTATTCCCTGTTGGCGATTTCTACGCTTCTGTTTGACAAGCCGCCCATTAAAAATATCGTAGTGAACGAGTTGATCCTTGATAAAGAGGGTCAGAAAATGTCAAAATCGCGCGGCAATGCGGTCGTGCCGGAAAATATTATTTCTAAATATGGTGCTGACACGTTGCGCTGGTATTTAATGACCACCAGTCCGCCATGGACACCAAAGCGCTTTGATGAAGAAGGTATTAAAGAAGTTCTGCGTAAGTTCGTAAATACACTATTGAACACCTATTCCTTTTTTGTCTTATATGCAAATATTGATGAATATTCCGGTGCCGAATCTGAGATACCATTTAACGAGAGACAGGAAATTGACCGCTGGATATTATCCAAATTATATTCCATCGTTGAACAGGTAAATAGTAATCTGGAAGAATATGAACTAACCCGTGCGGCACGAATAGTAAGTGATTATATTGTGGATGATGTCTCTAACTGGTATATCCGTCGCAATCGCAGACGGTTTTGGAAGGGCGAAGATTCCAATGATAAACTATCTGCCTATCAAACTTTGCATGAGGTGCTATTAATTATTGCTCGTCTGATCGCACCCTATACGCCGTTTTTGGCAGACGATATCTATACAAATTTGAAAAAGGATAGCGATCCTGAGAGTGTGCATCTGGATTTTTACCCTGAACTCGGTGACAAAGAAAAATCAAAGCGCGATTTAGAATTGGAAAAACGTATGGCTATTGCACAACAGGTTGTTTCTCTTAGCCATTCGCTTAGAAATGATAGTAATGTACGTGTCCGGCAACCTTTGCGACGTGTTATCGTATCAGTCGATAAGAAAGACGAACAAAATTCACTCAGGCAGATGAGTAGTATTATCTGTGAAGAATTGAATGTAAAGGAACTTGATTTAATAGATTCACCGGACGATCTGGTAGAAAAATCAGTCAAACCCAATTTTAAATTACTGGGTCCCAAGGTTGGGAAACTGATGGGGAAAATCGCCGCGGTAATCGAAAATTTTGGCGATGACCAGATTAATAATCTGGAAAAGACCGGTTTTGAGAGAATTAGCATCGAAGGTCAGGAATTTAAAATTGAGATCAATGATGTCGAAATTAGAAAGAATTCAAAGCAAGGTCTGGCTGTATATTCTGATTCGGATATCACTGTAGCCATCGATCTGGAGTTGAACAAGGATTTGATCGATGAGGGATTGGCTCGTGAATTGATAAACAGAATTCAAAATATGCGTAAAGAATCGGGCCTGGCGGTTACTGATCGGATTGATTTGTATCTGGAAAATGTTCCGGACCGGCTAAAAGAAGCTATTGAAAATAAAGAAGAATATATCAAAAACGAAACACTTGCAGTTAAATTGTTGAAAAATAAAGACGATAATTTAATTATTAAGGAAATTTCTATCTCCGACGATTCGTTTTTGTTAGGTCTAAATAAAACAAAATAACGAATAAATAGAAGAGGGCATATGAAGAAGAAAGATCTTGAATATTTTAGAAAGGTATTACTCAAAAAGAGAGAAGAAATCGTGAAGAATATGGAATACCTGAAAAGTATATTGAACTCAACAAGTCAGGAAGCATCCGGGGACCACTCCGCATACTCCTTTCATATGGCCGATCAGGGGACTGATGCCATGGAAAGAGAAAAGGCATTTTTATTTATTTCCCGCGATGAAAAGTATCTGAATCAGATTAGCGCTGCCCTGGAACGGGTTGATAACGGTACTTATGGAATCTGCCGTGTCACAGGCAAAGAAATTGAGCATGAGAGACTTGAAGCCGTGCCAACTACAACTATTTCCTATGAAGCAAAAGTAAATGCTGAAAAGAAAGGGCGCGTTCTTACTGATGAGTGATGACGAGAATAGAAAACGTTCTGTTATAATTTTTACGACCATCGCTGTAATTGTTCTGCTAGATCAAATTACAAAATATATCGTTAAAACATCGATGAGTCTGTATGATTCCATTCCTTTATTGGGAAATTTTCTACGATTTACTTTTATCGAAAATCCTGGTATGGCGTTTGGTATTCAGTTTCAGAGTAAATTCTGGTTTACATTTCTGTCGGTGCTCGCTGCAGGTATCGTTTTGTTTTATCTGATACGCTTGCCACATGAGCGGTTTATCTTTAGATTCTCACTGGCTTTGATCCTGGGCGGGGCAATTGGCAATTTAATTGACCGCTTGTTGTATGGGCGGGTTGTCGATTTTATCGATGTGGAATTTTTTGACATTTCGTTGCCATCATTTAATTTCTTATTTCTCAGTTTTCCCGGTTATGATATGACCCGATGGCCGGTGTTTAATATCGCTGACTCTGCAGTTACCTGTGGGATGATATTACTTACATGGATGGTATTTACCCAAAAGACCCAACTAAATGAGGATGTCATTCCGGAAGGTGACAAACCCACCGCATAACTTCAGAATTGATGCATCGACGGCTGATCAAAGACTGGACCATTTTCTCCATGATCAGTTTCCGGAGCACACACGTTCACATCTGCAACAGCTCATTTTAAAAGGGTTTATACTGGTCAATTCAATTTCGGTTAAGAACGGATATAAACTCAGACCGGATGATGTTGTAATGGTTCGTTTTGCCGACCCCGAACCGACTCACCTTGAAGCAGAAAATATCCCGATACATATTGTCTATGAAGATAAATCTGTGGTTGTTGTTGATAAACCGGCCGGGATGATAGTTCACCCTGGGGCCGGAAATCGAAGTGGCACCTTGGTGAATGCCTTATTATATCATTGTAAAAATTTATCAGGAATCAATGGCGTGTTACGCCCGGGAATTGTACACCGGCTTGATAAGCATACATCTGGTTTGATGGTTGTAGCTAAGAATGATGAAAGTCATGTTTTCTTAACCCGGCAATTTGAAACCCGGGAAATTGAAAGAACCTATCAGGCAATTATCTGGGGGGTAATTGATCAGGATGAGGGACAGATTGAAACACTTATCAACCGGAGTGTCCGGGATAGAAAAAAAATGGCGGTGAGCAGTCAAAAGGGTCGACAGGCAATTACTTATTATAAGAATGAAGAAAAGTTAGATTATTTTTCAGTAGTAAACCTGACCCTGGGAACCGGCCGGACACACCAGATCCGCGTTCATTTGAATTATATAAATCATCCAGTCTTTGGTGATCCGGATTATCATGGCCGGATGTCTCAAATAAACCGAATTCCCTATCGTCGTCAAACAAATGTTCAGGAAGTGTTGAAAAATATTACACGGCAGGCGCTGCACGCTATTAAATTGAGCTTTATTCATCCGGAGAGTAGGAAAAGAGTCTCATTCCAATCAGAATTGCCTGCGGATATCAGGAATGCCTTAGAATCATTACGCGCATTCTGAAATTACTCCGTTATCAATATAATCATATATATACTCAGGGCTGTGATTGAAATGCCTATGGCAATTTCTGAATAGCGGTCAAATTTTTGCGCTTCATCATAATATTGCTGCATAAATACCGGGTTTGAGGAAGAGAGATACATGGCATAATTCTGATCGGCTTTCCTCTTAAACATAAACGCCCCCCGACTACTTGCAAATGAAGCAAGTATCAGACCTTCACGAAACCAATTAACCTGTGCACCACCAAGTGATGCCTCAAATACAGCCGGATTATCTTCCGGATCTAGTTTGTTTAATTTTAGATAATTCTCGTTATCGATTTGAGCCAGGCTGAATGATTTTTCCTTAAAACCGGTCTTGCTCAAAGTTATAGACTGGTTTTCAAGAAGTTCTTTTTTTAATGTAATGGGCGTGCTGCCAAGTAAAATACTACCCAGATAGACATCTGCACCAACCGGTTGACTAAGGATCTTTCTATAGTTGCCACTGGTATAATCTCTCATAATTTCGCGATCTGCCAGAATCTGAATTGTTTCTACAATGGCCCGCTTGTCCCAACTAAAATCATGGGTATCCATAATATGTCACTCATATGTGCCTGCATTCAGAGCTAAGTTGTTAAATGACTGGTTTCCCACGAGTGACGAATCAAGAAATATTTCCACACCCGGATCGACCGAAACACTGAGAAAACCAATGTTCTGCGCAAAGGCTGAAATACTTAAACTGAGCAGAACTAAAAAAACAATATTATTCAGCCTGTGCAAGGGCAATTGCTCTGTTGTTCTCAATTGTAACCACCAACTTTCCATTTTTTATAATTGGAGTTGAACGCAATCTTGCGTCAAATTCGATATCTTGTAATAATATCATCTTCTTTTTGTCTAAAATATAGAGATATCTGGATAAGGTAGAATAATAAATATAATTTCTTGTTACCAGCGGTGGCCCGGAAATCGGTCCTTCACCATTAAATACACTTATCAGTTCAAAACTGTTGGTATCCAGCTTTAATAATTTGCCATTACTCAGACCGATAAACAGGTAATCATTGTCAACAGTTGGACCGTGATATAAGTTGGTTCCTAATTTTCTTGACCGGAGTTCCTCTCCGGTTTCGATATCCAGTGCATGGAGCATGCCTTTATAATCAGCGATATAAATAGTCCGACCGGAAATCACCGGATCTGCAAATACGGGACTATTCGACTGGGTTGTCCAGACCGTTCCGCCGCTTCTGTGATCGGTTGCTGTGATTTCACCATCGATTGCCGCTAAAATTATATATTCGTCACTATAGGCCAGAGAGTTTTTTGTATGGCGGTTCATATACTTCTGCCAGAGAATTTCTCCTGTCAAAAAATTAAGACAATACATCATGCCATACATATTTTGATGAAACAATCTGTTATTGACAATGATTGGTGATGAGGTTGAATTATTATCTCTCATACGCCAAATGTGTGAACCTTCATTAACATCATAGGCAATCAGGCCATATTTACCTGAATCAAATGCCTGAAAAATCAGATTCTTCCATACGGTAGGCGGGGCAGGACAGGCGTCGCCCAAATTCTTTTTTCCTTTCTGGTCGCCATCATTAATATTTGCAGCGCCCAGATATCCATTCATGGTGCCAAAAAACATCCAGTCGTCGATTACTGTGAATCCTTTACTGGGCATGGCATTAAAAGATTCATCCCAAATCTGGTTCAAAGGTGGTGCAAGTTCTTCGGCAGATACGGCATTTCGCTGATAATTTATTTGTGAGGTATGATAATCATTTATTGCCGGACCTTCCTCCAGTGGCAAATCTCTTATACGCAGCCTGTTACATGCACTTACCAGCAACGTAATTAGTAAAATGAGTGAAAATAATCTGGTCATTAAAAATCCCATCCGAAAAAGAATTGTGTAAAGACACCATCACTGACAGACCGGAAGTTGGTTCTCTTCCCTATATCAAGCCGTAATACAAGATATCCAATCAGACGCATACGAAGTCCAACTCCAAAACTTCCGATTAAATCCGGATTTACCTCATCAAAAGTGCTGTTCCACGCTTTGCCCGCGTCAACGAATAATGCGCCACGTATAGAGTTGAATCCGATACTGATAAATGGGAAGCGGATTCCAACCAGATCAATAAATGGGAACCTGAGTTCCTGGCTGATAAAGGATATCTGTCTGCCACGTATGGACCACAACGGATATCCTCTCATATCCCAACTGCCACCGATATAGAAACGACGCGCTTCTCGTCCTTCATTTTTAAGAAACATAAGGCGAATGGCATAGGCACTTCTCATACTCAGGCGAAAATACTTTCTGAAATCAACCATAATCGTAAAATAATTAACATTGGAAAATTTTAGATCGAACGTGTTACCCAGAGTAAATTTTAAGCGGTGCCCCTCAAGTGGTCCGGATGGGCCCCATAAGGAATTATCTTTTGTAAAGGAAATATGATTTGCCGCAAGTAGGGCATACCTGCGCTTTAAGCCATATATTTCCTTGTCAGAATAACTATAACTGGAAGAAAACTCGACTCTCAAAAACTTAGATAGCGGGTAGCTCAGCGCAATAAAACCACCAACCCGTTCTTCAAAAAAATATGAATCGTCATAATTAAAATACCGCCCGGCATAGCGAAACGCACCTACTGCATAATTTGTCCGGTGCTCCAAAGAAACTTTGGTAATGGCTACGTTCCAGCTATTAAGGATTTCGCTGGTGGCTCTGGCATTATTATATAATAATATATGATACTGGTCATTACCCATAATATCTGTAAAAGCGGCCTGGGCGCCTCCCGTAGTACCAAAAATGGGATCCTGGGATACCTGTGATTGCACTACATCCAGATTATACTTTTTCGTGTAACGTGCGCGGCCAAGTTCATCCTCGATACGCAGATTTTCATATTCCCAGGGTTCGGCTCTTTTGTTCAAAACAGATACGGCCAGGGGGGGATTCATTTCGAGATTATCAAAGAACTTTTCCATATACCGGATCTGAAAACTCCGGTTTTCGAATGTGCCAAATAACATACCGCCATCTTCTGTCCATTCCGGATCAAATGTGGCATTGGCAAAATTGGTCATCTTATGATACTGTACGGGTCTCCGCTGGCCATCCAGTTCTGCCACGTATATATTGAGTTTTAGATCCCGGTCGGATGTGAATGCAATGTATTTTCCATCTGGAGAAAAAACCGGTGCAACATCTTTATGCTTACCATAGGTAATGTATTGGATTTCTCCTGTATTTACATTTATTACGAATATATTATATGCCCAGCGATCCCCAAAATCAGTGCGGTCAGACGAGAAGGTGATAAAATTACCATCGGGTGACCACGAGGGTTCAATGTCATCGTAAAAGTCATTTGTCAGTTGTATCAGTTCTTCGGTTTCGGTATCGAACATATATAAATCATTATATCCACCGAAACTAAGACCTGTGAATACGATTTTTTTTCCATCAGCAGACCAGTTAGGAGAGAGAATCGCTACCAGATTGTCAAAATAATATTTATGTAAAATGTCCCGTTCGGGAATATCATACAGATACAGGGCGTCATTTTCACCACTTTTTGCACCAAAGGCCAGAATTCCAGAGTTATTCACGTCAATTTTTGAACTGAACAGGTGAAATGATTCAAAATCAGAAGAAGATTCGCCCTCAACGAGGACCTCCGAATCTTCATCTTCCCCTAATCTCAGGGGTGACATCCGACGCATGAATATGCTGGAATAGCCAGTCCTATTGCCTGTGAATACAACATATCTTTCACCTTTAGAGGTAAAATAAGACGGTTTAAAATTATAACCATCCCGGACAACAGTATGACTTATTTTTCTGGAAAAATCATCTTCAGCCAGTACCGGATAATATTTTTTTTGCAGGTGATAAAGCCACTCCTCATCAAATTCGGCATAACTCATGCCAATAGTTTCAATAAAACATTCCTGGAAGGTGTCATGCTTCCACAGGTTTTCCATAAGTAACAATACCTTATCATCACCGTATTTTTCTGCAATATAATTCAGTATATTCTGACCGGCTTTATACATAGTGTAGGTACCATTAATCGACCATATGTTTTGCAGAGGCACCATGTAATTATTTAATACGGCATCTTTTATGACCATTTCTGCCTGACTATCCCATACGGTAGACCAGTGTTCGGCCAAACCTTCCGTAAACCATAGTGGTGGATACACGGCAGTATTAAAACGGCCATGATCCCGGTGAACACGGGATATTTTACTATGCATATATACATGCACCAATTCGTGCCATATTACCTTTTTAAACTGGTTCGTATTGCCATTATTTGGGATGACGACCCGGCCTTTAAGGAATTCGAAGAAACCGCCAACACCCTCAGGAATAAAGCCCGGGGTAATATTGGTCTGTTGAAAATGCATATGGGTGCTGTAAAAAATAAGGGGTATCCGGCTGTTTACCGTATGATTAAATTTAGTCTGTAAAAAATTGTAGGCGTCTTCGGCAAATTTGGCACCTTTCTCGGCAACATCCTGCATTTCCGGATAATAATAAATATCGAAATGCTTGGTTCTCAGGATTTGCCAGTCAAATTTTGTGTATTGAACTTTATTACGTCCAAAGTAGAAACCTTGAGAATATACCTGAGTGGCAAAGATCAGGATGATAAAAAAGAAGAAAAGAATTGAGGTTTTATGAAGCCGTGCCATGAATTAATTTCTTTCAGATCTGATTCATGATAAATATAACTTCAAAATAGCCAGAAATGTCTTACGGATACCCGGGAATATTATAAAAAATAGAAAGCGCGATCACATTGGCTTAGGTATTGTAAACAAAAGATCTGCGACATTTTTGATTATAATATTAAGTCTAACGCAGATATTCCGAAAAAGTTTAATATAGTGTAAGTTAATTTAAATGCGAAGTCAATATAAATCAGATCAAGTTGATTTGATCAAGTGGTTAAATTTTCCTTGCAAAAAAGAAAGGTAAACAGGTTTAATGGTTTATGGCCCAATCATGTAAAAATCATACCAGTTCTCAGGCTCACCGAAAATGTTATCAATGTCATGAGTATATCTGTCCTAAGTGTCAGATAAAGTCGTTTCATCATATTTTTTGCAGCTGGTATTGTATCCTGCGTTTTGCAATTACCGATAAATTGAATCTTAAAAGTATTAAGAGAGAGTATCTGTATTTATTCTTGGTCTTGTTCTTTATTCAGATACTAATGCATTTCGTACTGCATTCAGACCCGGACCTGGATTCAACTCCCCAGTTGGAACATCCTGTCACTGCGAAGCAGAATCCTCTTGATACTCTATTTTCAGCATATGTTGATAATTTAGATATCCGTGGTAAAGTTAAAGCAAACTCGATTATCGGAATTAAACGAGATGGTGTTTTTATTGCATCTGAGATGGCAGAAGGCGATACATATCTGATTAAGGATTTACCTTTGGTTCACGGGGCCAATGATTTATCAGTCTGGGCATTGCTGGCCGATGGTAGGAGTTTCCTGATTGATAGTCTTAAAATAAATTATGTATCTACAAATATCCGTAATCTGGCACGGCCGGTGTATCAGGTGGAAACCGAAGAAAAAATTTTGGCACTTACTTTTGATGCCGGGTCTGCCGCAAATGGAGCAGATTCAATCATCAACATACTCAATGATAAACAGGTTAAATGCACTATTTTTTTGACAGGTGATTTTATTCGCAGATATCCGGATTTGGTATCAGATCTCAGGGAAAGTGGTCATGAATTGGCAAATCATAGCTATTCGCATCCACATTTAACCAGTTGGGCACAAAATAATAAGCACTTACTATTAGCAAATATAGATCGGGAATTTATACAAAATGAATTATTGAAGACAGATAGTATATATGTGACACTCACAGGGGAAAGCCTTGCCAACTTCTGGCGGGCACCATTTGGGGAATTTAATGACAAAATACTGGAATGGGCTGCAGAAAAAGGGTATCGCCATATCGGCTGGTCGCGTAATTGTGATAGTTTTGATTGGGTTACAGACAACGCATCAGACATATATAGAACACCTGACGAATTGTACTCATATTTTATGGATTTGGAAGGACAAAACAGACTTCAGGGTGCCATTATTTTAATGCATCTTAATTCAAACCGCGATAAAGATCATGCTTATCAAATATTGCCGAAACTTATAGATTCTTTCCGTGAGAAAAACTATAAATTAACCACGGTATCGGATATGTTATACAGGCAAAAATCATACTAATGCAGAATTTCACATTTTTTGATTTTTCTATTTATTTTTATTAAATTTACCTGCTGTATTTTAATGAAAATTGGAACAAAAAAAGCGGTGAATTGTAAAATCCAACATGCGTAAGTTACTTGCCATATTTTCCATACTTACAGGACTGGTTGTAATGATATTTTTATTATTACCAATCCTGTTGTCTTTGTTTGGTTTGGACAGGGCAATTGCCGATTATTTTGTCGATAAATTTTCTAAGAATGAGGAAAAGATTTTAAAGTATGGTGAAATTGATGTGGGATATCACAGCATCAAGCTGGATAATATCCAGTTTATCAGTCATGCGGCAGGAGTAAATCTGCTAGTCAGAGGCCTGGAGTTTGATTATAACATCATCGACTTGTTGCAGAATATAAAAACGCCTCACAAAGCCATTAATCGTATTTCTTTTGTTGAACCGAAAATAGTGTTTAATGAACGCGCTATGTTCGATGAAACAACCAGTACAGAAATTGATACATCACATCTCAACATAGCCGAGTTTGTGGATCAGTTTGAAAACATTGACCGTATTCATTTAAAAGAAGGACAGATTCTGATCAACAGATCCACGGGAGAGGTGCTGGCCCTGGCAAAAAATCTGGATGGTTGGGTCAATGCGACTGATTTCGAAAATGTGCACCTGAGTGCATTTGGTGATTTGCTGTATGGAACAGAGAAAAATTTTAATATTAATTGTACTTTAAATCCTTTGAAACAAGAATATAGCGCTGCTATTGATCTTAAGAATTTTAATATGCGAAATATCCGCCAGATCGAAGAAGGCGATAAATTTGACATAAGTGACGGGATTCTGAGCGGACATGTTGAAATCACTGGAACCCGTTTTGACCTGGAAAGTCTCAATGTGAGCGGCCAGTTATCAATCGGGGATCTGAGTGCCCGTTTGTATGATCTGAACTTTTCAGATATAACTATTCCAATTGAAATTTCTGATAATAGTCTGTCGATTAAGAATGGTCGCTTTGAAATAGAACGTTCCTCATTTGCTTTAAATGGCCAGGTGCGGAATATCTTCGATCCGGTTTTGAAGGGAAGAATTCATGCTGATAGCTTACATAGCAGACTCTTTTGCTGCATATTTAGATACCAGTGCCCTTGGCGGATTAACATTTGAAGCAGATGCCAGATTTACAATTTCTCCTGATAATTACCGGATTGATTCGCAAATATTTTCAAAGTATCTGGCTCTGAAAGACCAGGAATTTAAAAATGCCAGGATTAATTTAGAGATCTATGAGGGGGTTCTGAGAGTCTCCAAAATGCAGATAGAAACACTCGGGTTTGGTGTTTTTGGCAATGGAACCATTGATCTTATAAATGGCGAATATAAAGCCAGGTTGCATTCCACTCGAAATATCGGCCACTATGTTTTTCTCGATAAAATTGGTGGCAGCCGGCAGTTGGGTAATCTGAGCATCCATGGAAATATTTCGGATAAATCCCTAAACGGCGAATGGGGTTTTCTTATAGAAAGTGAATCTGATACAGTCTTTACTGTATCTGGCACTACCGAGTTGCATGATGCTGTGTTTGACTTTAAGGCAACTCACTCTTCATCTCCTGATTTTGTTTTTTCTGCGAAGGTATCAGATATATTTGGCACACCAACTGTTAATTATGGCTATATCAAAGATCTGCCCTATGAGGCCTTTACCTCACAAAAACGATTGCTTGAATTTTCGAAAAATAATGTAATTGAAGGCGTAATTGGTGGTCCCATTAACAACCTAAATCTAAAGATAGCCATTATAGATCGGGAAACCTCTGAAAATACAGTTTCTTTGACTACTCATCTTGCCGGATTATTGGATCTGGAACGAAATATAAGCGGGCAAATAGTCTTCGATCGTTTTACCATGGACTATAATTTGCTGGTTGGAAACAATTTTGTAAAAGGTGATTTTACGTCAAATTCTTCCCTAAAAGGAATTGTAGATATTAACATTGAGGAACAGGAGCAAATATCTTCCTCGATTCATCTAAATGGTTTTCATTTGGCGAAATTACTAAACGATAGTACAATGGATAACCAGGGAGAATTGTTTGGTATTATCGAAATTGATGGAAATTTTGATAATCCTCAGTTCTCAGCCAATCTTCGGGCAGAAAAATTTATTATCAATGATATTGGTTATTATACTTTCTCACTTGCCTCAACTGCAGATACCAGTCGTATCCAAATTGATTCTCTTAATATTACCCTGAATAATGCATCTATATTGACTGGAGTTTTGGATATTGATCTTGAAAAGGAGACAATTATAGCCGAGGCAAAAGGTAACCAGATTGATGCGGACTATATATTCCGTACTCTTTTTCATCAGGAAAATTTGATTACCGGTTATGGAGATTATCGTTTATCTGCCAACGGTTCACTTCGTTCTCCCAAGATAACAAGTGAGATATTGATACAAAATGGTGAATTGGCTGATATTCCTTTTGATGAAGTCAAATTGTCAGTGAAAGACTCTCTGGCGGACAATACAAACTTCTTCGATTATGAAAATCATCTTATAAATATTAATAACTTTCTCATGGTTAAAGGTGGATTGTATCACTTTGAGAGTGAAGGTAATCTTCCGATTTATAAAGATGGTGAAATAGATATTGACATGAAGTTTGATGGGGATTTTTTCTCCTTTCTCCCCAGGATGGATGATATTTTTGCAGACGGTGCGTGTTTTTCAACGATTCAATTAGCCATCGGCGGCACCCCAAACAGAATAAAAATAAAAAATGGATTTATCGAGTTTGAGCGTGGTGAATTATGGCTTACTGATGTGGTTGATCATATCGAAAACATGAGCGGTCGGATTGAGATTCTCGAGGGATCAAACCAGGTTGATATTAAAAACATTTATGGTGAAGTTGAAGGTAAGTCGATTGTCATAAATACAAAACGGAATGTTGTTACCAGCGACGGAACCAAGTTGGAAAACTGGTATTTTAAGGATATTGATCTCGATTTTGGCATTTTGGAAATGGAGACGCCTGATGGGGGGCTCAGTCTTGAAATTCCAGGATTCATGATAGAAGGAGAAAGAGGGGAAATAGCAATCACCGGACGCGTGGATGATGAAAAATTCTATTTCGCAGGTCCGGTAAAACAGCCAAAAGCATGGGGTAGTGCAACGCTGTCGAACACCCAGTTTACCTTTCCGTTCATCTCAAAAGGGGATGGAGAACTTAGTCCGGCGGTACTATTCCTGACAGGCGTGCATTGGGATGTTATGGCATATGTTGGTCAGGATGTCGATTATGTACGCACAATACCAGCCTTTCTCGGTGAAGTTGATGCAGAAGTCGGGATTGATTCGCGGAGTGAAGGCCTTAAAATGGTTGGGGTGATTAGAGATAAAACTTTCCGACCCAGTGGCGGAATGGAATCGACAAAAGGACGTATTGATTACCTCGATCTGAATTTTCGTGTTGAAAATTTTGAAGTGTTATTTAAAAGTTCTGAGGAATTACCGGAAGTATATGGCAAAGCCTGGACCAGTGTAAGAGATTCTGTCGGGGCCATACCCAAGACAATTTATTTGGAATTATATGCACAGGATCCTGAGACAGAGCAGGAAACAATGCGTGCACGCTGGGAAGATTTGCGATTTCGCCTTGTATCTGCTGATCCCACTATAGGAGAAACACAAGAGCAAGTGCTCGCTTACCTGGGGTATTCGGTTGATAATTTCAGTGAAAAGGCCTCAGATGTTGGGGGCGCGGTCACTGATAATTATATTATTCGCCCATTGCTCCGTCCACTGGAGAGAAATCTGGAGCGGTATCTGGGTATCGATTTTATAAGATTTAACGCAGGGCTGGCAAAAAATTTGTTTAAGGCGGGGTTTAATCAAACTTCCACAAACGGAACCTTTAATAATGCATATCAATATAATGGTTCATTGCAACCATATGCCTTGTTGCTGCAGAGTTCCGAGGTCACCGTTGGTAAATATTTATCACAGGATCTTTACCTGTTTTACACGGGCCAAGTTGTTGCATCAAACATAAATGATCAGAATCAATTGGACTTTAATCATTCGGTTGGATTAGAATATCGCTTTTTACAGAACATTTTAGTCGAATTTGAGTATTATAGAGAAGCATTTCAATATTATCAGATTTATACTGATAAATCATACATGGAAGATTTTAAAATCAGACTAAGGCATTCGTTTGCATTCTAACTGGAGGAAAATGGTGTTCAGACGCGCAACTCATATATTATTCTTGCTATTTCTGGTTGTCAATATTCAGGCGCAGGTGACAAAAATAAAAATCGCTTCAATTGCTATCGAAGGTAATCGAACTGCCGAAGCCAGCAGCATCAGATTGAATTCCGGTTTAATGGTTGGAGATGAAACTACACGAGAAGATTTACAGAAAGCAGTAAAAAATTTATGGTCCCTTGGTTTATTCTCCGATATAAAAATATTGGTGAGTAATCAGGGTGTAGATGGTATTAATTTATTGATCCGGGTCAAGGAGTATTCTCGTCTGAACAAGGTGATTCTCGAAGGAAACGATGAAATTGATACCGATGACATTGAAAAGGAAATCCTCGTTTATAAGGGCATGAAAGTGTCATCCTACAAGATGTCGAAAATCAAGAAAACGATAAAAAATATGTACATCGAGGAAGGTTATTTGCTGGCGGATATTAAGATTGATACCGTTCAGGTTAGTGAGGGAACAGTTAATCTTGATATTATCATCAATGAAGGGGAAGAGGTTCAAGTCGAGGAGATTAATTTTCACGGCAACTCCGCGATCGATGCAGGTGACTTGCGTGGCGCCATGGATGAGATTAGTGAAAATACCTGGTGGCGTTCAGCCGACTTTAATCAGGCGAAGTATGACACTGATAAAGAACTGATCCTGGCTTACTACCGTGAGCAGGGATATCGCGATGCCGAAATATTACGTGATTCTCTTTCGTACAGCGAAGATAATAAAGAAATGTTCATTGACATCTGGGTATATGAAGGTGAAAAATACCATTTTGGAGATATTGATTTTACGGGAAACACAATATTCTCAAAACAGGAATTGAGTTATATTCTGGGTATTAACAAAGGTGATTCATATGACCAGAAGAAATACAACGAGGGTATCACCGAACGTCTGCAAAAAGAATATTATAATCAGGGGTATTTGTTTGCGCAGATAAATCCAAAAGAGACACCCGTAGGTAAGGATACGCTGGATGTTAATTTCAATATCGTGGAAGGAAATGTTGTAACAGTAAAAGAAATCAATATCGTTGGTAATACCAAAACCCACGAGAAAGTTATACGACGTGAATTTAAACTTCAACCTGGGGATATCTTCAATAGTGCCAGGCTGGAGAGATCTATCCGGGATATAACAATCTTAAACTATTTCAGTAATGTCATTCCTAATGTGTTAATGATTGAGAATGATACAAAACATGTCAATCTTGAAGTCACTGTCGAGGAAAAATCGACGGATATGGCAAATATGTCTGCCGGATACAGTCAGCGTGACGGTTTGATCGGAAGTGTGGGGCTGGCCTTTAACAATTTCTCAATGTCGCACCCCTTTAGCGGTGGTGACGGGCAAAGATTGACCTTTGACTGGCAATTCGGCTCTTATTATCGTTCTCTCTCAATTGGTTTTACGGAACCATGGGTGTTTAACACACCTACTCTGGTCGGATTTTCTATATTCGCAACCAGGACAGGTGGTCGATACTATCCCTGGGATAGTGATAATATTGGTGCCACTGTACGCATCGGTCGCCGGTTTCATTGGCCGGATAACTTCTTTCGCGGTGACTGGATATTTCGGGTAGCAGAGAGTTCAATCACAAACGTTCGTGATCAGGATTTACTGGAGTCATATTACCGGTCAGGTTATAATAATATCAGGCAAATGAGTATTACCCAGATTTTTTCACGCGATAGTCGTGACCAACCTGAGTTTCCAACCCGTGGATCCGTATTTTCATTATCAACTCAGTTATCGGGTGGTCCGCTTGGTGGTGATGCACATTATATTAAGAATGTATTTTCTGCAGAGTGGTTTATTCCCATGCCATTGGGTCTGGTTATTTATTCAAAAAATATGTATGGCATCCTGGAAGAAATCAGAAGACAATCAACCATTCAATATGGTGAGTATTTTTATCTTGGCGGTAGCGGACTCAGTTTTTCAGAAAGTCTGAGAGGATATGATGATGGTCGCGCCGGTCCTGTTTCTGCTGCCGGTAGCCCAATTGGCGGCAGATCGATTGTAAAGAATACCCTTGAATTACGCTTCCCCATTGCGCCAAATCCGACTATTTTTGGTTTACTGTTTATGGAAGCCGGAAATGTATGGAGAGACATAGGAAATACAGATCCATTTGATCTCAAACGATCGGTCGGCGCAGGTGTCCGGCTGTTTATGCCGATGCTTGGAATAATTGGAATTGACTTTGGTTATGGTTTTGATCACTATAATCAGTTTGGCCAGCGTGAAGGTCAGTGGAAGGTCCATTTTCAATTTGGAAAATTTTAAAATATTAACTAAATTTAAAATCTTTATATTCAATAAGTTATAACGCGGCAAATTTATGGAGGAACATGTCTTGAGAAAACCTATTTTAGCATTAACCCTAATCGTTCTAATCTCCTCAGTGTCAATGGTATTCGGACAAATAAAGATGGGATACGTCGATTCACAAAAAGTTATGGCTCAATTTCAGGAAGCAATAGATGCACAAAACAGGCTTGAGCAAATTCGCAATGAATATCAGGCTGAATATGAATCAAAAGTGCGTGAGTATCAACAAATGGCCGAAGAGATCGATTCACAAAGTCTGTTGCTGAGTGAAGAGAAGAAAAAAGAAAAACTCCGTCAGTTGCAGGTTAAAGCGACCGAAATTGATCAGTATAAATTCGAAAAACTAAATCCTGAAGGTGGAGAATTTTATCGTAAGAATCAGGAAATATTCAAACCGGTTATTGATAAGATAAATCTGGTAATTCAGAAAATTGGTCGTGTTGAAGAGTATGACTTTATTATCGATGCGTCATCCGGTTCATTGTTGCATGCATTACCCAAGTATGACCTGACTGATCAGGTTCTGGAAGAACTAAACAGGGGTGTACAAACCAGTACAAATAAGTAGATAAAATGAATCTAGATCAAATCGCCACAATGTTAAATGGCGAGTTGGTTGGAGACCCTGATTTGGAAATAAACGGGCTGGCAAAAATTGAAGAAGCCGGCCCTGGGGAATTATCATTTCTTTCAAATCCCAAGTATAAGAAATATCTGATATCCACCAAGGCTTCTGCTGTCCTGGTGTCAAGAGATATTACCGATGTTCCGATATCACATATAAAGGTTGATGATCCGTATCTGGGATTTTTACTGATTCTTGAACAATTCAATCCACCCCGGCATCCAAATTTTAGTGGAATTCATCCTTCTGCCATTATTGATCCCAGCGCTACACTACATGAGACTGTATCAGTGGGCCCTTTGGTGTATATCGGAAAAGATGTAACCATAGGAAAAAATACTGTATTGTTCCCTGGATGCGTCATTCTGGACAGAGTTCAATTGGGCACAGGGGGCAAACTCTATCCAAATGTAACCATCCGTGAAGATTGCATTATTGGCAATAATATCATTATTCATAATGGAACTGTAATTGGCAGTGATGGTTTTGGCTTTGCGCCAAGTGATAAGGGCTATCGAAAAATTCCGCAATTAGGGATCGTTCGCATTGAAGATAATTGTGAAATTGGATCGAATTGTACAATTGACCGGGCTACTTTGGGAGAAACAATCATAAAAAAAGGGTGTAAACTCGACAACTTGATTCAAATTGCACATAATGTTGTCGTTGACCGGAATACTGTCATTGCTGCTCAGAGCGGTATCTCAGGAAGCACACATATTGGAAAAAATGTTGTAATTGCCGGCCAGGTTGGCACTGTCGGGCATATTAAGATTGGCGATAAAGCAATTCTTGCGGCACAAAGTGGCGTTTCTAAGGATGTACCGGAAGGAGAAGTGTGGTTTGGATCTCCCGCACAACCAATAATGCGTCAGAAAAAAGTTGAGGCCAGTCTGCGACATCTTCCGGAAGTGACCAAAAAGGTACACCAACTAGAGCGAACGATTTTAGAGTTGGAAGAAACTATAAAAAAAATGAGCGCGAAGAATGAAGGATAGACAGCAAACTGTAAAAAAAGCGATTTCATATCAGGGACGGGGTTTACATACCGGAAATGATACAATTATCACATTTAAACCGGCGCCTGAAAATTATGGTATTCGTTTTGTTCGCGTGGATCTGCCAGATCAGCCTGAAATTCATGCCATCGTAGAAAATGTCCGGCAAAATACATCAATAGACAGTTTGCGTGGGACCACAATCGCTAAAGATGATGCTGAAGTCCATACGGTAGAACATGTCCTGGCGGCTGCAGTTGGTTTGCAAATCGATAATTTGAGAATTGAAATTAATGCAAATGAACCTCCGATTGGTGATGGCAGCGCTATGCCATTTGTACATAAATTAATTGAAGCCGGTATAGAGGAACAGAGCGAACTCCGGGATTTTGTTGTTATCGAAGAACCATTATCCTTTCGCGATGAAAAAAGAGGGATAGAACTTGTGGCACTGGCTACCGATGACTACCGGGTAACGGTAATGATAGATTATAAAAACCCCGCATTAGGCAGCCAGCATACAGGTATATTTTCACTTGAAGAAGAATTTGTTACAGAATTTGCGCCGGCACGCACATTTTGTTTTTTACATGAGATCGAATCTTTACTGGATCAGGGGCTGATCAAAGGCGGCGATATTGACTCCGCCATTGTTATAGTAGATCGTGAGTTAAGTGATCCAGAAGTTCAGGATATTAAGAAAAAACTCGGGATTACCAGTGAGGTAACACTTGGTGAGAGCGGTGGGATTCTTAACGATAAGTCTCTTAGATTTAAAAATGAACCCTGCCGACATAAGTTGCTTGACGTCATGGGAGATCTTGCACTGGTTGGTGCTCCAATTAAAGCACAAATATTGGCTGCCAGACCCGGACATCAGAGCAATATCGAGTTTGCCCGTATGATCAGGGCGATTTATAAGAAACAAAAAATAACCAAGCGGTATAAAGATGTATCCACAAAAGGCATTGTATTTGATACAAATGCCATTCAGAATATTCTTCCGCATCGTTATCCTTTTTTGCTTGTAGATTCGATTGTTGAATTTGAGCCGGAAAAGCGCATCGTTGGAATTAAAAATGTTACATTTAACGAACCTCAGTTTACCGGTCATTTTCCCGGCCGGCCCATTATGCCTGGGGTACTTATTGTTGAAGCGATGGCACAAACCGGTGGTATTTTGCTGTTAAAAGATGACGAAGAAGTTCAAAATAAGCTGGTTGTTTTTATGGGTATTGATAATGTCAAATTCCGGAAACAGGTATTACCCGGTGATCAAATGGTGATGGAATTAACCATGCTCAAGGCAAGACGCAGTACGTTTAAAATGGCGGGTAAAACTTATGTTCGTGGTGAAGTAGTTTGTGAGGCGGAAATGATGGCCGCTGTGATCGACCGATAGGAATAGGGGATTGTTGTGTCAAAAATTCATAAGACCGCAATAGTAAGCGATAATGCTCAGATTGGGGATGATGTCGAAATTGGCCCGTTTTCAATTATTGAAGATGATGTAATTATTGCCAGTGGTACAAAAATAAGCTCAAATGTGCTGATTGCCACAGGAAGCAGACTCGGTAATAATTGCCATGTTTTTAATGGTGCGGTTCTCGGTACAGTTCCACAGGATCTTAAATTTGGGGGTGAAAAAACAACCCTGGAAATTGGAAATAATACAACAATCCGTGAATTTGCCACGCTGAACCGGGGGACAACGGATCATATGAAGACGGTTATCGGGGATAATTGTCTGATAATGGCATATGCCCATGTAGCCCATGATTGTACGCTGGGGGATCATGTGATACTGGCAAACAGTGTTAATATGGCAGGTCATGTCACTATTGGCGATCATGTTGGTGTCGGTGGACTAAGCGCAATTCACCAATTTACGAATATTGGTATGCACACATTTGTTGGCGGGGCCTCGAGAGTTAGAAAAGATGTACCACCATTTATCCTTGCGGTTGATGATCCGTTACGGTTTGGCGGGTTGAATAAAGTGGGACTGGTCCGTCGTGGTTTTAGTGAAACCGCATTAGATGCTTTAAAACATGCGTATAAAATAATATATCGTTCCAATATGACAGTAACAAATGCCTTACAAGAAATAGAAAAAGAAATTGAGCAAACAGATGAAATCAAAGAGCTGGTTGCTTTCTTCCGGAATTCCGAGCGTGGTGTCATACGCTAATTTAAATTATAAAGACCTCCCGATTAAATTCAGAATTATTCCATATCACACTTTTTCCGGCACGCAAAATATGCGGCTAGATAATATGTTCGTCAATATTTCTAACGAAAATTCTGATCCTGTATTACGGTTTTATGGATGGGAACCATTTTGTGTCTCACTTGGCTTTCATCAAAGTCGCGATGTTCTTGATATCATGAAACTAAAAAGGGATGGATGCGATGTGGTGCGCAGACCAACCGGTGGACGGGCAATTTTCCATGCCCAGGAACTGACATATAGTATTGTCATGCCAATATCGAAAATGAATCACCGTGAGCTATACGCTTTTTCTCATCAAATTATTGCAAGTGCTCTAAAGAGTATGGGTTACGCAGTTGAACTGACATCTGGCTTAAAAAAAATGCCGCGAATTTCACAAATGCCAGAAGACTTTCCGTGTTTTACCAGATCTGCTGAGACAGAGGTCCAGTTTAATGAAAAAAAAGTGGTAGGGAGTGCACAAAAAATACTAAAAACTGCGATATTGCAGCATGGATCTATTTTGATTGGTCCGCAACATAAGCAGTTATCCCGGTACTTAAACACGAACGAAAAACAATTGCAGTTAATAGATGCCGATATCAAGAAAAAAACAGTTTGTCTGTCAGAAATAAAAAAAAATGGCCTAACTCCAGAAAAAATAATGACAAATGTAGTAAAACAGCTTGAATCGGCTGATTCTATTTCTGTATATTTTCAGGACTTAAGCAAGACAGAAATTGAAAACTCAGACAGATATGAAATTTTCCTTTAAAAGAAAAATGTATCCCTACCTTCTATTGGGTACCGCTCTGCTTACGGTTCTCAGTAGCAAGGCGGAAGCTCAGGATAATCTGGAAACTATTGTCCGGGATATGTTAATAAATGAGTATCCGGTTACATATATTCAGAGTTATCTCCAGCCTTTTGCCACGGCGTTTGGCACAACGGTTATAGGAGGTATATACCACGGGGCATATGCAAAGGAATTCCCCCATAGTGACCTGGGGATTAAAGCGATCAAAATGCAGATTCCAGAGGATGAAAAATTTTTTAGTTATGAGGATCAAAAATTACCAACTGTGTTTGGGCCTGCAACAAATGACTCCTCTTCAGCGCCAGGTACCGGATTAGACAATTATGTACTACCACTGTTTCAAGCCAATATAGGCATGTTTTCAGGTTTTGAGATCATGGTACGTGCAAATAAATACAATATTCCCGAGCTTGGAAAAATGGATTTTTTTGGCTTAGGCGTGCGTTATGGTCTATCGGATATTATTCCGGTGACTGTCATTCCAATCGACATGAGTGTTCAGGTGATCTATCATACATATAGTATGGGCGAATGGCTTAATTCCGGCACTTTTGCTATGAATCTGCAGACTTCTACGGAGCTTTCAGCAATTCCACTCACTATTTATGGTGGTATCGGATATGAGAGTACATCGCTTAAATTAACTACTGAAGAAATTTCGGATATAGGTAATTATGCGGTTGGAGATATTTCAATAAACGGTAAAAATAAGACCCGCGCCACAATTGGCGCTGCCATATCCCTGTTTATTTTTAATGTGCATGCAGAATATAACTTTGGTAAATATCCTTCCGCCGCTGCCGGCGCACTTGTAGTTTTTTAACTGACATATATTATAATTTGATTGATTAAACGAATAAATGAAAAATATTTTATTACTTGGGTCTACCGGTTCAATCGGTAAGAATACACTTAATGTTGTTTTACAAAATCCGGAGCGGTTTCGTGTGCGAACTCTGGTTGCCAATAAAAATATTGGTTTGCTGGCAGAACAGATCAAAGAATATAAACCGGCAAATGCCATTATTTTTGATTATGGCGCCTATAGTGAATTCATTAAAAATTTTGATTTTCCCGAGACACGTATCGGCTTTGGCAATGATGCGCTTTACAATGTCATGAAGAACGGTGATCATGATACCTTTATCAATGCATTCGTTGGATTTGCCGGCTTAGAACCAACAGCGCGTGCCATTGATGCGGGAATGAATATCGCACTGGCAAATAAGGAAACATTGGTGGTCGCCGGTGAGTTGATCATGCGAATCGCAAGACAAAATAATATATCTCTTTTACCCATCGATAGTGAACATAGTGCAATCTGGCAATGTTTGGCAGGTGAGGAACAAAACAAAATTAAAAGAATTATCCTGACCGCCTCCGGAGGACCTTTCAGAACAAAAGATATTTCAGAGCTGACCGATGTTAAGCCGGAAGCCGCATTACGGCATCCAAACTGGGATATGGGGGCAAAAATAACCATCGATTCGGCGACTATGATGAATAAGGGCCTGGAGGTTATCGAGGCATATTGGCTCTATGATGTATCGTTATCACAAATTGAAGTTGTGATTCATCCTCAGTCAATTATTCATTCTATGGTCGAGTTTTGTGATAATTCAATAAAGGCGCAACTGGGTATTCCTGATATGCGTATACCTATTCAATATGCACTAAGTCTATCCTGAGCGGTTTGATCTGGATGTACCGGTAATGGATTTTAATAAAATCAGATCATTAACATTCGAGGCACCGGATAATGATAAATTCCCCTGTCTGAATCTGGCCTATGAATGTTTAAAAAATGGTAAAACTTATCCGGCGGTACTTAATGCCGCAAATGAAATCGTTGTGGCTGCATTTCTTGAAAATCGGATAAAATTTATGGACATACCGGCGTTTATCGATCAAATGCTCCAGATTCATGATCCAATTGATGTAAAAGATCTGCATGAATATGTGGAGGTGGACAAATTAACCCGGATAAAAACAAAAGAATTAATTAAATTGAAACAAAAATAATCGAAAAAGCGTTCAGCATTACAGATTAAACTAAAGGTAAATTATAAAAATGGCATTTAATATACTTTCTGCGGTATTTGCATTTGGAATTTTGGTAGTAATTCATGAATTGGGTCATTTTCTTGCGGCCAAATGGATGGGTGTAAGAGTAGAACGATTCTCCGTGGGATTCCCCCCACGCCTTTTTGGTAAAAAGATCGGGGATACAGATTACTGTCTTTCCGCTATTCCACTCGGAGGCTATGTAAAACTTTCCGGTCTGGTTGACGAGAGTATGGATACAAATACGGTCGGTGCCGATTATGAATTTAATTCGAAACCGGTATGGAAACGGGTCGTAATTATCTCTGCCGGTGTTATTATGAATTTCTTTCTGGCAGTAATAATTATGGGTATCCTTACTTATTCAATGGGAGAAAGGATTACACCGTATACTGAGGTCGGCCAGGTTGGTGAAGCGGGTATTGCACAAAAGATTGGCTTTGAGGTAGGTGATATCATTCTTTCTGTAAATAATGCTGAGGTAAATAACTGGGAGTCTGTACAGCGCGAATATATCAAAAATCTTAATTCTGATATCATTTTTAAAATTGAACGTGACAAGCAGATTATTGAATTAGCTTACCAGAAAGAGTGGTTTAGTGACAAAAATGCCGAGTTTCTTGATGTATGGTATATGCCATCTGCCCGGATTGGACAGGTTCAGCAAGATATGCCTGCCGGTCAGGTGGGATTGCAGCAGGGAGATCTTATTGTCGAATTGGCAGACCAACCGGTGACCAATTGGATTGAAATGACCGAGATCATTAAATCAAATCCCGACACCCCAATACAAATGACATATCTGCGGGGAAATAATAGAATTGAAACTATGATTACGCCCAAGAGTGTGGAATCTACAGAAGATGGCGAATCTGTAAATATTGGCCGGATCGGGATTATGTATTATTATGAGACTATACCATCTTCTATTACGCGCTCCGCATACCTGGGCTTTAAAAAAACAATCGAATTAATCGGTATGAATATGCGTGGTATTTGGTGGGTGATTAGTGGTACTAAATCGGCGAAGGAGGTAGTGGGTGGCCCGATCATGATCGCTAAAATGGCAGGCGATGCCGCTGCTGCCGGATGGGAAAATTACTGGACCCTGATTGCCGCATTGAGTGCAATTCTTGCATTTTTCAATATATTGCCGATTCCGGCGCTTGATGGCGGACATCTGGCATTTTTAATATATGAAGGCATCTTTCGCAAACCCGTATCTATTAAAACCAGACTGGTTGTACAACAGGTTGGTATGGCCATCCTGTTAACATTAATGGTTTTGATAATATATGTTGATCTACGTCGCATGTTCTTTTAGATAATAATATATAGAAGATCCTGACATTATAAATCTGCCAGCCAATAACGGGTCAGATGTACTGGATTTGAAGTTATCATGAGTATTTATAATAATCTTGAAAAATGGCTGGTTACAAACTGCCGTTCCACGCATCAAAACGGCGGATTGAACCGAATATTTTCATCTGGTTGCCGGTCGTTTTCGATAGGTGAAAAGCCGATCAGGCCTGCTTCAGACATTGATATTGTTTTCAGGAACGAAGAGACCGATTATACGCAACATTTTCAATTTTTCCCCGGTAAACCTGTTAATCTTGTTTCACAACGCCATATATCGCATACACCTTTCCTTCTACACTATCTGATTATAGATGGTGTACCATTAAAAATTATCGATTTTTATCAATGGCAGCCAAGCTTTACGATGTATCGTATTTTCCTGTTTATGTCTGGGACCGATCCGATCGACATTTTATCATCTGTAGATTCCGGTGGAAAATCAGCAAGCCAAAGTATATTATCTGTGTCCTCAGATAAAACAGTATCGGAAGAAAAATCAGACAGACTGGTTGTGTCCGATGGTGGAAATGAGTCTGATAAAATAACGGTGATTTCAATTTCTGAAGCCGGTAAACGTCCTGAAACGCTTTCAATTAAAGATGTATACAAACTCTTTCATGATTTGGTTTTGTCATGTCGCCAGAACCATATATATAATAATGTTCGGCTTAAAGGAAACCAATCTGATGAGCTGCTGGACGACTGGTGGTTTTCTCAATCTTTGATATTTCCCGATGGTTCAGTTGATATTAAATCACCGGATTATAATTATTACTTACCATGGCTGGGATATCTGGCAGATATTCTGCAGTCCACACAAATACGCGAAGCGATTAACGCCAACCGCGAATCAGAGCGAACTCATACCGCAAGAACAAGATTTATACATAACAGATTTACGTCCGGAAAATCAATTTGCCAGCCAGTGGCAGAGAAAAATGAGCCATTCGCCAGGCTTTATACAATAGAGCCTGGGAAAAGTATTAACTCTGATGATTATACTTTTGAAGAATTGTTATACCTGGCTTGCTTTACGGAGCTGGTTCCCGGTGAACTGATTACTAAAAAAATACAAAACTGGTGGGATTTACATTCACACTCACTGTTCAGGAAAAAAATTGTACATCAGATTGTTGAAAATTCTGAGCTGATATTTATTATTATTCTGCATGCAATTAAAAATAAACTGCCCTGGGCAAATAAAATAGCCGAATTATTTGCGCATAACAACAATGACGGATTATTTGGGCTCATCTTATTTATCATAAACCAGGTATCTGTTGCGCAACGGAATCCGGGTAGCATCGAGATTGGATCCGGCATTACCTGGAGTGAAAACAATAAAGGGATAATATTTCAGGATGGCAACGGGGAAATAAGATACACGCGGTTTAATAAAAAAATAATCAGCCGTTTTAGCTATGGTAATAATCTTAAATTTTCATGCGATCGGGAAGTAGAATTCAAATATTCAATTTCTGAGAATAAGGTGTGGATATTGCCGGCAATTGGACAATCTCAGGCGTTAACGGGACCCCCAAACCAGTGTATAATTAAAAATAAAGACACCGTAGTCATTTTGCCATTATTTTGGGAAAGATTCGATTTTACATTTAATGAGATTCGATTCAGAGTCATTTTTAAAAAACGACGTTTTCAAATTACAGCCAGCTGCAAATCGAATGCTGCGAAATTTGTTTTTAATGAGCAGGAATATAATTTTTCAGATACCAACCGACATATTTTGTATTTTGAACCACAAATCATGGAGTGTATGACACAGTATAAAATTACTGACTCGGAATATCGCTCGGTTCTGGGCTATTCTCCAAACCATAAATCCCAGGGATATGTATACGGCTGGGCAATTAACCGGTATGGCATTTTTCCTGAAAATTATATTTATTCCTTTAGTAATAAGAAGCATCTTGTTAGCACATTAAACAGTGGTTTCTTTTCAGATTCGTTTTTATATGATAAAAATCTTAAAGAGATGACCATCTCCTTCAGACATTTCAAGTCTTTAATAAAAGTGAATAGGTTAGATGATCCACTGATGATACGCTTGTTGGGAACAAATACAGAATCTTTAGCAAGGGATATTCAGATAATTTTCGATGAGATTTCAAAAGACGCCATGGTGGCGATATTACAGTGGTTTTATGAAGAGCTGGGATTCTACCCTGAATTTATTGAGACTGATCGAAAGCAAAATCTTTCCGCTAAAAAAATATATATACATTTTGTTAAAAAGCACGGAGATTTTCATGTAAATAAAAGGGCAGGGCTCATTGAGATTGGCATAGCAAATTCTTATGATAACCTGGATAAAATTATGGAATACATTAAGGGTTGTATAATCTTAGTTTAGCGCAAATGTCATCTTGATTTTTATATGATTTCGGATTAAATTAAAAGTTGAATAAATTAACTATTTGGGCCCATAGCTCAGTTGGTTAGAGCAGCCGACTCATAATCGGCTGGTCCGGGGTTCAAGTCCCTGTGGGCCCACTAAAAATGTATAAGAAATATGTCAAATCGAAGAACAAAAAAGCGCTCTGGTCGCAAAAATACAAACACATTTCAAAATTGGTGCATCTCCATGTGGGGATGCACTTTTTTTTTACAATTCGTTCGGAGGAAGAATTTTGGAGCAAACATTATTTTCACTAATTGAGCTGCAGGAAATTGATATCAAACTGGACAAGGTTAAGGAAGAACGTGGAGATCTTCCCGAGCGAGTGACAACATTAGAAAATTCCATTTCCGAGAAAGAAAATCTTATTAAAGAACAAACAGCGGAAATTAAAAATCTAAAAGTAAATAATAAAACTTCAGAGTTGGAACTAAATGCAGGTAAATCCAAACTAAATAAATATCAGGATCAATTGTATCAGGTAAAAACCAATAAAGAGTATGATGCAATCTCGCAAGAAACTGAGAATGTTAAAAAAATAATAGATGAACTGGAAAATTCTATCCTGACTGTCGAGGAAAAAATTGAAAATCTGACTACATCCAATGAAGAAATGGAAAAAGAACTGATAGAATTGCGTAAAGACTACACCGAAAGTAGTTCTGAACTCCAGGCTAAAATAAATGCCTCCTCCGAGGAAGAAAATATCCTGCGGCAGGAAAGAAGCATAGTTGAGAAGAAATTAACCCGGCAACACATCAATGCCTATCTCAGAATAAGGGATGCCAAGAAAGGCATGGCGGTTGCCTCCTGTAACGGCGGAATCTGTAGTGGTTGCTATTCTTTTGTTCCTCCGCAAAAGGTGGTTGAAATCCGGAATATGAAACGACTATATTTTTGTGAATCATGTGGCCGGATTTTAGTCTGGGATAAAAATGCTGAATAAAATAAGTAATTAAAAATAAAAGATCCGATGAATTTCAGGTAATCGCCCTATTATTAGGGAGGAAAGTCCAAACATCAAAGGGTAGGAAATCTTGAGAAAGTCAAGAGCTCCAGCTTACTGGGGATGGAGAGTGTCACAGAAAAAATACCGTCCCGATTGTTCGGGATAAGGGTGAAATGGTGATGTAAGAGATCACCGCTTTGTTCTATTTAGAATACCTCTAAAAGGTACATAGTAACTATGCAAAGGCTTGACAAACCCTCTCCGATGCAAGATCAAGTTTTGGATAAATCCTGCGTGACAGGATGCGAAGTAACCCGCTTCGTACTGCTTTTGCAGTATAGTCCATGGTGGATCGCTCAACTGCAGTGGTAACACTGTGGTAAGATAAATGATTACCGCCCTGGCAACAGGGTACAGAATTTGGCTTATCGAAATTCGTCGGATCCAATCTTTGTAAGATTGGAGACGAGATGCAATTTAAGTGGGTATATAATTCCCCGGCACCTTCAGAATCCCTCCGTCAGTTAAAAGATCAGACCGGAATAAATGACATACTTGCCCAGTTATTATACGACCGGCAACTGATTGAAGAAGATATTATTGAACATTTTATGAATCCCTCTCTGAGTCAATTACATTCACCTTATTTAATGAAGGATATGGATGTTGCAGTAAAAAGGATTTTGAAAGCTCTACGCGATGGTGAAAATATATTGGTCTATGGAGATTATGATGTAGATGGTATCACCGGAGTTTCCATACTGTATGAAGCATTGTTTGATCTGGGTGGTAAAGTCACATTCTATATTCCCGACCGGATATCAGATGGATATGGCCTTTCCAGTGACGGAGTGAAACTTGCCAAAGAACAGGGAGTTGATCTCATAGTGACGGTGGATTGCGGCATTACTGCTGTTGAAGAGACGAGTTTGGCCAATGAATTGGGGATGGATGTCATTATCAGTGACCATCATGAACCGGGTGAATCATTACCCGATGCAGTCGCAATCCTGAATCCCAAAAGAAAGCATTGCACATATCCGTTTAAGGAACTTGCCGGGGTCGGGGTGGGTTTTAAACTAATTGAAGCCTTATATACAAGTTTAGGTTACAAAAGAGAAGAACTGGAAAAATATCTGGATCTGGTAGCTATCGGTACAGCTGCTGATATCGTTCCCTTAATTGACGAAAATCGTGTGTTGGCTAAATTTGGTTTAGACCGCATAAATGAGAAACCAAGGCATGGTTTGTTTGCCCTCATGGAAAGCTCTTCCTTGCTGGGCCGGGAGCTCAATGTATCTCTCATTGTATTTGTTCTCGCGCCCAGATTAAATGCGGTTGGTCGCATTTCAAATGCAAAAAAAGCGGTACACCTGTTAACTTCATCCAGCCTGCAGCAATCAAGAAATATTGCAAAAATTCTCGAGTCCGAGAATAAGATCCGACGGGATATAGATGAAATTACCTGTCTGGATGCCATAAATCTGGTTGAGCGCGAATATGATCTTGAGAAATGCAAAGTGTTGGTTCTGGCCAAAGAAGATTGGCATCCCGGTGTGATCGGTATTGTAGCTTCACGAATCATGGAAAAATATAATCGTCCATCTATTTTAATTTCTATAAAAGATGGCATTGGCAAGGGGTCAGCCAGGTCTACTGGTAATTTTGATATGTATGAAGCGCTATATTCAACCAGCTCATTGCTTGATAATTTTGGCGGTCATAAATTTGCTGCCGGTCTGACAATTAAAGCAGAAAAAATTGAACAATTTAAAGCAGAAATCGCACAAATATCTGATGTTCAAATAAATAAAGAAGATTTAACGCCAACCCTAAAGGTTCAGTCGATATTAGATTTGAAGGAGATTGATGCCCAACTGTTACACTGGTTGAAAATTCTCGCGCCCTATGGACCCTATAATATGCGCCCGGTCTTTGTCTCAAAGCAGCTGGAGGTACAGGGTGATGCAAGTATTGTTGGCGGTAACCACCTTAAATTAAAAGTACGTCAGGATGGAATTGTTATTGATGCCATTGCTTTTAATTTTGGGGATATTAAATATAAAATGAAACGCACGGGGCAGCGAATAAATGCTGCTTATGTAATTGAGGAAAATACCTGGAACGGCCAAACCACCATCCAGATGAGAATTAAAGATATAGATTTGGAATAAATATGGAACAAGAAAACGATCAAGTTTTTCTATTTGAGAGATTAAAAAAAATTCGTTTAGAAAAAAACCTGTCCCTGGAATCTATCTCTGATAAATACCGGATACAGATAAAGTACTTATATTCGCTGGAAGATGGTGATCTTCTTGCCATTCCGGAAGTGTATGACAAAATGTTCTTCCGGTCCTATATAAAAGCTCTGGAGTTAGATACTGAAGAGTATTTTGATGAATTTATTGCTTATCGTCGAAGTGTTCGACTTGATAAAACCACCTCCGTGTTTGATTTTTCCCATCAGGAGACAGAAAAAAAATATCTGAATTTCCGAAACCTGTTTGTGATTTTACCTATCTTTATTGTTCTGGTTGTGGTCTGGATCCTGGTGAATAATACTGAAATGATACAATCTTCTTCTGATACAGCTATCGATGAAATAAATATTCAGGATGTTGTACGAAAAATTGAACAGCAGGAAAAAATGATCCAGGATTCTCTGGAGCAACAAACTTTTTCCAGCGATACCCTTGATCTGACCCTCACCGGTCTGCGCCGAACATGGTTTCGCGTTGTTATCGATGCAGCTGATACCAGCGAGTACCTATTTAATGGCGGTGAGACCATGAATTTGAAGGCCAGTGCCGGATTTGAATTTTTAATTGGCAGGGCGAATGGATTACGTATGAATTTGAACGGTGTGGATCTTCCTCCGATAGGATCTGATAGTAGTGTTGTAAAATACTTAAAGATTGATTCGACTGGAATTGCGGCAAGAATCTTAAAAACTGATTAATGATGAAATATATTATCTCTGCTTTATGGATATTCATGTTTTCGTGTGCTTCGGGACCGGATTTTGTAATAAAGACCGAACCCGATGACTCAAAAATGCTGGTAGGACAAATTTCAAGAGAGATTTTATTTAATGAATTTCCTGAATGGCGTCTTGGTCTGGAATATTATCGTCCGGACCAGAAGATTATCGATTCATTAAAACAGATCAATAAATCCATCTCTGTAGAGATTTATCTTGGAACATGGTGTGGCGACAGCCGAAGGGAAGTACCACATTTCTTTAAAATTACGGATGATCTTAAAAGCAGCCTTTTCAATGATATCCAGATATGGGCAGTTGAGCGTAATAAAACGCTTCCCGGCAGCAATCTCGCTAAAGAAAAAGAAATTCAGTATGTAGCCACCTTTATTTTTTATGATGGGACACGCGAGTGGGGCGGATTATTGAACAACCGGAAAACAGCCTCGAGTCAGATATACTGAAGATTGTAACAAAACGATAGCCGGTATAACTGGATATTGTTATCTATGAAATAATTGGATTTGCTTTTGATGATCTTATAAATTTAAGAGATTCAGGCTATCAGATGAGACCCGCCACAACAATTGGCAATATAAATGTGTTATTGGGGATGGACGTGGTGGAGTGATGCCCAAAGAACTGGATATTGTAAAGGAAATTAGAGGAGTATAATGGGAAAAAAGTCGCGGATAAAACGAACTCAGATTGAACCCCAAATAGTAGACCCGGCGTCGGATATTTCTCCAGCTGTGGAGTTGTTGTTTAAGAAAATTTTAAGAGCAATGAGTTGGATTGTGGGTATTTGTTTTTTTATAATTATCACTCTGCCAAATTTTGATTTTGTATATCTTGATGCCATTATAAAGTTTGTCTTTTTTCTCGGAGTATTTTGTCTGCTTTTATTTATCTTGTTTGAGTTTTTTGGTGAATCTTTTAAGACATACCTGAGTAAAAGGAGTTCATGAAGAACTTATTAATATTTCAGGCAACTGAAGATTTTAAAAAAATTATATCTGAATTTCTCGATGAACGCAAATACACTGCGCATTTTGTGACTGATACATCAGATGCAATCAAGCATATAGCGAGTCATAGTCCCGTCGCCATTTTATTTGATATCGATACTTCTCCGGGCAACGCGAATATTATGTTAGGGAAAATAGACCGGTCTATGGCACCGCCGGTTGTTTTAATAGGAACCCATGAGAGCTCAGAAAAATTGGATGTCAGCACGCATAATTCAGTCTATGCTTTTTTAACAAAGCCGATAGATCTACGCGGACTCTCAAATATCCTGTTTGATATTGAAAATGATTTTGGTAATACTTATCGTGATTTGATCGAGCTTCAATCCATATTCGGAGTATGTATCGTTCAGGATAATATTTTCAAATTCGTCAATAAAAAATTTATCGGGATGACCGGATATACCTACGATGAATTGCTCCATAATTTAAATTCACTGGATATTGTTGCTCCTTTAGACCGGCAGTATGTACAAAATCATTATACCAGATTGGTGTCTGAAGAATTAGAAAGTGTCAACGTTTGTTTTTCCTTTATGAATAAAGCGGGACAGGAACTGGATGTGGAGGTTTGGGCCGGAAAGATATTATATAACGGTAAGCCGGCTGTTCAATCCATTGTTTCAGATATTACCGAACGCAAAGCATACAAACTAAGGGAAAAGGCGTTTGAATTCAGGATGATGAATGAACAAAAACTGGCCTCTATAGGTCAGCTGGCAACCGGGATTGCCCATAATCTAAATACCCCCATTTCAATTATTTTGAGCAATGCCGAATTACTGCAACTAAAATATTCGGATTCTCCGGAACTGGATAAGATTATCCGCCAGGCTGATCGTATGGGACAGATTATTACTAATCTTTTAACCAAGAGTAAACAGGAGCAGTTGCAATATCCCCAAGAACTTGATTTAAACGATTTGATCGAAAATGAACTGGAATTTCTAAACTCAAATCTCGAATTTAAACATAATGTGGAAAAAGAGTATAAATTCGCTTCTCATCTTCCGCGAATTCAAGCCATTTATAGTGATTTTTCACAGAGCATACTGAACATCCTGCAGAATGCCGTTGATTCAATGTATCAATGTGAGACAAAGAAAATTACAATCCAAACCAGATTAGAAAATAGTTTTATTATTCTCAGTATCTCAGATACGGGTTGCGGGATAGATGAATCGGGTTTAAATAAATTGTTTGATCCGTTTTACTCAACCAAACCAAGTCCATTAGAGAGAATAGGAGACGAACCGACCGGTACCGGGCTGGGGCTCTCCACAGTTTACAATTTGCTCGTTCCATACGGTATAGAAATTAAATTTAATTCTAAATCCGGTGTTGGAACCGAGGTTCAATTAAAAATTCCTGTAAAAGGACCAACCAGCTAGAAACCATCATTTTCATTTCTATTAATTCCTGTATTTTCTAATCATACTCCAATCATTTGATGAATATAGATATAGAAATAAAAAATGTTGAGTTAAAGTACTGATTTGGTTATATTTAGCAAATTTTGTCACGGAGATGATTTTGGTTGTATTTGATGATAAACGGTTAAACTCAATACTCGATAGTTTTAAAAATAAGAAGGTATTAATTCTGGGCGATTTAATGCTGGACGAGTACCTGATCGGGAGTGTTAAACGCATATCTCCGGAAGCTCCTGTTCCTGTTGTTGATATTGTGGAAGAGCAGGTACGTTTTGGCGGTGCTGCAAATGTGGCACTGAATATCCATACACTGGGCTGTGAACCGATTCTGGTAGGTGTTTTAGGGAATGATCGTGAGGGTGAAAAATTCAAAAACCTGATGCGTAAGAAGGGATTATCCGAAGATGGTCTGGTTACACTAAAGAACAGACCAACGACGCTTAAAACCAGGGTGATCGGTGAAATGCAGCATATTACCCGTATAGATCGCGAATCAAAATCATATTTATCTAAAACCGATGAAAAAGTGCTTATCAATGTTGTTAAGAAGCGGATATCTGAAGCCGATGGGGTTATTTTACAGGATTATAATAAAGGCGTATTAACTGAAAATGTTATTGACTCAGCCATTAAAGAATCCAATCGCCTGGATAAGCTTATTACAGTTGATCCAAAATTTGTGAATTTCCTAAACTTCAAAAATGTTACTGTTTTTAAGCCGAATATTAAAGAAACAGAAGAAGCGCTGGCGCATCCGATCGCCAATAAGAACGATTTGCTCGTGGCCGGAAAGCAACTATTGAAAAAGTTATCCACTAAAAGTGTGCTTATTACCCGGGGGCCAGAGGGAATGTCGCTCTTTGAAGACACTGGTGAGGTCACCCATGTACCGACGATGGCCAGAAAGATTGCTGATGTCTCCGGTGCCGGGGATACGGTTATCAGTACACTGACTGCTGCGTTATTAGGCGGTAGCAACTTTAAAGAAGCGGCGACAATAGCAAATTATGCTGCCGGTATTGTCTGTGAAGAAGTGGGAATTGTCCCGATTGATTTAGATAAATTATTCAGGGCTTGTCTTGGGTGAAATTGTAGATCGTATTGATATACAGAACTTTGCAAATGCCCGGAAGAACGAAGGAAAAAAAATCGTTTTTACGAACGGGTGTTTTGATATTTTGCATAGAGGTCATGTTGAATATCTGAATTCCGCCAGGAAGTATGGAGATTTGCTGATCATTGGTGTTAATACGGATTCATCGGTAAAATTGCTAAAAGGCGATGATCGACCTTTGGTGGAAGAGCAGGACAGGGCATATATTTTATCTCAATTGATTTCTGTGGATGCGGTTGTACTGTTTGAAGAAGAAACACCACTTGATCTGATTAATGAAGTAAAACCTGATGTATTGGTTAAAGGTGGCGATTATACAGTTGACGAGGTAGTAGGACGGGATGTAGTTGAATCAAATGGTGGTAAAGTCATTATCATTCCTTTGATTCCCGACAGATCTACAACAAATATTATCGATAAGGTTCGTTCGACAAAATAGTTACAGAAATTGGAAATGAAACCAGGTGAAAAAAATGTACATACGATTATATATAATAGCTGTTGCGTTTTTTATTGTTAGCTGTGCCCAGCAAAGCAAAACAATAAATAAATCCTACCAATTTAGTGAGCGTAATGCCAGCGAGGATATGTATCTTTCCCCGGAAGTAAACAGCTCTGTCGATTCCATGCATGTGTATTATCAACATGCGCTAAATTCCCTGCATTTTAAAGATACGCTTGGGGCACAGATCTATTTTGATAAAGCATTTAGTGTGGTTTCTTCATTTGATGAGGAAACAAAAACTGTTTTAATGGATTGGCAGGCATATGACAGTTTAATCACTGATATGAGCAGACGTTATGAGGTTTTATTTGGTGAAGATGTCTTTGAACAGGCTGCCGAAGAAGTACGTGAAGAATTGACGTTGATGGAAGAATCCGCTTTTGGTGATTCTTTGGATCTTCCCCAAGAGCTTACGACACTTGATTCAAACGAAAATACAATTCCGTTACAAATAAATCACCGCGTTGAATTGGCCATGAAATATTTCCAGACTAAGGGTCGTGCTGTTTTTACCCGTTGGCTGGAACGCTCGGGAAAGTATGAAGCATTGGTAAAGTCAGTCCTGCGAGAACACGATTTACCTGAAGATTTGTTTTATCTGGCAATGATTGAGAGTGGCTTTAATCCTAATGCCTATTCATATGCCCGTGCTGCCGGAATGTGGCAGTTCATCTCCGCCACGGGAAAATATTATGGATTGCGAAGTGACTGGTGGTTTGATGAAAGAAGAGATCCGTTGCTGGCTACCGTCGCAGCAGCGAGACATCTTAATGATTTATATGACAGGTTTGGTGACTGGTACCTGGCTCTGGCAGGGTATAATTGTAATCCGAGAAAAATTGAAAGTCGCATGCGCCAATACAATACACGCGATTTCTGGCAATTAAAACGCTTACCACGACAAACACGTAATTATATACCTACTTATATCGCAGCAACGATAATGGCAAAAAATCCGAAAAAATACGGGTTTTATGTGGAGAAACAGACACCGATAGCATTTGATACTGTTCGAGTTGCCGAAGCATTGGATTTAAATGTCGTTGCAAAATGCGTGGATACGTCATTTGCGGCCATCAAAGAATTAAATCCCGCTGTGAGAAGATGGTGTACACCTCCTGGGATTGGAGATTTTATTCTGAATTTGCCACACGGCACAAAAGATAAATTTGTAGAAAATTTTGCACAAATTCCTGATTCCGAAAAAAGATCATGGGTGAGGCATAAAATACGATCCGGAGAAACACTTTCAACTATTGCCAGTAAATATGCCACTTCGGTAAGTGTAATAAAAAGCCACAATGGTATACGAGGTACCACTATCAGAACCGGTAATTATTTAATAATTCCGGTGCCACAGAATAAGAATTACTATAAGAGCTACCGAACCTATGCCCGTGCGCCTTCATCCTCAAAAAAGAAAAGAACAAAACAAGCGGTTTTAATTCCTGCCGGACATAAAAAAATTACATATATCGTTAAGGGTGGGGATACGCTTGGTGAGATCGCAGAAGAGTACCGCACGCGAGCCAGCAAAATCAGGTCATGGAACGGATTGTACTATGGTCAGAATATTTATCCCAAGCAAAAACTAAATATTTGGATTCCGGAAAGCGGATCCAATATCGAGACTAGGAAGTATGCAGAAGTGTTACCGCCGCGTGAACCGGGTGAATATTATGTGGTTCGCAATGGGGATACATTGTGGGATATCTCCCAAAAGTATGGAGTAAGTATCTCCAATTTAAAAAAATGGAATAACAAACGCTCAAATAAGATTAAACCAGGAGAGAAATTAAGGGTTAAGCAGGTTACAGGTGGTTGATGATTAATTTGTTTAAGCGTTTGCTTGATAATAGCAATAGTGTTTATATTATCAATGGAATTGCCGCTGTCGGTGCATTAATAATCGTTCTTCTAATTCTTTCTAGTAATGTATCCGCACGAAAAAGCAAAATAGCACAGATTCCTGAAAGCACAAGAAAAGTACTCAGCGAAATTGAAGCCATCCAGAGTGGTTTGTTTAAAACTCCCGATGATCCTGGCTTGAATATTCAGATGGGTAATAGTCTCTTTGATTTGCAGAAATATAATGCTGCAATTCCATATTATAAAAAAGCTTTGGATCTAATACCGGACCATATTGGAGTAGTAGTTGATCTTGGTGTTTGCTATTTTAATATTCAAATGTTAGATTCAGCGGCAATTACAATGCACCGGGCATTAGAAATTGACCCGGGACATGTAAAGGCATTATTTAATCTGGGTGTCATTTACTACAATTCCGGGAGCCTCATTGAGGCACAGAATCACTGGGGAACACTAATAGAGATGCATCCTGAAGCACAAGAGAGCGAAATCGCAAAAAAATTATTAACTAAAATAAAATCGTAAGAACCTGGAGGAAATTGAATTCATGCCAAGTGGTAAAAAACGTAAAAGAGCTAAGATGTCTACGCATAAGCGTAAAAAAAGACTGAGAAAAGATCGTCATAAGAAAAAAGTACGCTAGTTAATTAATCATTAAACCGTATTAATTCCCGGATAACAACTTGGATAAAAAGGTTTATTCTGTCTCTGAGATAACACGTTTGATACGTGATATTTTGGAGGATAGTTTTCCTGCGCTATGGCTCGAAGGAGAAGTATCGAATTACCGTCCAAACCAATCCGGGCATTTGTATTTTACTCTTAAAGATACTAATTCGCAGATATCCTGTGTAATGTGGCGCACACGCGCGGCATCTCTTTCCTTTGATCTTGAGGATGGTGCTAAAATCAGGATATTTGGTAATCTGCGGGTATATGAAAAAGCAGGACGATACCAAATTGATGCCTTGTCAATTGAGCCTGCCGGTATCGGTGAGTTACAAATTCTCTTCGAGCAATTAAAAAATAAATTGCTCGAGGAGGGTTTATTTGAATCTTCAGCAAAGAAACGACTTCCCCAATTTCCACAATCCATCGGAATCATAACATCTCCTACCGGTGCGGCAATACGTGATATTATTTCTGTTATCCAACGGAGGGCACCTTCTGTTAAATTAATTTTGCGTGGCGTAAAAGTGCAGGGTGATGGTGCAGCTGAAGAAATTGTAGATGCCATATCCGCTTTTAATGCGTATAATAAAACCGATGTAATTATTCTTGGACGCGGTGGGGGATCACTCGAAGATCTTTGGCCGTTTAATGAAGAAATGGTTGCCCGCGCCATATATAGTTCGGCTATTCCGGTTATCTCCGCTGTCGGTCACGAAATTGACTTCACTATCGCCGATTTCGTGGCTGATGTACGGGCCGCGACGCCATCAGCTGCAGCAGAAATTGTAGTATCCGGTGATAGCGAAATAAGAGAATTTTTGCGTCAGGCCGGTCAAAAACTTGCAGCCATTATCAGTGAAAAGATAAATCTGCACCGTTCTCAATTAAAAGGGATCTCCAGGGCGCATGCGTTTCGCCGGCCCGAAGGTTTGATTTTGCAACATACTCAGAGGGTAGATGAACTAAATCATAGAATGATCCTGACCAGTAGAAATTATTTAAAGGCGCAACGCAATTTAGTTCAAAAATTTAAAGATCAATTTTCATCTCTGAATCCCGAGAACGTATTAAAACGTGGTTACTCAATGACCATGAAAGATAATCGACTGGTAAAATCTGTCGATGATCTGGCCGAAGGTGATACCGTTCAGGTAAAATTAATAGACGGAATTTTGAATAATACCGTAGTGAGCAAAGAATATGACAAAGAAATATAGTTTTGAAGAAGCATTATCACGTCTGGAAGAACTGCTTGAAGAATTGGAAAGCGGAGATGTGCAATTGGATGATATGCTTAAAAAGTATGGTGAAGGTGCTGAATTGATCAAATTCTGTATGTCAAAATTGGAAAACGCAGAAAAACAAATACAACAATTAACTGGAAATAAAGATGAAGGATTTAATCTGGAACCATTAGAAGACTAGTATAATGCCTTCCGTTTTAGTTCTTCCTTTAATGAAGAGGTTAAATTAAAATTGAGATATATAGGAATCTTTGCCAACATGAACAAAAAGATAGTTGGCAAAATATTAAAAGACTTTTTTCATCAGGTTGAAAACAGTGAACATTCATTTATTATAACCGATTCCATAAGAGAAGAAATGTCAGACGTTCCTGAGCATATTCAGGTTAAATCAATGTCAAATATGCTCGATTCGTGCAGTCTGGTACTATCTTTTGGTGGTGATGGTACCATGCTCAGAACAGCCCAGTTGGTAGGTACAAAAGAGATACCAATTCTGGGTATCAATCTTGGCGGGCTTGGGTTTCTTACGGGATCTTCAATTGATGAAGCAATTGAACATATCGAGTTGTATTTTAAAAAGAGGATTGTCGTTGAAAAACGTTCTGTGTTAAAGTTGTCGGTTGATGGTGATCCGGAGCCAAAATATTTTTTAAATGATTTTGTTGTGGATAAAGCAGATTTTGCCCGTTTAATAAATATTACCGTGATGGTGGATGAAAATCTCTTGCACTCATATACAGCCGATGGTCTTATTATTGCCACACCAACCGGATCTACGGCTTATTCTTTGGCGAATGGCGGGCCTATCGTTGAACCAACGACAAATTCATTTATTGTAAATCCGATCTGCCCCCATACATTAAGTAACCGGCCTTTAATTATCCCGGACCACGCCAAGGTTAAAATTAGTGTGGACAGTGAATTAAGCCACTATAATGTGTTTGGGGATGGTAATAAAATAGGGACATTTGGTCTTTCAACCATAATGTCCCTTGAAAAAGCGGAATACTCAGTTTACCTGGTCCAAGCACCCGGTCACGAGTTTTATAAAATCCTCCGCGATAAACTCGGATGGGGAGAGGATTTTAGAACAAAGTCACGAAATCGAATCGAAGATTAGCATTATCTGTTAAAAGATGATGTCTGCCCGGTCAGACGATTCTGCCAATTTGGATCCTGCAATTCATTCCGGTATGTGGAATGAATTAATTCGTATTCTCCATGACCGCTTAAATCGCCAAAAATAAACTCACTGCCGCCATCGAGTGTATAATAAAGCCATCTCTCATGAGGTAGACTGCCGACATTACTTGGATTACGTTCAATTTCATCCGGTTTGCCATAGATCAAAATGACACGCCCGCGATCAGATTTCCAGCCGGGCCTGAAATTTGTGGAGAAACGTAAATCTGCCAGTTCCGCACGTTCCAGGTAATCTCTTTTAAATTCATTGGCAATAGTGGTTGGGTCCGTATCCCTGCGTTTCCAGAATTCATATAAAAAGCGACGCATAGCATCTATATCTAATTCTTCAAATACATCCTTTTCTTCAGATGTGGCAATGTATTTGGCTTTGGCAAATTCATCTATAAGCTGTTCTTCGGTGAATGAAGAATAGATAATTGATGGGTCTTCCTGTACAATAAGATCTCCCTCTTTCTTGCGGTCCAGTTTATTAACCATAAAATTAGATTGAGATCTTATCGTGTCCTGAGCAACCAGATCAATGAAATCAACATTTAAAAAGTACATGCCGGAGGGCAGGGCAATTACATTGGTACCATTTGCTTCAGCAACTGTAGAACTGGCTCTGGTTCTATCCTTTGCGGGAAAATCCCGGATCAGTTTTCCATCCTGAGTTGTGATATAATAATGATAGTTATAGTTTGATTTACCATCAGAGCTCAATTGTAAATTATATGCCTCAAAATAATAAAATAACACCGGATATAGAATGCCAAATACGCGTGATGGATTTGGATAAATTTCGATATTATTTTTATGGCTAAAATTGGATGGTTTGGCGGCTTTGCTGGCTTGTGTGGCAATCTCGAGATGACTGATCTTTAGTTTGCCGGTAAAATCAGGAATTTCCAGGTCAATGTTAAAAGTGCCGGTTTTAGCTGATACCATGTCTGTTAGCACGGAGACCAATTTATAGGATCCGGGTTCTAATTCGAACGCAAATACATCCATAAATTGACTTAGTATATTCGGATCAGCATCAATTGCCAGTGTATTTTTATATGCCCGTTCCCGTTTATCTATTAGCGAATCCTCACTAAAGATATTAATGGTATATTGAAAATGAGCTGCTTTTACAGAGTCTTCTTCTGCGTTATATGAGAGTTCTCTCTGGAACACCGCAACGTAGACTTCGGTATATGATTTTCCTTCTGTGCCCAAGAATGCAGCATAGTCAGTTTGAAATGGAATGAAATTATGCTGGGCATATACATTGGTGGAAAAAGTATAAACCACTACCACAAAAAATAAAAATTTGATTTTCATTGCCTGATCCTGCGTTTAATTAAATTTTACCGAGACAAGTTTGGAAAGTCCTTCTTCTTCCATCGTAACCCCATACATAGTATCCGCCGCCTCCATTGTGCGTTTGTTATGCGTGACCACGATAAATTGCGTCTCCCGGGAAAAATCTTTAAGAGCCTTTGTAAAACGGCCAATATTGACATCATCCAGAGGAGCATCAATTTCATCTAATATACAAAATGGACTTGGTTTTACAAGATAAATGGCAAACAATAAGGAGATGGCTGTTAGGGTTTTTTCACCACCGGAAAGTAGATTGATTGTCTGTACCCGTTTTCCTTTTGGTCTAACCATTATATCTATATTTGATTCGAGTGGATCGGCATCATCCTCAATTCTAAGCGTACCTTCGCCATTTTGAAAGAAGCTTTGAAATACCCGTTCAAAATTTATTTTAATTTGATCAAATGTCTCTATAAACTGTTCGCGTGCAGTAATATTTATTTTGTGAATCGTTTTACGCAGTGATTTTTCTGCTTCCTCAAGATCATTATATTGCTTGGTATAAAACTCCAGTCTTTCGCTTTCTTTTTCGTATTCACTCACCGCCAACGGATTTACCTGTCCCAATTGACTAATTTTATATTTAAGCGTTTCAATCTTTTGATCTGATTCCTCGATGTCAATGTGATCGGATGCAATACCTACACTAATATCCACTTTGTAGTCTTCATTAATACGCTCTTTTATAGATGCTGCCTTCATCTGATTTTCCTGAATCTGAAGTTCTAATTGACGGGAGCGCTCCAGAGTTGTGTCATGCTGCTTGCGATATTTTTTTATCTGATTTTCAAGATTTATTATTTTGTCTTTTATCTCGTGATAACTGCCCTGAATTTTATCTTTTTCTTCTTCAATTTTATCACGGTCATCCCAAATTTTTTGTTGTTTTTCGGCCCGTGTACCTTTATCCTCTTCCGACTGGAGAATTTGTTGCTTTATTTCTTCTGATTCGGTGGAACGGCGCTCAATCTGATTGTTGAGATCGGAAATTTCATGTTTCATTCGCTCGATTTCATTTTTTACATTAACCAGACGATTTTGTTCCTCAATGAGTTTGACCTTGTGTTCATGTACTTTCCCAGCCATGAGCTGCAGTGTTTGATTGACACCATCGTATTCGGTATTTAGCCTCTGGATTTTTTCATCTTCTGATTTCAAATCAGACTTGCTTTTGATCAGCCTCTTTTTGAAGTGCGGCCCGGTCCCGGTTCATTTCTTCAATTAATGATTGCTCATAGGCCAACTGTTTGTTTTTAGTGTCGAGCAAAGATTTCAGCGTCGATAGTTCATATTCTTTTTGAGAAAGTATCCGGTCGATGTCGAGGATTTGCGAATCAAGTGCTGATTTATCGTTCAAAAGATTATCAATTGCATTAATCAGTACATTTTTATCATTTTCCGAGGCCTGCAAACTACTGTCAAGTTTTTCAATCTCTTTTGCCAGCGAGTTGATAGTATCTTCAACTTCTTTGAGTTTTTCTTTTCGGCCTATGACCGATGTTTCGGTGGAAGTCTTTTGTCCCCCGGAAATGGCGTGGGCATGATGCAGGAGTTCACCGTTACGGGAAACATAGCGGTGATCTGAAGACAGGGATTTGCCGTTAATTGCATCATCCAGAGAATCTACTACTACTACATCGCCCAGCAGAATTTTAAATATCTTCTCATATTGTTTATCACATTGAATATTGCGAATCAATAGATGCTCATTTTGGTCGTCTGAATCACGATCTGCTAATTCTATTTTTTGCAGGAGATCCATCGGTAGCAGAGTTACCCGGCCTGAATTTTCGGTTTTCAACGTATTGATAATTTGGCGGGCAGTCTCCGTTGTATCAACTACAATATAATTAACCGTATCTCCAAGAACAGTTTCTACAGCTATTTTAAACTCATCGTTTACATCAACCAAATCTGAAATAGGTCCGCGGATTCCTTTAAAATCGGACTGATGTTCCATTACATACATGGTACCCTGAGAATGTCCTTCATACCCGGAAATCATAGTCTCAAATAACTGATAGCGTGATTCTGCCGCTTCTTTTTGCCCAAGCAATTTTTGTCTTTTTTCATTAAGTTCATCAATTGACACTATGAGGTGATTGCGTTTATCGCCGGACTGATTTATCTCATGTTCCAGTTTTCGGCGTTTATCTTCGAGACTATTCCTGTTGGCAGCTGTTTCTGTTATCTCTGAATCGAGTTGACGTTGTCTTTCAGTAGTCTCCGCATTTTCCGATTTCAATTGTGAGATGTTCTCAGTTGAAGATTGCTTACGGATGTCTTTTTCCTGCATTTTTTCTTTTATACTGAGAAATTCGTTAGACAGATTTTTGTAATTATCATTCAGAGATTGCAAAAGGTTCTTATTGTCATTTGTGTTTGCGCGTGCTGCATCATACTCTTTTTCATGTTTTTTATGGATGTTATCCAGTTTATCCACTTCCTTGGCCAGCGCAGTTTCTTTTTGCACAAAATCTTCAATATTTTTATCAAGATTTTTTATCTTTTGTTTAAACTCTGTAATATCGGCTGTATTTCGACGTACCGTTTCATCAAGCCCCTGCAACCTTGCCTGGGCAACCGCCTCTTCTTCTTTCAATTGATAAATTTTATCATCCTGTTCGCTCAACTGTTTGTTGTATTTCGTCAGGTTCTCTTCAAAATGGATAATTTCACGTTTGTATTCTTCGAGTAATGCCTCTTCCAGAGTAATTTGATGACTGGTATCTTCTTTAATCATGCTGATTTCGTTCAGCTGTTTTTGCAGGGGATGAATTTCATCCATCAGACGTGTGAAGCGGTAGCGTGCAAGATCCACCTCTATAGTTTGTAATTCATCTTTGAAACGCAGATAGCGCCTGGCCTTACCAACCTGCCTGGACAGACTATTTACGGTTCTTTGAATCTCAGAAATCAAATCGCTGATCCGGCTCATATCCACCACAGTAGCATCCAGCTTGCGAATGGCAGATTTACGCCGGTTTTTATATTTGTTTATACCGGCCGCTTCTTCAAAAAGGTGACGTCGTTCAGATGCGTTCTCGCTAATGATATTTTCAACCATGCCTAATTCGATCACCGAATATGAATTGGCTCCCATGCCGGTATCCATAAATAAGTCGGTGATGTCTTTGAGACGACAAAGAGACTTGTTCATGAGATAGTGGCTTTCACCGGAACGGTACAAGCGCCGGGAAATAACGACTTCAGTGAACTGGCTTTTCAGTATATTTTTATTATTCTGTATAGTGAGTGAAACCTCTGCCATGCCCAGTTGTTTACGCGAATTTGTACCGTTGAAAATAACGTTCTCCATACGATCTGTACGAAGTGTGGCTAATTTTTGTTCACCCAGCACCCAACGTATGGAATCAACAATATTTGATTTGCCTGAACCATTTGGTCCAATAATGCAGGACATACCTTCATTAAATTTTAAAGAGGTCTTTTGTGCAAAAGATTTGAATCCGAATATATCTACTTTAGATAAATACATGATGCTCCGTTAGAAAAACAGGATTTTACCCTGAATCAGAAGATTAATATAGCCAAAAAAGTCAGAATTTGACTCCAAAAAAGCAAAGAAGATAAAGAACACGATACTATATGTCAATAGCAGAATCGCAAAGACTTTATACGCAGGCATAATCATCAACACCCGAATACCGTTTGCAAGCCTGATGTTGTACCAAATAAAAAATACGACCATGGTTAGAAATAAGAATATATGCAGATTCTGATCCGGAATAATTAATTGATAACAAATTAGACTAACCGGAATAAGAAATAATAGTGGTACACCGGCCCAGTTACACACCGCTACCGTTTGTTTAAATCTGATTTTTTCTTCAGATAATATGTTTAGCAGTTTCAGTATCGCTGCAATTAATACCTGGCCAAAAAAGAACAGGCTCCAGATTAACAGCAGGAGCAAAAAGGGATATTGAATGATACTGTTATATAAATTATTTAATTCAAAAGGAGAAAGTATAGTATTCATTATTTCTTCGATATAAATCGAATTACGAAAATAATATAAATATGCAGCGATGACATTTGCCACCAGAAGATTTGTGAATAATCCTATAATGAATGAATTGAGTAATGCAATTATTCTGCGATCCCGCAAATCAACATAAAATCCATACGAGTGAGATAATGAACGTTTGATATTATCCCTAAGACGGAAATTCTGACGATAAATTAAAAAGAAAATGACACCGGTAATGAAAACCGATAGACTGAAAAAATTGGTTTTATTACGTGAAGACTTGGAGGCATAATAGCTGGTCTGGTGATTTCCAGACAGTAGTTTTCTTATAATTTCGGTCTGTGGTCTTTCTACTCCTGTATAATTAAAAAGTCCATAGGGGTAATAATTTTCTGAATTTACCAGGGATGAATTTGTCTTGGCGGCCCAATCTCTAAAACTTTCAATATATAGCCCCTTCAGTATTGGAGCAGCATTTAATCGATCCGCAAATTTTGCAATCTGAGCACCTGTCGTATCAGGCTCTGCGGGAAATCCAACATTTCCAAGGAGCATAACCGAAGAATAATTTGAAGATTTATTCTCAATAAAATTCAGCGCTGAATAAACCGCATCATGATAAGCATTTATCAAATAAATATCCGTTAGATCAGTGACCGGTAGATTTGAGTAATCAAGGGGGGTAACATGGGTCAAAATCTGATATTTCTGCTGCAAATAATTACCAAGTATCAGGGTGTATTTTTGAATCGAAGATTCTTGCAGTGCGAGCTCGGTTCCAAGTCCGATGCTGAATAACGAAGGATGATGATCGGTAGAATTCAGGATCTCAGACGAAATCTGTTTTGCCATTTGAAGAAGATTGTCATTGCTGAAATAGTCAACCGGTACCCGCCATACGTTATTTTCAAAACTAAGAAGCAGGCCAATGGAATCTGTCAGAGATGCAACAGTCGGATGAAGCATACTATTGGGAACACGAATCGCATTGAACCCTATGTCTTTAATCATTTTCAGGTCATATTCAATTTGAGGGATCGCCGTTAGCGCTTCATCATATTCCGGTCTATATGTTATTCCTTTGACTTGTAATACCTGATCATTTAAATAAATTGTACCGCGTTTGATCTGAATGTTCTTTAATCCGATAATTTTAGAATAGTAGGCAATTTGTTTGCCTTCCGCATAAGCACTTAATTCTACTTTATATAACTCCGGTGAATCCGGTGACCATAGTTTTGGATTTTTTATACCGACAGATCGTGACAAATTTTTGTTTTGTTTGCGAAAATCAATGTATTCGAACCTTGAGAATACAACCTGATCGGTTAGTGTCGATACTTTTTCCAAAAACCGCAGTTTGCTATATTTCCCATTTCTGAGTGTGTCACTTTTGTCGATTACCAAATTATAATTGATATTCAGTTTATTATCTTTATAGTTATATGCGAAGTCTTTATAATGTATGTCCTTTATCCATACTATATAAATTTCACCGGTAACTGCCAGTGTTTTGCGCGGTTGAAAAATGTGAACGTATTCCGGAAAGCCTTCCGAAGCATCTTGGGGATGAGTGATGAGAACTTCTAAATAGTTTTTACCCTTAGACTTGACCCAGTCAATGGGAATTTGAACCACAAATGGAGACGGATAACTGGGGTGGGTGAGAATCAGGTTTTTATTCAAACTAATTTTACAATAGCCCTGAATGCCCGTGAAATGAAGTTCGAGATTAAAATTACTCAGAGAATCCGGAATTTCGAATTCTGTTTTGAGGGCAATCTTCGAAACATTTGAATTAAAATATTTTGGAATTGGTATGTTTTCAGATGTTTGATCATCATTGATTGCAACTTCCCACGAATCCAGGAATTTAACCGGATTGCCGGTAGATGCACGTATAGTGTTTTGATAATCAGTATTTACAGAATATGCATTCCTGCAAACCACGATCATTATGAGAGTGAAAATGAATAAATTTATTCTTAGGGACATGAATGCCAGTCTCGTAATATTCAAATTTAAATTAAACTGGCAAAATCACGAACGGCGTGTTCAAAACCAATTGCCAATGATTTAACAACAATCGCATCACCGACTACCAGATCCTCAAGATACTGAATTTTGGCCAGATCCCGCAGATTTTCCTGATTTAGCCCCCCCCCGGCATTAACACCAAGACCGAGTTTATTTGCAGCAATTGCGATATTATTTAGTTCTTCCAATTCCGCTAATTGCTGATCCAGGTCATCAGCTGTTGCATAGTGGCTGGTGTTAAGTTCTATATAATCTAATTCAAGTCGGCTGGCAAGTTTTACTGAATTTATATCAGGATTAATCAGAACGCTTGACATAATATCATTCGCCCGCAGATCCGGTGTGAGATTGCCAATAGTTTCGGCATACGATTCCAGTTCGACGGGTTGAGAATCAATAGATGTTCGGCTGTCGGAGTTAACAAAAGTGATCATGTGGGGCTTGAGGGTCAATAATTTCCGGATAACCTCGGCATCAATATCACAGCGAACATTAAAATGCGTTTTTGCAATCTCCTTCATAACCCGTACATCGCGATCATTTACAGTTTTTAGATCGCCACGCAAATGACAAACGATGGATTCTGCGCCACCCATTTCGGCCAGCACTACCATATGTGCCGGATCCGGAATTTGTTTGCCAAAAGAATTTCGTATCAAAGCAATTGGATCAATATTTACTGCTAAGCGACTCATCAAACCTCCCTGATTAAAAACTGGATAAATCTTCCCATCTTACAATACGCCATATTTTCGGATCTCTGGGAGCGAATTCAAAGAATGCTTCCCCCTTTATGGTAGGTATCTCCCGTCCGCCATCCAGGGTGAGTTGAAATGTGACTTTTGTTATCATATTTATTTTTGTTGAATCTACAAAATCATAATTGTCGGGATCGTCCCAACCTTCGCGCCAGGTTAATTCTAATACATTAAAGTGACGGAACATCCCCATTGTGGTTTTAATGTCCACATCGCGCCCCCAGATAATGTCTGTAGGCGGTGAGGTCGCATAATTTTTCGAAATAAATATAAAATTTGAATCCAGTACATCACTGTAAATCAGTGAATCTGCAAATTTATAGCTATATTTGAAATTTGCCAACACATCCCAGGGGGTTTCCTGACGCGTAATGATATCTGAGGAATCACCACCCTCATCCGTTAAACCCGGTGCAAAAATACAGCCTGGAATCATCAAAGCAAAAAAAAGTATATTTTGCCATTTTGACATAGTAACACTAGTTTTTATAGTCAGATTTTAATTGAGACCAGGTATTCGGACTCTCCAATTCATCCCTGGCATCTTCCCAGTAATATATCGACCAAAGTGAGAGTTCGTTTTTAACCAGTTTCATCCTGGCTTTACCGGTGTAAATATGCTCTTCGTCAGTCGTGATCTTCAATTCATATAGAAAGTATCTGGTTTCGGCCAGATCGATGGAATTATCAATCGATTGCGGATCCGGATCACTCAGGTATTTAAATTGTACTTTACTGGATTCATTGAACACCTTATTGATATAATTCCGTTCATCTATGAGTTGCCAGTTTATCAGCTTTTGCCACTGAACTGTTTTGTCCGGAATAAACAGATATGGTAATGTACCGGCTAACGATGTGTCCACCAGGCAACTTATGTAATTGAACTCGTTTTTCTCCTCCAGTGCAAATTTCAGATTTTCAAGAACTGTGATTGCATCGGTGGGTGATAAAAATGTGTCCGCTTTCTCGTTTATATTCGGAATCTCAACGTCGCGGGTAGTAAACGGATTTGTGCATCCGTGAAATATGAGAACGATTAGAAAAACCAGTACATTTTTTATTGCCATAAATCTCTATGAAATATAAATTTAATAACCCGTTAAACTACCAAAATATTGGTGTAAAATCAACAGCAAACCCGGTATAAAAATGATGGTATTTTATCGGGATTATAACTTGTTCTCCGATCATTAAACCGATATATTTAGGTTTGTCCGATACGCTATATCCCCCCATGGTGAGGTGAAGAAAAGGAGCCGGTTAGTGAGATGCACTGGGAATTAAAACAATACTGGACAATAAATATGAAACTTATGAAAAATGAAATAAATTTTTTTGTATTTCGTCACCCCGAAAACGGGATTTTCAACCTGAATTTATTTCAGGGTCTATTTAAAGGGATTCTGAAACAAGTTCAGAATGACGTTTAGGTAAAAATAATCAGTTTTCAGAAGTCTCAAATATAGTATTTATGATGAATCACGGATGAGGCAGGTTTTGACAGACAAGATTCAAAAAGATATACAAGGTTTACGTAAAAAGATTCAGCTGTATGACTATCAATATTATGTTCTGGCACAGCCCGAAATGTCAGACTATGAGTATGATCAAATGTATAAAGATCTTCAGCAGCTGGAGACAGCGTATCCGCAGTATATTACGCCGGATTCTCCCACTCAGCGTGTAAGCGGCGAACCCACGAAGAATTTTCCCACTGTGCGGCATCGATCCCCGATGCTTTCACTTGCGAATACTTACTCTGAGGAAGAATTGATAGATTTTGATCGCAGGATTCAGGAAAACCTGCAACCCGGGGAAACATATGAATATGTGACCGAACTTAAAATCGACGGATTGGCTATCAGTCTGATTTATGAAAATGGTATTTTTATTCAGGGGGCCACCCGCGGAGATGGTGTGAGCGGCGATGATGTTACCTCAAATTTGAAGACTATACGAAGTATCCCGTTAAAAATATATGACTCACAAGATTTGCCCGGACTTTTTGAAGTGCGTGGCGAAGTATATCTATCGAGCCAGGCATTTAGCCGCGTTAATCAACTGAGAGAAGAAAGTGGTGAACCGTTGTTTGCAAATCCAAGAAACTCGGCCGCCGGTACACTCAAGATGCAGGATGCACGCGTGGTGGCAAAACGCGGATTGAGTATGTTTTGTTATCAGATGATCGACCTGGCCGCTCCTGATCAGAAGCAGGAACATTGGACAAATCTGGAGCAATTGAAAAAAAATAATTTTCCGGTCAATAATCATGCAAAAATTTGTCGGGATATCACACAGGTTTTAGAGTATTGTCAATTATGGGAAGAAGAACGTGAATCTTTGCCGTACGAAATCGATGGTGTGGTGATAAAGATTAACCGGTCCGATCAGCAGAAAAGATTGGGATCCACAGTAAAAGCCCACGATGGGCGATTGCTTATAAATTTAAACCGCGCCGCATCCAGACCAGGATTGATAAAATTGTCTGGCAGGTGGGGCGTACCGGTGCGGTCACGCCGGTCGCTGAACTGCAGCCCGTGCTCCTGGCAGGAAGCACCGTATCACGTGCAACATTGCACAATCCGGAAGAAATCGAGCGAAAGGACATTCGCGAGGGAGATTGGGTTCATATCGTCAAGGGTGGCGATATTATTCCTAAGGTGATTGAAGTCATCAAAGAAAAAAGAGATCAAAGTTCGGTCAATTATGCGATTCCCGAATTCTGTCCGGTTTGTCACTCCAAATTGAAACGTTCTGCCGAGGAAGCTGCCCTTCGCTGTGAAAACTATGATTGCCCGGCTCAGATTATCCGGCGTATTGATCATTTTACCAGTCGTACTGCTATGGATATTGATGGATTGGGTTCTGCTATTGTGGAATTACTTGTAGAGAATAAACTGATCGGCGATTATGGTGATCTTTATTATCTGAAGGAGGCACAGATCACGCCACTTGATGGCATGGGGGAACTTAGTGCAGGTAATCTTGTTTCCGGGATTAAGAAAAGTAAAACACAGACTTTAGACCGGTTGGTTTTTGCCCTGGGTATTCCTTTCATTGGATCCACTGCAGCGCAAACATTGGCCGAAGTTTTTGGCGATCTGGATAAAATTATACATGCCAGTGAAGAAGAATTGGAAGAAATTGAAGGAATAGGTCCTAAAATGGCACAAAGTGCCACACGGTTTTTTACCAATGAAAAAAATATTGCGATTATTGAAAAATTGCGTCTGGCTGGGGTGCAATTTAAAAATGTCAGTTCACACGATTCACAGATATTTACCGGAAAAACATTTGTATTGACGGGAACATTGCCATCTTTGAGTCGTGAATCTGCAAAAAGTTTGATTTTAAAAAATGGTGGGAAAGTATCGTCATCCGTATCGGCAAATACCAGTTATCTTCTTGCTGGTGAAAGGGCCGGGAGCAAATTTACCAAGGCGGAAAAACTAAATATTTCAATAATTAATGAAAACGAATTTTTTAATATGATCAAACAACCGTAAATTTGTTTGCTTTTAAATTTTACATGGAATAAATTATTGTCTTTTTTGTGATTAAGTTGCGAATTTAGTTAGGAGGAATTTAGTGAATGCAGTCTAGCACCGGAGTGAAATTAATTTTAATTCTGGCCTCAGTAGTTCTCTCTTTATATTTATTATACCCGACCTACCAGTTGAGCGTAATGTCGGATGCAGAAAAAGAGCGAATTGAGCTGGAAGATAAAAAATCGATGGTCGACTTAAAATCTAAAAGTATCAACCTGGGTCTCGATCTCCAGGGTGGTATGCATGTGGTTTTAGAAGTGGACATTAAGGAACTGCTCAACCAGTTGGCAAAAAATAAAACAGATGTATTTGTATCGTCATTGGAGAAAAGTGCCAGAGAAGTTGAAGACAGTGATGAAGATTTTATAAATATTTTTTATAATAACCTGACTGAAGCGGGTGGAAACCTGGTTCGTTTTTATGGCTCACGTGATATGAGCACTGAAGATGCGGTGCTTACTTTCCTGCGGGATCAGATTTCAGAAACTGTTACCCGGGCGCTTGAAATTCTACAAAACCGGGTTGATGAATTTGGTGTATCAGAACCAATTATTCAGAAACAGGGTGAGTCCCGTATCATTATTGAGTTGGCGGGTGTAACCGATCCCAGCCGTGTGCGGGAATTGATCGGAAAAACAGCAAAACTCGAGTTTCGTCTGTTAAAAGATTCTGAAATTTATCTCAGCGTGGCAGAAAAGATTAATAAGTTTATTCAATCCAAAATTTCACCACTGGACACGGTTTCATCTGATGAAGAAGAAAGTGGCGAAAGTGCTGATTCCAGTTTAAACCTGGATGAACTCTTCGGAACAACAGCAAGCGATTCCCAGGTATCAGATTCTGCTGTCGCAAAAGCGGACCCTCTGTTTGAACAAAATCTGTTCTTTCTCGATCCGAACAGCCGGCAAAATATTCTGGTCCCGGCGGAAAAGGAAAGCAAATTCCGGAGAATTATTGAACTGGAAGATGTATACAACGAATAATATCGACCGAAGCCGGAGATGCCGAATTTTTGTGGAGCTCCGAGCCCGAATATAACGGTCAGTTTTTTGTTGTATATCTGGTAAATAAACGATCTGAATTGACCGGGGAGACTATTCAGGAAGCAGATGCACGACCTGGAAGTCAAATGGATCCCAATTCAATTGGAAAATTCGAGGTCTCGTTGACATTGAATGATGATGGCGCACGTATATTTTCTCGCGTTACGGGTGCAAATATAAATAAACGGCTGGCAATTGTTCTTGACCACCGCGTATTTCTGGCACCGGAAATTCAGGTTAAAATACGTGACGGCCGCAGCCGGATAACCGGTTTGGCCTCGATGGAAGAGGCACAGGATTTGGCCATTGTACTTAGAGCAGGTGCATTACCGGCACCGGTTAGCATAATCGAGGAACGGACTGTTGGTCCCTCATTGGGATTTGATTCCATATTAAAAGGCAGCCGGTCTGCAATCTATGGAATGATTCTGGTTATGATCTTTATGGTGATCTATTATAAGGTTGCCGGTGGTCTTGCCGATCTGGCTCTGTTTATGAATGTATTGTTCATTATGGGAGTCATGGCCTATTTTAACGCTACTTTGACTCTGCCTGGTATTGCCGGTATTATTTTAACGATTGGTATGGCCGTTGATGCGAACGTACTTATCTTTGAACGTATCCGGGAAGAATTGCGCCGCGGCAAAACAGTAAAAGCTTCAATTGACCAGGGATATGGAAACGCATTTAGTGCTATTCTTGATGCGAATGTGACCACATTTATCGCTGGGATTGTTTTATATACATTTGGCTCAGGACCCATTAAGGGATTCGCCCTGACGATGATGATTGGTATTATCGCAAGTATGTTTACAGCAATTGTTGTAACCAGGGTTGTCTTTGACTATGCGGTTACAAAATGGACAATCAGGGACTTGAAAATATAAGGATAAGATTATATGCAGTTTCTTTCGAACACAAAAGTTGACTTTCTCGGTAAAAGAAAAATCGGGCTTTTTATAAGTCTTACATTAATCACGATTGGGATTGTTTCATTGGTGATGCACGGCGGCCCGCGTTTTAATATTGACTTTGTCGGCGGTACCCTAGTACATCTTAAATTTGATAAGGATGTTCAAATTGAAGATGTGCGTTCAGCATTGACGCAAAAAGGCTATGGAAGCAGTGAAATAAAACATTTTGGTGCAAATAATGAGGTTGTAATTCGTGCCGGAATTGATGTGGAAAGCGGCGAATTTGCCAATGTGATTGAGCCAATTTTAGCTGAGACCTTTCCCGATAATCCCTTCGTTGAACAGCGGGTTGAAAAAGTAGGGCCCAAAATTGGAAAAGAACTAATTGTGGATGCGCTTTCTGCAGTCTTTTGGGCACTCATTCTCATTTTACTATATGTCATGTGGCGATTTGAAATAAAATTTGCCCTTGGGGCCATATTGGCCCTGCTTCATGATGTTCTGATCACGGTAGGTGTTTTCTCACTACTCGATATCGAGATTTCGGCACCAATCATTGCAGCAGTTCTCACAATTGTTGGTTATTCACTCAATGATACTATTGTTGTATTTGATCGTATTCGTGAAAATATTAAAACGAAAGTGAAAGACAATACGACATTTATCGATTTGATAAATCGCAGTTTGAATGAGACTCTGAGCAGAACAATTATTACTTCACTTACTACATTATTTGTTGTAGTTATTTTGTTCTTTTTTGGAGGTGAAGTATTGAGATCATTTGCTCTGGCTCTGATCATTGGAATTATAATCGGAACATATTCATCTCTGTTCGTTGCCAGCCCGTTTGTGGTTGAGTGGCAACTGCGTAGAGCACGTGCAAAATAAGGAAGATGCCATGAATTATACCATAGTTGAGCAAGATGATATTGTAATCTTGTCGCTTTCTGGGAAAATAATGGGTGGACCGGAAGCTTCGGAAATAAGTGGTAAAATAAACCAGTTAATCGATGATGGAAAACTTAAGATCATCATCGATTTAGGTGAAGTGGAGTGGATGAACAGTTCCGGATTGGGAATATTAATTGATGCGGTTACGGTGCTTAAGAAAAGTAGTGGGGCACTAAGACTGACAAATGTCTCAGAAAGAATAAGTAATCTGCTTAAAATCACCAAGTTGAATACAGTGTTTGCAATTTCTGATTCTTTGGACGAAGCAAAAAATTCTTTCTAATCAGATTATTTTCCAGCCGTTTCTGCTTAAATGATTTGTTATTGTACCCGGCGGTCTGTAATCACCTTATTATTATTATTTATTGAGAACCTGATATGTCTGTGAAAGTTATCATCGGAGCACAATGGGGCGACGAAGGTAAAGGAAAACTTGTTGATTTTTTAGCCGAAGACGCGCATGTTGTCGCCCGTTATCAGGGTGGTGCCAATGCCGGCCACACAGTCTATGTGGGTGAAAAAAAATATGTTCTGCATCTCATTCCTGGCGGTATTTTAAGAGAGAATGTCATATGTATGATCGGGAATGGCGTCGTCTTTGATCCGGAAGCATTTTTTACCGAACTAAATCTGATCCGGAGTGAGGGAATCTCTGTTAACGACCGTCTGTTTGTTTCTGACCGCGCACATCTCATTTTACCATACCATAAATTAATTGACCAACTTTCTGAAAAAAGTAAAGATATAAATAAGATCGGCACAACCGGAAAAGGTATTGGTCCGGCCTATGTGGATAAATACAACCGTAGTGGTATCCGTTTATGCGACTTACAAAACGAGGCATCTTTTAAGACAAAGTTGCAGGAAAATGTGGAAGAAAAAAATCGCATAATTGTCGACCAGTTTCAATCTGATCCGCTTGACTTTGACGAGGTCTATTCTCAGTATATGACTTATGCCGGGTTACTGAAACCTCACATTGCCGATACTCAATTATTACTGCATAATTCCTGGAAAAGCGGCAGTAATATATTGCTGGAAGGTGCCCAGGGGTGTCTATTAGATACCGATTTTGGTACTTATCCTTTTGTTACCTCTTCAAACCCGACAGCGGGTGGGGCCGTGATTGGTACCGGACTTCCACCGACGGCTATTGAATCGATTATTGGTGTGATCAAGGCCTATACGACACGGGTGGGAAGCGGACCGTTTCCAAGCGAGAAGACGGATGCTACAGGTGAGCAGCTACGTAAACTGGGACATGAGTTTGGTGCAACAACCGGCCGTCCGAGACGATGCGGTTGGTTTGATGTTGTTGCCGCGAAATATTCGGTCAGGATTAATGGCTTTACCGGCCTGGCTCTGACCAAACTGGATGTTCTCGAACAATTTCCCGAAATTGAACTTTGTGTTTCATATAAAAATAATGATGAAACTATTACTGAATTTCCGGCTGAGCTGGGCGTTCTTGGGAATTGTGTTCCACAAACTGAAATGATGCCCGGATGGAACGAACCGATTGGTCATTGTCGAAAATTTGAAGATTTACCGGTAAATGCACGAAATTATGTGAACTATATTGAAGAAGTGTGTGAAACACCGGTTAGTTATATCTCTGTTGGTGTTGAACGGAATCAGATTATAGTTCGCTAACCATACAGAATTCTGAAAATATGGCACATATATTGATTAAAAAATTAATATTCTTTTTATTCCTAGCTTTTTCATTGCACTCTTCGGCCACTTCCAAAACCATTATCCTTTACACTGCAAATATCAATGGATCCATTCAAAATTGTAAATGCGGAACTAATCCACTGGGCGGAGTGGATCGTCTTGTATCCTTTATTGATCAGTTCAGGAAAGATCACTCCGAAACCATCTTAATTGATGGTGGCGACTTTTTTAATTCCTATCCCTTCCCACAATTAAATTCGGTTATGTTGCGGACGATTCCCCTGCTCAAATATGATATTATGGTTCCCGGAGAAAATCTGTACATGGAACCCGGATTATTTGCTGATCAGTTTAGTTTACAGTTACAGAACCGTTTACTCATTTCGAATAATAAAAATAGTGCTACAAAATACAGCCTGTTTCAAATACAAGGCTGGAATATATATGTCTGGAGTTATTTGGCTCCTGAGGTTTTTAAATATTCTGATAAACCAACCGACCTTACCCTGGGCAAATTTACTATTCCGAAAGATTTTAAGAAGACCGCTAAGGATTTACATATATTGATTTATCATGGTGTATTTGAGGGATTGGCAGGATTGCTCGGAGAAAATCCGGAAATCGATTTGGTATTATCGGCCCATGACCAACAAAAAGGGACTATTGATCTGGAAGGTCGCCAGGTAATTTGTACCGGTCGTGATGCGGAAGTTGTTGCTATAATAGAATTCGATCTAAACCCGGATAAATATTCCTTTTCAACTGAGTATCAGGATATTAATCTTAAATTACCGGCTTCTCCGGAAGTAGATGAGTTGATTGCGCGTTATAAGTCTCAAATTAAGATTGCAGGACAAAAATGAATATAATCCAAAAGTCTATTAATAAACTGATTAATGGCAAAAACCTTACCAGGGCAGAGAGCAAAAAAGTGATGCACGCGATCATGAACAGTGAAGGTACCGATGCCCAGATATCAGCATTCCTTGTCGCACTGCGAATGAAGGGTGAAACGGTTGATGAAATAGCCGGTGCAGTTGAGGCCTTAAACTCAAAAGCGACCCGAATTAAATCAAAATTTAAAAATGTAGTGGATACATGCGGAACCGGTGGAGATTCACTCAGCACATTTAATATTTCTACTGCAGCGGCGCTGGTTGCTGCCGGTGCCGGTGTGGCCGTTGCCAAACATGGTAACCGGTCTGTATCAAGTAAATCAGGCAGCGCGGACGTTTTGACATCATTAGGGATAAATATAGATCTTCCCCCGGAAAAGATGGAGGAATGTTTGTACGAAACCGGGATTGCCTTTTTATTTGCGCCAAAATTGCATACCTCCATGCGCTATGCCATGGGGCCTCGCAGTGAAATTGGCGCCAGAACTATTTTTAACATTCTTGGCCCGCTTTTAAATCCTGCCAGAACAAAACGTCAGCTGGTCGGTGTTTATAACAAGAGTCTGGTAAGACAGGTCGTGGAAGTGTTAAAACTTCTGGGTGCCGAGCAAATACTGGCGGTTTACGGACATGAGGGTATGGATGAAATCTCGATTACCGGTCCAACACAGGTGTCGGAACTGATACATGGAGATATTTTTGACTATACGATCTCACCGGAGAATTTTGAATTAAATACGGCACCTCTTTCTGCGATACAGGTAAAAAATGTAGCAGAGAGCAAAAAAATGTTAAAGAGCGTTTTAAAAGGGAAAATGTCACCTGCAATGGATGTGGCTTTATTAAATGCCGGCGCGACGATTAAGGTGAGTGGTAAAGTTGATTCGATTTGGGAAGGTGTTAAACTGGCCCGCGAATCAATTGATTCAGGCAAGGCACAAAATGTATTAGATAAATTAATTAAATTTACCAATTCAGTTAGTTGATCCATTTATGAGTCATTAGAAATTAAGATTAGAAATTAGAAATGAGGGATTAATAGTTAGCGGTTGGCAATTGGCAATGGCAGCAGGCAGTTACCAATTACAAATAACTAATTACCTATCTCTAATTCATAATTTGTAACTAGAGTAGTGATATTATAGTATGAAAAATCTCAAGGCCGGAAGGATTATATCCATAGCCATATTATTGACACCATTCGTTGTAATGGCGCTTGTCAATTATTTTTCCATGCCCAAAATTGATGACACAGAGGAAAAAATAGACATCTTTATACCACGCGGATCGGGTTTAAATGCCATTGCAGATACATTATTAAAGTATCATTTAATCGATGATAAAGACATCTTTCGTTTTTGGGTCACCACATTAGAAATGGATCGATCCTTAAAAGCAGGATATTATGATGTCCCGCTTGGACTCAATAATGTCCAATTGGTAAATTATTTATCCAAAGCAAAATCCAAGCAGCTGCGGGTTACTCTGATTGAAGGATGGAGAATTGAAAAAATTGCCCAGGCACTGGCCGGTGGATTAGACGTCGATTCCAGCAAAATTGCCAGTCTGGCCCGGAATCCCGATTTTATAGCAAAATTTGACATAAAGAAGAACAGCCTGGAAGGTTATCTGTTACCAGACACGTATTTTTTGTATTGGGGGATGAACGAAGAGCAGTTAATCCGGTTCCTGGTTAAAAATTGTATGTCCATATTTACTGAGCAGGTTAAGAGCCGACTGGACAGCATGAAGATGAGCGTTCACCAGGTCCTGACCCTGGCTTCCATTATCGAAGGAGAAGCCATCTTTGATGATGAAAGAAAAATCATTTCATCGGTATATCATAACCGTTTAAAGAAAAGAATAAAATTGCAAGCTGACCCCACAATTCAGTATATTCTCGAGGGTCCTCCGAGACGTCTTTTGTATAGAGATCTCGAGATAGATTCTCCATATAATACCTATAAATATTACGGATTACCTCCGGGACCAATTAATAATCCGGGTAAAAATTCAATTCTGGCGGCGATCTACCCAGCAGATACAAATTATCTGTATTTTGTTGCACGGGGAGATGGTCGTCATACTTTTTCACGGTCAGCCAGAGAACATTCAAAGGCCAAGGCCAAGTTTAATCAGATTCGGCGGGAAGTAAACCGAAAAAAAAGAAATTCAAACCCATGAGAGGCGAATGAGTATTACAGAAAAAGACCTGAACAGCATCCAGTTAAAGGCGGCTAGGAGTGAAAATCCCCATATTTTAATTCTTGCCGGCGCTGGAAGTGGAAAAACACGAACTATAACGTACCGGATTGCACATCTGCTGAATAAAAAGAAGGTAAATCCGGCTAATATTCTTGCAGTCACATTTACCAACAAGGCTGCACGTGAAATGAAAGACCGGCTACAAGATCTGCTGAAAATCGATATCTCCAAATTGTGGATTGGGACATTCCATTCGATGTTTGCCAGAATTTTGCGGATTGAAGGTGATAAATTATCTATTAAACGTAATTTTACCATATATGATACGGATGATCAGGTAAGTGCGATTAAAAAGGTGATGAGCTCACTGAATATTGCCCAACAATTATACTCGCCAAAACTTTTTCAGTCAAAGATCAGCAATGCCAAAAACCGGCTTGTATTTCCTGAAGATATGGATCAAGTGCCTACAGATCCTTCTGAAGCGATGTTGCCGGATGTTTATCGTCGTTATATTGACTATATGAAGGAAAATAATGCGCTGGATTTTGATGATCTTTTAATAATGCCCATCGAGTTGTTTGATAAAAATCCCGATATCCTTAAAAAATATCAAAAGAAATTTAAACATATCCTCATCGACGAATATCAGGATACAAACAAGGCCCAGTATACTTTGGTAAATAAATTGGTCCATAGCAAAAATAATATTTGCGTGGTGGGTGATGAAGATCAGTCAATTTACCGCTGGCGGGGCGCCGATATAAATAATATCCTGAATTTTAATAAAGATTACCCCGATGCAGAAGTTATTCGTCTTGAAGAAAACTATCGCTCCAATAAACAAATACTGGAAGCGGCCAATGCCCTGGTTTCCCATAATCAGGAAAGATTGGGGAAAAACTTGTGGACCAGCCGGGAGGACGGCGATAAAATAAAATTGATTGATGCGCTTGATGAAACGAACGAAGCAAAAAAGATAGTTGAGAATATTCACACAGAGATGTTTCAGAAAAAGAGAAACTTTAAAGATATTGCTGTATTGTTCCGGACAAATGCCCAAAGCCGCGCACTGGAAGACGAGATGCGGCGTAATGCATTGTCTTACAATATCGTCGGGGGCGTTAAGTTTTATGAAAGAAAAGAAATCAAGGATATCCTGGCATATTTGAAGGTAATTGCGAATTATCAGGATAGTATCAGTCTGAGACGTATCATTAATTTTCCATTGCGTGGTGTTGGTGACACTACTGTCGGGAAGATAGAAAAATACGCAGCAGTTCTTGGCTGTTCATTGTTTGAGGGTCTTGGAAAAGTAACTGAAATAACATCAATATCAGCCGGCATGGCCAACCGGGTGGTTGAATTTTATGAACTTATTACAAAATATATGGAATTGAGTCAAAAAATATCGGCCGCAGAACTCGCATCTTCTCTGGCACAGGAAACCGGGATCATCGATCATCTAAAAAATGAGTATGACCAGTATGAAAGTGAAAGCCGATTAGAAAACGTATATGAATTATTCAATTCTCTTGAAATATTTGCCAAAGAACGGGATAAAGAGGGTAAGGACAGTACTTTGAGTGCATTCCTGGAAGAAGTTTCTCTGATGGCTGATATTGATATGATGGATAATGATAAAAATGTAATTACCCTGATGACACTACACTCTGCCAAAGGGCTTGAATTTCCGGTAGTTTTTATCACCGGTCTGGAAATGGGATTGTTTCCATTACAACGCAACACAGCCGAGCCTGAAGAATTAGAAGAAGAGCGTCGTCTGTTATATGTTGGCATGACTCGCGCAGAGGAAAATCTTTATCTTAGTTATGCCCGGAGCAGAAGAAGATATAACAGCGTTTCTGCTACGGTTCCTTCATTGTTCCTGGATGAAATTCCAGCCCAGCATCTGATTGTTAAAACGGCTGCAAAACGAAGCGGTGTTGAACCAAAGAACCGCAAGCAGGCGCGACGGAAAAAGATCATGGAGTACTTCCGTCAGGAGGATGAATCACAGGATCAGGGACCACAGTATAAGATAGGTAGTATGGTCTACCATGAAACATTTGGTAAAGGTCAGATTATGAGTATTGAAGGACAGGGTGACAAGATGAAGGTCGCCGTCAATTTTGAAGGGGATGTTTCAAAAAAATTGATTGCACAATATGCTAACTTAACACCACTTGAGGTTACGGATTGATCATGTTTGGGATGAAAAATATTAAAATCTTTGGTTTAATTTTTATTTTAATTCTGGCAGCAACAGGGCAGACACAGCAAAAGTCAGAGAACGATGATTTTTCCTATGCATTAAAACTCTATGATGAAAAATTCTACGACCTGGCAGCGCAGCAGTTTGTCCGCTTTGTCAATAATTATCCGGGCAGTGACAAGCTGCCTGAGGCCGGATACTATACAGGTATGGCTTTGTTTGAACTCAAAGATTATGAAACAGCACGAATAGAATTTCAGGGTGTTGCAGTAGATTATCCGGCGCATAAACGTTCGGCTGATAGCTGGTTCATGATCGGCGAATGTTATCTTAAAATGGATAAAACAGAAGATGCGGCCAAGGCATTTGAGACAGTAAAGATAATGCATCCCAATCACACCTCTGCCGCCGAAAGTATCTTACGTGCCGGAAAATTATATCAACAAATAGGATTTTTTGAAAAAGCCGAGCAACTGTATACACTCATTCAAAACAGGTATGTAGAATCAGCAGACTTATTTCCCTTCAATTCTCGCCCACGGCAGTTTGTATTACGCACAGGGCAATTATGGTAAAGCGGATGAAAAATTACGCAAGGTAATTGAGAATAGTACAGATCCCATGACCGTTGCGGAAGCGCATTATCTGGAAGGTGAAATGAATCGCCAGCAGGGCTTTTCTGCCAAAGCAGCCAGTCATTATCAAGTATTGATTAAGAGTCATTCAAATACAAGGTTTTATGCGCCGGCGGCCTTGTCATTGGCACAGATTGAACTGCAAAATCAAAGATATGCCGAAGCCAGAAATGTGTTATCGTCGGCTTTGAAATCCAAGGTTCCCAGCGTATTAAAACAAGCGATTGAGGAACGGCTCGGCGATGCCAATTATTTAGGTGGGAGTTATGCGCTGGCTCTGAAAAATTATGAAAATAGCGCGGAGGATGTCACAGATTCATCCTATGTCCTGAGGAAATTAAAAGCAGGGTTAACCTGGCAAAAGCAGAACCAATTGTCCAAAGCCGTTTCCGTTTTGAAATCAGTGGTATTGAATCCTGATTACCAGGTCTATATGGGATATTCTGAAACCAAAGAATACTATTTTGGCCTGTTATTGGAATTAAAAGATCATATAACCGGTGCGTCTGAGTTATATCAATTAAAATTAAGTTCAAAATTTTCATATCGTGATAAATTCCTGCTGGCAAATTTTCTAAGTTATACCGGTGATTGGGCTGCGGTTATAAAAGAACTCGAGCCAAGTATTTTTACGGAAGAACGATTCCCGGAAAAAGATGATTTTATTTATCATGTTGCGCTGGCATATGAAAAATTAGAAAAGTATGATGAAAGTGCCCGGTATTATAATAAATTGTTACGGGAATTTGCCCCAAGTGATCAGGCTTCTCAGGCAAAAAACAGGTTGTCATATCTGAATAACTATAAAATTGTTGATCAGAATATTGGTATTAATCAGTTGACTATGCTGATGAGCGATATGATTAATCAGGAAGATCGCGGCGAATTACAATTTAAACTGGCAAAAATTTATTATCAGAATTTAAAAAATTACCAGGCGGCTTTGAATCAGTTTGAAAAAGCCGGTAAATTGCCGGAAAACCAGAGCAGGCTTGCCGATATTCAATATTATATTGGCATGTGTTATAAACAATTAGCCGGGTTACGGGAACTAAGTGATCAAGAGAAAAACAGTTATTTGGCAAAAGCCAAGACCAGTTTAAGTGCGTCCATGGAGAATTTGGCCACCGCATCTGAGCCGGATAAAGTGTCCTGGGAATTTGTAAAGTTAGGTGTTATTGTCGATAAACCTTTATCGCAGAAACAAACCGGATATTACAGTATGTTGCTGACCAAGTATCCCAATAGTAAATATAAAGAGGAATGGCATTCTGAAATCGGACGCTTACAGCGCGAGGACAACGCTACCTATGCGGAGGCACTTTCTCAGTATAAGATTCTGGTTGAGAACTATAAAACGAGTCCGGATTACGCACAATATCTTTACAGTCAGGCTGAACTCCGGGAACTGATTTCCAGTGGCACTGATTTTGATGAATACAGAGTCATTGCCAGTTCGTATCCCAGTTCTGCCAGCGCCGCCCGGGCATTATATAAACTTGGTTCTCTAAGTGAGCAAAAAGGACAATATTCGGATGCCGGGCTGTTATACGATAAACTGATTACGGAGTATTATTATACGACCATTGCACAACAGGGCGTTGAACGACGCGCAGATGTGAATTTATACTCCGGACAGAATGCGTTGGCCATTGCCAGTTACCGGGCTCAGATTCCTTCTTTTCCAGCGGCTGATATCGTGCTGAGTAAAGAATTTATTAATAAGTCCGAATCGGCACTGTATTACAAATTGGGCCGGGCATATTTTAATTTGGACGACTGGAGTCACGCACGCGACTATGTTACCGATTATTTGCTCAGTGATCCTTCCGGCAGTTTTAATAATAATGCAAACTTTTTACTTGGTGAGATCTATCTGAAACTAAATGATCCGAATAGTGCGATTATCAGTTTTCAGAAAGTCTCATCCGCGGATTCTGCATTGTATCGCGAATCCAAAGTCCGAATTGCAGATACCTATTTTTCAACAGAAAAATATGAAGAAGCATCCCGACAGTATTTTGAGTTGGCCAAACTGGTAAGCGGTACTTCAAAAGAAATTGACGCAAAAGCAAAGGGCATAGTCGCATTGATCAGGGCCGGGAAGAGTCCGGAAGCAGAGCGTTTGATTTCTCAATTCAGTAGCCAGTTTAAGGGACAGAGTGAAAACCTGGCGGCATTCCAGTACGAATTGGGCGAATATAAACGAAAGAATTCAAATTATAAACAAGCAGTTAATTATTTCCAGAAAGTATTGAAATCCTATAAAAAAACACAATATGCGGATGAAGCAGAGTATTCTCTGGCACTGACATACATCTCACAGAATAAGCAAAAAGAAGCGCTGGATTTGCTGACCGGTTTTACCAAAAAATATCCGGAGAGTAATAAACTGGGCGCAGTTTATAATACACTTGGCGGAATTTATTTCCGGTCGGAGAAATATGAAAGTGCCATGACCAGTTTTAAAAAGGCATTGGATCGTACAACCGATCAAAATTTAAGACCCCAGGTCATGAGTAACTTGATTAAAGCATACACATTTGTTAATTTTTGGGATGCTGTTCTCGCACTGTCCCGCGAATATATAGAGACGTATCCACATGCAGATGATGTCATTGACAAGAAGATACTTATTGGCCGGGCATATGTCGCGCTGCATCAAGTGGACAGGGCAGTAGAATTCTTAAAGGAAACGCGTTTAGTTGCCGATAGTGAAAGAGAACCAGAAATTCAATTCTATATCGGGGATGCCTACTTTCGCAATGGCCAGTATGAAAATGCAATCGCAGAATATGTAAAAATTCCGTTATTGTCACGAAAAACGAAATTACAATGGGAAGCGAGTGCATTATATTATGCCGGGCAGGCCTATGAAAAGATGGGCCGTTATGAAGAGGCTAAAAGAATGTATCAGGAAATTGTCAAGCGCCCGGGAATCGATCTGGTCTTAAAAAAAGAAGCACAAAAACGTATAGAACAACTTAGCAATTAGTCTGTCTCTCCAGGAGGAGCCATGCATTTTGTGAGACTATTACTCATCAGTCTGTTAACAATCTATTTATTCGCTTGTGGCGGATCACAAGTTACCCCAGAAACACAGTCAGCAACCGCGTCCGAGGCGGAATCAATGGAAAGAATTGCTGATTTAAAGGAACAGATACAGGATGATCCCAGCAAGATGGAATGGCGTTATCAACTGGCACAGGAATATCAAAAAATTGGCCGGAATATGGAAGCGCTTAAAACTTATGAAGAAGCGCTTGCTATCGATCCGGGGCAATCTGATATAAAGTTTGAATATGCGGAACTGTCCATGGAAATGGGTGATAAACGCAAGGCATTTCAAAGTTATAAGGAAATTTTGCTTGGAATGGATGGTCAACAATACCTGGGTAGAATTTCGACCAAATTCATGGATGCCTATAAGGTGACTCCGGTTCTGGCATCAGATGCAGAAGAAGCTTTTGCATCCTATTCGACGGATGGTACAAAAATTATATTTCAGAAATACCTGAATGGAAACTGGGATATCTATGAATATGATGTGGCTGCCCAAAGTACCAAGCAGCTGACATTCAACGAAGCACATGAAGAGCACCCATCCTATTCTTCAGATTTAAGAACCATTGCTTATACCTCTACGCGGGATGATCATCGTTCTGTAGATTATAATCAGAAACTCCGTGATATATATGTCATGGATCTGGTAAACAATCGAGAAGTTAATCTGACTACCAATAGTTCTAATGACTGGCGACCTCGTTTCTCACCGGATGGCAAGTTTATCTCCTTTGTTTCCGAAAGAAGCGATCTGAGGGATGTCTCCGTAGTTGATCTGTACAGCCATGTGTTTATTATGGAAAAAGATGGCAGTTTCCAACTGGAACTCACCCAGGGGGATGTCAATGATGGCGGACCGGTAATGTCCGGTGGTGAAACCGATCCCATATATTTTGATTCAAATAGAAACGGTGATTTTGCTATTTATATGATGAAGGGTGACGGAACCGGCATCGAACAGTTATCATTCAATAGCGGCGCAAATGATGTTTCTCCCGACCTGAGTGATGATGGTATGAAAATAGCATATTTTTCAGACCGGGATGGTAATTATGAGTTGTATATGATGAATTACGATGGTGGAAATGATCAGCGACTCACCTCAAATCCGGCTGATGATTTGAATCCTATAATATCACCAGATGGGAAAAAAATATTATTTCACAGTAATCGTTTTGGAAACCATGATATCTTTGAACTCGATCTGGAACAAAAGAGCGGAAATGCTACCACAAGTCAGGTTGTGTCTCTCATAGATGCAGCGCTTTCCACTTTATAGGTGATGAAATGAAAGCTGCCGAACCGATCAGACGCGTTACATGAATTTACTACAACTTATCGAGTATCTCGGCAGCAATTCTGATTTTCATAAAAATGTTACTACCTGGAAAACCATTCCGGCACAGGACGCAAAATTTACTGCGTTCCCTGCGTCTGTCCCCGATAAAATAAAAAAAGTCTTTCAAGACCGCGGCATTTCAGAATTATATACACATCAGGCGACTGCATTTGAAGAAATCAGAGCCGGAAAAAATGTCGTCATTGTAACACCAACCGCTTCGGGTAAAACACTCACCTATAATCTACCCATCCTGACGGAAATTTCACAGAATAAAGAAATACGATCCCTTTATCTTTTTCCAACTAAAGCATTGGCCCAGGACCAGGTACATGAGTTACAGGATCTGGCTGAAAAATCCGGTGAAAAAATTATTTGTCATACCTTTGATGGAGATACACCACCGGATGTGCGGCGCACAATACGATCAGCCGGTCACATTGTGGTAACCAATCCCGATATGCTGCATCAGGGAATTTTACCTCACCATACTTTGTGGATAAAATTATTTGAGAATTTGCGATATATCGTCATTGATGAAATTCATGCCTATCGGGGTGTCTTTGGCAGTCATCTGGCCAATTTAATCAGACGATTAAAGCGGATCTGCAGTTTTTACGGCAGCCAGCCACAATTCATCTGCAGTTCGGCAACAATTGCAAATCCAAGCGAAATAACCGAGAAAATCATCGGTGAAAAAGTCACTATTATCGATAATAACGGCGCCCCAACTGGCGAAAAGCATTTTATCTTTTATAATCCACCGGTTGTGAATAAAGAGACTTGGTCTGAGAAATTCCGTACTTAAAGAAGTACGTCGGATTGTCCGGCATTTTTTGCCTACTGGAATTCAATTAATTGTGTTTGCCAGGAGCAGACTGAATGTCGAAATTCTTGTGACCTATCTTAAACAAACAGCCAGGCAATTAAAGATTAATCCGAATAAGATCAGAGGATACCGGGGCGGATATCTACCCAAAGAACGACGGGCCATTGAACAGGGGTTACGTGACGGCGAAATTCAGGTAGTTGTGAGCACCAATGCGCTGGAATTAGGTATTGATATCGGACAACTGGATGTATCGGTGATGGCCGGTTACCCGGGAAATATATCCAGTACATGGCAGCAGGCGGGCCGTGCAGGACGCAGACAGACAACCTCTGTTTCAATTCTTGTTACCAGTAGTTCACCCCTGGATCAGTATATTGCCGAACATCCTCAGTATTTTTTCGATAAAAATCCCGAAACGGCGAACATCGATCAGGATAATTTGCCCATATTAATGAGTCATTTAAAATGTGCTGCCTTTGAATTACCGTTTACAGTCCAGGAGAGTTTTGGATCTGATGCAACCCAGCAATTACTGCAGTATCTGAGAGATGAACGGATCCTTCGCGAAACCGATGGCAAATATTACTGGATGCAGGAAGTATATCCGGCGGAAGAAGTCAGCCTTCGCAATGCAAATCCCAATAATGTCGTTATTGTAAATACATCCAAAAACAACATTGTCATCGGAGAAGTCGATATGTTTTCGGCACCAATGCTGGTTCATAAGGATGCCATTTACATCCATGAAAGTCAGCAGTTCCAGGTAGATGAATTGGATTGGGATGGCAAAAAGGCGTTCGTTAGTGAAACTGACTCGGATTATTATACAGATGCGGTTGCAAAAACAGATCTTAAAGTGCTTGATATTCTCGATGAGAAAAAAGGGAAATATGATAAATTTTATGGCGAAGTAGCTGTCACCACGGTGGTTACTGCATTTAAAAAGGTGAAGTTTTTTACGCATGAAAATGTGGGGATGGGTAAGGTGTACCTGCCGGAGATGGAAATGCATTCAACTTCTACCTGGGTTGAATTTCCTGATAAATTATTCACCGATCCGTATTTTGAAGAATCGGTTCTTGGTGAAGGGATCCGTGGCATAGCCTATGTTCTTCAAAACCTGATACCGTTATATATTATGTGTGATCGCAGTGATATTAGTGTTGTTCCTATGATTCGGGCACCGTTTTCTAATAAACCAACCATTTATATTTATGACAAGTTTCCGGGCGGCGTAGGGTTGAGTAAAAAGGTTTTTTCAATCGATCATCTTCTGATGGAAGATACACTTGCCTTAATCTCCAGCTGTGTTTGTGAAAACGGGTGTCCTTCCTGTATCGGCCCGCCTCTTGAAGCCGGATTATTCGGAAAGAAAAGTGCACAAAATATTTTAAAACTCATCTTATAGTTCGCCCAATCCTAAAAATTACCAGGCCTGATGGATCTTAAAGATAAATTAAAATACTATGATCCGGGAGCGATTAAAAAAGAGCCGGATAATCGGACGGAGATGGCAGATCTATATAAAAGACTTGATGCCACTCCGGTCGATCCAAATGCAGCTGATGTACTCAAAATCGAAAAATTCTTCAGTTATACTCATTTTTGTCATGAATTTGAACCCTATTCTGGCACAGAAATCAAACTTCCTCTACTATCCAGAAACCGGTTGACCGGACCGGTAAATCTCTCCGATATCCTCATTTTTGATCTTGAGACAACGGGACTGGCCGGCGGCGCAGGCACTTTTCCTTTTCTGGTTGGGCTGGGTGTATTCGAAGAAGAAGGCATCCGTGTATATCAATACTTTTTACCGGAGTATGGCCGCGAAGTGATTGCCTATCTCGATATATTACAGAATTTTAAATCCAAAGCACATCTGTTGACCTACAATGGAAAAACCTATGACTATCCGTTGATAAAAAACCGTTTTATTCTTAACAGGATTGATGATCCATTCAGTACATTTCAGCACATTGATCTGCTTCATTTTACACGCAGGCTTTGGAAAAGCCAATTACCAAACTGCAGCCTTTCAACTGTTGAGCAGGAAATTTTCAAATTTCATCGGTATGGCGATATCGAGGGTTGGTTGATTCCACAAGCCTATTTTGATTTTTTACAAACCGGATACGTAAAAGATATTCAGAAAATAATACATCATAATCAGCAGGATATCTTATCATTGGGAAGATTATTGATGTATATGCATCTGATGGAAATGGATGATGCTGAAAAAAATGTATCCGATAGTGAGCTGCAGATACTGTTTAACCTTGCTGTAAGAAATGCCGATTCCAATCGCATTGCTAAAATTTATCACCAGATCCAATCAAGAAATATATTGATACCGCAGAAATCTGCCGTTGCGTACAGTCTGTATCTAAAAGGAAAAAACCGCTGGCCGGAAGCTATACAAACCTGGATGAATATGCTTGAATCGCAGATGTATGTATTATTTGCCCTCGAGGAACTGGCAAAATATTTTGAGCATATTGAAAAAGACTATCTCCGGGCTCAGGAATTTACTCAACGTGGCATTAAATATCTCGATCTGATGCAGGAACTCCAGTCTTCGGAAAATGATACAACCGTGCGGAGCAAGTTCGAGCATCGGCTGGAACGAATCATGCGAAAAATTAGTGGGCAGGGCGAGTAGATACTGGATGCTTGATGCTTGATGCTGGATTCTGGATGTTCAATCAATATGTCATTCTGTCCCGGAACGAGAGCCTAATGGATAAGAACCTTTTAGCCATGGTGGATGCCATTTTTAATTCATTAGGGACTTTGTCTCGCTTTTATTGCTTCAGGTAAAAGATCCTTCAAGGATGACCAATTGGATCATGCATTTAGTAAATACAATATAGAATCTCCATCTTACATCCAGCATCAAGCATCCAGTATCCAGTAACCAATACCTGCATCCAGCATCTTCCATCCTGTATCTTGTATCTTGTATCCTGATTCTTGCATCTTGATTCCTTTAATCAGGTTAACTATATTGCAATGTTTATCTTTAATCACCCCAACCTGACAAATATCTTTTCGGAGGAATTATGAATTATAAAAATTTGGCAGAGATAATTCCGGGTAATGCTGAGCAATTTGGCGACCGCACTGCCTATATGCATAAAAAGGATGGCGCATATCGTACAATCAGTTTTAACGAAGCCCGGGACTGGGTTTCTAAAATTGCCGGAGGATTGGCTGCACTTGGTGTTCAGGCTGGTGAAAAGGTAGCCATGCTATCTGAAAACAGGTTTGAATGGGCCTTTACAGATTTTGCCATTTTATCGGTTCGTGCAATTAATGTGCCGATCTATCCATCCCTTATTCCTCATCAGATAGAATATTTGATTAATGATTCACAATCCAAAGTCATCTTTTGCTCTGATCTGGCCCAATATAAAAAATTAGATTCTATCCGCAAAAATTGTCCGTCTTTAGAACATGTAATTATATTTGACCATGAAGACAGTATGAAAGATTGTCAAAGTCTGGCAGAATTACTGTCTAGAGGTGAAGAATATAATTCTGCTAATCCGGATTTTCTCGTATCAGAACTTAAAAAAATAAAACCCGATGATATGATCACGATTATATATACCTCGGGAACGACCGGTGAGCCAAAAGGTGCCATGTTGACCCATAACAATCTGATAAGCAATATTGAGGGTGGGCTGGAAGCACTTGATGTGAATGATACTGATGTGTTTCTGTCATTTTTACCTCTATGTCATATCTTTGAGAGAATGGTTGGTCATTTCCTGGCAGCATATACTTCGGCTACGATAGCCTATGCAGAAAGTATCGATTCTGTTGCCGAAAATATGCAGGAGGTACATCCGACTGTGATGGCCAGTGTCCCACGTCTGTATGAAAAAATATATAGCCGGGTGTTGGAAAACGTGGAATTGGGATCTGGTTTAAAACGAAAAATATTTTACTGGGCGATTAATGTCGGCCGCGAGTATGTTAATCGTATTATGGATGACAAATCTATCGGTGCGGGATTGAAGTTTAAAAGAAATCTCGCTTTTAAACTTGTATTCAGCAAACTGGCCGAACGGGTGGGCGGTAAATTAAAGTTTTTTGTTTCGGGTGGTGCACCATTATCAAAAGAAATCGGGGAGTTTTTTGCTGCAGCCGGTTTGTATATTTATGAGGGCTATGGTTTGACGGAAACATCGCCGGTTATTACCTGCAATCGTGCTGAAAAATTCCGGTTTGGGACAGTTGGAATGAAACTTAATAATGTAGAAGTAAAGATTGCGGAAGATGGTGAAATATTAACCCGTGGTCCTCATGTTATGTTAGGATATTATAATAAAGAAACGGAAACAAAAGAAGTAATTGATAGTGACGACTGGTTTTATACCGGAGATATCGGTCATTTTGATGAAGGCGGTATGTTGGTCATCACGGATCGCAAAAAGAATATTCTGGTAACATCCGGCGGTAAGAATATCGCGCCCCAGGGAATCGAAAATCAATTGGTAACGTGCAAGTATATAGAACAGGCCATGGTGATTGGTGATAAGCGTAAATATTGCACTGCGGTTGTCGTGCCTTCATTTGAGGTGTTGGAAAGAACAGCAACAGAAAATGGATGGTCATATGACGGACAGGAAGGTCTTGCAAATTTGCCGGAAGTGAGAGATCTTGTGAGTAAAGATGTAGATAGTGTTAACGAAAATCTGGCAAGCTTCGAAACAATTAAGGATTTTGTGCTAACTAAAAGTCCTTTCTCAATCGAAACGGGTGAACTGACACCCTCACTCAAAGTAAAGCGTAAGGTCGTTCTGGAAAAATTTGCCGACGAAATCGAAAAAATGTACCAGGTATAAAGTTCCGGATTTAACTATCTTCTCCGGAAATTATTTCCGGAGAAGCACGAAAAATATTGCACCGGTACTTGTTATAATATAGAATTATGGGCAGTATAAAGAAGCATCCACCAGTCAAACTGATTATCGGTGTCACATATGCGCCGGATATAAAACCGGCAGATATTTACGAGATTCTGGAACGGAAATTTTCAAGTATTGAAAAACGATCAGATCCCTACGATTTTAACTCTTTTACCAGATACTATATCAGGGAAATGGGGGAAAATTTAACCAAACTATTTCTGGTCTTTGCCCGCCTGATAGATCCTGTTCAACTTCCTGATATTAAGAACGAAACAAATTGGCTTGAAGAAGAGTTTGCTCTACAAGAAAAAAGAAAGATAAATCTTGATCCCGGTTATATATCAGAGGCGAAGCTGGTATTGGCCACAACCAAGAATTATGCACACCGCATTTATCTGGATAAGGGTATATATGGCGATATACATCTGAGCTATACAAGCAATAGTTTTCAGAAGCAACCCTGGACTTATCCGGATTATCAGCAAACATTGGTTATCGAATTTTTTAATCAAATCAGACATAAATACCTGCATCAGTTAGGAGAACTATACGGATGAACGGGTGGAGATTACGGTGAAACAAATTACATACAAAGATTCCGGCGTTGATATTGAAAAGAGTGAACAGGCGCTAAAATCAATTAAATCAGAAATTAAGAAGACGTTTAATGCTAATGTTGTAACAGATATTGGTCTGTTTGGCGGAATGTATGAACTGGATAAATCTGCCTATGACAAACCTGTCCTTGTTTCAAGTACCGATGGGGTTGGGACGAAACTAAAAGTGGCATTTCTGATGAACAAGCATGATACCGTAGGCGAAGATCTGGTTAATCATTGTATCAATGATATCGCGGTAGGCGGGGCTGTTCCATTATTCTTCCTCGACTATTTTTCCATGGGAAAACTTGATCCGGATGTTTTTACAAATGTCATGTCGGGCTTTATTCGCGGCTGCAAAAATGGAAAGTGTGCATTAATTGGCGGCGAAACTGCTGAAATGCCTGACCTTTATCAAACCGGTGAGTATGATTTATCAGGTACCATCGTCGGGATTGTGGAAAAAGATAAGATTCTGGACGGGCGGAATATCTCACAAGGTGATATACTGGTTGGCGTGAATTCAAGTGGATTACACACCAATGGATATTCCCTGGCAAGGGCCGTTTTATTGAACGCGTTCTCTGTGGATTCACGGATCGATGAACTGTCCGGTACCATTGGTGAAGAATTGTTAAACGTTCATATATGTTATTTGGATCTGATCCAGACCGTTCTGAAAGATATTCCGGTTGGCGGCATATCGCATATCACCGGTGGCGGAATTGAAGGGAATACCCGGCGCCTGTTGCGTGATGATCTGAGCCTTGAAATACAATGGCAAAACTGGCAACGTCCGCCAATTTATGAATTGATCCAAAAAACGGGCAATGTTCCGGAAGAAGATATGCACCGTACGTTTAATCTGGGTATTGGATTGGTGTTTGTTCTGGCTGAGAAATATGTCCATGACCTTTTGTTGGTAAATGATGCGTTGGGATTTAATTCGTATATAATTGGACGGGTGAAATAGATCAGAAATGTAACGCGATTTACAATTATTTACTGTTCGACGTGTGAAATTTATATTAACTACGAAGACTCAAAGACTCGAAGTAAGAACTTTTTATACTCTTATAGATTTGTTAGTGCTTACCCCAAGATTAATCTTGGGGTAAAAGCGCGAACCACAAATTTGTCAAAGTAAAATATATCCAAGAATTAAATATTTATTATATTGAGTTAGAATTATTTATATCAAAATATAATATCTAAAGGAATACAATACATGCTCATGCTTTTAGTCATGGTCGGTTCATTTTTCGGGTACATATTATTTTACCGGGTATATGGCAAATATATTGGCAATAAGATATATAAAATTTCTGATGAGAATAGGCCGCCTTCAGTAGAATTTGAAGATGGCATCGACTATGTACCAACCAGAAAAGAAATTATCTTTGGCCATCATTTTACTTCTATAGCCGGAACTGGTCCCATTGTCGGGCCGGCGATCGCCATAATCTGGGGATGGCTGCCCGCGATCATCTGGGTTTTTGCCGGATCGGTTATAATGGGGGCGGTTCATGATTTTGGCACTTTGATTATATCAATGCGAAATCAGGGAAAGTCTATTTCGGAATTTACCGCAAAGTATATCCATCCACGGGCCCGGGTTTTTTTCTTTCTGATTGTATTTCTCACTTTATGGATTGTTATTTCTATCTTTGGTTTAGTTATTGCCGTAATCTTTCAGATGTTTCCCTCATCGGTTATCCCTGTCTGGCTTCAGATACCGATTGCAATTTACCTGGGCCAGAAAATTTATAAAAAGGGCGGCAATGTAATTTTATGGTCTGTAATTGCGGTTGTTGCCATGTATGCCACCGTAATACTCGGATCTCTGGTACCAGTAGAACTACCTTCCATCTTCGGCATCCCGGCCACCGGCAGTTGGACCATTATTTTGTTTATTTATGCATTTTTTGCATCGGTATTACCTGTAACTACCCTTTTGCAACCGCGGGATTTTATCAATGCCTATCAGTTACTAATCGCCATGACATTACTCACCTTAGGGGTACTCTTTTCCTCGGTAAGTGGAGAACTGGTTGTTGTAGCCCCTGCCGTACAATATTTACCAAAAGATGCACCGCCCATGTGGCCGTTTCTATTTATTACGATCGCCTGCGGTGCCATTTCCGGATTTCATTCATTGGTGGCATCCGGGACATCTGCCAAACAGGTCCGAAGCGAAAGCGATTCATTATTTGTAGGATATGGATCCATGCTGGTGGAAGGCGCTCTGGCTACACTGGTCATCATCGCTGTATCGGCTGGAATCGGATTGGGATATGTAAACAGCACTGGTGAAACATTGACCGGCCTGAGTGCCTGGACAACCCATTATGCTTCCTGGGGAGCGGCCGCAGGACTTGGATCAAAAATAAGTGCCTTTGTGGTCGGTGCAGCCAATATGATCGCCTATATAGGCATCCCACATAACATAGCTATTGTGATAATGGGTGTATTTGTCGCATCTTTTGCGGGTACCACTCTCGATACGGCAACCCGGATTCAACGATATGTTATTTCTGAGCTGGGATCCGATCTACGCCTGCGACTTTTTGATAACCGTTATGTGGCCACTACCTTTGCCATTGTATCCGCACTATTTCTTGCATTTGCCTCGGGTGCGGATGGAAAAGGTGCATTGTCTTTATGGCCGTTATTTGGTGCCGTCAATCAAACCCTGGCGGCGCTGGCCTTAATTGTAGGAACATTATATCTTCGTCAAAAGGGCGGGTGGTCATGGATTTTACCCGGAATTCCGGCAATATTTATGTCTGTGATGACATTGTGGGCATCGATTCTCAACCAGGTAACATTTGGCGGTGAAAGTAATATCCTGTTACAGGTTATCAATGCCGCTATTATATTTATTGTTGTCTGGATAATTGTCGAAGGACTGATCCGTTTTTTCAAACCTGAGCAACGGGAACTTGGCAGGGATTCTGTTTGATCGATAAAATGCAGTTGGTACTCCGCCGGTTTTATTATAAACAGACTTTTGGTTCCGGTAATTTTATTTTTTGCATTTAATTTGCTAAAGTACATTTCTCCCGCGTTATTCTCCATCACATCGTTTCAGGGTTATTCTTTAACAGTTGTTTTCTTCAGTTCCTGTGCCGCATTTGGTCTCGGATTTCCCATTCTTTATCGTAGTTATTTTGCCTACCGTATGCGTCAGCGGAACTCCATCCTTAAAAATGAATTTATAGTTTTCGAAAAAAGACTGCTAATAATCTGTCTTATCTCGGTTTATTTTGCGCTTTCCGGAATTATACTCGGGATGCCGCATTTTTATCAATATGGTATGATTCTTATTGCGATGTATGCTGCATATTATTATTATCCATCAAAAAAGCGTTTGAATCTGGATATACGAATTTACCGGGTAAATGAGGATCATGGATAAAAAGAAATTTAAAAATATACTTAAAGAAAAAATAGATTTCGTAGCAGATAATATTCGCAGTCATGCAGTAGAAGGCGTTGAGTGGGAGTATATTGAACTGGAACATATATTTTCCCTATTGGTTCTGGGCGCCTTTGTTGGGTTGCCCTCACCACCGATGCAGATTTCTCTGGAGTTATTACCATACATGGAGAAGAATTTGTTATTAATGCTGGATAAAACAGATACCGCCAGTGGACCAATCTCAGAATTAACTTCAATCCTAAATGTCGGCTGATAGAAAAAATATGCCGGCATACCGGTTTTTTCTGGGAAAAGGTGGTGTCGGTAAATCGACAATTTCTGCTATAACAGCGCTGAGACTATCACAAGAGAAAAGAACCGTATTATTGGTCTCGCTTGATCCGGCCCATAATCTGCATGATATATTTCAAATAAAACTGGGAGAAAAACCAAAAAAACTTACAGAGAATCTGCTGGTTGCCCAGGTCGATCATAAAAAGTGGATCGAACGCTATCTTGCCAATGTACAAAGTGATATTACCAATTCATACCGCTATCTGACTTCGGTCAATCTTGATAAATATTTTGATATATTGACTTATTCACCCGGGATTGAGGAATATGCGTTACTCCTGGCGCTGGAAGAAATAATTGAGAAAAATAAGCGGAAAGCAGATTCAATCATTTTTGACATGCCGCCGACGGCTTTGGCACTAAAAATATTGAGAATGCCCGGATTATCACTCAAATGGCTTGATAAATTATTGGAACTGCGCAATGAAATTATTCATAAAAGACAGTTAATTACAAAAATTAGATTGGGAAAACATGAAATCCAAACCGATCATGTTCTGAACAGTCTTAAAAATCAGCATGCGAGATATCAGCAAATGCAGGATGTCTTTGAGAACAAGGATGTCACAGGTATTGATATTGTAATTAATCCGGACAAGTTGTCAATCAGTGAATCGGATGAGATAATTACGGGTTTAAAAAATATGAATATACCGGTAGGTCGTCTGATATTTAATAAAGTGAGGAATCTGGTTGAAGAATCGGAGTTAAGAAAAAAATATAATAAATATGATTCCGAGAGTTATTACTTTGCGGATTATGAGTTAGTGGATATGAGTAATCTCAGCAAATATCTCATGGCTGAAAATGACTAATGGCGGGTAAGTGATTTTTTGATTTTACTGAGGTTTGTACATATATTAATTGTATTGTTTTGACTGTGTGTTCACAAAGTAATAATTATTATTAATATTAAGTCCGGTATCATGCGTCATTCCGAACTTGGTTCGGAATCCTATAAGAACCAATTTAATAGATCCTGAAACAAGTTCAGGATGACATCAAAGTTATCACTATTTATACCCAGATTATTAAACTAAATCTGTAGACGCCTGGTCAGGATTTGGTTTGTTAATTAATAGAATATAATTTTTGGAATGACAATGAGATTTATCATTCTAAGCCTGGCAATCATATCATATGGGTGTGAAGAATTTACCGGCTATAACTATGATTCAGATTTCATAGCTCAAAATTCGCACATTTATGGAAAAGTTTTTAACGCATTTCATCCATATCAACCCGTAAAAAATGCCCGTATCGAATTTGGTTACCTTACATTCTTTACAGATTCACTTGGGGCGTATGATATTACCTATATCCTGAGTGTGGATGACAACCGGAACAAGCCCATAGAGGTCCTTGTCTCTGCAGCGGATTATCATGATTTGGTAACTGAATTGATAATTGAAATTCCAGAACAGAAAGTTGATCTGGAGTTAGAATACGGTGCACCTAAAATTGAACGTATTTGGGTTGGTGTTCCGGAGGAGGTGTATCACCAGGTAATTGTAACTGACAATCAGGGCATTGACAATATTCAATCTGTTAGAACTACATTTTATTACTCGAATATAAATGATCCGCTGATAAAAACCAGAACTGCTGAAATGATTTTTATCGGTCATGTTCCGGGATCTTCGAGCTCTGCATATTACCAGGCAATACAAATTCCGACCTATGGTGAAGGGTGGACTTACGAAGGCCGGTGGATTAATTTTGTTGTCCAGGATAAGGATGGTTTTTCAGACACGGTTACTAAGCGATATGCAGATATTATGTCTCCCTATCCATTATTTACGGTTGAATAAAAATTATAATTATTTCTCAATGTAATAAACAAGGGAAAACAGGATTATTTGAGCAGAGTATTTAAATATTTTTTAAATTGATAACTATAAATATTATAAAAGACTACGCGGGAAATTATTTCCCGCGAAGATCATAACTATGCCATGTTAGTCCGGATCTAATTTCCAGACGAGGTTTGTAATATTCAAAATATGATTCTTCACAGATCAGTGGCAGGAGTAACTATATGATGGACCTGATTCTCCTTATTTTACTTTCCTATTTGATCGGATCTATTCCCACCGCCATTATTGCCGGAAAGTTATTAAAAAAAATCGATATACGGGATCATGGCAGCGGTAATGCCGGGGCCACAAATGTCTTCCGAATTCTTGGCTGGAAGGCCGGGGTACTGGTTCTGGTAATTGATATGTTTAAAGGATTTGCGCCGGTATGGTGGCTGACCCCGGTTCATAATAATCCTGATATCATGACTTTCTATCAGATATTAATTGGAATTGCCGCCATTTGTGGCCATATATGGACTGTCTTTGCCGGGTTCCGCGGGGGAAAGGGTGTTGGCACGGCTGCCGGTGTGTTTCTTGCTCTCCAGCCACTACCGGTTTTATTATCTTTGGTTACATTCATTCTGATTGTGGCCAAAACCAGATATGTTTCGCTTGGTTCTATGATTGCGGCAGCAATGCTCCCGGTATTTATCCTGATAAGTAAGTATGCACTTAACTTGGTGGTTTCTGATTTAATTTTAATATTAAGTATAATCATGGCTTTATTAATTATTTTTATGCATCGTGAAAATATCAAACGGCTGGTTGCCGGTAATGAAAATAAATTATCTTTTTCAAAGAAAGAGAGTTCGGATTGAAAATCACTGTTTTGGGTGCCGGAAGTTGGGGCACAACGCTTGCCCTGGTTCTTGAAGAAAACGGACATGAAGTAGTATGCTGGTCATTTGATCCGGAAGATGTAAATCAAATTAATAAAACCGGCGAAAATAAACGGTTCCTGCCAGGTGTACCTCTGCCAAAAAGCATAACCTTTACCGCAAATCTTAAAGATAGTGTAAGAGAGACCGGTGCGATAGTGGTTGTCGTCCCCTCTCATGCGGTTCGAGACGTAATATCCGAAATTAAAGATATGGTACCGGATAATACGATCTGGATAAATGCGGCCAAGGGAATTGAAAATAAATCGTTCCTGCGCATGTCTGAAGTAATAAAAGAAGTAACGCATTCGGATGCGAGTAAAGTGGCTGTTCTTTCCGGTCCCAGTCATGCGGAAGAGGTCAGTCGCAAAGTGCCTACCGCCATTGTCTCTGGCAGTGAAGATCCTGAAACCGCAGGAATTGTGCAGGATCTGTTTATGCGCCCCTACTTCAGGGTATATGCAAATAAGGATATTATCGGAGTGGAACTGGGCGGCGCATTGAAGAATATCATTGCTGTGGCTGCCGGAATTTGTGACGGTGCCGGTTTTGGTGATAATACAAAAGCAGCTCTGATGACCCGGGGATTGGTGGAAATGAACCGCCTGGGTGTTAAACTTGGTGCTAATCCCGATACATTTGCCGGGCTTTCCGGAATGGGCGACTTGGTAGTGACTTGTATGAGCCGGCATTCGCGAAACCGACATGTGGGTGAACAAATTGGCAAGGGTAAAACATTGCAACAGATTCTGGATGAAATGGTGATGGTGGCTGAGGGTGTAAAGACTGCGGAATCCGTTCACGGTCTTTGTCAGAATCTTGATGTGGAAATGCCAATTGCAAATGAAGTGTATAAGACATTATTTGAGGAGAAGCCGCCCGTTGAAGCCATGCGGGATTTAATGACACGTGCCTCAAAAATGGAAGACTGGAGTTAATATAAGGAGTAGTAACTATGATCAAATCAATCTTATTAACAGTTGATGGATCGGTTTATACGGACTCCGTTTTGGATCATGGAATTGATCTGGCGAGAAAACTAAATGCATACATCCGGGTAATTACGGTTGTGGATGTACGGATTTATGAATGGGTTCTGAATACCGGGGGCGAGGGGTATATGCCGGTTGTGCCATCAAATGTGTTCCATGATGAATCTTTTAAATTTCACAATGAACGTGCTGATGCTTTGATTACTTCGGTAAATGAAAAACTGAGCTCCGCAAAAGTAAAATTTGAAGCAGAAAAACTGGAAGGATCCCCGGGTGAAATGATCTGTGAGTTATCCCGTCAGGTGGATCTGATCATCATGGGAGCAAGGGGTGATTATGCACGGTGGGGCGATAGGATGCTTGGTGCAACACTGGAATCGGTATCCCGTCAGAGTCATGCGCCTATTATGATCGTTGATCAAAAGTTTAATGAATTTAAACACATCACCTGTGCCTATGATCGCAGTGATTACAGCATTCATGCTTTAAAACTCACTGCATTTCTGGGAAGCAGTTTAAAATATCCGGTTGAAGTAGTAAATATCGATAATGATGAAGAAGTCCGGAAGGCCAGCCTCGAAGAAGCGAAGAAATACCTGGATCCCCATCAGATTGAAGCGCAATATCGTCATGAGGCCGGGGATGCAGCAGATATCCTTGTTCAAATTACCAAAGATGCACCGGTATCCACCGTGCTTCTGATGGGCAGTTATGGCCACTCACGCATCCGTGAAGCAATTATCGGGAGCACAACCGTACAGGTAATGCGTTCAGCTAAAAAACCGATTGTGATTGCGAGATAGGAACTGGGTACTGGGCGCTCGGTACTCGGCACTGGGCACTTGGTAATGGATGCTGGCATCCCTGCTCCAGGTACCAGACATGTCATTCTGTAAGAATCCTTTTAGCATGGGCAAAAAGATCCTTATCCATAGGATCCCGTTCCGGGACAGGATGACAAAACAAGTTATCCGAAGGCGCATTGAGAACCGAGTGCCGAGGACCGAGCGCCCAGTGACTATTTTTCAAACGCACTAAAATACAGCAAGGATGGCATATGACTGCACCGATAATGACGCTCACCAGACACATAATTGATCAACAGAGATATTTTCCCGATGCCACCGGGGCATTTACAAATTTGATGAATGATATTGCGTTTGCAGCCAAACGTATTTCCTATCATACAAACAAAGCCGGCCTGATGGATATCATTGGAAAAACCGGTGAGGTAAATGTTCAGGGTGAAGAAGTTCAGAAACTGGACATGTTTGCACATCAGACGATGGTGCAGGCACTGGATCATGGTGGAAATCTGTGCTGTATGGCATCTGAAGAAGAAGAGGATATTATTCCTATACCCGATAATCACCCACTGGGAAAATATGTCTGTATATTTGATCCGTTGGATGGTTCATCAAATATTGAAGCAAATGTGAGTGTGGGTACTATATTTTCTATCTACCACAGAGTTACACCTGATGGTCGCCCGGGAACACTGGCAGACTGTATCCAAACGGGGTATAATCAGATTTGTGGTGGTTATGTCGTTTATGGTTCCAGTACCATGCTTGTCTATACTACTGGTCGTGGTGTCCATGGATTTACACTTGACCCCGCCTATGGTGAATTTTTACTGTCACATCCCGATATAAAAATGCCGCCAAAAGGATCGACCTATAGTGTAAATGAAAGCAATTATGATTCCTGGTCGGAAGAAATAAAAAACTATATCCGATATATAAAAGCAACGGATGAAAAAACCGGCCGGCCAATGAACTCCAGATATATCGGTTCCATGGTATCGGATTTTCACCGCAATCTTCTGTATGGTGGAATCTATCTTTATCCGGCAAGCACAAAAGCACCTGAGGGAAAATTAAGGCTGATGTATGAGGCAAATCCAATGGCATTCATCGCCGAGCAAGCGGGCGGCCGGGCCAGTAACGGACATCAGGATATTCTTAAAGTAGAACCAAAGGAACTGCATCAGAGGGTGCCAATTTTTATTGGAAATAAAGCCGATGTAGACATGGTTGAAGATTTTATCAAGGGCAAAATAAAATAATTGCTAAGTTTTTATTATTTTTTAAGATACGCTTGATTCAGAAAAACGTAGTTAATATATTTTCTGTCAAGAAATTGTGCGGGTTTATGATAATATTATGATATTTGCTATTGGCTATCAGCCGTCCGCTATCGGCTATCAGAATCCGGTGGTGCTGAATAATTCGGAAAAATGAACTTAGATTTATATTGCCTCTGGATTTATCCTGAGGGAAAAATTGCCTCACGCAGAGACGCAAAGACGCAGAATTGAAAAATTAGAAATTAGGAGTGAGAAGTTAGGAATTATTTCAGACTTATTCCGTGATATCTATTAGATGTTACACCGCCTATAATCCTGGGGTAAAAAAGTTTATTAGTGAGAATATTTTACTTAGATCCCGAAATCCCGAAACAAGTTTGGGATAGGCATATTCGGGATGACTTATGGTAATAAAAAAGCCGATGGCTGACAGCAGAAAGCCGACAGCCGATTTAATATAAAATATTGGAGCAAAGAATTAACATGGCGCAAAAGATTTACATCAATCAGGTGAAAGACTATGATGATCAGGAAGTGATGATTGAAGGCTGGCTGTATAATAAAAGAGACAGTGGAAAACTCAGATTCTTAATGGTACGTGACGGAACTGAAACAATACAGTGTGTTGTGTTTAAGGGAGATGTTTCAGAGGATACTTTTAGCAATGCAGATAATATTGTCCAGGAGTCTTCATGCCGGGTTATCGGAAAAGTGAGTAAGGATCATCGCTCGCCGTTGGGTTTTGAACTCCAGGTTAAAGAGTTGGAAATTGTACAACTGGCAGATGAGTATCCGATTTCCAAAAAGGACCATGGTGTTGATTTTCTGATGGATAACCGGCATCTGTGGCTGCGATCATCGCGGCAGCACGCGATTATGCGCGTCAGGCACGAAATTATCCGCTCCGCCAGGGAATTCTTTGATCAACGGGATTTTATTTTAATTGATACACCCATTTTTACACCAAATGCGGCGGAAGGTACGACCACTTTGTTCGCCACAGAATATTTTGGCAGTGAAGCATATCTGACGCAATCGGGTCAGTTGTACGGCGAAGCGGCTGCCATGGCGTTTGGCAAAATATATTGCTTTGGACCAACCTTTCGAGCGGAAAAATCCAAGACCAGGAGACATTTAACCGAATTCTGGATGATTGAACCGGAGGTGGCCTATTTTGATTTAAATGATGATATGCAACTGGCCGAAGAATTTGTCACACATATTGTTAAAAGTGTATTAAAGAACCGCATGCAGGAATTAACAATTCTGGAACGCGATGTGAGTAAACTTGAGCAGATTGAGACACCGTTTCCCAAATTACATTACGATGAAGCAGCGGAAATATTGAAAAAAGCCGGTGCTGAATTTGTCTATGGTGATGATTTTGGTGGTACGGATGAAACCATCATTTCGGATAGTTTTGAGAAACCGGTCATCGTGCATCATTATCCCTCAGAAATTAAAGCCTTCTATATGAAACGGGATCCCGAGAATGATAAATTTGCCCTGGCCATGGATATGCTGGCGCCGGAAGGTTATGGTGAAATCATCGGCGGCTCACAAAGGGAAGACGATTATGATGTGTTGCTTGAACGGGTTAGGGAACATAAACTGCCGGAAGATGCGTTTCAGTGGTATCTGGATCTGCGTAAATATGGTTCTGTTCCCCATGCAGGTTTCGGCCTGGGAATTGAACGCACAGTATCCTGGATTTGTGGGTTGAAACATGTTCGTGAGACGATTCCATTTCCAAGACTGATGCAACGGATTTATCCCTGATAAATGGGCGATTCTTTGAAGCCGATTATTGCTGTGGTGGGTGCGGGTTCCTGCACTACTGAAATTTACCGACTGGCAGAAGAGGCAGGTAGACTTTTAGCACAGCGTGGATTTTCGGTCATATGCGGTGGGCTGGGCGGTGTAATGGAAGTCTGCCTGCAAAGGCGCAAGAAGTGCCGGGGGAGTGACGATTGGAATTCTGCCGGGGGATGATATAAATGAAGCGAATGCCTATGTGGATATTCCTGTCGCAACGGGAATGGGTATTGGCCGGAATATCGTTATAGTCCGTACAGCGCATGCGGTTTTAGCGATAGATGGTCAATTTGGTACCTTGTCTGAAATTGCCTATGCACTTCAATTAAAAAAACCGGTAGTAGGTCTTGATACCTGGGATGTCTCTGCTGATATTTGCCGGGTATCAAATGTCGAACAAGCCGTTAATGAAATCGAGAAATTTGTCGATAAATTATGAAGATGGCAATAAAAGCAAATATCTACGGACGGGTACAGGGTGTAGGTTTTAGATATTTTGCAGCCCATGAGGCAAAACTGCTGGGAATTACCGGATATGTGCGGAATTTGATGGATGGTAGTGTTGAAGTTTTTGCCGAAGGAGAAGAATCAATTATCAACAGGTATATGATTATTTTGAAGGATGGACCCAGGTTTGGCAGGGTACAGGACATACAAGTAGAAAACCATCCCTCTCAGGAATTATATAACGATTTTATAGTTAAGTATTAAATATGACAGATAAAATTGCAATGCTAAAAGCATCGATTCGTGATGTTCCGGATTTTCCCAAACCCGGAATCTTATTTAAAGATATCACTACATTGCTTAACGATGCCGGTTATCTGAGAGATGCGGTGCAGCTAATGGCCGACCAGGTCAAGGATGTGGAAATCGATGGGATCGCCGCCATTGAATCGCGTGGTTTTATATTTGGTTCTGCCATGGCACTTGAAATGAATAAAGGGCTTATACTGATACGTAAACCCGGTAAATTACCGTCAAAAACAGTCTCTGAAAAATATGAACTCGAATATGGATATGACTCGATAGAAATTCATGAGGACGCTGTAAACAGCGGCGACAAGATCTTAATTGTAGATGATTTGTTGGCAACCGGAGGAACCGCACTTGCCTCAGTAAAGCTCATCGAAAAACTCGGTGGTGTCGTCTCCGGATTATCGTTTTTAATCGAATTGGAATTTTTACAAGGAAGAGAGAAATTTGCTGATTATCCGCTTTTTTCTCTGATTTCATACTAATATCTGAAAGAATTGAGGGCTTACATGAAGATGCGATTGGTATCAATCTTGGTTGTGATGATTTTAATGTCGGGGACCGTCCTGGCAGGAGGAGAGTGGTTCCGGGAATATGCAAATGGTATGGATGCCATGGAATCCAAAGAATGGCAAAAAGCGGTCACACATTTTGAGGAAGCGTTGAAAGGCAATCCGACCGATAACGAGCATGTCCGAACCTATGGCATGCATTTTATTGAATATTTTCCACATCGTGAACTGGGTATTTGTCATTACTATCTTGGCGATCAGGCCGCCGCCATGCGCGAATTACAGATTTCTGTAAAGCAAGAGCCTTCTGCAAGGGCTCAGGACTACCTGAAACAGATTTCAGGAAATATACCTCCGCCGCCAGTGAAAAAAGAGGAAACCAAAAATACACAGGTTATGATCACCCCCGCCGTAGTAGCAACCGGCAATACGGATATGATTGTCGGGAAGCAGACTATAAAACTGGTTGGCGAACGCATGGGCGTTGCCATCATGCCGTTTGAAAATAAGGGCGCCAGTCGTGATCTGGGGGAAATTATCCTTGATAAAATGATTACTGTTCTTGTCAATCAGGAAAGATTTAAAGTTATGGAACGGGCACAGTTGGACAAAATTCTGCAGGAGCAATCACTGGGTTCCTCCGGTGTTATTGATGCCACTACAGCCGCTCAAATTGGTAAAGGAATTGGTGTAGATGCGATTATCATCGGTAGTGTGGCTGCGACGACTTCCGGTGCAATCAGTATTGATGCCCGGGTAATCGATACCGAAAGTGCGGCCATCATTGTGGCAGAAGACGTATATTCAGGCAGTTCCGATGCCCAGAGTGTAAAAAATGCCATTGAAAATCTGGCAAATAAGATCGTTGAAGAGTTACCGCTGGTTGAAGGATATATCATTCGGATTGACGGACAAGAGGTTATTCTTGATATCGGACGGACCGGTGGACTCAAACGCGGAATGAAATGTATCATTTATAAAGAGGGCGCAGAGATCAAACATCCGATCACTGGTGAAGTTTTAGGTAAAGAAACCAAAGTTTTGGGCGAAGTATTAGTAAAGGACGCTTTTGACAAGTATAGTGTGGCAACCGCATTAACCACAGATGGAACCATGCTGGCAATTGGTGATAAGTTTTTAACTAAATAACACATTTACTTACTTATTTGGGAGGATTCATGAAGATTCACACTTTATTTTTATTACTTGCGGCATTTTGTCTGCTGACACAAGTTGCAGTAGGTCAGGATGCGCAACAGTTTGTATTAAACGGATCAGGTGCACGAGCGGCTGGTATGGGTAATGCGTTTACCGGTGTTGCGGATGATGCGACTGCTATCTCATGGAACAGTGCAGGATTGACACAACTGTATTCTGCAGAAGCCAGCGTGGTAGCACGGTTTGGATTTGGTTCTTTAAATGCAGACTATCAGGATGTAAATGTTGATGTAACCACCGGATCCAGTTTTCAATTAAACTTTGCCAGTTTGGCATTTCCATTTACGGTTGGCAAATTAAATGTCGTTGGTGGTGTGGCCTATCGCCGGGTACTTGATTTCACGCAAAATTTTGAAATATCGGCGGAAGAAGGCGGTATGGAGGCGACAACATCAACCGATAATACAGGCGGAGTCGATGCCATTAGCCCATCAGTGGGTATACAGTTGAGTGATATGATCTCTGCCGGTGCCACAGTGAATATTTATACCGGTAGCACAGATTATGTAACTGAGACTACTGGCCTGCTTGGTGATAATAAATTTGAAAGTAGTGAGGAATATTCAGGGGTTGGCATTGATATTGGTGTGCTGGTTAAACCCTCACCACAATTTCAGATCGGTGCCAATTTAAATTTACCGCAGAGCCTGACGATTACACAAAAAGAGGATATGGATGATTATGAATATACATTAAAAGTTCCTTTCTTTTTTAGTATTGGTGCCGCCATTCGTGCATCTGATAATCTGACGATTGCTGCGGATTATCGTGGTCGTAACTGGGCGAGTGCCAAACTGGATTTTGATGGTGAAGAATTTGAATTTACTGATCAAAGTGCTAATTCATTCCATATTGGTATGGAATACCTGGCCCAGGCCGGTAAAAGTGTCGTACCATTGAGAATTGGTTTTTATACTCTACCTACACCGGATACAGATTATAAAGATGACCAGATTTCATTCAGTGCGATTACTGCCGGCGCCGGTGTAATCCTTGGTAATGTTATTCTGGACGGATCTTTCGAATATGTTTTTGGATCATATGTTGGAGATGAGGACTTCGTAACTGGAAATGATGTGGATTACAGTGTCAGTGATTTCCGTATTACCATTGGTGGTACGATTCATTTTGGACAAAACTAGAATGTAGGAACGCTTTGCAAGCGTTCCCAATAATTAAATAATAATTACAAAAAGGGCTGTCAGAAATGGCAGCCTTTTTTTATTTTACTGATGGCTATCTGCTATCAGCCATTGGCTGAATACGATCGAATAGAACACGGATGACACGGATTTCGAAATCTCAATTGCCCCAAATTTATAGTTTGTTTAACTTTAATGCATGTTTAAACATAATTCACAATTTATCGTTTTCCTGTTAGTTTTAATTCAATTTCCATTTGTGGATATTTCCGCACAGGGAGATGAAACATCCAGCGTGGGAAAGCGATTAGTCTCTGATGTCACTGATACATTCCATGGCTCCGTTCATGTATTTAGTAAGCCACTCTACTGGCAAGGTGATGATTGGTTAAATTTTGGCTATGTGATTGCCGGTGCCGCTACCCTCAGCCTCCTGGATAAAGAGATAAGATCAGTTTTTCAGAGAAATCAGGGTAACGCCGGAGATGCCATTGCGAATATAGGTGAGGTATATGGCGAACCGCTATCTATTGTTCTGATCACGGGCGGTATTTATCTGTTTGGTAATATAATGGATGACACCTGGGCCAGAGAAACTGCTGTAATAATGACATCTGCCTTATTACCCGGTGGGATATATCAGACATTTGCAAAAATATCTGCTGGTAGAGCACGGCCCTATTTAGAGTTGGGTAACTACTATTTTGATCCGTTTCGAATGGAAGAAGATTATTATTCATTCGTATCCGGACATACCCTGGTTGCCATGGGAACCTCATTCGTCCTGGCCTCCAGAATTAATAATTCGATTGCCAAAGGGCTGTTTTATTCACTGGGTGTGATGACCGGACTTTCAAGAATATATTCTGATAACCATTGGTCTCTCGGATGTTGTTCTGGGCGGTGCATTGGCGTATTTTACTGCAAAAAGTGCTGGTACCTGGCTGGGGGATAATGATAAACTGACTGCAGGTCAAGTTAACTGGCAGTTGCTACCATCAAGGAATGGGTTAGGTGTGGTGGTTGCATGGTAATTTTTTTTCTCTCGCAGAGTCGCAGAGCCGCAGAGATTAGAGGTTGGAGATGATACTGCGCGTCATTGTGTACAAATAAATAATTACATTTTGCTTGCGTCTCTGTGTGAGAATCGAAAGAAAAATTCATCCCCCTTGTGTAATTCCCTTAATGCATACCAGATGATATCTGAAATATTTTGATATTTCTATATGTTTACATGAAGAACTGTATTATCATCTACAAAAAAGGTGAAAATAAGTTTCCTCAAAATGATAACAGGCAGTGCCAGATAAACATATCGCCATATGAATCCAGATCATTCCAGATTTTTTTCACGAGATCAGCATCTCCAGTGATTGGCGGCAATTCTTTCTGTTTTTCCTCCCATGGAATACATACACCTGCCTTTCTTCCACGGGTAAAAGAAAAATGAGGATTTAAAATCATTTAGAATAGGTCCTTCCGAACTTGATTCGGAATCCTCCAATAATCAATTACTTAGATCCTGAAACAAGTTCAGGATGAGATCTTAAACAAGTGCAGGATGACGATTTGGAAGAAAACTACTTTTTTGAGTATTTGCCTCTTGCAGAGCCGCGTGGTATTTGCCTCTTGCAGAGCCGCGGAGAATAGAATTAGAGATTAGAAATGAACTATGTATCTCTCTAATAACCAATTACAAATTACTAATTCCTATATATTTGATAAAATACGTTCCCGGGTCATAGGAAGTGTATACAGACGGGCGCCAATTGCATCATATACTGCGTTGGCAATAACTGCTCCGCAAGTAGTAATCGAAGGTTCACCACAGCCCTGGGGTGCCAATTCCGGATTATCAATCAAGACTACTTCAATCTTTGGCGATTGAGAAAAACGAGTGATTTCATAGGTATCATAATTTTCACTCAGTATCCTACCACCCTCAAAAATTATTTCCTCGCTCAATGCATAACCCAATCCCATTGTTAATCCACCTTCAATCTGGATAGTTGCGCCCTGTGGATTTATAATTTCTCCCATATCCTGAGCACAAACAATTCTGTCTACATTGACCGCCCCGGTTGATTTATCAACAGAAATCTGAGCCATCGTAGCCACATAGGTATTGAGATAATTGGTACAGGCAATGCCAAATCCTTTGCCACTGGGACCAATTTCAAAGGATTGATTGAACTTTGCGGCAGCGGCTTTGAGTACACGAATCATACGGGGATCAGATAAATTATTCAATCTGAACGTCAAAGGATCGGTGCCAGCTCTTTGTGCCATAATATCGATCTGTGATTCCATGGCAAACACATTAGTATTGCTGCCCGGACCGCGCCAGGCGCCCACATCAAATGGATGCACTTCTTCATCTTCGTTCACCGGTTCACGCGACTGAACCAGCAGATTTGGAATATCATACATGGGCTCGGAACTTCGCGATCCGGCATAATAATTATCATACTCCCATGAATGAATTTTTCCGTTTTTTGTAATTCCGGACTTCAGTTTTATAACGGCCGCCGGTCGGAATGCATCATAGAAGAATTCTTCTTTGCGGGTCATGGCTACCTGGACGGGTTTTCCGGTAATTTTTGCCAGACGAACCGCCTCGATAATAAAAGATCCGGCCTTTTTGCCACCAAATCCACCGCCCAGAAATGGTGTAATAATATGTACCTTTTCAATCGGAACCTCAAATTTATCGGCCACATATTTTTGCACGCGGAATGGGGTCTGACTGGAGACCCAAATCGTTATCTGGTCTTTTTGCACCTGTGCCACTGCGGTATGGGGTTCCATTGGGGCATGGGCCACATAATGATTATAATATACAGATTCTATTTGATGCTCAGTCTCCCTATAGTTCTCTGAAATTGTACCTCTCTCGCTATTCACCTCGGTGGTTGAATCGATTTTTTGCAGATATTCGAATATCGTGTCGTTGTTTGTTTTTGCATCCGGAGTATCAAAGTTGGCTTTTATTTTATTCAGGGCCATTTCAGCCACATCAGGATTTTTATGCAGAACAGCGATTATATCTTCTTGGTGTATTACTTTTACACCCGCTATATTTTCGGCAGCTGAGAGATCCGCCTGATTAAGTTTTGCTCCATGTACCGGCGGGCGCACTAGCCGGGCATATAACATTTCCGGTAACTGAATGTCACCGGAAAATTTTGCCGCGCCGGTCACTTTTTCAACAGCATCCGATCGGGAAATTGATTTTCCGGAAATGCGGTGTTTTGCAAATGGTTTGATGGGCACCTCAGGCAATGATCGCTCAATTCTATTGCCCCGGGCCAGGGCAGCATATGAAATTGTTTTCTGGCTTTTAGTGTCCGTTATAATGCCATTCTCTATTTCCAGATTATTTAGGGATGTGTTTAATTGTTCAGAAGCCATTTGTAACAGGACGGCCCGCGCCTGGGCGGCGGCTTTTCTTAAGGGCGGACCAAAGTATTTTGTGCTGCGTGAGCCGGTTGTTCCGCCATCGTAAGGGCAGAGGGCCGTATCACCCATAACCATCTCCACGGATGCAAGTGAAACATCCAGTTCCTCAGCCAGCATTTGCGCAAGTGAGGTAATAATGCCTTGCCCCATCTCAATCTTTCCTGTGAAGCATGAAACCAGGCCATCTGAGTCGATCTTTAGATAGGCATTGATATCAGAAGGATAATCTCTTCCCCGTCTGCGTTGTATGGTGGCATTTACTTTACCTAAAGCGAAGAAAATAAAAATTCCGGCGCCGGATATTTGCAGAAAATCACGCCGGTCAAACTGCAGGTCGGCCGAAGAAATTAAATGTTCATCTTCGATGGATTTTGAATATTTGTCTTGTTCCATTTATTACTCTCCGCTAAGTCAAAGTAATTTTAAAGATAACCACAGAGGGCACAGAGTAAGGCACAGAGTACCACAGAGTTTAAAATAATTAAAATTTAGGAATTAGAGATTAGCCCTGAACTTGTTTCAGGATTTTAAAATATAATTTCTTATTCTTCTACATATTAACGACGCGGAACGGTCTCAGACCGTTCCCTACATTTCTCATTCCTAATTCTTAATTTATAGTATCTCTGTGTCCTCTGTGGTTAATCTTTTAATAATTAATCATCTGATAAATCAGCCGCGGCGGTTTCGATGGCATCTACAATACGGTTATAGGAGCCGCAGCGGCAGAGATTGTCGTCCATTTCAGCAATAATTTCCGATCTTGAAGGATTTGGATTTTTATTTAGCAAACCGATGGCATTTAATATCATACCCGGTGTACAATACCCACACTGCAATGCATCATGCTTGATAAAGGCTTTCTGTATAGGATGCAAATCGCCATTTGTACCAAGACCTTCAATGGTAACCACATTTTCGCCTGATATATCTTTTAACGAAACCAGACAAGAGCGGACGGCCTCATTATTTATCAACACAGTACAAGAACCGCAATGGCCCTCGCCACAACCATATTTTGTTCCGGTTAGGCCGAAGTGCGTGCGCAGAATCCACAGCAATTTCAGGTTTTCATCGGTGACGATGTTAACCGGTTTGCTATTGAGGGTAAATTGAATGTTTTTATCCATCAGGTATTCCTTTGAATCGATTGATAACCAGAATAATAATTGAAAATGTTGTAATCAAGGGAAAAATTGGTTTTTAAATAAATGTGTGGTGAGGGATAGTATGGATATAGAACACGGAATACGCGGATGATACAGGTTTCCACGGATTTATTCAATTATTCTTTTAGGTATTAGATGAATAAATTTTGGCATGTGGATTGCTCTCTTTATATTTAAAAGGAGAATCCATGCTTCACGAAAGTCTGACAAGTCGAATTATCCAAGTCTTTTATAAGGTGAATAATAGGCTGGGTTATGGATTTCTTGAAAAAGTTTACGAAAAGGCAATGATTATTGAATTAAATCGTATGGGTTGTAAGGTTGACAACAGAAAAATATCAAAGTGTATTATAATGGTTATGTTGTAGGTGATTATTATGCGGATCTTCTGGTTGATGATTTGATACTCATTGAGTTCAAGGTAGCAGAATGCCTTATCAAGAACATGAAGCACAATTGATAAACTATTTAAAATCAACAAAAATTGAAATTGGATTTTTGTTAAATTTTGGAAGAAAAGCAGAATTTAAACGTAAAATTTTTACCAACGATCGTAAAAAATATTAATTGTAATCTGTTTTTATCCGTGAAAATCTGTGTCATCCGTGTCATCCGTGTTCAATAAAATATGTTCATTAAAATCACACACACCCGGTGATTTCGCACAAATATTATGGTTTCATATTAATTCAGGTAATTAATTGGTGTTTCGCGATCATATGCGTAAATTTGTGTAAACGGCACCAAAATATTTCCGTGATCATTTTGATTTAATTTAATGTTGTTCTGACATCACAAGTATTTTCTTGTATAGTATAAAAATAATCATCATTAAAAATATGATACACTACTGCTTTTTATGTAGTTTATTTCAGTCCTGGAGGCTGTAATGTCTGAAGAAACGAATTTAGCAACAGGGTTTAACGATTTGGCCCTTTCAAAGGAAGTGCACAAAGTACTGGATGATGTGGGTTATGAAACGCCAACACCCATCCAGGCGCAAATGATACCAGAAATTCTTGCCGGCAATGATGTGGTTGGTCAGGCCCAGACTGGTACAGGAAAAACGGCCGCATTTGCAATGCCGTTATTATCCATGATTAATATTAAAAACAGCAAGCCACAGGTTTTGGTTTTGACACCAACCAGGGAACTGGCCATACAGGTCGCCGAAGCCTTTCAACGCTATTCCGCACATATGAAAGGTTTTCATGTGTTACCTATTTATGGCGGACAAGATTATGAAAGGCAGTTTCGTCGTCTAAAGCAGGGTGCCCATGTGATTGTCGGTACGCCGGGCAGAGTGATGGATCACATCCGAAGGGAGACACTTAAACTTGATACCTTAACTTGTCTGGTACTGGATGAAGCTGACGAAATGCTGCGTATGGGTTTTATCGATGATGTGGAATGGATTCTCAGTCAGACCCCGGCCGGACGCCAGATTGCGCTTTTTTCGGCCACCATCCCGCCAGCCATCCGGCGTATTGCCAAAAAATATCTAAAAGATCCGGTGTCCATCACCATAAAAGAGAAAACTGCCACAGTAGCTGCCACACGCCAACGTTACTGGATGGTGAGCGGGACTCATAAACTGGAGGCGTTAACCCGAATTCTTGAAGCAGAATCATTTGAAGGTGTTATTGTATTTGTGCGTACCAAAACCTCTACGGTCGAACTATCGGAAAAACTGGAGGCGCGCGGATTCTTGTCCGCACCAATCAGCGGTGATATTCCTCAAAACCAGAGAGAGCGAACGATTGAGCGGTTAAAAAGCGGAAAACTTAATATTCTGGTGGCAACAGATGTAGCGGCAAGGGGTTTGGATGTGGACCGGATCAGCCACGTGATAAATTATGATATCCCCCATGACACTGAGTCATATGTCCACCGTATCGGTCGTACCGGACGGGCAGGGCGCAGCGGCGAAGCTATCTTGTTTATTTCTCCCCGCGAAAGAAGAATGTTGAATACTATTGAAAAAGCGACAAATCAAAGAATTGAATTGATGGAATTGCCTTCGACAGACATCATCAATGATAAACGTATCTCAAAGTTCCAGCAGCGTATTACAGATACCCTGGCTGTGGAAGAACTCGGTTTATTTTATCAAATAGTTGAGCGATACCAGAAAGAGCATAACATACCGGCGATTGAAATTGCAGCTGCTCTGGCGAAAATGGTACAGGGGAGATCTCCTTTATTGTTGACTAATAAGCCGTTAAAAATGACGGACGAATACCAGGAAAGACCGGCAAAGAAAAGAGATACATCCCAGCAAAGCAGAAAACCCAATAGGCCGGAAACCGGCATGGAACGCTATCGAATCGATGTGGGAGAGCGCCATAGCGTTAAACCCGGGAATATCGTCGGGGCCATCGCAAACGAAGCAGGTATCGACAGCGATTTTATAGGAAAAATTAAGATATATGATGACTTTAGCACCGTAGATCTGCCGGAAAGTATTCCACAGGATATATTGCGTATGCTCAAAAAAGTACGCGTTTCCGGTCATAAAATAAATATTACCAAAGATACGGGTGCCCCTGAACCCGATGAGAGAAGGAAAAAACGCAAGGATAAAAGGAAGAAGGGAAAGGGGAAAAGGTATAGGGAGTAGATTAGAAACAAAGCGACAAAGATACAAAGTGACAAAGTAGAGGCTCAATGCTTTGAGCCTCAAAAATCCCTAGCACTAAACGCATTGAAAAAGGCACAAAGGCACAAAGTATTTTTACTTCAAAATTCGATATGCGATAGGTATACTTTTCAAGCCCCTGAACATTTGAAAAAGGCACAAAGGCACGTTGTACTTCTTACTTCGAAATTCATCATTCAATATTCAATATTCAATATTTTCTTGATCCCTCCATTTAAAATAACATGCCTGTTATATCATACATTATGCAATATATATTTGCTATAATGACATATATATTGTACATTAGGCCATGGAAAATATAAAATTAAAATTAGCCAGGATTGAAAAAGGCTTGTCACAGCAACAATTAGCCGATCTGGCGGATGCGACCCGGCAAACCATCGGATTAATTGAAAAGGGGAAATATAATCCCACCTTGAACCTATGCAAAAAAATAGCCGGTGTTTTAGATAAAACCCTTGATGATCTCTTTTGGGAGTCAGAATGAAAAACAAAAAACCCTTTTTAAACATGGATGAACGCAATAAACTGGTGGCATACAAAATTATTGCCATTATGTATTTCTTAACCATCATTGCCATGCAGGCCGTGGTAATATATCGCCAGTTTGCTCTGGGACAATCGATTTATGATTTTGAAGGTCTTGCAATCATATTAACTGTGAATTCATTATTTCTGATTAGCGCACTCTTGTATTTCGGTGCTATTCCGTTACAGAAAATAAAGATCAAAGCAATCCTGGGATTTTATGCGATTATAATCATTGCAGGAACTTTGTTTACCTATCTTAAATATGCTTTTCAGGGATTTGCACTCACTTCTGAACAATTATTTGACAAACTAATTATCGTTATCAGCATCAGTGGTATTATAGTATTTTTCTTTGTTTTGTTGTCCATTTTGGGAAAAAGAAAACTTGAAAAAGAAATTGAAGAATAAAAATTTACCCGAGATGCAACATTCAAAAGAATCTGCACTAAAGAATTTATTATGTATCCTCAAAGGAAATCCGGATGTGTAAAAGAATTCAATTTATGTTTTTTATTATTTTAGTTTATCTGGTCTCATGTTCAGAGTCTCCGACAGAATCTGATCCACTAGAGAATTTGCCACTTATAGAAAAATTGAAGACTATTTCAGATATACAAATTACCGAAATTGCCCCGGAATCCGGTTTTATTAAGTCTTTTGAATTGGTTCTCAAACAACCGGTTGATCACAATAATCCTGCGGCAGGGCAGTTTAGTCAACGCTTGTATTTACACCACACGGATGAAACGGCGCCGGTCGTGTTTTTACCATTCGGCTATGTCTCCCGTTCAAATTATATTTCGGAACTCAGCCCGGTCTTGCAGGCTAATCAAATCGCAGTAAGCCACCGTTACATGGGTGATGCGCGTCCATATCCGACTGATTGGCAGCATCTGAATATCGAACAGGCTGCCGCGGATCATCACCGTATTGTGGAATATTTTAAAAAGATATATTCGGGCAAATGGGTTAGCTACGGACGCAGTAAAAACGGTATGACCGCTTTGTTTCATCGCAGGTTTTATCCTGAAGATGTAGATGCGACGGTTGCCATTGTTGCACCGATTGTCAGGGGAATTGATGATCCACGTTTTGATTTATTCTTAGAAAGTGTGGGGACTGAAGTGTGCCGGAACCGCATAAAAACCTACCAGAGAATGTTGTTAGAGAATCGTGATTCCATACTGCCAATGATCAGCAGTTATATGGATAATTCGACATTGACATTTAACATTGATCCGGGCCTCATCCTGGAATATGAAGTTTGCGAATATCCCTTCGCCTTCTGGCAATATAGGGCATGGGAATGTGAATCGATTCCCGGTGAAAATGCCACCATCTCAGAACTGTATCAACATCTGGAAAACGCGGATGGATTTCCTTTATACTCCGCTGAGTCTCGTGACTTTTATGCGCCGGTGTATTATCAGGCGTACACAGAACTGGGGTGGTATCGTCTGATAAATGATCCATTTGCTGATTTGCTGGTTTCTGATCCAAATCCGTCTTATTCGTTTTTTACTCCGCCGAACACCAAGATAGTCTTTAATCCGGCTGTAATGCAGGATATTGAATACTGGCTAAAGAACAGCGGGAATAACATCGTATACATTTACGGAGCTGACGATCCCTGGACGGCTGCGGCGATAGAATTGAACGGGCAGACGAATGCGTTAAAAATTATTCAGGAAGATGCAAATCACAATATTACCATCGCGCAGTTGGATGATCCGGGAATTGTTTATGCAAAATTGACTGAGTGGCTTGATATAGAGATAACGGGGCCACAATTAATAATAACAGGAGATGAAAATGAATATCGCAGATATCTCAAATAAGCTTGGGTATAGAAGACCAATATTTTTAAGCATTATTCTGGTTACCCTGGGTGTGGTATTATTAAATACTTCCTCCGTACCATCAATTGGTGTGGTGTTTATTGCCCTGGGCGGATTATTTTTTATACTCGGGATGGCAAAAAAGAAGACGGATGAGGATTAGCTTATAATCCGGGAGACACGCTTTGACTGGGCCCGGTGATGGTTTCCGATTTTTTTCTTAAACGGTATTGATCTATCGCTTTAAGAAATGTTTTGTTTTGTCTTTTCCAAAGCCGGTTGATGTTGCGCGCATATATGGCTATTCCAAATTCAACCCATGCAAATGACATTGCATGCCTGACAACTTCAAACAGTGAATAGAATTTAGAATGACTGTAGATCTGTGCTCGCTGGAGATCATATATGGAAAGCTGTTTGGGCTCAAACACCGCATGTTGCGCGTCATACAGTTTCCAATCGTGGAATTCGATCCGGTTTTCCTGTATCATTTTATCGTAAAACTCCGAGCCGGGAAGTGGGGTTAGGATCATGAATTGTGTTGAAGAAAATTTAGACTTTTATTGCAAATTTGACTGTTTCCTTTACTGTTTGCCAATCGTCTTCATCGAATCCATAGATAAACATACCGTGTACACGAATACGTTGCTGCCGGAGTATGTGCATCGCCTGAGTCATTTCTTCTACTGTTTGTTGTTTTTTCATAGATTCGAGACTCTTGGGATTGACCGATTCCATACCGATATATACGGTGTGGCAACCTGCTTTTTTCATTAGCTTGATGAGTTCCAGGTCCTTTGCGATGTCTACGCGCACTTGAGTAGACCAGATAAATTTAAATTTTTCATCAATCATACGTTGCAGCAATTGTTTTGCACGTTTCCGGTTTGCCGTGAAATTATCGTCGTAAAAAAAAATGGAATTATTTTTGTCATCATACCTGCGAAGTTCGGCAATCACATTTTCCGTTGATCTGAACCGATATGTTTTTCCAAACATGCCGGTAACCGAGCAGAATGAGCAATGGAAAGGACAACCCCGGGATGTCTGGACCGGAATGGTAATCCTGCCACCTATTTTTCTTCCAATATATTTCGACAGGCTGAAATCCGGGAATGGATTTGTATCTAGATTTCGTATCAGAGGCTTCACAGGGTTGTGAAAAGTTTTACCACGGATCTGGTAAGAAAGATTTGGCACATTAGCATACTGCTTTCCATTTTCCCAGATATTAATAAATTTGATAATAAGCTTCTTCTGCTTCACCGCGAATCACAAAATCCGCATGCTCCAACGCCTCATCGGGAAGAAACGTAACATGCGGCCCACCAATAATTACCGGAATACCAAATGAACGTATTTTATCCGCAATCGTATATGCCCTGGTGGCCGTGGTTGTAATTGTTGAAATTCCAACCATATCGACGTTTCTGATTTTTTCAAAATCAATTTTATGGGTCTCTTCAACTAAAACTTCAGCTTCCCAGCCTTCTTCCTTAAGAATCGCAGCCAGGATAAATATACCCAGCCTCGGTAATGGAAATTGCGAAAAAACATGCAGGTTGGGTGATTTCGGTTCAATAAAAATTATTTTTCGCATGATGACCTCCTAAGAGAATTCTTACACTGCTCAATTTCCATAATCTTATTTCTGCGAAATTAATTATTAATATTTGCCTCCCCTGTCAGTCCGGTTGTCGTTGCGCGGGCGGGCTTCATTTACATTAAGCATGTTACCCATCATATCCTTGCCATTAAGTCCTGCAATAGCAGCATCCGCTTCTGCTTTGGATGGCATTTCCACAAAGGCAAATCCTCTGGACTCCTGACTAAATTTATCTTTAATAATCGTGACCGATTCAACCTGTCCGTAGGATGCAAATGCTTTTTTTAAATCATCTTCGTCAGATTCGGTCGCTAAATTTCCTACATAAATGTTCATTGCTAACTCCTTTTTAGTGTACGGTTTAAATTTATCCCACAATTCCAGACTTCTCATATCCGAGATATTCTCGGGAATGCCCATTTTGATCGTGTTCATTTATTCTAATATAACCTGATGCGATCGCTAATATTATTTTTCTTTGATCAGTTGCCGGGAGATTCAAAATTCTCCTGAGTATTCAATTCATTGCCAATAAATCCATTCAATCTTAAATGACTCCATAGGTATCTTTGCAATAGTTTTCTACCCAAAGCCAATCGTAAAATAACGGTAGGCAAAGATTTATCAATGATATCGGCAATTTCACTAGTCGAAAAGCCTTCCACATCGCTCAAAATAACTGGCAATCTGACCTGATCCGGTAGTTTCTCCAGGAGATGCTTAATATCGTCTTTACCAACAGAATTTAGAATATCTGCCTTCTCCCGATCATTTGAATGAAAAGCAGTATCAACCTTTTGATATAGATAAAATTCCTCTAAGTCATCTTTGCACTCATCAACTGGCGGCCGGTTGGTTTCCTGGTATTCCATAAAATATTCATTTACCAGAATGCCAAAGGTTAATATCCTGAACTGTTCACTTACTTTATACTGATCAAAATCCCGAAATGCTTTAATAATTGTATTCTGCACCAAACTTCCCGCTTTCTGCGTATTCTTTGTCATTCTAAGCGCTGTGCCATATAAAGAATTCAGAAGGGGAGTGATCAGTTCCTGAAAATCATGTTCTTTTGCACGGGATAAAGAAATACCTTTTTTTTCAAGTTTATCTAAACTGGCATGTCCGGGAGGAGAAATTTTGGCCATATTATATCCTTACTGTTTTAAAAATGAATCTTTATCCTGCTTATCTTTTTTCTTTTTGGCTATGTTTTCCTCCTTAAGATTCTTTTGTTTTTGTTTCTTGTCCTGATCCTTCTTGCCTTTGTCTCCCATTTTATTTTCCTTTCGTTGGATTTCTCAAATGATTCAGTATTATTAAATCCCCTTGCCCAGGATATTCTGGGCAACGCACATTTATATTTCGAAATTGAGACGCACCTATGATTTGCGCATCGACTTCCTGATGATCCCAATAATGGCATCTGCTGACGGCTCATTGATACAAAGTCTGGAACTACCTGATTGATACAGGTAGCCACTCTCGCCTTTTGGTGAGAGTGTAATAATCTTTAACTGTGGTTGGTCGTTCAGTAAATGGCTGCAAATTTTAGGTTCGCCGTTCGATTTGAGCGGTACAACTATTACCACATCTACGTCATTTTCGGTTATTGCAAACAAGAGTTTTAAAGGGTCCACAACATCGCCGATTAACACCATATCCGGTTGTCGTTCGATGATGTTTCGGATCACATCAGATATCATTTTTGGCCGGCTTGCCATAATTACTTTAATTTTTTGCATATTGTATTTTATTCAAGGGGAACGGTTGAATTTTTCTGACCGGCTTTGGCAGAACCTTTTAAGATTACTTTGCGGAGATCTTTCCATTTAATTTCTATATCGGATTTTATGTTGAACCAATTTTGATTTCCAGATTCTCTCAATTTTTTGAGTTTCCTTTCAATTCTGGTTATTTTTATGTTAATTTTTTTGATGTGGTGCAACAGATCTTTTTTAGATTTGTTATCCTCCTGTTTTGCCATCAGGATTAATTTTGCTATTACCCGATCCCATTGCTTTAATTGAAGTGTTTTTCTGTCAACATATAATTTTTTGATTTCTGATGCTTCCATTACATTCTAAATTATGTGAGAAGCGATTCTGTATCTAAAATGAAATATGTTACAATTTAGACAGTTATACCAGGAAGGCTATAGACATAGGGGATCAAAAATGGTCCAGGGAAGGACTATGAGTTTCGTGAATCTTTGCCGGATTTGGTGCCTAATAGTACTAGTACTTGATAAATGGTTGGCGGGTCTTATTTATTGTTCAATAATTTTCTTTCACGGGCGTATTGCACGGCTTCCAGGCGGTTATGAAGTTGCAGTTTATCCAGAATATTGTGAATGTGGTTTTTTACAGTTTGTTCTTCAATAAATAATGCGGCGGAAATCTCCTTATTGGACAAACCATCCGCGATTTTTTTTATGACCTGCACCTCGCGCGGGGTTAGTTTTACCGAACTTTCAGGTATTTTTTCTCCTGCCAGTTCGGCCACACGCGAAAAGAGGGAAGCAGCCATACGCGGAGAGCAAAACGATTCGCCGCGTTGCACTGAGCGAATACTTTCAACAAGATAGTCAAATGAGGCTTCCTTAAGCACATATCCGGAGGCGCCGGCTTCAATACAGGACATGATCTCATCGGTGAGATCGGGCATGCCGAGGATAATCACTTTTACGGTGGGTGATTTTTTATACAGGACCTGGGTGACATCGAGCCCGTCCTTATCTGGCATACCGATATCGATCAATGCCACATCCGGGAGCAGGTTATTAATTTGATCCAGCGCTTGAGTGCCGGTCGAGGCCATGCCGACCACGGACAGATCTTTAATTTCAGCCAGCATGGTAGCCAGACCTTCCCGCAACAGACGATTATCATCCGCAATAAAGATACGAATTGACTTATTCATGTAATTTCCAGCTAACCTAAATTGTGTAAAATTATATAAGAAATATCTTCAAGAATAGTTTTGAAAAAGGTGCAGGTGATTAACACAATATGCTAAATTTCCAGACGCACATATAAAAATATTAAAAATATGCAGAATAGGCAAAAATAAATTTATGATTTACTTTAAAATTCAACCATTTTATTACATCTCGGGTAAGTATATTTTTTTGCAATAACTTCACTTTCTTCCAGTTCAAGTTCTATTTCACAACATGGACATCTCATCAGGATTTCCTCCTATGAAACTATAGTGTTGACAAAAAAATAAAATATTTATAATTCTCTGTTGTGATTTAAAGAATTGTTATCAGCTTTGGTATTTATTAGTTTATCCAAATGTTGGTCCGGGTCTTTGAGTAAAGCAGCAATTTTGTCCAGTAACTGCAGTTCAGTATCTGAAATATCTTTGAGGCTATTATCAATTTTGGTTACTATGGGTGGATCATCCCAATATGGTTCTTCCACACCAACGACATAGGATAAATCAAGACATAAAAGATGGGCCGTTGCCTGATCAACCGACTCATACCGTGATATGTAATACTTTTTCTTAATGGTTTGAGTTCTTAATTTTTGCCAGGTTTCACTAGCAAACTCGAATTCCCGGGGATTGAAATCAATTCTATGCCGGTCCGGATCGACCAGAAACCAGACGTTGCGATGTGCATCCCAAACTTCACAAATAGCATGACTGACTCGTACTCTGTCATCATCACTGATGTATTTTGCATTTCCCGCTCGGAGCCGGACAGGGACCCCCTGGTGGCGTAATATTGAAGCTAGTAATAAACTATGATGAACACAAGCAACCACCAACCTGTTCTCCGGCTGTCGTGATGAGCTGAGGCCATTACCATCGCGTGCAAGAAGCTCTTTAAGCATGAGCCTGACACTTGGAATAGAACGATCTTCGGCAGGGCGATTCGCAGGGATTCTTCCACCATATTTTTTAATATCAAATGGATGGATGAGTTGCTTTTTGATAATATCGCATAGATCTTCGATTGATTCGGGTAAACTGTCGTACAGATATTCAAATTCACCGGGATCTGTATACATACTGCATTCCAGATATTTCTTAAGAACCTGTTGTGAAGGTTTCGTTCTCTGTTCGTTTTTGGAACAAGAAATATTCAGTAGTAGAGTGATCAAAATTATGGTTGGAATAATTCTGAGGCAAAATTGCATGTTAAACCTCGCTGATCTTTTTATGAAGTGAGGGGCCGATATTGAGTAACGCTATGCCAGTAATCCAGACCGACTCAGGCGTAACTGGCGGTAGCCAGGATCGTGATCCGAAACACTACATTGTTCGCAGACAAATTATAGTATTTAATCTGATTTTTTTACTAAAAGAATGCCAAGTGTGCCAAAAACAATTTCGAGCATTACATATACACCCAATAACCAGTGGGGTATACCGTCTATAATAATACTCAAAATTCTACCTGCTGCCAAGCCTAGCATAAAAACAATGAGACTGTATAATGCAGCTTGTCTATATTGAACTTTAAATACGCCAATAATCCAGAACAGTGAAAGAGCCAAATACAGACACATTACGGCTCGAAAAATGTGGATGGTATTTGTGTCTGAAACAGATATATCATAAAGATATTCCAGGCTTATTATTGGTACCAGTCCATAAGATAAAGCTATCGGAAATAACCCAATTGCTGCTATTAAAAGAAATACCTGACGAACATTCATAGTTCCTCCCCAATAAGGATTAATTATACTATTGTATATTTAACTTGTAAAGAATCACTTTAAAGTAAAGTGTAGTTCAGATTTTAATAGTTTGAACAAGATCGATTGGTGATGTATTTATATAAATGTTGATATCAAAAATCTGTATAGTTATAAAAGATCGAAATGCATAATAATTATACCAAATTATCTTTGAAGCTAAGTAGTTCACTAAATCGACAGGTTAGCCATGATTAATTGTAATCTCGAGCCAATCCAAGGCTTCTTCGAAGTTCCTGAAAACCTGAGTATTAATGTCAGTACCATCTGTAAGCGCCTGATGTACTCGTGATGTTCCATAAGTCAAGTCACCAGGAGAGACAAATGCACATTTTTCTCCTGAAAAAATTTCATTCAGATTTGTCTTTGTTTGGGCTATTATTTGCGCTTCGTCCTGTGAAATATTTATGCTCTGGATAGTTCTGTAATCTACCAGCTTTTTCATAGGAGCAATATATTTCTCGTCTGCAGCAAGTGTTTCGAGGTGCTTGATTATATCCGTAGCAGAAATATCACCGGAACCAACTGCCATTACAATATTTTTCCCGGCAATAATATCGTATTTAATTGGCATTTTATTTCTCCCCCACCAAATATATGATTAACTGGAGCAAATGCTCATATAAAGATCAAATTTATTATTGCATACTTAGTTATTTATGATGTCGCATATCTTGTAAGTAGTATGCTGAGACTAAAAGTTGAACAAGTTTTAGAGGTAATATAATAATATAAAGTTTAATTCTACTGGTTCATCAAAGTTACATTAAATCGGGACTCATAATAATTATATGAAAAAATGATTAAAAACAAAACAAATATTTTTATAATGATAAACAAAAGTTTTTTTTCTTTTACCTTTTTTATAAGAAACCTTAAATTTGCACAGAATCTTTGCCCAGTAGACTCAGTCCCGACTGTGTCGGGATCTTCAAAACAGTAACAAAATCAGAGACTATAACTGTTTTGGGACAGGTTACGAGCAGTGACATTTGAATTTTGCTCTTAGAATCTCTGACTTGCTCTAATTAAGAGTGAGTGAAGTCTATGATCAGGGTTCAGGCGTATAGAATCCTCTCACTCCGACACAAATTAAATCCCAAATAAATCCAAGTTAAAGTCGGCAATTTCGAAACAAAATTCAAATTTCTATATCTCAAGTTTAAAATAAAATCAATATCTTTGGTACTATTCATATTGTTCAATATATTTAGTAATATTTATCCATCTCAAATCCAAGTATTGACTCAATTTAAATTATATTTACATATCTGCTCAATTGAAAGATATCTGATAATTTTTGCAATATTTCTGGTAGTAATTTGATATGACTGTGAATTAAATTTTAGCAAATTTAAAATATTGAATATCTCAGAAATGAATATGTCTAATAATCTCTATCAACTAATTTCAATATTACTATGCATTATGTTTTGCTTTTCGAAATCAAATGCAAAAACTACTATTACTTTCAAAGATGGATTGGCAAATGATTTTGTGACCTGCATAACTCATGATGAAAATAATGTTGCCTGGATTGGAACCAGAGACGGTCTGTCTAAATATGATGGAAATAAAATTGTAAACTTTTGGCATGATCCAAATAATAAGAATTCACTGAGTAATGATACAATAAACACCTTCTATTATGATGATACAGGATATCTTTGGATCGGAACCCAAAATGGGTTAAACCGAATGGATATTTACTCCGAAAGATTTGTGCATTATTACAATTCATATGATGACCCTAATTCAATTAGTTCAAATAATGTAACAGCAATATGTAAAGATCGAGATGAATATATTTGGGTTGGAACAAGGGATCGGGGAATCAATAAAATTAAATTCAAGAATAATAAGTATGATAAAAATAATACCACCATTAAAAAATATTTTTCTGATTTACACATAAGTTCTATCGTAGAGGCTCAATCTGGAGCAATTTGGATTGGTACTAATTACGGTCTGATTAATATTGATAAAGATCCGAATGGAGTTGAGCAGATTCAATATTTTTTACATGATGAAAATAACAAAAATAGTCCCGCCGGTGCCGGTGTAACTTGTTTGTATATAGATATATTTGATGATCTTTGGATTGGCTATGCTAATGGAATGTTTGATAGGTATAATTTCACGCAAAAAAAGTTTTATCACTATCAATTGAATAATAATTTGATGATTTTGATAGCCCTGTCACAAGTATAACTGACTTTGGAACACACCAATCTTGCTGGTAGTGGCTAATAAGAATGGAGATTTCAATATTCTGATTAAAGAGACAAATTCATTTCTCATTGATCAAGATTTACCACAGCAGAGTGATAATTATATAACTCATTTATGTACTGATCTTAGTGGTAATTTGTGGTATGGCACATGGGGTGGCGGAATTTCAATTGAGAGAAATTCTCATGAGTATCAAAAAAACACCTTGCATGCATGTTATAAGAAAGACGGTACTTCAGTCATTTCTCAAATTAACTGCATATACATGGAGAATAATTCTGAAAATAAGGTATCGTGGATGGGAACATGTGGCGGTGGTCTGTTAATGAAAGATAAATTGACTAAAACTTTTACGCAGTATAAGTATAGCGATGATCAAAACGCATCAAAATTAAATAATATTTATCAAATAAATAAATATGTCAATTCCAATGGAGGTCAAGATCACATATTATGGTTAACTACTGAGGAGTCAGGTTTGCTATGGTTTGATAGCAAGAGAAAAATATATCTGGACACCACGGCAAATATAGAACCACTATTGAATGAAATTAAGGGTAGAGTGTCCTATGTCCATATCAGTCCAAACAGGGATAATAAGCCGGTGCTGTTAGGCACACGTAATGATGGATTATATTTTTATCATTTTGATACACAAAAATTGCAGCATTTGATATCATTTACTGAGAATAGATCTTCTCTTTTATCAAATAAGATTAAATATATATACGAAGATAAGCATAATAATTATTGGATATTTTATTATGGTTGTGGCATTAGCCTTATTGACGTTCATGGAAAAATAATAAAGCATTTCCCGGTTGCCAAGGGAAAGAACTTCTTTATATTCTTGTTAGGAGTAAGTTCTGCCAACTCACGAACAAATGTTGTATATTTCAATAATGGAAAAAATTATCAAATATCCATTAATTACTTTATCGAGTGGTATTATAAAAATAAAAATATAAGTTTCGATAAAGTAATGCAAATATGGGAATATCCAGACCTATCCACATCACGATCTCCTCTTCCAGAAATGCAAATATTTGAATCATATAAATCAGATCTTCTTGATAATATCTTTATGCAATACAAACAAGAAATGAAAATAAATCCGCTTAACCCAACCCATAAATATCTTTTAAATTTTACAATGAATAATAAAAATGATTTCATAATAATATCTTATGAAAATTTCAAGAATAGAGTTCGACCTGTAATTCAAGATTTTAAAATAGGATATCAATCACAAAAGAATATGAATCCTGATTATTTTAAAAATATTATAAAGAATAGGAAAAATATTGAACTTTCGTACAATCAGAATTCAATCCAAATTGACCTTTCCTTGATAAATTATTTGAATACTTCTTATAAAAATGCATTTTATCGTCTCATGGGAATTGATGAGGATTGGCAAAGAATTAACTCGAATCATATAACTGCACAGTATTCTGCACTACCCGCAGGTCAATATTCATTTCAGGTAAAAGGTCGCGATCTCGTTGGCATTAAAAGAGAATTGCTAAGCATATCTATCTTACCCCCGTTTTGGATGACATCGGGTGCATATGCTATCTATGGCTTACTCATACTATTTAGTATTGGCTTAGTTTGGCGCCTACATATAAAGAAAATAAAATTCAGACATCAGTTGGAAATTGATGATCTGGAAAAAGAACAACTGAAAGAAGTGAACCAATTAAAATCAAAATTATTGGCTGATATCTCACACGAATTTCGAGCACCATTAACCTTGATAAGAGAGCCTCTTAAGGAGATTATTAGCGATGAATTTACCAGCAATTTTAAAGAAACCTGTAGAAAAATTCTTTTTAATACAGAACATGTTCTTTCATTAGTAAATCAATTGTTAGATTTGTCAAAACTTGATGCAAAACAAATGAAAATATATGTATCTGAAATTGAACTAAATCAGTTTCTGAGAATTAAAATTGAGCAATTTGAATCACTTGCCAATCAAAAAAATATTGATCTTAAATTTTTAACTTTTTCGCCTGAGATTTACTTATGGGTCGACGTTGATAAGTTTACCACTATCATAAATAATCTATTATCGAACGCCATGAAATTCACGCCAAACAATGAACATATAGATGTCCGCGTGACTGCCAATGCTAATACGTTTATTGATATTGCTGTTTCCAATACAGGCATTGTTGTGGAATCCAAAAATCTCAAACAATTATTCAATAGATTCTACCAGATAGATGGTTTCAAAGAGGGTACTGGAATTGGCTTATCACTTGTAAAAGAACTTACTGAACTACATAAAGGTGCGGTAAATGTTATTAGTGAAAATGATGATAAAATAACATTTATTGTTAGTCTACCTCTTGGAGACGCTCATTTTGATGCCAATTTTATTAACGAAGAATCAACTTTTACAGCGCATTCAGACCAAATCACAGAGGACTATGTCAAAGGCTTACCTGAGGTAATTTTAAATCATGTAAATGAGAGGGTTTTAATAGTTGATGACCACGATGAAATGCGTGAATATATTGTTTCAATTTTTAAAAAGCAGTATCATGTTGTCGAGGCAAAAAATGGTATTGAAGCATTAGCCAAGGCTCAGAAAACACATCCAGATTTGATAATTAGTGACGTTAAAATGCCTGAAATGGATGGTTTTGCCCTATGTCGTGAGATAAAATCTAATGAGGAGACCAGTCATATTCCATTTATCCTACTAACAGGACGAGCGGAGGATAATGACAAACTAAAGGGTTTGGAATTCGGTGCGGATGATTATCTGACTAAGCCTTTTAACAAAATTGAGATAGTAACACGAGTCAATAACATTTTTAAACAAAGAGATCGATTGAGACAAAAATTCTCTGATGGAATTTTGGTATTGCCCAAAAATATTGCAGTGTCGTCATATGATAAAAGAATATTAACACAACTATTACAAATTGTACAGGATAATCTGGCAAATGAAGAATTTAACGTACACAAACTTTGTGACCTTATGAGTATAAGTCACACATCAATTGTTAGAAAATTGAAATCACTTACAGGGATGACTCCAGTAGAGTTTCTAAGATTGCAAAGATTATTAACCGCAAAAGAATTGATTGATCATGGGTATAATAATATATCCCAGGTTGCCTTTAAAGTAGGATTCAAAAATCCGTCTTATTTTGCAGGGCTTTTTAAAATGCAGTTTGGCATATCTCCCAGTTCATATTTAAAAAATATCAAGGCATAGTGTTCAAAGTCAATTATAATTTCCCATCAAGGAGAATCTTAATTGTCGTCATGCGGAAAAAATGTCGCTAATCAGTGGTAAAATTTTGGCACTTTTCAGGACGTATCTAACTTGCCTCAAAGCTGACTGTAGGGTATATTTATACGTATTCAAAAATGTAGATCCTGAAGTACTTTGCCCCAGTAGCTCAGTTGGATAGAGCAGTGGCTTCCTAAGCCATGTGTCGGGAGTTCGAATCTCTCCTGGGGTACCAAGCTCGCTGCCTGTCGGCAGCGGGAAATTCTAAATCCGAATATCGAAATCCTAAATAATATCAAAAAACCAATTTCCCAATATCAAAAACTATAAAGCCGCATGGTGTCCTCATTGAATTTTAAACATTGAAATTTGTTTGTGATTTGTTGCTTGTTGCGTATCGTCGGTTGTGCTTACAGACAGGAATCAAAATTGATAATTCAATCCGAGTTTGAGGTGGGTTTGTTTTCTCTTTTCAGCAGAGAACAAGTCACTGTTTAAAATTTCCATCTGAATATCAATAATACTGGTATTCCATTTCAGACCCAGCACCCAGATAATGAACATTGTAGTTTAATCCCGGGGAAAACAATTCATTGCTGCTGGAATTCAAGTCCGAGCTGTAAAATCCAATCGATATGTCAAATGATTCTGATATATCATAAATAACACCTGCTGAAAGTTCAATTTGGTTCTGATAATTATCATGAACATGTTCCCAGAATATGGCAGCAACAGTAAATGATACCTGTAAATCATATATCGTCCGGGCCATGATACCAAGTGCCGCTTTGTGGGGTAATTTTATATAATGGGTGGAAGGTATGTATGAGACCCCGCCATCAAATCCGGAGTCAGGATCAAATAGTGTGCTTGGCTCACTCTCAATTTCACCTTCAATTTCACTCCCTTTCTCAAATAACATACTGATATATACATCTTCATTATACTCATACAACATACCCAGTTTCCAACTGAAATCGTTTCCATTTATCCAGCCTGTTGTATTAGTCATTTTTTTCCTCCGTACGAAGAAAATCCCAAAACACCTGCAAGCCAAAAGAGAGCAGGTCATTCTTATTAAAAATTCCTGGAAAATTGTAATTGATCAACAACGATGGACTGTGGATAATCTTTTCACTGGTTAGGGTAAAATATTCACCTGACCCTTGTTGATTTTCTATTGTCGATATTTCAAATTCGCCAAAGTTGATAAAATCATTGTATTTTTGATGATATGCCAATCCAAAGCGGAAATTATCAAACGGATAAGCTTATAGCGAATGAGGTTGGAATCCATTGATTTGCCCTGGTATATGTAACGCCTTCGTATAAATTTGATTCTGAGGAATATTGAAACATCACACCGGTAGAAAAATTATCAAACTGGTACAAAGAGGCGGGATTGGCAGCAGAAATTTCTGAAATAGTGCTTGTGGACATATTTGAAAAGCCAATGCTATTATATGATTCGATCACAAGTCCCTGTGGAAAGGTAAGCAATTGATTAATAACCACTCGCTGGGCATTTACAGTTATCGCTATCAGTAAAATAAACGATGCATATTTCATAAGCATCTCTGGAATTGATCGGATTTAAAAAATGACAGGATAACAGGATTTACAAAATTGAAAAATCTTTGATGACACTCTAAGGACTTTCTGTAACAGGCATACAAATTATATATAGATTGTTTTAAAAAAATCACTCTTTATCCTGTAATCCTGTCCAATAAAGAAAAATACAGATCTGGTATAGAATTAACAAGCGATGTAATTAATATTTTGAGGTTTGTGGTTTACGCTCAATCTAAATTCCTGATTCTACAAGGAAACTAAGAGGGGTATAGAAAACGAGATATGATTTAAATATGATGGCGTGATTCGGGAACGATAAATTTAAACTTTAGGCAACTATTATTCAAAGTGAATGATTAACTGAATATACTGTCCCTGTTCATGCTTTAATTCCAGTCTGCCGTTGTATGTGCCCAGGGCCTCTTCCAACTGGTCGCTCAATGGGGGAAGTTCGGCCACATCTGTAAAGAGGGCAAAACTGAGCATATAACCCTCGCGGTATGGATTCAGAGATATTTCCAGCGCATTATCGGATAATTGGGTCAAATAATTTATAATGTAATTTACTACCTTTATCAGCGGCTTGGGGTCTTCATGATCGAGTTCGCAGTCAAATTCAAGCGCCATATTGGCATTCATCTGCTTTTGTTCCTTGATCATCAACATTAATTTTCTTAAATCGATCATGCGGTACTCCTTATGACGTAATTATCTTTCGGTACACGCTACTCGGCACTCGCCACTCGGCTCTCGTATTTAAATCAGATGGTGTTTTTAGATCTACAAGAACGAAAAGTGTCAAGTGAGTAACATGTACCAGTATCGATACTCACCAGTAATATTTTCCGTCAATATAAATAAAATTAGCAAGTAAATAAAATTAATTGTGAAAAATGGCTATCGGCTATCGGCTATCGGCTATCAGCCATCAGCCATCAGCAACGGCCTACGGCTAACGGCAAATGTACCTGTTTCCACTGCCAACGGCCTATTGCCTATTGCCAATCGCCAATTGCTAATAATCAGATTTTGCTACCGAATCAAATTACTGAAAGCCGATAGCAGACAGCCGACAGCCAATCGCCTAAAAATGTTTCTGCAAATAAATCGACGGATAATTACTACCGCCGTTTATCCGACCGAACTGTTGCGCGGTCCCATAAATTCCTGATCGGTGATGTACACTATAACCAATCCATAAGTCTTCAAAGAAACTACCGCCAAAAAAATAACCAAGATCAATATCAAGGTTATAATCCAGGTAATTCAAAAGATTGCTGGCCTGGTATTCTTTGCGATCCATTTCCTGCTGCTCGATATAGGTGATTCGGTTGATATAAGATAATCCCTCGACAAATCCCAATCTCCAGCGAAATGGCCAGGGAATAGTCAGGTGAAATTTGACACCGAGAACAATTTCCTGTGAACTTGGTTGAACGGAGGATTTCCAGTGCCAGGCAAAACCCGCGGTAAGCCATACCTGAATAGGCAAGCCCACAAGATCATCGGAAAGCGGATGACCATAAAATACAGACGTCATTTTATTGTGTTGAGAATCCGGTTCATGCTGAAAAAAGATGAGCGGAATCCAATCACTTAGGGATGCAAAACCCTGGGCCAGACGAACATACGGTTTTGTTTTTAATTTCCTGCCTTTTATCATTTTTGTACGATCATTTGAAAATCCGGCGCCCAGGATAAATTCGCCGGTATAATCGTCTTGTACATAGCTCAGATTGCGGGAATGACGATCTAAAAAAGTGAGTCTGCCGGCACTCATAAGGTAAATATTTTTATATACCTGAAAAGCGGCCTTATAACCAACCGATAAATCCAATCCTCCGGTCACATGCATTCTTTCCAGACCGAAATAGGTACTATTATAATCCGCACTTTTATATTTAATCTGGAAGAATGGACGAAATTCCAGGTTGCCTAAAAACAGATCGGTTTGCAAAAACAGATTTGCATGAAAATTAGCCCGCCAATCCATCATGAGTTCAAAGTCTGCATAACTCCATTCAACCGGCCTGTATTGCATCTGCAATCCCCAGTCCACATTATCACCCTGAACCTGGTTCTGAATTTCTTCCGGAATATCAAAAAAGTGTACCCGGGCAATGGCATTAAAACTAAGAGGATTCTGCTGATAAATTCGATAACCACCACCAAATCCGGTAAAAAAGAAATGCTCTCCCTGGTAAAAGATCATAGGCATGAGGGTGGATACGGATTTTGCCAGGTCTGTTTCAAAAGGGATAGATGCCACTCGGGCCGCCATACCTACGCCCCAGCGCTTTTCTGCAACATTGCGAGACGAATCCTGTGCCTGGAGTAGAGAACAACCAAGAACCAAGATAAGAACCATCTTTTTTAAGCCATACATGGTGAGGCCTCCTGATAGGAAGAAGCATTATTTGATCTGAATTTATATATCAATAGTTCACCAACAACTGAATATATTCCCGCAATACATAAGGGTCAATGAAAAATATGATACTTTTTTTGGCTTGATGAAATAAGTTGAATTATTTATCTTATTAATATTTTGGAATTTGATATTTGTTTGTATCTTATCGTCTGTATCTTGTAAATTGTGCGTTAATACTTATTATTTCAGTATCCTTGATCTATAGTGAAAGAACCATCAAATGAGCACGACTACTGTACGCATTATCGTTGTCCTGGGAATTGTAATTATAATTGTACTCTCAGGTTTTCTGTTATTTGACTCACCTGAACAAAAGCTTCCAACTCAAACCAAAAAATCCGAACAAGCGACACAAGGCACAAAAATTAATCAGGAAGAAGTAACCGGACGCTGGCAGCGAACCGATGGCGGGTATGTGATTGAAATCAGCGCAGTTCACAATGACGGTACATTGGACGCAGCATATTATAATCCGAATCCGATAAATGTCTCCGTATCCGAATGGTCGGTTGTCGATGGCCGTTTGCATGTATATGTGGAATTGAGTGACACCAATTATCCCGGATCCTATTATAAACTGAATTATTTTGCTGAGCAGGATCAATTAGCAGGTATATATTATCAGGCGGTATATAAAGAAACGTATGATGTCCAATTTAAAAGGATTACACCAAGATAGGTTACACGAAGGGCACGAAGAAGGCACAGAGAACACAAAAATTTTATGTAATTAGTAATTGGGAATTAGTAATTCGTAATTATACAATGTTGTATATCCCAACTTATATAGTCCATTCCTCATTTCTCATTCCTAATTCCTAATTAGTTTTCTGGCCGTCAAAAATTTGCTGGAAGTGATGTTGATACAGAATCAGGATACGCGGTAAAATTTCCGTAAGAAAAATATTTTTTTCAAGGAAATTTTGCAGTGGATCCCTAAATAGCAGAAAGGTAAATTTTTGTCGAGCCTTGATTTTTTCGTTCTTTTTGATCAAGCAAAAAGAACCTACTAGTTTAAATAAAGATGACACTTTTTATCCGGTCTAATTGTAATATTATTAATTGATTTAGGTTAAATACAAAAATTAACTATTATCATTATTTCGTGGGAATAAATAATAAAAATAACCTATTTAAATCCGAGTAAGTAGACGACAAATATAATTAAGGAGAGTACTATGAAAATTGTATCAACTATGCTCATTCTAAGCATGGCACTGATGATGCTTGCTTGTTCATCAGTAACGATAAAAACTGATTATGACCGTGAATACGACTTTGTAAAATTTAAAACCTATCGCTGGGCGGCTGGGACAGAAATAAATCCCCAGGATGAATTACAAAAGTATCCGCTGGTACTTAAACGTGTGATTCAATCTGTTGATAAAGTGATGGCTGCAAAAGGATTAAAACTTGTCGATGGTGATGATTCTGACCTGGTGGTAATGGTTCATGCCGGTTCAAAGGAAAAAATGCAGGTGCACAATACCGGTGGGTATGGTGGCTATGGTGGATGGTATGATCCCTGGTGGGGTCCTTATGGCGGATCGACCACAGTGAGTTATTATGAAGAAGCCACACTGGTAGTGGATCTGGTTTTCTGGGAGAAAAAAGAGCTGGCCTGGCGCGGTATGGCCACTGGTACTGTTAGAGAGAATGCCAATGCCGAGGAGCAGCAGCAACGATTAGATGACATCGTTACCAAGATTTTTGCTGAATATCCACCGAGTGGGGAAAAATAAATAACAAGTAACAAAAAACAAGATACAAAAAATGAATATTTAACAAAAAACAATTTCCAAATCACAAGCAAATATTAAAACAGACGTAATTTGTTTATTATGATTTGTTTGTATCTTGTATCTTGTATCTTGTATCTTGTAACTTGTAACTTGAATTATAACTAATGGAGATAATATGAAACAATCAATGGTCATTTTTCTACTAATTTTCACTCTTTCTGCCGGACTATTTGCACAACAGACAGATAGTACGAAGGCAAAACAGACTGCCCGTGAACAAGCAGAACCCAGTAATATTTTCTATGGTGGCCAGATAGGTCTCAGCTTTGGCGACTATTTTCGTCTAAGGATAGCACCACTAATGGGCTGGGTGCTGGATTCGAAATCATCGGTCGGTTTTAAATTAGCCTATGAATATATTAATGACAAACGTTATGACCCGGCTACAGTGTATCATAACTATGGGGCAAGTGTGTTCTATCGTTATCGATTTATCCCTCAACTATATGGCCATGCAGAATTTGCCTATGCCAGTTATCAGTATTCCATCGACTACGGAAAGATTGGGCACGCTCGAATCTGAACGTCAATGGGTACCGTTTCTCTTGCTAGGCGCAGGTTATATTCAACCGATTTCACCAAGAACATCTCTTTTTATAGAAGTATTGTTCGATGTGCTACAGGATGAAAATTCTCCATACGAACCGTGGGACCCTACCGTTAGCATCGGAGTTGGGGTAGGTCTTATAATTAATATTTGCCAGAAAATGGACCGATAAGCGTATAAAGGATACCAGGAAAACAGGTAAATTTAGAATTCATAATTACTAACTGAAAGAATCCTGATATTTAGGCATTCCTATTATCCTTTTTTTTCTCTTCCGTTATCCATTTCATATTGCCTGGGCGATAATATCCGGGTGGTTGGCAATCTATAATGCCACTGAAGAAGAATCACTGGCAGGTCGAAAATATTTTTGACCTGCATTTCTTCAAACAATTGGTGATTGCAATCACATCATTTACAATTTACATTTGTATCTTTCTGTTGTATCTGAATATTTTTTCTGAATTAATCTTTTATCCTACCAAACAGTGTATCGTATTCTTTTTTTGAGAAAGGGGTATATGATGAAGTTATTTTCCTCAATTTTTCTCATATTTTTTGTTTTTGTGAATCTGTCCTTCTCCGCAAACATGCAATTATCGGCAAGTAAGGATAATACTATGTACGAGGGGACGCTGAACAGTAACGGAGCGGGTGATCATTTTTTCGCCGGTCGTGCCGGTGAGGAACTCAAGGGTGCCATTCGAAGAAGTCTGCTCATGTTTAACCTCACTTCGATACCTGTTGAGGCTAAGATATTGGGCGTTAAACTGACTCTTCATATGTCGAGGACCAATACGACTACCGGACGGACCGTGACAATCCACCCTCTTGCACAGGACTGGGGAGAAGAAGCCTCGCATGCCAGTGGTGAAGAAGGTGGCGGCGCCTCAGCTATTGTTGGTGACGCCACATGGAATTTCGCTTATATGCGCAGCGTTTCGTGGATAAATCCTGGTGGTGATTTTTCCGGAACAGCCAGCGCATCTCAGACTGTCGGTGATATTGGCTATTACACCTGGGGATCAACATCCGGGATGGTTGAAAATGTACAAAAGTGGGTTTCGGATCCAAGTACGAATTTTGGCTGGTTGATAAAGGGTGATGAATCAACGTTGAGCACCGCCAAGCGCTTTGATTCCCGGACAAATCCTACCAACGCGTTCCGGCCATTACTGGAAATTGAGTATGAAGCACCAGATGTCCACATTTCGGAGGTATTTCAGTATCCAGAAAAAGAGGGATTTCCCGGAGAGTTTGTTGAAATCTTTAACGCAGGTAAAATTGAACAAAAATTAGATGGTTGGATGTTGTATCAACCTAATTTGCAACTAATTACTTCTCTTAATGAAAAGTCACTTCTAAATGGGGACCTTATTCTCCAGCCGGGTGAATATGCAGTCATCGGCCGGGGAAGTGCGGATGAATTTAAAAATCTATGGGGATTTCTACCCGATACATATTTTTCAGAGGGAAATTCCAGTGATGCAGGTGCACCACGACTTAGTGATGGTGCATATTTTGAATTATGGACATACAATGAATCAATAAAAGATAGATATGGACACATAAAGACATTTCAATTCTCATCCAGCCAGAAATCATTATACGCGGATAGACTATCCAAATCATGGAACGGATCTCAGAGATTGGCTGGCGGATACAGGATGGGGGAATCCCGGTACGGATAATCTGGCGCCGGTGGCAGTAAATGACAATGCCTCCGTAAATGAGGATGGCAGTGTTAGAATTAATATTTTAACCAATGACAGTGATCTGGATGGTATGCTGGATGGATCTACAGTACAAATTACCTCGGATCCTACAAGAGGAAAAATAACAAATATAAATGCTAAAACAGGTGAAGTAACTTATGAGCCTGATGCGGATTATTTTGGATCTGACCGATTCAATTATACGGTAAAGGATGATAAAAATAAATTATCTAATGAAGCGACAGTACGTATTACCATCAATTCTTTAAATGATCCGCCTGTAGCTGCAGACGATGAAGGTGAAACTGGTGAAGATACTGTGCTAAAAATGGATGTTCTGGCCAATGATGAGGATGTGGATGGTTCTCTGAATCCGGCATCGGTAAAGATATCAAAAGAACCGGCTCATGGTACCACGGATGTCAATCCAAATAATGGCAGTATTACCTATACTCCGGCAGAGAATTATTATGGACCCGATAGTTTTAATTATACAGTCGAAGATGATAGCGGCGCCATATCAAATGCAGCGCTTGTTACACTGGCAGTTGCTGCCGAAAATGATCCACCTGTCATTCAAAAATTACCGCTGGTTGAATTTAACGAGGATAATGTGTTCAAATATCCAATTGCCGCCTTATATGAGTTTGTAGATGATCCAGATACACCGGACGAGAAATTGGAAGTGAAACTTACCGGGGGGGATAATGTCAAAATAACTTCTGATGCTACAAATGCCGTAATGACACCAAAAGTCAACTGGTTTGGAATAGATACTCTGTCACTCGAAGTAAGTGATGGAGAATCAACTGATAAGGCTGATATGTATGTTATTGTCCATCCCATCAATGATGTGCCGGAAATCAATGAATTGCCTGGTCAGTTGGTATTGAATACGGATTCGACGATAATTATTATGCTCTGGAACTATGTATCTGATGTGGAAACACCGGATAATAAATTGAAATATTCCTTTACGTCATCAGAAGACTCGCTAAATTATGAGTATCATGATGCCACTGGCGAGCTTACTCTTACTGCAATCTATGGTCTGAATTCTGAGGTTGCTTTTGAGATCACGGTTGAGGACGATAGTGCGGCAACCGTAAAACATAGTATCACTATAAATGTAGAGACAATTTCCGGTCTGGCAGAAAATTTTTCTAGCGGGTACACCGGCGAAATTCGGTCTGAACCAGAACTATCCAAATCCTTTTAATCCTTCGACCACTATCAGATATCAGTTGTCAGAGGCATCAGAAGTCCATCTTGAAGTATACAATTCGCTGGGACAAAGCGTGGCGGTGCTGGTTTCCGGAAAGCAGCCGGCAGGCGAATATGGCGTTATGTTCGACACGATGGCCTATAATCTGGCATCCGGGATTTATATTTACCAGCTGACTGCAGGTACATTTCGCCAGACAAGAAAAATGGTGCTGATGCGATAGTGTCTGATGTTACCAGGTGAGATATTTTATTTATTAGACAGGATAATAGGATATTTAATTAGAAGTTAGGAATTAGAGATTAGAAATTAAAAATTTGCTGATGGCAATTGGCAATTTTTACTAATTACCAATAACAAATTACAAAGTACTATGTCTTTTTTTACCCTAGGATTAAGAGGCTGTGTAGAAACACATCCTCTTAATCTTGGGGTACGCTCAAAAAATTATGGAACTTTTGATTCTTTCCCCCTCTTTTCCTTTTATCCTTTTACCCCGTCAAGAAAATCACCCCATCCCTTATTAGATTCATTTGTATCTCTCAAGCCAGATTAATATATTCTTTACCTGTAAATGAAACCTGTTTCATATGTGATACATGTTCAATTATTCTTATGAAGGATTTATTATAATGCATACTTTTGTCCGATTTACAGTTTTAATTTTCATATTTTCTATTATCTCAATTTCTCAATCAACTGCTTCTGATGGCAGAGTTATCGAAAATATAAACCAAAATTGGTTTTATCTGCAAGACCGTACCGATGATGTCAACCAGGTCATGAATAGAACATCCGATTGGCAAAAAATAAATTTGCCACATACTTGGAATAATTTGGATGCAACGGATAATAATCCGGGCTATCGCCGGGATACAGGATGGTATAAAAAAAATATCACTCCCCAACAGAATGAAGATAATAGCGTGTATCGCCTTTACTTTGAAGGAGTAAATATTAGTTGCGATGTATTCATAAACGGCGCTCGGATTGGCGGACATATTGGCGGCTATCTGGGATTTAAAATTGATATAAGTAAGTATCTCAACCCGGGTGAAGAAAATACGATTATTTGTGCGTGCGGACAATTCGATCAATCGTGCGATCATCCCTTCCCAGAAGTCGGATTTCTTTATTTTTGGCGGAATTACGCGCGATGTCTGGCTGGAAACGTTACCTGCTGCCTATATTGATAACGCTCATATTTCGACTAGCCAAATTTCAAAATCGGAGGCTAAATCTGACGTTGAATTCAGAATTGTCAATTCCGGCCCGGAATTGCCCTCAGATATTAAGGTTGACATTTACAACGCCAATAATAAAAAAATCATCTCGACAAATGTGGAAGTAAAATTACCTCCTGGTGAATCGAAACATAAGGTTGAAATGCCAACGATTGCCAATCCTGCGCTATGGTCTCCCGATAATCCGCAGTTATATACATATAAATTAACGTTGGTGAGCAAAGCCGGGACAGACCGGGTCGAAGAACGATATGGATTTCGTTGGTTTGAGTTTGAAAAACACGGGCCGTTTTATCTGAATGGCGAGCGATTGTTATTAAGAGGCACCCATCGACATGAAGAACATGCCGGATTGGGTAATGCCATGCCTGATTCTTTGCATCGCCGTGACATGGAACAGATTAAAGAGATGGGGGCAAATTTTGTGCGTCTTGCACATTATCCCCAGGATCCTGAAGTCTACCGTGCCTGCGATGAATTGGGCTTGCTTGTCTGGGATGAACTGCCCTGGTGTCGCGGTGGACTTGGTGATGATGAGTGGAAAAGCACGACGCGCAGATTATTAGCGGAACAGATCGAACAAAATTATAACCATCCCAGTATCATTATCTGGTCGCTGGGAAATGAAATATATTGGTTGCCGGATTATCCCGATGGTGGAGATATCGAACCCATGAAATCATTCTTGAGCGAACTTAATGATCTCGCCCATAATCTGGATCCTTCCAGAAAAACTGCCATAAGAAAGTTTTATGAAGGCGCGGACATTGTCGATGTGTTTTCACCTTCCATTTGGGCCGGATGGTACTCAGGTGTGTATAAGAAATATGAAACAGCCATTACCAAAGCCCGCGATAAATATAATCATCTCTTACATGTGGAATATGGCGGATCCAGTCATGTGGGCCGACATACAGAGAATCCGATAACCGGTGAAGGGCTGGTAAATGAAAATGAGTGGGCAGAAAAGCCCAATATGATCAATATGCCAAAAGTGTCTTCGGCAGGGGACTGGAGTGAAAATTATATTGTGGATCTTTTTGACTGGCACTTGAGTGTAACTGAGCAAACTGATTGGTTTGCAGGTAATGCACAATGGGCGTTTAAGGATTTTGGAACACCCTTAAGACCAGAAAATGCCATACCCTATATGAATCAAAAAGGACTGGTGGATCGTGAGGGAAATCCAAAAGATGCATTCTATGTTTTTAAAAGTTACTGGACCAACAATCCAAAGTTTTGCTATATCGAATCGCCTACCTGGAAGCTGCGCTATGGATTACCAGGGCAGGCAAGAGAGGTTTGCGTATTTAGTAATTGTGAATCCGTAACTCTGTATCTTAATGATGTGGCTCTGGAAAACCGGCAGAGAAATATAAAAGAATTTCCGGCGGCCGGACTAAGTTGGAATGTGGTTTTTAAAGAGGGTGAGAACAAGTTAACCGCTATTGGTCTTGAAGACGAAAAAGAAATTACACGAAATGAAATAAAGGTATACTATGTTACGGAGAAGCCGGGAACACCAGATGACCTTGAATTGACTGCTAAGAAGATGGAAAATGGGAACTACCTGGTAGAAGCGCGGGTCCGGGACAAACAAGGTGATTTGTGTTATGATTTTAATGAACGAGTGTATTTTGATCACCAGGGGCCTGGCCGTTTAAAAAAATACCAGGGCACACCAACCGGCAGTGATGTGATTGAATTTGCCAGTGGCTATGCAGCCATTGAATATGTGCCGGAAGGAAAGGGTACTGCCACTATCGAAGCCCGTACCCAGGATTTTAAAGGAAGTTATGTGGAGATTGAATTTTAGGATTATTCTCTCGCGGAAAATTAGAGATTGTAATTAGTTATTTGTCTAGTTTCTCCTGACCAGGTGTTTACATATTTTTTAACCGCCAATTGTAAATAAGGATGTTGTAATGTATAAATTGCGAATTGTTCTTTTTTGTTTATTTTTATCCGGATTCATGTCAGTCTATTCACAGGGATTCTTAAAAGCCGATGGTCAGAATATTGTAAATGGAGCTGGAGAGAATGTGCTGCTTCGGGGCATGGGGCTGGGTGGCTGGATGGTCATGGAAGGCTATATGATGCAGACCAGCAGTTTTGCCGGTCCGCAACACAAGATCAGGCAACATATAGTCGATTTGATAGGGGAAACCGATACCGACATTTTTTTTGATGCCTGGCATGCCAATCATTGCCGAAAATCTGATATTGACTCGCTTGCGGCCTGGGGATTTAATAGTGTCAGACTGCCCTTACATTATAATTTGTTCACATTACCCATTGAGGAAGAACCGGTACCGGGCGGTCGAACCTGGCTGGAAGAGGGTTTTGTCATAGTTGATAGCCTGCTTTCCTGGTGTGCCGCAAATGAAATATACTTGATTCTGGATTTACACGCAGCGCCGGGTGGACAGGGATATGATCAGGCCATATCTGATTATGATCCCACAAAACCCTCACTTTGGGAATCTTCTTATAATCAATCGAAAACGATTGCCCTGTGGCGTAAATTCGCAGACAGATATGCAAATGAGCCCTGGATGGGTGGATATGATCTGATCAATGAAACAAACTGGGATTTACCGGGAAATACACAGTTAAAGCATATATATGAACTTATCGTGGCAACAATTCGTGCAGTGGACAAAAACCATATCATTTTCATCGAAGGAAACTGGTTTGCCAATGATTTTACCGGATTGACACCTCCATTTGATAACAATATGGTCTACAGTTTTCATAAATACTGGAGTCATAATGACCAGGGATCTATTCAATGGATGTTGAATATCCGTAGTCAGCATAATGTGCCGATCTGGTGTGGCGAATCCGGTGAAAATTCAAATGTATGGTTTACTGATGCGATTAAGTTGTTCGAAAAAAATAATATTGGCTGGGCCTGGTGGCCGATGAAAAAGATTGAATCGATAAGCGGGCCACTTTCTATTATAAAATCTCCGGAATATCAGAGACTATTGGACTATTGGGAAGGTCGTGCTAGCAAACCATCGGCGGATTATGCAAAAAATGCCTTAATGGATCTGGCTGAAAAGGCAAAAATTGAGAACTGCATCATTCAACCGGATGTGATTGATGCCATGATGCGCCAGACACAGACAGATGAAACCAAACCCTTCGCTGCAAATAATATTCCGGGAAAAATCCCTGCAGTTCACTATGATATGGGACATAATGGCAAAGCATATTTTGATAAAGTAGTGGCCAACTATATGTATCAACCGGAGAGTATACTGCCTGGAATACTGGATTTAGTTATCGTAACGACGGAGTCGATATCGAATTATCAAAAGACTCTGAAGGATACCCATATAATGTTGGTTTTGTTGAGACTGATGAATGGCTGAAATATACTCTGGAGGTCACAGAGACAGATAGTTTTAATATTAAGATGCGTGTGGCCAGCGGCAGCAGTTCCGGACTGATTCAATTAGTAATTAATAATAAAGTAATCAACCGGAAAATTAGTGTTCCCAATACAGGTGGATGGTTTGACTGGCAAACTATTGATTTGGGGAATTTCTATATTCCAATGGGTTCCGTGCCTTTTACTCTCAATTTTTTAAATGGCGGTGTTAATCTGAATCAAATAGAATTTATTGCCACGTCTTCGGGTGGTGGATCTGGAACTCCTCCCGGTACATTCACTCTGAAACAAAACTACCCAAATCCGTTTAATGGCGGAACAAAAATTCCCTTTTATTTATCTGATCCTTCAAATATAAAGATCTCGGTTTACGATGTAAGAGGGAGTCTGGTGACCGAACTGGGAAATACTATGTTCGAGCGGGGAGATAATGTCGTTGAATGGAATGGCACAAATTCAAGGGGAATGAAGGTAAGTTCCGGAATATATTACTATTCTCTGAAGACTGAATGAGGAAAGGGCGGTAAAATCAATGCTTTATTTGCGCTAGTGTCATTGCGAGGAGCGTTGCGACGAAGCAATCCCAAGCACGTTTGGAGATTCCTTCGCTTCGCTCGGAATGACACCTAATATAATAACCAATTACCAATTACCAATAACGAATTACTAACTCCTAACTTCTAATCTCTCATCTCTAATCCTTATTCACCCGTAAGTTTATCTCACCCATCAACTTCAATCCCTCTATCATGGAGGGAAAATCAATCCGGTCATCAATTTTTCCACCCCATGTCGTGAACATATGTCCCAGCATCTTTTCCTGATTGACTCCATAACTATATTCAATCAACATTTTGGTTGCATCCGTATCCCGCCAGCTGCTGGGAAGCACACGGAATCCTTCTTTCATAAAAAGATCCACAGAGGGATAATCATCCATCTGCTCATAATGCCAGTCACATATAATAATATCACGTGGGATTTGCGAAATGGCACTAGCAGTGCCAAGTGTGTCGGCTTCCCAGGCACCATATTGCGGATATGTCCTGCCGTCAATCAGGCGATCGCCCCACATCATCATTTCAATACCACGTTTTTTTACTATATGATTATACATGTCATTAACCGCGCGGGCATAAAGTTCACCCGGATCCATACCCTTTGTTGAAGGCGAATGCTCCGTTCCCAATAAGAACACCTCATCCATCCCTACATGAAATGCATCGGCATCAAATGCATCAATAATTTCGTCTAGTAATGAAAATACAATCTCATTTACCCTGGGATTGGTCACATCCCACTCGCGACAATAGATGCCCTCATTCTCTGGAAACGCTCCCGGTGTCAAATCCAGTTCTGGGTAGACTGTCAAGAGTGGATACGTCTTTTTTGCCCAGGATTGGTGACCGACACATTGAAATTCCGGGACCAGCCGAATCCCGAAATCCTTGCAACATGCAGTTAATTTCTTAGCCGCATCGATTGAAATTTGAGAATTTCCCTGCCTAAGTTCCGGATGCGAACTGAACTGAAAACCATAATCCACTTCCAGTATGAGCATATTTATACCAAGCTCCGACAATTCGGGGACATATTCACAGAGCAAGTCCAAATCATCATCAGTCGTATGATTTAGGAGATGTAATGCACGTATTTTGCCATCATCAAATGTTTGTTTTTTCCCTTCTTTTGTTCCGGCACAGGAAAAAATCAAAATGACAGTAAAAGTGAATATCAAGCCGGTTATAAAAAGGGGGGTAAACGATGATTTAATCCCTCGAAGTTCTTTCACTATTCAGCTCCTTTAAATAATTTCTCGCAGAGGCGCAGAGGCGCAAAGAAAAAAGATTAGAAGTTAAAAATTATAAAATACAAATAACTAATAACCAATTACAAATTACTAATTTCAAATTCTCTATTTCTGAGCAGGGGATTCTTCGCTTCGCTCAGAATGACACAGAATATAATTACGAATTACTAATTCCCAGTTCCCAGTTCCCAATTACAACTTCATTCCCAATCCCAATCTTCTCAATCCACCCGCCAGCCAGGTTACCAGGAAGGCAAAGATAAGCGAACGCCAGAATCCGATCGCAAAAGAGGTTCCCAGCCAGTAATAAAAGTTAAATCCGCCAAATAAATAGGAAATCAATATAAAAATATTATAGAGAACGGGTGCAAGGATGTAGGCAAACAGCGCATTTGCTCCGGCCGGTTTAACAATAAAAGTCCAGCCATTCCAGCCACGGACATCAATAGCATAGTATATAAGCACCCATAGCCAAACCGTGATTGCTGAAGTGATCAAACACCAGGCGGGGGTGGCCAGGATCTTATTAATGATAAACATCTGGTTTATCCCGCTCAGTGTGTGGATAAAAAAACCGGCAGCAAACAGCCCGAGACCATATAGTAATGACCATCGGATACGCTGCGCCGGAGTAGAAACCGAGGAATCCGGCATCAGGATTATACCTAAAATAACACCAGAAAGTGTTATGGCCGCGTGAGAGCCCAGCATGCCGCCGATATTGATCCATGGAAATATTTCATAAAAAAAGGCAAATGTATCAACTTTATCTGCAAAATAAATACAATATAGAATTACCACCATTCCGAGTATCGCAGTAATATTTTTCTTGAAAATCAGAAATATCATGCCTGCCACAAGATAGGCCCAGCCAATTAATCCCAGAATTCCCCACCATTGTGGTCTTATCTCGATCAGGCCTGGATCGCCCTGTGCACGATAGAGAAAAGCCATAATAATCAGGATCAAGATGCCCAGGTATTTCAAAAGTTTATCTTTGGAAAACAGACTGTTATCTTGAGCTGATGGTTGCCGCCAAACCAGAATGACGCCACCATACATAATCAACGTCCATATTACCGGACTTAACAATCCGTCCTCGGAAATAGATTCTGTGTTGACCATAAATACACCGATGATAAGCAAACCCACGGTGCGAATAAGTATATGCTTCACCACCATTAAATGTGAGTCACCGCGTTTTAATCGTATTGAAATGGCAAAAGGTAGTGACATACCCACGATAAACAGAAATGAAGGGAATACCCAATCGACAAATGTCATACCATCCGCCAGCGATGGTGAGATATGTTTCATCCAGGCAGGCGTACCAGTCACACCGGCTACATCATTAACAAATATCATAACAAGAATGGTGATTCCCCGCAACACATCAATGCTTGAAATCCGGTTGATCTTATCAGTCATTAATCATAGTTCCTTTTTTCTGTGCTATTCAATTTCCTTGACAAACATTTCCTGTGTTGCCAGATTTACAAATCCCCTATGTTCAAAAAAATGGTATGCTTCGCGGCTCACAAGACTGGTACGAATACGTAAATGGTGTGTATGCTTCTTTTTTGCTTTGTCTTCCGCAGTTTGCAGGAATGCGTTCCCCACACCTTTTGACCGGTAATTATTATGGACCATAAGAGCAGCGATATCAAGAATGGTTTGGTCGTCGGAGGATCCTCCCTGAACCAGGTGAAGATATCCTGCCAATTTCTCTTCAATCTCGGCAATAAAAATTTCATGATCCGGATTACTCAACACCAGCTGTAAAATTTCACGCATCTTTTCTGCATTTGTCGGATAACCTAACTCCCGGGTTAATTCTGCCATCCCGGGACCATCTTCTAATAAAACCGGGCGAATATTCATGGTGTACCTCGGATAATTTGTGAATAGTTTGATACAAGATACAAGATACAGGATACTGGATGCTCGAAAAAGGATGACAGGTTAATCCAAAATCCAAAATCTAAAATCTAAAATCATTATCCTCTAGTTAAGAGAGAATCTAAATTCATTTATTCTGATCATATTTAGTCCCGGATAGAAATTAGCAGGATGTTTGACAAATCTTCCTGGTTGAAAATCACCATCGGAATGTGTCATGCTATCGTATAAAACATTTTCAGGATAGTCGTCCAAAGTTATGGAATGATAGGTCGTGTTATAAGAAAAATAGTATGATTTGTCACAGGTGTTTACCGCCAGATAAAATGCCAGCATGAATGTGATTACTATTTTACGGATTTTTGTCATGTTAACTCGGTACTCGGCGCCAGGCAATCGGTTAAAGGACACGGCATGTCGGAGACCCCGTTATACGGGTGCCGTGTCCCTGCGCAAAAAACGTTTTTTGATGTCATCTCGAAGAGATCTTTTCAAAAACCAATATTTCATTTCCATTTCTGGTTATCCGCAGCGTATTCGTCCCAATTCCCTCAACCATTGCGGAATCCAGTGCACTAAAATATTGCGGTTCATATTTCATTAAGTGGTCGGGACCGGCCATCATAGTTGTGCCAATGGCAGGCAATATCCGGTTATCAGTTATTTTACCAAAATACCGATTGATGGGCCCCTGGCCGGAAAAAGTTTGATCAGTGATAAGAATGGTTACGTTTGACGCGGGAAGAGTATCGTACCCGGCATGGGAAATTAATTGGTATTCAACCGGGCCGGTTTCAACCGTTTCTTCCGGTTTATCCTGGCTGCAGCCGATGAAAAGGATCAATAATAATATCGTTGTAATTTTTAACACTAAATTATCCTCATAATCTTGATGGTAGTGTAATAAATAACCACAGAGTACACAGAGTAAATTATTAATATTATTTATGTTAATACTATTTCTAATCCTCTCCCCTCTGTGATCTCTTATAAGATAACTCTCTTTACTCCTTCTTTTAATTTGTCAACATTAAAATTGATCAACAATACGACTTTTAGATTTTCTGCTTTCAGGTAAGTTAGCACCTGGGCAATATGAATATTCTAACAGACCTGGCCCAAGTAATGAGTGAACTTTCCCGATAAATCGGGATACATGAAATTAATTTTTCAGTAATATCTCCTAAAGGATATTCTTTTAGAGTTCTCAGAGTTTCCCTCTGAGGATTCTGCCTGTCCCGTAAAGACTGGCGCAGCCAGGCTGGTACGGGATGGTTTCATCTTTTAATCCTGCTTTTCATTTCTTCATATCCCGATTCTATCGGGATGACACTACGATCTTGATTAAGGGAATGGTCTGAAACCGTTCCGGGAATTATGTGTATACTATTAAAATTTGATAACGAAATAAACATTTTAGTTTAATTACAAATTAAGCCGGTATACGTTGGTATTTCTTTTTTTAAAGCCTAATTTTACATACAAATTATTTGCTGCTTTTTTGTCAGGAGTGGAGGTAAGATCTATTTTTGCACTGCCGATTTTCTTCGCATAAGAAATAGCCTTTTTCATCATCGCCTTACCAATGCCCAGGCCACGGAAATTGCTGTCAACCACTACATCTTCAATCTGTATTTTTGTGCTTGTCAGTAGGTGAATAATACATACTAACAAAACACCTACTATCGCATGTGGTTCGGATTTTACCTGAGCTACAAATATTTTTGTATGTTCTGTATTAAGGATGTGCATGATTGTACTGTTGTCAGGAGGTGTATAGTCCGGTGCCAACTGACTCGTCAGTACTCTGATTTTATCAAAGTCTAAGTTTTCACCGGGTGTGATCATTCTGATTTCAAAAAAATCATCCATTTTGATCTGATCGTGCATAGTTTTATAATGTAAAATATCCGGAAATATTTATATTTAGATTTGCATTAAAAAATAGGTGACATTTTAGAATATTGCAAGTTAATTGAGAGAAACATAGATTTATGATTTATCGTAATTTAGAATTTTATAAAAATGGCCGGAGCAATATATGAATAAAATAAAAAGCGCTGCAGTTCAATTTAACCATCATGCTGGTGATAAAGAATACAATTTAAATCGAATTAAATCCTTTGTTATCGAGGCGGTTGAACACAAAGTAGAATTGATAATCTTTCCGGAAATGTGTATTACCGGCTACTGGCATGTAAGAAATTTGGCAAAGCCGGATATTGAGTTACTTGCCGAATCGGTCCCGGAGGGGCCTTCCATAAAAGAACTATTATATCTGGCGAAAAAGTATAACATCTCAATCGGTGCAGGATTGATTGAATTGGGTGAGGACGGAAATCTATATAATACATATATTGTTGCAATGCCTGATGGCAGGTATGCCGCTCATAGAAAATTACATTGCTTTATCAGTGAACACATGAAGAGTGGAAATGAATACACCATTTTTGATCTGCCGCAGGGAATAAAAGCCGGAATTCTTATTTGTTATGATAATAACATTATTGAGAATGTCAGGATCACGGCACTTAAGGGAGCTGAGATTTTGATTGCGCCACACCAAACCGGTGGATGTCATAGTCCCAGTCCGAGATGTATGGGTAGAATTGATCCGGAATTATGGCAAAACAGAAAGAAGAATCCGAAAGCGATTCAATCAGAATTCCTGGGCCCAAAGGGGCGGGAATGGCTGATGACCTGGCTCCCTGCACGCGCCCATGATAACGGAATGTTTTTGATATATAGTAATGGCGTGGGACTTGATGATGATGAGGTAAGGACGGGCAATGCCATGATTATTGACCCCTATGGTGCGATATTGACAGAAACCTGGAAGGCGGAGGATGATATGGTTATTGCTGATCTGGATATGAGTATGCGTGATCATTGTACGGGGCAGCGCTGGATCACGAGCCGTCGTCCGGATTTATACAATCTGCTAACAGAATCTACCGGTAATGAAGAGGATGTCCGAAAAGTGAGATTTAATTTTAAATGAAATGAGAGCAATCCATCAAGTACCCGCGCAATAGATTTGTGATTAATCTTTATATTTGCTATAATAACAGCCAGTAGATTCTGTAATCCTTGGGGATTCTTCACTCCTCTGCGTTACGTTCAGAATGACACGTTACTGCTAATATGCTTTACGCAAGCGAAGCATCCCATCAATATTCGAAAGATGTGCATGTTAAAAAATATTCCACAGAAGCCTGATGCCATTATTCTTGATATGGATGGCGTACTCGCAGATACAGAGCCAATCCATGTTGAAGCATTCCGTGTGATGCTTTTAGAATATGAAATAGAAGCGGATGATCAATTTCTGAATAGTTTTATTGGTCACTCGATCGAAAATAATGTAAAGACGATTAATGCCACTTTTTTCGAATCAGATCCGCTACCGGTTGAAAAAACAACAAGATATCGTGATGATATCTATTTGGAAATGCTAAAATCAGCCGACCTGGAACCCATGCCGGGAATTTTTGAATTGTTGCAATTGTGTCAGGAAAAAGGGATATTGCTGGCATTGGCTTCGTCTTCCATCCGGGAACAAATTGATGTAATTTTATCACGTCTGACCAGTCATGCAAAAGGGAAATTGTCATACGAAGATTGTTTTTCTATCATCGTGAGTGGTGATATGGTAGATGATAAAAAACCGGCTAAAGATATTTATGATCTGGCATTAAAAGGTATTAACCGTCCCGTGGATCATTGTTTTGCGGTTGAGGATTCTGCTGCAGGAATTCAAAGTGCACAAGCAGCCGGTCTTAAATGTATTTATCTCAGGAATGAATATTCCATTGAAACAGAAGTGGCGATTGCGGATCATCAGGTTGATAGTATAAATGAAATTGTCTCATTTCTGAAGAATGATTAAACTAATGGAAATTGTAGTTGATCTGTAAATTGGATTGTTTACCATTAAGGGCGCGAAGCACACGAAGAAAATATAATAAAATCATAATGTCAAAATCCAAATGACAAATCAATTTTCAATGTCCAATGATAATTATTTACATGGATATTTAAGCATTTGATTTTGGACATTCATTTGGCATTCGGACTTGGACATTGGACATTTCTATAATATCCTTCGTGTCCTTTGTGATCTCCGTGGTAAAAAAAAGGCAACTAATGAATTGGAAAACAAATATGAAAAAATCAGAAGGTGTCATTGTAGTTGGTGAATTAAATGTAGATTTGATCCTGAACAATATCGACGGGTATCCTGAAATGGGCAAGGAAAAAATTGCCGATCAGATGACCCTGACCCTGGGTAGTTCATCGGCCATTTTTGCCAGTAATCTGAGCAGTCTCGGGACAGATGTCTCATTTGTAGGTATGATCGGTAAAGATCAGTTTGGAGATCTTTGTATTGACAGCCTGGAAGCGAACGATGTGGTTACGGATCTGATCATCCGGTCTGATGAATTAAAAACCGGTGCGACAATAATACTTAATTATGACGAAGACCGGGCCATGGTGACCCATCCCGGGGCTATGAATCACTTCTGTCTAAAAGATATTCCATTTAACAACCTGACATCTGCAATGCATTTACATCTGTCATCCATATTTCTGCAACCGGCTTTAAAACCAGATGTATTAAAGTTATTTAAAGAAGCAAAGGGAATCGGATTAACAACTTCCCTGGATGTGCAATGGGATCCCTATGAGAAATGGGATATACCACTCATGGAGCTGTTGCCTTTTGTGGATGTATTCCTGCCAAACAAGCAGGAACTTGCCCACCTCACCGGAAAAGAGGATTATCATGATGCTCTGGAATCCATCCGGGATGTGGCAAATATCGTGGCCGTAAAATTGGGAAGTGCCGGATCAGCCTGTATGTCCGGGGGGAAAATAACGCACATGGAGCCGTTTCTGAATAAGGATGTGGTGGATGCAATCGGGGCAGGGGATAGTTTTAATGCCGGGTTCATTTCCCGCTATGTTCGGAAGGAGCCCATTGAGGTGTGTCAATCATTCGGAAATCTGACCGGTGCCATATCAACCACTGCCGCCGGTGGAACCACCGCCTTTCAGAATATGGATCAGGTGATGAAAATAGCCGCGGAAAGATTCGGATATACTGAAGAATAATGAAATTACGTGAATTCTTAAAACAAAAGCAGCAAGAAAAATCTGCCGTTCTTGCCATCAATTTTTATAATTATGAGACATTATGCGGCGTACTTTCTGCATTTGTTGAACTAAAAGAACCGCTTATTCTCCAGACATCAAAAAGCACCCTTGATTATTTGGGGCTGGATGTGGCATCCCATCTGGCACGTGCGGCTCTGAATCAGTTTGGCGTAAAGGGATGGCTGCATCTGGATCATGCAAGTTCGGTTGACTTGGTTCAGAGTTGCCTTGATGCCGGTTATGACTCAGTGATGATCGATGCCAGTGAACTGTCATTTGAAGAGAATATAGAGGTCTCGTCCCGTGTGGTCAAAATGGCTGAGCAGTATAAAGCCCATGTGGAGGCCGAGCTGGGATATGTGGCCAAACTGGGGCAGAAAGAGATTACCAGTTCCGGATATACGGATCCGGAGCAGGCGGCTGAGTTTGTAGAGCAAACGGGGATTGATTCCCTGGCTGTGGCAATCGGTACGGCTCATGGTTTTTATAAAGGTGAACCGAACTTAGATCTGGAGCGTCTGGAAAAAATTAATTCTGTCACCAATGCCTGTCTGGTGCTTCACGGCGGTTCCGGGGTGCCGGCCGCAACATTACGTAAGGCCATTGAAAAGGGAATTTGTAAAATTAACCTGGCGACGGAAATAAAAAATGAATTTATGAAGCATCTCAAATCTGAGATGGCAGACAATCAAGATATTGATTTACGCAAAGTCTTTCCGCCGGCAATCAGAGCGGTTACAAAACTGGTGAGTGATAAATATCAGGCGATTTTTAATTGTCATCCTGAGCGTTAGCGAAGGATCCCCGGCCATTTGGAGATTCTTCACTCCGCTATGCTACGTTCAGAATGACAACTTATTTCCTGCACACTACTTCAATATTACGGATTAAGTCTCCGGCAGTTGTGATCCCCTCCAAATCTTCAAGAAGTGAATCTACCGGTTGGCGTTGGTCACTTCGGCCGATAATCATGGGGGTATTTTGATTTCCACTTCTTGCCGTTATTGAATCACTATACACTATAGACGGTTGACCATTTCCTTCTGAATCGGGCAGACCATCCTTTGACCAATAAGGAAAATGTTTGTTATAATCCCCGGACGCGTTTACTTCAATAAAATAATACCAGTGGGATTTTAAAGGCACATGTATCGAGGTAATAAATTCACCGCCGGTGGGCGTGGCCCCGCTTATGGCATCTATCAATCGTTCGAGAATGTTTCTCTCACGAAATTGACTTTTTTCCGAGCGATGTCTGCTTTCCCAATAGGGCAGGGCGACCGGACATTCAACTTTACCTTTCCATTGATTCCTTCCGGAGCGGTTACTCACCCAGACGGTCCTGATAGAGGCGGAATCCGGATTTTCAATCCAGATGGCAATTTGCGGTGCTTCGCCATAGGTAGTATAGTCATAGACATCCCGATCAATGTTCAGAATAAACTCAAGGGCTACCAGGTTGGAATCCGGTAACCCCTTCTTGAGTTCAATTTGATCAGGCTTGTCTTTAGTATTAGTGCATGAAAAAATGAGCGTTAGTGTAAATATTAAAAAAATCAAATATCGCACATTAACCCTCAATAATGCCAAATGGTTCACGTGTCTTCCACATACCTCTGGTGAAATCCGGAATATCAACCGGAGCGCTTTTATTGGCCACTGATTTTTCACTCACTTCGGCGATACAGCTCAGTGCTGCCGCATCATATACATCCATATCTGTCTCTGTACCAGTCTGGAGTGCCCGGATCAGGCGGTAGTCTTCGATATAATCCATACCACCATGTCCGGCACCTTCGGCCAGTTTCTCTAATTTTTTCCACATGGGGTGCTCGAACTCAGCAAAATACTTTTCAATATCTTCCCAGGTATGTGCCGGGCTGCGGCCCTCGATATGTACACCATCCGGATAGCCCCTGAGAATCCCTTTTGTTCCCTGCATGATGTTGATACGTGAATAAGGTCTTGGCAGATTGGTGTCATGATACACAGTTATGATTGAACCATCCTTATTTTTTATTATACTTACGTTTACATCACCCAGGGCATATTTTTGTTTGGCAAAGGGATGATCAGCGCCTAGTTTTTCCTCTGCATACAGGTTGAGTCCACGAGACTGACTGCTCATTGATACCAGATAATCAAACTGATTTCCCCGGTTAATATTCATACATTGGGCGGTTGGTCCCAGACCATGGGTTGGGTATAAGTTCCCGTTCCGGTTGATTGAATGCATGATACGCCATTGGGCCTCATACAAATCGCCCACTTTATAATTTCGCAGATCATGCAAATAACCACATTCCGCGTGTACGAGTTCACCCAGCATGCCTTTGCGGATCAGATTTAAAAATAATAATTCCCGCCGGTCATAATTGCAGTTTTCCATCATAACGCAATGTTTATTCAAACTCTCAGCTGTTTCAACCAGTTGCCAGCATTCATCTATAGTGACGGTTGCCGGGACTTCAGTGGCAGCATGTTTGCCATTTTTCATGGCGGAAAGGCATACTGGTACATGCCATTTCCATGGTGTGGCCGTAAATACCAGATCAAGATCCTCTTGTTCACACATGCGCTTAAAATCTTCTTCACCTTTTGAATAACCAGTTGGTTTGGCAAATCCGGCATCGGTTACCCATTTTTGCATACGGGTTACTTTCTCCGGTACAATATCACAAATGGCCCGGATTTCCACACCTTCAATATTCAAAAAATTGCGAACATGACTCGAACCCTGGTTTCCCACACCGACAAATCCGATTTTAACCGTTTCTATTGGATCCACTTTTGGTAAACCCGGTTTGCTGGTAATTTTTCGCTCATCTTGCGCACATGCAACCAGGGCAGAACCGGCAACAACTGCGCCGATGCTTAGTGCGCTGGTTTTCTTAATAAAATCCCGCCGGTTCAAGTCTGATCTTTGCATATCATCATGATCCTTCATACTGATCTCCTTTGTAAAGATGGGTGATGTGAACCTAATCACAGACTATAATTGGTATGAGGTGCTAGGCACTGGGTACTTGGAAATCGGAACTTGGAACTTGTAATTAGTAATTGGTAATTTGCTCTCTACTAATAGCCGAAAGCCGAAAGCCGATAGCCAATAGCCGATTCCCAATTCCCAATCCCTAATCATCTCATACTAATATCACATCAATATTAAACTCAGCCAGTTGCCGCTTTGGTTCGGATGGAATATCTGAATCGGTAATAATTGCATTTATATGACTGATCGGTGCAATAAAAGCAAAACTGCGCCGCAGAAATTTACTTGAGTCGGTAACGACAAAAACCTCATGCGAAATATCAATCATAACCTGATTTATATGGGCTTCCTCAACATTTGGTGTAAATAAACCGTGGTTACAATCAATTCCGTCCACACCCATAAATAATTTATCCACATAAAAATTACGCAGTATTTGCTCGGTAGGGGACCCAACCAGGGAAAGAGAATTTTGTCTTAAAAATCCACCGGGCATAATGACTTTTATATTTTTTAAGTTGGATAAATAACCGGCAATATTGAGTGCATTTGTTATAACGGTCAGCTCAGAAAAATTATCGAGGTTTTTGGCAATCTCCATAGTGGTGGTACCGGAATCAAGAATGATCGTATCACCATCGTTAATATACTCCGAAGCCTTTTTACCTATGCGTTGTTTTTCTGCAAATCGTTGCTTTTGCTTCTCATTGAGTGTGTAGTCAATGCCAACCCGGTCATGTTTAAGGGCACCGCCGCGTGTTCTGATTAACAGACCCTTTTGTTCCAAGCGACCAAGATCATTTCTAATGGTCACTTCACTGACGCTAAAACGGCTGCTGAGTGCAGTAACTGAGATTCTTCCGTGGGCATCTAACAGATCTAATATCTGAGCCCGCCGGTTTACAGTTATATTTGAGTCCATTGTTCTGAAACCAATCTGCTTTCGAAACCTTATTATTTGAATTATACCATAAATTATTTGCAAAATCAACTTTTTTATAAGTAGAACCGTCATCCATAAGAATGCATAACTGGTTCCGCGGTTCCTTTTAAACACTACACTCTCTGTTAATAAAAAAGGTCTTGACAATGAATTGAAATGTATTTACTTTCGCTTCGAAAGGTTATGAAATATATTTGGAGGAGTATTGAATACTTATCTCGGTATTTCGGAACCAGACCTTAAAGCCGCTGGGGGCCTTGATACAGCACGTGAAATAGCCTCGCAACCCGCGCTCTGGAAAAAAACCTGGAAGTATTTAAAAAATCAATCACAGGATGCGGAAGAATTCCTTCTTCCATTATTGAACGATAATTCTCTTGAAATAGTTTTAACCGGTGCCGGAACTTCTGCATTTATAGGCGAAGTATTATGTGGCAGTTTGCAGAAAACCCTTGGCAAGCCTGTACGGGCTGTGGCCACGACCGATATTGTCACGCATCCTGAAAACTATTTTAATCCCCATCATAAAATATTACTGGTATCATTTGCCAGATCCGGAAACAGCCCGGAAAGTGTCGCCGCAGTAAACCTGGCCAATCAGGTCCATCCCAATATGTTTCATCTGATTATTACCTGTAATAAAAACGGGAAGATTGTTGAAAATGTGTGCGGTGATAATAGTTATGTATTCCTTCTGCCGGCGGAGGCGGACGATAAAAGCCTTGCCATGACGGGCAGCTTTACCTCAATGGTACTGAGCGGATTGTTGATCTGGCCTGGTTGGGATATAAACCAGGTTGAGGCACAGGTGAATTTACTTTCATCATATGGAGATCGAATTCTGCAAAAATATGTGTCGGAATTAAAACAATTAGCACAGACGGGTTTTAAACGTGCCGTTTTTCTGGGATCCGGTCCGCTCTTTGGTACGGCACATGAATCACATCTGAAACTGCAGGAACTAAGTGATGGTAAGGTGATCTGTAAATTTGATTCTTTTTTGGGATTCAGGCATGGCCCCAAAGCAGTAATAGATGCTGCGACATTAAATGTTTTCCTGTTTTCCAGTAACGCGTACGTAAAGCAATATGAATCGGATTTGGTGCAGTCGATAAACCAGGGTGAACGGGGAATTTTCAGGCTTGGTGTGATGGAAACTGAGAATCCGGGTCTCAATCTGGATTTGGCGATCATATACGGCGACGGGGAAGAAGTGTTAGAGGATCCGTTACATTGTTTATGCAGTGTAATGCCGGCGCAAATACTGGGCTTTTTCAAATCGATGAACCTGGGTCTGAAACCGGACGCACCATCAATTAGTGGCACTATAACCAGAGTTGTTGAAGGTGTGACTATTTATGATTATAACGGGACAAAAGAACCGGAATTAAAAAAGTTCAAAGAGCTGGCCTGATTTTATTTCGGTTGATATACTTCATTCTTTTAAAATAAAAATAAATGCATAAGAATCTGAATAGACTTGGTGATGGAATTTGTTCTATTTGTTCCGCAAATGAATTTGTGTTGCGGGCCACATTCAGACATGCAAAACTCAATAATAGTAAAGTGTTAATTGAATCCACATCCAATCAGGTCGATCAGTACGGTGGTTATACGGGCATGACGCCACAAAAATTTATTAAATATGTTAACCAAATCGCAAACAGCGAAGATTTTGATTCGAACGGGCTGATGCTGGGTGGGGATCATCTGGGGCCGAATGCCTGGCAAAAAGAACCTGCCGTATCGGCAATGGATAAAGCAAAAAAACTGATTGCCGCCTATGTTAATGCGGGTTACACAAAAATTCATTTGGATACCAGTATGCATTGTGCCGACGACGCAGGTGAACGTGATAGTTTGCTGGATGTTCGGGTGGTCGCAGAAAGGGCCGCTGAATTATGCCAGGTTGCCGAAAAATATCTAAATCCTGATCATCCGCCTGTATACATTATTGGTACGGATGTTCCGATTCCTGGTGGTGCCCAGGAGCATCTTGAGAATATCAGGATATCACCCGTGGCTGAGGTAGAAGAAACAATTGAGATCACAAAGCAGGCATTTTATAGCCGTGGTTTGCAAAATGCGTGGGAACGGGTTGTGGCCGTGGTTGTCCAGCCCGGTGTTGAATTTGGCGATGCGGTTGTTATGGAGTATGATCAGGGAAAGGCATCCGGCCTGGTAGACTATATTAAAGGCCAGGATGATCTGGTATATGAGGCACATTCTACAGATTATCAAACCAGGGACGCATTGAGGAAAATGGTGGAAGATAAGTTTGCCATATTAAAGGTCGGACCCTGGTTAACCTTTGCCTTGCGTGAAACACTGTTTGCGCTGGCTATGATTGAAGAAGAATTATATCAGGATCAGAAAGCAGTTCAAACTTCCCAACTAATAGAGACTATTGAAAAACAAATGCTGAAAAACCCAAGATATTGGCAATCGCATTATCATGGCAATGATTCCGAACTAAGGCTGGCACGCAAATTCAGTTATAGTGACCGGATTCGTTACTACTGGCCTGATCCGGTGATTTCTAATAGTCTTGAAAAGTTGATACATAATTTATCGCAAAATACGGTTCCAATGAATTTGCTGAGTCAATATTTACCGTATCAATACCAGGCGATTATCGAAGGCCGTATAGCAAATAAGGTCGATGATTTGATATTTCTGGGTATTTCAAGAGTCCTTGATACATATTCATATGCAATTGGACAACGCAACTAACTAAGGAGAATGATGTGAGATCAAAGCCCTGGCTAATTTATGCCGTTATTACGACCACATTTTGGGGTGTTTGGGGTGCCTTAATTGAAATTCCTGAAAAAGCAGGCTTCCCGGCCACTTTAGGATATACTGTCTGGGCCCTGACTATGATACCTCCGGCACTAATTGCCCTGGGACTGGTCAAGTGGAAACTGGAATATGATGGCCGCGCGATCCTCCTGGGCAGCATCATCGGCTTTTTGGGCGCAGGTGGTCAGCTGATATTATTCCAGGCGTTAAAAACCGGTCCTGCCTATCTGGTATTTCCATTTATTTCACTGTCTCCTGTGATTACAATCATTCTGTCATATTTCTTTTTAAAGGAACGCGCCAGTATACGCGGTTGGATAGGCATCATACTCGCATTGCTGGCGATCCCATTGCTTTCATATCAGGATCCCAGTTCTGCTGCTGGTGGCGGATATTTCTGGATTATCTTGTCACTCCTAGTGTTTTTAGCCTGGGGTTTACAGGCCTACGTTATGAAATTTGCCAACGAGACTATGAAAGCCGAGAGCATTTTCTTCTATATGATGGTCACCGGACTTGTATTTATTCCTTTTGCCATAATGATGACCGATTTTAGCCAGGAGATCAATTGGGGTTTTAAGGGCCCTTACCTGACGGCAATGATTCAGGTATTAAATGCCATTGGCGCGCTGTGCCTTGTTTATGCCTTCCGATATGGTAAGGCGATGATTGTCAGCCCGCTTACCAATGCCATCGCCCCGGTAATTACGATCATCCTGTCACTAATTATCTATATGGTGATTCCGCATCCGATCATCATAACAGGAATGATATTTGCACTTATTTCAATTTTCCTGATGGCGATTGAGGATGATGAAGAAGGGGAGACGGTAGAGGCGAGTGAGGCAAGTTAAAGAGAATTAGAAATTAGAGATGAGAGATTAGAGATGAATTACAGTCAATATTTATTTTGTCCAATTCTAATTTCTAATTTCTAATTTCAAATCTCTAATCTCTAATCTTTAATCATTTAGGACAATACATAAGGATTTTACGACTTGAAAATTTCTACTGAAGGTATTAAGTATAATTTATACTTGATCTTGATAATTCTAATTTGTATTGTTATCCCATACAACTCAGAAGTTCAGGCAGAGATGGTTCAGGGGCTTAAACTGCCTTTAAAAAGCAATGGGGACTTGTTATTTTATTCGGATATTTATCAATTCGAAACCATCGATGATAAAATCCGTATGGAAGTGTGTTACTCACTGGATCTGGCGCAATTATATATTGAATCTCAACCTCGCGACGAATACAGCTTCACATTTAATTTAAAATTAGTAGATAAAACGGGTAAATCTGTTTTAAATGTTTCTGATAAAAAACGAATAGGCAAAATTGAATCACAATCCGAAGGATTTGGAGCCTTCATAGATCTGGTTAAATTTGATATAAAACCGGATAGTTTAAAATTCGTTCTATTATTGTCGGATTCTTTAAGTGGTAAAAAAGGCATTATAAATATACCGATTCTCGTACGCCCGGTATCCAAAAAATTGTCATGCAGTGATCCGGTATTTATTGCCTATCTGAAAAAATCTTCCGGGGATAATACCGTGTTTACAAGGCATCAGCTCGAAATGATACCAAATCCGGCACGGTTTTATGAAACTCAAACTGAAAACAATTTTCTATATGTATATTTTGAGATCAATAACCTGGCTTATTTTGAAGACCGACCTTCGCTTTACTCGCTCATGTATTCGGTTGAGAGCCTGGCCGGAGACACAATGAGCCACATTGCTCATCTTGACATAAAAAAGGTAGGGGCAAATACGTCACGTATTGAAAAAGTCAGTCTGGCAGATTTAACAACCGGCATGTATTCACTCAATATGCAAATTTTTGATTCAGCCAATGATAATAACTCTTCTATACGGCGATATTTTCGTGTGGTGTCGCAAGAGTCCGGAACACCGATGGTGATTCCTATGGAAGATGCAGACGTAGAAAAATATTATGATCAGATCAAATACATCGCGCGTGATCAGGAATTACGCTTGTTTGAACAACTGGATGCAGTCGGCAAGCAGGAATTTTTACTTTACTTTTGGAAATTCAAAGATCCTACGCCCGGTACACCTGAAAATGAATTTATGATAGATCATTTTAGAAAAATTGAGTATTGTAAACAGAATTTTAGAAACGGACTCAACAGTGACCGGGGCAGAGTGTATATTCAATACGGCCCACCGGTGGATGTGGAACGCTCTACATCTACCATGGCATATTCCAAACCGGTTGAAATCTGGACATATAGTTTAGAAGGCCGGATTGAATTTGTGTTTGTAGACAGGACCGGGGACGACAATTTTGTACTGATGCATTCCACACATCCCGATGAATACTATAATCCGGAGTGGGCGGCCGCATTTAAGGTGTATCGGTGATTTGGTGACAATGTCATCCTGAACTTGTTTCAGGATCTAAATAAATAGACCCTGAAAAGATTTCAGGGTGACGATTTGGTGAGTAATCAGAGATTAGAGATTAGAAGTTGAAAGCATGAAAACAAATATACTAATTGCCAATAACTATTTTATTTTTCTCTCTTTGCGTCTCTGCGAGAAATATAGAAATATCCAACAGGTGATTATCTGAATAAGAACAATACATAAATTGATACTGATAGTTAAAAAAGGAAAAGGAGGAAGGGACATTATTCTTAAAAATTTACAAATTAACTCGTTAGGAGGATGCACTTATGCACAAATTTAGCAGAGGTTTTGCCCTTGGCATGACCTGCGTTTTTCTGTTATTTCTCTTGGTCGGGACTTCTTTCTCCCAGCAAAAAGGAAAAATTGCAGGCCAGATTATTGAGCAGGGAACGAATGAACCGCTGGCCGGTGCCAACATCCTGATTGATGGTACACAATTAGGTGCCGCGGCAGATGGTGACGGATTTTATTATATCATCAATATCCCGCCCGGGAAATACACAGTGCAGGTAATGATGGTAGGATATGCGACTGTTATCAGTGAAGAAGTGAGTGTAAGAACAAACCAGACCACAACGCTGGATTTTACACTAAAATCTGAGGCGTTTGAAGGAGAAACTATTACTGTAACCGCCGAGAGACCGGCCGTACAAATGGATGTTTCTTCCAGTCAGAAGATTATCGATGTTTCAGCGATTGAAAGCCGGCCTCTCGAAAATTTCGAGGAGGTCCTGGCAGTTGAAACAGGTATTCAATTGTCCGCTTCTCAAGAAGGAACCGGTTTTGTCGTTCGTGGTGGTGGTTTAAATGAAACAGATATTACGGTTGATGGTTTGTCAACACGTAATCTGCGTAATCAACAACCGATGACAAATATCAGTTTAACTGCTATTCAGGAAGTAGAAATTCTTACCGGTGGGTTTAATGCCGAATATGGCGATATCCGCTCCGGTATGATTTCTGTTGTAACCAAAGAAGGCAGTCCGAGTAAGTTCAGCGGTACAGTAGATGCGCGAGTCAGTCCACCGGCCAGAAAACATTTCGGCCCAAGTGCGTATGCGACCGATGGTCCGTTTTACCAGGTGTATACCGGGGCAGATGCGTTTACCGGTATTTCTGAAGAAATGGTGGAATCCGGTCAGTATCCCTTTGCCTTTGAAGGATGGAACGATGTATCCAGACAATTTTTGGCAGATCCTGATCCTACCAATGATTTTACTCCGCAGGCGCTGCTTGAATTATGGAAGTGGCAGCATCGCATTATTGAATATGCCGATAAACCCGATTATATCATCGATGCCACCTTTAGCGGTCCGTTACCCGGTACCGGGGTTACATGGATGCTCTCTCAAAGATATGAGGATCTGCAACTGGCATATCCCTTCAGTCGTAAAAATTCAATCGGAAGCACCACACTGTTAAAACTTACCACGCATCTCACTCCGACCATGAAATTATCGTGGAATAATATGTATATGCATCTAAAAGGGGTCAGTGGTGATCTTTATGACGATACCAATGGCATGATCACCGGATCACGTGAAGGCACGCAGTATGCACAGAATGCCTATTACTGGCGGTATATCTGGGCCGATGCAAGTAACAATCCGATCACATCAAATCAATTCTCAAGCGGATTGTCATTGAACCATGTACTCAGTTCAAATACATATTATGATGTCCGGCTTGAATATACTCAGTATAATACGACACAGGAACCAATTCAATTAAGAGATACAACTGGTATCAAATTAATTGGCGGGCAATATTTTGATGAAACCCCGTTTAATTACTACGGTAGTGCATTAGGAAACATTACCGAATCTTACGATATAGTAGGACAGTTTCAGATGTCCGGCGGTGGTCGTGGTCAGGATCATTCCAAATACTGGGGAATCAGTTTGAGTAGTGATATGGTATCCCAGATAAATAAACACAATCAGTTTAAATTTGGATTGTCTTTTGACTATACTTCGTTTGAAGAACGACGTGAGATCAATCACTCTGCCACAACCCAGCCCTATGAAGAAGCACCCTGGAAGTGGTGGTACTATAACCAGTCTCCGATAAAACTGGGTGCCTACATCCAGGATAAACTGGAATATCAGGGAATGATAGCAACGGTAGGTTTTCGACTGGATTATTTGCAAATGGATTTAACTCCGTATAATCTTGACCCTAATTTTATCTTCACTAATCTTCCTTATACTCTGGATAATTTCCGGGCTGGTGGAAACAGTTTTGATCAGTATGCCAGTGATGATCCATCCTGGAAACTATATTTCAGCCCGAGAATCGGTGTTTCACATCCGGTTACCGAAACCAGTAAGATATATTTTAATTACGGTCATTTTTATCAACCACCGGTCACAGATCAATTATACACAGTCCGGCCGGATGGTAACGTATCCCAGATGCCTAATCTGATTGCCAACTGGCCTCTGACCATATCCTACGAATTGGGTTGGGAACAGAGCATTGCTCAGGATTATTTGATTCACTTTGGCGGCTATTATAAAGATGTTTCAAATGAATTAAGCACTCAGAATATTGTTGCCTATAACAGTGCTAATGTGGTGTCGACTTTAAACAATAACACCTACGCCGACATTCGTGGCCTTGAATTGAAACTGGAAAGACGTGTCGGACGCTGGTGGTACGGTTTTATAAACGGGGAATATCTGGTTAGAAGTACCGGGTTAACCGGCTTTGCAAATATTTTCGAAGATCCGCAATTAGCCGATCAACAGGCAGAGAGCGCCAGACAGACAAGAGGCTGGCCGGTTCCGCGTGTCAATGCCAACCTGACATTTCACTCTCCCGCTGATCTTGGCACCTTGTGGGGGCAATGGCGTCTGAATGTATTGTTCTTTTGGGAAGATGGCGGTAAAAGCCTGCTCAACCCGGGCGCACCGGTGCGCGATCAGATCTATGTGGATGTTATAAATTATCATAACACAGATCTGTTACTGGAAAAACGATTCGATGTTGGATCAACCAGGCTTAGTGTATATATGCAGGTAAAAAACCTTTTTAATTATAAGGGATTTCCAAATCCGCAAAACTACACCAAATATGTCGCCTCACTGCATTTTCCACATGAAAAAGGCGAACAAAAAGGTGATGACAAATTGGGTGATTGGGACAAAGATTATATTGAACTCGGCTGGAACACCTATTCCCATTTTATTAATCCACGGGATATCTTTTTTGGTGTAAAATTCCAGTTTTAAACTTTTACAGTTAATTAAACTATAAGGGAGGTTTATACTTATGAGACTTATAAAACCTCAGCAGAGATCGGTGTCCTGGTTACTGCTCCTCGCAGGAATAATGATATCAATGTTGATATCACCTGTATATTCGCAGTCACGGACACATGATCTTGGCGACTTTAAATACTTGGTTGATGCGGATGATGCCATCAGTACCAGCGGTGATGATGCTGGTAATGCATGGCCGCAGGATCACTATCGCTATTGGATGATTCATTTCTACAATACCATGTTCATGGTTGGTTCATGGACAGATGAAACGGGTGGCGCACATTCCAAAGAGACGATTGTCGATCCTATTTCATTTAATAATGGCGAAGGATATGGTGTGTTTGAATATCGCAAACATGAGCCACCGGAAGTTTGGGTAACCGCACAGGGTAAATTACAGACTGTCATCAAAACCATTTAATGGTACAGTTGATCCTAATTTACCGGCAGATCAAATGATCGAACTGCATTATAAGGCCTATCCCGGATTTGATGTGGTCAAAAAAACATATTCCTATACCAATGAAAATCATGACGATTATATTATTTTTTATAATCGCTTCCTCTGTACTTTCGACTGGGATGAAGACGATGATCCCGATGCACCGACAGATCAAACAATCAGTGATATGTATATTTCATTCGGGTACACCTTTCAAAAAGCAGAGGGAACCTGGATCACATTTAACCGCTGGTATGAAGAGGCCGTAGATGATTGGGCTACATATGAAGCCTATACGCCACAGCTTGCGGGTGCGGGTCGTGATTTACATATTACATATGGCTGGGATGGTGATCATCCCGATCTGGGCGAATTTGAGGTTGGTGGACAGTCTGTTTGATGATACTGGTGATCCGCGATTTGCAATTGGCGAAGAGGCTTCCAGTCCGATGCCGTCTGCCGAATTTATCTCGAATGAATATGCCGGTTTTGCTGCATTACATGCCGATGTTTCACCGGCTGATCGTTCGGATGACATTACGCAGCCGACCGCTATCTTGACTAATATTAATATCTACAATGTCTGGGATTCCGACTATCCGGGTTATGCCACGGCCTGGGATTGGGCAGCATCCGGTTACAAACAGACTGTACAAGACCAATCCGGATGGCCTGATGATCCATCTTCAACCGAAGCCGAAATGCCTTTTCAGGCATTTGGCCCTTATAATTTCGCACTCGGTGATTCTGTGGTTATCGTTTATGCGGTTGCGGTCAATGGGATTTCCACTGAATTGGCAATTGAAAAGGGACTTGAGTGGCGTGATTGGTATCGCGGCGTTGCCAGCGCAGATTTTGATAACGACGCAAAGAATGACTTACTGGCCACTGGAAAGGATTCCTTGTTTCAATCGCTCGATCGGGCGTTATTCGCCTGGAACAACAACCTGACCATACCTTCGCCGTTACCGGCACCGGATCTTACAGTTACCTCCGGCCCCAATGTGGTCTATCTGGAATGGGAAGATATGTCGCAGGTGGGTGATCCCAATACTGGTGTTGCGGATCTTGATCACTATAATATATATCGTAAGCAAGGTTCGTTTCTAGTTGATACCTATGATGAATTAAGAGATGATGGCAGCCATCTATTATGGGAAAAAATTGGTGAAGTAGATGGAAACACGACAGAATATACCGATGACAATGTGGTTCGAGGACAATCGTATCATTATGCTGTCACTGCCGTAGATGACGGTACACAAAACACAACCGGTGTTATGCCGGGACAAAAACTGGAAAGTTCCAAATATGCCAACCGTTCTCAGGTGGCAGCCATCCCGTTCTTGCCCGGAGAGGATAACACAAACGCAGTTAAGGTTGTACCGAATCCCTATGTCATCGGTGGAAAAGATTTTAATTTTGATGATGATAACCAAATACTTTTTGTCAACCTGCCGCCATATTGCACCTTACGTATATATACAGCTACTGGTGACCTGATTAATACTATTGAACATAGCAGCGGTAGTGCGGATGAAATCTGGGATCAGGTGACAGAATCAACTCAATATATCGCCAGCGGGGTTTATATCCTCCAGATAGCAGATGCCCAGGATATAAACAGAAACAGCCTGCCTGATTCAAATGTAAAATTTGTGATCATAAGATAACTCAGGGCAGATAATTGAGTGATTCGTCAACGAAATAATTAGGAGGTTATAAAATGGTAAAATGTAGGAAATATATTATACCTCTCTTTGCTGTGCTTCTGATCCTTTCCGTGCCTCTGCAGGCGCAGGGATTGAAAAAAGTAGCACAAGCGGGGATGTCGTGGTTGACCATACCGGTAGGAGCACGGGGCGCATCGTTGGGTAATGCATACATTGCTATTGCGAATGACGCCAGTTCCGTATTTTGGAATCCGGCCGGGTTAGCTTATACGACCGGAATTCATGCCTTTGTAAATCAAACGCAATGGATTGCGGATATTAATGTAAATGCAGGCGTTGCCTCATATAATGGCGGTAATCTGGGTGTCTTTGCGATCAGTTTTATGGCCATGGATTGGGGAGATTTTGCCGGCACTACCAGAGCAAATAATGAACAGGGATTTATTGATACCGGTACCTTTTCTCCTTCGGACTGGCTGATAGGATTGGCCTATGCCCGTCAGATCAGTAGTGCCTTTGCTATTGGAGCTCATCTTAAATATATATCCGAAAATCTGGGATCCAATATGATTGGATCCATTGATAGTCCTGAAGAGTACACGGCAAAGATGGACAAGGTCGCCTTCGATTTTGGGACAACCTATTATACCGGGTATAAAGATCTGCGTCTATCCATGACCCTGACCAATTTTTCAACAGAGAGTAAATATGTTGCCGAAGATTTTTCACTCCCTTTGACATTTAAATTTGGTCTGGCAATGGATATGACAAAGTTGTGGAGTGAGAATGAGCAGCACTCATTAACATTGGGTGTGGATGCGGTTCATCCAAGAGATTTTTCTGAGCGCTTACACTTTGGTGCCGAGTACAGTTTCCAGAATATGGTCTTTCTGCGCGGCGGCTATAAAACCAATTACGACGAGCAGGATCTCTCCCTGGGTGGCGGACTTCATTATACCTTTGGGGAAATAACTTTAGGTCTTGACTATAGTTATCTAATGTTTACCAATTTTGATGCGGTACACATGTTCTCCTTTGATTTTATATTTGATTAAAAGGAAACTAAGGGTAAAATATTGAAATGATCTTTATACCATTTTTGGAGGATAATAATGAACATTAAAATAATCAGGTTGATCGGTGCGCTCATGTTGGCACTGGGCCTCGTATTTGTAAGTTGCGAAGGCCCGGATCAGCCCGTCTATGATGCGTCTAACCCCGATCCAAACCCGACCGGGGCGGATCCGGCGACTGTGACAGCCGTAAATCCTGCAGCCGGATTTTTTGCAGAGACTGTGAAGATTACCGGAACGAATTTCAATACAGATCCGGATAAAAATCTGGTCAATTTTGGTAACAGAGTGGCTGAAGTTACAGAGGCCACGGCAACCGAATTGACGGTGGTTACACCCGGAATAATTGGCGAAACTGTGGATGTACGGGTGGCAGTTTCCGGTTCAGAATACTGGAGTAACATGTCTCCATTTGAATTTAAGGCACTGCCGGAAACCCATGATCTGCAAACGATCGATGAAGAAATTGTCTGGCCAAATGGTGTGGCCGTTGATGCAAATGAAAATGTGTATATCGGATCAGCGAGAGATGGTGTGATTTATAAAATCACTCCGGCCGGTGAAAAAACTGAATTTGCTGCCGCTACCTGTGAATGGTGCCATTCATTTTGGTCCATCGGGATATCTTTATGTTTGTGAACAGGGTGAAGGCAAAATTGTCAGAATTTCCCCGGACGGCGGCACAATTGAAGATGTCGTAGAGGTGGGTGATCCCATTGACTTTGACTGGGATGCCAACATGAATATGTATATTGTTTCTAACTGGTCCGGTATATCAAAGTATGATGGGAGTGAAGTGACAGAACTGGCTTCCATAGATAACGGTAAGTGCATCAGAATTTATGAAGATAATCTGTATATTTCGGATATCTGGAACGGTACGATTTGGAAATTTGATATCACAGCAGATGGTCTTGAAAACCAGGAAGCGGTATATGAAGGTGATTCACCCAGTCAGCTTTGATATTGCATCGAATGGCCTGATGATTTTCGATGAGGCCTGGACATGGCAGTTTGCTTACCATGTTTCAGGATGGGTCAATTGGGCCGGTGCTTTATGTATGAAGAGTTGGATTCGGAAACACCCATGCGCTATATGGTTTGGCATAAAAAAAGCTTATATTGTCGTCTCCCCTCTGGGGTGATGTCGGTTTGACAGTGAAGGCTTACATTGGGATTGAACAGGCGCCGCGCTACGGTGAACAATAATCTCTATTCACAACTAATGAAAAGCCATTCGCATTCGCGGGTGGCTTTTTAATATCAGTCAGATCTGTTTCTTTCTTGTTCCTGAGATATTCTCGGGAACAGCACTTTGTAGATCCCGAACCAGGTTCGGGATGACAATTACGTAACACAGTGCCGGCACTGAATTAGTTTCAGGATTTCAGGGTCTCACTTAGAATCTTATATCACGCTAAAATCTGAATAATTCAGGGAAAATTTTAACCCCAATAGAAATATGGAAAATATAATGAAAATAGCAATAATTACTCTTTTCATACTGGCAGCGAATGTCTTTTCACAGTCCAAAGGCGGACACTGGATGTTCGAAAATGATGGTGAGGATACAGCCGGTTGGGACAATATAAATGATTCAGGTAGTCTTTATAATCCAGCTTATTATACAAATACGGATCCGGTCCCCGATGATGATTATTATCTTGGTCTCGATTCTTTAAATACTTATGATTTCTTTCGGGTGCAGGACAGCGATGATCTCGATTTTGATAATGAAAACATCGGCATCTCCGCCTGGATCAAACCACTGGTGTTAAATAATGTCCATTTTCTGGTAAGCAAGGGGGTACAGGATGCCAATCCGAAAACCACTAATTATGCCATCAGAATTTCCAGGACAAATGAACTTGAATTTCTGATTCGTGATGCCAGTAACAAGGCACGGGTTGCGGCATCGGGCATTACCATCAGCGAAGGTAAATGGACCTTTGTGGCCGCCTATTATGACTACAGTGCCAAAAAAGTTCATTTCTGGAATGAGCCGGTTGAAGCAGCATTTAGTTCGGCTGATTTTAATCAGGACTTTTTCTCAAACAGCGATCCATTGGGAATTGGTGCCTGGTCGACAACCGATTCGCTTGCACCGACCAATAGCAATTTTGAGGGTTATATAGATGACGTGCGAATCAGCGGCAGACTGGAAGATATTCTACCTGTACTTTCCCCTGTGCAACATTATAATACTCCTTTGGTACAAAATAGCGAAACGGTGGAAGTCTATCCCAATCCGGTGAGTATTTCCGGAAGTGGCGGTCAGATCCGCTTTCGTCTCAAATCTGCCAGTGCACAAGTCTTTAATTACACCATCTATAATGTTCTTGGGCAGGTTGTATACCGGGGAAACTCAAATAATAAATCGAAAAATTTAAACATTCAGTGGAACATACATAATAACACCGGTTACCAAATTCATACCGGGATTTATTTTATAGAGTTTAAAGGTGACCAGAAACGGATAGTTAACAAATTTCTGGTAATTAAATAGCATCATATGTTACGAACATAGAATAAATAGAACGCGGATGTTTTTATAACAAGATAACCAGATATGGATCTATTCTGGTTCCCAAACTGAATTTGGGAACCCAATTGTGTTCCCAAGTTCAACTTGGGAACAAGTAGAATAATCCTGTTATCCAGTCTAAAAAGTATATATGTAGTACTAACCATGAGAATATCATGCAAAAACTCATTCTATTATCACTCGTTATTAGTATCCTTTCCCTTGGTTGTACAGCATCAAAGGAATTTACCATGGAAAAGCCCCAGGAAGGCAAATGCCTCATTGTGGGCGCGGTATTATTGGAAAATAATGGTATTGAAGACAAGTATGAGACAAAATTTGAAGACATTACAGTAGTAATTGTTGGAAAATTTATGGAAAACGGGGAAGAACAAACCAAAGGGTATCGGGTTCTGACAGATGAAAAAGGTTATTTTCTTCTTCAGAATATACCTGCCGGACAATATGTACTCAAAGGCTTTGAGGCAGATATCGGTTTCCAGACACGCAAATTTATAACATCGCGCTGGGATGGCAGAACACAAATATTTTATCCATCCAATAATCTGATCGATTTTACCGTGCGGGACTGGCCCGATAAACAGGATGGCGATATTGTGAATCTGGAGATTAATTATTTCATGATTGATCAGGCGAACAGAGTCGCACATGAAAGATTTGATTCTCTAAAGGATAAACCCGGCACCTTTCCGGACACCAAATATACTATGATAAATCCAGTGGAATACTATAAAGCAAAATATCCGGCTTGGGAGTGGTTTGAATAGAAGGAAGAGGCTCTCGGTACCCGGTACTGGGCACTCGCTTTGTGAATGCTTTGTATAGATAGATCCCGAAACAAGTTCGGGATGACCACCATGTCACCCTGAACTCGTTTCAGGGTCCCATTTCGAATATTAATATTGGAGTAAAAATGCAGTTAAAATTAGATACCTTACTCATAATCATCATTTTTATAGTATATTTGCAGCCCTTTAAGGCACTGGCACAATCGGATCCGGAGAAATTGCTGCTCAAGGACTATCGTCCGAAGTCCATATATAAAGTAGAGAAATCCAATATTCAAAAAGCAAAATTCCCTATTATTGACATGCATTCGCATGCATATGCAAAAGGGCCCGCAGAAATCGATCAGTGGCTGAAAAATATGGATGCAGCAGGAATAGAAAAGACGATTCTTCTGACAAAGGAAGTTGGAGCCAAATTTGATTCTGTTTATCAGGCTTATGCCGGGAAATATCCCGATCGTTTTGAGGTCTGGTGCGGCTTTGATTATTCCGGATATGATAAACCGGGCTTCGGGCCCGCTGCAGTTGCGGAGTTAGAGCGGTGTTATAAAGTGGGTGCCCGGGGTGTGGGTGAATTGGGCGACAAGGGAAAGGGAATGTTTTATTGCGACACCAAAGCCTGGGGCATGCATCTGGATGATCCCAGGATGGATCCCCTGCTTAAAAAATGTGCTGAATTAGGCATGCCTATAAATATTCATATGGCAGATCCCATCTGGATGTACGAACCCATGGATGAAACCAATGATGGTCTGATGAATGCGTTTGAATGGCGTCTGGATAATAAACCGGATATAGTAGGCCATAGCGGTATGATCGATATTCTGGAGAATGCGGTGAAACGTCATCCCAAAACCACATTTATCGCCTGCCATTTTGCCAACTGTTCAAATGATTTGATGAAATTGGGAAAACTGCTTGACAGCTATCCCAATCTTTATGCCGATAATGCAGCACGCTATGCAGAAACAGGACCCATTCCGCGTTTTGTGGAAAAATTTTATCAAAAATATCAGGATCGCATCCTTTATGGAACGGATATGGGCTATAATACCAGCATGTACCGCACGACATTTCGGATTCTGGAATCTCTTGATGAGCATTTCTATGCTTACGACCAGTTTGGTTATCACTGGAGCCTTTACGGATTTGGGTTGAATGATAATGTGTTAAAAAAGGTTTATCGGGATAACGCATTAAAAATTATCTCCCGATAGGATTTACTTGCTATAATAATATATTCCTTATACCCTGGTTGTTTTCGAGGGAATGCACATTAATGATTTTGCAATAATTTAGAGATCATGATTATAAAACAATTAAAGGTCATACTATCCATTTTTCTTCTGTTTGGAACGATTTTCCTGCCGGCAGGCTGTATAACATCCACCGTCACGGATGTGGCTGTAATAAATACCTCAGGTTTCCCGCGACTGGCCATGTGGTGGCCTGATACGTGGGAACAGCCCTTAAATGATTTAAAGAGGTATGATTGGATAGGTTTTGGGTCTTGGGATAATATTTCGACGATTAATAAATTAGCAGAGATAAATCCTCATCAGAAACACTTTATGGATTTTTCGATTACCGAGACGTCCTGGTCTTCATGGCAGAATGATATATCAGGTATGGAGATCATACCTTCTGAATGGTTCTTGACACAAATGGGAACCAGACTGGCGGAATCTGTTGATAGAACTCAGACAAGTATTCTTTTAGAGGAGGTATTGGATAATTCCGAAGCACCACTTTTTGAGATCGGAGACAATCTTACCTGTGAATTTGAGACCATGAAAATATTGAGCATTGATATCCAAAATAAACGTCTTGGGGTGCAAAGGGGATTTATACGGGAAGCCAATCCGCATGAAGCGGGGATCCGGATTGCGCCACATATTACTTTCTGGCCCGAGACCTGGGTAATGAATATGTCTTCATTTTGTCCAGAGATTGATGTGAATGACGGCAATGGACCACAAACCTGGATCGAGTTTGCATGCAGAAATAAAGAGATTGAAAATGAACAATTATGGGACGGATATATAGTCGATCGCATTGAGAAGGAACAAAGCTGGTTAATTCCGACCTGGTGTCGCAGTATAGATCCAAACTGCTCAAACACGGAAGTGTCAGATGAATACGCGCTTTTAATAGCGCCTGGTATGACGGATGCAACGGATTTTTGGAATATCTGCGGAGTGTGCGCCCGGGGAAAGCATTAATTTCAAATTCATCCGGCTATTATTATCAAAACCTAAATGGCACAATTTATGAGGGCTCCCCCACAAACTGGAATAATAGTATACCCGAAACCTACGATCAGTGGTCCAATTTTATTCTGGGAGAAAATGGATATTTGAATGTCTCAAAATCCGGCCATACGCCGAATTATTCGCTAGTTGAAACATATGAAGATGAAGAAGGACCAAAAGAGGGTGATCTGAGTTATGATAATCCCTTTGAACACCCGGATTTTGTTCCCGATTACCAGAGAATGCGATATGGCCTTTCATCAGCTCTCCTGGGAGATGGATATTTTTCATATGAAATAAATACCAATGGGCATGGCAGTCTGGGATTAATGTGGTTTGATGAATATGATAATGCCGGGGCAGGACGCGGTTATTTAGGATTGCCTGTGGAAAATGCGCACACGGTAAAACAAGCGGGTGATGGCTCGGTATGGCGAAGAGATTTTGAGAAGGGGATTGTAATTTGTAATCCGACGAATGTAACCGTTACAGTCGATCTGGCCGGGACATTTCATTTAATAAATGGCGTACAGATGCCCCACATAAATTCGGGAGAGCAGGTCAGCAATATAGATCTGCAGCCAAGAGATGGCCGTATTTTACTAAGAGAATAATTTAATCTGAAAGTAAGCATGAGGAAGAATTCCAGGTCGAATTTGAAATCGCCTGTTGATGACCAAATTGCCTTTTCAATCAAACTCAATGAGGTATCCGAACCATTTTATCGGATGGATTCCGTTTCCGGTGTGTTAAAAGGGCACGAACAAAAGCAGATTCAGTTATCAATATTTAGTAGATCCGATATAACAGTATCTCGTTGGGGCAATATCAAACCAGAAATAATATTGACAGTGAACTATACTCACCGATCAAAAGACTATGTGATCCACGGCGGGGCATTGGAATATTGGCCAGGGGGAGATTATTAAATCTGCGTCATTCCGAGTCCAGATTTTCTTTATCGGGACGAAGGAATCTCAAAATATTAATTAGACCGGTTCGTTCTCAGGTTGTACCTGGAACGTACAATTGTACAATATTAAATTTGGAGGTAAGAATGCTGAAACAAAGAATTCCCGTTTTGTTGGTCATCATGCTCTCATTTTTATTCGCTTTGACCAGCTGCGAACAGGCGATGACCATTGAGTCTGAGGGTATTATAGTAGAATTTGATCAGAAAATGCATAGCCGGGTATTTGCAACTCAGGATAAACAACATGCACTTGGTAAATTTTCTGCTTCTGAGACTATAACTGTGGAGGGGAAAACCGTTTCTGATTTCGTATTTAAATCAAGAAATTCCGAAGCACTATCGGATGAAATCGGCAAGGGAACGCAATATACTCTGATCGGTGAGAATACCGGTTTGCGTAAGACTATTACTGCGAATACCTATGATAATTTTCCTTCTTTTGTCATCTACTCGGTGACATATACCAATCTTGGCGATCAGGATATTAGTATCGACGGTTGGGTGAATAATCAATACAATATTGCAGCAAAACCGGCGGTGAATGGCAACGTCTTCTGGTCCTATCAAAGTGGTTCCTACGAATCCAGGCCGGATTGGGTACTTTCGGTGAATCCGGGTTTTAAGCAACAAAATTTTATGGGGATGAATGACTCGGATTATGGCGGCGGCACACCTATAAGTGATATCTGGCATAAGGATGCCGGAATCGGTGTGGGGCATCTGGAAATAGTTCCCAAACTGGTATCACTCCCGGTAGAAATGCCTGGAAACGAATCAGCTATGCTTGGTGTGCATTATGATAAAAAACAGGTTCTAAAAAGCGGTGAGAGCGTCACTACGTTTAAAACCTTTGTAGCGGTTCATAAAGGGGATTATTACACCGTGTTGAATTCATACCGGCAGATTATGGAGAAGCGCGGTGTCAGCATCGATCCGCCAATTGAGTCGGCGTATGAGCCCATATGGTGCGCCTGGGGTTATGAACGCAACTTTAAACTATCTCAGGTGCTCAATACCTTGCCAAAAGTAAAGGAACTGGGATATAAGTGGGCTGTACTGGATGATGGCTGGCAGACGGCCGAAGGCGACTGGTACCTCTTGAAGGAGAAATTCCCCCGTGGCGATGCGGATATGAAAAAGTTTGTAGATACCATTCATTCCCATGATTTGAAAGCCAAATTATGGTGGGCACCGCTGGCGGTTGATCCGGGTACGGATCTGATAGAAGAGCATCCGGAGTATCTGTTACTCAATGAAGATGGATCAAAACAAAAAATTACCTGGTGGGATTCCTATTACCTCTGCCCGGCAGTCCCTGAGGTTCAGGAATTTACCGTAAATCAGGTCAAAACTTTTATGGAAACCTGGGGATATGACGGATTAAAAATAGATGGGCAGCATCTGAATGGTGCACCGCCATGTTATAATCCGGCCCACAACCATGCACGTCCGGAGGAGGGATTTGAGAAAATACCGGAATTTTTCAAGGCAATATATGATGCAGCACTTGAGATAAAATCTGATGCAGTGGTCGAGATATGTCCGTGTGGTACAGCATATTCATTCTTTAATTTACCATACATGAATCAACCCGTATCATCAGATCCGACCAGTTCATGGCAGATAAGGTTAAAGGGTAAGACATTAAAGGCTTTGATGGGGCCATCGGCGGCATATTATGGCGATCATGTGGAGTTAAGTGATGGCAGGTCTGATTTTGCCTCCAGTGTTGGAGTGGGTGCGGTTATCGGTACAAAATTTACCTGGCCGGTAGGCGCGCATAAGCCCAGAAGACCGGGTCGCGACATCTCTTTGACAACCGAAAAAGAGACTGAATGGAAAAAGTGGATCGATATTTACCAGGACAAGATGCTGCCCAAAGGAGTTTACCTTGGATCCGTTTATGATATCGGTTTTGATCGTCCCGAAGCACATGTGATACAGAAGGATAGCAAATTGTATTTCGCATTCTACGCAGAACAATGGGATGGTTCAATCGATCTGAAAGGTCTTGGAAATGGTGGCTACCAGATTCTAGATTATGTTAATGGGGTAGATTATGGCTCCGTAACCGGTCCGGTTGGTAAAATTAATGCCCAATTTGAAAAATTTTTGTTATTGGAGGCAACGCCTCAATAGTTATGGGTCACCCCTACGGGGTTTTAAATTTCAATTGATGGCAATTGGCGATTGGCAACATAATATCAAACCGTGTAGCGTTTTAATTATTGTGGAATTTAATTGTCAAATGGCAAAAAATTAAAAACTGCGAAGCAGTTTAACTTTCTAGTATTAAAGAGTAGCACCGGATAAAAAAACCGCATGGTTGTGTAATAGTTGTAGAGTTTTATTTTTCTACTAGTAAAGAGCAGCAATGATATAAAAAAACCGCGTAGCGGTTTAATTATTGTAGAGGTTGAATCACCCAATGAACAAATAACCCCGGAGGGGTTAAACACAATTTATCATAAACAGGTATTGAGATAGATCTAGTGGATATGTGTTTTTTTCAGAAACAGGGGAGATATTGCATAAAGATCGTTACATCACTGTTACATTTCTCTTGCTCTGGTTGATGGCATGTAATAATGCTGAAGAACCGGATAATTCTGTTGCGGCACCCCTTGCAGGAAGATGGTCAGGTAATATTTATGGTGGTGATCCTCATTTTGAGGAAAATGCGACAGTAACCCTGTTGCTCGACCAAAACTATGAACAGATATCGGGAACAATCACGACTTCTGATGGCGCATTTCAGGCCGACTCATTATTAAACGGCAGATTTGTAGATAATCAATTAACATTTGATGCCGTTCAATCAGAAATATATCCTGGAGCAGACTTATCATTCACGGCACAACGCCAGGACAGCACGCTCACAGGAACCTGGCAGCATGGAAAACTACATAACGGAATCTGGAATGCTACAAAGGTGATTCCTGAAACAAGGAGTATTAAAAATGAATAAAAATCGATTTATCACGGGCTTATTTGTGTCCATATTTTTAATAGTCGTTTTACAGTTGCCCATAATATATGCGCAAGAAGCAACACTGTATCCTGATATCCCCAGAATTGACGTGCATACCCATGTATCCAATGATTTGGCAGCGATTGCCAATTATCTGAAATTACGCGATCAGATAAACGAATCACATAACATAGATTTTGCCATGTGGATAAATCTGGGTGACAGTAAAAATGAAATAACGAATTTACCGGAAGTGCTGGATGCCGCTAAGGGGAGAATGCTGGTGTGTATCAGTGATTATTCTGCTCACGATGGATTAAAGTACCCGCCTGAAGAACTTCAGAGCTGGATGGATAAAGGATTTATCGGATACAAAATATGGTCCGGGCCCTGGTACCGACGGTTGAAGGAAGACGAAAAGGGCTTTCGTTATATCGATGATCCGGCACATGAAGCCACTTTCTCAAAAATGGAAGAAATCGGTATGCTGGGTGCCTCGATTCATATTGCCGATCCGAATGGACCATGGGGTAAGCGCGGCAAATGGCTGGCTGATCCGGTTGAGTACTGGCGCGAAATTACTGCCTGGCGGAATGTACTTGAAAAGCATCCAAAATTAGTAGCCGTAATGGCCCATAGTAACTGGCTGGTGTGTCAGGATGCACAAATTGACTATCTGCGTAATATGCTGGCCACCTTTCCCAATTTATACATCGATCTGGCAGCTACATTTCAATATTTTCCGCTGGTTAAACGCGGTAACCTGCGATCATTCATGATTGAATGGGCCGACCGGATTATGTTTGCAACCGATATAGGTCAATGGGAAACTGAAGACGAAACAGCGGCACATGTACAGCAATATTTTAACGCCTTTCAAATACTGGAAACCGATCAACTGGTCAAAGGCAGCTTCTTTGGCGACAACGAAGTAGAAGGATTGGCACTACCAAGGGAAGTACTTGAAAAAATATATTATAAAAATACGATGCGTATCTACCCGGGAGTTAAGGATGCCATGGTTAAATTGGGGTATGATGTGAAATAGAAATGTCCGATGCCCAAGCCCAAAATCAAATGTTAAAATATGAGAGTATATCGTTATCATTTGACATGTATAATTGATTTGGCATTAATCTGTCATCCCTTCAGGGATCTTCCCGCCGTTTGGGCACGCTTCTTTGATTGTCACTGTTGTGCCCACACCACGGGAGGATCTCTGCGAGATGACCTCGATCTCTTTTTATAATTCATCTTCGTGAACTTCGTGGTGGAAAATAATATTTGATCGATCGAACAGTCAAAGAAAGTGGTACGACAACAATAACTGATTTTAATAAGGAAATCCATTATGAAAATAATATTGATTATTTGCCTGTCCATTTTCCTGTTCTCCTGTTCGGAAAAATCAGCACCGGACACCTCGGTAGAAACAGAGCAAAACTGGACCCACTATGTCCGCACCTCCGGGCACGGTCTGAATAAATCAAATATTGAAAGAACTATTAAAGATGCCCAGGATACCTACCTGTTTGGTATCGAAGTGGATAATGATCCGCCCGGGCGATATGAAAGCTTTCTGGATCCCACCGAGAAACTGGAAGCCATCGCGTTAATGGCAAAGCGTGCCCATGAAATAAATAATCATGCCTTTTTGTATGTGGCGGGGCTGGAATGTATCACAGCCAATGCCGATAAAACCGAACACTCATTTTTTAAAGATCATCCCGATTGGGTGCAGCGTGATATCAATGACCGGCCTGCCATGTTTGGCGGTGGTGATGCATTTTGGATAAGTGAAGGGGACGAAGATGTCTGGATCACTCCATATGCGCTGGAATGGCGAAAGATATATATGGAACATATCCGGAAAATTGCTAAAACCGGTATTGATGGAATATTTGTCGATATTCCATACTGGATGACTCATTTTGACGGCTGGGAAGATACCTGGGCCAGTTTTGATGTCTATACTGTTGCTGAGTTTAAAAAGCAGACCAGGCTCGATGCCAAAACGGATCTAAAACTGGGTGATTTCAGTGACCCGAATTTTCGCAAATGGGTGGATTTCCGTATGTCCACTTTGACTGAATTCATGGCAGAAGTAAACCGCACCGCTAAATCTGTGAATCCGGAAATAAAAGTCATTGCCGAAATATATCCTGGATTGGGTGAAGAGGCCGTTCGGGTTGGTGCCGATGTCTATCAAATGTATGATGCGGTGGATGTGGTTGCCCATGAATTTAGCGGTGGCGGCGGCAATGCGGCCAGTAAAAATCCGTTGAACTGGTTCTCACGTATGGCCGGTATGTATACCTTTCGGGCTTTTGCCCAGGGAAAAGCATCATGGATGCTGAGTTATTCATGGGGCGATAGAAATAAAGTATCTGCGAGCGAATCCATAAAGAACCTGATGTTATCTAATGTGATGGCCGGAACCAATTGCTGGGATGCGCGCGGACATGTTATGTCCGGTTCCAATGACATCGACACCCGTAGAGAGGTGTTTAAATGGATTTCTGAGAATGAAAACGTCTTTTATAAACCACGCACACCAATAAAACCCATCGGCATTTATTTTTCACCGAAATCCCGTGACTATTTTGCGGGAGACTTTATGACGTCGTATCAGGGAATGTTATATATGATGCTGCAGGGTCATGTTGAATTTGAAATAGTCACGCCGAGAACGCTGAAAGAATTTGAGGGAGAAATTCTTATACTGCCGGATGTTAAATGTATTTCGCAAGAAGAAGTCGATATATTAGGAATGCTGATGAATTCCGGAACCGGATTGATTGCAACAGCAGAAACCGGAAAGTATGATGAAGCGGGTAATAAATATAAGACGAATCCCGTGCAGGCAATGGCAGAACAAATCAGTGAAACAGGTGACTATACTTACGCGTTTTATGTGATTTGTCCCGGAAAGAGGTACACCGAACTTTGTAAAAGGGATTTTGATCAATCTGCCTGGTCCGGCAAATATGAGAAATCAAAATTTACAGTCACCCGGGAACAATTCCTGTCAGACCTGACTGGAAAATTTGCATATGAACCTGAAATAAAAATTGAAGCATCCCCCTTTATATCTGCTCAAATGGCACTGGTAGAATCCAGGCCGCATGTGTTTCTGGCCAATTACCGCGGCTTAAAGAAGGATGAAGTAGCGATTCAAATTCCTGAAGAAGGCATAAAAATCAGTTTCCCGGCAAAATCCGGCGCAAACGTATATTTTCTGCCATATTTAGGTGAAAAAGTGCAGTTGCAAACTCAAACACAGGGTGAACAGCTGGAATGTGTCCTTCCAGCTATAGAGAAGGGCGGCGTTGTTTGGGCGGAGTAATAAAAATATATAGGGTGAGTACTATTACCAGCCTGTTATGCTTATTCATTGCATATCTGCCTGTCAATGCCGAAGATATAAATTTGGGAACGATACGTGTTAAGGAGAGCCACGGATTGTCCCGCCAGCTGGAATATGTTGAATATACTATACAAGTATCTGACAGCATTTATTCAATAGATAAACATTTTGTTGTTACAGATGCAAAAACCGGTCAAACAACAGTGTGTCAGAGTGTAATAAAACCAGGCATACCCAAACAAAAAATTAAAATCATAACCATCATATTTCCGGTAGCCATCAATCCTAATTCTGAACGCGATTTTATTTTGGAATATTCTGAGAGGGAGACTCCGAATGAAACAGACCTAAGTTATGATGGCGAGGGTCTTGAAATACAGGTTGATAATCAATATTACCGGGCCGATCTGAGCCGCAGTGATCAGAGTGAAGCAAAAAGCCATTCATCAGGCCAACTGCGAGAGTTATTAATCAAGATGGGTTATAATATTACTCTGCTTCGTTCTGAGAATCGCATGCACTGGGGACCAAACTTTCAGAGAACCGATCAGGAATATTATAAAACCATCTCAGCCTGGGAAAATCCTAAAGAATACAATCTATACGACGGACCATATCTAATCCGCACAGAGCGGCAGGATTTGGCACCAAATCATCCGGAAATTTTACTTTCGGCCACGTATTCATTTTATGCCGGTTTGCCATATTTCCGGTTTTACTCATCCATGCGCATGGTGGAAGATGTTTGGATAAAATTACTGCGTAATGATGAAATGACCATGGATACGCTATTTACACATGTCGCTTTTCAACGGCCTGATGGTCAAATTGAAGATCTGGCCTTTTCTACCCGCTACAAACGACTGAAAGAGCAACCACTTGAAAATAATGCACCCTGGTTATGTTTTTATAATAAAGAAAAAGGGTATGCCTACGGCAGTATCCGGATAAAATATGAGATAGACAATCAGTGGGGAAAAAAGTCTCCGGTGTATAATCCCCACACAAAAATCAGTGACGGGGCGGGCGGCGGAAAATACTGGAACCGCCGTCTGATAGATGAATATCCGATGTATGTCCCAAAAGACAGCCGGTATATGGAAGAAAATGCATATCTCGTCTTTTCAATATCACAGGAAGACAAGTTTAAAGAAATAAATGTGTGGGCTGATCGCCTCCGACACCCGCTGGAGGTCGTTTTCAGTCCGTTGGATGAAGCAGATCGTGGTATAAAATAATATGTTCTATCCGGATTGTGTGTAAACAAAGTTTTATCTGAAAATGTGGTTATAAAAGTAATGATCTTAGTGTCATCCTGAACTTGTTTCAGGATCTAAGTAATTGATTATTAGAGGATTCCGAATCAAGTTCGGAATGACATATGATGTCAAGTTCAAAACTGAAAAGATTAATAACAGTAAACAATGGTTAATGCAATACAAATAACTGAATAGTGGACACAGTAGAAATTCAGTCTAAAATTAAACCAGGTGACAGGTGAAATTAATTCTTACTAGCATATATCTTTTTACAATATCGTTTAGCAGCCTGCTTGCTGATAATCAGATTCTGGCCAGGATAATTGTGAGTGAAGAAGCGGGGATAGATCGCAGTAAAGAATATGTGGAGTGTTCACTCCAACTTGACGCAGGGCAGCTTCATTCAATGGATGGAAATTGGAACGCTCAGGATATGAACACCGGTGAAGTCATTCCCTGTCAAATAGTCAATCATATCAAAACCGACTCGCTTAATATATCGCTCATACAATTGATCTTTCCGGTTTCTATTTTAGCTAATCAGACAAAAGCATTTGGATTAAAAGTCAGCTCAAAATCAGAACCTTCTGCAACCGATCTAAAGATATCCGGAGAAAATCTGGATTTGATTATCGAAAATAAGTTTTACCGGGCTGATTTGACAAAAAATCCCGAAATAGAACCACAAAGTTATGATTCCGGTCAGATCCGTGAATTATTTGTAAAACTGGGATTCAATGAATTATTGACCAATGCAGAAGACAGAGTACACTGGGCACCAAATTTTAAAAAACCGGAACTGGAATGGTATACCACCATTGCCCATTGGCAATCACCCGATCAATACCAGGTGTTTAACGGGCCATATCTTGTTGAGACAAGACGCAAAGGGCCGGCACCAGATCATCCACAAATAATGTTAACCGCGGTATATAAATTTTATGCGGATCAGCCATATTTCCGTTTTTATTCGGATATGGAAATGACAGATGATATCTGGCTGGAATTGTTACGTAACGATGAAATGACCATGGACAGTATGTTTACAGATCTCGCGTTTCAAAGACCAACGGGACATATTGTGGATGTTGCATTTACGGATCGCCATGAATTACTCGAAACAGAACCAATTGAAAACACCGCCCCATGGATCTGTTTTTATAATAAAAAATCCGGCATGGCATTTGGAAGTATCAGAATCAAATATGATATATCAAATCAATTTGGGGGCGATTCACCGGTATATCGACCACATACTCAAATTGGGGAATGGCTGGCTGGAATAAAGTACTGGAACCGGCGTCTCATTCACGATCAACTGACATATGTACCAAAAGGAAGCCGGTATAGAGAGGAAAATGTATATCTGGTTTTTTCTATCAATGATAATGATAAATTTGATACAATTATGAACTATACGGATCAATTAAGAAATCCGTTGAGAGTAGCTGTTAAAACTTTACAATAAGAGAGGGAGAGGGGTAGAGATTAGAAATTAGAGATGAGGGATTGTTTTTGGCGATGGGCAGTTAGCCGTTGGTTATTGGCAACTTCTGAGTATGGGATTCTTCGCTTCGCTCAGAATGACAAATAATACATTCCCAGTAACCAATTACAAATTACTAATTACCAATTCCTAATCACTCATTACTTCTCTCCGTGTTCTCTGTGGTTAATTTTTTATTATGGTATATGAGCAATCAAAAATCGATATAATATTTAGGAGTATGCAAAATGAGTAAAAACATGAAACGACGTAAGTTTATGAAAATAGGTGCAGCGGCCACAGCGGCTATGCCATTTGGTCTGGCCGCATCAAATCTGATGCAAAATCAGGATAGAAATGCAGATCCAATCCGTCTGGGCATTATAGGCACTGGTGATCGCGGTGAATGGGAAGCATATATCCTTAAAGTCACACCGGGTATAGAGGTGGTTGCCTGCTGTGATATTTTGCCAAAACATCTTGAAAACGGTTTAAAAGAAGCAGAACCAGGGGCAAAAGGATATGACGATTACCGCAAACTGCTTGAAGATAAAAATATTGATGCAGTTTTAATCGCAACACCGCAGCATTTGCATTATCAGATGGCTCTGGATGCACTGGCTGCCGGTAAAGACATCATCTGTGAAAAAACTATGACGCTCAATACAGAAGAGGCATTAAAATTATCCCAGGCAGTCAAACAATCTGATAGGGTTTTCCAGGTGGGCTATCAATGGCAAAGCAGCCCGCTGTTTAAAAAGATTCACGAAATGGTAAAGGATGGCGAGTGTGGCCAGATTACTCATATCCGCTGCAATTATAACCGCAATACCAACTGGCGCTCCAAACTGGATGATCCCAGTCTGGAACGGATTCTTAACTGGCGAATGTATCGCGAATATTCCGGCGGACTCATGGCCGAGTTATGTTCGCATCATATCAATATCGTCAACTGGGTACTTGATGCGGTGCCTGAAAAAGTCATCGGTTTTGGCGGAATCGATTACTGGAAAGACGGTCGTGAAACCTTTGATAATGTGAATACCATATTTGAATACCCCGGCGGGATAAAAGCAACATTTCAGGCAATAACCAGCAATGCATTTGAGAATGTATCTGTGGTGATTATGGGTTCCGAAGGTACCATTGCCATCAGTAAAGAAGAGGGGCAGACGGCAAATTTTTATTCAGAACCCAGTAAAGTAAAACAGGAACTGGATGATAAAGAACTGCAAAGCGTTGATGCCATCACCAGTGCCACACGTAAAGCCTGGGCCCGGAGCGAACCGATCCCAATCACCGTGGAGAATAATACAAAAGATGATCTGGAAACCACCAGCGCCATGTTTTCAGAATTTGTGGAAGCTGTACACACCAGAAAATCACCCACTTCAAGCATCGATAATGGCCGTAATGTAGCCATTGCAGTAGATCTGGCATTAAAAGCCATGTATAGCGGTAATATCCAATATTGGAAACCGGAGTACTCGGGATGAGCCGAAAAGTAACCACAAAGACTCAAAGGCACTAAGGAAAGAAGAGTCAAAGAAACAAAGCGACAAAGTGACAAAGTGACAAAGTTGAAATAGCCAATATATTGACTCGTTCCCAAGTTGTACTTGGGAACGTTAAGTACTGGTTTATTTCTTTGTGTCTTAGTGGTTCAGTATTTGACAACACCTATTGAGGATTATGTATGACTGAGGATATAAATTTAAGGAACGAAGAGCAGGGACGGCTGATCTCGCTTGATTTTTTCCGCGGGTTTACCATGTTCCTGCTGATTGCAGAGTGGACGGTACTGTTCAATGCCATGGTAGATCCGGCATTGGAAGGAACCCTCATCTATTTTATCGGTGAGCAATTACACCACCACCCCTGGCATGGCATGAGATTTTGGGATTTGATACAGCCATTTTTTATGTTTATTGTGGGTGTGGCTATTCCGTATTCTGTACGCAACCGCACGGCACGCGGAGATAGTTACTCTGCCATACGAAATCATGCTATCAGAAGAGCAATAATCATGTTTTTACTCGGTTGGGCGCTGTACTGCATCAGCCCGGGAAAAATAACCTTCCACTTTCAAAATGTGTTGGCCCAATTGGGTGTTACTTATATTATTGCGTTTTTTCTGATGAATTTCAGCTGGAAAAAACAATTCATCATATCAATTGCCATACTGGCTGTGGTGGAGATTCTTTACCGGACTTTTCCGGTTGCAGGTTTTGATCAACCATTTACAGCGGGTAAAAATTTTGGCGCCTGGTTTGATTTATTGGTATCCGGTGATCTTTCAAATGGGTATTGGGCAAACTTTAATGCGTTCCCAACCGCAGCACATACCATATGGGGCGTCATTACCGGTCAATTCCTGATGTCCGAACGGCCTGCCATGCAAAAACTGAAAGTACTGGTTTTAGCAGGTCTTACAGGTATTGTTCTCGGATTTGCTCTCGACTTCGTTACACCGATCATCAAGCGCATCAGTACAAGCTCATTTGTAATATATAGTGGCGGATGGACCGTATTGGCGCTGGCATTTTCTTATTGGCTGATCGATATCAAAAAAATACAAAAATGGGCAAAGTTTCTGATAATTGTCGGTATGAATCCATTATTCATATATCTTTTTGCCCATGTGGGTGGGGCAGATCTGGTTCATACTATTGTTATACCGTTTACCTCAGCAATATTTTCCTGGATGGGTACGGTGACGGCGGAAATCCTGACCGGTTTTGTCGTCTGGTTCTGCCTCTGGTATATCACTTTCTGGATGTACAAGCGAAAGATTTTTATACGGATTTAATTCAATTGAGCGGCATTTAGTAATTAGGGATTTGGAATTGGGAACTGGGAATTGGTTGTTAGTAATTAGTAATTTGTAATTTGTAATTGGTTCTTGGGTATATATTATTTGTCATTCTGAGCGAAGCGAAGAATCTCATGCTCAGAAATAGAGGATTGGTTATTTGTTATTTGCTTGTTGACTTGAATTTTTTCGCCAAGTGCAAATTCTAATATCTAATCCTAAATCTTGAAATCAACTCTGTGTTCATCTGTGGTAATCTTTTACATCTCGGTTTACGATATTGGAGGAAAAATGAAATATTGGGTACTGGTTCTGATAATCTTGTTCGGAGTACAAAGCGTGTTCTCAGATATGGATAGCGATGGGCCTCGGGTAGGTATTATCATCAGTAAAGCCAGTTTTGAACACCATTGGGGTGTGACGCAAATGGCCGCTCATGGCTGGGGCGGCGTAGTTAATCTGGCCGGAGTTCCCTATGAATGCTTATTTATAGAGGATCTTAAAACACTGGAGAAGCCGGAACGCTTTGATTGCCTAATCTTTGGTCAGTGTAATTATATCAGTGAAGTAGATTATGAGTCTTTGGTATCTATGCTTGAACTCTATCTGAAAAATGGCGGTAATCTGATCGTGGATGGTACGCTTGGTTTTTATGATGAAAAAGCACGCGAGCGTGATCACAGCGATCTGGACGAACTGCTCAATTTAAAATATGATGGATTTAAAGGGAACGACAATTATCGCATCCGGGTTAGTGATGATTCTCATTTTATTACCAGAACTTTTGAGAAATCGCAGTATGTCACGCAACACCTGGTCAATGGTTTGAACATTCAGGGTTTTAATGACGGGGCACAGGTACTGCTGGAAATGACCGATGAAAGCAAAACTTATCCGTTTCTATCAGTGCGTGCAAATGAAAAGAACCGCATGGTTCTGGTCAATGATTTCAGCACCTGGTCGGGTGTTCCCTCATTTTTCCGCAACAACAAACCACAGGTATTTTATAAGAATGAGATTTTCAATGTATTGATCCAGACCTTGTATTGGTCGGTATATGGCGATACAGATCTGCCCATTCCCTCATTACAGGTTTCCAATGCGGAAATGTCCGCGATTATCAGGCTGGATGCCGATGCCAGTGGAAATCTGGATGCCCAGATACGTACGATAAACTACCTGATCGATATCGCCAATGAAACCGGGGTGGTGCCATTATATGCCTGGGTTTCAAGCACCGCTACTAAGGCAGGCTGGCAGGATCTGGCACCCCTGGGTAAAAAACTGGAAGATGCCGGTGGTGTCATTGGCACCCATAGCGCATTCCACAGAATCAACCAGGAGATGACCGAGAAACGCTGGCAGGAAGAACTGGACGGGGCAATCAAGGAAATTGAATTCAATATGTCTGATTATGGGTATGATATTGGTAAAGTAGATTGTTTCATTAATCCTGGTAATACCATTCGTATGAATGACTATAACGAAGTGGCTCAGAGATTCGGTTTTTATATGACCCATGGTTTTGAACAGGATATGCCCATCGGATTTGGTAATTTTACCTGGTTTAACGAAAAGCATAAGAATTTTGTCGTTCTGGAAAATACACCATCGCCGGATTATCAATGGTTTTATGATCCCACCTGGAGTTACACTACTGCCCAGATCACAGCATACGAGGAAAGCATTTTTGATCATATGAATGAAAATATTGGCCGGGGTGTGATCTTTAATGAGATGTGGCATGACTACTCGATTACCAGCCAGCCACAGTACGGCAAGGACCGCATTGTCAATAAAAGCAATATTGCACTATATGATGCCATGAAAGCAAAATTTAAAACAAATGATATATATTGCCCTGATCCATACGATTTGCAGAATAAACTGATCATGATGGCGCAATGCAGTTATTCCTGGCAAACATGAGGATAATATGATCGAATTTAATCTTGATCTCACTGGCATTGAACCGGAAAATGTGTCGTGAATATACGGGCAGTATGGGACTGCGGATAAATAATACCGTGCAGAAAATTCAACAGGTGTTTATTGATGATAAAGCGCATTTTGCTTTCAACGATCACACGGTTATTCTTCCAAATCTGACTCAATCTACGGCAAAAATAAAAGTGATTTTGGGGCCGGAAACTGCAAAAACGACCCATCTCAGTTTTGTATCAAAAAGAATGCCGGTGATTGAAAAGACCGGCGAGACACTGTCAGTAAAGTTAATAACAAAAAACCGGGCCAAATTTACATTTAACACCGGTCCGGGACCAGTACTGTTAAATGCGGATGGCTATGAGTGGGGCAGGAATGGTTCAAATAGTTTAAAGGGGTATGTCACTTCGGATCGGACCATTCAATTACAACCCTTAAAAAAGACAGGTCTGATGGTAACATCTGCAAATGTTTTAATTTCACGACTTGAAGAAAAAGAAAATGAAATTCTGTTGCATCTGTCCGGTAAGGAAGGGGACCCTGGGCAAATTAAATTAGTTAGTAAGGATGAAATAAAATCAGCAATGCTCAATGATCAGAAAATCGAAATGATCAAGGATGTAAATAAGTATGTCTTGAACGTTAATCCAAAAAGCGGGGCAAATAAACTGGTCCTGAGTTTTGAATGAGCGACGGAGAGACAAAGTGACAAAGTTTAACAGCACCTAAGTCCACGAGTCCCTAAGATAGGGAGTCTTAATTATTTTTTCGTGTTCTTCGTGCACTTCGTGGTAAAATATGAATTAAACCTTTTTCAATAAAAATCCGGAGGAACTGGCATGTTTAATCAAATCGTAAAAAAAATTGTAATGTTGATTCTCACAATATTGCTTCTTGGTTGTGTACAAGAGAAGGAAAGCAAATGGAAACCCAATACGGACTGGGGACACTGGATTCTGGGGCACCGCAATAATCCTGAATTTCTTGAGAAGAATAATATGACGGTCACATTTGGCAGCGGTGCACCAAATTTTGGTTATGTGACACGTGTACAGTTTGACAGCCTAATGGAAGAAGCAAAGGTCTTTAATAAGAAATATCATGACAAGGGCTATATAGTCCTGCGCTACTTATCCACATCATTGAACGGAGACTCAAAATCGAATAGTGATACACCCCTAAAGGAACAGATTCATCTGCTCAGATTTTACAATGAAGAATGGGCGGATTTTGAGGATTATATCGGTCCAAAGCCTGATGAAGATCCATCCACCTGGATGATGGTCCGGCCGGATGGCAGCTTTCCATATTACAGATATGCACCGTATGGTCAGGAAACGGATGAGGGTTTTGAGGCCTGGGGTGTGCCGGTTAATCCCCATTATGTGCGTATGATGGAAGGGAAAGTGCGTGCACAGGCTGAAACGGGAATCGACGGTTCATATATCGACTGGACGCATATTGCCAGTGAAACGTCTTATGATAAATATTCAAAAGCCGGATTTATCAATTGGTTAAAAGCGAATATTCCGCAAGATGTTGCCAAAAAGAAGTATGGTATTGATGATTATGATAAAATCACTTTGCCGGAAAAACGCGGTGAAAAATTATGGATGGAATGGATCACCTATCGCGGTTATCAGGTGGCAGAATTCCATAAACATATGCGCACTACTGCCAGAAAGTATAATCCGCATTTTATGGTTTCCGGCAATGTATTTGGTGGCTTTGGATTTGGTCCGATTGCCTATGATGGGGCTGGTAATATGGAAATGCTGGCTGCGGAAGGATATGATGATTTTATTTATTCTGAAATGCAGGAGTATCTTGATGCCGCACCCCGCAAAAATGATGAAGGGGTGAAAATAACCAACAGCCCGGCCTTGAAATTCCTGGCCGGTGTATCACACGGCAAACCCGTGATCGTATATGCCACAGAGATCACACCGCCTATTTTTCCCGATCCGACAGAGAAATGTCTCAGCGCCATGGCACAGATGAATATCGCTGAGGCGGTGGCCAACCATGCTATATTTAGAGAAAAGCGGGAAACGCCGCCGGGAGCCACGCAAATATATTCATTTCTGGCGTCACAGCGGCCAGATCTGACCGGTGCCCATCTCGATGCAAATATTGCCGTCCTGGCTTCGTTAAATCAGTATCTGGCAGATGAGCAAAGCTTTGCATTCAGTGCATCGCGGGTATTGGCAGATAAAGGCATAAATCACATCATCATTGTTGAAAAAGATTTGCTGGAATCTGATCTGTCGCGCTTTGATCTCATCTATTTGCCATATATACCATTGCTGAGCAAGGAAAAACAAAAAGCCCTGATTTCATATGTGGAACAAGGTGGGAATCTGGTTCTGCTGGGCCAGTGTGGTGCCAAAGATCAGTATAATCTGGCACAAGAAGAGATCCCGCTGGTGCAAGCCATTTGGGCAGTAATGTATATCCGACAAAAAAAGTTGTAAAACAAGTTGGCACCGGAAATATTATATATCTACCGCGTCACCATTCCTGCATCAAAATTTCTGATTCCGGCTAAAGCAGGTAAAAATGTCACCACATTCGGTCCGGCGATGACTGATGTTTTTGCCGATGTGCCTGAAGGATATACCCGTGGCCGGATTGATCCGGAACTTCGCAAGCATCTTGAACTTGCAGCACTTGAGATAAATACGATGCTTGATGGCAAACTAACCCGACTGGTTAATGGCACTCCTTATCTGGAAATGAGTACGATGAACAATAAGGAAAAAGATAAGGTATTGGTACACCTGGTTAACTATGATGTGATTTTGGACGGCACCATCACTCCTGCAAATGATGTGGAGTTGCAGATCGTGATTCCGGATGGAAAAAAAGTCAAAAAAATAAGTTATAGCGGGGACCTTGGTAAGATGCAGCCCGTTGCATTCAAAGAAAAGGCTGGTTTAGTACATTTTACTATACCGAATGTAGATATATATGGATTGGCCACGATTGAGTTTTAAGAGTAATTAGTTATTGGTTTTTAGGAATTGGGAACTGGGAATTGGTAATTAGTAATTGGTTAATGGAAATATTTGTGTGTCATTCTGAGTCCGCCGTCTGGCGGACGAAGAATCCCCTACTCAAAAATTGCCAATAGCCAGAAACAAATTCCAAGTTCCCATTTCCGAATTCCGAGTTCAAAATTTTGAATAATATAAGGAAGAATCTATTGAAGATATACCTAACATTGTCGGTGGCAATTGTTTTTTTACTATCATTGCTTTCTCCCGGATGTTCTGATAATTCCACTGAATCGAATGGCGGGGATGATGGCATTACACTCACTGAAATTGAGGATGTCCTGCCAAATCCCTTTAAGGGATATGCACCATGGGTTGGTGTGGGTAACCCGGTCTATGAAGTTAAACTTCAGCAGGCCACTTACGGTTGGCGTGACATTGAACCCGAAAAAGGAAACTTTAAATGGTCTGTTCTGGAAAGAAACTGGGGCAATATTGCCTCAACCGGAAAGCGTGTTGGGTTTCCGGGTGGCTGCAGAAATTCCCGGTTCCGGCCAGGATGATACACCACAGTGGCTGATAGATCAGGGTGTGGCCATGCGTCCGTACTCTATTGACGGAAATGACGGTATGGCGCCGGACTGGGATGATTCTCTGTTTCTGGCGGCACATCATGATTTTATTATGGCATTGGGGCAGCGCTATGACCAGGATCCCCGTGTTGCCTGGATTGATATTGGGTCATATGGATTCTGGGGAGAATGGCATGTCTGGCTGAATCAACATCTGGCCGGCACCGAAGCAACAAAAAAAGCCATTCTGGATGATTATTTTGAAGCGTTTCCGACAAAGCGTATGGTCATTGCATTTGATGATGATTTTGCCACAAAATATGTAACCGATCATGGCGGCGGTATACGCAATGATTGTCTGGGCACGGAGGGATCCAATAACTGGTATCTGGAAAGTTTGAATGGAATTGATCCTGGGCTGAATGACCGCGTATGGAAAACCGCTATTATAACCGGTGAATTCTGCGGATCCAGTGCCGGTGCTATCGAAGGAACCACTGATCGATTTGATTTGAATTATGCCTTTATTCAGCAGACACACTGGTCTTATATCGGTTCTGCGGGCGGCGCCATTGTCCCTCAGGATGACGCCCATCGTGCCAATCTGGATAAATTGCACAAGAAACTCGGCTATCGCTTTGTCTTAAAGAAAGTGGTTCATGATGCATCCGTCAATGGTGGTTCTGATTTATCTGTCTCAATAACCGTTGAAAATAAGGGTGTAGCGCCGTTTTATTATGACTGGCCGCTGGCGATTTACCTGATTGACTCTGAGGGAAATGTGGCCGTTCAAACCAATTTAGATATTGATATAAAAACATGGTTGCCCGGTACCATCATCAGTACGGATTCATTTAAGATTCCGGATACCACGGCCCCCGGATCATATGACGTCAAAATCGCAATCATTGATCCCGGTAAAGCTAAACCCGGGGTCATGTTTGCCAATACCGGAATGGATGAAGAGGGCAGGTATTTGGTGAGTAGGGTGGCGGTGAATTAGATACTGGATGCTTGATGCTGGTCGGAGAGAAGCGGAGACCCCGTTTTACGGGGGTGCTCGGTACTCGGCGCTCGCCACTGGTCGTAGCGAAGCGGAGACTTCGTTTTACGGGGGCGCTCGGTTCAGGATACAAGTTACAGGAGTTCGGTTCTGGGCACTAGGCACTCGCCATGGAATGCACGCTACAAGATACAGGGTAACTGGTTTTAGGCATTGGATACTCGTTAAAGGTGGCAGGTTACCAAAGGTCTTTACAAGATGACATTTTATCCAGCATCAAGCTCCCTGCATCCGGAACCGAGTACCCAGTGCCTAGTTCCCAGTAACCAGTTCCAAGTAACATAAAATTTTAACCAGGAGGAGAAATGTACTTCGATTGGATCACGTGGAGTATCTGGCTGATTGGCCTGATCATTTTAATTATCTGGATCTATGTTCCCTATAAAGAATTCCGCAAACTATTGCAGGAGCATAGAGAGGGCAAAAAAACAGATGATGAAAGCGGTAATTAATTATATACGGAGGTTCTAAACGTGGCTTTAATTGATATTATTATCGTACTTGTATTTCTGGTTATTACATTCCTGGTCGGATCATTCTTCTACAAATGGGTGGGGAATCCCGATGATTTTTATGTGGCAGGAAGAAAACTCACCCCGTTTATTCTGGCGGCGGTTATCGCTGCTACAAATGTCAACTTATATAGTTTTATCGGGCAGGCGGGAATTGCCTACGAACACGGGATATCTATTCTATGGCAAACCTGGACCGGTAACATGGCTCTGGTGTTCTCCGGTTTGTTCATCATTCCCATAATGCGCCGGCTACGTATCCGCACGGTGCCGGAGTTTCTTGAAATGCGATATAATAAATCCGTTCGCACTCTGGTTGGTGTCTTATGGGTATTTCGCCTGGCCTTCTGGTTGGGAGTCGTGTTATATACTGCAGTAATTGCCGCTCAGGCCATCACCGGAATTGAATCCTACACCTTTTGGATATTTGTATTTGCGGTTATCGCAATTATTTATACCATGATGGGCGGGATGTGGTCGGTGGCATTTACCGATGTGATGCAATTCGCGATCATGCTGGGTGGTGCGTTGATCGTCTTGCCCCTGTCCATGGCGGCGGTCGGCTGGATGCCCGGGCTGATTGAAAAACTCCCTGATTTGAGTTTGACTTTGGTGCGTAATACCGGGACATATGACTGGAAATTTGTTTTGGCCATATTTTTACTTGGTATCGAATGGGCCAGTGTGGATCAGGGATTGTTACAACGCGCATTTGGGGCAGACAGTACCCGAACAGTAGCCAAAGGTCTTGTCCTTGCCGGAATCATTACCACGCCATTCGCCTTATTATGGAATCTTCCCGGACTGGCCGCCAGTGTTCTGTATCCCGGCCTGGAAAATCCCGATCAGGCTATTCCCATGCTGCTTTCCGGATTACTGCCGCCGGTGGTTCTTGGCCTGGTTCTCTGTGGTCTGATATCATCTCAGTTATCCACTATTTCCGGTAATCTGAATGGTGTGGCAACATTATTTACAAATGATATATATGAGAGTTTGAGAAAACGCAAAGCAACTGATAAAGAAGTCCTGCGAATTGCCCGTTTTATGACTTTTATGGTTGGTATTTTTATGATCATTTTTGCCTATTTTATTCCGGTAATGGGAGGGGCCGTTGAGGCCTATCTTACTATTATTGCCATTATGGATATGCCTCTGTTTATTGTCGGCATTTTGTATGGCTTATTATGGAAACGGGCAACCTCTTCAGCAGCGATCGTAGGTTATCTCGCCGGGGCTTGTGCCGGAATTATTGGCCAGTTTGTATATATGTTTGATTTCAATTTGACGACATTCCTGAGTGCCGGTGTGGCATTGATAACGGTTCCCATTGTCAGTTTGCTCACGCGTAAAGAAGCAAAGGAAAAAATTGATACGGTCTGGGGTGCCAGGAAGAGCAGTGTTGAGGAAGAACAAGCGGGCGATGTATATAACATTATCCCAAAAACAAAGCGGGGTAAACTCAGTTTTGCGGTGTATCTCAGCGGTGTATTAATTTTTATCGGCGGTGTTGTATCAGGAAGTACAGGCTGGTCAGGCGCCTCCGCCATCGCGGTAATCGGGATGGCCATATACTTTCTGGGAGGGTATTTACGTGTGAATAATAATTAAACCACCAGGTGAGGGATTAGAAATTAGAGATTAGAGATTAGAGATGAAAGAATTGTAACTGAGAACTGGGAATTAGTAACAGGTACTTGTTATTAGTAATTCGTAATTGGTTAATAGGAATATAGTATGTGTCATTCTGAGCGAAGCGAAGAATCCCATACTCTGAAATTGCCAAGAGCCAATCGCCAATTCCAATAACAAATTCCAAGTTCCCAATTCCTAATTACCAATAGATTTAAAAAGGATTTAATATGACCTATAACGCAGACGATACCCGATATAATCAAATACCCTATGTCCGGTGTGGCCGGAGTGGGTTGAAACTGCCGCCTGTTTCACTTGGCTTATGGCATAATTTTGGCGGGGTGGATGACTACCAGAGCAGCCGGGAAATGGTGCTTAAATCATTTGATATGGGCATCACTCATTTTGATCTGGCCAATAATTATGGTCCGCCCTATGGTTCTGCCGAAATAACTTTTGGAAAAATCTTTAAAGATGATATTAAATCTTACCGCGATGAACTCATCATTTCTTCCAAAGCCGGATGGGATATGTGGCCGGGTCCCTATGGCGATTATGGCTCGAGAAAATATTTAATCGCCAGCATGGACCAAAGTCTGAAACGCATGGGACTGGAGTATGTGGATATTTTTTATCATCACCGTCCGGATCCCGGAACACCTATGGAAGAAACCATGGGGGCACTGGATCACCTGGTACGCAGTGGGAAGGCGCTCTATGTGGGAATTTCACAATACAGCGCCGAGCAGACAAAAATGGCATCTGCATTACTGCGCGAATTAGGCACACCTTGCCTGATCCATCAACCAAATTACAGCATATTCGACCGTTGGATTGAGGATGGACTCTTGGAAGTGCTGGAACAGGAAGGGATTGGGTGTATCGTATTTTCACCGCTGGCCCAGGGCATCCTCACAAATAGATATATCCAGAATATTCCGGAAGATTCACGGGCGGGTAAAGAAGGAACATATCTTAACGCTGCAAACATCACAGAGGATCTTAGAAATCAAATCCGGCAGTTAAATGAAATTGCCCTGCAAAGAGGTCAAACTCTGGCACAGATGGCCATTGCCTGGGTCCTTCGAAAAAAAGCGGTGACTTCGGCACTAATTGGTGCGAGCAAAGTGAGTCAAATTGAAGATTGTTTAAAGGCGCTGGACAATCTGGATTTTAGTAAAGAAGAATTGAAACAAATCGATGAAATAAGTCAAACTTGATCCATGCTTAACTCAAGTTTTTTGCACGAAGGCGCCGGGTTGAAGAATATTAAATTAGGAATTAGGAATTAGGAACTGGGAATTGGCAATTAGCAATTGGCCTTTGGCCACAAGCAATTACCAATTACAAATCTCCAATTTCTAATATAATATCGTCATCCTGAACTTGGTTCAGGGTCTTAGAGGCTGATTTTTTCTCTCGCAAAGGCGCAGAGAACAAATCAATTAATTCTTGTTCCTGAGATTTTCTCAGGAACGCACATTTGAATTACTTTTATTCTTCTCCGGAAATAATTTCCGGAGGAAATTCCTCAAGAAAAGGTGTTTAAGTATGATAAAATCAAACTTTATGCAAATTTTACCACTGGCTTTTCTACTCTTTCTATCATGCAATCAACAAGAGACAATCAATATGGAAAAAGTATTGGTTATTACAGGTGGCCACGAGTTTGCACCATCGTTTTTTCAAATTTTTGACAGTTATCAGGATGTAAAATATGATACCATATCTCAGCCGGCATTTAACCGCATGATCGCAGCTGGGTTATCGGGTAAATATGATGCTTTGGTCTTTTATGATATGTGGCAGGATATCAGTGAGTCAGAGCAGAACGCCTTTATAAATTTGCTCGAAAAGGGACAGGGGATGGTCTTTTTACATCATAGCCTGGTTTCATATCAACACTGGAATGAATTTGAGAAAATCCTTGGCGGGAAGTATGTGGACAAAGAAGCGTATGATGATCCAAATATGCAGGGATCAACTTATGCGGAGGATATTACCCTGGATATCAGTGTCGTCGATAAAAGTCATCCGGTAACAAAATCTGTCCCTGATTTTTCAATTTATGATGAAGGGTATCAATTTATACAATTTACAGCCGGGATCCATCCACTTTTGTCCACATCCCATCCTGATTGCACACCGACAGTGGCCTGGACAAACAAATATGCCAATGCAAAAATAGTCTATTTACTCCTGGGGCACGGTCCAGAGGCACATGAAAATGAGAATTATCGCCGCCTGGTACGCAATGCGATTGGCTGGGTTGGAGGGAAATAAAATGCCTGTATTGGCTATTGGCGATATGCGATTGGCAATTGGCAGTAGGCAATAAAAATCAGGTATCAATTCAAACACGATTAACAATGGATATAGGAAAAATGTCCAATACCCAAGCCCAAATGTCAAATGAATGACAAAAATCAAATGCTTAAATATGGAAGTATATATTTAGTATTGGACATTGATAATTGATTTGGCATTTTGATTTGGACATTGTGCATTTCTTATAATAAAGAGGAGGTTGCGTGAAATTATCGAAAACAATTGTTCTCATCCTGTTTCTGGGAATATATGTATTCACATTGAATGCCCAGGACGAGATCGGACGAAGCGGATCTTCAAAAAACGGCATTATTGCCGCGGGAAAAAAAGAAGGTGTAGCGGCGGGTATTAAAATGTATGAACTTGGTGGAAATGCGGCCGATGCGGCTGTCTCGTCTCTGCTCGTGCTCAGTGTCAAACATATCGGTGCATTTTGTATTGGCGGTGAAGTTCCGTTGATTATTTACGATGCTGAAAAAAAAGAAGTGAAAGTCTTATCGGGGCAGGGCGCTGCGCCTAAAGATACCAGCGCAATTGGCTGGTATTATCGCAACCGGATTCCCGGGGGAAATATCCGATCCGCTGCCGTACCGGCTGTTATCGATCTATGTGTCACGGCACTCAAATTATATGGAACATTATCCTTTGAACAGACGGCCGGCCCTCTCCTGGCAATCCTGGACGCCGGGGGATCTAATGTTTACAGAGACACCGGATCCGGGGAATGGATTGATGGAATTAGTGGTAAAAGCATCGATAAAGAAATGACAACCTTATATGAGGGTGGCCGCAGCTGGTATTCGGAACTGGCTGTCACGATCCGCAAACTAATTGAAGCCGAACAAAAGGCAACCGGATCCCGCGAACAAAAGGTACAGGCCGTTTCCGAACGTTTCTACCGTGGTGATATTGCCGATGAACTGGTTGCCTGGTATATCGAGCGCGGGGGATTCCTGCGTAAACGCGATCTGGCTGAACATGTTACCCGTGTGGAAGATCCCGTGGAAATATCCTACCGCGGATATAAAGTGTTAAAATGTGATACCTGGACCCAGGGGCCATATCTTAGCCAGACTTTAAGGCTTTTAGAAGGATTTGATCTTGCGAAAATGGGCTTTCTTTCACCGGATTACATCCATGTCGTAACAGAATCCATGAAACTGGCCCTGGCCGATCGTGATGAATATTATGGTGATCCGCTATTTGCTGATGTACCACTAAAAATTTTGCTGTCAGATGAATATACACAGATCCGCCGTTCCCTGATCGATATGAAACAAGCCTCAAATGAACTGCGACCGGGTGATCCCTGGAATATGAAAGCCATCCTCGAGGGGGGCGGGAAAACATTCCCAAATGAAGGCGGCACAACTACCTGTGTAACCGCGGACAAATGGGGCAACGTCGTGGTCACTACACCGAGTGGTTTGGGCAGTAGTGCCGGGTCTGGTGGCCATACAGGTATAACTCATGGTGCCCGTTTAATCATAAATAACAACTGGCCCGGTCATCCCAATGGCATCGGACCAGGAAAACGTCCGCGCACTTCACTGACACCAACCATGGTAATGAAAGATGATAAACCGTTTCTGGCCATCAGTGTGGCCGGTGGTGATATGCAGGATCAGGCGGCATTGCAGATTATTCTCGATGTGATTGATTTTGGTATGGATATAGACGAAGCCATGAAAGCGCCGCGATTTTCCACACAGCATTTTATCGGTTCATTCGGTCAGGATCCGCCAAAATTGGGCAGTTTGCGCCTGAATGACAAAATTGACACAAAAACTGGTGAAAATCTTTCCAACAGGGGGCATAAAGTAAAAACTATGCCATATAATATCGGCGGCATTGCCATGCTTTATATTGATCCGGAAACTGGTATGGTGCATGGGGCAGGAGCGGCAGCTAAGGGGCTTGATTAGAAGTTAGAAGTGAGGAGTTAGGAATTTGGAACTTGTTATTTGTTACTTGAATTAATTAGGACACTATCTACAATGAATTTATTAATTCCCAATTCCCAATTCCTAATTCCTAATTACTAATTCCAAGTTCCCACTTCCTATTACCAAAAGAATATAAGGAGTCATTATGGATCGTAGAAATTTTTTGAAAACCGGTGGAACAGTTGCATTGCTGTCTGGTGTGGCTGCAAATCAGGCCCGGGCATTTGTTCCGGCCCATATGTGGGAAAAATATGATTTTGGTTCAGGACCGGTTGTACACGATCGTCTGAATCAGGGACCGTTCCCCGTCTATCCTCCCGAAGAAGTTGTACCGGATAGTTATGTTGTCATGGCTACGACACCATCAAAAGAAATCGTTGATAATTATGGCATGGGTCTGACTGCCTACGTTTCCGGTGATTTGGGTCCGCCCAAGGTCGAAGGTGAGTCTGTAGAAAAATCCATCGAAGACCTGGTAAAAATGCCATTTGTACAAAAGCTGTATCTGCGTCCTGACTGGCGCCAGGTACAAAATAAACCGGGTAAACTGGATCTTCCTGATTACTGGAAAATATCCTATGATCTTGCCAAACAGTATAATAAGCCGATTGCTTTCCGTATTATGACGGAAAATCCCGATGTATCGTATCCGGGGATGCCGGAGTTTCTGATGGAAAAAGTTCCTTATGTTACCTTAAAGGGCGAATGGAAAGGCGATCCGTCACAAACACGATATCAGCGAAAGCACCCGATGCCGCGTTACGACCATCCCGAGTACCAGGCGGCTTTCAGAGAACTAAATGCTTTGTTAGCCGAAAAATTTAATGAAGATCCTTTGATCGAATATATGGACACTTTTATGTATGGTTTTTGGGGTGAAGGCCATACATGGCCGTATGAAGGTCATTCATTTCCTGATGATGTGATCGCTGAACAGACCTGGTTAAAAATGTTTGATACCCAACTGGAATTCTGGACAAAAACACCGCTGGTGACCAATACACAGCCGGATTTCAGTCGTGTGGGTAATTCAGAAGTTTTGGATAAAAGCGTACGCACACATAACTGGATCCGGACCGATACTATTTTTATCGAAAATATGCAGATTGAATCATTGAGCAACCGCCCGCCGTGGATTGCGGCGATCAGTGAAATCGGTATTCGTACGCTTGACCGGTTGGTTGTGGATCAGGGTGTGGATATCAATGAAAACATCATTGAGCATGTCATCGATATGGGTGCAAATTACTGGTCCGTATGGAACTGGCACAATATTGCAGCAAGAAACATTCTGGATTATTACGAAAAGAATCCCGGTCCGATCGACATGCTTTCTCGGCGCATTGGTTATCGCGTACGTCCATCCTGGGTCTGGCATTTTAACAAAGCCGGACACCAGGGGCTGATCCTCGGCATGGTCAATGATGGAATCGCTGCGGTACCGGGTGTGCTTCGTCTTTCAGTTCTTGATGAAAAGGGACAGGTTCTGGATACCGGCTGTCTTGATCCGGGGTATCCCAAACCACAGGGTGTTCGTCAGGCCATGCTGATATTGCCAAAGGGCGTTGACTGGAAAGGATTACGACTAAAAGCAGAACTGGAAGTGAAGGGTGTTCGCCATCCGGTACAATGGGCCTGTCATCAAAAGACTAATGATGATGGCACGTTGACTCTGGCACCGACTAAGGGAATTTGATTCAGGATGCCGGAGACAAGATACAGGATACAAGATACAGGATACAAGACTCTGGATTCTGGATGGAAAATCCACTGAACTTATATATCGTCATCCTGAACTTGTTTCAGGATCTCAATCACTCGTTCCTAAGTTGTACCCGGGAATAAGTAATCTGCATGAGGAAGGTATTGTTAGTCGGGATATCTGAAAGAGAAAAATAGTAACGGTTTATAATCCAAGGGAGATCCAATTGAAAAAGTATTTAAATAATCTGATATGGTTTATTGTACTGACTTTTCTTTGCGGATGTCAGAATAATCAACAGAATACCGTTTTTCACGGAATATCAGTGGCACCTTCATATTCATATTATATGACCGGCCGTACCGATCTTCTCAAGGGATACGTGATACGAGTGGATAATCCGGAAAAATTGAAATCTCCGGGTCTGGTATTCCTGGCCAGTGGTATTGAACAGGAAAATGAGGCTTATCTGATCATTAATGGAACCCGTTATGACATACCGTCCCTCGCCGGGGCAATGCAGAAAAAGATCGATGTGGATCTTAAATCGCAGGGAAAAGCGCAATTCTATACTGTAAACAGTGGTGATGATATGGTGGGTAAATTTGTCATTCCATTGAAAGAAACAGAACTGATTAACGGGATTAATGAAATCTCGTTCTATAGGAATGAAGATGGTGATGGCTTTGAGGTTTTGGCTGCGCAAATACAATCTGTAAATAATCAGCATGCGGAATTAGTCAGTCAGACTTATCATCTGCTTGCGCGGGGCCGGCCGGCTATGATGAAGGATTTTGATTATGTCACAGCATATCAGGGTGAGAAGGTATGGCATGAAAAAGACATTCCGGATTGGGCTCGACGTGGAAAAGTGAATTTTTATCGTGCAGGTATAGACTACGATAATCTGGACCGCATGTTCGAGATGTTTGAAGAAGCCCGGATCAATCTGGTTGCGGTGCGTGTGCCGAGAGATAAAAACAGTGCGGATTATAAACAGATCAAGGACTTTATTGATCGTTGTCATAAAAATAATATCTACATAACCGCTTTTAATTCTTTGGGCGGTATTGGTTTGCGCGAATTGATTATGGATCCATCGCTTGAAGACTGGATAAGCCATGATGAATATGGCGCTAAGCGCTGGCGTCAACCGGGAAAAGTATTTGCAGCGGATCTGGCTAATGAGAACTACCGTAATTACGAATTAAAATACGCCGCATTGCAAATTGATACAGGTGCAGATGAATTGTACTATGACTATGCTATCGGCGGAACCGGTGATGTGCTGGATTTCCTTGCAGATGTAAGGGCGATTGCCAGGGAAAAAGGGAAACAGGTGACAATTTATGGCAACTGCAAAGGCAATATTCTGGTTGATGAGGTGTGTGATCTTACAAAGAGTGAAGGTACCACCGAGGCTGGAATCTGGGATGGAAAATGGGTGCACAATATTCCTCAGGCCAGGTTTTACTATGCAGTTGGCAATGGCGTGAAACCGTATCGCAGCAAATATGAAGGAGCGGATCCTGGTGTTCCCAACCCGGGTGCCTATGATGTACGTGATGGTATGAAGTATGGCTGGAAAAAACCGATTGCCGAAGCCGCCGCCTTCCAGTCTCATTTTGCTATTGCCGAGGCCGGTGCAAAGTTGCGTGATGGCTGGATAAATAAAGACAATCCACTGGCTATGGAGGTCTGGCAGGGAATTGCAGATTATTATCGCTTCCAGGCTGAAAATGAGGATCTTTATACGGATGTTTTTTCGGTCAGCAAGATCGCCATATTAGCACCGCCACATATCCCCAGTTTTGAGGTCTCCCTGAAGCGTGAAAGTCTGTATAATGCCCTGTCCGAATTAAGTGTCATGTACGATGTTGTTTTACTGCACAAACTGAGTGATGACAAATTACTGAGTAAATACAAAGCGATCATTATTCCGAATATACCGTGGATCGATGAAAGCCAGACTGGCTGCTGTCCGGGCATATAAAAAAGGTGGCGGTAAAATATATACCATCGGGAGTACCGCTGAATTGCAACAACTGGCAGACCTGATTTCACCAACGGAATTGTTTACAACACTCAAAGAGAAAAGCGGCCGGAAAATATTGCTGAATAATATTGGCCAGCTTACCGGTGATCAGATTATTTCTATCCAGGGATCACCTCACGTGGTTGCCAATGTGGTACACAAACGGGGAACAGACCACTACATCATCCATGTCGTTAATTATGACCAGCCGGTCAAAAATATTCAGATTAAAATTAATCTGGATGGATTTGTCGAAAACCTGGCTGGTGAAGTGCAACTGTTCACTCCGGATGCAGTTTCCGCGATTCCGGTAAACGTGCAAACTTCTGAAAATTCAATATCATTCATTCTGCCTGAACTTGATATTTATAATGTCGTTGTGATCAAATGAAAGGGATCTCCGTTATGGGGTCAATTTGCAGATCAATGTGGACCATCACGGTCATCATAATGATTACTAATATCATCTCGGTGACCGCTGCAGAGGATTCTCCCGCTTTACGGGTGGATGGCAAAAATATCAGTATCGAGTTTGATAATCTCCTGCACAGTCGGGTTATTGCGCGTATCGGTGAAAAAGAACAGATTCTTGGCTCTTACACTGTATCTGAATTTATATCAACGGAAAATGAAGAAAAAACTGATTTTGCGCTGACCGGTTCTTCATCGCAAAAAATTCATGATGATATTGGTAGTGGTGAGCAGCATACGATCCGTGGAATTTCTGGCAGTCTTGAAAAAGAACTGATCATAACAAGCTATGATGAATTTCCAGCTCTACTTTTATTTCATGTCAATTATACAAACAAAGGTAATTCAGATCTGGACGTAATCGGCTGGACAAACAATAATTATGAATTGAATGCACTGCCCCTGATTAAGAATGAACCGCCATTCTGGTCGTATCAGCCTGGATCCTATGGTTGGGAAAATGACTGGCTCCAGCAGCTGAATGCCGGATTTGAACGTGAAAATTATATGGGTATGAATTGGGTAGATTATGGCGGCGGAACTCCGGTGACAGATGTATGGCGACGGGATGTGGGGCTTGCGGTTGGTCATGTCGAAATGGTGCCGAAACTGGTTTCTCTGCCTGTTTTAGTAGCTGAAGATAATAAAGCCACCCTGTCTGTGACCTTCGGGAAAGCGGTAAAATTAAAAGCGGGTGAAAGTCTCAGCACATTCCGCACGTTTGTCTCTGTTCACCGGGGTGATCATTTCCAAACCTTAGCGGAATATGGCCGGTTTATGGGCAGACTGGGTATCAGTTTCAGGGATCCGCCAAAATCAGTTTATGAGACCATTTGGTGTGGTTGGGGATATGAGGAGAATTTTACTATCGATGAATTTTATGGCACATTCCCCATGGTCCGAAAACTGGGTATTGACTGGATTGTTCTCGATTACGGCTGGGACACCGGAGTTGGGGACTATTATTTGGATGAAGAAAAATTTCCCAACGGTGATGCGGACATGAAGAAGGTGGTCGATGATATACACGCCACCGGTGCCAAAGCCAAATTGTGGTGGATGCCCTTGTCGGTACATCCCTGTACGGATATGTTTCAGGAGCATACGGATTACCTGTTACGCAATGAGGACGGTTCGCCGGTTTTTATCGAATTCTGGAAATCCTTCTTTCTTTGCCCGGCCTCAGATGATGTACAGCGGTTAACCAGGGAATTTGTCATCAAAGCCATCAGGGATTGGGGCTGGGATGGATTTAAAATCGATGGCAATAATCTGAATTCGGTACCGCCTTGTTATAATCCTGAGCATAATCATGCCTATCCGGAAGAATCGGTAGAGAAACTGCCTGAATTTTTCAAGATGATCTATGAAACCACATTAAGTATTAAACCGGATGCGGTTGTGGAAATTTGCCCTTGCGGAACTAACTATTCCTTTTACATACTGCCTTATATGAATCAGGCCGTGGCATCGGATCCAACAAATTCGTGGCAGATCAGGCAGAAAGGTAAAACTCTGAAAGCCCTTAGCAATTCAAAGATCGCTTTTTACGGTGATCACGTGGAACTCAGTGATGACGGTCGTGATTTTGCTTCGACGATCGGAATTGGTGGCGTGGTCGGAACCAAATTCGTTTGGCCGGTTACGGATGATATCAACTCGGAAAGCGGCGATATCAATCTCACAAGGGAAAGAGAAAAAGAATGGACAAAGTGGATTAATATATACAAGGACAAAATGCTGCCGCTGGGAACATATCGGGGTGAATTGTATGATTTAGGCTATGATCGACCGGAAGCCCATGCCATCCAAAAGGGTGATACGATGTATTATGCTTTCTATGCGAATAATTTTAATGGAGAACTTGTATTACGCGGTTTAGCAGATTTTAATTACAATATGATAGATTATGTCAGTGAAAGAGATTTAGGCGTTGTGAGGGGACCTGAGGCCCAATTAAAGGCATCTTTTAAACAATACTTGCTTTTACAAGCCGTTCCACGGGCCAAATAGGTTAAAACTGGATTTATAAAAAGGAAGAATGGCATGCGCTCAAAACTTTGGCTGGTTTTTGCACTGAGTACCGCGGTTTTCTGGGGAGTTTGGGGCGCTTTTATTGAAATCCCTGAAAAAGCCGGATTTCCCGCCACACTGGGTTATTCTGTTTGGGCACTAACCATGATACCCGGTGGAATATTTGCATTGGTATATATTCGTGGCAAACTGGAACGGGATATCCGTTCGGTTCTTCTGGGCATTACTGCCGGATTACTTGGCTGTGCCGGACAACTGATCCTTTTCGAAGCCCTGCGGACCGGACCGGCATACCTGGTTTTCCCTTTTATATCCATATCGCCGGTTATAACCATCTTGCTTTCTTATTGGTTATTAAAGGAAAGGGCCAGTTTCCGTGCCTGGATCGGTATTATCATAGCGGTCATCGCCATTTTTTTACTCTCATACCAGCCACCCGGTGATTCTGTTGTTTCCGGCTATCTGTGGATAATTCTGTCTTTGCTGGTTGCGCTGATGTGGGGATTTCAGGCCTATATACTCAAGTTTGCCAATGAAAGCATGAGTGCAGAAAGTTTGGTATTCTACACAACCATAACGGCGCTGTCGTTGATACCATTTGCATTATGGATGACCGATTTTTCTCAACCGATTAACTGGGGATTTAAAGGACCTTACCTGGCTGCCATGATTCAGTTTCTCAATGCGCTTGGTTTTCTCGGTCTGGTATATGCGTTTCGCTATGGAAAAGCGATCATTGTCAGCCCGATGGTCAACGCAATGCCACCGGTGATCACCGTTATTATTTCACTGATAATATATCAGGTCATACCCCATCCGGTAATCGCCACCGGTATGATATTAGCGATAATGGCCGCATTATTACTGGCTATTGAACCTGAAGAGAAAATCGGATGAGAAATGCAGTATATCCAGCATCGTGAATGTAGGGAACAGTCTGAGACCGTTCCGCGCATTAAAAATTATAGTGAAATTAAAAATGAAATAATTATATGAACCACAGAGGACTATTCGATAAGCAGGTTTAAATTAGAGATGAGAAATTAACAATTGGCGATTGGCAATAGGCAATTACAAATAATGAAAAACAAGTTCCTAATTCCTAATTCCTAATTTCTAACTTCTAACTTCAAATTGTTTTTCCCGGTGTTCTCTATGGTCTCTGTGGTTTAACATAAGAATACATTCGGTAAGAAAGGAAAGATAAAAATGAAAAAATTTCGCATGAATCGCCTGTTCGGCAAATCGGGGAATTGTTTGGATGTGGCCATAGATCACGGCTTTTTTAATGAAGTTGCCTTTTTAAATAGTATTGAAAATATGGAGAAGGCAATCAAAACGATTGTAGAAGCGCAGCCCGATGCAATTCAACTAACCATTGGCCAGGCAGAGATTTTGCAGAGTATTCCCGGAAAGGAAAAACCGGCGCTGGTTTTACGAAGCGATGTCGCCAATGTTTATAATCCAAAATTACATGACTATCTTTTCAGTTACATTGTCGAGGATGTGGTGGAACAGGCTCTGGTACTTGATGCGGCCTGTGTGGTTGTCAATCTGCTGCGCCTGCCTGACCAGCCGGAATTACATGAACAATGCGTAATGAATATTGCCACACTCAAGCCGGTTTGTGAGCGGTATGGTATGCCCCTGATGGTTGAACCACTGGTTATGCAACCAAATGAACTGAAGGGCGGATACATGGTTGATGGTGACATTGATAAGATTCTCCCACTCGTCCGCCAGGCTTGCGAACTGGGTGCAGATATCATCAAAGCAGATCCGTGTGATGATATCAGCGCATATCACCGGGTAATTGAGATCGCCGGTCGCCCGGTATTGCCACGCGGGGGCGGCAAAGCACCGGAGATGGAAATCCTGCAACGTACTTATGATCTGATGAAGCAGGGCGCCAGTGGTATTGTTTATGGCCGAAATATTATCCAGCATGAGAATCCGTCACAAATGACACGTGCATTGATGGAAATAGTTCATAAAAGTGCAACACCGGATCAGGCGATGAAAATCCTAAAAGGAAATTAGAATGAGTGCAGTAAAAAAAATCCGTTTCGGAATCATCGGTTGTGGTCTTATGGGGCGTGAGTTCGCTGTGGCTGCGGCGCGCTGGCCGGCGTTAACCGAAATAGAAGCAAAACCTGAAATTGTTGCTATTTGCGATACAAATACTGCACTGTTTGACTGGTATATAAAAAATTTTTCTTCGATAAAAATGACCACCTCAGATTATCAGGAACTGCTATCAGATGATGATATCGATTTTATTTATTGTGCGGTACCCCATAATCTGCATGAACAGATTTATGTGGATATTATCCGTGCCGGAAAACATTTGCTTGGTGAAAAACCGTTTGGCATCGATCTTAAAGCAAATGAGGCTATTCTGAAAGCAATTCATGAAAATCCCCGGGTTTTTGTCCGTTGTGCATCTGAATTTCCCTTTTTTCCGGGCGCACACCAAATCCATAAGTTTATTAATGAAAATAAGTGGGGCCGGATAATCGATGTGAATGCCGGTTTTCTGCATTCGTCGGATATAAATTTTACCAAACCGATAAACTGGAAACGGATGATCGCTATAAATGGCGAATACGGATGCATGGGAGATTTGGGTATGCATGCGCTGCATATCCCACTGCGCGCCGGTTGGATGCCGGAGCAGGTAACTGCATCTCTGTCAAATATTGTGACAGAGCGCCCGGATGGTAAAGGCGGTGTGCTCCCCTGCGAAACATGGGATAATGCGACATTGTATTGTTCGGTCAAACATCCGCAGGATAAGTATATGTTCCCGATGACAATAAAAACATACCGCATCGCACCGGGGGAGACAGATACCTGGTACATTGAAATTCTCGGTACTGAATTCAGTGCACGCTATAGTACAAAATATCCCAAAACGCTGCATACCATGTCTTACCAGAATGGCGGCAAACAGGAGTGGCGAAGTGAGGATCTCGGTTATGCTTCGGTTTATAAGGCTATTACCGGTGGAATCTTTGAATTTGGTTTTACCGATGCCATCCTGCAAATGTGGGCCGCCATAATTGACGAATACATCCACCCGGATGAGCATCGACCCTATGGATGCGTTACGCCGGATGAAACAAATCTGCAGCACCGTATATTGACTGCGGCACTGGAATCGGGCAAAAAAGCCCAAACTGTTTCATTGGTGTGATTAAAATTCCGGAGATTCGCAATAATAAATGATAATCTTATATAAAGGAGAAAATAAATGAGCAAGGCAAAAGTCGGGTTTATTGTATATGGCGTTCACAAAGATGGTTTGGAAGACCCCATGGGAACGCCTTTTATCGATGATGATCTGATATTAAAATGTAAAAAATCACTAAAAGACGCCGGTCTGGAACTGGTTGAGCATGATCTTATCATCGCATCCAAGCAGGAAGCACGTGATTGTTTCACAAAATATAAAAATAGGGACGATATTGATGCAGTGATTCTGTTTTCCGGTACCTGGGTATGGGCTTCTCACCTGATTGGTGCCATCCGTGATTTCGCAATGACCGGAAAAGGTATAATATTTTGGACCAATCCGGGTTCACAGGGTTGGCGACCGGTCGGCGGATTGGTCATGCATGGTGCGCTGAAGGAAGTGGGCATAAAACATCGCTTTGTCTATGGCAGTTATGATTCCCCGAAGGAAATTGAAAAAATTGTCTCATATTGCCGGGCCAGTCATGAAAAGAATATATTGAATATGAGCACAATTGGCGCATTCGGCGGCCGGGGAATGGGGCAGACCTGTGGTGTGGCGGATCCGTCCCAATGGATGAAGGTCTTTGGCGTGGATATTGACAGCCGGGATACAACCGAGCTGCTCAAAACCGCCCGCGAGGTGACCAAAGAAGAAGTAAACGCCGCCAGGCAAAGTATCCAGCCGTTTTTTGCCGAAACGATTCCCGATGATGAGACGTCGGAACGATCTGTACGCCTGTATATTGCCCTTAAAAAGTTAGTTAAAAAAGAGGACTGGGATTTTTATACTATCCAGTCTTTTCCGGGGCTTGGCGACGATTACAGCGCCACCTGTTTTGCCCAAAGTATGATGCTGAATGATGGCGTTGGTACTTCCACTTTGAGTGATTTTAACACAGCTATGACCGTAAAAGCTGCTAACCGATCTTACGCTCTGAGCCGGTCTATTATGGCGATCTGCAGCATTTTGATAAATCTAACAATGAAATTAAGATTATCGGCGACGGTGCATGTCCGCCATCTCTGGCAGGAAAAGCGGGTCCGGCCGGATTTGCTGAGCATGGTATCCCGACGGAGGGTGAGGCCGGCGGTTTATCCGTCAAACTGACATGTAAGCCCGGTGAGGGTGTGATTGCACGACTGGGCCGCAATGACGGGGTGTTTGAAATGGCGGTGGCCCGCTGTACCATTTTTGAACCGGATAAAGAGGTTCTTGAAGCTCGCCAATTAGAATGCGGCATCCCGTTCTGGCCGCATGCATTTGTTACTGCTCATTGTGATATCGATGAACTTATCGAAGTATGGAATAATGAATACGCGGTCCTGGGCTACGGCGATCATCTTTATAATGAACTGCTCGCATTTTGTGAATTAACTGGAATTAAGTCAATAGCGCTTTAAAATCACGTTGTTCCGTTAACTTAATTTTATAATGGTAGAATCATCCCGATTAAATTTGGGATTAATAAATGTTCGAAGGAGTAAAATAAACGTGTTTAACTCTTTAAATATTAAACATTTACTCTGTGTTCTCTGTGGTTAATTTCTACACTACTACAATAAAGGATACTATCGCATGTTGAACGAAGTCTGTTTTGGGCCATGGAAAGTTGTATTTGATCCTGAGGATGGTGCCCGGATAAGCAGTTTAATTTATGATAAGACAGAGATGTTGACCACTGTACCGGATAAATTCAAACCACCGGAACAGGACTATGGAGAATATGAAACCAGACCGGTATATGGCTATGATGATTGTTTCCCGTCTGTTAATGAATGTGGATATCCCGGAAAAGACTGGCTGATACCGGATCATGGTGAGATATGCTGGTTCCAGTGGCAGGTGGCGAAACAGGACGATCGCTTGATATTCACAGTTGACAGCGAAAACCTGCCTCTTAATTTTATGAGAGAGATGCATTTCTCCGATAAAGAACTGACCTGGATATTCACGGTGACAAATAAAGATAATAAGCCATATCCTTTCCAGCATGTGATGCACCCGCTGATGCCACTCTCAGAAATCACCGATATGGAATTACCGGAATTTGAAGCGGTATTTGATGAGATTGCGCAAAAACGTACTGATCTGACAGATGCCCGCGCCGTGAAAACTTTTCTGCTTTCACAGCCGGTTGGTGTCACAAATATGCTGTTCCTGCAAAAAGTCAAAGATGGCAGAATGACCTGGACTTACCGGAGCGGATTATGCGTTGAGGCCACTTTTTCAGAGAAAGAGTTCCCGTCCATTGGAATCTGGTGGAATAATTCAGCGTATCCGGATGAAAACGGCTGCCGCCGTAATGAATGTGCTTTTGAACCGATACCAGGTATGAATAGTACGCTTGAGGATGCCTATCATAATGGTCATCATCTGTTGGTTGAAGCCGGTGAAAGTTTTACCTGGCAGATTCCATGGCGGATAAAATGAAAATCTGTCCAAAATCTATAGAATTTATTAAAAGAGAGAAGTGATGCCGCTCATTACTGACAGGAAGCATGTGCTTGATATCTATGCCGAAGCTGAAGCGAATAAATGGGTTCTGCCAACGTTCAACAGCGAAAATCTGACTACCTGTGAAGCCATATTACAGGCAGTGTATGATTTTGGTCAGGTCCGGGGAATACCAGATCTGCCAATAATTATCGGTATTACATGCCGCTACCCGGCAAGACCACAGTCGGTTTACTACTCGCACAGCCGCAACTGGGAATTGGGCTTGAGGTTGTTTATGGCCGATCTACAAGTGCTTACTGCAATAGAATCACCATATGCAAATTTGAGAGTAATGGTGCACCTGGATCATGTACAGTGGGATCTGGATCAGGAATTATTGAACTGGAATATGGGACAGTTCTCATCGATAATGTATGACGCATCCACACTGCCCATTGAGGAAAATATCAATCGTACTTCACAATTCATGGAAGAGCAGGGTAAAATCGTTTTTATTGAAGGTGCATGTGATGAGATTGGTCACGGCTCATCTTCATCAGAAGATACGAACAGTGCTACCATGGCGGAAGAATATTATAAGCAGACAGGAGTAGACCTGATCGTAGCCAATTTGGGCACAGAACACAGGGCAGCTGAATCAAAACTGGACTATAACCGAAATCTGGCCCGGGAAATAACACGGCGAATCGGGCCGCGACTTTGTTTGCACGGATCATCTTCCGTCGCACCGGACAATCTGGTTCAGCTGTTTGATGACGGAGTGCGAAAAGTGAATCTTTGGACCGCTTTGGAACGTGATAGCACGCAGGTACTTTTCAAACAAATGCTGCAAAACGCATCAAAAATGATCGGCCCGGAACAGGTTCAGGATTTAATTGCTGATAATCTGCTTGGTGAATCGGCGGAAAGAAAGACCGGGCCATCGCCAGAGTACTTTACTACCACTTACCGTCAGCAAACAATATTCAAGACGATGCAGGAAATTGTGACCAGATATTTAGATTTGTGGTATAAATAAATATAAAGTAACGCTTTAGATTGTAAGTGGATGGAATTGCTTCATTTTGCATATCGGTTTACAGGAACAGATGAGATAACGGGAGAATTTCATTGAATTACATGGGTATTGATGTCGGTACAAGTGGATGTAAAGGGATCATTTTTAGTGAAAATGGCCAGCATCTGGCTGCTGCGCATCGTGAATATGATGTCATTCTCAACCAGGATGGTGGTGCAGAGCTTGATACAGATGATGTGATGGAAAAATGTTTCACTGTCATCCGTGAATGCGCCGCTCAGGTTACCTCTGGTTCCATACGCGGGCTGGGCATTTCCAGTCAGGGCGAGGCCTTTACTGCCATCGATGATAATGGAGCAGCGTTATGTCATGCGATGGTTTCGTCTGACATGCGTTCCGAGCCGTATATCCGTCCGTGGTTGCAGAATTTTGATAAAGAAAAACTATATCAGATCACCGGACATACGGCCCATACCATCTTTTCTCTTTTCAAACTACTGTGGTTAAAGGATAACCGGCCCGATGTTTGGACAAAAGCGCGAAAATTTCTTTGTTTTGAGGATCTTCTGCAATTACGTCTTGGTCTTGACCCGGCCATTAGCTGGTCCCTGGCCGGCCGGACCATGATGTTTGATGTCCGAAAACATAAATGGAGCACGGAAATTCTGGACACGCTGGGCATAACTTCTGATCAACTGGCCAGGCCTTTGGCATCAGGCCGGATCGCAGGTATTATTCCGGAGGGAATTGCGCAGGATCTGGGACTGGCAAGCGGTACATTTGTAGTCAGTGGTGGACACGATCAGCCATGCGGGGCGCTTGGTGCAGGTGTAACTAAAACCGGTATGGCTATGTATGCTACAGGGACAGTAGAGTGCATTACACCAGCCATAGAAAAACCGATTTTCTCGGATGCATTGCACCGAAACAATCTTTGTACATATGATCATACTGTTGCAGGTATGTATATTACGGTTGCCTATAGCCTTACCGGTGGAAATATCCTGAAATGGTTTAAAAATGAATTTGCAGAACAAGACTGCATTGTGGCAGAGGAGAAAGACATCAATGTTTATGAACATCTGTTGAATAATATGCCGGAAAAGCCAACAGATTTACTGGTATTGCCATACTTTACCCAGTCCGGAACGCCATATTTTGATACGCAAACCCGTGGTGCCGTTTTTGGCTTGCAATTATCCACCAGCAGATGGGATTTTATGCGTGCATTGCTTGAGGGTGTGGCGCTTGAAATGCGTCTGAATCTGCAAATTCTTGAAGAATCCGGCTATGAAATAAACGAATTGCGCGTCATAGGCGGTGGTGCCAGGTCGAGAATCTGGACACAGCTCAAGGCAGATGTCCTGGGAAAAAAAATGACCACTATCGAGGTGACCGAGGCAGGGTGCCTTGGTGCTGCCATGATGGCCTGTGCGGCTGATTCAGGCCTGACAGTGACAGACCTGGCAGAAAAATGGGTGCATCCGGTTTCTGAGATCCTGCCACAACCCGGGAACCGGAAGATTTATGATAGAAAATTTTCCAGGTACCGGGATTTATATGCCCAGGTCAAAAAGATTGGAAATTGATTGGATCATTTGTTTTTGAATAGGATTGGACTATTTACTTGAATCATAAAAATTATTTCACGGAAATCACCCTGTTTATACTTATCATTTTTATTTATTTTTCAGTGCTGCCTGGTTGTCTGTCAGATAAAAACCATTATGATATGGATGATTTTTATCGCATAGATAAGATAGATGCACATGTGCATATCAACCACAATACTCCAGTTTTTACTGATGAAGCACGTAAAGCCCGGTTTAAATTACTGACAGTCAATGTGGATTATCCTGATTTTCCAAAACTTGAAATCCAGGAGCAGATTGCGCTTTCTGCAATGCGTTCTGATCCCGATATTATAGCATTTGCAGCTACATTTTACATGAACGGATGGGACGAGCCACTGTGGCAGAATAAAGTCCTTATGCATCTGGACAGTATGATTTTTGCCGGTGCAGTTGCTGTGAAAGTATGGAAGAATATTGGTATGGATTTTCGCAATGTTGCCGGTGATTTGATCATGATTGATGATACCAATTTCGATAAAATCTTTGCACATCTTCAACAGAAGGAGTGTAACCCTGATAGGCCATATGGGAGAGCCAAAAAGTTGCTGGCTGCCGGCTGAGGACATTCCAATTAAATATATCCGTGAATATTTTGTGAATCATCCAGAATATCATATGTACCTGCATCCGGAAATGCCGTCTTACCAAGACCAGATGAATGCAAGAGATAATATGCTGGAAAAAAATCATGATATCGAATTCGTCGGTGCCCATCTGGCCAGCCTGGAATGGAGTGTCGACGAAATAGCACGTTTTTTAGACCGTTTTCCTCATGCTGATGTGGATATGGCAGCGCGAATGGGCAATATTCAATACCAGTCCAACAAGGAAAGGGAAAAGGTCAGACAATTTTTTATCGACTACCAGGACCGTATAATTTATGCGACTGATTTGGTTCATGCGGCGGATGTCGAACCGGCTGATCTCGTATCCGAAATGAAAAAGATATGGCTGGGCGACTGGAAATATCTTGCTACCGATTCACTGATGACCAATATTGAATTTGAGGGTACTTTCCAGGGCTTGCGAGCTGCCGGCCTCGGTCCTGGATAAGATATATTATACTAATGCGCTCGGGAAATTTGCTGGCGCGTGGCGGAAAGAAATAAAGTGATAGATTGAGATTGCTATTATGAAGACCATATTATATTTAATACTAATTGTCAGTTCCGGCATTATACTAAGTTGTGATGCGATAAAACACCACTCAATAAATGGTTGGAGTATTGACGTAGACATTGAAAGGGAATTGATCTCTGTATCACACAAAAATCTTGGGGCTGTATTAAATAATATTAATTTATATATAGTTGTTGATAATCAGGACATATCACTCACGGGCTGGGAATTAAAGAGTGACGGCAACAAGTTGATTATTAATACAAATGATCCGATTGAAGTCAACTGGGAATTTATCTTTGCAGAAAACAATATAGAACTCAGTTCTTCTAATGATAGCAGCTATATCGCTGCTTTGGCACCGGCACCTAAAAATCGTTTTCCCGCCAGAATTGCTGATCCTGAGAATCTAAAGGTACAGGAAACAGATGAAGATAATGACTATACCGGTGTGACTCAAATTGAAAAATACTTTGTACCACCTGAAAATCCTCAGGTTATGTACCTGTCATTAGGGGCTATCGATTCACCTAATCTACATTCACTTTTTGATAAACCGGGTAATATCGTGATACAATTTTCACAGGATACCGACCTAAGACGATGGGCAAAAGATCAATCATTTATGCGTGTTAAGATACCAATTGGCGAAAATAAAAATATACTGCATCTGATTAAAAATTATTATACAGATATTCTAGGTATGCCAAATTATGTCCCCTATGACGATACCTATCATAGTACGGCACCGACCGGGTGGAATCATTGGCTGGCCTTTTTCCGGCAAGTAACCGAGCAGGATATTGTTGACCATGCTGATTTCATCTCTGACAAACTAAAACCGTATGGTATGGAACATTGTCAACTGGATGATGGTTATGATCATCCCGACCGCCGGTTATGGAATAAAAATTGGGATAAGGAAACATTCCCTCATGGGCCTGAATGGTTGGCTCAATATATCAAAGCAAAGGATTTAATCCCCGGGCTATGGACAGTTCCGTATTGTTACTCGGTTAAAGATGCCAACCCGGATTGGTTCCTGCGTGACGACGATGGCAATATTCTTATGGATTATCAGGGTGGCGGTGAACTCGATTTTACTAATCCGGATGTGATACAAGAATACTGGTTACCTCTATGGAAAGAGTTTAAACGACAGGGGTGGGCATATTATAAATTCGATATGGGAAACACTTCCTGGATGTGGCATCATTACCAACACAATTTTAGCGATTCCTCTAAAACCAGTTTTATGGTTTCTCAGGAGACGATGACCATTTTCCGTGAAATCATGGGACCTGAAATATGGTATACCAATCACCCTGATGTCTATGGTGGGCGTATGGGTTTTATTGATGTCGCCGGTTGTGGAAAAGATCCGGCACCGGGTTGGACCAAAATGAATAACTTCTTAGAAGTAATTAGCAATAATGCCTACCAGAATCATATTGTCTGGTATTCCGATCCGGATTGTATGGTGCTCAGAGGAAAACCAACGAGGGCCGATGCTGGTTATTTTTCCGGTGAATATCGAATCAGAAATGATGAATTTCTAACCCTGGAAGAGGCAAGAACATGTGCAAGTCTGCTCAGTCTCTCCGGAATGCAGTATCTCAGTGGCGATGATTTGTTAAATCTCGAAGAAGAGCGACTCAATATAATTAAAAAAACAATCCCCGCGCTGCCGATATTTCCCATTGATTTGTTTGGCAGGAGTCGATACCCAAAGCATTACCCGGAGATCATGGATTTAAAAATCAATGGTCCGGCAGGTGTATATGATGTGATCACCGTGACCAATTGGGAAAATAAAACTATTTCGCGTAACGTACTTATAAACAAAGAAATAGCTCTTGATTCCAATAGCGTTTATCTGGTTTTTGATAATTGGAAAGAGCAATTTGTCGGTTCATTTAAAAGTGAATTTCAGACAGACCTGCCCGCACATGGAACAGCTGTATTTACAATTCGTCGCCAGGACGACCACCCACAGCTGCTGGCCACCAATCGTCATATAACCGGCACGGTGAGTGTTAAAAATAGCATCTGGAATTATTCTGATATGACCCTAAGCGGAGTTTCTGAAACTATTCCCAATGTTAATTATTCACAATTTTTTTATGTACCTCCAGAATTTTCAATAGATATCGTTGATGCTGATGCAAAAGAGTTAAAATATGATCTTAGTGAAGAAGGATTGCTGACAGTGAGTTATGCAGGACAAAAGGAACCGGTAAATTGGAGGCTGAGATTTTCAAAAAACTAATCAGCACATACACCGAAAATATAATATACTTTTGTATTTATCTGGTCTGAATTATTGTAAACCGCAAAGCCACAAAGTTATAATAAATAATGGGTTATCGGAAATATTTATATTTGAGGAAAGAATAAACTAACAAATGAATATTTTCTTTGATTGGGTTACCTGGAGTGTCTGGGGCATTGGTGTCCTCATATTAATACTATGGTTGGTTGAAACTATTAAAGAATTTAGAGTTCTTTTTACAGAACAATCGGATAATAAAAAGAAGGATATTTAAAAAACATGCGAAAAACACTGCAAGAAATATTATATCAGCCAAAAGCCTGGGCCAATACCATAAAAGCATTTTCAGACCAGAAAACAGAAATAGTATCCTATTTAAAAAATTATCACGAATCGGAGATTATATTGACCGGTTGTGGCACTTCGTACTATTTGCCGTTGACGGCTGCTGCTATGTATACAAATTTCACTGGTAAAAGGGCAAGGGGAGTTCCGGCTTCTGAAATCATGCTGTTCCCTGATACGATTTTTGCCAAAGATCAGAATTATTTACTTGTACCAATCTCCAGAACAGGCAAAACACCTGAGACGCTTGCCGCCACCCGCTATGTGAGAGATGTTCTAAAGGGAGGTACACTTTTAGTTACGTGCACTGAGGGTAGCGAGGTAGCGAAGCATTCAGATCTCACTCTGATATGTCCGGAGGCTGCTGAAGAGACTAAGTATATGACAAAATCATTCACCAGCATGTTACTTGGCTTCCAATTAATGACTGCATTTAAAAGCGGAAATGAATCATTTGAAAAAGAATTAACACAGTTACCGCAACACGGAGAAAGAATTATCACGCAATTTCAATCTTCATTGGAGAAACTGGCCAATACGCAAAATTTTTCCCTATACATTTATCTTGGACATGGACCTTTATATGGCATAGCTGCTGAATCGATGCTTAAGATCAAGGAGATGGCCTGTACTCCGTGCAGAGGCGTATCATGGTATGGAATTGATGCATGGTCCCAAATATGCCGTGAATGATGATACATTGATCATGTATCTTTTATCGGACAGTGTTAAATCTGAGGAAATTGAACTATTAAAAAGAATCAAAGAGTGGGGCGGGAATGTTAAAATTATCTGTGAAGAGATAACTCCTGATATTGCCGCATTTAATGTTGATATGTTTGAACTGCAATCCGGATTATCTGAATATTCACGTCTTGTATTGGTGATGCTATTGACACAACTATATGGCTATTATCGCGCCCTGGCCGTTGGTAAAGATATCGAGTAGTTAATGATGAAAAATCTGGATATCATTGTCGTTGGAGAACTTAATGTTGATTTGATCCTGAGCGGTCTGGCCTCATTACCGGAAATGGGAATGTGTAAACTCTCCAAAGACATGCACTTTACCCTTGGCAGTGCATCGGCCATTTTTGCCAGCAATATATCCAGATTAGGACTCAATGTTGGATTTGTTGGAAAGATTGGAGATGATGAATTCGGAGAATTTATACTGAGCATGCTCACTAAAAGAAAGGTGGATACGTCTCAAATTATTAAAGATAAAACAGCAAAGACAGGTATTTGTGTCTCTTTATCCTTTCCTGATAATTATGCGATGGCCAGTTATGCCGGTGTAAGGGAAAACCTGACACTCTCGGATGTAAATATGAATTATTTATCAAAGGCCAGACATTTACATATGTCGAGTTATTATCTGCAACCCGGAATGCAAAAAGGATGTGTCGAATTATTCAGAAAAGCCAAGGAACTGGGGCTGACGACTTCACTTGATCCGGATAGCGATCCATATGGATTATGGGATGAATCAATTTTTGAGGTTCTGAAATATGTAGACATCTTTCTTCCCAATGAAAAAGAAGCGCGGCATATTACAAAGTGTGATACGATCGAACAGGCACTTGTTATATTAGGCAGAGTGGTGAAAACCGTTGTTATTAAAAACGGTGAAAGAGGGGTATGGGTTAGAAGCAATGAAAAAACGGTCCATGCTGGTGTATTTAACGTAAATGTTGTTGATACCACCGGTGCAGGTGATAGTTTTAACAGCGGATTTATTTATCAGTTTTATAAAGGAGCCTCAATCGAGCAGAGTATCCTCTGGGGCAATGCGTGTGCAGCGATATCGACGACAGAACTCGGCGGCACGACTGCGTTTCCAGACTTCGTACAACTTAAGCAGTTTTTATCGGACAGAAAAGCAGAGAGTGATAATCTAATAGATACTATAAAATGACTATAATTGATTATTTCATCGTACTATTATTTCTTACAGGTATATTCTGGTTTGGATCTTCATTTTATAAATGGATTCAAAATCCGGATGATTTTTATGTAGCCGGGCGTCGGCTCACTCCCTTTATTTTAGCTGCCACATTGACGGCTACTAATATTAGTCTTTATAGCTTTGTCGGGGTGAGTGGTACCGCATATAAACACGGTATATCGATTATCTGGCAAACCTGGACCGGAAACATGGCCCTTGTGCTTGCCGGACTTTTTATTCTTCCCATAATGCGCCGTTTAAAGATTCGAACCATACCTGAATTATTGGAACTAAGGTATAATGGTGTTGTAAGATTTCTGGTCAGTATTTTGTGGGTATTTCGGCTTGCTTTTTGGCTTGGAATCGTTCTGTATGCAGGTGTGTCCGCTGCTCAGCAGATAACCGGAATTGAATCTTTTACATTTTGGGTAATCCTTTTTGCGATAATTGTTATTGTATACACGATGCTTGGCGGCATGTGGTCTATTGTTTTTACAGATGCGCTTCAATTTTTATTGATGATGCTCAGTGTGCTCATCATATTGCCTCTTTCCATGTATGCAGTTGGGTGGTGGCCAGGATTAGTAGCAAAGGTACAACCCGGACATCTTGATCTGATCACTCAAAGTGGAAAATACAATTGGAAATTTGTAGTCGCAATCTGGTTTTTAGGGATACAGTGGGCATGCCTGGATCAGGGACTGTTACAAAGAGTTTTCTCAGCGAAAAGTACAAAAGTTGTCGTTAAAGGTATGGTTTGGTCCGGGATTATTACGACCCCTTTTGCTTTTTTGTGGATTACACCCGGTCTTGTAGCCAGTGTTTTGTATCCCGGGCTTGAAAAACCAGAATTCGCAGTGCCGATGATTATTTTACAACTTGTGCCTATGATAATTTTGGGTTTCATCGTATGTGGATTGCTGGCCTCTCAGATGTCCACGATAGATTCAAACCTGGGATCGGCGGCAACTCTATTTACAAACGATATTTATTCACGCTTTCTGAAACGAAAAGCGTCGGACAAGGAAATTTTACGTGTTATACGAATAACAACGATAGTCACAGGTCTGATTATGGTGGCAGTTTCCTATCTGGTACCTTATTTGGGTGGTACCGTTGATGCATATCTAACTATTATTAGTATTATGGATATGCCGTTATTCGTAATAGCTGTCGTTTATGGTCTGTTCTGGAAAAGAGCTACCTGGCAGGGAGCCGTGTCCGGTTATCTAGGGGGCGCGATTACCGGCGCAATAATGAGGTTTGCTTTTATGGTTGATATCTCCACGGTTACATTTGTCAGTGGAGGCGTGGCGCTGCTAATTTGTCCTCTGGTTAGTTTATTTACCAGGGCTAATATTAGTAGTAGTATGGAAAAAGTCTTCAATGCAAAAAAAAATAGTAATGAAGAAATTGAAAACGGAGATATATTCAATATTTTACCAGAAACAAATCATGGAAAGATGAGTTGTTTATTCTTTTTGCAGGATTAATTTTGTTTTTCATCGGTGTGATCATGGGGAGTCAGGATTTGAAGTTTTCTTCACATACAGCAGTAATTGGGATGATTATATTTTTTACGGGTGGATGGCTCAGAACCAGATTTTCCTAACAAATTCTCTTATAAAGGAAACAAAAATGATAAAAGCAAAAATAGTACTAATTGTATATCTCTTTTCTTTGGGTATTTTTTCCTGCCAGGAAAAAAATGATCCCGGCTTAGTCGCTATCATATCCATTTAATGGAGATGCGAGAGATCAAAGTGATAATAAAAATCACGGCGTCGTTGATGGTCCGGTTTTAACGACGGACAGATTTGGACAGGAAAACAGCGCCTTTCGTTTTGATGGTAAGAACGACGTTATTGCTGCAGATGTGTCTGGAATGCCGGCAGTAGAAGCGCCACAATCTGTCAGTCTATGGTTCAGGATTGATACACTACCTTCATTTAAGCATGATTTGGATGCCCACAATATGATCGCACTGGTGGATACCAACCAGGGTGTCGGTGTACAATTTGGTTTTCGTGCGCCGGGTTATAAATCTTTGGGATTCGATGTCTGGTACTGGGGTGGACGAACGATTATGGAATCAGCAATTCCGGCCATAAATACATGGCATCATAGTGTCTACATCTTTGATGGAAAACAACATATGTTTTATCTCAATGGTGAAAAAGTAGCAGAATCCACCGCGCAACCCCAAACCGGTATGCCTGATATGCTTATGCTTGGTAATTATCCGGGCGGGGATCAATATTTTGCGGGAAGTATGGACGACGTAAGAATCTACAATCGTAAATTGTCACAATCTGAAATTAATAGATTATTTACATCTAGTACGAAACCTGATATGAGAGAATAAAAAAAACAAAAACTCTGCGTCTCTGCGTGAGACAGGATTTGAATTATTGAAAATTATATCGTATTTGATGACATATAAATTGTCCCCATTTTTAGTGATAATTACTACTTATCCATAGAAAAGGAATAAAATATGATTAGCAGAAGAAATTTCCTAAAAACAGGTACCGCGGCAACATTGTTGACCGGTGCCGGTATTAACCTTGCTAATGCCGATGTCCCGGTTCACAGATGGGATGGTTATGATTTTGGTCCCGGGCCTTATGTAAAAGACAGACTCAACCAGGGCCCGTTTGGTATTGATCAGGATCAGGGTTGGCGGAATATCGGCAGTACTTCACCTTCTGATAAGCACATCCGGAATTTTGGTTTGGGTTTAACTGCTTATACCTGGGAGGAAAACGGCCCATCTGTTCCGGTTCGCGAAGGGAAAGATACTCTGGAGCAGGGCGTGGAGAAACTGGCCAGCCTGCCATTTGTCGATGTGCTGTATATTCGCTGTGACTGGCGTGATGTGCAGAGTGCACCGGGAAAACTTAATCTGAATCCCGTATGGAAACTGACCTTTGAGGCCGCAAAGCAGTATAATCTGCGTGTGGGTTTCCGCGTACAACTTTCCAGCCCGAATTTTCAACCAAAACAACTTTCGCATGCCTGATTTTTTGCAGGAGAAGATCCCACTGGTAAAAATTGGCAGCCGGCGCGGTGAAACCAATGAAAAAAAAGAAGGCAACTGGGACTATATTGAACCGCGTTATGATCATCCTGAATTTACGAAAGCATTTCGTGAATTAAATGATCTTCTGGCCGCAGAATATAATGACCATCCGCAAATGGAATTTATGGATATGATGATGTATGGCTTTTGGGGAGAAGGCCACACCAATGAACTACCCAATCCCTTTCCCGATTATCTCACAGCCGAGAAAACCATGGTTGATATGACCAGATATCAGATCGATACCTGGACTAAAGTACCGCTGGCGATCAATACGCAACCTGATATCAGCAAAACCGGCAACCGGGAATGTCTGGATATGGCCGTCCGGGCCGGATCCTGGCTGCGTTCGGATAGTATTGTCTTTATCGAGGAACCAATTCAGATCGAAAGATTATCAAATCGCCCGCCCTGGCTGGCATCTGTTATGGAACAGGGAAGATTCCGGCATTATAATGTGGATGAGATTCCGCTGGATGAGGCCGGCATCAATCTGAAGGAAAAATCAATGCTGCATTGTCTGGATATGAGCGCCAATCACTGGGCATTATGGACCGAAGGCGATAATCTCAAGAAGTATTATGAAAAATATCCCAATGGATTTGATAAACTGCATCAAAGACTGGGTTATCGTGTACGCCCGTCATGGATCTGGCAACGCAAGCGTTTTGGCACCAGTGAGGTGGTTTTGGCTATCGCAAATGATGGCGTAGCTGGTGTACCAGGGATTCTGAGGGTTTATGTAGAAAGTATGGATGGAAAAATGAGTATCGGCGGCGGATTGGATGCCGGTCATCCCCATGGAGGTCGTCTGCGCCAATGTAATTTTATTCTGCCAGAGGGAATGGAAGGCAAGCAACTTAAAGTTCGTGCGGAATTAGAAACAAAGGGCGTACGTCGCAAGGTAAACTGGGCTTGTGCACAACCTTTGAATGAAGATGGATCTCTGACAATTCAGTTGAATACTTTTGATGAACCCGGCTGGCGAAAAGGCATATGATATGAAACGCAGAAAATTTTTACAAAAATCGGGTTTTACTGTTGCCGCCCTTTCGATTGCATCGGGTTATACTCTTGTGAATTCATTAAAAGCCCAGGAGAAGAAAGGACCGCATCAGTATATCATTGTTGAAGGACATCATGATATCTGGGAGTTTAATGACCGTTTTGCATTGGATGATCCTTCTCAAAATTCACCATTAAATGACTTTTTGTTACCCCGCCTGCTTGCCGGTGGTGTTGATGTGGTCATTATGCCAGCTGGCGGTGATTCGGTTCCACAGAGAGGCGGAGGAGACAAACTGTTTGAAGGATCGATGCGGGTTCTTGATATGATCCTAACGGAAATCGAAAAAACAAATGGCAAAGTCTTCGATTATCAAATCCAAAAAAGATATACCTCAGTTCAGTCTGATCCTGATCATGTCAAATTCTTTTTAGACATGGAAGGAGGAGGTCCGATACAAATAGATCCGGAACCCGGATATCATCCCGATCGTCGATTATCTTTGTTGAGAAATTTCTTTCGACTGGGAGTTCGGGGAATGCAGTTAACGCATCATGCTCGTAATCAACTGGCCGATGGTTTCTGGGAGGGAAAGATGGCAGGCCGGCTTTCAAATTTTGGAGTAGAAGTAGTTCAGGAGATGAATCGCCTGGGAATGATGATCGGGGTGTCTCATTTATCGGCCAATGGTATTTATCATGTTGCCGAAATTACAAAACACCCTGTCGTTTCCACTCACACCAATCCGCAAAAATTTATAAATACACCGAGACAGCACATGGATGAGGAGATAAAGGCAATCGCTTCAACCGGAGGAATAGTAGGTATCCGATATATTGAACAGGAAACTTCGTATGAAATGTTAGTTGATGAGATTGATTATATGGTTAATTTAGTCGGTGTTGATCATGTTGGTGTCGGCTGGTTGGGGCACGATGCTGGCCACCCGGCTGTAGGCTATGTTCCGGGATATTCGAAGGAACCACCACCGGGTGGGGTTGAAGCACAATCCATGTATGAACATTGGAACAATTTTATACAGTTGCTTGAAAAACACGGATATAAAGATACTGAAATTGCTCTAATTTTAGGTGGTAATTATCTGAGAATCTGGCAGGAAATATTACCCTTAGGATAGAGTTCACTTTATCTGGAAGGAAATCGATTTTGTAAAACAAATATTAATATTTTTATCGTCTCCGGAAAATATTTCCGGAAATGAACCTTTTTTAATCTAAATCGGGAGTAAAAATCATTATGTTAATTAAATTAAAATGCAAGGTATCAATGATATCTATCATTATTGTCCTGTTTTTGTCGTTTAATCAAATATCTGCACAAGCCGCAGATAAAATAGATAAACTTGGTCCATGGGACTGGGGGCATCTGCGTATTGTCCGTTCAAATGATAATATTGAGTTTCTGAATCGTTTGCATGCCACTGTAAACCAGAATGGCGGACCGATTGTTTTTCCAAAAGATGAAGAATCGGGTGTATATATCACCGATATGTCCATATTTAATGATATGCTGGAAAAATCTAAACAAAAGGTTCAGAAATTCCATGACCAGGGATTATATGTGATAGCCTATACCACCATGGCCCTGCCGGGGGAAAGCGCTACCTATGAAGATGTACCAAAACCGGAAGAGTTATTTATCAATCAGGCGTATAACACACCAGGATTATGGGAGCAATACGCAGAATATTTCGGAGAAAAACCAGCGGAAGCACCCGAGAAATGGGCCCGCCACACCCATGATATGCAATATTCCTTTTACCGGTTCCGCCACCCCAATGCACCAAAAACCGGCGGACGTTTTGAGATGTTTGGCTGTCATGACAATCCGTCCTACGTGCAGTATTTTAAAGGTGTCATAAATCTGGTCGCCGCCAGTGGTCATGACGGGGCGTATATTGACTGGACAAAAGTACATGAGGGAACCTGCTATTGTCCGCATTCAAAAAATGCCTTCAGAATATATCTTAAAGAAAAAGTTCCGGCAGATTATTTGCAGGAACGTTACGGTCTGACCGACGTCAGCAAGGTTGAGCCGCCCATCGATAATACCATGGCACTTTGGCGTGAATGGCTGCAATTCAGAAGCTGGTCTTTGACTGATTACCAGAGACAGATACGTGATGAAGCCCGGAAAATAAATCCCAATTTTGTACTCTCGGGAAATATAAACGGTGGTGCCTATGGCAATATGGCCTATACCAATGGCGATGACATGGAAATGATGGGTACGGTAGAAGATTTTTTCTATTCGGAAATTCAACATGGCCTGCAATCCGTTCCCCGGACGGAAAATGGTACTAAAATAAGCAATTCCGGACCTCTCAAATTTTTAGCAGCGGCTGCACAGCAAAAACCGGTGTGGATGTATTGTATTCAGCCATCCCATCCCAAACCCATCCCCAATGAAAAAGCATTGTTTAATCTAATAAAACTGAATATCGGTGAGGCTTTTGCAAATCACAATACATTTAGCGTGGTTAGGGAAACCTTTGGTAAACCGATTTCACCTTATGTGCATGAAGGTGCCGAACAGATTTATGCATTTTTTAAAGAGAATGAACCGAATCTGGTAGGTGCAAAACTTTCCGCAAACATTGGTATATATTGCTCGATAAACCAGTTCTATAGTGATGAATTCAGTTATTTCAATCCGGCATCACGCGTCTTGGCGGATAATGGCATTGCCCATGTTATGACCGTTGAACGGGATTTCAGCCCGGAAGAATTAAGCAAATACGAGGTGATTGTTTTGCCGTATGTACCATTGATGAGTGATGCCCAAATTGCCGGACTGAAGAATTATGTTGAGAACGGCGGTGGATTGGTGGTGATGGGTCTATCATCTCTTAAGGATGAGTTCGGCCGGAGGCGTCAAAATCTGGGTTTGTCTGATATTCTGGGGTTTGATTTGCAGGATACGCCCATTGTCATGACTACGAAAGAAGTAGGCAAAGGCCGGGTGTCATTTATTCCATTTAATGTATTACCTGTAGGAAAAGGAGACACACAGAATACGCCGCTTCCCGATGATCATATGATGTACGGTCAGGGAAAATTCCCGGCTCGTATCAAAGATGCCTTTATGGATTTACCTAAAGCCGTTGAATGGGCTGCTGATGGTAAATTGTCGGCAAAACTATCCGCACCATATACAGTTGAATTCACCACGATGACGCAAACAGAAAAAAATCTGCAACTCATTCATCTGGTAAATTATAATATGAATCTGGATGGCGAGGTGACTCCGGCAGAAGATGTAAAAATCCGATTCCGGGTTCCCGATGGTAAAACCGTTTCCAATCTGACATTTGGTTCACCGTTAACAAAAACTGCAGAGATATCATATCAAACCAAAGATCAGTATATTGAATTTAGCGTACCATCATTTGAGGTATATGGCCTGGCAACGGTTTCTTTTAAGTAAACTTTAAGTTTTTTTTACCACAAAGACACGAAGGACACGAAGAGAAGAAATAATAATTTAAAGGACTTCTGACTAAGGGAACTTTAAAAGTAATAATATTGAATGTTGAATTTCGAAGTAAAAAGTACTTTGTGCGTCTTCTCAGGGACTTCATGCCTGGACTAAGGGACTTAGGAGCTTTTAATTTGTTGTCTTTGTGTCTTAGGTGGTTACAAATAGATTTAAGCTGTGATTAGTGAAATGAGGTTGCTATGAATAATTATTTGCAATATTTATATCTCTATTTGTATCTGGGGTATCTATTTACCATCGCTCATGGGCAGGTGGAGCCATTTGTCAGCATCATCAAAGCCAGCCGGGGTGCCCAATGTTACGGTTGTCAGTCCGATTGAGTTGGATGAGGTACTGGTAAATCCGGGAATGGGCTTTACCACACACAGTTCGCTTGATGGGAATGTCCCGGGGTATCCGCAAAGTTCGATCGCCTATTATCGCTGGTACTGGGATGAACTGGAGCCCGAAGAGGGAAAATTTAACTGGAAAATGGTCGATTCGGTACTGGCAGAAGTAAAAGCGCGTGGGCAACGTCTGGCCACACGGATCATGCCGGCCAACGGTCGTCCAAGAATTCCCGATTGGTACCGTAAAACCGGCGCCAAAGGCTGGGAATTTCTTGCCGAGAGCACTCAGAACGCGGGCAAATCCGATCCAAGCTGGATGCCGGATCACGAAGATCCACTGTTCGAAAAATATATGGGGCGCCTGGTCAAAGAATTCGCCAAGCGTTATGACGGTCATCCTGATATCGATCATGTGGATATTGGTTCTTACGGTCACTGGGGCGAATGGCATCTGAGTTTTGTTGCAGAAAAAGAAGCGTATAACTTTGATTTGAAAAAGATGATCATTGATTGGTATCTGGAAGGATTTAAGAAGACACCGATGGTGATTCCTGAAGATGCCGAAGATGGTCTGATCTATGCCACTGAGAATGGTACCGGCTGGCGTGCCGATTGTATCGGTGATTATGGTCCGCCGAATAACTGGAATTTGATGACGCGCTATTTACAGTTACCGCGGCATTATCCTTCAGTAGGCAAAGCCTGGGAAACAAAACCGGTTGTTTTTGAAACTTGTGGTACCATGGAAAGCTGGTTAGAAGCGGGCAGGGATATTGAATATATTTATAGTGTGATGCTTGAATTGCATACATCGGTTTTGAATAATAAATCCAGCGCGATACCGCCGGAATGGTGGCCGGCAACGGAGAAATTTCTTAAACGCATGGGGTACCGCTTTGTTGTAAGATCAATACGCCATGAAAAATGGCTGGAACCGGGAAATACACTGACCATAGAAATGGTTATGGACAATATCGGCGTGGCACCACCATATAGACCCTATATGCCGGTTTTCGAAATCCGGGCAGCAGGTGGTCGCAGGGATAAAAATGTTTTGGCAAATAAAAACACGGACTGGAATGTTCTGAGAGGACTACCAGGGCGTCATACGATGTCTGCACAGCTTCAAATTCCGGATGATGCCAAACCGGGCCGGTATCTTGTTTACTTTGCTTTACTTGATCCATATAATAAAAAGCCGGCCGTCAAACTGGCTGTATCAGGTCGAGATGCCCAAAACTGGTACTCATGGACTACCATTGAGGTCGTTGAGAAGGGAACGCTACAGGAGGTTCTTACCCAGACTGAAGATTAGCGATGAGAGGTTAGAAATGAGGACTTTGGAATTGGGAACTGGGAATTAAGCACTCGGTACTGGGCACTCGCTGCTCGCCACTTGTTTAAAGATATGAAGCGTTTTCAACTATACGGGGCGAGGACCGAGAGACGAGTACCCTTATCAAACGAAAATCTCTAATTCCTCATTTTCTTCTCTGCGTCTCCGCGTCTCTGCGAGAAAATATTATTTTAATGGATCCCGAATCAAGTTCGGGATGACAAATACGTCACCCTGAACTCGATTCAGGATCTAATATTTAAAGGGAAATATAAATATGCAAAAATTAAGATATTTGGCGATTGTACTAGTCCTCATATTGATGTCATGTGAGGTGCCTGTTGAAAAAAAACAGGTAATCGGATGTTACCGGTCCTGGAACTTCCAAAAGTCCCCTGAGCGGCTGAATCCGCAACATATACCATACGATAAGTTAACCATGGTTTATTATTCATTTTTTTATCCCCTGGAAAGCGGTAAAATTGTCGGTATGGATCCGGCTGCCGATCGTTACCTACTCGAAGGAAAAACAGATCAGTTGTCTATAGATATGGAGCCTGGAAGTTCGATCATTGATCTGGCAAAACCTCATGGCACAAAGGTGATTTTGTCTATCGGTGGCTGGGAAACTTCAGATAATTTTCCTGAGGTTTCGGCCGATCCGCAAAAACGTGCCAATTTTGCCCACTGGTGCATCAAACATATTCGCCGGTATGGCTTTGATGGAATTGACATAGACTGGGAATTTCCCGGATATAAACGACATAAAGGCACACCGCAGGACCGGGAAAATTTTACAATATTGCTTCAAACTGTGCGGGATAGTCTGCAGGCGCACGGCGCTAATACAGGAGAAAAATATGTGCTTACGGCATCATTACCCGCGGCTGCCAGCCATCTGCCGGATATTGAAGTACAAAAAGTATCTGAGATTGTGGATTATATAAATATTATGACTTATGATCTTCACGGATCGTGGGGCAAGATCAGTAATCATAATTCCGCATTGTACGGACCGGCCCAGGGCGATTCCGGCCGTTGCCTTGATGGGGCATTTAAATTATATCATGAGGCACATAATGTGCCGGCTGAAAAAATTACACTTTGTGCTGCGTTTTTCGGTTATTCATATAAAAATTGCAGTGAAATATATGGCACGCATGAAGGCGCCGATACCACACTTTTTGCAGCCGGAGAGGATATCTATTATTCAAAAATCGCCGAAAAGATGGATCTGTTTGATCGTTTCTGGGATGAAAAAGCGCAGGCACCTTATCTGATCAGCAAATTAACCAGCACACTTATTTCACTTGATGACGAGGAGTCTGTTGCTCTGAAAGCGGATTACATAATAAACAATAAGGCAGCCGGGTTAATAATCTGGCCGCTGATGGGGGATTATCAGAAAGACGGCAAGACACCGTTGCTTGATGCAATTAATGCACAAACTTTCGCATTAGGGGCAATTAGTAAGCTCACGCAGAGCCGCAGAGACGCAGAGAAAAGATTAGAGAATAGAGATTAGGAACTCGGAATTGGGAATTAGGAATTTTCTTCTAATTAATTACCAAGAACAAATTCCAAGTTCCCAGTTCCCAGTTCCAAATAACTACGTACTAATCTCTAATCCCTCATCTCTACTCTGCGCTTCTGCGTCTCTGCGAGAAAAAAATATATCATAATAAAAAAGGATTTGAATGTGCAATGAGAAACATAAACCGACGTGAATTTGTAAAACAATCGGCAAAATTAGGCGCTGGATTGACGGTTGCAAGTGTTTTTGCATGTAAGGGAGAGAATAAAATGGTTAATGAAGGGCTCACGGCTCGAATACCCATGCCAATTCAAATTGTTATCGATGATGTGGGATGGTGGTCCGGTGAAGACGGCAGCGTCCGCCAGGAGCCATACAGAACGGGTATAAAGCGCAAACATGTGCCTGCTGATTATCAGGCTATTGCCGATCTGGGCAAAAAACTGGGGGTTCGCCCCCAGGCGGCAACTGTTTTATGCGAATGGGACCGGGATAATATTCTACGTGAATTGCCTACCAGCACCTGGATGCGTGAAAAGTGGGATAATAGTAAATGGGTAGGTCCCTGGCTAGAAGAAGCCGCAGACATTATCCGGAATAATAAAAAACACTATGAACTGTCCCTGCATGGTATTGGCCATGAATATTGGCAGGATAAAAATTTTACCCGTGCTGAGTGGGCGGATAAATCCGGCACCATGCGTCCGCTGGATCAGGTGGAACTTCATCTCGATTATTTTGCCAGATTGATGGATCAGAATCAGTTAGGACCTTTTCCAACCTCCTTCGTACCCACGGCTTTCCTGCACGGCTTTGGTCCAACAGGGGACCATCAGATCAGTATGGCCGGGGTCATTAAAAAACGCGGCATAACTTATATTAACACCCCTTTTTACAACATGTATAATGCCGCAGGCGCTCAATTTAAGTATTTTGGTATCGATGCTGGTGTCATAACCGTCGATCGCGGCGAAGATGTGTGCGATTGGGATATTATTGGTGGTAGACCGGAAGGGAATCTTCCCGGCCCCTGCTGTGGGCTGCATTGGCCAAATATGTTACATGAAGATCCGGATCGCAATTCGGAAATCGTTGATCATTGGGTAAAATTTTTAAAACCGTATAATCAAAAAATGGAAACCATGCTGGCACCAGATTCGGATTTCTTTCAACAACAACTGGTGCATTACACTTGTACTGGCTTGTCATTGTCAGAAAAATCTATAGATCTGGATTTTACTGGCACCCAATCGATACCGGATAAGATAACAAATGGCCGGTTTATGTTAAAAATATCGGCAAAAACCCAATTAGAATTTGATGCTCAAAATATTACAATTAAATCAGATTTGTTTGAAATATTTGATGATAATTACCGTTATAGTTTGGTATTAGAACGGTTTCCGGAAAAAATGACTGCTAAAATTTCATTTAGAAATGCAACTTAGATTTTTTTACGATTTGATATAAATCAAATAGAATTTATTATTAGGCTTGAAGACGCATAAGAGTATAATATTACGACGAAACCAATTTTGCCAAAAAATATCATGCGTAGGGACACGGTATGTCGAAGACCGAGTTCTATGGGGCCGTGTCCCTGTGTTACATTGAGGCTAGAATCAACATCTCGGAACGGTCTCAGACCGTTCCCTACGTTCCATATCAACTTTTTAAGGTGGATGTCCATGTATATTAAACCAATGCACAATAAGACGCTAAAATACATCGGAAATACGGGTCTGCAAAAAATTATATATATAATTCTTGGTTTGATGTTATTCGCACAATGTGCAGATAAAAAAACTGTGGACTACCAGATAGAAGCAGTTAAATCTCAATCATCCCTGATTATAGATGGAAAACTTGATGAACCCGTTTGGCAACGGGCCAAACCAGTGGTTCTGGTTGAGAACCGTACGGGTAGTATCGTCACTGATTCGAGTTTAAAGACCGAGGTCATGCTGTGTTATGATGATACTACACTATATATCGCCTTTATCTGTAATGATCCTGATATATGGACAAATTACACGAAACGGGATGAATTTCTGTGGCAGGAGGAGGCTGTCGAAGTCTTTATTGACGTCGACGATATACCCGAGACGTATGTGGAGATTGAAGTTTCACCGGCCAACGTGTTGTTTGATAGTTATATAGTCGATCCGGAAAACATTGATGTTCCGGCCACAGCGCAGTTCAACCTGGCCGGTATTAAAACGGCCGTGTCGTTGGATGGTACATTGAATATGCGTAATGATGTGGATAATAGCTGGACAGTGGAAATTGCGATTCCTTTCCGCGATCTGGGTACTGAAAAAAATAACCATATTACCAGTGATACGAATATTAAGATCAATTTTTACCGTGTTGATGAGAACAAAAATATGGACCCTGCCGGATATGCCTGGTCGCCTACCGGAGCGCGGTTTCATAAGCCATCTGTCTTCGGCCGGGTTGTTTTTGAGTAATTGTCCGGCACTAGGTACTTGGCACTTGGTTCTCGGTTCTCGGCACTCGATGCGGGCGGAATCGGCCGTGATTTTACGAGCACCCAGTGCCCGGAACCCTGTACCGAGTGACGAGTACCCAGTTGAACTCTGCGGTCTCAGCGTCTCTGCGTGAGAAATGAAATACATATAAGAATAATAAATTGAGACTTTTGAAAAATGTCTTATACCAGCCTAAATGTCATTCTGAACTTGATTCAGAATCTATTAAATAGACCCTGAAATAAATTCAGGGTGACAAAATGTCACTATATTAAACATTTTTCAGAAGTTTCAAATTGTTAATAGAAAAATTGTAGGGGAAATTAAATGAATATAAAATACATGCTCATTTTTGTAATCGCAGTCCTATTTGTATCACAAAATCTTGCAGCTCAGGAGCAGAATAGTCCGCGGCGGATTATTGAAGAAATCAGAGCCCATAATAGCGGAATGGCGGTTTGGTGGACCGGGCACAACGGCTGGTTGATCAAGTACAATGACATCCTGATCGGAACAGATCTGGCACTGGAATCAGATGAACGTGCGGTACCTGCACCGGTTTCCGCCGCAGAATTGGCCGGTGAACTGAATATTTCTTTTATCAGCCATGAACATGGGGATCACTTTGAGCGAGAGACATCAAAAATTCTCTCTGAAAAGGGTAATTGTCTCTTTGTCATGCCATCCAATTGTAAAGTTATCGCCATCGATGAAGCCGGTATCCCGGCCGACCGCATCCGCGTGGCCACGCCGCGACAGGAATTTTCTATTGGTGATGTTAAGATCGAACCGATTCGTGCAATACATGGGAATCCCAAATATGCAGTATATTATGATGCCAATCTGGAGGATTGTGGTTACCTCATTACTCTGGGTGGCAAACGGCTGCTTCAGATGGGCGATACGGTATTGCTGGAAGACCATCTGTATCTGAAAACAGTAGACGTGTTGTTTTTCTCACCAACCGAGCATAATACACATATTGATCCATCGGTGATTCTGATAAATGAACTGGAACCGGATTATATTTTTCCACAACACAGGGCCACCTATCAGGTGACACCACAAAACCGCTATTGGACAAGCGGATATCCCTATGAAGTGAAATTCAGATTATCCAAATCACTGCAAGAAAGGTATTATGTTGTGGAGATGGGTGAAAAAATCTTGATCGAGGAAAATAAAAACTAACCACAGAGAACACGGAGAGAAGCAATGAGAAAAGAGGAATTAGAAAAGAGCGATTGGGAACTGGGAATTAGGAACTAGTTTTTAGTAATTTGTCATTGGTAATTTGATGAATAATACAAACCAATAACCAGTAACAAATAACAAGTTCCCAATACCCAGTTCCGAGTTCCTAATTACGACTCTCCGCGTACTCTGCGGTAAAAAAAACTAACATAAGGAAGGATAAATGATATGAACAGAAAAGTATTGGCATTTATAGTATCGATCTTGATCGCTACTAATTTACTCCAGGCCCAGGATGGCAACTTAAAACTGGTGGACTGGAAGCCGGTCAGTCAGATGGTGACTAAAGAAACAAAAATTGTAAAGGCGAAGTTCCCGGTTATTGATATCCACAATCATCTGGGTAAACTGGAAAACACAGCCAAATATCTCGAGGAAATGGATAAAGCCGGAGTCTGGAAGTGTGTTAGCCTGGACGCAAATTCAAAAGACGACTTTTATAAAGAGCATATTCGTGTCTCTCAGTCAGTTTCCAAAGACCGTTTTCTGCCTTTCTTCAGACCGGATTTTAGTCGTATCGAAGAAGAAAATTTCGGTGAAAATGAGGCAAAAAGACTGGAAGAGGCTGTAAAACTGGGATGTAAAGGGCTGAAGATCGCCAAATCCCTGGGACTGGGATATACAGATAAAAATGGTGAGTTTATAAAAGTGGATGATCCGCGCATCGATCCCATCTGGGCCAAATGTGCTGAACTGGGGATACCGGTTGAGATTCATGTATCAGATCCAAAAGCTTTCTTTACACCGGTTGACCAGTATAACGAAAGATATGATGAGTTGGGTATGAATCCGGAGTGGTCATTTTATGGGGAAAAATTCCCGTCAAAAGAAGAGATTCTGGATGCACGCAACCGTGTGATTGAAAAACATCCCAATACCATTTTTATCGGTGCGCATTTTGGCAATTTACCTGAGGATTTAACGACGGTTGGCCAATGGCTGGATAAATATCCAAATTTTTATGTGGATATCGATGCCCGAATCAGCGAATTGGGCCGCCAACCCTATACGGCACGAAAGTTTTTTATCAAATATCAGGACCGTATTTTATTTGGTACCGATACCCCCTGCAGGGCAGAGGCATATCGCTTGTATTTTCGCTTTCTTGAAACAGATGATGAATACATCGATCCTACTTCTGCGCATAAATTACAGGGACGATGGATGATTTATGGTCTTTTTCTGCCGGATGAGGTGCTTGAAAAGATATATAATAAAAATGCGCTCCGCATTTTGTCTATGAATTAATAAACACAAGTGAGATAAAATACTTATCAGGATGTTTACAAAGAGGAAAAAACTGACATAGAATAAAAATTCAAGCCGCTTCAGACAAATAAATTTATCATTTTCTTTTTAGATATGCATACAAAAGATTTATAAGCATTTATGTTCTAATTAATTGTATTTTATTGCCTGTATATAATTATTATTGTTTGAAACAAGAATTATCCTGCCATTTACTGTGCTTATTTCGGCCAATTCTTTGGCATCATTTGGTATCATTAATCCGCTTTTTACAAAGGGAACCGGATTAAAACTTCCTTGACCATTTCCTTCCAGATATAGGCCGATACTGGCGTCATTTCTGACTGTTTCTACTTCAGAGGCATATAAATTGCCGGCCAGAACAATATCTAAATTTCCATCCTGGTTAAAATCTCGAATAATAAATCCATTCACTGAAGATCTTTGTGCATAATTATCGAGCTTATACATTTTAAATTGTCCATTCCCTAAATTTTCGATATAGGAAGTGGAGAAGTTTTTTGCTTCATATACGAGAGAGTTATCAAGATTTTCTTTTCCATAGACTTCAACAATGGATGCATTCGCAAAGGATTCGTAATCTTTAAACTTCCTTTCTATCCCTGGAATCTGCTTGGCGCTATGTTCTCTTCCTCTGACGGGGTAATGCACTCCATCATAGAAATATCCCAATACAATATCAGAAGTACCGTTATTATCAAAATCGTTGGCATATACCGTAAATGGTTCTGAAGGCGTTGCTTTATACCTGTAATTTAGACCTAAATTTCCTGCCACGTAATCCATATCACCATCATTATCAAAATCACCCTGATTAATGCTAAACCACCATCCCAAATTATTTTTAAGTCCTGTAGCTTCTGAGACATCGTCGAATTTTCCATTTTTGTAGATGAAAAATCCGGGTTCCATCCATTCTCCAACTATAATCAAATCAGACTTTCCATCATTATTAAAATCAGTCCAAATTGCGTCTGTTACAAGTCCAATATATTCTAAATCCGGAGCAATAGTTTTAGTGACATCTTTAAAAACAGGAATATCATTCTGATTCCCTTTATTCTCCAGTATTATGGTCTTACCAGGATAAGGGTATCTTTGTGCTTCCAGCCTTCCGCCAACTAATAAATCCAAATCGCCATCACCATCAAAATCCGCAGGTTTAACACATGAACCACTGGAGGTGATTTTAGGCAATGATTTTGACTTCACCAGTTTTCCTTTACCATCATTTAAATAAAGCCGGTCCTGATAGATATCTGATCCATTCTTGTATTCATTTCCGCCGCTGACGACATATAGATCAAGAAATCCATTACCATTGGCATCAAAAAGAGCAGCGCCCATATCTTCATATTTTTTATCAGAAATTAATGCCTGGGAAGCAGATTTTTTAAAGGTACCATTATTTTGCTGGAAAAAGATGACGCCACTTTGATTCATTGCACCACCAACAAAAAAATCCTCCAAATTGTCGCCGTTAATATCGCCCACTGCTATTCCGGGTCCAAAGTTTGACATCTTATGTGGTAACAGAACTTCTATTTTAAAATCATCATACTCGTTTTCAATGTGCTTATGGATGATATTTAGTTCTTTGGTCACATCGGTGAAATATCGTTCCTCATTTGGGGTGGATTTAAGGACTTTTGAATCGGACTCACTAATGATCAATTTTTGGTTTGTTTTGATGTTTGTAAGCAACTGTTTTTTACCACCGGGCCAGGTAATTTCGACTTCATCAACGATACTGGCTTTTCCCATACCGAAGTGAATGACCGGTGGCACAGACGATTGAAATCCTCTGCTAAGCGTCAGTTCCTGAAGCTGTTCAATATCTCCCGTTCTAACCTTTACCTTTGTGCCGATTCCAAATCGGTTGTTTTCAATTCCTTTAAAGGATAACTGCAGGTAATGGTTCGTTCCCAAATTACTGGCCCTGTTTTCATATAATAATGTTGTATCATTGATGTTATTTACGATAAAATCCAGATCACCATCATTGTCAAGATCAGCATAAGCCGCGCCATTTGAATAGCCGGCATATTCAACACCCCATTCTTTTGTTTTTTTTGAGAATGTCAGGTCACCATTGTTTTTGTACACATAGTTTACCAACTTTTCAGAAGGAACCATTGCAATCTTCTCCAAATTGGTCAGTTTCCTTCTTTTTGCGATTACTGCATTGAAAAAATCATTACTTCTAAGACCGCGCAGAAAACCAGTAGTCACAAAAAGGTCTTTCCAGCCATCATTATCAAAATCGGCCAGCAAAGCACTCCAACTCCAGTCCGTATCTGATACCCCGGCCATCGGTGCAACATCACTAAAAGTAGTCATACCATCTTCCATGGGTCCGTTATTCATATGCAGTACATTTTGCATATACTGATAATGATACCCGAATTTAACATGTTGCCAGAATAAGTCGGGTTCCATCCCACCCATTTCTGTTTTCTTTCTTCTGTTGTCTTCCGGCATCATGTCTAATGCGATAATATCAGCAAGCAGATCATTGTTGAAATCGGCAATATCTGCGCCCATGCCAAACGCGGGAATATGTTTTGTTGCTTTTTTTATGCTTTCCTTAAAGCTACCGTCACCATTATTCAAATAAAGCATATCGGGCTCTGAATAGTCATTTGTTATATATAGATCAGTCCAGCCATCATTGTTCAGGTCCGAGGCAGTGACACTTAATCCATATGCGTACAGTCTTTCGGGTATGCCAACCTGATTCCCCGCGTGAATAAACCTGCCGTTCCCTTCATTTTTATAAAACTGGTCTGAAATATCTGCATTCGGTCTTTGTCTCGCTTTTGCCTTTGTTATATTATCTCTCGTAGCAAACGGAGGATGGTTAAGTACATATAAATCAAGATCTCCATCGTTATCCGAGTCAAAGAAGGTGGCATGCGTCGTAAATCCATTGTCTGCGATTCCATATTCTGACGCTTGTTCTGTAAAAGTTAAGTCCCCATTATTCACATAGAGTTCATTTGCCCGATCGCGATATAATCCTGCCTTACAAGCGTATATATCCAGCAGGCCGTCATTGTTAATGTCAACAAAAGTTACCCCGGCATACCATAAATTATCACCTTCGACCCCGGCTGTTTTTGTTATATCTTCAAAAATCAAATTTCCTTTGTTCAAATAAAGCTTATTTGCACTTTGGTTGCATGTTAAATATAGGTCCTGAAGCCCGTCATTATTAATATCCCCTACAGCAACGCCACCACCATTAGTAAAATTATGATAAACGAATATATTATGATCTTCATTTTCAATCAGGGTATTAACAAAATCAATATTCGATTCAGAGGGAGAAACTTTTGCAAATACAGCAAAATCATTTTCCCCGGATTCACTATCTGTTTTCGAAGATTTGTCGCCAGAACAGGAAAATAAAACAATAGTCATTAGCGCCATGCATATTAATTGTATTATAGCGTATTTTGTAGAACGCATGTGGCAACCCCATAAAAATATTTAAAATTTTGGAATGCTATTAAAAACGGTGAATCAGTGGTATTTCATTCCCTTCGACTATATTCTACCCGACAAAAAGAAAAGGGTAATGACCTCTGATTAATATTTTCTTGTAAGACTATTTGATCAAATTCATTTTCTTTGTCATAAAAATCGAATTTGCCCTGAAGGCAATGATATAAATTCCACTTGCCAGATTTTGGGCGTTCCAGGTTATGTTATATGATCCGGCATTCATTTTCCGATTCACTAGTTCAGCTACTCTCTGCCCGAGAATATTATAAATACTCAATCTTACATCTGAGATCTCCGGCAGACTAAAAGAAATAGTTGTCGATGGGTTAAACGGATTAGGATAATTCTGCTTCAGATCAAATTTATCAGGAACATTCGAATCCGAATATTCGATATCAGTTGTCTTGTCCTCCGTCCTCAATTGAACATGATCAATATATAGAACACCGGGAATATGTTTATTTTCAGTCGGATGCTTCCACCTGAATGCCAGCCAGCCTTTTGCTGTTCCCTCTGGTGCAATAAAACTAAATTCATATTTCTGGTATATGTCGGTCAGGGTGAACGATTTTCCATCCTCAGAGAGGACCTGTCTGTTATCATCAAAAAATCCATATCCCAAAGCTAACTTACCACTGCCGGCCGAGTCGGCCTTTGCCCAGAACTCGCCAAAATACTCGGCACCCGGCTCTAAGGCCATGTTGGAATCCCAGTTATCCAATGCCCGGTCTCCAAGAGTAGCATCAGGTTCTACAAAGGTTATCTTTGCCGCATTGGCACCATCAATGACGTCGCCCTGAATAATTTCTGCCATACTGCCCAGAGAATTCGGCACCTCGAAAAAACGCCAGAAAGTTAATCCGTCTTCAAAACTGCCGTTATAATCTTTCAGCACATCGATCATCTTTATAACCGGCGTGCCTTCGGTCCAGGAAGGATCGGAGCCACTTTCTTCTGGAGTACCGCCCAGGACACCGTCGTTACTGTTAAAACTCATATCAGTAATTGTCTGACCTTCGCCCTCAATAATTGGCCAATATGCGGCTAAGCCTTCTTCTTCACCGGTAATTCTTTGTGTGGCAAATTCCTTTATCTGGCTGGCAGTCCTGGCAATATTCCAGATGCGTACTTCGGCCAGGCCGGCATCTATCACTCGGTTAGAAAATGCAGGGGTGGAACCGATAAATAAATTTTCGGATGGAGCCGGTAATATTTCGGCGATTACCGAATCTGTTCTTGTAACCAGGTTACCGTTCAAATAGATGCTCTGACTACTACCATCGTAGACACCCGCAATATGGTTCCATGTATCAATCTCAAAAAGCTGAACGCCTTCTTCACTCTTAACTTCATGCCATTTGCCGTCGCCAAATCCCCAGTTGATCTGGCCGTCGCCATTTGCCCGCAAAAAATATCCCACATCATTACCTGATTCACTGTGATCCATGGCCAGAATGGTGCTTTGCCAGGTCGCTGGTTTGGCGGCATTTATTTTAAACCAGGCCTCGAGTGTTATTTCTGTTCCGGAAATCTGCAATGATGAATCTCTGCCGCAATCAACAAAATCATCAACCCCGTCAAATGTCAGGAATTTATCAACTTCAATAGCAGCAGGGGATGACGGACCAAAGAAGATACCGGAGACAACTGCACCGGGGCCTTCCAGTAAATCAAATACAAATTTAACTTTGCCGCGAATTTTCCACGTCAGCCATTTTCCATCCTCAAAGTTTTGGATAGTCTGACTGTCATATTTATCGCCGGTGGCTTTGTCGACCAGATTCAAAATAAATTTACGGTTTTGATTATCACCATCCAGAAAGTAGAGGGATACATTCTTATCTTCTTCTCCCACATCCACCGTAAACCACCAGGCATAGTTGGCAGAATCTGAGTATTGTGCAGCCAGGGTTGTCGAATCTGCGCTATATTGTAATCCCCGTATATCGGTACTGCTGCTGTCCCAGACAACTGTTTTACTTATCGGATCCCAGACGATATCTGCATATTCCGGTATATTTGTTTCTTTCCCGACAATTAATTTACCATCCACGCCATATTTTCCGATCCATTTGCCCTGGGTATCTTCATCAGAATTTAAATACTGCCCAAAGCCACTTTGTACATCTGAATAAAGCACTTTTATATCATCAAGTACAATCCCATCATCGGTAATTGACTTATTAGCCTTATATTGAAATCTGATAACAAATTCCCTGCTAAAACTGATCCCGGCAGAATCAGCAATATCCTTTATATTAAGTGTAAAATCCGTGTATTCAGGCGTGATCTGAATGTCAAAAACTTTAGAAAAAGTAGTTCCGGCATCATTCGAAAAGTAAATGCCATCCTCGGGATTGGTTTCATCTCCAAACGTCTTCAGAGAAAAATTCAATATTATATCAGTGGTGATGTCATTAATATCCAGGTGAAGATCCGCATTATTAATCGAGTTGGTTATTGTATCATTCGCATCAATTGCTAAGTGGTAGTTTCCGGTTCTGGGTTCATAGCTACCAATTACATCAATTCTGCCAAAATTATTTTCAGTGCTGGTCGTCCAGTATTGATGATCTAGTTTTCCTTCCTCAAAGCTTGTTAAATACGGTACTTTCGCAAAACCGTGGGTGGCAACAACAGCCTTATATGACAGGACTTTGTCTGTCGTCTCATTTACTTCTACAAAGCGAATATACATACCCCGTTGTTCTTCGGAAAAAGTAACTTTTTCCGATGTAAGTTCATTCTTGAATAGTGAATTGTCACGATAAGTTATAACAGTAGGGGCGCCATCAGGAACTTTATATGGATCAGCATAATAAATTTTTCTGCCGGCGGCCAGTGTGGTTAATTGCATTTCATAGGTACTGCCGTTATCGGTGAAAGTGATTTCCGATTCAAAATTAGAATCATTTGCCCTGTACCTCATTACATCTGTCATGTAAAATTCTCCGCGCAGGGCACGGGTGGCTTCACCGGCCAGCCACAGGTAATGGTCTTCGGGATCTGTTCCATAAGTGGCAAAGCTGAGGTCTTCTCTATAGGGTGGTGGATTATTATCTATTTTGTGATATTGAGTACCCTCATCCACCTCATCAAACATACCCAGGTATAACATTTCACTACCGGCATCGATTGCAGCCCTGGCCATGTCCCAGAAATAATATCCTCCTTCACGCGGCTTTTCGTAATCGTTTTCGTGTAATATTTTTTCCCGAATGCCAGGCGATATGGTGGGAGTATAATCAATACCATTTGCCTTACACCAGGCAATATCATCTTTGACAATTGCTTTAAATTCAGTCAGCATTTGATCTCTGCGATACCGGCTGGTATGCCAGGGCTGAATAATATCGACGGATTTGATCAGCTCGATCATTTTGGTATGTTCTTCGCCGGAAATGCAATCACTTCCGCCATTTCTCCAGCTACGGGGTACACCGAGCATGATCGAACAGCCGCCGTATTCCGGACTGTTTTGCAGAGAATCTACCAGCTCTACCCAATACTGAACATCCAGTCCGGTTGTATTATGTCGGTGGTTAAAACCCACCCCCCATAACACAATCAAAGGTTTGCCATTATGGTATAAATAGGGTTGGTTATCGCCGCCAGTGGTCAGGCTTAATTCATCAATCAATGTTTTCCAGTCATTAAAAATGAGATTTACTTCCTCGGTTCTTTTGGCATCATTCGGCACACCATCAATATGAATATTGGCACCGATATCATACATTAAGGCAATAGCTCGCTGATGTTCCCATGCTGCATTTAAAGCATTTCCGAGGATTTTATTCACCGTTGGCCATCTGCTAAGGTCACTTCGAAAGCGCTGCATAAAAGCACCGTCGATGCCGTATTCTTTCATCCAGCGAAAATGTCTGCTGACAGTTTTTGGATGTACAGAGCTAAAAACATAGCAGGGAGTTCCATCATTTTTTACATAGCTGGTTAAATATTTTTCGTCTTCATCTGCTTCACGCATATCCGGCCAGTATTCAATCGACGCACTGCCTGGCTGAAAACCGTTTTCTCCACTATAATGCCGCCAACTGTTTGTTCCGCCATCTCCCGGAGTTCCAAACCAGCCTTGATAACCGGTCATTGAAAGTCCGGTGTATGAGGTGTGTGCGGATGTCGTACTATGTATTTGGGAGTATACATTCTGGCTGGTAAAAAGAAATAGTATTGTAATACAAGATGTCAAAAACATATTTCTTATTAAATTGATTTTCATATTAAATCCTTATGTTGTTAAATAGTTGGATATTATTTGCTTTAAATCCGAATAATATTGTATCTATTCAAAATCCTGGCATTCAATATTGTATACAATATATTGTATTTAACAGATATTTCAAAGACATATTTTGCAAGATATTTTTATATATCTTCCCCTTTTTCGCATAAGCGTTTTAGGTTTACAAAGAGCAAAGTGCGTGGTTTAAATTTGGATTAATAATTGGTGCGTTGATTCTAAAATAATTAAATTGCTTGCAATATATTTAAGATTATAAACGGGATTATGGCCAAAAAAAAGAAAAAACGAGTATCTGTTAACAAGAAGGATGCAACGAATAGTCGTTCAAATTTGAAAATGAACAACACAAAAAAGTATTTTTTTTGGCTTTTCATGATGCTTGTTCCTCTGGTGTTTTTTGCGCTGATTGAAATTATCCTTCGACTAACAAACTATGGTGGCGATACAAGGCTGTTTGTAGAAACCCTGGATAAAGAACAGAAAATTTATCTGAATATTAATCCCGATGTTGCCAGGCGCTATTTTACCTACAATGATTTTGTACCGTCACCCCGTGTAAATTTATTTCTTAAAAATAAACCGGAAGGATCTTACCGAATATTTGTCATGGGCGGTTCAACTGCGGCAGGTTATCCGTATGGGAATAATCTGGATTTTGGCAGGATACTACATCGAAAACTGGCAGATACATTTCCAAATCAAAAAAATTGAGATTATTAATACGGCAATGACGGCTGTAAACACGTATACAATTTTGGACTTCATGGATGAAGTTATTGCACAAAAACCGGATGCAATTCTGATTTACGCCGGTCATAATGAATTTTATGGTGCGCTTGGTGTGGCGTCTATGGAATCGCTTGGAAAATATCCGTTTTTTGTCAGAACGTTTCTTCAAACTACAAAAATTTAAAACATTTCTACTACTGCGTGATATCGTTACTTATGTGCGACAGATATTTGCAGGTGGCAAAAATATAGAAAGTGTAAAAAAGGAAGAAACTGCAATGGCCAAACTGGCCAAAGACCAATTGGTTCAATTTAATAGTGATGATTATGAATCAGGTAAGTCTCAATTTGAGGCGAAATTTATCCGCAATAATGGATATCGCCAGACAGAACGGTGTTCAAGTAATTATAAGTGAATTGGTAAGTAATATAAGTGATCACAGTCCATTTTCTAATGACTCAGATACCAGAGAAATTTTTGCCGAAGCAATAATGCTGAAAGGGAAGGGAACTATGCCAAAGCAAGAGAACTGTACTACAAAGCTAAGGACTATGATGCAATAAGATTTAGGGCTTCTGAGGACTTTAATAAGATTATTCATAATATCGCTAATATTTATAAGATACCGGTCGTGCCAATGAAATTTTATTTTGAACAGGAATCAAATCATGGATTAATTGGAAACAATCTGATGCATGAGCATCTGCACCCAAAGAAAAATGGATATTTTCTTATGGCCGAAGCATTTTATAATACAATGAAAAAAAGAAAATTTATATCAGAAAAATGGCCGTCAATAAGTAATAATTATTCAAAGAACTGGGGCTTTACAGACCTGGATAGTGTATATGCTCAAATGAGTATTATCCACTTAAAGGGTGACTGGCCATTTGTGCAATCCGGCAAAGAGAATGATGCGTTAGAGAGAATCCCAAAATTAAATTATGTTGACTCGCTCGCCTATGAAATTCATTTAGATGAAGAACTTACCCTTGAGGGGGGGCATTTAGCGCTTGGCAGGTATTATGAGCAGAAGGGTGCGTATCGAAAAGCACTGAAAGAATACATTGCATTAATCTACCAGATGCCCAATGCAGATGCATTTTATGAACCGGCGATTCAGCTGTTATCAAAAACGAGGAATTACCGTTTTGCAATCAGTTTGTTGAATGATGCATTGAAGTATCACAAATCGACATTAATCTACGCATGGATGGGGCAATTCAGCTCCGCCATCGGTGACTATGAGCAGGCCAGAAAATATCTGGAACTGGGAATCAAGGATCGCCCCGGGGATATTTTAGTACTTTACCATTTAGCCTTGTCTTACTATAATTTGAAGATGATGGAGAAAGGTGATCAAATACTTAAACAACTTGAGATGATAAATCCTTCATTAGAACAAATTACACAATTAAAAAAGCTGCGAAACTCTGTAATGTCAACATATAATTAGCCGCACATAATTAGGATCATTTCATATCATGAAATTTATACAGATAAATTCTTCAGAGATCACTGATTCAATTTTATAAATAGTCCGCTGATATTGCTGATTTGGCTGATTTTCTCTGATTGGTTTCAATATCCGCTTGAATCTGTTGAGTCAGCGTAATCCGCGTGCAATTTAATCTTTCTAGTGCATGGATGCTATTTCATAAGAATCATCTTTTTGGTATCCATAAAATTATCAGTTATAATTCTATAAAAATATATTCCACTGGCAAAATTTCCTGCGTCGACAGTAACATTATATGACCCTGCTGCTTTAACATCATCAACTAAAGTTATTACTTCATTCCCTAATATGTCATAAATAATAAGTTTAACATTGGCAGTATTTGGAATTGTAAACTTAATCGTCGTAGTTGGATTAAATGGATTTGGATAATTTTGTGCAAGATTGTATTCATATGGAACCTGATTCTCATAGGTAACTAAACTTGCAGTCGTATCAATTACTGTGAATACGCCCTCACTGAGACCAAAGATAGTTGAATCGGATTCACTTGAAATCTGAATTTTGTAATTCTCACCAACGGCCAATCCTGCCGGCAGATTCCATTCGTAGGCCATAAGACTTCCTGATACGGTGTCAATAGAAAGTACAGTACTCTGATCCTGGAGTAAATCAATATGAACATTTTCAAGAAGATTTGTTTCCCATCTGATTATTTCAGAGTTGCCTACTGCCCATGTCTCTCCACCATTGGGTGAGACGGCATCGACAAATGGATCAGTTATGTTAAAGCTCCAGACATCTGACCATGAACTTGAATCACCATCGAGAACAGAATTGACGCGCCAGAAATATTTGGTATTATTTGTTAAACCGGCGATTGCATAGTCAGACAAGTTGGTGTTTGATTCATATAGAACAGATGCGAATGTACTATCAGTGGAAACCTGAACATTAAATGAATTGTAAAAACCTTTACCAGTCCATTTTACCGTTATTGTATCTTGTAAAATTATTTTCTGCTGATTTAATGGCTGATATAAAATCGGCATGTTATTATCAATATCCTCGACAGGAACTCCAAAAACCATCTCACCAAAAGTATTCACTGTGCCGATCAGCCGGTTATTTGTAGTATCATGGGTCGTGGATTTGGGAACAAATAATCCCTGGCCGGGAAATTCCCGGAAATAGATAACCGCATTTATTGGATCTTTTATTTCCGGATAAACGGCCAGATCAACGTAAAATTCTGCGGATTGTGCACCGATCGCCAGTCCTTCATATATAATTGATACCGGGCTGACACTGATCAGGTTGTTAATAAACTCGGGTTGAACTGGTCCGTAAGGCAGCCGCGTTATTTTTGATTCATTATAATCCGGGGCATCCAATGAATTGTATTTTATTTCGATTCCGGTTGAAATAGATTCATTATTATAAGAATAAGTAAAGCCTTGTTTTACTTCAAAATTAGTAAAACTCTGCTTATTAACAAATTCTTTCCATGGGAATTTGTATGCCCGGTAAGCCAACACGCCCGGCGGTAGCGAAAATTCGAGTGCGATCGATCCATCTGGATGGACCTCCACCGCATTGCGTTTTACAAATTGTGGGTTGGGAACGCCATATCCGATAAACCAGCCGCCATTTGGCAGAGTTTCAGCATTTCCGGCAGTCACACAAAAAATATTTCCATTTGGATATCGCCATTCTGAAACCAGAGTGGCCACTTTATTTTCTTCATCAATGCTATATTCAACGGCACGTGAGTAGGGTGGTGTATGAAATTGGCCATTGTCAAACATGGTAATATTGCCATTGGGGCGTCGGCGAATATTATGCTGCCGCGAGTGATAATAAGGAGCATTCGCTTCATTTTCTCCGACAAATGTGAATTCACTGCGGGGTCCGCCCATGCGCCACATCAACTCTCCGGTTTCCCTGTTTATCTTCATTATTTCACTATGATTTCTAAATGATGCGAGTATGTTACCATCATCATCAACATCAAAGGCATTTAATGTGCTATAATTGATACGCGGCGCTGTCAAATCCAAATCACTGTCAGTAATTGGAATATAGTCAATATTGCGCCACTCAAATACCACATTTTTATCGCGGTCCTGTTCCTGGAGTATGTTAATGACCAGTTGTGCATCGGTTTTCCCGCCCGCTACGATTGTACTCATATCATATATGATGGTATGATATGACATCATCAAAACATGACCATTGGGCAGCATCTTAAATTCATGAAAATCCGTAGTATACCCATTTTTCATTTTAAAACTATCAACGAATGCCAGATTTTCATCTAAAACAATGTGTCGTAAATCCTCACCTGGAAGTGGGACATTTGACGAAAAATCACCCAGGGCATAGGATAAAAGTCCGTTTGGCTGCACCTGGAAATCATATGGTGCACCCTTAACTCTAACCGAATCAACAATGGTTCCAGTGCTATCAAGTACAAAAATAAAATTCCCGTATTTTGCCGGCACATTTCGATCCCAGGTGGCCATAAATATATATCCCGGTGACGGATTGTTGAGCGAATCGATGGTTATAGGCGGTGCTGGAAGTGTGGAATTGAGTTCATTTCTTTTAACATCTATTGAATAGTAATCATCTGCTACAGAAATATTTTCACTGAATGCCGCATCATGTAATTGAATAATATCGGATCGGTGCGGTTGTGAAGCTGAAGGAAAACTCCGGACATATCGTCACCCGTCTCGTCTTCTTATGTCCACTCATTAAAATTACTTTTACTTCTTCATTGCCGGCAAAGGCTTTATCGGGATTAAACACGATCGTCCGGTCATCATCAGAGAGAATGAGATCTCCGCTATGTAAGCCGCTTTCTGATCCTTTAACTTGTATCAGGCTGGCGGATAATGATTGTTGATCAATGATATCTGAATGTCTTAAAATAATGTTGGTTTCATTAGAGACCATTAATGAGGCTGGCTTTGGGCTTACATACTGATAGGGCGCATTATTTTGGGCGAAGAGATTGCTGAGTAAAATAAGACAGTAACCAACCATTAAAATTTTAAAGAAATTCATATGCAACTCCAATATCAGTTTATATTATTTGATTAACAGCATTTTTTTTGAAATATTTATTTTGTTTCCGGTGAGGGTATAAAAGTATATTCCGGAACTTAAATTCGCGGCGTCAAAAGTTACAGTATGATCACCAGTGTTTAAATGACCATTTATCAAATTTCTAATTTCCTCACCAAGTACATTATAGATTTTTAAAGAATAAATACCCTGGATTGGAATACTGAATTTAATTTCTGTAGTCGGATTAAAAGGATTAGGGTAATTATTGTAGAGTTTGAATTCTCTTATCACATCGTTTGATTTTTTAATATTGGTGCTTACATCCACCTTAAGTGATACATTGTCAATATAAATATCATTATTATCACCGCCGACCATAAATACTAATTGCGCAATCCCATCAGAAATTTCTTTCATTTCAAAATTGAAGGTGGTAAGACTTTTCTGTTGAATTTACATATACCGCACCGATTTTAGTATAATCCGTGAATGGAGAAGTTACTTTCCTGATTTTGACATCAATAAATTTATCATCCTGGGCCCAGGCATCGAAATTAAGAATATATTTATCTCCCTGATCCAGCGAAATATTATTCTGCGAAATAATAATATCGCTTTGTGTACTGCCGCCATCGGTAATATTAACATAATAATGGTCGTCAATATTTACTTCTGTCTGGACATTGGCAGATTTTGAAAAATTCCAGAAATCATCTGAATCATCAAAATTTCCATTTATTATTAAATTATCTGATTTCGCCAGATCTGCTGATATTTGTCCCATACCCTCATTAAATTGCCAGTAGCCAACAAGTCCGCTGTTTTCATCCGTGTAATAGCTGGATCCCAGTTGTATCTCCATTGTTGATTGAATTTCGTTCTGCGATCTGGCAATATTCCACACCCGAACTTCATCTATTAAACCATCAAAATATCTGCCTGGAAAATGAGGTGAACTTCCAATATGCAGAGGCCGTCCGCGTGCATCACCAATAATTAAGGATTCATTTCTGGATGCTTTTTCTTCACCATTCACATAAATTTTCATGGTCACGCCATCGTACGTCGCAGCAATGTGATACCACTCGTTCAGAGAAAGTGTGTTCTGTGCTGTGTTGAGTTCATGCCACTTATCATCAGGTCCCTCGGCACCAAGATTAAAGTTTACTGTTCCATTTGCACCGATGCGTATCATATATCCTTCATCATAGTTTTCCTGCGTAGATTCATCCTTTACCAGCACACTTCCTTGCCACACGGAATTTTTCCAACTCGTTGCTTTTACTCTGGCTTCCAGTGTTATCTCTGTACCGCTAATCTGGAGGGAGGGATCGTTACCACAATTAACAAAGTCATTGATCCCATCATAATCCAAAGCAAATCCAAACACGCCTTGTTCCTCAACCCACCTGGGATCATCGGCATCACGAAATCGTGTCGTACCTAATTGTGCTGAACTATTACCTGGTTTTACAAAATTGACGAATGCAATTTCAGTGTTGGAGTATGGACTTTCCTCGCCAAGGTCATTAACAGCGGTTACTCTAAAATAATAGTATGTCTGGTTGGTCAGATATGCAGGATTTACATCATACCATGTTTCTGTACTGTTGGCGATCAGGGAAGTTGGATTATCAAATGGATCTGCATAAATATTATAACTCACTACAGTAGTGTCACCAAACTTATTGTAAATAAGCCGGATATTATTTGTCCCAGGTTCAACAATCAGATACGGTTCATTGAGTTGTGCTTCCCATTCAAACCGAAAAGCTCTGTAGATATTTGATGGAATATTAAAATCTGCATCGTAGACAATTTCACCCTCTGATGTGGCCTCCGTTGGTTTTGGTTGACTGGCATCGGCCCAGTTGACCAGCGTGTTGCCATTTGATAATCTTTGCACACTGCCCATCCAGTGTGAAAACCGGTCGGGGTTCGTTCTTAACTCCCAGACTTTCTCCGCAGTCATATTATCGGTGTCTAATTTGAATTCTACTCCCCGGGAAAAATTGGGAATTCTGTATTCTCCGTTATCAAAAACCGTATAATGATCCGGTTTGCCCGGTACCGGTTGAAAATGGTGCTGGTAAGCGAGTTTGTATTGATCATTTATAAAATTAAATTGATTTTTCACGCCACCCAGTCTCCAGATGATATCACCTGTAACCCTATCGATCTTTATACACTGATCCTGGTTTCTTAATGACATGACCAGGTTGCTGTCATAATCTACGGCGATTGAATTCATATGAATGTAATCACGATTGCTGTCATTACCATGTGGGGCATCCTGATAGTCCAGATGGTCCCAGGAAAGCCACTGGAATACAACTTCACCGGTGGCAATGTCAACCTCCTGGACATGATTTCCGCGCAGGTTTCTACCATCTATGGTACGGTAATCGGCCGCAATAATTAAATAGGTACCAACTTTAGTCATGACAAATTCATGATCATCAGTACTATATCCATTTTTAGCGGCGTAGACGCCCATGCTGTTATAATTGGAATCCAGAACTTCCCAGCCGTCCGACAATCCGCTGGATGGTGTAACCATTCGTGAGAGATGTCCGGTTGGTTGCAATTTAAAATCGCGGGTTCTTCGCTCGACCCGACGATAGAAATATGGTGTACCATTATTCTCAAGAATCATGATATATGGATTGGCGTCCTGCATTACACTAAAAAACAATCTTCCGGGTGCGGTTCCATCAAGATTTACAAATGGCTGCAGAACCGGAAAATCAGCCGGAACCGCAACTCCGTTTATTACAGTTGGATCTGCTTGAATTTTAATTTCACCGTCATGAGAATCTGTTTTCTCGGGTGTTCTTAGTTTTTCAATATGTGGTTGAGATATTTCCGTGTCAAATTTCAGAATATCACTAGTTTGGAATGAAAAACTTAAATTATCCACTCCAGCTTCCCGGGAAGCAAAATTTACATTTACAATTTCTCCCGTATTAAACTCTTCATTTGGCCGGAAGACGATAGTATTTCTAACGACTTTTACATCACCTGTAACTGATCCGCTTTTACTTCCCTTAATGTCGAATACAAATTCTGATTTTGTTAGTATTGAATTTGGTGCATAATCAACTTTAATAATAATGGATGACTGGGGACGCACATCTATGGAGTTGGGGGTAGGGTGAATATATAATATTTGTCCCGGATAAGAGTTGGCAAACAGGGTAGAACTTATGATAATACCAATAAATACGACTCTTTTCAGTAGCATTCAATTTCCTCTAAATACACGATAAACTGTTCGTTAAACGTCTTCAATATTGAACTTTTATAAGCCTGGTAGCAGTAATAAAGTAAAATCACTTTATTTAAAACAAAGTCATTATAAAATGTGCAGGGTTTAGATCAACACGACTGAGAAGATCAAACGACAGAATTCTCATTTTTATAAACGTGTTAAGATAAGTCTTCTACTTTTTTACCTTCTTACTGTTCCGATAAATTAAAAAAGCGCTGTTTTCATGCCCAGACACTTTATCCTGATTAAACACTCAATCTGAAAAGTTGATTATCATTCAAACGTGAAGTACAGGGGTAATATCCACAATAAAATGACCATTAAAGCATTACATATATGACTAGCAAAATGAAGGCGGGTAAAATAAGAAAATAAGATTGCTAATTTTCATAGGTCATGCCACCTTTTCCATCTGGAAATACAATTTTTGGCTCGAGTTTGCAATGTGTGGTCTTAATATCCGGATTGTGTAATCTTTTAATCAATAATTCAGCCGCTTTTTCTCCGACTTTATCATTAAACTGTTCAACTGATGGATATTCTCGAATTTGATAACAATTATTGTAACCAAAAATTTTAAAATTTGGTGTCAGTTCTTTACCTTTTTCCGTCAGCATTTTCTTTAGTTCTTCAACTTTCAAATCATCATAAAAACACAATCCAATATTTTTACTTTCTTCATTAATTTCTTCGAACTGCTCTATAAATTTATCAATTGGTAAAATTTTTCCAACTTCATTTGCATATAACATACGGGTCGCATTTTTAAAGCCATTTACTTTCTCATCATGAGAAGTTGCTGTATCATCATGGGTTATGAAAATTATTGAATCGCACGATTCTTTATATTTGAGGTATGAGCAGATCCTGAACATGGAATCTATATTATTTACAACGACATAATCAGTATCTAACTCTGGTATAAAGCGGTCAACCAGTACAAAAGGTATTTTTCTTTCTCTTAGTTCTGCAATATGAGAATAATCTTCTCTGTAAGTATCTTCTAAAAATAATACTAAACCATCTACATTTTGATTATTGAGTCGTTTAATAGTTGCAATTTCTTTTTCATGACTCATATTAGATATCGAAACTAATAGATGTATTGATTCTTTTTCAAATTTTCTTCTTAGACCATTTAAAATATCGAGAAAAATTTTACCTTTCGATATCGCTTTGGGTATGATAAAGGCAACCTGTTTTGATTCATTGATATCTTCGTCTACGTCACCAACATATATTCCTTTGCCTTGAGTTTTGGATATATAACGCAATTTTTCCATTTCAAGGAGTGTCCGGTTTACAGTTGCATAACTGTATCCAGTATTTTTAATTATTTCCCTGACTTTTGGAAGTTTTTCACCTTTTTGTAAGTCATTATCCTCGATATACTGCAGCAATTCTTCAGTAAGTGCATTATATTTTTTCTTCTTAACCATTTATATTTCCCCGACAAATAAAAGTGAATTCATATTGTTAATATACAATATTTTATTTTATAAAAGAAATAAAATTGTATCTATTATTAAAAATAGGTGATTTTGACAAATGTCAGATCTGATTTAATTGAAATAAATAGTAAATGATATTTTTCGCATATTGCATTGGCAGAACATATTGATCTCTTAGCGCGTGCCGTTATCAGGCAGGTTTGAATACCAAAAATAGTACATACCAAGAACACATATTAGGAAGATGGGGAGGGTGATCAGAAAAGATTGATACGTCCCAATAATTAATTGCATGGGCATAAGAAATAATAATACCTGACCGACAAGATTAAACGGTACGGATCTAAGATCATTTTTGTGCTCTTTTTCCATGGCTGATCTTAGTTCCGGATTCAATTTATTTTTAAAGGGTTTCCAAAAGCCAAATGGTCGTGTCGTTTTATAAAAGTTTTCAACAATTTTTTCATTTGTTGGTAATGTAAGATAGGTTGCTATTATTGATGCAGCGAGTCCAATTAAAGTCAAAATACAAAATTGTAGCCATTCTAACATATATGGATAAAAATATCTTAAAATGAACGCTGACATTACTCCGATAATTGTACCAACTGAAAAACCGACCCCGTTAAATCGCCACCAATAAAATTTCAGAAACGCGGGAACTATGATTCCCGCTCCTAATCCCATCATCAGCCAGGCCCAAATATCATTCACACTTTCGATTGTAAAAGCAGAAAAAAATGCAATAGAGACCATTATTATAATGAACAAATAGGTAATATAAATTAAAAGTTTATTGCTCGCTTCTGGATTCCAGAATCTTTGATATATATCCCTGGTGAACAACGCCGCAGATGTATTGATGGTCGAGTTGAATGTAGATATAGATGCTGCCAGAACGGCAATGATGATCAGACCTCTCATGCCAACCGGTGTGTAATACATAAGTACAGCCGGTACAATTTTCTCCGGATTCACTGTCCCTTCAAAACTGACCAGGTTTAATTTTTGTTGCCAGTCGGTACCGAATAAATTGGCCAGGCTGTTAATTAATTCCGGCGGATTATTTAATGGCGAATTCACAATTCCGGCTATTATTTCCGGCCAGTTTTCTTTTGTCACGTTGGAAAAATAGTTGTTTATGAGTGGCGGGACCTGTTCAAGTATCGTCTGATCAGGAAAGAGTCCGTTTATCAGATAAATACCAATGACGGCAAAGCCAATCATCATTGGCCAGCGGAACATCATCAGGTTTGTCCATAATAATGTCAGAGTCCCGCATTCACGCTCATTCCTAGCACCGAAATATCTCGGATCATTTCCTGTGGCCATGCCGGTTAACACATTCCTCAGCAAATAGAAAATCGCAAACATGGCGAGATTTTCATAATTTTTATAACCCTTGGGCATTTCAGTATTTATGCTTGGCAGCGAACTGAGCCAGTTGCTATTTCCGGTTACTTCTTTTGCGGTGGAAGCTAAACTTTCGGCATCAGGTATTAAATTTAGTGCCAGTATAGACACGGTTGCCACTGCGATTAATAAGAAGACGGATTGAAATAAATCAATGTAAACTATTCCATAAAATCCGGAAACCATGGCATATATCGTTGCGACGATAATGACCAGAAAGGAACATTCCATAGGACTGTAGTTGATGAATAAAGATAAAAACACCCCCAATCCTTTGATCATATATACCAGCATACCGGTGTTAAGAATTATGCCGGCTCCCGCAGATACAATCCGTGCAAAATTACCATCCCAATCATGACCAAATCTGAAAGACATCCACTCTGCCCCGGTCATACATTTTGATCTGTAGTGCCATTTGCCCATCCAAAGCAGCCAGAAAACCAAAACCAAAACCGCGCCGCCTCTAAATTCGATAAACAATCCGCGAGGACCGAGTAAATACAAAAAGGATACGATTAACATAGTTCCGGAAACATCAAAAAATGATGCCATTCCAGATATGCCCATCGCCCACCAGGGAAGTTTGTTACCGCCCAAGAAATAATTATTAAGATTCCTGGATGCCTTTTTTCGTAAATAGAAGCCAAGACTGATTAATATGATCAGGTAAGTAAAAATAAACAAGTAATCAGTCTGTTGTAAATATTCCAATATTTTCGCTCATTTTAATTATACAGGATGGATACAATTTATAAATATTTTTTAAAATATGCTTTTAGTCATAAAATAAAAATGCAGCACAAAATAAATTCCATGCTACGTTTTGGGGTCTCATTAGGCGTATTGAGAGAATGTTTTAATTTTCAAAATCAAAAATAAAAATACAAAAACCTGTATTCTTTTTCATTACCTACCGGCAAAATTTCCTTATTTTAGCAATATCATCTTTTTTGAATGTACGCTTCCTGCAGACGTGCGTAATACATAAAAATAAATCCCACTTGCATAACCGGTGGCATTCCACTCAATAGAATATTTTCCTGGCGATTGATTCTCGTTAACAAGCGTAGACATCTTTTGTCCCCGCAAATTGTAGACATCTAAACTAACTTCACTGTTCAATAGCAACTGATAACTGATAACCGTTGTCGGATTAAAGGGATTTGGGTAATTTTGGATTAATTGGTAGTCATCATTAATGATATTACTCCGAGCAATAGCACTAACCGGGTCTAAAGGAACAGATGAAAAGGGAAGAAAATTAACATCACCTTTAAGTCTGGCAATACTATCAGTCATTATCGGTCCTTCGGGACGACCCCAGTAGTTATTTACGGCCTGCACAGAAATCTCAGAATTGTTAATAATTGTTGAATTTGAATCTAGATTTGAATTGTAGATAGTTAGTTTAGCAGAATCTTTTAACTCAAAAAATATTATAGATAAATTACTACTGGTCAAATTACTGATAGATTTGTCTGAGCATTTTATCCAGCCGCTATAAAGGTTAGCTTCTGAAACAATTAATTGAGCATCTGAATAGTAACCAACATAAATTGAATTAAAATCAAGATCGAGGGTTGTTAATTTGTCAATATTAAAAGTAGCATCATCGTATATGAAAATGTCGCCGTCCATAGTGTATATACAATTTTCTTTATAAACAAGATTTAAGTCAAAATCTACATCAAAAGAAAAAATTATTTCGCCATTAGTGAAATTATTGTTCTGCACATATATAAATGCATCGGGAGAGTGTATAGTAATCTTTGAATCTGAATCAAATTTGTTTTGTTTAACATTGGGATATGAAAAGTCTTCTAAATTTAATCTTGTTTTATAGAAAGTAGAATTTAATATACTGCCATTCGATTCATTGTTGAATATAATGGTCCCATTATTAAAATTAACACCATCAGCAACTAATTTAGCGGATTTGTTAAATCCAACGAATAAATATCTGTTTTGAAAGTTGACGGTTACACCGTTTTCTATTATTAACGTTGCCTCTTTCTTTATATATATATCCTGAGTAACGTTATATGGAGAGCCGCTGAGAGACCAAGTGGTTGTTGAACTAATGTCCCCGTCAACTATTGTCTGAGAATAACATAAATTGTGAATTACAAAAAATATTAGAACCAGATTTACAAAAATGTAAAATGAATTACATTTATTCAATATTTCTCCTTTCGGCTTTCATTTTCGTGTTAAATATAATCTATTATTACCTGAGATGGGCCTTAAATTATTTATCAGCCAAATCTGATATTATACCAGATCAGATCCTGATAATAAGTAAATAACAAAATTAAATCAATATGCAAAAAATTGTTAAGCATATATTTGGATTTTTATAAAATATTCGTATATTGTATATATACAAGATTGTCGAGTTAATCATATATATCAGGAAGATCTTAGATGAAAACTAGTAAATCTTTTATCTCACTTGCAGTCGTCTTCTTTATTTTTATCCTACCTTATATAACTTTAGCATCTACCACCGGACGTATCGCCGGAACAGTAATTGATGCTAATAGCGGCGAACCATTAGGTGGTGCAAATATAATTATCCAGTCACAGGTGGTAAAGGGAAAGGAAATGTCACTGTCCAATCCCATGGGTGCATCTGCAGATGTGGAAGGCGATTATTTTATAATTAATGTCCGGCCCGGGACTTATATAGTAGAGTGCTCTTATATAGGTTATCAAAGCGTGGTCAAAAGTGAGGTTGTTGTATTTGTCGACCGGACAACGGCTTTAGGTTTTGAACTTAATGAGCAACTCATGGAAGGTGAGACCATAACGGTAGTTGCAGATCAGCCGATGGTACGGAAAGACCTGACTTCGTCTTCAGCAAAGATATCAGGTGAAATACTTCAGGATTTACCGGTTGAAACATTTCAGGAAGTATTGGCACTGCAGCCCGGAATTACAACAGGAAGGGGCGGTGATCTGCATATTCGTGGTGGAAGATCATCTGAGATACGATATTATGTAGATGGGCTGGCCGTTTCAAATCCATTCAACAACTCACTTGCCGTTCCGGTCGAAAACAATGCTATTCAGGAAGTTGAAGTAATCAGCGGAACCTTTAATGCCGAGTATGGACAGGCACAAAGTGGTATTGTTAATATTGTGACTAGAGAAGGAACAGAAGTGTTTTCTGGTACTGTTTCAGGATATATAGGCGATTATTTTTCTTCGCACAATGATATTTTCTGGAATATTGATGATGTGGATCCATTTGCAAACAAGTTTCTTGAAGCAAATTTAAGCGGACCACTATTATTCAAAAATTTAAAGTTTTTTGTTTCGGGTCGTTTTACGGAATTAGAAAGTCCTCTTTACGGATTAAGAACATACATGCCAATAGATTCTTCCAGTTTTGCAGCACTCGATCCTGAAGAGTGGTATGTTGAATCAACGGGCGATTCACAATATGTTCCTATGAATAATAGTCAGAGTTTGTCTGGTAATATCAAATTAACATATGATATTGTAGCGGGTGTTAAGCTGGCATACAGTTTTACTGCCAATTCTAGAAATAGCCATGTTTTTAATAAGAATTTCAAATTAAATCCAGATGCACTTCCAACTAATTATAATGATTCCTATAATCATTTAGTCACATTTACCCATGCGTTGAGTCCAGGCACATTTTATAATTTAAAATTTTCAATGTATGATACGGACTATAAAAGATATACATTGGAAGATCCCTTTGATGAAGGCTACATTGCCGTATATAATAGAGGTCGGCAGCCACAATTCCTGTTTGCGACCGGAGGAATTGATGGCGGTCATACATATCAAAAAAGTACCACTGTTGCTGCCTTGGGCGATCTGAACATGATGGTGGGCAAATACAATTTTGTTAAAATCGGTTTAGAATACAGAACATATGAATTATATCACAGAAATTTTGTAGTCGATGTAAATCCTAATATCTATGGAAATTATGACCGGGTAATTCCACCGCTTACGTCTGTAGAGCATAATGAGTATACAAATAAACCGTTGGAGATAGCGGCATATATCCAGGATAAAATTGAAATCAATGATTTAATCGTAAATGTTGGATTACGCTTTGATTATTTTGATGCCAATACGGTCATACCAACTGATTTTCGCGATCCGGCAAATAAACTGTTCCCTCGTTCTGAGTCGGAAGCATATAAAAAGGTGGATCCAAAAACGCAGATTTCGCCAAGATTAGGACTTGCCTTTCCCATAACCGAAAGAGGTGTCGTCCATGCTGCCTATGGCCAGTTTTTTCAAATACCGGAATTTAACCGCTTGTATGAAAATCCGGAATTTGAAGTATTAGATCAATCCTTTATAGGTAATGCAGATCTGGAGGCCCAGAGAACGGACAGTTATGAGATAGGTCTTCAGCAAGAACTGGCCAGTTTTTTGGCGATAGATGTAACCGGATATTACCGAAATATCAGAAATTTGTTGGGCTCTACTTTATATCAGACCTATCGAACAGATATCGTTTACGGAAGATATGTCAATAACAGCCATGGTGCGGTTAAAGGATTTAGTATTGCTGCAAGAGTGCGTGTTCCGGAATATGGTCTGACTGCTGACATCAACTATACCTACCAGGATGCCAAGGGCATTGCCAGTGATCCGAGACAGGAGTTTAATGATCTGACCGGGAATAATGAAGCGGCAACTGTATTAAATCCGCTAAACTGGGATTTACGAAATACATTCAACTTTGCCATAAATTATGCGCGGCAAAGTTGGGGAGCCAGTGTGATTGGCCGAATGAACAGTGGTTATCCGTTTACCCCCGGCGGCTACACTGAATTGCGGAATCAGGGAAGATATCAGGGAGATTTAGCACTGGATTTAAACGTCTATAAAAGATTTAACATTGGTGGATTAAACCTGGAATTATTTACCAGAATCATCAATGTTTTGGATAACCAAAGTATTGAATTGTTACCTCAGATTAGACCTGAAGATGAAGCGGTTCATGCAGCGAATGGCTTTGCTGCCTATAATACAAGATATGATTATACTCTTAATCCGGCAAATCAACCAACTCCGAGAGAAATCAGGCTCGGATTAAGATTATTTTATTAAGGAAGTAAGATATATTTAGGAATTCAATATTCAGTCTTAAATCTGAGATACTTAAAAGATTGCAGTATTAGAATTTCTATTGGAGCAAAGGTTGGAGTTTAAAATGAATCAGAAGTGCCATCCAGTAAATATTATCTCTGGTATTGTTTTACTGATTATGTTTGGCCCTCTATTATTGAGTGTAATGGCTCAGACTAGTGATAATGGTATCTGGATTGATCCGAATAAGAGTGATCCGACGCAACGAAGATCGATCATCTTGAATGGAAATAATGTTGAATCCTTCGTAGGCAACTGGGGTGGAATTGGTGCAAAAAGTCAACCAATCAGTGGTGTCTGGCCACGTGGCAGTGGCCATGATCATATTTTTGAATTCAGCGGGCTGGTTGTGGCACAAGTCCCTGATAGTTCCGGAAGATTAGTTGTAATTATTTCTGACAGCTATCAGGATGCCGGCGGTACAATTGGTGAATATGATCCGGTTACCAATATTGACTATAAGTATCATCCTGTGCCCGGTTATTTTAACAATGAACAGGGACAGGATGAATTTGCCAATAGTTTAAATCCCGAATCCTGGCCAAACAGCTGGCCGGGTAAAGATGCCACCTGGGACGGAAACTGGAACGGATTTTTTGGCAACCATATATTTAATGCGGACCAGGAAGCAATGTTTTATGTGGATGATGCCTGGAATACGGAATTTGCCTTTTTCCCATATGATGATGCAGCTGACTCTGTACGCCGGGGCGGGTTGGGAATCCAGATGTTAACCCGTTTTTTTCAATGGTCTCATCCGCTTTCAAAAGATATACTATTTTATTACTTTGAATTTTCCAATGCCGGCGAATTTGATTATGAATTGGAGAATATTCCGATCTACTTTGGCGGATTTGGAGATATCAATCCGGGCGGGCGGGGTTCCAGCGATGACAATGCCTGGTTTGATAAAACAGTTGATATGTTTTATGGCTGGGATAATGATAATGTCGGTGCCTGGACAACTAACCTTGATATTCCACCCGGTTATATGGGCTGGAAGTTTTTAGAATCTCCGGGCATTCAAATAGACGGTATTGATAATGATGATGACGGACTTGTCGATGAAAAACGGGATAATGCAGCCGGTAATGTGATATTCGGTCCGGTTGGTAAATATGGTGAGGCCAAAGAGCATTTTGAAGGTGATGAAGATGGTGATTGGTTGGCGCTAACCAATGATGTCGGAACGGATGGCAGCGGCCCTCTGGATGAAGGCTATCCCGGTCCCGATGCCGATGGTACGGAAGGCAACGGGATCCCCGATCAGGGCGAGCCCAACTTTGGAAAACTGGATAATGATGAAAGTGATCAGATTGGTTTAACCGCCGCCAGTGCACCGTTGTATGCCAGTGTTTATGTGTCTGATGAAGAATCCATGTGGCCGCGTATGCAGCCGGGTTATTTTCAGGATCCCACACAGGGCGTCAACCAGTTCTGGCTTTTTGCCAGCGGGCCTATCGCCCTGTTGAGCAGAGACACAGAGCGATTTTCAACCTGCTTTGTTTTTTCCTTTACTGAGCGGAACCTGTTTCAGGTGGCCGGTGTGGCGCAGAGAATATTTGATGCCGACTATACCTTTGCCAAACCGCCCAAACAGCCGACCCTCACGGCCATCGCAGGTGATAAGCAGGTGACACTGCTCTGGGATGAATTGGCTGAACTCAGCCGCGACCCGGTTTACGGATTTGATTTTGAAGGATACCGGATTATCCGCAGCACCGATCCGCAGTTTCTTGATACAGATAATGTGACCGATGCTACTGGAAATATTGTTTTTAAAGTACCGATTGCCCAGTTTGACTATAAAAATGGTTTAAGTGGTCCGCATCCTTTGCAATATGGTGAAGAGCTTGAGGCGCCGACGGGCGGTCATTTTTACATGGGTGATGATACCGGTTTGCAGCATTATTATGTTGATACGGACCTGGTAAACGGCCGCACCTATTATTATGCGGTTACCGCTTATGACAAGGGTTATGACGATGATTTTTTTGATCGGGGATTATCGAATACTGAATTTTTACTGCCGATTACGCCATCTGAGAGCCCGGCTTCAATTATCGTTACCGGTGGGTTGATTACCAGAATGGATAAGAATACGGCCATGGTCACACCGACCTCAAAAGCATCAAACTTTGACGATGCCATAGTTGCCAACAATGGTGAACTGGTGCATAATGCCGGTGTTGCCACGGGTGGTATTTCGGCCATAGTAGTCAATGGCGGCAATGTTAAAGATGCGGATTATACGATAAGTTTTCAGACCGTTCCCGGTCAACGACTTGGTGAATATGAAACCAGCCATATGTCAATCTATGATGAAACCAACTCTGAATATCTTGTAGAAGAAGAAGAGATCGTTTTTTCGGTTGAAGATGACCGGTATGCAAGTACGTGGTCAAAGGAACTGTTTGAGCAGGGCGTGGTACTAAATTTTAATAATGAATATCCGGATGTGGAAGGCTCCCTGGCCAATTCGGGTTGGGAAGAAGATGCCGAGACAAATTTTCCGATTACAATACGTGAATTTAGTTCCACCTCACCACTACTTCCTATTTCGTTTGTAGTCGAATTTGGTGATACCTCAGAAGTACTGGATACGGCATTTGTGAATACGGCAGGTAGCAGGAAGTTTGGTGTAAATTTTAAAATGTATGAGTTGGGAACGGAAAGGCCGTTAGACTTTGTAATGAAGGATTATGATAGCGATGGCCGGGCGGATCCGAATGAATACTTTTATCTGGTGTTTAAAGAGGATTCAGCGGCCTTGCGCTACACGGCTTCATGGCGTATAGATTTCGAATTTCCGCTGGAGCCGGGTGGCGGTAACCGGATATTACCGGAGGAGGAATGGATAGAGCCGCAGTCGGGGGATAAGATCATATTCCGGAGTAATATCAATTTTTCGGAAGAAGATGTATATCAATTAACCACCCATGCCAGTGAATATGATGAGAATGCCAATGTGGTTACTTCATTGGATGCTGTCAAAGTGGTACCCAATCCGTATTTAAGTTCATCGATATTGGAAGCACAACCATATCTGTCTGGACGGGGAGAGCGTTTTATTCGCTTTACCAATTTACCGGCCAGTTGTACGATCAATATATTTACGATAAATGGTGATTTGGTGCAGACATTGGATCACAACAGTGCCACTGGCGGCGATTTACGCTGGAATTTAAAATCGAAAGAGAACTTAGAGGTGGCATTCGGGATATATGTGTATGTGGTCAATGCGCCAAATATTGGTGAAAAAATAGGCAAATTCGCAATTATAAATTAAACAAAATCAGGTAAGAGACAATGAAATTAAAATACACTCTGACATTTACAATACTAAGTGTGCTCTTCATGTTTTCAAATGAAATGCATGCTCAAAGTAAAGTAGGTACCTCAGCGGCCAATTTTCTTCAAATCGGTTTGGGGGCGAGGGGCGTATCACTTGGAGAGGCTGCCAGTACAAACGCTTCTGATATTTCGGGAGTTTATTGGAATCCTTCCTTGGCCGTTCAAAATACAGGGCATCAGGTTTATTTTAATCATGTTCAATGGTTTGCCGATGTAGATCTCAATTTTGGCGCTGCCATGCTTGATTTTGGTTCATTTGGCCGGGTTGGGCTCATGTTCTCGAGTTTAACCACCGATCAGATGAAGGTCACAACTGAATTATATCCCGATGGAACTGGTGAGCTATTTACCGCACAGGATTTAATGGTCGGACTTTTTTATTCCAGATCTCTCACAGATAAGTTTAATATCGGTGGAACAGTCAAGTACATAAATTCGGAAATATGGAATATTTCTGCCAGTGCATTTGCCGTTGATGTAGGATTGACCTATCGAACCCCCTATGATCCGGTAACATTGGGAATGAGTATCAGCAATTTTGGGACACAAATGCAAATGGATGGTACCGATCTGGCCATTAGGTTTGATCCTGATCGTACTGTCGGTGGTAATAATGATGGTGTGGTCGGTCGCCAGCATACACGTCTCTGGGATTTACCGATACTGTTCAGGTTCGGTTTATCTTATAATATTATAAATTCAGAACAACATAATTTCCTTCTGTTGGGAGACGTTTTGTATCCGAGCAGTCAGGATAACTATATCAATACCGGTGTTGAGTACGGATTCATTGGTAAATTTTTTCTGAGAGCAGGTTACAGACAGTTGTTTCTAAATGACGCAGAAGGTGGTCTGACACTGGGTGCGGGCGTTCATGTGTTTAACATTTTGATAGATTATGCCTACTCAGACAGGGGAATGTTGAATGATGTGCAATATTTTTCATTTGGCGTAACTTTTTAATCTATGAGGGCATTTGCAAAAGATTAAAAAATTTCGATTTGATTATAGCTTATATTTTTTCATAATTATATTTGTGGTTGCTTGTTCGAATGAAAACAAAAAACCACATATTGTTGCTGAATTTGGCGATATTTCAATTACATTATCAGATTTCGAGAGAGTATATTTTAATAGCTGGCAATTTAGGGGTATGGCCGATAGTCCGGATTTAAGACGCACTATTGCCAGAGAGATGATTGAGAAAGAACTGATTGTCAGGCAGGCTGAAAAGAATAATCTCATTGATGAAAATTTATATCGTCAAAATCTGAAGCGCGAATACGAAAGAATACTCCGAAGAAGATACCTCGAAGCAACGATTAAGGATACAATCAAAGTTCCTGAGAGTTCAGAGTTAAGAGAAAAGCTTCTTCGCAGGAACAAGGCTCTGAAAGTAAAGCAGATTTATTCAAAATCATATCCGGAAATCAAAGCACTGTACGATAGATTTCAAAACGGCGAAGACTTTGAAGAGATGGCCAGACAATATAGCCTGGATTCATCCGCACTTATGGCTGACGGATCAGTGGGCTGGGTAAAATGGGATGAAGTAGATATAAATGTTGAAAAGGCATTATTCGATCTGAAAGAGAACGAAGTATCAGAACCAGTACAATCACTGGGCGGTTGGCATATTTTTAAATTGGATTCAATAATGACAACTATTCAATTTAACACAGACACGGAACCGTATGACATGGTAAATCTGCGACATCAAATAATTAACAGGAAGCTGGAAGTTGCGGGTGCTGAGCATATAAAAAATTTAGTCTGGACAAAAAAACTGGTCATTAATGCGAGACTTTTCAAAAGAGTGTGGGCCTATATTGAACCCAAATTACCAAGTTCCGACACAGAGATGATACTTAAGGGCTATAGTGAACTGGATACAAGTATACCGACCGATGATTTAGGGAAAGAAATAATTGCCATGGTCGATGATGAACATTTTACCGTAAACGATTTTTTGTACGCTTTACCGGATCTGCCAAGATATTTACTCACTCCAAATCTAAGAAGAGCTATTGAAGTTGCAATCAGAAATAAAATAATTACTGAAACTGCGATCGAAAATGGATTCAAGGATGATCCGGTCGTACAGGAAAAATACAGAAGGGCAAATACATCCTACAAATATGCGGCGGCGATGGTGGCTGCAGACAGCATTTTGGAACACAAGGTCAATTTAAAAACATACTATGAGTCGCATAAAGAAAAATATATTGATTTTATAGAATCGGAGATTGAACAAATTCTTGTGGATGACCGGTCGCTTGCCATAACAATCGCCAAACAAGTTTACAATGGTGAAAGTTTTGAAGAACTAAGAAGGAAATTTGGAAAGAATATTGGACCTCAGCAGTCCTCACTTATCGTTTCCAGCAAAGATAATCCATTAGGAAAAAAAGCAGCCGATCTAAGAAAAGGGGATATATTTGCTCCGGTCAAGACCGCTGAGGGATATTATGTGATCAGGATTATTGATCAAAAGAAGCATTATTTACCATTTGAGAATATTAAGACCAGATTGGCGAAGGCAGCACAGTCAGACTATTATATTCAATTGCATAATAAGCTTTTACCTGACGGGTATGCGACACAAATGATAGGATACAAAGATGATAAGTTAGAAATTGCATTTACAGAAAAAAGTAACACAATTTTTTGAAAAATTTAACTTTAACATCTTAATCAACTAATCATTAACAAAAAAAGGGAGAAATTATGAGGTAAGCCTTCTACAACTATTTTTAATTTACTAATTCTTTTATTAATTAACAGGAGTGTCAAATGAAGTACTTTTTCAGTATAATTTTACTTCTCATTTTTACTACTTCACTCTTTGCCGATCAGACCATTGTGTGGAATCCTGCAGGGAATCCTTCGTCTACCGGTTTATGGAGCGAAGCAGATAACTGGGCACCTAAAAAGGTACCAGAAGGCGATACTATTAAGGTTGTCTTTAATGTTGCTGACGCCCAGGATTGTATTCTGGATGAAGCACATCTTATCAAACAACTGGTCATGGGTGATAATGACTCCAGCGCAGCAGCCTTATTAGTTAGTGATGGAGGTACTCTGACTACCGGTAGTGTATGGTCGGCTGTTGGATACAATGATTATGCAAAAATGGTTGTCGAGACCGGAGGTGAAGTAACTTTTGGTTCTCATTTATGGCTTTCAATGAATCCTGGAGCAGATGGAATTTTAATAGTAGACGGCGGTACGGTTAACGTATCGGAAATGTTTGGGATTAGATTTCAGGGTAATGTTGGTGGTAAAGGTGCCGTATATGTCAAAAGCGGTGTCTTAAACCTTGCTCAACTCCATCCGACACAATCCTTCAATGCGTCAGCCGATTCAGCTATGCTTGATATTACCGGTGGAACTGTTGTATTAAACGGTGATAAATCAGCAGATATTAATAAATATATCGCAGCTGGAAATATTACTGCTTACGGTGGTGCCGGTGAAGTTGTTGTTACGGTTGCCGATGGCAAAACAACTCTGGTAGGTCTGCCCGGTGAACCCATTTCAACGCTTGACCATCTGATTTTTGACGGTGTTGATGATTATGTTAACGCAGGTAATCACGATGCCGTTAATGTATCCGGCTCTGAACTGACTCTGGAAGCCTGGATCAAAGCCAATGCCTGGAGAGACAATGTATGGCAGGGATGTGTCATCAATACCGAAAGTGCCCCGAATAATGGCTACATGATTAGAGCTGGTGGGAATGGTTTAGTTAACTTTAATGTAGGTAACGAAGGCTGGAATGAAATTAATACAGCTGAAGGTGCAGTACAGTTAGATACATGGCACCATATTGCTGCCACATTTAATGCGGGTGTGATGACAATTTATATTGATGGTGTTGAAGCTGTAACAGCCAATAAAGATACCTCAGTTACGATGGTTGGTGTTGCAACTACTCCTACAGCTATTGGAAACTGGGGCAACCTGGCGAATCCGGGCAGAAGTTTCGATGGTGCCATCATTGATGCCAGAATATGGAACGTTGCACGCAGTGCAGAAGATATAATGGCATATAAAGATGTCAAACTAACCGGATCAGAAGAAGGTCTGGTTGGATACTGGCCAATGAATGAAGGCGATGGTCAGACAGTTGCTGATCTTACCGGAAATTCAGCTGGCGGTCAACTAGGTAGTATTGACGGTCCAGATGAAAATGATCCGACCTGGTTTGGTCAGATTGTAGTCCCACCGCTTGATGTTCGACCAGTGGATTATCTGGTATTTGACGGGACATCGCAATACGTCGATGCCGGTACCCCGCCTGCACTGGATATTACCGGAACAGCAATTACATTAGAAGCTCTGATCAATATGACGGAATGGCGCGATAATGTATGGCAGGGATGCATCATAAACAAGGAACAGGGTGAAGCTGGCAATGAAATGGGATACATGCTGAGAGCCGGTAATGGTGGTACGCTGAACTTTAACATTGGTGCAACCTCTTGGCATGAAATAAATTCTGATTCTGCCGCTCTAGATTTAAATAATTGGCATCATGTGGCCGGTACCTATGATGGTGCTACTCAAAAATTATATATTGATGGTCACTTGGTAGCTTCTGCTGAAGATACTTTTAGCGTAACAAGCGCCGGTACCAATCCATTATTTATTGGGAGCAATGGATTTGGCGCCAATGACAGAACCATCATCGGTAGTATGTCAGAGGTGCGTATCTGGACTGTAGCACGTACACAGCAGGAAATTGTCGATAATATGAACGGCAGTCTGAATGGTGATGAAAGCGGTCTGGTCGCTTACTGGAAAATTGATGAAGGTGAAGGTCAAACGGTCACTGATTTAACTACGAATGCGCTTGTCGGTCAGTTGGGAAGCACACCTGACGAAGATGCAAATGATCCTGCATGGGGACCGGTAACAGTAGAACGTGGTCCTGGTGCTTATTTACCTGAATTTCCGCCAAAATATTTCCAGGGACCTTTCCCATATGGTATTGAAGATGTAAGATTTGATGCGCCGCTTGATTTAAATGCGCCTACTGGCGATGGTGTATATCATGAGTATACTGCATACAGAGGCACTCCAAATTATGATGATGGTAATTTGGATGAAGAAGTATGGAATAAAATTCCCTGGACCTTATTGCAGTTTAACAATATGGCAGCTGCGTCGGTTTATAATATTGACAGTTCACGCGGGTGGTCCGGTTATTCAGATCATACCGCCTGGTTTAAAATGCTGCACGATGATAATCATATCTACTTAGCTGTCATGAAGGTTGATGAATTGCATACCTGGTCAGATGAAGCCTGGAACGACACATTCTTCTTATGGCAATGTGATGCCATTCAGATGCAGTTTGATGCACGTGCACCGGGTGTCTTTGATGATCCGATGCCGCAGGCTGAAATCGGTCTGGGAGAAATTGACGGTGAAGCGGCCTATCATTACTGGGCAGGTGGCCCGGGTGATCCCGTTATAAACCAGCAATTGGAATTAGCTCCCGGGTCAAGTGAATCCAGTTTTGCCTCGGTGAATGGAAAAGCCCTGCATACTGCTGTTGTTCCTCACCCGGAGCAGGATGGACTATTGCTTGAGACCATTGAAGTCGCATTTTTGAAATGGGATGACATCCAGAGTGATGATGATTTTGCCATGATGATGTCAATTATTACTTTAGATAGGGATATTGTGGGTGCTGGCCGACCAGATGATAGTGTTTTTACAGTATTCGAATTTGGTCGTGGACTTTTTGCAAAGAACAGAACAGATTATGCCAGCCTGGTACTGAGTGCCAGTGAACCTGTTTCAGACATTTCCGAACTTGCTGATCGTGTTCCCGGAGAATATAGTCTGCAACAGAACTATCCTAATCCGTTCAATCCAAGTACGACTATTAATTTTTCACTTGCCAAAGCCGGTAATGTGAATCTTAAAATTTATGATATACTTGGACGGGAAGTAAAAGTATTGGTAGATCAAAAACCTTATCAGGCAGGAACATACCAGATAACTTTTGATGCCAGTCAGCTTTCCAGTGGAATTTACTTTTACCAACTGAATTCAGGCGATTTTAAACAAACTAAGAAAATGATGCTTCTGAAGTAGTGAATTCCTTGCGCTATAGTGCCGGGCAGGCTTTATGTTTGCCCGGCATTTTATTAAGTGCTGTAAAGAAAGAGTGTATGAAAAAAATAACAAATATAGTCATATGCATTTTTACTTCTGCATTCGCGTTATTTCCTTTAAAGGTATTTGCTTTAAATGAATGGAGAACATTCAACAAAGATAATTCGGCACTTCCCAGTGATAATATATTTTGTGTGGCAGTGGATAATAGTGGATCAAAATGGTTCGGAACTGATAAAGGCCTGGTGCAATTTATAGATGATACCTGGCAGACATTTTCGGTTGACTCCGGACATAACCTTGCAGATGATCATATTAATGATTTAGTCTTTGAAACAAACGGTAGTAACACATTGCTTTGGATCGCGACAGCAAACGGTGTATCCTTGCTTGATATTACTAATCCTGAATTACCTGTTTTTACTGATCTTTACAGAATAGATAATTCCGGATTAATAGATAATGGCGTAACATCAGTTACAGCTGATCCCGGTCATGTAAACTGGTTTGGTACTTTTAGCGGTGTCTCCAACTATATTAACGATACCTGGTCGAGCTACACTAAGGAAAATTTTTGGATTGACCATAACCGGGTTGTTTCTTTCACTGCCGGACCGGACAGCATGGTGTATATCGGCACCGAAGGTGGTGGCGTATCGCGTCTGAAAGTGGATCCCATTGATGGCATTACATCTGCATCGACACTCAATACAACCTGGACCGGATTTTATGAACCGGACAGCGGAAAACTTACCTCTAATAATGTGTATGCAATTATTATAGAGCAAAACGGATACCAGTGGTTCGGAACGGACAGTGGTGTCGCTTTGCATACATCTGATAATACACTTCGTGACTGGAAAAATTACACCAGTGCCAATGGCCTTGTCGATGATTTTGTTCAGGCTATTTGCAAGGATAGTGATAATATACTGTGGTTTGGAACGCCTCGGGGTGTGTCAAAATTTGATGGTGTTTTGTGGGCCAATTATACTTCAGATGATGGATTGGCTGATAATAATGTACGTGATATTGCAGTTGATCCTGACGGTTCATTATGGTTTGCCACAGCAAATGGAATTTCTGTACGCACAAGTGCGACTCTGATAGCATATGATCGTCCTGCCGTATTAAATGACCCTATATTAATTAGTAATTTTCCGAATCCATTTAATCCGTCTACATCTATTGTCTTCGCATTAAAAAACCCTTCTTTTGTTGAAATAGATATCTATAATATAAACGGTCAGCATATTATAAACCTGGTTGGCGAGACGAGAACAGCGGGTGAGCACCATATTAACTGGAGTGGTTTAAACACAGCGGGTAAAATCGTGCCCTCCGGAGTTTATTTTGTTCGGCTGGTTACTGAGTCGGGTGTAAATACACATAAAATTTTACTTACTAAATAAATGAGAGCGAGTATGAACTCCAATTATCAACTTCACACTATTATTTTTAAGATTGTTTTTCTGATCATGTCCGGATTCCTCTCTTCGTCCATTATGGCTCAAAATAATGGTGAAATCTGGATTGATCCGAATAAGAGTGATCCGACTCAACGTAGATCGATCATAATGAATGGAAATAATGTTGAGGCTTTTGTCGGTAACTGGGGAGGAGTTTCAAAACCCCAAGAGCCGATCAGTGGTGTCTGGCCACGTGGCAGCGGCCATGATCATCTTCATGAATTTACTGGATTTATCGCGGCCAGAGTTCCCGATACCACCGGCACATATGTTGTAATTATTTCGGATAGTTATACGGCTTCTGGCGGGACACAAGGTGAATATGATCCGGTTACCAATATTGATTATAAGTATCATCCTGTGCCCGGTTATTTTAACAATGAACAGGGACAGGATGAATTTGCCAATAGTTTAAATCCCGAATCCTGGCCAAACAGCTGGCCGGGTAAAGATGCCACCTGGGACGGAAACTGGAACGGATTTTTTGGCAACAATATATTTAATGCGGACCAGGAATCGATGTTTTATGTGGATGATGCCTGGAATACGGAATTTGCCTTTTTCCCTTTCGATGATGCAGCTGATTCGGTACGCCGGGGCGGGCTGGGTGTCCAGATATTAACCCGTTTCTTCCAATGGTCCCATCCATTGGCCAAAGATATATTGTTTTACTATTTTGATATCACTAATGCCGGTGAATTTGATTATGAATTGGAGAATATTCCGATCTACTTTGGCGGATTTGGAGATATCAATCCGGGCGGAAACGGTTCAAGTGATGACGATGCCTGGTTCGATTCAGAAGTTGATATGATCTATGCCTGGGATCACGATAATATCGGTGTATGGACGACCAGTATCGATATTCCACCCGGTTATATGGGCTGGAAGTTTTTAGAATCTCCGGGCATTCAAACAGATGGTTTTGATAACGATAATGATGGATTAATAGATGAAAAAAGAGATAATGCAGCCGGTAATGTGATATTCGGTCCGGTTGGTAAATATGGTGAGGCCAAAGAGCATTTTGAAGGTGATGAAGATGGCGATTGGTTAGTGCAAACCAATGATGTCGGATCGGATGGCAGCGGCCCTCTGGATGAAGGATATCCCGGCCCCGATGCCGATGGTACGGAAGGCAACGGGATCCCCGATCAGGGCGAACCCAACTTTGGAAAACTGGATAATGATGAAAGTGATCAGATTGGTTTAACCGCCGCCAGTGCACCGCTATATGGCACTATTCGTATTTCTGATGAAGAATCCATGTGGCCGCGCATTCAACCCGGTTACTTTGTGCAGCCTACTCAATCAGTTAATCAATTCTGGCTTTTTGCCAGTGGTCCTCTCTCCTTGTTGAGTAGAGACACGGAGCGATTTTCAACCTGCTATGTTTTTTCCTTTACTGAGCGGAACCTGTTTCAGGTGGCCGGTGTGGCGCAGAGAATATTTGATGCCGACTATACCTTTGCCAAACCGCCCAAACAGCCGACCCTCACGGCCATCGCAGGTGATAAGCAGGTGACACTGCTCTGGGATGAATTGGCTGAACTCAGCCGCGACCCGGTTTACGGATTTGATTTTGAAGGATACCGGATTATCCGCAGCACCGATCCGCAGTTTCTTGATACAGATAATGTGACCGATGCTACTGGAAATATTGTTTTTAAAGTACCGATTGCCCAGTTTGACTATAAAAATGGTTTAAGTGGTCCGCATCCTTTGCAATATGGTGAAGAGCTTGAGGCGCCGACGGGCGGTCATTTTTACATGGGTGATGATACCGGTTTGCAGCATTATTATGTTGATACGGACCTGGTAAACGGCCGCACCTATTATTATGCGGTTACCGCTTATGACAAGGGTTATGACGATGATTTTTTTGATCGGGGATTATCGAATACTGAATTTTTACTGCCGATTACGCCATCTGAGAGCCCGGCTTCAATTATCGTTACCGGTGGGTTGATTACCAGAATGGATAAGAATACGGCCATGGTCACACCGACCTCAAAAGCATCGAACTTTGACGATGCCATAGTTGCCAACAATGGTGAACTGGTGCATAATGCCGGTGTTGCCACGGGTGGTATTTCGGCCATAGTAGTCAATGGCGGCAATGTTAAAGATGCGGATTATACGATAAGTTTTCAGACCGTTCCCGGTCAACGACTTGGTGAATATGAAACCAGCCATATGTCAATCTATGATGAAACCAACTCTGAATATCTTGTAGAAGAAGAAGAGATCGTTTTTTCGGTTGAAGATGACCGGTATGCAAGTACGTGGTCAAAGGAACTGTTTGAGCAGGGCGTGGTACTAAATTTTAATAATGAATATCCGGATGTGGAAGGCTCACTGGCCAATTCGGGTTGGGAAGAAGATGCCGAGACAAATTTTCCGATTACAATACGTGAATTTAGTTCCACCTCACCACTACTTCCTATTTCGTTTGTAGTCGAATTTGGTGATACCTCAGAAGTACTGGATACGGCATTTGTGAATACGGCAGGTAGCAGGAAGTTTGGTGTAAATTTTAAAATGTATGAGTTGGGAACGGAAAGGCCGTTAGACTTTGTAATGAAGGATTATGATAGCGATGGCCGGGCGGATCCGAATGAATACTTTTATCTGGTGTTTAAAGAGGATTCAGCGGCCTTGCGCTACACGGCTTCATGGCGAATAGATTTCGGATTTCCGCTGGAGCCGGGTGGTGGTAACCGGATATTACCGGAGGAGGAATGGATAGAGCCGCAGTCGGGGGATAAGATCATATTCCGGAGTAATATCAATTTTTCGGAAGAAGATGTATATCAATTAACCACCCATGCCAGTGAATATGATGAGAATGCCAATGTGGTTACTTCATTGGATGCTGTCAAAGTGGTACCCAATCCGTATTTAAGTTCATCGATATTGGAAGCACAACCATATCTGTCTGGACGGGGAGAGCGTTTTATTCGCTTTACCAATTTACCGGCCAGTTGTACGATCAATATATTTACGATAAATGGTGATTTGGTGCAGACATTGGATCACAACAGTGCCACTGGCGGCGATTTACGCTGGAATTTAAAATCGAAAGAGAACTTAGAGGTGGCATTCGGGATATATGTGTATGTGGTCAATGCGCCAAATATTGGTGAAAAAATAGGCAAATTCGCAATTATAAATTAATCGGGAAATTTTTTAAAATAAAATTTACCATATTTTAGAGGAAACAATATGAAACAAAATAAATCTACAAATTCAATTTTTACGCGTAGAAAGTTTATTAAGGTTATGGGGGCGTCATCAGCCGGCCTTTTAGTAAATCCCGCATTTCCATCCGGGCTTTTTTCTGCCATTCCCAACGCCAATGCGACTGTTGCGACTGCCCGTGTTACCTCCTATGATGAAACACTGCTCAAGCAAGCCGTTGAACAGTCGTTTTCTGTGATAGGCGGCCTGGGAGATATTATTAAATCCGGAGATACGGTTGGCATAAAAATAAATCTTACTGGCGGTTCTATACAAGCGGATCCTTACGAGAATTCAACCGGTAATCTGGCTGTTGAAACATACTGGACCCATCCCACATTAGTAAAGGTAGTTGGGCAGGCTGTGAAAGATGCCGGTGCCAGTAAATTATATTTGCTGGAGGCGCTATATGATTGGGGTTCGATCAACAATTTTGGTTTTAAAGAAGTTGCTGATTATCTGGGAGCTACGGTCATTGATTTAAATTCTAAAACACCATATGCAGATTATATCCAAAAAAGTGTTGGGGATGATTACCTTATTTATAATGAATTTACTCTGAATGGCATTTTCAATGAATTGGATTGTTATATATCAATGCCAAAAGCAAAACAACATGCTTCAGCTGGAATCACCCATGGATTGAAAAATCAAATAGGTATATTGCCTGTTCCAAGCGGAATATATAATGATGGTAAAGATCACAGGGCCGCCATACATAATAAACGTGATTATGAGGGAAATACAAAAAATAATCTTTGCCGGGTTATGCTCGATATCAACCGTGCGAATCCTATTCATCTGGTAGTAAATGATGCCATTAAAACTGTATTGGGAAGTGAAGGACCATGGACTGGGCCTGGAATAATTCCGGCAAAATTTAATAAAATAATTACCGGTAAAGATCCGGTGGCAGTTGATTCTGTCTCCACAAATGTTATGCATTTTGATCCGATGGCCGAAGACTACACCAAACCATTTTATGATTGTTTAAACTATTTAAAACTGGCCACCGAAGAAGGCCTGGGCGAGTATGATTTGAGTAAAATTGAGGTAATAGATACAGCAACATCCGTTGAAAAAGAGATGAGTGAAAATATCCCGAATTCACTTCAGCTGCATCAAAATTACCCAAATCCGTTTAATCCGTCGACAACTATTAAATATTCAGTGCCTAAAACAGCAAATGTCAGTTTGACTGTTTATAATTCACTTGGTCAGCAAGTCACAACCCTTGTAAATCAAAAACAAGCTGCGGGAATTCACGAGATAACATTTAATGCGGGCAATCTTTCCAGCGGAATATATCTATACATCTTAAAATCAGGCAATAAGCGTGAAACCAGACGTATGATGCTTGTTAAATAAGCCCATTTTGCTGAACAGTATCGAAAGACTTAGTTGTAAAATTATATTAAGCATTTTTTATCTGAATCTTTATATATAATAAATAAAAATTAAAATTCTGGAAATTGAGATTAATCTGGATTTCGGATCAGAGTTTAGTCTTTTTACCCAGGAATTTTCCTGGGTATGGAACACCCAGCTCAAAATTATTATTACTTCAATTTAGATCAGGATATAGCCTATCCGGTCACACACAGGAGAAAGTTTGAGCAAACAACACATCTGTAAATCATTAATACTATCTTCAGTTACTTTATTGCTTTTAATTTTCAGCTGTAAAGAAAATGTAAATAGCAAAATGAATGTTTTGATACTCTTTTCTGACCAGCATAACAAAAAGACAATGGGTTATGAAAATCACCCTGATGTTATCACGCCAAATCTCGACAAATTAGCTGCCCAATCGCTGGTATTTGACAGGGCCTACTGTCCCACCGGTGTTTGCAGCCCTTCGCGGTCATCATTTATGACCGGACTGTATCCACGGACCTTAGGATTGTTGTCAAATGAGGGTCATACTTCGGTGATGGAAGATGCCGTGTCAATGGCCAGTATATTTAAGAATAATGGATATAAAACATTCGCTTTTGGCAAAAGACATACTAGTAGTTCTATAGATGACGGATGGGACGTGCAACAAAGTCATCTTTGTTCAGAAACACCGGGAGGTAGTTACACTGAATGGGTCGAAAAACAGGGTTATGGAAAAGAATTTGCTCAGGATTGGGCGGCAGAATTTGGCAAAGGATCTCGCTGCTCGTCATTCAAAGACGAACAATTTTCTACTGCCGATCTGGGGACACGAATTTCTTCTCTACCCGAAGACATGACCATGGAGGCGTTTACAACTCTTCTGACCAAAGAAATGATCGCAGAGCAGGCCTTGAGTGATAAACCATTCTTTTGCTGGGCGACATTCTATCGTCCGCATCAGCCATATACGCCATTAAAAAAATATATGGATCTTTATGATGTATCAGAGTGGGGGGAAGGCACAAAAAATGGGGGTGCGATAAAAAAACCGTTCAGTTTTTATGAACCGACAGAAAATTTACCGCCATTATTACAGGAGCAGAGAAACGGCGGTAATAAAGTCTGGAACATGGATAAAGCATTTGAAGATGAACAATTATGGCGTGATTTTATTGGTGCTTACTATGCGCTGATTACAGAGATTGATTATTGTGTTGGTGAAATTCTGAAGTCTCTGGAAGAAGCCGGGATTGAAAATGAAACGATCGTAATATATACGTCAGATCACGGTGATTTTGTTGGCAACCATGGGATGGTTGAAAAAGCAGCCGCCGGCCACAATATTTACGAAGATATACTTAATGTGCCACTTATTATTAAAATTCCTGGAAAAACAGACGGAGTTAAGCGAACTGCCGAACTGGTATCATTAACCGATATACTACCGACATTAATTGAATTGCTTGATCTCAGAATCCCCGAATTGAAATACAGAATTCAGGGACAATCTCTTGCCGATTTGATTCTGGATAATAAATCAATTAACAGAAAATATATTGTTTCAGAAAGCTGGTCGCAGGCAACGGTTATTACAAAGGATTTTAAACTGGGAATGATGCTCGATCCGACGGTTGTTCACGAAAACTGGGATTACCGCAATTTCGGCGACATGCTTTTTAATTTGAATAACGATCCTCTGGAATTAAAAAATATCATAAACGAAGAGAATTATCAACCGGTTATTAATGATCTTACATCATTATATGCAGAATTTACTGATAAAATACCGTCCACGGGTAAAGACGAACGAATCAAAAAAATGTTAACAAAAAATGACCTGTAATTTGCCGTTGTGAAGTGAGTTAAATAAATAAGTATTGGAATTAATCAAATGAAGAAAGTTTATATTTTTATACTTCTTATCGCTGTCTTTTCCTGTCACTCACAGGAATTTAAAAGCGGAGAACCTATGTATCCATCTTACAAAGGATTGGTGATGTGTGGATACCAGGGCTGGTTCAGAGCTGAAGGCGACGAAATGAATAGTGGCTGGGGACATTATGGCAGGGGCGGCAAATTTGATCCGGAAAATGTCACCATTGACATCTGGCCGGATGTGTCAGAATACGAGAAAACCTATGAAACAGAATTTATAAATGCCGATGGCTCCAAGGCCAGAGTCTTTAGTTCTGTAGATGCAAGTACAACCGATCTGCATTTTAAGTGGATGGAAGAGTATGGCATTGATGGTGTGTTCATGCAGCGTTTTTATGGTGTTACAAGAGGTGCTGAAAGAAGAAAAAGTCAGGACAGGATCCTGATGAATGCATTTAAAGCATCGCAGAAATATGAACGAGCCATTGCTGTCATGTACGATTTATCAGGGCTGCGGGCCGGTAAAGATGATTGCCAGAATGTGATTGAGGACTGGAAGCATCTGGTTGATGATCTGAAAGTTAAAAACTTTGGGAAAAAGCAGACTTACCTACATCATAATGATAAACCTCTAGTCACTATCTGGGGTGTTGGTTTTCCTGATCGGTCATATGATATTAAAAATATTAAACTGGATAAATTAATCGATTTTCTGAAAAATGATCCAGAATATGGCGGATGCTCAGTGATGCTGGGTGTTCCTACATATTTCCGTGAATTAAACAAGGATTGCCTGCCGGAACCCTACTTGCATGAATTGATTGATTCCGTGGATATCGTATTACCCTGGATGGTTCAAAGATTTACACCGCTCGTCCACAAGCCGATGGATCATATTCGTGATCATGTTAAGGCTGATATCGAATGGACAAAAGCACGTGGTGTTGATTATGCACCTATTGTATATCCAGGTTTTAGCTGGAGAAATCTTTCACTTAAAAATAAAGATCTGGCCCGTTATACGGCCTATGGAGCAATACCCCGCTTAGGTGGACGGTTCTACTGGGATCAGATGGCCACCATGATTCAGGCTGGTGCCGAAATGCTATATGTTGCCATGTTTGACGAAATTGACGAAGGGACCGCTATTTTTAAGGTTTCTGATACACCGCCAAGCGGCGAAAAGATTAAATTTATAGATAACGATGGTATGCCATCTGACCATTATTTGTGGCTGACAGGGCGGGGTGCAAAAATGCTAAAAAAAGAGATCCCGGTAAAATTAGGTATGCCTGATCGCGATACAAAGTAAAATTCACTATTTTATATACATATTCTTACTAAAAAAAATCAATTAGAAGGAAATTGTGAAAATAAATGAACTCTACAAAACGAAAGCATTTAACTTTTTAAGTGTAGTTCTGGTATTAATTTCGTCTGTGGCTTATTCCCAGCATATTGAGCAATACACGGTCAATAAAATTAATTCAGAGATAAGCTTAGATGGAAAACTTGATGAAAATGTATGGGCATTGGCAGAGGCCACAAGAGATTTTGTCATATTGGGTGATAATCAGAATACTGCCAAATCAAAGGCCTGGGCAAAAATATTATGGGATGATAATTATTTATATGTCGCATTTTACTGCCAGGATGATAAGATTTGGGCGACATATGAAGACCGGGACGATCCTTTATACCGCGAAGATGTCGTAGAAGTTTACATTGATCCGGATGCCGACGGAAAAAACTATCTTGAGATTGAGGTTAATCCGCTAAATACCATATTTGATCTGTGGTTGACCAAACCTTATTCAAGTGGCGGTGCGGCTGAAATCGGATGGACGATGGATGGCCTTAACACGGCGATAAGTGCCGACGGAACGATTAGTGACAATGCAGACCAGGACACTGCCTGGATATGTGAAATGGCCATGCCCTTTTCTGAAATGAAATTTGCTGCCAGTAGTATGAATTTCCCACCAATGGCAGGTGACAAATGGCGCTTCAATCTGTATCGCTTTGACCGGGCCTCAACCAATGATCCCAACGGTGAAGCCACCGGATGGAGCCAGACGACCGGCGGTCAACACGAACCGGACAGATTTGGGGTGATCACATTTAGTGATGCTTCTACTGATATTGCACGATCTGACTACATTCCTGAGAATTTTGAACTGTATCAAAATTACCCGAATCCATTCAATCCTACTACACAAATTAATTTTTCTTTAACCAGAACCGGCAACATAAATATGTCAGTTTATAATATGACGGGACAGCATGTTAAGACATTATTAGACCGGCCGCTCTCCGCGGGTAAACATAGTGCAAATTGGGATGGAAGGGATAAGTATGGCAGAGCAGTTGCCAATGGAACGTATTTTTATCGGCTGCAAACGGCTTTTGGTGTTAAAACAATGAAGATGATAATGCTAAAATAATATCAGATAGTTATTTAATCCAATATTTTTGAAATAAAAATAGAGTAGGAAGATTAAAAGGATCTAATTCTACCATGAAAGGCGAAAAAGTGAAATCACTAAAGTTATGTACCTGTTTTGCGGCGCTGTCGCTTCTAATAGTAAATGCTTTGGCATCCAATGAATCAAAATTGGAACCTGTTGATTATGTCAATCCCTATGTGGGGAACATCAGTCATCTGCTGGTACCGACATATCCTACGATTCATTTGCCTAATAGCCTGTTAAGAGTTTATCCAAGCAGAGCGGATTATACCGGGGATTTATTAGACGGTTTGCCTTTGATTGTTACCAGCCACCGGGGAAGATCGGCATTCAACCTGAGTCCGTATCAGGGAAATGCTCAGGATATGAAACCGGTCATTCGCTACAGTTATGATCAGGAAAAAATAACACCCTATTCATATTCAGTATATCTGGATGAACAGGAAACCAATGTTCAATATGCGGTCTCCCAACAGGCAGCTCTTTATGAAATTACATTTGGGCAGAATATCCCGCCATACCTGATCGTGAATTCTAGGGATGGAGAACTGGAATGGGATGGTAAAGCAGTCTCCGGATATCAATCAATTGGCAATGATACCAGAGTCTATATTTACCTGGAATCTGAGACCGATCCCAAGGCTGTCTCAATATTAAAAAACAATGAAATTGTAAAAGAAAATAAAGTAGCCGGAGAAAATGCCTGTCTGATTTTAGAATTTGCTGAAAATAATCCCAGTTCTGCGTCTGAGATATGGCATTTCCTTTATCGATGCCAAACAGGCTGAGCAAAATTTACACAGAGAAATTGAAAATTACGAAATCGACGTATTGCGTGACAAAGGACGAAAGATCTGGAATGACGCATTGGGAAAAATTAAAGTAGATGGCGGTTCGGAAGATGATAAGGTTGTATTTTATACATCACTATATCGTACATTTGAACGACCAGTCTGTATATCAGAGGGTGGGCGCTATTATAGTGCATTTGATGGTCAAATTCATGAAGACAACGGCACGCCTTTTTATACTGACGACTGGATCTGGGATTCCTATCGTGCCCATCATCCCTTGAATGTTATCATTGATGCACAAAAAGAGCAGGATATCCTGAACTCATTTGTAATCATGGCTGAACAGATGGATAATTTCTGGATGCCCACTTTTCCCGAAATAACAGGTGACAGCCGCCGTATGAATTCTAATCATGGCGTCGCTTCAGTAATTGATGCCTATGTCAAGGGATTAAGAGGATTCGATCTTGAGAAAGCATATGAAGCATGCAAGGGTGGAATTACAGAAAAAACACTTGCGCCCTGGTCGGGTATGCCGGCAGGCAAACTTGATGATTTTTACAAAGAACACGGTTATATTCCCGCGTTAAGAGACGGTCAGGAGGAAACAATTCCCGAAGTTCATCATTTTGAACGCAGGCAGCCGGTGGCTGTCACCCTGGGGACAGCTTATGATGAATGGTGCTTATCACAAATTGCAAAACAACTGGGGAACACTGAAGATCACCAGTATTTTCTTAAACGTTCATACAATTATCGCAATCTTTATAATTCTGAAACCGGATTTTTTCATCCTAAGGATGATCAGGGCAAGTTCATTGAACCTTTTGATTATGTTTTTTCAGGTGGCCAGGGAGCGAGGGGATTTTACGGCGAAAATAATGCCTGGATTTACAGATGGGATGTTCAACACAATATTGCCGATTTGATTGAGTTGATGGGTGGAAATGATAATTTTATTGATAATCTCGAGGCCATGTTTTCGCAGCCATTGGGCAGAAGTAAGTATGCTTTTTATGCCCAGTTACCTGATCACACGGGAAATGTAGGGCAATTTTCAATGGCCAATGAACCATCCCTGCATATACCGTATTTGTACAATTATGCCGGCCAGCCATGGAAAACACAAAAAAGAATTCGGACACTTCTGGATCAGTGGTTTAGAAATGATCTGATGGGTGTGCCCGGCGATGAAGATGGCGGTGGTATGTCGGCCTTTGTTGTTTTTTCTTCAATGGGATTTTATCCTGTTACTCCCGGTATACCTGCATACAATATCGGTAGCCCGCTCTTTGATGAAGTCAAAATTGACCTGGGCAATGGAAATATTTTTGAAATCCAGGCGATCAATAATTCAAAAGAAAATAAATATATCCAGTCAGCAACTTTGAATGGAGAAGAGTGGAATAAACCGTGGTTTGATCATGATGATCTGGCCAATGGCGGCATACTTGTTCTAAAAATGGGTAGTAAGGCCAATCGTGACTGGGGGATTGGCTCGGAAACGGAACCGCCATCTCTTGGCATTAAATAAAAAGATTTTTTTTAGAAGAATTATACGAATTTTACAAGGAACTAAATATAATTTTAAAGATAAATGAAAATAAAATGCGCATTACAACTAATTTTATTCATCATATGCAATCAATCTTTTCAACTCTGCTAATACTGTATTGTTTTCTGGGATGTTCCGGTGCAGAAGAGAATTTAATCACTAAAAGTCCTTCGGATCAGAATGTTTTGTTTATTATTTCAGACGATTTGACAAAAACACTTGGTTGTTACGGTCATTCTACTGTTAAAACGCCAAATATTGACAAATTAGCAAGTATGGGTATTCGTTTTGACAATGCATATTGTAATTATGCTGTCTGTAATCCAAGCCGCTCATCATTTCTTACCGGATTAAAACCGGAAACCACGACTATTCTGGATAACAGGAAACCACTGCAATCGATTCTGGGCGACCGGGTCACATTGCCGGCCTTATTTAAGCAAAACGGATACTATACCATGAGTCTGGGCAAAATATTCCACTCTGAACAGGAAAAACATAATGATTTTAAAGCCTGGGATGAAATTTACTCCTTTGAGTCTACAGATTTGGGTAAAGCGGGTGAAAGCCGAAATATGACCGATGGTGAGCTGAAATGGTGTCGATGGCGGGCTGCCGAGGGTGATGATGAAGATCAACGTGACGGACAGGCAGCCCAAAAAGCCGCTGAATTTATCAAATCAAAACATTCCAAACCATTTTTCCTGGCGGTCGGATTACATAAACCGCATGATCCTTTTGTGGCACCAAAAAAATATTTCGACATGTATCCGCTTGAAGAATGTGTTCCTCATGTTTTACCGGATGGTTGGAAACCACCCTATGAGCATACACTTCCCGGAGCAACTAAAATATTTAACAAATTTACCGAACAGGATAAGCGCGAATTTCTCCGGTCATATTATGCCTGCAGCAGTTTCATGGATGCTCAGGTAGGAAAATTAATTGATGCACTCGAAGATTCGGATCAGCTGAATAATACACTCATTGTATTTTTTGGAGATCATGGTTACCATTTAGGTGAGCATAATTGGTGGAACAAAGTTACCATTTATGAACAGGGAACAAATGCGCCATTTATTGTTGCCGGTCCATCAGCAGGAAAAAAAGGTGTCGGTTCGGCTGCGATGTTTGAATTTATAGATATTTACCCCACTTTGGCAGATTTACTTGATTTGAAATATGTCCCGGATTATCTGGAAGGGAAAAGTTTTGCCGACGTGGTGAAGGATCCCTCAAAATCTTTCAGATCAGAAGTTCGTGCGATTATTAAACGGGGTGAAATGTTGGGCAGAACGGTGAAGAATTCAAAATGGCGATACACGGAATGGGATAACGGAAAGAGGGGTAGAGAACTGTACGATCAGGTCAATGATCCGATTGAATATAACAATCTTGCCGTGGATCCGAAATTTGCAGATATCGTGGAACAAATGAGAGAAATTTTATACCAAAATTACTAAAAAATATTTGATTTATCGGTTTGTCTCGGGCCCCACATTACACGATGCCACTCAACAGGATAATTTTGACTTCAAACTATCAGCGCATTGTCACACTTACCAAATAAGATGCGCAGTGTGATTTGCAACCGCGCTGCAGCCATATTCCGGTATTATACCTTCAAGCCACACAAACGAAAAAGTTTTTTATAAAATCAGGAGAAATAAAATGTATCTAATTTCTAGGCTTAAAAACATGAATATCAGCTGTAGTGTTTTGTTTGTTATTACTCTCCAATTTACTTTTTGCCCTGGAAAAGCCCCACCACAATGTGATTATTATTTATACCGATGATCAGGGAACCATAGATGCAAATTGTTATGGAGCTAAGGATTTACATACACCTAATATCGATATGCTGGCAAAAACAGGTATAAGGTTCACCCAATTTTATGCAGCTGCATCTGTTTGTTCTCCTTCAAGGGCTGCATTGCTAACCGGAAAAACGCCTTTGGCTGCCGGATTACCAGGAAATGCATCGTCAAAAAAAGGAAATAGTGGTTTACCCTCACAACAAATTACAATCGCCGAAAAGTTGAAGGAGAATGGATTTGTTACCGGCCATATTGGAAAATGGCATTTGGGTTATACAGAGGAAACAATGCCTAATGGACAAGGTTTTGATTATTCATTTGGGCATATGGGCGGCTGCATCGATAATTATTCGCACTTCTTTTATTGGAATGGACCCAATCGCCATGACTTGTGGGAGAACGGAAAGGAACTATGGCTCGATGGCGAGTATTTTCAGGATATCATGAGCCAAAAAGTAAACGAATTTATTGAAATAAATAGAGATACAACATTCTTTCTTTATTATGCCATAAACATGCCGCACTACCCGTTGCAGGGAACAGTCAAATGGAGAGATTATTACAACAATCTGGAAAGTCCGAGAAATAAATATGCTGCTTGTGTCTCGACGGTTGATGAACGGATTGGTATACTACTAAAAAAATTGGAGGAAATGAAACTAAGAGAAAATACGATTATAATTTTTCAATCAGATCATGGACACTCTATGGAAGAACGGACATTTGGCGGTGGGGGAAGTTCCGGACCTTACAGGGGAGCAAAGTTTTCTTTCTTTGAAGGCGGCATTAGAGTTCCCGCAATAATAAGCTGGCCAAAACAAATTCCTCAGAACGAAGTCAGAGATCAAATGTGTGTAAATGTGGATTGGTTTCCGACTATTCTAGATTTTAATGGAATTGGGTATCAGGAAAATGAATTTGAAGGGAAAAGTTTAAAAGAAGTAATCTATCAAAATGAACCGACCTCTCATGAAGTCTTTTGGTGGTGGGACAGCAATCATAGATGGGCGGTAAGAAAAGGAGATTGGAAGTTATTGAAGGATCCCATCGATCCATCTAAAAAATCCATGATGGCAAAAAAAGATTCTTTGTTTTTAATAAATATTCAAAAGCATCCGGATGAATTGGTAAATGTAGCAAATAAATATCCTGATAAGGTTGAAGAATTGATCCATGAATTTAATGTCTGGTATGAGAAGTCACATTAACATTTTTATAAAATCAAAAATTTATACTTCATAGCGAGTACAAAATGAAAAAGACATTAAAAAAAAGTAACAACATGAATTCTAAATTGACATCAGGACTCTTAATGATAATTTTCTGCATATCCTGTAATAACTTGGAGAATAAAGTCATAGATGTTTCAGGACAGTCTGCACTGGTTGATTATGTTAATCCCTTGATGGGTACAGATTCAAAGTTTAGCCTATCCAATGGAAATACCTATCCGGCAATTGCAACACCCTGGGGAATGAATTTTTGGACGCCAATGACATCACCAATGGGCGACGGTTGGACATATAAGTACAATGAAAATAAAATCAGAGGCATCAAACAAACTCACCAGCCCAGTCCCTGGATAAATGATTATGCAGCATTTTCACTGATGGCGGTTACAGGTGAGTTAAAGTTTGAAGAAAATGACAGAGCATCCTGGTTTTCGCACAAGGCGGAAACGGTAAAACCGTATTATTATAAAGTCTACTTAGCCGATTATGATGTGCTTGCCGAGGTGACTCCGACTGAGCGGGCTGCACAGTTTAAATTTACCTTTCCGGAATCTGATTCATCTTATATTCTTCTGGATGCTTTTCTGCAGGGATCGATGGTTAAAATCATTCCTGAGGAACGGAAAATTGTTGGTTATTGCAGAAACAATCACGGTGGTGTCCCTGCCAATTTTCATAATTATTTTGTGGCTGAATTTGATACGGACTTTGAACTTACTCATACCTGGGGTGATGAATGGAACCTGCAGCAAAACTCGGTGCATAATGAGGGTCAGCATGTGGGAGCCATCGTCGGATTTAATACTAAACGGGGGGATGTGGTTCATGTAAAGGTTGCCTCATCATTTATCAGTCCGGATCAGGCTGAACTTAATTTAAAAAGAGAAATAGGGCCGGATTCTTTTAAAGAAACAAAAAACAAGGCCAAATCAGCATGGGAAAAAGAACTGAGCAGAATATTAATAGAAGATACCAATACGGATCATATTAAAACTTTCTATTCCTGTTTATACCGGGTTCTATTGTTTCCCAGAAAATTTTATGAAATCAACGGGAAAAATGAGGTTATGCATTACAGCCCCTACAATGGTGAGATATTACCGGGATATATGTTTACTGATAATGGATTCTGGGACACATTCAGGGCAGTATTTCCCTTTTTTAATTTGATGTATCCCGAGTTGAATAGCAGAATCATGCAAGGCCTTGCCAATACCTACAAAGAATCAGGATGGCTGCCAGAATGGGCCAGCCCGGGTCACCGGGATTGTATGATCGGTTCAAATTCTGCGATAAATATTGCTGATGCATATCTAAAAGGTTCGCTTAAAGATGAGAGAGATATAAATGTCCTGTTTGAAGCCGTCTTAAAAAATGCGACGGTGGATGAAGGACGACCGCATAAATCAGTGGGCAGAGAGGGTGTCGATTATTATAATAAACTTGGCTATATCCCTTATGATGTTGGTATTAATGAAAATACAGCGCGTACTCTGGAGTACGCATTTGCAGATTTCAACATTGCAAAGATGGCCGAGCATCTGGGAAAACCCGAAATTGCCAAAAAGTTTTACAATCAATCCATGAACTACAAAAATGTATTCGATCCGTCAACCAACCTGATGCGCGGTAAAAATGAAGATGGCACCTTTCAGGAACCTTTCAATCCTTTGAAATGGGGTGACGCCTTTACTGAGGGAAACAGCCTGCACTATACCTGGTCCGTGTTTCATGATGTTCAGGGCTTGGTTGATTTGATGGGTGGGAATGAAACCTTTATTTCACAACTTGATAATGTTTTTGAAATGCCGCCGGATTTTGATGACTCCTACTACGGGAAAACGATACACGAGATAAGAGAAATGCAAATAGTCAATATGGGCAATTATGCGCATGGAAACCAGCCAATACAGCACATGATTTATCTTTATAATTATGCCGGTGCTGCTTATAAAGCGCAAGCGAGAATCAGAGAAGTATTGACACAGTTGTATTCGGCCACTCCTGATGGGTATTGCGGCGATGAAGATAACGGGCAAACCTCTGCCTGGTATGTTTTCAGCTCATTAGGCTTTTACCCGGTTACGCCGGGAGTCGATCAGTATGTGATAGGAAGTCCGTTGTTCAATAAAGCAATCCTCAGTTTAGAGAACGGCAAAAAATTCACTATTACAGCTAAAAATAATTCTAATAAAAATTTTTATATACAGTCGGCCAGTTTAAATAGTAAGGATTATAGCAATGGCTATATCCGGTATGATGATATTCAGAATGGTGGAGATCTCAAATTTAACCTGGCGGATATCCCAAATAAAGCGTGGGGAAGTAAACAGGATAATTTACCTTATTCATTGAGCCGTGAAAAATAAATACAGGATTTTTTGAATGGTTTAACGGACGCATGATGCAACAATAATCCGTCTCCATTATACGTCACTCCTAAGCACGCTATAAATTTTAAGATATTAATTATTTTAATACAGTGAAAATGTTGCAAGAAAATATATACACTTTAAAAATATTCTTTTGATATATCCAGGAAAACTCATAAATTGCTATACAATTCATGATGCATTAAAATTGATACTATACAATCTGGTAAAAGGCGTCAATTCCTGATATATTATTAGAGGTTAGGCCAAAAATAATCCGATTAAAATATTAAAATGTCTGCTTCCCATACGGCCTGGTAAAGTGTGATTTTAAAGCCAAATCAAATGAATTAAAAAGGTTGAAATTATGAATCAATTATCGAATTATTTAATAATATTTTTTTTAATCTTTTTTATAGTGGGTTGTAAAGTTGAAGATAAATATGTTTCTGATCAAAAACCAAATATCCTATTTATAATGTCCGACGATCATGCGTATCAAGCTATTAGTGCCTATTCAAATAATCTTACCAAAACCCCCAATATAGACCGCATTGCCCGCGAAGGCATGATGTTTACTAATGCCTGTGTAACCAACTCAATATGTGCGCCATCACGGGCGGTCATTTTAACGGGAAAGCACTGTCACCTGAACGGTAAAACAGATAATGTTTTTCCCTTTGATACGACACAGGTTACGTTCCCGCAGTTATTGCAAAATTCCGGATACCAGACCGCCATGTTTGGTAAGTTACATTTTGGTAATAATCCTAAAGGATTTGACGAATACAAAATACTTCCTGGACAGGGAACCTACTATAATCCGGATTTTATTACCAAAACCGATGGTAAGGTACGTGTCGAGGGATATACCACCGATCTGATTACTGATATGACTTTGAACTGGCTGGAGAAAGAAAGAGATTCTTCCAAACCATTTCTGATGATGTATCTGCACAAAGCGCCTCACCGCGAATGGTTGCCTGCGGAAAGGCATTATAAAGAATTTACCAAAAAGACATTTCCTGAACCCGCGACTCTTTTTGATGATTATACCGGGCGCGGAACAGCTGCCAAAAGTGCTGAGATGAATATCCTGACCCATATGAACTGGGCCGGTGATTCAAAAATACGTCCGAAGGTAATGGACGAGCTGGGAATACCAGAGGGAAGTAATTGGGATAAAAAAGCATTTGACCGGGAAGTGGGGCGCATGAGTCCAAAACAAAGAGCCGCCTGGGATGACGTATATGATCCGATAAATGAAGAATTTAAAAAGAATTATAAAAATATGTCCCGGAAAGATCTGATGAAATGGAGATATCAGCGGTATATGCAGGATTACCTGGGTTCAATTGCGGCTGTAGATGAGGGCGTGGGCAGGGTGCTGGATTATCTGGAGGCAAATGGATTGGCTGAAAACACCATTGTTATATATACGTCGGACCAGGGATTTTATCTGGGTGAACATGGCTGGTTTGATAAACGATTTATATACAACGAATCATTTAAAACACCGCTTTTAGTCAAATGGCCACGTGTGATTGAGCCAAATTCAGTTAATAATCAAATGGTGCAGAATCTGGATTTTGCCCAGACACTGCTCGAAGCAGCCGGTGTTGAGGCACCAAAAGATATGCAGGGCGAGAGCCTGATACCATTATTCAAAGGTGATACTGAAGGATTTAGGGATGCAGTTTACTATCATTATTATGAATACCCGGCAGTACATATGGTAAAGAGACATTATGGTATCGTTACTGAAAATTACAAGTTAGCTCATTTTTATTATGATATTGATGAGTGGGAATTATATGACCGGAAAAAAGACAAGCAAGAAATGAATAATGTATATCATGATCCGGAGTATGCCCAGGTAGTAAAAGATCTGAAAATTAAGTTGGCAGGTCTGAGGACTAAATACCAGGATTCGGCGGAATTGGACAGCCTCAATATAAAACGCTTTCTCAATCGCAAAGGATTATCCGAATTAGGCCATGAGTGAGAGCGGCAAAAGATGTTCGCAGACAAATTTCTGGAATAGCAAAGCAAATCTTCGGGACGAAGAACCAGGTAGCAATATAAATCAAAATATAAACATCAAAAATTGAGGTATAATCATGATCCGTAAGCAAAAAAAGAATCGGTTTTTTATGGTATTGTCACAATTAATCTTGATTACCCTTTTCCTGAACAATACCACTTTGGCCCAGGATGATGCGACTTATAAACTAATGATGGGTTATCAGGGTTGGTTTTTTTGCGAAGGAGATAGTTCGGCCACTAATCGCTGGATACACTGGTTTAATAGCGGTGTGGATCCATCCGCATCACAAATTGGTATTGACTTTTGGCCGGCCATGGAGGAGTATAAGGATACATATAATACAAATATGAATTACCTGGATGGTTCTAATGCAAAACTGTTTTCTGCTTATGATTCAAGTACGATTAATGTACATTTCAGATGGATGAGAGAATACAATATTCATGGAGTGTATTTACAAAGATTTCTGAATCCTGTTGCTACAAACGAACAGACTGTTTGAAGTACGAAACAAGGTCCTGGAGAATGTGATTGGCGCGGCAGACACATATGACCGATATTTTGCGGTTATGTATGATCTTTCAGGTACGGATGATGATGGTAATCTATATAATAAACTTATCACAGATTGGGAATACCTTGTTGATACATATGATGTTCTAAATCAGGAAGGATATTTATATCAGGATGGTCGTCCGGTCATAGCGATCTGGGGAATTGGATTTTCCGGAAGAGGTCTGCAGACTTCCACATTTGAGCAGATCATAGATTATTTCCATAATTCAGCAGATCCGAAATACCGGGCCTACGTAATGGGTGGTGTGCCATCGAGATGGCGTACTCTGGAAGGTGATTCTGAATCGGATCCTGCATGGGCAAACATATATAATTCACTGGACATGATCTCTCCATGGACTGTTGGCCGGTATAGTAATCAATCCGGAATTGACGGCTGGAAAAATGACCGGCTTATTCCTGACTTAAATACTTGTTTTTCTAATGGTGTAGATTATATGCCGGTTATCTGGCCCGGCTTTTCATGGAAGAATATACATGATGGGCCATTAAACCAGATACCGCGTGACGGCGGGAATTACTTCTGGCGACAGGCATACAATGCCGTTTCGATTGGATCTCAATTTATTTATGTGGCCATGTTTGATGAGGTAGACGAAGGAACGGCGATGTTTAAATTGGCTGAAAATTTATCTCAGGTTCCGGTCGGAATACAAGATCGGATTGTTACCCTGGATGCGGACGGTTATGATTTGCCTAGCGATTGGTATTTAAGACTGGCTGGTGAGACTCAGAAAATGCTCGATGGCAGTATTCCGTTAACAAGTTCCATACCCATCACTCCGTACGAGGGAAATTATCGTGAATATATATCCTTATGCGAAAGTGATATTGGCTGGGAATCGGATAATTCACTAGGTATTAACAAGACCCTTCAAAAAAGAGGTTCTGCCTGTCTGCAATCTGACGGTAGTAGTTCCGATGAATTTAGAAGAACATTCTTAACACCATTTTCTGCCGGTTCAAGTACGTCCATAGGATTCTGGTACTACATTGAAGATATAAGCAAATTGGATGCTGAAAACCAGGTGGAACTGGGCAGTGGTGGTGCAGCCGATGCGAATGAATACCATTGGACACTGGATAATGCAGATCTTGAACAAGGCTGGAATTATATTAAACTTGATTTTGCCGATGCTCAGGAAACAGGTGGTACCCCTGATATGGACAATCTGAACTGGTTCAGGATATATCACTCAAAAAATGGAACTGTTATCACACGGATTGATGATATCAAATTTATCGGAGCCGATGGCGTGCAAAAACCTGTTGCTGATGCCGGTCCTGACATTATCAAAGTTGACAATAATGAAGATGGCAAAGAGTTAATAACATTAGATGCTTCCAGGAGTATTGATTTTGATGGATCCATAAACAATTATTCCTGGGTAAAAGAAGGATCAGAAATTGCATCAGGCGTTAATCCCTCCGTGAGTTTTGATGTAGGAACGCACCTCATTTTACTCACCGTAACCGACAATGATGGACATACAGATGAAGACCAGATTAGAATAATAGTTAAGGCGGAGATTGATGATTGTGATTCTAAAACAGGCTGGCAATCATCAAATGATTTAAACGTAAATACTACCGACCAGAAAAAGGGATCTGGATGTTTAGAGTCAGTTGGAACCCTACCCGAGGAGTTTTATAAAAAATTTCCCTGGCCCCTGTCAGCCGATTCTTCCACAACCCTGGGATTTTGGTACTATGTATCCGATGTCAGTCAGTTTGCATCTGATAACCAGGTTGAACTAGGCAGCGCCGGTGAACCGGATTTAAATGAATATTCCTGGTCACTGGACAGCCTGAAAAATGGTTGGAACTATGTGACTCTCGATTTTAGCGATGCTGTCGTAACAGGCGAGACGCCAGATTTGGAAAATATAAACTGGTTCAGGATATATCATGCTAAAAATGGTTCTGTGACAACCAGGATTGATGACATCAAGTTTAGGGGCATTGGCGGCAATCAGGCACCGGTAGCTGATGCCGGATCAAATCAGACTGTGATAAGTGATAGTTCCGGAAATGGCACAGTTACCCTGGATGGTTCTGATAGTTTTGATCTGGACGGGACTATAGCAGGTTTTTCATGGGCGGAAGGCGCATTAGAAATTGGCACCGGAGAAAAACCCACTGTTAGTCTCTCGGAAGGTATTCATATTATTACACTCACCGTTACTGATAATGAAGGCGCGACAAATTCTGATCAGGTAACGATTACAGTTGATGGTGGTTATTTTGATGATTGCGATTTTGCAACAGACTGGAATTCATCCAATACACTCAAAGTGAATACATCCGACCAGAAGCAGGGACTTGGATGTCTGGAGGCATCTGGGGGCAGCACCGATGACTTTAAAAAAGTGTTTTCAGTACCATTTTCAGCGGCATCTTTCACCCGATTAGAATTCTGGTATTTTGTTTCTGATGTAAGTCTGTTAAGTGCTTCGCATCAGCTAGAAATCAGCAGCGCAGGAAGACCGGATCAAAATGAATATAACTGGAAACTGAACAATTTAGAAAATGGCTGGAATTATATCATTCTTGATTTTGCCGAAGCGGGTGTTACCGGCGAAAAACCCGATATGCAAAATATTAACTTTTTCAGATTGTACCGTTTTAAGACCGGCGCCGTCACAAGCAGAATTGACGGTATTAAATTCAGCGGTGTCAATCTGTCTCCGGTAGCACATGCCGGTGAAGATCAGACGCTTAAAGACGAAGATGGTAATGGCACCGAATCGGTAGATCTGGACGGCTCATCCAGTATGGATCCGGATGGCACCATATCGAGTTATTCCTGGTCGACGGATGGCTCTGTATTAGCAACCGGTCAAAATCCAACAGTTAGTTTGTCAGCCGGAACCCATGAAATAACATTGACCGTCACAGATAACGGCGGAGCGACCGGCGAAGATCAGGTATCTATCACGATCGAACCTTCTACAGCTATTGAGGATGAAAATCGAATTCCAACAAAATATTCTCTGAGTCAAAATTACCCGAATCCGTTCAATCCGGGTACGATGATTGAATATGGTATTCCGCAGTATGGCAATGTTAAAATTGAAATTTTCAATTTATTGGGTCAAAGTGTCGGGATCCTTGAGAACTCAGAGAAACAACCCGGTTTTTACAGCGTTTATTGGGATGCGAGCGATTTATCAAGTGGAATTTATATCATGACTCTTAAGACGAATTCTACCTTATTAACGAAGAAACTAACTCTTTTAAAATAAACCGGGCAGGAATGATTTACTGGTAGAAAACACAGTATTGAAATTCAGGTGATGATTAAGCATAGTATTAAATATATATTATTTATTGTCCTTGCTTGCATTGTTTTTTTCACATGCACTGAGCAAAAACCGTTTTCATTTGTACAGTTATGTGACACTCAGTTAGGAATGGGCGGCTATGAACATGATATAAATTCATTTCAGCTGGTCGTACAGGAAATAAATAAAACGGATTGTGATTTTGTGGTGATCTGCGGTGATTTAGTGCACAATGCTTCTGATAGTTCTTATGCTGATTTCTTAAAAATAAAGCAAGATTTCAAAATGCCCTGCTATGTTGCACCCGGAAATCATGATGTAGGAAAAGTTCCTAACGATACAACTCTAGGATATTATCGAAAAACTATCGGAAAAGATTATTATGAATTCAAGAATAAGGGATATTCATTTATTGTAACAAATACTCAGTTATGGACTGCCAATGTGCAGAATGAATCAGAACGACATGATTCCTGGTTTAAAGAAATTCTCAAAGAGCAAAGGAAAAAAAAGTATCCCGTATTTGTAGTCGGACATTACCCGTTATATATAAATTCACCCGATGAAGAAGAGCAATATTTCAATTTTCCATTCGCCAAAAGAAAAGAAATTTTGAAATTATTTACTGAGAACAATGTGATTGCTTACCTATCCGGTCATACACATAAACTGGTGATTAACAATTACAGGAATGTTCAGATGGTTAGTGGCGAAACGACCAGTAAAAATTTTGACAAAAGGCCATTTGGATACCGGTTGTGGCAGGTTTCAGCAGATACAACAAAACATCAATTCGTTTCGATACAATCAGCTGTTCCTATGCAACAGTAGCATCGGTAAAATTATATTATTGAGTATTAGGAGATTCCGCATTATGAAAAAATGCAGATTGAACATATTCTCGCACATCATAATTCTTTTGGTTGGTATTTGCTATTTTGCCAATGCACAGCATACAAAACAAAATCTTTTGTTTATCATAACCGATCAGCAGCGCTACGATGCCATGAGCATTGCCGGGAATACGGTTCTGGAAACACCGAATCTCGACCAGTTGGCACAGCAGGGTGTATATTTTCAGAATGCATACACACCCTGTGCCGTGTGTGGACCGGCGCGCTCGTCAATTCTTACCGGACACATAGTTGAAAACACCGGTGTCAATAGCAATAGTCAAACATACTACTATGATGAAGAACCAGTAATGGAGATGCCGACTTTTGATGAAATATTAACTGACAGTGGCTATCATTGTGAGTATTACGGTAAATGGCATGCATTGTCATCCCATGCCGAAATTTATAAGAATCCAATACAAGTTGCAGAAAATGGGAGGCATATTTTTGGCCCCGGCGGACAATCACAAATTTACGGTGACTATCTTAATACACTTGGAGAAGTTCCTGCACCGGGTCCAGGTGAATTTTTGGGGGGTATATTGCGCTATCCATACAAAGCAGATCCTCTGGATAAATATTACGGTATATCTTATGAGGATTTGGAGGCACAGGGCCTCAAACATACGCAACCCGAACAGCATGGTGAATTGCAGTTGGACAAGGAGCATACATTGACTGCGTATCAGGCGAAACAAACCATAGCAGCCCTTGAAAGACTTCAGGATTCTACCTTCAGTATAACATGTTCATTTCATTTTCCGCATTCCCCCATACTTCCGTCGGAACCATACTACAGTATGTACCCGCCGGGGGAAATGGTACCACCTGTAAGTATTTCGGACGATATGAGGTATTCTCCCTATGAAAGATCAAATGGCAGGCTTGACAATCCGGAGTACGCAGATCCTGAAATGATTAAATATATGATTTCAAATTATTATGGACTTGTAAAAGAAATTGACGACTGGGTGGGTAAAATTCTGGACAAAGTGGATGAACTTGGGCTGGCCGATAACACACTGATTATTTTTACCAGCGATCATGGTGAAATGCTGGGTGCACATGGTATGCGTGAGAAAAATATCTTTTATGAAGAATCCGCACATATCCCGCTTCTGATGCGTTTCCCTGGTGAAATCAATCCCGGAACAACAGTCAGCGGCTATGTTTCTTTGGTAGATTTGTTTCCGACCATTCTCGATTACCTGAATGCAGGAGAGCATATATCGGATGGAAAGAGCCTGAGAGGTCTTATCGAAGGCACCGACAGCGAACATGGCAAATATGTTGTCACAGAGTGGAGTTCCAACGGCGATAATACACCGAATTATATGGTTGTTAAAGACGGCTGGAAACTGTTTATTCCGTTTACCACGACATCTACTGTATTAAACGCAATGTATGATTTGAACACAGATCCTCACGAAATGAATAACCTGATCGCCGGCAACCGCAACAATGCGGCGTATTATGAAAAAGCTGAGGAACTGCGTGCCTGCCTTTTAGAGTGGCTGGAAAAAAATAATTCAACCCACTATAATGGAGTTAAAGAAAGAGAATTAACTGAAAAACCATATGTTCCCAAGGCTGAGGTACTGGTGGCGCGTGGCTCTAACTGGCGTTATCACGATAACGGCAGCGATTTGGGCACAGCATGGCGTGCAGTCGACTTTGATGATAGTAATTGGTCAACAGGATCAGCTGAGTTCGGGTTTGGTGATGATGATGAATCCACAGTGCTTCAGAGTGGCCATATTACTTACTATTTCAGACACAATTTTATTATTGATACGCTGGCAAAATACAAAAATCCTCTTTATATGGATCTGCTTGTCGATGATGGTGCGGTGATCTATCTGAACGGCGTCATACTCTCCCGATCCAATATGCCCTCGGATTCGATCACAGCAGCAACGCTGGCAAAGATGGATATCACCGGGACTTCGGAATATCAATTCTATGGCAGACTGTATTCGGTAGACGGCCTGGTTGAAGGTGAAAATGTAATAGCTGTTGAAGTGCACCAATATTCAAATGAAAATGATGATCTTTCCTTCGATCTTGGCCTTGAGGCGACTGCGAATGAAGTCACAGGGATTGCTATATCGCAGAATAATCTTCCCCGGGATTTTTCTCTTTCTGAACCATATCCAAATCCTTTCAATCCGCTTACAATAATAGGCTATAGTGTGCCAGAAGCATCTGAGGTTCAGTTAAGTATCTACAATATTCTTGGACAAAAGGTAGCGGAACTGGTTGATGGAAATGTTCAGCCGGGTAAATATGAAATCGAGTGGAATGCGGAAAACTTTGTAAGTGGTGTTTATATAGTTGCCCTTAAAACAGGCAGCAGAATATCGACAAAAAAAATGACACTCATAAAGTAATTTTATGACGTGAGCTTATAAATAATATCTGAGACGAGATAAAAACCTTAGAAAAAAAATATTGATGAAATCAATAATTATAGTTTTACTGTGTGCCATTACTTTTGCAGGAAGCGCATCCGCTTCTTTCAATGAACAAAAATTAAATGACAAGACTTTGGCATTTAGCTCTTCGAATTTGCCCATTGTTATCATTGATACCTACGGTGAGACCATACCCGATTCACCCAAAATAGAGGCAAAACTAGGTATTATCTGGAATGGCGACGGTCATCCCAATTCAGTAACCGATTCCCTGAATAACTACGATGGTGATATAAGGATTGAACTTCGCGGAGCAACATCGCAGGGCTTTCCCAAGAAGCAGTATGCTTTTGAAACCGTGGATTCACTTGGCGAAAACAATAATGTATCATTATTGGGAATGCCAAAGGAAAATGACTGGATCCTGCATGCACCTTATAGTGATAAAAGCCTGATGCGTAATGTTCTGGAATACCGCTTAGCAAGAGACCTTGGTTGGTATGCCAGCCGCACAAAATATTGCGAGCTGATTTTAAATGGCGATTACAGAGGTGTTTATGTCTTAATGGAAAAAATTAAACGCGATAAAAATAGGGTTGATATCGCCACATTAAATCCGGAAGAAATTTCCGGGGATGATGTAACCGGCGGCTATATCATTAAAATTGATAAGACTGAAGGTGAGGACAACGGGGGATGGAGATCTGATTATCCCGCCAACGCAGATCTGGTTGAAAGAATATTTTATCAGTATCATTATCCAAAATTTTCAGATATCGTCGAAGAACAGAAAGAGTATATTAAGGGCTTTATTTCAGAATTTGAATCCGTAATGGATTCAGAGTCATATACCGATACATTAACCGGTTATTCAAAGTACATCAATACTGAGTCATTTATCGATTTTTTAATTCTTAATGAAATTGGCCGGAATGTAGATGGCTATCGGTTAAGTACATTTTTGCACAAAGATAAAGCCAGTAATGGCGGCAAATTGAAAATGGGCCCGGTATGGGATTTCAATCTGGCTTTTGGAAATGTAACTTACGATGATGGTTTTTCAACTGCAGGTTGGTATGTCCTTTCGCCAAAAAATCTGACAAATAATATACCCTTCTGGTGGAGAAAATTACTGGAAGATAAAAGTTTTATCTCAAAATTGGAACGAAGATGGTTTGAGCTCAGAGAAATACAGCTCGCTGATACAAGAATTGTATATATAATTGACAGTCTTGCGACCGAACTACAGGAAGCACAAATAAGAAATTTCGAACGATGGGATATACTCGGGACATATATATGGCCAAACTATTTTATCGGTGCTACTCATGAAGAAGAAATCACATACCTGAAAGACTGGGTGATTGACAGAATGGCCTGGATGGATAAAAACATCGCCTTTGATTATTTTGGTGAGATTATTGCGGATAAAGGTGAATATGCATTATCGTTTGACGGAGTGGATGACTATGTGGATTGCGGCAATGACAGCACATTGGCAATTACCGGCAAAAACATCACATTGGAGGCGTGGGTTAATGTTAATGAGTTCAGAGATGAATCATTTAAGGGTGCGATAATAAGCAGAGATCAAATGGTTGCCGGCGCGGATTATGGTTATGTACTCAGGTGTGGAGGAACCGGTTATCTCGATTTTATATTTGGAAACGGTCATTGGATCGGATTACAATCACCGCCGGATGCCATCACCAGAGATGTCTGGACTCATTTGGCGGCAACTTATGACGGTACAAAAATGAAATTATATGTCAACGGTAAAATCGTGTCTGAAAAAGCGGTTACAACCACTTTCAAAGCTTCCCCGTCAATTAATCTTTTTATTGGTAATTCTCCCGCTGACCGGACCAGAGGATTTGATGGCACCATCGATGAGGTACGGGTTTGGAACAAGACAAGATCTGAAAATCAGATTGTTTCTACCATGAATATTTCTTTGGACCAGGTTTATTATGTTTCGGCGGACAGCGGCCTGGTTGGGTATTGGAGATTGGATGAAGGTGTTTCCGGCAGGACAAAAGACAGGACGAATGTTAATCATGGCTTTTTAGGCGCAATTGATAATGGTGATCAAAGCGAGCCGGTCTGGGTCGCATCAAGTTTGCCACTTGCTATAGATGGCTCTGAAGTAAGCGTAATTAGCGGATACAAATTAAACCAAAATTACCCTAATCCTTTTAATCCCGCCACAATCATCCAATACCAAATCCCGGTTTCTGAAAGAGTTAGGTTGATTGTATATGATATTTTGGGCAGGGATGTAGTAACACTGGTTGATAATCAAATGTCTGCAGGCATGCATCAGGTAGAGTTTGATGCATCTGATCTTTCAAGCGGCATTTATTTTTATCAAATCCACACAGGGGCTTTTAGCGATATGAAAAAACTGATATTGCTGAAATAAGGCAATATTGCCTAACAGTAAATAGTATCATGTGATACTGTCGCAGCAATACGGAACACCAATTTAAAGGTGCTAATATGATATTGAAATTATCCCTCTTCTCGCTTATATGCCTTTTATTATTTCAATGCTCAGAATTGGCCGATAAAGATAAAAATCCCAAAAATCAAAAGAAAAATCTGCTATTTATTATGACCGATCAGCAGCGATATGATGCCTTGAGTATTGCCGGGAATACTGTACTTGAAACCCCAAACCTGGATCGCCTGGCAAAACGGGGCGCATACTTTAGAAATGCATATACACCATGTTCAGTTTGTGCTCCGGCACGTTCTTCAATACTAACCGGACATACGGTTGAGAATACTGGTATGAGGACCAATAAGCGGGCTTATTATTTTGAAGAAGAAGGCTTAATGACCATGCCGACTTTTGACGAGATCCTGACCGCAGAAGGATATCACTGCGAGTATTACGGTAAATGGCACAGTCAGGCCTCACATACTAAAATCTATAAAAATCCAAAGAAAGAATCTCAAAACGGCAAATCGGTTTTTGCCCATGGCGGACAAAAATATGTACACCTTGATTATCTTGATAAACAATTTCCTATTAGAAAACTGAAACCGGGAGAGTTATATGATACAATGAGCAAACGACCTTATATAACGGATCCGCTTGATAAACACCATGGCATGACAGATGCTGAACTTAAGGCAAGTGACAAGAAATTTCCTCAGTGCGATATGCACGGAGCACTGCAAATTCCTAAGGAACATACGCTGACTGCTTTTCAGGCCAAAGAAACCATAGATGCCATTGAACGCCTGAAGGACAGAACATTCAGTATTACCTGTTCATTTCATTTTCCACATGCCCCAATGCTGCCTCCTGAACCGTATTACAGTATGTATCCGGCAAAAGATATGGTCCCACCGGTTAGTATTCATGATGATTTGGACAACTCGCCTTACAGGCAGACCAATGGAAGACTGAGAAATCCTGAATATGCAGATCCTGAAAAAATCAAATACATGATATCCAATTATTATGGACTTGTTAAGGAAATAGATGATTGGGTAGGCAGAATATTAGACAAACTGGATGAACTGGACTTAACTGAAAATACAATGGTAATATTTACCAGCGACCATGGCGAAATGCTTGGCGCACATGGAATGCGCGAAAAAAATGTGTTTTATGAAGAATCAGCACATATACCCTTAATAATTCGTTTTCCGGGCGAAATTGAGAAAGGTTCCGTAGTCGATGGCTATGTCTCACTGGTGGATATATTTCCGACTATTTTAGATTATTTAGAAATCGAAAAACATGCATCAGACGGAAAAAGTCTTCGCGGATTAATTGAAGGAACGGATTCAGACCATGGCAAATACGTGGTGACTGAATGGGATTACAGAGGGGATATCTCGCCTAATTATATGATTATCAAAGATGGCTGGAAATTAATGATACCCTATTCAAAATCTTCACAGGTTGTAAATGCGATGTATAATCTTAATGACGATCCCTTTGAGATGCATAATTTGCTAGGTAACAACCCAAAAAGAGCAAAATATAAAGCAAAGGTTGAGGAATTGAGGGGATACCTGCTGGAATGGTTGAAAAGGAATAATTCCAAACATTACACGGGTGTTGAAGAACGAGAACTGATCTGAGATAAAAGTTAAATAAGATTTTTGTCTCGTAAAAAACACTTTCATGTCATTGCGAGGAATCTGCCAAAGGCGGATGACGACGCAATCTCATTTAACTGACGTAATATAAATAAACATTAAAGGAAGGATACTATGTATAATCATTTGAAGAAAATATTAGTCATTTTATTTTTTATCGTTTTAACAGGCACGGCTCTCGCACAGCAGGATTTTACAAAATATGTTGATCCCACTATTGGCAATGTTTCCCGTTTTCTGGTGCCAACTTATCCCACTATGCAATTGCCGAATCAGATGATGCGTATGTTTCCGATAAAGCAGGATTACATTTCCGATCAGGTGGAAGCTTTTCCGCTGCAGGTTACCGGTCACAGGCGTAAAGGACTTTTTCGGATGCGCGTTTCACTTGGTGATATTACCAACGCATCTTGGCAACAAAAAATGAATATTGATCATGATTTGGAGCAGGTCCATCCATGGTTCTATTCTACATATCTGATTGATGATGACATCAGGGTGAGTTATACTCCGGGTAAAAAATGTGCCATATATAAAATTGATTTTCCTGCAAGCCGCTAAGAAAAATATTCTGATTCTGGGAAGTGAGGAAATGAAAAGCAGTTCCGGTATTAACTCTTCATTTTCACTGGAAGATAAAGTGATATATAAAACAAGGGGCACGGCTCCGGTTACCCGTGTTGTACCTGTCTTTATTTATGGAATGATTTCCGGCGACAGTGACCAGTTAATTAATAACACCAACATATTGTGCATCGGGAAGTAAATTCTCAATTTCATTTTCCGGAGAGGCCGCTGCATCGGTGAATATCCGGTATGCAGTCTCATACATCAGCCCGCAACAGGCAAAAATAAATTTTGAAAATGAGTTGAGTAAAATCAGTTTTGACGACCTTATGAAATCCGCAAAGAAAAGCTGGGCAAAAGTAATCAACCAGATAGAGGTACAGGGCGGTACCGAAGCACAGAAAAGAACATTTTATACATCGCTGTACCGCACTTACGAACGCATGGTAGATATCAATGAATATGGCAGTTATTTCAGTGGATACGATGGCAAAGTGCATAAGAGCGACCGTCCGTTTTATGTAGATGACTGGATCTGGGATACCTTTCGTGCCCAGCATCCCCTGCAAACCATTCTTGATCCGAAAAAGGAAAACGACATGCTAAACTCATACACACTGATGTATGAGCAAAGCGGTTGGATGCCTACATTTCCACAGGTTCATGGAAATCATATGTGTATGAATTCATACCACTCGTCAGCCATTTTTATCGACGGATACCGGAAAGGATTACGCGATTATGATATTGAAAAAGCGTATCAGGGAATAAAAAAGAATCTTACACAAGGTACTTTTATTCCATGGCGGCAGGGAACACCGCGCAGACCGATTGACGATTTTTATCACGAAAAAGGATATTTCCCTTCGCTTCGACCTGGTGAAGAAGAAACGGAACCAAATATGGATGGATTCGAAAAACGACAGCCGGTTCCCGTAACACTGGGTATCAGTTACGATTTTTGGGCAATGAGTGAACTCGCCAAAGAATTGGGTAAACAGGAAGATTATGAAAAATATGCACCAAAGGGCAAAGATTATCAAAACCTGTGGCATCCCGGGCATCGTTTGTTCATACCAAAAGATGACAAAGGAGAGTGGGTAGATATCGATCCGAAAAAAGATGGCGGACGTGGTTATCGTGAGTATTATGATGAAAATAACGGCTGGACATATGCCTGGGAAGTACAGCATGATATTGAAGGATTAACAAAACTGTTGGGTGGGAAAAAAGCCGCCGAAAAACGCCTGGACCAGTTATTCAGAGAACCACTGGGGATGAGGCGAACCGAGTTTTATGTGGACGGGGGCAATTCAACTGGAATGGTTGGACAATTCTCAATGGGTAATGAACCTTCGTTCCATATCCCATATTTGTTCAATTATTTCGGGGCACCGTGGAAGACACAAAAGAAGACACGCTTTTTGCTTGATGTGTGGTTTAAAGACAACATTTTTGGAATTCCGGGAGATGAAGATGGTGGCGGTATGACGGCCTTCGTCGTATTTTCAGCTATGGGGCTATATCCGGTAACACCCGGATTACCATTCTACGATATCACAAGCCCGGTTTTTGAAAAAGTGACAATCAATTTAAAAAGTGGTAAAAAATTTACAATTATTGCCAAAGGTGCCAGTCGAGCAAATAAATATATTCAAAAAGCATTTATTAATGGGTCAGAGATTAACAGTCCTTTTATTACCCATGAGCAAATTATGGCTGGGGGTACTTTGGAATTGGAACTGTCAGAATTGCCAAACAAAGAGTGGGGCAAAGATGCTTTAATTCCGGAATTTTAGAATAATCCTGCGGTGTATATGAATTTATGGAGGCTTAAAATTGATTTTATTTAAATCAGCAGTTTTTTTTACACTAATATTATTGCTATCGCAGATGTGTTTTGCGTCCGAAGTAATGCAAAAAGATCCCGTTGACTATGTCAATCCATATATGGGAAACATAAGTCATATTTTGGTGCCGACCTATCCAACCACGGGTTTACCAAATAGTATCTTGCGGGTTTATCCGAATAGGAAGGACTATACCGGCGATTTTTTAAATGGATTACCGGTAGTGGTCCCAAGTCATCGCAGAGGATCTGCTTTATTCCTCAGCCCGTTTCAGGGCGCTGAACAGGATCTTAAATCAATAATTAAATATAGTTACGACCAGGAAAAAGTGACCCCATATTCTTACCAGGTGTACCTTGATGAGCAACAGACCGCTGTTCAATTTGCGGTATCCCACCAGTCGGCACTCTATGAGTTCACATTTGAGCAGAATCTTAAGCCATATTTTATCCTGTCTTCACGCGAGGGTGAATTAAGATGGAACGGAACAGCTGTCTCAGGATATCAAAATATCGGCCGCGGAACAAAGGTGTATATTTATTTTGAGCCGGAAGTTCTTCCTGAGAATGTTGCTGTTTTAATTGATGATCAAATCAGACCTGGAAAAAACATTGATGGGAAGAATATTGCTGTCGTCCTAAAATTTAATGAAAAGAATTCAGTTCTGCGGACCAGATACGGTGTTTCATTTATAGATGAAGCGCAGGCGGCTAAAAATTTAGCCAGAGAAATCCGGGACTATGATATTGCATCTCTGACTAAAAAAGGACGAGATATTTGGAATCAGGCTTTGAACAAAATATCCATAAGCGGCGGTACTGAAAATGATAAGATTGCTTTTTATACATCATTCTATCGCACATTAGAACGTCCAATATGCATTTCAGAGGATGGTCGTTACTATAGTGCATATGACAGTCAGATACATAGTGATAATGGTACACCATTTTATACAGATGACTGGATCTGGGATTCCTACCGGGCACATCATCCCCTGAATGTTCTGATTGATTCCGACAAAGAAGAAGCCATTCTACATTCATTAATTACCATGACAGATCAGATGGAAGATCCCTGGATGCCGACTTTTCCCAGTATCTCCGGCGATGGCCGGGCCATGAACTCGAACCATGGCGTTGCTACGGTAATTGATGCCCATTACAAAGGATTGAGTGGATTCAGTCTTGAAAAAGCATATAAAGCCTGCAAAGGGGCAATTACCGAAAAAACACTTGCACCCTGGTCGGCGAAACCTGCCGGAAAACTGGATGATTATTACAAAGAACATGGATATTTTCCGGCCCTTGGTGAAGGTGAAGAGGAGACCAATCCGGAGGTCCATCATTTTGAAAGACGTCAGCCGGTTGCCGTTACATTAGGAACCACATATGATGAATGGTGTCTGTCACAATTGGCGAAAGAAACAGGGAATACGGCAGATCATAAATATTTTTTACAGCGGTCATTCAATTATCGAAAATTGTTTAATCCGGAGACAGGATTTTTTCATCCGAGAGACGAAAACGGCGAATTTGTTGAACCGTTCGACTATATTTTTTCGGGAGGACAGGGCGCACGGGGGTACTATGATGAAAACAATGGCTGGGTTTACAGATGGGATGTTCAGCATAATATAGCTGATTTGATACACCTGATGGGCGGAAATGATAAATTTGTCGAAAATCTGGATGCCATGTTTGCCGAGCCACTTGGTACAAGTAAATATAGATTTTATGCACAATTGCCGGACCATACCGGAAATGTTGGCCAATTTTCAATGGCCAACGAACCCTCTCTGCATATTCCTTATCTATACAATTACGCCGGACAGCCATGGAAAACGCAAAAACGTATTCGATTGCTGCTGAACCAATGGTTCAGAAATGATTTAATGGGTGTGCCCGGAGATGAGGATGGTGGCGGTATGTCGGCATTTGTTGTTTTTTCATCGCTTGGTTTTTATCCCGTCACTCCCGGTGTACCGGCATATAATATCGGCAGTCCGCTTTTTGAAAATGTGAAGATAGATTTAGGAAATGGAAAGATATTTGAAATTGAAGCCTCGAATTGTTCTGCAGAAAATAAATACATCCAGTCGGCAACTTTGAACGGACGGGAATGGCATAAACCATGGTTTAATCATAAGGATATTGCCAGTGGGGGAAAACTCGTTTTGCAAATGGGCAGCAAAGCCAATCATGACTGGGGTAGTGGAAAAGATGCGGCGCCCCCGTCTGTCGGTATCCTGGAAAAGGTAATAAAGTAGAGAGCAATTTTGCTGAAAATACTAATTATTATATGATCAGGAAAAAATAAAATCCTGGGAGGGTAAAATAATTCAATTCATAATAAACCGTACGATAATTAAATATCACAGCGGGATGCGCTATGCGCTCATTTTTATTTTCTTGGCTTCTTTTTGTTACATGAGCTGTACCAGCAGCGAACCTGCTAAAAATTTAAAGCCAAATGTGGTGATTATATTAACAGATGATTTGGGCTATGGAGATATATCATGCTACGGGCAAACTGAATACAGCACACCCCGCATTGATAAATTAGCTGATCAGGGTGTCAAATGTACCGACTTCTATGTACCGACGCCGTATTGTGCGCCGTCAAGAGCGACGCTGCTTACCGGACGTTTTCCCCTGAGACACAAATTGATAAAAAATCCGACTCCGGATGCCGGTATCGATGATATTGGTATATCAGACAACGAGATTACTCTGGGAGAGGTTTTTCAGGATGCCGGTTATAAAACCAAATGCATTGGCAAATGGCATCTTGGGCACAAGGAAGAATATTTCCCGGTGAATCATGGATTTGATGAGTACTACGGCATCTTATACTCTAATGATATGCGTCCTGTACAAATTATAAACAACAAGGACACGGTTGAGTATCCGGTTGATCAGAACCTACTCACGCAAAAGTATACTGCGAATGCACTGGATTTTATCACAGACAACAAAGATAATCCGTTTTTTCTGCATTTATGTCATGCTATGCCGCACAAACCTTTGGCAGCATCAAAAGGATTTTATACCCCTGATACAAAAGATGATCTTTATAACGATGTGCTGCGCGAACTGGATTGGTCGGTTGGCGAAGTTGTCGATAAATTAAAAGAATTAAAATTGTTAGAAAATACCATTTTGATTTTTATGTCTGATAATGGCCCCTATTATGGCGGCAGTACCGGTGGACTAAAGGGCATGAAAGCAACTACCTGGGAAGGCGGAATAAGGGTACCTTTCATCATTCGCTATCCGAAAGTTTTTAAAACAGGCACGGAGGTCGATGTTCCCTGCTGGTCACCTGACATATTTCCTACGCTTGTGTCACTGGCTGGTGTCATACCGACCCGATCAAATCATTTGGATGGTCAGGATATTACTGAAATATTGAAAGGAAACACAAAAGATCATCCGCCTGTCTTTAGTATGCATAATGACCAGATTCTGTCTGTTAGAAAAGGCGATTATAAATTATTTCTTAAAGAACCGAGATACAAACGTCTTCCGGCTGATTGGGTTGATAAAAGGGGGCCGGATGGCAAAACAATCATTGCACCTTTTGAACAGGCCACCCCGGATCAGTATCCCGGTGTGGTTCCTGAAAAACCAGTAAAAAAGATCCAGTTATTTGATTTGAAAAATGATATCACCGAATCGAACGATTTATCGGTAACAAATCCTGAAAAAGTAAAGGAATTGATGCAGGAATACGAAAACTTTAAAAAATCCCTTAAATCTAAGAAATAGGATTTTGAAAATGACAAATATTACCCGGATATCTTGTTATTCTTTAATTGCATGTTTTGTATTAGGCAATATTTTAACTGCACAATCACACGAAACAGGAAAAAAAGAAAATCAGATATTAAAGCTGATGACGTATAACCTGAAATTTGCCAGCCCGAGATTTGAACCGACGTGGGAAGTGAGGCGTGATATGCAAATTGACATGATCCGCAAATATGATCCGGATATCATTGGCACGCAGGAAGGACTAAAAGAACAAATAGACTATTTAACGGATCACCTTCCGGAATATGTTGTAATCGGTGAAGGCAGAAAAGGCGGCGATGATGATGAACATATGGCCATCTTTTTTAAACGCGATAAATTCCGCTTGAGGGAGGTGCAAAGTTTTCAACTATCCAAAACTCCGGAGGTAATTGGCAGCGGCCCTGAAGTTAATCCACGTATGGTTACATGGGCACGTTTTGCCTTTGTTGATATCTCACCCGAAGGTAAAGCGGGTCGCTATGCGCAGGATTACCGTGGACATTGGGAAAATACACAGGAATTCTATATTTTTAATACACATTTCTTCAACGGGCGTAAAGATTCCTTAGCAAGATTGAATGCGTCAAAACTAATCCTGAAACGAATTAATGCATTAAACCGGTTTGGTGCCTGGACAGCTGAACGTCCGGTATTTTTAATGGGCGATTTTAACTGTAAACCTGGAAGCGCACCATATAAAGTATTTGTCGGTAATGAAAATTCTGATGATCCTAATTTGCTGAAAGATACAAATGAAGAACATAATGAGATTGACTGGATCCTTTATAAAGGGAACGTGAACGTATTGAAATATGAAGAAGTGGATTATAATGTGGATGGTGCTTATCCCTCCGATCATAATCCTATTTACGTGGAATTTAAAATACTTGATAAATAAGTAAATCAATTACTGCAAATGATAATGACATATGTAATTAATGTCGACTTTATTTGTCTGGGGATAAAATCTCGAAATATTCGATATTTGAACTTAAATCGCTTCGCAGAAAACCTTCCACCTTTAAAACGGCCCTAAAATTAAACGGGCTATGCCGTTTATTGTTTTGCTTACCAAGTAATTTAGCGAGAAAGCTTGGATCACATATAGCTTTTGATCCATATATAACGCCACCTTCTTGAAATCCCGTGATGAATATAATTTTATTATTATTTGGTCCGTTGATTTTTGCTATCAAACTGACATCATCATATTGTCTTGTTTCATCGATAAGCGTGCTTGAAAATTTCTTAACCTCTTCGCCATTTTTATTATTTATATAGAGATAATTAGGATAAATCGAAAATTCGACATACATGTTTTTTAATAATTTTTTTAGAAGAAACAGTTGTTTAAATGTCCCGATGAATATCACATTATGCGAACTTATATCTTCCCAATCTGTTTCAGAAGCCTGCTTCACAATAAAAGATGAATTGTTATATTTTAATATTGGGAGCAATTCCATAAAACCCCAAACTGCACTTGGCCGTAGATAAGTATGTCGCAATGGTTTTAAGTTCTCAATATCATTTGAGCCTTTCATTGTATATGCATTAAAATCTTCAAGAGAATTTATCCTTGGATCTCTGACATTGAATCGGGGATTAGTACCATGTCTATCCAAATACATAAAAAAATAGTCGCCAAGTATAACCAAAATTGGCTTGTTGTCCGCAAAATATTCAGCCCAGACGGGATTATCGTTTGGAATAACCTGCACTTTATTCAGTAATCGGTCATACTTAATCCAAAGAAAGATGGTAATGATTGTGAGAATGAGAGTAATGAAAGGAAAAATCCATTTTGTCAATCCCATGATATTTGAACCGATATGTTTTTTACTTTTTAGGCAGAATCGAACTGCATAATTTCCTTTTGGGATATCGATTTGTATTTTATCTTCTTTCCCCTCAGTTAAATAATAATTTGACAATCTTTTACGAATCTGGCTGATATTCACGCGGATGGACGCATCTTCAAGCGGATAGAAATTTGAACCCTTACCGAAAAACTCAGTAGCAATTACCGTTTCGTTTATTTCTTTATTATTTATGGAAGCATCTACAAGATATGTTAACAATTGCTGATTTTTTTGAGAATGGCTGAATTCTTCGCTGGACAAAACTCTTTCCAACATCTCAAGTTTTTCATGATCAGGGACCATTTATCACCTTTTGCCATTAAGTGGATGAGGGAACTACTTACAACGTGAGAAACTACAAAACTCAAACATCGAATGCAACCAACAACTTATGATAACAAACCTTCACCTTCCTATGTAAAAAACATGTAAAAAAATGTTAAAAACAGTAATTAACTGGTGTAATTAAAAAAATGATGTTATAAATGCCAATATGTAATGCTATCTAAGCAATTTAGATGTTGGAAATGATATTTTGATTTGACTCCTTAGTAACTTATAGAATTCGGAATCGCAGATTTCAGGGAGGCGCCTGTACCTTCATGAAATTGCAAAAATCTTGAGATTCACTGAGATATCTTTGAAGTTATTTGATATAAAAACTGGATGATCACTTTAATTTATTGGCTAAAATATAATGGTAAAAACTATTCATATACATTTTGAATTCTAATTTCAGTTAAAGTTGCTCTGAACTAAAATGAGATAATATCAGCTATAAAGCAAAATTAATCAGGAGTTGATATGATTAAAAGAGAAAATTTTATATTGAGTTTAAAATATCTTTACGTATTTGTTTTAATCTTCTTTTTTTTCCCGCAAAATCTTTTCGCAGATATCTTTGGAACAATCACAGATTCAACCACAACTGAAGTTCTGCCGGGTGCCAATGTGATAATCGTTGGTACTTCTTTAGGCGCCGCCTCCAATATAAACGGCGAGTACCGGATTAGTAAAACTGAACCCGGCAATTACACAATACGTGTTTCTTATATCGGCTACGAGAGTAAAGATGTGCCCATTAGTTTAGAAATGGATAAAGATCTCAATCTTGATATTGAGCTTAGTTTAGCATTTATGACCGGAGATGTAATCACGGTCACTGCCCAGCGTGAGGGCCAGGCAGCAGCTATCAATCAGCAACTGAATGCAGATGCCATTAAGAATGTTGTTTCTTCAGACCGCATAAGGGAAGTACCAGACGCCAATGCTGCTGAATCCGTGGGGCGCTTGCCCGGTATCGCATTAGGTCGTAATGGCGGTGAAGGCAATAAAGTAATTGTGCGCGGATTATCTCCTAAATATAGTAGAGTTGCTATTAATGGAGTTACAATTCCTGCGGCCGGAGGTTCTGATGACAGGTCCACAGATATAAGCATGATATCTAATGAAAATTTAAGTGGAATTGAAGTTTTTAAAGCACTGACCGCGGATATGGAAGGGGATGCGATTGGTGGAGTAGTAAATTTACAGTTGGCAAAAGCGAAAGAAACACCTGTTCGCTTCGTTCGGCTATTTGGTATCTATAATGCCCAGGAAAATGATGCCCGGCAATACAAAGCAATAGCGAGCTGGAGCCAAAGAATTCTGGATAATTCACTTGGGTTTCAGGCATCGATCAATTCAGAACTGCGTAACAGGACCAGTGAATATCTAAATGCCGACTATGAACTCGGTAGCGAAAATGAAGACGGAACAAACAACCTGTTATTAACCGATGATACAGTTGGCGAAAGGGAAGAATACCGTAGTCGTTTTGGAGTTAACTTGATTTTGGATTACGATATTGATGCATGGACCTTTATGTTGTCCAACTTCTATAATCAGTCGAGTAGGGACTCTAAAATCAGATCTAACTCATTTGAGAAATTAAATTCAGTTCATAGCTCCGCTATTAGTAATCCAGAGCGAAAAATAGATCTTCTGTCAAATATACTGGAGGGTCGAGGATTAATGGGTTCGGTTGAAATTAATTGGATTTTGTCTCATTCAAACACCAACTCGGAACTTCTGCACAATTCAATTATGCGTTTTGAGCAGCCAAATGCCCAAATTGATCCAGATACAGATTATGAGTTAATTGATCCGGCAGAATTCTTAAAAAATACTGTTCCAGATTCTGCGGGTTATTTAAATGACGTAGAATATAGCGAGGAAGATGCTAAGGAAACGAGTTATATGGCAGGTCTCGACATAGAACTCCCATATGAAATTACTAATAATATTACCGGCGAGTTAAAATTTGGTGGAAAATATCGACAGAATGATCGTGATAAATACGCGAATACAGGTGATTGGGATATTTACCTGGATGGTTTAAATATTCCTGTATCCAGCTATTTCGACAATGAATATGATCCTGGTACAATTCTGGACGGACAATCGAGCCTTGGTTTGGTGCTTGATCCTACGCTGACTAATGGCTTTTGGAATGAAAATAGAAGTCACTACACTTTTAACGAATTTGGACAGGATAGCTATGAAGCCCGTGATAAGGTAAGTGCTGCTTATTTGATGACAAAACTAAAATTTGAGCAACTCATCACATTTATTCCCGGTATCCGCTATGAGCAATTTAATGGTGATTACAAAGGGTATCATAAATATAGTATCGGGCATTACGCAGGTTTACGGGTTGAACAAAACGAGCAAATTGTATACAAGGATTGGCTGCCCATGATCCATCTGAAGGTAAAACCAGTTGAGTGGTTTGATTTACGCTTTGCCGTCACAAAAACACTCGCCCGGGCAAGTTATAACAGACTGGTGCCAAGCCTTTCTGTCAATACTATTACAGATGGTCTTATCACAATGGGAAACCCAGGTCTTCGGGAAACAATATCCTGGAATTATGATGCGTATGCGTCAATATACCATCCAAAGATTGGTCTCTTTACTGTCGGGTATTTCTATAAAGAGTTAGACGGTGTTATAGCAAATGTGACTCGTTTTATTGAGTCGGATCAAATGGCGGACAGTTTGGGACTGCCAACCAGTTTAGATCCAAATTGGACTTCATTCGCTGATAGAAGGGTCCGGCGTGCGGAAAATATTGATCAGTCTGTTATTAAAGGATTCGAGATTGAGTTACAGACCAACCTTGGCTATCTCCCCTGGCCTTTTAAAGGACTGGTGATCAATGCTAATTATACGCGAATCTTTAGTGAGACCCGCTATGGACTTTTTCAAACAGAAACAGAAATTGATGTAACACAGCGACCTCCCAAAGTAGTAACGACCTATGTAACCAGTCTGCGCTCCGGAAGAGTACCCGGGCAGGCCGATCACCTGGCAAATGTATCCCTCGGTTATGATATCTTCGGTTTTTCGGCCCGAGTAAGCTTTTCGTATCAGGGTGAAAGCCTGGCCAGTATTGGCACTCAGGAAGAGCATGACTTATGGCTGGGTGATTTTACACGCTGGAGTTTTTCATTAAGACAAAGATTAGGCACCGGTCTAAGCATCTATATGAATGGAGTGAATCTAAATAATCAGTACGATTTAACCTATCGTGCCCTGGATTATCCCCGACCTTCGTCGCTTAACTATTATGGTGCGACATATGATCTTGGTCTGGAGTATCGTTTTTAATTTAAACGATAATGATGACAGAAAACTGTAATGAGCGGACATATTGTAATTTCTGTGATTGAAAACAAGTGGGCATAAATGTATTAAAGCAATATTTGAGTAAATAATCAATACAATAACCAAAAAGGAGGAAAGGAGAAACATCGTTTAAATTTGGTTCATTTTTATCTAATTCATTATGGTAACATTATTATTTGGAGGTAGATATGTGTAAGTTTACAAATTTTTTTGTGTCTGTATTTGTCGTATTGCTGTTTGTAAGCAGCGCCTATACTCAAACAGAAATTCGCCCGGGTATTGGGATTAATGACATCACAACGGCGATAGAAGGGGCGAGTGCCGGTGATATCATTCTCCTCGAAAGAGGCCAATTCTATTTCACAAATGAAATAATCGATGTCAATGTAAACCTAACTATTATGGCGGATGAAGCGACTTCCGGCGAAAATCCTGTAATCTCTGGTCTGATTAAAGAAGATGGTACAAGCGCACAATCAATTATGGAAGTCAGAGCCGACATTGTTATTAAGAATGTCTTTTTTGCTGGCGGAATCTCAGGAAGAGCGGGTGGAAAAGATGTCGATCGGGCGATTACTTTTTTGGACACAGAGGGTATGCGGGCTGAATTTGATGGTGTGTGGTTCGATGATTTCGATAGACGCACAGTACAATTAGAAGCACCTAATATGATATTCTATGCAAGGAATTGTGTCTGGACTGATGATCATAAAATTGAGGGCCCTTCTGAAGGTCGTGCCATAGATTTACGCCAATATGGACCTGACACATTGTTTATACAGAATTGCTCATTTGTGAATGTTGGTAACAGATGGATCAGACATGTAACTGCCTCTGGCGAGCCTATCGGCTATGCATTTATTGATCATAATACCTTTGTTAACGGGGTCAATTACCATCCGGCTTTTGATCTGGGACAAATTGAAAAACTCACATTTACAAATAATATCATAATGGATCCCGGTATCCTGGGCTCAGATTTTATGGTTCGACCCAGTAGAAATGAAGGAAAATTCGATATAGGGCTTCCGGAAAATTATTATTCCAGTGACTTAACCCTGGCGGCACATCGCACAAGGGAAGTGTATTACGACAGAGAAGATGGTATAACTGTATTCGGTTGCCATGGCGTGGATACCGTAGGAACAGAAATTACCATGCATAATAATTTCGTTAACATGGATCAATCAATTATTGATAAACTTGCTACAAATGATACGCTTCATGTTCAATCGTGGATGTGTTCGCAATTTGAACGTTCAATTGTCGGTGGCGCAGAAAATGCATTCACTATAAGCGACGTAGCTTTTACTGATGCACCACCACTTAACTTTGGTGATGTTGATTCATACATTGGTTATTGGGATCAAAACCCGGATACCAGAATGAGTCATACAGCCCCTGATTCAATTGATTTGACGTATAGTACTTCAGATGCTGCGTACACAGCAGCAGAAGGTGGCTTTCCGCTGGGTGATTTGAACTGGTTCCCTGATAAAAAAGCGGAGTGGATGAATTACACGAAACCCGTAATCATTTGGGTTTCTGATGGTGGTCCGACAGATCAGGTTTGGGTTGATCTATTAGCGGCAGAGGGATACGATGTTCAACGTGAAGACACAACAATGCAAGGTTCATCCTTGACGGATGACCAAAAGATGCGGTTGAACTCGGCAGATCTCATCATTATAAGCAGAAGTACAAATAGTGGTGATTATAATAGTCCAGACTGGCATTCTATTGAAGTACCGATTATAGTTTGCAATGGCCAAATTGTAAGATCCAATAGATGGCAATTTTTCGGATCTACAAGCACAAATGAACTCGAACCCCCAAGAGCTGAAGTTCTGGCTGACCATGCTATTTTTGATGGTATCACGCTTGAGGCAAATGATTCATTAGACATATACGATCCCACTGTTGCAGTGGTTATCTTTAGCGCTGATGCTACTCAAAATAATGGAACTGTTCTCGCAAAGTCAGGTACTTCTCTTATGATCGTGGAATGGAATGATACTGATGAGGTTTATAATGATGCGACAACAGCAAAGCCAGCTGCATCAAGAATGTTTTTTGGAACTTCTGGTGAAATGAACCTGACTGCTGATGGTGAAAAAGTATATTTGAATGCGGTTGAGTATCTGTTGAGTGGTGTCGTTGATCCTACAGCGGTTGAATCTGTAGAACACGTAGTACCTTCTGAATTTAGCTTGAATCAGAATTATCCTAATCCATTCAATCCGGTTACCAACATTACTTTTAATGTTCCGGTTAAGGGAAACTACACAATAGCTGTGTACAATCTCCTGGGTCAGGAAATTGCCACGTTAGTCAGTGGCCAGTTAACTGCCGGCAATCATGAAGTAACATTTGATGCTTCAAATTTAAATTCAGGTATTTACTTCTATACTCTGCGTGGCAATAATGTCAGCATGTCAAGAAAAATGGTATTGATAAAGTAGTATCTTAGGATGCGATTTAAAAATATCTAAAGACAATTAACCTGCGGTCAGAGAGGAAATTGAACGAGTCTGTTTGTTTATGTTCACACTTTTTTAAAAACGTTTAATTCCTCTTTGCCGCGGGTATTTTTGCCGGCAGACGCGGAAAATTAAAGACCGTATCAAATGATTTACTTAAAAAATACAGTTTCTATTTCAAACATAGAATCCGTCCAAAGTTCTTTGAAGTCATAAACCACTAAAAATGAACTTGATCCAACTTCAAATAGATTCCGGTGTTTATAAGGGGGGTAGATTTGTTAATTAATTTCAGACAGACAATAATCAATGTCATAGTTTATATACTCACTTGCCTGCTGGTTACAGCATCGGCACAACAACCCGTCTCAACAAAAAGTTCTGTCAAAACAATCGATCCAGAGTCGATCGATCTCACACAGCCAACTTTGTTTATAGTGCCTTACTCGCATCTCGATGACATATGGCGCTGGTCCTATCCTCAGGTCATTCGTGATTTTCTAAAGAACACGCTGGACGATAACTTTGCTGCTTTTGAACAATATCCGCACTTTGTTTTTAACTGGTCCGGTGCCAGTCGATATGCAATGATGCGTGAATATTACCCGGAACGCTATGAAGAATTAAAGCAATGGGTTGCTGCCGGACGCTGGTTCCCGAGCGGTAGTTCGTGGGTTGAAAATGATACCAACGTGCCTTCGACCGAATCCCTTATCCGTCAGATCCTGTTTGGCCGAGTATATTTCGAGAAAGAATTTGGTATGGAGAGCCTCGAGTATATGCTTCCGGATTGCTTCGGTTTTCCGTACTCACTGCCGTCGGTTTTGAATCATTGTGGTATACGCGGTTTCTCAACGCAAAAGTTGACCTGGAATTCGGCCAATGGCATCCCATTCAATGTTGGGCGCTGGATTGGTCCGGATGGTAACTGGGTAATTGCATCGCTTAATGCGGGTAATTACGCAGCTGCACATGAGAATGTGTATTCCACTCATGAAGAAACTCTAAAGCGCTTGGAAGAGAACAGAAAACGCTCCGGTTTACCCATTGATTTCTATTATATGGGCGGTGGAGACCAGAATAACGCAGACCGCGGCGGCATGCCGCAAAAAGTTTCGCTTGAAAATCTGGAAAAAAGTTACAAAGAAGAAGGTCCTGTAACTGTAATTACAGGCCCGGCTGACCTTATGGTTCGTGCCATCACCAATGAACAAGCTGAAAAATTCCCTACGTGGGAACGCGATCTGCTGCTTATCGAACACTCCACTGGTGTGCTGACCTCGCAGGCCTATGTCAAACAACTAAACCGTGACGGTGAACTCCTGGCCAATGCCAGCGAACGCGCCGCCGTTTTGACTCACCTCCTTAATGGTGCGTCCTATCCCTCCGGTGCCCTAAACCATGCCTGGGAGCTGCTTCTGCGCAATCAGTTTCACGATAACCTGCCCGGAACCAGCATTCCAAAAGCCTACGAGTATGCATGGAATGATGGTATCATTGCACTAAATATGTTCGCAGGGGTATTTAAAGATGCCGTTGGCACTTTAGCTCAATCACTAAATACGGATGTACCCGGAACGCCGATAGTAGTTTTTAATCCACTTTCAATTCCGCGTAAAGATAATGTGGAAGCATTTATTCCAGATAACTTAAATGAAGCAGAATCTGTTGCCGTATTTGATGCACATGATAATGAAATGCCTTCACAGGTCGTAGTAGGATACGACGGGAAAAGCAGAATATTATTTCAGACGGACCTTCCTCCTGTCGGCGGAGCTGTTTATTCAATTCGTCAAGCAGAATCGAAAATTAATAATTCTGAATTGGTTGTTCGTAATGATTATTTAGAAAACAAATATTTCCGGGTAATGATAGATGCGAATGGAGATATATCAAGTATTTATGATAAAAAGATCGAAAAAGAATTACTCGAGAAGCCGATACAACTTGAATTTGGAGAAAACTTCCCCGATATAAAACCGGCATGGCGAATTTACTGGAAAGATATAAGGAAACCTGCGCGCAGTGTGGCTGCTAATCCTGTTTCGGTAAGGATCGTTGAAAATGGCCCGGTTCGTGCAGCTATTGAAGTGGTTCGTGAGAACGAAGGCTCAAAAATAATACAAAGAATAAGGCTCTCGGCCGGAGCTGATGGAAGCCGTGTTGAGATAGCTAACCTGATTGATTGGAAAAGCCGCGGAAGTTTATTAAAGGCTGCGTTTCACCTGACAGCCGCAGCACCAGAAGCAACTTACAACCTTGATCTGGGTACCATCAGGCGGGGGAATCGCAACGAAAATCAATATGAAGTGCCTAATCATGCGTGGATAGATTTAACAGATAACTCAGGTGAGTTTGGAATTTCATTACTAACAGGTGCAAAATACGGAAGTGATAAAGTAGACGACAATACCTTACGTCTTACACTAATTCATGGACCGGATACGAAAGATAGTCAACAAGAATCACTTGACGATGGAACAATGAGTGAAATGAGATGGCAGGATTGGGGTCGTCATCAGTTTACCTATGCTGTTACTGGCCATAAAGGTGACTGGCGAGATGGTAAAACTCACTGGGAAGCTATGCGTTTTGAACAAAAGCTGGCAGCATTCTCAGTTCCTAAACACAAAGGTACAGAGAGTTCTTTTTCATTAATTAATATCGACAACGATCAGGTAAATATTCAGGCAGTTAAAATGGCTGAAGATGGATCAGGTGTGGTCGTAAGACTACAGGAATTACATGGTAAAGTCTGTACCGGTGCAACACTTTCTGCTTCAAAATCAATTCTTGCCGCTGAAGAACTTGACGGGGCTGAACGCCCGCTGGACGCTCAATTTGCAACCAATAATGGTGAACTTAGCATAGACTTTTCGCCCTACGAATTAAAAACTATTTTATTAAAAATGGCAGGAGCTAAAGCAAAACCCAAAGCGACTCAGCCGGTAAAACTGAATTATGATACCGATATTTTCAGTTATAATAGCAATCGCGAAGATGGATACATGGGGCGTCAGCCCAGATCTGAAGGATATCGTGGAAGTCTTGACGGTAAGGGCGGAACATTTCCGGCAGAAATGATTGGTGATGAAGTGCAAATGGGGAATATATCTTTTTCGATTGGTCCCCGTGAGGCGGTTGAATATAATTCCGTTGCATGTCGCGGACAGAAGATAGATCTTCCCGAAGGAACAACCGTTCTGCATATTTTAGCTGCGGCAGATATTGATTCTGATGTAATTTTCAAAGCAGGTGGCAAAGAATTTCCTTTAAGAATAGGTGGATGGTCTGGTTATATGGGATCTTGGGACAACCGTGAGTTTGAGGGATTTGTTGCAGAGCTTTCCTATTCGTTGCGTAATAATCTGAAAACAATTCACCCGGCATTTATCCGCAATCAACGTATTGCCTGGTCAGCTTCACACCGTCATTTACCCGCTGGTGATGCACTTTATGAGTACGGCTATCTGTTTGCCTATCGATTGGATTTGCCGGAAGGTACAACCAGCATCAAACTTCCAAATTCCCTGTTTGTTCGCATTGTGGCAATGAGTGTTGGTGACGAAGGTCATGCCACCGCGCTGCAATCACCCTTCGAGGATCTGCATCGTGATAGCACATTCAATGAATACTTCGCTACTCCATTGGCTGAGAAAAATATTGAATTCACAAATAAGTTTGTGCAAAAGAAATAAGAATGTGCTTGCTTCTTCGCTTGCAACAGATCCATACCAGCAGGCGAGATTGCTGCCAAAATTGCAATTTTAGGAATAAATTATGAAACCAACAATCCGCCAAAATTTGACTAAAACCCTGGCACTTTTCCTGCCGGGGATTTTTCTTCTTGGATTTAATATTGGTACTGGCAGTGTGACCGCCATGGCAAAGGCCGGAGCCACTTACGGCATGTCATTATTGTGGACGATCATGCTCTCTTGCCTGGCTACTTATTTTATGATCAGCATTTATGGTAAATACACACTTGTCACCGGGGAAACCGCATTGCAGGCTTTTCGCAAGCATATTCATCCAGGTGTGGGTATTTTTTTCATTATCGCACTGACTGCTGGCGTATCTGGTAGTGTAATGGGAGTGATGGGGATCGTTGCCGATATCAGTTTCGAATGGTCAAAAACGATAATTGATGGTGGCATTGCCCCCATATATTTTGCGGCTTTTTTTATTTTGTTGGTCTATTATATTTTTTGGAATGGCAATACACAATTTTTTGAACGCAGCCTCGCCGTTATCGTAGCAATTATGTCAGCAAGTTTCATATTGAACTTTTTCATTATGATGCCCCCGCCGATAGAGATACTGAAAGGTATGATTCCCAATTTGCCTATAGTTCCTATTGACCAGGGAAAAGGCCCATTTCTGGTTATTGCCTCCATGGTCGGGACCACGGTTTTTTCCGGGCTATTTATAATCAGAACCACCCTGGTCAAAGAAGCGGGCTGGACGATTACAGATATTAAAAAACAACGCAATGATGCTATCGTTTCTGTAAGCATGATGTTTGTCATCAGCGGTGCGATAATGGCAGCGGCTGCCGGAACTTTGTATGCTGAAGGACTTGGATTAACTAAAGCTTCTCAAATGATTGAGTTGCTGGAGCCTTTAGTTGGCGCCTTAGCCACTTCTATATTTGCTGTTGGAATTATAGCTGCCGGAGTTTCATCTCAGTTTCCCAATGTACTGATGTTACCATGGCTGCTGTGCGACTATAATCAATCAGAGCGGCAAATGACGCTGCCCAAATACCGCATAATGGTTTTAATCATATCACTCCTTGGTTTGGTAGTCCCAATATTTGAAGCGCGTCCGGTTTTTGTGATGATTCTTTCACAGGCATTTAACTCGGTGATCTTGCCGATGACTGTTGCCTGTATTCTTTATCTGGGCAACCGTAAAGATTTAATGGGCGAACAAAAAAATTCAATGTGGACAAATATTTTACTAACTGCTATACTGATCTTTTCCATCGTGACATCCTCCATGGGAATCAGAGGCGTTTGGCAATTAATCACGGGCTGACCAAGGTAAATCCTATGACAATTCCTGATATTCTGTTTCTGCCATCCAATCGCGTGTGGCGGACTTATCCCGGCGGCATGAATCTCGATATTATGGAGGGCGTTGAACATCCGGCGGATGCGCATTTTCCTGAGGATTGGATTGGATCAACCACTCGGGCAGTAAACAAAGGCCGTGAGCATTTTACCGAAGAAGGTCTGTCAAAAATTCGCATATCTGGCAAGTCACTGACACTCAAAGCACTTTGTGAAAAACAACCTGAAGCCATGCTTGGCACAGGACATTTCAATAAGTATGGCGCCAATACTCAATTTTTACTCAAATTTCTTGATTCTGCAATCCGGCTGCATATCCAATGCCACCCGACCATTCCATTTGCTCAAAAACACCTTAACAGTAATTCGGGAAAAACCGAGGCCTATGTTATCCTGAGAATTCGCCAGGACGTGAAAGAACCATACATCTACCTGGGCTTCCAGAATCCGCCCGCCAAAAAGGAGTTCAAAAGGATGATTGAAGCACAGGATAGCGAGGCGATTCTCAGCTGTTTTGAGAAGATCCCTATAAAACCGGGTGATGTTTTTATGGTTCCCGGCGGTATGCCGCACGCCATCGGTGAAGGCGTATTCATGATTGAGATCATGGAGCCGACGGACTTTGCTGTTCGGATCGAGTTTGATCGCGGCGGCTATGTTTTGCCGGAGGAATCGCGTTTTATGAACCGGGGTATCGATTTTGCCCTTTCCATGTTTAACTATGAGGCCACTTCAGTTACGACAATTAAAGAACGCTTTTTCTGCAAACCGTGCCCGATCGTTTCTCAAGATAAAAGTACCGAATATAAGTTGATTGATGAACGCAAAACCCCATGCTTCAGAGTCAATCGCATCAACGTCAGGGATTGCTATGTGATAGAATCTGATACGTTCTTTATTGGCATTGTCTCAAAGGGATCGGGTATAGTCGCTGCAGGCGGTGAAATCTATCCGGTTAGTGAGGGTTCCAAATTTTTTATCCCGTATCAGACCGGCCCCGTTACATTTGAATCAGATAGTGAAATGGAAATCATTGCCACATTTCCTCCGAAATAAGCAGCCTAACAGCATCATAATTAACAATTCTGTGAGAAAAACTATGAGGAAAAAAAAGAATCTTAAAGGTTCTGCTGTCTTAACCAGTTTATTACTAATTATTATTCTTACTTCGTTTCAATTAGCCTATGGCGGCGATGTGGTAGGCAAACTTGTTACGGGTTACCAGGGCTGGTTTTCATGTGCCAATGACAATTCCCCACGAAATATTTGGGTTCATTGGGGAGGTAGCGGGGTTGTGCCACCCGGACCAGGCGATGCAGGCTTTGATTTATATCCGGATGTGCGCGAATACACAACAACTTATCCAACAGGTTTCGAAAATTTAGCAAACGGTCAACCTGCCGGATTGTTTTCTTCCTATGACAATCAAGTTGTTAATAAACATTTTGAATGGATGGAAGAATATGGAATTGATGTTGCAGCACTTCAGCGTTTTGGACATTCACTCGGTGATAGTAAGCATAAGGCTCATAAGGATGGTATTGCAATTAGAGTAAAAAATGCATCCGAGACGTATGGGCGCAAATTTTATATGATGTATGATATTTCTGACTGGGATAATTTCCAGAGTGAAATCAAAACCGACTGGACCAACACGATTACCGGCAACCTTGATCTGACGTCTTCTACTGCTTATGCAATAGAAGATGGAAAACCAGTCGTATGCATCTGGGGAGTAGCATCAAGTGGCAGGCCAGGAAATGTTTATTCGTGGAAAGATGTCATTGACTGGTTTAAAGACCAGGGGTGCTACGTGATTGTTGGAGGACATAAGGATTGGCGCACAAATACAATCAACCTGCCAGCCTGGGAGGCTGCAGATATGATTTCTCCCTGGCATGTTGGCACATTTAGTTTAACCGGGGTCAGTAGTTGGGGCAACAAAATACAAGATGATATGGCCTATTGTAAAGCTCGCGGAATTGATTATATGCCGGTAACGTGGCCTGGTTTTTCCTGGGCTAATTGGAAAGAAGGGGCTGAAGATAAACCTAATCAGCATCCAAGAATGCATGGAAATTTTATATGGGATCAGTTTTATACGGTGAAATCAAAATTTAACTCACAGGGCATGACTGCAACTGTTTATGTTGCAATGTTTGATGAGTATGATGAAGGCACTGCCATAGCCAAAGCTGCCGAAGATGCTTCGATGATACCAACCGATCAATGGTTTTTGACATTGGATGCAGACGGGGTTCACTGTTCTTCTGATTTTTATTTGAGAATTACAGGTGATGGGGCAAAAATGATTAAAGGTGAAATTCCGCTGACACAGATTCACCCAACCCCGCACATAGTTGAATCTGCTGAAGAATATATAGACGATTGTGATAGTTTAGCGGGCTGGAATAATAATTTAGTTCTGAATAGCATAGATAATCAACAGGGCTCCGGATGTCTCGAATTCTCTGGAGCAAGTACTCAGGAATTCTACAAATCATTTGATACACCCTACAATTCAGGAATAGATCCGGCTGATGCGGTATTAAATTTCTGGTATTATGTATCTGATACATCGTTGATGGACACTAACAATCAGGTTGAATTAGGCAGTGGTGGAGCTGCAGATATTTCTGAATATCATTGGATCTTAAGTGGCTTATCAAATGGGTGGAATGAGATTAGTTTAAACATAAGCGATGCAGATACTTCTGGCGCAATGCCAGATCTTAATGCAATAAACTGGTTTCGGGTCTATCACGATAAATTAGGCAGTGTAACAACCCGGATTGATGGGATAAAAATTATTGATTCCAGTCCAACCACTTATCTCTTAATCGTAGATAATGGAAGTGGAGATGGATTTTATGAATCAGGTGCCAATGTAACTATTAATGCTTATCCGGCTCCAAACGGGCATGAGTTTGATGTTTGGAAAGTGATTTCTGGCAATCCATCCATCGCTAATGTGAATGATGCAAGCACCGCCTTAATCATGCCGTCTGGGCCGGCAACTATCATTGCAACCTATAAAGCAATTGTCTTTGATGGAACCTACCAGGCAGAAGATGCAGCCTATATTGGCCCTGCATTTGCTAATAATTATGTAGGATATCATGGATCAGGATTTTTGGATTTCATAAATGCTTCTGACGATTATATCGAATGGACAATTAATGTCCCTTCAGCAGGTAACTATAATTTGTTTTTCAGGTATGGACTAGAAGCAACCAATAACCGACCACTTGAATTAAAAGTAAATGGCACAGTGAAAGAGGATTCATTGGATTTTCCTCCAACCGGCACTTGGGCTACATGGGATGAAGTTACATCCACCCAACCATTAAATGCCGGAAAAAATACCATTACGCTTACATCTATTGGATTAAACGGGGGAAATATTGATGAACTCGTTATTGAAAGTTTTCTTGAGATTATTTTTGACAATTTTGAGGGCGACTCTTATGGCAATTGGAAAGATGGCGGCGATAATTGCAAGGTAGATTCTACAGAATATGCGCACGAGGGCTTTTACTCAGTTGACCTTGAAAGTAATACCAGCAGCTCGCAGGTTACTTCACGGGACTTGGCATTATCCGGATTTACAGAAGTCCTGCTTGAATTTTGGTATAAAGCTGTCAGTATGGAAACGAATGAAAGTTTCTCACTGCAAATATCCACCGATGGCGGCAGCAGCTATAGAACGGTTAAGACATGGGTTAGTGCTGTAGACTTTGAAAATGATACCTTTTATTCAGAATACGTGACGATAACAGATTTCACATTGACCAACAAGACGCGTATCCGTTTTCGCTGCAATGCCAGCGCTGCTGATGACGATGTCTACTTAGATGAAATCAGAGTTTCTGCAGGCGGTGGAGCATTAACGGCAGTAGCGGCAGCAAATAGTGGTTTACCGGATAGGTTTGTGTTACATCAAAATTATCCAAATCCTTTTAATCCAGTTACAAGAATTAAATACTCAATTCCAATGGGCGGGGTTGTTTCCTTAAAAGTATATGATGTGTTGGGTAGAGAGGTCGCTACATTAGTAAATGAGAAAAAACTGCAGGGTAATTATGAAATTGTATTTAATGGAAGTAACCTGGCCAGCGGAATTTATTATTATAGAATACGAGCTGAAGATTTTGTGGAGACTAAAAAGTTTATTTTAGTGAAATAGAGATAAAATTATCCAGCAGTCAGAACTCATTAAAAGTCTCGATTATTTAGGGAATGAATGTAATGCTGGATTGAAATCCTGATAATACAAAATTGGTAACAGAACCACACTGAGTGAGAAAGTCTTTATAAAAAGCACCAAATAATATTTATTTAACAGATGTAAAAAACATAATATGCAAAAACAATTACTCACAGCGGGTCTGATTTTATTTTCAATGTTTTTTTTAGCCACAGCACAGACCAAACATGCTGAAAAAAGCAAATATATGAGCTACAAAGGACTGGTAATGGCAGGCTATCAGGGGTGGTTTAATTGCGAGGGCGATGGTGCCGACAGAGGTTGGACGCATTACAGCAAAAAGGGAAAGTTTGTGGATGGAAGTTGTACCATCGATTACTGGCCGGAAATGGATGAGTATAAAGTAAAGTATAAAACACCTTTCAATTTTTCCGATGGATCGCCAGCCTATGTATTTAGCTCCTATGATGAAAGTACGGTTGATCTACATTTTAAATGGATGAAAGAATATGGTATTGATGGTGTGTTTATGCAACGATTTTTTTCCGTTCTTACAAGTGAAAATAGAATAAATCATAATGATAAGGTATTAACTTCGGCTATAAATGCAGCCAACAAATATGGGATTGCTATCTGTCTAATGTACGATATTGGGAGTATGGAGGACAGCAAATACAAACTCATTATAGCGGATTGGAAACATTTGGTAGACGATCTCAAACTTACCAACCAGAAAAATAAAACCACATATCTGTTTCATAATAAAAAACCCCTGGTTGCTTTTTGGGGAATTAGCGCCGGAACCAGGAAATCGGGTCATATTCCGGAAATATTTGATATTATGGATTTTTTCAAAAACGATCCTGTTTATGGCGGTTGTTCCATCCATTTAGGAATCCCTTCAAAATGGAGAACCCTGGGGTGGGATACAAAAGGCGACCCACGATTACATGAAGTTATCAAGCAGGCCGATGTTGTTCAACCATGGCTGGTGGGCCGATATAACGAGGAAACTTACGAAACATATCGTCAGGAGAATATTATTGATGATGTGAAATGGTGTAAGGAAAATGGGAAATCTTATGCTCCAACTGTTTTTCCCGGTTTCTCGTGGTATAACCTGAAGGACAATGAAATATCCAATAAAATCCCAAGAAACAAAGGTGATTTTTATTGGAAACAAATCTGCGGAGCTATTGAAAGTGGAGCTGAAATGCTTTATGTCGCAATGTTCGATGAAATTGATGAAGGCACAGCCATAATGAAATGTGCGCATAAAGTTCCTATTGGGAAAAGCATTTTTGTGCCCATTGAAGAAGATGTTCCCAGCGACCATTATTTATGGTTAACAAGCATGGCCGGGAAAATGCTTCGCGGGGAAATTCCTTTTTCCAGGAAAATGCCGCAAAGAAAATTAGATTAAAGGAGAGTATCATGACTGCTTTACTAAAGACAAAGAACAAGAGTGAGTTTATGAGAATCTTAGTTTGGTTTGTTGCCATCTTAATCACTATTCCAGTCTTAGCTGCTTCAAACGACACCGGATTTATTAAACTTGAAAAAGATAATTTTACAATTGTTTTTTCAGAAAAAGAACCAGGTCCGCTCAAACTTGCATTGGAAGCTTTTAAAAAAGATTTCTCAAGGGTAATGGGCGCGGTGCCAGAGATTAAAAATAGTTTTGGTAAAGACAATACCATACCAGAAATAGTCATCGTTAACCGGGCTTCAGGCGCGCTTGCTGTACCATCCGACAAAATTAAGGAACTGGATGGTTTTGAATCTCACCGCATTTATGCAGACATGGAAAACAACAGAATATACCTTGAAGGAAATGACTTGCGGGGTACCATTTATGCTATTTATACTTTTTCCGAAAATATTCTTGGTGTTCCCCCATTACACTTTTATAGTACATGGAAACCGAAGAAGCAAAATGAAATATTAGTCGACCATGACTATGATATATTTTTCAAATCCCCCCAGGTGAGGTATCGCAGTATTTTGCCAGGTGACCAGGATTTTATCAACCCCTGGCGAGAGGAATCAGAAGACAATGAAAATGTCTGGCTTGAAACAACCCTTCGCTTAAAGTTTAACACGGTGGAAACTTATTCCACTATAATGCCAGATTATAAATTGACTGACTATGCTTATTTGATTGATAAATATGGCTTGGTTATAACTAGCCACCATACCAGTGGCCTGAATACTTCATTCAGGACATGGAACCAGTACTGGGAAAAAGTCAGAGGTATCGAGCCGCCTAAACTGCTTCTATCTAATGAACAGGCTATTCTTGATTTCTTCCGCTATAACGCAGAAACTGTGCAAAAAAACGGGATCGAGAACCTGTGGAGTATTGCTTTCAGAGGCAAAGGAGATGAACCGTACTGGGTCATTTTCGAGGATGCGCCTGAAGATGAAAAAGAACGGGCTGAAATTATCAATAAGATGCTGCAAATCCAGTATGATCTGATCAAAGAGGTTACCGGGGAGGAGAAGCCATATGCACGTATTACTTTTTACGATGAGATTGCAAATTTGAAGGCAAAAGGCTATTTAAAACCTCCTGAAGGCGAAAACATGATCTGGACCTTTGTGGCCGCACGGCGTGATCCATATCCCTACGATGATCTGGTAAATTTTAATCCGGACAAACCTGTTAAATTGGGCTACTATATGAATTTTGGGTTTGCATCAACCGGCGCACATGTGGCACCCGCCGAGGGTCCCTGGAAAATGGAATTTAATTACCGCTATATCAATGGTAAGTCGCCTTTGTACTTTTCCGTCGTGAATGCAGGAAATATCAGAGAATTTGTGATGGAACTTTCAGCCCATACAAAAATGCTTTGGGATTATGACAGCTATGACAGTGATAATTTTTTGCTTGAATATTGTGCCCAGTACTTCGGAAAGGAAAAAGCAGCGGAGGTAGCGCAGCTTTACAAAGACTACTATGATGCATACTGGCAAGCGAAGCCGACCGAATTTGAGGGCATGAAACGCCAGTTTGTATTTCAGGATCTGAGATATGCCCGCGCTTTTGATCATATTTTTGAGGCTTTTTATTTTTCAGAGAATCATATCAATATGAATCCGTTGTATAAAATTGGGTATGAGAGTGTTCCGGGTCGTACATATCGTATTGATTTTGAACATAATAAAAGTAAAAACCAGGTTGATGCTTTATTGTACGGCATGGAAAAAACCATACCAAAATTTGAAGTAGTTGCCGAGCGCTGTTCTCAGATGATGCCGCAGCTTGATGAAGATAAACAAACCTTTTTTAACGATAATCTGCGTATCTATCAGTTATTACATGGCTCATTTAAGTAAAACGCTTTACCATTATGTCTATGCCTATAAATATCAAAGAGACGAAGATAGATTGATGAAAAATCTTGATCTTGCCTATAGTGAGGCGCAAAAAGCAAGGGAATATCTTAAAGAAGCCCAACATGGTATATTTTCTACCTGGTATTCTAATGCGGATCCCCTTGAAAGAACATTTCAAATAGATTATTTACTGGATAAAATTACCCTATTGAAACATAAGATTGATGGCCGGATGTATAATTTCTTAAATAAGACTAAATTAACCGTTCCCCGTAGCATTGAAAATGTGAGGTGAATTTTTAATAAGGCAATTATCCGGAATTCATTATAAAGAGATAGAACCTTTCGTCAGGCGCAATAGTGAATCGGCTAGAATAACAAAGAAAAGACTACTAAAAGAGATTAAAGAATGAATTGTATTTCAAGGAATATGCATCATCTCCTTATTCTGCTCGTCATGATGTCCGGGTTGTCAGCTCAACCGGATAGCACACCATGGTGGAAGAACAGGCCACTTCGGATTTATCATCCCAACATGCGCGAACTTGAGGCTGAAGATCTTGATGTTGATAAATTTATACAAGATTGCATGGCTATTCATGCTGAAGCTATTGTATTCAGTGTCGGTGGTCCTTTTGCTTTTTATAATACAAAAGTACCATATCACAAGAAAAGCCCGCATATGGGAAATCGGGATCTGTTGAAGGAGGTTATTGAAAAAGCAAAACAATCGAACCTCCGTGTCATCGCAAGGCTTGATTTCAGCATCGCAAACCAGGACGTTTTCAATGAGCGACCGGAATGGTTTTACATTGATGAGAAAGGGATGCCGGTTGAAAAACATTCTGCAATCGAAGTACGCTTTTTTCGTACCCGCCTTCTCGGCGGGTATCGAAATGACGCATTTGCATTAAAGGTTCTGCATGAGGTTTTTTCCGGCTATGAGCTAGATGGTGTGCATTTGAATTCCCCCGGATTCCAGGAAAAACAATTTACCAGGGAAACCATGGAGAAATTCAATATTCCAAAAAATCCTGAGGCGCAAAATCAGTGGCGCAAAGAGCACCTTGCATTACACATGAAAGAGTACCAGCGTATTATCCAAAGCTATAATCCCGATGCACTATTTATGGCTGAGATTAACAGCCCAGAGAGTCCAGGATGGGCAGAAGGAGGTGGTTTCAATCACGAACTTTTGGCAGGTAGTTATACCAATCTTCTTTCCACTGCAGGAGAGCCAAAGGATCATGAACGACATAAAATGTGCTGGTGGAGTTCACTTTCAGCGGACTGGAGTCATGCATCGAATTCAACGGAATCAGGACTTCCTGTTACAAACCTCAAAGTAGGTCATAAAAAAGGAAAATTAACTCTTAAACCGATGGGTAATTACCATCTGGATTGCTACCAGGCCTTTGCCCATAATGCTGGTATTAAAGCTCCAACTACGGATTGATGGGCAATATGCCTGATCCGCGCACAGCCTCTATGATTGCTGTACCCTTCAAATTCATGGAAAGATGTGAAACATTCATGACAGGGAGTAAGAGAATTGCACCCATTGCCCTGGTCTGGCCGGGGAAAAATACAAATGGAATCAATGCACTTTCTTACAGGAATGAAATGCTGGGTTTGTATCGCGCTCTGGTAAAAAAACATGCGCTTTTTGAGATCATATTAGCCCACCGTTTGACTGAAGATCTAAACGAGAAACATCATACCATAATTGTTCCATCCCTTCAAGTATTTGAGAAAGAACAGGCAGAAATTCTACAAGCATTTGTTGAATCCGGCGGGCACTTGATAATTTTTGATGCTTTCCCAGCCTATAACTTTATCAGCTCAATGGACTGAATTTCTTGGAATAGAACAAATTGGAGACCCATATACTTGCGCTTATGCAGTCTCCGGGCAACCTAACAATTCAACCCTGCCAGCGGCTATGATTCTGAATATCGATCTGCGCCGGGTCATTCCTCGTGGCGGAGCTGAGATATTGTATTATAACAGCCCATCTCCAGGCAGCGGAAATTGGGTGCCAGAAGCATTTCCACTTCTGGAAAAGGGTGATTTGCCAATCCTTTTTTCCGTGGATAAAGCCAAGGGGAGAATCAGTTATTTTAGCGGTTCTTTCGGAACAATGATGTGGAACAATGATTTGCCCGATTATAGAGATATACTTGAGCAATTAGTTTTTGGCCAATTAAAATCTCGGAGAATCATCGATCCAAATGTTCCCGAAACAGTAAATATAACTGCCTATCGTAGCGGCACCAAAACTATCATTCACCTGGTAAACGGTAGCGGTTCGATACCACTCGATGAGCCTGTTCCCGTTGGACCCATCCATATCAAACTTAATGAAATCAATCCTAGTAAGTGCAGATGGTTAGCCCCGGGTAAGGAAACTGAAGAACTGGATATACAATTAAACCAGCAACAGGGGATCCTGGGTATTACTATTGAACAGCTATCTGATTATGGGCTTGTCATATTAGATTAAATCTTTTCAATTTATTGACAGATTAATCACTCCCGGATTATCGGTCATGTAAAAGAAAGAATAACGAAATTGATACTATTAAAGAAAGAGAATAGGTAATTCGTGGATTTAGCAAAAGGTGGCTCAATATACAACACTTGGAGATTTTTATCTTGAAAAAAACGATTAAAATGCTTGCCGCCATTATAATTTTTGCTTTATCAGTGAGTTCATCGGTTACAGCTCAATCCAGACCCAATGTTATGCTGATTATTTGTGATGATTTGAATACACACGTTTCCACATCGGGTTATCCGCATATTCGCACGCCGGCATTCGATGAGTTGGCCGCCGCCGGAATGAGCTTTAACCGGGCCTATTGCCAGTATCCGGTATGTAATCCGTCGCGAACTTCCTTTCTTTATGGACTATATCCCGAGTCGACCGGTGTCATTGATAACTACACCGACATTCGTCAATCGCGACCCGGAAGCATTTCAATGCCGCAACTTTTTAAGGAAGCCGGCTATTGGACCGGCTCAGTCGGCAAGGTATTTCACAACACAAAGGTCGAACCCGGGGCAGTGGCCTGGAATGAATTCCTCCGGTTTCGAGAATGAGGAAATGCCAATGGTGACGCCGATCCGTGAGGCCTTTGAAGCAAAACACGGTTCGATTGAATCTGGCGAATCAAAGAAGCTATGGGAAGAATTCTATCCTACCATCGCACCGCAAACTCGTGGTCAGAAACCGGGCTATGGACCAACGGGCCTGCGCGACGAACAGCATAAGGATGGTAAGAATGCCCGGCAAATAGTGTCGTGGCTAAAAAACAGGAGTCATGGTGAGAAGCCGTTCTTTATGGCATGCGGTATCCATAAACCACATGGCCCTTTTCTGGCACCCGATGCGTACTTTGATATGTATCCTAAAAAGGATCTGGTGTTCTCATCACCACCAGCTGACTTTTGGCAGCAGGCCCCTGCGGAGGCCATGACAAAACGCTATGAACGCTTCGACTTCGAGTTCGGGGTGGAAAATGATTCATTACGTCGTGAGTATACTCAGGCATATCATGCCTGCATATCCTTTATCGATGCACAGATCGACTTGATTTTTGAAACTCTAAAAACTAGCGGTCATTGGGAGGACACAGTTATTATTCTTGTATCCGACCACGGATACCAACTTGGCGATCATTTTATGTGGGGCAAGGTCATGTTGTTCGAGACCTGTGACAAGGTACCTTTTGTGATCCGGGTGCCCGGGCAGACAAAACCCGGTTCTTCCAGCGAAGGACTTGTCGAACTCGTGGATCTCTATCCGACAATTGCCGAACTATGTGGCGTCGAACCGCCCGGCGACCTGCAAGGTCGCAGCCTGGTTCCGATGCTGCGTGATCCCGCTAGTCCGGGTAAGGATATCGCCTATACGGTTGTCAGACGGGGTAATTTAAGGCTTGGAAAAAATGCGCCGGATCAATATGAAAAACCACTCATAAAGTTAGGCAAGGCCATTCGAACCGACCGCTGGCGATATACACTGTGGCCAAAAGGGGGGAAGAACTCTATGATCTGGAGAACGATCCCAGTGAGCACATAAACCTTATCCACTCTCCGGATTATATTAATATTGTCGAGAAGCTGCGCACCAGTTTGGCAAAGGCAGAACAACGTGCCGCCAGCGCGATAAATCGAACAGAATAATAGAAGAACAAATATTCGAGGTAACCATGAAAACCAATCAAAAAATGAATTTTAAAGTACGAATTATTACGCCGATTTTACTCTTTCTGATTTTTAATCAGGTGTTTTCAACTGAAATAATTATTGTTCCTTCGGAAACTTCTGATGATGCCAATCTGATTCAGACTTCGCTGGATAGTCTGGCAGATGGCGACACACTTAGATTAAACGGGGACTTTGTAATCGGCGGGACGATATATCTGCCATCTGATTTTTCCTGGATTCTCGACGGAACTCTGACCTTAGGGAATGATGCAGTACTTGATGAGGTAGGTTATGTAGATACGACGAGAGGTATTGACGCCAGGCAGCATACCGGAATTTCAGAAAAATCCGGTGGTGCCACAAACATTGATATGTCGGGCGGTACCTATTATGGAAATTCTGCAAATAACTCCAAACATGGCGTGCGGTTTCTAAACTTTGTATATGTTACGAATTCCAAATTTCATGATATGGTTATTACAGATGCATCAGATGATTGTTTTACGCTTGGTCCGGGATGTAACGGTAATGAATGCCGCAATCTTATCGGATCATTTGCCGGTGTAAGCCTTAATATGTCCGGCAATGGCCTGACCGACAAAGGTGATTATAACAAATGGTATGATTGCATCGCTGAGGATTGTTGGAGTGACGGATGGACACCCAAGTGCCGCAACTCTGAATTTTACCGATGTATTGGCAGAAGAAACCAGGGTCCCGGATTTGGAATGTTTGTTCGTATAGATGGTTCTGGTACTCCGACTGATCTGGGAGAAGCTATAGAGGGCAATAAATTTTATGCCTGTGAAGCCTATGATAATGATCGCTCAGGATTCAGTTTTGATATTTCGAGTACGAGCGGTGAAGGCGGCACGGTAAGGAACAATTATATTCAGGCGATAACCTATAATAACAGAATGCAAGGCGTGTTTTTCAGAAACAAGCGGCCTAACAGTATTATAGAAAATAATGAAGTCGATATTGTTGCCTGGGGAAACCTGGGACAGCGAAATGATGGTTCTACTTCAAGTTATGCCGGTGGATTAAGTGCCGAAGCAGGCTATCCAATTACAGGTATTACCGGATCTGTTGTCTGCTATGATAATGTTAGCCGGGATGTAAATATTTATACAGCAACCGATTGCAATATAACTGTTTATCATCCGGCAGGAGAAAATGCACCTGTTTTGAATAAAGGGGATCAGTCAAACACAATAACAGTAATTGAATTTAACTGCGCAGATTCTTTAATTAAATGGTGTCAGCAAAAATACTGTGAAATTCAGACCATAACACCACCTGCCGATCCTGGCAATCTTGCCGCCAATACAGTTTCTTCCCGTCAAATTAGTCTGAACTGGACGGATAATGCCAGTGATGAATTGGGATTTAAAATTGAAAGAAAAACCACAGGTTCATATGTTGAAATTGCCACTGTGGGCGAAAATGTCACCTCATATGATAATACAGGCCTGACTCCTTCTACAAAATATACTTACCGTATCATTTCATACAATGCCGCTGGCAATTCCGGTTATTCAAACGAAGCATCAGCGACAACTGATAGTCTTGAAGCGTCTAGTTTTATTGAGATCATCTATGATGATTTTGAAGGTGACAGCTATGGTAACTGGAAAGATGGCGGCGACGATTGCAAAGTAGATTCCACTGAGCATGCCCATCAGGGTTTTTACTCTGTTAATCTTGAGAGTAATACCAGCACATCACTGGTTACAACAAGCGATCTGGTATTAACTGGTTATAATGAAGTTCTGGTTGAATTCTGGTATAAAGTCTGTCAGCATGGAAGCGGATGAAAATTTTGTGTTACAGATATCCACCAACGGCGGCAGCAGCTATACGACAGTGAAAACATGGATAAGCGGTGTGGACTTTGATAATGATATGTTTTATTCAGATTCCGTGACCATAAGCGGGTATACATTGACTAATAAGACGCGTATCCGCTTTCGTTGTTATGCCAGCGATGATGAAGATGACATTTATTTAGATGAAATCAGAGTTTCTGCGAGAGATGATGGAACAACGATAATAGATGAAATCCACAATGACAGAGCAAACAGTTTTGCTTTGCAGCAAAACTATCCGAATCCGTTTAATCCAACAACAAAAATTAAATATTCAATTCCAATGGGAAGTTTTGTTTCTTTAAAAGTATATGATTTGCTGGGCAGAGAGATTATGACATTGGTTAATGAAAGAAAGCAACAAGGTACTTACCAGGTAGAATTTGATGGCACGAATCTCGCCAGCGGAATGTATATTTATATAATTCGTGTCATGGATAACAATGGCTCGTTCGTCAGAAGCTATAAAATGAATTTAATCAAATAATTATTGTCCCGTCCTCCCCTGAATGGGGATATGGGGTTTTTAATTGCAATCGGTGTAAAAATTTAAAGATGATCAAAGTTACCACTAACATTTTAATGAATGAACCATCAATTGGACAGTAATACAAAATGAAAAAAATAAAAAGTATGTCCGGATCAAAAACAAGTCGTAAAACCGGATTTATGATTTTACTTTTTCTCACCTTCTTTGCAACGAACAACTGGTGCGCTCAGATCATTTATCCCTGGCGGGCTACAACTGCCATTGTAAAAGTCGGTGAATCCTTTGAAGTCTGGTTTGATGGTGATAGTGGTCAAACCATCAATTCAGTAATATTGGAGGGTCCGTATAACTCCGTTATCTCCTCCTTCAGTGTTGAAAATGGTAACTGGGAATACGACGGGTGGTCCGGCAATACGTATAATACAAGAATCACGGTTACCGTACCTGCCGATGCACCTGCAGACAAGTATAACCTTATTTTAAATACTTCAGCCGGCACAAAATCATCATTAGCATCGGTAAAGGTTATTAAAGACTATAAAAGCACATTTTATCTTATGCATTTTTCTGATCCTCACAGATGGGAAGCCAGTAAAAATACCGAGGGTATTCTCTATAAAGATCAAACCGTAGTGATAGATATTGCCAATATTATTGCTCCTGAAATATTTATTGAAACCGGCGATTCCTACTGGCAAACTCCAATTGATCCGGGTTTAAATCAATCAAGATTAAATGATTTTATGCATGGATCAAGTTTTGTTAGGGGAATGCAGGAACTAACATCTGCAGCTCTATTTATGATTCCCGGAAACCATGATACACCTACCCATCATAGTTATGATGTGACTATGAAAAATGCGGCAAGTGCATGGAATGACTTATTTGGACTTCAATATCACAATTTTACATATAACAGTGCCCGCTTTGTAGGTATAAATAATTCCTGGTGCCCGTCTGACGGAAGTGCTCCTAATTTTCAATGGCAAATTGACAAAGCCGTAGATTGGATAAATAGTGTCGGTGGCGGAAATATGAGGATTGCCTATTTTCATATTCCTCAGGACGGCGTACCGCTTATTTATAACTCATTTAAGTCAGTGGGAAAATCTTTTAAATTAATGATTGGCGGACATATTCACCGCTATACAACGAATCCATATTCTATTGACGGAAACCCAATAATCTATACAGCAGCAGGTCTTAAAAATGGTACTACGGGCGCACCATTTAATTTATATAAGATCAATCTCAATGATGGCACATTCTCAACGGTAGGAAATTCATATTCGGGTCATCCGAGTCTGGAAGTTGACCAGAATTGGAGTACCAGCAAACTTAAACTGAGTTATTCAAACGAAAATAACGGAAGCAATGCAAATAATACGGCAACTATTGTTAATAAATTTAACTTTCTCATTGAAGATGCCAGGGTACGTTTTGTTTTACCCAAGGATGTTCTATATGCGGTTTCAAACGGCACCATCACACAGGAATTTGACGGGGATAATTTTCACATTATTGATACGAAAATTGATTTAAATGCATTTAGCACGACTACAGTAACTGTAGAAGCAACTGATTACTGTCCCGATGATCCGAATAAGACAGAGCCGGGCAATTGCGGCTGTGGGGTAGTTGAAGGCAATTGTGACAAGCTTCCCTTATTGGTAAATAACGGAAGTGGTACAGGTGATTATTATCCTTTCGAAAAGGTTTCAATTATGGCGGATTCCCCTCCTGAAAATATGAAATTCGATAAATGGGTGATTGATTCCGGAACTCCATCTATTGTTGATATTCAGGCATCTTCCACCACATTACATCTGGGCGAAGCCGCTGCAACGATAACAGCAAGCTATGAGGAATTTACTACGATTTACCAGTCAGAAGATGCTGTGTATAATGGAGCGACATTTTCAGCAAATTATGCAGGCTATCATGGATCGGGATATTTGGTTTATAAAAATCCGTACAATGACTTCATTGAATGGACGGTTGATGTGCCGTCTTCGGGCAGTTATAACCTGATATTCAGGTATGCAAATGACAGCTGGCCCCGCCCCCTTGAATTAAAAGTAAATGAAACTATTAAAGAAGCGTCATTAAAGTTTCCTGCAACTGGCGCCTGGACCAACTGGGAAGAGGTTTCATCCACTCAATCATTGAATGCCGGGGAGAATATCATCAGACTCACCGCAATTGGCTTAAGTGGTAGCAATATCGATGAACTTAGAGTGGATGAAGGAATAAATTCACTCAATGAATCTACTAACATTATACCAAATATGTTCGTATTGCACCAAAACTATCCGAATCCATTTAATCCAACTACAAAAATTAAATATTCAATTCCTGTTGGAAGTTTTGTTTCTATAAAAGTATTTGATTTGCTGGGAAGAGAGATTATAACATTGGTTAATGAAAAAAAACAACAAGGTACTTACCAAGTGGAATTTGATGGAAAAAATCTATCCAACGGAATATATTATTATAGAATAATAACAGGGGATTTTACTGAGACAAAAAAATTTATTCTAATGAAATAGGCTCAATGGTCTTGGGTAAAAAAGAAGGAAGGCCTGAAAATTAGTGATATATATTATTACATTGTAGATCAGCTCAAAGGAACTTATACCCTAAGGATTATTGAATCCTATTTTGAGATATTTATTAAAATTGCCCCATATGTGTTGATTAGCATATTTATTCATGTATGGCTTATTCGGATCACCAAGAAAAGGGGCATAATCCTTAAAGTTAAAAACAGCGGGATTGCCATTTTAGCAGCAGCGCTGCTGGGTATTATCTCACCATTACCAACGTATGCTGCGGTTCCAATTGGCTTGTCATTTATTCCATTTGGTGTTTCTTTTGCAGCAGTGATCGCATTTGTAATCGCTTCGCCATTAATTAATCCAAGCGTGTTTTTCCTTACATTTACGCAGCTGGGATGGGATATTGCACTTTGGCGTACGGTTGCAGCTTTTATTATTGCCATCACCGGCGGATATATTTCATTGTATCTTTTTAAAAGGATGGCATCCTCATTACCCATACAAAGGAGACCGGACAGACCTGAAAGGTCCTTTATTCAGGAGCTTAATGCAGGATTGATGTTTTTTGGGAAATATTTTGCTTTTGCACTTTTGATTAGCGCACTTGTAAAAGCATTAATATCTCCAGAGTTCATTAAGGAAATTCTGGGGCAGCAAATCACAGGAAGCCTTTTAGTTGGTATTGCGCTTGGTGTTCCATTTTACAGCTGCGGTGGAGCAGCTATTCCATTTGTTGAAGTGCTCAGTGATATGGGCATGAACAAAGGTGCTGTGCTGGCTTTTTTTATCGCAGGACCAGCGACCAAACTTGAAACGCTATACATATTTAAATCACTATTAGGTATTAAAATTTTCATCTTTTACGTGCTTATTACGATAATAGGAGCATTCATGGCGGGACTGGCATTTTTATTAGTTTAATTATTATTTATATTGAGGAAAATAATGAAGAAATTTAAACCTGGCATTACAAAACTGTTTTTAGTATTCGGCTTCATACTATGGCTTGTTTGGGACCTTTCTCAGGCTGCTAATTATTTTATTTCTTTGTACGATTCTTTTAAACCTGCCTCCCATTATGACAACATTACGTCGGCAACTACAAAAGTATCCATCGTCAGATCGGATGATCCGGAACTGGCAAATCCAACATCTATAACCAATTCTGCAATTGATTATCAGACTATTGAAGACATGGTCCGCAGGGCCATTCAACTTTCTGGGGGATTTGATTGGTTAATTCAGGAAGGGGATATGGTTTTGCTGAAACCAAATATCGTAGATCCTGAACCACCGGGGAGCGGCGAAGTTACTGATGTGCGGGTGATAAAAGCACTTATCAAAATTATAGATGAAATTAGCCCCGGTAATATCGAGATTGTTGTGGGTGAAGGTTCTCCCCGGGAGATGGACTATGAATTACGCTTATTCCAGTAGAACATCACCCCGCTGGGACAAGTTGTGGGATGTCGCGGGTTATCAGGATTTACTGACAGATCCATATCTGGCAAATATTAATTTCAGATTATCCAATTTAAACGGCTCACCGCCTGAAAGTCCCTGGGATGATCTTATACTGGTAGATATACCTGGAGGCGGAGAAGCCTTACCTCAGAAAAGTCAATATTACATCCACAAAGATGTATTAAATGCAGATGTTTTTATCACTGTTCCGGTTATGAAAATTCATGATCCGGGGATAACTGTTTCATTGAAAAATCAAGTTGGAATTGCCCCCAGTACAAGATATGGATTCTCAAAAAATTCCGGTGTACCTCAGGATAATTACCAGACAAAGTTGACCCACACTGCTGAAAGACCTAAATACTGGACCCAGAAGGAAATTGTAGATCTGTGCAATCTGGCCCAGATTAAATATGCTGTAGTCGATGCAATCGCCTGTCTCGAGCTCAAAAAAGAAGCCATTCGCGATGGCGATGATATAACCAATTTGGTCAGAATGAATATGATCGTTGCCGGAGCGGATCCGGTCGCTGTAGATCATGTGTGTACTCGTCTGATGGGTATGAACCCTGACGATATTGAACATATTACACTGGCAGAGATGGTAGGGCTTGGAACTAATAATCCGGACAATATAGAGATTGTCGGTGCTGATTTTGAAGCAACAAAACGCTCTTTTAAAAAGTCCAAGTCAAATCAAGGTGATTTTGGACAGGGAATCCGCAGATGGCTTTTAAAAGGACCATATTCAATTGACGGTATCTCAGATCCGATTGACTATGAGTTTGTTGATGATGAAGCCGGCATACTTGCCAAATCTGGTGAAAATCAATGGAGTGAGGCTATTTACTTCACCGATGACCGGCTTGACCTGATGGACTATTATGATCTTCAATCCGGTGACCAGGTTGTCAGTTATAATTTCTGTTATTTTGATGCCCCTAAAGATCAATCTGCTGAATTTTGGATTGGATCAGATGAAGCACTGAAAATTTATCTGAATGGTACAGAAATTTACAGATATGCAGGTACACGTTCTTTATCCGATAAAGAATTGGTTAATGCAAAGATTACAGCGGACATTAAACAAGGTGAAAACAGGCTGTTGGTTAAATCATTGCAAAAATATGGCAGATATGATTTTTGTCTGAATATCTGTGAACCGGAATCCGATCCTGATTTTGATGGAAACCGTGTTTTTGGTCTAAAATTTAAGACTGAATCAAATACAACAGGTCTGGATAATATTAAATTTCAATCCGCGCTGACATACAAAATCAATAAAACCTATCCCAATCCTTTTAACAACAAAGTGCAGATTTCTTATCAGGTGCCAGAGCAGGGTTATATGAATATCGAAATTTACAATATAAACGGGCAAAGAGTAAAAACACTATTTGAAGGTAAAAATATGACGATCGGGGATCATCTTGTCTCATGGGACGGAACCAATGAATATGGGAATGTTATGGCTTCAGGAACATATATTGTGACAATCAAGAGGAACGGATCTTGGATTACAAGCAATAAGATTTTAATGATAAAGTAAATGAATGAGGAAAAATTAAATTGAATTGGTGGGTGTTAATATTCCTTCTGTCAGGTTCTATGTTGAGTGGACAAGACCCTGGTAATGCATTTTCTACCATGTGGAATATAAATAGTGTGGATAGCGTGGCCGGATTTCCAGCTATAAAGTCTGATTCGCCACAGGTAATTGATTCTGATAAATATGGCAAGGTAGTCTGGTTCGACGGAATTGATGATGGACTTGTGGTTGAATCAAATCCACTGGAAGGGGCAACAAATTTTACAGCTGAAGTAATTTTCAAACCAGATTCATCATGGCCAGAGAATGAAGAGCAGCGTTTTATCCATATCCAGGACCCAACAAATAATGACCGGCGTATACTTATAGAATTACGACTGACCGATAATCATCAATGGTATCTGGATACTTATATTAAATCCGAAGTATCATCGCGGGCACTGAAATTAGAGACGGCACTTCATCCGGTTGGGCAATGGTATCATGCGGCATTAGTTTATGACAACCGCTCCATGAAACATTTTGTTAATGGAATAGAAGAAATTTCAGGTGAAGTAGATTATCTTCCTATTAACAATGCGTTTACGTCTATTGGTACACGTATGGATCAAAGAAGCTGGTTTAAGGGCGCCATTGCAATTTTAAAAGTAACACACACTGCGTTAACACCGGATAAATTTATTAATAATGTAGCATCGATTAAGGCAAGCAACTTTTTAAAGAAAGAATATCACCTAAAACAGAATTATCCAAATCCATTCAATCCAACTACAAGTATAGCATACTCAATTCCAATGGAAAGTCTTGTTTCTTTAAAAGTCTATGATTTATTGGGCAGAGAGGTTACTACTTTAGTTGATGAGAAAAAGCCAAAGGGTAATTATGAAATTGTATTTAGTGGGAGAAACCTATCCAACGGAACTTACTATTATAGATTACATACCGGAGATTTTACGGAGACTAAAAAATTTGTTTTAATGAAATAGGATCAAAAATCCACGATTCAAGGTGAATTTCATATTATGAAAATGTTTTTATTATTTTTTTTATTTGCATGTCTCATATCTTGTTCTACAAAAAAACTAATTCCCCAAATATTATTATTTTCTTGCTGATGACATGGGTTATGGTGATGTCCAATCATTTAATCCGGATTCAGAAATTCCAACTCCAAAATTGAACAGGTGATATAGGATATTATTTTACTAATACCAATACTTTACCAGTCTGGCATAAAAACGAGGTTGGTCTTAAGCCGACTAATATAATTAGATTTAAAGGCACTGCAACTGGGTGTGAACACGCAGCGTAAGCAAGATTTGACTATCTGGTATTTACTCATTTATATGCCGCCCCCTTACGAATTTGTAAAGATTAATATGAATTTTAAAATGGAGATTTAAGGAATAGTGAGAAAATTAATATTACTTGTGAACATTTTTAGCGTAATGTCCGGTATTTTATTTTATCATGTTCAGGCAAAGAATATATCATCACCCCGGGATATCCAATTCAGGAGGCAGGCAGTACCTCATCCCCGACTTTACTATACTCCTCAAAAGATCGACGATTTGCAGCAAAGAGCCAAGGTTGATCCCGTGATTCGTCAGGCATGGCAAACTATGCTTTACCGGGCCGACACTTTGCTGGGCGAAGATTTTGTCACTAAAGAGTATGCTGAAACGGGAGCCGGCCAGCATGGTAATTATGGGCGCCCGAGTGTACAGATTGTGCGTATGGCAGGTATTTTGGGATTGGCCTGGCAGATGACCGGTGATGAGCGATATGCCCAAAAACTTAAAGACGCCCTTGTTCATTTCGGAACATTTAATCGCTGGGCCGGCGATGCCCACTTCGATCCGCCCTGGCATTCGGAACTGAATACCGCTCGTTTCTGTTTTGGCTACGCAATTGGATTTGACAGTATTTATGACTACTTATCTGAGTCGGATAAAAAAACAATCGCCGAAACGATGGTCAGGCTCGGCATCGGGCCAATCATGGATGACTGGTTGCTTGGCGAAAAACGCATCCATGCACTTGATTCCATGGGACATAACTGGTGGAGCGTCTGTGTGTCGATGGCAGGCCTTGCAGCATTATCAGTTATAGATGATGTACCTCAGGCTGGGGAGTGGGTCACTAAAGTTAACGATGCCTTCGCCGAGTGGTTCAGTTATTCCGGCAATATCCTACAGAATAAGAGCAGGAATTTCGACAGGTATGGTGCATTTTACGAAAGTGTCAGCTATGCCAATTATGCGCTCTCTGAGTACCTGCTGTTCCGGTTAGCCTGGCTGAATGCGCTGCCCGGTACACCTCCCGCAAACATACCTTTACTGGATAACGCCGGCGACTTTTTTATTAACACGTGTTATCCCGCTTCTGAATCTATGCTTTTTACTAACTTCGGTGACGGCGGCAATGACGGTTCAAAAACGATTCGGTTGTTACTTGCAAATGGATACAGCAAACCACATTATCAATGGTACCTTAGCCGCACTGATACAGGCTTAGATGATCCCGTGGGATTGGTTTATTTTAGCGTACAAGCAGGTGTTGACAAGCCTCAACAGGACAAATCAGTTCTTTATTCGGACATTGGCTGGGCAACGATGCGTTCATCGTGGAATGACAATGCGACTATGTTGGCGGTTAAATCAAGTTATGCCTGGAACCATGCCCACCCTGACGCGGGCTCGTTCATCCTCTTTCACGATGGCAAACCTTTAATCATCGATTCTGGCAACTCTTCATATAACCGTAGCGAATACAACAGCTACTACCGTCGCAGCAAGGCGCACAATGTCATCCTGACCAATGGCGAGGCTGAGATACTCGAATCCTGCGGCCATGGCGATCGCGGGACGGCGACCGAAGGCGGAGTACATAGGCTTATCGATGGCGCCGGTATCAAATATGTCTTTGCCGATGCTACTGGGCCGACCGCATGGAAGTTCTCGCGCAATTACCGCCATTTTCTCTGGATTGACGATGTCATTCTCATTTTTGATGATCTGCGCACACACGAACCGGGCAAACTCGAATGGCTGCTGCATTATCAGGACAATCACCGGATTCTTAATGGCGACATTCATATATCCAGCGGTAGTGCAAAAATTACGGTACGGCCAATGTTCCCCGGGAATATGGCTGTGATTGAAAAGAAGGGTCTCAAGGACCATGATCCGGATATGGAAGTTACATACCTTGCGCTTACACCTGAAGAAGAGACGACACAGCAAAAATTTATCACCGCAATTCTGCCCGTCAACAAGGGCCGGAATCTGCCAGATCTTGAGCTGCTGGAGCAGGAGGATGCCATCGGGGTACGTATTATCAGCGATTCTGACATTACCGATGTCTGGCTGAACCTTCGCGCAGACGGACGGAAGATGCACCAAAATAACTGCAATACCATTGCGGGATGGGAGACCGACGGATATCTTTTTGCGGTGACGCGTCCCAAAGGAAGTGACTTCGCTGATCCTGATGCAGCATCGAAATACTTTGTCGCGTGCGGCAGTTATTTGAGAACCGGCAATAGAATTGTGCTTAACAGCCTGTCCAAAGTCTATACCGCCTTCACTGCAGACAGAGCCAATATGGAAGTAGTAATAGAAGGCCAACCTATAATCAATGCAGCACTCGGTGTAAAAGGCGTACTTCAAACATTGACAATTAATGACTCGAATGCAGAAGTAATTTATGATAAGAAATATGAATGCGTAAACGTTAGGATAGGCCAGTGAAAATTTCCCGGGAAAATGTGATGATGAGATAGTTGAAAAAGTGAAAACGGCAATGTTATGCATGCAACGCGCCGCGTTTTAATTCACCCGGCACATCAACATTTAATAGTTTTTATCTTGGCATATAGATAATAATTCTATTAAAAATTCCAAATTTGTTATACAGGAGTATGTAACATGAAAAGCAGCAATACGTCATTATTTTTAATCTTATTCTTAACTTTTCAGCTTCTATAGCACCGGATGGTGTGGAAAGATTATTTATCCCTGGCGGGCTACAACCGCAATTGTAAAATCTGGAGAAAACTTTGAGGTATGGTTTGATGCCGATGATGGGCAAATCATCGATTCGGTAGAGTTACAAGGGCCGTATAATAGTGTTAGTACTTCCTTTAGTGTTGAAAATGGTAACTGGATATACGACAAGTGGTCGGGGAACACTTACAATCGCAAAATTAACGTACAAGTACCTGAAGACGCACCGGCCGACCGGTATAATCTGATTTTGAAAATTGCCACTGGCGATGAAATATCTTTAGCAGCGGTAAAGGTGATTAAGGAGTATAAAAGCAGCTACTATATTATGCACTTTTCAGATCCGCATAGATGGGAGGCCAGTAAAGATACCCCGGGTATTATCTACCCTGAACAATCGAGCGTGATTGATATTGCCAATATTATAGCGCCTGAAATGTTTATTGAAACAGGAGATTGTTACTGGCAAAGTAGCAATAGTAGTACAAATTTAGCTAGATTAGATGAATTCATAAATGGTACAGGAACTATAAACGGGTTGAATAACCTAAATACAGCATATTTTGCGATTCCGGGCAATCATGATACGCCTACACATAACTATTACAACGAGCCGGACCTGGCCACTCCGGCACGGGCTTGGAATGAATATTTTGGACTTACATGCCAGAATTTCACCTATGGCAACACACGTTTTGTTGGGATAACTAACTCCTGGTGCCCTTCTACCGGGGGTGGTGATCCGGGTTATGTAGCAAATTATCAATGGCAACTTGATGCAGCCACAAGACTGGATTGACAGTGTAGGAAAAGGCAATTTAAGGATCGGTTTTTTTCATGTCCCCCAGGAAAGTGTCCCTCCCTTGTATAATGCATTTAAGAATGTAGGCGCACCTTTTGGATTACTGCTGGGCGGACATATTCACCGCTATACTACTAATCCTTATTCCATTGACGGAAAACCTATAATTTATACAGCAGCCGGTGTCCAGAATGGCATTAACGGTGCTCCGTTTAACTTGTATAAAATTGATAATATTAAGGGTACCTTTGAAACGGTAGGAAATTCATATTCCGGTCATGCAGGGCTTGAGACCGACATGAATTATAATACCTGTAAACTTAAATTGAGATTATTCCGACGAAAATAACGGAACAAAGGCATATAATAGGGCAACCATTATTAATAAATTCAATTTTCCCATTGAAAGCGCCAGGGTACGTTTTATCCTGCCAAAAGGAAAGGAATATATTAATCGAAACGGAATAATAATGCAGGCTTTTGATGGTGATGCAGTGCATGTTGTTGATGTGAGTATTGATCTTAAGGCAAATAGTACTACTACTGTAGAAATAACATCCGTTGAAAAACTTGAGCATAATTTGCTCGCATTTAAACAGACATCTAAATTTGAAAACATCCCTGCTTTCACGACTAACCATTCGCCCGAGTTAATCGTATGGAATATTGGTGAAAACGAAGAGCTTAATGTCCCAATTTCTTGCGAAATTAGATCCGAAGGTGAGATAGTCTATTCTAACATTAAAACGATTGACAACATAGGTACTTTCGAGATGGAAACAGTAACTTTTGATAACTGGAATGCATCAAGTAGCGCAAATTATGACATTGTCTTTATTACAAATCTATCCAATGATCAGGATAAATCTTCAGATTCGCTCAAATCAAGTTTTAACGTTACCAATTTATTGGATGACTTTGAGACTGATTTTACGAAGTGGACTACTCACGCTGGTTGGGGGCGAGATAGCCGGATAGTTAATAATGGCGAGTTTTGTTTGGCTGTTAATCCGGGTCTCCGTTATGAAAATAATATGGATAGTTATGCTGAATATACCTATTCTTTTAATCTCACATCTGTCATTAATCCGCAATTCACATTCTGGTCGAGGAAAAGTATTATGGAGGGAGACACCGGTTTTGTAGAAATCAGTGTTGACGGCGGCGTCATTTGGGAAAGAATTGGTGAAGGATTCAGCGGCCTGACGATCACATGGGAACAGATAAATATTTCTTTAAACGATTATAGTGGCTCTGCTGATTTTCGGCTGAGGTTCCGGTTTATTTCAGATGGGGAGAACACTCATCTTGGCTGGTTTATTGATGATATTAAAATTGAACATGGCATGACCGGTATTGATAAAACGGAAATGGGAGATGTACCTTCCAAATATGAATTGTATGATAATTATCCGAATCCGTTTAATCCGTTGACAACAATAAGTTATTCAATGCCACATAGTGAATTTGTGCAGTTGAAAGTCTATGATGTATTAGGCAAAGAAGTTGCAACATTAGTGCACGAATACAAAGTAAGCGGATATCACAAAATAGAATTTGATGCTTCAGATCTAAACAGCGGTGTATATTTTTACAGACTACAATGTTCTGGTTTTAATGAAACTAAAAAATTAATTCTGCTGCGATAACATCATCTGATTAATTACACGCGGATTATCCTGTTTTTCCTGTGAAACAGGCGGGCCGGATTCAGGCACATGTCTTAAATATTGTGAAACCAATCAGCAAAAATCAGTTAAATCCGTGAAATTAACGGGCCAATAGACTCTCGCCTGCGCATAAACTTTCATTCGTACGCTCCATTTTCATTTTATTGCGAAGCGTTCAGCGACGAAGAAATCTCATTAACAAGCAATTCGTTTTTATTGTTTGTAAAAGAAAAGAACTTAGTAAAATCATAATAAATGATAATTAATAATGGTAACTAATTATTGAAAATAAAGATTATCTTGATGTCATCGGGAGAGCTCATATTAAAGGATCACAAGATCTTTTATGATCGGGTAGATGTGGGACTTACTGATAATAACCTTAAGAATGAGTCTTGAATTTGAAGGGATCTGATACATGAAGCACATGATTTACTTAGCTATCCTTGCAGTTTTACTCTCCGCCTGTGTCCGGCAGCAAGATCAAAAACCAAATGTGATTATCGTAATTACCGATGATCAGGGATATGGAGATCTGGGTATTACCGGAAATCCACATGTCCGGACGCCGGTAATTGATAAATTTGCGTCTGAAAATATCCGTTTCAATAACTTTTATGTTTCCCCAGTTTGTGCACCTACCCGCTCAAGTCTGATGACCGGTCGTTACTCCTTACGGACAGGTGTACGGGATACATACAATGGCGGTGCAATAATGGCCTCAAATGAGATTACCATTGCCGAGATATTGAAGCAGGCAAATTATAAAACAGGTATATTTGGCAAATGGCATTTGGGGGATAATTATCCACATACACCCAACTATCAGGGTTTTGATGAATCTTTGATTCATTTGTCCGGCGGCATGGGGCAGGTGGGTGATATAACGACCTATTTTAAAGGCGATAGCAGTTATTTCAATCCGGTGCTGTGGCATAATGGTAAAAAAGCAAACTACGACGGATATTGCTCGGATATTTTTACCGAGCAGGCAATCAAATTTATCGAGAGGCATCATCAAGCCCCTTTCTTTTGCTATCTTTCTTTCAACGCACCGCACACCCCTTTGCAGGTTCCTGATAAATATTATCAGTTATACAAAGATATTGATCCCTCATCCGGATTTGAGAGTGACAAAAGACCATTTGCGAAAATGAGCGATAAGGATAAAGAGGATGCCAGAAAAGTATATGCCATGGTAACAAATATCGATGACAATATGGACAGACTTTTGCAAAAGCTAGATGATCTGAAAATTGCACAGAATACCCTTATAATTTTTATGACAGACAACGGACCTCAGCAAACAAGGTATATTGGTGGTATGCGCGGCAGGAAAGGCAGTGTGTATCGTGGTGGTGTCAGAGTGCCTTTTTATTTAAGGTATCCGGCATTAACAGAAGAAAATATGGATATAGAAACAGTTTCAGCTCATATCGATATTATGCCAACTATAGCAGAGTTGTGTGATGTCCCCTTACCGAAAGAAAAAATAATTGATGGAAAAAGCCTTGTACCGCTGATCAAGAAAGTAAAAGTAGAATGGACAGACCGGTCACTGTTCTTTTACTGGACAAGGCGATATCCCGAGCTATATAATAATATTGCCCTGCAAAAGGGAGACTATAAATTTGTTGGAATGACAGACTATAATGCTGAACTCAACGATTTTCAATTATTTAATCTGAGTAAAGATCCATTTGAACAAGATAATATTATTCTTGATCATCAAGAAATTGCAGATAATCTCAAAAAGGAACTTGATATAACTTATAAGCAATTAATTGAATCAGAAAATCTGGTTAATGCACCCAGAATTGTCGTGGGTAGTAAATACGAAAATCCGGTTATTCTCAATAGAAACGATGCCGGCGGGCAGCGGGGAATTTGGGCTCATGAAGAAATTTTTGGGAAATGGAATGTGAGTGTGCAGAGGGGGATGTATAATTTTAGTTTTAAATTTATAAAACCGATGTAGAAGCTGGCGGCAGGATGTTTCTGGAAACAAAGGGTATTATAAACCAAAAAAGAAATTCAAAAACAAAAACCGACATAATTGAGATGAAAAATGTTTCACTTCCTGAAATGGATTGTGAATTGATTCCATTTTATTCGGTAAATGGAAAACGAATATTTCCATTTTGGGTAGAAATTGAAAAGATTGATTAATGAAAACTGACTAACGTTTACTTGTCATTGCGAGAAGTCCCGATTTAATCGGGACGCTGAAGCAATCTCCTCAAATTGTTTTTTGTAAAATGAAGGCCTATATATGAAAAGTAAATTTTTGATTAAATGGTGGCTTAGCGTTGTGATGGTTCTTTCTTTGCTGACCATAAATGTACATGCACAGCAGACTCAGAAATTGCCGAATATCATCTTTATCATGGCCGATGATATGGGATATGGCGATGTCAAAGCCTTCAATCCGGATTCAAAAATTGAAACACCTCGTCTTGACAAGTTAGCCGCATCCGGTATGATGTTTACAGATGCCCATGTGCCAGGTTCATCCTGTGTTACATCGCGTTATGGTCTGCTGACAGGCCGCTATCCGTTCAGAGCTGGAAGTTTTAAATGGCAGAGTGAGCCTCTGATTGAAGAGAATCGCTGGACGATTGCCTCTGTGCTGCAAAAAAACGGATACCGCACCGCAATGGTAGGTAAATGGCATCTGGGATTTGATTACAGCGATTATAATAATCTGAAGGGTGGTCCGGTTGATCGCGGATTTGATTACTATTTCGGTATCAGTCGCTCACTTGACCAGGCAGATTATTACTACATTGAAAATAGGCATGCAGTGCAACCGCCCACCGAAGATGTGGCAGCCAGTGAGGGCTATGGTAAGAATGGCTGGCAGGGTCCTTTCTGGCGGGAAGGTAAAGTTGCTCCGGATTTTAAACATGATCAAGTACTGTCAAATTTTACTCAAAAATCCATTGAATTTATTAAAGAAGCGGCAAATAACTCATCACCATTCTTTCTCTATTTAGCGCTTGCTTCTCCGCACACACCCTGGTTGGCTTCTGAAAGATTCAAGGGAACATCTGATGCAGGAGATTATGGCGATTGGGTTTCCGAAAATGATAATGCGATTGGAAGCGTTGTTCAGGCAGTGTATGACAACGGATTACGGGAAAATACACTCATTTTCTTTACCAGCGATAATGGCCCGGTGTGGTGGCCGGTTGATATCGAAACCTATGGCCACCGGGCTACATCTTTGTACCGCGGAATGAAATTTGACGCCTGGGAGGGTGGACACCGCATGCCATTTATTGCAAGTTGGCCCGGGGTCATCGAACCGGATTCCAAATGTGCTCAAATTATATCCACCACAGATATGTTAGCTACTTTTGCTGCTCTGGTTGGTGAACCTTTGCCCGATAATGTGGCCGAAGACAGTTATAATATATTGAATGCTTTATATATCAAAGATGTTGATAAACCAATTCGTGAAGATTTTATCGGCAGACCGGATAATACAGACCTTTTCATCCGGCAAGGGGAATGGAAACTGATTGGCAACGATCGCTTGTATAATCTTGCCAGGGATCCTTCTGAAAAAGAAAATGTCTATAGTGAAAATATGGATATTGCCATAAAATTGTCCGGATTGCTCGAGAAATACAAAATAGATGGAAGAAGCACACCGGTCTCCAAAGCGATAGTCCCCCGGATTATCCCGCTTCCTGAACTTATAAATGTGTGGGATACTGATGCGGTTCGTGCCCGCAGTCCAATCCTGATTGCCCATCGCGGCGGGGTGGTATTTCCGGATGTGCCGGAGTGTTCCCAGATGGCCGTTAAAATGGCAGCTGCTTATCGCTATGATATGGTTGAACTGGATGTCAGGGAAAGCCAGGATCATTACCCGGTTGTTTTTCATGATGAGAACATGTTAAATGCGTGTGGGATTGATGGCAGAATCTCTGACCTTACATTAGATGCCGTCTCACAAATCCATTTCCTGAATAGTGATCAGACCATTACCTCGTTGGATATAATGCTCGGCCTGTGCAGTTCACTCAACCTTGGTGTCATGTTCGATATAAAATCCGGGGAGGGTAGCGATTTGTTTTACAAACGTATTTTGGGCCTGATTGAAAAATACCAACTGGATAAGGCATGTATGACACTCGGTCGCTCCCGAACGCGAAAATATTTGCAGGATAAAGTTCTGATAACGCTTCCCGAGGATCTGCTGGAAAAGGTGAAACAGGGTGCTTCGCCTGATCTCAGTGGCTATTACTGGTTTGGAGTCCCGGAGACCTGGCCTTTAGATCTTGTTAAACCTGTACAGGAAAATGGCGCTCTGGTTATACCGGCAATAAATACATTCCGGTATTCAGAAAAAAAGCACCGTGCAGAGGCGCGCTATGATGTTGAGCGACTTATTAAAGCAGGTGTGGATGGTTTTCAGATAGACTGTATTTATCAGGATTATCTCGGCAGATCCAATATTCAGAAATAAATTATCGACTGCTTAGGCAGTTTTCCATGTTCAAATAATTGAAATTATTAATTAGAAAGATATAAAGGATTGATTATGAGAATACGTATAAAACACTTTCATATCACTGCGAGGAGTTTAGCGATGATGCAATCTCAATTTAAACAAAAAACGATTTTATTGCTGATCAGTTTTTTTGTTATGATCTCAAATCTATTTGGATGCAATGCGAATAATAACAGGATGCAACCGGTAGACTATGTCGATCCATTAATTGGATCCGGAGGTCATGGTCATGTCTTTGTAGGTGCAAATGTGCCATTTGGTGCAGTGCAAATAGGTCCAAATAATATCTATAAAGGATGGGACTGGTGTTCCGGATATCATTACTCTGACAGCCTGATTATCGGTTTTTCCCAGCTGCACTTAAGCGGTACCGGGATAGGAGATCTGGCCGATGTACTGATCATGCCCTTTACCGGGGATGTGAGACTGGATAAAGGAACTCAGGAATATCCACATGGTGGTTATCTCTCCAAGTTTAGTCATGAAAATGAAAAAGTTAAACCTGGTTATTATTCCGTAAGAATGGATAATGGTGTACGGGTTGAATTAGCTGCTACAGAGCGGGTCGGTTATCACCGTTATTTTTTTCCTGAAAAACAAAATGCACATATAATTATCGATCTTAAGGAAGGGATTAATGACCGGACCACCGAGGCTTCATTAGTCCGTATTGATGAATACACGATTATAGGACGCCGTTTTTCTTCGGGATGGGCGAAAGAGCAGCAGGTATTCTTTGCTATTAAAAGTTCGATTCCGATCCCTGAGTTAAAACTGTTTGATGAAACGAAGCCGGTAAGCAAAGATAATAAAGATGTCACTTCTCTGAAAGGTTTGATTAGTTTTACATCTTCCCCTGACAGAATCGAATTAAAAGTGGGTATATCGCCGGTTAGTGAGAAAAATGCACTCGCTAATATAGAAAAAGAAATTCCCGATTGGAATTTTGACGGTGTGGTTGCCTCAGCTCGCGAAAAATGGAATGCCGAGTTATCAAATGTCACAATTGAAACAAAAAATGAAGCCGATAAAAGGATTTTCTACACCGCACTTTATCATTCCTATATGCATCCTTCATTGTTCAATGATCATAATAGCGATTATCGTGGGGCCGATAATAAGGTTTATAAGAATCCGGATTTTACAAACTATACTGTGCTTTCACTTTGGGATACTTACCGGGCGGCGCATCCACTTTTTACCATATTGCAACCCAATCGGGTGGATGATTTTGTAAACACTATGCTGGCAATATTTGATGAGCAGGGCTATTTACCCATCTGGCATCTGCATGGATATGAAACAAAAACCATGGTCGGGATCAGCAGTTTGCAGGTGATTGCCGAAGCATATCTTAAAGGCTACCGTGGATTTGATGTTGAACGCGCATATGATGCTATTAAAACCACTTCAATGTTAGATATTGAAGGTCTGGATTATTTAAAAGAAATGAAACCAATCCCATCCGATGGAGAAATTCATAGATCCGTGGCCCAGGCAATGGAATTGGCGATATCTGACGGAAGTACTGCGCTGATGGCAAAGGCATTAGGTAAAGAGGAAGATTATGAATATTTCAGCAAACGAGCAAAAAACTATCAGCTATATTATGATAAGTCGGTTGGATTTTTCCGGGGGGTAATGAGCGATGGCAGCTGGAATCCAATGTTTGATCCAATTATCTCCAAACGATCGTTTGCAAAGGATTATGCGGAAGGAAATGCCTGGCAATATCTATGGCTGGCACCTCATGATGTTCCCGGTTTGATCGAATTACTGGGCGGTAAAGAAATGTTTATTACCCGCCTGGATAGTTTCTTTACAATTTCACTGGAAGATGAAGAAGAGGTTCTGGTAGATCTGACCGGTATTATTGGCCAGTATGCACACGGCAACGAGCCGAGTCATCATATTGCCTATTTATATGCATCGGCCGGTCAGCAGTGGAAAACGGCAGAAAAAGTTCGCTATATTATGAAGGAATTTTACCATGATGATCCGGATGGTGTGATCGGAAATGAAGATTGTGGTCAGATGTCTGCCTGGTATGTACTTTCATCGCTGGGTTTCTACCCTGTATTTCCGGCATCGCAGGAATATGTCTTCGGAAGTCCAATATTTGACAGGGCAACCATCAGCTTACCGGGTGGAAAGAAATTTACGATCGAAACAGAAAACAATAGTCCGGATAATATTTATATTCAGGAAATTGAATTGAATGGAAAGAAATATAAAAATTCTACAATAAACCACCGGCAAATAATGAGCGGCGGATTATTGAAATTTGTAATGGGCAACAAACCGGTTAAAATTTAAGTGAAAATTATCAATCGAGGGCAGAGGATATGAGACGTATGGCGAGGATCCATTTTTAACCGGTGAGATGGGTGCGGCATTTGTTCGCGGATTGCAGGGGAAAAATGAAAAATATCTTAAAATCGCTGCTTGTGCTAAACATTTTGCAGTTCATAACGGACCGGAGAACGTTAGACATACATTTGATGCTAAATCAAATCTCAAGGATCTAAATGAAACATATTTACCCGCATTTAAACGGCTTGTCGATGAAGGCGTTGCCGGTGTGATGTGTGCTTATAACCGGCTGAATTCGGAAGCCTGCTGTGGCAGTTCAACATATCTGATCGATATACTTAGAAACAAGTGGAATTTTGGCGGCTATGTTGTTTCAGACTGTGGTGCCTTAAATGATCTGCATGCAAATCATAAAATTACCGGGGATAAAGTTGAATCTGCTGCTCTGGCAAAACAACTTGCGATACGGTTTAGGCTGGGCATGTTTGATCCTGAACCGGAATCCCATTTTCCGGAATTTATAGCCAAAAAGGTATCAAGCACATCCGTCGTCAGATATGAAAAAATTATTCTTCTGGAACAGGAGCCTGCAAATATCAAAACCGGTCAGGTATGGAATGCCAGGGATGCTGATGCAGCCATTGCCGTAATTGGTTTATCAGGCCTTTACGAGGGTGAGGACGGCGATACACCTTTCTCAAAAACGGGTGGGGATCGTGATAAAATTGAATTGCCTGAGAGCCAGATGATTTACCTGCGTGAACTGCGTAAAGCCTGTAATGACAAACCCTTGATTGTGGTGGACTGTTCAGGAAGTGCGCTGGCAATACCGGAAGTACATGATTTGGCCGATGCTATTATATGGGCCTGGTATCCCGGCGAGCAGGGCGGCAATGCAGTTGCAGATGTGTTATTTGGAGATATTTCTCCTTCAGGGAAACTTCCCGCATCTGTATACTCTTCAACAGATCAACTGGCAGATTTTAAAGATTATACTATTTCCGGAAGTAAACAAACATATCGATATTTCCAAGGTGATATTCTATACCCCTTTGGATTTGGTCTTAGCTATACGACTTTCAAATATAATGTATCGGCTGTGGATGTTCCGTTTTTAACACCTGTTTCAACATTAAAAGGATTTCAGAGGGTTTATCTAAAATCTGGTGAAAAGAAAAAAGTTTTATTTAGACTCAAAAAAAAAGATTTAGAGATATATGATGATAATGGAGAAGTTTATAAAGAAATATATGAGTTAAAAATCTGTGTGGGAAGCGCTTTACCAAATGCCAGGGCCAGACAGCTGGGCGCACCGGAATCACAATCGACCCTGTTCCTGGTTGACTATCGCAATCAGTAAAATGATTCACACACATTAGCACATTTTAATGTTATGGCAAGGGGCCCGTTGTACGGCAGACAATGAAGCAATTTCCATCAAGATTGATTCGCCCTGCTGCGATAATTATTGACTATTTCTTGCCCTCCTACCTACTTTGACTCTGTTTACCACAATTGTTACAAAAGATATTGTTTAGTCCAAAAATTGCTTTAAGTGCATAAAAGAAAAACCTATAATACATATAAAATTTAATAAGAATCGAGCAAAATTATTTTTCAAATGTAGGCGAAATATTGTATATTAACAATTATGATAATTTAAAAATTGTATATCAAATGTAATAAATTCCCTTTGATTTAAAATATAACAATTCGAGAAAAAGTTAATGAAAACTCAAAAGAATGTTTTTTTATATTCACTAATTGCTTCACTCGGTGGATTGCTTTTTGGATTTGATACGGCTGTAATCTCTGGCACCACTCATTGGCTGGCACAAACATACGATTTGTCAAGTTTTTGGTTGGGGTTTACCGTTGCCAGCGCTCTCATAGGGACAATAATTGGGGCAATTACTGTTGGCAGGCCGACAGATAAATATGGCAGAAAAAATATTCTTTATGTTTTAGCAGTACTCTATTTTGTTTCTGCCTTGGGTACTGCACTTGCGTGGGATTGGTATTCATTTTTATTTTTTAGATTGATTGGCGGTTTGGGTGTAGGCGGTGCCTCAGTTGTTTCTCCAATGTATATAGCAGAAATATCTCCGGCTAAATATCGAGGCAGGCTGGTTGCACTCACTCAATTCAATATTGTCTTTGGTATTCTCCTGGCTTTCTTTTCTAATTATGTGATATCAGGCCTGAGTTTAGGTGCAATAGAATGGAGATGGATGTTCGGAGTTGAAGCAGTTCCTGCTTTTATATTTTTCTTTCTCTTAATTTTAAATCCTAAGAGTCCCCGCTGGTTAATAGCGGTTGGCAGAGTTGACGAAGCTAAAATAGTATTAGAAAACTGTGGTACTGATTCCGGCAGTATTGGAGAAGAAGTTAATGAAATTCAAAAGTCACTCGATTTAGAACATCATCAGTTAAACGAACCATTTTATTGTAAAAAATACATAAAACCGATACTTCTGGCCGTATCTATCGCAATGTTCAATCAATTGTCCGGAATAAATGCTTTAATGTATTATGCTCCGCATATATTTAAGATGGCCGGAGCAGGCGCAGAATCGGCTTTACTGCAAACAGTTGCTATTGGAGGCACTAATTTAATATTTACGATGCTTGCGCTATTGTTAATCGACAATTTTGGCAGAAAAAAATTGATGGTCGTCGGATCCATTGGATATATAGTAAGTTTGAGTTCAGCCTGCCTGGGCTTTTTATACTTTTGGAACTGAATTCACGGATACCGGAAGTATAGTTGTTCTTGTAAGTCTGATTGTATTTATAGCTTCACATGCATTCGGGCAGGGAGCGGTGATCTGGGTATTCATTAGTGAGATTTTCCCCAATCGGGTTCGTGCACGTGGTCAAGCCCTTGGCAGTTTTACACATTGGGTAATGGCAGCATTAATTTCATGGACATTCCCAATATTTGCAGAAGTCTCCGGCGGCCATACATTCGCATTTTATGCTCTTTGTATGATCGGACAGTTATTTTGGGTAATATATGTTATGATTGAAACAAAAGGCATTTCACTCGAACACATACAGAAAAAATTGGGAATAGGATAATTTAATCTCAACTCCTGGTACAAATAAATTGAAAAACAAACGCTATATTAAGCCTGGAATCAAACACTAACCGGAATTACATCCATAAGGAGAACAGTATGAAATTTAAGACCTTCCCGATATTTTTGGCATTTTTAGTTATGGGAATTGCCGATGCCATGGGGCCTATGGCCAGTGCGGTCCAGGAAAACTATAATTTAAGTGCTGTGATTGCCACCTTACTCACCTTTTTTGTTTTTATTGCCTTTGCGGTATTCAGCGTGCCCGGTGGGGTACTTGCTGCGCGTATCGGAAAGAAAAACCTTTTACTTTTAGGTTTGGGCCTGAATATTGTGGCTATGGCTGTTCCAACATTTATTAATCCTGGATTTATGGTCTTGTTGATCTGCATCTTTGTATTAGGAATCGGTACAACATTTCTTCAAGTTGCAGGAAATCCCATTATGCGTGATGTTAGTGCCGAAGGCCGATATAGTCGTAACCTTGCCATGGCTCAGGGAATTAAAGGCCTGGGATCTGCCGGATCTTCATACTTAGTTGGATTAGTATTAATTCTGCCTGTTTTTGCTGCCATGGGCTGGCGTGGTGTTTTTCCTGTATTTCTGGCATTTATGATTTTGGCATTTATTTTTGTTGCCTCATTAAAAATAGAAGAAACCAAGGCGGAAATTCCACCAAGTATTGGTTCTTCGCTGGGGCTGTTGAGAGAGCCCGTATTTGCTTTAGCTGTATTGGGTATATTCTTATATGTGGGTGCAGAGGTATGCATGGGGCGCTTTCTCAAGCCGACCCTGGAAAATTTTGGATTTACCGCGGACAGAGCGGCGTTACTTGGTCCAACAATATTTTTTAGTACAATAACATTTGGTCGACTGGTTGGTGGCAGTATCAATCTCAATGCGCATACATTTTTCAGAATATCTGCCGCCTTGGGTCTCCTGGGTGTCGTTTTTATTATGACAGGTATCGAGTATTTAACTGTAATTGGTGTCATCCTCGGTGGATTGGGTTTCGCGAATATATGGCCCATGTTGTTCTCTATAACAATCGAGGAAAAACCGGATCGTGCCAGTGAACTTTCGGGTCTTATGGTAATGGCAATCAGCGGAGGCGCCCTGGTGCCTTTGGTAATGGGTGAATTAGTAGACAAAGGAATGCTTGCACTATCATATATTGTGCCCGTCATCTGCTTTACATATTTGCTTATTATTTCATTAAGAGGGCGCAAGGCAGCATAAGACAAGCAGATATCAGGATATTATTAGATCAATTACAGCCAAATTACTTATATACTATAATGATGGAGCATCGAGATGGATTATAAAAATGATAAAAGAACTGTAATGACATTGGATGCCGGTGGTACAAACTTTGTATTTATTGCTATACAAGGTGGCCAAAAAATTAGTGAACCAATATCGTTACCCTCAAATGCAGATAATCTGGAACGATGTTTGAATACAATTGTCGATGGGTTTGAACAATTGGAGAGCCGATTGCCGGATAAACCAGTGGCTATCAGTCTTTGCTTTTCCCGGACCGGCTGATTATCCCAACGGTATAATCGGAAATCTCGGAAACTTGCCTGGTTTTCGCGGTGGAATAGCACTTGGGCCAATGCTCGAAGAAAAATTTAAATTACCTGTTTATATAAATAATGATGGCGATCTGTACGGTTATGGCGAGGCTATTGCCGGATATCTTCCATATATTAACCAATTGCTCGAAAATGCTGGTAGTCCCAAAAGATTTAATAATCTTGTCGGCTTTACCCTGGGGACTGGATTTGGTGCCGGTATTGTTCGAAATGGAAAATTATTTATTGGTGATAATTCCGGAGCAGGAGAAGTATGGTTATTACGAAACAAATTGGATCCTGAAATGAATGTGGAGGAGGGTGTGAGTATTCGCGCAGTTCAGCGTGAATATGCCAAAATTGTCGGAATTCCTTTTAAAGATGTTCCAACTCCGAAAGAGATTTATGAAATTGCCACAGGAAAACTTCAGGGTAATAAAGAGGCTGCGCTCAGTTCATATAACCGCATGGGAGAGGTACTCGGCGATGCAATCGCAAACGTTTTAACTTTAATTGATGGAATTGGGGTGATCGGAGGTGGAGTCGCCGGTGCTGCATCTCTGTTTTTTCCAAAGATGATTGAAGAAATGAATGCCAGTTATAGAAATTTTAGTGGCGATACTTACCGTCGTTTAGCGGTTCGTACGTTTAATCTGGAAGATGAAGATGATCTGGAATTATTTATAAAAGGGGAATCAAAAGAGATTACCGTTCCAGGCAGTTCGAAAAAGATTTTATATGATCCAATGAGCCGTGTGGGCGTTGGAATATCCAAAATAGGTACAAGTGAAGCAGTTGCGTTGGGTGCGTATGCCTTTGCACTGAATGCCCTGTAAGTTATATAACGTATTTTATCGCTATTTAAAGTTCAAGTATTCTTCAGGATATATGCCTGAGAAGAGGGAAAGTAATTTTGATATATATATTTAAAATGATAAATTTAATGTAAATAAATATTGCTTAAACAGGAGCTATTTGGACATGGAGGAATCAATATATGACAACTGTAACTGAATCAAATAGTGTGATCACATTGGATGTGGCTACGATGTCTGAAGCAGAAAAAAGTGAATTGAAAAAACTGGGCCTTCTCGATGCTGGCTTGAATACGAAATCATTTGTCAGACCTGAGTATGCTGAGGGTATGATGCCGGTAGAGAAGAATGCAGTAAGTGCAGCAAACACTCTGAATGAAGCATATGACTATCAAAAGCCTTCATCCTTTTCAAGAGCGCTCTGTCTGAATTTAGGGGGATATAAAGTAATGCTGATTTCAGGAACAGCAAGTGTCGATGAGCACGGAAAATCGGTGCATATGGGTGATTTTCGCGCGCAATGCTGGCGTACATTCAGAAACATCTCCGAATTACTACGTGCTGAATCGATGAACTGGCATGATATCGTCAGAACTTCTTGTTATCTCCGTGATATGTCACGTGACTATAAAGATTTTAATGAAGTTAGAACTGCATTTTATTCCTGGCTGGGTCTGGATCCTCTGCCCGCCAGCACAGGTATACAAGCTGACAATATGCCGCGAAGATTTGTTGGTTGAAATAGAAGCCATTGCTGTACAACAAGAAAATAAATAACGTTAGATGGCGGTGCAAACAAGATATTATTATTACTAATGACAGAGATTAAATATCTAAACCCGCGTATTTCTGAACAATTTAAATATACAGGTAGAAAATCTGTTCAGGAAAAAACAATCGTCAACGTGTCTGGTGTACACATTGGTGGTAATGAAATAGTAATCATTGCCGGCCCCTGTTCGGTCGAAAATGAGGAGCAGACTTTTCAAACCGCCCAAATGGTTCAAAAATGCGGTGCCGCTATTCTGCGAGGTGGTGCCTTTAAGCCGCGTACATCGCCATATAGTTTTCAGGGATTACATGACGAAGGTGCAAAAATTTTAGCACGGGTTCGGCGGAAATTGGATATTCCGGTTGTCAGTGAGGTCATGGATACTCGAAAAGTTACGCTCATGGCGGATTGTGTAGACATATTGCAGGTGGGTTCGCGTAATATGCACAATAGTGCTTTGTTAGAAGAAGTTGGTAAATCCGGGAAGCCAGTGCTGTTGAAAAGGGGAATGTCGGCAACTGTGGAGGAATTCCTCTTCGCAGCTGAATATATAATGAAACAGGGTAATACTAATGTGATTTTGTGTGAGCGTGGCATACGTACGTTTGAAATGGCCACAAGATTTACGCTGGACATCAGTGCGATTCCTTTATTAAAAAGATACACCCATCTGCCATTGATTGTGGATCCGAGTCATAGTGCCGGCCACTGGTGGTTGGTGCCGGAATTGGCAAAGGCAGCTATTGCAGCGGGTGCCGACGGATTGCTCATTGAAGCACATCATGATCCTAGTAAAGCGCTATGCGATGGAGAACAATCACTCAATCCTGAGACCTTTTGTGAATTAATGAAAGGACTTATTCCTGTCGCCCTGGCAGTGGGAAGAAATTTATCCGGAAATAATCACCAGTAATCAGAATTATTAAAGATATAAATGAAAGAAGAACAATCACTAGCGAATCACAATTATATCGATAAAGTTTATTGGCATTTTCTTATTCTTTTTTTCATTTGCTATATCACAACTGATATTAATGCACAGTATGCTAAAACTATTGACTTCATATTTGTCCAGGTTCCGCAGTACACAAATTCCGATAAAAGCAGATATGAAAATATATCCTCAATTTCCGATCGTTATGTCAAGAGTGCGAGAATTGTCAACTATAACTTGCAAAGTAATACAATAAAAAATCTGACTCAGGATTTCTTTGCGGCCTGTGATCCGGATATTTCTTTTGATGGACTGAATATCATATTTAGTGGAAAAATAAATGAGAATGACTACTGGCAAATTTGGTCAATGAAATCAGATGGATCCCATAAAAAGCAAATTACCCGCGCATCCGGTGACTGCATGATGCCGGTATATGCCGGAAACCGTTTCTATCTGAATGATCCCCAGCCGACACCGCAAATTGTATATGCCGGAAATGAACATGCCTGGTATAATAATATCGAATCCAGGGCAATTTTGGCCCTCTACGGAACCGATCACCAGGGAAAAAATACCTACCGGCTCACTTATAATCTATATAGCGATTATTCTCCCGATGTGTTACCGGATGGCCGGATTGTTTTCAGCAGTTGGCAACCCTCTGCCGGTGGAAAACTGGCACTGATGGCAGTGAATGTCGATGGCACCGACCTGATGCCATATTATGGTAATCATGAATTGCCTCTTTTCAAAGAGATGGTACATGCATCTGAGTATGATAACCGGGTATACTATATTGAATCGGATGAACAAAATTGGCCTGGTGGTGGTGATATTGCCGAAGTTTCCCATCGCAGACCACTGAATTCATACAGGAAAACAATTATTGCAGAAGAGGGTCTTTACCATAGCCCTTGTCCCATGCCCGATGGCGGATTACTTGCCTCGTACCGATCGAACTCAAAGGAGGCTGAATTTGCAGTATATCAACTGGATCCTTCTTCCGGTGATAAAATTGAAAAAATTTATGGTGAGGCCGGATGGCATACCATTGACACACAAATTCTCACTTCACATACCCCGGCAAAAGGCAGATCCAACTGGCTGATTCCCGGCGCGACAACCGCTGTATTCTATTGCATGGATAGCTATCGGACCAATTTGGATACCGGAAAAAATATTTCACCCGGCGATATAAAATATGTCCGGATTATTGAAGGTCTGCCAAAAAAAGAGATGCAAAAACCTGATCAGATCAATCCAAATAGCCTGCCGGCCAGGGTTCTGGGTGTGGCACCTGTGGAGAATGACGGATCCTTCCATGTGCGGGTTCCGGCCGAAGTGCCATTGAGTTTTCACTTATTAAATAAAAACAAAATGAAAATCCGGACCCAGGAGGGGTGGACATGGGCAATGGGTAACGAAAATCGCGGATGCATTGGATGTCATGAAAATCGCGAATTATCACCGCCCAATATTCTGGTAAATGCGATCGTAAAACCACCGGTCGATCTGACGGATGTTCCTGAAAATACCAACCCAATTGACTTTAGACATAAAATCGCACCCATGCTTATGCAAAAATGTGCAATTCCTGAATGTCATGGATCCGGACATATATTATCCCCGATAAAAGATAATAATTCTTCCGGCAGAGACTTTTCTTATGAAGATTTCTATTTGGATCTACTTGCCTGGAAAAATGCGGATGATAAAACATATATAGTTCCTGGATGGGCAATAAACAGTAGTCTGACAATGGACATTATTTTAACAGATCATTTGAAAGATACATCGGAGATATCCGAACCGCCGGTTCACAAAAATGATATTCTGAGCGAGAAGGAAAAAATGCTCCTGATAGAATGGATCGATATGGGTGCGCCTTACGATTTAACTCCATATTTGGAGAAGGTCAGAACCAAAAAAGAAAACTAATAATCGGAAATAAAATGAAATTAACTGGTATCGCCAGAACTGTAACAATCCTCTTTTATATCTTTGGTATGATTCATATTGGGGATGCACAAAATAAGGATCAGCAATTATCTGATGTAACCGAAATATCGGGTATTTCTTTTATTCATAATTTCGGCGATGATGAAATGAGTAATCTTATCGAATCCAATGCGGGTGGTTGTTGTTTTTTTGACTATGATGGCGATTCAGATCTGGATATATATCTTGTGAACGGCGCATATATCGAAGGTATCAGCCATAAGCGCGGCCGAAAAAATAAAGATAAACTGCGCAATGCACTGTATCGCAATAACGGTGATCATACATTTACCGACGTTACTGCAGAGAGTGGTCTGGGGCATAAAGGAATGGGAATGGCTGTGGTTACGGGTGACTATGATAATGATGGTGATCAGGATGTATTTGTATCAAATTGGGGCGCCAATGTGTTCTACCGGAACAATGGTGATGGCACATTCACGGATTTCACGTCTCAGGCAGGCCTGGAAAATGATCTGTATGGGATAGGCAGCACATTTCTTGATTACGATCTGGATGGCTTTCTGGATCTGTATGTGGGAAATTATATCGAATATGATCCCGATTATAAATATTTCTATGCTGCAGAAAAATTTCCCGGACCGCTGGCCTATCATGGCCAGGCAGATATTTTGTATCATAATAATGGGGATGGTACTTTCAGTGATGTGACAAAAACTGCAGGTGTTTACAACCCCGAAGGACGGGCCATGGGTGTCAGTTCCTGTGATTATGATGATGATGGGGACTGGGATATCTTCGTTGCCAATGATGCCATGGAGAATTATTTATACCGCAACAACGGCGATGGCACTTTTACGGATGTGGCACTTCAAACAGGCACCGGCTTTGGCCAGAATGGTGAGGCGACTTCGGCAATGAGTGGCGAATTTGGTGATCTTGATTTAAACGGCATGGTCGATATCATTGTACCGGACATGGACTATGGTTGTTATTATAAAAATACCGGATCGGGATACTTCGAGGAGATGAGTGCCAGAATGGGTATTGCTGCGGCCTGCGGCCAATATACCAGCTGGTCATGCAATATATTTGATTTTGATCATGATGGGTACAGCGATTTATTTATAAGCAACGGGCATCCCCACCGTTTGATAGGTGAGGAAGATTTGCTGCTGATAAACCAGGCAGGCAACCGCTTTGAAAATATCTCTCATAAATTGGGATCTGATTTTCAGGAAAAGTTTGTCAGCCGCGGCTCCGCTGTCGGGGATTATGATAATGATGGCGATCTGGATATTCTCATATTAAATCTGAATAACCGGCCGCGTTTGTTACGGAATGATGGTGGAAACACACAAAACTGGATTTCTATTCAGCTCCAGGGTACAAAAAGCAACCGTGATGGTATTGGTTGTCGTGTCAGGTTGACAGCAAATAAACTTGTCCAGACAAAGTGGCGCGTAAGCAGTTCCGGGTATCTGTCACAAAGTGATCCCCGGCTACATTTTGGACTGGGAAATGCGAAAACTATAGATAAAATAGAAATTCGCTGGCCTGGTGGTACTACCCAGGTACTTGAAAACATATCAGCGAACCAGGTGATTAAAATAATCGAGTAGAGCGATCTGAAGAATGAAAATTTAATTCAAAGCGTCATCCTGAACTTGCTTGTCCTGAACTAGTTTCAGGATTTCAGGATCAAAAGAACAAAATCTGAAATGAATACAGGTTGAAAATCCTGTTCTTCGGGCGTGACGAGTTGTGTTTTTTTCAGATCTTTCAAAGTAATTATCCTTCTCGTTTGGAGACTAAATGACAAAGCATTTTTTTACACTAAGTATAATTATCTGCCTGACTATAGTACTGTTTAATTCACAAACCTATGCAGGAACCCGGGAATTTAAAGAAATAAAGACATTTAAAATGAAAGAGGCCCGGCAGGGCGTTGCCATTGACCAGGATTATATTTATGTAATCGATAGTCAAAGAATCGGAAAATACGATAAAACAACCGGTGAACTGGTGGCTCAATGGAAGGAAGACGGTGACGGACCGATAATTCACCTGGATAGCGGCGTAATTATTGACGGCAAGTTGTATTGTGCGCACTCTAATTATTCTGCGGTACCTATGACCAGTTCAATTGAAGTATGGGATGCAGCCACATTAGAGCATATCGATTCGTTCAGTTTTGGCATATACCGGGGTAGTTGTACATGGCTTGACTGGCATGATGGCTATTGGTGGGCCGGTTTTGCCCACTATGAAAAATGGAAACATGTGACAGGTAAGGGATCCGAATGGACAAGTGTGGTTAAACTCGATGGCCAATGGCGTGAAATAGAATCATGGGTATTTCCGGAGGAAGTAGTTGAAAAATTCAGACCCATGAGTAATTCCGGTGGTTCATGGGGTGTGGATAGTCTGCTGTATTGTACGGGACATGATTTGCCCGAAACCTATGTCTTTCAGATTCCAGATCGAGGTTCTGTTTTAGATCTGGTTGAAGTTGTACCGATCAATATATTCGGTCAGGGAATCGCCTGGGATCGTTCCGAAAAGGGAACTATTTATGGCATCAGAAAGAAGAATAAAGAAGTCGTAGTATTGCAATTTAGTAATCAGCAATAGATGGATAGGTTATCTCTCGCAAAGATGCAGAGACGAAAATTAGGAATTGGAATTAGAAGTTAGAAGTAAAAAGATGTACTAATAACCAATAACAAATTACTAATTCCCAATTCCCAGTTCCAAACTTCTAACTATCTTTTTCTGCGACTTTGCTTTAGAAATATCTGAATAGATCAGATTTGCATTATGAAAAATCAATATTCTAAACTAATCTGGATGTTTATTTTTGCCGCTATGAACCTGAGTGCGCAGCAGCCAGCTGATCGCATTTATGTAGGTGAACAGGTCTGCCGCCAATGTCATCATCAGCAGGGTAACCGGGATCAATTCAATATCTGGCGGCAGTCAAAACACGCGCAGGCCCATTCCGTTTTATTTAAACCGGAGTCAAAGGAGATTGCTGAATTATCCGGAATTGATATTGAACCCTGGGAGAGTCCCATTTGTCTGGGATGTCACACAACAGCATATAATGTTGAAGAATGGGAGCGTGATGATACTTTCCGCTTTGAGGATGGGGTGCAATGCGAGTTATGTCATGGACCCGGTAGCGACTATATTGATGCCGATATTATGCGGGACCGGGACAAAGCAATCCGTGCAGGTCTGAAAAAGACGCAAAAGCGTGATTGCATGATATGTCATAAAGAAAAAAATTCTCATGTATCTGTTTTGAATTCAAAAATATTTGACTTTGATTCGGCGTTTGCCGCCATCGCTCATTTCGGAAAAGGGGGCGCACTTACACCCGGCATTATTCCCATTGACGACGACTATGTTGAACGTACGAAACCGGTAATTAAATCATCTGCCTCAAAAAAGCAGAATGTTAATGAAAAGAAGGTAGTTTATAAAACCCCGTTTAACCTGGCCGTTACCAGGGATGGGGAACGCTTGTTTATTGCCTGCGAGGCCTCCAATAGTCTGATTGTTGTTGATACCGGGACCGATAAGATTCTCAGGGAAATTGATATCGGTATGCAGCCGCATTTTGTTTGCTTTTCACCGGATCAATCACGGGCTTATGTGAGTAATCGGGCATCAGATAATATTTCGGTCGTGGATACCAGGTCTTACCAGGTGATAAATACGATTATTGTTGGTGATGAACCCCATGAAATGGTCATTACTCCCGATGGCAAGTTTATGTATGTGGCCAATGCCGGAACCTACGATGTGTCTGTTGTGGATTTGGCTAAAGGGCACGAGGTTAAACGTCTGGCAGCATCACGCGGACCCTGGGGCGCCGCAATATCACCGGATGGCAGTTCTGTATACATCACCAATAATCTGCCAAGATATGGAAAATTCAGATCAACTTCCGTATCTGAAGTTACAGTGATTGACACAAAAACCGCGACGGTAAGAAAACGGATTCCAGTCAGGGATGCAAACCTGATACAAGGTGTCGCCGTATCACCTGATGCCCATTTTGCCCTGGTGACATTGATTCGTACCAAAAACCTGGTACCCATGACCCGCAATATTCAGGGCTGGATCATGACCAACGGTATCGGGATTTTATGGAAGGACGGTCGCGTAGACCAGTTATTGCTGGATGAAATTAATGACTTCTTTGCTGATCCGACTGATATTGTGTTTTCAGGCGATGGCCGGTATGCATTCGCAACAGGCGGCGGTGTGCAAGAAGTGGCAATGATCGATATTGAAGCCATGAAAAACATACTCTCACAGAATTTATCTGCTAAAGACCGTGCAGAGATGGCCAACCACCTGGGAATGAGCCTTCAATTTGTGGTCGAACGAATAAAGGTGGGGCAAAGTCCCAGGGGAATGGCGGTTTCGCCGAATAATAAATTTTTATATGTGGCAGACGGCCTTGATGATGCCATATCGGTTATTGATATCGAATCACGCAGAACGGATTAAAACCATCGATCTTGGCGGACCAGATGAAATTACCCAGGCAAGATATGGCGAGCGCATATTTCACAGTTCGGAATATACCTATGCGCGACAGTTTTCCTGTCATTCCTGTCATCCCGATGGTGGTATCGATGGTCTGACCTATGATATCGAACCGGATGGTCTTGGGGTAAACCCGGTTGATAACCGGACGCTACGGGGAATCAATGATACCGCACCTTTTAAATGGACTGGAAAAAATCCCACTTTAAAACGTCAATGCGGACCGCGTCTGGCAGCATTTTTTACCCGCATTGATCCCTTTAAACCGGAACAATCTGCAGCACTGGATCGATATATTGTTACGATCCCAAGGCCGCCAAACAGATACCGTACCGGCGAACAGCTTAGCGATGCACAACGAAGAGGGAAGCGGATATTTGAACGTATTTATGATAATTCAGGAAATGAAATTCCTGAATATAATCGCTGTAATACATGTCATACCTATCCCTATTATACGAACCGGGAGCAATTTGATGTGGGAACATCATCCGCATTGGATACCCATGGCAAGTTTGATGTACCCCATCTTAATAATATTTATGCCTCGCCGCCGTATCTGCATGACGGGCGGGCTGCGTCGCTGGATGAAATATGGACACTGTATAATACAAAAGACACCCATGGTGTCACCAATGATCTGACAAAAGATCAACTGAATGATTTGATGGAATACTTAAAGACGCTTTAATTGGAACTATACTATGTATAAATCAATAATGATCCTCCTGTTATTTTCAATTTTGACTTTTGGTCAGGAAAGTGATAGGGATGTAAACGCCGGATTTCCTTTTGTCTATACTGAGTGGGAAACTTTTACAACGGAGTCAACTGGGGGGCAGTTGATAAATGATCATATTTTCTTTCTGGAAGCAGATGGCGATAGCCTGTGGATCGGCACGGAGGGTGGTCTGGTACTCTATTATAATGGTAAGTGGGAAAGCTGGACGGAGGCCAATGGATTACCCTGGAATGTAATAATGGGTATCGCCAAAGATCACAAAACCGGTGAACTATGGCTGGCATTATTTGGTGAGGGAATCGCCCGGTTCAGCGGCGGATATTTTGAACATTTTACGCAAATGAACAGCGGTTTATTAAATGATGTGGTATATGGCATTGATATTGAGGGCGATAATGTATGGGTGGCTACCACTGCAGGGATCAGTCGGTATAACCAGTTGAGTGGCGAATGGGCGGTTTTTAATGAAAAACATGCGCCCATGGAAGAGGTCTGGACTTACAATGTCGATGCCAATGATGACAAGGTATATTTTGCAGTCTGGGGCGGTGGGATTCTGGAGTGGGATGTACCGACAGAGAGCTGGAAGGTATACCATGATCCCGACGGCGAAATGGAGATTGATCTGTATCGTGATGATGGACTGGTTCATGTGATCACTACATCCGCATCCTATGTGGATAACGTATTATGGGCCTCAACTTATTTTGGGTTAAGTCGTTATGATGGCAGAAACTGGCGCGGGTATATGGATCATGACAGTGGATTACCCAGTAATTTTATAAATCTGTCACTGGGAAGAAGTGCAATATCAAGTTATAATTGCACCGATAAGGGATTGGGCGTGCTGGTGGATTTTGATTCAGATACCTGGGTTACCTATGTGCTTGAAAATGAAGATGATAAAACCTGGACGGCAAAAGTAATGCGTGGAAATAAGATAATAGATAAAGTGGAGACAAATCTGGATTTACCAAACCATTTCACCATCTGCACAGAGTTTATGGGTGATGATATCTGGATCGGAACCGGGCATGGATTAGCCAGAGGGAAGGGTAAGGGGTACTACCCGGGATTAAGGTAGAAGTTAGAGATTAGAAATGAGGAATGAGAGATTAGAGATTTGAAACTTGGAACTGGGAATTAGTAACTTGTAATTAGTTATTTGGCATTGGTGCTGGGTGATATTTATTTGTTTTTAATATAATCAATAACAAAGCACAATCACAAGTTCCCAAGTCCTAATTCCCAATTTCCTTTCTCTCTGAATGTGAATTAACCGAGAATATTTATGATACATCAAATTGGTAAAATATCGCTAATATCCTGCATCATTTTTCTATGTGCAATGAGTACTTGCCTTCTCGCTCAAAATTCAAGTGATACTTTAGATTATGGAAAAACACCCAATGAATACGCGCCATACAGCCGTTTTGAACAGCCTTACAAACGTTTTTTTCTGGATACGCTGGAGTATCCGGGCTACGGCCGGCATATATCTGAACCCCCATTACCAGATAGCATAAAAATAGGATTTATCGGTCCGATTATCAATGCGGATCTTGATTCTATCGGTGATCTGAAAAATTTAAAGTTTAATGTGAATCAACGCGTGGTGCGTTGGGACGGATATCAGTCTTCACATTTATCGTCGATTGGCATGAGGATGCTCCAGGGAGCGCAACTGGCTGTTGAACAGGCCAATCTTAAAGGCGGTTACCGCAATAAAGTGCCTTTTAAACTGATTATCCGGAATGATAACGGTAACTGGCGTTCATCGGGACGAGAAGTTATAATGATGGCCTATAAAGACAGCGTCTGGGCGGTGCTCGGTACGGTAGATGGTGCAAATAGTCATATATTGATCCGGGCCGCGCTCAAAGCCGAACTACCGGTCATGAATTCCGCCGACACGGATCCCACATTTGTTGAAACAAGCATTCCCTGGGTGTTTCGCTGTATCACCGATGATCGTCAGATGTGTTATACGCTTGCCGATTTTGCATTTAAAACACTTAAACTAAAAAAGGTGGCGGCACTTCGTGCAACAAACCGTTATGGCAGAATGAGCATAGATGAGTTTCGCGATGCAGCCACAAGACTTGGATTCCCGTTTGTCATTGAATTGCAGTATCAGGAGGGAGATACCGATTTTACCTCTCAGTTAGAGCGAATCCGGAATTTAAACCCTGATGGGGTTATAACATACGGCAATGCACGGGAATCGGCTCTGATCTTAAAGCAGATGCGGAAATTGGGCATGAATCAATGGTATCTCGGCAGCGACCGGATGGTCATACCCGAATTCATACAATTGGCCGGAACCGGTGCCGGGAATGTTGCGGCGGCCTATCCTTATCACCCCGAAAGCAATGATCCGGATCTGTTATCATTTAAAAGTCAATTTAAAGACAGGTTTGGTGATGAACCCGAAAGCTATGCGGCCCATGCCTTTGATGGTATGAATATGATATTAAATGCTGTTGAACAGGCTGGTTTGAATCGTGCCTTAATTCGGGACCAGCTGGCAAATCAATCCGATTATAAAGGAGTAACCGGCAAAAAGGAATTTGATGCGGTATACTCAAACAGATCGCCGGCCACTTTGGTAATTCTGGAGGATGGTGTCTTTAAATTCTATTCTCATGATGAAGTCCCGCGGGATTTGAATCAATCCAATGAATAATCTTCCCCATAAATATTATATATTAGAAACTTCTGAAAAATGTAATAAATACTTGAATTTCGTCACCCTGAATTTATTTCAGGGTCTATTTAAAGGGATTCTGAAACAAGTTCAGAATGACGCTAAGGTAAATATTTTCATTTTTCAGAAGTCTCTATTAATAATTCCACTCATTATTTTAAGCAGTAGTTTAAATTTTCTCCTTGCTCAGGAATCTGTTGAATCACAAAAACCGGTTCATGTTCTTGATACACCGGCTGAGTATTCCGGGTGGCCGGATAGCAATAATACTAAAGTCGATAGCATTTCACTGGGTTTGTTTCTGCCAAGATCTGAAAATAAACCGCTTTTCAATGCCGCCAATATGGCCATATCCATGGCAAATGACTCAGGCGGATATCAGGGAAAGCCATTTAAATTGATTCAACGCTGGGCCGACGATCCTTGGGGGGCCGGATCAAAAGAAATGATAAAACTGATTTACGAAGATAGTGTCTGGGCCATTATCGGATCACAGGACGGAGCGGCAACACATATTGCCGAGCAGATCGTTACAAAGGCCAGAGTGCCGCTTATTGCGCCGCTATCAGCAGATCCTACGCTAAACTATGTCAATATACCCTGGATGTTCAGACTTCCCCCCGATTTTTGTATGCAGGCCAGTGCTCTTTTTCATGATGGCGTTATAAAAAGCCGATACAAAATAATCGGATTTATAACCACTGCTGACCATGACGGACAATTATTTTCCCGAGAACTATCCCGTGTGTTTAATGAGAATTCATATAATCCGGTCTTTCACTTTGAAATCCCGGTTCACGCGGATATCCCGGAAATTGTCAAACGTATTACGCCATATAATGTCGATGCGTTGATACTGCACCTCTCTCCGGATATGATATTTGAATTATTGGATGAATTAGGCAAAAAAGAGTTGCACCTATCGGTATTCTTGCCCGTAATAACAAATCTTGATATAAATAAACTGAAAACGTTCACTGGAAGGAAAATTAATTATCTGTTACCATTCTCCTCTCACAATAATTCAGCCTATCGTGTATTTGCAGATCGCTATCATAATTTATTCGGTGAATTACCCACCTCAGAAGCAGCATATTTGTTTGATAGTCTAAACATCATCATCCGGGCTATCCATATTAGCGGATTAAGCCGGGCTCGGTTGCGTGAAATCCTGTTCCGTATGTCACCAATGACAGGGGTGACAGGAGAAATTGTCTGGGACAACGGCGGTGGAAATCAGGCCAATCCAATAATTCAGGTTATTGATAATTCTCGACTTAAGTAATAAATTACGGTCATTGTTTGACAAGCAGACTATTTTGTTTTTTTTGACAGGATAACAGGATTTACAGGAAATCCTTGTTCCCAGGTTGAACTTGGGAACACAATTGGGTTCCTAAACTTAGTTTGAGTCCATATAGGGTCACCAGCATAATACACAAGTAGTTAACCATCTTCAATAATCCTGTTATCCTGTCTAAATTATTATTTTGACGTATTACTAAACTTAGGATAACAAGAGTGAAATATTTAAAATTTAACATTACATTATTCCTGACAATCATATTCCTCATCCCTCATTTCTTTAATTCATGCGGGAATCTGCAGGACCAACAAAATATTCCTGACATGATTACTACCAGAACTATGGGACTGGCATATCTGGAAGAAAATAAACTTCCGGAAGCGGAAACCGCATTTAAAGAATTGATCCGTATCGCACCGGATGAGGCCCTGGGTTATGCCAATCTTGGGCTGGTTTATATTCGCCTGGGTAATTACCAGGAGGCTGAGAAGCAGTTACGATTTGCCCTGGAAAGAGCTGCAGTGGATCCGGAAATTCAGTTAAATTTGGCGGAAGTACTGATCCTGACAAACCGCGAAGATCAGGCAATTGTCCTGTTAGAGGAAACGCTGCGACATCATCCGGATCATATCAGAACCTTATACAAGTTGGGGCAGATTTACGCAAAATCGAAGGATCCGCAACTTAGTTTGCGGGCAGAAGAATTGCTGACCAGGGTACTCACATTTATACCGGCAAATATTACGGCCCGATTTGATCTGGTCGATCTGCTTCTTCGTAATAAAAAAGCAGATATGGCCCTGGGGTATTTTGAACCAATTGAACAACAAATGCCTGAATTTCCCGGTGAAGCTAATGCCTATTACGATCAGTGTCTGAGACATATGCAAAAAAATGATGCCGCAGCTGCCTCACCTCCATTCAATATATTTAGAAACATCCTGAAACCAACTCCTTTATACCGGTCCGGTTTTGATGCGTTAAAGGGGATCGGCGGGCCGCTTATCGGTACGCCGGTAATCAGTTTTCGTCGGGATGTAAATGTATCCAATTTAACCACATCAGGCGTACTGGCAACCATAAAATTCACCGATGCCAGCGAGTCTGCCGGTTTGCATAAACTGCCCGTATTATGTGACTCTGCCTCCGGATCAGAAAAAGCACATTACATACTTGCCCTGGCAGATTTTGATGGCAATGGCACCCAGGATATCTATGCATCCGGACTAAATCCCAAACAGGGAAAGAACTATCGCTACCTGCTAAAAAATGATTTTGGCAAGTTTGGCGACATCATAAATGAATCGGGCATCAATCATGGCGGAGCCGATCGCTTTGCTATCTTTGCAGACCATGATAATGATGGCTATCTGGATCTGTATATCGTCAATAGTACTGAAAACAGGCTTTATTATCATTATGATCCTTCGAAATTTCGAAATGTGGCAGCGCAAGCGGGTATTACTGGAAGCGGCAATGGTCTGGCCGCCTGTTTTGCCGATTTTGATCATGATGGTGATCTGGATTTATACCAGGCAAATATGGAGAAGAACAAATTCTACAGAAATAATCTGGACGGGACGTTTACCGAAATGGCAGATAAATTCAATGTTTCCGGTGACAAATTGCCAAGTATTGATACACATTTCGCGGATTTTGATGATGATGGCGATCTGGACTTGTATGTAGTTAACAGCCAGGGTTCCAATTACCTGTTCTCAAATTTACGTCAGGGCCAGTTTGATGATATTTCTGAGAAGGTCGGAATGAAACTGGCTAACGGCTCCCGGGCTGTGGCCATGGGTGACTATAACAATGACGGATTACAGGATTTGATCCACTTTCCGGCCGGTGTGGGTACTTTTTCTCTCTTCGCCAACAAAGATGGCGTTGAATTCGAACAGGATTATCGTTCGAAAGAAATACAATCCGGTTTAAAAGATTTTACCTGCAATACCGTATCCTTTTTTGATTTTGATAATGATGGTTTTCTGGATTTAATAATTTCCGGAGAACCCGCAGCCGGCAGTTCTGTCAAAAATAAAGTAATACTCCTTCATAATAACGGAAAGGGTGTCTTCAGTGATGCGTCATCTCTGCTACCGCAAAATTTACCGTCAGCCAGGCAGATAGAGGTCGCCGATTATAATGAGGATGGTGATTTGGATATTTTTATGGCAGGAGATGATGGCCGGGTCTATTTATTACGAAATGATGGCGGGAATGCGAATCATTATCTGAAAGTACAGCTGGTAGGTCTCAGAACCGGAAGTGGTAAGAATAACTATTTTGGCATTGGTGCCAAACTGGAAGTCAAAGCCGATGAGTCCTATCAATCGCAGGGTTGTAACCGAGGCGGTTTCTCATTTTGGCCTGGGGCAAAGAACAAAGGCCGATGTGGTTCGCGTACTTTGGACAAATGGTGTTCCGCAAAATCTGTTCGAACCGGGCAGCGATCAGGCATTGTTGGAAAAACAGATTCTAAAGGGATCCTGTCCGTTCCTGTATACCTGGGATGGTGATAAATTTGAATTTGTCACCGATGTACTGTGGCGCAGTGCTCTCGGCATGCCATTGGGCATTATGGGCGGAGAAACGGCCTATGCCTTTTCAGATCCCTCGCAGGATTATTTCAAGATTCCCGGACACTTATTGAAAGAAAAAGATGGCTTATATCAAATGCAAATTACCGCCGAACTCTGGGAAACGGCCTATTTTGATCAGGTGAAACTTCTGGCGGTGGACCATCCGGAGAATACAGATATATATGTCAATGAGCGCTTTACACCGCCCCCATTTCCACCATTTAAGCTGTATAAAGTAAAGCAGAAGAAAACTCCAGAATCGGTACAGGATGGGCAGGGGAATGATCTCAGCCCGCTGGTACGTGAGAAGGATAATAAATACGTCGCTGACATGCAGATGGACAAATATCAGGGCATAACCGTTCCCCACGACCTGGTAATCGATCTTGGTGATATTCCTGAGACCGAAGCCGTCATGTTATATCTGAATGGCTGGGTGTTTCCGACCGATGCCAGTATAAATATGGCCGTATCGCAATCTTCGGATATAAAGGTAATTGCGCCATACCTGCAGGTACTAAATAAGCAGGGGAAATGGCAGACCGTGATTGAAAATGTCAGTTTTCCCATGGGGAAGAATAAATATGTCATACTTGACCTGAAAGATAAATTCCTTTCCAAAGAGCGCAAGATCAGGATCCGCACCAGTATGCACATTTACTGGGATTATATTTTCTTTACAGTTGGGGACCAGGAAATACCTATTGAAATTAATGAATTAGCTCTTTCCACGGCTGATATCCATTACCGTGGATTTTCACGCATGTATCGCAAGGGTGGAAGACATGGACCTTTCTGGTTTGACTATGCGGATGTAACCACGGAACCCATATGGCGCGATCTGACAGGTTTTTATACACGTTATGGTCATGTAGAAGAGTTACTGCAAACGGCGGATAGTAAATACATCATTACCAATGCAGGTGACGAGATAAGCATATCATTTGCGGCCGATGGACTTCCTGCAACCAAAACGGGCTGGACACGGGACTTTATAATCTATACCCAGGGCTGGTTGAAAGATGGTGATCTGAATACGGCTGCCGGGCAGACAGTTCTGCCACTACCGTTTATCGGTATGTCGCGATATCCTTATGGTGATAGTGAAAATTACCCGCAAAATAATGAATATCAGGAGTATATGAAAAAATACAACACCCGTAAGATAACGACCCAAAAATATCGGACATTACTATCGGATAAATCTGATTAAGCAATGTTCACTCGCAGAGAGGCAGTAAAAATAGTTAGAAGTTAGAAATGAGGATAGTAATTTGCTATTGGTAATTCGTTATTATATTAGGTGTCATTCTGAGTCCGCCGTCTGGCGGACGAAGAATCTCCTGCTCAAAAATGGAGAATTTGGAACTCGGAATTAGGAACTGGTAATTTGTAAATATTGCCAATCGCAAATCTCTAATTTCTATTCAATATTCTTTTTCTCAGCGTCTCTGCGCCTCTGCGTGAGTTAATAATAGGGTAGTGGGGCTCAATTCAAATTAGATCTCAGGAGTTTAAATATGATATTAATCCTATTGATTGTTTTTTGCAGTGGACTATTTGCGCAGAATCTTGATATTCGATACACCGAAATTACCACACAGGCCGGTATCGACTTCCGTTATAATTTTGGAGATTTGACCTATCAAAATATACTTGAAAGCAGTGGTTCGGGGATTACCATTCTGGATTATGATGGTGATGGGAACATGGATTTATATATGCTAAATGGCACTTACCTGGAGGGAATCAGCGATTCCACGGGTTTAATTTTTAAAAACACACCCAATAAACTGTATCATAATAATGGGGATGGTACGTTTACCGAAACAGGTGGTCAGGCAGGCGTCGATGATCGGCATTGGAGCATGGCCGCCGGGGCAATTGATTATGATGGTGATTCGGATGTTGATATATTTTTGCTGAACTATGGACCCAATGTGTTTTACCGGAATAATGGGGATGGGACATTTACAGATATCGCACAACAATTAGGACTGCAGGGTCCGGAAAAACTGAATAATTTTACAAAATGGAGTGTGGGGGTCAGTTTTTGGGATTATAACCAGGATGGAAGGGTGGATCTGATGGTGGGGAATTTTCTCGCTTTTGATCCCGCTTATATTTCACCAACTGCGCCCGATATGATGCCACACCCTTCTGAGTATGATGGTCAGGCTTCGTTATTATACGAACAGCAAACAGATGGTACATTTAAGGAAGTTACCAGGGATGTTGGTTTGTACTACCCACAATCAAAATGCATGGGGCTGAGCTTATTTGATTATGATGATGATGGTGATCTTGACTTATTTCAAGGAAATGACCACCAGGAGAATTTTTTATTCCGTAACGACGGCAATCAGAAATTTAGCGAAGTGGGAAGAGCCAGTGGTCTGGCTGTAAATGACCAGGGGCTGCCAACGGGATCCATGCATGGTTCGATTGGTGATGTGGATGGGGATGGTCTGATTGATTTGCTGGTAGTTGATTTGCGGTATGGTGCGCTCTACCGCAATACCGGAAATGGTATTTATGAAGATATAACCGCGTCCAGTGGCGTTCGGTCCGCATTTTCCGGCAAAGGAGCATGGGGTGCCGCATTATTTGATTATGATAATGATGGCGATTTGGATATTTTTTCCGCCAACGGTCTGGCGGAGGAACTGGTAGAGCAACCGCCCTTGTTACTTGAAAATGATGGAAAAGGTAATTTTGTCAATGTGGGAAAGAAAGTTGGAGATTATTTTAGTGATTTACGTTCGGGTAGAGGCGCTGCTGTCTGGGATTTTGATAATGACGGTGATTTGGATATCATCGTGTCTCATGTGGATCTGCGTGCAACTGCCACGCTGCTTCGGAATGATGGTGGAAATAAAAATCATTGGCTGGGATTGACCCTGGTGGGTAAAAACGGACCGGCCTCAGCAATCGGCGCAAAAGTGACAATTACAACCGGGAGCAGAAAGCAGGTGAAAATAAATCAATGGGCCACATCGTATTTATCCTATAATGATCCGCGAATGCATATCGGATTAGGGGGCGATGAGAAAATTGACAAACTTGAGATCCAATGGCCGGACGGGCAAAAAGAATATATTGAGCAACCAGGAATTGATCATTATATTAAGGTTGTACAAGGAAAAGGAATCCGGGAATAGGGGCGTAAACATCCATATTTGTTTACAATTATTTCACGCAGAGTCGCAGAGGCGCAGATGAAACGATTTGGAATTAAGAATTTGTAATTGGCGATGTGCAATAATTACCATTACAATTTCTAACTTCTCATTCTAACTTACCTAATCATCTTGTCTCGGGTCTTTGGGTCTATGCGAGAGACCCTGATTAAATTCAGGGTTCAAACTATTCTATTATTTTTTGGTAAATTATCAGACTTTTTGTATAAAGAAATTATCACTGATTTTGTTGGTGGGAAAACGAGTATATGATAAACCATCTTTATAAATGTATTTCTAATAATAATTCTGCTATTCGGCTGGCATATTTTTTCATCTTACTAATATTTCTTATCTCATGCGGTAATGACCGGATGCAGTGGCATCAGGAAACCGGATTTCGATGGGCCGAACTTATGGATCCCGCAGGCGATTCCACCGGGTTTGTTCAGCTCGGATTCAACAGTTACCGGTATCGGATTTACAAATACCTTGACCCAGGAGCAAATACTCAGTAATCAGCATTTGCTTGATGGTTCCGGGGTGGCCACCGGCGATATCGATAATGATGGATTTATTGATATTTATTTCTGTGGACTGAATGGTTCAAATAAATTGTACCGTAATCTGGGTAATTGGAAGTTTGAAGATATTACTGATTCTGCCGGTGTGGCACATCGCGGTCATTTTTCTAAAGGGGCGGTGTTTGCCGATATTGATGGTGACCGGGACCTTGATTTATTTGTTACCGTAATGGACGGACCGAATGCCTGCTTTATAAATGATGGTACAGGAAGTTTCGCCGAAGAGACCGAAAAGGTGGGCCTGGTGTCTTTGGAGGATCGGACCGGTAATACATCCATGACACTGGGAGATATTGATGGGGATGGTGATCTGGATATGTATATGGTGAGTTACCGCTATAAAAGCCGCCGTGACAGGGAATCACCGGTAATGGATGCGTCGGGTTTAATGCTTTATGAACCGGATGCCGGAGAACGGGATATATTGTATATCAATGATGGCAAAGGCCATCTTAAACCGGTTGCACTGGAATCATCCCGTTTCATCCGCGAAGATAATGTTCCTGATATTATACCCCGTGCCTGGGGGCTTTCCGCTCAAATGCAGGATATGGATAATGACGGTGATCCGGATATCTATGTATGCAATGACTTCTCAAGCCCGGATTTCATCTGGATAAATGACGGCCATGGAAATTTTCAAGCAGTTGAAAGAACGGCAATCCGTACAACCAGTTCTTCATCTATGACAGTAGATTTTACGGATATTAACCGGGATGGACTTGCTGATTTTTTTGTTGCGGACATGCTCAGCCGGGACCATAAAAAACGTAAAATGCAGATGGGCGAGATGGCACGTACCAGCATTTCCGTCGGAAAAATATATAACCGGCCCCAGGTGATGCGCAATACGCTGTTTTTGAGCCGTGGTGACGGAACATATGCAGAAATTGCAAATTACAGTGGTTTATATGCATCGGACTGGACCTGGTCGGCGATATTTATAGATGCGGATCTGGATGGCTATGAAGATCTGATGGTAACGACCGGACATGCATATGATGTCCAGGACTACGATACTCAGAATAAAATTATTCAGCAGAAAATTAAAACTGTGGACGAGTTGCGCCGGTCCATACTGATTGTATCCCCGCTGGATACCCATAATTATCTCTTTCGAAATAATGGCGATCTGACATTTACTGAAACCGGCGAAAACTGGGGATTTCATACCGCCGGAATTTCCCATGGCATGTCAATGGCTGATCTTGATAATGACGGTGACCTTGATGTGGTGATTAATAATTTTGAAAGCCCGGCCGGGATATATAAAAATACAGCAATTGCACCAAGAATTGCGGTTCGCCTCAGGGGATCCGGAGCAAATACTCAGGGTATCGGATCAAAAGTCACACTGCTTGGCGAAGAAATACTGCAATCGAAAGAAGTCAAAAGTGGCGGACACTATCTTTCAGGTTCAGACCCCTTAATTGTATTTGCTGCGACATCAAACGCTACAGAAAGACGAATCGAAGTTATCTGGCGTAGCGGCAAACGTAGCCTTATCCGAAATGTGTCAATAAATTGTATCTATGAAATTGATGAAACCACTGCTGAAAGTGCCTCGGAATTAAAATCTGATGATATAAATCCATATTTTACAGATGTGAGCGAGAAATTGCAGCACGAACATTATGATCTGGCGTTTAATGACTTTTACCGTCAGCCGTTGCTGCCAAATCAATTGAGTCAACTGGGTCCTGGTTTGACATGGTTCGATATCGATCATGACGGGGATGATGATCTGTTAATTTCAAGTGGAAAAGCGGGCAAAGCGACTATTTTTCGCAATGACGGGGTCAAAGGTTTTATTAAAGTAATTGATAAGTTACTTAATAAAGAAACAGAACGAGATCAGACGGCCGTTTTGGCCTGGTCTGATAAACCAAATTCTACCTCGCTGGTCATTGGTCAGTCCAATTATGAGGAATCTGCAATGATACCGGTTGCCAAAACATATCGCATTGAAAAAGACCGGTTTGTGCATAGTGAAGATTTGCCGTCAAACCTCTCTGCTACCGGTCCTCTCACCCTTGCAGATTATGATAATGATGGAGATTTGGATTTATTTGTTGGCGGGCGGGTCATCCCAGGCAAATATCCGGATCCGGCATCTTCAGAATTATTAAAGAATGAAGATGGGAAATTCGTAACAGATGAAATAAATTCTGGTAAATTACGACGAATTGGGCTGGTCTCCGGTGCCGTGTTCAGCGATCTTGATCATGATGGCGATCCTGAATTGATTCTGGCGCTGGAATGGGGCCCGGTGATGATATTTGAGAATCAAAATGGCCATTTCACCGATGCTACTGAAAAATATGGGATGAGCAAATATCGCGGCTGGTGGAATGGGCTAACTACCGCTGATCTCAACGAAGATGGCCGCATGGATATTGTGGCAACCAACTGGGGACTGAACAGTAAATATCATTATACTCCCGATCATCCGTTAAAAATATATTATGATGATTTTGACAATAATGGTACCCTGGATATCGTGGAAGCGCATTTTGATCCGTTTATCAGATCCATTGTTCCGGAGCGTGGGTTTTCCTGCATGTCACGGGCAATGCCGTTTATAAAAAGCAAAGTTAAATCATTTGAACAATATGGTGCAGCAGAACTTCGCAGTATAATCGGTCCGGATCTATATCTCGCAGATTCCTTGTCAGCAAACACCCTGGCTCATACCGTTTTTTTAAATAAGGGTGCTTCGTTTGAGGCCATTGAGTTTCCGGCCGAAGCCCAATTTTCCCCGGCTTTTTATTGTGGCGTGTCGGATTTTGACGGCGATGGTCATGATGATGTATTTATATCTCAGAACTTTTTTGCGACCCAGCCTGAAACGCCGAGAATTGATGCCGGACGCGGATTATGGTTGCGGGGAGATGGCAGTGGTAAATTGCAGGCAGTACCTGGTCAGGAGTCGGGAATCCGGATTTATGGCGAACAACGAGGTGCCGCTTTAAGTGATTATAATAAAGATGGCAGAATAGATCTTGCGGTTTCGCAAAACGGCGCCAGGACGAAACTTTATAAAAATGTACAAGCAAAACCGGGTCTGCGTGTGCGGTTAAAGGGTGATGATAAGAATCTATCCGCCGTTGGCGCCATTGCTCAGTTGATATATTCGGATCACTCCGGTCCGGCCAGACAAATTCACACCGGTTCGGGTTATTGGTCCCAGGATTCTCATGTCCAGGTCTTTGGCATAGCGGAATATCCTCAAAAAATTAAGATAATCTGGCCCGGTGGCAAATCCACCACTTCGGATATTCCGCATAATGCCAGGGAAATAACGGTTGAATAATAAGGGGGAAATTGTCTCTCATGTAAATGCACAGGTGAAATAGATTAGAGATGAGGGATTAGGAATTTGTAACTCGTAACTTGTAACTTGGAATTGGTTATTGGTTATTCAGAACCTGGAGTTGGCTATTGGTTCATTAAAATTACCAATTACAAATTACTTATAATATATTAACTCTAAGGGATTTTTACTATGCTCTATCAAAAATGGATAGAAATATATAATCCCTGACGGGACTATGATATCGAGGATATACAAAGAACCGCGTAGCGGTTCTATATTTGTAGTAAATGGAGTTCCCAAAAACATTGAAAACCCCTTTAGGGGTGAAATATAATATTCGTCTACCAGTAATATTGCATAATAATAAATAGTATCATAGGATATCAACATCAAAGAAATAGAACGGGGATGACCCGTGTGAAACGCGGCAGGCCGGATTAACGCCATAATACTATTAGAACAGGACGTTAATGGTAAATTTTAGGATTACAATGTTTGTTATACCTGCATATGTGCTTTTGTTTTTTTGTGGGTGCAGCAATGATACGGGGCAAAAGAGTAATTCCTTTCTAACTGAAATTACCGACCAGGTAAATCTTGATTTTGTGCATGACCCGGCAATTGATGGTAAATATTACATGCCGGAAAGTATCGGATCCGGTGCGGCGTTTTTTGATTATGATAACGATGATGATCTGGATATTTATTTACTCAACGGCGCAATTCATGAAAAGACACAAACCAATAACGAACCGATAAGAAACAGGCTCTACCGGCAGGAAGACAATGGTACATTCACGGATGTTACCAGCATTTCCGGCCTGGGGGATCAAGGATATGGCATGGGAGTGGCCATTGGGGATATTGATAATGATGGCGATCTGGATGTTTACATTTCCAATGATGGTCCGGATGCACTTTATTTGAATAATGGAAATGGTACTTTTAGTGATATAACACAGGCATCAGGTATTCATAATCCCGATTGGGGGATTTCCGTTACCTTCGTCGACTATAATTTAGACTCATTCCTGGATATTTGTGTGGCAAATTATGTGGATTACGATACAGCAGTAGTATGCGTCGATCGTTTAGGAGCCCCGGATTATTGTGGTCCACAGGGATTCCCGGGATACGCGGACCGGTTATTTAAAAATAATGGTGACGGTACCTTTAAAGATGTCTCTGTCGAATCGGGCATTGCTGCCAAACCATCCGCCGGCCTGGGAATTATAAGTGCCGATTTTAATGATGATTTTTATCCCGATATCTATATCTCGAATGACCGGAAATACAATCATCTGTGGATCAATCAAAAGGATGGGACGTTTCGTGATGACGCACTTATGCAGGGAATGGCAATAAATGGCATGGGAATGGCCGAAGCGAGTATGGGCGTAACACTGGGTGATGTGGATAACGATCTTGATCTTGATTTATTTATGACACATTTTCAGGGGGAAACAAACACTTTTTTACGCAATGCCGGTGATATCGGATTTCAGGATGAGACCAATCCAGTCGCATTGTCGGCAGTCAGCCTGCCGTTTACCGGCTTTGGTACCGGATTCTTTGATTATGATCTCGATGGCGATCTGGATCTTGCCATTGTGAACGGAAGAGTTATTCGAGGAAAAATTTATACGGACAGAGATCCTCTTCAATACTGGGATCATTATGCCGAACCAAATCTGATTTTTAATAACGATGGCAATGACCGTTTCACCGATGTGAGTGACCAGGCATTGCCATTTACGTCACGGGTTGAAAATAGCCGGGCGCTGGTATTTGGCGATATTGACAACGATGGGGATGTTGATTTGCTGGTATCAAATGAAGGCGGAAGAGCCCGCCTGTATCGCAATGATCATGAGAAAAATGGTAACTGGTTAATAGTCAGGGCCATCGATCCCAACTTGAAAAGGGATATGTATGGTGCAAAAGTCATAGTCCATTCGGGAGAAAAAAGTTTCCTGCGTCTGGTAAATCCCGGCTATAGTTTTTGCGCCTCAAATGATCCGCGGGCGCATTTTGGACTTGGCAACATCGACAGCATCGATGAAGTACGCGTCATTTGGCCAGGTGGAGATACTGAAATATTTAAGAATATTTCACCCAATCAGATAATTACCCTTAAAAAAGGGCAAGGACAAGATGTAGCCGATTGAGTGGTGAAATTATTATGAGTACTATAATTCACCACGAAGATCACAAAGTTTTAAATAAGAATGCCAAATGTCAAAATCCAAATGCCAAATCAATTTTCAATGTCCAATGATTGTGAATTACTTTTATAATTTGGCATTTTATTTTGGGCATTCATTTGACATTCGGACTTGGGCATTGGACATTGATATTAATTTGTCATCCCTTCAGGGATCTTTCCGTCGTTCGGGTAACATTTTCTTGTTCTAACGCAGTGCCTGCATCACGGGAGGGTTTCTGCGAGATGACCTGTCTCTATTTTATACTACTCTCAAATATCAGGTGATGGAATGAAAACTAAAAATTATCTCTATGTTATTCTTTTATTAATCGTATGTACGTTCATCTTATTTTTCAATTATTTGGTACATCGATTATAGTACGAATAAAGAAATTCTTGAAAATATCAGAGCAATTGCTTTTGCAGGCACAGAGAAGCAAATCGTTAGCAAAGTCAATATGCTGGTGTCGCAGGCCGAATCTGAACCGGATAAAAGTGAAAACTGGGGTAAATTGGGCATGACATTGTTAATTCATGATTATATAGAACCTTCTGTGCCGTGTTTTGAAAAAGCAAATTCTCTTGACCCCGAACATTTCCGCTGGCCTTATTTTTGTGCGATTGCACTGGATGAGCTCAATTCAGATGATGCGCTTATCTGGTATGAAAAAGCAAAACAACTGGATTCTTCTTATCCACCCTTAAATATAAAACTGGGTAATCGCTATCTTTTATCTGGTCGTTTAAAGGAAGCCAAAGCTTGCTATCAGGGAGTTCTATATTCGAATTCCAGGGTGCCACATGCGTATCTGGGTTTGGCAAAAGTGGCTATGGAACAGAGTGATTTAGATGCTGCGGAATCTCAAATAAGTAAAGCCGTGCAGATGGCGCCCGGTTACAGAGAGGCACAAGCGCTACTCGCAGATATTTACCGTAGAAAAGGTGAAAAGGAAAAGGCCGAACTTGTATTTAATAAAATGGTAAAGCTTCCCGAACGACTTGACTTAAAAGACCCGGTCTACTACGAAATGGTCAACGAAGCGGTGAGTTCGTTCTGGTGTCAGGTTAGGGGAAATAACTTTTTGAATCAGGGCAATCTGAATAAGGCCGAAGAAGAGTTCAAAAAAGCGTTGGAAGCAAAACCCAATGAAGCATCTCATACCAGTTTAGGTTATGTGTATCAGCGACAAAAACGCTATGAAGCCGCCATGGATCATTACAAGGAAGCTCTGGATATTAATCCGGTACATTTCGCCGCGATTAACAATCTGGCAGTCATCTATTTTGAACTGGGTGATATAGAAAAGGCAAAAATGACAATAATGAAAAGTCTGGAAATAGATAGCAAATCCACGGATGCGTATCTGAATATCGGAACCTTTTCAAAACGACAGGGTCAGAGAGCGGACGCCATAAATTATTTTAAAAAGGGTATGGAAATTGCACCTAATGATCGTCGATTTGCATATCAACTCGCGAGAATATATGCCAGCGCACCTGAATCGAAAATTCGCAATGGAAAAGAAGCATTACGACTGGCTGTTTTAATTTGTGAGGATAATGAGCAGGAAACGGCAACATGTCTGGATCTTCTGGCGATGGGCTTTGCCGAGAATAAGGAATATGACAAAGCGAGACAACTGGCAGAGAGAGCACATTCACTGGCGATAAAAAACCGGGACAAACAAATGGCACAAGAAATAGAGCCGCGAATTGACTTATATAAAAGTCAAAAGCCATATAGAGAAAATAATTAAGTTCTAATTATTTTCCCAAATACAAAAAAAATAAAAAAAATTCAGAAAAGGGAATACTTTTACTGAATTTATTGTTAAATTAGTTTGCCTTCCAAAGTCTACACACCTTGTGTAGCCTAACGTCTGGAAAACCCGTCCGGTTCATGCCCCGGATGGGTTTTTCTTTTTTAAGCCGGTTTGTACAATTCCTCGTAAAATAAGTTCCCAATATGATTCTGGATACTGGATACGAGAATAAGTTACTGATTAATTCTTGTGTCATTCCGAAGGAATCTTCTCGTCGCATTGTGCACCAGCAATCCGGGAGGATCTCTGCGAGATGACAGGGGCAGGCAGAATGCAGAATGACATAGAGTGCGATTTTATCGAATTCACATCATCAAGCATCCAGTATCCAGCATCCTGAATCCTGTATCCTGCATCCAGTATCAAGCATCTATCTTTTCCCCATCACAAAAAATTCATACGAATAATACTCTCCGTAAGATTTGAACATATCTATCTCAATCTGCATGCCGTCAAGGAATTCATTCATCACGTTACTCTTTTGCGATTTACGAAAATGATTGATTAATTCCTGCATGGGAACATAAAACTCATCCTGCCACACTGATTTGGGAAGCGTAAAATGATGAACTGTTTCTAAGCCGGATTTTTCAATGATTGAAAATTTATCCGCGATAGTGCCGATCTCGGGATATTCTGATTCCCAAAAATCTCTCACCGGCGCAGGCAAATCCGGTTTTAGCCAGACGGCTTCGGATACCACCATATATCCATCGGGTTTTAGTAAATCCTGCCAAAGTTGTATTCCTCTTTCAAAACCGACATTGTATATCGCGCCCTCCGACCAGATGAGATCAAATGTGCCCGGATCAAAGTCGATTTCTGCCATGGACATTGCCTGTGCATGAACTTTTGCCGGGGGCTGTAGTATCTTACAACATTTCTCTTTGACCATGTCAAGAAATGGTGGGTGAATATCAATTGCGGTTATATTGGCCGAAGGAAGCGCCTGTAACAGATCAAATGTTTGTGTACCATTGCCACACCCGATATCCAGTATATTAGGGGTAACCGGCAATCTATGCTTGATTTTCTCCAATGCTTGTAACGTATATTTTTCTGATCCAGGGCCTTGTCTGGGCATTTTTTCAAAAAACTCAAAGATAAAATCGTTATTCATATTGCTCCCGTTAATTATTTGATAGAACACGGATTACGCGGATCACACGGATTAACGCGGAATTTAAAAAATAATTTTTATAGATTTATGCATTTTAGATCGAAATTAAAAATATTTATACATACTATACTTATATTCAATATATTTTATTAAAATAATTAGCCTGAATTATTCATAAACACAAAGTCACAAAGTAACAAAGATACAAAGTTATAAAAAATAATGGATTAGCAGAAAGAGTTATAATTATAAAACACGGTGATTGTATTTCAATTATAAATTTTTAATTCTTTTTCTTCGTGTCTTTGAGTCTTTGTGGTAAATTGCATGAATTACTCATGTGAGATCATTAAATTACTACATTTAATCCGTAATCATAGATATCTCGTTCCCGAGATATTCTCGGGAACGCTTATTGATACTTCGAGTAATCAGTGTAATCCGTGTTCTATAAAAAGGAGTTTGTATGTCCGGAGAAAAACAGTTGAAACTCAATGGAGATCGTTACCTTGGTGCCAACACCGAAGAACGCAAAATAGCCCGTGAATTATATGAAATAGTTAAGGATCTACCATTGATCTGTCCCCACGGACATGTGGATCCAAAAATATTTGCTGAAAATACACCATTTCCCGATCCGGCAGAATTATTAATTATTCCGGATCATTATGTGTTCCGGATGCTCTATTCCCAGGGAATTGATCTGGAGGCGCTTGGTGTTCCCAGGGCTGATGGCGGAAAAACAGAAGCCGATCATAAAAAGATTTGGCAAATTTTTGCTGATAATTTTTATCTTTTCCGGGGTACACCCACCGGAATGTGGCTCAAACATGAACTACATGATGTATTTGATATAAAACAGCAATTGAATTCTGACACAGCGATGGATATTTATGATCAGATAGAAGTTGCATTACAAAAACCGGAAAACTATCCACGCGCTATGTTTGATCGTTTTAATATCGAGGTATTGAGTACGACAGATTCACCCACCGATACGCTGGTTCATCATAAAACAATTAAGGAAAGCGACTGGGATGGTAAGATTGTTCCGGCATTCCGGCCGGATAATGTGACAAATATGTTATTTCCGGACTGGAAGACCCAAATTGACCGGTTGAGCCTCTTATCCGATATGGATTGTAAGGACTACACTCAGTTTATCACCGCCTTGGAAAACCAGCGTGCATTTTTCAAGTCCATGGGTTGTACTTCAACCGATCACGGCGTGAATTCACCCTTTACCATAAAAATTAGCGCAGACGAAGCAGAAAAATTATTTCAAAAAGGACTGGCGGGAAAAGCAACGGATGAGGATGCGACCATCTTTACCGGACATATGTTGATGGAAATGGCCCGAATGGCCACGGAAGACGGCATGACCATGCAAATCCATCCGGGATCATACCGAAATTATAATCCGGACATTTTTAAGAAATTTGGTGCGGACAAAGGATGTGATATTCCGGTAACCACAGATTATGTACATAATCTAAAACCGCTGTTAGATAAATTTGGTAATGACAAAAATCTGACATTAATTTTGTTCACCCTTGATGAGTCCACTTATTCCCGCGAACTGGCACCCCTGGCCGGACATTATCCGGCATTGAGATTGGGGCCATCGTGGTGGTTCCATGACAGTCGCGAGGGAATGTTACGCTTCAGGCGCCATGTAACCGAAACCGCAGGTTTTTATAATACGGTGGGTTTTATTGATGATACACGTGCTTTTCCATCAATCCCGGCCCGCCATGACCTTGCACGGCGCATTGATTCACGATATCTGGCCGAACTGGTACTGGACGGGGTGTTGGATATGGATGAAGCAAAAGAAATCATCGTTGATTTATCATACAATCTGGCAAAGAAGAATTATAAACTGTGAGAAGAGCAGATACTGGATGCTGGATGCAAGATACAGGCCCCAGGTTTCAGGCGCCAGGCTTCAGTATAGAGGTGGCACCGAATTGTCTTCCTGAAAGGACCTTATAGCCGAAGCAATATGCAGGATACTATATCCAGGGTACTAAGTAATTCTTATGTCATTCCGAAGGAATCTTCCCGTCGAAAAGGGCACCAGCAATCCGGAAAGATCTCTTCGAGATGACAATGAAAGTAGCATCCAGCATCTTGTATCCTGAATACTGTATCCTGTATCTTGTATCCAGAAGCGAGAAAAATATGCAACGTATTCCATACAAAGATCTTCACCAAACTCTAAAACAGATTCTAATCAAGTATAATTTTAGTGATAAGCGGGCAGATTTATCAGCCCGGTTATTCACAGAGACCAATCTGGATGGATTTGCCTCCCATGGCATAAACAGATTCCCTGCATATATTCGCGGCATACAACGCGGATATATTAAACCGGATGCACTGGCAAAATGCCGGAAGAAAAATGGAACTGTTGAAAACTGGGACGGCAGTCTTGGTCCAGGGAATCTGAATGCCTACGCCTGCATGCAAAGAGCAATTGAGATCGCAAAAACACAGGGTTTAGGGTGTGTTGCTTTGCGCAATACCAATCACTGGCTACGCGGTGGATCCTACGGCTGGCAGGCAGCAGATGCTAACTGCATCGGAATCTGTTGGACAAATACGAAACCAAATTTACCGCCCTGGGGTGCTACTGAGGCTAAATTGGGAAATAACCCATTTGTGATGGCCGTACCACGATCTGAAGGACATATTGTTTTGGATATGGCATTGTCGTTGTTTTCTTACGGCAAACTGGAATCATTCCGGCGGAATAATGAATCCTTACCCATGGATGGCGGGTATGATCACAATGGAAATCTAAGCCGTGATCCTGGCGAAATTGAGCAGACGGAACGTCTTTTGCCCATCGGCTTTTGGAAAGGGTCCGGTTTATCTATGATGCTCGATATTATTGCAGCAATTTTGTCAGAGGGGGATGCGGTGCATCAAATCGGAAAACGTGATCACGAATATGGATTATCACAGATATTTATCGCCATCGATGCTTCCAAGCCCGGTGTAATAGATTCGGATGCAATAATTGATAATATTTTAGAGTACAATCGGTCTTCTGATAAAATACATCAAGGTGCAAATATATATTATCCCGGCGAACAGACATTGATCAGAAGAAAAGAAAATTTAAAAAATGGAATCCCGGTTGATTATGACTACTGGCAAGAGATTTTGGAAATGGTTTAATTTTTATTTTGTGGTATCGAAAATTTGGTTAGAGGTTAGATATTCAAATGTATTGGTAGTGAACGGTCTCAGACCGTTCCGGAAATTTTATATCCAATCTGCTTTATCTCGCAATATTATAATTTGTATTGTCTTGGCTATGTGTTAACAAACGAATAATAATTATTGATTTCGTCCGTACCTATTTCCGTCATTCTCTGCGCACTTGCCGGTTAAAAATTTGTAAACATTAGGCCAGGACATATAATGAATATAAAAAAATTGCAGTAAAAAATAATCGGATATATATTCGTGTATCAAGAAACAATTATTGTGGTAGTATTTATTATAACCATTGGAGGTCTATAAAATGAAAATTTTTCTGTCGCTAATTATTATTGTTGTATTGAGTTCCTGCAGCGGACCAATTAAATATGATTTGAAGGTGAAAAATAATCTGGATCAACCACTAAAGGATGTGTTAATTGAACTACCTGTAGCCGATCTAAAAGCCGGTAACAGCGAATTTAATGAGAGGGCATTAATGGTATATCATGGGGAAGATGCAGTCCCTTGTCAGTTGGATGACCGGAATCAGGATGGTCAGAATGATATGCTGGTACTGGTAACAGATCTTCAACCAAATGAAGAACGAGAATTATTAATAATTTCGACACCCGGTGTGGCGATTGAAAAACCATACACAAAGAGAACACAGGCGGAATTATCCCATAAAGTTGGTGGAAAATTTGAAGATAAAAAATATATCGGCGGGAAATTCGAAAATGTTTCCTATGTACGGGTTCCGGATGTCCATACAGATCATGATACCTATTTTCGCTATGAGGGTCCCGGTTGGGAGTCTGATAAGGTTGGTTATCGATTCTATCTGGACTGGCGCAATGCAACAGATATCTTCGGCAAAAAGACCAGCGAAATGGTGTTACAAAACGTAGGACAGGACGGATTTGATTCATACCATGAAATGGCCGATTGGGGAGTGGATGTACTGAAGGTAGGATCAACACTCGGAATCGGATCCATTGGTATGTGGAATGATAGCGAAGTTAAAATGGTATCAGTGACAGATAGCATTACCTGCGCGATTGTAGCAAATGGTCCGGTATATTCACGGATACAGACGGATTATTATGGCTGGCAGGTGGCGGACAAAAAATATGATTTACAATCAAAATTATCGATTGCGGCCGGTGACCGTAAAACCAGACACGATATCACTATAAAAGGTGGAGCTGAAAACATCTGTACCGGGTTGGTAAAGCATGAAATGGCGGATTTATTAGAATCATCCGGAGATAGTGAATGGCAATATCTGGCTACCTTTGGCGCGCAAACGCTTGTCAATGAACAGGATTTACTCGGTATGGCGGTTTTATATAAAAAATCGAATTTAATTGAAAGAGCCGATGATGGTCAGAGTCACATAGTAATTCTGAAACCAGAACAGGAAAATATGACGTATTATTTCCTGGCGGCCTGGGGACAGGAGCCGGGCGGCATAACAACCGAAGAACAGTTCCGTAAATATCTGGAATTAGAGATATTAAAGCTGGATAATCCGGTTTCAGTAAAATTATCAACTTCACAGAAATGACGATTTAGTCGTTTCAAAACAGATTTATATGATAAGACACATTGCGTCAAAATATCTGTTATTATTTTTATTTTGTTTTCTGTTAGGATGTCATCCACAAAAACAGAACAAATCGGGGATAGTTTACCCAAAATTACTTTCCACACATATCGCATTTGAGTATCCCAGGGAGGCCTATGAATATAATATATCCGGATCAGTACAGTTAAAAGTAATGATTGATGAACAGGGTAATGTAGCGCTGGCAGATATATACCGATCATCCGGATCACAATTATTGGATCAATCGGCACTTGATATGATTAAGACGGCAAAATTTGAACCCGGCACAGTAAATGGCAAGGTGGAGAAGTTCTGGCTTAACATACCCATAAATTATAAGCTGGATGTGGAGAAACTATCGAAATTTGAAATTCAGACCTGGCTGGATTCTGTGCGTTACTATTACTCGGAACTGGGTACTGGTAACACCGAATCAGAATTAATTGCTATGAATGAACTTTTTTTTGAGTATCAGTTTATGGCACATAAAAGTTCTGAAACCAGATCATTTGAAGCAAATAAAAGTATTCTACAGGTTATAGATCAGAGAATATCTGAGAAATGGGGTAACTTTGAACAATTATGGCCTCTGGGATTTATTCTATTTAAGGATTATATGGATCGGTTCCCTGATAGTTATTATGCACAACGATCAAAAGAGGAACTGATCAACTACCTGACGCGTGAAATCAAACTTACAGAGAGTCAGGCAGATAATGAGAAATACAGGGAAATACGTATCCAAATGTCAAATACTCTCATGTTGTTATATGAGCGTGATCTGTAATTTAACGCAGATTATTCAGAGTAAGGCGGATTTTAATAAATTAGAGATGAGAGATTTATTGTGAGTTCGTTTATAACTACCAAATAACAGTTTAAAAAATATATCTCCATTTAGATCCCGAACCAAATACGGGAAGACAATAAGGTCATTCTGAACCCGGTTCAGAATTTAAATTGCTTACACTCTGTTCTTAAATATTCCGCGGTATTCAGCGTACTCAGCGTTCTATAAATGAAGGCAATCAGGAAAAAAATGGACATAAGATGAAAACATTTTTGATATTGGTAATCTTTCTATTCAGTTGTATATCACTGTTTAGCCAGGATGTGTGGATTGAAAAAACATTTACCGATTTTGCAGACGGCACGTTTGATGATGCCGGCGCCAATACGTATGTATCCCATAACGGCCGGGTACAGATGATCAATCGCTGGGACGTCAATGACGATGGCTATATCGATATCCTGTGTGCCAATTCGCATCCTCTGATCGAGATGCTTGATCTGTCCATTTATTGGGGAAACGGCAAAGATTTTAGTATTAAGAATCACAATTATGTGCCGGCCAACGGCCCCATGTGGGTGACACCTGGCGATCTGAACCAGGATGGTAATCAGGATTTAGTTGTAGCAAATTATTCAAATGGCACCTGGACGGAGATGCCGTCTTTTATATATTACGGTGGATTGAAAGATCCGGATTTTAAATCATCGCCTGACAAATGGGGCTTTTATCCTTTTGCAGAGCGTGTTGAACTTCCCGGATCCAATACGCAAAAAGCAGCCATCGGCGATTTGAACAAGGATGGTTTTCAGGATATTGTATTTGCATTCTCCGGCGGGTTCTGGGAATATCGCGATAAAAATCGTGAAGGTTCTTCCCCCAGCAGGATTTACTGGGGGGCAAAGAGTGGCTTTGATCCGGAAAAATTTACAAATGTCCTGACGGTAGGTGCCACTGATGTTTTGATCGATGAGTTGAATGGCGATGACTGGCCGGATCTGGTTTTTGCCAATGGGGATGGGGCGGAATCTTATATCTATTATGGCTCCGAATCCGGATTCGATGAAAAAGAAATGGCAAAATTACCGACAAAAAAGGCCCATGCAGTCGCTTGCGATGATATTAATGGTGACGGTTTAAAAGATGTGGTTTTTGCAAATCAGGAAGGAACCACATCACTTGCATATTTAAATAGTGCCGACGGATTTTTGACGGATAGGTCTATATCATTTACAAGCTATATGGCAAAAGATGTCGTAATCTCAGATTTTAATAAAGATGGTCATCAGGATGTGTTCTTTACCAATCACCAGCATTCACTTACCGGGAATCCCAGGCTGGCGAATCGCTTAATTGATTCATATTTGTATTATGGTTCTGAAAAAGGCTTTCTGGAAGAAAATCGTGTTTCAATCCAGACGATTGGTGCCTGGGGCGCCAATGCGGCAGATCTGAACAACGATGGATGGGTTGACCTGGTCGTGTCAAATTTCCAGGAACACTATTCTTATGAAGTACCATCATTTATCTATTGGAATTCACCCGATGGATTTACTAAAACCCAACGCACACCTCTTTATGAGCACGGAGCCCAGGGTAACGCGATTGCGGATCTGAATGGGGATGGACATCTCGATATCGTTTTTACGTCAATGATGGGAAATTCACGCGGGGACTATGATCCAAATTATCTCTATTTTGGAAATGCCAATGGAAAATATAATGTCGATGACCGGATCGAATTGCCGGGTCGGGAATCCTACGAACAGGCTTTTGCCGATCTGGACGATGACAATCAGGTGGATGTCATATTACTTAACCGGGGTGAAATTACGCGGCTGGCCAATGAAGCGTTTGTCTATTGGAATCAGAATAATGACTTTGATTCATGGCGAATGAGTGGTTTGCCGTCATATTCCGGATTGGGTGTGGAAGTGGCCGATCTGGATCGTGATGGCTATCTGGATGTGCTTATATCCAATGGCACACCTGTAAAAAAATCAGAAAATGGGGATCCGCTTCCAGGTTCGTTTATTTATTGGGGCAGCGAGCAGGGTTGGCCCATCACAGATCGAACAACATTGCCAATAATGATGACCCGTGCTGCATCAATTGCCGATATCAACCGGGATGGTCATCTGGATATCGTATTTGGTCAGCAGGGGAAATGGGGTGATGCCAGCATCTATTATGGAACCGGTACCCGTGAATTCAAGGAAGATAAACGAATCCGAATTTCTGAAAGCAATGGCGCCGGGACGCCTGGAGTGGCGGATTTGAACAAAGATGGCCTCCTGGATATTGTCTTTGCCCATGATAAAAATGTGTTGATTTATTATCAGAATGCGGATGGCACATTTGATCCGGAGCATCTCACAAAAATCGGCGTTATGGCCAAGACAATGTGCATCGCCGATGTAAATGGAGATGACTGGCTTGATTTAATATGCCCCTTTTACAAAGGCAATGGCCGCAGATCCTGGCATTCAACTATCCTGCTTGGAGGTGAAGATGGATATTCGCTTGAAAATAGCATAAAATTACCTACGGATGGTGCCACGGGATCGATCGCAAGTGATTTTAATCTGGACGGATATACGGATGTGTTTTTCTTTTGTCATCGTCATGATGGCAGTTATGATGAGATTGGGAAATTTGGTGACCATAGTACTAATTCACTTATTTACTGGGGCAGCGAAAAGGGCTTTTCTGCAGACAATCGCCATGAGATTCCCAGTGTGGGCGTCCATTATGATGTGGGTATTGATATCGGACATATTGAGAATAGAAAATTTGCATACAGTTATATATCTTCAGCTCATAATTTGGCAGGTAAAATTCCTGAAAAAATAGCCTGGCAGGCAGAAACACCAAATCGCAGTAAAATACATTTCCAGGTACGTGCGGCAAAAAGTGTGGAAATGTTGGATCAAGCCCAATGGATGGGGCCTGATGGTAAGGACACGTATTATACCCAACCGGGCAAAATTATCAATCTGCCGTCTGATGCAACCTGGTTGCAATACAAGGCCATTTTTACAACCGATAACGGCGCATATTCACCTATACTTAACGAAGTGAAAATTAGCTTTAAATAATTGTAGGGAACGGTCTGAGACCGTTCCTCTTCTTTTTATGATGAATACAGAGCTGCGAGTACCGAGTAAAACTCTGCGTATCCGCGTCTCCGCGAAAAAGTGTGCGCTATGGTATAATGTGTTTCACAAATTAATTTATATGAATTTTCTCCGGAAAATATTTCCGGAGAAGAACCTTGTTTGTATGGTCCCGGTTAATCGGGAGATATCACAATGAATAGCTGTGGAGAATCTATGCATATTTTAAAATCAATCATAATTATCGCCATTTTATTTACCACTTGTCTTGCCGGTGAGGAATTACAATCCAGGCTCGATAAACTGGGACCTAAAACTGAAAAAATCGATACAGATCGATATCAATCTATAATGTATGTATCTGTAAAATCGGGATCAGATACAAATGGTAAGGGGACTCCCGAACAACCATGGCAGACAGTTAAAAAAGCCTTATCGCAGATTGCCGGTTCATCTGAAAAAAATCGTATTGCGGTGTTGGTTGGACAGGGTCGTTACGAATCAGGCAGCCTGGAAATGATACAATACACAGATTTGTATGGTGGATTCTCAGAGGACAATTGGCAAAGAGATATTTATCAATACCGGACTTTTCTGAGCGGTAAGGGTGAAAACAGAGTGATCATTGCTGCCGATCACTCTATATTGGATGGATTTATTATTGCAAATGGCCGGGTGCGGGGGCATGGCGCGGGCATTCTGTGTGATGATACCTCGCCGGAAATCAGCAATAATATTATTTTGGATAATATGACCCTGGCGCCGGAAAATTTTAACTATAACCGGATTCACCAGGAAGGCAACCAGGGTGGCGGAATCGCCTGTTTGTTTAACGCTGTACCCGAGATTCGAAATAATATCTTTTATAAGAACAAAACCGGTATCGGTATGGGTGCCGGAATTGCCGTATATGGTTGGGTGCGTGTAAAGGGTGGTCCGGAAGCCAGGTTTGTTGACAATCGCATGATTGACGGTTTGCGGGTCAAAATAGAAAACAATGTGTTTTTAGAGAATAACTCCGGTATTAATGATACCGGACGTACCCGCAGCAGCAACGGTGCTGCAATAGGGTGTGCGTACGAAGCCCGGCCGATTATAAAGAATAACCTGATTCTGAACAATAAGGCACAGGGGCGTAGTGATGCCGGCGGTATTTATGTAGAGTATTTTTCGTTTCCCGATATCATCGAAAATTTTATTCTTGGGAATAGTTCTGATGATGATGGCGGCGGAATCTATGCCATGCGATCCAGTCATCCCTTGATACAGGATAACTTTATTGCAGGTAACTATACGGAAGGTGGCGGACCCGGTGGTATTAGGTTAAGTAAGGAAGGCCGCGGAAAAATTACCGGCAATACAATCGTATATAATCCGGGCGGAGGTGTATTAAGTGTGGATTCGTATATGGAACTATCCGGCAACATCATTATGGACAATCCAGGTGGACCCGGGGTTACGGTACGTTCTGTATATTCTTACTTTCCGGCCGCAATGATACATAAAAACCAGTTTAAAAATAATGCAAATGGTCCGATTGAAATAGCGAAAAATATAAGTGTTCCACCTGATGTTAAGCAAAACAGTATTTATAATATATCAGAAAAATGGGCAGCTGAAAATTCAGATTTTAATTATGAATATAAAAGGAATACTGCCAAGGGAAAAATTATTGAATATTCCAATGATGAAAACAAATTTGTATCCAGGATAACAATATCACCACAGAAAAACCTGACGGGTGTGAAAACCGGGGATGTTGTCAAAATAGGAAAAATCTGGAGTGTGATAAAAAGTATTAATGAAAATACAATTGAGATTTGGGGCCAGGTGAAACCAGAAAATATATCCGGGGAGGAGTTCTTTATATTACCATCCTACTAAATAACATCGATATATAATCCTTGCACTATTAGGAAACATGTCATATATTTAGACAGGCTGTCTATATATAAATAATATTTCGCAGTTATTTATAAAATATTTGAACAAAAATGTTTCTTTGGAAGGAAATGTTATGAACAGTGCTGATATTGCGATTTTGCAACAAACGGCCAATACAGTTCGTGCGCTGTCAGCAGATGCAATCGAATTGCAAAAGTCAGGACACCCGGGGTTACCGCTTGGCGCAGCTGATATCGCGGTGTATTTATATGCCAGGGTAATGCGTCACAATCCCGGGAATCCCGATTGGATCGGGCGCGATCGTTTTGTTCTATCCGCCGGGCATGGATCCATGCTTCTTTATTCCTTGTTACATCTCTTCGATTATGGTTTGACGCTTGACGATCTAAAAAAATTCAGACAATTACATTCACGGACGCCGGGACATCCGGAACATGGCGAAGCACCCGGTGTGGAAACCACAACCGGACCATTGGGGCAGGGTATTGCGGCTGCAACGGGTATGGCTATGGCACAAAAACGACTTGCCGCCCAATTTGGTGATGAGTTGTTTGATGCAAAAATTTATGTTCTGGCAGGCGATGGCTGTATCATGGAAGGCATTACCTCGGAGGCCGGTAGTCTTGCCGGAACACTGGGGCTCAATAACCTGGTGATTGTTTATGATTCAAACGATATCTGTCTGGATGGTCCAACGGAGCATTGTTTGCTGGAAAATACGCAGGCAAGATATGAATCTTACGGTTTCAAGACCATAGTTATCGATGGCTATGATTATCAGCAAATGGAAAAGGCCTTTGATCTGGCAAAAAATGAAAAAGATAAACCTGTTTTGATTATTGCCAGAACCGTCATTGGGAAATTCTCTCCTACCCGCGAAGGAAAAAGTGTCAGTCATGGAAATTTTCTCGGACCCGAGGAAATGGCGGGATTTAAAAAAGCCATCGGCTGGCCGCAAGAGCCAACTTTTTATGTGCCAGATGAAGTCAAAGATTATTTAAAGAACCTTAAACCCAAGTTAAGTGGCTATGAGGCACAATGGAAGGCGCGCTGGGAGCAAAACATTGCCGCAAATCCGGGAATCCTAAAAAAATGGAATAGCGCCGTTGAGCGTGGCTTGCCTGAGGATTTTGAGCAACAGATTTGGCAATTGGATATAAAACCGGATCAGGCCACACGCTTTTATAATGCACCCATTGTAAATAAACTGAGTGAAATTCTACCCTATTTTGTAACCGGTTCGGCTGACGTGGCCAGTAGTGATAATACCTCACTGAAAACCGGCATTGTTGAAAAAGGTGACTGGCGGCATCAACAGATAAAATTCGGTGTGCGTGAATTCGCCATGGCCACATGCGCCTATGGAATGCAGTTACACGGAATGATCCAACCGGCAGTGGCTACGTTTCTTACTTTTTCAGATTATATGCGTAATGCCCTGCGTATGGCTGCCATGATGAAGCAGCGTGTCATTTATCTGTTTTCTCATGATTCAATTCTGATTGCGGCCGATGGACCCACCCATCAACCCGTCGAACAACTTATGTCACTACGTATGATTCCCAATCTGGTGGTATTACGTCCCTGTGATGAAAATGAAGCAAAGGCAGCCTGGATTACCGCATTTGAAGTACAGGGATCGCCGATTGCCATCACATTTACCAGGCAGCCGGTTAAATCCACAATGAGTGAGTTTACATTTAAAAAGGCATTATCCGGTGTACGCCGCGGTGCGTATGTGTTATATGGTCAGGAAGATGGTCCGGTCGATTATTTATTCTTTGCTACTGGTTCCGAAGTGCATGCTGCTGCCGGTGCGGCCAGGATGCTTGAAAAAGAGGGGCATTCGGTTTGCGTGGCATCAGTAATAAGCTGGGAATTATTTGATCTTCAGGATGAAAATTATAAAAAATCAATTCTGGGCCGGCGGGCTGGTTTAAGAATTAGTGTCGAAGCCGGGGTTGGGCATGGATGGCAGAAATTTACCGGCAATGATGGCTTAATTATTTCACAGGATAGCTATGGCGCCTCAGCACCGGAGCCTGTGATAGAAGATTATTTCGGGTTTACCGCCGAAAAAGTATATCAAAGAGTAAAATCTCGATCGGGGAGTTGATATGCAAATCAATTTACCAATATTTGGCAGTGATAAAGTTTATCCTGTACAACCACAAAAGATTATTGCGCTGGGAATGAACTACCGTGACCACATTGCAGAAGCGGATTCCTTAAAGGTAAAAAGCATAAATGCAGATGAACCTAGTGAGCCTATCCTGTTTGCAAAAACACCAAATGTATTAATCAGTAATGGCAGCCCCATTATACTTCCTAAGGCGATGTTTGAATATGATTTTGATCCGGTGCGGGTAGATTATGAGGCAGAACTGGCATTTATAATTAAAAAAACTGCCAGTCGCATAATGCAATCTCATGCGCTCGATTATATTCTGGGCTATACATGTGTGAATGACGTATCTCAAAGAAATTTTCAGTCCCAGGATAAATCCGGTTGGTTCAGGGGGAAATCTTTGGACACATTTGGCCCGCTCGGGCCTCAGCTGGTGTATCCCGAAGACATCGGTGACCCGCAAAATTTAGATATTACCTGCAGACTGAATGGCAAAACTGTTCAGCGAAGCAATACAAAGCATATGATTTTTTCAATTCCGGAAATGCTCGAATTTATAACACGCTGGATTACGCTGGAAGAAGGCGACATTGTTCTTACCGGTACGCCTGCCGGTGTGGGTGCTGTTCAGGACGGTGATGAGGTTGAGGTGGAGATAGAAAAGATTGGCGTTTTGCGTAATCCGGTCCAAAATGAGACTTAAAATTATCAGGTAAATATTCGTCCAAATATAGTTATTTTTGTTGACTTATGGTTTGATTTATTTTATTTTTAGACATTCTGTCTAAATATTAAACCATTGCTTGGGGATTAAGACAGTAATGAATATCAAAGGTACCCCTTCCAAATATCATGTTCCCAATCTTGAACGGGCCCTGGAAATTATTGAGCTCCTCGCCAATAATTCTCAAGGTCTCAATTCCAGCGAAATTTCAACTCAGTCTAACATCCCGCGTAATAGTATTTTTAGAATCACGGCAACGCTATTCGATCGCGGCTATTTGAACCGGGATGAGGATACCAAGGCCTTCCAATTGTCGCAAAAATTGCTTGTGTTGGGATATAATGCACTAACCGAAGAATCGCTGGTTGAAAAAGCATTGGACCATATGCGCCGCCTGAGGGACATGTTTGGCGAAACGGTTCCTCTTGGTGTGTTACATGGTCATGAAGGAATGGTGATCGAGGAAGTACCAGGGATTCATTCGTTTCGCTTTGTACTGGAACCGGGACGCAAATTTCAGTTACATACCGCTGCACCAGGAAAAGCAATGATTGCCTTTTTACCTAAGGAAGCACAGGAAAAAATATTCAAAAAGATTGTGTTTAAAAAATACAGTTCACGTACAATTTTAAGTTTAGAAAAATATCGCAGGGTGCTTACGAAAGTTCGTAAAGATGGCTATTCTATTGATCATGCGGAAGAAATTGAAGGAATGCATTGCATCTCTGCGCCCGTGTTCAACCGGCACGGCAAGCCGATTGCCGCCATATGGATTACCGGGCCGTCGATCAGAATACCCGAATCAGAATTTGAAAAAATCGGTAAACAGGTAAAAAAACACGCAGACAGCATTTCGAAGAGTCTGGGGTATGGGCTTATTAATAGCAGTTAGGAGTTAGGAATTAGGAACTTGGTACTCGGCACTGGTTTCGAATACAGCTCCATTTTGTATGTCTTGGGGCGAGAGCCGAGAGGCGAGTGGCCAATGATAAACTCTAACTTCTAACTTTTCTTATTGGTCAAAAAAGTATCAGTCAGGAAAACAAATGTCAGAAAATAATAATATCGAAAATAAAGCCGCACCAAAAATTCCAACATCTTTTTGGGAATATGTACGTTCATTCGGTCCCGGATTTGTCATTGTGTTAACATGGCTCGGATCCGGTGATATTGTGTCCGCGGGTGTTTCCGGTGCAAATTATGGTTATGCACTGATGTGGGCAATGGTAGTGGCATTATTGATGCGCTTCTTTTTTGTCAGCACAATTGCCAAATATCAGATGTGCAATATACACAATGAAGGCCTTTTGGATGGCCTTGTTCGCCTGCACCCATTCTACGCGCCATTTCTATTGATTGTAATTGCCATTATTGGTCATATAAACGGAACCTATATGATTGCCGGCATTGGTGAGACCATGTCCAAATTAACCGGAGTTGGTCCAGATTGGATGTGGGGGATAGTATGGGTGATAATTGGATTGCTTGTTGTTTTCAGACCTCTTTACGATCGTGCTGAATGGGTATTTAAGATATTTATTGTACTGATGACTATTTCGCTGGTTGGATCGGCTCTCTGGGTGGGGCCAAATATTACAGGTATTATAAAAGGAACGATTGCATTTGATATTCCTGAACAACAGGGTCCGTTTGGTGCAATGGCTGTGGCTATGGCCATGATCGGCGCGGTCGGTGGATCTCTGTTAAACCTGGTATATCCTTATTTTTTAGAGCAGAAGGGGTGGAAAGGACCAAAATACCGGAAACTGCAGACCTATGATTTTATTCTGGCCATCGTGGCATTGATTATATTTAATCTGGCAGTATGGACACTTGGTGCCGAACTGGTCAGAGAATCTGGAAAAAATATTGGCAATTTAGAGGATTTAACTGCGTTGCTCGGTCTGGTCCTGGGTGAGGGTGGCCGTAAATTATTTCTGTTAGGCATGTTCGGTGCGGTATTTACTTCTTTACTTGGAAATGGTTTGGGATTGGGATATCTGGCCAGTCATGCATTTTTTCGCTGGAGAAATCCAAAAAGCACAACAAAAACGCCGGATTATCGTAAGTATCCAATATACAAAATTACCGCCCTATGGATAATGGTTTCACCATTCGTCTGGATCCTGACAGGAAAAGCAGATTTTGTAACACTAACACTACTTGCAAATACACTAATGGCTGTGCTGATTCCTGCATTGGCAGGTGGCCTTTGGTGGATCACAGCCAACAGTCGCTATATCGGAACAGAATATAAAAATAAATTATGGGAAAACCTGATCATGGGTTTTCTGTTTGCCCTGGCCATCTGGGGTGCCTGGGAATCGGCATTGTCCGTGATTGATATGGTCACAAAGATGATGAGCTGATCCGTTGGCCGATGGCCGACAGCGGATAGCCGATACATAGATTGATAAATATGATCAATGGCCCCGGGATTTATCCTAAATCAGTTTGCCGTTGGCTGTTGGCCGAGAGCAGACAGCCGATAGCCAGCAGAATATTCCCGAAATAAAATCGGGATGAAATTTGCATAGATTGATAAATATGATCAATGGCCCCGGGATTTATCCTTAATCAGTTTGCCGTTGGCTGTTGGCCGAGAGCAGACAGCCGATAGCCAGCAGAATATTCCCGAAATAAAATCGGGATGAAATTTGCATAGATTGATAAATATGATCACTGGCCCCGGGATTTATCCTAAATCAGTTTGCCGTTGGCTGTTGGCCGAGAGCAGACAGCCGATAGCCAGCAGAATATTCCCGAAATAAAATCGGGATGAAATTTGCATAGATTGATAAATATGATCAATGGCCCCGGGATTTATCCTAAATCAGTTTGCCGTTGGCTGTTGGCCGAGAGCAGACAGCCGATAGCCAGCAGAATATTCCGGGATGACATTTGCATAGATTGATAAATATGATCATAGCCCGGGATTTATCCTAATCGTTTGCCGGTGGCCGATAGCCGATACATAGATCCCGAAATAAATTCGGGATGACATTTGCATAGATTGATAAAAATGATCAATGGCCCCGGGATTTATCCTAAATCAGTTTGCCGTTGGCTGTTGGCCGAGAGCAGACAGCCGATAGCCAGCAGAATATTCCCGAAATAAAATCGGGATGACATTTGCATAGATTGATAAATATGATCAATGGCCCCGGGATTTATCCTAAATCGTTTGCCGTTGGCTGTTGGCCGAGAGCAGACAGCCGATAGCCAGCAGAATATTCCCGAAATAAATTCGGGATGACATTTGCATAGATTCATAAATATGATCAATAGCCCCGGGATTTATCCCGGGGGATTGATGAATCACCACAATACCGGGCTTTAGCCCGCAAAAGGAAATAAATCAATGAATAGCTTATTCAACATAAAAGACAAAACCGCCTTAATCACCGGTTCCGGCCGGGGAATCGGATTAACCCTCGCCCGTGGCCTGGGTCAGGCAGGATGCCGGGTGATCCTTAGCGATATTGATGAGAATCAATTATCCGAAAGCGTTAAAACCCTGAATGATGAAGGAATTTCAGCATTTGGTTCTGTTTTTGATGTGCGGGATGAGAAAGGTATTCTAAAAGCTATTGAGAAGCTCAAAAACGATATCGGATCTATAGATATCCTTGTTAATAACGCTGGTATTCAGATTCGTGGACCGTTAGAAGAATTTAAACTGGAAGATTGGCAGAGAATTTTAGATATCAATCTTACAGGAGCCTTTCTAACGGCCAAAACCGTTGTTCCTGATATGATACAGCGAAAATCAGGCAAAATTATCAATATTTGTTCCATACAAAGTGAACTGGCCCGACCCACGATAGCACCATATACTGCGGCGAAGGGTGGCCTTAAATTACTTACAAAAGGAATGGCAACCGATTGGGGGAAACACAATATCCAGATCAATGCCATTGCGCCCGGTTACTTTAAAACAGAAATGACAAAATCCCTGTATGAAAATAAAGAATTTGATGCCTGGTTATGTTCACGGGTTCCGGCAGATCGCTGGGGGAATCCCGAGGAACTGATTGGCGCAGCCATTTTCCTGGCTTCACAGGCATCATCTTATGTAAACGGCCAGACATTTTTTGTCGATGGCGGGCTTAGTGCCTGTGTTTGAGAAAAAAAAGGCTTGACAATAACAGAGCAATGCTCTATATTTTGTGCTTATCAAGCTTGGGGCCATATATTACTGCATATACGGGAAGAGTTTTGAGAATTCAAACTTTAACTTAATCATCACTGATTTAATATAAATCCAGTGAACCCATGATATATGAAAGAATGTGCAATTTAAATATCAATCAAATATGAACAGACATTTAACAGTTGAAAAAGGAGGTGATGTCCAGGAAAGTTATTCAGACAAAATTGTCCTTAACTTGCAAATTTTTACTAACCCTTTAATTTGGAGGTACGCATGACTAACAAATCTCCGTTGTTGATGCGAAGCGCATGCTTTGTATTGTTTTTTCTTTTAATGGCATCTACCGGTATGCTTTATGCCCAGGGCATGATCGCCGGTCAGGTAGCCGATGCCAGTACAGGCGAATACCTGGTTGGTGCCAATGTGATGCTGCAGGGCACCAGTATGGGAGCGGCCACTGACAGAGAAGGTGTGTTTGTAATTGCAAATGTGCCTGATGGAGATTATCAATTGATGATCGCCTATATTGGTTATGAAGATTATACTGCTCCGGTCAGTGTGACCAGTTCCGGAGGCCGTGTGGTTCTGGATGAGATTCGTCTTAATTTATCAGCTATGAGCACTGAAACTATTGTGGTTGAGGGGCAGTTGGAAGGACAGATGAAGGCTCTGAACCAGCAACGGGTTTCACCCAATATTAAAAATGTAGTTTCCCGTGAACAAATGGAATTATTCCCCGATTACACTACAGCAGACGTGGTACAGCGTGTACCGGGTGTATACATTGACCGCAGCCAGGGTGAAGGGCGATATGTGCTGGTTCGTGGAACAGAGCCACGCCTGAGTAATGTGAAAGTTAATGGTGAAGAACTGGCAACCAGCCGTGTAGAAGAACGTTATTCACAGTTGGATGTTATTGGTTCTAACCAGATGGCTTCCATCGAGGTTGTCAAAGCACTCACTCCTGATATGGATGGGGATGCAATTGGCGGAACAGTAAATTTGATCACCAGAAATGCATTTGACTATAGCGGAATGCGTCTTCGTGCCACGCTTGGTGGTGGATATACTGCCTTAAGAGGCAATGCCATTTACCAGGGTAAATTTAGTTATAGTAATCGTTTTGGTACGAATAATAATATGGGACTTACCCTTACTGCAAACTGGGATCGCACGGATAAAGGGGCCCATAACAAAGAAACCGGGTATGATGATCCTACTGCCGACGACGGCGGCGTAGTACGTGGCGGTTGGGCTCTGGATGATGTAGATTTAAGAGATTTTTACAATGTCCGTGATCGTTATGGCGTGGGCGCCACTTTTGAATTTCGTCCTGTTCAGACCACACGTTTTTTTATTGATGCCATGTGGAATAAACTGGATGATGATCAGACCTTTGGCCGGAAGCGTGTGCGTATGGGCCGTGGTGATTATCTGGACTCAGGCGGTACGACTCTCGAAGGTGCAAGAATTGAGATGGAATCTGGGCAAAGACTCGAAGAACTGGTTCAGCAAGCATTTTCTGCAGGTGGTGAGCATATGCTTGGCAATAGTGTTCTGGATTATAAAGTTTCTTATAGTTTTAGTGATGAAAAACATCAACCTCAGATTGATTCTGAATGGCGTTCGATTGAAGATAATTATAATTTCAGAATTGACTATAGCGATCCGGCATATCCAAAATGGAATCAAACGAATGTAGGGGATGCGGATGTGTTCAGTGAATTCGACGCCGCGGGATATGAATTGCGAGCTGTAGACTATCGAAACACAAGTGCATCTGATCAGAACCTGACAATCGGGTTAAATTATAAAATGCCCTATACGTTCGCCGGTTATGCCTCCGATTTTAAGATTGGTGGTAAAGTGCGAAATAAAGAAAAAGACCGGAAAGATGATCGTAAAGGCTATGATTGGGAAGGCGATGATGTTTTTATGAGCCAGATGGAAGCCGGCAGGGATGATGGAACCATGGATTTTTTGAATAATAATTATCGTTATGGCCCGGCACCGGATGCCGATAAGGTAGAAGAATTCTTTAATCAATGGCGTGATAACGATGACGGATTTGTCGGTAGTACAGAGATTTGGGATACGTTTGGACAAACTTATCTGGCTAAAGAAAAAATTTATGCCGGCTATGCGATGACTACCGTCAATTTGAGTGAATGGGTTGTTTTGGCAGGTATACGCTATGAGCATACTCAAAATGACTACACCGGAACAGTACTTCGTTTTAATACAGATGGTGACCTGGTTGCAAACCAGGACTCAACCAGTGATAGAAGTTATGGCTTATTTATGCCAAACCTTCACCTGAAATATCAATTGGATCGCATGAGCAATCTCAGGTTTGCTGTGACCAGAACTATGGCCCGGCCAAACTACTGGGATCTTGTACCATATTCATCGTTAGACTTTGATGGCGAAGAGATTCGGGAAGGAAATTCGGATCTGGCTGTTACCGAATCTTGGAATTTGGATCTAATGGGTGAGCATTATTTTGTTGGTGTTGGTGTACTATCGGGTGGTGTTTTCTATAAGAGTATGGATAACATCATTTTTGAACTTCGCGAAGATATCGATGATCCTACTTCTCAATTTGATGGATGGGAATTCAGAGGTCCGGTAAATGGCGGTGCAGCCACGATACTTGGTATTGAAGTGAACTGGCAGCAACAACTTAATTTTCTGCCTGGTTTCTGGGCAGGATTCGGAATATATGCCAACTATACCCATACCTGGGCAAATTCTGATCTGGTAAAAGATATTCGTGAAGATGTAAAAGTATTGCCGGGACAGGCTGGTGACATTGGTAATATAGCTCTGGCCTACGAGTGGGGCGGATTTTCCGGCCGGTTTACTGTAAACTATCAAGGGAAATATCTGAGAGAGGTAAGCTCAAATCCGGATGGAAGTGAAGACGAATGGCGTGATGCCCACATGCAGATGGATTTATCAGCCAGCTATAAAATAATTCCTCAACTGGATATCTTTGCTGAATTTGTCAATATACTGGATGAACCTCAGATTGACTATTTTGAAATTGCCGATCGGCCACTGCAGCAAGAATACTATGGTTACTGGCTACGTGCCGGTTTGCGTTTGTCTCTTTAATAATTTTTTTACAAATTGGTTGTTATAGTTAGAATATAATAAAACAGCGCAGTGAAATGCTGCGCTGTTTTTGATTTGATCATATTATTAATCGCACAGGAACTATATTCCTGAAATTTCATACAAAAACCCTGATTTAATAAAAATGATCAAAAAAGGAGTATGTAAAAATGAAAATTTCACCTAATGTTAAATTCATTCTGTCTTACCTTTTCTTTATAATATTATCCTTGAATTTGTCATTCACTGGTTGTTCATCAGAAAACGGTACAACAGACCCAACAACTACCGGCCCAACAATAGTGATAGCCCCACAACCGGAACTTTACTTCGGTCAAATTCCTGCCGGTCAAAGTGCATATCGCGATTTCAAAATCAGTAACAGCGGTGATGAGCAGTTGTCTATCCCTGGATTAGATGTTGAGGGCACCGATGCCGGTTTATTTACAGTGATTGACTCAGGGCAGATTAATTTAGGTGAGATTGAGTCAACAGTTATCAGGGTGAAATTTGACCCACTTATAAGTGGAATTTTCTCTGCAAGGATTAAAATTGAGAGCAATGCTAAAACCAGTCCTGATTATTATGATCTTACTGCAGGCGGTACATCAGCTTCTGGCGCTTTGACTACATTTGAACGTATTATTGGAACCCAGGAAAACAATGCAGCCTCCTCTGTGCGAATTACAAATAATGGTGGTTTTATAATTGCTGGTACTTCTTTTGATGCAAGTCTGGGTTGGAATGTTGCGACGCTCACGTACCTGGACCGTTATGGAAACGTGCAATGGACAAAATCATATCCCGGCGCTGGTACTTCGAGTTTCAGCAGTGTTGTGATTGCCTCTGATGGAGGATTTGTTGCTACCGGTGGATCTGCGACGAGCGACCTGACGTCAGACAAAGTATATGTTGTAAAAACAGATGCAAATGGAACTCTGGAAGATTGGCAAACCTATGGCGGCGCTCTGGTCGATTTGGCATATGCCATAGAAAAAACAGCTGATGGGGGATATATTGTTGCCGGTAAAACAAACAATACCGGGATAACAGAAGACCTTTTGGATGCTTTGCTCATTAAACTTGATGGCAGTTTGACTCAGGAATGGTCAAAAACTTACGGTTCAAAAATACCCGGGGCGTATCAGGGAGAAAATGCCCACGGCGTCAAGCAGACTGTGGATGGTGGATATATATTTGCCGGCTCTCAGTCAACTGCCGTCTGCCATAGATTTCTATCTCGTAAAAACAGACGCAGCCGGGAACGAAAAATGGGCAAAAACTTATGGTGGCGCCGACTGGGATGAGGCTAACGATGTTGTCATAGCTGATGATGGTGGCTATGTAATGACCGGCTACACAGTTGATAATGCACAAGACGTTTATGTTGTAAAAACTGATTCATCAGGTAATGAAATGTGGCAAGGTTCTTATGGTGGAAATAGAAATGATGGCGGTTCAGCCATTATCCGCACCAATGACCAGGGTTATCTGATTGTCGGTAGTTCGAAAAGTTTCTCTGCTAGTGATGATGATGAGGATCTATATATAGTGAAAATAGACAATTCCGGAACATTGCTCTGGGATGAAATCTATGGTGGCCGGAGTAAAGATGCTGCTTCATGCGTCCGTGAAGATACTCCAAGTGGTTATGTCATAAGTGGTTCATCTGGAAGTAATAGCCGATCCAGCAATTTGTATATTTTAAAGGTCGATCCGACCGGGCAGATCCAATAACTATAGTCCCGGATAGTTACATATACTGTGTAATACGAATATGATCTCAACGCCATAAGAGGATTAATTGAAAAATTATCCTCTTACCGGTTTTACCGGTCCGAATTATGATAATTCATGTCTATTAGATTCTATGATCCTTATCTGAGAAATTTGGAATTTGAGTAATTATTATCTCTAATTTACATCTCACGTTTACTATTAATTGGAGAATTTTAGGTACATTAGATTATATAAATCTTTTCCGGAATAGGCCCTTTATTATCAATTCTCCTCAATATATCATTGATTATTTCATAATTAGTTTCTCTTTGATGCAAAAAGGGCAAAATCAAATAATGATACAGGATTTAATATTGGACTCTAAAACAGATTGGATGCGAGCTAAGAATGAACCATCTGAATAACTATAATGGTGTAATCATTCCTATGATTTCACCGTTTGATACAAAAAACAACATTGATGATCATGCATTGAAAATAATGTTGAATTTTTACCTTGATTCCGATTGTATTCCCTTTATTTTAGGCACGACTGGAGAAGCAGTATCGATGTCACGTGCGATGAAAAACATCACTCCTTGCAAAGACTGTTGAAATCGTGAACAAAAGGGCGCCTGTTTTTGTCGGAATATCTGATACCTGCCTTGAATATGTTCTGGATTTTGCCCATATCTGTAAAGATGCGGATGTCGATGCGCTAGTGGCACATCTTCCGGCATATTTTCCCATAACAGAGCAACAGGTTCTGGACTATTTTCAAAATCTGGCGGATGCACTACCGCTACCACTCATTATTTATAATATACCGGCAACAACTAAAATTTCAGTTCCGGTTTCTGTGGTCGAGAAACTAAGTGAACATCCCAATATTATCGGTCTTAAAGACTCAGAACGGTCACTTGATCGCATGCAAGTCCTGTGCGATAAATTTGCAAAACGCAACGATTTCCTGCTCTACAGCGGCTGGACCACGCAATCTCTTCATGCCCTTAATATTGGATTTGACGGTATTGTGCCCAGCACCGGCAATATTATACCACAGATGTTTAAAGAAATGTTATCGGCATTTAAAAATGGGGACCAAAATCGAGCTGAAGAACTTCAGCAAATAATTAATCCGATTGCAGAATATCATCAGAAAGATAAAGTGTTAAGCGATGTCATAAGCCTGCTTAAAGTGATGATGAAGAAAACCGGATTATGCGATATTAACGTATTACCGCCGCTGCAAAAATATCCTGAACATTTGGTAAGTCAGGTCCATCGCGATATGGAGAAGTTTGGGCTGTAAATAATAGAGACACTGTTCTCTGTGGTTTTTAAAAATAACATTTTAAATTGGAGATTTAAATGAAAATATTTAAACGAATTTCTCTATTACTATTTCTGCTTGCCATCTTCGGCTGTAATACGCAGAAAGAAGAAGCGATTGTTCTTAATCCCGGGCCGCATCTATTTATCGATAATTTTCTGATTGCTGATCAATCTATGTTGAACAGGACCGTGAATAATCCTGTAAAACTTCCGGAACCGGTGATAACCGGAAAAAAGGGCGGAGATGACAATTTTCAACCCTATTTATCGGTCCTATATGATGAGGACAGACAGATATATCGTATGTGGTATAATACGCCCGAAAATCAGAGTCAATCTCATATCGGCTATATTGAATCGAAAGATGGGATTAACTGGATCAGGCCGCACCGTGTGCTGGAAGATCCGCATATTATCAAATTTGGCGTCACAGTACTTGATCATGGAAAAGAGTATAAAAAGCCCGAGGAGAGATATATTTTTGCAGCGTACCGGAAATTCATACCGCCGGGCAAAACGGAATATGTCAATGATGGCCTGATGTTTTCCGCCTCCCCAGATGGCTATACGTTTAAACCGATCAGACCACAAGCAACACTCATACACAATCATGACATTTCTTCCCTGCATTGGGATCCGATTCGAAAACGCTACATGGCCATTGTATCACAGTGGTATCGCAACGAAGAGTGGAAAGATAATAAACGTACACCACACATGAGTGTCAGCGATAACCTGGTGGACTGGAAAGAGATTTGGCCCATTATGACGGGTAAAATAGGTGCACCAATAGAAAAGGGTGAAACTCAGTTTTATGCCATGTCTGGGGTGATTACCCGTGGCGATTTGATGATCGGGTTGGTAAAAATTCTTCGTGATGATATTAATGCCACGCCGGGTAAAACCGGAAAGGAAATGGGCGATCTTAACCGCAAGGCCGCTGGCCTTGGTTATACGGTTCTGGCCTGGACCCGTGATGGCGAAACCTGGCACCGCGACCATGAACCGTTTCTCGATCGAAATATGATTCCTGGAACATGGGATCACGCCATGGTCTGGGGAGATGAGCAAATCATTGTTGGGGATGAAACATATGTATACTATGGCGGATATGAACGTGGACACAAAGTAGCCCGTTTTACAGAAAGACAAATTGGTTTGGCAAGAATGCCCCGCGACCGTTATGTCGCTATGGAAGCCAGTATCAACAAGGGCAGACTGGTAACAAAGCCGGTAAAGATCAATGCAAATTCTATAACAATAAATGCCAATGTGGTGGGATCCTGCAAAATTAGACTCCTGGATACTAATGGAAATCCACTTGATGGCTATGGCTGGCAAGAGATTTCAGGAGATAATATCGCCCATTCTGTAAGTTGGAGCGGGTTATCCGGCAAAAAAGCCGTTCTTGAGTTTGAACTAACCGATGCGCAGCTATTCGGATTCGATTTACAATAGAACTAAGACGCTTTAGATCCCTCGTTCCCAATTTGTACCTGGGAATGCGTGGCCGAATAAATCTATTATCTGATAATTTGTCTCTCGCAAAGACGCAAACAAAAAATAATTAGGAATTAGGAATTTGGAATTAGAAAATACGCAAATGTGGTAGGCTATATGGTATTAATTGTACTCGGCCGGTGTATTTGGAACTTTGGATTCAGCAGTGGTATTTTTCACTCTCTTAATTCCACAATGTTAATTTAAATCCTGTTATCCTGTCAAAAAAAAATAATGAATCTGCAGCGCCATCATACAATAATCTTAAGAAGGGAAAAAAGTGAACATTCAAAAAATATCATCATCCAATTTAAATTTATTTAAACCTTTACTTTCAATAATGGTGATCATGCTGATTGCTGTATTGAATGCACAAAATGTCAATAACGGAAAAATTCAACAGGTTTTCGAGAATTTTGATAGTGATCCGGGCTGGGAAGGCTATAATAACCGAGTGAATTGTTCGGACTGTCCGGAAATTGAACAAAATTTTGGCTGGTTGCCGTCTGATCATAATGGTACCGGTGCCGGTGAAATTGGTGGCGAGATTTGGCAATCCACCACACCGGCATATTATGCCATGCCCATCGGTCCATTTTCATTTAAAGACAAGTTCTCTGCTTCTGGTAAACTATCATTAATTGCGCCTGAAAAAGAAGGCGTCGGTTTTTATATCGGTTTTTTTAATGATGAGCGCCAGGGTTGGCGGGTATGGTCTTCTGTGGGTTTTCGTATGGGACCTGTAAAGATGAATCATGTTAAATTTCATGTGGATTATAAAACCGGCCGCAACAAAGGCGCTATCCTTAATCCTGAGTTTATCATAGCATGTGACGGCACACCGCATGACTGGGAATTGAGTTATGATCCGGATGCGGAAGTGCCGGATACCTGGCCGGAGCCACGACTCAAAGAGTGGATTGGCCCCTTATCCAATGTACATGAAGATACAATTTATGTGAGGGCAAAAAAAGATGAGCCGGATATCACTCCCGATCAATTACATCAGCTGTTGCTGGAAGCCCGTGATTTAGGATTAATTGATCACTGGTATCGCAAGAGTTCATATCATTTATGGGATATTGAGCGAAATCCCCACGGCATGAAGGGTAAAGTTACCTTTAAATTCGCTGATAACCCACCCATGAGTTACTTTTTAATAGCTGGGCATAATGAAGAACCCAGTATTATCAATCGATTTGGTGTATATAATATGCAGGTATATCACGGTAGTATGAAATTCTATTTGTCTGATTTGGTGGTAAACGATCAGAAAATTGAATTGTCCTCAAATCCATACTGGAATGGCAGGGGAAATAAAACAAAATTCAAGCAAACTGATTTTCATTCCCGTCATAATTTTGGCTGGTCGCAAACCAATTGGGCGGGGGAATCCCCCGGCGAAATAGGTGGTCGTTTTTGGGGTACCGAGGTGAAAGATCCGCTTCATGGGTTTTATGCCGATGATATCGGGCAGTTGACTCTTGAAGATCCCATCTCTTTTTCAGGATGGACAACATTCAGCGAAGGCGCTGTGGATGGACGTATGCTGTTCGGATATTTTAATCGTGCTGAAAAACTGGCTGATATTGAAGGGGAGTATAAGGGCAATCCACCACATCAATTCATGGGTATCGAAGTAATGGATCAGACTTCACTTGGCTATTCATTCACCGCTGTTTGTTCACCCAGGCAAGACATATCGATCGAAGAAAGAGGTCCGATTTTTATTCCGGATCGGATTAAAAGACCCTTCTCTTTCAAATATGATCCCGATGCAGGTGATTTCGGCAGAATTACGGTTACCCTGGATTCAGAATCATTTTCTGTGGATTTGACAGAGCAGCAAAGAAAAACAGGATCCACATTTGACCGGTTTGGAATTTTAAATCCACGAAAAGGCGGAAAATATGTGGATGTTTATCTGGATGAACTCAATTACTCAGTGAAATATCCTGAAGGATACCAGAAGAAGAAATTTGTACAGAAAGTGGTTGAAGTGCCATATCCGCCGAATGGGAGATTGTATAAATAACCCACTACCTAAATCCGCCATCATCTGAGAATGAAGGGTTGATAACCCACCCCCTAAATCCCCCTCCCTCCGGGCAGGGAGGGGGACTGTTGATAGGGGTGACCCAATTGTCATCCCAAACTTGTTTCGGGTTATGTTCAATGAAGCATAGGGACACGGCCGCGGAGAACATGGTTTTGAAAATGCCGTGTCCTGAAAGGCCACCTGATATTTTGGGATAAGCAATAGACATTTTGTATTTCCCCCTCCCTGCCCGGAGGGAGGGGGATAAAGGGGGAGGGTCGTTCAGGCGGGCTGGGATTAAGAATGTGGGTCATCCAGGCAGGAGGGGATTAAGAAGGTGGTTCCTCCCAGCGTTCTCTGTGATAATGAACTATATAAACCGTAAATGTGGAGTATAAAATGAGAGTCATTTTTTTGCTTTTACCTGTAATATTTATGATGTTGCTGTCATGTGAAAAACGCATTGAAGACCAGGAAATGGGCGAATTTGCACCGCCTGATGCCTTTCTTGAGGGCGAAAAACATGCTTACTATGGCAGTGAAAATCACTGGAACCGCAGATTCTTTACCGAACATATCGATAGATTCTACAAACGCCGCGGTCAGCGCCAGATCTTGGATATCATGGAAGGACGCCCCGATGAAGCCGCAGCATATTGCCGAAAATTACTGAAAGAAGATCCCATGGATCTTGAATCTCTTTATAATCTGACTATTGCTTTGGGTCAGATGAATAAATTGGATTCCGCATTTGCTGCATTAAATGAATCCATTGATAAAGGATTACCATTTGAAAGATATCTGGCCGGACCACGTGATTTGCTTAAACCTCTGTATACAGATAAGCGATTTGACCAACTAAAAGAAAAATATAATGCGGTCCTGCTGCACGGTCCCATGCTGGGTTCGGTAACCGAAAATAGTGCCCGTTTCTGGGTCAGAACAGCAGCCGAGAGTGATATACAGGTCATTGTAAGCCGCTATATGGATTTTGAAAACAGTATGACTTCCACCACATTTAAATCCACATCAGACAACGATTACACTGCAATTGCTTCTATCAGCAGATTAGAACCGGATACAGAATATTACTACAACCTGAAAATTGACAAAAAAGAAGTCTTTGATAAGGATTTTCCTTCATTCCGGACATATCCACAGGCAGGTGCGAAAACGAAAATTAGCGTGGGTTTCGGCGGTGGTGCCGGTTATGTGCCGGAAAGTGAGCGGATCTGGGATGTGATTCATTCTCACAATCCATCTGCTTTTCTGTTTATGGGAGACAATGTGTATATCAACATGCCGGAAAATCCGAATGCGCTGCATGATTATACATATTATCGCAGACAATCGCGCCCCGAGTTCAAAAGACTGGTGGCCGGCTCATCGATCTACGCCATTTGGGATGATCATGATGCGGCCACCGATGACGTATGGCTGGGTCCATATAAGGACAAACCGGCGTGGAAAATGCCGCTTTTGGAAAAATTTAAACAAAACTGGAATAATCCCTATTATGGCAGTGAGGAATGGCCTTCCTGCTGGCATGATTTCAGTATTGGCGATGTGGATTTCTTTATGCTTGATGGCCGGATTTATCGCACTAATCCGTTCAAAGATGAAAGAACTATGTTGGGTCCGGCACAAAAAGAATGGTTATTTGCTAAATTAAAACAATCAAAGGCAAAATTTAAGGTGATTGCGTCGCCTGTACCATGGGCATTTAATGCCAAAGCCGGTGCCAGGGATACCTGGAATGGTTTTCAAGCCGAACGAAATGAAATTTTTGACTTCCTGGCCAAAAATAAGATAAATGGTGTGATCTTGATCTCGGCCGACCGCCATCGTTCTGATGCCTGGAAATTTGAACGTGAGAATGCGTATCCTTTATATGAGTTTGAAAGTTCGCGACTTACCAATCAGCATTTTCATGAGTTGATTCCCGAGGCGCTGTTTGGTTATAATGAGAAACAATCATTTGGCTATCTGACTTTTGACTTAACACAATCCGACCCGACGATTTCATTTGAAATATATAGTATCGACGACGAAATGATTAATTCAATCACCCTAAAATTAAGCGAGATTTCGCATGAATAGTGCTTTGTCCATTATTTCCAGTTTGGTTAAAAATTTTATCTTATTTATGGCCTTTGCCTCAGTAGTATTTGCCCAATCAGATTGGATTGAAGATTCATTTGAGGATTTCCGGGATGGTACGTTTCTGGATGCCGGTAGTAATCTGTATGTCTCGGCAAAAGGGCGTATCCAAATGATCACTCGCTGGGATTTAAATAACGATGGCTATCTCGATATAGTTTTACCGGATGGTCACACGCATACGGAAAAAGAAAATGTGTTCATATATCTAAACGATGGTAGAAAAATCGATGGTCGTAACCGGATTGAACTTCCGGCAGGTGGTTCGCGCGGCGGCACTGTAGCTGACTTAAATAAAGATGGATATAATGATCTTATCATTGCAAATGCATCAGATAGTCATTTCAGTCGGGTTAACTCCTGGATATGGTATGGATCTAACGACGGCTTTTTAGTGAAAAACCGGGTTGCATTACCTGCGTTCAGAGGCCGGGATGTTGTGACCGGTGATTTTAATAATGATTCCTGGCTGGATATCGCCATTGCATGTCACTGGCAGGCCGGCACGATTGTCAAGCCAGAGGGTCCGCAGATGAGTTTTATTTATTGGAATTCACCAGATGGGTTTACCGAGGAAAATCGCTTACCCCTGGTGTTTGATGAAAAGGGAGCGGATGCACTTGTCGCAATTGATCTTGATAATGATAAAATTGATGATCTGATACTGTTAGCTGCAGGCAAAACATATATAATGCATTCTGGTAAGGATGCATTTGATAATCCGGATAATCGGCAAATGATGGATATTTCCGGCAATGCCCTGGCAGTAGGTAATTATAATAAGGATGAGTATCATGATCTTGCTGTTTCCGGTAAAAAATCGGTAGTCGTCATACCTGGAATGAAAAGTGGGTTTGATTTAAAATCTAAAATCGAATTGCCGGTTTCAATCCCAGTAGATGTCGCATTCTCTGACGTGAACCAGGATGGATTGGATGATATTATTGTGGCAAATAATTCCACACCAGGCGGTGCAACCTGGACAGACTCGTATATATTTTTGTCAGAGCAAGGGATCGTATCTGAAAAAAATCATATATCCGTTCCTACTTTTGGTGCGACCGGCGTGAGTGCCCAAGATCTTAATCAGGATGGATTTCCGGACCTGGTATTCAGCAATCAACGTATTACCCATCAGCTGGATTTAAATTCATATATTTACTGGAATGATTCGGGAAACTTTTATTTTGGCAATCATAGTCAATTGCCGACCCTGGGAACGGTGGGGAATATCATCGGGGATGTAAATAATGATGATCTCCCTGATATTATTTTTCTGAATGAAGAAGGTTATTTCCGTGACGGACCGGCAAAAACTCATATTTACTGGGGAGATGGTACCAGGAATTTTGGCCAAAATCGGATGAAATCTTTTAATACGCATCACATATTTGGCGAAGGACATGCGGATCTGGATGATGACGGTTATGTTGATCTGGTATTGTGCCAGGAAAGATTTATGTATCGTATTCCTCATGAACAAAACGGATTGATATTATACTGGGGTATGGAAAACGATTTTTCCACTCCTTCACATTTAACTATGAGTACGGCATACGGTGGTGTACGGATTGCAGATATTAACAAAGATGGCTACCTGGATTTATTAGCCGGAGGCGCGGCCGTGGATTTAAAAGATCCCGGCAAACACGGTCTTCCCATTTTTTGGGGATCCGAAAAGGGCTTTACGCATCAAAACAGAAGTATAATTCATCATGAAATTGAAAAAATGCGTGCGCCGTTGCTCATGGATCTAAACAAGGACGATTGGCTGGATATTGCCGGACAGGTGGAGGATGGCAAAATACGTATCTGGTGGGGCAGTGAAACTGGCTTTGATGATCTGAAGTTTCAGGAAATAGATCTGGGCCGCAAGGACCATCTTATGTATATCAAAGGTGCCGATTTTAATCAGGATGGCTGGTTGGATTTATTTCTACCCAAGCGAAGACCACACCAGGAAAATAATACTTCATTTGTATATTACGGTTCACCGGATGGGTATTCTAACGAAAATCGAATTGAGATAGAAGCAAATATCCCTTATGAAAACAGTGTGGCAGATTTTAATAAGGATGGCTGGCTTGATATTTTTATATCCAGTTATGGTACGGATCTGACGGGAAATCGTCCATCGCTGATACATTGGGGTACCCCCGATGGATTTAACAAGCACAAACCAACAGAGTTAATAACACACGGCGGGTCCGGCTCAGAAGTCTTAGATTATGATGGTGATGGCTGGCTTGATATTCTGGTTGCTAATCATCGCAAAGCCGGATCGATAAATGAACCGTTGCCTCATGAACACACCACGACTACCCAGTTATTCTGGGGTGGCCCGGACGGCTATTCGGAAAAAGATATGTGGGAGGTCATGGCCGGTGGACCCAGCGGTCTTAATTTGAGGGATCCGGGAAATAGCTATAACCGACAACTATATGAAGAATATATATCTTCAATTCACTCCATTCCGGATGGTCTTTCAGCTAAGATGTTATCGTGGAAGGCACAGACACCTCATAAGTCGGAGATCAGATTTCAGGTAAGGGGTGCGAATACAATGGGAGAAGTCCCGAATGCAGATTGGGTTGGTCCAAAAGGCAAAAATACCTGGTTTACTAAAAACGAATCATCATTAGATTTGGATCGTGTTAAATATATCCAGTACCGTACGCGGCTGATAACGCCAAACGGTGCTTCTACACCTGTTTTGGATAAAGTTGTTGTGAAATTTGAGTGATCGAATTTCGGCTGTTAGCCTTAAAATTTAACTTACCCCAGGGTTAACCTGGGGTAAATCACAACTTATTTTTGCACATTTTTAATAATAAAGTTCTTCCATATTAGGATGTTATCGATGAAAAAAAAGGAAAATAATAACAAACGCCAGATCATTATCAAGGCCGCAAAAAAGTTGTTTGCCGAGAAGGGTTATGAAAATACCTCGGTCAGAGATATTGTTGTTGCGGCGAATACTTCCATGGGAAACCTGTATTATCATTTTCCGAATAAACATGAAATGTTACGCGAAATCTGTGATGAATTTGTTACGATACTCAGGAGACAGATTGGTGAGATACGAGAATTGAATCTGAGCCCCGAACTCGGTTTTGCACTTGATTTCAGAATTGGATATATCACCACACTGGAACATCCCAATACCTCCCAATTCTGGGTTGCATCACGAAATATTCAGGAAATTCACCAGAATTCCCTGGAGAACAAGCGGATCAGGCTAAAGACCTTTTTTAGTGATAGAGTAACCGACGAGGAAATCAGTCTTCTTGCCGTGGCGATTCAGGGAATTGCTGATGCCATATTTGAACAGAAGAGACAAGGTGTATTGGTTGAAAACTCAGCCCTGCTCAGTAACACTATTATAGATTATAGCCTGCGATTATTGGGATTTTCTCGTAATGAAATAAGGAAGACCATTCAGGAAGTGGATGAATACATCGCCAATAAACAATTGAAGCTGGATGAGTATTTTTTAACATAGACAAGGGCAATTAGAAGTTAGAAATCAGAGATTGTCTTTTGCCACTCGTCTCTCGGTTCTCGCCCCAAGATAAACAAACTGAGGCTGTATTTGGAGCCAGTGGCGAGCAGCGAGCGCCGAGTAACTACTTCTAATTACCAGTTCCAAATTACTATTGAAACATAGATTGGATATACTACTGAACACTATAAAACATCAACTAAAAGGAATTATAGCGGTTGTAAATACACCGTTTACCACCGATAACAACATTGATGAATTCGGCCTGCGTCGCTATGTGCAAACTGCGCTGAAAGATAATGTGACCGGTTTCCTGGTCAATGGCATGGCTGCCGAAGTTGAAAAACTAACGCGTGAAGAGAGAGAGTTAATAACTAAAACAGTTATCTCCGAGGTGGATAATCGGGTTCCGGTAATTGGCGGCGCTTATGCCATAGATCATATGAGCAGAATAAAGGTAGTTGATGATCTGGTAACAGCGGGGTGTGGTGGTATTATGATTAATATCCCTTATCAGAATAGTCGTTCCTACGTTCAACAAGTATCTGATCTGGCTGCGCGCACAGATGGATTTATCATGTTACAGGACTGGTCATTTGACGGGAACGGTATACCCATTGAAACAATTCTTCATTTATATGAAAAAATACAGAATTTCAAATCAATAAAAATTGAGGTAAAGGCGGCCGGTATAAAATATACTCAGGTGATTGACAATACCAGTGCTGAATTGCACGTATGTGGTGGTTGGGCCGCCAGCCAAATGATAGAAGCCCTGGATCGCGGCGTGGATACCTTTATGCCAACTCTGTTTCATTCGATTTATGACAGAATATTCAAACTTCATAATCAGGGCGAAAGGGAACAAGCCGGGAATTTATTTCAGGAAATATTACCCGTTCTTTCATTTTCACATCAGCATGTGGACATATCAGTCCACTTTGCCAAGCGATTCATGTTTAAGAAAGGCATATTTAAAAATCATATTGTACGTCCGCCGATTCTTGATTTTGATTCCTTTCATGAGGCCATAGCCAAAGAGTTGATTGAAAAAGCACTGACTTTAGAGAATAACCTGCACAAATACTCACTCTGATGTAGTAAGAAATACAATCAAATTTCCAAAACAAAACAGTGTTACAAATTATCAAGTGATAGTGAAGTTTTAAGACCGTTCCATAAATAATTAACTTGACAATCTAAGTATTAAGTTTTTATATTAACCGAGCAGTGCTCTATTAACAAAATCAATATGAAATCAATGTTTTTTAAAAAATATTATAAGGAGATTGGGCTATGATATTTAAAGTATTAAAACTTTCCATACTGATAGTGATTTTAATTTTATCAGCTTGTAGTGGAACAGCCGATCAAAAATTGAATGTGGTATTTATCCTTGCCGATGATCTTGGCTGGAATCAGGTGAATTATCATGGATTCGGATTTGTTGAGACACCCAATATTGACCGTGTGGCCCATGAAGGGGTTCATTTTATCAATGCCTATTCGTCCGGTCCGGTTTGTTCGCCGACCCGTGGCTCATTGATGACCGGAAAGCATCCGGCCCGACTTCACCTAACCGACTATATTCCTGGTAGCCCCTATCCATATGCAAAACTTGTTACACCCAAAATGGCGCCGTGTTTGCCTTTGGAAGAAGTTACATTAGCAGAGAAATTCAAAGAAGGTGGTTATGTAACCGGACATTTTGGTAAATGGCATGTCAGTGTGGATAAAAATTATCAGCCGGGACGAAAATTCGATCCGGGGTCCCAGGGTTTTGATGACATTCTCACAACAGTAAAGCCCAAGCCGGACGCAGATCCGGATGCCGACGCCCATCATTCTAAAGAAATCACACAGCGTTCACTTGAATTTTTGGCTAAAAATAAAGATAAGCCATTCTTCCTGTATACCTCATTTCATACCGTACACCGGCCTTTGATGGAAAATGCCGATCTGATTGCAAAATATGAAGCCAAACCCGGATCGGAACTACCTGAAAATAACCCGATTATGGGTGCCATGATTGAGACAATGGATAATGGCATTGGCCAAATATTAGCAAAACTGGAAGAATACAACCTGGTAGATAATACAATTGTTGTGTTTTATTCTGACAATGGCGGGCTGGAGATGCTGCAGGATCAAAAGCCATTGCGTGGAGGTAAGGCGACAATTTTTCAAGGTGGGATTCGAGTGCCTCTGGCTATTCGTTGGCCGGGTGTAATCAAACCGGGAACAAAATCAGAAGCGTTTGTTGCAACAGAAGATTTATTCCCCACATTGATGGAAGCCACGGGTATCAATTACAATGCAAGTAATCTTGATGGTGTCAGTATGATGCCGGTTCTTTCAGGTGCAGGTGAATCTCAGAGAACAGAATTATATTTTCATTATCCCCATTATCATCATCAGGGATATAAACCCGGTGGCGCCATTCTGCAGGGCGATTATAAGTTGATTGAATGGTATGAGCAAACATTATTAGGCGAAGAGGGGCAGATCAATCTATATAATTTGAATGAAGACATTGGCGAAGAAAGCGATTTAGCTGCAGATATGCCCGGTTTAGTCTGCCAAATTACGAGATAAATTACATGAATGGCGCAAAAACGTTTCGGCACAGGAAATGACTATTAATAAGAACTATAATCCTGAGAAGGCAGATTGGCGATTTGAGGACCAGAAATAATATGTAATAGGCGATTGGCCGTTGGCAATTGGCAATAGAGTGACGGCGCGTAGGGACACGGCATGTCAAAGACCGCGTTCCGGGGCCGTGTCCAAATTATGAATTATGAAGAAGGGAAAATACATGACAAAAGAAGAAATAAAAAGACTGGAAGGCATTGCCAATGAACTGCGCATAGACGTGATTAAAATGTTTGAAGCAGCCGGCAGCGGTCATGCCGGTGGTTCCATGTCCATTGCCGAAATGGTCTCAGTCTTATATTTCCATGAGATGAATATAAATCCGGCTGACCCCGCAGATCCTGATCGTGACCGGTTTGTGCTTTCCAAAGGACATGCCTGTTTTACAGTATATGCAGCACTTGCAAAAATCGGATATGTGGACAAAGAGGTGTTGTGGCGGCCTTATAAACCGGACAGCCCCATCCAGGGACATCCTGAGTTAAACGATTTTCCTGGTATCGAAATGGGAACAGGTGCACTGGGCCAGGGGTTATCTGCAGGAATCGGTATGTCCTTAGCTTCCCGTGTTCATAAAAGAAATTACCGAACCTATGTCATAATTGGCGATGGGGAAAGTTGTGAAGGACAGGTTTGGGAAGCGGCAATGCTGGCGCCAAAATTTAAACTGGATAATCTGGTGGCGATCCTGGACTATAATAAAATGGCACTATCAGGGTCACTGGAAGAGATTATGCCCATGCATCCGGTTGTTGATAAGTGGAAATCCTTTGGCTGGCATGTACTCGAAATCGACGGACATAAAGTTGAAGAGCTGGCAGAAGCACTGGACACCGCCCGTACGATAAAAGGGAAACCGACAATGATAGTCGCACACACGGTTAAGGGCAAAGGAATGCCGGAAATAGAAGGTATATGGCAATCACATGCCATCAGCGATTTCTCATCAGAAAAAGCAGCGAAATTGATTGAGAAACTGAGTTGTGAGATATGAGTTATTGCTTTCGCAATTGCGCCATCGCAAGATAAATAATTAGAAATGAGAGATGAGAGAAGAAAAATTAGTAGTTGGCAAATACGAATTAGAGACATCTGAAAAACAAAATAAATACTTTAACTACGTCACCCTGAATTTATTTCAGGGTCTATTCTTAAGGATTCTGAAACAAGTTCAGAATGACGATCAGGCAAAGATATTCTTTATTCAGAAGTCTCATATTACTAACTACAATTTTAAACCTATAATCTCTAATTTCAAAATCTACTTGCGTCTCTGCGTGAGATAAATTTTACCTGTTAGTAAAATAGTAACATAATTTTAATAGAATTAACCGGAGCAAATAAATATGTCAGAAAAGATAGCACCGAGACAAGTCGTAGGTGATACTTTGGTCGGCTTGGCAAAGACAGATCCCGAAATTTGTGTACTCGATGCGGATTTTAATAATTGTTCGATTACTCAGAGTTTTAAAGAACAAATACCGGAAAGATTCTTTCAGATCGGTATTGCCGAACAAAATATGATGGGTGTGGCAGCAGGATTAGCCACAACCGGATTAAAACCATTTGCCTCTACGGTGGCCGTTTTTTGTTCGCGACGTGCCTGTGATCAGGTCACGACATCAATTGCCCTGCAAAATTTGAATGTTAAAATACTAGGCGTATATCCCGGTTTATTTGTAGGAAAAAACGGGGCGTCACATCAATCACTGGAAGATATCGCCATCATGCGGGCCATTGCCAGAATGAAGGTAGTTCATCCGGCCGATGCCTGGGAAATGCAGGAAGTATTAAAATTTGCGGCCTCATATGTGGGACCTATGTATATCAGAGTTGCCAGAGACCCGGTACAAAGATACGTGCCCGAAGATTATACTTTTGAATTAGGAAAATCGGTTCTGCTTAGAGAAGGCAGCGATTATACTGTTTTTACTTATGGTGAATTGATTGGTGATACGCTTGAAGCCGTGGAAATGCTGAGTGCAAAGGGTATAGAAGCCCGTGTAATAAACATGAGTTCAATAAAACCGATCGATGAAGAGGCGATAATCAAAGCAGCCAAAGAAACAGAATTTATCGTAACGGTGGATAATCACAATATATATGGCGGTATGGGTTCTGCTGTAACGGAAGTAGTGTGTGAATCTGTGCCAGCCAGGGTCAAGCGTATCGGCGTGCGGGATGTATTTGGCAGATCCGGTTCGGATGATGAAATGAAAAAGTATTTTGGCTTACGCAGCCAGGATATCGCCGATCAAATATGGGAGTTTAGAAATCAGAAATAGGGTGTTTTACCTATGTTGCTCTAAATCGTCATGCTGAACTCGTTTCAGCATCAAATTATCCATGTGCAATGGATAAATAATAATTGCACGCAGATTGTGCAGATAACAGATTAAAAAATAAATATTTGATTAGGTATAAATAAAATGAATAAAACAAAATTGGGGCAGGGTGTTGTGGTTCCCATGGTCACCCCAATCACGGCGGATCATGAAATCGACCTTGATGGTGTAACAAATCTGATTGAACATATTATCAGTGCGGGTGCGGCGCCGTTTATTCTTGGCACGACCGGAGAATCTGCCTCCATTGCAGAGGATGATCGCCTGGTTTTTGTAAAAAAAATGGTAGAAGTGGCCAATGGACGATCCTTTACCTATGCGGGTGTTTCTTCGCCCTGTTTAAAAACATCGGTACATGGCGCCAATCAGTACTTTGATGTTGGTGTAGATGCCGTGGTGGCCCATCCACCCGCTTATTATCAGCTGAGTGATGATCAACTTTTGAATTATTTTGAAACCCTGGCGAATAGCATCTCAGGTCCGGTTATCCTCTATAATATTACCAGCGTCACGCATATTTCAATACCTGTTTCAATTATTGATAAACTGAGCCACCACCCGAAAATCATTGGTTTAAAAGATTCGGAACGTGACATAAATCGATTTGAAGAAGCGTTGCGATTATGGGCAAACAGGGATGATTTTACACATTTGGTTGGCTGGGGCGCGCAAATGGCTAATGGTTTGAAGCTTGGTTCTGATGGACTGGTCCCCAGTACGGGAAATCTTACGCCGCGTGAATATGTGGACATGATGACTGCTGCGCAAGAGAATGATCAGGCCAGATTGGATGAGTTACAGAATCTCTTAAGCGATATTGGCGCCATATATCAGAAAAATCGGAGCCTGGGAGATTCCCTGGCCGCGTTAAAAGTGATGTTAAAACAGTTTAATCTGTGCGATACATACATGATGCCACCGCTTAATCAGCTCGGAGAGGCCGAAGAAGAGAAAATTATTTCCGAGATGAAATTGATGAATCTGATAAATTAAACGTAACTCTTGATGCAGGGATATTCTTGCCAAATATATATAGACCAATAATTGCAATTACGATGGGTGATCCGGCCGGTGTCGGACCGGAAATCGCCATAAAAGCAATACAGGATTCGCGTATTTATAAAATATGCCGGCCGGTTATTATTGGCGACGCCGGTGTTATTCGCAATACATTAACATCTGCATCAACAATCATGGATGTCCATCAAATTAGCGAGATTTCGGAAGCACTTTCGGTACCAAATACCATCGATGTGTATGATTTAAACAATGTAAATCCCGACGATTTGCAAATTGGAAAGATATCCGCATCATCAGGTAAGGCGGCCTTTGAAGCAGTGCATAAAGTAATCGAATTGGCGGTTGAGAATAAGGTGCACGCTACGGTAACCGGACCGATAAACAAGGAATCAATCAATCTTGCCGGCTATCGTTTTTCCGGTCATACGGAAATATATGCCCATTATACCAACACTGATAAATATGCCATGCTATTGGTTCATGGAAATCTGCGCGTGATACATGTATCCACCCATGTTTCGGTGAGACAGGCGTGTGATCTGGTCCAAAAAGACCGGATATTGGATGTGATAAAATTGATCCATGATGCCTGCAATCAATTTGGTATCGCACAGCCAAAAATTGGGGTGGCCGGATTGAATCCCCATGCCAGTGATGGCGGTTTGTTTGGCTATGAAGAAGAGAATGAGATTATCCCGGCGGTCGCCAAAGCCAATAAACTTGGATTTAATGCCGTAGGACCAATACCGGCAGATACACTGTTTGCCAAGGCAAAAGGTGGCTTCTATGACGGATGTGTGGCCATGTATCATGATCAGGGACATATTCCGTTTAAATTTGATGGATTCCTCTGGGATAAAAAAAATCAAAGAATGAAAAGCGTTAGGGGTGTGAATATTACACTGGGATTACCCATTATTCGCACTTCAGTTGATCATGGTACCGCAATGGATATTGCCGGGAAGGGAGTTGCCAGTCCCGATGCCTTACTACTTGCCATAGAATATGCCGTAAAAATGGCGAGAGGTAAATTCAACACATGATAGTCGTTCTGGCAGATGATTATTCTGGTGCAGCGGAAATCGCCGGTATTGCGCATCGTTTTGGCTTTGAGACAAAATTGATTACCGAATATGGAGACATATCTAAAACAGAGATATTGGTAATTGACACGGATACAAGATCTTGTTCTCAGGAAACAGCTATAAAAAAACTAAAAAATATTATTACCATGATATCAAATATCGAGATTGAATGGATGTACAAAAAAGTTGACTCTGTGCTACGTGGTCACGTTCTTGCCGAAATAAATCAGATATTGGATGAAACGAACTTTACCAGAGCGATTCTGGTTCCGGCGAATCCCTCTAAAGGACGAAAAATTAAAAACGGAACTTATTTTATTGAGGGATATACCCATTGACCAGACCGGTTTTGCCAATGATCCCGAGTTTCCCGCAAAATCTGCTAATTTGAGTGAATTACTATCGGTTAATAACAATAAATATAATGTTTATTTTATGGCAACGAATGAGATATTACCGGAATCTGGTATCATTGTTGCCGAGACCTATCAATCTTCAGATCTTAAACAATGGATCGGTTCAATATCGGATTCTACGATTCCCTGTGGTGGATCGGATTTTTTCATTTCTTTACTTGAACAAAAATCTGGTCGGGGTAATAATGTCGTTGATTCAGAGGCGCATCGCATTACTGGATTAAGTCTGTATGTGGCAGGCAGTACAGCCGATATGGATGATTTAGAAATAGTTAAATGTCCCATTCCATGTAATCTCAGTTCTTCGTTAGAATTAACTCAGGAATGTCAGGGAAATTGGCAGAATCAGATTGGCAAGATTTTAAGTGATAAAAATTCTGTCGCAATGGTAGTGGATAAAACCAGATCCATTGATTTGAATGTGCCTGCGAAATTAAAAAAACTAATGGCATCGGTTGTTCAGGAGATCTGCCAGCGATATGAAATTGATAATGTAATAATATCCGGCGGATCAACCGCATCAGCGATTGTGAGAGCCATTGGCCTGCATGAAATGAATCCGGTTTTTGAGTATGACACCGGCGTGGTTTCTCTAATCGATTTACAGAAAGATAAACCAATGATTACCGTAAAACCGGGGAGTTATCCCTGGCCGGCGGAGCTGATTAATTAGAAGTTAGGAGTTAGAAGTTAGAAATTAGAGATTAGAGATTAGGGATGCGAAATGAGATATTTGGAATTCAATTTACTAATTACTATTAACAAAATGTAGATTTCTAATCTCTCATCTCATCTCTAATCTCTAATCCACTCAGTTTTCTCTGTGGTAAAAAAGTATTTACTAAAATAGAAATACAAAAAGGAGTTAAAATAATGGATGGAACATTACATTGGGTAGACTGGCTGGTGATCATTGCCTCTCTTATGGTATCACTGTATATCGGTGTTTACTTTGCCAAGCGTCAAAAGGATACTAAGAAATACTTTGCCGCAAGTGGAAATATTCCTGCCTGGGCAGTCGGTATGTCAATCTTGGCAACCCTGATCAGCAGTATTACTTTTCTGGCATATCCGGGCGAAGGTTTTTCTTCAAACTGGATTCGGTTGGTACAGGGATTAATGGTTCCATTGGTGCTCGTTTTTCTCGTCTGGTTTATCGTTCCCTTATACCGAAAGGTCATTGGAATTTCCGCCTATGAGTATTTTGAAAAACGCTTCGGTTTTTTTGCCAGAATTTATGGATCCCTTGGCTTTGCCTTAGCTCATTTCAGCAAAATGGGAACGGTATTTTTTCTGCTGTCCCTGGCGATTGGCAATATGATGGGCATCAGCACCTTATCGGTAATTATAATTGTGGGTATTGCTGTCATTATTATTACTGTTTTGGGCGGTATCGAAGCCGTCATATGGCTGGATGTGATTCAGGGATTTATGCTTATTGGAGGCGGTATTATTGCACTGTTGGTATTGCTGTTTACACCGGAAGGCGGCCCGTCAGAGGTTTGGTCCACAGCAATGGATGCTGGCAGGATAGGTTTTGGACCTTTTGACTGGGATTTTGTAAATCTCACATTCTGGGTCATGGCAATCAATGGAATCTTTTATGCGATTCAAAAATATGGTACAGATCAAACAATTGTTCAGCGCTATCTTACTGCAAAGTCCGATAAATCAGCGATCCGGGCGGCATTAATGGGTGTTCTGTTAAGTGTTCCTGTTTGGGCGCTGTTTATGTTTATAGGAACAGCTTTATTTTCTTATTATCAAATTACGCCGGCTGTACTTCCGGAAGGAACCCGACCAGATTCGGTATTTCCCTTTTTCATCATGTCGGAGCTCCCCATTGGAATTACCGGATTGATACTCTCTGCTTTAATTGCGGCTGCTATCTCCAGTCTTGATTCTGATCTCAATTGCCTGTCAGCCGTAGGTGTGGAAGATTATTACAAACGGTTTCGGCCAAATAGTACCGATGCACAACAATTAAAGGTAGGTAAAATTCTGGTGGTGCTCTCTGGTGTCGGTGCCATCCTTGTTGCAATGATATATTTGTTTGCCGGAAATAAAGGGGTGCTGGGCATTATTTTTACTTTATATGCCATTTTTTCAGGTGGGATTGCTGGTATGTTTTTACTCGGGTTGTTTAGCCGGCGTGCCAATAAGCAGGGTCTTTATGTTGGTATCGCAGCATCGGTTTTATTTACGGGATGGGCTGTTCTAACATCAACACCTTTAGGCGCGGATAATGTCATCCTGCTGGATATGGGTGATCTGAATTATTCACATCATAAATATATGCTGGGTGTTTACAGTCATATCATTTTATTTTTCGTAGCCTATATTGCCAGTTACTTTTTTAAAAACACACCGGTTGACGAAAATCTTACTATCTATGGATGGTTAAAGAAAAAAAATGAAATAAAGTCTGAATAAATATTTACATGGATATTCCAAAGTGAATAATCAAAGTTCACATTTTCTACCTGAAAATATACTTCCTGTCGATATTGTTCTCGGCCCACCATGGTGGTACAAGAATACCGGAATCACATTTGATCAGGACTTTTTCTTCCATCCGGCCCGCAGAGTGGAAGCCGAGCAAAAAATGGAACAGGTATTATATGAGAAATGGGGTAAGTTTGGCCTGGGTCGGCAAAAAGATGAAAAACGCCCTGAGGTAGGTGCGGTACACCTCGCTGCCGGATTTATGCTCTCAGAGATGCTGGGTTGCCAGGTCAATTATCTGGAAGATAATCCACCGCAGGTTGTACCTCTCTCCAGTGAAAAATTAAGTGCAGACAATGCATCGGCGTTTAATTCGCAGGTATATAGAAAATTTGAATCTTTACTTGAGAATTTAAAAAAGAAGTATGGATATGTGACCGGTGATGTAAACTGGGGAGGAATCCTGAATATCGCCATGGACTTGCGCGGCCAGGAATTATTTTTCGATATGGTGGAGTCTCCTGATCATGTGCAGCAGGAATTTTCTAAAATACGAGATCTGATTGATCGTTTTGTAGGCGAGATTCAACAAAGGACAGGAACCAGTTCAATCTCAGTAAATAGAAATGTAGTGAATTTTAAGGATCCCATCTTTTTACATTCAGAATGCTCCCATACTATGATCTCTGTAGAACATTATGAACAATTTCTATTTCCCTTTGATCAATATTGGAGCCTGAATAAAAGACCTTTTGGTATACATTATTGTGGTGCCGATGCACATCGCTACGCAGAAAGTTTTTCCCGTCTGCCTCACCTGGATTTTCTGGATGTTGGCTGGGGTGGTGATGTTAAAATCCTTCGGCAGCATTTACCGGGTACCTTCTTAAATATTAGGTTAAATCCCGCTCAGCTGGCAAACCAGAGCACTGATGAAATTCGAAAGGATATTCGCCGTCTGGTAAAAGATTCTGCTAATCACAACTTAACCGGCGTATGCTGCATCAATATGGATGATAAGGTTTCTGATGACAAGATTGATGCTATTTTTACGACAGTGGAAGAATTACGTCAGGAAAAAAAGGTAGTGTCAAAAGTTCTATGAAAAAATGAAAAACAGGATAAAAAGATGAAACCACAGAGCACCTCAGAGGAAAACTCTGAGAACTCTAAAAGAATATCCTTTAAGAGATATTACTGAAAAAATACTTTCATGTGCTATTGAAGTTCACTCATTACCTGGGCCAGGTCTGTTAGAATATTCATATTGCCCAGGTGCTAAATTACCTGAGAGCAGAAAATCTAAAAGTCGGATTGTTGATCAATTTTAATGTTGACAAATTAAAAGAAGGAATAAGGAGAGTTATCTTATAAGAGATCACAGAGGGGAGATGATTCGAAATAGCATTAGCATAAATAATATTAATAATTTACTCCGTGTACTCTGTGGTTACTTTTTTACACTACCGAAAAAAAAGAAGGGATAGTGGAATGAAGAATAAATTACTTCTGCCTGCAATTTTTATTGTAATGGCAATTTATATGCTGGCGGGGTGTTTAAATAAGAGTGATCTTGTGGAAATCCGAATTAACGGTTTAATTGGCGCCTACTATGGTGATCCTGATTTAACAAATATTAAAGAATCAGAAATACTGACAAAACTTGACCAGTATTGGGACGAAGAAACCGGTCATGGCAGCTCCTGGTCCGGAAAATGGCAGGGAATGCTAAAATCATCAATTACAGGTATGGTGACAATCGAAGTGAGTTCATCAAGACATGTGGAATTGAAGGTTGATAATCAACAATTAATCGTGGATAATGGCAAGGCGAGTATGCAGATAAATATGAAGCAGACTGAACCGGTGCCGATTGAAATTGTTTATCTTCATACAAAAGAAGAAACTGCGGGTGGTTTTCAGGTGGTCTGGTCCTGGGATGGCCGGGCGCCAACTATAATTCCGGCCAATCAGTTTTATTTTACCGAAAAACAGGGAATTGCCTGGAATTATCTGCCTGAGCCCCGTGAGGAAGAAAGAGATTATCGCAAATTTAAAAAAGTTAAGGCAAAAAATGTCGTCGTATTTGACGAGCCAGGTAAATTTGGCGGTTGGCCGGCCAATAACGGAATCTGGATATGGGACAATGAAATCCTGGTTGGATTTACCCTTGCATATTATCAGGAAAAAGAATTACATCATTCAGTTGATGAGACAAAGCCATCACAAAGTGTGTTAGCACGTAGTCTTGATGGTGGTGAAACCTGGATGATCGAAGATCCGGAAAATTTTATGGGCGACGGGGGAGAACTGAAAATACTTGATGAACCGATTAATTTTTCTCACCCTGAGTTTGCCCTGCGCTGTAATGGCAGAATTTTTTATTTTTCCTATGATAAGGGTAAACATTGGCAGGGCCCTTACGAGTTTCCGGATTTTGGACGTAAAAAGATTACCTCTCGCACAGACTACCTGGTTGCCGATAATAATACCTGTTATTTTTTCTTTTCTACCGATGAAAAAAAGGTTCAGGCAAGGCTTCAGGATCATACATTCTGTGCAATTACCACAGATGGTGGCAAAACTTTTTCACAACTTGGCTGGATTGGTGAACCGGCTTCCACACGTTCGGTTATGCCATCATCCGTTCGCCTGTCTGATACTCATATAGTCACCGCTTTACGCAGACGTCTTGATGCGGAATTCCCGGATAAACCGAAAATGCCCCATAACTGGATTGATGTATATGAGAGCAAAGACGATGGCAAAAACTGGCAGTTTTTAAGTAAAGTGGCAGAAACGGACATGGGGAAACATAACGGAAACCCGCCATGCCTGATGAAAATGCTGGATGGCCGCTTATGTGTAACTTATGGATATCGGGCTCTGCCATATGGGATCAGAGCAAAAATCAGTAAGGATAATGGCCAGACCTGGGGAGAAACACTGCATATCAGAGATGATGGCCGAAATTTTGATTTGGGATACACGCGCAGTGTTCAAAGACGCGATGGGAAAATAGTAACCATTTATTATTACACGACAGAGCAAAATAAAGAACAACACATCGCTGCCAGTATCTGGGATCCGGATAGTATTGCGGATTATAGCTTATAAATCGGGACTTTGTTATTTGGAACTTGTAGTAGCAAACTCTTAATTCCCAGTTCCAAATTCCTAATTGATTCTCCGCGATTATGTGTAAATAAGTTTTAAAATAAAAGACAAAGCTAATGGAAGGATGTTATATGAGAAAGCATATTTTTACATTTCTATTGCTGGGTGTGGTTTTTCTCCTCAATATTGGATGTAACAAAACAGAGGAAACAGGTGCTATTGAAGCACCGGTGGTGTATACCGGAGACACACAAACCAGTAAATATTTCTATGATGGCGGAATTCGCCATGCAGTGGGTGTTCATCACTACCAGGTGAGCCGCGCCAGCCGGTCTTTTCCGGATGACGGCGTGACGCCTGGCTACACCTATAATCATCAGCCATATTTAGCCTATTGGAATGGTAAATTTTATCTTCAGTTTTTACGCGGCCAGGTGGAAGAGCACACACCGCCAACTCGCATCGTTTTATCCACCTCAGATGATGGCCGGAATTGGACTGATCCGGAAACAGCTTTTCCTGTATATACCTTGCCGGAAATAAAGAATGATAAGGGATATTTACCAGCCGGAACAAAATCGGTTTTGCATCAAAGAATGGGATTCTACGTTTCTCCAAATAATCGATTATTGATCAGTGGATTTTACAGCTATTGTTATTCGCCGCGATATTCACCAAATAAAGGGTCATGGATTAGGCCGGGTCGTACGTGAAGTATATGCGGATGGAAGCATGGGCCCTATATATTTTATCCGCTATAACCGGCATGCAGGCTGGAACGAAAAAAATACGAATTTCCCATTTTATAAAGAAAGTGGAGATAAGGGTTTTCTCGATGCATGTGAGTCTTTGCTAAATGATAAGGTCGTTACGCTGCAATGGTGGGAAGAGGACCGCGCAGAGGATGGATTTTATGTAATCAATCCGGGCGATGTAGATGATCCCGATAGCAAACTGGGTGCAGTAACCACATCCGCAGGAGCCGGCAAAGCCCCATGTTTTTATCATCGCAAAGATGGTCTGTTGGTGGGTCTCTGGAAGAATCAGTGGTCAGGAATTAGTCTGGATGATGGAAAGTCATGGCAGCCGCTGACCAGATCCACAAGTTTGAATACCTGCGGCGCAAAAGTATGGGCCCAGAGAAACGCAGACGGAAATTATTCGCTAGTGTACAATCATTCGGCAACCAAACGTAACCGTTTTCCGTTGGTTGTATTAACAGGCGCCGATGGACAGAATTTTGACCAGATGTTCAGTTTACAGGGAGAAGTTCCGCCAAAACGTTACCAGGGTATTCATAAAAATCCGGGACCGCAATATGTTCGCGGTATCATGGAGGGAAATGGTGATCCTGATGGTGATGAAATGTGGCATACCTATAGTATGAATAAAGAAGATATCTGGGTGACACGGACCAATGTTCCTGTGAAAGGAGTTGTTACCGAAAATGTAAATCAAAATTTTGATGGTATCAATAATGAATCTGACTTGACTGACTGGAATCTTTATATGCCCAAATGGGCACCGATACACATTGTAAAAAATGGTAAAAATGACAATAATTGTCTACAGTTGAGTGATTCTGAACCATATGATTATTCAAAAGCCGAAAGAGCCTTTCCGGTGAGTAAAAAAGTGGAAGTCAATTTTAAAATCCAGGTGAATCAATATGCCCAGGGCCATGCACTTGAGATAGAAGTTCAGGATGCTACCGGCAAGCGTCCCATGCGCCTGCGAATCGATGATTCATGGCTTGGGCTGGACCGGGCAAAAGTATTTCCTCTGGAACCTGTGGCAATCACCCCGCAAACGTGGTACGCCATAGAATTAAAATTTGATTGTGCAAGCCAAAGTTATAGCCTGGCCCTCGATGGTAAATTAATTCGGGAAAACGTGGCTTTTGCGGAAGAGGTGAAAGATTTGGAAAGAATTGTATTCAGAACGGGGCCTTATCGCAACGATGTAAGGCCAACTGTTGCAGAAGCAGGTGAACCCAAACCGGCGGGATTATATTCTGAGGATCTGCCGGGTTCTGAACAGAAAACCGCTGCATGTTCTTATTTGATTGATGATGTTGTAATTACATCACTAATTGACTGAATTGATGATAAATAAATGTCGTCATTGAACACATTATTTTTAATAATAATTGGAGTGCATATATGATTTGCCGCTATTATAAAGAAGGTCAAAAACTTGATGTGGCTGGGCTAAATGAAATAACCGTTCTGATTGATCGAACTGAATCTGAATTAACGGAAGTAGCGTTGAATGAGTGGCGTGGCGGAATGGTCGGCCCGCCGCATTCTCACGCTGAAAAAGACCAGATCTTTTATATTACCTCCGGAGAAGGTAAAATTTTACTGGCTGATACGGAACATGATGTTAAACCGGGAAGTCTTATGTATGTGCCGGCAGGATTGGTTCATCGTTCAACCACTACCAGTGCGGAACCCCTGGGATATATCTTGTATAATATATTTCTTACGACAAGCAAAGAAGGCCATGCCACCTTTAAAGACCACATCGATCAGGTGAAAATGATACGAAAAATGCAGGCAGAAAAGGGCTTTTCAGAAGTTACCGGATCGGAGAAAACAAATAAAGTGGAGAAAGAAGAAAAAATTATCCATGATGTGATGTCCGGAAAAAATTATGATTTCGGTTCAAATAAAACAATTTTACTATTGGACAGAACTGAGACCAGCCGCTGTGAATTTGTTGTGGTTGAATGGCCACCCCATAACCGCGGGGCAATGGTTGCCCATAAAGAAAAAGAACAAACATTTTTTATCCTCTCCGGAACCGGAAAAGTCACAGTTGGCGATGAAACTATGGATGTAAAACCGGGACATATAGTTTTCGTTCCCAGAAATACGCCCCATACTACAGAATCAGGTGATGAGACGCTGACATATCTGTGCTTAAATAGCCTTGTTACAAGTACCAGAGACAAATCTTTTGATGAAATGTATCAGCGGATAGCAGATCAGAGAATAAATCGCTGGAAATCCGGAACATCAGAAGTGGGTGAATAGAGTGCGAATTTTCCATCCGGGGATCATTTTAATTCTTAGCACTGTATTTCTGTTTGGCTGTGTTGAAAAGCGTACTCCGGACGGAGATTTTTATACACTGATAATATCCGATACGCATATAAGCAAAGATGAAAGTAAGGATCGGCGCTTAGACGAACTCTTCACCATGATAAATAGCAATGAAATTCCGGATGTACACCTGGTATTTAATACAGGTGATGCGGTTTCGCGCATTTACGGTGACTATACCGAAACAAATCGGGATACCAGTGATGACCGGATGCAGCGTTATCTGGATATTATTGATAATCTTGATGTACCCATTTATACAGTGCTGGGTAATCATGATTATAAGATAGGATCAGATGTGGACTCCGATGATCCTTTTAGCCGTGAGCAGATAGAACAGGCCGAACGTCTCTGGTTGCGTAAAGGAAATGTATATCCGTATTATTCAATTGAGTATAACGGGTTTAAATTTATAGTTTTGAATAGTATGCGCGGGCGATACCGGGAACGTCATTTTGATCCTGCGCAGATAAATTGGTTACGTGCCGAACTGGTTGATAAAGTACCAACAATACTACTATTTCATCATCCATTGGAGACCGATCATTTCAGGCTTTGGTGTTCTTTTAAGGATAGAATTACCGAAGAGAAGGAACCTGAATTTTATGCACTTTGTCGTGAGCATAAAAATACCATCAAATCCATATTTGTCGGCCATGGACATCGATGGAACAGCGATACTTTGTTCGAAACTATCCAGGTTTATGAAACAGAATCGTTTGGGGATGAAGAGGATTCTCCGTACTATTTGGTTGGCTTGGATACAACAAATTATAGTGTGGATGTGGTGGATTCTGAATCATTGATATTTAGCACAAGTGATTGAAAAAGTCCCTGAGCGTCTTAGTCCATAAGTCCCTAAGAAAAAGAAGGTAAATAGAATCATTAAATAAATTGCGGTATTTTAATAGCGGCATGATAACCGGGTTAAATAAAAAAGGAGTCTGATGTGAAAATTAATAGGTTTATTGTTTATTTAATTGTAGTGGTGGTTTCATCTACCGCTTTTATGTGTGATAAGGATGTACAGCCTATCACACCTAAAATCGGGATAACAACAATTTTGCCTGATAATTCTAAATATGCGATCATATATTATATATCAGATTTGGATGATGAGAGCGGTCCGGGAGACGGCACCAAAGAAAAACCATGGACATCTGTTAATTATGCTTTAGAGCAAGTTTCTGGTGCATCGGCTGAAAAACCCTATGCATTATTTATTTCAGCAGGGAATTACAGCGAAAATACTTTGCAATTAAAGCCATTTGTCGACCTGTATGGCGGGTTTAATGAAAAAGACTGGAAGCGGGATATTGAAAGATATAAGACCGTACTAAATGGTAATGAAAAACGACGCGTACTGCTTGGCGCCGATAATTGCCGTGTAGATGGATTTTATATTTTGGATGGGGTGATTCGCGGGCAAGGCGCTGCAATTTTATGCGACGCTGTAACAATGCATATATCAAATAATGTATTTACTCTGAATAAAACCCTTGGTCCGGAGAACTGGAATCCAAAATTCATGCACGAAACTGCAAATGATGGTGGTGCGGTTTATTGTACCAATGGTGCCAATGTAACATTGGAAAACAATCATTTCTTAAAAAATTATGCTGAAAATGGCCGCGGTGCTGCCCTCGCTTGTGATTATCAATGTACCATGATCGTACGAAATAACGTGTTTTATGCCAATGATGCCGGGCTGAGTGATCCCATGCGCTCAAGTGATGGCGGTGCCATATCAATTTTTCGCTGGAGTAATGCAATCATTGAAAATAATATAGTGTTGAGTAACCGGGCTTTATCAAAGAATGATGCTGGCGGTATTTTTGTTGCGCTGTGGAGTTCAGCGGAGATTAACGGAAATATAATAGTCGACAATGTGGCCGGAGATGATGCGGGCGGGATATTTGTGGGAGGACAGGAGCACCGGTATGATGCACCTTTGGATCCTTTGCCGCCGGCAGATTCGTTTTTTGTTACTATAGATGGAAATACTATTATCGGGAATCGAAACAGTTCCATGAATTCCGGAGCCATGCGTTTCACCATGGAGAGCCGCGGGAAATTTTTAAATAATGTAGTAGCACATAACAATGGCATTTATTTCCAGAGGAGTGAGGTGGAAGTCAGTGAAAACATCATACTTGATGATATGCTTTTTATTGAAACTAAAGCAGGACTAAAGCCAGGAGTAATCCATGATAATATTATCTGGGCGAATTTGACAGTAGATACCGAAGTTGCCATAGAAAACAATAACTTCATCAATGACACCATTGGCGGCAGCAATTATCATAAGGATTTTTCATTCCGGGATGATATGACCAGATTAAAAGTGATATCATCGGTTTATCGCCCGAGAGCATATTTTTCCACCTTAACAATTATTGGCGACAATCTGGAACCGGGCATATTAAGGAATCGCGTGGTAAAAACCGGCCGGAGATGGAGTGTCGTAATTGACAATGATGCCAATACGTTAAGGTTATGGGGTAATTTCTCAGCTGAAACGGAGATTACCATTTTACCGACTTATACGGTCAAGAATTAGTAAGTGAAACAGTTTAATCGCACACGGATTTCACGGATTGAACGGATGTTTAATTGAATGACCCTGAAATAAATGCAGGGTGAAATAGATAAGTTTTATTTATAATTCGAAGAGCACGAGTAAAAATTAATTAATCTCGCGAAAGATAAAACAATAAAAAACAATAATCTTCGTGATCTTCGTGTCATCTTCGCGGTCTTCGTGAAACAATAAGTAGGAAAGGATAACCATGCAAACCTATATAAGATATCTAATCATAATAATACTCATTGTATTATCAAACCACTTATTGGCGCAACCGGCAGATTCCTGGCAACCCAAACGTGTCAATAAATGCATTGAATTGTTTGAATCTGATCAACCCGTATATTATAAGGGGGGCTATGGCGGATATGAGCAGGGTAAAAAAATGGCCCAAACATGGGCGGATTACATCGTTTATAACATGGAACATAATCCGCTTGATTTTACCTTACTAAAGAATTTTATGCAGGGATTAGTGGATGGCGGGCCGACACCAAGTGGTCATCGCACGCCAACCGTTATTGCGATTGTACCGGTTCTGGGAATAGATGAGTCCACATTTATGGGCGGATCCTGGCAAATTCAGCAGGCACTGGCCCAGGGTGTGCATGGTGTACATCTGGTTCGCGCCCGTGATCCGGAAGCCGTAAAGCGATTTGTACAGGCTGCCCGATATCCAATTCATAAACAAAGTATTGAAATAGTCGGCGAAGGGTTGCGCGGATGGGGTAGTCATAAATTTGCCGCATATGTCTGGGGTTTGGAAGAGGAGGAGTATCTGAAAAAAGCCGATGTCTGGCCATTGAATCCGGATGGGGAATTGATGTTGGGCATAAAAATTGAAGACATATATGCGCTGGAGAATACGGAACTATCTGCAGCAGTTCCCGGCTTGGCATTTGCCGAGCATGGTCCGCGGGACATGGGATTTTCCTATGGTCATTTAGAGGGTCGGGCGGATCCACCCATGCCTCCGGAAGTAGATGCGGCCGGAGACAGGGTATTGCAGGCGTGCAAAAACAACAAACTTGCCTTTCTTGACAATGTACTTCCTGACAATGTCAGGTGGAAAATTGATAAAGGAGTTATGATTGGCGCCGGAAGCAATCAGGCGGCAGCAGAAGAAGGCCGCAAGTATACCAAGAGGAAGATGCCCTGGTAATAATTTGAATTAGGGATTAGAAATGAGGGATAAGAGATTAGAACTTAGTAAATTCCTAATTCCTAATTTCTCATATCTAATCTCTAATTTTGAATCCATCGAGTTTTTCAAATTTTCAGCTTGCCTTGATATGACATACCTGGTATATTATAACATACCAACTAAAGATTGTGGTCATATATCATGCCGATTGATCAAAAAAAATCCACCCCTTTGTATATTCAAATTGTAGATGAGTTATGTCGCCAGATTGCAATGGGCAAATTACGCCCCGGTCAAAAAATCAGATCTCAGAGTGAATTGGCTGAAGCTTACAATGTCAGCCTCATAACGGTAAAGAAGGCGCTTTGGGAGATGATAAAGGATGGTATTTTATACAGCCGGGTAGGTAAGGGAACCTATGTGTCAGAGCAATCTGCGCTTACTGATCGAAAAGAGTATAAGTCCATTGGATTTGTTTTAACAGACCTTAAGAGCCCTTTCTTTTCACGCATCCTGGAAAGTGTTGAAAAAAAAGCCGGAGTAATGGGATTTAGCCTGCTTCTTTCCAGTTCTGATAATAAAATTGAAAAAGAAGAGTATTTAATTCAGGATTTCCGTGATATGGGAGTGCGTGGTCTTATCATTGCCTCTATGGATCATATTTATAAGGCTAATCCAGTTATCCGGCAATTGGAGAAAGAAAATTTTCCTTATGTGGTTGTTTCCTTTATCACAGATCCAGATATCTGTTTTGTTGGAACCGATCACGAAGAAGGTGGTTATATGGCGACAGATCACCTTGTCGCATGTGGATATAAAAAAATTGGTTATATCAATGGTGAGGATGGTAATCTTTGTGGTGAAGAGCGTAAAAAAGGTTATTTGAGAGCGTTGAAGCGTCATAAGATCCCGTATCAAAATAAATATGAATATTCACTTTCATTCGGCGGGGAATGGACCGATTTTCGCTCAGGCTATGAAGTCGGAGAAAAATTCTGTAAAAGTGACGATCGCCCGGATGCCGTTTTTGCTTACAATGATCTGGTAGCATTGGGTTTTCAGAAGGCAATTCTTGAGGCAGGATTAAAAATTCCGGATGATATTGCCATTGTCGGCTTTGACAATATTAATGACTGTACCACAGCCACTATTCCATTAACAACCATAAGCCAGCCGACCGATCGTATTGGAAATATTGCTGTGGATGTGTTGTATCGTAAATGCCGTGGTGAAGAAGTTGAAACAAGGCAGGAGTTACGACCCCAATTGGTAATCCGGAATTCATGCGGTGGCAAGAAGTAAAGAGATTAAGAATTACATTAATACAACAGAATTGGTGGAAAGAAATTATTCTTACCCCAAGGCTAACCTTGGGGTAAAACCAACAAAAAATAAAAAAAATATGTTGAGATATAATTGAATTTAAACATAATTCTACTGAAATGTGTCATCCATGATCAGTTTATGGCATATTGAAGAAGAAGGTAGGTTTGATTAACAACAAATAAATACTAAAAAATGGAGCGAATCATGGATAAGGGAGATATTGGTCTTATTGGATTGGCAGTAATGGGTGAAAACCTGGTTTTGAATATGGAAAATCACGGATTTACGGTTGCAGTATATAACCGTACGACAAGCAAGGTGGATGCATTTGTAAATGGCCGTGGCAAAGGTAAAAATTTTATCGGTTGCCATTCTATCGAGGATCTCGCAAAAAACTTGAAACGACCACGCAAAGTGATGCTGTTGGTCAAAGCCGGTCAACCAGTAGATGACTTTATCGAAATGATCATGCCACATCTGGAACCGGGTGATATAATCATTGATGGCGGTAACAGTCATTTTCCGGACACAATTCGCCGCACAAAATATGTTGAAGAAAAAGGGTTTTTGTATATCGGAACGGGTGTATCTGGGGGTGAAGAAGGTGCATTGCTGGGGCCATCGATCATGCCGGGTGGATCACCAGACGCATGGCCGCATGTAGAGAAGATTTTTAAAAGTATATCAGCCAAAGTGATGGACGGCAGTCCCTGCTGTGAATGGATCGGAAAAGATGGCGCCGGACATTTTGTAAAAATGGTTCATAACGGTATTGAATATGGCGATATGCAGATGATTGCCGAATCATATTCGATAATGAAGCATGTTCTCGGTTTGACTGCAGATGACATGCATACTGTGTTTGATGAATGGAACCAGGGCGAACTTGACAGTTATTTGATCGAAATTACACGCGATATCATGGCGAAAAAAGATGATGAAACCGGAAAACCCATGGTCGATGTCATTTTGGATGCTGCCGGACAAAAAGGAACCGGTAAATGGACCAGTGCCGCGGCATTAGATATCGGTGTGCCGGCTCCAACTGTAGCCGAAGCCGTCTTTGCCAGAGCCCTAAGTGCTATAAAAGAAGAAAGAGTCGCCGCATCAAAAATTCTAAAAGGACCTGTAAGCACTCTTAATGTAGATAAAAAAGACTTTATTGAAAAGATTCGCCAGGCATTATACGCTTCCAAGATCTGTTCATATGCCCAGGGATACCAGTTGATGCGTATGGCTGCTGTAGAATATTCATGGGATCTTAATTTTGGAGAAATTGCGTTGATGTGGCGTGGTGGCTGTATTATCCGGGCCCAATTTCTGGAAAATATTAAGGCGGCGTTTGATAAAAAACCGGATCTGAGCAATCTGCTGCTTGATGACTACTTTAAGGATGTTATCGAGAAAAACCAGACTGCCTGGAGAGAGGTTGTCGCTGCTGCAATTACAGCCGGAATACCTGTTCCGGCATTTAGCAGCGCGTTGGCCTATTTTGATGGATATCGCAGTGAAACACTACCGGCAAATCTGTTACAAGCCCAGCGTGATTATTTTGGTGCACATACCTATGAACGTGTGGATAAGCCACGTGGCGAATTTTTCCATACCAACTGGACCGGGCGAGGCGGCACAACCGCATCTTCGACCTATACGGTGTGATTTTATCTTATCCTATTATGATTGTACGTAATGGATAAAAGGAAAAAAGGATAATTGTGTTTTGCATCGCTATAAAAGTCCCCTCCTTGCAGCCGCCGAAGGTGGCTGGAGGGAGGGGATTTAGGGGTGGGTAATTAAAATAAGGATCTCTTATGAACATAAGTTTTAAAGATAAAACCGTCCTGGTAACCGGCGCAAGCACCGGTATTGGTGCGGCCACAGCCTTGGAGTTTGGCAAAAGTGGCGCTTCAGTAGCCGTTAACTATAATAATAGTCCCGATGCGGCACATGAAGTTGTCGGGAAAATACAGAAAGCCGGTGGAAACGCAATTGCGATTAAAGCAGACGTTACAAAATCCAGAGAAGTAAATGAACTCTTTCAAAAAACAGTAAGTGAATTCGGAGACCGGATTGATATTCTGGTCAATAATGCCGGAAGTCTGCTTCAGAGAAAAACTTTTGCAGAAATGGATGAAAAATTATGGGACAGGTGTTTTGAGCTGAATACCAAGAGTGTGTATCTGGTCTCTCAGAAAGTACTCCCATTGATGAAAAAATATAATTATGGCCGGATTATAAATATATCTTCTGTTGCTGCACGTAATGGCGGTAGCGTGGGTGCGGGGCATTATAGTGCGGCAAAAGCAGCAGTCTCCTCCTTTACAAAAAACATGGCTAAAGAATTGGCCGACACAGGAATTACTGTGAATGGTGTGGCCCCTGGAGTTATAACCACACCATTTCATGATCAGTTCACAGATAACAAACTACGTGAAAAATTTTTAGAATCGATTCCGTTAAAACGTGAAGGCACGGCACAGGAAGTCGCGTATACGGTTCTTTTTCTGGCTTCAGAATATGCCAATTATATTCTCGGGGAAATGATTGAAATAAATGGTGGTATTTTGATGGACTAAGGAATCTGGAATAATTATGAAATTATCTCGTAGAAAATTTTTAGAAAATTCTGTCCGGACAGGTGCTATGTTTACTTTAGCTGCCAATGGTATTATTCCATCGATTTTGACTGCAGGTGACCAGCATGGTTTTAAGATTTGTATATTCTCAAAACATCTGCAGTGGTTAGATTACACAGAAATGGCTGAAACTGCTGCCAGAATCGGTTTTAATGGTATAGACCTGACGGTACGACCAAAAGGTCACGTTTTACCGGAAAACGCCCTCAGTGACCTCCCAAGAGCATTTGAAGCGGTTAAAAACGCAGGCATTGAAACGATAATGATTTCTACGGCCATTAAAAGTGCTTCAGATCCTAAATCCCGCGATATTCTCAAAACTGCCGGTGAACTGGGCATTCCCTTTTACCGTATGGGCTGGTTGAAGTACAATAAATCTTTATCAATTAAAAAAAACCTGGAAAAAATCGAGATTGAACTGCAAAAACTGGCTGAAATTAACCAGAAATACAATATCAAGGGTGCCTATCAAAATCATGCCGGTGATTCATTTGGATCTTCAATATGGGATCTGGGTATGATTCTGGATAAAATTAATTCACCATATATCGGCTGCCAGTATGATATTCGGCATGCCACAGTGGAAGGGGCAAATTCCTGGCCGGTTGGATTTAAGTATATCGCCCAACATATAAACACCATCGATATAAAAGATTTTGTCTGGACAAATGAAGAAAATAAATGGCAGGTAAAGAATGTACCATTGGGTGCAGGAATGGTTGATTTTAATCGTTTCTTTGAATTATTAAAGAACAACAAGATCCAGGCACCTTTATCGATACACTATGAATATGATCTGGGTGGTGCCGAACACGGAGCAAGCAAAATTGATATTCCGGCGGACAAAATTATCAATATTATTCAGAAAGATTTAGATTTTATAAAACAATTTTAGTGCTTCACTAGCCCCGGGATTAATCCTGGGGTAAATAAAAGGTGAAAACACCTTTATTTATCAAGGTAGATCGAAATCAATTCGAATATAATCAAGGTTTTAAAAATAGGTGCGTACTTGGAAGGATTACCCCAAGATTAATCTTGGGGTAATTAATAAATAGAAAAATTTAGTTTTTTTGATTTATCAAAGACAAAAGATACTTAAACTAAAACTTTATATAAAATCATGAACGCAGCAGTATTAACAGAATATGGTAAATTTGAGTGGCAGGAAGTAAGTAATCCAGTCATCGATAAAACTCAAGTTATGGTTAAGATTATCTATGCCAGTATTTGCGGTTCAGATCAGCATATATTCAAGGGTGATTTCCACCCGCGAACAAAATTGCCGTTTATTCCCGGTCATGAGTTTGGTGGGGTTGTGGTGGAAACCGGCAAATCGGTCTCTGGTTTTCAGGTTGGAGACCGTGTGGCTGTGGATCCTATTATATGGTGTGGAACATGTGCAGCTTGTCAAATGGGACATCATACTGCCTGTGTTAATCTAAAACTACTTGGTGTTGACCAGGATGGCGGTTTTGGACAATATGTTGCCGCAAATGATAATCAGTTATATAAAATAGATGATGTTATACCAGATCAGCATGTTTCTTTGATTGAATTATATGCTATTGGCTTCCATGCAAATAACCGGGCCGAAACAAAAAGAGATGATATTATTGCAATCTGGGGAACAGGAAAGGTTGGCCATAGTATCTGTCAGGCCGCACGTACCAGGACAGAAAACAACATATTTCTAGTGGATATCATCGGTGAGCGTCTGGATATTGCGGAGAAAAACTATTCCAATGTGCAGGTAATAAATGCCAAAGAAGTGGATCCGGTAGAGTTTATCATGGATAAAACAGATGGACGTGGTGTCGATATTGCATTTGAAGCCGTTGGTCATCATACGCATGTTGATAATCGACCAAATCCGGTGCAAAGCTGTATTCAAAGTATTCGGGGGGCTGGTACAGTATGTATCCTGGGTTTATCGGGCGAACCGGCTGAAGTAAACTTTAAGGAATTGATCTGGCGTGAGGGCAGAATCATAACTTCACGCAATAGTCACGGTGAGTTTTCCGAATCGGTTAAAAATATGAGTAATAATCAGTTGCAGCCGGATGTAATGATTTCACATGTATTTCCGGCCTGTGATGCCCAGTTGGCATTTGAGGCACTCGAATCACATCCGGAGAGGTATTTGAAGGTTTTGTTGAAGATGTAGGAGTGAGGCGGGATGCTGGGTACTCGGCACTCGGCTCTGGGCTCTAGGCTCTGGGTGCAGGATGCTGGATGCAAGATGCAAGATAAAGGATAAAAGGTGTTATTCTGTAAAAACCTTTTAGTCGCGGTTGAATTGACCACTCAGTATGATGCATCCGGAAAATGCAGGATACGAAATTAGAATAAACGGCGGCTGCAAAAGCCCCGAAGGGGCTAAACAAATCTAGCCGTGGGCGTAGCCCACGGTGAAAGATACGTCAACAACCCATAACCCCGAAGGGGTTAAATAAAAATTCACACAATCGAAGGATCTATGCGAGATGACATAGCAGGATACAAGCAGCAAGATACAGGATTCTGGGTACTATATCCTGGATCCTGAAACATGAATCCTGAATTCTGAATCTTGTATTGTTTTGCCTTTGGCCTTTTGTTTTTGCCTGTTGGCCATAAGATTTGCAAATACGAAGTCAAATTATAAACTTGAGGTGCAATTATGTCAAATGAAAATAGCAACCATGGGATCAGCCGGCGAAATTTCATAAAAACGAGCACAGCAGCGGGGGCCGGATTGGTACTGACTGTTAATTCAATAGGCGTAGCACAGACCGGCGCTGCAAAAAAACGCTATGCCATTGTCGGGGTTGGTTCACGATCGCGTATGTATCGGGGTGCGATTCTTGGAGACTATGCACCGTATTCAGAACTGGTTGGATTTTGTGACGTAAATGAAGGCCGTTTAAAACTGGCACAGACTCTGGCTAAGGACGTGAACGGTATCGTTATTCCCATTTATGATGCCAAAGATTTTGACCGAATGGTATCGGAAACAAAGCCGGATATTGTTATTGTCACAACGGTAGATGGTTTTCATCACCAATATATTATAAGGGCAATGGAACTTGGCTGTGACGTTATTACAGAAAAACCGATGACCATAGATGCACCCAAATGTCAGGATATTATTGATACCCAGAAAAAAACCGGAAAACAATTACGGGTCACATTCAACTATCGCTATTCACCCCCGCGCACACAGGTGAAAGACCTGTTGATGAGTGGGGAAATTGGTGAAGTACTATCTGTGGATTTCCACTGGATGCTGAATACGTTTCATGGTGCCGATTATTTTCGTCGCTGGCATGGCGAAAAGAAATTTTCCGGTGGTTTAATGGTACATAAGGCGACACATCATTTTGATCTGGTAAACTGGTGGCTGTCTGCCATTCCTGTTTCTGTTCAAGCGACGGGTAAACGTGAGTTTTATACGCCAACCATGGCAAAACGATTTGGCCTGGATTCGCATCATGAGAGGTGCCATACCTGTCCTGAGGCAGAGAAATGTGGCTTTTTTATGTCCCTGGCCAATGACAAAGGTTTGAAACAACTTTATTTGGATAATGAAAAATACGACGGATATTTCAGGGATCGCTGTATCTTCAGACCAGGAATTACTATTGAAGATACCATGAATGTTCTGGTTACCTATGATAATAATGTTACCATGAGTTATTCTCTCAATGCGTTCAATTCATGGGAAGGTTATTTTATTGTTTTTAACGGTACCAAGGGACGAATTGAACACCGCATTCGGGAGAAGATATATGTAAGTGGGACTGATACAGAGCAAGGCGGAATAAAAAAGGGAGGCACAACCACCAGAGTTATCCCTCTTCGCGGACCAGCATATGATGTGGAACCCTGGAGCGGAACCGGTGGCCATGGCGGCGGCGATAAAGTACTTTTAGATGATATTTTTCTGCCCGGTAAAAATAAAGATAAATATATGCGATCTGCAGATCACAGATCAGGCGCCTATTCCATTTTAACCGGTGTGGCGGCAAATAAATGCTTTGAAACAAATACCATGGTTAAAATTCCTGAACTGGTGTCGGACATCGGATATCCGGTATATTCTGAGATGCCATCCCGGACTGCGGACTTACCGATGCCAGAGAAAATCTGAAACTATTGGCAATAAACAATATGCGCTAGGCAATAGGCAATTGGCAATAAAAAATGATAAATAACGATTTACCAATTACCAATTACAAACTACGAATTACGTTTTAATCAGAATTTACTAAGAAATCTATTATAATCCCTTAGGGATGATACAATTTTAGGAGAAAATAATATGGATGTCAGATATCTTGCGGATGAAGTACGTTATCAAACTATGACAACCGAAGAACTCCGTTCATCATTTTTGGTTGATGATTTATTTAAAAAAAATAAAATGGTCTTATTGTATACCAATCTTGACCGGGCAATAATCGGTTCTGCGGTGCCTGTGGATAAAGCCTTGTCGTTAAAAGCCAGCAAAAAAGAAATGGCTGCCGATTATTTTGCTGAACGGCGCGAGATTGGCATAATCAATATTGGTGGTAAGGGAACAGTCACTGTGGATGGCAAGGCCTATGTAATGGAGAATCGCGATGGTTTATATATTGGTCGCGGCAGCAAATCGGTAAAGTTTGCCAGCAGCGACAAAAAGAAACCAGCAAAATTCTATATACAAAGTTATCCGGCCCACACCGAATATCCAACTACTTTAATAAAGCACTCTGAAGCCAACGCAGTTCATCTGGGCTCCCAGGAAGAAGCCAATAAACGTACAATTTACCAGTACATTCATATTAACGGTGTCCAAAGTTGTCAGTTAGTATTGGGATTTACCCAGCTGGAACCCGGGAGTATATGGAACACAATGTCTGCTCATACTCACCAGCGACGTACCGAAATTTATATGTATTTTGATCTCGGCAAAGATGATCTGGTGTTTCATTTTATGGGCAAACCGGATGCAACAAGACATCTCGTTATGCGCAACGGACAGGCTGCACTCTCACCCAGTTGGTCTCTACATGCGGGAGCGGGCACCAAAAACTATGCGTTCATCTGGGGAATGGGTGGTGAAAACCAGGAATTTACTGATATGGATGGGATTTCTATGGAGAAGTTGAGGTAGTTTTTGGTAATTAGTAATTTGGAATTAGTTGCTCGGTTCTCGGAACTCGGTACTAGGCACTGGGTACCGGTCTATTTGAAAATTATAGGCTGTGATTGCGTATGTATCGTTGAGATAATAAAGAATGTTCTTATTTTGACCAGTTGCGAGCGCCGATAGCCGAGTCCCAGTGTCGAATAAATAGCAACGAGTTTCCACTGCTCAGGGACTTAGGCGCTTAGGGACTTTATTTTGTTAAACAAGGAGAAAAAACTATGATCCTGGATAAATTCAAACTTGACGGCAAGGTTGCAATTGTTACCGGCGCGGCTCGCGGACTGGGGCAGGCCATCGCCATTGGCCTCGCAGAAGCCGGATCTGATATTGCTGTCGTGGATATTCTCGATACCCGGGAAACTGAATCCCGGATAACCGAATTAGGGCGCAAAGCGATTGGAATCAATGCAGATTTGTCAAAGAAAGAGTCTGTAGATCAGATCGTTATGAAAACAATGGATGCATTCAATCAGATTGATATTTTATGTAATAATGCAGGTATTATTCGCCGCGCCCCTTTAACCGAATTTAGTGAAAAAGACTGGGACGATGTTATTAATATCAATCAAAGAACTCTGTTTTTTCTTAGCCAGGCAGTGGTGAAACAGTTCATAAAACAGGGCAATGGTGGAAAAATAATAAATACGGCCTCAATGCTGTCATTTCAGGGTGGCATTTTAGTGCCTTCATATACGGCTTCAAAAAGTGCGGTTATGGGGTTGACGCGTTTGATGGCGAATGAAATGGCAAAACATAACATCAATGTGAACGCAATTGCACCCGGATATATGGCAACAGATAATACAGCGCCGTTAAGGGCGGATAAAGAGCGAAATAAAGCCATTCTGGATCGTATTCCCGCTGGCAGATGGGGTGATCCCGATGATTTAAAAGGTATTGTCGTTTTTCTTGCCTCCGCAGCCTCTGATTATGTAAATGGCTATACCATTGCAGTGGATGGCGGATGGCTGGCAAGATAAAGTGTTAATCTAAATCAAATTATACATATTCTAATCCGGAAAATATGATGAAAATAATAGCCAAAATAATTCAACTAAATCTGGTCATAATTTTATTGGCGACATTTTTTCTAACCGCTTGCCAGGATATCAGTTCAGTACGGGTCCTGAAATTGGCCCATGTTCTTGACACATCCCACCCGGTGCATAAGGGAATGGCATATATGGCTGAAAAATTAGCAGAGAAGTCCAAGGGTCAGATGCGTGTCGATATTTATCCCAGTGGCCAGTTGGGAGCTGAACGTGATTTGATAGAACTGCTGCAAATTGGCAGCCTGGCGATGACAAAAGTGTCGACAGCACCTCTGGAAGCGTTCGTGCCGGAAATGAAGATATTCGGTATACCGTATGTGTTCCGGGATGATGCCCATCGCTGGAAAATTCTTCAAGGTCCAATAGGGAAAAAACTGTTGCTTTCCGGCGAAAACTATTTTTTAAGAGGAATGTGTTACTATGATGCCGGTACCCGCAGTTTTTACACTAAAGATAAACCGGTTCAAGCACCACCAGATCTTTCCGGGTTAAAAATAAGGGTGATGAAGAGCATCACAGCAGTAAAAATGGTGCAATCTTTGGGCGGATCAGCCACACCGATTCCCTGGGGAGAATTATATACCGCACTGCAACAGGGTGTTGTTGATGGTGCCGAGAATAATCCACCCAGTTTTTACCTGTCAAAACACTATGAAGTGTGTAAATATTATAGCCTGGATGAACATACGGCCGTGCCTGACATTTTACTTATGAGCACCGTTGTCTGGAACAGTCTTGATTCACAACAACAAAAATGGGTGCAGGAAGCGATTGATGAATCTGTGGAGCATCAGAAGAAACTTTGGAAAAAAGCCTCGGATGATGCATTAAAAGCTGTTCAGGAATCCGGCGTAGAAGTCATTATACCGGATAAAGTTCCATTCCGCAGCGCCGTTCAGGAAATGCATGATTCTTATCGCGGAACAGCGATATATGATCTTATTCAGGAAATTGATGCAATTAAGTAAAGGAGAGAGATTTTTATAACCACAGAGAACACGGAGAAATATTGGTACTAGGTACTGGGCACTCGGTACTCGTTTTGACTTGACTCTTTGCCATATTTAATAACAGTTTGTATCAAGTAACCAGTACCTAGTACCCAGTGCCGAGTAGCGAGAACCGAGTAACTTTTGTGTTTTAGAATTATTCTTATAGGGAAAAATTATGCAAAAAATAACCAAAGTTATTACAAAAATTCTCGAAATATTTCTGATCATTTTAATGGCAAGTATTGTCATTGATGTGGTCTGGCAGATATTTACACGGTTTATTTTACGAGATCCCAGTTCGTATACGGAAGAATTAGCCGGCTTTTTGTTAATCTGGATCGGTCTGCTTGGCGCCAGTTATGCGCTGTATTCAAAAGCACATCTGGGCATTGACATCCTTACAGCAAAACTGGAAGGAAGCAGACGGAAATTGTCGATTGTATCTATTTATAGCCTTGTTATTTTGTTTGCCTTTTTTATTCTGGTCATAGGTGGAATGAGATTGGTAAACCTGACCTTTACATTAAACCAGATATCTGCGGCTATGGCGATACCCATGGGATATATCTATATCGTGCTACCATTAACCGGAATTCTGATGATATTTTATTCAATCGTGTTTATAATCGACGCTTTAAAATCTGACACAATTATACCTGATCAGAGCAGTGTCAAATCAATTGACTAAAGGGTAATTATTATGGAAATAAGTGTATTGGTATTGGTCATCAGTTTTGTCATCTTGCTGGCCATGAATGTTCCCATCGCAATCAGTATCGGAATTTCTACTGTACTGACTATGTTGTTCACAATTGCGCCGATGCCTGCCATTACGACTGTAGCACAGCAGATGGCTACCGGTATTAATAGTTTTGCATTATTGGCAATCCCGTTTTTTATCCTGTCGGGATTACTAATGGGGCAAGGGGGAATCGCCAGAAGGTTAATTAATTTTGCCAAAGTTATTGTCGGGATGTTTCCCGGTGGCCTGGCTTATGTCAATATTGTGGCATGCATGTTTTTTGGCGCCATATCCGGATCCGCCGTAGCAGCGACTTCAGCCATTGGCGGATTTATGATTCCCTCAATGAATAAAGAGGGCTATGATAAAAATTTCAATACGGCAGTAACAGTCACCGCCTCCACTACCGGATTATTAATTCCACCCAGTAATGTTCTGATTATCTATTCTCTGGCCAGCGGGGGCGTGTCAATTGCAGCACTTTTTATCGCCGGATATATTCCAGGTATACTGGTTGGCCTAGGGCTGATATCTGTAGCAGCCATTATTTCGGTCATGAAGGGATATGCGGTTGGCGGAAAAACAGGTTTTGTAGACTCCCTGAAAAAACTTCTGGATGCCATTCCCAGCCTTTTGATGATTGTCATAGTCATTGGCGGGATCATTGCCGGATACTTCACTGCAACCGAGGCGAGCGCCGTAGCCGTCGTTTATTCTTTGATACTTGCAGTGGGTATTTATCGCGAGGTAAAAGTATCACAATTGCCGGCAATTCTGCTCAAATCGGTGGAAACGACCGCGATTGTGATGTTATTGATTGGAACCTCAAAGGCAATGTCGTGGATATTGTCATATGAGAATATTCCACAAACCATCAGCGCTACATTAATTGCATTAACAGAAAGTAAAGTGATCATTCTTCTCATCATTAATCTGCTTCTGCTGGTGGTTGGCACATTCATGGATATGACGCCGGCGGTTTTGATTTTTACACCCATTTTTCTACCGGTAGTGGTTGAATTAGGTATTTCACCACTGCATTTTGGCATTATAATGGTACTTAACCTGAGTATTGGATTATGTACACCACCGGTCGGGAGTGTGTTGTTTGTCGGGTGTGGAATTGGGAAAACGTCCATATCAGATCTTGTAAGGCCGCTTTTACCATTTTATGTGGCGATGATCGCCGCGTTGATGATGGTAACCTATATTCCGGAACTAAGCGAATGGTTACCGTCGGTTTTTGGGTATTAGTGAGAAAAATATAGAACACGGATTACGCGGATGACACGGATTAACACGGATATAGAAATATTATTTTTAATTTCATCAAAGTACCTAAAAGTTGGAAAATATAATGACAAATTTCATATCGCGTATTTTAAATTACCTTTTTTTATCCGCGAGAATCCGCGTATTCCGCGTAATCCGTGTTCTATTATAAATTTAGACATGGTGAATAATTAACATAATTAGGAAAAAACATGAACGCAAAATTAAACAGGTTTTCCTTTGGCGTAGGTGATCGTTTTGCCCATCAGGCCAAAGCGCAGCTGAAAAGCGATTCAGAAAGCAGAAGAATCCGGGGTTACAATTACACCGGTCTGGAATAAATCATACCGCGAGCACACTACTATTGGAAGCGAATCGCAGGTGACAAGAGAACAGGCCGATCTGGCAGTTAAATCATGTGGCTGGCAGGAACCATATTTTCTGGATGCCGATCATATCAACCTAAAAAATGTTGATTTCTTTATGGATACCTGTGATTTCTTTACCCTGGACGTCGCGGATTATATCGGTATGGAAGGTGATCAATCCGCAAAGGATAATTTTATAGCGAAGTACAGTAAATATATAGGCAAATTAAAGTTGCCCGGTTTAGATCAGTCTTTTGAGATATCTGAAGAATTGATCAGGAATGTTGCTGATAAATATTTGTATGCAACCAATCAGGCCGGGGAAATTTACCGGCACATTATTTCAAAAAAAGATGTGAATTCGGTTGTCATCGAGGTTTCAATGGATGAAACAGATCTGCCGCAAACACCGGTTGAACTGTTTTTTATTCTCGCAGCATTATCTGATGAACAAATTCCGTTGCAGACCATTGCACCGAAGTTCAGCGGCCGTTTTAATAAAGGCGTGGATTATGTAGGTGATCTCGTTCAGTTCAAGACCGAATTTGAACAGGATGTTGCTGTAATAAAACTCGCTATTGAAGAATTCGGGCTTCCCGAAAACCTCAAGTTAAGCGTCCACTCCGGGAGTGACAAGTTTTCACTCTATCCAATCATCAAAGAGATCGTAGATAAATATCAGGCAGGATTACACCTGAAGACTGCCGGTACGACCTGGCTTGAAGAACTAATCGGCCTGGCTGAAGCAGGTGGTCAGGCACTTCAACTCGCTAAGGATATTTATCGAGATTCTGTGGCACATTATGATGAACTATGTGCGCCATATGCCACTGTAATTGATATCAAAAAAGAGGATCTGCCATCAGCAGATGAAGTCGATGGCTGGTCAGGGCAAATGTATGCCGAAACACTGCGCCATGACCAGTCCAATGCACATTATAATCCAAACTTCAGACAACTTCTGCATGTGGGATATAAGATTGCATCCAAAAAGGCCAGCATCTACCTGAACGCATTGGAAGCAAACGAAGAAATTATTGCCAAAAACGTAACTGAAAACATTTTTGACCGGCATATCAAGCCGTTGTTTCTGTAGGGAACGGTCTGAGACTGTGCCGGTAAATCAGCTTGGCGTGAGGAATTAGGAATTTGGAATGATAAACTCATAAATGGCAATTACTTTAGATACTCGCCTTTGTAATATGTGTGAAATACTAAAAGATTTTAAAGCAGTGGCGAGCAATGAATCCTGAGTATCGAATTGCCAGTCCCAAATTCCCACTTCCAAATTACTAATAACTAATAACACTAGATGTCCTGGTAAATAAGGGCTTTATGACTTTTTCTGGTGTATAGATAAGGTAAATTCTTATGAGTTTGTATTTTGAAAAATATAGCAAAGATGATGAGCTGAGTTCAGATGATCTGAAGCAGGGACTTTTTGAAGCGCTGGATAAACTTGGGGCAAAAAAGAAAGTTTTAGCCATTCCGCCTGATTTTACCCGCTATCATTCTTTTGCCGGTGAACTGACTCAATTAACCTGGCAGTATTATAATGAACGTTTGACCGATGTTTTGCCAGCTTTGGGAACACATTTTGCCATGACAAAGGATCAGATTGATCAGATGTTCGGTAATGTACCTCAGGATCTGTTCAGGATACATAATTGGCGCACAGATGTCGCCACTCTTGGTCAGGTTCCGGCAGATTTTGTCAATAAGGTATCTGAAAACAAGGTCAATTATAGCTGGCCGGCTCAGGTAAATAGAATACTTGTTGAAGGCGGTCATGATCTGATTCTGTCTATTGGCCAGGTGGTTCCCCACGAGGTTATCGGGATGGCAAATTATAATAAAAATATTTTTGTGGGGACCGGTGGCCCGGAAGGCATTAATAAAAGCCACTTTTTAGGTGCCGTTTACGGCATGGAACGCATTATGGGCCGGGCAAACAATCCAGTACGTGACGTGCTAAATTATGCTTCAGATAACTTTGCTCAGGATCTGCCCATTGTATATGTTCAAACGGTGGTTGCAAAGAATAATGCCGGTAAGCTTGCAGTAAAAGGAATGTTTATTGGTGATGACCTGGAGTGCTTCGAAAAAGCAGCGGAGCTGTCACTCCAGGTTAATTTTGAAATACTGAATGAACCCTTGAAAAAGGTGGTGGTGTATTTAGATCCATCCGAGTTTAAAAGTACCTGGCTGGGAAACAAAAGTATATACCGTACGCGAATGGCAATCGCTGATGGTGGTGAATTGATCGTTTTGGCACCCGGACTTCATGAATTTGGCGAGGATAAACAGATTGATCAGCTCATCCGTAAATACGGTTATTTGACAACCCCGGAAATACTGGAATTAACCAATCAAAATGAAGATCTGAAAGGCAACTTGAGCGCAGCGGCCCATCTGATACATGGATCATCTGAAAATCGCTTTTCTATAACATATTGTCCCGGGAATTTGACGAAAGAGGAGATTGAGAGTGTCAACTTTCAATATGCCGATCTTGATACCATGATAGCTAAATATAATCCGGATAAACTCAGGGATGGTATAAATGTGATGCCTGATGGTGAGGAAATTTTTTATATTTCCAATCCGGCACTGGGGCTTTGGGCGCAGAAAGATCGATTTAAATGACTCACCCCCTAAATCCCCCTCTCTCCAGGCAGAGAGGGGGAATAAAAGAGGGTATGTTCTCAATATCTTAGGGACTCAGGGACTTAGGCGCTTAAAAAAGTGAATTAGTATAAAAAATGTTAAAAAATTAAAACAATAAATTATCCTCTTTCCCCCTCCCTGCAAGGAGGGAGGGGGAATAGAAGGGGGTGGGTAATAAAAAACGTAAGGAGCAATAAATGTCAGAATTAAATATCAGAAAAGATAATTGTGAGTTGGATTTTCTCTCAGTGGGTGCAATGGTGCATCGCCTGGATCCGGGAGTAATCCCGTTTCGTCGCGCCCGTACATTCGATATTCATGTGTCCGGTGGTGAATATAATGTGGCTGCGAATTTATCGGATTGTTTTGGATTGAAAACGGGTATTGCTTCGGCCATGGTTGATTATGGCATTGGTGAATTAATCAATAATCGTGTCAGAGAAATGGGTGTAAAACCGTATTATAAGCATTTTGAACATGATGGCGTGCGAGGACCCAATTTTGCTACAGTCTACAGTGATCGCGGTTATGGTGCACGTCCGCCAGTAGTTTTTTATAATCGATCAAATGAAGCCGCTGCTATGCTTAAAGCCGGTGATTTTGACTGGGATGACATTTTCAGCAAGGGCGTGCGTTGGTTTCATTCGGGTGGAATATTTGCAGCCTTATCGGATACGACTTCCCAGGTGATAATTGAAGGTATGCAGGCTGCCAAAAAACATGGTACAATAAATTCCTTTGATCTGAATTATCGCGGTAAATTATGGGCACCTATCGGTGGACTGGAAAGAGCACAAACCGTTCTGCGTGATATTGTTAGTAATGTGGATGTATTGATTGGTAATGAAGAAGATTTACAATTAGGATTAGGAATTAAAGGACCGGAAGTTTCAGCAAAATCCAAATTTGACACATCGGTCTTTTTTGGAATGATAGAACAAACAATAAAAGAATTCCCAAATATAAAAATGATTGCAACAACACTGCGAGAAGTAGAATCTGCCAACAAACACCAGTGGGGCGCTGTCCTTTGGTATAACGGTAAAACCTATGAAACACCAAAAGCAGAATTGACGGTTCTGGACAGGATTGGCGGTGGGGACGGTTTTGGTACCGGATTGATTTATGGCTTGCTCAGTGGCAAAGATCCACAGGAAGCATTGAAACTCGGCTGGGCCCATGGTGCACTGCTGACCACGTTTCCCGGTGATACGACTATGGCAAAGTTAGCAGAAGTGGAAGCGTTCGCCAAGGGTGGATCGGCCCGCGTCCAACGTTAAAATAAACATAGAACACGGATAACGCGGATAACGCGGATTAACATGGATAAATAATATAATTTTATAACAATTTAAATTATATGTTTTTTGAATTATTTGTCAAAAAATCCTATTAAAATAAATATGATTTTCGTTTTTATTAATATTATTTAATGCTTTATCCGCGAAAATCCGTGTAATCCGCGTTATCCGCGTTCTATAAATTTTTTAAGACCTGAAGGAGAACTATTTGGAAAAATACAACATAGCTATGATCGGTCTCGGCGTAATGGGCCAGAATCTGGCATTGAATTTTGAATCCAGAGGGTATCGGGTTGCGGCATATGATCTTGATGATACGCAAAGAACGAAAGCCGCTGAAAAATTCGCCGGAAAAAATTTAAAGATATTTACTGCTTTGAGTGAATTAGTTCGTAATCTCGAATCACCACACAAAATAATGTTGATGGTGCCTGCCGGAAAAGCGGTGGATGCAGTAATTTCTGATCTAAAACCGTTGCTAAACGAAGGTGACGTAATCATCGATGGTGGCAATTCATATTTTATCAATACAACCGACCGTACGGAAGATCTGAGGCAATACGGCATCTATTTTATCGGAACCGGAGTGAGCGGTGGTGAAGCAGGCGCGTTAACCGGCCCTTCGGTTATGCCGGGTGGAAATCCAGATGGCTGGCCATTGGTCAAAGACTTGCTTCAGGACATCGCGGCGAAAGCGCCGGATGGTGATCCCTGTTGCGAGTGGGTGGGAAGCAATGGTGCCGGGCATTTTGTAAAAATGATCCATAACGGCATTGAATATGGGGATATGCAGTTGATATCCGAGGCCTATTTCATAATGGAGCAATTACTAAACTTACCTCCCGACGAAATGGCAGATATTTTTGATACATGGAATCAGGGTGAATTGCAGAGTTATCTTATTGAAATTACTGCAAAGATTCTGCGTAAAAAGGACAGTGAAACCGGAAAACCGCTCATCCATATGATTCTGGATACGGTTGGACAAAAAGGTACCGGCAAGTGGACCAGCCAGACGGCTTTGGATCTGGGTGTGCCCACTCTAACCATAGCAAAGGCTGTTTTCGCCCGAATTGTTAGTTCCTTTAAAGAAGAGAGGCTGGCGGCATCACAAATTTTGTCCGGACCCAAACCACATTTTTATACGGCGGATATCGATAATTTTATTGAACAGATCCGAAAAGCGCTTTATGCAGCAAAAATATGTTCATATGCCCAGGGCTTTCAGTTGATGCGCCGCGCAAGCGAAGTCTATGGCTGGGATCTGCAATATGCAAATATTGCATCATTATGGCGATCCGGCTGTATCATCAGGGCAAAATTTCTCAATAATATCAGGGATGCCTATCATTCGGAAGCAGATTTAACCAATCTATTGCTCGATCCGTATTTCCGGGATGAAATAGAAAAAAGTCAGATGGCGTGGCGGGATATTATTGCCATTTGTGTAACCAATGGTCTGCCGGTTCCCGGTTTTAGCAGTTCATTATCCTATTATGATAGTTATCGGGCACACACTTTGCCAACCCGATTGGTCCAGGCCCAACGAGATTTCTTTGGCGCCCATACCTATGAGCGGGTCGATAAACCGCGTGGCGAGTTTTTTCATACCGAATGGGAATAATTCCCCCTTAATAAAGGGGGCAGGGGGTTGTTTTTTGCTGGGTACTCGGCTCTCGGTACAAGATTCAGGATGCAAGATACAGGATGCTGGCTGCTGGATACTGGATGAATCCTGTCATTCCGCAGGAATCTTTCCGCCTTTTGGGCACCGTAAACCGCGGGAGGATCTCTTCGAGATGACATACATGATACAGGATGCAAGATACTGGTTGCTGGATACTTGATGAATCCTGTCATTCCGCAGGAATCTTTCCGCCTTTTGGGCACCGTAAACTGCGGGAGGATCTCTTCGAGATGACATACAGGATGCAGGCTGCAGGATACAAGATTCAGGATGTAAGTTGAAATTGTAATCCTGTAAGGACCTTTTATCATGCGTTAGAAAATATGATTCACTGTGATGAAATTTAACAATCAACATATGCAACAGATAAATAAAATCATATTCATCCCGTGGTTTTTGCTCATCATTTCTTGCTCCCAGGCACAGAATATTATCATCGTCATTATAGACGGTGCCCGCTACAGTGAAACCCTGGGAGATTCTACCCGCACTTATACACCCCGGATGTGGGAATTGGCCGAACAGGGCACATATCTGAGTCATTTTTATAATGATTCACTGACTTACACATCACGGGCCATTCCAGCAATTTGGTGTGGGACATGGACAGATGTCAGGGATACATTATATAATGACTCCTATACCAAATACGCTGTTAAACCGACCATCTTCGAGTATATACTAAAACAAAAGAATCTATCATCCAACCACTTTTTCTATGTGATAAAATTTCTACCCAGTCTCTGGCTGCCCAGTTTTGATCCGGATTATGGTCCTGATTACTGGCCGACCTATCACAGCATTGGAAAAACAGATAACGATGTGGCATATGAAGCGGAGCAGGTAATGAAACATTTCCGACCGCAGTATTTACTGATTTATCTTGCCGATGTGGATGGTGCCGGACATAGTGGAAACTGGCAGGATTATATAGGAGCAATACAAATTGCAGATTCTCTGGTTGGTAATATCTGGGAAAGGGCGCAAGATATTTCATTTTATGCCAATAAAACCACTATGTTTGTAACCAATGATCACGGTCGTCATGACGATGCACATGGCGGGTTTTCCGGCCATGGTGATAGTTGTATGGGGTGTAGACATATACAATTATTGGCCATTGGTCCCAATATAAAACAGAATTATATTTCGGATACATACCGCAGAATTCCTGATGTGACTACTACAATCGGCCAAATGGCAAATGTTGATATGTCAAAAGTAAGTGGCTCAGTAATGGAAGAAATTTTTGCTTCTACACTTGACATTGACGAAACGGAAATCCAAGTACATATAGACGAGATTGAAAATTATCCCAATCCGTTTAATGCGGAGACCATAATAAGGTATAATCTATCCAAGAAATCTAATGTGATACTTAAGATATACGATATCTCTGGAAGAGAAATTGTGACCCTGATAAATTCTGTACAAAATATAGGCACTAATTCTGTCATATGGAATGGATATAATCAGGTTGGAAATCCGGTTAGTTCCGGAATTTACTTTTCAATAATTCAGATTGAAAATATGATCATTTCACATAAACTGCTGATGATTAAATAGGGAAATTTGCCGATAGGTAAATACTAAATTATCTTCTTTATACTATTTATTAATTATATTTCACCCTTATGTGGTTATAACTATGCGTGTAAATAATTACTATGTATATAACCTCTGACGTGGCAAAGATATCAAGGATATAAAAAGAACCGAGTAGCGGTTCAATATTTGTAGTAAATGGAGTTCCCAAAAACATTGATAAACCCCTTTAAGGGTGAAATAGAATATTTGTCTACCTGCAATATTGTCTAACAGTAAATTGTATCACATGCTATTATGAGAGTTATTGTTTTGACAGGATAACAGGATAAGCAGGATTTTAAAAAGTATAGAAGAATAAAAATTCTCTGCATCCGGAAAAGAAATAAGTTCAATTACTCTGCCACTATCTCATTACACACCAGTATTTCCATGCTATATGCTGTTTTGTCAATACCTACCACACGGAATAGTACTTCAAAATACGTCGGGTATGAACCGTCCTGCTTACGCAAACGGTCATCAAGTTCCGTTCTGTTTTCCGGATGGGTCAGGTAATTAGCAATTTCAGGCGCTCCCAGGGAATGATATGAAGCAATTATAAAGATGAAGTTTCCATTTGGTCCGGGAATCTTTAAAGCAAGGATCAGATCTTCATTTGGCCCGGATGAATGCAGATTGGTTGAATATTCCTTTTCCTCAGTCTCCTGTGGCAGTTTATAATACACTTTATGTGGCGCGATTTCATATCTGAAATTTGAATTGGCGATCGTATACTTGAGAGCATACAGGGTTTTGATGCTGCCGATAAAAATAATGTTGTATTCACCCAACATTTGTGCTGTGATACTCGAGGACTTTCTCAAAATTGGATATTGATTTTCTGACAGAAGAGTGGAGTATATCGGTGGCAGGCTCCATATACTATGATAGGGAAAATATGGCTCTGCGGTTTGCTGCAATGTCATGTTCTTATATTTAGATTTAAGTGAATCCAAATCCTCTTCTGAATTTACCCTGACGTCACGAATATTGAGTTCTCTTTTAAATTCATCAATATACATATTATACATAAAATGATCGCCTGGCGTAATTAAAATTGGTAATTCTGACTGCAGATACTCCTTCCAGATATAATCATCCGGATCAATTAATTTATGTTTCTCCAGTTGTTCGGATAGCGAGAAATTTTTGATAGACAGAAATATAATTGCCACAAGAAGGATAAAGATTAACAGGAATTGATAATTCTTTAACGCTTTTTTTAAATAATAATTGGCGGATGGATTATTCTCAGTATAGGGAATGATATCCACACGATAGTGTCCTTTGGGGATACGTATTCTATATTTATCAGATTTGCCTTCGGTAAAATAATATTTTTCTAATTTTTTACGCAGGTTATAGGTATGCGAGCGGACAATGGTATCTTCTGCAGGATTGAACTCAGAATCCTTCTCAAAAAATTCGATCGCAATTGTGGTTTCTTTGAGACTTTTATTTTCAAGAGATGAATCAATGAGATATTTAAGATACCTGCCATATATGTGGGACGTATTGAATTCACCACTGGCAAGAATCTTTTCGAGTAGTTTGTCGATGACTGTTTTGTTTAATTCTGTCATTACCGATATTTTAAAGATAATTATTTTGAATACAAAATTATTTTTTTTTTATGGTGAATTTGACTGTTTTTAACAGTCTTTCACTTTATTTGATCTTCACTTTTGAGTACATAATAAACCATTGCAGTGTTTTCTGCAGTGCATTCAGACATTCAATTTTACAATTCATGCCAGGAGACGGATATGAACAAATTAAATAATTTGCTTTATCATCACATGTTAATTGCGATTTTATTATATGCTATTGGGCTGTGCTCTTTCGCAAGTTGTGGAAATAAACAAACAGATTTGAATAATAACAAGGTTTATGCTGATTCGGCGCAGGACTCATTACATTGGTCAAATCGCATGGCGGATTCCGAAATTAAACGGCGTGGGGAATCCCTGAAAATTGGTGGCACTGATCCCAAAGCAAAATGGAATTATCAAACAGGTCTGTTTTTAAAATCAATATTGGATTTATGGCATGTCGAAAAAGAAGACAAATATCTGCATTATGTTGAAAAAATTATTGATAGTTTTGTTGATGAAGCAGGTAATATAAAAATGTATAAAATGGAAGACTATAATATAGATAAAATTAACTCGGGCAAAGTGCTGTTGGAACTATATAAAATTACAGAAAATGATAAATATAAAAAAGCGGCCATGATCCTTCGCAAGCAGCTGGCATCTCATCCCAGAACCAAAGAGGGAGGTTTCTGGCACAAGAAAAGGTACCCCTGGCAGATGTGGCTGGATGGTATCTATATGGGATCACCTTTCTACGCAAGGTATTCTCAACTCTTTAATGAACCGGAAGGTTTTGATGACGTGGTTAAACAAATTGTACTAATTGATTCTCATACCCGTGATCCCAAAACAGGATTAAGGTATCATGGATGGGATGAAAGCAACCAAATGGCCTGGGCGAATCCCGAAACAGGATGTTCGCCAAATTTTTGGGGCCGGGCAATGGGCTGGTACGCAATGGCCCTGGTAGATGTATTAGATTATTTGCCGGAAAATTTCGCAAAACGTCAGCAAGTACAATTTATCCTCAGTGATTTGTTGCAGGCCATCATCCGCTATCAGGATGATGATAGTGGTCTCTGGTATCAGGTAGTTGATCAGGCCGGAAGAGATGGAAATTATTTGGAAGCATCTGCGTCTTCTATGTTTGTTTATGCTCTGGCCAAGGCAACTCAAAAAAAATATGTTACGGCAGATTACCTGCCCACAGCCCGGAAAGCTTATGAAGGAATTTTAAAACATCTTATCCGGGTGGATTCGGATGGCTCAGTCAATTTACTGAATGTGTGCAGTGTGGCCGGGCTGGGTGGCGATCCGTTCCGCGATGGTTCTTATGAATACTATATTAATGAGCCTGTTGTGGAAAATGATCTCAAGGGAATTGGTCCGTTCATTATGGCCAGCCTGCTTATGAAAAAGCAATAATTCAGATATCCGGATGGTATGGATACGATAGGTCATGTTGATGTTGCTGAATGTCAGACACCTGTTTTAAAAATGTTAATTTTGTGCATTTGACAGTTTTTAACAGTAATTGACTTTACAATGCACTATTTGAGGGGTATTCTTTTAACCATGTAATTCGAAATATAACCTTTCCTCAAATTTTTAATTTACTGATAAGGAAAATTCCACCATGAAGAAAGTTCTTATCAATATTATAGTATTTTTATTTTTTAGTTCAACTTTAAACATTCTCTCAGCACAGGGCATCATTGTCGGAGAAGTTATTGATTCGCTAACGACAAAAGCACTTCCCGGTGCCAATGTATATATTCCCGGAACATCTCTTGGTTCTGCTACAGATCTTGATGGTATTTTCAGGATAACGGAAATACCAGCCGGAATGCAAACGATTGAAGCTTCATATATCGGGTATCGCTCGAACAAGATAAAAATATTAGTTACCGATGATGAAACAGCGCGAATCAGTATTCAACTGATTCCTGACATCATTGAGGGTGAAACTATAGAGATCACCGCCCAGGCATTAGGTCAGGCAGCCGCAATTAACCAGCAGATAAGGTCAAACACGATTATAAATGTCATTTCAGAGGAGAAAATTCAGGAATTGCCGGACGCCAATGCAGCTGAAGCCATCGGCCGGTTGCCGGGGGTTTCAGTTACACGTACCGGTGGAGAAGCCAATAAGGTACTAATACGGGGTATGCAGGCTAAGTTTTCCACTATAACCGTTGATGGTGTTCGTGTACCTGCCACAGATGAAACAGGCCGGGCAGTAGATTTAAGCACGCTCTCTCAGAACTCATTATCAGGGATAGAACTTTATAAAGCAGTAACTCCGGATATGCCAGGTGATGCGTTGTCAGGAAGTATCAATCTTGTTACCAAAAAAGCACCAGAGGTTAGGAATGTAAAAGCCAGACTGGAGGGTAATTACAATAAATTAATGGAATCTGCCGATCAATATACCATTTTTGTTCGCTATGGTGAGCGGTTTTTTAATGATATGCTGGGTGTTCAGTTAATGGGAAATTTAGAAAAGAAAATCAGAAGCAATGAAAGTATTGATGTTACTGATAGATATGATCGTCCGATAAATAACTATGTAATTGATAATTTTGATGTTGTATTTACGGATGAAATTCGTACGCGGAATGGGTTTGGTGTGTTAATTGATTTACTTACACCCGATGAAGGATCGATCAGGATTAATAATGTATATGGGGCTACAAAAAGAGATTATTTGACACATTTCAGAGATTATCCTCTTACTGGTGAAGCTACTACCTATGATTACCGTCAACGAGAGCAGAACATCAAAACATTTAATAGTTCGATAAACGGGGATAATCGTTTATATGCTTTTGATCTAAATTGGGGGCTTTCATTTGCTGAGTCAAAATCTGATTTTCCCTTTGATTATCAAATGATTTTTAATGAAAGTAGTGGTATGAATGGTACCGTAAAATTCTTTGACTATAAAGAAGTACCAGAAAAATTAGTTCCTCTTGCAACAAATGATTTTACCCAGGCTTATCAAGCCTGGGGTTATTTTCGGGAACAGGACAATTATGAAAAGGAGCGTTCTGCTTTTTTAAATATTTCACGAGACTATAACATCACCAGCAATATTTCATGGGAAATTAAAGCAGGTGCCAGATACTCTGTAAAGGACCGCACCAATGATACCGGTGAAGATTTCTCTCCCTATTATCTTGATGGCAGGTGGAAAGCGGATGAGTTGGCACCAGATGGAACTGTTCGGCCGAAAAATTTTTCAGGAAGTTATTTTGAGGATTGGTACAATCGAGGTGGTGGATTTATACCACTTGACCAATTTTTCCCGGATGCTAAAGCAAGGGAAGTTTATGATGTGTTTAATTTAACGCCATTTATGGATAAAGAAAGATTAAAACAATGGCAAGAACTGAATAAAAACGGTATTGATCCCACCGGCAATTTAACGGAAATATGGGATAATCCGCTCTACCGTGTGAACGACTATCATATTTCGGAAAATATTAGTGCGTTCTATCTCATGAACACATTTAAAATTGGCCAGCAGGTAACCTTTATTGCGGGGTTACGCAGCGAGCATGAATATAACGATTATAGTGCATATTATATGAAAGGTACTGTTGGTGGATTTCCCATACCGGAAAACGTATTGTTTGATACGACTTCTTCCGCCCAGCAAACGGTGTATCTGCCAAATTTCCACTTAGCCTATTCCCCGACGGATTATTTAAAAATTCGTTTGGCCGCTTACAAAGCCTTAGCCAGGCCGGATTTTAATATGCGCATCGACAGATATGTAGCCGGAAGAGGGGCGGTACTGGGATCCCCTTTTGTGGTGCAGGTTGGTAACATTAGTTTAAAGACCGCCCAGGCCTGGAATTTTGAATTTAATACATCTGCCTTTAACAGTGATATAGGTTTAATTTCAGTATCGGCATTTTATAAAGAGATTGATGATATGTACCATATGCTAAATAACTATGGTGCTACCGGGGATTCAGTACTTCAAGAATTTGGTATTAATTGGGAAAGTAAAATGGGTAATACTGCTTATCAGCTGACACTTCCTTATAATTCTGATAAGCCAACCAAAGTTTGGGGGCTGGAATTTGAACATCAAATCAATTTTAATTTTCTTCCGGGATTATTAAAAAACATTGTACTAACGTATAATTTCTCTATTGTACGTTCTGAAACTTATGTTTTTGGGGCTAAAATTGATTCTACCTTTTATGATCCTCCGGGACCAATCCCGCCAACCTGGAAATATTTTAATACATTGGATGAACGAAAAACTAAACTGGAGGGACAGCCTGAATTTTTTGGAAATATTGCTTTAGGCTATGATATCGGTGGTTTTTCAGGTAGAGTTTCTGTTTTTTATCGGGATGAGTATAATGATGCTTTGCGTGCAACAAGACAGAGTTACACCATAAATAAAGCCTTTACCCGCATAGATATTGCTCTAAAACAACGGATTACAGAAAATATTTCATTGTTTCTTAATTTAAACAACCTAACCAATATTGAAGAAGGTGATTTTAATTATGATGGTGATAATGACATCAGAAGATTCAATCGAAGTGAGAAATATGGAACAACCTTAGGCTTTGGCATCATTGGAGAATTATAATATAAACTAAATAAATTAAAATATTAACCAATAAAAAGCAAAGGAGGTGAATACAACTATTTGTAGATAAATAAATTACAGTAAAATATTCCGTTAATTAACATGAGGAGAGTAATATGCAAGATGGTAAAATTAAAATAATTTTAATGTTGGTACTCATCATGCCGGCTTTTATTTTCGCGCAGGATGTTGTTCAATTGCTGCCCTATGACGGCAACGCCAACACATTTGTAAACGCGCAGATTCTGGCGGATACCGCCGCAACCGGCGGCTTATTGCCAAATCGTGTATACGAATTGCAAAGGGATCAGTATTATCTTGTGAATGCTACTTTAAATATGAGCTAATGCCGGAGAAACACTTCGTTTGCGGGCCGCATCAGGTGCAGGTGAATTGCCGGTTATATTTCTGTGGCAAACCGGCACAGGCACTAATCCGGAACGCCCCCCGGGATATTTTATTCGAACACAGGGTGGTGACCTTGAACTGACCAACATTGCCGTATCAGGTTATTACGAGCCTGAACCGGAAAATCTGGATAATGTTCAGGGTGGTTTGTTTAGAAATGATGTAAGCGGTTCATCATTTTATTTTGACGGCTGTATTTTCTCCAATATTAATGGTCAGATCCTGCGTACCAATCAGAATACGGTTACGGTAAGTGTAACAAATTGTATTTTCGCCAACCTGGGTTCTTTAACCACATCAAATTTTGGTGCCGGAAAAGGTATCGACCTGCGTGAAAAAGAATGCGTTTCATTAATAGTTGAAAACAATACATTTGTAAATTACCAGGACCGGGTCATTCGTCATTATAATTACGGGGATCCACTGGCCGGAACAGGATTAATACACTCCGGACGAATTAACCACAATACCATGATTAATGGAATGGGCTTTCATGGTCTGTTGTCATTGGGTAATGTGGGCGCGTCAATGCAAATTACAAATAACCTGTTTGTTGATGCGTTCGGACTGGGAGAAGATCCTTCCGATTCCACCCGTGCAGCCGAGTGGGCCAATACCGGTGAAATTTATCCAAATGGCAACAACCGGATTACCTGGATTTTTTCCGCTCCTAATGATGTAACCAATTGGGATGTAAGCAATAACTATTTTGCGATCAGCGATTCGGGTCAGGCATTTTTGGATGATTTTGGTTTTGGTCCCGCATCTCCACTATCATACCATATCAATGGCAAGTTAGGGTGCAGATTCAGCTACTGCTTTTACAAAGATAGATATTGAACTTGAAGATATACCAGATATGATGAATAATTTAATGCGCTGGTATGAAGATCCATTGGGTGGTAACAAAACTAAAAATACCCCCAGTGATCTATATGACCGGACAACGGATGATATGGACCGCCGTGCGATCGAATATTACCGCGATACATTTGATGCATCCTATCCGACTGGATCTGAGGCATATACCGGCGCAGAAAACGGCTATCCGGTTGGTGATCTTAACTGGTTCCCGGATAAAAAAGCGGAATGGGAAGATCCGAATAATGCGCAGGATGTTGTTCAATTGCTGCCATATGACGGCAACGCCAACACATTTGTAAACGCGCAGATTCTGGCGGATACCGCCGCAACCGGCGGCTTATTGCCAAATCGTGTATACGAATTGCAAAGGGATCAGTATTATCTTGTGAATGCTACTTTAAATATGAGCTATGCCGGAGAAACACTTCGTTTGCGGGCCGCATCAGGTGCAGGTGAATTGCCGGTTATATTTCTGTGGCAAACCGGCACAGGCACTAATCCGGAACGCCCCCCGGGATATTTTATTCGAACACAGGGTGGTGACCTTGAACTGACCAACATTGCCGTATCAGGTTATTATGAGCCTGAACCGGAAAATCTGGATAATGTTCAGGGTGGTTTGTTCAGAAATGATGTAAGCGGTTCCTCATTCTTTTTTGATGGTTGTATTTTTTCAAATATTAATGGCCAGATCCTGCGTACCAATAAGAATACGGTTACGGTAAGTGTTACAAATTGTATTTTTGCTAACCTGGGATCATTAACCACATCAAATTTTGGTGCCGGAAAAGGTATCGATTTACGTGAAAAAGAATGTGTTTCATTAATAGTTGAAAATAATACATTTGTAAATTATCAGGACCGGGTCATCCGTCATTATAATTACGGGGATCCACTGGCCGGAACTGGGTTAATCCACTCCGGACGTATCAATCAAAATACCATTGTTAATGGTATGGGATTTCACGGACTGTTGTCATTGGGTAACGTGGGCGCATCCATGCAAATAACAAATAATCTATTTGTTGATGCTTTCGGACTGGGCGAAGATCCTTCAGATTCTACGCGTGCAGCCGAATGGGCCAATACCGGTGAAACTTATCCAAATGGGAACAACCGGATTACCTGGATTTTTTCCGCTCCTAATGATGTAACCAACTGGGATGTAAGCAATAACTATTTTGCGATCAGCGATTCGGGTCAGGCCTTTTTGGATGATTTTGGTTTTGGTCCGGCATCTCCGCTATCATACCATATCAATGGCAAGTTAGGGGCAGATTCGGCTACTGCTTTTACAAAGATAGATATTGAACTTGCAGATATTCCGGATATGATGAATAATTTAATGCGTTGGTATGAAGATCCGTTGGGTGGTAACAAAACCAAAAACACCCCCAGTGATTTATATGACCGGACAACGGATGATATGGACCGCCGTGCGATTGAATATTACCGCGATACATTTGATGGATCATATTCAACGTCATCGGATGCCTATACCGGTTCTACCAAGGGCGGACCAGTTGGAGATCTTAATTGGTTTGATATGGCTACTGCAATTGAACACGATATTTCTGATAATAAGCCAACTACATTTACATTGAGCCAAAACTATCCTAATCCTTTTAATCCAACAACACGGATAGATTTTCAGATTACAAAATCTGGAAAAGTATCTCTGAACGTTTTCAATGTTCTGGGGCAGAAAGTGGCTACTCTGGTTAATGAGAATTTGAATGCAGGAACATATACGGTTGATTGGAATGCGGCCGGATTTGCAACCGGTGTTTATCTTTATAGAATCGAAACCGAATCCTTCATTCAGGTTAAGAAAATGATGCTGATAAAATAAGGATCATATGAGACACATTGAATAAATAGAACGCGGATGACACGGATTACGCGGATTAGCGCTGATAAAAAAGTATTCAAATATAAATCTGTAAAAATCGGCCGGATCCGCGTAATCAGCGGGCTATTTAAAATTAGACAATGGTGGAATCTCTTTACATAACAAATGGAATTAAATGAATGTAAAGAAAAGTATGTTTGAGTTTCATATGATATTGGCCATAAGTAATGTATTGATTTAAATTGTATAACCATGAAAGGCGAGGGTGAATAAATTATTATTCTCGCCTTTTGTTTTATTTATTTCGGCAGTATTACAAATTTTCAAATATTATATTTAAAGTTGTTACAGGATAAACATGTTTAAGCATCATTTGATACATACTGTAAAAATAGTATTGATCACCGTGTTGACTCTTCTATTCTATACAGAAACGAGAGCAAGTGAAACTTTGGCTTTTCCGGGTGCAGAAGGGTTTGGTAAATACACCAGTGGTGGTCGCGGAGGCGTGGTATTATTTGTCACAAATCTGAATGATGACGGACTGGGTTCCTTGCGTTCGGCAATAGAAACGGAAGGTAGTAGAACAATAATTTTTCAGATATCCGGAAATATCAGATTACAATCTCCTTTGCATATTGAAGAAGGAAATCTGACAATTGCCGGACAAACAGCTCCCGGTGATGGTATCTGTATTTGCGATTATCCTGTGATCATTAAAGCTGACAACGTAATTTTAAGGTTTATCCGGTCACGCCTTGGTGACCGGTATGAGTTATCCGAAGATGCAATCAGCGCTACCCATTGTGAAAATTTGATTGTTGACCATTGTTCCTTCAGCTGGGGAATCGATGAAGTAGCCAGTTTTTACGATAATGTAAATACCACCGTGCAGTGGTGCATTGTAAGTGAGAGTCTCAATGACTCTTATCATCATAAGGGTAAGCATGGCTATGGTGGAATATGGGGCGGAATGGGTGCGTCTTTTCATCATAATCTGATAGCCCACAACTCATCGCGCAATCCACGGTTTATGGGTAGTCGCTATCATAAACAACCCGAAAGGGAACTGGTAGATTTCAGAAATAATGTGATATATAACTGGGGAATGAATAGCAGCTACGGCGGGGAAGCGGGAAGACACAACCTGGTCGCCAACTATTATAAATCCGGTCCGGCATCAAAAAGAAAAGATCGTATTGTCGAACCCTGGGATGAGAACGGAAGATGGTTTATTTCGCAAAATTATGTTTTTGACCATCCTAAAATCATCGCAGATAACTGGGCCGGTGGCGTACAGGGTGATTATGTTGACGAAATTCGTGCGGATAGCGTTTTTGCAGTGGAAGATGTGTACACTATTAAAGCGGAAGAAGCATTCGAACTCGTATTAAGCAATGCCGGCGTTGTAATTCCTGTTCGAGATACGGTGGATACCAGAATTGTTTCTGAAGTAAGATCGGGCAAAGCGAGCTTTGGTAAAGATGGACGTGGAATTATCGATTCACAGAAACAGGTGGGATCCTGGCCGGAACTCAGATCAACCAAACCACTCGCGGACAGGGATATGGATGGTATGCCCGATCAATGGGAAATTTCAACTGGACTGAATCCTGATAACCCAAAAGATAGTAAGGGTTATAGTGGCACCGGTTATACATATTTGGAAGAGTATCTGAATTCCCTGGTGATCAAATCTGATGATAAATAAGTTGAATAATTTTAGCATTATTTATCAAATTTTGCGTAATGTGAATTTGGTATTTGACTCGCATATAATTATATTCAATTGGCATATGAAGCAAATATGGTTGAATATAGACAGACTGTTAGATTTTTTCCTCTTTGAATTATTATTGAACAGCTGCGTTGAAAGAGGATATCAAAAAACTCATCTCCGGCATCGATATCTTAATGATTTACGGCCCGGAGAAAACTAAACCATTAATTGTATGAATAAAGAAAGAGGAAAGCAGGGAAACATTGCACCGGAAAATTCATAACACATATTATACATTTACTATACTTTTAATGGTCCTGGTATCTCTCCCTATGGCGGCTATTTCTCAGCAACTGGCATTTCCCGGTGCGGAAGGCGCCGGACGTCTTGTCACAGGCGGCCGGGGTGGCTCCGTGATCGAAGTAACCAATTTAAATGATTCAGGCGCAGGAAGTTTAAGGGCGGCTGTGGGAGCAAGTGGCCCTCGGACGGTTGTGTTTCGTGTATCCGGAAATATCACACTTAATTCCAGATTAAGCATAAAAAACGATAATATTACCATTGCCGGACAAACTGCACCTGGTGATGGGATTTGTCTGCGCGGATACGATTTTATTATCGATGCAGATAATGTGATTATACGCTATATGCGTTTTCGCCTGGGCGATTCACTATCAGTTGAGGCAGATGCCTTAGGTGCCAATTCCAAATCTGGAATAATAATTGATCATTGCAGTGTCAGCTGGTCGGTCGATGAAGCAGCATCGTTCTATGACAATAGTGAATTTACTTTTCAATGGTGTTTCGTTACCGAAAGTATGAAGTACTCGGTGCACTCAAAGGGAGCGCATGGATACGGTGGTATTTGGGGCGGAATGGGGGTTTCTTTCCATCATAATCTTCTGGCCCATCATGACAGCCGTCTTCCACGTTTTCAGGGCAGCAGAGGTGAAAGCACACCCGAAACCGAGATAGTCGACCATCGAAATAATGTGATTTATAACTGGGACGGAAACAGCGCGTATGGTGGCGAGTCAGGAAACCACAATATGGTGGCTAATTATTATAAATATGGCCCGGCTACGGATAGTAAAAGAAATCGTATTGTTGAACCGTCTGATAATATTGGTAAATGGTATGTGGAAGATAATTTTGTATTTGGTTATCCGGCTGTCACTGAAGACAACTGGAATGGTGGTGTGCAGAACGCCGATATTACTGCAGTAAGAGCATTTGTCCCGTTTCCGTTTGCACCGGTTGCCACACATGAGGCGGAAACCTCGTATGAACTTGTTCTTGCAGATGCCGGCCACTCACTAAAGCGTGATACGATTGATACAAGAATTGTCAATGAGGTTCGGACAGGAACGGCTACTTATGGCGGGCGAACCGGACCGGGAACCGGTATCATTGATTCGCAAGATGATGTGGGTGGATGGCCGGAATTGCTTACATATGATGTCACTGTTGACAATGACCAGGATGGCATGGCTGATGACTGGGAAGTAGACAACGGGTTGAACCCGGAGGATCCGGATGATCGCAATGGTGATTTTAATGGCGATGGATATACCAACCTGGAAAAATATATAAACGAATTATGCGTTCGGAGCAACTATATTGTTGCACCAGCAGAGTTGAAGGCCGTAACTATATCAGATACACAAATAGATTTAAACTGGAAAGAGAATTCGCCAAACGAGCTTGGATTCTTCATTGATAGATCAGAGGAGGACACCAGTAATTTTTCTCAGATTGCAATCATCGATAAAAACATGAAATCATATTCAGATTCGGAATTAAAGCAATCTGTGAGATATTATTATCGTGTCAGGGCCTATAATGATGATGTTAATTCCCTTTATACCAATCTGGCGTGGACAACAACGCTGGATTCTTCCGGTATACCGCAACCCACAACCAATCCCAAACCGGCAAATGAGGCCACAAATGTAGACCTGACCGAGGATCTGCAATGGGATTATGCACCTGGGGCCACCCAATACGATTTATATATCGGTACGTCTGATTCCCTGGAATATATAACCACACAAACAGGAACCAGTTATAAAACACCAGGCTGGCAGGATAACACTACCTATTACTGGCGTGTTGATGCCAGAAACGAACAGGGAACAACAAAAGGACAGTTATGGCAGTTTTCTACGATTTCATTATCACCGGTTCTTGTGGCAGACTGGCGCATGGACCGGGGCTATGGCAGCTGGGCCATTGACAATAGTGGCAATGGCATTAACGCAACCTTATTGAATATGACGGATGAAAACTGGGTAACCGGGATCAAAGGGAGCCCGGGTCTGTATTTCAATGGAACAAACCAGTACTTATATGCCAATAATAAAGCCATGATTGATTTTGGCAATAAAAGTTTCACATTACTCTGCTGGGTGCGTCCCACTGATAAAAATAAATTAATGCCAATTGTAAGTAAAATATCTAGTTCACCTGAATCCGGCCGCAAAGGATATCAACTCTGGTATGATCAGGACAGTATACTAAAATTTGAAGTAACCGACAGTGCCAAATCTTCACATTCTTGAAACGAATACATCACCATTTCCCTGCAGGTGACTGGGAATATATTGCCGTTGTGCGGGATGCGGGCAAACACGAATTGCGTCTGTATTTGAATGGAGAATTTTCAGGCAGTCTGCGCCGATAGTACAGTAAATATCAGCAATACAGCCGGTTTGTTCATGGCAGCAGATTATACCAGTAATGATTTCTTCAACGGAATTCTTGATGATATCAAACTTTATGAAAATATATTACCCGAAGAGAGTATCACATCAGCATATCACACTGCGATCTCTGATTTAAATTCCCGGCAAAATATGGATATACCGGTTGACTACAAATTGGGAAACTATCCTAATCCGTTTAATAACGCAACAACTATATCCTATGCGCTGCCGACTGCGGGACATGTAGAAATAAATATTTATAATTTGCTTGGTGAAATTGTGGCCACACCGGTTAACCATCATAAACCGGCTGGTAAATATAATTATCACTTTGATGCTTCCGCTCTGGCAAGCGGCATTTATCTCTGCAGAATGAATACAGGGGGACAATTAAAGTTAAGTAAAATGATCCTGGTCAAATAGTATCATATGCTGCCAGGAATAATAAAAATTTGACAGGATAAACAGGATATAATTTTTAATAACGATTTGGATTTTTTTAAAACCTGAAAATTCGTGGGTAAAGGTATGAGGCGATTTTGATCTGAGTCTAATATTTAGAAATAAATAGGGAACAAATTAAGCAACGCAGGGAATGATATATGAAAAATATTATTTTTAGACAAAGTGTCATAGCGCTTCTTTTTATTACCGCGCAGATACAAGCCGCGGATGTTGAAACAAATTTTTATCTTAAAGATTTGCCATTTGCAGCACCAGAAGTAAATATTCCTGTATTCGCTGCGGATACCTTTCTGGTTACCGGATTTGGGGCGCTTGGAGATGGTCAGGCAATAAATACGCTGGCATTTGAAAAAGCAATCAATACCTGTTCAGGCAACGGGGGTGGAGTCGTACTGGTTCCGAATGGCATATGGCTGACCGGGCCGATAAAATTTAAGAACAATGTTAATCTCCACTTGCAGCGCGGAGCACTTTTACTTTTCAGTAATAAATTTGAAGATTATCCGCTGATCCGGAACACCTGGGAAGGATTGGAGGAAGTTCGCTGTTTGGCACCGATTTCTGGATTTGATCTGACGAATATCGCCATTACAGGAGAAGGGGTAATTGATGGTGCCGGAGATGCGTGGCGACCGGTCAAAAGATTCAAAATGACCGATAGCCAGTGGAAAGAGCTGTTGAAGTCCGGCGGGGCACTCAGTGCAGATGGTAAGGTTTGGTGGCCGTCAGAAGGCGCCCGGGATGGAGCAGATCTGGTGAAATCGCTTAACAGCAAGGGTGATGCAGCCATTGCTGACTATGCAGCTGCCCGGGAATATCTGCGGCCGGTTCTGGTCAATTTTGTAAATTGTAAAAATATTTTACTTGATGGACCTACATTTCAGAATTCTCCGGCATGGAATATTCATCCGCTCATGTGTGAAAATCTGATTGTGCGCAATGTCACGGTTCGCAATCCCTGGTATTCGCAAAATGGTGATGGCATCGATATTGAGTCATGTAAAAACGCCCTGATATACAACAGCAGTTTTGATGTGGGTGATGATGCCATATGTATTAAGTCAGGAAAAAATGAATACGGCCGTAAAAGGGGAAAGCCCAGTGAAAATATTGTTATTGCCAATTGTGTTGTTTATCATGGGCATGGTGGATTCACCATCGGCAGTGAGATGTCCGGCGGTGTAAAGAATGTGTATGTCACGGACTGTACATTTTTGGGTACCGATGTGGGGCTTCGCTTTAAAAGTACTCGCGGGCGGGGTGGAATAGTTGAAAATATCTTTATTAATAATATTTTTATGAAAGATATCCCCATGGAGGCGATCCGGTTTAATATGTTCTATGAAAACAAAGCGCCGATACCCGAAGATGACGAAGTACAAAAACCGCTTTTTTCTGCCACACCAAAAGTCCCGGTTGATGAAGGGACACCGGTCTTTCGCAATATTGATATAAAAAATATAATCTGCAAGGGAGCCGGACAAGCGGTTCTGATGCAGGGGTTACCTGAGATGCCGCTGACGGGTGTAAATCTGGAAAACATCAGTATCGCCTGTAAAAAAGGCGTCGTATTTGTCGAAGTCGATCAGATAAAATTTAAAAATTTGGATATCAGGACCACAGGTAACACTTCAGTGGTATTGTTTAACAGCAGAAACATAACGATAGAAAATCCGCTGATCTATAAGGAAAATGATGATTTTCTATTTGTATCTGGCAGTGAATCAAAAAATATCTCTGTAAGAAATGCCATTGGTGAATTGAATCAGGAAATGATCACTGTAAGTCAGGACCTTAGTACAGGCATTATTAATATTCAGTAAATCACAATTAAATAGCTACACAATAATAATTAATAGGGAGGAATTACCATGCGTCTTATGTTACTCACATTAGCACTGATTTTTGTATTTATCATTTCCGGAATTTCTCAAACCCTGGTTTATCCCGGTGATGGTACTCTTTATTCAGCCATTGAGGAAGCAGAAGATGGTGATGTGCTTCAACTGATTGCCGGAGGTCTGTACACTGAATCGAACAATACAGAATTCGGCACCTTGCAAAACAAAAGCCTTACCATCGAGATCGAAGAAGAAAGTGAAGAACTACCAGTATTACAGATTATTACGACACCCTCGGTAGATGACTCGCCGGTATTCTTTGAGGTGGGAGACCAGGTATCACTTACTCTTCGGGGAATTGAATTTGATGGCACATGGGACGGCAGTACGCCCGGCACGAATACTCTGATTAACTTTTATCTCGAAGCAATTCCTCAGCCGATTACAGTCAAAAAGATCAGAATGGAAAACTGTTATGTCCATGATATGAATATTGATGACGGTACAAGTGGGCACATCATCTCAGCGGGAAACTCAGATTATATAAATAATCTGATCATTGATTCTACGATGATCGATAATTGTGTATTTGAAAATACTGGTACCATAGTCTATTATAAATATGCGCCATCTGTCTATATTTCCCTGACAAATTCGACTATGAACAACATCTCAAGCTATGGGATGCGTATATCCGGATCAGGCGAAAATCAACAACCATTAGGCCCTTATCCAACCGTAATTGTACGATCATACGACCTGGTATAATATTGGTTACGCTGGATAGCCGCGAAATAATCCAGGTTGAAAAAGAACCGGCACTATTTAAAAATCCTTTCACAGTAACCAATTCGATTTTTGTAAAACAACCGGGAACAACGCGCACTATGATCAACATAAAGGATACACTGGGCGATTCTCTGGCAACGATTACCAATATTGCATTCTGGGATATTGGTGCGATCAATTTCAGAAGCCATACAGTTGCTGATACGGTGCGTATGGATCCGGAATTTGCTGATGCAGACAACAGTGATTTTACTTTGCCAACTGGTTCTATGCTGTTGAGTTTTGATACAATGGGCGGAGCAATAGGTGATCCGCGCTGGGCAGAAAACTCCACTGCAATCGGTAGTGCGCCGGAAATGCTTCCCGGAACGTTTGCCCTTGATCAAAATTACCCAAATCCCTTTAATCCATCTACAAAAATCACTTTTATGCTGGAAAAAACAGGGCATACGACCATAACAGTATTCGATATACTTGGTCGTGAGGTAACGGTTCTGGTTAATAAAACTCTTGCGGCCGGATCGCATAGCATTTCTTTCGATGCGGAAAATCTAAATGCCGGCGTTTATTTTTACCGGTTGCAGTCCGAAGGTCAGTCGCTAACCCGTAAAATGATGTTGATCAAGTAAAAATAGACCACAGAGAACACTGAGCACCCTAAATTTTGATTAATGAGGCAGTGTACCAATCAATATTAATCACATGGTGTCATCCTGAGTCCCGATGCTTTATATCGGGACGAAGGATCTTCTATACACTGCTCAGGGGATTCTTCACTCCGTTCAGAATTGCAAATATGTTCTGCGACATTTTTAATTGTTTTTTGATCTTTGATTAAATAAAATAACCGAGGTGTATGGATGTATCACCGATCTCTTTATTTTATCATTAGTTTCCTGCTGATTACATTTACGTTTATATTTATTCCCTCACGATCCCAGGCAGAGACCCGCAGTCGAATTGCCGGTTCTATTATCGATGCCGATACGGGGGAACCAGTGATCGGAGCCAATGTCATAATTAAGGAAACCCTGCTTGGTGCGGCTACGGATCAGGATGGCGTATTTTTAATTGTAAATGTACCGGTAGGTACCTATGATCTGGAAGCGTCGATGATCGGCTATCAGACGCTGGTTATGAAAGATGTCCGGGTTTCTATGGATCGCGTGGCCAAGGTTGACTTTTTACTCTCCACTCAGGTCATAGAGGGCGAAGAAATTGTCGTGATTGCCACGCGTGATGAACTGCACAAAGAAGTATCCAATACGCAAATGGTAGTGGATGAAGTGCAATTGAATGATGCGACCGGTATCCGTGAGATCAACGCCTTTTTAACCCGATTGCCCGGCGTCTCAGAAGACAATGGATACCTGTCCATCCGAGGTGGTTCTGCTGACCAGACCGGTATGATGGTTAATGGCCTTTCTTATAATAATGCCGCGGCCGGTTATGCTGAAAGCAGTATTCCCCTTAGCGCGATTGAACAGGTTTCTCTGATGTCCGGCGGATATAACGCGGAATATGGCAACTTCCGCTCGGGGTTGATCAATGTGACCACAAAAAGCGGGCATAAAACCCAATATCATGGCACATTAAGCCTTTCCATGGATCTGCCGCATATAAGACGATTTGGTGATTCATTTTATGATCCATATAACCATGCACTTAGGTCCTATCTGGATCCGGCAGTTGCTTTTATTGGTACGGAAGAAGCCTGGAAAGATGATAAATATGCGCGCGGACAATATCCGACTTTTGATGGCTGGAACTACTGGGCCGAAAACTATAATATCAGTAAACCACCGGAAGAGCACGCGACTCCCCTTGATTATCTGCTCCTGGCCCACTGGATGCATATGGCCGAACCGGATTATGATGCTCTCGCCAAACAGGGATACACTGTAAGTGATGAGCAAAAACAACTGTTTGCCGATCATAGGATGGAAGAAGATGCCTCCGACTGGAATGTGGATGCTGGATTTGGTGGACCGATCCCTTTTTTCAGCAGGGAACTGGGCGATGCCACTTTTTATATTTCCCACAATGCGCGCGAAAGGCATTATATCATGCCGGTTACCCGTAGTAGCGAAGAACTTTATACGACTTTCGGTACCATAAAGACACAACCAACAAATAACCTTTCCATTTCGCTGAACGGATTAATAAAAAGACAAATGGGTATGAGTCCAATACGTCCGGCCTGGGGTGATTTCCCCGATGCCAGCCGGGAAGGCGGTTTTATGCCCATGAACAATATTAAATATGTGGCCAATAATCCTGAATACTGGTATGATGCACCATTTTTTCCCGAACTGAATCAGACATCGCTAATGTTAGGTGTCAGTTTGAACCAAATATTGTCAGAGCAGACCTTCTGGGAATTAAGCCTGAGCGTTATGACGACGGAAAACAGCACCAATGTGGGCAATAACCGGGATCAGAGTGTTTTGACTTATTTTGGCCCTTTTCCGGTTTCCGAAATGCCTTATGGTAAGCTGCAATACGGCTCAAATGATCTTCTTAACAAGGATGACAGTACATATTACCGTTATCCCAGTTATGATGCCTTGCCTGGCGTTCCCAGACGATTCAGAAGAAAAGAGGGCGACCTTTACGACAATACAAAGGTGGGTCAGTATCGGGCCAAGGCAGACATTACAACACAGTGGGGACGCCATCACTATATCAAAGCCGGCATCGAATACAATTATTTTGATATCAACCATAAATTCTGGGAAAAGTGGAACGAAAACTATTATAACGTCTATGAATTTAATTATCATCGCACGCCGAGTCAGACCGGTATTTATTTGCAGGATCAAATCAGTTTTGAATCGATCGTGGCCAATCTCGGATTACGCGTTGATTATTATTATGGTGGTGGTGACGTCTGGCCAACCGGTGATCCTTTTGCCGATGAAGTATTTGTGCCACAGTCTGTGGCGAATGATACCATTCTATTCAATTACTTAGAGCAGGGTAAATCCTATATTTGGGATACTTGGGTTGCCTATGACAAGGAACATCCAGGCTTCCTTCAGCCAATAAAAAATCATTTTACATTCAGCCCCAGAATCGGTATCGCATTTCCCGTGACCGAGACATCCAAGTTCTACTTCAATTATGGCCATTTTCGGTCTAATCCTCCCTATTACACTATGTACCTTTACCGCTACCGCTACGATAAAAACGGCCTGTATGATATGTCCAATCCCAATCTCGAACCGCCACGGACCATTTCATATGAATTGGGTATGGCATATAATTTTTATGACTCCTATGTGCTGCGTGTATCGGGATATCTGAAGGATGTCAGCGGTCAGCATGGTGAGGTAAATTTTCAGAATTCGCAAGGAACTTTGGATTATGATGCCTGGGCGAATAATGAGTACGAAGATATCCGTGGAATTGAAGTCAATCTGGCTAAAAATGATAACAGCTGGATCACCGGCTGGCTTAACTTCAATTATATGTTGCTAAAATCTGGTCTTACCGGCAGAGAAGTGATTACGGATATTACAATTAACGATGACCGCGAAGGTTTGTATAATGGCCAGATGTCACGCTCGTTACCCAGACCTGAATTGAATCTCAATGTCACATTGCGTTCACCAAAAGACTGGGGCCCGGATGTGCTGGGTATGGATCTGTTTGGCAGCTGGACCTTCACCTTCTTTGGCGAATGGCAAAAAGGGCGATATTTTACGTGGAATCCGCTCAATGAAAAATTTCTCGAGAACAATATGAACTGGCCGGATTATTACATGCTCGATCTGAAGGTGGCAAAAACATTTGAAGTGCTTGGGGTCAATTCTACATTTTATGTAGATATCAGCAATGTGCTTAATCTGAAAGTCAGCCAGTTGCATAGGGGGTATGCATTTGATGATAATACCACCGATGAGCGAGATTATCTTGCTTCACTCAGATTATCAATGTATGATTCGCCAGAATTTGATGTATTACGTGAAGTCAATCAAAGTGAAGGCTGGTATATTCCCGGTGATGATGAGGTCGGTGATATGAGATCGGCTGAAAAACCGTATATTAACGATCCTAATTTTCCCTTCTGGGCATTTGGCGAACCGCGTAATATCTGGCTTGGTTTGCGTTTAAATTTTTAATCAGGACCGTGTTGTCACGATAAATATGGAGAAATGGATGAAATTACGACATAACATTTCAAGAAATAGCTTGATCTGCATTTTGACAATTCTGATTCTGATTATATCTACACAAACCGTCTTTAGTCAAACCCAGCCCGAGTTGGAAAAAGCCCTGATGAAAATGGGACGCGTCTGGGCCGGTGTCACAGCCAATGGGGCAAAAAGCAGTTTTGATTACCGTGCCGGATTTTTCCCCAATGATTATGATATTATTGGTGTCCGGGGACAACAACAGGATGCCTGGGTGGGAGCAGGGTTCAAACTGACCGCTACAAACTGGGTCGATCCTATCGATACGCTTCATTTAGCAGCCGTATTTGGACCTACCAATGATTTCATGCCCCAGGGAAAAGTAGTAGTACCCATGACTAATTTTATCCGCTACAAATTTCCAACTCAGATTATCGATTTTAAACCGGTAGAGCTGGATGATTTTGGCACATACGATCCGGACCAGTTTGGTGATGAGACATATGATCAGATTGTTGAAGTCACCGCTGAGAATATCCTGGGTGTTCAGGTGAATCGCCGGATTATGTCATGGTCGCAGAGTCTGAATAACGATTATATCATTGTTGATGTTGAATTTGAGAATGTAAGTGCTGATACGCTGTACGATTTTTATATTAATGTAGAATCAAATGGCCAGAACACATATCGATCCCTGGGCAACAATCCTGTGCCTGCCTCGGCTGAAAGGCCGGATTTCGCGGCGACCTGGCAGCACTATTATGGCGGTCGTGTCGGTGATACCATGCGTGTCTTTTATGAGTACAGCGCCGATAACCCGGATGTTCCAGGCGATAATATGGGATCACCAGTGGTCACCCAGGGTGGGCGGCTGATCAATCAGAATTTTATCTGGTATGCGATTCTTCATGCTTCCCAGGCCCCCTATGTGGATGCAGTCAATGACGTGGATGATTTTTTACAACCCAAAGGTCACCTATTTCGGAAAAAGCAATCTTATCCCGTATAACAGTGAAGGGGATGAATACGGCGACAACAATTTTTGGGCTATTCGCGGAGAGTACGCCAAATTATTCCCAATGAGTGGAAACACCTGGCCCGGAACATATCACGCAGGTAATACTGATGAGGTCGGTAGTGCCGATTATTCTGCTCATCCGGCGGGGACTAAATCTTCCAATAATTCCAAAATGTGGAGCAGCTTTGGTCCTTACACTTTTGCACCCGGGCAAAAAGTTCGTGTGGCATATGCCAGCGGTTTTTCCGGCCTCAGTGCACAAAAAGCGAAGTTGATAGGCGAAAAATGGCTCAGAGGCACACTTGAAGACCCACCCGGATTACCCGACAGTGAAACCGGCTATTTTCCGGCTGAGTTTGTTTATCCGCTCGATGCAACCGAATCGGATAAAATCAAAGACCGTTGGATCAGTACCGGTGTTGACTCCCTAATGAAAAGTGCCTGGCGAGCCAAATGGAATTTTGATCACGGGTATAAGATCCCGCGTGCACCTTCACCTCCGACAAATATAGAGATTACCGGTCTTGGAACCGGGGTAGAGATCAAATGGAGTGATCCGGAAGCCGAGGCCATGACCAATTTTGCCGGTTACCGTATCCAGCGCAGAATATCTAATCTTGATACAGTTTTTTACGAAACAATTTATTCCTCCGGGCCGCAAGATAAGGCAGAAGAGCATTTATATGAAGATATAGAAGTGCTGGTCGGGGCGCAATACTATTATTATATACAGTCCAAAGCCCTAATAGCAGAAGATGATCTCAATGCTGATCCATTGTCACGCGGAAAGATTATTTACAGCAGCCGGGTAATGCATCCCAATATTTCATGGATCAATCCGCCCCGGTTTTCACAGGAAAACCTGTCCGAGATACGAATTGTGCCCAATCCGTATAATATTAATGATCCTCTCCTTTCTGAACAGGGATGGACAGATTATCGAGGTATACAGTTTTTTAATCTGCCTGGGAAAGTCATGATCAAGATATTTACTGAAAATGGTGACCTGGTGCAGACCATTGACCACGACAGTCCGGTCAGTTCGGGTTATGTATTTTGGGATATGGTAACCATGAATCAGCAGGTTATCAGCTCCGGTGTATATATAGTGGTCTTTGAAAAACCCAATGGGGAACTTTCATATCAGAAATTTATCGTAGTTCGCTAATTCAGTAACAGGAGATGGCTTGCATGAAAAGCATTCGTGTACTTAACACAATCCTTATAATTATATCATTTATGATCCCACATGCCACAGCCCAGGTGGGACTGAACAAGATTGCCCAGAGCACAATGAGTTTTCTCCTGGTCAATATATCTCCTCAGGCCAGTGCCATGGGTGAAGCCAATAATGCCACAGGAACTGGGATTGAGAGTATCTTCAGCAATCCTGCAGCTCTAGTTGAAATGGAAAGAAGTTTTGAAGTCAAATTTTTCGTGACACAGTGGATTGCCGATATCAATTATATGGCCGGGGCGGCGGCCTGGAATGCCGGTATTTATGGAACGCTGGGTGTAAGTTTTTTGAGTGTGGATTATGGCACGATTAATGGTACGCAATTGCTTCATAGTTCAGAAAGCGGGTCGTATCCTCTGGGATATAAAGATACTGGACCGGTTGATAATGTGGCAGCATATACATTTGGTATCAGTTATGCTAAATCTATCAGTGACCAGTTCTTTTTAGGCGGGAGTATCAGGCTGGCCGGTCAGAATCTTGGCCAGACCTATATGACGGATAACCTCAAAGATAATGATGCCACCAAACTGATCTTTGATGCCGGGGTAAAGTACTATACAGGCTTAAAGAGTTTCCGTTTTGGTATGACTATCCGAAATTTTTCCTCGGACTTAAAGCGGGAAGAAATATATGAACAATTACCAATGACTTTTACACTGGGTGCAGCAATGGACATACTTGATCTTGTCTATCCTGAACATGACAAGGACACTAATCTGCTCATGGCTGTTGATTTTGTTCAACCAAATAATTTCTCTGAAAGATTTAATTTTGGATTGGAGTATAAATTCTGGCAACTGATTGCGCTGAGAGCAGGATATCAAACCAACCGTGATCTGGCTTCCTGGTCAGCTGGTATTGGTCTCGATACGGATATAGGTAATAATAATATTGAATTTAATTATTCATATTCAAATATTGACATATTCTCAGGTGTAAACCGCTTTTCTGTAGGATTTTCATTTTAATGGAGATGAATTCAAGCAAAAAAGTGACAAAGTTACAAAGCGACAGAGCGACAAAGTTGAATAATGCAATTAATTACCAATGACCAAGCAAAAATGACAAATCAAGCCCCAATGTCTCAATGTTAACTTTTCTCCTCATTCAGAAATTTGATTTGTGCACTCAGGTGATATTTAGATTTGGATATTTGATATTGATTTGTCATTCGGATTTGGACATTTTACATTTTTTTTCTTGAAAGGCACTAAAATAGCAAAGAAACACTTTGTCACTTTTTAAACTCAGGGACCTTTTGAAATTAAAAATTTCGAATATTAAATGTTGAAGTAAAAAGTACTCTGTGCCTATGTGCCTAAACTCAGGGACTAAGGTACTCAAGGACTTTTTTTAAAAATTAAACCATGATAACCAAATTACCAAATTCAATCTTGACATTTTTTGTATTATGTATTATTTTAAATTCATCATACATATTACAAATCTGGAGCCTCTGATATGTCCTCCTTGTTCAATAAAATCAGGAATGATATGACACTCAGCCAGCAGGTTGAGGGCAAAATTGAAGAAGTAATACGCGAAAAGAAAATTCTACCAGGCGAAAAACTACCCACAGAAAATGAATTATGTGCCATGTTTGGTGTGAGTCGTACAGCATTGCGCGAAGCCTTGCGCATGTTATCTGCACGTGGACTCATTGCCATCAGAAAAGGCAGCGGCATTTATGTGACCAAGTATTCAACAGCCGACGTCATGCGGCCGATGCAGCTTTATTTTGAAATGAATTTTAGTCATGACTCGATTCGTCAGTTTGTTGATATCAGAAAAATGATGGAGCCGGAAATAGCCCGACGCGCCGCTCAAAATCGTACAGATGAAGAAGCCGCCCAACTTGAGCAGATTCTGGCAAAACTGGATAAATGCACTGAAGAAAATTTTGATAAAGAAGGTTTGCTCGACCGTGATTTTCATTTAAAAATTGCTGAATCATGTGCAAATCCAATTATTCCAATGATGATTAAGCCTATTTATGATTTTATGCCCAAAATTAAGACGCTGATATATGCAAATATTGTACATGTAAAAAGCACTGCCCAGCAACATCACAAACGCATCCTGGAAATGATATTGCAACGGGATAGTCAGGGCGCATTTGAAGTTATGGGCGAACATATGCTGCTGGCAGAAGAACACTCTAATGCCATGTTAAAATCAATTGAAGGTGAACTCGTTCTTGCGGAATGACATTGATTCAGGATATAGATAGCGATACAGATATAAATATTGTAATTAAAATATAAATGGGAGAGGGTTAAAGATGAAGATTGATCTTACAGGAAAAGTAGTCTGTTGTTACAGGTAGTATTCAGGGTATTGGCTTGCAGATTGCCCGCACGCTGGCCGAGGCCGGTGCCGGTGTGGTCATCAACAATCATCAGGATGAAGAAAAATTAAACGCTGCTGCCGATGGAATTCGTAAAGCCGGTGGAAAAGTTGAAGCGGTGATTGCTGATGTAACAAAAAAAGAAGAAGCACAAAAACTGGTTGCCGGAGCAAAGAAATTGGGTGATGGCATCGATATTCTGGTCAATAATGCCGGTGGTCTGGTTGGCCGGGTTCCGGTTGCGGATTTTGATGATGCACATTTTCAAACGGTAATCGATGTAAATCTGAAAACCTCTTTTGTCGTCTCCAGTGTGATTATGCCGGAATTGAAGAAAAAGAAAAATGCCCGGGTTATCAACTTGTCTTCTCAGGCTGCACATGATGGCGGTGGTGGTGGCGCTGCTGCATATGCGGCATCAAAAGGTGGAATCTGGACTTTTACGAAGTCACTGGCAAAAGAACTGGCACCTCATGGTATTACGGTCAATTGTGTAGCGCCAGGTTTTATTGGAAATACCGTTTTTCACAATACTTTCACTCCCAAAGAGGTTCATGAAAAGATTCCCTCAATGGTACCACTTGGTCGTGCCGGAAAACCCGAAGATATCGCAAATGTGGTGCTATTCCTGGCATCACACCTGGCAGATTACATGACCGGACAAACCATCGAGGTGAACGGCGGTTTATATATGCCGTAAAAAGCAATTAGAAGTTAGAAATTAGGAATTAGAGATTAAAAACGGGTGTAATTCTGAACGTAGCGCAGCGCAGTGAAGAATCCCCTAAAGCAGAAATAACCATTCGCAATTGTTAATTGGCCGATGGTTTTCGTAGGGACACGGCATGCCGTGTCCAAATAATAAAATAATTATTACTCTGTGTGCCCAGTGGTAAAAAAAAGTAATCATATAATGACAAAAACAACATTTCTGATACTTACTCTAATTTTCATTTTTACAAATACAGGATTTTCAGATCATCCCAGCTTATTCATAAATAAAAAAGAGGGCCAGAATATCAAAAATGCCCTTGGTAATTATGAATTACTTGATGCATCATTTAACAAGTCCAAATCTTATATCGACGGCATCATCGACATCGCACCCGACCTTCCACCACCAGGTGAAGGCGGTGGCTATGCCCATGAAAGACACAAACAAAATTACCGGGATATGCAGCAGGCCGGGGTTTTGTATGTAATAACGGGTCAGGATAAATATGCCGCTTTTGTAAAAAATATGCTCATGCAGTATGCCGAGTTTTATCCAAAATTGGGCCCACACCCAATGGCACATAATCAGGCACCGGGAAGATTGTTTCATCAAATGCTCAATGAGACAGTGTGGTTGGTGTATACCGGACAGGCCTATGATTGTATTTATGAATTATCTCACGCCGGTGGAACGCGAAAAAATTGAGAAGAACATCTTCAAAGTTATTATTCCCAGGTTTACGGTTGATCATGCAAGAGAATTCAACCGGATACATAATCACGGTACCTGGACTGTCGCTTCGATTGGCATGCTTGGAATAGTGCTGAATGATCAAAATCTTATCGATATGGCACTTTACGGGACAAATAAAGATGGAGAGGGCGGCTTTCTGAAACAACTGGATCTTTTATTTTCACCCGACGGGTACTATATGGAAGGGCCGTATTATATTCGTTACGCACTCAGGCCATTCTTTCTGTTTGCCGATGCACTTGAGCGCAATCGTCCTGAAATTAAAATATATGAATACCGGGATGGGATATTAAAGAAAGCACTGTACGCAACCCTGATGACCACTTTTCCGGATGGCACATTTCCGCCAATAAACGATGCCTCAAAAACAATGAATATTACCGCCGCTGGTCCCGTAATAGCGACCGATATTGGTTATTATCGTTACGGAAAAGATATCAATTTACTTGGTGTAAAAAATGTACAGGGTGAGGTCATACTTAACGGCGCCGGATTAAAAGTGGCCCAGGATTATCACGAAATGAAAAACGTTCCCGATTTTACCTGGCCAAGCGTGGAATTTTCTGATGGTTATGATGGCCAACAGGGTGGATTGGGAATATTAAGAACCGGTGAAGGTAAATCTCAAACCATGTTGCTTATGAAATATGGTGTCCACGGCGAAGGACACGGACATTTTGATAAATTGCACTATATTTTTTATCAGCAGGGGCGTGAAATTATTAATGACTATGGATTTGGCCGCTGGATAAATATAGAAACCAAATTTGGCGGCAGGTATCTCCCGGAAAATAAATCATATGCCAAGCAAACCATTGCTCATAATACAGTGGTGGTCGATCAAAACACTCAGAATAATTACAACAGGAAAGAGGCAGAGGCCACATCCGGAAAACGTCACTTTTTTGATATGTCAAAACCGGATGTTCAGGTCATGAGTGCCCGTGCAGATAATCATTATCCTGGTGTGAAGATGCAGCGAACAATGTTTCTGGTAAAGGATGATCGTCTTGAATATCCTGCAGTTATTGATATTTATCGTCTGGAAAGTAATGACTCGCATGTATATGATTATCCCGTCCATTTTACCGGTCAGTTAATGATGACAAACTTTGAATATGAGACAAATGTCACGGTAAAAAAACCGTTAGGTGATAATTTCGGTTATCAGCATATCTGGAACGAAGGTAAATCGGAAAAATCGGAAAATACAACACAGGTGACATGGTTGAATGGAAATAGATACTATACTGTTTCAACTGCTGTTTCAGAGCAAAGTGAAATGATATTCGGCGGTATCGGCGCCAACGATCCCAACTTCAACCTTCGTTCGGAGCCGTTGTATATTGCCAGGACAGAAGCCGGGGATTGTGTGTTTGCATCTGTGATTGAACCTCACGGTTACTTTAATGAAGCGCAGGAAAAATCGGTTAACGCAAAACCGGTAATTCAAACAGTACGCATAATTGGTCATAATGAGACGGGCACTGTAGTGGAAGTATTAGGGCAGAACAATATTCGCTGGCAAGTGATGGTAAATAATGGTGTGTCTTCAGAATCTGAAGCAATGCATGTGAAATTTGGATCGCAGGAATATACCTGGAGTGGAAATTATAGTGTGATGCTTAAATAAATATTTGATATCTACTCTCGGTTTGATTGATGTAAATTATCAAACGTAGGGACACGGCATGCCGTGTCCCTATGATAAAGTTTTTTAAATATTTAACTGAGGCCGATAGCTGAAAGGTTGTGTCAAATTGTGATGCAGAACAGATCCCGAAACAAGTTCGGGATGACGAAAATTTGGTCACCCTAAACTCGTTTCAGGGTCTATCTTTCTGAAATGATACAAACTGAATCAAAACACACAGAGCGGAGGTTGTAAATGAAAATTAAGGGATTACGCTGGTGGATTATATTTCTGATCGCCATTGGAACCGTAATAAACTATATCGACCGCTCGGCTCTGGGTGTCATGTGGTGGGCCGAAGGTGATTGCATTGCCAAAGATCTTGGTTATACTACCCAGGATGTTGCCAAACAGCAGTATGCGATTATCCTGAACATTTTTATGGTTTTTTATGCCATTGGACAGTCCCTGATGGGAAGAATATTTGACAAAATAGGCACGCGTCTCGGATTTGTACTCTCTATAACAGTATGGAGTATTGCCACGATGTTACATTCGGTTGCACGTTCGGTATTAAGTTTTAGTATATTTCGTGCATTTCTTGCTGTTGGTGAGGCGGGCAACTGGCCCGGTGCAGTTAAATCTAATGCCGAGTGGTTCCCGCAGAAAGAAAGGGCGGTTGCCCAGGGAATTTTTAATGCCGGTGCATCGATCGGTTCGGTTATTTCACCGCCATTGATTGCCATTCTGTTTGTTGTATTTGGCTGGCAGGTTACTTTTTTTGCCTTGGGTGCATTGGGTTTTATATGGATCATTCCCTGGATTATTCTGAACAAAACAACCCCGGAAAAACATCCATGGATTACCGAAGAAGAAAGAAAATATATTCTTGAAGGCAGACCTGCAGAAATTTCGCCAACCGAAAATCAGGATGACAAATTGAGTATTCCTCAAATATTAGCGCATAAAGAATCCTGGGCGGTTCTGATATCACGTTTCTTTCACGAACCGATCTGGTGGTTATTTGTTGGCTGGATGCCCATATATCTGGCGGCAACCTATGGCTTTGATGTAAAATCAATCGGTGCGTTTGCCTGGGTGCCTTATGTCGGCGCCGCATTTGGCAGTATTGCCGGTGGCTGGTATAGCGGAAAACTCCTGGCAAAAGGAAAAGAAATTGGCCGGGCAAGAAAAGAAGCGATTACAATTGGTTCCACTTTAATGTTCCTGGGTCTGGTAACCACCATCTTTTTTGCCGACACCCCTGAAAAATTTGTAGTAATCGTTGCTTTTGTTTTATTTGGATTTCAGTTCTCAATTGGTAACATCCAGACCATTCCCAGTGATATTTTCAAAGGTTCATCGGTTGGCAGTCTGGCCGGTTTGGGTGGTACGGTAGGCGTTTTTTCAGTCATCGTCTTAAACTTTTTAGTTCCTGTCATAACAAAAACGTCATTTACACCGGCTTTTGTGATAATTGCACTCTTTGTACCGCTGGGTGTTCTGGCTGTCTTTTACTTTGGCGGAAAATTGTTACCGGTTAATGGAAAGAGTATTGATTAGAAATGTAATTCGTAATTTGTAATTGGTAATTGGCAAAATTTGCCAATCGCTAATTGCCAATTTTAATTCAAAGTTCTCAGTGTACTCTGTGGTTTATTACATTAAAATTTGGAGAAATAAATGAGTCATATAAAAAGTAGTCAGATTGAAGTTGAAGAGGTCGCACCCGGAATGACCCGGCAGATAATGGGATATGATTCTGATATTATGCTGGTAAAAGTTAATTTCGAAAAAGGTGCTATCGGTTACGAACATCAACATCATCATCAACAGGTGTCATATGTAATTTCCGGAAAATTTGAAGTCAATATTGGTGGAAAAAAAGAAGTCCTGGAAGCAGGAGATGCCTTTGTGATTCCTTCGGATGTATTGCACGGCGCGGTTTGTCTGGAAAGTGGCGTTTTGATCGATACGTTTTCGCCCTTGAGAGAAGATTTTCTGGAATAAATTGGCTATCCGCTGTCTGCTCTCAGCTATCGGCTATTAATTATAATCACATTTATGGAAATGCCTTTAACTGATAGCCGACAGCAGATAACTGATAGCCTGTGGCTAATGGTATAAATATAATATGATTAATTTTCAAAATTCTTCAACAATTGTTCAATTAAAAATCGAAAGGAGGGCATGAACATCATTATTGTTCTATCAACACCTTAAATAAATCATTTATTAATTGGAGGGAAACATGAACTCGAAGTTACTTAGTTTATTTGTGTTCGTAGCTATCCTGGCGCTTGGATGGGGCCCGGTAGCAGCACAAACCGTGCATGCTGTATATGCCGGTGAAAATACGCTGTATGATGCCATACAGGCAGCAGCAAGTGGTGATATTATTGAACTGATGGATAGTGGCGGTGACTATGTTTATACGATGGATTCGGATAAAATAGAAGTCGACAAAATCCTCACCATCAGAGCCCTGGAGGGCCTGGCAGAAAGACCGGTTATTCGCAATGAGCGTCCCGGAGGCAGCACCAGTATGCGCAACCTGGAAGTTCTTTCCGGTGGCAGCCTGACGTTGATCGGCCTTGAATTTGATGGTAGTCTCAATGGTGCTCCAATGGCAAAACAGGCCCTGCGTCTGAATGCAGGTGACTCGACATCAATGTTTTTAAAAATCGATGACTGTTATTTTCATGATTATACTGAAAATTTTCTAAGAGGTTATTTAAAAACAGTAATCGATACATTTATTGTAACAAATACTATTTCAACAGGCGCAATCCGCGAAGGCTGGAACTTGTATGACACTGGCGGTGATGGCCCGGCGATGAATTATGTGCTGTTTGAGAATGTAACTATCACAAATGTCGGACGGGAAGCGATTCAGTTTGGTAGTGCTGCAGTCGGTTATAATCCCGAAGTGATCATTAACCATGTCACAATGGACTCTACCTCCCTGGCAAACGATGACAGGGTGATTCGTATTGATCGGTGGTACTATCGATGTGACCAATGCAACGATTAAAAATAGTATTATGTCCAATCAAATGGGCGTCATATCAAGAATCTGTCGATTTATTCGGTACCTCTACAATCTCCTATACCGATACCTTTAATGTCCGTCCTGTGGATATCAGGCAATCCTCCACCATTGGTCTTGGAATGATCGATGCAGACCCGATGTATACAGATGCCGCCAATCGTCGATTATACACCAATGGCTGGATCTGCCAGTATCGGTGCTGCGGATGATGGTTTCAATTTGGGAGATTTGCGCTGGGATGCAACGGCACAAGGTCCAACTATTCATCGTGTATATGCTGGTGAAAATACGCTTTATGATGCCGTTCAGGCAGCTGAAGATGGCGATATTCTGGAACTCATGGACAATGGCGGTGATTATGTATATACCATGGATTCAGATAAAATCGAAATTGATAAAGTGCTGACAATTCGTGCACGTGAAGGTCTAACAGAAAGACCTGTCATTCGCAATGATCGTCCCGGAGGCAGCACCAGTATGCGCAACATAGAAGTACTTTCCGGCGGCAGCCTGACGTTGATCGGCCTTGAATTTGATGGTAGTCTCAATGGCGCTCCAATGGCAAAACAGGCCCTGCGTCTGAATGCAGGTGACTCGACATCAATGTTTTTAAAAATCGACGACTGTTATTTTCATGACTATACTGAAAATTTTCTAAGAGGTTATTTAAAAACCGTAATCGATACATTTATTGTAACAAATACTATTTCAACAGGCGCAATCCGCGAAGGCTGGAACTTGTATGACACTGGCGGTGATGGCCCGGCGATGAATTATGTACTGTTTGAGAATGTAACCATAACAAATGTCGGACGGGAAGCGATTCAGTTCGGTAGCGCTGCGGTTGGTTACAATCCCGAAGTGATCATTAACCATGTCACAATGGATTCTACCTCCCTGACAAACGATGACAGGGTGATCCGTATTGATGGTGGTACTTTATATCCTACAAATGTAACAATCAAAAATTGTATCATGTCCAATCAGATGGGTGGTCAGTCCGAATCTGTTGATTTATACGGTACTTCTACGATCTCCTATACCGATACCTTTAATGTTCGCCCGGTTGATACCGGTGAATCTTCATCAATTGGTGCAGGAATGATTGACGAAGATCCCCTTTATAAGGATGCCGCCATGCTAGATTATCGTCTGGCAACAAATTCACCGGCGCGTGGCGCTGCAGATGATGCAAAAGCCATGGGCGATTTGCGCTGGGAAACCGATCCCGGACAATTTTTGCTGCAGGTTAAAACGGATGGTAACGGTATTGTTGCAGTAGATCCGGCAGGGCCTTTTTATGATTCAGGTGCTACGGTAACGCTGACAGCTGATCCTGATCCAGGATGGAAATTTGACAGCTGGGATGGTGTTTTGGTATTTCCGCCGAATAATCCGGTTGCCACTGTCACCATGGATGATAATAAAACTGTAACAGCGAAATTTGTTGATGTAAAACCGAGAGTCGCATTTTCAGCCAGTTCGGTTGGTCTGGGACATGTGGTTCTTAATCCGGAACCGGTTGAAGATACTTATGCAGTTGGAACTTCAGTAACCATCACCGCGGTTCCTGATTCCTCAACCTGGGCATTTGTTGAATGGAGTGGCGCATTATCCGGGTCGGAAAATCCAAAGACTTTCAAAGTGGATTCTGCAATGGATGTAACTGCCACTTTTGCCAGCACCCTGACACAATTTGCTCTTGCCTTTGATATCGTGGGGCAGGGTAGTATTGATGCCAGTCCGGAACCGGTTATTGATACTTACGATACTGCGACAGTAGTTGAACTAACTGCAGTGCCAGATCTGGGCTGGGAATTCGCCGGATGGGGTGATCCATTAGGTGGAATGGCAAATCCTGATACAGTACAAATGGATTCCAATATCACGCTGACTGTGAATTTTACCGAAGCAAATGTACCTGGTGGTGTTCTGAAGATCGATACCACGTGGGATCTGCGTGATGCGGTTGAATTTGCCAATAATAATAGTCAGGTAGATACCATCATGCTGATCACCAGCGGCGGACTGTATAAAACCATCAGCAACAGTGACATGACCGTTATGAAACCATTGGTTGTGTTAGCTGAATCGGGTTTGGCAGAGAAGCCAGTCATTATTAATGCTGCGGCGGATAAATCCGGTGATGATATCTTCCGAGTATTTGATGACTTCACCCTGATAGGTGTTGTTTTGGATGGCGGTCATGAAATGACTCATGGACCCAAATATGGAATTCGTCTGGCTAATACATCAGATGATACTGTCAAAGCCGGTGCCGATATCACGGTAAAAGATGTTGATTTTTATAATTTCTTTCAAGGTAAAAGTCTGACAGCGGATGGTCATGCTTTTAATATTCAAACAAACATCAAAGCGGGTGATGTTCATTTTGAGGACTGCCTGTTCGATGGCACCGGTTATGAAGCTCTTCGTATTTCTGACACAGAAAAATGGGTAACCGATGGCGCATTAGAATCGTTAACGGTGCGTAATTGTACATTTACGAATATCGATGCCGAATGTGTACGTTATTACTCTGATCTGGATGCCGCAACGCCGGACGCTCCAGTCTTGTTAGAGCATCTAACTATCGATAATTCAGCCACACGTGTATTTTATCTGAAAAATAGTGGTGGGGCAATCGTACGCGACATTATCATCTCTAACAGCCGTACTTCCGGCCATGGTCGTGATAGTGATCTGATGGATGCCCAGGGCAATACCGACATACCGTCATTCGTAAGCCACATAGATACATTTCAGGTGAGAGAGGTGCCGATTAAAGCTGCGGATGGTGAAATTGATTCCACCACAATTTTTGGCTTTGATCCAATGTATGAAGATCCCGAAAATTATAACTGGACACTTATGGGTGGATCTGAATTATATGGTATCTCATTCTCAGGTTTGGCAATTGGTGATCTGAATTGGGCCGATTCAACACTCTCTTCGGTTGAAGAATTTGGTGAAGGTACCGTTCCTCTGGTATACAGCCTGGATCAGAATTATCCAAATCCATTTAACCCGTCAACAAAGATTAAATTTTCTATTAAAGAAGCGGGTATGACGACACTAAAAGTATATGATGTACTTGGACGTGAAGTTGCTGTTCTGGTTGACAAGGAAATGACTGCGGGAACCCATATTGTAGATTTTCACAATACAAATCTGGCAACCGGTCTGTATTTCTATCAGATCAAATCCCGTAATTTTATGGCAACCAAAAAGATGTTAATGATTAAATAAGTACTTGTTATTAGTTATTCGTAACTGGTAATTCGTTTACACCTACCCATTCCCGGGTTTATCCCGGGGATGGGTATATATTAACCTATTAAATCAATTTTTCAGACAGGATAACAGGATAATTTATAATTTTGAGTTATTAGAATATTTATGTGATAAATAACTCATATTAATATTTTAGAAGAATTATCACATGTAAATCCTGTTATCATGTCTAATTTATTATATTCATTGGATCAATAGACAAAAATTATAAGAAATAATTATTATGACCAGATCTGAGATATTAAAATCTATTGCGGATTCCGGTATTGTTGCCGTGATTCGCCTGAGTGATGCAGAAAAATTACAAAATATAATTTCTTCCCTGGAAAAGGGCGGTATTAAAGCGCTTGAAATTACCATGACCACACCAAATGCCATCGGTATTATTAAGGATCTTTCCGAGAAACTGGATGATAATTTTTTAATCGGTGCCGGAACAGTGCTTGATGGTGAAACTGCTGAAAAAGTTATCAATGCCGGGGCGCAGTTTGTGGTCAGCCCAATTCTTAATCCGGATGTTATCTCCATGAGTCACAAATACGACAAAGTTTGTATTCCGGGTGCATTCTCACCAACAGAAATATTATCTGCCTGGAACCTGGGTGCCGATGTAGTAAAAATCTTTCCGGCAACGGCGCTGGGTCCCGGATTTTTTAAAGATATTCATGGACCGCTTCCCGATATTCGTATGACACCGACCGGCGGTGTATCCCTGGAAAACGCGGCGGAATTTATCAAGGCCGGTGCGTATTGTCTTGGCGTGGGAACCGCATTGCTGAATAAAAAAATGATTGCCGATGGTGATTGGGATGGCCTTGCAGACAGGGCCGCCCGTTTTGTCGCGGAAATAAAAAAAGGGCGGGAGTAGGAGAGACGCATTGCCATGCGTCTTGTGTGTGGTATGGGTGAAGAGATTCACAGCAGTGCATCTGAAGATATCTCTCGCCAAGACGCATTGCCGTAATAAGAAGCGATTAGAAATTAGAGATTAGGAATTAGGAATTAAATTGAAACCATATCTTGAATTTATTTCATTTCTCATCCCTCATCTCTAATCTCTAATTATAACTTGAGGAATAGATGACACAAAAGAAAATAGTAACTTTCGGTGAAATCATGCTCCGTCTGGCACCGTATAATTATGAGCGAATCTCACAGGCGGAGAAGTTTCAGGCCACGTATGGCGGGGGAGAGGCCAATGTGGCTGTCTCACTGGCACATTTTGGCCATGATGTGGCATTTGTGACACGGTTACCGGAAAACCCGGTAGGACAAGCCGCGCTTAATGCACTTCGCAAATTTGGCGTTAATACAAAATATATAGATCGGGGTGGTGATCGGGTTGGAATCTATTTCCTTGAACATGGTGCGTCAATCCGTCCCTCAAAAGTGACCTATGATAGAGCAGGATCATCTGTTTCGCAAATTGAACCTGGCATGTTTAAGTGGGATGAGATTTTTTCTGGGGTAAACTGGTTTCATATCACCGGAATTACACCGGCATTATCCAAATCCTGTGCCAGTGTAAGCCTGGAAGCCGTAAAGGCAGCAAAAAAACATAATGTTATGGTGAGTTGCGATCTGAATTATCGTAAAAAATTGTGGACCAGAGACGAAGCCAAGCAAACCATGTCGGAATTGGTTCAATATGTGGATGTAATAATTGCCAATGAAGAAGATGCGGCTGATGTTTTTGGTATTGAAGCGAGTTCAACGGATGTAACCAGTGGGAAATTATCCGAAGATCACTATAAGTCAGTTGCCAGGCAAGTCATGGATATAAGCGCTGCGAAGATGGTGGCTATTACCCTTAGAGAAAGCATTTCTGCGTCAGATAATGGGTGGTCGGCAATGTTATATGATGGCGATGAATTTTATCAAAGTAAAAAATATAAAATACACCTGGTAGATCGGGTTGGCGGAGGAGATTCCTTCGGTGCGGGATTAATACACGGCCTGGTACAAGGCTGGGATAAGCAAAAGAGTCTGGAATACGCAGTTGCGGCCTCGGGAATGAAGCAAACCATTCCCGGTGATATGAACCTGGTGACTGAATCTGAGGTGCTTGGCGTGGCTGGCGGGGATACGTCCGGAAGAGTGCAAAGATAAGTAATAATTTATGGCTGTTTAAAGATTCTGATAATCGAAATATTTAAATATAGTCGATAACGGTGGTGTTGTAAGATGTAGGTCCTTTTCTTACCCCAAGATTAATCTTGGGGTAAAACAAAATAATGTGACAATGCAGCTATAGCAGCAATGTCTATTAATTTTTATAACCTAGGATATATATTAGTTATTAAATGTCCTGAAAAGTCCATAATCGTATGATAAATAACTTCACAATCATTATCTATTTTTTATTATTCTATAATATTGCCTGTGGCGGTAATAATATCCCATTTGACAGAATTCTAACTGAGAATGAGCTGTTAAATTGCCTGGATACAGACAATCCGGATTTAGCCGAAATCAGAACCTCAGTTGAACTCGGCCAAGAATCTGAAGCAATAATTAAATTATCGAACCACCTCAAAGAAAAAATTTCAGATCGATATTACTTCAACTGGATAAATTTTAACCAAAGGTTTAAATATTACCAGAAAACTTTCCCCGAGGCCATGAAAAAGCATCAATCCAGGTCAGAATATCAAAAATCTACTTATCCGCCTGAAACTTCCTGGGAATTACCGTTCAAAAATCTAAAAGACCAATACGTAACCGCTTATGAACTGCGTCATCTCGCCCGGCAACAAAAGTCAAGAGATATGACATTGATGTATTTTTCAGGCGATGAACCGGAAAATATGAACTATTTCGTCAGGCAGGCGGCTGATTTGAACCGTGCATTTGCAGATGGATCCTATGATGATGCTGGCAATGGGGTGTATGAGGTTTACAGGGCAGGACGACGAATCCACAATTGGTTATTTAATCATAATGCATATCTGAGTGATCCTGCTTACAATGATGAAAAACAGATTTTATTGATCCGGACGTTTCTGCATCACGGAGCTCAACTATTTGAACGCACAAAAAAGAATAGATACGGAAATCACCATACAAAAGGCCTGGTGGCCCTATTCGAGATTGCTGCGTTGTTTCCTGAATTTGAAGACAGCAAAGATTGGCAGGATCAGGCCATCCGTGGGTTAACCTGGCATATAGAAAACGAGATCAATAAAGATGGATTCCAGTTTGAACGTTCTGTTCATTATCATAAAGGAGATATTGAAAATTATTTTAGGGTCTATCAACTGGCAAAGATAAATAATATTGATTTACCTGAAAGCTTTGTACGACAATTCAAAATGATGTTTGGATCCCTGGTAAAGCTGGCGCAGCCAAATAAGAAACTTCCTGTTCTGCAGGATGATACTGATAAACCTTTTGCAGAAAATAACCAGATGGATGATGCGCTGACTATTGGCGCCATTGTTTTTGAAGATTCCATATTCAGATATTTTTCAACAAATAAAGTGCCGGGATCCGTGTACTGGTTTTTGCGAGATAGCCAATTGTCAAAATTGGATGATATTGCCGGAAAATCACCGCAAATAGGCTCTACGGAACTAGCGCAAACCGGTTATTATATCATGCGTGATGGTTGGGCAAAAAAGAGTATGTATATGACTATTACTGCCGGACTTTCTGACCGAAAACCGGATCATCAGCATGGGGATATGCTGGGTGTCGTTGCTTATGCAAACAACCATGAAATTTTACCAAACTATCAGGTAAAATATAAAGATTCGGATTATCATTTCTGGAAGAATTCATGGGCGAAAAATGTGGCATTGGTTGATAACATCCCATTGGGAAGAGGCTGGACTGCCAATAGCGGTAAATCCGGATTTGGAAAATGGAAATATTTGCCCGAACCTACAGTAATTTCATGGATTAAAGAGAATAATTTTGATTATTTTATGGGAACGCACAATGGCTTTGATTCAATAAATGTATCCTATTTTCGCGAGGTAATATTTTTACACGAAGCATTCTGGCTGGTCAATGATTATTTCGAGGCAGAGGGTGAACATACTTACCAGCAGGTCTGGCAGGGTGATTATAATATTTCTTCTGATTCACTGCTCGAAAAAAAATATGGAAAAGATGCTGCGCTCCGTATAAAACAATTTGTAGAAACAGACTATAAAATTGAATCCAGCGTTATGAGAGACAAGCATTATTCAGTATCCTCAGTAGAAAAAAATGGAGATTTCAATTTTATCACGATGGTAAAACCAATCTCCGTAGAGCAGAAAAATGCAAAAAATACATTCATTGGGTGTCTGGATTTGAGCAAGTGGCAGATTCAAAAAGAAATACCAAATTTGAAAACCGATGCGACTGTAATTATGACAAATTTTAATAGAAATATCCTGGTAAACTGTAGTTATTTCTCCCAGCATGGTATTTCATTTAAGATGGAGGCACCGGCAACTTTTATACTCGACCTTGATAATGAATTAGCTGAAGTTACTTTTTTAGGTAGAAGAAAGACAAAAATTCTGGAATATTCAAAACATAAATTGGTAGGGGAGAAGCAATTAAATATCTTATCTCCCGGTACAAAAATAACAATGCGTTTATGAAATTAATTATCTTGACAATCAAAATAGAAATAGTTATTTTTATTTGTAATACATATTACAAATTATCCCCAAAGCAGAGTCTCCAAAATTAAAAGGAGTATTTTTAATGAAGATTCATATTTACTCTGTGTGGTTATTACTTCTAGCATGTATTTTTATAAATATTTCCAACCTCTATGCCGGTAATACGGGTAAACTGGCCGGCACCATTTATGATAAAAATACAAAAGATCCTTTGGTTGGAGCAAATATCCTGGTTGAAGCCCGCTGGGAAAATTCAAAAGAAATACCATTGGATACACCAACCGGTGCATCAACCGATCTTGACGGCAGTTATTTCATAATCAATTTGCGGCCTGGAGAATATACGGTGCGCGCAACCTACGTCGGTTACCTTGATGAAATACGAACCCGTGTACGTGTCGATGTGGATAAAACAACCCGGCTGGATTATGAATTATCTGAGCAATTGCTCGAAACAGAAGAAATTGTTGTAACCGCGTATACACAGGAGACTGTGGAAAAAGATGTAACGGCAACCAAGCAGGTCTACAATATTTCCGAAGTACAGAGTATTGCCGGTGTGCAGGATATCGGGGATATTCTGGAACTTCAGGCCGATGTGGTGGATGATCACTTTCGTGGTGGTCGTGTTGGTGAAGCGTCATATCTGCTAGGCGGAGCAAACATCGTTAATCCGCTCAATAATCAGCGTGCCTTCAGCCCTATTGTAACCGGTTTGGAACAGGTTGAAGTCTATACCAGCGGGTTCAGTGCCGAATACGGTAATGCACAGTCTGGAGTAGTTAATATGGTTACCAGGGAAGCCTCGCCTGTCTGGCAAACACGTTTTGAAATTGCCGGCGTATTACCATATTATAAATCATGGCAGGGAAGTCCTTACAGCCAGCAAAATCTTGTATTTTCAGAATTATTGTTAGATCCGGAAGAATGGCTCAAGGAGAATCCCCAGCAGCCGGGTAAACCGCTCTGGGATAATGGCTATGGTGTCAATAAATATATTCCGTTAAAATGGCCACCGGCGAATCATGAAGATTCCCTCAGAATTGCAGAATTTGGCCGTAATTTTTGGCTGCAGAGTGCCCGTGATTTGGGGATGGAATTTGATAATACAGTAGATTACCGGCTTGACCTAACCACAGGTGGACCGTTGACCAAAGATGTTGGTATGTTTGTGGCCTTGCGGCAGAATGTCCAACATGCCATGGTACCCACAACCGATCCGGACAATGATATACAGTTAATGGGAAATTTCACCTATTCTCCTAACCCGGACAATAAATTCAAACTTTCCTATATTTATGATTATTCGTTTTTTAACCTGATTGAATCAAATTGGGAACGGTGGATGTTTGACCGAACGTTTAGTATCTCAAAAAGAACAAGTACTACATACCAGGCCGGTCTTGAGTATCAGCATGCATTTTCTCCATCCTATTTTTCTGATTTTAATATAAGTTATATGCGCGTAAATGAGGCGGAACGCATCGATCTGCTCAACGACGGACAATTACTGGAAGATTATACCAATGGCAGAAACTGGGTTGATTATACCGCACCTTCAAATCATAGAGTTGGACGGTTAAATGATGATCGTGGCGATCTCTGGACCAATACGTACTATTTTGCCGGAAATTTTACCGGGCAGGTCGACCGGTATAATCTTTTTAAAGCCGGTGTACAATTTTATTACTATGATATGCGGGTTGATATTGAAGAAAACGTTACAAACCCGGGAGCAGTAGAATTCCAAAACTTTGGTGCCTTTCCCTGGGAAGGTGCCGTATTTGTTCAGGACAAAATGGAATTTGAAGGCATGATTGCCAATGTGGGATTGCGATATGATTTTTATCAATTGAATACTAAATATTATAAAGATCCGTTCAATCCACTACTTGATCCTGAAGCAACTGCAGAAACTGAAATATTTACCCGCCTGCAACCGCGTATCGGATTATCCTTTCCGGTTTCCACCCTTACAGTATTTCACCTGAATTATGGCACGTTTACACAACGCCCAGCCTTTAGTCAGTTATATTTTAATAATGTAAATATTGATCAGGGTGTTACTCGCGTGCTTGAGCTGGGGAATCCTTTACTTAAGCCGGAAAATACAAAGACCTATGATGTGGGTATTGTGCATCGCCTCGCCAGCGGCCTTCAGATGGATGTCAGTGCATATTACAAAGATGTGAAGGATTTGATTCAAACGGCATTTTTTGTCAATAATGGCGGGGAAGCATATTCCACTTTCGTTAATCTTGACTATGCGGATATCAAGGGATTTCATTTTAGTCTGGAAAAAACTTCTGGTAATATTCGCGGGTATATCAGATATAATTATGAATCTGCTACAGGTAAAAGCGGTAATTCAGACAATCTGGATGTGGCCCCGATATATAGCGAATCCGGTGATTTGCTGATCGAAGGACAGAGCGAACGGTTTCCGGAAGATGTCTTTCTTGATTATGACCGGACTCACAAAGCGGTCTTTAATCTTCGATATGTCACCATGCCAAATAGCGGCGTGGAGATTTTTGGAATTAAACCTTTTTCAGATATGTCATTCAGCACCACCTACCGGTATGTGTCCGGACGCCCCTATACCTGGGATATCTCCGGTCAAGGTCTTAAATATAATCAGCGCTCTCCCGTGGAAAACGACTGGCGTTTACGCATTGAAAAATCCTTTGGGATTGGCGCTTCGCGCGTTACAGCCTATGTTGAGGGATTTAATTTACTGAACGAATACTGGTGGCAATATTCACGCACGTTTAATAATGACCGAAATATTGTTCGTTGGGAAACCTTGCCAAATCAATCAGATATCCTGACAGACGATGAATATGCACCTTATCTGCGGCGCCAGGATGTGTATCTGTTACGCAATGAGCCGAGACACTGGCGTGTTGGATTGATATTAAAATTTTAACAGGATGGTCTTAATATGAATAAGATATCTTTAATAGTTATTCTAATTCTTGTCCTTGCAATTTCCGCGCTACAGGCCCAGCTGGAGTACAGAATACATGACCGGGGAATGCTGCATAATACTCTGTATAATTCCGGAGATATTGGACGGCCCTGGACAACCGGCGATGAAGGAAACAAAACAAGCGTTCCCCTGATGGAATGGCCTTCCCGGTCCGCCACAATATTAAATGGAATTACCTATAGCGGCCAGCACAATCTTTTAGGCGGTGGTATGTATATGGCTGCCAATCTGAAGGGTCAGCCGGGAATGGAAAGCAGGATTTACGCCATGTGCGGCGCTGTCGGCACCGGCTCTGGATCAGAAACAATTATTGGGCGGTGGACTTTTCCTATTTCTCTGATCGAGATTGAAAATTTCCCCTTATTACCGGATGGAACTATGAATGAAAATTATGATCCCAATGAGGCCGAGGAGATTATCATTGCCGAATGGGCCACACCGGTTGGCGTGAATGTAAAACGCACCACCAGAGCCTGGAGTCACCCGGACTATGATGATATGATTATCTATGAGTATGAATTGGAATATACCGGAGATACAAACGGCGATGGTATTCCAGATCAGACCGAAGAGTTAAGAGATTTTATGGCGCTGTTTATTTGGGGGTTTGGTCCATCCATGTACGGATATCAGCGTAACTATCAGGAATGGAAATATGATTCAGGTCTGTATCGCGGCGATCAGAATAATTTTTGGGATGCCGATTACTGGTTGTCATTTAATATGAGTCTGAGAACCAACATAAGTGACGCGACTTTGTTTGCCAAGCCGGAACCGAATAAGGATCTGTTTCTGGAATTTGCGGCCACCGGTAAGAATGGCGGTGGGTTAGCTAGTCCACAGGCTCCCGGTTATGCGGTCTTGTATTATGATGTAAATCATCTTGCTTTCGTCGACACAATCGAATCAGAACAAAATGAATCTGAATTTGTTGGTACGCTTCGCACCCAATCAACTTTTCCTGAATATCCAAAATTTTATGAATTGGATGAAAAAAATCACGTAAAACAACCATATTCAAATAAAGTAAGTACCGGTAATACGCGCAGTAGCAAGATGCAGGTCGAAGCTATCAATACAAATAAACGCTGGAGTGGCGTCTATTCGCTTGGCTCCACTACATGGCCGGCACCGCCCACCCATCCTGATGCAGATAAAGACTGGATTGGCCGCGCTGCCTATCCCTATCGTCAAAGTGCCGATGCGGCACAAAAGCATATCGTTTTTGGACCATATACGCTGAACATTGGTGACCGTCTTGAATATTCATTTGCCGAAGTTGTCGGATATGGCGCCCAGCCTGGCAAAGTAATCGAAGGTGGTCAGACATTGGTTCAATGGGCCGCAACACCTTCATGGGATCGCCCGGTACCGGCACGAGATGGATCTGGAAATTTAACAGACCGCTACCTGACAGAATTCGGTTACCCCGATTATGTTAATTCTGAGGTGCGGACGGTTACTCAGGTTGCACATAAGGCATTTGAAGCCTATTTGGGTGAAGCACCTGCAATTCCTGTCTGGCCGGAAGATAATCCACCCGACGGCGTGTATAACATAGAAGTAAGAGTACCGGCGCCGGTGATAACTGTGCTTAATACACCTGATGGGCAGATAAAGATAAATTGGGGCAGATCTGTTGAGGAGTTTGTTGAAACTTTTGCAGCGAAGTATCCCATTTCTCAATTAAGTGGTACATTAACTAAATTTTATATCAGCCGCTCTGATGCCGGTATGGGGCCATGGACAGTGATTGATTCAATTTCCGCCGGAGATCCAGCCTACATAAATAGTGATAATCAGTATGAATATTTTGATGATGATGTGGCCTTTAAGATTGGAGAATCAAGATATTACTCAGTGCAATCGATAGATGAGAATGGATTACCTAGCGGCAGAACAAATATCAGTCGTCATGAAAAAAATATTGGGTCTGTCGCAAATCTGGATGAGGTTTTTGTGGTGCCAAATCCGTTTGTGATACAATCCGGATTTGGCGGCGCTGTCGGAGCGGAAGAACGGATTGGGTTTTACGGTTTGCCAGCACGCGCAACCATAAGAATTTTTACCTATTCCGGACAACTGGTTGAAACAATTGAGCATGATGATCCGGTTTATTCAACAGCCTGGTTTCAGGTGACCCGGAATGATCAGCAGGTTGCCTCAGGTATTTATTTATACGTAATTACCACCCCGAATGGCGAACAGGCATCCGGAAAATTTATTGTTATTAAATAATGTTGAGTTAATGAGGAATATTATGAAAAAACATAACAAATATTACATTTTTATCCTGTTGACTTTGACATTATGTGTTTCCAATGGAAATGCTTTTGAAAAAGTTGGTACCACCTCATTTCAATTTTTAAAGGTGATGACAAGTGCCCGTTATACCGCCATGGGGGAGGCCGCGTCTGCTACTGCAATGAATTCACAGGCAGTGTATTTTAACCCTGCCGGTCTCGTGTATGTTAAAAATATTGATGTGGCTGCAGATTATCTTGATTGGTTCCTGGACATCACACATCTGTCCCTTTCAGCGGCATATACGGTGCCCGGTCTTGGTACCTTTGGTTTTCAGGGAATGATGACCGATGTGGGTGAGATACGTGTGACAAGTGTAGATGCTCTGGGTTTTGTTGGTGATAAATATCTTGGTTATACCGGTGAAGTTCTGACACCAGGTGCGCAGGTATTCGGTCTGTCTTTTGCCAAACAGTTAACTGAAAAATTCTCCTTTGGCTTGAGCGTAAAATATGCCCGGGAGGATCTTGGTGTAAAATCTACCGGAAATATCATGTTTGATGCCGGACTGATCTATGATACGGGATTCAGATCCATAAAGATTGCAGCGACGGTTCGAAATTTTGGCCCGGATGTGAGATACATTGATGAACAGATTATTACGCGGTATGACGCTGAGAATGATACATCATATACACAAACTTATACCGGGAAACAGTATCCATTGCCGCAGACTCTTAATATCGGAATTGCAACCTATTTGATATCGGGAAATGAGAGCCTGATTATGGATTCGGAGAGTCAGACCTTATTACTTGCCTTTGATATGGTTCAACCGCGGGATTTTGATCAGCAATATAATATTGGACTTGAATATGGATTTCAAAATATTCTTTTCCTGCGTGGTGGATATAAAATAAACTATGATTCGGAATCATTCTCTCTGGGTTTCGGACTTGCCTACAGTAATATCCGGGTGGATTATTCCTATAGTGATTTTGGAGATTATCTGGATTCTGTACATCGTTTTTCACTTGGCTTTGCCATGAATGACTGATAGTATAAGGAGCATTTTTTCATGAAAAATATGAATATAAAATTGGTTATCCTACTTACTCTGGTCTTCCTGCCGGCCCTTATCACTGCGCAGCACAGGGGAGATAACCTCTCATTTCAGGGATTCTTCCACCAAACCGAACCCGGAGTAAGAGCCATGGCTATGGGCGGCGCATATTTGGCCAGTACCGGCGATGCAGCATCTATCTTTTACAATTCTGCAGGCCTCAGCGATATAGAAAGTTTTACATTTTCAATCTCCGGCAATAGTCACAGTCAGATTTGGCGGGAAAATCAGGATTACCGGCCAAACCGGATATACTGGACCATGGCTTTTTATTTGGAAGGATTGTATATACCGGATCCGGCAAATAATGGTTTGAATGATTACGAAATAGTGGCCGAGGATACGAACTATGTGGTCGCCGAACCACCATTGGGTCTCGAGCCATACAGCGAGGAAGCTGCTGACTGGCAAAAACAACTGGATAAAATTGGTCTGAATAATGTTGTTCTGGCATATCCATTCTCAATCGCTGAGCAAAAGTTTGTAATTAGTGCCGCTTATCGTTACAATAGAATTTTAGATTACGATCGAAATATAACCTATCTCGATCCTCATATTGGATTCGATGCATATGGTATTATGCCAAGGGTGGTTACCGGAGTGGATACCTTCTCCTGGTCGCGTTTTACAAGAGATCGCAGTGGGGATATGACCTCAATTGCGGGTGCCCTGGCCTATGAACTTAATGACAATCTTAAACTCGGAGTAGGTGTTTCTTCCATGACAGGCAGCAGCAACGATTATCAGGCACTGGAAAGAGTGGGCACCTTTGAGATTGAAGCAAATAATGTGTTTCGGTTTACCTATGATACAGTGGATGCCTATTCGGCTGGAACCTCTGATTTCAACGCATTGCAGTTTGATCTTGGCGTAATATATAAATTTGAGCGGATCAGTTTTGCGCTTAATTATAAATTACCATATACTATGACCCGTGATTGGAACTATACAGATACATTTTCTGATACTGCCGGTACAAATACTGCCAGCATCAGCGGCAAAGATGAAGTTGAAATTCCGGGGACTTTTTCATTTGGTGTGCGTATAACTCCAATAGATTGGTTTACATTTGCTCTGGATTATCAATCTACACCCTATAGCAAAACCAAGTATAATTACAGCTGGGAGAATGATACCGCGCGCGAACAGGTAGATCAGAGTATATTAAAATTTGGTGCTGAATTTCGTGTTGCTGACTATTTATCGCTCATGGCAGGGTATCGCGACATTCCGGCAACCTTTGTTCCCGATGGTGCGGCAATAAAAGACAGAGGTCCTTCCGCTAAAGGATATACCTTTGGGGCGAGTGTGTTTTTAGATAAGTTTGGCCGAATCGATATCGCCTATGAGTATCGCCGTCTCAGATATTATGATTCATACTTCAGTAATACCAATTATGTGACTGAAAGTATGAACGCCTGGTCGGCGGCGTATAGTTTTAGTTTGTAAATGGCTATCGGCTGTCAGCCGTCGGCCAAGAATATCAATTAGGAGATTACCCCAAGATTAATCTTGGGGAAAGTAAAAAAAGAAATTGCAAAGAAAAGCCGTCAACCGATAGCCGAAAGCCGAAAGCAGACAGCAAATAACCAATAACGAATAACGAATTACGAATTACGAATTTAATAAGTAAAAATATAATTTAATCATACAATATCCCAAACAAACAGGAGGTACCCTATGCGTTTTGTTACCATATTTTTAACTTTGTTACTAGCTTGTCATTTGGGCATGACAAGTGCCAGCAATATTGAAGTTGATACCCAATTTGACTTTAAAGTTGCGTTGGATTATGCGTTTACAGCTGGAATTGATACCATCATATTATCCGAGAGTGGCGGTGTGTATACTACTACGGATTCTGTCTACTTTGAGATAAAGAAACCGATTGTTATTATTGCCAAAGCTGGTCTGGCAGAAAAACCCATACTTACCCACAGTGATCAGTGGGGAGAGGAAGGTGAAAAACAGATCGAATTAATGCGCGTGTATGACGATATCACGCTTGAGGGAATTATTATTGACGGTGGGCACCCTCAGGGCCATGGTCTCAAGCATGGTATACGTCTGGGCCACGGTGCAGAGAGTCAAATTCCCCGGTCCTTTGCCAAAGAGGGTCTGAATATTATCGTAAAAAATTGCGATTTTAAAAACTTTTATGAAGATGGAAACTCGGCAGAAGAGGCCGAAGGTCATGCACTTTACTTTCTAAGACCAAACACCGGGGAACCGACACTTAAAGCAGGAACTGTCAGATTTGAAAACTGTACCTTCCGGGATATTGGTGATGAGGCGATAAGAATAGCAGAAACCGAAAAATATGAAACAACCCGGGCGATGGATTCTCTGATTGTTCGAAATTGTTCTTTCCGTAACATCTCTTCTGAGTGTATTCGTGTTTATGCTGATGTAGACACTTCAACCGAGGACGCCTATGTCTTGCTTGAGCATCTGACAGTAGATAATTGTGGTACCAGAATGGCATATATTAAAAATAACGAAAATACCATCTTTCGTGATAATCTGGTGACAAATTCCCGTTTACCGAAATTATCCCGTGCCGAACGTGCGGATTATGTTGTCCAGGTTCAGGGTGAAGGATCCACTGTAAGTCATTTAGATACGCTGAATATGATTTTTGCTGTACCTGAACCTTCCTCCGGAAGAGTGAGCGCAACCAAAGGGGGGGAAGTCGATACGACGACTATTTATGCATTTGATCCTCTCTATAATGATGCCGCTAATTTTGATTATACCCTGGCCCCAACTTCTCCGGCATATGGCAAAGCTTTTTCCGGTGTGGCTCTGGGTGATCTTCGTTGGGCTGATTTAGCCAACTCCGTTGATGAATTTGTCAATGAAAGTGTACCGGGGATGTTTGATCTGGCTCAGAATTATCCAAATCCGTTTAACCCGTCAACAACCATTTCCTATTCATTAACCCAACCGGGAAATGTAACACTTATCGTGTATGATATTACCGGCAAAACTATTGATACCCTGGTTGAGACACGGCAAGCAGCAGGTTCTTACCAGGTCAGCTGGAATCCAGCCGTACAGGCCTCCGGCGTCTATTTTTACAGACTGACAATGGACAATCTTTCGGTTGTAAAGAAAATGATGCTCATCCGGTAAAAAAGATAATTAGACGGGATAACAGGATAAAATCATCGTCATCCTGAACTTGATTCAGGATCCTTGGTTTAGAGATGCTGAAATAAATTCGGCATGAAGAGAGAGTTTCACTTAATCTCTCATCACTAATTTCTAATCTCTAATTAATTATCCTGTTATCCTGTCAAAAAAAACCGGATATGATTATACCAGAAATATTCTCAGCCGGGTAGAATGTTATTGCCCGGCTATTTTTTTGAAAATTCCTGTTTTAAAGTTAAATAAATCACATTAAAAGTGATAAGTAATATTTAAATTGTGTTAAGTAGTTTTTTTGATTACCCAAGGATTAATCCTGGGGTAAAATCGTATAATATCATTATTTACAATATATCTTATATTTTGCTTACCCCAAGATTAATCTTGGGGTATAAGGAGAGAAAAGGTTAAGGAATATTCCGTGAATAAAATATCAATATTTGTTTTAATTGTCCTTTTGCCATCAATGCTTTTATCCCAAACCCCCTGGCAATCAAATATTGTATATTATGATGATCAAAATAACCTGGTTTATGAACAGGACGAAAATAAAAACCGTATACCGGATTTTAGTTATGCCGGATATAAAAACGGCGAAGAACCAATTCCCAATGTACCGGTTGTTAGTGAAATCGAACCCATCGAGGGGGATAATACCGCTCATATTCAAAATGCCTTATTTCAGATCGCGCTGATGCCCGCTGATAGCAACGGTATACGTGGGGCATTGCTTTTAAAAGCCGGTGAGTATGAAATACAGGGAACCATAAAGTTTGGTTTTAATGGTGTGGTACTTCGTGGTGTGGGTGATGGAAGTGATCCATTGCAGAATACGATTCTAAAGGCAACTGGCAATAATCCTGTACAAAGAACGGTGATTGTGGCGGGTGGTGGCGGAACAACCAAATGGGCAGATGGGGAATCAGGGTCAGTGGTAAATATTATTTCTGATACTGTGTTAGTCGGGGATAGAACATTTGAGGTGGAAAACGCCGCAAATTACCAGGTAGGTGATAATATTATTGTTGTCCACCCCTGCACCAAAGAGTGGCTTGAGGCAATTGATTATGGCGGTACCTATTCTGACTCAACCGGCGCGGAACCGGGTGTTGATGTGCCCTGGTCGGAAGGATCACAACCGCTGGTTTTTAACCGGTTTATCAAAGAAATAGATGGTAATAAAATTACCGTCGGAGCCCCGATTTATAATCATCTAATAAGGGCATTGTCTCAATCCTATATTTACAAATATACCCGTTTCAATATAAAAACACAGATCGGTATCGAAAATTTACGCATCGATATTCAGACCTTAGGTGGTAGTGATCCGAATCATGCCTGGAATGCTATTGATCTTTATCAGATAGAAGATGCCTGGGTTCGTGATTGTACCATGCTGCATTTTGGATTATCGGGCATCAGGACCAATACCGCAACCCGGGTTACTGTTGAAAATTGTAATGCTCTGGATCCGGTTTCTGCCGTTGAGGGAGGGCTCAGATACAATTTTCAATTGTATACCGCATCACAGCAAATTCTTTTTAAAAATTGTCATGCAACAAACGGACGGCATCATTATGTTTCAAATGGAACGAGCTGGGTATCCGGTTGTGTATTTGTGGATTGTACATCCTCAGGTGCCTATACCAGCAGCGAAGGGCATCGCAGATGGACCATGGGAATTCTCTATGACAACCTGGTCGAATTGGATGGCCCGCGACCTGGTCTTAATCCGCGTATGCTGGGCTTATATAACCGCGGATTTTACGGCACCAGTCATGGTTGGTCAATCGCTCATTCAGTTGCATGGGCATGTGATATGAACAATGGTGACCTAATCGTCCAGCAACCCCCGACATGCTCAGAATTATGCGATCGGATGTATAGGAAATATCACCGGTCAACGCCCCCCGGCACCATTTCCAGATGATGATGGATATATAGAAGGATCAAATATGCCCGGCCTGGAACCACGGTCACTCTATATTGCCCAGTTGGAAGACCGCCTCGGCCCGGCTGTTTCAGTCATGTCAAAGGGCACAGAGGTGTTACCAGTTACCAGTGTGTTGCATCAGAATTATCCCAATCCGTTTAATCCGGTAACGGCTATTGGCTATCGGCTATCGGCTGTCAGTGATGTGGAGTTAAGTATATTCAATACACTAGGACAAAAAGTTGTAACTTTGGTGAATGAAAGCCAGCCTGCTGGCGCATATATGGTTAATTGGGATGCCGGCAATATGGCAAGCGGCGTATATATATATTCACTTATGACAAATTCAGGGTCAGTAAAGACGCGAAAAATGATTTTAATAAAATAATATTATATTTTTTGAAAAGATAACAGGATAATACTCTCGTCATCCTGAACTTGGTTCAGGATCTTTAAATTTAAGATGCTGAAATAAACCTGTCCTGACGACAGGTCAGGATTCAGCATGACCGGATGGCATTTAATACTTGCTGACGAAAACAATTTTTATCCACGGTAATCCGCGTATTCCGTGTCATCTATGTTCAATAAATAGCAATCAACAAACAACAGAATTTATGAAAGAAAAATTATGAAACTCAATTACCTGATACTCGCTCTGTTGTTACTCTTTGGAATCTCGACAGCAACCGACTATTATGTTAGGACTGCGGAAGAAATAAACAGTGCCATGGATGTGGCCCAGCCTGGCGACACATTGACTATGGCAAATGGTGTCTGGCATAACTCATATATTGTATTTTCAGGTAATGGGGAAGAGGGTAATCCAATTCTGCTCAGGGCGGAAACTCCTGGTTTTGTAAATTTGACCGGAATTGCCTCTCTCAGAATTGCCGGCACATATCTGGTGGTTGATGGCTTACGGTTCCTCAATGGCAGAAGTAATAGCAGCAGCGCGGTAATTGAATTCCGGGATGGAACTGAATCCCATCATTGCCGCCTGACAAATACCGGTATAATAAACTACAATCCGGAGAGCGTGGGCACTGGATATAAATGGGTTTCTGTGTACGGCACTAATAACCGTGTGGATCACTGCTATTTCTATGGTAAAAACCATGACGGTACAACACTGGTTATCTGGTTTGACAGGGTGGCCAATCCGCCGGCACACTATCACCGTATCGATCACAATTACTTTGGCTATCGTCCCAATCTGGGTTTTAATGGCGGTGAAACCATCCGCATAGGAACCAGCGATTACTCCATGAATGATTCCTACTCCGTGGTAGAAAGTAATTATTTTGAAAACTGCGACGGAGAAATTGAGATAATCTCAAACAAATCGGGTAATAACACGTTTCGCTACAATACGTTTTACGAGTGTGAAGGAACTCTTACATTACGTCATGGTAATCACGGTAAAATATATAATAATTATTTTAATGGAAATGGCAATAGTCAGTCCGGTGGAATTCGTGTCATCGGTGAAGATCATATTATTTATAATAACTATTTTACTCAACTTGGCGGTAACGGCTCAAGATCTGCGCTCTCAATTGAGAACGGTGTGCCAAACTCCCCGCTAAACCGATATTTTCAAGTAAAAAACGCACAAATATTACATAATACCTTTACCGAGAATTACAGAAACATCACAATCGGCACCGGTGTGAGTACCGAAAGATCACTGCCACCACTTGATTGTACCATTGGCAATAATATTGTATCCGGAACAAGGAGTCCCCTGATTGATCAGGATGATGAACCTGAAAATATGACCTGGATATCCAATATCTTTTATGGAGCCAGCCTGGGAATTACCCAACCAGAAGGAATTTTAATTACTGATCCTTTATTAGCATTGGAAAATGATGGTTTGTGGCGCACTCTCAGAGAATAGTCCGGCTATTGATTCTGCTACGGGTGATTTTAGTTTTATCATTGATGATTTTGATGGTCAGGCCCGTATACAGGGAAAACTTGATATAGGCAGTGACGAATTCTCGCTTGAAGATATTAAAAGAAGACCGGTTACACCGGATAGTGTCGGACCAAATTGGTTAAATAATCCGCTCATTCCAAAGGTTCTTTCTATCCAGCTGGATGGTTCAGGTAGTGTTGAGTTGGATCCGGTGGGCGGGTTGTATGAGGTTGGAACCTGGGTAACGCTTACTGCAGTGCCTTTAGATGACTGGACCTTTTCTGAATGGAGTGGGGATTTAAGTGGTACAAATCCCGTTGACAGCATCTACATTGATGATGATAAGACGGTTATTGCCAGGTTTTCACCACCCACACAGTATAAAATTGTCCCATGGATTATAGGAAAGGGCCAGCTTTTGTATGATCCACCGGGAAATAGTTATTCACCGGGAACAGTGGTATGGGTAACTGCCGTTCCAGATGATGACTGGATATTTGATAGCTGGAGTGGCGCTCTTAGCGGTGATTTGAATCCAGATAGTTTAATAATGGATGCAGATAAGGCAATACAGGCAAAATTTCTCGATGTAACCTCTATAGAGAGACCTGGTATTAGCCATTCATACCATCTGTCTCAAAACTATCCCAATCCGTTTAATCCGGAAACACGCATTGTGTTTTCAATAGCGGAAGCCGGAGAGACGGTAATTGAGATTTATAATAGCCTGGGGCATAAAATTGACACCATTCTGAATCAAAGGTTATATGCTGGTCAGCATGAGGTTAACTATGATGCTTCACATTTGGCATCAGGAATCTATCACTACAGGCTGCGTTCCGGGTCTTTCTCTCAGATGAAAAAGATGATCCTCATTAAGTAATATCATACGATACCAAAATGAAATAAATAGAACGCGGATAACACGGATAAAAATTATTTTCTTCAATTAGTATTAAGTGCCAACCGGTCATGCTGAATTTATTTCAGCATCTTAAATTTATAGATCCTGAACCGGGTTCAGGATGACGATAATTTAATCCATTTATCCTGTTATCCTGTCCAAAATAAAAATTAATCCTATATTTAAAACACCGAATAATATGAAAAAGTTAACATATATATTCACTAGCCTCATTATTTTATCCAAATTTGTCTCTGCCAGTTCAAATTATCTTGTCTTTACACCTGAACAAGTTCAACTGATAAAATCTGCCATTGTCAATGACGACGCAAACATTAAACCATTCGTCCGAGAGTTAAGGGAAATGGCGGAATATTGTATGGACCAAGGTCCCTGGTCTGTGACCTTTAGCAAGGGTAAAGCCATAAGTGGTGATCCACATGATTATTACAGTGAAAGTCCCTACTGGTGGCCAAATCCGGATGATCCGGACGGACCTTACATCCGGAAAGATGGCCTGAGAAATCCGGATCGGTTCATGGATCACAAAAACGGTCTTCAGAAAATGCATCAGACAGTAAGTATTCTCAGCATGGCTGGTTTTTTTCTAAATAAACCGGAGTATACAGATCGCGCTCTATATCTGCTGAGAGTTTGGTTTATTGATGATGAAACACGCATGAACCCACATCTTGATTACGGTCAGGCGATCCCAAATAAAAGTAGTGGCCGGGGAGTTGGAATTATTGATACCCACCGTTTGGCAAAAATGATCACATTTTTAGGGTTTATTGAGGCCAGCGGACAATGGCTGGATAAAGATAAGGCAGAACTAAAAAATTGGTTTAGATCATATCTGAATTGGATGTTAACAAGTAAAAATGGCACTGATGAGCAAAATCAAGGGAATAATCACAGTACCTGGTGGGCGGTGCAGGTGGCAGCTTATGCTAATTTTACTGACGATGATGATACAAGCGAAATGATTTGGGATTTTGCACATCATACCCTGCTTGAAAAACAGATTGCTTCGGATGGGCGATTTCCCCTGGAGGAAAAAAGAACCCGGTCATTTGACTACACTTTGTTTAATTTAAATGCCTTTGCCTTGTTATTCCGAATGGCTGAACTTCAGGATGTTGATCTTTGGCGCGTTACTAACAGTGAAAGAGGCAGTATTGAGACAACGATGGATTATGTGTACCCCTATCTCAGAAATCCAGCCTCATGGAAAGGCAAGCAAATAATTCCCAGCACAGAAAGAGAACCATTTTCCATACTTTTTTATGGTGAATATGCAAATCAATCAAAGTATATTGACCTCTATAAGAATTTGCGCAAAGTGAGAAATCTAAAATCTGCAAAAAGTTATGATCCTTTCGTACTTCTGGTAAACTTGTATTCTTGTGTTTTGTAAAATTTATTTGATTCAATACCCCTTGTTTTCTTTTACCCCAGGATTAATCCGGGGTAAGCAAAGCCTATTGTAGATACTATAAACGAGTAATTTGTAATTGGTTATTGGTAATTAGGAATTGGGAACTGGTAATTAGGTATCTGCCGCCTGTTATTATTGCGCAATGTTTAAAATTACCAATTACGAATTACAAATAACAAAGTCCCAATTCCCAGTTCCAAATCCCTTATATCAGATTTTTTATTCAAATATTTTCGCGTCTCTGCGACTCTGCGAGAGATTTCTTTTATATATATATCTTCTCATGCATCATCTTTTTGAGTCTTATTTGTATTTTTTATAAATTAGCATCCGATAATTAGCCACTATATAGATCCCGAATCAAGTTCGGGATGAAGATGAAGTCACCCTGAACTTGCTTGTACTGAATTAATTTCAGAATTTCAGGGTCTCATTTGGAATGAATAATATTATTAGCAGGGCAGGATATTAAATGATTATTGAATCTCGCGCTTATGCACGCGCAGGACTACTTGGCAATCCTTCCGATGGATATAATGGGCGAACGATTTCGGTAAGTGTCCGTAATTTTGGTGCCCATGTATCCTTATATGAATCTCCTGAATTACGCATAGAACCGCAACCCCAGGATATGCATATATACCGTAATATCTATGATCTTGTGGATTCAATCAATCTTCATGGTTATTATGGCGCCGATCGCTTGATAAAAGCATCTGTAAAAAAGATATATGAATACTGCCATGATCATGACCTTCGTATTGATAATAAAAATTTCACTATCCGATATCATTCAACGATTCCCAGACAGGTTGGTATGGCGGGATCGAGCGCAATAATTACTGCAACGATGAAGGCTTTGATTAGTTTTTATGGCATTAAAATTCCGAAGGAAGTCTTGCCATCCTTGATCCTTGCTACGGAAAAAGAGGAATTAGGGATAAATGCGGGTTTGCAAGATCGTGTTATACAAGTATATGAAGGTTGTGTCTATATGGATTTTGATAAAAAATTCATGGATAAAAAAGGGCATGGTCAATATTCATATTTGAAAAAGGAAAATTTACCCAAATTGTATATGGCATATAAGACTGAGCTGAGTAAAGTATCGGGGTTTGTACTAAATGACATCCGCGTCCGATATGAGCAAAATGATCCGGTAGTTGTAGAAACCCTTCAGCGCATCGCAGATATTGCACGAGAGGGCAGAGATGCAATAAACGAGGGTGATAATATACGTTTACATGCTTTGATTAATGAAAATTTTGATCTGCGCTGTAAAATAATGAATATTAGTGATGAAAATATGCAGATGGTAAAAATTGCACGGTCATGTGGGGCATCGGCGAAATTTGCCGGCTCCGGTGGATCAATTATAGGAATCTACCACGATGACGAAATGTTAAATCGCCTGAAAAATGGTCTGCGTGATGTAAAAGCAAGGGTGATACGACCATTCATAAGTTAGGAGTTTGCATACAATGGTAAAAAAAGCAGTCATTCCGGCAGCCGGCCTGGGAACAAAATTTCTTCCGGCAACAAAGGCCCAACCCAAAGAAATGCTGCCGATTATCGATAAACCAGCCATACAATATGTTGTGGAAGAGGCCGTTGATTCCGGTATTGATGACATACTCATCATTATTGGCAAGGGGAAGCGTGCAATTGAAGATCATTTTGACCGGAACAGCGATCTGGAATATTATTTACAACAGAATAATTCCACTGATGCCTATAACGAGATTCGACGGATTGGCGATATGGCAAATATTCACTTTATCAGGCAAAAAGAGGTGAGTGGACTTGGATCTGCAATTCTCTATGCGGCGCAGCATATCGGGAACGAACCATTCGCCGTTCTTCTGGGAGATTCTATAATTAAGTCTGTCATCCCGGTAACACAGCAATTAATCGATATGTATGAACAGTATAAACAAACGATAATTGCAGTGGAGGAAGTTCCTGATGATAAGGTTGGGCGTTTTGGGATTATTGATGGAAAAGAGATAAACGATAGCATTCGCGAAGTCTCAAACCTGGTAGAAAAACCTGAATTAAAGAAAAGTCCGTCAAACCTGGCAATTGCCGGACGGTATATACTAACGCCTGAAATTTTTAAAAGTATTGAGAAAACACAACCGGATAAGAATAATGAAGTTCAATTGACCGATGCTCTTCAGATATTGCTCAAGAGAGAACGAATATTTTCGTATCAAATTGAAGGAAAAAGATACGACCTGGGATCAAAGTTGGATTTCATAAAAACTAATATTGAATTTTCATTACAGCGGCCAGAGTATATTGATGAAATGAAACAATACCTGTCTGCAATTGTAAAAGAATTCTGATTCTGCAATCAGTCCTGCCAAAGGCTTGTTTCAACTTGATTAATTTGATAAATTTAGCATTTATAATTTTTATCAAAATTTGCAGCATTAAAAGTAATCGTGATTTATGATTGTGTTGGGAGACGCAATAAATCGAATATGAGGAGATGGAATGTTAAAGCCAAAAAAACGGGTTCGCAGACAAGATCTTAAAGAAGATAAGTTCGTAACAAAAACGCTTCAGGTAAAAACATATATAGATGAAAACTACCGGCAGGTAGTTACTGTTGTGCTCTCGGTGTTTGCTGTGATCGTAATTTTTATCGTTTATGGTCAACTTAAAGATCAGACACGATCGGAAGCACAGGCAGAGTTGGGAATTGCCCAAATAGAGTATACAAATAACAACCTGGATAAAGCGAGTGAACGTTTAATTCGTCTTATTGAAGAATATGGTAGTACAGATGAAGGACAACAGGGCATGCTTATTTTGGCTAATATTTATTATCAGCAAAAAAAATATGAAGAAGCCGAGCTCTATTTTCAGGAATTTGTAGATGCGTATTCCGGCAGCGAAGTCCTGCAATCTTCCGGATACGCCGGGTTAGCAGCTTGCCGCGAAATTTCCGGTGATTATAGTGCGGCAGCAAAATATTATAGTACAGCAGCGAAATCGGCTCCGGATTATATTGAATCTGACAACTTTTATTATTTGAGTGGTCTAAACTATAAAAAAGCAGGCGATACGGAGACGGCGAAAGAAATATTTCAAAAAATTATTGATAATTCAAAAACAAATCAACGCGTCCGGGATGCGGAATCCCAAATGATTCTTCTGGGTGAACATCTAAGCAAAACCCCTTGATGATGTTGATTTCTGACATATTCCTGGTTTTCAGGAGTATGGCAGGACATTTTGTTTAATTTTCAAAATATATTGAACCAGAATTCAGGAGGAGAGGAGTGATACACGATTATTTTATTCTGTTATCCTTTCTCGCTCTGGGATTCATCCTTGTCTCTACTTCTTCTTTTCTAAAGGCTCGTAAGGGCCTTGTATCTATAAGCAAAGAAAACAACGAATCATTACGCTTACGACGGAAGTCACGGATTTGGCGTAAAGTAGGATCTGTTTTTATTTTTGTGCTGCTTTTCTCACGGTTTTGCCTCATGTTAATCGGCCCTTCAGAATTAATTGTAAAGGGATTTAATTCTCCAGGCTATATCACTTTCTTTCTGGTATCCATTATTCTAAGTGTATTCTGGATAATTGCATTATATCTCAGGTATTTAAGTCGTTTTTTAAATCCCAATGTTGTTGAAATTTTTCAAAATAAATCTGCCGCGTATCAAACATTTCTGGTATTATTTGATCTTCTTATTACGGGTATATATGGCCTTCGTGGTTATTTAGGTTTATTTATACCCGGTCCATCACAGTTGTCTGTGTATCAGTACATCAATCCTGGTAATTTTAAATATATGATTCTGATTATTCTGGTTTTGTTTTCCATTCTGCTGTTATATTATATTTTATTTATTTATAAGCGATCTCTCAGCTTTATAAACCAATATCTTGCTGTATTTTTAATTTTACTTGCGACTTGTGTTATCTTTGCGACAACTGGAACTTCGTATTTTGTGGGTTGGTACGATTCCATAGACTTAAACTTAAAAATATTATCCTGGAAATATGGGTACCTTGGTTGGATCTATATCCTCTTTTTCGGGCTGTGCCTGTTTACTGTCATATCGAATATAATTATTCTGGCAAATAAACGTTATTTTCTTGATGTGAGTAGAATTCGACTCATTATTTTACCTCTGTTCAAAACGGGTTTTTTCAGCCTGATCGCATTTACTCTTTTGACGATCTTGCCGGTTCTTTCGTATATGATATAATTGTATATAGTGCTACCGGCCATCCACTTTTAGCCGACAGCCACTTACTTCATCCTGGAATTTCACCTGGCTTAAAACCAGGTAAAATTACCAAAATCAATTCGTAGAGAAAAATAGTACCTAAGCATATGATTATTTGAATCATATAAAAGAAAAGTTGAGGCAATTATGGCAGAAGTTATCTTAAAAAAACTGAATAAAATCTTTGATAATAAAAATCATGTGGTCAAAGATGTGGATTTGCATATTAAAGATGAAGAGTTTATGGTACTAGTTGGCCCCTCGGGTTGTGGCAAATCAACCACATTGCGAATGATTGCCGGTCTGGAAGATATTACGAGTGGCGAGATATCCATAGATGGGAAGATTGTAAATGAGGTACCGCCAAAAGACAGAGATATTGCCATGGTTTTTCAAAATTATGCACTTTATCCGCATATGACTGTGTTTGACAATATGGCCTTTGGATTAAAGTTGCGTAAATATCCGAAAGATCAAATAAAGAGCAGAGTATACGAAGCGAGCGAAATTCTCGATTTGACCGAATATCTTGATCGACGCCCTAAAGCATTATCAGGTGGGCAAAGACAGCGCGTGGCCGTAGGCAGGGCAATCGTCAGAAAACCGAAAGTGTTTCTATTTGATGAACCATTATCTAATCTCGATGCCAAACTACGTGTTCAGATGCGCATTGAAATAAGTAAATTACATCAAACCCTCTCAACAACTATGATTTACGTCACCCATGACCAGGTGGAAGCAATGACAATGGGTGATCGAATCACCGTCCTTAAAGATGGCCTGATTCAACAGGTGGAAAAGCCCCTGGCTTTGTATGAGAATCCACAGAATAAATTTGTGGCAGGATTTATTGGTAGTCCGGCTATGAATTTTTTCGATGGCCAGTTGATGAAAAATGGAAAATATTCATTTAAATCAGATTTGGGTGATATCGAGATACCTGAGAAAATATCAGGCCAGTTACAGATATCAGACGGGCAACAGGTCACTATGGGTGTGCGGCCTGAGAATTTTTCATTTAAACCAGCCTCCGCAGCCGTGGAGTCCCGCATCGAGGCTAAAATTGATGTGATTGAACCCATGGGCAATGAATTGATTATATATTTAAGCAAGAATAATCATGCTTTTATTATGCGTGCGGATCCAAATATCCAGCCGGCTGTGAACGATGTTGTCACTCTTTTCATCAACACAGATAAAATTCATTTTTTTGACAGCCAGACTACAAATTCGATGATTAATACAAAATAATTTCAGATGATTAAGCGTATATTGTTTTAGTTTATTAAAAAAGGGATTCAAACATGCGCCTAATTATTTCCATATTTGTCATTTTAATCGTAGCAACCGCTCTTCCTGCTCAGAGTGTTGATTATTCCGAATACCATCAATTGCTCGTAAAGCATGTAAAACTAAAAAACGTTGATTATCAGGGTCTCATTGCTGATAAGGATATATTATTAAAATTTACACAATCACTCGGTAAAAAATCTCCGGATTCACATCCTTCAGAATTTCCTGCCAAAGATCTTCAACTCTCATATTGGATAAATGCCTACAATGCATTTATCCTTAAAATTATTATTGAAAATTACCCGGTTGAAAGCATTAAGGATATTAACTTTATCGGTTTTACGGTCTGGCTGACAAAGAATCTAATTGGTGGAGAGGAAATTTCTTTTAAATCGCTTGAACATGATATTATCCGGGAAAGATTTAGGGATCCGCGTATACATTTTGCAATAAATTGTGCATCTGCCAGTTGTCCGCCCATTGCACCGTTTGCATATGTTCACAGTGAATTAGAAAACCAGTTAAATGAAATGACGATTACTTTTATAAATGATACCACAAATTTTTATGTGGATGAGAAAAATCAGGCAATTTATCTGAGTTCCATATTTGACTGGTATGAGGATGACTTTTTAACCTGGTTAAAAAATGAAAAAGGAATTGAAGAACCTATTTTGCTGGACTATATATCTCTATACCTCAAACGGCCGGTAAATAAAGATTGGCGCAATTACGATGTAAATTTTTATGAATATGACTGGCGCTTAAATGATATTGACAGGTAAAATTAATTTACCAACATTAATTCTTGGATTTCTTTCTGGGTGAGCGCTTTATTATAAATACGTACTTCATCTATCCTGCCATTAATAAATCCGGGAAACCGGTATGGATCGATTTGTGACTGCTGACTGGTAGAGAAACGAATAGTGGACATAAGTAATTTAAATCCTTAATTTAAACCAGTTTGTATTTGCCATAATCCGGAAGATATTGAACGATAAAAGATTCTCAATTGTGCACCTGTAGGTTAATGAAGCGTTCTGTTTTGACGATTATGTATAAGATGATGCCTGTGATGAGATTACTTGCTTAAACAGGCTCTCAGAAGCAAATTCGGTCGTTTTTATGCCTGTTTTGATCCCGGTTTTTATAATTATCAGTAAATTCTTAACGGTATTGGCATTGGCAGAAGACTAATTTTTAAATTAGACAGGATAACAGGATAATTATTTAGAAATTAGGGTAATGTCAAAAGTTCTATGAAAAAATGAAAAACAGGATTAAAATATGAAACCATCCCGTACCAGCCTGGCTGCGCCAGTCTTTACGGGACAGGCAGAATCCTCAGAGGGAAACTCTGAGAACTCTAAAAGAATATCCTTTAAGAGATATTACTGAAAAAATAATTTCATGTGTCCCGATTTATCGGGAAAGTTCACTCATTACCTGGGCCAGGTCTGTTAGAATATTCATATTGCCCAGGTGCTAACTTACCTGAGAGCAGAAAATCTAAAAGTCGGATTGTTGATCAATTTTAATGTTGACAAATTAAAAGAAGGAATAAAGAGAGTTATCTTATAAGAGATCACAGAGGGGAGATGATTAGAAATAGCATTAACATAAATAATATTAATAATTTACTCTGTGTCCTCTGTGGTTATTTTTTACTCTACCGAAATTAGAAATGCGAAATGTGAAATTAAAAATTATTAAGAAGTTTAATACATTGAGGAAAAATGTTTACTGAAAAACTATTAAAACGTGTAAGAGGAGCATCTTCGGTAACTGTTTTAACGGGTGCAGGAATTTCAGCGGAAAGCGGGGTACCAACATTCAGAGGCAAGGATGGTCTCTGGAACAATAAAAAATTTGAGGATCTGGCTCATATAGATGCATTTAACACTAATCCAAAAGAATTTTGGGGATTCTATAATTGGCGTCGGGAAAACATGAAAAATGTTAAACCCAATCTGGGACATTTCGCGCTGGTTGATATGGCCAGACATTTTGATGAATTTACGGTAATTACCCAGAATGTGGATAATTTGCATCGTGTTGCTGGCTCGGAGAATCTTATAGAACTACATGGAAATTTGCAAAGAAATAAGTGCTCAAAATGTAACGAAATGTTTGATGCTACCAGGCAGGATGCAACAGTTATTACTTGTAGTAAATGTGGCGGGTATTTGCGTCCCGATGTAGTACTATTTGGTGAATCTTTGGATGGAACTATTTTGCAGGAGGCACAGGCAGCCAGTGCCATGTGTGAAGTATTCTTTTCTATTGGTACTTCAGGATTGGTAGAACCGGCGGCATCCTTACCCTATCTGGCAAAGGCAAACGGTGCATATATGGTTGAACTTAACGAAGAAGATACCCCTTTATCTCCCCATATGGATGAATCTGTTCGCGGACAGTCCGGTAAAATATTGCCCAGATTGGCAATTATCTTTGATAAATTATTTAATATGAATCGATAAGAAATATTTTTCTTCTCAGACAAATGAAACCCTTCTTTCTATCGTGCGTTAAACGTGCCAAAAGACCTTCGAATTATAGAAATCATATGAAAAGAAAACGAATATATTTTACATGGCTCCTGGTTATTCTATCCGGTTGTGCTTATTACAATACCATGTTTAATGCGGAGGACCGCTTCGAGCAAGCAAACAAAAAACTGGAATCAAGTGCCGAACGTGTAGTTACAAATGATATCAAGACGGATTATAATACTGTCATAGATAAATGTTGGAAATTGATCAATATCTATGGTGAAGAAAATAGCTATGCTGATGATGCACTTCTGCTAATTGGAAAATGTTATTTTCAAATGGAAGACTTTGTGAAAGCCGAACGGTTTATTAAGCAATTTACCTTAAAATATCCTGATAGTGATCTGATACTTGAAGGATACCTTTGGTTGGGGCGCGCCCAAATCAATTTGGATATTGAAGATGAAGCACGTAATAACCTGAATAAAATCATTGCTGATGATAGTGATGATGATTTTATCGCCATTGCCTGGTTTAGTCTCGGTGAATTAGAACAAAAAAATGGAGTATCAAAAACTGCCATTGAAAATTATCAGAAATGCGTAACTTTTACCGGTGATGAAATCCTGGCAGCCAGATCGCTTTTTGCTATCGGAGAAATTCTTCAGGAGAGTGAGGAATATGATGAAGCAATTGATTACTATGAAGATGCTACGGGTTATGATATTTCTGATGAATTTGCTTTTGAGATTCAAATGCAAAAGATTGCGGCCATGCTAAAAATGGAGGACCCTGAAGCGGCTATCAGTGTTTTGTATGATATGCAAAGGAATGTTCGTTATACAAGTAAAATCTCTTTAATCGAAGCACGACTTGGCGATTGTTTCAGACTTGAAGATGACTACGAGGATGCTGCAGATCAATACCAGTATGTTCTAAATACCTATCCAAGGACTGCCGGCTCGGCAAATGCAGCATATGGGCTTGCCCAGATCATGGAAACTGAATATGCAGATCTGGATTCTGCAAAAAATCTATATGAACGCGTGAAGCAAGAAGATCGCAATGCTCAATATATCAAGCAGGCTGGTGTCCGGGCAGCGCTCATTACTCAATATCTGGCTTTAAAATCCAATATTAGAGTAGACCGGGAAGAATTGTATACTTTGCAAAATATGGATACGACGAAGGAAGTAACAGATTCCACCGAAGTAGAGCAGACTGCAGCGAAAAAAGCGACGCCCAAGCTTAGATCCGAATCTCAAATTCTGGCATCTCTGACAAAAAATAAATTCTTATTGGCAGAATATTTTCTGCTAACAATGCAAAATTATGATAGTGCACTCGCTTCATATTCTGATTTTGCGGAAACGGTCCAGGATTCTATTTTGACACCAAAAGCAATGTATTCACTTGCCTATATATATAAGTTCCACTTTGCCGATTCAGTTAAAGCCCGGGAAATAAATAATGAAATATTAACAAAATATCCCGATTCTCCATACGCTATTTATTTGCTCGAGCAAGATGGTAAAAAAGTACTGGAAGAAAGTACGACTGATGATGACTATAAAGAAATCTTTCTACAGGCTGAACAGGATCTGTCTAATAATAATTATGATGATGCATTAGAGTCATTTTTACTTATTGCCGAAGATGACTCCGGCAGTATTTGGGCAGAGAAATCACGGTATGCCATTGCCTGGACCTATGAAAACCGGCTTGACAGTGTGAATGCAGCCATAAGTGCATATGAATTGATTGTGACGGAATATCCAAATACGGAGTATGCAAAGATTGCTCAAAATAAGATTAAACCGCCTCCTGTAGAAAAACCACCTGTAGCAGATTCCCTGGCCCAGGCCGACAGCACCATAGCTGAACAAAATATTGAAGAAATTTTACAGGATTCCTCGGCAACCATTAAATCTACGGAAGATAATAAACGTCTTGACCGGGAAAGGTTTGACCAGGAAATAATAAATAATTCGAATGCTGAAAAATCAGAAGAAATGGAAGACACAGCCAAGGAAGATGATTAATATATTTAAAGTCTGGATTCTGTTTTCAATATTGTTTATGAGTTGTTCCTCAACAAAACGATTTTCCACAAATCCTACCCCAAATTATCAGCAGCAGAAACAATCCAGCTCACCAAATAGTAATTTTTATACCGGACAAAAAATATCCGGCAAATCCTCATATTACGGTAAAAAATTTCATGGTAGAAAAACGGCCAATGGCGAAATATTCGACATGTATAAATTGTCAGCGGCCCACCGTGAAATGCCATTTATGACGCTTATTAAAGTGACAAACACAAAGAACAATAAATCGGTATTGGTACATGTAAATGATCGCGGGCCTTTTATATCAGGACGAATATTAGATCTGTCCTATGGTGCCGCCAAAGAAATAGAAATGATTAATGATGGCGTTGCGGACGTGATAATTGAGATTGTTCGTCTCGGTGAAACCGAGTAAAATTTTTTAATTTCATTTTACTGAGTATTGTACCTTTCAGTTCTTCACCTTATATTTCATATCTATAATTTGATATAAATTTCAATCTTTTGAACCCGGAGGATTAAATGGGAAAATATATTGAAGTGACTGATGCGTCGTTTGAAAATGATGTATTAAAATCAGATGTACCGGTATTGGTTGATTTTTGGGCTGTCTGGTGTGCACCTTGCCGCATGATTGCACCAATTGTAGAGGAGTTGGCTGAGGAAAGGGAAGGTACGCTTAAAGTTGCCAAAGTGGATGTGGATAACAATCCGGAAACAGCAATGAAGTTCGGGATCAGATCTATCCCCACATTATTGATATTCAACGATGGCCAAATAGTAGACCAGATGATAGGCGCGGTAGCCAAAGCCATGATTGAATCGAAACTCGACAAGGTAATCGCAAAAGCTAAATGAGGATTCCCAAAGTTGATTTTGTAAAAAGTTTGTCAGATGTAACGCAAAAACCTGCTACCGTTCTACCTGAAATTGCAATGGTTGGTAGATCCAACGTAGGGAAATCTTCAATGATTAATTCAATATTTAATCAGAAACATCTGGCAAAGACCAGTTCAACCCCTGGAAAAACTCAGTTAATTAATTATTTTTTGGTTAATGACAGTTTTTATCTTGTCGACCTGCCGGGATACGGATTTTCAAAAGTATCAAAGAGCATTTCAAAAAAATGGGAACAATTATTAGCCAGGTATCTGGTGGATAATTCAGAATTAAAATGGGTATATTTGCTGATTGACAGCCGTCATGAATTGATGGATATTGATCGCCGAATGATCAATTGGCTGACAGGGGCGGGTATTCCATTCGTGGTTGTTCTAACTAAATGTGATAAACTCTCAAATAATCTTCTTAATACCCGATTGAAACAGATTAAATCCGAACTTGTAGTTGTCACCATTCTTATGTATTCCGCGAAATCACACAAAGGCAGAAAAGAAATTCATGAAATGTTTACAAATATAAATTTTAACGTATAGTACATGTACAAGATCCTGATTAGTGATAAATTACCGGATTCTGCTGTGAATCTGTTCTTAGAGAATAAAAATTATAGTGCGGATATTCATCTGGATTTGAGCAATGCCGAATTGATTAAAATTATACCAAACTATCATGCGCTCATAGTTCGGAGTGCCACACAGGTTACCAAAGAAATAATTGCCGCGGGTAAAAATCTGAAAGTAATAGGGCGCGCTGGATCTGGATTGGATAATATTGATGTGACAACTGCGGAACAGAGTGGCATAGATGTGCTCAATACGCCTGGCAGCAATTCGCGCGCGGTAGCAGAACTGGTAATCGCTATGCTATTTGGCCTTGCGCGAAAAATGCATAAAGCCGTTACGTCTCTCAAAGAACATCGTTGGGAGAAATCTTCGCTTTCCGGTACAGAATTATTGGGAAAAACCCTTGGTCTGATCGGTTTTGGCAAAATTGGCCAGGAAGTTGGAAAAATAGCCTCCGGAATTGGCATGAAGATTTTTGTAAATAAACAATCACCGGTCACAAAATCGCCCGGATACGAATTTGAACTGGTAGATCGTGGTTTTTTACTGGAAAAATCAGATTTTATTTCGTTGCATATTCCAAAAACCGCACAAACTGAGAATTTGATCACGATTAGTGATTTAAAAAAAATGAAAGCAACCGCCTGCCTGATTAATTGTGCCAGAGGCGGGATTGTAAGGGAATCAGATCTTTTAAAGGCACTGAACCAAAATATGATTGCTGCTGCTGCCATTGATGTGCATGCAAACGAACCCCCAAGTGATTTTAGCCTGATCGACCACGAAAAGATTTTGTGCACACCGCATATTGGTGGTGCAACCAGTGAATCACAAGAGCGGGTAGGGCGGGATATCGTTAAGTCAGTAATGGAATATCTGGAAACAAACTATGTTTTTATTGGTGGTTAAAGATGCAAGAAGTTGATCTATTAATAATAGGAAGCGGGCCTGCCGGTTTGAGAGCCGGGGAGGAAGCCGCCAGAAGCGGATTAAATTATCTCATCCTTGAAAAGGGTGAAGTGGCAAATGCATGGAGAGAAATTCGTCCGGATATGCCAATGCTTTCACCAGACCATCCACAAAGAGACTGGACCAGCATTTCGCCAAGTTTTCCCATTTGGAAACTTGATGTCAAACGCCCTTATTGCACAGCTCATGAATTTGTCCGTTATCTTGATGAATACACTGATCATTTCAATTTGAATCTTCAAAAGAACCAATGCGTTATTAGTATCGAAAAAGATTCTGATGATCATTTTATTATCAAAACTGATAAAATAGTCTTTAAATCCCGCGCACTGCTAAATACGACCGGATTTTTTGGCAATCCATATATACCTAAAATACCTGGAATGCGTAATAATCCAATCGTGCATCATTCCCATGATTATCAGAACGATATACCATTCAGATCATCACGGGTAATTATTATAGGCGGTGGAAATAGTGCTGCCGAATTGGCAATTGAACTGGTTGGATATTCGCAGGTATATTTGATTACACGTGGCGAACTTAAATTTTTTAGTGATACAAAAAATCTATGCCATATTCGCGGTATTTCAGAAAGCCTGTTATTGGAGTTAATTTCAATGGAATTGATCAGATATATTCCCAATGCAAATATTAAAAGAATTGAGGGAAATACACTCTTTTTCAATGAGGAATCATTGGAAACTCAGTATGTCATCTGTGCAACCGGTTATCGCCCGGTTCTCTCTCATATCAATTTACCGGGTCTGGAAATTCATAAAAGAACAAAATTTCCTCTTGTTGATAAATTTGGTGCGGTTCAGGGTGTTAAAAACTTGTTTTTTGGCGGCCCCTTGGGTTATAACGGGCTGAGCAGTTTGTTTATTCATGGGTTTATCCGAACCATTCCCGCAACGATAGATGAAATTAGACAGCGTTTGCAGGAGTAAATGGGAAAAGAGGAGAACGGGATAAAAGGAAAATAGAATAATAGGATAAAAAAGGCTCCCAAGATAAAATAAAACCGATGCTACATATATAATCTTCAAAGATGGTTGATATCCCAGTTTTACATAATTTCTGCAGAATGTTAAGCTGTAAAGTTTTCTATTATCCTTTTTTCCCCTCAGCCTCTTATCCAATATGATATCTCATTCAATATGACCTGTTCTTACCTTATTGATTTTAGGCAGTCATCATACTAAATTTGAAGGCTATGAATTCAAGGAGATTAAGATGTTAGATAAAGATTTTTTATTAAAAGTAGGTTTGGCAGAAATGCTAAAAGGTGGCGTCATAATGGATGTGACAAACCCTGAACAGGCAAAGATCGCAGAAGATTCCGGCGCTGTCGCTGTAATGGCGCTGGAGCGAATTCCTGCTGATATCAGAGCGGATGGCGGTGTAGCCAGGATGTCGAATCCCAAAATGATACTAGATATTCAAAAAGCGGTTTCGGTTCCGGTAATGGCAAAATGCCGGATTGGTCATTTTGCAGAGGCACAGGTTCTGGAGTCCTTAGGTATAGATTTTATAGATGAAAGTGAAGTTCTTACACCGGCTGATGAAGAAAATCATATTTGGAAACATGATTTTAAGATACCTTTTGTTTGCGGCTGTCGTGAAATTGGTGAAGCATTGCGCAGAATTTCTGAAGGTGCGGCACTGATCAGAACAAAAGGGGAGGCCGGATCCGGGAATATTGTTGAAGCTGTGCGTCATATGCGCATGGTTCAAAAAGAAATTGGCCGGATTGGTACGCTGGGAGATGATGAGATGGTCGCATATGCTAAGAATACGGGCAGCTCATTGGATTTAATAAAATATGTTAAAGAAAATGGTAAATTGCCGGTTCCGAATTTTGCAGCCGGTGGCATCGCGACACCGGCAGATGCATCCCTGATGATGCAATTGGGTGCGGAAACTGTATTTGTCGGCTCCGGAATATTTAAATCCAGTGACCCTGCGCAAAGAGCAAAAGCCATTGTAACAGCCACAACACATTATAAAGATGCGGATATCGTTGCCAAAGCCAGTGAAAAATTAGGCGATGCCATGGCTGGGCTGGATATAAAGTCCATTCCTGAAGAAGAACTGATGCAGAACCGGGGTTGGTGATTGAAAAATATTGGTATTCTTGCTCTTCAGGGCGGCTTTGCAAAGCATATTGAGATTGTCACAAAAATCGGCCACAATGCACTTGAAGTACGAACAAACGAACAATTATGGCAATCCGATGCACTCATTATTCCTGGTGGTGAATCAAGTACATTTTTAAAAATTATCAATCGCTTTAATTTATTTCAGAATCTTCTTACTTATGCGGAAACAAGGCCAATCTTCGGTACGTGTGCGGGCCTTATTGTCCTGGCAAAAGATGCCGACCATTTGGATACCAACACTCTTGGCTTGATTGATATATCAGTATCCCGGAATGCATATGGCCGGCAAAAAGAATCCTTTATGGATGATGTCTCGCTTGATATAAACGGTAAAAAGAAATCTTTCCCCGGAGTATTTATAAGAGCACCAAAAATTGAATCGATAGGGATGGATGTGAATGTGATCGGCAGACATAAAGATGATATCGTCATGGCGAGTAATAGCAAAATACTGGTTTGTACATTTCATCCGGAACTGACAAGCGACACAACAATTCATGAATATTTTATCGAGAAGTATCTCAGTAATTAATTTCTTTCAAGGACTTGCTCTGATTAAGATAAAGATAGAAAATATTATTCAGGATACATAATATATATATTAAGCATTGCTTTAAATATATCAAAACTAACACTTTAATTATATTGCATTCTATGTGTGATCTGGATAGAGATTCTGGTTTTAATCCATTGTTTATAAACTATTTAGTTCATGTCAATCTTGTCATCATGAATTTAAATTAGTCTTGATTTAAATTTTTCAATTGTGTACACTCAAAAACAATTTCAGGAAGAGGTGTTATGAAAGAACAGGCAATGCTTGTGTATTGTACTGTCCCTAATGCGGATGAAGCTAAAAGCATTTCAAGATTGCTGATTCGAAAAAAATTAGCGGCATGCTGCAATGTTATACCTGGTATAATTTCCATTTATCGATGGGAAGGAGAGGTACAGGAAGAAAACGAGGTATTGTTGTTAATAAAAACTTCCTTAAAAAAGTATGACCAGGTAGAAAAAGAGATAAAGATGATTCATAGTTACTCTATTCCAGAAATTATTGCCACACCAGTAGTACAGGCCTCGCAGGCATATCTCGATTGGATTATTCAAATGACCGGAGAGTAGTATAAATGGGTTACACATTAGATGATTTTAAAAAGGAAGGTGTTCGGGGATCCTACCTGACATGTAATTATGCATTAAAGGTATTGCAGTCATATATCGAAAACTATGAGCAAACAGACCTGATTGCCCTTGGGGAAGATTTAAATAAGATTGCCCGGGGAGTTGTAAAAACATATCCCAATATGGTGATTTTACGCAAAAATGTAACCGGAGTGGTGTATTATCTTAAGCGGCTGGTAAAAGCAGATAAACCTGCGGCAGAAGTGAAGAAATTTGCTATCGCAAAAATAAATGAAATAAAAAAAGAACTTGAGAATAAGCAGAAAAAAATCGGTGAATCCGGCGCAAAACTGATCTTCAATCAATCAAAAATTCTAACAATTAGTTATAGCTCTCATCTGATAGAGATATTTAAACAAGCAGCCAAATTGAAAAGAAAATTTACAGTCTATTGTATGGAAAGTCGTCCGTCTCTGGAGGGAAGGAATTTCGCCGAAGATGTTGCCGCATTGGGCATACCCTGCAAATTGATAACTGATGCTGCAGCAGGACAGGTAATGAAGGAGGTTAATCTGGTACTTACGGGAGCAGATCGGGTTTTTGAAGATGGTTTTGTTAGTAAAACCGGTTCTTTACCTCTGGCAGTTTTGGCACAGACTTTCAAAATCCCATATTATATTGCCTTTGAAACAGATAAAATTTTGCTGGAATATGAGCAGGCGATCCGATTTTACACAGAAAATCCAAAAGAAGTATATCCGGGAAAGAAGAAAAACGTTTCCGCGCTGAATGTTTATTTTGATTCTGTACCAATTGAATATTTATCTAAGGTGGTGTGTGAGGATGGCATTTTTAGCATCACGGAGTTTAAGAATAGGTATTTAGAGGAATAGTCATATGAAAACCGGAACTTTTATAACCGAAATAGATGCGGTGGGCAAAATTGATGTACCCGCTGAAATAAAAGACAGGTTACAGCTTTCTGAAGGCGATAAAGTTGAAATCATGTTAAAAAAAATTCGCAGTAAACGTCTTGATGTCAGTATTGGTAAAAATCCTTTGATTAAAATATTAAAATTATCAGAAACATCAGAGATATAGCATGTTAAAAGTTTATATCGATTCCAGTGGCTGGTATGCATTAATAAATAGTCAACATTTAAATCATGATCTGGCCAAAGAATACTTTCAGAAATTATTGACAACGAATGCAAAATTGTACACAAGTATTCAGGAAGTGAATTCAGCTATTTCACAAATAAAACAAAATTGCGGTCTCAATTCAGCATTAGAATTTTCACGAATAATTGACGAAGCAAATTTATCTTCACACCTGAATGTTTCCTGGCTGTCACGCCGGTTGCGCCGCAGTAGTATAAAGCAGTTTTTTTCTATCAAGGATCATGAAATAGATTTGCATCATTGCCTCATCTTTGAAGATGTGAGAAAGAAAAAAATAAATGTAATATTTTCTTTTGATGATTCATTGAGAAAATTTGGTGTTCCGCTAATGCCGCAGGCCTGACAAATGAATTTTTTCCACGAAGCACTATTCAATACCTCTGAAAAGGTGATTGTTCTTGCCGGTGGTGGTGGTAAATCAGTTTTAATAAACAAGTTTTGCCATGAACTGAAAAAAACCGGTAAAACAGCTCTGGTGTTATCCAACTATGATTTTTTTATCCCTCCCGACAGCAATACCTTCATTTCTGACGATGCATCCATCATTAAATCCCAATTATCAAGCGAAATTGCACTTAATCAGATTGTTTATCTGGGGAAGTCCTTTGATGAAAAGAAAATCAAAGCCTTTAAAGAGAGCGAAATACACGAGATCGCCGATAATGTGGAATGCGATCACATACTGATTGAAATTGACTCTGCTCAGGGTAAATCACTAAGCGGATTTGATAAATTAAAATTTAACACAGCAAAGAGGGCGGATAGATGCATACTTGTGATAGGTGCAGATGCACTAAATCAACCCAATAATGAAACATATATTAAAACCAATGATACCTATTGGAAACAAAAAAAAATACTGGAACCGACTTCAATCTCCGATTGGTTGGTTAATCACAAATTATTTAAAATTCTGACAACACACGGGATACCGCTTTCAGTTTATATAAACAAGGTGGAAAATGTATTTCATAAGAATCTCACAATCAATTTTGCGCGTCAGACTTAAGATAAGCAATATTGACCGGGTCTTGTATGGAAGTGTCTACGACTCTGAATTTTACAATATAAAATAAGCATGTTTAAAAACGAAAATATATTCATATTTGGTTCCGGTGATAAAGGAACCGCTACCGCGATACGGCTTTTTAAAAGTGGATTTCGGCCTGTTTTGGTTGAGAAAAACAATCCAACCGATTTACACTACTTTAGGAATTTTTCAGATTCGATCTTTCTCGGTGAAAAAACAATCGATGAGATTACATGTCGCTTGTATCAATCTGTATCCGATGAACAAGAGTATCAGGAGCAGTTGGCTGCAGGCCGGATGGACCGGATCATACCTTTGATCAGCGATGAGTCATTCAGGGCAGCAACGTCATTAAAACCGGATATCCTGATTGATTGTACCGGTAGTCATTTGGAAAAAATAATACCCGATTGGCATGATTTTCCATGTGTCATCCGAATGGGTCCTGACTTTCAGGTAGGTCAGGATGGTCACTTTGTCGTTGGTATCTCGGGTGAAGAATTGGGTCGTGTATATCATATGCCTAAAGAATTGAAAGTCAGACAATCCGAAAATGCCTTTTTAAGTACCGCCCCTCTGGAAGGTATTTTTATATGTCATAAAAGTATCGGTGAAGATGTTGCAGAAAGAGAAGAAATAGGCAAGCTAAATGATATCAGCATTCTTTCACCCAGAAGTGGTGTGGTAACCGGGATGTTACACAGCGGTCATTTTGTTCACAGTAAGCAGCCGCTTTTTGAGATAAAACCACATACTTTAAAACATGATATAAGCAAACAGGTGCCGGTTCAATGTCTGGCAATGGCCGGTGGTGTCCTTGAGGCCATATTAATGTTCCTTTCCCAAGACAGGAGTGAATAGTGTCGTTTGTTCGTTATAAAGATGATCAGATCGTATCACAATTTGACCTATCCGGTGCGGATGCAAAAAAAAATACTGATTATTGGGCAAATCTTGCCGGGGAATATGCAAATATAAGATCTCAAATACATCTGGGTGGTGGCCTGGCAAATATTGAGAAACAGCATAAAAAAGAGCGTCTGACTGCCCGTGAGCGCCTGAAACTGCTAATCGACCCTGAATCTGTCTTTCTGGAACTCGGGACTTTTGTCGGCTTTGAAATGTATGAAGAGTGGGGCGGCTGTCCGGCGGGTGGCGTAGTATGCGGTATTGGACAGGTCAGTGGTAAAAAATGTATGCTGATTATCAATGATGCCACTGTTAAAGCCGGTTCATTTTTCCCAATGACAGCTAAAAAGGTGATCCGGTCACAAAAAATCGCCTACGAGAACCGGCTTCCTACCATTTATCTGGTAGATTCCGCAGGTATTTTTTTACCATTGCAGGAAGATGTCTTTCCGGATACCGATGATTTCGGACGTGTATTCTATTATAATGCCATCATGTCGGCGAAAGGCATACCCCAGGTAACAGCCATAATGGGCATGTGCGTTGCAGGTGGTGCCTATCTACCGGTCATGTGTGATTCGCTGTTGATGACCGAAGGCAGCGGGCTGTTTTTAGCGGGTCCGGCATTGGTTAAGGCTGCAATTGGTCAGGTAGTTGATGCAGAGCAATTGGGCGGTGCAACCATGCATGCAGAAATCAGCGGAACGGTAGATTTTAAAGAAAAAGATGATACGGCAGCAATTAAACGTATCCGGCGTCTGATCTCAAAAATGGGACAAAAAAACATCTGCATCTATGACAAGCAACCGTCTGTTGAACCTCAATATGATATTTCTGAACTGGACAGCGTAATGCCTGCAGAGCCGACGCGCGAATATGATGTTCGGGAAATTATCGCCCGACTGGTGGATGGAAGTGAATTTGACGAATACCGGCCGGACTATGGACGTACACTGATCTGTGGATATGCCCGCATTGGTGGATACTCGGTTGGTATTATTGCAAATCAGAAAAAACATTATATTCAAAAAGAAAGACCGCCTGAATTTGGCGGCGTTATCTATAGTGAAAGTGCGGCCAAAGCAGCCAGATTTATTATGGATTGTAATCAGAGTACTATCCCATTACTGTTTATTCATGATGTAAATGGATTTATGGTGGGGCGTGATGCGGAACAGAGCGGAATTATCAGAGAAGGTGCAAAACTTGTCAATGTTGTTTCGAATTCTGTGGTGCCAAAAATAAGTCTAATCATAGGCGGAACATTTGGGGCCGGTCATTATGCCATGTGCGGTAAAGCATATGAACCCAGATTTATTTATGCCTGGCCATCGGCACGATATGCGGTTATGGGGGGTGCGCAGGCAGCAAATACATTGGTAGATATTAAAATAAAACAGTTAGAAAAATCGGGAAAAATCTTGTCTGAAGAAGAGAAAATGGAATTATTTGAGTCTGTAAAATCTACATATGAGAATCAAACCGATCCACGCTATGGGGCTGCAAGACTCTGGATAGATGAAATAATATTACCTTCAGAAACAAGAAAAGTGTTGATTAATTCTTTGGAAGCAGTAACCATGAATCCGGAAATCGAAAAATTCAATCCTGGCATCATACAAACCTGATCAAATGAACTATACTACAATAAAAACGCAAATTCGGGACAATATTTTAATTGTTACCTTAAATCGCCCAGATGTTAGAAATGCACTCAATGAAGTCATGATTAGTGAGCTTTCAGATATCTTTGCTGATCCGGATAATTATGAGGGCATCAATTGCATTATTTTGACCGGTACCGGTTCATCATTTTGTTCGGGTGCAGATCTATCCTATCTCAAATCTCTGCAGGGCATGACTTTTGCCGAACAAAAACATGATTCTGACAATTTACTGACCATGTATAAAAGTATTTATTATTTTTCAAAACCGGTTATCGGGCTGATAAACGGTCCTGCAATCGGCGGCGGCTGCGGCCTGGCAAGCATTTGTGATTTTGTTCTGGCATCAAAATCTGCTAAATTTGGCTATCCTGAGGTAAAAATTGGCTTTACACCTGCGATTGTATCTGTATTTTTGGTTTATAGCCTGGGTTACCGTAAAGCAAAGGAAATGCTTTTATCCGGTCGTATAATGGATGCTCAGGAAGCTTTAGACTATGGATTGGTGACCAGGCTGGAATCACCTGAAAAACTTATGGACGCAGGTATCTCTCTCGCGAATGAAATTGGTAAAAATTCGCCTACATCTATGTCACTAACAAAAAATTTTATAAATAGTCTTCAACAACATAACTCAATAGATGAGCTATTGCAGGAATCTGCGGATTTTAACGCCAGATCCAGATTTGAAGATGATTTTATTGAAGGTATTAGCGCCTTTATAGAAAAACGACTACCACAGTGGAAAACTAAATAGGGGAGGGTACAATGCTTGTGCTAACACGGAGGTTAGGCGAAGCGATAACCATAGGTGATAATATAAAACTCGTGATAGTCGATCTTGATGGTACACAGGTAAAAATCGGCATTGAAGCGCCCAGAGATATCGAAGTTTTCAGAGAAGAACTCTATGAAAAGATAAAAGGTCAGCAGTTTCCGGTTAAAACATCATTACATATTTCCGGGCATGGCAGGTACAAAAATCGTAAGCAAGATTGACAGATAGAACGAAATCTTAAAGATAACGCCCTTTTTCTCCATCATCATCTTCAATAAATCTATCAACAAATTTACCACTTTTTGCTTTAAAATCGTCGATAAACCGATTCTTATATTTTTTATGTAGTGTACCAAGTAATTCAAAAGCCTTTTCAGGATCTTTTGGTAATTCCTCAGGGTGACAAGAAAAGTATATCTTTAAATATTCAGAAATCAATATATCTTTATCCAAAGTAAACCCCAATCATATTTGTAAAACATTCTATGAACGTAGAAAAAGAATTTAAATATTTTTTTATGAGTTCAATTTATAAAATCTTTATAGACAGTTCAATATAACAAATGCAATAAAGAAGGACAAAATGGCAGAAGGGAAGCCTGGCCACACACATAAACACGTAACACATTTAATTACAATTACTTACTTCTGGAATTGTCATATATATTAGTTTACATAATATATATTATATAACAGTTATATGTGGTATTTATCGGTTTTATGGTTATGGTTTAGATTTAATATTTGGGAATGTTTGTTTTGTGCAGTTAAAATAATTTGTATTGCCCGCGCTGATCAAAATACTTATTCTCTTTTGATGCGCGTGACTTAGCCTGAATTGAATTATCCGCCTCGACCATTTTGATTCCGGCCTTTAAATATTTTTCCATCTCTTTAGGAAATTTTGAAACGCTATCATCAAGTTTGCTGTCTAATTCTTCACGTGTTTCAGCAGACATGATAATTTCATACTTAGGCGCTGAGAATTCTTTTTTTGATTCTTTCCGGGATCGTTCTTTTTCATGTGCTGTTAATGCGTACCACATTTTTTGTTTTTTAACCACAAAGACACTAAGGAAAAAGATTTAATTATTGCTCGATATAAATATTGAACAATAATAAAATTAGTATCTTTGAGATGTTAAATTCTCCATAAAATAATTAAAATAATGGTTAAGATTGATGAAAATGTTATAGAGATTAAATTCACATAGTCATTATTCAACCAATTTAAACCATGAATTATTTTTGTTTCCGAATCACAATGTACTTTTTTTTCTGTTATTTTCATGCATCGTTCACATTTATACTGTGCCTGTATGGTGGCACCAATAATGCTATCTGCGATACTCCCAATAAAACCGGATACCACAATTATACAAAACACAACAATAATATTCTCTAATATATTGTAATAGCTATAATAACCAAGACTTATACCTGCAATTGTTACACTGCCTGCCAGTGATGCAAACAGACCGGTAAGTGAAATACCTCCGGATGTGCCTGGGGATACCTGCTTAAAAGTAGTGATCAACCTGGGTTGCTTTTTTGAAAATACGCCAATTTCTGTCGCCCAGGTATCCGCTGTGGCGGCGGCTACGGCTGCACAATAGGCAAAAAATATGACAGGATTTGAGTAAAACAGATTAAATATAACCAGAATCGCCGGAATCAAGCCATTTGCCCAGACCTGATAGAAATCCCTCACACCAGTTTTTTCAAAGGATGATTCAAATTTCTTTTTATAGCCCTGCCCTGTTCGTGATAATAAACTAGATAGAATAAAAAATGCCAATATAGGTATGGTATACTGTAGTCCACCAAAACCAAATATTATGCTTCCTAATATAAATGTTCCCACACTGCCGCTGGCGGATAAAAATCCTATGCGATAACTAATTATAGAAATAGTTAGGGCCAGAATGGTACCCATAAATATTTGCATGGGCAGAAATTCATTAACCGGATATAAATAAACATATACAAACAATCCTGATAATAAGGGAACCGATAAGTTGTCCGATCCACGTGTTGACAGAAGTTCTGAAGCAGTCGCAACCAACCCGACAATAACCGCCAGCATTAAAGCTTGTATCATGGCCATCTCAGGATGAAAAAATGAAGCAATAATTATTAATGTAAATGACGATAAAAACATAGTTGTTGTACCTGGGATCGATTTTTTTTCCTTTACTAGTGTAAAAAAGGAATTTGCATATCTCAGACCCGTAATTCCGGCCAATGCATCGGGAATGACCATAAGTAAGGAAGCGGTAATAAAAATCCATTGATCCACATCCCAAAACAGCAAAGCCAGAATAAAAATAGAAATTGGATAGAAAACAGTTCCCAGAGAAAAATTATCCGGATGCATGCTTTTAAAATGCTTCGTTCGCAGTGCCCACCAATCAACCAGGAAAAAAAGTATTGCTAATAACAGTAAAGGAATTTTTGAATCGAAAATCAGGGGTGATGAACAGATACCCAAGCCGACTATAATATGAATGGCTTTTCTTGTAAAACGACGGGAAAAATTAAATCTACGTTGAAGACGATCCGATAAAAACAAAAGTAAGAGGATTGCCATAAATACGACAAGCGTCTTAATTATATCCGGTATATATGAAGAAAGACTCAAATTAATTGGCTACAATATTTATCAATTTTTTCGGAACAACGATCACTTTTCTAATTTGTTTGCCATCCAGCATTTCTTTGATTTTATCTTGCTCCAGGGCAAATTCCCGGGCCGCATCCTGATCCATATTCACACTGCCTTCGACCCGTTCTCTTATCTTGCCGTTTATCTGAATTACCCAGGTAATGGTATCTCTTTTTAACGCATTTACATCATAATTCGGCCATTGTTGATTGAATACCGAAGGACTTTCACCGACCATCTGCCATAATTCCTCACTAATATGCGGTGTAAATGGCGCAAGTATCAAGATCAGGTTCTTAATAGCGGTGCCTAATATATCACTGTTTATTTCAGATTCCGGTACCTCACTGGTATAGCGGTATAATTCATTCACCAATTCCATTATCCGGCTAATTACGGTATTAAAATGAAATCTTTCAATATCCCTGGTGGCCTTCATAATTGAATTATTCATTACCATATTCAGTTTTTGTTCCGGCTCATCAATTTTTGCTACATTTTTCTTTGACTGGATTATAGTAACTGAATCTTCGACAATACGCCAAACACGATTGATGAATTTATCAATGGCTAGGATGCCGGAATCATCCCATGGTCCGCCATCCATAAAATCAAAGCCAAACATCAGATGAGTACGAAAGACATCACTGCCATACTTCTCCAGATAACCTTCAGGATTAATTACATTCCCGCGCGACTTTGACATGCGCATGCCATCAGGTCCCTTAATAATCCCCTGATGTACAAGATTTTTAAACGGTTCTTCAAAAGGAAGATGGCCCATATCATGTAGTGCCATGACAAAGAAACGGGCATACAGCAGATGCATAGTGGCATGATCCACACCACCGATATACTGATCCACCGGTAACCATTTTTTTACCAATTCAGGATCCCAGGGTTTATCAGCCAAATGGCTACTGGTATAGCGCAAAAAATACCAGGATGAATCCACAAAAGTGTCCATCGTATCCACTTCGCGCCTGGCTGGTTTTCCGCAATCCGGGCAGGATGTATTTACAAATTCTTCTGATGTGGCCAACGGTGGTTTACCCTTTGGTTTAAAGTTCACGATATCCGGCAGAACAACGGGTAACTGATCATCGGGTACGGCCACTTCACCGCAAGAATCACAATGTATGATGGGAATAGGAACGCCCCAATATCGTTGCCGGGAGATCAGCCAATCGCGAAACTTAAATTTTACGGCTGTGTGACCAATTCCCTGCTCTTCCAGATGCTTTGCAACCTCCGCAATTCCTTCCAGAGACGGCATACCATCAAATTTACCGGAATTAACCATGGTACCTTCTCCGGTATAGGCTTCAGTCAGTACATCACCGGCATTTGTTCCATCTTCTAAAATTACCTTTTTTATCGGCAGATTAAATTTTGTAGCAAACTCAAAATCCCGTTCATCGTGCGCCGGAACCGCCATAATGGCGCCGGTTCCATAGGTCACCAGAACATAATCGGCCACCCAGATAGGGATTTTTTCATCATTTAAAGGATTGATGGCGTATGAACCGGTAAAGACACCGGTTTTTTCTCTCGTAGTGGATGTTCTTTCAATTTCACTTACGGTTGCACTGCGTTGGATATATTCTTTCAGAGCGTTTTTATTCTCGGCTGTCACGATATTATCTACCAGTTCATGCTCCGGAGCCAATACCAGATAGGTTGCGCCAAATAAGGTATCGGGCCGCGTAGTATAAACTCTGATTTTTTCATTAGTATTGGAATCAACTGTAAAATCGATCTCAGCGCCTTCGCTTCTTCCAATCCAGTTGCGCTGCATGAGTTTTGTTCTTTCCGGCCAGTCTATCTTATCCAGTCCGGCAAGTAATCTGTCACCATAGTCTGTAATTTTTAAAAACCACTGTGACATCATTTTTCTGACAACCTGGGCACCGGATCTTTCAGCCGTTCCGTCCGGCAATACCTGCTCATTGGCTAATACTGTTTGGTCTACCGGATCCCAATTCACAGCGGCATTTTTCTTGTATGCCAGGCCATTTTTAAAGAATTGCAGAAAAAGCCACTGTGTCCATTTATAATAATCTGGATGGCTGGTATTTACTTCATGATCCCAGTCATACATGGCGCCGATTTCTTTTAACTGATTCCTGATAAAATCGACATTTGTTTTTGTGGTTTCTTTTGGATGGATGCCCGTTTTGACGGCATAATTTTCAGCCGGTAACCCAAATGCATCAAATCCCATAGGCTGAAAAACTGAAAATCCCTGCATGCGTTTATATCTGGCCCAGGTATCAGTCGGTGCATAGTTAAACCAGTGTCCCAAATGAAGCTTATCTGCAGACGGATATGGAAACATTACCAGACAATAACAGGTATTCTCTGCATTTTTGAGGTCTAATTTGTAAATATTATTATCATTCCAGTATTTTTTCCACTTCAATTCTATTTCAGTAAAAGGAATTGGCATCGATTTTCTGCTCCGGTATTCAAAAATTGTTCATTTAAAATAAGCATAAAATATACAAACGATAGCATCCTCGATCAATAGGAATTAGCAGTTAGGAGAGTTATAAGGGAGAAGTTAGGAATGTAAGTTACCTGTACTTGATCTTGACTGATGTTATATTAGTAGTTCTAATCTCTAATCTCTAACTCTTCTTTATGATCCGTTTCTTCGAGGGAGATGAATTATCCAGGTTAGATAATATCATATTCCTTATAGAAGGACTTGAATGAATTAAATATTTGCCGGTCGGTCAGTTTTTTTTCTGATTTTTCAATTTGTCTTTTTATTCTTATTTCCGGTCTCTTCTTAAGCGCTTCATTAAACGCAGTCCACAATGCCCGGTTTGGAAAAAATATTAAGCGAAAAAATAAATATGAAAAATGAGAAAGCAGAAAGAATGGATCCTCTATGTTCTTCCAAATAAAGATAATGCGGTTACGATAAGAAAGCATTCTACGATTACGCTCAGATGCTACCTTTGATAAGGTTGATGTATGTTTATGCCATGCGATGCATTTAGGTTCGTAGTAAATCTTCCACCCGCGTTTTAGCGCACGGTAACTCAATTCGGTCTCTTCAAAAATAAATGGCGCCAGCAATTCATCAAAACCTTTTAGTACATTCATTTTTTCCCGGTCAACAAAAAAATAGGCGCCCTGCACTGCAAATGACAAGTATGGACGCTTCATTCCGGGATGATCTTTGACATAATAGTTATTTGTCACCCGGGGATGCCCTTTCTTCCAGTATCCAATTTTGCCGCCATCCAGCCGGGTTTTGGATAAGTAATCAATTCCGTGAATTGTGACCGCAAATGTATCTTCATTTTCGAAATAGGTGTTAAAATAATTAAAAACATCCGGCGCCAGATCTACATCATTGTTAAGGAAAAAAAGGATTTCATATCGCGCATTTTGTAATCCGGTATTACAGGCCTTTTGAAATCCCTGATTTGTCTCATGGACAATCAGATTTATATCATGAATTTTTTCAAGATATGCCACACTATCATCTGTAGAATTGTCATCCACGACAATTAATTCAGATTTTCCAGCATAAACAGACATAGATTTTAAAACACTGGACAAGAACATGGGAAACAATTCCATGCCATTATAATTTGGAATTATAATACTTAATCCGGGACGCGTTTTTTGATCACCCACAATATAAACCTGCAATAATAAACTATGCTAATTTACAGAATGTCGGTTTAGGTACAAACTTTTAAGCATAGAAAACCGCGATATTTATTAATCTATTACTTTAAATATATTTAAATAAATAGATCAAATTATTATCCCATTATTTCAATTTCCTTTCCTCAATCCAGGCATAAAGTACCGGTACGATTAGCATTGTTATCACAGCAAATATCATTCCACCGAACGAAGGAATGGCCATAGGAATCATAATATCAGAACCGCGTCCGGTGGAGGTAAGCACAGGTATAAGCGCCAATATGGTGGTGGCGGTAGTCATCAGGGCCGGCCGTGCACGCCGTTGGGCTGCATATATGGTTGCCTGATGAATTTCATGGATAGTTTTTGGCTTTCTGGTTTCAAAACTTTGCTTTAAATACGTCGCAATAATGACCCCGTCATCTGAGGCGATACCGAATAAAGCTAAAAAACCAACCCAAACAGCCACACTTAGATTATAACTATGCATTTGAAATAATTCTCTCAGATTTACACTCAGAAATGAGAAATTTAAAAACCAGTCCTGCCCATATAGCCATAGCATGATAAATCCTCCAGCCCAGGCTACAGCAATACCGGAAAAGACCAGTCCAGTAGTGGATACTGATTTAAATTGCATATAGAGTATCAGGAATATTAGAAATAAAGCAAGTGGTAAAATAATTGCGAGTCTCTTTTGAGCCCGTACCTGATTCTCGTAACTTCCGGAAAATGTATAATTGACCCCTGCCGGAAGATCAAATTCACCCGTCTCGAGTTTGTCTTGCAAATATTCAGCTGTCTGTTCCACCACATCAACTTCAGCATATCCGGGTTTTTTATCGAAGAGAACATAACCGGTTAAGAATGTATCTTCGCTTTTTATGACCTGTGGGCCGCGAACATAATTTATTCTTGCCAGTTGAATTATTGGTATTTGCGCACCATTTGGTGCCGGAACCAGTATTCTTTCCAATGATTCAAAATTATCCCGCAATTCTCTCATATAGCGGATCCGCACAGGATAGCGTTCCCGCCCTTCTACTGTCATAGTGATTTGTTTTCCACCGATTGCTGTTTCGATCACTTCCTGAACCATTTGTAATTTTATACCGTATCTCGCAATAGCAAGACGATCTATTTCAATCTCCAGGTATGGTTTACCGACAATGCGATCGGCAAAAACAGTGGCAGGAGAAACAGAAGGAACCTCCCGCAACAAACGTTCCAGTTGTAAACCCGTTTTTTCGATACTTGCCAGATCCGGTCCTTTTACTTTAATGCCCATTGGGGCACGCATACCACTTTGCAACATAACAATCCGTGTTGCTATTGGCTGTAATTTTGGCGCAGAAGTTGTTCCCGGTATTTCAGCCGCAGCTATTATTTCATCCCAGATATCATTGGGCGAACTTATTCCAGCCCAGGCGCTTCGGTACTCGTTTAAATCAGGATCAAGTGCCGGACGCCAAAGCCGAAATGGCATGCCGTTATTATCTTCTATCAATTTATAATTCTCGTCCCTGATAAAGGCACCCCGAACAAGATAGGGCTCGCCATCCGCTGCCTTTAACATTTTCCCTTTCCTGTCGCGAAAATAATCAATAGAGTCCGGCTCGAACTTAAAAGTTAAGTAAGTACCATTTTTATCCTGGATATATTCGGGATGGTAGTTGATGATCGTCTCTATCATTGATAACGGTGCCGGATCCAGCGGCGTTTCAGCACGGCCAAGTTTGCCAACCACCGTTTCAACTTCATGAATACTGCTGATAGCCTTATCCTGGTACTGCAATACATCCAGAACTTCGCCAATCGACGCATGGGGCATAGTTGTTGGCATATAGAGAAACGATCCTTCATCTAATGAAGGCATGAATTCTTTTCCCATTCCGGGAAATGTATGAGCAACAGCACTTACCGGCCTGCTTGTCTTTAGCCAGCCGGGAAACCAGCCAAAGAATGAGTCAAAGCCGAGCCAGATAAAACTACCTAACAATAGAATAGTAACCGGGATTGATAAAAATGTTTTTTTGTTGATCAATGCCCAGCTAAGTATTTGACGATAATGTTTAAAAAATGACCAGAATGCCGACAAAAACAGGGCTATTATTGTCACAACAAAGAACAGATTACCGCTAAATCCTTTATCCGGTCCAAGTGGCAACCAATGGTCTGTAAGCAATAAAACGACAACCGTCGTGGCCAGTATAATGTTTACTTTTGGAAGTGAGAATTTCTGCATAACGGGCAGACGCTGCTGAAAAAGGTGAAATAAAGTGACGAGAATCAGACTAAGTCCTATCCACCATTTTACATACCAGATGGCCACAAAACCCAGGACTAATAGAGCAATGTGGAGTATACGTTTCAGCTTTTTATTGTCAATTTTTGTTGTGAATACCAGTTGTGCGAAAGTCGGAATGATGGTGAGAGCAACTATGACCGATGCTAATAAAGCAAACGTTTTTGTAAATGCCAGGGGCACAAACAATTTCCCTTCTGCTGCCTGTAAGGTAAATACAGGAAGGAAACTAATAATTGTAGTGACGACAGCGGTAATGACGGCACTCCCTACCTCACTGGTAGCTCTGAAAATCACTTCGAGTTTATTCTCACCTGAATCAGCCTCATCCAGGTGCTTCAGAATATTCTCATTTATAATGACGCCCAGATCCACCATTGTACCAATAGCAATGGCGATACCGGACAAGGCCACAATATTGGCATCAACACCAAAATATTTCATAGCGATAAAAACCATTAGAACCGAAACCGGTAATAATCCTGAAATCAGTACCGAACTTCTAAGATGCATGACCATCAGTAGTACAATGATGATTGTGACGAGTATTTCTTCGGTTAAGGCATCATTCAGGGTGCCAAGTGTTTCATATATTAAACCGGAACGATCATAAAACGGTACAATTTTTACCTGACTGACCGTACCATCGGCTAATGTTTTCTTTGGCAATCCAGGTGTCAATTCATCGATTTTACGTTTTACATTTTTGATGACCTGCAATGGATTCTCGCCATAGCGCACAACGACAACGCCGCCAACTACTTCAGCGCCCTCTTTATCCAGCGCACCACGACGCAGGGCCGGACCAAGTGTCACATTGGCCACATTCTTGACATAGATCGGCACATTGTCTTCCATTTTTATTACTGCATGTTCCAGATCAGCTACAGTTTTGACAAACCCTAAGCCCCGGATAACATATTCAACCTTATTGATGTCAATGCTTCTGGCTCCAACATCCACGTTCGACATTCGTATTGCAGAAACCACGTCTTCCAGCCGAACATTTTGTGCTCTCATGGCATCCGGATCCACATCAATTTGATATTCCTGAACAAAACCGCCCACTGATGCAACTTCACTTACCCCTTTTGCTGCCATTAAACCATACCGGACATACCAATCCTGAATCGACCGTAATTCATGGAGATCCCATCCGCCAGTCGGATTTCCCGCGGGGTCATGGCCTTCAAGCGTATACCAGAAAACCTGACCCAAAGCAGTTGCATCCGGACCAAGACCTGGTCTAACATCTGCAGGCAATAGATTTGCAGGAAGACTGTTTAGTTTTTCCAGTACCCGTGATCTCGACCAGTAAAATTCAATATCTTCTTCAAAGATGACATAGATGGAAGAGAAGCCAAACATTGAAAAACTACGAACCGTTTTTACGCCAGGAATTCCAAGGAGAGATACTGTTAAGGGATAGGATATCTGATCTTCTATATCCTGCGGGGAACGGCCTTTCCATTCTGTAAAAACTATTTGTTGATTTTCACCAATATCAGGTATGGCATCTACAGGAACAGGATCTCTGGGCAATACCGGTAATTCCCAGTCAAAGGGTGCCACAAGAATTCCCCAGGAGACAATCATTACCAGGATCAAAATAACAATCAGTTTATTTTCCAGACAAAAACGTATAATCTTATCCAATATCGTCGTTTTAATATCAGGACTAGTCATGTGAATGTCCTCCGGAATTTTTACTTCCAGTTGAGATTACAGCCTCCTGCGTCCCGCATTTAAACATTTTACTGCCAAAATATGGATTTTCAGTCCCTTCTTTATTCTGAAGCCAATCGGCGCCGCGATAGTCAAAGGCCATTGGACAATGGTAAAGAAATACCGGCTCGTTATTACTGGTCCCAAATGATTTAGCTGACTGTTATTAATGCTCTGCTTAATTTGTCAAAGGCGACCCGGGAAACTTCAAGTGATTGCGCATTTTTAATTTCAATAGTACTTTTTTTGATTACATCGAGTTGCTTGTTCCAGAGTATTCTGTCACTCCGGCTTAAAAGATCCTCGTTTACCTCTTTTAAATCTTGTAACAGGATTTCTGCAGTTCTGATTGCCTGAGCCAGTTTATCATGACTCAAATCAGATTGAAGTACAAAATAAGCACCATATAACTTATCCATTTGACTAATAAATTTGGCCGGTGCTTTTATTATTTCATGATTGTCGGACATGTTTTGAGTGGAGATACTCCCAGTTTTATCCTGGTGCGAAGAATGACCTGAAGTAAGTTTAGCGCCTTCCGGATTCATCATACTTGGCTTGGCCATTATCTGAATAGCACTATCAATCTTAAAATTTCCATTTGTTACAACCAGTTCGCCCTCTTTTAGTCCCTTTACAACGAGATAGTAATCACCTGCCCGCGGACCTAATACCACCTCCCGGCCTTGATACACACCCTCTTTTCCCGGAACCTGAACGTATACCACGGCTCTTTTTCCCGTGATTAACGCAGCACTGGCCGGAATAACAAGCGCGGCTTCCTGGACCTTGTTTTTTTCATTTACATAGCCCAATTCTTCTGCACGTACCAAAGCCATACCGCATACATCACAATTTCCCGGTCCATCCTTCACAATTTCCGGGTGCATGGGACTGATCCATTTTCCGACCAGATCGGGATTTAGCAAGTTACCTCGTGCGCCAATTTTTGATTTTACAATTGCACGGGTAAACATACCGGGCTTTAACTTACCTTCGTGGTTATCGACATTGACCCGCACTTTAACTGTCCGTGTTTTTTCATCCAGAATTGGATCTATAAATGCAATCTTACCTTTAAATATCTCACCCGGAAATGCTTCGGTATTAAACTCAACTTCCTGTCCGTATCCAATAAACTGTAAATCCGATTCATAGGCATCCATTTCCAGCCAGACATGCGAAAGATCAGCAATGGTGTAGATAGCTGTGCCCACATCCACATACATTCCTTCCAGACCATCCCGTTGAATTACTATGCCACCAACCGGGGAATAAATGGTAATTTGATCCGTGATATTTTCGGATTTTTCTAAATATTCTATTTGTTTGGCGGTCAAACCCCACAATCGCAAACGTTCCCGAATAGAACTCAAATTTTGCTTCATTAGTTCTGAATCGCTCTCCTCTACTGCTTTTTTTGTCTGAATCAGTTCCTGCTGGGTTGATATTAATTCCGGACTATACATTTCGATCAAATGATCACCTTCACGTACACTGATTCCGGTATAATCCACATACATCCGCTCAATGCGTCCGGGAACGCGGGCTGTGATATACTTTAATCGTGTTTCATCATATTCAATTTTCCCAACCATACGCAGGTTTGTGGCAACAAATTTTCGCTCAACCGGGGAAACCTGAATATTCGCCAGTTTTTGTGCATACTCGGATAATACCAGGTCATATTCTGTTGATTGTATCACTTTTTGACTTGCAACAGGTATTAAATCCATGCCACAGATTGGGCAATCTCCCGGTTGTTGCTGCTGAATTTGTGGATGCATGGAACATGTCCAGGTAGTTTCCTGCGCATGGTTTTGTCCGGAGTGATCATTTGTATCAGCGGAATCCGGATTGCTAATAAGCCAACCAAGAAAAAATGCCAGCAGGATCATTGACACCCACAACATTCTGCTGAATCTATCTTTTGGAATGATTTTGTTTATCATGTTTAAATTCCTTATTCTTAACCACTAATACACAGATAACTATTATAAAATCAATGGCTTAGAGTCTTAATGTTAATTACTCAGATTGTTTAATTAAATTTTTCCCTGTTAGAAACTCGAGATTTGCGATATCTTTATGGTAATCACAGAGTGCTCTATAATAATCTAATTCATAATTTACCAGGGAAATCTGGCTGCTCATCAAAGTTAAAAATTCTGCCTGGTCTGTTTTATATCCAACCAATGCCGATTCTACCGATTGCGCAGCCTGAGGCAGGATTTCTGTCTTGTACAAATTGATTAGTTCAACATTATTTTCAGAATTGCTTAGAGAATTCTCTAGTTCAAGATGGACCAGATTCCGGATCTGTTGATGCCGGTTTTCCGACATTTTTTTCAGATACTGTGATTCTTCTACTTTTTTAGATTGTTTTGATCCGGAATAAACAGGAATATTGAAACTGATACCTCCAGATAACAAATCATCGCCAGGCAGACCGTTTTGCAACATATCGCGTTGTGTGTATGCTATAAAAACGCCAAAGTCAGGCCAGTAGTCTTTTTTCGCCAGATCTGTCTTCAATACACTTTGTTTTTTTATTGCAGTCCATGCCATGAGCAGTGGTCTGTATGTTTCGGCAAGGGCTTTTAGCGTATCAGCAGAAATGTTCATCTCTTGAAACTCAGGTAAACTGATCTCACTAATATCTGAGACAAGTGGTGAATTAAGTATTGAATTTAATTCAAATTGCTTCTCCCGCCTCCTTTGTTCAAGTTTTGCTAACACATCCTTCATTCTTGAATATTCAACCTGGGCATTTAACACATCGTGCTGTAATCCATTTCCCACTGCATATTTTGTCTGTGCAATATGAGCAAATTCACCAAGAAGCATTTGATTCCGGGTATTTATTTCCAGCGCTTTATCTATATAAAACATGTCGTAGTAAATCGTTTTTATTTCTTTAATTATCTGATTCCGGTATTCAGAATAATTTGCCCTTGAAATTGCGAAACTCTCAGAGGATATTTGTTCATTTAAACTTAATTTTCCCGGAAATGGAAAAACCTGCCGAAGCGATATTTGCTTACCAGTCATCGGATCCTGATCAAATGCAAAAGAGTTTGTCGGTACATTAAGCAGGTTTAACGATAACACCGGATCGGGTAAGGCACCAGAGTATGAAATTTTTACGGAATCGGCATTTGTAGAATAATAGTATGCCTGTAATTGTTCATTATTTTCAAGTGCAACTTTAATTATCTGATCTAAATCCAATATCTCCTTCGATGGTTGAGATATTCCATTCGTGCTAAATAAAGCGATAATTAAAAAAATGTACTTGTTCAAATACATCCATTTGAAAAATCTGCTTGATATCTGTGCTGGATCCATTAAAACCTCCGGATAACAATAAATTGTATAAGTTGCTACTATGATAGATATTTATTAGACAGGATAACGGGTTATAAATATTATGGCTTCTATCTTTGTTCTAAAGTTCAACTTGCAAACAATGAAGATCCTGTAATTCTGTCTAGACAAAAAATCATGATCAGACGTACTTTTCCCAAATAATGGGATAAAGTGGGATAAATATTATAGCAAATATGTTTGCAAAGAAGCGAGTTGTGTGGGTAAATCCTTTGGTGGGGAGGAGTCGCAGAACTTATAAGTGCGGTTTATTTTTAATATTGATTCAGGTGGTGAAATAGTAGAAACGGGATAATTAAATATATTTTGTCCACTACCAGATTCAGAGATAAGCGATGCCTGGACGACATAATCATCATCCAATTGCAGATGAATGATTTTATTTTGACAGCACTTCCCTTCCGGCCCGCAGCAGGGTTCGGCCGATCCATTAACCGAAACCGATACCAACCGATCACCGCAATAATGCTGCGAAACTGAAAATCCCATTCCGGCAAATGCCAGAATAAGAATTAGACCTGTATGTGCGATTTTTTTAAACATAAATTTCATAACGTATATTTTCGGCCAATTGTTCCTGAATCCTGAGAAAGTAATAATAATTCATTCGGATTCATAATTATATTATTGCAGGTTCGCAGAAATCAGATACATTTATTTTAGACAGGATTACAGGATAAATACGAGATACTGGATGCTGGATACTTGATGCTTCCTTCTCTTGTTCTCAAGTTCAACTTGGGAGCCAGCAAGTGCACGCTACAAACTGGCCATATCCCTAATAAGTATCATAACTGTATTAAAATCATCTCTCGCAGAGGCGCAGAGCCGCAGAGAATAATTTTAAATGCTTTAGTAGATCTCCTCAGCGCGAAACGAGTACCGAGCGCCGAGAGCCGAGTACCCAGTCACAGTTTTATAGTATACCTATACCCCAGAACTATCATATAATTATTGTATTTATACACATCCGCATCTTCATCGTCCAACTGACGGTATAGGACATGATACATGAACTCCAGATATAATCCGAAAGAAGTTTTGACACCCATGGACGGATAATAGCCAATTACACCTTTAAATTCGGTTATGGGCTCACTTCCCGATCTGTGCATCAGGATATTCCTTTTTACCCGTATAATAGGCGATACCTGCTTTTATATAAGGACAAAAATCATCCAATTTGACATAGTATCGGGCAAAAATTCCAATATTGTTTTGAGTTATTTGATATGTTGGTCCTTCGATTTCGATTGGTGTGCCATAGTAATCGAAACTTTAGGTTATCGCCCTTGTCCTCAAATGGTTTTATGAGTGTGCAGTATTCGATGCCTGCTTCAAGTTTTGGAAAAATGCAATAAGCTGCAGTAAATCCAAGAGGAACTGCAGACAGGGCTGCTTTGCACTTCAAATTCTGATCGGCCATATCCCGAGTAAATCCCGAGATTGATCTGGGCACTGCTGTGACTGCATATGAACAAATGAGGATCGGTGAAATAAAAATTATAAAAGAATGATCTCATGACTAATCACCTTTATCATGATAACTTTTTCATTTAATAAGAAATATCACACATTCTTTCAAAAAAAGGTAAGACTCTCTGATGTAATTTACCGAGCTGCTGATCTGGTTATTATTCGTAAGTCAAGATATTCGATTATCAATAAGAATTGGAGAAAAACTGTAATAAATATACCAACATAAATATGAGGTGCAAGCATTAATTGAAAAAAATTCTGAAAAATTAATCTATTGTACCAACAATCATTTTTAAGTAATATCAATTATATCTTTCTGTAGCGCTTGTTGAATGGAACTTTTTCTATTGATTCCGTATTATTTACTATCATATTGCTGAAGTCTTCATCTCATGTCAGATAAATCAAGGGAGATGAACCATGTTTTCCATAAGATCAAGCCTCTCTATAAAAATATGTTTTTTATTATTTATTTTCATTCTTAAAATCAATGCTCAGCAGCCTGAACCAGCCAAATCTAATATCACAGAACAACGTCTTTGGATGCTCATATTACCGGGAACTTACTTTCCACCGCTTGAGAGTCCACTGGAACAGACACTTGCTGGTATTGTGGCAGATATCGCCTGGGAAAGCGGCCGCTTTGAGGTATTTGATTGGTATGAAGCACGTAAGTATATAAAAATTAATGACAGCAGGAAATCTCAATTTTTGCAGGTTTCTGATATAATCAACGCAGGAGACTCGCTTGATTGTGACGAGGTTCTTATCATTGATCTGGTAAATTTCACTCAGGTGGGTGTGCCGCCAGCTGAAGACGATGAGGAAGAAGACCGTAATATTCTGGAGCAAATCGTAGATGGAATATTCAGTAGTGATTCTGATGATTATTCTGACAATATTTACACCCGCATTGAAGTACAATTCAGAAATATTGATCTTTTGAGCAAAAAAGAGTTAGATCGTTTTAAGGTTAATGTATCACATACCGGAGGAAACAAAGCCGAATCAGAAGAACAGGCAGTACAAAATTTTAAAAGTGCTGTGAATAATGAGTTGAGAATGCTCTATCAATTAGTGTCCGAGGTTGTTGCAGTTGATGGCACTGATCTGAGCATGAAACTTGGTTCAAATCTGGGTATCTCACGCAATACGCTCTTCGAAATAACCGAGCCGGATGTAATAAAAAAAGTGGGTGACGACGAAGTATTCGTTCCCGGAGAACCGGTTGGAATTGTTTGTGTAGGTAGTGTGGGCGATACTGTGAATAAATCGCTTGTATTACGCCAATGGAAGGCTATTGAACCCGGATATTATGCCTATGAATTCAATAAAAATGTGTATGGCATACAAGTGTACTTTTTACCTCCATTTCCCAAAAAATATATGTATATCGGTGCGCAGTTTCATTACAGTCCGCTTAGTTCGTTTGATTTCGGCGGTGGTCTCAGATATTCCTATGTAACGGATTCATACGATGAAAAAGATCATGGTTTGGGTTTTGGTGTATTTGCTGGCAAAAGACTGGCTTCCATGACATCTATGATAGTCATGCTTCGGGTAGGTGTTGATCTTGACATCCCGTTTAAAAAGGATGATGATGGCAGAACAGTGAACTCAGCGGTGCTTTCCGGTACACTTGGCATCAGCGGAAGTTTAATGCTGTCGAAGAAATCAGATATTGAGATTAATTTTGGCTATCGCTTTTCAACAAAATCTTCAGAATGGACATATACGGAAGAAGAAGAGAATTATGATGCCTACTGGATTGAAGCACCGCCTGAAATAGATTTAAGCGGTTTTATGTCACTGTTGGGTATAAATTTATTCTTTTTTAGCAGGTCGCAAATATTTTTGTGGATTTCAGATGCTGCTGCAATTGCGCATTTGTTAATTGAGACTCAGAAGGATCTTTTTTCTCGAGTACCTCGGCCGGGCCTGAACTGAGCGCTGAACCCGTTTTACGTTCCTGCTTTACAATTGCACCTTCGTGATTTTCCAATTTAACCGGTTTCACTTTTTGTGCCGGATTATTATAATCGATTACATTTGATTGGGATTTATCTGTTTTTTCTGTTTGTTGTTGGGTTTTGCTTGCCATTCCCCTGCTCTCCTGGGCAATAATGGCGCTGCACAATATGATTAAAAATATAATTAATAAAGTCTTCATTTTAGTCTCCTTAAATTTGGTACTCGGTACTGGGCACTCGGCTCTCGTTACTGGTCTGTGACAGAAACCTGATTTGTTTGTCCGGATTTGGAACCGATTGAGGCCGGAAGCCATTTTGTATGCCATTCCACCGGTTTTGCCATTGGTCCGCCATCCAGGGTATACGCGATCTGAACCGCAATGCCATAGTCTCTCTCGGTTTCAGAAACCCATTGAGCCCCGTCGTGCCAGTAACTTGCACCTGAATGTGGTGCAGTAGTATCAATGGATAATTTCGGTTTAAGAACTTGCGTTTGCAGATATCCGGCAAAAAAACGTGTGTCATTACTCACATCAACATTTACATCAAATGCATTCCATCCTGTATTAACATAGACGTCCAGTGCGGGTGTATACAAATTCGATTCCGTGCCCAGGACTCGTAATTTTACTGCGGCCGGATCACTGCTGATTCGTATAGAAATAGATTTTACAAAACAGGAGTCCGCGTTAACCGGTTTATCAAATCCTACTACAAACATTGTCTGTGAACTAAAATCGCCTGAGGTATACCAGATGGCATCTTCAAAGGATCCGTCATAATGAGAAAGCGATGCCTCGAACATATCTTGTTCGGCTGTTTCGAGTTTGACATTACCCATATCTGAATCAATGGTCTTTTCAAATTGATCCTCAACATCGATACCATCATAGTAATAGGCATTTACCAGGAAATCATAAGTATTATGAGGAAAATTTACCAGTCTAAAGCCAACCGCATCACCGCTGCTCTCTCCACTAACTGTAAAGGTATCACTTACTGTAATCAGATTATATGTAGAAGCACTGGAGAGTTTTGAATAAATTGCCAGGAAAGCAACTGAGTTCATTCCATAAAGGACATCGACATCAACTCCCATCAGTGCTTCTGAACTAAATCCATCGCCATCCTTGTCCACATTATCAGCCCAGAAGACGTCAAATATTTCTAAACTGGCATCGGTATTGGCAATCTCGAACGGCACATTGCCCAGTACGGAATGGGTTTGTGGTGCAGCTTCGGCTATTGGATTATCCATATCAGAACTTTTGTATGCGAGGATTAAAAAATCAAATCCGGATTGGGGTAAATTATCAATACCAAGATAGCGCGCATCTTCTTCAGAACTGCCGTCAACCGAAATTACCGGAGATGTGGCATAGAGATAATAATAGGATGTATCTGCCGGATCATGTACACGGATACCGACTTCAATAATGACATCCATTGCACCTTTATTGACGTCCATATCAATGTTCAGCCGGGCATAGGAATTGTATCCATCCTCATCAAGATCTTCACTATCAGAAAACCAAATTTCTTTAAACGTCAATGTTTGGGGATCGGAATCGCTATCAGTTGGTGTATTACAATGAGTGAGCAATAGAAATCCTGTTAGTAAATATAAAGTATTCATGAAGACACGTTTCATATGAGGACACCCTTCCCGCAGTAATACTTTTTTCTTCTCAAAGTAATTCTTATGAATTGACTATACTTTCGTCCATTATAAACAGATGTTTAAGACAAATTGAAATTAGTACAGAATTGGTCATCCTGCCCCATAATCGAGTAAATAATCTGAGAAAGTTAATACTCAACCAGAGAATAAACTTTTTGGAGGATAAAATTGTAGTGAGATGTAAGTCTAATTTTTTAGACAGGACAAAAGGAATATAGATTATATAATCTTATTTTCTCTCGAATCGACCATAATTTAATTTTGAATAGCACACGGATTTACACGGATCATGCTAATTTTCATGGATATTTATTTTTTTTATCCGTGTTAATCAGCGTAATCCGTGTTATCCGTGTTCTATTTCTTTTATGTAGGTATCATTTAATACTATCTAATCAAGACCATTTTACGCACCTGCTCGAATTCCCCGGCAATAATTTTGTAGAAGTACACGCCGCTGGAAAGTTCACGGGCATTAAATTCGATTGTATGGGTACCTGCCGAATACTTTTTATGGACCAATATTTGAATTTTCTGACCCAGAGTATTGTAGAGTTCAATAGTAACCTGGTCCGGTTTTGGTAAGGAAAAAGAGATATTAGTCGAAGGATTGAACGGATTTGGGTAATTTTGGGCTAAGCCATAGGTTAGAGGTATTTCATGTATATTTTTTGGTACATCCAGCACCCAATCTACTAATTCCGGAAGTTTATCTACATCATATGTCAGTTTGCCTCCATAGGCGCCCATATCATTCTGCAAGGTACCCATAGCTGGCCAAAGCGGTATGCCAGGCCGCACTGAATTTTCAATATCATCAAAAAAGGCAGAATCCGGACCGGTATCAACGCAGGGAGACGATGCCTCAAGACAATAAATCAAGGAATCACCATTACTATTTAAACGATCAACAAATTGCGGATCTGCTGATATATTACTCGTCAAATTTGGATCCCAGCCACCCTGGATATTAGAAAATGCAATATCCAGACTTTTTACGTTTGAACCATCGATTTCTTTTTTACCTTCATTATTCCATAATATTGAATTTATTATGGTTAAATAGGATTCCCTGTTCCAGATGGCACCGGAAGATATACCTGTATTTTCAGTTATGGTATTATTAATCATAGTTGTCTTAGAATCTGCCTGGTAGCTGCTAAGTGTTAACGTACAAAATCCGCCACCATAATTTGCCTTATTTCTGGCAATAATATTACCAATCATAACCAGGTTGGGACATTCCGTATATACACCGCCGCCAAACTCATTATTTGCTAATCCGATTGTTTCATTATCCGTGATGATATTTTGCGAAACCTCTATCCGGCCCATAAAACCGGAGTTCGCCCCGAGAAAAGCCAATCCGCCTCCGTGCGCGTGTCCCTGGGAAACAAATTTATTATGATGTACATTGTTGCGGGTAAATAATACCGGACCATTACTGACGATACCACATGCGCCGCCACCACCCCATTTTGCATTGACAGTGTTATAAGCCATTTCATTGTCAGCGATAATCATGGGTGTATTTTTTAACCCCGTGGCATCAATCGCACCTGAATAGGCATACATTTCATTCTGGGTGATTGTATTATGCACAATTTTATTATGAATGATTTTACCTCCCGCATTAAAAATCATTATACCCCCACCACCAGAAAATTCGGTATCATTATAAGTAACCTTTGTCCCTGAACCATCTGTAATTGTGAATCCACATAGTATGGAAGTGGTGTCTTCCCCGGACATGAATCGTACGACTGATGCGCTGTCGGGATGAACTGGTTTGCTGCCGTTAATTATGGTTTTTAAGATATGGCTTGTATCTCCATCCATAAAATACAAACTGCTGACTGTAATTGCCTTTCCCTTAAAATTAATATTTTCAAAATATGTGCCCTCATCCACCAGGACGGTATCGCCATCCATCGCAGCGTTAATGGCTTCCTGAATGGTTGTAAATTCAGCCGGTACATACAAAACTGTTTTAATGTCGGGATAAGCACGTTCATTTTCGAATGCGCCCAGATCGGGATTACTTCCTGCTGGATTTGGCCGAATGTCTCCGGCAAAATCAGTGGAAGGTGCCAGATAGGTATTCCCATCCACCATCATGGAACTCGCGCCGGCGCCAATACAGCGGCTTGCATCCGATAATTTATATGATGAGTCAGTGAATTTTGGATCATACGAAATATTTTTCGTCCCCGGCCAACCTCCATTAACATTACTGTAATGTACATCTAAATTTACTGCACTCAGACCATCAATTTCATTTTTTGCAACTGGATTCCATAATATTGAGTTTAGTACAATAACATCAGATTGTCGGTTCCAGATAGATCCGGCAATTCCGGCGTCATTGTTTACAATAGTGTTGTTTATCATTCTGGCCCGGGCCACATCTGCCCAGCCGGAAAGTGTAAGTATACAAAAACCACCACCTCGATAGGCTTTGTTCTCTGCAATAATATTATTGTACATGTGGAGATTTGGAAATTCGGAATATATTCCGCCGCCCCATGAATCCTGATTTTGCCCCTGAGCTTCATTATGGGTAATTATATTATTTATAATTTCTATCCGGCCTTTTAATCCATCTTGTGCTCCTAATAATAGGATACCTCCGCCGTGCCCTGCTCTTTGACTTTTAAACAAATTATGATGAACAAAATTATTTTTGAATCTCAGATAGCCTTCTGAACTCAGTTCTACACCACCACCACCGCCCCAGTCCGCATAGACCGAGTTATGAGATATTTCACAATGCTCCATCACTAATGGCTTATCAACTGTGCACCAAATCTCAATACCACCGCCATAATTGTAGCGATCAACTTCGTTTATAATATTGTTTTTAATTCGATTGTTTAGAATTTTTGCTCCGCTGTCAAATACAAGTATCCCTCCTCCTGTTGCAATGTCTATGTTCTCATATCTAAACCTGGTACCGGTCCCCCCAGTGATGGTGAAGCCACATAGAATGGAAGTTGTATCTTCCCCGGATTCAAAAAATACTACAGAGGCACTATCCGGGTTAACCGGTTTACTGCCGTCAATTATAGTTTTTGATATATGGCTGGTATCTCCATCCATGATAAATAAACTGCTGACCGTAATGGCCTTTCCCTTAAAATTAATATTTTCAAAATAAGTACCTTCGGCAACCAGTACGGTATCTCCGTTACTGGCCTTCTCAATCCCGGCTTGTATACCGGAAACATCCGCCGGAACATGGATAACTTCCCCCCAGACATACGAGCATGACACAAGAATACTGATCATTAAAAATAACTTTAACAATTTCATGATGCGATCCTCCTTTTATGGGTTGATGTAGCATAAATATAAAAGGAGAAAACAGTGCCCCGCTATCACAAATGAATCAATTATTAGCACATATGTTGCAAATTTACTAACAGGGCTGTTGAGGGGATTTGTTTTGGCGCGGGAAAATTAAAAAATTGAACAGTATCACAGGATTTTTGGCTTGTTTCATGAGGTCCTTGTTCCCAGGTTGAACTTGGGTACACAATGCGCTCTTAAATCTTGGTTTGGGGAGCAATAATTAGGTATTAATTTCATCTGAAGGATGTAGCCCGAAATGTTTTAAGTAAAGGCGGGAAAAATAACTGATGGACTGATAACCGACTTCGTAGGCCACTTCCGTGACATTGCCAAATCCGGCCTGAAGTAACTTCTTGGCTTTTCGCAACCGAATCAACCGCAACATAATCCCTGGCGATTGATTGGTTAATGCTTTGATCTTACGGTTCAGGGAAGCCCGGCTCATATTCATTTCCGCAGCCAGTTCTTTAATGCTTAAATCCGGACGGCTCATTTCCTGTTCGATTGTATCCAATAACTTTTGCATAAATTTTTCGTCCACCGAGGTCGCCGTAAATTCCCCGGTACCTACGGAATGATTATTTGAGAATCGGTTTCGTAATCGCTGTCTTTGATCCAGCACATTTCTGACCCGTAGTCTCAGTTCACGTGCTTCGAATGGTTTTGCGATATAGTCGTCGGCACCGAGTCCAAGTCCTTCCACTTTATCATCAAGATCAGCCCGGGCCGTAAGCATGATAACCGGAATATGAGATATTTCTAAATCCTGTTTAAGCAAACGACATAGTTCCATGCCATCCATTCCTGGCATCATTACATCTGTAATAATAAGATCCGGATTCTTTCTGAAGGCTATCTGCAGTCCTTCTTCGCCACTACACGCCTCAAGAATGTTATAGTCATGTATGATGCTGGCAATATATGCCCGGACATCCGCATTATCTTCTACTATGAGCACTTTTTGTCCGGATAGATTTCTTGATATTTCTGTTTGCTGCATGGACTCACTTTGATCAAATTCAGTAGAATAAGATTTTATCTCCGGTTCTTGTGATGAAATTTCTGAAATCTCTGCCTGATCAAAACATTTTTTTCCATAGGAAAGAATATTTTGAAAGTGGTGCCATCCTCCCGGGTGCTTTGCACTTCGATCATTCCATGGTGCAGTTCCATCAATTCCCGGACTAATGCCAGCCCGATACCACTACCATCAAGATGTTCTTTATGTGCGTCACTGGCCTGATAAAACCGGTCGAAGATGTGTTCCCTCTGATCGGGAGTTAAATCAGCTTACCTGTATTATGAATACTTATTTCAAGAAAATTGGGATCTGTTTGCTGGCCAGGCGTATCATTAACATTCACCGTAATCTTGCCTTCATCGGGTGTAAATTTAAAGGCATTGGACAGCAAATTGATGATAATTTTCTCAAATTTCTCTGTATCTATGTACAATTCAATATCGTTTTCGGGTTTGTTGAATACATATTCTATATTCTTTCTCCGGGCTAAAGATTCAAACGATTGCACCAATCCACTCAAAAGCGGAACGATATTTTGCCTGGTTACCTGTAATTTCAGACGCCCGGCTTCGAGTTTTGAGAGATCGAGCAGTTGATTGACAAGATTGAGCAATCGTCGGGTGTTTTTAATAACTAACTTGTAGGCTTCTTTGACATTGCCCTGAAATTCACCCCTTAGCAGTTGGTTTACCGGTCCTTCAATTAAGGTGAGTGGTGTACGAAATTCATGGGAAATATTGGAGAAAAATGTTGATTTTAATGTATCTAACTCTTTGGATTTTTGACTTTCGATACTTTTTATTTCCAGTTGATGTTTTAGTCTTATTCTGTTTATCTGACTTTTCCAAATCACATAAATGATCAAGACAAGTAATGTCACATAGGCTATATAAGCCAGATTTGTGCGCCACCAGGGTGGTAATATATTAATCCCTAATGTTCTTTCATTTTTATTCCAAACTCCATCATAATTTGCTCCTTTAAGATGAAATGTATATTCTCCCGGATCTAATCTTGTATATGTTGCCACGCGTTCCCGGCCTTCTGTATTAACCCACTCAGGATCTATTCCATCTAATTTATAAGCATATTTATTTTTTAACGGATTTAACAGATCAACCAGTGCAAATTCAATCCCTATTGTATTTTGATCATACCTAAGATTAATACTTGTTTCGTAGGTTATAGATTTATGTAATGTAGAACCAGGAAAAGTATCCGGTTCTATAGAATTATGAAATAACATGAAATCTGTTAGAAGAAGAGGTCCTACTTCCGTATTTTTTTTAATGTTACGTGGGTGAAAATAGTTGATACCATCCATCCCGCCAAAAAATAATTCTCCTGTTTGCTTCAATCGTTATTGCCGAATTTAAGTTAAACCGATTTGATTGTAATCCGTCAGAATAATTATAGAAATCATATTTCTCTGTTTTTCTGTTGAAACAGAGCAGACCCCGGCTGTAAGTACCAATCCATAAATTGTTCATTGAGTCTTCAAGAACAGTATACAAGGTGATAGGATCGTCAATAAAATATTTCTTTATAACCTTCGTATTTGTTTTATATCGAATCAAGCCTCTTGCGGTTAAGATCCAACTGTATCCATCTTTGTCCTCATAAACATTAAAAACCTTATTCCAATAATCACTGTATTCTCCAGTACCTTCAAATAATATCTGCGAGAGACTATCGGTGTAAATATTATAAACATAAATTCCTCTTATCACGCGGTACAAATCCATGTGTCACCATTCTCATATTCGGATACTTCTATAAATACTACATTTAGGAATTCTTCCATTTAAATCCCAATCAATCCATTTACCGGTATTTGGATTAAATCTTGCAATACCTCATCTTCCATTCACTGCCTATCCAGAAGTAACCTTTAGCACTGGGACAAATTTCATGATGGCGATCGGTTACCGTATTTGTATAGGATGTAAATTGCATTGTTTTTAAATTCAACTTGCATAAACCGGAGCCAAAACCGTAAAGTGTAATCCAAAGAATATCATCATTTAATGGATCAGAAATAATTTTATCCACGAATTTATTATCAGGGAGACTATATTTATCGTTCTGGTCATGTTTCAGTGAAGAAAACGTATTGGTTTTTGGATCATATCTATCCAATGTGCCCAATGTTCCTATCCAAATCACGCCATTATAATCCTCATATAAACATCTTATATAATTATTGCTGATTGTATTCTTAACGTTCTTCTGATGTTTGATCGTGCCGAAACGAATTTTAAATGGATTTAAAAGATTGATGCCATTACCTCTCGTCATGACCCAAAGCATTCCATTCGGATCACTACGAATATTCCAAACATAATTTGAACTTAAATTAGTATTAGTCATGTTGTAGTGATGAAATTGTAATGTCTTTTTTGGTTCTGTAATATTCTTTCTATCTTGACTTCCATAATAATCTCACGACTATATACCACTCTTAGGAGTGCTTACCCAAACTACATTAGAGGCGTCAATATGAACATCTGTTATGTTATTCTCTGGTATTGAATATGGATCATTTGGATCGTTATAAAATCGAAAAAATTTCTTCTCATTGAAATCATAGTGGCATAAGCCCGCCATAGATTGTTGGAATCCATAAATTACCATCTGAATCGACTGTGTACATTTCCAATATAATTGCTGCTTATACTAAAAGGATCTTTCAGGATCATTTCCGGTAGTAATACTCGAATTTCACATCCTGTAGGAGAATCTTCCATTGACATGATATATTTAACGTAATCCGCCACCGAAATGTCGCAATCCAGATATTATTGTTTGAATCCTCAGTAAATCCAAATATCGTTGCGTGTATTTTTAATTGAATCATTGAGCATATTCTTGAAATATAAGAGTATCCTGTTTAGTATTCATATCTAATAAATATACTCCTGAATCACCTGTGCCTACCCATAACCAATTTCGGCTATCTAAAAATATAGATGTAGTATATTTTGTATTAAAGTTTTTCACAAAATTACTGTTTCTATCGTATGTTAGAGCAGATTCTGTTACCGGATCAAATTTTATCAATCCGTGCTCATCGGCACATAACCAAATATAAGAACGATCTTTTTCAAAGATTTCAATCATATTATAAATGTAAGAGAATCGTTTATCTGTTCCTGGTATCGTTGTATAGTTTTTAAATGAATAACCATCATATCTGCTCAATCCTCCACCAGTTCCAATCCAGTAGAATCCCATTTTATCTTGAATAATACAGTAAATACTATTATGAGGTAATCCGTCTCTGGTATCTATTTTTTCAAAAGAAACTCTATGGGGCAAATATAAAGATTCCTGTGCAAATCCATTGTTGAGGATTAAAGCAACTAATAAAAAAATTCCTACTTTCACCATTAATCAATTATCCCTGTATTAAAAATCATCATGTCAGAACCATATTATCCATGGTTAATTTCATCTGAAGGATGTAGCCCGAAATGTTTTAAGTAAAGGCGGGAAAAATAACTGATGGACTGATAACCGACTTCGTAGGCCACTTCCGTGACATTGCCAAATCCGGCCTGAAGTAACTTCTTGGCTTTTCGCAACCGAATCAACCGCAACATAATCCCTGGCGATTGATTGGTTAATGCTTTGATCTTACGGTTCAGGGAAGCCCGGCTCATATTCATTTCGGCGGCAAGTTCTTTAATGCGTAAATCCGGACGGCTCATTTCCTGTTCGATTGTATCCAATAACTTTTGCATAAATTTTTCGTCCACCGAGGTTGCCGTAATTTCCCCGGCACTTACGGAATGATTATTTGAGAATCGGTTTCGTAATCGCTGACTTTGATCCAGCACATTTCTAACCCGTATTCTCAGTTCACGTGCTTCAAATGGTTTTGCGATATAATCATCGGCGCCGAGTTCAAGTCCTTCCAGTTTATCATCAAGATCGGCCCGTGCCGTGAGCATGATAACCGGTATATGGGATATCTCTAAATCCTCTTTAAGCAAACGGCATAATTCCATGCCATCCATTCCGGGCATCATTACATCCGTAATAATCAGATCCGGATTCTTTCTGAGTGCAATTTGCAGTCCTTCTTCGCCATTACACGCCTCAAGAATGTTATAGTCATGTATGATGCTGGTAATATATGCCCGGACATCCGCATTATCTTCTACTATGAGTACTTTTTGTTTGGAAAGACTTTCGACAATTGGCGTGTGGTGTGTGGACTCATTTTCATCAACTTCAATAGGCACATTTATTACATCTAATCCTTTTGACATAGTTTCTGAAATCTCATCCTTTTCAAAGTATGTTTTACCCTTTGGAAAGAATATGGAAAACGTGGTACCACCTTCCCTGCTGCTTTGTACATCGATCTTGCCATGGTGCAGTTCCATCAATTCCCGGACTAATGCCAGCCCGATTCCACTACCATCAAGATGTTCTTTATGTGCGTCACTGGCCTGATAAAACCGGTCGAAGATGTGTTCCCTCTGATCGGGAGTTAAATAACTGCCTGTATTATGAATACTTATTTCAAGAAAATTGGGATCTGTTTGCTGGCCAGGCGTATCATTAACATTCACCGTAATCTTGCCTTCATCGGGTGTAAATTTAAAGGCATTGGACAGCAAATTGATGATAATTTTCTCAAATTTCTCTGTATCTATGTACAATTCAATATCGTTTTCGGGTTTGTTGAATACATATTCTATATTCTTTCTCCGGGCTAAAGATTCAAACGATTGCACCAATCCACTCAAAAGCGGAACGATATTTTGCCTGGTTACCTGTAATTTCAGACGCCCGGCTTCGAGTTTTGAGAGATCGAGCAGTTGATTGACAAGATTGAGCAATCGTCGGGTGTTTTTAATAACTAACTTGTAGGCTTCTTTGACATTGCCCTGAAATTCACCCCTTAGCAGTTGTTTTACCGGGCCCTCAATCAAGGTAAGTGGTGTGCGAAATTCATGGGAAATATTGGAGAAAAATCGGGATTTTACCTGATCTAACTCTTTCAATTTATCGCTTTCAACAAGTTGCAATTCGATCTGGTGTTGCTTACGCAGTCGATTTACCTGAGTTTTCCATATTAATGCAACCAGGAATGCCCCACACAGAATATAAATTACATATGCGAGGTCAGTGCGATACCAGGGGGGAATTATATTAATTGTAATTGATGTAGCAGATGCATTCCATACCCCGTCATTGTTTGTTCCTCTCACTTTAAAGGTATACTCACCGGGTGAAAGTTGTGTGTAAGATGCATATCTGTGGCTGGCATCTGTATCTATCCAATCTGGATTGACACCTTCCATTTTAAATCTATATTGATTTTTCTGAGGATTCAGATAGTCCAAAGCAGAGAATTCAAAGGTACAAGAGTTATGCGAATAAGGCAGATTGATCTCCCTGATATATGGTAAATCAAACGGTAGAAAGGGTCTGTCGCCAGGCATAACTGATTGATTGTTTATTTTCAACTCAGTCAGAACCACATTTGGAGGATACTTATTCATTTTTATTGAATCGGGATAAAAGGAGAAATATCCACCAATTCCACCAAAAAACAATTCCCCATCAGGTGATTTATAATATGAGTTACTCAGGAAATTAGAGGTTGGAATACCATCTGAATGATCATACTTTTCGAAGGTTTCGTCTTGTATATCAAACTTTAAAATATTGCCCCTGGTGCAAATCCACAAGTTTTGATTACTCTCTTCAAGAATTCCCACCATCAAATTATCCGGATATGTATTTGAAATATGATATCTTTTAAAATCATCTGTTTCAGGCCGATATCGGTTTAAACCTGAATATGAACACACCCAAATTACCCCCTTGCTGCTTTCATAAATCTCGTGTATCCAGGAATCACTAAGACTTGTTGAATCGTTGGAATCTTTCATATATGTTTTTATTTGAAAGGTTTCAGGATCAATTACGGCAATTCCATGGTGGTTGGTCGCCAGCCAAAATTGATCATTTTTGTCTCTGAGTATGTCATTCACCTCATTATCCGGAAGAGAATTGCTATCGTTTATATTTCGCCGGAGGTTCTTTAAGTCTTTTTTTACAAAATCATAAATATAAAGCCCCCTGCCCTCTGAGGCTACCCATACCCATTTCCTGCCACGATCAAAATCCAGATAAATGTCACGAATTAATCCCTTTATATCCTTCAATAGTGGATGCGAAGGAAAAGGCTGATCCAGGTATTTTTTATTCTCCAAATCAAACCATTTTAATCCATATCCAAAAGTACCAAGCCAAAGAAGTGAATTATCGTTTCTATTTTGTATATTTTCCCCGGTCATTACAGTGAAAATATTTTGTATTATTTCATCAGGATGGCCTGGTTTATATGTAAAACATTGATATTTATCTGTGGTTCTATCTAATTCAAATAGCCCACTTCCTCCGGCTGATAGCCAGAGTGATTTCCCTATGGTCTCGACAGGTTGATAAAAATTGTGTATATCAGCGTTAGATAGCCCTCCCTGAAGATTTTGATCTTCTGCATATACTTTAAATTTGCAGAGATATGGATTAAAGAAGCTTATGCCATTTCCCCATGTACCAAGCCAGATTGTACCTTGCCTGTCCTGGTAAATGGCGACTATTCCAATTTCTGTGGCTGATGCATTTTCATTCTGGTAGCGAGTACATTTTCCACTTGATAAGTCTAAACGATTAAATCCGGCAGAACGAGTTCCTGCCCAGACAATATTTTTTTTTATTTTATCAATATGAACACTGGTGATTAAATCACTGCTGAGTGACGTAATATCGTTCCTATTATTTTTGAAATGCCGGAATGTACCATCATGGGTATTTAAATAATTAATTCCTCCCCCAAAGGTTCCGATTACTAAATTGGATTTATCATCAATTGTAATGTGTCGAATAAGGTCTGAACTAAGACTATTTTCATTAGTGGATTCATGCTTATAATTAGTGATATTGTATTTTCCTGCTGCTTTTTTGTGTAAACATGATAAACCACTCGCGGTACCGATCCAGATGTTGCCATATATATCTTCTGTAATTGCATTAATCCAATTGCCGGCGATCTTTAGAGAATCCTGACCATCAGATTTATAACAATTTATAATTTTTACAGACACTTCTCCTGAATCTGTATCAGTTCTTGCCAGGAACAGCCCATCTCCGCTTGTTCCCAGCCAAATTTGATTATGCTGATCTTTACAAATAGCTGTTATATAAGCCAGATTATAACTTATTTTTGCAATTGAATCGTATTCAACATGGATATACTTTTGGGATTTAAGGTCAAAATACTGTAATCCTCCACCACTCGTACCTATCCATAAAGCTTGCGCTGAATCTTCGATAAAACATCTTATATTTGAATGAGAACGATCTTTTGCTTCGGGGGAATTGTTTTTGAATGATTTTATTGAATATCCATCATAACGACAAAGACCACCATTCGGTCCAAACCAAATAAATCCATTGTGGTCCTGGCAAATGGCATATACATACTCTCCCGGAAGCCCGTCTTTGATATTCAGATGTTTTAAATTCAGGCCATGGGTCTGAGCAAAAAGATCAAATGAACCAAATAATGTCAAAATCGTGAATAGAGCGGCAGATTTAGACAATTTCATAATAATTATATTTTTCCGATCTTTATTAACCTCAAATCTATTTTATTATTGGAAACAGGGTGGTAAAATTTTTTTGAACTTTTTATGTCTCATAAATTTCACCTGTTAATTCCACCATAGTTTCCGATTTAGATAATACCATGAGTATCCTGAATAACACTATAGGTATTATTGTCCGCAAGTCCGTTTTTCACTGATAGATGGTCAAATTGAATATTGTTATTATATGGAGAATTTATTTGGGCAAAGAGCGGAATGAAACATGATATTATACAAAATACAATGACAGATTTCATATCAGAAGTTATTTTAATATTAAAATGTTTGTGTTTAAATGCAGGTTCAGTTTCAGACTAATACAGGAGGAGGTTATAGTGTGGTAAATATAAACAAATCACATAGAAATACAAACAAAATTTAACATAATTCTACATGTGTTGTGTTTATATTATCTAAATGGAAATTGATGAGTTGTCACCAGGCACCAGGTGTTCGGCACCGGCTTGAGGATAGTTAGTATTCAATGACCAAATCGTTTATGATTTAGGCTTATTATTTTGCATGAAGTTAATTTATTTATCTCAAGTATCACATATAATTTATATCAAATGAAACAAAGAATTTATTTTATAGACAGGATCACCGGAATTTTATGATTTATTTTTTGTATAATTCGTTGCTATTATTAGTTTTAAATAGGAAAATTGCTGTTATTTTTTAATAATTAGAATATCCCGTATCCTGTTATCCTGTCAAATTTTATTTTCATTAGTAGCACGAACTATTTCAACAAAATCATCTTCTTCACATCTCTGTATTCGCCGGCAATCAGCTGGTAAGTAGTAGACGCCGCTCGCCTGGTCCTGCCGGCATCCCACTCAACCTGATAACTTCCGGCATTCTGTTGCTCAGATACCAGAGTGGCAACGCGTTGTCCAAGAATATTATAAATACCCAGATCAACCTGGCTGACCGCCGCCAGCCGGTAGCCGATGGCTGTTACCGGATTGAAAGGATTTGGATAGTTTTGATCCAGCTGGAATGTATAGACTTGCTCTGCAGAATTTGTTGCCTCAAGTCCTGTATTTTCATCGATCAGCTGAAAACGTACCGCATCGGTACGGATCACCGCGCCCGCAGTACTGTTTCCGGTATCCTTTATCCACAACTCGATTTCCGTATCGGCCGGAAGAAATAAGCTTCCCAGAGATACCCAGCTTCCACTACCCTGGTTTTGATCAATATGGTACGATGCCTTTCAGCTCACCGGCAATGTACACTTCATATAATGCATCATTTGTGGAATTGACAGTCGATGGAACAATTTCAAGTATTTCATACGTACCACTTTTTGCCAAGGTGGTATAAAAGCGGGCCGAAGCAAGGGGTGTCGTGTTTAGATATGAATAACGGCTGGTAGGGCCATAAATGGTAGCCACACTGGTATGCCGACTACCGAATTCTTCATATTGGTCGATCTCTTCATTATCTATTGAATGGAAATAGTTTGTTACATCCGCAGATACCAATAGTTTTATGAGTGGATCCTTAGGGTCATCAGAATAAATTTTGAGTGTATCGATCTGGTTGCCTTTTTCTAAAGATATGAACGACAGCGGGATCTTTATGTCTGACATTGGCGGAATAATAAGAGGGCTTGGAATATCTGTTGTAACCAGTCCCCTAATAGAGTTAAAATTTAATATTTGTAATTCGTCAATGCCAAGATTTGATATATTCAGGATATACACGGCACTGTCTTCGACACTAACCGGACCGAAATCAATCATATTTTCATCAATTTCAATATCTTTTTCTCTTACTAAAGATGAGATCTTTAAAACATCCGCAGCCAGCAGTTTTCCGGATTGATTTATTCCCGATGCACTCATTTCTACGGTTATATGGCTACCCTGGGAGGCTTGTATTGTCGCAAGATAATTCCATTTTTTCGCTGGAAGTAGTTCATTTGTCACTATCGTGTCTAATGGTTGATCACCCGGTGAAAGTAAGAAGGTGAGTTGTTCCGCCCTGTTCGCAATATCCGGAAATTGGATAAATATGTTATAATAACTTGTTTGAGATATGGGGTATGTCCATGTTGCCGTGGCTGAATCGTTCTCAGTTAAGGTGGCGTAGCGTGAATCGGTTCCCCAGGAAAAATCAGACGAGGTCGCCCAGCTACCATGAATTTCATTATATCCGTCATCGATATTATCAATAAATGCCACATCCGGCAGATAATTCAGGAAAGCCATCGCTTGATTTCCCATGGTATCGCACACAGTCACTGCTGCTATAGCCAAAGTATTATGAACAACCGGCAGGATGGTCTTCCATTGGTTTTGCCCGGTTGATTCGCATTCCAATACAATATATTCATCATATATATTTTTTACAGCGACAAATGGTTGTTGTTGAAAGATGGTTTCGTCTGAGGTGATATTAAAATAGACCACCCTTCCCACTCTCTCTTCTGAAAATTGTAGATTTGGTGATTCTGAATCCGTGCTACCCCGCCACAACTGCATTGCTTCAACCGCGGTACAATATTGAAATTTTACATCGGGATATTTTTCCGCATAGCGATGTGCCAGACTATCGATCATTTGCATATTTTGCGGAAAATCAGTTTCAGGTAAATGTGCCCAAAAGCAGGCCACCTGATCCGTACCATTTTGGGCAGCCGCAAAAACCGTATCCATTAAATCATACCTGCGGGTTTTAGAAAAAGAAGCCGAACGTACCTGCCAGCCAGGTCCATCGCCCGGAACCTGGTAATTCTCCTTTGCCGGATGATAAGGCACAAATTGGTATGGCGCCTGGGACCAGTCATAAATATTATCGATTGGTTCGGGATCTTCCATTCTCCGCGCCGGATAGTCGTTATGCATAGAGTATGGCAGAACCCTCTCATCCAGGTAATTTTGCCAGTTGTCATCCATGTAATGCCAACCGCTACGAAATGAAACCGGAAAGGCTTGTTCTTCAATGAGAAATTGTGCCAGAGTTACTTTAAAATCCTCTAAAGACTCCAGAAATGTTTTTGATTGATTCCAGTAATAGATACCATCATGGTCATAATCAGACCAGAAAAACGTGTGGTAATGTAAAGAGAGTTCATCTCCGTTTATCAGAACATTTTCGCCATGATATTTTTTCATCAAATATAATGTCATGATATTAGGCACCGGAAAATTTGTATTTGTGGAATAACGAAAGATATTACCGGCCATCATCCACCAGGTCATTTTCATTGGCTGTCCGTAGGAATCGACCATCGGGGATCTAAAATCCGGATCCATCACGGTAAACGCATTTCGCAGCGGATCCGTATAAAGTGATTGATCGTAGGTGTTATTATATCGCGCGGTATTCATTCCCGACCAAATGGCGGTATCAGAACCGATAACCAGATATACTTTTCCAGCAGAAATGGCCTGACTAATAAGACTGCAGATTATGGCAAATAATATTATTACTCCAAATATTTTGTTCTTTTTCATCTTTTCTCTTTAAGGTATAGCCTTGATGTAATTAGTAATTCGTTATTGGTTATTTGTTCACCAAAGCATTTCAATTTGGTTTTAAGCATTGACCATTCCCTGTTTTTAACCCGTCTCTATGCTCTTTCTGTACATCACAGAGATAGTCTGATATAACTATTTTATGTGAATTGAATCTCATTCCAACGTCGATATTTAAATATATAAGTTTGTGTGGAAAATAAAAAAGTAAAAATGGGAAATATTTGGATTATCTTGTTTGCAACTTGGAAATCGGCACTCGGCACTGGTTTCTTAGCATTCAAGTTTTTGTATTGTACTAAAAATTCTATAGGATAATCATTATTGAACATTTATATTTAATCGATACCTTTCAAGTAATAATCCGGGTGTTTGGCTGGTAAAACAGCAAGAATTATGTTCTATTACCAATTCTCCTTACGAATAAATTGTCTTGTCCTGACCAGGTATTTACAGATTTTTAACCGCAAAGTTCGGAGAGCAGACGCTAAGTACGCAAAATAAATATTTATTTATTGCTCGTCTCAGACTCAAATTCTTGAGGAAGAAAAATGCAAAAACACCTGCTTCTGATTCCATTATTCATATTTTTCATTATTTTTAATAGTGTATTTTCGCAGCCGTATTCCATTTCCGGATATGTAACCGATGGTTCTGAACCATGTTTTTACGCTTTGGTGCAGGTAAACGGCATGGGTATCGCAACACGAAGTGATGAATCCGGATATTTTATCCTGGAAGGTATTAATACGGCGGATACGGTTGTTATTTCTGCCTGGGATCGTGGCTATTATAATGCGCAGATGTTTGCAGTACCAGGGGATACGGATCTGGTTGTCAGACTGAATTTACTGCCAGATGAAGATAATCCGGATTATCAATGGCTTTCACACGAAGCAGACTCCACCCAGGAAAAGAACTGCGGCAATTGCCATACCACAACATTAATATCCCAATGGCAAAATAATGCACATTCCCAATCTGCCACCAATCCATTCTTTCTGGCAATGTATTATGGACAGGATAAGGACGGCAACAGCCTAGCGGGTGATAGTTATAAAACTGATTATCCGGATTCCTGCGGTAATTGCGCTGCCTGTCATATTCCCGGTGCCGCGGTAAATGATCCATTTAACATTGACCCGAATAGTGTAACCGGTGTAAGCCGTGATGGCGTTTTCTGCGATTTCTGTCATAAAATTAATAATACCTACGAAAGTAACGGGGCCGATATGCCGGGTGTGGTGGCCATTGAGCTGACTACGGCCATTTGGAAGCCAACAGGTGTTCTTTGGCCCTTATATAGATATACCCGAACCGGACGCTTATTCGCTTTTACTGGTACGGAGTCTATCACTGTGCCCCTTGTCATACGGGACAATTCTGGGGAACGGAAGCATACAATTGCTTTCAGGAGTGGTTTGACAGTCCATATCGCACCATGAAAATCGAATGTCAGGACTGTCACATGAAACCGGATGGTATTTCTACTTATTTTGTCCAACCGGAAAAAGGAGGCCGTCCGCATAATCCGCTGACGATGCCTTCGCATTTACAGCCTGGTTCCAGAGATCCGCAGATCCTGGCAAATTCGGTAACGATGAATTTGTCTGCCAGTCAAAATGGAGACTCGGTAAAAACAATGGTTACTATTTATAATGATCAAACCGGCCATCATGTACCCACAGGACGGCCTTCCAGAAATATATTGCTGTTGATCAAAGCAGTTACCGATGAAGGTGATACTTTGGAACAGATATATGGTGAAAAGGTACCTGAATGGGGCGGCATGGGCGACTACGGCTCCGGGAATTATGCCGGGATGAGCGGCAAAGGATTTGCAAAAATATTGGAAGATAGTAACGGTATTTCGCCAGCACCATCATGGCGCCCTACTCATATCCTGTCCGACAATCGTATTGCCAGTTTTGCCAGCGATACGTCGTATTATTATTTCCGGGCGCCCGCTAAATCAGAAAAGATTAGAATTAATGCCCGTCTGATCTACCGTCGCTTTTTTAAAAAATGGATGGATGAGAAAAATTTTGTCATCCCGGATATTGAGATGGAAAATAAATCGATCGAAATTATCACATCTCCCACCCTGATTAATGATGAATCTTCTCAAATCAGCAATACCTTTCATTTGGCCCAAAATTATCCCAACCCCTTTAATTCGAATACAGTAATCAATTGGCAATTGGCCGTCGGAAGCAACGCTGTGCTGACGATATATAATCTACTTGGAGAAAAGATTACCACTGTGGTTTCAGAGGACCAAAATCCAGGAAGATATTCCTATCGGTTTGATGGTAGTCGGGTTCCCAGCGGCATATATTACTACCAGTTGGTCGCTGGCGACTATATGGCGGTAAAAAAGATGATTCTGATCAGATAATATTTGCATAAGGCCTGCATGAGGAATTCCCTCGAAGCCCCTATGGGTAGTTATTTGTTCTTTTGCCTTGATGCAAAAGAACCAAAAAATCAAGGCTCGACAAAAATTTACCTGCCTGCTTGTTGCGATCCATCAGCAAAATTTCTTGAAAAAAATATTTTTCTTACGAAATTTTCCTGACGTCTCGTATTAGTTGGTTTTTAGTTAATCCGGCAAATTTTTGACGGCCGATTAAATAATTAGAAATTAGAAATGAGGAATGAGAAATGCTCCTAAAATAACGAATCTAACGTATTGGGTAATCGCAACTGGCCTCCGTTTCTGGATAGCGGTTAAATCATGGATGATTTTTCCTCCTTGCAACGGAACTAACTCACGGTCCCAATTGATTTTAGATTTTGGACTTTGGATTTTGGATTAATTTGACATTTGGATATGGAAATTGAGATTTGTTTAGGAATTAGATATTAGTACTTGGTGCTTAATCAAAAGTCGGGGCGAGAGGATTTGAACCTCCGACCTCACGGTCCCGAACCGTGCGCGCTGCCAGGCTGCGCTACGCCCCGATTTTGTTACAGCGGATGGAATTTAAGGACAGAGTAAATATAAATCAAGAAGGGATTCAGTATTCAGTAGGCAGTTGGCGGTAAGCGGTGGACTGTATATATTGTAGATTGGCAATAAGCAATTAGTGATAGGCACAAAGAGATTAACCACGATGGATGATTAGGACATGATGTATCTGATTTTAAGGAATATTTCTTGTTCTACGAAAGTGGTATAAAATTTGCATATGATTTTGTAAACAAAAGATATTTTTCTTGATAACGGACATACTTTTTATTAAAGTATTACAAATTGTAATACCGAAAGGAAGTATGTATGGGTTCAGTTAAAATCGCTGTGTCAATTGAAAAAAAAATAATTGAAAGAGTGGATCAGATGGTGCAAAATAAGGTTTTTCCCAATCGAAGTAAAGCATTTCAGATGGCATTAGAAGAGAAATTTATTCGTATTGACAAAAGTCGTTTGGCTGTGGAATGCAGTAAACTTGATATTTCTAAAGAGCAAACGTTGGCCGACGAAGGAATTAAAGGAGATATTGAGGAATGGCCAGAATATTAAGAGGCGAAGTTCGCTGGGCTAATTTAGATCCATCTATGGGCCATGAACAATCCGGACGAAGACCGGTTGTAATTATAAGCCACGATGTATTTAACGAACGTTCTGGTACTGTTATTGCTATGGCGATTACCAGTCAGGAGCAAAAAGCCGGATTTCCACTCACTTTGTTACTTAAAACCGCACAGTTGCCGCGAAAATCCTGGGTAAAAATCAGTCAAATACGTACCCTTTCTGTGAACAGAATAGGTGAAGTAATTACCACAATTTCTGTTGAAGAGTTGAATGAATTGGTTGATGGGTTGAATGAAATCATTCAATAGACAATTGGCAATAGGCAATTGGCTGTTGGCAATTAAAAATAACTAACCTGATTAATTCATAAATTGCTCTCGCAAAGGCGCTAAGAAATATGTGTTTAGATATTTATTTTGTGTTAGAATCAAATAAGGGTCAAAACATTTCGTTCTTTTCATAGGATATATAATATCAGGACATTGCGCCTTGGCGTCCTGGCGAGAAATAACTAATCCAGGCTAAGATAGTTTGCGTTATTATATCCAACTTAGTCACAGATCGATTTTAATTTAAACTAATTATGCAACACAGGATAAAAGGTCCTCAGCAGGATGACAAATCTGGCCCATTGCTATCGCCAATTGCATTCTGCTTACTGCCTACCGCCTACTGCAAACGGCCTACTCTTTCTCCACGCCAAATTTTAGAGAAATAACCACCCCTAAAATTAATGTGATTACTGCTATAAGTCCATTTATACTAAACTCAAATCCAGGATAAATTTGGTACAAGGACCCAAATATAAGTCCAAGAATCGCATACATGGTTGGGGCTGGATATTTTTTTAAGGCCCAGCTCATGATTCGTGAAATTACCAGAATGCCAATTACAATCCCGATGCCTAATGCGCCCAGAATAGCCAGACGCGCAATCATCTCCCCGGTTAATCCCTGCTGAAATAACACCGTGGTTAAACCACTGATTGATGCCAGTACGGTCCAGTATACCCCCAATAATATGAGGATAAATGAGCCGCTGACTCCCGGAACAATCATGGCCGAGGCTGCAATCATGCCACAGAACAGAAAATATAAATAATCCAGGGTACCAAATGAAGCGAATTCAATAGCCGAGGCCTGGCTGGTACCGTCCGTTTGCATCAATGCCAGAATTATCACTACAATCAAACCGATTAAAAATGCAACCCCACGGCTCATATTCAACTTCATATCATCATATGATCTGATAACGACCGGTATGCTGCCTATAATCAGACCAATAAAAAAATATACGGTAGGCAACGGATGATTTGCAAATGCCCATGATAAAACCGGCGCTAAGGAGACAATAGCAACCAGTGCACCTGAGAATAATACCACCAGGAACAATACATATACCCATCTTTTAATTTTATCTGTTAAAAAATTACCCAGCGCCTCCATCAGATCTTCATATATGCCAAAAACAACGGCAATCGTTCCCCCGCTCACGCCCGGAATAATATTAGCCACACCCATTGCCCCGCCAATGAGTAATATCCGTAAATAATGCCGTACGCTTCCTATCTTTGCTTCCATCCGTCTTTTCCTCTCATCGGTACGAATTTAAATTTTTCCAATACATGTTCTTTTATACCCTGCTCTGTATGGATGTACAAATACAGATCCTGCTCTTCAAAATCACCCACTGGTATAATCATCCGGCCACCAGGGCTCAGTTGCTCCAGCAATTTTGATGGCGTAACCGGTGCGCCTGCGGTTACGATAATTTTGTCATAAGGTGCATATTGGGTCCAGCCATTACTGCCATCACCGCTTTTTATCGCGCATATAAACTTCATGTATTTCATCATTTTACGCGCCCTATCTGCCAGCGTGCTAACAATTTCCACCGAAAATACATGACACCCCATGGCGCTTAACACCGCACATTGATATCCGGAACCGGTCCCGATCTCCAGTACACGATCTCCAGGACTTATCTGTAAAGTTTGCGTCATAAATGCGACAGTGTACGGGTGAGAAATTGTCTGGCCAAAGCCAATGGGTAAGGCCTTTTCATCATAAGCCTGGTGTTCCATTCCCTGGGGAACAAATTTTTCCCGCGGTAGTTTTTCCATGGCCTCCAGAACGCGTTCGTCTTCGATCCCTGCTTCACGCAGGCGCCTTATCATCTTATTTCTTTTTGATATGTATGGCATTGTTACTCGCTTCTGGGTACTGGACGCTGGTCACTCGGTAATGAGTTCTGTGCAATGCGCTCCCGATTACAATAATTGAATCCCTACGGGATTCCTGCATATTCCTAAATTACGTTGACTTTGTACCTTTCTCTTGAGACTTAGGGACTCAGGTGCTCAGGCGCTCAGGGACTTTGTCTTTTTGCCACTTTTTTCAAAAAAATATATTTTAACACCATACTAATAAACTTAAAAGTATCCCTCACATTTCCGATATGCGACCCGGCATCATTATATATTACCGGTATGGACACAAAGCCAATTTTGACACCGTGATTTGCAGCCTTGAGTATCATTTCGCTCTCAAACTGAAATCCATCCTCATTCATTTCCAGATTTTTTATCACATCACTGTGAATTAACCGGAAACCGCATTGGCTGTCCGGTATTTTTTGTCCGGTTATAACGGATATGATGAATGAAGTTATCCGGTTTGACATAATTCGATGCGCCGGCATGGTGCCAATTTTTTTTTCACGATTGCCAATGATAAATTGACACCCGGTATTCCGTGCATATTTTATAAAGTCTGGAATATATTCAGGCGGGTGTTGCAGATCCGCATCCATACAAAGTACATAACCGGTATAATTTTGCTCTGAATAGTGCTTAAATCCGCTTCTCAGGGCATTTCCTTTACCCATATTGGTAATATAGTCAATTACGGTAACATTGGCTGTACGGGCAATTTGTGCGGTCCTGTCGTCCGAACCATCGTTTACGACCAGGATTTCCTGAGCCGATGGTTCAATCTTTTCCAAATCATTTAGTAATCTGCTCAGCGTTTTTTCTGCATTCAAAGCCGGTATGAGAACGGAGTATCCGAATTCAGCCAACTTATTTTTATCTGTCAATATATTTATGCCCGGATAACATGAATTTTTAATTGTATATCTGATTAATTTACAAAATTATCTGATTGATAAGAATATTTGGTTTATTATTAAATTTCTTTATCGAATTTCTTTTTGTTCTTTTTGCTTGATCAAAAAGAACCGAAAAATCAAGGCTCGACAAAAATTTACCTGCCTGTCGTATGCGATCCGTCAGCAAAATTTCTTGAAAAAAATATTTTTCTTACGAAATTTTCTGACGTCTCGTATTACTTGCTGATTGTTAATCCGGCAAATTTTTGACGGCCATTTATGATGACCTATTAGGTTATTTGACCTTATTAGTGATTAGAAATTAGAGATTTGAGATTTGAGAATGTTGATTGGTAAGTACTTATTACCATTGGCAAATAGCCAATTGCTAATTATTTAAACCATAAGATTAATTTATTCTCATTCATTACTTTAGTTTTTAAGTCAATCTCATACACGCTTTGCCCGTTGATGCTGATCTGGCTGGAGTTTACCACAACCGAACTATCAGAAACTTTTTGTAGTTGATATGGGGATACGATGGATAATGTAATGGGCATATTTAACACACCCTCGTACTGCAGTTGCATTTTCTTTTCATTCTGCAAATAACCTACAGTGGATATTTTTACATCGGCACAGGAGAGATATGGAATTTCCGGCAGGCCTCGCTCTATGGTTATATTTTTTGCCGGTTTATATAATATGGCGGTGCTGACAGTTTCTCCATCCATTTGTATTGATTTAAAATAACTACCAGTACCCTGCCACTGCACCCGGCATAATTTTCCATGAATATTCACATCATATTCAATCTTTTTGAATTTTTCCGGTAATACCGGTGATAGATACAAATTCCAGGAATTATCGCGAATCCCTGCCAGCTGATAAATGGACTGCATAAAAAAACCACCGGCCCACAGGAATGACGGCTTATCTACTTCGCCGTAGCGGGACGAATTCTTATCAGTGATTCTATATTCATAAAATGACGGTTGTCCGCCCGGACTTTTTCGGATACCATCTAAAGACAGATATTTGTATAGCGCATTGTATGCTTCATTTGGCTGATTTGCAGCCAACAAACCCATCACATACCAGGCATTGCCCTGCGGCCAGATGGCGCCATTGAAATAAAAATAAGGTACACCCATTTCCATACCATGAAACTTATAGATATCGCCCAATTGATCAAAATCAGGCGGCATGGCATTACGAATACCGAGATCCGCATCCAGCAATGTATCCGCAGCGGTTTTTAGCAAAGTAGCGGTCTTTTGTTCATCAAGAAGACCATACATAGCCGCAACCAGAGAACCTGTATAATAATGAGAGTCACGGCTAGTTTTATCCAGCATATTCATCAGATAACCGGCTTTATCATCCCATAAATTTTTTGTCAGGGCCATTTTTATATTTTCTGCAGTTTGTAAAAATTTGCTTAAATGATCTGAATCCTGATTCAGATGATGCGCCATATAAACATAGTCATGCAAAGCGCGGTACATCAGGATGCTAATATAGGAACGGGCACCACGTATATTTCCGATATCCCACCAATCAGGCCGGGTTGCATACATCAGGTGATCATCGCCCTTATTGGTCAGCATGAGTTTTAGACTCTTTTTAATAATGGGATAAATAAGTTTGATCGTCTCAGAATCAGCACTGTGTCGTAAATATTTTGCCGCCGTTATGATAAACCATAAATGATTCCAGTTATCCGTTGCGCAAAATTCAGTCACATATTCGGTATCTTTCCAGTAATAGGCATGGGCCAGAATAGAATCCTCGGGATTAGTCAACGTATGCAAGAAATGCAGTCCTGACCGGGCATAATCTGTATCAAAATATATGGCCCCCTGGGCAGTATGCAGCAAATCATGGGTAAAGAAGAAATTATATTCCGCGGGGCACGGCATGGGCAGGTAATTACCATCAATATAGTGAATATTAGCCATCATGAGTGCTTTTGACCAATGTACGGTCTGCTGCATGCTGTTGTCCGGAATCTTGAAATGGGCTTGATCAAAGGCAAAATCCATTATTCTATTAGTATTTTGTTTAATCTGATCGGACCAATCAGATACGGATTGCTTCAGTACCTGTTCGATTTCATCATGGTGCCCGGTGCCGATGAGTTGCACAATTTCAAAGGCTTTGTCACCGGTGCCGGAAATACTGTATTCAAAACTGAGTTCATCTTTTTCTTGTCCTGCAACCGGCCCATTTGGTGATACGCCCGCATTAGCAACAAACAAAACAGCCGAATCGGTTTCGACATAATCAAACCAGGCGATCTTTGCCTTATAGGGTATATTTTCGCCGAATTTTGTTGCCGTTTTTTGCTGAAAACTGTGACTTGTGCGTAACACGGCTTTTAAGGAGGTATTTAATCGGATATTTTTAAGTGAAGACGATAAATCAGATATTTTTATTCGTAAAACTAATACCGGCAGATCTTCACATACATCATAACTGATATTGTATTTGTAGTCTTCATTCTCACCTTCGAACTGCACATTAAACGGTGTATAATTATATGGTAATGGCGATATACCAAGTGTGTCAGAGTTTGATTCAGTATTTAAGGTAATTATGAGTGGCAGCGAAAGATATCTCTTCCAGTAATCTGTGCTCAGGTCAATGCTATTGGCTACAGGATAGTAAAAGCTGATACGTGAGGGCAACGCACGGCTTTTATGAAATTCAACACCAACATATCGTCCACCGATTTCTACCTGTCCATAGCCGGAGTTAAACTGAACCTGCAGACGGTTATTTTCAGGACTGGATTGACAGGAGAAAAAAAATATAGCAAAGAGAAATATGGTCCAAATTGGATTGGCAATTGGGAATTGGGAACTCGGCACTGGGTACTCGGTTCTGGGCACTGGGACCTCGTTTCTGGATTGTTAATCCGGAATATTTTTGACGATCATTATGATGATTAGAAATTAGTAATGAGGGATGAGGAATGCTACAAAATTTTTGATACGAATGTACTCTTATACAGATTTTAGATTATTTAGTCCTCCCGAAGGGATCTTCCCGTTATTGCTAGCACAAAGTAAACTATTATTTGGCTAAGTGCACTCACAACGGGAGGATTTCTGCGAAATGACAGTTTTAGATTTTGGACTTTGGATTTTGGATTAATTTGTCGGAGCGAGAGGATTTGAACCTCCGACCCCATGACCCCCAGTCATGTGCGCTAACCGGACTGCGCCACGCTCCGATATAAAAGGTGCTGAAATTTAAATAACTGTATCACTGAAAGCAAGGATGGGACAGCAGAAAGGGAGAAAAGGAAAATAGAATAAAGGTGTTTTTCCCTAAATGCTGATTTCATCCATTTCTTTCAGGATACTTTCCAATTCCGATACGATATAATTACGTAGTGAATCATCTTTTGCAGTTACAGTTAAAGTCTGTCCACTTTCCAGAAATGTTTTCGCCCCTTTAATGGTAAATTTACGATCATATAACAGGGTTTTAATTTGTTTCACCAGTTCAATGTCAGCCTCGGTATACCGTCTGGTACCGCCTGGTGTCTTATGTGGACAAAATTGTGGAAATACTGTTTCCCAATACCGTAACACAGATTGAGGTAAATCGGTTACATGACTCACATATCCGATAGAATAATTGTCTGTTTGCATAATTTTATATTGGATTTAAAGTTATGCTCTAAATATAGTGGAAATATGACAATTTGTAAACATCTAATCTAAATTATTCATTAAGATATTTTTGATAATGGCTGCCATGGCACCGGATTGAATTACTTTTTCTGTAAATAATGAGGTGTGTGATAAGGATGGTTTTTTAATTTTTTCTTTAAATGTATATAAACTATCATTTGCATATATGCTTCTTCGTCCGATATAATACTTTCTCTGTCCATTCATATACTTAAACTTTATATTGCCTACCGCATAGTGATAGCTACTTTGTTCCACCCTCTTCTGTATCTTATCTGTTGTAATGCCGTATGGATAACAGAAACTGATGATCTTTTGACCCGTAATGCTCTCAATTTCGATTTTTGAAGATTTCAATTCTTCTTCTAAATCTCTATCGCTAATAGCGGGAAGGAACCGATGTCTTTTTCCATGGGATCCAATCTCAAAACCGTGGTCTGTCAGTGTTTTGAGATGATCAACATTCAGGTGTCTGTGACGTCTTTGAATAGGATATGCCTCCCAGCTATTCAGTTTGCCAATAAAATCGCTCAAAACGAATACTACAGCCTTAAAATTATACTTTTTAAGGATTGGCAGTGCGTATTGATAGATTGATTCATAGCCATCATCAAAGGTGATTATGATTCTATTTTCAGATATATTCGAATGAATATCAAGATCTTTAAAAGTGTGGGATTCAAAGCCGGCGTCATGTAAAAATCGCATTTGATTTTCAAACATATCCGGTGTGACTGTAGTCAAGCCAAATTCTTTTTGAGGTGATATTTTATGATATGCAAGGACAGGAAAATAATCCAGTATCACAAGTTTAGTTCCAGCATTTCTCTTACATCATAATATTCTAATTCATTCATTACTGCGAGATCCTGGTTAACAACTTTTCCGCGGTAAATAGTCAGCCCACTGCGTATTTCAGGATTCAGGGCAATTACCTCATCAAAACCCAACTGCGCAATCTGACACAAAAAAGGAAGCAGGGATTTTGACATAATCTGGCTTGAGGTAGCGGGAATGGCAGACGGCAGATTTGGTACACAAAAATGAACAATTTCATCCTGTATAAAAACCGGATTCTCAGGAGATGTGGGATGAGAGGTTTCTACACAACCACCCTGATCAATCGAAAGATCTATGACCACACTTCCTGGACGGAGTAATTTCACATCATTTTTTTCCACAATTATTGGCGTTTTTTTCCCTGGCGTCTGAACTGCGGCTATTAAGACATCGGTATTTAACAGAACCTCACGCAATAATCCCCGGGACAATTCAAATGTAATTAGTTCTGCATTTGGGTTTGTATTTATAATTTGGTCCAGTTTGTCCGGATTTGAGTCAATTAAATTAACATTGGCTCCCAGTGCAAGCGCCTGTTCCGCAGCAGCAATTCCGGCACTGCCTGCACCAATGATCGTTATGGTCGAGGAAGCAACACCTTCATTATTTCCTAACAGAATTCCCTTACCGCCATGTGTCTTCTGTAAATATCTTGCAGCTTCAAAAATAGACTGTTTTCCGGCCAGTCGGCTCATTGATCTGAGTACAGGACGGGTATCATGGCTATTTGTGAATAATTCAGCGGAAAAGAAGATTGCGTTGTACTTTAGTAAAGATTTAAGTAATTCGGAATTATTTGCCAGGAACAGATAAGATACACCAATATGATGCTCTGCATATAATTCCTGCTCAATTGGCATAGGTGGTTGCACTTTAAGAATCAGTTCAGCCGCATTGAATATTTTCTCAGAAGTAGGAAGAATTTGAGCTCCAACTGCTTCGTAGTCGGTATCCGGGAAGGAACTATAAAGTCCCGCGCCATTTTCTACATATACATCATGCTCCAACTCGATCAGTTTTTCAACATCACGAGGAACCATGACAACCCTGTTCTCGGAGGGTTTTATTTCCCTTAATATGCCTATTTTCATGCTGCCGGCTGAAGAATTACGGTAATGAAGTTATCGGGACGAAGGATATTATTTGCAACGCTCATTATTTCACTGGTAGTTACGTTATCAATACTCTCAATCATGGAATCTATGGAAATATACTCATTAAAATAGATCTCGTTTTTTGCCAGACGCGTCATTCTGCGTGAAGTACTCTCTAAGCCCAAAACAAGATTCCCTTTTAATTGATTCTTTACACTCTTAAGACGCCCGGATGATATTTCTTTTGTTCTCAGTTTATTCAATTCATCATAAAGCAGATCCTGAGCAATGTTTATTTTGGCAGAATCCGTACCAATATAAACCCCAAATAAACCCACATTTGAGTAAAAATCAGCAAAGGAATACACACTATATGCCAGGCCACGTTTTTCACGCAATCTCTGGAAGAGTCGTGAACTCATACCACCGCCAAGGTAGGCATTAAGCACTAACAAGGCAAAACGATCATCAGAATAATACGGAATACTGCGTCCACCAGTACAAATATGGGCCTGATTGATCGGTTGCGGAATGACATATTTTTCAGAACTGGCGATATTTTCCAACGGTAATTCCGGGGTCGTATTGCCAAATTCCTGAAAATTAAAGTACTTTTCTACAAGGGTGACTAACTTATCATGTTGAAGATTTCCTGCTGCCGCTAAAACCATTTTTTCAGGCGCATAATGCGATTCCCAGAATTTTACAACACTATCGCGCTTAAATCCGGAAACAATTTCCTCTGTTCCCAGAATCGGTCTGCCAAGGGGACCATCGGGAAATAATTTCTCATGGAATATATCGAATATGTGTTCTTCGGGGGTATCTTTAGTAGATTTTATCTCTTCGAGTACAACAAAACGTTCTCTGGGGATTTCTTTTTCCGGAAAGACTGAATTACATACCATATCGGAGAGGACTTCGATAGTGCGATTTAAATGAACATCGAGAGAATTGGCATAATAGCAGGTAACCTCTTTTCCTGTGAATGCGTTGAGATTACCACCAATTGATTCAAGACTTTGTGCTATTTCAAGGGGACTTCGTTTCCGGGTCCCCTTAAACAGCATATGTTCGAGAAAATGGGCAATACCATTTTCCATAGGATATTCAAACCGGCTTCCGGTTTTTATCCAGACACCTACGGCAACAGACCTTACAGAAGGAATATGTTCGCTTATAATTGTAAGACCGTTTGGCAGTACCGTTTTATTAAAATTATCAGCGTGCATGTTATTGCTGCTCACCCTCAGGTGTTGTTGGTTCCGGTTTTGCCTCTTCCTGTGTTTTTTTCAGGTAATCTTTACGGCTTAATCCGACTTTACCCTGATCGTCGATTTTTTTTACGATGACATCTACAGTATCACCCACATTTAGGATATCGGTTACTTTTTCAGTCCGTTTAAAATCCAGTTCAGAAATATGAATCATTCCTTCTTTTCCTGGGGTGATTTCTACAAATGCTCCAAAATTTACAACCCGTTTTACCTTACCCTGATAATGTTCACCAATTTTTGGATCCTTGACCATCGTAGTAATAATATTTATGGCCTTTTCGACATTTGCTACTATTTCCGATGCGATAGTTACAGTACCATCATCATCAATATCAATTTTTACCTCGGTATCTTCAACAATCTTCTTGATTGTTTTTCCACCGGGCCCGATCACCATGCCGATTTTATCTACATCAATCTTTATGGTCTCAATTCTTGGCGCAAATTCAGATAGTTTCTCACGCGGCTTATCCATGGTTTGGTTCATGATGTCCAGAATATGAATTCTGCCTTGTTTCGCCCTATCCAATGCCTTTTCAAGAATTTCGTAGGAAATACCCTGAATCTTTATATCCATTTGCAGGGCGGTTATCCCCTTCTTAGAACCGGCTACCTTAAAATCCATATCACCAAGATGATCCTCATCACCAAGGATATCTGATAAAATCATAAGTTTATCATCTTCCTTGATTAATCCCATGGCAATCCCGGCAACATTTGTCGATATCGGTACACCGGCATCCATCATTGACAAGGATGCAGCACATATAGTTGCCATTGAAGATGAACCGTTGGATTCAAGGACCTCAGAAACAATCCGCAGCGTATAAGGGAAATCCCCATTTTGCGGAATGAATGGTTTAAATGATCTTTGGGCCAGGTTTCCGTGGCCGATTTCTCTACGGCTAGTGCCACGTATTGGCTTTGCTTCCCCTGTACAGAATGGCGGAAAATTATAATGTAGCATATAATTTTGATAACTGGATCCTTCCAGGGCATCGATCAGTTGCTCATCTAATTTTGTTCCAAGCGTAGTTGTACCTAATGCCTGAGTCTGTCCACGAGTAAAGAGAGCCGAACCATGAACGCGGGGAAGATAACCCACTTCGCAGGTGATTGGTCGTATTTCGTCTTCTTTTCTTCCATCCAGACGTACCTTGTCTCTAAGCATCATAGCGCGTGTTTCATCTTTTTCGATATCATGCAAATACTCACCGATAAGTTTTTCAAATTCAGGATATTCTTCAACAAGTTGTTCGATGACGAGTACTTTTACATCTTTTAATGCACTGCGGCGTTCTTTTTTATCCTGCAGTTTTATTGCTTTTTTTATGCCATCTGTGCCAAGTTTTGCGACTTTTTCTAAAAGTCCTTCAGGGTTTTCCGGAACTTCAATTTCCCTGGCTGGCACACCAACTTCGGCGATCAGGTCTTTTTGCACCTGAATTAATTGCTTGACACCTTCATGGGCAAATTTTACTGCCTCCAGCATCTCGGCCTCACTGATTTCACTGGCTTCACCTTCAACCATCACGATAGATTCTTCTGAACCGGCGACAATGAATTCCAGTGAACATTTTTCCACCTCTTCAAAAGTCGGATTCAGTATAAGCGTACCGTCGAGTTTTCCGACTCTTACCGAAGCAATGGGCCCATCAAACGGGATATCAGAGATAGAAAGCGCCGTGGAAGCACCAACTGCTGCTAAAACATCCGCATCATTTTCCCGGTCACTAGAAATCACTGTTGCGATAATCTGTGTTTCGGCTCTGAATCCTTCCGGAAATAGCGGACGAATAGGCCGATCAATTAACCGGGCTGACAAAATCTCTTTTTCAGAGGGTCTGCCTTCACGCTTAAAAAAACCGCCGGGAATTTTACCGGCAGCATAAGTTTTTTCACGATATTCGACGCTCAACGGAAAAAAATCAATATCACGTCTTGCATCGCTGTTTGCTACGGCAGTAACCAGTACCATTGTATCACCATAGCGAACAGTTACTGCACCGTCTGCCTGTTTGGCTACTTTACCAGTTTCAATTATTAACGTCCCTCTGCCAAACGGGACTGATTTTGTAACTACCATTAATCCTCCAGATATGTTATCGGCGGATACCAAGTTCTTTTATTAAAGAACGGTACCGTTCGATGTCTTTTTTACTTAAATAATCAAGCAGGCGTCGACGCTGGCCAACCAGTTTTAATAAACCACGACGTGAATGATTGTCTTTTGAGTGTTCTTTAAAATGATCGGTCAAATATTTAATTCTTTCAGTTAATAACGCGATCTGAACCTCTGTTTTACCAGTATCGTCTTTGCTTGATCCAAATTTTTTAACCAGTTCGTTTTTCTTTTCGACGGTCAATGCCATTGTTCGTTCCTCCAACAAGATATTATATAATTAAACTTTTTTCTTTGTCTTTTTTTAACTGTGCTATGAGATCCTGCTTACTTTTAAATTTAATTTCACTTCTGATTCTCTGTAAAAACTCAACGGATATTCTGTCTCCATATATATCTTCTGAAAAATCAAATAAATTTATTTCAATTGTCTTGTCTGCGCTGCCAAAGGTTGGCTTGTATCCAATATTTGCCATTCCTCTGAATTTCCCTGACTTCAATATGCAATCAACAGCGTAAACACCTTCAGCCGGAATCAGTTTTGATTGATTTTCAGGAGAAATATTCGCTGTGGGAAAGGTCAGTTTCTTGCCTCTTCCATCACCACGAACAACTATTCCTGACAGAGAATAATTCCGACCAAGTAATTCTGCTGCTTCAAGAACACGACCATTGGTTAAATGTTCCCTTATCAGAGAACTACTTACCGTAACATTACCAATCTTTTTTGCGCCAAGCTCAAACACATCAAATTTATATTTTGAGCGCAAATTTTCCAGACTGTCAACATTACCGCCCCTGTCACGGCCAAATGCATGGTCATGACCCAAAACCATCGCTTTCATATCAAGTTTATTTATCAGAATATTTTCTACAAATTGCTCATATGACAATTCTGAAAACTCTCTGGTGAACTTAACAATGATAATCCGGTCAACACCCTGTTTTGTTACAAATTGTATTTTTTCATCAAGATTTGTTAAAAATCTAATTTGGCTTGCGGGACTTGATGAAACAACGGCTCTCGGATGCCGGTCAAATGTGATCAATGTGCCAAGCAGGTTCCGTTCACCGGCAATTTCCATCACTTTTTTAAGCAATTCCCGATGCCCCAGATGCACACCATCCAGATTACCAATTGTAACTACCGATGGTTTCCCCCGTTTGACCTGATCTAATCCGCTGATAATTTCCATTTTAATTCAATGATTTCCAGAACGTTTCAAATTCGATTACAGATAATGCATCCGAAACATGATATTTGTCGATGCTCACACGACGCAGATCTTTAAGATAGGCGCCGTATCCCGATTCTTCACCTATATCATGAGCCAGAGAGCGGATATATGTTCCTTTGGAACAATTAACATATAAACTCAGTTCCGGGCCGGAGTGTGAAATTTCATTTATTTCAAAGATCGTTATTTTGTGTGGCTTTCTCTCTACAGTTTCGCCTTTTCTGGCCAGTTTATAGAGTCGCACGCCATCTATCTTTTTTGCGGAATACATTGGTGCGACTTGTTCTGTTTCGCCAATATAATTTCCAATTATTTTCCGCAACTCGTTTATATCAATTTCTGTTATTTCTTTAGTTGATGTGACATTGCCTGTAACATCATACGAATCGGTCGTCTTACCAAATTCAATAGTAGCCTGATATGCCTTACTCTCCTGGCTTAAAGTCGTCAGGCTTTTTGTTTCTTTATCTGTCCCAAGAATAAGTAAACCGGTGGCAAAGGGATCCAGCGTACCGGCATGTCCTACTTTTTTAAATCTTCCTATATTTTTTATCTTTTTTACTATATCAAAAGAAGTCCAGCTGGCGGGTTTGTCTATTAATATGATATTATCCCTGCTCTTGGTCGCATATTCTGATAATGTGTGTTTAGATATTATCCTTGTGATCATTAATTTTCTTGAATAGTCTTGCCATATGTTCGGAGTATTCAACGCTGTCGTCATAAAAAAAGCGTAACTCCGGAACAAATTTCATACTTATAGTTTGACTTAATTCCCTTCGTAAAAAGGGTGTTGCTTTTTTCAAATCCTTTTCACATGTCTTAAAATCAATATCTTTTCCTAAAACTGTAAAATACACCTTTGCATATTTAAGGTCGCGTGACACCTTTACCTTGATCACCGTAATCATACCGCCCTGCGGCTCATTATATTTCTGCTGCAGGATCAAACTGATTTTATTCTTTATCTGATCCGCGACTTTACTGGTACGCCGGCTGCCTTGTTCCTGGTCAAACATAATCAAATGTATAATTTACAATTTCATATTCATCAAATTCATCCAGGAAACGAAACACTTTTTGCAGAGAATCTTCTGCATGTGAATACTCGTTTGATATAGTCGCGATTCCCAGTTGTGAACGTTGCCATTTATCCTGAAAATCAAGTTCGGCTACGGACACATTGAATTTTCTTTTCAATTTATCTCTGACACTGTTCAATACCATTCGCTTCTCTTTCAACGAAGTGCTTGAATGTATCATGATCTCAATTATCAAAACACCTACGGTCACAGAGCAGCATCCAGAGTTCGTTTATGTTCCACAATTTCAAATGCTTCAATCATATCACCGTTTTTTAAATCGTTATAATTCTGAATCTGCAAACCGCATTCAAATCCGGCCGCGACCTCTTTGACATCATCTTTAAATCTTTTCAGTGAGGTAAGCAGACCTTCATATATGTTCACATCATCCCGAATAAGACGTATTCTTGAATTACGATTGATCTTCCCTGATTTTACATGACATCCGGCAATCGTACCCAAGCGAGAAATCTTAAAAATCTCGCGAATTTCCACAAGCCCTGTTACCTCTTCGCGCTTCTCAGTTTCCAGCATACCTTCAAGGGCCAGCCGTACGTCATTAATCGCATCATACACAACACGATAATTTCTTATTTCAATATCTTCCTGTTGTGCCAATTCTTTTGCTTTTATATTTGGACGGACGTGAAATCCGATAATAATCGCATTCGAAGCCGCCGCCAGTAAGACATCTGATTCAGAGATAGGACCAACAGCCTTCCTGATAACATCAACAGCAACTTCTTTTTTAGAGAGTTTGAGCAGCGAGTCGGCCAACGCTTCTGCGGAACCATCCACATCTGCTTTTACAATGATCGGCAGTTCTTTTACCCCACCGGATTTGATACTCTCTGAAATTTGATCAAGTGTACGTAATTTAACCTGACGAAAATCCTGTTCACGTTTAATTCTCTGACGTTGTGAACTAATTTCTTTTACCGTTTGTTCGTCCGACATCGCAATAAAGGAATCACCGGCCTGTGGCAAGCCATCAAAACCTAATACCTGAACCGGTTCCGAAGGATACGCAATTTCCACCCGTTGATCTTTATCGTTTAGCAGGGCGCGAACTTTTCCTGAATATTGCCCGGCGATAAAGGGGTCGCCTATTCTTAATACACCATTTTGTACCAGGACCGTACTGATTACACCCTTGCCCTTATCCAACTGCGATTCGATAACCGTGCCCCTGGCTCTTTTCTTTGTAGTTGCCTTGAGGTCAAGCAACTCTGACTCAACCAGTACCTTATCAAGCAACTCTTCGATACCCTCACCAGTTTTTGCTGATATTTCGGCACTCTGGTATTCACCGCCCCAGTCTTCAACCAGGATATTTCTTTCAGCTAATTGCTGCTTTATCTTTTCGACATTTGCGCTCGGACGGTCAATTTTATTAATTGCAATTATTAATTTAACTCCGGCTGCGCGCACATGGTCAATTGCCTCTTCTGTTTGCGGCATGACATCATCATCTGCTGCGATGACAAGTATTACTATATCAGTTACCTGCGCACCACGTGCCCTCATAGCTGTAAACGCTTCATGGCCGGGTGTATCCAGAAAAGTAATTTTACGGTCGTTTTTTTCAACTGAATAAGCGCCAATGTGCTGGGTGATCCCACCGGATTCACCGTCAACGATATTTGTATTTCTTATAAAATCCAGGAGGGAGGTTTTACCGTGATCAACATGCCCCATTATTGTAATTATTGGCGATCTCTCTTCATCGTCTTCGATATCCTGCTCTTCAATTTCCATTTCTTCAATGAAATCAGAAGCAAATTCTTCTTCTTTCTGAACGATGAAATCCCATTCACCTGCTAACAATTCAATTGTATCAATATCAAGACGCTGGTTAATTGATACAACGAGTCCCAGATCAAGACATTTGGTGATAATTTCACCTACCGGTACGTCCATAAGATTCGCCAGATCATTAGCTGAAATAAATTCACTTGCATAAATGATATTCTGTTCGATTTCTTCACCGGTTTCATCTTTTATTTTTTTACGTTTTTTGGTCTTCTTTAATTTATCATCCAGACTTGCCAGTGTTTTCTTAACAGTTTGCTGCACTTCTTTTTGATCAACAGACTTTTTCTTTTGCTTGCGCACTCTCTGGCGACGCCCTGGCTCAATCTTATCAACATCACCTGTTTTCAGGAAATGTTTCCGTTTTTTCTCATCTTTACGGATCATCTCCATGGCTTTGCGGCGTTTGGCTTCTTTGGTATCCTCAGATTCTTTACCTGAGGATGGCTTGTCTTTCTTTTTGCCTTTGTCTTTTTTATCCTCTTGATCCGCTTCCGGCTTTGTTTCTTTCGCTGCCGGCTCGGGCTTTGAGGATATTCTCCCAACCTTATCGAGATCGATTTTTCTGATAGCACCTGATTTCGGCTTTTCTTCAACCTTTACTTCAGGTTCCGGCTGTACTTCCTCCGCCGGTGTTTCTTCTATAATTTCTTTTGCCTGGTCTACTATTTTTTGCGATTCAATTTCGGTTTCAGTATCTGGTTCAGGATCTTTTTTTGCTTTCGATTTTTTCTTTGGCTTTTCTTCCGGCTCATCTTCTTTTTTCATGGCCTCGATTCGCTCTTCGATTGAGCGCTCGATATTTTGAATATACTCAGATTTTTCAACCGTTTTTTCTTCGACAAGATCAGCCTCACCGACTTCTTCGCCGGATTCGCTTTTAATCTTACGCATATGCAACTGATCTGCAATCTCTTTTTCGCGAGCAAAATTATCGAGAATTTCTTCATGTATCTCTGCTGAAATAGATGTATTCGGGCCGGTAACTTTTACGCCCTTCTCTTTTAGAAAAGAACTAATCGTTTCAATCCCAACATTTAACTCTTTGCAGACTTTAAATAACTTAAATTTCTTTACAGCAGCAGGCATTAAATCTCCACCTTGTTAGTTTTCTTCTACTTCCGATGCTTCGTCAATCACTTCTTTTTTTGATGTATAAGTGCTTAAAATTGAAATGATTTTTTCAGCCGTTTTTGCGCCGATACCAGGTAATTCAACCAATCCCTCAATTCCTAAATCCAGCACTTCGTGGCGGCTTCTAAGATCCTGTTCCAATAACTTATCCAGCAGGCTTTTTGATAATTCTGATATTTCTTCAAGTGGTGCATAAGATTCATCTAATTGTGCCTGATAATCGCTTTCTTTAATCGGCTCGATCTGATATCCGGTTAGTTCAGATGCAAGCCGTAAATTCTGTCCATTTCGACCGATTGCAAGTGCCATCTGGTCATCAGTAACGATGGCAACCGCCATTTTTTCGTCTTCATTTACAATAATTTTTACCGGTTTTGTTGGTGTCATAGCCCGGCTAATATAAAGGGCCGGCTCAGATGTGTGATTAATAATATCTATTTTTTCATTATTTAGTTCACGAACAATAGCTTGAATTCGCACGCCCTTCATTCCCACACAGGCACCAACCGCATCTACGCGCCGGTCAATGGATTCAACCGATATTTTGGAACGATCGCCGGCCTCGCGGGCTACATTTTTTATTTCAACGATGCCATCATATATTTCCGGTACTTCTAATTCAAATAAACGGATCAGGAATTGTTTATCCGCCCGTGAAACTATAATATCAGATCCTTTTGCTTCAGCCCGGACCTCTTTTATTATTGCACGAACCGTATCACCGCGTCGCAATCTTTCACTCTGTATTTGCTCTTCGCGCGGCAGAAATACTTCTGTTTTATCAACATTGACAAACATACCACGTTTGTTTACCTGTCTAATATCGCCGATAATAATCTCACCAATGCGGTTTTGATACTCTTCAAGGATATTTTCACGTTCAAAATCACGAATTTTTTGATTTAAATTTTGCTTGGCAGTGACGATTAATCGCCTTCCGAATGATTCAGGATCAACAACCTCGACTATATCTTCATCAATTTCAGCATCCGGGTCCAGCTGCCTGGCAGATGTAAGATCGATTTGAACCACCGGATCTTCAACTTCTTCAACAACTGTTTTTTCCTGAAAGATTTCAATATCACCTTTATCAATATTGACAATAACATCAAAATTATCTGCGTGTCCATACTTCTTGATAATCATTTGTGTAAAAATATTTTCGAGCATGTCACGCAAGACTTCTTTATCAATTTTTTTCTCGCGGGCTATCTGCGTAATTGCCTCAATGATATCACTATTCATAATTCAAATCTCTCTACCATTTTAATTTCACTTTTGCGTGTTTCACATTTGCTCTTGGTACGACCACGCTGTCTTTACCCACAATCAGGCATAATTGTTCCCCTGAAAATGATTCCAGGGTACCGGTTACCTTTAGTATTTCATCACCTTCAATATATTCCAGGGCCAAATCCCGCCCGACATTTTTTCTAAACTCAAATTCGTGCTCCAGTGGCTTATCTACACCGGGAGAACTAACCTCCAGCTTATAACCGTCGGCATAGATATCTTTTCTAAAAAATATATCATTCACTTCTTTGCTGATCTGTTGACACTCTTTTAGAGTAACGCCACTTTCTGTATCCACAATTATTTTTACCTGACGGTTTCTTCCGCCCCCGCTGATATCAAGCCCAAGCAAGTACACATTTTTTTGCTGGCAAATATCATCGATTAATTCTTTTATTTTTGATTCTGTCTGTTCCATATTTCCGAACTTATACATAACAAAAAAGTGGGCTCTTAACCCACTTCTAATCACTATGAAATTTAATTAATTTATCTTGCTGTTGCAAATAATAATTGCTTGTTTTTTAATAGGTTGAAGAATTTTCTATCTTGATATATTAGAGATTTTGGATTTTATATTTTCGATTAAAATTGGAAGTGCCAATTTACGGACCAATAATTATTTTTTATTATATTTTTTGGATTCAAAATAATAAAACGGAAGAGCAACCAAAACCAGAACCAACCCGCTTATTGATTCGACTGGTTTTTGCACCAGCGTATTTATCAGAATTAATAAGCAAAAAATAAGATAAAAAAGTGATGCAACTTTGTTCAGACTGATATATGATGCTTCTTCCAGCGTAATTTTCAGGCTGATAACTCCGGCACCAACGGAAAATATGATTGCCACAAAGACAACAAAGGATAATAATTCATTAAAACTTCCGCTTACTACCAATAAAATACTCCAAATTGCCTGCCAGATTATCGCAATGTATGGCGCATTGAATTTTGCATGTTGTTTGGCCGGACGGCCTGAAAAGAAGCCATCACGACCCATGGCCATATATATTCTGGGTCCGGATAATATCGTTGAGTTTAGTGACCCCAGCACAGCGACCAATACGATTCCCGAGAGGATGACCTTTGCCGGTTCACCCCAGAGGGAAACGGCTGTTTTTGAACCGATATTTACCACATCCTTCATTGAAGAAATCGGAACGGCAATCAGGTATACAATATTCACCCATAAATATATGAAACCGACAATTAATACGCCGGATATAAGCGCTTTTGGTAGATTAGATCGCGGTTCATTTACCTCCTCTGCCACATATACAGCCGTCGTCCATCCCATGTAGGCAAAGAGAACCGCTATAAGTGATATCAGAAATCCGGAGAAATCCTGGCTCACTCCCGAGCCTGTGAACAACAAACTATAATCCGCATTTACAGAGAAAGTACCCGCCAGCGAGAAGATGATCAATAATATAAAGATTCCTGCCGTTAATATTATTTGTGACGTTCCCGATAACAGAATACCGCGATAATTAATCCACGAAAAGCATATAATGAGCAAAATAGCAATCAGTTTATTCACGCTGATACTGATTGGAAAATTAAAAATGGAAAATAATAGTAATGACTTTTCAAATACGGAATCGCCAAATATACCACTTAAATAAAATGCGGCGGCTATACTTAGTGCAGCAATTGAACCGGAATAGGTGACAAAGAATGCGGACCAGCCAAATAAATATCCTGTTACAGGGTGAATGGCTTTGCTTAGATACTGATAATCACCGCCGGAAAGCGGGTATCGCGAAGCAAGTACGCTATATACCATCGCACCGCTCAGGGCGTATATTGCTCCAACCAGCCAGGCCAGGATCATCCAGGCAGGAGATTGGATATAATTTGCCATATACCCGGTAGTTGTGAAAATTCCTACGCCGATGATATTACCTACTACAAGTGATAATGCGCCAAAATACCCCAGTTTTTTCAAATGATAACCCTTTTTTAATTGGCGATTGGCAATGAGCCATTGGCTATCAGCCGTCGGCTGTCGGCTGTCGGCTAAAAACAATTTTCTTTCCATTCTTTATTCAAAGATATAAAAACAGATGGCTGTTAGCCGATAGCGGTCAAAGATACGAATTTGTGAAGAAATTGTGCAAGGAAGGATAAAAAAAAGGGCCATTCATTTGAACAGCCCGTATTTTATATATTATTTTACGCTTGCGTATTTGTCATTAACTACTTCCCAGTTAACCACATTCCACCAGTTTTCAACGTACTCCGGGCGACGATTTTGGTATTTAAGATAATAGGCATGCTCCCAGACATCAAGACCAAGCAGGACAGCACTACCGTCGGTCACCGGATTATCCTGATTCGCTGTAGATGTCACTTCAAGATCTCCGCTGCCATTTACGACCAACCAGGCCCATCCACTACCAAAACGATTGGCTGCAGCGGTTGCAAACTGATCTTTAAAACTATCAAAACTACCGAATTTAGTATCAATTGCAGATACCAGATCACCAACAGGATTCCCACCTTTATTTGATCCCATTAATTTCCAGAAAATACTATGATTCAGATGTCCGCCACCATTATTTCTGACAGCTGATCCGGATACCTTCCGGAACCGAGCTAAGGTTTTTTATCAGATCTTCGATACTTTTTTCCTGAAGATCGGCATGACCCTCTAATGCCGCATTTAGTTTGCTGACATATGCCGCATGATGCTTGGAATGATGAATTTCCATTGTTTGGGCATCGATATAGGGTTCGAGTGCATCGTATGAATATGGTAAATTAGGTAAATTGTGTGCCATTTTTAGGTACTCCTTTTTATTTTTTTATTACAATATCATCAACTGATAGTATAACAACAAGAAACCATGCGAGAATATTTCCGGAAAAGGAAAGTATTTGTAGAAGTAGCAGGAAACGGGATGCTGAATGCTGGATAGAGGATGAAGGTTCGTTACTGTGTCATTCGTTTATATTTTTATTACCCCAAGATTAATCTTGGGGTAAGTAGAAGGATCCTGAAGCCTGGAGCCAGCATCTGGCATCCAGTTTCTATCACCCCGCTTTTAGCGCCGCATACAAAAGTGGGATCATTATTTCATGATAACCGATAAAATAATACCCTTGTCCTTTCTTTTGGGTGGGTCGCTGGACAACGTTTACAGTGGGACGATAATGTCGGATCATATCAAATGTTGCGGTGGTGAAACCGTAGGCTGCAAAGCCTAGATTTCTGGCAACAGTAAGGGCTTTTAGAAATACTTCGGGCATGATCACCGCAGAGCCTATATTCATAACGATGGAATTGCTATCAAGTTTACTTACCGAATTTGAAAATACCTGAAAGTCGGTTAATGAAGTATCACCGACTGCTGCACCATCCACATTGGGGTGCTGATGGATGATTTCAGTTCCCAGGGCAGAGTGTACACTCAAAGGAATATCCATTTTGTAGGCATTATACAACAAACTTAGTTCCGTATTTGGTCCGCCCTTTTTAAACAGCGCCTCGGCGACAGCTTCGCCATAACCCATTTTTCCTTTTGCCGCACTCACGGATTCATTTATAAAGGCGGTCGACTCACGGGCCATGCCAAATGAACCGTCCTCCAGGCCTTCGGCTACATCTTCTGAGGTAGATCCCCAAATGGCCACTTCCACATCATGGATCACACATGCCCCATTTATTGCTAAATGAGAAATCCAACCCCGTTTCATGGCGTCAATCAGGATAGGCGCTAATCCTACTTTTATGACATGTGCACCCATCATTAGAATTATTTGTGAATCGGATTTAATGGCTTGCTTGTAGTAGTTTATAAAATCGGTAAATTGCTTCCCTGCCAGAATTTTTGGCAGGCTATCCATAAACTCTTTGATATCCGCATTACTCCCCACTACTTTGGCAAACTCATCGGTTGATACTTTGCTCTTCCTTGTAGCAAGATCATAAGTTTTTATATTTGAAAAATCGAGCTTTTTTATACTTAGACATCAGTAATCCATTTTTGACGGAATGGGTTCATCGATCCCGGAGATATCTTCCAACTCGGTCGTGATATGACCGACTGCCACCTCAGATTTCATTTGAACCGGTATCTTGAATTTATCATCTGTCATCCATACTCTTAATTTACCCTTTTGTTTAAAAATGCCTTCGCCTTTTAAAAATGGCTCGACAACAAAACAGTTAAAGTTTCCTGCGGCGGTTTCTGCGATTTCACGTGGATACACATGAATTTCAAGATTATATACTTTTTTATTATCGTGATTCACCAGATGAAAGATCTTACCGACTTCCAGTTCTTGAGTCCTGATATAGTAAAATGAGGCCAATACATCTCTTGAAAAAGGCGGTGCCTTTACCTGATAATTTTCTTTATCGCGAATTTCATCTTCATCTTCATACCGGGTGTAATGGATATCTGCTAACGAATCCTCAGGGAAATAATCTACCAATAAGTCGACCATATACCCGCCTTCGCGCAGACGCTTGTCAAACTTCCAGCTAAACAGGCCCATCTTATCCATATAACTATCAACCACATCTTCAACTTTATATATCCAGCTAAAACCGGAGGCGGACTCGGCCCGTGTTTGAATGTGATAGGCTGTTTTTCCCCTGATCACTTTATCCGGCATGACCTCCATAGTCGCTGTTCCGGCACGGACAAATCCATATCGAACCTTGAAAGTAAGTTTTTCGCCAACTGAGAATGCGGTATTTTCAATACTGGGATACTCCAGGACCACGGTGACGGTATCATGCATTTGCAAATTTGAATCAATCTGAGCAGTATCAACAATCGTAGTGTCCATTGGATAGGTATTAGATTGTGATATTGCCTCGCTTTCTGAATTGATAAATTTTAACAAGAACAAAAAAATAATAATAGATAAAAGAATTTTAGTTATGCGCATATCTATACTCTAAGTTAAACTAAAGTTTTCTTCCTATATCTGATAAGAATTCATCAACCATTTTAAAAATTAATGGGGTTACCCTGTGAACTTCGTCGCTTATTTGTTTAAATATTTTTTCATAATATGAAAGAGATCTGCCAATCGGGTCTGCAACTGATGGATTGCTCAATTGCCCTTCTCTGCCAATTTGTTTTAACAGCATTGCCCGGGATCTGTACTGAGAGAAGTTATCCTGAATATAATGCATATGATTTAATGCCAGACAAATAATCAGATTGGAATTAATGATAATAGATTCATTGAGGCCTCTCGAAAGATGGTCACTAAGATCAATTCCGGCATTATTCGAAACATCAAGGGTTTCAATTGTTGGGTGCGAATCATTAATATTCAATGTTCCGGCTGAACCAATTTCAATTATCTTATTATATTTTGATCCGGTAATATTTTTTTTCAATATGCCGTGCGCCATTGGCGATCTGCAGATATTACCTGAACAAACAAAAGTAATCACAAATTTTTCCGGATAACTCTTGCGGATTTCATAGCCCAGTAATTCTTCAATCTCCTGAATCGGTATATCCCCTTTCCTAAGAACGGTTGGCGGAGTAGTTGAAATATCGAGTACCGTAGACCCCTTACTTTTTTTTAACGATCCGACGTTTAAAATAATATCAACCTTATTATTAAACAGGGACATTATTTCGGTACCGCTGCTCAGGTTATCTTTTGTGGAGATATTTACACTTGTTGACGTAATCGGACAATTTGCAGATTCAGTCATCAATTTACATACTTTATCATGCGGAATGCGGAATCCGATCTTAGGAAACTCCTTGATTTTTGGCAAATCTATGCTTTTTCTCTTTTTTATGACCAGGGTTATTTTTCCGGGCAATAGTTTAGAAAAAACATTACGCTCATAATCTGGCACTTTGCCCACGATCGATTCTACCTGGTTTAAATTTTTCACAACCAGTGAAACCGGCTTTTTATAATCCCGGCCTTTCAGGTCGTACAACCTGTTCATGGCAATTTGATTACGGGCATCCACACCGAATCCATAGAGTGTATCCGTCGGATAAACAACAATTCCGCCACCCCGGATAATTTCTGCTGCCCGTTCGACAACTTTTACATCCGGATTTGCCGGATCGATATCATAAATTTCAGTTTTCTTTTCAAACATCTATTTTTATTCTGTAGTTAAATTTAGGTTCAGTTCGCTATATACCTTCTCAGGCGTCAATTTCAGCATACAATCAAAACTTTTTACCGGGCACTTTGCGCTGCCGTGTTTGCCACATGGGCGGCAAGCCAGATCCTTATACTCAATCACCTTGTCTTTTTCTCCAAACGGTGCAAATCCAAATTCAGGAACCGTTGCTCCAAATATGGCATACACCGGAATATCCGCTGCCAGGCCAAGATGTAATGGCGCAGAATCATTGGTAATCAATCCGGTACATTTTTTCAATAAGTATGTGGATTGACGCAATGACAGTATACCAGCCAGAGATCTTGACTGCGGGCAGGCACGTTGAATTTCTTCACAAATGCCAATATCATCCGGCCCACCAATTAGCAATGGTACATATCCATCGCTCACCAGCATCCTGCAAAGATCTGCGAAATAGTTCTCCGGCCAGCGTTTTGTTGGCCATATCGATCCTGGCGCAAAAGCAAATATACGACTTTTTTTACTAATAAAATTATCTTTTAAAATTTGATTAACAATATTTATATCTTCATCCGAGGGATAGATCAATGGTTTTGAGATATTCAGGCCATATTCTTCCTGGCCAAGCAATGATAAGTTCCGTTCTATCTCATGTATATCATAACGATAGATGACAATGTTCGTATATGCCCATTTGAACGCACTGCGATCAAAGCCGATACGTTTTTGTGCGCCGGTAGTGTAGCTGAGAAAGGCGCTGCGTAAGGAGCGATGCGGGGTAAAACAGATATCATAAGACTGCGATTTAAGGTATGTTCCCAACCGCATTAATCCCGATAATCCACTGTCCTTATCATTTTTATCAAATATGATTATTTGATTAAGATCAGGATTGTTTTCAAGAATATTTACAGATTTGGGGATTGTCAGGAAATCTATAGCACTATCCGGATATATTTTTTTTACTGAAGATATAAGTGGTGTTGTAAGAATAACATCACCGATAAACGCAGTTTGAATGATAAGTATTTTCATTTGTTGTTGCACTGGAGAATCAGCTTTATTCTAAGAGAGATTTGTCCATATATTTTTTACGTTGTTCCCGGAATTTTTCAAGTTGAAACTGATCCGGAACCGTTTTCCAGCGCCGGTGTGTCCAAAAATACTGGCCGGGATATTTCCTGATATATTTTTCCAGCAAAGTTGTCACCGCCTGCATTATGCGATAAATATTGTCATCTGTTATTTCTTTATTTTCGGGCACTGGTACTTTTTCAAAAACAAACCTGAACTTACCCCATTTCTCACGTATGCCAGCTAAAAATATAATTGGGGCACCACTTCTTAAATGAAACATGGCAGCGCCAACCGGGGTTGACGAAGGAATACCAAAAAAATCGACAAATACACCCTTTTCATGTGCGTCCTGATCACCAGCGACACCAACTACGCCACCATTTGCCAATAATTCCAGAGTTTTCTTAAATGCACCATCGGTATAAATAACACCAAAACCCAGATCTTCCCTGAATTTAACTGCAAAGTCGTTTATATCTTTATTATGCATTCTGCGCATGATACCTGTAACCTGTCTGTGATGATGCTGCACATATCTTGCAATCCATTCAAAATTCCCCAAATGCCCGCTAAAACCAACCAGTCCTTTGTTCTGCGCAAGTGCTTCTGCTACGATTTCAAAATTTTCTACTGTGCAAGTGTCTTCGGCAAATTCCTTTGTAAATCTGCGACTTTGCAGCCATTCAACCCACAAAAAGGTAAAATTAATATATACTTCTTTGCTAATTTGAGAAATTTTCTTTTCATCATATTCAGGAAACGCCCTGCGCAGGTTCTCTTTTACAAGCTCAGTACGATACCGTATCACATGTTGTGTGATGAACGCAATAATCAAGCCGACATATTTAACCACTGCAAATGGTATTCGTTCAAATATTGCAAATAAGAGTACGACAAGATAGTATTCTACTTTCTTCATAATGGCAAACTTAATAAATCGTTATTTTCAGTCAAAATCTTTTTAAATCTTTTTGATTTTAAAATCATGCATTAGAGTTGAAATAGACGGTAAGTACTTGTAAATTATAGTTTATTATAAATTGGAGAGTACAACGTTACCAAGCCCGGTTTGGTAACGAATATTAGAATAAGGAGATGTATTTATTATGATGACCAAATTACGCGAATACAGTAAAATTTTTATTGTAATCGTTGCACTTGCTTTTATCGGTTTGATGGTATTTGAGTGGGGTATGGATTATTCCGGTATGAGCAACCGTCAGGCCTTTGTAGGCAGTGTGAACGGCCAGGAACTAACTTATGATCAGTTCACAGAAATGTATCAGCAAATGTACCAGAATGAGCGTCAGAGAACAGATCAAAATCTCAACGACACCCAGCTGGAAAACTTACGGACACAGGTTTGGGAGCAATATGTACAGCGCGTGATTTTCCAGGAAGAAATAGATAAACTTGGAATTACTGCAACGGATGAAGAAATCCGATATCAGATAAAAAATTATCCTTTAGATGAGTTTAAACAAAATCCTAATTTTCAGACCAATGGTCAATTTGATTGGGACAAATACTATGCTTCTTTTGGTAATACTGAAATACCGTGGCTTCAGATCGAAGATTTTTACCGCCAGCAACTACCCTTCCAGAAATTGCAGAATGTTATCACTGCAACGGTTCGTGTCAGTGAATCTGAAGCGGAAGAAGAATATATGAAAACCTCCATGAAAGCAAAAGTGGCTTATCTTGAATTACCTTTCGCAAAATATCGTGACAAGATCAAGGAAGTAACGGATGATGAAGCCCGTGCATATTACGATGCACATCAGGATGAATTTGAACGCGATGAAACCCGCGACTTGAACTATGTTGAATTCATTCTGAAACCAACCACTCAGGATACCACACGCATCATGGATGAATTTGCTGAAATTCGTGCCAGATTCGCCAATGGAGAGGATTTTAACGCCCTGGCTGCGGAATTTAGTGAAGACCCTGCTGTTGCCACAAATAACGGACGATATGACTTCTTTGAAAGAGGTGCCATGGTCAAGCCATTTGAAGATGCTTCTTTCAATGGCAAGCCCGGTGATTTGGTTGGACCGGTTGAAACCCAATTTGGCATGCATCTGATCCTTATCGAAGATAAACGTGTTAAAGATGGCAAACCACAGGTAAAAGTGAGTCATGTTTTATTAAAAGTCAGTGCCGGACCAAGTACACGGGAAAAAACAGAAACCGCAGCTGCATTTTTTGCCGAAGATGCAAAAACTACTGGATTTGAGTCAGTTGCTGAAGAACAGGGATATGAAATAAAAAAAACCGGTCATATTTCCGAGAAAATGAATTTTATTCCCGGGTTTGGTCGTAACTTTTCAATCTCTAATTTTGCTTTTAAGAGCGGTCTCAATGAGGTTAGTGATCTGATTTATACCGAGAATGGTTTTGCAGTATTTAAGATAGTTGAAATTAAATCTGCAGGAGTACGTCCATTTGAAGAAGTTTTAAGCGCTTGTAAAACGAAAGTAAAACAAGAAAAAGAAAAGCAACTGGCACGTGATTATGCAATGGTAATCGAAGAATGGTTAAGCAGTTCTTCTGATTTTAGTGCTATTATGGCTAAAGATACAGCAAAAGCAGTAAGATCTGATACAACCGCTGATTTTACGATGAGCGGCAGTATTCCCGGCATCGGTTTTGATCATCAGTTCAACGCCACAGCATTCGCTTTGAACAGCGATGAAATATCGAAACAAATTGAAACAAATCGGGGCATTTACTGGCAAAAACTGATGTCAAAAACGGAATATGATTCCACCCTGTTCAAAATACAAAAAGATGGGATACAGGCACGGTTGTTGAATCAAAAAAGAAGCAAGGTGTTTAACGAGTGGTATGAATACTTAAAAGCCGAAGCAGAGATTGAAGATAATCGTGAGATGTTTAATCTGTAGGAGCGGAGTTTGATTTGGGATCAGGTTTATCATACTTTCTAAGTCCCTAAGTCCCTAAGTCCCTGAGCATTTTATTCAGGTAAGTATTATTAATTATACAAGGGTCCGGTAATACGGGCCTTTTTTATTATTATTGTGTTCCGCAGGAATGCAAGACACCGTTTCGTTATTGTGTCATACCAAACCTTTTGAATTCGTTTATTTTGGCTTATCCCAAGATTAATCTTGGGGTAAGTAACAGAAGTGTGTATGGAGAAAATGGGAAATCTCTTCGAGATGACGGGGTTACAGGAGACAAGATACAGGATACAGGATACAGGATGCAGGATACAGGATGCAAGATACTTGATGCTGGTTGCTGGATACTCGACTATAGGCATTCGGTACTTGTCGGTGGTCAGTTAGTTCTTGAACACACGAGTCAGAATATTCTGTCTTCAGAAGAACCCCGAAGGGGCTCAACACTTTTAGCCATGGGCAAAGCCCATAATAGGTAATACCCCAATCCCCATAACCCCGAGGGGATTAAATAAATCTTACCCATGATATCCTCCGGATAACAAAAAAAAAGGCAATGCCAAACTAGTCCGCATTGCCTTGATAAGCCCAGGGTTATTTAAGAAGGGTCATTTTTATTTTATCAGCAACATCTTTTTAGAAAATACTCTTGACTCGGTCTGTAATCGGTAATAATAAGCACCACTGGCCAGATTTGTGGCATCAAAGCGTATGGTGTACTGCCCTGCCGAGCGTGTTTCATCAATAAGGGTTTCAACAACCTGGCCAACCGAGTTGTAAATCACCAATTTTACCTGACCTGACTGCGGCAGAGCAAAATTAATGCTTGTGGTCGGATTGAACGGATTTGGATAATTTTGACTCAGGCTATATTCACTAACTACAGATGAACTATATTCCTCCGTAATCGCATCGACACCACCATCCAGATCACCCATAAAACCAAGTGCATCCAGCGCGGTCCAATCATTTGTCCATAAATCACTTCTCGGATCAAAAGCACCCAGATACTGCACTTTTGCATAAAATTCATCATTCGGTTGAATACCGCCCATGGATATCGGGCTATCATAAACAGGTCTTGGGTCCATTAATTCAGCGCCGTTGCTCCAACTGATCCCTCTCAGTTTCGGATCAGCAATCATGTTACCATTGGCAGCCAGACTATCGGCAACCCATTGATCACCACTGGATAATTCCAGTAAACTGCTTCCACCGCCGAAATTCCACCAATAGTTGTTCTGCAGCAGCAAATTTCCGTCTTCCAGTTGTTTACGGCTGTCATCACCGGAACCAAGATCTTCAATCTTTACAGCGATACCAACAACTTCTGTAAATACACTACTATAGTATTTGCCACCGGCATTATCACGGAAATAAAGTGCACGATCATTACCATCACCGGCAACACCTGATGTATTGCCGCCAGAGCCGATATATGTGACATTAGAGATCACAGGCATTGAATAAGGCATTCCGGTTTCATTATCGTCACCGCCATCATGCTCACCACCGCGCCCGGCTTCATCCTGACCCTGATATGCAAACCAGAACTGATGTTTGCCACGGAATCCCTGATCATAATCAAAAGCGTCATCGCCACAGAAGGCAGCTATCAGATATTTCGTATTTACTGTTCCGCCAAACCATTCATAACCATCATCAAAGTTTGAGAATACTTCAACATATTCGATCGTCGTACCCGAACCTACTGCACCCATGGTCAGACCATTGATCTCGTCACCCGGCTGACCACTGATTGAAAAACCGCCATGACGAATCGAAACATATCTAACCACACCTGAATTATCATTATCATCATTACCGCCGTATTTGGCATTTAATTCCGGTGGAATTCCTTCAATCTGATTCTCGGTTGTCGGCTGATTAGTCGTAGCTTTACCCAGTAATATTAATCCACCCCATAGACCACGATCGGATTCGGTCAGATCTTCTGAGATATTAAGATTATCGAGTTCGCTTGTAAAAATTATCGGATTTTCGGCCGTGCCATCTGCCATTAATTTTGCACCACGCCGAATAACCAGTGCGCTGGCACCGTCACCGGTGGTAATATTATTTGCGAGTAATCCTTTAACTACCGTACCGGCCTGAATCGTAAGTGTGGCAAGACTATCTACAAAGATCAAGCCATCAAGAAAGTATACGTTATCTGAGGACCAGGTTGTATTGGTAGTGATATCATCTGTGACGGTAACATCGGCTGCAGTCACAATGAATGGCATCAATATTAAAAGAATACCTGATATAAATTTAATCATATAAAACTCCTTTAATAATAATAAGATTAATTATTTAGTTTATTTTTTCTTTCCATGGAATAATTATTTTTAAGTAGCATCCCTAAATTTGATAAGTCAAACGCAGAGAAAACGAAGTTCCGCGCCTGTATGACTGATAAACGTAATCTGCACCATTAAAACGATAGATCTTTCTATAATCTCTGTTTAATAAATTCTGAGCAGTGAATTTCACCGACAAATTATCCACTATCTTTTGCGAGATAATAAAATCAAGTTGCGGTGTGGGTTGTTCAAATACATCCGGAGTGATATTTGCTGAAACAACCGCCAACCGCTCACCAAACACATTATAGTACAGGCTTGCCGTAGTGCCCCAATCGTCATTATTATAAACCAGATCCACATTTAATATGTAATCCGATTGTCCCTGCAAATTCCTTGTGGTGCTTACAGTAGAATCGATTCCCTGTGAAATATTCAATTCACTCCGGGCAATATCTACATCAGAATCAATCAATGACAAATTTGACCCAACTGTAAAATTATTCATTTTAGACGTCAAATGGCCAAGACCAAGCCTAAACTCAAACTCTAATCCCTGAATTGTGGCATTTGGTACGTTTTTATATTCTACGATGGGATTGGATTGTGTGGTACCGGTTGCAAAGGCCATTTCTATCGGATTCTTCATATCTTTATAAAACGCACTTACAGCGAGTACTTCCCCGGGATTTGTAAACCATTCCCAGCGTAAATCATAATTATTAATCTTTGTGCGCAGTAATGCAGGATTTCCACGCAGGATAAAATCATTTACAAACTCCTGAGTTGAATATGGGGCAAGTTCGCGGAAATTTGGCCGTGCCAGCGTTTTTGAACCGGCAGCACGTAAATTCATATTTGAACTTAAACTATACACAAAGTTTAAAGAAGGAAGCCAGTCTCTTTCGTCTATATAACCCACGCCCTGACTTTCGTCACGGCTCATAACCTCGGTTTCGGTAGTTTCATATCGGACACCACCGATGAATCTTAACCTGTACAGTAATGGAAAATCGACCATACCATAAAATGCTCTGATAGTCTGACTTCCCGTATAACTATTTTTTGGTTTTGTAAAATCATATACCGTATTACCAAAATTATGTCTGATCAGTGCGCCGCCAGCAAGTGTATCGGCGGATATCAGACCATTATTTTGGTTTTCAAATAACAAGGATGGATCACCGCCAACCTCGTTATAGGTATTATTTATCGCCGACCAGGAAAAAATTCGTTCACTAAAATTTCTCTTTGAATCCTGCTGGTTAAAACCAAATTTAAACTTACTATTTAAACCTGACCATATTGAGAATGGTAATGAAAAATTTACACTGTAGGTATTCGCACGATCCGATAAATAGCGCCAGAAACGCGCCGGATCATCAAAGTTTGAACCGACAATTGTATAAAATGGATTTTCCGGATCTGAAATATTGGTTATATCAAAAATATGACGGCGATCCGGTTCGTCCTGTTTTGTATTCGCAAAAGTAACCGCCCAGTCTGCGCTAAGATTGAATAATGGTGCAATAAAATGCTCCCCTTTAAACTGATAGGACTGAATATCGCGCTCGACATAGGTCAGCACCCGGTTACTCACAGGCCGGTTTTCGTCATCAATTTCCTGCGGCCATGACCCAACCATATAACGTGCAGAAGAAATTCCACTGCGATTATAGAATAGATTGAATCCGATTTGCTGTTCGGGTGTAATATTATATGTAATATCCGCCAATGCACCGAGGTTTGTTTCCTGCGAACCTTTGGAATCTGACATCACCAACTGCGGATTCAGCGTCTCAGCGCTGTTATTCAATCTGTACCGTCCTACTTCCCCGCCTGAATAAAATGAATATTTTCTACCATATGTCACGTTGGTTTGAATGCCAATTGTCGAACCTTCACTCAGTTGCAGTTTGTCACCTATTGAGATAGCCAAACCGGCATCAAGCGGCATCTGATCTGTTTGCAGTTCCATGATATTATTAAATGCGGTAGAATACTTATTTAAATTTGCTGCCTTTTCTTCATCGAAGCGCGCCTCTGCGGGCAAAGGAATTTTGGCCGGTTCTTTCAAAACATCAGGGATGTCCCGCGTACCATCATCAAATCCCAGCCAATCGGTATCACCGTCCTGGTACATTAAAAAATCCGGATTTCCATTTGACTGTGTATTGTATTGCGTACCTACTCTTACTTTCATGGTAAAATTATCGGGAAAAGATTTTGTACCAATATCTACTGCACCGCCGGTAAAGTTACCGGGTTTATCGGGAGTAAATGTCTTAACTGTTGTAATATTGTCTAATAGACTGGAGGGTATAAGATCCAGTTGGAATGCTTTTCGATCGGGGTCTGAACTGGGTAGTTCTGCCCCGTTCAGCTGGGTGATGCTATATCGCTCACCAAGACCGCGAACGTAAACGTATTTATTATCTACAATAGATGCACCGGTTACCTTTTGCATGGCTTCTGCGGCGTCGCCACTGGCAGTCCGGGAAATCATTTCGGCACTTATCGCATCACTGATCGCATCTGATTTTTGCCGGTCTTTTAAAAGTGATGCTTCATTATTTTTAAGCGCACGCGCCTCGACAGTTATTGTTTCCGATGTTATAATTTCGGGTTGGATCGCCAGATCAATTTTGGTTAATCCACCATCTTTAACCTCAACGTTTGTCACTTTTGTCTCAGCATAACCAACAACGGAGATGATCAGCGTATATTGACCGGTTGGTACATTTAATATCACATAACTGCCGTCAAGATCGCTGGCAGCGCCCAGTGTGGTCTGATCCAGATATACATTGGCACCAATCAGCACTTCACCGCTTTGCGAATCGACAATGGTCCCTGCGATGCGGCCTGGATTATCCTGTGCTAGTGAAATAGTAAACATACTTATAATAATAAGTGGTATGAGTAAGATCTGACGTAATCTAAATACTGTTGTTAATGCTGCCCTTACCATAAGAACCTCTCCTTAAATATTAAAACGTTCATATTAACCCTGGGATAAAAATTATATTAGACAATATTAGGAAGGTATTGTTAGGGAACTGTTAGAGGAGAGCTAAATTTCTACAAGAACTCAGTTAAAATACTGTTATTAAAACATGTTTTAACGAACAGAGATGGGTTGTGTCCATAGCGGAATAAAGCCAACTTTTGCGACCACTGCCTGGCCCGGAAGGTCAAGCACCCAATCGATAAATGCCTTGATGTGACCTGTTGGAGTATCTATGGTATACAAATAGAGATATCTTACTATCGGATATGAATCATTATTTACATTTTCAATCGTCGGCGCAATTCCATTTATTTTAATGTGGATAACCTCATCACCATATGCTGTCCCACCATATCCAATTGCCGCAGTATCATTGAGGACCGAGTTTACTATTTCCTGCGTTGAATACTTGGTTGTTACATCCCCTAAATATTGCTGATCGCGAAGCACATGTTCCTTAAAATATAAAAACGTACCTGAATTTGGTGAGCGATTTATAACATGAATCAACATATCGGGCCCATTGAAGGCTTTCCAGTTTCTGATTTTACCGGTGAATATTTTTTCCAAATCACTTAACGATAAAGTACTTACCGGATTAGCAGGATTCGTATATACACTTAAGGCATCTTTTGCTACAAGGTGCGCCATCCCGAGTTTATCATGATTTTCTGCCAACTGTCGGACTTCTGACGGTAACATCGGACGAGACGCTGTACAAATATCTATTTCACCATTGATTAATGCCCTTATTCCCTGAACGGAGCCTCCGCCTTCGGAATAAACAGATATATTTTTATTCACCATCATATACTCTTCTGACCACCTGGAGGCCAAATTACGCATGGTATCAGAACCTTTTATACGGATATATTTTATATCCGGCTGCCTGGAACATCCGGCAACAATAAGTAATATCCCAAGTAATATTATTGGAAATTTCTGAAAAATGATTATTTTTTTCTGTACGTCATTCTGAACTTGTTTCAGAATCTCTTTTAATAGACCCTGAACTAAATTCAGGGTGACTAATGACAAGTATTTATAACATTTTTCAGAAGTCTCTATTAATATAAACTTGTACATTATCATCTTTCCTCATCTCTTTTCCGCAATAGAACGTAATCTGGCAGTATTGAACGGAATACCAGGTTTCCATTTCGGATCCAGTATCCAAATCTGCTAAATGAATAATATATTCCAGAATTAAATTTGTGTGTTGAACCGCCGCCTCAAGGTTAATATTTTGAACTGCATCATCAAAAGGTGTATGATATATATTTTCATTCCAATAGATCATTCTCTCAATGCCTTCGCGGTATAGTGTATTTTTATAATTTAGGCCTTCAACTATCAGTATTGATGGTATACCAGCCCGGGCGAATGCAAACTGATCTGAACGGTTCAAACTTTTTGATTCGATGAAATAGTCTTCCGGAATTTCAGACACAGTCAAATCCATTGTATTGGTTACTTTTCTTAATTCGGCACCGAGGGATGATAATTCCTCCCCAACTCCAATCACGTCTTCAAATTCATCAAAAATCGCCAGGCCATCAATATTCACATTGGCAGAAGTGCGATATAATGGTACAATTGGGTGATCTGTATAATAAGTTGAGCCTAACAGTCCTTTTTCTTCACCTGTGGTAAATAGAAATATAATGGAACGGGATAATTGATCGGACCGGCTTGGCCAGATTCCTGGCAATCTCCAGCAAAGCAGCCACACCGGCCGCATTATCAGACAAGGCCGTTATAAATGGAGTCTCCGATTTACTGCCGGTCCGATTCCCAGATGATCATAATGTGCTGAAACAAGCACATATTTATCTTCACGACCGCGGACCAGACCGGCTACATTGGTTGCCAAAAAATCTCGTTCTTCAAATACCCCGGTAAATGCAATCTCTGATTTTAAATCAAAACTTTGCATGAGTCCCGTTTGATCCATTTCATATACATCGGAAAGTAAATTGGGTGATGTAACGAACAGCCTGTCCGCAATTTCAGGATTAATCAGAATACTCAGATGGGCATTCACATATGAGGCGAGTTTAGTATCCTCAAAGGAAAATTCATTTCTTATTTGATTCCATGATTTTTTTCTCACAGATCGTGGATTTGGAATAATGATGCTGCCGCGCGCCCCACGCGAAATCGCCAGGCGTTGTTTTGTATCAGGGCTGCTATAAATCGTCTCACTATGACCGTCAAAGTAAAACGGATCATCTGACCAGGGTTCACCATCCATAAATACGACAATTTTATCCTGGACATCAACAGCCTGATAATCATTATAGTCATATTCAGGGGCAATTATTCCATATCCTACAAAGCAAAGAGAAACAAAGTTTGGGATAAAGGTGGCCGATCCGGAGTTATATAGAAGATAATCATCACTTAATTTTAACTGATACTTTTTTCCATTAACATTCAGGTCCAGATTAGACGGACTTTTCTGCACGGCTACTGTGCATTGGTATATTTTGATAAAAAGTCTTACCATTTATTGCCGGTTCGACATTATAAGAAATAAGTTTTTGTTTTATAAATTGGGCGGCCAATCGTTCACCGGGCGTACCGGTACCCCGTCCCTGAAGGTCATCGGAACTTAAATATAGAATATAATTATAAAGAGAATCAGCGCATTATACCGGAAGGATGAAACAGATTGTGAAAAACCGGGTAAACAGACAAAATAAATGATACAACCCAAAATAGACTTAAAAATATTCACCCGGTTATTTTCCCGAAAATCGAGGCACATTATAAAAGGATTATTCTCTTAGTCCTTTTTCTCTTTCTTGTAAAAACCAATTTTATCAAACGGATTGATCACACTGGAAGCCACATTTCTGAGATGCGAATATATTCGTTTAAGAAATCGAAAATACAGGCTGAGCGCCACAATATCTGTACTGGGGATAGTTTTATCACGACCGTTTAAATAATCAATCGCATGCTGATCACAGATTTTGTTCACCCATTCATATTCTTCACATATTTCCCGGGCTATATCTTCATTCACATTTTCAAATGCATTTCTAATCTTTGAGAATACATCGGAGACCGCTTGTTCTACGCGGACCAGGTCATCATCATAAAGTCCGCCATCCAGCCGATTGGGGTGATTCTGAGCGATTTCAATGATATTTTTGGTATAGTCGCCTACCCGTTCAATATCGATAATAATACTCACCAGTGTCAATCCGGAATAGAGATCATGGGATCCACTTACCGCAAGATGACTCAGTACTTTGCGCCTGACTTCGCGCTCAAATTTATTTACTGCAATATCCTGATCATAAATATTTATCGTAAGTTTATTATTATCCTCTTCACGCAAACTACGTTTGGCTTCTATGAACATCTTTTCAGTGATGTCCATCATTTCATATGTTCTCTGATAGGCTTGATCAATCAGACTATCTTTTTTGAAAATTGCTAATAGTTCCTTCATTACATTCCCCTATTTCATTTAAAAAGAAAAAATACAAGTATTGGAATTGCAAAAAACATAATTAAAATATATGCAAATGGTATTATTTTGTTCCGGATTGCCAGCTCAGCCATTTTTTCGGCCATTGTGATGGGTACCTTTTTCAATGGCCACCAGACTAAATGATCCCGGACTAATGTTAAAATTTAAATGGGCAAATGCTACAACTACAGCGCTCACATTGCCGGTAACGAGTGAAGCCAGCATGGCTGTAATCGTCGTCCCAATGTTTGCACCCAATGTATAGGGAAAAATTTGTACCAGAGTTAAAATACCGGCACCGGCCATTGGTACAATCAAACTGGTGGTGATAGAACTGCTCTGTGCCATCAATGTAATAAATAAACCAACTGCAAATGCCCGGAATGAATTCTTAAACAAAACTTTGTCAAACCAGGCTTCTGTCCGTTGCACAAGCAGCACCTTGAGAACACCAACGATTTGTTTCAACGCGATAAAAAGTATTAACAAAGAAATAATAAGCAAGATCCAGGGATGATTACCAACTAACATCTATCAGCAGATTTATTAAGCGGTTTTGTTGATTCCTTAATCGGATTAAACCATTTTAAACCGCCCACATTTTGAAATACATTGGCCATAAATCCGGAAACAATGCCCAGAAAATTGGTCGCATACTGCACCGGAAAGATTACAATAACTGCCAGAATATTAAAAAAATCGTGGACTGTAGATGCGGCAAATGACCTTCGGAATTCATTGGCCCGGTTGATATTTACCAGACTAACAATCGTATTGGTTACTGAAGTTCCGATATTCGCACCCATGACAATCGGGATTGCATTGGCCACATTCAACGCACCGGCACCAACCATTCCCACGACAATGGAGGTTGTGGAAGAGGAACTCTGTATCACGGATGTGGCCAGAATGCCTATAAACAAGCCAACAAGGGGATTGGAGGTATTTGCGATTAATGATTCGGCAAAATCCTTACCAAATAGTTTTAATGCAGACCCCATCATGTTGATGCTGAACAGGAAGAGATAAAGGAAAAAAAGCAATTGCAATATTTGCAATATTACTTTTAATCTCTCGGAGTTTATATTATTCTTGTTCGTCATTTCACCTCTCACATTTTGTTTAATTTATAATGAATATATTTCAATATCAATTATGTTAATGGGATGTAAATTGAAAACTTACTGCCTTTATTTGGTTCACTTTCTACGCTGGCATTGCCACCATGAACCTGGGCGATGTGTTTTACAATCGCCAGACCAAGACCTGTGCCGCCCATGCTCCGGCTTCGTGCTTTATCAACACGGTAAAACCGCTCAAATAATCTTGGTAAATGTTTCCGCTCAATACCGACGCCATTGTCAACTACGGTGATAACTGTTTTTCTTGAATTCTGATCAACATTTATTGTAACCTGACTGTTTTCCTTGCTAAACTTAATGGCATTATCTATCAGATTTACAACAGCCTGTTCGAGCAAATCCGGATTCATTTTAATGGATATATCATCCTGATTAAGCAAAATTAATTCGACTGATTTTTTATTGCTTTTGGCAGACAAACCTGAATTGCGCTATTCTAACATTTTATTCAGCGAATATTTATTAAACTCAAGCTGCGCTCTCTCATCCTCCTGTTCAAGTCGTGCCAGGATGAGTAAATCTTCGATAATTGCATTCAATCGATCCGATTGCTTATTTATGATCTTGACAAATCCGATTGCGGTTTCCGTATCGTTTATTGCGCCATCCAATAATGTCTCTGCAAATCCTTTTATGGATGTTAGCGGTGTGCGGATCTCATGCGATACATTGGCTACAAAATCACGCCTGACTTTTTCCAGTCTGCGTAATCGTGTTAAATCATTTAACACTATCACCGCGCCAATAACATGGTCTTTTTCATTAGTGAGCACCGTTCCGTGAACCTGCAGGTAGTACTGCCCTTCCTCTTTCAGAAATATTTCATCCTCAACCGGTTCGGTACTGCTCAGGGTGCGTTCAATCAGATTTATCAAATCCGTATTATTTACAATCTCCTTCACGGGTTTATTGATGACCTTTGTGCTGTCTAGCCTGAAAATGGTTGCCGCCGCCTGATTCAAATTAATGATATTTCCCTGACGATCTACCGCAATGACACTTTCCACCATACTTTCCAAAACTGCTTCCTGTTCATTCTTCTGCTCAATTATCGTACGAATTTTATCATCCAGTTGGGCAGCCATTTGATTAAGCGCATCGGTTAATTTCCCAAGTTCTTTTGATCCCGGTTTTTGCAGACCGAAACGTGAGTTCACCATGGGCAAATTTTTCCACCCCGTTTTTCATTTCTTCCAAAGGCTTACTTATATTGTTAGCCATTAACAGACTAATAAATGCAACTATAATTGAGATTACGAGCGCAGAATATATAATTCTTACACGGATGGCTGATAATGTTTTTTCAATAAAGATGAGTGGTACGGACGCACGTAAAATTCCGAGTAATTTACCTTGATCCTGGATGGGAACCGCAACATACATGAGTTCGGTTTCAATAGTTGCACTGTATCTTGTTGACGTTCCGATTGTGCCATTTAATGCGGTTATTATTTCGGGCCGGTTGGCATGATTATCCATATTAACCGGATCTTCTTGTGAATCTGCGAGTACCGTGCCATCAGGTAATATAATCGTTAATCGGGTATTCGATTTGGAGCCAATTATCTTACACAACGAATCAATTTGAGTAGAATTGGGATTTTTAAGATACTCCTGAACCTGGTTTTCGACCAGATAGACCCGCGATCTCAGATCTGACGACTTTTCTTCCAGATATATATCACTGACAATGTAGTATGAATAAACTGTGACAGCAATTAACGATAGCAGTGTTATCAATAGGTATGAGGGGAACAATTGCCACAGAAGTCTTTTTTGCGTCATTTTTTATTCCTTAAACCTATAGCCGACGCCGCGAACGGTTTGTATCAACTTCCCACCCTCGCCAAGTTTTTTACGCAAACCCACAATCTGAACATCCACAGCGCGTTCTGTAACCGGATAATCTTCTCCACGTAACGCATCCACTATCTGATATCGAGTAAAGACCCAACCCGGTCTGGTGGCCAGCAATTGCAATAAACGAAATTCTGTAAATGTAAGATCCAAGTTCCTGATTTTTATAAGAATAATAAATCTACCCGGATCGATAATAAAATCATTAATCTCAAATCTATCTGATATCTGATCTGATCTGCGTTTCGCCGTAATACCGTTCTGACCCTGGCAATTAAAACTTTTGGACTAAAAGGCTTTGATATATAATCATCTGCGCCTAACTCCAGACCTGTTACGATGTCACTTTCCTCGCCCTTGGCCGTCAGCATTATTATAGGAATCTGGCTTGTTTCCTGATCATTCTTCAGCAATTTGCATACTTCAAGGCCATCAACACCAGGAAGCATTAAATCAAGCAACATCAGATCGGGTTTCAATTTTTGCGCAAATATAATGGCTTCTTCCCCTGTTTTGAGGCAGGTGATTTGATAACCTTCTTTTTCCAGATTATAACGAACCAAATCCAGAATATCTTCTTCATCGTCTATGACAAGTATCTTTTCTTTTGCCATCAGTTACTCTTTAATAAATGGAAAACGATTTAATTTAATAAGAATATTGTTAGAATTGTGTTAGGATTGTATTAATACTTTGTTAATCTGTTTTAATGACTAACCTGACATCATATATTTTTTTTATATCAGATTTGGTAATAATTAATTTATATTTTTCCAAATCCAGCACTTCACCCTCTTTGGGGATATAGCCAAGTTGGGAAATTATAAAACCGCCCATAGTTTCAAAAGGACCTTCCGGTAGTTCAATATCCAGCCGTTCATTCAGATTTTCGATTGTTTCATTGGCCTTAATACGATACGTGGTCCGGTTCAGCGCCCGTATGCCCACCGTATCATCCGACGACATTTCGTCAATTTCGCCAAATAATTCCTCCATCAGATCTTCTACCGTCACAATTCCGGCAGTTCCCCCGTATTCATCAATGACGATCGAGACTGTCGTATTGGTTACCTTGAATTCTTTGAGTAACTCACCGCAGCGTTTGTTTTCCGGTGAGAATCTTACAGGGCGAATCAGCGCATCGAGCGATACCGGACTAAGAAACAAGTCATATAAAAACACGATTCCTATAATATTATCAATTGTGCCTTTATAAACCGGTATTTTTGTATATCCTGTATTACTGATAAGTTTTTTTATTCCAGTTATACCTGCCTTATAATCTACTGCAGCAAGCATCGTCCGGGGAATCATGGCCTCACGAACCAGTTTATCTGAAAAATCCAGCACCCGTGTTATAATTTTTTGTTCTTCTGCATCTACCAAACCATTTACCCTGGCTTCATTCACTAGTACAGCAATTTCTGTTTTATCAAGAATATCATTGCTTGTATGTTTATGCATATTGAGTAGGTTTAATATGGCATTGCTTAACTTATTTGCCAGCCAGATTATCGGGTTTAAAATAAAATGAAAGAATTTTATCAGAAATATTATTTTCAGGATCAGGTTATTGGCGTAGGTTCTGAATAGAATTTTTGGGATGATTTCACCAATTAATAGGAGCACAAAAGTAATAATCAGCCATGTTATAGTGTTTGAAAAATATGCGATCAGAAAAATAGTGGCATATGAAGTAGTCAGAATATTAGCAATATTATTCCCAACTAATGTAGTGGATAAAAACAGTTCCGGCTGATAGAAATACTTTTTTGCCTGCCTGGTTCCGGTTTTCTTTTGTTTCAGCCAGAGTTCAAACCGGATATTGTTTACAGAGATAAATGCCGTTTCTGATCCGGCGAAAAAAAATGAAAGGATTAATCCGATAATGCTAATTATAATACTTGTCATGCCACTGGTATTGATATTAAAGTATCATGATTCCAAAAGTTATCGTCTTTTTTGGGATAGTCGGTCATATAATGTAAGCCCCGGCTTTCACGGCGACTCATCGCGCATTGCAGAATTAACTTTGCCACGCAGGCAATATTACGCAATTCGATCAGATCTTTAGTTATCGTGGTTTTCCGGTAAAATTCTTCCACTTCATCCACAATGATATTCAATCTTCTTGCTGCCCTTGCCAATCTGAAACTGGATCGAACAATACCCACATAGTCCCACATCACTGATTTGATAACCTGACGGTCATGGAAGATGTATACCCACTCATCATGATTAAAGGTACCTTCGATGTTCCAGGGTAATATTTGCGGTATTTTTTTGCGTTCTTTTTTTACCAATTCAACAGAGGTCTTTGCAGCCGTATTTGAATAGACCACGGCTTCTAACAACGAGTTGCTGGCCAGACGATTGGCCCCATGAACACCGGTAAATGCAGATTCGCCACAAACAAATAAGCGCTCGATATTGGTTCTGCCCATTCTGTCAACAACAACGCCACCGCACATATAATGGGCCGCCGGAACGACGGGTACGGGATCTGATGTAATATCGATATTATATTTCAGGCATTTCTGATAGATATTTGGAAAACGATCCTTTACTTTTGATGCGCTTATATGTGATAAATCCAGATATACGCAACGATCACCGCTTTTTTTCATTTCTGAATCGATGGAACGTGCAACGATATCACGGGGCGCCAGTTCTGCCCGTGGATCATATTTCTTCATGAATGCTTCGCCACTTTCAGTGCGCAAAACCGCACCAAATCCCCGCACTGCCTCTGATATCAGGAAAGAATCCGACCCGAGACTAAATAACGTAGTCGGATGAAACTGCATAAATTCAAGATTGGCAATTTTTGCGCCGGCGCGGTATGCCATGGCCACGCCATCACCCGTAGCAATGTCCGGGTTGGATGTATGTAAATATACTCTCCCGCAGCCGCCTGTGGCCAGAAGCGTGGTTTTTGCACGTATGATCTGGACATTTTTCTTTTTTATATCGAGAACATAGGCTCCCCAGCAATGAATGCCTTTGCTATAATCCCGGCCGGGTGTCTGATGCTCGGTGAGCAGGTCAATGGCAACATGTTTCTGAAATACCTTTATATTGGGATGTTTTTTGATATGATACAGCAATGCCCGTTCAATTTCCTGGCCGGTAAAATCATGTGCATGCACAATCCGGTGATGCGTATGCCCGCCTTCAATTCCTAATTCAAATTTACCTTTTTTAGACTTTGAAAAGGCAACACCTACATCAATTAATTGTTGTATAACCGCTGGACCGTGTTCCACCATAAACTTGACTTCATCTTCGTGACAAAGTCCCGCTCCGGCTTCTATTGTATCATGATAATGCGAGTCTATGGAATCTTCTGAATCAAAGACTGAAGCAATTCCGCCCTGGGCGTAGTTGGTATTCGATTCTTTGTCTTTTTTCTTTGTAATAATAACCACCGAACCATGTTCGGCCACCTGAAGTGCATAACTTAATCCGGCAATTCCACTCCCTATAACCAGAAAATCAGCAATATCATTCATCATTAATAACCGTGTTTATGAGTGTGAAGTATTTGTCCTGCATTTTTTTAAGATTCAAAGCATTACGTATAGTTAATTTGAGCCGACCGGCAGTAAACGGTTTAGGAACAATATCAAAAATATAATCATAGATTTCCTGAAGTTTTTTATCCTCATGGTCATGTGCGGACATCATGATAATTAAACCGTCATAATTCATATCTGCTTTTAATTTTGTTATCAGAGTGATACCGTCCATTCGCGGCATTAACCTGTCAACAATCAGCAGATCAAACTTTTCTTTTTTTATAGCCGCTAAAGCAGAGTGGCCATTTTGTGCGGAAGATATCTTAAAACCATTCTTATCGAGATATATTTTTACCAGTTTAATGATTTCTGGATCGTCATCTACCAGGAGTATATGTTTTGGGGGGACTGACATGTATTTATGATCCGGCTTACAGTTCTAACAGAAAATTATTCAAATTATAGAAAAAAGAAGATAAAGGTAAACCAACTACATTATAAAAACAACCATCTATTTTTTTTATCAGCAGCGTACCTTGCCCCTGTGCACCATATCCGCCGGCCTTATCAAATGGTTCACCGGTATTTATATATGCCCTAATCTCTTCCTGACTCAAATTACGAAACGTAACAAGTGATGATTCAATACAAAACAAATCTTTTTCCTTCGACCTAATAACAAATCCAAATCCTGTAAGCACCTGATGAGTATGTCCGCTCAACATCCGGATCGTTTCCATTGCATGCTTTTCATCCCGAGGTTTTTCAAGGATCTTGTCTTTATAAATTACAATGGTGTCTGCGCTGATTACCAGACTATCCGGAAATTGGAGCGATATATACCTTCCTTTATTCCTGGCATTTTCCAGTACATATTCTTCCGGAGAAAGATGATCCTGATATACTTCCTCCACATGGCTGGGACGTACTTTAAACTCCATGCCAATCATTTTTAACAATTCAAATCTTCGTGGAGAAGCAGATGCCAGAATAATATCAAATGAGTCCAGATTTTTTAGCAAAGACAGCATTGTTTATCCCAAATAAATGGCCAGCAAACCGATGAGCATATCCGTTTTTAAAATATTACTCATTCTACCTAAAATGGCTGGTTCCGGGGTCTTCCAGCACTGGTACAGAACGTAAGCGATTACAGGATATATACCTGTTATAATAACTATAAGATATTTTATACCGTATATGTCTGAAATATAAGGAATTAATGTAAGAACGATCAATAGAATAAAAATAATTGACGTAGAAATAAGCGACACCCTAGAACCGTAAACTACTGCCAATGTATTAGCACCGATTGCTTTATCCCCTTTTACATCCTGTAAATCTTTTATAATTTCCCGTCCGAAATGAAAAAAAAATGCAAATAAAGCAGGAAATATAGTGCCCTCTACCCGATTAACCGACATTCCGCCAAAAATGAAGGCCATACCGGTTGTAAGACTTACGACAAAATTGCCGACCAATACCATCCGTTTAAAGCGATAACTATATAAGACCAGCAGCAGACCAAAGACAAAGGCAATCCCAAAAACCGGATAGCTGACTATCCCAGCCAGGATCCAGGCTAACAGATAGGAACTGTAGAAAATAAAATACGCCTCACGAATGGAAACTTTCCCGGCTGGCAGCGGGCGATCCGGTTTATTTATCCGGTCAATTTCAATATCAAATATATCATTGATCACATTGGCACCAATAGTTATCAATGCAGCACTTATGGATACCAGAATTACATTGATGAGCGGATCGATTTCCCCTGCGACAATTACGGCAATCCAAATACTTAACCAGGCAATTAGCACATTGTTTGGCCGGGTTAGTACTATCCAATATTTTAGTTTTTCCGTTATCATATGTGAACAAGTTACAAGTTACATGATACAAGATACAAGTCGATTTTAATCTCCATATGAATGTGATTTTCAGAGAAATATAGACAATAAATCGTTGGGGCTCTTTTATTTATTTAAATTATATTAACAAAATGAAATAAAACATGCATTAGGATATATTTTTAAGTTTGAGATTTGTAATGATCTACGGAAAGTTTATTAACATTTTGTATCGATATTAAAACTCTCGCAAAGTGGAAGATAGTTAGAGGTTAGAGATTATAATTTGTAATTATTGAGTGATTAGTGATTTTTATCTATTTATGGCCAATTGCCTATTGTCAATTGCCAACTGCTAATTTCTAATCCCTCATCCCTAATCAAATTAGGGGGCGGTATTACCAAAATAAATGAGCAGTGAATCAATCTGATTAACCTGAGCGGTAGTAATCAATGGGTCTTTGCGTCCCATTTTCAAGGTATATTGCATCTTGGGTTTGTCCAGGGCCGGAAAATATTGGATACTGTCATCTTCCATCCGTTTCGATTTTACCAGATTTTGGTCCATCAAATGATTGATGTCTTTTTCCAATTCGTGATAGGTATATTTCTCATTAAACACTTTTCGACGGTATAACTGATCACAGGTTTGTGGATTCTTTTCCCAGAGCGCTTCCAAAATAGGCAATTGTGGCTCACAGTTAAGAATATTACTGGTTTTTATCTGCAACTCTCTCTCAACAAGAAGATATTTACTTGCCATCTGAATGGCGATGAATGCAACGCCAAGTATGGGCATAAATGCCGAATCCCTGGGCCGGTGCATCATCAAATTTAATTCATCCCGGACCAATCTGGGTGTATAAAAAGAACTGTATCGCGTATCAACACCAAATGGACTCTGACGCAAATGATCCGGGGTGTAGTTATACCTGTTTTTCATATTCAGATCATTATAATTTAAGTTAAGCGATTGAAATTGTATATCCGAACGACTCTCCGGAATAAGATATTTTGGTTTTACTGAAAAAAGATCGTTGGTTTTTAAAGAATCCTGGGCAAAACTTTGGCTAAACATACAGAAGAGGAGGAGATACAGGATACAGGATACAGGATGCAGGATGCAGGCGACAGGTTGAGAGATGTAGGAGTCTGGATGCTGGATGCTGGATACAGGCTTCAGGATGCAGGATGCAGGATTCTGGCCAAATCTTGGATGATTTGGTCCCGACATATCGACCGGAGGGAGATGTTTTTTTGGGGATGCTGGTCAATCGAGGTATAATCAAGCATTGGTAATTTACAGTTCATGACAGGATGGTTTGTAAAATAAAACTCTATTTTTTATTACAATAAACTTAATATTCTCACTATATTACTGTGAACTTGAATCCCAGCATCTTGCATCCTGCATCCTGTATCCTGATCCTGTCCTGCCCTTACCCCAACTTCTCCCTCAAAATATCATTAACTACTTTGGGATTGGCCTGTCCGCGGGAGGCTTTCATAACTTGTCCTACAAAAAATCCAATTAATTGTTCCTTACCGCTTTTATATTCTGCTACCTGATTCGGGTGATCTGCCAATACAGTTTCTACGATTTTTTCCAGTGCACCCGTATCTGAAATTTGTGTCAGAGAAAGTTTTTCGATCAGCGTTTTTGCATCATCCTTTGAGCTGAGCATATGCTCAAACACTTTTTTTGCGGCATTTCCGCTAATCTCCTTATTCACCACAAATCTGATTAGATCGGACAATCTTGCGGGTGAAACGGGGAACTCAGTAATAGATATTTTTTTCTCGTTCAAATAGCGCATGATTTCACCCATCAGCCAGTTGCTTACTATCTTTGGCTGATCCACATGGGCAATAACCGAATCAAAATATGCTGCAATCTCGGGCTCCGATGTGATCACCTCCGCATCATATTCCGGTAATTGATATTCCTCAATATAGCGGGTCAACTTTTGTGCCGGCAGTTCGGGAATCTCCTCTTCATATTTATCAATTTCCGATTGTGAAATATGAACCGGCACGAGATCGGGCTCCGGAAAATACCGGTAATCGTGAGCCTCTTCTTTAGTGCGCATTATCTGGATCTGATTATTATCAGCATCCCATAAAAGCGTTGCCTGAACCACCTCATCCCCAGTTTCAATGATTTCTATTTGACGTTCAATTTCAACACGCAGTGCGCGTTCCACGTTGCGAAAAGAATTCATATTCTTTAATTCGGTTTTCGTGCCTAATTCGGTGTCCCCCTTTAACCGTATTGATATATTCGCATCACAACGCAGACTGCCCTCTTCCATATTACCATCGCAAATACCCAGGTATAACAGTATCTGGCGCAGTTTTTTCATATATTCAGCGGCCTCTTCTGGCTGCCTGATATCCGGCTCAGATACAATTTCAATCAAGGGTGTTCCACAACGGTTTAGATCAATCAGTGAAGAGTGTTTATCAACATAGTTTTCATCATGTACGCTTTTTCCGGCATCTTCTTCCAGATGTATTCGATGAATTCGTACACGTCGCCCAGACAAATCGATATAGCCATTTTCGCAGACTGGCTTATCAAACTGTGATATCTGATATCCTTTTGGCAGGTCCGGATAAAAATAATTTTTTCGGGCAAATATACTATGGGGTGCAATAGTACAATGTGTTGCCAGGCCCATTCTTACTGCAAATTCCACGGCTCTTCTATTCAGGACTGGTAATGCGCCTGGCAAACCCAGGCAAACCGGGCAGGTGTGCGTATTGGCTTCTGAACCGAATTTATTATCACAACCACAAAATATTTTTGTATTGGTATTTAATTGGGCATGAACTTCCAGCCCGATTATTGCTTCATATTTATCCGTATTAACCATTTGAATTCAGATTCCGTTCAATAAAATCTCCAAGTTGTATCAATTTACCCTCATCAAAAGCGGCGCTTAATAATTGCAGACCAATTGGCAGGTTCTGCGAGTCAAATCCAGCCGGAATACTCATTGCCGGGATACCTGCTAAATTTGCAGTTACGGTATAGATATCAGATAGATACATTTCCAGCGGATTTTCTATTTTTTCACCAATTTTGAATGCGGTTGTGGGCGTCGTTGGTGTTAACAGACAATCAATATTCGCAAAGACCTTATCAAAATCCTGTTTTATTAACCTGCGAATTTGTTGTGCTTTTCTGTAATATGCATCATAATAACCGGAGGATAATACGTATGTACCAAGCATAATTCTGCGTTTTACCTCTTCGCCAAATCCCTGGTCACGCGTATGTTTATACGTTTCAATCAGATCTTCCTCACCATCGGCACGATAACCATACTTTATACCATCATAACGCGCCAGATTGGCACTGGCTTCCGCAGTGGCAATAATATAGTACGTACCCACACCGTATTTGGAATGGGGCAACTCTACTTTTACAATCTGTGCACCGGCTTTTTTTAGAGAATCAATGACACTATAGATTTGATTTTTTATTTCATCATTCAATCCCTGCTCAAAGAACTCATCACATATTCCAATTCGCAGATCCCGAACATCCTGTCCAAGGTATTTTGTAAAGGAAAGATCGCTATTGTCGGCGGATGTTGAGTCTTTTGGATCATGGCCTGATATGACTTCCAATGCCAGGGCACTGTCTGCAACGCAATTCGTTAATGGTCCGATCTGATCAAGGGAAGATGCAAAGGCCACGAGGCCATAACGTGAAACACGTCCATAGGTTGGCTTCATACCCACAACGCCGGTAAATGCAGCCGGTTGACGTATGGAACCACCGGTATCTGAACCAAGCGCTATCTGTGCCAGATTTGCTGCCACAGCCACTGCAGATCCACCGCTGGAGCCACCAGGCACTCTGGACGTATCCACAGGATTTTTACTCACACCAAATGCCGAATTTTCGGTGGAAGAGCCCATGGCAAATTCATCCATATTTGTTTTACCGATGATCAGCGCGTCTTCGGCCATTAACTTCTCAACCACAGTTGCGTTGTAGGGCGGTCGATAGTTTTCAAGAATTTTTGAACCGCAGGTATTAACTATTCCTAGAAGAGAAATATTATCCTTAATCGCAACAATCGTTCCTGCCAGTTTACCAAGTTTTTCACCTGATTTTACTTTGCCATCCAATTCGGAGGCTCGTCTACTGGCCTTATCAAATATTACTTCCAGGAAAGCATTTGAGGTAAGATCTTTTTCAATCCGTTTCCGATAGTCATCCAGATGAGATGTAATACTTATTTCACCGGATACAAATTTTGCTCTTAATTCAGATACAGGCAGGCTAGCTAACTTCTTTTGTTTTTTCATCATCTTTTTTTGGCGGTGTAGGTTCTGGTTCTGTGCTTGCTTTAAACTCATCCTGAATCTCATTACTGGCTTTTTTAAATTCTCTTATTCCTTTTCCCAGACCCTGTGCCAGTTCAGGAAGTTTTTTTGCGCCAAATATTAACAAAATAATGAACATTATTATGATTAATTCTGTCGTACCGATACCAAACATTTTTATGCCCTTTCTAAATAATTTTCTTTAGTCTACCCAACGTAAAGCATATGCTGCGATCAATATACCTATCACCCCTGTTATATTCAATTTTATTGAAAATCCCAGCGTAAAGGTTAAAAGAATGATATCAATTGTCCCCGGTCCAATACTTGCCGTAGCGGATTTTAAAAAGAAATCTTTAACCACACCCGCCGGCAGAACAAGACCCAGAATTTCGCCTAATACCGAGCCAAGAAGCGCACCGAGTATTATAATAAAGATAATAAATGTTAGACTTTTTTTGCGCATAAGATTTAATTCTCCGCAAAATTTTGTATCATTGATGTCAGAATTTTCAAGCCATCGTCATTTCCAAGGATTTCTTCACAGCAACGCTCAGGATGAGGCATCATACCAAGTATATTTCCATCCATATTTACAATCCCGGCAATATTTTCAATTGAGCCGTTGGGATTACTATCTTGCGACACAGACCCATCATCTGAGCAATAACGGAATACAACCTGATTGTTATCGTTAAGCCGATTCAAGGTATCCTGATCACAGAAATAGTTACCTTCACCATGGGCAATGGGAACAGAAATAACATCACCTTCTTCACACATATGTGTGAAACGTGTATTTGTATTCTCAACTTTTAAAGTCACAGTTTTACAGACAAATTTTTGACTGAGATTCTTAATTAGTGCTCCGGGTAATAAACCGGATTCAGTCAAGATTTGAAAACCATTACAAATACCAATAATTTTTGTGCCATTTTTTGCCTGAGAAACAACTTCTTTCAGAACCGGTGAAAAACGGGCAATGGCACCGCATCGCAAATAATCTCCATATGAAAAGCCACCCGGCAAACCGATAATGTCATACTGGGAGAGATTTGTTTCTTTATGCCATACAAATTCTGTCTCCACGTTAAGAACTTTACGAAATGCAGTATAAAGATCATGGTCGCAATTAGAACCTGGAAATACGATCACAGCTACTTTCAAGACAATTCCTCTACTTCAATAGTATAATTTTCCATAACCGGATTTGCCAATAGTTTCTGACAAATTTCATCAGCCTGTTTTTTGACTTGTTCAATATCTTTTGAATCAAATACCATTTCAATATATTTGCCAATTCGCACATTATTCACACCACTATAGTCAAGATGCTTTATAGCATGCATCACTGCTTTCCCCTGAGGGTCAAGTATACCCGGTTTTAAATAGACACTAATCTTCGCTTTCACCTTGGACCTCATTTTTGTTAAAAATTGAATTTTCTTTGTTCAATCTGAATATCCATATAAAAAGACCAGACAAAATATACAAAATAATCAGCGGAAACAATGACTGATGGGGAATGATCATAATAATAATACCACTGATAATTATCAGCAGGAACTTGATCTTTTCCAGTTTGTTACCTTTAAAATTTAATTTTGGCGCGGTTTCATAACGAATGTTACTAACCATCAGCACCGACAAAATTAATATCATAATGATCATCATTTTAGGAAATTTGAGCGGATTGGCATAGAAAAAATTTGAGAACAGAATAAAACTGGAAATTGTAATTGCCGAAATCGGTATGGGCAATCCGGAGAAATGATCTTTATCAAATCCCTTTAGTTTTGTGTTAAACCGGGCAAGACGTATGCTGCCAAATAACAGTGGCAAAAAACTAAGAAAAATGCCAACGATCCCCATGGTCTGGCCAAAAATAATATAAATTAACATTGATGGAGCCAGGCCAAAGGTAATCACATCGGCAAGTGAATCATATTCGACACCAAATTGACTGGAACTATTTGTAAACCGGGCAATTTTCCCATCCATTGCATCTAAAAATGCGCCAGCCACTATCATCCATGCTGCAAGGTCAAATTTTCCCTGAATCGCCGCAATGATTGAATAAAAACCGCAAAACATATTTCCAACTGTAAAGAAGCTTGGCACGATTGTTCTGGAGACTTTTACCATTTATTTATATTCTCCGATAATTGATTCACCGCTCTGAACCATATCATTTAATTGTACCTTTACCTCCACATCGAGTGGAAAAAACATATCCACACGTGATCCATAATGGATCAGGCCAAATCGGTCACCGGCAGTTACCTTCGCGTCCTTTTCCACATTAAAGACAATCCTGCGTGCAATGATACCTGCTATTTGTTTGAAGAGAATTTTCTTCTCCCCATTTTCAATGCCAATAATCGACTGCTCATTTTCATCTGATGCTTTGTGGTCAAATGCCGCAAGAAATTTTCCTACCTGATAATCAACATATGACACAACACCACTTATCGGATACCGATTGACATGCACACTTACCACCGACATGAAGATACTGACCATTCGCACTTTTTGTTTAAAGTAAATCGGCTCTTCCACTTCTTCAATTTTTATTATTTTACCATCGGCAGGCGAGATAATCAGATTATCTCCCTGTGGTACTGATCTTTCAGGATCTCTGAAAAAATAAAAATTGAACAGAAAAACAAATCCTGCCAGAAATGTCAAAATGTACATAAATATATTATCTAAAAAGCAACTGGCGACCAGCAGTACCAAAAAGATAACGGTTGTTGTGATCACAACCCGATAACTTAGCGGTGAAATTTTCAAATTATTATTCTCCCAACACGCGTTCGTATATATTCCGATAAGACTCAGAAATATTACCCATATCTTTATCAAAACGTTCGGAACTTAAAATATTGCCCGTTTCGGTATCAATTAGTTGACAGGAATCCGGCGTAATCTCACTGCTCAAAATAACCCGGCCTCGGTATTTTCCAAATTGAAGTTTTACATCGGCAAGATTTATGTTTCTACGCTCAAAGAAGGGTTTTATCAACGCATTGATTTTTAATCCATCTCTTGACATTACCCGCAATTCATCTTCACCGGCAATTTCCAGTGCTTTTTCCGTAAACTCATTATTCAAAGGATCATTCAATCTGTCTTTGCCATGATAAAATTCGACAATGGGCAGTGTAAGATCTTCTTTTGATTCTTTAGCATATCTTTTTTTAAGTGCGGGGGTAGATTCATTATATATGCAAACAGTAATGGGATAGAGTTCAGTCCTTTTGACCTGTATATCGCGATCATTTATTTTACTGACATAATATGTTGAGACATTATAGCTTTCAAGATAGTCAAACAAGTGAACGGCAATCGCACTGTTCACAGTTCCCTTGCCTTTTGTTTTGCTATTTTTTTTCCCATCTGAAGAAACAATATTATCTGTAAAAGATAGTATGAGTTGGTCATCCGAATCAGCCTCGAACACCTTTTTTGACCCGTCTTCAAAGAGTACTTTTTTACCTGACAATATCGACCTCCTTATTATATTCCTACTTCACTAAAAATATGTTCAATATTTTTAAGTCTGTTTTCAATATTAAATATTAATTTCAATTCATCAGCAGATAGATGTTCTTCAATCCCGGCATCCTGCGCCAGCGCTTCGCGGAAATCAATTTTCTGCTCCCAAACCTTCATGGCATTTCTCTGGACCATCCGGTACGCCTCTTCCCTGCTGACACCCTTTTGTGTCAATGCCAGCAACACTGCCTGTGAAAAGATGAGTCCGTGAGTCAAATTTAGATTTTCCAGCATCTTTTCAGGATTTATTTCAAGATTCTTAATCAAACCGCAACTCTTTTTAAGCATATAATATAGGGCAATTGTAGTATCAGGAATAATTACGCGTTCCACAGATGAATGGGAAATATCACGTTCGTGCCACAAAGCCATATTTTCCATTGCTGCGAGCGCATTGCCTCGTAAAATCCTGGCCATTCCACTAATCCGTTCGGATATGATCGGATTTTTTTTATGCGGCATGGCGGAAGACCCCTTTTGGCCTTTTGAAAAGAATTCTGATGCCTCAAGAACTTCAGTTCGTTGCAGATGTCTGATCTCTACAGATATCTTTTCAAGTGTGCCGCCAAGAACGGCCATAGTGTTCATATAATGAGCGTGCCGGTCACGTTGTAAAATTTGAGTGGATATGTTGGCGGATTGTAAGCCAAGTTTTTTACACACATATTTTTGCACATCAGGGCTTAAATGATCAAAAGTGCCAACCGCGCCCGATATTTGTCCTACACGAATTGTCTCTATGGCATGATCAAGCCGTTCTAACTGCCGACGCATTTCATCGTACCAAAGGGCAAGTTTAAACCCAAAAGTGACCGGTTCGGCATGGACCCCGTGTGATCTGCCAACTGTTACGATATTTTTTGTTTCCTGTGCCCGTTCCTTAAGTATATCACAAAATTCAACGACTACTTCACGTATAAGTTTCGCTGCCTGTACCATCTGAACCGCAAGAGCAGTATCTAGTACATCCGATGAAGTCATTCCATAATGGATGTAGCGTGCATCATCACCTACATATTCCGCCACGTTAGTTAAAAAAGCGATAACATCGTGTTTTACTTCTTCTTCAATCTCAAGTATTCGTTCAACATTAAAATCGGCCTTTTCTTTAATGGTTTTTAGTGATTCTTCAGGTACTATTCCCATATTTTTCATGGCTTCACATGCCAGGATCTCTATCTGTAACCAAATCGAGAATTTATTTTGATCACTCCATATTTCCGTAATTTCAGGGAGACTATAGCGTTCAATCATTATCTTAAGTTCCTGATGCTGACCAAATTCATTGTAATATCATACACCTTACCATCACGCCACACTTTTAGTGACAGATCATCGCCTACTTTCAGATCTGCACTAAATACAATATCCTGTACATCTTTTTCACTCTCAATTTTACGAGACTGCATCTCGAGAATAATATCTCCCAATTTGAGTCCTGCTTTTTCCGCCGGACTACCCCGGTCAATATGGCGAATCAAGACACCTGAAGTACCTTCAAAATCCATTTTTCTTGAAATAATATCACTTAGATTTTGAACTTTTATACCAATCCAGAAATCACGATCAATCTGTTTACCGGATTTTAAATCATCCAGCAAGTCTTTGATCCGATTTATGGGTATCGCAAATCCAATCCCAACGGACCCCTTGCTGTATTGACTACCGGTATAAATAAACGTATTCATTCCAATTACTTCACCCAGGGCATTACAGAGCGGTCCGCCACTGTTGCCGCTATTAATTGCGGCATCGGTCTGGATCATATCCTGATACACGCGGCCTTCTTGTTCACCAAAATCACGTCCGATAGCACTAATGACTCCAACGGTCACGGTAGACATATTATTAATTTCAAACAGGCCGAATGGATTTCCCACGGCAATAGCCCATTCACCCAGGATAACATTTTCTGAATTCCCCAGCAGTGCCGGTTTTAAATCTTCAGCCTCGACTTTGATCAAAGAAACATCCAGAGTGGGATCACGGCCGATCAAAACGGCTTCTGCTTCCTGTCCATCTGATAAGGTTACGATTATTTCTGTCGCATCGCCCACTACATGATCGTTTGAAAGTATATAGCCATCACGAGAGATAATAAATCCGGTACCCAGGCTATGAACTTTTTCCTGATACCGGCGATCTTTAAATAATTCCGGAAAAAATTCTCTGAAAAACGGGTCCGTTGAGCGGAAAGGACTGCGCTGTACGTACTCTCTGACACTGAGCACGCTTACACTCACAACCGCCGGGCTGATTTTTGTTACCGCACGTGTTATGGCATTATGCCTGGAAGTTGTAACATTTTCATTTCCCTGATCAACATCGGGATTTGATTCATCAGCATAGGCATCGTTTACAAAAACACTGTCAATCCGTGACAATTCCTTTTTTACCGGCATGCCCCACTGTGCATATATTGCAAAACCTATAATACTGCCGGCGATTAATAGACCGACTACTTTTACTACTGAATTCATATTTATCTGCTCTTTACTTTTTCCCAGTCTTTCAGAAATTGATCAATACCTTTATCAGTTAGCGGATGTTTTGCCAGCTGCTCGATAACTTTAAATGGAATAGTGGCAATGTCTGCGCCCATCACAGCCGCAGCTTCTACGTGTAACGGATTTCTTACACTGGCAACAATGATCTCTGTTCCAATATCAAAATTTTCAAAAATATCCACAATCTGAGCAACCATATCCATGCCATCAACAGAAATATCGTCTAAACGGCCAACAAACGGACTGACGAAACTTGCGCCTGCACGTGCTGCAAGTAAAGCCTGCATGGGCGTAAATATCAGGGTAACATTAGTTCGGATGTTTTCATCGGCCAGGGCTTTCACTGCTTTGAGACCATCTTTGGTAATTGGAATTTTCACTACAATATTTTTATGAATTTTTGCAACTTCACGACCCTCTTTTACCATTCCCTCCCAGTCGAGTGATACCACTTCTGCACTGATCGGACCATCAACGATTTCGCAAATTTCTTTTAAGATATCTTCCGGCTTACCATCTTCTCTGGAGATAAGTGTCGGATTGGTCGTTACCCCATCCAGAATACCAAGACTGGCTGCTTCCCGAATTTCTTTGATATTCGCGGTATCTATAAAAAACTTCATTTAAAACTCCTTTTGTGATAATTGTAAAATATACTATTCATATTATATATCTTCTCCGGAAATATTTTCCGGAGAATGACCTTTATAAAAACTTATATTATTACTCTGTAATTAGTAATTGGGAACTGGGAATTAGTTATTTGTAGTCAGCAAATTGTTAATTAATCTCTAATCTCTAATTCCTAATTCCTAACTCCTAACTTAAAACTACAACACTATGTTTATCCTAATGAATACCCCTTAATAAACAACTTCATCCAGAATCAAACCACGTGCCGGTGCAGATTGGGATGCTGCCTCTCTGTTCTCTGCGCTCAGAATACTCATAAAATCTTCAGGAGTAATTCTTCTACGACCAACATCCATCATCGTCCCGACCAATGAGCGCACCATACCATGGAGAAAACGGTTTGCCTTAATCCGGAAGATTATCAGTTCATTTTGCTCTGACCAGGCGGCATCCTTTACCGTACATAGATGTGTTTTGACATCTGAGATTGTACGGCAATAGCTCTTAAAATTATTCTCACCAAGAATATTTTCAGAAGCCCTGTTCATGGCAGCCAGATCTAATTCTCCATCATAATACCAGACCTGATTTTTTATCAGAGCCTGGGGCTGTCTGGCGATTTGGTAATTATATATTCGCCAAATGGCGCTAAACCTGGCATGAAATTCGTCGCTTACTAGGCGTGATATCTTTTATCCGGATATCATCGTTCAGAATACCATTCAAAGAACGTTTTAATTTTTGCTGATCATAATCCAGATATAAATCGAAATGCGCAACCTGACCTCGTGCATGAACTCCTGTATCTGTTCGACCAGCACCGATGATTTGGCAGGGTGTTTTAAAAATAACGGTCAGCGCATGCTCAATTTCACCCTGGATTGTTTTAGAGTTTGCCTGAATTTGCCACCCACAATAAGCACTACCATCGTATTCGATCAACATTCGGAATCGGGGCATATCAGTATATAAACCCTTTAAATATAATTTTTTAAGTTAATAAATCTAATATTTGTTTGCAAATCAAATTGGCTTCAGAAAATGTAGCAAATTATTGGAATATTTGAACTTAACTCACTTATTGTGAATCATGTATCAGGATTATTGATTATTCTTAGTTCTCATATTATTACTTGACTTTTTTGGACGTAAAAATTAGTTTTAGCAGATTGTTAACAACACATGCCTTCTTCCCTTTTATTAAATTAAGGAGATTTAATGAGTATACCCGAATTTAAACCTTTTGTTTCGGCTGATAGTGATCTGAAGGAACTTACTTTTAAGGCGATTTTCCTTGGTGTCCTAATGGCCGTTGTTCTGGGAGCCGCAAATGCGTATCTCGGGATGAAGGCAGGATTGACGGTGGCTGCTACCTTTCCTGCTGCAGTTGTAGCCATGGCCGCCCTTAGAGCTTTTGGCGGTTCAATACTCGAAGAAAATGTGGCCCGTACGACAGCATCGGTAGGAGAAGCTTTAATCGCTGGTGCAATATTCACAATACCTGCATTTGTTATCAGTGGCGTTTGGGAAGAATTGCGCTACTTTGAGAGTACCTTGATTATGTTAATTGGCGGTGTTTTGGGCGTATTATTTGTAATTATTCTCAGACGATCACTGGTCGAAGAAGCCGATTTACCTTTCCCTGAAAGTGTTGCTGCGGCTGAAATTGTAAAGGCAGGCCAGGGTGGGCAAACCGGGGCCTCGCTTGTCTTCTACAGTATGGGAATTGCTGCCCTTTGGGAATTATTCAAAAACTCCAATGGCATCCACATGATAAAAGATTACACCCGTGACTTTTTTCCGCTGGCATCATCAAAAATTGAAATATTAAAGGAAAAAATTACATATGGCGGTGGATTTATCTTAGAAACACCGGCCGCATCGCCAGCCCTGATCGGTGTCGGGTTTATCGTCGGTATGCGGGTGTCATCAGTTCTGTTTGCCGGAGCGGTCTCCGGCTGGTTGTTTCTGGTTCCGGCCTTTATCTTTCTGAATCCGGCATTGGGTGATCTTGTTGTTGGCGGACAGAGTTGGATTGATGTATGCATGGAAATCTGGAAAACCCAGGTCCGTCCTCTGGCTGTCGGAACGATGATCGTGGCCGCTTTTTACACACTTTACAATCTGCGTCATTCCCTAATAAATGGAATTGGCAAAGCCATGCGCGATTTTTCCACAGCAAAAGAACCGGAAGGTAAAACGAGCCGTTTGGAAATCGATATCGATTTTAAAAAAGTGGTAATGGCAATCATCGGTCTGGCCATACCGTTATTTTTTCTCTATAATTATTTTAGTGAATCATTTGGTGGCGCCCTCCTCTTAACCGTTGTAATGATTATTTTGGGCTTCCTGTTTGCTGCTGTTGCCGGATATCTGGTAGGTCTGGTCGGAAGTTCTAATAATCCGATTAGCGGGTTGACCCTTTCATCATTACTCATTGCCGCACTGATGATGGTTGCCCTGGGGATAACAGGAAGTAAAGGTGTAATGGCTGTTCTTGGCGTGGCCGGGGTGGTTTGTTGTGCTGCCGGAATTGCCGGTGACATGATGCAGGATTTGAAAGTTGGTCATATTCTTGGCGGAACACCATGGAAAATGCAGGTCGGTGAAATTATTGGTGTCATTATTGCCGCACTACTGTTAATATGGCCGATGATTGCAATGGATCAGGTATATCACATTGGAAGTGAGCAATTACCCGCACCTCAGGCAGGATTAATGGCGCTGATGGCCAAGGGTATCGTTGGAGGTGAGATGGCCTGGCCTCTGGTTATCGCCGGAATGTTTCTGGCAGTAGCGCTCATTCTTATCAAAGCCCCCTCCCCTATGCTGGTAGCCGTCGGTATGTATTTACCATTTCATTCTACCGCAGCCATATTTGTCGGCGGAATCTTAAAATGGGTTCTTGAAAATATGTTAAAGAAAAATAATGCTACGGATGTGCAAAAAATGAAAGCAGAAAATACAGGCGTATTGCTGTCATCCGGCCTGATCGCCGGCGAAGCTCTAACAGCAGTAATTCTCGCATTCGTTGTGCTTGGCGTTAATATCAGTGAAGGATCTTTTCAACTGGCAAATCTTGCCCTTTTTGAACCGCAATTTTTGCTTGGACTTTTAGCCTTTGCAGGCCTGGCATATATGCTGATCATTATACCCTTTAAACGTTCACAATCAGAATAAACTGGATATAAGGGCTGTTAAACAGCCCTTTTTTATTTTTATGGAAAATAACTCTCAGGAAAATTTGCTTAACTATATTCCGGTCCACAATATCAAGTGGCAGGAAACAGCAGAAACCAAACGAATCGTTTTATTAAAACCGAAGTTTCAGAATCGTTTTCTAAAACAGTATTTGCTGCCGCAGTGAAAGAATCCAATGTTTAAGGTAAAACTGGATGATTATGGAAGTAGTGTATGGAAATTGATTGATGGAAAACGTACCATATTAAATATTGCAGATAAACTAAAAGAGTCCTCCGGCAAGGACGTGGAACCGGTCTATGAGCGTGTTGGTAAGTTTATGGTATCGTTGGAAAAATACCGCTTCATAAAGTATCGGGAATAGAAGGCAGGATGCTGGATCCAGGATACAAGATACAGGATGCAGGATTCTGGATGTTAGATGCTGGATACTGGATACAAGATCCAGGGACTTAGGTGCTTAGGGACTACAACGCCCAGCACCGAATCCTGTATCTTGCCTCTTGTCAAACCAGAGTAATCTTATCATTCTCTGTATGAATTTCACCAATCTCGGCAATTTCAAACGGATATTCCTTTAACTCAGTTCTAAAACCTTCGACCTCACTTCCCGGCATGCTTATCAACAACCCGCCTGAGGTTTGGGGATCTGCAAGGATATTATAGTACCAAACAGCCGTATCATTATTGATAACTGAGGGTTCCACATAGTTTAAATTTGCCAGAGTGCCGCCGGGAATATGAAGTGCGTTTTCTGCAAGAGGAAACGCTTTCTCAAACACAGGTATATCTTTTACCTTAATGCTTGCGCCCAGGCCGTTTCCGGAAAGCATTTCAAGTAAATGACCAAGTAGTCCAAAACCGGTAACATCCGTAACAGCGTTTGCATTATATTTAACCAACAATCTGGCCGGATCACGATTTAGAAGAAGCATACTTTCAATTGCATCGGAGATTTCATCTTCAGTAAAATGCTCATTTTTTAATGCCGTTGTTAAAATCCCTGTACCGAGAGGTTTGGTTAGTAATAATTTATCCCCCGGTTTTACATTATTATTTGTCTTTAACATCCTCAGGATGAATTACACCGGTTACAGCCAGACCATATTTTAGTTCTTTGTCCTTTATGGAATGTCCACCGATGACCACCGCATTACTTTCAGCTACCTTATCTGCACCTCCCTGCAATATAGTAGCCAAAACCTCTGCACTGAGCACATCATCCGGGAAACAGGCAATATTCAAGGCACTAACCGGTGTTGCCCCCATGGCATATATATCACTCAGGGAATTTGTCGCAGCTATTTGACCAAACAGGTACGGATCATCGACAATGGGTGTAAAAAAGTCAATCGTCTGGACCAATGCCAGTTGGTCATTTAACTTATAAATACCGGCATCATCGCCACTTCCAGTGTCAACCATTACATTTTCGTTGACAGGAAATCGTATGTTTTTCAGAATATCATCCAATAACTTTGGATCTATTTTACTTGCTCAGCCGGCACAAGTCGCCAGTGAGGTGAGTTTGTATTTTTTTGCAGTCATGGTACTCAGTTTGTTATAGGTATAGTAATTGTTTGTTTGGGATACTTAATACTGGATGCTAGATGCTGGATGCTGGATAAAACTTAGTCATTTTAATTCGCTTAATACTTCGAAGTCTTTCTGAAAGAACCTTATTCCCTAAACCCAGAATCTATATTCAAGCAGTTATTCATGAATCATAACACGGCTAAAAGACCCATGCAGGATGAATATTTAAACTTTTACTTTAAATTTCGCCATCCAGTATCCCCGATAAAACGTCTCCCTCCAGTCGACAAATCGGGACCAAATCATCCATGATTTTGCCAGCATCTTGGATCCTGCATCCTGCTTCCTGCATCGTACTTTTAGTACAACTTATTCCTCTTTATCAAATACTCCATCAGTGCTTTGTCCAGTGTCAGATCTGTCTGCAACATTTGATAATCTATTTTATTTTCCTGACAGATATGTTTATAATGATCTAAGAATTCTTGAACCTTTTGCCGGTATTCATTCTTGATATACCAGGGAAACGTTCTGATCTTTTCTTTTGATTCCAGATCTTCGAATAACACATCTCCTTTAAAATCAAAATCTATTTCCTGGCGATCGAGGATATGAAAGACAAGAACTTCGTGTCGGTTATGTCTGAAATGACGCAACCCGGAAATAACTTCTTCGGGATCATCCAACAGATCAGAGATCAGAACAATCAATCCCCGGCGTTTAATCCGCTCTGCCATCACATGTAATACATCGCTGATGCGGGTATCATCGCCACTTTCGACCCGATCCAGTTCCTGCAGCACCGGTTGTAAATAGGAAGTGGCGGATCTTGGAGGCATAAATTTCCTGATTTTGCTATCAAACAAGGCCATACCGACCGCATCCCGCTGCATAAGCATCAGATAGGCTAAAGCAGAACTGAGATATTTTCCATATTGTAATTTTGTGATATCTTTCGATGCATAATTCATAGAATTACTGACATCGAGTAAAATGTGGGCTTTAAGATTGGTTTCTTCTTCGTATTGCTTAATATAATATCGGTCTGTACGCCCCAGGACTTTCCAATCAACAAAACGCAGACTGTCACCGGGATTATATGGGCGATGCTGTGAGAATTCTACACTAAAGCCATGAAACGGACTTTTGTGAAGTCCGGTAATAAATCCTTCCACAACCAGTTTCGCTCGTAATTCCAGATTGCTGACCCGGGATAACACTTCGGGTTTTAAATAATCTTTAAATAATGATTTTTGCACGATTGATTAATTTCCGTGTGGAAAAATATATTATTAACATAAGGATTGGTATCTAATAGCCAAATTAATTTCATTACCTGTTTTTTTACCTCAAGATTAATCCTGGGGTAAATATATCATACAATATTATTCTGGATAAGAGGCAAAGAGGCCAAAAAAGAATAAACGGAAAATCAGATTAATGTATATATTACTTTTTGCCTATAGGCCTTTTGACCTATTTGCCTATTTTCCTTTTATCCTATTGTCCTGTTTTCCTTCACATCCCATTTTGTTTCTGCGTTACCGTCACGGTATTTTTCAACAACATGGCAATCGTCATGGGACCTACGCCGCCCGGGACCGGTGTAATTTTGGACACTATTGGTAAAACCGCATCAAAATCGACGTCACCGACCAGTTTGGAGCCTTTTTCATTATCCCAGGGAATGCGATTCATTCCCACATCAATCACCACAGCACCCTTTTTAACCATATCGGCTGTAACAAAATGTGCCTTGCCCATTGCAGCAATAAGTATATCCGCCTGCCTCAGATAACCCGCAATGTCTTTTGTCCGGCTATGGACGATGGTTACCGTAGCATTTGCATTATCTGCTTTTTGCATTAACAAATTGGCCATGGGTTTACCAACGATATTACTTCTGCCAATGACAACCGCATGTTTGCCGGAAGGATCTATATTACTTACTTTAAGCATTTCCATGATGCCTGCCGGTGTACAAGGCAGCACATACGGATCACCGGCGACCAGATGGCCAACATTTTGAGGATGAAAACAATCCACATCTTTTAGCGGACTAACAGTTTCCAGTATTGTTTTTTCATCAATTTGTCCGGGCAGCGGAAGTCTGTACAAGAATTCCATTAAATTTTTTATCCTGATTCAATTCATTTATAAACCCGGTTAGTTTTTCCTGCGACGTATTCGCATCCATCTGTATAGTTTCAGAATAGATACCCACAGCTTCGCATGCCTTACCTTTATTCCTTACATAAATAGCTGAGGCCGGATCATCGCCAACCAAAACAACTACCAATCCTGGTGTAATGCCCTTTTTTTTCAACTCTTCAACATCGGTTCTGACCTCATCATGGACCAATTTTTTAATTTCGTTTCCTCTGATTAATTTATCTTCCATTGTACTCCGCCTTCGAAAAATTTAAACGAGTAATGTTCTTTGCCTGATAGTTATTTTCATCAATTTCCAAATGGACACCATTCAATCGTCCCGTTCCCTGGGCCATTTTAAAATAATGCGGTGTTTGGTACCTGAAACGATTAATCGCCACTGTATGATCCATACCGATAACTCCGTCACCGGGTCCCGTCATACCCACATCGGTAATATAAGCTGTACCACCGGGTAAGATATGATTATCGGCAGTTTGTACATGTGTATGGGTTCCGAGTATAGCAGAAACCCGGCCATCAAGATAACGGCCAAGTGCAATTTTTTCGGCTGTTGATTCGGCATGAAAATCCACAATACAAAAATTCATTTTTTTGTTACTGGGATTCAGGACATCATCTGCCGCCTGAAATGGGCAATCTATGGGATTCATGAAACTTCTGCCCTGCAGATTAAAAATCATGAGATCAAGATTATTTTTCAATTTTGTTTTAAGAATTCCCGTTCCGGGATTTATACGAGGATAGTTATGAGGTCTGAGTAAAATTTTTGTATTTTCAAAAAATGCATCGTCTGGTTTGCCGTCCCACAAATGATTTCCGCTCGTCACCGCCCCGACACCGGCATCTTCCAGGCGGCGTACAATCTGCAGGGTTAACCCTTTGCCATTTTTAATATTTTCGCCATTTACAATTATAAAATCTGCGGAATAATCATTTCGAAGTCGGGGTAAAAGATCGAGAGCGAGGTCAAGCCCCTGTTCACCAACGATGTCTCCGATAAACAGAATATTAATCATTTAAGCGTATTCTACCCCTCTGAATTCCCTGATTACAACCACTTTTATTTGTCCCGGATATTCGGTTTCTTTTTCAATTTTGTCTGCAATATCCTTCGCCAATTGTGGAAGTTTCTTATCATCTACTTTCTCATGGGAAACGATGACCCTGATTTCCTTTCCGGCCTGAATGGCGTAAGTCTGTTCGACGCCATCAAAAGATTTGGCAATATTTTCCATATCATGTAATCTTTGAACAAAATTTTCAATGGCTTCTCTTCTGGCACCAGGACGCGAGATACTCATTTCATTTGCTGTCTGTACCAGAACCGCAATGGGTGAAGTAGGTTCGACATCTCCATGATGCGCAGCAATGGCATTCATGACAATTGGATTTTCATTATATTTCTTAGCCAGATCAAATCCTATCTGCGAGTGGTTGGAATTCCCGGTTCGTTCAACGGCCCTGCCGATATCGTGCAACATACCTGCGCGTCTGGCCAGATTAACGTCAAGACCCATCTCTGCCGCCATAATACCTGCAATAGTTGCCACTTCTTTTGAATGTTGCAGCACATTTTGGCCATATGTGATACGGAAACGCAGTTTACCTATTAAGTATGTCAGTTCATGATGAACACCATGTACTCCTATATCAAGCAGAGCCTGCTCACCGGTTTCCTGCAGATACTCATCCATTTCTTTTGTCACTTTTTCGAACATATCTTCTATACGCCCGGGATGAATCCGGCCATCGGCTACCAATTTTTCCAAAACAATTCTGGCTATTTCACGACGCATGGGATCAAAACCGCTAAGTATTACCGATCCAGGCGTATCATCCACAATGACATCCACACCGGTCGTAATCTCTAACGCACGAATATTCCGCCCCTCACGTCCTATTATCCGGCCCTTCATATCATCAGAGGGTAGATTTACAATGGCCACCGTGGACTCAATCGCCATATTGATTCCCGATTGCTGTATTGCAGAAATGATAACATTTTGAGCCCGTTTCTGTGCTTCTTGTTTTGCATCCTCAGAAACCTTATTTATCATTTTTGCTGCGGCTTCTTTTGCATCGTCAATCAGGTTATCCATAAGAATCTTTTTGGCCTCATCCGACCGGAGCCCTGCCACTTTTTCCAGCATCTGGTTTTGCTCATTGATCAATTTATTCAACCGTTCCTGCTTTAAAACCAGATTGTTTCCCTGGTTTTTTAAATCAGACTTCCAATTGATCAATTTCAGACTCCTTTTTTGATATAAAATCTGCCTTGCGATCAATATTGTTATCTCTCTCATTCAATTCCTGTTCTTTTGATTGCAGTGACTGGCGTCTGCTACGAAATTCATCCTCAAGTTTTTGCTTGAGCTGATATGATTCTTCACTTGCTTCTAATATTTTTTCTTTTTTTAGGGTTTCACTCTCATTCTCAGCGTTTCTTAAGATTTCCTGTGCTTTAAGCTTAAGACTCGCAAGAGATTGTTTTCCAAAATATGTATTTGCAAACCACCCGATCAATAAACCGATTACCGCGACAATAGCCACAAGCGCAATTACACCGAATGTCATTTCCCCTCCTGGATCGTTGTATCAGGGTAAAAAATAAAATGCCCTGCATACATTAGTGGGTTATTTATCGAACCAAAGACAATTATAATGGGTACCCTCCTGAATGGGTCACGTTTCCCCTCGAGGGGGCCTACATTTGCCACCCAGAGCCGGGCTCCCTACTTAAAGGTGTTGGTTCTTAAATAAGCACTAAAATTTATACAGGGCAGTGCTAAAATGTCATATACAACTATAGGTCCAAGGCTTCTTCCAAAGAACGATTTAACTTCCGGGCCTCTTCATTCAACATTTCTGCTACTTTGTCCCGGTGTTTTTTTGTATCGAACAATTCTTCAGCCATGTTTAGAGCTGAAAGTATTGCTAATTTTAAATTTGAATTGATTGCTTGTGACCTGTCTATTTCACGCATTTTTTGATCAACATATCTGGCAATCTCGATCACCTGATCGTGATTGTCATCTTCCGCTCTCAACACGTATTCTGCACCAAATATGTTTACTCTAAGCTGGCTAGAGGACATTGTATTCTATCTTTAAGATTCAACACCCTCGGAAAGGCTTTTTACCTTTACGAGAACTTTTTTTAAACGAGAAGAAATCACCTGGTGCTTTTCCTGTAATGCACTATTTTCTGATTTCAGGCGTTCGATCTCCTCCGTCAATTTTCCGTTATTTTTATTCGAACTATTTTCTATCTGAGTTTTTAATTCACTTATTTGCTGATGTAAATTTTTGTTTTCCAGTTTTATTTTTAATAATTGATCGACAGACTTCTTTTACCAGAATCTGCAGTTTTTCAAACTGACGAATTTGCATCTCTATTCATCTCTCAGGGTTGCTGAATAATTTTTGTTGATATGATCAATTATCTTTTTAAATAGTAAATTGACTTCTTTATCTTCCAAAGTGCGATCCGTTGATTGAAACCGCATGCGAAATGCGATGCTTTTTTTGTTTTCGGCTAATTTATCACCGGTATACAGATCGAATATTTCAACCATGGTTATCAATGGTTGACCGATTTGGGAAATCGCCTTCTCCAATTCCCCTGCCTGAACTGATTTATCTACAATGAACGCCACATCTTTTTCAATAAACGGATATTTTGAGAATTGGGTAAATAACTTCCGGCGCAAACTACTCTTATTTAAACCCTCGACCAAAAACTCAAAACCATAAACCGGTATACGTACATCAAATCGTTCACTAACTGTTTGATTTATTTTGCCAAAGCATCCGACAATTGTATTATTTACCTTAAGACCAAGTACTTTTTCTGAGTCAAAATAACCACTGTTATCATATAAAATAAAATCATGATTGTCAAGCAATATTTTATCAGAAAACGATTCAACAAGACCTTTAAGATCAAAAAAATCAACAGGTAATGAGTCGGTGTCCCAAGAAGCCCTGTACCGCTTTCCACAAATTATTCCGGCCACCTTATAGGGTTGCGAACCAACTTCGGAATTCTTATCGGATGAAAACACCCTGCCCATTTCAAATATCTGCAGATCGCTCATACTTCTGTTAATATTATATGCCGCAACCTTTAACAAAGCAGGAATCAGTGAAGAACGCATTACATTCATGTCGTCGCTGATCGGGTTCAATATTTCAATTTTTGGTTGATCATCGAGATCACTAATTTCACGTTTTGCGACCATGCTATTTGTAATGATTTCCGTAAATCCTAATTCGCGTAACTGACTTTTCATGAAAGTATAAAATCTGTCTTCAGCATTTATCCTGGTATCATATTCGATGTTTGTGTATTCCTTAACAGGAATGGCATCAAATGTAATCAGCCTTGCGACTTCTTCAATCAGATCGACTTCCCGTTCAATATCCGGGCGAAAGGTTGGCACAACCGCCGATTCATTTTCATATTTAATTTCTAGCCTGGACAGGATATTTGAAATTTTCTGTTCACTCAGACGGGTGCCAAGCAGCATATTTATACGACTGGGACGCACTTTTACTTTTAATGGTTCAATCTTTTTGGGATATTCGTCTACAATCCCCTTTAGTACAACACCGCCTGCAAGTTCCACCATTAACGCGCTGGCACGATCTACCGCCCGAATAACACCATTTGGATCAATACCTCGCTCAAAACGCTGGGAAGCTTCCGTCGACAATCCCAGTTTTTTTGATGAAGCGCCGATATAGACCGGATTGAAATAGGCACTTTCCAGTAAAACATCAGTGGTTGTATCTGAAACTTCTGAATTTAATCCGCCCATGATGCCACCGATAGCAACCATTTTTTCATTGTCGCAAATCATGACCGTATTTTCAGGTAATTCCCGTTCTTTTTCATCGAGCGTTACAAATTTTTCGCCATGTTTTGATGCCCGGACTATAATTTTACTTCCGGAGACATTTTTCAGGTCAAATGCATGCAGCGGTTGGCCTAACTCAAGTAAAACAAAATTGGTTATATCGACCACGTTGTTTATAGGACGTATCCCGGATTTTAGGAGTTTCTTTTCTAACCATTCCGGGCTTTGGGCAATTTTTACATTTTTTATCACTCTGGCAGCATAGCGCGGACAGCCGTTTATATCCTTAATCTCAACTTTGATTAAATTTTTGCTCTCCTGCTCAGATTCCTGTATATCATTTACAAAGTACCGGTAATCCGTGTTCAGAATTGCCGCCACCTCTCTGGCCATGCCCGTCATACTCATGGCATCGGGCCGGTTGGGGGTAATACTAAGATCGAGTATAAAATCCTGCTCAGGTTTAAGCATACCATATACATCAGTTCCCGTTTGCCAATCAGACGGCAGTTCCCAGATACCATCAGATTTATCGGCAAGACCAAGTTCCTCCTCCGAACAGATCATGCCAACGGATTCCACACCACGAATTTTGGCCTTTTTAATTTTTATACCATTGGGCAATACCGTGCCGATTGCAGCAAAAGGAATTTTTTGTCCTGATGCCACATTTGGTGCGCCACAGATAATTTCTAAAATCCCATCCTTTGTCTGTACCTCACAAAGGGATAATTTATCTGCATTGGGATGTTTGCGAACCGCAAGCACTTCCGCAACAGTAACACCCTCAAAATCAGGAAGAGTAGGAATAATTTCTTCCACTTCAATCCCGGCCATTGTCAACTTATCGGCAAGTTCCTGAGGCGTCAGATCAAAATCTACGTATTCTTTTAGCCAATTGAATGAAATCTTCATTTTTTATATTCTTTGTTTAACATTCAAGTTCCTGAGCGCCTAAGTCCCAAAGTCCCTTAGATTTTCCTCTGTGATCTCAGTGCTTCCTCAGTGTACTCTGTGATTCATATTTTAGAATTTATCTTGATATCTAGCTTCTCGAAAATTGGAATTAATTACATATTTCTAACTGAGTAGAGCTAAAACTGCTCCAAAAACCGCATATCATTTTCAAAAAACATGCGGATATCATTAATTCCGTATTTTAGCATGGCGATCCGGTCAATGCCCATACCAAATGCATAGCCCGTATATTTTTCCGAATCCAGACCAACCGAATCAAATACATTCGGATCAACCATTCCGGCGCCTGAAATTTCGACCCATCCCGTGTTTTTACAAACACGACAACCATCGCCATGGCAGAAGACACAAACAAAATCATATTCAGCACTTGGTTCAGTAAATGGAAAAAAACTTGGCCTAAAACGTACTTTTATATCAGAACCAAACATTTTGTGCGCAAATGCTGCAATAACACCCTTTAAATCACCAAAATTTATGCCCTCATCCACCACCAGACCTTCTACCTGGTGAAAGAAGGGTGAATGGCTGGCATCGGGTGTATCGCGTCTGTAAACCCTTCCTGGGGCGATAATTCGAATAGGTGGTTTTGACTTTTCCATCACTCTGATCTGCACCGGTGAGGTATGTGTTCTCAACACCACGTCTTCAGTAATATACAATGTATCCTGCATATCCCGGGCCGGGTGATTTTTGGGAATATTCAGCGCTTCAAAATTATAATAATCGGTTTCGATTTCAGGTCCATCCGCTACGCTGAATCCCATGGCACCAAAGATACTTTTAATTTCATCCAGAGTGGACGTCAAGGGATGCTTACGGCCATAAAAAGGTTTCCGGCCGGGAAGCGTCAAATCAATTTTTGAATCGGATGTCGCCTTTTCAGTAAAAGTTTTCTGAGCTTCATCAAATTGCTGAAACAATTCCTGTTTTAGCAGGTTCAGGGATTTGCCCACCTCCGGTCGAATATCGCCGGCAACATCTTTCAAACCCGCAAATAAAGTGGCAATGACACCCTTCCGGCTTAAATATTTATTGCGGATATCTTCAAGATCCAATTTGGATCTTATTTTAGCCAGGTCGCCTTTAAATGATTCTCTGGTATCCTCTATCTGCTTGCGCATATTATTTCCCGTGATATAATGTAAAAAAGGAAGCACAGTCTGATCGTACTTCCCCTATTTGCGATAAATCTAGTTAGAAAAAATTAAGCAGAAACTTCTTTTACCAGCTTTTCAAATGCTTCCGGGTTACGGACAGCAAGATCGGCAAGAACCTTACGATTAATATCGATATTGTTTTCAGCCAGTTTATACATAAACTGTGAATAAGATACACCAAATTGCCGGCATGCGGCATTAATCCTGGCGATCCAGAGACGACGAAAATTTCTTTTATTCGCCTTTCTGTCCCGATATGCATATTGAAGTGACTTTTCAACCTGATCTTTTGCAGTTTTATAGAGACGGCTCTTGCCAAGTCGGTATCCTTTGGCCGCAGATAATACTTTTTTACGTCTGCGTTTTGCCGCCACATTATTAGTTGCTCTGGGCATAACTATATATCTCCTCTTTATCTTGCTTTTATTTAGCTGAGTATCATCTGGTGTACCCGGGGCGAGTCCGCCGCTGACACCTGACTCTTCTTTACGCAATTTTCTTTTACGCTTTGTTGACTTTTTCGCCAGGATATGACTAAAATGGGAACTATGTCTTTTTATCTTCCCACTGGCTGTCACTCTAAAGCGTTTTGCTGCGCCTCTGTTTGATTTCATCTTAGGCATTGTAACATCCTTCCGATTTCTATTTTAATACCATTGTCATTGTTAAACTTCGACCTTCAAATTTCTTTTCAGTTTCAATTTTTGCAATATCTTCTAAAGATTCCGCAATTTTATCCAGTAATTGATCCCCGAATTCTTTATATGCCAATTCACGGCCCCTGAACTGGACTGTAAATTTCACTTTATTTTTCTGCTCCAAAAACTTTCTTGCATGTCTTACTTTAAAATCAAAATCATGTTCCTCAGTTCGTGGACGCATGCGAATTTCTTTTACAATAATGACGTGCTGCTTTTTCTTACCTTCTTTTTCTTTTTTACTTATTTCATACTTATACTTACCATAATCAAGTATTTTACAGACCGGGGGCTTGGCGTCCGGTGCGACTTCAACCAGATCTAATCCTTCTTCTTCAGCCATTGAAACCCCTTTTTCCAAAGGCACGATCCCAATTTGGGAATTATCCGAGCCTATCAAACGGATTTCACTTGTCTGTATTTGATTATTAATTCGTATTTTGTCTACTTTAATGGCATTCTCCTCTATTCAAATGCGACATCTATTAATTTTGAATCATTTTCAGATTTGATTTTCTCAACCAGATCATCGAGAATCATTGCACCCAGATCGCCCTTTCCTTTTTGACGAACCGACGGGTTGCCGGATTCTACTTCATTATCTCCAACAATGAGCATATAAGGTACTTTTTGCACCTCCGCTTCACGAATTTTAAAGCCAATTTTTTCATTACGCGAATCCATTTCTACGCGAAAATCTGCCTCGACCAGACGATCCATCATTTTTTGCGCTGTGTCCACATGACGATCGGCGATCGGTAATATTTTTGCCTGAACCGGGGCAAGCCACACGGGAAAATTCCCGGCATAATGCTCGATCAGAATTCCAAAAAACCGTTCAAGAGAACCAAGCAATGCACGGTGAATGGTTATTGGCTGATGATAAACGCCATCTTCCCCGACATATTTAATATCGAACTTTTCAGGCAAATTGAAATCTACCTGAATGGTCGAACACTGCCACATGCGCCCCAGCGTGTCTTTAATCTTGATATCTATTTTCGGTCCATAAAACACACCCTCGCCTGGATCATCCTTATAATCGATCTTATTATTTTCCAGCGCTTTTCTCAGGGCTTCGGTAGATTTTTCCCAATTTTCCTGGGTACCGACAAACTTTTCCGGCTGAGTGCTTAAATATATCTGATATTCACTAAAACCGAAAGTATTAAGCATAAAAAGAGTAAAATGCAAAACTCTTTGGATTTCTTCAGTTAACTGATCAGGTGTACAATAAATATGTGCATCATCCTGAGTAAACCCCCGGACACGCATCAGGCCGTGGAGCACGCCTGACCTCTCATAGCGATATACCGTACCTAACTCTGCATATCTCAAAGGTAAATCACGATAACTCCGGATATGTGAATTATAAATAGTCATATGGAACGGACAATTCATCGGCTTGAGTTGATATTGCACTTCCTCGACCGGCATGGATGCGTACATATTTTCTTCATAAAAACTCGTATGACCGCTTTTATGCCAAAGATCTATCTTTGCCACATGCGGCGTATATACCATCTGATAACCGTTTTTTACATGTTCCTTTTTCCAAAAGGATTCCATGTTCTCGCGAATGACCGCACCTTTGGGATGCCACAAAACCAATCCACCACCAATTTCATCCTGAATTGAAAACAGATCCAGTTCCCGTCCCAGTTTTCTATGATCGCGTTTTTTCGCTTCCTCAATACGGTGCAGATGCGATTTCAACATTTTTTTATCTGGATAAGAAGTTGCGTAAAGCCGCTGCAACATTTTATTCTTCTCATCGCCACGCCAATAAGCACCCGCGACAGACAGCAATTTAAAATATTTGCCTAGTTTTTTTGTAGAAGGCAAATGCGGCCCGCGGCACAGATCGGTAAACTCACCCTGGCTATACGCACTGAGATCTTCATCAATACCGGAAATCAAGTCCAGTTTTAACAGCTCATTTTTACTTTTGAAAAACGCCATTGCGTCATCATGGGTAAATTCTCTGCGAGTTACAGACAAATCTTCATCCACAATTTTAGCCATTTCGGCTTCAATTTCCGGAAAATCCTCCGGTTTTAACATTCGGTCCAGATCTATGTCATAATAAAAGCCATCATCAATCGGAGGCCCTATACCCAGTTGAGCTTCCGGATACAGTCTTTTTACCGCCTGGGCCATCAGATGGGCCGAAGAATGCCAGAAAATCTCTTTACCCTCTTCATCATCAAAGGTAAGGATTTTAAGATCTCCGCCTTCATCCACTGCTTCACTCAGCCCAACGATCTGTCCGTTCAGTTTTCCGGCAAGTGCTTTTCTAGCCAGTCCTGGTCCTATTTGTTCGGCGACTTGGAGCACACTACTCCCCTTTGGAAACTCCAGTTCAGTTCCATCCGGGAGAATAAATTTTATTTTATCATTACCACTCATACACATTTAACCTAAAGTAAACATACACATAAAACAAACCACGGGTAGTGAATAATCCCGTGGTCTGTTGTGGGACGAGCGAGACTTGAACTCACGACCTCTACGATGTCAACGTAGCGCTCTAACCAAAACTGAGCTACCGTCCCATAAGCTGTTTAAAAACAGATAGTAAATTTAAATTCATTAACGACGAAAATCAACGTCTTTTTTAATATTTTCACCATAAATCCAGCACTTAGAAACTTAATAAATGAAGAACGGCCTAAGAATCTAATTTTTTTTTATAAAATTTGACACATAATTACTACTGAAAACGTAAATTGAAAATAGCATTTAATCTAGGCACTCGGCTCTCGGTACTGGTACTCGATTAAAAAATAGATTCTGTGATATCTGAGAAAGTGTTCGGGTACCGAGTACCAAGTGCCCAGCGGCGAGGACCGATAGCCAATATATTTAAAATACCTATCATAGTAAGAGATGAAAAAATGAAAACATTGATAATTTTTATTATTGCCCTGCCAGTAATATTAAGCGCAACCGTCTTTAAGAATAGTATTTCCGGTTATGTGACGGATAGGGTGAGTAGTGAACCTCTTGAGAATGTGAATGTCTATATTTCAAATACAACCTTTGGTGCGGCAACCGATCGCGATGGATATTTTATTATCAATTCCATCCCTCCGGGGAATCATGAATTAATCGTCTCAATGATTGGATATGACTACCACTCTGAACTAATTACACTAAAGGATAATTCTCATCTTAAACTGACATTCAAACTCAAACAGCATATTTTTGAAACATCTTCAATGGAGGTCCTGGGGGAAATACCAGATGAATGGCTAAATGATTTACACAAATTTAAAAAATATTTTCTCGGTCAAAATCAATTTGCCGATGAATGTGAGATTGAAAACGAAGAAATTCTGGAATTTAAATGGACTAATAATACAATATTAGAAGCCTCGACCCGATCCCCCCTGGTCATTCGAAACAATGCACTTGGCTATCAGATCAGATGCATTATAGCATCGTTCACGCTTAATACAAAATATGAGAAATGGTCCTGGGTAGTAAAGCCGGAATTTAAGGAACTTGAGTCAGACAGAACCCGATATCAAAGAAACCTGGTGTGAAAATCGCAAAGAGGTGTTTGCCGGTTCAATAAATCACTTTTTTCTCAGTTTGGGTAATAAAGATCTTAGGGATAATTCCTTTGTCGCCTATTTTGTGGAAAGTCCGGGAAGAAGAAGTGCCCGCCGGGAGTCAGTTAGCATGTCGGAGCCATATGAGAACATATTTTTCTATGACAATGCGCCGAAGCAGTACATTTTAAATTTTAAGGATTGTCTATGTATTGTTCATAATTTTACAGATGTCTCATGGTTAACATTAAAATTGCAAGAAGTCATTATTGATCAGTATGGTTATCCGCAAACCGCAAATTCATATATTGTGTATGGCGATTGGGCATCCAGGGGCATTGCCGATGCTCTGCCCTTTTATTTTGTCCCGGAAGAAGAATGAGAATAAACCCGGTGCTCGGCACTCGGCACTGGATTCCGCTTACAAGCCGCAATCCATTGGCAGTTTGCAGTCAGCCGATAGCCTATAGGCAATAGCATATTGCAAATAAAAGTATTATTTTAGAATTATAAATATTATGGAGTAATTAAATGAAATGTATAATATATTTTCTGTTAATCCTTCCGGTTTTTGTCTTCGGGCAGAATTTAAGACCACCCTTGTCAACCGATCGCCCGGATCAAACTGAAGCACCGGATGTGGTTCCCCGGAACTATTTCCAATTAGAAACAGGTGTGTTATTGGAAAAAGATAAACCTGAAGATAATATTACAGTAAGCACCAATAATCTGGCCACCACACTTCTGCGATATGGAATAACCGAAACAATTGAACTCAGACTATCCGGTGCATATATTCAAATGAGTACTCAGGATAAGGCAACGATTAGCAATGATGAAGGATTTGCCGGAATAAATATTGGTGCAAAATTTCATCTGTTTGAACAGGACGGGCTTGTTCCTCAGGCCGGTCTCATCGCATCCGTTGCATTTCCGTTTGGAAATAAAATCTTTATCGAGGATGAAATCATTCCTGGTATATTATTTGCCGCAGCGCACACAATCACTGACTGGTTTTCGGTTTCGTACAACCTGGCTGCCAGATATCGTGATAATCAAAACAGTTTTTATCGTTATAGCCTCGCCCTGGGTTTTCAGCCAATTAAAAAAATAGGAATATTTGGTGAAATATTCGGGCTTGTGAATAAAAACAATTCACCACATCATGTGATTGATTTTGGTATGACCTATCTTGTAATACCAAATTTGCAGTTGGATACATCATATGGATTTGGTGTCACGGATAATACCGTGGATTCGTTTTTTAATTTTGGTTTGTCATGGAGATTGCCCAGGTAGAGTCGCATTGCTATGCGACTCTACCAATTGAACATTCTGGATACATCGTTTTCAAATATTATGCCAATTTCAAATTAATATCTTCAAAGATCCGCGGGAATCCGTTTCATCGGCGAAATCAGCGTGCTATGATGATTTAGCCATGGCACACTGATTACACAGATTATGCAGATTTTCGCAGATTTATAATTTTTTTAATGAGGTTTCTTATGCAGAGGGAAAATGTCAGCAAGATTGTTATAATAGGCCTGGTATTGGTGGTTTCATACATCTTCATCTCAATGATCTCAAATTATCTCATGGCGATGTTTTTGGCCGCTATTACTTCTGCCCTGCTCTATCCATTATTTCAGCGCCTGGAGAATTGGTTCCGTGGACGAAAATCACTTGCTGCATTTGTCGCAATCATCATTTTTCTATTGGTGATTATTCTTCCTCTGGGAGGATTACTCGGCATCATCACAGCCCAGGCGATTCATGTGGGTCAGTCAGTATCGCCCTGGATTGAGTCACAGGTTAGTCAGGCAGAAACAGTGTCGTCATTGCTGGAAAAATTGCCATACAGCGACTATTTGATTGAACATCAGGATGAAGTAGTGCAAAAATTGGGACAACTGGTTGGATCCATCAGCCGGTTTCTTATCGATAGTTTATCCTCGTTTACTTTAATGACGGTTCAGTTCATTTTTATGACATTTATATTTCTCTATACGCTTTATTTTTTCTTTGTGGATGGTGAAGAAATTCTGCATAAAATTTTATATTATTTACCTCTTGAAGATAAAGAGGAACAATTACTTTTATATAAATTTACCTCCGTATCACGGGCAACTATAAAAGGAACATTGGTCATCGGCATAATACAAGGTGGATTAGCAGGACTGGCATTTGCAGTAGTTGGAATTAAGAGCGCTGTTTTTTGGGGAACGATAATGACAGTTCTTTCAGTAATACCAGTGGTGGGTGCAAGTCTGGTTTGGATCCCGGCAACAATTGTTCTCATTGTCGGGGGATCCGTAGCCGAAGGAATTGGGCTTGCTTTGTTTTGCGCCATTGTAGTAGGTAGTGCAGATAATGTGCTTCGACCTATGATGGTTGGCAAAGATACGCAAATGCATGAATTACTGATCTTCCTTGGAACCCTTGGCGGTCTGGCGATGGTCGGTATAATGGGTTTCGTTGTCGGACCAATAATTGCGGCCTTATTTGTAACTTTGTGGGAAATTTATGGCAAGGTATTCAAGGAAATGTTACCGGAAGTTGGCCCCATAGTAGCGTCAATTAAGAAGAAAAAAGTGCCGGATAAAAAAACAAAAAACAATTAGAGCTGCAGCGGCTCACTGGATATCGATGAATTTTTCGCCGATTTGTCCCAATAATTCCAGTTTGTGGTGCGCATTATATTTGCCCTGATCACCAAATGGTGAAAATTGCATGCCGACCCTGTTCTTTCCCAGTATATCTTCAGATGAAACCCATTTTACATGGCCATGCAGTATGATAGTTTCCTCTCCGGGAAGTTGAAATTTTACCCGTATACGGTCGTTTTTATTGAGATCATGGGAAACAATAAATCCTGCCCCACCCTTGCTGATATCCACAAGCACTTCAGGACCGGAATACCGGTTTAATATTGTCATCTGTGCTTCCGGCTTATAAAACACAGAACCACGCGGTATTGGAACACGATCGATGGTTCGTCTGTCATCATTATCGCTCATTTCTATCCCCTGAATATAGAAACTTTAAACATAAATTATTATTCGTCACAATATCAGGGATCATTAATTGCATAGATGGCCAGAGGTTAAAAATTGACCACAGGATAGTTTGAAGGTAGAAATTAGAAGTTAGGAGTTAGAAGTTATAGATCGGTGATTTGTGATTGGGAACCTGGAATTTGTGTGATCTACTAAAGGTCTCTTATAATCCAGTTATAAAAACGCCAAATTTGTTTTTCCGGCAGATTGAGAAGATTATGATAATTGAATCCTGGCACCCGCAGTTCTAATATCAGTCAGATATTCATTTATTTTATTTAAACTGTTACACAAGATGTCCATCATGATAATCCGGCAACAGCCATTCTAAATTTTTGTTGCGATAGAATGGATTTAGCGACATACGCATTTCTTTCATTTTGGCATCGTCAAAGGGAGTAAAATCAGTCAATATTTCTTTGTTTTTTTTCAGGACATCTATACTATCGATACCAATAACTGCACCGGTAACATTTTTTAAAGATAAGGCGTATTTTACAAGATCATCCGGATTAATATTTTTAACAGTTTCACGAGGACGGACCACTTTCATTACCATAACTCCCATTTTCTTCATTGCTGCGGCTTCGACTGCATTTTCCTCAAACTTGTCATCTTTTTTTGAATAATGATTCAATGCAATCAGCATATTATCAAAATCATATTCTTTGGCAGCAAATGACATGGCCTGTTCTGATTTGTGACCACTAAAACCTATTAAACGGGTTATACCTTCATCTTTTACTGATTGCAATACATCATACAATCCATTCTTTTTTGTTATTTCTTTGACGTCCTCAATGGAATCTAATGCATGAATCTGAAGAAGATCCAGTCTGTCTGTCTGTAAGCGTTTGAGACTCCTTTCAATCTCGCGTTTGGCATCATCGGCGCCTCTGCCTCTGCATTTAGTTGCCAGGAAGACCTCTTTACGCCTGTTCTTGAGAACTCTGCCAAGCCGCTCCTCGCTAATCACGGTATCATTGCCATACATAACTGCAGTATCCCAATAATAATATCCATTATCCAGGGCGAATTCCAGGATATTCTGAGCCTCATCTTCATCGCTCACAGCACAAAACCTGGTGCCTGTACCAATTGCTATTCTGGGTACTATCACTCCGGTACTTCCCAATACTCTGGTTGGCAGTCCTTTCGAATCATATTTATTTTTTGGAGAACTCACAGCCAATTGAGGATCAATTGCTAGTACAGCAGTGGTAGCCACACTTGCCTTTATAAAATCTCTTCTGGTTATTCTCATACTAAACTCCATTAATCTAAAAGCACTTCAAATAATTCAGTCATGTCACCTGAGCAGCAATTGCTGCAATATACCGCAAATTAAAAAACTATAAAGAAGAATAAATTCTAATCATTCAGCTCGATTTGTCAATTTTTAGTAAATCTTGTATTAATTCTTCGGAATATTTCGGCATCGCTCCCTTTTGTGTACAGACATAAGCAGCCAAAATGTTGGCAAAATCATGGGCAGCTGCCAGCGAATAATCATTCAGATATGCAAATACAAGACCCGCTGTAAAAGCATCGCCAGCACCAACTGTATCCACGACATCTATATTGGGGGATATTCTGTAAGATTGATCATTGCAGGTATAGATACTACTGCCATTGCCCCCTTTTGTAACAGTTATTAAATCAAGATCAAACTTGTTCATCAATTTATGAATAATAATTTCTTCGGTTCCGGAAAAAGCAAACATATCGGCAATGAGCTGAATTTCATCTTCATTAAGTTTAAATCCATTTGCGATAAACAGATTCTCTGCTATCAGATTTTGAGAATAAAAAGATTGTCTGATATTAATGTCATAAATCTTAAAGCAATTCTCAGGACTGGTTTCCAGGATAGTCCGAATTGTTTTAGCTGACATTTCCGATCGTTGTGCCAGACTGCCGAAACATATGGCATCAGTTTTAGATATCAATTCATTGGTTTTTTCACAATGAGGAATGTAATCCCAGGCAACATTTTCATGAATAATATATTCGGGTACCCCGGCATCATCAATTTCGATCTCTACTGTACCGCTTACATGATCAGAATTCATAGTAATAAAATCTGTAGATAACCGAAGTTTCTGCAAGTATTGAATAATCTCATGGCCGAGAATATCATCACCAACAGCGCTAATTATATAGCTTTCAGCTCCCAGTTGCCGGAGATGATAGGAAAAATTTGCAGGTGCGCCGCCCAGTTGTTTACCCTGGGGTAAAAGATCCCATAATAATTCACCCACCCCGGCAAAAACTAATTTGTTGCTCTTAATATTCAAATTTCTGCGACTCTGCCTCTCATCGGTTGAGCAATTTACCTTATTCCGTTTTAAATTTATAGAGTGTAGTTGAAGTATAAACCTGTCCTGGCAATAGTGTAGTGGATGGAAAATTCTCATGGTTTGGTGAATCAGGATAATGCTGTGTTTCAATTACAAGACCGTACCGGAATTCATATTGATTGCCATTATGTCCTATATCACTGCCATCCATAAAATTGCCGGAGTAAAATTGCATACCTGGTTCGGTAGTAAATATTTCCATTTTTCGTCCATTTTGCCGATCATATATATAACCGCTATAGTTCAATGCATCACCCGCGCTATTCAAAATCCAGTTGTGGTCATATCCATTTCCATATTTTAATTGTTTATCTTCATCATTGATTCTATCACCAATTTTATGCGGCTCAAGAAAATCCATTGGCGTTCCGGCAACACTCCTTATCTCACCTGTTGGAATGAGTCCCTTGTCAACCGGGAGGAATTGATCAGCATTAATCATCATCTCATGGTCCAAAATCGATCGCTTTGCATTACCGGATAAATTGAAATAGGAATGATTTGTAATATTATGAACCGTAGGATGTTCAGTGGTAATGTGATAATCGATTTGTAAGATATTATCTACATTGAAGCTGTAGGTTACCTGTGCCGTCAGACTTCCCGGATAGCCCTCTTCGCCATCTTTACTTAAATAAGTGAACCGGATTGCCGGATTTTTATTCAATTCCACTTCTTCGGTATCCCATAAGACACGGTCAAATCCCATGAATCCGCCATGAAGTGAATTTTCGCCATCATTGACCGGTAGCTGGTACTCTTTGCCGTTAAGAGTAAATTTTCCTTTTGCAATTCTGTTGCCAAATCTACCGACGGTACTTCCAAAATAATGACGTAATCTTTCATATTCCTCAATAGTCTTATATCCTAAAGCGACATGTTCAATTTTTCCATTTCGATCAGGCACTTTTATAGAAACCACCGATGCCCCATAATTTGTAACCTGCATACTGGCACCCTTAGGAGAATAAAAGGTATAGAGATATGCGCTCCTCGCATCTTTAAGTTTTCCAAATAAAGTCTTTTCAATTTTTATCTCATCCTTTACTATGCAAGAATTCAATAGACATATAAGGGTGGTTAAAAAAAGCATAAACAATAAATTAATAAACTTAGGACTAACCATATCTGCCTCATAAAGTAAATAATATACCAATTTAAAATGATCTTGGCTTTAATACAATCTCTCTATAAATACTCGGGGATGTTGATGATAAAGAGAATAATTTAAAAATCAGCATGCGGAGTTGCAGAATGGCAAGTGATGTAAAAGTGAAAAATCAAACAAAAATAGCAGGAGGGGTATCTCCCCTCCCGCAATGTAAATCTTATTAAAACGTATTTTTTACCGGATAAATAATTTTGGTTGACAGATTGGACTCTTCTGCATCTTCAAAATTTAACAGATAACAACACCTGGCTTCATAATCGACAACTTCACCACTTTCCAGATTTTTCACTGTGCCGATACCTGTAATATTATATTCATCACCCATTATTTTAGGTAGATATTCTTCCTCACTTTCTTCTTCCACCTCACCCCATGCGAAATATGAACACTCCAGAGAACCGGTTCCCTTATATGCCAGCGTGGATTGCCTTAACGTATTACAGCATATATCACCCATGGCTTGTTCATGCAGTTCCAAAATGTAGATATTATGTGGTTTTGCATCAAAAAGTGCCCGTAATTTTTCTACATCTATGCTATCTTCGATGGCAGATAACAAAACGACTTCCAGAGGTTGCCCTGTACAAAGATCAGAATTGATGCTATGGACACTTGCCACTCTTTGAACAGAATCGACAAAAACCAATGTGAAAGCTGTGTCCCCGGAAAAAGTAAAAACCCGTGTACCCGAATTAACAATTGGATCTGCGGATTTTACTTCACCTGTGCTCTCTGTCGCTTGATTACAACCCATAACAAACAGGATTGACACAAGAATAACTAATAAATTTTTCATGATTTGTCCTTCCGTTTTAAGGTTTTTTATTGGATTACACCCGAAGGCGGTTCTCTTGTATGAAGATTTCCCAACCTCAACTCCAATTGAAAACAAGACTCAAAAAAGATATTTGTATGTATTTAGATGCGATCTTTGCTAATGAATTCAAATTCAACAATGAGAAAAATAATAAGAGGATTCTACCAGGCCAATAAAAGTCAGTACTTATATTTATAAATGTTAATAAATTTTTATACGGTTAATTTTCTGGAATGTTGCGATTCATTTAAATTATTTATCGCTAATATCAATATACTATAATTGGTTAAACGAATTCTTACACTGTATGCATTCATAACATTTTTATGCAGTGCATTTTGCATATTTATTCATAAACATTGAATAAAACGGTAGATTGGAGGGGAAAACTGATATTATCCATTGATGAGGGTCGAAATATGCGGAAATTAAATTTTTTAAAAAGTGGAATGTAAAAAAAAGCCCCTGATGCAATATCAGAGGCTGATGTGGGGAGGGGAGGATTCGAACCTCCGAAGGCCTGAGCCGACAGATTTACAGTCTGTTGCGTTTGACCGCTCCGCAACCTCCCCAATTTTAATTTAATAAACAAATAAATCCCTGTTTATCTAAAGATTTATAATTTAATCAAAGAAAAAGCTGGTATCAATAGCATTTTTATCATTTGTATTTTTTCCCATTTTTATTTAATTCTACCCTTTCAATTTCGATTAGTCATTCTAATAGAATCAAAAAAATCTTTTACGAGAATCCAGCAGCACTCACAGATAGATGTTCTATGATCGATTAACATTTTGTCATTTTCAACAGATTACTTGACAAAAAGAAAAGTATTATTCTGATTTAATGATAAAAGAGTAAGATAGGCGATTACAAAGGAATTAAATCCAATTTATATTAGTTTTACCGATCCGATTCACGATTCATTTTAATAAATCCTATTTATATACATATTTTGTGCGATGACAGGAGTTAGCCCTATTCCTGATTTATTGTATTCCTATCTTCTGCTGTTCCATAGTTATCTTTGCGCAATTGAAATATAGAAAGGAGGGGGAAAACCAAGTACACACTCACATTTAATTTTTATTATTTATTTTAACCTGAAACGAAAGGAATTATTCATGAGCTTCAAAATTTATTCTATCATTATTTTAGTAATTGCTCTGTTTCTGATCAGTTGCCAGGAACAATCGCCGGTTGAAACAACCAGCACTTCAAACATTTCTGATTTATCACTGGCAAAGAAAGCGCCACAAGTATCACCAGATACTGAATTTGATGGTCATTATATTATCATTGCCAATGGTAATACCCTTCCGGCCGGATTATCTAAATCAGTTGCAAATGCAAAAGGAAATCTTACCGGGAAAATCGAAAAACTGGGTCTTGCGACTGCATATTCAGAGGACCCGGATTTTGCGGAAACGCTCAGCGCTATGCAAGGCATTACCGCAGTTATCCCCGACATTAAGGTTGACCGTATCAAACCATTGGAGCAACAATTTTCTATAACGGCCGATGCAGCCAATCCGCCAGCCAGTGGTGATGATGATTTCTTTTTTGACCTGCAATGGGGCCATGATGCTGTTGATGCACCGGAAGCATGGGAACTGGGTCATCGCGGAGCTGGTGTGCGGGTGTTCATTCTTGATGAAGGATTTGATATGGACCATCCCGATCTTGAGCCAAATATTAATGCTGGTCTTGCGACTTCATTTGTAGAAGGTGAACCGGATCCGGATTATTTGTTACCCGGTCCTTTCAGCCATGGTACCCACACCGCCGGTACTATTGGCGCTGCCGATAATGGCTATGGCACCATTGGCATTGCACCGGAAGCCGAACTGGTACCGGTTAAAGTGTTGTCAGAATTATTAGGATATGGCTATTCCTCATGGATTATCCAGGGTGTATTGTATGCAGCTGAAAATGGGGCTGATGTAATTAATATGAGCATTGGGTGGCAGCGCATATAAGGGCTCAAAGGGTTCAGATATTCAACAATACTATATGGTACCATATAAGCGTGCTCTCAATTATGCCTATCAGATGGGTGCCACAGTTGTCGTATCTGCCGGAAATAGTGAACTTGATCGTAATAAAACGAAAGATTTATTAGTTATGCCGGCAGATGCACCAAATGTACTAACGATCTCCGCAACAGCACCAGTTGGCTGGGGTGCTGATCCGGGAACAGATTTGGATGTATTTGCCTCAACCTATTCAAACTATGGTACACGTTCAATTGACTTCGCCGCACCGGGTGGCAACTATGCCTATGCTTTTGAACCAGGTGGATTTGATGTTTGCATAGTCGGTGGAGTAATTAATTATTGTTATGTCTTTGATTATGTATTCAGCACTGGCAGTGATGGTGCCTGGTACTGGTCAGTCGGTACAAGTATGGCTGCACCCCATGCCGCTGGTGTTGCCGCTTTGATCATTGGCAAAAATGGCGGATCCATGGATCCCAGCCAGGTAAAAGCCAAACTAAAACAAAGTTCAGACGATCTTGGCAAACCGGGTAAAGATGACTACTATGGTCATGGCCGCGTAAATGCCTATAATGCAGTAAAATAATCTGTAAAGATATCAATTTGAAAATTGAGGGGTATGTTTGATTTACATGCCCCTTTTTTATTTGGTTGGATTATTTTAGAATTGGATGTTGGTTATTCGTAATTAATAATTTGTTCTTTGTGATTGGGAATTAGGAAATTGGAATTGGTAATAAATGGAATTCTAATTATGGTAATCAAAATAGCAAACCTGTAAAATAAAACTAATTACCAGTTCCCAGTTCCAAATTACATATATCTAATCTCTAACTTCTAACTGCTTTCCTTAAACTCCTCTGCGATTCAAAAAGTAATAAACTTCATTCCAGCGCAGTTCGTTCTCAATATCCCGAATTTTGGTATCATCATCTATCAAAACCAGTTCCATATCTGAAATTCTGGCATAATCTTCCAGATGGGCAGTTGTTACTGACTGGCTGAATGACGTATGATGTGCCCCACCGGCCAGAATCCAGGCTGCGGCCGCAACCTTTAAATCTGGCTTTGGTTTCCAGACTACCCGGGCAACCGGTAAATTCGGCAGGGATTCCCTTGGTGCAACCACATCCACTTCATTCACGATCATGCGGAAGCGGTCTCCCAGATCAATCACAGAGGCATTTAATGCCGGACCCGCAGCAACATTGAATACCAAGCGTGCCGGATCATCTTTATCTCCGATGGATAACGGGTGTACTTCAAGTTCAGGTTTATTCTCAGCGATGGACGCACATACTTCCAGCATATGCGCACCCAGTACGAGCATATTATCCGGTTCAAGATGATAGGTATAGTCTTCCATAAACGAAGTTCCACCGGGAAGTCCGTATGCCATCACTTTCATCGCCCTTACCAGCGCCGCTGTTTTCCAATCCCCTTCTGCCCCAAATCCATACCCATCCGCCATCAGTCGCTGGACGGCCAGTCCGGGCAATTGCCCCAAACCATACAAATTTTCAAATGTGGTTGTAAATCCTTTAAAGTCTCCCTCAATCAAAAATGCACGCATACCAATTTCAATTTTGGCCGCTTCTTTGATACGGTTCACTTGTGCATCACTTTGCAAGATATTTTCTGAGATTTTATAACAATCTTTATATTCGTTCACTTGAGATTCGACATCCGCATAGGAAACTGCCTCAACAAATTTTACCAGATCACCCATACCATAACCATGAACCGAATATCCCAGGCGTAATTGTGCTTCCACTTTGTCGCCCTCGGTTACGGCCACTTCACGCATATTGTCGCCAAACCGGGCAATTTTAGCTCCCTGGGCGTCATGCCAGGCTATCGCAGCACGTATCCATATCCCAAGTTTATCAATAACATCCTTATCCTGCCAGTGGCCTACTATTACCTTTCGATGCAAACGCATACGTGAACCGATGAAGCCAAATTCACGTCCACCGTGGGCCGATTGATTCAGATTCATAAAGTCCATATCTATCTCTGACCAGGGTATTAACTGATTGAACTGGGTATGCAAATGTACAAACGGTTTTTGCAGCACTTTTAACCCGGCAATCCACATTTTGGCCGGAGAAAATGTATGCATCCATGTGATTAGTCCAATACAGTTCTCACTCATGTTTGCTTCATGGCAGGTCTTCGTTATTTCTCCGGGAGTTGTTAAGACCGGTTTGAATTGAACCTTTACCGGAATCGTATCTGAATCCTCCAATGATCTTGCAATTATTTTCGAATTCTCAGCCACTTGTTTAAGTGTTTCATCTCCGTAAAGATCCTGACTTCCGGTTATAAACCATACTTCCAATTGATCGAGGTTTATCATTATTTCCTCATTATAGTTTATATTCACCCGATATTGATGACTAAAGAAATAGGAACTTGGAATTAGGAACTCGGAATTAGTAATTTGTATTTGAGGTCTCCCAAGAAAAGGATTCTATCTATACATTCTTAGATATAGCCAAATCTGCAATTGGTTCTAATTACCAGTTCCCAGTTCCCAATTACATGTCCAATTCCTAACTCCTCATTTCTAACTTCTAATTTATTCCTGCCCATAATAGGCATCCGGGCCATGTTTTCGCTTGTAGTGTTTTTGAATAAGATCTGCGTTCAAATCCGGAACCGATGGATTTATTTGCAGGGTGAACAGAGCCATCTTTGCCAGTTCTTCCAGTACCACGCTGTTATACACAGCCTTTTCAGGAGATTTGCCCCACGTGAATGGTCCATGACCTGCAACTAATATCATTTCCACTTCTTGGTATGAAATGTTTTCGAAGCTTTTAATTATCTGATTTCCCGTTTCGATTTCATAATCACCTTTTATCATATCCGGTGACATAAAATCGGTTACGGGAATATCCACATGTGAATGATCGGCATGGGTGGTGCCCAGAACAGGAATAGACCTGGCAGCCTGGGCCCAGGCTACCGCATAAGTAGAGTGTGTATGCACCACACCCCCAATATTCGGAAACTGCTCATACAATACCAGATGTGTCTTAGTATCTGATGATGGATTGAGATCACCCTCGACAATTTTGCCATCGAATGCCACAATAACCATATCCCCGGGTTTGAGACGCTCATACTCGACACCACTGGGTTTTATGGCAATAACCTTGCTTTCCCGGTCAACGACGCTGGCATTGCCAAAGGTCGCGATTACCAGGCCCTGTTTTGGCAATGTCATATTATTTTCATATGCCTGTTGTTTCAACTGATCAAATTTACCCATACTAATCCTTGCATTCGATTATCTTTTGCTGCCGATCAGGTATAATATACATTTCTGAATCAATATTTGACAAATCTGATAATCGTTTTTTTACCACCATGTCTGGCATTTATCAGCTGATAACCGAAGGCAGATAGCAGAAAGCCCTCATCACCCCATCCAAAATCCCTTTCGATGAGACATTCCGAGTACTGCCCGACACTGTGGACAAAAATAGATATACCTTTTACCAAATACACCGGTAATTTCCTGATAATGAATTGTATTGACATCATGTTTGCATTGCGGACAAACCGGAGTTACATCATTTTTTTGGATTGCATCAATCATTTCGATCTCCCATGAGTAAGTTTTAATTACAATATCAAATACACATGTAATACCAAATTATTCGAATTTAACAGACTGTTGGTTTGTGTTTTAGAATCCCCAGGAAGATCCAACTTGCATTGCATATATTCAGTGCATCCGATAAAGATATCAAAATTTGTGATTTTTGAATAGCTCCTGGGTCAATTCTATGTTATCCACTTCCATCACAATCCGCCCTCTTTTCTGATCCTGTTCCATGGCACCGTATAAATATTTAATATTGATTCCCGCATTGCTTATTTTTTGTGTTATCTCCATCAATGATCCAGGTTTATTAGGCATTTTCATACTTAAGACTTCCCGTTGTTCAACGGCATAACCCTGATCTTGTAATGCCTTAATTGCTGCATCCGGCGAATCCACAAACAGACGGGCCGTATCTATAAATAATCCGATTGCCAGAATATTTACCCGCTTCTTCTTAAGAATTCTGGCTAATTCATAGATTGTTCCGGGTTTATCTTCAAGAAGTACAAAAAGCTCAATAATTTTTTTCATTTTTCTCCCCTGTTTGAAATTGTTGGTCATTTTGGGTAGGTACGCATAGCAATGCGTACCTACGTGTAATCAATTTTTATTCAATCCCAATAACCTTGCTGCGTCGTTCCATAAAAACCACATCCCGCCAAACCCCATTCATTTTTCCTAATTTATTTCTGATGCCCAATATTTTGAATCCGCATTTTTTATGCAGTGCAATACTGGCTTTGTTTTCGGGAAAAATTCCTGCCTGCAGGGTCCAGATTCCTTCTGACTCAGATTTCAAAACCAATTCTGACAATAATTCGAATCCGATACCTTTGCCCCCGGAATTGATATCAACATAAACACTTATTTCGGCAACCCCGCCGTAAACACAACGGTCGGATACCGGGCTTAATGCGGCCCAACCAAGCAGATCATCATCAACACGTGCCACTAACCTTGGATTTATAAGATGATTTTTATCCCATTCAGCCTGTGAAGGTATCGAAGTTTCAAAAGTGGCATTTCCTGTTTTGATTCCTTCCTCATAGATGCGACTTATCTCCAACCAGTCAGAATCCTTCATTGATTCAATTCGAAGACTCAACTTAATTTTCCTCTTTCTATTTTTTACTTCTCACGCAGAGGCGCAGAGACGCTGCTATTCCAACTCCGCTACTTCCAGTGTTAACCCTTTTATGGCAATTATTTTCACCTCACGACCTTTTTTAATGGTCTGATTTTTCTGTGTGCATGTAGCACGCCAAAGCTCACTACCCACTTCAATATATCCATCCGGATCCAAATTCTCTATCGTCATTCCTCTTTCGGATACCGGGATTTTTTTTGATGTATCGTATGCTTTCCAGACCACAAAAAACAAGAGCACATCTTTCATCACCCAAATAAGAACAATAAGCATAAACCAGATCAAAGAGAGTACACCTGATAAATAAAACCATAACACAATGCAGATTAATAATATGAGTGCCGGAATTTGTAAAAGAAGATATTTTATAATAGCAGGCTTGGGATATTTTTTATCTTTAGAGAGAGTCATTTGTGTGTTTGGTAATTATTCTATCATGGAGATTGAATTTATAACTTGTAATTTGCGATTAGTGAGTTGGAACTGGGAACTTGAAATATTTGTTTTGCCCCGGTATCCTGTTTTCTGTCATCTCGAAGAGATCCTCCTGCGATTTACGATGTTTAAAAGACGGGAAGATTCCTGCGGAATGACAAAATTCATTTACAATCCAGATTCCTGAATCCGGTGGTTCTTCCCACGGCTCAAAGGTTCTTTCAGAATGACACATAGTATTCAGCATCCAGCATCTTGTATCTTGCATCCTGTATCCTGTATCCTGTATCTTGCATCATTGTTACAGATACTTATATACTATTTCAATAATAAATCTTTTTAACCGGTTATAAGGCGGCATAACCATTTTGACCGTACTGAACCGGCTGTTTCTAACAATGGCATGTTCATGAGAAAAGGCTTTAAAACCTGCAAATCCATGAGCATTACCAATACCGCTGTGATTTACACCACCGAAGGGTAAATTGGGATGAATAAATTGTGTCAGTACATCATTAATACAACCACCTCCAGAGTATGTCCGACTCAAAATATTCTCGCTGCTTTTTTTATCTTTACTAAAAATATAAAGCGCCAGTGGTTTTGTACGCTTGTTAATACATTCAATTACCTCATCATCATTTTTATAACTTATAACCGGCAGGATGGGGCCGAAAATTTCCTCCTGCATAACCAGATCATCTGATGAGACATCGGTAATAATAGTTGGCTCAATATACTTTTCATCCTCAATAGAATTTCCGCCGATAATTACTTTTGCACTTGATGAAATTGCCTGATCCAATAAGTCTTTTAATCTCTCAAAATGCCGTTTATCAATTATTCGTGCCAGTTCCGGACTCTGATGCCTCTGTGCGCTGTCTTCTCCGAATAACTGCTTAACCCACGCAACCATCAGTGTTAGAAGATCATTCTTGACTGAGTCATGCACCAGAATATAATCCGGAGCAATACAGGCGTGCCCGGAGTTGGAAAATTTTGACCAGACAATTTTCCGGGCAGTATCTTTAAGATTTGCTGATTTATCAACCACTACCGGACTTTTGCCGCCCAGTTCGAGAGTTATTGTGGATAAATTTTCCGCGGCTGCCTTCATTACGTGTTTGCCGACTTCTGTACTACCCGTAAAAAAGATGTGATCGAATGGTTTTTTTAATAATTCCTGTGCGGTGTGCTTGTCACCCCCGACAACAGCAATTTCTGACTCATCACATAATTCACTAATCATTTTGATGATCAGGTCTGAAGTATGAACCGAAATCTCAGATGGCTTTAAAATAATACAATTACCGGCAGCAATGGCCGATACCAGCGGACCCATGGCCAACATAAAAGGAAAATTCCAGGGAGAAATAATCAGTACAATGCCGCAGGGACGGTATTGAATATACGAGCGGCTTGAGGCGAGCAGGAGTGTACGTGAAACATATTTCTTTTTCATCCATTTTTTCAGGTGACCAATGGCATGATCTATTTCCGAAATAACTACATGACCTTCCCAGAGATCCGATTCTACTTCAGGCTTCCCAAGATCACTATAGAGCGCATCCCTCAGAAGCTGACGGTTTGCATATATCCAGGATTTTATTTTTTTTAGTTTTTTTATTCGTTCAACTGCGGAGGATGTGTTAACCCGAGATTTATTTTCTGTTTGGACAGTGAATAATCGTTGGATTTCCTGTTTGTTTACATCCATATTTTCTGTTCCGATTAAATTTTCAACTACAACGAATATTTATTTTTTATTTATAGAGGTCCTGACGCCCACCGTCATCTCGCAGAGATCTTCTCTTGGTGCGGGCATTACTGTAATAATCAGAGATGGCGTGCCTGAAAAGGCGAAGATTCCTGAATGGATGACAGATTAACGCCAAATCAATGACCAAATTCCAATGATTATAATTACTTTAAGATTTTATACATTTGATTTTGGACATTTAATTGTCATTTGGACTTGGGCATTGGACATTTTACATTAATATAAGAATATTCTAAATCAGAATAAATGCAAAAACTATTGCTGTTATGGATATTTTTTCTTAGTTTGTTCACCCGCCAAATTAACTATGAGATTCTGCCATGAAAGCTTTTATTTGCATAATTATTCTCATTTTATTTAGTTCCTGTCAGCAAGAAACCAGGAATAAACAAGAAGCTGAGCCTCAACCACCCTCAAGCGTGCAATTTCTGCTGGGTATTGATAATTTTCTTAACAATGAAATTGACCTGGTAAAGGGAAAACGCGTTGGATTATTAACCAATCCGAGCGGTGTCAATGCAGACCTGATTTACACTTCTGATTTGCTTTATAATTCTCCTGATGTAAATCTGACCTCTTTTTATGGACCCGAACATGGTATTCGCGGTGATTTTTTTGCCGGCGATAAGGTTGCGGATACTCTGGATACAAAGACCGGATTAATGATCTACAGTCTGTATGGACAGCGTCGCAAACCATCACCTGAAACATTAGAGAATGTAGATGTAATAATGGTCGACATCCAGGATATCGGGCTAAGAGGCTATACTTATGTCTATACTATGGCCAAAGTTATGGAAGCTGCTGCTGAGAATGATAAACAGGTTATTGTGTTGGATCGGCCAAACCCGGTTGGAGGATTATTAGTCGAAGGTAATCTTGTTGAAGAGGATTTTTTCTCCTTTGTCGGGCTTTTTCCAACACCATATTTCCATGGAATGACAATTGGTGAACTCGCCTTGCTCTTCAACGATGAGTTTGGTATTGACTGTGATCTTACAGTAATCCCGATGCAAGGATGGAAAAGAGAAATGTATTGGGATGATACAGGTTTAAGCTGGGTTCCCACTTCACCACACGTTCCACACTGGGAAACCATCTTGTATATGGGCGCTTCCGGCACATTTGGTGAACTTGGTACTTTATCAGAGGGTGTCGGCTATACATCACCGTTTGAGACCATAGGCGCACCCTGGATAAATGCCGATGAATTTGCCAAAGAACTGAATGCGCTCAATTTGCCTGGCATATACTTCCGGCCATTATCATTTAAACCATACTATTTCAGGTATGAAGGGCAGGATCTTCAGGGTGTACAGATGCACATTACAGACCGGAGCATATATCTGCCTTACACGACCGGATTACACATTATGCAAACACATATAAGCATGTATCCCGATCATGATCTTTTTGCTAATAAAAACCGAATTCGTATGTTTAATATTGTAATGGGAACCGATAAAATAATGAACATGCTAAAAGAAAATATACCGGTTGCCGAAATAAAAGCATCCTGGCAGGAAGACCTGAATGAATTCAAAGAAATCAGGATGAAGTATCTGTTATATTAATCTATTTGGAATATCGAAATTTTGGGTAGTGTCAAAAGTTCTATGAAAAAATGAAAAACAGGATTAAAAGATGAAACCACAGAGCACTCAGAGGAAAACTCTGAGAACTCTAAAAGAATATCCTTTAAGAGATATTACTGAGAAAATAATTTCCTGTGCTATTGAAGTTCACTCATTACTTGGGCCAGGTTTGTTAGAAAATTTATATGAAGAAGCAATGGAGCATGAACTAAAGTCACGCGGAATTGAATATAATCGACAAAAAGAACTTGAGATTAAATATAAGGGTAATCCAATTGGGAGATATAGACTGGATTATTTGATAGAAAATAAGGTGATTGTTGAATTAAAGTGTGTTGAAGCAATCAAGAATATTCATATTGCCCAGGTGCTAACTTACCTGAGAGCAGAAAATCTAAAAGTCGGATTGTTGATCAATTTTAATGTTGACAAATTAAAAGAAGGAATAAGAAGAGTTATCTTATAAGAGATCACAGAGGGGAGATGATTAGAAATAGCATTAACCTAAATAATATTAATAATTTACTCTGTGTACTCTGTGGTTATTTTTTACACTACTAAATTTTGATTAGAGATTAGAAATGAGAGATTAATTATTCACGAAAGCATATCCCAATCTTTAATTTCTAATCACTAATCTCTAATCTCTAATTTATAATAATCTGATAAAATGGAATAAAATAAAAAATTTTGTAATAGAAGGAGAGATAAATGGCGATTCCAAAACCAGAAGTTTCTGTGATCATACACTTACCTACAGAACCTTCCTATACCATTGATAGTTTTTATAATATCGTCAATTCCGTCTTCAGCCAATTGGATCATAATCCTGAATTGTTGATTCTTGACGAGCAGAACAATCAGGAAATTAAAAATAAAATAAGCCAAATTAATACCGAGGGATGTATTGTAAATTATATAAGCGGCCCTTATAAAACACTGGGTGAATGGCTTGACGCCGCAGTGATTCAATCATCCGGTAACTATATATTATATATCGATAATAGCATGGCGGAAGTGCAACTCAAACAATCTGCAATCGTTTCATTTGCGATGGTTATGGAACGCAACCCGGAATGTGGTTTGGTATATTCCGACTATGAAATTGATGCGGATGGGAGTGTAAAAGAAATTCATTTATTGAAGCATCATATCGGCCGGGTAAGAGATAATCAGGATTATGGGCGGGTGTTTTATATCAAAAAATCTATTTTACAGGAATGCGGCGGATTTGATGCCGGTCTTAAATTCAACACCTTGTATGATATCCGCTTAAAATTATCAGAAATTTCACAATTGCTGCACCTGTCCAACCGGTATTCCGGATCTTTGTATCGTGTAATGGCAGCGGGAAAAGGACATAATGTTTTTGATTATCTTCTTGCCAGCAAAGACAGCCAGATCGAGGCAGAAAATGTGCTCAGTGACCATTTAAGAAGAATCGGTGCTTATTTAGAAGCAGGTCAGCATTATCGTGAGATACTGGAACAACAAAAAGATTCCGAACTACTGGCCTCAATAATTATCCCAGTAAACAACAGACCCAAATTTATTGGTACCGCGATAGAGAGTGTTCTCGGCCAAAGTGTTAAGGATGTGGAAGTCATTGTCGTTGTGAATGGTGGACCAGAAGATCCGACAATTCCTTCCGTACAGGAATATATTTCCGGCGGTAAAAAATACGATCCGGAAAAACCGGAGGTAAAATTAATTGTACTGGATGTGAACAATATTGGCATGTGTCTGAATATTGGTGCAAAAAATGCACGGGGGAAATATTATGTCCAGCTGGATTCAGATGACCGGTTAAAATCCAATGCAGTTGAAAAAATAATCGAAATTTATAATTCAGATTCCCGTATCGGGATGGTCATCGGATCATATGAAGTTTGGGAACTGGATGATAAAACAGGCAAAATTGACAGAGTGGACAGCATACCGGTGGTTACGCATGATGAGTGGACTGAAGAAAACGGACGCAATAATTTATTAAGAATAAATGGTGCCGGCGCCCCACGCTCTATTCCCATTAATGTGATAAAGGAAATCGGCTATTTTGGCATTAATGATGAACCTTTTGCCAGGAACTATGGTGAAGATTACGAGATGGTACTTAAGATTAGTGAAAAATACCGTATTGGTCGTGTTTGGGATCCCATTTATGATGTGGTTCGACATAGTGGTGGAACAGATCATAATATTGATCAATCGACGGTTGACCGCAATGACGAAGCCAAGGATTATATGCGCGAACAGGCCATCATTCGTCGAATCAATGCCAATGGGTAAAGACACATTGCAATGGTAGAGGCGCATCGCAATGCATCGGTAATGGATTAAAATAATGGCAATAGGTAGAGACACATTGCAATGTGTCTCTACCCATTCATATAAAATTTAAATTGTTCATATCGGGGATACCAAATGTCACAAGACTTCACATTGATTGGAATTGACGGCGGTGCATCCAAAGTAAGCGCATGGGTTGTATATTTTAATCCTGAGGATGAAACCTTTACATTAACCGATGATCATGCGGAACTCAGTTATTCCACCCTGGATACACATCAACCCGATTTTGTACCCGTTCCTCTGGACATACAACTACCGGAGTATCAATCCAAAACATCTGCTCCGACATCTGCTGAAAAATTGCAGGGCGAAGCCTATGTAGAAGCCTGTGCGCGGGTGGTCATTTCTTTATCAAAGGCAACCGGAGATAAACCTGTTCTGATTGGGTTGGGAATGCCCGGATTGAAGACAGATGATAAACGTGGCATTGCGGCAGTTGCCAATGGTCCTCGTATTATTCTTTACGCCACAGAATTGGAAAACAAATTACTCAAAGCCGGGATTGAATTAGTCGCACCGGTGGCACATATTGGAAGTGATGCAGATTATTGTGGTATTGGAGAGAAATATGCCCGCGAGGGCTCATTTCGAAAGATTAATAATGCATATTATTTAGGTGGTGGTACCGGTGCTGCCGATGCCCTGTTATTAGATAATGAACTGGTACCATTTGATCTGACAAAATCCTGGTTGGCGAAATCCTGGGAGATGAAAAATGATCAGGGTCTCTCTCTGGAGAGATATGCATCCGCATCCGGAATACAGCATATATATTCCCTAAAATCCGGGATCGAAATACAGACCCTAAATGAAAATAATATCTATCCCACTATTATTGCCAATAAAGCCCTGGAGGGTGATACGGCAGCCATTGATACGTTTTCTGATTGTGCAAAATATCTGGCACTCCTCTTCTACGAGAGAATAGAAACATTATATTGCGGCTCCAAAAATCTGTTCGAGTTTGTAAATCCAAACCGGGAAAAATTAGATAACCAACATCCATACTTAAACCAGGTTTTTGATCATATCTCGGTTGGACAACGACTGGGAGATCTTCTTGGTTCAAGGACCGGTAGTCAGGTCCTTACAAAGCCATTGATTAAATCCTTATCCCGGTTAATCGAAAAATCTCATTCACTCCCCGAGGAAGCCAAAGAACATTACCTGCACGGTAACGAGCTAAAGACAGAACGCTTTGTTCTCTCTCCCCTACGCGAAGCACCTGCACTAGGTGCAGGTATTGATGCATTTTTGGTCTATCAGTCTAAATTGAAATAATCCTATGCTTGAAAAAAATACGATTCCCAAAACGGAACCCCTGATCAGGGTTGGTATTATACTTCCTGAGGATAGTTTTGATAAAGTTAATATTGAGATTCCCAGGAACATGCCCTTTGTGGCCAGTTCTGAACATGGAGAACAGATTTCCCATACCGATATACTTGATTTCAATGTTTCAAATGGCGCCATCCTGTTAAATTCGGTACTCACTGCCAACACCTGGCTCTTAAAACCGGGTGAAAATTATCCAATAAAACCAAAATCAGGATTTAAAATAAAAAATGTCATCGCAGGTCGTGGTTTTCACTGGCAAAAACTAATAGATGTCTGGTTACCAGGGAGAGTTGAAATTACAATGATAGATGGTTCCTTGATTCTCATAAATGAACTTTCGCTGGAAGAATATCTGATGTGTGTCGCAACCTCTGAAATGGGTGCAAAATGTCCCCATGCCCTATTGGAAGCACAGACAATTGTAGCCAGGTCATGGATGCTGGCTAATGTGGAGCAGAAGCACATTGATTTGGGAATGGATGTATGCAATGATGATTGTTGTCAACGGTATCAGGGATCAGGTAACCTGACACAACATGCCATTGACTCGGCCCTGGCAAGCAAAGGCCAGGTCGTTATGTACCAGGATAATATTTGTGATGCACGTTATTCAAAAAGTTGCGGCGGCATTATGGAGTCTTTTTCCACAGTCTGGGGTGGTGATGAATTACCTTACCTGCAAAATTTACCCGATATTGCGGAGGAAGATATAATTCAGCCCATAAATCCCATTCGTGACGAACAATCTGCAAAGAATTGGATCAATTCGCAACCACCGGCATTTTGCAGTCCACAAACCATTTCTGAAGAATCATTGCCGGAATATCTTGGAAATGTAGATGAAGGCGGAAAATATTATCGCTGGCAGGTGAATTATAGCCAGGATGAATTCCGAAATCTTCTGAATGATAGAATTGGCATCGACGCCTTATATATCTCAGATATAAGCGTGTTATCACGTGGTGGATCAGGTAGAATTAAAAAACTTCAGATATCGTATCAATCTGCTGATGGTCAGATAGCACAAATTATTCTGGATCGTGATGTTGCCATTAGACAGGCTTTACACAAGGGCTTTTTGTATAGCTCATGCATATATTTTGAATTAACCAGAGATGCGGTGAACAAGATATCCGGGATAAGTATAAGAGGCGCCGGCTGGGGACATGGGGTCGGGCTCTGCCAGATTGGTGCCCTGGGCATGGCATTAAAGGAATATTCATCCCAACAAATCGTTGCTCATTATTATCCGGGCAGCCGGTTGAAGAAAATATATTAGCAGGATGCAAGATACAGGATGCAAGATGCAAGATACTGGTTACTTGGATGCTGGATGCCTGGATGTTGTATGATAAATTTAATGTTTAGGGCCTAAGAGACTCAGGGACTATTTTTCTACCATATTCTAAAATAGAGGTGAAAATGAAGAAGAGCGAACGATCCGGATGGTGGTGGGTTCCATCACTCTATTATGCAGAGGGTATTCCCTATAACATAGCAATGATTGTCTCTGTGGTTATGTACAAGACCATGGGTGTATCAAATTCCGCGATTGCTTTCTGGACCAGTATACTCTATCTTCCCTGGCTCTTAAAGCCAATCTGGAGTCCATTTGTTGATGTAATTTCTACAAAGCGTAAATGGATCATCTGGATGCAGATACTGCTATCAGCCACATTTTTTGCCGTTGCGGCTACAGTTGGTCTGCCCATCTATTTTCCTGTAACCATGTCCATTTTATGGCTGGTCGCTTTTGCCTCGGCAACCCATGATATTGCGGCAGATGGATTCTATATGATGGGTCTGGATGAACACAAACAAGCCTGGTTTGTGGGTATCAGAAGTACATTTTACCGATTTGCGACCATCACGGCAATGGGATTGCTCGTGATGCTGGCAGGCTTTATTGAAGCAAACACCGGACTTGAACCGGTAAAAATAGACGTAAAAGCCGTGCCCCACTCATCCATTTATAAACCGATTACTGCAGATAGCATACAAATCACCGAGGAAGAAGGCGATCCAAGAATTCTTATATTTCCGACCGAGGTCGAGATCCCCCTGGATACCAAGCGGGATTCAATTGCCCTCTATTTTGCACTTTCGGCACCACCTTCTCCCGACCAAACAGTAGTAGTTAATTTTGGCCGTAAAGGTGGGAGTAAGGATATCGCCCTTGATGGCCCTTCTCGTTTCGAATTCAATGCAGATAACTGGGATAAACCTATACGGACCCAGGTCAAGGCGGATCACAGGTTAAAGGAAACTGCTGAATCTGAATTTGAAGCAAAGGCCGGTGACATCCCGTTTAGCTGGGCCGTCTCATTTGCTGTTCTCGGATTCATGCTATTGGGATTTGGTATTTACCACAAATTCGTCCTTCCGCATCCGGAGGACACTGCTCCGGGCAAAACCGGTGATATTTTCAGTTCATACAAAGATGTATTTATCACTTTTTTTCAAAAAGAGGGAATCATTCCGGGTATATTATTTTTGCTTTTATATCGCCTGGCCGAATCTCAACTGGTAAAACTGGCCTCTCCGTTTCTGCTCGATTCACAGGAAGTAGGCGGGCTTGCACTCACTACCGCTCAGGTAGGCTTTGTTTATGGTACAATTGGCATTGTTGCCCTTCTGCTTGGCGGATTAATTGGCGGATTTCTTGCCGCAAAATATGGCCTTAAAAAGTGGATCTGGTGGATGGCGGTTGGTATAAATTTGCCGGATCTGGTATATGTTTTTCTATCCTATACCCTGCCCGACAATCTTTTTATCGTTACCATCTGCGTGGCAATTGAACAATTTGGTTATGGATTTGGCTTTACCGGATATCTGTTATATATGATATATCTTTCAGAAGGTAAATATAAGACATCTCACTATGCCCTTACCACCGCATTTATGGCGTTTGGCATGATGATTCCGGGGATGATCAGCGGTTATATACAGGAATTTCTGGGTTACCAGAATTTCTTTATATGGGTCGTCATTGCGACGATACCTTCATTTGCAGTTTTAAAGTTTATCAAACTGGATCCGACATTTGGCATGAAGAACAGAGAGAATTAAATAATATAATTTTTAACAGGATAACGGGATATAACGTAGGGAATGGTCTGAGCCCGTTTCGAGAAAATAATATTACAAAGATTGAGAATTTGAAATAAATTTATTTTACCCCAGGATTAATCCTGGGGCTAGAGAGCGAGAAAGTGTCGAGGCAAAGATATAGTTTTAATATTTAATTTCTGTTCTGAGTTCTGTGTATCCAGACAAGATCAGGTTTTTCGGATTCTGTTTTATTTTTACCCCAAGAATAATCTTGGGATAATAGAGAGGCGTTAAAGAATTCTTCGACGAAAACCATTTTAACTGAGTGCTATGATATTTTACCCTAGGATTAATCCTGGGGCGGAAAGTGAGCGAAAAATTTTCTAGTTCTGAGTATCCAGACAAGATCAGGTTTTTTTGGTTTCCGTTTTCTTTACCCCAAGATGAATCTTGGGATTATGGAACGATAATGTGTTTGATAAAAAACTATTTTATCAACTCGAATATACTCACATCATTCGCCGGTACAACTATCTCCAAATCAGGGGCTATTTTACTCTCCTGCCCAGTCTCCACATTTCTGATAGCAATCCAATCCTCAAGATAAGCATAGTATCTGGCCAGACCATATTCTTGATCACTTGAAGTATTGTTAACAATCATCAACATCTTACTTTCTTCATATTCTCGAAAATATACATACATATTATTTTCAGGTTTAAAATGAATTGTCCGTCCGCAGCTCAATGCAGGATATTCGCTTCTCAAGGAGATTAGTTGCCGCAGTGTTTCATACAGTAAAATTTCCCGTTCTGTCCGACCCTCAACCGAAAATCCATTACGGGAATCACCATTGAATCCGCCCGGAAAATTGCGGCGAATTTCTCCATGATCAGGTCCACCTTCCAAACCAATTTCAGTGCCATAATAAATCTGAGGAATGCCTCTGAGCGTGAATAACATTTTTAGTGCCATGATATATCTTTGCTCATCACCATCAACCAGATCAATCAGCCGCATCACATCATGATTATCAATAAAAGTTACAAGATTATTGGGATTAGAATAGAGAAAATCCTTGGCAATAAAATTATAAAACTCATAAATATTATGATCCCGGTTAAAGACCCGGCCAAAAGCCTCAAACAAACCGAAATCGGTTACACTAGGCAGATTTGTATTAAATGGTTCAGAAATGGAACTATTTTCCTGGAATGGTGCCAGAAATACAGGATCCTGAATCCAAACCTCACCGACAACATTAAATTCCGGATATTCGTCTATGATTTTTTTAGTCCACCTTGCCAAAAACTCCAGATCAGCATAGGGATATGTGTCCTCGCGGATACCATCGATCCCGCTGGATTCAATCCACCATATTGTATTCTGAATTAAATAGTTTGCAACAAATTCGTTTTTCTGATTCAGATCAGGCATGGAATCCACAAACCATGCGTTCTGCAAATTTTTTATTTCCAGTGTATCCGCATTAGAATCAAAAAGTGTCATCTTCTGATGTCTGTTCTGTTCATGATCAGCCACAGAACCGTTTATCCACGATGGGTCCGGTAGCGAACTCATCCATGGATGGTATATTCCAATATGATTAGAAACATGATCCATGATTATCTTAAGATCTCGTTTATGCGCTTCTTCAACTAACTCAAAGTAATCACTATTGGTCCCAAACCGGGGATCAATCCGGTAAAAATCAGTTGCAGCATATCCATGATATGAAATGGGCATATTATTCTCGATCAAGGGATTGATCCATATGGCCGTGATTCCAAGATTTTTCAGATAGTCCAATTTCCCCATTATTCCTGCAATATCTCCACCATGACGTCCCAGGATTGATTCAGGTGAACCGCTGGGGCGCATCTCTTCAATTTCATCATTAGCAGGATTTCCATTTACAAACCGGTCAGGGGTGATAAGATAAATAATATCTTTACAATTAAAACCCTGATAACGTCCGGCAGACATGTTTCTTTGCCTCAACTCAAAGAAGACGGTATCCACAGGAAAATTTTCAGAATTAATTTTTAGTGCATGCTTCCCTATCGAGGCACTATCCGTGATAAATATATCTACAAAAGCATATTGATTATTTTGGGGATGATGTGTCTTGAGGACATTTATTCCAGGTGAGTCTGATACTATTGTAATTTCTTCAAGATCGCTCCCATAAAGCATCAATTGAACCGTATCATACTTCATGCCTACCCACCAGTTTGGAGGATCGATGCGGGTGATCGTGCCGCTATTGAATGGGTGAAATGAATAATATCGAAAAAGAAAGTGTTCTATAATTTCATATTTTTAAATTCATGAGTATATATTTAATTCATACGTCATTACCCGAAAAAATCCAATAGTTACGGAATCGATCTAACCGAATTTTGATATACTGAATATTGAATATTCAAGAATCAGTAATAAAGAATATTGTCTGATTTTAACTTATCATTATTTATTTATATTTTCTTACCCCAAGATTAATCTTGGGGTAAGGTCATACGACAATGCTTCTCACAATTACAAATTTTGCAATACCTATATTTTGACTCTACGACCGGATCCCGTAGAGAGAAATATCAATAATATATTCTATCTCGTAAATCCTGTCAAAAAATAAACTCCGGTAGCTTATTTTTCAAGAATCTTCCCCAAGATTAATATAGGGGTAAGATTTGTCAAGCATCAATTTTCAATCCAGAATTGATTTATAATCCTTCACAATCTCATTAGCCAACTCAGTAAAATCAGTATTTTCGCTAATAGTAAGCCACTTTATTCGTTCATCTTTTCTAAACCATGTTAATTGGCGTTTTGCGTATCTTCTCGAGTTGCGTTTCATCAACTCGATCATATCATCATATGAAATATTGTCATCCAGATACTCAAAAACTTCCTTATATCCCACCGTATTAAGAGAGTTTAGTTTTTTCGATAATCCACTTAGTTTCAAATTTGCCACTTCTGCCAGGAATCCCTGGTCCAGCATATCTTCCACGCGTTGGTTAATCCGGCTATATAAATACGCTCTGCTTGCATTGAGACCAAACATTAGCGGAACAAAATTGGCACTTTTAGTCTCTGCTTCTTGCAATTCCGACATTTTTTTACCGGTATTCAGAAATACTTCTAAACCTCTGAGAATACGCTGCTTATCATTTACATCAATTTTTTCAGCAAGTTTTGGATCAATCTGTTCCAATTCCTGATACAATTTATCTGTGCCTTCGGTAATAATCCGTTTTCGTAGGGATTGCCGGATTTTCTCATCGCGAATATCAATATTATGTAATCCATCAATCAGGGCACGAATATACAGGCCGGATCCACCGACCACCAATGTCACCTTATCACGCGCATGGATCTGGTCGATGATTCGCCGTCCAATCTGGCTGAACATACCCGCACTAAAATACTCATCGGGTCTTAAAAAATTAATCAAATGGTGAGGAATGGCTTCCAATATTTCAGGGCCCGGTTTGGCCGTACCAATATCAAGTGTGCGATATATTTGTCTCGAATCAGCTGACACAATCTCAACATCAAGGAGGTCCGCTATTTTGGTAGAAAGGTATGTTTTACCAATGCCGGTGGGCCCGACTATGAGGATAACAGGCTTCATTTTATTCTTTTGAATTTCCGGTCAAGCTCTTCAAGATCGATCGTGACGATAACCGGCCTGCCATGGGGGCAAAAATAGGGTTCCTCACAGGCAAATAATTGATCAATCATAGTATGCATTTGTGTTTGATTAAGAATCTCACCAGATTTTATTGCGTTTTTACAGGAGAACGCTGCAGCTATTCTTTCAAATGGATCAAATTCCTTTCCCGGATTTTCTTTATAATAATCTATTATCTCAAGAATAATCTGACCTTCCCGGCCTATTTTCACATCTGCTGGTAAGGCCTCAATAACGATTGTAGTACCACTAAATACTTTAATCAGGAATCCGATTTTCTCCAGAAGATGTAGAATTTCCTTGAAGATCAGAAAATCATCAACAGGCAGGGTGATTGTCTGTGGAAATAAAAGGTGCTGCCCGGACGTCTGAGTATCCTCCCTGAGTGTTTTGAGTATGCGTTCATACAAGACTCGCTCGTGCGCAATATGCTGATCTATAACAACCAGACCGCTTTTTATTTCTGAGAGAATATAACGGTTATGAATCTGCCAGAACTGAACACTTACATCATCTTGATTTACACCGGTATCGGGTAAGGCATCCCTTTTTTGATCCGCATCCTCATTGCTGAAATAAGCCAGACTAAGTTGATGACCGCCTACTCGTGACATCAATTTACTTCGATCTGTAAGTTCCCGGGCAATATCACCAGTTGGTTGCGCATCCGCATCCTGGTTAAACCTGGCGATAAATGCATCAGACTTTTCGGTGCCAAATTTGGGTATGATCTGGACATCGTTAAAGACTTTTTTTAAGGATGATAAAAAGAAAAAATATAAACTACGGTCATTGGCAAACCGGACTTCCATTTTAGCCGGGTGTACATTTATATCAACCAATTTAGGATTCATCTCCAAAAACAGGCAAAATGGCGGATAACTTCCGGACTCAATCAGGTGTCCATATGACTGATAAACCGCATGATTCAATGATTTATCCTGGATAGGACGGCCATTCAGGAAGAGATACTGGTTTCCCCGCGACCGTCTGGCGATATCCGGGCGCGATATAAACCCGGCCAATTCTATGCCCCCCAAACTTTCATTCACCGGGATGAGTGCACCAAATACCTCCGTGCCAAAAACATCTTTGATCCGGTCCTCAATAGTACCCGATTTAAGATGAAATAATTGATTATCATCATGAATAACTTCAAAATCAATCTCAGGATACGCCAGGAAAAACCTCTTTAGCACCTGTATTATTTGCTGCAATTCCGTACTGTCTGCCTTAAGGAAATTTCTTCGGCCGGGAGTATTATAAAACAAATTTTTTATGCTGATGTTTGTACCAACTGGGCACGCCTTTTTCTTTTTTCGTTCGATCTTCCCCGCTTCGAGAAATAATAATGTGCCGATTTCCGCACTTGCTTCCTTGCCGGCAATTTCGATTTGAGAAACAGATGCGATGCTTGGCAGGGCTTCACCGCGGAAACCAAGAGTTTGAATTTTCTCAAGATCGGAGACCACTTCAATCTTGCTGGTTGCGTGCCTTTCAAAAGCCAGTGCCATGTCTTCTTCCGACATCCCGAGACCATTATCGATAATCTGAATTAATTGCTTTCCACTTTGTTTCAATACAATAATGATACGTTTGGCATCGGCATCAATTGCATTTTCTATTAATTCTTTAACCACCGATGCCGGTCGTTCAACGACTTCCCCCGCAGCGATTTTGTTGGCCAGTGAAAGTGGCATTATTTTAATTTTGGAAGACATGTGTATATTTATGCTTTTACTTATTTTAAGCCGCAAAGTACGCGAAACATTATAACAATACTTTATATTTCATCGCGAATTAAACGGTTTATTTAGATTCCCTGACTCTACTCAGAAAACAAATTTAATCCATTTGTTAAAAAAAAAGGCAGGTATATTCCTGCCTTTCTATGAAATCATACTCTCATTTACAGAAAAATGAGTGCTACAATAAAAAATACCGGTACTAAAATAGGTATCGAATATTTTATCATGTACCCAAAGAAACTGGGCATGCTGATACCTGACTCTTCGGCAATTGATTTTACCATAAAATTTGGTGCATTTCCGATATAGGTATTGGCGCCCATAAACACAGCGCCAAGGGAGATGCCAACAAGTAATCTTTCAAATTCCGGAAATGATGTTGAAATTGTACCGGCCGCAAAGGCCTCGCGTATCATTGGTTCTGTGAGACCTAATTTACCCAATGCCGTATTAAAAAAAGTCAGATATGTAGGCGCATTATCAAGAAAACTAGATAATGTACCGGTTATCCAGAAAAATTGGGAAGGATTCTCTACGGCGGTCACAATAGCCGCCATTGATCCTTTTTCTCCTGCCTTTAGTATTGCCAGCGCCGGTATGATCGTCATAAAAATTCCGGCGAAAAGATACGCAACCTCCTGTATGGGAAACCATGAAAAATCATTCGCTTTTCGTATTGTCTGAGTTGTGAGCCTGAGAGATAATAATCCCATAATGACTATCCAGCCGTCGCGAACTAAACCCTGGATGGGAATATGAATACCCAGCACAGTAACCTCACCCAATTGCGCTATGCCGCTGAACAATACACCACCAACGACACCCAGCAAGAATATAAAGTTAAATGCTCCTTCTATCCGTATTTTTTCTGTGCCCTCAATTTTAATTTGCTCCTGGTTTTCTTTTTTATAGTAGAAAGAATCAAACATATAAAATATCACCAATAACAATATTGCAACCACCAGAAGTTCAGGAAATAGCGACAGAGTCCAGAAAAAACTTACGCCATGCAAAAAGCCTAAAAACAGGGGTGGATCTCCAAGCGGGGTGAGTGTCCCGCCAATATTAGCCACCAGGAAGATAAAAAAGACGATAATATGAATCTTATGTTTACGATTGGAATTAGCCCGTAATAAGGGACGGATCATTATCATTGCCGCACCGGTTGTACCTACCCAGGAAGCCAGCATAGTTCCAATCAGGATAATAATCGTATTAATAACGGGTGTACCCTGCATGGACCCTCTTACATAAATTCCACCAGCAATGGTGTACAGGCCCCAAAGCAGGATGATAAAGGGTATATAGTCAAGAAAATAAATATGTAATATTTCGTGAAAAGCCTCGCTTTTGTAAAAAATCAGGAACGGAATGGCAAAAATTAATGCCCAGGCCGCAGATATCTTTGGAAAATGATGATGCCAGAATTTAGGTGCCACCAACGGAAATATTGCGATCGAGAGTAAAATGCCCACAAAAGGTATGGCACTCCACAGAGGTAATCGTTCACCCAACAATGAACCCTCTTCTGAGCCACTGGCCAATAAGGGCTCGGAAAGTCCCAATAAGGGTAGCAGGAAAACGGAGAGAATAAGAACAACAGCCAGTTTGCGCATTTTCAATACTCCTTAAATTGCAGATAATAGGAAAATAAGGGGATTTATACTAACAACTTCAGACATGATAAAGTAAGATCCTTCCACTAAACTCAAAACATGGATAAATTATCATGCCGCAATTTTAATATATGAATGATATAAAACTGCGTGAGGTCATCAGGGGCCATACCTCTAACCAAGTTGATATTTCTCGGCAAAATCTGCAAGCCAGTCTTTTATCTGGTCTCTTGCCAGGCGAAACTGCTCGAGTTTTACTTTTTCAGAACCCCTTGTTTTGGCAGGATCTTCAATACTTTTATGGATTTTTGTATGACTCCCCTGGAATGCCGGACAATTATCACGCGCTGTATCCACCATGGTGATCACATAATCAAACCGATCATGAAAATATTCATTTACAGATTTAGATCTTTGCTTAGAGATATCAATGCCAAGTTCCTTCATCACTTTTATCCCGAGAGGATTCACTGATTTTCGCGAAATACCGGCACTAAACACCTCAACGCGATTAAAGGTGATTCTTTTTAAGAATGCTTCTGCAATCTGACTTAAGGCAGAGTTATCAGCACAAATGAATAAGATTCGTTTCATATAGTTTTCCAATCAAAAAAACACGACAATAATTTACCGCGCTATTCTTAATTTGCCAGAACATAATAAATGCAACTGTGATCGAAAATGGATTTTTTAAACAACAAATCATTATTTAAACTTTATAAAAAAATCCATATCTGGTAAATTTATAAACTTTCTAATTTCTAAGCAATAATTTGTCATATCATTTCCATGGCTTTTATCGGTCCAGCTTGAATTTTTCACCCAGGTACAATTTTTTGGCTTCAGGATCATTTGCCAGGGAATCGGAGGTACCTTCTTTAAGTATTTTTCCCTCGAACAATAAATATGAACGATCGGTGATTGATAATGTTTCATGAACATTGTGATCGGTTATCAAGACACCAATTCCTCGATTCTTTAAACTGAACACAATATTTTGAATATCTTCAACTGCAATTGGATCAACACCAGCGAATGGTTCGTCCAGTAAAATAAATCTCGGATTTGTAACAAGCGTACGTGCAATCTCTGTACGCCGACGCTCCCCTCCGGACAAATTATACCCGGTGCTTTTAGCAATATGAGTGATATTTAGTTCGCTAAGCAAACCGGCACATCGCTCCTTACGTTCCTTTCTCGGTACACCAATTGTTTGCATAATTGCCAGTAAATTTTCTTCAACGGTCAATTTTCTAAATATGGAAGCTTCCTGTGGCAGGTAAGAAACACCGCGTCTCGCCCTACGATACATTGGAATTCTGGTAATATTTTTTTCATCAAGTTCAATTTTTCCGGCATTTGGTTTGATCATCCCGGTAATCATATAGAAAGTAGTTGTTTTACCTGCACCATTGGGACCAAGTAATCCAACGATTTCACCCTGCTTTACATAAATTGAAGCTTGTTTTACCACGGTCCTTTTTCCATATATTTTTTGCAGATCCGTGGCCCTTAAGATTCCCTTTTCAGAGTTCACTATCCATATCTCCTTGATAATCGGGAGGAAAAAATGTTCCTTGTGCGCCTCCAATAATTGCGATACTATCCATCACACCTTCATTAAAAAAAATTATAATACTATCCGAACTGGATACATTGGTTCCCTGCTTCGTCTCATCTTCCTTGAGCAAATAAACACTACTGGCATTGTCTCGCGCTGTGATCAGGAAGGGCTTTTTATCTGCGAGCAGTACTTCAATGGATTTCCCGCGTAAATAATCATAACTATCTGAAGCCGAATCAGACAATGATTTAATTTGCGCATCCCCGTATATGTTGATGCCAATCAGAGTAAGGCTGTCCAATAACAGATCTATTGAATTTCCTTTCATTTCACTCTCGGACTGCCAGGCAATAGGATTAATCTTTAGATGTATTTTTTCCTTTACAATATCATAATGGGCAGAATCACAGGTTGCGAGCAGATCACCTTTCCGGATTGTAACACTGTCTGTTGCCAATGCATAGTTTATCTCGCCGGCCTGATATTCCATAAAGCGGGAAGTGATATCCAGTGTATCAGTATCTCCGTCATTCACATGCGTTAAGCGAGCATCATTTAATATGCGGGTTTTTTTTAATTCGGCATTATAAATCCCCCGATCACCCCAGACACGGGCATCATTTTGCTTATCCCACACAAACAGATTGCGCTCCCCTTCAGCATTTTGTGTTTTAAAATTATAGGTAAATTTTTCAGCATAAAGAGAATCGGACGCACTGCTAATCCTGACATTGTTCAAACATATGGCGGTTCTGGTCTCTGGAAAATAATTTATACGTTGGGCTTTCAATGTATAATGCCCGTCATCAAGAAATACGTTGCCAATGAATTCAATCCTGTTTTGATCTTCATAAAAAAACGCTTCATCGCAAAGCATATGCAATGTATCCTGGTAGGCTTCCACATGCCCTGTCAGGATTCTTACACGCTCACCATTGATCAACTTCCCGATGGATTTATCGGCATGTACCAATTGTAATTGATCGTTCGCAGCCATGACAGAGAAGATAAAGACAAATATTATTATCAGCTTGCGCATATTATTCTTTTATGGAGATAATATTGTCGGATGTGCCCCGGGTGTTGGTTATTTCATAATTAATCAAATCAGGATCTGATTTAAAGGTATCACCATATAAGGTATCTTTCTTTGTGGTAATCTTGACCGGAACATTTGAACGAATATTTTCTGATTTATTTTCCCAGTGCAGTTCTTCCGTGTATAAATGGGTGCCATTTTGTGATATAACAATCACGTTTCCAATTGCCACCATATCCTTGGTATTGTCAAAAACTTTTCCTTCCCGGGCGGTGAGGTAAGATTTTAGATTCCCATCATCATCATAAAAATCAACACGAATATTATCTTTAAGTTCGGTAATTTGTTGTTTTGAATATTTGGCAACATAACCAGCATGTAATACTGCCTTGCGCATACCTTCTTTCGTAAATGACATCTCTGCATTCCAACTCTCTGAATCGGGATACTCAGTCGCATCTGCATCGGAACTCTCAGTTTCATTGAAGTCGGAACAAGCTGAAAAGACCAATGTCATAAGTATCAATATTAATATTTTGAATTTCATATGGTGATACCAGTCAGTAGTATATCATGCAGGTGTACTATTCCTAATAACTTTGATTCTAACGAAACAACCGGCAATGCAATAACCCTGTATTCTTCCATTTTTTGTAAGGCCTCTGAGGCAAGTATTCCGGATTTTACAAGTTTTGGATTCGGATTCATAACTTCGCTTGCTTTAAGTGTAAATACATTATCACTTTTCTCAAGCAATCTGGCAAGATCGCCAGTAGTAATTACTCCAGAGATAATTAATTGTTCATTAACGACAGGACAAATACCACGTTTATTAGCCAGTTCAATCGTTACTTTTTTCATATCATCATCAGCATAACAGAATGGAGTTTCTTTGCCCGTCTCCATAATATCATCTACCGTAGTGAGGAGATTTTTTCCCAAACTGCCGCCAGGATGTAAAAAGGCATAATCTTCTTTTGAAAAATTCCGGCGTTCCAGGAGCGCAATTGCCAAAGCATCACCCATGGCTAGTGTTGCTGTGGTGCTCGTGGTAGGGGCCAGATCATGAGGACATGCCTCTTCAGTAACCCCCACATCCAGAATAATATAGGCCTGCTGCGCCAGCGTGGACTTTTTCTTTCCGGTCATGGCAATCACAGGTATTTTAAGTTTTTTAAATACAGCCAGCAACTGATACAATTCTTCAGTTTCACCACTCTTTGAGATACAGATGACCACATCATCCTTATGAACCATTCCGATATCGCCGTGTGCGCCTTCCGCTGCATGAAGGAAATATGAGGTTGTACCGGTACTGGTTAATGTGCCGGAAATTTTTCTTGCAATGGCACCGGATTTTCCAAGTCCTGTTACGATCACGCGTCCCTGCGACCTATAAATAAGATCTACAGCCGCTGAAAAAGTAGAATCGATTCTATCAAGAAGCGCCCTTACTGATTCTGCTTCGAGAGCTATCACACGTTTACCAACCTCAATACTTATATCATTTTCTGGCATTTGTTTTTCCCGGGATGATACCCTCAACATTTACAAAGACACTATCACTACCTGTTAACCCAGTTTGTTTTGCAGTCGCAGTTACCTTTATTTTAACAGGGCCCGCAGATTCACGAACGATCCAGTTATACTCATAGTTATTGCCCGAATTTCCTGCCATTGAAGAGACAAGACTATCTTCGATATAAAAATCTGTTTTGAAGATTCCGTTTTCAGAGATGGCTGTTGCTTTTATGGGAACTGAATTTTCCTGTACAAAGAAAGCCCCACTACCCGGAGATAAAATATTTACCTGCGGTGCGTTTAGAGAAGGAACCGTTATCTCACGACTGCGCGTCACATCTTTTTCAGAATTAGCCACTTTAACAGTGATGCGATAAATTCCGCCTGTGACCGGCGCACGCCAGGTAAGTGAATCGTTCTGGCGGCTACCGATATATTCGCCGCCGTTTGCGCTCCATTCATATGTCAAAACACGCCCCTCAGGATCTGATGCCGTGATCCAGAACCTTGCCGTTTGCATGGGCGGCACGACAAACCCGGATGCGTCTGAGAAGATATCGCTCACTTCCGGTGGATCGGTGTTCTTAAGCAGCTTCTCCACGTCACATGATACAATCCATGTAATAGAAATGATAAGAATGACGAAATAAGTAAATTTCATTGTAAATCAACCTTCGTACATTGATAAACCACAGTCTCATCCTCCGATGTTATAAAATAGACAACAGATGCCGGATTTTGATTTTCCGGTTGATATGTGGGAAAATCTATTTCTTTGATCTCACCGGCACTGATGTGAGATATAACATTGGATTTAGAAATAAGTTTCACTACACGGCGATGATATGTTTGATCCTCCTCAGAAACCACTACTGCTTTAACCAAAAGATTAGATCCATCAGATGTACCTAACCTGGCAATTATGGCAGATATTTCGTATCCGGCCTCTGTTTTATTGATTCCTGGTTCGATGGCATAAAACGTATTTTGCATTAATAAGGGTGCAATTGCCTGTTCTAATCTTATTTTTGTAGAACCGGTACCATCAAACGCACCCTGTACACGATCCACAGTTCCGTTAATGAATACATCCGGCACGCCTTTGGACCCGGGATCTACACCTGCAACATATTTGGTATACAGGGCCTCATTTTCAATAGAATGGTATGGATCAGTATAATCCTGAACGTTCCTGTGATATTCAAGAATTGTGATCTGTACACCATACTTGCTTTTCAGATCATTCAGAGCCATCAACATCTCAAAATTATAATCAAATGGTATTTCAGGATTTGTATTTACGAAAGATTCCAAAGAAACGACCTGAGTCCTTGCACCCTCGGGATTCTTGGGATCCAATAGATTATCACGTGGAATGTCATCGCACCCCAGTGAAATAAGGTATATAATCGCGAATATTTTAGAAGTGAACCGCAACATGGGCTCTCCAGTTTCCATCCTTGTCAATATTTAGTCCCGGAACAATACTTAACTCTGAATTATTCTCACGGGCTGCAATCACATCCGGGTTCATATTTTTTATCCAGCAATAAATCGTACCTGCGAACGCCACACCCGTTAAAATTGTCAGCACATTTCGTGTTTTATACCAGACTATTTGCTTCATCATAACTGGTATCAAAATCCGATAAACCGGTAGTCTGATAATATGCATCTTTCTTTTTTAAATACTGATCATTCGCCCATATCGTACCAGCACCAAGCACGACTGTACCAGCCAGAAAATATACAGTCGGATACTTTTTGATTTCGATTTTCTCGCGATATTCTCCGGTACCCAAAAGAGCGTTAGCAATATTGTTCGCCAGTAAATCTATCATTTCATTGAGATAATTCTGGTTCCCTGCTCTGACAAATTCGGCTTTTGTTTCACCCGTGGATACTTTTACAATATTTGCATATATCATCATCCAGTCTGCATTTTTATCAATTGAACCAGTGACGATATATTCTGCGCCTAAAAGACTACCTATCTTTTGTGCCGTACTTGAATCAACCAATCCGGTCATACTCAGCGCCTGTTCCTGCAGTACGGATTCCAATTGACGACGCTGCACTAATCTCAACCCAGACTCAGTTGATAACTCACTCATTAATAAATCCGGCACTGATTTTTCCCAGGCATCAAGATAGAATTCGGACGATCTGTTCTTAAAATCACTAATAGCCAGAGTAACCTGGCTCTTAAGCTGCGTAGTCAGTAGAAATGATTGAATAATCAAAATATAGAACACTATTTTCATGAATCACCAGGATTTCGTAATGAGTTCAGTAATACGTCGAATTTCCCCTGACGTTTCAATATCATTTCAATTACCTCCCGTACGGCGCCCCGCCCGCCACGGTTAACAGTGATATAATCACAATCGGCTTTCACCTCTTCCCGTCCATTGGCCACGGCAACACTAAAACCAACACGATCCAGTATCGGTAAATCGAGTATATCATCTCCGATATAACATATTTCCGATTCCTCAATTCCGGATTCCTCTACCATTTTCTTAAATGCCGGTAATTTATTAAAACTACCCTGGGACAAATAATCTATTTTTAGTTCTTCTGCCCTTCGCTCAATAACGGCCGACTTCCGACCAGTGATGATACCCGTTTTCAAACCGGCCAACCGGGCCAAAGTAACTCCCATGCCATCCTGCACATCAAATGTTTTTATTTCAGATCCAGAATCTGAATAGGTAATATCCCCACTACACAAGACACCATCCACATCAAATAAAATCAACTTGATTTTTGTCAGCTTTTGCTTCAAACCGGACTCCTGAATTATATGTATTTATTGAAATTAGGGAAAAATCGAGAATATTCAAAAGAAAAGATGAGGGGGATACAGGATACAAGATACTGGATGCAGGATACTCGGCGCTCGATTCTTGTCGCTGGGCACTGGATGCAAGATACAAGATGCTCGATGCTGGATACTGGCAATCTGAAGTCTTTCTGCAAAAAACTTTTACCCGAGGTACGATGTACATACCGGAAGTCATTCTGTCCCGGAACGGGATCCCATGGATAAGAATCTTTTATCCATATTTTTAATCATATACTTTCTCACGGCTAAGAGGTCCTTACAGGATGGCAACGTATATTCGTATCTCAAATGCCTGGAGCCTGAATCCTGAAGCCTCTATCCTTTTTCTTATCGGTGATTCTCAGTACCTGCATGCACCCGCATATCTTTTCTGATAATACTCCTCAGATAAAAGAGAAATGGTTACACCGGAAGATTCCGTTGCATGTGCAAATCTTTTGTCCCCCAGGTAAACACCAACATGATCAATTTTTCCGTAGCGCACATTGGAGAAAAATACCAGATCGCCAGTCTTCAGATTCCTCTCAGAAACCCGGGTACCATCTTTATATTGATCTGATGAAATCCGTGGAATAGTTTTGCCATAGCATTGTTCGTAAATCTGCGAAGTAAAACCAGAACAATCAATTCCCGACCGCGTTGTTCCGCCATATTTGTAAGGAACTCCCAGCCACTCATTTATAAATGATTCAAGGTTTGAATTCTTGTACGATTGGGATTTTGCTGGTGTTTTATTTCGCTGGGCACGAAATCTGGCTGTGGACTGACAACCAATTATGATGAGACAAAAAAAGAGGATGATTAGGCGGTACATCATTTGTCACGTTGACGGAGATAATTGATTAAGTATTTTAATAAGTCTTTAAATTCGTTTTCGGGCAGACTATCCAAATTATTTCCGGCCTGCTCAAAATAAGTATTAACCATTTTTTCGACTTCAGGAATTACATTTTCTTGTTTCAGTAATTCACGATATTCCTGGACTGATTCAATTGAACCGGGTACTCTTCTGGTTTTTTCATGTAGTTTTATCGTTACAAATGTTTTTTTATTCATCTGCAGATCACTGCCAACTTTTTTGCCTAACACTTCTTCATCGGCAATAACATCCAGTAAATCATCCTGTATTTGAAATCCCATGCCAAGATTATACCCCAGATCAGTCATTGATTTGATCTGCTCAGCTGTGCCACCAGCAACGATTGCGCCAAATTCACAGGAGATGCTTATCAACTCTGCGGTTTTTTTTGAAATCATTTCAAGATATTCTTCCTCAGAAACAAGGATCTCGGTTTCAAACATTTTATCCAGTGCCTGCCCTTCGCAAATTTCAAGCATGGCATCCGTAAATCTGATAGCCAGGCGGCTATCTCTGATATTATTGGTTTGCAGCAATTTGCGATAAGCCAGACCCAACAATCCGTCACCGGCAAGAATGGCAGTTCCGATATCCCATTTTGTGTGAACTGTTGGTTGGCCGCGTCTTGTTTCATCCTGATCCATAATATCATCATGTACCAGGGAAAAATTATGCAACAGCTCTATGGCGGCTGCAGTCTTTGTCAAATCTTCAACTTTACCACCAAGAGTTAAACCGACGACCAGGGTAAGTAGCGGACGAATTTTTTTACCTGGGAGTGAATTAATATAATTAATCGGTTCATAGAACAGAGGTAAATGTTCTGAGGCAGGAATATTCCTTATTTCACTATCAACCTGTTCGCGAAGTTGATCTAGGAATTGTAATTCTTTCATAAAGTTCTTTATGAAAATGATTTGAATATTTCGGCTACTTCTTTAGCAGATTTCGCATTAATGATCTGATTTCTCGTGCTTGCATTTTTCAAATTTCTGGAAATCAATGCAAGAGCCTGAATATGCGGCCCCGATGTATCAACCGGAGATAGTACTAAAAATATCAAATGTGCCGGTTTTCCATCGAGGGTTTCAAATTCAACTCCATCGGGCACCAAGCCAAATACCATAGACAGATTATTGATACCGCGGGTTTTGGCATGAGGAATAGCTAATCCATTTTCCAAACCAGTACTGAGATATCCTTCTCTTGATAGGATATCGTTTAATGCCATTTCGTAATCCTCAATTAAATTCCGATCCAGCATTACTTTTAGTAATTCCTCAATAATTTCTATTTTTCGTGTGCCCTTCAATCCGACGACAATATGACTCTCGGGTAAATAATCAGATAGTAACATAATTACTCCATTAAAATTCATTTCAATTTAAGAAGCATAAAAATTTATGTCAATGAATATATAAAAGTGTAGATATGATTAATTCTCAGAAATAATACTTTCCATTTCTTGAATTTTTACATATATTTAGAGCTGTTTTTTTAGGAGAAAATAATGCGTCTGACTGATGTGCTGAAAAATGAATTTGTAAAAATTCCATTAACTGGTTCAACACGCGATGAATGTATTGAAGAGTTGGTTAACATCCTCAATGAAAGCAAATCTATTACCAAGAAGAAACCTGTTTTTGATGCAGTTCTGGAACGCGAAAAAATAATGACGACTGGTGTCGGAAATGGCATCGCTATTCCCCATTGTAAACATCAGGACAGCCCTGAATTTTCTGTGTGTCTGGGCGTTCACCCAAAAGGAGTAGATTTTCAGGCAATTGACAAGAAAAAAGTACGCATCATTTTTCTTTTAGTTGGCCCCGAGAACAATCCCGGTCTGCACATCAAACTTCTCAGTCGGATATCCCGCCTTATGAGTAATGAAGAATTACGCGATAATCTTATAAAAAGTAAAGACAATGACAGCGCCTTCGAGTTAATCCAGGACGAGGAAAATTACTTTTTTGAATTGGATTAAAATCCCTTTATGCAATTACTCTTATTTGTTCTCAATAAGGAAGAGCATCTGGAAGAAATTCTGGAGTTATTCCTTGAATTGGACATAACCGGCGCAACTATTATTGATAGCGTTGGAATGGGTCGTATTCTCGCGCATGACATCCCCATATTTGCAGGTTTTAGAAATCTAATGCAGGAAAGCAGACCGGGCAATAAAACTATATTTACCGTTGTCGAAGATGCAAAAGTACCGCTTGTTATAAAGGGGACTGAACAAATTTGCGGTTCTTTGGATGAACCCGGTGCTGGTATTATAATTACAATCCCTGTGGGACAAGTTAAAGGTTTATAGCTATGGCCCGCCTCCTGGAAAATGATCAAATTGGAAGTTTTACGCTAGGTGAGAAAATTGGCGAAGGTGGCATGGCAATTATTTTTAAGGCCTCGCAACCGGCACTGAAACGTGATGTGGTCATTAAAAAATTAAAAGATCCCAATCGCGAAATTATTGCCCGGTTCAAGCGCGAAGCTTATGTCTCCGCTTCAATCTCGCAGGAAAACGTACTGGCCATTTATGATTTTATATATACCGGGAAGTCATACTATCTTGTTATGGAATATGTTGATGGCGATGATTTACGTGATATCATTGACTATAAAGCGCCCTTGCCGGCAGATATTTCCGCATTAATTATTCGCGATGTTGCACGCGGTCTTGAATATACCCACAGCAAAAATATTATCCACAGAGACATAAAACCCAGTAATATCCTGATATCCAAGCAAGGTGAAGTAAAATTAATAGATTTTGGTGTCGCACGCGAGGAAGCGCCGTCAAAACTGACAGTAACAGGAATGATTGTCGGTACACCCTCATATATGTCCCCGGAACAAGCCAATGGTGATAAATTAAACAAACAAACGGATATCTACTCACTTGGTGTGCTTCTCTATGAAATGGTTACCGGTGTAAAACCTTTCAGCGGAGAAACGAATAATGAAGTATTAATGAAAATTGTTAAGGGAAGATACGATTCTCCCTCAAAACATAATCCTGATTTACCCTATGGAATTGTCCGGATTATTAAAAGAGCACTTCGCAAGGATACACGGCGAAGATATCAGAATGCGACAGAAATGATTCGCGATCTTGACAAATTTATTCCCTGGCGCGATCAGGCAAATAAGAAGGATACCATCTCCCGCTTTGTGGAAAATTACAAATCGAACGGTAGAGACAAGTTGACCACAAGCATTCAATACGCAGCGTTATACAAAAGTAAGACGGTGCCATATTTCGTCAGTACAGCTGCCATTATATTGTTTTTCCTGTTTGCTGGGTTTCAAATGCAGCGATTTATTAAAAATGAACGATATTCAATGATTGAAATTAACAGCAATATTTCAAATGGTCGTGTCTTTCTGAACAATCAGCCGGTTGGCTATTTAAACTCTGACCAGTATTCTTTGGAGAATTTATCTCCGGGCCCCTATCAAATGGAAATTCATGGTACAGAATCCAATGGTATTTACATGGCCAATATCTTATTACCGCCAGCACAAAAAATCAGTCACACCGCGTTTATCCCGGTAATGCAATCGAAGGCTGTGCTGAACACCAATACAATACCTGCGGGTGCGAAATTATTCATCGATGACCGGTTTATTGGCGATACACCCATTTCAGATATTACCTTATCAAGAGGAAATCATGATATAAAGCTGATAAAAGAAGGATTTCCGATATATCAGAAAGAAATAAGTGTCTCCGGTAATCATATCTATCACCTCAATATTAATCTTCAAACACTTTCAACTGCAAAGTAATAATTTTTATTAAATCTATAATTTTTGTAAATTTTAGGTTTGAATAAGAAAGGATCATTGTGCCCAGTTATAAGCGTATTAAGGGAACTCAGGATATTTTACCGGCAGAGACCGGTTTATGGCGTTTTGTTGAAGACCGGATACATAAATGGATGAACATTTATAACTATTCTGAACTACGAACTCCCGTTTTTGAACAAACCGATCTGTTTGCCCGCGGAATTGGTCAATCCACTGATATTGTTTCAAAAGAAATGTATACATTTCTCGATCGTGGTAAAAAAAGTCTTACTCTTAAACCGGAGATGACAGCACCGATTATGCGTGCTTTTATTGAAAACAATCTTTCGGCTACAACCCAACTAAACAAATTGTACTATATCGCCCCATTATTTCGCCAGGAAAATCCTCAGGCCGGACGATTACGCCAGTTCAATCAATTTGGCGCCGAGGCAATCGGGTCTGGTTCAGCAGAGATTGATGCAGAGATTATTTTACTGGCAATGCAGATATATCAGGATTTGGGTATAAAGAATTTAAATCTGATTATCAATACGGTTGATCACCCGGAATCACGTGAAAAATATAAATCAATTTTGAAAGAATTTATTAAACCTCATTTAGCGGAATATTGTCGTGATTGCCAGGGTAGATTTGAGACCAATCCTTTGAGAATTTTAGATTGTAAAGTTGAATCATGCCGCAATCTTAATAAAAATGCACCACGGCTCCTGGATCACCTCAGCACAGAAGGCCAGGCGCATTTTGATTCGGTAAAACAATACCTTGATAACAATCATATAAAGTATGAGATCGATCCCTATCTTGTGCGGGGTTTGGATTATTATACACATACCGTGTTTGAAATTACCAGTAGCAATCTTGGGTCACAGGATGCCATATGTGGTGGTGGCCGTTATGATCTGCTGGCAAAACAATTGGGTGGACAAGATACACCCGCTGTGGGATTTGCCTCTGGAATTGAAAGATTATTGATGGTAATGACAGCGCAAGATCTGTTACCAGAAGAAAAAGACAAACTTGACATTTACATCTGTGCTCTTGGTGAAAATGCCAATAAAATTACAACCGACTGGATACAGAAATTTCGTATCGCCGGATATAAAACTGATCGTGATTATCATTCGCGCAGTTTAAAAGCGCAAATGAGAGATGCCAATCGACAACAGGCCCGGATTGTTTTGATTTTGGGTGACAATGAAATTACAGACGAAAAATTTTCTGTTAAAAATATGGAAACCGGTGACCAGGAGAACATTTCCTTCAGCAATATTCATAATTTTCTATCTGATTTACTGCAAAAATAATCAAATCATGATAAATCCAGTACCTATCTCACTGAACAAAATAAAACAGATTCGCAAACTGAAAAGCCGCAAGTTCAGAACCTTACAAAAAACTTTTTTTTGTGAGGGCCACAGGCTGCTAACGGCCGCCCTTGCTTCAAAACAAGAAATAATCGAGATGGTGGTGACCGAGAATTATCTAAAAAATGACAATTTTGATCAAATCAATGCCTCATTTGGCGATAAAAATATTTCTACAGCAGTTTGTAGTGAAAAAGAAATGTCAGATCTATCCGATGAAGTGACACCACCAGGAATTATTTTCCTGGTTAAACACAACCTTCGTACGGGAAGTGATCTAGCATTCTTGCAGGGATAAAAAACTAATTTATCTTGAGGGTGTAGCCGATCCCGGCAATCTTGGTGCTATTATTCGCAGCGCACTTTGGTTTAATATTAAAACTATAATTTTAAGTCCCGGTTGCGTTGATCCCACGAATCCAAAGGTTGTCAGGGCATCGGCCGGGGCAATTTTTTCAGCCGACATTTTTATGGATACTGAAATAGAATCTATCTCAGATTTTTGCACACAGAACGGTTACGATGGTATTGCATCTACCATTTCCGGCGCGGTTCCATTTACCGAGTGGCATCCATCCGATAAATGTATTGTATTCTTTGGATCCGAAGCAACCGGACTAACAAACAAAGCCATTCAATTTTGTAACCAAGAAGTCAGAATCGAAGGAAATGAAAAAGTAGAATCACTCAACATCGCCATTGCTGCCGGCATTTTTTTAAATAAACTAGCTGAATCAGTTAAAGTATAGCAGACAGGAGTCACAAAGTAATGGAAGAGAAAAAGTATCCTCAACCAATGGAGACCATCGTTGTAATTATTGTGGTTATGGTAATCACATTATTTCTACTCATGATTTACCCGCTATATCGTATTGCAACAGGTCAACCCGAAATGGGGATGGAATTAACAAAATATTTTCTGGTGTTGGGTACATTACCCACTCTCATCTTGCCGTATGTTTACTCCCGGCTCAAGGGTTATGACACACAATCTTTATTTCGCATAAAAAGAGTTCCCGACATAATTCTGCTCATCAGTTTGGTTATTGGTGTTTCTATGAGTATCGTCGGCGATGAATTGGATCGTCTCATCCAGATAATATTGCCAACGCCGGAGTTTTTACAACAATTTATGGTATCCATGCGTGCTGAGAGTGCCTTGGACTGGATTGTCTTATTTGCCGGTGTGGTGCTTGGTGCCGCATTTTCTGAAGAGATGGTATATCGCGGCTTTTTGCAGGTATCCCTTGAGAAAAAAGGCGATGTAACCCGCGCCGTTTTATTATCAAGCCTGGCCTGGACGATTCTTCATGGAAATCCTTACTGGGCCGTACCAATATTTATCATGGGCGTAGTAATCGGTTTTCTCGTCTGGCGCACCGGATCGATTATTCCAGGCATAATTGTTCATGGTACCAATAATTTTCTATCACTGATTGTTTCGAATTTTGAGGAAGAGCCGGAATGGTATATGATGGGTGATCATGTCTCACCGGTAATTTTAATTCCGGCCTTGATTATTTTAGTCTACTCGGTATTCAAGGTAAGTGAATTATACAAATCTGTTGAATCTTGAAACCTCCCTGAGGCCATGCTGAACTTGTTTCAGCCTCTACAACATCACAAAGATTCCGAAAGCAATTCGGAATTACGATTATCGACTTTGTTGTACATTTTTTAAATACTGATGCTCCGTCATGCTGAACTTGTTTCAGCATCTCCCCTACCAACCCCCAAACTACAAATAAAAAATAACTTCTGGTATAGTGTTTGCATAAGTATTTTCTAAATATTTTAATCAACAAATATTAATCCTTATGGTTAAAAATTCCTATATCTACATAATGTCAAATTATTCCAGAACAACTTTCTATATCGGCGTAACCAACAATCTAGCACGAAGGATAGACTGAACATAGTCATGGGATTGGATCACTGTTTGTTCGTAAATACAAATTAATAGATCTTGTGTATTATGAACACTTTACTGATATCAAATATGCAATTCATAGAGAGAAACAATTGAAAAATTGGCATCACGACTGGAAATTGAATTTGATAAAACAATTTAATCCTAATCTTGTTGACTTAAAATATCAACTTCGATAAAGATTAGATTCCGAAACAAGTTCGGAATGACATAAATCTTACATCCTCATAAACATCTTTCCCGATAATTGTTTTACAATCCCCATCAATTCAAGCGTAAGCATTACGGATAATACTTCTGCGGTACTTCGCTGAGTTTTATTTGCCAATTGATCAATATGGATTGGAACTTCAGTCAGGAATCGGTAGATGTCTTTTTCCTTTTCATCCATTTCCGGTAAATTTTTCTGTTCATATTTTCGAATATGAATTTTCGATTCTAACTCATGTAGTATGTCTTCCGGGTCCTGTACTAATTTGGCACCCTCTTTTATCAATCTGTTTGTACCTAGGCTCTGTTTGGAATTTATCGGCCCTGGAATGGCGAATACTTCCCTGTTCTGCTCGAGCGCCTCATAGGCGGTTAGTAAAGCACCACTCTTTTTCCCCGCTTCACACACCAGCACACCCAAACTCAACCCGCTCACAATCCGGTTGCGGCGTGGGAAGTTACCAGGGTCAGGTATTGTCCCCAGTGGATATTCAGAAATAACCGCACCCGATTTAGAAATCGCTTTGGCTAGCCGTGCATTTTCCGGAGGATATAGCATATCCATACCTGAGCCAAGCACAGCAATCGTCCGGCCGCCAGCCTTAAGTGCTGTTTGATGGGCAATCGTATCAACACCCCTGGCCAATCCACTGATAATAGAAAAATTATTTTTTACAAGTTCTCTGGTCATTATTTCTGTTGCATACCGGCCATAAAAACTGGGTTCCCGTGAGCCGACAACGGCTAATGATTGTTCATCTTTTTTATCGAAATTGCCAGATATGAATAAAACAGAAGGCGGATCGTATATTTTTTTTAGAATAGCGGGATATGCGGAATCCCCCAAAGAAACAACCTGGATATTATTATCTTTGATAAACTTGAAATGCTTTCTAAGATTTGTTTCGCTCACGCCCTTTTTAATTTTGAGTGCGGTGGATCTTTCGATACCATGAACAGATGTTAAACGCTGCAGCGGTGCAGATAATACATTCTGAGGTGTGCCAAATACATTTAGAAGATTTCGTAAACGTGCCGAACCAATGCCGGGGATTGAGTATAGACGCAATAACTGCCAAAGATCAGACTCATTCACTCCATATCCTTGTCGTTAACCGTTTGGATCAGCTGGTAAAATTGATCAATTACATTTTGCAGGTTTTCCCCGGTTACCGAGGACATCGGTATTACCTTTTCTTTTTTCCTGAATTTTTTGATTAAATCTGAGGGATCGTTTATATCTGTTTTTGAGATCAATATGATGTATGGTTTTTTTATCAGTTCTTTGCTGAACTCACCTAATTCCTTGTACAGGATTTTAAAAGACTCGTGGGGATTTTCATCTGTTGATTCGATCAGGAATGCCAGCACACGTGTTCGTTCAATGTGTTTTAAGAACTGGTGTCCTAAACCTTTTCCCTCGTGTGATCCTTCGATAAGTCCGGGAATATCAGCCACAACAAAACTATTATAATCATGATATTTTACGATGCCGAGATTAGGTGTCAAGGTGGTGAAAGGATAATCGGCAATTTTGGGATGAGCTGCCGAAATACGGGATAGCAGTGTTGACTTTCCCGCATTCGGGAAGCCAACCAACCCAATATCAGCAATCAATTTAAGTTCAAGAGAGACATTAAACTCTTCACCGGGGATTCCCACTTCCCAATCTCTGGGTGATCGATTTGTTGATGTAACATAGCGGGCATTTCCCTTACCACCTCTGCCACCTTTTGCAACCTCAAAACGTTGGTTAACCTCCACCATATCACAAAGAATTTCGCCTGTATCGATATTCCGTACTACTGTTCCGGGTGGTACTTTTATAATGGTATTCGGCGCATTCTTTCCATGTTTGCCTGAGCCCATTCCATGTTGACCGCGTTTTCCCACATAATGTCTAAGGTATCTAAAATCAATCAAGGTATGCAGATTGGGATCTGTTTCAAGAAACACACTTCCGCCACGCCCGCCATCTCCACCATCAGGCCCACCCTTGGGTACAAATTTCTCACGCCGAAAACTCATACAACCGCTACCACCCTGTCCGGCTTTAATAGATAATTTGGCATAATCAATAAACATAAAATCGCTCACTTGTGCTATAATAACATAGTTTATTATAAAGACATATTTTAAACATTTTAAATCAAGATCAAAATAAAATTAATATATTATATTTTTTTTGAGGCTAAAGCCGATATTTGGAATTTTATAAGCCCCTATCTTAAGATAGGGGCTATTGAGCATCATTTAATTTAATTTCTTTAAATAGAGTCATAAATTCATCTTTATCCGAAATTTAGAATTCTCATTCCTCTCTGAAGAGAGGGCTAGTGAGCCTCATTAAATTATATTTTTTTATTCTATAAATTCTATAGCCACTATCTTCAGATAGTGGCTATAGAAGCCTCATTTTCCCGGCTTTAGCCTCAAATTTATCAAATTTAAATTTGTTCATGATAATTCTATATTCATCCCTATATGGTCTTTTTGCATGATGCTTTTCTTGATTGCGAATATATGATCTGATTTTAGGCACTATTGATTCCGAAACCGAAATAGCAATGAATTCATTCTGCCATTCAAACCTTTTATCAAGCAGCTTATTTGAATTTACCCAATGCGATGATTCTCCCTTTATCAGCTGGGCCACCTTTGACACAGACTGTTCCCCTTTTAATGAAACCAGAATATGAATATGATTCTTTGTACCGTTTATATGATCAACATAGATCCCCTGTTCTTTCGCATTCAACCTGATATGATCATAAAGTTTATATTTCAAGTCTTTATCAATTAAGTTACGCCGATATTTGGTAGCCCAAATAAAGTGAACCCAGATATTTAAATATGATGGCATATCCACCTCCAATATTGTTTTTTTAAGAAAACCGATCAATATATTTATCTTAATACAATATTAGAAGTGCAAAAAGAATGCCAATAATGAAGAAATTACTAAATAATTTTGTCCTACAGATTTCCAGTCAGGCCAATGCGGTGAGTGGCGCCCAGGTCGCCAAATGAGGAAAAACCATAATCAAAGCGATAGTCACTAATATGAATACCAAGACCAATTGCAACTCCGGAAAAGCCGACTCCTGTCCCGGTATCAAGACCCTGGTGAATATCATTATTATAACCTAATCGTAAGCGGATTAATTCAGAGATTGTGAATTCACCACCGATCGAGAATTTTTTCATTCTATCCCAGAAATTATTCTCTTCTACATTCAGATCATTCAGTGCGATATTTATCTCAAGCGGCAAATGTGCTAATTTCTTTGATACGCCGAACCGTAAACTAAGCGGAAGCGACTCTTTTGTCGAAATAAATGCCGAAATAGGTTGGCCAAGATTCAGTAGTGATAGACCAAAATATAAATCTTTTTCAAATGGGGCCTCATACATTAACCCAAGATCAACGGCAAATGCCGACGCATTATACATTTCAATTTTCGAGTGGATGTATTTAAGTGTCACACCGTAACTAAAATACTCCTCAAGTACATCCGCATATGAAATTCCAATTGCAATATCGCTCGCACTAAAACTATTGCCTGTTTTATTGGCAAATTCAGTAGTCTCTTCAAAACTACCATAATTGAAATATGATATAATGCCACTAATCTGACCATAACCAGGGATGCGTTGAGAATAAGCCGCCTGTCCACCGCCAATGTCCAGCAAATAATTTACATAATTAAAATTAAATTGACGGGTATCAGCAAATGACATACCTGCCGGATTATGCAGAATACTGCTGACATCACCACGCATACCCAAATATGCACCGCCCATTGCGCTTGATTTTGGATTAAAATCTATTTTGAGAAATTCAAATCCGGAAGTACCAATTCCGGCATAAAGAGAGAACGAAAGTACACAGAAAATAAAAATAATATTTTTTATCATGGGTTTCTCAATTTAGACAATGTATTTTACAATAATATTTATTAAAAGTTCAATGCTTTATATAATTTATCGCCCTGTTGCATCAAAAATTTATCAAAATCCACACGTTTTGCATTTATAACCGGTTGACCTAAAAATCTTGTGCCAACTTCATCAAACTTTCCGGGAATATCACTTACATAAAATTCAACATTTCCCTTGCGTTCGATATTCCTGGTAATATTTAAGTCCTTTAGCATTTGCACCACAACCTTGGCAGTTTCTTCACCGGAATCTATCAAAGTAATGCCTGGCCCGATTTCTTCCTGAATAGTCTCCTTTATCACAGGGAAGTGTGTGCATCCCATGATTAGCGTATCTATATCATGCAATAACATAGGATCAAGATATTTGCGAATTGTTAACCGGGTTACTTCGTCACTTATCCAGCCCTCCTCTACCAAAGGCACCAATAAGGGACAGGGTTGCCCAATAACCTCGCTTTTACGATTGAGTGAAAATATTGAATCCTGATATACATTACTTGTCACTGTCGCAGTCGTTCCAATCACACCTATTCGATTTGTCCGGCTTATCTTTAAAGCTCGAGTTAACCCCCGGGCTAATCACTCCGGTTACCGGAATGGACAGTGTTGATTTTAAGAGATCAATTGCTGCTGCTGAGGCAGAATTGCAGGCAACAACCAGCAGTTTAATATCAAATTGATTTAAAAATGCCGCATCTTCCAGCGCATATTGTTGAATCAATTTTTTAGATTTTGTACCATACGGCACCCTGGCTGTATCGCCAAAATACACCAGATTTTCATTCGGCATGAATCGAAGCAATTGCTTCACAACGGTTAATCCACCAATTCCGGAATCAAATATGCCAATCGGATTATCCATCTGTTTAACTCACCTTCTCAATCTCTTCTTTATATTTTTGAATACCGGCAAAAACGCCTTCTGCGATCTTTCTTTGCGTAGTTTGCTTCTTTAATAACTTTTCTTCATGACTATTGGAAATATATCCACCTTCGACCAGTACATTTGGCATTGTGGCACCAACCAGCACCCAAAACGGGCCTTGTTTTACCCCACGGTTTGTCATGCCAATCTTTTTTAATTTTGATTCCAACGCATTCTGGATATTAGAAGCCAGGAATTGGCTGCGCTTGATATTTACACTCTGTAGCATGGTAGCCAGTATAAAATTTAGTCCTTCATAACGCTTCCGGTCATGCGATTCTTCAAATTCAATTACCGAATTTTCTTTTAACACCTCATATGTCGCTTTTTTGTCTTTATTTGAACTTAGGAAATAAGTCTCAAAGCCCGACGGGCGGCTGCTGTTATTGCTGTTGCAATGCACACTGATGAATAGCTTAGCATCGACATCATTTGCGATTTTTGTTCTTTTCCAAAGCGGGATAAATACATCTTTCTGCCGGGTGTACACAACTCGCACATCAGGCATATTTTTATTAATAATCTTTCCTAGTTGCATGGTTATCGGTAGTACAATGTCTTTTTCTTTTGATTTGCGATAACCAATTGCACCCGGATCTTTTCCACCATGTCCGGCATCCAAAACAATAGTATCAATCATCCATCGTTTGCGCTGTGCTTCCAATTCCTGTTTGATTTTTTCGCGATCACTTTCTTCCTGGGACAATGCTTCCTTTGTCCTCAGATTAACATAAAAATCATTGGAGTCGCTATCCAGGACGAGATCCCGGGACAAAATATTGCCTTTCAGTTTAAAAGCCAGGGATGCCATTTCGTCAAATTGGAATCCCTCCACTTTACTAATAATGCCTGCGCCGGATATATTGGCAAATCTATCCGGATTTATTTTGCCGCCATAGACATCAATATGGAAATAATTATTCCTTATATCCAGAACGATATCTTTCTCAGTAAATTTTTTGCCTGCACTCACCCTGATCAGAGTGCCATTTTCCTTCTCAGATATTTGCACAACGTTTATATTTATTTCATTTGGCTCAACATTAATTCTTGATTTTGCATCATCAAACTGTAAGAACAGGGTTGAATATTTGCTCATAAATGGCACAAAATAACTGAGCGGCGCCCATACTTCATCTTCATGCCAAAGGCATTCCAGGGGAATTTGTACCAATTCATCGTTTACCTTAACAAATGTATTATCTGCGGTAAAAGTGATTCGGTCTTTGGCCACATAGAGCACACATTTTTTCTTTTCAGTATTGCTATATAAGCCAAAATGCATCGCCTGGGCAAAATCTTCAACAGATATATACGTGTAACCCCATTGCCGGATTACCGGAATGCTGGTTTCAATTTTATCTGCCGAGGAATAAATCTCAATTTTTGTGTGGTTTTGATTTGTAATTTGCCTGACCGCACCCTTTAATGACTGCGGAATAGTAAAAAATGAGGAAAAAAGAATACCAAGATAACTAAGAAATTTTCGTCTATACATTGTCTATATTTTTTTAGTATTGAAGTTAGTTAAAATCAATTAGTTATTCAATAATTTTATTGCTATTAAAATGTCTTGTGCAACTAAGACAGATTAATCCTGGGGTAAATCATAACACCTCTACTGCTGCCGACTGAGGATTAGAAAAGTTAAAGTAGTCGGCTGATGATCAATTTAGAACTTGTTTATTGTAAAATAATGATTATTGAGATACCCTAGGATTAATCCCGGGGTATATCATAACACTAATTTGTAGCAATAGAAAAATTTAATTATTTTTGAATTATTTGTATGTTTTAATGTATATAGATAAAAAAAAATTACTACGAGGTGGATATGGATGTTCTAAATGTTAATCATATTTATAAATCGTACGGGGAAGTCGCCGCAGTAAATGATATTTCTTTTTCGGCAAAGAAAGGTAGGATATATGGTATTCTTGGACCGAATGGTGCTGGCAAGACAACCACCATTCGCATGATCATGAATATTATCATGCCGGATAGTGGAAATATATTATTGTTTGATCAGGCAATGAATGAAGAACTAAAAGGACAATTGGGATATTTACCTGAGGAACGTGGATTATATCCAAAAATGACTGTAAGTGACATGTTGGTTTTTATTGGTGAGTTGCATGGCTTATCAATTAAAAATGCCATTCAATCTGTGACACACTGGTTGGATCGTATGGAATTAACGGATTGGAAAGCTAAGAAGATAGAAGAGCTTTCAAAGGGAATGCAGCAAAAGATTCAGTTTATTGCAACTATAATGCATGATCCTGAACTCATTATTTTAGACGAGCCTTTTTCAGGATTGGATCCAATTAATTCACAACTGATCAAAGATATCATGATTGAATTTAAAGATAAAGGAAAAGCCATAATGTTTTCTACGCATATGATGGATGCAGCAGAGAAACTATGTGATGATATCATGCTAATAAATAAGGGTCAAAAAATTCTTGATGGTGAAAAACACGAGATTAAAAGTACTCGCGGAGGCAATACTATCCGACTCGAATTTGAAGGTGATGGCTCTTTGATTCAGAACCTTCCCATGATAAGTATGATTACTGAATTTGGTAATCACATCGAAATCCAAATTACTGAAAATTATAGCTCGCAGGATTTGTTAAAAGCACTGGTAGATAAAATAAATATCAAACGCTGGCAAACAAAAGAACAAAGCCTGCATGATATATTTATTGATCTGGTGGGGAGATCAAATCATGAATAAAATATTTACAATTATTCGCCGGGAATATAAAGAAAATGTTTACAAAAAGGGATTTATTATCTCCACTATATTGACTCCAATCATCCTTATGAGTTTCATTTTCATTCCTACCCTGCTAAGCCGGGTGGAAGTAGAGAAACAAAAGAAATTTGATGTGGTCGATCAAACGGGTGTTGTATATAATAAACTCAATTCTCAATTAAATATAAAACTGGCAGATAGCACACAAAAATACATATTCAGAGAGAAAACATTTTCTTCAGATTCCTGGAATTCGGTTCGCGAGGATCTGAAAAAAAGTGTAAGTATGGAAGAAATTGACGGATTTATTGTAATACCTGCTGAGGCATTAACAAAATCACAGTCGATTGAGATGTATGCCAGAAATACCGGCAATTTTGATATGAACCGTCAGATTAGAAACGCAGTAAACGATATTATTACAGAGCACCGTATTCTGCAAAGCGGGCTTGAACCGGAAATAATAAACCGGTTAACCAGCCGGGTCGATATAAAAATGGTTAAAATAACAAAATCATCTGAAGAAAAAGAAGGTGGATTTTTAAGGGACTATCTGAGTACTTTTGCTATGGTGATGATTTTGTATATGACTATTTTGCTTTATGGAAACGGGATTATGCGTGCCGTCATTCAGGAAAAAAATTCACGCATTATGGAAGTTTTACTATCAAGCACAAATTCCTTTCAGTTGATGATGGGTAAAATCCTCGGCATAGGTGCTGCGGGACTCACTCAATATATTATATGGTCTGTTTTTGGGCTTATATTTATTTTATATGGCAATATGTTTACCGCTTCAGAATCTCCGCTCATTTCTATGTCATCGGGAATCCTGGTCTATTTTGTTATATATTTTATCCTGGGATATTTTTTATTTGCAACACTTTATGCAGCAATAGGAGCCATATCCAACTCTGATCAGGAAGCGCAACAAATGTCATTTCCAGTCGTATTTATGCTGATTGTTCCGCTCATCATGATGACGTTTATGGTAAAAAACCCGGATAATACATTCTCGGTCATTCTATCACAAATTCCGTTTTTTGCTCCGATCCTGATGTTTGCAAGAATAAATATATCAACACCACCCTTTGGTGAAATCTTTTTGTCCATCGTCATAATGATAGTAACCATACTGGTTATTATCTGGCTCGCGGCAAAAGTATATCGTATCGGAATTTTGATGTATGGTAAACGACCGACTATACCGGAAATTATGCGCTGGATTAAAGCAAAATAGATCTGCGTTAATAAAATTGATCGGTTTACAAATTTTACCACCAAGACTCTAAGACACAAAAAAATAGGACTTTAAGAATTTAGGTTTAAAATATTGTTCTTCTCCTGAATTTATTTCCGGCGAAGATGTATATATTAAAATTCATATTATCCCATAAAGTTTTTTATAACTTCGTGTCTTTGTGTCTTAGTGGTAATGAATATTCAGGTTAATCTATGTCTGATAAAACACTTAGTACAACTTGTCCGATGGATTGTCCGGACTCCTGTTCACTGAACGTGACAGTAATTGACGGGAAACTGGAAAAAATTGCCGCCGGACAGGATCATCCCAATACCAATGGATTTATCTGTACAAAAGTATCACGATTTGACCGTCGTGTTTACTCACCACATCGCCTGAAGACACCGCTTAAAAATATTGGATCGAAAGACAAACCAGAGTTTATCCAAATATCCTGGCAACGTGCTGTCGATGAAATTACATCAAAGCATAAAGATATTTTGCACAACTGGGGTGGCGAGGCGATTCTTCCCTGCAATTATGGGGGATCAAACGGATTTATAAGTGATGAATTTACAGATGCCTTATTTTTTGCAAAGATCGGGGCTTCTCGATTGGGAAAAACCCTCTGCGCCGTACCGACTACATTAGTTACAACCGGTATGTACGGCAAAATGCCGGGAGTGGCATTTGAAGATTTTGTCCATGCAAAAATGATAATTATTTGGGGGGCCAATCCTGGAAAATCAAACACGCATTTGATTCCTTATCTCAAAGAAGCACATAACCGTGGTGCATTTATTGCTGTAATTGACCCAATAAATAATTTCTCTTCCAATATGATCGATCTTCATTTACCGGTACGACCAGGGACAGATCTTCCGCTGGCTCTATCACTAATTAACCACTGGTCTGAGAAGTCACTTATCGATCACAGATTTGTCGAAGAGAACACAATCAATGCAGAGATTCTTTTAAAAAAGGCAAATCACTGGACAATCAATAGTGCGGCAGAGGTGTGTGGAATTGATGCAAATAAGATCAAACAACTAGCTGATGAGTATGCCAAAAGATCACCGGCACTTATTCGTTGCGGATGGGGGCTGGAGCGTAATATAAATGGTGGCCAGGCAATTGCATCCATTCTGGCCATACCGGCTTTAATGGGAAAATTCGGTATACGGGCAGGCGGATATACACTAAGTAACAGCGGTTTTTTAGGATATAAACGTAAACATAGTAATGTCACAACAGGAAATAAAATCCGCACACTAAATATGACCCAATTAGGTAAAATTTTAAATGACACCGAATTGAATCCACCGGTAAAAGCCCTTTTTATTTATAATTCCAATCCTGTCGCCACAATTCCCGATCAAAATGCAATTATTAATGGATTAAAACGGGATGATTTATTTACAGTTGTCTTTGACCAGGTCATGACGGATTCCGCACAATTTGCCAATATCATTTTACCGGCTACCACTTTCTTTGAGCATCACGACATTCGTCGTTCCTATGGTACTTATTACTATGGTAAGATAAGTCCGGTTATAGATGCCGTTGGTGAGTCAAAATCGAATCATGAAGTTTTTTCATTACTGGGTAATGCCATGGGATGGAACGATAAATTATTTGATGAACCACAAGAAAATTTATCAACTCAAATTGAATCTGAGTTTCAGTATTATAAAAATATAACTAATCCTAAAACGTCCCTTATTAATCCGGTTCAGTTTGAGACCGTATTTCCGGCGACCAGTACTGGAATAATAAATATCACACCGGATGAGCTTGGTCCCAATCCATTCGAATTTTCTATCATAGAAAACGAAAAATATCCATTTATACTGATCTCCCCGGCCACAGAGAAGACAATAAACAGTACATTGGGTGAGTTTAATCTGCCTGAACAATTGGCTGAAATTAATCCGAAGGATGCGGTTGACAAAGATATTCAGATGCATGATCTGATTAAAATTAATAACGAATTGGGTGAGGTCAAATGCAAAGCAATTATAAATAAAAATGTACGCGAAGGTGTTGTTGTTTTGCCGAAGGGCGCGTGGCGAAAATCCAGTCTCAACGGATCTACGGCGACCGCGCTATGCCCTTCCCATGTTAATATTGTCGGTGGTGCTGCCTGCTATAATGATGCCCGGGTCCAGGTTACAAAATTAACCTGAATTTCTTACCAGTTTGCGTAAATTATTCTTTAACCAGAGGTCAATTTCTTTATATTCCGGAAAGTCACGCTCCACTTTTCTGAACTCAGGTGTATGAATCCTTCGACGGTTATTTATAGTCTCCTCAGGAAATTTTACATGAAGCATCTCATGAAACATAAGGTATTCCAATACATTCATCGGAACATGCGGAGAATCAAAGATCTTACTTATGACAATCAGATTGCGGCTCTTATCAAAAAATCCAAGTCTGGTATAACTGTAATTTTTACTCCACCCGATATATTTTATTGCCAGCTCATTTGAGAAATAAATATTATTCAGATGATCGAAAATGTCTCTTAGATCAAAATGTTTCCCAATCGGGTCGTAGTCTATTTTTCGTGTGCTGCGTTTATAAGTGAGTTGATTGGAAAAGGTTCGGTAGGTATGACGGGTTTGTGCATCTATTTTCTTTTTATATACCCGCGACAATAAAAGTAGTGCAATAATTTCCAGGATATTAACCGGTGCATCGATAAATAGTTGAGATACTTTCGCCTTAATAGTTAAACCATTCCATTCGACAGAATGTCTCAAGCTGCGATAGGGATAAAACTGAGCTCTTACCCTGCGTAATTTTCCTGGAAAATGAGTCTTTTGTACATTTCGAAAGATATCGTTTAAGTTGTCATTATTCATACAATTTATATTTCAGTCACCCATGCATATACCAATACCGCGCGCTGTTTTTAGTAAACGATCATCGGATTTTATGGTATTATATTGTGATATTGCATCCTTGATGGGCAAACTTACAATATCAGGATGTTTATAGGCCACCATTTTCCCAAAATCCTTTTCCAGGACCATTTCAAATGCTTTCGTACCAAACTGGGTTGCAAGAACCCGATCATAGGCGCATGGTGCGCCCCCGCGCTGCAGGTGCCCCAAAATGGTTGTACGAACATCATTCTCCAAACCGGTATTTATCAGTTCCTGTTGCAAACGCATACCGGCCCCACCCAGTCTCACATTTTGATAACCAACTTCATTACTCTTCTGCGAAACAACATCGCCATCTTTCGGTTTGGCACCTTCGGCAATAACGATATTGGCAAATCCACGACCGAGTGTGATGCGCCGGTGAATCCGTTCTTTTATAATATTAATATCATATGGTATTTCAGGAATCAGGCAAATTTCAGCACCACCGGCCACAGCGGCGTGCAGGGCAATCCAGCCCGCGTCACGTCCCATGACCTCGAGTATAAAAATACGGTTGTGGCTGGCTGCGGTGGTTACCAGTTTATCGACAGCATCGGTGGCTATTTCAACGGCAGTTTGAAAACCAAATGTGAAGTCAGTACCAGCAAGATCATTATCGATTGTCTTTGGTACACCAATTATATTACAGCCCATCTCATATAGTCGTTGCGATATGGATTGTGAACCATCACCACCTATATTTATCACAGCATCAATGTTCTGATATTGTAATTTTCGTAATAATTCTTCAGAACGGTCTACTGTTGTCCATGATCCGTCTTCATTTTTTACCGGCCAGGCAAAGGGTCCGCCCTTGTTGGTCGTACCGATAATGGTACCACCCATAACATGTATCCCTGCCGTTTTCTTTTCATCCAGAACAATCAGCTCCATTGGTTCGCGCAGGATACCGTTAAATGCTTCATAACTGCCCAGAATTTCCCAGTCACGTTCCCGGGCAGATCTTTTAACAATAGCTCTGATAACCGCATTTAATCCGGGACAGTCTCCCCCACCGGTTAAAATCAATACACGTTTACTCATTCAAACCTCATATAACTAATAAATTAAATTAGCGTCGAATTTAACGGCAGCATAGATTGGGTGCAAGTAAATTTCATGGGCACTGGGAACTGGGTACTTGATGCTGGATGCCGGCGTCTGGATGCAAGATACAGGATACAAGATACAGGATGAACAGTCTATGAGACATTGTCACCACCTCAGGACTGAGTCACGATACAACCCCCTAACCCCCTTTCTTAAGGGGGAACCAACTTTGTGCCTCTGTGCCTTTGTGCCTTTTTTATTCTCTTTTGGGACTCAGGGACTCAGGCGCTAAGGGACTTTTATAAGTAAAAATATCAAATGTTGAATTTCGAAGTCAAAAGTACTCTGTGCCTCTGTGCCTCTTGTGCCTTTTTTATTCTCTTTTGGGACTTAGGGACTCAGGCGCTAAGGGACTTTTATAAGTAAAAATATCAAATGTTGAATTTCGAAGTCAAAAGTACTCTGTGCCTCTGTGCCTCTTGTGCCTTTTTTATTCTCTTTTGGGACTTAGGGACTCAGGCGCTAAGGGACTTCTATTAATATTTCCAGCTTGTAGTATCCGCTCCGGCCGGTGCCGACACCCGAATTCGCTCAACGATTCTTGGTATAAACATCTGATGATACCGTAAACGAGAAATACCGTTTGGTTGCGTATGATCACCATTCCAGCAATGCTCGGCACGGTCACCATAATCCACTTCTCCACCATAATGTGGATCTTTTGTGTTCTCTAAAAATTCCTCGAGAAGATATACCGCATTATTCAGATAATAATTGTCCATATCACCACAGTATACATTTATCTTTCCGGCTAATTTACTGCCGATTTTTGACCAGTCCCTTTCCAGGATGTATCTTAAATCATAATTTTCCCGCCAGTATTCGGCTACCTGGTGGTCAATTTCACCGGTATATTTATCCCAAATCGGTTTTGGATACCCATCCTCCCCAACCGGAGAGTAAACCGCCTGCCAGATGTCCCATTGGCGTCCTGAACGGGATTTTGTGCCCAATACCAATTCCTGATGATTATCATTCTCCATAGTTGAAATGATCTGACCCAGATAATTCCGCCGTGCCGGTTTTGCCACTTTACCCCAATCGGTTTCCCGGAAATACGCATTTTTATCTTTATAAATATCCACGATGCAATACGCTCTAAAATCAACCGGATCGGGACAGGCTGCATAGCAGCCATTATATTCATCCGGATAAAACACCTGAGCGGCCAACGACTCCCACCCACCCGTGGAACCACCATACAGAAAACGTGCCCAGCCGGCACCGATTCCGCGGAATTGCTTTTCAATGTAGGGTATCAGCTCGTAGGTAATGGCATCACCATAGGGCCCCAGGTTTTCCGAATTAACCGCATATGAATCATCATAGTACGGATTGGCATGTTGAATCTCAATAATAATCATTCGTGGAAAATCAGGTCCGGTCCATTCTTTATAAAAGGCATGATGATATTCCTGCATGGTTTTATTATAGCCTTCCATCTGAAATCGTTCGCTAAACTCCGGCTCGAGATCAGGATCCGGGGGTTCTTCGCGAAACGAATCAAAGTTATGCGAAAAGTGACCGTGGAAAACAACCAGAGGATAACGGGCATCAGGGTGGGAATCAAATCCCTCCGGCAATAATACATGTGCACCGAGATACATCGGTCGTCCCCAAAACTCAGTGAGTAAATCACTCTTCATCCTGATATGTTTTATATATTTTGTATCTTCCTGCGGTACTATTTCAGGAATTTCATTATCCAAAACTATTGAAATCGTACCTGATTCCTTTGTGATCGTTACCTTTGACACCGAACTATAATAATTACCCGGCGCTTTATCCCACTGTTGCCCCTCGCCGCGATCCATGGGCAATTGAATAACCTTTCCATCAGATCGTTTAAATGTCTCATAGCGATGTAACAAAGCCTGAACATAATATTCTCCCTCTGCCACTAAGTTCAGATCGGATAGCGGGTATCCCAATATACCTGATTTAAAGATTATTTTTTCTCCTGGTTTCAGTGATTCTACATCCAGACCAAATACCTGCTGTGGATTATAATGATCCATTATCTGAAAACGGGGTTCTTTTTTATTGTCCGTCGCTATCATCAACAGCATCCGCCCCTGTAACTCATCTGTTTGCAACTTAGGATCAACCGACACCTCAAATTGTATTTGTGAAAAACATAAATTTGGTATCATTAAAAGAATAATTATCAGTAAACGAAATCCGTAGTTAGAAATAGTGTTCATCGATATCATATTTTCAATCGTCCTTTTTATTTTTATGAAACTTATCAAGAAAATTGTTCAAATGGATTGTCATCGCTTTGCTATGGGTTTGTTTATTTGTCTCCATATCCACATACTCACCATGCGGCAGTAAATCTACTATACGCTTCAAATTTTCAGGCTCATGTAGTTTATCTTTTGAGGCACCGATTATCAATACCGGGCATGTAATGGTAGCCAACACCTCCCAAATCTGGTATTTTGCCAGGGCGAGCACAGCACGACGAAGTTTCCAGGGATCTGCCGAATTCAACGCCCGGCTATATTTCTCATATTGGCCATAATCGGTATCGATATTCAGACGAAATGTTCGCAGATACCAAAGAACGGATGGTTTAAGGAGCTTATACAAACCGGGATAGAATGACTTAACAATTATTTTCCAGGTCAGCGGAACACGGAATTCAGCATTTGGGCCGACAAGAATTAAACATTTTGGTTGTTCGTGTATTTTTTGGTAGCAATCTATAATGGCGGTGGCGCCGAGCGAACTCCCAACCAAAAAGTACTGCTCTTTTTTCAAGTCAAGATGTTCTATTACAGATACTACATCATCTCCAATTGCACCCACATCATAGTCCACTCCCTTTCCTACATGAGATGAGATCTTTTCGCGGGTCTCAATATAAAATATCCGATACTCTCTGGTAAGCTCGGTCAAAATTTCCCTCCAACCATCAATCAGAGATACCCACCCTGCCACAAATACAATGTCAGGCTTTTTTCTCTGTGGCGGGCCAGAGAAAGTAATCAGGCGTATCGACACCTGATCAGTGGTAGCAATCATTTCCTCATGATAAGTGGTTCCCGGGGCGCAAATTGATTGTAGTTCATCCATAGAAACTCTTCAGATTTAATGAAATATGTTACTATTTATATCCTTATACCATTTATGATTATTTTTATAGATCTGTTTAAACTTTTTGAACAAAGTATCATACAGATCCCGATTCTCAGGATTCGGAGAAAAAGTCTTTCTTATACGAATATATTCTTTTATTTGATCATATGTATCGATGAATCCCAGACTTTTGCTTGCTAAAAGCGCCATACCTCTTGCACCAGCATATTGCGGATCTTCAATCTGATTTATTTCACGATTTAAAACGTCGGCCATTATCTGACACCAGATTTCACTTTTTGCACCACCTCCGACAATATTTAATTTTTTGACCGGGTAATATAATTTCTCCAGGGTATTCATGGCCCAGCGTGTATTCATTGCCACCCCTTCTAACACGGCACGGATTATATCACTTCGGTTGGTTTTCAGATTCATGTTGTATAACCCGGCACGGATATAATCGTCATCCAACGGACTTCGCTCACCAAACAGCCAGGGTGTAAAAACGACGCCATTGGCACCCGGCGCGGATTGCATAGCCAGATCATCCATCAATTGATAGATTTCTGTCACATTTTCCTCAGCCAGTAACTGATCTTTATGATACAGGATATTATTTTTCAGCCACTCCAGACATAGACCGGATGTTTCCTGATGCGCCATTCCCAGATAAAACTTTTCCGGCATCGCACTGCCGATGCAACCGGTATAATGTGGAATATCAATTTTACGCTTTGAGTAATGTCCACCCACCCAACCACTGGTACCGATATTTATATGAAGTTCGCCTTCCTCAATGGCACCCGATCCCATTGCAGCAGCAGTCATATCGCCGGCTCCATTAATTACCGGTGTTCCCGCCAATAATCCACATTGTGCGGCTGCCTCTGTAGTGACTTTACCCACCATATCGGCACTTTTCCTGACCTCTGGTAATTGGGTCTCATCTATTTCGGCCAGTCTGCACAAGTCAGAATGCCACTTGTTGACATTTTTCCGTGTATCCAGTAGCCACCATACCACTGCCAGATCAACTGAGGTTACAAAATTTCCACTCAGCTGAAATATTATAAAATCCTTTGCATCTATGAACTTATATAGATTTTTCAGAACCTCCGGTTTATTGTATTTAAGCCACAAGATTCTGGCAATCTGATCTTTTCCGGCCTGACCTGGTGTTCCTCCGGTAATCTTTAAAAATTTCAGCAATTTAAATATATTATATCCCTGAACCCTGGGAGGTGTCCAGAGTTTCTCCCTCATAATATGCGCTGCCCGGCTATCTAACCAGGTAAGTGCAGGATGCAATACATTTCCGGATTTATCAACAGGTACAAGGCATTGCATGAGTGTCGAAAATGTAATTCCAACGATATCTGCCGGATCTATTTTTGCCTTTTCAATAACAGATCTGGTTGTTGAACATATGGCCCGCCACCAATCCATGGGATCTTGCTCGGCATACCCCGGTTCCGGTTGATAAATGGGATACTCCCGTCGCTCCACAGCAATAATTTCTCCGTAAATAGAAATCAGAATTGCCTTATCGGAGCTCGTTCCCATATCATGGGACACGATATACTTCGGTTTGTTTTCTGACATCGTGCTCTGCCTCAGTATTTATCTGCATAGGTCAATAATTATAAATCACAAACGCTAAGAAACAGGATACAAGATACAAGATACTAAAAAACTATAAAATAGACTGATCACCCCGAAATACGAAGCACTTTGGCTCCCCGTATTTTCCGGTTTTTTAATTCAAGCAGCGCAATATTAGCATCTTGAAGTGGATATTCCTGATATTCCGGTTTTATTTTCATTTCTGTCACTAAATTTAAAAAACTGGCCACATCATTACGGGTGACATTGGCGACACTTTTTATTTCTTTCTCCATCCACAGATGCCTTGGATAATCGAGCTGTTGAAGATATGATTTATCCAAATCTTCTTTACGGATCGCATTCACGACCAGTCTGCCGTTCGGTGCCAGATTTTCCATAGCCTTCACAACCGGCATCCATACGGGTGTCGTATCAATAATGGCATGTAACTTTACCGGTGACTGCTCACCTGTGTCTCCGGCCCATACTGCGCCCAATTCCAAAGCAAATTCCCGTTCTGCGGCATTTCGGGCAAATACAAAAACATCCGAATCCGGATGTCTGAACCGGGCCATCTTCAGGACCAAATGCGCTGACGCACCAAAACCGGTGAGCCCGATATTTTGACCATTTTCAAGATTACAGAGTTCCAGGGAACGGTATCCAATGGCACCGGCACATAGAAGTGGCGCCGCTTCCGCATCATTAAAAAAAGCCGGAATCCGATAAGTAAATTTCTCGGGTACCGTCATATATTCTGCATAACCGCCATGGGCATCCCGTCCGGTGGCTTTAAAATCGGGACACAGATTTTCTAAGCCAGACTGGCAAAATTCACATTTTTCACAGGCTGAATAGATCCAGGCCACACCCACACGATCACCCTCTTGAAGTGAACTCACGTTATTTCCAGTTTGAGACACGATACCAACTACCTGATGCCCCGGAATAACAGGAAATATATCTGGCGGTGTCCGGCCTTCTATTTCATCCAGTTCGGTATGACATACGCCGCAGGTGCGTATTTTCAGGAGAACCTCATTTTTACCGGGAGGTAACACATCTAAATCGGATGGTACCAGGGGCTCCTTTTCAATCGAGAGATCTTTGATACCAGTTAAGAGCATCGCTTTCATGCATGGGTTCCTGAATTAAATCACAGATTACAAAGAGAAATGCCCAATGTCCAAGCCCGAATGTCAAACAAATTTCCAAAATCAAATGTCTAAATCTAAAATCACTATACATTGGTAATTGATTTGTCATTTCGATTTTGACATTGGGAATTTCATGTTCTATGTCTTCGTTTGCGTCGTGTCTTTCGTGGTAAATTTTATTTATCTTAGTAAATATTTAACCTCGTCCGTAGCAAGTAATCTTTCCAGTTCGTCTGGTTTGAGCGGCAAATGGGGAACCAGCGTGTTCAGCCAGTTTTTATCCTGATACAATTGAGACAATATCCCCTTAACCGCCGGAATAACCGGATAGTTTTCCAGAAATGTACGGTGGCTGATAAGGTCTTGCTGCAGTTGAGTCGCATCTTCCCCATTTTTCCATTTATCATAAACATTCCGGGCCATTTTTACTGTCACATTGACCGTTGCCGAAATACATCCTACCCCACCCTCTTTAAGAACCGGGTATAAAAATCGCTCTGTTCCGGCGAATACTTCGAAATCCTTAAACTTATGACACATGGTTTTCATATTCTCAAGATCGCCACTGGAATCCTTAATTCCGGCAATACTTCCCGGATATAGTTGTATGAGTCTGGATATCAGCGAATGAGTAAACGGTACGCCGGTCATGGCCGGAAAATGATAAAGATATATTTTCAAATCAGGAAATTTGACAGACTCAATAACATGACCAAAGTATTTTACAAGTCCGTCTTCTGAAATATTTTTATAATAAAAGGGGGGTAGCATGAGGACCTGATTAAATCCATGGTCCAGAGCCTGTTTTGTCAATTCGATCGATTCATCAACCGCACAACATCCTGTTCCGATTAAATATTTTTCCGGATCCGATATCTTCTTCCGAATGCCCGAGACGGTATTTATGCGCTCATGCAATGAGATTGAATTGGCCTCCCCAGTAGTTCCAAAAAGCGCAACACCATGGCAACCATTGCTCAATAGCCATTGTATATGGTTTAAAAGGCGATCTATGTCGACATGACCCAGATTATCAAATGGCGTGGCAGATGCTGCGATTACCCCGTGCATACTATATTCCTCATAGATAACCACAGACATTAGAAAACAACAAGGATAAAGGGCAAAAAGGCACAGAATTTAAAAGCACCTCAGTCCCTTAGTCCCTCAGTCCGAAGAACTTTAAACTGTTATTAATCTCTTTGTGTCTTAGTGGTTATTTAATTTTATAGGCAATGTGTGAACTGAAATTAAATTAGATATGAGCGGGGAATGATGCAAGCGGGAATTTATATATAGAAATGGGACACGGCTCTTATAACAGGCACATGTCCCACAAATCACTTTAATATTAGATCCTGAAATAAATTCAGGATGACAACAAAATCTATTTATTTGACAACCCTGAGTTCATTCTCAGGGACATAGGGACTCAGGCGCTAAGGGACTTTGTCTCTCTGTCTCTTTGTCACTTCTTAACTATTTATATTTAACCGAACAGCCATAGGATTTGGTTGTTTGGGTGGCGATTTCTTTTCCCGCCATACCGGCATCCAATGCCATTGCAACATAGTTTTTTGCATCTTTCACGTCATCGACATCCGTCGAACGTTTGTCATCAATGCCACCGGCGTAAACCAGTGTTCCCTTTGGATCAATAACGAACATATGCGGCGTTGTTTTTGCGCCATACATTTTGCCAACCGTACCTTCTGAATCAATCAGATATGCGGTGCTGGCTACTTTCTCTTCCTTGCAGTTTTTCAGTTAATTCGTCGCCGCTGAAAAATCCCTGCTTTACCGTCGGCAGAAGAACAAATCGACAACCAGACCACATCTTTTCCTGTGTATGTTTTCTGCAGTTTCTGCATATTTCCGCTATCATAGTGTTTCCCAACAAAAGGACAATCAAAATTTACCCATTCCAACACAACCCATTTATCTTTATACTGGGACAGCATATGTGTCTTGCCATTGCTATCTATCAATTTAAAATCGGGTGCAGTTTCATTTATTTTCGCCTTATCGCCCGCAAAAAGGCCTGAAACCATGACTGCTATAACCATTATTGATAATAAAATTCTCATTATCTATCCTCCAAAATAAATTATAAGTTCTGATATTTATTAACTGAGACTTCTGAAAAATATAATAAATGCTTGAATTTCGTCACCCTGAATTTATTTCAGGGTCTATTTAAATGGATTCTGAAACAAGTTCAGAATGACGTGCAGATAAAAATAATCATTTTTCAGAAGTTTCTAAGCTGCATTTGTAATTCGTAATTGGTTATTAGGAACTGGGAATTAGAAATTTGGAACGAAATATTCTGCAACTCAAATTATACCAATTACCAATAACTAATAACTAATAACAGAATAAAAATTACAAGTTCCAAATTCCAAATCACATCTCTTCATTTATTATTCTAATACAATCGTATATAAAAATATTTCCATAGAATTCACTTTTTTCAAATACGATCTGTTATGTTTACCTCTTAAGTTTCGAGATTGCAACATTAATCCTCAATGCTTTTTTCAAGTTAGCACTACTCCAGCCCGCCTGCGACACTAACACACCAGAAATACTATCCGGATCTGACATCCGCATTTGATTCATTGGTATACCTAATTTATAGCCGCTATCTGTTTTCAATAATATCTGATCAGCCGCATTTTCAATTATATCTTCCTGTTCCGGGAAAAAAATCAAATTATCCAGCATCGGTAGTTGACTCAAATCCGGATTTTTTAAATTCAGGAGAAGAAGCGTGTCGGCAATCGATGCGGAAATTTGCCAGTCTGAATCTAATATGGGTAGTTTTTCACGCACCTCAGAGAATTTTTGCAACCATTTATCATTCGATTTTTTAAGACCAGACCAGACCGGTAATGAAATATTAAGATCCGCTTTGCCAGGAATACAAACTTCCTTACAAATCAGCCATTTTGCATGCAGGCGAATATCGGCCTCAGTACCATTTGTAATATCCAAGGACGGAATCACCTCTGCCATCAGCAAGACCTCATTATGATACCCATAACTGGCCAGCCCGTCATCTATTATTTTTTCAGGATACGGCCATTGAATTTCGCCAATGCTAAAACCTTCTGGCAGGTGCCACTCAAACTCAGGCTGCAAACCCGCATCACCCGGATTCTTCCAGTACAAATGCCAATGATCCTCCAGTTTGAAATAAACCCCAATAAAAAAAGGAACGCCAGGATCCACTAAGCTCACTTCAGATACTAATTGTACATTCACATGGTCAGTTTTATCAGGTTCCGCACCAAATAATTGAATGGAATAAACCAGGAAGGTTACAAATATAAATTGTTTCATATTTCCAATATTTCATTTTTGTATTTGGAGGGTGTAACGTATGATGCGGTAAAATTCTTCCCAGGGATAGACTAGTAATAGAACGCGGAATACGCGGAGCACGCTGAATAACGCGGAGAATGAATAGAAGAAAGTTATAAATTTGAGGTTGGAAAATAAAAATAAGCACTATGATTTCACTAAAAATTCATGTCCAATTCCCAGTTCCTAATTCCAAACTTCTAATCTCTAACCTCTAATTTCTAAGTTTCAGTATCCGTGTTAATCCGCGTAATCAGTGTAATCCGTGTTCTATTGCTTTCGGAGGACATAATTGCTTTAAATGCTTCAAACCTAAGTTCCAATCCGGTTTTCACCTTTTCGGCACTGCCCTCCCAGACCGGATCTTCGTGTTCTATGGATAGGACAAAGTCATAATCATATTCTTGTAATGTTGCGATGAACCGGTTCCAGTCTATTTCGCCAAGTCCCGGCATGCGATATCGCCACCAGCCTGACTGCCAGGGCGCCGGATCTATCTGCCGGCCGAATATGCCATATAAAAACTCACCAGTACCCAAAATTTCGGTGTCCTTGGCGTGGGCATGGAAAATTTTATCGGCATAATCCTGAATCACTTCTATATAGTCAATCCCCAGCCAGTATAAATGTGAGGGATCAAGATTCAGGCCAAAATTATCATATGGTAATTCTTCAAATAATGCATCCCAAAGTTCCGGGGAGTATGCATAGTTTCCAGGAAGCCCAAATTGCTGCCAGCCCACCATGGGACAATTTTCAATCATGATTTTGACATTTTTATCTTCTGCATACTTTAATATATCATTAAAGACCTGACCGATTTCTTTAATATTCTCATTCGGCGACATATCGGGCCTGCCGCCCACAAAAGTACCCACCAGTTCCACCTCTAACATTGAGGCTGTATCGATCACTTTTTTGAGATGATCAAGATAGAATTGTCGCTGCTTTAAATCAGGATGTAAATTATTATCATAATATGCCATAGCCGAAATGCCAATTTCATATTTTGAAAACAGATTTTTTACTTTCTCTGCATCATCCCGGGTAAACCTGGCCGCATCAATCTGATTTGCCTGATAATCGCGATCGGAATCCAATGGCCAGGCTGCCAATTCCAGAGTTTGAAAACCTTTTCCAGCTGCCCATTTCACGATATTTTCCAGATCTACCTGCGGCAAACAGGCTGTTAAAAAACCTAATTTCATTGGTATTCTCCATTATTAAGGATAAGAGGCTAAAAGGAAAAAAGGATAAATAGAAAAAAAGTCCCTAAGCACATGAGTTCCTAAGTCCCGGACCTTGTAACTTGATCCTTTTGCCTTTGGCCTATTTGCCTCTTTGCCTTTTTTCCTGTTGACCATTTTTTTCTATTTTATCGTGACCTTCTCTTTCCCTTCGTGTTCTTCGTGTCACTTTTTTTCCTGCCGCCGGGACACATTCAATGCGTCCCTACGATTGCCAATCGCAAATAGCCAATCGTCAAACCTCCACCCACCTTTGTTCTTTATTGCTTGTCAGGATGGCATCGACAATTTTATTTTCAATCCAGCCATCACGAAATGTTGGAAATTCGGTTACATCTTTACCCGGATCTTTACCGGATCTTATAAAATCGTAAAACCTCATGAACATGTTTTTCGGACCGTCGGGATACCCTTCCGGATGACCACCCGGATAATGGGCATAGGACCGGGCTTTTTCATGCAACAAAGAAGGATCTTTAATAATAATTTCATTGGGTTTTTCGCGATATCCTACCCATAGTTGATTGGGTTCTTCCTGGTTCCAGGAAATTGCCTTTTTACTGCCGTCCAGTTCAAATGAAAAATGATTTTTTCTTCCGGCACTTACCTGAGAAACCGTAAAAGTGCCTCTGCTGCCATTTGTGAATACGACGATGACAATACCAATATCTTCTGTCTTGATCGGAATATCGCGCGCATCGCTCTCAGTCTCCACTTCTTTACCCTTAAAAGTTTCAATTTCACCGGATGGTTTTTTACGGGTTTCATGAATGGTTGTCAGATCGGCAAAGACTCGCACAATTTCCTGCCCACTGACAAACTGGACCAAATCACACCAGTGTGAACCGATGTCTGCAATGGCCCGTGATTCGCCGCTGATTTCAGTCTCTAATCGCCAGTTATAATCTGTATCATAATAGAGCCAATCCTGAAGATAGTTACCATGTGCCAGGTAAAGATCTCCTATATCTCCGCTTTGCATCATTTGATGGGCATGTTGAATAAGAGGATAAAAACGGTAATTAAAATTTATTGCCGTAACCAGTTTTTTCTTTTCGGCCAGTTTAACCAGTTTTTCCGAATCACTACTTTTTAATGTGAGCGGTTTTTCGGATACTACATGGGTTCCGTTCTCCAGAAATGCCTTATTTATTTCAAAATGCAGATTATTTGGTGTACAATTATGGACCGCATGCAAATCCTGCAGTAACAGCAAATCTTTCCAATCGGGTACCACATTTACTATTCCAAAATCATCGCCTAACTGACGAGCTCTGGCCTCATCATCTGATGCAATTGCAACAATATTCACTCCTGGTATTCTGCGTAGCGCTTCCAAATGCGCCGCACCCATAAATCCTGATCCAATAATTGCCGTATTTAATTGTTCCATAATTCTATTTCTCCATCGAACTATTTATCAGATTGTTGCATTAAAATTTTCTTCAAAAGGAATATAAAAGATTAATGAATATCTTTAAAGAAAAAAGGTGAAGAATCAGGGAAAGTTGGGATCTGCTACAGTTTGAATTTTGACCTCGTGAATAGTAAAATTATTTTGTATTGCAATACCCGTATATTATTATTATAATTATTCATCCTGCCATAGAATCGAAAATTGAAATCGTAGTTTTTCTTAGCGAAACGATGAAACTTGTCCTGGTGATTTTTTTTAGCAGCAAAATATAAATAAAGAATTTATATCCTATCTTATTTGCACAAACGTTTTAGACAAATACCTATAATTGTGTATACGAAAAACTTCGAAACATGTCTATTAAATCAGAATCAATCTCATGCCTATAGAAAAATAATATCTATATCGGGATCATTTAACCGGTAAGGGAGGGAAAATGATACGCAAAGGGTTAGTTTTAACCGGTATTTTGCTTCTGGGTCTATCTTTGCCAGCTTTTGGTCAAACCTATGATTTTGATGATGGGTCCATGCAGGGATGGTATTCCTCAGGGCCATATGATGAAAACGGATTCTCAGATTTCACTTCTAATTTTTCTCAAATGTATTGGGATGACCAAACCAATTATCCAAATGGCTTGGGTCAGGATCCTATCCGCGATGGTAACGGATCAATTACCATCACGGCAGATAATGGCCATGGCATATACTTACCAAACTCTAGTTGGTGGATATTACGCTTCCATTCTGAGAATCTGGCTGAGTTGGGGGAGTGGCAAAATGCCGATGGTTATACCGTACAAATCAATGAAAATATGGGCGATCAAATATATGCGAATCTCTACGTAAGAGTATACGACTTCGACTTGAATCAAGATCGCTATTTTTATAGTGGAAATGCCCAACCTCTCACCAGTAACTCCTGGAATTCCCTCACTTTTGACAACTGGTCGTCTCTTTCAGGTTTTCCAACCAATTATCAGGTCGAAGAAATATTTATAAACATTTGGGGTGAACTGGCTGATAATTTTTTCGGACCAGTTAATATTGACCAGGTTGTTCCAATTCCCAGGAACAGTGATATTACCATTGCCACCGTACCTGCGGGGCTCGACATTGTTGTCGATGGTCAAACTTATACATCTCCGAGAACATTTAGCTGGGAGATCGGTTCACAACACAATATTAGTACCAATTCTCCCCAGAACGGAGGAACTGGTACACGATATATTTTTGATAGATGGAGCAACCAGCTTCCACAATCACATACGATTACAGTTCCCTCAAGTAATGCGACCTTGACAGCCTATTTTGATTCACAATACTACCTGACAATGAACGCAAGCACTGGAGGAACAGTGTCACCCACAAGCGGTTGGCGTGACGCCGGTTCCGGGGTACAAATCCAGGCAACCGCCGGCAATGATTATGGATTTACCCAGTGGACTGGCAGTGGAAGTGGTTCATACACCGGGTCCAATAATCCGGCCAATATTACAATGAACGGACCGATAACCGAGACGGCCTCATTTGGACAAATTACAGTCCTCCAACCAAACGGCGGAGAGGTGCTCTATGTCGGTGATACATATCAGATTACCTGGACAAAAACGAATATCAGTTATGTATATATTGAATATTCAACTAATGGCGGAGAAAATTGGAGTCCGGTAGCCAGTGAAATTGTACCTGACTTTTATAACTGGACCATACCAAATACGCCTTCAAATGACTGTATTATCCGGGTGATAGATAATCTTGGCGGTATTATCCATGATGATAGTGACGCGCCCTTCACAATTTCTTCGGGAGAACAGATAACAGTTACCACCTCGCCTTCCGGGCGTAGTTTTCAGGTCGACGGTACAACCTACTCTTCCGCACAAACTTTTACCTGGATTCCAGGTAGTCAGCATACTATTGCCACCACATCACCTCAGAGCGGCGCTACCGGTGTACAGTATATCTATAATAACTGGAGTGACGGCGGAGCTATCTCACACACTATTACTACTCCGGGTACAGCAACTACCTATACAGCCCATTTTGCCACCCAGTATTATCTGACTATGAATACAGGAACGGGCGGCACGGTATCACCGGCCAGTGGATGGCATAATGCCGGTGAAGGCGTTCAGATTACGGCCACACCATCAGGTGCCTATTCCTTTGGCTCATGGACGGGATCAGGATCCGGATCATATACCGGGTCCAATAACCCAGCCAATGTGACCATGAACGGCCCGGTAACTGAAACAGCCACATTTTCACTTAATCCGGTCGCCATCACTGTAAATACCAATGTAGCCGGAAGATCGTTTACTGTTGATGGAACCACTTATACATCTCGCGCAGGTATTTAACTGGCAGCCAGGTAGTCAGCATACCATTGCCACCACATCACCTCAGAGCGGCGCCACGGGTGTGCAATATCTCTTCAATAGCTGGAGTGATGCAGGAGCTATTTCACATACCATTACAACTCCGGGTGTTGCTACAACTTATACCGCATATTTCTCACTGCAATACTATTTAACAATGAATGCCGGGACAGGAGGAACTGTATCTCCGGCCAATGGATGGCATGATATCGGTGAAAATGTTCAGATTGCTGCCGCACCCGACGGAGCATATTCCTTTACCTCATGGACTGGAACAGGCGCGGGATCATACACCGGTTCCAATAATCCCGCCAGTGTGACCATGAACGGACCGGTTACTGAAACAGCCACATTTTCACTTAATCCGGTCGCCATCACTGTAAATACCAATGTAGCCGGAAGATCGTTTACTGTTGATGGAACCACTTATACATCTCGCACAGGTATTTAACTGGCAGCCAGGTAGTCAGCATACCATTGCCACCACATCGCCACAGAGTGGCGCCACCGGTGTGCAGTATATATATAATAACTGGAGTGATGGCGGAGCATATCTCATACATATTACTACACCAGGTACAGCTACTACCTATACGGCATAATTTTACCACTACAGTATTATCTGACTATGAATGCAGGTACAGGCGGAACGGTATCTCCTGCCAGTGGCTGGCATGATGCCGGTGACAGGGGTTCAAATTACTGCGACTCCTGACGGGGCATATTCCTTTGACACTCTGGACAGGTAGCAGGCACCGGATCATATACCGGAACCAATAATCCGGCCAATGTGACCATGAACGGACCGGTTACCGAAACAGCCACATTTTCACTTAATCCGGTCGCCATTACTGTAAATACCAATGTAGCCGGAAGATCATTTACAGTTGATGGAACCACCTATACATCGGCGCAGGTATTTAACTGGCAGCCGGGTAGTCAGCATACCATTGCCACCACGATCGCCTCAGAGTGGCACCACCGGTGTACAGTATATCTATAATAACTGGAGTGACGGCGGGGCTATCTCACATACTATTACTACTCCTGGGTACAGCAACGACTTATACGGCTAATTTTACCACACAGTATTATCTGACCATGAATACAGGTACAGGCGGAACGGTTTCTCCTGCCAGTGGCTGGCATAATGCCGGTGCAGGCGTACAGATTACGGCCACACCGTCAGGCGCGTATTCGTTTGATACTTGGGCAGGTAGCAGGAACGGGATCATATACCGGAACCGACAATCCGGCCAATGTCACCATGAACGGACCGATAACTGAAACAGCCGCATTTACTCTTAACCCGGTAGCCTTTACGGTAAATACCAATGTATCCGGAAGATCCTTTACAGTTGACGGCACAACCTATACATCTCCGCAGGTATTTAACTGGCAGCCCGGTAGTCAGCATACCATTGCCACCACAACACCACAGAGCGGTACTGCTGGCATCAGTATGTTTTTAATAACTGGAGTGATGGAGGAGCCATTTCCCATGACGATAACCACTCCTGGTGCAGCAACGACATATACGGCAAATTTTACCACGCAGTATTATCTGACTATGAATACTGGAACAGGCGGCACGGTATCACCGGCCAGTGGCTGGCATAATGCCGGTGCAGGGCGTTCAGATTACAGCCACACCATCAGGTGCCTATTCCTTTGGCTCATGGACGGGATCAGGATCCGGATCATATACCGGGTCCAATAATCCGGCCAATGTGACCATGAACGGCCCGGTAACTGAAACAGCCACATTTTCACTTAATCCGGTCGCCATCACTGTAAATACCAATGTAGCCGGAAGATCGTTTACTGTTGATGGCACCACTTATACATTCCGAGCAGGTATTTAACTGGCAGCCAGGTAGTCAGCATACCATTGCCACCACATCGCCACAGAGCGGTGCCACCGGTGTGCAGTATATCTATAATAACTGGAGTGACGGCGGAGCTATCTCACATACTATTACTACTCCGGGTACAGCAACGACGTATACGGCTAATTTTACCACACAGTATTATCTGACTATGAGTACTGGAACAGGCGGCACAGTATCACCTGCCAGTGGCTGGCATAATGCCGGTGCAGGGCGTTCAGATTACAGCCACACCATCACGGTGCCTATTCCTTTGGCTCATGGACGGGATCAGGATCCGGATCATATACCGGGTCCAATAATCCGGCCAATGTGACCATGAACGGACCGGTTACCGAAACAGCCACATTTACACTTAATCCGGTAGCCTTTACTGTCAATACAAATGTTCCCGGAACATCTTTTACCGTTGATGGTACCTCGTATACCACAGAACAGGTATTCAACTGGCAACCTGGTAGTCAGCATACTATTGCCACCACAACACTACAGGCTGGTACTGCTGGTACTCAGTATGTTTTTGACAACTGGAGTGATGGAGGAGCCATTTCCCATGAGATAACCGCTCCCGCTATTGCCACTACATATACGGCTAACTTTACCACGCAGTATTATCTGACTATGAATACAGGTACAGGCGGAACGGTTGCTCCTGCCAGTGGCTGGCATAATGCCGGAGCGGCGTTACAGATAACAGCGACGCCTGATGGTGCGTATTCCTTTTGCTCATGGACGGGTACAGGATCCGGTCATATACAGGCACCGACAATCCGGCAAATGTGACTATGAACGGACCGGTTACCCAAATAGCCGCATTTACACTTAATCCGGTCGCCGTAACTGTAAATACCAATGTAGCCGGAAGATCGTTTACTGTGGACGGTACCACTTATACCTCCGAACAGGTATTCAACTGGCAACCGGAAAGTCAGCACACCATTACCACCACATCGCCTCAGAGTGGCACTACCGGTGTTCAGTATATCTATGATGATTGGAGTGACGGCGGGGCTATCTCACATACTATTAATACGCCCGGAACAGCAACGACTTATACGGCAAACTTTACGACTCAGTATTATCTGACCCTGACGGCAGATCCGGAATTAGGCGGTACAACGATTCCGGAGAATGGCTGGTTTGATATCGGTGAAGAGGTTCAGGTTGCAGCTATTGTGAATAGTGGTTACGATTTTATGGAATGGGAAGGTACCGGATCCGGATCTTTCAATGGCAATACTAATCCGGTGACCATAACTATGAATGGGCCAATTACCCAAATCGCAAAATTTTCACTGATTGATGCCATCGATTTACTTGATATGGTGATACCGACAGAATTTGCATTGCATCAAAACTATCCCAATCCGTTCAATCCCTCGACGACTATCCCATTTTCCATACCAAAGGTTGAGCATGTCACTATAAAGATCTATAATATTCTTGGAATGCAGGTTGCGACGGTACTAGACCGAGAATTATCAATTGGAAATTATGCATATCGTTGGGATGCCACTGATCTGGCCGGCGGCATATATTACTATGTAATCCAGGCCGGAAATTTTAAGCAGGTGAAGAAAATGGTCTTGGTGAAATGATGACCTATGATACTAATATAGAAGAAATAGAACGCGGATGACACGGATTACCCCCGTGAGACGGGGCAGGACGGATTAACGCGGAAAAAAAATATATTTAATCCGTGAAAATCAGTATCATCCGTGTCAGCCGTTAGGCTGATCCGCCTTTCGGTGTGATAAATCCGCGTAAAGTTTAACGTACTATAATAGTAGATATTTAAGGAAATGAAAATATTTTAACCGGATAAATGGATAAAAGGAAAAAGGGATAAAATAAAATAGAAATGAGAAACTAAATAGTGGCTGTTGGCAATTGGTGAGAGGCAATTACAAATTACTAATAACCAATTTCAAATCCCTCATTTCTAATTCCTAATTTCTAATCGTTTTTCCATTATCCTGTCTAAAATAAAAAGAAAACCACCGTTGCAATATTCGGATTTATTCTTTCCCGATTATCTCGTATATTTAATAAAAACTAAGTCTCATTTGAGATTTGAAGCCTATTTTTCCCAAATTACATTTCCGCATCAATAATAAAAAGAGTAAAATATGTTAATGAAATCTATGCCAATTCTTTTCATTTCACTCTTACTTATATACATCTACCCTATACCAAATCCCCCGGGCCTTTTCGCTTCAGATAACTTGTCCAGCACTTCCCTGAAAGTTGTAAGTGAGTCAACATCTCGAAAATCACTTACTACATATTTACAAAATGAGATTGAGAAAACATGGCTGCAATGGCAAAATGACTTTGAAAAAAGAGATCCAGCGGAATATCAAGCGCATTATAAACAACTAAAAAAAATATTTATTGAACGTATTGGCGGCCTGCCTGAAAGATCTCCATTAAATCCAATTATTACAGGAATCGTAAAAAGAAACGGCTACCGGGTTGAAAAAATCATCTTTGAGAGCCGGCCAAAACATTATGTAACTGCAGCACTATTTCTTCCCGAGTCACCTGAATTTAAATCACCCCACCCGGGAATTCTGATACCCTGTGGTCACTCACAAAATGCCAAGGCGCATGATGAGTATCAGTCAATGGGAGCATTATGTGCCCTGAATGGTATGGCAGCATTGGTATTTGATCCTATCGATCAGGGTGAACGCATTCAGATGCGGGATGAATCAGGTAAAATAAAACTATGGGGAACCCGGTCACATAATCTGAGTGGTATTCAGGCTACTTTATTGGGGAAGAATATCGCACAAAATGAAATATGGGATGGCATGCGGGCAATCGATTATCTTATTGCAAGACCGGAGGTTAACCCTGATCTGATCGGTATTACGGGTAATAGCGGTGGCGGTACCCAGACCTCATACCTCTTTATGCTCGATGAGCGTATTAAAGTAGCAGCGCCCAGCTGTTACCTGCATAATCTTAATTCTCAGTCCAAATATTCTATGGGAGATGCAGAGCAAAACATTTTTGGCCAATTAAAAGTTGGAATTGACCATCCCGACTATATCATGAGCCGCGCCCCGGCACCGGCAAAGATCCTGGCCGCCACCGATGACTTCTTCAGGATTGAAGCAGTTTGGGAATCCTATCGTTTTATTAAAAGGTTTTATACCACGTTGGGTTTTTCCGAAAGAGTAGATCTGCTGGAAAACAAAGCCGGTCATAATTATAATAAAACACAACGCGAAGGGGCTGTCAGATGGCTGGCGCGCTGGTTATTAAATAATACTCAGCCAATCACAGAACCTGATCTGCAATTGCTGAGCGATTTGGAAATGCAGTGTACGCCAGATGGCTCTGTCACTTCGCTTGAGGGCTATCGTTCCGTACATGATCTGCATCTTGATTTGTACACAAAATTGGAATCTGACCGGAACCAATTCCTGAAAAATGACCGGCACCAAATTCAGCAAACCATTATTGACTTATTATCCCTGAGTGATGTAAAGTCAATCGTGCCATTTACAATCGATACCACGGAAATTATTGATCAGGATTCATATAAAATATTAAAATTATTATTTTCGGATCATAGAGGGTTGAAGATACCTGCTCTGCAATTCATACCAAATAATCCGGATCATAAAAAGGATCCGGTTTTATTTCTTAGCCAGTATGGAAAATCCTATCATTTTAAGGAACTGGATGATCTGGCACGAGCGGGTAAAACAGTGCTGGCAGTAGATTTACCTGGAACCGGGGAAACAGCCCAGGACGGCAAGGATGGTTACCGGCTGTCGCAATATGTAAACTGGGAGGACTGTAACCGGGCTTATTTGTTAGGTAAATCAATCGTTGGTATACGTGTTGAAGATATCATGCTGTGTACGAATTACTTAATAACAAATAATCCAATCAGTACTACCAGGATAGAAATGATGGCCATTGGTGAAGTGGGTATCCCGGCATTGCATAGTGCATTTTTATATCCGGAAAAATATGCAAAATCGACGCTGAGAAATTCACTGGTTTCGTGGGCAGATGTGATTAAAAATGAATACTCGATAAATCAAATGAGCAATACGATACATGGTGTGTTAAAATATTATGACATTCCGGATCTGGTACAGATACTAATGGACAATAAAATTGTTATCGAAGATCCATATGATGCGACCGGTTTACCATTTGGAAAAAGTATAAGTGATATGAAATTTTCTACCGAACCTGAGTTTGAGGGGCTGGCAGGAATTTTATATGGCAGGGTCGATTTTTCCAATCCCGAATCACCTGATCCCATTTTGAATTTGGATTGTGCCTGGGATAATGACATTCAGAAAAGAGGCCGCGATTGGGCAGCAAGATGGACCGGATATCTGCTCTCCCCTTTTGATGGTGAAGTAGAATTTAACATCTACTCCAATCAAAAAGTGAATGTTAAAATTGGAAATGTAATCGACGAAACACTGGACTATACTGCAGATGAAAAGACAATTCACGTTACTCTTAAACAGGAGCAGATATATCCTGTTACTGTTGAATATTGTCAGGATGGCGTTGATCAAAGTTTTATGAGAATTCACCTGGAAAAGCGACGGAACTGACGAAAAAATTATCACTTCAGAATTTCTAATGCACTCCGAGGCACAGAGGTTTCAGATGGAGAATGGATGGAAGTGATTGTTGTGTGATTTGGAATTGGGAACTGGGAATTAGTTATTAGTTATTGGTAATTGGGTATCAATATATATAAAAGTGATGCACCGTAGGGACACGGCATGCCGTGTCCAATCAAAATTATATTTGTAAATAAATACAATTGTAGGGAGCGGTCTGAGACCGTTCCGAGTATCGAAATTTTATAAAGAAGAGATGCATCACAGTTCAGCAATTCTTGGAGGGGATCCTTCGCTTGTGCTCAGGATGACAATCTGCGTAATCACATAATGCAGGGAACGATCTGAGACCGTTCCGATCAATTTAATCTAATAATAACACGCGGATTTTGCGGATGAAACGGATTCTCGCGGATAAGTAATAAATTTTTTTCGATAACTATCATCCCGAATTTGGATCGGAATCTGTTTGGCGAACCGCGTAGCGGTTCAACTATTGTAGAAAAATTTACGAGCAACACCCCATTGCCCCTTTAGGGGCCAAATTAAAATATTATATTATGATCCATATGATACATAGTAGGTTTAAATTTATTATTTCCATTCTGACATTCATTTTGTATGTCTCCTGTTCAGAACAATCAAACCATGACCCGCATAATGATCCTCGGATAGTATTTGGCAGGGAAAAACTAAATTATGCTCTGACTGAAGCAGGAATTCCTGCAGAAAATGTAACAATCAATTTAAATTTAGAGAAAATGATTGATAAGGCAGAAAGATATGCAATTAATATAACCGACAGCCTCTTTAACTCATCCGGAAGTGTATCTGAATCTATTAAGAGCTTCGGGAATGCTTTGATAATGCTGAAAGTTATACAATCGAAATAGACTCAAAACAATATCAATATTACCGGAGCAGATCCTGCAGGTCTGCTCTATGGTTGCCTGGATGTATCTGAATCCGTAAAGAAACTGGGTAAACTACCAGTAAATTATTCAGCCTCCGAATCTCCGGTCATGAACCTGCGTGGAGTCTGTATTCTGCTGATGAAACTGGGAACCTATAATTATCCCGTGACACCGGAAGAATTTCCATTTTTTTATGATAAAAATTTATGGATCGAATATCTCGACTTTCTTGCCAAAAACAAATATAACTACATCGCCTTCTGGAACGGACATCCCTTCACCTATTTCACCAAACTGGATAAGTATCCCGAGGCCCAAGATGCCATGCCAGCCGGATTACTGGAACGTAACAATAAAATGTTGCATTGGCTGGTAGATGAAGCATATAAAAGAAATATAAAACTGATATTTGAATTCTATAACATTCATACTTCTGTCTATTTTCAACAGGCTCATAACCTGCCTGATGAAATTTCAGAACCCACTCCCCTGCTGGAGGAATACACCGCCTATTGTATTGAAAAGTTTGTCAATGAATTTCCTGAAGTGGGCCTGTATATCACTGCGGGTGAGGCACTGGATCCTGAATATTCCGTGCAATGGGTCAATCATGTCATTTTGGATGCCGTGAAACGGACCGGTAAAAACCCGCAAATTCTTCTGCGTTCATGGTTTCTTGATTTAAAAAACGCCAAACAAATTCTGGATCATTATCCCGATATATATATCGAAAGAAAATATAATGTGGAGATGATTGCCGATACCCTGATTGATCCACAAAACAAAGCCTGGGCAGATTTAACCGGCAATTATATCGTTAATATTCATATGGCTGCTAACCTGGAGCCGTTCCGGTGGAATCCGGCGTCATATATTCAGAAATGCATGCAGAGTTCGGTCTCCATTGGGGCTAATGGCTTGCATTTATATCCACGAAAGTCCTGGCGCTGGCCATATGGTGCTGAGATAAATGATCAAAGAACACAATGGGAAAGAGATAAACTATGGTTTGAAATGTGGGGACGTTATGCCTGGAATCCACACAGCAGCGAGGTGGAAGAATCCGAATATTGGCTGGAATATTTTACAACTGAATATGGATCACGTGAAGCCGCAGAACTGATACAAAGCGCATTTGAAACAGGTGCCGATGTCTTACCGGCAATCCAAAAACTATTTTGGGCGGGACATGATAATCATACCGTAGTAACATCCGGTTTGCTACTTTCGCAAATTGAGAGATCAAAAGGAATTCCCTTCCTGCCTCTGGATCCGGTGATCAGAATTCACAAATATCTTGAGGCGATCAGCCAGGGATCCAAATTGGATGGTATAGATCCGGTTTCATTTCTGGAACAAAAAGTATCGGAGGCAAAAATTGCATGTGACAAACTGCAGGCAGCATCCCAAATTGCCACAAAAAATACGGATGAACTCAATGCCCATCTTGAAGATGCCAGAGCCGTGCAATTGACTGTACAATTTTATACTGAAAAATTAAAAGCAGCTGTATATAAAACAAGAATGACTATTGCAAATGACAAGAATAAAATGGCACAAAAATTTATTCATCATTTACATCAATCACTGATTTATTATCGTAAGTTAACCGATCTGACAAAAAATCGCTATGAGAGTATCAGCGATGTATCGGCGGTTCAGCCGCTATCATTAAAAACCCTGCCCTTCCATTGGTCAGATATTCTGCCATACTTTGAACAGGAATACCAGGTTTATGCCGACGAGATGAATCAGAAGCTGGATCCCGATGCCCTCAAGCCAGTGCATGAAGGATTAGTTGCTGTGTGTTACGGAAGTCCCGGAATGGTCAACCCACGATTCGAATTTGCGTCAAATTCATTAGAATTCGACTGGGATGTCAATCCCCCCGATGATGGCAGAAACTGGTCTGTCTCACTCACAGGATTTATAAAACCACCGGTGAATGGTGAGATCAGATTTCATATCATCAGCGATCAGAGTGCACAAATATTCATCGATAGTAAAAAGTTATTTGTTAACAATAAAAAACAAAATATGCGTTCACAGGAACCGTCTGGAAACAAGAATGCCATAAATAATGAGACTACAGCAACGATTAATTTAGATCGAAGTGAATGGTATCCGATTCGTATAGAATATGACAATGTCGATACCAGGGGCAGTAATCTGATCATCAGATGGTCGGTCGGGAAATTCAGAGCCAAAACACATTGAACCAGAAAGTTTGAAGCATTCAGATTATGATTTAAAAATAGCACAACGCACGATTTTATTGGGATTTTAGTTGGCCTTTGGCTGTCGGCTATCAGCTATCGGCTGTCAGTAGTCAGCGATCAGTGATAGTCTTGGTGTCCGCCATTGACCCACTAACATTGACTTCTGGTTTTACCCCAGGATTAATCCTGGGGTAAATAAAACAAAGATAGCCAGATCACGGCCAACCGAGAGCTAAAAGCCGTAATTTATTAGTGCTAATCCATGTGCATCCGAGGCTAAATGAATTCATTTTTGCTGAAAGCCGATAGCCGAAATAGCAGATAGCCTTATATATCCATGGAAAATATATATAGGAAAATACGATGAGATTTAAATTTGCTTCAAAAATCAATATCATTTTTTTTCTCTCAATTATTTTCAACCTCCTTGTATATGATTCACTTGCCAGTCAGATAAATTTACGGATTGAAGAGAATTCGGGTAAATCAGTCCCGGCCCGGGTATTACTCCGTGCTGCGGATGGAGAATGCCATCACCCTGAGGATGCAGTACTGCTTGAGATCGGACCGGATATCTGGTTTATGAGCGATGGGAATTCGCAGATTGAACTACCAGCCGGGTTAGCTGAACTTCGCATCGAACGCGGCAAAGAATACATCCGTGTAAAAGAACAAATTCTGATACCGGAAGATAGCATTCTCACAAAAACGGTCAGGCTTAAGCGCTGGATCAATATGAAAGAACGGGGATATTTATCCGGAGAAAATCATCTCCACCGGTCACCTGAAGATATCGCTGCTCTGTGTGCAGCTCGAGGATCTGAATTTTGGCTCGGTCTTACAATGGTGGAACAGTCCCAGATTCACAGTGGAAAATACCGGTACTCATATACGTAATCTGCAGTTTGGTAAAGCTACAATTCCTACGACTATCTATGATATCGAAATTGAAAAGGATTGGGGTGCCCTTTACATATTAAATAACCCACGCCCCTTTTCTCTGCCGGTAGATTCGGATACACCAAATTTAATTGCCGCGCAGTACGGGCGAAAAATTGGCACCATTAACTGTTATCAGGCAGGTTGGTCACGTGAAGTATTGCTTGATGCACTTCTCGGTTATGTGGATGTGGTGAATGTATGTAATAATAATTTTCATATGCATCGATTTCAACCGCGCAGCCGTTATTCTAATTTATTAGAAGTGGATGGATTCCCCAGTTATCCCGATACACCGGAAGGCATGATGAAAATGAATACTGATACCTACTATCGTCTCTTGAATTGTGGCCTAAAACTGGCAGCAGGCGCCGGCTCGGCAACGGGGGCCAAACAGGTTCCGGCAGGATATAATCGTGCATATGTCAGGTGTTCCCCAAATGGTAGCATAACTGAGTATTTGGCCGGTTTAAAACGTGGTCAAAATTTTGTCACAAATGGACCGATGTTGTTTTTCAAATCGATAGATGGACTTCAGCCTGGTGATTCTATACATATCTCTGGTGATAGTCAGGCTATCGAATTTGAGATTGAAGTGATGTCAGATTCCCCATTGCACTCAGTTGAAATTATAAAGAATGGAAAAGTTATAAAACAATTTCAATTAGAAAGCGGTCAAAATTCACTTAAGGGCCAAATCGGTATCGAAATATCTGAGAGTTCGTGGCTTTGTGCCCGCTGCACCGATCAGGATATGTTGTTAAGCGATGATGAATTGGAAAAATATAGAAGTCCGCGCGTAAAATTAAACCAGGATCCCAGCCGTTTACGATTTGCCCACACCAGTCCCATTTATATATACATCAATAAAAAAAACATTTCAGAACCACAATCTTTATCTGAAGCACAAAAGATGCTTGACGCGTTTGAAATTTTTGCAAAGGAAAATGTTGGGTCGAATTTTTATCAGAAAATGATGGAGAGTATTCAGAAAGCAAGAATTGTTTTAAATCCGAAGCACCAATATCTAAATCCTAAATAATAATTTAAAACAATTACACAGAGTTCCACAGAGGTAAAAAGAGAAACACTATATCCAGGAATATTCTGTTTGAGAATAATAATTTGTAATTTGTTTGTATCCTGAGGATTGGAACTTGGGATTTGTTTCGGATTTAGATATTAGAAATCAGGATTAAAACTAGTAGCGCGTAGGGGATTCGAACCCCTGTTACCGGCGTGAGAGGCCAGCGTCCTAACCCCTAGACGAACGCGCCAATTAAAAGCAAATGCTAAGCACTAAAATCTAAATTCTAAATAAATTCTAAATTATAAAATCCCAAACCCAGATTTAGAATTTTGAAATTTTGTATTTATTTAGGATTTAGATATTCGTATTTAGTATTTAATCTAGTACGCCCGGGAGGATTCGAACCCCCAACCTCTTGGTCCGTAGCCAAACGCTCTATCCAATTGAGCTACGGGCGCATAATTTTTAAAGATTTTGAATTTAAAAAGAATTGAATCTTAAATCAATATATGTATCAATGTAAAAACTATTTTTTTAAAAGAGCTTGGTACATGTATGAATTGGTGCATCCCATATAACAATTCATATAAGCAAATATTATATTAAATGTGAATATTTTTCTCATCTTATGCTCCCAATTTTGAAAGGACAGCATTAAGATAAAGAAGCTTATCAACCGCATTGTCACAGTTGTTAAAAGGCTTCAGATGCCGCATAAACGTAGAGCACAGTCAAAGAAACGGCGACATTTTTCAGTTCACCTGTAGGTTTTAAAAGAAATATATCCAGGATTTTTTGAATAATTGTCACAAAATTGTCAAATTTTTCTTTTTTTCAATTTAAAGATTTACCAGTGTATTAATAGTATATAAAAAGTCATTATTTGATCAACAACATCTTCTTTGTATCAATCCAATCACCAGCCTGAAACCTGTAGAAGTACAAACCACTCGGCAAATGGCTGGCATTAAATTCATACTCATGAGAGCCAACCTGTAGTTCGTCCTCAACTAAGGTTCTCACCAATTGTCCCAATGTGTTGTAAACTTCGAGTTTTACTAAATCAGTTATAGGGAGTGTGAACGTGATCTTTGTTGATGGATTAAAGGGATTGGGGTAGTTTTGGTGTAAAGCGAGTTCAGTTGTAAGAAGAATATCTTTAACTTTCATCCCCATTGCAGTATCTTTAAATTCGAATGACGTCGTCCAGAAGGGATATCCGTTGCTGAAAACTGTCACTTCAAAATGGATCGGATGGTTTATTGTACTGTCAGGATTGTAGCCTTGAGCAAAATTAAATGAAGTTAGGTTGCTTAATCCCTCAGTACCAGCAGCAATATCATCCATATTTACTGATTGAGCCACTGCTGCGACTCGAATGTCTTCTGTGTTAAATTCCAGGCTAAGATTAGTGGCTGGTTGTATCTTACTATTATTTTTCACTAATCTGTAAATACTGCGTTCTATACCGGGCAGAATAATCGCCTGCAAGATAGGGCATTTCTGCGACTGTAATTGGGCCAATGGTGGTAAAGGAGGTGAGAGGCAGGGAGTGACTGACGTTATCTTCAACCTGGTCATGGCAGGAAATGCCGACCTGGTAATAATCCTCCGGCAGACCGGCTAACCATATGTTGTTTCCCCAGGTGTCATCCGATGCCAGGCCGTCATGGTGCTGACCGTCATCGAATAATTCCACCGAATCCTTAAAGGTGTTTTGTTCGCTTTCGCCCGTGATAATGGCTCTTACCGTTACTGCGTGGTCTTCGGGATTATACAGATTGGTAGTAATAAACAGGTTCTCGCCTGAATCAGGTATAAACATGGGATGGCTTTTCATAGGTTTTGCATAGGCTGTAACATGGTTCGAATCTATCGCTTCCAGCACATCGGAAAAAAAAGGCAGCACGGAATTTTTTATTTGGATTGCGTTCTGATCTCCGTGTTCCCGTGAATTCTTCATAGGTGTGCGCTATCAGGTAATCATCAACTCTGAGAAAAATTTTGATTTGATGTAAGTAAATCATCCTCCGTACCACAAACAAATTTGATCCCTTCTAACCGAAGCAGATTATCCTTATAATTTTCTATCATGGTAAGGGGATTATGTGCCACCCATTTCTGCCACAGAGAATCAATCACTTCACCGTTTTCAGTTATGGGGATGTCGGCCCAAAACGGAAGACAAGTTGTATCAGGTGTGAACGCGGCTGCCAAGGCAATCAGGGCCTGGACTTCCCAGTATAAATTTTTGAATTGAGTAGCATTTTTAGCTTCAATCAAATATGATTTCTTGATGCCTAGAATATATTCTTCCATATCCGTTGATGCAGCACTTAATCCAAATGTCGCGCCGTAAATATCCGGATGTTTCATGGCCAGTTTGAGAGCCCCATAGCCCCCCATCGAATATCCTGCAATACCACGACTCTCAGCAGACTGGATTGTCCGGTAGTTGGTGTCTATATAATCGACCAGTTCCTGTGTAATGAAATCTTCCCAGTTTCCCGTAAGATAAGAATTTGTATAAAAAGTACCCCTGTATTTATTGTATGCATTAGGTGTTACAATAATCAGGGGTTGGTTGTTTCTGTCATTAAAAAAAGCATTAAAAGTAGGTAATTGTGCATCTAAGAAAGTATTGGTTCCAACATAGCCGTGCAGAAAATAAAACACCGGGTATCGGGCAGATTCATTATTGTCATAGTGTGGAGGAAGATAAACGGATACATTCCTGTCCGGACTATCGCCCAATAAGTTTCCTTCAACGGCTTGGCTGTGTACTATGATTCTATCGATCCTTCCAACCTGTGCATCACAGGGTGAGGAAAGATAAATAAGACTGGTCAGAATCAGGATCGTTACACCTGCTGATTTTGATAATGGCATGATGGTTCTCCTTTTCAAAAGAACTTCTTCACTTAAAAGTACAGGTACTAATTCTGTTTTGCTATCACAAATCAATCAATTAATAGCACATATGTTGAAGAGAGTTGCTTGTATTCATTACTTAATCAGCAACATTTTCTTCGTATCTACAAACGAACCTGCCTGAACCTGTAGAAATACACGCCACTCGGCAGATCTCTGGCATTGAATTCGATCTCATGAGCACCAGCCTGCAGTTTATCCTCAACCAGATTTTCCACTATTTGTCCCAAGGCGTTGTAAACTTCCAGTTTTACTGATTCGGTTTTGGGAAGAGTGAATGTGATCTTGGTTGATGGATTAAAGGGATTGGGATAATTTTGAGCGAGTGAGAAATTACAGGGTATATCCAGAGATTCCATACTTATATCAGTTACAATTGCATTTTGAATATCAAATCTGAATTTATCAATTGGTTGAGCATGTAAATCAGTAGGAATCATGACCGTAAATGTATCAAGGATTACATGAACAATACTATCACTGGCATTAAATAAATCATTACCTTCCTCTGCCGTATTTTGGTAAATATTACATCGTTTCTCGGAATCAAAATCCAGAGATAAACCATCAAACCATATCCCACCGCCTCTTTTTGCAATATTATTATTTATTGTTACATTTTCTAAGTTAATTACACCTCCGCCAAGAAATTCAATGCCACCACCGTTGTCAGCAGCCATATTATTAGAAATGACTACATTGCTTAAATTAAATTCGGAATTCTTGACACCAATTCCACCACCATCATCCGAATGGGCTCTATTATTAATAATCTCTACATTATTTAGGTCAAATGAACAAGTAAAACCACCAATTGCACCTCCATTCGAGGCTGAACAATTCACTATTATTATATTATCAAGAGAAAATTTTGAATTTCTATTTCCAAATATTCCACCACCGGATTCTTCCTCTTTGTAACCATCACAAAGAATTAAATTTGATATCATAACTTTGGCATTATCATTAATTAGGAATACACGGTCCGACTTATTACCTGAGATTGTTAACATATTCGATTCTGGCCCCGTAATGGATACACGCCGGTTGATCGCTAACTGGCTATCCAAAACAATAGTATCTGGATATGACAAATCAAATACAATTCCATGGTTGCTCACTTCCAAAATAGCTTGTCTTAACGATCCTTCACCACTGTCATTTGTATTTGTAACAGCGATTTCCATAGGAGCATCAACGGAAATTCCATGAGGACCACTATGAACAACGTATGTATCATGACAACTACAATAACCCTCAATACGATCTGATATTATATAATCGATTGAAAAATTACCTGTTGACTATCAGTAGTTATTTGGGTGTGAATGATATGTTTCCTTCAAGAAGTGAATCAACACTGTTCACACACGCTTACCCATAGTAACCATCCGGAAATCTTCGACTTTTCCATTGATCAAATCGACTTCAAAGTAAACGAAAATACCATTAATAATTCCTTGATTAGGTAGTTGTATCTTGAACTGTCCAACCAATTGGCAAACGGATACCAAAATATCCTCTTCTATCGCTACTTTTATATCCTTCACTACTGCTATCTTCAGGCGCAAGTGTTACTGTGATCGGTACGTTAAAAGTGCTATTAGGATCAGCCAATTCAGGCTGCTCAATTGATAGAAGTTCCCAACATGCCATTAAAGTAAAAATCATAAAAAAACACGGCAGGAGCATACGCAAAATGGTTTTCATCTAAATCCTCCTTATCAAAGGAATATTTTCACTTAAATTACAAACACAATTTCTTGACATGCTATCACAAATGAGTCAATTATTGCCATCTATGTTGCAAAATCAGTCGTCTGTGTGGTTCAATATGAATGACTTTCTATAATACAGTATCAATAAGATTGTAAAGGAAGGATATGACGTAAATATAAGCAACCCAAATGAAAGTGCAAGGAAAATCTGCATCATCTACTGGTTAGTGCTACAGATGTTGGAGAGTTTCAATTAGTGGCAACTCAGCAGCCTTTATTCATCGTGCAAGCGTAGGACAAGCCATCCAAATCCATGAAAACAAGCTTCCCATATTGGCATTCGCATAGAGATGGTACCTGTGTGCGTCGCTCAGGCCTAATAATATTAAATCTAATAAGTTTGTGTATAGATGCAATCATCCTCTAACGTTATGAATGTTAGAAGTATAAATTTGCGGGAGGCGATTCAATTGATTAATTTGGTTATCGATAAGTCTTGATAATGAAAAATGTCCAAATCCGAATCACGCCGACAGGCGGGAATTTGCGCCCTCCGGCGGACTTACTTCCGGGATCTATTGAGAATCTAAAATAGATGAATAAGCAGCTGCAAATAAATTCTATGCTAAAATTTGTATTCCTTTTTCTAACTTTTATCTATCTGATAAAACAGGAAAATGAAACATATACATATATTGATGTTGCAAATTATGATGAAAAAACCGCTACCGGCTTTATCGTTGATCCGGATGCAAGCCCGGACTCACCATTTTATAGATACTTTTCAACTTCTATAACTCAAACCGATTATTCGCCGGTTACTCATGTAAATTTTTCGATTAACCGGTTAATACTTAAATTTTCGCTTAATCATTCTATTGAAAATTTTTATGATCAATCCTTATTTCTATCACCACATACACTTCTAATAAAAATTCTGCATAAAAATAACATTTTTCATCAATCCCCTGATGATAAACCTGCCCCTCTCTTCTACTGCTGAAGGATGTGACTGACTTACGGATCATTTAGTATGATTTCTTAACATTCAACTTTATATTATTTGTATCATTCACACTTCAATGATCTGTCTTGTCAGTCCAAATTATCCCTCGGTGGCACATGTATTTTCGTATGAAATATATTCGATTGCAGTAGAAAATCATTACAGAGGGCAATACCATGACAAAAAATACATTAAAAACAAAAGTCAAACGTTTGCATCAACGTCTTAATGGCTGCACTATAGAATTTGATCTTTCACAATATTATAATCTCCTTGATAAAATCAAAAATCTTGACCACGCATTACAAATAAAAAGCGATAAGCAGCTTCAACAGATCTCTGAGAGATTAAAGTCAGAGATATACAAAGGCTATGCGTTCCCGAGAATATCTCACGAACGAGAATTCAATAACCAGGGAATATCTGAGCAAATATTAATTGAAGCTTATGCGCTTGTCCGGGAAGCAGCCTGGCGCATACTGAAAATGCGTCCCTTTGACGTCCAGGTGCTTGGTGCTCTTGTGATGCATCAGGGCAAACTGGCGGAGATGCAAACGGGAGAAGGCAAAACCCTTACTGCCGTATTTCCGGCTTATCTAAATGCGCTCACTGCCGGGGGTGTACATGTTCTTACATTTAATGATTATTTAGCGCGACGCGATGCACAGTGGATGGGGCCGATATACCAATTTCTGGGTCTTACAGTTGGATATGTCCAGGAAGGAATGAGCATTGAGGATAGACAAAATGCATATGCAGCAGATATTACTTATCTGACCGCAAAGGAATCGGGATTTGATTATCTCCGGGATACTCTGTGTTATGAACAGGATAAGATAGTTCACCGGCCATTCAATTTTGCCATTATAGATGAAGCAGATTCCATTTTAATTGATGAAGCCCGCATTCCACTTGTCATTGCCGGTGCAGCGGATGATTACCTTGCCGACACATATTATTTGGCAAAAATAGCGCGAAAGTTAGAAAATAACATCGATTTTGAATTTGACGAACATATCCGAAATATCCATTTAACTGATTCCGGTCAGGATCATGTTGAAAAATTATTAGACTGTGGTAATCTGTATGATGAACATAACTTTGAGTTATTAACCCGTCTGAATTGCGCTCTCCATGCAGAATTTATGCTGCACAAAGATAGTCGATTATATCATCCGTAATGGTAAAATTGAACTCGTTGATGAGATTACCGGCCGTATTGCGGATAAAAGACGCTGGCCCGACGGTTTGCAGGCTGCCATTGAAGCAAAAGAAAATATCGATATTCAGTCCAGAGGAAATATTCTTAACTCAATCACCCTGCAACACTTTATACAATTATATCCAAAAATTTGCGGGATGACGGCCACGGCTCAGTCTGCCCAGGAGGAGCTGCGCGCATTTTATAATCTGCATATTGGCGTTATCCCGCCAAACAAACCATGTATCCGGGTTGATCATCCAGATGTTATATTCACAACCAAAGCGCATAAAGAACAAGCTATAATTGATGAAATTATCAGAATCCATAAAACCAGACGCCCGATACTTGTAGGTACGCAAAGCGTTGAAGAATCAGCATTATTAGCAAGCGCATTACAAGATCGTGGTATTAAATGTGAAGTACTCAATGCGAAACGCGATGAATATGAATCTCAAATTATTGCGCAAGCCGGCAAATTAGGCGCGGTCACTATCTCAACTAACATGGCAGGTCGCGGAACAGATATTCGTCTGGGCGGGAGTGACGAAAAAGATAAACAACTCGTATTGGATTTGAACGGACTCTATGTTATCGGGACAAAAAAGCATGAAAGCCAGCGAATCGATCAGCAGCTTCGCGGCCGGGCCGGACGCCAGGGTGATCCCGGTGAGTCACGTTATTTTATCAGTTTAGAGGATGATTTGTTTATTAAATATCGATTAAATGAACTGCTTCCCGCTCATAGCTTACCCGATGTCAAAAATAGCAAAATCGATAATCCCATCATCAGAAAAGAAGTCCTGCGTACACAACGAATTTGTGAAGGTCAAAATCTGGAAATCAAAAAAACACTTAACAGATATTCTTCGCTGATTGAAAAACAGCGAAAGATTTTTTTTAACCGACGTGATAATTTTCTTATCGATCACTACGGATCAGATTTTTTCAAACAGAAATCCCCGGAAAAGTATAGTCAGTATCAATTATTAATCGGGGAGCAAAGATTTAAATCACCTCTGTAGGCTCATTTCACTTTATTGTATTGATAGTAATTGGCAGCAATATCTGGCTGAAATCTCTGATATTCGTGAGAGTATTCATTTAAAGCGTGTCGGTGGGCAGGATCCGTATATTGAGTTTCAAAAACTGGCAATTGAAATTTTTGATCAAATTTTACATAATTTGGATGACCGGTTAATTCAATTATTTATTACCATTCAATTTGATGGAACTTCGTCTAATCTTGAACAAATGGGTATAAAAGAGCCATCTGCCACATGGACCTATCTGATAAACGATGATCCATTTGAAAATAGTATTGGCATGCAGTTTATTGGTGATATGGGTAAACAAATTGGCGCGGTTATGATGACCCCATTACTGGCCTGGCACTTATTATTTAGAAAAAAGCGAAGACGGTAAGATGTAAATGTAAACGATATTTGAAAGGGTAAATTCGCAAGGAGATATAGCAGGATTAGGATATTTCTCTCATTGCTCCTCATATAAAGCCGCCCTTGGCTTTATTCTGTTATAAACAATAATGGTAAAAGAAGGCGATATACACATTCTTAATTCGTATTATATATTTTACACGATTTATGCCTTTCTATCAGGAATCAGAATATTATTTCATCACAAATAAAATCTTAACATTTTGCTAACACTATCCTAACATATTTCGACTAAATTTGTAATTTAGTAATAATATTTTAGGATTATCATTAGTATTTTTAATCAGATGGATCATTATAATGAAGATAAATCAGGCAATCGGACGATGTTGTAGTTAATAAAAAGAAAAATTTATATTTCTTGATTTTAAAAATCGGATTTTTAAATTTCAAAATAGAAACTCCGGTAAGCCAGATTTGATTTCATTTCATAAAATGTATTATGGTTTTTGAGCAACAAGTTATCTATCTTTGCACAGATTGGAGGAATTGATGGACACAGAAATGTATCTGGTAGCATTAATATTACTTGCTGGATTCGCTGTATTCGATTTAATGGTTGGTGTCAGTAATGACGCTGTAAATTTTCTAAACTCTTCAATTGGCTCGCGTGTTGCACCCCGGGTGTTGATAATGATTATCGCCAGTTTGGGTATTATGGCCGGTGTTATTTTTTCCAGTGGAATGATGGAAGTTGCCCGAAAGGGGATATTTCATCCGCAGTTCTTTACCATGCCGGAAATGATGACCATTTTTTTGGCGGTTATGATAACAGATGTGATTCTGCTGGACTTGTTTAATACATACGGTTTGCCTACATCCACAACGGTTTCTATTGTATTTGAACTGCTGGGCGGAGCAGTAGCCGTTTCCGTTATAAAAATCCTTCAAAGCGCAGACAGCATAGCCACGCTGGCGCAGTACATAAATACCAGTAAAGCGATGCTAATTATCTTTGGTATATTACTCTCTGTGGTGGTGGCCTTTACATTTGGGGCAATCATTCAACTCCTTACACGATTGCTGTTCACTTTTGATTATTTAAAACGTCTGCAACGCTATGGAGCAATCTGGGGTGGAATTGCACTGGCATTTATCACATATTTTATTCTGATCAAAGGGGCAAAAGGCGCCTCTTTCATGACAGCAGATGATGTGGCTTGGATAAAGGAGAATACATTTTTAATTCTTGCCATTATCGGCGCAGTTTCGGCAATTGTATTGCAAATATTATTAATTTTTAAATTCAATATTCTCAAACCCGTTGTGCTCATAGGGACTTTTGCACTGGCCATGGCCTTTGCAGCAAACGATCTGGTGAATTTCATTGGTGTGCCCATGGCAGGATTCCATGCATATGAATTTGCACTTACTTCAGATTCCCCTTTGACAGCGACTATGGATGCGCTTGGTAATAAAGTGCCGACAGAAACATTTTTGCTGCTCATAGCCGGGGTGATAATGGTTATAACTTTATGGCTATCGAAAAAAGCACGTACTGTAACGGATACTGAAATCAGCCTGGGTCACCAGGGTGAATCTGAAGAAAAATTTGAATCAATCCTAATATCGAGAACAATCGTACGCATGGTGATCGGTTTTTTTGATATGATTAAAATGATTGTACCGCGCAGCCTAAACAAATGGATAGCAAACCGCATGGATACTGCCCGATACAGGGTAAATATTGACGATGAAAATCGTCCATCATTTGACCTGTTGCGTGCCTCGGTTAATTTAATGGTGGCCAGCGCAGTTATTTCTTACGCGACTTCACAGAAGCTGCCGCTTTCTACAACTTATGTGACCTTTATGGTAGCTATGGGTACATCTTTTGCCGATATGGCCTGGGGAAGGGAAAGCGCTGTTTATCGTGTAACGGGCGTGTTAACAGTTATAGGCGGCTGGTTTATGACGGCATTTATCGCATTTACATTTTCCAGCTTGATTGCCGTTGCGATTTATTTTACGCAGGCCTACGGAATCATAGCATTGCTCGGCCTGGTAGCTTTTAGCATCTGGAAAAATCACAGGAAGCACGCTGAAAGAACCGCAGCCACTGAAATGACAGATGTTTTTAATCTGAAAAAGATTACAGACGTAAATAATTCGTTTGATGTTAGTTTTGAACAAATGGGAATGCTTGTTAAAGAGATCCGTGAATCTTTAAACACTTCATTAGATGCTTTGTTTAATCAAAATACTTATACGTTACGAGCTGAAAGCAGACGTGGTAAACGTATCCAGCGTTGGTCGAATATTATTTCTGCTAATATTTTTAAGACTATGCGTTTGATGGAACAGAACAATATGAAGATCCCAAGCAAGTATGATACAACTGTGCGCCGACTGCAAAAACTGGTTGATGGGCACAGGGATATCACAAAGCGCGCTTACATCCATGTGAGTAATCATCATAAAGGATTATTGGATGTGCAGGTAAGAGAGCTGCAAAAAGCGCAGGGCATTTTAATGCAGGTCCTTGCTGATCTGGAAACGGCATTCAGTAAAAAAGATATGTCCATGAGTAAACCAATATCCGAACGGACTAATGAGTTAATATTACTGGTTGAAAAGTTGAATGAGGAGCAAGTCAACCGCATTCGCAGCGAAGAATCGAAAACCAGGTTGAGTATTCTATTTTATTCCATACTTGGTAACTTTATGATGCTCACCAAACAAAACATGAAATTAATGGAGATTTTTTCTGATGCCCTGCAAAGGAAAAACACAGATTTTGAATCGGCGGATAATGATATTGAGTAATAAAATATCAACACTGAAATGAATATTTTGATAAGGACTGCTTTGGCGGTCCTTTTTGTTATTTTTCTGCTGCATATTTTTTAAATACACGGACCTACTATTTTCAGTTTGGTGTCTGAAGCTTATCATTAGAATCTTACCAATTATGAGCTAACAGAGATAAAATTACTTTAGCCACTTACTACATCTTTATTATGGATCATCGTCAGGTTGATCAATCCTGAATCTGGCATAAATCGGCCGGTGATCGGACATCCGCACCTTGATTGAATTGGTATGCATATTATTATATGGCGCCACCATATCAAAAGGAAGCACTCCGATCGACTGACCATACATAGCTTTATCAGCTCCAAATTCATGTTCAACTGATTTTGAAATGAGAATCTGATCGTACAAATTATTTGCCGAACCAACTGTCGTGGATTGACTGTCTTCTTCTGCAAACTTTGTGGTGTGCGTAGCTAAGGGCTCGGTAAAAAGTATCCGGTACTCATCCTGCCAACCGTCAGAAAAGAACTTTGAGAAGGCCATCTCCTCAATTGAGACACCACTGTACTTACCATATCGATTAAAATCACCCAGCAGAATCACATCCCGTTCGCCATCAAGAGGTGTAAAATTACTAAACCATTCCCGCAATGAGTCAATTTCAGTTTCCCGCTTATCAAGATGCGTCCACATCAGGTGTACGGTAATCACAACAAAATCAAAGTTCCCGGCCCTGAAGTACATATAGGCAGGAACACGATCATAGATTTCGTCCTCAGTATAGACTCCGTCATCATCCGGATCCGGCCTCATCCACCACTCGCCACCGGAGGTATTAGGATTCTTGTATGCATCAGGACGTATCACCGGATCACGATAAATGAATGCATATTTTTCAGAGTTGCCGGTCTCATTGGTGACCAATGGTGTCTTATATTTCTTGGAGTCATCAGGCAGGAGACGGTTCATTGAGTCCTTTAATGCCGAAACCTGATTCTCTCCATGGGTGGTACCAACTTCCTGCAAGACCACCAGATCCATGCCGATCAGCAGCCGTGCCAGGCCACCAAGATCTCGGTTCTCATGCAGACTGCCTTTACCAAATTGATAAATATTGAAACTACCAATCGTGATGTATTTTTGTTCAGAAATAGATGTCGGAGTAGATGGCACTTCATCGGTGGTTAGAGTCCACCATACAATTCCCGCAACACCCGCCACAGCAACCACTATAAGCGATCGCTTTACCCATTTATTCATAATGTTGACCTAAATAATACATCTTATCCAAATCCTGCAAAGCATATAATTTTTTTTGAAGAATCAACGGATTAAAAAATAGCCAAGATTGGAGGATAATTCATCTCTCGCAAAGACACAGAGACGCAAAGAAATTTAATTAGAGATTAGAGAGTATTAATTGACTATCGCCAATTGTCAACAGTCCATTTGAATTTCTCATTTCTAATATAATTGTTTCATCTCTTTCTCCATTTTAGCCTATTTTTCTTTCATTTACTCCAGATATCGACCATAATTTTATTTTGAATGGCATACGGATATGCATAGATTGGACTGATTTTTACGGATTATATTTAATTATTTTTTATCCGCGTTAATCAGCGTATCTATCCCGCCGCGTCTCACAGGGGTGATCCGCGTTCTATTTATTTTTATTACCCACAGGCAAAATTGCCTTATTTCAGCAGGATCATCTTCTTCACCTCTAAGTAATTCCCGGCTGTAATCTGGTAATAATATACAGTCCGCTTGAAAATCTATTCGCATCCCATTCCACCTGATAGGACCCTGCATTTTGTTTCTCAGAACCAAATTCGCCGACCTTTTGTCCGATCAGATTATATACTGTCAATTCTACCTCGCTGACAGCCGAAAGCCGATAGCCAATTGTTGTTACCGGATTAAATGGATTTGGGTAGTTCTGGCCCAGTCGGAATTCCACCAGTATCTGGGATATATCTTCAGATACAGGGCCATAGTGCTCATCTAACATAACATTGAAAGTCCCACCAGATAGAACTGTAAATCCCGGTCTTAAATATACATACTTTCCCGACTTGAAGGTCACTTCTCCCGTGCTCAGGATAGTAAAACCAGATCCTGCGGTGATGGAATTTGCTGCTTCATAAGTCTCGGCTGTGTTAATTTCCATATTTTCCAGGTCAAGGTCGTCCTGTGCCAATGCCGTCTGCCAGAAGGCGAAAATGGAAAACAGTACAAATGGCAGTAATATACCCTGCAAATTTATGCAGTTTTTTAATTTTGATATTTTAAAAGTCATACCTGACTCCCATTCTTTTAGTCATGTTTTTGTTCGTTGCAATTTGTAAAGAACAGAGTCTGCATTATTGTTGCTGAGAACCCGGAAACCATTGTACCATAAACATGCCATGCAGCGCGTACCCACCATCAAATTCATCACCGGCATATAGATAAAAGGTTTTCTCCTCCGGGCCTGAATTGCCTATAATACGTGTTGAATTCAAAGGTACCTGTCTGGTATGTCCGCCATTTGTATCCTGCCAGAAACTGGTATAACCTTCTTTTGCGTGTTTAGCCTTGACCGCATCCGTTATGTAAACATGAATTTTGGTTTTGTTTGATTTTTCAAAATTACTGCATGTACCCGAAAAGGTAAGTACAAAAAAGCCATCCGGCCCTGGCGGGGTAATTGATAATGATGCTATATCGCTAAACTTTGACTTGAGAGATGCTTTGACCGGAACCTGATTCCACATACTTCTGCTGACACCGTTATCTGATGCGGTTGTTTGTACTGATCCATCAGGAAATTTAATTCCACCCGATTTTGTATGAATCGTCCCATCAACCGTCAACTTGGATGCCGGTCGTAAATCCCCGATCCCCACATTGCCATTACCCAGATACAATGCGCCCCATTGCTTGGCATCACGGTCATACACCTGAATATATCCTTGATGCAGATTAGAATTATAGGCCAGTTCCATTCCCTTACCCGAACCTGGCCAGGAATCGCCACTAATACGCAGAATATCACCAACTTCCAGTTTTGTAACCGGATTCGGATACACCAATACCAACATTTCCATTTCCCTTTAGCCGGGTCAATTAAAATATTTCCGGCGTCCGTCGAGACCAATCCGTCACTCCCATTATGACTCAGGCGCAGGTATTTGCCCCAATTGGTAGTGGACTTACCATGAATTTCAATTGCCGCATCAAATTCTCTGGTCCAGCTCCATCCCGGAAAAAAATGCAAAGGTCATATCACCCTGATCATCACCCTCAAACGGTGCAATCTGATTATTCAGAAATCGAATTCCCATTCTACCCGGATCATTCCGGTTTACAGAGCGCAAAATGATGCGCCCGGCAGGACCAACTTTGTCAAATTGAGCCAACCCGGCTACATGTAGTTTTGAGGTCGGATTGGTTAACCCAATCCCCACATTCCCTTCATTGGTGATAGTTACCGTCGTATCCTGTCCAATCACCAGTGAACTTAACAGAAATAACCACAAAATCAGAACTGATAAAACAGTAAAATGCTTCATTTCGACCTCCCTTAATAAAAATTAGTAGTGCAAAAATTAACCACCCCGTACAAGTCTGGCTTCGCCATATTTACGGGGCAGGCAGAGTACACAGAGTAAATTATTATTATTATTTATGTTAATACTATTTCTAATCATCTCCCCTCTGAGTGCTCTGTGGTTTCATCTTTTAATCCTGCTTTTCGTTTATTTATAAAACTTTGATACTACCTAAAAATCAATTGTGTCGGATTATGGCAATTCGACTTAATACAAATATATTAACTATAACTTTATTACCAGTAGAAAATTGCCGTTTAATATTTGTATAAATACTAGTTTAAGTATAGAATCGAGATTTGATTTTGAGTTTGCGCTGAATAAAATTCTGGTAAAAATATTTTGAAAAAGTCCGTTGTGTTTATTATAGAAATACCAACAAGGAATGTCAAGGGAAAGTGCTGTATTTTTTGGACTAACATTGCAATAGTTTGACATTAAAGTATGACAACTATACAATTGTGTAGATTCAAAACTTTTTCATTCAAATATGATCACAGAATGAACAATTAGAAATGGCACGCTGATTACGCGGATGATGCTGATTTTCACGGATATTTATTTAGATATCTTTTTATCTGCGTTAATCCGTGTCCGCCAGCGCAGGCTGTTGCAGATTCATTAATTTAGGTGCTAAAGCACCAACTAGTTATAGGGATATTTTTATCCCCCGTCTTAAAAGCCGGGGCTAGTCATTCGTTATACGTGAAGTTGCAAAAAGTCATTTGCCCTGCGCTTTAGCGCAGGGATATCTGAATCTCAACAAATTTAGGGGCTTTAGCCCAAAATGTACTGTTTTTGCAACAGCCTGAGCGGGCGGATCCGCCTGCCGGCGTGATTATCCACGTTCTAAATTTTATATTTTGGTATCAAATGATCCTTATTTTATGAGCACCATTTTCTTAATGGATTGAAACTCACCAGCGATTAGGTGATAATAATAAATTCCACTTGCAAAATCACTGGCATCCCATTCAACTTTATATTCACCGGCTTGCTGACTTTCTGAAACTAATGTTTTTATTTTTTGTCCCAGCATATTATAAACACTCAGATCAACCTGGCTGATGGCTGACAGCCGATAGCCGATCGCCGTCACCGGATTAAACGGATTAGGATAATTTTGCTTTAAAGAATATTCTTTTGGAGTATCTGGTTTGACTTCATTTACCGCTGTGATACCACTATTCGAGGTATGCAGGATCACACCCTCCTGTCCGAGTACGCCACCGACTATCCAACCCTCAGAATCATTGATAAAATAGACCTCCCATAACTCAAAATCAACGGAAACCCCACTCTCCTGAGACTCCCACGTGACACCCCAGTCTGTGGAATACGCGATTCTACCTTTACTGCCTACTGCCCAGGCTTTTCCGGATTTTGTAAGAAAAACCGATTCCCATCTGGCATAAGGTGCGCTAGATGCAGTCTGCCAGTTGGCACCACCGTCTTCAGTAAATAAAATCGTACCTGAAAGCCCAACGGCAATGCCTCGTAAATCAGATCCAAAACATACGCCTCGTAAATTAATTCCGGTTGGATTTGTTTGTTGCTGCCAGGTATCGCCGCCATCCATGGTATTCATTATGGTATAGGGTTCTTGTACACTTGGTGTGCCGACAAACCATCCCGTATCACTATTCACAAAACAACTTGAATAGAATGTATTTTCGCATTTATTTCTAACAGAATTCCAATTAGCCCCAAAGTCCAGCGTCTTCCACGTATAACCCAATGCCCCGGTAATATAACCACACATAATCTGACCTGAAGAATTTTTTATAAAATCAACATCATAAATAGACAAAGCACCACCACCTGATAATGACTGAGATTCCCAATTTAATCCTGCGTCTATCGTTCTGAGCACCGTAGATACAGATTTATTATCATCCCCTGCCACCCAACCGGTATCAGAATTGATGAATTCAACTGTGTATAGACGTTCAGTCACACCACTTGACACAGAATCCCAGCTCGCGCCGCCATCTTTTGAATGGAGTATAGTGCCCTCACGCCCGGTAACCCAGATATTATTGACATCGATTGCATACACTGCCAATAATTCAGGAACAGGGTATGTAGGCGATTGATTCTGCCACCCTTCCTGAGCAAACAGGCTGATAGAAATGGACATAATTAAACCAATAATTAAACATTTCATGCTCACCTCCTATACATATTCAACGTTTCAGAATAATAATACTGAGAATATCTTAGTATTCTCAATGGTTTTATCATCTTATATAATGGTAATTATGTTGCTTCTAAAATAAAAAACACATATGCTACAAAACAGATCGTCTGACAGGTTCAGTATGAATTATAGATAAAAAGATTCAGTATCAGTATACGCTTATAGGAAGGATTTACGGTATAATATATGAAAAGTGAGTGAAACAGCAAAATAATATGTTTAAAATTTCACAACCTTTGAATTTATGTTTTTCAGACCTCTGAAAAATGTTAATCTCCGTTAACATGTCATTCTGAACTTGTTTCAGAATCCTATATAGAGACCATAAACAAAATACAGGTTATATACCAGTTCTTCCGAAATGACGAAATGATAATAAAACTAAGATTTAAACGGGCTTTTTTTTATCCCCTAATGGCTTGCGAATCAAAACTATTATAAATTCATCATCAAATCATTGATAGCAAGTTAGTCCAACCCGAAAGAAGATACGAATATGTTCATCACACAAAAAAAGTTATACCAGGCCAGAATAGAAAAATTTATTCAACGGCTTAAAACTTTGTTTTATGAACAGTCCATCGATCTTGATATTGTATATTGTAAATTCGATCCGCATGTAAATTTTAATGATTGTCTTACCGGTAACTATAAAACAATAGAAAAGCACAAGCCCTGGGGTAAAGACTGGGAACGGGCCTGGTTCCATGTCACAGGTTCTGTTCCTAATGAATGGCAGGGACAAAATGTTATCACCCGCATAAACCTGGGTGGCGAGTCCCTTGTTTTCGATAAAAATGGTATGCCTGTCTCAGGTTTGAGTGTCCACACGCTTTGGCCAACAGAAGAGTTTTGGCGTGACCGGATTCAAATCACAGAAAAATCCGAAGGAAATGAAATAATCGACTTTTGGATTGAATCCAGTGCCGGACAGATATTCGGCTTATTCCCACTGCGTCAAAAAAGCGACGATATACCAAAATCAGGACCTCTGTACAACGCCGCGATTCAATATGCAGAACTGGCTATTTTCCGCAAGGATATCTGGGATTTGTATTTGGACTGCCTGGTATTAAATGATCTGATGCTCTCATGGCCGGAAAACAGTATTAAACATAAACGAATCCTCCGCACATTGGGTTTGGCAATTGATCAATTTACCGGAAATACCCAGACGACCAAACAGGCCAGGGAGATATTAAAGAAAGAATTGTCCAAAACAAGCAGTGCATCGGACTTACAGCTTACTGCAATCGGTCATGCACATATCGATACCGGCTGGTTATGGCCGGTAGATGAATCAATCAGAAAATGTGCACGCACTTTTTCATCGCAACTGGACTTAATTGAAAAATATCCCGATTACATTTTTGGTGCCTCGCAGGCACAGCACTATGAATTTACAAAACAACATTACCCTGCCCTGTATCAAAAGATTAAAGAAAAAGTGAAACAGGGACGGTGGGAAATTCAGGGTGGTATGTGGGTAGAAGCGGATTGCAATATCATCAGCGGTGAATCCATGGTACGTCAGTTTCTGTTGGGAAAAAAATTCTTTCAGGATGAGTTTGACGTCGATGTGGACAATCTATGGCTCCCGGATGTTTTTGGTTACAGCGCCGCCCTGCCCCAGATCATGCATAAATGTGGCATCAAATTTTTTCTTACGCAAAAAATGGCCTGGAGTCAATTTAACAAGTTTCCACACCACACATTTAAATGGCGCGGCATTGACGGAACTGAGATAATTGCCCATTTCCCACCGGGAGCCAGTTACAGCATCGATTTACGACCTTCTCTTTTAGTCCAGGCCCGGGATAAATTTGAAGAAAGTGACAGATTGGATGAATTTCTCACCTTGTTTGGCATCGGTGATGGTGGATCCGGTCCAACCGAGGAGATGATCGAAACCGGTATCAGGCAACAGGACCTGGAAGGCACTCCCCGGGTCACATTTGGAACAGCCCGGGATTTTTTCCATCGTCTGGAAAAACAAAGTGACCAAATCCCTTCGTGGAATGGAGAACTGTATCTCGAATATCATAGAGGTACGCTGACTACTCAGGCTATTATTAAAAAATTGAATCGGCATCTCGAATTAAAATTGCGACAGGTTGAGATCCTTTACACACTTCTGCCAATGAAACAGTACCCCGGTGAGGAGCTGGAAAAACTTTGGAAAGTATTGCTGCTGAATCAATTCCACGATATCATTCCTGGAACCAGCGTTTCGCTGGTATACGAGACAACGATCAGAGAATACCAACAAGTACTGGATTCAGCCAATCAACTGGAAAATAATGCCGGGAATTTATTGGCTCAGGATAATAGATCCAAATTAACACTAATCAACACTTTGTCTGTTTCTTATACCCGACCGGTAAAACTACCTGAATCCTGGGCAGGCTATGAACTAACTGACGACAAAGGTAATATTATACCGGTTCAGATTGAGAATGGCATACCAGTAATTTCTTTATCCATGGATGCCATGCAAGCATGTACAATCAACCGGACACAAAAGTCTATTCATCTTGCTGAAAAAAAACAGCAAAAAGACTTTATCCTGGAAAATGACCTCATCCGCTATGAATTTGATGAACGTGGTTGTATCTCCCGAATATTTGATAAAGAAATTCATCGGGAAGTACTTGCGGAGAACGGACTGGGAAATATTTTTTCTTTATATGAAGACCGTCCGGTTGACTGGGACGCCTGGGATATAGACATCTATTATGAGAATCAGATGCTGGCACCTCCGGTTTTAATTAACCGGGAATGGATTATATCTGGATCAGTGCGTGCCGGATTTAATCAGACGTTATCGGTTGGAAATTCAAAAATCTCGCAAGATATATTTCTTGATCAAAAAAGTAAACAATTGGATTTTAATACCACGGTCCAATGGCAGGAAGATCACAAAATGCTTCGTGTATCTTTTAATGTCGATATATTTGCGGATACGGCAAGTTTTGAAATTCAATTCGGACATGTCCGGCGAAACACACATCGCAATACCAGTTGGGATATGGCCAAATTTGAGGTCGCCGCTCATCGCTATGCGGACCTATCAGACTCGCAATACGGAGTGGCACTGCTCAATGATTGTAAATATGGTTATAAAATTCATAAAAACACTATTGATTTAAATTTACTTCGCTCACCGGCAATGCCCGATCCCAATGCGGATCGCGGCCTTCATGAATTTACATACAGTCTGCTGCCACATAAAAATGATCTGATACATTCGGATGTGATCCCGGCTGCTTTCCAACTCAATCAACCACCGCTTCAGTTTGCGCGTAAAGATGGACAGAAGATCAAGATTCCATTTGCCCTGGATTCTCAACAGGTAATTCTGGATACCATTAAAAAAGCGGAGCATGAAGATGCATGGATACTTCGTTTTTATGAACCACGGGGTATGCGTGTTAACACCAGATTGTTCATAACATATAACAATCCGGTAATTTCTGAAACCGATTTGCTTGAAAATGATATTGATGAAATAAAGATAAAACATATGGATACCGATGTTCAATCTGCGGAGACAGCATCATATGCAACAAATAGGCAAACATATATTGAGCTTGTTTTTAAACCATTTGAAATAAAGACGATTAAAATTAAACCGGGGAATGAAATGATCCACCCCTAAATCCCCTCCCTTCGTCCTGTTTTACAGGACGCAAGGAGGGGACACAAATGGGTGATGAAAAATCACAGTAGGAACACAGCATGTCGAAGACCCCGTTTTACGGGTGCCGTGTCCCAACGATTGTATACAAGTCCCTGCGATCCTGTTATCCTGTCAAAAATAATCCTTTAATGAGAGGCAAAACAAACATTATGAACGGTAAAGAAATACTACTTGCTGCAATTCGCAATATAGAAACCCCACGACCTGCCTGGGTACCATTTGTCGGTGTGCACGGTGGAAAATTAATCGACACAGGCGCCAGCGAGTATCTGAGATCAGCCGATTTAATGATCCGGGGATTGATGAAGGCCAGCGAACTATATAAACCGGATGGTCTGCCTGTGATATTTGATTTACAAGTGGAAGCAGAAATTCTGGGTTGTCAGTTACACTGGGCGGAAGAAGTACCACCATCTGTAACCACACATCCGCTGATAGACAAGACGCTTGAGGATCTTCCCGTTTACAGTTTTGATGCCGGCCGGTTTCCTTTGATAAAAACCGTTGTCGGTCAATTAAAGCAAAATATTGGCGGACATACGGCATTATATGGACTGATTACCGGTCCCTTTACTCTGGCACTTCACTTAATGGGCAGCAATATTTTCCTGGAAATGTTGATGGATCCGCAGAAGGTGAAAGATATTCTGGATTACTGTACGGAAATTTCTGAAAAAACGGCTACATTTTATATTGAGAACGGCGTTGATGTGGTGGCCATAGTGGATCCCATGACCAGCCAGATTTCTCCCGTACATTTTTCTGAATTTGTTTCTCCCTATTTAAATCGTGTTTGTGATAATATCGATAAAAATGGCGCCCTTTCTTCTTTATTTGTCTGTGGGGACGCTACAAAGAATCTGGAAGTGATGTTTAAAACCAAATGTCATAATATTTCAATCGATGAGAACATATCGCTCGTGGAAGCCAAGCGACTTGCCGGAGAATATGGTAAATCATTTGGAGGAAATTTAAAATTAACCTCTATGCTGTTGCTTGGCCATCCCGAAGCTGTAAAAAAACATACGGTCGAGACAATTGACCTGGGGGAAGGACCTGGATTTGTTTTGGCGCCGGGATGTGATCTTCCATACGGTTGTCCCCCTGAAAACTTAATTCCTATTGCGGATTTAGTTCGCGAGGAGTATCAACGGGAAATTGTCAGAGCAACCCTGAGCGCAGCACCGGACGAAACTTTTGACGATATTGAACTTCCTGATTATAATAATACCAAACAGCTGATAGTTGAAGTCGTAACTCTCGATTCTATATCATGCGCCCCGTGTCAATATATGCTGGAAGCCGCACGGGAATCGGCCAGAAAATTTGGTGATAGGGTCGAAGTACGCGAACACAAAATAAAAACCCGGGATGGCATCGGCCACATGACAAAATTGAAAGTAACCAGTATTCCATCAATCTGTGTCGATGGCGAACCGATGTTTAATTCGATCATTCCGGATCAGGAGAAGTTGGAGCAGATATATTCCGAGAAGTTAAGGACAAAGTCCCTAAGCACCTAAGTCCCTCAGTCCCTGTGCCTGGAAATGGGAACTGGGTACTGGGTACTGGGTACTTGTTTCTCGGTGCTGGGTGCTGGGCCTGGACACTTGTGAAAATTTGTAAACCGTAAACACATAATTGTATTTGATGTATTTTTTATAAACATCAATAATGTAATTAATTAATATGTTGTCAACGAATGTAGGGAACGGTCTCAGACCGTTCCAAGTCTCTAAATTGAGTTGAAATATAATAACTAATCCCGGATGGGATTGCTTCGTCGTTGCACTCCCTCGCAATGACATGCATGTCTCACAGAGGATTCAACTATTGTAATCTATGATACCCATAATATTAATCACCGGTTTTTTAGGCTCCGGAAAGACAACCCTTATTAAAGAATTATATTCCAAATTGGCGAACAAAAAGGTCTGTTATCTGATTAATGAATTTTCACAATTGGATGTGGATGGGCAAACACTCAAGATGGATGGACAGGAAGTGATTACAGTGACCGGAGGCAGTATTTTCTGCCAATGTCTGGTTACCCAGTTTATCACCCAACTAAGATCGATTGCCGGTAATAAGAATAAGTGGGATGCATTAGTCATCGAGGCCAGCGGTATCTCTAATCCAACTACGATCTTACGAATGCTTCAGGAAACAAAGTTGGATAGTAATTACGATCTGCAAACGATAATAACCATTATCGAACCTGGGACCTTTTTAAAATTAATCCAAGTGCTACCAGTAATCAGAGACCAGATCAAAGCAGCAAACTATATTATTATAAACAAAATAAAGAGTTCGAAACCTGAGGATATTCATAAATCTCTCAAAGAAATTAAAAGCCTCAATAGCAGCGCGCAGATTAATCAAACTGATTTTTGCAGGATAGATTTTGATCCGCTCAATATTAGTGATGCATCCAGATTACCGGTCACCGGTCCGATTGGACACGAACCTCAATCTCAATTCGGCAAATACAGCATCAAATCATCACGGGTATGGAATATTGAGAAACTGCAGACAACTGTTGAACGGTTTGGAGCAGATATATATCGGGTAAAGGGTATAATAAAAATAGAAAGCTCTTCCCCGGAAATAATTTCCGGATCAGTGATGAACAAAAAAATAGACAATACAAAGCTTATTCATATTGATTATTCAAACAGTGGCTGGAATATTCAGGACCATAACGATCCGGATGCCATCTGTCACCTGGATTTTATTTTTAATCAGGAGAAATCGGATGAGATAAGAACAGCGATCCGGGGAATGAAATGACCTACTCCAAATCCCCTCCCTCCCTTCGGCATGGAGGGGACTTTTAATGGGTGATGATAAATGACTGCAGGGACACGGCACCCGTAAAACGGGGTCTTCGACATGCCGTGTCCCTACGATGGTATTATAAATCCCCTCCCTGCTTGGAGGGAGGGGGACCGAGGGGGTGGGTCAAGGTTAGACCAACAAACTCGCCGCATCCTCATCCAAATACCACTCCAGAAGGCCAGTCACAGGCTTTATTCTTGCTGCCGGTAAATTAGCGGTAGATTCATCAAGATTTAATATTCTGGCTGTCAAACCTGCTTTAACTTTACCGGTAACAAGAAAGCTTACCTTGTGTGCCTGGTTGATAATATTTAGTGCAAGTGAAATTCTCTTCTGCCCGGTTTGAGGATGTTCTGCTATCAGACAATTTGTTTTTTTTTCTGCTTCTGCCAGGCTATCCGGAAATATGGAAGCGGTATGACCATCATCACCCATGCCAAGTAATATCCAATCGAATTCAGGAATTCCTATTTTATTTGCAGGTACGTATCGCCTGATTTCCTTTTCATATCGTTGCACTTCATCCAACGGATCAGCCTCACCATGAATACGATGAATATTTTCATCAGGAATATCAATTTTTGAAATTAGAGTTTGATTTGCCTGACCGTAATTACTTTCTTCATGATCCGGTGGTACACAGCGTTCATCTCCCCAAAAGAAGTGCACATTTTCCCAGGACAAATCCGGATTTTTTTCAGCCAAATATTTGTAAAATTTTACCGGAGTGGATCCCCCGGATAAGGCGATGTTGATTCGATTGTTTCCGGATTGATTTATCAATTGAAATAATTGTGATGTTAATTCTTCCGAAATCCGGTCGATATTTTTAAATATTTTTATATTCATATCTAATGGTGTTCAATCCCTACGGGATTTTGAGTGTCAACCAGTGCCCAGGACCGATCGGGTTCAGGGACTTTGTATCGAGAACCGAGGAATGGTCTCAGACCGTTCCCTACACTTGTTTACAACTCACAATACGTCTCATCACCGGTCAAATTTTTACAGGGATAACGCCAATCTTCCTTGGGATCATCAAATAATTGACGCGTTTCCTTTGGTCCCCAGGTACCGGCGGGATAGCCGAACAGTTTTAGCGATGGATCATTTTGCCATGCATCCAGAATCGGATCGACAAATTTCCAGGCTTCTTCAACGCCGTCTGCACGGGCATAGAGTGTGCTATCCCCCATCAAAGCATCCAGAAGGAGCCGTTCATAGGCTTCAGGCAGTTTTACATCTGTCAGATCTGAGTAATGAAAGTCCATACCCACATTTTTTATGTCAAATCCGGCACCGGGCACTTTCATACCAATTTTCATCAGGATACCCTCATCGGGTTGTATGCGCAGTATCAGCTGATTCTGCGGAGAATTTTCACTAGTTTCATTTTTAAACATATGATGTGGTGTTTGATTATAATGAATCACCACCTCGGTCACTCTCGTCGGCAATCTTTTTCCGGTTCTGATATAAAACGGAACCCCGCCCCACCGCCAGTTGTCAATGAAAAATTTTAATGCAACAAATGTTTCTGTTTGCGATTTGGGATTGACATTTGCTTCCTCCCGGTATCCCGCCATTTTTTTACCGGCAACACCTGATTCAATATACTGCCCTCTGATCACATGTTTTGCAATATCCTGAGCCGGTATTGAGCGCAGGGAATGAAATACCTTGGCCTTTTCATCGCGGACTGCTTTTGGTTCGAATATTGCCGGCGGCTCCATAGCAACAGTGGCGGCTACCTGTAACAGATGATTCTGAACCATGTCGCGGAGTGCACCCGAGTTTTCATAATATCCCCCACGATCCTCCACACCAACCTGCTCGGCTGCGGTTATTTCCACATGATGGATATACCGGCGATTCCATAGCGGTTCAAATATACCATTGGCAAACCGGAACGCCAGAATGTTCTGAACGGTTTCCTTCCCCAGATAATGATCAATCCGATATATTTGTTCTTCATCAAAAATATTCTGCAAGTTTTTGTTTAATTCCCGTGCTGATTCCAGATCATGCCCGATTGGTTTTTCCAGGACTATTCGTTTCCATGCATCTTTATCATCATGTAACCCCTGGATCTGCAAATTTTCTGCGATCGGTCCAAAAAACTCCGGTGGTGTGGCCAGGTAATATAAATAATTGCCACCAATATTTAATTCCGTATCAATGGTTTTTATCCGGTTTGACAATGTTTCATATTCGGATTGCTGGCCCATATCAAATTTTTGATAATATAAATGTGCCGCAAAATCATTTATTTGTGCTTTATTTTCACTCTCGAACATCAGAAAATTCAACCACGCTCTCGCTCAGTGACTTACGATAGGAATTATCATCAAACTCTTTTCTGCCCAATCCGAGAATGGCAAATTTTTCCGGCAGTAATTTCTGCAGGTATAAACTAAATAATGCCGGCACCAATTTACGTTTTGTCAAATCTCCCGATCCGCCAAAAATAACAAAAATGAAACTTTCAGGATTATTACCAGATGTAAAATTCATCCAAGATTTCTTTCTATTTTTTTATTAACAATATTTACAAGATATATAGTTTAGAAACAATTTAGAAATACAATCCATTCCCGGAAAATTATTCTCTCGCGGAGGCAAGGATTATAGATTAGGGATTAGAGATTAGAGATTTGGAACTTGGAACTCGGAATATGTACTTGTCTTTTGCCAATCGCCAATGGCCAATCGCCCATTTCTCATCTCTAATTTCTAATTGCGCACTCCGCGTCTCTGCGAGAGTAAGCATTTGACACGACGGGAAGATTCCTACCTGCCCCGTTCCGGGGCGGAATGACATTTATCTACTAATCCTATTATCCTCTTCGCCCTTTGGCCCTTGGCCTCTTGGCCTTTTTGCCTTTAACCTTCGGCCTAAAACAAAAAATCCCTCACAAGGAGGGATTTACGTGCTGCGGGACAGGGATTCGAACCCCGGTTACCTGGGCCAGAACCAGGCGTCTTGCCTCTAGACCATCCCGCAAGAACTTTAAAAACTATATGATCATATATAAACAGGTGTCAAATTTAATCACCATTTCAAAGATGATGCAAGTACTGCAGACACTATTTAACGGTGACTAATCACCATATCACCGCAATACTACCAGTTTCTCTATTACTTCCTTAGACACATCACCTTCTTTAAGTGTGATCTTGTATATATAAACGCCATTTGCGATCACATCACCATCTTCATCGCGACCATCCCAGGGATAATAGTTATATCCCGGCTGCTGCAAATACAGGCCGTCTAACTTCTTTATCAATCGCCCGGATATAGTGTAAATCTTTACTTCCACCTCAACCAGTGATGCATCAGACGCCGGTTGTGCCTGGAAGGTAAAATTGGTCTCTCCGGCAAACGGATTGGGATAATTCACGACATCCGTAAGCACAAGGCCAGTGGCATCCGATACCCTGAAACTAATCGTCTCTTCCGATGGGTTGTTCAGGTTATCCCATGCTTTTAAGGTCAAAACATGTTCCCCCGATGGAAGGTTATCAAGGTAATAATTCAATTTTCCCTGTGAATAGCTATCCCGGTCATAGGCAAAAAAGGAGGTGATGTTTTTGGGTTGTTCATCATTAAATTTGATTTCGACGGAGTGACCGACCTCTTCGGTCAGATTGATCCCGTTTTCATCGGCAATACTGGCAATTAAAGTCACATTTTCAGGAACCAAATCACCGGCATTGAAATTTTCCTGATCTTTAAAATAGATATCAATAACCGGACCATCTGCATCACTTAAATTTCCTTCGGTCCCGTTCAACAGTAAGTCATCAGTATATCCCAGTGCCTCAACACCACTATCATCATCCCAGGCAAAGACGGTTACACGCCCGGTTGGTTTTGAATGGTACCGGATTGATTTTGGAACAATGAATTCCCCGGTTAATTGTCCCTCATTAACGCTTATTTCACCTTTAAAAATACGCGGACCCAATAATTTATAATAATGCCCGCCTCCGGTTGTTACCGAATCATAACGTGCATCATTTGCTATCATTATGGCGCCGCCATTGAATGATTGAGATAATTGCCCACCCTCGTCGCTGGAGACAAATCCCTTAACAGTGACTTTTGTCAGGGCTTTCAGAGTGTCCGGAGAAACACTGGTTATATCCACAAATTCGCGCGGATCAGCCAGGTACATACTGGGATCACCAAATAAATGATATTTTTGATCATTCAGCTCCTGCCCCGGTGGCAATTAAAGTAGCCACTCCCAGGCGGCGGCTGGCACCACCTGATGGAAATAAATTTTGTAAGAAGCGCTGATTCAGGGCAAAATTAGATGAAGAATAAACCAGACGCGCTGATGAAAAAACCGCAATCGCCCCGGCATCTTCCTGCCACACCAATGCTTCCGAGAAACTAGGTTCCCGGGGATCATCATATTTACCAAAATCGCACGTTGCGGCTACCCAAAGAGGTAATCGGCCCTGATTCTGAATGCGGTTCAAATCTCTGGTCATATTTAGGACATCTTCATGAGCCCACTCTTCCGGACTGCCGTGACCGACATAATTTATTAACAATGTCCCTTCATTTAGCTGGTCAATTATTGCCTGATTGGCCTCTGGTTTTACCCGGCCGAATCCACCGGGTACTGAATTATAAGCAGACAGATAGATTTTTTTTATCAGAAATTTTTGTAATTCACTCAGTGTGGCCAGTCTTTCCGTATCCTTTTGATGAATCCATTCCGTGGTACTGCGGCTGGTGACCTCATCATCGGCAACAAACGTCACTTGTGTCTGCCAGCCATCCCGGTAACGGGCAGATTCATAGTCCTTTAATTTGCTGACAATTCTCCGGCAATCCAGACGGCTCTCCACCGGTATTCTGCCAAGGGCAATATCCGGTAAAATTGAAGAGAATGTCAGAGATGTAAAATCAACATCTGCATAATAATTATCCGTTTCACGGCTATCGACCTCATAATCAGCAGAAATTTCAAAAGGAGGTACACGGTTGGTATCCGTCAGCGCGATATTCCTATAATCATAATGACCGTCACCAAACAGCATGATATAAGATAACCCGGGATTAGTCCAGTTGTTGTGGGCATAACGGATAAAATTCCGAAGGGCGGTTACATCCTGAACACCGCTGCTAAAGAAAAAATAAATATCCCTGGTATTAATGACCTGACTGGAAACGGGATTTACCCCGCTATTGCGCAAAACTGCAATTTCATGGGCATAATCTTCAAATGAACTGTGCGTGATGATTAACATATCTGCTGCAATTGAGTGATCCAGCAAATTTTTATCCGGCATAAAGGGTGTTAACCCCGCAACATTTTTAATCTGGGCAGAATTTGTGGCCGAGGCAATCAATCTTTTGTGCATATTATCAGTCAGATCCAGACTAAACTGCAAGGTATTGTTCTGAACCGGATTAATGCCGGTGAGCTGAACCGTATTTATTGGATCGCTGACATCAAACAAGAAGACATCCGGACCCGAGAAATTTGAGATCTGATATTCAGTGATGGCACCAAGTGAATTAGTGAAGAAAGCCAGATAGTTATTGCTTGCGATAAATTCGAGCGGATAATAGAATTCAACCCAATCCAGATATGCGTTACAATCCTGTGAATTCGCCGTATACTCCACAGCCACGTTGTTATTGCCATCCACCAGATTATTTGTGGCTAAAAATGATGATTCGTACTCCCGGCTTCCCCTGCTGCCAAGATATTCATTTACCAAAACAGGTTGCTGGTTCAGGATGGTCGTAAAGTTATAATAATAAGTACCTGAATCCGCATATCTAAGATTGTTACCGCTTTTAAATTTTATTTTTATTCTACCAGGCGCCAGATCACTGCCTTTATAATCCAGAGGATATGTAAATGATGAACTGGCGGATACTCCATAAAACCGGTGGCCATACCAGTCATTTCCTGAGGCCAGTAGATTATACTGATCCGTTTCGAACCGTTTTCGCTGAATAAAGTGGGTCTCCGTTTGTGCAGGGCTGCCCTGAGCAACAGGCTCCTGAACCATTCGTTTACCGGCATCATTATCAATAGTCAACCAGTAATAATTCCTGGTATCATAAGGATGTTGAATATAGGAAAAGTCGCCTTTTGAACCACCGGCGAACCAGCCGCCCAGTTTTTTTCCATAAAACAGGATATAGTCATTCTCATTAAAAACGCCGTCTCCTTCCCCTATCACCAGGATCGCGTTCTCAATGGGACCACCAGGATTATTTTCAGCTGCGGCTGTATTTGTACTCAGGGGACGCCCGCCGTGATTAAAGATCTTTATATTCCGCGGATCAACGCCGGTCAGATCAATTCCTGATGATACAAGGGTCGATCTGCTGATTCGATATAACCCATCTTCTTCAACCGTGATTCGATACCATGGATTCTGGAAATCGAGTGTCTGTTTTTTTAGCCGTTGCGGTCGTTTTACCATCCATGCCTTTGCCTGTTCATGGTTGATGACCACATCCGGATATATTTTATCCAATTTTGCTCTTGCAGGGACCGGACCGCTTGAGATTTTACCATTTTTAAAGGCAAAGGTAATCGTTGCCTTTGATGTATAGCGTAGTTTCTTTTGTGCATAATCATACAAAACCGGATAATACCTGACCCGCACCACCGGCATATCCCGAAAGTAAAGTTGCTCAGAGATCTCAATACGCGATTGCGGTAAAAAGTTATAGTCCTTTTCATCCATTTCAACATTATAAACCGATACATTCTTTTTATCCCGCACAGGAAACATAATCGGTATCGGTAAAATATCAGATAGTTCATTTTCTATCACACCGGAAATATTCCAGCTTATTTCGGCACCATCGGGAACGGCCAACAGAAATTCTTTGACAGGAATAGCCGGTTTTTTGGGTGAGTTAGAATAAGCACAATTATCAAAACTAATGCGGGTATACACCTGATCGTCATAGGTTTCTGTGAATTGATCAAGTTTATCCAGTTGCCAGTTTAGATTGACTGAACTGGCGGATTGGTTTTGTATTGAAAGTCTGGAGTTATCCGAATATAATGACTTACTGATAAGCAGAATGGCAAATAAAAAAAGGATAAACGGACGTAATTTGCATACCTTCATCAGTTGTCCCTCGATTTAATAATCATTTCAATTGATTTCAGTAGCAAATTAAACGACTTTTTAGCCCTCTTTATATTCACAGAGTGAAGAATATATTTATGACGCAAAATTAACTATGAAAAATGCGAATAGCAATCTTTTATACCTGAATCAGAAGATATTGGTTCCGGATTATTTATGATATTTTTTTACAAAAATAGTAGAAATTTTTTGTAGTTTTTAAAATAAATGCCGAAAACAAAATAGAAATGTATGATTTATTCTTCAAATTTATTTGTCGAATTGAAATCACTTGAATACATAAACAATAGAACGTAAATTAAATAAATCTATATTTTTAAGGAAGGAACTACTATTGTACGGTCAGATCCGCAAATGGCTGTTGATTGCGTGCGGTGTGTTTCTGCTCTCGAACTCTGTATCAGCTCAAAAAAGAAACGTAGGCATTCTTCCCTTCGAAAATCTGAAAAACGACCAAAAATATGATTGGATTTCGTTTGGTTTTCAGTATTTGCTATCCAATAAACTCGCCCATTTATCCGCATATTACGTACCTGATCATAATGTAATAAAGAAAGCCCTGATCGAGGCAGGTTGGGGAGAGCGCAAAATAAACGGCGAAATGGTTTACCATATTGGTAAATCTGCCGGTATAAATGTCGGTATTACGGGAAATTATTCCACCAACGGAAATACAATTACAGTAAACATTGATTTTATCAATGCCTTTAACGGTGCCTCTATATTTTCTAAGCAATATATTAAGAAAAATAGTGAACTGTTTTTGATTGCTGATGATATCGCCACTAATCTGTTACAGATCACCGCGGTAAACCTGTCATCATCTGAGCGGGCCATCATGAACAGAAAGATCACCTCTTCTGTTGAGGCATACGAATATTTCTGTCTTGGCTATATCGAAAATGAAAAAACAAATATAAACTACGAAGTTACGATCAGTCTCTTTAAAAAAGCCATTCGGGCTGATTCCAAATTCTGGGAAGCATATTATAATCTCGGTATTATTTATTTTAACAACCGTGAATATGACAATGCGCTTAAACAATTTGATATCATCATTTCTTCCCTGCCCAACTTTGAGAAGCCATATTACGGGCGCGGTCTTATTTATTTGCGTAAGGAACAGTATGCAAAAGCAAGCGCAGATTTTGTAAAAGTAACCAAATTTAATCCCAACGATTATAAACCATACTACTATCTCGGCATAGTCAATATCCGCCAGAAGAAGTATAGTGAAGCAAAAAAGAATCTGGATAAGTCAATCGAACTGAACCCCGATTATGCCAACAGTTATTTTGAATTGGGTAATATTTACTTTTTTCAAAACAATTACCGCCCGGCAATCCCGCAGTATAAAAGAGCACTTGAAATAGACCAAGAGAATTATGATGCCCACCAGCGACTGGGTGAAAGTTATTACCGCGTGCAGACATATTATAGCGCTTATTCTGAATTTAAAAAGATTCTCGCCATAAATCCCAATGATCCGGAAGCAAATTTCATGCTCGGTATCACTGCATACAAACAAGCTGTATTGGGTGAACTGATCGAAGCATTTCTGGAAATGTTTGATCCGGATGTGGCAAAACAACAGAGGGAACGAAACAAGGCTACTGGCTCCTCACGTGAACGCCGCGAAGTCTACAAAGAAATGGTAGATGCCTTCCGTCGTGCTCAGATTGCACGAAAGGGATTCCTTGAATCCACATTTAATCTGGCGCTCACTTTTGATGAAATGGGTATACTTGACAGCGCCCTGGTTTATTATCAAAAAGCACTGCAGATACAACCAGATCTTATTCGTGCCCATATTAAAAAGGCAAAGGTGCACGAACGTAGAGGCGAAAAGGATATCGCATTAGCCATCTATAAAGAAGTTGTCTATATTGATCCCGCCTATTTTGTGGCACATCCCACATTGGGCCCTATTCACAGTTATATAAACATCATCTCACTTGTTCTGGATGAAATTGGCGAGCAATTAAAATCCGATCCCAATAATCTCAAGGCCAATCTCACACTGGCCAAGATCTATCATGCCCAGGGAGCTACCGGTAAAGCAGCCAATGTATACCGCAAAGTGCTCTCAATTAATCCCAATGACCGCGAAGCTAAAGAAAAATCTGGCACAGCTGGAAAAACGGTAAGTCGATTAGCCATAGGCAATTGGCTAAAAGGCTAAGAGGATAAAAGGCCAAGCGGCAATCAGGTTTCATCCTTAAAGTGCCAATTGTGTCATTCCGCCCCGGAACGGGGCAGGTAGGAATCTTCCCGTTGTGTATTCAATTTTCTCTCGCAGAGACGCAAAGCCGCAGAGAAAAGAATTAGAGACTCGGAATTGGGAACTGGGAATTAAAATTTTTAACTCTTAAATAACCAGTAACTAATTCCAAGTTCCAAGGTCCAAATTACTAATCTTTCATTTTCTATTTATTACTAGTCTCCGCGCCTCTGCTGCTCTGCGAGCGGTATTTACAGCAGATCTATAATCTCACTTGCTTTAGGAAATCTTCCCTGGCGGAGTTTAGAGTATATCAGTTTTCCATCTTTCATAACTTCGAATGCCCCGCCCGAGCTTTCAATATATGCTATCTCGATATCACTGCGTTTTTTTTGTAATTCTTCTGCCAGACTGACAGCTTTGGGTCTGTAGTTTCAGACCTGGCAATATTCGATTGAAATCTTCATGTCTCATTTCTCTATTTTGGATTGATCATATTGCAACTTGTATTTGTAAATCGCTACTCGGCACTAGGCACTCGTTTCAAGCCACATCATGGATGATTTGCCAAGTATCCAGCATCAAACATCCTGTATCTTGTCTCTTGTATCCTGCATCTTGCATCTTGTGGCTTGGAATCTGCTCACCTCAACAATTTAATCTTTTCAATGAGTGCATTTGTCAGTTCCGTTGTTGTACTGGTGCCACCAAGGTCGGGTGTTAAATATTTTTTTTCTGATAAAAATAGGGTGATTGCCGCTCTTATTCTGGCAGCGGCTTTTTCTTCACCAATATAATTTAACATCATAACAGTCGAAGCAATCGTCGCTAACGGATTGGCAATCCCCTTTCCGGCAATATCAGGTGCACTGCCATGTACCGATTCAAATACGGCATACTCATCCCCGATATTCGCACCGGGAACCATACCAAGCCCACCCACCAATCCTGCCGTCAGATCGGAAATAATATCGCCATAAAGATTGGTCAGAACCAAAACATCAAATTGCTCCGGTCTCATGACCAGTTGCATGGCACAATTATCTACTATAATCTCTTTATACATGATCTCTTGATAATTTTTAGCTACATTGCGTACGGATTTCAAAAAGAGGCCATCGCTCTTTTTCATGATATTGGCTTTATGAACCGCATGAATTGTATAACGTTGGTGTTTTTCGGACCAATCGAAGGCAAATTTGGCAATCCGTGTGGATGCTTTTTCGGTTATAATTTTTAATCCCTGTGCCACGCCGGGTGCAATTTCGTTCTCCATTCCGGCATACAAATCCTCGGTATTTTCGCGGAAAATAATAAGATCAATCGGCGAATGGTGAAAAGAAATACCCTGTGCGGATCGAACCGGACGTACGTTGGCATACAAATCAAGTGATTTGCGTAATTCAACATTTACCGAACGGAATCCTTCACCAATCGGAGTAGTTAACGGCCCTTTTAATGCCACCTTATTTTTTTTTATGGAATCCAGCGTTTCTTGCGGCAGTGTGGTATCATGTTTCTCAATAGCGCCGGCTCCGGCATCCACTATTTCCCAATCAACTACGACACCGGCTGATGCCAAAACCTTCCTGGCAGCGGAAGTTACTTCCGGCCCAATTCCATCACCCTGAATCAAGGTGATTGTATGTGTTTTTGGCTCAGCCATATCGGTTTTCCATTTCTGTGTTCACATATTATTAACCACGAAGAACATGAAGGTCACGAAGGGACAAATCTGTCATCCCTTCAGGGATCTTCCACGGTTCGGGCACAAATACTCTGTTTGTTAACACTATGCCCACACCACGGGAGGATCTCTTTGAGATGACATGAAACATTTACTAAATCAATCCTTCGTGCTCTGCGTGAACTTCGTGGTGAAATTATAATATGATATAATTGTACTTTTAGAAATCTTCGCTCGTATAAATAATAGCATCAGATTCTATTTAAAAGTTTACTTTAAAAAGTTACGAAAAAAAGGAGAGACTTAAAATAAAAAGAATCAGGCATCATCTTTATGCATAAAGACCGGGAGTAATATTTTAAAATTGGTTCCTTTACCGACTTCACTCTCAACGGATATCTGGCCACCATGTTCGAGAATAATCTGATACACAATGGACAGGCCAAGCCCGGTTCCATTGCTTTTGGTGGTATAAAAGGGGTTATACATGCTATTCATAGTGCTTTTGTCCATTCCGGTACCGGTATCGGATATGATAATTTCATTATATACATCACTAAACAGTTTGGGAATCCTTTGCCGCCGATCAATCAGGACTTGAGTTTCTTCTGGTAAATGTGCTTTGATGGTGAGTTTTCCCCCATTTTCCATCGAATCGATAGAATTAATTACCAGATTGAATATCACCTGCTCAATTTGATGAAAGTCGACAAATATCTCCTTTAGATCCTCAGAATATATTTCTTCTACTTCGATATTGTTTTCTTTTATTTTCCGCAGGAACAATGGCAAGACTTCATGAACTATATCGGGAATATGGCAACGGACCGGATTAGGTCGTTGTGGTTTGGCATAAGAAAAGAATGATTTTAAAAGTTCATCCAGCCGGTTTACCTGCCGGACAATCCGCTGAACATATTCAATACGTGCCTGATCCCCTTCCAGTTCCTCTTCCAGGGTCTGAGCCATTGCTTTGATACCGGCCAGTGGATTTCGGATCTCATGGGCAATACCAGAGGCTAATACACCCAAAGATGCCATTCGGTCCATCCTGATAATTTCAGCCTGAAGCCGCTTTGTCTGTGATATTTCCAGGAAGGTCATGGCATACCGTCTGGAATTCTTTTCAGAGATATCATACAGTGAATATCCGATATAAAGCGTGCGGTTCAGATCCAGTTTTACAGCCATCTCCAGACGTAGCTCCGGCAGTTCCCTCCCCGAGAGGATCTTTTTAATTTCTGTGAGGGCATCTTTACCCAGGACCTGTTCTAATTTTAGATTCTGTATATTTTGCATACCCAGCACACTCAGAGCAAAGTGATTCATAAAAATCACATTTGTTTGAGGGTCAAATACTATGATTCCAAATTTGAGCTTATCCAGAATTTCACGGAACAACACTTCCTGGACGTCGCTTGTTGGTTTTTCCTCAGAAGATTTTAATGCAACAGAATCAGCATTTTTTGTCTTCATGAGTAAATTTTCAAGCTGGTGCATGTATTTTTGCTGGGTAATCATACTCAAAGCCAGATCATTTTCTGAGAATGATTTTCGATGTGATTTGTTTATGAGTACAAAACCTCCCTGACGCTGATGCAACCATAGAAAAGGTGCGAAAAGAAGAGTATGGATTTCAAATCCAACGGCCTCTTCCAGTTCCTGAACAAATGGATCAAGCAGCGATTGTTTCTCAAATATCACGGGATTGTTATCAAGAAACGCGGACCTTATCAGTGACTTTTTGATATTAAATACCGACTTCGCCTCAATAGCACTTATTTTATTACCATATTTCTGATAAATGAGTGAGTCGGATTTGTCATGATACTGCAAAAACAGGACGGATTCTACAGAGAATGTCAATTCCATCCTTTGTGCAAATTGCTGCTGTAAATCATAGTAAAATTCTTCCAGGGAGTGGCATACTGATAATGCAGGTATCTGCAGAATGGAATCCAGGTAATAGATCAGTTTTTTTTCTGAAGCAAGAACATCATTATAGTGAAATACTTTTTTCTCTAATTGACCTAAAGAAATCAGATACCTGACAATTGATAAAAATTCAATTTTTTCATAGGGATCCTTAATAAATCCGCTGCGTTCGTCACGGAATATTTCCTGACGATAATCAAGCTGATTTTCATTTAGGAGAAATAAATAAGGTGTTTGTGCTTTGTGATTTTCCTGACGCAGATGATAAAATTCTTTGATGTCAATATAGGTGGTACTGGCACAATCAAAAATAACCAAATCAAATTGTGCAACATTTATATTACCGAGAGAGATATCCTTGAACGCAAATTCATTTATGGCTGCTTTCGCCTGCCGGAGACTTGATTTGACAAACTGAATACGTTTGTTTTCATTTGATATAATCGCAATTTTTAACAGATTATCATTCATAGACTAAGAAAAATCCTGGCGGAATGATTCATAGTCTAGAATTATCAGTCTGTTGCCTTCTTTACGGAGGTATCCCTTCTCAGAGAGGGATTTTAGAACACGTGAAATAGTTTCCCTGCTTGTGCCAGCCATGTTGGCCAGATCCTGTTGCGGTGGCAACTTGGGTATTTCCACCTGCCCCAAATGAATTTTACCGGAATCATCGGCGATTCTCAATAAAGTACTGGCAACCTTACCGGTGGCATTTTGCAAGGACAAACTTTTGATCTGTGAATCACTACGTCTCAGCCTGTGAGCCAGTTCCTTAAGCAAATTAATAGCGATTTGAGGGAAATCATGCATCATGCGCAAAAAATCTTCACGGTGAATAATCATGATAGTCGAATCTTCCAGAGTTACTACGTTTGCTGATCTTGCCTGGCCATCCAGGATCGACATTTCGCCAAAGAAATCTCCCTCACTCATTATTGACAAAATTACTTCCCGGCCTTCATCACTGATGCGGGAAATTTTAACCCTACCATCGAGAATAATAAACATTGTAGAGCCGACTTCTTCTTCGATAAGCACCATATTATCTTTTCGGAAACTTTGTCTGACAGCCACTTTTGCAATTGCCTGCAGGTCATCATCTTCCAATTCAGAAAACAGTGGGATATACTTTAGAGAGGCAATATCCATAGTTCACTTTCCATAAGTTAGGGATTAATAATCTGATAGTTTAATTTATAATTTGCCTTTAGTTCATCGGCAATTATCTTGGTTTCATTATATGTCGCACTTCCGTTTACCCAGACACAATAAAGGGATTTGCCGTTGATTTCCCGGACCATGACGTTTGATTCGATTTTTTTTTCTAACAACAACTCCTTCATACGGTTTGCATTATCTCTAAAACTGAATGCACCTACCTGAATAAAATAGGGTTTAGTTGAGGAGACCACTGTGGGTGTGATAATCGGATTAGTCGTCGCTTGGATGTACTTGTTGTACTCCGCGGCACGCACATAAAATCCCTTGGCATAATAGTATTCAGAAATCTTTTTTGCAACGAGTGAACGCAATTCGCCACTGCTTCCGGCAAATAGCGATTCATAAATGCGTATTGATTCTTCACCACTCTCATTAAAAAGCGTTTTAAAAAATACAATTTCCTTTGAATTGGATGTGTTATTCCTGACCAGTTGGCCCAATTCATCCATTTTTTTTTGTTGATACAGCTGATGGAGTTGTTCAAAACTCTGAGCATAAATCAAAGATGGAACTATGATCAGCATAAAGATAAAGATGCCATATCTACGCGTCATCCTGGTCATCCTGGATTTCCGGGGAAGTTCGATTACCGGATTTTCTACTTGTAATTATTTCCATGGCTAATTTCGCGGCTTTTTCATATTGTGCTTTATCAATCAGCACCATGACCATAGCCGTGTTTATCAAATCTTCATCCACATCACGTTTTTTTGCTTGTTCTAAAAGCTTCATTGCATCATCAAGCTCACCCTTTTTGCGGTAAATGTCCGAAAGTGCAATTATGGCCCTGTTATCATCTTCATTTTCAGATAAAATTCCGGAGTATAGTTCCTCGATCTTGCTAAACTGCCCCTTCTCGTAGAGCGCTTTCTCCAATCGCTCGAAAGCAATGTATGCCTTTTCCGGTACCACTTTACAAAGATCTGTCCAGGCCGCTATTGCATCGGATGCCCTATCTTCTCTGAGATATGAATCTCCGAGCGCCAGATAGGCCTCAGCACAGGTTTTATCTAACTTAATAGCCTCTTTAAAAATTATTCTGCCTGCTTTTTCATCACCATCTCGGGCAACATTATTACCATGATTTACTTTATATCTTGCCAGTCTGATTTTACCCTGCTTGCCGGAACCTAATTTACTTTCAGAATACAGGGCTATGGCTCTCTGCCAATCTTTGCGTTCCTCATATATTTTTAATAGATATGGAATCGTCCAGGCAAAAACCAGTTTGTTTGATTTTAACTCATTCAGGTATCGTTCGGCACTTTCATAACTTCCGGCCTCCCAATAGTCCAGCGCCAGGTTCTTTTTGACTTCGATCATCTCTTCTTCGCTCAGATTGCCTCTGAGGGTAAGATCCTTGTGAACCCGGATTGCATTATTGGTAAGACCTTCCATTCGAAGAATAATACCTATTTTTAAATACGCATCCAGATTACCAGAGTTATGTCTGACTGCCTCTTTAAACTTCTCTACGGCCCGCCGGATTTCCCCATCGGCCATAAATTTCAAGCCCTCAAGATAAGACTGATCTTCATTTTGCCTGCCGCGTTTTTTATCATAATACACATACAGACCACCAAGAGAAAGTGCAATAAATAGAGCGACAATCAGTATAAATTCAAAAGAAAAAGATTGCTCCATGCGTTTACTCCTGATCGATATTTGGTTTAGCTACGGGGTGAATTTTTGTATCAACATCCGGAATTTCATCAATTGACATATTGCGCAATCCATCCAGTTCTTCAAGCAGTTTGTTGCGGTCTTTTTTTAGGATTCGCACTTCTGCCTTGGCACTCATCACATATGAGGATAATAAAATAGCCCCGACAATCGTACCAATAAAAAAAGTTATAAATATCACCACAATAAGATTCACATCTTCATAGGTTGCCTGAAAAAATTGTATTGTGACATATTGATCAAGATTCATTGCAAAAAACCATAATAACATGGCACCAATTATTATCCATAAAAATATACCAATAACTCGCATGATATCTCCATACTTAGATGATATAATTTCTTAAAAAACCGTAATTTGTTGAAATTAATTAAAATAGGTATAGATTACAAGAAATTTGAAAATGTGATGGGCACTTTATATGTTTTTAGCTAATTCAATTCCAAACGTGGCAACAAATTTTTAAGAATTTCAAATAGTCCCGGATCCCATAGTCCATCTTCAGTTTCACGGGCCATAATCTGCAGCGCCTTGTCTTCGGGTAATGCTTTACGGTAGGTACGATCTGTGGTCAGTGCATCATAGCAGTCTACAATACCAATAATTCTGGCATGAATCGGTATTTCATCGCCCTTCAGACCCTCGGGATATCCACTACCGTTATATCTTTCCTGATGATAACGAATAATTGGTAGAACCGGTCTCAGGGTTTTTAATGGCCGGCAAATATTTTCGCCGATAACCGGATGTTGTTTTATGACCTCGAACTCGTCGTCGGTTAGTGGTCCGGGTTTTAGAAGAATGGCATCATCGATGGCAATTTTCCCTATATCATGTAAAATTCCACCCCGGCGTAATATCTGAAGATCTTTGTCAGACAGTTTTAGTTCCTTACCCATCTCTTCTGCAATGATCGATAACCGCTCACAATGCCCTTCTGTATATTCATCTTTTGCTTCAACCGCCTTCGCCAGACTAAAAATCACCTGCTCTGCATGTTCAAGTTCGTTAATATAGCTGCGCAGTTTTAGCAGATTTTTTATCCGCGCTAATAATTCGTACACATTAAACGGTTTTGAAACAAAATCATCTACACCAGCTTCGAGCCCACGCAAACGATCCTGTTGGCTGTCAAGAGCCGTAATCATCACAATCGGGATTAACCGGGTACGTTCATCACTTTTGATCACATTACAAACTTCAAAGCCATCCATTCCCGGCATGACAACATCCAGCATGATCAAATCAGGTTGTATCATTTTAATGTAATCAATCGCTTCAAGTCCATCGCTGGCGGAATGTACCTCGTACTTTTCTTCTTGTCGATTCAGAATTTCGGTAATTAAACGGATGTTGTCCGTTGAATCATCGACAATGAGAATTTTGGATGGTACCACCCCATTCCATTCCAGTCCCATATTCTTACTAAGTTCTTCCATCGGTTCAATCTGCCATCGTAACGATTATTTCAAATATATTAATTTATACCACTTTATATTTTCACGTCGTATAAAATAATTCGGCCATTTTATGATATTCTTTACGTCTCATTTGTATTATTATCATTATTTAATAAAATATTTAAAAAAAATATGATAAGAGTTTGTGACGGGTCTGACAAAATAGACCGTGATTTTAAAAAAAGCTAAGTTAATTGGGAAACAGGATGCAGGATACAGGAAACAAGATTTGGATGCTGGATGTAAGAAAGTTCGCGATCGTCATTCTGTAAGATCCTTTTAGCCCTTTTGCCTCTTGGCCTTTTATCTTCTTAACCCTTTGGCCAATTGCCAACCGCTAATTATATTTCCTAAGATCCGATCAAATAATCATTTTATATGAAGAGATAATGTTTTTTTTGCGTACAAATTATAACAAATGTATATTTTACCGAAATAATCTAATCAAAGGAAAGTAAGTGAAACAAAAGATTCCAGTCGCTATTCTTGGCGCAACAGGTAGTGTCGGACAGAAATTTATCGAAATCTTGTGCGATCATCCCTGGTTTGAAATTAAATCACTGGCCGCATCATCGAATTCTGCAGGAAAAAAATATGGTTCTCTCGTTCCCTTAAAAATACCGGGTTCAAAATTCAAAGAAATTGCTGAAATGATAGTGGTTGATACCAAACCGGATTTACCCTGCAAACTGGCATTCTCTGCTCTGGATGCAAAAGTCGCCGGCGAAATTGAAGAAAAATTTGCCAACTCCGGTTATGTCGTAGTATCAAATGCCCGTAATCACCGATTTGATGAAGATGTGCCATTACTTATTCCTGATGTGAATCATGATCATTTGCAGATAACAAAAATTCAGAAATGGTCCGGTGGTTTAATTGTAACAAATCCGAATTGTTCAACGACCGGTCTTGCTATGGCCTTAAAGCCGCTTCACGATGCCTTTGCCATTGATGCGGTTCATGTGGTCACTATGCAGGCAATTTCCGGCGCTGGTTATCCCGGATTATCGGCTATGGATATTACTGAAAATGTCATTCCCTATATTAACGGTGAAGAAGAAAAGATGGAATCGGAACCATTAAAAATTCTTGGAGAATACAAGGATAATCGCATCGTAGCGGCGGATTTTAAAATCAGTGCCTCCTGTAACCGCGTTCCGGTTATTGACGGACACCTGGAAAGTGTTTCGATAAAATTTAAAAAATCTGTATCGGAGAATGAAATTATCAAAGCCTGGGAAAGTTACTCATCTCTGCCACAAGAAATAAATTTACCATCGGCACCCAGGCAACCAATTCATTATTTTACGGAGCCTCATCTGCCCCAACCAAGATTACAACGCGATCTGGAAGACGGTATGGCAGTCTCAATAGGCAAACTGCGCAAATGTACTATTCTCGATTATAAATTTACATTGCTGGTACACAATACAATTCGTGGTGCTGCCGGTGGTGCGGTGTTAAATGCAGAATTAATGGCTGCAAAAAATATTCTTGACTAAAATTATTGAAAAACTTGACAAAAAGAAGTTGAAGTTTTATCTTAATCAAGATTTTTATATAAGTGATATAAGATAGCAATATCATATACTTATCCAGAAAGGCTGAGGGAACAGGCCCTGTGAAGCCTTAGCAACCCTTCGCAAATTATCGCGGAGAAAGGTGCTAATTCCTGCCCCTGAATAATGGGGAGAGATAAGAAGCTGGAAATTATTAACCTCTTCGTGGATCTCCCGGAGAGGTTTTTTTTTTGCACCAAAACAACGAGGAGAGGAACATGTCACAGACATCCAAATATAGATTTGAGACTTTGCAATTGCATGCAGGTCAGGAACCGGATAAGGCAACTAATGCCAGAGCAGTTCCGATTTACCAGACGACATCCTATCTTTTTGACGATGCCGACCATGCGGCCGATCTGTTTGCCCTAAAAAAGTTCGGCAATATTTACACCAGAATTATGAATCCTACGACGGATGTATTTGAAAAACGTATTGCTGCGCTCGAAGGCGGAGTCGCTGCCCTGGCCACCTCATCGGGACAGGCTGCGCAGTTATTAGCCATTACTACAATCGTTCAGGCTGGAGAAAATATCGTTTCCACCAGCTTGTTATACGGCGGTACCTACAATCAATTTAAGGTAGCGTTTCCCCGGCTCGGTATCGACGTAAAATTTGTTGATGGTGATACACCCGAAGAGTTTGAAAAATTAATTGATGATAAAACACGCGCCCTGTATATCGAAAGTATTGGTAATCCTAAATTGAACATTCCTGACTTTGAGGCCATTGCCGGTGTTGCACATAAACATGGTATTCCGTTGATTGTTGATAACACTTTTGGTGCCGGTGGATTTCTTGTGCGACCCTTCGACTTTGGCGCAGATATTATAACAGCTTCGGCGACCAAATGGATTGGCGGCCATGGTACATCAATCGGCGGCGTGGTTGTTGACAGCGGCCGGTTTGATTGGGGTGGGGGTAAATTTCCCGTGTTTACGGAACCCAGTCCGGGTTACCATGGGCTTAACTTCTGGGAAGTGTTCGGTCCGGATAGTGATTTTGGCAATCTGGCATTTATTATAAGGGCCCGCGTGGAAGGATTGCGCGATCTGGGTCCCGCAATTAGTCCGTTCAATTCCTTTTTACTGTTACAGGGTTTAGAGACACTATCTTTGCGCCTGGAACGTCATTGCCAGAATGGACTCACCCTGGCTAAATGGCTTGAGGCCCATCCCCGCGTAGATTGGGTCTGGTACCCAGGGCTTGAATCCCATCCCTATCATGCCAACGCTAAAAAGCATTTCCGGGACGGTATGTTTGGATCAATGCTCTCTTTTGGTATCAAAGGTGGACTGGAAGCGGGAAAAAAATTCATCAACAGTGTTAAACTTGCCAGCTTACTGGCCAATGTCGGGGATGCAAAAACACTGGTCATACATCCGGCATCTACGACGCACCAACAACTGAGTGCTGAAGAACAAAAAACTTCCGGTGTGACCGCAGACCAGATACGAGTCTCAGTCGGTATTGAACATATCGATGATATCATTGCAGATTTTGATCAGGCGTTAAACCAAATATAGTAGAATGTATCATGAACCTTCTCCCGAAATTATTTCCGGGGAAGATTTGTGAATTATTAAATGATTCTTACAGGAACAGATTGTGAAAGTAAAAACCCAAATAATCGAAATTGACAACAAATCATTACCTTTTCAACTGGAGAGCGGCACTGCCCTTCCCCGTCTATCCGTTGCCTATGAGGAATATGGCAAACCAAACAGTGAGGGCAGCAATTCGATTCTTGTATGTCATGCACTGACCGGTGAGGCCCATGCAGCTGGCGCCAGTGCCAATACGGATGAAATAGTCAATCGGGTACCATTACTTAAGAGCGATGAAAAAAGGCTATCCGGGCTGGTGGGATGGCCTGATTGGTCCGGGTAAACCCTTTGATACAAATAAATATCACATTATATGCAGCAATATTCTGGGCAGTTGCTATGGTACTACCGGTCCGGTAAGTATAAATCCTGACACTGGAAAACCATATCGCTCTGATTTTCCGATCATTACTGTCCGTGATATGGTAAAGCTTCAGCACCTTTTTTTAGAACAAATCGGGATAAAGCAATTACTGGCCATAACAGGAGGTTCGCTGGGTGGTATGCAATCCCTGGAATGGGCCATCATGTATCCTGATTTTATGAAGGCAATAATTCCCATCGCTACCGCCGCGAGCCACTCAGACTGGTGTATCGGTATCAATCATCTGGCACGACAGGCCATTATGAATGATCCGGACTGGAACTCAGGAGAATACGACACCCAGCCACGGAAGGGTCTGAGCCTGGCGCGGGAAATTGCCATGATATCATATCGTGCCGACACCATATTTAATGAGCGCTTCCAGCGCAACCGGTTGAGAGATGATGCATCGCTGACGAATATCGAGAATATATTCCAGGTCGAGAGTTATCTTAAATATCAGGGCGAAAAACTGGTGAACCGTTATGATGCAAATTCATATATGCGCCTTTCGCATGCTATGGACCTGCATGATGTAGGACGTGACAGAGGTGGTGTTGCACAGGCTTTAGGCACGATCAAGGCAGCCACATTATGTCTGGGAATTGATTCTGACATATTGTATCCTGCCCACGAACAACGAACCATCGCCGACCAGATTCCGGGGGCAACTTACCGGGAGATAAAATCAAAGTTTGGTCATGATGCATTTTTGGTAGAATTTGAGCAAATGAATGAATATATAGGTGTATTTCTTGCGGAGATTGAAAGTAAATAGGGATTAGAGATTAGGAATTGGGAAATAGAAATTAGATTTTCGAGATTGGAGAATGCTCTGAGCACCTAAGTTCCTAAGTCCCTGAGTCCCTGTAAAATGGGTCATCCTGAAAGGATCTTTTATCAATCGGTACAAGGTTCCATAGGAAATGTCAAATTGGAAATATACGAGGAACAAAAATAATGATTATTATGAAATTTGGCGGTACATCCATTCGGGATGCAGCTGCGATGAAAAATGTGACAGAAATAATAAAAAGTCATTTATCACAAAAACCGGTTGTAGTGCTTTCTGCCATGGCAGGTGTCACAGATATGCTTGAACAGGCGGTACAGTACGCAGTAAATCAGGAACCGGATGAATTAAAAGATACATTTGCAAAAATAGAATCGTTGCACATTCAGGCGGCACAGGATTTGTTCGATTCGCAGGACATTCTTTCCAGCCTCAGAAACACTATTCATAAAGAATTACAAAGTTTACTCACATTATTGAATGCCACCAGAACCATTCGTATCGAAAGTGAAGACGTGGTCAATGCCATTATGTCCACGGGTGAACTCTTGTCATCCAGAATTCTATATACGTTGATAAAAGAATCAGGTATAAATATAAAACTATTTGATGCGCGGCAAATCATGATAACGGTCAAAGAGCATGATGAAACCATGCCTGATCTGGAACAGATCGAAAAAAGATCGAACGAGTTCTTATTACCGGCTATCAATGAATGCGAAATGATCATCACCCAGGGATTTATAGCGCAATCTACCGAGGGAGCGCCTACAACATTAGGCAGAAATGGTTCGGATCACAGTGCCTCTATAATTGGTGCGGCTTTAAAAGCTGAGGAAATTCAGATCTGGACCGACGTTGACGGTATTCTGACCGCAGATCCATCAATTATACCCGAAGCACGTCCGCTCAGGTATATGACTTTTGAGGAAGCTTGTGAACTTGCTTATTTTGGTGCCCGTGTGTTACATCCGGCATCCATCCAACCTGCCCTTGGGCGAGGAATTCCGGTACGTGTGCTCAATTCACATCTCCCGGATGAGCCAGGAACGCTCATTGTATCCGAAAGAAATGAAAACGATGTGGATGTCATAAAATCTGTAGTTTATAAAGAAGGGATCACACTTCTTACGGTGGAATCTTCTCACCTATTATTATCACCGCGAATTATGGGTGAATTTTTCAGGCATCTGTCTGAGCATGGAAAACGTGTGTATCTGGTATCAAAATCGGCTACAAAACTAACCTTAACCATCGAGAGCAGAAAAGATTTGCAACATCTGTCAAATAGAATTGAACATCTTGGTGAGATTTCTATTGAGCGAAATAAAGCTATTATGAGTATTGTTGGGGAGGGTATAAAGAAAAATCCGCAGTTAATCTGGAAAATTATCAAAATGCTCTCGGAGCAAAATGTAACACTCGAATTAATATCTCAGGTGTCTTCGCAGATCAGTTTTATGTTTATCATTGATGAAAAGGATATCGATAAAACCGTTAAGTTATTGCATCATAATTTTATTGAGAAATCTTCCGGTGGAGCAACAGATATAAACTAAAACTGGGATGCAGGATACAGGATGCAGGATGCAAGATAATGATTCTGGATTCTGGATGCTGATCGGAGCGAAGCGGAGATCCCGACTTGTCGGGGATGCTGGATACAAGATACAAGATGCTGGATGCCGGTAATATTGAATTCGAGATTAAAGATTTGAAATTGGTTATTAACTGCCTGTAGCCAATGGCCAATTGCCTATTGCCTATTGCCAATGATCCTGTCAACGAATGTAATAAGATGCCATAATACTAAATTATGCCACCGATTCCTGGGAAATTTCAAAACTGCCAATTGCATTTTTGATATCATCATACACCTGAAACAAACCATCCAGTTTTGTAATGGTTAACAGATTTTGAATTTTATGATTTATTCCAACCAGACGCAGATCGCCACCTTTGTGACGCACAGTGGTTAAGCCCCCGATGATAGCCCCGATGCCCACACTCCCCACCCAATGAACATCTGTCATATCTACTACTAATTTTGTCATATTTTCTTCGAGTAACTGCTTTATCGATTCGTGAATCATCTCTGCTTCAGGACAACCCTTTATATTACCCGAGACTGATATGACTGCAACGTCACCATATTTAATATTACTTAATTCCATGATACATCCTTCACATTAAATACTTTATTCATTAAATTTATACGGAAATGTGACTAAAAGTTGCACTTTAACTGATGATTAATAAAATATCACCCTCAGGTTTATGAACACGGTATATAATATAATTTTCATCTGATATCAAGCCTGACAGGATATGTATTTTTCACAAGGAACAATAATCACTATTTTATTGTTTTAACATTCGTATTAACTTATTTAAGATCACGAAGATTCAAAAATAATGAGAAAAGTGAAATGTCCAATACCAAAATCCAAATGTCAATTGAATGACTAAAATCAAATGCTTAAATATAAAAGGAGAATATAATGGAACTTGGTGCTTTTTCAATCAGCTTAGCGGTTAAAAATCTTGAAGACTCAAGGGTTTTCTACGAGAAGTTTGGCTTTGAAGCCTTCGCCGGAGATGCATCTCAAAATTGGTTAATTTTAAAGAATGGCGATCATATCATCGGGCTTTTTCAGGGAATGTTCGAAAAGAACACACTTACGTTTAATCCGGGTTGGAATCAGAGTGCGGCTCAAGCAGACAAATTTACAGATATCCGCGAACTGCAGCGTCAGTTAAAAGACCAGGGTGTACAGTCTGCTGATGGAAGCCGACGAGACCACAACCGGACCAGCCAGTTTTATGGCGGTTGATCCCGACGGGAATCCAATCCTCGTGGATCAGCATGTTTGATTTATCGGTCGGAGTACAACGAAAGATTAGAGATTAGAGATTAGAGATTAGAGAATTTTTTTGAATCGCCGACATTTATCAAGTAATTTTTTCATTTCTAATTCCTAATCTCTCATCTCTAATCAATTTCTCTCCGGCTTTGCGTCTTTGCATAAGAAATTTGTATTATGTATTGAAAACTCTAAATAATACAGGAATAATATGAACTCAAACAGATTTTTTGTCAATATATTTATTATTCTCTTTTTATCAGTTCACTATATATTTTCCCAGACCCTCCCTGTTTATCCTGATAATGAGATTTCAAAAGTGTATATCGTAATCGATCCAGATTCACTGGATATTATTCTTGAAGAAGGAAATGAGGCATCTGATTATGAATATCCGGCAACATTTATCTTTAATAACTCTTTTGTCCAGGATACGATTACCAATATTGGCTTCAGGCTGCGCGGTAATACTTCACGTTATTCGCAAAAAAAATCTTTCAAGGTTTCATTTAACACATTCCAACCCGGGTTAAAATTCTATGGTTATGAAAAACTCAACCTCAACGGGGAACACAACGATCCGTCAATTATTCGATCAAAATTGTCATGGGATTTGTTCAAAATCCTTGAATGTTCCATCCACAGATGCCAGTTATGTGCGACTGTATATAAATGATGCTTACTTTGGCTTATACGTGAATGTCGAGCATATTGACGAAACCTTTGTCAACAGGAATTATAATAATTCTGATGGGAATTTATATAAATGCTTATGGCCCGCTGATCTGACCTATATCAGTCAAAATCCCGATGATTATAAATCCGGAAATGATGACCGGCGAACCTATGACCTCAAAACTAATCGACAGCTGGATGATTACAGTGACCTTGCTAATTTTATTGATCTTCTGAATAACACCCCCCTGTCACTCCTGCCAGCAGAATTGGAGACACATTTTCATGTGGACCAGTATCTCCGGATTCTTGCGGTAGATGCACTTACCGGGAGCTGGGATAATTATTGGTTTTTGAAAAATAATTTTTACCTTGTATCATAATTCTGCCACGGGAAAATTCGAGTTCATTCCATATGATTATGATAATTCGTTTGGCATTTGGTGGGATGGTATTTTATCAGGTGTTGATTGGGGTACAAGAAACATTTATGCATGGGGAAATCCATATGAACCACGTCCGCTTGCCACCAGAATACTCGAAATTCCCCAATATCGTAACCGCTATTCATATTATCTTAATTATCTTCTGGAAGTTGGATTTAGACCAGAAATACTTAATGCCAAAATTGATTCAATATTTGCAATGATATCTGATGCGGCGGCGGAAGATGAATATCGTACTTATGATTATGGTTATACGGTAGATGATTTTATTGATTCCTATGATAATGCTTTGGGTGATCACGTGACCTATGGATTAAAGCCGTATATTGAAACACGGTATAATTCTGCTCTCCAGCAAATTTCTATGGTCAATGTCGCTCCGTATATTTTTGATGTAGTCTCATTATCCACGTGCGATACAATCTACAGATTCCATAAAATTTGTAGCTGAAATTCGCGATGATTCCTTTCTCGAAATGGTGAAACTTTTTTATATGGAAGAAGGCGTATGGCTGAATAGTGATATGGCTATTTCCTTTACGGATGGTAAAGAGGCCTTGAATGAATTTAGCTGTACCATTACCCTGCCCCCGTTTGAATCCGGTGAACAATTACACTACTATATTGCTGCTGTTGATGATTCCGGTGCGGTTGTATCCCTTCCAATCGGTGCACCCAGGAATCACTTCACAACAAAGATTGGTTATCAAAATCCAAAGCTTTATATAAATGAATTTCTGGCCAGCAATGACAGCCTTTTTGCCGATAATTTTGGTGAATATGATGACTGGCTTGAAATATATAATGGTGATTCTGAGTCAATAAATTTAAAAGGATTCTACTTGTCCGATAATTTCGCAAATCCCGGCAAATGGGCATTTCCGGATACAGTGATTGAGTCGGGTGGTTTTATGCTTCTCTGGGCTGATGAAGATCAGGAACAGGGGCCGCTTCATTTAAATTTTAAACTGAGTAGAAATGGCGAACAATTGGGTATATTCAACTCTGATACTACTAATTTTGCCCCGGTCGATACCTTAACATTTGACCTGCAGGTTCCAAATATTTCATTTGGCAGATATCCCGATGGTACTCTGACCTGGGAAAAATTCGATTCTCCGACTCCCGGATCCGCAAATCAAACAACGAGCATCATTTCTGATAATACGTTTCTGCAACCATCTGAATTCAGATTGGATCAAAACTATCCTAATCCATTTAATCCGGTGACGGCGATCGGCTATCGGCTGTCAGCCATCAGCCAGGTTGAATTGAGTGTTTATAACCTTTTAGGACAAAAAATAGCAGTTTTGGTTTCAGAGAGACAAAATGCCGGATCTTATCAGGTAGAATGGGATGCAAGTGGATTCACCAGCGGAATCTATTTCTATAGATTACAGACGGATTTGGGAGTTGTACAAACGAGAAAACTTATGTTGATTAAATAGTAAAAAATAATACCTGAATAGAACACGGATGACGCGGATTACACGGATAAAATATTATACTAATTATAAATAAGGCAATATTACCGGTAGGTAATTACTAAATGATCTATTTTTTTATTGTAATTAATTATATATCACTCCAACGGGGTTTCAACTATGCCAGGTAAATAATTGTTAGAAATATATTATCCCTGACAGGGCTATGATATCGAGGATATACAAAGAACCGCGTAGCGGTTCCATATTTGTAGTAAATGGAATTCCAAAAAACATTGAAAACCCCTTTAGGGGTGAAATAGAATATTCGTCTACCGCCAATATTGCCTAACAGTAAATAGTATCATATAATACCAACGTAGAAGAAATAAAACGCGGGTGACCCCCGTGAAACGGGCAGGACGGATTAACACGGATAAAAAAATAAAATACGTGAAAATCAGTATCATTCGGATATATCCGTATGAATACAATCTTGACTAAATCATTCATGATTTGGCCATTACTCAATTCCGAGCACCCAGTTAAAACAACCCCCTACCCCCCTTTTTTAAGGGGGAAATGATTTTCCAGCATCCAGCATCTAGTATCCAGTATCTTGTATCCTGTATCCTGCATCCTGTTATCCAGTCTAACTAATACTCCATCCAAGCTCACAAATCGCGAACATTTCCTACATTTTCCTACTCTTGGTTAATGTATCTTCCTGCTTCGTCGAGAATAAAATATGAAAAATTATTCACAAAATACGTATTATTTTGAATGTTTTGAATACTCGTAAAATATAAGATGATGAGATACCTTAAATTAATTTTAACCGCTTTCCTACTCCTTCCTGGTTTAATTTTCGCGAAAAGCGATGCAGAAATTACCGGAATGAAATTTGACCGGATTTCCATAGAGCAAGGTCTGTCCCAGGTAACCATATACACTTTAATACAAGATCACCGGGGATTTATTTGGATCGGTACCATGGACGGTCTCAATAAATATGATGGATATGATTTTACGGTTTACCGGCATAATTCCTTTGACTCAATTTCCGTTTCTAACAACCGGGTTCGTGTTATCTATGAAGATCAGAATAATAATTTGTGGATCGGTACAGATGACGGTTTGAACTTTTATGATCCAAATACAGATAAATTTACATCAATACTGAAGATACCTGGAAAAACTAATTCCATTACCAGTAATGTAATACAAACTATCTGCGAGGATGAAGAAGGACTGCTGTGGATTGGTACTGCGAATGGCCTGAATCGCTATGATCCTGTCACCGGTGTAATAAATCAATTTTTGTCTAAACCTGATGAGAATAATTCACTGATCCACAATTCAATAAACGTACTTCATTGTGATGAGAATAATAATTTATGGATCGGGACAGCAGCCGGACTTCAGATGCGTCAGAACACAACCGGTAAATTTGTTACCATCTCAGATCCCTTATTACAACAAGCGAATGTTCTTTCTCTCTATGAGGATCGTGAACACATCATGTGGGTAGGTACTTCCAGTGGATTGTTACATGTAGAGCATTCGGCTGAAAATAATTTTAATATTATTGATAAATCAAATATTTTCGGTCGCAAAATACCGCCAGCCGTAAATCGCTGCCTTCAGGATTGGCTGTCAAATATATGGATTGGAACCAGTAACGGCCTCTATAAAATTGCCTCAGAAAGTAATGCAATTACCTGTTATAACAATAGTCCCGATGATGTACTGAGTATCAGTCACGATGAAGTGATTGCGCTTATTGAAGATGCCGGTCATAATTTATGGATTGGCACTTACGGGGGCGGTGTCAATAAGATTGAGTTACGAACCGGTAATTTTCAGGGAATCACATACGGTTCTATTGAAGAAAAATTCATTTACTGTATTGCAGAAGATTTATCCGGGAACCTTTGGGTTGGGTCGAATGCCGGAGTGAAAGTATTTGATCAAAACATGCGCTATCTGACTGAATACCAGGTAAAAACTGGTACTGGCAATTCAATTTCGGACAATAGGATACGCAGCATTTTAGTTGACAAAACCGGGCGCGTCTTTATCGGTAATTATGGCGGAATGGATATATACAATCCCAATATTGGAAAGTTTGTCAATTATTCTCACGACCCGGATAATCAATATAGTCTGAGTGAAAATACCGTCATTCATATTTTTCAAGATTCAAAAGAGCAAATATGGGTTGGTACCCAGGGTGGTTTAAATCGTTTTGATAAAAATTCATCAAAATTTATCCGGTTCCAGCACAATCCTAATGATCCGGCCAGCATTAGTGAGAATCAGATTCGTCGTATTTTTGAAGATCAACATGGAAATTTATGGATTGGTACATATGGAGGCGGATTAAATCTGTTCAATCCTGTAAATAACTCATTTACGGTATTCAAAAATGTTGCCGGCCAGCCTGAGTCACTCAGTAGTAATTTTATTTATTCCATCTTTGAAGATTCCCAAAGCAACCTGTGGATTGGAACCTATGGCGGTGGTTTAAACAGATACAATGATAAATCCGGCACGTTTGAGAAGTACAGAAAACAACAGGGGTTGACCAATGACCTGGTATATGGCATTCTTGAAGATAACAACAAGAATTTATGGCTAAGTACCAATCATGGTATTTTTAAATTTAAATATGATGCTGGTATTAAAGATATTCAATCAAAAAATACATCATTCAGAAATTATGATATGGGTGATGGCCTGCTGAGTAATGAATTTAATTTTGGTGCATATTTTAAATCGTCTCAGGGATTGATGTTTTTTGGCTGTATAAATGGTTTAAATTATTTCCAACCCGAGCATATCCAGGAAAATATTACCCCGCCACGGGTTGCTATAACCGGATTCTATATCGCAAATGTACCCGTGGATATTCAACCTACGGGACCGCTTACTCAACATATAAATCAGATTGATGAAATAGATTTATCATATAAAGACAACATTTTAACATTCGAGTTTGCCGGCTTACATTATTCAAATTCAGCTAAAAATAAATATGCCTATATGCTGGAAGGTGTAGATGAGGATTGGGTTTATACCGATGCAAGCCGGCGCTATGCGACATACACTACCTTACCCGGAAGTGAATATACCTTTAAGGTAAAAGCCTCCAATAGTGACGGTATCTGGAACGAGACTGGCAAGCAAATTAAGTTGTCTATTACCCCGCCCTTTTGGAATACCCTAATATTTAGAATAGGTCTTGCTATCATTTTTATCGCCTCTCTTATTTTTATAACCCGATTTCGCACACGTCAGATAAAATTGAGAAACAGATATCTTGAATCAATAAATGCCGAATTAAACAAAAATATTCACCACAGGAAAAAAGTAGAATATGATTTACAGGAAAGCGAAGAAAAATATCGCACCCTGACAACCAATTTAAATGCTGGTATATTTCGTATAAAACCCCAGGGAAAAGGTAAATTTATCGAAGTAAACCCGGCATTGATCAAAATATTCGGTTACAAGAACAAGAGTGAGATACTGAATATCTCTGTAGAATCCCTGTTTCAGGATCCAAATGACAGGAAAATATTCATCAAAGATATTAATAAAATGGGATTCATAGAAAACAGAGAATTATTGTTGACAAAAAAAGATGGATCTCCGGTTTGGTGTTCTATCAACGCTGTATCTGTGAAAAATGAATCCGGCGATATTATCTATCATGATGGCTTAATTGATGATATTACTGAAAAAAAATTGATGGAAAACCGGATTCGTCAAACGCAGAAAATGGAAGCAATTGGCCAACTTGCTGGTGGTGTCGCTCACGACTTTAATAACATTCTTACTGTCATCCAAGGTCATGCCGAACTGGGAATGATGAAAATCGATGAAACCAATCAGGTATTCAGAGACTTGAGGGAAATTCATACCAGTGGTGAGCGTGCCGGCAACCTGACTCGTCAATTACTCGCATTTAGTCGAAAACAACCAATGACGCTGCAAATTTTAGATATTAATACGGTGATTACAAATCTTGAAAAGATGGTTCGCCGACTAATTGGTGAAGATATAAATATAAAAATAAATCTCGCCGAGAACCTACCGGCAATAAACGCAGATCCTGGACAATTAGAACAAATATTGCTAAACATACTAATAAATGCCCGCGATGCGATTAATGCCAATAATAATCATAACGGTCGTACAATTCTGATTGATACACAGTATGCCGAACTTGATAAAGAATTTATGAAGCATCATCCGGGAAGCAAATCCGGGCCGCATATCCTGATGGCAATTAGTGATACCGGAACCGGAATGGATGAGAAAATCAAATCAAAAATATTTGATCCATTCTTTACTACAAAGGAACCTGGCAAGGGCACCGGTCTTGGGTTGGCCACAGTATTTGGAATTGTTAAGCAAAATGATGGCAGTATTTATGTTGTAAGTGAACCTGAAAAAGGCACCACATTTACCATCTATTGGCCGGCAGTAAAACAATCCATCCCCAGGCAAAAATCAGCAAGCCAGAACAAGAAAAAACTGGAAGGTAAAGAATCAATACTGCTGGTAGAAGATGATGATGCGGTCAGATTATTTACCGGTGAAATTCTTAAAAATCTCGGCTATAATGTGGAACAGGCAGCACAGGGTGCGGCTGCATTAAAACTGATAAAAGAAAAGAAGTTCAAACCACAACTTGTTATTACCGATATAATCATGCCACAAATGAATGGTCGTGAATTGGCAGATAAAATTAATGAGGAACTGCCCGGAACAAAAGTGCTGCTCATGTCCGGATACTCAGATAATCAGATCAGTATGGACGGTAAACTGGATAAGGATGTAAATTTTATTGCCAAACCGTTCTCGATTAATAACTTTGCGCACAAGATCCGCGAGGTGCTGCGGAAATAGATCTGCGGATTGTATAATTAGAAATTAGGAATTAGAGATTAGAGATTTGGATCTCGGTACTCGGATATAGATACTCGCCTTTTGCTTCATATACCAAACAGCATACATTTCTTAACCGCTAAACCCACAGAAATATAATAGAATAAATTTTTAAATCCCGTGATTAATGTAGGGAACGGTCTGAGACCGTTCCGCTAATTGGTATATTTTTTTAATATTTATCAAATAGAGAAATATTTCCAAATGGTAATGCACAAACAACCGCGTAACAGTCATATATATATGGCAAAATATTACCCAAATCATGAAATCCCTTTTGGTGTGAAATTTAAGTACTGAAGAACTATCTTAATAGGTAATGCACCAAGAACCGCGTAGCGGTGATAGTTATCTGGCAAAATATTACCCAAACCATCAAATCCCTTTTGGTGTGAAATAAAAGTACTGAAGATATATTTCCAATAGGTAATTCACAGGGAGCCGCGTAGCGGTGATCTATATTATAGCAAAAAAATTACCCAATCCATCAAGCCCCTTTAGGGGCAAAACAAAAGTGTAGCATAGCATTCGAAATCTGTCTCAAAACTGTTGAATAAAGTAACAGTTTCTGACCAGCTAGTAGCAAAAATATAAAGAAAAATACCTCATGGGACGAAAGTATAGATATCATGGAATATAGGATTACCAAACACAAATTTGAGGTTTTTGACTCATTCAAGGATTATGTAGCCCAGGGCGGTTCCATTATATCCTTTGCCGAATACTATTTATTTCAGAATGAGACCGATGATCAGCCGGTTGCGCGTAATCTGGTTATTCTTGCACTGTGTGAGGAATTAATTTTAGCCCGTGATTATGAAAAGATGTACGAAGTGCTGCAAGCCATATTTAGTCTGGAAATATGGCAGTTGAATCATTTTCGTGATTTTCTCGAACATATAAAAGAGTCTGAGATACTATCTCCTTACTATGAATCGATATTTGCCCTCTACGAAAACTGCAAGAATTATATAAAAAGTTGTTAACTTGAACTATTCATAACCACTAAGTCACAAAGACTCAAAGTTATATCTATTATTGGATTATTTGAAATATTCATATATAAGAAACAATTTTTGTATTTTAAATATCTTGATCTTATCTATATTTGAATTTTCGTGGTGAATTTTTGAATAAATCAGTTTAACCTAGATTTCAGCTGTTTCAGCTCGATATTTTCTCGGTTTAATATTTTTAATAAGGGGAATTTAATTTAGCGTTTTTTTAAAGGACAACAGAATTGAAAATGACCCTCCCTCAACTTCGTTCAGGGAGGGGGATGATTCTAAAAAATATAATTTTTTAATTACAGGCGGATTTCGCTGATGAGACAAATTTTCGATGATATAATTAAGTTAATTATCCGCGAGAATCCGTGTTATCCGGCCTGCCCCGTTTCACGGGGGTAATCCGCGTTCTATTTTTTTTTTGTATCATCTGATGCTATTTTAACAAAATAAATTTCCGGGTCTGCATAGTCTCACCTGTCTGCAGACGATAAAAATATACACCTCCGGGCAAATTCTCTGCATCAAACTCAACTTCATGTAATCCACCTGAAACTGATCGATTGATTAGAGTGCTGACTTTTTTACCCAGGATATCATACACAATGAGTGTCGCATCGTCTGTATGTGGCATATAGAAACTGATATTAGTTGACGGATTAAAGGGATTCGGATAATTCTGGTAGAGCAATGGTACTTCAGGAATTGTTGCAACTGCGGTTTCCAATCCTGTGGCGACATCAAATACAAAATCACAAAAAACCGGCAAATGATCTGTAGCATAATAAAGGCGCATCGGCCATGGATTGTCCAACCGCACTGTTTGTCGGAGCATCATTTATGGATATATCAAAATGTTGGCCGTCATTTCCATATGATGTATAACTCGAAACAAGTACATTGTCCCAGAGTGAATTTGATATTAAAATAAAATCGAAACGATCATCCAGTCCTCCATTTGCTCCGCCGCCAAATGGATCACCTGCCCGAGGACTTTGTGTGTGAACCGATGCAAATTTGCTATCCGCATGCCAGTCGCCGGGTGTATCAATCGGATCGAATGATTGTCCACTGGGGTTGTTTTCTTCCTGAATAAGTTTTTGATAGGCTGGTTCAGCGCTTTTATAGATATTAAAATCACCCACTAGTATAAAATTTGTTCCGGGTCGATGGCGGTTAAGCTGATCTCTGAGAATGGTTGTTTCGGCCAATCGTTTTTGTTCATTATCACTTCCGGAACTGGCTTTAAGATGCATAGAATAAATAAATACGGTCTCATCATTGGATTTAATTCTCATTTCATACTCAGCAATGTCCCGCAAAGCCGTATCAAGATAATCCGCCTCGATAAATACCAGTTTATCTTCTTTGTAGTAAATATGACTATCTGTATCCGGTCCGTCATGGAATTCGATGGTCAGATAACTCTCATTCAACACATTGGTTAAAAAGGAATTAACTCCCGCGCTATACATTTCCTGGACCATAATCACATCGGGATCAACTGAAGATACAACGGTTTTTAAATAATCATTTCTGGAGGTTCCGTTGTATTTTAAGATGTTATAGGTCATAACCCGGATCGTATCCTGCGATTCCTGGCCAATTACTATTGAAATATTCAGAGCAAATAATATAAAAAAGATGGTTTTTTTCAATTTAAATTTTCCTTATCACTTCTGTTAACCATACAATAGGCACAGAATGTATTAATCTTACTGTTTTAATATTGATTCCACCCTACCCCGGGAAGAAGATTTTTAATTTACTCAAATATAATTAAAAAAAAAGACCTGATTAGTGACAGATCACACATTCAGTTATTTTGCATGTTGAAAAAATGAAATTGTTCTCAATAGGTGGAATATTGTATATTGACAAAGCCTTTTAACGTAACAAATATCTATCACAATCTTGACAATTAGATCATCTCTCTCCGATACACAGGAAAATAGTAATTGTAATTAGGAATTTGGAATTAGTGATTGGGAAATTATTATGAATGATAGTAATGAGAAAAAAAATCAGACTTCAAAAAAAGTAGACATTGATGCCAAGACATCAGATAGAGGCGGCTTGGGTGGGATACTGGAAACCATACTTCGGAAATTTCGTCTTGCCAGCTATTTGATCGCGATGATTCCGCTTTATCTGATTGGAATTTTGGGTATGGGAATTTCACTATTTCCCGGTGTATATTTTGTAAATTACATTTATTCAATAACTGTTGATCTTAGCCAGCCATTGCATTATTTATGCCTGTCATGTGCAATCGTTCTTGCTTACTTTATATATGGCTTTTCATTAATATTTGTGATGCCATTAATAAACTTTCTCATGCCATTTCGTTTAAAGCCATTCCGCAGCTCATATTATTCATTGGAATCTATACCCTGGTATTTTCATAATGCCTTTACCTATATTGTCAGATATACCTTTCTCGAATTTATTACCCCCACTCCATTAAACATGCTATTCTATCGTATGATGGGAATGAAAATCGGCAAAGGGGCACATATAAATACAACAAACATTTCTGATCCGGCTATGATTGAGATTGGTGACCATGTGACCATCGGTGGATCGGTTCACATAATAGGTCACTATGCATCGAAAGGATTTCTGATTGTTGATAAAGTCAAAATAAAAAGCAGAGCTACGATCGGATTAAAAGCCACAATCATGGGAAATGTGGAAATTGGTGAAGGCGCGGCAATCGGTCCCCATGAAGTGATTCTCCCCAAAACAATCATACCCCCCGGCAGAAAACCCTACGACTCAGACATTCACCAGGAAATAAAAAAACCAAGCCAACCATCACAGGATTTTCCGGATACAAATACATAATATTTATATCCATTTGCACAAAAGAAGATCTCCCCAATATTTAGTGTGCGTAGGGACACGGCATGTCGAAGACCGCGTTCTACGCGGCCGTGTCCTAATGAACCAAATAGCAAATCCATTTATCTGAATACCAAAATTATTATATAAATTGTTGTATTAATTTACATAATACATAATAATCTTACGCAATTATCACATTTTTAATGGGACACGGCATATTGAAAATCCCGTATTCGGGGCCGTGACCCAATGATTGTGCTGATAAATCTAATTATACAAAACAATAATAAATGGATCTTACAATATTAAATTTTGAAATAATATAATAATGCGTAATTATCATATATTTGATGGGACACGGCATGTTGAAAATCCCGTATTCGGGGCCGTGACCCAATGATTGTGCTGATAAATCTAATTATACAAAACAATAATAAAAAGATCTTACAATACTAAATTTTGAAATATTATAATAATGCGTAATTATCATATATTTGATAAAACACGGCATGTTGAAAATCCCGTATTCGGGGCCGTGACCCAATGATTGTGCTGATAAATCTAATTATACAAAACAATAATAAATGGATCTTACAATATTAAATTTTGAAATAATATAATAATGCGTAATTATCATATAAATGATGGGACACGGCATGTTGAAAATCCCGTATTCGGGGCCGTGACCCAATGATTGTGCTGATAAATCTAATTATACAAAACAATAATAAATGGATCTTACAATATTAAATTTTGAAATAATATAATAATGCGTAATTATCATATAAATGATAAAACACGGCATGTTGAAAATCCCGTATTCGGGGCCGTGACCCAATGATTGTGCTGATAAATCTAATTATACAAAACAATAATAAATGGATCTTACAATACTAAATTTTGAAATATTATATAATGCGTAATTATCATATAAATGATGGGACACGGCATGCCGTGTCCCTACGCATTCTAATTCCATGTCAATACATAATTCGACTCTTATAAAGAAATTTATATCAATATATGGGATGAAATATATGTTTAGTTATGCCACTGATGTGGATTATTTTTAATATATTTCCGGATGGCAATGAGTTCATTTTTTGAACGAAGAATATGGTCATAATAATTTTTTTGCCATGCAAAATATTTAAATCCATCCCGATGACAAATCCGGGTAACGGCGGATTTGTATGAACGTATTATTGTGGACAATGATCCAAAACCAGGTTTGCCAAATTTTTCAAATTTAAATGGTTTTTGTATTATTTTTCCATTTTTTGGCTTGGGCAATGGGACACGGCATGTTGAAAATCCCGTATTCGGGGCCGTGTCCCTACATATATCATTCTGACATTTGATTCGAATTATGCCATGAATATGATTTGGCATAATGATAAATTTATCAATTTGTACATTTTTAAAATGCCTCGGAATATTAAGCCAACATTGATGTGCGATTTCGCCCATTTGTGTTAAAACAACCATCGATTTTTCGACAATTCCGAAATATTCCTGATGACTATCGGTGCAGATTGTTACATAATAGTAACCTTCATTCCTATAATCATAGCCTTTAAGTCGATTAGATATGCGACCATTTTTAAAATACGCTTTGCCCATCAATGATATTATTACAATATTTATACCAAAATTTGGTTACAATGATAATTGGGAATAATTTTAATAATAATTGAATATTTCTATAAAATTAGCATTTAACACGAAATATTTGCGTAGGGACACGGCATGTCGAAGACCGCGTTCTACGCGGCCGTGTCCCTACGAATGTCATTTTGATAGCGAATCAGAATAGTGCCATGTATATGAATTGGCGTTGTTTTTAAAATATCGATTTATACATGTTTAATATGGTATTTGCGCAGATATCCACAAAAAATAGCGAAAATAATTTAATAATTTTATATATTCTCAATATTTGTCACCTTATCAAATCATCAGCTCTTATGATATACAAAGGGGAGATCTTCAATTGAATAAACCAAACAAAATTAACCGCAGAAAATTTATTGCCACCACCTCCTCCGCATTGGCGTTTACCATTGTCCCCAGACATATTATCGGCGGAGTCGGTTTTACACCGCCCAGTGACCAGATTCGAGCGGCCTGCATAGGCGTGGGCAGCCAGGGAATCCGGGTGATGATGAAATTCCTGGAACATCCGGATTTTAAAATCACATCCGTGTGTGATGTCAATAAAGAAGATACCAATTATTGCGAATGGGGCCCCGGCGAGTTACGCAGGAAAGTACGTGAATTTATTGCAGAACCTGGATGGGGAGGAGAACAGCTGGGTTGTCTGGCCGGACGCGATCCTGCAAAATATATTGTGGATAAATATTATTCGAATAAAAATTCAAAATCCGGTTTTAATAGCTGTAGCGCCTATGCCGATTTCCGTGAATTAATCAGCGCCGAATCCGATCTGGATGCGGTGATCATAGGTACGCCGGATCATGCACATGCAGTGATTTCAAAAGTAGCCATGGAGAATGGGAAACATGTGTATTGTCAAAAGCCCATGACACACTCGGTATTAGAAGCGAGAAAACTGGCTGGCTACGCAAAAACATATAAAGTAGCAACACAGGTGGCCACCGGTGGTCATGCCTCCGAATCAACACGTTTACTCTGTGAATGGATCTGGGATGGAGCCATCGGACATGTACGTGAGGTGCATAATTGGTCCAGCCGTCCATTTTGGCCTCAGGGCATTGACAGACCCGAAGATACGATGCCCGTTCCTGACAACCTGGACTGGGATTTGTGGTTAGGACCCGCACCTCAACGCGAGTTCCATAGTTGTTATCAACCCTTTGTCTGGCGGGGGTGGAAAGATTTTGGTAATGGCGCGATCGGAGATATGGGTTGTTATAGTTTCGATACAATTTTTCGCGTATTAAAATTAAACGCGCCTGTTAGCGTCGAAGCATCCGGCAGCCGCAGTTATATTATAGATGGTACCACAACCCGCATCAATACCCATGAGGAGACTTATCCCAAGGCAAGTTTAATTCGCTATAATTTTCCGGCCAGGAAAGACATGCCACGGGTAAACATTAATTGGTACGATGGCGGATTAAAACCAGAGCGGCCAAAGGAACTGGAAACAAGCAGAACATGGCCGGATGAGGGTCTTTTATTTGTCGGCGAAAAAGGTAAGATATTATGTGATTTCCAGGGACAGAGCCCGCGTTTAATACCGGAAACAAAAATGCGCGAATACACCCGGCCGCCAAAATCACTCCCCAGATCAATTGGCCATATTGAGGAATGGGTCCGTGCGGTTCGCGGCGGTGAACCCGCGGACGCTAATTTTGAATTTGCCGGAAAAGTTACCGAAACACTGTTGTTGGGCAATGTGGCACTGAACTCTGGAGAAAAAATATTTTGGGATGCCGATAATTTCAAAACGTCGGATGTAAGTGCAAATAAATACCTGCATAATGAATATCGTGAGGGCTGGGATATTTAAAATATGGGATTGTATGACAGGATGTGATTTTATCAATTAACAGGAGATCAGGATAAAAGGATAAGAGGATAAGAGGATAAAATATTAAAAACGTAGGGACACGGCATGTTGAAAATCCCGTATTCGGGGCCGTGTCCCAATAAGATATATTTACAAAAAGAAATCGTTAGTGGAAAACCCCTTATTTCGGGTCTGTGTCTAAAAACGTAAATGCAATATTATTAATTCATCAAATTATAACATATTAGTTTTTGTTTAAACCGCAGGTATAATCGACCATTAGCCACCACCGGTATAGTCCAAACGGGCCCCCGGATATCGCCAAGCGCCTGATCAATTTGGGCAATCAAATCGAATTTATCCGGTGAAGGTTTCATCAGAAATATATTTCCTTTAATATCACAACAAAGCAAATATCCATCCACCCAGGTACAAGTGCCCCACCCCATATCGTTTGTTGACCATTTTTCTTCACCATTGGACAAATCAATACATTTAAACGCACCCTTATTTTGAAAACTATCACCCGAATAACCATAAAGATAACTGTCAATCATATAGGGATCAGAATGTTGAGCAGATAAATTTTCACTGCGCCATAAGGAATCAATCCCTGAATCTTTTACCCTTAACAATAGACTCCCTGTGCCGTATCCGGATGTAATAAACACAAAATCATCCATCACAAGGGGTGTGGTGGCATTTACCTCATAATCAGTTGGCCATGGAATATCCCATATCTGCTTTCCGGTAGACAGGTCCAGACCGGCAAAACCGGTGCCATGAAAAGCCAGAATTTGTTGCGTGGCACCGACATCCATGGGCACCAATGCCGCATATCCGCCAATCCCTTTTCCACTGGACCATACGATATCTCCGCTTAGTTTGTTGAAAGCAATTGTTCGAATACTGCCACCACCCTGGATAAACACCAGCGAATCGACAACCAGCGGAGATGAGGAATGTCCCCACATGGGTTCATCACCGCCTTCATTCATGACATTTTTATGCCATATTTTTTCGCCATCGTATAAATTCCAGCAAACCAGATCACCACTCCTGCCAAAAGTGTAAACTCTGTCGTCATCAATAAAAGGTGTTGCTCTTGAGCCGGATCCATGGTTATTCTTTGCCTTTGCAGCGTATGACTGCGACCATAATAAATCGCCGGTTTCTGCATTAAGACAAAATACCAGGTCATTTTCTGCATCACGTCCACAGATAACAAGACGGTTACCCCTTATAACCGGAGCCGACCATGATGCACTTCCCTTACCCTGGCATAAATAATCAATTTCCCAAACAGGTGTTAATCCAACCGTCCAATCTGATTTAATACCGGTTACCTTAGATTTATGATCACCATCTGGTCCATACCATGAGGGCCAGTCGGCCTCTCCAGAGGTAAGTTCTGGTAATTGTCCGGCAACAGCCTTTGGGATATCGGAACTGGTGCCGCTGATATCTTCTGTACCGCCCAGTATTTGAAATGAGTACCAATTCCAGATGATAAACCCGGCAATAATTAGAATTAAAGCCGCAATAATTCCCAACGTCCATTTAAGCCATTTTTTCATAATTCTTTCCTCAAATAATTTGTATGAATATCATGGAGAATTCTCGGAACTGGGAACTCGGAACCCGGTTCTCGTCGCATGATCTAAGACTGTGGTTTGCTAAGGTATGAGACTATAGTGCCGAGGGCCGAGTACCGAGAGCCCAGAACCGAGTATTTCACTCCTCAATCCTCTTTGCGCTATATTCTCTGCCGGAATCTCCCGATACAATCTTTAATTCAGAAATTTCTCCACTATCATTTTTAATAAAACTATAAATCCGGTCGGCATCGGTTGTGATGAATTGATCGTCCGATATTGGTAAGAGCCGGCGTTTTGTGTCGCGCCGCCAGGCTCCCAGGAATAACATGTCGTCATCAAATTCAACATTGATTGTGAATCTTTGGGACATTTTATATTGACCGGCAAATTTGGAAAATGCCTGGGAATCCGGCTTGGGTTCACCGGTCATGTAATCGATATGTTCGAGAAATTTTTTGGCTGATTCTGTCTCAAATTTAAATAGCATTGCTGATTGACAATCAGTTCTGGCCTTATCATAATCAGCTTTTAATAAAAGATCTTTTGCCTCATCCATAACCTGAGTTTTAAACAGAACCCAGCCTTTGGGATCTATTTCGGGTTTGACAGATTCAGGAATAGTCAGAGAAGCACTATTTTTAGTAAAATTAACCCGGACAGTCTCAGCGGCCAGTTTCACATCTACCGGCATTGGGAACTCTTCATCAACCGGTGATTTCCAGGTGAGGTATAATTTATCATTTTCCAACCGGGCAGATAAAACCGGCAGCTTTGGCTGGCGAGCATAGACTTTAAAAAACCAATCCAGTTCCAATCCCGATATTTGTTCCGAAAGGGAAATAAAATCCTGCGTTGAGGCAAACCGGGTCTGGCTGCCATCGGTAATTTTTTCCATTTGCGGATCAGGATAGGCCATGCGACGCAGGACCGTATAAAGCGCTTTATCACCGATGATATAACGTAACATGTGCAATACCCAGGCACCTTTTGCATAAATAGGCGCCCTGCCTATTTCGCTGCTGCTTGTGGAGGCATAAGGGGCAATTTCATATGTATCATTAAATTTACGGATGGTTTGCATCATTTTAAAATACTGATCCATATCATGGATCTTTTCAATATATAACGCCTGCATATATGTTCCGAATCCTTCATGAATCCACATATCTTTCCAGTCGATATTGGTAACCAGATTTCCCCACCACTCGTGTGATAATTCATGGTGATGCAGGGCGTCAAATCCCCAGTCGTAGCCCGTCATTGCCGCATTATTAAAATTGGCGCCATAGGCAATAATGGTTTGATGTTCCATCCCCAGATGCGGTGTCTGAGCCACCCCATATTTATCCGCACGGAACGGGTACGGTCCCAGTAATTCTTCATGAAAACGCAGATGGTCAATAATTTGCGGCATAAACGCCTTACCTTCTTCAAAATCTTCCGGTAAGACCCAGAATTTTACGGGAATCATGTCACCCGACACACTCCGGTAATCTTCTTCGATAACTTTATAGGGGGCAATATTGAGTGCAACGTTATAGATATTTATGGTTGTGGATACAAACCAGTGGAATGTGGATGTGTCATCATCGTGATTTTCAACTGATAATAGTTTTCCATTGGTAGCGCAGATGAGAGGATCCGGTACTCTTACCCGGATATGCATGGAATCCGGTTCGTCAGAAACATGGTCTTTTGAGGGCCACCAGATGTCTGAACCCTCACCCTGGCATGAAGTGGCTATCCAGGGCGAACCGTCCTGAGTCTGTTTCCAGGTAAATCCACCCTGCCATGGCGGCGCAGGTGCCACACGCGGCTTACCGGAGTAAGAAATCCACATTGAAACTTGTTCTCCCGGTTGATATGTTCTTTCGAGGGATATCCACACTTTGCCTGTATCACGTGAGAATTTGCGGATAATTTCAGTGTCCTCATTAAACATTTGTTTGATTTGATGAATGTCCAGCAGGGTATCCAGATCTAACACAAAATACTCCATGGGTTGTACAACAACCACATTTACCAGAACCGCTCCCACAATGGTGCTGTCACCCGGATTAACGCGTACAGATAAATCATAGTAGCTGACATCATATGCCGCCTGCTCGGGCATAATTGGTCCGCCACTATCATAAATATCAGCATCTGCCAGCCTAGTCCAGAAAAAACAGAAACAATAAAAATAGTTTTATTCGCAATAGATAAGGTCATATTGACTCCATCCAACAAGTATACATAGTTATTCGAATGATTTATATTAGTCAGACAAGAATCCGATCGCTTACGCTAACAATTCGGTCTAATATACAAAAAGAACGCCCATATCTACCAGTATTTTAGTGTTTTTCCATATCAGAATTTTTCAATCACCTTATGTTCAATCAGCAAATTGACAATATCGCTTATTTCCGGCCGACTTTTTTCATCAATACCGGCATTATGCATGATTTCGCGTTATTGTCTGAAACTGACCATCCGGGAAAGGAAGATTGTACAAAAAGATACCTTGGGAGCTGGTCAGGTTGATCCGGTTCTCTTTTTTCTCCCTTCCGGTACCGGTTATAATAACCACATTACTAAAGTAAAGACTATTTCTGGACCGTGTAAATGTGGCTGGGGAATTCGCTTTTTCTCTGATTCTCATTTCAGTGGAATCAGTACTTACCACTTCCTGAAACAGACTGTCAAGATTGACTTCTAGTTTTATTTTGGTCGAATTCAATTTATACCGGAAATAGGGTCGTTTTTTCTCAAACACTTCTTTCTTTGTAACGATATCCGATTTATGCATGGCCTCCAAAAATTCCTGGACAGTATTGATATGTAGGCCCAGACGCGATGCCGCCTCGGAGGCGGATACATCCTGATAGGTATATAACACTTTTAACATATCCTGTGCATAATTTTTTGACACATATGCACCGAATAGTGTCATTTTTTCAAATTCTTTGCTCATGAGAATGGCCCAATCTTCATTTCATTTAAATGATCAATAATCCGGACCTCTTCGCCCTTTTTATAGTATTCATAAAACCGGATAAATAAATTACCAAGCGATTCACATAATTGATCAAATGACAGATTCTCCCGATAATCAAGATAGTATTCTTTCGAAATATTGACAGAGACATTACCAGTGAAATCAATTGAAATCCATGTACGATCCCAATATTTGAGATTAGGTCCATACAGGATGCCATACTCTTCACCCATTTTAACCGGCACCAGTAAGACTTTATCCTGGTTATAATATGGCATCACAACCAGGTTTTTCTTTAGATATCTGGTAAATGACAGTATTTCGTCTTTCCCGGCTTCAATTTGCCCAACGGGTCTGGGCCGGGGAGTATAAGAGAATTCTCCGGCATCCACATTTTCTGCCGCGGCTTCCATTATATCCCGGCCGCGCCATTTGGCCCGCTTTGTGATTAACAGATAGATTACCCATAAGAGGAAGAACGTTACCCAAATGAGCATAAATTTTGCTTCTTGAGTTAAATATAGCAGTTTGGGATAGTACCATCTAATCTCAATAAAGATAGTATATAATCCCAGACAGTATATATATGCTGCGGTAACCTTGTAAATTAGTGCTGAAGTTCGTACTGCCGCTATCAGAACAAAAGTGGCAAAAATCAAAAAGATGACACCGATTGTCTTCAATGCCGCTGCCGGGCCAAATATAACAGCCACACATGCAGCAATAATCGATGAAATAATTGCCGGTAACAGACCTTTGAAATTGTAGTCCGGTTTTAATTTTCTAATTCTCTGCATGATACCCTCCACACTTTTTAATAGTTCATATTATTTATACTATACAATTTACACAGTTCATATAACGTAAATCAATTTATTTTGTTTCATATTAAGAAAATTATTATGAGCCTTCTTGAAAATGTGACTTTCTTTTAAAGTGTTATCCTAAGATGGCTTTAAGATCTGATTGAATATATCCCAATATGAATTCAAGTTAAGAATCCTGTTCTTCGGGAATGACAGATTGCTCTTTCATATTTACTTTATCAAATCTTTTATGATAATAGCATGATATAAAATGAGGGGGGGGGGAAGGCTATTCAGAATATAAACAATATGTTAGGGGCGGATTTATTCATTCCATTTTAGAATCTCAATCCGGTTCCCCGAGGGATCGAGAATAAAAAAGCGTTCGGCGCGGTACATATTAAATTTGGCGGGTGTTATCTCCACGCCCTGTGCTTCCAGATTTTTCTTCCACTCAGATACATCATCCACGTTCAGAGCAACATGAGCAATGTTTTCTGGTTTCATTTCACTATTCTCAACAAGATGCACAGCCTGCTGATCATTGAGGTGCAACCACTGTACCCCATTTTCTTTAACTGATTCCGGGGTATCCATCAGATCCAGACCCATTATTTCAGTATAAAAATCTATTGCTTTATTTAAATCACGAACTTCAAGAGCAACATGATCCAAAAAATTTATTTTATTTTTTTTTACCGGCATTTATAATCCTCTTTTTTAATTAAGGTGGTTACAGATTTCAGCTTGGTAATTAGTAATTAGTAATTTGTATCCCCGAAAAAAACCTCCATCCGCCGTAAAACGCGGTCTTCGACAGTCTGCAAATCGAGACTAAATCGTCCATGATTTAGCCAGATCTGGCCAGTATCGAGTGCCGAGAACCGAGCACCTGCATCTCGCATCCAGCATCCTATATCCTGTATCTTGTATCTTGTATCTTGTATCTTGAATATTGAATATTGCATCAACTTATCCCTCCATCAATATCTTTGTCAACTTATCCGCATAATTCTTGCTGGTTTCATCGGAGGCAATAAACTCAATCTGGGTTTCATATTTGATACCGAGCCCCAGTCTCACCGCCCTCGCGATTTGATCCTGTTCGAATATTTTGCCGGTTATCTGCGGTGAACTTTGCTCTTTGAGGATGGCCAGACCGACACTATCCACAGCGATCCGGTCGGTTCCGGCTATCATCACACCCGGATACTTTTCAAGACCGCTTGAAGGTCCGCCGGTGATAAAAACTTTAACCCCATCCAGTATAATCAGATCGGGTTGGTACGCCAGATTGATTTCAGAAATCAGGGAGCGTATTAACGGTGAAGAATGTAATTCACTCATATGCTCGGTGGGTAAAAGGCCTACCGACAACTTAAGCGACATGGTAAATCCCCCACCCGAACCATGGGTTTTTATACAGCCTGTACATACCATATAGTCAGATTCATTTATAATATCGGGAAAGTCAAAGCCATTTTTCCAGCTGAGTGCCGGGTGGGTATACCGTGTTTTTTGTGCAAAATTCAAGTTTACGATTTCAAAGCCCATATCCTGGGCAATCGTGTCGATGCCTTTGTTTGTGATAACTTCATCAAAAGGCTGAAAACTTCTTTCAGCGAGGGTGAGATCTGTTGCACCGCGATCCTGCAACTCCGTTACAATTTGTATCAACGTATCATTGTGAGTGGAAGCCGGAGCCGGATCATCGGTATTAAAATTTGGCTTCAAAATTACTTTCTTATCATTTAAATCCGGAACTTCCATCAATTGCATCAGAGATTTAACCCCCTGATTGCGATCGGTGGTTTTTACCAGAGCCACTTTTGCTTTCGTCAGTGGTTGAATAGTTGATCCACTGGGTGATGCCGGATCAGATGAGCAACTATGTACAATTGCCAGTCCACTGGCCGGTAACACTTTGAGAAATTCTCTTCTTTTAATACCAAATTTCATCTAATACTCCTTATTTAAAAGCAGCGCGACAAGATCACAAAAGGCTTTCACCACGAAGTTCACGAAGAGCACGAAGACATATAATAAGTAATGCCCAATGTCATCTCGCAGAGACCCTCCCGTTGTGTGGATACCTCAATTACATGCAGAGAATGAGTGCCCGAATGGCGGGCGGATAATTTTATAATGCGTAATTGTTTGGTCAATCATTTATTAATCCAAAATCCAAAGTCCAAAATCAATAATCTCCGAATTATGAATATATATCCATTTAAACAGGCATATAACAAGGCAGGACTAAACTGAGAATAAACTAAGTACTATAAATGGAATTCGCAAGTGAAAATGAATCTTAAGGGTAGTATTAAATCGGCTGTCCAATTTATATATTCTCGCAGAGACGCGGAGACGCAGAAGTTCAGAATCAGGAATTAGGAATGAGGAGTTAGGAGTTAGAAATTGGGAATTCAATATCTGGTATGAACTATTAATTTCCAACAAATTCCAAGTTCCAAGTTCCCAGTTCCCAGTTCAAAGTGCCAAGTTTCAAAATATCGTTCTCAAATCCCTAATTTCTCATCAAAACCTGCCTGTCTTTCAGCATTTTCAGGATAAAGTACAATCCAATTGCAGCAAAAATATGTTTCAGGGAGTGACCACTGATCATTCCGCCATTCATCAAAAATATTTCTTTATCAAATATTTCTGACAGTTTGGCCATGATGTAAGTTAAAAATGTAATCCATAAATAATTTGTATGACTATACTTACTTGTAAATAGAATCAATAATAGAGGAATTGAAATAATCGGAAGTAATTGAGTCCAGATATAAAACCGTAAATCATTAAAAATATGCCAGTAAATTACACTGAACATTCCGATTAAAACAAAAGGGATTAACAGAACAAAGTCAGACTCGTGATTCAACATACTCACTAAACAATGCAACAACCAAGGACATAAACATTACTCCCAAAGAAAGTCTATCCCAAAAGAGAGTTTCGTTAGTGGGACCCCAATGATAATATCCTGAGGTAAAACAGAGCGTTATGGTTGCGGCAAAAAATACCAACCAGGACCAGTGGGCATATTCTTGTTTAGATTTAGTCACAAGAATCAGCCCGCCAATGCCCAGAATTGCAAAGAAAATATTGGTTGTTACATCGATAAAATTCGGGATACCTAAAAAAGATCTTTGATCAATGAAATTGTGATAATCCTGATCCTGATGTATTGGATCAATAAAAAACAATAACAGGAATGAAGATATAAAAATATAATATATTAGATGCTTTTCCGGAGATAATTTCCGGAGAAGTTGTTTTACGGTTAATATATATTTATTCACAGGTTACTCTGCTCCATCAATTTGCCAAAAATCTTTTTTCCAAAATTCATATTTCAGATCATTAAATTCACCATGTAACTGAGGATCTGTCTCATTGTTATATCCAAATCCCTTTATATAGACCTGTCCCCTGACATTTTCCGGAAAGATATGGGCGGCTCTGATTATATTCTCCCACTTCCCCAGTGTGACTTCTGTAAATTCTGTCGGTTCCGATGCAAAGTCATCTACCCAATCCAGAAGACTACCTCTTGGCATTATATCATAAAAGGTGTTTTCCCTGGCGTCACCCTCAGGATGCAATGTTAGTATATACACATTTGTAGTATTGTTTTCCGGCCTCTGAAGATACGGAACGACAATATGTTCAAATTCTTTAATCGTTATTGCCGGGGCCATAAATACAATATTTTCAAAATGAAGATCACTGTAATGCATAATAATTTCAGATAATATACCACATCCCATACTATGACCTATCAGAGTAATTGAAAGTTTGTTATTTCGTCTGGCCATTGTGGAAATAGAGTCCATCAGAATGGATGCACCACCGGTGGATACAGATGGTTTCACATCCACAGCATTGATATTATATAAGTTGAATTCTTCATGCTTTCTGAATAGTTTTTGCGTCCGGCGATTCATATTCTGCCAAGCGCTTTTACCGAAAATATCCAATAGCGGTGTTGTAATTATTTTAACCAATCCCGGCACAATATGAGTTATATAGCCAAAAAAATCCTGCCAAAATCCAATATCTGATTTTCCTAGATATATATGATTTCCTACAGAATAGAAATCTCTGTTGTAAAGCGCATAGATTGTATCATTTACTGAGGGATGCATAAAACTAGTTCGCATTAAATTATATCCCTGATGTCCCCAGGTAATGGGTGCCCGGACAATTGCCCGTCCAAAATCCGCTAATAAATAAAACGGAGCTGATATGGGACCCATTATTGGCGAGTACTTACCCTGTCTTATGTAGAGTAATTGTTCTATATAGGCATCCATCATACTCGATTCCCAATTTATATAGATAGGATAATATCCCGACGATGCTTCTATAAAAGGTACCTGTTCCTGAGTTTCTGCAACCGATTCCCTTAAATCTTTCATGCCACCATGAACGATGATCAAAATACTATCCCGGCCAGACTGATCGATACTTTTCATAATATTATGTACATGCTGGTGATAATTGTATTTTATTTCGGGATTCGGCTTATTATTTGTTTGCGAAACAAATTGATATGCACTGCCATCGCCCTGCAGGGCGACCATATGATTCATCGTCTGCTGAGAAATTTTATATGATGATGCACAGGATGAAAATATGAGGACACAAGACACAAATATGGTGATTTTAAGAATAGTTTGCATTCCAAATCTCCGGAGTACTTAGACTAGATAAAAATCCTAAAAGTTTTATTCTAATAATAGCGCAATTATCAATCGTTCGGGTAAATAAATCTAAATATATTAAGAGATGTGTAATATATGATAAAGGATAATACAAATGATTAACGAGTGCAAGATATATATTTGTGCGATAAGATTAAATTTTCAGTTTTCAGAATCTATAATTCATGATTTGGGAAAGATGGTCAAAGTCTTTGGTATGTAAATTTCCATGCGTGATTTTATGGTTTCTTCACTAAATCACCTTCATGAACATCTGGGACAATCAATTGCCTATGCGCATATTAATGGCGTAGCGCCGCCCTGGATGGCGAACAACAAAAGGCAGCCGAAAAAAAGGTAGCAAAATTGAGTAATTCCACCATGGACACTGGATTAGCGGGAATAAATGAAGAAAAAGAAATAATTGGATCTCTGGGATTAATACCGATTTTCTCAATGTATGAGAAAATACCCTGCCAATCGTTTAAGCCTCCGATAGAACGTCCCAGTAATGCGACCATGAATTCGAAACTCGTGAAACGATCATACAATATAGAAATTTCCGGTGCAATTATCTCATTCTGTATCACTTACTGCAATATGTATATTGATCAGTCAAAGTCGTTTTAAATTAATAAACATTTTCGGCAATTACAGACCCTTTCCATTTCATAGTTATCCAAGTTATTTATTGTCTCATCTCCAAGGTTTCTTGTCTTACTTTTTCCCTTTCATTCAAAAGAATAAAATTATTTTTTTTCTTGCTTTTATAACAGTAAGGTGTTATTATTGCCATATGGAAGAGAAAATATATACGATTACAGAGTTGTCTGAACTTACGGGATACTCAAGAAGGACAATACATTACTATGTGCAACAGGGTCTAATCGGACCACCGGCAGGCAGAGGCCGGGGTGGATTTTATAATGACAGTCACTTGCATAAACTGCTTGAAATTCGAAAACAGCAGGAAAATGGATTCAAACTTTCTGCCATACAGGCATTATCTGAAAGTGATGCCGGGGAATTGCCGGAATCGGGCCGTGATGTCTGGGTAAAATATCAAATTATACCCGGGTTTGAGATAAATATCCGGCGTGATATCGAAGAAAATCTGGGCCGGCGGATAACGGAAATTATCCGTGTGGTCCGGTCGCTTATTACAAGGAGATCGTAATGAATAATTTAACAGGATTATTGACAACAGCTCATGGTGCGGTTCCGCTGACCGGTGTCAGGATTGAAGGTGACCTGGTGGGCCGCGGCGCTAAAATTATCGTACAGCAAAAGTATCACAATACGGAAAAGAATCCCATCGAGGCGGTCTATAAATTCCCGCTGCCGGAAGGTAGTGCGATCGCTGGTTTTCGTATCTGGATTGGTGACCGGTTGATCAAGGGCGCAGTGGAAGAACGGGATACGGCGTTTGACAAATATGATGACGCTCTGGCACAAGGAGACGGGGCGTATCTGATGGATGAAGAACGACCCAACATCTTTACCCTATCAGTGGGCAATCTGAATCCGGACATGGAAGTAACTATCGAGATTGAACTTGTCATGATACTCGACCCCGAGGGGCAAAAACATCGCCTTACCCTGCCGACCTCCATTTCGCCACGCTATGTACCAGCTGACATGCCCGATGAGGACGGCATTCCCGTGAATGACATCATTCATCCGGTCTATGCCCCTTCAGTACCCTACGGAATGTCCATGTCGTTAAAAATCCATCATAAAGAGAATCTGGTCGCCGTCGAATCCCCTTCCCACCCTGTTCGGGTTCTCATGGAGAGCGGGCTGACCACCGTTGAGCTCACCAACGAGACCACACAAATGGACCGGGATTTTATTTTGTTGGTCGATCCCGGTAAAGACAATTCCGGTAAAGTATACCAGATGAATTATGATGAACACACATTCTTGCAGCTGGATCTCTTCCTCCCGGAACCGGAGACCGATAAAAAATCGGATCCTGGAGAAGTGATCTTTTTGCTGGACTGCTCGGGATCGATGGCTGGGGGATCAATTCAGGAAGCCAAAAAAGCGCTGGAGATATGTCTTAAAGCCCTTCCGGAAAAATGTACTTTTAATGTCTACCGCTTCGGCTCTAAATTTAATTCTTTTTTCACAGAGCCACAGTTATACTCGGAAATTAGCCTCGCAATGGCACTAAGAAAACTTGAACTGACCGATGCGGATTTAGGCGGTACTGAGATGTATCGCCCATTTAAAGATATATATCGCACAGTTCCGGGCAAGGGTGGCAGGAGCATTGTCATGCTCACGGATGGCGAAGTGGGAAATGAAAAAAAACTAATGGATCTGGTTTCCTCTCATCGAACAAACACCCGGGTCTATGCGATCGGGATCGGTCACGGTCCAAACGAACATTTGATCAAGGGACTGGCTCGTGCAGGTAATGGTGCAGCAGAATTTGTCTATCCTGGTGAGCGAATCGAACCCAAAGTTCTACGCATATTCAGCCGTCTCTCCGGTCCAAACCTGGATGACATCCGCATCGTGTGGCCCGGGGATGATATCGAGCAGGTCCCGGACCAACCTGCCATATTTACCGGTCAGGTCGTCACTATTTTTGCCCGCAGTCAGGATAAAACAGTCGATCAATCTCAGATAAAGATTCTGGGAACGCTGGGTAAAAAACAAATGGAATGGGTGTATGATATCGAAAATGTCTCTTCAGAAAACATGCCGCTGCCTCAGTTATGGGCACGGGAAAAGATCCGGGACCTGGAAGAATCTTCCGCTGAGATTGGATCACGGCAACAACGCAGGAAAGAAATTAGATTCAGTGATCAAATCATACAGATCTCAAAAACCTATGGTATATTATCCAGCCTGACCAGTTACCTGGGTATTGAGACGCGGATTTCGAAAGATAAAACAACCGAACCATCAGAATTACGAAAGGTTCCGACCCTGGTGACTACCGGCTGGCATGGCGAAGTTCACTTTATGGCATCAGCGATCTTTGATAGAGATCCTTCTGATGTCGATTATGCAGCTCCGGTTGGTGCCGTATTCGCAAAAATGGATATTCCTGAAAACAGGGTATTTCGGTCCGGTAAATCCATCAAATTTCGTAAAATGGTCTTTAAGCCGGATCAGACAGATTTGCTGATGACATTACTCACTGCACAACAGCCTTCCGGAGGTTTTTTAATTGACAAGAAATTGTCCCGATTGGTCGGCATCAACTTAAAACTGATAAAAAAACAGGCAGAACAATTGAAGACCAAAGGGCTGGACGATGCATTTCTAATTTTATGTACTGTATTAATTTTCGAGATCCTGCAAATCCATTTTTCCGGAGAACTGAACGTTTGGCAACCGGTGACCGAAAAAAGTCGTAAATGGTTGGATAATATCTCAATGAATGAGATGACTGAGGAAACACGTCAGGAAATTACAATATGGGCAAACAATTTTGTTATGGATAATGTTAAAATTGGGGTCATTAACTGATTAAGTAATAAGGAAGTTCTCTCTTAGAAAAATTGAATGTTTAGCACTGAAGTTTTTGAAAACTTATAATTGTGGTAAATGTAAAAAGGTGCTTATACAGGGATCCTGTTCCCGGACAGGAGGACCACGAATATTTTGGAATTGAGATTTTGGATTTGTTTAGGATTTCGTGCTTCGGATTTATAATTTGCTTCAACTAGCGGGAGTACGTGGGAGTCGAAACCTCACTATCGCATTTTTTATAACCTTTAATTTTACAGTAACTTACATAAACACAAAAACTTACCAATTATGCCGTTGTTTGCCATTAAGCGCCATTAGAGGCCAATATTTCCATAAATAGGTGACAAAATAGGTGA
>CAVXXB010000007.1:0-25054 GCA_963765585.1 Calditrichia bacterium | reverse complement strand
TAAAATTGTATCGCCGCTTTTTGTTTCTCGTTCATGGGTGGTGTATTGGGCGTTACGGATGGCACCCAGGGGAATTCCGGGGATAAAAATTTCTTCAATCTCATTTGTTTCTTTATGATGATAATACATGGGCGGCATTCCGGCACTGGTAAGATACAATTTATTCTGATCGAATTTTAAATAACTGAAGGACATTAATATGCGGCCCAGATTAATATTTTTGATCACATCACTGCAATGATTTAAAAATTCCTCAAGGCCAAGTTTTGCCGCATCAGAGGTGAAGAATCCCTTCATTAAAGTTACCATAGTACCAGCTTGCAAACCATGTCCTGTAGCGTCACCAAATGCTACACTAAGCGAACCATCAGGATGCTCGGCAAAATCATAATAATCTCCGCCTACTTCGGTTGCGGTTCTCATAAAAACAGCAATTTCGAGATTCGGCAGATTTGGCAGCTCATGCGGAAGCATTGAAAGCTGAAGATCACGCGCGGACTCCAACTCCTTCGTTTTTCTTTCATTTTCTGCAGCCAGCGCCCGTTTTTCCGCTTCCGCGGCTTTAAAGCGCAAGTCTGAAACTCTAATCTGCGTTTTGTTCCCGCCTGTTTAATTCAAATTTCCTGAAGACCCCCGTATAAAATTCCAAAGGCTGTGATCAGGTATCCGAAATAGGCCAGGTTAGTTTTCCACCAGGGAGGATCAATTGAAATTGAAAGTGATGCCGGAGTTTCATTCCAGGTATCCATCTCCATTCGAACCTCTGACTTTTAATTTATAGTCTCCAGGAGAAAGGTTTGTAAAAGTGACCAGTTATGTTGATTCTCAAGCTGAATCCAATTTTCATTAAATCCTTCAAGTATATACCTGTACTGTTTCTACAATTATTGTCATAACTCTAGAGCCGCAAATTCTAAATTTACGATATTGTCTTTATAGTTAATATTATTTTATCTCGAACAGAAATTCCCTTTTCGACGAACGGTTTACCTTCTTCATCATCCGTATTAAATCTGATGTATTCTGTGAGGACTACCGGCGGGACATATGAATTTTCCTTTAGACTATCTGGATGAAAACATTGAAACCGTTGGGACCACCAAATAATATATTTCCTGTTTTATGATCTTTGGCGTAGGCATTTTGATTAAATTCGTTGCCCTGTAGCCCGTCTTTGTAGTAATAATTTTTGAAAGTTTCTTGTTCCGGATTAAATCGGGATAAGCCGTCATTGGTGCTTAGCCACAAATCTCCATGGTTATCCTCAACGATGCCATAGACAAAACTATTTGCCAGACCGTCATCTTCATTATAATTTTTAAAACTTTCTGATTCCCGGTAATACCTGCTTAAGCCTTTGGTTGTACCGAACCACATATTATCATTACTATCTTTAAATACCCGGATAATATTGTTATCCGAAATACTAGTGGAATCTGTGGGATTGTTTTTTAAATGGCGAAAAGTTTCGTTTTGCGGATTAAACACATTTACACCCGCACCAAATGTGCCGATCCATAATTTACCGGTTTCATCAAAGGCGATCGACCAGGTGGCATTGGAACTGATTGTGGTCGGATCCTTCTCGTTGTTCTGATATTTGGAAATTTTACCGACTTTTTATCAATTTTGTTTAAACCACCCCCATATGTACCTATCCAAATATTACCAATCTTGTCTTCTGCTAGTGAATATATTCGGTTATCAGAAAGTGTAGCCGGATCGATGGATTGTGCTGATAATGGGTGAACTTGCCAGTTTTACGATTAAAGGAACTCAGACCATTACTATAGGTACCGATCCATATTATTCCGGATTTGTCTTCCAATAATGATTGGATTGAATTGCTGGTTAGGCTGTTTGGGTTTTTGGGATTGTGAGTAAACTGTTAAATATTTCTCTTTTATGATCGAATTTATTTAATCCGCCATTGGTTGTTCCGATCCAGTATGTTCCGTCTTTGGCGACCATCATGGTGGCTACAAGATCATCCGATAGACTATTCTTATTAGCGGGATCATTTTTATAATGTTTAAATGCGCTGGTTGCCGGATGGAAATAATTTATACCTCCCAGATTTGTGCCAATCCACATCTGTGAACTGCGGTCTTCATATATGGAGAAAATAAAATTATTGCTGATACTGGTTGGATCATTGGCATCATTTTGAAAGCTTGTAAAACGATTGGTTTTCGGGTTTAATCTGGCCAAGCCACCACTGGCCGTACCAATCCATAAATTATGTTTCGAATCCTGATATATTGACCATACCCAATTATCAGGTAAACTGTTTGGATCCTTGGGATCATGTCTGTAATGGATAAATTTTCCGGTTTGTTCGTCCAGTTTATCCAGACCGCCCTTGGTTCCAATCCAAAGACTTCCTGTTTGATCCCGGAATATTGAATAGACCTTATCATTGCTTAAACTAAAGGGATCGGCCGGATCGTGTTTATACACCGCACTTTCACCGGTGATTTTATTGAAACGGGTTAATCCGTTACCGCTGCTAAGCCCACCAGTCCAGGTTATTCCGGAAGATTCCATAAGCAGTGCGCCAATGGTACTCATCTTTGAGTCTGCCAGATCCACACTGTCTTTATTTACAATGCGGAAGGATTCTGACAGGGGAATATACTGATGCAATGTACGACTTTGTGTCTCGATATAGAGACTGCCGGATGTCGTTTCAAATATTGAAAATATAAAATTATCTGTCAGTGTGGTTGAGTCTGCAGGATTGTTTTTAAATATTTTAAAATTATATCCGTCATAGCGATTCAGCCCGTCCTGGGTGCCAAACCACATAAATCCCTTTTGATCCTGAAAAATACAAGTAACCGAACTTTGTGACAGGCCGTCATCAACGGTTAGATGGTTAAACGGGATATGTTGCTGGGCAAATGTTATTGAGAAGAATAAAAGAGAAAATAACACATAGAATTGAATCACTCTATACATAAGAAAAATCTCAAACCTATAAAAAATATATTAAAACATCTCGCAGAGCCGCGAAGCCGCAGAGAAAAAAATAGAAATTAGGAACTGGGAATTAGTAATTCGTAATTAGTTATTGGTTATTAGTGCCTGCCTACGGCCAACAGCCAACCACTCATTTCTAATCTCTACTCCGCATAAAATTAAAATTCGCGGAACGGTCTCAGACCGTTCCCTACATTAGCGTCTCTGCGCCTATGCGAGAGATAAATAGTCACCCTCTGATTCCCCTCCCTGCGCTGTTAGGCGGAGGGAGGGGATAGGGGAGGGTTATTAAATATCTTCTCCGGAAATTATTTCCGGAGAAGCGCATATTACTTCAACAACAACAATCTCTTTGTCGCGACAAATGAATCGGCAGTAAAGCGGTAGAAGTAGACACCACTGGCATGACCGTTGGCATTCCACTGCACGCTATGAAAACCCGCATTCATTTGCTCTGAAACCAATGTGGCTACCAGATTTCCCTGGATGTCATATATCTTCAGAGAAACAAATTTCTTCTCCGGCAATTGAAAATCAATCCTGGTAGTCGGATTAAATGGATTGGGATAATTCTGATCCAGTTTAAACTCTGTGGGTATCGCCGCTTCTGCAACGTCAATCTCAGTATCTGTTTTCTTGAGGTTTGCACCCATCGCCCTCATGGCAAACTTCCAGGCATTGGTCAGATGATTAAATATATATACATAATTATTTTGCTTGGAGTCAACCATTGCTTTGCCCAGTTCTCTGTTTGCATTGGCTTAATTCTGTCTGATCACCGTCTATTTCTGCCTCATCTCTTACGATGACAGCCAATCTGTAGGATCCTTCTTTGAGATTAAATATCGCAAGATCAACATCCTGGCCAAAATCAGGATCACTGATATACGAATAAATATCATTTACCGCAGATGTGATTTTATCGTAAAAAGTTAATCCTCTTGTTTTCTTTAAGTTTGTCTCCGTCTTCAAAATAGCCCAAGGCGGAGTCAATCAAAGAAATGGCACCACTTAAATTCCGTTCAGTATTTCTGTCCAGACTGCAGTCCTTTTTGGAAGAACAGTATTCTGTCATAATGTTTTCCAATTGCTGCTTTGCATACTGAATATATATTTTGCTGTTCAGTTCGGTCGGCTCTTCATATGGTGATACAAAGAATGAATGCTCGGTTGTAATCACATACTGACTATTATTACGACCACCATTCGGAACATTGTCAGAGGCTATCACACTAATGTCATAATTGCCTAACAATGTTGTCTCGAGTGTGATGGTATATAATCCGTCACCGATTGGTGTTAAAAATCCGACACTCTGCTGACTATCCGGTGCGGTAATCTGCACACTGACGATGGCATCATCGATGGGTTCTGCCCACTGTTTTTGTGTCGCCTTCCAGCCCGCTCGTTTCACCACCCTGAAGTAATGAGGCTTGTAAATTAACCGTCACAGGTATAGCGTTGCCATTATGATCGGTTTGCAGGGTATAGCGTTCCTGATCGGTTTTAAACTCCAGAATCAGATCTGATTCATTTGCCAAATAAACTCTAACCGGCTCAGTTTCACCCGGTGGCGGCGGTTCGTTTTCAATAATCGCATAGGTCCAGGCACCCAGTCCGGGATTATTTATCCGGAAAAATTTGTAAGGATAACCAAATTCGTCATAACCACTCAATAATTCAATTTCATATGCTGCATTTTGTGGTGCATCATAATTAGCTTCTGATATGGCTTCTGCCGGTAAATTTGGCGGATCGGTTACAAAAACGCCTGGCGGTAACAAGATCAAGTCATACTCACTTCCTTGCCAGGCCAGACCCATCTCAAGTGTACCACCCTGCCAGGCCAGACCACCCTGCCATGCAAGACCGCCCTGCCAGGCCAGACCACCCTGCCACGCTAAGCCGCCCTGCCATGCCAGACCACCCTGCCAGGCAAGACCGCCTTGCCAGGCCAAACCACCCTGCCAGGCTAATCCGCCTTGCCAGGCCAGACCGCCTTCAAATAACTCGCTGCTGATTTCTTCTGATAAATAAGATATCTGCAGCCCAAGCAAACGCAGCCAGATTATATTTGTGGCCGTCGGAATTTCGGTTGAACTGGCTATTTCATAATACTCACCTTCTGTTTTGTCTGCCAGATAACTCATCAAATCCTGGCCTTCGTTCAAGCCATCAAAACCCAGAGTAAATACTCTGATATCAGAACTGATATTCAAATCTGTTATCAGCGAAAACGGTGAAATTTCACCGGCACTGTATAAAATAATTATTTTTTTATTAGAAGAAGGGCCGGATAGAAGAGTGTTTGCAGCCAATATCCGGTCTGCCAGGTTACCCGTCTGATTTGGTTCCAGCATATCGAGATCATTTAATTTGGCATTGAAATCAGTGCCGATGGTTTCTGTGATTGAACCGTTGACCCAACCGATGCGGTCACCAATTCTGAGTTTTGTTACCAGTTCAATCGCCGCATTTTTTGAAGGTGTAAAACCATTCAACACGTCTTCGGAAATGAAATTTGTTGTTCCGTCAAACACCAGAACGATATCATAGTACACATCATTCAGATTATCATAAATGTAATTGATACCACCGATATCATATTTTGTCACATCCGCCTGATTCGTAAAATCAGCAGGATGCAGGCTCTGCTTGTATGTCTCACCCACATCGATGCGGCCATACATGGTGGCCGGATGGTTATTATTGGTCATCTCGGTGGTATATTCTGAATCACCGGGATTGTATAAATCAGCCAGACCGGAATAATGTCCGATCTCATGGGTGGCGGTATTTTCAACATCCAGTTTATCTGGCGATCCGTCGCTGGCCCATTCATAGGTACCCAGACCGGTGAGTGAAATTGGCTGGCCGTTAAAGGCAATATCCACATCGATCATCTCACCATTAAGTGCGTTATATCTAACACGGGTAATGGCGGCTACATTGGTAGGTGCCTCGGCCAGATTCACCCAATCTGTTGAATCAGAAATCCATACCACATTGTTCACACCATCGGCATTGCCACCCCATTGCTCTGTATTGGATTCAGATTCTTACGCGTATAAGTCAGTTGCTGCAAAGCACTCCAGGTGTTAAAACCGGTTTCGACTTCATCATCATAACCAAGATCAACCATTGATTGTGCGATTTGATAGTCGCCGCTGCCATCTTTCCAGTGCAGCGGAATTCCCGCCAGCGTCGTGTTTACCTTGTAATGGTCACTTTCACTTTCAGTCAGGCCGATAGATATTGAGAATTCAGATGTACCCAAGGGAACGTATCCAAAGCCTAATTTTGTAGCCGTTGCACTGACGAATTCACCGGGTGCCACCACCACATCTTTAAAATTAGCAATTATTTCGGCATCACCGGCAATATCTGCATCTACATTGACTTCACCCAGATAACGTTTACCTTCACGTTTATTCATATCTGAATTGGCAAAAAACTGAATTTTATAACCTTCGCCGGGAATTGTATTTAGATTTCCCTCAATATATGTACCGCCTTTTATTCTCGGCAGCGCAGTTTCATCCTGCCAGGAATAAACCGTATTGAGAGTCGGAAGTACCGGTGAATCATTGGCAGAAGGTGCCAATTCAATACCCAGAACGGTATTGTTATAAATTGAGTTATATAAAATTGTGTTGTTATTGCCGGCCTCAACAAACACGCCTGCGCCGCTGCCTGACAGCCCGTTATCATAAATGGTGTTATGGGTGACATAATTTTCACTGCCGTTAATTAACAACCCATGACTTGAATTGCTATGAATTTGATTTTGATTTAGAGTATTATCATCTGCAGTCGCCAATGAGATACCGAAATCCAAATTCCCGGTAACCATATTTCCGGTCAGAGTTCCGCTATTGCCGGAAATAGAAACTCCACCCAGCGCATTGGTTGCAAATGAATTGTTCGTAATTTGATTTCCTGAACCGGCCGTTACTGATAAACCTGTTCCCGCATTATCATTTACTGTATTATCTGAAAGGGTATGTGCATTGCCGTTAATAATGATACCATGTCCGGAATTCCCTGTGACCTGATTAAAATCGAGTGAAATACTATCGGCTGCTGATAGCGATATTCCGAAACTTAAATTATCCGCAATAATGTTTCTGGTGAAATACCCGCTGCTATTCGATAAGGCAATACCACCCAGCGTATTTCTCTGAATTGTGTTATCGGAGATTTGATTGCCCGCACCAGCGGTGATAGTCAGGCCTAATCCGGTATTATCTGTTATCGTATTTCCAGCCAGATTATTATTATTCCCGCTGATTACGGCACCGTCACCTGAATTTCCGGTGAAGGAATTCTCAGAAATGCTGTTATCATTTGCCAGATTCAGGGATAAACCTGTACCTGTATTTCCGGTAATGGAGTTTGCATTTATGATGCCGGTGCTCCCGGAGATATAAATACCACCTGCAGAATTAGTGTTTATATTATTGTTCATCAGAACATTGTCATTTGCATTATTAACAGATATACCATATCCGGTATTGCTGTCAATCTCGTTTCCGGCTGAAACACCAATCTGATTGTTTATTCCGCCGGCGTTGATAGTAATGCCATCTGTAACTGAATTTGTTATGGTATTCCCGTCAATAGTATTGGCTTCGGAAGATATGGAAATACCGGCAATATGGTTTGCTGTAATGCTATTTGATCCTACTGAAGATAGTGTTAATCCATACCCTGAAGTTGCGTTAAGGGCAAGTCCCTTGACAATACTTGCGCCTCCATTCAGTATTAATCCTCCAAATGGGCCGTTCACCTGAACCATTGGTAAACCGGAATAGCCTGTTTGAGACGTGCCATCTAAAATAACCGGTTCCGTTAGGGCGGGTAGGTTGCTTAATGGCTGAATGTTGGGGTTGGTATCATTTATATAAAAATAAATTGTCTGGCTACCGGGCAAGGCATTTACTTCTTCAATTGCAGCTCTTAATGTCGCCCTGCCATTGGATGAACTTGCTGTACCATCTCCGGGTGCGGCATCAGGTTCATCTGAGGTTGATGTTACGACAATAAAGGATATTTTCTTACTTGGTACTACATCAACGATTTCGTCTGCATGCAAGTGGTTTAGATTGTCAGATAAATCGTATAGTATATTTCCCGGTCCGATTTCATTAAATGACCACTGTCCGGCTAAATATTGAGCGATCGAAGAAGGAAAGTTTTCTGCCGGATTTCCATTGCCCCCGGAGTTGTTAATGTTGTTATTTTGTAAGGCTACATCAAAAATTCTGACTTCATCAATAGCACCCCTGAAGGCGGCTGTACTGGATTTCCCTATATATAAACCGCTTGAACCGGATGTTTCATAACCGGGCGTCATGTTGAACGGAACGGCCGGGCCGGATTGATTACCATTTAAATAAATTTTGAGGATATCTCCATCATATGTACCCGTTAGGGCAACCCATTGGAAAGCCGGAAAATTAGTGGTGTTGACTGTCGCTGAATTATTATTTCCGACGGAGAAATATCCCTGATTATTTTTTATATACAAGGAAAAGGTAGTGCCGCCGGTGACCGACCTGTACACAACAGGTATTTCCACGTCTGAAGGTGTATCGCCCAAAAGATAGATCCAGGCTTGTACGGTTATTTCATTATTTGTCGAATTGCTGTTAAAAAATTGAAAGCCGTTTTGATTGGCATCATTATTAACGGGTATTCCGTCGTTTACAAAAATCTGACTTGTTTCACCATCAAACACATATGCATTATTGTTTGCTTGTGCCAGCAGTTGGTGTGACTGAGATTAAAAATACGATGAGTAGTAAAAAGAATATACTCTTATGTCTTATATTTGTCATTTTATCCTCTTAAAATTTATTCAGAATTTGAATGTATGTTGTTATAATCTTCCGTATGTCATTGTTATTCTTACCACTAAGACACGAATACACTAATCCAATGATAGTATCCTCTTGAAAATTGTTATAAAGATGAGAATTATATTCGTGCATTCTATACCTAAAAAATATTTCTTAGAGTCTTGGTGTCTTGGTGTTTAAAAAAAATATTATTTGTCTAAAGAGTTTTTGATCTGCGCTTTAAGTTCCTTGATCGAGACATTGGAACGGGTCACTTTCTCTTTGGTGTTTTGTGTCTTGGACGAGTTTTATTTTACCTTCTTCGCCATCCAGAACCTGGTAACCCGTATCTTTTTTATCCTTTTTCAGAAATACCAGTACTTCTTCATTGGCTTCAAAACTGGGCATATGTGTATAAAGTTCACCCACATCACCTACTTCACCGCCGGGATAACTGATCTCTACTGATTTTTCGTTACTGTTTCCTTTGAGATATTCATCCACCTGTACTGTTGTTTTTGTATAGATTCTGGTTTTATTTTCGTTCCAGGCAGATTTTTTATCGGTGACCTTTCCCGTCACAATGATGTCGGCGTTTTTTGCCAGTTTATTTATCCGGGAAGTCCCTTCCTGGGCATAGGATATCATTTGAAATCCCAGCACAACCAGCAGCATAAAAATAAATTTGTGTGAATTACCCATTATATTAATCTCCTTAAAAAAGTAAATGCGTTGTTAAAAATGTTATAAATAAATTGTAAATATTATAATATGTAGAAATATGTTAAATATTATACTATTAATTACAAGTATGGCTTGATGTATATCACGAAGTGAATAACGATTATAATTTCAGCAATATTCCGCAATCTCCCACTTTAATATTAAAATTTAAACCTGATTAATTCACCTCTCGCAGAGGCACAGAAGATGCAATTAGAAATTAGAAATTAGGAATTAGGAATTGGGAATTGGTAATTCGTAATTAGTTATTGGCCGTTAGTAACTGCCTACGGCCAACTGCCAACCACTCATTTCGCATCCCTAATCCCTAATTGTCTTTTCGCGTCTCCGCATCTCTACGGGAAATGAATTATCTATGCTAAATATTTAATTACAGCTTTGAGATTAATTTATCAGATAGTATATTCAGGTAACGATTTCTACTTAGGTTATCCGGGGCACAAAGTGCCGGATAATTTTAATTCCTACTCCTATTTCTTCTGATTCTGTTGATTTTTTTGATATTGTACTCATACGATACAATGACACATGGTACAGTCGATCATGATCAGGTTATCTCTGCATATTCTATTTGTGATACATCTTCTTTTCTGTCCTCTGCTGTTTGCCCAGGTAGTTGAGCCGAAATTTGATACATTTCCTGCCACAATTGTTCATGCGTTCCATCAGGATTCTCAGGGATTTATCTGGATCGGAACCCAGGAAGGTCTGCTCCGCTATGACGGATACACTTATAAGCATTACAATCACACCCCATTTGATTCGACTTCGCTTTCCAATGACTGGGTTTTTGATATCGAAGAAGATCAGCTCGGTAACCTATGGATAGCAACCTTTGGTGGTGGTCTTAGTTATTTTGATCAGAAAACGGAAAAATTCACTCGATTTTCCGGAAGTGTGGAAAAAAGTCACAATATGCATATTACAAAAATCATTGTGAATGAAGATGGATCTATTTGGTTCTCGGGTTCGATGCATAGCTTAACTCATCTTAAACTGGATTTTGATAAAACACCTCATTACACACATTACGATTTTTCTGATGAACCTGTTGCCAAATCATTCCCGTCAAAGAACACTGCACTTACAGTGCATAAAGATAAACAGGGTAAAATCTGGGTCGGTATGGCAACCGAAGGACTGATCCGGTTTGATCCGGTCTCCCAGGACAAAAAACAGTACAAACATGATCCCGAAAACTCTCAAAGTATCAGTCATAATACCATCAGTTCGACTTTGTGAAGATGATTCGGGAAATATTTGGTTAGGCACCGGACACCCAAATATATCCAGGTATGGTGGCGGATTGAATATGTTTAATCGCAGAACGGAAAGTTTTAAACATTTTAAACGTGACTGGTCCGGTAAAAACAGTATTTGCTCTGATAACGTCGGTCATTTACTTATCGACCACACTGGTACATTGTGGATCGGTTCTGTTGATAACTATATAAATACGGTTTCGATAAAAGAATTGTTATCCGGGGAAAAACCTTTTTTCCGACATATCAAGAATCTCAAGGGCTCTACTATTACGACACTTTATGAGGATCGATACGGAAATGTCTGGATCGGTCTAATGAACAGGGAATCGCACAAATTTGACCGCCAGCAAAATTCGTTTGCACTGTTCTCCAGAAATGATAACTACCCTAATAGTCTGACACAGACGGGTACCTGGACGGTATATGCCGATCATTCCGGCAAAATGTGGTTCGGCACCAACGGAGTAGATGTATATGATAGTGAAACAGGTGACTTTGCGCATTATAATTATGACTGGCGGGATACGACCGGTTTGAGTTCGCATATGATTTCCGGAATTCAGGAAGATCCTGAAGGAAATATATGGATCGCCACCTGGCATGATGGTATAAATATTTTAAATCCTGAAAGTGGCATATTTACACATATTAAGAATAATCCGGACGATTCGACAGGATTGGGATCCAACTCGATACAGTATTTGCTGGCCCGGACAAATGGTGATTTTTGGATCGCATCACAGGATGTTGGAATTCAGACTGTATGAACAGAATACCGGAAAATTTTATACTTATGATTTGAATGCGGAGACAAATGAGGACTTTCTTTTCAGCAATCTTTGCGAAGACCGTAATGGGACTTTATGGATAGGCACATTTAATAACGGTATGTATTCTCTTCGTCTCGATGAAAATCAGAATCCCGAGATTCTTCATTATACAAACGATCCTCACAATTTTTCAAGTCTGAGTTGTAATGATATTACCGATATTATTCAGCCGTCGGTTATTGATACCAACACACTCTGGATTGCGACCAAAGCAGGGCTCAATCGTTTTGATTTAGATACTAAATCTTTTAGGCACTTTTTCGCCGAAGATGGGTTGGCTGCAAATTTGGTTTTGAAAATACTGGAGGATAATCAGGGTAATTTATGGTGTGCGACACCCCATGGTATTTCGGTGTACAAGATTAAAACCGGCCAAATATTAAGTTTTGAAAAAGCTGATGGCCTTCCATTTGACAGTTTCGGCGGCGGGCGGCAGAATGCAGCAAAAGATCCGGATGGCCACTTATATTTTGCAGGAGGAAATGGGGTTTTGAGTTTTTTTCCACCGACTATCCATACCAATCCTAATATTCCACCCATCAGAATAACCGATTTCAGTGTATTTCCAAAAGATGTTGAGCTGGACACGGCAATCCAGTATAAACGAAGGATAGTCCTGAATTATAATCAAAATATGTTTTCATTTGATTTTGCAGCGCTGAATTTTACCAATCCTGAGAAAAACCAATATGCCTATAAAATGGAAGGTTTAATTGATGACTGGATTCAAATTGGCAATGAACGTACGGCGAGTTTCACCAATCTTGATCCCGGTGAATATGTGTTTCATGTAAAAGGCTCAAATAATCATGGTGTTTGGAATGAAGAAGGGATCTCGATAAAAGTGATTATCCTGCCGCCCTGGTGGCGCACGAACTGGGCGTACTTTATTTATGCAATCGCATTCCTGATCTTGCTCTACTCTCTACGGCAATATGATCTCAAACGACAGCGATTAAAAAATCAGCTGGTGCTGGAACATGAACACGCTGAAAAATTGCTCGAAATTGACCACATGAAATCGCGTTTCTTTGCCAACATTTCTCACGAGTTCCGCACGCCGTTGACACTTATCCTCGGGCCGATAAAAAAATGGCTGCCACAACTGCACGATCGCAATCTTAAGCAGGACATGCAAATGATGCAGCGCAGTGCCAACCGTTTATTTCGTCTGATTAATCAACTGCTTGATCTCTCCCGGCTGGAATCAGGCGGAATGACACTGCAGGTTCACGAGGAAAATATCGTGCAAATGCTGAGAGGATATGTCCAGTCATTTGAGTCCTTAGCCCGGATAAAAAAAATAAATCTTGAATTTAAAAGCCGAGGATGAAACTATAAAAGCATTTGTAGATCGCGATAAGATTGAGAAAATTATGTATAACCTGTTTCCAATGCGTTTAAATTTACACCGGAGAATGGCAGGATTTGTATATCAATGAACACACCCCCCTCAGTCCCCCCTTGATAGGGGGGAGGCAATTCGTTCCCCCTTAAAAAATGGGGATAAAGGGGGTTGTCTTGAATTCCCAGTTCCTAATTCCGATTTCATAGAAATCACTGTCACCAACACCGGCTCGTATATTCCGCCCGAAAAAATCGATCGCATTTTTGACCGCTTTTATCAGGCAAATGATGCAGCTCATTTAGATCATGAAGGAAGCGGTATCGGGCTGGCATTAACCAGGGAACTGGTTGAGTTACATCATGGCCGAATTAGCGTAACGAGTTCAATGGATACAGGCACCACTTTTACGGTGATGCTGCCTCTGGGAAAATCACATCTGGATAATCAGGAAATCAGCAGATCACCATCAGTTTCCTCCGATCCTTTTGAAGATCCGATTTTATGTGAAACGAAAGCAATCATAAGCAGTAAACCAAAATACCGTATAAGAGCCCCCCGGATTCTGGTTATCGAAGATAACCCGGATGTTCGTTTTTATATTCGCGGCCATCTGGAATCCACTTTCCGGATAATTGAAGCTCAGTGATGGCCGGGATGGATTGGAAACAGCGATACAAAAAATACCGGATTTGATCATCAGTGATGTGATGATGCCCGGAATAGATGGCTTTGAATTATGTCAAAAACTAAAAACCGACGAACGCACCAGTCATATCCCGGTCATCCTGCTCACCGCCAGAGCCACGACTGAAGACAAGATCGATGGCCTGGAAACCGGCGCCGATGATTATCTGACTAAACCATTTGATGCAAGCGAACTACAGGCACGGATCCGGAATCTGCTAAAACAGCGTGAAAAACTACGTGAACATTATGCGCGTCATTATAAATTTGATCAAAAACTGCAGGCCGGAAACAAAGCGAATCATGCCTTTCACGATCGGGCTGTTCAGGTTGTTGAACGTCACCTGGGGGATGAGAAATTTACTGTCACGAATTTTGCAAGCGAAATGGTATACAGCAGATCGCAACTGACCCGAAAACTCGAGGCCCTTACCGGGATGTCCGCTACCCATTTTATCCGAATGCAGCGTTTGCTAAAGGCAAAAGAAATACTGGATCAGCAGGAAGTCAATATCTCCCAGGTGGCCTATGCCTGCGGCTTCAATAATCTTTCCTATTTTTCACGCAGTTTTAAAGCACAGTTTAGTCAACTACCGTCAGACTATATAAAATACAAATCCCAAAATCCTGGTATTTTCATTTTTAATTCGTATTCGTAATTTGTAATTTGTTTTACTGTCTCTTGCACCTTGAACCTTGAACCTTCGTTCCTTGATATTACTCCTGTATCTGTAATCCTGACCTATCCTGCACTCCAGTATCCAGTTTCCTGCGTCATTAGTGTTAAAGATTGCGTGTTGAGTGTTAGACAATCTCACAGATCTTTCATATTATTTTCCAGAATAATCATTTCTTGAGAAAAGAGATTCCGAAACAAGTTCGGAATGACAATTCGATATTGATTTATTAATCAGGAGGATAGTTATGAAAGCCACGTTAGTTGTGTTTATCTTACTATTTATTGTCTTTTCTGCCCGGGCGGATATTTTAAATGTTCCGCAGAATTTTTCATCGATTCAAAATGCGATTGATTCCGCACAAGCAGGTGATACGGTGCTGGTGGCCGAAGGCACCTATTATGAAAATATTAATTTTAAAGGCAAAGCAATTACGGTTGCCAGTCATTTATTCTGGATCAGGATACCTCACATATTTCGGCAACAATTATTGATGGCAGCAAGCACAGTGATCCGGACAGTGGTTCGGTTGTTTATTTTATTTCCGGGGAAGATACGACATCGGTGTATATGCGGATTTACAATTACGGTGGTGACGGAACTCATATGCCAGCCGGGAACAATACCGGAATCAAGGGCAGGAGGTGGAATACTCTGCATGTCTAATGCACGTATATCCAATAACAAAATTGTGAATAATAATATTTCATCTTCAAGTATGATTTCGTGTTGGTAGCAGGTATTATGCAAGAGCATCGAACGCCAGATGGAAATGGTATTTATAATTATTGAGAGCAATTATATCTGCTTATAATACAGTTGCGACGACACAAGGAACTTACCTATGTCGCAGGAGGTGGAATTGCATTCGGATGCGAAGGAAGAATTACTAATAATAAAATTTCAAATAACGAAGCAACAGCAAAGAATGTACAGGCAACCTGGTGGCGGTATAAGTCTGCAATGAACGAAATCGCTGATCATTTCTCGGAAATATCATTTCATCACAATAAAGTAAATGCCACCGGAAATTTTGAGTGGGGAGGTCACGGCGGTGGCTATGTCAATCAATTGGTGGATCAAATTTATATAGTAACAGGAAACCGATTTTCTTCAAACGAGATAAATGTCACTCAAAAATCAAATGGTGCAGGCGTTCTTATAGAGGCATACAATCAGGATCAATAATATTTGAGAACAATGCAGTCTATGATAATTATATCACTGGTACAGTGGATATGTAATGGTGGTGGAGTCTGTATCTGGAAAAATGAAGTAATTCTCAATGCTAATCAAATATATGAAAATAAAGGTACATATGGCGGCGGTTTATTCATCAAACATAACAGTGGATCATCCATTATAGAAAATAATATCTTAAAAATAATAGTGCACAACGTGGGTGGAGGTATTTATTTAACGCTACCACAAACTCAGACACAAATTATCAATAATACAATTCTAAATGATACTGCTACGTACGGCGGAGGAATTTATACACCAAATATTTCACCGTTAATTATGAATCCATTTTGTGGAATAATGAGGCAACTAACGGCTCACAAATTTATATTCAGGCGGAAATACACAAGTAGTATACTGCGATGTTCAAGATGCTTGGGCAGGTAAAGGAAATATTAATATTGATCCAATGTTTACAGATACATTGTTCCATCTTCCAGATCGAGCAGATGCATTGGCAGAGGTAAATCTTCGTATAATTTTTCCGAAATAATTTTTAATGCGCCTGATTATGATTTTGATGGAAATATCGACCTAGTCCGGAAAGCAGAAATCCGGATATTGGCGCACAGGAAAATCTTCGTGCCTATCCACTTTTACCGGTTATCCAAATTCCGGAAGATTATGAAACTATCCAGGCCGGTGTTGATGCACAAAGGTGACACGGTGCTGGTAGCCGAAGGCACTTATTCTGAAAATATTAATTTTAAAGGTAAAGCGATCACCGTTGCCAGTCAGTTTATTTTGGATCAGGATACCTCACATATTTCGGCAACAATAATCGACGGCAGCCAGCATACTAACCCGGACAGTGGTTCGGTGGTGTATATGATCTCCGGCGAAGACACAACATCGGTACTAACTGGTTTTACCATTACCGGAGGAAACGGTACTGCTTCAACCAGTAAATGAAAATGGTAAGATTATGATTTCCGGATGGGGGGGGGTATTTGTATCACCTCAGAAAAAGGATCACGCATCAGCTGGAATATCATCGAAAACAATATTATTTCGACAGATGATCTGGTATATGGCGGCGGAATTGTCGGCCGGCGAACCACCACTTAATGCTTATTACATCATTGAGAATAATTCAATCCGGAACAATTGGGTATCCGGAGGATTTGGCTACACCCAGGGCGGTGGTATATTTTTTGCCAGCAATGGGCGCATTTGTAATAATACAATCAGCGGGAACATTGCATCCGGCGTTAATACAATTGCGGTAGGCGGCGCAATACGCCTGCTTTGTCCTAGAGGCAGAATATGGTGCGCGGTTTTGTTTGATTGAAGAAAATGTTATCCGCGACAACCAGGCGGTTTCCGAAAACAGCAACAGTTATGGCGGCGCGGTGATGAGCGCCGGAATCCGGATTACGCTCCGAAGTAACCAAATCATATCCAATATTGCCAAAGGCCATAAAGAATATTCAGGAGGCGGCGGCCTGTATATTGGATCATTAATTGATGGTCATCACCTGATAGAGGGTAACCTGTTTATCGGAAATAAACTTGATGGTGCATATTATGGTGGTGGCATTGCACTGTACAATTCATCTCCGGTCATTATTAATAATATCTTTTCCGGGAACACAGCCCGGTATGGCGGTGGTCTTTTCCTGGATAATACAAGTATAGTCTGAAGTTGTTAATAACACGTTTGATGGAAACAGTGCCTCAAATCAGGGTGGCGGTATTTATTCGCGAAATTCCACACTGAATGTCATGAACACAATTGTCTGGGACAATGCAGCGCCATCAGGTGCACAGATTTACAGAACCGGCGGTAGTGCAAATGTAGCCTATTCAGATATCCAGGAGGGTGGGAATGAAAATGGAAATATAAATTCTGATCCAGATTATAAGGATGCATTATATCATCTTTCTGCAAATAGTCCTTGTATTGATGCAGGAAATCCGGATTTAATTTATGAAGATATTGAGGATTTAGATAACCCGGGTTATGCTCAATATCCTTCGGAAAGTACAACCAGAAATGATATGGGTGCGTATGGCGGCCCCTATACGGAAAGTATTGTTGTTTTAAAAATTGAAAAATCACCACAGAAAGGCCAACCGAATGATTATATTTTAAACCAGAATTACCCCAATCCATTCAATCCTATTACGACAATTAATTACCAATTACCAATTACTAATTACATCGATTTAAGTATCTATAATATCCTCGGGCAGAAGGTTGTGACCCTGGTTTCGGAAAAACAACCCGCAGGATTATATAGTGTTGATTGGGATGCCAGTGGATTTGCAAGTGGGATTTATTTATACAGGCTGGAAACAGACCGGGGATTTGTTCTTAACCGTAAGCTTGTCTTCCTAAAATAGTTGAGGTATAAAATGAAGACATTTTTTCCCTATGTACTCATCTTATTATGTTCTGTCTCTGGCCATGCACAGGACGGATGGTATTATCAAAATCCGGTTCCGACAGCCAGTGAATTAACTTCTGTTCAGTTTGTAACGACTGACACAGGATGGGCAATCGGATCCTGGGGCACAATTCTGCAATACAACAGACGGTGGACGAGCACTGGAATTTACATAATTTTAAATGAAATTGAAGAAATCTTACGATATTATATTTTGTGGATAAGCAATGTTGGTTGGGCGCTAGGTGGGAGACTCACATTTGAATGCATCTGGGGATAGCCAGATATTAGAACCGGTTCTTTTAAAACTCCGTTGATAGTGGTAATAGACTGGATGATTCAATCTAAAATCAAAGAATTTGCATATTCTCCATTCTCGATATTTTTCCTGGACCGAGAATGCGGATGGATTGTCGGTTCCTCAACAGGAGAAGAGTCTCATGGTCTGATTATAAAAACCACAGATGGAGGAGAAACCTGGGCAATACAGGACAGTGCGGATATCTCCATACGTGAACTCTTTTTTGTAAATGACCAGATTGGGTGGGCGGTTGGAGGCTGGTCTAAGTGCTCACAAAGTAACAATTTTAAAAACAGAAAATGGTGGCGAAAATTGGATTTCTCAATCTGGTGGTGTATCTGGAGTAATTGAATCTATTTTTTTTATTGATGAAAATACCGGTTGGGCAGTCGGTACAGATAATATTATTCTTGAAAACAGAAAATGGTGGAAACAATTGGATTCAAACAGATCACCCGGACAAAATTTATCGAACAATCAATTAACTTCAGTATTTTTTACTGATCATGATCATGGCTTCATTGCCGGATGGAGTATTTTTCTCACGACTGACTAATGGTGGAGAAACCTGGATTGCGGATAAGTATCCAGACTCCAAATGCATTATCAGTTTTCTTTATGAACTCTCAGGTCGGTTGGCGCGTTGGAACACAAGGATCAATACAAAAAACAACCAATGCGGGAAAAAGTTGGGCTTCTCAGAGTAAAAGTTTTACCAGGGATGAATTCATTCAAGTCGATTTTACTAGATGAATATAATGGATGGGTGATCTCCAATCAGTCGTATATATCACTCAATGGATGGCGGTAATTCATGGGAGTTGCAAAAAACAACACAAACAGAATCATTTCAAATTATTTATGCAGTTGATAATCTGAATTGTTGGTGTATCGGCTTTGATTGGAAGACATCTCGTAGTCTGATCCTTAATACATCAGATGGTGGAATTAATTGGGAAAAACAGGAGGTTGATTTTGACGTTCCCTTAATTTCAATCTGTTTCATTAATCAAAATACAGGCTGGGCCGTTGGTGATTCCGGCATCGTATTCTATTTACAGAAGAGCGGTGGGCAGGTTTGGCAATTGCAAATAACTGGTATTACTGAGCCTCTCATATGCTGTAGATTTTATTAATATTATGCAGGGATGGTTGGCAACTGTCTGAATGGTAAAATATTATATACCACCAATGGTGGTAATGACTGGAGCATTCTGACACCCGGATGGCCTTGATAACCTGACGCTCAATTGATTTTTTGGATTCATTAAATGGATGGGGTGCTGGTGGCTATTGTTGGTCGGGAGGATGGTGGCCTGTGTATCAGGGTTACATTTATCACACCACGGATGGAGGTAATAACTGGCAGATTTACCAGGATAGTCTGGCTGTATATTCTTCAGTCAAGATGATCAATGAGAGTATCGGTTGGGTTATTGGCAGCGATATTGTGAATACTAGCGACGGAGGAGAAAACTGGATCAGGCAAACCATCCCAGTCGAGGGGATAAACTCAGTAGATTTTGTTGACATATACAATGGGTGGTTTGTGGGAGTAAATGGTTCAATATTGCGCACAACAAATGGTGGAATTACATTCACTAGAGAACCAATTGATAGGCAATCGCAGATTCCTTCAAATATCATTTTATCTCAAAATTATCCGAATCCCTTTAATCCGCTAACTACAATTGACTATCAACTTCCCAAAACCAGCCAGGTGAATTTGAGCATTTATAACATTCTGGGGCAAAAAGTAGCAACGCTGGTTTCGGCCAGACAGCCGGCCGGTGCATACGATGTGGAATGGGATGCGACAGGATTTGCCAGTGGGATTTATCTTTATCAGCTGCGCACAGATAGAGGTTTTGTTCAGACAAGAAAGTCTTGTTTTGCTGAAATAAGGCAATATTGTCGGTAGGTAATTAATAAATGATCTTCTTTATTACGGTTTTTTAATTATATATCATCGCTACCGGGTTTTAACTATGTGTTGTAAAGAATGGATAGAAATAGATAGCCCGTGACGGAGCTATGATATCGAGGATATACAAGGAACCGCGTAGCGGTTCTATATTTGTAGTAAATGGAATTCCAAAAAACATTGAATACCCCTTTAGGGGTGAAATAGAATATTCGTCTGCCGGTAATATTGCCTAGCGGTAAATAGTATCATATGAAACCAACATAGAAGAAATAGAACACGGATGACCCCCGTGAAACGGGGCAGGCCGGAGTACACGGATTCTCACGGATTTTAAACTAGTTAAAAGAAATTAGCGGTCATGGACATTGTATATTTTAGAGATTTGAAATTGGTAAATAGTAATTTGTCATTGCATACGACCAATAGCCAATTGCCAATGCTTTCAATCTCTAACTTTTAACTTCTAACTTAATATCCTGTCCCAAAGGGATCCCGTTGGGATGATCCTGTCTAAAAAAAATAAACTTGGTTGAGGAGGTGCCTATGAATATTGGATCAGGATAATAATTTTTCAGGGAGGAATTCTGATATAAAATAATTGTATCGGGAGGTCAAAATGTATCGTTTTAATTCTTTGGTCATAATTGTGCTGTGTATCTCATCACTTGCTTTCAGCGGTATTATCCATGTTCCGGCGGATCAACCCACCATTCAGGCCGGCATCATGGCTGCAGTTCCGGGAGATGTTGTCGTGGTTGCCGAAGGCACCTATTACGAAAATATCAACTTTATGGGAAAAGCCATCACGGTTGCCAGTAAGTTTTATCTGGATGGCAGAAAGAAACACATTAAGAAGACCATTATCAATGGCAGCCGGCCGGCTGATCCGGATTTTGGATCGGTGGTAAATTTTGTTTCAGGCGAAGATACCAATTCAGTACTCTGCGGTTTTACAATCACCGGTGGCACCGGCACGGTTCAGGTTTTTCCGGGTTTTCCACCCATGCGTCAGGGCGGCGGAATTTTTTGCTCGGCATCCGGGGCAAAAATCATTCATAACCGTATAGTAGATAATACCGTTGAAAACACCGCCTGGGCTATGGGTGGCGGATTTGCCAATGGACCACCCTTTATTCCGACCACTGCCGTATTGGAAGACAATATATTTGAACACAACAATGCCACCGGGCAGCTAAGGGCCACCGGCGGTGGTATCAATTTTAACAGCGCCGGGCGGGTTGTCAATAATACGATCCGGCATAATCAGGTGTATTCGTTCGGAGTGGGCAGCAATGGTGGCGGAATTGCTTTGTCATCCTGGGGTGTGCCGCCCAATCCAATATTCCATGAAGTGCTGGTACACGGAAATAATATATCCCATAACAAAGCACTTCAGCCGGAAACCGCCCTGCCGGGTATAAGTAGTCATGCCGGTGGACTTACTATCATTGGCAGTAAGGGTGAAATCAGCAATAATAAGATCATGTTCAACGAGATCTGTCCCTTTGACAGTGGCTTTGGCGCCGGGGTTGTGCTGGATTATCCGCCTGAAGATCTGGTATTCAAAAATAATATTGTCTCACATAATTATTTCACCGGAACGGGCGAATGCTATGGCGGCGGTGTGGCTATATGGGACGGCAGCCCGACCGTGATGAATAATCTGATCGAAAAGAACAAGGGTACGATTGGCGGCGGGTTGTGGACCGGATTTCATTTTTGCAACGCCAAATTAATCAATAATACCATTACTAAAAATGAAGCTACCAAACAGGGTGGGGCGATTGATGCCTATGGATCCCATCTGACGGTGATGAATTCCATACTCTGGCAAAATGAATCACCGGATGGTTGTGAAATTGTGGTCGAGAGTGGTCAGGTTGATGTCAGTTATTCAGATGTGGCCGGTGGATGGGATGGTACCGGCAATATGGATGTTAATCCGCGTTTAATTAGTATGTTACAGTTCTTGGGATTCAAATCGCCGTGTATTGATGCCGGTAATCCGGATCCGATCTACAATGATCCGGAAAGCAGGTTCCGGTCTGGTTATGCCCAATTACCGGCCAGGGGGACTGTTCGTAATGATATGGGAGCCTATGGCGGTCCGGCTGCGGCAGACTGGTGGAATTTCTTTAATTTCCGAAAGGAAACAGAAGCATTTGATGCCGAAGAGCCGGAAATCCTAGCCGATACACCTCCCAATAAAGTCAATATCAGTTGTTATCCCAATCCGTTTAATAGTCAGACATCATTTCAATTTGATTTACCGGAGACAGGTATCGTAAGTCTGAAGATTTACAATGTACTGGGGCAGCAGGTTGCCAGCCTGGTTGACGGAACGGTAAGTGCGGGATCACATCGTTATGTTTGGAATGCAAATAATGTGGCCAGCGGGGTGTATTTTTATCGCCTGGTGACAAATAATGCGGTGCTTCAGGATAGGCTGATTCTGATGAAGTAGAATCTGTTATATTATTTATTAAATAATTCTCGCAGAGACGCGGAATAGAAATTAGAGATGAGAGATTAGAGATTTGTAATTAGTTATTTGTTATTCGTAATTGGTAATTGGTTATTGGTGATTGATGATTTGTTCATGACTGTCATTGCGATCCCGATTCATCGGGAGAAGCAATCTCATTGTCGGAGAACAGGATTACTTCGTCGTCCTTTGTTGCAGGACTCCTCGTAATGACAGTTAAGTTTCACTTCTAATTTCTAACTTCTAACTTCTAATTCCTAATTGCTTTTTCCGCGTCTCTGCGAGAAATTGTTAATCTGTTCGCTGATTATAGAAGGACACGGCACCCGTAAAACGGGGTCTTCGACATGCCGTGTCCCTACGATTTCATCTACCTATTATTGTCTACTGTTTAATGCCAACTAAATTCCCAGTTCCCAATTACTAATTACGAATTTGTGACTAATCTTCTTCTGCAGATGTTGACTATTTTATCAACATCAACTTCTTGGTCAACTGTTTCCCGCTGCTTTTCAATTGATACAAATAGGTTCCCGATGCCACCAGCAGGCCACTATTATCTTTACCATCCCAGCGGACACTGTGCTGCCCGGCAGGTAAGTTATTATTTACCAAATCACGCACTAAACGGCCATTGATATTAAATATTTGCAGTGTGAGATATTCCTGGCCGGGAAGCGAAAATCTGATCAGGGTTTCATTGTTAAACGGATTGGGATGATTATCAAACAGTTCTAATTTAACCGGAATTGTAGTCGGTGCGGAATGACTCACATCGCTGAGAGTGACTTCCACAGAACCGGTATCCCATTCCTTATCAGGTTCCTTATATCCGGCATTGACCACATATGATCCTGCCTCGGGTGCTGTCAATGTAAATGGATTACTATTGGTGCTGTTTACAACACTGACGACGGTTCCCTCGCTGTTCACCAGTTCGCCGCCCACTTTTTCACCTGATATATTTGGTAGACTTACCATAACTTTAAGTTCATCGGTGGATAATGATAACTCACCCGGTTTTGAACTGTGGCAGCCACCACCACCACAACCGGCGCCACTGTTAAATGAAGGTTCCGAGATAAGAATAGAAAATACAAATGCCAGAATAATTACTGTTAAAATAGCTACATATTTACGCATGAGTTGTCCCCCTTTGGATAAGTTATAAAGATTTTGGTAGTTTAATTGCCCCTTACAAACCGACGATATATTTAATATATAATCGATTCATGAGTAAATATAATTAAAAATAAATTACATAATTGTGAGCTTTGGTCACAAATATTACATAATTAGACAAAAAATTATACTTAACTATGCAAAATTATCAAATTATCATGTGAGATGAGTAATTTGTAATTAGTTATTTGTTAATAGAAATTGGTTAGTGGTGATTAATTCATGACGGTCATTGCGATCCCGATTCATCGGGAGAAGCAATCTCATTGTCGGAGAGTGGAGATTACTTCGTCGTCCTTTGTTGCAGGACTCCTCGTAATGACAGATAAGTTTCATTTCTAACTTCTAACTTCTAATTTCTAATTGTTTCTTCCGCGTCTCTGCGAGATATTGTTCAATTTGCAGACCCGGAACGGTCTCAGACCGTTCCCTACAAATTGGACTCAATTTTCACCCATCGTTGACTGCCTACTGCATACCGCCAACTGAGTTCCCAGTTCCCAATTACAAATTACCACATCTCTAATTTGGCTTTTTGAGGAAATACATCCTTAATTTAAATGTGATAAATAATATTATACTCAAAAGAAATCCCGGGAAAAATGGTTCCATGCCCAGCGGATACGCGGGTGTTCCTGCCACCATGTTAAATTGTCCCCAGAGGAACGAAAACAAAGACAGGCCGAAACTCGCGATCATCAAATACAGGATATGATGAGCCGGTAGTTTCATTTTTGGGAAATATGCACTCAGCAAAGGTAGAAACATAGGCGGGATAAACAGGCTTCCGATGATATACCATAACTGAATCACTGAGGGAAATAACAGACACAGGATAACCGAGACCAATGCAGTGAGTATCAATCCGAATCGTGTATAGCGACTGATCTGTAACTCATTTTTATGGTTCCTGAGCCGCCAGACCAGATCCCGGCCAAACGTTATGGCCGATAAAAAGGTAAAACTATCAATCGTGGACATGATAACCGCAAATAATGCAGTAAAAAATATACCCTTGATAAATGGAGGCAGTACCTGGTCTGCTAACAAGGGAAACGAAAATATTGGATTGATATCTTTCAGAATTGCAGCCGCGTACAGACCGCAACTAATTGTCAGAAAATCAAATACAAGCCAGAATAAGATTGAGAGCAGAA
>CAVXXB010000006.1:0-139620 GCA_963765585.1 Calditrichia bacterium | reverse complement strand
TGTGAAGAACGGCAAAGTGGATATCGTCGTCGGCACACATAAGCTGTTACAGAAGAGCATCAAGTTTAATGACCTCGGCCTGATCATCGTCGATGAAGAACACCGTTTCGGCGTCAGGCATAAAGAACATGTGAAATCACTGCGTGCAGAGATAGACATATTAACGCTCACCGCGACCCCTATCCCGCGCACGCTGAACATGTCACTCGCCGGCATCCGAGATCTTTCTATCATCTCCACACCACCGATGCAGAGACACTCGATCAACACCTTTGTTACCCAGTGGAATGACGCACTGATCCATGAGGCCTGCCAGCGTGAACTGAAACGCGGCGGCCAGATCTACTTCCTGCATAACGAAGTCAAGACCATCGAGAAGATCACACGCGACCTGCAGGAACTGATGCCCGAAGCACGCGTAGAATTCGCCCACGGCCAGATGCCGGAGAAACAGCTGGAACAGGTGATGCTGGATTTCTACCACCAGCGTTTCAGTATCCTGGTCGCGACCACCATCATCGAGAGCGGCATCGACGTACCGACAGCCAACACCATCATCATCAACAAGGCTGATCGTTTAGGCCTGGCACAGCTGCACCAGATACGTGGACGCGTCGGACGTTCACATCATCGTGCCTATGCCTACCTGCTGACACCGCCCGAATCAGCGATGACCGACGATGCGAAAAAACGCCTCGCTGCCATCGAATCCCTGGAAGACCTCGGCGTCGGCTTTACTCTCGCCACCCACGACCTGGAGATCCGCGGCGCCGGTGAACTGCTCGGTGAGAGCCAGAGCGGCCAGATATCCGAAGTCGGCTTCACCCTGTACAGTGAGTTACTGGAACGCGCAGTCACGGCATTGAAACAGGGCAAAGTGCCAGACCCGGATGAAGCGCTACATTCAGGCATGGAGATCGATCTCGGCATACCTGCATTGATACCGGACGATTACATCTACGACATCCATCAACGCCTGATGCTGTACAAACGCATCTCCAGTGCAGACAGCCACGATACACTGGATGATATCCGGGTCGAACTGATCGACCGGTTTGGCCTGTTGCCAGACTATCTTAAAAACCTGTTTGCCGTCACCGAGATCAAACTCGCCGCACAGAACATCGGTATCAAGAGCATAGAAGCGACCGATATCGGCATCAAGATCCTGTTTGACGAAAAACCAAACATCAATCCGACAAAACTCATCGAGATGATTCAGACACAGAGCAATAGGTACCGCTTCGATGGTAAACATACATTGAGAGTGCTAGACACAGCCGAAGAAATAGAAGAGCGCACAAAACAGATTTATGATGTAATCAACACACTGTATTTACCAAAAGCGGCATGATAGACACAGACCAGCTGTGTGGTGCTTATAGCCATTTGTACAGGTGCTATGTAATGGTGAATTTAGTCTCTCGCCAAGGCGCAAAGCTCGCAAGGTTTAAAAACCAAATAAAAGCTTTCTTTGCGCGCTTTGCGCCTCAGCGAGAGACTAATTAAGGTGTAAAAACAAAATAAATGTTTTCTTTGCGAGCTTTGCGCCTTAGCGAGAGACTAATTAAGGTGTAAAAACAAAATAAATGTTTTCTTTGCAAGCTTTGCGCCTCAGCGAGAGACTAATTAAGGTGTAAAAAATAAATGTTTTCTTTGCGAGCTTTGCGCCTTAGCGAGAATAACAATAAAATATGCCAGTGCCGCTAAAAGCAAAAGATGCTGACATATTGCTCAACATAAGATATATAATTTAAAAACACGCAAAAGGAAATGCGAATGATGCTGGAAAATGAGATAGGGAAATACATAGTAAACACTGCCATAGATATTCATCGGCAGACTGGCCCCGGGTTACTGGAAAAAGTCTACGAAGTAATTCTGGCAAATCAGTTACACAAACAAGGACTGAAAGTCGAGCGACAGGTCGCTATTCCAATAGATTATGACGGGATACGGTTTGAGGAAGGTTTCCGTGCTGACCTGATAATTGAAAATAAGGTGATTATAGAACTGAAGTGTGTAGAAAAACTTAACAATGCGCACAAGAAACAGCTGCTGACTTACTTGCGACTAAGCAATATGCATTTAGGCTACCTGCTAAACTTCAGTGAATCACTGATGAAACACGGTATCCACCGCACAGTAAATCGCCTAGTCGAAACAACTTAAATAAATAATTTCTCGCCAGGACGCGAAGCACGCAAAGTTTAAAAACTGAATAAAATGTTTTCTTTGCGAGCCCAGCGCCTTAGCGAGAGACAAAATGACGATACGTAATAAATAACTGAACAACTTAAATAATAATCTCTCGCCAGGACGCGAAGCACGCAAAGTTTAAAAACCGAATAAAATGTTTTCTTTGCGAGCCCAGCGCCTTAGCGAGAGACAAAATGACGATACGTAATAAAATATCTAAACAACTTAAATAATAATCTCTCGCCAGGACGCGAAGCACGCAAAGTTTAAAAACCGAATAAAATGTTTTCTTTGCGAGCCCAGCGCCTTAGCGAGAGACAAAATAACGATACGTAATAAAATATCTAAACAACTTAAATAATAATCTCTCGCCAGGACGCGAAGCACGCAAAGTTTAAAAACCGAATAAAATGTTTTCTTTGCGAGCCCAGCGCCTTAGCGAGAGACAAAATGACGATACGTAATAATATATCTAAACAACTTAAATAATAATCTCTCGCCAGGACGCGAAGCACGCAAAGTTTAAAAACTGAATAAAATGTTTTCTTTGCGAGCCCAGCGCCTTAGCGAGAGACAAGAAGAATCTAAACAAAGATAAATATAATACAATGAAAATCATACCTGTAATCCTTTTACTCCTTCTCAGCATCAACATTGCTCAAGCCGAAGAAGGCATCATCCCCAAATTGATTGAATATGACGTCGAAATCATCATATTCGAAGATCCACACGCACGCTACATCAACAGTGAATACTGGCATGAAAACCCTGATCTGATTTCACCTTTATCCGCAACAGAAACCGAAACAGCAGAGTCTAATACGGATGAAATAAAAGGAAGTAACTTCAAAACCATAAAACCAGTAATACTCGGCCAGGAATACAGACGCATAAATAACTCATCTGAGTTCAATGTATTATTCTATGGTGCCTGGAGACAGACAGGACTCGATGAAAACAATGCGTTTGAAATAAAAATCGAAGATCTGGAAAACACACATAAGACCAAATCAGAAAACACGATTACCGGACAACTAAAATTAGTCCTCTCCAGGTACCTGCACATATATGGCGATTTAGACTATCAGCGCCCTATTGATCTAAACAGTATCGATAACGAATCTAACGATGACACTTCAGGTATTAACACTGACACTGTCAACGACTGAGGAAAATCAGGGCGTAATTGTTAAAACCGAAAACAACTACCCAATAAACATACACCGCCGGATGCGCAGTAAAGAACTTCACTATATCGACCATCCGTTAGTAGGAATGCTGATACAGATAAATCCTGTTAAACCACCTGTAGAAAACACCGATAAGAAAAAAGAGCAATAAACTCTTCTAATTAATGAGAGACTTCCTCACGCTCACGATGAGTCTCTCTTACAGGCAAACGCCGCTCCACCCCGGAACGCCGACCTAACACATCACTAAATCGTGTTGTATTTCGACGGTCAGCCATCTCCCTTCTTTCTGCTACCCGCCGGCAAGGTCCATTATAGTTATTATTATCTGTCCCCATGAATTAAACCCCAGTTTTTATTATTTTTAAGTTCATCACAAAAATGATAATAGATTAATTTATTGATAATGCAGCATTATTCATGCCAAATAGTTTAAATTGCATTAATATCAATCATATAGAAGCAACCAGTCTCCAACCAACTGACAATGAACAATCATTGTGTAAAGTTTTTTGACTCATTTCAACAAAGCGCACTCTAGAATGTCGATTATTTTAACTATTTAGGTTCTCTAATAGCTCTGCCGATTAAATATTCTTTCAGTATCAGCCACATAAAAATTATGGAACGAAAGTTGCTTTGTAAGTATTATTTAATTCATCAAATGCTCGGATAAATGAGAAAAGAGTTCCAAAAAAATAAATGAACGCATATATACCTAATCAAAGATAACAGGATAAGAAATGGACTACAAAATATTAACGTTACTAATATGTATATTAATTACGTCATGTGGCGGGCAAAGAGCTTTTCATGAATATGCCAGAGCTGGCGATACCATAGCAATACCCGTTGGTATGAAAGCTTCATTCAATAAAGATAATATAGCTATTAACATAACACCCTCAGTAGGAGCACCGATTATCCTAGGTGCAACTGACCCATCTATACGTGCAGTAATCAACTTATATCCCGACCCTATATCAAACATGATTGTTTCACGAGAAATCAATACGGACATTACTCCTTTTGCTTCAACTTACGGACACCAAACGTTATTAAGAGCAAATAACGATAAAGACTACTACGAAACAACTGTATTCCTTGATCTACCATCATCTTTACCAGTTGGATTGACCAATATTGAAGTGAGCGACGGTACTATATCTCATAATTCAACACTGGATGTAATAGAAGGTAACGGATCCGCCAACACTTTTGATTCGGATATTGACAGAACCAGTTCAGGATTTTCTTTAACTGACATAATGCTGGACACCCTATCAAGGTCTTCTCATACAGAAGTCTCATTTACATCTTCGACATTGCCACATGCTATTGAAATAAGCTTCACGCACGATCCAGATGAAACCTTATAAATGCCTTGCCGGGCGGTCTGCAATGATTTGGCTGCAGAACACCGCTGATGAAAACCGGGATCGATAAAGGTCCAGCTGGCCAGAAAAAACCAGACCATGATATATTGTACCGAATTACCACCGGTCGGAGATAAATGATCCTGGGATAAATTGCTTGTGATAAACTGTATTCCGCCGTATTGATCAATCAGAAAAAGCAGAAAAATAAAAAATCCACTGAATATCAAAACAAACTGCAGTTTATCGGTTTGTACAACCGATCGGAATCCGCCAAAATAGACATAGAAAACAGAAAAAACCGTACCTACAATCAGACATATTATAAAAGACCAGCCCAGGATAAGTTCCAGCAAGAGAGCGACCATAAGAATGTAAGGCGCCGGCGTGGTCATAAACAGCAGAAATATTCCGGCAAGGAAACCCACCCGCCGGTCATGGCGCTCGTAAAAAATATCCGCAATGGTAAACCTGCCGGCCGCGCGAACCTTTCCGGCAATCAGAATGGCAAAAACACCTGCGAAGATGTAATAGGGCAGACCAAAAACGATCCAGGTCGAAACTCCGTATAGATAGGTAAATTCGCCAATGCCCAAAATACCGCCGTACCAGCTGGTTACCAGGGTGGCAATAAACGCCGGCAAACTGAGGGAACGACTGCCCAGCAGAAAATCATCCTGATTGGTTTTGTCAGTGCGTTTTGCAGCACGGTAGCCTATTATAATTAACAACAGAAGATAAGCCAGTAGTGCGAGAATGTCCCAGTAACTAAGATGAATAGTGTTCATTAATTTCTCAAAATAAGATGCTAAATCTCAGGAAAAATAATTAGAAATGGACAACCGGTAATTGGCAATTGGCGATTGGCAAGAAGAAGTTACTAATTCCCAGTTCCCAGTTCCTAATCTCTAATTCTCCGCCTTTGCGTGTCTGCGAGAGATCAAGTATTCGCGATACAAAAAATTATAACCCAAAACCCACCGAAAAGTAAAAGTTTCGCGTCGCAGCCGGATATAGATACGCCATTCCTGCCCAGCTATCATAATAGCCGGCCGTTTCATATTCTTCGTTTAGCAGATTAGTAATCTGTAACAGAAAACGAATCTCGGGAAAGAATGCCAGGTGATAAAACCGGTATTCCAACATCAGATCAAAACGTAAAAACGGATCAATAACCCGGTTTTCATTTTGTGTGTTATCCAGATATTGTTTGCCAACATGTTTCATGGCCAGGGAGGTTCTCAAATTATGCCAATACCCGGTCATTCGCAAATTGGAGATCATATCCGGGAAGCCGGCAATTGAATTCCCACTCAGATCATCCGTTCCGCCGCTGTAATTTTGTTGCAGAAACCGGTCATATCTGTTTTTACTGTATGCAAAATTCCCGTCAATCTTAAAATACTCAACAGGCTGATACATGGCAGAAATTTCGACTCCCTGATGAATCGTTTTATCGGCATTACCTTTGACCGGAACGCCGTCTTTATCAATACCACCCAATGGAACGATTTCATTGGAAAAATCCATATGGTATAAATTCAGTTTCACTGCAACACGATCATCAGTATAAGAGATCCCGGCCTCATAGTCGATAACCGTTTCCGGTTGCACATACGGATCATCCCAGCGAACATATTCAATATTGCCATTTGATCGAATGGTATCACTTTGATTAAACAGCGGGCTGGCACCCAGGTCATCGGGCCCGGTCCAGGTATCAAATAATTCATGATCAGCCGGTTCGCGCCGTGCCTGTGAAACGTTTCCAAAAATACTCCAGTTTTTACTCAGGTGATATTGTATTCCCAGCCGCGGGCTGATAAAATCATGTACCACCTCATAGCGGTTCAGATATGCGCCACTAAATAATGCAGTTTCATTTTGTTTGAAATTATATATTTTATGTTCATAGAGAATATTTGCCATCAATACGATGTCGGGAGTGATGTCCTGAAGATAGTTCAGATATAAAGACAGGTTGGTTTTTTCACCATTATACTTATAATATTTTCTTTCGGGATCGTAGATGGATGGGATATTCTTGGCCCAGAGAACCTGGCCATGATGATCGCTCTTAAAATAATACAATGAAGATCCAAAAGTTAGCAGTGCATTATCCATATCCCAGGTTACTCTGCCGATCCAGCCATATTGATTTTTGTCCACATATTTTTGCCGGGTTAAATCCGTCTTTCTTACAATATAATTACCATTTTCATTCTGATACAGGACGCTGTCACCGACAGTCCGGTAATAGTCGAGTGAATCGGCGTCAAAAAGAGTTTTATCAATAGTTTCAAACTCGCTCATGCCGTAATCCATGAGATTCGCATTGATTTTTAAATTTTCATAATAGCCTTCACCATGCACCAGAAAAAAGGAATTATTTAAATTAACCTCATTTGATATCTGCCAGTCATTGATCAGCTGAAATACCGGCTGCGTGAAATTATCAACCGCGTTTTCATAAGTTTCTTTCTTCCAGCGCCGGTCCGACTTCAGAATATCCTGTGGTACACCATCCCAGTCGGGGTGAGTTCGCTCAACGCCATTGATAATATTAAGCCGTGTAACCATATTCCGGTCATAGCGTTCGATGCCCAGAAAAAATGCCAGCAAATCGGATGAAGAATTCCGCCGGTAGCCGTCACTGAGTATTCTTGAAAATCGTCCATAAAAGCCATAACTGTTGGCAATCAGACCCGACTTATACTCGGCCAGCACTTTTCGTGTATTAAAGCTACCGCCGCCCAGTGTGATTCTGGCTATCCGCTCCGAACTATAGTTTTTTGTCCGGATATTAACCGAGCCGCCAAAAGTGGAAGTTCCATACATACTGCTGCCCACACCGCGCTGAACCTGGATATCCTGAACACTTTCGGCCAGATCCGGGTGGTCAACCCAATACACCTGTTGGTCCTCAGGATCATTCAGCGGAATATCATTGACCATTACACCTACCCGTGATTGATCAAAGCCGCGGATTTTTAAAAACGAGTAACCGAGATTATCACCGGTAAGTGAATAGGAGTAAACATTGGGTAGTTGATCGAGTAGAATTGGGATATCACTGGCGGTATATTGTTCACTCAGCTCTTTTTGCGTTATATTGGTAAAGGTAACCGGTGTTCTCCCATCCGCTGCTCTGGTTGCGGTCACCTCAATCGATTGACCTTCAAGAATTGTCGGAGTTAACTCAATCCGCATGGTAATCTGTGAAGTATCTTTTATATTCAGTTTCTGTTTATTAACCTTATATCCTATAAAACTGGCGCTTATGATATAGTCACCGTGCGGAATATCAGAAAATAAAAAATGTCCGGATATATCAGAAGTGCTGCCACGATCTAGTGATTCGATGAGTAAATTGGCGCCGGCCAATGGTTCTTTTGTTTGCGCATCGAAAACAGTGCCCTTTACCAGTACCAGTTCCTGGGCGGAGAGGGAAGACAGAAGATAAAAGACAAAAGAAAAAATATACAGGCGATATGAATAATTGGATATCATGGAAACTCTCCCGACAAATAAAAAAACCGTTTTCCAGACTGAAGAAAACGGTTACAATGGGAGATTCCTGATATATTTTACCGTTTCCCTACGCTGGCATAATCCAGATCAGGTTCGAAGGGTTTTTTCTCAGTTCCACCTTTTGTGAAACACCCCCACGGACATCGGACAATTTAAGAATTAAATCAGGATAATCAAGAATTTATATCTGCAATCAAAGTCGGAGAACGGGATTACTTCGTCGTCCTTTGTTGGAGGACTCCTCGTAATGACAGATAAGTTATCATTTTGAGACCCGGAACGGTCTTAGACCGTTCCTTACAACTGGTAGTTTCGCTAACCGTCTACGGCCTACTGCCAACTGATTCCCCAGTTCCCAATTACAAATAACTAATTACTAATTTAGTAAGATAGGAATAAGATTTATCATCATTTTTGGTGAAATTTACTAATTTCCGATTTAAATTTGGACTGAATTGAAACATTTTGCATTTAAAAGCAATTCTGACAGGATTATATCATCTTAATTTTAACCGTGAGGTGCCGAAAGAATAAATGAGAGAAGCGGATCTCTATCTACCCATAAAACAATTCCTGGAATCTCAAAATTATGAAGTAAAGGGCGAGATTCACAACTGTGATATTGTCGCCATACGCGGTAAGGAAGATCCGGTTGTTGTTGAACTCAAACTCTCTCTCAATCTTGAAGTCATCCTGCAAGCCGTAGACAGACTTAATCTCACTTCGAAGGTGTATATTGGCGTTCCCAGACAATGTGGTGCTCTAAAAAGACGACGGAAGCAGATCATCAAACTGCTCAGAATGCTTGGCCTGGGGCTGGTGGTTGTAGATCCCAGACTTGTAACGGGCAGTGTGGAAGTACTTCTCGATCCCGGTGAGTATCGTCCCCGGAAATCAAAGCCGCGCCGGGAGCGTTTGCTCGGTGAGTTCGTCCGGCGGGTAGGCGACCCGAATCCGGGAGGATCGAACATGAGAAAAGGCATTATGACAGCCTACCGGCAGAGAGCCCTGTCAATTGGCCGGTTCCTGCAGGAGAACGGGCCGACAAAGGCCTCTCATATAGCCAAAAATCTCAGCGAACCTGATGCCCGGGCGATCCTTTACAGAAACGTATACGGCTGGTTTGAGAGGGAGTCGCAGGGTGTGTACAAAATTTCTCCCCGGGGAGAGCAGGAGATTCTTCTCTGGGAGTGATGCGATAACGTAAGTCTCTCCTGCTTACTAAATGTGTTTTTTAGACGGGATAATCCCAACGGGATCCCTTTGGGACAGGATTATAGGATATAATTATTTGATTTGCGTACTTAGCGTCTCCTCTGCGAACTTTGCGGTTAAAAACATGTAAACACATGGTCAGGGCAATACAATTTATTTAGTATAATTCTTATCGTCCTTTTTTCTTCGTGTCTTAGAGTCTTGGTGGTAAATTTTGTAAATTAATCAGGCAAGTGATATTGTAAATGGTGATCAACATTTTGGCTTATTCATTGTGAATGCCGCATATTTGGGTCGTGAAATTTTATGGAAGAATTTGAATTAGATAAAATGAGAAAAGGAGATCTTTGATGATGAAAATAGTCAGATATCTATCAGTAGTACTTTTAATTGTGTGTATTTCATCCTGTACGAACCGGGACTCACAAGTTGAAGAAATCGGTCTAAATGAGATTAAGACCATCGGGAGCATTAAACAGCTCGATCCGGGCATCGATGAACTGGTGGCGCCGGATGCGGTACTTGAGATACTCGCGGAGGGTCATGAATGGACAGAAGGTCCCGTGTGGGTTCCTGCCCTTCAATCTGTACTTTATTCGGATATTCCCAGAAATGCCATTTATTGCTGGAAAAAAGGAGAGAAAGCCTCAGTCTGGCTAAAACCATCGGGATATACAGGCTCAACTCCGAGAGAAGGTGAAGGCGGCTCAAATGGTCTGGTTGTCAACGGCAAAGGGCAACTAATCCTGGCTCAGCACGGAGATCGTCGCATTGCCCAACTGGAGGCTCCCTGGGATGCCCCTGAGGCACACTTTAAAACCCTTGCTGATAAGTTCGAAGGAAAACGGTTTAATTCGCCGAATGATCTGGCCATGAAAAGTAACGGGGATATCTACTTCACCGATCCGCCCTATGGTTTGGAAAAAGGTATGGAAGATCCCGATAAAGAACTGGATTTTCAGGGTGTGTATCGTCTTTCCACAGATGGATCGGTTACGCTGCTTACCGCTGAATTATCGCGACCCAACGGCATTGCCTTTTCACCTGATGAGAAAACGCTGTATGTGGCCAATTCGGACAGGAATCAGGCGGTCATCATGGCCTATGATGTGCTGGAGAATGGAAATTTGGCAAACGGCCGTGTCTTTTTTGAATCATGGGGTGACGGGATGACCGTTGACCAGAAAGGCAATATGTATGCGACTGGTCCGGGTGGTGTTTTGATAATTGCGCCAAACGGCACGCACCTTGGTACCCTGGAGACGACCCAGGCAACGTCCAACTGCACTTTTGGCGATGATGGCTCAACATTGTACATCACCGCCGACATGTACCTGCTGCGAATTCGTCTGGAGGCCAAGGGAATAGGATTTTAATCAACAGGAATTCAAATCCTATAGTCAATCGGTAGCCGATCCGCAGTAAATAGTACGGTGGATGTATTGTCTGCTTGAGATGTAATATCCTTCTTATGGAAATGGTAAAGTTTTTTCTGGAAATGCTGCTTATAAAGGGTTATCTTGTTTAGAATCTTGACTTCTAACCCTGCTTGAACATTAATAGAGATCAGAAATGCCTGTTGAAATTGGTAAGACAATTTCCCATTATCGCATTCTGGAAAAAATTGGCTCCGGCGGAATGGCTATTGTTTATAAAGCAGAGGATATCAATTTAAAACGCGCCGTCGCACTAAAGTTTCTCCCGCCTCAACTCACGGTCAATAAAGAAACCAGAAAAAGATTTATAACTGAAGCACAATCCGCCTCGTCATTAGATCATTCCAATATTTGTACCATACATGAAATCGGTACATCTGAAGATGATGAGATGTTTATTGCTATGGGATTTTATGAAGGTGAAACCTTAAATCAAAAAATATCCCATGGCCCTCTGGATACCAGTGAGGCGATTAATATCACAATTCAAACAGCAGCCGGACTCTCAAAAGCCCATGAAAAAGGCATCATCCACCGTGACATCAAACCGGCAAATATCATGATCACCACCGATGGGGTGGTGAAAATTCTAGATTTTGGTCTGGCTAAATTGTCCGGGCACACCACCCTGACCAGAACCGGAACCATGCTTGGTACAACTGTTTACATGTCTCCGGAACAGGCCAGCGGTGAAAAAGTCGACCAGCGAACTGATATCTGGTCTTTGGGCGTTATTTTGTATGAAATGCTTTGCGGATGCCCTCCCTTTCAAGGGGATAATGAACAGGCGATGATGTATGCCATCCTGAATAAGGATCCAAAGCCACCCACCTCATATCGTAAGGATGTTCCTGATTATATCGAAAAAGTGATATTTAAAGCGCTGATAAAAGATTTGGATGAACGCTATCAACATGTTGGTGAACTGGTTAAAGATCTGCAGGCGAAATCGGCGCCGGATGTCAACCTGCCGGCCATGGAAAACTCGATTGTGGTTCTGCCTTTTAAAGATTTTAGTGAGAAGAAAGAGAATGAGTATTTCAGCGATGGGTTAACTGAAGAAATCATTACCGATTTGTCAAAAGTGAAAAATCTTCTGGTGATATCACGCAGTTCGGCTATGACCTTTAAGGATACGGAAAAAAAAGTGAAGGAGATTGGTAAAGAACTTAATGTACAATATGCCCTGGAAGGCAGTGTGCGAAAATCCGCTGATAAACTCCGTATTCATGCCCAGTTGATTGACACAAAAAACGACACACATATCTGGGCGGAAAAATACAGTGGTACATTGGAGGATGTTTTTGATATTCAGGAAAAGGTCTCCCGCTCAATTGTCGATGCGCTGCAGTTGACCTTAAGTCCGGAAGAGGAGAAAAAACTGGCCAAGAGACCGATCAAGAATATTCAGGCCTACGAGTGTTATCTGCGTGCCCGTCAGGAAGGCTGGCTGTTTAATCCTGACGCACTGGAGCGTGCTATCGGTTATCTGCAGAATGGCCTGGATATTATAGGTGAGAATGCAATGCTCTATGCCGGAATGGGCTATGTTCATACCCAGTATGTAAACCTGGGATTTGAAATGGAGTCAAATATTGCAAAAGCCGAAGACTATGCACAAAAGGCATTAGAACTCGATCCGGAGTCATCCGAAGCGTATCTGACCCTAGGTTTACTTAGCGAAACTATTGGCGGTAATGCTTACAAGACAATCACACATCTCAGGCAGACACTGTCTATTAATCCCGGTGATATTCATGCGATTGCATGGCTAGGTGTTTCTCTTTGTAATTTGGGAAAGTTAGATGAGGCCCGTGCACTAATACAAAACTTGACACAAATTGATCCGCTCACACCCATGAGCCGCGCAGCACCTGGCGTGCTTGCCTTATATGAAGGGGATGGTGAGCAGGCTGTTAAAGGTATTTATGACTGGTTGCACTTTGAACCACAAAATCCGGCAGCTGTTTACTTTTACGCCTTAGCTTTAGTATATGCTGGCAGATTAGAAGAAGCAACCATGATGATTGATGAACATGTTCATTCCGATTGGCCTGATACTTTTACAAAATCAAGTCTCCTCATTAAATACGCAGTAAAGAAAGATGTCAATAAAATAAAGAAATTAGTCACCGGAGATTATGAGAAAACCGTTAGAACTGATACGCAAATCACTTATTTTACATCTGTGATGTATGTCGTTGCCGGTATGCAGAATGCGGCTTTAGATCTTCTTGAACAGGCGGTCCATCAGGGATTTATCAATTATCCGCTTATGTCTGCGCTGGATCCGATTCTGGACGCAATTCGTGGTGAAGAGCAATTTAAAAAACTGATGAAACGGGTAAAACATGAATGGGAAAAATTTGATGCTTGACTCCCCCCATGGTCCCCTCCTTACATCCCGATTTGCGGGATGGAGGGAGGGGATTTAGGGGTAGGTCAGTCCTTTTTTATTCCAAACTTCCGCATCCGATACCTTAATGTGCTCTCATGCAGGCCGAGTTCTTCTGCTGCTGCGGTCTGATTCCAGTTATTTTTTTGCAGAGATTTTAAAATCAATTCTTTTTCATACTCCGCTTTTTTATCTTTTACGCTTAAGGCCTGGCTATTTACTGCTTTGGTCTTCCCTGAATATATTTTTCCTGCTTTTGATAGAATTCCTTCTGGTAGAAGACTGGGTGGAACATAATCTGTCTCTGGTTCTGAGAGGATGATCATTCTTTCGATGACATTTTCAAGTTCGCGGATATTACCCGGCCAATGATATGATTCCATAATCTGGATGGTCTCAGTTTTTAATCTTGCCGTCTTTTTTTGATATTTTTCAGCATACTTTTTCAAGAAATGAGTGGTTAATAATAGGATATCCCCACTACGCTCTCTTAGAGGGGGGAGATTTACATTGACGATACTCAAACGATAGTAAAGATCCTCCCGGAACGTACCGGCTTCTACCCTGTTTTTTAGATTGTCACTGGCTGCTGAAAGCAGTCGGACATTTACTTTTTTCATCTTCGTGCTGCCCAACGGGCGGATCTCACCTTCCTGAAGAACCCGCAATAGTTTGCTTTGTATGCTGGTCGGCATATTGGTAATCTCATCAAGGAACAGAGTGCCGTTATGTGCTTCCTCAAAAAGGCCCGGTTTGTCTCGTGAAGCACCGGTGAAGGCACCTTTAACATAACCGAATAATTCGCTTTCCAGAAGATTTTCCGGAAATGCACCGCAATCGACGGCAACAAAGGGGCCTGCTTTGTGAGGTCCGTTGTAGTGGAGAATTTTGGCGATTAATTCTTTACCGGTCCCGCTCTCTCCTTCAATCATAACTCGTGCATCAGTGGGGATGATCCTCTCAAGCAATGAAAAAACATCCTGCAACTTTGGACTGTTGCCGATAACTTCTCTAAAGGCATAAGCCTTATCTAATTCCCTACGTAGGCGGTTTGTCTCTTCAAACAATAATTCATGTAATCGGGCATTGATGATAAGATGAACACATTGTGTAGCCAACAGCTCCATTAGCTCAACTTCTCTGAATTTGAAAATAAACTTTTTTGCTGAGTGAGATCAGATTGATAACTCCAAGAATTTTATCTGTATTTATTATAGGTATACTTACTACTGAGATGATGTTTCGATACTTTTGTTTAATGATTTTTTCTCCAAACACACCGGTGAGATCATTAGTTTGCAAACTTTTACCATTGTCATAAACCCATCCAGCCAGCAGATTATTGAGTGTAGAATCAATTTGGGATTTTACGGCATCCGCGCCCCGGATTAATGTTCGGGTTAACTTCTCTTTATCCGGATCAAACAGGATAATCGATCCCTGATCAGCATGACATAAACTGATGGCTTCAGAAATGATCATCTTGAGTACGTCTTTAACCTGTAAAGAAGATGATACCGATCTGATTATTAGGAATAATCGTTCGAAATCATCAAGCCGGTTTTTTAATTCTTTAACTTCATTTTTAGGAGGGATTAATTCAGTCATCACCAGACTCCTGATATTGGGAATCGTAACAATTTACGAATTAAAATCGTCATAAATTACGAATCATCTCTCATGAAAACAACTTATGTTTAATTGTTATGTTCCTAAATCTATAATAAACAATAATATAAAACAATTTGCATCAGCTACGATCATAGGCTGGCTGATTGGCACAATTATTGAGTATATATTTATTTGTAGAGTACAAATTACAGAAAATTAAATCCGAAGTTGTTCTTCAGCAAGTCATATCAATCATCTATTAAGGAGGTGTCTCATGAGGTCAGTTTTTACAAATTTAAGTATAATGATGTTGTTCTTAGCATCAATCCTCACCAGCTCGATTGGCACAGAATGCATGGGATTATAAAGTTGCCGGCATGCCTTCCGTGCTTATAGTTGACAATACCTACTATATGTGGTATGCCGGGAAATCACCGGCTCCAGTAGGTGGTATCGGTTTTGCATCGTCAAGCGATGGGATTGACTGGGCTATGCATATTGGAAATCCGGTGCTGGTTCATGAGCCATTTGGCGGATGGAATGAGGCGACTGTGTATGAGCCGAACGTTATTCATGATGGTTCGCTATTCCGAATGTGGTACACTTCATCAGATGATCCTCTCCTTCCCGGACCGATACATATCCATCATGCCACTTCTCCGGATGGTCTTATCTGGTCAAAAGATTCGGTGAATAATCCGGTCCTGAGTCCTGGACCGAATGGGAGTTGGGATGATGTATTTGTTGACAGTCATTGTATTATATTGGTTGATAGTATCTATCATATGTGGTATGCTGGTGCCGATGGAAATTATGTTCGCATCGGTCATGCCACATCACCAGATGGTGTTACCTGGACAAAAAATGCAAAAAATCCGGTTCTGAAGACCGGAATCTCAGGAAATTGGGATTATCCCAGAGTTGAAGCACCAAATGTGATCTTTGATGGTAAAACTTTTCATATGTGGTATTCGGGCGGTGAACATTCTGACGGGCAAATTGGATATGCCACTTCCGAAGATGGTGTAAGTTGGACTAAACATGCAGGGAATCCTGTGTTAAAAAAGGGGTCTGCTGGAAGTTGGGATGATACCTGGACTGGATTTTGTTCCGTTCTGCTGGATACCGTTACAACCACATACCGCATGTGGTACAGTGGCAGTGATACCAGTAGGATAAATGAAAATCCCTGGAGAACTGAATGTCAAATTGGCTATGCCACATCACCGGATGGTTTTACCTGGACTAAGCACGATGAAAAAAATCCAATTTTTACTGATATTGATGAAGTATTTCATTCTGGAATGCCGGAAAGATTTGTACTATTACAAAATTATCCCAATCCTTTTAATCCAATTACGAATATAGAATTCCGAATTCCGAAATCCGAATTTGTTACGTTAACAATTTATAATGTTGCAGGCCAGAAGGTTAAAAGGCTAATAGGCCAATGGCTAAAGGCAGGTGTGCATCAGTATCGGTTTGACGGCAATAATCTGGCGAGTGGTGTTTATTACTATCAGTTGGTGGCGGGTGATTTATAGGGAAGTGAAGAAGATGATATCTGCATCAAGTAAGATGTATAAAAACAAAATGTTAAAGGCTCTGCAATGCAGGGCCTTTTTTTTACAACGATGTTAAACGCCCGGTTGCTCCTGATTTAACCTCAATAGGAATTAATTTATCCTGATACGCAAAGACATAATCTACCTCGGTGTTGCGGACACAACCGTCATGAATTACCTCGACCAATCTGACTCTGAGAATTAAAGCATTAAAAGAATAATCCGAGTATAAAATAAAAAATTATCAAATGGTTCGACTTTTATGACAATCAAATCGGGATGCTTCCGACTATTAATATGGTACATGTCTGCTCTTAATTAATTATGGTTCAGAACTTGAAATGAATTCACTTACGGAGGTTTGAAATGTTGAAACGATTTAATCTGCTTTTTGTGATTGTCTTTTTTGCTCTTTTCATGAATCTTTTTTCACAAACCATTGTTTCAGAAAGATGGTATGGCGGAGATTACAATGACATTGGTTACGGTGCGGTACAATTGGATGATGGCGGATTTTTAATTACCGGTATTTACCAGGAATCATATTATAATGATATCTATTTAATCCGAACAAATGCAGAAGGAGATACCATTTGGACCAGAACTTATGGTGGTGTATCATGGGATAACGGGATGGAAGTCATCGCTACCCTGGACAGCAATTATCTTATTTGTGGCAGAACATTCAGCAGCGGCAGTGCAAATTCCGGCGATGTCTGTCTTATAAAAGTCGATAACCTGGGGAATTTAATCTGGCAGAAGAACTTTGGCAGTTCGAGAAAAGACGGCTCTTACTCAGTTGTCCAGGCTTGCGATTCCGGATTTGTGTTTACCGGTCAATATAATTATAGTGATCTTTGGGCGGTGAAAACCGATGCCAAAGGAGTGGAAAAATGGTCACGGACATATGGTCCGGTTATTGGATACAAAATTATTGAGACAGCGGATAAACATTACCTGATGACCGGCGCCGTTGGCAGTCCGAACAAAATGTATATCGCGAAATTGGATTCATCCAACGGTGATACGTTATGGACCTGTACGCTCGGCGGAAACGATGTTGATTTTGGTTACGATATATGCAATACTTCTGATGGTGGATTTCTCGTTCTTGGTACAACAAAGTCGTCGGGCGCCGGCGGGTACGATGTGTACCTGGCGGAGATAACATCGGACGGTGATACATTATCCACCAGAACTTACGGTTTTGCCCAAGATGAATATGGGTATTCTATTGCCCAAACTCCGGATAGCGGTTATATAGTCTGTGGATCTACCACTTCGATTGGAGCCGGCTTAGGTGATATATATGTGCTAAAACTCGATGCAAATCTCGATACAGTATGGACTAAGGCCTATGGCGGTGAAGGGAATGACTGGGCGAACCAGGTGATTTGCAGTGGAGAGGGCAGTTATACGATTATAGGATCAACCCAATCATACGGCAGTGCTGGTGACATTTACTTTTTAAATATTATTGAAAGCGAACTTGCAGCAATTGATGCAACGGATGAGAGTTTAATAAAAACTCCGCTTGGATATCATTTATCGCAAAACTATCCAAACCCTTTTAATCCGAGCACCACCATATCATTTACGCTGCCCGCAAATGAATTTGTAGAAATCACGCTGCACAACTTAACCGGACAGGTTGTGGGTTCGGTATTTGCGGGCCATAAAACGGCTGGTACGCATTTTTTAACCGTTGATGCCTCAAATCTGGCCAGCGGAGTTTATTTCTACACGATTGCAGCCGGGAAATTTCATCAGACAAAAAAAATGATCCTGATGCGATAGTGTCAAAACTTTTTATAGAGGCTCTGCAATGCAGGGCCTTTTTTGTTGGTTGAACAAATTTCTAATAGTTATTGTCAGTATAAAATGTAATGAATCTAAAAAGGATTAGATCTCAGATATGACAATTTTACTTTGAATTATCATTGATATTTCATATCTCGATGATGAAATTTCAATTTAAAATTGAGGATTTAAAGACATTTTTCAGCCGGCTTAATTCTTTAAATTGGAAATAAAATCAATAAAGTTAGTTTTATTGATTTCTTCATAGGTGGCATTTTTGTAAGTCTCTAACCAGGAGGCGGGTGCTTTTTTATTTTTAACAGACCATTTTATTTCAAAACCGTTTAATTTTCCTGAGCCTTCCTCAACATAATCCAGTTCAGCTCCGGTATAGGTACGCCAAAAATAACAATTTTTAAAATTCCTGGTATAGGACAAGTATTTTTTTCGTTCGCTGATGATAAAGTTTTCCCACAATTTTCCCTGATCGTCTCTGAAATCCAGACTGTTGTAATTATCAATTAGGGTGTTGCGTATACCTAAATCATAAAAATATATTTTATCCATCTTAACGACTTCTTTGCGTAAATTTCTGCTGAAACCGGATAATCTGAATATGACAAATGCCTTCTCCAATAAGTCAATATAAGAAGCAACCGTATCCTTGCTCATGTTTAGGGAATTACCCAGTTCATTTAAAGAAACCTGAGATCCGATCTGAAAAGCAAGTAATCTTAATAACGTGTCAACCCAATTAACGTAAATTACGCTATTCAATTAGCCAAATTAGCGTAAAAATAGTCGATATACAATTGGACAATTCCCCATAACTGAATTGTTTAGGATTTAGATATTAGTGCTCAAAATTTGCTTCGTAGAAATAAAAAACCACAGCACAAAAATGTGTGGGGTCAGGCTCCCCTCATCCGTCCTAAACTCGAACTTTTTTACTACAGAATTCCCACTGCGACTTGGCCAACGCCAACAAAAGATTAACACCAAAAAATTGAAGAAACGTATTTCCCGGTATGAACTTGCCTTAAAATACCAAAAAATGGTTAACAACCCGAAAATCGGAAGCAGAGCAGCATTAGCAAGAAAGTTGGGCGTCTCCCGCGCCTGGGTTACGATTGTTATGCGGGAGTTGGGGTGAATTTTGTTAAATTTAATTTTTAGACTGATCCTCATCGATGTATATAGCCTTGGAATTATCAGGAATTTTTTAATAATTCAGATCCACACTAACTATATCCTCTTTTTCGTTGTTTTTGTTATCTTTGATTTATATCTTTATTGTATAATACTCCCTAGAAGTAATCATTTTCATCTAAAACATCTTAATATAATGAAAATATTTCAAGTCGGAATTATTATCATTTTACTTGTTTGTCCAGTTAATTCTTCGAATGATATTCCTCTAAAATTTGAAAATATTTCCATAACAGATGGATTATCCCAAAATACAGTTAATTGTTTTTTGAAAGATAGCAAAGGTTTTATATGGATCGGAACCTGTGGTGGATTAAACCGCTATGATGGCGTGGATTTCAAAATTTTTCGTCCTGATCCTTATGATCCTAAAAGTCTCAATAGTAATTACATTTGGAAAATGATTGAGGTAAACACAGATACGAGCAGACATCTATGGCTAGCAACTCATGGAGGAGGATTAAACTGTCTTGATATTAATGCGGAAACCTTTACTTATTTTACCCATGATCCTGATAATAGTAATAGTATCAGCAACGACTATATCAATGCCATTTGTACAGATGACAGTGGCTATATCTGGCTGGGTACCACAGGTGGTATAAACCGCTTTGACCCAAAAACGCAGAAATTTTCTCATATACGTAATGATCCGGATGATATCAATAGTTTGGGAAGCGATTATGTCAACAATCTACAGTTTGACAATCACGGGCAATTGTGGATCGGTACACTTGGAAGTGGTGTCGATTTCTATGATCCGGAATCACGACGATTTATGCATTTCAGAAGTGACCAAAACGATAATAGAAGCCTGAGTAATAATTTTGTTTGGGCGATTTACCAGGACAATGCAGGGCATTTGTGGATCGGCACGCAAAACGGATTAAATAAAATAGATGCATCACAGTTAACAAATATAAACAATACAAGCAAACTCCCCGAAATATCATTTAAACGATATATTCATGATTCTCAAGATGAGTATAGTATATCGGGAAACTGGGTAATTGATATCACTGAGGATTCAGATGGAAATCTTTGGATAGTCACTCACGGCAAGGGATTAAATAAATTTAACCCAGATACTGAGAAATTTATCCGTTATCAAAATAATTCCTATGATCCACATAGTATCAATAGCGATGTATTAAGGTCTATTTATACCGATGGTAAATCTGATATTTTTTGGGTTGGCAGCGAAAGTGCTGGCTTGAGCAAGTTCTTGCTCAATCAAAAACCCTTCTATTACTATAATCATAATCCCGATGATCCCAATAGTCTGGCCCAAAAAACGGTATTCCAGTTTTGCGAAGACTCCTTTGGATATGTTTGGATTGGGCTGGAAACAGAAGGTGTAGACCGTTATGATCCGCAATCAAAAGACATTCAAACATTATCCGCATATCCCAAATGATCCCACAACCCCACCAAGCGGTAAAGTTCAGGCCGTATATGAAGATTATGATGGAAATATCTGGCTCGGTACTGCCCATGGGTTGGCAAGATATGACCGGCTGAATGACCATTTTATACACTATTTACAGGAAGTTCCAGGTCAGGAATTCGAATCATCTTTTTGGATACAGTCTATCTGTCAGGTAGAAAGGGAAAAAAATGGTACATTATGGATTGGTACGGACAAAGGTTTAATCAAATATAATTATAAGACTCAAAAATATTTTCGATACTTCAATATCCCGTCCGATCCCTATTCTTTATGTAATGACTATATTCAGCATCTTTATCCCGATCCTAAAGATAAAAATATTATCTGGATTGCCACATCTGGTGGATTGAGCCGGTTTGATATTTCTTTAGATAAAATGACCTCATTTAAACACAATCCCCTGCATCCCAAATCTTTGAGCAACAATTCTTCATATTTTATTCATAGAGACAAGAATGGTACACTTTGGATAACTACTTGAAGCAGGTCTCAATAGAATGAATGAAAATGATAACACTTTTGATTATTATACCAAGAAGGATGGATTATCGAATAGTTTTATCAGTACCATTGTTGAGGATAATATTAACCAATTATGGTTAGGTACAATGGGCGGATTGTCTCATTTTAATCAGAAAACAGAGATATTTAGAAACTATGATATAAACGATGGACTTCAGGGCAATGAAATCTGGTTACTATCGGTGATGAAAGACAAAAAAGGTTGGCTGTATTTTGGTGGTAATAATGGTTTTAATTTTTTTCATCCTGAAAGTATAAGAGTAAATACTAATGTTCCCGATCTCGTTTTTACTGATTTAGAATTATTCAATCGTGTACAAATTCCTGGTGAAGATAGTCCAATAAAAAAATCTCTATCTGAATCAGATAATATAATTCTTGCGTACGATCAGGATAATTTTACGATAAAATTTGCAGCCCTGGATTATAATGCCCCTGGTAAAAACCGATATTCCTATAAAATGGAAGGTGTGGATCGTGACTGGGTATATACGAATGCCGCCAGACGATTGGCAACATATACCAAATTGGATCCTGGAGATTATGTATTCAGAGTCAGAGGCTCCAATAATGATGGTATCTGGAATGATAAAGATGCAAGTATAAACATTACTATTTTACCGCCATGGTGGCAGACCAACCTCGCTTATTTTATTTATATTATATTGGGAATCCTACTGGTTGGTGCTCTTTGGTACATTCAATTGAACCGGATTCGTTCACGACACAAGAGTGAAATAGAACACCTGGAAACTGAAAAACTTAAAGAAGTCGATCGGGCCAAGTCAAAATTCTTTACAAATATATCGCATGAATTCCGCACTCCACTAACTCTTATCGAGAGTCCGATAAAACAATTTCTTGATGGCGATCTTAAAGGCAATCTTAAAGAACATTGTAAGGTTGTATTGAAAAACACGCGGCGTCTGCTTGACTTAGTAAACCAGTTACTGGACTTATCCAAACTTGAATCAGGCCATGTAAAACTTAAAGCCTGCAGGCAAAACCTTATTCCTCTGGTCAGTGGATTGGTGCAATCCTTTGAATCCCTTGCAGTAAAACGAAATATAGATTTTACATTTAAGACGGATTTAATTGAATTGGAAATCTACTTAGACACAGAAAAATTTGAAAAAATAATTAATAATCTGCTATCTAACGCCTTTAAATTCACTCCGGAAGATGGTGAGATTTCGGTATTAGTAAGCACAAATGGCAGCGATTATAGTAGTAATACACTCTCTGCCGGAGATGCTGAGTTTATTCAAATCACTATTTCAAACTCGGGTTCAGAGATTTCGTCTGATCAGTCTTACAAAGGTATTTGATCGTTTTTATCAGGTAAATGAATCTGATGGTACACATGGATTAGGAAGCGGAATAGGGCTGGCGCTGGTAAAAGAATACCTTGAATTGCATTCCGGCTCGATATCTGTCTCCAGCAAGGAGGGGCAATCGACCTGTTTTACAATTTATCTGCCACTAGGGCGGAAACACCTTTCCGATGATGAGATTCTAGCTGAAGACAGGGTGAAAACTGAGATATATCCAGAAACTGCATATTTGGAATCACCTACAGACTATGCTACCACTATTGAAAAACCGATCGGGAATCATCATGCTCAGATATTAATAATTGAGGACAATCCTGATGTCCGGAATTATTTGACAAGCCTTCTTCAATCAGAGTATATCCTATTTCAGGCCGCTAATCGCAATGAAGGTCTGAAATTAGCACGGTCACATGCGCCTGATCTGATAATCAGCGATGTGATGATGCCGGAAATGGATGGTTTTGAATTATGCCGGTTGGTAAAAAGCGAAATAGAAATCTCGCATATTCCGGTAATTTTACTAACAGCAAGAGTCTACTCAGGAAGAGAAATATATCGGATTGGATGCCGGTGCAGACGACTACATCATAAAGCCTTTTGAGGCAAAAGAACTACACTTGCGAGTTCACAATACTTTAGCCGCTAAAAAACGTAATTATGAAAATTTCAAACGCTCATTTGAAATTGATCCGGATGAAATTGCCATTACATCAGCAGATAAAGTATTTTTTACACTATTAACCAAGACCGTAAATACTGAATCCTCAAATGTAAATTTAAAGATAGATGAAATTGCCACTCAAATGAATATGAGTCTGGCCACATTAACCCGAAAAATCAGAGCCCTGGTAGACCTGACACCTTCGGAATTCCTTCGTACGATGCGGATGAAAAGAGTGAAGCAGTTATTATTATCAGGATATGGCAATATATCAGAAGTAGCCAACGCAGTTGGTTTTAACTCTCTCAGTTATTTTGCAAAATGTTATAAAAAGCAGTTTGGAATTACCCCTTCTCAGGAACTGACATTTCAACAAAAGTAAAATCTATTTAATAGCGACCGTTTTTTAACCGATTTGCATAATTTGTTTCATATATTGACGAATATTTGCTAACCATCATGATTATCAGTTCTATATCTTTATGGTACAAATCCCGGAAATCATATTACATATTCTGGAGGTGTGCCATGAAAATTTTTACCATCTTTATTGTCGTTTCAATCTTTTTATGCTGTCAATCATCTGGGTCCACTATCAATGTTCCGGTTGATACCTCATCTATTCAGGGAGCAATCGATATCGCCAATCAAGGAGATACAGTGTTGGTGGCGGAAGGTACATATTATGAAAATATTAATTTCCGGGGAAAAGCGATCATAGTCGCCAGTCATTTTATGACTTGATGAAGATACCAGTCATATTTCACGGACAATTATTGATGGCAGCCAACCCAGTCATCCCGATAGTGGTTCAGTAGTATTCTTTATGATAATGGAGAAGATACTACTTCTGTGCTATATGGCTTTACTATTACTGGAGGTTCCGGCACGAGAAGCACTTATGTTGATCCTGACTTTGGACCAGGAGTGATGCGCCAGGGCGGAGGAATTTTTGTTAATTCTTCCGGTGCAAATATTCGAAATAATATTATAAGAGATAATACAATTCAGTCCGATCTTTATGCTACCGAGGAGCCGGTATTCGTGCCTGGGCTATCCCGGCAGGGCAAATCGGTAAGTAATTATTCGTAAACTATATTATAAAACAATATCATAAGGGTACTGAAAACTAGGTGGAGGTGGAATTGATATTTATAATATTACAGTGCGATAGGTGGTCGTTATTATTGTGAAGAATAATATTGTTGAGAATAATCATGTATACATTTCAAAAACATGGAAAGCCTGGGGTGGGGGAATAGCCTGTCAACTTAAATCTTCCTTTCAGTGGTGAAGTTATTATCTGTGGCAATACCATTCCGAAATAATGAACTACATTGTTTCAACACCTTTGGGGCTGGAATCTATCATTACGTATTGGCAACAGTCAAATGTTCGTGATTACAATACGAATCCAAGTATTTACAATAATCTGATTTATAACAATAATTCACCGAAACATGGCTCGGCTATCTCAATATGGAACTTATTTCGCCATAAATATCCGAATGCTGATATAAGTCCGAGGCCTTTTATATGCAATAACACCATTGTTGACAATAATGGTGTTTCGGTATATTCATCATATTTCAATCGATTCCGTTTTTTGTAAATAATATCTTTGAAAAATTTCAATTCCAGCTTCATGTGATTTCAGGTTTGAAGTCTTATTTAACGCCAGGACCGCGTATAATGGTATTGAGTTGTATAACAATTTTATTGCCGATACTCACTTCATTTTTTGCCTATAGTTCATACCATGATTCAGTAGACAATCTTTACTTCGAAGATCCTTTATTCACCGGTTCAGAAAACTTTTATTTGTCTGCTGAATCTCCATGTATTGATGCCGGGTATGACAGTAGCATATACAATGACATCGAATCAGGAGGTATGGCAGTATGGCCGGCAATGGATTCTGCGAGAAATGACATGGGGGCATATGGCGGAAATCCGGATAGTATTTATCACTATGTTACTGCAATTGATAAAAACAAAAATGATAAAATTATTTTGCCTGCAGAAAATTATCTACATCAAAATTTTCCCAACCCTTTCAACCCATTAACTACAATCGAATTTACTTTACCCAAATCTGAATATGTTGAACTGAAAGTCTATAACATTCTTGGAAAAGAAGTGACGACTCTTGTATCAAAAAACTGAATCAAGGAAATCATACCTATCACATTTGATGGAAAAAATCTGGCAAGTGGAATCTACTACTACCAGTTGGTGGCGGGTGATCCTTCGACAGGCTCAGGACAACGTTACAGGGAAGTGAAGAAGATGATACTTTTGCGGTAGGTTCAGATTTGTAACTTGTAATTGGTAATTACCAGTTACGTCTAACTACTGTTTTCCACTACAATAAGATCTTCCCCGCTTCGCTATGAGATTCATATACTTGTGTTACGGATTATTGCCGGATAAACAGTAAACGTTCTACGCGGCCCGTATCCAATCGAAATCCACTGATTCGGCCTTCCGGATTGCGTTCGAAGTGAAACTCAATACCATTATCACCACCGAAAAAGATATCAGAACGCACTTGTCGCAATATAAAATCTGAATTGCGTTGATGTTGCATAACTAAAACAGAATCCTTGTGAACAATCGTATAGCTGGTTAACAACTCCTCACTATAATAGTTACCGCAATATTCAGACATTTTGTCTTGTGTTAATACGAAAGGTTCCATTTTTTTTGCAATAAATTCATTGCCCTCGTGACTTATGCGGATGTGAATTACGTTTTTATTTTCGTCAAATACAAAATCATTGCTGGATTCACCGTTAATTAACAGAAATTTTGTCATATTCACGGGATACATATTTTGCCAGCCAGAACCAGGGGGCAATATATTCAATTGCCGCCCATTACGGCGGACACGATATTCTTCTCCCGGATCAGTTGCAAATTGCCCCGTATAGGTTTCCAGCACTTCCGGATCAATTTCAATGGTGGTAAAATCCGGTTGATTCGTAACCACTTCTTCTTCAACCAATAAATCCTCAAGATAAATATCAGCAACTTTAAGGGCCAAACTTCCGGGATTAAAAGATGCCAAATTGCTCATCACCATTACTGAAAATTTTTGGTCGGGAAAACGACCCAGATAAGTACGGTAACCGGCATCTCCACCACTGTGATCAATAAATTTGAGCCCTTTGTAACGACCGACACCCTGACCAAAAGCATAATCGATTGTATCATTATTATTCAGGATACCTTTTTGTTCCATCTGTTTGATTAAATCAAAATCGCCAACGACGGGATTATCGAAATTCATAGCCCATTTGGCAAGATCTTCGGCTGTTGTAAACAGACTGGTTGCCCCCACATTGGCGTAGCTCAGCACACTTTTTTTATAGTTCTCATCTGTGTCCTGATAATAGGAATAGGCCCGGTTCTTGACAATTTTTTCATGATCATCATAAAAAAGTGTATGGTGCATATTTAAGGGATCAAAAATATTTTGTTTGGTCCACTGGGAGAATGACATATCACTTACCCGTGCCACTATTTCCGCCAATAATGTATAACCGGTATTACAATAATTGTACTGATCACCTGGTGTGAAGTTTAATTCCTTTTGCCGGCTGACCATCTTGAGAATATGCTCACGTGTAATAACATCATCCAAGCGCCAGCCAGCTATCATAAGCAAGCTCCATTGATCGCGTAATCCACTTGTATGATGAATGAGATGCCTAATGGTTATTGGCTGGTCAAAATCCGGTAACTCAGGTAAATATTTACGAATATCGTCTTCCAATGATACATTACCTTGCCTGGCCAGATAGGCAATTGAGAAGGCGGTAAATTGTTTAGATACCGATGCCATATGAAATACCGTTTGCGGAGTGATCTTTATATCATACTCAAGATTGGCCATACCATATCCTTTCTTGAATATGATTTTCCCATCTCTGACAACCGCGAGGGCAGCTCCTGGCGTGTTTTTATTCGACCAGGGTATAAACAATTGGTCGATTCTTCCCTCAGAAGTAGTTGCAGCATCTGTGACACTTTCAACTGTCAGTTTATACTTACCTGGTTTTGTAAGTGGATCAAATGGAGCAATCTCCAGTGTAAAATCACCACTTGCTTTACTAACCAGCATAACGGTCTCGGTCCCCTGATCACCAGTGGGACTATCGATCTCTTCTAATACTTTGCCAACTGGATCTAACACGCGGATTATGACATCAATTCCACGCTGTTCCACCCTGACATATAGGAATTTTCCCTGTTCGAGACTGATCCGGTAGCTATGCGTATCGCCCTTTTTCATTTCCCGTTCGAGTGATTTATGGGTGGTTAATCTGACAGTTTCGTTATCTGAATCTTTGCCATGTGTTGTGTGACCGGAAATTGGAATTACAACTAGCAAAAAGATGGAAACCAATCTTTGAATTTGATACACGTTTCCTCCCATGAACATTATTTTTAAATGATGTGTATCTTAAATTACGATTAACATTACATAAATGTTACAGCAAATTTGACGGAAAGAATCTGGCGAGTGGAATCTACTACTACCAGTTGGTGGCGGGGGAGTATAGGGAAGTCAAGAAGATGATATTGCTGAAGTAAGATACATAAAAACAGCATGTTAAAGGCTCTGCAATGCAGGGCCATTTTTTATCCAGTTTTTAAAATTCGATACAATCTATAAAATCCTAATTTCTAAGCCCTAAATCCTAAACAAATTCAAAACACCAATAATTTAATGTTCAAAACTTTTATATTTAAGCATTTGAATTTGGGTATTGTTTAAGATTTAGATATTAGTGCTTAGAATTTGCTTCGTAAAAATAAAAAACCCCAGCACAAAAATGTGTGGGGTCAGGCTCCGGCGGTAGGACTCGAACCTACGACCTAATGATTAACAGTCACCCGCTCTACCAGCTGACTACGCCGGAATGTAATCCAAAATCTAAAATCCAAATTCCAAAATCAGAAACGTCTTTATATTAAAAATGACTGATTGCTCAGTCAGAGAATCTTAAATTTAAAATATCTAAACTCATAAATCAATATGCCAAACTAATAAAATTAAAATAAATTCAATATTTATTCTTCGTGAACTTCGTGGATTCTTCGGGTTCTTTGTGTAATAAAAAAAAGTCCCTGAGCACCTTAGTCCCTAAGTCCCTGAGTTCTGATTCTATAAGAATTTGTATTTACCTATCAATCCCAAAGGTAAGGTTGTATTGCATATTCAATTAATATATTCTGTGGAACTCTGTGTATTCTCAGTGGATCTCGGTGTGACAAACGGAACATGATCCCTATCCATAGGATCTCGTTCCGGGACGGGATGACTGTATGAAATATTTTTTCTTTTACCTTTTATTCCTTTTGCCTTTTGCCTGCTTACAGCGCTTCTTCCTTAAAACTTTGATTTCCCCATCCCTTTTCATCGGGATCGTCATGCACTCTGTCCTTCAGAAAATATACTCCCAGGTAAAATAGAGGTGTGTCAAACAGGGCAAAAAAGAATTTGAACAAGTAGGATGCATATATTAATTCAATTAAACGGCCAACAGTATTGATATCCGGTCCCAGGTTATTGGCAATATATAAAATACTCAGTATTGCTGTTGTATCTACCAACTGACTGAATATCGTTGATGCATTGTTGCGCAGCCACAAATGTTTTCCCTTGGTCAGCTTCTTCCAAAAATGAAACAGATGTACATCAACTGTTTGAGCCGTCAGATAAGCAATCATAGATGCGATTACATTGGCCACCATGAATTCATATACCTCTTCAAACACCGAGGCGGCACCCGACACACCAGATGCATCAGGCAGTATATGCCCAAGTGTCATTATTCCTAACATGAAGAAATTGAGGATAAATCCAATCCAAACCAGAGTCTGGGCTCTCTTCTTGCCATATAACTCGCAAATCAGATCTGTGGCTAAAAATGTAAAAGGATAGGCAAGTACACCGGCCGGAACGATTAAACCAAATACATTCACGAATTTGGTGGTTCCGATAATATTGCCCATTACCAGTGCCGTTAGGAAAATACCGCTTAGTAAAAGAAAAAGTCTGTCTTTGAATTCCATAGTATTTCCGGGTTTTGGATAATATCAGAATTTGGGATAATTATTGCAAGTGGAACCCTTATTTTAAATAGAATAGTCCCTCAGCGCCTGAGTCCCTGAGTCCCTGAGCATAAAAATGATCTGCAGCGAAATGCTACTAAAAAGAGACTCCTTTAATCTATAATGAGTATCTTTCTATTGAAATAATATTCTTAAAACTTGGTACTAAAATCTATGCTTAGGGACTTAGGAACTCAGGGACTTCATGCAAATCAAACTACTTCAAATCTAAAAAATAAATTTTCTAAATATTTTTATTGAACATGGAAATAAACTTCCGTAACCTGTAATTGTTGAATCCTTTCGGGATTTTTTAATTTAATCAATTATTGACTTTGTATCTTTGTCGCTCTGTCTCTTTTTCACTTCTACTCCCAGGGACTCAGGGACTCAGGTGCTGAGGGACTTATTCTTTCAATCAAATAAAAATCATTATAAAAATTGGAGATATCCAATGTCTAAAGACAACCAAAATTCAGGCCTGTCGAGACGAAAATTTCTCAAGGGAGTTGGTGGCGGTGTGCTTGGCACAGCTACGCTGATTTCCACCGTCTCTGCATGCAAAACCGAAAAGGAAGGACCGCAGGGATCTGCTGTATGCGGACCGGAAAAAGTAGCGGTGAGCTTCTCAGTGAATGGAAAAAGTCAAACCATTAAGGTGGAACCTAGAATCACTTTGCTGGATGCCCTCCGTGATGAACTGGATTATACCGGGACAAAACGGGTATGTAATCGTGGTCAATGTGGTGCGTGCACTATTATAATGAATGGCCGGACGGTGCTGGCGTGCAGCATGCTGGCGATTGATGCCGATGGTGCGGATCTGGAAACGATCGAAGGTTTAGCAGATGGTGATGATCTGCATCCGGTTCAGGAAAGTTTTGTAAAACATGATGCCTTGCAGTGCGGATTTTGTACGCCGGGTTTTATCATGTCCAGCGTTGATATGCTGAAAAAGAATCCGGATGCCAAACTGGAAGATATAAAACATGGTGTCTCGGGAAATCTGTGCCGGTGCGGCACCTATCCCAATATTTTTACCGCAGTGGAAGAAGCGGCACAAAAAATGAGAAACGGAGGGTAGGGGCATGGCAAAATGGAAAAAAATATCTGATTCAAAATATATTGGTAAATCATTTACCCGTGTGGATGGTATTGAAAAAGTTACAGGCAGGGCAAAATATACCTATGATATTAAACTCCCAGGTATGCTGTATGGCCGGATTTTACGTAGCCCCCATCCCCATGCAAAGATAAAAAACATTGATGCCACTAAGGTATTAAAAGCCGAATGCGTAAAAACGGTGCTGACTGATATAAAGGATGAAGTGTTGTTTGTGGGAGATGAAGTGGCCGCTGTTGCTGCCGAAACCGAACAACATGCCCAGGATGCTCTGGACTTATTTGAAGTTGAGTATGAGGTACTGCCTTTTAGTGTGGTGGAAGAACAGGCCATGGCAAAAAATGCGCCCAAAGTGTTTCAAAAACGGGATGACAATATTGGTGAAGATGAAACTGAGCAAGAAGGAGATGTAAAAAAAGGTTTTCGTCAGGCCGATGTAGTCGTCGAGCGCACTTACAAAATCCGGGTGCAGCATCATAACTCGCTTGAGACCCATGGTTGCGTGGCAAAATGGGAAGGTGATGAACTGTATGTTTGGGATTCCACCCAGGGTGTACATGGTACACGCGGCGGATTGGCCAGACATTTTGATATGCCGGAAAATAAAGTTCATGTGATCACCCATCATATGGGGGGTGGATTTGGCAGTAAATTTGGTCCTAAGAGTTATAATTTTGTGGCTGCAAAACTGGCGAAGAAGGCCGGGGTTCCGGTAAAATTAATGCTGGACCGTGAAGAAGAATATTTTGCCACACCATTTCGTCCGTCTTCGGTGCAAAAATTAAAAATTGGCGCCAAAAAAGATGGTACGTTGACTGCTTTTGAAATGGATTCATATGGTAGTGGCGGTATTGGTGGTGGCGCCGGTGTACCGCAGCCCTACGTGTATTCAATTCCCAATTATAAGGTTTCGCATAAAGATATTCATATCAATTCCACCAATGCCGGACCCATGCGTGCTCCGGGACATCCTACGGCTAATTTTGCCATGGAATCACTCATGGATGAACTGGCAGAAAAACTGGGCATGGATCCTCTGGTTTTGCGACAAAAAAATGACCCCAATCAAACCCGGCAAAAGGAATTTAAAATTGGTGCGGAAAAAGCCGGTTGGGATAAAAGAAAACCATCCGGATCCGGAAATGGTACTAAAAAAAGAGGTCTGGGTGTCGGAGCCGGCCGCTGGGGAGGCGGGGGAAATGATGATACCAAGGCGATTGTGAGTATCTATCCCGATAGTACAGTTGAAGTGAAAATTGGTACTCAGGATATCGGCGTCGGTACGCGCAGCATTGTGGCAGGTATCGTAGCTGAGGAATTATCCCTGGATATATCTCAGATTACTCCGCTTATTGGTGAAAGTGATTACCCTTTTGCCCCGGCCAGTGGCGGAAGTACCACAGCACCTTCTATTTCTCCAGCCATTAAGCTGGCAGCGGAGAAAGCAAAAGAAAAATTGATCACCAAATTAGCCAGCCATTATGACGTAACAAAGGATAAAATATCACTTGCAGACGGTCAGGCAATTGTACAGGGTGCGAAAGAAAACAAAGTGCCATGGAAAGAAGTCTGCGCTATACTGGATGGCCAGCCCATAAGCGAACTGGAGTCATGGGGAGAGGGATTGTCAACTCATGGAACTGCAGGATGCCAGTTTGCTGAAGTTGAGGTGGATACAGAGACCGGCGAAGTTAAGGTCTTAAAGATGACCGCCGTGCAGGATTGTGGTCTGGTATTAAATCAATTAACCGCAAAAAATCAGGTTCAGGGTGCCATAATTGGTGAAGTAGGTTATACCTTATATGAAAACAGACTTTTTGATCAGGAAAAAGGTGTAATTGTAACCGCTGATATGGAGAACTATAAGATTCCAGGCGCTCTTGAAATGCCGGAATTTGACGTAACTATGATGGATGAATCTCACCGGGGTGTTATCGGATTGGGTGAACCGCCTGCCATACCGGGTATAGGGGCAATTGCCAATGCGATTGCCAATGCTACCGGTGCCAGAGTCTACGAATTACCGATCACACCGGACAAAGTATTGATGGCCATTGCGAAAAAAGAGGAGGGCCGGTCATGAAAAATTTCGAATATATTTATCCCAAAACAGTAGAGAGCGTGCCGGCAATCCTTAAAAAAACCGCTGGCAAATCAATGTTATACGCCGGTGGTACCGATGCACTTGCCAGAATGAAAGAAGGTATACACAAACCGGAGCAAGTAATCAATATTAAATTTCTGGAAGATCTCAGCTACATAAAGTCATCATCATCCGGTTTGCAGATCGGGGCAACTACAAAATTGATTGATATGGTGGAACATAAGGCAGTCCAAAAAAATACCGGACTATATGAAGCCGTTACGTCCATCGGTACGATTCAATTACGGAATATGGGTACTGTGGGTGGTAACCTGTGTCAGCGCCCGCGCTGCTGGTACTATCGTAGCCGTCATTTTGATTGCCTCCGTAAAGGGGGAGATGTTTGCTATGCGGTTTCCGGTGAAAATAAATATCATGCCATTATGGGCGGTGATCCCTGTTATATAGTACATCCGTCTGATCTGGCCCCCATGCTGCTGGCACTCGATGCCAAGGTGGTTATCCAATCGCAAAAAGGACCACGAACAGAAGATATCGGGAACTTCTTTGTCTTACCGGAAACGGATCCCTATAATGAAACCATTCTCAAGCCGGACGAATTATTGACAGAGGTACAAATTCCGAATAATTCATTGAAATCCCATTATGTAAAATTTCGTGAACGTAATTCAATTGATTTTGCCATCGTCAGTGTGGCCGTAGCTGCAAAGGTGAATGGCAAAACGATGTCAGATTTACGCATTGTTCTTGGTGGTGTGGCGCCGGCGCCCTGGCGAGCAAAAAAAGCGGAGCAGGTGCTGGAAGGAAAAACCATCGACGATCAATTACTTGACGAAGCAGGGAAGGCAGAAATGCAGAGTGCGGATCCGCTTGATCAGAATGCCTACAAAGTATTGCTGGCAAAAAACCTGATCAGCCGGGCGGTGAATGAACTCATTAGTTCTTAGAGTTATGTATAAAATTGCATTAGGAGATATTAAAATTTAACCACAGAGACCACAGAGCATAAAAATGCAATTATAAATTATAAATTATGAATTTTCAATTTTAAATTGACAACTTCACATAAGTATTAAAAATATAGATGACCTGTAACCAGAGACCATTAACAAATTACTAATTACAAATTCCTGATTCTATAAAACCTGTCTTCTATCTCTGTGGCCTCTGTGGTTAATATTCAATTCGTTTAATCTGAAAATGGAGATAAATTATGGATAATAATATAAAATTTTGTACCATGATCATGAAGGAAGGTCCGCGTTATCCCGGCATGTTGCACAATGAAGAAGGGGATTCGCGGATACATACTGCCCAGTACAAGTGTTTAAAAACCGCTAATGCGGTCGGTCCGGACAATGATCTGGTGCGACCGGATATGTGTCAATCAGGCAGGGAATGCTTTATGAGTGTGTGAGTGGCTCGACACTAGATACTCGGCGCTCGGCACTCGGTACTGGTTGCAGAATGAAATATTTCCCCCTTAAAAAAGGGGGCCAGGGGGTTGTGTTTTTTGAATGCATGATACCCGGTTATAGGCTCAACTTAAAGGTATTATGAGAAGATTTAGCAGTGGTTGAAATGACCATTCAGTATGACAAATCAAGAAAATGCTGCTGCGAAATTAGAACAAACTACCGTTAATAAAGAGCCCCGTAGGGGCTAAACAATTCTAGCCGTGGGCGTAGCCCACGGTGGAAGATACATCCACACCCCCTAACCCCGAAGGGGTTAAATACATGCCCACACGTCGGGAAGATTCCTGCGGAATGACATGGGACACGATTCAAGAAACAGCACCCAGGATGACTACTACCCGAAAACCTGATTCCTGTTCCTGAGCCTGGCGCCTTGAAGCCCGTGTTGCCTTCCTTGCACCTTGATCCTTTTTCCTTATTCCTTTTTCCCCCTTTGCCTCTTTTCCTTTTTTCCATTATCTTCACATTTGTAATTCCCAATAGATCCCGAAACAAGTTCGGGATGACAAAATATGAGGATCAAAATCATGAAACGCAGATCATTTTTAAAATTTGCCGGCAGTGGCAGCATAACCGGTTTACTTTTTAGTCAAAACGCATTTGGACAAAATCAGGGTGGCATTATAAACAAGGAATCGATGATGATTGATAAAGAAGATCTGCAATATAGAAATCAGAATCGTTCAACGGTCGTGAGTAGCAATGGTATGGTCTGCACCAGTCAACCACTGGCTACGATCACAGGAATTGATGTTCTGCGAGCAGGCGGCAATGCGATTGATGCCGCTATCGCAGCCAATGCAGCGTTGAGTGTTGTAGAACCCATGAGCTGCGGACCGGGTGGAGATTTGTTCGCCATCGTATGGATTGAAAAGGAAAAAAAATTATATGGATTGAATGCCAGTGGAAGGTCACCCTTTGACTGGTCGCTGGATGAAGCCAAAAAAATGAATCTAAAGGAAATCCCGACTTTTGGACCGCTTTCCTGGAGTGTGCCGGGATGTGTCAGCGGTTGGGATGCCCTGAGTAAAAAATTTGGTAAACTTGCCTTTAAAGAATTATTCGGATCCGCGATAAATTATGCACGTGATGGTTTCCCTGTATCCCCGGTGATCGCACGTGCCTGGAACGGCATTGATTTTAAGAATTACCCATCACTGGCTGCCGTCTATGCACCGGATGGTCAGGTACCGCAGTTTGGAGATATCTTTCAAAACCCCGATATGGCCTCGTTTTTTGAGAAAATCGCAGCGGAAGGTGCCGGAAGTTTTTATCAGGGTGAAATTGCAGACCGGATCGTCCAATACTCAAAAGAAAACGGTGGAAGATTTTCCTTGCGGGATTTTCGCGAGCATTCAGTATCCTGGGTGGAGCCGGTCAGTTCGAACTATCGGGGATACGATGTCTGGGAACTACCACCCAACGGTCAGGGTATTGCAGCCTTGCAAATCCTGAATATTCTGGAAAATTTTGATATTGCGTCGCTAAAACCAAATTCGGCAGAACAGTTACACTTATTTCTGGAAGCCAAAAAACTGGCCTTTGAAGACCGGGCGGTTTACTATGCTGATATGGATTTTGCCGAGGTTCCGGTGGAATGGCTTATATCAAAGGAATACGGCAAAAAAAGATCTGAGTTGATTGATCCGCTAAAGGCATCCGTTTCAGTTACACCGGGCAGCCCGGGAAAATCTGACACTGTTTATCTGACCGCAGCAGATAGCGAAGGCAATATGGTTTCTCTGATTCAGAGTGTCTATTACTCATTTGGATCTCGCATGGTACCGGATGGTCTGGGATTTGCCATACAAAATCGCGGTCAACTTTTTGCCCTGGACGATTCACACAGAAACCGGCTGGAGCCGCACAAGCGCCCGTTCCACACAATCATTCCGGCATTTGTCACACAGAATGAAAAACCGGTATTTTCATTTGGTGTCATGGGAGGTGATTTTCAGCCGCAAGGCCATTCCCAGGTATTAATGAATTTGATAGACTATGGTATGTCACCGCAACAGGCCGGGGAATTTCCACGAATTGCCCACTATGAAAGTTCAACTCCAATGGGAGGAATAATGAAAGATGGCGGGGAGGTAATTTTTGAGCGGTTTATTGGGGATGAGGTCAGACAAAAACTGACGGATATGGGGCATAAAGTATTGAAGTCCTACGGCACATTTGGCGGCTATCAGGGCATTTGGCGCCGGGAAGAACCCAGACGTTACTTTGGTGGTTCTGATTCGAGGAAAGATGGATGTGCCATCGGTTATTAGTAATTTAACCACAGAGTACACAGAGATAAAATCAATTTATTAGTCTATGAATCATATTTCCTGAACGATACCATAAAGGTCACCCATGAATTTATATCAGGGTCTTTACAGTACTAATTTCTCGGCGTCCTTTGTGTCTCCTTCTCGTCTTTGCATACACTTCTTTTATCAGTGGATTATGGGCGATGCTCGTTCGTGCAACCATATAAAGGATTGTTCTGGGAGCAGAGCGACCCTTCTTACTCATGCGAAATGTGCCGGATCCATCGCCGCTGGTCTTATAAACAGGGTGAACGCCAAAATAAGATGCCAGATGTTTTGCCGATGGGAACCGGTCAACTGATACGACATTCAGCACAAGACCAATCACAGAATAGATCCCGATTCCGGTAAAAGATTGCAATAAATCTACTTCCGGTAGGACACAACGTTTAATCATAAACTGTTTATGCGTTTCGATCTTGCCCTTGAGTTGCAAAATCTGTTCTACTGTGTACCATATGATAAAACTGATTGCCTCATCATCATCCGCACCAATGTGTTCTCTGTCATCTGTGACTATCTCCTGAGCTCTTTTATAATATATATTTGTTATTTTATCCAGAGTTCTTTCTTTTGTCCTTATTAGTTTTGATGCTGATGAGTATTTACTTAACAAAAGTAAAAGCCATTTTCTCACACCATTTTTGCAGTATTTAACCAATAACTTCATCTAAGTATACTAAATGATACTTAATTTATTGAGCAGTTGTATCTTTTTCTTTTTATATATCTCTATCATATTCCATTGTTTCCTTAAATATGTATATATATCATCACTTTTTTATCCACCTTCTCTTTTAATTAATTATGTATTCTTCTATTTATTTCTCACTTATTTCATCATCACTGTTACACTTTAATGAAGCCCTGTGCAACTCCTTTTTCCCTACTTTTTTTATCCTTCTTTATTTTATATTCATTATATCATATAAACTTTTAAACATATCCAGCCAGTTATTTTCTAACCCTCCTTTACTTTCTACTTCTGAAAACAAAGTTTCATCTTTATGATGTTTAAAAAAGTCATCTAGTAAACTATATAGTTGATTATGCCCTTCAAAAGTATCATCCAACTATAAGACATTTTCAACTGCTCTTATTTGAACTGTCAAGATACCGCAAAGATAAATTCGATTTATATAATATTAAAGAGATCACTTCTTTAGAATTAATATATAAAGAAATTATTTCTGAATTGAACTTAAAAGACCCTGAAATAAATTCAGGGTGACAAATTGCATAATTATTATAACACCTAAAAAGAGTTAAATGATAATTTCTTTGCGTTCTTGGCATCCTCTTGGTGATCTTTGCGGTTAAAGCAATATGAACCCTAACAAACAAATCCAGGATAAAAAAATGAATCATCCCTATTACATTTTGCTACTACTGGTAATATTTGCCTCCTGTTCCCTTAACAACACAGAACAGAGGATTACCCCGGTCTCATTTACCAAAGTAAAAATCACCGACAATTTCTGGGGTCCACGCATCAAAACAAACCAGCAGGTAACCATTCCGCATTCATTTAAGATGTGTGAAAATACCGGCCGCATACAAAACTTTGAAATTGCAGCAGGTTTAAAAACAGGTGAATATCAGGGTGTTTATCCTTTCAATGACAGTGATGTCTATAAAATTATTGAGGGTACCGCGTATTCTTTTCAAACTTATCCTGACCCGGTACTGGAATCCTATGTGGACAGCCTGATTGATATTATTGCTGCGGCTCAGGAAGATGATGGATATCTTATGACCTGGCGTACCATAGATCCCAACAAACCACCGAGTAGCTGGTCCGGTACAGCAGAAAGATGGTCGGATGTCAGTTCGGGACACGAACTATACTGTGCCGGGCATCTTTATGAAGCGGCGGTCGCATATTTTCAGGCCACCGGTAAGCGAAAGTTACTGGACGTTGCCATAAAGAATGCTGATCTGATTGTAAATGAATTTGGACCGGGAAAGATAGAGGAGCCTCCCGGACACCAGGAAATAGAATTGGGCCTGGTCAAACTATACAAGGTAACTGGTGAATCTATGTATCTGGATCTGGCCGATTTTTTTCTAAAGCAGAGAGGGCATAAAAAATATGATCCTTCCAGTATGGATATGTGGCAAAATGGATCATACTGGCAGGATCATAAACCGGTGAGTGAACAGACTGAAGCCGTAGGCCATGCGGTGCGTGCCGCTTACATGTATTCGGCCATGGCGGATATTACTATTCTCACATCCGATGATACTTATCAAAGTCCACTTGATCTGCTCTGGGAAAACGTGGTCGATAAAAAAATGCATATCACCGGCGGTCTCGGTTCGGTAAGCTTATGGTGAGAGCATTTGGTCCGGAGTACGATCTGCCAAATCTCAGTGCATATGATGAGACCTGTGCTTCGGTGGCCAATGTATTCTGGAATCATCGCATGTTTCAGCTAAATGGTGATGCAAAATATATTGATGTGATGGAACGAACCATGTATAATGCATTATTATCCGGAATTTCACTTGACGGCACACAATTTTTTTATCCAAATGTGCTGCAATCCAAAGGACATGACCAGAGAAGTTCTTGGTTTCGCTGTGCCTGTTGCCCTGGGAATATTACGCGATTCATGGCTTCATTGCCGGGTTATATATATGCTACTGCACCGGCGGCGGCTTATATTAATTTATTTGTAGACAATGACGCAGAACTGATTGTAGATAACACCAGAATTGGCATATCGCAAAAAACCAAATATCCATGGGAAGGAGATATCAATATTTCCCTGAATCCCGATACGCCCTGTTTTTTCACATTAAATATTCGCATACCAGGATGGGCGCAAAACGAACCGGTTCCCGGAGATCTGTATAAATACTTAAAAAAAGAGTCACGCAGAATTTTAATCACGATTAATGGGGAAAATGTAGACTATACCTTGGTTAATGGATACGCAGCGTTCCGGAGAAAATGGAAAAAGGATGATATCATTAATCTGAAATTACCAATGCCGGTGAGAAAAATTGTAACCAATGAAGAAGTGGAAACAAATATCAATAAAATAGCACTGCAAAGAGGTCCGATTGTTTTTTGTGCCGAGTCAGTTGATAATAATCAGGGAAAGATAACGAATCTGGTTTTAAATGATACGACCAGCTTTCATTCTGAATTTCATCCCGAGCTGCTAAACGGAATTCAGATGATCTCGGGTCAGGTCAAAGCCCTGGATTATGATCCGGATAATCAGAACTTAATTGAATCGGTTCAGGAAATAAAATTGGTCCCGTATTATGCCTGGGCACACAGGGGTAAGGGTGCCATGAGTGTCTGGCTGGCCGATGAGGCATCGGCTGCAGAGCCTGTTAATTCTCCACCAATTTCAATGAATGCGATGATAAAATACTCTGCAGGAGAAAATCCCAATGCTTTGAATGATCAGTTATCACTATCCAAGCCAAATAATGTAAAACCTGATTATTTTACCTGGTCTGCGGATACATCTGGCATTTACTGGGTTGAATACAATTTTCCAAACCGGGAAGAGCTGTCAGCGGTTGCAGTCTCCTGGGTCTCGGATCAGAAATGCCAAATACCCGATTCCTGGAAAGTGGTTTATAAATCAAATGATAAATGGGTTCGGGTCTTTACCGAGCAGGAGTATGGCACCAGACCAGGGGAATTTAACCTGGTTGAGTTCGAAACCGTCCGCACCAATGCCATCCGCCTGGAGGCCACCGCCAAAAATGAGCAAATTCTCGGTGTATATGAATGGATGGTAGAATAAGAACCGCAAAGATCGCTACGATGGGCAAGGTACGCAAAGTTATAAATTATTGACGACTCTGCGAATACCATTTTTTAATAAATTGACATTAAAATTTATGAGTAATCCTAATTTACAATTAGTTAATCTAAGGTATGTTAAAATTTGAGATAAATGCACATTTGTGAGTGAGGTGACAGCTTTAATTTCAATTATAACTTTATTATTTATCATTAGATCAACTTTATAAGCTTTGTCTACAGGTATTCCTTCATATTCTAATGAAATATATTTTTCCCTTTCTATGATTAAATTTTCTTTATTAAGTTCGATGGTAAGGCATTTAGAATATGCAGATTCCAATAGTCCCGGACCTAAAGTTCTGTGAACTTTTAATGCCTTGTTTATGACTAAATGTGATATCTGATTCTCACTAAGATTTAGTATCTTTTTCATAATAAAATTAGTTCCATTTTTTTCTAACCTGTTGAATAATTATATTACAAATATCATACCAATTTCTTTGCGAATTTTCATTTCCTTTGCGTCCACTGCGGTTAATGGAATCCTACCATAACTTCTACTTTTAATTTTGTTTTACAATTCGTATTATTGAGTAGTCCATATTTCGAAATCGCACAAAAATGAAAACCAAATACTCAGATCATCAGGCTATTAGGACATTATTTTATTTAGCCCTCATTATTTTCTCATTAATCTTGTCAAGTTGTTCCACTTCTCAACAAAAATATAAAGATCCCAATGTTATTCTCATTGTAGCGGATGATCTTGGCTATGATGATATTTCCTGTTACAACCCCAATGCCGGAATTCACACACCAAATATTGATAATCTGGCGGAATCAGGTCTAAGATTCACAGATGCCCATGCGTCATCATCATTTGATCTGCCATCCCGTTATGCCCTGATTACCGGACGTTATGGCTATCGTCTGGACATGCTCAAATCGAGCCACGAGGGATATGGCCGTCCATTGATCGATCCGTTTCTTACAAATTTACCCATGATGATGCGCCGAGCATGGTTATATAACTTACCTCGCTGGTAAATGGAATCTGGGTGTGGGCTGGAGCCTCAAAGGTGCCAGACAAGATTCATTAAATATCTCCATGCCGGTTACCTATGGCGTGAATGAATTTGGATTTGATCATGCCTTTTATACTTCTGGTGCGAGTCTTTCCGATGCACCATTTTTCTTTGTTGCGGATAAACATATCTATAATCTGCCGGAAGCATTGTCAAAACATGCCTATGAAGATGTTCGGGCCGAAACTTCATGGGTCTCACCGGAATGGGTCGAACAAGAAGTGGACATAAAATTTACACGGGAAGCGTGTGAATTTATCAATTTTCACCGCGAGAAAAATCCGGAAAAACCATTTTTTCTTTATTTCACACCATATGCACCACGAGCACCATATCATATACCAGAATTAGCAAAAAATAAGAGCAAGCGGGGACCGCATGGCGATCTCATCTGGCTTTTTGACTGGATGATAGGTGAATTGGTAACGGTCCTTAAAGAGAGAGACATTTTTGATAACACTTTGATCATTATTACCAGTGATAATGGCGCGGCTAAGGATGAATCGCACGTTCATGCGGCATCAGTATCTTCTACCTATCATGGTCATAAAGGACAAATGTATGAAGGAGGGCATCGGGTTCCGTTTATTGCTGTCTGGCCGGATCGTATTAAACCGGGACAATTATCGGATGAAGTGATTTGTCATACGGATATTATGGCAACCCTGGCCTCGATCACCCGACAAAAACTGACCTATTTTGAAGCCAGCGATAGTTATGATATCTCAAAAGTATTTTTTGGCGAAGAATATGAAACACCACTGCGCGAGGCAACGGTGCATCATGCTGAGGATGGATTATTAGCACTGCGTTATAAAAATTGGAAAGTTGTATATGGGGATCAAAAATATACCAATGAAGATGTGATCATAACAAACAAACCGGGAATGGTATTCGATCTGTCAAATGATCCACATGAAGAAAATAATCTGTGGAATGAGCGGCAGGACGTAGTTAAAAAACTGCAAATTGTGCTGGATCAATATGTGATTGCAGACCGCAGTGCGCCGGTATTGGGTTCAAAAAAAAGGTTCACGGTAGATTTGGTAGATTAGAAATTAGGAATTCGGAATTGGTAATTGGATATTAGATGATTAATCACCAGTTCCCAATTCCCAGTTCCTAATTACATATGTCAAATATTTATATTACTAAATTTTTCAAATAAAGATATTTTTGGGAGGTCGACTTGAAATTACGTAACAGTTTGTGGGCAGGTTTATTGATTATCAGCATGATGTTCTCACTGCAATGTGTTGGTCAGGATGAAATCGATCCAAAATTAACAGAGGTATGGGAGCCGGAACCCGCAGTGGTTACACCCGGTACGAATGGCGAGCCGCCTTCAGATGCCATAGTTCTGTTTGATGGTACCTCGTTTGATCAGTGGACAAACAAGGATGGCGGTCCGGTGAAATGGAAGCTTGAAGATGGCGCAATGGTGGTTCAACCCGAAACTGGAATCATTCTTACAAAGAGAGGCTTTGGCGATTGTCAGTTGCATGTTGAATTCAGAACGCCAAAAATCGTAAAAGGGGAAGGTCAGGGTAGAGGTAATAGTGGCATTTTTCTGCAAAACAGATATGAAGTACAAGTACTTGATTCATACCAGAACCGGACATATTCGAATGGTCAGGCGGGAAGTATTTACAAACAACATATTCCCATGGTCAATGCATCGCTCCCACCGGGAGAATGGCAGACCTATGACATATTCTACAATGCGCCCAGATTTACTGAAGATGGATTGCTGGAATTTCCTGCATACATCACAGTAGTCCATAATGGTGTATTGATACAGAATCACGTTGAAATAAAAGGATCAACCGTGTATCGCGGGGAACCCAAATATGAACTCACACAAAATGAAAGAGCCAATTTCTCTGCAGGATCATGATAACCCGGTCAGCTACCGCAACATCTGGGTTCGAGAATTATAGTTTGGCGCAGATATTTTTTTAGACAGGATAACAGGATAGTTGGAAATTGTTGAATTGAAAACCACATAAATTCTTATCCAGCATCCAGCCTCTTGTGTCCTGTATCCCGTATCCTGTTTTCCTGCCATCTGCTATCGGCTTTCCGCCCTGATTTTTCGATAAATACTTATAAACAAAAAGTCGCTGATTGCGGATAGCCGAAAGCAGAAAGCGCTTTTAAATTTGTTATTTCATCAACAGCAATTTATGAGACTTTTTATAATCGGGTGTAGATAACACAAGCAGGTATGTTCCACTGGCAACCGACGTGCCTGAATTATTTTTTCCATCCCAAATAATTTCAAAATTATTTTTTATACTCTGCCCGGACAAATTGAAATCACGAACCAGAGCACCTAAGATATTGTATATTTTCAGATCGATGGATTGCGCATTCTTTAATTTCCCTAAGTTAATCTGAATTTTTGTTTCTATATTAAAAGGATTGGGAAATACGTTTATAAATGTGCTGTCACTCTCGGTTTGGTTCAACTCATCTTCAACCGATACCATGTCTGATTCATCAAAACAATCATAACATACCTCTCCGCCCATGGATGGTTCGAGACATAAAAATGCGGTATAGAGGGAAAGAATTCCCTCCTCAAGACTCCTCTCAATTATTTCACCCACGATATCATTTGTTTGAGATTGATGCTCAAGGGTTTGTACAAATTTACCTGCCCAAATCTCACGTGTAGTACTATCTCCAGTAAAGATACCGCTTTCATCAACTTCAAAATTTTGTGTAAAGATATCATCTTTATAAATACCGGATGCTTCGATGATAAACGGTGGCGTTCCCTCAAATTTCCCTACTTGTAACACCGGTTGATGAAGATACGTTGATCCACTCATGTCACTGAAGTTATATCTGCCATAACAAACGCCATCCTGAAGTTTGGTATATATTTCGAAGACAGGTAAAAATTCTCCCAGTCCCTGGAATACGTTCGTTAAAACCTGTGAATCACTTGAAATGTTGAGTCTTCTGTACAAATTGCCGCCGGTTAATCTCGTTAGATTTTTATAGAAATATTCATTTCCCCTGTATGAAAGCCCGCCAATCCAATAGTATGAATAATTTCTATCCTGCAGATCTCCAATATGAATCTGGAGTGTCGGATCCATTAGATCCATGATATCGTCAATCATTTGATTGGCGGCTTCATTGCTACCCAACTGATCTGACGAGGATAACAGGATCAGAGAACCGTCATTGCCATTGTCCTTCACAAAATCAATACCATCAGACAAAAGTGCCGGTAGATTGCTATAACCAGATATAGCATCCTCTGTAATAGAATTAAATATTTGATTAATCGTGTCCGGATGGGCACTGATCCAATTATTGCTTACCTGGTAAATGGATAACTTGGAAAAAAGCAGATTAAAATAGTCACCCTCATCAAAGTAAGACAGCAGCATGGATTTAATCAATTGAATTAATTCTGCGGATTCCAGACCGGTATTATTTCCATCGATGTCAACAAGAATTGCGGCCTTTTTTGATGAAGTAATATTCAGTGCAGCCGATGGCATCATGGCCATTTGATAGTATGGATCTCCCTTGTCCTCAAACATGCTGATGTATATACCATGTTTAAAAGGTGCATCGACAGAGAAATTAAGACTATTACTCTGAGGTAGATCTGCAACTAAAAAATCACCGGCTTCGGGATCCTTCCGCAATTCAAAGGATTTTTCTGGAAGTTCAACCAGTCCTGGGATTTTGCCAGGTCTCGTCTGGCCATGTGATTACATGAAAAGTATTTAGATTATAATAAGAGAGATTTAAAATATGATTTGGTAAGGGTATGATTACGTCACTCGCAGTCCATTGAGCTGGCACAAGGTAGGTTATTTTTACTTTTCTGGGCTCTGTTGGTGAGAGGGGATAAATACGCAATTCATATTGTGTGCCTGATTGTTTAAATAAAATGGATGGATCTCTTCTGCGATTGACAATGTCTTCATAAATTGAAGAAGCGGTCCATTTGTCCATGAGTTCACCACGGATAATATCATCTCCAACCCATAGCCATGAATCTTTGATAATAGCCCCTTCCGGCAGGGTAAAATCCAGTTCTACCTCCAGCTGTTCCTGACCGTAAAAATTTAGTCCTTTTGCTGAGATGGTCAAATAAAGGCCGACCTCCATATAAATGCCCTTTGGTTTGACAGATATGGTGGCATCTTCGATGGTTCCGGTTCCATAACGCCAACTTTGGGGATCTCTGATATAGAGTCGGTTTGCGGAATGAACCAGGGAGGGCATCAATACCACTACTAAAAGCCAAATGATCAATAATTTTCGATACATTTCTGCTCCAAAGTTAATGGTAAATAATATATGTGATTTATGGTACAAATAAGCCTGACGTCATGAAAATAATATACGTAAGGAAAGAAAAAAATCAAATTATAAAAACTGAGTTGTGCGAAATGTCACTATTTTAAATTATACCCAATCTTCCTGAAGAATATCCCCCTGGATACCGACAACAATAGCTTTTAGAGGTACTTTGCGAGATGCCTGAGCCAGTGCTTGCTGCGCCATTTGTAACAAACCGGAACAACACGGCACTTGCATAATTAGAACTGTTAAGGTGTTAATTTTGGCATCATTAATCATATGTTTTAGTTTTTCCAGGTAGATATTTTGTGAACTATCCAATTTGGGACAGGCAATTGCCAGTGTTTTTCCCTGGAGATATTTTTGATGAAAATCGCCCATAGAAAACGCAACACAATCTGCAGCCAGAACCAGATCTGATCCGGCGTATTGTGGTGCCATTGGCGAAATGAGATGTAACTGAATCGGCCAGTGTGTGAGGGCGGATGAAACGGCTTCCGTGTTTTGTGTAACTGCCGCCGGTTTTTCAAAAGTCATATTTCTGGATCCCGGGCATCCGCTTGGTTTTGGTGCTGCCATTTCCAAACCCTGGCTAGGTTTGCCTGATTTTTCCAGCACATCCTTTGCTATCTGTAATAAATCATTTTCACCATGTTCACGCAGATGTTCAAGATGTGTCTGAACGGCCTCATCTCCCTGCTGCATAATATTCTGAATTACCTCGACTTCATTATATTCATCCGCTTCACGTTCAATAACTGTAATTGCACCCTGGGGACAATTACCAAGACAGGCACCTAATCCATCGCAATATACATCATTAACCAATTTGGCCTTACCATCGACCATTTGAATCGCACCTTCCGGGCAACCGGGAATACACTGTTCGCAACCGTCACATTTATCTTCATCTATTTCTATAATCTGTCGAATCATTATAATCTCCTACAATAATTTAACCCCTCCGGGGTTATGGGTTGTAAATGTATCATCCACCGTGGGCTACGCTCACGGCTAGAATTGTTTAGCCCCTTCGGGGCTAGCTTTTTCACATGCACTTTCATTTGTGAAATATCCTGTATCTTGCATCTTTTACCCAGCATCCAGCATCCAGCATCCAGTAACGAGGAGCGAGTGCCCAGTGCCGAGTATCCCGCATCCAGAATCCTGTATCTTGTATCTTGTATCTTGTATAAGATAATACACACTCAAAATTATTTCCTTGACTCGGATCAAGAAAAGACGATATTTTACAAAAAAGGAAAATTGCATGAATATTATTGATACATACATCAGGCAAATTGATTTATTCCGGAACCTCGATGCCAATAATCTCAAATCTCTATCGGAGATCTGTTACAAAAAAGAGTATGATAAAAAAGAAGTCATCTTTATCGAGGGCGAACCGGGTACTGCTATTTATTTTTGTGTACGAGGTAATGTTAAACTGTATCGTATACAGTCCGGAGGTCGTGAAGCAGTCGTCAAAACCATCAAGGCAGGTGAGACGTTTGCAGAAGTCATTCTATTTGAAAAAGAGAAATATCCTGTAAGTGCGGTTGCTTTGAGAACCAGTGAATTGCTTGTGATTCCCAAACAAGAATTTAATAACTTGCTCGGTAAAACAGATTTTCGCGATGCCTTTATCAGTATGTTAATACAAAAGCAACGGTATCTCGTCCACAAAATTCAAATGCTTTCAACCCAGGATGTTGAAGAACGGTTATACCATTTTTTAAAAGAACAGTACGGTGACCAATTAACTATAAAACCAAAGTTATCCAAAAAAGATGTGGCCTCGGCAATTGGCACGGTGCCGGAAACTTTGTCCCGGGTGATCAATAGGTTAAAATTTGAAAACAAAATGGATTGGCAGGGAGATATGATCAAATTGGATGAAAGTTGGAGGTTATGAAATATTGTAAGACATGAAACTTAAGTTGTGTACAGTCTCCCCTTGGTTCCAACCACCAGGATCTTTGTATACCCAAAAATATTTAAACCATCAGTTTCATTAAAAATGATTCATAAAGAGATTTATTTATAGTGTTCGCTCAGTCTTTGTTTTTAATATTTTTCCGGATTCGTTTTTTGGCAGGGAAGGAAGAAATATTATCTTTTTCGGTGTTTTGTATTGCGGCAGGTGTTCTTTACAATGTAACATAATCCTTTTTCTGGCTAAGTCATGCTCCGAGTTAGTTACCACGAAAGCAAGAATTGCTTCCCCCAAATATTCATCTGCATAGCCAATTACGGCAATTTCATTTATTTCTGGTAACTCAAGTAAGACTTCTTCTACTTCTTTTGAACTAACTCTTTGTCCACCTACTTTGATCATGTCTTTTTTTCTTCCGATGATATAGAAAAATCCATCATCATCCATTTTACCTATATCGCCTGTAAAATATACTCCATTTTTTAACACCTCTTTAGTTGCCTTAGAATCATTCCAATAACCTTGCATGATATTTAGTCCGCGTGCAACAATCTCACCCTCGGTATTAGCCGGCAACCTGGAACCATGCTCGTCGGCAATATACATCTCTACATTTGGAATCGCTTTTCCGATCGATCCTATCTTTTTTTGAAAATGATCAGGTTGGAGATAAGATAATCGGGCAGATGCCTCTGTTGCTCCGTACATGATGTATAGTTTTGCTGGATGAAACAAATTAGTGACAATCTTCTGAATACTGGGCGCCATTGCACCCCCTGCTTGTGTTACATAGCGCAGATCACGGAATTTTTGTTTTTTAATTGTAGATTTATTGATTAGTATCATAAATGTAGAAGGTACGCCAGCAAATCCTGTCAGCTTGTGTCTTCTTTAGGGTTTCAAGGATAACATTAGGAAAGGCGAAGCGATTGTCGATTACCAATGAGCCACCGGTATAGATATGGGTGTTAAGTAAAGACATGCCATAAATGTAAAAAAACGGCAAGACAACCAGGACTCGATCTTTTTCGGTTAGTTCTAAATATTTAACAATTGATTGAGTGTTTGTGACGATATTTAAGTGGGTGAGCATTACCCCTTTCGGTTTACCTGTACTGCCGGATGTATAAACCAATGCTGCAAGGTCCACGTCAATGCATCTTATACCGGGATTCGAAGAGGGAAATTCTTTAAATATTTCTCCATAATTCCAGAAAGAACAATCCGGATAGTTCTGAAACTTATCCATTGCACTCAAATCTGTTATAATGTGCTCAAGGTGATTTTGCTCGGATAAAATAGGTAATAGATGACGTAAATATTTTTTTTGTGTTAAAAGAACCCGTGATCCTGAATCCTGAAGGAGATACGCAAGCGCATCACTTGTTGTATCAGTGTTTAATCCAACGACGATACCACCAACTTTTAAAACAGCAAAATAACTGATGACATATTCGAAGGAATTCTCAATTAATAGGGCAATTCGATCTTCTCTGTTAATTCCTATTTCAACAAAAAAATTAGCCAACTTATTCGCATAAATATCTAATTCCCCATAGGTTATCCATTTATCTGAATACCAAATTGCATTTTTATCGGGAAAATTTTCGGCTGATTTTTCTAAAAAATGATTTATTTGCATACGCTTATGTTCGGCAGGCTAACCAATGTTCTTAAGAGTGACATGTTTCAATTTGATTGTAATATTAATTATACAGGTTCATACTTGTTTTTACACAATTGTGCTGCGATTTCTAAAGTATTTGGTATGATCAGAGTTTAGACGCATATCAATGCGTCTCTCCCTGAGGATATTATAATCCCGCTATTCCTGGCTTATGTCGTCAATGTGATCCTGGGCGCGTTCGGCATATTTTGATGTAGGAAATTTATTTTTAACTTCATGGTAGGTATCAATTGCTGCCTGTTTGCGCTCCAGATCGTCTTCATAAATTTCACCTGCCTCAAACAGCCTCTCCGCTGCGTCTGCATGTTCGGGATACTGGGCGGCAAATAATTTTAGTATTTCGATGGTTTTTTCAAAGTTTTTTAGTTTGCCTTTATATAAATCACTGATCTCAATTAATGCATCCGGAGTATATGGATTTTCAGGATATAATTCATATATCTGATAATATGAATTTATTGCATCCTGATACTTCTCCTGGCTATAATATATTTCAGCGACACGTTTCAATGCTTCAACCGCATGCCAGTTTTTGGGATAGGCTTCAACGAGTACCTGATAGTTTGTGATCGCCTCCTGGGGATTCTCAAGTTCTTCCTGATAGAGTTCTGCAAGATAAAATTGCGCTTCTGCGGCAGATTCGCTTTCGGGATAGTCCGTAATCACGCGAATAAATGAATCTCTGGCCTGCTGATAGGCTCGTTTTTCCTTATACAATACATAGGAACGTTTAAAGATGACATCCGGCATGAGAGGACTGTTTGGATACAGATAGCTTAGCTTTGTATAAGAATATATGGCTTCATCCCAATCGGAATCCTTTTCATAGAGATCAGCAATCCATAAAAACAGTTGATCACTGTTTTTTGCGTTCTCCGAATAGGTATGAAGATAGTTTTTGATTTCCGTACGCAGAAACTGATTTACATCATCAATATTCAGTTCATATAAGAACCTGAGATATTCATAAAGTGCAGTTAACTTATCGGGACTTTGGGGCGTATTGGTCACTTTTTCATCAATTTTGGTCTTATAATCCTCAAATGTTCTTTCGGCTTTATTGTGAACGATGTCATTTACTGCGGTTACGGCATCGTTCACGCGGGTACTATTCGGATAAAGAAATTTGAGCTTTATGAAGATACAAAATGCCTCTTCATTATCATTGCTGGCATCATAAAGTGAGGCGAGCATAAACAGAACTTCATCTGAGTTGGGCGAGTCGGGAAAGGTCAATAGAAAAATCTGGAATTCCTCGATCAGATAATCATAGACATTGTCATCCTGGCGTGAATAAGATTCATGCAGGTAGTTATAATAATTCTGTTCGGTAAGTTGTGCCTGAACAGGTAATATGCCTATAAGCACACAAAAAATCAGAAGTAATATTAAATTCTTCATAATTGCTCCTCTATTGATGATTGGTAGTGTAAAAAATAACCACAGAGTACACTGAGTAAATAATTAATATTATTTGTGTTAATGCTATTTTTAATCATCTCCCCTCTGTGATCTCTTATAAGATAACTCTCCTTATTCCTTCTTTTAATTTGTCAACATTAAAATTGATCAATAATCCGATTTTTAGATTTTCTGCTATCAGGTAAGAGAACCTGGGCAATATGAATATTCTAATGGACCTGGCCCAAGTAATGAGTGAACTTTAATAGCACATGAAATTATTTTCTCAGTAATATCTCTTAAAGGATATTCTTTTAGAGTTCTCAGAGTTTTCCTCTGAGTGCTCTGTGGTTTCATCTTTTAATTCTGTTTTTTATTTTTTTACAGAACTTTTGACACTACCTAATAATTTTATTGGTTATGTTTTCTTTGTCTCTTTGCCTCTTATCCTTTTTTCCATTTAGCCTATATCTCTTAAACCTTCATCGGTTTTACAAACACCGTTTTTTCGTTTATGATAGTTACGGCACCGGGCGCGGCCTTCCTCGGTTTACGGACATACCGCACTTCAGTGAGATTTACCGGCACGGTCGAAGAATGTTTTGCATCACTATTATATGCTGCAATTGCAGCAGCTTGTTCAATTATTTTCTCTGGCGGATTGTGATTACGATCGGGTTTGCGAATGATAACATGTGACCCCGGAACACCCTGTGCATGGAACCACAAATCATATTTTCGTGCAAACTTAAATGTTAAAAGATCATTATTTGCTGCATTCTTCCCGATAAAAATTTCCCATTTTTTCCCCAGTAATACCCGGTTAAATGAGTATGCCAGATTATCCCGGTCGGGTTGTTTTATTTTGGGTTCCTGTAGGATGTTTTTTTCGATCAGAACGGTTTCCAATTTTTCGATATCTTTTATTGATGTTGCATTTTCAGCTTGTGATAACAGACTCTCTCCCGATTTCAGTTCAAATTCATAGGTGTCTTTTTTAATAGAGAGGGACTCTTTTTGTTCCTCGATATTTTTAAATTTTTCGAAATATTTTTGCGCATTTTCCTGGATACTTTTTCCTGGATTTAATTTTATTTCGATGTCTTCCTGTTCCGGACTAAAAATATTTTTTAATACTACTTTTTCTGCACCTCTAGCTATTTCATGGGCAAATGTCTGTAATAAATGACCTTTTTTTTCTGCTTCCTGTTTCCTTTGCTCCAGCATTTCGGCATCGACGACTTTTTTTAAAGTACGTTTAAGATAGGTGATCCTTCCTTTAATAGATTTAAGTATTTCCGATTTCTTTTTTTCAAATCCCTGGTTGACTTTTTGTTCATGGATATAACGGATCCAGCCCTGGTTTACAGATTCAAACTCCTGTTCTTTCTCAACATCTTTCAAATGTAACAGCCGAAGTGGGGCAAAGGTATGAATGTTGCCCGGTAAGTAGTAAATCTGTGAATGGCCACTCATAATTTCTCTATAAATCTCAGATATCGATTCTATAATTTTTTGCCATTCATTTTGGCCGATAACTTTGACTGTCTGTGTGATACTCACTCCCGCTCTAAAACATAATTCCTGTGCCAATAATTTGTCGAATCCGGCGATATTCTTGGTTATAAAGTCAGCCAGGGGCATGTTTACATTTTGCTCAGTGAGGTGGAGTAAACTATCCTCAAATTTGGAATCAGGAGAGATTTTATCCTGTGTTTCAGGGCTATTAATTTCTAATGTTTTTTTCTTAAATGAATCGATAACATTTTTATCCTGATCAATAAGATATATATTGGCGGATTTTCCATAAAATTGACAATTAATTAAATGCGAGCTGGTCTGGATCCGGATAAATTTATCAAATGGTTTGATCGTTAACGCAGAGACTTTTTCGTAGCGAACAGGTGAAAAAAAATCAATTCTGGGATCTTTAATATTCTGCTGATTATATAGCAGAATATATGGATACTGTTGATCAATACTGATCCTCAGAAGGTAGACATCATCTGATTCAATTTCCAGGACAAGTTCGTTTTTACGATGGGTAAAGCAGGAAGAGATGATTCCTCCTGAGAGAACCTGATTGAGAAAGTTGATCTGTGCAGCAAATGTATAATAATTACGGTGCATGGATTTTATATAGTACTAATTATGTGAATGGTTTAATACTAAATTATTAAGTCGCTTCCAATGTTTTCATTAAAAAGAATATATGATTTTTTTAAGATGAATTATATTATACTCACTTTTCGTAAATCATATTCCCGATTGAATTGCCCCAGGATTAATCCTGGGGTAAGGAGATTTAAAATAGAATGCCTTTTGCTGATAACTATTTTTTTTAAATAGCTTAAAAATTTTTAAATAAAATATTGCTTTGAACTTTAATCTTTGCTCATTGAAATTAGTGACTACAAATCCATCTGACTTTTACCCCAGGATTAATCCTGGGGCAAGGAAACTTTATATTTTTCTGATTTAAAATCTCTAATCTCTAATTCTCCTAATCTCTAATTTTGTTTTTGTGCGTCTCTGCGAGAGAAAAATTTCCCATCCTAAATATAATATTTATCAAAATTTACGTACTTTGCATTTCAATCGCGATTTACTTAAATTTTTAATCTTTACAATTTACCTAATTTACAGACAAATCACATAAAATTGTTGGTGTCTATGGCCCGAAGTATGACTGGATATGGAAAAGCGGAATTTAAAAATGATCATTTCGAGATTGTTGTTGAAATTAGAAATTTGAATAACCGCTATGCGGATATTAACATGCGCATGCCCAAAAAAATATTACCTTACGAATTCAAAATTAAAGAATTGATTAAAAAACATGTGGCAAGAGGTAAAATAGCATTGTCAGTTTCATTCAAGGATCTTGCTGAGACTTCGGTAGGATTATCAATAAATGAAGATTCGGTAAAAGAGTATTATCATTTTCTGGAAATGTTAAAAAAACACACCGGTATTAAAGAAGATATTTCCTTAAATCATTTGCTGGCGCTAAAAGAATTCTGGGAACCGGAGGAATCGGATTCTGAAGACAAGGAAATTGAGAAAAGCCTGATGGAAGTCGTCAAAAACGCACTCATTAATATGAATGAGATGCGGGTAAAAGAATTTCTGAATATTCAGCCTGATATTGTCAAACGACTTAATATGATTGAGGATGCACTCACAGAGATTGAAAAAAAAGGCACAGAAAATCCCAGACGGGAATTAGAAAAACTACATCAGCGTATAAATGATTTAATTACAAAAGGGGATGTTGATAAAGATCGCCTGGAACTTGAATTGGCCTTAATCGCAGATCGTGTGGATATCACAGAAGAGTGTACAAGATTAAAAAGCCATATCGATATGTTCCGGGATGTTTTGGAGAATAAACCGGAGGTCGGAAAATCATTGACCTTTATCTTACAGGAGATGTTACGGGAAACAAATACAATCGGTTCTAAAACAACCGATACCTCAGTCTCACATAAAGTGATTGGTATAAAAGAAGAAATCGAAAAATTACGCGAACAGGTTCAGAATCTGGAATGAAAAAAAATGGAAAATATGTTGTACTCTCTGCCCCATCCGGAGCAGGAAAGACAACAATTGCGCGGAATCTGGTTGAGAAACATAAAGAAATGGTCATCTCCATCTCTGCGACAACGAGAAATCGTCGTCCACAGGAGAAAGAGGGTTTCGACTATTATTTTTTAACTGCTGAGGAGTTCAGGGAGAATATCGACAAAGGAAATTTTGTCGAATATGAAGAAGTGCACGGCAACTATTATGGCACACTGAAGAGCATAATCGAAGAATTGCATTCGCAGGGTAAATCGATTGTATTTGATATTGATGTTAAAGGCGCAATGTCAATTAAAAACAAATATCCGGATGCTATTCTGATATTTATAAATGCGCCTTCGCATGAAGAATTGTTGAACAGGCTCCGCAACCGGAAAAGTGAAGACGAAGAAACAATCCGAAAACGTTTAGAACGGATTGAAATGGAATTATCTTATGCCGATAAATTTGATCATACTGTGGTAAATGACACCTTAAAACACACGATCGAGCAGATCGAAGAAATCATTAACAACAGGTGAGAACATGAGTTTCGAAAATAAAAAAATACTAGTAGGTATCAGTGGTGGAATCGCTGCATATAAGTGTGCGGAATTAGTCCGGCATCTGATACGTTCCGGGGCAGAAGTTGAAATAATCATGACCCAATCCGCCCAAAAATTCATTACCCCTCTGACTATGGAGACACTGATTGGCAGGAAGGTACATACCAATCTGTTCCCTGAAAATGAATTCAGTGCAACGGTGCATATTGATCTGGCTGACTGGGCCGATATTGTTTTGATTGCCCCGGCAACTGCGAATATAATCGCAAAAATTGCAAACGGTATCGGTGATGATTTGCTGAGTACTGTCTGTCTTGCGGCCTGGTCTAAGACCGTAATTGCCCCGGCGATGAACTCAAATATGTGGGCCAATCCAGCGGTACAAAATAATCTGGAACGTCTGTCTCAAAATGGATATGTGATTGTAGATCCGGATGAAGGGGATCTGGCTTGTGGATATACAGGTACGGGACGGCTTCCGGATTTGCCGGTTCTTTTACATTGGTTGAAATATGCCATGACGGTTAAAAAAGATCTTGCAGGGAAAACTGTTATGGTCACCGCGGGTCGCACTGAAGAAGAAATCGATCCGGTTCGGATTATCACCAACAGGTCTTCAGGCAAAATGGGATTTGCTCTCGCTGCAGAGGCTTTTTACCGCGGCGCACGGGTCAAATTAGTATCCGGTCCAAACAACCTAATACCGCCACCCGGGATGGAATACTATCCGGTAAGTGGTGCGGAAGATATGTATGATGCGGTATTCGAAAACCTGGATGATGTCGATATTTTAATTGCCAATGCGGCCGTTTCTGACTATCGCGCCAAGAATGTGCTGTTTCGCAAAATGAAAAAAGATAAAAAGGAAATTGATATTGCCCTGGTAGCAAATCCGGATATACTGGCCGAGGCCGGGAAACGCAAAGGACACAGGATTCTTATCGGCTTTGCATTAGAAACGGATAACGAGGTTGAAAATGCGCGAAGGAAGATGAAGAACAAAAATCTGGATATGATTGTTCTGAATAATCCAACCGAAGATGCAGCGGCATTTGCCAGCGAAACAAACCGGGTAACAATAATAAAAAAAGGCGGAAAGCCTGTGGATCTGCCCATGCTCAAGAAAACCCAGGTGGCAGAAAAAATTATGAATGAAGTGGTTAAACTGGCGGGTAAAAAAAAGAAATAGAAAAATTAAATTAGCACGCACATTTTTTAGGAATCTCGAATCCGTCACCCTGAACTTGGTTCAGGGTCTGAAATTTAGATTCCGAAACAAGTTCGGAATGACGTATTATTTTTTTTAAATTGAATAATAAACCGCGTATAAATTGAACTTAAGGTGAATATCTTTCATATTATCTTCAGTAATTACATGTATTTGAAACTCTACATCAAATCTTTCGTTTAGCGATAAAAACCCAGGAGTAAATATCAATGAAAACCAGATTGTCAATTGTTCTACTTTTTTCTTTTGTCTTTTTTCTTTTGTCTTTTTTGACCCTTTCCGCTCAGGAATTTAATATCGAAGATAAAATTCCGGTAAGTCCCGATATTAAAATCGAAAAACTGGATAATGGATTGACTTATTACATCAGAGTGAATAAAAAACCGGAGAACAGGGCCGAGCTTCGTTTGGTTTTAAATGCAGGATCAGTTTTGGAAGATGACGACCAGCAGGGACTCGCTCATTTTCTCGAGCACATGGCATTTAACGGAACACAGAATTTTCAAAAACACGAATTGGTGGATTATCTGGAATCAATCGGTATGCGCTTTGGTCCGGATTTAAATGCGTATACCAGCTTTGATGAAACCGTATATATGCTGCAAATTCCCACTGACAGCGTATCAATTATGAACAAGGCGTTTCAGATACTGGAGGACTGGGCGCACCAGATTTCCATGGAAGGTGAAGAAATTGACAAGGAACGGGGTGTGATAATTGAAGAATGGCGGTTACGCAAGAGGCGCCGGTGCCCGCTTATTTGATAAAGTACTGCCGGTAATTTTGCATGATTCACGCTATGCTGAAAGATTACCTATTGGTAAAATGGATATTATTGAAAATTTTGATCATGAAACATTGCGCCAGTTTTATAAAAAATGGTACCGCCCTGATCTGATGGCCGTTGTAGCGGTTGGAGATTTTGATCCTGATTATATCGAGCAAAAAATTAAGACTCATTTTAGCCGTCTTACACTCGCAGATGATGCTGCTGAACGAACCGTATATACGGTGCCGGATCATGACGAAACACTTTTTGCCATTGCGACAGATCCAGAGGCAACCGGAACCGCATTACGTGTGTATCATAAACTGGAAGGACAAGAGGAGAGTAAAATCGGCGACTACCGGCGTATGCTGGTAGAGAATTTGTATAATTCTATGTTGAATCGCAGATTCCAGGAACTTTTACAGCAACCGGAACCTCCATTTCTATATGCGATGTCATCAAAAGGAGGATTTGTCAGGACAAAAGATGCCTACACCCTGAGCGCATCGGTAAAAGATGATGGAATCCTGGCGGGTCTGGAAGCAGTATTGATAGAATCGGAGCGGGTAAAGAAACATGGTTTTACACAATCAGAACTGGATCGATCAAAAACGGCTATGTTACGCCGAATGGAGCAGTCATATGCCGAACGGGATAAATCGGAATCGGGTCAGTATGCTGCCGAGTATATCCGGAACTTTCTGAGTGCCGAACCTATCCCTGGTATTGAGACAGAGTTTGCATATCAAAAGTTCTTTTTACCACAAATTACATTAGAGGAAATAAATCATCTGGGTGAACAATGGATGTCGGTAAAGAGCCGGGTAATTACTGTAACTGCCCCGGAAAAGGAAGGTTTAATTATACCCACAGAGGATGAATTGGCCAATGTCTACAAGGCCGTTGCGGCAATGGAAATTACTGCATATGAAGATAAATTAAAAGACACACCACTTTTTGATAAAGAATTGAAACCGGTGACTATTACGGGTGAAAAATATATTGCAGGCATTGATGTAACCGAATGGCAATTGGCAAATGGCATTAAAGTAATCCTCAAACCGACTGAATTTAAAAATGATGAAATTTTATTTACAGCCTCAAGTCCCGGAGGAAACTCTCTGGTTGATAATAAAGATTATGTTCCGGCAGTGAGTGCCACGGCGATCATTAAACAATCCGGTATCTCTGATTTTAGTATGATTGAACTGGGGAAATTACTCACAGGAAAAATAGCACGAGTTACACCATGGATCGGGGAACTGGAAGAAGGCTTCATGGGATCGGCTTCCCCACAGGATCTGGAGACGATGTTTCAACTGATCTATCTTTATTTTTATTCACCGCGGGTAGACAGTACGGCGTTTGCCTCTTATAGATACCGGCTTCAGGAGTATATAAAAAACAGACACGCCGATCCAAAATCTGCATTTCAGGACACCATTCAATTGACCATGGCACAGTATCATCCCCGGCGCAGACCCTGGACTGAAGAATTATTCGCTGAAATGGATATTAATAAGTCGCTGGCTATTTATAAAGATCGTTTTGCGGATGCCAGTGATTTTACTTTTATTTTTGTCGGGAATTTTACGCCTGATTCCTTAAAGCCGTTTGTTGAAACCTACCTGGCAAATCTACCAGATATGAACCGGAAAGAAGAGTGGGAAGACACAGAAATTAAAACGCCGGAAGGAATCATTCAAAAAGTTGTTAAAAAGGGCATTGAAGAGCAGAGCGAGGTCCAGATCCAATATACCGGTGACTTTGAATGGTCAGCCTTAAATGACTATCGTCTGAGATCGATGGCACAGGTACTGCAGATTAAACTTCGTGAAGTTTTGCGTGAGCAATTGGGAGGTACGTATAGTGTTGGTGCCAGTGCTTTTAGTTCCCGATACCCGAGACAGACGTACCGCATTATCGTATCATTTGGTTGCGATCCATCCCGCGTGGAAGAACTGGTGGAAAATGTAAATAAACAAATTGACAGTTTGAAAACAGAACTTGTTGACGAATTATATCTGACAAAGGTTAAAGAATCTCAACTAAGGGCACGCGAAAAGAGCGAAAAAGAAAATAAATTCTGGCTAAACAAGACTGGAAACTTATTATTATTATGGTTGGGATCCACTTGACATTCTCAAATATCAGGAGATGTATGTTAACAAGTTGGATCGTGAGACCATTCGTGCCACGGCTGAAAAATACTTTGATGAAAAAAATGTGGCACAGTTTGTGTTGAAGCCAGAGGCGGAGGAATAGATTCAGGATGCAGGATACAGGATACAGGTAGGTTCTAGGCTCAAGGTACAAGGACCAAGGAGTAAGGTACCAGGCTCCAGGACCACTCGGTGATCCTAAACCTGGGACCTGAAGCCTGGATCCTGTATCTTGAATCCCGCCATGTCATTCCGCAGGAATCTTCCCGATGGGTGGTCAATTATTTAACCCCTTCGGGGTTATGGGTTGTGGGTGGATCTTCCACCGTGGGCTACGCCCACGGCTAGAATTGTTTAGCCCCTTCGGGGCTTTTGTAAACGGTAGATGAGCAATAACAATGCATTTTTATTCCAGTCATACGGAATTATTATACCCATTCAACGGCAAGCATCCGGAAATGAGAAGCGAGTGCCAGTACCAAGTGCCTAGAACCGAGAATCCTGCATCCTGTTTTCTGGTCTGTCATCTCGCAGGATCCTCCCGTCGTGTAAATTATTATTTAACCCCTTCGGGGTTATGGGCTGTGGATGGATCCTGTACCGCGGGCGTTGCCCGCGGCTAGAATGTTTAGCCCCTTCGGGGCTTTTTTTAATGGGTAGTATGGAAACCTTTTTTCATCCAGTACCGAGAATCCAGCATTCCCGATAACAACACCTCTCTCCGGTCGGTAAATCGGGGCCAAATATTCCATGATTTGGCCAGTGCCGAGTGCCCAGTGACGAGCATCCAGTATCCAGCATCCGGCATCTTGTCTCCTGAATCCCGCACCCTGTGCCCCGTATCCACTTTCTCTTTGAAATTAATTCCTGAAGCTGTAAATTCCATCTTATTATTTTCGCAAAATTGAGAAAAATTGTGTACTATAATTTAAGTACAAAACAACTCAACATGTTGAAAAATATAGATTTAAATTACTTGGCGTTAAATTTGCATACTATTCCGCGTTGGTTCAGCTATATATAAAGAGAGGAAACAGATTGAAATTACCGACTTTTAAAAAGGGTGTGCATCCGCATGATCATAAGGAATATACCAATCAGAAACCCATTGAAGTAATGCCGGTGCCGGAAGAGGTATTTATCCCTCTCCAGCAGCATATTGGAGTTCCCGGCGAACCACTGGTGGAAAAAGGGGCTGAGGTAAAAACCGGTCAGGTGATTGGAGAAAGTGAAAAATTTGTTTCCAGTCCGGTTCATGCATCCGTAACAGGAAAGGTTAAAGCGGTTGATTCATTCCTGCATCCGCTGGGAATGAAAGTCACTATGATACATATCGAGCGCACAGGTGATGATGAATGGGAAAAACTGCCGGCATTTGATGATTGGCAGAATACCCCGATTGAAAAGTTGCGTGACGCAATCTGGCATGCCGGTATCGTGGGCCTTGGTGGTGCTGCATTTCCCACTCACGTAAAACTTGCCCCGCCCAGAGAGAAAAAAATTGATACTTTTATTCTCAATGGTGTAGAATGTGAGCCTTATCTGACAGCCGATCATCGTGCTATGCTGGAAATGGGTGAAAAAATGCTGATTGGCATGGCAATCATTATGAAAGTGCTTGGCACGGAAAATGGATATATCGGTATTGAAAATAACAAGCCCGATGCGATCAAGCATATGTCCGAACTGATCGCCGCAAAAAAACTACCCTATAAAGTAATTCCATTAAAAGTAAAATACCCCCAGGGTGCCGAAAAAATGCTAATCGAAGCAGTTGTTAAACGAAGAGTTCCTGCCGGTGGATTGCCGATGGATGTGGGCACTGTAGTTAACAATGTAGGCACCGCACTCTCAGTTGCCGATGCAATTCTGGATGGTAAGCCGCTGATTGAACGCGTAGTCACGGTTACCGGAGAAGGGATCAAAGAGCCAAAAAATGTTCTGACCCGGATTGGAACGCCATTCCGCTCAGTCATTGATTTTTGTGGCGGACTTGACGAAAAAACGGTCGAGATATTTATGGGTGGCCCTATGATGGGATTTGCCCAATATGAATTATCCGTTCCAGTGGTAAAGGCTACCAGTGGTATTGTATGCAAAACAGAATCCACAATCAATAAATCCAAAACGTACCCATGTATCCAATGCGGAAGTTGTGTCCTGGCCTGTCCGATGAATTTACTGCCGACCCGTCTGGCAAGTTTTTCTGAAATGGCACAATGGGATGAAGCGAATAATCTTGGAATTTTAAACTGTATTGAATGTGGCTCATGTGCGTATGTTTGCCCGTCTCATATACCGCTTGTACAGTGGATCAGGGTTGGCAAAATGAAAGTTACCGAAAATAAACGCAAAAAAGTTGCCTAGTTAGAGAGATCAAATGGAAACGAATAAAACATCTGAAGAAGCGCAAGAAAAACCAGTTCCGGAAGAGAAACCTGTACAGGCGGTAGTGGAAAAACCAACACCACCTGCTCCAAAACCAAAACCGGATCCCAGAGCAAAATTGTGGAAACCAGAGGGCACACCTCTGTTGATTTCCTCTTCACCTCATTTTGTAACAACGGATAGCGTACCTAAAATAATGTGGTCAGTAGTTGCCGCTTTAGTACCGGCATCAGCCATGGCCGTTTATTATTTCGGTATGTCAGCTGCAATTTTAATTACAGTCTGTATCATCACGGCGCTTTTAACAGAAATGCTGATGAACAAAATGAAGGGCGAATCCTTCACAATTGGTGATGGCAGTGCTGCCATTACCGGCTTGTTACTGGCATTGACGCTTCCGCCTTCATTACCCCTGAGTGCGGCAATACTGGGCTCGATCTTTGCCGTTGCGATCGGCAAACAGGTATTTGGTGGTCTGGGATATAATATTTTTAATCCGGCATTGCTGGGTCGTGCATTTCTCCAGGCCAGTTTTCCCGTTGCCATGACAACATGGACTTTTCCGCAAACGGAAAAATTTGCTGCGGTTGATGCGGTTACGGCAGCGACACCTCTGGGGATATTCAAATTTGAGAAAATTCTGACAGGGTATAACGATCTGTTGGTAGGTAATATCGCAGGTTCGCTGGGAGAAACTTCTGCCCTGGCCGTTATATTGGGTGGTGCATTTTTGTTGATCAGAAAATATGCCGACTGGCGCATCCCTGTCAGCTATATTGGTACCGTATTTATCCTGAGTGGTATCTTTTGGCTAACGTCACCTGAGGATTATGCGAATCCATTGTTTCATCTTCTCTCAGGTGGTTTAATGTTAGGTGCTTTCTTTATGGCTACTGACATGGTAACATCACCGATCACGCCGCGCGGATCCTATATATTTGGTATTGGCGCAGGTATCATTCTTATCGTGATCAGGTTATTTGGCGGGGTACCCGAGGGTGTGATGTACTCAATTCTGTTGATGAATGCATTTACACCGATCATAAACCGTAAAACCAGACCAAAAATATTCGGTGAGGTAAAAATATGACCACGACACAAAAAATGATTGTTGTATTAACAGTGATTACAATGTTTTCCGGTGGTCTGCTTTCAACGTGGGATGGAATTACAAAACCCAAAATTGAAGCCCATAAACTTGCCGAATTAAAGAAAGCCATCTCTGAAGTGTTACCGCCATATCAGGAATATGATGAGATTGTCAATAATGGCATTACACTTTATGTTGGCAAAGATCAGGATGGACAACCGGTTGGTGTCGCCTGTGAAGCAGTGGGAAGCGGATTTCAGGGTAAAGTCTCGATCATGGTTGGTTTGACCATGGATTTTACGGAAATAACCGGGATCAAAATTCTAGAGCAGATAGAAACCCCGGGCTTGGGTACAAAAATTGTGGTTGATCCGTCAAATAAAAAAGATCCATACTGGTTTCCCAATCAGTTCAAAAAACTAAAGACAGAACCTCAGATTGGTGTGGTGAAAAATGTCAAGCCCACTAATCCGTATGATATTCAGGCCATTACAGGGGCGACGATTTCATCACAGGCAGTTGTAAATATATTGAATGATTATATTAAAAAGGTAAGACAAGCATATACCTCTGCCCCATCCGGGCCGGCAAAAGAGGTTTTGTAAATAAACTGAAGGATAAAGAATGGCAAAATCAAAGATTTCTGCAGCGGCTGAATTTGCAAAAGGCTTATGGGCTGAGAATCCGGTATTAAGTTCATTACTTGGGCTCTGTCCGGTTCTGGCTGTTACCAACTCGGCGATTAACGGTTTGGCCATGGGATTGGCGACTACATTTGTGTTACTTCACTCGAGTATTATTATATCTTTACTCAGAAAAGTGATACCCCATCAGGTTAGAATTGCCAGTTATATCGTTATTATTGCCACCTTTGTAACCGTGGCTGACAGGTTTCTGGCCGCATATTTTCCAGATATCAGTAAAGCACTTGGTCCATATGTGCCACTGATCGTGGTGAACTGTCTGATTCTAGGCCGGCAGGAGGCATTTTCTTCAAAAAATGGTATAGGTAAATCCTTGCTGGATAGCTCTGGTATGGGTGTGGGATTTATATTTGTATTAATTGTTCTTGGTGGGTTCCGGGAAATACTGGGTACTGGAACCTTATTTGGTTTTACAGTTCTTGGTGATTGGTTTACACCATGGATGGTGATGATTTTACCGCCAGGTGCATTTCTGGGATTGGGATTCTTTATTGCCCTAACTAACTGGATCAATGACAGGAGGGCCAAGGCATGAAATTTTTCTTATTATTTGTATCTGCGGCGGTTGTAAATAACTTTGTCTTGTCATACTTCCTGGGAATCTGTCCCTTTGTTGGCGTCTCAAAAAAAATATCATCTGCGGTGAGTATGGGGATGGCAGTAACGTTTGTAATGACAATTACAGCCGCGGTTACCTGGTTGATTTATAATCTGATTCTGGTGCCATTCCAGTTGGAAATTTTACAGTATGTTTCATTTATTCTGGTTATTGCATCATTGGTGCAACTGGTTGAAATGTTTGTACGAAAAATAAGTAAACCTCTGTATGATGCGCTGGGTATTTACCTGCCGCTCATTACGACAAATTGTGCCATATTGGGTCTGGCATTGTTTTCAGTACTCCGTGAATATGATTTTATGGAAAGTCTGGTATTTGGAATTGGTGCGGGTGCCGGATTTACCCTGGCCATCGTAATTATGGCGGGTATCCGTGAGGAACTGGAACTTGCCAAAGTACCAAAACCATTTGAAGGCGCCGGAATTACCATGATCGTCGCAGCCTCGCTGGCACTGGCTTTTATGGGTTTTGCCGGGCTGATATCGGTATGATTAGAAATTAGAGATTAGAGATTAGAGATTTGGAATGATCTGCCAAATTCCTAAGAAAAAATAACTAATTACCGATTACCATCTCTCATCTCTCATTTCTAATCTCTAATCAAATAGCATGTTTTTTGGATAAATCATAATATGAGGTAAGCATGGATCTTGGATCAATTTTAATTTCAGTAGCCAGTATGGGCGGGCTCGGTATTATCTTTTCAGCCGGGTTGTCCATTGCAAATAAAAAGTTACACGTAGAGGAAGATCCGCGAATCGCTTTGGTGGTAGAAGAACTGCCGGGTGTAAATTGCGGCGGATGCGGATTACCGGGATGTGGTAAGTTTGCCGAAGCTGTGGTCAATGGCGAAATGGCACCGTCAGCCTGTCCGGTAAGTACGGATGATGCGGTAATTGCCATTTCGGAAATACTCGGTGTGGAAGTTGAACAATCGGATCGTATGTTGGCCCGCGTATTTTGTCAGGGCGGTGAAGCAGAAACGGCGAAAAAAGGTGTGTATGATGGAATCGAAACCTGTGTGGCCGCAACTTTTGCCGGTGGTGGCGATAAACTATGCAGCTATGGCTGTATTGGATTTGCTGATTGTGTTGCCTCATGCCCATTTGATGCCATCTTTATGAACGATAATGGTTTGCCGGTGGTGATCGATGCAAAATGCACCGGATGTGGAAATTGTGTTGAAGCATGCCCACGGGATATTATTGAATTACACCCTGAAAGTCATAAATTGTTTGTCCTTTGTAAGAACCATGATTCACCAAAGGAATCCCGCAAAATATGTACCCGTGCCTGCGTGGGATGTGGTATCTGTGCCCGGGTTGCCGGTGAAACAAATATGGTTATGGATAATAACCTGGCTGTAATCAATTATAATGTGTATGGTACCGACACAGATTTTCCGGTAGAAAAATGCCCGACCGACGGTCTGGTTGTTTTGAATATGAGCCCGATGCCTGAAAAGGAAGTGGCTGAAAGTGCCTAATCAGGAGTCCGGTGCCCAGGATTTTGAAACCGGAATTATCACGCAGGTTCAGAATGGCAATGCCATTGTCGAGTTGAACATACAACCTGCATGCGAAAATTGTGGTGCCAGGGTGTTATGTGTCCCGGATAAGGACGGAAAAAGAGCATTAAAAGTCTCAAATCCTTTAAATGCCGGTGTCGGCAATCGTGTAGCCATCAGCGAGTCCTCAGATTTTCTACTAAAAGTATCAGCCGTGCAATATGGCATTCCTTTTATCGGTTTTTTGCTGGGAATTATAGTTCTATATATAATTGACTTTACTATTGCCGGAATTCATCAGGAATTACTTTTCTTTGCAGGTGGACTTGCCGGATTGGGCATCAGTGCGTTAATCTCCAGAAATATCTCTAAAAATATGGCCGAAAGTAATCGATCTTTTTTTACGATAACGAAGGTGATTGAGTAATAGAAGGCGAAGAGGAAAAGAGGCTAAGAGAAAGTCCCTAAGCGCCTTAGTCCCTAAGTACTTCCAAATTAACACTGTCATCCTGTCCCGCAACAGGATCCTATGGAGAAGGACTTTTATCCTGCGTCCAGTGCCAAGAACCGAGCATCCAGCATCCAGTATCCAGAATTTTGTATCCTGTATCCTGATTCCTGCTCTGTCATCTCGCAGAGATCATCCCGTCGTGTGATTTTTTATTTAACCCCTTCGGGGTTATGGGTTTTGGATGTATCTTCTACCGTGGGCCTTGCCCGCGGCTAGAATTATTTAGCCCCTTCGGGGCTTATCTGAATGATGATTTGGCCAGCGGCCAGTGCCGCGTACCGAGAACCGAGCATCCTGCATCTTGAATCCAGTATCCAGCATCGAGCATCTTGTATCCTGAATCCTGAATCCTGTATCTTGTCTCCTGTCCTGTCATCTCCGCAGGAGATCTTCCCGATCGTGTGAGTATTTATTTAACCCCTTCGGGGTTATGGGTTGTGGATGTATCTTCTACCGCGGGCCTTGCCCGCGGCTATAATTTTTAGCCCCTTCGGGGCTTTTCTGAATGATGATTGGCCACGCGGCGAGCGCCGAGTTGCGAGTACCGAGCATCCTGCATCTTGAATCCAGTATCCAGCATCGAGCATCTTGTATCCTGAATCCTGAATCCTGTATCTTGTCTCCTGCCATGTCATCTCGCAGAGATCATCCCGTCGTGTGATTTTTTATTTAACCCCTTCGGGGTTATGGATTGTGGATGCATCTTCTACCGTGGGCTGCGCCCACGGCTATAATTATTTAGCCCCTTCGGGGCTTATCTGAATGATGATTGGCCAGCGGCCAGTGCCGCGTACCGAGAACCGAGCATCCAGCATCTTGAATCCAGTATCCAGCATCGAGCATCTTGTATCCTGAATCCTGATCCTGTATCTTGTCTCCTGCCCTGTCATTCCGCAGAGATCTTCCCGTGTGTGAGTTTTTATTTAACCCCTTCGGGGTTATGGGTTGTGGATGTATCTTCTACCGTGGGCTGCGCCCACGGCTATAATTGTTTAGCCCCTTCGGGGCTTTTCTAAAAGATAGATTGGCCAGCGGTAAGTGCCGAGTTGCGAGTACAGAGCATCCTAGCATCTTGACGAGTGCCGAGTATCGAGCACCGATGCATCCTGCATCCTGAATCTGTATATTGTCTCCTGCCTGTCATTCCGCAGGAATCTTCCCGATGTGTGAGCATTTATTTAACCCCTTCGGGGTTATGGGTTGTGGGATGTATCTTCCACCGCGGGCCTTGCCCGCGGCTACAAATATTTAGCCCCTTCGGGGCTTTTGTAAAAGGTAGATGAGCAATAATAATGCATTTTTGTACCAGTTATCGGGAACAATTTTATTCATCCAGCGGCGAGCGCCGAGAAGCGAGTGCCGAGTTGCGAGTACCGAGCATCCAGCATCCTGAATCCTGTATCCTGCATCTTGCATCCTGTATCTTGCCTCCTGAATTGCAACCTACATCCACATTTTTTATATTGCTGTCTTAGAATCAATCAAGGTTCAGATATTCTTATGAAAAATTCTGCTTCTGCCGTGGCTCATTCTAATATTGCACTTATTAAGTATTGGGGGAAACGTGACTCTGCCCTCAATCTACCTGCGGTCGGTTCCATCTCCATAACCCTGGATGCGTTATCTACGCGCACGAAAGTGACGTTTGATGAATCTCTGAATGAGGATGAATTTATTCTGGGAGGTAGACGCGTCAGAGGACTTAAACAAGCTCGTGTTAGCAAGTTTCTTGATCTGGTCCGAACTCAATCTCGTATTTCAATCTTTGCCTCGGTTACCAGTGAAAACAATTTTCCCACTGGAGCCGGATTAGCGTCCTCGGCTTCGGCATTCGCCGCTCTGGCGCTGGCATCAACCGAAGCACTTGGATTAAACCTCCCCTTAAAACAATTATCCGTTCTGGCCCGAAGAGGGTCTGGTTCGGCTGCAAGATCACTTTTTGGCGGATTTGCCGAAATGAAGATGGGCGAATTACCAGATGGCAGCGACGCACATGCATATCAGATACAGGATGAAAATTACTGGGATCTGCGGGTGCTGGTGGCCGTCACAACCGAAGCAGAAAAAACCTATAACTCAACCATCGGCATGGAAAACAGTGCGCATACATCCGCCTATTATAACTCCTGGTTAAGCACTTCTGCTAATGATATTCAAGAAATGCACCAGGCCATTGCCAGTAAAGATTTCCAAAAATTGGGTGAGTTAAGTGAAAGCAGTTGTCTCAAAATGCATGCCGTCATGATTTCTACCCAGCCTGCACTGATATATTGGAATAACGTGACCATGATCATTATTCACCTCGTTCAACAATTGCGCAAGGAGGGTATTCCGGTATATTTTACCATCGATGCCGGGCCACAGGTTAAACTGCTTACCCTGCCTGAATATGAGGAAAAAGTGTTCACGGCATTAAAAACAGTAAGGGGTATTCAAAAAATAATCCCTTCAAAACTGGGGCCTGATTCGTATCTGGAGAAATAATTTGGATAGAACTTGGTTAGCACCGGGTAAACTCATTATCATCGGAGAATATGCGGTCCTTTACGGATCAGAATCACTTGTCACAAGTGTCGATCGTTATTGCAAAGTGACTGTCAAATCATCGATTACTGAAGAGTCCATTTTCCGCGCAAAAAATATACCCGGTTCTGAATTCAGATTTCGACTGGATGATCAATCTGAATTAGAATTTCTGACACCTGTGCTATCCGATCTGACGTTTGCGCAACATGCTGTTCAGCATGTGTATCAATTTTTAAAAGACAATGGTTTAAAATTCCACCCCTGTGTGATAACAGCCGATACATCTGATTTCTATCATCGGTTGACCGGGAGCAAATTGGGACTGGGTTCCAGTGCGGCTTTTTCAGTTGCCATTTTAAAAGCATTGTTGGAGTTTAACAACTATACAGTTTCGCCTGATAATTTATTTAAAATGAGTCATGATGTTCATTTTACTGCACAGGGGAAAAAGGGGAGTGGAATTGATATCGCTGCCAGTGTTTTTGGAAGCATACTTAAGTATAAAATGGTGATTGCACCTGATGGAGTCGTTAAAGTAAATAAAAACAGTGATTTATATATGATATACATATGGTCCGGGGAAGCTGCATCAACAAGTGATATGCTCGAAACTCTAAACATATTTCAACAGTCCAATCCTCAAATATTTTCGGAATTGATTAATAAACTAAAGGATCTTGCAAATCAGGGTTGTCAAAGTTATTCAACTGATACAAAAGCATTCTTAGATATTGTAAAGGAGTACTATCTGCAAATGAAAATTATGGGAGAAAAAGCGGGAATCCCAATTATATCGAAAAATCATTGTGATATTGCCGAAGAAGTAATGAATCTTGGCGCAGTTTATAAGCCGTCAGGCGCGGGCGGCGGGGATCTGGGAATCGCCTTTTGTTCTTCAGAAACAATCTATCAGGATCTTCACAAAAAACTGGTTAGTAAAAATATTGACGTTATGGATATCTCAGCAGAAGAAATGGGTGTTCACTTCATTGATCACTAAAACACAGGTGCTTTGTCATGGATCGTTCAAGAATTCCAAAATTTTATAAAATGTCAATACCGGAACGGCTGGAAATTCTCAGGGAAAAAGGAATCCTGAGTAAAGAAGAATATTTTTCATTTTTTAATGGTGACAATGTTCTGACAATTTCCGAAGCGGATAAGATGATCGAAAATGTGATTGGCGTTTTTGGCATGCCTCTTGGATTAGGATTGAATTTTTTGATAAATGAAAAACCATATGTTATTCCCATGGTAGTAGAAGAACCATCCATTGTGGCAGCCGTAAGTTCAGCCGCAAAAACAATCCGAAATTCAGGTGGATTTTTTTGTGAGAGTGATGATCCCTTAATGATTGGTCAGATCCAGATAGTTGATGTGGACCATCCTACAAAAGCACAACATTCGATCATGCAGAACAAAAAGGAAATTATCAATCTGGCCAATAGTCTTCACCCGAAGATGGTGGCACGTGGTGGCGGTGTCAAAGATGTAGAGGTGATCATTCATCCCGGATCATCGGACCGTGGCGATATGGTCGTTGTACATCTGATTGTCGATACCCAGGATGCGATGGGTGCCAATCTGGTAAACAGCATGTGCGAAACGGTCGCATCACTTATTGAAAAAATCAGCGATGGTAAGGTGTTCTTAAGAATATTATCCAATCTAACCGACCGGTCAATGGTTAAGGCAAGGTGCCGGATTCCGACAAAATTACTTGATGGAAAAGGCTATAGCGGTGAGGAAGCACGAGACGGAATTATAGTGGCCAATGATTTTGCTACCGTCGACAGATATCGTGCTACGACGCATAATAAAGGAATTATGAACGGTATTGATGCGGTAGCAATTGCAACCGGAAATGATTGGCGGGCAATTGAAGCCGCGGCACATGCATATGCTGCGCGCGGAAATAATTATACCAGTCTGACTAATTGGGAAAAAGCAGATAACGGAGATCTTCTTGGTTGCATCGAACTGCCTCTAAAGGTCGGTATTGTTGGTGGATCATTACAATCGAATCCGGCGGTCGGGGTTGCACAGAATATATTAAATGTCAAATCATCCAAAGAACTGGCTGAAGTAATGGGTGCGGTTGGCCTTGCGCAAAATTTCTCGGCACTCAAAGCGCTGGTCACCGAAGGAATACAACAAGGGCATATGACATTGCATGCCAGAAGTGTTGCCGTATCTGCCGGCGCACCGCCGGAAATGTTTGATGATGTGGTTGAACGGCTGGTAGAAGATGGAAATATCAAGGTTTGGCGGGCAAAAGAAATATTACAACATTTTCAGGAGCAAACGGATGAACTTGTTACCCAGATTGATGATACTGAAACCATTGAAGGATTTCCTTCAGGTTATGGAAAAGTCATATTATTAGGTGAGCATGCTGTTATTTATGGCGTGCATGCCATCGCAGCGCCAATCAATCTGGCCATGCAGGCGAAAGTGTGGGATAATTCAAACGGTGTGCATCTGCTTATTCCAAGGTGGGGTGTCGAAGAAAAAATACAACGGGGTGCAGATCATAAATATTCAATTTATAAGTCGCTTGATTTGATTCTCGAAAAACTGAATTTGCAGGACCGGGGAATGAAAATTGAAGTGGTGCCCCATATACCCAGAGCCATGGGGTTGGGTGGATCAGCCGCATTGGCCGTTGCAATCGTACGCGCGCTGGATGATCAATACGATTTAAAACTCTCAGCCGAGGAGATTAATAAACTGGCATATGAATCTGAAATACTTGCCCATGGAAATGCGTCCGGGATTGATAACACACTGGCGACATATGGAAAATTCATTCTGTTTAAAAAGGGTGAACCACCATTTATGCAGGAATTGAAAATTAAAAAATCCATACCCATTGTAATCGGGATTAGTGGTATTGAAAGCCTCACCGCCCGGATGGTCTCCGGCGTTCATCAGAGATGGGAAAATAATAAAAAACTATATAACCGGATATTTAAAGAAATTGATGACTTGTCTTTACAGGCAGTAGAAGCAATTGAAGATTACAAACTGGAGCAGCTGGGAGAACTGATGAATATTAACCAGGGATTATTAAATGCACTACAGGTATCATCCCAGGAATTGGAAGTGCTGATTGATGTTGCAAGAAGAAATGGTGCGATTGGGGCTAAATTGACAGGTGCCGGCGGTGGTGGTGCAATCGTCGCAATCTGTCCGGAAAATGCAGAAAAAGTCGCACATGCCATTCGTAAATCAGGCTATAAAGCACTAATAACGGAAATCGGATAGGGGTAATTATGTCAAAAGACGGAAATATTGTATCGTTTGATGATGAAAAATTAATTCTTGTCGAGCCGGATGATACAGTGCGGGGATATAAAGATAAACTTGCCTGCCACCTGGGAGAGGGTGATCTGCACCGGGCCTTTTCAATTTTCATTTTTAATGATTCCAACGAACTCCTACTACAGCAGCGAAGTGAAGAAAAGATGCTATGGCCGCTAATCTGGTCAAATAGTTGCTGCAGCCATCCCCGCAAAGGAGAAGAAACAGATCAGGCCACACATCGCCGCCTTAAAGAAGAATTAGGCATTGATACAAATCTAAAATATTTATTTCGTTTTCAATATCAGGCAAAATATTATGATATAGGCAGTGAAAATGAATTATGTTCGGTTTATATCGGCAAATCGAATGACACGGTTAGTATAAATCCAACTGAAATTGCGGACATTAAATATATATCAATCGATGAATTAAATAAAGAGTTAGAAACAAACCCCGATCCTTATAGTCCCTGGTTCAAAATGGAGTGGGCCAGGATCCGGCAGGATTTTATGGATGAGATTTTGATGCTATAGAGTAATCTTTAAATGGATATAAAAAATAAATAGGTAACGCCCCGGCAGAGGCGTGATATTTATAGCGGCGGGTGTAACCCGCCGGCGCAAGATATGTGGAAATATTTAACCCTGTAGGGGTGGCCTAAGTTGAGCGGAAAGGAAAAATCTAAATCGTAAGATCCAACGGCAATGTCATATTGCAGGGATTTTTGTGCTTCTTGATAAAAGGTCCTTTTCCATAGGATCCCGTCCCGGGACAGGATGACAACATCAAATTTAGCAAGAATTAAAAATAAGGGATAAACCGATGCGAAATCTACAGGTTCTTATAATATTATCATTTTTTTTCACATTACTTGGTTGCCAGGATGAATCCGATACCACAATCAATAATGAAACTGTTCGCAATGCCGAGCGAATTTTCGGGCTCAATTTTACCAATGCCGAGCGGGATTCGCTTTTAGGTGATCTGGAGAATGAGCTTGAATCCTATAAAAAAATCCGTGAACAAAATCTGGCTAATTCGGTTCCGCCGGCGCTTCAGTTTAACCCCTTACCGCTTAATTTCCGGCCGCCCGTAGGTAAATCCAAATTCATTCTTGGCTCAGCAAATCGTGTTACATTGCCTGAAAATATGCAGGATCTGGCATTTTATTCTGTTCGGGATCTGGCTGTCCTGATCCGGACAAAAAAAATCACCTCACTCAAATTAACCCAATTCTTCTTAGACCGTCTTAAAAAATATGATTCAAAGCTGCATTGTGTCATAACCCTGACCGAAGATCTGGCCTTGCAGGAAGCTGAAAAAGGCCGATGAAGAAATCGCTGCAGGAAAATATCGCGGTCCGTTGCATGGAATTCCCTATGGCGCAAAAGATCTGTTGGCAAAAAAAGGATATAAAACTACCTGGGGTGCTGTGCCATATAAAGACCAGCAATTTGATGAAGATGCAACCGTAATAAAAAAATTACATGATGCCGGGGCGGTCCTGGTCGCCAAACTGACTTTAGGCGCGCTGGCCTGGGGGGATGTCTGGTTTGGAGAAAAAACCCGAAATCCCTGGAATCTGGAGCAGGGATCCAGCGGCTCATCAGCCGGATCGGCATCGGCTACCGCGGCCGGTCTTGTCCCGTTTGCCATTGGCTCAGAAACCTGGGGATCAATTGTATCGCCCTCAACCCGTTGCGGTATTACAGGTTTACGTCCGACTTTTGGGCGTGTCAGCAGGGCAGGCGCGATGGCGCTGAGCTGGTCTATGGATAAACTGGGCCCGATTTGCCGCACTGTTGAGGACTGTGCCATCGTATTTAATGCAATATATGGGCCGGATGGCAAAGACCAATCTGTAACAGATTATCCATTTCACTATGACGCCCGGATGAATATTAAACAACTAAGGGTGGGTTATTTGAAATCGGCTTTTGATGAAGATTATGGTATGAAAGAAAGTGACAGCCTGACGCTTGAGAAAATCAGATCAATGGGGATTGAATTAATACCGATCGATTTGCCGGATATGCCGGTTTCTTCACTCTCCTTTATCTTAAGTGCCGAGGCAGCAGCGGCATTTGATGAACTGACATTATCCAATAAAGATGATCAGCTGGTACGACAGATCCGTAATGCCTGGCCAAATGTCTTCCGGGCATCGCGGTTTATTCCAGCGGTTGAATATATTCAGGCCAATCGTCTGCGCTATCAGCTCATTCAGGAAATGCACAAACTTATGAATGAGGTTGATATATATCTGGCCCCATCATTTAGTGATAATTTATTGTTAACAAATTTGACCGGTCACCCCTGTGTGGTTTTACCAAATGGTTTTAATGAAAATAATTCACCGGTGAGTATATCGTTTACAGGTCGCTTGTATGAAGAGGGCAAACTAATTGCCTTTGCCGATGCATATCAGAGGGCAACTGAGTTTCATAAAAAACATCCGGAGGGGTTTTAATTCTCAAACTGCGACTTGAAAAAATGTCATCCTGTCCGCCGGTACAGGCTGTTGTAAAACCAGTACATTTTGGGCTAAAGCCCCTATATTTGTTGAGATCCAGATATCCCTGCGCTAAGGCGCAGGGCAAATGACTTTTTGCAGCTTCATATAAAACAAATGACTAGCCCCGGCTTTTAAGACGGGGAATAAAAATATCCCTATAATTAGTTGGTGCTTTAGCACCTAAATTAATGAATCTGCAACAGCCTGGGTAGGCGGATCCGCCTCACGGCGGACAGAATGACATTTTGGTGCCTAGGGACTTAGGGACTCAGGGACTTGAAATAGACTAAAATTTAGTTAGCCACCACATCAATCCAATCTATATCCCTTTTTCCTCACATCACCTGCCCGTTCGGTATAGCCTTCCGAGTCAAGATATTCAAACAGTGGTATGGCATATTTACGTGTGGTCTGGATGAACTCTTTTAGGGTCGGAACCGGCATTTCCGGTTGATCTGAAAAGTAACTTTTTAAGTAATCAAGCAACTGTTGCCAGTTTTTCTGGTGCAGATAAAAAGTCCCCTGTATCAGGATTATTTGTTTCTCTTTGGCGAGCATGGCAAACAATGAGCGGCTTTCAGCTTCAGAAATCCCGAGTTCCCCAGCCAGTTCGGATGGTGTTGGCGGCGCAAATTTACTTTGCTCTAACCGGGACAAAACGCTGCTCCGGACTTCATCGGCATCCTTACTCATCTGAATTTTAAATCCGGATTTTGAAATTAAATTCTGCTCAATTTTGATCAGTTCACCATTAACAAGTTTTCTTAAAGCGGCGGACAGAATTTCTGAAGCCACCCAGGATTTTCCCATCGCATTGATCAGTTCTGTCTGGTTTATACCAGGTTTATGCGCCATTGTTTTATGGAAATGCGTAATGGATGTCATAATATCGTCACAAAACTGAAGGAAGGCTTTCTCGTGAATAAAATGATCTTCACCTTTGATATTAAAAGATCGAATTTTTTTTCGTTTGACCAGATCGTCAATAATTTTGGTTAATTCTGATATATCTTCAAAAAGTTTTTTTTGTAATGTGGATAAGGACAGGGTAGACAGGCCATGATGCAGGATCATAGTTTCAATCACTTCTGTCAGTTCCGGGGATGAAATTTGCCTAAAATAATTTGTCCATTCCTCTTCGTGATGTCTTATTCGACCTGGATTTACTTCCAGGATCTTGCCGCCGGCCAGTGTAATTACAGGTGAGTGTAATCTGACGAGAAATGCGTCTGAACGTGTGGCCGTAAGCGGTCTCGTTAATTTAATACGAACGCGATACTCCTGGTTTTCCTGAAGAAATCTGGATTGATCATACCAGATTAATTCACCGGGACACTCTGCAGTTCCCACATAGGCATGAATCCGGCAATGATTTGGGATCTTTGCAACCGGAATTTTAGACACGGTTTTAATGATGCCGGAAAACTCTGACACTGCCATCATTGTATTTTGCTGACAGATAACATCACCACGGATTATTTCTTCTTTGCCAATTCCTTGTATATTGATTGCTGCGCGAAAGCCAGGTGATACTTCTTCCACATCCGAAGTATGTGTCTGAATTCCCCGTACTTTAACCACTTTTTCGGATGGCATCAGGTTTATTTCTTCACCTTTATGCAGCATACCGCTTAAAACAGTTCCGGTGACAACGGTCCCGAACCCTTTAATAGAAAATGAACGGTCCACGGGCAAACGGAAAGGCCGGGAAGTAATTTTATCCTCAAGTTGTGCTATTTTTGTTTCAATATGCTCTTTCACCAGGTCGATGTTTTGGCCGGTGTGGGCAGAGCAGGGAATAATAGGAACCTCACCCAGGCCATACCGGTCAATCAGGTCACGAATTTCTTCCTGAATTAGAGAAAGCCATTCCGGGTCAGCGAGATCCGATTTATTAATAACGACAATACCCTGATTAATGTTGAAGAAATTTAGAATATCGAGATGTTCGATAGTTTGCGGCATAATACCGTCATCGGCGGCAATAACCAGAATGAAAAAATCAATAGTACTAACGCCGGCAACCATGTTACGGATAAATTTTTCATGGCCGGGGACGTCTATGATTGTAACATCATCACGCCAGTAGGCAAATCCCAGGTCAATAGTGATGCCACGATCTTTTTCTTCTTTCAGACGGTCTGCATCAATGCCGGTAAGCGCTTTGATAAGGGCGGTTTTTCCATGGTCGATGTGACCGGCGGTTCCGATGATAGTGTGACGTTTCATAAAGTTAGAAGTTAGAGGTTAGAAGTTAGAAAATGGCAGTTGGCTATTGGCAAATGACCATTGGCCATAAACCGCTTCCAGAGTAAAATTTCCAGTAACGTCATGCTGAATTTATTTCAGCATCTTACAGTAAATCAAAATGTAGTAGATCCCGAATCAAGCTTGTCCTGGCGCAGGCCAGGATTCGGGATGACGTAAAACTTTTTAAATATAATTTGAGTACACTTCAAATTACCAATTACCAAATAACTAATTACATTTTGTTTATTATTTCAGCAAGGGTTGCTATATCTTCCGGAAAAACAGTCAGCATACTCAAATAATATTCATCATTTTCAATATATCCAAATACGGGTACGTCCTGCAGCCTGAAATGCCGGGAAATTTTTTCTGCTGTGAGATTCTTAACAGTGATTTTCAATGCAAGTGCCGGGATTTTCGCAATAGGATATGCACCGCTTCCAACTTTGCCAGTAGTGCTTACTTTTTTCAATTCAATTGATTCAGACCTGGAAACTGACGAAATAAGATTGTTGATCAGTTCTTCCTGAAACGACAAATCACGACCGAATAATCGCAAGGTGGGATTGCGTTCAGTTACATTTCCGGAATGTAAATATTCACGCAAAACACCGGCCATCGTTCCCAAAGTAATTTTGTCGCAACGTAGGGCACGTAACAGGTGGTTTTGTTTAATTTTTTTTATCCATTTTAATTTGCCTACAATTATTCCCGCTTGTGGTCCGCCTAACAGTTTGTCCCCGGAAAATGAAATCAGATCAAACCCCATCTTAACCATATCTTCAACAACCGGTTCATATTCAAATCCAAATCTCTGCATATCAATCAGTGCGCCACTTCCCAGATCATACATAACCGGCACATTATATTTGTGACCAAGTTCAATAATTTCCTTCAATTCCGGCTTTGCCGTAAAACCCATAATTTCGTAATTACTGGGATGAACCAGCATGATGGCGGCTGTTTTATTATTAATCGCTTCTTCGTAATCCGATAGATGTGTTTTGTTTGTGGCACCCACCTCGACCATCTTTGCACCACTTGTTTTCATCACTTCCGGCATACGGAATGAACCACCGATCTCAACCAGTTCCCCGCGTGATACAATTACCTCTTTTCTGCGCGAGATTGTATTAAGCATAAGGAGTACAGCGGCTGCGTTATTATTCACGACTACGGCATCTTCAGAGCCTGTGAGCAGACGTAATATTGGGACGACATGATCCAGGCGTTGTCCGCGACGTCCGTTTTTCAGTTGAATCTCCAGATTGGTATATCCGGAAATCTGTTTATTCGCTTCCACAGTTTCTCTTGCCATTGGCGCGCGACCCAATCCGGTATGTAAAATCACCCCGGTTGCGTTGATTACATGTCTTAGTGGTGGAGACGAAACCTGATCTATTCGCTTTTTTACTTCATCCAATATATCGTTTGTTAAACCAGAACGGTCTTTCTTTTCAATTCCTGATTTTCTGGGATTGGCTTTGATCTCAGAAATTATATCATCGATTATGATTTTCAGATATTTCTGGTCAATTACTTCAGATTGATCTTTTAAATTATCTAAAAGATCATTAACGGAGGGGATTTTTGCAAATGGGCTCGTCATTGGGCAGGCCTAATATTAGGCTTTTTCAGATTTGAAGATGATCCGGACCTGCTTTATTCTGCGTCGGATTATTTTTTCGACAACAAATTGATAGCCGTTATATTCAACCTGTTGGCTTTCTTTTGGTACCGACCCAAACATACCAAATAAAAAACCGGCCAGGGTTTCGACGCCTTCTTCAGTGGGAAGATCAAGACCCAGTTCCTGATTGAGTTCTTCCAGATCCATACTGCCATCTATCAGGTATTCTTTATCAGAGATTTTTTGATACATAGGTTGCTCACTATCATGCTCATCCTGTATTTCACCCACAATCTCCTCAATAATATCTTCCAGAGTAACCAGTCCGGAGGTTCCACCATATTCGTCAACCACAATTGCCATATGGATGCGTTCAATCTGAAACTCGCGTAATAAATCATCTATCTTCTTTTGCTCTGGTACAAAATAAGCCGGACGGGCCAATTCCTTTAGATTGAGTTTACTCGAATCATTTTTGTCCATAAAGGGTAAGATATCTTTGGCAAATATAATTCCAATGATATTGTCGACCTTATCCACATATACGGGAATCCGGCTGTGCATATGTTTTTTAATCAGATCAAGTAATGTATCAATATCTGTATCGGACGCTATCGAAATCATGTCAATTCGTGGGATCATGATCTCTTTAACGCTGGTCTCGCCAAATTCAAAGATGGAGTGAATCATCTCGCGCTCTTCTTGTTCCAGAGTACCTTTTTCTTCACCTACATCTACCAGTGAAAGTAATTCTTCTTCAGATAATAATAGTTTGCTTGTTTTAATTTTAAAGAGATGTGTCAGCCATTCGGTGAAAATGTGGAAAAAACTGGTAATAGGTGTGAATAAAAAATAAAACATGGTTAATGGGTAGGAAAAATTGATGGCAACTCGTTTTGCATTTTTTACCGCGGCTACTTTTGGTATAATTTCAGAAAAAATCAGAATAACCAGTGTCACCACAATTACATCGATTATGATCCCGATCTCGGTATCAAATCCAAGTGCATTACAAATATCCAGGGTTAATATTGCTGCCAGTGAAGCTGCTGCGATATTGACAATCGTATTTCCAATAATAATAGAGATAAGCAGTTTTTTTGGTTGCGACATGAGCTGCAAAACCTGACGGGTGGGGGAATCTTTTTTGTTCTTCATCCGATCTAAATCTGCGACAGATAATGAAAAAAAAGCGGTTTCTGAGGCCGAGAAAAATGCAGATAATAATAATAAAACTGCAAATATTAAAATATAGACCGGGACCATGATTTCCAAAATATTACTACTCCTATGCTGGTTACACTGTCAGGAAATTAAAAATTGACCGTATGCATCTTCAACGTATTTATCTTCCAGTGCCTTCATTGTTTTTTGTTTTTTCTCATCCAGATCATCATGCCCGGCAAGATGCAGACAAGCATGAATAACCAGACGAATCATCTCTTGTATCAAACTATTTCCATATTCTTTTGCCTGAGCTATCGCTCCCGGCATGCTGATATAGATTTCACCTTCAATCGATTTGTTATCGCCTAAATTAAAGGTCATCACATCCGTATTGGTATCATCATCCAGATATATTTTATGCATTTCGCGCAAGGTCTCGTCATCAACCAGAATAATATCGATTGATTCCGGTGTTATCTGAATTTCCGGGCAAATCCAATTTACGATATTGATCAGCAGATCAATATCATCTGCTATCTCCTGTATCTCACCGTTAATTCTGACTTCCATTACCCTGTGCTTTTCCTGTTGGTTCTTTTTTTACAATATTTTTTTTGTCATCATCTCCGCCGGGATATTCAATTCGCTTATGATATATACCTGAAAGTACGGACATGAAACCATCAATAATTCCCTTAACATCACGCATGGTTAAATCGCTTTCATCGAGTTCACCCTCAAGAAATCGCTTTTCAACCAGTTCTTCAACCATCTTACGCAATCTGCCAGCTGTTGGATTTTTGAGTGTTTTTGTTGCGGCCTCGACGGTATCCGCCAGCATAACGATTGCTGTTTCTTTCGATTGAGGTGACGGTCCGGGATACCGGTAGTCATCTTCGTTGATGTCTTTCTCGTCCTGGTTTTGTTGTGCTTTATTATAAAAGAAAGACATGAGATTCCGGCCATGGTGCTCGGGTATAAAGTCACGAATAATTTTTGGCAACTTATTTTTTTCTGCCATTTCAAGACCGGCTTTAACGTGAGAAGCCAAAATGATCGCACTCATATTTGGTGCCAGGGCCTCGTGCTTATTCCCGGTCTGCTCATTCTCGACAAAATATTCCGGTTTTTCCATCTTGCCAATATCATGATAATAACTACCCACTCGTGCCTGTAGTGAATTGGCACCGATGGTTTTTGCAGCAGCCTCAGCTAAATTGCCGACAACTATACTGTGGTGAAACGTTCCCGGCGCTTTAACGGCCAATTCTTTTAATAGAGGATGATTCAAATCGGAAAGTTCCAGAAGTGTGATGTCGGTTGTGATGTCAAAGATACGTTCAAAAATTCCAAGGGTCATATATGTAATGAATGGAGATAATATTGCATTTGGTAGAATATAGTATAATAAGACCTGACTAATCTCATCAAAATTGTCATATCGTAAAAACCCAATTATTACCACAGTGACTGTGTAGGCTAATACAATGTGCAGAATAGCTCTGAATATATGATTTCTGGTTCGGATGTGCGTTACGGAGTATATGGATACGATACCGACAAAAATGGTCAGCAATATAAAAGTATAATCAAAACCGGTGATGCCACCCAGAAGTAAGCCGATTATAACCGTACTGACAAATCCCATCCCGGCATCGAACAGGATACCCAGTAACATCGAAGAAATTGTGGTTGGAATCAAATAGGAAGACCAGCCCAGAGTGTTCACAATGATTGCGCCCATGGCGACCTGAATTAAAATCAGAACGGTTAAAAGTAATAATTTTTTATTGTCGTGAAAAATGAGCGGCCGGTTGGCTGGTAAATAGAACACGAAAATAAATAAAATCAAAGCCGTTAACAGATATTTCGCCATTATGGATAACATGTTTCGTAAATCACCGGATTCCATACTTTTTTCAGCGGTTGCGACTTCCAATGAATACAATTTCTGGTAAATTTCTTCAGTAAGACGCTCATTTGCATCTACAATACGCTCATTTTCATAAACATAGTCTTTTGCAGTTGGAACCTGTGCCACTGCTTCACGAAATTGTTGTTCTGTATATTCCCGGTCGTATAAAATATTAGGTTTTGTATACAAGGTGACAATCTTTTTTATAACGGCATGCTTTCTTCTGGAAGAATATACTGAATTAAGTGTTGCCTGCCATTCCTGTGGATCCAATAATTCATCCGGCAGTATGTCCTCCTCAATTCCCGACCGGATGAGTACCAGATCTCTGTTTTTAATCTCAGATTTGCTGATATCTATATGGTTTTTATTATAAAGAAACTTCAACTTTGCATTCAGTGATCTTCTCAGGCTATCTTTGTTGCTGCTGTAAAGCAGCGAGAGCAACTGTGAGATTTCTTCCACTGTAAGGGCGATATTATAATCTACTGATAGTGTTGAGACAACTTCGTTCATACTGAGGGTATCAACTGTATCTGATTCTGAAAGGGTGTTCAGGTGAATATCGCGTGGCAGGGAGCCAATATAATTAAAAAACCGGTTGAACTCTTTTAGTTGAACGATTGAAAAAGAATCGGATGTGCTAAAATAGTATGGTACAACCGCAGTTGCTTCTTTACGATCCGCATCCAGTTCCTGCTCTGTTTTTAATACCGGAAAATTAAATGGTGCGATCACTTTTTTATTAACAATACTACCGACTTGCAAATCCGTATATTTAAAAGATCGGCCGGATGGTAATAATAATGGAATTATAATCACAAGTGCCAGATAATATGCACATTTAATAAGAAAATTGCGCAGCGTGATTGATCCGATATGTTTGTTATCCAGATATTTTGTGAAGTCTGATTTTTTGTTTGAATTTTTCATAATATTTAGTGGGTGGAATTAATGATATTCCACGATACTACTGTTTCTCCAAAATTTCAAGATTTTTCTTTGTTCCGAATACTAAAAGTGCATCACCCAGGCCGATTTTATAATTGGCATCGGGTTGAATGGTTTCCTGATCCACTTTATTTGGATTCTTTTTAATTAAGATAATTTCAGCACCGTACTTTTGTCGCAAATTTAACTGTCGCAGTGTTTTACCAATAAAGACATTTGGCGCTTCCAGTTCCATCAGATTAAAATCTTCATAAACAGGAACAAAATGTTGCTTTACTGTTTTTTGAATACCGATTCCAAGTTCACCGGACATATCGCGTAAAAATATTTGCCGGTTATAGATTTCAATCACATCCTGTTGCCAGATGCTACCTGCAATTGTTTCACCATCCTTGGCCATAACAGGAAATTCATCTATATTATACCGGCCAAATTTCTTCATTACATCATCAAGATTGTCATCAATTCCCACGGTGATAACCTCAGGATTCATAATGTCTGTGGCAATCAGGAGGTTCTTTAAATTTTCATAATCAATAATTGTCTGCCGGATTTCATTTATAGAAATCGAACCCTGTAGATTGCTTTTTTCATTTATTATATAGAATAAAGAATGCCGGCTATTGGCCATTTTCTCAACAATATCCGGAAATGGTACCGATTCAAGCAATGTCTCAACTGATTTTCGGTACACATTACTCACGTTTAATGATTTTAGGACGTTAATCTCACGACCGCCATAAAGATTGATACCACGTAATTTAAGTTTTAAAGTATAAATTGATTCCTTTTTTACCCGCATTGCAATAATGGTTGCGATAATACAGGTGATCATCAACGGAAGTATAATTTTATAATCACCACTCATTTCGAAAATGATCAATATAGCGGCAATCGGACCATGTGTCGCCGCAGCAACGACGCCGCCCATTGCCACCAGGGCGTAGGCACCAGGATAAATTTCCAGATCCGGAAAATATGTGGCAATTACCGAACCATAAAACGTGCCGAGCACTGCACCAAGGAAAAGAGAGGGGGCAAAAATACCACCTGACCCGCCGCTACCAAGGCTCATTGACGTGGCAATGATTTTCAAAAATACAAGTCCCAGCGCAAGTTGCCAGATAAGCGTTCCGTTTAGCGCACTGGTAATCGTATCGTATCCAACACCGAATATCTGTGGAAAGAAAATTCCGATAAGGCCGATGGAAACACCACCAAGTCCCGCTTTTACCCACTCAGGCCAGTTAAGATTGTCAAAAAATTCTTCTGATTTGTACAAGGTTTTGATGAATAATAGGGCCACTAATGCTGCCAGAAATCCTAATATGACATAAAAACTGAGTTCAACCGGAGATCCCAGATGATATTTCGGAACTACGAATGCCGGGAAATCGCCCAGGAAATGACGTGATACCACGGTCGCCATGACCGATGAGATCACTACCGGGCTAAATTGAGGTACGGCAAAATCACCAAGAATCACTTCAACGGCAAACAAAGCACCTGCGACGGGTGCATTGAACGCAGCAGCGATTCCCGATGCCGCGCCACAAGCGACAAAAGTACGCATTCTTTTGGGGTTTACTCTAAAGAGTTGGCCGAGACTCGAACCGATAGCCGAACCGATCTGGATGACCGGTCCTTCACGACCAACAGAACCACCTGAGGCGATATACACTGCAGATGCCATTAGTTTGGCGGCAACCACACGCGGCCTGATGATTCCATTTCGTAAAGATATGGCTTCCATAACTTCAGGTACGCCATGCCCTTTGGCTTCACGGGCAACAAACTGAATGATCAGTCCGACAAACACGCCACCCATTGCCGGAATAAATATTTTCCAGCCCCAGTGAATATCCAGAATAGTGTCAAGGTTAAAATCCCCACCCCAGAATAAATTCTCAAATCCATGAATGGCATATTGGATGCCCACGGCGGCAAAGCCACCGAGCATACCGATCATGACCGCAACGGTTAGAACAAATGAATGTTCACCCATCTTGAATCGATTGACTAGGAAAACGGCTTTGTCTGAAAGTCGTTTAAAAATAGATTTTGTTTGCTTTTCCGGGTCTTCCATGTACTTAAGCAGTCACGTGCGTTGATTTTACCTTGTTTTCTTCATCAACTAAGACCACAATTGGCTGGTGATGGTGGATTTCTTCGTCGGCGAGATTGGTATAGGTTATGATGATCACAAGATCACCCACATTCCCAAGTCGTGCAGCGGCACCGTTTAAACAAATATCACCGGATCCCGGGATCCCCTCAATGGCGTAGGTTGTAAACCTCTGGCCATTGTTTATATTGACGACATCTACTTTTTCATAGGGCAGAATATCTGCGCTTTCCATCAGATGTGCGTCAATTGTCAGGCTGCCCTCATAGTTTAAATCAGCGTCAGTGATGGTCGCCCGGTGAATTTTTGATTTTAATATTGTACGTTGCATCCACACTACCTTAGTTATTAACTATATAAACTAAAAATTTACACATCATCATTCCCGTTATCAAATAAAAGTTTCGGTTTTTGGGAGGGGGATGAATTGTTTTGGCACAAAGATCGCGGAGATGACCCACCCCCTCGGTCCCCCTCGCTAAACTTCGTTTAAGGAGGGGGAAGAATTTTACCACCAAGACTCAAAGGCACAAAGAAAAAAGGATCATAAAAGTTCCTTATCCATTGGATCCCGTTCCAGGACACAATGACCATTCTTGATATAGAACCTGAGAACTTGATCCTTGATCCTTGTACCTTGAACCTACAGCCTGGTGCCTGAAGCCTGTATCCTGTCCTGTCATCTTGCAGAGATCCTCCCGCCGTGTTGATTTCTTATTTAACCCCTTCGGGGTTATGGATATTGGATGTATCGCCCACCGCGGGCGTTGCCCGCGGCTATGATTGTTAAGCCCCTACGGGGCTAATATACCAGATGATTTGGCAATATATATGCCAGTCTTCGGGTATTATATTAATCATCCGGCATGTTCCAAATCTATCCTATGCATAAGAACCTTTTAACCATGGTTTAGATTACTTATGAAGAGTATCCCGTTCCGGGACAGAATGATCATTCTTGATATAGAACCTGAGAACTTGATCCTTGATCCTTGGTCCTTGTACCTTGAACCTACAGCCTGCATCCTGTATCTTGTATCCTGCATCCATTTATCCATTTCCCCCCTTGACCTTCTTACACTAAATAGGTAAAATTAAAGCTATTGTAAATCATAAAATCAAACTTTGGAGATAAAAAAATGACAGCTATTATTGATGTACTTGGACGCGAATTATTAGACTCCCGTGGCAATCCCACGGTGGAAGTGGATGTGTATTTGGAAAGTGGTGCTATGGGACGGGCCGCTGTGCCATCCGGCGCATCGACCGGAGAGCATGAAGCAAATGAATTACGTGACAAAGATGAAAATCGATACATGGGCAAGGGTGTACTCACCGCAGTTCGCAATGTAAATGAAGTAATTGCTGAAAAACTGATCGGCCTGGATGCCACCGATCAAATCGGGATAGACAATCTGATGATCGATGTGGATGGCACTCCCAACAAGAGCAATCTCGGTGCCAATGCCATTCTGGGAGTATCACTGGCCGTAGCCAAGGCGGCCGCCGATGCCATGGGATTGCCCCTGTTTCAATATCTGGGCGGAGTAAATGCAAAGGTATTACCGGTTCCCATGATGAATATTTTGAACGGTGGGTCACATGCTGATAATAATGTTGATTTGCAGGAATTTATGATCGTACCGGCCGGTGCTGTTTCATTTAGTGAGGCCATCCGTATGGGTGCGGAGATTTTTCATAATCTGAAAACCGTGCTCCACAAAAAGGGATACAACACCGCGGTGGGTGATGAAGGTGGCTTTGCCCCGGATTTAAAATCAAATGAAGAAGCAATTGAAGTAATTCTTGAGGCGATTACCAAAGCAAATTATAAAGCCGGTGAAGACATTTTTCTGGCACTTGATCCGGCCTCCAGCGAATTCTATGATGCCAAAAAGAAAAAATATATTCTGGCCTCAGAAAATCGTGAGTTAACTTCTGATCAAATGGCTGATTATTACGTGGATTGGGTCAAAAAATACCCGATCGTATCCATTGAAGATGGTATGGCCGAAGATGACTGGGATGGCTGGAAAACAATGACGGAAAAATTGGGTGATAAGATACAAATCGTCGGTGATGATTTGTTCGTAACAAATACCGAACGTTTGTGGAAGGGCATTACACAAAATATCGCCAATTCGATTTTGATCAAAGTTAATCAGATCGGAACATTGACCGAGACCCTGGATGCCATCGAAATGGCAAATAATGCCGGATACACCGCTGTAATATCACACAGATCAGGTGAAACAGAGGACAGTACAATCGCAGACCTTGCAGTCGCCACCAATGTCGGACAAATTAAAACCGGATCCGCCTCACGCAGTGACCGGATTGCCAAATATAACCAACTCCTCCGCATCGAGGAAATTCTTGGTGACACGGCAATTTATCGTGGTAAATCGGTGTTTGGGAAGTTGTAAACAGGCCAAAGGCACAAGGATAGAGGCTTCAGGATCCAGGCACCAGGCTTCAGGTTCTGAAAATTAGAAATTTCGAATGTAGAATTTCGAAGTAAAAAGTACTTAAGACTTTCAATATTCAACATTCTATTGTTTTTACTTTTATTAATTTATTTACTTTGCGAACTCATGTGTCTCCTCTGCGCGTCATTGCGGTTAATAAAAGTATGCCTTCGTATAATATGCAAATTCCAATCAAATGCTTGTTTGTTAGCCCGTTAAAAGATTCTTTTCCATAGGATCACCATTCTTGGGCAGCATGACCCTTCAGAAATCTGGATCCTGAAGCCTGGCGCCTGACGCCTTGTCCCTTAACCTTGCTCCTTGTACTTTCTGCCTGTAGGGACTCAGGGACTGAGGTGCTTAGGGACTTTTTTGCTTTGTCACTACAAACATATCCATCCACGGATCAGAATTGCCTTTTCTTTATTTATCTCTTATATTTTATTAATATTTAAATGAATCATATTTTATTATGGCAAAAGCACCGAACAGAGCAAAAAACACAAAACTTGCTGAGATTCTGCATCACCTGAATCGTAAAAAAAGGCTCAAAAAAATTGTTATTTTTGCAGTATTTTTTCTGGTGCTGGTCTTTTTTGCAACGGGTCAACGTGGCACGATTCAGTTTTTTACTTTCACAAAACAAAAGCATGATCTCGAAAATGAAATAAAACAGTTGCAGGAAGAAAATAAACAGCTGCAAATAGAAAAAGAAAAAATCGAAAATGATCCGGAGTATATTGAAAAAATTGCTCGTGAAAAGTATAAAATGAAGAAAAAAGACGAGAAGGTGTATCAAATCGTCGAAGATGAGTAAATCCCTGGCAGTAAATGCACAAAACTCTTACCATTTTGCTGATATTTCTCAGCACCACTTTATTCGCACAATACAGAATAACTATCCCCCTCGCTAATCAATTTCGCAGTACCTTTACAAAACAGCATATAACGTGGGACTGGCATAATGTGTTATCGCTGGAGATTGAGCCGCAATATGGCCCTGGCATAAAATTTATCGATGCCCTCCATTCCAACCAGATTGCACCCAGCAAAGATGTGAGTCAGTGGCGGGATGAAAACAATCTCAATGCGTTTTTATTTTATAAAAGTGGTAGCATGTATAATGGAATCTATATTAATTCCTGGAGTCTTACTGACCGGCAAAATATCAATACAACCAAATTCAGCAATCATGCAGTCGGTTTTCAGGGTAATTATCAGGTGGGTACAAATCTTGAACTGATGCCGTATCTGGGCTATCAGCAATCAGAAAATAAGGCAATTATAGACTATGGTTATGATACAGGGCTGGATCTGAAACTACTCCGGTATTCATTGAACGGGTATAACACCGATATCCGTATTCTTTCTGATTTCGACTTTTTCCCGGAACGACAGAATGCTGCCAATATGGCTAATATAATGATCAAAAAACAATTTACCCCGCTGACAAGCGATTCTCTGGCCCTACTTTACAGTATTAATAACCAGCAATATTTTGCTCAAAATGGCTATGATATTATTCAGGTAGATATCGAGCACAAGGGACTGTACAATTATCTTTATTATGGATTTTCACCGTATGCGCGGCTTGAATTTATCACTCTGCTGGATTCAAGGAATATTTATGATGATTCACCAATTGTGCTAAATACCTCAGGCCAGGAGGTGAATGCCAATCAGCGTGACGTTATGCGTATTGAAAATCGCATATCTTATCGTCATTATTCCGGAAATTTGGTGACCAGATTTGGCTTACATACCTTTCAGGAAACTCAGGATAACCAGAATATCTTAACCGATAGCAAGGCGTTGCATACCAGTCTGAACGCCGAACTATTCTACAACCCGACTCTTTCTGATAATATTAACCTCCGTATGAGTTTTGTGAAATTCGAGTATGAAACACCGGATACAACAACAAATCATGATGATCGTGATGAAATCCGGTTTATTGGTGAAATCGACTACTCGCATCACTTTAGCCCGTTGCTGTCTGCAAATTTTAATTTTTACACAAATTTTTTTCATAAAATATATATTCTCGAGGAGCAAAGTGCTAACAATAACTGGAATCGTATCTACCGGTTAGGTGCATCAGTTAAATATGGGTACCGGAAATTCAGAAATTTACTACAAACCTATGTGCTGGCTAATTATACGGTATATGATTATGATGAATTACTGGACGAAACCCGAAGTTTTGTGTTCCGTAAATATGTGATTTCAGATTCCTTGAGTATACCGGTTTTTCGTGAGATGGCCCTGGGGTTTTATGGCCGACTGGAATTAGAGGACCGTGGAACCTTTTATGAACAGGAGTTTACCCAAAGGCTTCTGGAGAGTAATGAGAATATTTATTATGATATCTATTTGCAAAAACAGAATATCCTGAGACTGACCATAGATTTTGGTATATCCGTCTACCTGCGGCGTGGATGGCGCCATGTTCCTGAGAAACGAGTCGCCCGCGATTTTTCAAAAACAAGCCCCTATGTGCGCGTTTTTTATCCCTATAACCGAAGACTACAATTCCGGGCATACTTCTCAATTACCAATCTTGTTGATACCGGGAGGCAAAACTCCAAATTTGCCCAGGGGAATTTGATGATGTCGTATTTGTGGTAATGGATACTGGTCACTCGGCACTCGCTTCTCGTTTCACTATGTGTACCGTTGGATGAGCAAAAGAATTCTGGATGACTGGAATAAAAATGCATTGTTATTGCTAATTTACCGGTTATAAAAGCCCCGGAGGGGCTAAACAATTCTAGCCGTGGGCGTAGCCCACGGTGGGCGATACATCCACGATCCATAACCCCGAAGGGGTTAAATAAGAAATCAACACAGCGGGAGGGTCTCTGCGAGATGACAGGGCAGGATGCAAGATGCAGGCTTCAGGCTCCAGGCGCCAGGCTGTAGGTTCAAGGTACAAGGACCAAGGCTCAAGTTCTCAGTTTCTATATCAAGAATGGTCATTGTGTCCCGGAACGGGATCCTATGGATAAGAACCTTTTAGCCATGGTTTAGATTACTAATGAATAGGATAGATTTGGAACATGCCGGATGATTAATATAATACCCGAAGACTGGCATATTTATTGCCAAATCACCGGTATATTAGCCCCGTAGGGGCTTAACAATTCTAGCCGTGGGTGTTGCCCACGGTGGGTGATACATCCACGATCCATAACCCCGAAGGGGTTAAATAAGAAATCAACACAACGAGAGGGTCTCTGCGACATGACAGGGCAGGATACAGACTTTGCGATCTGGACTCATACTTCGTTATAAATTCCTCCCCCTCCTTAAACGAAGTTTAGGGAGGGGGACCGAGGGGGTGGGTCATCTCTGCGATCTTTTCTTCTTCATCGCTTCCTTTGCGGTTATATATGATACGCCCGGGTAAAAGGTCCCTTCGGGATGACCCTTAAATATATTTTTTCTAAATCCCAAATCCACAATCCAAACCTAATTCCCATTGACTAAAAATATGATTTTCAATAAATTATCGGTGCTAATATCATTTAATTATATTTATATTCACCGGAAAATATTTCCGGTGAAGTTCCATTATTTTGCTAATTATTCCTAAACGATAGATTTTTAATATCGATAATAGGTTATAAAAATGATACCTTCAAAGCGTGGGTACAAATTTGACCCGTTCAACCTGTCATCGCAATCGGACTCTGATAATAAAAAAATTAAGTTTGAGCGATTACAATCGTCAGCAAAAGTTCGATCGATTTGGTGGTTGATAGTTATCTTTTGTATCGTATATTTTGCGTATCGTTATATTACCCGGGTATTACTCTAATTTATTCGGCTAATTAGCAATTATTTTTATTGCGGAATAACTATAGATATCTTAACCTTAACTATGAATTGAAAGAAATCTAATTTGGTGTGTCCTCTGTGACTCACAGCTCTTATTGGAGGAAGAATGATCCAAATAAGTAAAGTCCTGCAACAAGTCCCGATTTTTCGCATGCTGGGTAAGGAGAGTATTGATTTTATTGTTGAACGGCTAAAATTCAAAACTTTTGATAAAACTGAAGTGATCTGTAAGGTCGGAGATCCGGGTGATACAATGTATATTATCATTACCGGGAGAGTGGATATTTGTATATACTCAGCAGATGGTGCCGAGCAAGTCGTAGCAACACTTGGCGCAGGAGACTATTTTGGTGAGATGGCATTATTAACAGGCGAGACAAGATCTGCAACCGTTCGGGCTACCGATGAATCAGAAATGTTTTTACTGCACAAGACAGACTTTGATGTAATCCTGGAAAGATTTCCTTCAATATCACTCAGTATGGGTAAAATTGTGAGCAAGCGACTACGGGAAACCCTGTCAAAAGCAACCTCCATGTCCACACCGGGTTCTGTAAAAGATCCGGGTTTGAAGGGCAATCTGTCTGAAAAACCAATTGTAAATCTGATCAGCTTCTGTGAAAGCAACTCACTTACCGGTACCCTGACTCTCATCAAAGATGGCGTGAAAGGTGTCTTTGATTGGCAGCGCGGCGAAGTGATCGGTGTGAAGCTTGGTGATAAAGCGGATGATGCGGCTTTGGATGAATTGCTAACCTGGGATCAGGGTGAGTTTGAAATAAATTCAAAACCACTCTCGATGGATGAGGATATAAAGGATACGGGTGAGCAAAAGGAAATATTGATTGTCAACAATAGTCTGGTGGTCCGCAAATTGATAGAGCGCGCTTTTAAGGGCCTGGGATATAAGGTCAGTTCTGCCGAGAATATAGAAAAATCCAATGCCATTATCAGCAGTAATTTGCCGGATATTATCATTTCCGATGTAAAACTGGCCGACGGACTGGGCATAGATTTTTGTAAATCGGTTAAGGCGAACAATAATATCCCATTTATTTTTCTGGCCGATGATTCGGTGCGATCAGATTTTGCTGATACTCTGGAGACATTGGGCAAAGCAGAACTTACAAAGACGCACGAAGTCAGTGAGATTGTCAAGTTGGTCGAAAATATGATTTAATATGAATAATGACACAATAGAATATCTTAAAAATTTACCGCCGTTTAAAGATCTTTCCGATGAAAGTTTTCATTCCATTGAAACTAGTGTCTCACATGTAGAATTCCCTCAAAATATCTTAATTATTGAACAAGGCGCTAGAGGTGACAGCCTTTTTATCATAAAAAAGGGTAGTGTACAGGTATTTATCAATGCGCCTGATGACGATGAGAAAATTGTATTATCCAAATTAGACGCGGGTGATTATTTTGGCGAGATGGCGTTAATCACCGGTGAACCGCGCTCGGCAAGTATCGAAACCATTACCCCGGTTTCGCTCCTCCGACTCGAGAAAGATGGTTTCGATAAAATTCTTAAAGAAAATCCTACCATTTCCTTATCACTTTCACACATGCTTAGTCAACGTCTGAAAGACGCCAATCTGAAACGAGCCGAATCCGAAAAGTTTTATCACTCAAAAATAGCACCATCAGGTTTACTGAAGGATAATTCATTCTTTGAAATTCTGAAATTTTGTGAACAAAACTCCCTCACCGGTCTGTTAAAATTGAGCCATGAAGATCAGCATGCTGAAATAAATTTTGTTAAGGGAAATGTACAGGATGTGGACATGAATGAATTGAGTGATGATGAGGCTATGGATCAGTTGATGCAATGGACCGATGGCGCGTTCACAATTGAACCAAAATTATTCAGTATTGATGAAGAAATTCACAGATCTGATGAAGAAACGAATGATGAAAGAGAAGAAGACCTTGCAGACGAATCAGTACCGGATGAAGTACCTCTTAAAGATATGGAAACGCAAACCGCCGAAGTAGTAGAGGGAGAGAAAAAGGTTCTGACCACTGAAGAAGTAATCATACATCTGATTGACAAGTTACTCAGCAGGCTAATCGCAATTATTGGATCACAAGCGCTAAAGGAAATAATCACCAAAGCGAAAAAAGAACTCGAGCCATATTTTCCCATCATTAGCACATTTCAGATAAAAGTGGCCCCCCAGGTGCAGGTTGAATTTAATTTTAGTGATACCTGGGATGAGAAAAAAACGCTGGCAGTAGCCGTATTCATGCAAACGCTTTTAAAAAGTTGCCAGACCATGGTTGTGGGAATGTCATATTTGGACCTCCGCTCACTTGCCGGGGATTATAGTTCCGACCTGGAAGAAATCTCCTTCTTTGATTATATGAAACATGCCGATGAGTTTACGGTGTGAGTAGGCGAAAGGCTAAAGGCTTCAGGCCCCAGGCTGTAGGTTCAAGGTACAACAAGGATAAAGAACAGTCCCTAAGTCCCTGAGTTTTTTACTTCAAAAATCAACATTTTATATTCAATATTCGATATTCAAAAGCCTGGAGTCTAAATCCTTGAACGTTGCTCCTTGGTCCTCTATCTTCTTATCCATTTTTCCATTATCTTTTGTTTCCAAAAATACAGGATTAAAACAATGACCAACAAATCCAAGCCACCCAAAGCATATAACAATCCCAAGTTTTTAAATAGTGCGGATGCCCGCACAATTAGGATTCTTTCCGAATTTTATGAACCGGAGGCCCGGTTTAAAAAATATAATATCAATAATACAATCGTTCTTTTTGGTTCAGCAAGATCAAATGATCTTGAAAACACACAATTAAATTCTGACAATAATGAAAAACAAAAGTATGCCCTGCGCATGGCACAATATTATGAGGATGCAGTCACTCTTTCCAAAAAACTTACCGAACATTATATGGATAAATCGACCGGAATGCAGACCTTTTATATGTGCTCGGGAGGTGGTCCGGGCATGATGGAGGCTGCCAATAAGGGCGCACATCTGGCAGGCGGACAGTCTGTTGGACTGAATGTCAGTTTGCCCATGGAACAATATCCAAATCCATACATCAGCGATGAATTAAATTTTGAATTTCATTATTTTTTCGTTCGAAAATTTTGGTTTGTTTATCTGGCAAAGGCGCTGGTGATCTTCCCCGGTGGTTTTGGTACCATGGATGAACTAATGGAATGTCTTACACTAATACAAACCAGAAAAATTGACAAGAAACTTCCGATTCTCATCTATGGAACTGATTTCTGGAAGGAAGTTATTAATTTTGATGCGCTGGTCAAGTGGGGTACCATAAATCAGGAAGATCTGGACCTGTTTCATTTTAGTGATGATGTGGATGAGGCGTTCAATTACCTGGTTGAAAATATGGGGTATTGAATTTATAAGGATCAAGGAGCAAGGCTCAAGGTTCAAGGATTTTGGCTCCAGGCCTCAGGCCTCATGGCTCCAGGCTTTTGAATATCGAATATTGAATATAAAATGTTGATTTTTGAAGTAAAAAAACTCAGGGACTCAGGCGCTTAGGAACTGTACTTTATCCTTGATCCTTGTACCTTGTACCTTGAACCTGAAGCCTGCATTTATCTATATATTATTCTCATCAACAGGAAATCAGAAATGAAATCACTTATTATTTCTTTTTGTCTGCTTTATTTTATTAATTGTGGAGATTCAGGTACCATGTCAGATGATTTAAAATTACAAATACAGGATTATATCAAAACTCAATCCGGAGAGATAGCCGTTTCTCTGGAGATTCCTGATCAAAAAATTTACCTTGGAATTAACGATACGGTTGTGATGCATGCGGCCAGTACCATGAAGGTTCCGGTTATGATTGAAGTTTTTAAACAAGCCGAAGAAGGTAAATTTGCACTATCTGATTCGATTGTAGTAAAAAACGAATTTAAGAGCATCATTGATGGCAGCATCTATTCCATGGATATCGATGTGGATAGCGGGGATCGGTTGTACGGGTTGATTGGACAAAAGGAAACAATCCATAATCTGGTTGTGGATATGATTATCTGGAGTGGTAACCTGGCGACGAACATCCTGATTGATTTGGTTAATGCGGAAAATGTGCAGATAACGGTTGAAAATATGGGTGCCTCCGGTATGAAGGTGTTGCGAGGTGTGGAAGATATTAAGGCGTATCGTGCGGGAAAAAGTAACCGGACGACGGCACAGGCGCTGACCAAAATTTTCTCGGCTCTGTTACAGGGCAATGCGGGAAATGAAAACAGTACCAGGGAAATGATCCAGATACTACTGCAGCAAAAGTTTAATGATAAAATTCCGGCAAAATTGCCTGAAGAAGTAAAAGTAGCCCATAAAACAGGCTCAATAACGGAAATAAGTCATGATAGTGGTATTATTTTTCCCCCTGATGGGCCGCCGTATGTTCTGACTATACTAACTCGCGGATTTGAAGAGGCTGAGGATGCGAAAACTGCCATTGCGGAAATATCCAGCATGGTGTACGTAGGTCGAAATTAATTTCGACCCATTCATACCAAAATAGAAATTAATGTCGATCTACTTAAAAATCTCGCGATACTTTACAACATTAATATTTTCCTGATAAAACAGATCCTCAAGTACCAACCCGCTGGCACCCAGAACAATTCCCTGATCATTTAGTGCTCCCGGAACCACCTTCACTGCCTGTGCTGGTTCATGGAGAATATCCTTATGAACTCTTTCGCGCACAAACTCAAGTAATTTTTCACTCTTGTTTACGAGTTCTCCGCTAATGATCAGCAGTTCTGTGTTGAGTGTATTTATGAGATTGATACAGAGTATGCCCAGAATATTGGAATATTCACGCAATAATTGTACTGCCAGCGGATCCCCGTTTTGTGCGGCAGCTGCCAAAGTGTCCAGTGTCAGCGATTCGGGGGTCAATTCAGATTTACAGCCATTCTCAAGTGCATTACTGGCACTATCGAGTAATAATTTATTGGATAAGATATCGCCAAAATCTTTTTGTTCTTTATAGAGAAGGGGGAACTCCGCTCTATCCCGTATAAAGAAACCCAACTCGTCATAGCCGACTTCACCGGCACTGGCAGTACATCCACGTAATAAGGATCCATTTATGATAATACCGGCGCCGATTCCATCACCGATCCACAAATTTACCAGATTATTATACTCTTTACCCTGGCCGAACAGGCCTTCACCAAGGGTCATGGTTTTTACATCATTTTCAACCACTACTTCCAGATTGAATTCATTCTTAAATATGGAGCGAATCGGTACTTTCTCCCAGTTGTGCAGGGTATCACTGACTTTTACACAGCCGTTTTCATAATCAATAATACCGGGAATACCGATGCCAATACCGATTCCCTTCGATTTGGCAATCCATTTTGTGGTCAGTTGTTTGTGAATGACCGGAACGATTTTTTTAACCACATCTTCAAAGTCTGTTCCACGTGGATACTCGATCGTTTCTTTTTTATGAATATTGGCATCCAGATCAATCAATGCTACCTGGGCATGTTTTCGTTTAATTTCAACCGCGATAACATATCCCGCCTTTTCATTAAAGCGCAGCATAATTGGCTTGCGTCCACCACGTTTTGTCGAATGCCCGACGCCAACCTCACTGACATAGCCCTGAGTGATCAGACGGGCGATAATCTCCGAGACTGCTGCTTTTGATAGATGGTATCTTTTGGCAATTTCCGCACGCGAAACCGGAGCATTGTTTTTTATGAAGCGTAATACATTAAGTTCGTTAAAATCTTTTATAAATTTAACACCCGAACCAATTTGCTGTAACATTTTTGCTCCAAATGTATTATATTAACTAGAAAGTTCGTTCAGAGGATAAACTATCCAAATATAGTGCTTTTTAACTAAATATCAAGGGATTTTTACAATTTAGCGTTGTGGTATAAAGACGTGAAGTTGGTAAAAAGTGACAGAGAGACAAAGCGACAAAGAGACAAAGTCCCTGAGCACCTGAGTCCCTAAGAAATGGCAATCGTAGGGGCACGATATGTTGTTAAAAGTTAGAATATCGAATATTGAATTTCGAAGTCAAAAAGTACCTGAAACATGCAATGATGGATATATTTCTGCCGGATCCTGACTCTCAATAGGGACTCAGGGACTTAGGCACTTAGGGACTTTTTCTCACTTGCTGTGGGCTAAGTTTTTAAAAGTTAGAATATCGAATATTGAATGTTGAATTATCGAAAAGTACCTGAATATGCCGGATTGACTAATATCGAATGGAATTTCGAAGTGAAAATTATTTGTGCCTTTGTGCCTTTGTGCCTTTCTCAGGGACTAAGGGACTTAGGCGCTTAGGGACTTTTTTCTAAACTTAGACAAATCACTTAAATCATAATTATACACAAGGAGGAACTATGGATAACAAACAAATCCAGGATGGAGTAAAAAAAGTCATCGCGAATGTATTGAAAACAGAGATGTCCGGTATATCTGACGATGCCAATTTTATCTTTGATCTCGGTGCCGATTCTATGCAGAGTATGGAACTGGTTGCTGCTTTTGAAGAAGAATTTGATATCGAAATGGATGAAGATAAAGCACTTGAGATCCAGACAGTCTCAGATGCGGTGGCGTTTATTTCAGGTTATGTGAATTGAAATGGCACTCGGCACTAGGCACTCGCTGCTGGTCAATAAATAGGGATGCTGGCTATTGGCCTGATATAACATCTTTGTTATTATGAATAATACTACTTTTTAGATTCTAATGAAAAAGATGCGAGGACTCTATAGACGAGTACCCAGTGACGAGTGCCGAGTACCTCATAATTATCTCCCAAATAATCATAAGGAACTCCTATGGCTAAATCTGCAGCACTTCAGCAAAAAAATCTTGAAAAAATCTTTTATCCGGAATCGCTCACTGTTATCGGTGCAAATAAGGTATTGGGTACCGTTCCGGCAGACATTATCGTTAATATTCTAAAAACCGATTTCCAGGGAATTGTTTACCCGGTCAGCCCACGTGAACACTTCATCTCCAGTATAAAATGTCATAAATATGTCTCCGATATTGTCGATCCCGTTGACCTGGCCATACTGGTATTTCCCAGTTCTGTTTGTCATCTGGCTTTGGAGCAATGTGGCGAAAAAGGAATTAAATCCGCAATTATAATTTCCGCTGGTTTTAAGGAAGTAGGTGGCATCGGACTCGAACGCGAAAAGCAAATTAAAGAAATTGCCGACAAATATGATATGTCATTTATTGGTCCAAATTGTCTGGGTGTCATCAATACCGATCCCAAATCGTTGCTGAATGCCTCATTTGCCCGAAAAATGCCGGAAGAAGGCAGTATCGCCTTTTTATCCCAAAGCGGCGCACTTTGTACCGCCGTTCTGGATTATGCGCAAGCAAAACATATTGGATTTTCAAAATTTGTCAGTTTTGGTAATAAAGCCGATATCAGTGAGATAGACCTGCTGTACTATTTAAAAGATGATCCAAAAACAAAGGTGATTCTGGTTTATCTGGAGGAAATCAGTGACGGACCGGGGTTGATGAAAGCGGCCCGTGATATCATTGCCGAGAGCGGAAAACCGATCCTGGCGCTCAAATCAGGACGCACAATGGAAGGTGCTTCGGCTGCGGCTTCCCATACCGGTTCGCTTGCCGGAAGTGATGAAATTGTCGATGCCGCATTTGATCAGGCAGGAATCATCCGTTGTGACAATATTGAGGAAATGTTTAACATCGCTATTGCCATGACCTATCAGACCCTGCCTGAAAATAACCGGGTGGCAATTATAACCAATGCGGGCGGTCCGGGTGTGCTGACGACCGATGCCGCGATTCATGATGGGCTGCAACTGGCGAAATTTTCAGAGGAAACCACGGAAATATTCAAAAAAAGTCTGCCAAAAACAGCCAATATTAAAAATCCGGTGGATGTTATTGGCGATGCCCGTGCGGACCGCTATCATGTGGCGGTGGCAAATGCCATGAAAGATAAAAATGTCGATGGCGTATTTGTCATTTTGACACCTCAATCCATGACGGATATTGAAAAAATTGCCGAGGAAGTCTGTTTGGTTTCCGGGCACTATGAAAAGCCGCTTTATGCTTCCTTTATGGGGGAGGCGGATGTGGCGGTTGGTATTGATATCCTGCAAAAGCATAAAATTCCACATTATATTCTACCGGAAAGTATGAGTAAAGCATTTGCCCGGGCATATCAGTTTAAAAAGCGCCTGGGAGTTGAATATACTGAGGCGACGAAGTTTGATGATGTAGACCGCGAGACCGCATTATCCATTCTGAAAACAGCAAAGAAAAATAAGCGGAAGTATTTACCTGAAGGTGAGGCGGTTGAAGTTTTGAGAGCATATGGTTTTCCGGTACCGCCGGGAGGAATGGTGAACACCGAGGATGATGCAGTCAAAGAGGCAGAAAAAATTGGTTTTCCGGTTGTAATGAAAGTAGTCTCCGATGACATCGTTCATAAATTTGATGTAAAAGGAGTGGTGCTGAATATCACCACAGCAAAACAGGTTCGCGACGCCTATAAATCAATTCACTCAAATGTTGCCGAAAAAATGCCCGCTGCAAAAATCAGCGGCATATATGTGGCCAAAATGGTCCCTGCAGGTGAAGAAGTGATTTTGGGTGTTAAACGTGATCCCTCTTTCGGGCCGGTGGTAATGTTCGGTCTGGGTGGCATTTTTGTTGAAATTTTTCGTGATGTCAATTTCAGGGTGGCACCGGTGAACCAGCCGTCTGCCCGTGAAATGATCCTGGATACCAAATCTTCGGGTATGCTGACCGGTGCCCGCGGCAGAACACCTCGTGATATTGAGGCGATTGAGACTTGTATTCAGAGACTGTCGCAACTGGCAATCGAATGTCCCCAGATAATAGAACTGGATATCAATCCGATGATTGTGTTGGATGAGGGCAAAGGCTGCTTTGTCGCCGATGCGAAGATTATGCTCTAAGTTATAAATAGTGCTGAAGTTGGTCCTTTAAGTTTACCACGAAGATCACGAAGGACACGAAGATATGGAATTTGAAGAATTATCAAACAGAGTGATTAGGGTGTGCAATTGAAGTTCATAAAGAATTAGGGCCAGGTCTATTAGAATCTGCCCATCCATGAAGCACAGAGACTAACCTATATGAAACTTGCGAACATCTCAATTGGACTACTTATTAATTTTAATGTCAGATTATTGAAAAATGGAATTAAACGTTTTGTTCTATGAAATACTTCGTGAACTTCGTGTCTCTTCGTGGTAAATAAAAAAAATAATAAATATTGAATATATAAACAAAGGAGTATATGATGAGAATTGTAATCCAGCCTAATTATCAGGTGCTCAGTAAATGGGTGGCAAATTATGTCGCCGAGAAAATAAACAAAGCCAAACCAACCAAAGACAAACCATATGTACTTGGTCTGCCAACCGGGTCATCACCCCTGGGGACTTATCAGGAATTGATCCAGCTCTATAAAGAGGAACAAGTCTCTTTTGAAAATGTCATCACCTTCAATATGGATGAATATGTCGGCATATCAGAAAGTCATCCTGAGAGTTATCATTATTTTATGTGGCATAATTTTTTTGATCATATCGATATTCCCAAGGCAAATGTGCATATCCTGGATGGCAATGCATCTGATCTGGAAAAAGAATGCAATGAGTATGAAGAAAAGATAAAAGACATCGGCGGGATTGATCTCTTTTTAGGCGGTATCGGTCCTGATGGGCATATTGCCTTTAATGAACCCGGATCTTCTCTTACTTCACGTACCCGTGTAAAAACACTGAGTTATGATACCATTCTGGCTAATTCACGATTCTTTAATAATGATATCAAACAGGTTCCCAAGACGGCCCTTACTGTTGGCGTGGGTACCGTTATGGATGCATCGGAAGTTTTGATTATCATATCCGGATTCAACAAAGCCCGGGCATTGCGCCAGGTAGTGGAAGGGGGCATTAGCCATATGTGGACTGTTTCCATGATGCAGATGCATCAGCATGCCATCATCGCCTGTGATGATCACGCCACCATGGAACTGCAGGTGGAAACCGTCAAGTATTTTAAAGATATAGAAAAAATTGCCGGTAATATAATCCCGGATTTGGAATAGTAGGCGGTTGGTAGCGATATTGAGATTAGAGATTAGAGATTAGAGATTAGAGATTAGTAATTTGTAATTGGTTATTGGGAATTAGGAACTGGGAATTTTGCAGCTGATGAATTATTTCTAACCACTAAGTCACAAAGACCCAAAGGTTTAAAAAATAAGGGGTTTTCAGATATATTTATAAATTACAATATTTGTAGCCTTTCTTTAATACTAACCTTAGGTTGTGATATGAATTCAATTATTATTTTGTATAATGGCAGGTTTAATTGTTTAAATGCCCCAAAGGGGCAATAGCAAGAGCATAGGGCAACGCCCTATGATAAAAATCCAAAATATATGTTAGCCCTGAAAGGGCGAAAGCAAAAGGAATATTATGCCACAATCATTATCACAAGTTTATGTGCATATAATATTTAGTACCAAAAACAGACAAAACTTCATTGATAGTAGAATTGAAAATTCATTATATGAATACTTGGGTGGCATTTGTAAAGGATTGGATTGTAATCCTGTCATAGTAGGTGGGCATAAGAATCATGTTCATATATTGTGTTTACTATCCCGTAAGATAACTCAGATGAAATTGTTGGAGGAAATTAAAAAGCAATCATCAAAATGGATCAAGACAAAAGATCCGGCTTATTCCAATTTCTATTGGCAGGACGGTTATGGTATTTTTTCAATCAATCCTAAAGAAACCGAGAAGGTTATTGATTATATACAATTACAAAAAGAACATCATAAACATAAGAGTTTTCAAGATGAATTCATTGATTTTCTAAAAAAATACCAGGTAAAATATGATGAGAGGTACATATGGGATTAGGCTTACGCCCCTTCAGGGCTTGGATTATTAATATTTCAGATTCACAGGGCGTTGCCCTGTGTTAGTGCTCATGCCCTTTCAGGGCAATTGACAATATAATAATATGGCAATAGAAGGTATAAAATATGAATTACAGATCTTTAGATAAAACCGAAATTGAACAATTAAAACTGAATGGCTGCACTGCGCAATCCTGGGATCAGATCAGTGTAAGTGACGGATTTGATCCTAGCCCGGGTTAAACATGTCGATTTTGCCGGAACGGTCAAAATTGGTGCGCTAACAAAATCCATCACAATTTTTGATGATATTATAAAACCGGCCGGAATATATCATTGTCATATTCAGGATTGCGTTATTCATGACAATGTCTGTCTTTCGGATATAAAATTTCTAAAAAATTACGAGATTCAATCGGGCGCTGTTATTCAGAATGTTTCCGCATTAACTGTTACCGGTGAAAGTAGTTTTGGCAATGGTACGGAAATTGAAGTTTTTAATGAGGGCGGCGGCCGCGAATTACCCATTTATGACAAATTATCCGCCCAGATTGCCTATATGATGGTCAGCTACCGGCATGATAATGAGTTCATTAAAAAACTAACCGCGATCATTAAAAAATATACAGACAACTGCAAATCTGCCACGGGTGTGATCGGTGCAAATGCCAAAATTATTAACTGCGGAACCTTGAGAAATATCAATATCGGTGAGGCGGCTGTCGTCGATGGAGCAATCCGTTTGGAAGAGGCCACCATTTCCAGTTCGGCCCACGATCCGGTGTTTGTAGGGTCGGGCGTTATCGGTAAAAAATTTATTATTCAATCCGGTTCAAAGGTGGACAGCGGTGCCTTGCTGGCCAATTGTTTTGTCGGTCAGGGTGTGCAAATGGGCAAGCAATTCTCTGCTGAAAATTCGGCATTTTTTGCAAATTGTGAGGGATTTCATGGCGAATCATGTTCGGTGTTTGCCGGTCCCTATTCGGTAACCCATCATAAATCAACCCTGCTGATCGCCGGAATGTTTTCCTTTTATAATGCCGGCAGCGGGACCAATCAAAGTAATCATATGTACAAACTGGGACCGGTGCATCAGGGAATCCTGGAACGTGGTGCCAAGACGGGTTCTTTCTCATATCTCTTATGGCCGTCCCGGGTGGGTGCGTACAGTGCCATTGTCGGAAAACATTATGCTAATTTTGATACCTCAGATTTTCCTTTTTCATACATTACCGAAGAGGATGGTAAAAGCACACTGACTCCGGCAATGAATCTGATCACGGTGGGAACCCGTCGTGACAGCATTAAATGGCCAAATCGTGATCGCCGTAAAGATCCGGTCAAACATGATTTGATCCATTTTGATTTATTCAGCCCCTATATTGTCGGCAAGGTGCTTCACGCGATTCAAATCCTGCAGGATTTGTATGAAAAAGCCAATCGCGAGCAGGAATACATCATGTACAATGGTATCCATATCAAACGCTTGTTATTAAAAAGCACCAGAAAATATTATGAAATGATTGTCCATATTTTTATGGGTGATGCGATATTAAACCGGCTTGCCGGGCTATCAGAGAAATCTTCAATTGATGACATACATGCAAAATTAAAATCACAGACTGACTATTCCGGCCCGGAATGGGTGGATGCCGCGGGATTGTTTGCACCGCAGAAAATCATAAACGCATTTATGTCAGAAGTCCGCGAAAGCAAACTTGACACAATCGAAGACTTGAATTCCGCGCTGACAAAAATCTTTAAAGATTATGATGCGCATGCCTGGGCGTGGTGTTCAGATTTGATAGAAAAGCGGTTTGGATCGCAACCTGATAAATTAAGTATGGAACAAATCAAAGAAATCATCACCAACTGGCAAATCAATTCGTTAAAACTGAATAGCATGATCCTCAGAGATGCCGAGAAGGAATTTGATAAGAAGAGCCAGATCGGATTTGGTATTGATGGCGATGCGCAAATAGCCGAACAGGATTTTACCGCGGTTCGGGGTGAATTTGACAAGAACAAATTCGTAAATGAAACGCAAGCCGATTCTGATCAGATAAAACAAACGGCGGAAAAATGGGTTAAGGTTCTCGGCACTCGGCACTCGGCACTGGCTACCAGGTAGAATGATATGGAAAACCACCATTGATGTTGTAAAAACAGCTGGCGCCAAATATCGATTGTAGGCAGGGGTTATGAGGCGTAGGGACACGGCCCCGTTAACGCGGTCTTTGACATGCCGTGTCCCTACGAATATAAATCATCGGCATTGTGAAATGTTTCAATTTAAAACATGTTCTGAATATGTAATAAGGCGAAATTAATCCTGTTATCCTGTCTAAAAAAATATTGGTAATTCTCTTGAAATAACTATGAAATAACTGCAAAATATCCTTAATTACAAGTTACAAGTTACAAGTTACAAGTTCCAAGTTCCCAATTCCCAATTTTCTTTCTGCGTCTCCGCGCCTCTGCGTGAGACGATCTATCCGCTCAAACATTCATTTTTTGCATTATTCAGCCTACCAATCAGTATATTTATCTTTTTTAAAAATCATCTGACCAGGAATAAATAGATTTAAATATTTATCCTCTGTGTTCTCCGTGGTTTGCTTTTAATTATGATTATAGGTACTTCTTATGAGAATTGGCATTTTTGAAGATAAAGGCTACGAGAATCTGCAGCCGTTGACCTTCCTCCGGCCCACATTTGATCTGCGCTGCGGCATGTATCTCATTGCGTGAAAAAATTGAAAAACTTATTCCCGGAATCCCAAAGGATTTTTTTGTGCGAAGCGCATTAAACGTTTTTGTCCGGGAAAAATACAGAGATAATTCTGTCAATACACTTGCCAGCGATGATTATTTGTTATTGAACGGACGGGCCATATTCACAAAAGTAGTGCTTGAACAAATGATGCAGTCCACGCAAACCATGTTGTATAAATTACATGGTGAAATTGTGGCAGGATTTATTAAAACGGATGATCTTGATAAAATAGATAAAAATACGGATGGGACATTAGATTTTGACAACATCAAGGAATGGAAACCGCTAGAAAAAGACAAGGTTAAGATCCTAGAATATCCATGGAATTTTATACACGAGAATGCGGCTGAAATCACATCGGATTTTAAATTGACAACCCAGGGACTCAATGGCCAGAACAAAAGAGCGAACCGGTGTGTATTTGATGTCATCCGATAATATTTGGATTGCGGATTCTGCCCGGATTGATCCCGGCGTGGTGATTGATGCGCAAAACGGGCCGGTGTATATCGATGAAAATGCCCATATATTTCCTCAGGCGACAATTATTGGACCGGCATATATTGGCAGGAATTGTCATATTAAAATTGGTGCAAAAATCTATGAAGGGACCTCATTGGGTGAGGAATGCAAAGTGGGCGGCGAAGTTAAATCATCCATTATTCATTCGTTCTCAAATAAACAGCATGATGGATTTTTAGGACATGCATATTTAGGACAGTGGGTAAATCTGGGCGCGGATACCAATAACTCCAATTTGAAAAATAATTACGGCGCCGTTCGTGTTCATGTAAATGGGAAAGAAATTGACAGTGGATCCACCTTTGTCGGGCTAACCATGGGCGATCATTCCAAGTGTGCCATAAACACCATGTTCAATACAGGTACTGTTGCCGGTATTATGTGTAATATTTATGGCGCCGATTTTCCGCCCAAATGGATCCCCAGTTTTAGCTGGGGTGGTTCCGGCGGATTCACAGAACATGATGTGGATCGTGCACTGACCGTGGCCAGAAAAGTAATGGAACGCCGCGGAGTCACCCTCGGTCAGGCAGAGGAGAAACTGATTCGCGAGGTGTTTAAAAAGACGAAGGGGGAGAGGGGCTAAAAGGCTAAAGGCTAAAAAGGCCAAAGGCCCAAGGTGAGTTCAGGGGGTATTTATTGAGGATCAAGGCCCAAGGTTCAAGGAATTTGGCTCCAGGCGCCAGGCAGCGAATCCGCTGAATATTGAATGTTGAATAATGAATGTTGATATTTGATTTTTCTCCAAAGAAATCCATCAAAGAACTGAAAAACCCTTTCACTTTCGAAATTCGAATTTCTGCAGATATTACTTCCATTCTTTTTCTTTGTGACTTGGCAGTAGGATAAATCAAAATTCAAAAATCAATATTCGATATTCTCAAATTAATCCTTGTGTTTTGTTCCTTTAACCTTGCTCCTTGTACCTTATACCTGCTCAGGGACTCAGGGACTTTGTCTCTTTGTCACTTTTACAACCCCCTTATTCCCCCTTTTCTAAGGGGGAGACAATTTTGTGCCTCCGCATGTCTGTGCCTTGCCCCAATAATCATATTTCCGTAATTTAAAAAATTATACCAAATCGGATAAATTGTTATTTGAAATTCAGATTACTCGCGACAGATAAGAACTCAAAAGCCCGTGCCGGGGAATTAGAAACTGCCCATGGAATAATTCACACGCCGATCTTTATGCCGGTTGGTACCCAGGGTACGGTTAAGACACTTTCTCCCCGCGATCTTGAGGAATCCAAAGCGCAAATCATTCTGGGAAACACCTATCATTTGTATTTGCGGCCCGGTGATGAATTGATTGCCGAACTGGGTGGTTTGCATAAATTTATGCATTGGAACGGCCCGATATTGACCGATAGCGGCGGGTTTCAGGTATTCAGTCTTAACGATCTGCGTAAAATTGAAGAAGATGGTGTCCGGTTTCAGTCCCATCTGGATGGTTCTTATCATAAGTTCACGCCAAAAAAGGTGATTGATATTCAGCGTAATATAGGATCGGATATCATGATGGTGCTGGATGAGTGTACACCATATCCCTGTGACAGGGAGTATGCCGACAAATCAAATGATCTGACAGTCGCCTGGGCAAATGAGGCCCGTGAATATTGGGCAAACACTTCTCCCGTTCATGATTTTGAACAGGCACTTTTTGGCATTGTGCAGGGAAGTGTGTATGAAGACATTCGTGAGAAAAGTGCCAGATCGTTGATTGAATTGGACTTTCCGGGATATGCCATTGGTGGTCTGGCAGTGGGCGAAACCGGAGAAGAGCGGAACCGTATCACCGATTTTTGTACGGAAATATTGCCGGTTGATAAACCGCGTTATCTGATGGGTGTCGGTCTGCCGGTTGATATTCTTGACGCCATTGAGCGTGGTGTGGATATGTTTGATTGTGTGATTCCGACCAGAAATGCGCGTCATGGAATCGTCTTTACAACTAGTGGCAAATTGACCATCAAGGCGGGAAAATTTAAACAGGATAAAGATCCGATTGACAAAGAATGTTCCTGCTACACCTGTCAAAACTTCAGCCGGGCCTATATCCGCCATCTGTTTAATGCCAATGAAATCCTGGGAATGCGCCTGGCATCATTGCATAATATTCATTTTTATATGTGGCTGACCGCGACGGCCAGAGAGAAGATTGTTGGCGGTGGGTACTTGGAGTGGAAGAGGGAGATGGTGAGCCGGTGGCAAAAGAGTCCCTAAGTACCTGAGTCCCTTAGTCCCTGAGCAGTCAGAAGGTACAAGGAGCAAGGTTCAAGGAACAAGGTTTCAGGCGCCAGGCCCCAGGATCATTGGGATTAGCCTTATTATTGTATAATGATAAAAGTATGGTAAAAAACTTGTGCTCAGGTAAAAGGTCCTTTCAGGATGACAGTGTTAATTTATAATTACTTAGGGACTAAGGCGCTCAGGGACTTTCTTTTAGCCTTGAACCTTTGTCCTTGGGCCTTTCGCCTTTGGCCATTTTTTAAATAGAAAATTTGTAAACCAAAAACATAGAACAAAAAGGAGTTCCAAAATGCTACTAAATAACATCCTACTCATGATGCCGCAAGGTGAAGGCGGTGGTGGTGGCGGTCTGATGAGTTTTCTGCCGTTTATATTAATTATCGTGATCATGTACTTCCTGATGATTCGTCCCCAGGTCAAACGTCAGAAAGAACGTAAGCAGATGATCGAAGCCGTACAGAAAGGTGATAAAATTGTCACCTCCGGTGGAATTCATGGCAAGATTGCCGGATTTACGGATGATGGTAATACCGCGATCGTGCTGGTCGATGAAAAAGTCAAACTGAACATCGATAAATCGGCGATCAATCTGGTAAAATCCAGCACTGCGCCTGCCAAAGAATAATATGCGTGTTGTATTTATGGGGACACCGGAATTTGCCGTGGTGTCCCTTAATAAATTATTATCGGCGGGTGTAAATATCGTTGGCGTGGTCACGGTTCCCGATAAACCACGTGGCCGGGGATTGAAATTGCACCCCTCGCCGGTAAAAATTGCCGCGGAATCGGCGGGATTGCCGGTGTTGCAACCGGATTCCCTTGTCGAGCCACATTGCAATGTGGCTCTACGTGATATGGCACCCGATCTGATCGTCGTGGTGGCATTCAAAATTTTGCCGGAACAAATATTTACCATTCCGCCCCTGGGCACCATCAATTTGCATGGATCATTATTGCCAAAATATCGCGGTGCGGCGCCAATCAACTGGGCCATTATCAATGGTGAAACCGAAACCGGGGTTACTACCTTTTTTATCCAGAAAACAAGTGGACACCGGTAATATGATTGCCCAATCAAGAATCCCGATTACACCGGATATGACAGCCGGCGAGTTACATGATATCATGGCCGAGACCGGCGCTAATTTATTGGTGGAGACCATTAATTCCGTTAAGGAAAAGACCTACACTCTGACCACGCAAGACGAATCAAAGGTATCCAAGGCACCAAAGATCCATAAAAAAGATTGTGAAATCAGATTTCGATCAGCCGGCTGACAAAGGTACATAATTTCATCCGCGGACTTTCGCCATATCCTGCTGCGTATACTTTTTTGGATGGGAAAATGATAAAACTGTTTCAATCAAAAGTACTGTCTACTGCCAACGGCCAACTGCCTACTGATTTGGAAAGGGCTCCAGGCTCCGGGCGCCAGGCGCCAGGGCAGATCTCACAAATTACAAATTACGAATTACTAATTACATGTCGTGATGGTACTATTGCAATAAGCGAAGTGCAGTTGGAAGGGAAGAGACGGATGAGTGTGGAAGATTTTTTGCGGGGAAATCCTGTGGAGACTGGAGTAAGATTTGGGGAGGGTTAAGAGGCCAAAGGCAAAAGGGCAAAGATAAAATAAAAGTCTCTGAGTCCCTGCGGAAAATCTCAAAGGCACAAATTAGTCTCCCCCTTAGAAAAGGGGGATTAAGGGGGTTGTATTATTTCATGAATTGTGAAAAATTTTGGTTTTTTCCATATATTTTTATTTCGCCCCTCCGGGGCTTGAATTTGTGAATTGTCACCTCGCCATGGGCCTTGACCCTCAATAAATACAACCCCCTAACCCCCTTTTTTAAGGGGGACTCTCACCTTTGATTGGCTTCAAGGGACTTAGGTGCTCAAGTCCTTTGTCGCTATTTTTTCTTTTGCTTAAAACTATTGCTTTTATTAACTTTATCTCTTCTATTTAATCTAATTCCGGAGCCCCAAAATGGACCTTGCTGCCAAACGCGCGGCTATGCGTGTGCTTACCTATGGTGTCTATATTGCTACCGCCAAATCAGGAGAATCCATATCCGCTGCCATTGTTACCTGGGTGTCCCAGGCATCCATTGAACCACCGTTGATTATGATGGGAATCAAAAAGGACGGTCGCATTTTTAATGATGTAAAAACCAGTCAAAAATTTGTTTTAAATATCGTCGGAGAAGATCAAAAAAAGTTTGCCGCATCTTTTATGAAAAAATGTGAGGTAGACGGGAATAAGATCAACGGATTATCTCTTTACAGAAGGAAAATCCGGCGCACCGGTGTTTACAGAGGTTCCTTATTATTTGGAGTGCCGGGTAAAACAATGGATCGACGGTGGTGATCATGATATTATCATTGCCGATGTCATCGAAGCCGGCGCGACAGAAGAAGCCGGAGTGTTGGATTTGAGAAGTGCCGGGTGGAAGTATGGGGGGTAAGAGGCTCAAGGTACAAGGTTCAAGGAGCAAGGTAATAGGCTTCAGGCCGGGTGAATATTGAATATCGAGTAATGAATTATGATTTTTGAATTATCTAAAAGGTATTATCGGGGAAGTGAAAAATACAAATAATTTCCAATTCCGAGATTCTTTTGTTTTTCTATACAAACTTCACAGCTTGTTTGTGTCTTCATGGTAGAATAAATCAAAATTCAAAAATCAACATTCGATATTTAATATTCATGCCTTGACCTCTAGGCGCTCAGGGACTTTAGGTGCTAAGGGACTTTTTCTTTGGCTATTGGTCTATTTGTACAAGAATAAAAAAACAATATTTGAGCCTTCATCACACAATAAAACTAAAGTTCTTCATAAATATATACGATCTTTAATTGATACTGATCGGAGGAAGATTGTTTAAAATATTTTTATCTATTGCCATTTTAGTGATTGGAACACTCCAATTTAGTTGTCAGTTGCCTGAAGTTTCGGATATTGATCCGCCCTTTGTGGCATTGGTATATCCGGCAAATGGTACGGTTCTTACCGGCTCGGTAATTGTTACCGTGACCGCCACCGATGACAAAGAAGTAAGTAGTGTATATTATTATTTTGATGGTGTGTTAATGGAGAGTGCCGCGGCCTCAACCGCCAGTTTTGAACTGGATCTGACACCCTATGAAGATAATCAGACGCATTTTTTTCAGGGCGGTGCCAGTGACAATTCCGGGAATAAGGGACTATCTGCACAGGTAACAGTACTAATATCCGATCGGCTGGATATTACGCCACCGGATGTGGCCATTACCAATCCAACAGATGGCCAGCAGGTCGTTGATACGGTAAAAGTGGTTGCCAATGCGTTTGATGCCAGTGGAGTTCGCGAAGTGGCCTTTTTTGTGGAAGGTGACTCGGTATATACTGATACATCATATCCTTACGAATATTTGTTAGCTGTGCGGGATTTTGCTCAGATCGGTGACTTAAGTATCCAGGCGAAGGCATTTGATAATGCAAATAACTGGAATTTGTCCGCACAAGTTTCAGTAACCATTGTTGATACAACCATCGATAATACAGCACCGACGGTTGATATACTGTATCCGCTGACTGGTCAGTTTGTGGGAGATGTGGTGCGGGTTTCTGTAAATGCTTTTGATGCCGAAAGTGGCATTGATAAGGTGGAGTATCTGGTAGATGGCGAAGCGACTTTTCCAATAGCATTGCACCCTATGAGTACAATTGGTCACTGGAAGCGTCCTGGAGGTGTACAGAAAACAGTTCAGGCCAGGGCATATGATAAGGCAGGTAATTCTTCGCTTTCTGGTCAGGTTATAGTAACAAAAGAAATGCAAACGGAGGATGTGACGCCACCAACAATTTCCATTTTATACCCGCTGGATGGCGATGTCGTTGGAAATACAGTTACGGTTTCCGTAAATGCATTTGATGAAGATAGCGGGATCGACAAGGTGGAGTATCTTGTAAATGGTGAGATGGAGTTTTCAAATGATGTCTCACCTTACGAATATAACTGGTCACTAGCGAGTGTTGATGAAGGTGAACAAAGAACAATCCAGGCCAAAGCATATGATAATGCGGGTAATTTTTCACTTTCAGATCAGTTACGGTAACAAAAGAAATTCAGGAGAGGGATTGGAAGCACCTGTAATATTAATCCTTTATCCTTTGGCCGGAACAACATTTCGGTACAGTTACAGTATCTTTAGATGTTTCGGATAATGTGGGTGTTGAAAAAGTTGAGTTTTATATCGATGGCGGTGTCAATGGCAATCCCAGTAGCAGTCTGACACAGTCCGCCATGGAATTATGATTGGAACACAACCGGTTTGCCCAGCACCAGTGTGCATACATTTATATCAAAGCGTATGATGCGGCAGGTAATGTGGGCATAAGCGGGCCGGTGGGGTATACGATTCAGTAAAAATAAAATGTAGAATATCGAATATCGAATATTGAATGTTGATTTTTGATTTACCTAACTTCAATATTCAAAATTCATCGGTTCGATATTCAATATTCAGATTCAGGGGGTTCTGTGTTTTTGATTCTTAACTACAGAGCACACAGAAAACAGATTTTTTTATTTATATAGTATGAATATGCCGGATGGGTAACTGAAATCGTTATTGGCAATAAGATTATTGTTTGAATAACAAACTTAATATGTTTTCTCAGTGTTCTCTGTGGTTTATTTCAGCTATGTGATCAACTACTATGCTCCTCCAAATAGCCCCATGATTACTGAGTTTTTGATTGAAGATATATTTTACGAATAGCACTTTAAATCTTATAAAATGTCAACTTTTTGCCGATGATTAAATAAAGTTTGTAAAGAAAATTAATTAACCGGATCAACTGTGATGTCAGTCACGGGAGATATTCGTGACTATATTAATTTTAGCATTCAACAATCAGATCATCATGCTCACATGATCTTAACATTTTTGTAACAAATTATTTGTAAAATTTATCAGATCATTCAAAGCCACTGTAGTCTGACGTGGCGGAGCCGTGTCCGGAATAAATAATGAATATTGAATATTGAATATTGATTTTTGAATTTATAAGTTACTTTGTGCGGTTTTGATGCTTTTTACAAATATTGATATCAATTCTTCATTCTCTCTCTGAATATTTTTTACTGCTTCAATATCTTTGAGTTTAAGTGTTCTCATTATTATCTTAAGACAGGTGTTAGTTTCTCTAAGTTCTTTTACTACGATTTTAAGTTTATGAATAAAATCTTTTCGCGATTCAGCACCTAAGGCCTCGCTATAGTTTAAGGCAGGAGATATGCCCGATCTCATAATCTGATTTGCTAAATATATACCAACTGGATCGCGCGGAAGCCTTCTTGATAAATCAATTATTTTGACCGAGTGGTCAATAAGACGCTGTTCTAAATTGTATTTCATTACTTCAACAATCAAAAATCATTATTCGATATTCATTATTCAAATTGCAACTTCTATGCCACGATTAAAAATCGATTCTTCTATATGGATTTATTAACTTACTGGAATGAGAAACGTACTGATCATCGGCTGGAACAGCGAGGCCTTCAACCTTTTCGAACGGATTTCATCATATACCGCTTTGGGCTACAATGTAAAGGGATTTATTTCCAGCGGAGAACTTGAGCCGAATCAGAAATATAAAACAGTTCCGCTGTTAGGGGATCTGAACTCTCTTGCTTCATGGATCAAATTTTATAGTATCTCAGAGTTATTAATTGCGCTTACGGCCGGATCAGAAAAAACTGATTGAACGGTTGATTGATTATTGCAAAAAGAACAATCTGGCATATTTAATTGTATCTGAATTATATAACTCGCTGTACAGTACGGTTGTTCATGATGTCTACAAAGATGTGTTTCGTAAAAGACATTTTAGTTTTGTCCGTTTGATAGATATACTCGGAGCATTGTCATTAATGTTGTTTTTCGCACCGGTATTTTTTGTCATTGTATTTTTAATTAAAAGTACATCACGCGGTCCGCTCATCGTTCCCAGTCAGGCCGTTGGCCTGAAAGGTAAAATTTTTCCCCAGTACAAGTTCCGGACCTATATTCTTGAAGATACTGGTCAAAAAAATATAAATGGTCAAAATATTAAACGCAAAGTGCCCACAACGATAGGATCCATTTTACATATGGCCAAGGTGGATGAATTGCCGCAATTGATTAATATTATAAAAGGCGAAATGCGTTTTGTTGGTCCAAAACCGGACACACCATTTGAATTTGCTTCTTTTAAAGAACAGGTTCCGCTATATGAAAAACGCCTGGCCGTGCGCCCCGGTGTCTTTGGCTGGGCCCGAGCTAAAATGGGAATATGACGATACCATCCAGGATATTAAGGAAAAATTGAATTACGATATCTATTATATTGCCCACCGGTCGTTTTGGTTTGATATGCGGATTGCCCTGAAAATGGTTGGTAAGTTGTTGAAGGGGCAGTGAAAATTACGAATTACCTTTAGGAACCAGGCCTCAGGCCCCAGGCTTCAGGTTTTGACTCTATTAAATATTGAATATCGAGTAATGAATGATGATTTTTGAATTATCTATAGGGTATTATCGGGGAAGTGAAAAATACAAATAATTTCCAAATTCGAGATTCTTTTGTTTTTCTATATAAACTTCACACCTTGTTTGTGTCTTCATGGCAGAATAAATCAAAATTCAAAAATCGATATTCGATATTTAATATTCATCTGACCTCAGGGACTTTTTCTTTAACCTTTGGCCGTTTCGCCTTTTGGCCATTATTACTTTGTCTCTTTGTCGCTTCATCTCTGTCACTAATACAACCCCCTAACCCCCTTTTTTAAGGGGGAACAACTCTGTGCCTGTTTCTGCTTTTTCTCGAAATATTTCCTTTACTTATCGTGTTGTTTGATATATATTTAAAAGTTTATACAACCCGAAAGAAAGTTGTTTTATGGAAGGTTTGAAAATAAAAACCAATTTCTATGTCAATAATAATGATATTATTATTGTTGAACTGGGCGGCTATGTGGATCAGACCAATAGCGCCGAGGTAGAAAAGGTGATTTCTGATATCCTTAAGAGTGGCAAACGTAAGATTATATTTGATCTGAGTGAACTGGTTTATATGAGTAGTGCCGGCTGGGGAATATTTGTCGGCGAAATTAAAACCGTACGCGATCAGGAAGGTGATATTAAGCTTGCTGCCATGACACCGGAAGTGTATGAAGTATTCCAGATGCTGGAATTTTATCATATTATCCAGGATTATGTGACCGTCCAGGAAGCAGTGGCAAGTTTTCCCGGCGCGGTTGCGGCAGATTCGAATGGTGATGGGTTTGAAGATGACGGTGTGGGCGATACCGATTTTACCGATTTGCTGGAAAAATCGGGTGTCAGCTCATCCGTTATCACAGACCAGGATGATGAGATTAAGGTTGAACAAAAAAAACCGCCAGTAAAAATAGAACGCAGAACAGAGCCGGTTACGAGGCCGGCGCTAACCGGAAAAAAAGGATCCCACAACCGAGTTTCATCCGGTAACCACGGAACGTAAAATTGACATTACCAAATTGCCTCTGACAGAAAAGATAAAAAAAGTAGTTGCCAATTATCCTTTATTGAGTGTCTCAAAAATCCGCAAAATGCTGGCCCATGAAAAATTTGGCTACACCAAAATTGGATGGCTTAAACTGTATCGAACCTAAAATTGCTCAATCTGGAAACCCGTGCAAAACGATATCGTTTCTACCGCTCGGTGTGATATCCATATGTCATTGCGAGGAGTCCGCCGTGCGGTGGACGACGAAGCAATCTCAGTATAGATCCTGTCACAAGCGACGGGTACCTGCGTCGTCATCCTGAACTTGGTTCAGGATCTTATCTTAAAAATTTATAAGGAAATAAAATCCCATGCCCAACAAGCAATCCCTCCGGTTTATTTCTATCTTAATGATTCTTTTAATTCTTATGCTCGATGTAACCATAGTCCTGGCTGAAGAAAACGCAGAAAATTCTAACTTCCAGCATCGGACTGCAAGTGCCGGGCACCGAGAAACGATTAAAGAGTAACGAGCGCCGAGCACCGAGAACCGAGAACCGAGTGCCGAGCACCCAGCGGCGAGAGACCAGCATCCAGAATCAAGCATCCGGCAGCAGCCCCTTCCGGCCCGGTGACGCCCTGTTCATAGACACGTTCCCTGACACCAGTTTTGTTTTAAATCGATACTTCCCGATTGATGATCGCGGCATGGCTGAGTTTCCTATGATCGGAAACATGAAAGTAACCGATTTGTCTCAGGAGAGAACTGGAAAACTTTTTAAAGTCACAATATAAAAACTTTATACGCTATCCAAATGTGCGTGTAAAGCCCGCGATTCGGGTAAGTGTGATCGGCGGCGTAAATAATCCCGGTTTTTATTATATCGATCAAAATAGTTCGCTTTGGGAAGTATTGAAAATTGCAGGTGGAACTACTTTTGAGGATGGCCTGAAGGATATGACCTGGGAGCGTGATCGTGATGAAATAAATGATAATCTGGTTCCTTATTGGAAAAAGGAACATCGCTGCGTGCCATGGGCTTTCGCTCCGGCGATCAAATATATACACCCTCTCAATATGAAACATTCTGGACATTTTTTGGACAAAGCATACTGCCAATCATGTCGTTTGCCGTTACGGCTTATTTATTGTATTACCAGTATCAAAGAGATATTATATATTTTGAGTCATTCAGAAGATAATGTGAATGCGATAGCTCGATTGTACCTCATTAAATTAATCACAATATATATAATATTTTGTCAATACTCATTGTAAACTTGAAATATATTTAAACTGAGAGATAATAATTATGGAAATGAATCAGACTCAATATAGACAGAATTCAAATCCGCAAAATCAGGTAAATATTCAAGAACTTATTTCAAAATATTGGAATCTCATCTGGCAAAAGAAAATTTTTATCACCTTGATTTTTGTCTTTATGAGCGTTTTATGGTATGGAATATATATGTGGAAACTGGAGGGAAAGCAGAAGTATACGACTTCAGCCATTGTTAAATTTGATGATCCCCGGCAGAGCAGGGGAGTCGGAGCAGTCCCTGATTTCGCCGCTGAGGGTTCCATTGGTAAAGCAGCAATCCTGCAGACAAATTCCTTCTTAAGGACGGTTGTTGATTCACTTAAACTCAATTTTGTTCTCATTGAACCGAAACGCGGCCGTTTAGATATTATCAAAAGCTAAACATTAGTAAGGACCCTCAATTTGGCGCATATGACATTGTCTTCGGTACTTCTGATTATTCGATCTTTTTTTCGAATAAAAGAGCTCGATGCCAGGGATAAGTTGTTGAAAAGAGCAAAAATTAATCCGGGAGACAATGTTAAAATATCGATTGGTGGGATTGATATGGAGTTAAATTCAGATAAGTTACCACTCAATTCAAGTTTTTCATTTGCCCTGATATCTCAAAGAAGTGCACTTGACTTTCTTAAAGAAGAATTGGGTGGAAGTTTGGATCGCTACCGGATCATGCTTACAATATCATACACACATATAGATCCGGAATTTTCCTCTTTCGCGACCAACACTATTGCCAATATGTTTATTGAAAAGTTACTGGATATCAGGAGATATAAAACTGTAGCGGTACTTGGTACATTTGAAGAGCAACTCAAGGCGTCACAACTGGAACTCAGCCGGTCCGAAGAGAAATTGCGAACATTTCGTGAGCGCCATCCCTACCTTATGCTCAGCTCGGCCGGATCAGACATTGTGGCTAATCTGGCGAGCAATCAGTCGGAGGTGACTTCCCTTGATATGGATATTAAAAGAATAAATTCATTTTTAAAACAAAGAAGCGGGGGGGATACTCAAAAGCGATACCTCGCCTATCTTGAGATTTTATCATTTCTTGAGACGCGTCTTATTGGCGGTTCACAGATTTATACCAAAGAATTTCAGGATTTACTTACCCGACGCAATCAGTTGCTGGCTGATAATTATGCCCCGGGCCACCCTATGATTCAGGATATTGAGAGTCGATTGAGCAAGATCTCATCGGAGGTAGATGAGCGAATCCAGCAGTATTATAATGATTTAATTTCACGTAAAAATAAAATTGATTCAAAAGTTAAAGAATCTGAAGGACGAATTCGTCGATTGCCCAGAGATGAATTACAACTAGCTCGAATTGCAGCGGGACCGTGAGGTAAAAGAAAAAATCTATTCCAATATCCTGGTCCGTTATAATGAGGCCAAAATATCCGATGCTGCGATTATCCCGGATGCCTTTTTGATTGAGGAGGCGGAAGTTCCGATCGTAAAAGCGAGTCTGGCTGATAAATTAAAAATGCTGGTGATTGGTCCAATTATTGGACTTGTATTGGGTATAGGCATTATTGTCTTACTTGATTTTTTTGATGGTACAATCAGGGAATCACGCCAGGTTGAATTTAAAATGAAATTACCGGTGATTGGTTCCATTCCGGTTGTATTGAATGAGTCTGAAATTCCAAGGGGATTGGAAACGGCAGCCGAGTTAGATCCCAAATTAATCACATCCGATTATGCACCACATCTGGCCGGTGAAAAATTCAGGTTATTGCGCACAAAGTTAACCATAAATAACAAGAATAGTCATAATGCCATCATAATAACCAGTCACAGTCCGGGTGATGGCAAGTCATTGGTGGCATCAAACCTGGCGGTGACATTTGCACAGCAAAAAATGCCTACCGTGTTAATCGATTGCGACTTGCGCCGCGGGGTGTTGCACCATACGTTTAATTGTCATAAACAAGCAGGATTGTCAGATCTGCTTATCAGTTCTGCCGATATTAATCTTGATGCGCTAAAAAAAATCTCGCAACAAACCCATGTGCCAAATCTGTCCCTGATCAGCAGCGGTCAGCAAATTCCAAATCCCTCTGAGATCCTGGGTACAAAACGTATGCAGGATTTACTAAACCTGCTAAAAAAACAGTATACCAATATAATCATTGATACGCCGCCATTTTCAATTATTCCCGATGCGGTAGTACTGAATAATTTTATTCACAGCATGCTACTGGTAGTACGTTTTGGTAAAACAAATCTAAATAAACTTACACAGAAGCTCGAAGAATACGAGTCCATCAAGTCGGATTTTAAAGGAGTCGTATTGAATGCGACGGATGAGGTGGTGGATAAGGATCATTATGCGTATTCGTATTATCACTACCAGTAGGCCAAAGGGCTAAGAGGCCAAAAGGCCAAAGGAAAAAGGCTGCAGGCTTTTAAATATCGAATATTGAATTTTGATTTTTGAAGTTAAAAGTTTATGGACTCAGGGACTTAGGCGCTCAGGGACTTTTTTCAATACCAATCTCCTTGTTTGAATATCGAATATCGAATGTTGATATATGATTTTTGAAGTAAAAAACTCAGGGACTTAGGTGCTTCGGGACTTTTTTCAATACCAATCTCCTTATTTGAATATCGAATATCGAATGTTGATATATGATTTTTGAAGTAAAAAACTCAGGGACTTAGGCGCTTAGGGACTTTTTTCAATACCAATCTCCTTATTCATGAATATCGAATATCGAATATTGATTTATGATTTATTTTTAACGCAGAGTACGCAAAGATCGCAAAGGAAATAAAAGAATTATTAATTCTGTGGTACTCTGTGACTCCTCAGTGGAACTCTGTGATACTATTTCACCAATATTCTTCTACTTAATTGTGATTTGAAACAAGATATAAAGAATTTTATCACAATATATTTATTCCAATGATAAAATATAAGTCAAAGGCTAAAGGCCCAAGAGATAAACAGGCCAAAGGCAAAAGGTTCAAGGATCAAGGCCCAAGGACCAAGAATTTGGGTTGCAGGCGTCAGGCCACGACTCCTTGAATATTGAATAATGAATTTAAAATGTTGATTTTTGAAGTAAAAAACTCAGGGACTCAGGGACTTAGGGACTTTTGAAACAACTAAATTAACAAGATAATCAATGTTATCATTTAATTACTTCCGAGACACGAAAATTCCTCTCCAATAAAACCATCCGCACGGTTCTAACGCGGAAAAACGGTTGGTATACCAAGGAAGAAGCAGATGATCTGTTGATCAAGGAACGCAACCGCTGCGGCCGGTCGGGATCTCCGTTATCGAATGTAAATATAGATTTGTCGGCTTATTCGGAGAAAATCAGCCTGGCCTCGGAAGAAACATATATGCTCTTTTTGGAGACCCTGGTTAAGGTGATTAATGATGATACACGAAATTATGATATAAAATCTATTGAAGATCCCTATTGCCTTAGAATATTATTAGTTGATACGGCGGCGGAAGGCGCAAAGAAATTTATTGAAAAAATCTCAAAGCATTTGTTTGGTCGGTTTGAGGGTATGGGCAAGAAAGAATTGATCAAAATGATCCGGACGATTCAAATTTCGACTTTTCCGGTTAATAAAGTGGAAGAAGCAAAACATGTAGAAGGCAGTCCGACGATTATTAACAAAGTTGTGTTTGGAACCACAGAGAGCACAGAGAAAAAAACTATTGTTTCTGCGCAATCTCAAATATTTGAAAAAAACGAAGATTTATCTATTAATTGGGATCTGAAAGTGGGTTCAAATGGGGCAATAACGATTGAAGATGTGGATTTTTGGGGTGTCTTCTATGTGGAGCAAAAAGATCTGTTCTACCGCTTTTTCAAGCGTATGGTGGACTTTTTTGGATCATTATTTGGCATTCTGATGTTTGGACCCGTTATGCTTGTTATCGCGCTTGCCATAAAATTGAGTTCCAGAGGACCGGTTCTGTTTAAACAGGAACGGGTTGGTCTTTTGGGAAAACCATTTATGTTTATGAAGTTCCGTAGTATGCGCAGTGATAGTGATTCATCGATCCACCAGGAATATGTAACAAAATTAATAAAAGGCGAGACGGAAGGCATGAACAAGGGCTCAGATGAGAAGCCGATGTTTAAAATTGTAGATGATCCACGAGTAACCAAAATTGGAAAATTTATCCGCAAAACCAGTCTGGATGAACTGCCCCAATTTTTTAATGTTCTTTTTGGTCAGATGAGTCTGGTTGGTCCCCGGCCTCCTATTGCCTATGAAGTGAGAGAATATCAAAACTGGCATCTGCGCCGCATTCTGGATATCAAACCGGGCATCACCGGTCTGTGGCAGGCCTATGGCCGCAGTCAAACGACCTTTGATGAGATGGTCCGCCTGGATCTGCAATATGTCAGCCACTGCAGCCCGTGGCTGGATATTAAGATTTTATTTAAGACGGTTACGGCGGTGTTTGCGAAAGAAGGAGCCTATTAGGGGGCCAAAGGTGAGTTCCCCCTTAAAAAAGGGGGTTAGGGGGTTGTATTAGTTGAGGTTCAAGGAACAAGGATCAAGGAGCAAGGCCCAAAGGCCATTGGGCAAAACGGAAATCATTTTGTCATTGCGAGGAATCCGGCAAAGCCGGACGACGAAGCAATCTTTTGTAAGAATTTTGAATATCGAATATTGAATGTTGATTTTTGATTTTTTTTAACGCAGAGAACGTTCCCGATAAAAGCGTTTTCTTCCAGAAAACAATCGGGACGAAATTATCCATGATTTCGAAAGAACAAAGAATACAAAGTAAATAAAGTTGTAAAAGTAAAAACAGTAGCATATCGAATATTGAAAGTCTTAAGTACTTTTTACTTCGAAATTCAAAATTCGATATTCTTACTTTTTCAAGGCCTGGAACCTGGAGCCTAAATCCTTGATCCTTGTACCTTGTTCCTTGGGCCTAAAAATGAAACCGGGAGGTACCATGCTAAAAGTCGGAGTTGTCGGTGTCGGATACTGGGGACCGAATATGATTAGAAATTTTATGGCCAGTAAAAAAAATGAAATGGTGGCCTGTTGTGATTTAAATGAAAAACGATTGGACTATATTAAAGGACTGTATCCAACTGTAGAGGTGACTACAGATTGCAAATCGGTTATTACCAATCCGGATATCGATCTGATAACGGTATGTACGCCGGTGGATACGCATTATAAGATTGCCAAAGCAGCGTTGGAAAACGGAAAACATGTACTGATTGAAAAACCAATGACCTCGTCGATCAAAGAAGCAGAAGAATTAATAAATCTGGCCGAACAAAAAAATCTGAAAATATTTGTAGATCATACCTTTTTATTTACCGGTGCGGTACGCAAAATAAAGGATATCGTATCCAGTGGCGAACTGGGTGATATGTATTATTTTGATTCGGTGCGAGTCAACCTGGGATTATTTCAGCATGATGTCAATGTATTATGGGATCTGGCACCGCATGATATTTCAATTATGCACTATATCATGGATAAAAAACCGACTGCCGTGGTTGCTACCGGTGCCGATCATACCGGCAGCGGCTTGGAAAATGTGGCTTATTTGACGGTATATTTTCCGAATAATATTATTGCTCATTTTCATACCAACTGGTTGTCACCGGTGAAAATTCGCCACACTTTGATTGCCGGTAGCAAAAAAATGGTTGTATGGGATGATAATGAACCCAGTGAAAAGATCCGAATTTATGATAAAGGTATTGATGTTGTGAAAACATGCTGATGATGTCTATAATATGCTGATCCAATACCGAACCGGTGATATGTATTGTCCAAAAATTCGACAATCTAGAGGCTCTGGCATTAGAAGTGGATCATATCGCCGATTGTATCAATGGTGAAGACACACCGATCGCAGATGGCCATGCCGGTGCCATGGTGACCACGAATTCTTGAAGCAGCTCAGGAATCGATCAAGAATCGTGGTAAGGAAGTCATTATATGAAATATCTGAGTATTGCCGATGATGTGAAACTGGGCAAAGATGTCAAAATTTTCAATTTCGTAAATCTGTACGGCTGTGAAATAGATGACAACAGCAAAATCGGCACCTTTGTTGAGATCCAAAAGGGTGCCAAAATCGGCAAGAACTGCAAAATTTCCAGCCATACATTCATTTGTGAAGGCGTCACCATTGAAGACGACGTCTTTGTCGGCCACAATGTTACCTTTATTAACGATATCTATCCCCGCGCCACGGCGGAAGGCGGAGGTTTGCAAACGGAAGAAGACTGGAAGGTTGTACCAACCCTGATTAAAAAGGGTGCATCGATCGGTAGCAGTGCCACATTGCTGGCCGGGATTACTGTCGGGGAAGGTGCCATATTGGGGCGGGTTCAGTTGTTACTAAGGATGTGCCATCAGATACAATAGTGGCGGGTAATCCCGCCCGGGTTTTGCGGAAGGTTAGAATAGGCCAAAGGCCAAAAGGTCAAGGAGCCAAGAGGTAGTTCCCCCTTAGAAAAGGGGGTTAGGGGGTTGTTTTTCGATGGCTGTGTAAATTTAATTAAAATATCATTTTTGGAATGATATTTGCTGATTGAAATTATGAAACAATGATTAGGAAATATCAAATATGCGATTTGAAGATTTCGAAGTCTGGAAAAGATCAGCACGATTATCTGCAGAAATCTATAAAAACTTAGGTAATCTTAAAAACTTTAGTCTTCAGAGATCAAATTACCAGATCCGCATTATCTATTTCCAGTAATATTGCGGAGGGATTTGAAAGAGTATCGAATAAAGAATGTTTACAATTTTTATCTTATGCCAGAGGATCTTGCGGTGAACTAAGATCACAAATATATATTGGAATTAAAATAAAATTTATTGATAAGAAAACTGGAAAAATGTGGATTAACAGAAGCAATTGAAATATTCATCATATGATAACAGGATTAATAAAAACAAAAAGAAATTTTGTAAATCAAAAAATCTTAAGTAATACTGAATCTCAACCTATAGCCTTGTGCCTTGGCGCCTTGGCCTGGAGCCTGAAATGAAAAACTCGGAGCACAAAAAATGAAAGTACCATTCCTAGACCTAAAATCACAATACGCAAGCATCAAACGCGACGAAGTTGATCCGGCTATTCAGAATGTTCTGGATAATACTGCCTATGTTATGGGTAAACCGGTGTTTGATTTTGAGGAAAAATTTGCCGAAGCACATAATGTCAAACATTGTATCGGCACCAGTTCAGGCACCGATGCCAATCATCTGGTTCCTTGGGCCCTTGGCATTGGACCTGGTGATGAAGTCATCATCCCGGCCAATACGTTTATTGCCACGGCATGGGGTGCAACCCTTTGTGGCGCCACGCCGGTTTTTGTCGATGTGGATCCGGAAACCTATAATATTGATCCCGTAGCAGTGCAAAAAGCGATTACGCCAAAAACCAAAGCAATCGTAGCGGTCCATCTCTATGGCCAACCGGCCGATATGGACTCCCTTAGACATAGACACTCATCACTAGCCACCACATTAATGTGGTGGAAGACGCGGCACAAGCCCATATCGCCGAATATAAAGGAAAGCGCGTCGGCGGATTGGGTATTGCCGCCTCATTTAGTTTTTATCCCGGTAAAAATCTGGGTGCCTATGGCGAAGGCGGCGCAGTTACGACCAATGATGATGCCTTGGCCAAAAAGATGAAAATGATGCGCGACCATGGCATGGATCAGAAATACTATCATGATGAGGTGGGACACAATTATCGCATGGAAGGCATTCAGGGCGCGGTTCTGGGTGTGAAACTAAATCATATAGAAAAATGGACCGAGGGCCGGCGCAGAGTAGCAGCAAAATATCGTGAACTATTATCCGATGTGTCTCAGATAAAGGTACCTGTGGAAAAAGATGAAAATAAGCATGTCTATCATCTGTTTGTCATCCAGGTGAATGAAGGCGGAACTGAAAAGCGTGATGCCCTGGCTGAATATCTGAATAAAAACGAAATCTTTACCGGCATGCACTACCCGGTGCCCCTGCATCATCCAAAAATGCTTTAGCCAATTAGGATACAAAAAGGGTGATTTTCCCGTTTCCGAACAACTGGCCGAATGCGGTCTTGTCTCTGCCGATGTTTCCGGAACTGACGGATGATCAGATTGAGTTTGTTGCCGGGAAGATAAAAGAATTCTTCAAATAGGTTCAAGGCACAAGGCTCAAGGCCCAGTAAAAGGCTTCAGGTGCCCGGCTCCTTGCCCCAGGCTAATTTTGAATATTGAATATCGATTTTTGAGTTTTGATTTAGTCTACCACGAAAGAGGCATAGACACAAAGAATAAGAACTAAAGTAATAAATGAGACCGTTCAACTTTGGAAAGTAAAATGTTGTTCTAACTTCTCCGATTGATTTATAGAAACTTCAAAAATCAACATTCATCATTCGATATTCAATATTCAACACATTAAAGGCTTAGTTCCTGAAGCCTGTTTCCTTGAACCTTTTTCAATTGGCCTCTTGGCCCTTTTGGCCCAAAAAACTTTGTCACTTTGTCGCTATTTCACCAAAATAAAGAAATTGGATAAATCATCACATTGAATCAAACAGAATCTCAAATTGTCAATCCGCTCGAAATAGATAACTGGGATTCACTGGTTACTAACACACCCGGTACCACATTTTTTCATACCAAAGCCTGGGCGCAGGTTTTAGTTCACACCTATAATTTTAAGCCGATCTATCTCATCAAACAAAATGATGATCGGTTTTCCACTCTGATTCCTTTAATGGAAGTGAATAGTCGGTTGACCGGTAACCGCTTGGTTTCACTTCCTTTTACTGATCATTGTAAATTGATTGCCGGTCAGGATGAGATTGACGAAATTATTAAAACAATAGCAGAATTGGGCAGAGAAAAAAAAGCAAATATATGGAATTCCGGGACAATTCATTGTTTAACTCAGATCTACCGGTTTTCATGAGTTCTTTTCAGCATATCATTTCATTACAAGGTAATGACGATACCGTGTTTAAGAGTTTTCGCTCCAGTACGCGCAGGAATATAAAAAAAGCAGCAAAATAGCGGGATGGAGACCATTCGGTGAATAATTCTGAAGAAGCGATGGACGACTATTATCGTTTGCATTGTATGACGCGTAAACGACAGGGTGTACCGCCCCAGCCAGTCTCCTTTTTTAAAAATATTTTCGACTTTATCGTAAAGCAGGGTAAGGGTAATATTTTTTTTGCTGCATATGAATAATACACCTATCGCTGCCATGATCTTTTTTAATTTTAAAGACCAGGCGATGTATAAGTTTGGTGCATCACATCACAAGTATCAGATCTATCCGTCCAAATAATCTACTAATGTGGGACCGCATTCGACGTTTTGTCCAACAAGGATTTCAAACGCTTGATTTGGGTAGAACTGAATATCACCACGGCGGACTACGCCGGTATAAATTGGGCTTTAATCCGATAGAAAATGAAATCAATTATTTTAGATTTGAGTCCGAATGCGGCGAAATACAAGTGATTATCTGAACAACAGGGGAACAGGGAGCAAATATTTAAACATTTACCAATATTTAGCATTAAAACTTTTTGGACGTTTAGCATATAAACATGTTGCGTGACAGAAGGAGGGAGTTTGATTTTATTCCTATCGCATATTTATCAGAATCTATTATGGGTTCGTCCATTTATTCCGCGCATCTTCAGTTATTTATAAGAAGAGCACGCACGAGTATAAAAAAAAGAACCTATGAAAATATCTGGCCAATTAACACTAGATATAAATAACGCCACCCAGTAACTGGGCGGGTTGGCCGGAAAATAAAAACTTTGCATTTATTATCACTCATGATGTAGAAACAAATATTGGACATGATCGCTGTATGCAACTGGCGGATTGTGAGAAAATCATGGGATTTAGATCGGCGTTTTATTTTGTACCCGAAAGATATAAGGTTTCTCCGGAATTAAGGAATAATTTAACACGAAACGGCTTTGAAGTAGGTTTACATGGTCTTAATCATGATGGGCATCTGTACATGTCTCATAAATATTATTTAGTAAACGGGCAATAAAAATCAATTCGTATATAAAGGAATGGCAAGCGGTAGGATTTCGCTCCCCGGCCATGCATCACAACCTGGAATGGATCCATGAATTGGATATATTATATGATGCATCGACTTTTGATTTTGATCCCTATGAACCACAATCCGATGGCATGCAGACGATATTTCCATTTAATGTAAACAGCACAAATGGTAAATCTTCCGTACATTGAAATGCCCTATACTTTACCACAGGATTCAACTCTGTACTTATTATTGAGGGAAACGGATAACTCAAAATGGAAAGAAAAACTTGATTGGGTGGCTCGAACATGGTGGTATGGTACATTTTATAGCCCATCCCGATTATATGGATTTTGAACAGGAACATTTTCTACTCAATAACTTATCCGTTACGAAATATATTTACAGATTTTCTGGAATATGTGAAAACAAAGTATAAAGGACAATACTGGAATGCGCTGCCCCATGAAGCCGCGACCTATTATAAATCAATATCTGAGAAATCAGGTATGGAGTAATATTAAAAATAAACATTACCACAGAGAGCACAAGTATTTAGTTAGGAATGAGGAATTAGGAGTTAGGAATTTTCTGTTATATGGTATACACATTTTAAATTACTAATTACCAATTACTTTTTTTTGACTTAATTGATAAACAACTTAGAATCTCTCTAGTGGTCTAAGTGGTTAAAAAACAACAATAAAAGAGGTCTCAACATGCATATATTAGATAACACCGTAGCGACCAACTTTACCGGATTGAAATCATATCCGGATAACGTGCCTTTTAATCCGCCGGAAAAATTCCCGGAATACACCGGCTCCGACATTGATCCTGACAATCAGGTGTATGCCGAGGTACGGAAAGACTTTTTATGAACTGGGTATGGATAAAGACAACTTTGGCACACCGGAATGGAATCCGTTTGGCGATACCGTTAAACCGGGGATGCAGGTGTTTATCAAACCAAATACAGTCCGGCATTATCACCTGGAACACAAAGAATTTTTTTCTATCGTAATTGATCCTTCGATTCTCAGACCAATTCTCGATTATGTCTGCATTGCGTTAAAGGGAGATGGCAGGATTATCATCGGCGACTCGCAAGTGATTTTTGGTGAGTTTGATAAGGCCTATAAGCGAGCTAAAATCGATCTGATACTGGACTGGTACCGGGAACAGACTACCATACCTATTGAATGTTTTGATCTCCGAATTGTCAGAGAACGAGGCTTGGATGTATGGGAAATGGGGCAGAAAGAAAGTGGTGCAGGATCCGCGGGGATATCAGGGGGTTAATTTTGGAGAACACAGCGCCTTTGAAGGTCTGGATGCAAGACACTTCCGAGTTAATATTGCCGATCCAAAAAATATGTATAAGCATCACACAAATGGCAAACATGAATATCTGATTCCAAACTCTTTATTGGAAAGTGATGTTGTAATTAATATTGCAAAATTTAAAACACATCGCCGGACTGCGATTACCATGGCCATAAAGAATTTTGTCGGCATTGTCGCCCTTAAAGATACCATGCCGCACTATCAGATAGGTTCCGTATCGGAAGGTGGCGATCAGTATATCAATCCATCAGCCCGCAAACGCCTTGCGGTGAGGCTGCATGATATTATTCAGGCTAATCCACTCGTGCCGGTAAAATTCCTGGCGGCTGGGATAAAAAAGGTTGTTTGGAATTCAAGCGCAGTCATCCCGTTTAAAGACGATATTTATGAAGTGATGTGGTATGGCAACGACACTATGTGGAGATTGTTACAGGATCTAAATCGAATCGTTTTCTATGCTGACCGGGAGGGTAAATTGCAGGAAAAGCCTGTACGACAGCAGATTGTATTTATTGATGGCATCATTGGTGGAGACCGAAATGGTCCGGTCGCACCGGATCCACAATATCCGGGGGTGCTTATGGCAGGGTATGTACCGGTTGCTGTTGATGCTGTGGGGGCTTCCATTATGGGATTTGATATCAATAAAATGCCGATGATCAAAAATCTGATGGAAACTAGTGGTGGAAAAATGCCTCTATTCAATGGAACCATTGATGATATAAAGATTATTGATAATGAGGAACCATTTAATTATGCAGATTATGGTGAAAAGCGTAATCTGAAATTTGTACCCCCAAATAACTGGGATGGACATGTTGAACGTTCACAACGAGCACGAGTAGATGAATCAGTGACTTAAAAAAATTAGAAGAAATTTTACCGACTATGGTTTTTGGGTCACATTTTCCAAATCAGTGGCTGGTGTTTTTTCATCTATTTATCTGAAAAAGATATACCGCCTGTATCGAATTAATTTGGTGGAATATCAGCCCAAGTCTGTAAGTAAAGAATTCTTTGTATATCAGATCATGAGTGCAGCAAATTATGATGAGGATAAGATACGTCAGATAGAAAATATTGAAGAATGGCTGACCGGAAAGATCGGTCCGGATATTAAAAATGACGGGATTTGTCTGCTGGCCCTGGACGGGGAACGTGTGGCGGGATTTAACTGGATCAATTTTAATACATTTTATATGCCGATAATTGATAAAACCATGACCTTCCGGCCGGATAAGGCCTGGAGTCAGCAGATTACAGTACATCCCGATTATCGTGGAAAAGGCCTTGGTTCAGGACTGCGGCATACCATATTCACAGAACTAAAGAAGCGCGGTATAAAAAAGTTTTATGGCGGCACACTGCACATAAATGTACCCAATATACAGTCGTCGAAACGAGTGGGCTTTGAATTTTTTGTGGATATCCACTATAAGCGCTTGTTTGGATCACGATCCTGGAAATATAAAATATCCCGTGAACCATAAAAAAACAACACGGATAGGATTACAAAATTGATGTGATTCCGAATCGATCAAGATATGGCAGAGATCAGCTTTTCAGCCGGCCTGATTCGGATTCTCATATCTATATATATATTACGCAGGCTGCTGAGGAAGTACATTTGAATTTTGTGATTAAAGAGTAAAAATTAAACTATATCTGGAGTTATTGATCAATCTCTAATTTCTAATTTCTAATCTCTAATCTTTAGAAAGGCGTCCTGGCGTCTCTGCGAGAACTAATTTCAATCAAGTTGTACTAACAAACATTTATTATAAGAAAATGCTTAATAAACTACACAGCACATTTGTTGGTCAGGTATCGTTCCCGGCCATGAATTATCTCATGAACCGCCGTAAAATTCTGACCCGCTATCGCCTTCTGAAAAAATCTGAATATTATTCGGAAGAACAAATTGCCAAGCCATGCAGTTTGAAAAGTTAAAATCTGTATTGCTTATGCCAGAAATGGAGTGCCATTTTATCAGCAGCGATTTAAAGTCTCGGCTTTTCATAATCAGCGATTTTAAATCTCTTGACGATATGCAGCATTTGCCGGTGCTGGAGCGGGAAGAAGTGATCGCTCACCATGAAGATCTGGTAGATTACCGGTTAAAATCCGAGATTATGTTTGGCCAATGAATTCTACAACGTGGACCCGGTATTCCTGATCCTTTGGCCCGCATAAAAAAACATAAACTGGTACGAAATACATCCAGTGGCTCCACTGGCGCGCCCACTGTTTTTTATGAGGATGGCAGCCAGACCGCGGTTAATTGGGTACATGAATTGCGCTTACGCAACTGGTTTGGTATTAAGCCCGGTGCCCCGGAAGCACGCATGGTGCGGGTGTCTGATGAATTTGTTTCCGGAAACCGTACCAACCAGATCCGCAAACTGCTCTGGAATCAGCTGATTCTGCCGGGAATTAATTTAGCGGAAGAGCAATATGCCTATGCAGCTGAACAATTGGCCACATTTAAACCAACAGTCATGTGGGGATTTACGGCAGCTTTAGCCGGACTGGCAAAATATCTTGAATGATAATGGCATGTCCGCGGAGCAATATGCACCCAAACTGATCATAACCTGGGCGGCACCATTATATGATCACGAAAAAGAAATACTGGAAAAAGTATTTAAATGTCATGTGACCAATATCTATGGCATGCGCGAGATAGGTCATATTGCCATGTATTGTCCCCAGAATCATTTGCATATTAATCATGAAAATCTTTATATGGAATCTGTGCCCAGTCGTGAAAATCCGGAAGGTGCCGAGACCCATGAATTATTGGGCACACCGCTGGAGATCTGTCCCATGCCCTTTATCCGCTATCGCACCGGCGATCTGGGCGAGGTCGAATCATCGGATTGTTCATGTGGCAAAACGCTCAGTGAGATAAAGAATTTTATTGGCCGCACCGGAGAAATATTTCATAGCAAAGAAGGAAAAATGATATCACCCAATTTCTGGTGCCGTACCTTTATGACCGAAAGTTTGTCCGGTGCCATCAATCGGTTTCAGGTGAAATATAAAAAGAACAAAGATATTGACTTGTTTATTGAAAAAGGATCGGATTATAAACAGGAAACCGAAGATACATTGCGCGCTAAGTTTTATAATTCCTTTACGGACAAGACCAAATTAACGTTTATCTATGTGGATAAAATAAAACCGAAAACATCAGGCAAATATATGATGGTGTATCATGAAAACGGGGAGAATAATTAATGCAGGTTAATATTATTGATTTTAGCGAGCGCGAATCCTGGGATCAGTATGTGATGAAAAATCCGGATAGTATAGCCTGGCAGTTGTTCTCCTGGTATGAAGTGCTAGAGGAAAATTATACATTTCAGTTTTATCCGCTGGCGGCCTACAGGAATTCAGAGATATGTGGGGTATTACCACTTTATTTTTATAAAACACAGCTCAAAAGTGGTTCATTAATATCCGTTCCCTTTGCCGTAGCCGGGGGAATTGTGGCCGATGACGATGAAGCACGTACGGCCTTGCTTGATTCGGCAATTGAACTGTCTCAAAAACATAATTCCTGCCGGATTGTGCTTAAGCAATACAAAGTAAAGATGCCTGGTGATTTGACCAGTGATGAAAATTATTATAACAGGGAATTAACCTTATCACAAGATATTGAAAAATTAAAGACCGAAATATCTTCCGAAAATCTTGAGAAAGTAGCGGAAGCCAAAGACTTGAATCCGCAGGTAATATTTCCGTACGATGACATAAAGCGGTTTTACAAACTTCTGACCATTCATCACCAGCAGCGGGGAATTCCCTGTGTTACAAAAAAATGGGTTCAATCCCTTTTAGATTCAGGCATGTACTCCATGGCATTATTGCAAGTAGATGGAAAATTAATGGCTGGAACCATGATCAAAGAATTTAAAGATACCATTTCCTTTCCATTTACCTCTATGGTGCAGGATTCTGAGAGGCACAGATTATGTGTGTATTATTTATACTGGCATTTGATCAAACATTTCGCTCAAGAGGGAAAAGGCATATTTCACTCCGGTCGAATTCCTATAACCGACGAAGCGGATGACTACCGTTTGGGTTGGGGCGGGACCAAATATACCTATTACAATCAATATTATCCGAAAACAGTGAGTGCGACTGAGTTTACGCAAAAACGTGGCAAAAAGCGGGAATTATTTGTTGCCGTATGGCGTAATACTCCACGATTTATTACAAATCATATAAATCGTCACATAGTCAAACAGTTTCCTTAATCGATAATTGTTATGAAAAATTCCATCAATAAACTAATTATTGGCTTACTTATATTAATTATGATGAACATACCAGTAGAAGCGCAGAATAAAGATCTGCCGTATATCGCCAAGTGGTATAATAACAAAAAAGCAGCCGTCAGTCTGCGATTTGACGATGGCCTGGAATCACATGTCAAATTTGTTATACCGACTCTGAACAAATATGGTATCCCCGGTACCTTTATGGTTAATCCCGAACGGACCTCACTGATCAGCGGTTATAAATCAAACCGTGAGTTCTGGGAGAAAGAAGTTCCAAAAATGCGGCATAAATTGGGAAATCATACAATGAATCATGTGGGTGCTGAAAACCTGGAACAAGCCGAATACGAGATCGGCGAAGTCGCAAAACTGATCTGGCGATTGTATCCTGATGACAGTAAACTGCATGTGTTTGCTTCCGGGGGTGGGGAATACTGGGGTGGCAAACGCTGGCATGAGGCGGATAGTTCATATAAAAAATTGGTCGATAAATATCATATGATTGATTTATATGACGGAAACCATCCTGCGATTGGAGCAGTGAATTCAAGAATAGCAACTGGCAAAGGATTGTGTGAACATATCGATAGTACCATTACAGGCAGGTCGCATCTTCAGATTGCATTTCATCAAGTTGGGAGCCCAAGATTAATCGATTATATAAAAGGAATTATTAGTGATGATGATCTTGAGCTTCAAAGAATCAGAATTTATAGCACTAATGGAATGTATGGAAAACCGTAAAACTGATATTTGGAGCGCTCCATTAGTACAGATATTAAAATATGAAACAGAGCGTGACAACGTTACAATTAAGATAAAAAATATTAAGAATAAATCTCTATTAATAGATTTTAGTTTAAATACTGAAAAGACCCTATATGATCAAGAATTAACTGTATTAATCCCTCAAAAATTTATCACAGATAAAAATGAAATCTTTCAAGGCGATGACGTTCTTAAATTGAAACAAGATGCTAAAAATAATTTTTTTATTAATATCAAGCCTGTCTCTGGACAAATAATCATTAAATATTAATTATTATAATCTGCAGGAAATTTTATGATTGCTGATAAGAAAAACATATGGATAGATTTGGATAACTCTCCGCATGTTTTGTTTTTTAAACCCATCATTGATCAATTAGAACAATCAGGGTTTAAGGTACTTGTTACGGCCCGGGATGCATTTCAGGTCAGAGAACTATTGGAAACACTTTAACTTAGATGCCGTAATGGTTGGAAAACATCACGGAAAAAACAGGATAAAAAAAATATCAGGTTTGATAATTCGTGCATTGCAATTAGCGCCAATTGTGAAAAAACATAAACCTGCTTAGCCATTTCACATGGCTCACGATCGCAAATGATACTTAGCGAAAATGATGGGCATTACTTCATTTATGATATTTGACTATGAACATGCCAAACCTATACCTTTGCTTATCCGACTTTTGCTTTGCACCGGAATTAATACCTAAGAGAAAAAATTCCATTTGACAATGAAATGATTTTGGATTACCCTGGTATTAAGGAAGATGTTTATATTAATAATCTTAAACCGGATGAAACTTATTAAATCAATTAGGCTTGTCTCGTGGATAATGATATTATTGTTACAATTAGACCTCCGGCAACAGAAGCACATTACCATAATCCCGATAGTGAAATTATTTTTGAGTCGGTTATGAACCGTGTGTTGGATCAATCCAGATGTTAAAGTCATTTTATTACCGCGCAATGATAAACAAAAAGAATTTATCATGGAAAAATGGCCGCAGGGTTTCACCGGAGAAAAATTTTATATTCCTGAAAAAGCGGTGGATGGTTTGAATCTGATATGGAATTCGGACTTGGTGATTAGCGGTGGGGGTACGATGAACCGTGAAGCAGCTGCATTGAAGTTCCGGTTTATAGTATATTTCCGCGGAAAAACCGGTGCTATCGACCGGTATTTTCCGAACAAAAACGATTTGTCTTGATTGAAAATGTCAATGATGTTGCCAATAAAAGATTAAACTGGATCCAAGCAGCGAAAAACTTCACAGTTGGCAATTGGGAAACACAAAAACTCTTCAAACTATACTTGAGCATATATCTAATAAATTATAAATGAACCATAAATTAATTATATTAGCTTACTGATTTAAGCCTAAATCACTTATTCTAATAACTCGCCTATTAAAATACATATTAATCTTAATTCAATATGTAATGCTAAGAAATTTGGATTAATTTTATACGATTATGAACAAAGATTTACTTATCACTGAAACACTTAATACTTCATGAATATTGTAAACAAACAATTGGGCAGGATATGATCCGTTTGACGGATTGAACAGCCGGATTCTAAATATCTGGCCGTTGGGTAAGCTCCACGTATTGCTCGCCTTGTATTTATTCAGGGAATGAAGCGTTCAGCCCCTCAATCTGACGCCCTCTATTACTTGTACCAAAAGTCATAATCCCAAAGGACTTGCTTTATTTATTTCTGCAATGGTAAACTTCATAACGCGGGAATTGATAATAATACAAAACAGATCTAAATTTTTTGATTAATCGACTCATAGAACTCAGGAGTCCTGATTGGCAATCATTGATTGCTGGGGGTATAATTTTGATTGGCAGAACCGCTATAATTTTATTCCCAAATTTTCCCCAAATATAATTGCTACCACCTTCGCTGGAAATGCATTGTTAGACGCATATGAATTTAATAACGAACATAGGTGTTTTGATATGGCTCTTTCTGCTGGCGAATTTATTCTTAACGGCCTAAACCGGACTGAACGCGGAGATACATTGTGCTTCAGTTATACCCCATCTCGACAGTGGAAGGGTTCATAATGCCAGTATGCTAGGCGCAGCCTACCTGGCAAGATTATATAAATTGTCCGGGAATAAAATGTACCTGGACTATGCCACGAGGGCCATGAAATTTTCGGTGAATGAACAACTACCGGATGGATCCTGGCTATATGGCGAATATGCAAAACAAAACTGGATTGACAGTTTTCATACGGGATATAATTTAATGGCTCTTAAAAAATACGAAGAATATACCGGAAATCAGGAATTCAGACCAAGTATGCTGCAGGGATTTGAATATTATATAAATAATTTTTTTACTGATGAAGGTATTGTAAAATATTTTAATGATAAAATTTATCCTATCGATACACATTCAATTGCGCATAGTCTGGTTACACTTTCTGAATTTAAGGATTTTAATGAAAATGTAATTCAGGTTGCTTACAAAGTATTTGAATTGGTCAATCAATAATATGCAACATAAAGATGGATATTATTATTATCAGAAAAACCGCCATTATTAATCGAATTCCATATATTCGCTGGTCTCAGGCGTGGATGCTATATGGTCTTTCTACATTAATTAAAAAGTTGTAGAAATTCCATACAAAGCGAATAATTACTCAAGTTTGATTTATAGATCTGACAACGGTAGCCTGTATACCCAATATGTTCAAAGCACTTTTTGATGATAGCAAAGAAAAAATTATAATCCTATTTATTAATACTACAAAAACAAGGTGAATTCATGCTGTTTAATTCTTTTGAATTTATAATTTTTTTCATCACTGTTCTTTTCATTTATGCTTGTTACCCCTGCGAAAACAGAATTTGTTATTGTTATTCGCCAGTTATTTGTTTTATGGATGGTGGGATGTCAGATTCTTGTTCTTAATTGTGATTTCTACAATAATTGATTTTATAAGTGGATTAATGATTGGAAATGGTGGTATTTGAGGAAAGAAAGGAATAAATCTTTTACCTGGCTGATCTCAACGAGTGTCTTGTTTTTGGTTATAAAGTGGGGAAATGTGCCTCAGTTTTTTCAAAAAATTTCTTCAGAAAATTTTTTAAATATTATATGGAATGATGGAGTACTTATTACATGTTTATGTGTATTTATAGCTCGTTTTATTTAATATATTATATCCATCGCTAGAAAAAAAATTGATATAAATCGAAAAAGAAAATTATTTTTAATCATTAGTATAATTGCCAATCTTGGCATACTCGGTTTTTTTAAATATTATAATTTTTTCATAGAAAATTTTGAAAATACTTCTTAGCTCGCTGAATTTAAATCCTCAAACATTTCGACTTAATATAATTTCTACCTGTCGGAATTTCTTTTTATACATTTCAAACTATGAGTTATACTATAGATATATATCGCGGTAAACTTAAACCTACTTCTGTTTTTTTAATTTTGCTTTATTTGTCTCATTCTTTCCGGCATATTAGTTGCTGGTCCAATTGAGAGGGCTGTACAATTATTACCACAAATTGAAAAAAGAAGTAGAACTGGCCATCCAGCAAGTAAGATCGGGTTTTCATTTAATTTTATATGGATTTTTTAAAAAGTAGTCATAGTCGATGGCGTGGCTAATACAGTTAATCAGGTCTATGGTGCTACATTAGGTGAGATGAGTTCATTAGAGATTTTAGTGGGTACTTTACTATTTGCAATTCAAATATATTGCGATTTTGCCGGTTATTCTAATATTGCCCGAGGAGTTGCAAAATTTCTCGGTATTGATTTGATGCTCAATTTTAATTTCCCCATCTATTCAAAAAATCCAAAAGAATTTTGGTCTAGATGGCATATAAGCCTGTCTTCATGGTTAAGGGATTATTTATATATTTCATTAGGCGGCAATAAAAAAGGTCACAGGAGAACCTATTATAATCTAATGCTTACAATGCTATTAGGCGGATTATGGCATGGTGCAGCATGGAATTTTATACTGTGGGGATTTTACCAAGGATCTTTGCTTATAATTCATAGAATGATACAATTCCAAATCAGTATCAAAAATAATTTTTTAAAACAGATTAATATTATATATAAAATCATCATGTTTTTTATTATTACCAACTATGGGTGGTTATTATTCAGGAGCCCAGTCATTTGAGCAAATTGTATCATTCACGATTACTCTCTTTACAGGGATAGACTATACAACTTTTTTGTGTCCTCGTCTGCATACTGCTGCTCTCTTTGGATTACCCGTATTTATATTTATTGAGTTTTTTGAATACTATAAGGATGGAAAATATTTTTATACTATATTACCAAGAATATTTTGGACATTAATATATGCTATTTTAATATTTTCAATAATACTTGGCCTAAATAATGAACCGGCGAAATTCATTGATTTCATATTTTAGAGGAAAATTGTGATCAACAAAAATATATCAAAAAGTTATTTATTATCGGCTGCATTGATTGTTGTATATCTCTTTTTAATGGATATAGGTATAAACTCTATTTTTAAATATCCAGTGAATCCGGCAATTGATTTACCTTCTTCACTCCAACAGTATTTTGAATATGGCAGATCCGTGGAAGGAAAATTTGCCAGAAAAGTAAAAAAGGTGATAGGTGATTCGGCAGAAAAATTTACTGGTGGATGGTTAGTTTCTTCTGAGCAACTTTATTCAGAATTTAATTTACCAATCAATAGTCAACAAGATTTGGTCACACTTTATGGTATGTCCGGATATTATCAATATTAGGAAGAACAATTAGAAAGTTATCCCAGACTTTGAATGTTAGGTTAGTCGGTAGCCCGGGTGGTACACCTAGGCTGGCCTGGATCGAGCTTTTGAATATGATAAAAATGCAAAAAACGCGAATGTGGTAGTATTGGGATTAATGACTGAGGGGGTACCATTGATTTTAGTGGATATCAGGCGCAAATATGCATTTTGACATGAGTGTATCCATATACATATCCTAGAATATTATATCAAAGATAGAAGTTGATTAATGGTTCCTCCTCCCTATGTTTCATTTGATGAGTTTGATAAATTCTTTGAAGATAATGAAAAATGGGAAAGTTATGTGGCATGGCTTAAAAAAAATGATTCTCTCTATATAATCCGATATTATTCACGCATAATATCTTAGATTATTCGGCTATTTTTAGAATACTCAGGCGATCATATGCGACCATTTATAGGCGTGACAAAATTACGTCTGTATTTTCTAAAGATGGATTTGATATGACAACCTCCGAAGTTAAACTCGTTAAGTTATTTGTACAGAATTTTGCTGAGAAGGCAAGGGAAAATGATCAAGTTCCGATTGTTTACATAATTAATAATCTTGGAACAGGAGACCATTTATATCAATTGCTTTTACCCACATTACAAAAAGATCAAATACCCTATTTAAGTAGCCATAAAATTGTACCTCCAAATGATGCAAAATATTTTACAGACCTCCCCATTTATTAAGTCAAAAAATGAACAATTAGCAAAGGAAATGATAAAAATAATAAAGGCTGAGATTAACGATAAGAAGGATATAAATACTATAATGATCATTAATGGGATTCAGTATAATTATTATGAACAAATTTTGGTTAATTTTTAAATATCATTCTTTAAATTATATAATAATAATATCCCATAGATATCATAATACTAAGGCAGATTAGATGATTGAATGTGTTTTTACAATAGATTATGAAATTTACGGTAATGGGCAAGGTGATTTGTTTGAATTGGTGTACGAACCGACTGAAAAATTAAAAAACCTTTTTGTTAAATATAATTCAAAATTTGTTAATTTTGTAGAGGCTGCAGAATTAGAAATGATAGAATCATTCAAGACTGATCCAGCGATTAGTAATGTAATTAAACAAATTAAAGATTTGCATGACAATGGATTTGAAATCGGACTACATTTACATCCTCAGTGGTATAATGCAAAATATCATAATGGAAGTTGGGAACTAGATTATAGCCAATACAATCTTTGTGTTCTTTCTGAGAAACAAATTGAGGATACAATTGACAGATCATTAAATTGGATTCAAAATGTTGTTAAAAATCAAAAATTTTGTCCGAATTCGTTTAATAGTTGGAAATTGGCTATTTCAACCGACACGGCCGATAGCGACGGACGCAAAGAATGGATTTTATTAGATTCGTCTGTATTTAAAGGCGGGCATCAACATAAATACAATTTAGATTACAGAAAATCGTTAAGAAATGGATACTATTGGAAGATCAGTGATGATGTGAATCTCCATGATCCTCAGGTAATTTAATTGAAATTCCTACTATTTTAGAATGGTATTTCCTTGGCAAATGTTTACGAAAAAAAGAATTGTTGCAGCATAAAGCATTTTCTAGAAATAACAATATAGTTTTGAAACTGAAACGAATGAATGATTTCATACGTTTACGTCAACCTTTAAAACTTGATTTTTGCCGAATGACATTTAAAGAATAATGACTAATATGATGAATATAATATTAAAGGATGAAGAAATAAATCCAAACACATTCAAACCCATAGTATTAATTGGACATAGTAAAGATCTTAAGGATTTAGATACGATTGATAACTTATTGGATTACTTAAATAATAAAGATATTGGAATATCAACTTTTTCAGATATTATTCCTAAATGTGCGTAAACAATTTGATTTAAATAGTATATTTTAAAATGAAAATTAAACCTATCCAAATAAACTGGAATTCCCAAATGTCTATATATGCATCAGAGGAATTTTTAAAAACGGTTGGTGATAAATATGGTTGGGTCGCTGGATATAATACTGATGGGGAATTACGCCTTATACTTCCTTACACCCTAATTAAAAAATTTATTTTTAACATGGTTCGATTTCGTGTGGAAACCATACCTATAACTGTTGAATTTACCGATAAAGAAGAGAAAGTTTTTCTTAACAGTGTTGTAAAATATTTCAGAGACATATGGGTGCTGACATGATTATTCCAGCAACTACTAATAGTATTTTTCGCACATTTCCTGATGATAGTGAAAGCACTCCGTATGGAACCTATAAAGTTAATCTTGATCAAACAGAAGACCAGCAATACGTAAATCTAGTCAAGGGTATGACAGTAC
>CAVXXB010000005.1:0-289305 GCA_963765585.1 Calditrichia bacterium | reverse complement strand
TGACAATCCTCTGTAATAATTTATTGGATTATGCACATATCATAACTATATTTTATGTGATTGAATCTCCATCCTGGTGAATTTTTATATTTTAGAAATATATACGTTCGGGTATTAACTAAATTATATTAATCACGAAAATTATATTACTCCAATGAAATCAAAAATTATAATACTGCTGATAACACTACTCGTTATAGTGCAACTGCCCGGATCTGATAATAGTGATAAAAAAATACCCGTCGCAAGGACACATCAAACAAATTTTAGTAATAAACCCATGCGTACCATGTTGAATGTTAATGATTTTTCTTCCTGGTTCTATGCTTCAGGCACATCAGCAAATGATCCGAATGGTGATCCGGGTGGGATTTTTCCACGCGGTACCGCCGGTGTGATCTTTACAGATGGATTAATATGGGGCGGGTTTGTCGGGGACTCACTGAAGCCCTTGCGGGTGGGCGGTGTGACCTATCGCGAGGGTGTACAACCAGGCCGGATTCTGCCATCGGGCCAGGCACAGGATCAGCAACATCCAGAGGTTAGAATTTATCGCATCCGTAAAGATTATCGACAAATGTCGGGCGCTGATTTGCGGCAGGACACCGCGGAATTGCTGCTTAAAGATGAAGATGAAGTCACTCAATCTGAAATGGACTCCATTTTGAAGCAATATGAGACCGACTGGCAGGAATGGCCAGTTCAGCTGGGTGCACCCTTTTATGATAACAATAGTAACGGGAGATATGAACCGGAAACTGGTGAGAGTCCTGGCCTGCAAAATGCCGATCAGGTAATCTGGTATGTGTGCAACGATTTAGATGGGAGCAAATCTAACTGGCTGTATGGCTCTCCTCCTATCGGATTGGAATTACAGGTTACTGCCTGGGCATATGATTCCCCGGATATTGCTCTTAATTCCACCCTGTTCAGAAAGAACCGGCTAATAAACAAAGGTCTATTCACAGTTGACTCCTTGTTTCTGGGTTTATGGTCCGATGTAGACATCGGAAACTATACTGATGATTTTGTAGGGTGTGATTCCATGCTTGGCCTGGCCTATGGTTATAGCAGCACAGGTCTGGATCACGATTTTGCTCAGTTCAATTTATACACACCCGCTTTGGGGTATATTTTCATTAATATTGATTCTAAGCCTTCTACATCATTTGGCTACGCTTTACTTGTTTCCGCAAATGTCGATCCTTGCATCGGATGTTATGAACAAACTTTTGAAATGTACAACTGGCTCAACGGTTATTTACCTCTCATTGATATTCATAATCCCACCCCTTATCAATTTAAATCCGGGCCGCAAAAAGGCAGAATTACAAAATTTCCCCTCTCGGGTGATCCCTTTACCGGAACCGGCGATATTGACGGAGAAGGTGACAATTTTGTGCCCGGTGACCGGCGCATGTTATTGTCCAGCGGACCGGTAATATTTAATCCCGAAGATACACTAGAGATAATTGATGCCCGTATTGGTGGATATGGGACAACGTATCATCCCTATGCAGTTGAGTGGCTAAAGACGAATGTCAGACAAATCAAAGCCCAGTATCCAAATTATTTTACCCGCGATGATTTTTCAACACCACAAATCGATGGCATTGCCACTGAAGGTGAGATCCATATTGACTGGGGCGCGAACCAGGATTTAATTTCTGCGACCGAACAGAGAGAAACCGGTAGCAGTTTTAAATTTGAAGGATATAATATCTGGCAACTGCCTGACGAGAATTCTTCTGTTGAAGATGGCATAAAAATAGCAACGTATGATCTGCCAACGCAGCCGCGAATAATTATGGGATATGAGTATGATCCGGCCAGCGGCATCCTGATAAAAAGACCCCTGGCCTACGGTAACAACAGCGGAATACAAAGATTTCTTACCATTTCACGTGACTCATTAAATCAACAGAATCTAATTGACGGACAACCCTATCATTTTGCTGTCACAGCGTATTATTACTCAGACCTTAAAGATCTGCCTTTCCCCTTGCTGGAATCAGAACCGGGAATTATCACGATCCGGGCTCAGAACAGCAACCCGGGATACAAAACGCATTCGGGAGATACACTTTCGGTAATTCATAGCGGCAAAAGTCATGGTAAGGTCACGCCAATCGTGATCAACCCATCCGCACTCACAGGTCATAGTTATCAAATTAGCCTTTAGTGATCCCACCCACTGGTCAATAACTGACATTACAAAATCTGAAATTAAAACTGAAAATCAGACTAATCTTAGCGGAGACTTCAATTATCCGACCATCGATGGCATCTTGCCCATTGTAACCGGTCCTGAATACACCCGATTATCCGGATGGGATTATGAAGGCAATCGTTGGGTATCAGGGTATCAATGGGGCGGGCAGGAATTCTTTGGCGGCCTGGATATCGGTCACCGGTTTATGGGCAGCACCCTGGATACACTTGATCTGGTACCGGTAAGACTTGTATTCCAGGATCAGGCAAGTGTCGACGAATCCGGTTTTATAAGTGAAGGTGCGGTCTACCATCGCAATGAAGATTATGCCCATGCCGGCACCGGTCAATTGCCCTTTGCAGCATATGATATGGTCGATCCGGATCAGCCCAGGCGGCTGAACATATGTTTTGTTGAAGATGACCGGGAAGGTGCTTCAGGGCAGAACGCGAACCTGATCTGGGATATGGGCTGGAATGGTCACGAGTTTGGCTCGAATGGCGCCCGTGAGTATATTTTTATTATGAATTCTACATATGATGGCGGTATTAATTATAATAATGCAAACAATGGAACCCAATCAGATGTACTGTTTGCTATCTGGCCTCAGGCCCGGGGTTCATACCCCAATCTGTTCAGCGAATTTACCATGGACATTGAGGTAGAGATAGCCAACACACCCCAGGACATTTTTACCTTCACGGCACCCGAAGCAGATGAAGTTCCAAACCGGTTCCAGGTGTACCAAAATTATCCAAATCCCTTTAACAACAGTACAACAATTCGGTATTGGTTGCCGGCAAATGAAATGACTAAATTGGAAATTTTTGACATTCGCGGCCGCAAAGTGGACACACCGGTTAATCAGATTCAGGATCAGGGGGAATATCACTATGTTTGGCAACCCGGCAATATCGCATCCGGATTATATTTTTGCAAACTGAGCCTCCGGCTCCTATTCCCATCTTATGAAAATTACCTATATAAAATGAATCTGAATATTTCAGTCATCTTGTAAAGATCCTTTTACCCACAACACAAATGAGGATAATAGTCCCTGAGTCCCTGAGCACCTGAGTCCCTAAATCCTTTTGAATTGGCACAAAGTACTTTTAACTTCGAAATTCAACATTCGATATTTTTACTTTTAAAAGTCCCTGAGCACCTAGTCCCTGAAAAAAATCCGTGTGAATACGTGAATTCCGTCCCGCCCCGTTTCACGGGGGTAATCCGCGTGCTATTGACAATCCTCTGTAATAATTTATTGGATTATGCACATATCATAACTATATTTTATGTGATTGAATCTCCATCCTGGTGAATTTTTATATTTTAGAAATATATACGTTCGGGTATTAACTAAATTATATTAATCACGAAAATTATATTACTCCAATGAAATCAAAAATTATAATACTGCTGATAACACTACTCGTTATAGTGCAACTGCCCGGATCTGATAATAGTGATAAAAAAATACCCGTCGCAAGGACACATCAAACAAATTTTAGTAATAAACCCATGCGTACCATGTTGAATGTTAATGATTTTTCTTCCTGGTTCTATGCTTCAGGCACATCAGCGAATGATCCGAATGGTGATCCGGGTGGGATTTTTCCACGCGGCACCGCCGGTGTAATCTTTACAGATGGATTAATATGGGGCGGGTTTGTCGGGGACTCACTGAAGCCCTTGCGTGTGGGCGGTGTGACCTATCGCGAGGGTGTACAACCAGGCCGGATTCTGCCATCGGGCCAGGCACAGGATACTAAACATCCTGAAGTTAGAATTTATCGCATCCGTAAAGATTATCGACAAATGTCGGACGCTGATTTACGGCAAGACACCGCGGAATTGCTGCTCAAAGATGAAGATGAAGTCACTCAATCTGAAATGGACTCCATTTTGAAGCAATATGAGACCGACTGGCAGGAATGGCCGGTGCAGCTGGGCGCACCATTTTATGATAACAATAGTAACGGGAGATATGAACCGGAAACAGGTGAGAGTCCTGGATTGTAAAATGCCGATCAGGTCATCTGGTATGTGTGCAATGATTTAGATGAGGAGCAAATCTATCGGGCTGTATGGCTCTCCTCCCATTGGGTTAGAATTACAGGTTACTGCCTGGGCCTATGATTCCCCGGATATTGCTCTTAATTCCACCCTGTTCAGAAAGAACCGGCTAATAAACAAAGGTCTATTCACAGTTGACTCCTTGTTTCTGGGATTATGGTCGGATGTAGACATCGGTAACTATACTGATGATTTTGTAGGGTGTGATTCCATTCTTGGCCTGGCCTATGGATATAGCAGTACGGGCCTGGATCACGATTTTGCTCAGTTTGATTTATACTCACCAGCTGTCGGGTATACAATCATGAATGAGGATGCACACCCGCCAACATCTTCCTGCTACTTTACAACCCCAGCAAATTTTGATGGTTTTTTAGGGGACTATGATGGTACATTGCGAATGTATAATTGGCTCAACGGATATTTACCTCTCGACGATATCCACAATCCCACTCCATATCAATTCAAATCCGGACCGGAAAAAGGCAGAATTACAAAATTTCCCCTCTCGGGTGATCCGGTAACCGGAACCGGCGATATTGATGGAGAAGGAGACAATTACGTGCCCGGGGACCGGCGCATGTTATTGTCCAGTGGACCACTGGAATTTAATACTGGTGATACACTGGAGATAATTGATGCCCGCATCGGTGGATATGGGACGGCATATCATCCCTATGCAGTTGAATGGTTAAAAATAAACGTGAGACAAATCAAAGCCCAGTATCCAAATTATTTTACCCGCGATGATTTTTCAACACCACAAATCGATGGCATTGCCACTGAGGGTGAGATCCATATTGACTGGGGCGCGAACCAGGATTTAATTTCTGCGACCGAACAGAGAGAAACCGGTAGCAGTTTTAAATTTGAAGGATATAATATCTGGCAACTGCCTGACGAGAATTCTTCCGTTGAAGATGGCATAAAAATAGCAACGTATGATCTGCCAACGCAGCCGCGAATAATCATGGGATATGAGTATGATCCGGCCAGCGGCATCCTGATAAAAAGACCCCTGGCCTACGGTAACAACAGCGGAATACAAAGATTTCTTACCATTTCACGTGACTCATTAAATCAACAGAATCTAATTGACGGACAACCCTATCATTTTGCTGTCACAGCGTATTATTACTCAGACCTTAAAGATCTGCCTTTCCCCTTGCTGGAATCAGAACCGGGAATTATCACGATCCGGGCTCAGAACAGCAACCCGGGATACAAAACGCATTCGGGAGATACACTTTCGGTAATTCATAGCGGCAAAAGTCATGGTAAGGTCACGCCAATCGTGATCAACCCATCCGCACTCACAGGTCATAGTTATCAAATTAGCTTTAGTGATCCCACCCACTGGTCAATAACTGACATTACAAAATCTGAAATTAAAACTGAAAATCAGACTAATCTTAGCGGAGACTTCAATTATCCGACCATCGATGGCATCTTGCCCATTGTAACCGGTCCTGAATACACCCGATTATCCGGATGGGATTATGAAGGCAATCGTTGGGTATCAGGGTATCAATGGGGCGGGCAGGAATTCTTTGGCGGCCTGGATATCGGTCACCGGTTTATGGGCAGCACCCTGGATACACTTGATCTGGTACCGGTAAGACTTGTATTCCAGGATCAGGCAAGTGTCGACGAATCCGGTTTTATAAGTGAAGGTGCGGTCTACCATCGCAATGAAGATTATGCCCATGCCGGCACCGGTCAATTGCCCTTTGCAGCATATGATATGGTCGATCCGGATCAGCCCAGGCGGCTGAACATATGTTTTGTTGAAGACGACCGGGAGGGTGCTGCAGGGCAGAACGCGAACCTGATCTGGGATATGGGTTGGAATGGTCACGAGTTTGGCTCGAATGGGCGCCCGCGAGTATATTTTTATTATGAATTCTACATATGATGGCGGTATTAATTATAGTAATGTAAACAACGGAACGCAATCAGATGTACTGTTTGCTATCTGGCCTCAGGCCCGGGGCTCACGCCTCTATCTGCTAAGCGAATTTACTATGGATATTGAGGTAGAGATAGCCAACACGCCCCAGGACATTTTCACCTTCACGGCACCGGAAGCAGACGAAGTTCCAAACCGTTTCCAGGTGTACCAAAACTATCCCAATCCGTTTAACAACAGTACAACTATACGTTATTGGCTACCGGCAAATAATATGACCAAGTTGGAAATTTATGACATTCTCGGCCGCAAAGTGGACACACCGGTTAACCAGGTCCAGGATCAGGGGGAATATCACCATGTTTGGCAACCAGGCAATATCGCATCCGGATTATATTTTTGCAAACTGAGACTCCGGCTCCTATTCCCATCTTATGAAAATTACATATATAAAATGAATCTGAATATTTCAGTCATCTTGTAAAGATCCTTTTACCCACAACACAAATGAGGATAATAGTCCCTGAGTCCCTGAGCACCTGAATCCCTAAATCCTTTTGAATTGGCACAAAGTACTTTTAACTTCGAAATTCCACATTCGATATTTTTACTTTTAAAAGTCCCTAGCACCTAATCCCTAAGAGTAAATCCGTGTTACTGATTCCGTCCCGCCCCGTTTCACGGGGGTAATCCGTGTTCTATCGATTAATTGTCGTGGCCCGCTGATTTCACTGATCAGGCCGATTTTGGCAGATAATAAATCTCTTTATTATTTTACATTTGCATATTTCATAAAAGTATTTTATTGTATTAAGGGAAAATAATCACAAAAATATCAAACCAGGTTATCATTAACTATCTAAAAAATCATGTTACTTCTCCGAAAATAATTTCCGGAGAAAGTAAAAAATCAAGGAGGATAATATGCCAGAAGAAGTTCGCGCCGGTTGTGCGCGTCCTACCGGTGGTCCGGTGGGGGAAACAATCAAGGAAAATGAAACAGAAACTATGGAAACAAATAATCACAAGGAGAAACAAACAATGATTCAGGTGGGTCAAAAGGCGCCCGATTTTACTGCGCCTGCATATCATAAAGGTCAATTTACAAATGTGCAGCTGTCAGAGTTCCTGGGAAAATGGACGGTGCTCTGTTTTTATCCCGGCGACTTCACATTTGTCTGAGCGACTGAATTATCGGCAGTTGCCGAAAAATATGGTGAGTTTGAAAAACTCGGTGTCAATGTATTGTCCATGAGCATCGATAGCATGTTTGTTCATAAGATGTGGAACGACCACGAATTGTCAAAAATGGTGGACGGCGGTGTTCCCTTCCCCATGCTGTCTGATGCCGGCGGGAAAATTGGCAAAATATTTGGCATCTATAATGAAGAAGCCGGTGTGGAAAACCGGGGCAGATTTATCATTGATCCGGATGGCGTCATTCAGGGGTATGAAGTGTTAACACCTCCGGTCGGAAGGAATGTCTCGGAAACGCTTCGCCAGGTACAGGCTTTTCAACTTGTTCGCAAAACCAAAGGAGCCGAAGCGACACCTTCGGGTTGGACTCCTGGTAAAATGACACTCAAACCAGGCCCGGAATTAGTTGGCAAGGTCTGGGAAGTCTGGAAAACCTCGATGGCGTTTGATTAATATTGATTAATAATCCCGGTTTGACTATTTTACTGAGCGATGTGATTTTCCACAAAATTGCATCGCTCTTTTAATATTATCACTTCAAAATATTCGAGGTTCATATGCGTTTAAGATATCCATTTTTTATTGCATTGATAATTGTTGGCGTGCTGTTTTACCAGTGTGAGGAAAAGGAAAAGCCTGTACCAGACGCCAAGACAAAAATTGTATTGATGAATCCCAGCCTGGGATACCTGAAATCATTTGATGAGTTAATCAAAAGAAAGATCATAGATTTACCCGGTTTGAAATTCACGGCGGTATATTATAATAAGGAAGACGAAAAATTATCCGGCATTATTTATCATGCGGACACCTTACAGGGGTATCAGCTCGAGATCACAAACTATCAAGGCGATTTGGATGTTACGAATATCTTTAAAACCAATTCAATGTCACAGATATTTTATGACTTGTTTAAAACTCATGATGCCGTCATTTTCCTTGGCGGCGCGGATTTCCCACCCATCATATATAATCAAAAAACCCGTTTAACCACAGAAATTTCGACACCACAGCGTCATCTGGTTGAAATGTCGTTTTTATTTCATATGCTGGGCGGAAGCCAGAATGAATCACACAAAGCCTTTCTCGAAGAAAAGAAAGATTTTATCATTTATGGATTCTGTCTGGGTATGCAAACCATGAATGTGGCCACGGGCGGTAATATGCACCAGGATATTCCTATTGATATTTACCAGATAGAATATGCTGAAGATGTCCTTGATCTGGACGGAAATATGATGCATAGAAATTACTGGCGCAATATTTCCAAAGATCCGGACCTGCGTTCCAATAGTTTTCATCAGGTAAAACTATTGGCAGGAGAATTTTTCACACAAGAAATGGGGCAAGAACCTGACTTTCAGCCAATGGTACGCAGTTCACATCACCAGGCAGTAAACAAAATCGGAAAAGGATGGGAAATTATCGCGACATCATTGGATGGAAATGTGGTCGAGGGTCTACATCATAGCCAATATCCCAATGTGGTCGGTGTGCAGTTCCACCCGGAATATTCGACATTGTATAATCCTGACCATCCGGGTTATAAATTTTCACCTGCTGATTCTTCGCTGACATCTGACTATACGATGCTGGAGAAGAGTGGCAGCCTGGAGTTTCATTATACGTTCTGGCAGTATTTTAGTAAATTATTTGACTAAAATGTCATCCTGTAACCTTAGCACATAAATAGCGCCTAAGTCCCCTCAGGAGTTTTCCTACTCATAATTACCTGAAAAATGACGGCAATCAGTACTAGTGATATACACCCAATCACATTAAACCACAAATAAGGTATTTCCGTAAAGAAAAAACAGGCCAGCACAATTACTTCTGCAATAACCGCGGCAATGAATGTCGCATTTCCGCCTACCCGTTTTATATAAAAGGCGATCAGAAAGATACCCAGGATCGTGCCATAAAACAGCGAACCAAGTATATTTACTGCTTCAATCAGGGATCCCAACCGGTTGGCAAACAATGCAAAAAATATAGCCAGGAGTCCCCAGAATATGGTCGTTATTTTTGATGCAATCAGATAGTGCCGTTCGCTGCCGTCTTTTTTTATCATGCGTTGATAAATATCGATGACCGAGGTGGATGCCAGGGCATTTAACTCCGCGGAGGTCGATGACATGGATGCCGAGAGTATGGCAGCCAATACCAGGCCTATTAAACCAGCCGGTAAAAATCCAAGGACAAAACTGAGAAAGATATAATTGGTGTCATTGCCATCACTGGAGGGATTATTTTTTTTGATCAGTTCACGGGCACTTTGCTTAAGATTCTCGGATTCTGCCTGATACTGATTTAATTCTAGTTTCGACTCTGAAATTGATTCTTCATCACCTTGGTCGAGGGCGGCAATCAGATCGTCGACGGTTTTTTGCTTTTGTTCATGCACATAGCGATGCTTTGTCTCTAATGCCTGATATTCTGTCGCATAATTCCCACTCTTAACTGAAATTTCTTCGACCGGATTAAAAAACAATGGCGGTGCGATAAACTGGTAAAAGACAAATACCATGGCCCCGATAAACAATATGAAAAATTGCATGGGCACCTTGACGATACCGTTAATCAATAATCCCATTCTGCTTTGTGTAATTGAACTGCCGGACAGATATCGCTGGACCTGGGACTGATCGGTACCAAAATAAGATAAGGCCAGGAACGTACCACCCAGTAATCCGGACCAGAATGTATATCGATCATTAAGATTAAAAGAGAAATCAATGGTATTTAATTTACCCATTTTGCCGGCAATATGAGCCGCATCGAACATGGATACATTTTCCGGCAGCAAGCGGAATATCATAAAAAATGCGAAGATCATGCCAAAAAAGATGACACTCATCTGCAGCATATGGGTTTTATTGACGGCTTCTGTTCCACCCGATGCTGTATAAATAATTACCAGTATACCAATCACCAGGATTGTTAACTCCAGTGGCCAACCCAGGATGGCCGACAGAATCAGAGCCGGTGCAAATATGGTAAATCCGGCTGCCAGTCCACGCTGGATAAGAAAGAGAATACTTCCCAGCACCCTGTTTTTCAGATCAAAACGGTTTTCAAGATATTCATACGCTGTAAATACATTTAACTTGTGATAGATTGGAACGGCAGTGACGGAAAGAATTATCATAGCTATCGGCAAACCGATATAGAACTGAACAAAACGCATTCCATCTACAAAGGCCTGACCCGGGGTGGAGAGAAAAGTGATGGCACTGGCCTGGGTCGCCATTATGGATAGAGCAACTGTATACCATGGAGCGGCCCTATTGGCCAATAAAAATTCTTTTACATTTTTACTTCCGCGGCTCTTCCATGTCCCGTAACCAACAATAAAAAGCAGGAACCCAAGCATTACTATCCAGTCAATTGTACTCATTCAAATATCCTGCGTATGATATAAAATAATATAAGACAACCAACCAGATTGACTAAAACTAAAATGTAGAGTTTATTCCAGCTGCCAGGATCGGTGGTTTTGAGTCATTATTTTCTGAATTCTTGCTCATGATTTACCTCTGGCAGATATAATATTTACAAACAAACGATATGCACCCGGTACACCGGCCGGTAATTGCCTGAACCAGGAATATGCGGTGTAAATAAAAATTCCTTTGCCATACGGGGCATATAACAAACCACCCAATTTGGATGGCTCTCCCGTATCTTTTCCGGATAATAACGGATAAAGTTTCCCTTCCCAACTACTGGCAAAATAGAGACCCCGTTCCTGTACCCAATCCTCAAAATCTTTATCTGTAATTTTATTGGGATAATTAAATATCTGATGCTCAGGCATTAATATACGGATAGGTGCATTTTCCTGAGATATCCGGTCTCTTCCAACCTGGAACGGGTAAGGTCCGATCTGGTCGATCTTGAATCCGAAGCGCGTATTATGCTGAACAATCCAGGTGCCACCCTGCGCTACAAAATCATTCAGCCGCTGTTGCTGGATGCCCAGGACTTCACGCGTATTAAATGCCCGAACGCCACAAATTATCACATCATAATGATGCAAATCTTTTTCCGCCAGGTCATTATCGCTTAACAAATCAATTTCATATCCCAATTGTGACAGGGCTTGTGGAATATCATCACCGGAACCCATGATATACCCGATTTTACGGGGTTCAATTTTTATATCCAGGTTAACCAACTTGGATTGTGCCGGCTTAAATACAGTCTGCATGCCGGTATGGTCATATTCCATTTTTATAATCTGATCACTGTATATTTTTTCAGCCGTTTTGACTTTTACTAACATTTTACCATCTGTCGCATTTTGGTCCGGATTCAGTTGAAAAGAAAACGAAGCCGCCTGTTCTTCCTTCGGCAGATTAAAATCAAATTTCTCCGGTTTCATTATCCAGCCGGCCGGCACTTGTAAAGATAACTGACCCTTTTGATCTTTTTCTTTGGCCACCAGATGCACATTTATTTTTTGTGCTTTGCCGGCAGTAAATATGTAAGTCGGATTTTCAACAGAAACATCAATAGCCGGTCGAATGATAAAAGGACGGAATTGTTCTCCCTTTACGGCATCGGTCCAGCGATAGCGGACAGGTTCTTCATAAGTAAACGTTTTATCGTAAATGCTTATGTGAAATTTTGCCGTTAATGCCGGGGAGTTTTCAGCCTTTCCGATGTATTCATCGCCGGGAAGTGCAAAGATATTTTCAGTGCCTGACTTTTTCAGCCAGAATGGTTGGGTATATTCTGCATCAGAAGGGATGGTCACACTTTGTTTTACAGAAACCGGTTTATATAATTCCAGGTCTTGGTTTACTCATTGTATCGCTCTTCGCGAAAGTCAGTTCAATTTTCTCTAATTTTACCGGAATACCCGTTCTCTTAATCGCTGCCGATCTGACATCGATTTCTTTACCAGGTGCGATCCCTTCCTGCCAGACAATGGATTCCAGCCATAGGCCACTGCACATCAGAATCAATTCTTCGGTTTCAGTTTTTTTACATCGTGACCAATAGTCATCCCTGTCAGCCAGTTCCGAATGTAATTCAATCAACCCCGGAATTGATTCATATGGTTTTTCGTCATCAAAACTTTCAATAATTTTATTGATCATTTTCTGGATATTCTGTGCCCCTGCCACCCGATTCCAGGAGACATCTATATCATAAAAAAGATCGCCATGTGTCGAATCTCCAATCATCAGATCAAACGCCTCAATCTGGCTATCCCGCCCAACCGCAGAACCAAATCCCTGGCTCTTATGCATAGAACGGCCATATGAAGCAATTTCATTGTATGACTGACCAAGAACCGAGTTGTACTCACCCACTTCAATTTCAACTGCCTCCGGACCCGGATTCCAACTATTCCATAAAACCCTTTTAACTTGCCAGGTATCCAGTTCATCCAATTGCTCCGGATAACGATCGGGGTCAGCGGCAGCACTATATGCTTCCACTGCTAAGATTGCTGAAGCCAGGTGATGACCATGTCCACCCTGGGAAGTGCTGAAGCGGGTAAGAATGACATCCGGTTTGAATTGCCTTATCACTTTGACTATATCACCCAGAATAATATCACGGCCCCATTTATTCAAGGTTTCATCGGCAGATTTGGAATATCCAAAATCAATTGCACGGGAAAAAAATTGTTCCGCGCCGTCCAGACGTCGTGCAGCCAGCAATTCCTGAGTCCGGATGACACCAAGCAATGGCCCTTTTTCCGGTCCCAAGTAAATTCTGTCCGCCATCACCACGGGTCAGTGCCAGATAGGCGGTGCGCATTAACCTCCCGCGTGACATATAGGACAATACCCGGGTATTTTCGTCATCGGGATGGGCGGCGATATAAAGCACACTCCCCAGTACATTCAACTTTTTGAGTGCCTGTCGAATATCAGAGCTGGAATAATGTTGTGACTTAACCGGGTGACTGGAAAATATAATAATAGCAATTAATAATAGTGGTAAGAATAGTCTTCTTCTCAAGGAGGAACTCCGCGGTATATTAGTCTTAAATTTTTTGAGTTTTAGTAAAGAGAAATAAAAGGAAAAGGGGAATAGTTTTATTCCCCCTTGCTGGATCTATATCAATCTCAAACTACATGTTCTTCAATATCCCTTCAATCCGGGCTTTTTGTCCTGCAGGAGCCAGTTCATATGCCTTTTCATAATTCGCTTTTGAACCCGCAGCATCGCCTTTATTACCCAAAGCTTCAGCCAGACTGTCATAGCAGTTCCAGGCTTCCGGGTGGCGTTTTATATTCAACTGGAATATTTTTATTGCTTCATCTAATTTATCTTGTCCCATTAACTGATATCCATACATGTTCAGTTCAGCCTCGGTAGCATTTACCATAGCTTCTTCTATTAATTTATCCGCTTCCTCTGATTCTCCCTGAATTGTGAGTAATCCCGCTTTTATGGCACTATTGTTAAAATTATTTCCGCCGTTCATACCCAATGCCTTATCTATCCAGGTCATGGCTTCATTCAGATTTATACTGTTTTGCATACAATATCGTGCAGCAGCCCCCCAGGCAGCCTGATTAAATCCTGGCAGAGCAGTAAGTTCGCTACGATAGGTATCCAGAACGACCTTATGAATATCGAACTCTATTTTGAACGGTACCTTTACGGTACCCCAATGCAGATATGCATCACATGACTCAGGCGTAATATTATCAAATCCAAACATCAACCATTCTTCAAAAGCCGCTTCTTCCGGCTTGACTTTAAAGCGCATGACATCATTTTCTTCTTCATAGAAAAATCCGCCCCAGGCCTGATAATCAGAATTTATTATGACGGTCCATTCTTCTTCCTGTACAATCATGTGGATACTGTAGGTTCCGGCGGATATTGTTTTGCCGGCAAGTTTGGCATCATGACTTAGCGTGATAGTCGTATTCTCATTGGCTCCGGCACGCCATGGCATGGGTTTCCCATTACCAAATGCATTTGGTGCCAGGCCATAAGGAACCAGTGTCCCCCAAATCTCCCGACCCTTTACCCCCGGCCGGCTATAATCGATTGTAATTTTGGCAAATCCGACATTTTGCGATACCGAAGCCTGCGGACTGACACGGATAAATGGTAGATTCTGCTGGGCCATGGCATCACTTGCCAGAAGACAAAAACCAAGAGCTAACACGAATACCAAATTAATAAATGATAACTTCATGAGATATCTCCTTTAATTTGTGAGACTGAAATTATTTATTTGATGTAATATTTTTACGTAAACGGAATGGTTTATTTTAAATCCAATGACTTATCGACGAATAATAATGAAGAATGTTTCGAAATAATATTGAGATTTGTATCAGAATGTAGAAACTTCTGAAAAATGTAATAAATACTTGAATTTCGTCACTCCCGAAAAACGGGATTTTCAACCTGAATTTATTTCAGGGTCTGTTTAAAGGGATTCTGAAACAAGTTCAGAATGACGTTCAGGTAAAAGTAATCATTTTTCAGAAGTCTCAATGTAATAAGTCCGACCAATGCGATGTGTGGGTAATATAACTACTATTCGGTCGATTTTCAATTGGCTGGTGTGTACCTGATAAGCGAAATCAACGGGCCATGCAAGTCTGTCAATAGCACGCGGATTACCCCCGTGAAACGGGGCGGGACGGATCACACTGATTAACGCGGATTTTTTAGGGACTCAGGGACTTAGGTACTTTTAAAAGTAAAAATATCGAATGTCGAATTTCGAAGTTAAAAGTATTTTGTGCCTATTCATAGGGACTTAGGGACTAAGGGACTATTGTAAACAGATTAAATCAAACAATTTACAATTTTAATCGTAGTTCTTGCTAAGATTATTATTAATAAAAAATAAACTATCTCAGGGAATAATATTTTGTTTTGAATTGTCAAACAGTTTATTTGTGATATAGTTTTATTGTATATTATTTTTTTAACGTTATTGGTTTAATCGTATCCCAAATATATGTATTTTTATAGATTGTTTAATTTGTGAACCAATTTTTCAATATTATAACATATTTTTATTCAGGAGGTAAAATGTGGTCGACATTTCATAGAATACTAATTGTATTTTCAGTATTACTTATTGTCGTCGCCTGTTCAGATTCAAATGAACGCAGGGCTCGTCTCACCCCGGAAGAAAGAACACAACAATTAACCGATGATCTGGGATTAAATAAGGAACAAGCAGAAAAAATTAAAACCATATTGACCGAACAACAGGAAAAATTTTCACAGTTACGCGAAGAATTTTCAGGTGACCGTTCTGAAATGATGACGGTAATGCGTGATATGCGCGAAGAATATGACGAAAAGATTAAAGAGGTCCTGGATGAAGAACAGACCGAAAAATATGAACAAATCCAGGAAGAACGGCGCAGCCAGTTTCGCCAACGCCGTGAGCAGAGAGAGTGAGGCAGGAAACAAGGTACTCGGCGCTCGCTACTCGCCACTGGGTACTGGCCAAATCGCGGATGATTTGGTCCCGATATGTCGACTGGAAGGATACGTTTTATCGGGGATGCTGGATACAAGATGCAAGATGCAAGTTGATAGATATTTGGTATTGAATGCAAGATACAGGATGGCAGATTTTCTTAACCGCAAAGGCCGCAGAGATAACATGAGTAGCGCAAAGAAGAAATATAAATATCTGCGTTCTATACTTTTACTTTGCGATCTTAGCGGTTAAAAAACAATGTCGTCGAAGCCCGTATCACGGCTAAAAGGTTCTTTCAGAATGACAACAGCATCCAGAATCTTGTATCCAGTATCTTGTATCTTGTATCTTCTGTATCAAATAAAATTCTAATACTATATGAATATATCAATTAAGAGTCTCTCAAAAATCTATCCGAACGATAACCGTGCGTTGAATGATGTCAATCTTGAGATCTCAAACGGATTGTTTGGACTGCTCGGGCCCAATGGTGCCGGCAAAACGACGTTGATGCGAATTCTGGTAACTCTGATGAAACCGAGCTCAGGGTCCGTCACTATTGACGGTCACGATCTGCAGGAGGATCGGAAATTTATCCGAAGTATTCTTGGCTATCTTCCTCAGGAATTTTCTACATTTCCCAAAATTAAAACCTGGGAATTTTTGGATTATAATGCCCGACTGGCCGATATCCGTAAGAAAAGTATCCGTATGGACCTGGTCGATAAATATCTGGAGAAAGTAGGTTTGTTTGATGCCCGGGATCGGCTTGCCAATAAATTGTCCGGTGGGATGAAACGCAGGCTGGGAATTGCGCAGGCGCTGATTGGAGATCCAAAGATTCTTATAGTGGATGAACCCACTACCGGTCTGGATCCGGAAGAAAGAATCCGATTTAGGAACCTCCTTACAGAAATGGGACAGGAGGAACGGATTATCATCCTCTCAACACATATTGTCGGTGATATTTCAAGTACCTGTAATGATATGGCACTTTTAGTTGAGGGTGAAGTGGGCTTTAACGGACATCCCGAAGGTTTGGTAAAACAAGCAGAGGGTCACGTTTTTCAAATCAGTGCAACCGATGCAGACCTTATTAAAATAAAGAAAAAATATTCGGTAATTTCAACGATCCCATCACAAGCCGGATGGCATGTTCAGGTGGTTGCTCCAAAAGTCGATGATTTTCCTTCAGAGCCGATTGAGCCCAACCTGGAACACGCCTATGTAAATTTTATAGAGAAATATTATCAATCAACGGCAGAAGAAAAAATCTTAGAACTGGATTTTTCAGACGATGCAATTTAATAAGATTTGGGCAAATACGAGATATGAAGTAATCACCCTGTTACGCGGTTGGTTTTTCCGCATAGCGGCGTCATTAATTCTGATTATCCTGGTGATTATGAGCATCGCCTTGTTCAGCAGTATTTCACCTTCACCCCGCGTGTTCAGAGGATTTTCAGCTTCAATTCCCTATGCGAACCTGCTTCTACTCAACCTCGCGCAGATGATCATAATTATTTTTATTTCCGGTGATTTTTTTAAGCGCGACCGGAAACTGAATACTTCAGAAGTGTTTTATATCCGTTCCATGTCCAACGCCTCTTATTTAATGGGTAAAGCACTGGGGGTATTTATATTATTTTTAGGTATGAATTTTATTGTGATTACCCTTTCGCTTGTTATTCACCTGATTTTTTCAGAAACCACATTTAATATAGTACCATATGTGTTATATCCACTTTTAATCAGCCTGCCATCCTTCACTTATATGCTGGGATTATCATTTATACTCATGCGATTGATTAAGAACCAAGCCGTGGTCGTTCTGGTACTGATCGGCTATTTTGCACTCACGCTCTTTTTTCTTTCACAGGATGCATATTTCCTTTTTGATTTTTTTACCATGCAATTACCCCTGGCCTACTCTGATTTTGTAGGCTTTGCAAACCTCGAAGTTGTTATAATACACCGTACAATATATTTTTTGTGCGGCCTTCTCTTCATTTCTCTAACTATAATATTTTTTACCCGCTTGTCACAGGAGAAATACCTGCAACGGTTTCTTTCCGTTTTCTCTGCTGGCAGTGCTGTAATTATCTTTTTATTAATATTTATGTATTTAAATATTCATGAACGTGATGACAATTTACGTATAGACATGAATAGTTTAAATGAAGCGTATTTATCAAAACCATCTGTTACTCCGATCAGCAATAATCTGGTTGTTCATCATAAAGATGATAAGATAATCGTTGAATCCAAAATACATTTTATAAACAAATCTTCTGAACCAATTAGTGATTTGTTTTTTAGTCTCAATCCAGGTTTTGATGTCTCAGAAGTGATCTATGCAGGTTCACCGGTGCCGTACAAACAGAAAGCACATATTCTGGATATATCCCTGCTACAGAATATAAAAACAGATCAGTCAGATTCTCTTATTATTAAATATCAGGGTTCAGTCGATGATGCCGCAAATTTTTCTGATATTCCGGAGATTACCCGCAGAGAGCCATTCTCATTCTGGTTATTTCAGGTATCAAAAAAACATGCTTTTCTGGAGAAAGATTATGTTTTACTTTCACCGGAATCCATGTGGTATCCCAGGCCCGGTTTACCGAACGGGATTGGATTTCCGGATCAGATGAACAGTTCATTTGTAGATTTTACTCTTACATTGTTTACTGATCCTTCCCTGACAGCTATTTCTCAGGGTACGTGCAAAACTGATTCATCGGGAAAGTTTATCTTCGTTCCCGAATATCCGCTTCCCAGCCTGTCGCTTATAATCGGCCCATATATCAAACAAACCATCCAGGTAGACAGTATTGAATTTGGACTGTACACCCTTCCAAATCATGACTACTATCTCACACACTTATCCGCGGTTGGTGACACCCTGGGAGATATCATCAAAGATACATTCCAGGATTATGAGGTGCGTCTTGATTTGAATTATCCATACAAAAGACTGAGTCTGGTCGAGGTGCCGCTTAATTTTTTTGCATATCCCCGGGTTTGGACTACTGCACAGGATGTTATCCAACCTGAGCAGGTCTGGATTCAGGAAAATGCCGCTACAATCAGTTATGCTGATTTTAAGTTTAACAGTGAGATGATGGAGCGAAGAAGTAACTGGTCTAATCAGACACTAACCGATATGGAGACCCAGACCACCTTATTAACAAACTTTATTAATTATACATTTTTGGGGAAATCACCATCCAGATTTTTCTTTGGTGGTATCGAGAGTTCATTTAAACCCAACTACAATATATTTCCCAATTTTTACAGTTTTAATTTTCAAATTTCCGATCCAAAGTGGCAAATTTTTAATAATGCATTGGAAGCATTTCTATTTGATCGGGTGAAATCTTCTTCAAATACAACACCTCCCTGGATGATGGAAGGTATCTCGGAAGAGGAAGAAGCCAATATTCTACTCAGGGACCAAAGTCTGTCTGAATTACTCAGTGATTCTATAAATGCACAGTATTTGCCGGTACTACTAAAGCAGAAAGGCTCGTTTCTTGTCAAATTATTACAAAATCGAACTGGTGTGGAATTGTTTAATACCCGATTGAAAAGTGCAGTATCTCAATATCGATTTAAAGATCTGACACTTACTGATTTTTTGGGATTATTTGGAGATGAAAGCCCGGCCAAATTTGCTGAATATCTTGATACATGGTACAATAGCAAAGAGCTACCGTCCTTTTACATCTATCAGGTTGATCTGTACAAGGTAATGGATAATGATCGCATTCGAAACCAGGCCATGTTTAGCATTTACAATCTCGAGGAAGTAAAAGGTTTAATCGAAGTTTCATTCGATTTCCGGCAACGCGGACGAGGCATGTCCTTTTCTTCATCAAATGAAGAAGACCCTCCTCAATTATACAATATTGAACCCGGACAAACCAAGAAGATTGGCATATTACTAGACGAGGAGCCCCGGGCAATAACAATCAATTTTTTAATTGCCAAAAACCTGCCCCTGAGTTACTCGCAACGTTTTGATGATGCGGAGCTCAACGAGCGGAAAGAACCTTTTCATGGTGAGACCATTCTTGCGGATGCTCCCGTCATGAGCCTGGCCGGGGAAATTATCGTGGATAATGAGGATTCCGGATTTGTTTTAGTTAATCCACCACAGGAGAGCGTCTTAAAACGATTAATTCATAAGGATTATATCGCAGAAGATGGTATTAAATATAAAAGTTTCCGTTGGTGGAGCCCCCCGCCTCAATGGACTTTGATTAAAAATGCTGCATTTTTCGGGACTTATATTCACTCAGCATATTATATCCGTGCGGGTGATGGCAAAAGACAGGTTAGCTGGATTGCCGATATTGATGAATCCGGCATCTATGATATTTACACTTACATGTTTAATCAGGATAATTTTGGGCGAAGACGGCGCCGGGGTAGAGATTTGTTTGGCGAGATTGAATACCGTGTAATACATGATTCCGGTGAGGAAATTGTAAATATATCTGCCGATGAAGCCCCGGAGGGATGGAATTATATGGGCTCATGGTATCTGAGCGCCGGAAAGGCTGAAGTGATATTAACAAATAAATCCAATGCCAGAGTTGTCATGGCAGATGCCGTTAAATGGGTTAAAAATTAATTTACAGGAAAAATAGAATGCGAAGTTTAAATAATTACATGTGTGTACTATTTATTATAGTTTCAACTTTTAATATTTCCGTAGCACAATCTACTGAGGTTCTATCATTTGATACCGCCTTTGAGATTGCCAGACAAAACAGCCCTAATATTCAACAGGCAAGGCTCTCGCTGACCCGCAGTGAGGAATTATTAAATGCCCAGGAGGCCTCACTAAAATCATCATTTGGCTTTCTGCTTGAGCCGTTTTCTTACAGCAATATAAGCGAATTCAACACTCAGTTTTCATCATGGTACAACCAGGAAAGTAAGAGCTATAGCGGAACCTTTGTGGTATCACAACCTATATTATGGACCGATGGTTTACTCGTACTTCGTAATCAGTTTGGCTGGTTCGACTCCAATAGTGACTTAATTGATTATACATCAAATGAGAGTTTCAGCAATAATTTGTATATCTCTTATGACCAGCCCATTTTCACCTATAACCGTCAGCAACTGGCTCTGGATGAAGTAAAACTGGATTTGGAGAATGCATCATTAAACTATAATATCCGCGAACTGGAACTGGAGAGACTGGTTGCTCAAAGTTTTTATACCGCCTATCAGAATAAAATGAGCCTGCAGGTTGCTCTTGAAGACTCGCTCAACCGCCAACGCAGTTATCAGATCATAAAGAATAAAGTGGAAGCCGGAATTGCCGCCAGGGAAGAACTATACCAGGCAGAACTGGATCTTACCATCAGCCGGTCACAAGTACAAAATGGAAAAGTAACCCTTCAAAATTCATTGGATGAATTAAAACGACTCCTTGGGATGGATATTTTTAGTGAAATCTCAGTTGTTGCAGAAGTTACCCAGGAAGCTGTTAACGTGGATATTGAACATGCACTAGCCCATGGACTCGCTCATCGTATGGAATTGAGGCAGAGAGATCTTGACCTGGCACTTAGTAAAGCCAATGTGGTCCGGGCAGGCGCAACAAATGAATTTAAAGGAAATATTTCACTCTCATATGGTATCATTGGGCAGGATGAACAATTGAACAAAGTGTATGAAGTTCCTACCAAGAATCAACGCGCCTTACTAACTTTCGAACTTCCAGTCTGGGATTGGGGTGAACAGAATTCCCGGATCAAGGCATCTGAAGCATCGGTCGCTCAAACCGAAATATCTGCCAGTGAGGAAAAGAAAATGATTCAGATCGGAATACGTCAGGCCGTGCGTAATATGAATAACCAGGCATTGCAGATAGAACTGGCAAAACAAAATGTTAGAAGTGCCCAGCTTACATATGATATCAACCTGGAAAGATACGAAAATGGCGACCTGACCAGTATGGATTTAAATCTGGTCCAGAATCAACTTTCACAAAGAAAAATAGACCTGGTCAATGCCATGATCAGTTATAAATTCGCCCTGCTCGATTTAAAAATTGAATCTTTGTGGGATTTTGAGAAAGATCGTCCGGTCATTTTAATTGAAGATAAGGATGAAGAATAATTTTAACAGGTAGTATCAAATAATATTTATAAAACTGTACCACAGAGAGCACAAAGAAAATAATGGTTAACTTATAAATAATTAATACTTTACTCTGTGTCCTCTGTGGTAAATCTTAAAAAAATAAAGTGCACATAAGGAGATTTTAAGTGAAAATTCAGTACATATTTGCGGGATTGCTCATCTCAATCTGGGGATGTCAGCAATCGGATTCCGGCGATGAACTGGAAATAAGTATACCGGTCAGTGTTCAGGAAATTAAAACCGGATCTATCGAAGAAATTATTACTACAACCGCCACGGTAAACGCCATAAAAAATACCGTCATTTATTCAGAAGTGGATGGAAATTACCGGCTTCAGAAGAATAAACGTACCGGAAAATTATATGCACCCGGCGAGACTGTTTCCAAAGGTGAGATCATCATCCTGATAGATAATCCGGAACACGAGAATAATATCAAAATTGAATCTCAAAAACTTAATCTGGATATTTCCAAACGTGAATTAGAAAAGCAAAAATCCCTCTATGACAAGGGTGGTGTAACACTGCGGGAATTGAAAAATTCTGAAATGACCTATATTGAAGCGAATTACACTTATGAGAATGCACTTTTTCAATTAAAGAAATTGCAAATTACTGCGCCATTCACCGGGACTATTATTGATCTGCCCTATCATACTCAGGATACCAGGATTCCCATGAACCAGGTATTGGTAGAACTAATGGATTATGATCAACTCTACGCCGAAGTTTTTTATCCGGCAAAAGAGCTGGGAAGGATACAGGTTGGTCAAAAATTACGGGTCACTCATTACAGTCTCAGCAAAGATACGCTTCATGGAGAAGTGGCCCAGGTGGCCCCGGCCCTTGATCCTACTACCCGGTCGTTTAAAGCACAGGTGCTCGTAGATAATATACAGAATCTGCTCAGACCTGGTATGTTTGTCAAAGTTGAAACGATAATTGCTCAAAAAGACAGCGCCATTGTGATCTCAAAAGAAATTATTTTGAGCAAGCGCCGCGGAAAGACGGTGTATGTGGTTGACAAGGGCGCCGCATTTCGCAGAGTCGTTACCACTGGGATCGAAAATGCCCAGCAAGTAGAAATTTTAGAAGGACTCAAAGAAAAAGACCGGCTGGTTATAAAAGGATTTGAAACATTGCGTAATCGGTCTAAAGTCAAGATTGTGAAGTAGTAGCAAGATGCAGGGAGCAGGATGCAAGATACTGGATGCTGGCCAAATTTGATTGCGTAGGGACACGGCATGCCGTGTCCACATCGAATAATTGGTATCAAAAGGGATGAAAATCCAAAACCATTTGGTCATTGGATTTATACATTTAGCAAACATTTGATTGCGTAGGGACACGGCATGCCGTGTCCCTACGTGATCGTGATCCGCACCTTGGGATCAGAGAGCATCCTATGCACAGAGACCCTTATCAGCGGGATTCCGCTCCGAGACAGGATGACAAATATATGGACATAGGTGCTCAGGGACTTAGGAACTTATGGACTTTGTGACAATATCACGAAACACTTGGAGTTAAAAACGACATGCCATGCCCTTACAATTTTATTTTTAATGCAATAAAGACGGTATTCACGAATAACGGATCGTCACATGAAAAAATTTAGCGAATTTTCAGTTAACTATCCCGTCACAGTATTGATGTTTGTGCTTGGTGTTATCCTGTTAGGATATATTTCGTTCACCAACTTGGGTGTCGATCTGTTTCCGGATTTGAATAATCCCCGGATATTTATTGAATTGAAAGCGGGGGAACGTCCACCGGAAGAAATGGAGCGGCAATTTGTTGAACAGATTGAGAGTCTGGCCATTCGCCAGAAGAAAGTTACCAATGTTTCATCAATTTCAAAGGTAGGTACCGCACAGATTACGGTTGAATATGGCTGGGATGCGGATATGGATGAGTCGTTTTTAGATCTGCAAAAAAGTATCTCCACTTTCAGTCAGAATTCAGATATTGAAGAGATCACCCTAAGTCAGCATGATCCCAATTCAAGACCGGTTATGTTGATCGGATTGTCACATCCTGAAATCCGGGATATGGACGAGCTGAAGAAAAATCGCCGAAAACTATTTACGCAATGAAATCACAAGATTGGAAGGGATTGCCGCTGTTGAGATTATCGGCGCAGAAGAAAAAGAAGTGGTTGTGCAAACATCACATTATCTGATGGATGCCCATGATCTGGATATGTCCACTATTTCATCAAAAATTCAGAGCTCCAATATTACCGCCTCCGGTGGATCAATTGTTGAGCTTGGTCTTAAATATATTATAAAAGGCGTTGGGGAATTTAAAACCATTGAAGATATCGGCAATGTTATTGTTGGACAACAGGCTTCTGACACAGATCAGGAAATGATTCCCATTTTTTTAAAAGATATTGCAGAAATAAACTATGTTAACAAGGAACCGGAAAATATTGTCCGGATAAATGAAGTACGCTGCGTCGCCTTAGCCATATATAAGGAAACCCGGTATAACACGGTCAAAGCTGTGGATGATTTAAACCTGAGTCTGGTGCAACTGAAACAGGCATTACCCGGTTACCAGTTTCATATATTACAAAACCAGGCTGCATTTATCGAACTGGCCATTAATGAAGTCGAACAGACGGCCCTGTTCGGTATATTACTGGCTGTGTTTGTTTTGTATATCTTCCTGCGTAGAATAGGAACCACTGCAATCATCAGTATTGCCATACCCATTTCAATTATTGCCACTTTTAACCTGATGTATTTTAACGGGCTGACTCTGAATATAATGACTTTGGGAGGTCTGGCCCTGGGCGCAGGGATGCTGGTGGATAATGCGATCGTTGTAATGGAGAGCATATTCAGGAATCTGGAAGGGGGTTCATCTCTCCGCGACGCCGTGGTTGACGGAACCGCCCAGGTGGCAGGTGCTATTACGGCATCAACCATTACTACGATTGTCGTATTTTTACCCATTGTTTATTTGCATGGCGCAGCCGGAGAATTATTTAAAGACCAGGCCTGGACGGTAGCCTTTTCGCTGATCTCATCTTTGGCGGTCGCTATATTTTTAATCCCTATGTTGTCGCACCGTTTTCTAAAAAATAAGCCTGGAAAAATAGAAGATAAATCATTTTCATTTAACTGGTATAAAAAATTGCTCATCCGAGCATTGCAATACCGCTGGCGGATTATTTTAATAGGTGCCGGACTTATTTTGATAACGGCCATAATTGTACCATTTATGGGTAGCGAGTTCATGCCGCAAGGAGAGTCGAAGGATTTTCAGATAGAAGTTATTCTGGAAGAAGGTACTTCACTGGAGCATATGGATAACGTTGCCCGTGGAATTGAAGATTTAATCAGGGCCCAAATCGGTGATTTAGTTGAAAGCATATATACGCGCGTCGGACCACTCACAGGGACCATTAGTGAGCAATCTTCAACGGCACTTCAGGATGCCAACATCGCTATTATTTCAATTTATCTTAAACCAGACACCAGGCAAAAAACACAGCAAATAATTGAAGATCTTAATTCTCAGCTTTCTTTAAATCCGGATTGGGAACTCCGTTATTATCAGGAGGAATCTTCTCTGCAGGCCACACTCGGGACAGATAAAGCACCCATGGTCGTTGAGATCAAGGGTGCCGATCTGAATACATTGCGAACACTAAATGCTCAAGTAAAAACGAGATTAGAAAATATTAAGGAAATCATAAATCTCGAATCCTCTTTTGATGAGGACCGGCCGGAGATCAATGTTGTATTTGACCGTGTCCGGGCCGGGCTATATAATCTGGATTTTACCACTGTAGCCAATCAGGTACGTGACCAGATCCAGGGCAGAACCGTTGGTGATTGGGAGAGTGAAGGTGAACTCCAGGATATTACCCTTAAGCTGCCTGACATGACCTTAAAGGAAATTGCAAACATACAAGTCCGCTCTGGCCAGTTAAGAATTCCCCTGGAAGAAATTACCACAATCGAAACCACCATCGGAGAAAAAGAAATAAACCGGCAGAATCAGACACGCATTGGCGTAATCAGCGGCCAACTGCGCGGGAATGTCGCCCTGGATAAGGTGGCTGAAAGTATACGTGAAGAATTAAGTGAAATTGATTTCCCGCCAAATTACAGTTATGAAATTTCCGGAGAAGAGCTGAAAAAGGCAGGAGTCGTTTTCAGATCTCAAATTTGCGCTTTTACTTTCAATCGTACTGATTTACATGGTATTGGCTTCCCAGTTCGAATCGTTGATTCATCCCTTTACTATTTTATTAACGATACCTCTGGCCACCGTCGGTGCCATTTTAATATTCTTTGTGTTACAAATGCCCATGAATGTGATGGCATACATCGGGATTATTCTGCTCGTAGGCATTGCCGTGAATGATTCCATTATTCTGGTGGATGCGATCAATCAGCTGAAAAAGGCAGGGAATGTCATTGCATGATGCAATTGTCGAAGCCGGTCAACGCAGGATCCGCCCAATCATCATGACCAGTTTAACCACAATTCTTGCCCTGCTGCCTCTCACTCTTGGAATTGGAGAAAGTGCGGCATTAAGAACCCCCATGGCCCTGGCCGTGATCGGCGGGCTCATCACCTCTACTCTGTTGACGCTGGTTGTTATTCCGTGTGTCTACTTTGTTTTAGATAACCTGGCAAATAAAATCAGGACAAAATTTTAATAACTATGCTTGAATTTGTAATAAATCGCCGCACATTCATCTCGATGCTGTTTCTCGGGTTATCACTCCTGGGTTATATCTCCTATAAGAACCTGGATCTGGAGTTATTACCCAATGTGGAACTCCCATTTCTGATTGTTCAGGTAAATGGCGCGCGTGATATGGATCCGCAGTACATGGAAAAGCAGGCGATTATTCCGCTCGAAGGCGCCATTGGTACACTTGAGGGAATTGAAAAATTTGAGTCATATATTCAACGTCGTCAGGCCCGTATCACAGTCTATTACAATCCGGATGTCAATATAAAATACGCCTATCTGAAATTGCAGGAGAAGGTAGACGCAATTAAATCCTCGATTTCTGAAGAATTCTTTATTATCGTTCTTAAGATCGATACCCAGCAATTGTCAAATATGTTCATGAATCTGCAAATCAGGGGGGATGGCGGGGTTGATCGTTTAAGAAATCTTTTTGACGGTGAGTTTCGTGACGACTTTGAAGCAATTGACGGTATTGCAAATGTAGAAGTATTCGGCGGTCATGAGAAATCTGTCGAGATCGTAATGAAAAAGGAAATTAGTGAAGCCTATAAACTCAGACCATCACAATTACGAAACCTGATTGCCCGTAATAATCGTGATAAGATGTTCCTGGGTACGATTAATGACCAGCAAAAAAAGACACATGTAAATCTGTTTGCCGAATATCGAAGCATCAGTGATCTGGAAAATATTGTTGTCGATCCGGATGTACCTCTGTTGTTAAAAGACGTAGCCGAAGTGAGTTATGACATAAAAGAAGAGACTTCAATCAGCCGTATAAATGGTCAGGAAGCTGTTACAGTTCAGCTGGTTCGTGACACAAGAAACAATCTAATTGAACTGTCACATGCCACACGTGGCGTTATCGACCAAATAAACAAGAAATATGATCCGGACGATGTGCAGATTACCATTCAACAGGATACGGCCGAATATCTTGAGGACAATCTGGATCTGATCATGGAACTGGCATTGGTGGGTGGTCTGATAGCCATATTGGTTCTCTGGTTCTTTCTCAGGAATTTGCGACTGGTGATGATAATTGGTCTGGCATTACCTATATCCGTCTTTAGTGCCTTCAATCTGTTCTATGCGTTTGATATTACTCTCAACAGTCTCACATTAGTTGGTATGGCCCTGGCCATCGGTATGCTGTTAGATAACAGCATCGTGGTATTGGAGAATATTTACCGCGTGTACCGTCAAAAGAAAGATGCAAAATTATCGGTATTAGAAGGCACCCGTGAAATCTGGCGCTCCATCTTTGCTGCGACCGTGACCACCGTTGTTGTCTTTTTACCATTCCTGTTTGCAGAAAACTTTATGGTCCGCATAATCGGGTACCAGATCGGGGTTTCAATTATCTCCACATTGGTCATTTCTCTAATCGTTGCCTTGTTACTCATACCGATGATGGCAAATTATATGCTGCAAAGAACAGCCGTGAGTCAGATCGCCAAAATTTCAATTCACGCCCGTGTGGTACAGAGATATATCCTGCTCTTAAAATCCGGCATGCGGAATCCGTTGCGAACCATTCTCAGCGCAGTTTTTCTGTTTTTTGTCAGCCTGTTAACCGCATTGGCTATTAGTCTGAATATTCAGGGAGATACTCAGTCAGCGGATCTGAATCTTTATCTGACCATGCCCAGCGGATCCACGCTGGAATCAACTGATCTGGCCGTAAATGACCTGGAACAACTTTTAGAGGGGATTGATGAAGTTGAAGATTTGATTGCCCAGATTTATGAAGAAGAAGCAATTGTTACACTGGCGCTCAAAGAGGATTACGAATCTATAGCAGGAAGAACGATCACAGATATAAAAAGTATGGTTGGTGAGTGGATCGATGATTTTGAATCTGCCGATGTGAGTTTTGATGAGCCGGAATCGGGACAACGGTTTGGCGGCGGTGGTGGCGGTGCGATGGGTGAATCCTTCGAGAGCATGCTCGGTGTAGGCAGCCAAAACGAACAATTGCTTATTAAGGGTCGTGATTTTGAAATAATGCGCCGGGTCGCAGATGATATTCAATATCAGTTAGAGAATCTATCCACTATAAACCGGGTTCGATCCGATTTATCGCAAAATCGCCCCGAACTTCAGGTCCTTCTGGATAAGAATCTGCTGAATGAATACAATATCAGCATGGCATCTCTGGCTAATGAATTAAATAGTTTTCAAAAAGAGGTATCAAGCGGTATCCGGTACAAAGATGGTACCGATGAATACGATATCCTGATCATGGATGAGGACGAAGAAGAAAAAGATGTCACAGATTTACGTACATTGCTCATTCCGTCTGATGCCGGTGGCACCTATCCTCTCGAGCAAATCAGTAATTTACTGTTTACAGAGGGAAGATCAGGAATAACCCGGATAAATCAGGAACGGCAGATAACGATCACGTATCGGTTCATTAGCGAGGTGACAGAGTCAAATACTTATCTGGAGGCATCGCGTGAAGAAATAGATCAGATGCTCGAAGGGCTCGAAATCCCGACAGGCGTGGCAATCGAAAATGTGGCTGGTGAAGCCGATCTGAGCGACTTCTATTTTCTGATCGGTGTCGCATTTCTGCTCATTTATATGATACTGGCATCAGTATTTGAATCATTGCTAAATCCCTTTATCGTCATGTTTACCATTCCCCTGGCCGCTATCGGATCTCTCTGGGCAATAATTTTTACCGGAAACTCGCTGCTGAATGCAAATACCCTGATTGGATTTCTGATTCTATTGGGAATTGTGGTAAATAATGGCATCATCCTGATAGATTATACCCGGATATTGCGAAGAAATGGATTTCGCCGGTCACGGGCGCTGATCGTTGCCGGAAAATCCCGTTTACGCCCGATTATCATCACGGCTATTACAACCATTGCCGCGATGATGCCCCTGGCCATGGGTAAAGTCGATTATATCACCACAATCGCAGCCCCCTTTGCCATTACCGTAATTGGCGGGTTATCTCTGAGCACCCTTTTTACACTGGTGCTTATTCCAACCGTGTACTCCGGTCTGGAGAACATGGTTGAATGGATAAAGTCACTGAGTATCCAACTAAAAATAATCCAGATCATATTTTTTGTTTTGGGCTGTTTCCTGATCTACTTCAATGTGGAGAGTATGATCTGGCAGTTTGCCGATTTATTTATCCTGTTACTCATTGTGCCGGGAATTACCTATTTCATTAAAGAAAGTCTGCGACAGGCCCAGGCAGAGTTTATTAAAAAAGATGAAGCTATCGTCATCAGTATCCAAAATTTGTATAAAATTTATGATGCCTCCTCAAAGTTTTTACGTGAATGGAATAAGCAGGAGGAAACTCAAATTCCGGACCGAAAGATAAACTGGCGGCGCATTATTATTTCAGGATGGCAATTTCTGCTACTGGGATTCCTTATCTACTATATCTATTTTTATCTGACCAGTGGATTCTGGATGTTTGTACTGGTACATCCATTATTTTTCTATATTTTTTACTTGCGCAATCATTGGATTGCGGCCACAAAGCCCCGGCCAACCGGCAGAATTTTCCGAATTTTTAACTGGTTCTGGTCACGGGCAAATAAATTTATTTTATGGGGATTCCCTGCAATAAATCTGATCATATTCTGGGTGCGATGGCAACAGACTTTTACGGTATTATTTGTCGCCTTTCTCTGGTATTTTGCCCTGATCGTATATACCACGTCGAATCGCCTCAGTCACAACCTGGTTGATATCAACCGGCTTACCGGACGTTTCTCCGGTATACGAAAACGATTCTACCGCCTGATTCAAATGATACCGGTTATTGGAAAAAAATCAAAACCATTCAAAGCACTTAGTGGAATTTCTTTGGAAATTGGCAATGGTATGTTCGGGTTACTAGGTCCCAATGGTGCCGGAAAAACAACCCTGATGCGGATAATATGTGGTGTGCTGGAACAAAGTTATGGAAAGATCCGGATAAATGATATCGATGTATCCGAAAAACGTGAAGAATTGCAGGGTTTAATCGGATACCTGCCGCAGGATTTTGGCACCTACGAGAATTTGACCTCCTATGAATTTTTAAGTTATCAGGCGATACTAAAAAATATCACCGATACCGATGCCCGGGAGAAACGCATCGACTATGTTTTACAGGCGGTTCATATGGATTCGCACAGAGATGAAAAGATCGGCTCATTCTCAGGCGGCATGAAACAACGTATCGGGATCGCGCAAACCCTGCTCCATCTGCCGCGCATTCTGGTTGTAGATGAACCAACTGCCGGACTGGATCCCCGGGAGAGAATTCGTTTCCGCAACCTGTTGGTTGAATTAAGCCGGGAGAGGGTCGTCATCTTCTCAACACATATTATAGAAGATGTGGCGAGTTCCTGCGATAAAGTTGCGGTGCTAAATAATGGCGTGATAAAATATCTTGGCGCACCCATACAGATGGCCAAAGAAGCGGAAAGCCATGTCTGGCAATGCACTATAAACAGCGCCGATTTTGAGCAATACAACAAGGATTACAAGGTAATTCATCACATTAAAATTGAAGATAAAATCAGGGTGCGCATACTTTCGGATAAATCTCCAACTGCTGATTCCATTCAGGTAAAACCAACACTGGAGGATGCATATTTATGGTTGCTCGGAGACACAAGGATGCTGCATGTGCGGGGATCATGATTCGTCATCCCGAATTTATTTCGGGATCTATTAAAAATGATTCATGAACATATCAAATAATTAATTAAGATATCATGAGGTAATAAATATCATATCGTAGGGACACGGCATCCCGAAGACGGGATTTTCAACATGCCGTGTCCCTACGCAATCATAATATTTCATATAAAGATATAAACACCAATGTTAAAAAATTACATCACTATATTCGTCCAGTTATTCAAATATAATCTGAAGATTGTATTTGCCAATAAATTTATATTTTTTCTGTTGGGCGCATTTGGGTTTTATCTCATGATAACCACCATCATTGTGCTTGATCCGGACGCATATTTCAGAGAAGCAGATGTTTATAATCTGCTGCTCTTCCCCGGCCTGCTGATCATATTCTATCCCAGCACATTTGGAATTCAGAACGATGTGGATACACGCATGATTGAGGTATTATTCGGTATTCCAAATTATCGATATAAGGTTTGGCTATTACGTCTGCTGATCATATTTATCGTGGTATATGCATTTATTCTGGTGCTTGGACTGCTTAGCACACTGGCGCTGTTACCCGTACCCATATTTGAGATGGGATTACAATTGATGTTTCCCATATTTTTCATGGGTACCCTGGCCTTCCTGTTTTCTACACTGATCAGGAATGGCGCGGGAACCGCTGCGGTCATGGTCTTAATTGGTTTAATAGTTTGGATTTCAAGCGGTATTCTCGATGAGAGCGAGTGGAATATCTTTTTAAATCCCTATGATTTTCCGGATTCGTTAAGCCCGGTGGTGTGGGCGGAGATGCTGTTTTATAACCGGTTATACCTGATCATTGGTGCCGTTCTGGCTACGCTGGCGGCACTGTTCAGATTGCAAAAGCGTGAGAGTTTCATGTAGGTCGAGATTAATCTCGACCTACGTACCCCCTTGCAAGATAACAATAGATTGTCCGTGTCTTATATTCATCCATAAACTTGTATTCAAACTTTTCAATCAACTCGATATCACTAAAATACATATTCAAAACATCCAGATTTTTACCATACTCATAGCGGTCCGTATGGATAAAGATGGCATCCTTACCGGCCAGGGAATCCGGAATTCCCCAGATATCAAATTGCAGTGCCGGTTCACCATATATATTTTGCGCATACACTTCCTGATCCACCGGTAAATAAAAACGTAACAATGCGGAAGATTTATATGAATTGCTAAATAGAAAAGTTGTTTTCTCTCCCCCCAGGCGCTTTTGTATCCCGGCAATTTTTTGTGCCGAATCCTGCCATCCGCTCCAGGTATTGCCCTCACCAAGCGGCATGTTTGGGATGACAAGAATCATATGCGCCACAATCAAAAGGATAATGGATGAAATGATGCCCGTTTTTATCCAGACCGACCTGAGCATATCTCTATTTTTATAGATGAGCACTGTGGCGATGATAAAACCCAGGTAGCCCGGTAGCAGCCAGTTCATTTTAACCAGTGACCGCAGGCTGATAAAGATAAATCCAAAGACGATAAAAACCCCGGTAATCATCAGATTACGTTCGGTAATCAATGTGCGCCATTGTTTTATTATTTTCAGACCTGAATTAAAAAACAGTACCAGTAGCAAAGGTGTCAGCATAAAAATCTGGCTGGCGATCAGCTGGAACAGATATTTCGTTTGAAAGGATTTCAGGCCGGATGAGCGATCGGCAAACTGAAATTTGAGAGAAACCCAGTCATGCATCATATTCCAGTAGATGATGATGGAAAAAACCAGCCCGGTCAGCAGCAGCGCAAGATAGGGATGTGGTTTGAGAAAAATCCTGCGATGATTTTTATCCAGCAAGAAGATCAGAAAAACAGCAGGTAAAATGGCCACCGCCGTGTATTTGCTGATCATTCCGAATCCCAGGGCAATGCCGGCCAGATAGAGGTATCTTACCTGATCATTATTGAGATACGAAAAGATAAAAAAGATAACCAGCAGCCAGAAAAAAAGCAGCGGCGTATCCGGCACCATGATCAGGGCATACAAATGGGCAAATATACTCAGATTATAAAGGATAACCACAAAAAGTGCCGGCCTCTTTGCCTCTTTGCCTTTGGCCTTTTCGCCCTTCCCATCATGAATACAGATTAACACCGTCTTATACAACAGCAAATTTGTCAGGAGCGACCAGATGGCGGCCATAAATTTGACACCAAAGATGGTTTTTCCAAATAATGCGGTTCCCAGCCAGATGGACCAGGCCACCATGGGCGGATGATCGAAATAGGACAGGTCCGGATAGAGCGAATAGTACCAGTAATAGGCTTCCTGCGGTGTAATGGGAATAACCAGGTAATATAAAAAACGGAACAGAGTTAGTCCGGCCAGGAAATATGAAACTTCACGGTTATTTTTTATCCAGAGAATCAAATTATTCATAGTCTAATTTAGTCAGAATAAAATTATTTTGAAATTTTAAATGGACATTATTTTCTTAACCGCAAAGATCGCTAAGAATTACGCAAAATACGCAAAGATTAATAATAATTTATTTTTCGTACTTCGCGTCTTCTCCGCGCACTTGGCGGTCAAAAGTTTGTAAACACCAGGTCAAGAGAGGAACAACATAGAAGAAGTAGAACGCGGATGACACGGATTACGCGGATAAAAGAATATTATATTAAATATCCGTGAAAATCAGTATCATCCGTGTAAATCCTGTTATCCCGTCAAAAATATTATTCACCTGGTATCGTCTGATAGTATTTTATATCAAAATTTAACTTATTCCTGATGATCCTGACACCAAAAAGAACTAAATTTACTCTCAATCGTAGAACATGCAACTAATGTTTAACCTGGATAGTTCAGTATCGTATGCGATCAATTGCAGTTTTTATTATCTTTATAATAATAGCGGGAATTATTCCCTGTGATGCCGGTGAAATAAATTTTCGCGGGCCATTGGCTGTAAGGAATCAATTTCCGGCCACCCTGCCATTTTTGGCATTTACTGCCGGTCAGGCATATCATCATTCGCCAGGAAACTGGCACATTGCCATGCAGTATTCCCATGCCAATACCTATACCAGATCTGCCGGAATTCTCAGTCAATTACCCCAATCAGACTACCGCATGCAATTTGATCCGGCACAGCTTCAAACAGATCCAGCCCCTGGGCAATATTATATTGACAGCGGGAGCGGCCGCATGGCCTTACAGGTGGCTTATACGATTTCCCGCGATCTTTCTGTCTCTCTGGAACTGCCGCTGATCAGTTATTATGGCGGATTTCTGGATATTCCCATTGAGAATTTCCATAAATTGGCTGGTTATCCGTTTCGCAGCCGCACCATGATGTCGGCCAATCAAACACAATTTTTTATCTCCGCGAATAATAAAGTTCATTTAAATGAGGGACAACTTGGTGCACCGGGTATCGGTGATGTGGTTCTTCAGGCAAGACAATTACTAATCAGCGAAACCAATCATTTTCCGGCCATGACAATGAGAATTGCGGCGAAATTGCCCACCGGCGATGTAAACACACTCAAAGGAAGCGGATCATTTGATTTTGGTGCCGATGTGCTTCTGTCAAAAAAAATCGGCAATGGATTTGCAACAACAAATTTAGGTGTGGTTATACCAGGAAAGTGGAAGTTAATACCGGAGATGAAAACCCGGCCTTCGTTATCATGGATTCTGGTTTATGAGCAGCCGCTGGGAAGTTCCGTGTCCCTGCTTATTCAAAACCAAATACTCACCAGCGTACTATCACATGAGTTTAATGCGGATATTGCCAAAACATCCTATGAATGGACGCTGGGATCTAAAATAGATATTTCAAAATCGATGCGTATCTCAATCGGGGTGACCGAGAATTATATTAACCACGAAAATGCACCGGACTTTGGTATGCATGCTGGTCTGGAATGGCAATTATAACCGGTAGTTAAACGCCAATCCCACTTCCATTCCCGTCATATTATATGGCACTGCAGGCTCAACTAAATGTGAATTATATTTTCCCTGAATTTCAATTTCCAGTTGTTCCATCATAATTACAGATAAACCAATACCGACCTGAAAATGGTATCTGCCGATGGTATGATCCTTTGAATCTTCCCCCATGGTCCACTTTTCAGTGATTATATTCACTCCATTCATGGCAAGTAAAAACGGGCGAACTTTTCCGCGGGCAATATAATACCGGCCCCCTACCGTTAAAGCCAGGACGTTATTTGAGCCATCTCGAAATTCCGCATTTTCATTTTGCTTAAAATTTAAATAACCGAGTTGAAAGATCAGAGCCCAATCATTTGAATAAATTCTGCCAAAACCCAGATAATAAGCATTGGCACCCACCCAGTTTTCTCTGAATTCGCCGATGGAATTTATCATGGCGATTTGTGCGGTCACAAATTCTTCATTTGTTTCAATATCAGTATCTATCTGCACTTCAACCTGCGCCAAAAGACTCCCTGCCAACATTAGAAATACAAAAATTACTATCATTGACTTCATTTTATATCTCCTTGAAATATCTGTCGTACAAATTTATACCACAGAGTACACAGAGTAAGTATTTAATATTTATTGATTTAAGCAATTCTATTTCCATTCGTATCTTAAATACACACGAAACAATCCCAGGACTATTTAACCACGGAATTAAAACCAATTCAAATGAGAACACGAAGTGTCCCTCTGAGGTTTATTTCGTCTCTTCAAAAAGAGTACGATATGAATAGCCGCTGTTCATTATTGCGAACATCCGTGTTTTCATATTGATCATATAACCCAATTTTATGATAAAACAGGTATTCGAGTCCCAGATACCAGCGGTCGTAAATTCTGATTCGCAATTTGGGTGACCACATACCCACCAATTCATCTCCTGGAGCGCCATCCCATGTATGTATCCACCAGAAACTATAACCAACATACAATGATCCAAATGAAAAGCGCAAAAAGGTCTCAAGTTTCGCATGGGCACCGGGCCCCATATTATAGGTGCGCGCTGAATCAAGAAATGATACTTTATAATTATTTGCGTATTCTGAGTTTACACCGCCCATCAGCAATGCGGCACCATGCAGCATACCAACAAAACTCACACTGCCCTTTCCGGAAGAACGGTAACCAATTCCTGCCCCCATACTCGTCGCACCGATCTGGTATACATTACTCTCGAGGAAATCATAATGTTGAAAAAGGCCCCAAATGAATTTGCCATCCCCGGCACTTGATTGTTTGCCATGAAGAATACCATATATTCTAAACTGACCAATCGCCGGCTGAACGCCACCAAAATTAACAGCCAGGTTAAAACGGAAGAAATCTAATGGTTTAAACTTTCCACTTTTAAATAATCTACCGTAAGTATAGTCGATCGTAAACATACCGTTCTTCTGACCATTCTCAAAACTCGTACCATCTGCCACATTATTCATACCAAAGCCCAGTTCCCCAAGAACGCCTCTTTTCTCATACAATTTGGTAGAACTAACCCGTGCCGTACGACCATAAATCAACCGGTTGAATACTCTACCCGGATTAAATATACCGGCACCAATTTCATTCCAGACCCGGCTGGCTCCCTGCAGACTTTCATTTAGAATCAAATTTGAAAAACGATAAAACATCTCACCGATCATAGATCCGCTTACGGAGGTCATTATCCAGTCGTTGAATGCCGGGGGTTCATTTTCCATAAAGAATTCCCATTGCCAGCTGCCAAACGCAGCCACACCCATAGAAGTCCAGTAGCCATAACCACTGGAACGGGAAAGATTGTAATATATTGATCCGTGGAACGGGTGTGAAAACATATTACCTGAAAAGGCATCTGCATCAGTGGAATAACCGATCTCAAAATTATGCTCCACGGTTTTAAAACTAATCTTTGCAAAATGCGAGTCCATGACATACGCATTAAATGCAGCCAGTCCAACGTTTAATCCAACGCCCTCCACCACAGGCACCCATAAGGGTTTTCGTGGATTCATTTCTTCCACGAGGGCCGGATCCGGGATATAATCCACCATCAGCTGCAATTAATGAATCATTGTTGGAAGAATACAGTGATTGTGCCTGGCCGGAATGTATCAATAATATAATAAGTGGCAACATCCAGATTACTTTTTTCATCCTATTATTCCTTATTATTCATTTGAGTCCATAAATTGATTCAATCCATTACGGAAATAACGGATATTGTTAACGCAACAGATTTGATTATGTGTATATATTAAAATAATTGAGTCCCAATGGCATCCTAATGTAACAAAAATTGATTAAAAAATAAATCAATCTTCAATATTTGGAAAAAAATTAACAAACATACACAGTATGGGGAATATTTAGTTTTTTTAATTGTCTAATTTATTGATTATATGTCTTGTCCTGACCAGGTATTTACATATTTCTAACCGCAAAGTTCGCAGAGGAGAAGCTAAGTACGCAAAACAAATATTTATTTCAAAATCAGGCAAATTAAAAAAAAGGAGGAACAGGAACCTAAAATCGTTGTAGAACTAATCAAACCATGCGCACATAATAAAACCATAAACAGGAGACATTTGATTATGAGGAAGTTTTTTATTTTTCTATTATTGGCCATTTCGACTATTTCAATGATCAGTTGCAATCAGGAAACACCGGTGGCACAGCAATCATTTGCAGCTTATTCCCAGGATGATGCTGTTTCTTTGTACATGTTAGGTAATGAAGCCCCTATTGAAGCCGAAGAGATTGATAATTTTATACTTAATGGCCCCGGCCCGTTTTTCTTATGGGTACTCGATTTGACAGACGAACAGAAAGAACAATTACGTGAAATTGGTGAAAAGCATCGTGCCGAGATGCATGAGCTGCATATGCAGGCCAGGGGTGAAATGAATCGGGAAGATTTAAGAGCACAGCATGAAGCGACACGCCAGGCGATGATGGAAGAAATTCTCAGTATACTTACCGATGAACAAAAAGCACTGCTTGATCAAATTCAGGCACAAATTGAAGCCGGTCAATATCCGGATATTGTAGTGGAAAAAAGGGTAGCGCATTTAACTGAACTGTTAAATCTTGACGAAGATCAGCAGACCGCAGTTAAAGAATTAATGGCCGAGTACGGTGCAAAGATGCTTGAATTACGAGCTGATCAGGCAGATCCGAGACAATGTCATGAAGAAGGCCGTGCACTGATGCAGGAATTTCGTGACGCAGTCAAGGCGCTCCTTAATGAAGAACAGCTTGCCCTGTTTGAGGAAATGAAAGCGGAATTTGCAGGAAGACATCCACACAGAGGACACCGGCAAGGCCCTGGTGGGATGCATTAGGTTTTAATGATTTGTCACTCTGAATTTATTTCAGAGTCTATTTAATTAGATCCTGAAGCAAGTTCAGGATGACGAATTGGAAAAAAATTTATTTTTTTCCAATTACCAATATTTAAATATTGGGCTGATTTCTCATGGATGGGACAGCCCTTTTTTATTGGGATTTTTTGGGGACCTTTACTTTAAACTGACAAAATTTTCCCGGTTCAAATTCAATTTTGATTTCACCGTTCCGTGACCACACCTTTTCTTTTACCAAATCCAGCCCTACCCCCCTACCGGATATGAGATCAGAACTTTCATTCGTAGATATGCCGTGTTCATAGACAAGATCCAACACTTTTTGATCATCCCAATCTGCGATTTCCTCCGCATTCCACTTCCCGCTTTGAATAGCCATTTCTTTAAGCTTTTCTATCTGGATACCAATGCCATCATCCCCAACGGAAAATGAAAAAGAATCTGCGTTCGAATATGTTTTAATGGTTATTTCTGCTTCCTTTGGTTTATTATTTTTTTCTCGCTGATCTACATCCTGAATGCCGTGTGCGACAGAATTCCGTACTAATTGTACCATTATATCTTTGGCGAAGATACGCTCCTTATGCGGAATCTCTTCGATTTTAAAGTCTTCAGAATTTAAACGGATCGGTTTATTCTGTTCCTCGCTCAGTTGGGCTACTAAATTTTTAAATGACTGGACCATGACTTTATGTTCATAACTACGGCGGGGACGCATTTGTTCATGAATTTTCCCAATACGTTCAAGTAAATTATTTACTTCATCCAGAGTTTTTTTGATTTTTTTCAATTCATTTAGCAATTCCTGAAAATCTGATTTCTGAATTTTTTCCTTACTTTGGATTAGACTAATTTTTTCTTCAAATTCATGTGCCTGTTCAGAAAAAGCTTTTAAGGCCAGCAGGCTGGCATTGCCCTTAATCAGATGGATCGAACGGTAAACAGTTTTTAGAATTTCATCCCGATCCTTTTCATCGTGACTATCCGTGAATAATCCTTCAACTTTCTTTACTTCTTCATTGGCAGATACAACAAACTCCTGAAGTAATGGCGGATCCACATGTAAGATGTTGACCAACCAGTCCATTTGTCTCTTGGCATCCTGCTGCGATTCCTTCAGTTGTTGTTCCAGGATAACCTGTTCAGATATATCTTTAACAGTTACCATTACCTCATTCTGGTTACCATCGCCGGTATCGATATTTCGGAAATTAAAGGCAAGATATTTGACTGCGTTTTTGTCCTCAAAACTAAGACTAACTTCCGATAAGGGATTTAAATCATCCATCATGGACTGATCATAATTTTCTTTAAACAGTAGATCCAGAAAATCAGATGTTGTTTTGAGGAGTTGTTTATCAATTTTGCCAGCAAGGATGTCAAACAGGTTACATTGCGCCAGAGTGCTCTCCTCGAATATTTTCTCCAACACCTTTGAATATTGACTGCCAATAATGCAATCGCTGTTAATTAACATCAATCCTTCATCAACGTTAAATAGAATATTGTCTGTCTCTTTTTTAGCTGTCCGTAATTTTTTCCCTCTTCTCATCACTCGTATTTGTAATAATACAATGATAGCCATCAGTAGAAGCATGGGGATATAAAACAGCGGATGCCGGTAAAACGGCGGAGCCACATTAAACTCAACCCGTGCTGGTTTTGAATCGATGTTATAATCCAGATCCCGTGACCGGACTTCAAACATATGGTCCCCATCAGGTAAAGATAAAAAGATATTGTTAGTTTTGTAAGAGAAGGGAGACCAGTCGCCGCCATCCATACGGTATGAATATTGCAGTTCTTCAGTGGATGTTCTGGACCAGGGATCTAATCCCGCCCATGAGATAATTGTGTTTCCCGGTTGATATACTTGTTCATCATATAATGTTATTTCGGTCATTGGACTCAGGGTATCAGGTTGATAGAACACTGTCCGGTATTCCAGCATTTTTTTGGTCAGAACCTTTCTGCCGCCTAACATACGACGGTTCCATTCGCGGGAAGTTTTATTAATCCAGATTCCTCCGCTCACAGATTTTCTAAGTGATCCACCTTCCTTTATAATTGTCAGTTCATCAGGAAACACATGATTCGTCCAGCTCCGGCCATCAAATTTACTGATCCCCTTATCACTGGCAATCCAGACACAGTCCTCTGACTCTGGCAAAATGAAAGTAATGGAGTTACTGACCAGACCATCAGCAATGGTATAGTTTTTCCATTCATTTCCGTCAAAGCGGAATACTCCATAATATCTTGATCCAACCCAGAGTATGCCATCCTCGCTGCTGCACATATAATCAGCATGAAACTGCAATTCCTCCGGTTTATCCACGACATGCCATTCATTATCGATGATTGTGCAACTACCTATTCCGGCCATCCACATCTGACCGTCGCCTGACTGACCAAGACCATATGCACCGGGTTCATTTTGCCGGCTGGGATAATAAATAAAATCAGATTTATTTACTGAAGGATTTTTCAGTAAGGCGGTTCCTGCCCGCTGTCCGCTCTCCAGATCCACATCCACATTTCCACCAAACCACAGATTCCCTTCACTATCCTCAACCACTGCCCGATAATCAATATTCCATGATAGATTTGGATGTAATTGACGGTGCCATTTTTCATTTTTGAGGTATGCTGTCGCCGCAACACCATTATGACTTCCTGCAACCCATATTTCACCGGATTTTGTGGTGATTGCCCTCACCGGCGCCTCAATCGCCCCATCTTCAGTCCCAAATGAACGCCAACGGTCCCCGTTCCGTAATACTATGCGACCATTAACTGAAATAAAAATCTGAGTGCCGTTATCTAATTCTCCTTCAAAATTCAGATGACGGTAAGTTGCCCAGGTACTTTGGCTATAGTCCAGTTTATACACTTCGTTCTGGCGCCCGGCAATCCAAAGACTACCATCTGATGATTCATATATTAAAATTCTTGTTGAAGATGGAATTGGTATAGCCGGTGATGCATATAATTGCCAGTCACCATGCTTTTGAGTAAAAATTTTGCCAAGCCCGCCAATAAATAATGTGCCATCTTTGGATTCCTGAATACTTGAGTTAATTTCATCCTCTCCAAAATATTTACCGAGATTAAATCTTTTAAATTTATTATCTTTCATAGCGTCAGAAGTCCCTGGTCATGCTGATTATTGATAATCCAGATTTTTTTATCTTTGGTTTGGATGATCTTTGAACCATTATAAAATCTATGATCCGGATTTTCACTATGTACAGTTATAAATTCGAAATCCCCATCACTATCAACATCCACTTTACCTATAAGGATTTTCCCACTATTGCCATTATCATATCCTGATGCAATCCAGAGATCGCCATTAACGTCCAAATAGATATCTGATACATTAAACTGATTACCAACCGTCAATCGTTCAGGCACAACAATCACATGTGAATCTGACAGTTGCATTTTATCCCGGGAGTAATTTGTCATGTAGATTGTGATAGTTGAATTGTTCAGCCAAAGCAGGCCCAGATTGGTCGCACAGAGGATATTATCACCATCCAGCTCAATAATCGTATTATATATTAGTCCGGAACCGGCCGGTGTAATAAAAACATTTTTCCATCCTGATGGATCGTGAACAAAAAGACCAGAATCAGTACCTGCATAAATTTTATCGTCCTGGGAACACAAGACCGCCCGAACCGGCGCATCAGTAAATCCGTTTGCAGCATTATGATCCTGCCAATGGTAACCATCATAATTAATCAGACCTTCGTCTAATCCAAACCACATGGCTGAATTAATATCTTCAGTCATGCAGCGAATGCCTCTGCTGCTTAGCTCAGGAAATTTGACCCAACGCCATTTTTCCAGCATGGGATCTTCTATGACCGGTTTGTATTCGCGAACAGAAAACACGGGAGTGACAAGTACATGAATTAAGAGACAAATGAAGAGGAGAGTTAAAGATACATGAATTTTTAAGAATCTCATCAGGCCGAGCCCTTTGTTTTTAAAATCCATCGCAGATGAAATATATTGTATTACGTCTTTGATATATTCTCGGCCTGAATACCAAGTGGTTTAATGATATTCGGAGTTAGAAGGTATTTATAACTAAAAATGGTTATATATACCTTGGAAATATAATTTTCTTTTTTAATATTATAAATTATTACTGATAAAATATTGAGAAATAAGTAAATCATGAATAACGATCAAAAGATAATCTTGTTTGACGGAGTGTGTAATCTGTGTTCCGCTTTTTTTAGTTTTGTGTACTTATACGAAAAAAATCCGGTGTTGCGTTTTGGCTGGATTCAATCTGAAGAAGCAAAGGATTTACTTAAATTACATAATTTGCCGGTAGATAAGATGGATACAATCATATTTATTGAGGATGACCAAAGTTATATAAAGTCAGAAGCTGTTATAAAAATCTCGAAATATCTCAAATTTCCGTGGTGTTTATTAAAGACAGGAGTAATTCTTCCCCGATTTGTCAGAGATTCGATCTATGATTTTGTAGCCAGGAACAGATATAACTGGTTTGGGAAAAAAGATAGTTGTCTCATTCCTACCGGTGATCTGAAAAAGCGGTTTATTTAACTTTCCAATAGAACGCGGATTACACGGATTACACGGATTCTCGCGGTATAATTTAAGTAATTTTTATAATCACCTAATGCAGGGAACGGTCTGAGACCATTCCGCGCATTGCAGTTTTATAAAGAATTAAATATGTATTCTCTGCGGACTCTGTGCCTTCTCAGTGCTCTCTGTGATTAATCTTTAAAAATTCAACTGGGTTATGCTAGTTTGTCAATAGAACGCGGATTACACGGATAACACGGATTTACGCGGATTTTATATTATTTTATTCTTTCTTAGCGAACTCTGTGTCTTCTCAGTGCTCTCTGTGGTTAATCTTTAAAAATAAAAGCATGCCATCAAAAAAAAACCTGAGGGATTAAGATAATCACCTCAGGCTTTCCGGGGCTTGGGAAGGAAATGCAGAATTTACGGGATCAGATCCCGGCGCTGCATTTGCCGGCGGGGTTATGACTGGACGTAAGTAATTGCGGAAAACCAGGCACCTTGCGGATCCTGAATAACGCAAAATCGTCCAACCTGGGGAATATCCTGTGGTTCAACCAATACTTTTCCGCCTAATTCTTTTGCCTTTGCTGCGGTCGCATCCACATCATCTACTGTAATATATAGACCCCAGGCCGGAGGCATTTCTTCTGAGTCCGGAGGCATGGACATAAGACCGCCAACATCTTCACCATCAACACTGGCGACAGAATAGTTCATATTTTCCATAGGCATGTCTTTGATGTCCCATTTCATCAACTCCGAATAAAACTTCTTGGCGGCACCCACATCACTAGTCATCAGTTCAAACCAGACTAAAAGCACCATGCTTCATTAACTTCTCATCCATACATCCTCCCTCTGAATAATATTAATTAGATAAATACTTAATGGTGTACAAATGTATACCATTAAATTACTAAAAGCAATAATTTTTTTATAAAAGTATAATTCTATTCCACCTTTGATTATTATAATTATTTCTTGATCTTTCAAAGTGATTCGCTAAATTTATTACACAAAGATCCTGCTATTTAAGAAAATCATTCTCTGAATATTACCTTCAGAAACTGTAGGTAAACGCGTTTAATATTTTTCATATTAGTTAACGAAATAAATAGAAAATATAATATTACTTACATATTAGAGAACTTATAATGGATAGCGATATCATTTTAAAAAAACTAGATTCGATTAATGGTAAAGACTATGGTTCCTATCAGGACCTAAAAGGAACTTACAAACTCGAGTATTATGGCCTCGTTTTTGAACAAATCCCCAAGGATCCCTATGCCCCTCCCCATACCGGAATTTACCGGATACATGTCAACCGCAATGAAAAAGATATTTTATCGGCAGACATAAATTCAAAAATAAGGAAAATCGCATTTAGGGATTATCTCACCAGGAGATTTTATACCGCTTGTCAAAAACATGGTAAGGGCCTCAGAGGCACTGGTTTTAGCGGAGTCATCACAATCAACCAACCGGGTCAGGCGGTTTTAGAGCGCAGTAGTGTGATATTAAGTAAAAACATGATTGAACTACGTTGTTTTATCGGCTTGCCGGCTTCAGGCAGATCAATCAATGCTGAAATTGCAAAGGATATGCTTTTTAAGGAATTACCACTAATTGTGAATCACACTTTACTTGCAAAAAACATTAGTCAGAAGGAACTGGACTTGCACCTGGATGTAGCTGAGGATACTGAAGATCTTAGACATCAACTTCATGATCATGGATTAGTGGCATTTATAAAAAACCAGGCCATATTACCCCGCAAAAGTGGGGCCAACCATCAGCCTCTCGATTCTGCATCTGCAGTACCTTTTATCTCACCTGAAAAATATCAGGTTGAACTTTCACTGCCGCACGCAGGAAGGATAACCGGTATGGGCATACCGGCCGGTGTTACATTAATAACTGGCGGTGGATATCATGGCAAATCTACTTTACTCGACTCGATCTCTATGGGTATATATAACCATATTCCCGGAGATGGCAGGGAATATTGTGTTTCAGATCCTGATACAGTCAAGATCAGAGCATTACAGTGGAAGATACATCACGAATACAAACATATCATCATTTATAAATAATCTTCCGTTCTTAAAAAACACAGTTAATTTTTCAACAGAAAATGCCAGTGGCAGTACCTCCCAGGCTGCCGGAATTATTGAAGCGCTGGAAAGCGGGGCAAAGGTCTTATTAATGGATGAAGATACCTGTGCAACAAACTTTATGATCAGAGATCAAAAGATGCAACAACTCGTCCGGAAGTGTGATGAACCGATTTCAAGCTACATAGATAATGTCCGTCAACTCTATGAAAATCAGGGTGTCAGCACTGTCTTGGTATTGGGGGGCATTGGCGATTATTTTGATGTAGCAGATCATGTGATTCAACTGAAAAATTATCAGGCCATTGATGTGACTGAACAAGTAAAAATAATTGTGCAAAATTCTCCACTAAACCGCGAAACAGAAAATACCGGAGAATCTGTAAACATAACAGCACGAATTCCACTGGCCGAATCAATAAATCCAGAGAATCAGTATGGTAAGATCGGGATTTATGCCAAAGAAACAAACAGAATACATTTTGGGCAGCATGAAATTGATCTGACAGATCTGGAGCAGTTAATTGAACTTTCTCAAACAAGAGGCCCTGGGCTTTGCCATTAATTATGCAAAAAAGTATATGAACGGAAAAAACACGTTGAGGGAAATATCTGAGCACATATCAAATGATATTGATGAATTTGGAATTGATATAATTGACCAAAAAATTTCACCAAATTTTGCCGGATTCAGATCTCACGAGTTTGCCTTTACTTTAAACCGACTGCGGGATTTTATGGTAACACAGAAGTAATTATTATTATTGATCATTTACAATACGGATAAAAGATTCTTTATATTTATCACTTTTTTGCATCTCTCAGGGACTAAGGGAATCAGGTGCTTAACAGAGTACACAGCCCAGTTAACGTAGTATTCAACATGCCATGTCCCTACATTTCCGCCATTAAACTACGGCGTATCTTCTTCCGGCTTCCCTTAATATCATCCAGAATGGCCATGAAACTGGGTATCACCAGCAATGTTAGCACCGTGGCAAACAGCAATCCAAACAGGATCACATTGGCCAGAGGCGACCACATGGCTGATGACCCGCCAATACCAAATGCCATGGGGATCAGACCGGATATGGTGGTTAAAGAGGTCAGTATGATCGGTCTCAGTCGCAAACGCCCGCTATTGACAATACTGCGCCATATTTTAAATACACTCAGTGGACTGTCCTTGCGTCTATTATTTATAAAAGTCATCATCACAATGGCATCATTTACCACAATTCCCGCCAGAGCTACAAACCCGTACAGGGCAATCACACTGAACGGATTGTTGGATATCAATAATCCAAACAGCGCGCCAATCAGAGCAAATGGCACCGTGGTTAAGATAACCAATGGCTGTGAGTATGAATTGAATTGTGTACCCAAAATCAAAAATATTAAAATTAAACTTAAAAGAAACAACGGGCCGATGTTGGAAAAGATATTTACAAATTCTTCATATTGTCCGCCAATCTTAAACTTAATACCAGGAAATTTATTCTCCATTTCGGGAAAGATATCTGTTAATCTATCGTTAATGGCATCAAGAGTTGTCTTCTGGTCATCTATCTGACCCGATACAATGATGGTTCGTTTCTGGTCAAAACGTCTTATTTCATCGGGACCGGCTTCGATTGAGAAAGTCACCATATCCCGTAATGCCACGGTTTGTCCGGTCTGATTTGTTAATCTCAGATTTAACACATCATCCACCGATGAACGATACTCCTTGTTATACTTCACGATCACATCTATTTCATCATCCCCTTCGCGGAATTCAGTCGCTTCGACCCCGTCAAACGCGTAGCGAACATTCAATGCAACATATTGAGTATTGAAACCATACATGGCTGCTTTATCTTCATCGACTTTTATTCTGATTTCCTGTTTACCGGGTGGAAAATCATCGCTAATATCAAACGTTCCCAACATGGATCGCAATGAATCCTGTAACGCCAGAGATGCCTGTTTGATATCCGTAAGATATTTACCCTGCACCTTTACGGCTATGGGCTTCCCCACAGGAGGGCCACCTGATATTTTTTCAAACTCGATGGCAATTGGTCCGCTGATATTCTTTGTATATTCACGCATAAGCGTAATTATCTCGTCGGTGCTCACATCCCGCTTTTCAACCGGTTCCAGCTCAAATATTCAGCTGGCCAACACTTTTTCGTGTAAGCCATTCCTCATTGCCTTGTAATAAACCCACATTTGTGATAATCGCCCGGATCTGAGATTGAGGTAATTCCCTGGCAACGGCTTCAAATTTTTTAATAACACGATCCGTCTCATCCAGGCTGCTGCCTTCAGGAAGCCGGATCAGCACTCTAAACTGATCAAAATCTTCCTCGCCAAACAGCTCAACCCCAACCAGTGGAATAATCATAAACGATCCGAGAAATATAATAATCATAGCACCTAATACCACATAGCGAAATCGTAATATTCTAATTAATAGATGACTATAGTGTCTGCGTAAGTTTTTATAGAACGGCTTTTCACCCTTTTTGTATATTTTTGATTTGATCGTCCAGTCGGCATAATGTGAAGGCAAGAGAAAAAATGCCTCAAACAATGAGGCGACTAATGCCAGCGAAAAGACAATCGGGATAATGCGCATAAACTTACCCATGATTCCCGGAAGCAGAATCAATGGCAGAAATGCGGCAATATTCGTTCCGATCGAGGATAGAATTGGTGCCACTACTTCCCGGGTGCCTTGAATGGCTGATTCAAAAGAATTAAAACCCATCATGCGATATCTGTGACAATTTTCAATCACAATAATCGCATCATCCACAATGATACCCAGCACCATAACCAGGGCAAATAATGTGGTGCCGTTTAGACTGTACCCTAACATATTCATCAGTATAAATGTGATGAAGAATGATATAGGTATTCCCAGCAATGCCAGTCCGGCATTGGCTTTACCAAGGAAAAAATACAGGACAAGTACAATAAGTATCATACCGGTTAGGGCATTGTTCCGCAAAACATTAATGCTACGGGTAATCATGGTAGAATTGTCATTGGAATAACTAATCTCAATGCCATCGGGACTTTCACGTTGATATTCATCTACCAGGGCTTTAATACGGTCAATCACATCAATGGAATTAACATCACTTTGTTTTGATATTGAAAATGTTATGGATCGCTCGCCATTCAGACGGGATAAAATCACCATTTCCTTCCGCCGGTCTTTTACTTCGGCGACATCTTTAATCTTTATAAATTCGTTACCTCCGGATGTCCGGACAATTGTTTGTCCGATCTCAGAAAGCGATTGATATTCGCCCAATGAGCGTATTAAATACTCCGTTTTGCCAAATGTAATATTACCCCCGGGAACATTTAAATTCCGGACTTTTAACGCCATCACAATTTCATCAAATGTGACCCCAAGGGCATTCATTCTTACCGGGTCCACTTCAATCCAGATCTCACGTTCAGCCAGACCGGAAACCTGCACTTTAGCAACTCCGGTAAGATCTGTCAGGTCCTCTTCCAACTCATCCGCAATTTTTTGTGCATTATTGTCAGGGATGGAGTAGGACATGTTGATGGTGATAACCGGAAGAAAATCACCGCTGTCAAAAGCTTCAATCAACGGATCCTCGGCTTCATCGGGAAGTTTTACTTTATCAATTTCCGCCTTGAGATCAAGAAAATGCTCGCGAAACTCAGCATCCGACATGTCCTTGAACTTTACCATTATAAAGCCAAAACCTTCACCGGCATTGGACTGAATTTCTTCTATATCATCAATATCCTTGACTTCTGCTTCAATGGGATCGACAATCAGACTTTCTGTGTCATGGGGTGCGGCTCCCGGGTAAATCACCGTGATGAATACCCAGTTGAAATTTATCTCGGGATTTAACTCTGTCGGTAATTGAAAAAGAGAGATGCCACCGGCAATAAACAATCCAATCATTAACAAGTTTACCAAAACCGGTTTTTTTACCGAAAATTCAGCGATTGACATGGTGTTGTCCTTGAAGTTTGATCGTGCTAAAAATTATAGTTCTTGTTTCTCGGTACCGGGCACTCGGCGCTGGTTTCTGGATCCTGGATGCTTGATGCAAGATACAGGACACAGGATGTAAGTTGATAAATTTAAAGTCATCTTGTATAGACCTTTAAGCCGAGACATGAAGCCAATATCGTTTATTTCTGGCAAAGACGCAGAATTAATTAGGGATTATATATTGAAATGATTTGCGACGCGACAATCACCCATCGCCTATTGCCTATTTCTAATCTCTAATCTCTAATCTCTCATCTCAAATTATTTATCCCAGTGCCGAGTGCCTAGCGACGAGCACCGAGTACCGAGTACCCAGTGCCTAGTGCCGAGCCCTACTCATACAACTCCTCGATCCACACAGGGGTTTCGACGCCCAGATTTTTCATTCCGACGACGACGATGGTATCACCTTCACTCACTCCTCCGGCAATCACTACCTGGCCACCTATGGTTTCACCCGTATCGATTTGCTCCAGAAACGCGATTTTATTTTTTATTTTATACACAAATTTTTCATTTTTCCTGAAAACGATCGCATGATCGGGAACTACAATCTGGTTATTGTCTGTGCGTATCGTGACGTCCAACTTTGCTGTCATTCCGGCTTTGATGAGATTATCCCTGGTATTTTTTACCAGGATCTCAACATTAAATGCGCCGGTCTTCTCATCGGCTTCCGGTGAAATTCTTTCAACTGTACCTGGAAATTTCCGACCGGCAAGACCTGAAATTTCGATCTGCGCCTGGTTACCTTTCCTTACCCGGCTGATTATTTCCTGGGGAACACCCACTTCCAGTTTAAGGGTACTCAGATCTACTACGCGAAATAAGGGCATGTTGATCATTACCATCGTTCCGGCATTTATATGTTTACGTGATATGACACCGGCAATTGGGGAAATAATTCGCGTATCCTGCCAGGCCTTTTCAAATTGACTGAGACTGGCTAGAGCCGATTGATGATTTGCTTCCGCCGTTTTAACCGTCAACATTGAATTCTGATGTTCTAATTCTGAGATATCGCCGTTATTAAATAAGTCTTCATCACTTTTTAAATTCAATTTGGCAATTTGCAAATTTGCCTCAGCAGACAATACCTGTGCCTGGGCATGTTGATAATTGCTCAGGGGAACCTTGTCATCTATCCGGGCAATGATATCGGTTTTTGAGACCGTATCGCCAACCCGTTTATTTACCCGTGTAATTTTACCTGAAACTTCGGCGACCAGATCGACGGCTCTAAGTGGTTTTAATACACCAGTGAGAGACAGATTTTGCTCCACGAATTTTGCACGCACGACCCTGGCTTCAACCGAAATTGAATTTTTAATCGCTGGGGCCGAATCGGTCGAGTCGGACTCTGATTCCGAAGGTGCACACGAATAATATATGGCAACCATCAATACGGGAAATAGAAAGCGTTGAATAATATTTTTCATTTTATAAAACCTCATAACTAAAAATTTTTCATGCTATTCGAGCACCGTTTCATTAATTTTACCAAGCAAATAGTACAATTCAATGATTCCTGAGATAAAATCATAATTTGTATTGATATCCTGAAGTTTGGCATCCTGTAGATTTAGTTTGGCATCGATAAAATCAATATTGGAAACCAGGCCCTGTTCTTTTTGCTGTTCAACAATCCGGTAATTCCGATCATTGTATTCAATATTTACTTTTGAAATTTCCAATTGCGTTTTCTGGTTGATTATTTTATTAACCGTCTCGGTCAAAATAAATCTCACATTTTGTAATTGATCCTGGAAATTTTCCTGACTCTGCTGATACCCATAATAGCTGGATTTTAGTTTTGAGACGTTATTAAAACTGGTAAATAACGGGATACTAAAATTAACCATTAATAACTGCGGTGAATAGTCATCCAGATTTGCCGTTTCATTTTCACGCCATCCGTAGGAATAATTCAGAGACAGATTTGGCATAAAATTGGCCCGCGAGCTTTGATACATCAAACGGCTTATGTCTTCATTCTTCCTGGCAGCCGATAATGCGGCATTTGCCGCAATAAGTGTTTCCTGATCAATATCAATCATTTTAATCACTTCTTCATCAGACAATGCGGCCACACGTTTGCCTTCATCCAGAATACGCTCAGGAATCTGCGGATCAATTTTTAAAGCCGTTCTCATATCCAGATTTACTACACGACAAAGCCGGGCATGGGCACTGCGCACCTGATTTTCGCTATCTACCACAATTCCCTTTTGCCGTTGGTAATCTACTTTCCAGCGCAGCGCTTCTGATTTTGAGTACCGGCCGGCAGACTGCATACGCTCTGCTTTTTCATAATTGAGCAAAGAAAGATCCAGATATTCCCTTTGTAATTTTAATATTTCCTCATTTTTCAAAACACTGAGATAAGTACTGAGTGCCAGAAATATTATATTTCTGCGGGTACTTTCATCCTGGAATTCGGCTGCCTCTTCCTGGGCTTCTGAGACAAAAAGGTTATAAAATAAATTTGCATTAAAAAGCTGCAGATTTACATCAATGGAGGTATAAAAAGATTCCTGAAAGACTGTCTGTGGAATATTGAAGCCAAATGGAGAAGTAGGATCCTGAAAATATCTGCTAAAATCACGCAGGGCAAATGTGCTGTCATCAATCCAGGTATAACGCGATGTCAAATTTACTGACGGTAACATCCGGGTCCAGGCCGCCCGGTAATTCCATTTCGCCTGAAGCACACCGTATTCACTGGCCTTAACCTGATTATTTTGCGTCAATGCCATGGAGATGGCTTCTTCCATTGTCAGATAAACAGTCTCAGACGGATCGGGAGATTGTGCATACCCACTTTTTTGCATGAATACACATACGATGAGAATTAACAGCCAATTAGACTGATGTAATATATTATTTTTCACCATAGATAAATCCTCGAAATATAGATTGCGAATAAATTAACAAAGCTGCATTACATTACAAACATATTTCTAAAAATATAGAATCTTTCCAAGAATGTTTGTTAGAATTGTGTTAGAAATTCCCGAATAGAAACTTTTTGTCAATTGTTACTTATAATATTAGTTGAGTATCACATCAAAATTCCAATATTTAGCGGTTTTTTTAAAATTCACACTCGCATAACCTTTTGATAAAAGCCGTGGTTCTGTAAATTATGAATTGCTATATTATGATCTTTTAATGGAATAGAGTTGTCATACTTATTGTTCACTCATGTATCGTTCATGACTAATGTTGTTATTATAGTTCTGACTATAATTTAGTAGTCTGGAGTATTAGATAGTTTTTCCAATATCCAACTATGAAAACGAGATCAGCCGGGAGTGTTTTTGAACCGAAAAATATTGTTTTTATCGATCATTCTACTACTCAGATTCACGAATGTGTTTAGCCAGACTTCCAGTATCAGTGGATTTGTTATTGATGAATCCAGTGGTGAGTCTCTGATTGGTGCAAATATATACCTCGAAGATGATAGTTATGGCGCAGTAAGTAATCATTCCGGGTATTATGTCATATCTGGCTTGCCATCCGGCAGCTATACCGTCATTTGCAGTTATATTGGCTTTTTAGATTTTCAGAAAAAAATCAGTTTAAATCAAGATCAACCATTGAAACTAAATATTGTATTGCAGCCGGCATATTTAGAAACCGATGTTGTATCAGTCACAGCCGACTCGGTTCGCACTTCGCTCAAATTATTCCGGCAAAAAGTGTCCACCATAGAAATTAATCCTCTCGAAATTAAAAATGTACCTGCCGTTGCCGAAACGGATCTGCTCAGAACATTGCAAAGTCTTCCTGGGATCTTGCCCATTTCAGATTATTCCTCTGAGATATATGTACGTGGTGGTACGTCAGATCAAAATCTCTTTTTAATTGATGGTGCCGATGTATATAACCCGGAGCACGCCTTTGGCCTTTTCTCAACGTTTAATACCGATGCCATAAAAGATGTGTCCATATCCAAGGGTGGGTTTACCGCAGATTATGGCGGAAGATTGTCATCGGTTCTGGATGTGACCAACCTGGATGGTAATCGAAAATTCTTTCAAGGAACGGCAGAAATCAGCCTGCTATCGGCAAAAACAACACTGCAAATGCCATTGGGAGATATCGGGTCCATTTCCGGATCATTTCGTCGAACCTATATTGGCGAAACTGGAAAGCTGTTTGTTGATGATATACCGGATTATTACTTTTATGATGGTCATCTCAAAGCATTTTTCGATATAGACGCCGATAACAAATTAACATTCAGTTTTTTCAGCGGAACAGATTTTCTAAATTATAATTTCGACTCAGAAGAGCCGGATGCACCGGAACTTGACTATAACTGGGGTAACACCACCGGCAGTATTCGCTGGACCCATGTATTTAATCCAAACTTTTTCTCAAATATCTGGTTCACTGCAAGCAATTTCTCATCTGAGTTCAGTTTTACTCAGGTCAATGTTCGGGAGGAAAATGAAATTTCCGATATTGGATTTAAAGGACAGTTTGAATATCTGTTTTCTCAGGAAATAAGTGCAAAATTCGGGTTTGAACAAAAGAATATCGACAATTCATATCAGCAAAACTCCCCAAATGGCATAATAGATATTGAACGAAAAAGGACTTCCCTTACCGGTTATGTTTCAGTTCCTTACACGCCAACCCCTGACTGGTATATAGAACCAGGGCTCAGATATAATTTCTTTTCCGCTGAAAAGAATTTTCATGACCTGGCACCCCGACTGGCAATAAAACACCGTCTGACCGAGACCATAAATATAAATGGATCAATTGGAATCTATTATCAATACCTGCACAAAGTACCGCGTCCATTTGTGGCGGACATCTGGCTCACATCTGATGAAAATTATGACCGGTCACAGGCTGTTCATTATATTTTGGGATTTCAAAGAGAGGTAGGTGATAATGTCAGTCTGGAAATCGAAACCTATTACAAAGAATATGATAATCTTTATTCGCTTACAAATTATTTTATTGATTTTACACCCACAGGGTATGATTCAAGGGGCAGACCCATCTTTACCGAGACTGAAGGTCTTTTCAATCGCGGGGACGGTAATTCACTCGGCTTAGAAATTTTACTGAGAAAAAGATATGGCGCAATCAATGGCTGGTTGGCTTACTCCCTGGCGCAAACCCAGTATGTGGTTGAGGGCATAAATCAGGGAAATTCGTACGAACCGCGACATGACCGAACCCATGTGGTCAATTTTGTTTTCAATATGGATATCAAAAATGTGTGGCGATCGTTAAAGAATAAACCCTATAAAAATGATAAAACACGTTGGAGGTTCGGCGCCAACTTTGTTTATTCGTCCGGGCAGCCCATCACTCTCACCAGCTCGACATATTATTCATCAAGGATACCAGACAGAGACTACAACCAGCTTTACCTATTCCCTACAGCAATCAATAATTTTCGATTGCCTGATTATATACGTCTCGATCTGAGTCTGACATATGAACATCACTATGATTCCTGGGTATTGTCACCATATATCCAAATTTTTAATATCGGTAATCGTGAAAATGTGTGGTTTATTGAATACGAAAATGAAGAACTGGATGACAGAGTCATTCAGACCGTGGAAACAACGAATATGTTTCCCATTTTACCGACCATTGGCGTAAAAGCAGATTTTTAGAGGTGTATTATGAATAAATACTTTGATTGCAAATACCTGCTAATTGCAGCCCTGGGTTTTTACTTGTTTGCCTGTGGAAAAACATCGGTATCGGTTGATGAACGCACCTACGAACCTAAAATAGTAATAGAGGGCTATATATATCCAAATCGGCCGGTGAATGACATCCGTATAACCAGAAATTTTGCTATCGGTCAGGAAATTAAAAAAGATGAAATTGCGCTCAGGACAGCGGAAGTAACTATTACTGAGCTGGATAACGGCGACATCTATCCATTATCTTATAATCCTGGCAAAGGAAGTTTTGAATATCCCGGGACTGATCTGATCATTGCAAATGGCGTCAGTTACCGTATAAACATTAGTGCAGTTATCGACGGCAATCAGTTACAGGCATCATCAGTAACCACAGTACCGGATGCGGGATTGGAAATAGACCTGGTAAATTCAATCTATGGTGATCTTTTTTATCGCCAGACGGATGACAACGGACAACTGATCTCCCCACGTGTTAATTACAGCCAGTCGCCAAACTCTGCTTTTTTCCTGCTTTCAATCGCTTCTCTGGAAGCCAGTGTGGAATCATTTATCTATGAAAATCCATTTGGCTTTGAAATACAGGAAGCATTGGATGAGGGCGCCAAGGTTGAGGACTTTCAATATTCAGCCAGGTGGACGCGGCCCGAAAATGAAATTGACGGAAATTCTGTTATTGAATTAACATGGTTTCAATTCTGGTTTTATGGCAATTATCGGTTGATACTTTATGCCGGAGACAAAAATTTTTATCATTTTTATAATACCCAGGCCAATGTACAGGAACCGGACGGTAATCTCCATGAACCGCTATTTGATATCGAGGGAGATGGGATTGGCGTGTTTGGATCGGCGGTAACGGATACGATACTATTAATGTGCTGAAGATGTAAGTTTGTGGCTATTGGCAGTTGGCAATAGGCTATCGGCTAGTTAAAAGTTTATAGCCAAGACTTTAAAAATTTACCGCTAAGCCGCAAAGAAAACACAAGATTCGCAAAGATAAAATTCATAATTCTTCAAATTAATAAAAAACTTTGTGCGCTTTGCATTTCCTTCGCGTCATTGCGGTTAAATAATTCATGTGATTTGTATAATCTTTTATTTTTTGATTGCAGCCGGGAGCTGCAACATGAAATTCATAAACCTAAATAAACAAGGAATTACGGAGAATCATAATATGAAATTTATATTTGCCTTAATTGTTATACTGCTGCTGATAGTTGCCTGTGAAACGACTATGGAATCAGAAAATAACGCACCTGCTGATCATACAATTAATGAAGATGGCATCATGCATAAGCCCGGTCTAAATAAACCTGATGAAAATTGCACCAGTTGCCATGGAGAAAATTTGCAGGGAACTGACAAAGCACCTTCCTGTCACAGTTGTCATGACAAGAAATGGTAGGACCAAGATAATCGAGGATTGTAATGCAAACAATTGAAGAAAAATTTATAAAAAAATACTTTAATGAATTCGATCAATTTCTCACTCGCTGGATGGCAAATTCAGGTCTGCAAATATTACGCATAGGTCTCGGGATCATATTTTTCTGGTTTGGCATGCTTAAGTTTTTTCCAGGACTTAGTCCGGCTGAGAACCTGGTGCGAAACACAGTTTACTTCATGAATCCGGATTTATTTATACCTATTCTCGCAGCATGGGAAACACTGATTGGACTTGGTTTGATTACAGGGAAATTCATGAGGCTCACTCTGCTATTGCTTTTTTTACAAATGCCGGGTACGGTATTGCCAGTATTTATTTTACCGGATGTAGTCTGGAAGACCTTCCCCTTTGGACTAACACTGGAAGGTCAATACATATTTAAGAATTTGGTACTGATTGGCGCAGGTATAGTATTAGGTGGAACCGTTCGCGGCGGATTATCTCTGCAGAGGTCTGATTAGAAAATAATATAATCATTTTGTATTTTCATTATTAGATTCCTTGTACAATTAAATAATACCCATATAATCACTCCTTATATTTTTTAAACTATTTACTCTTAATGATAGGCATTCTAATTATATGTTTATAATACAGTTAACAACCACAATTTTAACGCTTAATATGATATAAGCGTTTTGAGCGTAATTTTTTTAGTTTATTGGAATATTTTTATATTTATGCTTGTTCCTATGATTGAATCAAATAATTACAATTTTCATCTAACTAATTTATTTATTTAATCTCGGAGGTTATTATGCGTTTTCTTTACTCATTATTTTTACTGGTTCTTGCATCCGGCGTTTTATTGGCTCAAGATAAATCCGCACGATTGCAGGTAATTCACAATGCGGCTGATCCGGCTGCCAAAGTGGTTGATGTGTATGTCAATGGTGAAAAATTCCTTGATGATTTTATGTTCCGCAAAGCAACGCCATTTGTTGACGTGCCGGCAGAAACAGAACTTAAGATTGGTGTCGCACCGGGAAGTAGTAATGATGCCGGTGATATCATCGCAACGTTTCCGGTCACCTTAGCCGATGGTGGTTCCTATGTAGTTGTGGCCAATGGTGTGCTGGGTGATGGTTTTGCACCGAACCCCGATGGCAAAGATATTTCTTTTACCCTGTTTGCCCGCGATAAAGTGAAAGAAAAAGGATTATTTCCTTTCTTAGTAGACGCTTTAATTCTCCATGGTGCAACTGATGCCCCTGCTGTTGATATTCTCTTAAGTTTTGATAAATCCTATAAGAATAACGATGCCTCACTTGCTGCAAACAATATGGACTTGCCGAAGGTCGATACCGGTTGGGGAAACTGGAAATGGTTACTGGCAAATGATTTGTCATATGGTGATTATAAAGGTTATAGAAGAATTCTTCCAACGAAAGTAATTCTTGATGTAACACCCGCTAATGATAATTTAACCAATGTTGCTTCTTTTAAAGCCGATCTGTCTGGTTTAGGCGGTGGCGCAGCCACTGTGTTTGCTTCCGGTTTCTTATCTCCTGATAATAATAATGGTGGTGCTGCCTTTGGTTTGTTTGCCGCTCTTCCTACAGGTGATGTGGTTGAACTGCCGATGATCGAGATGCCCAAACCGATGGCCCGTCTGCAGGTAATTCACAATGCTGCCGATCCGGCTGCCAAAGTAGTTGATGTCTATGTCAATGGTGAAAAATTCCTTGATGATTTTATGTTCCGCAAAGCAACGCCATTTGTTGACGTGCCTGCAGAAACAGAACTTAAGATTGGTGTCGCACCGGGCAGCAGTAATGATGCCGGTGATATCATCGCAACGTTTCCGGTCACCTTAGCCGACGGTGGTTCCTATGTTGTCGTGGCCAATGGTGTGCTGGGTGATGGTTTTGCACCAAATCCCGATGGCAAAGATATTGCCTTTACCCTGTTTGCTACTGATGGCGCACGTGAAGCCGCCATGGAAGCAGATAAAGTTGATTTAAATGTATTTCATGGTTCAACTGACGCACCGACTGTGGATGTAATTGCACGTGATGTAGCGAAGTTGGTTGAGGATGCCATGTATGGCATGTTTACCGGTTATTTATCCGTACCGGCCGGTGATTACATTCTTGATGTAACACCAGGAAATGATAATGAAACCATCGTTGCTTCTTTTAAAGCCGATCTGTCTGGTTTAGGCGGTGGCGCAGCCACTGTGTTTGCTTCCGGTTTCTTATCTCCTGATGATAATAATGGTGGTGCTGCCTTTGGTTTGTTTGCCGCTCTTCCTACAGGTGATGTGGTTGAACTGCCGATGATCGAAATGCCCAAACCGATGGCCCGTCTGCAGGTAATTCACAATGCTGCCGATCCGGCTGCCAAAGTAGTTGATGTATATGTCAATGGTGAAAAATTCCTTGATGATTTTATGTTCCGCAAAGCAACGCCATTTGTTGACGTGCCTGCAGAAACAGAACTTAAGATTGGTGTCGCACCGGGCAGCAGTAATGATGCCGGTGATATCATCGCAACGTTTCCGGTCACCTTAGCCGACGGTGGTTCCTATGTTGTCGTGGCCAATGGTGTGCTGGGTGATGGTTTTGCACCAAATCCCGATGGCAAAGATATTGCCTTTACCCTGTTTGCTACTGATGGCGCACGTGAAGCCGCCATGGAAGCAGATAAAGTTGATTTAAATGTATTTCATGGTTCAACTGACGCACCGACTGTGGATGTAATTGCACGTGATGTAGCGAAGTTGGTTGAGGATGCCATGTATGGCATGTTTACCGGTTATTTATCCGTACCGGCCGGTGATTACATTCTTGATGTAACACCAGGAAATGATAATGAAACGATTGTTGCTTCTTTTAAAGCCGATCTGTCTGGTTTAGGCGGTGGCGCAGCCACTGTGTTTGCTTCCGGTTTCTTATCTCCTGATAATAATAATGGTGGTGCTGCCTTTGGTTTGTTTGCCGCTCTTCCTACAGGTGATGTGGTTGAACTGCCGATGATCGAAATGCCCAAACCGATGGCCCGTCTGCAGGTAATTCACAATGCTGCCGATCCGGCTGCCAAAGTAGTTGATGTGTATGTCAATGGTGAAAAATTCCTTGATGATTTTATGTTCCGCAAAGCAACGCCATTTGTTGACGTGCCTGCAGAAACAGAACTTAAGATTGGTGTCGCACCGGGCAGCAGTAATGATGCCGGTGATATCATCGCAACGTTTCCGGTCACCTTAGCCGACGGTGGTTCCTATGTTGTCGTGGCCAATGGTGTGCTGGGTGATGGTTTTGCACCAAATCCCGATGGCAAAGATATTGCCTTTACCCTGTTTGCCACTGATGGCGCACGTGAAGCCGCCATGGAAGATGATCAGGTTGATCTAAAAGTAATGCATGGTGCAACAGATGCACCAGGTGTCAATATTCTTGCATATGGTCTTGCCATAAAAAATGCAAAGTACGGCGATATTACTGAATATAAATCGCTTAAAGCACGTAAGAATTGGATAGTTGTGTATGTACCAAAACCCTCGTTCAGCCTGGTTGGTATTTATAAAGCTGATTTGAGCGGTCTGGGTGGCGGCGCTGCGTTTGTATTCGCCTCAGGATTTGTTAATCCTGACGCCAATAATAATGGTGCAGGATTTGGGCTTTTTGCAGCACTTGCGAATGGTGATGTGGTTGAGTTACCTGAATTATTTTCTGATGATAAAACAGATATCATGAACGATATTATGATTTCCAATGGTTTTGAACAGGTAACAAGTATCGCCGAATTTGGCGAAAATCAGATAGTAACTGAATATCAGTTGCAGCAGAACTACCCGAATCCATTTAATCCAAGCACAAAGATTCAGTTTTCGATTCCGGAAGCAGCAAATGTATCACTTAAGATATATGATTTAACCGGACGTCTTGTGGCTAATCTGGTTGACGGTATGCAGAATGCCGGTCAATATGAAGTTGATTTTAATGCCAATGATCTGGCATCAGGAATCTATATGTATGTATTGCAAGCAGGAAGCTACTCGCAGATCAAACGAATGACACTCATTAAATAGTCACCCTTATAGCCCGGATCATATGATCCGGGCTTTTTTTTACATCCCTCTCCCCATTGTGTGTCCTATTCTACTTAAGATAATACAATATTAATATTTTGTTTTTTCATTATATCTGATTAGATTTTTGTAAAAGATATTTTTTGTGCCATGTCCAGATTCTTGTTCCCAAGTTGAACTTGGGAACACAATTGGGTTCCCAAACTCAGTTTGGGAATCCAGGTATTATCTAACAAAATAGTATTATTCACTATAGATAAAACGGTCACACGGATTATGAATGTTTCATCACTGTTAACTAATTTAAAAAGTACTTTCACTTCTCTGGGCAATTCTGAATCCGGAAAAAAGAAGTTTGGTACCTTTGGGGTGTATTTACACCGGATGTGCTGACCATCCTTGGTGTCATCATGTACCTGCGTTTGGGCTGGGTGGTTGGTAATGCCGGTTTTATCGGTGCCGTTGCTATCATTCTGCTGGCCAAGTTAATTACAATCTGCACCGCATTATCCATGTCATCAATCACTACAAATATAAAGATTGGTGCCGGCGGAGCATATTCAATTATCTCAAAATCCCTGGGTCTGGAAGCGGGCGGCAGTGTGGGAATTCCATTTTATATATCACAAACGCTCTCCGCTGCACTTTATATAGTTGGTTTTACCGAAGGCTGGATTCGCATATTTCCTGATCATTCACCAATAGTCATTTCATTCAGCGTGTGGATTGTTTTGATTTCCATATCTTATATCAGTGCGCATTTTGCCATTAAAATTCAATATTTTATCATGGGTATCATCGGCCTTTCGTTATTTTCCTTCTTTTTTACCCCGGCAGCCGCGAGCACGCAGATGGTACAGATTGGCCAATTTGAAGACGCCGGTTTCTGGGTTGTATTTGCCATATTTTTCCCCGCGGTAACAGGAATTATGGCTGGCGCAAATCTATCAGGTGATCTTGAAGATCCCAGAAAGGCCATTCCCCTGGGAACACTTGCAGCTATTGGCGTCACCTTAATCATATATGTCGCCATGGCTTATGTTCTGGCAAAATTTATCCCTGAATCCGAATTAAGAACGAACCAAATGGTAATGGTGGACTATGCCTGGTGGGGTCCAATCGTGTTAATGGGAATCCTTGCGGCCACATTCTCTTCGGCATTAGGAAGTATTATAGGGGCGCCAAGAATCCTGCAGGCTCTGGCGGCGCAAAAAACAATTCCATACAGTAAATTTTTTGCTGCAAAAACTGAAAGTAACGAACCCCGCAATGCCCTCATCTTTACATCAGGAATCATCGTTTTAGCGCTTGTTTTTGGCAATCTGGATGCACTGGCTTCTTTGATTACCATGTTTTTCCTGATCACTTATGGTATGTTAAATCTGGTAGTGTTTATTCAACAAAGTATGCATATTATCAGTTTTCGGCCGTCATTCAAAATTCCACGTTTTGTCTCACTGACCGGCGCTCTGGGCTGTGGTTTTATTATGATGCTGATCAATCCGGTTTTTAGTGTGTTAGCGATTTTAATTATTATAGCATTATACTTTTGGCTGGGACGACGCGGGTTATCCACTGAAGGCGGTGATATTCGCGGTGGAATGATACTTGTAATTGCCGAACGTGCCTCCAGGCTGGCGGCAAAATTTCCGCGCCACCAGGTCACCTGGAAGCCCGATCTGCTCTTACCAATTGACGATCCGAATGTGTGGTCCGGTTCACTGCAATTTATCCGAAATATAACCTACCCGACGGGAAGCATATTTGCCTTTACAGTTAAAGAGGAGGATTCTGAGGAAACAGAAAACCAATTATCCAGCCTTCTAACCCCTCTGGATAAACAAGGCATTATTGTAAATTCGACGGTAATAGAAGATTCTAATTTTATTCATGGCACTAAATTGGTTATCCAAACTTTGAAAGGCGGTGCATTTCGTCCCAATACATTATTTTTAACATTGGGCAATGATTCGAAGATGGATAAAACGATTAGTGAAATCGTTAATCAGGCCATTCGTCATGAAATGGGGGCCATTATTTTGCGTCAACACCCCAGGCTGGCATTTGGTATGCAAAAAAATGTCAACTTCTGGATTCGCGATAAAAGTCCCAACTGGCACCTTAGCATGCTCATTGCCCTGCAACTGCAATTAAACTGGGAAGGCCAATTAAATCTGATTACGGCCACCACCGACAAAGATGACAAAAAACGTCTCAGCGCATTTCTGGATCGGCTGACCGATCGCGCACGTCTGCCTGCAGAAACCGAATTCCATGTGCTGGTAGGTAAATTTGCAGACACCATGGCCTCTGCACCGGGAGCAGATATTAATGTATTTGGCCTGGCAGATGAGTTGCCGTTCAAATTTATGCGTGAAGCACCGGAATTGACCAAGTCCTCCTGCTTATTTATCCGAGACTCAGGAAAAGAAAGCGCCTTAGCATAAATTCCACTAGCACGCAGATTACACAGATCAGACGGATTTACGCTGATTTAAGTATAATTAATTTTTTAGATCGGCGAGAATCTGCTCAATCAGCGAGATCAGCGGGCCATTCATCACTTTACCATAGCACGCGGATTACGCGGATTGCTGAGGATTTGCGCTAATTTGATTATTATTTTCTTCAAGGATATATTTATTTTAGCAGGATTAGTTTTCTTGTTTGCATTTGACCGTCCGCGGTCAACATGCGATAAAAATATACACCACTTCCAAACCCGTCCGCATGCCATTCAGTAGAATAATATCCCTCAGCCTGAATTGTATTAACTAAAGTAGTCATTTTTTCGCCAAGTAAATTATAGATACTTATATCCACATGGCCTGGTTTCGCCAGCTGATATTGAATCGTGGTGACAGGATTAAACGGATTGGGATAATTTTGATGCAAAACAAAATTTTCAGGTACATGCCGTACCTCTGAATTCGTTAATGCTGTAACGGTAGTATCATAAGTGACCAGACGGATCGCATCCACGACCACATATGTGCCATTGGTCGCCTTATCAGAAACAATAATTTTTTCACTCGAATCTCCACGAAATGTATACGTACCAATTGGTACCCAGCTGGAGCCATTCGTAGCCTGATCTTTATAAACTGTATCGATGCCATGCTTATGGTGAATAATAAAAGGTGTATCCGTGCATCTGTTTGTTGAAGCGACCCACCAGGCATAAACATCATAAATAGCATCGGCGGCCACATTCACCTGATATTGTGCATAACTCGATCCATCTCCCTTCGAATGCAGCATGGAAGGTGTTTCGCCCCAAAAACCCGAATTCGCTGTAGGAAACCATCCTGGCCCAATTAACTCGCATTCAGAATCTCCGCTATCAATAATCTTTTCAATCTGGGGCTCATCCGGTACGCCCAGAGAATCTTTATGTACTACTGCAAAAATGGTTGGCACCGGCCGCTGTTCCGATGGCGAATTTATATATTGTCCGGGCAAAGCCATCTGCGTGGAACCACCGCCATCCAGGTTGATTGCTTCGTTACACCCCAGGTCCGATAATATTTGTGCCAGTTCCGGCAAGCTGACGCCCTCACTAATCGTCTGCCGGCCATCCGCGACAAATAATATCACGTGATTATCCAGTGTATAACCAACAGCGGTTCTTGGATCCCTATTGTCCAAACCGACACCCGATCCCCACATAATTTCTTCATCGTAAGTAATATTGATAACGCCATTTTTTATCAGCACTGGTGCCCCACCGACAGCCACCAGCAAATCTGTCAAAGGTGTTCCGTCTTCCTTTTTTGGTGTACTTTTCGGCACCGGGTCGTTGTTGATATATGACAATGGTTGCGAAAATGAATATACACCTTCCAAAGTATTATCAAAATGGTACATCCAGTCTACTGCCATTGTGCCGTCAGTATCTATACTAAACATGCTTCGGATGACAGGAAATGTGAGGTTATTGCGTGCTAAGGATTGCACGTTTGCGGCTTTTAATTCGCCGGGACTAATAATTGTGGAATACGATGTACTACCACCAAAAAAACCGGCATTTATTGCAACATATGCGCCGGCTGCCGAGGTGAATACTGGCAGGGTGGCAGTCTGAACTCCAAAATATGGACGTACAGCGATTTCTGCATTTTTCAAATTTACATCCAGATAAAAAGCCTGCAACTTGGGCGATGTGCGGGTTCCTTTATAAAGTTTAATACTATCAGGCAATGAAACCGTCGTGTCTTCAGTCCAGATAATATCTTCAGCATATCCGGAAAAAATAAAAATCAGAACAAACAATATACTACATATCTTCTTTTGCATCTCAATTTCACCTTTATTATAAATGTTTATAACATTCTTCAATCGGTTATAAGTATATGCCATTCAGAACTTTTGCCATAGATTGCTTCGTCGCTTCGCTTCTCGCAATGACATTTAATTGTTTAAACGTCACCGTGTCCGAGGTGGTATACTGGGAACATGATCTCATTTATTTTTGCATTTTTTTGTTTGCGGCGATGATACTAAGATCCGCCATGCTGACCGGCTTTTTTATATCATTTATCTCAACCACGATTAAGAACCCGTTCAAATCCCCAGATTTCTTTAGTCGATTAACCAATTGCAGTTGTCTACTTTGTTCACATACACCAGTTTGATCGTTCCATCTTTCATATGCTGTCATGCAGCCTAAAGATGGTGTTAGGGGATAAAACGGTTCGTTCCTATAAAATTCGGGATCGATAGTGCTGCCATGCGCAATTATTTCTGTTCTCCCGGCCTGACCGGCATAATACGCCTCGTAGATGGGTGTATACTCCTTCCAGGAATCCGGGAGCAAATCGCTATATCTGCTGATTTCCCATTCCTGGCCTTTAGTATCGGTTGAGTGAAAAAATTCGGACACAGATACTTCGAATGGCATTACCGTCTGCAGTGTCGGTGTTGGTCCAATAAAAACATTTTGAGAAATTAATTCTCCCTGCATCGAAAAAACACCCTGTGGTGTATTACCATTGGCCAGATAGCCAGGAAGATTTGAACTGGACAGTGCCAATTGCCGGATGTAAAACATACTATCATTCTCAGTCTTGAGAAACTGACCATTTGCCAACCTGATTAACAAAAGTCCTGGATATCGGCGATCCGGTCGCTGAATGCTAAAGACCACCGGCGATTTGGTCGAAAAATCGTGTCGCAATAAATCTGCTAAGGGCGGCCGCTCATATACATTGCCAGATAAATCCTGGTATAAGGAATAAAGGATAGGATCGCTTTGCCAATCTGGAAATTTTGCGACCATCCTTGCAATCAAATCATTGTCATATCCCTTTAAATAAATGGCACACATAGCAAATAATTTATTACTTGTTGTACGCATAGAAATATTGATGATATCTGTGATGTATTCATCTTCATATAAAGTATATAATATTTCCAGCAACGACCTTTTAAAACTATCCGATCGATTATCAAAGTCAGCCAGCGCCTGATTCATAGCCACATCGGTTTTTTGCGAACGATAACGGGCAAGTCCCATGGCCCAAAATGCCCCCTGCCAATCCGACTCGGTGCTATCGGATAGGTTCTTTGACAGCGCGAACTCAATCGTGTGATGTATCAGCCGGCTTTTGAATTCGGATCGTTTGCTTAACCTGGTGCGCTCAGAAAAAAGATCCGATTCACTTATTAAATCTGTATTGTTTTGACAGGTAATATTCAAAAATGAAATGAATAATAACAGAAATCTTAAAAGGAATTTATTAATATCTTTATCCTTTTTTTCAACGGCACTATGTTTTGATAATATTGTCTTTAATTCAGCGAGACCCGCTGGGCCATTCATTACTCGCCCATTGCACACGGATTACGCGGATAGGTGCGGTTTTACACTGATTTACTTATAATTGATTGTCTTATTTTAATAAGATCAATTTGCGGTATTGGTTATAATTCCGACTGTGAATGCCATATAGATAAATCCCGCTGGCCATATGGCTTAGATCAACCCGGATTTTATTTTCTCCCGGTCTGGTCTGGCCGCTATAAAGGGTCTGGACTTGTTCACCGTTGACATTGTATAGTTGGATTTCCACCCACTGTGAATCATTTAAAGTAAATGGTATAACTGTTCTATTGTTGAACGGATTGGGATAATTTTGACCTAAAATATATTCATCGGGAATATTCTCAAGATAATTATCCGGATTATTTACATGACTGGTCGGACCAAGAACACGATTGGTATTCAAAATCATAATTGCATCAGCAAAAACAAACTTATCGCCAACATTTTCATTGTTTAACCATACAATTCGCTGGGAATCCCCCTTGTTCAGGTACACATCGCCCAGTTTTGTCCAGCGCGCATTCGCTGGTTTGGTCTGATCAATCTGCACTCGTTGTGTGCCTTTCAAGTCGGCAATGTAATAGGTCGCCGATCCGGTAGCATTAAAAAATTGTATGATATACGCATAAACTTCATACCACCCCTCATCCGGGATTGAAGCGTAATACTCAATCCATTGGCTATCCACGTTGCTGGCATAAAGACAACCATTATCATAACCAGGGATACCATTATAATCGACCCAACCGGTAGATTTTTTTACAACACTATCTGATTCATTGATGATAATCGCCGGTTTACGCCATCCGGCTTCACGATATGGTAATTCCACCGATTCTGCATATACCGAATTTTTTAATCCATCAAGATAATTTAACAGGTTTAAATGATACCAGATCACATTGCCCTGTAATCCGCGTGACCGCGTCGTCTCTATCATGGCTATCAACTCTGCTTCTGGTGTCACCTCACCATTGGCCACCGTTGATATTCCTGGATATAAATCACCATCATTTGTTACTTTTTGTAATTCGATATCCAGGCGGTACTCAAATTGGGAATTGCTGGCAAAATACATTTGTGTACTTGCCAAATCTAAATAATTATTATTTATCCAGGGTGGCCAGTCCTGACAAAATTGTTCATAACCGTACCACAATGGGGCATTACTCACTGTCAGACCGGGATTGACAGATTTAATCGAGTCTGCAAGCCTGTTGACAAAGTCATTCAATTTATCAGCGCGCCAGCGAATCCAACCGGCATTTGCAACACTGGTTGGCGGACTCTGGCCATCATGCTCGGATTTATATAATTCAACTGTTGCAGAATCATAACCGCAATCCAATTCGGGATAACGTATGCGGTCAAACTCTATCCCATCCACATCATACTTTTCCGCCACTTCCTGTGCCAGATCAATCAGGAATTGTTGTGCTTCTTCATTACAGTGACTTAGCCAGTTATAGCGCAGACCCCCATTTGAAAAGAAATCGACTGAGCCATTTTGTTTTTTAGCAAACCACTGTGGTTTACTAAAGTATAAATCGCGGTTTTCCAGTTGAGAAGCTGCAAACCCGGCTTCGAACCATGCATCCACTTCAATACCCACCCGGTGCCCTTCGGCAATCATTTCCTGCAGGATATCACGGCCTTCGACTAATCCCGGATCGGTCCATTTGCCGGTCAGATCGTGGAATACTTCACTGCGAAAATATGGATAGCCAAATCGCCATACATCAACGTAAACCACATTGATATTACCCGCCGCCAGCTGGTCCATCCAATCGGCGATCTGTTCTTTTTGCGGATAATTGCTTCCGGCCCAGGCCACCCAGGTGCCGCGCAGTTCCTTTTGCTGGGCTGAAGTAAGTGTTGCAATTGTGAAAATCAGTATGATTAAAGACAACAATTTATTCATATTTTATCTACCAGAAACTGCTTAATGATTAATGTCCAGGCACAAATTACAAATCAACTCCCAAATCCCAATTTTCAATCGTAATACTGCTAAGTAATATAAAGTGTATTGAAATTGTGTCATTTGGATTTGGACATTTTTAATTTATTTATTCAAATCCTCACAGACTAATACAATTTGAAATATCTAAATAGATACCGTTATTTAATCAAAATCATTTTTCGTGTTTGTATTTGCTTGCCATCAGCCTGCAACTGATAAAAATAGATCCCGGAGCTAAGCGTTGAAGCATCGAAAGAAACATTATGCTTACCTGCTGCTTTTTGTGGCCTGTTTACCAGTGTCTTAACCAGCCGCCCCGTAATATCATAAACTTGCAAATCAATTTGAGATGCAACCGGAACCCGGTATGTGATGGTTGTAACAGGATTAAACGGATTGGGATAATTTTGTTCTAATTCAAATGACTCGATCACTCCGGTAAAATTCCGGTCAATCGCCGAGGGATCAGATTTAATTTGTACATGATCCGTATTGGTCGGAAACAAGCCGTCGGCCAGACTTTCCATATAAAAATAATGAGTAAATGCAGCGCCGGTCTGAGTCGGATTATCTGTTGGAAATGCAGAGAGCACGGCACCGGAGGCTTCTTTTTCAGCCACATAGGCCATCACCGCCAGATCGGTATAATCGGTACCAATACCGGGTTCGTTCATTATGGCCGAAAATTCAGCCAGTTTGCCGTTCCCTGTATCTGCAAAAGCCAGGGCACCTTCGCTGGCCAGGTTCCCATCAAACAGAGTTGAAGTCCATGCCGATCCGCTCCACTTATAAATGGTGCCTAACATAAATTCCGGTTCTTTCCAGGGTTCGATAGCAAAGACCACATCAGCCAGAAAAGGTAGTGCAATTACCCCGCCGGATACTTCCGGTGGTGTGGATGAGCCTTGCCCCCCCGCAGGATCCAGATCAAATGCAACATACATAAAATTAGTTTCCGACGGATCAACCAGGGTCTGGCCGGTAATACCTACGAAGAATTTACCTGCTGACCAGGTCAGAAACATGTCGCGACCATTACTGGTACCAACATGATCAGTAGGGAAAAAATCATTTACACCATCGATATTAATTACCAGATTACTATCGCGTGGTGTGCTGGTTTTTAACATACCCTCAAAGCTAACCGAACTAACGCTATTTTGTCCAATCACGGTGACTAAGGCATTACGCTTGGAATCATAACTAATTGTTCCGCTGGCATTTGCATTTCCTATCTGTCCTGTGGGATGAAACAGCAGCGTCGAATCTGAGTTTTCACCAAAATATCCATATGCTATATTGCCGATTTCATCTTCAGAATACTCCACGGACCGAATGGTACCTGAAAAACCATTCACAAGTGTTAGAATATTATAAGTACCAAGTTTTAAATTTCCGATAAAAGATGTGCCTCCCGCTGAAGCCAGGGAATCCGGAATTACACTTATCAAAACACCATCCTTGGTCAACAGGCTGGGCGGTGGTGCGCCGGTATCTGCTCCGTTCACCCAGACATTTCCGCCCGGAGTGACCGGACCAATACCATGCCGGGCATTACCCGCCTGTGGCAACGTTACTTCGGCGACCTTAATCAGGCTGGACGATCCATCATCGCGCAGCGCGACCATTTTTTCGTTGCCCTGTCCTGATGAATAAATGTATTTATTATTACCGCTGCCAATTGCTGCCAGTGCATCACCATAACGATTATCACCCAGGGCATCATCAAAAACCAGTTCCGGAGCTGCCTGTTCATCTGCATATCGATACACCTTAAATGTTGAACCCGTGGTAAATTGTGGTGCAGACAAATTACTGACATATATGGTACCATCATCGGCTATGGCAATCATATTAATTGGATATGTACCACCACTTAAATTAGCTGTATCCATCCTGCCAACCGAATCACCACTAGCTGCGTTGAGAATAATTACATCAGTACCATATTTGCGGGTAGCTGACTAAAACATGGTCCGTCGCCCGGTTATATACTGCACTACGTGTAACATCATTGCCCGGTGTGACAACCTGATCATTTTTCCAGTTCAGCGAATATTGCGCACTAACCGGATTTAAAAGTGTGATCACTATTACTAACAGTAACAATAATTTAAACATATTTCCTCCTGTATATATATTACATTTTAATGAGCCGGGGATGGAAAAGTTAGTTATATGTAATTACTAATTACTCATTCTCAATGTGGCTCTAAAATTCATAAATCTCAGTGTTCTCTGTGGTTAATAATTATCCTGGTAAATGTAGCAACCAGCCATAATTCACTCAAAATAATATTTTACACCCATTGCGTAATTTATAGTCTGGAACCCCGAAACGCCATCCAGTTCAATATACTGCTGTAAAGTTGGCCACAAATCACCGACAATAAAACGAAATGAAATCAAGAAGTCAAGATGCAAACCCTGTAAAAGCTGCAATTCAAATCCTACACCGGTTTTGAAACCCCAGTTCCATTCTTCCAGGGATTTTTCATCGATAAAAGGAATATTGCGGGTTGAATCCTTAGCAATAGCCCCCCTGATTCCTTTCCAATAAAAAGGACCTACCGCAAAAGAAAGATAAGGCTTAAAGGCACCCTGATTGACAAACCGGTATCGTGCGTTGAATAGAATCCCAATATGTTCCAATTTTAGTGCGAGCCGGCCAGCCGGGTATCCACTCAGATTTTCTTTGGAAAACTCCGTGTATTCCAGTTCGCCGGCATAATACCAATCCGGATCATTTTGACGACCAACAGCTGCTGATATATTAGTAGCTGGCTTAAACCAGTCTGCCAAACCAGCTACCGGCTGTGAATAATTACCGTAAACCGCCACACCAATCTGCCCGGCCTCCTGGCCAAAAGTTAGTCTGGCACTGACCATAATAATTATAATAATAAGTATTTTTTGAAATTGTCTCATAATATTTTTAATAGTTAAATCTGACACCAAGCGCAATCAGCCATTTTGCCTCAAACGGAAAAAATTGTTCACTCTCAGCCGGTATAGAAAGCAATTCTTCCAGCCATTCCACCTGACTGCGTTTCAAATAATATAGATATTTAGTCTCTGCAACCAAATCAATACTCTCAGAGATATTATAAGATGCACCAATCGCCGGCGCAATAAATAATCGCCAACCGGTCTTTGCCGGTGCAAAATGCAGTAAATCATAATTATAATTATAGTTTGTTGTATCAATACCACCATCTGGGTTGGATTCTGTTAACTCAAATCGTCGTGTCCAATGTTCAGTCATACGCAGTTCCCGACTATAGCTGGATGCACCAAAATCAAATTGAATAAAGCCCGTTATATTTTGGGATAATTTTAATTGATAGGCAGATCCAATCGCCAGACGCAATTCTTTTAAACTTTGTTCCGGTTCAAAAACAGCCGACCGCTCGCCATCATCATAGCGTAATGTCCTATTTACTTCTTCGACATCTACAGCGGGCAGAAATGGTACATATGTCTCTTCCCAATAACCCCAATTCCATTCATCCAGCACATTCTGCTGTGATAATGATGTTTGGTCAAAACCGATATCAAAATGAAAATTCAGATTTTCTGTTGCTGTATAGGCCAATTGACCAGCCAGGGTAAATCCATTTGCGCTTTCAACCTGCTTTAGACCTGTTGGCTGTTGATACCCGCCGGATATTTTGATCTCTAATGGTAATAATTGCTGGCCAGACACTGGCAATGCAAGAGAACAAATTATAATAATTAATACAGCTGTCTGTTTCATTCTACATTCCTATAAATCTACAACCAGCGAATATCGAAACGTATCTTCGAGATAGTTGTGACGCTGGTATGAAAAATCAGCCCGGAAAGAATGCATGTGGTAATCAAACTTTAATCCGAGGCCAATAGTAAGATCTTCATTGTCATACGCAAATTTGTAGCCGGCTCTTAATATAACTGATCCCAGAAGCACGCCCTCCATACCCAGATGTACACGTTCACTGGCATCACTGGGATGAATCGCCTCCGCCAGCAAGGTTAATCGCTCGCGATCGCCGATGGTTCCAAGGAAATCGTAAGAAAGACCCATTTTGAGAATCTGCGGCATACGAAATTTCTCATTTGCATAAGCGGTTTCAAGACCAAAACTTTGCAAAAATGCACCGATTCTTAGAGATTCAAAACCCGTTAGATAAATAAAACCCAAATCAAAGACAAAATTATCGGCATAGAATTGGTCGATAGTCTCGCGTACATACCTGACCGAAATACCCATGGAGAATCTTTCAGTTAGTGAACGCGCATAGGTCAGTCCGACGGCATAAGCCTGAGCTGAAAAACTGCCCAGATCAAAATATTTTCCTTCTTCACCGCGATCCTGTAAAATGACACGTGTTTTTTTCATCGTCCCAAAATCAAAACTGACAATCGAAAATCCAATCATGCCGATGACGGGAATCTTATATGTAACACCAGCGGCCATATGTTTTGTATCTACATACCAGTTTGAATAGGTGGCATTTACCGATAGGGGATTCTGCGAGAGCGCGATCAAAGTCTGGATTCACATATAAGCCTTCCGAATACATATCAGACATAGTGATGCCAGTTTCGGCCATCGCCTGGGATCGAGCTGAAACCGGAATCTCCAGAAAGACAAACCCAGCCGTACCGGCTTTACGAAATTCCTGACCCCGGGCTTGTGAACCGAGTAGTATCATTCCGGTCAGGAACAAAGTACTCAGTAATTTGAATTTATTTTTAATTATGCAGCACATAGTTGGCTTTAAATTCACTTTTTCTGACCAATCCGGGTATTAGTAAGATTACTTAATAATTGCAAACTTTCCTCGGTTTACATCTCCATTTTCACTTTCCACATGAAAGAAATACATTCCGCTCTTAACAAACTGACCAAAATCACTGATTTGATTCCAGACAATTTTGCCCGATAATGGATTATTATGATGAATGGTTTTTACCAAATCACCACGAACAGTAAAAATCCGCAATGTACACTTTGCCGGTAAATTTAAAAACAGGATATCTCTTTCTGTACCTGTGACACCGGTTGCAACCGAACTTCGATAAAACGGATTAGGTACGACCGTTACCTGGTCAACACTGCCATCAGTGGGACGCAATGTAGTGCTGAACGGACCTTTGCGATTGCTGAACAAACTTGATTCAAGCGATACCACAGGATCACCATTCACTACCCAACTATCATGGCCGGTATCAAAACTGGTAATAGAATAATAATAGCTATAGCCTAACGCTACTTTGTCATCAGTAAAGGTATATACTGCATCAACCGAATTGAAATATGTTTCATCCCCGACCGCAAATTCAGCAATCTTTTCCCAACGCCCAAATGGTAATTCGCGTGAACGATAGATTCTATATCCGGCAATATCGACAATTCCCTGATGCGGATCAGGTATAGATTCGATTTCATTTGTAAAGCGGATTACGTTTCCCAGTGCACCGGGATCTGTATCTGCGCTAATACTAAATACAGGTGCATGGGGCGGCATTGGAACACGAAAACCATTGTCATAATTATATTGTATGCGTTGACTGAGATAATTTACGGCCGAATCTATTTTTATTTTTACCAGTTCTCTGGTTGTATTGGGATCTCTGGCTTGCGTATAGGACATACCTCCGACAAATTCAGCTATGACTAGCCGGATTGAATCACGGGCTGGTATATCAAACGGACCCAGCGAAAAGTTCGTATAAAGCCGACTCTCCCCCATCGCAGAATTATTTGCATCGTCAAAGGCGCGAGTAAGCAATAGCGGATTTGCAGTGGCCTCATATTTGGCATTTATACCTTGTACCTCCTGAAATGGGCCTGAATCCTGAGACGGTGCGCCGGCGGACCAGGCGAATCCGTTAATTTTATTTTCAATGCCATCTTTATCGGCAGGAGCATATAAGATTTTTATACCAACTGCTCCGGGCGCAATAAACTCAGGAATGCTTATATTTTCATTCAGAATTGGATCAAACGATAAATAGTTAAAAAAATCATAACTTTCATCCAATCCCGGTGTGGCTTTATAGTCACCGGCCCAAGACACTGCCATTTTTTCATCGGGGTAATAACGACTTTGCGTATTCCGGGCACCCTGATTCAGGTTAGGAAACAGCAGATTCCAGCCACGATAGTTTGGTGAAATGGCATGCGTAAACAGCAAGTACACATCATAAAGGTCGTTGCGACGCTGCGTATTTTCGATAACATACTCTATTATAATATAGTCTTCATCTGCTTGAGATCCTGACCATTGACGCACGGTTCGTTTTACTGCGATGGGCAATGGTGGATTGTCGGTGGGCTCAAACCACTCTCCGTTTATGGCCCATTTAGTTTCAATAATTTCTTCCGCTTCGCTATTGTCTTTTTGAAGCCAGTAGTTTTCACCATTTTTCCAGCGCCTTTCGTGCAGTGAAACAAGATATTTATTTGATGCGCCAGCCCAGTCTACCTTAGTATCAATATTCTTGGTTGAAAAATCCGCCCAACCCAATACTTTTCCTGTATCATTTAAGGCCGCAATATAGAATCCTCCTGACACTATATAACTATTCGCACCACCGATGCTTTGTGCCAAAGAGTCCGGATCATAACCGGGCCAATCTAAACCATAGGTAAGGCGACCCCAGTCGCCCATCGGGCCGCAATCCTGTGTAAGGTAAAAGGAATGCCACAATTTACCACGGGTTAACGAAACGGTATAATTCTTTTCCTGCCCAAATACTAATGTCGTAATAAGCAGCATAAAAATAATTTTTTGTAAAATAGTATTCATAACAAGCACATTTTTCATCGAATTGAGCATTAATCTAAAATCAAAATTCCGAAATTAATTTTCTTCACGCCCTTCGCTGTTAGATTATTGCCACATTTAAAAGGTAAAACCTAATGAGAAGAATACCTGGCGCGGAATATTCCGGTACGTCTGAAAATAATTATATAATCTAAATGGGCGGTTAGCATCTGCCGTACTGGTATAATCCGCATCGGCGTATGTGACACTGCGTAATACCCAGCGCTCCAGTTCTTCAGTGGTATAAATCGGGGTTAAATGTTTATTATCAAATAAATTTAGTACCCGAATTCCGGCTTTAAAATTGAGGCCAAGAATTGTGAATCCTTTTTCAAGACGTATATCGGTTGTCGATTCCATTGGGTAACGTCGGTTTGGCTCGACCTGGAAACTGGTTTGATATTCGGGTGAAAAGAAATAAGCAGCACCGCTTTGTACACGATAAATCACGCTGGCTGTGAAATTGGAGAAGGGTCTCAAGCCCATCATACTTAGACCTTCACCCTCAGGTATCGCATAAGTAAACGTGGCATTGAAACGGTGACTGCGATCTTCCGGTGCCAGAAAATCACTGGCAGAGTACGAAAATCGTTCTTCCTGAGTTTCACTGAGTTCCGGAAAATTAACATACGTACCATAATTGCCAAAAGTGGTTTGGCTGTATGAATAACTCATTCGGTATTTCAGACGATCAGCTGTTTTATTGGCAAAAGTGACTTCAATTCCCCGGGACGTACCGTATCCCTGGTTATTATAGTTGATATAGGTATAATCCAGTCCCTCGCCGCGCCGTTTACCGGTCGATGACTGCACATATACGGTGGATATCTGATCCTTCAGGTCATTATAATACGTCACAATATCCAGCTGATGTGTACCCCAAAGATTTTGCTGAACCCCTACTTCATAGTTAATACTTAGTTTGGGTTTGAGATTAGGATTACCATAGCTTCCCCAACCAAAACTGGTTTGATTATCCAGAGCCCGGTTTATGATCGGCATGGAACGGAAATGTCCATACTGCAACCGGAATGCCGTCCGGTCACCAATTGGAAATGAGATTCCAATACGTGGTGAAAATGAGGTATATGTTTCTGATGGTTGCCATTCCGGTATTCCAAAACTTGTACTGCCTTCAGCCGGATAAAAGACATTGTATATATCAGCGGGTGCATCCGCGCCAAAATTATAGGCATCAAAACGTAAACCAAAATTACCCACCATTCCGGCAAATTCAAGCTTATCCTGAACAAATGAGCCGACATACCATGTTTTGGCTTTATAATTTGTCGCAAATCCTGTACGCCAGATAAATGCCGAAACGGATAACGAAGATGACGCATTATAATTTTGATCCATTAAATAACCTTCGGCACCAATCTTGAGCAGGTTGGTTTTTGATAATTGTCCGGTAAAGATGACCCGCCCTTCGTAGAACTCTGTCTCTGACGCCTGATTATACAAACTGGACCAGGTAAAATATTGCCGGTAGTCTTCAAACCACGGTCCTTTGTTTTCAATCTGGCGATTTTCGAGATCGGTCGGATGATCCTGAATATCGGTTTCCGTTGCCGGTGTCGGTGTTTGCAGGGCAAATAATACTTCGCTTTGGTGTGTAAGCGTGGCCTCAAGAAAAGATATTGAAGAAAAAATATGTTTATATGATAGACTCTGGGCAAAAACAGTTTCTTCACGCGGCGAATCATAGACAAGCGTATACTTTCGCTTGGCACCTTCCTGCCCCCATAGTCCTGCCCAACGGACATCATTTGAACCGGAGCCCATTCCGGAAAGGTACTTTTGATACAATCCGGTTATTCGAAAATTGTTTTCGGCAGAGGGTTTAAATGAAAGTACCAGAGATAAATTTGTAAGTTCCTGAATTTTTTCACGGGTAGGTAGGCGCGTAGGCGTATTCTTTATCTCGCCACTAAAGAAGAAATTTAATGTCCGGCCATCACGGCCAAGCGGTCCACCAAAACTAAACAAATATCGCGTATAGGCTAGTTTGCGGTAATCATACACACCAAAAATATTATCATCGGATGGCGTTCGGTTTTTCTTCCATAAATTATAATTGCGGTTCGCTTCCGAGGTATCGACAATACCCGTAGAATCATTTAAAAAATATGGATACCATGCGGCCACATCTCCCCACTTCTGCCATTCAAACTGATTCTGTGAGTAAACGTAGTCTCCCCAGTGATATTGCCCGGCCGGGCGGAATTCAAAGAAAAATGCACCATTGAAATCCTGTCCGCCATCTTTGGTAACCACATTAACAACACCGGACTGGGCATTGCCGTATTCGGCATTAAATCCACCGGATATCACTTCCATCTGAGAAATGGCCAGCGGATTGATGTCATATTTCCAGCTGTTTTCGGATTTGCTGCCAGTGCCGTATGCAGGCACACCGGTGTTGGTATTCATACTGGTAATACCATTAATACTATAATTGATTTCATACGGACCGCCCCCACGAATACTCATGGTACCATCTGCATTTTTATTGATTCCCGGGGATAATTCAAGAATATTTCTGACACCTTCCACCGGTAATGGCATTACATCGGCACCGTCAATATGTACCGATGAGAATGTTTTATCATTCTCAACAATCGGTCGCTCCGCAGTGACGGTCACCACATCATCCAGTTCCAGTGTCTGGGTTGACAACTCTGCATCAACCACTGTTGTCCGGTCAATCCTAACCAGTGTACCTGTTACATTTTTGCCTTGATAACCAATATATTCAAACTGAATGGTATGTTCGCCCGGCGGCACATTCAGGATAACATACTGGCCGTCAATATCAGTCGCGGCACCAAGAAACTGACCTACGACAACCACATTTACTCCAACCAGTGGTTCACCGGTCTGGTCATCGCTCACAAAACCGGCGATTTTGCCCGTAGACTGGGCATTGATTACACCTAAGGATAAATGGAAGTAAACTATTGAAAATATTAGGATAATGATAGATTTATACAAACTGCTGATCCCTGTTTGTTCTTAAGGTCAACTAACTTAATATAAATATAAACACCAGCAAAAAACAATTCATTTTTTAAATATTTAATTCTCTTTTTCAGATGTCTCATATTAATTATTTATCTCCTGAATCGGGGTATAAATGGTAATTCAACCCTTTCCTGGTATACATTTTCCAGAAGCAGCCGGGCCAGGGCATTATCATTCTTGCGTAAACCTTCGTAAAAAAAGAAAACTTCGCCATGAATTCCCTGATACCGATTATGCATTATGCTGGAAACTAATAATTCCTCTGAGATCACGTAGTCTCCAACATTGATCAATACACCTGAATAGACCTTATCCCTAGCCTTATCAAGGCTGTGTGCAATCCGGTTTTGCTCATCACAGACGGCTTTATATTCGTTCAATGAATAACGATAATTTTGCGGAAATACCAGATCGGCATGACCTTCATTCAGCCAGGCCGGCCAATCCTGAAGATACTCTTCAAAGGACCAGGGAAAAATACTTGGCGCCCAGGTGACCAGAATGTCGGGATTTACATTTTTTACTGTCGTGTAAATGGTACCGGCAAATCGGTTTAAAATGTCTCCACGCCAGCGCATCCAGTCCGGATCTGTATATTCTTTTGGCGGATGAGTTCCACCGTGCTGAGATTGATACAAATTTACAGTATATTTCGAGTATCCACCCTGAACCGGTTGTGCCGGTAATCGATCATCGCCTTGTACCCCATCAACCGCATAATTCTCTGCCACTTCATTGATCAAACTCAGAATAAATTTCTGTACATCCGGATGATAGGCATTCATCCATTCAAAACCATTTTTCTCCAGTAATTTTCCCTCGATATCCCTGGCTGCCCACTCCGGAAACCTGTCCAGCAGATGTCCACCGCCATCTTCATATGAAGATGCAAAACCAAATTCAAACCAGGCTATCACCGCTATATTTCGTTTATGTGCTTCAGCAATGAGCTCAGCGAGAGGATCCCGCTCATCAAACAGCGGATCGATGGGTATAGCGAATAAACTATCCATCACCTGGCTGCGGTATTGAGTCAACCCTTTATTCCAGACCACAGGGCAAACCAGATTAAAATTATGATCTGCTAAAAATTGCATAGCCTCACTTATTCTCTCCCGACTCTCCAATACCCGACTGTCAACATTTGTTAACCATACACCTCTAATCTCGCGGTTTTGACTGTAGATACACGATATCAATAATAACATCGACATTAAAACTATTTTGGACATAAGCTGTTTCATGTTGTTTGTCTCTAACAGAGCATCATTACATCAGATTCTCAAAAGGATTAAATACTGAATCTACCAGATACATCGCGGTCTTGCGATTAACCGCTTGCCGCAAGGACGCCTCATCTGTTTTTATCCAGTCCGCTATCAGATTATTGGTAGAAAAATAATGAATCGCCTGAGATAGAAGATGCTTATCAAAAACCGGCTTTGAAATTTTATCAGTATATCTCTCTCCTTCTTTCGCTTGCCAGATTAAGATCAGAAATTTATCCAAGTGACATTTTTCTAAACTATCTTTTAACGCTATTATGTTGGAATTCTTTACTCCGATCAAATTTAACACATCATACACATCCTGCTCGGTCATATGCTGACCGGGATGGATCAGGAACTTATTTTCCCAGCCCGAGGGCCGGCCTTCTCCTTTAATCAATCCACAAACAACTGTGCGCTGCATGGCATCAAACGCCGGATCATCTTCTGTGATATCACTAAATGGAATTAGCCACATGCCGTCAGCCAATAGTTGTCTCTGTACATCGCGGACTGCTAAATTTGCCGGTTGCTTTCCGGATTGAATACATAAGGCAGCAGCGGCTCCGGCTGCCTGTCCGATTTGCATAACCACCGGTTGTAATCGCGTGCAGCCATTGACAATATGAGACACCGAAATACTTTTTTCGGCCACCAGTAATCCATCTGTATTTTCAGGAATTAAACAGCCCAGTGGCACACCAAAAGCAGGGATAGCGGGATACTTTTCACTGGTCAGGATATTTGTATCCAAATGATGATGATCCAGCGGGTAATTCCCAACCGCTATATAATCACTGTCAATTGAGTTTTTTGATGGATTTAGAATATCTGAAACTGTCAAAGTGTATTTACCCTTAATACGGCGGCTCTCACGAATATATGGGATTAATGGCAAATGATCATCGGTTGGGAATTGTTTTTCATCCAATCCAAGGTTAGTGAATCCCAGTTGATTTTGAATAAAATATACAAAGGCTAATGTTTTCTGTTTCGCATGATGCAATATTTGCCGGCGCTGAGTGCGGTCCGATTTGAGCAAATCACCCGCATAATCATTCCCTTTAATCGGCCAGTTAATCATAAACCGGTCGCTGGGCAATCTTCCATATTCCAGCATTTTGGCCGCCGAAGACATGTTTTCCTGACCGGCAAGGCCCCACTCCTGGCAGCATCCTCTAAAAACCTCAGGATCATAATTCTTCGGTTGATTGAATTGCCCGCGTATATCTGAACCATAATCTCTGAGAATCGCTACATATGTCAGATCCTGTACCGCCTGGTCCGGTTCTTCCGGAGCATAATCCTCATCGGTTTCTGAGCGACTTTCCCTTCCAATGCGATATTCTACTCCAGCCAGAGGTAAAAAATCACCGTATTCGGTAGCCTCAATGGTTATGATTGCATTTATATTTATTTCATTACCGGCTTCATTTGTAAACACAGCACCAACTATGGCGTCATTTTGTTTTCGTGCTGAAACCGGCCAGTATCCTTTGATCAGGGCTACATTTTCAACTTCCAATACCATTTCGTGGAAAATACGATTAGCAATTTTTGGCTCAAACAAGGTATTACTTACCCATCCGGTCTCGACCGCATTTGGTCCGCCATAGTGCTGATAGAGCTTATCACGAAATTCACCCCACAATCCGGATGGCAGCTGATGATTGCCATCAATAGCGCTGACCCCTGCGGCACTGAGCATTCCGCCAAGCCATTCTGTTTCTTCAACCAGCATCACTTTTACACCCATTCGGGCCGCCTGAAGCGCAGCGCATATACCGGCAGCACCTGCGCCGATGATCAATACTTCTGTCTTGTATTTTTTTTTACTTTGCAACTTTAATTTCTTTCTCCAGATGTCTGAACCACATATAATATAGAATGACTGATAAAATCAGTAAAATGACCAGCAGATAGATAAGAGTATGCCAGTTTTGCAATATAACTGTCATCATAGTTAAAAATAATGTTAGTTGCCACGGCGCGGCCATTAAGATTAGATAGACGGCAACAATAACTATGTCAATGATGTGCATAATTTATTTCTGATAGTTTGTTACTGCTAATCGAAGACAACCTGTAGTGCCAGGGCAATGGCTCCACTAAGACCCGCTTCCTCTTTTAGCGTTCCCACGGTAATTTCACCGGTTTTCAGTGGGATCCGGCGGGTATTTTCCTTAATAAAATCCCTGATCCGCGAAACAAGAAAATCCGAGTTTTCAACCACTGTGCCACTTAGAACAATCAGACCCGGATCGATTATTTTTATTATATCCAGACACAATACACCTAAAAAATATGCATACTCATCAAGGATGGGCTTTATCAGTTCTTTAAATTTTCTTGCCTTTAGCAAAGCGGAAAGGGATTTTACTTCCGGATTGATACCACTTTTTTTGCTTATTTCTTGCGTAATAATTTCGACTAAATTTGATTCTGACAGCAAGTCACCAAAATATTTAAATTGATTTTTAAAATATCTAAACGTCTTTTCCCTGCCCGGATGCCGGCCCACTTCCAAATATCCAATTTCTCCGGTAGCCCCCCCATATCCACTGATCAATTTTCTATCCATAATCAATCCGGCCCCAATCCCAGAACCGATCCAGAGACAGAGCATATCACGTACATCCTTGCCAGCGCCTAGAATACTTTCACCCAGCGCAATCGTATTGACATCATTTTCAATAGTCACCGGAACATTGAATTTATCTGCAAACATTTTGCGAATTTCGATTTTATCCCACCCCGGCAACGTGTCGGCAAACCTCAAAGTCCCCTTCTCATAATCCACGACTCCGGGTAAACCGATGCCGATACTGATCAATTGATCCATTTCAGCATTTTCTGCCTGCAACAGAACTTCAATGCGGGCAAACATTTTACGGATGTTAGCACAAGGATCGCTTGATACATCAAAGTTAAAACTTTTTATCCTGAGAATATTTGCTTCAAGATCAGCAATGGCAATAAAGGTTTTATTACGCCGCAGTTCAATTCCGATAACAAAATGGTGACTGGCATCGAGTTTGACTAATGAGGGACGTTTACCGCCGCGGTTGGTCGATTTTCCTTTTCCGACATCTATGACATAGCGCTGGTCAATCAGCCGGTTGACAATTTCAAAAACCGCCACTTTTGACATTCTGGTTTTTTTTGCCAGTTCAATTCGTGATACCGGTCCCAGATTGCGAATCAAACGCAATATCTGTATTTCATTCAAACGTTTTATAAATTGTGAGTCGGCCTTTTGGATCATTTTAAGCAGAGTATCCCATAATGTTGCAGAATTTAATTTTAGTCAATTGTATGCGTCCGCGGGCAGAAAGCCGTTGGCAACGGGTAATAATAATTTACCGGAAGAAGGCAAAACCTGCATTTTATTTGAAAGTTAGTTAAGTTAAATAACAAATTTATTTGAAATATAAAACCAAATTTGATAAAATAAAATTAAAATTATGAGACCGGGATCCGCTTATTTATGGAAAATTTTCAGATCATCTTATTCCTGATCATATTCTTCGCTGCAGCGGCCGCCATGTTCTTCCGGCTGATTCCGGCCCTGCTGGCCCTGCCTGTTATGGCATTTCTTATCCCGCTATGCGCCGGCGTTCCACTGAATGATACCATTCAATACGTCATAGGACAGGGTGCAATCAAATTACATAATGCTTATACTGTCGCCATTTTCGGCAGCATGCTCAGCATCTTATTACAAAAAACAGGGGTTGCAGAAAATTTTATAAAAAAGGGTGCCGAGCTGGCTGGCGATAATCCGGTCATGATTGCCATTATCATGCTCTCTTTGATAACTGTCCTCTTTACCACACTTGGCGGTCTGGGTGCCATTATAATGGTCGCCACAATTGTGCTGCCCATCATGTCTTCCATCGGCATCGGGTCTTTGACGATCGTAGGCATATTTTTATTTGGCCTGAGCATGGGTGGAATTCTAAATGCCGGAAACTGGGCAGTCTATGTTGATGTAATGGGATTAACCGTTGATCAGATTCGTCCCTTTGCACTCACTATGTTCGGACTAACCTTTATTACCGCACTGTCATATGTAACGATTCAAATTTATCGCGATGGCCATGATATCAATTTTAAACGCATTGTTTATCTGTTTTCAGGATTCATTTTTGTGGTTGCAATTATTACTGTCGCAATTATGAATTTACCAGATCTGTGGCTAAAGCAAATATCTGAGATGATTGACGCCGCTATACTGGCTATCAAATGGGTTACTGCAGTAACGATATTATTTCTATTTTTACTTAGCCTCAGGCATGCCTTTGCGCGGCGAAAAAGCAGAACAAATTCTATTTACTGGACCGCATATTTTTCTCCGGTGATCCCCTTGCTATTAATCTTATTCTTCAATATGAATTTTATCGCCGCTTTCATCTGCGGCCTGTTTTATGGGTTCCTCGCGACTTATCGTAAAGGCGGATTAAATACATTTATACAAGCTGCTTTAGAGGGTGGTGGTGTCGTAATGCCGGCGGTGGTATTGATGTTCGGTATCGGCATGCTGCTTAATGCAATCATGGGACCATCCGGTGACTGGCCAGGCGGTTGGCCGGTGCTGAATTTACTGCAGCCGATCATGAAGCAAATCATGCCGGTTAACGGATATATGTTTGTACTATTATTTAGTCTGTTAGCACCTTTGGCCCTGTACCGCGGTCCGCTGAACGTTTGGGGAATGGGCTATGGTTTGGCAGCCGTATTTCTGGCCAGCGGTATGAATCCGGGAGCCGTTATGGGACTCCTGATGGCAGTTGGTCAGATTCAGGGTATTAGTGATCCGACCAATACACATAATGTGTGGCTGGCCAATGAAATGCAAGTAGATGTACAAAAGGTACTGTGGAATACAATTCCCTATACCTGGGCAACGGCAATTTTCGGGTTAATGATTGCGGCTGCCATGTTTTATTAAAGTGTAAGATTTAAAAGATTGATATCGCCAAATGTATCTTTTTATAGAAAACTGAAAAATTGGAAACTCGAAAAATAAAAGTCGGCATTGATGTCGGCGGCACATTTACGCACGCTGTTGCCGTGGATATTGCAGATTACTCGATTTTGTGCAAAGCCTGTGTGCCGACCACACACACTGCCCGGGAAGGTGTTGCCCTGGGCGTTGTACAATCTCTGAATGATATACTTGATCAGGGCAAAATAAATAAAAATGAGATTGTGCTGATAGCCCACTCCACTACTCAGGCCACCAACGCATTATTAGAGGGGGATATTGCCAGGGTAGGCGTTATTGGTATGGGAACCGGATTAGAAGGCCGCATTGCTGCACGTGAGACCAATCCACAAAACATTCAGCTGGCACTGGCAAAATATTTACCCTGTAATCACATCTTTCTCGACACCGCAACGCACTTAAATGAAGAGAATATTGCATCGGCGATTGATCAACTGGCAGGGCAAGGTGCGGAGGTAATTGTTGCGTCCGAAGCTTTTGGCGTGGATAATCCTTCAAATGAAATAATGGTAAAAAATATTGCACGGGATAAAGGGTTTCTGGCAACGGCGGCCAGTGAAATATCAAAACTGTACGGCCTGCGTATCCGGACCCGGACAGCTGTGATTAATGCCAGTATGCTGCCTAAAATGTTACAGACTGCCGATATGACCGAAAAATCGGTGCGCGAAAGCGGCATAACTGCACCGTTAATGATTATGCGTTCTGATGGCGGCATAATGCATATTGATGAAATGCGCAAACGCCCGATTCTGACAATGCTTTCCGGACCGGCGGCCGGTCTGGCGGCCGCGTTAATGTATGTGAAAATTTCAGATGGCATATTTATTGAAGTTGGAGGTACATCTACCGATATATCGGTTATCAAAAATGGAAAACCTCAGGTTAAAACGGCGCAAATCGGTGGTAACCGGCTATTTTTAAGAACGCTGGATGTTAGAACATTGGGCATTGCCGGAGGATCTATTCCACGTCTTAACGGTAATCAACTTATTGATGTTGGCCCGCGTAGCGCACATATTGCTAACCTGGAATACATTGCCTTTTCTGAAGAATCAGATTTGACTGATATTGAACTGCATACTTTTCAGCCGGTACCCGGTGATCCGCAGGATTATTTATATATAGAAAATAGTAAAAGGCCCGGAAGTAAATTGACAATCACTCCATCGGGTGCGGCCACATTTCTGGGATACGACATATCAAGCGGCCACGGATCAGCGCACAAGGCAGCAGTGGATTCCTTTTTTGCTGCTTTTGCCAAACTTCTGGATCGTGCGGCGGACCAGCTGGCCCGACGCATTATGCAAATTGCGGCCGAAAAAATTAAACCAACAATTCGTCAGTTGATCCGTGAGTATAAGCTGGATCCGGGTTTGATACAATTTATTGGTGGTGGCGGTGGTGCGCCTGCATTAGTTCCGTTTGCTGCCGAGTACCTGGATTACAAATATATGATTGCTGAGAATACCGAAGTAGTATCGGCAATTGGAGCCGCCCTGGGCATTATTCGCGACTCAGTTGAGCGCACCATTATAGATCCCACTGAAAATGACCTGTTAAAAATCCGTCAGGAGGCGTCAGACTCTGTTCAGGCGATGGGAGCGGCACCTGAAAGCATCGAAGTAAGCGTGGAAGTTGATAATCGCAACAAGCGTGTAATTGCTGTCGCTACCGGATCCAGTGAGATGCGCGCCAGAGATGTTCAAATCCAAACTTTAACTGACAAGCAAATAATGCAAATTGCCGACAAATCGATGAATGTCGGAATAGATCAACTCGCGATACCTGCAAAAACCACATTTTTATCCGTGATTTGTGCAAAAAAAGTCCGAAAACGGTTCTTTGGTTTATTCAGCATTGAAGAACAGCCAATCAGAGTAATCGACCGGGAGGGTGTGATCCGACTTCAGTTGCGTGACGCTTCTGTTGCTCAAACTACAGCGTCATTGGCGGGAAGTCAGATCAACACCATGTTAGACGAGCTAACCGTTTATGGGGACGCGGGTGCACTGATTCCAGATCTGTTTTTACTTTCTTCAGCCCGAATCATTGACATGACAGGATTGGTTCAGTCCTCGCAAATTATGGCCTTGCTGGATGTGGAAATAAAAAAAACCGGTCCCGATGATCCTTTGGTGATCATTGCCGCGAAAAAAAAGTAGATCCGCATGGATTTTTATACGGAAAATAGTAAATGAATCAACGGGCTAAGAGTCTCGATGCGTTACGCGGATTTGCAATCCTTACCATGGTGCTTTCCGGAGTTATTCCTTACAAGGTACTACCAGCCTGGATGTATCATGCGCAATTACCACCACCCGGCCATCAATTGAATGCTGGCTTACCCGGTTTAACCTGGGTCGACCTCGTCTTTCCCCTTTTTTTATTTGCACTTGGTGCCGCCGTTCCTTTTGCGCTGGGCAGACGAATAGAAAAAGGAGATTCGGAATTCTCATTATTAAAATATATAGTTGAACGCACATTTCTTCTCTCTTTTTTCGCCTTGTTTTTGCATCATATTCGCCCGCATCAGATTCAAAGTGAACCTGCGACACTTACGTGGCTTTTAGCGATCTGTGGATTTATATTAATGTTTGGAATTTTTGCCAGGTTGCCACAAAACTGGAATACAAAAATTCGTTTCGCGATAAAAATATGTGCCTGGATTTTAGCACTTGTCATGATGGCACTCATTAGATATAAAGATAATACCGGTTTTTCGCTTTATCGCAGTGATATCATTATTATCGTTCTGGCTAATTCTTATTTTTTCGTATCACTGATCTGGCTGCTGACTCGTAAAAATCTGTTAATCAGAATCGCTATTCTTTTTATTCTGCTGGCTTTGCGTCTTTCGCACTCAGAAATCGGCTGGACAAACTGGCTTTGGGAATTTTCACCCATTCCCTGGTTGTATAAACTTTACTACCTGCAATATTTATTTATTGTCATTCCGGGAAGCATAATCGGTGATATGATGGTTGTCTGGATTCAGCAGAATACAGGAAAAGGTGCCCGTAATTCCTGGCCAGCATCAAATCTGGGTCTGATTACATTGCTATCTGCTTTACTCGTCGCAGGTCATCTGTTTGGCTTACAGGCACGCTGGCTATGGCTGACCTGGATGATGGCAATGATTTTGTCTGTTTACTTGAATTTACTGGTAATTAATCCGGTTAATGAAACAGAAAGATTACTCAGGAAATTCATCTCCTGGGGTACGGTATTTTTGATAATCGGACATTGTTTCGAGCCATTTGAAGGCGGTATAAAAAAAGATCCGTCAACACTAAGTTACTATTTTATTACCACTGCCCTCTCGGTCTATATCCTTATCATTTTCTTTAATTTGATAGAAGTATTTAAACAACATAGATACTTCAGGATTCTTATTGAAAATGGACAAAACCCGATGATGGCTTATGTGGGTTTTGCAAATTTTATCTGGCCTATTCTGGCTATCACCGGATTAGAAGATAATTTTATCGCACTTACGCCTTCACCCTGGCTGGGATTTTTGCGTGGTGTACTTTACACGGTATTGCTTGCGCTGGGTGTCGGTTTTTGTACGCGTAAGCGGATTTTCTGGAGAACATGATGCGCACTAAATTTTGGCCTGCATTAGTCATTTGTTTTATTTTGAACCTGTATGGTCAGAATCTGCAGGAATTCAGAGCCGTAAAAATTACCAATGTGGACAGTGATGTAATGTTCTCTGACCATAAGATAGCGGAAGCCATGGATTATCTGTCTGATATCGGTATCAATACAATATTAGTTGTAGTTTGGAACAGCAATGGAGCCGATGGTGATTATACGCTCTACCCAAGCCAGGTAATGGAAAAATACTTTGGTCAAAAAATCCATCCTTCATTTACTAATCGCGATCCCCTGCAACGAATAATCATTGAAGCACACCGCAACGGCATGGAGGTTCTGCCATGGTTCGAAATGGGATTTTCTACTTCCTATTCACAGAACGGTGGTCACATTCTTAGTAAATATCCGCACTGGGCACTAAAAGATGTGAATGGAAATCTGGTTGTAAAGAATGGTTTTGACTGGATGTCAGCCGTTAATCCGGAAGTACAGGAATTTATGCATGCGCTGGCAATTGAAGTAATTGAACAATATGATGTAGATGGTATCGAATACTCCGACCGTATCCCGGCCATGCCGGTTGAAGGTGGCTACGATTCGGTGACGGTATCTGTTTATAAACAGGAGCATGATGGTAATCTACCCCCTCTGGAAAATAAAAATTCAGATTGGATGCGCTGGAGGGCAGATAAACTAAGTGGCTTTTTTAGGGAGGTACGTGATTCGATTAAAAGCCGGAATAAAAATATGATCATATCCGCAAGCCCCAGTCTTTACCCATGGTCCTATCAGGAGTACTTGCAAGATTCAAAGACCTGGGTATTGGATGGTATTGCCGATAATATTATTCCGCAATTATACCGGTATAACTATGAGGATTACGCGTTTGAACTAAATAAATCATTAAATAACTTCCCCGGATTTAATGACATTTACTATGCCGGAATGTTGGTAAAAAGCGGCTCATATCTTATAGATCCCGGATTTTTATTAGAATCTATTAAAACCAACCGGAGTAAACAGGTAAACGGTGAGGCATTTTTCTTTTATGAAGGACTTCGGGCAAATGGTAATTTATTGGGTGATACGTTGAAGGCGACCTGGTATGCAGAGCCGGCCCTGATTCCGGACCGCAAGGGTAATATCTGGCGGCCAAAAGCAAATATTGTTAATGAGAATGACGCCGGAGCGTTAATCACCGGAGAATGGGCGGCATCGGATATTGCTGGTTATGATAACGGCATCCTGGTTAATTCTGATTCAAATCCAGCCAGCATCCAATATCAATTTAACGTGCCTTTTTCTGCCTGGTTTGATGTGTTTATTTATAATGTTACCGGTGCGCTGGCGGGGTCAAATGTTCCGGTAAAACTCTACTCTGGTTCTGACAGCATTGTTTATTATCTAAATCAAAAAGACGGGTCAAAAGCGGGCTGGCAGGCAGTTGGCAGTATTCATCTGGATCCGGGTATGCAAACTGTCGTCAAAATGTCAAATGCCGGCCTGTTAGCCGGAGAAAAACTGGTGGCCGATGCCGCTATGATTATGATCAACCGTAAAAAATCTCCGGATGTTATTATTTCCGACATTCAGGACAATACAATTATGACACATACTATACCCGGCGAATTCAGTCTGCAACAGAATTATCCCAATCCGTTTAATCCTGTTACGACTATCGATTATGAACTCCCGGCATATAGTGATGTCGATCTGAGTATATACAATGTGCTGGGCGAAAAAGTGGTCACACTCGTAAGTTCTGCTCAAACTGCAGGAAATTATATATTAGAATGGAATGCAGCCGGATACGCCAGTGGTGTATATATTTGTTGCATAAAAACCGCCTACGGACAGGCTGTAAAGAAGATGATTTTAGTCAGATAGTATCAATTACAACGTTTAAGGAAAAATAGCAAACTGATTACACTGATTACGCCCGTGAGACGGGACAGTACGGATTTACGCGGAACTAGTAATCATTAAAATTAAATCGGCGTGAATCTGCTAAATCCGCGAAATCAGCGGGCCATTTATAGATCAGAGATGCTGATCCTCTTGATATAAGATCTGGTCTTTTCAGGGTATAATTGTTCTGAATATCCAGGTATCATAGGATAATTTTTATCTCAAAATTATTGTTGTTTCTATGTTCCATTAAAATAAATAACAGGGTAATTTAATAATATAGAGAATAAAATATATGCGGAATAATCTAAATTTAGCTGCAAAATATCGCCAGGAATTATTAAACAATGTGATTCCTTTCTGGGAAAAATTATCTCCCGATAAAAAGTCCGGCGGATATTTTACTTGTCTCAATCGCACCGGGAAGGTGTATGATACTGATAAATTTGTCTGGTTGCAGGCGAGGCAGGTATGGTTGTTCTCGATGTTGTATAATCGTTTGGAAAAGAAAAAATCATGGCTCGACCTGGCGCAGCATGGCATCAAATTTCTTGAGCAGCATGGTAGGGATCAGTATGGTAACTGGTATTTTTCCCTCACAAGAGATGGGAATCCGTTAATACAACCCTATAATATATTCTCAGATTGCTTTGCAGCTATGGCTTTCAGTCAATATGCATTGGCCGCTGATGATGATCAGGCGAGACGCATTGCAGAGAAAACATTTAAAAATATTCTCAGACGCCGCGATAATCCCAAAGGAAAATATGACAAAACAGTAAGCGATTCGCGACCAGTTAAATCACTGGCAATGCCGATGATACTGGCGAATCTGACTACAGAACTGGCGTGGATGCTGGAGGATGATTTGGTGAGTGATACAATAGACAACAGCATCGCAGAATTGTTTGATCTGTTTCTTAATTCTGAAAAACAAATTTTACATGAGCATGTTTCCCCCGAAGGTAAATTTATAGATTGTTTTGAAGGACGACTGATCAATCCCGGACATGGTATTGAGGCCATGGCATTTATAATCGATATTGCCGAACAAGAAGGCAATAACGAGCGCATTGAACAATGTGTTGATATAATTATCAACACACTCAATTTTGCCTGGGATGAAGAATATGGCGGGATCTATTATTTCATGGATATAAAAGACAATCCGCCGCAACAATTAGAGTGGGATCAGAAATTGTGGTGGGTTCATCTTGAGACACTTGTTGCCCTGGCTATGAGCTGGCGATTGACAGAGCGCAAAGACTGCCGGAATTGGTATCATAAAGTTCATGAGTATACCTGGCAACATTTTCCGGATAAGAAATATGGCGAATGGTATGGCTATCTGAACCGCAGAGGCGAAATTTTGCTTCCGTTAAAAGGTGGAAAATGGAAAGGATGTTTCCACGTGCCACGCGCACTATATCAATGTATGCGCCAGTTTGAACCAAATGTGGCAAAATAATAATTAACAATGGGTATTCTAAATTAATAAATTTATTGGAGTTGGTATGATAGGTATCACGGGTACATTTCTCGACGAAATAACACACGACATTCCTTCGCAAAATTGGGGTCCGGCTGAGTGGTCGCGTGATTTTGACGCTATGAAAGCAGCGGGTATCGATACCGTCATACTGATTCGTGCCGGATATAAAAAAACTGCTACTTTTGCTTCCCAGGTACTCGCCAACCACATGCAAATATTTCCGGTACATTTGGATCTGGTAGAGTTGTTTTTGAGTCAGGCAGACCGCTGTGGTATGTCATTTTTTTTCGGAACCTATGATTCAGGACAGTATTGGCACGAAGGTAAGTACGAACGCGAAGCATCCCTGAACAAGTTGCTCTGTGATGAATTTATCGAGAAATACGGACATCATACCTCATTTTGTGGCTGGTATATCAGTCACGAAATAAGTGTCTATGATGACGGTATGATGAAAGTATATGAAACATTAGCCAGACATTTGAACAATTTAAAGAAAGTGCCGATTCTTATTTCTCCCTATATAAAAGGGATTAAACAATTTGGCGAATCAGCAATCTCAATTGAACAGCACGAGCAGGAATGGCAGGCTGTATTTTCACGAATTGATGGTTTCGTCGATATCGTAGCTTTTCAGGATGGCAATGTTCCTCTCGAAGTCCTGGGCGATTACCTGGAAATAAATCAAAAATTGTGTAATAAACATCACATCATCAGTTGGAGTAATGTGGAATCATTTGACCGAGACATGCCTATAAAATTTCCTCCTATCGATTTCCGCAAACTCAGATATAAAATGGAGATGGCCAATGAGAGTAAAATTGAAAAACTAATAACATTTGAGTTTCCACACTTCATGAGCCCAAATTCAATTTATCCTGCCGCACATCAGTTATATCATCGTTATCGTGAATGGATATCAGCCATTCGCTGACCTTTATTTTGCCAAGGTTTCAATATAATATGTATTTTCTGAATTGACATATATATCAGGTATTTTAATTCATTAACCTACCAGAATCTTCATATCCAAAAACTTACCACTACTAGAATAATCCGAATAATTTCTAATTTCGTGTGCTATATTTATAAAAAATGGATGGAATTATGTACATAGAAACATTAATGGACACTTGAATCGATATCCCGGCAGAAAGTCGTGAAAAGGTTATTCCGGTGCTTAATGCGCAGTTAGCCGATCTGGCCGATTTACAGAGTCAAACCAAACAGGCCCACTGGAACATAAAAGAAGCAAATTTTATCGCTCTGCATGAGTTGTTTGACAAATTGGCTGCCGAATTATCCGATTTTGCTGATATGACGGCAGAACGCATCACCGCTTTGGGTGAATCTGATTATAAATATTATCCAGCATATACCTAGCATTCTGGTTCTTTGAATCAATCTTCAGAACTTTGTTATAATACACCATTGCACTATCAAGGGCATTTTGTTTATAATAGTACTCTGCCAGGCTGTCATTCGCGTTGGCTGAACTTGAAAAAAGACCCTGGTTAAATTTAAATAATGTATATGCTGATTTTAATTTTTTATTGGCAAGATAGTGATAAGCCAACCGGTTAATCGTCCATTCATCGAGTTTTTTATCGACAAGCATCTTATTTAACATCGCCTCTATAATTATCGTCTCAGATCCGCAAGTAGAATCAGCTAACTCAAGATAGTGGACTATATTCTGATAGTCTATCGATATATTCTATATTTCGTTTTTGGCGGTATGTCCGGGCTTTTAGTCCAGCCTGTTCCAGAGCAAGGGAGAGGGCATTTCCGGCGCTCGTTTTTATATCCGGCTCAATTCCTTTTGCTTCCCAGTTATTACCAGTAACCGGACTAATCGCTCTCCCTGTGGGTATAAAAATACTAAATTGTTCGTTTAGCGAAAATGTGTATCCCGGGTTCGCACCACCGCCGGTTTGTTCACCAATCAGTGTTGCCCGCTTTCTACTTTGCATACCAAATGCAAAATCCTCGGCTGCTGAAAAAGTTTTATTACTCAATAATATAAAGACAGGAACATGCCAAAAATTAGTTCTTGATGAATCCGGTGCAGTCCAGTAATTTTCAATATAATCACCACGGCGCCAATAGTAGGAAGAGAACAAAGTGGAATCCGGAAAGAAAAATCCGGCCAGCAGTTTCACCATATCCAAACTGCCGCCGCGATTTTCACGCAAATCAATAATTAATGCATCGCAAAATTGTAAAAAATCAAGTGTATTTCGGAGCGTCCCACGGGCAAGATCCGCCGGTGGAAAAGAAGTTAGATTTAAATATCCTACATTATCAGTTTGAACTTTTACCCGTTCAAATCCGAAATTTTTGCTTTGCTTTTCGGCTGTCTGCAATAAGAGTGACACTGCTGGTTGGGTTTCATCCAGTCTTTGTTCCTCCGGAGGAATAAACGTCACACGCACATGTTTATCATTGTGAACGCTTTGTAATTTTGAGTTCAATTCTTTTATAAAGGAACGCGGATGCGCATTTTCAAGCAATTGTGTCATAACGCTTTCATCTTCAAGAATAATTTTACACGCCGCGCCAATAGATTGATCTACGTAGTTATTTGCTAATAATTCCCCTGCTTTTGTTAGCACCTGTTTTCGCTCTTCTATACTAAACGCATTATCAGCCGCCGGGAGAACAGAGTATGGAATGAACATAATGAACAAAAAAACCAATATGAATCCCAACAAAATTTTTAAGAAACGGTAAATATGGATCATCGCCATACCCGGTTTCATATTCAAATTCCTCCAACTTTTTTAGCTAAATATATATATCTCAAATATAGCATATCCTCAAGTCTTGGGCAATTTCGAGCATTGCAGCACAGATTTTTACTGTTAGAAATATTTTTTTAAATTAATTTTCAAATAGGTAAATTCACTCTCTGTGAGGTTGGTACTCGTTGCTGGGTACTTGATGCTGGATACTGGATAGTCTGGATGCAGATACAAGTTGCAGGCTACAGGATACAGGATGCAGGATAGAGATAAGTCATTCTGTCAGTATCTTTTATCTGAACCATGGTTTGGCCCTATAGAGATTAAAAGGTACTTCTTGGAAAAAGGTCTTTGTCCATGGGATCCCGTTCCGGGACAGAATGACTCGTCAAAAATTTGGAGCCTTGGGCCTGTTATCTGAGAACTTTTTGGACCAAGCAATAAAACCATGTGCCCATTACCCAGTTCCAAGTTCCGAATTATTCTCAATCATTAATGCTTCCACATTTTTTATAACGAAGGAGATTCATATGTTTAAGGACAAACTTCTGAAATTATCATTCGCTATCAGTATCATCCTAATTCTGTCTTTCATCCATTCATGCAATTACTTGCAGCCAGAGAATCCACAAATCTCCAAAGTTGAGAATGGATTATTGCCTGCGGTTCTGATTGCAGGTGAACCGGCGCTCAATTTAGAAGACAGAATGGCCTATTACAAAGTACCAGGAATCAGTGTATCAGTAATCAAAGATTATCAAACTTGAGTGGTGTAAAGATTATGGTGTGATGGATTCTGAAGAACAGAATCCAGTTACAAATAACACCATTTTTAATGTCGGTTCCCTCAGCAAGGGTGTGGCTGCTTTGACTGTTTTAAATTTAGTCCGCCAGGGAAAAATAGATTTAAATGCAGACATTAATGAACAATTGGTATCATGGAAATTGCCTGAGAATGATTTTACAAAAGAAGCCAAAGTAACACCACTGCTGTTAATGAACCATAGCGGGGGGATCATGTATAGCCCACCATATTCTTATTTACCGGAAAATTTACCAACCCTGCTTCAGGTTTTAAATGGTGAAAACCCGGCACGGTCAAGACCTGCTGTGGCTGACAAAATTCCTGGAACAGTTTATCAATATTCAAATGCAGGTTATTCAATTTTACAGCAATTATCGATCGATGTTACCGGTGTAACCTACCCTGATCTCACCAATAAAATAGTATTCCAACCGCTCGAGATGTTTTCCAGTACATTTGCACAACCTCTACCATCAGAATGGCTACCGGTTGCATGTGCCGGCCATTCATCGGACGGGCGAGCGCTGGCGGTTAAAAGATTTGTATATCCTCATATGTCAGCGGGCGGGCTGTGGACAACAAGTTCCGACTATGCAAAATACATCATTGAACTTCAAAAGGCATACAATGGACAATCAGATAAGATCATCTCCCGGGAACTTGCGCAACAGATGTTATCACCACACGTTTCAAAGCAATACGGTCTCGGTGTATTCATGCGCGAGAATGAAGGAGAAATAAATTATTTTGGTCATATGGGTGACAACCGAGGGTTCTTTGCCGGTTTTATTTCCCATTTAACAGATGGGTACGGTGCAGTGGTTTTTACAAATTCTCAGAATGGCGCACCTTTGATTCGCGAAATATTTAATGGCATTGCCAATGTGTATGAATGGAAAAAATATCTGCCCGCAGAAATTAATACCGTCATGTTGGATAATAAACAGTTGTTACAGTATTCCGGTCGTTATTTTCTCGGCACAGACAATTCTTTTGAAATAAAAGTTCAGAACAATCAACTGCATATAAACCGATTTGACAATGCCCAGTTATATCATGTGGGCGATGGAAAATTTGTCACAAAATTTAGAAAAGGATATCTCCAGTTTATAAAAGATCCGAACGAAAAGAGTACATCTGTGATATATTACTTCTCCGATGAACTCGGTCGCTTTTTACGTGAACCACTTACATGCTCCAGGATAGCACCGGATGTAAAACTCCCTGTGGAATTATTAAATGAAGGTAAAATATCTGAAGCTGTAAATATGTACCGGAAATTAAAATTAGAAAATCCAACCGATTTCACGGTATCGGAGGACCGGTTTAACCGGTTGGGATATGACTATCTTCAGAAAAATGAACTTGAAAAAGCGTTGGTCATCTTCAAATTGAATGTCGAGTTTTATCCCGAATCGGCAAATTGTTACGATAGCCTTGGTGAGGCATTTATGAAGAATGGCAATAAAGAAGCGGCGATAGTAAATTACAATAAATCACTAAAATTAAATCCAAACAATAGTAACGCAGTTGCGGCGTTAAAAAAATTGGAAAAAGATAATACAATAATGAAAATAATATGGAAAATTAGTACTCATTAGCGGTGCATCCTATGGAATGGGTGAAGCAACTGCCAGGGAAGTTGGTCGAAATGGAGGACATGTTATCCTGCTTGCCAGATCGGAATCAAGATTAAAAACGATTTCAGAAGAGATCTGTCAATCGGGAGGCAAAGGCAGAATATTATACAGTGGATCTCTCACAGCCGGCTGCGGTGACTGATGTCGCGCAGAAAATTATTGCTGATTTAGGAGTTCCTGATATTTTGATAAATAATGCCGGTGCCGGACGATGGCTAACTATTGAACAAACAGAAGCATCTGAATTAGAACAAATGATGATGATGCCCTACTTTGCCGCATTTAACCTCACCCGTGAATTGCTTCCTCACATGCAAAATCGTGGAAGCGGTCATATCATAAATGTGACTTCTCCTGCATCATTTCTTGTCTGGCCTGGTGCAGCCGGGTACGCGGCTGCGCGTGCTGCCATGGCTTCATTCAGCAAATCTTTGCAACATGAAACCCATCCATCAGGGATAAATGTTACTCTGGCCGTATTCGGAAAGGTTGCCAGTAGCTACTGGCAACATAATCCGGGCAGCGAAGATCAGATGCCAAAAGTTAATACATATCTTCCCACACTAACACCCCAGAAAGTCGCGTCTGCAATCGTCAAGGCCATTAATAGAAACAGGCAACTTGTTATTGAACCAAAAATTCTCAGGCCCCTGTTCTTCTTCAACTCCATCGCACCTGGAATTACGGGTAAAATATTGCGCATGGGTTGGAAAGGTGGGATTTGAGCACTGGAATGCCCATCCTGAAGTTAGTGGGGAGAACGCAGAGCATGGTGACGAACACGAGGAACATGGCCGTGAAGGACGTGGAAATATGACTAATAGACTCACAATATTACTTTATTTGTCTTTCTTAATTCTACACTTATCCTGTCTGCCAACGACCGTTAAATCATTAAGATTATATGAACGTGACAGTGGTCTAACCATCCATTTAGTGCTGACCAAACCCAAATATAACCAAGGAACGATCTACACACCTCAGGCCTCCGTTGATCAGGAAAGTGAAATATTTGACGGGGAATATCACATCCATGGGAAAAAATATCAACCGGATCCCAGATATCAGACTTTCATGAATGAAGCCAAATCGGTTGCGGAAGAATATGGCTTTGGCAAGAACTCTGATGCCAAACCGGTCGGAACCGGGATTATAATCGGTGATAAAGGAACTGTGATAGAAATAATATTCTATGATATCCAGGGTGAGCTTAAATCAGGTGATGGTATTGGCCGGGATAATAATGGAAAATATTATCGTGTCTATCTAAGCGAGGAAGAAACATAACCCAAAATACGTGCATGTTAGGAAACTGAATAAAATTACAATTTCTCATCCCCTAAAAGAAATCACCATCATTTATTCCAACCAAAAATAAATCCACCCAAATATTTTAATTACATTACTTTTACATTTCTATTAGTACGGATGCTCTAAAGAATGTGTATACTCTGCATAAGGCATACGAAAGTAAAATTTTTTCAGCCTCAGTAAAAGAGCCATCATCAGTACCTGAATATTTGTTCACAAAACATGTAATCAGAAAGATAAAGACCATGAATACAAAAATAATGCCCGAGTTAAAAATAAATGATCTAATTGTAAAAATGCCTATTATTCAGGGTGGCATGGGAGTGGGAATCTCAATGTCAGGCCTGGCTTCCGCTGTTGCAAATGAGGGTGGAATCGGTGTGATATCATCGGTGGCATTGGGCCTTTTGGCAGAAAATCCAAATACAAGTTTTAAGGACAGCACACAGCGGTTGCTTAGAGAAGAAATTCGAAAAGCACGGTCTCTTACAAAAGGAGTGCTGGGCATAAATATCATGGTTGCCATATCGGATTACGACGAAATGGTAACACTTGCATTTGATGAAAAAATCGATATAATCTTCCTCGGCGCAGGTTTACCGTTAAAACTTCCCGAATCAGTTACGTTGGATCGTCTGAAAAGTGGCGTAACAAAGGTGGGGGTTATTGTTTCTTCCGGCAGAGCTGCCCAGTTGATATTTCAGACTTGGCAAAAGAAATTTAATCATGTGCCTGACCTTGTTGTGGTAGAAGGTCCAAAGGCCGGCGGACATTTGGGTTTTAAAAAAGAACAAATATTTAATCCTGATTTTTCACTTGAACAGATACTACCGGATGTACTTTCGGTAATAAAACCATTTGAAATACAAAACGGGAAAAATATACCGGTTATTGCTGCCGGTGGAATTTACACAGGCGCTGATATTCATAGGATTATGGAATTAGGTGTACAGGGCGTACAAATGGGCACCCGGTTTGTGGCAACCCACGAATGTGATGCTTCACTCAATTTTAAACAGGCATATATTGATTGCGAAGAAAAGGATCTGGCCATCATTGATAGCCCCGTTGGTCTGCCTGGCAGAGCAATTCGTAATAAATTCATAGATGAAGTCACTGCCGGGGGCAGGAAACCGTTCCAATGTCCATGGAAATGCTTAAAAACCTGTAACTTTAGAGAGGCGCCATATTGTATTGCCAAAGCACTGACCAACGCGCAAAAAGGTAATGTGGATGAAGGATATACCTTCGCAGGGGCAAATGCCTACCGGGTTAATGAAATTATTTCTGTCAGGGAGTTATTTGATAAATTAAATCAGGAATACGCCGAATCAGTTGAGACAATAAACTCTTTAGATTTTCAAAATAAAATTGCAGTTTAGGCCAGGGCATGTACTTCAGTAGAAAAACAACTTTTAAGACAAAAAAAAAGCCCCGCACATCCTGTCCGGGGCTTGAGTAAAAAAACTAACAATTACACCTTAGATACATCTGTAGCCTGCAATCCTTTTGGGCTTTCAGCAACTTCGAATTGAACTTGATCACCTTCTTCTAGGGTTTTGTAGCCTTCTCCACTAATTGAACGGTAGTGAACAAATACATCTTCACCATTTTCTCTGGTGATGAATCCATAACCCTTTGATCCGTTGAACCACTTCACAGTTCCTGTTTCCATTAAATCATTCCTCAAAAAAATATAAATACCGCGTACAGCTAAGATTTTACCCTGACTTCCGGGCAAAAGAAAAATCGAGTTGACTGGCATGTTTACCATTTCTTCTCGATTTTTTGCGAATATAAGACCTTTTAAAAAAGCCCTATAATCAAAAGCGGATTACAGGTAAAACAGCGTACATTAATTAAATCGTGTATAATGTACATTATTGAAAATCTAAATGCAATTTTTATCACTAAGAATTCATTGCCATATGTTGATCACGAAAGCCGCTAAAATCAATCATACATCTACTCTCTTCATCATACAATCGCATCTTAAGCAATTTCAGACTGGCGAAAAATGTCAGCGGTTTTATCGATTGGAAACCCCCAATTTGCTCATGACATTTCTGCAAATTATAGTTTGGGATTCGGGCACTTAGATGATGCACATGATGGAATCCGATATTGCCCGTAAACCATTGTAAAATCCGTGGCAATTTATAAAAAGAACTCCCCAGCAATGCCGCATCATTATAATCCCAATTTTCATGATTTTCCCAATACACTTCTTCAAACTGATGTTGCACATAAAAAAGCCAGATTCCGCTGGTCCAGGCTATTAAAATAACAGGTATTTGTATCAGTAGGTATGATTTAATTCCAATGGTTAGACTCATAATAACGATGACAAGCAATAGACCAATATTTGTCATATGCACGCTCGTTTTTTCTCTGGTTTTTGCGCCCTTGGTGGGAAAGCGATTATTTATCAAGGCCATATAAAATGGTCCCAAAATGAAAAGGACTATAGGATTTCGATACAGGCGATATAAAAACTGATCCCTGGCGGATGATGCTTTATATTCTTTCACTGTGAGGGTCCAGACATCACCAATGCCTCTGCGATCCAGGTCGGAGCAGGTAGCATGATGTTGCGCATGACTATGACGCCAGTCATGATATGGCACAAATAACAGGAGTCCTGTTATATAGCCAACGATTGAACTAATTGTAGTTGATTTAAAAAACGAACCATGACCACAATCATGAAAAATAATAAATATACGTATTGCAAAACCGGCGGTTGGAATTGCCAAAAGCAGAGTTAGCCAGTACGAATATTCCAGACTAAAATACATGGCTGTCATCAAGATTAAAAATGGAATGACGGAATTTACTATCTGCCATGTACTTTTACGCCAATCTGATTTTGAAAATTCCTTTAAGTCCCTGGTTGATATTTTTATTTTATTTGTCTGAACCATATCCAATATTCTTCCTTATAATTATCAATTATTTTTCATACCGCGTGTACAATTCGTCGAAAATGCAAGCCATAAATAGCCATAGTAATTGCCAGATCAAATTTATTTGGGAATCGGATCAGACTAAAAATAACAAATTTCCAAAAGTATCTTCTTCCCTTCTCAATAACCCCTAATACCCAAAATGATCTCAGCAGAGCCATAATCTGGTCTCTGGATAAATCCAGTGAACCCTTTACGGGTATTCGGTATTCCCGTAAGAAAGTTATAACTCGTTTATAATAATTTTTATGCGAATAAATAGTCTCTAATATACTGCGATAACCTGTTCTCAACTGTGCGTAAGTCATCCTCGGGATAAAATTGAGTTTGCCATCCATATTGTCACCATCAAAGCCGCGAATGATCCGATTTTCAGAATTCAGGCGATCGAATAACCGGGTCCCCGGCTGCGCATTTAATAATCCAACCATTGCGGTTACAATTCCGCTCTTCTGGATAAAACCAATTTGTTGTTCAAATATATTTTTCGGATCACTATCAAAGCCAACAATAAATCCACCTGAAACCACCAGGCCATGCTTCTGCATTTTTTTTACTGCACCGATCATATCTCTGTCTTTATTCTGTGATTTACCACATTCTTCCAGGCTCTCTAAATTCGGCGTTTCGATACCTATAAAAGCCGAATTAAAACCGGCTTTGACCATCATATCTAACAGCACTTCATCATCAGCCAGATTTATTGATGTTTCAGTCATAAACCGGAATGGATATGATCGTTGTTGCGACCAGTTAATAAGTTGCGGAAGTAATTCTGTTTTTAACTTTTTCTTATTGCCAATAAAATTATCATCGACGATAAAAATTCTGCCCCGCCACCCTGACTGATACAAGGCATTCAATTCGCTGAGAAACTGATCTGTGGTCTTGGTTCGCGGCTTGTGTCCATTTAGCAGTGTGATACTGCAAAACTCACAATTAAAGGGACATCCACGTGAATACTGCATACTCATGGAGGCGTATTTATTCATATCCAGTAGTTCCCAGCGGGGTAAAGGAGACTCGGCAATATCCGGAAATTCATCCGAACTATATACTTTTTTGGTATTACCTTTTTCCAGATCTTTCAACCAGGCCGGTAACGTCAATTCGGCTTCATCCAAAATCATGCAATCCAACATCGGAAACAATTCACGTTCCATTGTGCACATAGGCCCCCCGGCAACAACCGGTGTCCCAAGCTGATAACTGCGGTTTACGACATCCATAAAAGACTGTTTTTGAACATGCATTCCGGTAAGAAATATATAATCAGCAGATGTGATTTGATCATCCAGTAACGGTTCGATATTCATATCAACTAGTTGCAGATCCCAGTCATTCGGCAAAAGCGCGGCGACAGTAAGTAATCCCAGTGGCGGCTCTGATGATTTTTTTGATATAAACCGTAAGGCATGGCGAAAACTCCAGAACGTATCCGGTGTTATTGGATTTACCAATAATATTTTCATATCCCTTTACCTTTATTTCAGCTTATATTTGGTTTGTAGGAGACCCAAACGCCGCTAACACCGAGGTGCAGGTGGTCCCTACGAATGATTCTCTGTATTCTTTATAATATTATGAAAATTTAAGATGCGTTTTTGTAAAAGAAGTGTAATAATTGAGATTTCTTTGTCTTTAAATACAACATATTATTAGATTTACAGCAAATATTTATTCTTATATGGAAACATTGAACTATTATAAACACCACCATCTGAATTTATGAGAAAACCAAACTTAATAATATATCACGTTTTTGTGTTTATCCTGGCCCAGATTGCCTGGTTCAGCCTGTTAACACTCTGGATTTACTGGTACGTCTCCAACTATATACTTCTCTCCGAATTGGGTGAGAACTTTTCAACACAAGATATTCTACAAAATACACACATCGCCGCACTGGTCAGCGGTCTCATACTATTGATTGCGATTTCGGTGGGTATGTCTCTTATTTTCGTTTATCTTACACGTCAGGTTAATTTGAACCGGTTTTATGATAATTTCATCTCAAATGTCACCCATGAATTAAAATCACCATTATCCTCTATTCAATTATATTTGGAGACATTGCGAAAACGGGATGTGCCGCAAAAAACGCAACATGAATTTATTTCCATGATGCTTCAGGATACCGAACGACTAAATAATCTTATTTCATCGATCCTTGATATTGCGGGACTGGAACAAAAGAAACTGGCCTATGACTTTGATGTATATTCTGCCAATGAAATCATCCAAAACCTTCTCGGTGAAACTATAAAAGCCTTTAAACTTGGATCGGATTCGATTGAAGTAAAGGGAAAGCTCAGCGGTGAAATCGTGATTGATAAACGTGCGATTAAAATCGTTATTAATAATCTGGTTGACAATGCAATTAAATATACTCAGGAGAAGGCTTATATTTCAGTCTTCCTTTCTCAAAATTCAAAAAAGTATATCCTTGAGTTTCAGGACCAGGGTATTGGCCTCAATACTAAAGATCAAAAATTGATCTTCAAAAAGTTTGAGCGCATTTATAAACCGAATAGTCCTACTGTAAAAGGAACCGGTCTGGGACTTTATTGGGTGAAAGAAATCATCAAATCACACGGGGGGAATATTGAGGTGTCCAGCGCTGGACGCGACCGCGGTACAACCTTTAAAATTGAACTTCCAATTTATCAAACGTCCAAAAGACGATTGACAAACAGGCTACTAAAACTGACCAATCGTAGAAATAAGGAGCTGACCGAATCCGATGAGCAGTAAAAATATTGAGCAACACAAAATTCTGCTGGTTGAAGATGAAGAATCTTTGGCAGTCGGCCTTGAATACAATCTGAGAGAAGAAGGGTACACTGTTCACTGGGTGCAAGACGGTAAACAGGCCATTGAAGCCGTCCAGAATGAAGTATTTGACCTGATCATCCTCGATGTGATGTTGCCTCATTTTGATGGATTTGAGGTAGCCAGACAGGTGCGAATCAACAATCCTCAAATGCCTATATTAATGCTAACCGCCAGAACCCGGGTCGAAGATAAAATAAAGGGATTGGAATCGGGTGCAGATGACTATATAACAAAACCATTCAACCTTGAGGAATTGTTATTACGGCTTAAAGGGATGTTGAAGCGAAAGGCCTGGTACCGGGAAGCAACAGTTGATCTCCCACTGTATATATTCGGAAAGAATGAGATCAATTTTGAGAATCTGCAATGCAAAGGCGAACATGAAGAACTTCGTCTGACCCCCCGGGAAGCCATGGTTTTAAAGTATCTGGTGGATCATAAAGGTAAGATTGTGTCCCGCAAAGTGCTGCTTGAAAATGTCTGGGGGATCTCGTCTGACATCGAGACGCGGACTGTTGACAATTTTATCGCACGCCTGCGGAAATATTTTGAGAAAGATCCCGCAAATCCAAAATATATTAAAAGTATCCGCAGTGTGGGGTACCAGTTTGATACGTAGGATGCTGAGCGATGCTGGATGCTGGATTCAAGATACAAGATACAAGTTACAAGATGCAGGATCCAGGATACTGGAGTGCCCATCTGTCATACCGTAAGGGTCTTCCCGCAGTGTGGGCATTAGTCATCATCTTTTTATGGGATATAATGTGCTCAGATGACGAGAGGATCTCTTCGAGATGACAGAAATTATTTTAGATTTTGGAATAAATAGCAGTCTTGAAAGGTACCATTACTTATGAAATATATTTTACAAATATCGTGCGCCGTTTTCTTCTTTTTGTTGTTATACATTAATCCGGTATCAGCCCGCAACTATCCTGATCAGCATTTTACCTGGTATACCGATAGCATGCAAACTCAAATTGAATCGAGTGCAGGTATCATTTACAATGCTGATAGCAGTTGTTTTCAATTGGCAGACGATCAGACTTATGGTTACATGATTCTTAATCGTCTGAATCTGCTGAACCATTCAACCGCGGACTACCCTCCTGGAACGGAACCGCACCGGATGAAAATGGTGGTTTTTTGATTCAAATGCGTTTCCCATATAATGGCGGGTGGTCACCCTGGCTCACGGTTGGATTTTGGAAAGCCTATATCTGGAATTCGTATGGCCCAACCAGTTATGCCGGAGGTTTGATTGATTATGACTATGTTAAGTTAAATGAATATCAGAATCGCTGGCAGTTTAAGATTCACATGGGTCGCGAAAAAGTTGACCAACCTTCTCCCACATTGCACAAACTCAGTTTTTTTGTCAGCGATTCGCGCACAACCACTAGTGTGGATATGGATGCGATTATAAACGACAAACCAGCAGAAATTTTTGTCGACACCGAATTTTTCTATCAATATGCCCTGGATGATGACATCGGAGGTAGTATATGTTCCCCCACTTCGGTTTCCATGGTTCTGAGATCACTGGACATCGATGTGGATCCATTGCAATTTGCCAAAGATACCTACGATCCTTATTATCATATATTTGGTATCTGGCCGCGTGTTGTGCAATTTGCCTCGGAATATGCCCGACTTGATGGCGCAGTAACGCGTTATCGTATCATGGAGTGAAGCTCGGGAAGTCCTGGCCAATGGGGGACGGGTAGTAATGTCAGTCGGCCTGCCCTTATATGAGGGTCACCTTATCATGCTGGCCGGTTTTAACAGTAATGGAGATCCAATTGCCCACGATCCGGCGCGTTCTAACGGCTATGCATATGTTCATGATAAACGCAGCCTGTCACAATCATGGTTCAATAAAGGCGGCGTGGCATATACATTTTATCCCACGGATAGTCCGGCGGCACTGATCGAAAATCAAAACAATATTCAAGAGGCAGTAATATCAGATTTTCAATTGCTGCAAAACTATCCAAATCCGTTTAATCCTGTAACCATAGTTAATTACAAATTACCAATTACAAGTTACATAGAATTAAACGTATATAATTCGCTGGGTCAGCAAGTTGCAATATTGGTTAACAAAACACAGCAAGCCGGAAATTATCAAATATCCTGGGATGCATCAGAATTACCATCCGGCAATTACTTTATCGTGCTCAGGAATGAGACGCATCAAAAAATAATCCGGGCTATACTTCTAAAATAGTATGATATGCTACCAGGTAATTTTGTTTTTTGACAGGATAACAGGATAAAATTAGTAATTTTATTTTTGCCTGTCGAAAAGCTGATCCTGGTTTCTCAATTATTTAATTTTGATTGATCGTCAAACTCAGATGCCTTATAAACAAGTACCGGATGGCGAGAGCCCAGTACCGAGTACCGAGTAAATCTCTTTGATATCTTCTTTTTATCAAATTTTCCTTTGCCAAACTATTTTTAATCGTGTAACTTAGCGTTAATTAATTGACTGAGTTTTAGTGCTCGGGAAGCGCGGTGAGATTCCGCCACTGCCCCGCAACTGTAATAGCTGACGAAAACCTGTGGTGGCCACTTTTCTAAGATATAGAATGGGAAGGCCTGGTGAGTAGAGTGACGCTTAAGTCAGGAGACCGGCTGAAATTCATAACCCGTTACACCTTCGCGGGAAGGTAGGATTATGTTATCAAATTTGAACACTGCACCCGGTTATTTACAAAATGTAAACGATCGGGTATTTTTTTGCCAATCCTCCTCAATTACCTGCGAAGAGTTAAACACTTAAAAATCTTTTTTACGAAATGTCAAAACCACTACGATTTGCTATTGGTTTGCTTTTCCTGTTTTTAATTGTGGTTGCCGCCAGATCGCAATCGCTCTCAAAAATTGAAGGACAAGTGTTCAGTGAGAATGGTATTCCGCTCGCAGGTGTAAATATATCTGTGGTCGGCACAGGATATGGTGCCGCAACCGATGACCGGGGTTATTTCCAAATTGAAAACTTGTTTGCCGGAGAGTACCAGGTCAAAGCCAGCCATATAGGATATAACAGCAAAATTAAAACCAGTGTCCGGGTAGAAAAAGATATTCCTGTGACACTAACATTTTATCTTACAGAACATGTCTCAATTATAAATGAAATAATTGTCGAAGCGGAACGTGAAATAAATTCATCATCTCTCATTCGAATTGACATATCCTCAGAAGATCTTAGTAAAAGTACAGCAAGTAATCTGGGTGAATTTCTTGTTCAGATCCCCGGTATTACAATTCTGGATGAAGGTGCGGGATCCGGGCAAAAAAGAATTTCTATCCGGGGGAGTAATCCCAATCAGGTACTTGTTCTTCTGGATGGAATTCCCCTAAATGATCCCCTGACAGGCGAAGTCGATCTTAACCTTATTCCTGTGTCCATCATCGAATCAATAGAGATTAAAAAAGGCGGTAATAGCTCTGAAACCGGAAGCGGGAGCATTGGTGGTAGTATCGATATCAAGTCTAAACAGGCTTTTGGGAACGAGATTTCGCTTGCTACGAACGCAGGGAGTTTCAATGCCTGGCGGATTCAGCCCTCTATTTCCGGAACCATTGGTAATTTTAATTATTTTGCCAATTATGAATATCGCACTGAAAAAGGTGATTTTCCCTACACGTATCAGAAGCCAGATGGTGAGGAGATTTCTGAAACCCGTTTGAATAATGAGTTCGACTCGGAGCAGTATTTTTTAAAAATTCGGATATAACTCAGGAGCGCACCGGACCAGTGTGCAATTCAATTTATTTGATTCACAAAGAGGCCTGCCGGGGGTTGTTTATTTCCTCACACCATATGCCACATCAGATGTTGAACGTAGGATACTTTCGGCAAACTATTCTTATCAGACTACCAATGCCCTGCTGTCCATGCAACTCTCAGGACATACTAACCGCTCAGAATATCAGAATATCTGGCCCCCTGATCCGCCTCTGAAATACAGGACGGTCCCTCCATATCATACAAAATATGATGTGAGCTCTTATCAGGGAATTCTGAACGGAAACTATCAGTGGCATCCGGAGAACAGAGCGGCAGTACAATTTTCATATAGACGGGATATATTCAAAGATGAAAATCTAATGATACCACTGCTGGACCCAGTATCCGAAACGGATAATCGTCAGTTTGGTATGGCGGCAGAAAATACATGGGATTTTCCAAGACCTGACTGGCTGCAACATGCAAACCTAAAATTTGCTATTCGCTACGATCTCATCCGTTTTGATAATCCGGACGGATACAGGGAGGATGACTATCTGAGCCCCAAAATTGGTCTGCTCATTGCGCACCAGGAAGAATGGCGGATTATTTTACAGACAAATGCAGGAAGATCATTCAGGTCACCCACATTTGGTGATCTGTATTACCAGGATTTCAGGGTTCGTGGCAATGCGGATCTTTTACCGGAAAAAAGTCTTGATTTTGACGCTGGATTGACGATCGGTCTCCCCTGGCTGCAAAAACCCGAGTTTGGTATCACCTACTTTCGCCAGGAGATCGAGAATCTGATTATCTGGGAACTGGGGTCTTTCGCCACCTGGCAGCCGACAAATTTAAACGCATTTATCGACGGATTGGAATATTCCTTACAATGGAATCTGTGGCCGGAGCATTTATCACTTCATATCGATCACACTTATCTGAATGCGCGTGATCGTAGCGGTCGACATACGACTGACGACAAGTACCTGATCTATCGTCCGAAACATACAACCAAACTGGTGCTCGATTTGAAGTTCCAGAGATTCAATATTCAGTATTTTAAGCGAATTGTTAGTGAAAGATATGTGACGCCTTCAAACACGATATCCCTGCCCGGATACACAGTGGATGATCTTTCATTTGTCTTTGATTTTTCATTGGGCGATTTTGATTTTTTAACAAAAGCAATGCTGTTAAACATTTTTGATACCAGATATGAGATTATCGAACATGCACCGCTGCACCGGGCGGCATTGGCGGGCAGGATTGGAGATTAAATTTTAATTGTAATTTTTAAGATCCTTTTATCTTCGTGCCTTCGAGTCTTAATGGTAATATTAGTGAACTAATCACTAGTTACATATATTCTAATCGGAGTAAAAATGAAACAAGTTATGAACCTGGCATTATTTGCAATTTTGATGATATTCTTCGGTACCTTATACGCTCAGGAAGTTCCCCGGTCTCTCTATGTATTGAACGGGTTGGGCCGCACCATTTCAACCATGAATCTTGAGAACAAACAAATTACAAATAATACAACCATTGTCGGTGATATTCCCAGCCGGATACACAGTCACAACAACCTGATCTATGTAGTCAATTCAACACCGGCTGGTGTTAGTATCATAAATCCGGTAAATAACCAGATTAAAAAAAATATAACATTGGCTGAAGGCAGCAATCCCTGGGATATGGCATTTACCGGATCGGAAACGGCCTACGTAACAAATCTTATTGCCAATACGGTTTCAATTTTGAATATTGAAAGTGGTGAGGTAACAAATCATATACCTGTTGGAACCGCACCCACGGGAATCATTGTGGTTAATAACACAGCCTATGTTGCTAATAGTGGTGGCTATCCTTCTTATGCTCAGTCTTCGGTATCAGTCATTAATACAGAAACCAACTCCGTCATTAAGACCCTGGAGTTGCCGGCAAATCCACAGGATCTTTGCCTGGGGCCGGATGGGAATATCTACGTTGTGTGCACCGGAAATTATGTAAATGAATTCGGAAGAATCGTGATCATCGATCCTTATGCGGATACTGATTATTCAGCTCTGGTAGTGGATACGGTGGAAATTGGTGGTTCGCCGGGTGACATTATTGTTACCAATGCAGGTATCGCCTATTTAGCAGACTTTGGTGACGGTTCCAATGGCTTTTTATATTCATATAATATATTTACCAAAGAAGTTTTAAATGATGCATCAAATCCAATAAAAGTTGGCAATGGTGCAATGCAACTCTATTATGACCAGCAAACAACTGATTTGTATGTCAACAATTTTTCTGATGATAATATTCAATTATTGGATGCTGCCAACGGAGACGTAATTTCGACCTACAACTTTGGCGACGGAACTCAACACATGACAATTCTTGAGCCAATCACAGAATCTGATCCATGGGCTGATGCCGTTGTATCATTCAAAGAAGGTACGGGAGGAGGATTCGGGACCAATTATTTTCCACAAAATGTACTTGGACCACCCGATCCCGACCCACTTATCAATGAATACAATCCTACATCAAAACCACAGGAAATATTATCATTGGGTGAAAATGGCGAAATCATTCTGGAGTTTAAAGACAATTATATATACGATGGGGACGGCACTGATTTTACGGTATTTGAAAATGCATTTTATTTTTTCGGTACGACGGATCCATTTATTGAGGCTGCCATTGTCTCGGTAAGTATGGATGGTGAAACCTGGTATGAGTTTCCCTGGGATACAACTACGTTCGTGGGTTTTGCCGGAGTCACACCAACGTTTGATACGCAGAATCCACTAAATCCGGAGCTGAGTGGTGGTGATCAGTTCGATCTGTCAATAGTAGGGTTGACGCATGCCAAATTTGTAAAACTGAAAGATCTGGGATCGATAAAAAAAGAAGGTACGTTTAATGGTGATTTTGATCTGGACGCGGTTGTGGCAATTAACAGTAAATCAGGAACACCCACATCAGGTCCCAAAATCCAAAATCCAAAATCCAAAATCCTTTGATCTTGGACAGAATTATCCGAATCCATTTAATCCGGGTACAACAATCCATTTTCAGATCCCGAACCAAAGCGCCACGCTTGTTCAGGTTTTTGATATAAATGGTGAATTGGTTCGCACACTCATCAACAAAGAATTGTCAGGCGGGGAATACAGGGTATCATGGGACGGAAAAAATTCTAATAAAAAAAGTGTAGCGTCGGGTGTGTATATCTACCGGTTGGTTGCGGGTGATTTGCGTATGAGCCGGCGGATGCTGTTGGTGAGATAATGTGGTCCATAATTTCCCATCAAATCTATATAACCCACCCCGATATTCCCATCCAATTGAAGTTTGGAATAACCCTCCCCTAAATCCCCTCCCTCCGACCCCACAAAAAGGGGTCGCAAGGAGGGGACTTATCTACATCTCATTAATTAAGCGATTTAATCTTGCCAGGACATATGGGATATTATTCAAAACTTCATTATTTGAAAACCGAATGACATTCAGTTTATTTTGAACTTCCATTATCTCTGTTCGGATTCGATCATAGTCTACTTGTACTTCATGAATTCCACCATCTATTTCTACAACCAAATGTTTTTCACAACAATAAAAATCTGCAATAAAGAATCTCTTTTTGCCATAATACTCAAAGAAAATTGGTAACTGTCTCTGAAATTTCAATCCATGAAATTTTCTTTTACGCACTTCTGACCAGAATAATATTTCGGCCTCAGTCTGTTCTTTTCTTAATTTCCTGGCTATTCTAATCGCCAATTGTTTTGTGGTGAATTCAGATTGCATAAAATCAATACTTATTAAACAATGAACAGTATTAAATTTTTAATGCAACTATTATACCAAAGTCCCCTCCTTGCGACCCCGTTTTGTGGGATCGGAGGGAGGGGATTTAGGGGTGGGTTATCCCGAATCCTGACTTGAAGGTAGATTCGGAGTGAATCATTCAACCAACCATAAATAATCTTTATACCCTTCTTCTTCCATTTTCTCCTTTGGTATAAATCTCATGGATGCAGAGTTAACACAATATCGTAAATTGGTCGGCTCCGGCCCGTCATAAAAAACATGTCCCAAATGAGAATCTGCCACTTTACTGCGAACTTCAATTCGCGGCATACCCAATTTTCGATCTACATTTTTTTTAACAAATCGCGGATCGATCGGTTTTGTAAAACTGGGCCATCCTGATCCTGAATCATACTTATCTGTACTACTAAAGAGCGGTTCACCTGAAACGATATCTACATAAATACCCGCCTTTTTATTATCAACATACTCATTTGCAAAGGCACGTTCGGTTGCATCTTTTTGTGTAACTGCATATTGAAGATCAGTAAGTTTGGATTTCAGAGTTTCCTCATCGGGAATATTTTTCTTATACGTCTCCTCTTCTCCCCATATCCAGGTGATATAATCGCTTCTCCCCGAGCCTTTTTTGTACCCGTAGTAACGCTCAGGGCTTTTTTTATAAAAATCCTGGTGATAATCCTCGGCAGGATAAAATGTTGTAAATTCTTTAATGGGTGTAATTACCGGCTTATCGTATCTGCCGGACTTATCAAGCCTGTTTTTGGAATTCTCAGCAACCACTAATTGATTTGAGGAATGATAAAAGATGGCAGATTCATACTGCGACCCGCGGTCATTAAAAGATCCACCCTTGTCAGTCGGATCGAATTGTTTCCAGAAAATATCCAGAATCTCATCATAACTAATCACCTCCGGATCAAAGTAAACCTGGACAGCTTCCACATGACTGGTTTGCCCGGAGGCAACCTCTTTATAAGTGGGATTTTCCTCTTCTCCACCGGCATAACCGGATATCACTTTACTGATGCCATCATATTTTTCAAAAGGTGCTTCCACACACCAGAAGCAGCCGCCCGCTAAAGTTGCCACTTCGAGCCTTCCCGACACACTGCCAAGTGCACCATCTTCCTTTTGCAGACTGTTGTCAGAGCTTGAACAGGTATAAAATAGGGCAACTACCAGAAGTAATGAAAATAATTTCGCTTTCATACGCTAAATCTCCTATATTTTTGTAATAAATATGTAACTACTCCGCTACATTCTTTATCCATTATTAACATAAACAACTTTATTGATAAAATATTTCCTTAAATTTAGTCCTGATTGTAATAAAAATGTTGGCAAGATTACGTTTTGGAATTTTTATGTTGGTACTGAGGTTTACTATAGTGTTCTTTTTGCTTGATCAAAAAGAAACATATCATTTATCATTTTTTCCTCTGCGCTCCCTGTGGTTCAAAAAATGAAAATCAATAAGGAAATGTAATCACCGATGAAAAAAATACTTATTCTATTCGCCCATCCGGCCCTACAAAAATCACGTATTAACAAACAATTAATTGCCGGTTTAAAAAATCTGGACGGGATAACATTTCACGATCTTTACCAAAGATATCCCGACTTTGACATTGAGATCAAGCAAGAACAGAAACTTCTGAATGAACACGATGTGATAATATTCCATCATCCATTTTTCTGGTACAGTACACCCGCCATCCTGAAGGAGTGGCAGGATCTGGTCTTGGAGCATGACTGGGCTTATGGCAGCAAGGGTAATGCACTGAAAGATAAAATATTCTTTAATATAATTACCTCCGGCGGAAGTTTAGAGGCATATTCAGAAACCGGTTATAATAAGAATACTATCAAGACGCTTCTGGCACCCATAATCCAAACTGCAAAATTATGTAAAATGAAATTTTTACCACCCTATGTGGTCTCGGGCACCCATTCTATTACACCCGAAGAAATCCAGACTCATAAAAAAAATATAGCAACCCTACTTTCAATGTTACGAGATGAGCAATTAGACATCGACAAAGCAATTCCTATGAACTATTTAAACGAATACTTGGAGAAAAACAAAAATGCATGAAGGCGGATTTTTTTATCAGGCATTTATTTATCTGGCAGCCGCAGTCGTTTCTGTCCCGATTGCGAAGAAGCTTGGGCTTGGCTCGGTCCTTGGTTATCTGTTAGCAGGCATATTTATCGGCCCGTTCGTTTTCGAATTAGTTGGCACAGAAGGTCAGGATGTGATGCATTTTGCAGAATTTGGTGTTGTGATGATGCTGTTTTTAATCGGGCTGGAATTACAACCGTCTATTCTCTGGAAACTTCGCGGCCCAATTTTGGGTATGGGCGGCCTTCAGGTTGGTATCACAACTGTGGCAATCATGGCCATCGCAATTATATTTGAATTCCCATGGCAAACATCACTTGCAATCGGACTTACCCTGGCACTTTCTTCTACCGCAATAGTTTTACAAACACTGAATGAGAAAGGACTAATGAAAACCAGTGGCGGACAAAACTCATTCTCAGTTTTATTATTTCAGGATATAGCTGTTATCCCCATACTGGCCATGATGCCGCTTTTAGCTATAAAATCTATATCTCACTCGGATGCGGCCCATTCCAGTACCTGGATTGAGGGACTCCCTATCTGGATTCAGACATTAACTGTAATTGGTGTGGTTGTATTAATCATAGTGGCAGGGAAGTATTTGATTGGGCCGGCATTCCGGTTAATCGCAAAGACACGGTTACGTGAATTATTCACGGCAGCAGCACTTTTGTTAGTCATTGGTATTGCATTACTCATGACCCAGGTTGGCTTAAGTCCGGCACTTGGCACCTTTCTGGCGGGTGTGGTTTTGGCTCAGAGTGAATACCGGCATGAATTGGAAACCGATATAGAACCATTTAAAGGGCTGTTACTGGGTTTGTTTTTTATTGCCGTCGGCGCATCAATTGATTTTAATTTGATTTCAAATGAACCACTTCTAATTTCCATGCTTGTTCTTGGCTTGGTCATACTGAAATTTACTATTCTGTTTGTTATCGGAAAGTTCTTTAAAATGGGCTTAGATAATAATATGGTTTTTGCCCTTGGTCTGGCCCAGGGAGGCGAATTTGGATTTGTTCTTTTTTCGTTTGCCTTACAAAATAATGTCATCACAGAAATTGTCGCCAGTCCACTTATTGCAGTGATCGCTGTATCAATGGCCCTAACACCACTGCTCATGTTAATAAATGAGAAGATCATTCAACCAAAATTTGGTACCCGCGAAGAAGAAGAATCTGATGGCGATGATATCAATCAGAAAGAAAAAGTTATTATTGCCGGTTTTGGCCGGTTTGGCAGTACCATTGGCCGGTTTTTGCAGGCCAACAAAGTGTATGCGACCTATCTGGATATCGACCCTGACAATGTGGATCTATTGAGAAAAATGGGCTTACGGGTGTTTTACGGGGATGCTGCCCGGCTTGATATGTTGCATGCTGCCGGAGCGAAAGAAGCCGATCTGTTGATTGTTGCCGTCGACAATCCTGAAAAAACCCGGGAGATAGTCCAAACTGTACAGAAACATTTTCCAAAATTACAATTGCTGGTTCGGTCTAATGGCTGGTTTGATTCATATGAGCTGATTGATATTGGAATTGAAAGTGTCTATCGTGAATATTTGGATACTGCATTGCGTATGGCGGGTGATGCCATGTGCAGGTTAGGCCACCGAAGATATCAGACTCATCGAGCTATAAAAACCTTCCGCAAGCATGATGAAAAATATCTTCATGAACTGGCTGAAATTCACCACAACGAAAAAGAGTTGATTAGCGGTGCCAAACAACGTATCGAGGATCTTGAGAAATTGATGATCAATGAGAATGAAAAGGTGGGTAAGGACAAAGATTTAGGCTGGGATGCAAGTACCTTGATACAGGAGTTTGGGAAAACTAACGTAAATGAAGGATAACTTTTAAAAAGCAACCCGGGATGTAAATATACAGCAACCAACATGGAACAGTAAGTGACTGTACAGAATAACTGCGTTTAATAAGGAAAGCAGAGATCATATTTCTCTTTCATGGGAAACCAATTTTCTATATCTTGTCCAAAGGTTTATCGTAAACGCCCTGGGTCAATTGATTACTGCCCTATACAATATGATAGTTTGTGCAGAAAGAATGAATATTGGAAAAATTTTTTAGATACCTGGGTCATAAGGCCGGCCCCTCCATCAGAAAAGGAAAATGGATATATCATTCTCTCTTTGCCGATAAAGAGCAGGCTATTGAAAGCGAGTATCTGGTTGGCAAAGAACTGGCCTCAAAAGTTATAAATGAGTACCAAAAGGTGGATGACGATGATACCAGGCAATTAATCTCAGAAATCCACCGTCGATTAACAAATTGTCTGACAAATAAGAAACGAAAATTCGCCGTCACTGCTATTGTGAGCAAAGATGTCAATGCTTTTGCCCTTCCGGGTGGATTTATCTTTATTACACAAAATCTTCTGCATCTCCTTAATCATGATCCGGATCAGGTAGCCTTTGTAGCTGCCCATGAAATGACCCATGTAATACTAAAACATCCTCTCAATCTGATGCTCTCAAACTATTCTTTGCAGATGATTGAAAAATTTGTTCGTACCAGAGGTGCCGTGGGTGGTTTAGCCAAACAGGCTATTTCAGGATTCATCCGCAATGGCTATTCACGGGAGAAAGAACTTGAGGCAGATAAATATGGCGTACAGTTAATGACTTATGCCAGATACAAACCCGGAGCGGCAACAGAAGTATTACAAAAGCTGGCTGAACTGAAGGGCGATGATCCGGATTTTCTAAATTATTTTTCGACACACCCGCCTTTGAATGAACGGATTGGTGCGATTCGGGAGCATATGACCCACACCTAAATCACATCCTTTTCGGCCCGGCTTGCCTCACATCCTGAGAGCATTTCTCGGCATATAGCTTAAAATTCTCGATAAACCTGGCTGCAAGTGCGTCATATCTTTTCCAGTATTCATCCTTATCGCCCCATGCAGATGAGGGTTCGAGCACATCCTCAGGGACATCCGGACACGACGTCGGTACCTCGAATCCAAATAATTTGTCTTTCCGGTATTTTACCTTATCGAGTTTGTCATCGAGGGCAGCATTTAACAAATTTCTTGTATGTCTGATGCTGATACGTTTACCAACGCCAAATTTTCCACCCACCCAGCCAGTATTTACCAACCAGACTTTAACATTGTGCTTTTGCATGCGCTGTTCAAGCATGGCTGCATAATCTGATGGATGACGAACCATAAATGGCGCACCAAAGCATGCGCTGAATGTGATCTGTGGTTCAATTCCCAAACCAATTTCTGTTCCGGCAATTTTTGATGTATATCCGCTGATAAAGTGATACTGCGCCTGGGCCGGATTCAGACGGGCAATTGGTGGCAGCACTCCCGACGCATCACATGTCAGAAAAATGATATTTTTGGGATGAGTATGAACATAACCTTCGTGTATGATATTTGGAATAAACCGTGTAGGATAAGACGCCCTGGTATTTTCGGTAATCATATCGTCATCCAAATCAATGCAGCGGCTTACGGGATCATAAACTACATTTTCAAGAATAGTACCGAATCTGCGGGTGGTTTCATAAATCTGAGGCTCATGTTCCGCTGACAATCGAATGACTTTGGCATAACAGCCGCCCTCAAAATTAAATACTCCTTCTGAACTCCAGCCATGTTCATCATCTCCAATCAAACGGCGCTTCGGATCTGCGGAAAGTGTAGTCTTTCCGGTTCCGCTTAAACCAAAAAACAGGGCGGCATCATCCTGCACACCGATATTTGCCGAACAATGCATGGGTAATACATCTTTAAATGTTAGCAGAAAATTCAGTACAGTAAAAATACCTTTTTTTATTTCTCCGCCATATAGCGAATTAGCGATAATCGCCATTCGCTCGGCAAAGTTAATCACAATTGCAGTGCTTGTCCGCGTGCCATCTGTTTTGGGATCGACTTTGAACCCGGGAAGTGCCAAAACAGTGAAATCCGGGATAAAACTTCTCAACTCTTCGCGATTATTTGTGGTTACAAACATATTTCTGGCGAATAAACTGTGCCAGGCTTTTTCGGTAATAATCCGGACAGGCATCTTGTATTCGGGATCCGCCCCGGCAAAACAGTCCTGGACAAATAATTCTTCATCCTGGCAAAATGCCTGTGCACGAGCCAGGATCATGTTGAACTTTTCAGCGGTGATGGGCCTGTTATATTCACCCCACCAAATGCTATCTCTGGTAGAATGCTCCATGACCATAAATTTATCTGCTGCTGCCCGCGCTGTATGGACTCCGGTATTCACCACAACCGGCCCATCACTGGCGATATGTCCTTCATTTCTGAATACTATTTCCTCATACAATGCAGATTCAGGCAGATTCCAGAAGACACGATCCAGATGCAATAATCCATGGTTTTTTAGAGTATAAGCGGAAGACAATTCTTTTGCTTCTTTTGTGGCAGGGGTTTTAAATTCTAAATATTTCATGACCAGTCCCTCATCAATTTGCGATCCCCAATATATAATTCATTAGGAGAGTTGGGATCCAGGGCCCATTTCATTCTTTCGATACCCTCGGTGATATCTTTTAGCGAACCGCAATAGCTTAATCGTAAGTAGCCCTCCATACCAAACTCAACTCCCGGAACCGTCAGGACCTGAACTTTGTCAATCAGGAAGTTCGATAGACTTGTAGAATTTTTATCATAATTACTAAAATCAGCAAAGCAATAAAAAGTACCATCCGGCTTAGTAACACGCACACCATCAAAAGATTTTAGATGATCAATCATCACATTGCGATTATTTTCCAGGGTGGTACGTTGGTTCTCCACATTAGACTGTATGCCGTCTAGTGCACCCACTGCAGCCATCTGCAACAACACCGATGGGCCCGATGTCTGATGGCCCTGTAAATTAGTCATAACCTCTGTGAGTTTTTTATTGGCGACCGACCAGCCAATTCGAAAACCGGTCATTGCATATAATTTTGACACGCCGTTTATCAAAATCAATTTTGAATTTTCTGATAAGTCGTTAGCATAATCGAAACAGTTCACCGGTTTCCTGTTGTCAAATACAAGCCGGTGATATATATCATCCATGATTAGGTAGAGATCTCTTTTTTCGCAAAATTGAACGATATCGGAAATAAACTCCTCTGAATAAATCACACCGGAAGGATTATTGGGACTGTTAATGATCACTGCTTTGGTATATGATCCTACCCTTCTTTCTATATCTGCGATTCTGGGATAAAGTGAACCATCCTCCGGCAAAACCGGCACCGGTATTCCCTGACATAATCTAACCATATCCGGGTAGCTCACCCAATATGGGGCTGGGAAAATTACCTCCTCCTGGGGATTTAGTATTGCCTGCAACGCCACCATGATAGCCTGCTTTGCACCCCCGGAGGCCATAATATTTTCGGGTTCAAATTTTCGATGATAATGTTCTTCCGTATATCTGATAATTGCTTGCTTCAACGCCGGAACACCATCGGCGGGCGTATATCTTATTTCCGCAGAATTTAGCAAAGCGCTGGCAGCAAGAATCGCATCCAGGGGCGCCTTGCATTTTGGCTCCCCGCCACCAAGATGAATGACCGGATCCCCCTTGTCACGCAAAATAGCTGCCTTTTCATTAAGGGCCAGGGTTGGTGATGCTTTAATGGAGCGGGCAATTTGACTGATACTCATTCAACACCTCAAATTTTATTGGATATTGATATGTTTTTCACAATCGACATGGGTCTATAATATAATAAATAAAATTGTCGTAAATAAGCAAAATCGTCATTTAATTTCGAAATTATATTCATCTAACCTGCAAATAAATAAGGGTTTATGAATATTTATTAAAAAATGGACTGTGGGAGAATTATTTTATAAGATTTTATTTATTAGCGGCTACCCCAGGATTAATCCCGTGGTAATTTAGGTATGGAATAATTAGATTTATGTGGAGTTGAATCAGTAACCGTTATATAAAGTCGAGATCCTGAAATAAATTCTGGATGACGATGATAATGGACAAATTTAATTCTTCAGGTAGCTTTTGTGCTTACCCCAAGATTAATACTTGGGGTAAGAGATTAATATTACTTCAGACAGCAGTTTTGCTAACCCCAGGATTAATCCTGGGGTAAAGGATAAGTATTAATACCCCTCAAGATTATTTTTAAAAAATGCAATCCGGTTTGAAATATAATTTTTTAATTCATTCACCTGGTAATCCAGATTATATCCCCCCCTCCCCAGAAAGGGATCGATACTATATGCCTCACTAATATGAACGGCGGTTGAATCAATAACCGGGAAGATAATTTCCTCACGAAAATAATTGTCCAGCAGTAATTGCAGTTCTTCTTTATACTTATTTTTTACATTTTGATTTTCTATTATCTTATTGAACAAGGTATTCTCACCCGCCAGTCCGACATCATGGTGCGGGTCAAAAGCCCGGTCAAAATCCCACGGGATAAATTTGTATGGATCCCCTGCAGTTTCACGTAACAAATAATAGTTATTTTTAAAGGCATCATTGTTATTGGTAATTGAAGACATGGCATGATATACAAGATAATTATCAATCTCCATGTAATCTTTGAGACTTTCTTCGACATTCGAAATGCCACATGTATCAATCGCATTCAGGTATTCAAAGAAGTGTGAATAATTGTAATCCTCGGGTAATTTTTTTTCATAGGTAAAAAAGGGATGCTGAGCAGGATTAAAGGAAAAATCAGAATCCAGCCCGGCTTTATATATTTCAAATGTAGGGATATTTCTTCTTTGGAAGAATTCCTCATTTATTCTTTCGATTTTCAGATACAATCCTTCATCCCGGTTATTAATTTTTACAAAAACATGTTTGTTTTGAGATACGGGGATACCACGTAGACTTATATAACCTGGATACAATAGTAGTATGAATCATGGTAGGATCAAGGGATTGTGAACTGAGTGAAAAGATGCTAAACCCGTCAATATCTGCACCATGATTCAGTTCAATGCGAAATGACCATCGAGGATGGAGCCGCGAACCACCACCACTGGAGCGAATCAAACCGGTACTTGTTTCACCATTATAAATAATTTTTGCCGGAACTTCCGCCCTGGTGGTTTTATTTTGTAACAAATGATAATATTCATCTTCATCAATCATAATTTCGATAATTGGCATGCTGGTAAGAGTTTCTGAAGGATTATAGATAACGGACTGATCACAGGAGTTCAGGAGCAGTATCGTCCATAATATCATCAGCCATTTAAATATTTGTTTCATCACTCACCTGTTCTCTATAATTAGATATACTCAACTACATATAACACAAAATGGTATACAGTGCTCACTTCGGATCATCACAAATGAAATTTTTGAAGACACATTGCATAATTTCTAACTAACGAGAGGCCGGTGCCGAGTACCGAGTTTTCCTCTCTGTGTGCTCTGTGGTTCATTTTTTTCTGCAATTTTGGGTAACCTATACTCAAAACCGGACCTGCACTTCGGCAATTGCCCGGGAATCGTTTGTCGCATATTTACCTGAATCATCATATTCACTTTTTGTCAATCTCAAATCAGCATTAAAACGAATCCTTACCTTTTTGGTAAAATAAAAATTTACTCCAAGTAATCCCTGGATGACATGATTCTTTATTTCTTCAGATTTCGGGAAAAATAAACTAAATAGTGCCACAGGTTCAATTGTTTTAATAATTTTGGCATCGGTATCAAATGCCAGGCCCCCAGACAACACGATACCGGCACTATATACCTTCTCATCCTGTTCATAGTCAGAAACACCCTCCTCTTTCCGTGCATTGTTTGCTGCCAGAATTTCCTGTCCGAGTAAGGGATCCTGAATATAAACAAGACCTATATTTACGACACTATGATCACCGGTGAAGCCTCCCTCGAGGTTGATGCCATGGGCACTAATAGGGAAACTGCCGGAAAAATTTTGAAACAGGTAACTGAAACCAAACTTAAATTTATTTATATGATATAATCCGTGGAGATTGATACCCGATCCGAGTGAATTGTCTTTAAATATTGAAACAGAATAAGTGTAGGGAAAATCAGGACGCTTTTTTGAATAATTATAGTATGCCATAATACTTACAGAACGCACACCAAATCCTCGTATTGAAAGATTATTCTGCACCACACTACGATTTATGGTTAATAAATCCTCCCGATTTTCGACGTATTCATAGCCAAACAATCGTTTAATATTGCCTACCTTAAATCGGAGATAGTCCATATATTTAAATTTCACCGAGAATTCACGGAAAGTAACATTATTTGTAACAGAATTACCGCGTAAGTCCAGCTGCGCCTCAATCTCATCGTTAAATTCAATATCCGCCTGAAGTTTACCCATATAATATGTTGGTTGGTTGGCATCCGTCAGGGGATTGCGGTCAATAAATAAATATCCGGCAGACCCAAAACCACTGAACTCGACTTTGTCTTTTCCCATAATTGGTGGACAAAGCAGTAATAAAGAAATTAGCCAATACATGATTGAATTTTTCATACATATCGCCTTTCACTCTTCAAACAGGTATAAAAATGATAACCATAGATAAAACATAGAAAACAACTATGATTATTAATATTATGATCAAAAACGGATGAACAAATTCATGCTTATACTTGCGTGACTGATGCTGGTAGAGAAATTAAGTCTATTAGAATACCGTCCAAGAAAGGCATCATTGATGAAACTGCCGACAAAATTACCTAATGCAGCGCCTGCAAAAATATCTGTCGGATAGTGTTTATTGCCCTCAATCCGGGCCCAGCCCGTTGCAAGAGTTAGTGTATTGAGAGCAATTTTCAATGATCCTTCAAGATAAGGATTTAGGGACAGGTATTCAATATTCCGGCTGGATAAGATAGTATTTACAGCGACGGCCGAAGTATGCCCGGATGGGAAACTTCTGGTATCGGAACCATCAGGTCTGTCCCTGCCGGTAAGTGTTTTAAGTCCCGATGTGGATAATTGGGTTATGAGAATAGCCGACGCACCAACCGCAACGCCCTTGGTTTTATTAAGAAGCCATATTGGAATATCGTCCCCGCTTGGCGCCACAATTGCAGATCCGAGATAAATAACAGTAGATGCTTTTAAAAAGTAATCACTATATTTTACTGCATTATCCTGAGATCCAAAAATATAATTATTTTGTGCCGCCCAATTCTGGATTTTTGTGTCTGAATTTGTAACGGCGATTAAAAGAGCGGTTGCAAGTGGAACCCAGGTTTCAGCTGCAAAAGCCGCATCCCTCGCTGAGTGCGAAATACGTTCCATACCAGGTGCGATCGTCGCATCTTCCCCATACAATTGATGGGTTCGCGTAGTGCTACAACTGATAAGCAGAACTGCGGTAAAAAGAAAAATCAATAACTTTATTTGGATAAATAATGACTGATTCATATTGGTTGGCTTGCAGTTAATGATATTCTCATAGGATATTAAAGTATTATGATTAAATATGATGATAAATAATAGTTAAAATATTTATATATTCAAAAAAAAATTGCATAAGACAGGTAGTGCCGAGATTGCAGCCGATGGGTGGTAGTCTGATGTGATCTTGCAGAATAGACTGATGACAAACGCATGAGGATAAAAGGATAATAGGGTAATAGGAAACGAACCTCTTCCCTTTAGCCTTTGGCCTTTTTGCCTATTTTCCTTTTATCCACTTATAACCGTTCCAGCACCGGACAATGCTTTTTGGATGGGATGGTCCACGCGGCCATCGGATAGATATACTTTTGTAGCACCTTGCTGGAATAGTTTTTTTAATGCCAGCATCTTTCGTTTCATACGCCCTTCGACCTGAGCCTCCCTGCGCTCCAGATCCAGTTTTGATAAATTGGAAACCAATGAGTGCGGATCGTCAGGATCGTCAAGAAATCCGGGCGCTTCGATCAACTGGATTATGGTATCGGCCTGATACGTATTCTGTAGTAAATTTACGATATCATCATTTTCTGAATTAATGGCAAAATTATTTTCATCTATTATAGGGACGGTTAATACCGGGGTAAAACCATTCTCCAATAACAAATTCAGGAGATCCTGATTGATTTGAGCGGGCTTACCGGAAAAATCACGCACCATACGAACTTTCTGACCATCACGAATCCGTATGCCACGATTGCGGTTACCCTGAATACACTTACCATCAATTCCGCTCAGACCAACTGCGTTTATTCCATTTTGCTGACATTTTTCCACAATGCGCTTATTACGGAGTCCGGAATAAGCCATCATCATGACATCAAGTGCGTCTTCATCCGAGAATACACTGCTGTAACCTGAGACTGACGTCAAAGTTTTTCGGGGCACATTTAGTTTCTGAGCCAGTTCATCACGTAACGCATTTGCGCCATGTACAATAATCATTTTCTGATCAAATCCAGCCAGATCTTCAACAATACCATCAATATTTATGGATGCACCACCACCAATTTTAACAATCCACATACTAAAATTCTCTTAGACTATGATTTTCTATTATGGACCAATCATCCTGATCCGGATACGGATCTGAACATATTACAGTCTGATCTTCAGTTATTTTATAATGCATGGTAAAATAATCCGCATCCTGATTAAATGAACTGTGAACCCATGCATTTGTTTTATCTGCAATAATTAAATTTGCCGCTCTTATATATTTTGATCTCTTTTGTATAATTGCCATAGATTTGGATATGGCGTCGTTAGTATTACCTTTATGAAATCGCATGATATAATTAAATATTTTTGCTGCACCACTTCGTCCGTTTTCTTTGATACGTACCCCGTGAAGTTCTCCATTAAAAATGAAGAAATATTTTCCACTCCTAAAAGGCATATTATTTTCAACTACAATATCTTCATCACGAAATGCACTACGCACATGGGCGACCAGCATCGTAGACTGTCCAAAAACTGACAAATCATCTTTCCATATGGGTTGAACGTTTTTGTACATTCGCCATTCATCATCATGCAGATAGGCACAGCCCCAGCCATGCCCCTGGTACTCACTGCTGTTTTCAGCTATCTGTGAGAATTGTTGTAGATGTGTTTGAATATCGAACTTGTTTTGTGATTTTATATATAACAGACGACACATAAAGTTTACAATTCTTCTTTTTATACCGGATGCAATCCGGGAAATGTTAACCCGGTTGTTTCTTCAAACCCAAACATGATATTGAATGCCTGAACTGCCTGACCGGCCGCCCCTTTCATTAAATTATCTATCGCGCTGATTACTACCAGACGCTCGCTCTGCGCATCACGTTCAAATCCAATGTCACAGAAATTACTACCCATGAGTAGTTTGGGCTCCGGATAGCGATAATTACCTTCACGTTCTTTTACAATTCTTATAAACGGTTCATCGCCATATTCTTTGCGATATATTTTCCAAATGTCCTTTTCTTCAAGGGATTTATTCAAGAAAACATGACTTGTCGCCAGTACACCACGCACCATGTCAATGGCAGTAGCAGAAAAATGTATTTTGTCATCTGCCGGCAAGTTTAGTTCCTGCTCTATTTCAGCCAGATGCCGATGCCGGGTGGGCTTAAATGAGCGCACGCAACCGCTTCGCTCCGGGTGATGCGACCCTTCCCCAGGCTTATTTCCCGCCTCACTGGATCCGACCTTTACTTCAACAACTGTCTGGCCTGGTTTCGCCAAACCATTTTTATAGATAGGGTACAATCCCAGTATTGTTGCTGTTGCATTGCATCCGGCACTGGAAATGTATTTTGCATTTTTCATCTGTTCGCGATGTAATTCCGGTATGCCATACACAAACTGTTTCAGCAAATCGGGTCTTTTATGAGGCTCCGGGTACCATTGTCGATAATGCTCTTCTGAACCAAGCCTAAAGTCGGCACTCAAATCTATGATACGATCCGCAATCTCCATATAGCGGTCAATATTTTGCATGGCACTGCCGTGCGGAAGACATAAATAAAGTAGGTCGCAGGGTTCAAGATCATCAATTGCACAAAACTTCAGATCTGTCTGCTTCCTAAGATTAGGATGAATTTTTGAAATCAATTTACCAAACTTACGCTCCGATGTTACCTGCCGAATCTCAGCATTCGGATGGAAAAGCAACAATCTGATTAATTCTCCACCTGTATATCCGGATCCGCCCACAATTGAAACAGTAATCTTTTTCATTTTTTCATTTTCCTGAAACCATAGGATAGTTTAACAATAACCACGAAGAACACGATGGGCATGAAGATTCAACAAAAAACTGTCATCTCTTCAGAGATCTTCCAGCCGTTCGGGCAACAATTCTCTGACTGTCACCGTCGTGCCCACACTGGGGAGGATCTCTGCGAGATGACATTTGAGATATTTTATAATCTCCCTACGTGCTCTTCGTGAACTTCTTGGTAAAATTTATTTCTTAGCAACCGTTATCACATAATCAACTATATGTGCCGGGATATTGACCCCGGTGGTATCGATGCTATTTTTAAATTCCATAGTATAATTAACTTCATTTACAGATAATCCCTCTTCGGTTTCAAAAATATCGATGGCTACGACACCGCCACCCACTGCCCGTGCGGCATGAACAGCAATATCATTTATTTCATCGGTAACTTCGCAGCGGGAGGCAACCGCACCCCGGGCAGTATTGGTAATCCAATGATTTGAAGAGCGGTATATTGCTGCAATACATCTATCTCCAACTACAAATGCTCTGATGTCACGGCCATGTTTTTCCACATATTTTTGAATATAAAATATGGAATGATGATAACTGCCTAAAATGGCTTTATGTTCAAGCAAGGCTTCTGCCGCTTCACGGTCATTTACTTTTGCAATCAATCTGCCCCACGAACCAACCGCCGGTTTAATGACTATCGGATATCCAATTTCTTCAATCGCATCAAGCGCTGATTTTTCAGTAAAAGCAACCCGTAGATTCGGCTGTGGGACATTTAATTTACTTAACGCGGCCGAGGTCAGGAGTTTATCACCACAGGTTAGTGCCACTGAAGAATTATTAATGCATTTTATACCGGCATTTTCAAATAAAATAATCGAATGCAGCGCACGGGAGTGGTTGATACTTCTTTCAATAACGGCATCTACATCAAAAATATCTTGCTTGAGGTTAAAAATAAGTTCACGATCATCGATCATCACAAGTTCAATTTCTTTTCTTTGTTTGAACTCATCGAGCAATAATTTTTCATCTTTTCTGATTAGAGAATGTAGAAATCCTATCTTCATTTATATATTTCCTTATAAGAATCATAAAATAACTATTGATGGTCTTTGGACGAGTAACAATCAATGAACATACTATTTAATCATTATTTATTTTTACCACGAAGTCACGAAAGGCATATTAAAAAAATGTCCAATGTCAAAATCAAAATGCCAAATCAATTATCAATGTCCAATGATAGTTATTTACTTTTTTAATTTAAGCTTTTGATTTTGAGCATTCATTTGACATTTGGGCTTGGGCATTGGTCATTATTCCTTTTATCCCGTATTTATTGAATCTTCGTTTCTTTTATGTTGATTGTTAAATGAACAGTGAAACTCTGTTCTTGTTGCGCGTCACTCGATTATAGAATGCTTCTTGCACCAATCGACAAGATGTTTTAGTTCGACCAGATCAACAGTTCGCCCTTTTTGACCGATTATTTTAACATGCTTCAACAAATTATTCTCAAGTATCTCATCATGATCTACACCAATCTGATCCAACGCCCATTTTATAGACGAAATGCCGGACATATGATCAAGCGAAACGTGCATGTTTCTGCCAAACACACCTGGATCAAGACTTTGATAATGTACCGGATTTTGCATTGCGGCATGGGTATGTACACCTGCACAGTGGGTAAATGCATTTTCTCCTACAACCGGAAAATTTGCCGGCACGGGAACTCCGGCATACCGGCTGACAAGATGATAGAGCTCCGTCAATTTGGAAAGATTGTGACTGGTATTCCCTTCATGCATTTCATACAGTGACGCCATCAATTGGGCCAGGTCTACAATACCGGCCCGTTCACCCAGTCCCATTACTGAAGCATCAACAATTTGTGCACCGGCATGAATGGCGTCCAGGGCATTTGCCAAAGCCAATCCACGGTCATTATGACAATGCACTGCAATCATTGGCGGATTATTACCCCCATTCAAATTTTCAATCAGTCTGGAGATATAGTCGTACATATTGTTTTTTGATCCGGGCACCATGTGTCCCGTAGTATCTGCTACACTTATGATATTTGCACCGGCATCCGCAGCCGCCCTGGCGGCATCCACCACTTTATTAAAATCCGATCGAACAGTGTCTTCCGGAGTATATCTTATCATCAGATCTGGTTTTTTTTCTCTGGCAAATGAAATAATATTAACTATCTGATCCACTGCAACAGAGAATTCTTTTCTAAAGACATGATTGAGCCGGTCATCAGTAATACTGTAAAATATTCCAAGAAAATCAACACCACATTCCAGAGCCAGATTAACATCCTCCTTTAACGATCTGGCATGTGCCCCGATTTTGGCATTAAATCCGTGACCGGCAATCTGTTTTACGGCGCTGTATATTTCTTCTGACACAACCGGGTGTCCGGCTTCAATTATATCCACTCCGACATCATTGAGGCATTCTGCGATAGCCAGTTTAATATGTCCATCAAAATATACGCCGGGTGTTTGCTCACCCTCACGTAATGTGGAATCAAGAATACTGACCAAATTATTCGCCCCAGTCTTCTTCTTCCTGTGGCGCTTCAGCGACAGAAAACGGATCAGTCGAGATTACTTCCAGTTCGACACCGCATTCAGGACAGGTCAGCAATTCACCTTCTATCATATCTTGCGGGGCCTCGATTTCAGCATCACATACCGGGCAATTTGTTTTTGCACTCATGTTTAAATCCTTTCGATAATATTGGAAACATAAATCTGAATATAGCCAGATCCTTAATATATTTTACCTGGATTGACTTAAAATAATCAGTGACTAAAGGCATTCATTTAGACTATTTCAAAATGGTATTAGTTGATCATAGAACAAAATAAGTGTCAAATGTACAAAATTATAATAATAATGCAATAATTTGTATTATTATACAGAATAAAAAACCCGCTGACTATCGCCAGCGGGTTCGTTTGCAAATCACATTAGACATGTTTCAACCGGTGCCGTTCAGATAGTTAAGCACGGCCACATTTGAAAATAATCCAATGACTAACCCCAATGTTAATTATCATAGTACAGATAAAATTCATATGGATGTGGCCTTAGCGCCAACTGCTTTATTTCATTTTCGCGCTTATATTCTATCCAGGTTTCGATCGCATCATCCGTAAAAACGCCACCTTTTGTTAGATACTCATGGTCAGCTTCCAGCGAATCGAGTGCTTCTGCTAATGATCCTGGTACGTGCGGAATTTGAGAAAGATCTTTGGTGGACATTTCGTAAATATCTTTATCCAGAGGTTCTCCCGGGCTGATTTTATTCTGGATACCATCCAGAGCAGCCATCATTATAGCAGTAAATGACAAATAGCTGTTCGCACTGGGATCCGGACAACGGAATTCAAATCTTTTTGCTTTTGGATTGTCATCGTACATAGGAATACGTACTGCAGCGGAACGATTTCTGGCCGACATTACCAGGTTGACCGGTGCTTCAAATCCTGGTACCAATCTGCGGTATGAATTTTGCGTAGGTGCGGCAAATGCCAGAACCGATTTCGCATGTTTTAATACCCCACCAACTGCATGGAGAGCCATTTCACTCAATCCGGCATACCCGTCTCCTGCAAACAGAGGTTTACCGTCTTTCCACAAAGAAAGATGCGTATGCATACCACTACCATTATCTTCAAATATTGGCTTTGGCATAAATGTGACTGTTTTTCCAGCCTGCTTTCCAACATTCTTGATTATATATTTAAACCACATAAACTGGTCAGCCATCTTAAGCAACGGTGCGAATTCCATATCAATTTCACCCTGCCCTGCAGTACCTACCTCATGGTGATGTGCCTCAACCACAATACCGACCTTACGCATTTCATCAACCATGTCTCCACGAAGATCATGATAAGTATCGGTCGGGCTTACCGGGAAATATCCCCCTTTGTAACTTGGTTTGTACCCCAAATTCGGCTCTTCAATACGATTGGTATTCCAAGCCGCTTCCACAGAGTCAATCTGATAAAATCCACGGTGCTGGGTCTGCTCAAAACGAACTTCATCAAAAATAAAGAATTCCGGCTCGGGACCAATAAAGCACTCATCTGCAATACCGGTACTCTTCAAATACTCTACTCCCTTACGGGCAATATGTCTTGGATCACGTGAATATTCTTCTTTGGTCATCGGATCAACAATGTTCGCGATAACACTTACAGTTGGCCTTTTAAAAAACGGATCTATCTGGGCTGTATCAGGATCCGGAATTGCAAGCATATCGGACATATGAATGTCCCGCCAGCCACGTATGGAGGATCCGTCAAATCCGACGCCTTTTTTAAAAGTCTCTTCATTCCAGGTTTCAATAGGGAAACTACAATGCTGCCACGTTCCAAGAAAATCGGTAAATTTAAGATCCACCATATCTGCATCGTGCTTCTTTGCATACTCAAAAAACTCTTTTGGGGTCATAATAAAACTCCTTGCTTATGTAAATGATTCTATCAACTATCTGTTTTTATTTTCTTATGTTTTGACAATGTAATTCTATTGACAAAAACCATGCCAGAGATCTCAATATCGCAATATTGCTCAAAAATAGCCTTCAATCCACAAAAACAAGCCCGTGGTTTGAAATTTTTTAATTAATCACGTTACATATATACAGATTAAGCATTGGATATATTACATTATTGTAAGATTATATATTTTTGAGACATTATTGTAATGATATATGTAAAAACCTGCAGATAGCGGTTATGTTTAATATTTTGCACGTTTCTCAATTACTGCAAATTGGTACGGAGTGACGAAATGTGTTGGCGGTCGCAGACAAATACAGCAATCCAGGCTTATCTATTATTACATTTATGTCGCATCTACAATTTTGTATTACATATTTGTAACTTTGCAATTTCTATCTGTTGGATTAAATAAAATATTAATAAAAAAAATAAAGACACGGTAAGCCATGTCTCTGTCAGTTTGATATGTCACGAGGCTATAAACCCACTGAGCCACCGAAATATAGGATATTTTCGAATCCCGATCCCAGGTCAAGTGAATAAGTCCAATACACCGATATATTATCCGATATACTTTTTCCTGCAGTTAGCAGAAGCAGTGCGACCGCATCCTTCTTACCGCCCTCCGGCATCCAGCGGCTGGAATATGTCCCATAACCCAATGTTGCTGAGACATCTGCCCCCACCAGTGAAGTTGCGCCAGCGAGCTCCAACCAGTAATTTGAGCGATTTTGATAAGGCTTAGTACTATTTTGTTTTGGTACATAGTAGCCAGCCAGTCCAAATGCATCGTAACTGAGAGTACCATAAAGTTCAAATTCTGCATCTGCAGATTCATTAAAGGAATTAAAATCGAACATAAATACAGTTGCACCAATTGCGGTTGGTATGTCACCCGTCGGCAATGCGATTTCGGCATATACGTCTGTTTCAAGTTCCAGATCATCGCCAAAATCGATACTGGATCCCCAGAAGCCCAAACTTACTGCTTTGCATGTTGCTGCGGCTGTACTCTGCAGTGCCGGTCCGTTATTCGCTTTTATGCCACGCCAAACATAAGTTGACACAGCAGTTATATCACCAGCAAATTCCACCTGGGCGAAGGCTGGGAGTGCTAAGAATAATATTGCCAGACCAATAAGAATATTCGTTCTGGCCTTCGTCCTGTTTTTCATGTTTTATATCCTTATTTTTATTAAATGTTAAGTTATGTTGAACCACAGAGAACACGGAGAATAAAGATTAGATAACAAGATACAGGATACAAGATTCTGGATGCTGGATGCTGGATGCAAAAACTGTACTTCACCAGCATTTTTATCAATCGTTTTTTTTCACTTCCAACATCTAATTTCTAATCAGCAAGTTCTATGAATTCTTTTAACAATTAGTTTTGTTACTGGGTTATAAATATCTGAAACCCACTATAAGCTTCCATTCCATGCTCACCGATATCCAGTCCACGCAATTCTTCTTGCTCAGATACCCGCAAACCGATGGTCTTTTTTATCATGGTAAATAATATGAAACCGGTGCCAAACGCCCAAACAAACGCCGCCAGCACACCAAGCGCCTGAACACCCAGCAATCCCAATCCGCCACCATAAAAAAGACCGCCATCGGCTGCAAATAATCCCACGGCAAGTGTACCCCAGGCGCCGGAAACGCCATGCACACTGACTGCGCCCACCGGATCATCAATTTTAAGTGTGCGATCAATAAATAGTACACTTAATACCACCAGAACACCTGAAACTAATCCAATTATTATGGCGGATACCGGAGATACCGAGGCACACCCGGCTGTGATACCAACTAATCCTGCCAGTGCGCCATTCATAGCCATGGATCCATCCGGCTTTTTTTCAGTGACCCAGGCAGTAAACATCGCAGAAATTGCCGCAGCGGCTGCGGACAGATTTGTAGTTACAGCGATCCGACCAATATCGCCATCACCAAATGTAGTACTTCCTGGATTAAAACCAAACCAACCAAACCACAAGATGAATACGCCCAATCCGGCGATGGCCATATTGTGTCCGGGTATGGCTTTTGCTTTGCCATCTGGACCAAATTTGCCGATTCTTGGACCGACCACCATAGCGCCAGCCAGAGCCAGCCAACCACCTACTGAATGCACCACAGTGGATCCGGCAAAATCATTAAAGCCCATACTTTCAAGCCAGCCGGCCCCATCCAGTAGAGAACCCCACGCCCAGGAACCATAAACGGGATAAATAATTGCGCATATAAAAACGCTGTAGGCAAGATAACCAACAAATTTTGTACGTTCGGCCATAGCCCCGGATACAATAGTTGCTGCTGTTCCGGCAAAAACTGTTTGAAAAATAAGAAATGACCAGTTCCAGTCTTTTCCCATAACATCCGAACCGCTCATCATAAAGTTCGTTGTGCCAAACAAACCATTGCTCGCGCCAAACATTAAGCCAAAGCCGACAATGAAAAATGCCAGTGTGCCTATGGAAAAATCCATCAGATTTTTCATCATAATGTTTATGGTATTTTTTGCGCGCGTAAATCCGGCTTCAACCATCGAGAATCCGGCTTGCATAAAGAAAACCAGAAAGGCGGCCACGCACGTCCAAACGATATTCAGATTATTCTGCAGATCCGCAGCTAACTGGTCCACAGTTCTAGCTTCTTCCGGTGCTGGCCCGGCAAACAATGATGAAGCCATTAATACACCCATTATAACTATAAATATCCAATTTATATTACGCTGTTTCTTCATTTATCTAACCTCATTTTAAATTTTCTGTTAAAAGTTGAGATGTACTAAACATATAAAATAAGTACATACATCTATCCGATTGCCGCTTTGCCTTTTTCCTCGGTTCGGATTCTTATACATTCCGACAAATCTTGCACAAAGATTTTCCCATCACCGATTTCACCCGTTTTTGCCCCCTGAATGATTCCATCAATCGCCGGTTCCAAATATTCCTCATTGATTGCCAGTTCAATGCGAATCTTTTTTAACAGATTCACTTCTATTTCAGCACCACGATATGTTTCGTGATACCCTTTTTGTTCACCACATCCAAGCGCATTGGTCACAGACATTTTATAAATCTTGCGCTCATACAATGCCTGTTTAACGCTATTCAACCGTTCGGGCTGGATATAAGCCACAACTAATTTCATGCAAATACCTCCATTGGTTTATTTATACATTGTAGAGAATTAATAATTTTTACTTTTATTTAATAAGTGATCTCCCTTTGCAAATCAGATGCCACAAAACTTATCTTGCCTTAATCTATTATTTATATTGATGTTACCGGTTTTTATAAAAATTACAGATGCTACTTTTTTGTAACATATATGTATTTGATCGAAACACGTATTACAATTTCGTATGAATCATTTTCACACGCGCCACCCATAAATGCCGGGAACGTAATCACCTTGCAAAAAAAGCCAGGCCGGACTCCTGATATAGCAAATTTGACTTTATGGCATTCAAGGAACATAATTCAGTAGAATTATTTACTCAGAGCAAAGCGGCACAATATTTGTAGATAAAATCATCAAGTAATAAGAATTCAACAAATACCAGGCGGATATGTTATAAAATAAATCGACTTTGCTACATAATTGTAATATATTAATAGACATACAACATAATTGTAATATTGATTGGCGGGTAATTAGTCAAATGTACATTGTTTATCTTTCAAGTATTAAAATTTCTGGATTTTACAGATCTCAAAATTCATCAAATAACAAATCCACCTGGGTAAATAGACGAATAAGGTAGTGCAAATATGGCAAAAAAAAATGTGATGTCTGAAACTGAAGTTCGAAAGTTGTCCATTTTAATTGAAATAAATCAAATGGTCAGCAGGACATTTGATCTTGAGGAAGCATTGCAGGCGACATTAAAAATTCTGCAGGAATCCTATAACATAAAATCGGGCGCTGTTTTTCTGGTTAATGAGAAAAAATCCGGTTTAACGATGAAAGCCTCAATAGGTTATAAAGCCGAGCTGGCAAAGTTGGATTTTAAAATCGGTGAAGGTCTCACGGGAAAAATTGCTGAAACCGGAAAATCGATTGTTGCCTCACAAGTAAGCAAGGAACCTCTTTTTCTCAATCGTACCAGTTCCTGGGATCCCGAGCATGACCGGGAACAGTCATTTATCGGGGTACCTATCCTTCTCGATTATAAGACACTTGGGGTTCTGGCCGTTACCTTGGCATATAGCAAAACCCGTGATTATGACAGTAGTGTCAAATTCCTGACGCTTGTCTCATCGGCACTGGTCCAGTCGATTCAACTAAAACAAAAAATTGAATTAGAACGACAAAAACTGTTGGAAGAAAATGTACACTTAAAACAACAGCTTCAGGAGGAATTTCGCTTTCACAAGATTATCGGAAACAGCCATGAAATGCTCGAAGTATATGAAATGGTTACCAGGGTTGCCCGGGCAAATACAACCGTACTCATTAGAGGGGAATCGGGGACAGGTAAGGAGTTAATTGCCCAGGCAATACATTATAATTCGCTGCGCAGTGAAGGCCCGTTTATCCGCGTTAATTGTGCGGCTATACCGGAGAACTTAATCGAATCTGAATTCTTTGGCTATGAAAAAGGAGCATTTACCGGCGCGGTTGCCCGAAAAAAGGGCCGATTTGAATTGGCCAATGAAGGTACAATTTTTCTGGATGAAATCGGTGATCTGACTCCCATGACTCAGGTGAAATTATTAAGAGTGTTGCAGGAACAGGAATTTGAGCGCGTTGGCGGCACAGAAACCATTAAAGTGGATGTGCGGGTCATTACAGCCACAAATTCAGATCTGGAGTCGATGATGGAATCAGGAGATTTCAGGGAAGATTTATATTATCGTCTTAATGTGTACTCGATTTTACTGCCTCCGTTACGTGAACGTAAGACAGATATTCTGCTGCTGGCCGATCATTTTATGATAAAATATAGCCGGCAGCAGGGAAAAATTGTAAAACGTATTTCTACGCCTGCCATAGACATGCTGATGCGTTATCATTGGCCGGGAAATGTACGGGAACTGGAAAACTGTATCGAACGCGCCATATTGGTTTGCGAGGATCAGGTATTACACAGTTATCATCTGCCCCCCACCCTTCAGACAGGGGAAAGCAGTGGCACAATCACACATTTATCCCTGACATCCGCGGTAGAATCATACGAAAAGGAACTAATTCAGGATGCGTTAAAATCTACACGTGGTAACCGGGCACAGGCGGCACGATTATTGAGTATTACGGAGAGAATTATAAATTATAAAATAAAGAATTATGACATTGATATAGAGAGATTTAAAACCTGAAAAATCTGATTTCCATGTCGCTTTAACAAAAAAAATAGCCACAGACTTCCACAGATATAAAAGCAATTAGGAATTAGAGATTAGAAATTAGAGATTAATCTTAAGTTCTATCTTCTCATAAATACTAAATGCGTACAAGATGTCTGTGAAAATCTGTGGCTATACATACCAAGTACTAACACCAGATCGTTGGATCCGGAATATTATTCCACCTTTGTAATATCAACCGCAATTGACTCGGTTCGTTGCAGAATTACCTGATCACCAATTTTGACATTTTCCAGGTTCTGCACATCCTTATGTACATCGACCGTTGAGACTTTTCCATCCGGACCTTTTAATGTGGCTTTGCGGTTCTCCACATCAATACCTTCAACAGTGAATGTCTCTTCAATAATATCTACCCTTACCTTCCGTGGTTTGCCATCTTTTGAATGCCACTTCCACGATTTGTGATTCTGTAACCGGCGGTCTATCTGCATCCGGTGACTGGACATACATGGCGGTAGAAGCAAGATAAGTAACGGATACTTTATCGCCAACTTTTATTTCATCGATTCCGGTGAGATCTTCGGCAGCTTCGACTACTATTTCATTCATACCTTCATACGTCAAAGTAAACAGACGTTCTGCCAGATCAATTTCCTTAACGGTCATAATTGTGGTTACTTCGGACACGTCAATAATCCGGCTGGGCTTTTCAGCTTCAGGCGCTACCTCAACTTCATCCTTTGTCTGGCAACCGAAGATTGCCAATAAAGCGACAAGAATGAATACAATAACAACAGGTTTAAAAATTTGCATAGTACCTCCAAGTACATTATGTGAGATTTTTTTTTAAATGAATTATTAAAATTAGAATTAATCCTGAATGTATTCAGATTTATTTTTATTTGCAAGAAAAGAATACAGAACTTAGCGACTTAGGTGCTCAGGGACTTTTTCTCTCCATTTCTTAATTCATTTTTACCAAGAACCTGATATGCCATTCCCATAATCAGCCACCATAGAATACTATTTTCGAGATCGACAAAATAGCACTGAAAGAACGATGCAAGAAGAATAGCGGCTACAGCCAGAATTGCACCCCGTACTAAAAGCAAATCTGATGTCACTGTGGTATTTTTTAAGGTAAAACTTATGGCTTGTTTAAAAAAGACAATCCAGATCACGAGCCATGTTATCAATCCAATCAGTCCGGACTGGACTGCCACGAGAAGTATATCGCTATGGGGATGTGCCATCGAATCGTAGAATCCCGGGACTTTGTATAATTCGACATATTTGTGAAATAATCCCGGGCCGGTTCCAATAATCATGTGATCTTTGATAATCAGGACAGAAGTATGCCACAAATTGATCCTGGTAAGATTATTGTGATGGGTCGCGCTAAAGATCGCAAAAAAGCGATCTGATATATCGGGTAACAAATACAGTGTTAACAGAAAAACAAAAAAAGAAACAGAGATTATTTTCCAGAAATGTTTCCGGTAAAACAGAAATGTACCAATGAGAATAATCAAAACAATACCTAACCAGGTACTGCGTCCCTGGGTAGCCACAATACTTAAACCGATTATAAACAAAGACCCGATGTACATTAACCTTCTTCCGGATGTGAAATTTTCACTCATGGCCAGGACAAATACAAACGCAAAAATCATTAACTGATTTCCGGCAAAACTGAGATAAAAACTATACGTTCCAAATGCACGATACAAGTTACCCAACTTACTCAAGGGCGCGTTGCCCAGCGGATTCAAACCGCTCAGTGATTGGAATACGCCATATATTCCTACCAGAGTAGCAGAAATGATCAGGGCATGCAATCCATGATGCCGGTCAGATTCAGTCAGTGGTAAAGATGCGATTATGGGAAATGTCAGGATAATCCAATAGGTATGCGAGATATTTTTAAAGGCAGTTGCAGGCTCTATGGACACCGCTGCTGAAATAATTAGCGAGGCTAAATAAGCCAGGGGGAAAATAAAATAATCATATTTCTGAAATATTTTTTTTCTTGAGATAATAGATATCACAAGATAATACAGACATAGTGTGATCAACATGATCTGCATTGCAGCCAGTGACCAGGGAATGACGGCACATAGTAATATATATAGATAGGATAGCGGTCTGGTGTATTTTTCTTCCATAATAATGGGATTGCTTCTTCGTCCGCCAGCTGCCGGACTTCTAAGTCTCCTATGTAGATTGTTTATAAAGCAGGATCAAATTACAAAATTATTGGCGATATGAAAAGGATAAGAAAAAGTGTTCTGTCAGGGTTCCATACCTAGATTATACATACCACCATGCCAGTGAATTATTATTTGGAGTCTATAAGTACAATATATGCTAAGCATTGACTGCTGAGTACAATATTTTGCCGTATGATTATCAAATTCATAGCACAAGAACATTTTATCTCTTGGGAAATATTGAGACAGATCGCAGACATTAAGTTTGCCAATTAAATTCAATGTGCGGAATAAAAATTAGCAGGACTACATTATTATAAGTTTTTGGCTATTTAATATTATGTAAGAAAAAAGTAATCGCATATAAAGGTTATTAATTTCTTGTCTATATTTAATATTTTAATTAGCTTCAATATAATAATCCTACACTACGAATGAAAACATGCTGCTTGAATATATTTTAATAGCTTTTATTTTGGCTGCGTTATCTCCTTTCCTGTTTCGAATCACACGGGACGCTACAGGTTGGATTTTAGCGATTTTACCAGCCAGCCTCACAACCATTCTGTTGATACAAATGGCTGACTCGAGTCAGGGGCAGGTTCAACAAATTTCGTATCGCTGGATTCCCAGCCTCGACATTTCTCTTTCATTTTATATTGATGGTCTGAGCGGGCTTTTTCTATTGCTAATTTCAGGAATCGGGATGTTTATCCTAATCTATGCCGGCGGTTATTTAAAAGGTCACCCTCAATTGGGCCGGTTCTATAGTTATGTATTATTATTCATGTCTGCCATGTGGGGCTTAGTTGCGGCCGATAATCTGATCTTGTTATTTGTTTTCTGGGAACTAACCAGTGTTAGTTCATATCTGTTGATCGGCTTCAATCACGATCAGGAATCCTCGCGCAAAGCGGCCCTTCAGGCACTGCTGGTGACCGGTGGCGGCGGTTTGGCATTACTGACCGGTTTCATTTTTTTGGGCATGATTACAGGCAGTTATGAATTATCCTTCATTTTGAATAATACACAGGGAATATTTTCAAATCCATTATATATGCCGGTATTGCTGCTTATATTGCTCGGCGCTTTTACAAAATCCGCACAAACACCCTTTCATTTTTGGCTACCATCCGCAATGGCCGCACCCACCCCGGTGAGCGCCTATTTACACTCAGCCACAATGGTTAAGGCGGGTATCTATTTGCTGGCCCGCATGACACCGGTATTGGGTGGTACCATTGAGTGGCATTTAATCGTTTCATTTACCGGTGTGTTGACTATGCTGACCGGAGCAATAATGGCTATGGTTCAGACAGATCTCAAACGTCTGCTGGCCTATTCAACGGTGAGTGCGCTTGGGACGATTACCCTGCTGATTGGGCTGAATACAACAATGGCCACACAGGCTGCGATTGTTTTTTTGATTGTCCACTCACTTTATAAGGGCGCATTATTTATGGTGGCCGGTGCAATTGATCATGAAACAGGTACACGCGATGTAACACGCCTTGGTGGTCTTATCCGGGTAATGCCTGTTACCGCGATAGCAGCCGGTCTGGCCGCCTTATCCATGTCCGGGTTTCCGCCATTGCTGGGATTTATCGGCAAAGAATTAATTTATGAAGCCAAATTGCAGATTCCCAACTTAAGTTTTCTGGTCATTGGCAGCGGTGTGCTCGCCAATATAGTCAATGTAACGGTGGCCATAATAGTCGGGATTGCGCCTTTTTGGGATGAGCATAAGATTAGCGCAAAAAATGCCCATGAAGGCGCCACAGCTTTGTGGCTGGGCCCGTTAGTCCTGGCTTTGGCTGGTCTGATGGCCGGTTTGTATTCGGAGATAATTGGCCTGCAAATAATTAATCCGGCGGTGAGCGCAGTCAGAGCGCAACCAACCTCGGTACAACTGGAATTGTGGCATGGCATCAACCCAGTCCTGATGCTCAGTTTCGTCACCGTATTGGCCGGTGTCATTTTGTTTTTTATACGTCATCCATTACGTGCATTTGCCTCCAGATTGCAGCCTATCGCTCAATTGGGCCCCGCCCGCTGGTATGAATCCGGACTAGTTTTAATCCTGCGCTTTGCAGATAAAATTACACGAATAATTCAAAATGGAAATCAGCGTTCATATATCGTGATGATACTTTCGACTACCATATTTTTAGTCGGAATTAGTTTTTTTCGCAACATGAGTTTTCTGGAGAAGATACAGATTACAGATATTACTTATTATGAATGGGTAATTGCCACCGTGATCATTATCGCCGGTTTTGCCGTCATTCGTTCAAGATCAAGACTGGGCGGTGTGACGGCATTAGGAGTGATCGGATACAGTATTGCTTTATTGTTCATCATCTATGGCGCACCTGATTTAGCAATCACCCAAATCCTGATCGAAACTCTGACCGTCGTTTTATTTGTCTTTGCTATTTATCATCTTCCACGATTTGTGAATATATCAGGGATAAAAACCCGTCTCCGCGATGCGTTTATCGCTATAGTTTTTGGTGGAATTATGAGTCTGCTGGTTCTCAAGTCTCTCAGTGCCGATCAAACCAGGATTTCGGATTTTTTCGGAGAAAATAGTTATGTGCAGGCTTTTGGAAAAAATGTGGTAAACGTAATCCTGGTCGATTTTCGGGCACTGGATACACTGGGTGAAATTACTGTACTCAGCGCGGCCGCCATCGGTGTATATGCGTTGCTAAAACTCAAAGGTAAACCGGAGAGTGATTCATGATATCCGTAATGCTGCGAATTGCCACGCCACTGATTGTACCGGTTCAACTGGTATTTTCAGTCTACCTGTTGTTGCGTGGTCACAACATGCCGGGAGGTGGTTTTATCGGCGGTCTGATTGCAGCGGCTGCATTCTGTTTATATGTTATTGCCTTTGATACGGCGTATGCAAAAAGAAAATTACGCGTCCGCCCGCAGCAGCTTATCACCACAGGATTGCTATTGGCGGTGCTCAGTGCAATATCCGCAATGCTAACCAATAAACCAGCGCTGACCGGTCTGTGGGATGGGTCGGTCCCCTTGCACTGGCTGGGTTTGGGAGATCTGAAACTTGGTACACCGCTTGTATTTGACATCGGTGTCTACTTAGTCGTTATTGGAGTTATTTTACTTATCATATTCACACTGGCTGAGGAAGATTAGGGATGGAAACTATATTAGCTATCCTGATCGGTATCCTTTACAGTATGGGTTTATACCTGATACTGCGCCGCAGTCTGGTAAAACTGGTTTTTGGACTGGTTATTCTCAGCCAGGCGACCAATTTACTGATTTTTGTCGCAGCCGGATTGACGCGGGCACAAGCACCAATCATTGCCGGACAAGCCACTACATTGGCAAAATCCGCCGCAGATCCATTACCACAGGCATTAATTCTGACGGCAATCGTTATCAGCTTTGGAATACTTTCATTTGCAGTCGTGCTGCTTAGGCGGGCATACAAGGTTGTAGGGTCTGACGATCTCGATGATATGCGGAGGACCGATTTGTGAGCCAGCTGATAGTATTTCCATTATTGGTGCCATTAGTCACAGCCATCGTCTTGCTGCTGAAGAATACACCCCGATTCCAGCGTAGAATTAACCTGTCGGGTGCAATCGTCTTCTTTATGTCATCGATGCTATTACTGGTAAAAGTATATACAAGTGGAATTTTGGTATTACGTTTTGGCGACTGGCCGGCCCCCTTTGGTATCATTTTCACTGTCGATATGTTCAGTGCCCTGCTGGTTGCGGTTACCGGATTTGTTGCGTTTAATATTGCATTATATTCCATGGCCGCTATGGATGAAAACCGGATCAGATTCGGATTTTATCCCCTGCTTAACATTTTATTGATGGGTGTATGCGGTGCATTCATGACCGGGGATCTGTTTAATCTGTATGTTTGGTTCGAAGTCATGCTCATGGCATCCTTTGTCCTAATGGCCCTTGGTGGTGATCGTCCACAGATTGAAGGTGCGGTCAAATATCTGACATTAAATTTTATCGCTTCCTTATTTTTTTTGGCGGCTATTGGAATATTATATGGTAAAACCGGCACACTCAATATGGCGGATTTGGCATTACGACTGACCGATTCAAGCCAAACCGATATCGTGCGGACATCTGCCATGCTGCTTTTCACTGCTTTTGGCATCAAAGCCGGTGTGTTTCCATTATATTTCTGGCTTCCGGCTTCTTATCACACACCACCGGTGACTGTTTCTGCCGTGTTCGCCGGATTGCTTACCAAGGTTGGCGTGTATGCATTGATTCGCGTGTTTACACTAATATTTAATCTGAACATGCCCTTTATTCAACCGATCATGTATACTGTTGCTGCTTTAACCATGATCAGCGGTGTTCTGGGCGCGGCATCGCAATTTGATTTTCGCAGGATATTATCATTTCACATTATCAGTCAGATCGGGTATATGATTTTTGGGCTGGCTATGTTTACGCCACTGGCCATCACTGCCACTGTATTTTACCTGATTCATCATATCATAGTCAAAACCAATTTATTTCTTATCAGCGGTATCGCCGCACACATTCAAGGCAGTTATCAATTAAAAAAACTAGGTGGTTTGTATAAAAACTATCCGCTTTTGGCCCTTTTATTTTTAATCCCGGCGCTGTCACTGGCTGGAATTCCACCACTCTCCGGTTTTTTTGCCAAATTCATTATCATTAAAGCCGGTTTGAGCAGCCAGGATTACCTGATTGTGTTTTTCGCGCTGGCAGTAGGCATGCTCACCATCTATTCAATGACCAAGATTTGGACCGAGGCTTTCTGGAAACCGGAGCCTGTACCCAGCCAGGTTAAAAAAATCCCGTTCATGATGCTGATGCCCGTCATAATAATGGCACTGGCCACCGTTTTAATCGGAATTTTTGCTGATACGCTTATTCACATGAGCCATATTGCAGCAGAACAGTTAAGTGATCCGGATCAATATATCAGGGTGGTATTAGGGAGCATTCAATGAGAGTAATTCGGAAAATTGTTGGCATAGTCTCTTTCATCATTTTTTATGTTTGGGAATTAATTTTATCGAATTTTCGTGTGCTATACGATGTTCTGACACCGCGTCATAACATGCAGCCTGGCATTATTGCCATGCCGCTTGATGCCAAAACCGATTTGGAGATTCTGGCAGTAGCAAATTTACTATCCATGACACCAGGCTCAATTTCTATGGATGTTTCAGCAGATAAAAAATATTTATATATCCATGTGATGTATATTGATAATATTGATGAATTACGTAGAATTTTAAAAACCAGGTTCGAGGCCCGGGTTTTGGAGGTACTGCGCTGATATTATTCGATTTTGCGATTCACATTGTATTTGGGATCCTAAGCCTGGCTTTGGTGCTGGCGTTTTACCGTTTTCTGATCGGTCCGGATATTACCGACCGTGTGGTGGCATTGGATTTAATAGCCATGATTATAGCGGCCCTGGCACTGGCTTACATGATTAAAATGAACGAACCGGTTTATATGGATGCGATAGTAATTTTGGCTCTTATTACGTTTTTTGGTTCGGTTGCCTTTGCCCGGTATATTGAAAAACAGGAATCAGAATGATTTTAGAGTATCTTACCATATTTTTTCTGGTCAGCGGTGCATTCTTTATGTTCATAGCCGCATTGGGTGTGGTTCGTTTTCCTGATTTATACACGCGCATGCACGCCGCCTCAAAATCTATTTCGTTGGGTATTGGATGTTTGCTTATGGGTGCCATTTTGTATTTTGGTGGTCTGCTTGTAATACTCAAAGCGATTGCAGTTATGTTATTTATTTTTCTGACTATGCCTATCGCATCGCAAATGATCAGCCGTGCCGCATACAGACGTGGCGTCAAATTATGGGATCAAACACAGCTGGATGAAATGGAGGATGAATGAATATTATTTCCAAGAGTCATCCTTTTTTTATTCTACCTTTTCCCTTTTCTGCAATTTTTCTTTGTCAGCTCGTTTGGGTTGGATAGAAATCTCATGCGGAGAAAATTTGTGCACCATCCAATAGGCCATACTCATTGCCAAAACCACTCCGGCAGTTGCCCAGACATATTCCGCGCTTATTTTGCTGTAATCCAGAATAATTACTTTCCGTGCAATAGCCATAAGCGCCGTAGCAATTACAATTTTTACATGAATTACATCTTCACGCAGGTAAATATTGATATTGACAAAAATTTCAATAGCAATTAAAACCGCCATAAACGCGCCAAAGGTGGCAAGGATATCACTTATGGTCAGCATCATGAAGGGTTCTTCCAGCAGTTTCTGATATAATACATAACCAACATCCAATACACCCCAGATAATGACCAGGGTCATTAAAATCGCCAGGATACGCACAGCAAAATGGATAATTGAACGCAGATAGCGAATCAACGGTTCTTTTGGATTATAAAGATCATCCATCATACTCAGTCTCTTTTCTTTTTATTATAAAGATCATGACGGTTTTTTATATCCACCTCAACCTGTTGTTGCCATAGTTTATCACGAATTTCGTCGGATTTTGATTTATATTCTACCGCCTTCTCTTTCTCTCCCAGTTTAAAATGCGCATCGGCCAGCATTTCCCAGGCAGGTGCAAACAACGGATCTTCATTCAGGCAATATTTGAAGTGTGCGATGGCTTCTTTTACAAACCCATTATCCATAAGCTCCATTCCCTGCCGGAAGAGGGCTTGAATATCACGCAGCTCATCATCCAGCTTAACCTGGATAATATTTTCCGATTTAAATGCGATTAACGCGGAAGGTATATTTCTGAATACTTCCCGTGCTGTACTACCGGTCAACATTTTTGGATGTGCGGTATGTCCGACACTTCCCATCATTAGCAGATCCGTACCCTCAGATCGAATGTGACTCAGAATGTTTTGAGCCGGTGAACCTTCACTAATTATACTTTTCCAGCGAACACTGGTAAAATCAAACCTCTCAAGATACGCTTCAAATTGTTTGAGGCGCTCCTCCTTTGGTACATTCAATTTATCGGTAAAACCCAGTTTCATTTTTAAATAAGACTGGGATGGTAGCTCAGATACATTTAATACAACAAGATCGCGATCAAACTGTCTCGACAAGTGAATTGCATTTTGCAATGCACGATCGGAAGTTTCGGAAAAATCTACCGCACAAAGTATCTTCATAAAATCATTCGTTGTTCCCACTTTGCTAATCCAGACCGGCTTGATTGATTTACTCAACAATTTTTCTGCGGTCATTCCCGGTACTTCATTTTTAGCATCTCCCGTTCCCACCATAATAACGTTCACATCCTTTAACTCCGCAATCTTCATAATCTGAATAAATGGTACACCCTTTTCAATGATTGTTTCAACCGGAATTCCGGCATCCGCCACACGTTCTTCTAATGAATGCATTTCTTTCTGCACTGCATTATGTACCATTTCCTCACTCAAACTAGTCATTTCCAAGTCCGGAATAACATGAATAAGCGATATATGTGATCCAAATTTTTTTGCGGTAGTAATTGCCTGAGTCAGCGCTGATTCTGCTGAAGCACTGAAATCTGTTCCTACCATAATTTTTTCAATTAGTCTCATAATATCCTTCTTGTTAGCTGTTTAGTATGATGTCAAGCAGGTCCATACCCGCCCCTTTTTTCTTTACTGCCAGAACCGGTATATTTACCGATTGTATTATTTGCTCGGTCACACTTCCCAACAAAATGTCAGCGCCCCGTGCTCGTCCGCGAGCCCCCAGGACAAGCAAATCTATTTTGGATTTTTCTACATATTCTGAAATTGCCGGTGCAGGTTTTTTTGCCAGAACCAGTTCCAGGTCCGGATTCACATCTTTCATATCAAGCAGTTTCATCACAGTCTATAAACTGATGCGTGGCATTATTTTTCATGATATCTGCAAATTGTTCATAGCTTTTACCTGTTTTATAATAACCGGTCGGCACATTATACACATGCAGACAGGTAAAAGATTTTAATCCGGCACTTTTAGTAAACGCGTGTGTGACATCCAGAGCGTCAATGGAGTGGTTTGAAAAATCGCAGGCCGCAGTGATATTTTTATAAGCCGGATGTGTTCCATCGGGAATAATCATCACTGAACAGGGTGCTTTGCGGGCCAGTTTCTCGCCTAAAGTATTAAATTGTACACCCGAAGCGGATTTACCGATTAGTACCAGATCAATATCATGAAGTTTGATAAATTTAAGCAGACTATTTACCGGCTCTCCTTCAATAACCTCAAAATGTATATTGAGGTCATTATCCTGGGCAAAAAATTGCTCTGTAAGTTCTTTCATTCGCTTGCGTGCAAACTCATCCAAAGGTTCGACAATGGACGGGTATTTTTCACGAATCTCTTCCGGTACCTCAAAATTCTCCGTGGTATGTAAAAAATATACCTGTGCCGAGTTAGTCTTTCTGTGCAATATTACCGGCATATTCTAATAACGAATAGTCTGTTGATGTAAAATCAAGCGCAACCACTAGTTTGTTATAACGGTACATTTTTCCCTCCATATATTCAATTAAAAAAACCGGCACTTATATCATATTTGAGTACCGGCTTACAATTAGCTTTTAGCAAAACCTAATCTGTCTTCCGTTTTCATAAACATTTTGTACGCCACTTAAACCTGGAACCCGATTTAAGTTTCATTATATAAATTTTACGTTTAATAAATTCAATTTATTCCCTATTTTTTAAAATCTATATTTTTATCATTCAAATTCTCGATTCATATATTATGGCAGTACGACACCGGTCGCTGTACCAACCAGTCCAGTGGCAATACCTGCCACATCGATGAGTGGCGGCACAGGAATACCTGCACCAAGATTTCTATGTGATTGGGCCCAGACGGTCATAGCATTACGTGCGATCGTGATCTTTTCATCCACGTACAGCCGCCAATTCTCCATTTCATCCTGTTTGGCATGATATTCTATAATATCATCATCCATTTGTGTAATCATATGGTCAATTCGATCCAGTCTTTCGAGTAAATACTTTTCCGCAGCAATGAGTCTGTTCGATCGTAATTTTTTTATCCTTCTGAAAGAATTTTTGCAGCGAACGATCCATGATAAAGAGAGAATCCAAAGATGCCGGTTCACCCATAATTCCATCATATATCATTGTAACGGCGCGCATGGATCTCATCTGCAATTTTTTCAGACTTATATAGTTTATGCGAGTCATGGCAAACTCATCATAAACCATTCTGTCAAAAAGGGCTAATATTTCAGCAACGATTTCCTGAACCCGGTCCAGGCGCTCCTGCATAGTCCTAACGACACCATTAATAATTGGAGAAGCGGTGGCAATCCCATCCAGGTAGGTTTTTTGTTGAGGAATATCCTGCAATATTTTATTAAGGGATTCCATATCCATACCCATACTATCAACACTTCCTTTTTCAATACTTTGTTCAATAATATTACTCAGATACCTGGCTAAATGTTGATTCTTTTCTTTGTCTTTTAGTCCGGAATTATTGATGGCAACAACCTGGTTTGAGTAATATACAATACCTTTTAAGGTCCGAATAATGGGAGCTGCGTCAACTGTGGCCTTCTGAAATTCAGGCAGTTTGGTGTAACGCTTGAGTCTTTTCCATTTAAACGGACGGCCAATTTTGGCGGCCTCACCAAATAAAGTGCCGGCATTATCTGAGAATGGTGTCATATTAATTTTACGTGAGCTCTCAAACCATGAACAGCTCATAAAATTCATAAATATAATCAAAAGACCGAGTACAATAACTAAATTCCTATTAAACATATTAACCTCAGATTTTAAAAGTATATAATATTGTTTTGTGAATTCAAGATAATTTTATAATTGGAACTTCAAGTCGATACATTCAAAATAAGAAAGATATTTTAAAAGCACAATATAACGCAACTACAATAATACGTGAAAAATAATCGAGATCCCGTCAATTCCGTGCACTTACTAACATACTATAAATCGGGGTATAAGTTTGGGAAAGATGAATAGAGATGAGAAATTAGAGATTAGAGATTTGAGATTAGTAAATTGTTATTCGGAACTGGGAATTTGGAATTGATAACTGCAATGGCCAATTGCAAATTGCCAACGGCTCATTTCTCATTTCTAATCTCTAATCTCTAATTTTTAAGTTATAATTCCATCAAAATTCTACTCTAAAAACTGCATGGCATATAATTTTGATCCCCGCAGCCTGAATACCAGTTTTACTATTTTTCCCTTCAAGTCAGACACATCGCTACTGGTGATAACTTTTTGAGCGATTGTTTCCGGATCTTCCTCATCAAAACTACTGATCCGTTGAATTTCGGAGCGGTTTTTCATCCATTCTACTTCAGTTGCAGTAAAATCACCATTGATATAAATACAATCATCAAGTGAGAAACCCGGTACCGGTTTATTATTTTCATCGAGAAAACCCACCTGTGCATATCCGGCGGCATCGGTATCGATATTCAGGGTCAGCCGGTTTCCATCAAAAATAAATGGTTTGGTGGTTACATACGCCTCTTTATCATAGGGTGCATCGATCGAAATAAAGCCATCCACACGTTGAACCAACCGGAATATTGCCCGCTTGTCATCCTGCTTTTTGTGTGCGGAGTGATAGTGGGGCTCACCAAAATAATACTGCCAAATCTCATTCCCGCGCTTTAACCATACCCTGACCAATATAGGCAGTTTTCATATCCAGTCCGCCATGATCACCGATTCCGACATAAGCAGGACGGTACATGCGTTTCCAATCCAATCCATTACGACTCACTGCAATCTGTGTTTCAATCGGACCGGATCCACGTTCGCGTTTGGGATTTTCCAGTTCCTGGCGGGTAACAGGTCCATCCTGATAATAATGAAAATATACAATTGGAAATGCAAAATAGGTGTCGGGTGCCCAGGGATATTTTATCGCTTTTGTGATATACAGATCTGTTCCTTTGGGATCGGCGGGATCAGGTTGAAATTCAACCGGGAATTCAAGTCCCCAGTCACCGGGGGTTAATGGTCCATTATCCAGCCACCAGGGTAATGGCTGACGAATTCGTTTGGTTTTATCAAGTTCCAAATAATCTTTTTGTGAAAGCGGTGTATAAGTGATCGGCGTAAACAAATCATTTGTCTGCGTCCGGACTGACGCCCGCTCAGTGGCAAGACCGGGAGTATGATGGATACCGGTGCGGTGATAGCTGACATACATTTGCCTTTGATCATCATAAAATGTACAGGACTGTGTTCCGTTTCTGAATGGAATCAATGCGGTTTTCATTCGTTTCCAGTTAAATCCATCAGGTGAGGTATATAAATAGGTGCCGCGACTATGATAACCGGTTATATATTTCCATTTTGTATCACCCACACCATTGGGATCAATAAAGGGATTTCCAAGACCACCAACGGGTTCAAGAATACAAAAGTTCTTTTTCCCACGATATTCCCGTCCCAGGTCGGGTGCTGTAAAATGAATACCATCATCTGAAATATGAACCTGTAGAAAATCATTCTGGGCCGAATTGTAAATACGTATCTTTCCATCTTCATCATCAACAATAGTGAGATGTTTACGAAACGGACCTTTTATATTTGTCAGAATGACTTCTTCTTTTCTGGGTGGATTCACAACAAATTCCACATTTTGAGTTTTTTCGAGAAGAACATCATCAATAAACAAATGTTTGCGTGTACCAAGATTCACGGGTAGTTCAACCTGATCAAACAAGAGTTCCGGGCCTTTCACTAACTTTTCTTTTTTCTCAGCAGATCTGAAACTATTGGGTACACGATAATTGTCTGTATAAATAATGCCGGTAGAAAAACGCAACTCATCGATTTTACCCTGTAACGGTTTCTCACCCATGCCGGAACGGCCGATACTCATATAATCTTCATCACCGACAGGTAGTTTTGATATGGTCACATTTCCCAGTTCTGATACTTTTTTTCCATCAACAAAATGCTGTAATTTTTGTATCTGACTTTGGTAAGAAAATACAACATGTTGCCAGGCGTCTGTCTTTAATTGAGTTGCCAGGACTGAAGCTACGCTGCACCCGGTTGGTTAAAGAAAACAAATTCTGTAAGATCTTTATTCAATGATATACCGGTTATTTTATCATTCTCTCCCCTGGGACCGGTTCCAATTTCAAATAAAACACCATCCGATTCTGTAGATTTATTTGGATAAAACCAGAATTCAACTGTCCAGTCGAAATTTCCCAGATTAAGATTGGTCTCTGTTGGTTTCCGGAATCCAATTTCCTTACGGAGATGTTTCTCACCACTGGTCATAATAGCGGCATAGTTGGCATTGTACCAGCTAAGTGGTTCGATGGTTCTATCTTCAGCTACCGGCATTTTTACCAGACCAAATTCTTCTTCACCTTCCGGCAGAATGATCTTTTCCTGGGCCAACGGTTCCAGCGCATTTCCAAACTTTCCGGCAACAATTTGTCCGCCTAAACCTAATACCAGCGGAAAATTATTTTCTGATTGATCTTCCAATACATGGCTGGGATAAAATCCAACCTGCTCATCAAATAACCATAAGGCGATTACCTCAGGGACATCGGTTTTTTGTTGAGTACACGATATCAGAGCCACAGCACCCAACAACAAAAACATACCTAAATTTTTCATGTGTATCTCCGCTATATTTCATCTAAATGTATTAATTTATTTCCAGGGGGATTACTCCGGATGACCCACCCCCTCAATCCCCCTCCCTCCAGGCAGGGAGGGGGGAGGAATAAGGGATCTCTATATGGTATATACTTATGTCAAATTCACGATCCATTCTCAATCTTGGAATTGCATTGCATATAGTTTAGCGCCACGCATACGGAAAACCAATTTCACTGTTTTACCTGCAATTGAGGATACATCCGTTGTTGTGCGGACAAGTTGTGCCAATGTTTCCGGGTCTTCTTCGTTATCATTGCTGATGCGATCGATTTCACTGCGATTTTGCATCCACTCAACCTTTGTATTAATAAAATCGCCATTAATGTAAATACAATCATCCACAGAAAATCCGGGAACAGGTTGATTTTTTTCATCCACAAATCCAACCTGAACATAACCGGCGGCATCTGTATCTACATTTAGCGATAGTGTATTTCCGGAAAAAATGAGTGGTTTGGTGGTTACCATAATTTCCCTGTCATAGGGAGAATCCAGTGACACGAACCCATCCAGACGCTGAACCAGGCGATATACTGCGCGCTTTTCAGGAAACTTTATCCATGGCGAGTGGTAATGTGGTTCACCAAAATTATATTGCCAGATTTCATTTCCACGTTTTATCATACCATGAGCAATATATGAAGTTTTAAAATCAATACCGCCATGTTCGCCAATACCCACATATGTCGGTCGCGGATAGCGTTTCCAATCGACGCCATTGCGGCTGACTGCCACTTGCGTTTCCAACGGTCCGGAACCTCTCTGCCGCTTAGGATTCATTAATTCTACCCGGGTAACCGGTTTTGAGTCCTCATAATGGAAATAAAGGATAGGGAATGATAAATAGGTATCGGGCGCCCAGGGATATTTTATTGCTTTGGGCACATAAATATCCGTTTCACGCGGATCAAAATCATCAATAGGTGAAAAAATCCAGGGATATTCTACTGCAAAACCGCCCGGAGTCAGCGGGCCGTTGTCCAGATACCAGGGAATCAGCCCGGCGGTGCGCCTATTGGATGACCGCTGCTTTGCTTCATCCTGAGAAAGTGGCGTAAATGGCCAGGGTGTCAGCAGGTCTGCAGTTTCAGTCATTACAAAATCCCGCTGGGTATCACCCGTCATGGTTCTGCCAAAATCAGACCTATGGAATGCGGTATACAATTGTTTCTGTTCATCATAGTATATATTGCATTGCGATCCGGAACGGAATGGTAAAACAGGCTGTTTATATCGCTTAAAGGAAAGTCCATCACCTGAATAAAAGAGAGATACTGCACGACGATGATAATCACTGATATACTTCCAACGTTCCTCCGGCGGTGCATTTGGATCTTTAAATACAATTCCCATTCCAACCCGGGCATGCAAAACAATATTATTGTGTTTTTTATAACTGCCATTTTTCAGATTTGGTGCGGTAAAATTAATACCATCTTTTGAAATCCAGACTGCCAGATAATCATCATCCACAGTGGTGTACAATCGAATATTTCCTTCATCATCTTCAATAACGCCCAGATGTTTGCGAAAGCTTCCTTTTATATTTGTCAGCACTATTTCCGCGGGACGGGGCGGATTGACCACAAAATTCAGATCATCGGATTGTTTCGATAACGCGTCATCAATAAACAGATGTTTTCTGTTTTGCAACATGACCGGCTGCTCTGTGGAATTTTCTGAAGGAAATAATAACGCAGGTCCTTTTACCAGTTCGCTGGACTGCTCAGTCTGATGCAAATACGAGAAACTATGCGGCGGATCAAACTCATTTTTATAAATCATGCCTTCTGAGAATCTGAGTTCATCAATTTTCCCCTGGAGCGGATTTTGCCACTGGCCATCGCGACACAAGACTCATATAGTCTTCGTTGCCAGGTGGTAATTTTTTAAATTCAACAGGATCTGGCAGAGACTGCATTTTACCATTTACATAATGATGAAGCTGATTTGATTCCGAATTATATACAAAGGCAAGATGATGCCAGCTGTTGCCGGATATTTGAGTCGGGACAGATAAATTCATATCAGTAGGCTGATTTTGAAATATAAAGTGACTTTTATCACTGCTAAGTTTTAGCATGGTCATGGTATCGTTCTCAGCACGGGGCCCCGTACCAATTTCAAATACCACGCCATCATGATCTGCATTACGCAATGGTCTGAAACCAGAATTCAACAGTCCAGTCGAAATCACCCAGATTCAGTTTTGTATTTGTCACCTGTGTGAATCCCACCTGGTTACGCAAATGTTGTTCTCCGTTTGTCATAAGCGCAGCAAAGTTTGCATTGAACCAGGATAATGGTTCCTGCGTTCTGCCATCAGGAACAGGCAACCGGGCCATGCCAAATTTCACATCCGACGTATCTTCAATCAATTCGATCGCCAGTTGGTTTACCGGATCCAAAGCATTACCAAATTTCCCCTGCACGATCATAGCACCCGGACCAATCACGAGGGGATAATCATTATCCGAGAGATCAGAAATTACACAACTGGGATATATACCCTGTTGCTCATCAAATGGCCAAAAAACGATGGTAGGATCTGTTTTTGAGGAATCACAATAAAAGGTATTTACAGATAACAAAACAAGCAGAGCGATTTTCAAGGAGTTTTTAATCATAATATTTTTCTCAGTTATGACTGTATTACATGAGACAAATATACTATTAATTTACTGTTTAATATATAGCCATGCTATCTATTTGTCAAAATTTTTCTATTTTTCTTCATCAAATTTTTAATATTTTTTTCATAGATTATGCAGTAATAGTATGGAGATGCGCAATGCATGATGGTAAAGTTTTTTTAAATGGAAATCAGATACACAAAATACATATTTGCTATATGATACCTGGCAATTAATCTCCGGTGCTCGTTGCTGGTTTGTGACCTGAGCAATTTTTTTAAAATGCCTCGCCAATACGGAAATAGATTCCCCAATCCTCATATCCGACCGCAATATCGAGACCCACATTCATGTGATTATCAGTGAAAGCAGTATATCGAATTCCACATCCGATGCCGGGCAGTATGCGACCATTATCTGATTCATTAATAGATTTGAAGACAGTTGCCAATCCCAGAAACCCCACCCCACCCCATCTGCTATGAAAGTTCCAACGGTATTCTCCCTGGATAGCGAGCAAATAGTCACCACGAAAGGCGCCCTGGGTATATCCACGAATATCGCGCTGTCCGACAACAAACTGTTGATTAAATGACAGATCACCAATTCCCAGTCCGATAAATGCCCGTCCCGCCAGGATATCCTGATTATCTCTGAACGGGAAATAATGGTTATGGTCGATTTCTATCTTACTCGAAACAAATTCGTTGCCAAATGCCTCCGGGTAGGAGAGATATTTTATATTTGTATTATAACCACTTCTCGGATAGTAAAAATTGGGCCTGGTGTCCAGAGTTAAATTCATTCCAAGACCTTTTAATAAGGCGGATTCTGATAAGGGGAACTCATCCGTGGTCGTTTCGGTCTTAAGATATATCATACTGGCGCCAGCATAGAGTTTATGAATTACACGTCTTTGCACCTGTACAAAAGCAAAATCTACCGCAGTATTATAGGGTATCCATTGATTGATTGGATTATCCAGATAGAATTGGAAATTTACCGACCCTGTTCCACCAGCCAGCACTATACGCCAGTTATCCTCATCAAAAAAGAAGGCGCCAAACCCCATTACAAACCATGTTTTATTGGTGGTATACATTCCCAGGCCACCCACTATAGATGATGGTGAGAGTGTATCACTGTCAACCGGATTCCACATTGCCATAGGTAATGCACCCAAAGTAAATCCGACAGAACGGTTATAGTTGATATAGGGGATGGGTACAAATTGAAATTTTCCCTCAATCCTGCCACCGCCACTGCCGCCTCCACCGGGCAGTCCCTGGGCGAAAGATGAATCGATGTAGAATACTAAGATCAGGAGAATACCTATGAGTGCTGTTTTTTTAGTTAGATTTTTGCTAATCAATTTCAGTCCTTCAGAAATTCTAAAAAGTTTTGGATTTTTTCTCTATGTTCTCTTTGCTATCTCTGTGGATCTCAGTGTGACCTAATTGCCAAGATACTATTTAATATTATAAAATTAATGCTATTAAATGAAAACAAATCAAGAATATTACAACCCCCTCCCCCCTTTTTTAAGGGGGAATCATGTCTGCAAAATCCAGCATCCAGCATCCAGTTTACCTCCACTGGAGGCGGTAGCCAATATTGAACTCCAAATGGTTTGCTTTACCAAAGTCCTGAAACCGCACATTAAGCCCGCCAAACACGTGTTCTGAAAAATGGTATTTCACGCCAACACGCTGGTAAAGTTTGGGAAGATCTTCCTCTTTCTGGATAATTGAGTATCCAATATTTGCAAGTATCGATATATCATGCAATACAAATTCATAGGCACCGAACAATCCAACCCGGCCTTCTTTTATTTCAGGTACATCCACATTATCCACATCGCCGTCACCTGCATCAATTTGTCCGCTGACCGATTTATCATATACCAGATCAATACCCCCGCCAAATTTTGATTTCCAGGATATCTGCTTATAGTATGTTGAATTTATGGTGATTACGGAATAATTTACACGTAAATATTTATCTGCCAGTTCCGGATATTCCGGTGGTGAATCAATATGTACGTTTCGTATACCCCATGATCCCGATATCAGCCACTCGTGATTTTTATTATATTGTTCTATATTATATTTTGTATAGGGTGGATCTTCTTTCTGAAACCGGTATTTTAGCATGGCCATAATCCCCAATTGGTTCATTCCCCAATTGGGCTGTTTTGATCCTCCGTTTGAGAAATGCGTTCCGGTAAGGGCGGCGACGACATTGAACCGATTCGAGAACTGGTAATCGAGAGTTACACCAACATCGATATATGCCGCTTCAAAATTACCAATTGCTTCGTTATAGGGATTTGTAACCGGATCGAAGGAACTCCAGTTAAATGAAAGTCCAAAGCCAATTTGCATACTAAAGGCAAGATTTGTTTTTCTCACGAGCGGCCATTCGGTAAATCCGTAGACCGCCAGGGGATTTCCCAATTGCTCTTCATCGAAGTAATCTACGCCGTAAAATCCGATACCAAAGGTTGGATAGTTCCAAATGGCATGCCACTTTTGTGAACCGGTTGTTTGCCAGCCAAATTCAATTCTCCCTGAGTGATAATTGTCAATTGGTTCACCAGTTGAATTATTTCCCTTCACAAAATCATTAGATTTAAGTATCGTCCCGATCTGATAGCCAATACGGCCAAAATGATGGTAATTTTTTACGGAGTGCGTGGAGTCCTGGGCATACAGATTATATCCTGAAATAAGCGCAGAAAACAACAAAATGATGAGTTGATGATGAAAACTTCTTTTAAATTTTGTTAATCTTTGCCCCCCCCGCTCAGTTTGCATAGTTCTGATATTGTAACTATTTTTTCGATTTCGCATAAGATTTCCTTTCGGATCTGTTTATGGGACAATATAGTAATCATCGCATGACTTTAGTGGTGCGCAGGGAATATATCAAATTTATGACAATAAATAATTTTAATCAATTTCCTCTCACATGGATGATTTTATCTAGTGAGATTTTTTATCCGGGACAGTATTTGCAGAATTGATGGCCACATGGAACGGAGATGAGATCTGAGACAGAATTAAAGCGGGTGTAAACCAAATAATATTTTTTACTTCGATGATTCTTATTGTTCTTTTTGCTTGATCAAAAAGAACAAAAAAATCAAGGCTCGACAAAAATTCGCCTGTCTTCAATTAGATAAAAAAATGGATAAATCCCTCGAAAAAAATATTTTTCTTAACGGAATTTATCCATTTTTTCTTATCTCTAATCAATTCACATCCGGCAAATTTTTGACGGCCCTTTAAAAACAATTAGAAATTATGAATGAGAAAATTGGAATTAACTTATACATCTTCTTACGACCAATAATTGCCTTGACTTATTCAGAGTTCTAATTATTGATTTTCTCTGTGCAACTCTGTGTAATCTCTGTGTGCTCTGTGACTTAGTTTTTTCAATTCCAGGACCTGAAATATGTATGGGTTTTACCATGCTCGATTCATTCATTCGCCATAACAGGCAAAGAGAGACGAGTGACGAGGGCCGAGCACCTAGTTCTCCCTCACATAAAATATTCGATACATTGCCGGGACGACTATCAAAGTTAAAAATGTCGCGAAGGTTAGGCCAAAAATAATTGTCCAGGCCAGTGGATTCCAGAATGCGACACTGTCCCCGCCAAAATATATCTGCGGATCGAGTTCAGTAAACAGTGTAAGAAAATTTATATTTATCCCAAGCGCAAGCGGCATCAGGCCTAGAATCGTTGATAGCGCTGTTAACATAACCGGTGTAAGACGCGTTGCGCCGGCTACAACAATCGCCTGGACCTTGTCTTCTGACTCTTCCATCGCCATATCAATATAATCAATCAGAATGATGGCATTTTTTACCACGATACCGGCAACGGCAATAACACCCATCCCGGTCATCATAATTGAGATATCAATTCCGAAGATAACAAATCCGAGTAATACACCGATAAAACTAAATAAAATTTGCAGGGTGATTATAAGTGGTTTGGCTACAGAATTGAATTGTGATACCAAAATGATCAAGATCAGCGCAACGGCAATAAATAACGCCTTGACCATATAGTTCCCAATCTCATTCTGCATTTCCTGCTCACCACTAAAGCGAATAGAATATCCCTTTGGCAGATCGAATTTTGGTAGTGCCTGCTTAATGGTTGCGATTATTTCATTGGCATTATAACCGGTTAATACATTAGATGATATGGTAACCACACGCTCGTTATCTTTACGTTGGATTCCGCCATAGCTGGAAATATAGTCCACACTGGCCACCGCCGATATGGGAATATCAACAGCCGGTTGATTTTGACGTTGAACTCTTAGAGTTTGACTTAATAAAACATCTACATCATTACGATATTTTTCTGCCAGTCGCAGATTAACCGGATATTCATCTTCACCATCACGGAAGGTTGAAATTTCCTTACCATAAATCGCCGTACGCAGTGTCATTCCGAGAAAACCTGTGCTTATCCCCAACTTCCCCGCCTTGTCCCGGTCAATATTTAAGGTTATTTCCGGCTTGTTTACTTCCATATCTTGCTGAATTTGTTCAATTCCAGGAATTCGCATTTCATTTACAAAATTCTGTAGTTTTTCACTCAGAATTACCAGCTGATCAATATCTGCACCAGAAATTTCAATATTCAGTGCTTTTCCTGTGGGCGGCCCCATAATATCGCGGGATACTTCAATTTCAGCACCGGGAATGCCTTTCACTATTTCACGAACCTCATCAAGGTACTCCAGTGAAGATTTTTCCGTACTGCGATATTTGTACTCCACAAACGAGATTGTAACTTTTGCTTTTTTTTCCTGAGCGGTGCGATCGAACAAACCGCTTCCGGCGTTCACTGCCACATTCGCCATTACCGATTCAATATCCGGATTATTTTCTCCCAGGACACTATTGATTCTCCGTTCCACTTCTCTTGTGACCTGATCGGTAACATCAACGTGCGTACCCTCTGGCATGGTGATATAGGCATAAATAAAATTAGGATCTCCGCTGGGCATGAATACCACTTTTGGCGTGGCGATTCCCAGAACGATAAATGTAAAGAAGAGCAGAACGACAGTACTACCCACGACCAAATAAGGCCGTTTACCCGCTAAAAGAAAATGTAATGTCTTTCTGTAGATATCCATAAATCGCGGTAGAACTTTTTCCTGGAACCGGTCGATCAGGTGAACCATTGTCGTCTTTAAAAACATATAGACCAACAACCCGAAAACAATCAGATTTGCCAGCATCATACCGCCAATCAGATATAATACAACCGCAATGACAGCCAATATCCCGGCAATACGCCAGAACTTTTTATTAAGCTTCCCATGACCGGGATCTTTTACATCCGCTTCATGTTCCATGAATGAGACAGCAAATACCGGATTGAAGAAATATGCAACAATCATGGAAGCACATAGAGTGATAATAATCGTTATTGGTAAAAATGAAATAAATTTTCCCATGACTCCGGGCATGAACACAAGCGGAAGAAATGGCGCCATTGTTGTCAGTGTACCGGTAAATACAGGTAACGCCACCTCGCCAACGGCCCGTTTTGTGGCTTCGGCGATTGGCAGATCTTTTGTTTTTGTGAAATGACGGTAAATATTTTCAACAATTACGATTGAATTATCAACCACAATACCCAGAACCAGAATAAACGCCATTAGCACGATCATATTCATGGTAAAATCAAGTATCGGGATCATGATAAACGCGATAATAATTGATAAGGGAATGGAGATGCCCACAAAAATGGCATCCAGTTCGCCCATAAAAAACATCAGAACGACTACCACTACAATAAATCCAAGGATAATAGTATTAAATAAGTCGCTTACTGAATTTCTTGTCTGCGTGCTGCTGTCGCCGGTAATTTTTACTTTTAAACTTTGAGACGCTGTTTCCTGATAACGTGCAACTTCCTTTTTAATTTGGTCCACCGCATCAATCAGGTTGGCCCCACCGCGTTTGATAACCGATAAGGATATTACATCGCCCCCATCCATGCGGGCATAACTTTCCCTCTCCTGAAAATCATCCACCACTTCGGCAATATCCTGCAGAAACAAACCATCTTTTAGCAGGATACCACCAATATTTTCAGCCTTTTTGAATTCCCCAACCACGCGCATATTGCGTTTCATACCATCAGTATTAATTAGTCCGCCCGAAATCGTAAGATTCTCACCCGCTACTTTTTGTTCAATGGTATTAAACGAAATTCCCGATGCCTGCATTTTGTACAAATCTACATTTATCTGGATCTCGCGATCAAGCGCACCAATAATTTCAACCTTTGATATTTCTTCCAGGGCTTCCAACTGGTCTTTGAGATCATCAGCATATTTCTTTAGTTTGATCAAACCCAGATCACCATACAGATTGACAAATAAAATGGGAATTTCCGATACGTCAATCTGGGTAAGGTCCGGTTCCTGAAAAAGGTCGTTTGGCAGATCTTTACGGGCATCATCCACCGCTTTCTTAACATCCAGGTAGGCCTGTATATCATCTGACGTGACATCAAATTCAACAACAATTAATGATACATCCTGCAATGACTGGCTGTTAATATGTTTGATGCCGTCAATACCTTTTAATTCTTTTTCTATCGGCCGGGTAACCAGGTTTTCCATATCTGACGGTGAAGTTCCGGGATGAATGGTTGAAATCATAAAATACGGAAATACGATTTCAGGGAATTTCTCTTTTGCCGTCATCATATATGACATAATGCCATATAGTGTAATAATAATTATAAATGTATAAATAGTGGTGCTATTTTCAATTGCCCGGTTCGAAAGGCTGAATTGTTTCATGTTTGATCCTTTGCGTCACTTTTTAATAAATGGGAACTTGGAATTGGGAATTAGTTATTCGGAACTGGTTATCTGAGACTGAATTTTTAATTCCAAATTCCTCATTTCTCATTCCTAATCTCTCATCTCTAATCTCTAATTTCTCATCATAGTATTAGACTATTCTTGTATCACAACAAGTACATCCTGCTGATCGGCCAGGTTTTGAAACCCACGAATAACAATATGATCATTTGCATTGAGTCCATCGATGATTTCCACCATGTCGCCATTGGTTTTGCCTGTTTGCACAGTTCGTTTTTCAACTTGCCAAAGGTCCTTGCGTTCACCCGCCTTGGATTTTGCAGTAAATAAAAATTTTGAGTGGCCTGTTTTTTGTACAATATTTACCGGTACAGCTAAGGCTTTGGGATTGCTATAATTATTAATGGTTAATACAGCCAGCATATTGGGTTGGATATTTTTTGCATCGTTTGACAAGCCGACTTCAATCGGAAACGTGCGGTTCTGCGAATCTATCACTCTGGAAACCGATCGGATAGTGCTGATTAATTCCATATTGAGTACCGGTATACTGACTGTGACTGAATCACCAACCCGTACCTGTCCCGTAAACTCCTCCGAAATTCCGGCTTTTAATTTTAGTGCAGATAATTGCACAATCCGGATGGTACCAAAACCACCACCAACCGCCTCGCCTTCTTTAATCAGAATCTGATCAATGGTACCACTGATTGGTGCGATGATTTTGGTCATACGATATTGTTCCTGAGTGGCAGCCAATCGTTTCTCAAGCGATTCTTTAGCTGTTCTAGCCTGTAAATATTGCATTTCACTGCCGATTTTTTTATCCCATAATCGTTTCTGGCGTTCAAACATAGTGTTAGCCATTTCCAAATTGACTTCAAGTTCAGCCAGAGTATTCTCGAGAATGGCGCCATCCAGTTCCGCCAAAATTTTACCTTTGTTTACAGACATGCCACGTGTCACATAGATTTTCTTAACTGTACCGGGTGAACGTGCAGGAATCAATATATTATTATCCGACTCTACGGTTCCCTGGACTTTGATAAAATGTCTGAACATAGCCGGACTTAGGGATTGGATATCAACGTGCATCAGTTTAGCTTCGGCGGGATCAGAATTCCCCGATATCTCTAATTTCAGTTGTGCAATTTTCTGATCCAGATCATCACGTTGGGCTTCCAGTCTCTCTCAGCTGATCGTAAGGATTCTCAGATCCACATGCGATAAAGAAGATCAATGATATCAGAGCGTATATTAGTTTTTTCATTACACATTCCTTCTGTTTTCAATTTTATATTCTCAAACTCACCAAGATTTTAGTTGGCAATTGGCATTTGAAATAGGCAATATCTCCAATCCCCATTACAAATTACCAAATTCCGAGTCTGAGTTCCGAGTTCCAAAGTCCAAATATACAATAACTAATAACTAATTACAAATTACAAATTACTAATCTCTAATCTCAAATCTCTATTTTCTAATCTATAATCCTACAATATCTGCAACACCTTCTTGAGTTGCGTATAGGCGGTCAGCGCGTCGGCCAGATTTTGCAGATAAGTCTGTTCAGCGTTGAGGTATTGATTTTGTGCCTGGGTCAATTCCAGACTTGATACCAGACCTTCCCTATACTTTTCTATATTTATATCATAAATTTCCAAAGCCAAATCCCTGTTATCACGGGAATTTGTATATTTATCACGGGATGCTTCTAATGCGCTATGAGCCTGCCGGTGTTCAAGTTTTAATCCGTCCCGGACTTTTTCCAGTTGGGTTTCAGCCTGGCGTAATTCAATTTTGGCTTTCTGGACCTTGAAAATTTTACCTGCGCCACTAAATATTGGCCAGCTCATTTGTATTCCCCAAAGTGATGTTGGGTACCATTTTTTTGACGTATCGAATATATCAAAATTATCCCGCTGCGCGTCTCTTTGAATATTTGCAAACAAAACAAAACTCGGGAAAAAGGTCGAAACTTCATTTTTATAGGATAATTCTGCCAGTTTGGCCTGGGTATTCACTGCCTTAAATCCGATATTACTCTCTACCATAAAATCAAGCGCCAAAGCTGTATCTAAATCCAGATCTTTAAGAATGGTTTCCAGATTTTCAGTCAAAGTAATCGATTCTTCCAGTGGCAAGCCCAATTGAAAATTTAACAATTTATAACTGACACCAATTTGCTGATCAATTGATTTTAATGCATTTTCAAGTGCGTTCACTGAAATCTGAATCTGTTTCACATCACTTGCTTCATTAAAACCTTCTTTATTTAATTCATTGATTTCTGATTGCGTCTGCCGAAGGTTCTCTAATGTCTGTATGATAACAGTCCGTGTTTCTTCACCAACCAGGATCAGATAATAGGTGTTGGTCACAATTGCCTTTATATCCCATTCTGTTTTTTCCAGAAATTCTTCTGAAAGTTGCAGGTATATTTTTGATGCATTCAAGCCAACGAAATAACTGCCATTAAATATAAGCTGGCTGATTGAAACACCATAACTGGCTAAATGCGGTTTACCGAATTTTACGGGTATCGTACTGCCGGGTTCTCCACCGAATATTTCACCGGGAATCAACTGTGTCGGAATATCCAGCATTTGCGTATACCTGGCACTGATTTCAATTTGCGGAAAACCGTTGGCGGCTACTTCCCACAATTGTTTGTTTGCAGCTTCTATCCCAAAAGCTGCATTACGCACATCACGATTATGCTCTAAGGCATAAGTTTGCGCCTCATTCAGGGAGAAACTATTCACAGTCTGTGCCAGCAGATTGCCAATCTGCATCAGTCCAGTAACAATAATTACAAAACAGATTTTGTTTGAAGATGTCATCCTATCTCCATTGCGTTTTAATCTTTAATAATTAATCCATTTAGAAAAATATCGAGCGTATAAATTGAATCCCTTTCAAGTCTGAGCAATATCTGGCTCATTAGTAGGCTTGTCCATGGAATCAAGAAAATATTCAAACATGCGCGATTCAAAGACATACCGCAACACATCCGCGACCCGACCGGCATCTATTCGGCGAAACTCTCCTTTATCGATCCCCTCGCGGATTATCTCTTTCATTAGATCTATGTTTTTCTCACGCACACAATTATGCATTTTTCGCATAAATGTATGATTCTCAACCATGGCCTGGGCATTCAGCTCCAGGATATCAACCCGACTACGAAAATAACTATGATATGTTTTCAGAAAAGTGTATAATTTGTCTTTTGCACTTATTTTTTTCTTTAAATTTTCTTTAACCTGATCTATAAATTCCGTACCCTCGCGTTCAATCGCATCAGAAAATATTGCTTCTTTATTTTTATAATAATAATAAAGGGTTGCCTTATTAATCCCAACCAGGCGGGCAATATCATCAAGTGTAGTTTTGATTACACCATAGCGGGCAAGACAATGCATTGCCGCATCTAATATATCTTCTCTCTTTTGATCTAACTTATCCACTAGCATCCTTGTTAAATTTTTCAAACAATCTATTAAATTGTTTGAAAGAATGCAATATATTTCACAATATATTTTATGGAAGGTGCAAGCCACCAAATTAGAATCTCGACGTTCTGAGCGATGTTTTAGGGTTAAGAATAGATACCCGGAGATCGTTTCACTCATCTCCGGGTAATAAGAATTAATCGTAAGTAGGATTTAAAGCCTATTTTCAAATCATTTCAATAACACCATTTTGCGATTTTGCACAAAACCATCTGTTTCCAGACGATATAGATAAATACCTGAGGCTACATTTATTCCACTACTATTAACACCATCCCAGGTTGCCTGATAACTACCGGCTGATTGAAATCCCTCAACCAATGTGACAATCTGTTGTCCCAGTAGATTGTATACTTTCAGACTCACCATACTTTTTACTCCCAACCGATAACGAATTGCAGTATATGGATTAAATGGATTGGGGTAATTCTGGTATAATTCAAAATCTTCCGGAACTTTATCTTCGAATTCAGATATATCACTGGCAAGTAAATAATATTTGGCTAAACGACCGGCTGGAGTACCTTCAATCAATGTAAATGATCCACCAGCATACAATTCATCGCCACTAACATCCATGGCAAAAACTCCCGCATTTGGTCCGCCGCCCAGCGGTTCCCAACCAGAACCATTCCATTTGGCCATATATTTTGTATTTGCATCTCCACCGACAAAAGTGAATAATCCACCTACGTACACATCGGCGCCTATCACCTCGATATCATATACTGGAAAATTCAGACCGCTACCCAGGGCTTCCCATTCCGAACCATTCCATTTGGCAATTTTATCTGCGCTGGCGTTTCCTCCTGCATTATTAAAGCCACCACCGGCATACACATTGTCTCCATCAACAGTAATAACAAATACATTGCTTCCCAAACCGGTTCCTAAAGCATCCCAGCTGCTGCCGTTCCATTTGGCGATTCGGTTTGCATTAACATTACCACCGGCACTGAAAAAATTTCCACCTGCATATATATCACTACCATCCACAGTAATTGCATTGACTTCACTATTCAGGCCCACTCCCAAGGCTTCCCAGCTACTTCCAGTCCATCTACCGATACGGTCAACATTTTCATTCCCACCCCCATCGGTAAATCTTCCACCAACATACAGGCCATCTGCGCCTGCGGCCAGAGCGTAGACATAGTCATTGACCCCTGTTCCCAAGGGCTCCCAATTCGTTCCGTTCCACTTAGCAACATAGTCAGCAGCATCAACACTGTCCGCATCGGTAAAGTAACCACCGGCATAAAGCTCCTCGCCGACGATGCTGATTGCCCAAACCTGGTTGTTCAGGCCAGATCCCAGGGCTTCCCAGCTACTGCCATTCCATTTGGCAATATTATCACCGCCCTCATGACCACCGGCATCGGTAAATTTCCCACCAACATAGATACTCGAGCCATCAACCACCACTGCGTACACTTGATCATTTAGTCCACTTCCCAGAGATTGCCAGCTGTTTCCATCCCACCGGGCAAAATAATCAGCGTTATCGTTGCCACCGGCATCTTTAAAACCACCTCCAGCATAAACATCGTCACCATCAAGCGCCAGACTCCCACCACACTATTTACGCCCAAGCCAAGGGATTCCCATTTTTCGCCATTCCATTTAGCTACATAATCCGCATTGGGATCACCACCGGCATTAATAAAATTTCCACCCACATAAACACCATCAGGAGTTAGCATGATCTCATTTACATCTGCACCGGGCAAGGGACCTACCGATTCCCATTTCTCTTCATCCCATTTTGCAAGATTTGCAGTATTTTCCACTCCTCCGGCAACCGGGAACAATCCACCTACATATACATTTATACCGTCTACTGCAATTGTTCGCACCCAGGAATTTGTTCCCTTAGTAATACCAGTACCAAGCGCCTCCCAGCTACTCCCATTCCATTTGGCAATAAAATCCGGATTGGTTTCTGCGCCATTCCCATCCCAAAAGAAGCCGCCGGCATAGACACCAGTTGAGGTGATACCGATGGCATAAACTGTTCCATTAATTGCCGATCCCAATCTTTCCCAATTAATACCATTCCATTTCCCAATGTATTTAATATCTGTGCTATCACCAGCTCTGGTAAAATTACCGCCAACGTAAACAGAACCCCCGTCGATTTCGATGGAGTAAACTTCAAGGTTCACTCCTTTTTCCAGTGCTTCCCAGTTACTGCCGTTCCATTTAGTGATAAAATCTGCATTGGTATTTCCACCAGCATCGGTAAATTCACCACCCACATACAGATCCGTACCCTGCATGGCTAAAGAAAATACTGGCCGGTTCAATCCGGCTCCCAAAGCTTCCCATTTTTCGCCATTCCATTTGGCGACATAATCGGCATTCTCATTCTCCCCGACATCGGTAAATGTGCCCCCGACATAAATGTCAGTACCATCAATTACAATGTCATTTACAGCACCATTCAGATCAGGCGGATGACCACCAATTGGTGTCCAGTTGCCGCTGTCCGAAGCTACAAAAACAGGCGCACCGGTCGCATCGTAATTCATTTTAAACCCTTCGGCATTAAAATTACCCTGCACATTATTTGTTATTTTTCCATCCGGACCAATTACCTGAGATATTGATCTGCTTGTCGAATTCTGTGCAAAGATAATATTGGTAATTAAGAACATAATAAGCGATATGACTACAGTAAATTGCTTCATTAGCTATATCCCCCTTTTAAATAGCCGGTTTACTTTGGTACTTGTATAGATGTAGGAAACAGACTAAATCGTACCAATTATTAACAATTTTGATGAATATTGTTGAGTAAAACATATTTTTGTGAGGATTTAATCCGAAATTAAGAGCAGGGAGAGAAAAATATAGAGTTCATAAGTACTAAGTCCCTAAGTCCGGGAAACCGGTCCAAGGTAAATAGGTTTATAAATAATACCCCATAAGGAGGAGATTATGCAGTGCTACATTCTGGGCAGTTATATCTCAATTGTATGATGGAGGTGCAATGAACGCAAAGAAAATATATATTTTTATGCACTTCCGGCGTACCGAGCAATTTTAAAAATGGAAGTTGAGACGTTTCATATGGGAAGAAGAAGTCATAATTCTAATCACTCAAAATAGTCATATCACCATATTTAAGTAAATATTTATCGTAGACAACTTTATGCTTTGCCAGTAATTTCTGATACTCTGGTTCATGACGAATATTCTTATAAAAGGCATTTGTTTTGAGGTGAAGATATTCAGTTCGCTCGCTTAATAGAATTTTATCATCATAATAATCAATTAACATACTCAACGCCTCTTCATTTTTATTCAAAAAGCAGTACAATACCATGGTATCATGTTTACCCAGCTTGAAATTATCATCCCCATTCTTCTGACCAGAAGAAGACGATAAATATGCTTCAAATCTCTTAAGATTTGTTGAATTCGGATAAGCTGTTTTATATCGTTCATATATTGATTCAGCTTTCTGAATTTCCCTTCTGCGAATATAAAACCAAAAATAACATGCAATGCGCGTGATTGATTTGGATCAATTTTCAGTGCCCTTTTAATATCCGCTTCCGCTTTTTCCTGTTCTTCCAAATTGTATAAATAATTCGCAGCCCGCCAGCTCCAATATGATGATTCCAACGGAGCCAATTGAATTGCTTTTGTATAATAAACGCTTGCCATTTTATTAAGACCTAAATATTCAAAGAACCATCCAAAATCATCAAGTATTATGGGATCGTTTGGATCAATGCGTATTGCTTTGGTAAAATGAGTAAAAGCCAGATCATATTCATCTTTGGCCAAATGGACAAGCGCTTTTACTTTTTGTACGATCGCCACATTCTCATTAATTTCAATTGACCTCGTTAAATATTCCTCCTGCAATCGCATCAATTCACTTTTTTCATCATCAGGAAGGCGCAAATTGTTATATGCCGAATTGTATAAATCCGCCAATTCTGCATAAGGCATGACATATCCCGGATCCTCCTCTATTGCCTGCTTCAAAAATTCTTCCGCAATTTTAAAATCATTTTTATCGTAGCTGTTCATAAATTTATCTGAATGATATAATTGACCTTTCAAATACAATTCATAGGCATAGGTATTGGCAGGCTTAATTCCATCAGTGTTCAGATTGGTTCCAGGTGTAATTTTTTGCAGTAGTGCCTCCGTTAATTTCGCAGAAATATCGTCATATACGGCAAACAACTTTTCAATATCATATTCATAATCATAATTTTCAGCCCATATATGAGCGTCATCCCGCGTATTTATCAACTGCACCTGAATGCGAATCCGGTCACCAAATTTGGAGACACTGCCCAGCAGAATATTTTCTACTGCCAGTTCCTGACCGATTTCCGGAATGGTTTTTTCAGAATTCTGATATTTTTTCACTGTGGTATGCGAAATTACTTTCATTTTATGCAATTTTGAAAGACTGCCGAGGACTTGTTTAGTCATGCCATCACAAAAATAATCCTGATCAAGCTGATCACTGGAGTTTGTAAAAGGTAATACTGCAATCGAATTTTCCCAGGTCTGTGAGTCGTGTTTGTGATCATCCGTTGTTTCCCGCATCAAAAACCAGTACAAAACAAAAAACACTACAACTGATGATATAATTGCTATTGGAAAATTAATTAGATTTCGAGACTTATATTTAACCAGTTTATTTTCATTTGATTGTTCGCTTCTCAGTTCATTTAATTCAGGAATCATTTCTTCTACGTGCTGGTAACGTTCATTAGCATCCTTTGTCAATGCCCGACTTACCAATTGGACAAGTTTTGCCGGAATATCATCCCGATTTTCATCTACAGGTTTTGGATTTTCGTTCAGCGCACTATAAAGCACTGCCTGTTCATAATCACCTTTAAAAGGTAATTCTCCCTTAAGCATTTCGTATAATACGATTCCCAACGACCAGATATCTGAACGTTGATCTACTTTTTCACCCCTGGCTTGCTCTGGAGACATATATGAAGTAGTACCAACAGTTGATCCTGATTTAGTTAGATGAGCGGAGCCGGTAAATTTTGCTAAGCCAAAATCCATGATCTTAACCTGTCCACTTTCAGTCACCATAATATTAGAAGATTTAATATCACGATGGACAATACCTTTTTCATGGGCAGCCCGCAGGCCAGATGCGATTTGTGTTGCAATGTCAACACAGTAGGTGGTAGGCAGTTGGCCGTTGGCGGTAAACGATTGGCGATCGGCAATAGGCAATTGGCTATCTGCATCATGTGAGACACTTTGGGCCTTGGTCCTTGTACCTTGCGCCTGGTGCCTGGAGCCTGGGACCTGTTTTTTGGCCTCTTCAATTACCTGCTTTAATTCCTTACCTGTGATATATTCCATCACAATAAACACATCATTATCGGTATGTTCAATTGCATGAATGGTGGCTATATTGGGATGGTTCAATGCTGCGGCTGCCTGTGCTTCGATCTCTAACCGCTTTCTTTCATCACTGTTGCGTGAAATATTTTGCGGCAGGAATTTTATAGCCACTTGGCGTTTGAGTTTGGTATCCTCAGCCAGGTAGACCACTCCCATACCACCTTCGCCCAATTTTTTGATAATTTCGTAATGTAAAATGTTTTGATTGATCATTACAGTTCTAATTCAGATACGAAAAGAGACACTTCTCCAGAAATTATTTCTGAAAAAGATTTAAATAGATAAATACAATGATTGTAAACGCAATAATAGTGGTAAGAATTTCGTGTGATTCGAATGTTGGATGATCATTATAAAATATGTATATTTTTTTCATGGGGTGAATTTTTGAATATTATTTCAAACATTGTATCTTAATGGTAAAAGTGGACGTCAAAACCGGCATTTAAAATCACGGGGAATAAATTGAAAATAAAAGTTGATCGACGTTCCCGAGAATATCTCGGGAACGAGAAATCTATAAATGTGGAAAATCCTTCTCCGGAAATAATTTCCGGAGAAGTTCTATATAATATTATTGTAGTCTTGTGCTTAGTAATGTTGATTTCAATAGGATATGCACAAGACCAGCAAAACTGGCCGCATTGGCGCGGACCAAATCACAATGGGATCAGCGAGGCGACAAATCTCCCGGTATCGTGGAGCAGCACCGAGAACATTCTCTGGAAGACAAAACTACCCTGGTGGGGGGCCGCTACACCCATTATCTGGGGAGATAAAATATTTGTAATAACTCCATCGACAGCAAATTCAGAGGCTGAGGGCGATGATAACGAACGAGCTGCCCATGATCCGGGTGGTTCAGATTTACTTCTTCTGGCCATATCAAAGGCAAATGGAAAGATTATCTGGCAACAGACACTTGACAATAAAAATCAACTCCACCGTAAGTCGAATGATGCATCTCCCTCTCCGGTTACTGATGGGAAACATGTATGGGTTGTTACCGGAACCGGCGTGACAACTGCGTTCGATATGAACGGCAACAGGATATGGAAAAGAGATCTGCAGAAGGATTATGGAAAGTTTGGCCAGAATTGGGGATATGGATCCTCACCCCTGCTTTATAATGGGAGTCTTATTATTGAGGTGTTGCACGGCACGCATACTGATGATCCTTCGTATATAGTTTCGCTAGATGCGATCAGTGGTAAAACAAACTGGTATCAGGAGCGTCCCACCGATGCAGTGAAGGAATCACCTGATGCGTACACGACGCCCTTGCTTCTCAATTATAATGACAAAACTGAAATTATTATCTCCGGTGGTGATTATGTAACCGGGCATGATCCGCTTACAGGTAAGGAAATCTGGCGGGCAGCCGGCATGAATCCCAATGGCCGCGGAAATTACCGGGTTGTCGGATCCGCAATTACTATGAATGGAATTATATATGTCCCTACCCGCAAGAAACCATTATTAGCCCTGCGAGCTGGTGGAACCGGAGATATTACCGAGAGTCATTTGCTATGGAAATGGGAAGGATCCGGTGCACCCGATGTACCATCTCCTCTTTGCGATGGCAAATATTTTTATATGGTAGATGATAAGAGCAGAATCACCTGTCTTGATGCCAAAAGTGGATCCTTAGTTTGGGGCCCCAACAGTACAACAGGGGGAATAGTCAGCACTTCTCCCATACTGGCTGAAGGCAAGATTTATATCATAAATGAGGAAGGCAAAACAGCCATTGTAAAATCAGGAAAAACGTTTGAATTGCTCACGACAAATGAATTGGATGGTTCTTATACTTTATCATCTCCGGCGGTTTCCGGATCCAGATTATATATCCGGACAGCACTCTATTTATATTGTATTGATAATATGAAGGACTGATGCACCTCCTGATTTCGTCTCACTCAGCCGGATTCTCCGTTGGAAAATTCAGGCGTTTTAGCAAACTCAAATAACGAGGATCATCTTTGATTTTTATCCAGAAATATTTGCTGTCCAAAAATATATATGACATAAGCGACGAACGCATTTCAACGCTTTTCTCCAGATATTCGAACATTTTGTCATAATTCCCTAACCGGAAATATATATCCGCAAAAACATAGGGATCCACATAAGTGAGTTCTGCCTGGCTCTGGAATCTTGTCAGCGTTTCGTTTATACGATCCTTCTCTCCACAGAGGTAAGCGATTTGAGCAAGCCAACTTTGTGCTAATGGGCTAGGAAGTTTACCGGCAAGCAACTCATCTGCGCGTAACAAAGCGGCCAGTGCATTTTCTTTGTCACCCATTAAAGCATAAGCCATTCCCAATTTAATATTGCCCCAAACCCATGTCGGATTAAGATCAATTGCTTTGCGAAATTCAGTCGCGGCTTCAGAAAGCCGGCCCGTCGCCAATAAGCTCCACCCCAGCTGGTGCGTACCGTAAACAGATAATGGATCCAGGGATTGTGCAATTCGTGCCTCGGCAATCGCTTTGTCCAGATCACCCATCGCCAGCAAATAATTTGAATATTCTCTGTGCGCTAAATCGCTTCCCGGATTGAGCTCGATAGCTTTGCGGTATCCTTTTTCCGCTGCCGGCCAATCCCAATCGAAATAAAGAGCGATCTCGCCGGCGAGTACCCAGGCTTCGGACAAATCAGCATCCAAATCTATCGCTTTATTTAGAGCTGCTTTTGCATAGGGAACAATTTCTTCACGGTTTCTCGAATTGAGCCATGCCTGGTTCACATAGCTTTCACCAAGTCCGGCATGGGCAATCGCTAATCGCGGCTCCCTCTCAATTGCCTGTCTGAAATATTCCTGTGCCCGGGAGGGCCCGTCATCAGATGTACCGAGCATGATATATCTGCCCCGCAGGTATAAGTCATACGCCATAGGATCAAGTGACATGTTTTCTTTCTTTTTTAGCGATTTGTTGCCTGCGAGCTTTATTTTCAGTTTATCACTTATTCTGTTCACAATATCATTTTCGATCGTTAGGATATCTTTCTTTTCGCGTTCGAAACGGTCTCCCCATAATTGCTGTCCATCGTCGACTTTTAGTAATTCAACATCAATTATTAATCTTTCACCTCTCAGGTCCAGTTGCCCTGCCAGAACCGACTTCACGTCCATAGAACGACCGGCATCAAGCGGATTTGTACTCTTGTCCTTAAAGCGGGCAACACTGTGACGCGACATCACTTTTAAATCCGAAAATTCCGAGAACTGATTAATCAGGCTAACAGTTACACCATCACAGAGATACTCTGCATCTTCATCGTTGCTGGAATTAACAAATGGAAGTATTGCTATTGTATCAATTGTTTCACTTTTTTCCCAAAAAAACATATAAGCAAGGACAATTAACAGCACGCCAATGATTGCCGGAATAGAATAAATTTTAGAGGAACGGCGCTTGCTCGGAGAGGAAATTTCGGCAGTTGAATCGCCAAGGGTTGCATGTGGCTCTGATGAAGATATTTTAGTCGCATGTAAGTCTTCAATTAACGGCTGAGCATTCTGATAGCGCTGATCTACATTTTTCTGTAGTGCTTTTGATACTATCTCTTCAATTTTTGGATGTATATCATTTCTGATGTTGCTGATACTTTGATATTTTTCATTAATTATCGAATATATCACTGCGTGTTCATAATCTCCTTTAAAGGGAAATTGCCCAGTCATCATTTCATAAAGTACGACACCGAATGACCAGATATCTGTGCGTTGGTCAGTTTCTTCGCCCCGTGCTTGCTCCGGAGACATGTAGGGCGCGGTTCCAAGGGTCGATTGCTCTTTGGTCAAGTGGATGCCCTTGCCTACCTTAGCCAGGCCAAAATCCATTACTTTAACCTGTCCTTTTTCTGTAATCATGATATTAGACGATTTAATATCACGATGGACAATACCTTTTTCATGGGCAGCCTGGAGGCCGGCAGCGATTTGTGTTGCGATGTCGATACAGTAGGCGGTAGGCAGTTGGCCGTTGGCAGTAAACGATTGGCGATCGGCAATAGGCAATTCTTTTTTGCCTTTTGGCCTTTGGCCTTTTGCCTCATCAATGATGTGCTTTAACTCCTTGCCCTCAATATATTCCATCACAATAAACACATCATCATCAGTATGTTCAATTGCATAAACAGTGGCAATATTGGGGTGATTTAAGGCTGCCGCAGCCTGAGCCTCAATCTCAAATCGCTTTCTTTCATCACTATTCCGAGAAATATTTTGTGGCAAAAATTTAATGGCAACCTGGCGCTTGAGCTTTGTGTCTTCAGCCAGGTAGACAATTCCCATGCCTCCCTGACCCAGTTTTTTTAAAATTTCATAATGTAATATTTTTTTGCCGATCATAAATGCTCTCTTTATCTGTTACGAATTTTTTATACCATGTATAAATGTAATTAGTAATGAGTTATTCGTTATTAGGAACTGGGAGTTGGGAATTAGATATAGATTTAAAATATATGTACATTCTTTTTATAAAAATCCAATTCACAAATACTAATAACAAATAACGAGTAACGACTAGCGAATTCCCAATTCCTAATTACAAATACCCAATTACAGTATTCAATCTATATGGTTAAATATATTTACTTAGAAGTAGTTATTGAAATAATGAGATGATAACGCAATTAAGGTGATTTGAATTTCTTCAAAGGAAAATAATAATAGAGAGATATTACTTGGTAGCTCGCAGAAAATAAAATTAGGAATAAGGAATTAGTAATTCGTTATTTGTAATTTGGAAATCGGAATTCGTCGTTTGTCTATTGTATTTCGTTAATCGCCAATTGCCATTCTATTCAAATCCGGACCTAACTCTCTTTTCTTAAACGCGAGCCATAAAACACACCGATTGCGCCAATCAGTGGGTTTAAAAGTGAGATCCAGGTCGGCTGTTTTGCCAGTGACATGGCCTCCATACTGGATACTTCTGCTGTGCGTTCCATTTCGCCATCCGGAGCCATAAGTACCGGAATGGCCATTGCCAGCCCCAGCACCAGAACAACAATACCAAGTATCATACCGGCTTTATGATTCTTTGCTATGATTACACATACATATCCACCAAGAACAGCCGCAATGATACTCAGGATAATGCTTATCAACTACCCACACTCCCGACACTTCATAAGAACCGGACTGGAAAGCACCCTCGGTTCCCAAAATTAAATACAGCACAGTAAAGCTAATAAAAACAAACAAAAACATCGTAAAATATCCACCAATGACACCTAATATATTACGCAACATGTTACCTCCTGAATAACCGTTTTTCTATGCAACTATCTCTAATAATTGCTTTAACTGAACTATCATTATTATAGGTATATACGGATTGCTGCTAATCCAACATATTCACTCTATTGCTAATTGTTGATTGCCAATTGCATATTCAAATTAATCGGTTGAGTGCGAAATCCGAAACGTTCTCAGGCCGTTCCCTACTCCTGATATATCTGAATAAGATTGCCGCAGGTATCTTCAAAAACGGCAATGGTAACTGGCCCGGCTTCGGTTGGTTCCATTGTAAACGACACGCCGGATCCTTTTAATTTTTCATATTCCGATTTTATATCTGTTACGGCAAATGCAGTCCATGGGATTCCCTTATCAAAAAGAGATTTGGTAAATTTTTTCACATCTTCACTCACACCAGGCTCAAGAACCAATTCGGTCCCATCAGGTTCCTCAGGCGAGACGACGGTAAGCCACCTAAATTCTCCCATGGGAATATCATTTTTTTTGATAAATCCAAGGACATCTGTATAAAATTTAAGCGCTTTATCCTGATCATCCACAAGAACACTATTTAGTTTAATTTGCATTTTCCCCCATCGATCATTTTAGAATAATAGAACACAAAATTCTTATTTGATGTTAAAAACGAGATGTAAATATGAGATATTCCCGGCTGGTGATTGGGATTCGCCAGGTCTTTCGGGGAATTAAATGTTAGAATTAATTTAGAGAATTAGCAGTGGCAGAAGATCCCTGTCCATAGGATCCCGTTCCGGGCCAGGATGACAATCCGGAAACCTGGAGCCTGGAGCACTGAATCCTGAATGCTTTTTTCTCAGGTGCTTAGGGACTGAGGGACTTTAAGACAACTACACCTAAGAACTCCGCAATGTAAAAACCGTAATCTCCGGCGGCATACCCACCCGGCCAGGATATCCGATCGATCCCAATCCGGTATTAATATATAATTTTTGCTCGCCCTCCGTATAAAGACCACCCCAGCGATCATAGCGAACCGTTGCCGGGCTCCAGCGCCATCCGGGAATCTCAATGCCAAACTGGGCACCATGTGTGTGACCAGATAACGTAAGATCGATATCTGTATCGCCCAGCACCTGTGCATCCCAGTGTGTCGGGTCATGGGATAATAAAATTTTAAAATTATCCGGATTGGTTCCTGATAATGCTTTATTTAGGTCGCCGTATTGCGGAAATGGTGGTAATCCCCAATTCTCAATTCCGATGATTTCAATTTGCTGATCACCTATTTTTACAATACGTGATTCGTCCAGGAGGAGATCAAATCCAACCTGTTTTTCCAGTTCAATAAGATGCCGGATATTGTCTTTTTTATCTTTTTCTGATTCCCATGGCACGTACTCACCATAATCATGATTTCCCAAAATTGAATATTTTCCCAATTTGGCATCAAGGCCTGTCAGAATATCCAGGAATGCATTCATTTCAATGGCAAGATTGTTTACAAAATCTCCGGTAAAAAATATCAAATCAGGCTTTTGCTCATTCACCAATTCTACAATTTGCTTCACTTTATCCGGATAATGCAAAAATGTTCCTATATGAAAATCTGAGATTTGAGCAATCTTTAATCCGTTAAATTGATCCGGAAGCCTGGGAAATTTGAGATCTAATTCACGCAAACTAAAATCAAACCGGCCAACTGTAATACCATAAAATAATGACACAAATGGTATTCCGGCAAAAACAATTCCAACTTGATTCAGGAATTTCCGCCGGCTAACTGACGGCAGCTGTTGAGAATTATTTACAGACTTATTTTTTCTGGTAGAGATTATTTTTCTAATCTGGAAAATAATATCATCAAAAAGATTAAATATCACAAAAACCAGTTTGGGTACATAAAATAAGACAAATGCACCACTGACCGCATGAAAATATGCCAGGATCTTATCTCCGGATATTAGTTTTTGAACCGATAAGACCAAGATTAATCCAAAAATGATCAGGGCGGGTACAACCCAGTATAACCACCCGATAATTTTCCTGTTACGAGTACGGAAACCGGATATAATTTTAGTAATTCCCCACCATACATAGGCATCAATTGACAGAATGATAATACTGAATATGGCTATGACAAGTATCGGATGCGATCTCATGAATCATTCGCCTGTGTAAGTTTTGCTGTTCGTGAAATATCTCTATTCTCCAATATTTTCTTTTCTTCCCCATGCAATACCACATTAATCATTGAGTGTCCCAGATCTTCCAGAGTACAGACATGTTTTGGTATAAGCGTTTTCAAAATGGGATAAAACGGAGCAAAATATTTGTAAATCTTATAGGTATTTTTCATCCCCTTTATCGGTTGAATATAACCCGGACGGTACATATAGGCATCCTTAAACGCCATTTTCAGCAAATCATTTTCAGTTTTACCCTTCACCCGGGCCCACATCGTGCGCCCTTGTTCACTGCTGTCGGTTCCGGTACCGGAAACATAGCAGAATGTCATATCTGCGCTGATTCTGATGCAGTGTTTTTGCCACGTGCATCGTCAGGTCATACGTTATCATGCGATATGCTTCCTCTTTCATCCCGATTGACGAGACACCCATACAAAAATAACAGGTATTATAACCGCTGAGCTGATTTTCGATGGCTGAGAGATCATGAAAATCACCATGAATGATTTCGGTAAGCTTCTCGTGTACCACGCCACATGGTCTGCGGTTGATAACCAGTACTTTTTCCACATCAGGATGATTCAGACTCACATGTAAGACACCCTCGCCAACCATCCCGGTAGTCCCAAATATAATGGCACGTATTTTCATTTCATTCTCTTCATTTGATTGAAGCTTGACAAAAAGATAACCACAGAGCACACAAGAAAATCCCGACCCCCGGTGTGCAAGAATAATCTTTATAAAATAATATCAATAATAACTAAAATTTTGGCTTAAAATTCCAATAATAATTAAGATAATTGAATCGGAATAAGAAGAGAACATGCATCGAGAATTATTGGAAAGTATATATTTGATCTGTTTATATCCTTCTCTCGCGGAGGCGAAAAGCCGCAGAGTAAAGGATCAGGGATCTACTTCGACTGGAAAGAGTGGATTGTCGACAAATATTTCTGAATTTTTCAAGTTAATATGGCTATAAAATCCTTCGTTATCTGATACATATATTTCCAATGAGCGATTATAATACCTGTAATCGATATCAATATGTGAAGGACCAATTGCCTGATAAAGGGCAGCGTTTTCTGATAAGACGGAATCCTGCTGCATCATGATAGAAACCGTTTTGATTTCTGGTGCACCTGGTTTCGCATAATAAAATGTTGTAATAATTGAATCAATTGTAGCGATACCCTGATAGTCACTTAGCAGTACCTGCGTGACCGGCGATAAAAAAGGATCCGGAGAAATGGGTAAAATAATCGGTATAACACCAATCCATGCACTTTCAATAATCGGCGCTGCATATATCATTTTTAGATTGAACTGCATTTCAGGAGGGAAAATTATGAGCGTGGTATCAAGCGGATAATAATTCTCCGCATCAATTATGATATCAATCGGCTTATTTCGTTCCTCATCCACCCCAATAATGTAATCGACTAAATATTTTCCGTTCTCATCTGTATTGGTCTGCATAATACCGATATTCATATTAGCGCCATCGACCGGGGTCCGGTCGAATACATTCTGAACCCGCCCGGAAATCACCGAATGTGAACCAATCTTTTCAGATTCATAATCAAAGCTGGTAAATTTTTCACAAGAAATAATCAGCAAGAGGACAAATATGAATAGCTGCAATACATTCTTCTTCATAGTCCGGGTTTTCCCAATCACAATATTTTGCATTTATAAATATAATTTTTGTCGCAAAGTACAACCATAATCCAAATCCACGATTTATGATAAGAAATATATATCTTTATTATGGGATATGCAAAAATGCGCTGGATCATATGTTTTAGTTTCATCAAATTTTCTGCAGAAAACCTGAGAGCTGGTCATTTAAAGATTTGAAACAAAAGATGAAATACCAATTCCTAATTCACAATTACAAATTTCCCACTTCTTAAATTCATTTTTTTTTAAATAGATTCACTACTGGAAACAAGTTATACAGAATAAAACAGAAAAAATTCAGGCTTTATTGTATCAGGTAATATTTTAATGTATATTTATACAAATTTACGAATTATTATGAATTATAAATATACAGTTTCACCCCAGTCATCTATTTGTTGTACCTGCTTTTGTCTCAAGTATAGACAGGTGGTGAATATTGTATAATATTTTTTAGAATACATATATCAAACAAGAATATCTAACCCGCCACCTGCAAAGAATGGCGGGTTTTTTTATGTCCAAAATTATAAAATTGGAGAAAACATGATACATCCAATGCCTGTTTTAAAAGAAGTTCAAGCTGGTAAGATCGGTTCTCACATATGGAATGCCATAGGCAATACCCCTTTACTCAGGCTTGAAACAATCAGCAAGGGAATCAAGAATGATGTGCAGATTTTTACAAAAGCAGAGTGGCAGAATCCGGGCGGCTCGGTAAAAGACAGAGCGGTTAAAAATATTATTCTTGATGCGGAGCAGAGCGGACAACTAACAAGAGATAAAATCATTTTAGAGGCCTCTTCCGGAAATACTGCATTAGCCTATGCTATGATTGCTTCGGCCAAAGGATATCAGACCATATTATGCCTATCATCGAATATTAATCCAGACTTAATCAGAAGAATTAGGAGTAACGGCGCAACCGTAATCTTAACCAATCCGGTAAACGGCACTGATGGCGCAATTGAGGAGGCCAATAGAATTTACAGCCTTAATCCTGACAGATATTTTTATAATTCGCAGTATGATAATCCAGCTAACTGGCTGGCACATTATAACAGCACCGGGCATGAGATATGGAATCAAACCAATGGAGAAATTACCCATTTTGTAGCCGGAATGGGAACCAGCGGTACATTTATGGGTACTGGCCGCCGGTTACAAACATACAATCCCGATATCAGATTTATCGGTGTGCAACCTGATTCTGCTGCACATGGATTAGAAGGGCTGAAACACTATCAAAGTTCAATCAGGCCAAAAATTTATGATCCTGATTTTGCAGATGGTATGATTGTTGTTTCGACCGGGGAAGCAAAGCAAGCAGTGAAACGTCTGGCACGTGAAGAAGGGATATTTGCAGGCATCTCATCCGGTGCCGCACTGGCTGCCTGCCTGAAGTTAGCAAATGAGATCGGCTTCGGTCGGATAGTGACGATTTTTCCCGATGGCGGTGCCCGTTATATTAACGAGGTCTTTACAGAATAGTTATTTTTCAACTTTAATGACGACAAATGTTATATCATCGTCTGGTTTATTACCATTCGTCCAGGATGCACCTTCGTTTTTCATATAGTCAATAATGTCTTCCGGAGTTCTTTCCGCCACCTCTTCAAAGGAATTACGAACGCGTTTATAGCCATACATTTGCTCCTTTTCATTCTGTAATTCTGCCAGTCCATCACTCATTAACAGAATGGTATCACCCGGGGCAAGAGTTGTTTCCTTTATTTCATAAGGAAACTGTTCCATGGCGCCAAGAGGCATTCCCTGAATCAAATGCTCTTCGATGGTGCGGTCTTCTCTTCTGAAAAGCATTATGGGCGGCATTCCCGCAGATGACATAAGTAATTTTTCATCTTTTATTTTCAACATGCTCATACACATTGAGAGTTTATCAAGATTCATTTGTTTTATGCATCGTGTAATTTCGCGGAATGAAAACAGGATGTCCGGATTTGGTGCATAACTGTTGAATAATGACTTGGCTGTGGTTACCATTGTTCCCGCTCTCATGCCATGCCCGGTAGCATCGCCAATCACCACCGTGAGCGTACCATCCAGACTGACATGGAAATCATAATAGTCACCACCCACCTCAGTCGCGGTCTGCATGTATACGGCAATATTCAGATGCGGAAGTTGCGGTAATTTTGTCGGCAACATGGAAATCTGTAATTTACGCGCTTCTTCCAGCTCATGAGTTTTTCGCTTATTCTCCGCTTCTATCAATTTGGCATTGGCTTCTGCTGCCTGTGCGCGTAGCTCGGCCTCTCTGATCTGAGCCCGGTTACGTTCACGTTGTGTTAAACGGTACCTCTGGATACGGTCAATGGAAAAAACAAGTCCGGCAAACAGAAATACATATAAAAAATAGGCCCAGGTCGTTTGCCACCAGGGCGGATGAATTGTAATATTTAGTATACGCTCCTCAGATGATCCAATACCGTCACTGTTTGCGCCACGAATTCTTAATTTGTACTCACCGGAATTAAGATTCGTAAACGATATAAAGCGGTGGGGATTTTGAATCCAGGTGTCGTTGAATCCTTCAAGTTTATATGAAAGGCTATTACGCTCAGGACGTGCAAAATGTAGGGTAGAAATCTCGAAAGAAAGATCATTCTGATCATAATTCAAAAAGATTTCATCGGTGTCCAGGATATGCTTCTCAATTGGCGAATCTGTGCTCGTTGGATTTACAAGCTGGTTTGAGATAAAAAAATCAGATATTACAATATCGGCTGTATTGGTATTAATATCACCTGGAAAAAAAGCATTCACACCATTGCGCCCACCAAAAAACATTTCACCATCTTTACTGATATGTGATGCATGACCGTTAAAAATATAGCCCTGCAGACCGTCTTCTGTATCATAATTGATAAAAATTGCTTTATCAGAATCTACACGCTTTTCAAGTTTACTTATTCCATTAATGCTGCCAATCCATAAATGACCGGCCATATCTTCCTCGATTGACATCAACTGCGCAGATGGCAATCCGTCCTTTTCAAAATATGATTTGAAGGAATCGGTTGCAGGATCAAATCGGTTAAGCCCGCTCTCTGTCGTCAGCCAGATAAAGCCATCGCGGTCTTCAAGAATATCTGTAATCACATCATTACTTAACGTAGCCGGATCATCCTTGTCGTGGCGGTAATTCGTCACTTTTTTACTCTGCAATTCATATTTACTAAAACCCCGGGTTGTGCCAATCCAAAGCAGTCCGTTTTTCCCGTATTCAACCACATTAACTCGTGTATCATAAATATAAGATTTATCGTTTTGTTTTCTAAGAACGGTACTGAACGTATTGGCATCCTCCGCTGATATTTTAAATGCCTGGATCCCCCACCATTGCGAGTCTGCCGGAGCCTCAACATTATAATTCCCATAACTATGACTGTCATCACCAATATATCGTAGTTTGTAATTACCGGCTGGTAAATTTAAGATTCCGATTGATATACGATTTTTCATATCACCACTTAGATGGAATGAGCTCATTAAATCTGACGCGCTGAATACGGTATCGCCTGCCGCATTTTCAAGCCAACCATAGTCAACCATATTCCAGGTAAGCACACCTTCACCAACTGAAGCCACAAGCATGTCTGTGGGCGTATCCAGGGTAAATTCCTCTGACAAATCCTGATTATCACTGACCTTTGTTATCGCACATATAGGCTGAGTTTCATTGGATAAAGATTGTAACAAATCAATTAGATGACCGTCATATGTTCGGTTTTCGATGGCAGGTATTAAACTCCATATGGCTGTGTTTGGATCAAAACGATACACCCCGCCCCGCGTACCAATCCATAATTTCCCGTAATCATCCGGCTCGATATGATAAATTCGGTTACCAGCAGCACTATTTATCCCTGGTCGATCGGGATCAAAATTTCTAAATTTTTCTGTTTTTGCATCATACATTATCAGGCCATTCTCACTCACACCCATCCATAATCGCCCGGAATCCTCCAGATACATCGCGTCGATTGGATTATCCTGAAGGCTGATGTCCAATGATGGAATTTCATCAATCAGAATATATTTATTCTTATTCCGATCATAATCCACCAGGCCGCTATTTGTGCCAATCCATATATTATTCTGTTTATTTGCTGGTGTAGCAAGACTTAATGCATCTAAAGTACCAGAACCGCCATCTGTTTCTTTAAGTATTGAATATTGCTGAAATGGTATTTTTTCCTGATTATATTTGCTCAGGCCACCACCTTGAGTACCCAACCAGAGCATATCATATTTATCACGGAAAATAGACCAGATCCTATTTTCGGCTATACTTAGTTGGTTTTTGGGATCATAGGTATATTGGATACTCTCTTTGCTTCTCAGATTATATCTGTATAATCCCTTTGTACTGGCAATCCAAAGAAAACCATCTTCATCTTCGTAAATATCTCTTATCCACAGCGTTTTTACTTTTTCCTGATTAACCAGATGAATCTTACTTAGATCGTTTGTTTCAGGATCATAGCGAAACAGACCTTTATCAAATGTACCAAACCATATGATACCTTCTTTATCCTGATGGAAGGCAGTAATTAAATTTTCAACAAAGTGCCGGTTTTGTGCTGGGGCGAGTTTAGTCAGTTTGAATATATTTTCAATCTCATCATACTCCAATAAACCATGATGCCATGAACCGGTATACACTTTACCGGATGCCGATTCCAGAACATCGGTGAACGCGTTCGCGGTCACGCTGATCACATTTTCGATCTCTACCTTCATTCGCTCAAAAGTATTTTTTTGCCGGTCAAACATAAAAAGTCCGTTCCAGCGTGTTCCGACCCAGAAGCGCCCTTGTGAATCTTCAGATATCCAGAGTACACTCTGCTGGTCAACCCCGGTAATTGAAGGGATGGGTTCAAAGTTTTGAAAGCGGCCGCTATTGTGATCCCATCTGGATAATCCTGCCAAACTACCAACCCATAAAGTACCATTGCGATCAAGATATACTATATTTAACTCATTGCTGGGCAAACTGGTAGTATCGCCCGGCTCATGCTTAAATACTTTAAAATTGTAGCCATCAAAGCGATTAAGCCCATCATTTGTGGCAATCCATAAGAAACCGTATCGATCCTGGCATACGGATAATACATTATTGCCAGATAAACCATCGGTTGCCGTAAGACGATCAAAAGTGATTTCTTTTTCTGCATTAACATGGGAGAAAAAGAAAACAACATTCAGCAAAAAATAGAACCAAATTTTTTTCATTTATATCAATCCTGTAAAAGTTTTGTATTTATAAAGGGAGTAACTATAAGTTAGCTATGGAACAAGTTCCGGATAGTATTTATTTCCAGCAGGGCAATGATTAATTTGAGGGAATAAACCGACATGCATTTATACGACTATTTCCTAAATGATGCTGGATCCTGGATGCAAGATACAGGATACAACATACAAACGCTTTAAATGTGCTAGGTGAATAATAATCCTTTCAGAATGACCTATATGTTTCTGTGGGACGTGTGCTCTTCATGCTTTTATCACCTTCACAGGGACTTAGGGACTCAGCCGCTCATGGACTATGTTTCTTCGTCACTCTGTCTCTTTGTCGCTTAAATATTCAAAAAATAGTTTTCTAAACTTTTCCAATTTCGGACTGATTACAGCCGCGCAATAGCCCTGCCCTGGATTGTTTTCATAATAATTCTGGTGATACATCTCTGCTTTATAAAAGATACCTATGGGTATTACTTCAGTAACGATCTCGTTCTCAAACGAATTTGCCATTTCCTGAATAACGCTTTCAGCAGTATTCCTTTGAACATCCTCATGCGTAAGAATTATACTCCGGTATTGCGTACCGTGATCTGCACCCTGAGAATTAAGGGTCGTCGGATCATGTGTACTTAGATGAATCCGCAGTAAATCAGCATAGGAAATTTCATCCGGATCGAAGGTAACTTGTATCACTTCAGCGTGACCAGTTAAACCGCCACAGACTTGATCGTATGTGGGATTTGCAGTTTCCCCCCGGCATAGCCACTCTCCACTTTTTCAACACCCTTTATCTTTTGAAATACGGCTTCGGTACACCAAAAACAACCACCGCCGAATGTTGCCTTTTCCAAATCAGGACTCCTTTTTTTTAAGCGCAAGTGCATTCATACAATAGCGCAAGCCGGATGGTGTCTGGTCCATCGGGAAAAACATGACCCAAATGCGCATCACAGGTATTGCATATAGTTTCCACACGAATCATTCCATGTGACTCATCTTTTATGTAAGCGATCGCATTTTCTTTTACGGGCTGGGTAAAGGATGGCCATCCGGAACCACTTTCGAACTTATTTGACGCAGAAAACAGCAGCGTGTCACAACACACACAGGTATAGTCCCCAGGTTCAAAACGGCTACACATATCGGAACTATAAGCCGGTTCGGTTCCTCTTTTACGCGTTACAAAAAATTGCTCTTTGGTTAGAACTGATTGCCACTCTTCGTCGGATTTTACAATTTTTCGATCAGGTTCGGGATTTGCAGTATCTGTAAAATTTATGATGTCATTCCATTTAAGCACGGTAGTCTCTCTTTTCATATAACCAAGTTTTTAATCACAAGATAAAACTACGATGCTCGTAATTATATTTCGTGTAAAATATTCTTGTCGGCGTGTAGAGATTAAAAGCTATTGGCATTCTTCTTGCAGATATAATATGTATGAGCAATTGCGAATATCACTAGTAGTTCGCCCCTACGGGGCTTTTGATCAAATTTGCCATTTGCACGCCAGGGACGATGTCCCTGGCTAGTTTGGGTCGCCCCTTCGGGGCTTATTAAATAGGAGGTTTATCATTTCTACACAGCCTCGAAGAGGCGCTATCCGGTAACCAGGGGCGAAGTCCCTGGCATGCGGCAGCCAGAGAAGACATTTCCGGCGTCACCGCAGCACCAAAGCCTCGAAGAGGCGCTATCCGGTAACCAGGGGCGAAGTCCCTGGCATGCGGCAGCCAGAGAAGACATCTTCCGGCGTCACCACAGCACCAAAGCCTCGAAGAGGCGCTATCCGGTAACCAGGGGCGAAGTCCCTGGCATGCGGCAGCCAGAGAAGACATCTTCCGGCATCAACACAGCACCAAAGCCCCGGAGAGGCGGAATATAAATAAAGAAAGGAGTAACTATGCCTCAAAGTTATCACTGCATGCTCGTTCACCTGATCTGGAGTACAAAAAGGCGACAACATCTGATTAGACCAGAAATTGAAACCGAATTATTCAAGTACATGTCATCAATATTTAGAAAGAATAATTCACCTGCACTTATTATCAATGGTTTTACAGATCATGTGCACATCCTTATTAATCTATCCAGATCTGTTTCACTGGCAAATCTGGTAGAAGAAGTAAAAGCAAACTCCTCAAAATGGATTAAATCAAAGGGACAGCAATATAATAACTTCTACTGGCAAACGGGATATGCCGCTTTTAGTGTTGGACAGCGTCATGTAGGTATTTTAAAACGCTACATATCAAATCAAAAAGAGCATCATCTTAGGAAATCGTTCAAAGTTGAGTATCTCAAATTCTTAAATCTTAACTTAATAAAATATGATGATCAATATCTATGGGATTAAATAATCACACATTTGTGTGATTTCGCCCCTACGGGGCTTTTGATCAAAATTGCCATTTGCACGCCAGGGACGATGTCCCTGGCTAGTTTGGGTCGCCCCTTCGGGGCTTATTAAATAGGAGGTTTATCATTTCTACACAGCCACGAAGAGGCGTTATCCGGTAACCAGGGGCGAAGTCCCTGGACATACGTCAGCCTTGGACGACATCCCAGCATCACCGGCGCCACAGCCTCGTAGAGGCGGAATCCGGCAACCAGCGGCGAAGCCCCTGAATGTGGTGTAACAGGAAGTATATCCCGAAAGTCACCATGGGACCACAGCCTCGAAGAAGCGGAATCCGGTAACCAGGGACGAAGTCCCTGGACATACGTCAGCCTTGGACGACATCCCAGCATCACCGGCGCCACAGCCTCGTAGAGGCGGAATATATTACTAGGCCTTGGGAATAACCTGTCTTCTCATCTTATGAAAATATAAATTTTCGAAAGAATAAATTATCAAGGCAAGCCAGATAAAACCAAATCCAACCAGCTTCTCCAAATTGAAGTGTTCGCCAAAAACGAATATGCCTAAAATAAACTGACCCGTAGGTGCAATATATTGAATAAACCCAATCGTACTGTAGGGTATTCTTCTTGCCCCATAGGCAAACAGAGTGAGCGGAAAGACAGTAATAATACCGCTTAGTGAAACCCACAGATGCATCTCGATACTCAGAGACTGAAACATCAATGTACCGGCATTACTCAGGTACATCAATAAAATTAAAGCGGGCAGTAATAATACAGATATTTCAATTGTTAAACCGTTTATTGCGCCTAGTGCAGCCGTTTTTCTGATAAATCCATACAAACCAAAGGTACCGGCCAGAGTTAATGCAATCCACGGAAACTCTCCGTAATTTAAAGTCAGGTACAGGACACCCGCCAGCGCCAGAATCAGAGAAATCCACTGGACCCGGCGTAAACGTTCGTGCAAAAATACCACGCCCATAACTACATTTATTAATGGATTGATAAAGTATCCAAGACTGGCATCTATCACATATCCGTTATTAACTGACCATATCCATACGAGCCAGTTCGTTCCCAGTAAAAAGGCACTAATTATGTATACAGCATATTTCCTGGGTGTTTTCCATACAGTTCTAAAAACAGTAAAATCCCTGCGCGAGAACAGGACAATAAGCAAGAATGGAACTGCCCACCAAATTCTTAACCCAAGAATCTCAAGTGCCGGTATGGCTGCAATAATTTTCCAATATATTGGTGACAGACCCCAAAATATATAGGTTGCAAATGCTGCCGGATAACCTTTATTCATTAATAATCCATTTTTTTTAAACCAGTGGGCCTTAGATACATATCGCGTTACATAGTCGTCACCCCGAATCCCGGAATGTCTCCAGAGGAGTTTGATTCGGGATCGGTAATGTCGTACTAATAAAATACTTAATCAAGGGATAACTCTTATAACGGCTGACTTATTTCATCGGATCGCTCCTGGTTTGACTTTCAAAATGAATAATCCTGCCAACATAAAAAATTTTAAAAAATGCTTTGATTTTTACCATATATTTAATATTATTTTATCGTCAAATCCTTCTAAATGAATCTTCTTTAATTGTCTCGTTCTAAACGCAGGTGAATTTAAGACATATATTTATTGACTGATCAGAAATATCTTGAAATCTTACACTCACTCAATATTGGGATTGGTATTTAAAATTGCCCTCATCCGGAAATAATTTCCGGATAAGAATTCTAAATAGGATGATATATTTCCTGATTTATTTTGCAAGTCAAAAAATTGACATATTAAACGTTAATTCTACTTGTTAAGGGAGGAATTATTATGCGTAAGAATTACTCTTATCTATTAATTTATCTTGCACTATTTATCAGTCAATTATTTTCTCAGGTGCCGCAAAAAATGAATTACCAGGGCGTGTTAACAGATACCGATGGTAATCTGGTTGCGGATGGTGTCTATACCATGAACTTCAGAATGTACACGGTTGCTGAAGGTGGCAAGGCGCTCTGGATTGAAGAGCAAACGGTTCAGATTACGAATGGCATATTTAATGTAAATCTGGGTGAAATCAATCAGCTGGCTGCAAAGTTTGACAGGCCGTACTGGCTGGGGATTGGTGTGAATGGTGCCGCAGAAATGGCACCCCGTATTCAACTAACATCATCCGCTTATAGCCTGAATGCAAAGAGTGTGAGTGATAGTGCCGTGACGGCATCCAAACTGGCTGCCGGCGCAGTCACCCTTGATAAAATAAATAAGGATGGTGCAGTAAAAGGTGATGTGCTTGCCTATGATGGCGCCGAAGTCGAATGGCAGCAACCAACTACAGGTGGCATTGGTGGTAGCGGTACAAATAATTATATTCCGAGATTTTCAGGGGTTAGTGATATTACTAATTCTAATGTAGAGTATGCCGAAGATCATGGCGGAAATATTGGCATAGGTGCATCCCCGGCCGGATCTGACAGTAAATTTATTGTTGCCCAAATGATGGCCAAAGGTGTAACGTCACCAACAAATTTAGCAAGTTTTCAAACCAAAACACCCTTAGGTACCACTACCAACCAGGCAACAATTAGCAGGAACGGAGATGCGTTTTTCAGAGGTTCTCTACAAGTTGGTACAAATAGTATAGCCATTGCGGAACTCCGGCAACTCACCGGTATTTCATCATCTTCCTATCATACTTCTGTCCCCCTTCCGACCGGTTGGGACTGGAACAATACAAGGATTTTGGCATTCGAAGCATATGACGGTTCGACATGGCGACCTGTTAGTTTTAGTTATAATACCACATTCCGTTATAGCTTATTTGAAACCTATATTCGATTTACACAAGATATAGATTATTATATATATGTTTCATATCGTGTGTTAATAATGCGAATTGAATAATTTTTTGCGTCAGCTAAGGGGAATATGAAACTCGCCTGTTCTGCCTCCGGGACAGGGTGCGCAATAACTTATTTAGCAAACAACAGGAGCCATAGATGAAAAATATCGGAATATTATTTAAAATATGTATCATAATCACATTCCTGTCAAACGCTCAACTCAGCTGCCCAATATAAAATTCAGACCAATACATTAGCCAATGGTATTGGAGTTATGAAGGGTACGAATTTTACCTCGGTCTCAACTTTGGGACAGCCGGCAATTGGCAATATATCAGATAACACACTAATATTACATTCCGGTTTTTGGTTTGACTCACAATCCTTAACCGATATTTATTGGCCGGATATATTAGTTCCTGATCAATACAACTTGTTCCAGAATTATCCAAATCCGTTTAATTCATCAACAAATATTGCGTTTGATCTTCCCAGCGATGCGGATGTCAAATTAGAAATATATAATATATTGGGGCAACATATACTGACAATATTAAATGAGAGGAGAGAAAAAGGACATCACGAGATTAAAATTGATGCAAATAATCTCGCCAGTGGTATTTATTTATATCGATTTCAATCGGATGAATTTATGGCAGTCATGAAGATGATACTTGCGAGATGAATGCCCTGCTATAGAATAGAAGCGGTAATTCGTAATTTGTAATTTAAAACCAAAATTAAATGGGTTTGCTGATGATTTTAATTACCGGCATCTTGTATCTATAACCGTTCCAACAAGATCTTCTTCACATCTTCCGTCTCCAGTTGCACGGGATTATTTTTAATGCCGGTCTCCGCCACAATTCTATCCACATCATCTGCCTTAAATCCAAACGCACTTAATTTGGGAACAACCAGTACGTCAATCCATTCTTCAATTTTATTGACGAGGAAATCACAACACGCTTCGGAACCCTGACATTTATCTGCGGAAAGTAACTTACCAATCTCTGCATGTTTACCCAGCGCATATAAACCAGATTGCCCGGATTGCCATAATTTTTCAATATTAATTTTTGTTGCAGCACCAACCAGAGTCCCGCAGGCCACGCCATGTGGAATATCAGAATAACTGCCCAAAGGTGATGCCAGACCATGTACGATTCCCAGGCCTGCATTAGCCAGCGTTATACCGGACAATAATGCCGCGTAGCTCATTGCCGACCGGATCTTCAGATTATCTGCTCCGGAAGAAACTGCAGGGATCAGATTATCTTTTATCATCCGGAGGCCGCTCAAAGCAAGGGCATCGGTCATGGGAGACGAATTGGTCGAGACATAGGATTCCAGTAGTTGAGTAAACGCATCCATACCACAGGCAGCAGTGACAGGGGCCGGACAAGCTATAGAGAGTGCAGGATCGATCAGCGCAATATCCGGCACAAAATTATTATGACGTAAAGATTTTTTGTATCCGTCTCTCCCCGGTTTGCTCAATACGGCATTCTTGGTCGCCTCACTTCCGGTTCCGGCGGTAGTAGGAAGCGCAATAAACGGGATTTTTGATCCGTCATGGGCCTCATTACCCACCCCTTCAAGATAATTTACCACGGATTGCGTTTTCCCCAGCATAGCCGACACAGCCTTCCCGGCATCGAGCACACTGCCACCACCAATGGCTATGACCACATCAACTTCACTATTCGCACAATCTGCTACAATCTGATCAACCTGATCGGGAGAAGGTTCCCCGGCAATCTCGAACAGTGTGTATTGGAATGATTCTTTCTTGAAGAAGAATATCAGATCAGTAAAATACTGTGTGTTTTTAAATGACTGTTCTCCGGTGAGCAAAATTATACGCTTTCCAATACCGGATATCTTATCGGGCAACAAGGATATCTTTCCTGCTCCGAAAACAATCTGCGGTGTTTTTGCAAAATTGAAATTATTTACCATACTTTTTTCCTGGTAAAGACCTAAACGAGTAGTACATCTCACCGTTATTTCAAGGTCCTTCTCATATTTATTTATAAACTATTTGACTATAATCTATGCTGGTTCACAGCGACGTTTAAACCGGACATTGCAGGAAATATGTACTTAAGTTACAAAAATGTGCTGAATTATGCTGAGACAATTATATTATTTTATATAAAATAATTTGGGGATTATTAAATTGACAGGATGACCGTTCCGAATAAAAACTCACACATATAATTTGCATTCAGCATTTTCATATCGTATATTGACAGTTATAATAATTGTACGAAGTTTTTTCTGCCTTTCTGTAGTGGTAATAGAGATGTTAATCATACGCTGTTAGAACCTTTAGAATTCGTGGAAAACGGAAAATAAAACTGTTTGACGCGATTTTTTTTTGGTTGGAAAAGTATGAAAGAAATGTAGTACGTAAGTGTAAATTTTTGTAAGTGAGGGTGTTTCAATGGAAACAGGAACTGTCAAATGGTTTAATAGTTCAAAGGGTTATGGTTTTATCTCAAGAGAGCAAGGCGAAGATGTCTTTGTACATTATCGCGCGATCGAAGGTGAAGGATACAAATCGCTCGAAGAAGGTGACAAAGTGCAGTATAATGTTGAAGAAGGCGCAAAAGGTCTTCAGGCAACACAGGTCTCAAAAGTATAATTTTGTCAAAACCAGAAAGACCCCGCTTGTAAAAGCCGGGGTCTTTTTTTTGTCTAAAAATGGAAATTACGTCATCTCAACCAGCAAATTAATTTATGTGCCTACCAACCGCGGTTACCACCACCCCGGTTATGACCACGCTTTTTATCAGTTTTTGGCCGCGCTTCACTGATCTGAATAAGCTTTACCTTCTAATTCTTCACCATTTAAAGTTTTTATCGCTTTATCGGCTTCGGCATTATTTGGCATTTCAACAAATCCAAAACCTCTGGATAAATTACTGAATTTATCCTTTATTACCTTCGCTGACGAAACTTCACCATATTCGGCGAATGCCTCCTGCAATATTTCATCGGTAACCTCATTCGCCAAATTTCCTATGTATAGATTCATCATTAACTCCTTTCCTGTTCAGAGACATTTTATAGACAACAATAGTTCAAAATACAAATAAAAATAATAGAATCAAATTATGGCGATTACTCAGGATGTTTTACAGAGCCATTATAAAATATATCAGATTCTACCTGGAACACAGAATTAAACAAATTGGTTACCGGTGATAACAACGATTCCAAAACTTTTATTTGTCCCATCTGAGGATTCTCAAAACTTCCACTGACACTTTGACTAATGCTGGCACTTCCATCTTTTTTTAAAACCGCAACGGTAACATCCAATTTTTCCTGAACTATATCCAGAAAACCGACAGACTGCAATCCGGTTTTTGTGGGTTCTGAATGCCACATCATCCAAATATATTTTACCATCCTCAATATTCCAATTTGATACGAGTCTGGGAATCTCAGAGGAATCACCCGGATTGGTAGTGATAAGTACTGCCAGATCTGATCCTTTGGTAACAGCCAGTCCCACTGGTCCGGTTAGCAATACAGCCCCGACATCGACCAGGGTAAAATTCTGACTTCGCTCAAGTTTTTTGAGAACATTATCTAAGTCCAAACCATAAAATATTAAGTCACGTCCTTCACCGGAAATAGTTCCGTTCACTTTTTTTGCTATATTTTGCCAATCCTCGCCTACCATTTTTACATCAATTGCAAAACTGGTTTTCCCCTTAAAAACGGGATTTTCCATAAACCTGATCAAAAAATCTTCAATTGCAAAGTCATAGACAGAATATTTAAAGTGATATGAAGGCTCCGGATCCCAGGGTCTGCAGGTTAATGCACCACTTCCCTTTTTACCAAATAAACTACCCGATTCCGGCACAATTTTGTAAAGTCCGTCATTTACTGAAATATTAAATTTAAAATTTTCAATATTAAACCCATTACTCCGGAGTCCCGCACCAATTATTTCAGCGTCTGTAGTGAGCGTGGCCATGGGATTCGGGCTGGTTTGAAGACTGTAGTAAACCTGATTAAATTTCACATCCATTGAATTGGAAAAAATTGTATCATCCCTTGCGAGATCATAGACAACCAGATCGGCATTCGTCATTTCTAGTGTTTTAAATATAAGCGAGTCTTTGGGAAATTCCAGTTTGACATCAAACGAACCATTAAGCACCTGGTTGAAAACAGAACTGCTGTCCAGATCCATCGCCAACTGATTCAACATATTAAGCAAATGAACTTTGTTTGTCTGAACATGGCTAATCAAAGAATATGGTTTCCACTCTGATCCATTATAATTTCCATTCAAAGTCAGGTTGCCCTTGGCGCTATTAAGGTTGAGGGGATTGAATTTTATATTGAAACCTGATGTATCCTCGAAGAAATTTATTGCACTCCGGGAAATCTCCATATCCGGAAAATCACTAAAAGATGCCTCCAACAGGTTGATATCAAAATCAATATCCGGGAAGTCATCAAAATTCCGCAGTTTGGTTGTAGATGTTTTTGCTTTTAAGTCTAAAGTTAAATTAGTAAGAACATGATTAAAGCTATGGCCTATTGAGGGATCATAGGCAAATACTTCAGGTAAATCAAAATTGTCTGAAACTATGTTTAAGTCAGCCGAAATATCGGTTTCCATATTAAAGAATAAATACACTATATTTTGGACAAGACCATTGATTAAGACATCCGTATTTCCCGAAACTACCTGAAAATCCTCAAATCTAATATTTTTATTTTCTCTACTGACAATTCCATCGATTTTATCAAATGTGAGTATTTCAGGAAATTCAAGTGAGACATTTTTAAAAGTGGCATCTATTTGGGATTTATCTCCTAATATGCGCTTGTTTTCAAGATCAATCTTCCCTTCTATCTCTGCGTCTATGGCAATAATACCACGAAGATTATTAATCACCTCAATCTTAAAGACATCTTCAAATCCGGTTATATCGGTCTTCAAATACCACGTAAGTTCAATATTGGGAACCTTGAGATTTGATAACTTAAATTTACCTTTTGTACTGCCATCAGGTAGTCTGGCACTTAATTTATCAATTGATAAATATGCTTCTGAGAAATCTGTTTCTTTACCACTGGTGACAAAACCCTCAAAAGTCAGATCCGTAATTGACTTTCCGACCCGGGGTATTTGAATGTCCCCATTGCTGACTCCAAAGCGTAAATCAAAAAATGGAACTTCCTGCCATGTGTTACCTGTAATATGTCCCTCAAAATAAGAATCACCACGTACTAACTTTTCTCTGTTTTGCGATAGTATTGTCTCCCGGATGATATAATTTAAAATACTAAAATTTTCATCCGCTATTTTAATATTCAGATCCATCTGACCATCTTCACTAAATCCAATGGATCCGTCTACATTAAATTTAAATCCTTCCAGACTAAGACTGCTTGGCTCGATATCGACTATTTTCTTCATTCCATCGTACGTGATATCAAGATTTAGATGTAAGTCTTTATTTTTTATTATCGTTTTTTCCTTAATCTCAAAATACGCCAGAGTCAGGTCACCCATGAGCATTACTTCATTTATTTTTGCTCGATGACTGAAAGAAGTGGTTAATTCATCAATATGTATGGATGATTTCTTTTTAGAAACCATATTTTCAGAATCAATAATTACATTTTTAATTATAAGTTCATCAATTGCCAGAAAGTTTTCTAATTCATTCATTGTGTCGGTTGTATCTGTACTATCTATGACCATGATGTCATCGGGTGTGGTGCTGTGATTTGCTCCAATCGCATTCAGGAGATTTATGCTACTGTCCGGATATGTGGTTATCCGCAGATTGCCATGATTTAAAGTCACTTTTGACACATTAATATTCTTTGAAATCAGATCGATAATATTAATAGAAAAATAGAGGTTTTTCAGCTCGAGAATCGCCGGTTCTCTGCCGGTTCCGGGTTCCTTTTTACTTTCAAAATACTGAACACTATCCAGGCTCAGCGAAACATGTGGGAATTGGGCAAATGGAGCAATTGAGATATTTTGAAACCGGATCTCTCCACTCTGAGCCTCATTTAACTTTAAGAGTACCTCACCGGCCAATTCGTCTTTATTGATATAAAGAAATAATACTCCCGATGTAAAAAGAAGAAATAATAATAGAATCAGGTATAGAAAAATCTTTCGGACTATTTTGGAAAAGGATCGTGATTTATTTTTTGTTGTATTTTCTTTATTCATTGCCTGATTCAAATTGTGAAATCGTAATATTTAAAATTTATATGATAATTCTACGGCGGTATATTCTTCTAACCTGATGCAATTTAGAGACAAATGTTCGTTTTGACTAAACTTATGTAGTTCGGGGATAAAATATCCGATCGTAGCCCCGATAAGGTATCCGGATATTACATCTGTATTGAAATGGTGCCCGGAATCCCTTCTCAAAAAGGCTACAGCTGCAGGATAAACAGCCGCACCGGCCCATATTAAAGTTTTAGCCGTCGTATTTGACAGATAATCTGAGTATACCTTTGCCACATAAAAAGTCATTGCCGCCGTCGTTCCCGTATGTCCGGAATAATACGAAACCCGGGCATCTTTACTCGTTTTTTTATCCATCGGCGTATCCGGATCATAGACATAGGGTCTTGTTCTCTGAACGAGACTCTTAACAATGGTATTCAAACCTGTTTGTAAAAGTAATACTTCGGCGCCAATAACTCCCAGAACTTTCCAGTCCCGCTTGGTTTGATCATTTGCCAGAAAGGTTAATGGCAGTAAAAAGGAAGCATATAACAGCGCGTCTCCTGAATTAGAATCCCGGTATCTTCCGATTGATTTGCGGTCGAATGAATTAATATCATTAGGGTCCAATTGGGCAATTTCCTGCTGAGTTAATGGTGTTACATTGTTCATCAATGTCAACCCGGTGAGTGACATAACAGCGCCGGAACCAAGCAACAGCAATTCCCTGTTCTTATCCAGACGATATGGCCCGGAATGTAGGATCGAATCTGATTTTATCACCGATTCAAAAATTGGTGTAATTTCCGGTTGAGTATATACTTGCGTATTTTGTCCGGCCAGCGGGAGGGAAAGTGATACAAATATAAGTATACTTAATCCGATTCTGATGTTCGAAATTACTGTCATGTATTCTTCCTTTATCGCAGTCAGAGGATTTTCTTCTCAGCCAACGTCGCCATAAAAACGGGCATATATTCGGAGATGGCACAGTCCTGATGCAAATTGCGGTCTTCATATAATCCAGAGATTACAAAACCAGCCTGTAATTGTCCACCCAGCTGATCCTGAAGTGTGTGACCGAATTCAAGTGGGAAGCCCATATTCTGACCTTTTTTCATCTGTTCCGGACTCAGACTTTCCAGATCAGAATATGGAATTTTAAAGCGAACCTCCAGATTTTCAGGATATCCATAGGCAACATCGCCAAAAAGATACATGACTGGATTATTGAATCCTGCCAATAAGCGGCCACCCGGCTTTAATACACGATTACACTCCTGCCATAGAGGAATTACATCAGGGATAAAACAATTGCTCACCGGATGAAAAATCAGGTCAAAGGCTTCATCTGAAAAGCAGTTAAGATCCATCATATCCCCCTGAATTGTCTGCAGTTCTAAACCTTCTCTATCAGCCACCATCATATCCTGTTCCAGTTGAGCACCGGAATTGTCAAAAACCACCACATCGGCACCAGCGGCTGCAAAAATTGGTCCCTGCTGTCCGCCAGCCGAAGCCAGTGCTAAAATTTTTAGCCCTTTCATTTCAGGAAACCATTCAGCGGGTACCGGAACTTGGGGTGTTAACAAAACCTGCCAATTACCTATACGTGCCTGGGCCACTTGCCCCGGTGTTACAGGAAGCGTCCAGCGGTTTTTCTTTCGTACCTGTTCATCCCACGCCCGGCGATTTATTTCTAATATTTCCTGTTTATCCATTACTTCCTCTACTATTTCTTGTTTTACAGGACAATATACGATTTTATCATATCTGAGTTAACATACCTGAAATATTTATTACCACGAAGTCACAAAGACTAGAATGGATCCCGAACCAAGTTCGGGATGACAATCATGTCACCCTGAACTCGTTTCAGGGTCTCGTTGTTATAAAAAAATATTGGGATACAATTATTTTTTTAATTTGTATTGCTTTTTTCTTCCGGCCTTCGTGTCTTAGTGGTAATATTTGTAAACAAATCAGGCTTTTAATCTGACAAATCAGCAAAAAAAATCCGACATATATTTATATACATGCCGGATCAAGAAAGGAATAATATAGGTAGTATCTATCCCAATGGAATACGGTCTTTGTTTTCATTCAACCAGCTTTTAAAAGTCTGAAGTGATGAATTTAAAGATCGTGATGTTTCCAGATTTCGTGCTCCACAAAAGTCACCTTCGAAATCATGATTAAACTGAAACATGTTTCCCAGATCTTCTGCGCCCGGAAAGCCAAGTCCGCGATAGACTTCATGATCAACCGCATTGTACTGAACTTCCTGACCCAGGGCGTCACCCAAAGCATCGGCCATCTGTGCACCGGTGAGATGTTCGCCTGCAATACCGACAGTTTTCCCGATATATTCATCACCTTTTTTAAAAATAGCATAGGCACATTTGCCAATATCGGCTGCTGCGATACCGGGCAACTTTTTATCACCCATAGGCAAATTAAAGGCTAATTTACCATCCGGTCCTTTTTGCGGACCCATTCCAAAATAAATCAGGTTGTCCCAGTAGAAGGAAGTATTTAAAAAAGTAACCGGAACGTTTCTTTCTGTGAAATATGCATTGGATTCCCCCTTGGCATCAAAATGCGGCACCTTATATTTTTCCATCAGTGTCGGCATGCGATCATCTTTTAATGGCACCCAATTACGGGTATCTTCAAGCGTAGACCATATGACGTGCTTCACACCCGCCTCCTTTGCCGCATCGGCCATATTTTTCACGTGCTCTTTCTCCTTTTCCGGAGAAAAATGCTCCCAGAAAAAAGTGACACAAAACGCCCCATAGGCACCCTGAAAAGCCCGTTTTAAACTGGCCGTATCATCCACATCGGCCTCAACCACCTCTGCACCCAGATCTGCCAGAGCCTTGGCCTTATCAGAATTAGCATCTCTGGTAATCGCGCGGACGGAAAATCCACCACTCGGATCATTTAAAATAGAGCGAACCAAACCACCGCCCTGGGCACCGGTCGCTCCAACAACTGCGATTAATTTATGTTCAGACATAATTTCCCCCTGATTATTAGATTTAGTTATACTGAGAAATAACATTGAAGGGGTCTACAAAATTCCACTAATTTTTAAATTGTGTGTTTTATGGTGAGGTTTTTGATTCGGTATGCCCGATTTTTTTTGGACAGGATTACATGATTTCGACTATAAAACATGTCATCGTTTTAGGTATCTTTTATCCCAATTGAGAATTGACCTTGTTTGACCAATGCGTTTGATACAAAGGTCCTTATCCATAGGATCCCGTTTCGGGACAGCATGATAATATGTAACTTGTATCCAGCATCCAGGATCCAGGATCCAGTATCTATGTTTATCCTGTTATCCTATCTAATAAATATTTTACTGGCGTGCGAGATCCTATCGCAAAAGAACCATTTTTTTAACTTCCCGATAATCTCCCGCCACTAATTGATAATAATAAACGCCGCTGGCCAGATTTTCTGCATTAAAGGTATAACTATGTGTTCCCGGCTCCATCTTTTGAGAAACCAAAGCGGCCACTTTCTCGCCAAGTGGATTATAAACTGACAGTTCCAAATAACTGCCAACGGCCATCTGCCAACTGATCACTGTTTCCGGATTAAAAGGATTGGGGTAATTGTTTTCCAGTCTAAACTGTGTCACAGGAACCTGGTTTGGCGATCTGTAAACAGAAGTTGCATACTCTGACAGAGTAATATCCATTTCATTTAATGTTCTTTCGAGAATTGTTTCTTCCGAATAACTTTTATATCCGGCCTTTGTTACGACAAGGTTTATCGGATCACGCGGCAGTTTTGTCATAAGAGTCCTGCCAAATTTTTCACTAAACGTATATTTCAAACTACCGCTATCCTGATTTACGATGGCCATCATTGCGCCGGATAATGGAAGACCATCCTGATCACGGACGACGCATAACAGAGAAGAATTTCCCTGCATCGGTTTATAGGTTTGCATATTATAATTAATCGAAGATACATTATCCTCCAGAAGGATGGATTGACCATTTTCCCAAAGCAATGCATCCTCATACCAGGCCGGTATATATCCACTGCGGCTAAAATGCAGATAATAATTACCTTTTCTCAACTGTTCAATGCGATAACGCCCTTCCCGATCACTATATGCAATAGTATTTCGCCGTTCAACCGAGTCTGTAGCTGAAACCATGACGCCTTCGATAGGTTGATTTTTAGTATTGACAACCCGGCCACTGATTGAATATTCATGCCCGGGAGCAAGCGGTTGAAGTTTGAAATCTCTATCAGTAAAATCATTGCCAAAATCCAGTTGGAGTGCATTGGAAAGAAAAATATCTGTCTGCGAATCAAAATAGCCCGTTTGAGAGCCTTCTTTCTGAACACGTAAAACCACCATCGGAGAAATATTCAGGAACTGATAAAATGATATCTGGTAGTCGCCGGAAAGATTTGTAAATACCGGTAGTCGCGGTGTTTGTGAAATAAATGAGCCATCGGAAAATAGTACCGTCACTTCCGCCTGACCAATTCCCAAACCGGCCGTATCGGTTACAGTACCGCTGATGGTAACTAGTTCGGCATCATTTGGTAAGGGAATCCCAAAATTAATATTTTCAAGATTTTCCCCTCGGGCCAGTTCCAGTAATTCCGCCGCATCATAGCTCCGTACGTTATTATAATACTCGATGTACTCATTCAGGCTATCACCTGTCGCATAGGTCACGCCGACAAAATAATTATCTTCTGGCAAATCACTTGAATAGAAGCCATTGAGGTCGGTCGTGGTTTGAAAAACTCCTGCACGGAATGGATATATGTATATTAATGCACCGGGAACCGGTTCGCCGGTTTCATCAATCGTGACCCACCCGCTGATTGATGCATACTCCGACTGCGTTTTCCGCTGCAACAGAATATCGAAAGTGTCATCTGTGGTCAGGGTTATCGAATCAGAAAAAGCGTTGTAAGGAATAAGATTGCAGTCGATATAATAGAGCCCGGGAGTTAATCCCGTAAACTGATATCTGCCATCGGCATCGGTGCTGTCATAAAATGTGTTATCAAAATTTACGGAATCACGGATAACTACCTGTGCACCAGCGAGCGGAATAATTTGTTCCTGGTCATCCGGTCCGCTGACGATTCCAGTTAGGGAGAACGTCTGCGCAGATAAACTATTTATGGATAAATATATTACAATTAAACTGCAGAGAATTTTAAAGTGTTTCATATATCCATCATGTCAATGTATTACCAGAGATTACGTTTATGGATGCATATTGTTCCTATTACCTCTCCTCTTCCTTTCCATCTGCATATTTGGCAAACCTGCCCACCGAGCGGGGATGCACCGGATCACTTCGGTCCCAGGGCCAGCCACCAAACTGATCTTCTCTATAATCTTCAAAGGCCTGCCGGATCTCAGCCTGGGTATTCATAACAAACGGGCCATATTGAACCACCGGTTCATCGATCGGCCGGCCCTGTAACACCAGCAATTGCGCTTCTTTATCACTATTTTCAATTACCAGATCCTCATCAGACAACAGATCTGCGGCCATATTTGTCTTTATATCCGTTCCGGCTAGTTTTATTGTCGGATCCATCAAAAAAGTACAGGGTACGGTTCACAGGCTGTGATGCTGCCGGCAGTACCCATTGCGCCTTGGCCGCCATTTTTACGATCCAGATACCTACTTCATTATCGGGATCTGCAGCCCAGGAGTCGGGTGCCGGCGCGGGTGCCTTTGTATCTCCAACCTGACCGGCTATAACAATAATCTTAGTCAACCGATCATTATCATCCTTAATGTTTACGGTTGGGATCATATCTGCCCACAACATTTTATAATGGGGATCGGCAAATTTTTTAGATTTTGGCAGATTCAGCCAAATTTGAAACAGATGAAGCGGATTATCTTTCTCTTTACTGATCAATGGAAACATTTCGGCATGCTGCAAACCGGCGCCGGCTGTCATCCATTGGACATCGCCATTACCATAACGACCCGAAGCGCCATGTGAATCCGAGTGATCCACCATACCCTGCAGCACCACGGTAACCGTTTCAAATCCACGATGGGGATGAACTGGAAACCCGGGGACTTCCTGACCATGATACATACGCCAGCCATCTTTCGGTTCAAAATCCTGTCCCAGGTTACGTCCGGTTAATGAATCCGCAGGTCCCATTTGATCATTGCCTTTGGGGTAGGCATCGGCATGATGCACACAAAACAAAAACGGATCACTGGTTTCCCAGGTAAATCCTAAAGGCTTAACGCTTTTGATGGCTGTGTTATACATGATTTTCACCCCTTTTTAAACAATGAGTACATCAGAAAATCAATTAGGAACTGGGAATTAGGAACTTGTTACTGTAATTGGTTATTTGCTGTCACTTAGTATTGACTGAATTGTAAAATTCCAAATTCCTAATTCCAATTACCAATAACCAAGGCCAACGGCTAATTTCTCAGAGGACTATGGTTTATTTAACAATTTTTTCGCTTCTTGCAGTTCGGATAATTCGGGATCTTCAGCGAACCAGTCATAGAGATTGCGAAGTAAACGCATCGTCTCATTTTTTTTGGTTCCCATCCGGACCAGGCTTAATAATGTACGCAATTCCAAAATTGTTAATTTTTGCCGCCTGGCCGTTTCAAGAGCGCGCCAAAGTAAAGATTCCGCTCTTTTTTTATTTTTTAGTGACAAGGCAAACAATGCTTCGGCCTTAACCCGGTAAATTTCCGCGTCAAAGAAATGCTCACCGTTCTTTTGTGCCTGAGCTTCAGCGTCATCAATCCATTTCAGTGCATTCTCCGCTTGTTTATTTTCCAGATAAACCTTCGCAATTGCGCTCATGAAATATGGCAGTATCGATCCTGCCCCCGTAGCCTTAAATGCGCTTATACTTTTTTGCATCTGAGCAATACCTGAGTCTACACTTTTTCTTTGTGACGAAACCCATCCTTTAAAAAATAATCCGGAAATTTCCCAAAAGGGGAAGCCATATTCCTGGCAAATCAAGAGCAGCTCTGTCGTGAATTTATCTACCAGTTCGGTTCGTCCGTAAAACTGGTGAAGCCATATATGGTGGTACAAAGCAAAGATTCTGCTGTAAGGATGCCGGATATTTTTGGCATGCTGCATTGCCTGTTTGCCTGATTCATTAGACTTTTTCCTGAATCCTAAAAGGCATTGAGCCAGGGCGGCATATGATAAACAGGTTACTAATGGATCAGTAACATACAACTCTTTATGATCCGCATGATCATCCCGGTCATAACGGGCAATTCCTTCTTCCAGGTGTTGTAGTCCGATCGACACTTCTCCAATATGAAAGAGAGTGACACCGATAGCACGATTTGCTTCCAGCAGTAAATCTGATTTAGAAGATGTTTGCGCCCAGCTAAGCAGAAACTCAGATATTTCAAGTGCCCTGGCGATATCTCCGCGCAATAAATAAAAGCGGTACTGGCCAACCAATGCCGGAAAAAGCTGCGGTACATCTCCAACTGTCTGACAAAGTTCCCGTGCCCGCTCATATACCCTGCCGACTTCCTTATCACCATAACCTTTTACAGCTAATAGAGGAAATCCCAGGCAGGTCTGTATATCCAGTTCCATGCGATTTCGCTTCATTTCCTGATCAATATGCTTTAATAACTTCAAACCCATATTCAACTGACCAATCGCATCGTGGTGCGCGGAGTGTTGCACTAAATTTCTGCCGGCCTGGAGATGATATTCGATCGCACGCTCATAATGACCAGCCTCTGTATAATGGTAGGCTACGATTTGCGGATGGGTATTCACTAAATCCTTAAATTGTTTTTCAATAATCCGGGCAATTTTTCTGTGATATTCTTCACGCGTAGTCTTCAAAACAGAATTATAAGCAGCATCCTGAATTAGTGCCTGTTTGAAGATATATCTGTTCTGTTGCTCTCCATCCTGCACATCAAGTATATCCGCCCGGACAAGATTGGCCAGTTCTCTTTGTAATACCTCATCATCAAGTGAAATTACTATACGTAATAACTCATATGGGAATTCACGGCCAATAATGGCGGCCAGTTGGACGACTTCTTTCACCGCGCCCAGTTGATCCAGACGGGCCATCAGCGTATCCTGTAGTGTGTCCGGAATCGCTTTTGTTGGCAGAGATCCTTTCAAAAGATATTTTTCATCATCTTCAATTAAATATTCCGACTCTATCAACATTTTCGTCAGTTCCTCAACAAAAAGCGGGACGCCATCTGTTTTAGTGAGAACCAGGTCGATTACTTCATCAGGCAGATCTTTACCCCCTGTGGCTTCTCTTACCATATGTTCAATTTGATGTCTGGACAACCGGTGAAGATAAATATCCAGGGTTCGGGATTTCCCTTCAATATCCGGGTGAAACCGTGGGTGATATGTAAGAATAATCAGAATTTGTGATTTGTCAATCCTATCCACCAGCAGGGCAAGATGTTCCAGGGTAGATGAATCGGCCCAGTGTAAATTTTCGATAACAAACAGGTATGACTTGTTATCAGCTGATTTAATCAGCCAATCCAGAAGAATCTGTATCGTCTTCTCTTTAAGTTTTTGCGGGGTTAATGCCGGGTTGCGATATGGCTTTATTAGAGGAATTGATAGCAATGAGGCCATTATCGGCACAGCCTCGTTTAAATCAAAATCGACAATTGCCAGCGCCTGTTCCAGCTTCTTCAGTTTTTCCGTATTAGTCTCGTTTTTATCAAACTTTAGACGCGAATTAATCATATTAATAATTGGATAGAATGCGCTGTTTTTATAATAGGAAATACAATGAGCCAGCAACCAGGTATGCGGTTCATCTTTTATACGATCTTCAAACACCCTTAAAAGTCGTGTTTTTCCAATGCCCGGTTCTCCAATAATTAAAGCAATTTTTCCGGACCCTTTTTTTACTTCCTGCCAGATGTTTACTAATTTGCTGACTTCATTTTCTCTTCCCACAAAAGGAGTTGTTTCATCAGCATCCTGAAATTGATAATTCATTGGTGCCGCGATCTCCTGAAGTACTTTAAACACCTCCATTTTATGAGAAACACCTTTCAGCGAAACAGATCCCAGAGCCTGACATTTAAAGAAGTTTTTTACCAGGCGATATGTAGCCTGACTGATAATTACTGAATTAGGATCTGCCAACGTCTGTAGGCGGGCAGCGATATTGGGTGTGTTGCCTAAGGCCAGACGGCCATGCGATTTGTCCCTGCCGATATCTCCCACAACAACCAGACCAGTATGAATGCCTATACGAACTTCCAGATTAAGGTGCTTATATTTTTTCTGAAGTGCATTCAATCGCTCCAGTTCATTCAGGATTTCCAGACCACAGCGAATGGCACGTTGTGAATCGTCCTCATGAGCTTCCGGATATCCAAAATATATCAGTACGCCATCCCCCAGATACTGAGCCACATGGCCTTCATATTGATGAACTGCATAAACACAGGTATTTTGATAAACGTTTAATATTAAGCGAAAATCTTCTGGATCCAGCTGCTCTGATAGCTCCGTTGATCCAACCAAATCGCAAAACATAACTGTTATATGGCGACGTTCCGCATCAACAGTGCGAAGATCTCCGGGCATAAAAGAAGAAAGAGTCTTCTCTATAACGGGCTGTGAGGTCTGGGGAATTAATGGTGCAATTCTGGTACCACATGCACCACAAAATTTGAATTGATCCGGATTGTCAAAATGGCAATTGGGACACTGCATTGATTCTGGATTTCCCCGGTTAGTCGAACAGATAAAATATATGATAAATAATGCGCTAATAAAAATTCGAATATCAATATAAAATACAACACGGTTACTATCAAAAAAAAAAATGAATCCTATTAGAATAAATAAGATATAACGATAACAAAATATCCCGATAGGATTGTATTTGAAGGATTGAGAATAGAAATTATTTATCTGCGAGTTCTTCTAACCGGTCTCTGGCCCGGTCGGCATAATCATTTTCCGGTAGTTTTTTTATTAGCAGCTTATAGGCAACAATCGCCTGGTCAATTTTACCAAGTTTTTCCAGCATCTGTCCCTTATTATAGCCGGAAGGAGGATAGTTCGGATTAATATTTAACGCACTCTGATAATAAAAAAGTGCAGAATCATAGTTGGCCACGGCTTTAAAATGATCCCCCATACTATCAAATGGATTAACATTATCCGGGCCATATTGAATTGCCCATTTAAAATATTTAAAGCTATTATCAAAGTCACCCTCCCCCAGATAATAATAGCCCATCTGATTGAGCGTATTTAAATTGGTATTTCGAATCGTCTGCTCAGATCCATCAAAGGGAGTTGAATTCATTGATAAGTGTAATTCTTCCTCACTTCTCACCTGGTCCTTTTCGGTGAAAAAATAATAATTTGCCAGCATGGCATGTCCACCGGAGGGATCAGTATTTGCATATCTTTTTGCCAGTTCAAAAGCAGCGTCCTCGCTACCGCCCATTACACCGGGTGCATTCAGATAAAATTGAAACATACCCCAATTGGCATTCAGATGAGTTGGATCCAGTTCAAGCACCCTCTCCCAATTACTTTTTACTTTTGGCGCAGCAAATGCTGCCGTGAGTGCACCGGATAACTGTGCCTTAAATCCATATGCCCTGCCAAGCAAGAACAGATAATCCGTATTGTTTTCATCAGACTCTAATGCTACATCAAGATAATCAATGGCATCATCATATAACGTATCCATCAAAGCAATCCGGGCCAGGTAATAATTAATTACCGGATCCTCATCATTTTCATAATAGCCCGGAAGCAATGCATTACGCGCCTTTTCTTTTTGTCCCTGGCTTATCCATGATTCTATGGAATCAGGTATAAAGTTATTCTGTGCAAACACTGTAGTAGCAATCCCAAGCAGGATCAGACTTTTGAATATCGTATTCATTAGTTCGCCTCACAAAGATTGTAAAATACGGGGAAAGGATTGAATCCCTTCTGTGGATTATAACTTCCCAGGGAAAGTCCAGGAATGATATATACGCAACAAATTATTTTTATATTCATACTACGATCAATGTAACCATATTGTTACCCATTATTGTGACAGGCAGATCCATTTTAGTTCCAGTCTTCTGTATAAATTCGAATTGCCATAGTGGACTGTATTAATACTTAAATTGATTATTTGTAGGATAGTGGATATTTTACTATATTTCGACCCGGAGAAAAATATTTATTGTGAAAATTTTTATAAAAATATCAAGTGTTATTTTCTATATTCTTCTTACCCAGGTATATCCCGGCCTGCATTGGCATGCCCACGAACATCACGATGAGGTCGAACTTACTTTGAGCATTCATCCTCCGGAACTGCCGGTGGATGAGCATGACCAGTCGGGTCAACACGATCATCGGGGTGATCATGACCATGAAAAAACTCATTTTTCCGGAAATTGGGATTATACTTTTCAGTCCAGGACTTTACGTATAAACTCTACAGTACAACAAATTTTAGCAGTTGTTGACGCTGATCCCGGATTACAAATTTATATTCCTCTGCAAGAAGAACAACCTTCAAATTTTCACCACGACTACATTTCAAGAGCCCTCTCACAACGGGCACCTCCCCTCTACTGCTAATATTTTTCAAACAGCATCCGCCGGGTAATTATACGTGCGGATATTAGAAACATAAATCCAAAATAAACTTTTTAGATTTAACTGATAATATTCTGAAAACAAGCCTGTCCATGGAACAGGCCGGGATTCAGGATGATTATCAAATTATATAGGAGGATACCAGTGTCCATCCGCAGTTTTATACTATTTATTTTGCTAAGCGGCATCCTGGTCGCACAGGGTAATACAATTTTCATTGCATTTGAAGATCTGCCTGATCATCTCGAAAAATATAGTCCACATATCAGGATACTAAACGCTGAAAAGAATCTTGCTATTGCTGCATATGATGCCGGTCGGCAATGGACCAACCCTGAATTGGTTTATGAACATGAAGAAGTAAAAATGGGCGATGCGGTTATTAGTGAAAATATGCTCAGTTTGAGTAAATCCTTCCATATGCCCTGGAATTACTGGATGGAGAGTAATATTCTTGAATCCGATACACTCGCGGCCGATTTGAATCTGCGGCAGAATAAAACTCATCTTCTTTCTAAAATCAGAAATGGGTACGTAAGGATTGGATTATTACACAATCTATCTGACCAACTCAACAGTTTGAAAGTGATTTTAGATAATTTAAATCAAACCATAAAAATCCGCGCATTTGAAGGCGACATTTCTAAACTTGAATCTTCATTATTGTCAATCGGCCTGTTTGGTCTTGAATCAGATATTCTGGAGACTCAGGTGGAATACAGCCGCATATTAATTGAGTGGAAGGAGAACCTGGGCATCCCTCATGACCAAATACTCATACTTTCAGATTCGATCTCATTTAAATCTGTAAATGTAGAATATGCAATGAATCGGCAAATATTGGAAAATCACCCCGGAATAATGGCAAATGATATTCAACTGGATGCGATGGATCGTCGTATTAGCCTGGAAAAAGCCCGTATTGTACCGTCAATTTCTTTGTCGGGGGGGTATAAGAAAATTAACGATGGCTGGGAAGGATTTATTGCCGGATTCTCGATTCCGCTGCCAATTTTAAACTGGAATCAACCACAAGTAGAGACGCAGAAGATTGAACATCAAAAACAGCTGGTTAAAAGTATCACTTATAAACAAAAATTACACAATGGGCTGCAAAATATAACTTATATCATTCATGCAAAATCTGATTTACTACAAAAATACAATGACCGCTTCCAGAACCTAAAAGGTATTGAAGATATGGTCATCGCCTATCAGGAGGGTCAGGTCTCATTGGCTGATTTCCTTAATGCGATTCAGTTATATCGCAGTAGTCATAGCCAGTATTTTGAACAACTCAGCAGCTATTACAAATCAGTGTTTGATCTGGAAGCGCTCAGCGGCCGGCAACTGGTCACATTTTAAGAAAGGAAAACAATGAAGATTTCAATTTATATAACACTTCTTGTGTCGCTGATATTTATGGGATGTGACACCCATGATCACGCCACAACGGAACAGGAGCTGCCAGTGATTTCCATAACCCAATGGACGGACAATATGGAACTCTTTATGGAACATGAAGCTGCTATAACCGGTCATGAAATTAAATTTATTATCCATTTAACCATGCTGGCTGATTTTCAGGCCGTAGGTGACGGAAAAATTTTGCTGAATTTCAGGACAGCAGATGGCTCTGAAACAAACATTGAAAAAGATGAATTATTGCGGGATGGTATTTTTACTCCGGTACATACGTTCCAATTACCCGGCGAGTATGATTTCACACTTATCTACCACGGATCCGAGATCACAGAATCATTTACCATTGGCAAATTCACAGTGTATCCCTCGGTTGACGATATTCCGGAAGTAAAGGATGAATCTAATACCGGACAAATTACTTTCTTAAAAGAACAACAATGGAAGATGGATTTTGCAACGGAATCAGCTGAAAAAAGAATGATCAAATCCGGTATTCATGCCATTGGCCAGGTAAAACCACAACCGGCATCCTATGCAGAAATTGTATCTCCGGTGGAAGGTATTATCAGTATTGCTGCAGCAAAACAACTTGTAAAACCCGGACAGAAAGTGAAAAAGGGACAAACCCTGGCCGTGCTGGTTCCTCCGCTGGCGGCACAAAACAGCTGGGCAGAAATCTATCTTAAATACGATCGGGCCAAAACAGAATATGAACGCGCATCCCGCCTGCAAGATAGAAATGCCATATCCGGACGCGAATATGAAACAGCCAAACACAATTATGAACTGAACAAAGCTGGCTTTGCCAATTATTTTGGCTCAGAAGGTGGCAGTATGCGATTCGACCCCGAGAATCAACAATTCCATATTATTGCACCAATAAGTGGTTTTGTATCTGATGTAACCATTCTTCCCGGACAAAATATTGACCGCGAACAAAAACTATTCAGCATTGTCGATCCTGCGGTAGTCTGGTTATGCTTAGAACTGTATGCTGATCAGGCTAAAAAAATAGATCAGATTTCGGGCGCATCGGTAACAATTCCTGGATACGAAGATGTGATTCGACTGGATGAAAGTAATATGAGTCCGATCAGCCGGAGTCAGTTTATTGATCCATACAAACAGACGATCACAATATGGCTTGAGGTAAAAAATCCAAATCAGCAGTTTATAATTGGTCAGAGTTTCAGCGCCCAATTATATACCGGCAAGGATCAGGAAATGCTTACAGTACCACTCTCAGCGGTTTATAATGATAATACATCAAAAATACTATTTGTACATACAGCAGGAGAAACATTCGAAAAGCGCGAACTAAGAACCGGTCCGACCTATCACAACCATATAGGTATTATGGATGGTTTACGTGCGGGTGAACGTGTCGTCAGTCGTGGTGGATACTTAGTTAAACTGGCGTCCAGTTCAGAAGCAATCGGGCATGGGCATACACATTAATCTCGGCACTAGGCACTGGGTACTCGCTACTAGGCACTCGGACCTAGGCTCATGTTCAGTGGATTTTTATATGCTATGATGTCGAGTAACGCGTATTAAGTACCAAGAGCCGAGGGCCGAGAACCCAGTACCGAGTATCAAAAAAACAGGAAACAACATGTTAGATAAATTAATGCAATTCAGTCTTAAAAACAGGCTGATCGTTTTGCTGGCGGCCCTGGCGCTGCTCGTGGGTGGTATTTTTGTATCCGTGCAGCTGCCCGTGGATGTATTTCCCGATTTGACGGCACCTACGGTTACCATATTAACCGAAGCACACGGTTTTGCACCGGAAGAAATTGAACTGCTGGTCACATTTCCTATTGAATCGGCTGTGAATGGCGCTTCTGGCGTACGTCGGGTCCGGTCTACTTCGATTCAGGGACTATCTACTGTCTGGGTTGAATTTGATTGGGGAACGGATGTTTTTAAGGACCGGCAAATCGTAAATGAAAAGTTACAGGGGATAATGAGCAATTTACCCCAGGGCGTCGATCTACCGGTACTGACTCCCATTACCTCGATGATGGGCGAAATTATGCTGGTGGGATTAACCAGTAAAGAAGCATCTATGATGGATTTGAGAACACTGGCTGACTTTACATTACGGCGCCGGCTGCTCTCTGTGCCCGGTGTATCACAGGTGTTGGTATATGGCGGTGAAACCAAACAGTATGAAGTTCAGCTGGACCCCTGGAAATTGAAGAACGCCAACATCAGTCTTAGTCAGATTCTGCTTGCAGTATCACGTACCAATATGAATGCATCCGGCGGTTTATTTGTGGATTCAGGGAAGGAATATCTGATCCGCGGATTGGGCCGTATCGAAAACATTAGTCAACTGGAAAAAACAGTCATTACTGTTCGGGAAGGAGTACCGCTTCTCCTCAGAGATGTGGCCGATGTTAAAATTACTGCCGCAACTAAAATCGGAATGGCATCTGTAAACCATACTCACGGTGTGATGTTGATGATCAGTAAGCAACCGGATGCCAATACCCTTGAGGTGACAAAAAAGATTGAAGTGGTGATAGAAGAGATTGAACAGACACTTCCGGCAAATATAGATATGCACGGCGATATTTTCAAACAATCCAATTTTATAGAACTGGCTGTAAGTAATGTCATTACTGCTTTGCGTGACGGTTCAATTATGGTGATAATCGTTCTCATGCTGTTTCTCACTAATTTTCGCACCGTGATAATTTCTATAACGGCCATTCCCCTCTCATTGATCGTGACACTCCTGGTTTTCAAAGCATTTGATTTGACGGTGAATACAATGACGCTTGGTGGCCTGGCCATCGCAATCGGAATATTAGTTGATGACGCCATCATTTATGTCGAAAATGTTCACCGCCGGCTTCGTGAAAACAGAGAGAAATTATCCTCATTACAAAGACCCTTTCTTGATGTTATACGTGATGCATCTTCGGAAATTCGTACACCAATTCTGATGGCTACCTTTATCATCATAGTTGTCTTTATCCCATTATTCTTTTTAAGCGGTGTCGAAGGACGCATGTTGCGGCCATTGGGATTTGCCTATGTAATTTCAATTTTTGCATCCTTATTGGTTGCCATAACCGTTACGCCGGCGCTAAGTTCGATTCTTTTGCGAAAAACAGACCGCAAAAATACCGAGTCCTGGATTGTAAGACAATTAAAGCGCATCTATGCCCCGGTATTACAGTGGGCCAGGCGTTATAATAATTATATAATTGGTCTGACGGTTATACTGATATTGGGTACACTGGTAATTATCCCATTTATCGGACGCTCATTCCTGCCCGAATTTAATGAAGGTACCCTGACAATCAGTCTGGCAACCGTACCGGGAACCTCTCTTGATGAATCGGATAAAATCGGTCATATGGTAGATACTATTTTGCTGGATCACCCGGCTGTGCTTACAACCGCCCGCCGTACTGGTCGTACAGAATTGGATGAACACTCAATGGGCTCGCATGCCCATGAAATTGAGGTCCAGTTGGATCTTTCCGAATATAGTAAATCTGAAATTCTCGAGGATTTGCGCAATAATCTGAGGCTGGTTCCCGGCACGATTATCACATTGGGTCAACCTATCAGCCACCGCATCGATCATATGTTATCGGGAACCAGAGCGAATATTGCGGTCAAAATATTTGGCCCGGATCTGTTTAAACTACGTAGTCTGGCAGATCAGATCGAAATCCAGATGAGCGAGGTCGAGGGTATCGTTGATCTGTCAAAAGAGCAACAGACGGAAGTGTCACAGGTGCGGATCAATGCTAATCGTGATAAACTGGCCCTGTTTGGACTAACTGCTGCAGATGTGGACGAAATGATTGATATTTCATTCCTTGGTTTGCCAGTATCACAGGTTTACGAAGGTCAGAACCGGCATTCCCTTGTAATACGATATGCGCCTCAATATCGCAGTAATCTGGAAGCTGTCCGAAATTCATTGATTGATCTGCCAAATGGAAACCAGGTACCATTAAGAATGGTAACCGACATACAGGAGGATAAAGGTCCGAATTATATCAGTCGTGAAAATGTTCAGAGAAAAATCGTAGTGCAGGCAAATGTTGCTGAACGGGATCTGCAAAGCGTTGTTGACGATATTAAATCAGGAATTTCGAAAAATGTTATTATTCCACCCGGGTATTATGTAGAATATGGCGGACAATTTGAAAGCGCCACAGAGGCGACGCGTATGATCACGTTATTGAGTATGTTGTCAATACTGGCAATATTTGTCGCGCTGTATATGGAATTTGGAAATTTTCGCCAATCGCTGTTAATCATGGTCAATTTGCCATTGGCTTTAATCGGCGGTGTAGTGGCATTGCTTGTAACAAATGAAATAATTACAATCGCCTCCATTGTCGGCTTTATTACTCTTTTTGGCGTTGCAGTCCGGAACGGTATAATTATGGTATCCCATTTCAATCATCTCATGGAAGAAGAAGGGAAATCACTCCAGGAGGCAATTTTTCAGGGTTCAATGGAACGACTGAATCCAATATTAATGACCGGATTAACCACAGGATTTGCGCTCCTGCCCCTGGCTCTGGCCATTGACCAACCAGGGAGCGAAATTCAGGCACCGATGTCCATTGTTATTCTGGGCGGATTGCTGACGGCAACTTTTCTGAATATGATTGTGATTCCGGTGTTGTTTGAGAAATGGGGGGTGCGAAATTAGAGATTAGAAATTGTAATAGTCTCGTCAATACGACATATTTAATCTTTTAAAGATCTGCGGGAATCAATGTAATCAGCGCAATCAGCGGGCTATGATAATTTGACTATGGCACACGAATTGCGCGAATCAGACGGATTTCCAGTGATTTAAATAAACGACATTAGCGCGAAGATGCAGCAAAGTGAATTGATCCTGGAAGTTAGATATAGACAGATGTTTCATTGCAAATACCCAATTCCAATTTCTAATTCCTCATCTCTCATTTCTAATTTCTAATCATTTTTACTGCGGCTCTGCGTGAGGAAAATTTTGCTCAGTATCTAATTACTTTCGAAACCATTAATTAAATACGTCATTAAAATGACTATTGGGTTTGATGTATAATTTTTTATTGGCGTAGTCAAAGATCAGGTTAAATCTGCTCAAGGACCCGCTGCCGATTATGGCGTCGGCATTTTTTTGTTTAGATCGTATTTTAGCCGGTGCAATTGTGGCTTTAACATCATTAAGAACGTACGGCCCGATGATAAGTTTTGAGATCTGGCCATGTTTGCCATAGATATCACCACTCAGTCCCCTGCCCAGATACGCATCTTCCGTCTCCTCAGGAAGACTGAACTTCATTTCATCTCTTTCCAATAGTTCAATCACATCTCCGGCAGCGAAATCAATATATGTTGAAACTGGTATGGGATCTTCCTGATCGATAACAACTGAAACATCAATCCAGGGAATTTTATTGTTTTTAAAATAAATGGGGAGTGCGGTCCAACTGTTATCTATTTCAAGCCCGGCAGAATCATGCAAGATCATGGTCTGGTTATCATAGTTAAATTCAGTCAAATAGTGACCAAAAATGGAAAATCCGATAATGCCATTGGAGTGAAAGCCTTTAAAGGTATTGCTTTGCAGAATTAAAAGCCGCTGATTGATCATTTTTTGATTTCCCACAACAAATTCTATGGAATCGACCAGTAAGGCAGTGGATGGCTTTCCGCCCCCGGCCCCGGGTACAAGTACGTCCATCGCATTGGGATAATGCACAGAATCCCTATAATCCGGATTATAGATCATCATGCCATCAACAGGATATCCGCTGTCCAGCAAGATGTCCGGAATGGTCAGATCACCAAGTTTCACCGGTATCATAGCTCTGCTATTTTTTATATTTAATGGGATAACTGTATTTACCTGACTTATGCCAATCGAAACAGATGCATAAATAATAATTAAAGATAAGATCAGGTATTTCATAGGACCTCCTCAGTCTTCCTGTTTAAACTTATATTTTATTCCGGTTTTTTGCCGGAACCGGACAAATCAGAGTGAGGTCATCAGCAGTGAAAATCAAGATATGTGAGGAATTAAACTTAATAGTGCACTACGAAAATATAGTATGACTGTTTCATTTTTAAATAAATCGGGAGATTTAGTTTACAAGGTCGTCGGGGGTTAGATCAGGTTAGAGATTAGAAGTTAAGAATATTTCTTTTTTAACCGCAATGCAGCAAAGAATAAATAAAATAGTATTTAACTAAGTGTACTTTTTTATTTCTCTGCGAACTTTGCGGTTAAAATATTCTAAAGTTTAGATGGACTAATTCTAAAATCCACCATCCAATAGCTATCCCAAAGCTACCAATAATATCGCCAATCAAACGCGATTCGCACCCCCGCATACCATACCGGACGTAGATCCGGTGTATGGGCACCCGCTGGGAGAATAGTGGACACACTGTGCGGAATATCAACACCAAAGTTTGCCTGAATTACAAGGCTTGAGCTTTGATCCAATGAGAAAGTGCGAAATGGCCGGTACTCTAAAACCGGGAAATCGAATTGTGTCGATTCAAAATTAACAAGCATCGTTTCATTATCATTAACCGGAACCAAAATGGCATCCTTTGTACTTCCTCCACCATAAAACGCGACACCGATTTCTCTACCTAAAATAAACTGGAAACGGCCTATGGCTGTTTCAATTCCGGCCTGCCAGGGGATCAAGCCTCCAAGTCCGGCCGAAACCGCCATATTCGCATAGGTTTCCGGAGATGCAATGAGCAATATTGGTGCCGTAATCAGCAAGTCAAGTGGCAACAGATAGAAAGGCATTCGCAGACGCGAATTAAAGGCCGTGCGTCCAGGTATTGCCGATGTAAATTGCCCCCCCTGCTCCAGATTGGGCGAACTGCCAAATTTCGTCGATGATGATGCATCTTGCCGCCAGCCAAATTCCAGAAAAACAAGCCCGTCACCACCGCCATGCATCACTCCTTCCAGCCCCAGGCCAATTCTTATGCCGGCATCAATACCGCCGGCTGCCCCCGGAGTATTTTGCGTGGGACCAAATCCGCCAGATATTCCATTACCGCGCACTGCAGAGACGACGCCAATAAATGTACCTAATTCCGTTCTGAAACGTGGTAATTCTCCCAGACCGGTGGCCTGACCGGGAACCGGTGTCGTTATCAAAATTTCCGCACAGGGCCTTAGTATTATACGGTCTACTTTACGTTCGGGCATATAGTTATTTTTACAGACATTAAAAGTGTCGGGTACGGCATCAACAGCAGCACCCGCAAAATTATAATCAAAAGTAAGCGCGCCCTTTGCTGCGGCAATTACTTGTTCTAAACTCTTTTGAACAGACATCGATGCTATCTCAGCATCTTGTTCACGCATGAACGCATCGCCTGTTAATATCATACGGCGTCCATCCCAGGTAGTGACGACCATTCCTTTTTCGTTATAATAATCATGGGTGCCTTTCCTTTGTGAGGCGTCCCCCCAGGTGCCCGCAGTATGCCCTGAGGCAAATGCATCCTCAAGAAAATGCAATGCAAATGCTTCATCTGCCAGGGCCGAACGTATTAAAGCCGTACGCTCTTCTGCGGACAGAGACTCGGCGGAGTATTTCGCCGCTTTCTGCAGTGCACTGATGTGAAAATAGGTATACGCACCGAGTGCATTTAATTCGGCACCTCCTCTAAGGCAGGCCTTCAGATACTCCCGTATTTGTATATCCGCATCTGGCATCGCGAGTAAAAAATGAACATTATTGGATCCGGCTCTGGTGGCATACTGAGGATCTGCTCTTTGTAGTTTAATATCCGAATCACGCAATGCATTGACATGCTCATGACGGTTTTCTGAATTTGCCAGATCAATTTTTAACTGTGCAGCAATGTCGGCAACTTCTAAGATCCATTCGGTATATAGAATATTTGAGAGCATGTTATCCGGCGAACATGAGTGGTCGCCGGAAATGGCCGGCCAGGCGGCAAAATCAAGTTTTTCCGGATCGATTGTTTGTAGTGAATCTATGATTGATTCAGTAAGCCGGTTTTCAAAACCAATCCGTGCTTCGGCCCAGAGTTTATCCAGTGAAGACCTATTTTCCTGGTCCAGTTTTTGCACGCCTAGCAAGGTGATATCACGATGCTCCGGATAGATCCAGGCAAATGTGTTGCTGCATCCGATCAAAATCATGATAAATATTATCTTTGATGCGGTTTTATTTACAAAATATTGCATGAGAAGGCCCCTTCTTTAATCAGGTTACCAAAAAAATGTATAATGCCCAAGCCCGAATGTCAAATGAATGTCCAAAAAAAAAATGCCTTCGTGCTCTTCGTGAAATCTTCGTGTCCTTCGTGAAACTGAGAAATTACGTCTGCCTGTATATATCCATAACACTTTCCATCACTTTTCTAAAGTCGATTTGCAAATCAATCAGTTTGCCCGAATGAATATCAAACACCCACCCATGAACTGCAATTTTGCGTTCCCGGTACGCCCGTTGAACATCTGCTGTCTTTATCACATTGAAACATTGTTCCTGCACATTTAACTCAACCAGCCTTTTATATTTCTTTTCCTCATCAATAATACTATTTAATTCATCTTTGTGCAGGCGATACACATCCCGAATATTTCTTAGCCAGGCATTTACAATCCCAAGATTTGTCGGTTCCATGGCTGCCTTTACCCCTGCGCAATAATAATGTCCGCATACAACGATATGATCGACTTTTAACTGGCGTACGGAATAATCAATTACCGATAAAACATTCAGATCTGTGTTAGGAACCATATTGGCAATATTACGATGAACGAATACCTCGCCTGGTTGTACTCCCATTAATTCCTCGGCAGTAACCCGGCTGTCCGAACACCCGATATAAAGTATACCCGGATCCTGTCCCTTCGAAAGATTCTTAAAATAATCCGCATCAAGGTTTAATTTCTGCTGCACCCAGCGGCTGTTGTTTTTAAATATTTGTTGAATATCCATATTTCAGCTCTTCTGTTTAAGATCGTGTAAAAATAATTCACGCTCTATCAGCGGTTTATCTGATTCGGCGTTCCTCATTTGTTTAGTAACTTTTACAATTTCTAAAACATTCTCACTCATTATTAAAGGTTCATCGGACATTTTTCGCCTGATTACCTGAATCAATTCGGCACCAAAAAAGAAAATCAAACTTGAATAATAAATCCAGAGCAGCAGAACGACCAAAGATCCGGTCGCACCATATACAGACGAATAACTTGCTTGGCTCAAATAAAAATCAATCATAATTATGCCAAATTTAAACAGGAACGTTGTAATAATAGCACCGAGAAACGAATATTTCCACATTGTTTTTACACTTGGAAGAAACTTATAGGTTATTGTAAAAAGTATGGTAACAATAACAAACGACAGTAACTTGTCTAATAAGCCAAGCAGCCATTTGATATCGCTAAAATAATTGTTCAGAATATCATCAGCAAAATTTAGCAAGATACCGGCCATTAATGAAAATATGAATAGCAAACCGACCAACACCAATATTAAAATTGAAAACATTCTGCCTTTAAAAAATTCTGTGATACCTTTTCCAGGCTTAACTTCAATGCCCCAGATACTATTCAAAGAACTTCTGATCTCAACAAATACTGTGAGTGAGGTCCATATAAAAAAAATCAATCCAATTATAATGGGAAATATTCTGGATTCAGGCACATAAACATTTAAAATAATAGACTGAATTAATTCTGCCGCCGGCAATCCAACATAATCAGAGACACCGGTTATTAATTGTCCCGTAGCCGCTTTTTGTCCAAATATTAATCCGGCAACACTGGTCACAATTATAATTACCGGGACAAGAGATATTATTGAATAAAAAGATAACGCCGCCGCCATCGTAAAGGCTTTATCGTCGATCCATTCATTAAATGTTGTGACAATTATATCACGTATGTCTATAATGTTCTTTTTAAGGACCATGTTCAAATTGAAATTTTTCATGAATAATTGTCTCTCGCAAAGACGCAGAGACGCTAAGAATTAGAGATTTGAGAATTGAAATTGGTAATTAGTAATTGCTCTGGCCAATTGCCAACAGCCAGCTGTTCATTTCTCATCTCTCAATTCTAACTTCAAATTGTTTAATCTAGGTCGAAACATCATCATATTTCCCGCACAGGCAGGAAAATACTGATCAAGTTATACAAATGACACATTGTGTCAAATATCATTTTCATCAGAAAATACCAGTTCATATGTAACTATGCAATATCTGTTTTAGCGGTTATTTTTCTGGAATTATCTTTTTTTCATATCGATATTTTTCATCTTAAATTAATTTTGCATAATGAACTTATGTTCATTATATTAAAAACATTAATTGAACATATGTTCATAATGTGGAGAATATATGAGAGAACCATATCGTAAAAGACGCATTCATCAACCTCCTGGTTTTAAAAACTTTAAGCCCATTGGAATCCCACGGAACAAACTTAAGTCAATCACCCTTACCGTAGATGAATATGAAGCAATGCGTCTTGCTGATTATCTGGGTTTAGAACATCTTGAGGCATCTGAAAAAATGGCGATTTCACGGCCAACTTTTACCCGGGTTATCGAAAAGGCGCGGCATAAGATCGCCCGGGCAATTGTGGATGGAATGGAATTGGTCGTTGAGGGTGGTAATATTGAATTTGCCAATACCTTACATCATTGCCGGGACTGCGGTGAGGAACAAGTGAAACCATATCATGAATATACAGCCGACTGCCCTGAATGTGGTTCAGATAACGTAGAAGACATAGCTGGTAAATTTATTGGTCAGGAAAATTCTGACAAAAAAAAGGAGGATACAGAAAACATGAATGCTTCTAGCAGTAAAGAAACACATGGAGGGGGACCGGGTCTGGGTCACGGTGGCGGTCATGGCCGAAATAAGGGCGGGGCATTTGGTACCGGTGGATTTTGTGTTTGTGCAAAATGTGGTGAAAAAGTACCCCATCAACAAGGTGTAAAATGTACCACGGTAAAATGTCCCCAATGCGGACATGCCATGGTTAGAGAAGAATTACTTAAGAAGGAGTAATTACTCTACCCTGGATAATCCATCTCTCGCAGATACGCTGAGGCGCGGAGAATTAGAGATTAGGAATTAGGAAATAGGAATTGGATTGAACAGATTGTATTTTATAGATTTCTCAGTTCCCAGTTCCAGTTCCAAATTACAAATAACCAATTACGAATTACCAGTTCCAAATCTCTATTTTCTAATTATTTCTCCTGCGGTTTTCGAAGGAACTAATAATAACCAAACTAACTATGAGGCAGTGGCAAAAGTTCTATGAAAAAATGAAAAACAGGATTAAAAGATAAAACCACAGAGCACTCAGAGGAAAACTCTGAGACCTCTAAAAGAACATCCTTTAAGAGATATTACTGAAAAAATAATTTCATGTGTCCCGGTTTATCGGGAAAGTTCACTCATTACTTGGGCCAGGTCTGTTAAAATATTCATATTGCCCAGGTGCTAACTTACCTGAGAGCAGAAAATCTAAAAGTCGGATTGTTGATCAATTTTAATTTTGACAAATTAAAAGAAGGAATAAAGAGAGTTGTCTTATAAGAGATCACAGAGGGGAGATGATTAGAAATAGCATTAACATAAATAATATTAATAATTTACTCGGTGTACTCTGTGGTTATTTTTTACACTACCAACTATGATAGAAGGAGAATAGAAATGAAAAAAATCTTTGCGATACCCATGGAAAGTGGAAAACTGTGTGCCCATTTCGGGCATTGTGAAAAATTTGCGATTGTAGAGACAATGGACAATAAAGTGACAAAAGAAGACCTAATCGATCCACCGGTTCACCAACCGGGTGTGTACCCGAAATTTCTTGCCCAACAGGGGGTTCATGTAATACTTTCCGGCGGAATGGGCCAGCGGGCCTTAGATCTTTTTGCTCAAAACAACATTGAGGTATGCAAAGGTGTGGCGACCGAATCGCCGGCAAAACTCGTCGAACTTTATTTAAACAAGCAATTAAAAACCGCTGAGAATCTTTGTGATCATTAGGCAGGAATAAAATGAATATTACCATTGCCAGCGGAAAAGGCGGAACCGGTAAAACAACCATCGTTACCAAGACAGGAACGCAGCAAAATTTGATAAAAAACCTATGATCGGAACGCTACATTGGATAACTACCCTGAGTGCCGATAAAACTTTTACACTTGGCATAACCAGTCGGCCTGAAAGATCAACGCCTGCCGATACTACAGATCCATCCAGCAGGACTGAATTTTGAATATGTACCCCATCTTCAATCTTCACACCGGGACATACAATGGAATCCTTTATTACTGCACGGCCAATTTGGGCTGAATTGGCAATCGAGGATCGAACAACTCTATGATTCGCATTATAATATTTCCAGACAATATCCTTTTTAGAGAAAGGCAATTGACTTAAACCAGCAATAGGCGAGAAATTCAATAGGTCGTTGTCATTTTCAATCAATTCCATTTGGGCTTGCCAGTAGGCTGACAAATCACCAACATCACGCCAATAGGGCGTGGAATTACTATTTTCTCCATAGTGGAATGCCCGTACATCGCGCTGCCTGACCATTCCAGGTATAACATCGTGTCCAAAGTCATGCGAGATCTCTTGCTGGTTTTGAATTAAATATTCCATTAAAACAGCACTATTAAAAATATAGATACCCATTGATGCCAGAACATAATCTCTGCCTTTATGGATATCAGGGTCATTTGGTTTTTCCACAAAGCCGGTGATGAATTGGTCATCATCAAGGTTCATGATACCAAAACGATGAGCCTGAGATGGATCACATTTTATACAACCCACAGTGGCGGCATTGTTGCCCGATAGGTGAAATGCAACCATTTGTCTGTAATCCATTCTATATATATGATCACCCGCCAGAACAACCACATGCTCAGGAAGTCGTTCAAGTGAAGATAATACCCGGTAGACTGCATCGGCCGTACCTTTATAAGTACTATTATTGAGTCTTTTGGAACTGATTGCCTTAAGTTTTCTGCCTGAACTCGCAAATGCTGCCATCCAATAAGCACGGATATAATTATCTACCATATCAGACATATATTGAGTTAACACCAAGACATCACCACCCTCTGAAACAAGGCAGTTATACAAAGTATAGTCGATGAGACAACCCTGAGACCCGAAGCGTACAAGTGGTTTGGGTATACTGGCAGTCAAAGGCATCAGACGTTCTCCTGTTCCGCCGGCAAGCAGCAAATATAAGATATCTTTCATGGTAACCCTTCACGTAATTCGTATTGTTTAAGAACAATAAAAAAAGATAAACTAAAGTTGAACATCTTTTGTTAGTTTGTAGTTCTCCACAATTACTGCATATTGCTTCACAATAGTGATTTTAGGTCGTCGTAGTTACTTTTGAATTCAGAAGAAATTATTTTCAGTGTGTCTTTAGTTTTATTTTCGCCCGTATTTAAAATAATATTATTAGAATTATTCAGATTGATCATTTTCAATCACAATTGACTGTAGCAGAAAAGACGGCTCAGGATATTGAATTATGATAATATCAATAAATACATATAGTTAGATGTAAATTCTGAATGAAAAACAGAAGAGTGAATTTGATGCAGAATTGATCAATAACAATATTATAGCCGGTTAATTAGGACCATGTTGATAGAAAAACAGTATGGATTTTTCTTTGCTTCAACTACTTATTATGTCACTTTTTCTCTGACCACAACATCGTAAACGGTAGGAATCACAACTCAATTAGTGAGTATTTTGCTGAGTAGGATAGAGTTGTCTCTAAAAAATGCAAATGTTTGAAACAGGTTTTTAATTTTTTGATATTCCTTTACATTATAATATGGATAATTTAATCTGAACAGAAGTTGGGCCGATACATTTCTCTCCTTATTCCAGGTTTTATATTTTACCTCTATTCTACCCACATCATTTTTAAAAACTGAATCTTTGGGTATTGCTATAGCATGCCAGTTTTCCGGAATATTTATTTCAATAGATTCTGTAAATTCTTTGGCAAAATCAAACACAATGGGATATTTACGTTCATCTGAAAGAAATTTATATTCCTCGTTGTCATTAAACAAAAATGGTTTAATTATTGTGAAATTGCTATCTGTGTGGCCTGTAAAAGGTATTTCCAGGTGATAGCGTATTCGCACAGGTCTTTTCAAGTCCTCGATTCCTAGTATTCTTAAGGAATCCACGAGACAATTTGGAATTAATTCTTCCATCCTGTCTTCAAGATAATGTACCTGATTATCAGGAGGTTCATCTGTTATCATTGAACGTAAAATATATGCGAACTGACCATGATGGGTTTCGATGATTTCACAAGAATAATTTAGGCTCGTATCTAGATCAAAAATCGCAGCCCTGACCAATTTGTTTTGAGCAGCAGCCGAAAATGGGATGGAATAAAAGACATCTGACGCGCCTATCAAAAATGCATCGATCCCCTCATGGTACCACGGCAATTGACCGAACTGAAGATGTTTATCTGCTGGATTATAAAAAACCAGATCCAATCCCCTACGTACTGCGGTCAGAGTATGATGAAATTGCCAGTATTTGGCATCCCTGACAAAGATACTTTTATCCCGATCTGTTACATGTGCAAGATTTGCATTTATATGCATTTTCGTTAACATAGTCTTGAACAAAACATTAATATCATATTCCGTACCATAGCCATTATCAATCATATCTTCAACCGTCTTATTTATATCAAATTCCTCTTGACTTGGCTCATCTGAGATATTTGTGATATTATTTTTTATCCAGGAATAGGCGGCGGAGATTTTTTCTAAATCACTATTTAATGTTGAAAATTTTTCAGTAATATTTTCAATCTCGTCATCACCTGTAAGAAAAAAGTATCCCTTCGCGTTTTGCTTGCCGCTCTCAACATTCCAATGAACCTCGGGGGTAACACTACTACTATAATAAACGCGTAGATTCGTTCTCAGTGCTTCATCCGGAAGGGTATGTACCTCATAATAAAAGGGTTCAACATTTCTCAATTCAAAAACCACATATTCAACATGATTAATATCTGGCTCCTGCATTATTTTCATTGTGTTTTTGTCTTTCAGTAAAACATAATTTGGAGATATGAGTTCTTTAAGCATGCCCGCGTTAATATAATTCAGACCCTCACCACGATAAATTTCCAGGTAAATGAGCCAAACTGCTGAAATATGTCTTTTTGAATTTCCCAGTAATTTACCGGTTCAGGCAGCATAAATTTGATATAGTACTCAATAATGCAATCACTTGTTACACCGGGTAAATAAAATGACTTTTGACTAAAATCTAAATCATTGGTTTTTAGTACTTCCTTGTCATAGATATGTATATTTTTTAATTTGACAATAGAGCCATCCGGAAGTACAGTACGACCCTGTATATCCAATATTTCCTGCTCCGGATCCAGCAAGGGCACAGTCACGTCGGCCCAGGAGCGGCCTTGATTACTCAGAATTTTAATTCTACGGTAGAGAGAATAATAGCATTTTCCACCAACCAATTCCTCATCATCAGTGGATATCCTCTCAAAAAGAATCATCGCATCGTGAATATTTTTTTCACTATTTTCCTTCCACTGCCAATCGATATATGTTATTGGCAACCATGAATATTCATCCTGAGCATATATAGGAAGGGCTATAAACAACAACATTAATTTGATCAAAGACTTTTTACTCTGCATTTCCTGGTTCTTTAATTTTTTGTAAAAACTATGGTTTTTTCTATTGCGCTGATTGCATAAAGATAAAACCTTCTAACGACGGCATATTGGTCCGCTGAAACCAAATTTCCGAATTGCTGGTACGATGATTTTCGAATAAATATATTATTCCTGTTACTTTCTGAAATATGAATGGTCCCAGCCAGACAATTTTCCGTGATAGACTGATCATTGGATCTGATATTCCAGCCGTTTGGATATTTCCATAATATTGATTTTTTAATTTCCATAGCAGGACCTAACCAAATGGGTAAATTTCGTTTTTCAATAGTCAGATATAAAGATTCTTGTGTCTCAAAAATATCCGGTCGCATCAGCATATATGAACCAGTCGGCTGAAGTAAATCATATCCCTCTATAGTAAATCGTGTAATGAATGAATCGGGCGAATCTATTGTCACATAGTTGGAAATGCTGAATGCCGGGATGTTTTGTAAAAAAATTTTTTTACAGTCCAGGATTTGCTCTTCTTCCGTAAAGGTATGGGCATAATATCTATCTTCTGATGCCCAACCACCATAACTGATAATGGATATATCTGCCGACATTTGCCCGTCAGATGATATGACACCTTCCAGAATATAATTACATTTGTACAGTTTTGGATCAGGTTCAGGCATTTTTTGCACTACTTTATCCAGATGACCACCTAAAACAACCGTTTTTCCGTGCAGGGAAGCTGGCAATTGTCCAACCTGAATATATGGATCGGTGGGATCGAAGAATAGCCAATCTTCTACAACAGCATTCTGAAAATTGGGAGAACTTTTAAGTCCCTCCATGGATATTCCTATAATACAGTGATTAAATTGAAATGGAGTAGGAATTCTCCAATCCACATAAGTTGCAGTATTTAAAATAACAGGTACTGTCTTAATGTTTAATGAGGAAAGCATGGCGCGCATTAATGTGCTCATGTCTTTACAATCCCCATATCTATTTTGATAGGTAATCTGGGCTGCTCTGGGATGCCAGCGCTCCTTACCTATTTCTATTGCTACATACCGAATGCCATTTTGTACATAATTTGCAATTGAATTTATTTTATCTTCAAAGGTCTTTGCTTCTGCGATAACAGTTTTTGTCATTTCCTTAATTTCATCTGATGGCAGCGCCGGCTCTTTGAATATATTTGCACACCAGTTTGCTACATTTTCCCAGCTGCTGAATTTAGTCGGGCTGCGCTCATCAGGATTAAAAACTACCAAAGAGATCTTCTTTTCCAGATAATCCCAAGGTGGTTGCAGTGGTTCTGATTTTCGATATTTTAAGTTGTGGCTTTCCCAGAAATACCCATTCTCCCGCTTAGTATATTTTATTTCATCAAGATTCCATTCTGCCTGCATAATTTCCCATCCAACAGGTATGCTAATTTCGAAAGATGTATATAAAACCGGTTGTTGTATTTGGAAGGTATAGGTTTGAAATAAACTCGTCCAGTCATTTTCCTCAATTACCACTTCAAAAGCGATCAGGTCTCCGGGGATGGCTTCAGGAAAAGCTGCAAAAATATTACTGTACTCATCCTGATAGGCAGCAGATTGCTGGAATCCTATTTCTATAATATCCTCATCCGTTAAATCAAATATCTCTCCTTCTGCATTTTGCCACCAACCATCCAGATCAGTAACTTCAATTTTTGCCGATATAGGAAGTGATATGGTTGCATATTCCAATCCATCCACATTGAGTATTTTATATGCCTGTCTGATGGTTTTGATGGCAGTTTTATTATCGAAGACTTCCACCTTCTGAGACTGATGTAATACCAGCACGGCAGCCTCAGTCTTTTGAGGTTGGATTTCCTGATGAAATATTTTTTGCACCCAATCCGGTTGTGAGTGGAGACCAATTTGCATAAGCAGGATTAAGACGCAGACATTTAAGGTAATGTTGAAATTCATTATTACCTCTTTCGATAATTGTTCGGTCGGATCATTAACAGCAATAGCAGACTATATATAGTCTAATTAACAAATATTATTTTTGCAATAATATTTGAGAAGTACTTATTAATATATTGAACAGATCATAATACACACCCGCACTTAGCCGTGGTATTAATTGTCACATATTATATTTCTATCCAGTTAGCCTGTCAAACAAAAAAATCGCATTGTATCACAAAAAGATATTACAACACGCCGGCGCCATCGGCGGCTACGCATGGAAAAATATAGTCCCTCTGCTCTGCGGATGTTCTTTTATTATAGAATGCCTGTTGAGTCTGCTCGATGAGTTTATCCAGATTAGACATATCCGTATAAGCAAGGACCATTCCACCAAATCCTGCGCCCATTATACGTGCGCCACAAGCCCCGTTTTGACGCAATATATTTACCAATTCATCCACTTCCGGCAGGGAAACTTCATAATCCCGTGATAAACTATTGTGTGATTCATTAATCAATTTTCCCAGATCATCCAGCCTGTTATTACGCAAACATTCTACCGTTTTATGAACCCGCCTGCATTCAGTATAAACATGCTTAAACCGCGATTTGACTTTAAAGCCATCGGGCGGTGCCATAAACTGGTCACTTCCTAGTATGGACTGGTACCGGTCGGCAAGTTGATCCTGTGTTAGTGAAATTGCTGAAGCAAATTCTTTAGTTGTAAATACACCGGGAAGTTGATCTAAAAACTTTTGCACCAGCTGATCCACTCCGTTTCAGCAAGATTAAAATGTTCCGGTTTTACCTCACCGATATAATTTACCTGCGGATTGGCATCCGGTGTCACCTTTTGCAGATACCGGTTAAATAAATCAACCGCCATACGGCATTCCAGCACCCGGCGATTATATTCAAGCCTGGCCTTTCCGCTTTTCTCGGCTTCCACCAGCGAATGAAATAATACCAATTGGATTCCTTCAGGTGCACTGATTTGCTCGATTCTTAAAGGATTGAATTCCATTTTTAAAAATGAATTTTCTTTACCCAGCAGACTGGCCGCCTGATCCATCCCACCGCCTGCAGTTCCAACAAAATGCTCGGCTTTGGCACAGATCGCGGCAATTTTCTGCTTATCCAGATTAAGATTATTTACTATGACAAACGAAAGCGCCGATGCCACCAGCAATGCGGATGAACTTGATAGTCCGGCCGCAAGGGGTAAAGTGCCGGATACCACAATATCATAACCACAGAGTTGTGTTTGCATTTTCGGAGTTGTGGATTGGATATGATCGACAATGCCCTTCACACCGGCCTTAATATAGTTGCCCCAGTGACCTTTATCATAGGGTTCAATATTGAGATCAACAGAAAAATCAACAGCTTCAAATTTTTGATTAACATTAATTGCTGTTATGGTTGATTTATTACTAGGGCGAATACAAAAGACGATCTCTTTGTCAATGGCACAGGGCAACACCGGACCCATATTATAATCAGTATGTTCACCAATCAGGTTTACGCGGCCGGGTGCCTTTACAAAAATGAGATCATCATCAGGTGAAAAAACAGATTTAATCCTATCCAATAGTGAAATATGATTTTTTAAAACCGGATGATTTAGAAAATATGAGTTATCTACATCTTTGCATTTCAAGAACATAAATCATCTTTCAATAATATTTTGGCTATGTAGCCGATTTTGATTCTGCGAACAACTAATAACAGTCCAATATTATACAAATTATAACAATAAATGTTATTGATAAAATCATACCGGATCAAGGTAATTCTGGATGCTTGGTACTGGGCACTCGGCACTGGTTTTTGGCCAAATCTTCTCCCCCTTAAAAAAGGGGGTTCGGGGGTTGTTTTAGTTGATGCTGGATGCAGGATACAAGGTATCGGATTCCGAATTCACATATGATTAACCCCGAAGGGATCCTCCCGTTTTAATTTGCAAATTATATCTATAAGTTATGATACACATTGCTCAAATGGCAGGAGGATTTCTACGAAATGACAATGATGATTTTGTAGCGTTCGAATATGAGGTTCGCAGCGGATTTAAAGACTTATTTTTTGACTGGGTATGTAAATATCTATATATTATTTACATATTTCCTATTCCTCATAAAAATCCATCGGGGTGTTACATATTTTTTACAACTGATGTATTGTCGTCGCATAAGATCACTTAACATGGTTTAAAACTGAAAGAAGGAAGGCACTAAAATGAACAAAAAAATATCCCGACGCAATTTTATCCAAACATCAGCGGTGGGTGTAATGGGGCTTTCGACGGTGATGACTGCTAAATCTTATGGCCGGATTATAGGAGCCAATGACCGGGTGAATCTCGCTTTTCTGGGTTGTGGCTCCCGCGGTCGTGAGCACATTCTGATGGCCGAAATGTCAATGCAGGATAAAAATTTGGGTATCGTTGCCGTTTGTGATATTTGGAAACTGAACCGTGAAAAAGCCGCTGCGGATTGTAAAGCAAGATTTGGCGTTGACGTGAAACAATTTAAATATTCAGAGGATTTGCTGGCAATGACTGATCTGGATGGGGTGATGGTGGCAACCGGTGATCATCAGCATGCAAAAATAATGGTCGAAATAGTCAATGCCGGTAAGGATTGCTATCTTGAAAAACCCATGGCCCAGGATATAGAAGAAGCAAAATTGGCCAGGGATACGGTTCTTAATTCAGAACAGGTCGTGCAAATGGGGTCGCAGTGGGTTAGTGAACCGATTCATCAGAAAATCCGTGATGTCATTCGTTCGGGAAAATTAGGCCAGATCACAAAAATTGAACATGTTTGGAATGATAATAATCATCGCTGGCATGAACCGGATGATCCCGATGTGGCAGCCATCCGGGAAAATGACACCGACTGGCAACGATGGCTATTGGGAAAACCGGACCGGCCATTCGATCCATGGCAATATTTTGAATTTCGTATTTTTAAAGAATTTTCCGGCGGTATCACTTCACAATGGATGAGTCACGGCATTGGCTTGGTCCATTTTTATACGGATACTGAGATTCCAGACACCATGGTAGCTAATGGCGGGATTTTTGGCTGGCCTGATATTCGTGAAAATCCGGATACATTTTCCGCATTGGCAACCTATGAAGAGAAGAATTTTTTATATAGTTATACATCCAATTATGCCAACAAATTTGGTGATTATTCCTGTATCCGTGGTAAGGATGGAACGTTATACTCCCAGGGTGGCGAGGGTAGTCCACGTTGGTTTTTTGTCCCTGAGCATCAAGATCTGCCCGGTGGATTTGATTTTTATGCAGGATTTGAAAAAGCGGTCAAAAAGGGTCAGGCCGAAGTGATTACCGCAGGTGAATATATTGACAAATTGGCCCCTACCTCATTGGATGATAATAACAAATATCATCTTGATAACTGGATCGACTGCATGCGTGCGCGTAATAAAGAAACCAATGGCCATATTATGAGCGGCTACTGGCACTCAATTGGTATAATCATGGCCACACGCGCTTATCGCGAGGGTAAAAAACTATACTGGGACAAAAAGAATGACCAAATCGTGGATCAGCCAGTTTAGAATGAGGAATTTTATAAAACGGATCAGGTGATTTAGTCCGATCCGCTAACAGGGTAGGCTTTTAATTTTACGGCCGAATGCTGATCGAGAAACAGGGTTGTATCATTGTGTGTCCTCAATATAGAGGCCGGGCACTCGGTAGTGATCGGGCCATGTACCGTTTGGAAGACTGCTTTCGCTTTTCTGGTGTCCGGCACAACACAGCTGATTGTCCGGCAATTCATGATTGCCGGAATAGTTAAACTTAAGGCATGGGATGGGACTTCCTCAAGCGAATCGAACCAACCTTCACCCAACTGTTGTTTGCGGCAGGCTTCATCTAGTTTGACTTCTTTTACAAGCTGCAGGTCATTAAAGTCGGCCACGGCTGGATCATTGAACGCAATATGTCCATTCTCTCCAATACCGATGCAGGCTACATCTATCGGATTTGATCTCAGCAAGTCCTCATACCGTTGGAGTTCGGACTTTATATCCGGGGCGTCGCCTTGCAGGAAATAGACCCGGGATGGTTTCACCTCATCGAGGATTCTTTCGCGCAAGTATTTCCTGAAACTGGCCGGATGCTGGTCTGACATTGCTTTATATTCGTCCAGGTGGAATACGGTGATTTTTGTCCAGTCGATATGAGGTGACTTTTTAAGGGCTTTGAGAAAATCAAACTGCGATGCACCGGTGGCCAGGATGAGATTGGCTTTGCCCTTTTCTGATATTGCATTATTTAAACCGGAAACAACAAATTCTGCCGCGCTGCATCCCGCCTCCCCGCTGGAAATAAAAATTCTCACATTTAGGGCATCTGCTTTAAAATATTTGTTCATAGTAAATCCATATTTGATTATCGTTGAAGTAAAATATATTTCACCTTAAAAAAGCTGGAATTCTGTTTCTATCCCATTGGTTAATCTTACGTTGTACCCTTTGTTATGCAGATTAAAAAAGATCCGCAATTGCAAAATAACTGGTAATCACCGAAAATATGATCACCGCGATCAGGCCGATATTTGTTTTAATATCCGCGGTATGTGTCTTCATTAAATTTTTACGATTCAGCAGAATAAATACCGGAATGGCCACCGCCGGTAAAATACAGGCCTGAAATGCCTGGGAAAAGATCATCATAGCCGGTGGTCTTTGTTCGATAAAATATAAAGTTAATCCAAATAGCAGACCGATCAAACCTAGAATCCGGAATAAAGGCGATTGGATATTACGCGGAGTACCGCGGTAATCAGAGATCAGCCAGGGTGCGATCAGCACGATCGGAAACATGGTTGAAAGTCCGGCACACGAGACGCCAATGATCAGGATAAACGCGGCGATCTTTCCGCCCAGCGGTTCAAAAAGACGGATCATATCGATTGTGTCATTAAGCTGTAGCCCCATAACGTGAAGCGTACCTGCAGCCACCGCCATGATAATACCGCTCAGTATCAACATCATAAAGGCAGAAATAAATGCGTCTTTTTTTTCTGTTTTCAATTGGTCGCTGGTCCAACCTTTCTCAGCGACCACGATACTGCGAATAATGAACACCGCGGCCGAACAAGTTGTGCCGGCCATGGCGGCTACTAAGTGCAAAGCACCAGGCTTGTCAGGAATTGTGGGAATCAGTCCCTGGATAATAACAGACAGACTTGGTTCGACCATAAAAAAGACAACGATAAAACACAGACCCATAAGAATCACAAAAACTGTCAGAATTCTTTCGAAAATATGGTAGCGTCCATACCAGAGAATACCATAGAGAACAAGAATGATGACGGCAATGATCCAAATTGAATTGATCTTTGTATCGTCAAAAAGCAGTCGCCACGCTTCTTGCAACAAATCTGAGACGATGCCCATAATACCTATTAGCGCCAGTATTTCTCCGATAATCAGCGCAATCATGATATAAAGCGCAAGAATTTGCCCAAAACGAAAGTTCTGTCTGATGTTGGATAACGCCGTTTTACCAGTAACCAAGGTTGTTTTGCCATAGGCCACCATCAGAATATAGGTAAATATGCAGGAAAGGAGGAGAGCCCAGAATAGCGACATGCCATATTCGGCACCGGATTTGGCCATAGTAGTGATACTGCCCGTGCCGATATTGTAGCCGATCAGAAATAAACCCGGCCCGACTGAGCTTAAAATCACCAGAATTTTTAAAGGCGCCTTTTTTGGCATAACAATATTACCTGTAAATAATTGCTTTGACAGTAAATGTATAAATTGCCGGAGTGCAATTGGATACGAATCCAGTCTCAATCAGGCCATTTTAACTTATCTGGAACAAAAAGGCCGGTCACACGAATATATGATTATTTTTCTTTTTTTGCTTCTTTTTATCTTTTTTCTCTGTGAATATGTAAATGACTCATGTCGTATGTCTCTGGTTTTGAGTTTGATAATTAAGTGAAAAGGACGGTCGTTCTCGATAGTAGATCTGAATTGACACCTTGAGAGTTTTTTCAGCGATATTAAACTACTAAGAGTTTCAGCTAAGATAAATTAATATTTAATATTCCGTTTACACGCTCAGCCAACAAATTTTCATAGACATGATCTGTGGGAATGAGAGAGTGGGATATTAATTTGGAACAATGTCTTAATAAGTTTGTTGAAAAGCGGATATGGAACTACGTGATTATTTCGTCACGATGCTCCTTGTAAGGAGAGATAAATATTATAAATAGATCCTGAAACAGGTTCAGGATGACGATTGCTTTTATAAAGATTCTTTTCAGGAAATAATTTCCTTAAAAGATATATATTTCAGAGAAATAATTTTTGACTAAAAATACCATACTCACACTCATTCTAATTTTGTTCGGTAATTCTTTTGCCGTAGAAAATGATAGCTCGGGAAATTCAATGATTTTCATCAGTGACACCCAGGAACCGTTGTGGCTCGAGAAGATATTCAGAACCACAAATCAAAACACCAAGGCCCGGGATCTGATATTTGATAAAATCATTAAAACACAACCGGATGTCATCTTTCATTTAGGAGATCTTGTGGCATCAGGCTTATAGTGAAGTCAGCTGGAAACCGATTGATAACTTCTTGTTGCGATTGAAAAAAGAGGATATTCCTTTCTACCCGACGCTCGGGAATCATGAATTCTTTTTATTTGCCGAGGCCGGAATGGCGCAGTTCGCCGCCCGATTCCCCGATTATTCACCTACCGGTTCCATGCAAATAGTTGGAAATGTGGCCATCATCCTGCTTAATTCAAATTTTAACCAGATGGATCAATATGAAATGGATATGCAAGAAAACTGGTATCAAGATGCACTACGCACATGTGATGCGGATACAGCGATAAAGGCAGTGGTTGTAGGATGTCATCATCCGCCATACACAGATTCGGAGGTTATTTCCTCTGATCAACAAGTTCGCAGTAATTTTGTCCCGCCATTTATGGAAAGTAAAAAATCAATATTATTTTTAAGTGGGCATTCTCATGCTTTTGAGCATTTTGTTCAGGAAAAGAAACACTTTTTGGTGATCGGCGGTGGCGGTGGGTTGCAGCATCAAACGGATGAGAAAAATGAGATATTATCAGAAGGATTTATTAGGAAACAGACCGACATTGAAAACTTTTTTTACCTGCAGGCCTCTGCCAAAGAGCAACAATTAAAATTGCGTGTTCAAATGCTTCGGCCCGACTTTTCAGGATTTAAAACGCAGTACCAGTTTGACATTTTATACAACACACCCGGACATAGAGTGATCAGCCAAACTGATTATGAGCAGTTACCATCAGACGTTTACTCACCATGATAATAATTGATAACCAAGTGTCACATTAAGCGATAAGGTTCCATCCTCTATTTTCTGTATATAATACCAACGTAAGTCACCCCCAATTGATATTTTATTAGTAAGAAAATGTTGATACTCTCCCGCCACAAAGTAACTGGTGCTGGATTGAGAGCTGTTGGTTTGCAAATCAAATGATTCAAATGAGGTTGTGAGAAAGGACGGTCCAAATCCGGCAGTGATACTTGCCCCATCGATTACATGCATCGAAATTACGAGAAAAAGCGGGACAGCAGTGAGCGATGAGGTCGCATCGGTTTTACCGAATTCAGTTTCGACACCACTCTCCTCATATGTGTAGAGCGAGTTGTAACCGGACTCCAATCCCAGTTGTAACAAATGTTCCGGCTGCCACATTACCCTGAAAGTACCAATAAATCCACTTTTATTGATGCCGGGATAATCCAAATCTGTCATAAACCTAGAATACCCGGCCCCGGCACGCACATTGAGATGGTAGTCTTGTGAGATCGCATTCGAGAACAAAAGACAGATAAATACTATCATTATGATATAAATGTTCTTCATTGATAACCCTTAATATATAGTTCTGTGATCCAAATTACTTTGAATAATGATAATAGGCGACCAGGGTCGGATAATTAGTCACCATACCATCAAAACCACTTTCATTGATATACTGCTTTATAAATTGTGCTTCATCCATTGTCCAGGTGATAACCCGGCGGCCTTCCTGATGCATGGTTTCTACGACATCATTCTGCATACCAAGAGTCCAGCGTGGCCCCCAGAACGCGGAACCGGTGCGGCGGACATCTGCGATCTCTAATTCATTTAGTGATAAAATATCTTCGTAACCGGGATACGTTAAAAAATCAGACATTTTATCTTCTGTAGGAAGTCCGATAAAAATTTCAAGATCCCGGCCCATGGTTTCTGCACGGTTCATGATTTCCTGCTGCATGGGAATCACAATCGGCATATCATTTTTTTCCGATTTCATATCCAGCCACACCAGATTGATATTGGTTTGCTCAAGGACATATTCTAGTGATTCCTGCAGAGAAGGTATCTTTTCCCCATTGATTAGCGTGATAAAAGAGCGAAGTTGAGCAAAAGAAAAATCTTCGACAACGCCCCAGATCGGTCCTTTTTGCGTTAATCTCAGATTAATGGTTCCATCATGATACAGGAAGGGAACCCCATCCTGGGATAATTTGACATCTATCTCGATGGCATTGGCGCCATAGCGCTCCGCTAAACCGATGATTTCAACCGTATTTTCAGAGGCCGGTAATAAATCGGATGTACGGCCGCCACCTCGATGCGCAAGAATATAGAACTTCTTTTCAGAAACCCTGGCGCTGAATGGTCTGGAATAAAGAAACGTAACTTTCCTATCCGGATTATTATTATCGGAGCCAAACGATCCGGTCAGTTCAATTTGAACACTGTCCCCGCCATTGATCAGAAAATCGCCACCATTTGCTTCCGGTATGCTGAATTCAACCAGGCCGGTTTCTGTATTTGTGGCATAGCGCCAGTATCCTTCAAATAATACTTCCGAACCGCTTGAGCCGCCCTGAAGTACACAATAATCGGCATTCTTCTCTCCAAAGACGGAGATATAATTGCCACTCCACTTGATCACAACCTGATTACCAAAATGATCACTGCCATCTGTTACCTGGTATACACCGTTCAATTTGTTTTTCACATCCTCACTCAGGGGAATAGTTTGATCCAGTATACTCTGGTCGCCATGATCAGGTACGATTACAGAAAGATCCGTATCACAGGAAATCATAACCAGGCTACAGGCAAAAAATATTAGTTTTTTCATAAATTTATTCCCAGTACTATTTCAGGTATGTATAAATATCGATTAAAGGTAGCAAAGGAGGCCCAGGTTGGATAATAGAATTTTGTGTAATTCACTTTCAGGCCGATCAGCATATAATTATCTTTCCAAAGTGGTTGCTCGATATAAACCCCCACTGTTCCCCCGGCAAATGCATTCTTATCCGAAGAGATTTCAATATCTTCCTGCTTTTGTGTCAGACTTGCCTGCAGTATTAATTCACCTTTAATTGAGACGGCAAATTTTTCAAACTCATATCCAACTGTAAGATTTGGATAATGCAGCCAGCCGTTGACTTTGCTCTTAAATCCAAACTGCTCCAGTTGCCCGAACCAGTAGGCCACATCATAACCTATATTTGTAGAAAATTTATCGAGACGGAATCCCCATTTGGGTCCCAACGCAAAATGATACGTGATAATATTTGTATGAAAACTACCGTAAATTTTAAAATTTTCGGGTAATCCGTACATGGCCTGGTAATTCAGCAGCGGGGCTCTGATAAGGGAACTGGCCTCCTCAACCTGGTCTTCCGGCAAACCTGCTGACAGCAAGCCGACCGTACTTGCATATTTTCCATAGGCCATTGCCTGGGGAAAAATAAAATAACCGTCTGTTTGCGCATACAGGCCGCTTGACAACAACATTGTCAGGAGAGAGAAAAAACATAATCTAAGAGATTGCATGTATTGATCCTTGAAAGATTGATTTTCAAATCTTTATGCTATGTGAAATAATTAAACCTGAACGCTGTAAAATACGAATTAATTCTCATCTATACCATAAACAATATTTGAATTACAACACAATTCTAAATGACCAAAAAGTTATATTAAAGTGGTAGGACGCAGGATACAGGATACAAGGTTTCAGGTTTCAGGTCTCAGAAACGTCATCCTGTATTTTACTTTTTGAAACTTGTCATTTGATTCTGAACTAACTTTAGGATTAACCCGATCACTAGCCCCGGCTTTTAGCCGGGGAGGATAGCCGGTACCCCAAAATATGGGCACTTTAGTGCCGAAAGAAGTGCGCCACGAATTTTCAAAACATCATGGAGAAGTTCAATTCAACCCGGTAATTTTCCATCACCTCGGCTCCCTGCTGATCAGCTTTTTCCACAATGTGAGATGTAAAGATAGTGTTTAGAAAATTTCATTGGATTTTTAGCAGATGCGATGATAAAAAGTCAGCCAGATTGCAGACCACAACAGATTTGCTGATCATGTACGTATCCGATTTTGGTGTAATAATAAAATTTATTTGTGTCTTTAAATCATCAATAGCAATTTGAAATCCTTTTGACAACTTCGGTTGAGATGTATACTTAATTTCGATGCAAGCTGTGGGTTCTGTTCCTTGTACTATCACGAGATCACTTTCAGCACCATGATGTGTTCTGTAAAAATAAATTTTTTGCTCACCAGGCAGCATTTGATGAATCTGTTCTATTGCATATCCCTCCCATGAATTGCCAATAAGGGCATGACCGTATAATGATTCAAAATTGCTAATTCCGGCCAAATAGTGCAGGATACCAGTGTCACGGATATATATTTTAGGAGATTTGACCAACCGTTTTTTTATATTAAAAAAGTAAGATTCCAGTCGACGAACAATGAATGCACCTTCTAGAAAATTTATATAGCGATTTACGGTTGGAACCGTTACCCCTAGAGATTTGGCAAAGGTACTTGCATTCCAAATACCACCATGAAAATGGGCAATCATTGTCCAGAGTCTGCGCATTAGAATTGAATCTGCTGCTAATCCGAGCATCGGCAGATCTCTTTCCAAATATGTTTGGACAAAATTTCGCATCCAAATAGTAAAAATATTACTATCATCAGATAAAAAAGATTCTGGAAATCCACCTCTAAACCAGTGATCTCCCCTTTCATAATTACTGATGATCTCCATCAGGTTGAAAGGTGATAACTCACAATAAACAATTCTACCAGCCAGTGTCTCGGAACTTTGTTTGAGAAGATCAGGTGAAGCAGATCCTAGTATGACAAATCTACCCGAATGACGCTTGCGATCTATGAGCGCCCTTAAGATGCTGAAAATATTAGGTATGCGTTGAATCTCATCTAATATCACACACTTATCATCATGTTGCTCTAAATAAATCTGTGGATCATGTAATTTACTAAAATCCTCAGGAAGCTGCAGATCGAGGTAAATACACTCTTTATCGATCTGACCGATCAATTCTTTTACAAAAGTTGTCTTTCCGACCTGCCTCGGCCCGATAATACCCACAACCGGAAAATTGTTAATTAAATTCAATACGTTGGATGTAATATGTCTGTAAACATACATAGATTTAACCGTGAATATTTAATATTCATTTTTAATATTTCACGGTTAATATAATTCAAAAAACCTAAAATATCAACATTTATTCAACGAATTGATTTTCAGGTTGGAGCAATGAAGTATTGGAGTGTTGGAGTGTTGCAATTGGGTCTCGCGTGATGAGTATTTGGCGATTACAAAATATTCCGGTTGCTTAAATATCTTCAGGTATGATTAAATAGTATATGAATCAAACCCCGTTCTAATAATTTAAATACAGACTGATGCCCTTTCGGGGCTTAATTTCCAACTCCTAATTTCTAATTTTCTTAACCGCTAACGGATAGCAGGGATAGTCCACTCTTCCCGATAATCGTCCTTTAATAATGCATTCGCCTCTGCTGTACCAGACCCGGTAAATATCTCATTGGTTGGATCAAAGATAAGATTTGCGCCAAATGTTATTTTGTCTATTTCCAAATCGACATTGTTGTTGGTCAGGTGTTCGGTCATGCGTTGCCATGTCTCGCTCTGCAACACATTTGGCCGGATAGATTCAGAAATCTCTTCTGGCCCTGCTAATTGGCCGATTCTATGTGAAATATTGCCAATATGACACAAGGAAGTGGATATATGACCATCTTCAATCGAACAAGGCAAATTTTCGGGTTTATTATTACGTATTGCATTAATAAACGCAGGAAGATGTTCTTCTCCGCCATGCGCACTAAACTGACGGATGCGTTTATTCTCCTTATCATATGCGGTTGTATCGGAGATATATCCGCCCTCACATTCAATCAGGGTGCTGATTCGCGATTGTTTATAAACCGACATGGCTTCGACGCCCGGCTTATCCGGGAGACCACGGACTTCAAATATTAGTGGCACCGGACGATAATCATAAAAAATCATTTGGGTATTCGGTGTTTCACCAGCGTCTTTATAGCCGAAACGCCCGCCAATACTGAGAACCTGCTCCGGGAGGTTTTTTTCACCAATCAGTAAGCGGGCAATATCCATTTGATGCACGCCCTGATTACCCACATCACCATTACCGGTATTCCAAACCCAATGCCAATCATAATGAAACTGAGGGCGCATCAGGGGAAGATCCTGGGCCGGACCCAGCCAGAGATTATAATCACATGACTTTGGCGGTGTCGCTGGTTTCGACAACAGGCCAATACTCTTACGTCGCTTGTAACACAAACCACGGGCACATATAATTTTCCCGAGATGATCTTCTTTGAGATAGTCCATGATTTCCGGCCAACAATGGCGGCTACGGTTCTGTAAGCCTGGCAAAATCACCAGTCCGGAATTCCGGGCCAGTTCAACCATCTGCCGGCCTTGCCAGACATCGTGAGATACCGGTTTTTCAACATATACGTGTTTGCCTGCCTGCAGGGCATAAATAGCATGGTGAGCGTGCCAATAGTTGGGCGATGCGATAATAACTGCATCAATATCCTTACGGTCCAGTATTCTGCGAAAATCAGTGTATACATCTACATTGACAGGAATTTCAAGTTTGGCCAGTTCATCCCGTTTGGCATTCATGTAATATTCAGGATCCGGATCGGCCAGAGCAACCAGACGCGTCCCGGGAATCTTGATCAGATTATCAACATGGTCGGCCCCTTTGGAACCAATTCCGATAACTCCGAAACGAATCTCATCATTTGCACCCAGAATCCGGCTACTCGTGCACCCGGTAACCAAACCGGCTGTAGCAAGCGCTGACCCAATCAAAAAATCACGACGGTTAATCAAAGACATTTATATAACTCCCAGTAAAAGTATGATTACATTTATAGTTAGTATCATATGATACTGTAAAATTTTATTTTAGACAGGATCACAGGATAAACTGGATTATTAATTGCAAATCCAATATTTCAAAATTCATTATATCAATCAACCCGAATTTATAATAAGAAACTTCTGAAAAATGTAATGAACAATATAAGATTTTAACTTAATCAATTTGAAACATAACTTCAAAACGATTAATTATATCCGGAATTATGATGTAATTAGTTGCCAAACGCCTTTGATGCCCATAGATGTTGTCACAATAGAAAACAAAAGAATCGCTATCAGGATATGATTTGTCATCGGCTTATTCTTATGTTCCCCCATTACATCATGACGATTCCCAAGATAAAGCATACAGGCAACAGTAACAGGTAAAATTACTGCATTAAATGCCTGTGACACAATCATTACAAATACGGGACGCGCATCAAAGATTGGAACGACCAGCCCTAATAGTGAAATGATCAAAACTATGATTCGATATTTGGGAAGCGTCATCTTACGTTCCGACTGGTTATAGTCGCATAGATAGCCAAGGCAACATCAATACATTAGGAAACTGCGAGGAAACACCTGCCGCAATGATTCCAACTGCAAAAATGGATGTAGCAAAAGAACCAACCAACGGTTCTAACAGTCCGATCATCTGAGATGCCTTAGCCAGCCCCAGCCCTTCTGCATATAATTTCCCGGCCTGCCGGTACCGATATTAAATCCCAGGCTGAAAGATTCCAGGAAGAAACAGGGTGAGGTATTTTCGCAATTTTTTTAGCATTTAAATATTAAATAAACTGATCAATATTATCCCGGTGAATGATCTCTGTTTCACTATTTCGATGTGCTCTGAGAAAAGTTTTTGAAAATATATGATTGGCTTTAGGACTCCAAGGCATTTAACGATTGTCCATAATAGAGACATGCCATAGGTAGCACCTGCCTTGGCCATGGCAGTAACTCTGCCAGTACCGATATTGAATCCCAGCAAAATATCGGGAAGAAATAGCCAGGTATTTTAACAATATGTTTAGCATGTTAAATTAATGGTCCGGTTTGAATTATTTACAGGATGAAACCAATTATTCAATTATGTGGAATTGGATGCAGGATACAGATAGCGAAGGAATATCTCAGTTGATTACGAGAATCTCGAAACACCGGAGATACTAGAGATACATGGCATACTGGTTCAAATGTCATTCGCCAGAACATTTTAATATAGTGCTGTGTAACTAAACTTGAAAACTAATGACAAAATTGTAGCCAGGAACAATGTGATACCAATAACGGCTATGGTCCAACGCATGCCCAGTTCCTTGATCAGAACAGCAATCGTCGCAAGACATGGGATATAAAACATTATAAATATAGTGAATACCATGATCTGTAAATATGTCATAACAGAAAGTACCTGTGATGTGCCTAATGCCTGAATTAACATAATTAGGGTTAATTCTTTACGTAAAACACCAAACACCAGGGGGATTCCAATCATTACCGGCAATCCCAAAAGCCTCGTAAGCGGAGAGAGAAGATCATTTATATTATTATTTAATTCATAGTACTCACCAATCCCCAAAACAATACTACCAACTATTAATAATGGCCAGGCAATCACGATAAATTCCCGGATTCGAAACCAGACTTTTTGAAAAACTGATTTGAAAACCGGCCATTTATACCCGGGTAATTCTAAAATCATTCCCGGTGAGACAGATGGCATTAAGTTGGAAAGAACTTTACCAATTACGGCAACAATAAATAAATTAAAGATGTAAAATAGAATTGCTGTTCCCGGCCCAATATAATATGCCACCAATCCAAAGATAACAACACTCCGGGCAGAACAAGGCACCAGGGTGACAAGGACGGCAGTAATAAATTTATCACGGTGATAACTTAAAGTTCGCGTAGCCATTACTGCGGGTACACTACAACCATATCCTAATACCAGAGGTAAAATTGAAGTCCCATGTAAACCAATGCGGTGCATAAAGGAATCCATCAGATAGGCAACTCTGGGCAGGTAACCACTGTCCTCCAATAGTGTTAATACAATCAGAAATGGCACAAGATAGGGTAATACAACTGCAATACCGCCACTAATTCCATAGAGGCAGCCTTTAAGAATGACAAAAGCAAATCCTTCAGCATTTAATTTTCCTGCCAGATATGTTTCAATTGTGCTAAAACCCTGCAATAGTGGTCTCTCAAGCAGACTGCCCAAACCAAATACCAGATAAAATATTCCTGTAAAAGTCAATGCGATTATTATATATCCTAAAAACTTATGCATCAAAAGATTATCTGCGTATTCCCGCCAATCCTTTTTTGGCTTACCCTCAACTGAAACCTTGCGAAAAATTTCCATCGCAAGTGCATACCTCTCCATGGCCATCACAGTTGCACCAGGTCTACCACGTTCTGTGGCTAAATGTTGACGTAACTGATCAGATTTTTTATTGAGCTCATTTATATTGCTACATTCGTTTTCTTTTAGAAAATAATTATCTCCCTCTAAAAGTTTAATTGCCATAAATCGCTGAGCAATTTTAACTTTTGATTTTGAATTATTGTCAATTAAATCTGTCAATTGCAGGATGACTTTCTCAATATCTCTCTGATAATTAATTCCGGCATTTTTCCATCGGTATTCTGGTATTACTATGTCACTTGTCACATCAAATAAATTTTTCACACCCTCATTTTTTACAGCAATGGTTGGGACGACCGGAATTTTCAGTACATCGGAGAGCTGATCGGTATCGATCGAAATACCTTTTCGTGATGCCTCATCTATCATATTAAGACAAAGCACCATGGGGATTTGCAAATCCAGAAGTTCAAGAGTGAAACTTAAACCCTTTCCAAGGCGGGATGCATCGACTACATTTATAATGATATCTATACTTTCAGAAATTAGATAGTCACGGATTTTCAACTCTGCTTCATTCACCGAGGAAAGTGAATAACAACCCGGGAAATCTATCAATTGACTGGTTGTTCCATTAAGATTTACATAACTTCTTTGATAATTCACTGTAGTACCGGGAAAATTTGATGAAACAGATTTATAACCGGCCACTGAATTGAATAATGTGCTTTTTCCTGAATTTGGTTGACCTAATACTGCAATTATCATCACATTACGCTTACAAGAATTCTGGAGGCAATACCTATACCAAGTGCAAATTTTGAACCCTCGTGTTCAATCATTAATGGACCCGAGAATGGTGCATTTCGAGACACAATTATTATTGAACCTATCCCGATACCAAGTTGAGCGAGACGATATTGTACCCCCTTCCCGCCAAGAATTTTCATAACTTTCAGTTTGTCATTTTTCTGCGCATTAACCAGTGTATTCATAAATAGTGTTTCCAGAGTTTCTTGTAGATTACATATTTCGACATATGTATAATTACTATTTACAGGAAGTGTATATTTTTAATAATTTACCTGAATCATGATCGTAAATTGTCACACGTATACCTTCCAGAAAAAGTATTTCGCTTCGTTCGCAGGTCTATATTTGAAATAACTAAACACGGCTTCTCATTTTGAGTTTTATCAAACACATTTACATTTTCATAATAAATCCGTACCGTTACTATCATACTTAATTTCTACGTCAACATTTGTATACCTGGGTAATAGTATTTCATCATCTTTATCAGATAAATCAGCCAACACATTATTAAAGATACCCATGGCAAATATGACACTAACCAGTGCAAAATGGATTAAATATTTCATTATATGTATACCTCCATTTTTCTGTATACTAATACTAATATCAATAATGAAGCCAAAGATAACAACCAATCTATCTTATTATATTTATTGATGTTAACTGAATTTCGTCTAATAGACTATACATTGCACTAATACACTTAGGGCATAAATATAATTGCAATACTGCAACATGAAATTTGGTTTATTGGGTTATATGCAAATATCAGGATTATATTAGCGGATTAGATTCGGGACATATAAAAGTATGCAGGCGTGAATGAAAAATGTCCAAATCCGAATGACAAATTAATGTCAAATGCCCAATTCTCAATTCCAAGAGTAACAGGTTTGTATTTTGACATTAGTAATTGGGATTTGATTTGTCATTCGTGCTTGGACATTGGTTATTAATTATTGAAGTGTGTCGCGATGTGGCGTAAGGACACGGCATACCCTTAAAGTAATTTTTCATTAAAGTCATCATTTATCGACGTCTTCTCCAACCACTCCAAACAGGAACACCGTTTGCGGCACGAAGCTGAAGTGTTTGCTCGCCCTTTTCAATTATCGCAGCAATAATGGCGGGTTCCCCTTCAAAGTCAATCCGTGAGCCTTTAATCTCAAGTTTGTCATCTTGCTCAATCATTATGTCCTGGTTATCAATAAACCATGCCGGTCCTAAATGCACAGATATCGTTTCTGGCTCGGTCCTCACCATTAAATGCACACCAGACGACATTCCCTTTATTGGGGTAATCCTCTCCACATTAATTACAGTTCCGGTGATTATCTCCACAGTTTTAGGATCATACATTCTTGTATATCGTGATCCCATCCCCCATCCTCCACTTCCCTGCCGTCCCATACCCCTCTGAGCGTTCGCATTAGCTAATTGAAAAAAGTAAAATGAAAGCAATTACCATTGCTTCTGGAAATTTAATCTTCTTTTTCATTTTGTCCTCATTTCAATATTGTTCTTACCTGTTCAAATTAATAGTATGCACTTCCTCACTATTTTTAGATTTTCTTTACTTGATATTTTGCAAAGCCTGGTTAAGATCATCACGAAGATCTCTATAATCCTCGCATCCGACCGAAATCCGGACCAAATCATCCGATATCCCTGCCTCCTCACGCCCCTTTTGAGGCATTGATGCATGCGTCATCGAAGCAGGATGCTCTATTAAAGATTCGATACCACCGAGAGATACGGCCAAAGTAAAAAGTCGAACTGAATTCATAACTGTTTTACCGCCATTTAATCCCTTCTTTACCCCAATAGCAATCATTGAACCAAATCCATCCATTTGACTTTTTGCAATCGTGTATTGCGGATGCTCAGTCAAACCAGGATAATTAACCCAGGTAACATTTTTATGTTTTTTTAGGTATTTTGCTAATTTAAGCGCATTCTCCTGACTTTTTTCAACCCGCAGGGGGAGTGTTCGTACACCACGCAGAACTAACCAGGCCTGATGTGGATCCATTGTACCACCGAATAGATTTAGCGATCCTCTTATCCGATTATACAATTTTGCATTTTTGGCAATAATGACGCCGCCAACCACATCGCTATGACCATTAATAAATTTTGTCAGGCTATGAACAACAATATCTGCACCATGTTCCAGCGGTCTCTGTAAATAAGGACTGGCAAATGTATTATCAACAACCAGAAGTGCGCCATGGCTGTGAGCAATTTTCGCAGCCGATTGAATATCAGTGATCTGCATCGTTGGATTTGCCGGTGTTTCAACATGAATCATGCTTGTGTTCGGCCGTAGTGCCTCCTTTATGTTCTCAATCTTTGCTGTATTAACGAATGTTGATTCCACACCAAAACGTTTGAATTCTTTCTCAAGGGCCACACGGACCGGTCCATATACAGCAGATGTGCAAATAATGTGGCTGTTTTTTTCGAGAAAAGTCAGGAAAACAGTAGAAATTGCTGCCATCCCAGTTGCGGTAGTTACCCCATTATATCCATTTTCCAGAGCAGTAAGATTTTCCTCCAGGGCATTTGAAGTAGGATTACCCATGCGGGTATAAATATATCCAGGACTTTCTCCGGAAAATCGATCGGCACCTTCATCGGCACTGGGAAATGAAAATGTGGAAGTTTGAAAAATAGGCACAGATACCTCACCGAAAATTGAATCTTTTAAATTACCAGCGTGAATAGCTTTCGTCGATTTGTGTAAGCGTTTCATTTCTGAATCCATTGGTGATACCTTTTCTTATTATTAATAATTAAATTCCAAGACATTTACCTGTCTTTGTAATAATTCCTATTCCAAATCTTATCGAAAGATCTGCTTTCCTGCAACTATTTCTATATAAAGTTCACCAATTAATATGTACTTTCTTTTCGCTTTCCGTTGATTGCTCTTTGATCTCGGCATGAAAGGAATCTTTGACAATACAATCCACGGGACATACTTCTGCACACTGTGGTGCATCTGCGAAGCCAAAACATTCTGTACATAAATCAGGATTGATTTCATATATTCCTTCACCTTCGATTATGGCACTATTGGGGCATTCCGGTAGACATGCTTCACAATCAATACATTCATCAGTTATCATCATTGCCATAATATATCTCCTTCGAATTTTATTATCGATATCAATTATATGATATTCTTGTTTTTTCATCAGCTAAAATCGGTTTTATCATTTCATACCACTGCGGATCTTCTAATCCAGCCAATTTGTTATGAATTACATAGTACTTTTCCGGAATCGGATGTGTCCCCAGTACTACGGGGAGATCATATTTATGCTGAATAAAATCCCGAAAATATTTCACATAAGGACAGGGTGGATAGCCCACGATCAGCCCCGTGGCCATATGAATTCTTTCCGCACCGTTACTCTTCATCTCTTCTATTGCATATTCAACATTACCGCCCGGACAACCATCACAGGTCGTGTATCCAACCAGTTCCACCGATGTTCCTTTGTAGATACTAAATGCCCCTTCCCTGTTCTTAAGAGCCCTGAGACATTTGCCTCCTGCACACCGTCGATATCGATCACAAATAATTATCCCCAATTTCAGTAATTTACTCATCTCATTTCCCCTATATTTACAGTATTAACCAGAGACCTCAAGTAATACTTCCTTCCCGCATATTCCACTTCTTTGAGTTTTTTTTGACCTATAAGGTTCTCAATTACCCGCCAATTAGATTTTGCCTTATCCAAAAGATTTTTAACAGATTCTTGCCTCAAAGGATGAACTGCAGTAATACGAAGTATATCTTTTTCAATTTCGCCAGAATAGCCAAAATCGTTTCCCTCACAATCAATTAAATACTCTACCTGATCCATTTCATCTTTAAAAATTTGAAAAGCTCTATTTATTGTTGCTTCATCTGGTATTCTCGCTCTCTTTTCTGCAGTTGGTCTTATTGGCATAGCTATATATGCTTTATAAGGATTAAGTTTTGCAACAAACTCAGCAACGCTTTGAATGTGAAAAGGAGATGTATTAATACCGTCAACCAACATCGTTTCTGTAGTAAATCTGCCATTATAGGCCTTACAGAAATGAGCGTATACTTTCGAGAATAGCATCCAGGTTAAGACACTTGTGGGGCCGATTTATCTTTTTCCAAATTCCTTTATTTGTTGTATCAATTTTTAATGACACATAATCCGCTTTCATTAAATCATTTTGAATATCCTGTTGCAAAATCAGTGAACCATTTGTAATTACAGCAACCTTATAATCCAATAATTTTAATAAGTCAATTTCATTACCAAGATTAATATCCAAAGTAGGTTCACCATCGGGCACAAATGTAATATAGTCGATTTTTTCCCGATTTTTTTTCAACCTTATCACTAATTCCTGGACATCTCCGAAAATATCTTCAGGTTTATAAAATTCACTCCTTCTATACTGTAATTCACTTGTGTTACCAACCTGGCAGTAAACACAAGCATATGAACAATTCTTTGGAGGAATATTATTTATCCCTAAACTCTTTCCTAACCTTCTGGATGGCACCGGACCAAAAGCTTATCATATTAAATTCCCTGGTTAAGGTTTAATTTTTCTTCCTAACCTAATTTTCATACCAGTAATTGTCTGATCGAAATTTCGTTACCGGATTATATCTTGAGATTGATTCCATCAATGGTTTTATAATTGATTTGTCTGCATTTTCTAATTGAATAAGCGCCAGGCAAGCAGCCGCTATAATGTCATCTTGCCTTACACCATCATGAAAAGCAGCTTCAATATTTTTATTAATCAATGCAGGTGGTTGTTTTGACATAGCAAGTGCGATATTTATTAAGTCTGTCACCTTCGAATCTATATCGGATATATGTTTCAACTCCTTCTTAAAAAGTCTTATGACTCAAAATACTGTGGCGATTCTTTTTTTAAATTATCCAATTTACTAATGATTCTATTTGCTTTCTTTTCCATAATTATAAATCCTTATTAATTTGTTTCATTTACTATTTAGATTCAGTTCTCCAATTTTATTTTCTAAGATTCTTTATATTTATGTATTGTGCCAAATCATAGAACCTGCTTTAAATACATCAAAAATGAGGCCAATTCAATATTTGCCATAACTGATTAATAATACTGATGTTATTTTAATTGTGATCGATTTTTCATAATTGCAATTATGCAATTATTTGAAATTCACCATAGCCAGTATGCAATTATACTTATGATTCCTTTTTAAAAGCGTGAATGAAAAATGTCCAAATCCTAATGACAAATAAATTTCAAATGCCCAATTCTCAATTCCATGAGTAACAGGTTTGTATTTTGACATTGGTAATTGGGATTTGATTTGTCATTCGTGCCTGGACATTGGTCATTATTTATTGAAATATTTCACAGAATAATCCCAACAGAGTCGGGATCATAAAAACAGACAGGATTTACGGAATAGAATTTATAATTAAGATGTGCGGTCCCGAAAATATCCCGGGAACGAGATATCAAAAGTTTGAGAGATGAATTGAAATGTACTATTAAAATGAGACCCTGAAACAATTTCAGGGTGACATCATAGTCATCCCGAACTTGGTTCGGGATCCAATGTCGATCAGAACGAAGCTGGTTATTTTTAAAGAAGGTTAAACTTTTTCATTTTTCTCCAGAGTGTACTTTTATCAATACCAAGTGCTTCTGCTACCTTTTGCCGATTTCCGTTATATTTATTTAATATTGATTGTATATGCACATTCTCTGCATCTTTAATATTATCTTTGTTTAAAACCTTGCCTATTCCTGGTTTTTTCAGATCTGTATTCTTGTACCAACCAGTCAGGGAGGCTGTTTGCGTCAACTGTTTCTTTACCACATAAAACAAAGACGTGTTCCAATACATTTTCCAGTTCCCGAATATTTCCTGGCCAATTATAACTATATAATATTTCGAACGCATCCGGAGAAATATGTTTAATTTTTTTTCTGAACTTCTTTCGAAACTTTTGCAGAAAATACTCAATCAACTGCGGTAAATCCTCTACTCGTTCTCTTAAAGGTGGTAAATGTATATTAACGACGTTAATCCGATAGAATAAGTCCTCGCGAAACCGTTTATCTTTGATTTCATTTTTTAAGTCTTTATTTGTTGCAACTATAATACGCACTTTCATTGTGATTGGCTTTGTCCCACCAACCCTCTCAAACTGACGTGTTTCAAGTACTCTTAACAATTTCACCTGCACCTGAGGTGCAAGATCTCCTATTTCATCTAAAAACAAAGTGCCATTTTGAGCCAGTTCAAATCGTCCGGGTTTTGTCTTAACGGCTCCGGTAAATGCACCTTTTTCATGTCCGAATAATTCACTTTCCAAAAGCGTTTCTACGAAGGCACTACAATTAACCGCTATGAAGGGATGCGGCTTTCGGTCACTATTGACATGTATCGCTCTGGCGATTAGCTCTTTACCGGTTCCACTTTCTCCCGTAATCAGGACAGTACTATCTGTTTGTGATACATGTTCAAGTAATGTATATATATTTTGCATCGCTTTGCTGTTACCGATAATATTTTCAAAACCATAACGGTCTTCTAAATGTTTTGAGAGAATCTTTAATTCAGTGATATCTCTAAATATTTCTATACCGCCAATGCACTCACTTTCGGCATTTAAAAAAGGCTGTGAATTAACGCGAATCGGTGTGCTGTTCCCATTTTTCTTTTTAATGGTAAGTTCTTTGTTCAGCATTTCCTTCTTGGATTGAAGTGTGGTTTCCATATGACAACCATTGCGACATTTGCTGGAATTAAAAATTTCCCAACACTTTTTCCCTTTTGCTTCTTCTCTTGAATAGCCGGTTATTTTCTCTGCAGAGCGATTGAACGATTGAATATTCCATTCATTATCTATAGTAAAGATACCCTCTGATACTCCATGGAAAATGTTTTCAAATCTGTTTTTCTCATTCACCATCTCCTGAATGTTTTGATTCAGAGACTCTGATAATTTAATCATCTCATCTGCGTCCCGAATAACAAATACGACACTTATTATTTTATCAGAAGATCTTTTGATTGGAGTAATTGATGTAAAGACATTCAAGGTGTGATTATTACTGCATGTGAGATTCAAAGTTAAATTTGAGTAGGATTTCCCTTCGCTTAATGCTATATCAATATATTGTTTATCTGACTCTGTCTTTTCAAAAAGAAAACTATAATTCCTAAGAGATACATCATCATCCTTATAGCCGGTTATTCGCCTGGCAGCTTCATTAAAAGCGACAATCTTACCACTATTATCAATGATAATCACACCATCAGGTGAATATAAATCATTTTTATCAATAATTATTTTATTCATAGCCGGTTTTCTCAATCAAAACACATTCTATGAATAATATAATATGCATAAATTATTAATTCTATTAAAAACAAATAAAAGGACTGAAGGTTAGTCAAGTTACTATACCTGTTTTTCTTTAGCCCGGATATTTCGATTGCTACAGGAGTATTTACCTTTTTATTATATTTATCTCTAAAATACTAATTAATCATATCCATAAAATTATTTCTTTACCTATTTCCCAACATAGGTCTTTAATAATTCATGATTTTCATGATTACAAATGCATACTTTAATTCCCTTGGCGAGAATTATTTCATATGATTCTACATTTCTGTCAGTTCGAGTGCTTCGTTAACAAATTTCTTTTTTTCCTTTTCTGCTGACTTCAGTAAACATTTAAATATTTCCTTAATCTTACTCGATTCTGAGCTATCAACAATTCTTCTGAATGCATTTATGAGGCAATCATCCAGACGCAGTGCAACCGTGATCACATCTTCAACCGACATGTCATGAGTCAACATCGCTGTCTTCAAAACATTGCTGATAGGTTGAGGCCGGTGTATATTTGAACCATGCTTCTAACACATCTTTGGCAGCATCATGCTCATATTCCGAGATACACAGTTCTAATTTTTTTTCATGGCGGCTCATATAGTCCAAAAGTATTTTTACCCTTTCCGTATCCGCAATAGAATATAGCCGGTCATAGTAGTCACCGACCCGGTGGTGGAAAGTACGTATCCGGTCAAAAACATCTTTCACTGTTTCGTAGGCCATTTTTTTGTCCTCCTTTAAAATTGACCTTCTTCTGTTTCAAAAATTAATTATTAAATATAATTTGCACCGCAACATTACCTGCAGCCTTTAATAATGGATACGCCGCCGGGGAAGCTGTAAGAAGTGGATGCGTTCCAATTTGTGCCGTTAAGATCGAATTAATATCCATTCTGTTCTGAATAATAAAACCGAGGGTGTTGGTTAATTCGCCAACGGTTAATCCACCAACAATTTCACCACCCAGGATAATACCACTCTCTTTTCCAACAATAAGTTTAACCTTTTGTTTTTTTGTGCCGGGCAGTGATCCGGGATGTTTATCCATCCCTTCGAAAACACCGGTGGCAATATCAAAACCCTCTTCCCTGGCTTTGGTTTCGGTTAAACCGGCAACACCAAATCCTGTATCTCCCAGGGCAGTGGAAAAGATAGAAATGGTCCCACTGAAAGTTTTGACCGCGGACAATTTGAACAAATTCATTCCCGCTATCCTTGCTTCAGCACAAGCAGTTGAAGCCAGCATGACCATGTTGGGTTTCCTGGTCACAAAATCCCTCTTTTCTGCACAGTCTCCGATTGCGAATATATCCTGATCTTCCGTTCTCATATATTCATCCACTTTAATAAAACCTTGCTCATTGATTGTTAATCCGGCCTCTTCAGCCAATTGGGTGTTGGGATGATAACCCATTGCCAAAATAACCACATCGGTTTCCAGTATTTCACCGTCATTCAGCAAAACACTGCTTACTTTTTTATTGCCAATGATTTCTTTTACCCCGGAACCGTTTTTTATATTAACACCTCTTTCTTTCAGCATGTCTTCCGCCTCAATAGCAAATTCTTCATCAAAAGCCAGCTCCAGGACGTGGGGTAATATTTCAACGAGAGTAACCTCTTTACCGGCTTTGGTTAATTCATCGGAAAGTTCGACACCGATAAAACCACCGCCAATTACAATGATCTTTTTATAATTTTTAATCTTCTCCTGCAGTTCATCAAGGTATACTTTATCTTTGGGGACAGTAAAAACATTATCCAAATCCACACCCTTTAACCAGCTGGGCTCAGTAGGAGTAGAACCGGTGGCCAGGACCAGTTTATCATATCCTATTTCTTCGCCATTTTGCAACTTACAGACTTTTTTTTCACGATCGATTAATACAACTTCGCCGATCTTTAGATTTACACCGCCATCCTCAAACATTTTATCAGATGGTAATATATCTTTATCGGTATTGTCTACAGAACCGAATACATAAGGAATACCGCAAGGGACCAACGTTTTTTGCTCTTTTCTTATGACGGTAATTTTTTTATTTTCATACACTCTTTTACCCGCCAGGGCGGCCACCAGACCGGCAGCGCTACTTCCGATTACTAAGACATCAGTATGTTCCATTTTTTTCTCCATTATTTAATAGGTCATCAATGTATGACGCCTTCGTTTTTTATGAATAGAATGTTATTCAACATACAATTTCTGAATATTATGTAGATTAGCGTAAAAATCGGCATTTCCACCCTTTCTCATTTTTTTCAGATCACACTATCATTATGACCAAAAACTAAGCCAACTTCTCATGAACGCTTATATTATTGTTAATATGAAACTTCCGCAATGTTACAAGATCATACATGATTGCATAATTACATCTATATTTAAATCTGAATTGCATTTACGCAATTTAATATTTATTAGATTACAAGAATTATAAGAAAAATAATAACTTGCATAATGAACTTATGTTCATTATATTAAAAACATGAAATGAACTTATGTTCATACTATGGAGAATTTATGAGAGGACCATATCGCAAAAGACGCATTCATCAACCCCCTAATTTTAAGAACTTTAAACCCAGTGGTATTCCACGGGGTAGATTGAAATCACTGACACTTACCATTGATGAATATGAAGTTATTCGGCTGGCGGATTTCTTGAGATTGGAACATTTGCAGGCAGCTGAAAAAATGGCCATTTCGCGGCCAACCTTTACGCGCCTTATTGAAAAAGCACGACATAAACTGGCCCAAGCGATCGTGGATGGTTTGGAGTTAATACTTGAAGGCGGGAATATTGAATTTGCCAATACTCTGTATCGCTGCCTGGATTGTGGAGATGAACAAATTAATCCATACAGTGATGATATTGAAGATTGTCCGGAGTGTGGTTCAGAGAACATTGAAGATTTGGCACAAAATTTTATCGAAGATCAAAGCAAGATAAAAAAGAAGGAGAATTCAAAAAACATGAATAATTTAAAAAATAGCGGAAATCCCGGTAGCGGTCAGGGCCTTGGCCGTGGCGGGGGCCGTGGACGAAACAAAGGCGGTGCATTTGGTAAGGGGGGCTTTTGTGTTTGTGCAAAATGTGGTGAAAAAGTACCCCACCAACAAGGAGTAAAATGCACCACAGTAAAATGTCCCCAATGTGGACATGCTATGGTAAGAGAAGAATTACTTAATAAGAGATAATTGTTATGTCATGAGAAATAATGCTCTCGCAGAGACGCTGAGACGCAGAGTAAATGATTAGAAATTAGAAATGAGAGATTCGCAATTGGCAATTGGCAATTAAAAAATACAAATTTCCAATTTACAATCTCTAATTGCTTTTATCTGGCAATCTGCGATAGACCGAGTGACGAGTGCCGAGAGCCCCAGAACCGAAATACTATAATAATTAAACCATATCTGATAAAAGGAAAACGAAATGAAAAAATTATTTGCAATACCAACAGAAAACGGAAAATTATGCGCCCATTTTGGACATTGCGAAAAATTCGCCATTGTTGAAACAGAAGATAATAAAGTAATCAAAGAGGAATTTCTTACCCCTCCGGTACATCAGCCCGGTGTTTATCCGCAGTTTCTGGCAGAGCAAGGTGTCAGTGTAATAATCTCCGGCGGCATGGGTCAAAAGGCACAACATCTTTTCCATCAAAATAACATCGAAGTATGTATGGGTGTGAATGCTGAATCTCCATCAAAACTGGTTGAACAATATTTAACAATCAGTTGCAGACCGGTGAAAATCTTTGTGACCATTAAATAGGAATAATATGAAAATTGCCATTGCCAGCGGAAAAGGCGGAACCGGTAAAACAACCTTATCTACAAATTTGGCCAGTTATCTTTCCGGAAAAAATGAGGTTGTTTTAACTGATCTGGATGTGGAAGAACCGAACTCCGGAATATTCATAAAAGGCACCGTCCATTCACGAAGAAGATAAATTTAAAATGATCCCTGAATGGCAGGGGAATGCTCACTATGCGGGATCATGCCAGGAAGTTGTAATTTTCATGCTGATACTACAACTTGGAACACAGATCATGGTTCTTCCCGGAATTATGCCATAGCTGTTATGCCTGTTCCGAATTATGTCCCGATTCTGCCCTGCCCATGGTTCCACAAAAAATGGGTGAGTTAAAACATTTTCAAAATGGCAGAATTGTCCTTTATTGAGAGTAGACTGGATATTGGTCAGGAACAGGCGGTTCCCCTGATTGCACAAACGAACAAATATATTGAAACACATTTTTCCGATAGATTTATAAAAATTTATGATTCGCCGCCGGGAACTTCCTGTCCGGTTATTGAGGCAGTAAAGGATTCCGATTTTGTCATTCTGGTAACCGAACCAACGCCTTTTGGATTACATGATCTAAAACTTGCAGTTGATACCGTCAGGGAATTGAACAAAAATTTGGTGTCGTTATCAATCGTTACGGTATCGGAAATGATGAAGTACTTAATTATTGCCAAAAAGAGAATATTCCCATTCTGGCTAAAATTCACAATGACCGCCGTATAGCGGAACTTTATTCACGCGGGGAGTTGATTTACAAAGAGATCCCGGAAGTAAAAGAGCAATTAAAAAACATTGAGAACTATCTCTTTGAATTAAAATGGTGACAACAGTTATATATAGAATGTGTGAAATTTTTAATATTCTGCGGAGCTCTGCGAACTCAGCATCTCTGCGTTTGACAAGAATTGTGTTGAGGAAGATCATGACTAAGTTTAGAAACATGAAAGAAAGAAAACACTCTGTGTGCTCTGTGGTTATTTTTTACACTAGTTAAATTGCAGACAGTAGGTGATAAATGAAAGAAATTGTTGTCATCTCAGGTAAAGGCGGTACAGGCAAAACATCCATCACAGCTTCTTTTTCATATTTGGGCGGTGACGGATATTGTGGTGGCCGATTGCGATGTGGATGCGGCCGATATGCATCTTTTGATGCAACCCGATTTCAATAAAGCGGAGGATTTTTATAGCGGTCTGCTGGCGAAAATAGATCCCGAAAAATGCACCAATTGCGGCGCATGTGCAGAAATCTGCCGCTTTGATGCCATTCCTGTTATTAATGACCAGTACATCATTGAACCATTGAATTGTGAAGGATGTGGATATTGTCCGCGAGTTTGTCCGGCAGATGCCATTTCGATGGATGACCAGAATGTGGGCAAATGGTATATTTCTACAACAAAAACAGGAAGTTCAATGGTGCATGCCCGCCTTGGCATTGGTGCTGAAAATTCCGGTAAACTTGTGGCCAAAGTAAAAAATGAGGCTAAATCCCTCGCTGAAGAGACAAACCGGGATATTGTATTAGTTGATGGGTCGCCGGGCATCGGATGTCCGGTGGTGTCTTCCCTTTCCGGGGCACATCTTGCTGTCCTGGTCACGGAACCCACCCTTTCCGGACTGCATGATTTAAAGCGGGTGTATCAATTAGTAAAAAAATTCAATATAAAGGCGGCCTGCATCATAAATAAATCAGACATCAATCCGCAGGTGTATTCAGAAATTAAGCAGTTTCTTATGGAAGAAAATATTTATCATATTTCCAGTTTACCCTATGATGAATCTTTTACAGAATCAATGGTCAATGGTCAGACCATTGTGGAATACCATAACAGCAAAATTGTACCCATCCTGACCGACAGTTGGGATAAAATAAAGGAGATCGTATTAACCTGATCGATTTATAGATTTCTCACGCAGAGGCGCAGGAAAAGCAATTAGAAATTAGAAATGAGAGATGAGAAATTAGGAATTAGGAATTGGGAATTACAGATCTAATCTCTAATTCTCAGCAAGCTCTGCGATAGACGAGTGGCGAGTGCCGAGAGCCCAGTACCGAAATAAAATAATAACTAAACCATATATGACAAAAGGAAAACAGAAATGAAAATCGTATTCACAAGTAAAGGTACCGAATGGGACTCTATGATAGATCCCAGATTTGGAAGAACAGAATATCTCTTCATTTATGATGATGAGGAAGATAAAGTTTCAACTTTTGATAATCATGCCATCGCAAACGAAGCCCACGGCGCCGGCCCGCAGACGGCACAAAAATTATTTGAGTTACATCCTGATGTGCTTATAACCGGCAACGGACCCGGAGGTAATGCAGCGTCCGTTATAGAAAAAATGGGTATTAAAGTTTTTATCGGAGCCAACAAATTAAGTGTTCATGAAGCTTTGGATTCATTCAGAAATGGCCTGTTAAAAGAACAGGCGTTGTAATAAACTATTAAAATAAAGAAGGAGGATATTATGCCACGAGGAAATCGTACAGGCCCATTGGGCGAAGGCCCGATGACCGGAAGACAATTGGGATACGGGGCTGGTTATGATAGTCCCGGATATACAAAAGGTACCGGCGGGGGAGGAGGATTGGGACGCGGCTTTCGCGGCCGCGGAAGGGGCTTTTTCTGGTCAAGACCGGCTGCTGCACCGGAAGATATGCGTGAATCGCTGAGTCCTGCAGATGAACTGGGCACCATTAAATCGGAAGTGCGGGAGTTAAAGAATACCTTATCATCTATTCTGAAACGTTTAGATAACCTAAATTCTAAAGAAGATGAAAAATAATTGTATTCATTTTGCAGGATGGATTTTATAGGGAAGTATTAATCAGCTGCCTTAAAGCCTCTGAATCCCGCCAGAGGCTTTTCACACTCAAATAATTTAAAATTTGAGAAAGTCATGAAATATAGCATCGATGAAATTAAAAGTGCTTTAGAAATATTAAATATCCCTGAGCAAGCTTCTCTAATTGAAATAAAGAAAATCTACAAAGATTTACTATTCCAATGGCATCCGGATAGATGCAGGGGAAAAAAAGAAATCTGTAATAAGAAAACCCGGAGAATCATTATGTCATACAGAATTCTACTGGCTTATTGTGAAAATTACACGTTTTCTTTTAAAGAGGAAGAATTAGAAACCAGTCCGGGTTCTGGAAATCCTATAAAGTTTTGGTATGAAAGATTCGGTGATGATCCGATTTGGAGTTAATGACAAGTTATTCTGTTTCATATTTAAAAGGCAACAATAAATGAAGACATTTGAGATATCACAAGATTGGTTAGGCTGATTTAATGCCAGATGGTATTCGCGTGCCATCCAGTACAATTATAGCCGGTCCTGCCGGAGCTGCAAAAGAGTTGATTAGCAGTATGATTGCCGCTTCATGGTTGAACAAAGGAGGATCGCTTATCCATATCCTGACTAATTATAATCGGGAGCATGCTGAAAAACTTTTTTCATATCACAATGTGAGTACAGATAGTATTGCCGGAAAAATTGTTTATATCGATTTTGATCCCAAAATGAAAGATTTTGAAAAGACCGGTCATGATGAATTGCAAGCGAATCTTCTCAAACCAGATGTATTTGAAGCAACCTTAGAAAAGCTCAAAATATGTTACCACAATCTGATTTGGGGATTATGACTCATATGACATGCTCTGAATATGCTACTCTACTCCAGAACATACAGTACTGATATATTCAATAAATATCTTGCGATGGTAAAAGACACGCGACATTTTCTGTTCAGTTTCTCAAATAATATTTTTACCGATAAAATGAATGAAATACAAAATGCGGCGGATAATGTGATATATGTACATGGGACAGGAATCATGCACTTAAGTTTAAAAATATTGAAAATGAAAGAAGTTCCTTTTGTCCAAGATGAAATCGAGACACCGCTTCCAGAGGAGCTAATAAACGCACACCTGACTCACGATTCAAAAATCACGTCACTCCTTCCCGCCAATTATCAGGAAGATATGAACATTAAATTAGACTGCATCCCGTGCATTGTTAACAATTTTCTAAAGTTATTAAAGACAGGCGTTCTTCCGGAAAATGCCAGAGAACCGGCAATGCGTCGTCTTTTGGTCTTTTTAGCAGAAGCTGACTTTCAGCAATCTCCTCCGGTATTAGGACGGGAAATTCACCGGATGATCCGGGAGGAACTGAACAATCCGGATCCATATAGTGAAATAAAAAACGAATACAATCGAAAGGTCCTCGGAATGTACCCGGATCTTGAAAAGATGGTCATGGCCGCGGATGACTCTTTTGATACCGCAATGCGGCTCGCTATCGCCGGGAATGTAATTGATTTTGGATCGCAACATCAATTTGACCTTATGGATACTCTAAATCGGGTAATAAGTGCGAATATAGCCATAGATGATTCGCAAAAATTGAAGGAGGATTTAAAATCGGCTAAAAGTCTGCTCTATATCGGAGATAATTGCGGTGAGATCGTTTTCGATAAACTCTTCATCACACATATTAATGTACCGGATACCTATTTCGCTGTACGTGGTGGCCCGGTAATTAATGATATTACCATGGACGATGCATTACTGGTTGGAATGGATAAACTTACAAAAATTATAACTACCGGAGACAATGCACCCGGTGCAGTCTGGGAATCGACATCGGATGAATTCAAGCAAGTTTTTAATGAGGCTGACGTCATTATTTCTAAAGGACAGGGTAATTTAGAAGGATTAATTGATGTCCCCGGAAATATTTATTTTTTATTCGTCAGTAAATGTAATCTTATTGCCATACGACTGGGTGCGAAAAATGGAGATTTTATTGTTAAACATGGTTTAAGCAGAATCGAACAAAAATACTAATATTTAAATAGCAACAAGTAAAAGAATTCAAACTTTTAGGAAACCCCGATGGATCAAATTCAAAATCTCTCGCATCAGGAATTGCTCAGATTAATCGAAGTTTATGCAAAAAACTGGCTGGCCCATGACGGATGCTGGTTTTTAGCGGCAGAAGAAAAGTACGGTATGGATGCAGCCATGGAACTTGATGCGATATCCTGGGAACGATTTGCTGTCTCCGAAGCCAGAAGAATTATGAAGGAATTTGATATCCCGCCCAATGGCGGGCTAAAAGCACTGGAGAAGGCTTTTCAATACCGTCTATATGTCGCTATTAATAAGCAAAAGATTGAATGGTTAGATGATAATATGTTGATATTCAAAATGATAGAATGCCGCGTTCAAAAAACACGACGGCAGAAAAATTTACCCGATTTTCCTTGCAAACAAGTGGGAATCGTGGAATTTAGCCAGTTCGCAAAGACAATCGATCCAAGAATCAAAACAAAATGCGTCTCCTGCCCACCGGATGAAATTGTCGATTTCTTTTGTGCCTGGGAATTTACATTAAGTCAAGAAAACGTGAGTTTTTTATGATTAACAAAAATGGGTATACTATCATTTTATATAATGGTCTTCTTCTTGCGGGATTTGTACTGCTCTTGATTTTCTATACATCAAATCTATCAAAAATATTATTGGCAATTACCAGTGTATTTTTTGTTTTTCATTTTTTCTTTTTTAGAGATCCGGAGCGGAAAGTCCCGGAAAGAAAAAAAGTAGTAATTTCTCCGGCAGATGGCAAGATAATCAAAATTAGCGAAGTTGAAGAAAATAGATATCTTCACGGGAAAGCATTAATGGTAAGCATTTTTATGTCAATCTTTAATGTGCATGTAAACCGTATACCTGTTTCGGGAAAAGTGGAATATTTAGAGCATAAAGCGGGGAAATTTAAAGTCTGCTTACAAGGATAAATCTTCCGAGTTGAATGAGCAATCGATTATCGGTATTAAAACGTCTCAAGACAAAATATTGTTTAAACAGATTGCCGGTCTTATTGCCCGCCGTATTGTTAATAATTTGAAAATAGGAGATGAAGTAAGATGTGGAGAACGGTTTGGGATGATAAAATACGGTTCTCGGTTAGATGTATTTCTCCCATTATCAACAAAGATAAATGTTCAGATAAATGAGAGAGTAAAAGCCGGAGAAACGATTATTGGAGAACTCTAAATTGCACTAAAACCTTAACTTTATCGAAAACAACATTGCTATCATTGACGGGGAAAAGGATTATACATGCTGACCGAAGAACAGAAGAAAAAAATGGAATTCGAGATTGAAAAAATAACAAAAATGTTAAGATACCTTAATAAACGTTGCATCAATTTAACAAATTTGTCATCTAATATAATAAAGCCTCGAAAAAACAGAATAATCATATGAAATCAATAAACTGGAGGTCAACATGTTAGACATGATTGTAAACTGTAACTCTATGGAATGGCAGGAGTATGCTGAAAATTATCCACAGGGTACGAAAATTAAAGTACTGCGAGATGATGAAGGTGGTCGTACTGTGATTCTACAGATTCCAAAGGATTTTAAAATGGAGGATCATTGCCATATCAAGAATGAGCAGCATTTTATATTAAAGGGTCAATATGAAATTAATGGAAAAGTTTTTAACCAGGGGACATACCAGTTGATTCATTCTAATATGACTCATGGGCCCTTTACTTCAAAAACCGGTGCTGAAATACTGGTTATCTGGCACTAAAAGAATAGATAATGCCTAAAACTGAACCATTTGAAAAATATTTTGATCAATATGAGGATTGGTTTGTTCAAAATCAGTATGCCTATCGATCAAAATTTTACGCTTTACGTTATACGCAAACTATTTTTCAAATGCTTGATCAAATAAAAAAGCCAGAAGAAGTAAAAGAGGGGTATGGTGAGGGATCGTTTGTGGTTGTAAGCGGAATAAAATGGAATCTGATTTTATGATAAAAATACAAATTATTTACGATAACACATCAATCAACATAGATTTAAAACCAGATTGGGGATTTGCTGCCTTGATACAGGCATATGGAAAAAATATTCTTTTTGATACCGGGGCCAATGGAGAAATTTTGCTTAAAAATATGCAAACCCTGAACATTGATCCACTAATCATAAGCGATGTGTTTATCTCGCATTGCCATTTTGACCATATTGGTGGCCTATCGCATTTTTTAAATATAAACAGTGATGTCACCCTGCATGCGCCAACGTCATTTCGCGGTGTCCGATCTGCCAGAGATGTCGTTTACTATAAAAAGCCGCAGGAAATATTTAAACATTTTTACACGACTGGTGAACTGGAAAACATTGAACAGTCTCTGGCGGTGGAAACGAAAAAAGGATTATTTATCATAGTTGGTTGTTCACATCCGAACATGGAGAAAATTTTAAAAACAATACAGAATTTTGGTAATATTTACGGTATCGCCGGTGGATTGCATGGGTTTGATCAGTACAAATTATTTCAGGATTTTCAGAAAATATGTCCGACCCATTGCACACAACATATTGCAGAAATTAAAGAACAATTCCCAGAAAAATATATTGAGGGCGGTGCCGGAAAAGTGATTATTGAATGGAATTGACAGAGGAAAATTCGAAAAGAAATTTTAAAGCGTTTTTGTGGCATTCGGCATTTCTTGCCCTGGCCTCAAACTTCATGGATGTGGATACAATTATTCCGTCCATGTTAATTAAAGCCGGAGGGAATTCCATCCATTTGGGAATTCTGACGGCGATCATGCTGGGTGGTTCGAGTCTTTTTCAGCTGGTTTTTGCCAGCTATTTATCAAACTATTCTCTTAAGAAAAAATATCTGCTTATCGGAATAAATTTGCGTGTAGCTTCTTTGGTAAGTCTCGCTTTGATTTTTTTTATCGCCTACCTGATCAGTGGACAAATGCTGATCATTTTGATTTTCTTATTAATTTCTGTTTTCTCTTTTAGCGGATCATTTGCAAACGTCTCCTATGTTGATATCATGGGAAAATCAGTTCAGGAGAATAAGAGAAAAAAACTTTTTACACTAAAAGAGATTATTAACAGTATCGGCATCTTTGCCTCAGCAATGATTGTAAGAGAGTTATTGATCACATTTGAATTTCCGATCAATTACAGCATACTTTTTTTAATCGCCGGATTGTTACTCGCTATCGCTTCTTTGGGTTTCTGGTATATCCATGAGGTCAAATCAATTATCAAAAAGAAACGGAGATTTTGGGAGTTTTTTAGTAAGATTCCCTCCGAAATTAAAAAAAACGCCAATTTAAAATATTATTTATTGATCATAAATAGTCTTGGGCTGGGTTTAAGTATATTACCCTTTTTTATCTTATTTGCTAAAGATAATTTTGGATTGTCTTACCACATGATTGGTGACTATTTATTGTTCCGCACGATCGGTATGTTGGCGGCCGGGTTATTTTTATTCAAAAATTCAAAACGATTTCAGTATAAAAATCTCTTAAAATTCAGTTTGGTTCTGGCGGCTTTATTGCCCTTGATCAGTTTAACTTTAAAGGATATTCAACAGGTATATCAATTTATTTTTATTTTTTCCGGTATTTTTATTTCTGTCTATAAAGTGGCCGTAAATGGCGTATTGCTGGAAATATCCACAAATGAAAACCGCGCTGTATATGCTGGTATCTCTGGAGCCGGAAATATTATGACTACATTATTCCCCTTATTCGCCGGATTTTTAATTTCATTTATTGGGTATACTTTCGTGTATTTATCAGTCACCGTGATCATTCTATCAAGTTATTTTTTCGTTACAAAACTAAAATGCAAACCAATTAATCAATAGATAGAGGGTGAAAAATGAGAATTGCTAACAGAGTTAGCCAAATTGGAAAATCAGCGATCCACGAGATGACGCGTTTATCGAAAGAGGTCGATGATGTAGCCTTTTTGTCATGGGCAAAACCAACCAGCGATACACCGGAGCATATTAAAGAAGCAGCTATAAAGGCCATCAGGGATGGACGCGTAGGTGGATACTCTGAGAGTTCTGGCCTGCCGCAACTGCGGGAAGCAATCGCCGAAAAACTGAATCATAATAACCATGTAAATGCCCATGCCGGGCAGATTATTATTACTGTCGGGGCTATTGAAGGCCTGGCAGCGGCGTTGATGGCAGTGATTGATCCCGGAGATGAGGTCATTTTACCCACACCGACTTATTCTACACATATCCGGCAGGTACAAATTGCCTCTGGTAATCCCGTGCTCGTGCCTTTGATCGAGGAAGAGGGCTTCCGTCTCGATATTCCAGCAATAAAAAGAGCTATTACGCCCAAAACCAGAGCTATCGTGTATTGCACACCCAGCAATCCTACCGGTACTGTCTTCCATGAACATGATTTAAGACAAATAGCAGAAATTGCATTGGAACATGATTTGATGGTGATAACAGATGAAGCTTATGAATATTTTGTTTTTGATGACCATAAACATTTCAGTATCGCTTCCATTCCTGAAATGTCAAAAAATGTAATCAGCACCTATACGTTTACTAAAACCTATGCTATGACTGGTTGGCGGATTGGCTATCTGCATGCCCATGAAAATATGATTCCACAAATAACCAAGGTGCATATCCCCTTTTCAATTTGTGCACCGGTTGTCTCACAATATGCAGCATTAACAGCTTTGCAGGGACCACAGAATTGCGTGAATGAATTCAAAAACCATTATCTTTCGGCGCGAAATTTAATGTGTGAGCGATTGGATCGTCTTAATCATGTTTTTGAATATCAAAAACCGGGTGGCTCCTATCTGATGTTTCCAAAAATAAAGACAGATGAAGGCCGCGATTCAACTGCCTTTTGTAAACGACTCTTGCGAGAAGCACGGGTCTCTGCAACACCAGGTATCGCCTTCGGGCCTACAGGACAAAACCATTTGCGTTTATCATTTTGTGTTCCAAATGAAATGATCAATAAAGCCTTCGATCGAATGGAGACATATTTTGGCCTATGATTAAGTTGTTCGAATTATATCGCTGGCCAACGCTGTAATAAAGAAAAAAGTCCAAATTTTATTTGTTCATTGTAATGTTGGTATTAATTGCCTTACCATTTCAGGCACAGGTACTTGGGGCCTGTGGATCAGGTGATGAACTGATCGGTACAGGCAAAGAATTTATTGGAAAATACTAATATAAAAAACCTCTGACTCCCGGCAGAGGTTTTTATTGATGATCCAAATATCTGAGATAATTTCATGGTCTGCCTTAGCGTATAGAAGAGGCAAACTTTACTTTTACTTTATTGCTTAAATTCAAAAATGAGATAATGAGCCATTGTCTCGCCAGTATTTTTTACTGCATGTTTATCTGCAGTATGCCAATGGATTTCACCTGATTCTATTTTCGTATTCTTTGGGGCCATCTGATCAGAACTATAATCGATTTGGTATGATGTCAAAGAATAAATCAAACGATTGACTCCATGGTGCATTGGTTGCGATTCCCCAGCAGCAAGTTTTACCTCAATGATACGTAGATATTCATTCTCAAAAATGTTCTTGGAGTGTTCGGAATCAATCTGACTGGCATCTTCCTTTATGACATAGTCACCGGCTGCAGGTAAGGCTAATTCTTTTCTGCTAACAACGATATAGTTCGCATCGGTATCGCCTATATTTTCAACTGCATGCTCGACAGCACTGTGCCAGTGGACATCACCTTTCTTCCATTCCTTCTCACTCACCTGATCACCTTCAGTCCACTTAATTTTATAATCTGATAAAGCATAAACGACACGCGGCATACCTTTATGTGATGGTATGATGTCACCCGGTTTAAGCATGAATTCAACCATTTTGACATAGTCGTTTTCAAATTTAACTGTCGTATTATCCTGGTGGGTACCAACAACGTCTTCTGTGACTTTTTCTTGTTGTTGACCACAACTGCCAAGAATTAGCAAAATTCCAAAACAAGCAACGAATAATTTGACAAGTTTCATAATGTACCTCCTAAATGTTTGTGATGAGTGTTCAAAATAGTATAGCCTTGATTTTGAAAAAATATAAGTTAACGTATTTGATGTAAACCGTAATGTACTTACTTTTTTGTTAAATAGTTACTAATTCAGAATCTTTAGTTGCACTCCCCTAACGATTGAAACTAATAGTAAAGTGATTCCCAGAGTAACGACTACCATCCCACCTGTGGGGAAATCCATGATATATGAGAGATAACTTCCGATAAGACTTACCAAAATCCCTGTTACCCATCCGATTACCAAACGTCCGGAGAAAGTCTTTCCAATTAACGAACCGATCACCGCCGGCACAATTAAAAAACCGAATACCAATAAAACACCGGCTACCCTGACTGCAAATGTCACTAAAACACCCAGAAGCGCATAGAAAATAAAATCCCAAATCATAAAGTTAGAACTGGAATCATCTTTCTTTTTAGCATTTTCACTGAATTCGAGCAAGCGTTTATGAACTATAAAATATATAAAACCTAACACCAGATAAATCAACGCATATATCCCAACTTCCGTCCAATTCACCCATAGGATATGTCCGACCATCAGATCATGGACATGTTCAGATCCATGTGGCAACCGATCACCGGCAAGAATCACGGCAGCCGCCCCTGTAGCATAAAGAATACCTATAAAAGCTTCCTGAGGAACAAATTTCCTCAACCGTCTTGTTGTCGAAAGCAATAAAGCAGCAACCAGCGTTACTAAAAGAGATATGACAAATGTCCAGGGATCATCTAATTCAAAGCCAAGGAAAATACCAAGTGAAGCACCTAATGCTGCAATTTGGGCCAAAGCAATATCTATAAATATAACTTCACGTTTAACAACATGGATACCCACGTAGCCACAGATCCCAACAAGAATGATACACATACAAATTGCAGGTGCCATAAAAGTCATTATTTCAATCATTTTGTACCTCTTTTTTGTTCTCGTTGCCTGTTTCTTTCTCTGTGATTTGCATCGGATTGAACTTTTATCAGCGACACTAACCAGGTATTGAACCATATAATCCAACCATTCGATATAACCATCCGCTCCAGGCATCGCATTAACTTCACCTGGCAAAATGAGTAATTCAGCTTCTGCTGCATTCGCAACTTCCTGCGCCTTTGTCGGATCTTTCCAGGAGGAGATAATCACCATTTTAATATCTTTTCGTTTCATCAGATTTATAATATCTTTTTTATGTCTTGGCGTAGGGGGAATACCAGGCCTTAACTCCACATATCCGGCCACCTTAATATCTAACCAATTGAGTAAATAACTCCAGTGTACGTGATAGCAGACTAATTCCATGTCCTCTTAAAGCGTCCGCATTTGATTCGAGTTCTGTTATTTTATTTTGTAATTCTGTTCTGAATTTATTGAAATTGTTCATCATATATATCCATATGATCAGGATCTAATTCGATGAGTTTATCCGTAATCAGTTCAGCCACATTAATTCCCAGATACGGATTAAGTAGATAATGGGGATTACCGGAAGGATGCACATCCCCCATGCTCCTGTCCACTTCGCCCCTGGGTTTTTCAAGAATAAAATCGTTGGGTATTGCCTGTGAAGCATTTAAACTACCAGTGGCACCCGGCGTCACATCATGATTTCTGGCTCCCTGGATCAGGAGAGGTAACCAGCCTATCTCAAGTTCTAATCCTGAATAAATGAGTAAATCTGCCCGGTTTAACTTAACCATATAACTGGGTTTTGCTTCGATATAATGAGCATCCTGGACACCTCGAGTTATGCTGTATACCTCAACATGTTCTCCGCCAATACTACTTAGTAATTGAAGCCAAACTGGGTAATGTTGTGACAACATTTAAGTCCTGAGCTAAAATCTCATTCCACCCAGGAAATAAAATCAGCAAACAAAGTGATATTTGTCTTTAAATTCAATTTCATAACTTCTCCTTATATCTTAGTATTTATGAGCCGGGTGTGACCCTATGGTTACATTGACCTGCGCTATAATTTGACTTTCAGTTTCACCATTTACCTTTATTAAATTGTATTGAATGCGAAAAGCACTGAATTCAGTCGGGACATAACCTAAAGCCGACACTGATACGATTACCGGTTAAATCATTTTGACGAGTTATTTGATGCAATTTCAGGCACCGGAAAAAATCTATTCAGATCATTGGATTGATTATACCAATCATAGCGGCATTGTAACCACCATCGTATATTAAACTGTCCCAGCATCTGTAGAAAATAACCATGTATGGGACCAGATCTACTTTCGTTAAATTTCAGATCAGATTGAATATACTCACCTTGCAGAGTTATTGAATGGTAACGTCCGCGTTCAAAGGCTTCCATTTCAGATGAAAATCTAATCCCCATACTGTAGATAATATATTGCTGGTATCAGATCCCACGGGTGAAAAATCATCGAATGATACAGCCCCCTGTGACCACTGAGGTATGTTCCGCCAAGGCGAATAGTATATTCGTCAGCAATATCCCATAAATTATCAAGGTGAAACAGGTAGGCGAAATCAGAAGGTTTACTACTGTTGAATAGTATTTGATTATCCCCATTTAAAAAACCAACGATGGCATCCATATACCAGGGTGTTGGCATAAGGTAAGCAGCTTCGACACCAACTTCATTCAGATCAGGGCCAAACACATGATCCAGAATCATAGGATAATCGGCAAAAGCCAAATGATGGAGATGCATCAGATTATGCTGTCCAAATGTATTCAACATTTGTCCACCACGAATAGTGGCCGGAATTGGCAGGCGCAATGTTGTCAAGTATGCTTCTTCCAATCCAATCCCGTCCTGTTCTGAAGCAGAAACCGTTACCAATGACTTCAAATATACATCAACATTCGCAGTCACCATCAATTCTACTTCCTGATAATGCAATCCCTGCGTAAGACCCGTTTGGGAATAGAGCGGTTCATTTTTACTCGATCCCATACCATAGAAAAGAGAGTTAACACTTAGTGCCGGATTAAATGATCTGCTAATACCGGTTGCTGAAGCATCTGAGCTTCCCTGAGCAGGGCTATTTTTTAGAACAGTAAATACAATCATTATAGTTATAATAAATGAATATCTTTTCACGCTATCACCTATCCTTATTTTTTACTAAGAAATTTATGTCCCCTTTATCCTTAAAAATCTTGAGAAGATGTCAAAGGAATATAATCACAAGTTCTCATAAATAGTCAAAGACAAACCGGATCAATCAAAATAGGAAAAAAATTAATCAGTAGAACTTATTGTGGCTTTAGGATATGGGGGGTGCTCTTATCGATAATATGGGATGGAAGATATCTATATTAGGATCAATAGGTATCTGCGCACTTAGATATAATAACAGAGTTGGGGGTGCATTTAGATCAGCCTCTGCGACCAAAAGAACCTGGGAGTGGTAGGCCTGGCAAATGGGGCAATCTTCATCGGGAGTGATTAAATGTTCCGGATCGTCGATCAGTGTTGCCAGACGTACACCGACTAAACCAATTACGGCGATAAATACAACAATCATCGTCTTTAGTTTCATAGCTAAAAGTTACACAATTATTATTTTAGAGGAAAGTTGTTTTTATTTCTTTGCCGGGAAGGAATTAAAATGTCAACTTGGTTAGGACTTTACAGATTTATAAAACCACTCGCATTTTATTTAGAAAAATAGCATCTGCCATGCGATTGAGATAGTTGAAAAGTTGGCACCGAATCGAATTATTGCCCCTGTACTGTAGGCGATTTTAATTGAGTTCTTTCTGCTAACCGGCAGGTTGAATGTTGCCCCAATCCGTGAGTTGTTCTGCCCGTCATCGTTGTATAAATCATTTACGGAAGATTGACCTCCGGTGTAATAAGTCAAGTCAATTGCCGCCCACATTAATGGATTAAAATTATAACTGAGATGTGTTTGGAAGCTGATGAGGGGATTCTGGCTGCGAACAGAACTACCCGGATAATATGATCCGTTGGTTGTAAACAGCCAGACACCTGCGTACATATCAATAAGCCATTGCTCGGTTAATTTATATGATAATCCTATTTCAGGCTTGATTGACCATCGGTTAGTGCCAAGATTGATGAGTTTCTCGTTTGAATACTGTCCTGTGGGTGCCACTATCGTCAGGCTTGCACCCACGACACTCTGAGATGAATATTTCGCAAATTCTTCTATTGTTTTAGCTGGCGCGCCAAACAATAGTACTGATAATCGAAGTCGCATATCACCCATACCTGAACGAGTAATACTCGAATCCTGACCTACTAACTTTCCTGACACCTGTGCCCACGAATATGGTAAAGCAACAAATGCCTGGGAAGTCAGACCAAACAAACTGAATGTACGTCCCACACCAAGCATCGGTGACTCAACATTTGCTTTCAAATCCTGGATGGGCGATGTTGGATCCAGTAAAACACCTCCGTATGTGTACATGAAGCCCGTAGCTATAAATGTCATATCAACTGGAACTCTCGCATAAGCTCTGGGATCAAGGTCCTGTGCAAATACCGGCACCTTGAGAGATAAAAATATACTTATAAAAAGTAACTGGAATAATTTAATATACATTTACTTCCTCCGATATGATCCAATTAACGCCTCTCTGTTTCAATCCCCTCTGCATATAGTCAATACAATCGGGATATTTACCCATATACTCCGGGGGCGATATTCCCTTGTGTGAATAAACTCCATCGGCAATCATCCGGATTGCCATAGTGGCGGTGTAACCGGTAGTTCGGGCCATAGAGATTACATCCGTATCAGGGCAATATTTATCATACATATCAATAGTGTATGTCATATTCTGTCCGTCCTTAATTCCCTCAATGATGGATTGAAAAATAGTGATGTCCTTCTCCCCTGGTTTCAGTTTCCAGTTTGGAAACAATACCTGCGCGGTCAAGGCAAGCGGACTCGTCTTCTGGCCATTGATTTCTATACTCTCCTCTTTTGAAAAGAATCCCAGTTCCCGCAAGACAGCCATTTTTTCGATATGACCGGGATAGCGCAATGTTTTCTCTTTTAAATTAGGGGCTTGAATGGTTTTGGCTAACGTTCGCAAACCGTCGGTATTGAATGCTTCGAGTGTCCCGATTTTTGGAAAAAAGATATACTCCGGATCGGATAAGGCCGGACGCACCACCTCAAATCCGTTTTCGATATATCGCGCAGGACGAATATACTCTTCTATGACATCGATGGGTGAAAATACGGCTTTGTATTCACTGGGCCATTCTCTGATCTCGGGCAGACCGCCTACATAGGTCAAGACACTTTGTACTTCATCAAGTTTTCGCGTCACATCCATAATCAATGCGCTTCCCATACCAGGATAGACACCGCAGTCCATGATCATGGTAACATCGTTATCTTTAGCCAACTGATCCAATTCAAAGGGATCTTCTTCGTAAAATGCGATACAGGCGCAATTTTTTCCGGCTCGTATGATGGCTTTGGCTGTTTCAAATCCCATAAACCCGGGGACCGCATTGACTACCAAGTCGTAGTTGGACACCAGAGTGGTCACATCAGCCGGATTTGATAAATCCTTTTTAATGACTGTGACGTCGGGGCATTTCGCTTTTATTTTATTCAAGGCTTCATTGCTGTAATCTGCAACGCTTACCTCAAATTTATCATCTTTAATTAGATCGATAGCCATGGGCGCCCCAACCAGCCCGGCACCTAATACTAAAATTTTCATATTTTCTCTCAAAATGTATAATTAACAGCAATCGAATAATCAGAACCATCCTTTTCTCTTGAAAAACAGAAGCATACCCATCGCTACACTTATCATCACTCCCCAAAATATATAGTAACTATATTTGAAATGCAGTTCTGGCAAGTATTCAAAATTGGTACCGTATATACCGGCTATGAATGTCAGAGGGATGAATATGGCCGCAAATATGGTTAGTACTTTCATTACATCATTCATTTTATTACTGAGACTGCTGTTATAAATATTCAACTGATCTGAGAGCATCTCTCTATACATGTCAATTGCTTCTGTTGCCTGAGTACTCAAATCAAGTAAATCATTCAGGAAAGGCTTTGTCTCCTCCCGAATAAACTCAGACTCTACTCTTTGCAATTGAGTCAGAAATTCTTTTGCCGGTCTGACCGATTTTCGTATATCAGCTCATTTCTTTTTTATAACTGTTGATTTTTTCCAGCGTCTCTGCTGATGTATCTTCTAAAACACCTACCTCAATATCTTCAATCTTTTCACCAAATCTGGAGATAAGATAGATGTAATTATCGACGACAGTATCCAATAAAGCATACGCTAAATAATCTATTCCGGCTGCCCTGATTCTGCCCTTTTTCTTTCTGATTCTATCCCTGACCGGTTCGAACACATCACCCACTTTTTCCTGAAAAGTAATTAAAAATGTTTTACCGATGATCAAAGATAGTTGTTCTGCATGAATTATCTCTTTCTCATCATCATAACGAAGCATTTTCAGCACAATGAACAGACAATTATCGAATTCTTCCATTTTAGGGCGTTGACCGGTATTTAATATATCTTCCAATAACAATGGGTGCAGATCAAAGACTTCTCCCACTTTCCTGATAACATCAAGGTCATGGAGACCATCGATATTAAGCCAGGTAACCGTATTACTTTTTTTATATTCAGCTCCCTGTGTAATATCTTTAAACTCCTGTTCATCGAGTTTATCTTTATCAAAATCAATAATTCTAATTCGGATATTCTCCACTTTCTTATTCCCTATAAAGACCAATGAGCCAGGAGCGAGTCCCTGATTGGCTTCTCTGTTTTTAAAAAATCGTGCCATGATACAATATTCTCCCCTTTAAATATAATTCATCTTTTATCTGGTATTATCTAAAACATGAATTAGGGCAGTCGTATGAGCCATGAACCATCCTGGAACCATTTAGTCTCAAGATCTGCAAGAATACCGCCAATTTGAAGCGCAGTAAGGTAATTTTCAATCAGATTATGCATTTGAAACGCGTCGGGAGGAAGGGCCATACCGATTGGTTCGATGGTGAGCGGTGCCTCTAATGTGGCCAATCCGCCATCCGGATGTCTCAATATGCTGAGTACACAAACAGGATAATCTGCAACCATTATATCTACTTCATCCGCGAGAACCATGTTCACCGCAGTTTCATAAGCTGCCACGGGGACAAGCTTTACCTCTGGAGTCAGTTTTTCCACAAAACGCTGACTTGTCGAACCATCTAATACCGCCACCGAGATTGTAGGCCGGTTTATCTCAGCCATTTCATCCAACTCATTTATTCTTTTGGCTTTAGCGAGCACAGATTTTCCTGAGATAATATAGGGGCCGACAAAAGTAGACTTTAAGTTTCGCTCGGGTGTAATGGTCATGCCGGACATAATCACATCTATTTCGCCATTTTCCAATGCGGGTAAGAGCTCTTTAAAGGGTTTTTCAACAAACCTTAATTTCAAGTTGAATGCATCGGTAAGCAGCGTAGCCAGATCTATTTCATAGCCCATCAATTGGCCATCTTTTGATTTCATTGTAAATGGCGGTTGACTACCGCTGGTTCCTACCCGTAACTCTCCGCTTTTAATGATTTTGTTCAGTACTTTACCTTCTTGAGAAAACAGCAACATTGGGATAAGAAGAATAATAAAGCACACGACAAACTTTTTACTTTTTGATAACATGATAACTCCTCTTGTTATTTTCGTTAGTGTAAAAAATAGCCACAGTACACAGAGTAAATTATTTTCTCAGTAATATCTCTTAAAGGATATTCTTTTAGAGTTTTCAGAGATTTCCTCTGAGTGCTCTGTGGTTTCATCTTTTATTTCTGTTTTTCATTTTTTCATAGAACTTTTAACATTACCTTATTTACAAATATATTTAAAGGATCCCAGTAATACTGCTTATATAACCTAATTGATACAATTACTTCTTTTTCAACTCATTCATAACTTCAATCTGAATTTCCTGAATTTCAATCAGACGTTTCCACTGACTGTGCAAAATATGGTCTAATTTTTCATGCAACTGGCGGATTTCCAGCTCGGCCTTCAGGTTAACTCTGTAGTCATTTTCAGCCCGCAGCCGGTCTCAAATTTTCTGACGGCACTGACTCATGATAATTACGGGAGCCTGAAGAGCTGCAATTTGGTCAGCCATGATTTGTCCAAAGGCCCGGTTTTTGTCCGGAACGGTTTAAATCAATGGTGCAAATATATTTTTTATTAATTTAGAATTGCATTTATAATCTGAAGGATATTTTTTATAATATAAACATAGTAACAATTCAAAACATGATATTTAAAGAAAAATAATCAGATGATTTATATCATCGGTCATACTTAGATTATGTAAGGAAGTATCCGTTTTGTTTTCAATGAGTAATCAGTATAATTCGGATAGCGGGCGTGCAGGAACTGCGCTTCAATACCAAAAAAGTATTTACATTTCATTCTTTAGTGGCGGCCCCACCACTTTCATGTCATGTTCGGTAAATACCTTGTCAATTTCCTCTTTGGTGGGAGGTGAGGCCCATTCATTAGTTACTTTAAAAAATGATTCCATTTTCCCGGCTGGTAAATATGAAACTACCATCTTACCTTTTTCAGTAAGTTGGATAAACGCATGTTGGATATTGCGTGGCAGAAAAATCATGTCCCCCTTAGAAAGCCTGTGTTTATCTGTACCGACCTGAAATAAATAATTTCCTTCAACAACATAAAACCACTCATCCTGAAAGGGATGAATATGCAAGGGCGGACCGCCATTTGGTGTTAACCCGGTTTGTTCAAATACGGCGATATCACCCGCTGTATCCGCAGCAGAAATCTTTATATCCAGGGTATTAAGTGTCACACCCTTCATCTTATAGTGTTCACCATACCTGGCGTCACCGGCCGAAACTTTAAAACCTCTGCCTGTTCTTTGTAATTTGTCGGGTTGAAATATCGCCATCAATTTCAGGGGAAAAAGGGCAAGTAAAGCAAAAAGCAAATGTCTTCTTCGCATAATACCTACTATTTTAAGAGGAAAACGTGGTTTTAGGAATGATTTAGTTCCTGTTTGAACCGCGGCGACTGCTGCGGTCGGTTAAGAATAAAGAGCGCTTTAGTGCAGGTTAAAACGCTCTATAATATTCAGGGCAGCTACTAAAAAAGGTCCAGATCTAATTGATAATCAAAACCGGCGAATTTGACCGCCACCATATTCGTCCCGTTAAAGGTAACTGAACCCGGTATATTGTAACCTGGTATTTCCTCACCCGGAGTGGTGTCTTCCACTTCAATGTTATATGTTATACTACCTCCAGCAGGATAATTTGTCTGTGGTGATAGCACAAAATCTGAAACAGTAAAACTAAAGTTCAAAGTGCTGCTGCCTGATTCATTATCATAGCTGTAAGTGTACGAGGATTCAACCGTTTCCGTACCGTTAACCGTTAAATTCCCGGTTCCCATAATAAAGCCGGCGACACCATTCACCGTCATATTTTCAAGTTCGCTTAAATTCGATGAGCTGGAGTAACCTTCGCCGGAATAGGAAGAGGATGATGTTAAGTCGATCGAAATAGTCGCCGTATTGGTTGAATTTGTTGGTTTTCCACCCTCGTCATACACATCATAGCATACTTCAGCGTCAAACCCATATGAGCTGCCTGCTTCGTTGAACAAATAATTAAATGTCCAGCATCCGTCACCGGCATATCCGAATCCGGCACTATCAGACTACATTAACAGGACTCTTTTTCATAGCCGGTTTCAAAGCAAAATTTCCGCCAAATCCAACCGGTAAATCGATGACGTTGCCCTGGGCTGCGATTTTTGATTGAAGACTTATAAAATTGACCGCTTGAACCAGAATATATTGATTTCCGGCATATAATTGATCCGCCTGCTCTTTAGTTAACTGCTGATCCTTCTCTACAGGATCGGTGGTATTGTTACAGGATGTCAATAACAGCAGGGATGCAAATAAAATTAGGATGGTAGTTCGCATAGATTCTCCTTTTCTATTGGGTATAATGTTTACTTAACCGCAATGAACGCTAAGAATTACGAGAGATTCGCAAAGATTTATTATTAATTATCTAGCGTACTTAGCGTCTCCTCTGCGAACTTTGCGGTTTAAAATATATAAACACCTGTCAGGCAAGACAATTAATGACTATAAATGTTTAATATTTTAAAATATTATTTAATATTGTCTAATAATAGGTGAAAACGTTTTGGAAATTGATAATATTCCTGGCTGAGTGCCAGATAAAAGATGAAATTAAGAAGGACTAAAAAAAACCTGACGTACTTTGCTCTGATTTTATGACAAACAATATATAAGTGTTAAAAAAAAGCGCGGTGCTTTATATAGTATTTAAACACCGCGCTCCTATGTTGTTACTTGCTTTCTGAACCTTCAGAGCATCCGTCACAAAATGGCGGTTTTACAATCCTGATCATCCGCCATTCAGTTCAGAATTAGCGTCAGAGTTCCGAAAGATTTTTATGCTACTATCAGGCAATGTCGAAACGGTCAAGGTTCATAACCTTGTTCCAGACTGCAACAAAGTCCGTCAGGAATTTTTCCCGGGAGTCTGCACTACCATAGGCTTCCGCCAGAGCCCGGAGTTGTGAGTTCGAACCGAAGATAAGGTCGACACGGCTGCCGGTCCACTTGAGCTCACCTCTTGCCCGGTCACGACCCTCAAAAATGTCTTCGTCTTCCGAACTTGCCTTCCACGTGGTGCTCATGTCAAGCAGATTCACGAAGAAGTCATTGCTGAGTGTCTCTGGCTTCCTCGTAAAAACACCGTGTTTGGACTGTCCGAAGTTGGCACCCAAAACGCGCATACCGCCAACCAGTACCGTCATCTCCGGAGCGGTCAGTGTCAGCAATTGCGCCTTATCAAGCAGCAATTCCTCTGCCGATACGGCGTATTTGGTTTTGAGAAAGTTACGGAATCCGTCTGCAACCGGTTCGAGAACAGCGAATGATTCCACATCGGTCTGCTCCTGTGACGCATCTGTCCTTCCAGGTGTGAAAGGGACGGTCACCTTGTGGCCGGCATTTTTTGCGGCTTGCTCTACAGCAGCGCATCCACCCAGAACAATCAAATCGGCGAGTGAAACCTGCTTCCCGCCTGATTGTGCGCTGTTAAATTCCTTTTGAATTCCCTCCAGGATTTGCAGCACCGTCTTCAGTTGGGCCGGCTGGTTTACTTCCCAATCCTTTTGAGGCGCGAGTCTGATTCGCGCTCCGTTGGCTCCGCCGCGTTTGTCGGAACCGCGAAACGTGGAAGCCGATGCCCAGGCGGTCGAAACCAGTTGGGAGACAGACAATTCTGAAGAGAGGATTTTGTTCTTTAGTGTTTCGATATCTTTGTTGTCGATCAGTTTATGATCAACCGCCGGGACAGGATCCTGCCAGATAAGTTCTTCTTTTGGCACTTCCGGTCCGAGATAGCGTGAACGGGGTCCCATGTCTCGATGTGTCAGTTTGAACCATGCCCGGGCGAAGGCATCTGCGAATTCTTCCGGGTTTTTATGGAAACGTCGTGAAATCGGCTCGTAAATCGGATCCATGCGCATCGCCATGTCAGCAGTAGTCATGATGGTCGGAACCCGTTTCGACGCATCGTGAGCGGCTGGAGCGAGATCCTTTTCGGCCACATCTTTAGGCGTCCATTGCCATGCACCGGCGGGGCTCTTGGTTAGCTCCCACTCATAGCCGAACAGCATATCAAAATAGCCATTGTCCCACTTAATTGGATTAGGAGTCCATGCGCCTTCGATGCCGCTGGTAATCGCATCGCCTCCCTTGCCGCTGCCATAGCTACTCTTCCAACCAAGGCCTTGCTCCTCAATGCCGGCGCCTTCAGGATCCGGACCCAACAGTGCCGCATCGCCGGCGCCATGGGCCTTCCCGAAAGTGTGTCCACCGGCTGTTAATGCAACCGTCTCTTCATCGTTCATTGCCATGCGCGCAAAAGTTTCACGAATGTCCCGGCCTGAGGCCACCGGATCCGGTTCACCATTCGGACCTTCCGGATTCACGTAGATCAGACCCATCTGAACGGCTGCGAGTGGATTGTCGAGTTCCCGATCTCCTTTATAGCGCTTGTCGCCAAGCCATTCAGTTTCAGCCCCCCAGTAGATGTCTTGTTCGGGTTCCCAGACGTCAACACGCCCGCCGGCAAAACCAAATGTTTTGAAGCCCATCGACTCAAGTGCACAGTTACCGGCGAGAATCATCAGATCGGCCCATGAAATTTTACTGCCGTACTTTTGTTTTATCGGCAAGAGTAGAAATCGTGCTTTGTCGAGATTCACATTGTCGGGCCAGCTGTTGAGGGGGGCAAAGCGTTGGGTACCGGATCCTGCGCCGCCTCGGCCATCGCCGATGCGATATGTGCCGGCACTATGCCATGCCATCCGGATAAAGAGTCCCCCATAGTGACCGTAATCGGCCGGCCACCAGTCCTGAGAGTCGGTCATCAGTGCAATCAGGTCTTTCTTCACCGCCTTTAGGTCGAGTTTCTTGAACTCTTCAGCGTAATTGAAATCCTCACCCATCGGATTAGACAGGGAGGAATGCTGGTGCAGAATATTAAGGTTGAGTTGGTTCGGCCACCAGTCCCGGTTGGACGTACCACCACCGGGCTTGTGTGTTACCGGGCATTTGCTTTCGTTATTCATAACGTTACCTCCTATTGTTGTATGATATTATTTTTTGTTCTTTATTGGTAAATAAATTTTCAAAATTTTCTTAGTTACAGAATCCGCATTATTCCTCATTTATTATCCCATGCAATTCAACGGTAGTGTAAAAAATAACCACCCCGTACAAGTCTGGCTTCGCCATATTTACGGGGCAGCAGAATACACGGAGTAAATTATTAATATTATTTATGTTAATGCTATTTCTAAGCATCTCCACTCTGTGATCTCTTAAAAGATAACTCTCCTTATTCCTTCTTTTAATTTGTCAACATTAAAATTGATCAAACAATCCGACTTTTAGAGTTCTCAGAGTTTCCCTCTGAGGATTCTGCCTGTCCCGTAAAGACTGGCGCAGCCAGGCTGGTACGGGATGGTTTCATCTTTTAATCCTGTTTTTCATTTTTTCATTGAACTTTTGACACTACCAATTCAACGCCAATGGCTTTATTTTACAAAGTGATACTTTCGCCACGGATTTAGATCCTCATTAATCAAAATCATAGTAGGTTTACAGATAATAGCAATTACTATTCGTAACGATTATGACTTGTAATTAAATTACCCCGGATTTAGAAGTAATGCACATATCAATGTTATTATTTTGCTTTACACTCTTCACATATCCCAAAGAACTCTAATTTGTGATATCGAATGTCAAAATTAGTTAGTTGTTTTGCTTGAGAATTAAGATCGTCATAGACCGGCATTTGGAAATCGAGAATTCTTCTACAAGATTCACAAATGAGATGATAATGTGGCTTGATATTCGCTTCAAATCGATCAAAGGTACTGCCAAAATGAATTTTTTTTGCCAGCCCCTGCCCTACGAGAATTGAGATATTCCGGTACACCGTGCCTAAACTTAGCCGTGGAAATTCATTTTTTAATTGTTCATATAGCCAATCCGCCGTGGGATGAATCTCGGTTGAACGAAGTAATTCTAAAATACGAGTACGTTGTCTTGTTTGTCTAAAATTTTTTTGATCTTTTATATTCATGCTTATTAATAATCGTTCTTTTTATCATTATAAACAATATAGTTGTGTTTGTCAAACACAAATATAGAGATGGCAAAAAAGTTTAATATTTTCGCACCGCCGGAGGTACATAGAGTGGATCCAGCGCTTCAGGTTTCGGCCAGTACATTCTTCCCTGCAAAGAAAAGGGTCCATCGTGGGCCGGCAGCCAGTTGGATTCTTTATCTTTTCCCGGAGAATTTTTCTGTATATACACATCCAGGGAACCATCTTGATTGTATTTTAATCCCCCGGTTGCGCTGCTGATCACATAACGATTTATCGAGTTTTCAATAAACAGTTGTTCCGGTAGTTTATACATGGACAATGACCAGAACGCATTCACCGGTGGCAGCTCGATCTTTAGCAAAATGTAACCTATACTTGTGTTTTGATCCATTGAGTGCTTCCCCATCGGAATCCAAAGTACAATCCGGATAATAGGCTTCTTCCAGATCATTTCCATAGATACCGAACATGGCTGCCGCCGCCCGGGTCAAATATTTACCCTGCATAAAATCGCGGTTGCCAAACGCACCGGAGACCAGCATCCAGCCGTTCTTCTGTTCGCCGAGTTGCTTCATTTCGGTTTCGATTTTGGCCAGGGCACTGGCAATTCCCTCTTCGATAGCCGCTTTGATTTCCAGATCCAGGCTCTTAATATCAAACGGCATATCGGGACCGATGCCAATTTTGGCAAATCTTTTAAATAATTTTGCTTCGGAAGGGTGTGGTTTAATCTGACCGAGTAAAAAGTTGAGGTACGTTATAAATTCCGCCGATTTCACCTTTTCCGGGGAATAAGGTGGAAAGTTCAGTGGCTCCGGAGCCACCGGCGCTTCAATTCCTGTAAACTGACTTAGCGGTTCAGCTTTGTAACCAGCTTGCACATTTTTGGCATTTTCCACATCATCCGGGCCGTATACCTGCGTACGTCCCAGGGCGATGGCAAAGTTACATTCCGTCCGGATAACTTTATCGATCATTTCCGGCTTTTCACCTGTCCATGAGGGACCTGCAATGAGGTAATTACCAGCATCGAATCCGGTTTTGCGCGTACCGATATAGTCGAAATTATGGGTGTACAAATCAATCAACTGAAAGGAATAATAGCGTTTATCGCTAATGGCCGGTACACTGATCACCATCGGTTCGCGTCGCAGATCCATAAGGAACTGCGAATAAAAGGTATCATTGTTGGGGCGGACAACGGCAGTATACTCCGGGCCCATAAGTACCGCTTTGTTGACCAGGGTATTCAGCGGCGCATCAAAGGCAGGTGAGTCCTTCCATATCAGCTACAACATACATCGTTTTATAATTATCGAGCATCGGATAAGCGAAAATATAAGATTCTTCAGCAATCGCTTTCGCTTGTTCAGCAGTCAATTCTGGTTGTTTTGTACAACCAGTAATCAAGATGAATATCAGCATTGGAATTATCAGTAAACTGATCAATAATGTTTTCATTTTTATCTCCTGAAACGATAATTAATTTGTATTTACCATCGGCGGATTTATCCACTGTCCGGTGAGTGCGGCATCCTCCGGTCCATATAGCCGCATCACACAGTAAAATGGGCCATTGGGCGCGGGCAGCCAGTTTGTGCCTAGCGTTTTGCCCGGTGATTCTTTTTGAATATAAAGCGTCAAAGAACCGTCTTTCCCGTATACAAAATTGTCCTGCATGCCTGAGTTCAAAAGATAGCGATCCAGGGAATTATGAACGAACAGTTGCGTCTTGCCGTCATACATAGTAAGCGACCAGAAGGCTTTTACGGGTGGCAGTTCATTTTTATTAAAGGTAATAGTGTAGTTGTTTGTAGCTGAGTTAAGGGGATTTCCGGCAGAGTCTTTTAAATAAGTGGGATAAATGGCTTCAGTTCCTGAATTACCATACAGTCCCATGTGGGCAGCTACGGCGCGAAGAATGTACAAATTATCAAGATTGTAGTTCTCCTTGGCACTTTTTGTTAAAAAATCTCTCGTACCAAATATTTTTGCACTTACCAAAGGATCTGATGCATATTTTTTGATAAAATTCTCCAGTTCCTTAAAGCCTTCTTTTACACCTTGTTCGATGGCGTTTTGTATTTCCGGACTAAAAGATTCTATGTCAAATCCATGTTCAGTACCGATGCCCAGTTTGGCCAAGTTTGCCCTTAACACTTTCTCAGATGGTAGCGGCTTAGTCAGTTTCATCATAACATCGAGGTATTTGAAAGCTGCTGCTGTAAACTGATCACCCTCATGCCAATCGGGGAAATCATCGGCAACCTTTTTTTTAGGCGCCGTTTCACCTTTAAATGCGCTCAAACTCTGCTAACTTATAGGCATTCTGGATTTGCTCTACTTTTTTAAGATCATTTTCATCCATGAGCTGAGTGCGCACGACGATAAAGAACAAGTCGGTTTCGCATCTGATTACTTTATTGATCCCCTCCGGCTTTTCGCCATGCCAGTCTTGAGTAACAATTAGATAAGAGCCGGCTGTATTGCCGGTAGTCAAGGTACCCAGGTAGGCAAAGTTGTGGGTATACAAATCAATTAATTGAAAATGGTAAAATCGCTCGGCTTCCATCTCCGGAACCGAAATCACCTGTGGTTCCAATCTTAAATCCACCCAGAACATACAATAGGGTGTATCGGCATTGGGTGTAACCACGGCTTTATCTTCTGGTGTAAATAATCGTGCTTCACAACTGAGTTCGTTAAAGCGTCCTTTAAACTCGGGCGATTCTTCATTGAGCGCATACATGTACATGGTCTTGTAATTAACGACCATGGGCAATCCGTAAACGTACGCCTCTTTGGCAATTGCTTTTGCCTCCTCAGTGCTTAGCGTGGAATTTTGCATACAACCAGGTAGTATTATAAAAATACCTAGCAGGACGATCATGGCGATCGCAAAAGTTGACCTCATCTCACTCTCCTCTTTCTTGTATAATATTTCACATATATGGTGATAAATTATGCAGAATAATAAAAATCTCACAAGGTGAAAACATCTTTTAGACTGAATTGGAAAAATTAATAAATAGAAATTATATTCCATTATAATTCCATTAGAAATATACCCTAATACAGAATAATAACTATTTTATTGAAGATTTTCTGTTGTCTGGTTGTTTGGAATTTGAAGTTTATTTCGGATTTAGAGATTAGGATCACGCCGGGAGGCGGATCAGCAACCGGCTGATTTAGAATCTACAAAAATTCCGACCGAAGTCGGATTTTTTGGTACCGGTTTCTGATGTTTCCATCGCCGGTGTGACCATATTTAGAACAGTAGACCAGGGTGAGAGGAAACTCACGATTCAGGTGGAAATTCAACCACCAGCATATCCAGTGCTTTTTTAATATTTTTCTTTACCGATTTTTCAGTCGGATTATTGTCGGCTTCCTTGACAGCTGTTCCGCGCCAGACTAAATCAAATGATTCTGCATCGATAACATCTAAAAAGACAGATCCCTCCGGATGGGACTCCACCTCAATTTTAATCTTTCCCTTGCCATAACTCTTATCCGTTACCGTCACATTCTCCTTAAGACCCATATGGACTAAGATCAGAAATTGGGGATTATGCGGATCGATTTTATAGCCTTTTTTTCTCAATCCATCATCAACATGCGTCATAAATCCATTACCGGGCATATCAAGCATCAGCAAACCATCTTCCACATCAACCAATACATTCTCAGTTAACCAGGCATAATTTTTATAAACTGAATAATCCCGACTCTTCTGGTATTCGAATGAAACATGAATCGGTGAACATCCAATAAGCAAACTTATCATTCCGGCAATGATTATTATTCGTATTTTTTGATACATTTCAGCCTCCCGGACTCAGTTTAATATCATGATCAGTGTTCCATCATAGGAATACCAATCCGGTGAATAGTTTAAATTCGATATAATATTAATGTTTACACGATGGGCTCAAAAGACCCAATGGTAGTATTTTGCGGAAAAAAAGTTGTAAAAAAGTTGTAGACCACCAGTTAGTATATTAATGAGAAACCCTAATCTCTAAGCCCTAAATCCTAAACAAATCCCAAATACTAATGTTAAAAGATGCCCTCATCCAGTCGGCATACCAGGATTAAATCTTCCATGATTTAACAAATTTCAGTTTGACATTTCATGGCTGCTATTTTGGTTTTGTATTTATTATTTGAATTTTGATATTATTTTGGATTTAGAGCTCAGAAATTAGGATTTGACAGGCACTGGAAAGTTATCATTTTTCCTTTAGTGCCGCGTCTGCTTCATCCTCTGTGCCAAGCATAATAGCCACCCATTTGGTTTGAGGATTATTTTCCAGAATAATTTTTATGGTCATCATCAGTGGTACGGATAAAAACATGCCCACCGTGCTTAGAACAAATCCCCAAAAAATGAGCGATAAAAATATTATAAATGTGGAAAGTCCCAGACCTTTGCCCATCAATTTTGGTTCGAGGACATTACCAACCCCCATATTAATAGCAACAAAAATGACTATTGTCCATAATGCGCCGCCAAAACCCATCTGTATTAAGGCGAATGCAACGGCAGGAATGGCAGCTATGATGGATCCGATATTTGGTATATAATTTAGCAGGAAGGCAACCAATCCCCATAAAATGGGATAGTCCACACCAACAATTGCCAGACAGACGGCTATCAGAACACCGGTTATCAAACTGGTAAGAGTTTTTATGGATAAATAATGCCGTATGCTATCGCCAATTTTTTCGAGGTAACTTAACGTGATGCCGGTACTTTTTGCGATTACCTTTAGTTTTATTGCAATAGATTCAATTTCAGTCAGCAGAAATATAGTCAGGAATAGAAAAGTTATCTCGCGGCTCATTATTTCACTTAATTGTCCAAAAACCTGTGCCGTGTATTGCATTATTTTTGCCGGATCCATGACGGACGCACCACCAAGAAGGGAAATATTTATTCCCCTTTCATTAAAAAACTGGCGCGCTGAATTTGTCAGCTCTTTCAGATTTTGCTCGTACTTTGGTGCATCCTGCATAAATAGCGATATTGATTTACTGACCAATTCGAAGAATCCAACGTAAATGGCGAAAATCCCAATGATGACAATGAAAACTGCCAGACCACTTGGTATTTTCTTATTCTTTAACCATTGGATAGGTTGGGCACAGATGATGCTCATAAAGAAAGCCATTAATAATGGATTAATAATGCTTTCTGCATACATCATACCGGTAATAATGATAATAAATGCGGCAATCACCAGGGGTGTCTGCTTCTTGACTTCAGAAATAGTATTATCCATTTTTACGCCTCCCTTACCTGATTTATCGATGGTTCCCGGCTTTGTGCCAAAAACTTTAATTTGAGTAGTTACATATAATTTTATTCTAAAATAAATGACAGACAAAATTTATAAAGTGTAGAAGTGCCGCAATAGCCCCAAAAGTGGTATAAAAGTTGTAGAATGTAGGGAACAGTCTCAAACCGTTCCGCGAATTATATAATCCTGAAATAAATTCAGGATAACGATTTAAATATATAAATATACATTCCCAAGATTACCTCGATAACGAGAAATCAGTTATTTAAGTAAACAAAACCAGTATATAATCCTGGATTCTGTTAAAAATCATAATAAAACAAAGCCGATATGCGGCTTGCCTGGCCGGTTTCGCCATTTTTATTCCAGCGTTGTCCATAGGCAAATTCAAGCCCCAGACGCGCGCCTTCTGTTATAGTCCAAAAACTATCCAAAGCTAAACTCATACTGTTCCGATAGGTATCATCCGGCTGATAATCTTTGGTGAATAATTGGGCATAACCAAATGACAGGTTTATAGAAACCTTTTGTATCCAGTCTACCCCATAGGACAAAAATCCACCAAAGGAGTATAGACTTTCAAATTCCTGCGATTCAGGATTAAAAACAGCATCATTACCGGTGCCGCTAAAGGTTGAAAAAAAGTGGGATATGGATTTGCCGTAGGCAATCTGATAAAGCAACTCATGTTGACCCGGTATGTTTACCGTTCCTGAAAGCGAAGCACCAAGTCCGAAGGTATTGGAAATATTATAATTTACATCTTTTTTTGAGATTGTATTAAATACGACTGATAATTGTACGATCCCCAACACACCCTCCCATACGAAGCGACCGGTTACATCAGGTATCACCTGAACTGTAGATACACCTGTAGTATCAAAATCCTGAATGCTCAAATCCGGTGTTGAATATTCAAGGGCTGCCGCCCAACGAATCCCCTTTTTACTCGTTCCACTATACCTGATTTGCGGCGTACGCAGAGAGATACTACCGGTAAGACCATCAACATCAACCATAGCAGGTAAAGATGACACGTTGCTAAAAAGCGACCACGTCTGTCCTACCAGGAACTGATTCACCTGGCCGTATGCATGACGAATTCTATATTGGCCGGAACCTCCGTTAAAATCAGATTCAAGCCGGATAAAGACCTCAGTTGTTTCCAATTTACGGGTAACTTCAAATCCAATTCGCGATTGATTCACACTATTGGTAAAATTAAGAATATTTACATTATCTTCACCCGTAGGAATATAATAGGTATTAAATGATTTTTTTACCGGCATATTAACCATGTCATAGAGTACTGAATATCTGACGGAGCCAAGAATCCTTAATTGCATTTTTCCATCGGATGTGACAATGTATAAACCTCTGTCTTTGCCAATGTCCAGCGGGCTGAGCTCACGCTTTACAAGTGTATCCGCCTTGAATTGTTCTGACGGCCCAGTAGAGGATATCATCGTCTTTGATGTATCCGGATCCTGGGCAAAGACTAAGCCAGCCGCCAGAGCTAATAGAATTGTAATAATTAATGTTTTTTTCATCCCCACTCTCCTGTTTTCGGCTATAGAATGATCAGACCGGGACAGATGAGATCCTGAGACACTCAGACAAGCTCAGGATGACCCAATCGTCATCCCGAACTTGGTTCGGGATCTATAATGTGCATTCCCGGGAATAACCCGGTAACGAGAATTCAATAATTTTGAATCATATATTTGAGAACCATATCAGAATACGATATAAATAACAATTTCAACAGACCTGAAGGTTGTATTTTTTTCTAAAAAGAGTTGTAGAATAGTTGTAGAAATCCCGTTCAGGTTCAAAGTTAAGGGCGACATATGGGTCATCCCGAGGCTCGATTGGGATCTATTGGAGTAATGGAGTATTGGAGTGATGGAGTTATATGATGGTAGTTATTGTTCTGATTTAAAAAGGTATCCGGGTCTTACAGCATATTAGATGAAACTGTGATATTATTTTTTCCACAATGTGAGATGTAAAGATAGTATTTAGAAAATTTCATTGGATGAAATATGTCTGTAGACATAAACATTACCGTGAATTTTTAATACTCAATTTTAATATTTCACGGTTAATACAATTCATAAACCTAAAATATCAATATTTTTGATTATTTCCCCCTAAATAGATGAGCGATTGGAACAATTTTTACATCGTTAATTGAAAAATACTCATCCCCTGGGTAAAAAAGGTACATTCTTACTGTCTTTTTCATACTTTTGGAAAATTCATATAGATTTCTGACATCTCTACTCGATGGCCGCCGGGTATTCTTTATCTCAATTGCATGGATATTTTTAAAGTCAAGTATTAATATATCCATGCTATTTATGATATTAAAATTAACTCCTGAAAAGTTTATACATTTAATGGCAACATCTTTTGAACGTACATATGTCGCTCCTCCGGAGCTAAAAAATCACTTGATATATTTTTTTGCTATAAATATGTCGCCTCTCCGAGGCTTATTTTGCCACTCCCCAATTACCAATTACAAATTACTGATTACGATTTTGCCTCATTACTCCACAGGCATCATGCGTAGGGACACGGCATGCCGTGTCCCTACGTTACATTTAAATACATTATTTCTTAATTATCCCAGACATAATCACTCCAATACTCCAACATTGAACCTTTAAAAAAACGGTTCCGGAAATCGGTGATCGTCAATGACCGGATATTTTTGCCATTGGGTTGGGAGGAAGGTTAACCCGGTAAGTACCCAAAACATCCAACAATTAATACACCAAATCCGGAACCGTCTAAGCCTCTTTTTTGGACAAATTCAGTTTTAATAATTAGCCACAGACTGACACTGACTTTTATAAAAATAATAACTATTGTATAATTTAATGATCAGATTATAAGGCAAAACTCATAAAATGTCTCCCTCCCCCGTAAAACGGGGTCTTCGACAGTCGACATACCGGGACTAAATCATCCATGATTTAGCCAGCAGTGAGAGACGAGAACCGAGTACCGAGAGCCCAGCGCCCAGTGCCTATATAATAAATATGAAATTGGCCATCCAGTAATTGGTTTTGAAACGCTGGGCATTGCCAAAATCAAAAGCATACTTACCGGCCAGATAAAGACGGTTCGGAACCGGCCAGTAGCCAAGGGAAAAGCCGACGATGCTTTTACGATCGTGATAGCTGGAATCCCAAAACACATCATTACCGCTGTCGTCTGTAACCTGCCAGTTAAAACCACCCTGAACAGCTACTTCCAGCCGTTCACTCAAATACTGGCTGACACCCCACTCAAGGGTGAACCTGTTCCCGGGATTCACTTCTACATCTTTTATCTCAGTTGTCACCTCATACGTCAAGCCCAGCATAATTGCTGTGGACTGATCCGGAACTGGATAATAGTAGCCAAAAGTCTGGAACTGGTGTGTCCAGAATCCCATGCCGGTATTATCATCCGCCCCGGTCTCATATCTTCCTACAGGGGCATAAAAACCGTAAAAGAAACTCAGGTCAAAACCATCAAATGACCACGCCAGGCCAAGGGGGGAAACATACAGATCACTCCAACCGCCGACGCTGCCCGATTCCGAAATGGTCGTATCCAAAGTGCCGCTGGCGTCAAGTTGTAAAGCGCCGCTGGCATTAAAATAACTCGGGGAGATGCCGGCCAGATAAGAAGCACCACCAAGAAAATTTGTTTCCGTGGCAAAGAAAAGTGCGGGAACGGTGGCAAAGCCGCTGATATCCAAATTAAGATCGGCACCGCCAAGACTTGTCACTTCATTGCCTTCCCTGTCATAATAGGTATCGCTGTTGAACCACAGGTTATACCAGATGAGAAAAAAGCCGGGAGGAGGGGCGCCCATATCGCGTACATTGATTACCCCGGGCGCATAGTGCCCGCTTTGCATGGGTGAGACCACCTGGGCAGATACGGGCATCGGATTAACAAATAATGCGGCAAGCAAGATTATAAAAACCAACATCTGCCATTTAAATGGGATTACACGTGATTTGTCCATATGGTTTTCCTTTCTTAGATAAATGTATTGGCATTCTAATAAGTCTGGATAATTACACTTATTCATATACGAGTTTGTCGTTCTTCAGTACAATTATTCATTCACGCAGAGACGCTGAGAACGAAGATTAAATAGTTAGAGATGAGAAATGAGAGATGAGCAGTTGGCAGTTGGCAATTGGCCATTTGCAGTTACAATTCGCCAATCTCAAATCTCTAATCTCTAATCTCTATTCTCTGAATCTCTGCAATCTCTGCGTTTTATAAACATACTATAGGTTATTTTACTAATTCAAGATCATTTAATACCCAGGTTTTGTCGATATATCCTTCCAGTGGTCCATAAAAACGGAATACTAAGAAGAATCCTTTTTCAGGATTTGTAGGTACCCAATTCTTTTCTTTTCCTTTGGGTGCTTTTGGACCGAAGTATACATCCACTGATCCATCGGCATTGGCTACCGGATTTTCACGACTGCCTACCGACTTGTTTACATTGCCACCAACATCCAGCAGACTGCGTGTTGTTGGATCGTAAGCGGTAACCGCCCAAAAGTTCTTAACCGGTGGATTTGCTCCCACGCGCAATTTGTAGGTTTTGCTCCCATCAAGGTATTGCCCTTTGTTATCGCGAAAAGTGGTTAAATAAGCAGTACCTGCACCTGGTTTAGTTGCAATAAGAGCTGGAGAAACCACAATGGCAGGATAGTGCCAGAGTGTACGTGCATCAACATCGGCCACACCATCGCGCTCGAAAGTGGTATTGTATAAAAACATCTTTTCCCAATGACGACCTTCCCAATAAGCAATGTCTTTTTCGCGTGAGGCAAAAACAATGGCTCTGCACATGGCAGCGCCTAATTTTGCTCCCTGGTCTAATATTTTTTGCATGCGCGCATCAGGATTAAAGGGTTTCCCTTTCTTAATGCCTAAGGTGGCTAATTTTCCTAACTGTTCCGCACCAAACAATGCTGTTGGTTCGTATTGCACAACCTCATTTAACATTTCGAATACAGAACCATCTTCAGCGGGAAGCGAATTTAAACCAAGACCATTGGTATTTACTACTTTAAATTCACGTGGTCCGGTAGCCAAAGGATATATTTTTAGATTCTGTCTAAAATAGTCTAATGCTTTTTCGCCGGAACCAATATCACCCCAACCTCGCATCATGGTCCAAATACGATAACTGGGTGATTTAATTACGAAATATCCTTCAGGAATAGTTTTCGTATAGCCAGGAGGAACAAATAAATACTTACCACCCTTGCCTTTATCGGGACCCACAAAACCAATGTCGGTTAAAAATTTAAAGGCTGCATCATCGGCCGTGCCATACATACCAGCAGGGATTTCAACAACTGTAGCTCCATCCACTTTTAAATCGAGGGTGGCCACCGCATACACGGTAGAATTATTTCCTGTAAGATATAATTCACTTGGAGTTAAACCCGGCCCGGGCATTACACCCACATCAGAAGCTGTTTTAAAACCAAAATCGCGAATTTGTCCTTTTAAAATACCATTCACCGAGAGTGTCGGGAAAAAATCAAGATAGGCTTGAGTGGCACGTTGTAAATCCATTTCATCATAGATTTTCTGAACGGATGCTTCGTCTGGAAAGGCCTCAAGTTCAAAGTTTAAGGTGCCGAAATTGGTTTGTATTTTATCCGGGGCCGGCTTGAAATCCTTATTGGTTTGTTTCTTACCGGCAGTTTTAAACAGGTTTCTGTTTTCACCGGTTTCCTGTGCAAACATTGGAATAGCAATTACGAAGAATAAACAAACCCGTTAATAGAATTATTAGTGATTTTTGTTTTTTCATTTTGTAACCTTTCATTTATTAAACAAGATTTAGATCTTATGATTGAAAGCTTCTAATCAATAAAATTCAACTTGGCAGCAAACTGAATGCGTTGAGCAAAGCCTTCTGTGTTATTTACAATTCTTTGTTTACCTGCCATGTATTCAACTCCTACGGAAAATCTTTTGAAAACGCCCCACCTGAGGTTGGCATGCACGGGTGCGCCTAATTCCTGATTGTTGGG
>CAVXXB010000004.1:0-151032 GCA_963765585.1 Calditrichia bacterium | reverse complement strand
GATTAGCGACATTTATTATTCCCGCTTGACGACAATTAAAATTCCCGTTTTTACCGGGGATTAATTAAACTTTCCAGATCATAATTTGGAGGATCTGGATGGTAACAGACAATCAAGTGAGGAAACTGATGAAGGAACTAAAGAAGACAAAAACCAAGGCTCTTGCCGCGGTAAAATCAGGTATGGATGAGAAAACAGCCCGTAAGTACGAATACTTAGGTAAACTGCCCAGCGAGATAAAGGTTGATCATACCTGGCGGACCAGAGAAGACCCATTTATCGATGTATGGCCTGAGATTACGGCGAAGTTACAAGTTAATTCCGGATTGGAAGGAAAGACCCTGTTTCACCATATCCAAAGGAAGTATCCCGGTACTTTTCAGGACGGCCAACTGCGGACGCTTCAAAGACGTATAAAAAGATGGCGTGCTACCGAAGGTCCGGCAAAGGAAGTATACTTTCCGCAGATTTATTATCCGGGAGATTTATGCCAGTCTGATTTTACCAATATGAATAAATTAGGTGTTACGATATCAGGCCAGAGATTTAATCATCTTATTTATCATTTTGTGCTTCCCTACTCAAATTGGGAGACCGGGACGATCTGTTTCTCAGAAAGTTTTGAATCATTGAGCGAAGGACTTCAAAATGCATTTTGGGAATTAGGCGGTTTACCAAAACGCCACCGTACGGATCGCTTTACCGCTGCCATATCAAGTTTATCTAAGGATAAGAAGGATCATTTTACGCTTCGCTATTCGGCCCTCATGAGATATTACCGGGTTACGCATCATGTGATCGGAGCGGGCAGGCCCAATGAGAACGGCGATATCGAACAACGGCATTTTCGTTTTAAAAATGCAGTGGAACAGTCCCTGCTGTTGCGTGGCAGCCGTAACTTTGTAAACCGGGAAGATTATGCACTATTCTTGAAGAAGTTGTTTAATGAACTCAACGCCGGACGTGAAAAACGTTTTAGGGAAGAGTTAAAAGTATTAAGACGACTCCCGGAGCGGCGTTATGATTCCTGCAAGCGGCTTAGTGTAAAAGTTGGCCCTTCATCCACCATTCGTGTTAGTCACAACACATATTCAGTGAACAGTCGTCTGATCGGTGAAACCGTTCAGATACGTCTTTACGCTGAGTATTTTGAAGTATGGTACGGACAAAAGTGCATAGATAAACTGCCGCGTTTGCGTGGATCAGGCGGGCATCGTATTCAGTATCGTCATATTATCGACTGGCTGGTTCGTAAACCGGGTGCTTTTGAAAACTATCGTTACCATAAAGACATGTTTCCCACGCACCGTTTTCGCATGGCCTATGATGCGTTGAAGCATAACAGCAAGGAATATCTGAAAATATTACATCTGGCTGCCAGGCAAAGTGAGGTAAAGGTAGATCAGGCACTTGAGGTCATGATAAATAAGGGTCTTCCCATTAACTATTCTGCTGTGTTAGACCTGGTGAGAGAAACTGAAGAAAATACCATTGTACGGAATATCCAAATCGCTCCGGTTGATATCAGCGAGTATGACCGTCTCTTTGATGAAAGGATGTCCGTATGATAGAAAAGCAAATTGATAGTAATTTAAGGCAATTGCATCTTCCGGCCATCAGGGCCTGCTATAAGGAACAATCTGAGGTTGCCCGTTCTGAATCTTTTAGTTACGAGCAGTATTTACTTAGCCTGGTTGATTATGAGAGTCAATCGCGACGTGAAAAACGAATAGCCCGTTTCTTAAGGGACTCAAGGTTACCTTTAGAGAAAACCCTGGCCACATTCGACCGTAAGAGATTACCGCAAAAGGTTGACGCTCAATTAAATGTTCTGCTTGACGGTTCTTTTTTATCCCGCACGGAAAACATCCTTGCTTTCGGAAATCCGGGAAGTGGTAAAACACATCTTTTATGTGCCATAGGCCAGGAACTAATACTGAATGAAAAAAGAGTACTGTTCCGGCCTTGCAATATACTGGTACAGGAAATGCTGATTGCCAAGCGCGACCTGAAACTGCCCCAGTTCCTGAAAAAGTTGTCGAAATATGATGCACTGATTATTGATGATATCGGCTATGTGCAACAGAACCGTGAAGAGATGGAAGTACTTTTTACCCTGCTTGCCGACAGATACGAAACCGGAAGTGTTATGATTACCAGTAATCTGCCATTTTCAAAGTGGGAGTTGATATTTAAAGATCCCATGACAACAGCCGCTGCGATTGACCGGTTGGTACACCACAGTATCATCCTGGAGTTGAATCTAAGCAGTTACAGATTAGAACATTCTCAAAACACACAAAACACTAACAAAAAGAAGCAATAAGGGGGTGGAAAAAGCGCCGAGCGAATGATGTAACTCCAGTCGCCCTACGGGCTCCTTCCGTTACATCATTCTTGGATTAAACTTCGGGAATTTTAATTGTCGTTGATAGGAAATTATAATTGACTTTGAACAGGTGCACATATAATAATCCATGAAATTGATTATCCACCATTTACAGTATCCATACAATACACCATAATTGGAGAATTTGTTATTGATTCATCCAGCACTGATAGTTTTGGAGAATTTGAGTTCAAAGCTTCTAGAGAAATATCAATTCAGTCCTTTTAGATTAGTTAAAATTATTTATAATTATACATTATTGAAATTTTAGTAAATATTACACCTAACCATGCAATGTAGCGGATCCCGACCTACGTCGGGACAGGCTGCTTTCAGCTACGCTTTAAGACGTCCGGGGGAAAGGCTCAGCGCCGCTAATTGCCGACCGTTATACCCTAGGAGAATAAATTTTTATATGATGACACTTTAATCCCACAAACTAAAGGAGAATTGTTATGAAAAATTTAATGGTGTTTTCTATTTTATTGGCATTTTTAATGATTAATGCGTGCACACAGAAGGTTGAAACTAAAGTTGAGAAACCTAAAGAATCAACATTAGAAGTCTACTCTATACATGAAATAGAGATTAAGGCAAACGTCGATACCACAGAGTTTGAAACTTTTATAATGAAAGAACTTGCTCCCATTTATAATAAGATGAAGGGACAAAAGATGCTTTTAGTAAAAGGAGATCGGGGTATCCGTATTGATAAATATGCACTGATTTTAACATTTGAGAGCATTGAAGATCGGAATAGAATTTACCCTCCTTCCGGTGAATTCGTTGGGGATTTTGGTGATGATTCTGTTTGGGAAAAGTTTGATTCTATGACCACTGATGGACTTGGTGTAGCACATACCGACTATGTAAAGATAACACATTAGATTTGAATTGTTAGGCATTTTTTAGTTTGGTATTGATTGATAGATGTGCCTGTCTTGCTTGGAAAAATATTTGAGCTATAATTATATTTTAAAGCTTGGTATAACAACAGCATTAAAGGGACGCGAAACGCGTCCCTTCTCCGGGCATCCAAATATTCGAAAAACGTTCCGCGCCCCTTATGCCAACCGTTATACTTTTTATATCATGAGATGGTCTAAACTAAAACAGAAAATTGAATCCAATTTTGCACCTTCTTTAAACAATCGTGTAAAAATTTATATTACAAGATATAGACGAACGCATGATGCAGAAGGCCGGGCTTGGATTACTGTTGACGAAAATGAAATAATTAATATGTGCACTCTTACATGGGAAAGAAAATACGAGTATTTAAGGACTGAAATAGAAGAAATAAATCAAGGAACGCAACCAGAAGAGGGGAATAATATTTATTATCATATTCCAGAAGATAGTGCTCATATCATTCTTCAACAGAAAAACATATATTCTGTCGATGAATTCTTATCTACTGCAATAAATTATTTGAATTTGTCAATAAAAGAGGCTTTATTTTCAGAAAATACATTAGTCAGAGCCTTGGCAATATTAGATAAACGAGTAGGAAAACGAACACTAAAAAAATTATATAATTACGATTCAGGAAATAATTTGCTAAAGTATTTATACGAATTACGCTGCGAAGCAGAGAAAATAAATTTAAAACCATGAATAAATTCTTAGAAAAGTATAACCATCGCATCAACCTGACGCAATTACAACTTATAATGCATTAAAAGGTTCAGAATATATCAGCTGTTGGCGCTTATACTAAGAGCGTATAACAATGCAATGTAGCCGACGCTCTCACTCCTGCTTCCAGTTTTTCTTCTTCAATCGCATTGCGTCGGCGCGGCTAATTGCCAACCGTTAGGCAGAATATAAATAGAAAAATACCATATGAAAACAAAAATGAACGCAAGTATTCTAGAGGATAGAAAAGTGAATGTGAAAGTTAAGCTCGCTTTGTTATGGGTAGCCTTGATGTTCCTCTATGTGTATAATGATATTTTCTCAATGTATCAACCAGGTCATGTGGCAGATTTGTTTGAGGGACACTTGGAAGGCGTGCAGTTCACTCAAACACTTCTTATTGGGGCGGCAGTACTAATGGCTTTCCCAAGTTTCATGATCCTACTATCTCTAATCTTGAAGGCCAGAGTGAATCGAATTGTGAACATCGTCGTTGGCATATTCCATATCCTTGTCCTGCTCGGTACACAGTTTGTAGGTGAGGGTGAGACATGGTTTTATTGGAGGTTCTATGAGCTACTGGAAGCCCTTTTCCTTGTGCTAATCGTCTGGAGTGCATGGAAGTGGCCGACTAGTGAATCTCAGCATCAGTAATCTAATTCTGGTTTGGATTTATTCATGCCTAACAAATCACTAAAGCCGACCGCTTATGCATATCACGCGCTTTGCAGAAAAGGCAAAGCCCGCGCCACACTACGGCGGCTTAGTTCCACCGTTAGGCACGCAAGATTTAGGAAATATAGATGACCTCTTTTCAAACATCTTTCATAATCATTGTTTTCTCTTCAATATTAAACGCAACTAATTTTACTGAACTCAGAGGATTTGAAGATGAGGGCAATCACACCCACTTGTTCTATAGAATTCATACAGATTCAGATGATGACGTATATCATTTCGACGTTTTCTCAAATTCAGACAGTGTCTTTTTGAATGAGTATTTTAGTCCACCGTGGTTTCCAGATGGTTGGCCTAATTATAACTATATTTATGACTATGAAATATGGAATAATAATCCAACAGATTTCATCTCTTGTGGTTTCGAAAATGATCAATCTTTTGGGAAATGGTATTTAACTAGTTCACGCTTTGAATATCATTGGGGTCCGGCGCTCTATAACTTAGAACTTTCAAAGCAAAATGATAGCCTTGTTTATGCCACAGATGAATGGGATGGTTTGTATATCAGTCTTAACAGTGGCTATGATTGGCAGAGTTTAAATCCAAATTATTCACAATTATTAGGTGTATCACCCTTTGATGATCAGGTTCTGTTTGCCAGCGATGAGGTGTTTCTTTACAAATCCATAAATGGGGGTCTTGATTTTAGCTTAGTGGATTCTTCGGGCAGTTTAGGCGAGATATATTTTGATTGTGACAGTTCTCATCTTTATCTGCTTTCAGATAATAAAATCTTATTCTCCGAGAATACAGGTGAGTCGTGGGAGATCTTATATGAAGACTCTGTAAAACTTTTACTCAGCATGGACGAATGTAATACTGGCACAATTTACCTTAGTAAAGATAATCAAATTCTAATTAGCCAAAATTATGGTCAATCATTCGACCCATATTTATCATTGGAGTCCAAGGTTACCGGCATATATAAGAAACCAGACTCAGAAATTTTATTTGTTTCTACGATCGACCATATTTATCAAATAAATGATAAGGAATTAACAACCTTAAAAATTATCACCGGGATTTATGATAAAGATTTACCAACCATTTTCCCAATAACGGATCATCTCTATCAGAATTATCCAAACCCATTTAATTCAACAACGATATTTAAATATCAAATATCACGTGCGACCCATGTTGAAATTAAAATTTATAGCGTAGATGGCAAACTAATTGAGACGTTAGTTGACAGGCAACAGGCTACAGGTAATTATTCTGTTAATTGGGAAGCAAAGAATATCTCAAGTGGTGTTTACTTCTATATTTTATTTATAGATGGACAAATTAGGGATTCTCAACGTTTGCTTTTAATAAAATGAAGGCGTGCCTAACCATGCAATGTAGCGGATCCGACCTACTCGGACAGGCTGCTTTCACTACGCTTTAAGACGTCCGGGGGAAAGGCTCAGCGCCGCTAATTGCCGACCGTTATACGCTTTAATAAAACAAGTATCGAAGTTTAATGTCATATTGAAGATTTTTGCAAATGAACCTATATTGTATGTAAAATAAAAATATAAACAATTGTTATTATTCTCCCAATTTGTTGGAATGAGAACAATAGCATATACACCTACGTTATAAGCAATTTAATAAAAGTACACCGTCCTGAAATAGTATGACAAAGAAACAAATCAAACGAATACTCAGAATAGTATTTATTATTGCAAGCATAGCCTCCTTGTTCTTTGTACCATGGATTTTGGTAAAGGCTTGGATTTTACCACTACCTGATACAGTTCAAGAACAAGTAAATGAAGCAATTGGTCATGGATTTGATGGAATGATTGTTTATGTGGACGAAGCGGGCAAGCCACCAGCATTTTATACAGGTGGTTGGAAAGACCGAAAAAATAAAATACCTGCCGACCCGAAATCATTTTTCAAAATTGCCAGTATCAGCAAGTTATATGTTGCTGTTTCTATAACCAAACTGGTCAAAGACAAACGTTTGTCTTTAGATGAAACGCTCGCTGATTACTTTCCAGAACTTGTAGGTAGAATTGAAAATGCAGAAAAAATCACCTTGAATATGATGGTTCAACATCGGTCTGGTATTCCCAATTTCACAGATAATCCCGCTTATTGGGAAAACGAACAGGAAAATGGCAAAAAAGCCCTTGAATTTGCCCTCGATTTACCGGCTAGTTTTGAACCTGATAAGGGATATGAATATTCAAACACGAATTATTTGTTGCTTCGCAAGATTATTGATAATGTATTAGGGTATAGCCACCAACAGTATATCAAGGAGAAAATATTGATACCACTCGAGCTGAATAACACTTTTTTTTCGCTTAACGATGTTGATTTAGATGATGTAATGAGTGGATATTATGTTGGATATGATAAAGATTTTAAAGCTAATGAGTACGGAATGTTAGCTACAGCAGAGGATGTGGGCATATTCTTGCGAGCCTTAAACGATGGTTCAGTATTTGATGAAGGAGAACAGGAAATCTATCCCTACGTCTACGACCATGGAGGTCTGGTTATTGGCTATCAGAGCCTTGCAGAATACCACAAAGATATAGACGCGGTGGTCGTTCAATTTATTAATACAACTGATTTTGAGGGGTACGAATGGAATTTATCGCAAATCGTATATAATCGGATTGTAAAAATACTGAGAAATAAAAAAAACTCATAATAATAAGGCATTAAAACGCCCTTCATACTCACCGTTGCGCCTGGTGGTTTAATGGTTAATGAACGAACAGAGACATAGGTAACCCATGTCCCTAGACCATACATAAATAGCGTATAACAATGCAATGTAGCGGATCCCGACCTACGTCGGGACAGGCTGCTTTCAGCTACGCTTCAAGACGTCCGGGGGAAAGGCTCAGCGCCGCTAATTGCCAGTCGTTATGCAGCAACATTTGCATAAATTATTGCCATTTCTCAACATTTGACTTAGATTTAGAATAAATGCCAACTATTAAGAATAATATCTGATGGATATCGGTTCTACTTTTACAGTTTCGATTGTTACGAGCCAATGCATGTCCATATTGAAAAAGATGGATTAAATTGTAAATTTTGGTTAGACCCAATCTCTCTTTCAGGGAATTATGGGTTTTCAGCAAAAGATTTAAATAAAATTCAAAAAATTATCTCTGAGAATAAAAATTTAATTATAGAGGCCTGGAATGAACATTGTGGTTAATATAGATCCGAGAATTAAGAGCATTAATATCGATGAGGATTCTATTACCGCATTTTTAGAAGATGGTAGAATAATTTCTGTCCCTCTGGCATGGTCCTGGCGTTTGTCAAACGCAAATGAATCCCAACGGCAAAATTATATAATAAGCAATAATGGTTTGGGTATTCATTGGCCGGAAATTGATGAAGATCTTAGTGCAAAAGGTTTTCTATATGGTATCCCCGCACATCATCCTAAAAATCCCAAGATATTAAGTGCTTAAATAGATTCCGTCTAAATATTGCTGCCTAACCATTCAATGTAGCGGATCCCGACCTACGTCGGGACAGGCTGCTTTCAGCTACGCTTCAAGACGTCCGGGGGAAAGGCCCAGCGCCGCTAATTGCCGACCGTTAGCAGGCGAAACCAAATAAATGTAAGCGGAATTCTGATCAGATAATATTGGTTTTATCATAAAAAGTGCTTAGCTTTAGTAAAAATTGAATTAAGGTGTATAATGAACGACATTAAAAGAAAATATATCGTAGATGAAAATAACAATAAAATTGCGGTGCAACTCGATTTAAACACATTCAACCAGATTGAAGAAGTTCTCGAGAATTTTGCTCTTGTTCAATTTATGAAGGAAAATGAGACAGACGAAACTCTCTCTCTCAAAGAGGCAAAATTGTACTACAATAAACTGGATAAGGCCAATTGAAAGTTGAATATCGAAAGAAATTCTTAAAAGAACTATCAAAAATTCCCCTACCCTACCGAGAAACTGTTGAAATTTTTGTTTTTGAATATCTGCCTAATTTAAAATCCCTTTCTGAATCTAACCGGATCGAAAAGCTCACTGGCTATCATGGATATTACAAGATTCGATTTGGTGTTTATCGTGTTGGTATTAAGTATGTCGATGAGATTGTAACGATTGAACGAGTACTACACCGAAAAGAAATTTATAAATACTTTCCATAATTTTATAGCGCCTGCTAACCATGCAATGTAGCGGATCCCGACCTACGTCGGGACAGGCTGCTTTCAGCTACGCTTCAAGACGTCCGGGGTAAAGGCTCAGCGCCGCTAATTGCCAGCCGTTAGGTGTACAACCAAAAAAATATTATGATAGACCAAAAAATTCGTGAAAAAATAATAAAACGTCTAAATCAGATTGAAAAAGAGGAAGATGTTATTATTCTTTATGCATGTGAATCGGGCAGCAGAGCATGGGGATTTCCCTCTATTGACTCAGACTATGATGTTCGCTTTATCTATGTAAGAAAAACAGAATGGTATTTATCACTTGGTAAAAAAAGAGATGTGATTGAACTAGAAATTAATAAGGAATTAGATATCAACGGTTGGGATATTAATAAAGCCCTATTGCTGTTTTATAAATCTAATCCGCCCCTGTTAGAATGGTTAGACTCACCTATCGTATACATGGAAAAATATTCTGCAGTAAAAAATTTAAGGAAATTAATTGTTGATTATTATTCCCCTGTTTCAGCAATGTATCATTATCGAAATATGGCTGAAAAAAATATAAGAGCATATTTGAAATATGATAAAGTATTGCTCAAAAAATATTTCTATGTATTAAGGCCTCTGTTGGCATGCTTATGGATAGAAAAAGATCTTGGTCCGGTTCCAATAAAATTTCAATCTCTAGTAAATGAGATTATTGATGAAGGCCCTCTGTTAGAAAAGATTAATATATTAATTCAACAGAAAAGAGATGCTAAAGAATTATCCTGGGGTATGAGAATACCTGAGATTAATAATTTTATAGATAGAGAAATTAAAAGAATCAGAAACAAAAAATTGAAAACTAATAAAGTTCGACTAAATCTAAACAAATTAGATCAGCTATTTATCAACTGTCTATCTGAAATCTGGCAAACTAGAATCTAATTGTACACCTAACCATGCAATGTAGCGGATCCCGACCTACGTCGGGACAGGCTGCTTTCAGCTACGCTTCAAGACGTCCGTGGTAAAGGCTCAGCGCCGCTAATTGCCAGACCGTTAGCAGCCTAGAACTTTAAATAGATATTTTTTTGAAATATGGCCGCAATATGGCTATATTCTGATAAAATTCATCTTGAGGTAAATATGAGACAAAGAACAACTACAGTCAGGGCACTAATTGATCCTAAAAGAAAAGAAAATGTTTCAAAAATTTTAGGAAGAATGGGGATTAATCATTCAGAAGCTATAAACATTTTTTATAGTCTCATAGAGGAGTACAAGGGATTTCCATTTGAACTTAAATTGCCAGAACATTCAGAGGAATCTAAAATAAACTCAGAGGTTATCGTTCATCTTAGAAATAGTATAAAAAAAAATTATCAACTTGGTGAGCTTTTAGCTAAATGAGAAAATACCTTTCGATAGATGAAGTGATTGTCCTTCATAAATTTCTAATAAATGAATTTGGTGGTTCCAAGGGTTTGGCGAAAAAAGAATCTCTGGAAGCAGCACTCATGCGACCACAATCTGGTTATTATAAAAATATTTTTGAAGAAGCGGCTGCACTCATGGAAAGTCTAGCCATGAATCATCCATTTATTGATGGCAATAAAAGAGTGGCATTTTTCGCCACCGATGTTTTTTTAAGACTAAACAATTATTTCATTGATTGTGACAATATGCTTGCATACGATTTCTTCATGAAATTATTCAAATCAAACAGTTTTAATTATGATAGTCTGCTCCCCTGGTTAAAAAATCATATAAATAAATTATAGATATATGCGGCTGCTAACAATGCAATGTAGCCGACGCCCACCAGTCTACGGTTGCCAGGTTTCTTTACTCAATCGCATGGCGTCGGCGCGGCTAATTGCCAGCCGTTAGCAGCCATTATTCAGGAATTTGATATGAAAATTCTTAAGTCTTTTTCATTTGTAGTTTTAATGTTTTTTGGTTGTGAAAATATGACTGGTTCACTTGATTTTTCCCAGAAGCCAGTTCTATTGGTGTATAATTCCTATAATTATGATCACCCTCAAACCTTCACGATAGTTTTGTCAAACACTGATAACTCAATTAATAGAAATCTTGTCTCAGAATTTGGGAATTGCCTGTCTTTTACATGGTTTCATAATGATCAAAAATTTGTATACTCATTTATTGATAATCAAGCAAAAACCTCCTATGTAAAGGTATATGACTTAATCTCTAATTCGACAGCTACAATTTGGGAGAGCAAAGAATATTTCGCTTATGCTGAATCTATTTCGCCAAATGACAGATTTATATCACTCTCTATCGGGAAAATAGGCGGTGAGCTGACAAGAGAATTAGCTACAATAAATATAGATGGTAGTAACCTTAAAATTATTTCTGATTTTTCGACTTATGATCCAAAATATGGCTCAGATTATCAAATATTTTTTACTTCAAATAAAATTCTATATTCAATATCCAGTGATGGGAATAATTTAAAAAGAATTTCTCCTGATACAATTAATGCAATATCTGATTTTGACATTGACATGAAGCATCAAAGAATAACCTTTTCAACATATAATCCAGCAAATAAACTTTATTTGACTGATTATGATGGATTGAGTACCAAAATCATATTTGATATCAATCATGACACACTAACTCAGCATCAGGTAATATCAGAACCAAAATTTTCTCCTGAAGCAAACAGAATTGTAGCTCGGCGATGGTCCAATTATATTACAGTATTAAATTTATCAGATTTGCATTTTGAAAATTATACCTCAAGTGGCATCGGTCTTGCCAGTAATCCAAGTTGGACACCAAATGGTCAAAATATAGTTTATGCGTTAAATGCAAATCAATTAAAATACATTTTCAAACTTTCACTTGAGAATAGAAGAGAAGAAAAACTTGCTGAGTTTGAAAATTATGCTAATCCAATATTTGAATTATCAAAATCTAATTGGATTTATTGACTAAATATTCAGGCTGCTAACCATGCAATGTAGCGGATCCCGACCTACGTCGGGACAGGCTGCTTTCAGCTACGCTTCAAGACGTCCGTGGGAAAGGCCCAGCGCCGCTAATTGCCGACCGTTAGGCATACCGTTTTTGGTGCTAACGAGTGGATGTTGAACCTTGTTTATCTAGATATTCTTCAGTAGCAATTTTCAAAAGCGTCGATCTTTTTAATCCAGTTTTCTTTCTGTAGGTATCAACTTTCTTGAGCAATTTTGAGGGAAAAATAACATTGAAACGCTTAAGTTCTTCATATGACTCAAGTATTCTTTCATCTAATGCAATTGGTATTAAATTCGCTTTTCCATATTTATCAACTAATGCATTATATGAACTTGGATTCTTTATAAACTGGATTTCAGCATTCGCCAACCAAGCAGCTAATACATCAGTTGCATTATCAATTGCTTCATCCCAATTTTCACCGAACGTAACACAACCCTCTAAATCAGGGAATACCACTTCAACGGAATCCATATTTTGTTTAAATATCGCATAATAGTATTTCATAATCTTTACTCCAAACCTGCTGCTTTTAATATTTTTTTTGCAGTACCTATTGGGATGTCTCCCTTGTGTCTCGGAACAGGAATCGGCGGAAATCCATCTTTGATCCAAATATCATGTTTTCCAACGGTTCGTTTTACAAAACCAGCTTTTTTTAGTAGTTTTTCAATTGCGCGCTTAGTCATATAACTACATATTAGTGTGTAATGTTTCAATAAAAATAAAGATGTTTTTATTAAATATCAACTATATTTTTTAATAATGGTATGCCTAACCATGCAATGTAGCGGATCCCGACCTACGTCGGGACAGGCTGCTTTCAGCTACGCTTCAAGACGTCCGTGGTAGAGGCTCAGCGCCGCTAATTGCCAGCCGTTAGGCACTACAAAAGCAATCGGATTGAATATTTACTTTTCATCACTGTATAAATAGATATAAAAAATGGAGATATATGATGAAAACAAAACTATTTGGAAAAATAAACACCGACAAAAAAGGATTGAACGTTTTGGAACTACAGAATGAAATTAATTTATGGTTAGAGAAAAATCCAGATATTAAGATTATTAGTATTAAACAATCCTCAAACGGTGGAAGCATGCAAAATACTAAACTGTTTTTTTCAATTTGGTATGAATAAAGTGCCTAACCATGCAATGTAGCGGATCCCGACCTACGTCGGGACAGGCTGCTTTCAGCCTACGCTTCAAGACGTCCGCGGGAAAGGCTCAGCGCCGCTAATTGCCAGCCGTTAGGCTGCTTACACAAAATATGTACCAACATGATATATAAAAAGACAATATTTCAATCAATTATCATTTTGTATTTGTCCATAAATATCTCACTCGCGCAAAATAATAATGATAATGGACGAGAGGGTAATCATTCTCACCCAAGTATTTATGCAAGTTTAGGCATAGGCGGTAACTATTTTGGAGTCACTTACGGAGCAGAAGTATCATACACCCAAAATAACAATATTTTCTCAATAAGATATGTATCTGCGAATGAATTAAGATTTAATGTTGATGGAGTTTATGATGAACCAGATCTATCCATGAATGAAATTGGACTCCTCTATGGTAGGTATATGTCTAAGGGTAATGGTCAAATTAGTTTAGCAGCTGGTTTAGGACTACTAAACGGAATTGATAGAGGTTACCAAATTGATTATCACGTGTTTAATAAGTTAGAAATACAAACAGTAGGACTATGCTTTGAAGGTAGATTTTTTTTAATCTTCACTGATTACTCTGGAATCGGTGTTGTCATATTTGGAAATTTAAATCCGAGAAAAACTTATTTGGGTGCAATGTTTGAAGTCCATTTGGGATTTTTTCCGGATTAATGTTAAATAATTCTTAAAGGCAGCCTAACCATGCAATGTAGCCGACGCCCATAGCTCCGGCTTCCAGTTTTCTCTCTCAATCGCATTGCGTCGGCGCGGCTAATTGCCAACCGTTAGGGGTACCCAATATTACATTTTGAAAAGGTCAGCATGTGAACCGGTGCGTGCCAAAACCAAAATATCAGATTCTATTTTATAGATAAGAAGCCAATCAGGTGAAATGTGACACTCTCGATACTTTTTCCATTCACCAGATAAAGGATGGTCTAAGTATTTTTCATCCAATTCTTGTTCTGAAATTAGTGCTTCAATAATCGATTTTAATTTTCGAATATCTTTATTTTGTTTCTGAACTTTTTTATAATCTTTCTTGAATTGAGAGGAATATCTTATGTTCAATTCTTTAACTCCTCAAATAATTCATTGACGGAGGAGACTTCCTTGAGATTTTTGCCCTTCTCAATATCATTCAATGTCTTGAGGGTAAGTTCGTTGGGAATCTTAATTTCGAAAGGTATGCCTCTGTGCAACGTTACCTGAGTTAAATATAGAGATATTGCCTCTGACATAGATAGATTCAGAGTATTGAAGATTGCCTGAGCTTTTTGCTTCAACTCAGGATTTATTCTTGTTTGTATTGTGGCAGTTTTAGACATTTTAGACTCCAATTATGTATTTACATCTGCATTACATTAAATTTACATATATTTACCCAATTTGCAACATAAAGTTCATAAATATTTTAAAAGGTACCCCTAACCATGCAATGTAGCGGATCCCGACCTACGTCGGGACAGGCTGCTTTCAGCTACGCTTCAAGACGTCCGGGGAAAGGCTCAGCGCCGCTAATTGCCGACCGTTAGGGCTACAAATTCTCAAATTTGAGTTTTGATTTAAAATCATTTTTTCTTATATTTAGTTCCAATATGGTATAACAATGGAGTTTATATGCCGGCAATAACATTGAAAAATATTCCAGATGATTTATATACAAAAATTAAGAAAAGTGCTGAGATAAATTTTCGAAGTATTAACAGTGAAATTCTATTTAGATTGAAATCTTCTATATCTCATAAGAAACCCGAAGTTGATTATTTGTTGTCTCAAATCCATGCGATTAACCAAAATCTTCAAATTCCGATATTAAATGACAATTTGATTAATAAAGCTAAAAATGAAGGTCGAATTTGATAGTTGTCGACACAAATGTAATTGCTTATTTATTCATAAAAGGGGACTATTCAGAATTTGCAGAGAAACTTTTAAAGATCGATTCAGAGTGGATTTCCCCTCCATTATGGCGAAGTGAATTTAGAAGTGTTTTATCCCTGTATATTCGTAAGAATAAATTAACCGTTTTGAATGCTCAGAAAATCGCGCATTTGGCTGAGGAATTTATGAATGAACGAGAATTCCAGGTTGACACTGAAAAAATATTTAATCTCGTTTCTTCTTCAAATTGTTCTTCATATGATTGTGAATTTATTGCTCTTGCTCAATCCCTTAGTTTATCCCTATACACATCTGATAAAAAAATCGTGCAGGAATTTCCAAACACAGCTATATTATTAAAAAGTATATAAAGTAAATTGTAGCCCTAACAATGCGCTGTAGTGGACGCTCACAGCTCCGGCTTCCGGTTTTCTTTCGCAATCGCATAGCGTTCGCGCCACTAAGCGCTAGTCGTTAGGTGGCAGTTGAAAGTTAATAATTTCCAAGGGAGTTCTCATGGCTTTTTTACATAGAGAAAAACATCGTACTCAGCACATTGGTTGGCTGCGTGCAGCAGTTTTGGGAGCAAATGATGGAATAGTATCTACAGCTAGTCTTATCGTTGGGGTAGCTGCCGCGCAAACTACGAAAAGTAATATTTTACTTACTGGGATTGCAGGTCTTGTCGCGGGAGCTATGTCAATGGCTGCTGGAGAATATGTTTCAGTCAGTTCACAATCGGATACAGAAAAGGCAGACATGGCTCGAGAACGTCAGGAACTTGAAGAAAATGTCGAATTTGAAAAAGAAGAATTGACTGCAATTTATGTTAATCGTGGTTTAGATCCTAAACTGGCAGTACAGGTTGCTGATCAACTTATGGCTCATGACGCTATTGGGGCTCATGCCCGAGATGAACTTGGAATCTCTGAAATTCTAACAGCTCGACCAATTCAAGCAGCTGTTTCATCGGCTGGAACTTTTGCATTGGGTGCTGCTATGCCATTATTATCTGTAGTAATAATGCCTTCATCTATTTTGATACCTGCGGTATCTTTGATTTCATTGTTCTGTCTGGCATTACTAGGTACGTTTTCTGCTCAAATCGGCGGATCACCAATACTTAGAGCAGCATCACGAGTTACCTTCTGGGGTGCCCTTGCTATGGGAATAACAGCAGGTGTTGGAGCGCTGTTCGGAATTACTATGTGAGTTTATTCCTCTAATTTGTCCGCCACCTAACAATGCAATGTAGCGGATCCCGACCTACGTCGGGACAGGCTGCTTTCAGCTACGCTTCAAGACGTCCGTGGTCAAGGCCCAGCGCCGCTAATTGCCGACCGTTAGGCCGAAAGTTCGTTTAGTTTTTACTTGACACGATAGTATCATTTTAGTATTATATCCCATGCCAAGGAAAGTACGTCAGCTTATCAAAGATTTAGAGAATGCAGGATTTGTAAACAGAGGCGGGAAAGGCAGTCATCGTAACTATTTACATCCTATTGGTGTAATCGTAACCATATCTGGTAAACTTGGCGATGATGTAAAACCGTATCAAGAAAAATTGGTAAAACAAAAAATCAAGGATGTATCCAAATGAGGGACAGAGATAAATATCTAAAAATTGTCGAATGGTCTGAGGTTGACGAATGTTATGTTGGTTCAATTCCCGGGTGGATTGGTAAATGTTGTCACGGTGAAGATGAGATGAAAGTTTATAGTGAGTTAACAAATATTCTTGATGAATGGATCATTATTTATAAAAAAGAAGGAATGTCACTACCTGAACCAACTAACAAAAATTATTCAGGGAAATTTGTTCTTCGTACCGGATCGGATCTACATAAAGCACTTGCCATCAAAGCCTTCAGTGAGGGTGATAGCCTCAACAACTTCGTAATAAAAAAACTTAAAAAAATAGTTTCGGCCTAACAATGCAATGTGGCGGATCCCGACCTACGTCGGGACAGGCTGCTTTCAGCTACGCTTCAAGACGTCCGTGGTGAAGGCTCAGCGCCGCTAATTGCCGACCGTTAGTGGTCCCATTGACAACAGTCTTAATATAGTCTATATTTAGGTCAAAAAGGAAGTAAAATGAAATATAGTGAAAATATAAAACCTATTAGTTTTCTGAAATCTCATGCATCAGAAATTATCCGCAATTTAAACAAATCAAAAAAGACAATTATCATAACACAGAATGGTGAAGCCAAGGCTGTTGTACAAGATATTAAACTATACGAGCAAAATTTAGAGAGTATGGCTCTGTTAAAAATACTTGCACACAGCAATAAAAATATTAAAACAGGTAAAGTTAAATCTATAAATAAAGCCTTTTCTGATCTCGAATCCAGAATTAAAGAGAACTTACCAAAATGAAGTATGAAGTTTTTGTTACTCAGGATGCAGAAGACGATTTGTTTTCCATCTACAATTACATTTTAGAAAATGATGGTGAAAATAGTGCTAATTATGTTTTCCAAAATTTAAAAGAAGCCTGCTTAAGTCTTATCTCATTTCCCGATCGTGGACACACTCCTCCAGAACTAGAAAGAATAAATGTATACAACTATAAAGAAACACATTTTAAACCATATAGAATCATTTATCAGATAGTTGATAATAAAGTTTACATTCAATGTGTATTTGATGGAAGACGCGATTTACAAGAAGTTCTTGAGAATCGATTATTCAGGTAAATCGGTCCCCTAACAATGCGCTGAAGTGGACGCTCACAGCTACGGCTTCTGGTTTTCTTTTGCAATCGCATGGCGTTGGCGCGGCTAATTGCGAGCCGTTAGATGGCGCCCTTAAGAGTAATGATGATAATCCGTTCAAATACTAACGAAAACCCTCTTTTTGTATTATTGAGTATATGAGGCAAAAATGAAGAAAAGCAAATTAGTTATACTAACCTTGGTATTAGGAATCCTCTGTATCATACTGTCTGTGATTGTGTTTATTTTTGCTGATGGCTTACGCAGGTGGTATAGTGGAATATTCTTTTTGCTAATCGGAACGGTGACGTTGATAAATGCTGTTCGATGGCAGCATGTTGATGACAGACAAAGCCAGTCCAGTGAATAAAGTACTCTGATAAAATATATCAAATCTGGACAAGCAGAAATCCTTATTTATATATCACACATGGCTCAAGATCGCTGAAAATACCATGTTAATCTCAGTAATTATGAAATAATATAACTTAGCGCGCCATCTAACAATGCAATGTAGCGGATCCCGACCTACGTCGGGACAGGCTGCTTTCAGCTACGCTTCAAGACGTCCGAGGGCAAGGTTCAGCGCCGCTAATTGCCAACCGTTAGTCGCCTCGATCACTAAAAAATCAAATTCGTTGATATCTGAATTAATATTAACTAATTTTCTGTATTACTAGAAAGAATAAGAAACATGCCTACGGTTTTATACATTGATGGTTGGAGATTTTTCTTTTATGCGAATGAAGGAGATGAACCAATCCATATCCATGCTCAATAGGCTGAAAAGGAATGTAAATATTGGCTCGATGTGAAAGAATTCGATGTTGTTGAAGCATTTTCATATCGGATGAGACCAAAGGATAAAAGAATTGTAAAAAAGATAATATTTGAATATTTTGAGTTAATTGAAAAAACATGGAACGATTTTCAAAAGAGGAAAGAAAATGGATAGTTACCATCAGATTGAAAATATCAAATTTGAGGATGATATGCTTTATATCATGATTGATGGAAAAAAATATTCATTTCAAATTGAAAATATTTCCAAAAGATTGTTACAGGCCACTGAACTCGAAAGAAATAGTTATAACGTCTCCCCTTCCGGCTATGGAATTCATTGGCCCATCATCGATGAAGACTTGTCTATTGATGGACTCCTTGGAATAAAGCATTCTCCTACCAAAAAAATTCATAAAATTTCTATAAATTGATAAATCTCGGCGTCTAACCATGCAATGTAGCCGACGCCCATATTCAGGCTCTCGGCTTTCATAGCACGTCCGTGGTAAAGCCCAGCGCCGCTAATCGCCGACCGTTAGGGCACTATTCTACAAATTTCAATGAGATATGAATGCCAATTATCAAAGGAACAGAATATAAACTATGTCTATTAGATTCGTGCATCATAAGTGAAATATTAAAAAACCGGAAAGAAGAAGGGAAAAATTTTGTTCAGTTGTTTCTTCAGAACCATTATGTTCCTTGTATTTCAATTTGGTCTATATTAGAGTTAAGAAAATCGAGAAATTTATTTAATCAGTTTTTAGACTTTTTATCAATTTTCCCATTTTTTCTAACTAAGTCTCCCATAGATATATTTACAGATGAAATTAAATTTTATCCACAATCAAGCAAAGTTGAGCCAATACTATCTGTATTTTCTCCGATGAATGAAAATCAAGATCTGCATCTTAAAACTTTGGAAAATAATCAATCATTTTTACTATACGAAAACCAATGGGAGTCTGAGTGGAAACAAAGTTCATTAAGATCAATTTTAAGCCTAAAAGATAATTTTGCTCCACGTGGAAAATCCTATAAAGCAGCTGATGCTATCAGATTTGTTCAAGAAGCACTACCTCAATATGTTTACTTACATGAAACTCAGTGGTCAGAAAGCTTAATTAAACGGCGAGAGACTCCATCCGAGCAGCTTTCCTTCAATTAAAATGGCTCTTTATAATGTCTTTTTTAGATTTTATTTAGAAAAGCGGCAACCAGAGTTGCAAGATATTTTTGATATTAATATAAATAACATAGTACCATATCTTGATGTGGTTGTAACAGAAAATTTCCAAGCAGAGATCTTGAGAAAAATTAAAAATATAGATGGATTTATTTCAAATATTAAGGTAGAAACAATTAAATTTTTACGTTAATCATTCGTGCCCTAACAATGCAATGTAGCGGATCCCGACCTACGTCGGGACAGGCTGCTTTCAGCTACGCTTCAAGTCGTCCGTGGTAAAGGCTCAGCGCCGCTAATTGCCGACCGTTAGGCCACTGTAATTGACCATTTTTTTGAACTTAATGCAATAATAGTATATATTGTCATTGTTTACAAAAATACAGAAGGTCAAAGATGGATACTAAGCAGATAAACCAAAAAATTAAAGATATTCCTCCACATTTGATACCAGAAGTTTTGGATTATATTGAGTTCTTGATTCAAAAACATAAATATGGTAAGAAGCAAAGTAAATCTTTTGATTTTAAATGGGGAGGTGCTTTAGCTGACTTATCTGGGGAGTTTACTTCAGTTCAATTGCAGCACAAAACATCCGAATGGCGATGAGATATCTTCTTGATACTAATATTTTTCTCGAAGTATTATTAAATCAGGATTCAGCTGAAGCATGTAAAGATTTTATAAATAAAAATCAATCCACGTCTGTTATTTCTGATTTCACTCTTCATTCTATTGGAGTAATTTTATTTCGATTTAAAAAACACGAAATTTTCAATTTATTTATCACCGAAATTACCAGTTCTATTTCAATATATACCCTGCCCTTTGATAACTACAAAATGCTTTCGGAACATAATTCTGAATTAAATCTGGATTTTGATGATTCATATCAATATTCAATGGCTAAGCATTATAACCTAGAAATCGTAACAAAAGATAAAGATTTTAAAGTGGTTAAAGACATTCCTGTAACATTTATTTAATCCAATTTTCCACGTGGCCTAACAATGCAATGTAGCGGATCCCGACCTACGTCGGGACAGGCTGCTTTCAGCTACGCTTCAAGACGTCCGCGGGAAAGGCCCAGCGCCGCTAATTGCCGACCGTTAGGCCAACATAATCATTATTAAAAGTTCTATCATCATATGAATCTTTAAACAATTGTGAGGTAAAATGATCTCAAAAATGTTGGTTTCATTGCTTTCAGTACTTTTACTTGTAGTTCTTCTCTTTACGATATCATGTAATTCAGATGATCCTCAAGATCCCATTAAAACCGAGCCTTTGTATGTTACTATTAGCGATGAATCACATCACTTAGGTGATAATGAGGGCAGCGAGGGCACAGAGTTTTCAGCAAATTTTGAAACTACTTCATCATATGAAATTGCTATTCTATCAATAACATTTCTTTTTCCAAATGATGCTGGACAAAGCGGACCTGAAATTGATTCTCCTCCTGAGATACAAATAAATGGCCAAAAGGTTGGCTTATCAGTTTCAGACTTTCCAGAAAATTCTGAATGCATCTCTGTTCATCGCGAATATGATTGTGATATTACCATTTTTATCGGGATTGCTGATAACATAAAAATTGGAAATAATACGATCCGCATAATATCCAAAGGCGCAGCACACGATGGTGATGATGACTTTGTATTTACTAATCTCAAAATAGAATTGACAAATAATAACATATAGGCGAGAAATGTTGGCCTAACCATGCAATGTAGCGGATCCCGACCTACGTCGGGACAGGCTGCTTTCAGCTACGCTTCAAGACGTCCGCGGGAAAGGCCCAGCGCCGCTAATTGCCGACCGTTAGGTGGCTATAGTAGTATAGATAAAGTGATCAATTTGGAGAGATGATGAGTCTCATATTTTCTGGAATTATAGCCGGGGTACTGGGTACCTTAGTGATGGATTTATTGAATCACCTCTTCGCCAGGACAGGAATGATATCAAAAATAGATATTGGGATGATCGGCAGGATGGCCGTTGGTTGGATACATGGTCGGTTTTTCTATAGTCATCCAGATGAAATAAAGAAAGTTGATCACGAAGTTTTCTATGGCTATATAGCCCATTACATAATCGGAGTTGGATTTGCATTTCCATATGTGCTTGGTTGGAATCTTTTTGTCGGTGATCCCGCGCCTCCTGCTTGGACGCTTGTTTATGGCTTAATCACATCATTGGGATCTTTTTTCTTTATTTATCCATCCATGGGATTAGGTGTATTTGGTAATCGATCACCCGAAGGTCTCAGGGGTCCCATTTCCAGTCTGGCTAATCATTTATTCTTTGGTGTTGGCATGGCAATAGGGATTTTATTATTGTGATACTTATAAATAATAGTTGGCTAAAACAAATTAATCGCCACCTAACAATGCAATGTAGCGGATCCCGACCTACGTCGGGACAGGCTGCTTTCAGCTACGCTTCAAGACGTCCGTGGTAGAGGCCCGGCGCCACTAAGCGCCAGCCGTTAGTCCGCGCAATTTGTTTTCTTAAAATTTTGTATTGACTTTTTCTTGAAATGTATTACCTTGTTGTCATAACAGTATTACATGAGGTTCAAAATGGATACATTGACATTAAAAATACCAGGTGTTATAAAAGAAAAACTTAAAACATATTCAAGACGTAAAGGGTTGAGCAGATCAGAAATTGTGAGAAACGCCTTACTAGAATATTTTGACAAAGACGAATTAGAAAAGCAAGGTACTTTTTATGATTTAGCCAAAGATTTAGCCGGCTGTGTAAATGGATCATCCGATCTTTCTACAAATAAAGAGTATATTTCCGGATATGGCCAATGAAACCAAAAAGAGTTATAATTGATACTGGACCATTAGTAGCTTTTTTAAACAAGTCAGATAAATATCATGATTGGGCGGTAACAAGATTTTCTCAATTAAATCCACCATTCTTAACTTGTGAATCTGTAATATCTGAAGTTTGCTTTCTTCTGCGGCACATAGAAAATGGTCCTCAATATGCATTCAAATTATTAGAAAGAGAATTAATTCAAATTCCTTTTAAACTTGAAGCTGAGAACAGTATAATAATTAGCTTAATGAATAAATACAAAAATATTCCTATGTCTCTTGCAGATGCCTGTTTAGTAAGAATGTGTGAACAAATATCTGAGAGCGCTATTTGTACGTTGGATAGCGATTTTAAAATATATCGAAAAGACAAAAGAAAAGTAATTCCCGTAATCATGCCTGAAAGTATATAACTTCTTAAGCGCGGTCTAACAATGCGCTGTAGTGGACGCTCACAGCTCCGGCTTCCAGTTTTCTTCTCAATCGCATAGCGTCAGCGCCACTAAGCGCTAGCCGTTAGTAGTACTTTTTTAATAAATCACCTTGCCATCTCAAAATATATAGTTTATATTTACAAGTATAAACTATGGAGATTTTAAAATGAAGGCAACAGCAAAAGATTTGCGATTTCATTCCAAAGAAATTTTGGAATGTGTAATGAGAGGCGAAGAAGTCGTAATAACCTATAGAGGGAAACCCTCGGCCAAGATTGTACCTATGCGGAGTCGTAAATCAAATATTGATATGCAGCATAAATTATTTGGGATTTGGGCAAATAATAGTCAATCTGTGGATGTAAACAAATACGTTCGCCAAATTCGAGAAGGAAGAAGTCATGATAGTTGATACAGATGTCCTGATTTGGTATATGCGTGGTGACGACAATGCATTCAAAACAATTGAAAAATTAAATGGATTCTACACTTCTGTGGTCACTTATATTGAATTGGTTCAAGGCCTGAGAAATAAAACAGAACTTATTGAGCTACGCAAAGCATTTAGCCAATGGAACACTAAAATCATATATATCAATGAAGAAATATCTGCAAAAGCTATGTTCTACGTTGAAAGGCATTACCTTAGTAATTCTCTTCAACTTGCGGATGCATTAATTGCCTCTACTGCAATCACAAATGGTCTTCCTTTACTTACTGGAAATGACAAACATTATAAAGTCATTAAAGAACTTAGTATTTTAAAATTTCGACCTTCATCTTAAAAATAATTAAAAAAGTACTTCTAACCATGCAATGTAGCGGATCCCGACCTACGTCGGGACAGGCTGCTTTCAGCTGACGCTTCAAGACGTCCGTGGTAAAGGCCCAGCGCCGCTAATTGCTAACCGTTAGGCCGATCGTTAATCAGATAGGATGGCATTAATGGTAAAGAAGAAGATCAGCGCTCTATGCCCACTTGATAATAGAAAAAACAGGGAAAATTCATCATGGTATCTTAGCGTAACTGCTGAAGATTTTGACTCTGCTGAAGCGGTTGATCACGAAATCAAAATTCTAGAAAACTATGGTCTTACAATCATCGCTTCAGGTAATAAAAATAACAAATTTGTATCAGCGAAAATGGAAGATAGTATTGAGAATATTACAGCTATGCACTGGAAGCTTTTAAACAATTGGATTGAGCCAAAACCAGATCAATATCAATTAGATTATTATAATCCAGATCTTATTTTCCCTTGGGATGATGTAAATGATGCTATAAAAAATGGTAAATTTAAATCTAAAAAGGATATACTTGAGGCCAAAATTAATTATGGCGAAAAATGTAAGCCATGTCCAAAATGTCGAAGAGAAGCAGACCAACTTTTTTGGTTATATTTCATGAGTGCACAATGGACGTGGGAATCCATGTGCGGAAGAGGTGGATGGCTTGTCATTTGTGAAAAATGCAATGAACAAGTTGAGTTCTTTGGTGAAATGATGAATTAAAGGAACCGTTGCAAAAAGATAAATTAACATAAATATAATCGGCCTAACAATGCAATGTAGCGGATCCCGACCTACGTCGGGACAGGCTGCTTTCAGCTACGCTTCAAGACGCCCGAGGGAAAGGTTCAGCGCCGCTAATTGCCAACCGTTAGGTGCCCCTCCCTTTTTTATTGACATACTACTTCTTTTAACCTATATTTATGTACAATTGTACATATAGGATGATTTAATATGAAAATAGTTGTTGATACTTCGATAGTTATTGCCGTTCTACTTAATGAAAAAAATAAAAATCGAATCGTCGAGATTACCACCGGTGCAGAACTTTTTGCACCTTCATCATTACATTGGGAAATCGGCAACGCATTTTCAGCAATGTTCAAACGAAAACGACTTAGTCTTAAGGAATCAATTCAAGCTCTTAAATATTATCAGGAAATTCCTATCAGATTTATGGATATTGAATTGGAGAAAGCACTTCAATTATCACATGCTAGTTCCATATATGCATATGATGCATATTTTATTGTTGCATCCAAAGAATTAAACTGCCCATTTCTATCTCTTGACAACTCATTAAACGGGATTGCATCAAGTGAGGGCATAACTATTATTGAGGTATAATTATGATTATATATACATATTCCGAGGCAAGACAGAATTTTTCTTCGGTGCTGGAGAAAGCAAAATCTGAAGGAAAAGTTCTTATAAAACGTCGGGACGGATCCTCTTTCATCTTGTCTCCAGTTTCTGCCAATGAATCACCATTTAACGTCAAAGGGATTAATAAAGATATCAAATCGTCAGAAATTGTAGACATCCTCAAAGAAGTAAGATCTCGTTCAGGGGCACCTAACAAAGCAATGTAGCGGATCCCGACCTACGTCGGGACAGGCTGCTTTCAGCCTACGCTTCAAGACGTCCGGTGGCAAGGCCCAGCGCCGCTAATTGCCGACCGTTAGGTGCACTAATTCGGCTGCCACTCGATTGATGGTTTTAGCCTATTGTGGGCACAATTTCGAAGATAGAGATTTATCAAATTTTGATATGGGATATCTGTCTCTGTTGCCAGTTTTTTAAAATACTCGATTGTATCATTTTCTAATCTGATAGTAATCTGTTTTTTTAACTTCTTTATATAGGGATTCTTAATTGATTCTGAGAAATCGTATTCTTTTTTCATTTATTTTCTCCCAAGGTAGTATTTGGTTTCATTTTTTGTTGCTTTTCTGGCTGAAATTAGCCTAATTATTTCATCATTTTTTCGGTAGGTATGTGATACAACCAAAAACCTCAATTGACTGCTCATACCTAAGAGGATAAAGCGATCTTCCAATTCGGAATGTTCATGGTCTGCGATTAACCGGGCATTCTCATCGTAAAATATAGATTTAGCTTCATCAAATGAGACTTTATGAGTTTTAATATTAGATTTATGTTTATTTTCGTCCCATTCAAATTTTATGTGATTCATAAATACAATATAATTATTATATAATTATTTTACAATAAAGTTTCAAAAAAAGTGCACCTAACCATGCAATGTAGCGGATCCCGACCTACGTCGGGACAGGCTGCTTTCAGCTACGCTTCAAGACGTCCGTGGTAAAGGCCAGCGCCGCTAATTGCCGACCGTTAGGGCACCTACTCTATTTTCTTAAAACTTGGCATTTCTCTACAGATTTTATATATTTATAAAAAAATGGTGAAACAATGAAATCAAGAATTATAATCGATCCTAATATTTGTCACGGGAAGCCTACGATCAACGGAACGCGCGTCCTTGTTGCAAATATACTTGGATCTTTGGCTGATGGAGAAGACATTAAAAGCATTCTCAGTGACTATCCAAATATATCTAAAGCAGATATATCTGCTGCCCTCGCTTTCGGTAGTCAACTCACAAACTTCGAAACACATTCATATGTAGAAGCAATTCAATGAAGTTTTTTCTGGATGAGAACTTCCCCAAATCATCAGAAAACATTCTCAAGGAATTAGGTCACGAAATAGTTGATATTCGGGGTACCTCAGAAGAAGGAATGTCTGACCTAAATATTTTCAAACTAGCCCAAGAAAAAGAAGCCGTTTTTTTAACGACAGATAACGATTTCTTTCATACAATTCCATTCCAATTTGAACAACATCATGGTGTTATCATAATTGCCTTACGGCAACCAAGTGGTAAATCCATTAATTCAAAGTTAAAGTGGTTTCTTGAGAATTTTGAATTTCAATATATAAAATCCAGAGTAATTCTTCTCAAAGATAAAAATTACCTTATTAAGAAATAATAATCCTTCAGTGGCCTAACAATGCAATGTAGCGGATCCCGACCTACGTCGGGACAGGCTGCTTTCAGCTACGCTTCAAGACGTCCGTGGTCAAGGCTCAGCGCCGCTAATTGCCAGTCGTTAGAACACCGTTAATAAATTTGCAAATAATTTGACATTGTATTACATTGTATGACATGAAAAGTGCAATCACCATAAGACTCGATGATGAGCTTGATAAAATGCTTAATCAAGTATCAAGAAATTTAAGACGGAGCCGGAGTGAGGTTATTAGGGATTCATTACGTAGACAATTAGCTATCCTGCTCTTCGATAGTCTTCGAGACAAGGCAATTCCCTATGCTGAGAAAAAAGGTTATCTGACGGATGAAGACGTTTTTCGAGAGATCTCTTGAAGATATTTCTTGATACTAATGTATTGGTCAGTTCATTTATTACTCGCGGTTTATGTGCCGATCTCTTTAGAATAATCGTGGCTGAACATGAACTCATTTTGAGTGATTATATTTTAACTGAACTAGAAACTGTTTTAGATCAAAAAATCTATCTCCCACCAAATCAAATTGAAGACATCATAAAATATCTTAAATCATTTCGAATAATTAAGAATCACACACCTCCAGTAGAAATTAACTTAAGAGATAAAGATGATATTCCAGTATTAGCAGACTCGCATTGAATAGTAACTCAGATTATTTAGTTACTGGTGACAAAGATCTGCTTGAAGTGAATAAGACATATAATATTCAAATTGTAAGTCCAAAAGAATTTTTTCAAACCATAAAAGGTAATTAATTCAGTTACCGGCGTCCTAGTTTCAACTTTGAAGTGCGACATTTTTCTCTCTCCAGAATCTATTCCATGGTGTGTTAAATTGTAGTCTTTTTCTTGGTCTTGTATTTAGATCATACGCGATTCTGTTACAATGATTTTTTGGCCCCTACTTCGAAAATTTTTTGGTAATTTCTGGGGCAAACTTTTTGAAAATTAGGTAATAATGGATCGGGCAGTTTCTCGCAGTTTGGTGCCTTTTTTCTAAAATGGCTTCACATAACGAAACCTGCTACTTATCCGTTAATTTAGTGCAATTAATCGCTTCGCTTTGTCGCTATTTCAAAAGCGTAGTTTGTATAAAAATGCTCGCCTAACCATGCAATGTAGCGGATCCCGACCTACGTCGGGACAGGCTGCTTTCAGCTACGCTTCAGGTCGTCGGATTGTGGATTTTTGGCGCGGCTAATTGCCAGTCGTTAGGCTGTAATTATTTTTCTTAATAAATACAATTTGCGTTGACTACTTAATGAAATTTTCCAATATTGTTTGATCATCAAATGAGAGTCAGATTTGAACTATAATTTTGAATGGGATCCCAGAAAAGCGAGAACGAATTACGAAAAGCACAAAACCAGTTTTGAGTTAGCCGCTACTATTTTTATAGATCGGAATGCATTAACCATTTTTGATTCCGATCATAGTGAGGAGGAAGATCGCTGGATCACTATGGGGATCGCCCGGAATGGAAACATATTAACATTAGTTCATACATATGACCAAATAGATGTTGAGAATGTGAATGTTCGAATAATTTCAGCACGTAAATCCACAAAAAATGAAATTAATCAATATCAAGGTAAATAGATGAAAAAGGAATACGATTTTTCAAAGGGAGAACGGGGAAAATTTTACAAAGACAATGTGATATTAAATTATCCAGTATATCTCGATCCTGAAAATTTAAAGTTTGTGGAAGAGATAGCGAGAAGGAGCAAAGTAGACATCAACACCCTCGTTAATGATCTCATAAAAAACAATATTAGGTTAGTAAAGTAATAAACAGTTAACTGTCCCCTGCCCCCATAATTCATTACTTTACAATAAGTTGCAGCCTAACCATGCAATGTAGCGGATCCCGACCTACGTCGGGACAGGCTGCTTTCAGCTACGCTTCAAGACGTCCGTGGTAAAGGCCCAGCGCCGCTAATTGCCAACCGTTAGGTACACCAGAAAAAATGATTATTCAACTCCTGAAAAATTGAATTCTCATTTATTACATCATATATTGTTTAAAACTCGAGGACAAAGAATGACAATTCAAGAACAGATATTAAATCAAGTAGATAAATTAAGTGTCAATGAACGATTATTAATTGTTGAATCAATATGGGATAGTATTCTTTCTGCACAAAACAGTATATCTGTATCGGAACAGCAGAAATCTGAATTAGATAAAAGGTATACAGAATATAAAGATAACCCTGACAATAATTCCACTTGGGAAGATGCAAAGAAGCGAATTCAATCTCAGATATGAAATATGAAATAATCCTTCGTTCAGTTGCAGAAAATGATATTGCCGATATTGTAAAATGGTATGAAAGGCAATTTCAAGGACTCGGTAATCGCTTCATTATTAGTCTTGATGCTACCCTTCAATCTATCCAACGCAATCCAAAAATTTATCCAAAAGTCTATAAAGAATTTAGACGTGCTTTATTGCCACGTTTTCCTTATGCAGTTTTTTACATTATTGAAAAAGAAATTATTATTATTTTTGCCGTAATGCATGGAAAACGTGAACCCAATTCCTGGATTAATAGAACCAAATAAAATACATTTCTGGTGTACCTAACAATACAATGTAGCGGATCCCGACCTACGTCGGGACAGGCTGCTTTCAGTTACGCTTCAAGACGTCCGGGGGAAAGGCTCAGCGCCGCTAATTGCCGACCGTTAGGTGCATAATATCGATGTAATATTTTTACCATTCTCGGACTTAAAAATATGAAATTTCTTAACATTTTTTTTATCCTCTTTTCTGCCCTTTTAATGACAATCCATATTTCCTGTGAAAAGGGAATCTACAATCAAACATATAATATTAATTGTAATACCGTTCAAAATGGAATTATTAATTCAGATGCAGATGCCATTATTTCTGAAATAAATAAATTAGTTTATGATCTTCCTCCAAAAGTTACATCTTTTGATGAATTTGGTCATAAACAAAATATAGATGTTTTTATTGAGCGAATAAATAAATTCTGTCCGAGTGTTACAGCAAAATTAATATGCTATGCTTGTATTGAAACTTATCCTCCTCAATCTGAAATTGAATTAAGTACTATTTCTTCAGATATTGAATATATTAGAATTCTTGATATCTGGACATCACCTGAGGAAATATTAAGATTTAGAACGATACATGACAATGAGTAATAACCAAAGAAACACAAACCTTACTTAAATATGCACCTAACCATGCAATGTAGCGGATCCCGACCTACGTCGGGACAGGCTGCTTTCAGCTACGCTTCAGGTCGTCGGATTGTGGATTTTTGGCGCGGCTAATTGCTAGTCGTTAGGCACAACCATAAGGAGAACAAAATGATAAGATCTATTTTAATCTACTTTACAGGAGTGCTTTTAACCGTTGCGTCTTGGGCACAGGAAGGTGCGATTTCAGACGTTCAACCTTTGAGCATAGACACACCCTCAACAACGGCACTTGGTAATCCATTTATCGCTCCAGCGGATTGGTATTTGTCTGTAAAAGGAGCAGCAACATTCATCGAAGCGCCAGAGGGAGGCTCACGTATTGTTCTTGTAGATGTGTATGCGGAAAGCGATAGCGCTGCGCTCTTAAAAGGATGGGCAGCTTATAAAGAGATTGCATGGCCATTGAAGGTTACCAACAAACAGGCTGACCGGGATGGGTGGTCTAGACGGTGTCGCTTCGAATACCAGACATCGCCTAATGAAAAGCGAACTGTTGTCGCTGGCGTAATGTTCGCAAATGATGTTTGGACGGTCTGGATTTATGACATGGCGCACGATGTAGGTGGAAAACGCAGCGCACAGGTCAGCCTCGTATTCAGTAGCCTACTCCCAAAGGGGTATTCGCGAGAGACTTTTGCTGGCAAAAAACCGAACGAATTAGATGAGACGCGAACTGCTCAGCTTACTGCTTACGTTGAAAATGCTATAAAAATCACTGGTGTACCGGGAGTTGGAATGGGTATTATTCAGAACGGTGACGTTGTATTCGCCGGTGGCTTTGGTGTTCGTGAACTTGGAAAGAAGGAGAAAGTCGATGACGAAACGCTATTTATGATTGCTTCGAATACAAAGGCAATGACCACACTACTTCTTGCAAAGTTGGTTGATGCCGGTAAATTGACCTGGGAAACGCAGGTAACTGACTTGATGCCCGCCTTCAAATTAGGCAGTGATGAGACAACAAAAAGAACACTGGTTAAGCACCTTATATGCGCCTGCACAGGTTTGCCACGAAAAGATATGGAGTTTCTATTAGAATTTGAAGATGCGACTCCGACCACATTGATGCAACGTCTGGCCGAAACGGAACCAACGTCTGATTTTGGTGAGATGTTTCAATACTCAAATAATTTGGCAGCAGGGGCGGGATTCGTTGCTGGGCACGTGCTTTTTCCCGATCTTGAACTTGGCGTTGCATATGACAAAGCGATGCAACTCGAAGTTTTCGATCCGCTTGGTATGACTGCAACTACATTTGATTTTGAGCATGCGCTGGATGCCAATCATGCAAGCGCGCATGGCACAACTGTCGATGGCAAGCCTGGCATTGCAGACATGAGTATCAACTATTCGGTAATCCATGTTCGTCCTGCAGGCGCTGCATGGAGTAATGTAAATGATATGCTCAAGTACATCCAGATGGAACTCAATGAAGGCGCTTTACCTGACGGCACACAGTATATCAGCAGGGAGCCACTCCTTGAACGGCGTAATGCTATGGTGCCAATCAGCGAGCACGCGGTTTATGGCATGGGTTTAATGGTAGATGAAACATATGGCGTTCCGGTTGTTCATCATGGCGGCGACATGATTGGACAACATAGTGATATGATCTGGTTGCCGGAACACGGCGTAGGCGCGGTAGTCCTCACAAATGGCGATCCCGGCTGGTTTATTCGAAACGGTTTTCAACGCAAACTGTTGGAAGTCCTGTTTGACGGAAAGCCTGAAGCGGATGAAGCTCTGGCGGCCAACAGCGAGCGTTACTTCGAACAAATCGCCACTGATCGCAAACTTTACACAATACCCGCTGATTTGGAAATTGCTGAGAAACTTGCCTCACAATATTCAAATGAATCGTTAGGCGACATAAATGTCATCAGAAATGGCAGCGTGACAATTTTTGATTTTGGTGAATGGCGGAGTGAAGTGGCCACACAGCAAAATCCGGATAGCACGGTTTCCGTCGTCACGATCGACCCTGGTTTAGACTGGTTTTGAATTCGTTATTGGCTCCGGAGATGAACCGCAACTCATCATGCGTGACGCGCAGCATGAGTATGTGTTTAAAGAGAACTGATACCCGTGCTGCTGCCCTTCAACAAAATGAGACACGTGGCTTGAGCCTATGCCTAACAAGGCAAATTCAGCCGACGCAAAAAACGCGCGGCTAATTGCCAGCCGTTATATGCAATAATATATCAGGTGAACGATTTTCCTTTTTATTAAATGTAGAAGGAGGTATCATGAAATTATTAAAAATTATTTTCGTCCTCTGTTTCTTTTTTGTCTACAGTAATTTATGCGCTACTACCATTCATGTCCCGGGAGATTCACTGATTACTATTCAAACAGCTATTTATTCATCAGTGGGTGGTGATACTGTTCTTGTACAACCGGGAACTTACAATGAAAGTATTCTCATTAACAGAAATATTGTACTCGGCTCTTTATTTTTAACCACCGGAGATACCAATTATATATCTTCGACTATTATCGCTCCGACATCAAATGGGCCTGTTATTGTGTTTGGTGTCGGGAGAGATTCCACCTGCGTATTAACCGGCTTTACTATTACCGGAGGAAATTCTGGCGGTTTTGGAGCCGGAATACGATGTATTACTACCAGCCCGACTATTTCACACAATATTATCATGAACAACACCGTTAGTAGTGCATCCGTTTGTTGGGGTGCCGGAATATTTATGGAAGCTAACTCCAATCCGAAAATTATTTTTAATCAAATTTTAAATAATACTGCTACTTATCCCACTACAAAGGGTTTTGGTGGTGGAATCCATAGCAGGGATTCAAGTCCTTTTATAGCAAATAACATAATCAGCAATAATTCTTCAGATGTAGAAGGAGGTGGAATTTATTTTTTGAATTCACAGGTACGCCTTTTTAATAATATAATTAGTGGTAACAGTTCTCAAAATGGCGGAGGTATCTATTGTGATGGAAATTCAACCGGTATAATTAGCGATAATATCATTTTTGCTGATAGTGCTTCCTGGTATGGAGGAGGAATTCATATTACAGGCAATTCGAATATTGAAATAAGCAATAATGTTATACATTCCAACTGGAGTCCATGGGTTGCTGGTCTTTATATCGCTGGTGCTACATCGACTATTTATAATAATACCTTTTGTTATAATGAGGCACAGAATAGTGCCTTACAGTATTTTGCTTCCGCAGATACGATTTATAATAATATTTTCTTTGGAAACATTGGATCTTATGTACTGAGTATTGGTGGTATTTATTTAGAACACTGTGATATTTATGGAAATAGCGGTGATATTTTTAACATTTCTCCACCAGTCGGAACAGGAGTACTCACAACTGTAAATTTAAACGGTGATTCATGTGATGTTTATTATAATATTTTAATGGATCCGCTATTTGTTGACACTACCAATTTTGATTTTCATCTGACGCAAAATTCACCCTGTATTGATGCTGGAGACATCAACTTGCCCCTTGATCCGGATAATACAATTTCTGATATCGGCGCATTTTATTATCCACATGGTATCAGCGGTACAATCATTCAACCCGGATATGTATCCGGAACATGGATAGCAGATGAATCTCCCTACAATATATATGGGGGAATTACCATTCACGCTGATTCCACGCTTATAATCGAAGCGGGAGTGGAGATTGTATTCCAGGGACATTTTAAATTCAACGTGGAAGGCATTCTCCAGGCAGTGGGTACGGAGCAGGATTCCATTATCTTTACAGCTGCAAATCCGGAGACGGGCTGGAGAGGTATTCGCTTTACTGATGCTCCTGACGGAAGTCAATTATCTTACTGCGTCCTGCAATACGGGAAAGCAACAATTGGGACCTATTACCTTGACCGGCGCGGTGGGGCGATTTACTCAAATGCTTCCCGTCCGCAGATTTCCCATTGCACCATCCGTAACTGTTTTGCTGATTATGCAGGAGGAGGGATATATATATCCGGGATCATGACAGAAGCTTTCCCACCCATAACTAACTGCACTATCACAGGGAATTTGGCTAATTATGCGGGTGGAGGCATATATTTCTTTGCAGAATCATCACTGGATATTTCTGACTGCATTATTAATGGTAATATTGCTGACGTTATGGGAGGTGGATTGTATCTTAATGGCGGAGCAACAGACACTGTTAATATAACCAACTGTACAGTAAGTGATGATTCATCTTCTCAAAATGGGGGCGGGATATATGTTGCCGATGGACATACATTCATCAAGGGATGTACTATTGACGAAAATAAAGCCGGCCTAACCGGTGGCGGCCTATATATTGGAGGATACCTGTCCATGATCAATACCACACTTCAGGGGAACGTATCATGGGGCGGGACCGAGGAATATGAAATTGGGGGTGGTGGGCTAATTGTTTATGGAACTACTGTTATTGACAGCAGTGTAATTACCGGCAATATTTCTCACACCGGCAGTTACCCGAGTTTTGGTGGTGGTATCCTGTTAACACAGGTGAATTCAGACTGAAATCACAAACACTAAAATCCTGAATAATAGTGCAGATGTAGCTGGCGGGATGATGATTAATGCCGATGATGTGACATTAGTAAACTGCGAAATCATTAACAACCAGGCCTTACTTGGAGGAACCGCTGGCATTCGGATTCAGAGTTGGAACTCCATTATAAATCACTGCACTGTTTCAGGAAATGTGGCATCTGGTTCAGGAACTGATGCTTTAAGTGTTAATAATGATGCCCATATTTCCAATAGTATTTTTTCCTGGAATTCACCTTATGCGCTTCATATAAGTGCGTCAACAACAGTAACCTATTCTGACTTTTTTGCTAATGATCAAGATATTACAAATAATGCTCCTTCCGGATTTGGCCTCCTTGATACTGTTAACGCCAACGGTGATTCCTGCGATGTCTATAATAATATTTTTCTCAATCCCTTATTTGCCGATACGTCCAACGGCGATTATAGCCTTAGCTGGGCCAACTGGCCAGTGGTAGATGCTACACGTTCCCCGGCTATTGATGCCGGAGATCCGACTGATCTGAAAGATCCGGATAGTACCACTGCCGATATGGGAGCTTATTATTTTAACTATACACGTCCACTAATTTCGGCGTCAGACACCCTGCTTGATTTTGGTATCGTTGATGTTGGCCAATCATTAAATCTACCTTTTATGATCCGCAACACTGGTACAGCTTCGCTTAACATAGATGGTCTATCCAATAGCAAGGATGTATTCAGCCATAACTGGAGTCCCGGGAGCAGCCTGATCCCGGCGGGTGACAGTCTTGAGGTTATTGTTACTTTTATACCGCTGGATTCCAACCTCGTGGTAGACACTTTGCTTATAGAAAATGATAATCATCCTGTGTTAATATATCTCTCAGGGCAGGGACATATAGTTACAGGCATTAAAGACATGACAGAATTACCAAAAAAGTTTGCTCTATATCCGGCATACCCTAATCCATTCAATCCCAACACTACCATTCAATTTGATCTTCCGAAACAAAGTTTAGTGACACTGAAAGTATATAACATTTTAGGAGAAGATGTTGCCACTTTGTTTGAAAAACAAATGAATGCTGGCAGACATAAGTATGTATGGAATGCCAATAATCTGGCGAGCGGTATTTACTTTTATAGATTATATACTGATGAATTTATCAAGGTAAGAAAGATTATTTTACTTCGGTGAGATGGCAGCAAAGGGCATATAACAAAGGTATTAACGCGGACTTTACAGTCCGACGATGATTTAGGCACATTCGCAATTTTAAAACTGTAAAGCCGGTTATACCCGACCGTTAAGGGGAGAAGGAAAAAAGACATGAGAATTTTAATTTTAATCGTAGTTCTCTTCTCATTTTCTTGCCAGAATAAAGGTATAGATCCAATTATAGTGGAACCTACACCAGAAGAGCTGGAACAAATGATTGATTATGAAATTGTACAAAGGGATAGTTTCATAATCTATTTCAATGATTTAGCCAGATTTCATGAAGAACATTTCGATAAAATATCTATTTTAAAAAAATCTGATAATGGCATTTATACTCATCTCGACACTGTTGTTGTAACTTATATAAAAAGTGATGATATATATATTGCAGAATTCTTATATGGATTAAAAGTAAATGACGAGTTTTTGACATCGGAGTATGATTTCACTCTCGAATTGCGTTTTTATACAAATGAAAAAGATTTTCGTGCAGTAAGCGTTGAAATTGATTTGTACAAATTCCCATATGCTTCGTCAGAATTAGTTCTGGAAGCATCCGATATATTTTCCTGCTATGAGCATAATCATTTTTATATCAGCGATTTTCATGTTGCATATCCCAAATCTTACCTTGTTCCCCGTTCATCTGGCAGTTTAGTTGAATTAAATTTTACTACACACCAATGTTCTGCAATATACCCATACTATACATACATTACACTGGTTTGCTATTATGATGGGTATATTTATACTGACAAGTGTCATGATCGTATCGTAAAAATGAATGCAGAGACTTATGAGGAGACAGCACAGATTGGACAGAGTGTTATCAATCCGGAAGATACTTCGGCTTTCTGTAATTCGGACTGGTATGTCATGGGCCTTGATATAGATGACAACTTACTCTATATACTTCATTGGGATCCTAATGGAAATAGATCAGGTACTTTTATTTCATCATTCGACCTGGAAGGTGATCACAAAGAGACGATTCATTTTGAAGAAAGAGTTACCGAAATGACCAAACATAGCGGTATGGCAGTTTATGATGGCATTATCTACCTGATCGCTCCAGAGTCTGATTATATCAGGCGATACGACATTGAGAATAAAGTATTTCTTAAAGATCTTATTGGACCAAGTTCAGAGTTATATTCGATTCAAATTTCATCAGGGAATTTTTATTATTCTGACTACATCAGAAGAATAATTTGTGTTGTTCCTTTTGATAAATTAATGGAGAAAGACTAATCAAATTTTTCTCCCCTTAGTTTCAACTCGCTTTCAGCTACGTTTCAAGACGTCCGAGGGAAAAGCCCAGCGCCGGTAATTGCCAACCGTTAGCAGCCATTTCCTTTGACATGTGCCATATTTTGCCCTATATTTAGACCTGTATTTAAGATTAAGGATGTATTATGAAAAGCATAAGCATTGCTAAAGATATAATTCCGATTGGGGAATTTAAAACTAGTATCTCCAAATGGATCAATAAAACCAAAAATACTGGTCAACCAATAATTATAACACAAAATGGCCGACCAGCAGCAGTTATGATAACACCAAATGATTTTGATGATTTGCAACAATCGAAGTTATTTGTTGAATCAGTCTCACGTGGGATTGCAGACGCCGAATCTGGTAATGTTTACAATACCGAGAACTTAATTTCTGAAATTGAAAATAGAAGAAAAAAGCGTGAAAATACTAAATCTGGTTTGGACCAATGAGGCACTAAATCGTTTGTCTGAAATTGATGAATATATATCCCAAGATAGCGTAACACGTGCCCGTAAATTTATTAACAATCTTATAAAATCCACCTCAACAATTCCTCAATACCCTCAAAGAGGAAGAATTGTTCCTGAATTTGGTGTGTCAGATATCAGAGAACTTATCCATAATAATTATAGAATAGTATATCGAGTAAAGAAGGATCAGGTACAAATACTAACTGTATTTGAAGCACATCGTTTAATTCGTACACATGAAATAATTCAAAAATAAAATGTCTGCTAACAATGCAATGTAGCGGATCCCGACCTACGTCGGGACAGGCTGCTTTCCGCTACGCTTCAAGACGTCCGTGGTCGAGGCTCAGCACCGCTAATTGCCGACCGTTATACGCTTAGTTAAATTACTTTATCAAAATTTGATGTCGAATTGAAGGTTTATACACGCATGTTGTGGTGCATTTAAAAAAAAGAAAACAGTATTATGACTGCTTCTATAATTTTAATAATTGTGGGATTTGCTTCTTTAATATTTGGAGCGAATTGGTTAGTGGATGGTGCATCTTCGTTGGCGAAAAAACACAAAGTATCTGATTTAGTAATAGGATTAACAATTGTTGCTTTTGGTACTTCAGCACCTGAATTAGTAGTTAATTCTATTGCCTCTATTAATGGATATCCAGATATTATATTTGGCAACATTATTGGTAGTAACAATTTTAACATGTTTATAATAATTGGAATAGCAGGCTTAGTTTACCCTATTACAGTTCAATCTTCAACTGTTTGGCGGGAGATTCCGATTTCATTAATCTCAAGTTTATTACTTTTAGTACTGGCCAACAATTATTTTTTAGGTAATACTTCGGAAATTTCAAGAGTTGATGGGGGAATTTTACTTTTAGGTTTTGCTGCGTTTCTATATTATGTGTTTAAGCAAATGAAAACAGAAGAAAATATAATAGTTACTTATAAGCAGAAATCAAATTTTAAAATATGGGGATTAATATTATTAGGTCTTGCGGGTCTTATAGTTGGAGGCCAATTGGTTGTCGACAATGGTATCCAGATAGCAACAAATTTAGAGGTAAGTGAAAAAATTATTGGCTTGACAATAATTGCTGCAGGAACTTCTTTACCTGAATTAGTAACATCGATAGTGGCAGCCACTAAAAAGAATAGTGATATAGCAATTGGTAATGTCATTGGTTCGAATATTTTTAATATTCTGCTAATATTATCTGTAAGTTCTTTTATTAAGCCAATTTCTTTCAACCAAAACTTTAATATAGACATTGCAATTTTATTAGGAGGAACTCTATTTCTCTTTATTGCTATGTTTACTGGGAAAAGAAAAAAACTTGACAGATGGGAATCAGCCTTGTTGCTGAGCTTCTATTTAATTTATACAATTTATCTAGTTTGGAAAGAAATATAATAAAACGCGCCTCGGTTCTTTGCAACTCATCAAACCGAACTAGGGTGTCGGCATTTATAAACTCATAGCCGCTCATTTTTTTCAGGTGATTACCAGCCGTTATACACGTAGGCGAGATTATAATCTTTGGTTTTAAATATGAAAACAAAGATAATGTATATTTAAACTAAAAGTGGAATAAACGATTTGATCGGTGACGCTCAAATTGGGCGAGTGACATTTTCTAAGACCGGCAAATTTATTCATTATAACGACAAGACCTTCCAAACATTAAGAGGAAGTGTATTCAAAGCAAATTATTTTGATATAGAGACTGGTGACCATTATTGGATTTCTGGTTGCAGAAAAGACGGTGGAGACCGACTTTACGGTGAAAGACTTCCTATCTATATTGATGAGGATGTTAGAGATGAGTATTGGATAGAAATTCGGAATCTCCCGATTCATAAAGACAAAAAAGGAATTAGTAGTTAACAATAAAAACTATGTCATAGGTAACATATGTTTGGTCGATTTCCGTTGCAGTGAAGGTTTTACTCTTTTAGCTCTGTTTAAACTTAAATGTATCTTGATAAAAAATCGCGTATAACAATGCAATGTAGCGGATCCCGACCTACGTCGGGACAGGCTGTTTTCAGCTACGCTTCAAGACGTCCGGGGTGAAGGTTCTGCGCCGCTAATTGCCAGCCGTTAGGCCTACCCCCCCCATTTATCTCTTGACATTTAACGCATCGCGTTATATATTTCTTTTGTGATTAGATCATTCAAATGTAAAGAAACAGAGAATATTTTCAATCGATTATTTTCTCGTAAGTTTCCAAATAATATTCAGCGAGTTGCATTAAGAAAATTAAGAATGCTGAACCGTGCAGTTTCTTTACAAGATTTACTAGTTCCACCAGGAAATAGACTAGAAGAATTGAAAGGTAATCGTAAAGGACAACATAGCATACGAATAAATGATCAATGGAGAATATGTTTCCATTGGAAGAAGAATGATGCTTTTGATGTTGAAATTGTGGATTACCATTAGGAGTAATAAAATGAATGAGAAAAAAATGAAACCGCTTCATCCCGGTGAAATATTAAGTGAGGAATTTTTAATTCCAATGGGATTAAGTCAAAATAGGGTTGCCCTTGATATTCGCGTACCAGCACGTCGCATTAATGAAATTGTGCATGGTAAAAGAAGAATAACTGCTGATACAGCGTTACGATTAGCAAAATACTTCAACATGTCTGCGCAATTCTGGCTGGGATTACAAATGGATTATGATTTGGACCTAGCTTTTGATCAATTAGCTGGTCAACTTGAAAAAGATGTACACCCTTATACTGCATCCGCATAATCTTATAACAATATAAATAACATACGTTTAGGCCTAACAATGCAATCTAGCGGATCCCGACCTACGTCGGGACAGGCTGCTTTCAGCTACGCTTCAAGACGTCCGGGGTCAAGACCCAGCGCCGCTAATTGCCGACTGTTAGGCACAAAAATAAATTAGAATAATACATTTACCTAAATCAAAAGGAGCCCTTTGAATGGAGTGCCCAAAATGTAGCATTGAACTTCATAAAAAAAAGATACAAGAAATTGAAGTAGATGAATGCAAAAAATGCGAAGGAATATGGTTTGAAAAAGATGAACTAAGACAGATTAAAGATAAGACTGATTCTGATCTTAATTGGATGGATTTTGAAATATGGAAACATCCTGAGAAATTTAAAGCAATATCCGAAAAAATAATCTGTCCAAATTGTAACACCAAAATGAATATCCTAGACTATGATAATACGAAAATAGAAATAGACTACTGTACAAATTGTCAAGGGATTTGGCTAGATAAGAATGAATTCATAAAGATAATTGAGTCACTCGAGGAAGAGATTATAACTAAATCTATGGATGACTATGTAAAAGCCACAATTGAAGAGGCTAAAGAACTACTAACAGGTACTGAGTCATTTATATCTGAGTGGAAAGATTTTACAACAATTCTCCGGTTTTTGCAGTATAGATTTTTAACTAATCATCCAACAATCCAAAGTGCTATTATAAAATTACAAGAGAATCCATTAAATAGATAAATATTTTTTGTGCCTAACAATGCAATGTAGCGGATCCCGACCTACGTCGGGACAGGCTGCTTTCAGCTACGCTTCAAGATGTCCGGGGGAAAGGCCCAGCGCCGCTAATTGCTGATCGTTAGAAGCCACTCAAAATTATGAGAATATTAGCATTTGGCGACATTCATGGTTGTTATAAGTCATTTACCCTGTTATTGGAAATGATTCATCCGAGAAAAGATGATCTTATCATTATTTTAGGTGATTTTGTTGGTAGAGGTGATGAAAGTTGCTCCGTTGTAAATCAAATAATTAAGTTATCTCAGAATCACAACGTCATTACCATTCGTGGTAATCATGAACAATTTATGATAGATTCTAAAAATGATAACGCTTATAGAAATAACTGGATCTCCTCTTGGGGAAGCAAAGTGATACAATCATATCCAAATAATTCCTATGATGAAATCCCACTTAATCATTGGGAGTTTTTAATTAATGAATGCATCGATTGGTATGAGACAGAAACGCACATTTTTGTACATGCACATGTGGATCCTGATTTAGAGATGCCTGAACAAGATATTATGACTCTTTATTATAAATCACTTCATTATTCTCAAAGACACAAATCGGGAAAAATAATAATATGTGGCCATAATGTACAGACTTCAACGTATCCTACTAATTTAGGGCACACCGTATGTATCGATACCGGTTCTGGACTTGATGGGATGCTAACGTGTCTTAATGTGCAAAATGGCAATTATTGGCAATGCGACGAAAATAATAAAACAAGAATAGGGTCATTAAATATTGGCTTCTAACAATGCAATGTAGCGGATCCTGACCTACGTCGGGACAGGCTGCTTTCAGCCTACACTTCAAGACGTCCGGGGTAGATGCCCAGCGCCGCTAATTGCCGACCGTAGGTGTTGCACATTCCGCTTGACTTGTGCATATTATTTATGCATATTTATCTGCATGAGAACAACATTGAACATAGACGAACAAATTTTTAAAAGAGCATCAAAACTTACTGGTGTTTCAGAAAAGACTGCCTTAATCAAATTAGGATTGGAAGCATTGATTGCTCAAGAAAGTGCAAAAAGACTAGCGTCTCTTGGCGGAACAGAAAAAGAACTTAAAAGAATTCCGCGGAGAAAATCATTCGCCCAATAATCCTGGTTGATACATCAATATGGATCGATCACTTAAATAAAACTGATCGAGAATTAGTGAATTTGCTCAACTCTGGTCAAGTTTGTATTCATCCATTTGTCATTGGAGAATTAGCATGTGGAAATATTTCCAATCGAGCAGAAATTCTACACCTTCTTAATGCACTTCCCAGGGTTGAATCGAGCTTTTGAAGATGAAGTTTTTACTCTTATAGAAAGCAAAAAACTCTTTGGAGTTGGACTGGGATTAATTGATGTTCATTTAATTGCCTCTGCACTAATTCATAAAGTCAAGATTTGGACCAAAGATAAATCACTCCTAAAAGTCGCTACAGCATTAAATATAAATAAATAGTGCAACACCTAACCATGCAAAGTAGCGGATCCCGACCTACGTCGGGACAGGCTGCTTTCAGCTATGCTTCAAGACATCCGTGGTCAAGGCTCAGCGCCGCTAATTGCCGACCGCTAGGTAGTTTTAGGAGATAATTTATGGATATTTTTGAGGATTATTTTAAATTCCCTATGAAAATTCCTGAAGATTATTTTTCAGAGACAAATACTACATTCAAAATTACTTTTAAAGACGATATTATTACAGATATAAATGATTTTGGCATTTCTTTCTTTGAACTTCAGAAAGCAAATATCCTACATAAAAATGTTAAAGACTTCATTCCAAATTTCCATATCTTAAAAAATTTAAAGACCCCTGATCATAGTGTTTACTTCTTTAAAATGGAATTCAAAGCCCCTATTTCTACACCACATCGCTTAATTAGAAGACATTTATGTATAATAAAGATTACAATCTCAAAAGATATTAATCTATCTTTAAATTTTCCATTTCTCCCAATTGCAGATAATCCAATAGAAATTAATAAAGCATTCAAAAATATTTTAAAATATACAGATAGTATTAGCCATGCTATTTATGGTCCCATTCTGATGATTCGTGCTCAATTGCATTCACTTTATCTAAAAGAAGCTTATATCAGATGAAGAATATAAAGGACTCGAAATGGCATGCCAGCATGCATATAGGAAGTCGTTTATATTCTTAAACGCCTTTCATGATATTCAATACTTTGATATCATAAAAAGTGACACAAAAAATAAACTACCTAACAAAGCAATGTAGCGGATCCCGACCTGCGTCGGGACAGGCTGCTTTCAGCTATGCTTCAAGACGTCCTTAGTAAAGGCCCAGCGCCGCTAATTTCCGACCGTCAGGTGGTAATTTTCGATTTTACAGGGTCTGCTATAAGGTATTTTCTTTGGAGTTTTATTCCAATACTTTTATATTGTGATTCTATTAAAGATGAGTATATTTTTATTTGCGAGGAATATTTACAAATTATCCTCGGAATAACTCTTTTAAGCTCGTTAAATTCGTTTTATGCTGGGGCAAAACTTTATGACGCATTACTGTTTCTTGGGATTCGCCAAATTAATTATTTTTCAAATCATAAATTCCTGACAGATAGTGGCAGTTTAAATACAAGAGGCATACTAAACGAGATTCATCATCCATGATATTCGGTTACGATTTTGCTTATTTGGGTGAGAAATATAGAAATCAACAAATTCGATCTAAATATGGTCCTTACTTTCTATTTGATAACGGTTCATATTTAGAAGAGAAAAAAAAATATTGAATTTGGTGAAAATATCGTTCGTACTGCCAAAGTTTATCATTATTATTTCCATATAAATGGCTAAAGTCTAAAATTAGTCGCTGAATTTTTATATTGTCAAGTACTGCAAGAGACACGAAATGCGTCTTATTGCTTACAATCCGCTAATATAGCCAGGTGAGTAATAAAAGCGCATGCGCAAACTTCCCATTCAATATATTTCCTTGATTTTGGTGAGTATAACCTGTAAAGTTATAAAAGCACTAGAAGATTGAACCTTACAAATATTATAATTTGAAAATTGAAAAAGTACATTCATTTCTGGCTGTTTGGGCCTGAATTTGGTTGCGTTAAACGGCAACTCCCGATCATTCGGCATTTTGACCATTCCGGAGTGCCAATCCTATTAATAGTTCATCCTAGTCATGTGCCCTTATTAAAAGGGTTTTTCGATTCACCAAATATTGAAATTAAAAGTTATAAATATAGCTTCTCCCTGGAATACGACAGCCAATTAAATTTTCGTCTTTGGTATTCAATAAGTGGTTTTTTAAACTGGTTTCTGTACCGCTGGTATTTTGATTGGAAAACTTTTCTAAAAGCCATAAAAGAATTTCCTCCGAAACTAATTGTACACGATTTTTTACCATACGTTGCTTTTTGGGCAAAATTAAAATCGATACCAGTTTTCGGTGTTTATAATTATTGCCTGAAATACACTTCTTTTGGCAAAGGTTTTATCGCCAGGCTGTTACAACAAATCATCCTGCCATTATTTCGGATAGCTTACAGCGTTAATGATAAGATGTTTATTGAATCTTTTGTAGATTGCCAGGTGCCCCATGCATTGACTATTCCGGTTATACGGCGCTATCCTGAAAAGGTTGGAATATCAAAAAGTGAACCGTTGAACTTTTTCCTTGCGATGGGCGGTAAATCTAACCCGCATAAATTGTTAAGTCTTTTTTTCAGCAGTTCATAAAATCAATCCAGCCATAAAATTTTGGATTGCGCCCCGCACGGAAAATGAAAGCCTGCCTAAGGATGAAGCTTTTGAAATTTTGAAACCGGCACATCCTTTTGAGTTGGGGCCTTTCTGGGAAAAAGTCGATGGGGTTATCACAAAAGCGGGTTTTTCAACAGTGGCTGAGGCACTTCAGTTTGGCAAAAAACTATTCATCCTTCCCTTGGTGAACCATCCCGAAATACAAGAAACAGCGCAGAACCTGCAGCAATTAAGCCTTGCAAAAAATATTTATATGAATTTGCCGTTCCAGGAAGCCGCCAGGATTTTAAATGAAGATTTCCCCTATTCGAAAAACAAAATCCCCTTTGGTGGTGAAACCGTGTTGATTGCTGAAATTGAAGAAATATTACATTCACAATAAATGCTGAAACAAAGAGTTCCTGCCTTAATTTACTGCTGTTATTGATTTATCTTCAACAGCATTTTTTAGCAAACAGTGTTTACAACACGGTTAATTCATCTAAACATGTTTTGAAAACGCCTTTGCAGATCTTCCATTTCGTATATATCCTTGATCTTATTGGGGATAACCAGTATAGTTGGGGAAACAACACAAAATTGTTTCTTGGCAATATTATGGTAGCACGCAAATAACAAAAAAAGGACATTAACAATAGGAGTTATGTATGTTGGGTGCCCCCATTACAAAACAAGAAGTACGGTCTACATTTTCATATTTTAACCAAGTAATATTAGGAGTCATACCATGAATAGAATCAATTATTTTTTTTGAAATTGATTTTTTGTTCAGTATTCCCCCTTTATGCCCAATTGCAGAGTACATTATGCCCCATTGCATCCAGCCTAGAATGCGGTTCTGTTACCAGCGCGGTTATAGGTCCAGACAGCACACTTTTTGTGACGAATGGATATGGTGGTTTAAGGTCATATAACTTTGAAGGCAATTTTAATCAGAACAGTGATAATCGAAGCCCTTTCAAAAATATTGCTCATATAAATAATGTAGGATACGCCAATCATACTGCAATTGGATACGGTGGGACAATTTTTCTTGCAAATAGATATAATGGACTACTGGGCTTACGAGTTTGACGGTGAATTGTTTATTAACACCACTTATATAAATGATGGAGGACTAGCACTTGGTATTGCTGTAAACTCTAATGATAATATTTTTCTAGTAAATGATAATGAAGGATTACGGGCCTATAAGTATATTAGATCAGAATTCATCAATATAGGACATTTGAATGATGTTGGTGTCGTTTCAGATATCGCCTTTGATTCTGAAGGTACAATATTTATTGCTAACAGTTTTAATGGTTTACGTGCATATAATTTTGACGGAGAGTCTTTAATATGCACAGCACACATAGATAACGGAGGTTGGGCTAGTGGTGTGGCAGTCAGGAAAGATGGTACCATTTTTCTTGCTAATAGTTCTGATGGTTTACGGGCATATAGCTATAATGGTATCTCTTTCACTAATATAGCACATATAAATAACGGTGGTTGGGCGCAAAATGTGGCGCTTGGAGAAGATGGAACAGTCTTTCTAGCTAACGGAAATGATGGATTGAGAGCATATCAATTTGATGGTTCATCGTTTGTAAATAAGGGGCATATATATGATGGGGGTGCAGCAATTGATATTATTGTTGATTCCGCTGGTGTTATATATCTCGCCAATAACCAGGATGGTTTACGTTCATACCGCTTCGATGGAACAACTTTTACTAATATAGCTCATATCAATAATGGTGGTAAAGCATGGGATTTAGGTATTGACCTTGATGGGAAAGTTTATCTTGCCAATCGCGACGACGGATTGAGAGCTTATAAGCAAGATGGAACATCATTTATAGAATCTGGCCATATTAACAATGGTAATGAAGCATGGGGTGTATCGCTTGGATTTGATGGCACAGTTTTTCTCAGCTAATGGCAATAATGGTTTTTATGTGACAAATTATAACGGTTCAACATTTAATAATATTGCTCATACTTATACAGGAGGCATTGCATATAATGTTGAAATTGGCTTGAATGGAACAATATTTTTTGCCAACGGCGGTCAGGGATTGCAGGTTTATTACTACTCAGAATATTTGGGAATTGAAACAACTTTATACAATATACCAAACGATTATATTCTCGAACAAAATTTCCCGAATCCTTTTAATCATTCAACTTCTTTTAATTACACAATTCCTATTGAATCGAATGTAAAAATTATAATATTTGATATTTTTGGTAATAGGATTGATACCATAATTGATATGCGAAAACCAGCTGGAACACATCAAGCTATCTGGAGAGGGATTAATACTAAAGGTGAAGTTGTTGCCTCAGGCACATATTTTTACTATTTAAATTCTGGTGATTTCACATCTGTAAAGAAAATGTTGTTAATAAAGTAGGATTAATTTACTATTCCAATTTCACATTAATCTTTTGTCCGATTAAACTGATTATAATTATATGACAGCTCATATTTTGCAATAATCTTAATTTTAAACTTAAAATATATGCACCTAACAATACGCTGTAGTGGATCCCGACCTACGTCGGGACAGGCTGCTTTCAGCTGTGGCATTCCCAGTTTGCTTGCCAAGGCCCAGCGCCGCTAATTGCTGACCATTAGGCAGACAGCCTTTAAATAATTATTTTATCCATTGACTCCTGACACGTATCACGTTATATTTCATTATGATTCAGTCTTTCAAACACAAGGGCCTTCAAAATTACTTTGAGGAAGGTGATTTCTCCAAAATTCAACCGGCTCATCGAAAAAAGATTAGACTGATTCTATCTTTATTAAATGCAGCCACTGAAATTCGAGACATGAATTTCCCAGGCTCCAATTTACATAAACTGACTGGTGATCTTGATAAATTTTGGTCTGTTAGTGTAAGTGGAAATTGGCGAATAATCTTTGTCCTTGAGGATGGCGACGCATTTGAAGTTGATTATTTAGATTATCATTAGAAAGGTATTTTGAAATGTATAAACCTGCTCATCCAGGTGAAGTGCTACGGGATCTTTATCTCGAACCACTTGGATTAACTGTCACAAATGCAGCAAAGGCTTTGGGAGTTACCCGAAAGACTTTTTCAGAATTAGTAAACCAAAAATCAGGTCTTAGTATCTCAATGGCGCTTAGACTTTCTAAGGCATTTGATACAACTCCGGAATTGTGGTTGAATATGCAACAGAATTATGACCTATCAAAAGCGAAAAAACGCATTCGCCTCTCAAAAGTCAAAGTTCTCTTTGAAGCCTCGAATATATAATTTTTTGTCTGCCTAACCATGCAATGTAGCGGATCCCGACCTACGTCGGGACAGGCTGCTTTCAGCTATGCTTCAAGACGTCCGGGGGAAAGGCCCAGCGCCGCTAATTGCCAACCGTTATACGGCTTAGTTTCATGTTAAATATAAAAAAGGATTGGAATTGAATTTTGAGTGTAACTAATAATTTCAATGCAGATTTAGTAAGACAGATTAACACCTCTAATAAACAATGGATCTGTTTTGGGCTTATCTTCATAATCTTGTGGAGTATCGCAGTCTTCTTGTGGTTTCAGGTTGAAATTGATAAAACAATTCTTTTTTCCCTGAATAATTCTAATTTTAGTACTAATGCAGTTGTGCTTAACAAGATTTCTTCTCATTATGGAATGCCCATTATTGTATTTACATATTTTTGTTATTTAATTCTTTCTCTTAAAAGTATTGAAATAAAAAATGGTAGACCGATATTTCTTTTAATACTTTTTTCTTTTGCAATGGCTGGTATTACAGGGGATATACTTAAAGAAATATTCAATCGTGCTCGTCCAATTATTGAATATTCAAATGAAATTAGGTTCTTGACAAATTCAAAAACGCCTTCATTTCCATCAGGCCATGCAACTAAAAGTGTTGCGTTTGTAATACCTTTTCTTTTCTATGCACAGTATAAGGGCGGTTTTCATTTTTGGATCAAAGGGATATTGGCATTCATTGCTTTGATGGTTTGCTTTGCGAGAATATTCTTAGGAGCTCATTATTTGAGTGATGTCCTGGCAGGAATTGGTTGGGCATTTTTATGTTTACCTTTTTCAGTTTTGTTGAGTAATCAAATATTGAAAAGAATGTCTAATAAGAAATTTGATTTTGCGGCAAAAGTGTGGATATTTATTTATCTAGGTTTAATAATTTTTCTAATTTTTATGTAAATGTAAATAAAATCAATCGGCCTTATAACAATGCAATGTAGCAGATTCCGTGAGATAAGCCTGAACTCTTTAAGTGCTAAATTTCAATCCTGATTATCTCACGGGGCCGCTAATTGCCGACCGTTATATGGCCTTTTAATTATCAAAATGATGTATAAACTTCTTAACAAAATAAATAAACGCCCAAAACCATTTCAGTATTATACTGCACCGGAATTATGGACTGATGCCTATACATCAAAACAAATGCTTAATTTTCACTTAAACGAATCAGTCGATATTTCTTCAAGAAAATCAAAGTTCATTAACAAATCAGTAGAATGGATTTATTCGATTTTTAACTTAAATCATACATCAAATATTTGTGACTTTGGATGTGGACCCGGATTGTATACATCTCGATTTGCTGAAAAAGGAGCAATCGTAACAGGCATAGATTTTTCTCCCAGATCAATTGAATATGCAAAAATGGCAGCGAAGAATAATGATCTCCACATTGATTATATCCTGCAGAATTATTTGGAATATAACACCGACAAAAAATTCGATCTGATTTGTATGATCATGTGTGATTTTTGCGCATTAAGTCCAATACAAAGAAAAAATCTATTGAAGAATTTCTATAAATTACTTACTGATGAGGGTTCCATTTTATTGGATGTATTCACATTAAATTCGTTTGAAAAAAGGACGGAACAATCCATATATGAAAAAAATATGTTGAATGGATTTTGGTCTCCCGAAAAATACTATGGTTTTCTAAATACCTATAAATATCCAACAGAGAAGATAGTGCTTGATAAATATACTATCATAGAGAAAAATCAATTTCGTGTCGTATATAATTGGCTTAAATATTATAGTCAGGAAAGTTTGACTGCAGAATTTCAAGAGAGCAATCTTAAAATTGTTAACTTTTTTTCTGATGTCGCCGGCAAAAATTATAGTCCAAATTCTGATGAAATGGCCATTATAGCAAAAAAGGCCATATAACAATGCAATAGCGGATCCCGACCTACGTCGGAACAGGCTGCTTTCAGCTACGCTTCAAGACGTCCGGGGGAAAGGCCCAGCGCCGCTAATTGCCAACCATTATGGGCAATAAATATCATTTTTTTATATATTAGGCAAATGAAACATACTATCATAACATTGGTGATTACACTAATCGCATGTAATCAAAACAATTCACTTTTCATTTAATCTAAATGGCGATTTAATAGACAGTGTTCCAATTCCTGAGGCTGGATGGGGTTTGAACATTCATAATGATATTATTCACACCAGATACTGGTATCCAACGAGTGACGATGAATCTTATACAGAGATACGGAGAATCAGCCTCAAGGATTATAAATTATTACCCCCACTCCTGGCACCGTCACAGGAGATTGATGCAATAGAGTTTGAAGGTGACAAAATGTACTATATATTATTCCATTCTCAATCGATTTGTTATATTCCATTAAGTGACTTGCGAGAAATTGAGTAATTAAATTTGCATCTCTCAAGCAATAACTTTAGCAATTGCTGTCGTTGGAGCTGTCCTTTGGATAACAAACACTTGGAGAATTGTAACAAGAGATAGGCTCTGAGTTGTTGTTGACGAATCTATTTTTTACATTTATTATATTAAGTTGGAGGTTAGGTTATGAAAAAAGTATTTGGAGTGGATAAAATCCTGTTAATCGTTGGCCTGGTGTTGACTGGTTTGTTGTGTGTCGCATTTGCGGGGCAAACTCCCGGAAACGACATTGTATCGAATGGTGCAGATGATAGAGAAGTCGCCCCGCTTGTGTTACAGGCGCTTGACTATACGGAGAATCCTGTTGATATTCCGAATCCGGACAGAGGCGCCTATAGAGGCCGATGGCAGAATATATCACCGAATTCGGTTAATGAGACTAATTCGCCTTTTGGTATTACGCCTGAAGTAGATCACCGGGTTCCGGTTGACGCAAATTCTGTGCTGTATCATGGAAGACAGGTGCCGCCTGTGGAAGGTGATGATATCGAAGAGACTCAATTTTTTAATGGTGTTAATCAAAACACTAACCCCTACGTTGGCGGTACCGGGGTCTCGGCCCTTCCTGCCATATCATTTATGTGTTTTGACTTGTGTAACTTTTCGTCGAACGCGTTCCTCTCGGCGACCGATGCTTTTGGGTACAAGGATGATGGATTGTTTGCAGACCCGGGTACCGGAGCCACAAGAACAGGAAAAACGCAACCTTTAACATCGTTTGCGCTTGATTATATGAGAGGCCTGCTGCAGAAGGTGAGAGATGGCAACGGCGTAGCCTTTGTGAAATTTTCTTATGACGGCAACGGGTTTAATTATATTGAATCCCATAAGTATCCCGGCCTGGATCTCACCCAGGGACTCATCCATGGACCTGAGCCAACATTCGTAACTGATAATAATCCATCGGCCATGTGTAATGTACCCGGTCATACGGACAAAAACTGGATACAATATCATATTTGGCAGCTTAAACCCATTTTCCATGAATTCGAAGACATCATCATGTGTGTTAAAACGGGGATGCTTGGTCCATGGGGCGAACAGCACTCATCACCTGAAGCTCAAAGTGTGGATGCTTACAAGATGCTTTTAGATGCATATCTGGAGGCTGTTCCTGCTTCACGAGCGCTTTTAACGCATGCAGGGGGATTTCTGGCATGGTATAACGAAACGTATGGGACCACCTATACCTTTACTAATATAGACGCCATGCCGGTTCCGCCAAAGGGCTCGCCGGAGGCGCGTTTTGGTTTTTTCAACGATAGTTATGCAGCTGGTAGTTGGGGTGATAATGGCTCGATTTCCGAAGGCGATCCTATGATCAATCGCAGATACGGAAGCAGTACATATGATCGGTACAGAGTTATCACATGGATTAATAAGCAAAACCAAATCGTTCAGGGAGAAGGTGGGATCGGCGATAATGTTTTTGGCAATATGCCTGGTGCTATTATAGAAGCCCAACAACTCCGGACAAGTAATTTGAATATGAGACACGGCAGATATAACCGCTGGAATAGTTTTATTTATAATGAAGCAAATGTCACTACACCAGTTCAGTTCCCAGCCAACGAAGAAGAGTTAAGGGGAAAGACTTTCACCGGAGAAACTAAAACGGCAATCTTTGACCCGGTATATGACGGTAGAACCGGACTGGAATATTTCCGCGACAGAATGGGCTACCGGTTAGTGTTGCGCGAGGCTAAGGCGAGTGAATGGGCAGAGCCGAATGGTACCCTGCGGTTCGAAGGCAAGATCCAAAATGTTGGCTTTGGTAATGTCGTAAACAAGAAAAAGGTGTCGGTTATTCTGAAGTCCAAAGCTGGTTCTAACGCTTACATGGCAACTACCGATCTTGACGCAAGGGATTGGCTGACGGATGAGGGTGGCAACGGCAGGCCGGACAATATGGCTGCATGGCGTGATATGAATTTCTCGGTAAAAATGTCCGCTTTTGGTAATGTTCCTGCCGGGGACTATGATATTTACCTGAAGATCAATGATCCTAAAGAACAAAGCGCTAACAAGCGTTGCATACGGTTTGCGAATAAAGGAAATAGTTGGAATACTGACCTTGGTGCAAACTTAATTGGTTCGACGACTGTCATCCCATAGATGTACGTCGGCAATTATTATATCAGGTTAGAGGTAATTTTGTGGAAAAAATACTTAGCGTGAAAAAAAATCTGTTCATCGCTGGCATGGTGTTGATGGTCTTGCTGTGTGCCGCTTATGCAGGTGATAGCAAAGAAGCCCCGCTGGTATTACAGGCGCTGGACTATACCGAAAATCCGGTTGATATTCCTAATCCTGACAGAGGCGCCTACCGGGGACGGTGGCAGAATATATCGCCGGATTCGGTTAATGAGAAAAATTCGCCTTTTGGAATTACGCCTGAAGTAGATCACCGCGTCCCGGTTGACGCCAATTCTGTGCTGTATCATGGAAGACAGGTGCCGCCCGTGGAAGGTGATGATATCGAAGAGACCCAATTTTATAATGGGGTGAATCAAAACACCGGCCCATACGTTGGCGGTACCGGGGTCTCTGCCATGCCTTCCATATCATTCATGTGTTTTGACCTGTGTAACTTTTCGTCGAATGCGTTCCTCTCGGCGAAAGATGCTTTTGCTTACAAGGATGATGGATTGTTTGCAGACCCGGGCACCGGAGCCACAAGAACAGGAAAGACACAACCCCTAACCCCGTTTGCGCTCGATTATATAAGAGGCCTGCTGCAGAAGGTGAGAGATGGCAGAGGCGTAGCCTTTGTGAAATTTTCTTATGACGGCAACGGGTTTAATTATATTGAACCCCATAAGTATCCCGATCTGGATCTCACCGAAGGACTCATTCATGGCCCGGAACCGGCATACGTAACTCCTAATAATCCATCTGCCATGTGTGATGTACCCGGTCATACGGACAAAGACTGGATTGAATATCATCTCTGGCAGCTTAAACCCATCTTTGCTGAATTCGAAGACATCATCATGTGTGTTAAAACGGGTATGTTTGGTCCATGGGGCGAACAGCACTCATCACCCATGGCTCTGAGCGCCGAGGCTGCCAAGAAGCTTATTCGATACATATTTGGAAGTTGTTCCCGCTTCGCGTCTTCTTTTAACAAATCAGCGCTTATTCATGGCATGGTATAATCTTACGTATGGGACCAATTTTACCGCTGCTAATATAGACGAAATGCCGGTGCCACCCAAAGGCTCACCGGAGGCGCGATTTGGTTTTTTCGACGATAGTTATGCGGCAAATTATAGCGACAATGGCAGGTTTCATGCTCCGCATGACCGTTTCAGATTTCTTACCTGGCTTTATCATCGAAACACAATCCTTCAGGTTGAAGGCGGGGTCGGTGATAATGCTTTTGGAAATATGCCGGGCGCTATTATAGAGGCTCAGGAATTCCGGACAACTGCTTTGAATATGAGACACGGCAGATATAACCGGTGGAATAGTTTTATTTATAATGAAGCCAATGTCACTAAACCGGTTACGTTCCCGGCATCAAGTAGAGAGACAGATACTCCTTACACCGGACCGACAAAAACGGCAATCTTTGACCCGGTATATGACGGTAGAACCGGACTAGAATACTTCCGCGACAGATTAGGTTACCGTTTAGTGTTGCGTGAGGCTAAGGCGAGTGAATGGGTAAAGCAGAATGGTACCCTGAGGTTCAAAGGGAAGATCCAAAATGTTGGCTTTGGTAATGTGGTAAACAAGAAAAAGGTGTCGGTTATTCTGAAGTCCAAAGATGGTTCTAACTCTTACGCGGCAGCTACGGACCTTGACGCAAGGGATTGGTTGACGGGTGAGGGTGGCAACGGCAGGCCGGACAATACGGCGGCATGGCGTGATTTGAACTTCTCATTAAATATGGACGCATTCGGTGAGGTGCCCCCCGGTGAATATGATATTTACCTGAAGATCAATGATCCGAAAGAAAAAAGCGCGAACAAGCGCTGCATACGGTTTGCGAATAAGGGAAATAGTTGGAATGCTGACCTTGGAGCAAACTTAATTGGCTCGACTACAGTTACCCCATAGATTTACATCGGCAAAGGCGTACATTTATTACATTAATTTGGAGGTTAAGTTTTGAAAAAAGTAAATAGCGTGAATGAAATCATGTTAATCGTTGGCCTGTTGTTGACTGGCTTGTTGTGTGTCGCATTTGCGGGGCAGGCTCCCGGTAACGACATTGTATTGAAAGGTGCGGATGATAGAGAAGCAGCCCCGCTTGTGTTACAGGCGCTTGACTATACGGAGAATCCTGTTGATATTCCGAATCCGGACAGGGGCTTTGAAAGAGGCAATGACGACGCTGCCGGCCTGGGAGCCTTTATCCCTGATAAACCGGGAGGTTCAAACTATTGGGGGCATATGACAATTCCGGTAAACGCCAATACAATTTTAGGCCAACCCTTTAAGATGGCTTACGAAATGACCCCGCCGATGTATCTGGGTCCGGAAGGCGTAGGTCCCGAGTATTGCAACGTCCCTGTTGAACCACGCATAATTCAGTTCTACCTTGTCCTAAATGAATTTTCATCGAATGCGTGGTGCGATAACTCCCCTGGTAATCCCGCTGACCATACGCGAGTAGGCGTAGACGGACCCATAACACCCTATCGGGCTTGATTTCCTGAGAAACCAACTTGAATTCATAAGATCCAAGCACCAACAGTGTCGCGCATATACGCGTTTGTTATGACCCAAAAGGCTGGAACCATGTTGTTTGGACTGCAGATAATCTTAATTATGAAGATGCTGGCCCCTCATCCAGCCGACGAAAGATACTATTATAAGGCAGACTACGAAAAACCGGTTACGGCTGAGAATCGTGCTGCTCACATTGCAAAACCAGGCGCGGGTACATGGCGCGGATCTTCGCCAATATTTAGAATGTGTACCGTGCCCGGGTTTACCGATATGAATTGGGTACAGTATCATTATCATCAGCTCAAGCCAATTTTCCATGAATACTCAGACGTTATATGGGCATTTGATTCGGGCACCTTTGGTCCCTGGGGCGAAACCCACTCAAATTATGATGCTGAAGTACCAGGCCATTACGAGATCATTTTAAATTCATTGCTGGATGCGGTTCCCGATGATAAACCGATAATGACACACATTGGTGCGTTCCTGGCCTGGTATAACCGCACCTACAATACGACGTATGACTTTGGCACACTGGAGACATTCCCCACCCCGGTGCGCGGTACACCGGAGGCGCGTTTTGGTATGTTCGACGATTCAAATGGCTGGTCAGCAGACGAATATTCTTATGGTGACGGTGGCTCATTGACCGAAGGGTATAGAATGCTGGCGTATGATCCAATTCTGCCGGGATATAATCCCAAAGGAGTGGATCCGTCATTGACAAGACCTGGCGTATCGCCGCTTATAGGATATAATGATTCCGGAACCAACCGGCTTGTAGCCGTCCCGGAAAAGTTACGTGATGCGCGGTGGCGTGGAGTTTATTTTATTGATTGGGACCGCACCAAGGTTATGAACTTCCTGGGAAAGATGTCCGTCTATGGCGGTGAACAAATTGGTGAGGAGCCTGAGACCGGCACCAACGGAGGCTATCTTCCCGTGGGCGAACGGGTAGGCAGCCCTTTAAACGACGTCATTTTGCGTTTTCCTTCCATGTTCTATGAACATAGTATTGCCAACTGGACTTATATGTGTATCCAGCAGGGTCCGGGCAGATTTAAGTCGCGGGCTGATTATCCATATACAAAAGAAAGCATTGATGTGGCGATAACTTACCCGTGGAACGGTAAAACAGTACAGGTTCTCTATGACCCGGTATATGAAGGCCAGAGCGCGCTGGCATATTACCGTGACCGAATGGGCTACCGGTTAGTATTGCGTGAGGCTAAAGCAAGTGAATCGGTAAAACAGAATGGTACCCTTATATTTGCCGGAAAGATCCAGAACGTCGGCTGGGGTAAGATCTTTAACAAAAAAGCCGTGAAGGTAATTCTGAAATCCAAATCCGATGGGTTTGTATCCAATGCGGTGCTCACGAACATTGACCCGTATGACTGGCTGCCGGCGCAGGCGGGTCCGAATGGTGAAATGCCGGACTCCCGGGCAACGAATACCGATGCATGGCGTGATTTGAACTTCTCGATTAACATGGACGCATTTGGTGAGGTGCCACCCGGTGAATATGATATATACCTGAAGATCAATGATCCGAAAGAACAAAGCGCGAACAAGCGCAGTATACGATTTGCGAATAAGGGGAATAGTTGGAATGCTGCACTTGGTGCAAACTTAATTGGCTCGACGACAGTGTTATAGACTGCATGCTCTTTTATCGGGGGCAAGTAGATGAACAATAATTAACCTGAATAATTCACCACAGAGTACTCAGAGTAAAATTAAATTTTATAAAACCAAATGGTTAAACGAATTATAAAAGTAATCTATTTTATTAAGATAAAATTTTTGATATAAATGTAACCCAAATAAATCATTCGGATTAACTCTGTGTGCTCTGTGGTTTCTGAGTAGATCGGGTTAAATAACATAAAGGAAACGTTATGAACAGAAAAGAATTTTTAAAAACCGGCATGCTCGCAACCGCTGCTATTGGATTCGCTCCGACTCTGATTTCCTGGATTCCCAACAAACAAAATGGACCTTGGATACCCAAGGGGGGATCCACTATAACGGAGCTAAATGCGATGGTTGAAGCGTATTATGGTGATCCTGATGATGTCAGCGATGTTGGCCGCGCCCGTAAGATGCAGGCATTAATAATGGAGCTTACCATCAAGGCGAAGACTCGAAATCCTAACTTTCAGGTTGTTCCGCAAGACACTTTGGAATTTGCCCATATAGATGGAAATCCGAATAATTCATATGATCAGAATTTCATTAACTTGCTCGATGGTTGGGGGATTGAAAATTTTAGCACTACAACTGTAAACAGGTTAGCAAACCTATCCAAGGTTGGCATAAAGGGTACGGCGAACACTAATGGAAGCACCGTAAAAGTTGTTACTGATAACCAGAAAATTGCTGCCGATAATAATATTCTCTGGCACCCGCGGTTAAGTGCAGAAGTGTATCAGTCACCAGGGATAGGAAATCCCGGTTATATGCCAATATATTCGCCTTCCTCTAACAGTTACAATATAATCCATGATCCGATACCTGCCGGTATAGCGCACACATTAAACAGCAACAATGTTCTTAGTATGATGGATGCGAAAAACCATCTGTACATGATCAGCACCGGTAAATACACGAATTGGCCCGATTGGGAAACTAATCCCGCCAGACGTCTCGATATAACCAAGACTGCTGGTTATTTGGTTCCTTTCAAAGGCGGACGATTTCAACCTACCGGTTCCGCGGACGTGGTTGCTCAAGCGATAGCAGACCACGGTACTGAATGGGACTTTTTTTGGGTGGCGAAAGGCTACAAGCAAGATGAAGGCAGGAAGGCATATATTGAGGACCTCGCGGCCTCTGAGTGGGATGCTTTCTATATTGATGCGCATTTCGGCGGAGGATCTCTTACTAAGGAAGAGGTTGAAACCCTTAAAACAAAACCCCAGGGCGGCAGAAGGCAGGTTATCGCGTATTTGAGTATCGGTACTACAGAATTATACCGGTGGTATGCCGACCCAGTCATGGTTAATCCTAGCCCAAGATCTTTCCTCCGCGGCGTTGTTGAGAATGGCACATTTATACCCGCCCGTGAAAGATTTAAGGATGATAGTATCCCAAATTGGCAGCTATGGTCGGCTTACCGCGGACAATACGCCAGTGAATCCACCCCGATTTGGTGGCATCCTGAATGGAGGGATATTATTGTAAGAGGTGGCAGCCCGTATAAAAGTCCCACGTATGATCATTCCCAGTTTGCGGATGGCAGATCCTCCATCGACAAGATTGTCGACATGGGATTTGACGGAGTGTATTTAGATAACGTAAGCAGAGCTACCTCGTCCGGTGCTAAATGGGCTGCGTTACAGACCTACAATAATGCACATCCCGGGTGGTATTTAGAACCTTAGACTATGATATTTACTTGGAGATTAATGATCTAAAAGAAACGAGCACTAACAAACGTTGTATACAGTTTGCGAATCACAATATTTGGAATACTTCCCTTGTTGCAAATGTAATTGGTTCGACTACGGTTGCCCTATAGATTTAAATAGGCAAAGGCTAACCAAAAGAGCGCAAACGGCAACTTTGCTAATCCGACTACTGGAAGTATTAGGCACAATTAACCATATTTAATAAAACGGGGTTTGGTTATGAAAAAAGTAAATGGAGTGAATGAGATCATATTAATCGTTGGCCTGGTGTTGACAGGCTTGTTGTGTGTCGCATTTGCCGGGAATGCTCCCGGAAACGGCATTGTATTGAAGGGGGCAGATGATAGAGAAGTCAGCCCCGCTTGTGTTACAGGCGCTGAACTATACGGAGAATCCTGTTGATATTCCGAATCCGGACAGAGGCTTTTACAGGGCTGAATCATATGTAATTCCGGTCGACAGTGGAACTCCGGGTTTTCCTGACATAGGAGCCGTTATTAGTGGTACCACGGTCTTTGTTAATGCGCGCATCGTTTATATGGAATTTGACCTGAAAAACTTTTCGTCGAATGCCCCTCTCACCGGAATGCCCATCGGGCCCTGGAGTGCTGATGGTACGCTTCCGCCAGATTATGGAACAACGCAACCTTTAACACCCGCTGCACTTGATTATGTCAGGGCAGCACTTCAGAAAGTAAGAGAAAGCGAAGCTGTTGCCATTGTCAAATTTAATTATGACGGACGGGGCTTTACTTATAATAATCGTGGAGGATATAACCAATTCATTCATGATTGCGAACCCGGGGCGCCCAAAGGCCGGGTTTGGTACGAAACCGGAGTTGTTAACGAATCTGATTTGTGCGGTATCGCCGGTCATGAGGACAAAAACTGGGTACAATATCATCTTTGGCAGCTGGGAAGTGTTTTCAGCGAATTCGAAGAGTGCATAATGGTTGTTAAAGGGGGTATGTTTGGCCCATGGGGCGAAATGCACTCGTCATCATACGCCAGAACTGCGGAGGGATACCACTGGCTCTTGAAAGCATTGCTGGGCTATGTTCCCGCTTCGCGTTCAATTTTAGTACACGCGGGCGGAGTCATGGCATGGCATAACGTTGAGTACGGTACCGATTACAGCTTTACGAATTTAATGCCGGCCCCGGCGCGCGGAACACCAGCGCAACGTTTCGGCATGTTCAATGATAGTTATTCGGCGGGTTCGCGGGGCGGCGCTTATGATGACAATGGCTCGCTTTCCGAAGGATTCCCATTTATTGGAACCGGGGATCAAGGTGATTTTGATCGTAACGCTGCTTTAACCTGGATGAGAAATCAAAATAACTTCTATGGCGGTGAATCAGTTGGGCCCGGTTCTGACGATAATATCTATCCCCGATTTCTAAACGCTGTTTATGAAGCCGCTTATGCACAAACAACTCATTTGAATACAAGCTGGAACCGACGCACCTATAAACTTTGGGGTGATTTTGTTTATAATGAAGAAAATGTCACCGCACCGTTTACGCCGCCACATGATGGAGTGACGCGAACGGCAATCTTTGACCCGGTATATAACGGCAGAAACGGAATGGAATATATGCGTGACCGACTGGGCTACCGCTTAGTGCTGCGCGAGGCAAATGCAAGTGAATGGGTAAATCAGAATGGTACCCTGAGGTTTGAAGGGAAGATCCAAAACGTCGGTTTTGGTAATGTAGTAAACAAGAAAAATGTGTCGATAATTTTGAAAGCCAAAGATAGTTTTAACACTTACACGGCACTTACAAACCTTGACGCAAGGGATTGGCGGCCTGATTTGGACAGCAGGGCAGACAATACCGCTGCATGGCGTGATTTGAACTTCTCAATTAATATGGACGCATTTGGTGAGGTGCCTCCTGGTGCCTATGATATTTACCTGAAGATCAATGATCCTAAAGAAACGAGCACTAACAAGCGTTGTATAGAGTTTGCCAATTACGATATCTGGAATACTTCCCTTGGTGCAAACTTAATTGGTTCGACTACAGTTGCCCCCTAAATTTACCTCGGCAAAAGCGAAACCAAAAGAGCGTAGGCTGTAAGTGTGCTAATCCGACTACTGGAAGTATTAAATACAATTAACCGTATTTAATAAAACCGCAAGCTGGCAGAACCAAGCTGTCTTGTGCTCAACAATTATTGAGTGTAAGCTGCTTGCTTTCATCAATTACAAAAATATCTCATCACAAAAATGTGAAAAAACGGTGATACTGACATAATTACAAAGAAAAATAGACGATATAGAATTCAATGTCAGTTTTAAAAATGATTTGCCAATTGATAAAAAATATTTAATCAGAAAATATGTATTTTGGTCAGGTGTTCCATTTATAATTTATACAATATTGTTTTTTACTGTTAACCTACACTGGTTCATTCAAAAATTCACAATTTAAACATGCCTAACAAAAGGTTGTACAAGGAATTTAACACGGTAGGCATGATTCTGGATTCGGAGTTTTTACATTGTTAAATCCTTTAAACCTAAACGTTACGCGATTACATAAAGAAAAGGTTATTTATGACATCAATTGAACTTGCTTTAAAAAATAACAAGCTTGCTAAATTACTTGAAATCACTATTATCTTTTCGACGGCACCTATCATTATAATAATTGGTTATCCCTTATTAGAGGACAATCCAATTTTTCTTCAGAGTATTGCATGGGTGGCAAATATTTTTATGTTATTATTAATATGGTTAGGTCTACGTTTAAGAAAACAGAACTGGCAACATTTAGGTCTCAGTATTAAAAATATCAATCTTCGTAATATACTAATTTCATTTGTAGTCTTTATCATCGCTATGATCGGTTTTGTTCTCGGATCTGTAATTATGGCAAATATTACTGGAATACCTGAAAGTGCTGATATGAGTGGGTATAACTACCTTCAAGGAAATTTACCCATGTTGATTGTAGCGCTTGTTGCAGTTTTCATAGCATCCTCTTTTGGCGAAGAGGTCATTTATCGGGGATTTCTTATAACAAGAATTTCAGAATTTAAATTGAATGATAAAAATTTGATTAAATTTGCAGTTGTAATCAGTTCAATAATATTTGGCTTTATCCATTATGCTTGGGGACCAATGGGTATTGTTCAAACAAGTTTCATGGGTTTTGCTTTAGCAATTTCATACATCAAACTGAAACGTAATCTATGGATTTTGATTTTTGCTCATGCTTATATGGACTCAATATTAATGATTCAAATGTATTTAGGTAAATAATGTTCGCCGCCAAACCAATACTTTTACCGACGCTCCCATCGGGGCATGCCCTTCAAATATCATATGCTAATTCGATATATGCATACGGTGCGTATTTTATTGCTGTATGCAAAGAATTAAACTGCCCTTTCCTATCACTTGACAACTCATTATGCGAGATTGCATCAAGCGAGGATATAACTATTATTGAGGTATAATTATGATTATATATACATATTCCGTAGCAAGGCAGAATTTTTCCTCTGTGCTGGAGAAAGCAAAATCTGAAGGAAAAGTTCTCATAAAACGTCGCGACGGATCATCTTTCATCTTATCCACTGTTTCTGCTAATGAATCACCACTGGACGTCAAAGGAATTACTAAAAATATCAAATCCTCAGAAATTGTAGACATCCTCAAAGAAGTAAGATCTCGCACAGGGGCACCTAAAAATGCAATATAGCGGACCGTTAGAAATTTTTGGAGGTGAATTTGAATAAAAATTCCCCTTTCCTATTTCTTTTTGTTATTTTTTTATTGTTCTCCAGATGTAATAAAAACACTTTAAACCAAAATGAGCAACCTTTCTTAGATCAGTTCATTCAAAAAAAAGAATTTCAGGATTGGTACAATTTTTGGAATGATTCCTTTCCTGATCTTGATATAAAAAACCTCCGTTTTGAACTAAGTAGTTCCTCTTCTTTAAAAAAAAGTGCATTACTTTCCGCCAAAATTGAAGAATTATCTCCCCGGGCATTTACTTTAAATTTTCACAGTAACGGCAATTTCGCAATTGATGTTTATCCTGATGTTTCTTTCAATTACTCACCTGAGAATGATTCTATTTTTGTCCTTGGGAGAGATGTAGATCCCGCTCTAATGATTTATAATTTCTCCGATTCTATTTCATTCTATTACACGGATGGACCGACTGCGTTTTACGATGAATCACTTTGGGTGACTGATACGAGTTTTGTCGTATTTGGAATTTCATTCTTTCCAGGTCAGGAATCATATCAGCAGTTGCTTGTTATCAAATCATTAATAAAAGACAGCTTGATTAATATAGACCTGTATTTAAGTGAAAAAATATCGTGGAAAAGTGGATGGATAGAGTATATGAATTACAAGTACCCAAATATGGTATTTAAATTAAACCTCAAAAAGAAAGCCAAAATTTTCTAACAATGCAATGTAGCCGAATTTGCTATAAGGAGCATGATTCAGGATTCGAACATTTTATAACCACAAATCGGCTATACCTCAAACATTAGGTAGTGCCTTAATTTTAAGGAGAAATTAAATGCGAAAAATCTTTTTGGTTTCAGTACTTATTTTAGCAACATCTTCATTTTTATCCGCTCAAGAGAGCGATATAAAAAAGATCTACACCGATATTACTACGAAAATCAATTCTGCCCTACTCACTCAAAAATCATCGATTGAAGTGTCAGGATTTATATCTTACAACTATTACAAAACTAAATTTGATTACGGAGAAACTAGAACACAGCATTTAGTGCAAATAGAACCAATAATATCGTATTTTATTATTGATGATTTATCATTTGGACTGGATTTTTCATATCAATATAACAAAACTGAAAATGAAGTAGGAAATGATCCAGGTACTATTGAACAAACATTTATTGGGCCGATTGGAAAATATTATTTTGGTAAAGAAGATTTTCGTCCGTTCGTATTTGCAGATTATTTATTTTTAACTGGTGATTATTTTGATGGCGGAGAACTTGGATTTGGCGCAGGAATAATGTATCACGTTGCTGGAAACCTTGGAATTAATCTTCAATTGAAGTATGGTCAAATTTGGTCAACTAAAAATGACATCGAAAGTCAAAATACTATTTTTGTCGGAATTGGCCTATCCAATTTCATATTTTAAATTATGCACCACCTAACAATGCAATGGAGCCGACCCTATGAGATAGGCATAAATTCGGCAAGTGCTAAATTTCAAACCTGATTATCTCACAGGGCCGCTAATTGTCGACCGTTAGGCCACAAAGAGAATTATAAAAAGGACATGCTGGAATAAACATTATTGACTTTGAGGATTTAAAATGGCATCATTAAAAGAGACAATGAAATCACCCCATATTCAGATTGCTCTTGCTACTGGCGCTTGTATAATAATAATGGCAATTTTTTCAAAACGTATACTCAAGGAAGAAATTGGATATTTACCATTAGCAATTCCACCATTTATAGCTACGATTTATGCTGGATTTTCATCAAAATATAAGAATTCAGAAATATTTAAAACATGGTATTGGATTACTGCAATATTCGTGGCTACTGCTATCGTAATTTTATCTCATATGGTATAGTTAAAAATAATTTACATAAAATATTGGCTTTACAATGCAATGTAGTTGCTTACAGTACGCTTTATGAAGTCCGGAGTCAAGGCCCGGCGCCGCCAATGGTTGACCGTTTGGCATACACACTCAGCTGTCAAAAATATTTGGAGATAACATTGAAATATTTTTACTGTTTGGTGCTCACTATCTTCCTTTTTGCATGCTCTTCTACAAAACAGAAGGTTGAAGTTTATAAAGACAATAACACGTTTGAACAAGATTCACTTTCAAATTATTTATTATTCGAATATGTAAACTCTCTAACCGAAGCGGACTATTATACACTACTGGATAGCGTAAAAGCAGAAACATCAAACGATTTCTTTACTCTAAGAATGGCCTATACAAAAACTGATGATTATTCCCCCTATGATATAGAAATGAATGACTCTTTCAAGAAAATAAGAACTCTTATAGATCAAGATAATTTTGATGACGCATTACGCATAATCGAAGAAATTCATGCTTATAATTTTGTCAGTATTACATCGCATTTATTTTGTGGATATATTTATAAACAAAAAAATGATCTCATTACTCCAAGTTCAAATTTATATTCCATGCAAATATCCAATAATAATTTTTATTATTCTGATGAAAATAGAAGAATAGTTTGTTCAGTTCCATTTAGTGATTTGATGGAAAAATAATTTTCGCTATTAAAGATAAAACTCCTATTAAAACTTAACAATTGTGAGAAAAAAATGGAAGAAAAAGTTCTTACTGACAAAAATCAATATCCGTCAGAAGATGTAATATTTTCACATATTGGAAAATCCAAAATATACTGGCAATCAATTTTTCAGCATGTACATACAAGCCACCCCGATTTTTCTGAAGAATGGAAATATTATAATGATGGCAAATCCTGGCTGTTAAAAATTACAAAAAAGTCAAAAACAATATTCTGGCTTTCGATTCTTAAAGAATCATTCAGAATTACATTCTATTTTGGTGATAAAGCTGAGCCTGCTATATTGGAGAGTAAAATTCCCGAACGATTAAAAGAGGAATTTAAAAATGGAAAAAGATATGGTAAAATTCGTGGCATCACTCTAACGATTAATAGTAATAAGGAAGTTGAATCTGTCAAATCTTTAATTAGTGTAAAACTCAGTATAAAATAAATCTGCACCTAACTGTGCAAAGTGGAGGAGCCGGACCTACTTATAGACAGGCTGCCTTCAGTTACGCATATGCACTCGGCCACTAATCAAGGAGATTACGCACCTATAAGCCAAGAAGGTTTTGAATATACCTCGAGGGAAAAAGCATCTATGGAACCAGTTATTGACCATATCCAAATAACTGTTAAAGATATGATTATTGCAGTGCCATTTTATGATAAGTTTCTTGAACTATTAGGATTTGATGTTAAAAACAAAGTGAGCGCTGTAATTGATGAGCATGATTTTTATGTCGTTGAATATACCCACCCACTCTTATCATTTGCAATTACCTCACCGAGAAAATCCTTCATCGATGAAACAATTAATCGCAGAAAACCCGGCGCCTTACATCATATTGCGTTTAAGGCAAAATCTCGTGCCGAAGTAGATAGATTTTACTCTCAAATAGAGATGATAGGAGCCACAATCGTTAGCAAACCTAAATTATATCCAGAGTATGAATCAGACTACTATGCTCTTTTTTTTAAAGATTTAGAGGGCATTAAGTATGAAATTGTATGTAATGAAAAGATCGAAACCACCGCCCAATGAATAATAAGTATTCGCCTTCGCATGTAGCGTCGTTTATTTAAGTGTTCGGCACGTAACCTGAGGATTCTTTATGAAAGAAACTTCTCTGCCAAAAAATGTTAAGAACAGGCTAAAGATAGCAAAATTGTTTTATCCGCTGGATCGTACTGAAGAAAGGAAATTTGCCAGAATTTTTAATCAGGGTATAAATGAGCTTGAAAAAGAACTAGAACTGCTCGCCTCTAAACTAAATTTTCTACAGGAACGTTTTGAAACTAAATATATTCTCTGGAAAGATCCCGACTCAAACATAGTTGAAAGTATGTTTTGTATTATTAAGGATCCTTCAAAATTTTCTAACATTAAACATATTATCAATATGATTGAAAATATTAATCCTACCTTCACTTATGCGATTGTTCATCAGTGGAAAGAAGGTGAAGGAACATATGACATATTTCGTTTATCGAAATTTAGTGACTTTGAACATTGTAACCGGGTTAAATTGCCAAAATCATATAAAAAATTAAATAGCGCATAGCAACATTAAATAGCGTTTCCTGACCTATGCCAGGTCAAAAGGCAATCAGCTTTGCTTAAGGGTATCCGGTGGATAGCTCGGCGCTGTAAATTATCATTTGCTTGAGGGTTTTGGTAGTGTCAAAAGTTCTATGAAAAAATGAAAGACAGGATTAAAAGATGAAACCACAGTCAGCCCGCCAGTCTTACGGGACGGCAGAATCCCAGAGGAAATCTCTGAGAACTCTAAAAGAATATCCTTTAAGAGATATTACTGAAAAAATAATTTCATGTGCTATTGAAGTTCACTCATTACTTGGGCCAGGTCTGTTAGAATATTCATATTGCCAAGGTGCTAACTTACCTGAGAGCAGAAAATCTAAAAGTCGGATAGTTGATCAATTTTAATGTTGACAAATTATAAGAGGGAATAAAGAGAGTTATCTTATAAGAGATCACAGAGGGGAGATGATTAGAAATAGCATTAACATAAATAATAATAATAATTTACTCCGTGTACTCTGTGGTTATTTTTTACACTACCAGGGTTTTGAAAAGGAGGAACAAAATGAAATATCTATATTATCTAATTCTAACATTTATGCTTGTTTCATGTGCGCAGGATCCAAATGATACACTCTTTAAAGTAAGTGGTGTGCTGACTTATCAAAGTAACCCCGCTTTGAATGTAGGTATAGAACTTAAAAAGAATGATGAGGTTATTAAACATACCATAACGGATCAGGACGGATATTTTGAATTTAACGGCGTTCCTGAATCACAATATACCATCGTTGCCAATAAATCATATGATGATGGTAGTTTTACTGAGAATCCAATTGAAATTATGGTTAACGAGGATACATATCTTAACAATTTGACGTTACCCGAACCAGTTAACATCTATCCTCCGGTGGACTATACTTCCAAATCTGTAACTATATTCTGGTCTCAATATAACCATGATAATTTTTATGAATATAAAATTTACAGACATCTCACATCAGGGCTTGACGAATCTACCGGGAAACTTATACACATTTCAACAAGTATTAATGACACTGTATTTATCGATAATGGATCGGATTTAGATTACGGATTGGAAACAAATACTACCTATTATTACCGCGTTTATGTCAATAATGAATATGGAAGACTGGGTGGGAGTAATATTCAACCGGTCACTACCAGATCCTGGGAAAATGAACACAATTTTACAGTTTTCTATAATCTTGAACTGATTGCTAATTTCCCGGGTATGGGTGGTGGCGTTGAGGGTATTGACTACGACGGACAATATTTCTGGTTACTGGAAGTCTATGTTCAAGGCGGATATTATGATACGAATCTGGTGCAATTGATCCAGTATGATCATCAGAGTGATGAGGTTATAAAGAAATTTGAGTTCCGAGATGAATATATTATCCCCCGGTCATTAACCTGGGCCGACGGTTATTTATACGTATACTATGATCGATTGGGATCTGAATATATCAGAAGAATCTCACCCATGGATGGAACTGAAATCAGAACATATTCAACTGAATCATCTATCATGGATATGGACACCTATGGTCAATATTTATACTTAAATAGCGTTTCGAATTTCATAAAAGTCTTTAACCTAAGTAATTTTGAATATATAAAAGAATTATCCGTTCCCTTTTCAATGGGTTCTAACCAGGGAATTGCATGCAGGGATTCTGAGATTTGGTTAGTCTCCCGTTCCAATGAACAATTGGTAATATTAGATAATGATGGCACCCACATTGGGGTTGTAGATTGCAGCATTCTTTCAACATGGAATGGTATTACCCACCTATGTTTTATGGGTGACAATTTAGTGATAGAAAAAGATTCGAGGATATATATTTTCAGAATATATGAGTAAATAAACGTCAGAACATTTATCATTACATTGTGGATGATCCTGACCCGTTTAAAGCAGGCTTACCATTTCACTGTCAATTACATTAGGTATCATTTTTAGAAATCCGAAATTTGCAGTTATTACAGAATATGGTATTTTCATATATTATATAGGGATTTCCACAATTTGTATCGGATTAATAATCAGATGGATTTCGATTCTCAAACTTAAAAAGTCATTTACAGTAAATGTGTCTGTATCTGAAAATCAAGAAATAGTGCAATCTGGTATTTACAAACATATACGACATCCTGCCTACCTGGGTAGTCTATTGTCTTTTTTGGGATTGGCATTTGTGTTCAATAATTGGATCACTTTAGTCATTATCTTCGTTCCCATATTTTTTTCTTTTATGTACCGAATTTATATTGAAGAAAAAATGTTGAGCAAAGTTTTTGGTAGCCAATATACGAACTACATTGCGAATTCATGGAAACTGATACCAGGGATTTTTTAATTTAATAATAAATAATAAATATAAAAATTATGGATCAGCCTGACAAAATAAAGATCGTCTGGTTTGTTTTGGGCCTGAGTATTGGTCTTTTATTTATGGGTGCACTTCGGTATGCATCCCTAAATGCAAATATACTTACCCCTCTTGCTGGTTTCGCCACGCCGGGATACATAATAATAACGGTTGTTTTTACGATTTTTCTGGTGCGCGCGGGATTGCCCCTTAATAAGTTTGGTTTTGGACAAACAATAGACTTCCGACAATTTTTGCTGGCAATTACCGCAATTGTCATGCTAAGGGTGTTTGATCTTGTACTAAATCCCTTTATAGAGGAGTTTTTTGGTGGCCCCAGAAATCTGGAACGTTTCGCGGACATAAAAGGATCAACCTTATCACTTGTGATGCTCCTGGTTACAAATTGGACCCTGGCCGCATTTGGTGAAGAATTTGCATATCGAATTGTCCTGATGCGCGGACTATCATTTATTCTTGGCGACTCACGCTCCGGGCAAATCACTGCGGTTGTGCTTCAGGCAGTGATGTTTGGTCTGATCCACGCCTACCAGGGCCCTTCAGGAATTGCCGGATCAGCATTTAGCGGCCTTGTATTTGGTGTAATTACTATTGCAGCACGCTGGTCAATTTGGCCGGCAGCCATGGCTCACGGCATTAACAATACCATAGGTATATTCATTATTTATAATGGATAATTGCTTTACTTATTCAATGAGGTAAACATAATTGAAAAAGTACCCTTATGTGATATAGAAATATTTAACTAATCGTAATTAGCCCACAAAACTATATATTTAGCTAAGTGTGTATTGTCAAAAGTGAAAAAGAATACAAATTCGTCAAATAAGCAATTAATTCATTTTTTCCTGCTAACTTTTTTATTCAGCTGGATCCTATGGTTACCCGGGCTATTAGTTACTTTTGATTTGATTACTCTTAATCAAACATTCAAGGATATTAATAACATAGTGAAATGGATCGCCGGCATGGGACCGTCTTTGGTTGCCATTTATTTGGTAATCAAATTTGACGGAAAAGTGGGGGCAAAGAAGTTATTTAAAAGATTATTACAGGTCAGACTCGGATTTTGGTATTTTCCAGTCATATTATTAATCCCACTTGTGCTTGTTATTGCTCATATCTTAAACATTGTTCTTTTTCATGTATCCTTCCCTCAGGCAGGCCTTTTAACTGCGCCATGGTGGATTCCACTCGTATTTGCCATATTTATTCTTATGCAATTTTCAGAGGAATTGGGGTGGAGAGGATTTGCATTGGATCGGCTGCAAAATAAATTTAATGCGCTTTCCTCTGGTATCTTACTAGGTATATTCTGGGCTGCCTGGCACATACCCATGTTCTTAATAAATGGATTTGGCCAACATGATAATCATCTGCCATTTGAACAATTCTTTTTAACAATTATTCTGGTTTCAGTACTAATTACATGGTTGCAAAATAATACGCGTGGTAGCCTGATTCCTGCATTTATTGTCCATGCTTTGATAAATCTATCGGGCGAAGTGCTGCCATTGATAGAGAAGAATAATGGAACTCAAGGTAACTACACGGTCTGGATAATTACAAATATTTTACTTTTTTTGTCTGTAATTTCAATCGTATCATTCTGGGGATACAAAACACTTGTTCGTTACAAACGCACCATATAAAAATTGTCAATTCGACCGGGATGCAAGTGTTAAACACTACTGCCCGGTCAATAAATAAAACACATATTCTGGAGATTAACATGAAACTCTTCTCAACTTTGTTTTTTGTATGCCTTCTCTTTGCGGCTGTTTATGCTGACGATAATGTTAGATTTATCGAAGTAAATGGTTCTGCAACTTTGGAAGAACGTGCCGATCAGATCAGCTGGCAATTTCAAATCCGCATCATAGATTCTTCAATTGCACTGAGTAAACAACAAAATGATAAATCTCTGAGTGCTCTGACCGGAATATTAAAATCTATCGGAGCTGATGATAATGACATTGAAGTTTTTCCTGTTACCCAGGGCAAAAATTATATCTATGATGGCAGAAAAAGAGTTTCCGCCGGATACTATACAACTGTGTTTGTAAAATTTCTTCAAAAAGACCTGTCTCGTTATTCGGGCCTGATATCAAAATTGTCCCAACATGATAATATTGAAGTTCTAAATGCGAACTATGAGAATTCAAATTATGAGCAACAACATAAAACCGCATTAAAAAAGGCTCTCATCGCTGCCAAAGAAAAAGCAGGCTATTTAGCGCAAACATTGGATCTTAAGATTGATTCTGTATTAGAAATTCATGAATTATCTGGCTATGAAAATCGTGCCGCCAAATCAAATGTACTCTATGAAAGCGCGGGAGGTGGACAACAGGCGAGTGGCGTTGTAACAGTTAAACGTAGCATTCAAGTTAAATTTAGCCTCAAATAATTCAGATTGAATAGCAACAGTGCTTCTATGTGAACTTGTTTTTTGACAGGATATCAGGATAAGAGGATAAAAGGATAAAAGGATAAAAGGATAAAAGGATAAAAGTTAGTGAAAGTAACATTTAAAAAGTATCAACTACTATTAATGATAGGTTTTTTATTCCTTTTGTGTTATTTATTCTGGGGGCCATTATTTCCCTGGAATCCGGTTAAAATTGGCTATCAAGAAATCGCCTCTTCAAAGGCTACGGTTTACATAAAGAATATACAGGAGAAAGATGAGGTACTATATAGATTAGATAATATTATTTCTGAACTTGAGGAATTGCATGATTTAAAATATAATTCCAGTTTTAAGATAATTGTCCTGGATGAAGACAGCAATATGAAGCGATATTTACCCTGGCTGAAAGGTTCCGGTTACTCGGTCTCACTTAGTTTTGTCAATGTCATATATATTGGACCAGCAGCGAGAAAATCACAATCAGGAATTGAATGGCATCTAAAACATGAATTGTCACATTTGCTGATCGGACAAAACACAACATCTAAGAATGCACTGATAATACATGAACAGGGCTGGCTGGCGGAGGGAATTGCAGAGTATTTTAGTGGACATAGTTTTTACAATACATCTGAGTACCAACAACTGAATCATTATAACAGCAATCCGCCTATGAGTCTTCAGGAAAAGAATCCACATAAAATGTCATTTGGGGAGTTAAAACTAAAGTATAGTCACTATAAATTTTTTATTGGATTCTTGGTAAATAATTATGGCCTTAAAAAATTACAGGATTATCTAAAAAACTATCTTCAAAATCCTGATGATTATAAAAATCTATTTATTGAGATTTATAATGAAGATTTAAACACAATATTAAGTAAATTCAACAAAGACATATCTGCACAAAAATAAAATTAACCACGTACGACATTGACACCAATAAAATAAGTTAAAATAGAATTAGTTTTTTCACTCACAATTTTTTGATATTCATAAAGTTATGAGGGTGTTATGATAGGCAAAACGATTTCTCACTACAAGATTACAGAGAAACTGGGTGAAGGCGGTATGGGCGTGGTTTATAAGGCCACGGATACAAAACTCGATCGCACAGTTGCATTAAAGTTTCTACCATCCCATTTGAGCCAATCAGACGAAGAAAAAAACCGATTTATTCACGAGGCAAAGGCTGCCTCGGCACTGGACCATCGCCAACATATGTAACATCTTTGAGATCAATGAAACTGATGACGGGCAGATGTTTATCGCAATGGCTTGCTATGAAGGGGAGTCATTAAAGGATATAATAGAGCGTGGTCCTTTAACTATTGACCAGGCAATAGATATAGCGAATCAAATTCTGAGTGGATTAGTCCAGGCACATGCAAAAGAAATTATTCATCGCGATATAAAACCTGCAAATATATTGATAACAAATGACCATCAGGTTAAGATTGTCGATTTTGGCTTGGCAAAACTGGCGGGAAAAACCCTGCTGACCAAGGAAGGCACCACGCTGGGTACTGTTTCATATATGTCACCGGAACAAACCCAGGGGACTGAAGTCGATCATCGTACAGATCTCTGGGCTCTGGGGGTTGTGCTTTTTGAGATGCTCACAGGAGATCGCCCATTCAAAGGTGATTATGAACAGGCCGTCGTATATTCGATATTAAATGATGCGCCTGTATCGATTAAGAAACTTAATCCTAACATTCCACCTGAATTACAGCGGATTGTCAGTCGTTCATTGCAAAAAGATCCAAATTCGCGCTATTCAAGTGCAATGGATATGTTAAAGGACCTTCAGGAATATCAGGACAGGCTGAGAACAACCGATACGGGTACATTTAGCATGCAATCGATTATCCGGATCATGCGAAATCCAAAGATTGCAATTCCGGCAGCTGCGATACTAGTAATAATAATAATCACTGCGATCTGGTTCTTCAACCGGCAGGCCAAACTCCGTTGGGCACATGATGAGGCCATTCCAAAAATCATGCAATCGGTCGAAACAAACTGGCGGGATTACACAGATGCTTACAAACTTGCCGTTCAAGCTGAGGAAATAATTCCAGATGACCCAACTTTAAAATCAATTTTTGCCCAGATCTCACTTTACCTCAACATAAAGACAGAACCTGCCGGTGCAAAAGTATTTGTAAAAGAATATAAATATCCGGAGAATGAATGGCAGTATCTGGGGGTGTCCCCTCTTGACAGCATCCGGTTTCCAATCGGAATCTTTCGATGGAAATTAGAAAAGGAAGGTTATCAGACCGTCCTGGCGGCCAGTTCTACCTGGGACATAAATGTCGTTGGAAAAAATTTACTGATTCCTAATGATTTTGTAAGGATTTTAGATAAGAGAGACTCCATTCCGGAGGGAATGGTCAGAGTAGCGGGTAAAGCCACACCCCTCGGTATATTGTCAGATTTTTTCATTGATCGTTATGAAGTCACCAATGCACAATTTAAAGAATTTATGAAAAGCGGCGGATATCAGAATAAAGAATACTGGGAACACCCGTTTATAGAGGATGGTAAAACGCTGAAATGGGAAGAAGCCGTTACCAAATTTGTCGATCAAACCGGACGTCCTGGTCCGGCAACCTGGCAAGCCGGAGATTATCCAGAGGGACAGATGAACTATCCGGTTTCTGGTATCAGCTGGTATGAAGCAGCTGCTTACGCACTATTTGTGGGAAAAAGTCTACCTACCATTCAACACTGGGGCCTGGCCAGGGGTGAATTTACTCCTTTAATTCAATGGCCTCAGCTCGGCGGCTTTGCAACTTTTGCTCCTTTTAGCAATTTTTCTTTTAAAGGACCGGTCCAGGTAGGAAACCTCCCTGGATACACCACCTTTGGTGCCTTCGACATGGCTGGAAATGTGCGGGAATGGTGTTGGAATGAGGCCCCGGCAGGCAGGGTAATCCGTGGTGGCGGATGGAATGACAATACCTACCGTTTTGGAGAACTTGCCAGTGCATCGCCGCTTGACAGATCAGATACAAATGGTTTTCGTTGTGCACTGTATCCGGATTCTGCGACTTTACCCGAGATAGTTTTGGGCCCGGTCAATTTTGCTAAGCCGATAGACTTTACTCAGTTAGAACCTGTGTCAGATGAAATTTTCCAGATCTATAAAAATCAGTTCTTATATGATAAGACCGCCTTAAATGCTCAGGTTGACTCTCGTGATGAAAGTGCCAAAGACTGGATTCATGAGCGAATCACTTTTAATGCGGCTTATGCTGATGAAAAAATGATCGTAAATATGTTTCTGCCAAAAAACGCAACACCGCCCTATCAAACTGTAATTTATTTTCCCGGCTCCGCATCCATCTTTCAATCCTCCAGTGAAGATCTGACCAATTATTATGAATTCCCAATTTTCCTTTCCTTTTTACTAAAAAATGGTCATGCGGTGGTATATCCGGTTTATAAAGGTACTTTTGAACGAAGAAGTGATGCATTGATCCCTATTTTTATAAATGATAATTCACACCGATATACGGAGTATATAATTCAAGTTAGTCAAAGATTTGAAGAGAAGTATTGACTATTTAGAAACCCGTGAGGAAATTGATATTGAAAATCTTACTTATTATGGAATGAGTTGGGGCGGAGTAATGGCTCCCATAGTCGGTGCGGTGGAAGAACGAATTAAAAATATAATTATACTTGGAGGTGGTCTCTGGACACGCGGGCGCCCGGAAATTAATCAAATCAACTATATTTCCAGAGCAAAAAAACCAATCCTGATGCTGCATGGCAGATACGATGCGACATTTCCTCTCGAAACCAGCATAAAACCAATGTATGATCTTTTTGGAACACCGGAAGACCAAAAGTTGTTGAAATTATATGACACCGATCATATTGCACCGATGAATGAGTACATCAAGGAAATTCTGGCCTGGCTCGATCAACAAAATAGGCCATTAAATCCGAGTAAAAACTAGCGCGTATTGATGATTGTGAACTTTCATAATTAAATTTATATTATATGATTAAACAGGAAATCCCAAATGCATTCAACAAACTTAAAATTGTATAAATATAACGGTGCACGTTCCATGGTTCTGTTACACGAACTTCACTTAAAATCTCTCGTGAATACCTGGCGTGAAGCGAAGATGTTAAAAATTAAATTACCGGAAACTGACGATTCTGATTATCAATCCTTAGACACCCTTTTAAGGCATATTCTGCGGGCCGCAAGAGGCTATATGACCTGGATATGTGATCAATTAAATCTTGCTGACCCGGAAATCAGACCAGCACCGGAACCAGAGGAAATTGAAGGTCATGCAGATGAATATCTCATGCATATTTTTGATAAGTGGCGGTTACCGTTGGCAGATGTCCCGGAAGAAAAGTTTCATGCACCTACTTTTTTATCCCGATGGAAAGTGGCATATTGTATAGACGCCATGCTTGAACATGCGGTCATGCATCCTATTCGTCATGAGTTTCAATTAAAGAATTTGATTGCAACACAGAAAAAAAATCAATAATGTCATACGAAAATTTATATGTCATTTTCAAGCTCCTTGGGGAATTACTATTGAAATACTTTAATCGAAAACACGTTTATAGTTATTTGCAGGTGAATACCATTATTTCACTGTTACTATTTACATTTGCCTGTGAAAAAGGAACCTATTCTGTTCAATCATTCGGTCCGGACAATAATCAAAGATCTGAGTGCAGTTCCTGTAATATTCTTTTTATCGGTAGCAGTTACCTTTCCTTTATAGGTAATGATGTGGTCGCCACATTTAGTCAGTTTGCCGAACAAGGCGGGAAAGATGCCTATATTGAAATGCGTTCAATTGGCGGATGGCATCTTGATGATCATAGCCAGGATGAAAATACTATCGCAAAAATTAATGAAAGACAATGGGATTATATTATTTTACAGGGAAATTCCGCGTATCTTTCTAAAAAGAAGTGGCATCATTATATCGTGCCATATATTAAGGATTTGCGAAAAATCATAAAAGACAAATCACCAAGGACCTGTGTGATCTATATGATGCCCTGGGCATATACGGATGGCCTGGTCTGGTTGCCGGATGAAACCGAGACCTATGAGCAAATGCAGGACAGCCTTTTTCATTATACGACAGAACTTGGTTAATGAAATCGACATAGCAACGGCACCTGTAGGCTGGGTCTGGTATAAAACAGTCTTAGATAAATACTTTGGAAATCTTTATCTAAATGACTTTAATCATCAGTCGAAATCCGGTGCCTATCTGACTGCATGTGTTTTTTATTCTACTATTTTTCTGGAAAAAGCACCATTCATTTCTTATGACTGGGATGTGGATAATGACCCACCCTATCTTCATGATCTTTCATATTCTATGGTGGTTGATAGTCTCGATTTGTGGAATATTTACTGATCTGTTAACCAGTCTGACAGTACTTATAGGTCGGACCGCCCTGCCCGGAATGGACATTGAACGATGTAACTATTGATATTATAATTTTGAATCATGTTGTTAGAGATTACAGACTATATATTGTTAGGGACACGGCATGCCGTGTCCCTACGCCACAGATTTCTATACGACTTTTCATAAAATATATATCCAAATCAAAGTAGGAGAAAAACAATGAAGTCATCAAAATTTTCTCTGGTATTATTTGTATTAATTATTTTTTCCCTCATAAGTTCATCTCTTGCTCAGGAGAGCATTTTTTTTAAAATTTCCTATATAATGCCGGAAGGTGGATTCTCCGATACTCAGGAATCAATAATACAAAATTTGACAGCTGATCTTTTGTCCAAGGGATACAAGATAGATAAAAATCCGAGATGGAGAATTTTCCTAAACATTTATCATTCAGAGACATCTGAATCTGATAATATCTTTTTATCATATACTCTCTCGCAATCGTTACCCCAGCCAATTATAGATTTTGGGGTAAAAAATGAAGTCCTGTATTTAGTCTCGAATGAAACAGAGAAAAAGGAAGGTCAAAATGAAGAGGTCCGAAAGTATATGACCTACGAATTTCTACATCAATTCTCGATGATTATTCACAGTAACCAATATATGATCGAACAATCGGATTTAGTTTCGCAACTTAAAATAATCGTCGAAGAAATACATAGCACAATATCAATCATCCATAAATAATTTTCAAACTCTAAAACAATAAAAATGGTGGTACCGGACATGAAGAATATCTGTCTGATACATAACCGATCATTATTAAAAATCCTTTCAATTATATTCTGCTGTGTTTATTGTATCTCCGCCAGTGCTCAACAGGTGAAAAACATTGAAGATCAGGATTATAAGAATGACGTTCTTGGGAAGGTTACAAACTTAATTGCAACCAAATATGTGCTACCCGAACAGGCAATAAAATATGCTGCTGAGTTCAAGAAAAAATGTGATCTCGGTGCTTACGACACCCTCACTTCTGCAAAAAGTTTTACCAAACAGGTCACTTCAGATTTAATTGCTATCTCACACGACAAACATATTAACTTCAGGGTGATTGAATCCAGTGGTATTGGCGAAGAACCTGAAAACTCCCTTCATCATTCACTCCGCTATCACCATCTGGGAGTCATAGAAAATAAGGGCTTTAAAAAACTGGAGTGGATTGATGGAAATATCGGATATCTGGATATCCGAAGATTTTATTATATAGCCGATATCAGAGACAGGGTCGCAGCTGCAATTAAATTTTTATCGAATGCTGATGCCATTATAATTGATCTTAGGGAAAATGGTGGTGGTTCGGGAGATTATCTGAGCAGCTATTTCTTACCTTATCCGACTCAATTATGCAGTTGGTACTCACGCGAAGAAGATTTCTCATATGAATTCTGGACTGAAAAACTAACTGGCATTAAACCGCTTACCGAAGTGCCACTTTTCTTGCTGACAAGCGATCGAACCTTTTCATCCGCCGAATCATTCGCATATGAAATGAAGGTCAATAAAAGAGCCATTCTTATTGGAGATTCCACCGGTGGTGGAGCACATTCGACTGACATGTATCAGATCGATGCGCAATTTGAGATCTATATACCTACTGCTCGTGCAGTAAATCCGATCACTGAGAGTAACTGGGAAGGGACGGGCGTCATTCCTGATGTGCTTGTACCAGCAGAATCTGCATTGGATACAGCCATTGTCATGGCTAAGATCGCAGGCAAAATTTTTGCCGATAATAGAGACACAAAATTAAAAGTATCTGTGGAGTTGATGCAGGCTCATATGAATCATACCGAGATGCTCTTTAGAGAAAACAAGCATGAAGAAGCAGTTCAATCACTGGATTCTGTTTTCCAGGTTGCGTATAAACTTGAAATATTGAATGAGTTTTTTATCGACGTTCTGGCATATAATTTTTTCAATCCCGACGATGAGCAAATTCTTTATGCTATTCTAAAAAAGAAAATTGAGTATTATCCAAATTCGCCGACTGCGTTTGAATCATTAGCTTTTGCATATTTTAAAAACAATAAATTCGACCTGGCAACAAAATATTACCAAAAGGCAATTAAACTGGATCCTGAAAACCGAAATGTAATGCAAATGATCAGGCGCATTCAGGACAAGGAGTGATGCAGAGAATTTATTATGAATGGAGAACTCACAATTGCAACTTGCCAATTCCCGGTAAGTGCTGATATTGACAATAACAGAGGATATATCAGGAAACTGATAATACAGGCAAAACGCAAAGGCGCAGAAATTGCTCATTTTTCAGAGAGTAGTCTAAGTGGATATGCAGGCATTGACTTCAATACGTTTGAAAAATATGATGAAACACTACTAAGGAATTCTCTTGACGATCTGTGCCAATTATCAGCAGAATTAAAAATTTGGGTAATCGTCGGCGGTCATCAATATGGGAAAGATCATGCTAAACCGTTCAATTGTTTATGGATAATAAACGACCGGGGCAAGATCATTGATCGATATGATAAGAGACTTCTGTTTGGAAAAGATAATGAACAGGAACATTTCTATTATCAGTCAGGGGAAAGATTTGTTCAGTTTGAACTAAATGGAATTAAATGTGGCTTGCTTATTTGTCATGAGTGGCGCTATCCTGAATTGTACAGAGAACATATGAAAATGGGTACGGAACTTTTATTCCAATCGTGGTATGATGGAAATCTGAGTAAAAAAAGTTATTTAACTGATGGTAAAGAATTAGGTACTCTTATCACCGGTACCGTACGGGGCAATGCAGCCAATAATTATTTATGGATCAGCGCCAGCAATACAAGTAAAGCTGAATCATCCTTCGCCAGTTTCCTGGCCCGGCCGGATGGAAGAATTGTCCACCAATTAAAAAGAAATGTTACGAGTATACTCATCAGCCGGATTGATTTTACACAGGAATATGTTGATCCTTCACGATCCGGAAGAGAGAAATTATATCCAAAGTAAGGAGATAATTATGTCATCCGTATCTTATTTTGAACCATCTGCAAAAGACCGGGTATTATCCAATATATTAGTTCTCTCTGCTATTTTGATTATTATTTTAACCGGATTTTTCATACTGGAGCAATTCGGTGTATTTCTTTATGCACTTATTGTGGTACTAACGATCGGTTCGCTCATACTATGGCATTCAAAAACCCAGGGCATATAAATGTAAGTCCTGTGATGCTGAATTTGAGATCTCATTCTGGACCGATTTGAGTTCGATGTCGGCACATTATAATTTTAGGCAAAAAATGCTTACATGCCCGGAGTGTAAAAACAAAGACTACGCAAGTGAATTAATAAAGAAAAAAATACCATAGTAAATGAATATTACTTAGCACGTTTTCACCGAATAAATAATAAATTGATAGTTCAATTCACATCTTCAGATTAAAAAAGCATTTAATTTCAGGTAAGTATGATAATGAATTTCAAAAAATCTATCAGTAGAAAAATAGATCCACATCTACAAATCCCGCAAAAGGAAAACATTCAATTCCACCACCGATCATTGTCTAAAAACAGTGCGCTCGATGTTAAAAAAATCAAAATATTGCTTTCTGATTACAAACAGCAATAGAGAATGGCCAAGTGCCAGGATGGTTCAACCCATTATTGACTTTGACACATTAAGCATTTGGTTTGGTACAAATCCTTCTCTTAGAAAAGTTAAGGAGATTGAGGAAAACCAAAATGTTACTATTGCATTTGGCAGCGAACGTGAAAATGCAAATTTAATAATTTACGGCAAGGCACATATCGTCCGGGACATTCAAAAGAGAAAAAAACATTGGATTGGATCATGGATATTATTTTTTCCGGACGGCCCGAGAGGTGATGATTTTGTATCAATAAAGGTGGATCCGGTCGAGATTGAACTGATGAACTTCAAGCACAGTATTGTCCCGGAACCCTTTGGATTAAAACCGGTAAAAATGATAAAAACCAATGGCAATTGGAAAGTACATGAAGATTAGGAAAATGGTATGAAAATAATTCAAATACCTTTTTTCAGGATCAAATACCTGCTCATATTTGCACTTTTTATTCTTGTCAGTTGTGCTGACCAGCCGGTTGAACCGGAACCGGAAGTCGTACCAGAAGGCGCATGGATTACATGGTCACCATACAAGTGGTCACACGATGGTAATCCATATATTTCCAAACATTGTATTGTGTTCAGCGATGGCGCATCCGCTGAATTAAAGACGCAGGCCGGACTTTTTGCTGACAATATATTTGAAGATATCATCCAGCTGTTTGAATTTACTTCCCAGAATGATTTCAGATATCCACCGGATCATAACAAAATCGATATATATTTGAATGTACATCATGATGAGAGAATTGCCGCGGCATACTGGGGCTGTATTTTTATTACTCTGCGGTCAGGGAATGACAATATCAGCCAATATGAGTATGTGATGCGTCATGAACTCACCCACGCCTTTGAGTACCTGATAGAAGGTACACCGGAACTGGGTACGGACGTCTGGTTTCGTGAAGGAATTGCCATATATGGCGGCGGTGGAAGGAACTATATTAAAACTGTTGAAGATCTGGAATACTGGGTTGCCAGTAATTCACAATATCCAAATCTGGGTAATCCCATTACCATTCATCAATGGGAAGATTTTCCTGATGGTGCAGACATTCCGGGTTATTATACCGTATTTGACCTTAGCATGAAATATTTACTTGACTCAAATGGCTATAATAAAACATGTCAGGATGTCCTGAATGTATTTTATATGGTTCGTAACGGAAGTTCGTTTCGATATGCTCTCAGAACATCTTTTAATATTAGCATTGAAGAGCTCGAGCAAGAAATATTTGATCGTCTCAGATCTTATTTGGCTGAACAGCCGTCCTCCGGAACGAGCATAAAACTTAAACCGACAGATCTAATTGAGCCATCTCCGTAAATAATTTCCGGAGAATATTTATTATATTCAAAATGAAAAAATCTATGTTAAGCATTCTTGGTGGTATCCTCCTGTTTTATTTGAGTATTGTGATAATTATATACCTTGCTCAAACAAAAATGCTTTTTTTCCCCAACAAAATCCTTTCAGGCAAATCAGTAATAGAAAAATATTCGGACAATGAAATTACGATCGCACATGATAACATCATACTACACGGCTGGCATATTCGTCCGGAAAAGCAAAAAACTATCTTTTATTATGGTGGCAACGCAGAAGAAGTTTCACTGAATCTGGAAGACTTTGAAGTGTTTGAAGATCACAGCATTATTTTGATCAACTATCGCGGATATGGGGAAAGCCAGGGTAGCCCCGGGCAGGAGGAAATTTATTCTGATGCAATATTCATCTATGACTATTTTCGGGAAAAATATCCACAGACAATGAATGAAGTTGTCCTCATGGGCAGGAGTCTCGGTAGTGGGGTTGCCACATATGTGGCGAGTCAAAGAGAAACTACCAGAATTATTTTAATAACGCCCTATGACAGCATCCTGAATATTGCCAGGAAACACTTCCCCTACCTGCCGGTTAGCCTGATATTAAAACATCCTTTTAACTCACAAGAGTATGCTCAGGGCATAGAAGGTCCTGTGTTAATCCTGATTGCGGAGAATGACAATATTATCCCCTATGAAAATACAATGAACTTAATAGAAAATTTTTCCTGTAATGTAAACTCAGTAGTAATTAAAAATACAGATCATAATACGATTCAGTTATCCCCGGAATATTGGGCAAGCATTTCTAATTTCATGAAGATGTAGTCTGATTCGGGTGTTGAGTAGAAGTACAACGTAGTGGAATATTAAGATTGATATAAAAGAAACAGATAATAAAACTCATCAATGAGATTTTTACTAAGTTTATGAAAGAGATGAAATCGATGACAAAGATTACTGCAATTTGCCTGATTATTATATTTCAGTCTGTATCAATTGCCGGCTCCTGTAAAGACATTGATAGTCTTTCCTGGATGTTGGGAGACTGGATTTATAAGAACAAGTCCACAGTAACGACCGAATCCTGGAGTAAAGTGAGTAATAAAAGTTTTGAAGGATACGGATTGACCCGGATCAACAACGAAACAAGAGATAAAAATTTCGAATCTCTGCGAATTCTTGAGATGTCTGATAACATTTATTATCTGGCCAAAGTTGAGCATAACCATCTACCCATTGCCTTTGAACTTACAGAATGTTCCGATAGCCTGGCCGTTTTTGAAAATCCGGATCATGATTTTCCTAAGAAGATAGCTTATCAATTGGGCGAGTCTGATCAATTATCAGTTACCGCCAGTTCTGAAGAAAGAAGTTTCACGCTTCATTTCAAGAAGAATGACGTAAAAGAAAACCAGCATCGCAGCGACTAAAAATTTATAGAGAATAAGACACGCGCCGGCCAATCTCTCTTAGATGAGATTTGATATATATTTTTACGCAGATTTTAGGTCGGAATAAAATCGATTTTTATAGCGTCCTTGAATGATATAACACTTATTTTTTCAGGGAGATTTAAATATGAGATCTGAAGCAAAAACAGTTAAGGAGTACATTAATTCGTTGCCTGAAGACAGAGGCGCAGCCATTTCTACCATCCGCGATGTCGTTCTTAAAAATTTACCAGAAGGCTATGAAGAAGTAATGAACTGGGGGATGATTACCTACCAGGTGCCACTTGAAACCTATCCCGACACCTATAATAAGCAGCCGCTCATGTATGCGGCACTGGCATCCCAGAAAAATCATATGGGAGTATATCTTACCGGGATATATATTTCCGAAGAATCCCGCGAGCAATTCGAAAAAGCCTATAAGGCGACCGGAAAGCGCTTTGATGTGGGTAAATCATGCGTGCGCATAAAAAAACTGGAAGATCTTCCATTGGACCTTATCGGCGAAACCATTTCATCTATATCTGTGGATGATCTGGTCCGGCGTACTAAAGAAGCACAAAGTGTACGTAAAATCAATAAAAAGAAAAAATGAAACTTATCGCTTCTAAGAATCGTGATCTCGAACTTCTGGCAACGTGGATTCATGATGACAAGAGTTGCAGATATTGGGCTGGCCCGGGAGTGAATTTCCCCTTCACACTGGAAAGTTTGAAAAAGGATATTCATTATTCCCGGCAAAATTCTTTTTCGATGATTGACCCCGATAACAATCTTGTTGGTTTTGGACAAATAATTGAAAAGGAAAAATATCTACATTTGGCAAGAATCATTACTTCACCGGACCACCGCGGCAAAGGATATGGCAAAATCCTGTGCCGGATGTTAATCGCAAAAGGAAAGAATAAATTCGGCAACCGTCCTTTTTCACTCAATGTATATGCAAAAAATGTAAATGCCGTATCGCTTTACTATTCCCAGGGCTTTACTCCTGTAAACAAATCATCAATCAGCGATTCAATTTATATGATTTTAAATTGAATATTAAATTGCATGCATATAATTTAATAAGCAGACTATTTAATTTGCTTCAGGTCTAACAAAGTACGGACATAGAAAGGAATACCATTCGAATGAGAATTCCCAGTGAAGGTGTATTCAATGCATATCTGCTCGATAGACAAGGGGGTTATACCCAGATCACTAATTCCGAAATAACCGATGCGGAAATTGGCAACCGAATAGTCTGGCTGGATCTTGACTACACCAACCCAGAAGTTCAAGGGTGGCTAAAATTAGATAACGGTTTAAAGCACCTGATATGTGAAACATTAATAGCAGAAACAACCAGACCAAGAGTGATTGCCGTCGACGATGGTTTACTGCTTATTTTACGAGGAGTAAACCTTAATCCCGGTGCTGACCCGGATGATATGATATCGATTCGGTTTTGGGTTACAGAAGAACTCATCATCAGTACACGCATGCGAAACTTATTCTCAATTATTGATTTGAAAGAGCTGTTCGAGGTACAAAATGGTCCAAAAACTTCAGCCGAGTTTATAGTACAACTGGCAAATTTTTTAGTATTGCGAATGACAGAAACCATAGACAATTTAGAAGAAGTCATTTCGCAACTGGAGGAGGAAATATTTAGTTCTGAGACATCCGACCTTCGTACCGATCTATCTGGTTTAAGAAGACAAATTATCGAATTAAGACGATTTATGGCGCCGCAACGCGATGCGTTATCGCAGCTACCCCAAGAAAAATCCAATTGGTTCAACAAGAACAACCTCCATCTGTTGCATAATGTAAAAGAGCGACTCATCAGGCATATTGAGGATTTAGATGCGGTTCGTGACAGAGCTACAATAATACAAGATGAATTACAGACCCATCTTTCAAATCAACTGAATAAGCGCATGTATATTTTATCACTCATCGCTGCTATTTTTCTACCATTGGGTTTTTTAACTGGTTTGCTGGGAGTAAATATAGGCGGAATTCCTGGTGCGGATTATCCCTTTGCCTTTCATATATTTATAATTTCTATGGTTGTGATTGTAGTGATTCAAATTATAATATTTCGCTCGCGAAAGTGGTTGTAATAATTTTATATCTACCAATTATCTCACCTGTTAATACCCAGATAAGTACTACCCCTTGAAATCAAATGGTTGTTCAAAACTTGATAATATTCAAATATTGGAGATAAAGTAAATTTTGACTTATATTATCCGCTTATTCATACTGAAAAATCTAAACTCGAATTTAATCTGAATCTGAATTCACCTCCGGAGGCTAAATGAAAAAATCTCACCCAAAAGGTTTACCGATACTGTTCTTTACTGAAATGTGGGAACGCTTTAGTTTTTACGGCATGCGTGCCATACTGGTACTTTATTTAACAAAGGAGACTATAGGTGAAAATCCGGGACTAGGCTGGTCCAACACCGATGCACTGGCGCTGTATGGCTGGTACACCATGCTGGTATATGTCATGTCAATCCCCGGTGGATATCTTGCCGACAGAGTATTGGGTCAGAAAAAAACCGTATTTTTGGGTGGTATCTTAATCGCAATCGGCCAGTTTACCCTGGCGGTTGATAATACCGTTGCATTTTACTCTGGACTATTCTTTCTAATCAGTGGTGTTGGCTGTCTTAAACCAAATATTTCAACCATGGTTGGCGGACTTTATGAAGAAGGTGATCCCCGGAGGGACAGCGGATTTATAATTTTCTATATTGGTATCAATATTGGAGCAGCAACTGCGCCACTACTGGTTGGTTATATTGGCGAAGTATATGGATGGCATTATGGATTTGCTGTTGCCGGATTTGGCATGCTGCTGGGGCAAATAGTTTATCTGTGGGGACAGAAGCATTTGAAAACTGTTGGTAATTTCGTGCCGGTTAAAAAGATATCCGGAAGTAAAAAGAATGAGCCTCTTACCCAAATTGAGAAAGACCGGGTCGTTGTATTATTAATATCATTTATTATTGTAATTATTTTTTGGGCAGCTTATGAACAAGCCGGTGGCCTGATGAATCTATATACCAAAGAAAAAATTAACCGTGTTGTTCTGGGATGGGAAATTCCCGCCAGTCTTTTCCAATCAGTCCCGGCCTTTTTTGTAATTATTTTTGGCACGATTGTCGCAAGTTTCTGGACAAAACGAAATCTAAAGGGTAAGGAATCTTCTTCTCTGTTTAAAATGGCCATTGGCACGATTGTTATGGGTACCGGATTTCTGATGATGTCCGGCGCGGCCCTGGAAGCCACAGATGGCACAAAAGCAATGCTGATCTGGCTTATTGCATCATACCTGCTGCAGGTACTTGGTGAATTATCCATTTCGCCGGTAGCACTATCTTTTATCACAAAATTGGCCCCGTTGAAATATGCCTCAATTATGATGGGAATTTATTTTGCAGCTACCGGTCTGGGAAATAAACTGGCCGGCATGGTTGGCGAATTGGCACAACATGCTGGTGAACTTGAAGTTTTTACAGGCATATTTGTGTTTTGTTTGGCATTTGGGGTTTTACTTTTAATTTTCTTTAAACGACTAAAGAGACTAACCCATGGTGCTGAGGATATAAAAGAGATTTAAATTCGGAAACCTCAAATTACGTTTAAGTGTATTGTCATTGGATTGTGTTAACGACCGAAGAATGATCATTAATTTGGTCCAGATTTCTTTACGTTTTTCTCAAAGACTTTATCCTGAATTTCAAGATCTATGGAAAATGTTTTCTTAACCGCAATGAACGCCAAGAATTACGAGAGATTCGCAAAGATTTTTAATTATTTATTTTGCGTACTTGACATCTCCTCTCCGAACTTTGCGGTTAATAATATGTAAACACCTGGTAAGGATAAGACAGATTAAGTATGAAATTTATAGATATAAAAACCTATTATTTAAAACTTCTTTTTTTTCTGGTCAGTATAAATATTTGCTTTACCAGCTGCACCGATATGGCGATAACAGCGGATACAAATGATCCCGGTGATATCAGGCCGGTCTTCACCCTGAGCAATTCAATAAACAATGATGCCCAGTCTTCAACGTCTGTAATACAGGCAACCCTCTATGACATGAATGATAATAAAATCCGCCTGGATGAAGGGAATATATATATAAATGGTATGCAAATGGAGCCGCCGGAAAATTATCTTTTTGGGCCCAGCAGGGATTATTATCAGGCCCATCTACCCGTTGTTCCCGGTACACTGTATCAGTTTCAGGTTGTCTTTGGTGACAACCGGCGTTACCCGGCGACTGTCAGAGCACCTGATATTGAGTTCAGTGCTTTAGAAATTGCTGATCGTCATCCGCGAAACAAGCCATTAGAATTATCCTGGACAGAGATACACGACCAATATCCCCGGACTCTGCTATTAGAATACTGGCACCCGGAGCATCATTTCTCTTATATGAGTCGTATTCAGTTAACTATTTTCTCTCCCGAAAGCGGAACATACTCCATCCCCCCTGATCATATAAAATATACCGATAAGGACCCTGTGAAAACGAAAGAACTGCGTATCACTTTGGTTGCGCAAAAAAAAGGTCAATTGGATCCGATGTTTCAGGAAGGTGGTTCGATCAAGTGCACGCTAAAGATCTATGATGAGACTGAGATTATATTTAACTAAGTTCTTTGTTTTTTCAGGATGACCCTGTTCGGAAATTCCGATCAAAAAAGTAAACATATTTTAAATATTTCCTATATAATTTTAGCCTGGGCTTATCTATATGCATGCAGTCGAACGATTAAAAGAATGGAAAAATAATTTTAAAAACAAATGGCTGGCTGAATTTAATTATAGCGGACGTATTGATTGGGACCTCTATAGTTACGTGAAGAATACGAAAACACCTTCCAGCATCGGTATCGGATTAAAAGATTCAAAAATTGTATTAATTACATCTGCCGGCAGTTATCTAAAAAATAAACAGCGTCCATTCGATGCAGCCAATCCGCTTGGTGATTATAGTATCAGAACATATCCGGCTTCTACAAACTTTATCAATATTGAGTTTGCTCATGATCATTACAAGCAGGATTCAGTCAGACGCGACCCCCAGGTATTGATTCCCACCCGGCATTTATTTGAACTCGTTAACCAGGGCGTACTCGGACAATTGTTCCCAAAGGTGATTAGTTTTATGGGATATCAGCCGGATATCACCCAGGTGGTGTCAGAAACTATTCCACAAATTCAATCAGTAATAAATGATCAGGATATAAATTGTGCACTACTGGTACCTTCGTGACCGTTATGTTCTCAATCCGTGGGATTGATGGCCCGGTATCTCGAAATGCAAGGTATTAAAACGACATTGACCAGCTGGCATGCCAAATCAATACGAAGTGTTTTGCCACCCCGCGCAACTCTTACCGGGCTAAAACGGGGATGTACAATCGGAAATCCAAATGATGCGGAACAACAGAGGAGAATACTGTTTAAAACACTGCAACTACTTGAACTCGATGCACCATTGGCCCCTGTTTTGCTTAATGAAAAATAACAATTGGTACGATCGGACTTCCTTAACCAGATTTTTTTCCACGGAAGTTATTCGTACACAACGACACTAAATTAAATTGAACGGAAAATATATTAATGTGTAGAAATATAAAAGTGCTTTATAATTTTGATCCCCCGGCATCAGATGATGAAATATTAGCTTCTTCACTGCAATTTGTACGAAAGATCAGCGGGTTCCGGAAGCCATCAGTCCAAAATGAGAAAATTTTTAATCAAACCGTACAGGATATCACAAAAATTATTCGTCGCATGATAGATACATATGAAACCAATGCCCCGGCAAAAAATCGTGAGGCTGAGGCTGAAAAAGCACGAAAAAAAGCAATTGGCAGATCTGAACCAAAATCGTAAAAAATGAAAAGTGAAAAAAGAAAATCCTTAAGATCCGCATTAATAATCGGAAATTCTGACGGAATTGGATTAAATCTTACCAAAAGATTGCTCGAAGATAAGCTGGCGGGTGGCTGGGATTTCACGTAGTAAGAGTGAACTTACAGATCACAGGTACAGCCATTATCAATCTGATGTTCAGGATGCGAATTTTAAAAAGATCCTGGTTACCGCCATCAACAATTTGGAGACATTAGATCTGTGTGTCTATTGTGTTGGCATCGGTGACCTATTTAACGCATCCGATCTGAAAAACGAAATTCCAACCATAAATGTCAATTTTATAGCAGCAGTACAAACAATTTCAGTTGTACTTCCTGTCATGCTGATAAATAAAAAGGGTCATTTTATCGGTTTATCCAGCGTTGCAGACGAGATGATATCCGCAGAAGCGCCTTCCTATCATGCATCAAAAGCCGGTCTCTCAAACTATCTTGAAGGGTTGGCTTTGGCAATGAAACCTAAAGGAATATTTATAACAAACGTACGCTTTGGATTTGTGGATACAAAGATGGCCAAAGGTGATGTAAAACCTTTTATGATGAGTGTGGAAAAAGCGACCGACCACCTACAAAAATGTATCGACAAAAAGCCCGGCAGATATACTGCTCCCAAAATTGTAATTCCACTTGGTAAATTCAGGAATTTTATGCTCAGGAGATATTTATGACAAAAAAACTGGATCTGAAGAAAGAATACAAACATTTATATCAACCAAAACCCGGAATACCTGAAATTGTAGATATATCAGGGTTCAACTATTTAATGATTGATGGAGAAGGAAGCACAGATTCAGAGGATTTCTCACAAGCCATTCAGGCACTGTTTGGTGTCTCGTATAAAACTAAATTCTTGATGAAAATTAATAACAGTTTTGATTATGTTGTCATGCCACTGGAAGGACTGTGGTGGGCGGATGATATGGATGACTTTGTTGCCGGCAACAAAGAAAAGTGGAAATGGACACTTATGATAATGCAGCCTGAGCAAGTGCCACAGGAGGTAATCCAAAAGGCGATCGTTGAGACTGAAAAAAAAGTGGATAAAAAAACGCTCGATCTGTTAAGATTAGAAGCCTTTACCGAAGGGAAATGTGTTCAATTGATGCATATCGGACCATACTCAGACGAGTATGATAATATTATGAAGATCCATAATTATATCACCGAATCAGGTGGGCAGTTTGACGGCCATCATCAGAAACACCATGAAATTTACCTGAGTGATTTTCGCAAAGTGGCACCGGAGAAATTGAAAACCATTTTACGACAGCCATATATATAAGATAAATTTTAGTCTCTTGGCTATGTGTTTACAACTGAGTAATGCTTATTTATTTGTCCTGATCTGTTTTCATCATTCTTAAGGATTTTATCCTGAATTTCATGATTTTTTCTTAACCGCAATGAACGCTAAGAACTACCCGAGTTACGCAAAGATTTATAAATATTTATCTGCGTACTTAATTTCTGCTTTGCGGTACCTGGCGGTCAAAAATTTGTAGACACCAGGTTAAGACAGCACAGATAATTATAATTTTTCTTACCCCAGGATTAATCCTGGGGTAATTTTTTAACAGATCCAGCGGAATTAGTTGACTATGTCCCAATGTAAGAATTTTAAATAAATTGAGGTAATATATTGAATAAAGAGAACTTTATTGCCAATCGAATTACACAAAGCCATCGGCAGACTATTTTTGCCTCACCAGAAAAAGTCTTCCCCCTGCTCTGCCCGGTGCGTGAGGCCGATTGGCTGGATGGCTGGCAATACAACATGGTCTATTCAGAATCCGGTTTGGTTGAACCCGGTGCCGTATTTACCACACCGCATCATGATGATGAAGAGACTACCTGGGTTGTAACCAAACATGATCGGGAAAATTTTCTGGTAGAATTTGTTCGCTTTACTCCGGGTTCCAGAACCTGCTGCCTGTATATAAGAGTTGCACAGAAGAATAGTAACGAATCCTATGTGGATATCAGTTATACCTATACCGCCGTATCGCAACATGGTAATGATTTTATTGAATCATTCACGGAAGCATCATTTCAACATTCCATGAAATTCTGGGAAGATGCGATGAATCACTATTTACAAACCGATGAAATGCTACCAAAAGAACATTAACTTGTATCCCATATTTTTGAAGCGCAATTTGTTTTTATAATTTCTTTGTCTATATTATTTCAGATAATACCTCATCATAAATATTGGGTTTTCATTATTTAAATGACGATACCAACCAATTAATTGGAGTAAATAATGAATGTCACTCCCCTTGTAATCTCCGTTCTAAAAGACACATTTGTGGTTTGTCGATTTGATACCTTCAGTCAAATTCCGGAGTCTATTCTACAAAGTCATTTTTATTCAATTACAAAAACCGCAGATGAATTATCCATCGTTTGTCCACAAGATTATTTCCCCCCTGCTGGTAAATGTGAAATGAGTTGGCGCTGTTTTAAAATTCATGGTCCTCTTGATTTTGCACAAACAGGCATACTTGCATCTTTGACCACACCGTTAGCCGATGCTGATATTAGCGTATTTGCCTTTTCAACTTATGACACAGACTATGTGATGGTTAAAGAACATGAATTAGATAGAGCCGTCCAAACATTAAAAAATAGCGGTCATGATATTCATCTTAATAATTGAATTTTAACGGACTTAAAATATATGAAGAGATCTGTCAACCCTAGTAATGTTAGAATACGTTTTGCAGTGCAAGATGATATACCGGTTATATTGAATTTTATCAAACAGCTGGCGATCTATGAAAAACTGGAACATGAAGTCACAGCTGATGAACAAATTCTAAACGAATCTCTGTTTGGTACGCGACCGGTGGCAGAAGTGATTCTGGCAGAAACAGAAACACAAGCGGTTGGTTTCGCATTATTTTTTCATAGTTTCTCCACGTTTCTTGGCAAACCGGGAATTTACCTCGAGGATGTGTTTGTAATGCCTGAGAGTCGCGGCCAGGGCATCGGAAAAACAATTCTGAGTTTTCTTGCATCACTCGCAGTGGAAAGAAACTGCGGCCGGCTTGAATGGTCTGTACTTGACTGGAACACCCCAGCCATTGAGTTTTATAAAAACCTGGGCGCCATCCCAATGGATGACTGGACGGTCTTCCGCGTTTCGGGCGATACGCTGTTAGGTTTGGCAGGACCATCTGGGTAATATTAACTCGGTTATGACATTTTTATCAGCTCCAATATTATATATTGCCAACCTGAAGAATAATCCTCTCGCAGAGTCGCGGAGACGCAAAGTAATTTATTTATTGGTTCAGCGGGTCTGAATAAACTTTGGCATGTAATACAAAAAACACGCGGGTTGAAATTGGATTAATTCTTAATATTTATACGATTTTTTATTCTTTATTTTATGATTATTTCTTAAGTTTGCTTAGTTCATAATGCTGTAACACGGCATAATCGAGCGGAGTGTCTTAATCAAGGACAACCGATCAATAAAAATTCAGGATTATGTTAGATCAGATTGAGCATCATATTGCCAACCGCCTGTCTCAAAAACACAATTATCCATTTGCCCAAAATATATATATAGATATTTTCCGTTCTTTTAGTCATTTCCCGATACCAATGGCAGAGGTCGGTATAAAAGGTCCCGGCGAGACAATTACCTATCTGGCGCTTGTTGTGCAAAAATGTTTTGATTTGGATGGATCATCATTAATAGAATTGTATGAAAAGGCATTGGCTGAATTAAGACCCAGGGTAGAATACCTCTTCCCTCAGGACTGTTCCGTAGAAACATTACTAGGTTCGGCCCTTTACCTGTGTCATCCCTCAAGCATTAAAAACGATCTATCTCACCGGGATATACCGGGGTTGTTTAGTGAAAAACAACTATATGAATTTGAGTTAAAAAAGAAGACAATCGCAATATATATTTTGTAGAGAACATATAGATATAGGTAAGTACTAACCCTTCACCTGGGTCTTGCACATTATTTAAATCATAAATATCAAATAAATCGTTGGATAAATCAGTTTACTGGATTGTAAACATATCAGAAAGGAGATTCAGTACTATGAATAATAAAATATTCTTTATTTCTACCCTTATGTTAGTTTGTCTCTTTTTCATCGAATTGAGCGCTTCTGATACGGTTTTAAATATAGGAGATGCCGTACCTGGTTTTGTTGCTAATAATCAAGATGGAGAATTATGGCAATCAGATAATTTTATCGGAAAAAAGAATGTCGTTGTATATTTCTACCCGGGCGCATTAACCGGTGGGTGCACGAAACAAGCATGCAGCTACCGGGACAATAAATCCAAATTTGATGATTTCGATGTTGAAGTGATCGGAATCAGTGCGGACCCGGTAAAAAACCTGAAAATATTTGGTAATATGTATAATCTCAATTTTACACTGCTTTCCGATGTAAGTGGAAATATAGCTGAAATCTTTGGCGTCCCAACCGGTGGAGGGGCTTCCATTACCCGCGAAGTTGAGGGTAAGGAAATGGATCTGATCAGACCATCGTCAATCTCCAGATGGACATTTATAATTGACAAATCCGGGAAAATAGTCTACAAGGATACCGAAGTTACGGCCAAGGAAGATAGTGATAAGGTGATTGAATTTTTGAACAAGAAGTAAAAAATTGTTCACCACGAAGGCACGAAGATCACGAAGATAATTTTTTTCACATATTTTTAATATTAATTATTCAAAAAGTCCGTGTGCTTTATGCCTTTGTGGTAAATATTAATATTATCAAATAATAGCAGATTGGTTTAAAGGAGCTCACCATGAAGACCATTACAATTCTTTGTCTTATAGGTATATTTTTTAGTTATGCTATGTGCAGCGAACAGCAAAATCAATTTGAGGTTGATACAATTTCGACTTCACAGGGTGATCTTCTCATTTCATTTATCGGACATGGTACATTAATGTTTCAAATAAATGATCTGGTGATTCATACCGATCCGGTATCATGGTATGCCGATTATGAAAAATTGCCAAAAGCCGACATCATTTTAATTACTCACCATCATGGCGATCATCTGGATTCTAAAGCAATTGAATTGATCAGAAAAAAAGAGACCAGGATAATTCTGACTAAAACCTGTGCTGAGAAATTTGAGGATGGCATGGTGATGAAAAATGGTGATGAAAAGAATATTGATGGCATTAATGTGTTGGCCGTTCCGGCATATAATCTCGTACATAAACGGGAAAACGGAGAAGTGTTTCATCCCAAAGGTGTGGGGAACGGTTATGTTTTAAGTTTTGGCGATAAAAAAGTATACATTGCCGGTGACACAGAGGACTTTCCTGAAATGAAGGATATAAACAATATTGATATTGCCTTCTTACCGATGAACCTCCCGTACACAATGACACCACAAATGGTTGTAAATGCAGTGAACATGCTAAATCCGAAAATACTCTACCCTTATCATTTCGGAGAAACCGACACAGATGAAATTTTAAAATTACTTAAAGATAAAGAAGATGTTGAAGTGCGGATAAGAAAGATGGAGTAGTCAATGAAAAATGTTCATATTGTTGATCATCCTCTGATACAACATTCACTTACTGAACTACGAGACAAAGAATCCAGTACAGAGAAATTTCGCCGGCACACGGCGATTGTTTCCCAAATTATGATCATGGAAGCAACCAGGGATTTAACGGTTCATCAGGAAAAAATTTATACACCCCTGGCGCAAACAAGCGGCGCAAAGGTAGATCAATCGATCGTATTTGTCCCTGTTCTGAGAGCTGGAATTTCGATGTTAATTCCGGCCAGGGAATTCCTGCCCTGGGCACCAGTTGGCTTTATTGGATTGGAACGTGATGAGAAAACGGCACTTGCCAGGGAGTATTATCAAAAATTTCCTGCAGATCTGAGCGAGAAGCATGTTTTGGTGCTTGATCCAATGCTGGCCACGGGTGGTTCTTTGATTGATACGATTACTGCGCTTAAAAAAAAGGGAGCCAAAATAATTTCCGTTGTTTGTATAGTCGCCGCACCTGAGGGTATTGAAAATCTGCATTCAAAACATCCCGAGGTAAACATTTTTACTGCTGCAGTGGATTCCCATCTTGATCCCGCAAAATATATTTATCCGGGATTAGGGGACTTTGGGGATCGCTATTTTGGTACCTGACAGCCAGGCATCATGAACCAGGATTCAGGCACCAGGCAACGAGGCTCAGCTCAGACTATGCATCATCTACTCTATATTAATTCAACTCATTAAAAGGTAAATTATGAAACACCTTAGTATATCTCTTCATCATTCTATTATTATTATCCTGTTCCACAACCAAAATGGTTAAAACAGATCAGGTATCGAAAAAAGATCCATCTGCACAGCGTGAATTCCGGGCAGCATGGGTTGCCACGGTCGCTAATATCGACTGGCCCAGTGAACCGGGATTGCCGGTTGAGAAACAGAAACAGGAAGCGATCGCTATTCTTGACTCGGCGGCACTTTTAAATCTTAATGCCATTATTTTTCAGGCTCGCCCACAATGCGATGCCCTGTACCCTAGTAAACTTGAACCCTGGTCATATTATCTGACGGGGACACAGGGGGTGGCACCGGATCCGTTCTATGACCCGTTGGAATTTTGGATAACAGAGGCACATAACCGGGGAATGGAATTACATGTATGGTTTAATCCTTACCGGGCACACCATCCAAAAGGCGCAGAAATTACAGATTCATCAATTGTCCGCCGGCTTCCCGATCTGGTACGAAAACTGGACAACGGTTATCACTGGCTTGATCCGGCAATGCAGGAAACCCAGGATCACTCGGTAAATGTTGTCAAGGATGTGGTCACACGTTATGATATAGACGGCGTGCACTTTGATGATTATTTTTATCCATACGGAGATGGGAATTTCCCGGACGATGAGACCTGGGAAGGATATCAGAAAACAGGCGGCAGTTTAACGCGTGAAGACTGGCGCCGTGACAATGTTAATAAATTTATTAAAAGAATATATACCTCAATTAAACAGGTTAAACCGCATGTCAAATTTGGTTTGAGCCCATTTGGAATATGGCGGCCAAATTATCCCGAATCCATCCGTGGATTTGATCAGTACAGCATATTGTATGCAGATGCCCGCCTGTGGCTAAACGAAGGCTGGGTTGACTATTGGACACCGCAATTATACTGGCCAATAAATCAGATTCCTCAGAGTTTTCCTGTCCTGCTCGGTTGGTGGGTAAACGAGAACAAAAAAGGACGCAATATCTGGCCGGGTATGTTTACCAGCCGTGTGCGGGATGAAAAAGGAGTGGATGAGAATATAAATCAGATAATGGTGACACGCGGATTTGTGCCAAACGGACCGGGCCACGTTCATTTTAGTATGAAAGCCTTGATGATAGACAGTACCGGATTGGCCAGCGCCTTAAAGGCCGGCCCCTATTCGAACCCTGCCCTGGTACCCACATCCCCATGGCTGGATAACAGCCCGCCGGCGACACCGGATATTGCGGTCGATACTGTGGATGATACGGTGCAGATTTCCTGGAATCATGGTGATCAAAATGATGTATTTCGCTGGGTAATATATTACCAGTATGATAAAATATGGGAATATAAGATTGTAAACCGGATGGAAAATTCGATTTCAATTCCCGCATCCAGAGTGATTTTCAGGAAAAAACGTGGTCAGGAGGAACCGGAGCAAATCACGCAGGCATTGCAACAAATCGCCGTCTCGGCAGTTGATCGTACCGGCAATGAAAGTGATCTGCTCTATAGGGAAATGTAGTCGATTGAGCCATATTAAAAAAATGAATACGCCTGAATAGCAAGATCTGCTTCGATATAATATTATTTTTTGACAGGATAACAGGATAAAATCATAATATTTAAGACATTTCAAATATAAGTGTATCAATAAAGGTATACTAAAGAATCCCGTTATCATGTCTAAAAATAAATATTCCGTATCAGACGTTACTAATTATAAATGAGGTGTTATGAACAAAAATAGTCAGGACAAACAAATAAAGGTGGCTGTGTGGAGCGACCTGGTTGATCGCCAACCCGCTTATGCATTGGTAGCGGAAGTTAATATGGCTAAATTATCCGGCGTCACATATGCCGGTATATCATTGTGATTCTCTATAATATATGTATCGAATAATTTCAATTTTAAACGACGGGATAAGTTTAATATGGGTGTAAAAGAAATAAAACCAGATTCATTCAATACAGAAATTTTTAATCTATGGCATGATCAATGGTTTTTGCTCACCAGCGGTGATTTCGACCAGAAGAAATACAATACCATGACGGTAGCCTGGGGCAGTCTGGGAGTGATGTGGAACAGGCCGTTTGCACAGGTCGTGGTCCGCCCTACCCGCTTCACCTATGAATTCATGGAAAAATACGACACATTTACTCTTTGTGCGTTTCCCGAGCAGTATAAAGAAGACCTGAACTTGCTGGGTACAAAATCAGGGCGTGATGGTGACAAAATTGCGGAGACGCGCCTAAAAATTATTCCATCGCAAAAAGTAGCCGCTCCCTCCTTTGAGCAAGCAGAGTTGATTATTGAATGTAATAAACTATATTGGCAGGACATTGATCCTGAAAATTTTATAAACAAAAAAATTGATTTAAATTATCCAAGAAAGGATTATCACCGAATTTACTTTGGTGAAATTCTAAATATAAGACAAAAGTAAAAAAGAATTGAATGACGATGAGACTAAAATATATATTATTAATTTGTTTAATAGTGTTGATCTTACCCGCACTTTTCGGGGCATGCGGATCCAGCAAAAGCACAACAAAATCAGATATGATCAGAGAGGGAGATATAATACCGTATGCGCTTACATTAACGGATCTCGGCGGAGCATCTGTACCCATGTCATCATTTAAAGACAAAGTTCTGTTTATCAACATATGGGCAACATGGTGTCCTCCCTGCCGCAAAGAGATGCCATCAATTCAGGCATTGCACAACCGTATCCAGCATCCGGACGTACAATTCATTCTAATTTCACCCGAAGATATAAACAAACTGGATGAGTACCTTACCCAGAATAATCTGGATTTACCGGTTTTTTCAATTTCCAAACAACTCCCGCCAGCCATGCAGGATGAGTATATACCAAGAACCTATATTATCGATCGCTTCGGCAAGGTTGTGCACCAACACGTGGGGGAACGGGATTGGAATACCAATGAGATATTTGAATTCATAAATTTTCTGGCCGCTACTAAGGTTAGGGAGAACTGAACAGTAAAAAAGGATAAAATGTTATGATTCGCCGATATATTTTATTCTGGTTCTTATTAATGATGGTTGCCATTCTGAATGGCATCTTACGACAATCACTATTTTTAACTTCGTTTGGTGAACATACCGCACACCAGATATCTACGGTGACGGGGATAATTTTTATCTTTATTGTTGTCTGGTTACTCAACAAAAGATGGAAAATTGAATCCCGCCAACAAGCAGTCTATATTGGCCTGATTTGGCTTCTCATGACCGTGCTATTTGAATTTGGGTTCGGACATTTTGTAATGGGTCATTCATGGACCCATTTATTGGCTGACTACAACCTCTTAGCGGGACGAGTATGGTCACTTTTCTTGCTGTTTGTTTTTATAGTTCCATCGCTGGTTCATCATCTGGATCAAAAATCATAATCTGCTATGAAAAATTTTTACGCATTTTTATTTGGGGTTACATCAATCATCATATTAATCGCATTTTTTGAATTATTTATCCGCATCGTACATCCCAACGTTAAACCTCATTTCACGAATCGTGATCTTATTCAAATAAACGCTTATAATGATTCTAATGGTTTAGTGCCATCAACGCGAGGCATTTCTCATGGCGAAATAGTTGAAACCAATGAAATGGGATTCAGGCTGACTTTCAAAAAAAACAAAACAATATTAAAAAACTGGCTCTATCTCGGGGACTCGGTTACGATGGGTATTGGAGTCAGCACCGATAATACTTTTGCGTATTTGGCAGATGAAAGAATAAAAAATTTTAAAATCCATAATGCAGGTGTAATTGGTCATTCCACACATGATTACGTAAACGTGACAAATTACTCTGCTGAAAAAATGAACATATCCAGAATAACGCTTTTTTATTGTTTAAATGATGTGTATTCAAATTATAAAGAGCAAGAAATACCTGGCAATCAGGTTAGAGAACTTGGCGGTGATGTATTAAATTTCTTTAAATTAAATTTCCGCTTATACGATGTACTTAAGGCAAATTTGTTTGATCGACCACAATCATATTTTAATTTTGTGACCCGATACTATCAGCCCGAAAATCCAATTTTTCAAAGCGCGGTAAATGATATTATTTCCATAAAAGCACAATGTGATTCCCTGGATATTAAGTTTAATATTGTTGTATTGCCTTATGAATATCAACTTCGCTTTAATTATAATTTTGAAATTAACACACCACAACGACTATTAAAAATGGTACTGCGTGAAAATGGTATTCGTATTGATGACTGTAAGGAATTTCTTCTGCAGTCAGGCCATCCTTCCTCTTTTTACTATTTATATGGTGATGGAATACATTTTTCCGAATATGGACATCAAGCCATATCTGAGTACATCATGAATTTGTATATAGAGGAATTTGATATAATTGAGATTATGTAAGATTACAAATTGGTTATTAGTAATTTGTAATTCTGATTTATTTAGATTAACCAGGAGATAATATGTTTGTAAAACATAGTAAGGCAGTGCCTGCAGAGGCGGTGAGTGCCGGAAAGAAGACAACCCGTCAGGTACTTATTGGACCTGAACAAGGACCAAATTTTGCCATGCGGCTTTTTACAATTGAACCACAAGGTGAAATGCCCCATCACCAAAATAGCGTCGAGCATGAACAATATGTGATTGGCGGCAGAGCACAAATCGGGATTGGTGATGAATCCTATACCGTTGAAAAGGGTGATGTTGTTTTCATTCCGGCAAATATTCCCCATTGGTATAAAGCCATTGGAGATGAGCCATTCCAGTTTTTGTGTATGGTACCAAATCTGGAAGATAAAATAACATTAGTTTAGAGGTATTTCGCCGTTGGAATTTAAACTTCATAACTGTCTAGTACGCACGTTTCTTGATGCGGACGCGACGTCAATTGCCCGGTATGCCAACAACAAAAAGATCTGGTTAAATTTACGGGACGCTTTTCCCCACCCATATACTATTAACGACGCAATGGCATTTATCAAGAATGCCAGATCGATTGATCCGCCAACAATTTTCGCAATCGAAAAAGATAAAGAAGCAATCGGTGCGATCGGATTCAGCATTGGTAAGGATGTAGAACGTATCTCGGCCGAGATTGGGTATTGGCTGGCAGAGCCTTTCTGGGGTCAGGGTATTGTTACGCAGGCGCTTGAGGCAGTAACAAAGTATGCCATTTCACAGTTTAATCTGAAACGGATATATGCACTACCATACGAGTGGAATCCTGCCTCATTCCGGGTACTCGAAAAAGCGGGCTACCGGCTGGAGACCCGGATGCGAAATAGTGCGATTAAGAACGACAAAGTTATCGATCAACTGTTATACGCATTTGTGGTAAACTATTAAATACCATTATACCTGGAGGAATATATGAGAGCTTTAATTGCACTGTTTATATTTTTGTTTTTTATTCATGCATTTGCACAGGAAAAAAACAAATATGGTACTTACTATAATCAGAAGAAATCATTGTTTGAGATGTTACCCAATGATAAAAATGAAATTATCTTTCTGGGCAACAGCATCACCGATGGCTGTGAATGGAGTGAATTATTCGGTGATCTTCGGATAAAAAATCGCGGCATTAGCGCCGATATCAGCCAGGGTGTTTTTGAACGACTTGGTGAAGTAACAGAGTCAAAACCGTTGCAGATATTTTTGATGATTGGAGTAAACGACCTTTCCAGAGATATAGGTATTGATACGATTGTCCAGAACTATGTTAAGATTATTGACAAAATTGAACACGATTCAAAGGAGACGCAGTTATTTATACAAAGTGTGCTGCCGGTAAATGACGCCTTTCCACGCTTTAAAAAGCATGTAAATAAGTCTGGACAGATTATTGAACTGAATGAGAGACTGGCTGCGTTGTGCAGCAAAAAAAACGTAACATATATTGATCTATATGGCCAGTTTACTAACGAAGAGGGAAAGCTGAATACGATTTACACGAATGACGGACTCCATCTTACCGGTGCCGGCTATTTAAAATGGAAAGAAATTGTCGAGGAATATCTGAAAAAATAGATATGCTATAAGCGGAATTGAATCTTTCATTGAAGTGAAAAATAATTTATATTTTAGTATTCTCTTTGAAGTGAATCTTTATCTCAAAATAATTTATCAGTTGAACATACCGTAGGGAGTAAATATGGCGCATACTTTTGAAGAACTGAAAAAGATGAATGTAAGCCAACTAAGGGAAGTGGCGAAGGAGATTGAGCATGAAGCTGTTCAGGGTTACACCCAACTAAATAAGGAACATTTACTGGAAGCCATATGCAAAGCGCTTAATCTTGAAATGCATGTTCATCATGAAGTAGTAGGGGTTGATAAAGGTAAAATTAAATCTGAGATAAGAGCGGCAAAAAAAATACGGGATGAAGCCATTTTGGCCAAAAAACCGGAGGATATTGTCAAGGCAAGACGAAAAATAAGAAATCTAAAAAAACAACTACGCAAGGCAACCGTTTAATTTTATCACACATTATCAAATATCAGCAGCCGGATACTACATTTTACGGGTAATGGAAATTTAAATGTTAAAAATACTATATGTTGGATTTGGCGGTTTTTTAGGTTCAATCAGTCGATATGTTGTATCTGGCTCCGTTCAAAAGTTCTTTCCGGCCGCAATCAGTTTTCCAATAGGTACATTCGCTGTAAATATTCTGGGTTGTTTGATCATTGGATTTCTTGGAAGTATCGCCGAGATCCGTCAGGTTTTTAGTGCAGAAGTCCGCGTGCTGTTATTTATTGGTTTTTTAGGTGGATTCACGACCTATTCCACATTTGGTTTTGAAACATTTAATTTAATTCGTGATCAACAATACGTTACAGCAATCAGCAATATTATTTTACATATAATTACAGGTATTATTGCGGTTTGGCTGGGTTTTGTCATTGCACGAACAATTTTCGGGGAGTAAGAAAAATGATTCTTCCGGAACAAGGGCAGTTGCTGCGAATATTCATTGGAGAAAGTGATCATTACGAAGGCAAACCTACCTACGAATGGTTGGTCTTAAAAGCGCGCGAAGCCGGTCTGGCTGGCGCAACTGTTATCCGCGGCATTGAAGGATTTGGCGCAGGAAGCCGCATTCATACTTCAAAAATACTGCGCCTTTCAGAAGATCTGCCATTAATTATCGAGATCGTTGATACATCAGAAAAAATAGAGAAATTTATGCCCCAGGTAGATGCGGCCATAAATGAAGGTTTGGTTACAATCGAAAATGTAAATATTCGCCTTTATCGCGCATAATAATCAATTAGAAATGAGAGATTAGAAATTAGAAATGAAAAAGAATATGTATAAATCACTTGATATGGGTATTTATAAATCTCGTATCTCAATTTCCTAATAATTCACTTTCTTCCGTTTTGTATGTCTCATACAGGTCGGATAGGACTATATTAAGAATAAACAATAAATATATTGTAAGGTACATATATGATCTCAGTAAAAAACCACTTAATTCGATTACAAATAATTATGATTTTTTCAATTAGCGTATTCAATTGTGCCACTCCGAAGGAATTAAGAACCGATCACATTCCTGCCGTTTCTTCTTTTGATTTGAACCGGTATCTGGGCACCTGGTATGAAATCGCCCGTTTACCACATAAATTTGAAGACGGTCTGGACAAAGTTACAGCAACTTATATACTACGGGATGATGGTGATATTGACGTAATCAATCGCGGATATCACACTGAGGATGGAGAATGGCAGGAAGCCACCGGAAAAGCGTGGGTACCTGATAAAAAAAACCCGGCCCTTTTACGGGTAAGTTTTTTCTGGATATTTGCCAGTGATTATAAAATCATCAATTTGGATCAGGAAGATTATCAATATGCAATGATTACCAGCAGCAGTAAAAAATATTTATGGATATTGAGTAAAACACCTGACCTAAAAAAGGAAATTCTACAAAATTTAATACAGCAAGCAGACCAATTGGGATTTGATATAGATCAGTTATACTTCGTGAATCACGCTTCCTGAACATTTATCCATCTGGACCATATGCTGATATTTTTAGATAAACTTACCCAACAAATAATTAAAAAATTATAAATTTTATTTTGTATCCGGGTTTGAATTCAATATATTTGCCTCTTGCTTAGAGAAAAAGAGGATAACAAAACTATGTATAAAAATTCTTTCATAAAACTGTCAATAGTTATAACGATATTGATTTTTACAAGCGGTCTTAGTGCGGCGAATTTTTCAACAAATCTCCTGCTTGGTTATCAGGGTGGATTGGGTTTTCAATTTGGCGGAAAAGTATCGGATTTCGCCAAGGGATTTCCACTGGATATGCAAATTAGTCTTGGGTACCGGGCCATGGATCCGGGCAATGCTGCAGGGGCCAGGAAAATATTTATTAACGATGCCACTAACGGCGATCCTGAAAAAAGCGGACATATGTGGGATTTTCGCTTTGATTTTTATTATCGCGTAAACTGGTTGTCACTTGAACGAGGATATTTATACTTCGGACCGAGATATGGTGCATTTACCGGCAATTTTAAATTCATTGGTGGTAATGAGGATTTTGATATTACCAGTAATCAGTGGGGTCTTGGTATCGGACTTGAATCTTACTTTCCTATGAGCGATAAATTTGATTTTATCGTTAGTGGTGGTGTTGATTATTATTTTGAGTCTGCACTTTCAGGACATGACACATCCTATAGCCCGGATGGAGAAAATGTAAACCCGCGCCAGGATTATACATATGACGATGCAAATAATGCCATAAATCAACCAGGACTGGAGTTTCGCATTATGATTGGTATCGGATACGGTTTTTAGTCTTATGAAACTACGTAATATTAGTCTGTTTCATACGACATATGAAGAATTGAAATCAGACCCGCCAAATGTAGCTATTCTGCCCTGGGGTGCGACAGAAGCACATAATAATCACTTACCCTATGCTTCGGATGTAATTGAAGCAGTGGCAATTGCAGAAGAGTCCGCCCGCAGAGCTCAAAAGGAAGGGGCAAAAGTTGTTGTGCTCCCTGCGATTCCATTTGGAAATAATGCCCAGCATCTGGATCAGTCGGTTACCATTCATATGAACACCACCACCGCATATGCCGTGTTGCGGGATATTATATCTTCCCTTGTTTCACAGAACATCGATCGTGTACTGATCATGAATTCCCACGGCGGAAACAATTTTAAGCCCCTTGTTCGTGATCTGCAACGTGAATTTCCTGTGTTGATCATTGTTGCAGATATGTTGGAAATGATGTCGGAAGAAGTCGACAAACTTTTCGATTCACCTGGTGATCATGCCGGAGAACTGGAAACAAGTTTGATGCTTTATCTCAGTTCCGGCACGATTGACTTATCAAAAGCCGGGACAGGAAGTAAAAACCCTTTTAAAATAAAAGGATTGAATCAGAGTGGAATATGGACCCCGCGTCCCTGGAGTCACACACATCCGGATACCGGATCCGGAGATCCTTCAGCTGCCAGCATTGAAAAAGGTGAAACATATTTTAACCTGCTATGTGATAAATTGAGCGAGATCTTAACCGGATTATCCCGGGCAAAAAAAGGTGATTTGCCTTATATATAGATTGTATTGTCCTAGCCTTGTGTTAACAACCGAATAATGATAATTAGTTTAATCCAGATCTCTTATCGTTCTTTTCATGGACTTTAGCCTGAATTTTGAGATCTACGGATAATGTTTTCTTAACCGCAATGTACGCAAAGAATTAGAGGAGATTCGCAAAGATTAATAATTATTTATTTTGCGTACTTAGCGTCTCCTCTGCGAACTTTGCGGTTAAAATTAGGTAAACACCTGGTCAGGACAAGACATATTAATAAGGACCAAAAAAATGCATATAATACGGAAAAAGACGGTTCTGTTCTTTATTTCATCATTAATATTTTTGGTAGCCTGCGCCAGGAATACTGACCGGCCAAATATCATCTTCATCATGTCTGATGATCATGCGTCCCATGCCATAAGCAGTTACAGCAGTAAATTAATAAAAACACCTCATATTGATCGGTTGGCGAATGAAGGCATACGTTTTGAGAATGCATTCTGTACCAATTCCATATGTGCACCAAGCCGGGCAGTGGTACTTACGGGTAAACACAGCCACATGAATGGGGTTATTGATAATAAAGTAAGTTTTGACGGGAGTCAGCAGACGTTTCCAAAGTTATTTCAAAAATCGGGATATCAAACTGCAATGATCGGTAAATGGCATTTAAAAAGCGATCCAACCGGTTTTGATTACTGGAACATATTGCCCGGACAGGGATATTATTATAATCCTGATTTTATTGAGATGGGAGAAAAAAAACAAATCACAGGTTATGTTACTGATATCATCACTGATTTATGTTTAGACTGGTTGGAGAAACGTGATAAAAATAAACCGTTTTTACTGATGTATCAACACAAAGCCCCGCATCGTAGCTGGATGCCTGGCCCGGATCATCTCTACACATTCTACCATGATACTATTCCTGAACCACCAACACTATTTGATGACTACCGGACCCGTTCCGATGCGTCACGGGAACAGGAAATGACCATCGATCATGATATGTTTCCGGCATTTGATCTGAAATTACCAATGACAGAAGATGATACATTGGGGGCCCGCTTCTGGCAAAACCGGTATCAACGTTTTACAGATGAGCAGAGAACTGCATGGGATGCTGCCTATCAACCCCAGAATGATGAGTTTATAAAGCAGAATTTATCTGGTAAAAGTAAAACGCAATATTATTATCAACGGTATATAAAAGACTATTTGCGCTGTATTGCGTCGGTGGATGATAATCTGGGTCGTTTGTTAAAATATCTGGATGAAAACAACCTTACCGAGAATACGATTGTCGTGTATACATCAGACCAGGGATTTTATCTGGGTGAGCATGGCTGGTTTGACAAAAGATTTATTTACGAAGAATCATTAAGGATGCCGCTGGTTATGAGATATCCTAAAGTGATTGCGCCCGGAAGTGTTGACCAATCACTTGTTCAGAACCTTGACTTTGCACCCACTTTTCTGGATATGGCTGGGATTCAAATTCCAGAGGATATGCAAGGTCAATCAATGAAAGATATTCTCGAAAACAATCAACCAGGATCTTTTCGTAATGAAATCTATTATCACTACTATGAATATCCCGGTTGGCACATGGTAAAGAAACATTATGGTATAAGAACAGATCGCTATAAATTAATTCATTTTTATGATGATATTGATGCCTGGGAATTATACGATTTAAAAAATGATCCACAGGAAGTAAATAATGTGTATGATTCAGACTCAATGCAGGAAATCAGAACTGCACTCACAAACAAACTTGAAATTCTGGCACACCAATATGCAGACTCCTCATATTTTTTGGTGAATAAATGATGATATGGATTATTCCATATCTATAAATAGTTTATATTTCAAATATAAGGGGGAGCTAAAATGCGAAAAGATGTTGGTTTGATAAGCTGGTTTGATCTGACCGTACCCAATGCCGGTGAAGTAAAAGATTTTTATGCAAAGGTGGTTGGCTGGACACCGGAGCCTGTTTCTATGGGAGACTATAATGATTATAATATGAATCAGCCGGATAGCGGAGAAACAGTTACGGGCGTTTGTCATGCTCGAGGGGGTAATGCAGACATACCGGCACAGTGGATGATGTATATTACTGTTGATAACGTTCATAAAAGCGCGTTGGCATGTTCAGAGTCCGGGGGGAAAATTCTGGTCGGTCCAAAAAAAATGGGCGATTATGGTGAGTATGCAATTATTGAAGACCCGGCTGGTGCAGCAGTGGCGATATTCACTCCGGCAGAGTAGTAGGAATATAAAAGATTAATTAAAATCAATTAGTATATAAGAGACTTCTGAAAAGTGGTTATTTTTATCTGACGTCATTCTGAACATGCCTGTCCCGAACTTGTTTCGGGATTTCAGAATCCCTTTTATTAGACCCTGAAATAAATTCAGGGTGACGAAACTTAACTATTTATTACATTTTTCAGAAATTTCATATTACTAAATCAATTAAAAATAACCTTTACGTCTCTGCGTCTTTGCGAGAGACAAAATTTCCAAGCTAAAAAATACAGAGGAAAGAATGAATTCATTACTGGTTGCGGGTACACGAATTGTAATAATTGCGCTATTATCCTATTCTATCGCAATATTTACTGAACAAAAAAAACAAATTGTAAATAATGTAGTATTAATTTTTATCACTCTGGGAATTATTACTGACATTATTGCCACGGCTTTTATGATTACAGGGTCGAACAACTCTCCATTCACCCCACATGGTATATTGGGGTATTCGTCACTGGCTGCCATGCTGGTGGATACCATTCTGATCTGGCGGCATAGAATTAAAAACGGAAAAGAGGCAAAGGTGAGTACCGGTTTACATAAGTATTCACGTTATGCCTATATCTGGTGGGTACTCGCTTTTATAACCGGAGCAGCACTCGTACTATTTAAATAATCAAAATTTAAAACTGGAATGTAAATTCCAACTGGCGGTTATACTGTTTCTCGGATTCAGGGAAATCCTCCCATTTACGGATTTGATGAGCCAGGCAGTCTTTTAAATTTTTATCATTAAAGGTACTACTCAGGATTTTGGTCTTAGTGACCTTCCCTTGCGGATCAATGGTAATTCGATACTCAATACTACCATGGTTTACGTTCGAGTTCTTCAGACATTCATATAAATTGGTTTTGTGTTGGGCTAATGTTGTCACCATTTCATCTTCTTTTTCCGGTGCGGCTCTCTCAGCAGGCTCCATATCCAATTGCCCTCGTCTGCGTACCGGTTTTGTGTTCTCAATTTCAATTTTATCAATGTTACCGGTTGGGACTTTTCTAGCTGCAGCGTGAATCACCTTTTTATCTTTTTGCAGTTCCGCACAAATACCGTCCACTTTTTTTAAACTCTTCTCATCATTCCTGATCTCTATCTGATACATATCCATAGCCGGAATACCACCGATAAGTGCGCCATCAATTTTCTTTATAATTGATTTTTGCTCAGAGCTGGTTATATCCTCTGTAAAAACTATATAAATCTGATTACAGATAACATCATCCCCGCTTTGAGGATCCTGAACCACATATTTTTGCGAATAGTCAGCAGACTCCTTTGGAATTGGTATTTTATCTGACGCCATAGCAATAGTACACAAGACGATAAAAAATAAAAATTGTCGTGACAATTTCATAATATGCCTCAAAAAATAATTGGTGTTTGGATTGTGTGATTTTTGTATAATTAAACTTTCGGAATAATACTGACAAGCTTGATAATTTATTTCCGGAAATTCTAATATCCTGGCAACAATTTTGCCGATATTCACATAGTTTAGTTAGAAACGTTTACCACTGAAGGTCACTAAGGCAATTTATAACAAATGTCCAATGTCAAAACCAAAATGTCAAATCAATTATCAATTTCTCAATATTGATTAAATACTATTTTATTTATGCATTTGCTTTTGGACATTCATTTGAGATTTGGATTTGGTCATTGGGCATTTTCCCGTTCTTATTTAATTTTGGTGGTCTTTGTGTCATTCGAGGTTGATAATTATGTAAACAGACTAAATTCAGGATCTTGAAATGAAAGTATTTTACTATTTATTTACATCAATGCTACTGATATTTGCAGTATCCTGCAGTTCCAATAAGGATAATGATGAAGATCAGACATTGCCACCGCCAGAAATACTTAAAAGTAATTATGAACTGGCAGATCTGGTTTTTACGACGACCACAGTCAGAATTATAGCGGAAGATACTTTATGGACTGACGAAGGGAAACCGGGATATGTAAAATATCTGTTTAAAACAAAAGTGATCAGCAAAATAAAGGGAGAGACCTCCATAACGTCAGATTTAGATTTTAGAGTAATTGCAGAATATAGCGAAGATTTTATTGCTTACTGGCAGAATCAAAAAAAGTTACTTGTATTTTTAAAGAATGATTCGACTTCCAAATCACTATTTGCTATTGAATCTGGTATATTTCCATTATCGGACAAATTACAACAACATATTCGTGAAATATTTTGATGTAATATTATCCTTTTTAAGTGATTCCCCACTTATTTATCTGGTGGAAAATCCTCTAACATCTTGTTTACGACTTCATCAAAGTATTTTTGCATATCCTCGGTTTTTGAATTTTCTTTTGTTGCGGCAGTGGCCATTCCGCGCCAGGTTAATTCTTTTTTTACCGCATCCACTACATCAATAATCAAAGATCCTTCTTCATAATAACTTACATCTGTTCGTCCTCCCTGAGGACCCCACCATGGATCATACCACCCTATTCCACCTGTGTTATATATTTGCATTCGTTCTTTCGTTCCGGCATGGATTACCACTACAAAATCTGTTTCATCCCCTTCAACCAGTTTAAAGCCTTTCTGTTGAAGCACATTATCAACTGATTGATGGATGCGTTTTTTAACTAACGGATTTCTGGATAGATCATCGTCTTTTTGATCCCCACTGTACCACTTATAGCTTTTGTATTTGCTAAAATCTACCGTCTCATCAAAATCAGATTTATAACTCACCGATGAACAGGAAATAAACATTATTGTCAATGCCAGTACAAACAACATTTTCATTTTGCCTCCGTTGCTAATATTTGCTAGTGTATAAAATAACCACAGAGTACACAGAGTAAATCATTAATATTATTTATTTTAATGCTATTTCTAATCATCTCCCATCTGTGATCTCTTATAAGATATCTCTCCTTATTCCTTCTTTTTGTTTGTCAACATTAAAATTGATCAACAATCCGACTTTTAGATTTTCTACTATCAGGAAGGATATTCTTTTAGAGTTCTCAGAGTTTTCCTCTGAGTGCTCTGTGGTTTCATCTTTTAATCCTGTTTTTCATTTTTTCATAGAACTTTTGACATTACCCAATATTTGCTTTCTGCTGATGGTCGGAAATTAAAAATCAATCGTATTATAATCTGTAAAATGATGCTTTTTTTTACTACATTGTATCTTGGTTTAATCACAAATAATATAAGTCCATATTTAATAAGAATCAGGTTTTTCTATGAAAAATATATTTCATAATTCGATTTTTTCAATTTTATTTTTAATCTTTTTATTCAGTACAGAGTTACTGGCACAGGATACTAACAACGATTCTGAGAAAGTAAAAGAAGAACCGGTATCAGCAATACCAGCGACCGAAATCATTCAAAAATTAGAGGATACCAATAACTTCCTGAAAATCAGCAGTACTCTCCTTGAAACACCTGCTGATATCATTAACATCGAGCAAAATTATACTAAATTTATCGATCAAATCGGTGAATTGAATATTTACAGCGACCCAAAAAAACTGGAACAATTATCAGCAAGAGAACTGGCCGATCAATATCAAAAGTGTACCCGAGACAAAAAAGTACTTAGCGAATGGATTGCCACACTTACAGCCGAATCAGGCCGAATTGAAGTTGAACTACAAAAGACAAAACGGTGGATTGAAATATGGGACAAAACCGTAGTCTCAGCAACGGAGCAAAATTTACCCCGGGATATCGTTTCGTCTATCAGATCAACTATTAATACATTAGTCGATGCTGAGAAAAAGATGTCGGACCAATTAAACAAGATATTATCTATTCAGAATAAAATCTCAGCCCAGGAGATTATTTTATCAGATTTATTAAGCGAACTAGAAAAAAACCGGAGTGAAAAAAAGAAGGATCTGCTTTTATTCGATTCCAAACCACTATGGAGTGCCGTTTTTGATTTAGACAATCAACCTGCTCCTTTGGATCAGCTAAAAATCCTATATGAGACGCATCGCGAACTGGCTGCTGAATTTCTGAAAAATTACAGAATTCAGGTAGTATATCATATAATTACGTTTATCATGTTGTTTATATTGCTTATGCTGATAAAAAAGTACAGCAATTTGTGGGTTTCTGAGACCGACGCAGTAAAAGTACTATCGCGGCCATTTTCACAGGCACTCCTTATTTCAATGCTTTTTAATTCATCTATATATTTAGTGGCACCGAATATTATTCTTTATCTGCACCGGATTGTGATTATGATTTTAATTTTACGGATGCTCCCGGTTTCATTTAACAACAAAATACGTAATATAATTTATGGCTTTGCAGTAATTCATATTCTTCAACAGCTACATTTATTATCATTTGAGTCCACATTAATTCAACGATTAATAATTCTAATCATTTCATTTTCTGCCCTTTTTATCATTTATAAAATTCTGCAATATAATAAACATAAGGTGTTGGATATTCAGACCAAGTCATTCAAATTTTTCATCGGTCTGATGCGTGTCACAATGGCCTTGATAATAATCTCTATTGTTAGCAATATTTTCGGGAACGTATCACTTGCGGATCACCTCAATTATGGCGTTATGCACAGTATTTATTCCTTTCTAGGTATTGCCATATCGATTAATATTATCATTGCATTATTCACGACCTTACTCTATTCACGTTATGCAAATTATCTGCATAGCGTTCAGAAGCAAAAAGAAACAATAACAAAAGTATTGACCAAAGTATTGGGTGTAGGTTCATTTGTTATCTGGTCAATAATAGTTTTAAATGCATATGGTATATACGAACCGCTTTATGATCTTCTCCAATCAATATTTGGCCGAAGATTTACTATGGGTAGTGTCAATATTTCATTGGGTGATGTTGTTGTGACAGGTCTTACCATTTGGATTGCATTCTGGATTTCTAAATTTATACGGTTTTTTCTTGAAGGGGACGTGTTATCAAGAATAAAACTCCCGCGCGGCGTACCGGGAACGATTTCAAAATTGACCCATTATCTTATTTTAGGATTTGGATTTGTGATTGCCCTTTCCATGGCAGGTTTTGATTTGACAAAAATGGCATTTATTGCCGGGGCACTCGGTGTTGGTATTGGGTTTGGATTGCAAAATATCGTGAATAATTTTATATCCGGTCTGATTCTCATTTTTGAAAGACCTATACAAACCGGGGATGTTATCGAATTGGGCAATCTGCTTGGTGTCGTTAAAAAAATTGGTATTAGAGCAAGTATGATACGTTCGTATACCGGTGCCGAGGTCATTGTTCCCAATGGAAATTTAATTTCTAATGAAGTCATAAACTGGACATTATCGGATAAATTACGCCGGATTGAGATTCGCAGTGGGTGTGGCCTATGGCACCAACCCTAACAAAAGTATTAACCATTCTAAAAGATCTGACAAAAAATCATGAGGAGATACTGGAGAAACCGGAACCAATGGTTTTATTTATCGGATTCGGTGAGAGTTCACTTGATTTTGAGTTGCGCTTCTGGACCGGAAATTCAGATGCCTGGCTCCAGTTAAAATCGCAACTCACCGTAGAAGTGTATGATGCATTAAACAAGGCAAAAATTGAGATTCCTTTTCCACAGAGAGATCTGCATATTAAATCCGCAGATGGATTGGATACAAAAAAAGATGTATTCAATATTAAAGATAAAAGTAAAAGAACTCCCGGAAAACGAGATACCGCAGATCAGAAATAAAAAGGGGATCAGCAACAGGTTTTATTTGCCTAATAACATATATTCTTTCTTAATCCGGTCAGTAAGGTTACCGCTGTCTGAATCTGATGCCATTTCAAAGTCATCCAATGCACGCTCAACCATTCCCAGTTTGAGATAACTTTTCCCACGATAATAATAACTCCAGTACCAATACCATTTCTCCTCCGTGGATTCATTCTCAATCAATTGGTTAAATTGTTGGATAGCGTGATTATACTTTCCCTGGAAAAACATAATCTGTCCCTGTTGGTAGGCAATTTCATTCAACTTCTCAGGCGTCAGATTATATTTGGGACTCTTTAATTGCTCCAGTTGGGAAAGTGCAGCTTCAAAATCTGAGCAGTCAATTTTGTTTTCTATGATCTGCATTTGGACATCGATTTCACTAAGCGGATTTTCCAGACGATCTTGTGCACGATCATAGGCCCGCTCATTATCTTTTTCCTCAATTTTTGAGTAGAACCTTTTTGCATTGATCGTATCGCCTGTAACTGTGTACGCCTGCCCAAGCCAATAGTGTGACCAGGCATATGTCCAACGTCTGTTACCTGAATATAAAGTGTCAGTTTCTATCGATCTTAGAAATGAGTTGATCGATTTGTCGAATTCGTTCCTCTTAAAATACACCTGACCCATCTGGTAATGAATGCTTGATACCGGAGTCAGCATGTCTTCATTTATCTGCTCTAATACCTTTTCATAAATTTCTATCGCTCTATCACACTGCCCCATGCGAGAGTAGGTTGCGCCAACATGGATGAGCACACCCGGATTTCCGGGATATTTCTTCAATAAATCATCCCAAATGTTCATTGCCTTAGCATACTCTCTCTCTCTGTAGACATAGATGGCACCCAAAAAGAACATCGCCTCAGATTTTGTGTACCTGCCTTTTTGCGCAGCTAATTTTAACTCCCTGATACCTGCTTCACGATCCCCATCAATGCCAAGCACAAACGACAACACCTTTACGAATCGTGGTAAAACATCTGCAAGATAATGATAGATTCCCAAACCAAGATATGCATCATAGTATGTCGAATCCAGTTCGACAACATCCTCAAGAATATTAACACCTTTCTTTCCATACCAATAGGCATTTAAGTAGTCTTTTTTTCATACCATAGTAGCGGCCCAGGCTGCCGTACGCACCCCCGAGGTAAAAAAGTGCATCTATATCATATTCATTTATCTCGAGTTTTGCCTCAGCCACTTCAACCGCTTTATAGGACAAATCTTTAAATTCCTCACCCAATTTTTCATTGTGCATATCCGAAGAGTACATCCAGAAATAGGTAGCAGATTTGAGAAAATGTGCCTGTGGATTATCCGGATCCAGCGCAATCATTCGGTCAAAGGTCTCGACGGCCTTTGTAAATTGCAAGCTACTGGCACAATCTATACCTTGTAATGCGAGAACATGCAGGCTATCGTTTATCGCGCCGTATGAAACGGAAATAGACAATAGGTAAATAATCAGAATAATAAGTTTTTTCATATCATCAATTTACTGAGTTTTGAAGATATAACTCAAATAAGATCTAAATTATTCAGTAAAAATTTCAGGAGAGGATTATAGATGCTGGGTTCTGGATACTGGTTGCTGGATGCTGGATACAGGTCCCAGGATTCAAGATACAGGATACAGGTTAATATTGTCATCCTTAAAGGACCTTTTAGCCTATGAAATGTTTGGGATATTGGATAAAGACAACTATCTACTAATTACTTCTTGTGCATCTCGAAGAGATCTTCCCGCAGTGCGGGTACATATTGACATTTACTTTTGTCTCTCACTTACACACCGGGAGGATTCCTGCGGAATGACAGGCCTGGTGCCTGAATCCTGTATCCTGTAGCCTGTTTTAAGCGCTTTTTACTTCAGTTCCCATCTTTTCTTTTTACTTTTTCCTTTTTCCTTTTTACTTTACCTGCAAAACAGAATATCACAATTATAATTTTAACTAATAATATTCGGAGTGAAAATGCAGTATAAAAAATTTGGCCGCTCAGATGAGCAGGTCTCTTTATTAGGGTATGGTGCCTGGGGTATTGGTAAAACCATGTGGATCGGAGCCGATGATCAGGAATCCAAAAAATCTTTGCATAGCGCAATTGAAAAAGGCGTAAATCTTTTCGATTCAGCGCTTGTCTATGGAAATGGACATAGCGAACGATTAATCGGAGAGGTTGAAAAGGAGTCCGGTAAGGAATTATTTATTACATCTAAAATTCCCTCAAAAAAGTTTGAATGGCCGGCTCATGAATCTTCATCGTTACAGGAATCATTTCCCAAGGATCATATAATACAGTCCACAGAGCGCAGTTTGAGAAATCTAAAACGTGATTATTTAGACCTGCAACAATTTCACGTGTGGAACGATGCATGGGCCGATCAGGATGAATGGAAAGAAGCCATTGAACAATTAAAAAAAGATGGAAAAGTTCGGTTCTTTGGAATATCGATTAATGACCATCAACCGGAAAACGGAATTGAAACCGGAAAAACAGGATATATTGATTCATATCAGGTCATTTTTAATATCTTTGACCAGTCACCAGCTGATCAACTCTTACCGTTTTGTGCTGAGAACAGTATATCTGTCATAGCCAGAGTACCGTTTGATGAGGGCGGATTAACCGGTAGTATTACCCCTGAAACAGAGTTTCCACCACGGGACTGGCGAAATAATTATTTCCGCGGAGACCGGAAGACAGAAGTATTTAACCGGGTCAATTCGATCTGGGAAGATGCACAGCAAGAGAACAAAACAATTGCTGAAGCCGCGTTGCGTTATCTGATCTCTTTTGATGAGGTAACGACGGTAATTCCCGGTATGCGCAGAGAGAAAAATTTGCTTGAAAATGTACAAAATGTGGATAAAGGGCCGCTATCAGAAGAATTAATGGAGCAACTAAAAAAGCACCGCTGGGTAAGGAATTACTACTGTAGGAAAATAGGATAAAAGGCAAAGGCGAAAAAGGAGCGTAAGATCCCATTTCCTTTAGTTTTTCCTTTTTACCAGAAAAACATTGGAGAATTATATGGTTATTAAAAATAAAGTCGTAGTCATCACGGGTGCCAGTAAAGGAATTGGAAAAGCAACCGCCCTTGCTCTTGCAAAAAATGGTGCACGGCTGGCCATCTCAGCGCGTAGCAAAGATCTACTTGCTGAGACTGCAAAATCTGTGGAAGAATTGGGTGGTCAGGTATTCACTTTTACAGGAGATATGAGTGATGAAGATCAGATCATTTCATTTGTATCACAAACAGCGGATAAATTTGGCCGAATTGACATCCTGATCAATAATGCCGGTTTTGGTTATTTTCATAATATCGCCGATTTTACAACAGCGGATTGGGATGAGATGTTTAATCTTAATGTGCGGGGACTGTTCATCGCTACGAGAGAATCATTGCCTCATCTCAGAAAAGCCGGAGAATCTGTGGTGGTAAATGTTGCTTCCCTTGCCGGGAAAAATGCATTTATCAATGGCGGTGGTTACGCGGCAACCAAGCATGCGGTAGTCGGATTTAGCCGGTGTCTGATGCTGGAGGAAAGAAAAAACGGGGTACGCGTGCTTGTGATTTGCCCGGGATCAGTTGCAACCAATTTCTTTGATGATCATCACGATACGTTTGATCCGAAGAAGGACAGAATTTTACGTCCGGAGGATGTGGCCGACAGCATCATACATATGATTCAACTGCCTCAAAGAGCGATGGTGAGTGAGATCGATATCCGTCCGAGCAATCCATGATCTACCCAAATAATTTCGAACCTAATCTTTTCCGGCTGGCGTTCCAGCGGCTGATCAGGTAGTACTTTTCATTCTCAAATACCCGGTTAATATTTTCCAGGTACTCTTCGGCTTCTTTTACACCGGCGGTTTCAGTCCGGTTGGCAAACGACAATACCCGCGAATGATAAAATGGGATCATTGATTCAATAACTTCTTCCCGGTCGATTTCCGCATCACGATAAGCGACCGCAAAATTGGCCAGAATTCGTGCCCATAAATCACTTCGGTAATAGAACAATTTCTTATCAGGTATGCTTTTTAATTTTTTAATATCCAGGAATTCGGGAACCGGAAAAATCTTTTCCCAGGTTTTGCTATATTGGTCAAATCCTTTATTAAAATTTTCAAAAAGAACATCCGTATTTACCGCAACAGCGGGTGGTTTTTCTTCAATTCCAAGCCCAAATCCATAGATATTACTTGGCCTTGATTCATAGGTATCTTTCCAGAGGAATTCAAAATCAATCATCAAATCAAACAATGTTGATACAACCTGGGTGAACATGGGGCCAAGATCTTTTCCGGGATCTTTTGGGTTATGAACTTTTGGTGTGCCCAGGAATGCCTGACAAATATTGAATCGCCGGGCAATAGCAATAGTCGTCATCCAGATATCAATTCCAAAGTTTGCGATCTTGTCATTCCAGAGTTTTTCCGATAAAAAAGCACGTGCCAATGTCCCTGAAAACCCGAAATCCCCGCCAATAGGTTGACGAACTCTCAGACCAAATAATGAACGGAGCATTGGATACGCAATATGATTGGTAATCGATCCGTCATATTTATGACGGGCATAGATCGGTGCGACATAATCAAACCGGCCCAACAATGGTTCACCTAAATATCTTATCCAATTGGGCGTAATACTTTTTAAGTCTGCATCTACAACGACGACTGCTTTGGCATTAAGTTCAACCACGGCTTCAAACAAATTACGAAAATTGTTGCCCTTCCCTTTTACGCCGGCTGGTGTTGAAATATAAATTTTGGACACCTTGGTAGGCGTATTTAAAAAGGCTTCTTTTGTACCGTCGGTTGAGTGATTATCCACATTGATGATAACCGCTTTTTTATCCGGGAACACCTCTGACAACCCCCTGCTGGCGATATCCGTTGGATTTGCGATATTATCAGCTTCGTTGTATGAGGGAATTCCAACAACGATATCCGCCTCAGTAACATGCATTGGGTTTTCAACAATAGTGCCATTGTTTTTGTTGCCAGTCATATTATTTAACTCCTGACTATACTAATATTGAAGATTCATATCAGATTATAGAATTTAGATTAATATAATCCAAACCTCCGTTAGTTTCTTTAATAAACGCACTTCGGTATTAAAGATATTTCTTCAAATACTGATATTGTGGTACCAACTCCCCATTATATACAATAATTGCATTTTTTATTTCATATGGGAGGTTCAAATCATCGAAAGTGTTAGAAAAATCCGCGCTAATCATACCAGGTATAAGTGTCTTAAGGATACTGCTAAAATATGTCGATGCATCCTTTGGTAATTCACTTGGTAAATTGTCGACGGACATAACGACAATTCCATTTTCAGCAAAACCGTCGCTGACAGAGTCAAATTTCGGGTCATATGTAAAGACCGGGTCACCTGGATCTGTTGCCTTTACAGTACATTGAACACCACCATCAATATCACAACTGATGTCTCCAATAACATGCAATTTCGGTTTGTCATCCGATATATATAATTTTTTAAGTGACTCATTGGGCACATGCCGGGGATATTTTGTATCCCAGAATGATGCATTCATCAAAATTGTCATATGGGGTAAATACTGATCAAAAACGGATTTGTATTTCTCCGGGTTGTTATAATAATCCTGCAATTCAAATTTGGAATTTGCATCAACCGGTTCGACCATATCCTGTTCTTTAAATATAACTTTGTAAATAATATTATTTGCGGCAGAATTATTGCCGATGGTTAGCAATTCTTCGGGCGAAATCTCCTGTACGGGCAGAATATCCAGCAATTGTTGTACACCCTTTGCCACATTGCCATAACCGGTAATACCAATCACCATTGGAGAAATGGCTTCTGGTAATCCGGATTGTTCAATCTCATTTGCCACCTCTTTGAATACGGATTCAATTTCATCAAGCCCGCTATATTTATAAGTTTGTTGAATTTTTTCAAACGGATTTCTGATTCCCTTCATTGCCAGTTGTTTACCAAATGCCCAAAGGGACTCTACGATACCCGCCAGACCGGCATGAATACTAAAATAAATCAGACGCTGTCCTTTTTCATTCGCCATGCGTTCGTAGTCGATCAGGGTACATTTCAGATCGATGAGTTTTTGCAGCATTTCCATATTATAGGTTTGTCCCTTGATGGTATGTGAAAAATAACTATACACCTTTCCGGGAATCAGATCTTTGATTTTAACTTCTTTTATGCCAAATATTAAATCACAATCATTGAGACTTTCCTGAACGGTGATCCCGTTGTTTCTATATAATTCTTCTTCAAATATGCGCAGTGGCGAAGGCTGAATTATAATCTCTACAGATAAATCGTCTATTAGTGATTTTGCATCATCCGGTATAATTGGTACGCGGCGTTCCCACTCATTTTTTGTTTCTCTGACAATTCCTATTTTTTTCATTGATCTCCTAATGCACTATTTTGTAATTAATTGCATTTTTGCTATCTGCTATCGGCCTTCGGCTGTCGGCTGACAGCAGATAGCCGTGAGCCGAAAGCAATAAACATTTATTTTTTTATTTAGAATCGTTTTTAAATTCCTTTATCATTTCCCCCAATACATCCTTGTGTACCATAAAATCCATCATTTTTAATTTCACATAATCCTCATGAAAAAAGCGATATCCTTTATTAGGGCCATCAAAACCACCTGCGCCTGAATCTTTAATGACAAACCATTCCTTTCCATCTTTCTCAAGGTAGCCAATTAAATGAATACCATGGTCATCCGTGGTGGTTTTATTGCTGAATCGCATTTGCCGGGCGTATTCATCAATATAATTTGCGGGAATATCAAAAGTGGGTACCATCGCAACTTCCGCATTTGAATTATATCCCGGTTCTGAGGTATCGCCACCGATTGACATGGTATACCCGTCACGAATTGCTTTTTTTAATACGGACATAAATACATCCAATTTCACATTATAGTAATCAGAGTTTTTCCACCAATTATCTATGACGGGATATTCCACTTTCTCCAGATAGGGCTGTTGCAGCAAAGACAAAACATCCACATAATCATTCAGATCTAATTCAACTTTATTTTGTAAATATTCCAGAGGTGTCATTTCATCGCCGTCAATCATGAGTGTCAGAGGCGGCTCACCAATATAATAATTGAGAATAGATTTTATATTGGCTAGAATTTCTGATTCGTTCCAGAAATTCATTTCCTTTATCTTTTTTAGATATGTTTCCATCTCCTTAGTCATCGCTTTATGATCATGAAATTTTTGATTTTCCAACATGCCGGTATAAGATTCCGCCGGGACGATGCCATATTTTTTCCATATCCTCGTTACAGCATTGGCTTCCGATCCCTCTGCAAAATATGAATTTCCTCTTTGCCGTACATACCGCCGGGCTTTTTCAACAAATTCCCAGTAAACAGTATACATTTCTGATAGTTTGATTTCACGGTCATGAATTCGTTTTATTTCCGATTCAAAAAATGATGTGGTTGAAAAACACCAGCATGAGCCAGTCCTTCCCTGTGATAGAGGTGGTGTATGCCAATAATAGGTGAATTCTGAAAGTGATTTTGGTAAGTCTTTACCGGTATAATCCATTCTGAATTTTAATTTATCTTCCGCTACCGGTTTATTAAAATCACTAATAGATTTCTTAATCTCATCATAAAAACCAGGCTTAGATTTTTCAAATTTCCCTGTGTCACCATCCTGGGCCAATAATAAACTATTTGACATTATAATTAGAAGCATACTCATCATCGAACAAAAAATATGTTTTCATCAGAATCTCCTTTTTCCTTCATCGGCAACTTATTAAATCCACAGAGAACACTGAGAAAAACAGTGAGGAATTAAGAATTTGTTATTTGATACTTGGTATGAGGTTACCTATAATTACTTTTTACACCTATTACTGACCACTGTCTATAGATTAATAACCAATAACTAATTCCCAGTTCCCAATTCCAATTTCCTAATCCCCAATAACCAATTCCTCTTATTCCCAGTGGGTTTATTACGCTTTCCCGTTAATATTTGAAGACAATTTTACCATTCTTTATTACAAACCTAATATTTTCCGATTTAAACATTCCGCTGTCATCTGTTTTAAAGATAATGATATCCGCATTTTTTCCACGTTTGATCCAGCCGGCATTTTGCTTTAGATCATTAGCTCTTTTTTTTGTGAGACTAAATATTCGATATGGATCCAAAGGGAACGATGCGGGCGGGATCATCGGTTCAGTGGCAGATGAATCATTAGTACCAGCAACCGATGTGACACCTTGTAAATATAATTCTGTGACATCCGGAGAATCATCAAATGCAATTAATCCGGGCATAGCAGTCAGTCCGGAACCATCAATTTCATGACGACCGCCCGTGATGATCGACAAATCGCCGATATCACTAATAGTTCCCCGTTCATCTAAGGAATCATTAATTGTTCTCGTTTGGATATTTATACCAATATCACCCCGGAATGGCGGGATACTATCCCCATTATAGATAATAACATCGCGGATCATCAGATCAAAAAGGGATCTGCCTTCGATTGGTATATCATCATATTTTCTGGCATCCACCTCATTCAGTTTTTCAGATGCGATGGCGTCAAACGAAGCCAGTAAAGCAATGAAATTCATTTGTACAAGATAATCCGGATCTTGCTGGTCGTGCAAAGCGGATTCAATTAACACTGTGCTGACACCCCAGTTTTGCATGGCATCACCAAATGCACGCGGCATATAATCTGCCTTGTATATGGATATATGCCCCTCAATAAAATTATCAAGTACTTCCTTCATGTAGACGACCAGTTTCTTTGCTCGCATACGCGTGGGCGTATCCTCATCTTCAAAATTATAAGGCGGCGCCATAAAGGCTATATTCAATAATTTGCGGGAATCGCCTACCATCTCACGTCCATTCATATTGTGCAAATTATAACCGAAATCCGGATTTATTGAGTCTTTAACGGCTTTCAGTGTTCGCGCCTCGGGTGACTGGAGTAACCGGGCATCCCGGTTGATATCAATGTCCTGTACATTCCGGCGTTGGAAACGTTCTGCCCCATCCGGATTTAACATGACTATGGCATTTATGGAAAGATTTTCATACAAATTTTGCACAAATTCCTGATCATCATTTTGAGCCAGAAAATTAAACAAGGCCAGCAAACTGGCCGTGGCAGTCGGTTCGTCGCCATGCATTTGTGACCATAATAATAACCGGGTATCGCCTGAGCCAAAACTGAGCATATTTATGGAACGATTCTCTACCGAAGAGCCGACCCGTGTCAGTTTTACTTTCGGATTCTTATCTGCTATCTTATTCAATTGCGGTAGTAGTAGTTCATGATTCATTGACCGCAGATCCTGAGGTGCCAAGGCATGTTTTTTATATTGATCCGACAGGTATTTCAAATCCGGATCGCTGCTAAATACCGAGGTATAGAAAAATAAAATAAGAGAGAGTGCAGTTATAATTCGCATACTTATATTCCTGATAAATGTCGAAGATATGAATTTAGAAGCTATGAAGAGACGGGGCAAATAAATGTGGAGAAATCTTTGATGCTGGATGCAAGGTACAAGGTACAAGGTACAAGGTACAAGGTACAAGGTACAAGAATCTTGCCTGCCTATCTAAACTTGTCAAGCATTTTTTTCATTTCTCATTCCTAATTTCTAATCCCTAATTATTTTCTCTGCGTCTTTGCGTCTCTGCGAGAATTAAAAGAAAATTCGATTTACCACCAAGGGAGAGGTAAAGACAAACCAGCCGCCCAGGATTTTTTTGTATTTATCCTGCCCCAGATGCCGCCAATTTGTAAAAATATTCCGGCTGAGAACCCATCAAACAGATTCCCTTGCACCAATTGGTACTGCTTTGTTGCATAGTAATCACCCTTTTCAGCAATATAGATGCTATCCACCTCACCCTGCCATTCGGGCAGAAAGAAATACTGGAGTGTGATACCCAATTCTACAGACCAGTTTTTTATAATTTTGTTATTTGATATGCCATACATTACACCGAGATAGGGGTAGTAGTCCGTATTATACTCATCCTGCCAGTAGTATACTGCCAGAACTGAATCCATGGGATTTTCGGGATCATCAATCCAGGATTGACGAATACCCAGAACTTCATAATCAAAACCTGAAAATCCGGCACCGACAGAAAGGTATTCTCTGAAAGCACTCTTTTTTTGTTGAAAAAGATTCAGATATCTGCCCAACCAGAATTCATAACCTGTGCCACCCCCGGCACTGATAAAACCCCACTTTTCAACCGGGACGAATTCCGGTAGCTGCGGTTTAAAATCGGAATCCAGGATATACTTTGCGGTAAATTTTTTAAAATTGTGCACATTATCCTGAGTAAACCGGCCATCAATAATTCGATTTTGAGCATAAATCAGAACACGGACGTTTGTGGCATTTGAAATATCGACCAGATCAAAAGGTTCGATTTCATAAAACGCAACTGTTTCATTTGCAGTAACTTGTACATTGAAGGGTTTGAGCTTTAATATATTCTTATCAAAACTAAGTTGGATTTCATCTTCCAAGCCGATGACAAGTGAATCAGTTTCACTGATATAAACCAGGTTTAGGACGTAATATGAACTCGCATGCTTTGAAACAATATGACCTGGATTGAGCGCTATCAAATTCTTCTCCGGTAAACCGGCATCTATATAGTTTCCGGCCATGATGTCACTATTGATTTCCTTTACCGGATCCTCCACACGATAAACCGGTGTGGCTAATTTTTGATGCGAACAATGAATCTGAATTAATGCAAATGTTAGAAAGAGGAATTGTGTTTTGTAGTTTGTAATTTTTGACATAGCAATTTAAGGTTTTATTACTATAATGTTCGACGGGGTGTGATTTTTCTTAAGTAATAATGGCAGGCCAAAAATGATGTAATTACACTAACTCATTATTTTACATAAACTTATGCAATTGAATAGAAATCCTAATTCCGAATATCTAAATCCTAAACAATATCAAAACCAAAAATACGAATTTTTAATTTTTATAAGATTGAAGGGCCAAATTGCATGACAGATCAAGTGGATAATTATATGATACAACATATTCCAATGCAAGAAGCACCTGTACTTTCGATGCCTCCAGTCCCGCTCCTTTATACCAGTTCAGTATACTTACAATTACAGCTGCCGACATTTTACCTCTCTTATACCTTATTATTGGGTTATGCAAAATCATTAGTGAGACCCTGAAACCCGGAATCTAGTTCAGGGCAGGCAAATTCAGGTTGAAAATCCCGTTCTTCGGGAGTGACGTGATCATCATTCCAAACCTGGTTCGGGATCAGTCAGCATATAAAATCGGAAAATAATGTATCAACTTGAGGTATTATGAAATTATGGTCAGTAATTAGTCAAAATTCGTACATAGTTGCTAAAAATCAAATTTCAAATTCTGATACCGTGCAGAATTTAAAATACGTTCCCGGGAATATCCCGGGAACGATAATTCAAAAATGATGAAATTGTGAATAAAATTGCAGATGAGGTAGTGATTCGATTTACTTCATTATTGTTTTTCGATAGTAACTCTGATCGCTGAAATTAATATCCCTCAATAAACGTTGACTAAAATGTGGAATTAGAAAAACGAAAACTATTGGTGGTCGCAGAGAATCGGAATATTCAGGATCTGATTAATAACCATAATGGGACCTACTCTTTCCAGATTTTTTCAGCCGCAAATCACGCAGAAATGCTCTTATATTTAAGGGAAGATGTGGAGTTTGGTGCTGTTATTATTGGCAAAAGTATGTGTGATTCCGACTTCAATAATATCACCGATGTAAAAAAAATCAATCCATATATTCGAATCATCATCATTGCTGATGAGTGGCAACTTGATTCTGCACGAAAAGCAATGAATGTGGGCATATTTGATTATTTAACTTATCCAATCGATGGAAAGCATTTCCTAAATATTATTGACAATGCGATTGAGCAGTCTTTTTCCCGATTAAATTCAGCAAAAACCAGACAGAAACTTCTTTCACTGCAACGAGATCTTGAAATTGCCGGCGAGGTTCAAAACTATATTCTGCCGCAATCAGATGCCGAATATCCCGGGTGTAAAATCCACGCCCTCATGATCCCCACCCGAAATATTGGCGGGGATTTTTACGATTACTTTACAATTGACAATAATCATATCGGCATCGTCATAGGTGATGTCTCCGGTAAGGGAATTCCGGCTGCGCTGTTTATGGCCATGACCCGGTCCCTGATTAAAATGAGTGCCAAAACCGGAGTATCTCCCGATAATTGCCTCAACCAGGTTAATTCAGCCCTTAGCAAAGAAAATCCATCGGTTATGTTTGCCACCGTATTTTATGGCATCCTGAATCTGGTAACAAATGAATTTATATACAGCAATGCCGGACATAATTTGCCTTATCTGATAAAAGCGGATGGCCGGATAAATTGCCTGCCAGGGACCGGTGACATGGTTTTAGGATTCGACGAGGATATTGAATATCATAGTAATAGGATTGAGATAAATCCGGGTGAATTACTGTTTTTATACACAGACGGGGTGACCGAAGCCGCAAATAATGAGAACAAAATGTATGGCAAGGATCGCCTGGAGCAGATGTTTTCACAACTAAACATATCAGATCCCAAACAGTTGGTCACGAAAGTGGTGAGTGCTGTAACCGATTTTTCGTCGGGCGCGGTTCAATCGGATGACATCACCATGCTGGCACTTGTAAGGGAACGGCAGCAAGATGACCCAGAGACTGATCAGAATGAGCAATTTTCTTTTATACTCGAGAATAATATTGAACAACTTGTTGTTTTACAAAAAAAAATAAATCTGTTTTGTACTAAGAATAATCTCGTTTTTGCGACGCGGCATGCAATGGATATTACCCTGGAGGAATTGTTTACTAATATCATAAATTATGCCTATACAGATACTGATAAACATGACATCCATATCCATTTTTCTATGTCAGACAGAACTGTGCATATCGAAATCAGAGATGATGGTCAGCCGTTTGACCCAATTATTAACAGGCCAGGTGAAAAAAAAGCATCGCTGGAACAGAGTAAAATTGGTGGATGGGGATTACAGATCGTCCATAATTATATGGATAATATTAGTTATGAGCGGGATGGAAACAATAATGTATTAAAACTGGAATTGAAGATGGTAGTGTCAAAAGTTCTATGAAAAAATGAAAGACAGGATTAAAAGATGAAACCACAGAGCACTCAGAGGAAAACTCTGAGAACTCGAAAAGAATATCCTTCCTGATAGCAGAAAATCTAAAAGTCGGATTGTTGATCAATTTTAATGTTGACAAATTAAAAGAAGGAATAAAGAGAGTTATCTTATAAGAGATCACAGAGGGGAGATGATTAGAAATAGCATTAACATAAATAATAATAATAATTTACTCCGTGTACTCTGTGGTTATTTTTTCACTACCTTGAAGATGTAAAGGAAGATGTATGCAAATTCGTAAGGAAATAATTGACCAGGGTGTTTTGCTTCATTTAGAAGGCAGGTTTGACACACTGGCTGCCCAGGATTTTGAGCAACAATTGATGTCCATTATTGACGAAGGGGCGGTTTCACTGATCATTGATTGTCAGAATATGGACTATATTAGCAGTTCCATATTACGTGTGTTTTTACTGGCACTTAAAACGATCAGACGCAAAAGCGGAAAAATCGTTTTAACCAACCTACAGGATCATATCAGAGAAGTGTTTGATATCTCAGGTTTCTTGGATCTGTTTGAGATCTATTCTACCAGGGAGGATGCCCTTGCCGCAATCTAAATTGAATAACAGAGATGTTCCAACTAACAATAATCGTCCAAAAGTGGGCGTTGTTCTGGCCAGCGGAAATATCAAGGCCTTTGCCTCCATTGCGGTATTCGAAATGTTGCAGCGCGAAAATATTGATCTGGACCTGGTGATTGGTTGCAGCGGCGGAGGGATCATGGCTGCCGCCATCGGCGCGGGATTTTCCACAGAAGAAATACGTGAAAAAACAAAACTGTTTGTGCAAAAGCGTCTTTTTACGCAGAAAGATTTCAGATCCTTTTTGGGTATGTATAATTTGCCGTTCGGAAAGTTTGATAAGACATCCGGATTTTTAAAACCTGACAGAATTAAACAATTATACCGTGAGGTTTTTCAAGACAAACGGCTAGAGGATTTGAATCCAAAAACACTTTTACAGGTAACGGATATTGATACTGGTCAGGGAAAAGTTATGGATAAAGGACTTCTGGCCGATGTGGTGTATGCATCCGGAGCTATTTTTCCCATCCTGCCCCCTGCTCATATCGATGGAAAATGGTATGCAGATGGTTATTATACATCATCTCTTCCAGTTATAGAAGCGGTGAAACGTCAGATAGATGTGGTGATTGCAGTGATCTTTGAGGATCCGATACATCCCAGTCCGCGCCGGTTCTTTTCGGTATTTAATAATATTTATAAAATTCAATCCGGTGTACAAATCAGGAATCAGATTGCCATGTCAATTGATCTCCACGATCACGAAATCATTCTGATTAAAGTGCCATTTAACCGTACCATCAAAATGTGGGAGGTGGATGCCATTCCCCGAATAATCAAAACAGGTGAAGAGGCGGTGTCACAAAAAAAAGAAGAAATTTTATCTGCCATTGATGCCTGGTATAAACGACAAAAGATAGGTGCGTGAACAATTCCATGAAAACTAAATCGACTGCTAAAATTGGAATAGTCTCAAATAAAGAAGAAATCAGATCAATTATTTCTGGGCGAATACTGTCTCAGAAAATGAATCCTGTATATTTTCAGGATAGCCAGGATATAATTGACGCCCTGGCAGCCGACTCCGGTTTAGATGCCCTGCTTGTTGATCTTGATGAGCCGGATCAAAATAATGCTGCCTTGTTACCGCAACTTCACAAAGAGTATCCATTACTCAAGGTCGTTGTCATTTCGGAAAATTGTGAGCCACATTGGGTTCGCATGGCCATGCATAATGGGGTGTTTGATTTTATACCCAAACCATTAATCTTAAATGATCTTGATGCAACCATCCAAAAGGCTGTATCCGCCGCAAAAGTATTACAGGAAAAAGTAAACGATTATGAAGATCTTGTGGGAATTGAACATGAATTGGATGTAGCCAGGAATATTCAAAGTTCAATTATACCAAAAAACATTTCTGATACTCCAAATCTAAACTATGCCATTGCAGGCCGCAATCAGGCAGCTCAAAAAGTGGGCGGAGATTTTTTTGACTATTTTATGCTGGATGACAGACATCTGGGATTCGTAATTGGTGATGTGGCATCAAAAGGGATTCCGGCGGCAATATTTATGGCTGTCAGCCGAACACTTTTTAAAGCAATTGCAATAAGGGGAGATAATCCGGCTGTTTGTCTCAAAGAATTGAATCAGGTGCTCGTTTCAGAGAGTGATCCCTCAATGTTCATTGCCATTCTTTATGGTATTTTGGACCTGAACTCCGGGGAACTTATATACACAAATGGTGGACATACTTATCCAATAATTGTACGATCCGACGGATCGATGCAAATTCTTGATCAGGCAGAAGACATTGTCCTGGGCGTGCTTGAGGATGCAGAATATCAATTATACCAGGAGAAAATGCATCCCGGTGATATTTTTTTTACTGCAACAGATGGATTCAACGAACTGACAGATTTGCATCAAAAACCGGTAAGTGATCATTTCCTGAAGCGAAATCTGATTAAGCACCGGCAAAAGGAACCGGAACAAATTCTGGATGAAATTTATAAATCGGTTGGACAAATACATCCGGACAACCGGTCTTTGAGTGATGATATAACTTGCCTGGTCTTGAAATTCAGGGATTGTATATAGATTGATCTGTCATAGCATAGGGCAATCCTCTAAACAAAATACTTCACCAGTCACAGACTACCTAACCGCAACGACGCGAAGATGATGCAAAGCACGCAAAGAATTTTAACAAACAAATTAAATCAGCATAATCCGTGTAATCGGCGTGCAATTCATAATAAAGTAATCTTAAATAATTTAGATATAAATATATCGCAATATTTTAAATGCCATGTCCGGGTATCATTTTGCTACTATGAGAGTTGCTCTTAGACAGGATAACATTTTATTATTTATATATTCATTTTAAAAAATATCCTGTTATCCCGTCCAAAATTTATGATGATTAAATAACATGAATTAGTAAACCAGTGTTTGAATTGATCTCGGCAAGATTTTTACTGTTGTTTGCTTATTAGCAACAATTAATTTATACGTAATTTCAAAATCGTTCTCATTCATAACTACTGTTGCCATTTGCCCATTGGGATTAAGAAACGATGTGGCCATCAGATGGCTTCTGCTCGGGGCGGTACTAACGCGTTTTGCATGGGGACGTATAAATTTTGAAAAATGGCCTATGAAATAATATGATGGCGTGTATATCAATTCACCGGTATTTATGTCTCCATGCATCGGCGCGAAACAGAAATTTCCTACATGGTTTGGCCCGCCTCTTTGATCAAGTAAGATATTCCAGTCTGTCCAACCCACGGTTCCGCGGTTAAAGTCATTTATCATATTCCGGCCGTATCTTTCACCGTTATCCCATGCCTGGTATCTTCCTTCTATAAACCTTTCAGCACATCCCTCGGTGAAAATCAGTTTTTTATCAGGAAAAGATTCTTTTACCAAATCCAGATTACTGAACATAGGCTTCCCGCCCGCCCATGTTTCATACCAGTGAAAGCCGAGTCCCCAGGCATATTTTGCAGTTCCGGATCTCCGAAAATCGTGTTTGCCCGGTGATTAATCAAATCTCTGTTATGATCCCAGACAATAATTTTCTTATCTCCCATACCGGCCTTCTCAAGGGTAGGGCCAAGGTAGTTTTTAAGAAAATCTCTTTCCTCTTCAGCGGTATATATGCATGATTCCCAGGTTTGAGTCGCCATTGGTTCATTCTGGATTGTAATTCCCCAAACGGGGATACCTTCCTTTTCATAGGCCTTGATAAACTTAACGAAATAGTTGGCCCAGGACTGAAAATACTCCGGAAGCAACGTTCCGCCCTGAAGCATATTATTATTGCTTTTCATAAAAGCAGGCGGGCTCCATGGACTGGCATATAGCACTAATTGACCGCCGGCAGCTGTAATCGCCTTTTTAATTAAGGGAATTTTGTACTCCAGGTCATGTTCGATGCTAAAAGTTTTTAAATCTTTATCGCCTTCTTCAATATATGTAAAACTGGCACTGCTGAAATCACAACTATGTATGGGTACACGCAGCAACGTGTAACCGATACCCTCTTCTTTGCTGTAGTAGGCGTTAAGTAGTTCTTCTTGTTTTTCTTCCGGAAGTGCTGCGAAAACTTCAGCCGATGCATCGGTAATGGCACCGCCGATGCCAAGGAAAGACTGAAACTGTTTTTTTGGATTTACAAAAACAGCCACTTCAGATTCCTTTGGCTGAGTTGCATTTTCGAATTGCAGAGTTCCTGAATTACTCAGTCTCATATCTGTACTATATGCTGATGTATAAATTGTAACTTTCTTCCCCTCGACCGAAAATACCTTGGCTTTCTGCTTTTCACTTTGCTGCTGCACACATGAAGTTATGATTATCGCGATAAATAGAATTATACTTATTTTATTCATTTCTACCCCTTCTTTTTTAGGAAACGGATTAAAATCATTCCAGACAAAGATAAGAAATCCTGGCATTAACATCTATACCCGGATTAGTCCAAAGGTGGTAAGATGTTAAAAATAATGTCTCCAATCAAATACCAAGCGTGCCCCTAAATACCAGATGTTATTTAGCTGCGGGGCAATATCTCCGGGTGTGTCTAATACTTCCACATCATGTGGAATATCAATACCGCCATAAAGACTGTATCATAATAGTTGAACTCTGATCGAAAGCGAATGATCGGACCGGCCGGTATTGCAATATCGGGAATTCAACCTGTGTAGACTGATACGAGATAAGGGCAGAATAAATTATTTCACCTGAGCCGGACGTCTCCGTATAAAACATCGCATCCCTATGCTTAGTTTTGCCATATAAATATATGCCAATTTCCCGGCCAAGTACAAATTGGAATCGGCCAAATGATGTCATCATACCGGACTGCCATGGAATTAAACCACCGTTAGTTGCAATTACAGCCATATCGGTCAGAATTCTGGGTGAGATCAGCAGCAGTAGCGGCGTCGCAATAATTAAGTCGCCGGGAATCAGATAAAATGGTACTCGAGCCCGGCCTGTATAGGCCGCTCGGGCCGGAATTGCTGACAATATTGCTCCATAGTTCTGGATTTCATCCACATCGATGGCGCCAGATGACGAAGAGCCGTCCTGTCTCACACCAAAACCAAAGAATATCAGACCATCTCCGGCTTCATTTAATACCCCGTCGAGCCCAAATCCTATTCGCACGGCCGCTTCAATTCCACCCGTAAATCCGGAATAATTTTGTTGCTTGCCGAAAGCGCGTGAGAGATAGGTACCGTTCACAGTCGGGGCAAATCCGGCAAATAATCCTAATTCAGCGCGGAACCGTGGTAATTCACCACCACCACTAGCCAATCCCGGTATCGGTGTTTTTCCGACTATCTTCTCAAGCATACTCATATATTCAGACGATAAAGTCAACTCCGGCACATTATTATCCGTACAGACATTAAAGTCATCAACTAATTGGTTATCCTCTATGTCCCGTGAAAACATATCATCGTACTTTCCATCTGCCGCTTCAAGCAGGTGAATTAAACTTAATTGTACTATGCGCGCCGCTTGTATGGCATCTGAATCCTGCATATAGGCATCACCCATAAAAACAAAATTTTCACCTTCCCAGGTACTTACGCGCAGACCATGTTCATTATAATAATCATGCGTGCCTTTGCGCTGAGAAGCATCGCCGCGTGTACCTGCAATATGACCGGCGGCAAAAGTATCCTGCAAAAAGTGCAAAGCAAACGCCTCATCGGCAAGAGCTGCCAACATAAGTGAAGTTTTATCTATCTGCGACAGATCATTTGAATTAATCCTGGTCAATTTTTCAAGAGCACGATGGTGAAACAGGGCGTAGGCGCCAATTGCATTTAACTCTGCTCCTTCCAGGATACACGATTGCAGATAGGATTTCAGATCCAGTGACATATCATGTATAGCGAGTAAAAAATGCACATTATTCGAACCAGCCCGGGTGGCATAATCGGGATCAGCTCTTTGTAAAAGCAAATCGGAATTCCTTAACGCATTGACGACTTCATGAATATCACCGGATTTATAGGTATTTAGATCAATCCAAAGTTGTACACTGATATCGGCAACGTCAAGGATCCAATCCGTTTCAAGAATATTATTTAACATCTCCTCAGGTGAACAGGAGTGGTCACCCGCGATCGCCGGCCAGGTAGCAAAGTCCAGATGTTGAGGATTTCTACCCTGATCGACTATGATCACTGTTTCACTTAAGCGGTGCTCATACCCTTTTCTGGCAATTTGCCAAAGGCTATCCAGTTGTTGTCTTTTTTCAGGAGCGAGCGTTTGTATTGCACGCAGTGCAATATCTCTATGCTCCGGAAACACCCATCCTAAGAGGTGAGTATAATTAAAAAGGAAAAATGTTAGAAAAAATAAAATATTTTTTTGTGCCATAATAATTTGCCTATCTGATATTTTTTAAATGTAAAAATTGTATCTATGTAACACAAATCGTCCTCTATATTAATCCCTGCACAAGAGGCTTGATCTGAATTGAAATTTGAAGAAATATAATTATTGTAAATTTTATATATACTTAATTTCGAGATTAATGGATTATATTTTCTTAACCGCAATGAACGCTAAGAATTAAGAGAGATTCGCAAAGATTTATAATTATTTATTTTGCGTACTTAGTGTCTCCTTCGCGCACATTGCGGTTAAAAATATGTATACACCTGGTCAGGACAACACAATTAAATCTCTAATACAGGATTCTTTTGTTTCTAAAATGGTAATATCTGCCTTGAAACAAGATATATCTGCACCGGACCGATCAATCCGGATTCAAGTAATGGCGAGTCTTTTGTAAATTTCGCGATATTGGTAAACCCGATACGTTCTTCTGGCGGTAGTTTCTGGTCACCGATTAAGCGGTTTGGCCAGAGGTTCGTTATTGCCACTGCCAATTTGTTTTTCCCTGCTCTAAGCCAGGGAGTAATGTTTACCCGGTATGGCGGTTTCCACAATACGGGAAATTTCTGGTTATTGAGACTAACTTCCGCCAGATCCTTTACCTCTCCCAGATCAAGATAAAAAACGGTTTCTTCACTTATCAAATCTGACTCTATTGAAAACTCTGTATTATAAACCGCCGTACCGGAAAAATATTTGATACCTTCGATTTCTGATTCTGTCCATGAAATCAGATGAGTAAACATGGCAGAATCAGGCGCACCGTGATTTGCCGGAAATTTTATCTCCCATGGTCCGTCAATTTTTACCGGTGCCGGGACAATAACTGAACCGGTTGATATTTCCCGGCCATCACTCAATTCAATCAGATACTCACCGGATCTCCAGGCCTCTGTCACCAGACGATTTTTATCCAGAGAAACTAAATCAATAACAGGTATCTCCTTGACACGATCAGCATTGGATTGAGAACGACAGAATTACTTTTTTGTCTGATACCGGCGATAAAAACAGGGGCATCAGGTTTTCGAAAAACAATAAATGCGGATCCATATGGCGCAAGACGAAGCGGCAAACTCGTTCGTCCATTTTCCCGATGATAAATTATATTTTCATCAATTTCACCCGTCGCGGCATCCCATAATTCCGGCTTGCGATCATCAATACGGAATGTACAATCAACTTCTTCCCATATGTCTTTTGAATTGATAACAAAATAGATATCAATTTCTCCACCACTATCGGCAATACGACGATGTATAAAATCGATTTTGGCATCTGTGTTCACGCTGCTATATTCAAAATCAGGCAATATACCATCCTCAATAAGCACCTGGCGTTCCGGTATATTACAGATGATCCGGCCTGATCCATACGATTTTTGACGGATCGTATTGCCATCACAGTCGCTCCATAATTTCGCGGCCAAATTTACTATCAGGGAATCATTGTGCGGGTAATTCTGCAGACCATAGGCTCTTGAAGGTTTCCGGCCTATAATTGTTGCCCCCTGCTCTACCAGATCAGCAATTTTTTGTAATACCATGGGATTCATCATATCGCTATCGGGCAGAACCATCAGACGATAACGCATGCCATCCGGCAAGACCAACCAGCCATCTTTTACTGAAAGTCGGGTCAGCAGAACTTCCGTATTTATGATGTCATAGTCATACCCGGCACCCAATCCAGGTTGGATTTGCTTCATGGGCACAAAGGCAGGAATCTGATCACCCTGATAATAACAGACATCGGCGACAAAATGCCCCTGCTGAAGCAGGTATTGACTACGGCTGATATATCCCGTAAACGCGTGCGCCTGATCCCACCAGGTAATCTGTGGATTAAAATGGGTACCGGCAAAATATTCATAACCCGGTGCCCTGACTTCCGGCGAAGAGTGGGTGAAAGTATGAATCATAAGCCGGTTTAAGCCTGAACAAAACGCCTGATCAACCGTTTTTTTCAATTGGAAAGGACTATGTTCCCAATGTTTCTGGATGACTGTCAAGGCTTCTGCAGCGGCATAGGGTAAGCCATAAATATGCGCAGCAGAAGCAGCCTGTTTACCAAACATACGCTCCCAGTCTTCATTCCGTCCATCAGGTAAATCAGTTTCTGTCCAGAATTCACCAAAGGGGAGATCCACCCTTCCCAGGCATTTCAACATATCTATCGGTAAAGGCGTGGTGGCCATCTCGGCACGATACTGCATCCCATTTTCATGAGACAATTCGGCAAATGCACCATAATAATTGTCTGCTATACAATCACCGATGGTCATGCGATAATCATGCAGAAAACGATTTGATATATCCCGATTATCCACAATCATTCCGGCCAAAACCGGAAGATAGGGTGTCATATCATAACCGCGGCGGTCCTGGAATTCTTGGCGAAATTCTGATGTCCAGTTAGCGATACGGACTTCCCAACTATCCAGATAGAAATAGACCGGATTTTGTCCATTTATAGATTTTATATCATCCAGCATTTTCATTGCAATCTCATCAAAGTGACGCCGGGCGGCCTCTTTACTGAGATGATTCATTGCCAGTCCCTGATTATTGGGATTTGTTGCCTGCAATCTGATACCCGTGTGTGTGTGGCCAAAACGCAGGATCATCCACTTGCCCTTTGGAACCTGCCAGTTCAGCATTCCTGATTCATCCGGAAAATTAGATACATTGATAATCGATTTTTTATTTATTTGCGGTTCGCCCGGAATATCTTCAATGGATTCATAAACCATCCCAAAATCAAACCCCTTATCTTCAATATAATTAAAGCTATGTACAGATTTCAGTGACCAGTTTTTCAGGCGTCCGATTGATGTTTTGATATCAGGCATTTTTCCGGCAGATTTTGGAATCACTTTATCTCTGGGAATAGCCAGAACAGCAATATCACGATAGTGTAGCGGGAATCCGTCGGTGCCACGCTCAAGATCATTGTTTACCATTAGTTCGCTATAATTGAGCAATTCCCCCTGCTCACCAAATACCGGTCCGGCTGGCAAGGGCAATGTAATGGGACCGGTCACAGCCGAATCGACAATCAGTTCTGACCAGACAATTTCCTGCTGGCCGTATTCGGGTGTTACCCAGGGTCCGCCCGCATTAAATCCACTGGTAATGCTCACACCGAGTTCAATTCCTAATCGGTCAGATTCTTTAATGGCATGTCGAAACAGTTCGCGCCAGCGTTTGCTCATAAATGGTGGTCCCACCGGTGCAGGCGCCACATCTTTTGGTTTCCAGCGGTCCACAGGCGCGGCATCAAAAATTAATGCACCACCGATACCCTGTCTGGCCATTTCCTCAAGATCCCGGGTAATTCCTTTCTCGCTAATGGAACTATTCAGCCACCACCACATCACATTCGGGCGTGCTTCATTTGGCGGGGAGGTGAAGCCCTGATCCAGATCGATTTGCTTCATGGGACCATGGGAGTCGTCGCATGCAGATAAGCACAATAAGATTATAAGAATCATGATAGCAGGAGTGAGAATAAAAGTTTTTAATTTCATTAAATTTCCAATAGATTTTAGGTTTGGAATTTTTATATTTCTGAGCAGAAAGGTAGTAAAATAATATAAAACAAAAAACCCCGCAAACGTAATATTTACGGGGTTTTCATTGTGGCGGAGGATGTAGGACTCGAACCTACAAGCCCGTGAGGGCGGCGGTTTTCAAGACCGCTGACTTACCAGTTAGCCTAATCCTCCGGTAATAAAGCCAAATTCCAAAATCTAAAATCCAAAATGTTAAAAGAACACTTTAAAGCCCGTGAGGACGTCCCGTTTCACGGGATGACTTACCAGTTAGCCTAATCCTCCGGTAATAAATCCAAAATCAAAAGTCTAAAATCCAAAATGTTAAAAGAACACTTTAAAGCCCGTGAGGACGTCCCGTTTCACGGGATGACTTACCAGTTAGCCTAATCCTCCGGTAATAAAGCCAAATTCCAAAATCTAAAATCCAAAATGTTAAAAGAACACTTTAAAGCCCGTGAGGACGTCCCGTTTCACGGGATGACTTACCAGTTAGCCTAATCCTCCGGTAATAAAGCCAAATTCCAAAATCTAAAATCCAAAATGTTAAAAGAACACTTTAAAGCCCGTGAGGACGTCCCGTTTCACGGGATGACTTACCAGTTAGCCTAATCCTCCGGTAATAAAGCCAAATTCCAAAATCTAAAATCCAAAATGTTAAAAGAACACTTTAAAGCCCGTGAGGACGTCCCGTTTCACGGGATGACTTACCAGTTAGCCTAATCCTCCGGTAATAAAGCCAAATTCCAAAATCTAAAATCCAAAATGTTAAAAGAACACTTTAAAGCCCGTGAGGACGTCCCGTTTCACGGGATGACTTACCAGTTAGCCTAATCCTCCGGTAATTAATCCAAAATCAAAAGTCTAAAATCTAAAATGTTAAAAGAACACTTTAAAGCCCGTGAGGACGTCCCGTTTCACGGGATGACTTACCAGTTAGCCTAATCCTCCGGTAATTAACCAAAATCAAAAGTCTAAAATCTAAAATGTTAAAAGAGCACTTTAAAGCCCGTGAGGACGTCCCGTTTCACGGGATGACTTACCAGTTAGCCTAATCCTCCGGTAATTAATCCAAATTCAAAAGTCTAAAATCTAAAATTTAAAAGAACACTTTAAAGCCCGTGAGGACGTCCCGTTTCACGGGATGACTTACCAGTTAGCCTAATCCTCCGGTAATAAAGCCAAATTCCAAAATCTAAAATCCAAAATGTTAAAAGAACACTTTAAAGCCCGTGAGGACGTCCCGTTTCACGGGATGACTTACCAGTTAGCCTAATCCTCCGGTAATAAAGCCAAATTCAAAATCTAAAATCTAAAAGAACACTTTAAGGCCCCTGAGGACGTCCCGTTTCACGGGATGACTTACCAGTTAGCCTAATCCTCCGGTAATAAGTTAGGAATTAGGAGTTAGGAGTTAGAAATTGAAACTGTATATGTTCGCGGAGTAAAAATGCATCTGTTTAACTGCTAACTCCTCACTCCTAACTTCTAACTTCTAATTAATTTCGCGGAGAGGGTGGGATTCGAACCCACGATAGGGGGTAACCCTATACTCGCTTAGCAGGCGAGCGCCTTCAGCCACTCGGCCACCTCTCCATGTTTAATCCAAAATCCAAAATCTAAAATCCAAAATCACGAGGATCTTAATTATTGAATAGTTTGTAAATTTATGAATATAAAAATGCCGAGTCAAGAAAACGAATGAACTCGGAATTCGGAACTCGGAGACTTTGCAACTAATAAACTTCATCTCTTCGTCTCTTTGTCACTTTGTCGCTCTGTCACTATCTTTTTGCCTTTTGCCTCTTTGCCTTTTACCCTTTCTATACATTTCATAAATCTATCCCCCCAGAGACAAACAACTCAAACCCAACCTGGGCTGCAAATCCTTCAAACTGATTTATCCGGTTGGAATAATGATTTGGTTCTTTATAATAAAATATCTTGGCGTTAAAGCGGATGAGGGGACTCAGAAAATAATAGGCACTAAAGGTATTTATCATATTTTCGGTTACCGGTGCGATTGGATATGGTTCTTTTTTTAACGGAAATATGTCTGTCAACGCAACATCACCATACTGTCCAAAGATGAATTCATTTTTAAAATAAAACGGGAAAATGCCCCAGTAGCCGATGGCAAATTTTATTTCTTCCATACTGGCAGCACGGAAATCCCAATCCCAGTTCGCGAAAATGATAGTTTTCATAAGTAAATTTTGATTGGTAGGTTCGATTCCAAACGCGCGTGTAGGTCAAATTCAAATTCAATCCTGTGAGCAACCAATCTCCGGTTCTTGCCGAAACGGTTAATCCAAAGCGGTCCGGATAGCGGGCCCGGTCGTCAACCCCCGGATCATTATTGACAATAATATCATCAATCAGAAATTGGGTATATAAAGTAAATTTTTTCCAAGGTTTGTAAAAGACATCAACATTCCACAAACCGCTCATTTGTTTTTGGTCATTTCGCTGAATACCGTAATAAAAATTCATGGGATTTAAAAAGGCAAATTCAAAGTCACGATCCTCCCCACCATATATTGCCATTTCAGTAAAGGCAATCTGGAATTTATCACTAAAACTCAGATCCAGTCTGTGACCCGGTGATATACTTTACTTGCATCTTCTACTTCGGTAATATCTCCATCCACCTTCCTTAATTCATAGGCATCTAAATCTTCCAGACGCGATACAATTAAAGAGAGCCGCAATATTTTATAAGTATAAGAAAATAAGAAATGATCATATGTATAGGGATTGTTGGACAAAATCAGGCTGTTGGCATTTATCGGCCCCCAGTTACGATGCATACGACCAAGAAAAACATTAAATCCGCCATATTTCACATTTATATAAGCATCATTGACCCGGCCATAGATCCAGCTATCGGATTCAGACAGATCACCGGCATATTTGGGATCGTATTTATAATCCTGACTGACAAAAGTACGATTTGCCAGCGTGATATGATCAGTGGCAAAGTGTACACCACCCCAGATACGGAACCTGTTATAAACCTTATCATAATACCGGACATCATCCGCCCCGTTTAACTGACCGGAAACCTCTTTGTCCCGGTAAAACTGATGCCAGTATTTTGCAAAGAATTTGCCTGCTCTCCCCTGTTTCCCACTATCGGCCACGGATAAATCAAACGGCTGCTGCATAACAAATTGCGGAATATTTTTGCCGCTATTTATCTGGTAATCCAGGTGGCTGTAGACGGCATCATCGAGATACATGAATCTTTGGGTATTCTGGCCAAAGGCCAAAGGTGAAAGGCAAAAGATAAAAAGAAGTGACAAAGAGACAGAGTGACAGAGAGACAAAGTCCCTGAGTCCCTAAGTCCCTGAGTCCCTGAGAAATTTTGGATTTTGGATTTTGGATTAAATATTAACATTTAGTAATCCTAAGGCGAGCAAAGCGAAGATGGAGAAAAGTACCTAGTCCCTTAGTCCCTAAGTACCTGAAACTAAAAAGAGCCAGGCACAAAGCAAAAGGCAAAGTTAGTCCTTAGAAATTTTGGATTTTGATATTGACTATTTTAACATTTGTATTCTAAGGCGAGTGAGCGAAGCCAGGCGAAACTGTCATATATAGTAAATATAAATGGCCGTCAAAAATTTGCCGAATTTACATTCATCAATATATTCAGGATTTCAGGGAAAATTCCGCTAGAAAAATATTTTTTTCAAGGAATTTTTCCTTATAATCCCTGATTGCATACAGGTAAATTTTTGTCGAGCCTTGATTTTTTGGTTCTTTTTGATCAAGCAAAAAGAACGATTAACTAAATTATTCTAAAAATAAACGAATCTCTTCGATCATTTTTTCAGCAACAGAGAATGTGCCAAATATATCCGGACGATCACCAACCGGATTAAATCCGGAAATCGCCTCAAGCAATCCTTCAGCACTATTTCCCACCACCAAATTCCACCCCGCCTCCACCGTCTCCACCCATTCCGTTTCCGGGCGAAGCGTAACACACGGTTTTCCCAGCAAATAGGCTTCTTTCTGAATACCACCGGAATCGGTAATAATTTTGCAGCGAATTCTGTTCCAGTTGCAGGAAATCCAGATATCCCTGCGGATCAATCAACTTAATATTATTTGCTACAGAAATTTTGAATTCACCAAGCATTTTTCGTGTACGTGGGTGTACCGGAAACACAACCTTTTATCAAGGGATCCCAGGACCGCAAGCAGTTCACTTAGTTTATCAATCGCATCGACCGTATAGGGCCGGTGTAAGGTCATCAAGTAATATTGATCCGGTCCAATTGAAGATCCGCGAGATATTTGTGATTGTTTTGCGGCTTTTTCTGTTCCTGTTTGCAGCGTATCCAGCATAATATCACCGGTAGCGGCTGTCTTTGCAGCAAGTCCTTCACTGGTCAGATTACGTACAGCATTTTTTGTCGGCGCAAAAAGCAGGTCACTGCAATGATCCGTTAAAATACGATTGATCTCTTCGGGCATGGATTTGTTAAAGCTGCGCAGTCCGGCCTCCACATGAACCACCGGAATATGCAATTTACTGGCAACCAGGGCGCCGGCAATAGTCGAGTTGGTATCACCAAATACAGTTACCAGAGCCGGTTTTTCCTTTAAAACGATTTCTTCCAGGGCAATCATCATCTTACCGGTCTGGGCACCATGATTTTCCGACCCGATTTCCAGATTATAATCCGGATCCGGAATATCCAGCTCATTAAAAAACGAGCCGGACATATTCCGGTCATAATGCTGACCGGTATGGACGATAATTTCCCGGAAGTATTTCCGTGCCTCCTTTGAAAAAGGAGCCAGTTTGATGAATTGGGGTCTCGCCCCACTATTGTAAGAATTTTGTTTAAAATGTTATTATATACCTCTGAATACTCTTCTTTTAAATGTTTAATGTTCTTTTTGTCCCATTGATTATCGGCAAAAAGAACCAAAAAATCAAGGCACGACAAAAATTTACCTGTATACTATTCTGGGATTATCAGTGAAAATTCCTTGAAAAAAATATTTTTAGCGGAATTTCCACTGAAATCCTGAATTACTGGTGATGGAAAATACCGGCAAATTTTTGACGGCCTATTTTCCTTAATATTATTTCTTAGGGACTGAGGGACTCAGGTGCTCAGGGACTTTTCAAGAAGTGTGAGATCATTAACTCATTGCTGGCTTAATCAAAATACTATTTACGTTTTACTCGTCTTAATAATATGTTCAATCGTCTTTTCCAATCCTTCACGAAAACCGACTTTAACCTCATAACCCAGTTTTTCTTTGGCTTTTGAGATATCCGCCAGTGAGTGCGTTACATCACCGGTGCGGATCGGTTCAAATTTTGGTTCAATGTTTTTATTGAGGATAGAGTTAATTTCCGAAACCAAATCCAAAAGCGTAAATCGTTCTCCACAGGCAATATTGAACACTTCGCCAGCGGCATTATTTGAACGGCATGCCAGAATATTGGCTTCAACATTATTCTGCACAAAGGTAAAATCACGTGATTGTTGCCCATCGCCAAAAATAAGCGGTTCCCGATCTTCCAGGATAGCCGTTATAAATTTTGGTATAACAGCACTGTATTGCGAGGTGGGATCCTGGTTGGGGCCAAAAACATTGAAATATCGTAAGGATGCCGTTTCCAGTCCATAGATTTGGGTAAAAACCTGGCAATATCGTTCACTGGTATATTTAGTAATAGCATATGGTGAAAGTGGTGCAACAGGCATGGTTTCCACTTTGGGTAGAGATGCACTATTGCCAAAGACAGAAGATGATGATGCCAGAACCACTCTTTTTACCCCGAACTCTTTTGCCGCCTCCAGAATATTAAGTGTGCCCAGGATATTCACGTCATTGGATGTGAGCGGATCATTGATTGATCTTGGTACTGATGGTAAAGCGCCCTGATGTAAAATATAGTCGACACCTTTTACGGCATCCCTCACGATATGAAAACTGCGTAAATCCCCTTCAAAAAGCTCAAAATTAGTGTTTCCGGAATGAACAAGAAGATTCTCGCGCTTTCCAGTGGAAAAGTTGTCCAGTACCCGGACTTTTTCACCTTTTTCCAGCAAATGATTGACTATGTTTGAACCAATAAATCCACTACCACCGGTGACTAAATAAGTCATATTGATAATACCTGTCTGTACTGTTATTTGTTTAACTAATTATTATTTATACAATATAATTTCAGAAGTAAGTGAGAAATAGATCGAGGGAAACTTCACTTCTATATTTTCTACTGGCTACGTGCCTTCTTAATAAGAATATTATAAAAAGCACGGAAAAAGTATTGCACATCGGTAAGAAATGGTCGGTTTGTTTTTCAATGAGGTACCTGCGTTCCGACTCAACTATCTCATCAAATGATTTTGGCATATCGGCATAGTATGGCGGCACCAGGCCAGGTTTGAATTGTATACGCAGTTGTTGCAGATCTTCGGGGTACAGACTGAAATATTGTTCACTAAGTGCACGGACACCCACCAGGTTAACATCACCCCGGAAAAAATTAGCTACTTGCGGTAGTTCATCAATCCATAGTCTGCGGAATAGTTGTCCCCAGCCCGGTTAAACGGAAATCATTGGCAAATTTACCATTGGGATCCAGTGCATTTTGTGCGTGGATATATTCCTGTAGATATTCAGAATAGGGATGCATGGTGCGAAATTTATTGACATACATAATTTCGCCATTATAGCCAATTCGCCGCAATTTAATCAGCGGACCATAGGAAGGATTTCGATCGAGAGACGGATTTTTTACCCGCTGGGCGATATAGAACAAGCAGTCACCGATCACTTCAGATTGGACAATTTTGAATCCGCAAAAATATAAACGACCGAATATTTCGGCTTTGGAAAAAACCCTGTTCTTACCTCTGGTTAGAAAGAAATAAACCCGCTGTATCCCTGGTAATTTTGGTAAAATTCGTACAAAAAAGAAATTGAGTGGATACAGAATTTGAGCCAGAAATTTTGAATACTTGCGATAAAACCGTGTTTTATGGGTCGCAATGGTTTCCACACAACCGACAAAATAGCCGCCATTATATATTTTTTTATGAACTTCCAGAAAATAACGATTCAGCCAGCGGAAATCGTTTAGTTTATGCAGATTGACAAACAGGCTGACCGAGTGGTCATCCATGGTTTCAATATTATAGAGGGTATGGGTACTGATTACCGAGACATCGGTTTCATCGATTTTATTGAGGTTCAGGTTCTTATAAATATAGTTAAAAATCTTTGGGGATAATTTTTTAGATAGTTTTCTTTTAATTTAAATTTTGCTGAGATGATTTCGCGGTTTTTTTGCTCGCGGATTTTTTCAAGTTCAAAGGGCAGGTCTTCCTGCTGCAGTAGTCGTTTTACTTCCTGGATATTCTCGATATCACCAATTGTTTTCTTACTTCTGTTCAATAATAAATGACAGATAGGTAAATCCAATTTCCAAGAACAAAAGTAGCGTAAAGGCACCAAATATTTGAAGCCGGGAGTAATAAAAGAAGCGAAAGGCAAAAACGATAACGGCCATAGTCGCAACCATAATAATAATTGTTTTTACATGCGGACTTATGGCATAATAGACATTGCGATACGGTTTTTTTTCAAATTTACGTGTAAACAATGACGCACTAAGCCAGACTGCAAAAACAACCAATAGCAATTTTTCATAATCGGTAGTTAATTCAAATGATCCGCGCTTAAAATAATTTATCAGATAGAATGAAATCCCGAGAGAGAAAAAATCACTAAAAAATAATGTAAAAGAGAATTTCTTAATTTTATGAGCTAAAGAATGAGATTTTTCAGTATGCCGGCTATGCGTTTTCCATGAACAAAATAATAAATGCCAAATGCAGTAAACTCGAGCAAAAATTGCAGCAGCACACGTGCCAAAAATCTGGACACGTGAAAATGCATAGAGTCCCATGAGATACAATTGATACCGAAAAATATATAAGGTAAAAATTGCATTGCGACCGATTAACAGCAAGTGCCGATTTGGGATCGGCATAATTTTCAATTTTAAATTTACCTGTTATTACTGAGAGGAAAATCCAAACACCATAATAAAGAATAATAGATTGGCATAATAGTGAGGTTCTAGTGCAAATGTACCACGTTTGAAAAAATGCATGCCAAAGTAGGCCAGATTTATCAATAATAAATCGACTAAAAGAATAAGAAAACTGAAACGTGAAGGGCTTTGCGCTACTTTTCGAAAAAATGGAAACAGTTTGAATGCGGTTTGCTGCTTGAAATTTTTTGATTTTTCTAAATTATAAGACATTATTTTATGGACTAAATTGTTCCGGAATCAACAGAAATTGTTGTACCGGTAATGGAACCGGCCTTATCGCTAAGTAAAAATTCGGTAGTTGCCGCGACTGAATAATATCTGTCTGCTTTTTAAGCGCAGTCCGTTTATAAATCCTGTTTTTTTGATCTCCACTCGATGAAGATGTCATATTGGTTTCCATAAATCCCGGTGCAATGCAATTCGAGCGAATTCCTCTTTCACCCCACTCACGGGCAACATTTTTTGAAAATGATTCCAATGCGCCCTTTGTTGCCGCATACATGCTTAATCCTTTATAACCAGTGTGGGCACTAACCGAAGAAATATTTACAAGAGACCCTTTAATATCATTAAGAAGCATATCTCTAATAACATACTTGCTTAGTATAATCGGAGAAATTATATTTATCTTGAACAATCGATCTAACTCATCCGGATTCGCATTGGTCACAATATCATCATATGCATAAGCGGCATTATTGACCATTCCAAAAATACCGCCATATTTTTTCAAATGATCCAAATATAAAATTCTTATTTTTTTCACATCCTCCAGATCGAAGGAAATGTGTTTATAATTTTTATGATCAACATCTGAAACATCTCTTCGACTTATTCCGATTACATAATAATCATTCTCTAAAAGGTAGTCCCGAATGCTTTTACCCAGATCACCGGAATCCCCTGTCAAAATAATATTTTTCAATTTCTACCCTTTTTTCCTGTTCGGGTTAATTCAATTTGATCCACAAAATTAATAATTCTTGGAATCTTATAAGGCTGTAATATGTCTTTTAAGCGATCAAGTATTTTATGTTCTAAATCATCATCCGAGAATTTCTTTAGAACCCTGCACTTCCGCGATAAGAATATTACCAGTAACCTTATTAGATCGTGCCTTTATAAGACGTCTCGTACACCAGGTACTTTTTTTATTTCCGATTCCACTTCATGGGGATTTACTTTATAGCCACCCACATTGATCATTTCTGTTTTTCTGGAAATAAACTTGAAAGTATTTCTTGGCAGCATTTCAACGAGATCACCACTATCGTACCATTCCTCTGTTTCGTTTAGCCTATCAAATTCACCTAATAGGCTTCGGTGAATTAACAACTCCCCATCATCAGTTATTTTAATTTCAGACCTGATATCATCTGAAATCGTAAAAATTTCATCATCAGATGAAAAAAGAGTACCGCCTCAGTAGAAGCATATATATTTTTATTTTTGCATTGGGGAAAAGTTTGTGCATATCTTTTTCCAAGGATGAATCAAATTTTTCACCACCCAAGGTTATCCGCTGGACTGCTGGGAATTCATCAATCAGACCTAATAATAATTTTCGGTAAAATGTTGGCGTCGCGGAGATATGAGTGATATTATATTTTGACATGAGATTGGATATTTGCGAATGATCACTTTTGAAAATATTCACCATCGTATTTTGGTTAAAAATTGCCTGAAAAAAGACCTGTAATCCGGCAAAGTGAGTTGGATTATAGGCAAATGCCCAGACGTGATCACTATATTCTTCTCCGGCTTTTACATTCCTGGTTAAAACATTGAGATTTAGCGCTACTTTTTTTGGCTTTCCCGTTGTACCCGAGGTGTATATAACGATATTTGATTGATTTCGGGTTAAATCGACTTTTTGAAGCACTTCACCAAAAGAGCCCAACTCGGTTGATAGGAGCAGTATATACTTCCTCTAATTTAGTTACTGATATACCAAGGTTTTCAACCTCTTGAAGGGTGAACTCACCATCCAATAAATGTACCTGCCGGTTATTAATGAAGGCAAGTAAAATATTTACCCATAATTCAAAAGTGTTATTTGTATATACATATCTTTTTATAGATTTTCTTTTGGCCAGGGTTTCCAGGAGTGATTGATATGTAGCAGATAACTGCTGAGTCAGGATCTATCCAGAATTGTTTCATTTGATTTTTTCAATAATTTCATCAACACCTGAAACGATACCATCCTCAAATATATCCACCCCGAACTGATCTTCTATTCTAACAGTCAATTCAGCAAGATTCTCGGGAATCGAAACCTAGATCGTCACGTAAACTTTGGGTTTTATCTATGCTTTGAATTTCTGGTTTTTGTTTTTTTTGAGAATTGTATTAAAAATTAAGAGGAGTTTTTCTTCCATGTATCCCTTTCTTATCTATTCGTCGATGTTTTTCCTAAGGAACTTCTATCTTGTTCCTTCTGCATCAGCACCTAAGAAGATTTCCTTCGAGTGACAAAATTATTATATTTAATAATAATTCGTGGACTAATTTTTTTTAAATAATTAGTCTGACTATTTTAATAAATCCGTATGTTTACAATATTCTTTCAGCGTCATAAATTCATAATTTTTATTTTTAAAGAATTGGATTTCTCTTTCAAGCAGTTTTAAGGCCTCAGGGCCAAGATTCTTTACTTTTAAATACCCTCTGAGCCTTGTCACCAAGCAGATAAGAAAGATAATTGTTTGCTCTGCGTTTTTTGGTGTCCCGTGGTTCGTTGCTTTCGTCAATATTTTCATTGGGATGATATAGAAATACAATCGGTTTTTTTGTTAACCTGGATTCATTTTCTAATATTATTCTCAGCATAGATGTTAAAGAAGGGGAGATTCGGAGTAATGTTCCAATATAGGGTAATAGCAGTGCCGAAATAGGTACTTCAATTATAGCACTATCGCCTTTTTGGAAGAGATTATTAGGGCTCGTTTTATAGGGCAGTTTAGGTGATTTTAACCAAATGTAGTTTTTTGAGCGATCCAAATGATAGAAACATATCAAAGCGCTGAGGAGCAATGGAACTATCAACTTTAAAACCAGATTGTTGAAGAGCAACGACTGTATAATGATTTACGCGCAAAGCCGGTGCACGAAATGAAATGACTTCCTGCCCAGTAATATCTTCCAACACCTTTTGGGCTCGTTCAAGATGGTTAATTTGTTCATTCAGACTCAATTTATCAAAAGCCTGGTCGACTTCATGACTGTAACCATGACAACCTACTTCATGGCCACCAGAGAACACCATCTTTACAGCATTTGGAAACCTTTCAGCCATATAACCAGTAAAGAAGAAAGTAGATCTTACATCATATTTTTGATATAGATCGAGTAAGGCCGGTAAGCCTTCTTTTAAGAACTTTTTCCCCGGTCACATCTCATATATGATTCTGCCAGATAGAAGTTGTTTCCACATCATTGGTAAAAAGACAAAACTTTGTCACGGTATATCCACCTGATGTGAATCAACCTCTTCAAAATGTTTTATAACTTTTGCCGGGTTTCCCTGTACTACTACGTTGTCTGGAACATTTTCCTGCACCACAGCACCCGCTGATACTACCGAACCTTTGCCAATAGTAACACCGGGTAGGATTGTAGCACGAATACCAATCCAAGCCCCTTCTTTAATAACTATCGGGGCTACATAGGGAGAGTAATTTCCCTCTGAAACTCTCGGAGCCTGGCTATGAGTGAGTAAATAGATATCCCCGGCAAGCATCGCCCCATCTTCTATAATGATATAAGTTGGGATAAGCATGATCAAGGGTGCAATTAAGTCCAATGAATACTTTTTGTCCGATATATACGCCTCTCCAGCGATGCAATATAATGCGTAACCTATTTATTGGACAATAAAGTGCTAATAACTCCAGAATCAGATTAAGAATCTTCCGGAATAAATAGACAATAGGATTTACAGATCTAACTTTACTTGAATTCTGTAAGGTCTTGATTATTCCAGAAACACCATAATGAGGTAATTTTTTTGCTTTTGGAGGTTGATCAATTTGCATTATAACTAATTTTTATTTGCTCTTTTTTGCAGAATATTCTTTTTTATTACGTTTTTCACCTTCTTAAACTAGCAGATTAATCCTATGCCATTCAAAATAATTATCGGTCCAGCGATCAGGATGTACTGTCAGCATGATCTGATCAGGAAGGTTTTTGATATTATCTAAGATATCGAAGTGTCCGGAAAGAGAAGTTGTAATTTGAATCAACTTTGTCCCGGACACTAATTTGAGCACCGTTCCAACGCTGAGCCGTATCGGTTATATAGAGCACCTTATTATAATCAATATCAAAATAGGGCTCACCTATGATATTATAATCTTTATAATTATAGGTATTCCCAGATTTTTTACTATCCCATTTTGCTCATTCGACTTACCATGCTACATGCTATGGTTCTGACAGGATATAATTCGGCAATATTGCCAAGATGTTTTTCCCCACAGTTCTGATCGCCTTTTCTTTTTACCTTTTGCAAGAGTTAGGTCTTCATAATGGTAACCAATTTCATGATTTAAATTTGCCACCTCTTTTATAATATTTTCATCAAAAATATGAGGCACAATACGGAAAAAATATGATGCTACTACACCCAATTCATTTTCTAATTGCGCAAACATCAGAGCCGATCTTTTTTCAGATCAATGTCGTGCCTAATAATTACACACCGTTCTACAGGATTTCCAAGAAAGTTAGAAAAAGTTTGAAAGGTATACTTATTATCCAGAAATGTAGTTATAAGTTGATGATATGTTTTTAAAGAGAAATCTCGCATTATGCTAATATCTGATCAGTTAAATATGATCTTATCCAGGGTGCTAAAAAGTCCTGATTGAATTTCCTTGCTCTGTCTGTTGTCAAATTGCTTTTTATTTGCTTTTAGAACGAAATATAAAATATCGGAAGGATCACGTGAAAAGTATACAGTTTTTTTCTCTTCGAGACTTCTGTCGACACCAAGTTTAACTTTTCCCGCATAGAATGAAACTGCCGGTGTCCCCATAACAGTCATTCTCTTGAAAAAGTGCCTGCCCCAGTTAAAACTGCACTCGAATAATAACAAACATCCAAACCATTAAGAGGTTTATCCGGTATATATATTTTTCATGCTGGGTACATAAAGCTGTCTTTTTCATATCGTGGAAGATACAAAATATTAAATCCTTTGCTAATTCAGAGAATTTACAAGTTCAGGAACAATACTTTTTGTTCCTTTTGGAATATATGAAGCTTCAAATGTTTTCAGGTCTATCACGTTACAGAATTCTTAAATGGAATTTATCAACAAATTACGTTTGGAACATAATCTGCAATATAAATATCTTCTTTGAAACCTTTGTATGAATATAAGTGCTCCTTTCTAATCCCATTGTATACATAGCCTCTTTATCTATGGCATTACAGGCGATTATTACATATTTAGCAAATTTTGCATACAGCCAGTTTGGTGACTATGCATTATCATCAAAAACGAGCGATGTTTTCCCCTAAACCAACATGTTAAGGGTGATTCATAATTTGAAGCAAAACTAAAATCAAATGAATCGACTTTATGCATAGTTTTATTTCTCTTGAAATGAGTACATTTTTAAGAAACTATTTTCGCCAGTATTTTTTTCCATAACGTTTAAATCAATGCCCGTAGATTGTAAAAGGTTCGTCGTTTCAACAAATTCCCTTGCAGTAAAATCTTTTATCTACTTTTTTGTTATAATAGTTGATTAAGGGAAAATAAAAATTTACATGAGGAGGATTGGTGAAATCAAACCAAAGTGTTTTCATCAGATTTCTTCTATTAATCTGGCAATTTTTGTCAATCCGGCGAAACTTGATCGCCTTCCCGGATCAAAATATCACAATGCCGGGGAATGATTAGATCCACCTGAGATCCCACCCGTATTTTTCCAATTACCTGTCCGTGGTCCACACTATCCCCTTCTTTTGAAGAAATTATGCATCTTTTTACCAATCTTGCCGCTATTTGTACAATTCCAACTTTTACACCATCACCATTCTCAATGATGATGGTATTACGCTCATTTGTAAAAGTAGATTCAGGATCATTTAATCCCAAGAAGGTACCTGAAGTATGTTGAACAAATGTGACTTTGCCTGCCATTGGTGCCCTGTTTACATGGACGTCAAATAATGTCATTGCAATCCCAATTAGATAACAAGGTGTTGAAAGTAAGTCTGTTTTAGTGATTTCTGTTAACTTTGACAATTTTGCTTTTTTAACTGAAACTGGTATCTGATTCTCTTCCAGTTCTTTTATATAAATAATCCGTCCATCAGCAGGGGACAAAAATTCACCACTCCCTGCTTGGATTTCTCTTTGTGGATTACGATAGAAACGGTATAACAGCAATAGAACAAAAAAACCCAAACCAATAAATGGATTGAATACAAACACAATATACCAGAAAATCTTCGGATAAATTGAATAAATAACTATACTTATTATTGAAGTAACAATGGATAAAATAAGATTATCTTTATATAAGAAGCGTTTATGGAAACCACCTTTTGATACCCAAAACACAAAGATTG
>CAVXXB010000003.1:0-146476 GCA_963765585.1 Calditrichia bacterium | reverse complement strand
TTGTCACCGACCGCAACGATCTGGACGGGCAGTTATTTCAAACCTTTAGCAGCGCCAAAGATCTGTTAAAACAAACCCCGCAGCAAGCCGAAAGCCGCGATGATTTACGCGCAGATGTTAGAAGAACGGCAATCAGGCGGCATCATTTTTACCACGGTGCAGAAGTTCATGATGCTGAACCATGAAAAGAAACACCCGATTTTAAATGACCGCGAGAATATCGTCGTGATCAGCGATGAAGCCCACCGCAGTCAGTATGGCTTTATGGCAAAACTGGACAGAAAGACCGGTCAATATAAATATGGCTTTGCCAAGCACATGCGCGATGCCTTACCCAATGCGTCGTTTATTGGTTTTACCGGCACCCCGGTTTCCAAAGCGGATCAGATACCCGCGCTGTTTTTGGTGATTATATCAGTATCTATGATATTCAGGATGCGGTGGATGACGGCGCCACGGTTCCCATTTTTTACGAAAGTCGTCTGGCAAAACTGGATATTAATAAACAAGCCATCGAGGAACTGAACCGTGAAGTGGATGAAGTTTTAGAAGATGAAGAAGATATTGTTTTACGCGAGCAATCAAAAAGCAAATGGGCGGCACTGGAAAAACTGGTTGGTTCAGAACCGCGTTTAAAAGAAGTTGCAGAGGATTTAGTAAAGCATTTTGAAGCCCGGTTAGAAGTGATTGACGGTAAGGCGATGATTGTCTGCATGAGCCGTGAAATCTGTGTCAACCTGTTTAATGCGATTACAGCAATTCGACCCGAATGGAAAGGAACGCTGTATAAAGAGAAAACGGACAGTAATGGCTATTATGATCCGCAGGATGGCGCAATACGAATTGTCATGACCGGTAGCGCTTCAGACAGAGCAGCTTTACAACAACATGTTTACAGCAAAGCAAAAAAGAAAACCATTGAAAAACGCTTTAAAGATCCTGATGATCCTTTGAAACTGGTGATTGTCCGCGATATGTGGCTGACCGGCTTTGATGTTCCGCCTTGCTCACACCATGTATGTTGACAAGCCCATGAAGGGCCATAACCTGATGCAGGCCATTGCACGGGTGAACCGGGTATTTAAAGATAAGCCTGGCGGCTTGGTGGTGGATTATATCGGCATCGCCAATGATCTGAAACAGGCTTTAAAAGTCTATGTCGATTCCGAAGGAAAAGGCACACCTACATTAGATGCCGAAGAAGCATTCAATATTTTAATGGAAAAAATGGAAATGTGCAGGACCATGTTTCATGGTTTTAATTACAGCGCATTATGAAACCAATGCACTTAATTTACTTGTTCCTGCCGCGAACCATATTCTTAAAATTGAAGATGGCAAAAAACGTTTTCTTGATGCCATGTCCGCTATCACCAAAGCCTTTGCCTTATGTGGCACTCTGGATAAAGCCATTGCACTCAGAAAAGAAATTGCCTTTTTTACAGCAGTAAAGTCAGCAATTACAAAATACACGGATGGACAAAAAACGAACCGAAGAAGCAAAAGCACAGCGCGCTAAAACAAATTCTGGATAATGCTGTTGTTGCCGAAGGCGTCGCGGATATTTTTCAACTTGCCGGTTTGGAGAAACCCAATATCGGTCTTGCTTTCTGATGAGTTTTTGGAAGATGTTCGAAATATGCCTTGCAAAATTTAGCTGTAGAACTACTTGAAAAATTATTAAAAGATGCCATAAAAGGTCGTACTCGTCGTGATGTGGTCCAGGAAAAAAAGTACAGTGAAATGTTGTTGAACACCCTAAGGCGATATCATAATCGGGCAATCGAGACAGCCCAAGTAATTGAAGAACTGATAAAAATGGCTAAGGATTTTCAGGATGCCATGAAGCAGGATGAAGAATTGGGGCTTAATCCGGATGAGGTTGCTTTTTATCATGCCCTGGCTAACAATGAAAGTGCTGTACGTGAATTGGGCGATGAAATTTTAAAAAAGATTGCAGTTGAGTTGACTGAAAAACTCAGAAAAAACACTACGGTCGACTGGCAGGTGCGCGAAAATGTGCGCGCTAAACTACGTAATTTAGTTCGTCGTCTACTAAGAAAATATAAGTACCCACCAGATAAACAACAAGAGGCCATTGATCTCGTACTCGATCAGGCTAATGTAATGGCAGATTCTTGGACAGTAGATTAAGAGGCGTAAATAATTTTATTACAAAATATACAAAGAAAAATATTTTTAAAATCTGTCTCAGAAATGTCACATACGGCAAAAAGAAAAACCCCATAACTTATTGTAAATTATGGGGTTGGGGTGGGCGATACTGGATTTGAATCCCGTTTCACGGGACCTCCGCTAACGCTCCGGCCAGTGACAGATATTTTATGTATAAAAAAAACCAGCCCCACATTGAGACTGGTTTGGAATTTGGGTAATTCGAATTTGTTTAGGATTTAGAAATTAGTGCTTCGAATTTCCCACCGGGAGGTGGGTTGGTGGGCGATACTGGATTCGAACCAGTGACCCCCTGCTTGTAAGGCAGGTGCCGTGAACCAGTGCCGAAGCGGCCCAAATCTTTGATTTGGTAGCCGGTTCGAGTATCCCGTATTCATCGTGACGGAGTGAATCGCCTGGAAAATGCTGTCGACTTTCTGCTATCAGTCGTCGGTTAAAAAAGTACCTGAGTCCCTGAGTTGTCGGCTATATGCTGTTACGTCTATTTTGTGGGGTGAAAGTCCCTAAGCACCTGAGTCCCTTGGCCCTGGAGCCTGAAACCTGGGTCCTTGTTCCTTGATCCTTGTACCTTTTGCCTATTGGCCTTTTGGCCTGTTGTCCTTCTGGCTCATAGCAATGGCGGCTGCACTGAGTAATTCAAGCGGGATCTCATGCATTTTACCGCAGCGGGGACATTTTATATCGTTGTGATCAGTTTCTTTGGGGATCTTCATTTTCAAACCGCAGCTGCAGGTTAAAAGACCATATCCGGCCACACGCTGCAAAATATCCTTGGCCTCACGCATTCCCTGCCTGGCATTTTGTGTTGTTCCTTCGGCTGACCGGATATCCTGAGTATCCGAGCCTTTAAGGGTTGCGGCGCCAATGATACTCTGGTTACTGTGCAGCTGTTTGTAAGCCTGTTCATAGGCCATTAATGAAGAGCTGCCGGTCATGCCGCGCAAGATACGGACCCGCTCTTCGGTTGCCGGATGGGTACTGAACAGATTGTTCTGTTTACCGGTTGCCGCCAGGGGATTAACGATATACATCGGGGCAAGCGTGCGGCTTTTACTGAAATTTTCACTTTGATTGGCCGCTATCTTTTCCAGAGCGGAGGCCAAACCTTCCGGATAACGGGTGAAACGCGCCGAACTGGCATCGGCCAGATACTCACGCTGACGGGAAGTGGCAAAATAGAGGATCTGGGTTAAAATCGGCGCCAGTATGGCGAATACAATGCTTACCACCATAATGACCGTCTGTATTTGTCCGCTGTCGCGGGAAGATCGCCGGCCGGCAATCGAACTGTACCACATGCCGCGCATGAACAGATCGGCCAGGATAATTACCGCACCGACGGTTACGCCGGCCAAGGTCATAAAATAGGTATCACGATTCGTAATATGTCCGATCTCATGGGCGATCACCCCCTGCAATTCATCCCGGTTCAAACGCGCCAATAATCCGGTGGTAACCGCAACGGCAGCCGAGTCTGTTTTTATACCAACGGCAAAGGCGTTGGGCACATTGGAATCGATAATGAAAACACGCGGCATTTTGGGTAAACTGGCGGCAATTTTCATTTCTTCAACGATATTATACAATTGCGGTGCGTCATCATGGCTAATTTCCCTGGCGCCGGCTGTGGCCAGCAAAATCCGGTCACCTGCGGAAAAACTGATCAGCAGCATCACAATCCAGACGATCATGGCAATGAACACGCCAAGAAATATCCCTTCCTGCGGATTTTCTGCCAGGATAAAAGATCCGATTGCTGCGCCAAGAATGGCCAGCATCAGGGCCATGAGAATCATAAGCCAGATGGATTTTATTTTATTTCTGCGGATTTCTTCCCACATTGAAAAAATCGCTTTCCTTAACCGTACAGTCTTTAAGTTGGCAAAAATTTAGAATTTTACTTTGGGTGTTTCCCGTTCGGCCGGCGTTTCGATCTCAAAAAATTCCGCCTGTTTAAAATTGAACATGCCGGCGATGATATTACTGGGCACACTTTCAATTTTGATATTAAAGTTTTGTACCTGATCATTATATGCCTGACGGGAAAAACTGACTTTGTTTTCTGTGGATGATAATTCTTCCTGCAAAGACAAAAAGTTTTGACTGGCTTTAAGATCGGGATAGTTTTCAACCACGAGCATAAAACGGCTTATCGCATTGTTGAGTTCACCTTCTGCTTTAGCCTGATTCGCCACGCCGCTGGCTTCGACGGCATGACTGCGGGCATTGGTGATCGATTCCAGTGTTTCCCGCTCGTGTTTCATATATCCTTTGGCGGTTTCAACCAGATTCGGGATCAGATCGTGACGCCGTTTCAACTGCACATCAATTTGTGACCAGGCATTTTTTACCTGATTCCGCAGACGAACCAGGCCGTTGTACATAGCGACGATCCAAAAAATGATAATAACCAGAATACCAAGTACAATAAACATTAACATGAAGTACCTCCCGAGCCTAACTCGATTGTGTGAACAATTCTTTGAAATATTCTTTTAGTTTTTGTGCTGCCGAATTTTCCGATTCCATCCCGGCTATGGCTAATAATTCTCCGCGATCCAGCCAGATGCCGCCATCGCCCGGACAGAAATCCACTTCAATACTGCTGTGTGGAAAAAGATCCACATGCATTTTTTTATGGCAGCGCGGGCAACGTTTTTTACCTTTTGGCGATGATTTGAATTTGGACAGATCATAGATTTTTCCGGAAGCTTCCAGAATCAACTCCAGCTCACCCTGATCCAGCCAGCAACCGGCGCAGGATGGGCAATAGTCAATTTCGACTTCCGTATATTCCAAAATAATCATCGACGTTTTACAGACCGGGCAATACAATAGATATTCTCCAAAATTATCTTTAGAATTTATATTTACTTGCGAACAGAAGCAAAGGGTAATTGGTGAAATCGATTTGAAGAATCTCTGGACTTATTTTAAAGTCCCTGAGTCCCTTGGCGCCCGGTGCCTGGAGCCTGGGGCCTTTATCCTTGATCCTTGAACCTCGGTCCTGTAGCCTGGAACCATTTGTTCACCGTATAAATAGCCAAGTAAATGCCTGCTATTTAGTAACTGGTAAGATTTTAAATAACATCCCATACTTAACTTGATTTTATACTTTTCCTATATTAATTTGCATATCGCGATTCGCGAATCACGATATGTATTTTATTATTGGAGATATTTATGAAGAAACACAAAGGAATGCGTTCTCAGGATATTGTTGTTTTGCTAAAAATTGCTGCTCTGGGTGAGCATGAATGGTTCGCAAAAGACCTGGCCATCACTTTAAATATAAGTCAGTCTGAGGTGAGCGAATCCTTAAACCGCTCCCAAATTGCTGGTTTGCTCTCTGCCGGAAAAAAAAGGTTAATGAAAAACAATCTTCTTGATTTTCTGGAATACGGTTTGCGCTACGTCTACCCGGCGGAACCAGGTTCTATACAACGCGGTTTACCCACTGCCCACAATGCACCACCGTTAAATAGTATTATTTCGGCTGAAGATTTTTATGTCTGGCCATGGGCAGAGGGTGAAATGCGCGGTCAGGCTGTTGAGCCTCTCCACCCCGGGGTACCGGGAGCATGTGCAAAGGATCCTGCTTTATACGAATTACTTGCCCTTGTGGATTCTTTACGCCTGGGGCGTGTGCGGGAAAAACAACATGCAATTGAGGAATTAAAGAAACGCATATTGCAATAATAGATAATTACTGATTGGGCAAAGAATGCTGAACACAAAACAAAAAAGTATTGAAGCTATCAAGAGTATTGCACGAATATTAGGTGATCTAAATGATCAGGTTGTTTATGTAGGTGGCGCCGTGACCTCAATTTATGTGGATGATCCTGGTGCACCGGAAATTCGTCCAACCAAAGATGTGGATATTGTAATTAAAGTAGCTTCTGCAAATGAGTTGGATAGATTCCGCCAGCAATTGGCAGAAAGAGACATTCATTTTGCCAAAGATGCAAGCGTTATGTGCAGATTTAAATACCAGAATATTTCTCTCGATGTAATGGCCACAAAAGAAATTAGTTGGGCACCAGCAAATCCATGGTTTAAAGTCTGGTTTTGATAATATGGAATTTTATCAGTTGGATGATGTGAAAATTAAAATTATGCCTGTGGCATATTATTTAGCAGCAAAATTTATCGCCTTCAGGGATCGTGGAAAAGATCCCAGGACCAGCCATGATTTTGAAGATATTGTCTATGTTTTGGATAACCGATCTACTCTGATACAAGATATATTAAATTCAAATCAGGATGTTAAACTTTTTTTACTCACTGAATTTAGTACCTTGTTAAAAGATCCAACTTTTCAGGAAGCAATTCTGGCACATCTTGAACCTGCTATACAAACTGAAAGATATAAGTTGCTAATAGAAAAACTTAAAACAATTACCTCGAAATTAAACTCTAAATCCTCTAAATAAATAAACCAGCCTCGTAACAAGACTGGTTTTAGATTTGATAATTCGAATTTGTTTAGAATTTAGATATTTGTGTTTCGAATTTCCCGCCTGTGGCGGGCTGGTGGGCGATACTGGATTTGAATGGTTTGGAATTTGGGTAATTCGAATTTGTTTAGGATTTAGAAATTAGTGCTTCGAACTTCCCACCGAGAAGTGGGTTGGTGGGCGATACTGGATTTGAATCCCGTGGAACGGGACCTCCGCTAACGCTCCGGCCAGTGACCCAAATTTTAGCAAAAAAAAACCAGCCTCGCATTGAGACTGGTTTGGAATTTGATAATTCGAGTTTATTTAGGATTTAGAAATTAGTGCTTCGAACTTCCCACCGAGAAGTGGGTTGGTGGGCGATACTGGATTTGAACCAGTGACCCCCTGCTTGTAAGGCAGGTGCTCTAAACCAGCTGAGCTAATCGCCCATGGCGTGTGCAAAACTATCATATTTCAAAGGGCGGGTGCTCGTAAACCAGTGCCGAAGCGGCCCAAATCTTTGATTTGGTAGCCGGTTCGAGTATCCCGTATTCATCGGGACTGAGCTAATCGCCCGGAATAATTAAAAATCTAAAATCCAAAATCTAAAATCTAAAATCTATTCGAGTACCTGAGTCCCTAAGCACCTGAGTATTATAAACCAGTGCCGAGTGACGAGTACCGAGTACAAGCTCACTGCCAACGGCCAACTGCCTATGGCTACTCTTCCTTCTTCTTCGGACGGTACATGATGGCGTAGGGAATTATCACCAGGTAGGCAATCATTAATGTCACCGGTGCCGCGGTCAATGAAGCAAAACTGTCCACCGGCGGCTGGGCCATCAATATATAACCCACTACCAGGAATAAAAGACCAACACCCAGCAATAACATGTTCTGTTTGCCAAAGGGTAACTCGGCCGGAAGCACTTTCTTCTTCTGCTTTTGTACTACTTTTGCCATAGCGAATCCCGCCTAATCCTGAGATTTGATTTTAATCTTGATCTTTAGTTTTACTTTTGCCGTATCCATATCACTTTCCATCTTGTACCGATTTGAAATAAGTCTCATAATTTAATGTCTCCGTTGGGGGAATTCAAGCCCGCTGGTAAAATAGTGACAAAGTCAATAAATAGTGACAGAGCAACAAAGCGACAAAGCGACAAAGTTTAGGATGCAATTAATGCCCAATGTACAAGCAAAAATGTCAAATCAAGCCCCAATGTCTTAATGTCAACTTTTTCTCCCCATTTAAACATTTTATTTTAGACATTCATTTGGCATTTTAATTTGAATATTTGACATTGATTTGTCATTGAGATTTGGACATTTTTCATTTTTCTCTTGACACGAGCTAAAAATCAAAAAATTCTTTGTCTCTTTGTCTCTTTGTCTCTTTGTCTCTTTGTCTCTTTGTCTTTTCTTATATTACACTTATTCCTTAAATTAGTTGAAAAAAAAGGAAATCTTTTTGCATATTCTCGGTATTTCGGCATATTATCATGATAGCGCGGCGGCGCTTATTACCGACGGTGAAATTATTGCGGCCGCCCAGGAAGAACGCTTTACGCGGAAAAAGCACGATCCGGAGTTCCCGGCGCAATGCCATCAGCAGTTGCCTTGCCCAGGCGGGAATAACCTACGCGGATCTGGATTATGTGGCCTTTTATGATAAACCGTTTTTGAAATTCGAACGCCTCCTGGAAACCTACCTGCACTATGCACCCCATGGCATCCGGTCCTTTTTAAAGGCCATGCCCCTGTGGATGAAGAAAAAACTGTGGATCAAATCGCTGATTGAAGATGAAATGCCGGATTTTGGAGGTGAGATTCTTTTTCCCGAGCACCATTTCTCCCATGCCGCCTCGGCCTTCTATCCCTCCCCTTATAAGGAAGCGGCTATTATTACCGTCGATGGCGTGGGTGAGTGGACCACTACCAGTATTGCTCATGGACAGGATAACAGGATAAACATATTAAAGGAAATTCATTTTCCACATTCGCTGGGAATGCTCTATTCTGCCTTTACTTATTATACCGGTTTCAAGGTGAATTCGGGCGAATACAAAGTCATGGGGCTGGCACCCTATGGTGAACCCAAATACGTCACGACCATTATGGATAATCTGATCGATGTCAAAGAGGATGGGTCTTTCCGCCTGAATATGGATTATTTTAATTATGCGGCCGGGCTGACCATGACCAATAATAAATTTGCCAGACTATTTGGCGGTCCGCCCAGAACCAAGGAATCGGATTTAACCCAACGTGATATGGATCTGGCCCGCTCGGTACAGGATGTGGTCGAAGAGGTCATGCTGCGAATGACCCGGCATGCCAAAAAACAAACCAATGCCGACTATCTGTGCCTGGCAGGTGGCGTGGCCCTGAATTGTGTGGCCAATGGCAAAATTCTGCGCGAAAATTTATTCAAAGATATCTGGATCCAACCGGCGGCGGGCGATGCGGGCGGCGCATTGGGCGCTGCTTTAGCAGTTTGGTATAGTCATTTGGCGAATGACCGCGCCGTTGGCAATTGGCCGTTGGCAGTTGGGGATGATGGCGTAGGGACACGGCATGCCGTGTCCAATAGCGATACAGAAGGACAAGGTACGATAGGCGATGGGCAATTGGCGATTGGCGAACAAATCGGCTCCAGAAACCAATCCAAAATCAAGGAGAAGCATCGAGTATCCAGCATCCAGCATCCAGTATCCAGGATACAGGGCCCAATCCAAAATCCAAAATCCCCCAAACGGGGTCCTTCGGACAAAATCTAAAATCAGGAGAAATGTCCAATAATGAATATCGAATGATGAATGATGAAGTTCAAAAATCAAAATTGGATATTCAATATTCAGAATTCAAAGATCTGCAAAAAGGCTCATTTCTAGGCCCGGATTATACTAATGATCAGATTGCCAAATTTTTAAATGAAAATTCCATTCCCTATGATCTATTAGATAATGATGACTCTCTATAAAAAAACAGCAGCGCTGTTGGCCAATATTAACGTAGTAGGTTGGTTCCAGGGCCCCATGGAATTCGGCCCGCGTGCCCTGGGCGGTCGCAGTATTCTGGGAGACGCAAGGTCACCGGAAATGCAGCGGGAAATGAATTTAAAAATCAAATTTCGGGAATCATTCCGGCCCTTTGCCCCGGCGGTGCTGGCCGAAGAGGTCGAAAATTATTTTGAGATTGATAGACATAGTCCCTATATGCTGCTAGTAGCCGATGTCAAAAAAGGTCTGCAACGTAAGATGACTGCAGAAGAGGAAAAACTTTCCGGAATCGATAAACTCAATGTCAGTCGTTCAGAGATTCCGGCCATTACCCATGTGGACTACTCTGCCCGGATTCAAACCGTGCATGCGGAAACCAATCCGGGTTTCCACAAGTTGCTCAGTGAATTTAATAAAATTACCGGTTGTCCGGTTCTGATCAATACGTCGTTTAATGTTCGGGGGGAACCCATCGTCTGCACCCCGGAAGATGCCTATAAATGCTTTATGCGCACCAATATGGATTACCTGGTGCTGGGTAACTTTCTGCTGGATAAAAAAGATCAACCTGAGTTTCATGATAGTATTGATTGGAAGGATGAGTTTGAGTTGGATTAAAAGTAATATTACACAGAGTTCCGCAGAGAAGGCACTGAGTTCCACAGAGACAATGATTTATTTTAATGTATTAATTTGTTGCATTCTCTGAGAAGATCAATAAAGATTTTAAGAATTTAAATAAAAATACTCTGTGTAACTCTGTGATTTCTCTGTGGCGCTCTGTGATATAAAAGGATTAACAACTTGCATGGATAAATCAAATTTTAACAACAAAACAGAATGGAAAAAGTTTGCCATTGGTGTGGCAATTATTTTATCGCTGGTTGCTGTCGGTACAATGGTTTTTGAATGTAGAATTGTATTTATACTTCTTACTTTCTGCATTCGTAATTCTACTGTTCGGACTTCTAATTCCAATAGTTATTAAACCTTTGTTTATAGCTTTCTCCTACCTGGGATTTGTCCTGGGCTGGGTGATGACCCGGGTAATATTGAGTCTGTTGTTCTATCTGGTTTTTACACCAATCGGCCTGGTACTGAAACTTACCGGCAAGCGATTACTGGATACATCGATCTCCGAAACTCAGGAAACTTATTGGATCGAACGGCCCAAAGGGGATGAGATGGACATTACCAAACAGTTTTAGTAACACAGAGATCCACTGAGAAGGCACTGAGAACACAGAGAAGTATTTTATAAATATCTCTGTGTAACTTTGTGGAATCTCTGTGGACCTCGGTGAAATCAAAATATATCTTGTTCACTTTCCCGAATACAATTAAATTCACCTGCAAAAAATAAGAGAGTATAATGGGAAAATTAAGCATATTAGCAGAGTTCTGGCAGTTCTTGCGTGTACGGAAAAAATGGTGGCTGACACCGATTGTATTATTCCTGCTGCTTCTGAGCTTTTTAATCGTTTTTGCCGAAGGTTCGGCTCTGGCACCGTTTATTTATGCGTTGTTTTAAGTCTAAGGCACAGAGTTAAAGTGGCACAAAGGCACGAAGAGAAAGAGTGACAAAGTCCCTGAGTCGCCTGAGTCCCTAAGTTTGAGTTAAATGTAAAATGTAGAATGTAAATTTTAGAATGCAAAAGTAATTATTGGAAAAATTATAATTCCTTTAACATTTTACATTCATAAATTTTCATTTTACATTTTATCCCCAGCCCGGTGCCCGCATCTCTAAACTTTTTGCTTTTGCTCAGGGACTTGGGAACTCAGGCGCATAGATTTTATTAAGAGTAAATATAAACCAATACTTATCTTTATGAAATACACTTCTTTTTTTCTTCTGTTTCTATTCTTCTGGGCCGGATGCAGCAGTGATAATAACTCTCAATTTTCCGGGGAGGTCGTAGCCCGTGTCGGGAACAATAATATTTCCCGTCAGGATTTTGAAATCAGCTACTGGCTGGAACCCCAATATGCCATTCGAACCTCTCTGGCCAATGCCTATAAAAGCCAGGTTGAATATTTAATTGATCAGGAATACTTTTATCTTGCAGCAGATATGTCCGGGCTGGCTGAGGAAGCGGACCTGGTCCAAAAGATCGACTATATAAAGGAAAAAGAAATATTCAAAACGTATATCCGGGAAAATTTTCTTGACACCGTGCACGTTACCGATGCAGAACTTCGTGAAGGATTGCGCAGATTGTCAAAGAGCCGTTATAGTTTAAATATATTCAGCAAAGACATAAAAGAAATTGAAAATTTGCAGTCTCAAATAAATGGCACGAATGTCGATCCGGCGGTTTTTTTTACAACCCAGGGCCAGGATCTGGGCTGGATTACATTTGGCAATGTTGACGGAGCTGTTGAGGATGCTATCTATGCAAATGCCCCGGGTACTGTCTCGGGTATCGTACAATCTTCCTACGGTTATCATCTTGTATTGGTGACAGAAGAACAGGATAATCCAGTTTTTAAGAATATGATAGATCGTGTACGATTGGAAAATGTGCTGGAGATAATCCGGAAACGCAAAGCGGATGAAGCGATACGCGAGAAACTAAATTTGCTGGCCGAAGGGCAAAAACTGGGTATTAATAATCGGGTAATGAATAAAATAGCCGGGCAATTTTTGCTCCTTCAAAACTCTGCCGAACAGAATCCCTATGGTGATCGTACCTCCGCTAAACAATCGTGAACTGTCGCAGGTAGAAGCGGGCATTGCGGATTTACGTCATGAACCACTGGTAAGGCTGGGCGATCTTGAGATGACTGTAGATCAATTTATTGAACGATTGCGTATCATGCCGCCATTTCACCGACCTTATTTAAAAGGATATAATCGATTTAACCAGGCGGTTATAGAAATGATCAGGACAGATTTGCTCACCCGTGATGCGATAGATAATGGGTATGAAAATAATTCCAATGTGCAGCAACAAATACAAAAACATAGAAAAGAATTGCTTGGCCGGGAATTCAGAAGGCGCTATTTTTCAGAAGATTTTAAAAATAACAATTCTGTAAAATGGCAGGAATATGATGATGTGCTTAAAGATGTAAAATCCAGCGAGATAAGTGAAATTTTTGAGAAGAATTTATATAATAATATTTATAATCCGGATAGTCTCATCACTGAGGCACCGGTTCCGGTCATGCTGAAAAGCCGATACCTGTGGTAGCATATGACTGAAAACAAAAAATATCCTTTTTATTTCTATCTGCTGACATTATTAATTCCGGTACTGTTTTTTGTCCTGCTTGAAATGGGATTACGTGTGGCCAGTTATGGCGAAGTCGTGCCGCAATGGGTGCAGCCATCCAAAGACTTTCCGGATTATCTTATGCTTAATCCCGAGATTGCGCGACGATATTTCAGGAATTTACGACGCCCGCCGACACCGCATTATGATGGTTTTAGGAAAAATAAAAGCGATAAAACTTACCGGGTGTTTATCATGGGCGGCAGCTCGGCTGCCGGATTCCCTTATCCGGTAAACGGTGCCTTCTCACATATGATCAGCCGGTATTTAAAAATCCAATATCCTATGGCACATATCGAAGTCATTAATATTGCTTTATCTGCGACAAATTCATATACCATTCGTGATCTTTTTCCCGGTGTACTGGAAAAGCAACCGGACCTGGTGATCATATATGCCGGTCATAATGAATATTATGGCGCACTGGGCGCCGGATCTTCAGAATTTTGGGGCAGCAGTACCTTTGTAGTAAATTTTATGCTGGCAACGCAGGATATCCGGACGATGCAATTATTGCGAAATATTATTTTCGGGATACGCGGCTGGTTTTCGCAGGAGTCTGAAGCCCGTGAGGATGCCACGCTCATGGCACGTATGGTTGGCAAGCAGTTGATTCCGCTATATTCGCAAACATATCAAAATGGAATCAGTCAATTCAGAGATAACTTGTCTGATATACTTAGTTGGGCCGGAGATCAGAATGTACCCGTAATTCTTGGCAACCTGACATCGAATATGAAAGATCAGCCACCGTTTGAATCGATTGCCGAAGATAGTCTGCCTGCAGCGAAAGAAATTTACGATCGTGCCGAACTGGAATACAGGTCCGGATCTTATCAAAAGGCCCGGGACTTATATGCAAAGGCCCGCGAGCTCGATGCCCTGCGTTTCAGAGCGCCCAATGGGATTAATGAGACCATCGCGGAACTGGCACATAAATTCCAACTGCCTCTGGTCGATATCGATTCGGTATTTCGCGCAAATAGTCCGCACTATATTGTGGATAATACGTTGATGACAGACCATCTGCATCCAAATCTGAAGGGCATCGGTTTAACAGGTGCCGCGTTTATCAGGATGATGGAATTGCGTGGCCTGGTACCGCTTAAATCTGACCGCATCTATCCCGTATCAGAAGCGGTTGATGTGGCGCAAAGCTGGAGGCTGACCCGATTGGATTCAACATATACTGAGTTACGTCTGGCATATTTACGTGGCGGCTGGCCATTTACGCCTTTGGGTAAACCAAATGTGTCCATGCAAAATTATAAACCAGCAGATTTTATTGATGATCTGGCTTATCGCATGTTAACGGATGAAATTAACTGGGAAAATGCGCATGTCCGGGCCGCTATGTGGTATAAAGAAAAACAGGAAGAATTTAATTTTATCGGTGAAATGCGTGCCCTGATTGAGGTAATGCCCTTTAATGAGACCCCGTATAAAATATTAATAGACGGATTGATAGAATTGCAATCCTATGATCAGGCAATGGTATTTTTAAAAAGACTCCATAACCAGAACCCCGGTGCGTATAGCTATAAATGGCAGGGAATTTTGAGTTTATACACGAAACAATATCAAAAAGCAAAGGAATTTCTGCTCACTGCCAGGGGTCTGGACGCAAATGATGCCCAGTTACTCTATAATCTTTGCGGCGTTCATATTCATTTTCGCGAATATGAACAAGCGCTCCGGGCTGTTTCGGCTTGTTTACAGCTGGAGCCCGATTTTCCTGGCGCAAAACGGACGTTTAATGATCTAAAAAAAATCGTCGCTAAGTAAAAAATGATTGATAATTGTTCTACATTTATATAAACTTATACATCACATAGTCGCATTAATTTTATTTTTGTAATTTTGCCAACTTTTTTGAAATAAAATCTCAATTATAATGTTTCATCCAGTAAAAATCCTTGATTCATAAAAAATAATTTGTAAATTAGCAACTCACAATAGAGTTACTAATTTTATTACTGTTCCATTTGCTTTTCATTTGTGTCTAAAGAACCACAATACGAGGGCAGATATGCGTTCATTTACCCGTTTTTTTGCACTTCTTTTTATTTTTTACTTCCCGCTGGTTATCTTTGCCGGAACCACAGGTAAAATTGCCGGTTTGATTAGGGATAAAGCGAATAGCGAACCACTAATCGGTGTAAACATTCTGATAAACGGTACTATGTTGGGTGCCACCTCCGATCTGGATGGCGAGTTTTTTATCCTTAATATCCCACCGGGAAATTATACGATTGAAGCACAGTATATCGGTTATTCCACGGCTGTATTTGAGAATGTCGAAATTAATGTAGACCAGACGACGGAACTCAACTTTGAAATGCAGGAATCCGTTCTGGAATTGTCAGAAGATATCGTTGTGGTGGCCCGGCGTGATATGGTGGTTAAAGATATTACAGCGACAACAGCAACAGTTGATGCCGAACAATTCGACAAATTGCCGGTTACCGAAATTTCCGAAGCACTGGAACTCCAGGCTGGTTATGTGGATGGTCATGTACGCGGTGGACGAACCGGTGAAGTCGCCTACTGGATTGATGGCATGCCGGTTACCGATAAATATGACGGCGGTACCGTGGTTGATGTCAATAAAGATATGGTTGAAGAACTGCAGTTTATCAGCGGTGCATTTAATGCCGAATACGGACAAGCCATGTCGGGTGTAGTAAATATCACAACCAAAGAACCGTCAAAGGATTTTGGCGGCAATATTAGCGTATATGTCGGCGATCATATAAGCCAGAACGACGATCTGTTCTGGAATACCGGGACGTTTGATCCCACCAATATCTATAACTTCGATGGCGGTATATACGGTGCGATTATTCCCGGTAAATTATCTTATTATCTGAATGCACGATATATTTATTTTGGTGGTTGGTATTATGGCCGTCGTGATTATAATCCTCAAAATATAGCAGTTTATGATAAAACGCAGGATGTTGCACCTTCACGGGATCCTGATGGCGTGGGTGATGGTGAATATGTACCCATGAACTGGAACCGTAAGATGTACTATCAGGGCAAGCTGATATATAATATCAGCCCTGTTATGAAAGTGTTTTATAACTATATTCGTGATGATGTGGAATATGAAGATTATGATCGGAGTTACAGGTTAAATCCAGATGGGAACCTGAACCGCTTCCGGGTCGGGGATTCTCATATTGCAAAGTTTACCCATAGCGTCAGTCCTTCTACCTATTATGATCTGGGTTTTTCTTATTTCAAAAAGTCCTACCGTCAGTCGGTATACGAAGATTCTCTCGACTCGCGCTATATACATCCCAGGATAAATGAGCTTCAGCAAGCATATACTTATAAAACCGGGGGAACAAATAATCAATATTTTCTGCGGGATACCAAAACTTTATTGGGAAAATTTGATATTACCAGCCAGATATCCCGGACTCATTTACTCAAGGGTGGTGTAGAAGCACGGTATTACAACATATTTTTCGAAGATATCACATTACGTGCCCGTGAGGGTGATGACCTGGATCTTGAAACAGGATCACCGTATATCACCACATTTGTTCCCGGCCTGCAAACCCCCTATCACAGTAAATATGAACAAAATCCGATTGAGTTATCCGCATATATCCAGGATAAGATGGAGTTCAGTGATCTTATCGTCAATCTGGGTGTACGTATTGACCATTTCCGGCCGGATGGTGTCGTCCTGGCGGATCCGTCTGATCCGGATATATACAATCCGATACGACCGGTCAATGCCTATAAGGATGTGAATGGGGATGGGATTCCCGATATTGCACCGGAAAATGCATATAGCCTGGCGGAGAGACAACAGTTCTGGTATAAAGACGCATCCAATAAAACGCAAATAAGCCCACGTCTCGGTGTTTCCTTTCCGGTTACTGAAACCGGCGTGGTTTACTTTTCATATGGCCACTTCTTTCAGATAGCAAATTTTGAGTTACTATATCGGAATCCACAATTTAAACTGGGTACCGGTACCGGAAACCAGGGAACCATCGGAAACGCAGATCTGGATCCGGAATATACTATTTCCGGTGAAATCGGACTAAAACAACAGATTTCAGAAGATCTGGCATTGGATATAACCGCATATTTTCGCGATGTGCGTGATCTGACCGGTACCCGCTCTGAAGAAATCGTGATTTTTGGCGGTTCATCCTCCTATTCCCGCCTGACCAATAGCGATTTTGGTTTTGTAAAAGGTATCATTGTTTCATTACGAAATCGATATCAACAGGGCTTTAATTATACCCTGGATTATACATTTCAAATCGCCAAAGGGACGGCTTCAGATCCCAACGCAGCTCAGCTGGCATTTGCTTCGGGAAATCTGCCGGAAGTTCAAATGGTTCCGCTTGGCTGGGATCAGCTCCATACTCTGAATGGCACACTTAGTTATGTTGCCAGCACCTGGGGCCTCAGTTTTATTGGTAACTATGGTTCCGGACTACCCTATACGCCCCGGGCAACCACAGATGTCTCCGCATTAAGAGAAAACAGCCGCAGCAAACCGATATACTGGAATTTGGATATGCGTCTGTATAAAGATTTTAATGTGTTCGAAAAACAACTGACATTATTCCTGAGAGTTTTCAATCTGTTTGATACACTCAATCAATTAAATGTATATAATGATTCGGGACGGGCTGATTATACGACGGAACTCACCCGGGCACGTAATAATAATCCCAGTCTATATGGTATCAATACGCTGGAAGAGTGGTTCGCCGATGAAACCTACTATTCGGCGCCGCGGCGGATTGAACTGGGTTTTATGTTTAATTTTTAATTTTATAGAATATTTATTCGAAAGGTTTCAGGATGGCGGTTCGTAAAATATTTGTTTTTTCAATACTAGTCATCATTTTCCTGATCGAAAGCACATTTGCCCAATCCAGCGGCCGGGTATTCCGGCGAAGTGGTGTATTGAACGGCAACCAGGTTAAAACGGTTTTTGGTAACTGGGGCGTAATCGGGCAGCCCTCAACCGGTGGTCCGCGTGGTGCCTGGATATTCGATACCAACGGGTATATCGGCGATGTCAGCCCGCTGATTGGTGCCGAGGTAATTGACGGGACTTATAATTTAACGGGTGTCGATCGTGATACGTTATTTCATTGGGTTATCGATGTCCCGGTTAGCCGGCCATCCACCGGTGGGTTTGATAACGATGTACTTGGTAACCGCCAGGCATTTGAACCGGTCTTTGGTTACTTTAACCCTTCCTATCCAACTCCGGCGATAAGTTCCCGCCCTGAGTCCTGGCCGATCAGCTGGCCGGACAAACCTTCAGATTTTGATGGCTTCTGGAATGGCCTGTTTGGTAAAAATCCCAATGCCGACCTGGAAACCTATTTTGTGTCTGGATGATAATAATGACAATGAATTCAGCGTACCGGAAGAAAATCCGTTTGGTATTTCTTTTGCACCTGATCCGGATAATCCCAACCGGAAAGGGCTTGGATTGGAGATGAAAGTACGTGGACTACAGTGGCAGCAAATTCTGGCCCAGGATAATATTTTCTGGGTATATGAAATAACAAATAAAGGAAAATATACCTATCCGCGAACCGTATTTGGCATGCTGGTTGGTACCTATATCGGTGTTACCGGGGGCGAGGACGGGCCGGCGGAATATGATGATGACTGGTCCTTTTTTGATGTCAATGAAGATTTGACTTATACCGGTGATTATCCTAATGATAATTCCCGGAATCCGTTCTGGCAGGGCCCGGTGGGATTGGTTGGCTATGCATTTCTGGAAAGTCCGGGTAATCCGTTTGATGGCATCGATAATGATAATGATGCCGATTCTCCGGGATTGACACCGGTTGCCGCACTATTTGAGGCAGAGGATTTTGAGCCATTGACCGTGGTCAATTCTGCAAACCCGGGTGACGGAGAGACAAATAAGGTGGTATCGATAGTTGATACGGTTATAAACGGAATACGTACATTTCAGAGGACGGTGCATACATTTCCCGCCGGTCAGGATACATTTGTCGTCGTAAGTCTTGGTGAAACATTTACATTAATTTCCGGTGAAACAATTCTGGTTGAGGGAAATACCATACGCGTCGGCGGTGCTGATCAGGTAAATGAGAATGCCTTTGATGGTAAGGATAATGATCTCGATGGCCTGGTTGATGAGAACTATTTTCTGCATTACCGGCAAAGAAGAGTCACTTCGGATGGGGATGTGCTGTTCGATATTCTGAATCCGGTTCGTTACATAGACTATATTACCGGTATTGGTGAATCCGATGAGATGATTGATGAACGCCGGGATGATGGAATTGATAATGACGGTGACTGGAGTCGAAATCCGGAAACCGGAGAAATTCTGGTTGATGATGATGGCATTTTACTGGATGATGTTGGTATAGATGGGCTTCCCAATACCAATGATTTTGGTGAGAATGACGGCTTCCCGACCGCCGGTGAGCCCAATTTTGATCAGACCGATAAAGACGAATCGGACCAGATTGGGCTGAGCAGTTTTGATTATTTTGTTCCTGCCGGTGAAATTGCCATGGCCGATGATGAAGATATGTGGCGCCGCATGCGTCCCGGATTTTTTGATGTACCGGAAACATTTGTCAATGGCCGGCCGACACAGGGGGAGGATGGAGATTTTGTCTATAGTTCCGGATATTTTCCACTTACGCCTGATCAGACCGAACGTATGTCACTTGCATTGATATATGCCTGGACATTAGACGACATGGTCAAAAAATTGCGTACGGTGCAAAAAATTTACAACTCTGATTATCGTTTTCCGATTGCACCGGATAAGCCAACACTGACGGCAGTGGCAGGTGATGATAGTGTGGTTTTGTACTGGGATCGTAAAGCAGAAAGTTCATTTGATCCGGTATTGCGCGAGTTTGATTTTGAGGGATATAAAATATACCGGGCCACAGATCCGGCTTTTCTGGATGCAAAAACGATTACAAATTCCAAGGGCGATCCGGTGGCGTTCAGAGCCATTGCCCAGTTTGACTATGATAATGATGTTTTTGACTACTTTTATCCACCGAGTGATATTTACCAGGAACTTCAGGGATGGGCTTTTTATCTTGGTGATAATACAACTTTACAACATTCCTATGTTGATTATGATGTTCAAAACGGACAAACTTATTATTATGCGGTGGTATCTTATGACCGGGGTGTGGATTCTTCGGGGGTCATTCCATCGGAATGTACCAAAAATATCACACAGGCAAATACCGGTGAAATTACCCTGGATATAAATACAGCCCGGGTCACACCTTCATTTTCTGTGGCCGGCTATGTGGGCGCGACGGAGAGAGACACACTGGCACATGCGGCCGGCGATGGTTCCGGAACGGTGAAATTTAATATACTTGATCAAACCAGAATTACGGGTAATGAGTATGAAGTCTATTTCTGGGATACGTCGAATGATGGTATTGATAATAATAATAACGGACTGATTGATCTGGATGATCCCAAAGAATTAGAGTCGGTTACTACGCGTTATGCGGTAAAAGATCTTTCCACATACAAAGAAGAAGTTTTTCCGGTTGATACCCAATATGTGCAGATGTCAAAAAAGAATCTGGTACCGGAGAGTGTCATCGTCATGGACGGTGTGGGAAATGTGATTCCCCCGGACAGCTACATCATTGATTACGAAAAAGGATTGTTTCGTGCTAAAACACCGGGCAGTCTGGACGGGATGGCGGTATTTGTTCAGTATCAATACCATCCGGTTTATTTTAGCCCGTATATGCAGGGTACACCATGGTTGGAACAGGAAGTGGTGGATGCCGATATATTTGACGGCATGTCCTTATTATTTGATAACATCTGGAAAACATCCATAGAGAATTTAACATCAGTCTGGAATGACACCAGCATCAATTATTCATTTACATTTTCATTTGAATCCTCCACTTTGCCGGATGGCACTGTTTTAACACCTGTATTTTTCCCATCAAATTATGAATTGCAAATTTTTGATACCGTTGTTGACACAACGACAGACTATCTTTGAATATTTGAACATTCCATTATTTAATGCACAGCCGCGAAAATTCAAAATCATCAATACCACTGCAGATTATCAGATTGAATATTTTCATGTGGATACCGATGGCGATTCATTACCATCGATAAACGAACGGATCTATTTCTTTGAGAAAGATGGTGATGGAAATTTTACTATTTTTACCTGGCTGTTACGCCTTATTTTGACAGATGATAGTGAAGAGCCATATCAATTTACTGGCGGGGAAATTTTATACTTAACAGCAAAATTTCCGTTTAATAAATTTGATCTTTTCACCATGCAGACAGAATTACCGAAGGTAGATAAGGAACTGGAGAAAGTCGATCTTGATGATATAAAAGTATTTCCAAATCCCTATATTGCGGCACACGAGTTTGAACCGGCGTTACCGCCAAACGTAACTTCCGGACGGGGTGAAAGAAAGATATACTTTAGCAATTTACCGCAAAAGTCAACCGTGTATATTTTTACTTCGCGGGGTGATCTTGTCCGCAAACTGGAAGTAGATAATCCGTTATCAAACGGTACGATTGTGTGGGATTTGAAGACCAGAGAAAATCTAAATGTTGCATTTGGTGTTTATTTTTATGTTGTAGAATCTGAAGCGGGCACCAAACGCGGAAAATTAGCAATTATTAAGTAACAAGAAATAAAGTCAGGGTGGCTACATGAAACGCCTTTTAGTTCTTTTTGTTGTCATTATTATTGCTTTGACAGTAACGAAGGATATACTCAGGATAAGGTTGGTACCAGTGCCGCGGCTTTTTTGGGCATCGGTATCGGCCCGACTGCTACAGCAATGGGTGGCGCTTATGTATCTTATGGCCGGGATGCCTATACACTTTATTGGAACCCGGGAGCCATTTCACAAGTAGGAAGGTCTGTAGCCAGTTTTATGCATACGAACTGGATTCTTGGTTCTAATTATAATTGGGGTGGTGTTATTCTCAATACCGGTGATGGTAATGCCTTTGGAATACAGTTTGCGTATCTGGATTATGGCGAGGAAAATGTAACTACTGTAAATTTTCCCGAGGGAACGGGTGATCGCTGGTCTGCCAGTGATCTGTTTGCCACCATTACCTTCGCACGGAATTTCACCGATCGGTTCTCAGTCGGTGGTTCGGCGAAGATAATAACTGAGAGAATTTATAACTCCTCAGCCACGGCGTTTGCCATCGATGTCGGACTACTATATATCACCGACTTCAATGGCATGCGTCTGGGTGTGAGTATGTCCAATTTTGGTACGGAAATGAAAATGGACGGGCAGGATCTTTGGTTTGCTTATGATCAGGATCCCCGGCGTTTTGGCGATAACGGCAACCTGACAGGATTGTATAAAGTGGATTCCTGGCCATTGCCTTTGATTTTTCGTCTGGGTGTTTCAATGGAAGTTCTCAACACCGAGCAAAATAAAATCAGCCTGGCGGTGGATGCAGCGGTACCCAGTGATAATTCGAGTGTGGTGAATGTCGGCGCGGAATACAGTTTTTCTGAAGTATTCTTCTTGCGTGGCGGATATCAGTCGCTCGCACGCCAGGATACCCAGGAAGGTCTTACTGCTGGTTTGGGGCTGCAGTATAATGTACCAAATTTTGCCAAAATTACCGTGGATTACTCGTTCATGGAATTTGGTATTCTGGGCGATTTCCATTCATTTGGCTTCGCTTTTACATTTTGATTTATCAGGGAGACAAAGCCTGGAAAATGAAGCAATTTGGGTATCAGAAAGTCCCGGGTATAACACATTTGTCACAAACATAGCGAGAAGGATTGATTACATTACTAACAATTAATTAACTAGTAGAAAACAAAAATGATAAGGAGGCGTCGGACAGAAAAATTTAACTAATTAATAGCAATTTTTAATTTTTTGGAGGATTACATGAACAAGTTAATTACATTAATTGTTCTTTTAGTTTTAACCGTGTCTTTGGGTAATGCCCAGGTAGAAACCCTGTGGGAAAAATCCGACGGGGCAAATGCATTACCATCCTGGTTCTCTCCATCCGCGAATACCGAACGTGGATTTGGATTTGGAACAGTAGGCGCAAATGACCGTATATTTGTGGTAAGTCGCAATGGCGGTAACAACATTCAAATAGTAAATGCAACCGATGGTTCAGATGTTGGTACACTGGATGTAACGGGCGTCAGTGGCGGTACATTTGCTGTGAGTGATGCAGATGTATCAGCCGATGGTATCATAATGGTCTGTAACCTGACCACCAATGCCGCAACCAGTCCCTTTAAGGTTTACAGCTGGGCTAACTGAAGGTGCGACACCAGCAAATGTGATTTCATATACCGGTGCAGACGCTCAACGACTTGGCGACAAATTTACCGTCGTCGGTTCGGCTGCTGACAATACATTAAAAGTATATGCAGCGATTGCTGGATCTGACACCGTTGTTGTTTTTACTACCGCTGATAACGGCGCCTCTTTTATCGCTTCTAAAGTAAAATTCGATAGCACCATGCAATTTCACCGGCCGTGGCCCCGGTTGAACTTGGTGACGGTTCGTTTTATGTAAATGCAAATGGCGATAATGCAACCCATTATTTAGCTGATGGTACGGCTGCAACTTCTATTCCAGGTGGTGTTTTGGCCACCGGCAGCAATGCCATGCGTTTTATCAAAACCCCGACAGCATATTTTCTGGTTGCGTTTCAATATGGCACCGGAAATCAGAATGCACGGATTATTGATGCGACCATGAGTGCCGGAAGTGCAACCACCTTTGGCTTGACCACCTCATTGGGTGATAATGCCAATGCAAATGGCGCCGGTGATGTCAGCTGTTAAGGATAACGGCGACGGTACGTTTAATGTGTATGCCATGGCTACAAATAATGGTTTTGGTGCTTACAAGGTTACTCCGGCCAATGAGATTTTTCTTTCGGAGTATATCGAAGGCTCGAGCAATAATAAAGCTTTGGAAATATACAATGGTACCGGAGCAGATGTAGCTTTGGATAACTACCAGATTGCACAATCAGCCAATGGTAATGGATGGCAATATTTCCATATATTTCCTGAAGAAGCAGTTTTGGAAGATGAAGATGTATGGGTTATTCTGAACAATTCAACTGATCCCACTTTTTTCCCGGAATGGCGTGCGGATGAATTTCTGGCATTTCCAAGTGTCGTTCATCACAATGGAAATGATGCGCGAGCAATAATTAAAGTAGCTGCTGAATACGGAGATACACTTGTAGTTGATGTTTTCGGTGATCCGGATAGTGATCAGAATTTTGATGTAGCAGGTGTCCCAGGTGCAGCACAAAATCACTCGATCGTGCGCAAAGCTGCTGTCACAAACGGTAATTCTGACTGGGTATCTTCCGCAGGCACTAATGCTGATGATTCTGAGTGGATTGTATATGATCAGAACACATTCACCTATCTTGGTACGCATCCGGGTGAAGCACCACAACTGGCCCTCGTACAGGTTATTCATAATGCAGCAGACCTGGCTGCCGACACAGTGGACATCTGGCTTGATGATCAGCCACTGTTGCAAAACTTTGGATTCCGCCAGGCATCACCATATGTACCTGCACCGGCTGGTGTTGAATTTGACATTACGGTTCAACCGAAGGGCAGTTCCGATACCACGAATGCTCTCTGGAAAAAAAGTTATACCCTTGCTAATGGCAGCATATATGTTTTGATTGCCAATGGTATTGTTAGCCCATCCGGCTATGATCCGGCGACTCCGTTTGATATTGCCGTGTATGACAAAGGTCAGCAAGCTGCGGGTGGAGCCACTAACACAGATCTTTTAATTTACCATGGTGCCACCGATGCACCGATTGTTGATGTAGTAGCTGAAGGTGCCGGTACGATTGTCGATAATCTGGCATATTTTAATTTTACCGATGATTATCTGGCATTGCCGACCGCTGATTACAAACTTATTGTGACTGATTCCAGCGGGACCGTCGGTGTGGAGCGCTACCTGGCTCCGTTAGCAACATTAAATCTTGATGGTGGTGCTGCCGTTGTATTTGCATCCGGCTTTCTGGATCCATCAAAAAACAGCGATGGACCGGCATTTGGTGTCCTTGCTGCCTTACCTACTGGTGATGTTGTCGCATTACCGCTGAATGAAGAATCGGTTAAGGTTACTTTCCGTGCCAACACCTCGCGTGTATGGGGTATTGTTGACTCAACCGGTGGCGTGGATATTCGCGGTGCACTGCAGAATCCGGGATGGACGCCATTGGCAGATCCGATGACCAGCGATGGTGGTGACTACTGGTCAATTGAATGGGAATTTGCCGATAGTCTGATAGGAAATACTCTTGATTATAAATATGGTGGAACGATCAAGAATCCTGTAGATGGCGCAATCACCAGCTACTGGGAAAATGATATTCCCGGTGCCGATGGCGCCGCCAGTAGCCCCAACCGCCAGGTTCTGGTTCCTTTTGTGGATACCGTATGGCCTGTTCAATATGTTGGCCACAGAGGTGCACCATATACCGATGATCCGGATTCAATCGATGTATTCTTCCGTATCAATATGAGCACACTGGACGGATTCGATTCGGCAAATGATACCGTCTTTATTGCCGGTAGCATGCCGAATATCGGTTGGGATCCGCCGCATAAATCACTGACACGTGAAGCTGATTCCGATTACTGGAATATTGCCACACGTATCGATCCTGATAATTTCGCCGCCTGGAAATTTACCCGCGGCGCCTGGGATGGACGCGAGGAATCCGGTGACCGTCGTGTAGAGCCGATTCTTAGTGACACAACCATTCAGTTCAAATACTATAATGATGTGTTACCGCAGGGCGCTACTGGTGTAGACACAGTAGAGGTCAAATTCCGTGTAGATATGACCAATGCCATTACGAACAAAGGTTTTACACCGGGTGATTCCCTGGTGGTTCGCTGGGGATATGATGGCAGTGCGATTAGACAAGATGCCGCTATGCTCAACGAATTTGGTACTGACTTCTACTCTGTCGTGGGTGATGCTGAAAAAGTTTCTTTAGGCGAAAACTTAGTTTATCAGTATTACCTGATTCCCGAAGGTCGCGATGAGGAACGTGAAATCTATTACGATTTTGCCGATCCTGATCAGGACACACAGGAAAGACGTAAAATTACCCTGCCGGCTTCAAAACCAGCAAGCACATTTGAAATAAATGATGTGGTTAACAGTGATGTTGATGCGCGCAGACAACCAAATTTCCGCAACTCGTCACCTTTGACAAATGATGTGCTGGTTACCTGGGAAGTGGACTTACGTCCGGCATATTATCAGGTTAAACTCGGTGGTGACACGCTGCTGGATATCCAGGGTACCATTAATGTCGGTCCGGATCAGCTGGACTCGATTTTTACATGGGGTGTATGGATGCAAGGTCCGGCTGTTGGTGGCTGGAGCAATCCGCAGGGCGCCGATTGGGGAACGGATTTAAGATTAAATCTGGACAAAAAAATGTATGATGATGGATCAAATGGTGATGCCGCTTCAGGTGACTCAATTTATACCCGTCAGGTACAGTATTATGGTGATCCCGACAGTAATGACGTGATCGGCCAGGTTTATAAATTCGGAATCTATGGTGGTGATAATGAAGGTGGCAAGGGTGGTTTTGGTAATAACCATGTAGCCAATATCGATGATTCACAGCCTAATTTCACTATCCATACGCAGTTTGGTTCAATTAATCCGCCTTTCTATTCCTTCTGGGATTTTGATAATGGCATGCCTACGGATGTGGAAGACATAGAAGAAGCGATCGTCATTCGCGATCCGAATCTGCGTGAAAACTATCCGAATCCGTTTAACCCGACCACAACTCTGACATTTGAATTGCCGAAACAAATGAAAGTTCAACTTGTCGTCTTTGATGTACTGGGACGTAAAGTAACTGAACTGGTGAATGGCGTTCAAAGGCAGGGTATACATCAGGTAGTTTGGAATGGATCAGATAGCCATGGTCGACCGGTAAGTAGTGGTGTTTACTTCTACCGTATGATCACTGAGAATTATGAAAGAACCATGAAAATGATTCTCATGCGTTAATTCTGTTCTTGTTGTAAAGAAATGCCGGTCAATGTGCCCCATAGGCCGGCATTTTTTGTATTATAAACAAATTGCTCAAAGATGTAATGCATTATCCGCAACCAGAAAGGGTCCAATATGACTACCATTGATTATGCTATCGTTATTGTATACTTAATTGGAATGGTCACAGTCGGTATTTATTTTCAACGAAAAGCATCTCAGGGCATTAATTCATATTTTCTAGGTGACCGGGGATTGCCCTGGTGGGCATTGGGTGCATCGGGTATGTCCTCTAACCTGGATATCAGTGGAACCATGATCAACACAGCGTTCATATTTGCGCTGGGTGCCAGTGGCTTTTTTATTGAAATTCGTGGCGGTGTCACCCTGATCATGGCATTTCTTATGATATTTCAGGGAAAATGGAATCGCCGGGCGCTGGTCATGACTCTGGCCGAATGGATGCACTTCAGATTTGGCAAAGACAAGCAGGGGGATTGGGCACGTTTAATTGCAGCCTGGTTCTATAATTATAATGACAATCGCAATGGTGACCTATTTTGCAATTGGATCGGGTAAATTTGTTGGTGAATTTTTAGGCATACCGGACTTTGCCGGTCTTCCATCGCAATTCTGGGCGGCAACCCTGATGATTGTTCTCGCTATGATTTATACGGTTGCCAGTGGTCTTTACGGTGTGGTCTGGACAGATGTCTTTCAGGGAATTCTTATATTTGGCACGATTATCTTCATCTGTCTGCTGGCATTTTTTCAGTTTAATCTGCCGGAAACATTCCAGATATCTGTACCACTGCGAGATGGCGGATTTATGGCGCTGGATACTACCCGTGATGCCTGGACAAATATTTTTCCATCCTGGACTCTGGATATGCCTGAAGCATCGGCGTATTCGATCTACAATTTATTTGGTATTGCCATACTGTTTTATTTGATCAAGGTGACCATTGAGGGCAGCGGTGGAACCAGTCAATATATGATACAGCGCTTTTTTGCCTCACGTAGTGACCGCGAGTCCGGTCTGCTATCTCTGTTCTGGACATTTCTTTTGGCTTTCCGGTGGCCGTTTATTGCGGCGATTGCGATTATGGGTATTGTACTCGGTTCGCAACAGGGCGTTATCGAAGATCCGGAGACTGTATTACCAGTGGTTATAAATCAGCTGGTACCGATTGGTATTAAAGGAATACTGGTGGCGGGGCTTATGGCTGCAGGGATGTCAACTTTTGATTCAACCGTTAATGCCGGTGCTGCATACTGGGTCAAAGATATCTATCAGACTTATCTAAATCCGAAAGCGACTGAGAAACAATTACTTTCTCACGGTCGATGGTCTTCAGTAATCATAGTTATACTGGGCCTTGGTTTTATGTTACTCATCACAAATATAAATGATATTTGGGGATGGATCACATCAAGCCTGGGAGCCGGATTACTTATCCCGACGTTGACCCGCTGGTATTGGTGGCGGATGAATGGATATGGATTTGCCTGGGGAACTGCGGCGGGTATGATTGCTGCAGTAGTTCAAAGAATATTATTTCCGGATATTCCTGAATATTTTTCATTTTTAATTGCTACAGTTTCATCTTTAGTAGGTATGATCATTGGTACCTATTCTTCTCCGCCAACTGATGAAGCGGTTTTACTTGAATTCTATAAACGAACCCGGCCATTTGGATTTTGGGGACCGATCCGTAAAAAAATTGATGGCGATAAAATTAATGAGATAAATCAGGAGAACCGCCGGGATATTCTTTCAACCTTTTTTGCGGTACCATGGCAGGTAGTATTGTTTCTAACCGGAATGGCACTGATATTTAAACGCTGGGATCAGTTTGGCTGGCTGTTAATTATTCTGATCCTGTTTCGGCCGGATTGTATTTTAATTGGTTCAGGCATCTTTCGAGTGAAGTGAAGGTGGATTGATTCAGGATGCAGGATACAGAGATGCATAGATGCTGATAAAGGTTGTCATTCTGACAGGGTTAATTCCGCCTTAAAAAAGGGGGTTAGGGGGTTGTGATAAAGTGACAAAGTAATAAAGTCCCTGAGTCCCTTAGCACCTGAGTCCCTGTGAGGTTAAATACTAAATATCTATTTAAAATCTCAGTGTTCTCTGTGTCTGCTCTGTGCCCTCTGTGGTTTTAAACTAATTAGACTTTTTGTACAAAATGATCAAAAAAATAATATATATCATCTGTGGAATTTTTGTTTTGAGCGGCTGTGCCGGTTCCGATGAAAAAAAAATCATCATCTGGACCTCACTCCGGCCGGTCGAGCGTGATTTGCTGCAAACATATCTGAATAAATTTCAGCAAAACTATCCGGATTATTCATTTGCACAATTATTCTACGCACCGGAAGAGTTACGAACTAATTTTATAATCTCAGCTCTGGCCGGAAAAGGACCTGCGGCAGTGCACTGTGCCAGCGATTATATCGGCCCGCTATCCGAGATTGAGGTGATTAAACCCCTCGAGGATATATTTGAGGATGATTTTCTGAATAATTTCATCCAGGATCCGTTTCCGGCAAACACACGTTTTCAGGGTCATTTATATCAGATCGCCGATCGGGTTGGGAATCATCTGTGCCTGATATATAATAAGGATATGATTTCGGAACCGCCAGCCTCCATTTCTGAACTGATTGCTAGCGGCGCGGATCTGGTTAAAGATACCGATGGGGATGGCCGGCCGGATACATACGCCCTGGCCTGGAATTATACCGAACCGGCATTCGTGGCTCCGTTTATTGGTGGATTTGGTGGTTGGATTATCAGTGAAGATTTTCGTCCGACATTGAATACAAAGCCGGTGCGCCAGGCAGCGCAATTAATTTATGATCTGGCAAATAAATATAAAATTATACCCCGGGAATGTGACTATGAAACAGCCAATGCCATGTTTCTTGATCGGCGTGTTGCAATGATTATTAATGGCCCATGGTCATTTGGAACATATATAAAAAATGATATCAATATCGGATTGGCCCGTATTCCTATGATTGACGAAACAGGACTGTGGCCATCCCCGACTGTTTTTCCCATGGGATATTGTTTCAATGCAAACCTGTCAGGGCAAAAACTAAAAGTGGTAGCGGAACTAATTAAATATCTTACTTCACCGGAAATTGAACTTGAATTTGCCCGTCAATTTAATATCATACCGTCACGTAAAGAAGTTATTAACGCACCGGAATTGTTGTCCAATGAGTTATTTACCCAGGCCCTGGATCAGATGATGGTGGGCAGGCCGATGCCGGTCAACACGGAAATGCGCTGGATATGGGATGCCATGCGCCCGGCATATCAGGGCATCTTTACCAATCAGGTAACTGCCGCCCAGGCAGCGGAACAAATGCAGGCATTGGCTGAAAAACTGATAGCGGAGAACAGGGAATAATATGCTGCAGACCGCCAGACATAATCGACTTGTGTATCTATATACCGCACCGGCCATCCTGATATTGAGCCTGGTTGTTCTATATCCCTTTTTCTATAATATTATCATTTCGTTGTCAAATATGAATTTGTCACATTTTCGTGACTGGCAAATAAAAGGATTCTCTAATTATTCTGCTGTTCTCAGTGATGGTGCCTTCTGGTATTTTCTGTTCAAAACAGTTCTGTGGACTGTATTGAATCTGATCTGTCATGTGGCCATTGGTGTTTTTCTGGCACTTATTCTCAACAAAGATCTCAAAGGCCGAACATTTTACCGGACGTTGCTCATTTTACCATGGGCGGTTCCTCAATATATTACCGCACTGACCTGGCGGGGAATGTTTAATTCTGAGTACGGTGCCGTAAATCTGATCCTGGACCAGATGTTTGGATTTCAGGTGGCGTGGCTTTCAACAGAATGGGGTGCGTTTGCGGCCTGTCTTATCACAAACATCTGGCTTGGTTTTCCATTTATGATGATTATTGCACTGGGGGGATTACAAAGCATATCAGATTCATATTATGAAGCCGCAGAATTGGAAGGTGCCAGGCCCTGGGACAAGTTCAGACATATTACAGTGCCCTTATTAAAACCGATTATGATTCCGGCCATTATACTGGGTGTCATCTGGACCTTTAACAATTTTAATGTGGTCTGGCTTGTCAGCAATAGTGGTGAGCCGTCAGATACCACGCATATCCTGGTCAGTTGGGTATATAAAGCCGCATTTACATATTTTAGAATTGGCTATGCCGCCGCATTTTCCATGATCATATTTGTCATGCTGTTTGTCTTCAGTTGGCGATTTATAAAAAGTACGCATGTAGCTGAGAATATTTATAATTAACGATGAGAAAAAAACCGCGAGATCTTTCAACTAAAGGTAAGATAGCGTCTTATGGTGTTCTGACGTTATTTGCACTTTTTGCCATTTACCCGGTACTGCGTGTATTCTCTATCTCAATCCGTCCGGGTGATCGCTTATTGACGAAATCATTGGGGATCATACCGGATGATTTTACTTTCTCTGCATATTATCGTCTGATATTTGAAGAGCCGTTTCTGATCTGGATGACCAATAGTCTGATCATTTCAATAATCGTCACAATCGTCGGGACCGGATTGGCTGTAACCGCAGGATATGCATTTTCCCGTTATCGCTTTAAATGGCGTGAGGGGGCATTACTTTCAATTATTACCACTCAGATGTTTCCGGTAACGATGTTACTTCTGCCGCTTGTTTATAATGCTGATAAAAGTGGGCTTGTATGATTCATATATTGGTTTGATTGTCGCTTATTCGGCAACCGCTTTGCCGTTTACCATCTGGCAAATGAAGGGGTATTATGACACCATTCCTGTTAGTCTGGAAGAAGCGGCGATGATCGATGGTGCGGGACCGGTTTATTCTTTTTATCGCATTATACTCCCATTGGCATTGCCGGCCATTGCCATTACCGCACTCTTTTCATTCATGACCGCCTGGTCTGAATATCTGGTTGCCGCAGTGCTGCTTCAGGATCAGTCATTATATACTTTGCCGATTGGATTGAAACAGTTTACATCCAATATGGAAGTTGCCTGGGGACTTTATTCTGCAGGCGCAATTGTCGTTTCGATTCCGGTGGTGATATTATTCTTATTTTTAAGCCGCTGGTTAATATCCGGTTTAACACTTGGCAGTGTTAAGGGATAAGTTTAGATTATTGGAGGCGTTTTGTCAAAATTTAGCACAATTACCAGAAAGATCCAGGAACTTGGATTCACTTCCTATGAGTCGATGGCGTATGTATCGTTACTGGAGCATAATCCGGCAACACGCTATGAATTAAGTAAAAACTCCGGAGTTCCCCGATCAGCGATATACAGTGTCATTCGAAAACTGGAGGATCTGGGTGCGGTAAGCCTTCATTCATCCGAACCTGAAAAATATGTACCGCTTCCCCCGGAGCAATTGTTCGATCTGCTGAGCAGACAATTTAATAATAAAATTGATAAAGCAAAGAAATATCTGAAGGATTTTGAATACCAACTGATTCCCGATCATTTGTGGAATATTGTCGGTTATGACAATATGATTATTAAGTCCACGAGAGTTAATTCAAAAGGCCAACAAAGACGATCAGTCTCTCGGTCTGGCAAAGAGAATATGATGCACTTAAACAAGACATAGACCGGGCTGAAAAACGCGGAGTTGACATCTAAGTATATATTCTTTTACCAATCTGAAAACAGATCCCTGAAGTCAAATATTTTACCTATGATTTAGATGAAAGTGAACTGGAAAAAATCTGGGCGCACAAAATCATTCTTATTGTTGATAAGGCGGAACTACTGATGGGTGAAGCAGATAAAATGCCAGAAGAAAAAAACGGTCTGGACAACCAACCGGGCCCTGATTGATATTGCCTTAAATCATATGATACTCGATATTACCATTTATGGCATCCGATTAAAGAGGGATGTCCATAAGGAAGTATCAAAGATGCAAAATGGTGAAACGGATTATCTGGACAAGCTTATTGCATGAAAAATATCCCGAGATTGCTTTTTAAGATCAACCTGTACAATGATATCTAATCTTCAAAAAGAAATTAAGACAAAATATAATATGCTTGGCATTGATCCCTCTATACCAGATGTGAAATTGCCCAAAGGTCTTCAGGCACCATACTGGATAAACGAGGGCCCGATCTATGAGATTTTTGTACGTAATTTTTCAAGTGCAGGTAATTTTGCGGCCGTTGCAAAAAAACTGGGATATCTAAAAGAGCTTGGAATCAAAACTATTTGGTTGATGCCTATCCATCCCATCGGACGGGAAAAGCGGAAGGGCAGGCACGGTAGTCCATACGCCATCAGTGACCATCTGGCGATACATCCGGATTATGGTACGGGACAGGATTTTAAAAATCTTGTCGATATGATTCATGACCATGATATGCGGTTGATTATTGATATGGTATTAAACCATGCCGCGCCGGACCATGTTAAATATCAAGCGCATTCCAACATGTTTAGTACCAGTTTGCAGCATTCTCCAGGGGAATGGTCTGATATTATGGAATTTAATTATCAGAATACGAATACAATTGATTATGCAATGAATGCAATGAGTCTACTGGGTAAAAGAGTTCGGAATTGATGGGTATCGTTGTGATGTGGCTGGTTTGGTACCTCTGGAATTTTGGAACCAGGCTACAAATGAACTATTAAACTTAAAACCAGATTTATTTCTGCTGGCCGAATGGGAAAACCGCTTGTTGCATGAACATGCATTTCATGCTACTTATGACTGGACATTATACTTGATAATGAAAGAAGTGAATCAAAATATACGGCCTGCATCCGATATGATGACGTGTCTCAACGAATCAAGCGACTCGTATCCGCTAAATGCATTACAGTTGAGATTTACTGAAAATCATGACTGGCCCAGAACGCTTGAAGTGTTTGAATATGAAAATTTTTGGCCTTTTACTGCATTTGTGTTCTTTTCCAATGGGATACCCCTGATTTATAATGGCCAGGAAATCGGTGTAAAAAACGAACTTTCACTGTTTGAGAAAAGTATCATTGATTGGAGTATGGAAAATCAAAAGGTATCGGATTTTTATAGAAAGTTGATTGGACTGCGCTATTCAAATCATTCTTTATTCGATAACAAAATTAAAAATATTGTGAATGATCGTGCGGATAAAGTCGTTACATTTATGAGAAAAACTGAAAATCAAATGATGATATTTGTCTTTAATTTTTCTGGAATGGAGCAGATAACGCGAATGCAATTTCCAGACTTATTTATGACATCCGAATTAAAAGAAATTATACATGGTGAAAATATAAAAGTAATTGACAATTGTGTTACAATAAAAGCAAATGAAGTAATGGTATTCACGACCTGATTTGCCGCTTCATGATTACGGGATGAAAATTTGTTAATCATAGCATATGGTCCTGTTAAAAGAAAGGTGTATCAACGTGCAGCACGCATCTAAAATTGTTGTTTTAAGTCTTATATTCATTGTCCAATTTGTGCAATCAAGTTATGCTCAGGACTCGGTGGATGTGACATTTTCCTATAAATCTGTGGGTTCAAGTCCAAGCACTGTTTCTGTGCCCGGAGAGTTTAATAATTGGAATATATATTCCGATTTCATGACCTATGATAGTGAATCGCAGCAGTGGTATATGACCAAGCGGTTACGAATTGGCGGTCCTGATCCATTGCCAAATCCTGGTAAAAGTATTCCCGGTGCATATCAGTATAAATTTAACCTGAATAGTACAAACTGGATTACTGATCCATTGAATCCTCGCAATAATCCAAAAGACAATGCAAACAGTTATCTTTACATCAATGATCCAACCATACATTATCTTTTACCAAACTCTGTCAGTGGTTTGGTAAATAGCCGGCGACCACAAATTAGTGCATATATTTTTCCCAGTACCACATCAATAGTGGATACCGGTTCAATCAAACTAAAAATAGATGATGTCGTGTATGAAAATATTGGTTCAGGATACAATCCGACGTCTCATCTGTTTACATTCACGCCTCCCACTCTTTTGTCTCTGGGTGATCATACCTTGAGTATTTACGCTGAAAGCAGTTCCGGCACAAATTCTTCCGATAGCACGTTTTTCACAATTTTCTTTGATGAAGAAAGTTTTATACAATTTTTAACACGTAATAACAATCGCTATCTCAGATCAAATTTACAGATCACAGGTCAAACTGCTGAACCAGATCTATCGGTCAAACTGGTACATCTGGGTGTAGACTCGGTTCAGATTCTGTCGGATAGTACCGGCATATTTACCGCGGAGTTTTCGCTTTTAGATGGGGAAAATATATTCAAGGCATTTGCTATGGACAGTGCGAATGTTGAACAGGAGACGGAATTACTCACCATAAACTATTTTATCGACCATGCGCCCAAACCGACAATTAATTTAAGTACGGATCAAAAGAAGATTTACTTCATCGGAATCGGTAATGATCCGGACCAGGATCCGGTCACGTATCAGTGGAGTTCAGATGATGAAATCAATCCGGAGGCTCTGAATATCTCAAGCCAGCAAGCTAGTTTTTCCATTGATATACCTGCTACGGCAGGCGAGTATTTCATCGATTTATTGGCTACAGATCCTTCAGAAAATACAGGTAAAAGTCGTACCTTCTTTACAGTTAATACCGATGGCAGTGCAAAAGTATCTAATGTAAATAGTAATACTGCATGGATACAGGATGCACTTATTTATGAAATATTTGTACTCACTTTTACAGATGAAGGAACACTTGCCGCAGCAGAAGAAAAATTAGACTACGTAAAAAGTCTGGGTACCACTACCATCTATTTAATGCCCATTTTTCAGACTACAAATGTGATAGGGGGACTCGGTGCGGGCTATGATATAACCGATTTCTATAGTGTGCATTGGCAGTATGGTACACTTTCCGATCTGCAAAGTTTCATATCCAGGGCACACAGCCTGGATATGCAAGTCATTTTGGATATCACCCCTAATCATTCGGCTGAAAAACACCCTTTTATGCAGGATGTCTCTCTTTTTAGAGATTATTCCAACTACCGGGCCATGTATGAAACAGATTTGTTAGGTGATTCGCGTGATTTGGGACAATTTAAAGCAGTTGTGGACGGATATACGCTCTATGTACATTACTCAAACTGGACATTACCCAATTTTAATTATAATAATCTGGAAACCAGAGATTATATGATCAATATGTTTAAGTACTGGTTGCTTGATGTGGATGTTGATGGTTACCGGCTCGATGTGTACTGGGGTCCGAATAACCGCTATGGTAAAACGACGTGGTGGCGACCCTTTCGCGAGGAGCTGAAACGCGTAAAGCCGGAGGCATTATTGCTGGGCGAAACAGATGGAACTGGATTTGGTTCAGAAAATAATTATGCTGACGGCGGTGGTGCGTTGGATGCCGCCAATGACTGGAGTTTTTATGGTCAGATAAAAAGCGCAATGAGCGGTGGCAACCTGAATGATTTGGATAACCGGGTTCGCAATTACAGTCCCAACCTGAGATATAATCACAATACCGGTGAAAATGCGCACTATTTCCGGTTTTTAGAGAACCATGATGAAACACGTATTGCGGAATTATACCCAATTTCAAAAACCAAAGTGGGAGCTGCTTTGTTATATACCATCCCCGGCTTACCAATGATATATGCCGGTCAGGAAGTCGGTGAAACAAGCCGTCGTGGACCGGTGAACTGGCTGCGTGAGGGTGCCCAGGAACTCACTGAGTATTATAAAAAATTGGGTGAAATTCGAACTACGTTTCCTACGTTCTATACAGATCTGATACAGCGTGAGTCATCGGGAAGCAATAGTTTATATGCTTATTTACGTCCCTATCTCGACCAAAATGCATTGGCGGTGCATAATTTCTCCAGCAATAATGTTACAGCGACCATTTCTATCACTGAAAGCGATTTGTTTTTATCGGATTCATTGCACTCGGACAAAACCTATTATATGAATGATGTATTAAATAATGATGTCTATCCGGTTACAAAAGCGGAATTGGAAAATTTTCAACCTTTGATCCCGGCATGGAATTCGGCTGTATTTATCCTGGCTGACTCGGTGTTGGATATTATTGATGATATAAAGCAGCTCAGCACGAAAAATATACCCAAGAAATTTGCTCTGCAACAGAATTATCCTAATCCATTTAATCCGATCACAACGATTTCCTTTTCTCTGCCCAAACCCGCATCGGTAAGTCTGTTGATTTTTGATGTGCTCGGTCAGGTAGTATATAACCAGGACTTGAAGGAAAAGATGCCGGGTGAGTATGCTGTGACCTGGGATGGAATAAATCAACAGGGTAGAAAAGTCGGCAGTGGTATCTATTTTTATAAAGTAATCGCCCGGGGTAAGGACCAGGATGTCTGGTCAGCCAGCAGGAAAATGATTTTGATTCGATGAGTTGCATACGGATATAGTCTTAGAGATCCTGAAATAAATTCAGGATGACGAATAATTGGGTTTAGATCTTATGATGATTTTCATCACGAAGAGCACGAAGACAGTTTATGGGAAATGCCCAATGTCATCTCGCAGAGATCCTCCTGTTGTGTGGGTATCGAAGTAACAATTAGAGAATAAGTGCCAGAACAGTGGGAAGATCCCTGAAGGGATGACAGGGTAATACCAAATCAATTCTCAATATCCAATGATAATTATAGACTTTTATATTTACGCATTTGATTTTGGACATTTATTTGAAATTCGGGCTTTGTCATTGGAAATTTCTCTTTTTATCCTGTTTTTGATGAAACTTTATGCACTCTTTGGTTTGTAAGTGGGTGAACACAGAATATAAATACAAAAAATTCCACGTGCATTTTAGTCATCACATTCATAAATTGCCCCTCATATTAAAATATGAAAGTTGATAACATGAGAAGAAAAGGTCCCCTGATATTAATAATTTTATCGAGCATTTTTATTATAATCCAATTTGTTCCGGTAAACAGATCAAATCCAGCTGTAACTGCAGATCTTAATGCGCCAGTCGAAATAAAAGAAATAGTAAAAAATTCGTGCTATGATTGTCATTCCAATGAAACAAACTGGCCCTGGTATAGTTATATTGCACCGGCATCCTGGCTTGTTACTCATGATGTAGAGGAAGGTAGAAGACATCTGAATTTTTCTGAGTGGGGTAATCTTAATGATAAAGATAAGCAAAAAGTATTAGATGAGATGTGGGAAGAGGTTGAACAGGGTGAAATGCCTTTGAAAATTTATACTCTGCTTCATAGCCAGGCCAAGCTCACGGATGATCAGTTAAAATCGCTTTTTACCTGGACGAAAACAGCCAATGATACCCTTTGGCAAAAATAACCGCGATTAAAAAAAAGGAATAAAATAGCGGAATTTTGCTTAGATGTAGATAAAGAATGACAAGCAAGGGTACCAATGTCTGATAAATATTTTCGTAAGGGTTTTGGTTTAAAAGATGTAGTTACAGATGAAATTGATCGTGACTACAAGAGTGATATTGTAGATCTGATAAAATCTACCGGTTATGAGATGCAAATTGGCCAGACAAAAATAAGACTGGCCAAAGAATTTGGCTTTTGTTACGGTGTGGACAGATCTGTAGAATATGCGTATCAGACCGTGCAAAAATTCCCCGATAAAAATGTCTACCTGACAGGTGAGATTATACATAATCCCCATGTAAACAAACGATTGATTGACATGGGTGTGAAATTTCTGAGCGGACCGTATAATAAGGGAGAAAGTATTGATGACATAACTCCCGAAGATGTGGTCATCCTTCCGGCATTTGGTGTATCTATTCCCATGCTAACCCAGTTTCGTGAGAAAGATTGTATCCTGGTGGATACGACCTGCGGATCGGTTTTACTGGTCTGGAAGCATGTCGAAAAATTTGCCAATCAGGGATATACGGCGGTCGTTCATGGTAAGCACTATCATGAAGAAACCATCGCCACTGTATCGCGATCCGCAGATAAGTTTATTGTCGTTTTAAATGAAACAGAAGCACAGATGGTATGTGATTATATCCGCTCGCCGCAAAATAAAGCAGAGTTCATGAATTATTTTAAGGGGAAAGTATCGGCGGGTTTTGATCCCGATAAGGATTTGGTAAAAATCGGAGTTGCGAATCAAACCACAATGCTGGCAAATGAATCTCTCAAAATTGCCAATATGATTAAGTCCGCACTCATTGATCGTTATGGTGAACAGAAGATTGTTGACCACTTCCATGCATTTGATACGATATGCAGTGCCACACAGGAACGGCAGGATGCAATAATAGAACTCTTCAAAAAGGAGCATGATCTGGCGATCGTTATTGGTGGATTCAATAGCAGTAATACAAAAAGTCTGACGGCAATTGCACTAAATCATTCTCCTGCATTTCATATTGAAGATTCGGACCATTTAATAGATTCGGAACGCATTTATAATCTACCAAAAGGACAACATGATCCGGTCACCAGCAACGGCTGGCTTAAAGATGGACCTATGACAATTGCGGTTACGGCCGGGGCTTCGACACCCAATGCGAAAATAGGCCAGGTCATTGAAAAAATATTGTCCATTCGGGGTGAAAAACTCAGTTTTTAATAAACCCAATCTGTTTCCCGCCGAATATCTTATATACTTGATTATATTTTATAAAGGAGCCCTTATGGATGCCATTCAAAAAGAACTTGTTGATATAGAAAAGTCGATTGTTAAATCCTTTAATGAAGGCAATATAAAAGATATTCTGCAATTTTTTGAAAAGGGTTTTGTCGGTTTTTCATCAACAAAACACGAACGTCTGACCAGTATTGCTCAATTAAAAAAGACCTTTGCACACTACCTGGAGGCAGGTAATAAAGTAACCTATTCAATAAAGAATATTAATGTGAAAATTTATGGTGAAGGTGCCCTGACTACCTTCTACTGGCAGGTGGATATTGCTAAAGGGAAAAAGATTAAAAGTGTCGATGGTCGCGGCAGTCATGTGTTCTTAATAAGAGAAGATGGCTGGAAGATCGTGCATGAGCATTATTCGAAGGCACACTAACTCAATAAGCGATAGGCAATTGGCGATTAGTGTTGAGATGTCATTCTGTTCCGGAATGGGGTCTTCGACAGTCGACAAACCGGGACCAAATCATCCAAGATTTGGCCAGCATCCAGCATCAAGTATCCAGTATTTTTTTTCTTCTCTGCGTACTCTGTGAGAGACAGAAACGAGTGGCGAGCGCCGAGTACCGAGAATAAAAAACCGGAGACCGCTTTCGCTAATCTCCGGTTAAGGTTTCGTACAGGATTTAGGTGCTCAGGAACTTAGGGACTTTTTTCTTCCGCTCTTTTCTCCAACCCCTCCTTATTCAAAATCACCAAACGCCGCCCATCGAATTCTATTAGTCCCTCACGCTTAAAATCATTCAATGTGGCCGTCGTGGTTTCCCTTGTGGAACCGATCAAACTGGCAATATCATAATGGGTCAGTTTTATATATAAATATATTTTATCATTTTTATCATAACCATACGCCTCAACCAAATGCAAAAGCAAACCGGCTAACCTTTGGTACACATTTCGGAAAACCAGATCTTCTACTTTTTGACCTAATTTCTTGAATTTAAGACCAATTATTTTTGTCAGTTGCAGACTCATTTCCGGATTTCGGTGCAGATAACGCATAAATTGTTCGCGATCTACAATACACACATATGAGTCCATTAGGGCTTCGGCAACATGTTCGCGGGGACTCTTATCTATCAATGCCATTTCTCCGAATATTTCTCCCGGATTAACCATCGATAAGATTATTTCCTTACCGCTGTCTGAATATTTTGATAATTTAACCACACCGGATTTTAGTAAATAAACGCGATCTCCCTCATCGCCCGGAAGAAAGATCATATCCTTTTTTGTAAATCTTTTTTCGATTGCATTGCGCGAAAACTCCATCATTTCACTTTGGCTTAAGCACATAAAAAAATTAAACCGTTTCAGGTGCCAGATTTTATCCATTATTCACCCTTTCATGCAATCAGTAAACCAACCAGGCATCGGGATATCCCAGATTACGTAACTTTTCCAGCTCGCTGCGTGCCTGACTCTCTTCTTCAAACGAACCAACGAGCACCTTGAATAAATTCCCACTCTGCTCATGATAAACATGGTGATTTGTAAGCGTCCGAACATTATTTACAATTTCTTCAGCCTTTTCAAGTGAGCCGGTGGCAACCAGTTGAATCTTATATTTACCAGCCACAATTGCAGAATCCTGCTGATTGGGTTGATCTATAGCTACACTGTCTGCCATGCTGCTATCAATCGGCACAATTATATTACGTTGGACAACCCATGCCCCGGGATATCCGTTTTGACGCATTGTAGTTTTCATATTATCTGCCTGATAGCGGTACAGATAATCGCCTATCTGGATTTTACACAACCCTTTTTCAAAAATATAGTGCACAGAGTCTTCTGTCTGCAATGAGACTAAATCACGAATTGAAAAGGCCTGTATGGAATCACTACCGGCGAATACCTGAACACGAAAACCTTCCACTTCTCTGAATTTTGGTTTTATCTCAGGTACAACCGCAGGGTAAATTGTTTGATTAAGTGCAATTGATTTGATCGGGCTCCTGAAATACGGTATCCAAGAATGGATCAGCAATATCTGCCTGCTGATAATAAAGTGCGCTGTCCGGTAACGCTTTTTGCTCTGTTTTTACTGCGGTGCCGGGTTGACAGGACATTAACATCCCGATGACACAAATTTGAAAAATATAATAATACTTCATATTCATATTTTAATACATCCTGGCTAATTCTGTATGTGGAAAATATTTTCCCAATATATGATAAAATTGAAATTCACGGATCGACATATTCATTGCGCCATACTGACACATGCCAACGCCATGTCCATTTCCGGCACCATTAATATTAAGTGTGGTGTCAGATTCCTGCGTCAGATAAAAAAGCGTACTGGGCAGATAGCTTTTAGGTGCCTTGGCAAAGAATCTTCTGATTTCATAGCCCTGTAACTCAACCAGGGTGTCGGCGTAGGAGATGGTAATTGTATTGGCCCGGCCACCAGTTGTTCGCTCTGTCACTTTTATATCAAAGGCGGCATTGATCGTATCAGGTGGCGGTTCCATAAACAGGCTTTTGTTATAGTTTGCATAAAACGTGCTGTCTAAATCTTTCAGACTGCGGTTTTCTATCCAGCGAAAATAGGGCGAAGAACTACAGGAGAACACATCATTAATGGCATCATTTGATATTTGCATATAGGCAATGCTGGTATCTGAAAAAATATTATGTGCGGCTTCCAGTTTACCGCCGCAGGTTGAGTGATAATAAATTTGTGTTGGATTGCCATTATAAGTCAATATGGTGCCGCGGGTTTCATCGACCGCCTGATCCGCAAGCCTGGTGTGCCGGTCGAATCCGGTATACGCCTGATCAGCTATTGAAGACTGTAAATCAAATAATCGATTTGTTTTATCATTTATTTTTTTCCAGGCATAGGTGCGGGCACAAATGGCCTGGGCTTTTACAGCCTGGTAATAGCGCTGATCGTTGGAAAAAATTTCTGCAGGAACCACACCCTTTAAATAATCTTCAAGAGACAGCAGATTAATGATATAAATACTTCCATCGTCGGCTTGTGTAAAATGAATTTCTCCGGCATATTCCTTGCCCTTAAAGATAAAATGATGAGTGGGTTCGCCGGGTTTTAATATGATCGGGAAGTGGTTGCGATATAATAAATTTCGGTTCTTGTTAAATATATGAATTCCATTTGGTAGAGGTTCTACCATTAACGAGTTGTTTTTTTCACCAAATTCATAAAATGCTTCTTCTGATGATAAAAAATATGTTCCGGTAAAAGAGATGGTTTCATTTGCGCTTAATGTGGCCAGTAAAACTCTAACCGGCGGACTAATCCTACTTTGTTCCGGAGCGGGTTTTGGCACACATCCGGCTAATATAGATATGATAAGCGCGAATGCCAGGTGATAAGAATATTTATTGAGAGACATATAAAATTATCCGGACAGTTAATTCTTGTGTAAACAAACAAAAAATTTAGGGGCGGGTAACACCAAAGTCAAATTGATAAGCACTACAATACCAAATAAGCAGAAATATGGTATTTATATTGTACAATAATTTTAGTATAATTCAGGATGCAGGATGCAGGATGCAAGATACAGGATACAAGATGCAGGATTCTGGATGTTTGAAGCCAATTGTCATTCTGTCCCGGAACGGGATCCTATGGATAAGAACCTTTTGGCCGTAGGTAGAGTTATCTATTTAAAAGAATGATGAGGATGAGATCTAATCTGATATTTACTCAACTATATTTTCAGTCTTATACCTTGAACCTTGTACCTTGCATCTCGGATCTTGTATCCTGAGTTGGAGACTTGAATGCTGAAAACAACTATTTTCATATTCTTATTTATCATATCAACTACCGTTGCACAGCGGCTCCCGGTTGCTGAGCCCAGAGATGTTGGGATGGATGAGACGGTTCTGGCAAGACTGGATACGCTAATCAATGATGCCATCGCTGATAATCAAACTCCCGGAGCGGTTATGCTGGTTTCCAGGATGGGATCGGTTGTATATCGTAAGGCTTTTGGGCATTCCATGTTAATACCGGAAAAAATAGAAATGACTGTGGATGCCGTCTTCGATCTGGCATCATTAACGAAACCCATGGCGACAGCAACATCCGTTATGATTTTGATTGAACGCGGACAAATCCGGCTTATGGATCCGGTTTCAAAGTATATCCCGGCTTTCAAATCGTGGGAAGATGTGGAGAGTGGTAAAATTACAACGATACGCATCTGGCACTTACTTACTCATACCTCCGGTTTACCTCCTTATGCTCCGGTGGCAAAACTACAAGAAGCGTATGGCTCGCCGAATCCAGATGCACTCATAAATCATATTGCAGAAGTAGAACGTCATAGTCCGCCGGCTACAAACTTTAAATATAGTTGTCTTAATTTTATTACCCTGCAAAGGGTTGTAGAAATTATTACGGGTACAGGCTTGGATGTGTTCTCAAAGGAAAATATTTTTAAACCTCTGAATATGACGCAAACAGAATATAAACCCAGTGTTTCCTGCGCGGTGACTGAAGTAATAGATGGAAAACCGCTGGATGGTGTGGTTCACGACCCTCTGGCCCGTGTGATGATGGACTGCGTTTCGGGAAATGCCGGCCTATTTTCAACCGCGGATGACATGTCTGTATTTGCCCAAATGATGTTGAATAATGGTGAATTTAATGGCGTACGAATCCTAAGTCCATTGGCGATAAGAACTATGATTACTGTACCGGAAAAGGTCCGGTTTGCTGGCAGAGCCCTGGGATGGGATGTGGATTCACCTTATTCGTCCAATGGTGGCGATCTTTTTCAATATGGATCTTACGGTCATACAGGATATACCGGGACATCCATGTGGATCGATCCCATGACGCAAACGGCAGTGATTCTGCTAACCAACAGGGTACATCCGGATGACTCGGCCAGTGTCGTTCGTCTGCGCAGTCTGGTGGCAAATGTGGTCGCCGCTTCGATTCATGCCCTTGATTAAGACGAGAACCGAGCACCGAGTGCTAAGTAGCGAGTAAAACTCCGTGTACTCTGTGGTTATTTTTTACACTACCTTTGATAAGAGAAGGAAAAATTTATGCTAAGACTTTATGGAATTCCAAATTGAAGTAAAATCAGGAATACAATTAAAATTCTTGATGATAAGCAGGTTGCTTATGAATTTATAAATGTACGTAAAACCCCCATATCTGAAGGTCATTTAACAAAAATTATTGCAAATCTTGGTATGGATACCGTTTTTAATAAGAAAGGTACCACCTACCGCCGGTTGCATCTGAACTTTGATCAGATGAGTGAAAAGGAAAAATTTGATAATCTTTTAAATGAACAATCCATGATCAAACGTCCGTTAATTGAAAATAATGGTAAGTACCATGTTGGTTTTGATGAACAAGCGATAGAAAAATTTATTAAATAGATGTTATTGTAATTAGTAATTGGGTATTGGGAACCTGACATTAGAAATCTTGGTGCTCTCCGTGCCCTCTTCGTGTCCTTTGTGTAACTAAATTTACTGAGGAAAAAAATGGTCCGATTATCTGCTTTGATACTTGGTGGTGGACAAGGTTCTCGTCTTCAACCCTTGACAAAAATGCGCGCAAAACCAGCAGTTCCGATTGCCGGAAAGTTTCGCTTAATTGATATCCCAATCAGCAATTGCCTGCACTCGGATATCAATCATATATTTATCCTGACACAATTCAATTCCGAATCACTACATCGCCACATTCATCTCACCTACCGTTTTGACAGTTTCTCAGGCGGTTATATCAGAATATTGGCAGCACAACAAACAGCAGAGATTATGGACTGGTATCAGGGTACGGCCGATGCGGTGCGTAAAAACCTGCTTTTCTTCCGGAACATTGATGACCATATTATTATTTTGTCAGGCGATCATCTTTATCGCATGGATTACCGTAAATTTTTTGACTATCACCTGCGGACAGATTCGGATATCTCAATTGCCGTAAAACCAATTCACGAAAATGAAGCGGGAGAGTTCGGTATACTAAAAGCCAATCGGGACGGTAAAATCACAGCATTTTATGAAAAGCCAAAAGACCAGAAAATACTGGATAAGTTTCGGGTTTCTAAACAACTTTTTAAGAACTTCGATATTGAGTCCGGAAACCGCACTCATTTAGCCTCCATGGGCATTTACATTTTCAAGAAGCAGGTCCTGTTTGATGCACTTGAGAATAATAATAAACAGGATTTTGGCCGTGAAATTATCCCGGACGCACTTAAAACACTTAACTGTTCTGCATATTTCTTTGATGATTATTGGCAGGATATCGGTAGTATCAGCAGCTTCTTAAAAGCACATATGGATCTGACCAAACCCGTACCGGATTTTAATTTTTACGATGAAGAACATCGTTTTTATACACGTCCCAGATTTTTACCGGCTACGAAGATTAATGACTGTCATATTATCGATTCCATTCTTGCTGAAGGATCGATCATCCTGCAGTCGAAAATTGAACATTCTGTGATCGGAATCAGGTCATATATTGATCATGGTTCTCACGTTCAGGGCTCGATTGTGATGGGTAATGCAAAGTATGAAACAATAGCCGAGCATAATACGAACCGGGAAAAAGGGCGTCCCAATCTGGGTATAGGGGCCAATTGTTATATTAAAAATGCCATTCTGGATCTGGATGTCAGGGTGGGGGATAATGTTCAGTTGATTAATCGTGAGCAGATAACAGAAACATTTCAGGATAATTATGCTATACGGGATGGAATTATTATTGTACCAAAAGGCGCTGTAATACCGCATGGGACAATAATTTGATTTGGCTCGGCTCTCGGGTACTAGGCACTCGGTACTCGTTTTTGGATGCCGATGCTAATTGTTATGTCATTATCACTTGGTGTTCATTTACAAACGAGTGCCAAGCGGCGAGAGCCCAGTACCGAGAGCCCAGTACCTAACTCACCATTTCTGCTTTTTCCTGCTCCACAAACTCACTCATCACTTCTTCAATTACCCCCACCGCCCACATAATCTCTTCTTCGGTTATAACCAGTGGCGGTGCAAAACGAATAATATTGCCATGGGTGGGTTTTGCCAACAGGCCTTTTTTCTTTAATTCTACGCAGAATTCCCAGGCGGTTTTGTCATCGCCTTGTGGCTCGATTACAACTGCATTTAACAATCCACGACCACGAACCATGGTGACAAAAGAGTGTTTCTCCATAAGTTTGGATAGTTCTGATCGAAATAGTTTCCCCAGGTGATCGGCATTTTCTGCCAGATTTTCCTCTCTGAGAACTTCCAGTGCTGCCATGGCGACCTCACATGCCAGTGGATTTCCACCAAAGGTCGAACCATGTTCACCGGGTTGAATGGTCAGCATAATTTCGTCATCAGCCAGAACTGCAGAAACGGGCATAACACCGCCTGACAAAGCTTTTCCGAGGATCAGGATATCGGGTCTTACATTTTCATGATCAGATGCCAGCATTTTGCCGGTTCGGGCCAGTCCTGTCTGCACTTCATCGCAGATTAAAAGAACGTTATTATCACGACAAATTTTTTCCACACTTTTGAGATAGCCCTCATCGGGTACATAAACGCCTGCCTCACCCTGGATGGGTTCCACCATAAATGCTGCCACATTCGGATCTTTCACTGCCTCACTAAGCGCATCTAAATTATTATAAGGAATAATCTCATAACCGGGCATATAGGGGCCAAAACCATCTCTGGCATCGGGATCTGTAGAGGCGGAGATAATTGCCAAAGTGCGACCATGAAAATTACCCTCAGCAAAAATAATTTTTGCTTTTTGATCAGGTACACCCTTTACTTTATATGCCCACTTCCGGGCCAGTTTTATGGCCGTTTCGCCACCTTCAACACCCGTGTTCATGGGTAAAACTTTGTCATATCCAAATAATTCGGTTATATATTTCTCATAATTGCCTAATACGCTGTTATAAAAGGCACGTGAGGTGAGTGTCAGTTTGTTAGCCTGACGAGAAAATGCGTCTATAATTTTGGGATGGCAGTGTCCCTGATTGACAGCAGAATAGGCACTTAAAAAATCCATATATTTTTTACCTTCGACGTCCCAGACCCATACACCTTTACCGCGATCAATCACCACATCAAGAGGATGATAATTGTGGGCGCCATATTTATTTTCAAGTGCAATAAAATCCTGTGATGTCATCAATCGCTACCTCCGCTTTTATTAATTATTTGTAGTATTAATATATCCAATTGTGCAAATATAAAGAGGAAGTACACATTTTCCAACAGAATAAATTACACGGGATAAAGATTTGTTATTAAATGTTTTATATATGCAAATTGATGTGAATATATACAAATAGTGGGAATCAGCAGACAGAAAATTGAGAGACAAAGAGACAAAGTCCATTAGCACCTTAGTCCCTAAGTTGCAGGAAAAAGGTTAAAGGGATAAGAGGATAATAGATCCATTCGTCATCCTGAACTTGTTTCAGGATATCACAAATTTCTGAGTCCTATGTAAAAAAGATAAAAGACAAAATAATACTTGACAAGTATTTGAATAATCGAACCTTTTTTAAACTGCCTACTGCCACGCCTACTGCCTACTGCCTACTGCCTACCGCCTACCGCCTACCATTATACTCATCCACAACTGCCCGAATCGCTTTAATATGTTCCGGAGTGGTACCGCAACAACCTCCCACAATGTTTGGTTTAAGTTCGAGCAATTTCCGAACAGCCTGTGCCCGCTCCTCCGGACTTTCAGAGTACACATTTTGCTTACCGTCCCATACGGGATTACCGGCATTGGCCTGAGTGAGTATAGGAAAATCCGTATGTTGCCGGATCTCTGATATTACTTCGGCCATTTCTTCCATTCCCATACCACAATTGGCGCCGATAACTTTTGCTCCGGCTTCAATTAATTGCTCTGCCATTATCCGCGGTTTAATACCCATCATAGTATGAATCCCGTTTGCTGATTTTTCAAAAGTCATGGTAGCAATAACGGGTAATTCGGTATCAATGGATTCAGCCGCCTGTATCGCTGCTATAGATTCCTGGATATCAGCCATGGTCTCAATGATGATCAGATCTACGCCACCATCGACCAGAGCTTGAATCTGTAAACTGAATCCTTCTTTCAATTCTTCAAATGTACGCATACCAACCGGTTCAATAAACTCACCGGTCGGGCCAACCGAACCGGCGACAAATTTACCTTCAGGACACACAGATCGGACCAGCTCGGCTGCCGCCTTGTTAAATTTATAGACATCATCCGCATGTCCCTGAAAATCAAGTCTGAATTTATTGCCGCCAAAGGAATTGGTCTCAACAATATCCGCGCCGGCATCATAATATTGCTTATGAATTTGAGATACTTTCTCCGGATTGGATACATTCCATTCTTCGGGACAATGTCCTGTGGGAAGGCCACTTTTTTGCAACATGGTACCCATAGCGCCATCACAAACCAGAACACTGGTTTTCAACTTATTTAGAAAGAGGTTCATTGCTAAGACCGATTTAAAATTATTATTTAATTTCTTTTATAAAATCGTAATGTACACCACAGGAAATGCTGGTACATGAATAACATGGCATTTCTTCTCGAATGGCAGAACTGCTTCGAACCCCATATACCCCGGTAATAGTATGTGCCGGATCAAGTGCCAGGGTTTCGTCAACATTTATTCCAATTGCTCCCGGATTTAGCAGGTCTAAAATTGCTTTTTGGTCCTGTATTGGCCAGCCACAATACCCCGGCGCATATCTTTGAGTGAGGCGGCTTTCGGGCAGCTGGAGTTCTTCTAAGATTTGCTTGCGTAATAAATCTGATGAAGTTTGGATAAGTGTATTATAAAAGCAATATGATATAAATGATTGCCAGTCATCTGTGAATTCATGTGGTTTTGTTGTCAGGGCATGGACAACAACTAAATCGCAATACTTGAGTAGATTGTATATTAATGGTCCGGAAAATTCAAGACTATCGCTAAGTTTCACTTTTTTAAGTTTTGCATCACATTCCATGATTGGGACGGTGCGAAATTGCTTTGCAACCGGGTGGTGGGATAATTGGGGAATCAGATCGGAATCAAGAAAACCGGAAATATTTTGGGGCAATGCGCGTTCTTCAGGATAATGCAGAAAGCGTCTGAAATTATCCAGATCAAACTCTTCCCCCCGAAGAGTAGTATCCCCCTGATAGAGCTTGTTAATTTCCATTTCAGGCCTATCGGGTGCAATAAAGTGAAACCTATGAGCAACTATTTATTCAGATGTGTCAATTCTTCCGGAATATAAAATATTCTATATAAACAAAAAAATAAATATAAGCTACTGAGATCATCTATGAAAAAGGAATTCGGAATTAGGAATTGGTAATTGGTTACTTAGTACCGATCCACTTTTTCTTTACTAATTCCCAGTTCCGAATTATTATTAACAAATCGTTTTTCTGTGTGCTCTGTGGTTATTAAAAATTATGCCACAGAGAGTAAATTTGATATATATCAGGAAATGATGTAGATTTTTTTAACTAACTTAAAATTATTTTGTTCCGCTAAAGTCCAAAGATTATTTACACAATGAAATTTTTTAATACATTTATATACCTGAAAAAATATTTATTCCGATATAAAGGTAAAATTTTTCTTGGTACCATTTTTATTACCATTGGAACCGGAATAGGAATTATCAATCCCAAAGTAGTACAATTGGCAATTGATTATCTGGCAAAGGATATTGCCGTAGGGCAGTTATTGATATATGCCGGTTTGATAATTCTGATTTCGTTGGGACAGGGTATTTTCCGGTTTTTGATGCGCCAGACAATCATCGTCGGATCCAGACTGATCGAAAATGATTTTAGGAATGATTTGTTTGCCCATCTGCAAAAAATGTCTGCCGGATTTTTTCAGGAAATGCCCACCGGTGACATTATGTCCCGTATGACTAATGATCTGAATGCGGTACGCTCGGTTCTGGGGCCCGGAATCATGTATTCTATCAATACAATCATCACATTTATATTTGTAATCGTGATGATGTTTACAATAAGTCCATTGCTCACCCTGGTTGGTCTGATACCCATACCGATTATGGCTTATTTTGTTTATCATTTTGGCTCAAAGATCCATGATCGCTACAAAAAAATCCAGGCGCAATTTTCACGCATTAATACCAAGGCCCAGGAAAACCTGTCCGGAATTCGCATTGTTAAATCTTATGCTCAGGAAAAAAGTGAGATTGAGACATTCAATAATCTGAATAGTGAATATATCAGAAAAAATATGGACTTTGTAAAAGTATATGCGGCATTTCATCCCATGATGATGCTGATTGTTGGCATAGGTGTGGTTCTGGTTCTTTTTGTCGGGGGAACTCTTATTGTTGATGAAGTAATTACACTGGGTGCATTTGTGGCTTTTACATTATATATGGGGATGCTTGTCTGGCCTTCCATCGCCCTGGGTTGGGTTGTCGGAATCTTCCAACAAGGTTCGGCGTCGATGGAACGCATCAATGTGATTCTTGATACCATACCGGAAATACGAGATGATGATATTGTAGAGCCAATTACTGATATCAAAGGAAAAATCGAATTTCGGGATCTTACGTTTTCATATTCTTCCGGAGGTGTTTCGGTAATAAAGAATATGTCATTTAGTATTGAATCGGGTAAAATTTTAGCTATCGTTGGTCGCACGGGATGCGGTAAGTCAACGGTACTGAATTTGCTCAACCGGATTTATGATCCGCCCCGGAATTCAATTTTTATTGATGATATCGATATCCGAAAAATTCCTCTTGATACCTTACACCGGAATATTGGATATATTCCTCAGGAGACATTTTTATTCTCTGATACGATTGCAGAAAATATAATCTTTGGCAATACGACAGCTTCGCAGACGGAGATTGAAAATGCGGCCCAAATTGCCCAGATACATGATTCTATTCTTGAATTTCCACATAAATATGACACTTTGCTCGGAGAGCGTGGTATAAATTTATCCGGTGGACAGAAACAGCGCCTGGCAATTTCACGGGCGATTATCCGAAACCCGGCTATGCTTTTTCTGGATGATTCGCTCTCTGCAGTGGATACACTTACCGAAGAGAAAATTCTCGATCAGCTTAAATTAGTCATGAATAATCGAACCTGTATATGGATATCCCATCGTATTTCGTCTATTAAAAACGCAGATAAAATTATAGTTCTGGAAGATGGGGAAATTGCTGAGGAAGGAACACATCAGGAATTATTAATCCGGGGTGGTATCTACTCTGATCTCTATGAAAAACAGCGCCTGGAAGAAAGTCTGGAGTTGGTCGAATGATAAAAACAAATATATTTGTGGGTCTATTAATATTTCTGAATCTGTGTTTCGCTCAGGATGAGGTTAACCGCATTCATGATGAAGCAATTGTAGTGGACATGCATACGGATGTATTGTTACAAGTGCTCAGGGGTGCGGATATTTCTCAAAGACTTGATTATGGCCATGTGGATTTGGTGCGGCTTAAAGAAGGTGGGGTGGATGTTCAATACTTTGTCATCTGGCCAAATCCAAACTCATCACCACCGGATAAAATGTTTGAGCAATCCATAGGTTTACTTGACCGGTTGGACCAGGTGCTGTCAGAGAATGCAGATAAAATAGCCCTGACACGCTCACCATCTGAAATATTACAGACGGTAGGTGAAAAAAAGATTGCTGCCTGTATCGGTGTGGAAGGTGGCACGGCCATTGAAAACAGTCTTGAAAACTTACAGACCTTTTATGATCGCGGGGTTCGCTATCTTGGTCTTACCTGGGAAGACAGCCCGGATTGGGCGACGTCTGCCAAAGATGAATATCACGATACACTTCTTGTACGAAAAGGCTTGTCTGATTTTGGGAAAACGGTTGTAAAAAAAATGAATGAAATCGGAATGATGGTTGATGTGTCTCACGCAGGGGAACAAACATTTTGGGATGTGATTGAAGTTTCAACCAAACCAGTGATCGCATCACATTCCTGTGTATATGATTTACGCTGGCATTATCGAAATTTGAAGAAGGAGCAAATACAGGCCCTGGCGGAAAAGGGCGGCGTCCTGTTTGTGAATTTTTATCCGGTATATCTGAGCTATGAATTTACCCGGGAACATGACAAGACCATTGCAAAGTACAAGCCGGAAATCGATTCGTTGAAGCAGGTATATGGCAAAGATCGGTTGTCTTATCGCGCACACAGAAATTCATTTTTGAGGGAGAAAGCCGACTCTTATTTACCCGATTTAGGTATAATCATTGACCATATTGATGCCATAATCAAACTGGTCGGGGATGATCATGTGGGACTGGGTTCAGATTTTGATGGCATGTCTATCACCCCCAAAGGGATCGAACATGTTGGGAAAATGGCCAATCTGACTAGAGAAATGATAAAGCGGGGTTATTCGGAAGAGCGAATTAAAAAAATTTTAGGTGGAAATTTAATGCGGGTATTCAAGGCAAATACTAATTAGCCAAAGAATCTTTAGTTAGCATTTTGGGTGTATCCTGATCGGGCCAGAGAAGATTAAAAGTTTTAATCAATTCTTTTTCATATTTGCGCAACAATTCAAGATTCACGAGAAATGTATCCTCGTCATGCTTTAAATTGTCAAATGACCAGCCGTATTCATTTAATATTTGTAAAGATTCCTGTTTCCATTGATATATCCAGAAATGAACAACCTGATTGGCAATCCAGTCATATTCCATTGGTGAAAGTTCGCTCTCTTGTAATGCAATGTACTTCTTCGCTTGCCACTCCGGCTGTAATTTAATTACCTCAATAGCGATTGACCAGCTGTTCTCCTGGAGTTGTTTTTGCATTCTTTCCAGTAAATAGGATAAATGTTGATTTGTTAGTAAAAAGGCTGCCATTTGTTTATCAGTAATTTTGTTATTTTTTGGTGGGACAAATGTATCCTCCTGATACCACTCAGTTAACTTCTTTGCATTAACTTTAAGTTCAATTTGCTCTTTCAGGTATACGTTTTTTATCCAGTAATAACTACCGGCAAAGCCCACAACAAGTGCAAATCCGGTGGATAGCAAAATTATCAAAATGTATTTGTATTTGGAACTCATTTCTCTCACCAAACCGGAAAGATTGCACTATCTCTTCTAAAATGATATAATCATGCATTAATTAAAAAAAACCGGATATCCATAATAAATCAGGTAGCATTTTATTCAATTTAAGCCAGTGTAGCACCAATTTTTTCAGGCAGTTAGAAGGAGTTGTATGGATACCGGAGTACGAAAAAAGGTACAAAAATAAAAATTGAAGCGCAATCTGAATAAATCCATAAAAATCGAAACAAAATTGAATTATAATTAGTTATAGGATGTGAAATTCTGCTAAGAACAATCTTGACTGTAGGCCGGCTCAGTGTTATATTTTAGCAGGTACTGGAGAAAAAAAATTGTCTCAGAGATCCGAGAAAACATACATATCTATTCAAGAGTTTATATCATCCTGGGAAAAGGAATTATATGAACTTTCCAATCTGGATTATTTTTCATATTTAATGATCAATTTTCTTGGTAATCAGATTGAAACGAGTTATCTGAATAAGAAGCAATTGATAGGTTATTTACAGATTGAGTCCGAAGATATAGGTACCCTGGCGTTTAATATCGGGGATAGTTTTGAGTCATTCCTGGAGAATAATTGCTTCGGTGATTGTTCCCTGGCGTGTCCGACAAAACTCAATGAAAAGATGAATCCTCAGGAAATTAAACTGGATTCCCCGCACTTTCCGCTACTTCAATTCGCACAGACCGAAGAACTTAAGAAAAAACAATTTTTTCTTACGGACATTTTAAATTATGTTGTTTTGGACACTCTCTTTGATTTCTATAATTATGAAATGGGTATCGATCTGGAGGATACAGATATCGGATTGATGCAATTTGCTGATTTTATTACATCTATTGTGGAAATATTTATCGAAGCACATGGTCAGCAATTTTTACATAATCCCAAAGAATCTGCCTCGGGACTGTTTGAGAAACTGATACAGGATTCACAAGAAGATTGGGACGACCTGTTTCAATACCAGTTTGATGATGATATGGATGATACTGAGATGTGGAAACTCGGTGAGTATCAAATTGCAAATCTGATAGACGAATTTTTGGATCAGTCTGATGCTACTACCAACAATTCCGAACATGATTCACTTATTTTAAGATTATTTCATACATATCTGGAAGAGTATGCCGGTATCGATCGCCTGGATGAAATAACATATGAAGATCTGGAAGAATTTTTTATCTTCTGGTTAATCCGTGAAATTGTGTTGGAAATGGATGTACAACCCGATATGGTTGAAGATACAATGAGCCGGTTTTTTAAATGGCTTGATCTTACCAGAGAAATAAACCTCAATCATCATTTCCAGGATATCATCCATAAATATTTCCAGGAATTTAAAAACTCAATTTTGATTACCAGGGGTTATTTTAATAATAATTCTATGATCGACGGAGTTTTGGTCTCAAATGATCCTGAAGCCAAGGTCGTCAGTTCATTATTTATTGTGGAAGAAGTCCACGCGAATGGATTAACCCGGTTACACGATCATTTTCTCAAAGACAAATATAAGAATGTACAGATTTCAATTCCTTTTAATAATACCATGCTTGCAGGAATGATAATTGATGCCAGTATAAAACCGACGCTCTATGGCTGGCGACTCATAAATCTTGAATACGTCTTTCCCGGTAACGCACGCTCTTACCTTCATTAATCCTCACAAGAACATGAAATCTGTTGAAATTCTCTTAATTTTGAGTTTTTTTTTATATTTCTTCTAAAATTTGAGAAAAATTATCTTCTCTGGATATAGGATCAATTCCCTAAGCTATTGTTATTTTTAAGTTTCCCTTTGTTTTAAGTTTTTGGCATACTTATTGTCTTAAATAAAGCGCTATTAGTTTAGATTTTTATGTTTAAATTTGTAAAAGAATGATTAACATTATGAATATTGAAAATTTTATAGAGAAATTTTCCATAATCAGGAGGAATAAATGAAACGACCGAAGTTGACTATTGATGGAAATGAAGCAGTCGCGCTGGTGGCACACAAAATTAATGAGGTTATCGCCATTTATCCGATTACCCCATCATCAAACATGGGTGAGTGGGCGGATGCGTATTCTGCAGAAGAAAGAAAGAATATTTGGGGAACCATTCCCATAGTAACAGAGATGCAAAGTGAAGGGGGTGCATCGGGCGCTGTTCATGGCGCACTTCAAACCGGTGCTTTGACAACGACCTTTACGGCTTCTCAGGGGCTATTGTTGATGATCCCTAACATGTATAAAATTGCCGGAGAACTTACACCAACGGTATTTCATGTATCCGCAAGATCTGTGGCTGCACATGCGTTGTCGATATTTGGTGACCATAGTGATGTAATGGCTGTCAGGGCTACGGGGTTTGGACTGCTTTCATCAAATTCCGTACAGGAGGCCATGGATTTTACACTGATCAGTCATGCGGCTACTTTAAAAACACGTATTCCAATGATTCACTTTTTTGATGGATTTCGTACATCCCATGAAGTTCAAAAAATTGAGGCATTGATTGATGAGGACCTGAAAGCGATGATGGATGATGATCTGATTATTGAACATCGTAAACGGGCATTATCACCGGATCATCCGGTCTTGCGTGGTACGGCTCAGAATCCGGATGTGTTTTTTCAGTGTCGTGAAACTATCAATCCATTTTATGATGCGTGTGCAGATATTGTTCAGGAGACTATGGACAAATTTGCAAAAGTTGTTGGACGTGAATATAAACTTTTTGAATATTATGGTCCCAAAGATGCTGAGCGTCTCATCATTATGATGGGCTCCGGTGCCGAGACGACTCACGAAACGGTAGATCATCTGAGTGCCGGGGGTGAAAAAGTCGGTTTATTAAAAGTGCGCTTGTATCGTCCGTTCTCAATCAAGCATTTTATCTCTGCAATTCCTTCAACTGTTAAATCAATTGCTGTTCTGGACAGAACAAAGGAACCAGGTGGCGCGGGCGAACCGTTATATATCGACGTTATTACAGCATTAAGTGAGGCTCAGACCGATGGTAATTTACCTACCGCAGAAATGCCCAAAATAATCGGCGGGCGATATGGTCTCTCCTCTAAAGAATTTACTCCGGCGATGGTAAAAGCCGTATTTGATGAGTTGAATAAAGACAAACCCAAAAATCATTTCACAGTAGGTATTAATGATGATGTAACCCATACCAGTCTTGACTACGATCCAGGTTATAGCACGGAAAAAGATGATGTGGTACGTGCTATGTTCTATGGTCTGGGTGCAGATGGTACGGTTGGAGCCAATAAAAACTCAATTAAGATCATTGGCGAGGGAACTGATAATTTTGCCCAGGGTTATTTTGTATATGATTCGAAAAAGTCCGGGTCGATGACCATTTCTCACCTTAGATTTGGGCCAAATCCGATTCACTCTACATATCTGGTTAGTACGGCTAATTTTATCGGCTGTCACCAGTTTGTATTTCTTGAGAAAAATGATGTCCTTGCAACTGCGGTTGACGGCGCTGTTTTTTTGCTGAACAGTCCTTATCCTCATGAGGAAACATGGGACAAAATTCCTAAGAAAGTTCAACAGGAAATTATCGATAAAAAGTTGAAGATGTATATCATTGATGCATACGATGTGGCAAAAGAAGCCGGTATGGGGAGCAGAACAAATACGATTATGCAAACCTGTTTCTTTGCAATTTCAGGGATTTTGCCTAAAGATGAGGCTATTGCTAAGATCAAAGATTCGATCAAAAAAACATATGGCGCCAAAGGTGATGAAGTAGTTCAAAAGAATTATGAGGCGGTAGATACCACCCTGGCCAATCTGCATGAATTTAAAGTTCCGCAAACTGCCGACAGTAAAGTTGAATTACCGCCTGTTGTTCCCGATAATGCACCTGATTTCGTAAAACAGGTAACCGCAGAAATAATTGCCGGACGTGGTGATCAAATTCCTGTCAGCATGTTTCCAATAGACGGTACATTCCCAACAGCAACAACACAATGGGAAAAGCGGAACATTTCACTGGAAATACCGGTTTGGGATGAAGAAATATGTATACAGTGTAATAAGTGTGCATTTGTATGTCCCCATGCGGTAATTCGTCCCAAAGTATATAATAAAGATCTGTTAAAAGATGCGCCGGAGACATTTAAGTCGGCAAAGGCCAGAGGAAAAGAGTACACCGACGACATGATGTACACCCTGCAGGTTGCGCCGGAAGACTGTACCGGATGTGCACTCTGTGTTGAGGTTTGTCCCGTAAAGAATAAAAAAGAAATCCGTTTGAAAGCGATCAATATGGCTGATCAGCCGCCATTAAGAGAGACCGAAAAGGAAAACTGGAACTTTTTCCTGGATATTCCTGAATTGGACAGAAAAGAGGTAACGGCCAATACGGTAAAAGGATCCCAGGTGTTACAACCACTGTTTGAGTTCTCAGGCGCATGTACCGGTTGTGGTGAGACGCCATATGTAAAATTAGTCAGTCAGTTGTTTGGTGATCGTACTATTATCGCCAATGCGACCGGGTGCTCTTCCATTTATGGCGGCAACCTGCCGACGACCCCATGGGCACAGAATAAAGATGGCCGCGGTCCTTCATGGTCAAATTCACTTTTTGAAGATAATGCAGAATTTGGTCTTGGTTTCCGGTTAACCATCGACAAACATACCGAATATGCCAGAGAATTACTCAAAGGCATGAACGGTGGCGTGGATAAAAAACTGGCAGACGCTATCTTAAATGCAGATCAGACCGGAGAAGCCGGGATTATTGAGCAGCGCGAGCGAGTTGAAAGTCTGAAAGAAGTGCTGGCAAAAGTGGATTCATCCGAAGCAAAACAATTGCACAGTCTTGCCGACATGCTGGTAAAAAAGAGCGTTTGGATTATGGGAGGCGATGGCTGGGCCTATGATATCGGATATGGCGGTCTGGATCACGTTCTGGCATCGGGTAAAAATGTCAATGTTCTGGTTCTGGATACGGAAGTATATTCCAATACCGGTGGTCAGATGTCAAAAGCAACGCCTCGTGGTGCGGTGGCAAAATTTGCTGCCAGCGGCAAGCCAATTAAAAGGAAAGACCTGGGAATGCTGGCCATGAGCTATGGCAATGTGTATGTTGCACAGGTGGCGATGGGATCAAGTGATGCACAAACCGTTCGGGCCTTTATTGAAGCGGAAGCATATGATGGACCATCGATCATCATTGCATATAGTCACTGTATTGCGCATGGTATTAATATGCGGAAGGGGCTTGATCAGCAAAAACTGGCTGTGGATAGTGGCTACTGGCCGTTGTATCGCTATAATCCGGACATGGCAGCCGAAGGCCAGAATCCATTGAAACTGGATTCAAAAGCACCTTCTATCGATTTCCAGACATATGCTTATAATGAAACCCGCTATCGTATGCTTACAAAATCACATCCGGAAGCTGCAAAGAAACTTATGAAACAGGCAAAGCAGGATGTGAAAGAAAAGTGGCAATTATATAGCGGAATGGCCACATTGGATTATTCAAATAGCTGATGATAAATAAATTGACGTTATCGTTTATAGAAATATAAAAAAATCAAATAAAGAAAGGTAGTTAGAATGGATTTAAGTACAACTTACCTGGGTAAAAAACTTAAAAATCCCCTGGTGCCTTCCGCGTCTCCTTTATCGAGGGATGAAGCCTCGATAAAACTAATGGAGGATGCAGGCGCTGGTGCGGTGGTATTGGAATCTCTCTTTGAAGAGCAGATCCTTCACGAAAAAAATGAAATTGATCACTATCTGTCACAAGGAACTGAAAGTTTTGCTGAATCTCTCAGTTATTTCCCTGATAGTGATATGTATAATTTTGGTCCCGATGAATATCTGGAGCATATCCGTAAGTCTAAAGAAGCGGTTGACTTTCCGGTAATTGCCAGTTTGAATGGCGTGTCAACCGGCGGATGGATCGAATATGCCCGCAAAATGCAACAGGCCGGGGCAGACGCTATTGAACTGAACACTTACTATCTTGCCACAGATCCTGATAAAGATAGCAGAGTTATCGAAGAAAATTATGTTGAAATTCTTCGAGAAATTAAAAAAGTCGTTACGATTCCTGTGGCAATGAAATTATCACCGTTCTTTACATCCCTGTCTTCTATGGCAAAGAAATTTGATGAAGAGGGTGTGGATGGTCTGGTTCTGTTTAATCGTTTTTATCAGCCGGATATCGATCTGGAAAATCTGGAAGTGGTTCCAAATCTGGTACTGAGTTCTTCGGAGTCGATGCGTTTACCGTTGCGCTGGGTGGCCATTTTGTATGGAAAGATTAAAGCAAATATTGCCGCAACATCCGGTATTCATACGGCTGAAGATGTGTTGAAAATGATTATGGCTGGTGCGGATGTTACTATGCTCTGTGCGGTACTTTTTCAACATGGGATCGGTAGAATTACGACTATTCTTGATGACATGCGTAAATGGATGGAAGATCATGAATATGAGTCGGTTGAGCAGATGAAGGGCAGCATGAGCCATAAATCAGTTCCCGAACCGGCTGCATTTGAGCGCGCCAATTATATGCGGGTGCTGAAGAGCTATATCTAGTTTACTTTAAAGTGATTGCACAAAGGCTGTTCTGATATCAGGGCAGCCTTTTTTTTATAGCAAAAGGTTAAAAGGAAAATAGGTTAATGGGTAAAATATTTTAGACCAAATTTAAAGAAATATTCACATCCATCGATTTTTTGCCGAAAATATCGGTAAAACCAGAATAATAAATTCCTCGTTTCTGAGATATTCTCGGGAACTCACATTAAAGGATATAGGAGATCATATGCGATATTTAATCATCCTTAGTTTAGTGCTTTTAGTTGTTTCCGGTTTCGGCCAGTCTTCAGGTTCTGCACTACTTCCGGGTTTAAATCAGGAAGATGAAAAAACCTCTGATGCAAAACAGGAATCTGAGCAAGATGAGTACCTGCCCTTTCCAAAAGAGGGCGATGCACCGTTTGGATTTGGCTTTTCAGTTGGTGCGGTGACCATTGATGATAAAATTCATACACAAATCAGTTTCATGCCGGAGTTCTCCGCCGGAAAGTTTGGTATCGCTCTGGATCTGCGTATTTTTATTGATGAAAATGGCAATATCCGTACAGATAACTGGGATTCTGCCAATGATATTCTTGAGAAGATATATTACATCCGCTGGGCACACAAAGGGGATCCGTTTTATGCCCGCGTTGGCGCGATAAATAACTACCGACTGGGATATGGTATTTTAATGAACCGCTATTGCAATACGATACAATACCCCAGTGTAATTCGTACCGGTATGACCATTGGAATAGACACCGGCGGCTTTGTAGCCGACATCATGATGAATGATTTTAATGAGTTGGGACGTAAAAAAGGTGGCTTATTTGCCGGACGGGTTGGTTATAGATTTTTAGGTAAACTGGAATTGGGAGCCAGCGTTGTTTATGATCGCAATCAGTATGCCACGTTGAGAGACCGGGATGGAGATGGTATTCCGGATGCACTGGATGATTTTCCCGATACACCGGGAACCGGGCGTCAGGCCGTTGATAGTGATGGCAATGGTGTAGCAGATTACTGGGATCCCGATCGTGACGGCAACGGCTATACAGATAATAGCCAAAATCCCTTTATTCAAAATAATGACCTCTTTTTTAATGAAGGCCTTTTAAAACCAATACCGATGACGATTGACCAGGCTCCCAATAAAGAACAGATTGCATTTGCTGCTGATATCGGTTATCCGTTTATTCAGAATAAGACCTTTGAGCTGACTGCATATGCACAGGCGGCAAAGTTTGGTTATGGCGGTGGCTGGGGTTATACTCTTCCCGGCGTTCGCGGTAAAGTAGGATTTATGAACTTCTTTGCCGAGCACCGGATTCAGGAAGAGCGCTTTGCTCCGGAATATTTTAGTACTACCTATGAGCTGGATCGCGTTTCTGTTGTAGATTCAACCGGAGCCGGGGATCTGTATACCATCACAAAACGTGAGCAGTTGCATATGATTGATACGCGACTGCAGGGATATGTGGCCGGTGCTGATTTCAATTTATGGAATGTAATGATATTTGGTGCCGATTATCAAAGAATGTCGGGAAACGGCATTAAGGTAAATACCCTGCGGATGGATCTTGATCTGAATACTTCCTTTGTACCGAAAATTAAGAAAGCAGGCGCTTATTTTTATCAGCAAAATGCAGACGATCTCTTCAATAAAACCGAAGGAACGATTCTCGGCGCGAGACTGCATTATGAAATTGCAGGAGGCGCTGCGCTGGTACTGGATTATCGTGAAACCTATAAAGATCTTAATGGAGATGGACTAATCAGTGGGCCGGATGAGACTATCCGGACTACGAATATTCAGACGGTTTTCGCGTTTTAAAAATTTAATCTCCCGTTCCAAGGTTTAACCTTGGAACGGGGAGATACTTGGGTGATAGACCAAAAAACTGCATATCCAAAATAAAATTATAAAATTCTATCATCTCAATAATTACTTTTTTGCTTACCCCAAGATTAATCTTGGGGTAATTTAGTCTTAAAAAATCTTATTCACCGCTCCCCCAAAAACTAAAAAGGAACCTATTTACCAACCTCCAAAAATTCCCAAAAATTCTGTATCTCTTTCACATAATCTTCGGTAACCACCAAACTTTCCGGTGTTTTAAACCAGTAATCCGGTAGTAGCGAATTTATTTGCTCTTCAGCAAATCTCTCCCCTACAAGAACAATTATTCCTTTATCCTGATGCGAACGGATCAAACGTCCGGCTGCCTGTATCACCTTGTTAATTCCTGGATATATATAAGCGTATTCAAACCCGTTTCCCTGCCTGGTCTCATAATAGTCACGGATCAGTTCGCGGGCATAATTAACCTGGGGTAATGCCGGACTGAAAAGGATAACACCAATACACATATCACCCAGATAATCCACCCCTTCAGAGAAAATTCCCCCCATAACCGCAAGTAACAGACGAGGCGAATCCGGATCACGTAATGCATCAAGATATTCCTCGCGTTCTATATCCGACATTCTTGGCCGCTGTAACATTCGTTCAAAAGGAAGCGAACCCAAAAACAAGTTTACATTTTGCATGAATTCAAAGCTCGGAAAGAAAATCAAATAATTACCGGGTTTAATGGCTACGATTTCCTTTATAATCCTGGCATATGCCGGAAAAGCATCATGTCGTTTGCTGAATTTTGTGGAGACATTGGGGATAATGATCATTTTTCTGTTTTGGACGGGGAAGGGGGAGTCCAGCACTATCTGATCTGTCTGGTCCTGGGGAAAGCCAAGCACTTCCTGATAATACGTAATAGGATCCAGTGTAGCTGACATTGCGATTACAGAATGAAATCCATCGATTCTCTGACCCAGGGGAGATGAGGGATCACAGCACTGTATGTTTAATATCCCGCCGCCGGCGGCATCCAGATATAATTTATAGATATCTTCATTCAGACGTGTGATTTGTATAAACCGGCGCAGAGCGTAATAAAAATCTTCAAAAGGATCATTCTGTACAACTATTTTTTTCTTCACTTTATGGATCAGGTATTTTATAAATGCGGTTTCATACGCAGAATTATATGTTTCCCATAATTTCAGATCCAGTGTAATATCACAGAACTGATCTCCCGGGTGCCAGGCAGCTGCATCCTTTAAAATATCATCATAGCTGTTATCAATTTTTCGGAGTATGGATATGATATCTTTATATACTTTTGTTTTTTTTGACGCATGATCTTTAATCAGCGAACGAAGCTGTTTCCGGCTCAATTGAGGTGAGTAATAACCCAACCCACGCTGATATAAATTATGCGCCTCATCAATAATTAATATCCAATCGGAATAATCTTTTTGATTAAATATTCTGCGTAAATATACCGTTGGATCAAAAACATAATTATAGTCCCCCACAATCACATCACAATGGATGGCAACATCCAGCATCAGTTCGGCCGGGCACAATTTTTGATTCCGGCCCTCTTTAATAATTTTGTCAGGGAGTATCAATTTGTCCTGTAGCAGCGTATCAATGGCGTTTGAACCGGATAAGCGATCGCGATAGTCTTTTGCGTATGGGCAATAATCCTCATGACAAAAAAAGACATCATTCACACACATTTTTTGAACGGATCGTAAAAACAAAGCGGTGATTTCAGCATCACTACTCTTTAACGGCTGTAGCGTTTGTTGTACTATTTCCTGTTGCGTATTTTTCGATGTGCAATAAAAAAGTTTCTTGCCTTCGGTGATGGCATATTCCAATGCCGGAATTATGGCCCCGGCCGTTTTGCCTGTGCCGGTTGGGGCCGAAATCATTAAGTGTTTTTGTGAAGAAAGGGAGTCCCGAACGACCTCCATCATTTTGTTTTGTTGCGGTCGTTCTTCTTTGAGATCAAACTTCAGACTGGAAAATTTTTTCTGTTTATTTATTCTAAGTTTTTCTTCATATAGAATTTTTTCAATAATCAGTTGCAGGCGATTGAATAGCAAGTTTTCAATGGCAAGAGGGGAAAAATTCAGCGGAAACATTCGTTCCTTATCATTAACTATATTTATTAATGTCAGATATGGCCTGATCTCCCGGGCGCCATCCTGGAGATAAAGGAGATAACAATAAAAAAGAAGTTGCTCGCTAAATTCCGGGTATTTTTCAATATTCAGAGAATTGAATTCCTTTGATGTCAGAATAACCGATTTGATTTCCTCAACTTCCACCCGCTCTTTTAATTCGTAGAGTCCATCGATACGTCCCTGAATTGTGAAATCATACCCATTCCAGGTTAAAAAACCACTGACTGAATATTCTCTGTGAAACAGACCATATTTTTGTTGAGAACGTTTTTGTACCTTTACCTGGGCATCTCTTCCAAGCATGCCCCGCTGAGGTAAGGGAAATGAAGACAAGGTACGGGATGATCTGGGATTAAGACCAATAAGATCGCGAACGGCAAGCGTGATATGTTTTCCGGATATGATAACGGCCATATTAATTTACAAGTCTCCAGATAAATAATATTCTAAAATATGTCTATTTAAAATATGGATATCGGTTGAATAAAATGATCAATATATTTATCTTCTTTGATATCCTAAAATATTATGGAGTGATTTATGAATCAAGAAATATTACAACCGTTAATCCATAAAAATGACTCAAAAATTTTATATATCATTATGGATGGTCTTGGTGGCCTGGCAAAAGAACATGGGGGAAAAACCGAACTTGAAACTGCAAATACACCCAATATGGACAAGATGGCAACCGATGGCACACTGGCTTTGCTTGACCCGATTGGCTATGGAATTACACCTGGATCAGGACCGGCACACTTATCCCTGTTTGGATATGATCCCATCGCCGATAATGTGGGTAGAGGAATATTATCTGCCCTGGGAGTAGATTTCGCGGTAACCGGTCGTGATGTATGTGCCCGTCTGAATTTTTGTACGATTGACGATAAAGGTAATGTCACGGATCGCAGGGCCGGGAGAATTGCTACAGACATAAATGAACGTTTGTGTAAAAAATTGCAGGAATCGATTACGCTTTCTGATGGTATTGAATTTTTCATGCAAACAGAGTCTGAGCATCGCGCATTATTAGTAATCCGAGGCGATGGACTTGGCGGCAGTATCAATGATACGGATTCACAACAAACCGGCGTACCGCCTCTGGAAGCAAAAGGAACCAATTCTGAATCACAAAAAACAGCAAAATATGTAAACGAATTTTTGTCAAAGGCAAAAGAAGTACTTAGCGATGAAAGCCCGGCGAACTTTATTCTTGCCCGTGGATTTGCCAAACATGAACCCCTGGCGACCATGGAAGAAAGATATGGTATACATTGTGCGGCCATTGCACAATATCCTATGTATCGTGGTTTGGCGAGATTGGTCGGTATGGATGTTCTGCCACGACCGGATACATATGAGGCCATGTTTGACCAATTAAAAGAAAATTATGACAAATATGATTTCTTCTTTATCCACTTTAAAAAGACCGATAGTTATGGCGAAGATGGAAATTTTGATGCCAAGGTCGGTGTGATCGAGACCGTTGATAAATGGGTAAAGAATCTGGATCAGCTAAACCCGGAAGTTATTTTAATTACCGGTGACCATTCCACACCGGCCGTTATGGCCGCGCACAGCTGGCATCCGGTCCCGGCACTATTATTTGCAAATAATAAAATGGTGCGGGCTGATCAGACCTCTGAGTTTGGTGAAATTTACTGTGCACAAGGTGGTTTGGGTCGCATGCCTATGCGCTATATCATTGTTGAGGCTCTGGCTGCCGCTGGTAGAATACAGAAGTATGGTGCATAAGTTTTTTAGATTTTAGTAAGTGACTATTCACCATGGTAATTCGAATTAATCTGGAATTGCTGGGGAGAAAAGGATAACAGGGCTAAAAGGAAAAAGATGGGTTCTGGTAAATAATTAAAGCAGATCTAAAGGAAAGAATAAACTACATTTGAGGATCATGATGAGTGCCTTTGAAAAAAAATATATCTCTGATCAAACCAAGCCGAAATGAAAATCTAATTGAAAAATCAAAATATGTAGGTGAAAAACTTATTTCGAGCATGTACTTACCCTTTAAAATCGATATTACCAAAGTGGATGATTTATCTGCGGATGCAGGTTAATACCCTGCGTGCATTAGAAATTAATGCCGACCGGACTTCAGTGAAAGCAGTCTCGGAACTGGCCAAATTAAAAGAAGTGGATCATATGGGTGGCGGGTTGGATTTAATTTCTGCTCTGGCGCTAACACTTGCCGTAGTCGATTTTGAGAAAAAAGAATATACGATTGAAAACGCCCATACCAGTATTGGATACTATGGCACACTTGCGGCATACGGTTATCTGGATCCGGAATATGTGATACAAAATTTTCGCCAGGGATTGGATATTGCCGGCCATGTGGCCTGGGTCCCGGGAGGTACGCAGTTAAATGGTGGGCGTCTTGGTGTGATGGTTCCTGCCGCCGCAGGACAAGCCCTGGGGAAAAAGGCCATTTACGGACAGGATGCCTGGGTTGTTACCCATTGTGGCGATGCGGGTTGGATATCCGGTCAGGCGTTGAATGGCTTTAATGGGGCGGATTTGCATGGTGCTCCGATCACTTTTATTATGCATCGTAATGGTATCCAGCTTCAGCGGATCAAATAAGATGATCATGGATAAAGATCCACGTCCTATTATCGAATCGCTGGGAATTTCAATTCTGGAGATAGAAAGCATTCATGATAAAGCGGGATTGTTTAAGGCATATAAAGAAGCATTTAAAATGGCACAATCGGGTCGGCCGAGTCTGATTTATCCAGCCGGATATTCTTCGGGTTCTAAGGAAAAAGTTGATTTAAACGTTCTCGGGGAAAAATATGGTATTTCCGCTGAGGTCGCTGAGCTTGCCGGGAAAAATCAAATTAAGATGGATACAGAAATCTGGATTCCAGGCGCCTTGATGAGTTTTGGTGATGTGCAATCAATGCTCGAATGTGTATTTCTTGTCAATGGTCTCAGTGGGGGTAAAGGACATCATGACGGTCATATGCAGGGACGTGATTTACAGGCGGTGCTCAATAATCCAATGCTCCAGATGTCTGACGATCAAAAGACTGCTCTTAAGTCGCTGGAAGAATCAGATAAACTGGAGGTTGTTACCACCGCCCGTTCTGCTCCAGGAACAAAAAATCTGGTTATCAACCCAGAAATACTTGGTAGTGTAAATTTACCTGAGGTAGACAGTAAAGTCAGCCCCCGGGCGGGTGTTCAGTCAGCCTATGCAGCCGTGGCACAATCGCATCCTGAATCTGTGTTTATTGTCAGTTGTGATCTGGATCCATCTACCAAACTGGATAAAGCGCGTACGTATCTTGATGAAAATCATCAGTTTGAAATGAGTATTGAGGAACAGGCATCGGCTTTAATGGCAAATGGATTGGCAGTGGCCAGCCATGGGCCACAGTTTAATGTGTTTTCCACTTTTGCCGCTTTTTATGAAGGTATTGCCCGCGAAGGATTTGAAATGTGGCGATATCAGCGAAATTTGAATGGTATAAATGAAGGTTTGAATGTTACATTTCACCTTTCTCATGTGGGTGCGTGTACAGGACGGGACCATTTTTCCGGATGGAGTCTGGATTGGATTACGCTGGCAATTGGTTATCTTCCATATTTGCATCGCTTTTATGCCCCGGCTGATGCGTGTGCGGCCTTTTTGGCTGTAAAAGATGCGGCCGAATTTTATGGCGCTCATATTATTGGCATACCGAGGGATAATTTGCCGGTACTCAGTCAGCAAGGTGGTTCTGAAGCGTTGTGGAAAAAAGATCAGGAATGGAATCCGGTAACCATCTTTCGCACATACCCGAATGCACGACGTGTGATTTTGGCCCTGGGTGCGCCGGCCCATTTGGCTGCAGATGCGGCAGAGGAATTAAACACTGATGGTTTACCGACGGATGTGATTATTATTAATGGTTTACCGTTACCTGAAAATTTTATTGAAACAACGATTAAAAAATATTCAAAGGGAGTTGTTACAATCGAAGACGGTTTAATCGGAACAACGACAACCGGTTTGCGTGGTTTTGCCAATCTTGTAGCCGGATATGGAAATCAATTTGACACACCCATGGCGCATGTTGGTATCACAGATCCAAGAATCGCTCCTTCTGAAGGTCATTATGAAGTGTGGGAGCATTTTGGTCTTACCAAAGAAGCTATTATGGAAGCAATTAAAGCATTATGATTTTATATGATGTAGTCCAGAATGTAGTCCATCTCAAAGATGGACTACATTAATTGGATCTTCCCCCCTTACAAAACTTCAAGAAAAATTCTTAAAATGTAATAACGTCTGTCCTTTTTATGACGATTACTATGTTATAATAATCTCTGCAAGGGGCATATGGTTTTACGTATTGGTCTGGCCATTAAGAGCTTTAGTGGCTTTCAAAAGCTAAGCGAAGAATCAGATATTCAAACACAAATCCTTACTCATTCAGATATAGATAGTCCTGAGTTTGTAAGAATGGATCTGGATCTGATTATCTGGCAACCTGAGTTTTCCAAGGGGAAATTCCCCAAAGGATTAACCCGTTATCTGGCTAATAATTCAAAAACGGGTTTGGCTATTTTTAATGTGGCTCAGACCGCAGTTCGTTTGCCTAAATCAGTGCAACCCAGAATGATTAAAGAAATAGTTACCCCTCCCAATAAGCATAATCTAAAGTTATTGCTTTACAATACCGCAATTCCGACCCGGTCCCGTTTTCAATCTTACGCCGAATCTGTAAGCAATGAACATGATCTGCCGCTGGTTGGAGAAAGTAAAACACTTAAGCAGATTAATGATTTTGTTAATGTGATTTCTAAATCCCGAAAAACCCATTGTTTAATACGCGGTGAAAAGGGAACGGAAAAAGAATATATTGCCCGATTGATACACTTTAAAAGTAATGATGCGACAAAGCCGTTTCATGTAATTAATTGTAAAATGGTTTCTTCACAAGAATTGCTCAAACAATTATTTGGTGAGGAGAAAAATTCGCCAGATAAAAATGCTGAACCGGCTGGCTATCTTGAGATTTCACAAGATGGTACACTGGTCCTGACGCATATAGAAACCCTGGATAGTGAACTGCAACATAGATTGCTTTTTTATCTGGATACTGGAAATTTTAGAAGAATTAATTCTCAAATAGACCAGAAATCAAACACCAGAATAATCGGAATTACAGAATTCGATCTGGAAACGTTTTTGAATTATGATCATTTTTCCCGCGAATTATTTTTCCGCCTGCGTGCATTCGAACTGGTAATATCGCCATTACGTCAGCGCCAGGCAGACATTTTACCAATCGCCTATTTCTATATTCAACTGTTTAACCGGAAGTTTGATCATAAAGTAAAAGATTTGATGCCAGAGGCGGAAAAAAAGATAAAAGAATATCATTGGCCGGGAAATGTTGAGGAATTGCGATTATTGATTGAACGGGCAGTCCTGATTACACGCAAAGGAAGTATTGCGGTTGAGACTTTGCCTTTTCTTGATTTGGACGCACGCAAGAATCCGGCCGAAATAGATGTGTTGGGAAACTGTACATTACAGGATATTGAAAGAGCACATATTAAAAAAGTGTTATCACGTACTAATGGAAATAAATCTCGTGCAGCAGAAATTCTGAATATCTCTCGAACAACACTCCGCGAAAAGATGCGCGTGTTTGATTTGAACCCATCCGTTCCCGGATAGAAAATATTCCACTAATAAACCTTAAAACTTCAAGTCAATCATAGAAGTCATTCCGCAGGAATCTTCTCGTTATCTATGTGTAAAAAATCCTGGAAGATCTCTTCGAGATGACATTTTTATTAAAAAAAATGGAATTCTTTACAATTACCACAAACAGGACACATGTAATACGTCCCTACCCATTCTCACCGGCAAGGCGTGCCATCTGTAAAATATAAAATCGCAATGCATCCTGCTCTTTTTTGCTTAATGCCTGTTCTTCAATTTTGATGATTGTTTCAACATCCTCCAGGGCACGCAAAATATTGATTGGAACCTGATCTGAGGATTCCGGAAATTGAGTCAGAAATTCAACCACAGAGGCTAAGGAATTGACGCATCGAATCATCACGTACACCCGATAGCAGGGAGGTAATATTTGAACTCATTCTTAACATCTTTGACGGGTTGATCGCCAGACCGGCATCCTTTTGCGATTGTCCGGCAGTTAGTGTATTAAGTGCGTGGGCCAATTCAACAAAACTTTTCACCTGTGTAAAAATGGGCTTCTCAATTAATTCCCATGTCTGTTGACGCCAGTTTTGTATGGCTAATGGCAATTCCAGAAGCGGACGAATTTCCTCGTTCCAGTCACTGTCGACTTTTCCACTAATTTGTTCAATCAGTTTTTCTTCGGATGTATTAAAGAGATCAGGTTGAAGTAAAACGGCCAGAGATGGTCTGATTGTGGGTAACAGATCAGGCTTGAACATATTGCCATCGAAGAATTCATTTATATTCAGACCGTGACGTCTCAGAAATTCTTTCTGAAAAATCCCGATATATTTATTCATACTATCCAATTCTTCGCGTAGATAGAGAAACGCAGAATTTTCTGCAGGAAACCCCCGTGCCATTTTCTTCAGATATGTATGGCTTGGTTCGTGATAAATTCGCAGGCTATGCAATATTTCCTGAACGGGAAGATTTGGTAAAATTCTGTCATTTATCAAAGCCAAGCCATCTTCATAGGTGCTTTGCGTAGCTGCAAATTCATCAAGGGCACGAAATAAGCCCGTAGTTAGCTGATTTATACCAAGAATGAGAGTCTGGGCACGATTATGTCCGATAGCCCTTAATAGCGTGCCATGACGTGACATGGGTAATGTCTGGGCAATACGCTGAATAATTCTCTGTCCACGGTCAGAGGTCACTTCCCGGGTAGGTCTTACCGTTGGACGGTCGCGAAGCGCTGGTGTGGTCCGTGAAATAAAATATGAGATAACATGAATACCCACTACATCATCATCGCTGCCATACAATATTCGGCGGAAATTTTGCGTCACCAGATCCGTGAAATCTGAATAAATAGGATCTCGTTGTCCAAATGATAATCGCTCCAGTTCCTGAAATCCTCTCTCTTCGAAGGCCAGTCGTGTTTCAAGAAATGGTTCGCTTATCCGGAAAAGTTCGTTCTGATAGAATTCCTGTGCTTTCATTATATGATGCAGCAGGCGTGCTCGCTCTGCCGTTGGAATAAATTTTATTTTTTCAAAAACACGACTCTGAAATGTTCTTAAATCACCGGTGGACATAATACCCTGCAAGGGGCTCTTGGCATATTCGGTGCTCTTTTGTGCGGCCGGACTCAAATTTTGTGTCATGCGTATCCGTGAATTGCGGCTATTTATAAATGGATTTCTGGTTAGTGCCGATTTATAATAGCCACCCTGGCGTTGCATCGGTTCACCGCTGCCAAGTTTGATACGAACTCTGTCGCTAAGACCCTTTTCAGCTAACCATTGTATGGTTTTCAATTTGGCATCTTTAAATAAAAATGCAGCAGTTGATTGACCCACTTGCTGACTCAGGTCAGAGCCGGCAATGAAAATTTCACAAATCATTTCAGCAAACCGGTCAGCCGTATCCTGATCGATTCTTCTACTGGCAATACTGTATTCCCATAACCGGTCCAGATATTTTCCTAAACCTTGTACCGTTTCGACATCCTCAAACAGGGGAATGAGCCAAATATTTGGCACCTGAAGATCCGGGTGCTCGCGTAATAAATTTTCCCGGTAAGATCGGATCTTCTGGTCGAGTGCGATTAATGCCTCGGGCCGGTCTGACATACTAATTTGTAACGCCTGAATCATTCCCGGATTTCCGTATTTCCCGGAGATTTCATTTATTTCCATCATGTTATGAACTGTGGTGTCGATCGCGAACTGATCTGTTGATGTGATCATATTCTGATGGATCCGGGGTGTTAGATTGAATCGTCGTAATGGACTGCGGTATAGTCCGGCTTTTATTGCAAATCGGGGATTATGGAATGATGCACCGAATAAGGATATATTTTCAAATAAGAGTTTACGCAGACGTTTATTTAGGGCAAAATAATATTCCATAGAATCATGGCGTTGCTTGCGCAGATCAAGCATCTTTTTTTCAAGACGGTCATTATGTTGCCATAACGCCCTGATAGGATCCCGGACCACTTTAAAACGTGATGCAATCTTTCTCAGCTTAGAACTACTAAAATTGTGGGGTAAGACGCTGCGATATCGTTTTTCCAGTTGATTGGTCAAAATATTGATGCGATGAAACAATTTCCAGAATTTTATGGTTCGTGAATCCAGATTTTGAATTTCGGCTAATATGTCTGCCGGGATATGGACTTCCGGTGAGTTTTTGTTTAAAGACTTTACCAGCTCAGACAGTTGGCGAACATTTTCAAGTAAAACAGCAGAAACCAGAAGATGTCCCTGTCCGGATGGTCTTGTACTGCCATCCCAGTCGCCCCAGAAGGAAAGCAAGTATGGCGTAACGGATTCCATGGAATTCCAGCGGGTATGTTCCTCGGCCAATAATACGGCCTTTAGATCCATGACCAGTTCATTTCCTTCTTCCACTGCGCGAATGGGAACATTAAGACCCAGGTATTCGGCTACTAATTCAGATATGAGATGACCAATTGTCTGCCGGTCCGGAAGTTGCCCGCTAAGAATAGCCTCAAATAACAGGTTTGCTGTCAAATCAACTTTTAATGCGTAATTTTGTGTGGGATGTACCGTTCTGTCAAACATCCGGTGACGAAAATTCTCCGCACGAATTTCAATATTTTCTTTATATAGTTCCTGTTTTAAGAGGGCTTCGATCTGATGATGCGGATTCTCTGATATCTCCGACAAGAATGCAGATTTAATGTTTATCTGATCATCCAACCTGGTTTTAAGAATCTCCAGACGGGATGGTAAATAATCAGTGCTAAATTTTTTGGCCAGTGAATCGTCACCGGACAGGGCTGGTATTTGCCGGCATTTTTTTTCAAACAGTAATTGCGCGTCGACAATTACTTTATCTGTAATATCATTCCACATGCTAATAGCTTCCGGAAAATATTTCTCCGGGCGATATTTTAATTTACGCAGCGGAAAGAGATTTAAATTATATCTGGTTGATTCCTCTTTGATCAGACGATTCAGATCGATTAATACTCGTCGAGTCTTCCGGAATAGTTCTTCATGATCTGAACTACCTCCCAGAGTTAATCGAAAGGTTTTTCTGGCCAGTTCATATCCTTTTCCGGTGCGGCTAAATGTGGTAAGCGGAACCAGTCCAATACCACGACGTGCCAACCCGGATGCCAGCCAATCCAGAGATATACCTTTAGGAAGATCTGTGACAATCAGATGTGGATACATGCTGCCCATAGGACGGATAATTTTGATATTGAACAGGTTACGGTCTGCCGGCAGTTCATTTTCTGCCTGCTCGAGCGCTCTCATGCGTTCATCCATGATCTCATTGCGTAAAGTCCAGAAGGTCCGTACCTGATCTGGCGGGTTGCGGTAGAACATATACGCCAGAAATATTGCCATGTAGTTTGGCACGATATTATTGTTAATTTCGCTATACTCGCTGTGTAATCCGGGATGTAAAATTTCAATAACCGATAGTCTGCCCCCGGCAAAACAATCAGTCTTTGAAAGTGAGTGAACGCTGATCAGGTATTGCAAATCCAGATCATTGAGAACACCTGTTTTCCGCAGATCGAGGGCGATCTGCTTCAATGTTTTGGGTCCCCTCAGGTTTTTTGCCGGTGCTACATTCTCATATGACAAATCGTCAATCACAAATATTTTCTGCGTAAGTAGTTTTATTAATAAATTTTTCAGTACAGATTCATCAAAAATTTTGCCGCTGGCATTGTGAGGATTATTAAGCACTAATGCCAACTGACCGGATGACGACGAGTTCGATACATCCCGGACCTGGTCTAAAACAGACTGTTCATCGAGCATCAGATCTTCTGTCAGGGGAACAGTTTTTACTTCCGGGAAGCAGTGGTGATATGTCCAGCTCAGATCAGGCACAATGGCCGTTTTAATGCCACATTGAAAACCCAGAAGACTCAGTGCGGTTCGTGAGGAGCCGCTTGATACAAAGCATTTGTCGAAATCATATTGTGGATGATGGGTAATAAAGGCGGACAGAAATGACTCATAAATTTGGTTCAGATTTGTATTTGTCCGGATATCGGTCAAAAACTCGGCTAAGACCTGAGACGATTCCTGATTTGCGTAGGGATCATCAGCCCGTAAAGATGCCGGGTACTTTTTTAAAAAACGGTCACGTATTCTGTCTGTTCTGCTAAAATATTTATTGCTGATTTTCTCAATTGTGGCAGTTCGATCGGTGTACTGCAATCCTATGCGTTCATGTAACTTCACGGAGTTCGCCAGATTCCGGTCCATTGTTGTGTAATATCCCGATTCTTCACCTGTGGCATCGGGTAACGGCAGAGTTTCCGGAGCCTCTTTATTGTTTATCAGAAATGACAGGAGTTCGACCTCCGCGGCAGGCGGGGTACCCTTTAATTCAAAATGTACATTTTCGAATACACGCAAATAGTCAGCATTTCCGGCAATAAAAGAAATCGGTAGTCTCGTCTTATTGGGAATTATCGTAGCAGGAGACAAAATACGAATTACCCGATCACGCATTTTTGCTTCACGGGCCAGGGAAAGGTGGTTTGGTGTATCGTTTGCTTCGATTACCATCAATGGGTGTTGCAGGCATATTTGCCGGATTTCACGACGCATTAATTCAGATATGTGATGTCCGAGGATCAGGTAAACGACTTCATCGTTTTTGGCATTGAAGTAACCGGATAATATTTTTAGCTGATGCTCCTCTTTTAAATTAAGATACGACAATTGGAGTGCCTTAAATGTCTTTAGACACCCGGATGGTTTAATCCCGGAAAAAATAATGTGGGCCGGTTTGTGAATCAGATAGTCCGATATGGAATGCAGTATAACACGTAAAACTTCGTTAATGCCGCCGCTGGCGATTATACATTCTCTTTTTCCCGATTTTTCACCAAAATCATATTCCAGTGGTTCAGGTTGATCCTTTGTAAGCCAGCTTTTAAAAAAGGTGATTACATCTCCGGGATCAGACCGTAAATACCCGCCGCGTGGCAAATAGGGGACACTTTTTCTTATGGAATTTCTGATGAGTTCTAGCCACGCTTTATGCTCAGTATCCCATCCTGATAATTCTAATTCCGGATTTGGCCCCGGTTGAATTCCAGTCACCATCTGATAATACAAATCAACCAGGCGTCCATCCTGAACCGGATTCCCAATATGTAAATTTACTCGTTCTGCAACAGGAACCGGAGAAGCGGCGGTGGCCTCACTAATTTCAGAAACCTTGGCACTTTTCAACGCCCGGAGCTGAAACAAATCATGTAGGTCTTTATTATTCGGCATGAATGGGTTGTTAAGTATGAATTTTATACTATGAACTTTTGTGTTATCAATATTTAATATTTGTTTCCAGAGCAAAAAGCACTATCTGAAATATTCTAATTTCTGACTCCTCACTCCTCATTCCTAATTCTTCTTCTTCCCCTGTCCCTTGGCCATTCCTCCCAGAAAATCCTGGATCAGATCAAGAATCTGACCGCCTTGTGATGCTTGTTGTGGCGAGAGTGATACTACCGTCCGGGCATTTTTAAGATTCTGACTGGCTTCAGCCAGGCGCGTTAATTGCGGACTGAGCACCATGAGTTCCGGATTTTTACTCAATAATTCGACCTCTTGTTTTTCAAAATCAAGTTGCATTTCGCGTCGTTTCAAATCTTCTTTCACTTTCTGGTTAGTAATATCATTTTCTCTGGCGAGATGTGCTTCCTGTAATTTGAATTTTTTCAAATCGAGATCATGTTCGGCCAGTGCAATCTTTTCATCGGCGTCGATTTTTGCTTTTGTTGCCGCGACCCGGGCTCTCTGTTTTTCGGCCTCGGTCTGTTCAAGAATGCGGCTGGCTTCACGTTGCTGCATCGCTTCGGCGATTTCATCATCGACTGGATCAACGGCCTGAATACTTAGAGAGATAATGTTAATGCCCAGATCGGCAACTGATTTTCCCAGTTTGGTATTTAATTGCTTATTCAGAGCTTCTGTTGAAAGATCTTCTATCTCATATTTTTCACAATGTTCCGAAATGGCAGATTGCAGCAGTACTTCCAGTTCTTTTCCGGCTTTGATCACCGCATCTTTTTTCCAACCACCCACGCGGATTAAAGCAGAAAGATGTTCTGCTGAGGCGGCAATGGTTACAGCAAGTGATACAATGATAGGTAATTTCCCCCTGGCCTCAGTTTCTACTTTTAAGGAAATTGAATGTGTTGTGGCAGGAAGAGCCAGACTGAAGTGCCGGGGATAAAAGCGGGCTTTACGTCTCTTAACTTTTCCTTCTGATTCAAAGAGAATAAACTGATCGGGTTTTCGGATACGATATTCCAATATCACCAGAAATATGATTACCAAAATAATACTTAGTGAAACCCACATAACAAATCCTCCCGGGAAGAAAATTTTTTTGGATAAATATACAATAAAACAAATAAAATATAAGGGTTAAAAATAGTCACCGGATGCTTATAAATCAAGAGGAATATCAGGGATAGTAGGGACGCATTGAATGCGTCCTATCGAAATTAAATTGCATATTTTCCGCTTCGGAATGACAAAGCAGCGATCAGGCGTTGTAAATAAAATCAGGGCTGATTATCTTGTGAGAAAAAGAATCAAAGGACAATATAGTAATTTTCACCACTAAGTTCACGAAGAACACGAAGATTAAATACTCCATTTTTTTTGTGTGCTACTTCGTAGGGAACGGTCTGAGACCGTTCCGCGAAATTACATAGCCACCGGGAATGATAAAACGTAATTTGGAACTGGGAATTAGTTATTGGTTCTTTGTAATTTGTAATTGGGAATTTGACATTTTACACACAGGTGATTATAGCAAAAAAATTACAAGTTCCTAATTCCCAATTCCCAATTCCTAATTACGTTTGTCTCAGTGTTTAAAAAGTAAATCACCTTTATTAAGAAGGAACATATATGAAGATCTACAGCTGGAACGTAAATGGAATCAGAGCGGCAAGTGGTAAGGGATATAGAGAATGGTTTGATGAATCCAAACCGGATATTGTATGTTTGCAGGAAACGAAGGCACATAAGGAACAGGTTCCGCCGGAGATAGCCGAGCCTGAAGGCTACCATGCCTACTGGCATTCTGCAAAAAAGAAAGGGTATAGCGGAGTAGCGACTTTTTCTCTGAATGAACCTGCAAAGATTACATATGGAATCGGCGTGGAAGATTATGATGCTGAGGGTCGGGTCATCGAATCTGATCACGGTGATTTTGTGTTGATAAATATGTATGTCCCCAATGGGCAACATGATCTGGGTCGTGTACCATTTAAGCTGGCTTTTTCCGATACGGTATTGGAGCGATGTGAAACATTAAAAAAAGAAGGACGAAAAATAATTATCTGTGGGGATTATAACACCGCACACACAGAAATTGACCTCAAGAATCCAAAAACAAATACTAAAAATACCGGATTTTTACCAGAGGAACGTGCATGGATCGATAAATTTATTGATCATGGCTATATCGACACCTTTCGGGTATTCAATAAGGAGCCTGATAATTATACCTGGTGGAGTTACCGTATGGATGCGCGTAAAAGAAATATCGGCTGGCGGATTGATTATTTTTTTATCAGTGATAATATGACAGATAATTTGAAAGATGCATTTATTTTACCAGAAATTCATGGATCGGATCATTGTCCCTTGGGGATAGAAGTGATTTTTTAGGGTGATTAGATAAAGATTAACCGCAGAGAACGCGGAGAGGTAACTGAAGCAAAGAAAAATCAATTTATTTATTTTGCGATCTTTTATTTTATCCCTTGCGCTCTTTGCGGTTAAAAGAGTAAACCTGCCGGGATAATCGTGCTCCGGGTCAAAGGTGCTTACAGCATGACTATCTGTACTTATATCCGTACTCGGAAATTATTCATCCGTGCCAACATCATTCTTATCCGCAAACTGCAGCTGATACAAAAACTTGTATCTTTTCGATCGTTCCAGAAGCTCTTCATGGTTGCCGATATCTATGATCCTGCCATTCTCCATTACTGCAATATAGTCGGATTTTATAATTGAGGAGAGACGATGGGCCACAATTAAAACGGTACGGTCTTTCATCAGATTATCAATAGCTTCCTGTATCAGACGTTCAGATTCGGAATCGAGGGAAGAGGTGGCTTCATCAAAAATGAGGATCGGTGGATTCTTCAGGATAGCTCTTGCTATGGATATTCTCTGTCTTTGGCCACCGGAGAGGCGCATGCCACGCTCACCGATCATGGTTTCAAATCCATCGGGAAAGGCCATAATAAAATCATACGCATTTGCCAGACGCGCAGCGTTTTCAATATCGGTTCGCGAATAGTCTTTAAGGCCATAGGCAATGTTATTAGCAATGGTGTCGTTGAATAAAATGACTTCCTGGGTGACAATGCCCATTAGTTTACGCAGACCGGCCATCTTCATATCACGAATATCTGTATCATCGATTAAAATACGGCCCTTAAGGACATCATAAAACCGGGGCAACAGGTTCACGAGGGTTGTCTTTCCTGCACCACTACCACCAACAAATGCAACTTTTGTATTTTTCTCAATCTCCAATTGAATATCATGTAATACGAGATCATCATTTGCACTATACTGAAAACTAACATTGTCATATGTGATTTTATGGTCGAACGTTTCTTTGTTTAACGCATCCGGCTTATCAATAATGTCAGATTGGGTATCCAAAATGGAGAAGATACGATTTCCGGCCGCCAGTGATACCTGAATATCATTATTTAACTGGCCAAGTGCTTTTATCGGTGACATTATAGAAAAGAGAACGGCAAGGAATCGAATAAAATCCTCGGCACTGACAAGTTGACCAACCAGTACCAGGCTTCCGCCAAACCATAGCACCAGAACCATGATACCGATGCCGAGAGTTTCAGAAAGGGGAGAACCTAACCGATTCATACGTAACTGTCGCACACTGGCTTTAAAATGAACGTTGGTTTTTTCTTTAAATTTATCGTCCTCATATTTTTCCATGGAAAATGCCTTAACCACTTTTACACCGGTAAAGGTTTCCTGTAATACAGTGGTAATATCAGCAATCTTTTCCTGTACACGTTTACTGCGTCTTTTAATAATCCGGCCGATTTTTGTTATCATAAATCCGGTTATCGGAAATACAAGTAAGGCAATCAAAGTCAGTTGCCAACTAATACTTATCAAAATGGTCAGGAAAATAATAACGACCAGAGGCTCACGGATGACTTTTGTAAAATTCTGATTTAGTGTGACGCTGAGTGTGGTGATATCATTTGTGATCCGGGACATTAAATTCCCGGTTTCATATCTGGTGAAGAAACTAAGTGGTTGTATCAGAATATGACCATAGGTTTCATCGCGCATATCTTTGACTGCTCTTTGTTCCACATAGGTAACAAACCAGGCTTCAAGAAAGGCGAACATATTTTTCAATAGAAAAGTAAAAAATATCATAAAACAAAGCAGTTTTAAAGTTTCGATCTTGTCCGAGCGTTTGAACAAGCCATCAATTTTAGATTTAAGCCACTCATTCAGATCAAAGAAACTGACTTCTTCCTCAGGCGCTTTTTCAGTAATGCTCTGTTCAACCTGTTCGTCCTGAGTGTCAAAAAGTGTGCTGACAAAGGGTGCCACCATCCAGATTGACAGTGCATTGAATATGACAAACATGAAATTAAAAACTAAAATAACAATGATTTGTCGTGTATAGGGTTTTAAATAAGATAATATTCGAAAATATTGACGCAGGTCGCTGCTGGGATTTTTACTCAAACCAATTCCTTTACTTCTGTTAAAACTACCGATTCCGGTATAAACATATAATATATGAAAAATGGGATTAAAAATAAAACGATGGAGAATACGGAGTAAAATTAGTTTAAGAAAGTCCATTATCCCTGAGCACCTGAGTCCCTAAGTGCATCCGATGATGTCATCCTGGAAGGACCTTTTACCCGAAGTACAATTGTCACTATGTGTTCAACTTTTTTAACCGTAATGACGCAATGTATTTCCACAAAGATCGCTCCCGATAGAAGCGTTTTCCTCCAGAAAACATATCGGGACCAAATCATCCATGATTTGGCCAGCATCCAGCATCAAGTATCCAGTATTTTTTTTCTCAGTGAACTCTGTGACTTCTCCGCGTCCTCTGCGGTTCTTCTTTAGATTTATCACATTCTATCAAGTTTAACATTTCGGGTAAAAGATCATTACATGATGACATTTTAGGTAATATAGGAATTGCTTAGGAACTCAGGTGCTCAGGGACTAATTTTCGCCATGACTAACCAATTCCAAATAAATACAAAAAAAAGCTAATAATAGTTGATAATTTTAACTATTATTCCGATTTTATATGGTCAATCAACCGAAAATTCAGGTGGAGTAAAAATGAAACTTCCCATTTTTCAAATTGATGCCTTTTCAAGTAGTATTTTTTCCGGAAATCCGGCCGCGGTAATTCCACTGGAATACTGGCTGGAAGATGATCTGATGCAAAAAATTGCCGAAGAAAACAATCTGTCAGAAACCGCGTTTTTTGTGGATCGTGGCGGCTACTATCAGCTGCGATGGTTTACTCCGCAACGCGAAGTAGATCTTTGCGGTCATGCAACCCTTGCCAGCGCCTATGTGCTCATGAATAAAATTCAGCCGGATTTAACGGAAGTAAAATTTGGTACACATAGTGGTGAATTACATGTGGTAAAAAAAGATGATATATATTCCATGGATTTTCCGGTACATCCCCCGGAAGTATGCGAGGTGCCTGAAAATTTATTAAAAGGACTGGATCTGGAACCGAAGGAAGTGCTTGCCTCAAATTATTATCTTGTTGTATATGATACTGAAAAAGAGGTTCGTGAACTTCATCCATATATGGCAAAACTGAAAGAACTTGATCGCATGGCAGTTATTGTGACAGCGCCCGGAGATGAGGTAGATTTTGTTTCGCGCTTTTTTGCACCGGCGGTAGGCATACCGGAAGATCCGGTTACCGGTTCGGCCCATTGTACACTGATTCCATATTGGGCAAAAAAACTGGGTAAGAATAAGATGGAAGCCCGCCAGATATCATGCCGCGGCGGCGAGTTGTTCTGTGAGTTGAATAGTGACCGGGTGACAATAGCCGGCAGGGGACAGTTGTATATGGAGGGACACATACAATTCTAAACAAGGCAATCTAATAGTCGTGTAAAAATCAGCTGAGTCCGCAGCAAAAATCCTGATAATTAAGACCTGAATCTTGAGTCCTGCATCCTCAAATATTTACAATATTCAACAAAGAGAATATTTTAGCCATGAATCACGTTACACTTTCGCTCTTGGCAAGATTGAATATATAAGAATAGTGAGATTTACGATATGAAATTTTTAAGACCACAGTGGGCGGTCGATTGGTTAACTATTATAAAGAACGAAGGCGTAAAGGCCTTTATCAAACAAAAAGGCTGGAAGTTCTTTATTGCCTTTATTCTTTTTTATTTGGTACGCGATGTTACGCTGTATATAATTATTCCTTATTTTGCGATCAGTAAAATGGGCGGGTGTGAATAATATGCTAAATATTGAGACGATCACGGTCGGCGCTTTTGCCATGAATTGTTACTTGCTATATGATGACGATACCAAAGATGCAATTTATATTGATCCGGGGATGGAAGCGGAACGATTGATCAAACGCGTTGAGGAATTGGGATTGAACCTGAACTATATTATAAATACTCATGCACACATTGATCATGTGGCGGAAGCCGGAACGGTGCAAAAACATTTTGATGTCGGGTTCTATTTGCATCGGGAAGAGTTACCTCTGCTGGATGTCCTGCCGGAGCAGGCAAAAATGTTCGGGCTTAAAGCGGATGAGGCACCGACCGTTACCAAATATGTAAATGACGGCGACGAAATTCAGTTAGGTGATTACAAAGCAAAGTTATATCATACGCCCGGTCACTCACCCGGCAGCATTTCAATTCACTGGGGTGAAGATGTGTTTGTTGGAGACTGCCTGTTTATGGATTCAATCGGCCGGACCGATCTATATAAAGGTGATTTTGACCAGTTAATCCAATCGATCAAAAAAGAACTGCTGACACTTCCTGAATCAACAAATGTACATTCCGGACATGGTCCGTCAACCACTATTGGACGGGAAAAGATTCATAACCCCTTCCTCCAGTCTTAATCTTTTTGCTTGCTGCCTGCCAAACCCTTAAACTAATATCCTGAAATTATGAGAATGAGTTAGCAACATGGATCTAAAAAATAAAAATGTCCTGATAACGGGTGGGGTGGTAAGAGTCGGCCGGGCAATCACGCTTAATCTGCTCAGTGCCGGTGCTACTGTGTTTTGTCACTATAACAGTTCCGAAAAGGAATCTGCATCTCTGCAAAAGGAGACTGAAAATAGTTCCGGGAAGTTATCTCTGATTCAGGGTGATCTGAACTCTGTCGATTTTGCTGAATCTATGGTTGATCAGGTAATAAAAAAATCTGGTCGTATTGATGCACTGATAAACAACGCCGCTGTCTTTTTCAAAACGCCATTGGGTGATGTAACTGAAGAAGATTGGGATCAATTATTTCAGATCAACCTGAAGGCCCCGTTTTTCTGTGCGCAAAAAGCCGGATTACATATGAAAGCGCATGGCGGGGGAAAAATTATAAATATCGGTGACCCCAGTGGGTTAAATCCCTGGCCTTCCTATATTCCTTATGGTTTAACAAAAAGTGGTATTATATCGATGACAAAGGGATTGGCGAAGGCATTGGCACCGGAAGTGCAGGTGAACTGTATTAATCCTGGCCCGGTTATGTTCCCGGATCATTACTCGCAGGAAGATCAGGACAGAGCACTAAGAAATACCCTACTTCAAAAAGAAGGTTCCCCGGAAGATATTGCACGAACCGTTCGGTTTATTCTTGAAGGATCGGATTATATTACCGGAGCAATTATCAATGTGGATGGGGGCAGGAGTATTGCGTAGTGGCAATCGGCTGTCCGCTGTCTGCCATCGGCTTTCGGCCTTCCGCTTTTGGTCTCCAAGCGCTGGTTGCACCACCAATCTTTGCTGATAGCCGATAGCCGACAGCAGATAGCGAGTAAAATATGTTTTAAAATAGCATATCAGGTGCTTTGAAAATAAATGAAATTTTGTTAACTTTAAGGCTATTAAAAATCTGAAATTTGAGGAAAAACTTAAATGAGTTATGAAATAAATTTACCAAAAAATCTCGAGAAACTTGAAGACCTTGCTTATAATCTGTGGTTTGCATGGAATCCGGATGTCAGAGATCTTTTTCGTGAAATGGATGTTGATCTGTGGCGCTCACGTGGCAGAAATCCGGTTGAAACGCTATTGGAAATAACTCCAGAACGGTTGGAAGAACTGGCCAATGATACTGTATTTGTTGGAAAGTTGCGGAAAAGCTGGAAGCGACTACAAAATTATTTAGAGAAAAAAGATACCACCTTCAGTAAGAACTTTCCTAAAATGAGCGATCATTTGGTGGCCTATTTTTGTGCGGAATATGGCATTCATGAATCGTTACCTAATTATGCCGGTGGATTAGGAATCCTCGCCGGCGATCATACCAAAGCTGCCAGCGATCTTGGATTACCGTTTATTGCCTTCGGGTTAATGTATAAACATGCCTACTTTCAGCAGGAGATAAATGAAAACGGTGAGCAGGTGGAAATATATGATGTATTGGATCCCGAAAGACTTCCATGCCGGCTGGTGAAAAATCAGGATGGAACACCACTGTTGGTTAGTGTCCCTTTGCTGGATCACAATCTTTATCTTAAAATATGGGAAGTAAAAGTTGGACGTGTCTCAGTCTTTTTGATGGATACCACTGTTGATGCTAATAGTGATGAAGATAAGGAAATTATTCATAGTCTCTATGGCGGTAGTAGGGAAACCAGAATCCAACAAGAGATTATTCTTGGTATTGGCGGTATGCGCGCATTAAAGGAAATGGGATATAACCCAAGTGTATACCATATGAACGAAGGCCATTCCGCATTCCTTGGATTAGAGCGTCTTACAAACCTGATGAACCATGGAATGGATTATAAAACGGCGTTGGAATATGTCCGTGCTTCAACCACATTTACAACACACACACCGATCCCGGCGGGCAATGAGGCCTTCGAATTTGATTTGATAGAAAAATATTTCAAACATATGTGGCCAAAACTTGAAATTTCTCATGAAAAGTTTTTTGATTTAGGTCGCAATACCAATATTCATGAGCATGAGAATTTTTCACTAACGGTTCTGGCACTAAACCTATCCGGTCAGGCCAATGGTGTTAGCAAATTACACGGTGAGGTTTCCAGAGGAATGTGGCAAAAAGTATGGCCGGGCTTACCGACACATGAAATTCCTATTGGTCACGTAACCAACGGTGTGCATACCTTTACCTGGTTGCATCGTGAAATGATAAAATTACTTGATGAATATTTTGGCGATGACTGGCGTGAAAATATTTTAAACCAGCAATATTGGGATAAATTTTATCAGATTCCCGATGAGGTACTCTGGGAAAAAATTCAGGTCATGCGTGCAGATCAGATTGACCATTTGCGCAGATACTATAAAATACGAATCGAAAGATATGGCGAAGGCAATGCCGGATATCCGGAAGCAGAAGATATCCTTGATCCGGATGCCTTGACTATCGGCTTTGCCCGCCGTTTTGCACCATATAAACGTGCATTATTGTTTTTTCGAGATCCGGAAAGAGTCAAAAAAATTATGGCAAATAAAGATAAACCGGTGCAAATATTATTTGCCGGTAAGGCTCATCCTGCAAATGATGCTGGTAAAGATTTAATCCGAAAGTTAAATCAATACGCAAAAGAAGAGGGCTTTAAGGGTAAAATCGTTTTTGTTGAAGGCTATAATATGAATATGGGCCGGGTTCTGGTCTCCGGTGTTGATGTCTGGATGAACACGCCAAGAAGACCGTTGGAAGCCAGTGGTACTTCCGGACAAAAAGTGCCTATTAATGGCGGCGTCAATTTTAGTATTCTCGATGGGTGGTGGATCGAGGGATATAATAAGCAAAACGGATGGGCCATTGGATCAGAAGGTCATTATGACAATCACGAACAACAGGATGCAGCTGATAGTGAATCACTCTATGATATTTTGGAAAATGAATTGATACCCCTATTCTATGAGCGTGATAAGGATGGTATCCCCCACAAATGGATACAAATGGTGAAACATGCCTTTCATTCTGCAATAACCGATTTTAGCGCCCATAGAATGGTGTGGAATTATGTCAATCAATATTATATGCCGGCGATGAAACGATCTGAGAGATATGCCCAGGAGGAATACCGCGAACTGGATCGTTTTTCAAAGTGGCGCAACCGGTTGACACGTTTGTGGCCGGAAGTTCGTCTTGAACTGAAAAATGGAAATAAAATGGATGAAGATCGGCGAGTACTTTCACCTGGCGAAAAGCGGGAAATTGTACTTTTGATTAAATCCGAAGGAATAGAACAATCAGATATTACAGCCGAGGTCATTCTGGAACGGCAGGATGCGTTTCGTGGGCATCAGGATATGCAGACCGTAACAATGGGCATGGTTGCTGAAACAGAAGACGGTGTTAAAGAATACCGGGCAGCTGTGAAAGTCGCAAAAGACGGGTCTTATCATATTAATTGCCGTGTGATGGCAACTCATCCAGACTTATTTAATCCCTATGAGGTGCGGTTAATTAAATGGTTGGATTAACAAAAAGGGGAAAAGGTTAATCGGATAAAAGGCTAAGTTGTACAAAAAACCAATCCAAATTATCATATTTACGATACCTAAACCGGTCGGCATTCTCGTATTGAATTACAATACCTGGTTCGGACCGGGTTAAATTATAATAGGATCTGTCATATCCGGGAAAATTCAGAATCACTCTCAGAGTGTCCGTAATATTTATTGCGCTTATATTAAAGGAAGTCAGCTGCTCACTTCTTTCACCCTCAAAATGAATAAGTTGGCCCGCCATGGGTAAGTTTGCACTGATAAATGAAAGTTCTTCCGTGAATACCGGCTTAAATTGGACGACATTAACCAACGCGTTCGGTTTAAATCCAATTATATCCTGATAAAAATTACGGGTAAATTCGGCCAGGCTTTTAGCGTGCGATACCGAACCGGCAATTACAGGATTTATCTGTCCGGTCTCTGTCGGAGGCGCCATTAGCTGGTGAAAATTACCAATCGCATCCCAATCAAGAATCTGAATGGCTTCATTATAAAACAGTTCGAACATCAGATAATCATAATTACAGGAAGACAGGGCGGATATCACGGGTCCCGCCAGCCATGGCCAGATTACCCCATATTGATTGATCGTATTTTCATCCTGATCTGTCCCGCTGACAACTGATGCATTAAAATCAGAAGATTTTAACCACAGTGAAGATACCCCCAAACGAAATGTCAATTTATTTGTAACCTGGTTTGTTACATATGCCTGTGCTTCATCACTTACTAAGGGTTCAATACCGGGAAGATCCGGCATGGTAACCGTAAATATTTGATTAGGGCGAATCATATTGTCTGTACTGCCATCCGGTTTTAAATGATCATACATGCGGAAACTATAATCATTCCAGTAGTAAGATAGAAAATTTTTCTTTGTCTCGCGGGCAATGGTTATCCAATGCTCTGATAAGGATTTCTCACCATTCAGGTTGGCGAGTTTGGATCCTATTTGCAGCGCGGTATACCATAGGGCCTGAATCTCAACTGCGCGGTTACCTCGACGTACTGGTGATAACTGAAAATCATACCCGCCCATCCATGTTTCGAGTTCCTGGTGACGCAGAAGGAATTTCTCATCCATCCGGTATCTGAGGGCACCCATCAGAGCAGTTTTTACTGTAGGAAATATTTCTGCCGCAAATTCTGTGTCTCCACTGTAAAGAATATACTCATATACATCGCGTATAAACCACCAGGTGACATCAGCACCATTATAAGAGATTTCATGTTTGGATATTTGTGTGGGAATCCTGCCAAACCAGGTATCATCTGAATTCGTTAACTGATTTTTAGCAAATTTTGATAGTATCTGCCTGGCCTGATCAAATTTTCCCGTGCACAGGAATGCGCCAGTAAGAGAAATGAAAGAATCTCTTCCCCGATATTTGGGAACATCAGGTATTCCTGCCCAAATGCCGGTATCCGTTTTTTCCGAAACCAGAGCATCAAGAGAAATTTGCGCCCATTGGATGGCATCTGTGATTTCCGGAATATTTGTGACTACATCATTTATGGATAAAAATTTTGTTATCCGCTCCCGCCGATCTGAAATATTTTTTTCATAAGTTTTTGCCAGCAAGCCGAGATCACTCTTAACTTTATCACTACTGGTATTTAACACGCAAAAAATGGCTGCACGTTGTGGAGATATTTGCAGCCAGCGAAAGCCGGAAACAAGGTTCCCGAAATTACCTGCTTCAGGATTCGGCTCTTCCGGTGAGATAAATAAAGAATCATGCTCATTATTCAGGATTCTATTCTGTGCAAATGAATCACCTATAACCGGAATAAATGCCAGTTGCATTTTAGGATCCGGAGTCGTGATTTGCCAAACAATGGCATCGAGTGAGTCAAGCAGGGTAAACGATTCGAGCAAACCATTACCATACTCACGGATGAGCTGATGTGGATAATAACTTACATGCTGAACGGAGTCTCTTTGCAATATCTGATTATTTATGACTATTTGATAGTCTCGCAGATAATTAATCCCATTTACTATCCAGCCATAGCCCGTGGATGGATTTTCGGAATGTGTTCTGCCAAGATAAAAACCGGAGCTTTTATTTGTAAATGTGAATACTTTATCCTGATTATCCAGTTTGATAACCGGAATAAATATTTCTTCCTTTTCCTGGCATGAAAAAAATAGAAGTAGAAATGTTACACCGATTAAAAACCGTATCATCATAAATTTTTTCCTTTAATACACCTGATATATATTTTTATTACAAATTTTGAATAACCACTAAGTCATCAAGACATAAAGTTAGAAAAAATAATGGATTTCCAGAAACGATAAAAAATGATAGATACAATCTTTGCCGTATAATTTCTGTTTACTTCATTTATCTTTGTGTCTTTGTGGTAAATATATGAGTAATTCAAGTTGAAGAAGGTATCGCGAAAATAATATAGTCAAATTATTTCATGATACTAAATTACTGTGCCAGCTGCCATAATTTTACATTCTGATATATTTGCAATAGCTGGTCCGTGTCTATGTTGTTTTCTGATGCAATCTTTTCCAGGAGTTCTTCTGAGATGCCATCCCGGTCACCAAATTCAGTCATGGAAGCTTCAAGCAACTGGTTATACAAGAATTTGTCTTCCGGTGGTGGTGGATTTGGTAAATCAATATGCTCCCAGTAATTTAGTTCAATATGATACCGGCCCTCACTGACATAACTACATTTGGCGGCCGGTTCTTCATCAATATCTCTGAAAAAGGGATAAAGTAAAAGAATTTCACCCGATCGTGTGTTTTCATCATTTAGTAGTCCATAATAAAACACAATCTGGCGAAGAACCTGACTAAATAAAAAGATTTGTGGTACTCTGATTTTAGTTTGGATCTTATTAAACCCACGATACGCTGCTCACAATCTCGTATCGTAAATAACCAGTCTGCGCTTCAAGTATCAGGCTGTCAGTCCAGGATTCGGATGGTTCGAAAGCAGAATCACCCACAAAAATATGTAATTCGGACGGTAAATCGATCTCGGGTTGAGAGAAAACCAGAACCGGAAACAAAAAAAATAGTATCATAATAATATGAATTTTATAATTCATCTGACAAATCCAATAGTTGTTGCCGACAAAATTTTTAATCCAGAAACTGTAAAATAATTTTGGTTGATGCCAAGTCAGTTTATATATTAATTCTCGTCATAAAAGGGAATGCTAAATCCAGGATCTCCCGATAATATTTGTCTGTAAAAAAATGAATCATTGTTATGTATAAACCTAATTATATCGTGAAACTTAATCAAGTACCTCAGTTAACTGAGTCTGAGCTAAATGAGATGCAGCCAGTTATCGATAAATTCGCATTTCGCACAAATGACTATTATCAGAATCTGATAAATTGGGATGATTCTGATGATCCCATTAGAAAAATTGTCATGCCCAGTCCCCATGAACTGGATCAGTGGGGTCGTCTTGATGCTTCTGATGAAGAAACCTATACCAAAGTGCCCGGATTGGAGCACAAATATGAATATACTGCTCTTTTATTGGTGAATGATGTTTGCGGTGCGTACTGCCGTTTTTGTTTTCGAAAGCGTATATTTATGGATATAAATGATGAGGTAGTGCGTGATGTCTCTCAGGGTATCGAGTATATAAAAAACCATCCTGAGATAAATAATGTATTGCTAACCGGTGGTGATCCGCTGATCATGTCCACTGCCAAATTGGAAAATATTATACAGCAATTACGGGATATAGAACATGTCAAGGTAATCAGGATTGGGACAAAAATACCCAGTTTTAATCCATATCGTATTATTAATGACAAATCTTTAACAGATATGTTTGAAAAATTTAGTTTTAACAACAAGCGTATTTATATAATGACGCATTTTAATCATCCGCGGGAAATAACCGATGTTGCCAGCGTAGGAATAAATCTATTGCGGAAATCCGGTGCCGTTGCTGTAAACCAGACGCCGATCATTCGTGGCATCAATGATGATCCCGAAGTGCTTGCAGAGTTGTTCAATGAATTGTCTTATATGGGGGTTGCACCGTATTATCTGTTTATCTGTCGACCTACATTGGGAAATAAAACCTATGCTGTTCCAATCGAAGAATCCTTCGAATTATTTGAAAAATCACGCATGAAATGTTCCGGATTAGCAAAAAGAGCACGGCTGGTGATGTCTCATAGCACCGGTAAAATTGAGATTGTCGGTTTAACGGAAACACATATATATATGCGCTATCATCGTGCGGCTAATCCACAGGAGAATGCAAGGTTTATTGTTTTTAAAAGAAACCCAAACGCGTACTGGTTTGATGATTATGAAGAAATTATCAATGAATACTCGATTGAGAATCCGTACAGGTGTTTCGGTCCGGAATGAGTAAATAGAAAATTTATATATATCAAAAGGTCTGATTTTCAAAAAACTAACACTCACTCACTATATATTTATCGGTCTTTTCCTTGGTATGCTTACGGGATGGTTGGCAGGCGAATCCGTTTTACCTGTCGCCGAACCGTTATCTGAATTATTTCTACGTCTGCTTCGTATGGCGATCATGCCATTAATTATCACATCGATTATTTCCGGTGTCATTAGTGTTGGCAGTGCGACCGGTTTGGGGAAACTTAGCCTGCATACATTTGGGTATTATATTTTAAGCAGCCTGATGGCAATCATCACCGGGCTGATCCTGGTTAATCTCTTTGCGCCAGGTCTCGGAGCCGAGATAGGGCTTGAAAGTTCGGTAAAATCTATTCCGGCGGCCAATCAGGGCTTTCAGGATTTATTACTGAGAATTATTCCCGAGAATCCATTTAAATCAATGGTTGACGGGAACGTCTTGCCGGTCATTTTTTTTAGCGTACTTTTTGGATATTTTATTACCCGCCTGAAGGATCAACATAAAAAGACTATGGGAGATATTTTTCAGGCTGCATTTGAAGCAATGCTGAAACTAACTCATTTGGTTGTCTGGAGTGCACCACTGGGTGTGTTTGGTATTACCGCAAAAATAGTTGCAAAAACAGGTTTTAGTGCCTTCCAGTCTCTTGGTTTTTATTTTATGGTTGTCCTTGTAGGATTAGCGATACATGCATTTATTAATTTACCATTATTACTGAGATTTATTGGGAATAGAAATCCGGTTAAGCACTACCGTGGAATGCCATCGGCAATTATCACTGCTTTTTCCACGTGTTCGTCTATGGTGACATTACCATTAACTATGTCAGCTGTAACGGAGCATTCTGGTGTTTCCAGGAAGGTGGCCGGATTTACATTACCAATTGGGGCAACCGTTAATATGGATGGTACGGCCCTATATGAATGTGTCGCTACGATATTTATTGCACAGGTTTATGGTGCCGATTTGACGGTCAGTGATCAGGTTATTGTTGTGATTACCGCTTTGCTGGCTTCGATCGGAGCTGCCAGTGTGCCGATGAGCGGGCTTGTGATGATGTCGATTATTCTCTCCGCCGTAGGATTACCCCTGGAAAGTGTTGGGATAATACTTGCGGTTGATCAGAGTGCTGGATATGTTTCGTACGACAGTAAATGTATTGAGTGATAGTGTTGGTGCCGTGGTAGTCGCCCGATTGCAGGGTGAAAAATTACCGGAATTATGCGGATCAGTGTAGTCCATCTTATAGATGGACTACATACTCATGTTATGCGGAATAAAATTGACTTCCCATGTAGTTATTACTAAATTACAAGGCTTTAACAATTTTTTTGGAGGATTACATGGCGATTCAAACAGTTGATTTGGAACAACTCGAAAGTACCAGCCACAATGTCTATGAAGCAGTTCTGGTTATTGCCAAAAGAGCCCGTGAAATAAATGGCGAGCGAATTGCCAAACGCAAGGAAAAAGAAATCCTGGAAGAATCGGGTTATGAGCAGGATATGGACGTTTATGACCGTGAATTCTTTGAAGGTATTGAACACGAAAAAGAAATAAATCCCACGGTTATTGCTCAGGAAGAGTTGATGGAAGGGAAATTAAATTTCCATTATATCGTTGAAGAAGAAAACAAAATTGAAGAATTGCCCTCTGAATGAGGGCTTTTTTTTTATCCATTTCCTCCAAAGACCATGTCCGAATCTAAAAAATTCAAACTATTTTTTAACGGCAATATACATACCTTACAGAACAACCACCCTGTTGCAGATAGCATATTAATCCACGGTAACCGAATTATCCACTGCGGTAAAAAATCCGATATTAATTTACCTGATTATCTGACCGAGTACGTTAATCTGAACCAGCAGTTTGTCCTTCCGGCTTTCACAGATTGTCATTCACATATCGCAGCAGTCGCGCTGGATAAAGAACGCCTGCGCCTGGATAAATGTAACTCAAAAGCAGAAGCAATTGATATGATTTCCAGATTCTCGGATTCAGTTGATCCCGGGGAGTGGATTCTTGGAGGTGGATGGAATGCCAATATCTGGCCGGAAGGTCGGCCGGATCGAACTGACCTGGACGAGATCACACAAAAACATCCGGTTGTTCTGTATAATAAAGACGGACATACCCAATGGTTAAACAGTCTCGCTTTGGTGCGATGTGGTTTTAATGATGATACAGTTGATCCACCCGGCGGACGCTTTGCCCGCGATAATAATGGAAAGCTAACAGGACTGGTTTATGAAAAGGTGTGTGAGTTAGTAGACCGCATTTCTGATCTGTGCAGTTACGAACAATTAAACCGCTGTATGAAAAAAATATATCCGGATCTGTATCGTCTGGGTGTTAGTGGTGCCCATAGCTGCGAAACGTTGGATAAACATAAGATATTTCAACAGATGCACATGAATGGGGATCTTCAACTTAGAATATGTGTGCATCCGCCCGTGGCTGACATGGATAAACTAATTGAGGCCGGTGTACAAAGTGGCAGTGGGGATGAATGGTTCCGAATGGGCGGCTTAAAATATTTTATGGATGGTTCTCTGGGGTCGCAGACTGCCGATATGTTTGAGAACTATGACGGATTAGATCATAACGGGATTAGTGTTTTATCTGAATCAGATTTATATGACTTGGTAAAACACAGTTCAGAAAACGGACTAAGTGCAACTATTCATGCAATCGGTGATCGGGCAAATCATAAAGTTTTGAACGTGTTTGAAAGATTACAGGATTTCCAATCTCCTGTTCCCCTAAGACATCGGATTGAACATAGCCAGATCCTTATGGAAACAGATATCCCGAGATTTTCCCAGTTACAAATTATTGCCTCAATGCAGCCACTGCATATTACCGATGATGTGCGGATTGCTGAGAAATACCTGGGAACACGATCCCAAAACACGTATCCGGTAAATAGCTTGCTCCAATCCGGCTGCCGCGTGGTGTTTGGCTCCGATATGCCGGTTGCCGATCCGGATCCGTTGAAAGGGATACAGGCTGCCGTTGGACGAAGATATCAATCAGATCCTTCGGAGCCAAGATGGCAAAATCATCAGTGTATCACCACAGAAGCCGCGGTGAATGCGTATACCCGTGAAGCGGCGTATGCATCCTATGAAGAAAATATAAAAGGTACGCTGGCCCCGGGAAAACTGAGCGACTTTATCGTGCTCAGTGATAACATCTTTAATGTGAGTGAGGAAGGGCTTGATCAGATAAAAAATAAGATGACCGTTCTGGCAGGAAAAACAGTGTATCGTGATTATTAATATACCTGATTAATTCACAAACTTTACCACAAAGACTCTAAGACACAAAGGGAAAATGATTTAAAAAATTACAATTAAAATTCAAATATTATATCTTATAGTTGTAAATGTTTCTTATAACAAATAATTTTCTACTTTGTGACTTAGTGGTTATGAATATTTCAGATTAATCAACTGAACAAAAAAATCACTAAAATTTTTATTGTTTTTCTGACACCATGTTTTAATCTCTTCCTGTGAATAAGTACCCGCAATTTTACCATGATTTAATATTACAATTACATCAGACCAGTTTTCAACTACCTCAAGTACATGCGAGGCCAGAATAATCGTTTTGCCACTATCTGCACGTTCCCTCAGGTTTTCCCGGGTATTATGCATGGCTATCGGATCAAGTCCGTTTAGTGCTTCATCCAGAATGATATAATCGGGATCGGCAATCAGTGCACCGGCAAGAGAGAGTTTTTTTCTCATACCATGAGAGTACCGATCAACCATATCATCCGCCACTTCTGTTAAACCCAGCAAGTCGATTAAATCATTCGCTTTTTTATCTCCTTGGGATACCTGCCTCACATCGCATATAAAGTTTAGATATTCTTTTGCTGACAAATATGGGAAGAGATTCGTCTCCTCCGGCGCAAAACCAATAAGACTTTTTACGGCCTTTCGGTTTAAAAGGGCATCCTGATCTCCCACCAGAATGCGACCATCAAATTCGGTAATTAATCCAACAAGCGCCTGTATTATTGAAGTCTTGCCGGCCCCATTTGGCCCGATTAATCCATAGATGAGACCATCTTTAAATTCGTAATTGAGATTATCGATTGCCAGAACGGATGGGTAACGAATCGAAATGTTTTCTAACCTAATCATGAAATCCTCAGCGTGAAAATTGACGATAGCTTAAAAATGATAAATAGACTAATAGTCCCAGAATAACTATTGGTCCGACCAGATAAAAATTACCGATCATTATCAAAGAGAAAATAACCAGAAAATGATAGGCATAACCCGCCATTCTGGCATTATCTAAAAAAAGTAAACGTATGTTTGTAATAATGAATAGTAGCAGAACGGAAAATGTTACCAGTGCCATAAATATTACTATACTATGCAGACCCGAATCGCCAAAAAATAAAAGAGCCAGCAAACTTATCAGCAGTATGGGGAGAAGCAGGATAATCTCAGTCAGAAATTTGGAAAACCAAATTTGATAATATTGTACCGGCAGACTGACCAAAAAATCCCGCGATTCTGAAAAAACATATTTGTTGTTGAACTGATGACTGTAGTGCCACCAGCAAAATATAAAACAAATAACGGCAATAAAATCCGGGCGGATATTTCCGAAAAAAAACAGAACAATTGAAAATAGTACTATACTTAAGATCTTCATCCGCAAATAATTTTTATTTCTGATATGACCCAGGATCTCACGGGCAAGAAAAGGGTGAATTTTGCCGGGAACAATTTTTGGAATCTGTGCATATTGTAATGAATGTTTTACTTTCTGTACCACGCCTTCTTTGCTTTGCATTATACTTAACGGCAGATCCCAATGATCGGCAAATGGCTTTAATAAATTATAAAGCAAGATCAATATCCCTGGGAACAGAAAAATATCAATAATCAAATAAAAATCATAATGTAAATAGACAAATGAATGCACACTAAAATATATTGAAAGACTAATAAAATAGAGTAAAGTAACCAGCGTGCGGCTCTTTGATTTCCGTAATAAGAATTGTAACAGCAATAGAGATGTTACCGGAAAAACTATCAGCAGATAAAGGTAATAACTGACCGGAAGGGGACCTGATGTTATTAACAGGGCAATGAATACCGGACCGCTGATAATCAAAGAGATCAGCTCATACCAGGTGATATAGACAAGTAAGGCCGCCAGTGCATGATTAGATGACAGGGGAAGAATGCGGAGTGCCCGCAAACTTTCCTGGCGCGGCAGCAGTTTAAAATAAACAAAAGGCATAGATATGGAAAGCAATAGGGCGATTACATGGCCGCTAAAACTATTTAACCCAAGCCCGGTAATATTCGGACGGGTAAGAAGATCCGAAAAAACATGAACTAACTTTTCGCTTATGAATGAATAAAAAATAATAAGAAGTACAAAGATTTCAATTTTGATTCGGAGATAAAGAGAATTCCAATAATTGACAAATTGTCTTAAGAAACAGGTGAATATGGTATGCATTTTGTGGTTATCAGGAAGCCTTGCGTTTTGACATTTTTCGAATTTTTGCCAGATAGTTTATTAAATTTTTAAATCTGGCATCTGTTCGTGCATTATCTCCTGCCCGGATATGTATATTATAAAATTTGTCAAATTTGCCCTCGCAGAGATGTAATCTTAGTGGCGCATTTGTAAAAACACCCAGATAGGTACAAAGATGATCATGATGTCCATTGATATCAATTACAAGATCAAAATTTTCATCCTGAATTTTTGATAAAAAAGTATTGTTTGGAACACCCAGCCAGTTAATATCCGATTTGCGTAGGGTACATACATCCAATGTGGAGAATTTTGCCGATTCGAAGATTTCATGTATTTTACTCACATACTGTCTGACATATACTTCTTCGGCGCGATCCTGGGGTAAGATAACAAGCAGCTTTTCTACAGCCTGTAGACGCTCGAAAAAGTCTGTCAGTTGTCCTTTGTCTTTCGAAAAATAAAGGCGGGTACTGATCATTTTCTCAAGAAAATAATTTTTTAAAAAATTATTGGATGTACTGCTCATCGTTTTCTCCATACACCACACTTTCTCTCCTCCCAATGTCTGAAAGAAGATCAAAGGGTGGGTAATTTATATCCGGTTATGACGACTTATAGTTATCTTTACGCTTTCCCCAAAGCTTTGTTAAGCGCTCTTTTAATATTTTTTCTCTGCCAAGATCTGTTGGTCTGTAATATACTTTATTTTTCAGGTTTTTGGGAAGATAATTTTCAAGAACAAAGTGATTTGGAAAATCATGTGGATATTTATAGTCTGCACCATAATTTAATTCTTTCATGAGTTTGGTCGGTGCGTTCCTCAGATGAAGAGGGGTCTCTGGTTGAGGATTATTGCGTATATCATCCCATGCGGCGTCGATTGCAAGATAGGCGGCATTGCTTTTGGGACATGATGCCAGATACGTGCTTACCTGGCCCAGTATGATCCGTGCCTCCGGCATACCGATTGCCTGAACCGCCTGCAGGCCAGCAGTGGCCAGAGAAAGCGCATAGGGCTCCGCATTGCCAATATCTTCAGAGGCCAGAATGATTAAGCGCCGGCTTATAAAAACAGGATCTTCACCGGCCTCTAACATACGTGCCAGATAATGAACGGCGGCATCCGGATCGCTTCCGCGAATACTTTTTATAAATGCGGATATGGTATCGTAATGATAATCACCCTTTTTATCATAGAGCAACGCATTTTGCCCGGCAACCTCTTTGATCACTTCATTCGTAAGTACAATAGTTTTTTTGTCACTCCAATGTGTATTCACACAGCTTTCCAAAAGATTCAATGTACGCCTGGCATCACCATTGCCAAAAAACAGCAGCTCATCCATGGCTGGAATTTCTATAGACAGTTTGGAGAGTATGGTATCTGAACGAATCGCCCGGGTGATAATCGAATTTAATTCATCTTTTCCAAGGGGATCTAACTGAAGAACCTGGCACCGGCTTAATAATGGAGGAATCACTTCAAAGGACGGATTCTCGGTTGTTGCCCCGATCAGAATGATGGTTCCATCTTCAACCGCATGCAACAAGCCATCTTGCTGTGCTTTATTAAACCGGTGGATTTCATCTATAAACAGGACAATTCGTGTTGCAGAAACCTTTGCTCTTCGAATCACTTCTGTCAGTTCCTTTTTCCCTGAGGTGACAGCTGACAGCGTCTCAAAAGGTAAACCCGATGTTTTGGCAATTGTATGGGCCAGGGTTGTTTTTCCTACCCCGGGTGGTCCCCAAAACAGCATGGATGGAATTTTACCGGCATCAATCTGCTTTCGCAGAGGAGAGTTTGTATTCAGATACCTGGAATGCCCTATGATGTCGTCGAGAGATGTCGGACGACATCTCTCTGCCAAAGGAATATCAGATGCATCGCTTTTCTTAAACAGATTATATGATTGAGGCATAATCCGCTTTAATCATCTTTTTGCAAATTATTATAATTATTACGCAGTTTTTCCAGGTCCAGGCGAATATTAGTCAGCTTTTCACGTTCGGCAACAACTACTTTCTCCGGCGCATTATTGATAAATTTTTCATTGGCAAGTTTTGCCGAGAAACTCTTATCCAGTCCTTCGAGGCGGGTTATTTCTTTTTCGAGACGAACACGTTCCTTATCCACATCGATCAGCTCTGCCAATGGAAGAAATAATTCGGCGCCCTGAACAACCGCGGTTGCTGTCGCTTTGTGCGACAAGGTATCAGAATAGGAATGAATATCATCCACTTTTGCCAGACTCTGAAAATATTCAATGTTATCTTGTATCAGTAATGATTTTGCATCATCTCCGCGAATATATAGACTGGCTGTTTTTCCCGGCGGGACATTCATCTCTGCCCGGATGTTTCTTAAGGCACTGATTGCTTCCTGCAGAAATACCATATTTTCCTCAGCCTGTTCATTTATAAACTCATTCTTATACTCAGGCCAGCCTGTGGTAACAATGCTCTCATTTTCTGCATTATTCAATGATTGCCAGATTTCTTCGGTTATGAACGGAATATAGGGATGCAGCAGATTCATCGTTTCTTTCATGATAAAGGTTGCCACACTCAAGGCCGTATTATGCGATTCAGGTATATCTTTTTGGTATAATCGCTTTTTTATCAGTTCAAGATACCAGTCGCAGTAATCATGCCAGAAAAACTGATAGATGTCATTCAGTGAATCATTTACTCTAAATCGGTCGAGATTTGTGCTGCACTTCTTAACTGTTTTGTAAAAACTACTAAGAATCCATCGATCCGATAACTCAAAATGTTTCTCATATTGCATATAATCGCTTTCGATATTTTCCAGATGCATGGAAAGGAATCGATACGCATTCCAGATTTTATTGGAAAAATTCCTCCCGATCTCAAAACTATTTTGCGATACGTTGACATCCTGTCCTTCGGAACTGAGCATGACCAGGGTAAAGCGAACTGCATCGGCGCTGTATTCATCTATCATCTCCAGCGGATCAATTCCATTGCCCAGAGATTTACTCATTTTCCGTCCGAATTCATCTCTGACAATACCATTAAGCAGTACATCTTTGAATGGAATTTCATCCATGAATTCCAGACCGGCCATAATCATACGCGCTACCCAAAAGAAGATAATGTCCGGACCTGTGACCAGCAGATCGGTTGGATAAAAATATTTCAGATCGGCTGATTCATCCGGCCAGCCCTGGGTTGAGAAAGGCCACAACCATGATGAAAACCACGTATCCAGCACATCTTCATCCTGTCTGATCTTTGCACTGTTACATTTTGAACATTCAGAGGGTGTCTCGCGCAGGACCATCATTTCACCACAATCATCACAATAGTATACCGGGATGCGATGTCCCCACCATAACTGACGCGAAATACACCAGTCCCGTACGTTTTCCATCCAATGCTCGTAAGTTTTATACCAGCGATCATGTGGATGTAGTTTTACCTTTCCCTCTTTGACAACATCCAGTGCTTTTTCTGCCAGGGGTGCTACTTTGACAAACCATTGTTCTGACAAATAGGGTTCCACAACCGTATTACAGCGATGACAATGGCCCACATTATGATGATGTGATTTGATATCCTCAAGCAGATCCAGTTTTTTCATTTCCTGAACCACCTGATTGCGTCCGACAAATCTGTCGGATCCGGCAAACTGTCCGGCCAGGTCATTTAAAGTTCCATCGGGATTCAGGACATTAATTTGCTCAAGATCATGACGCTGACCCATCAAAAAATCATTTGGATCGTGTGCCGGGGTTACTTTTACAACACCGGTTCCAAATTCCGGATCAACGAACTCATCGGCGATTACCGGGATTTCTCTGTCCATCAGTGGTAAAACGATTGTCTTACCGATCAGATCTTTATAGCGGTCGTCATTTGGGTTGACCGCAACCGCGGTATCGCCAAGCATGGTTTCCGGCCGGGTAGTAGCAACGGTTACATAACCTTTTCCATCTTTCCTGGGATATTTAAAATACCAGAGATGTCCGTGTGTCTCACGGTGTTCCACTTCTTCATCGGACAGAGCCGTGGCACAACGTGGACACCAATTTATTATATATTTTCCCTGATAAATAAGTCCTTTTTCATAAAGACGAACAAAAACCTCTTTTACTGCCCTGGACAAGTTCTCATCCATGGTAAAACGTTCCCGGGACCAGTCACAGGAGCAACCCAGTTTTTTCAGCTGGTGAATGATCGTGGATCCGTATTTTTCACGCCACTCCCATACTTTTTCAACAAATTTTTCCCGCCCTAAATCATGGCGCGAAATTTTACTTTCGGCAAGACTTCTTTCAACGGCATTTTGCGTGGCTATACCGGCATGATCGGTTCCCGGTTGCCATAAAGTCTCAAACCCCAGTTTCCGTTTATACCGGATATAGATATCCTGTATTGTATTATTAAATGCATGCCCGGCGTGCAGAATTGCAGTTACATTAGGCGGTGGAATGACAATCACATAGGGTTTTTTATCGGTATTCGGGTTGGCGGCAAAGTAATTATTATCGATCCAGACTTGGTACCACTTATCCTCAATCGCTTTTGGGTCGTATATTTTTGGTATATCCATATAGGTAATGTAAAACTCCTGTGTTATAAAAAAAGAACATTTTTAAATTTCCGGCAGGAAGTACTATTCCTTCTGGGGGATAAAGTTATCTAATAATTCCTCAATAAAAAAATCTGTTTCATTCAGGAATCGCTCGGCGGCACAACTTCTTTTTGAACATTGGTTGCAGGCAATGGTGAGTTTGCAATTAATTTTATCTTTATGCTGCTGCTCATATGTTTCAACTACCTCGAGAAAATCAGTCTGTATTGAGCCGTGTTTCTCGAAATTTTGAGCAAGGATAGAAAATTTGATTTTTACCATTTCATTAAGATGCTTTATGCGGCCAAGAAACGGTCCCAGCGCACTTTGCCATATGGTGTTGGCTTTATTCATCAAATCAATATCGATATCGTTTGGTTCACCAGTTCGCATGCCCTGGGTTCCGAAGTTTTTTAAAGCTATAATCTGTTTGGTTAAATCGGCTATGTAACTGATATCTTCTAAACAATCTGGTGAAATATCCGAATTGATGTTGTAAATCTCCATCTCAATCGCTTTTTTAATCTCAGAAAATGCGGCCTGAGACTCTTCAATCCGATTTTGCAAGTCTTTATGGAATTTGGATGTTAATAGTTCGATAGTCCGCTCAGCTTGCTCAATGGTCTGGATCGACACATTAAATTCATTAATCTGCGGAAAACCGACCGAATTAAAAATGATATCAAAATATGCGGTGATACTTTGTTCAAGCTCTTTAAGTTTGTTTCTGAGACGTTCACTTTCGTCAAGATAACTGGTGTTAACCCGTTTTTGAACCTTTTCATCGGGATGCTCACTAAGAATCGTGAGAATCGATTTGAAAACGACCTGTGGTGTTGAAATATCATTGACCAGGGCAAAAATATCATCCAGTGAAATAATGTTTTCGGCGACTTTCCTGATTTTTTGATCAGGATCGCAGTGACAGGTGGTGAGCAATTGAATACTTTGAAAATTGGTCAGATCATCCTGACATTGATCGAGAAGTTCCAACCGGTGTCGCGTGAGTAGCTGCAATATGTATGTTTTTAAATCTTTTCCGGACAAATCTGAATCGATGGGATCGTTTGTTTTAAATTCACTTACTTTTATGACACGCAAATCATCGCGGCGGGAAACCAGGTTGATTAATTCAGTGTAGACTGTAAATTTGCTGAGGATATTATCCTGATAAACCTGATTGATAGCGACCTGCACCAGGTGATAAAAGACAACCGGATCAATATCCTGTAACAGATTATGAACCGCTTTACGCATTACCTGATCCACATCAGCCAGTATTTCTACAATAAGTTTCTGGCTTTGCTCATCTTTCAGATTTTTACGTGCTTTTTGTAAATTGGCGACTTTTACAATTCGTTGTTTTTTCTCATCTAAAATATTGCGGGATTCAATCAGGATTTGTTCATCACGTTTACCATGGCTGCGCTTTTCCAGATATTCATTATAACGTGTCAACATCTTTGTAGATACCGATGCATTTCTTAAGACTTCGCGCAGCACATCCAAATCGTCTTCAAACAACAGCATTACGACAATGATCCGGAACACTTCCTGTCGGGCAAATTCACGACGTTCCCGTTTTTCGAATCCCAGAACATCCTGCAATTGTCCTACCAGTACCCAGAACTCGTTCTTGCGGGCTGCCTCGCGGACATAATAGTTTTCATCTCTGGCCAGAGTATTGATTATTGACGGAAAATGGCAAATATCTGCCAATTTTACACGGTTCTCAATATCAGAAGCACTACTTTGATTCAGATATATATTTGTGGGAATTGGCGGAATCTTACGAAAATACTTTTCCAAAACGTATTCGAAATACTCCACCTCATTATTGAATTTGTAAGCACCAATCTCAAGCAATTTATTCACCTTCCAGGGCAAGACTAAATGCAGTAGTCAGTTTCAGTGTATCTTTGTTTGCTTTAACCAGTCTTCTTGTTAGAACTGTCGCAATATTCTTGTAGATGATGGTTCCCATCTCAGGTCTCTGTCGCAAAATGTTAATCAAGGCTTTTTTCTCAATGATGGCGACCGTACATGGTTTCAGCGCACGGATTGACGCAGATCTTTCCGGAAAATCCTCAAACAGGGCCATCTCCCCGAAAAATGCAAAATCCTTTTCGGAAAGCCGTACCAGTGATTTTTGTTGCGGTTGTGCCGCGCTTTCCCACAGGGGCATCAACAGGCTTTTGGAAATTTCGACTTCGCCCTTTAAAAGAATAAATAGCCAATCTTCACGCGCACCTTCTTTGGCCAGCCAGTCTCCCTCCGCATACATCCGGGTATTCATCACCTCAATAAGCTCAGATATCTGCTCATCAAACAGATCTTTAAATAAAAGAACCTTTTTAAAATATGGTAATTGTATTTTTAAACTTGCCTTAGCCATCTCTATCCTTTATGCTCCGATTACAATCAGAAAGTCTTTTTCTTCTAATATCGTTTCAGAATCCGGATTGATTCGAACATTGATTTTACTCTTCTCGCTAATACCCCGGCCCGCCTGCTCGAATTTGGTTTTAATAAACTGATCGAGGTATGAATAATCATCGCTCAGAATATCCGCAATATTAACCCCTTCAGTTTCACGTCCAAATCCAATACAAATTGCATCAAGTCCGGCCTCCACTTTTTCCTTAATTTTTTCATAGGTTTTACCCGCTTCCTGAGCCGGTAAATCATAGCGTTTAAATTTAAATGGAGCATCTTCAGAGAAAAGAAGATCAACTGTTTGCGGTACGCCCGGAGAAAGTACATGAGACGCCAGCAGAAATCCAGCATAGGAATCACTGACTAAAACCTCATCTGCATGTGCTTTGCGAAGGTGTGATATGTTATCACGGTTCAGAATATGGGCATACACTTTAATCTTGGGATTGATCGCTTTTAGAGAGAGGGTCGCTAAAATGGTTCTTTCATCACTGTTGTCGCTTAATCCGCTGTTAATATCAGGAAGAATAATCGCGGCGCTGGCTCCCTTTACATTTGCCCGGTTGAGTATTGCTTCTTTGGTGAAATCACCGCGTACATATTTGATCTTCAAACCCGGGAAACTGCTGATAATATCACTGACGGTTTCTTCCGGCAGTTGATTGATCAATACAATTGAACCGGCCTTCTTCTTGTCTTTGAGCAGATTACTCAGCACCTGTTCACCGTTAAAATTCCAGCCGCACAAAACCAGATGGTTCTTATAGTTGACAGCTTCCAAACCTCTGCCCTCTTTTATTTTACGTGTAACAAAAACGGATGATACCGTGGCTGTAAAAACTGAAATTAAAGCCATGCCAAAAAACATGATAAAAATTCCGATCATCCGGCCACCAGGAGTAATCGGTACCTTATCGCCGTATCCAACGGTTGTCATGGTTACAATGGCCCACCAAATGGCATCGCCTGTTGCTGAAAACTGACTATTTACATCACTTTCAAAAAGTGAAATCATCGTCGCACCGGCAAGTACCAGGAAGGTAATTCCAAGAGCAACTTTAAACAACGTATGTTTGGTAATTTCCTGTATTGTTTTCAGCATAGACTTTAAAAACTAAATAACTAAAAATGTATTAAAATAGCACCATGAAGTCAAGATAACTCCCTTTTATATCAATTGGTTACAATAAATTTCACGATACTATATTTCCATCTTCGGCTAAAATTATAAAATAACGAAATCAAATTGATAAAAAATGCATTTAAATACTTATGATATGTCAATATATGTAGGGAATTTGTTAAGTTCAGGATGCAAGATGCAGGATACAGGATGCAGGATTCAGGATACAGGATCCTCGGCGCTTGGTACTCGCCACTGGGCACTGGATACAAAATGCAGATGCTGGCCAAATTATTGATGATTTATTATCTTGATAATGAAGGCCAGAAGGTTAAGAGGAAAATAGGATATAGGGATACTTGTATTGACATATGTTTGGAGAAGGCTTACACTCCAGTACCCAGTACCCAGTACCCAGTACCCAGTACCCAGTACCCAGTATCTTGAATCATTTAAAGTGAGGATCAATCCATGAAAACAAACATCGAAAATAAAGTAGCGGTGGTTTTTGCTGCCAGTAAGGGACTGGGTAAAGCCTGTGCTCTGGAACTGGCCCGTGAGGGTTGCAAAGTTGCCATGTGTTCCAGTGATCAAAGCCGGATTGAAGCGGCGGGAGAGGAGATAAGATCCGAAACCGGGTCAACAGTCATCACAAAAGTAGTTGATGTGGAAAAAGGAGATGATATCCGGGAATTTATCCAAACGGTTCTTGATCGCTGGGGAACGATTGATATTCTGATTAATAATGCGGGTGGCCCGCCGGTAAAATCCTTTGATGAAACAACCGATGATGAATGGCACAAATATTTTAACATCACGTTTATGAGCGTTGTTCACGCCGTTAAAGCAGTCCTTCCGGCAATGAAAGAGCAAAAATGGGGACGTATAATCAATATCACTTCGATTTCTGTTAAAGAACCGATTATGAATCTGATTTATTCAAATGCATTGCGCGCTGCGGTAGTGGGTTTGGCCAAAACTTTGTCAAAAGAATTGGGCCCTTACGGAATTACCGTCCATAATGTGGCCCCCGGTTTTCATAAAACCGATGGTCTGGAACGCATTGTCAAAAAACGGATTGAAGCAGGCGAAAAAGCAGAAGATATCTATGCCGGGTGGGAACAAAGTGTGCCGCTGCAAAAAATCGGCGATCCCGGTGAACTGGCCGCCCTGGTAGTTTTTCTGGCTTCCGGTGCAGCCAGTTATATGACCGGAAATACCATACAGGTGGATGGCGGCAGATACTCCGGGTTGCTGTAATTGCCAGCCTTGAATTTGCTTGACTTTAGAGGGTATAAATTCTAATTTAAAAAACTGTATTAAAACATTATATTATACTAAAAATACTCATGAAAAATATACTTCTAACCGCCTTTTTATTCATCTTTGCACAATTATCCCTACAGGCAAAAGATGTCCATAAAATCACCATTGATGGGGTTATCAATCCGGTGTCCATGGAATTTATTATTGAATCTATCGAGAATGCAGAAAATGCAAATGCCGAACTATTGGTGATAGAAATGGATACACCCGGAGGCTTGATGAGTTCGATGCATGATATTGTGAAGGCGATCATGGCCTCAGAAGTACCGGTTGCCGTGTTTGTGTCGCCATCGGGATCGCGTGCCGGATCGGCAGGTGTATTTATTACCATGGCTGCACATATTGCCGCAATGGCGCCGGGTACCAATATTGGCTCCGCCCATCCGGTAACCATTACCGGTAGTCAGGATACCAGTGAAGTGATGATGGAAAAAGTCATTAATGATGCGGTTGCCAGCATAAAGTCGGTCACTGAAAAAAGAGGGCGGAATGTTGAGTGGGCCGAGAAAGCAGTAAGGGAAAGCGCGAATATTACAGAATCAGAGGCTCTGGAAAACAATGTCATCGATTTTGTCGTACCAACTGTAGACAGCCTTCTCGCACGCATTGATGGCTTGGAAGTCGATGTCCTGAGTGGAAAAAAAGTTCTGCAAACAAAGGATGCCAGCATCATAACCTATAGTATGAACTGGCGGCAAAAATTATTTGACATCCTGAGTGATCCGAATATTCTATATATATTATTTCTGCTTGGAATTTCCGGATTGGGACTGGAATTATATAATCCCGGTTCGATATTACCCGGTGTGGTCGGGGGAATTTGTATCATATTGTTCTTGTTTTCTGTACAAACCATACCAATTAACTATGCCGGTGTTTTATTTATTATATTCTCAGCGGTATTGTTTTTATTGGAGATCAAAATTCCCAGTTATGGCATATTAAGTATCGGAGGCGTTATTTCACTTGTCCTGGGATCAATTATGTTAGTTGACAGCCCCCTGCCATTTATGCAAATCAGCTGGCAGGTAATTGTTGGCGCAACCATCGCTTTTTCGCTTTTTTTCATTTTTGCCGTCGGTATTGCGGTCCGGACATTCAGAAAAAAACCGACGACCGGCAGAGAAGGATTGGTTGGCGAAGAGGGGATTGCCCTTGAAACTATAACTCAATCAGGTTCGGTTGAGGTTCATGGGGAAATCTGGCGCGCCACTACGGATATCCGTATTAAAAAGGGCCAGAAAGTTGTTGTAGAATCTGTAGACGAAAACCACTTAACTATAAAGGTAAAGCCGATTAATTAGATGAGGAGGATGATATGCCTTTTACGATAGGTCTTGTGATAGTCATAATAATGATTCTGGCTTCCGCAGTTCGAATTTTGAGAGAGTATGAGCGGGGTGTTATTTTTCGTCTGGGACGCCTGGTGGGTGCAAAGGGCCCGGGATTAATTCTGTTGATTCCGTTTATCGATAAGATGGTAAAAACCAGTTTACGTACAGTGGTAATGGATGTCCCGCCACAGGATGTAATTACCAAAGATAACGTATCGGTTCAGGTGAATGCCGTTATCTATTTTCGTGTCGTAATTCCTGAAAAGGCTATCGTTGAGGTAGAAAATTACCTATTTGCCACTTCCCAGCTGGCACAGACGACATTGCGTAGTATCGCGGGTCAGATTGAGTTAGATGAACTACTCAGCGAGCGTGAAAAAATAAATAATGAACTTCAAAAAATCATTGACAAACAATCTGATCCCTGGGGAATAAAAGTATCTCTGGTAGAAGTCAAACATATCGATTTACCATTAGAAATGAAACGTGCTATGGCAAAACAGGCCGAAGCTGAACGGGAGAGAAGAGCGAAAGTGATCAATGCAGCTGGTGAGTATCAGGCGTCGGAAAAACTGGCTCAGGCAGCCAGCGTGATAGAAAAACACCCGGTTGCAATCCAGTTAAGATATCTCCAGACATTGAGTGAAGTGTCTGCTGAGAATAATTCTACGACTATCTTTCCGGTTCCTATCGATCTGTTTAAGCCATTTTTAGAAAGAGTCGTTAACAAGGATGATAAATAAAGAAATGGAACTCCTGTGCTTCGAATAATTATTTTCGTACTGATTCTCACCATCACAGCATCTGCCGAGCTTTTACTTAGCCCGGTAACCCTAAGCTCTGAAAAAGAGGCCTGGATGGCGGGAAATATTGATCTTGCGTTAGAATCGGTGCGTAAGATTGAAGAAACAGAAGAAACAACTGCGCTAAAATATTATAACATGGGATATCTTCATTTTCTAAAGGAAGATTATCCCACGGCGCTCTCAGATTTTCAAAAATCACTCGCCTCGCCCAATCCTTCATTGTATTGCTATCTTTACATGGCCAGGATATACGAACGGAGTGGATTTCTCTCTGCCGCTTACCAGCATATTCAGAATGCCCTGGAACAGGAGCCAGATAATTTTGACTTCATGATGGAACGGGCCCGATTGAGCGAACTTACAGACAGGATGTCTGATGCGGAAATAATTTATAATCAAATAATTGAGAAATATGATGATCGGATTCCACCGCGGGTGGCCCTGGCAAAATTATACATCAGGCAAAACCGGTTGGATGAAACAAAAGTAGTGATGGAACCGGAAGATACGATCTATCCGGATAGCGAAGTTCTGAAAATACGTGCAAAAATGTATACTGCCATGGGGAATAAAAAGAAAGCGTCTGAACTTATTCAGGAAATGGTGAATTCATATCCCAATGCAGCGGAAATTCGATCTTATCTGGATACTCTGAAGATCGAATATGGAATTCAAAATCCGGTAATAGAAACACAGGATAATTTCTATAACTTCAAATTTGTTCAGGATGAAAAAATAAATTATAAGGTATCTTACGGATTTATTACTCTGGGCTGGATCAATGTCCGGGTGGGGAAACCGGATTCTTTGAATGGTAGATTGGTATATCCGGTTCGGTTTTATCTCAATTCAAACCCGGATTTTAGTATGATGATATCTCTGAATCAATTGTATGAATCTTATATTGACGCAGAAACATTCAATGCGATTCGTACATATATTTATACGCCGGATGATCCGAAATATCTGGCCAAAACTTATTATTTTCATTATGATAAAAATTTGCTGGAGGCCCGTATTATTCATGCAGACGGCCGGTTTGAATATGTAAAAAAATTACTGCCGTCCAGAGCACAGGATGGGGTTTCCATGCTATATTATGCGCGGGGAATTGTCTCGCAGAAAACCAGTGGAACAACCACAGTGGTGATTGATGAGGAGTATAAATACGGTCACATTAATTATATGGATGAAACTGAGCAAATTGAGATCGAGGATGAGGACGTAGAGGCATTACGAATTTTTGCCAGGGCCGATTTTAGTGGTGTTGCCGGAATGAATGGCGATGCCTGGGGGTGGTTTTCAAAAGCACCAAACTATACGCCGTTGCAAGGCAAAATAAGCATCATTCTGGGATCCATAACCGTTACGCTGGATAATGATACACCTATGAAGTGAGAAGTTAGAAGTTAGAAGTTTGGAGTGAGGAGATCTAATTGAATAATATATTATTCGAATTCCTCCCTAATTCCCAATTCCTAATTAATAATTATTTTCTTCATTGTATTAATCTTGAAAATTTGGGTTGTATATGAAAATAAAAACCAGTTTTTTTCTGATTTTAATCACCTTATTCTCATCGTGTAGTATGGATCGTTTCATCATACGGCAGACAGGAACCATCCTGGATTATGGTGTTATTGCCTTGTATGAGGAGAATGATCTTGTTCTCGCCGAGACGGCGCTTGCCTCAAATATCAAACTGTTGGAGGGGATGCTCAAAGGGGATCCGGAAAACACAAAATTACGCCTATTAACCGCACAGGCACTCTCCGGATACGCACTGGGATTTGTTGAGGACACTGAACCGGAAAGAGCGAGAAATCTATATATCCGAGCCAGAGATCATGCCATGCTGGTACTGCGAATGAATGATGCGTTCGCTCAGAAAGAGAACGGAAATCTGCAAGAATTTGAACAGGCAGTAACAAATTTTGAAGCTGATGATATCGATGCCCTTTTTTGGGCCTCGTTTTCCTGGGCCGGGTGGATTAACTTGAGTATCAGCGATCCACAAGCCTTTATTGATTTACCAAAGGTCCAGATAATGATGCAAAAAGTAATGGATATGGATGAAACTTATTTCCATGGTTCGCCACTCCTGTTCTTTGGTAGTCTTTGGGGAATGAAACCACGTATGCTGGGTGGGGATCCGGACAAAGCAAAAGAGTTCTTCGATCGAAATATCGAGATCACAGAAAAAAAGTTTCTTTTGTCATACATCTATTATGCGCGTTTTTATGCTGAAAAAACATTAAATGAAGAAGTTTTTGATGAATGCATTAAAATAATTGAAGAAACACCCGCCGATGTTTTACCGGAATACCAACTGCTAAATGTCATTGCTAAAAAGAAAGCAGCACGTTTAAAGGAAATGCGGGAAGACCTGTTTTAAGTCGCGGTTTGAACTTTTTATTGATACCGGCTTATAATTGGGTAAATATTGATTGATAGATCATCATATGGAATGCGATTCTGTTTATGCTTAGGGAGAGATCAATGAAGTTACAACTGGTTATTGTGTCACTATTATTAATGTCTGCAATTGCGTTTGGTCAAACGAAAATTAAATTTGCCACAGTTGCGCCGGAGGGCTCAACCTGGATGAATGTGATGTCTGAATATGCTGCTGCTGTAAAAGATGCTACAAATGGAGATGTAAGTTTCAAGATATATGCCGGTGGTGTGGCCGGTGACGAGCAAATAGTATTGCGAAAAATTCGTGTTGGTCAATTACACAGCGCAGGATTCACCGGTGTCGGACTGGGAGAAATTTTACCAGAAGTGAGAATTCTGGATTCCCCCTTCCTGTTCAGATCTTCCGATGAAATTGATCATATTTCCTCCAGTCTGTTTGACTATTTTGCTCAAAAATTTTCAGAGAAAGGTTTTGTCTTACTCGGTTGGGCGGAAGTGGGTTTCGTGTATGTGTTTACTGATAAGCCAATTTATGGTTTGGATGATATGTCCGGAGTAAAGATGTGGATGTGGGAAGGGGACCCGATCGCAGAGGCTACGTTTAAATCATTTGATATCAGTCCTATTCCTCTATCTATTTCCGATGTGTTAACCTCACTGCAAACGAATCTGATTGATGGCATCTATGTATCGCCTCTGGCATGTACAGCATTACAATGGCACACCAAAGTTAAGTATATGCTGAATTTACCATTGGCTAATTCTAACGGCGCCGTGCTGCTTTCCAATAAGCAGTTTGAAAAGTTGACTACGGATCAGCAAAAAATATTAAAGGATTTATCCCGGGAATATCTCGGTAAACTTACCGCGATGAGTCGCCAGGATAATGAGAAATCCTTAAATCTGATCAAAGAAACAGGTATCCAGTTTACCGAGCTGAAAGATAAAACAAAAATTGAGAGTTTTTATAAATTAGGGGAATCTGCCCGCAGAGATCTGGTTGGAAAACTTTATGATAAGAAATTGTTAGATCAGGTTGAACAATCACTAAAGGAATTCCGAAAAAAGCAATAAGATCCTACATATCAATCTCATGTATTATCGTTCCCAAGTACAACTTGGGAACGATATATAATAATAAATACTTTGACAAGCCTGACTAAAACCGCGAATTTTTCTCTAATCTCTAATCTCTAATCTCTCTAACTCTCTAACTCCCCATCTTGCCTTTTTATTCAAAAATTGGTATCATCACCCCGACATGAAAATACTCACTGCTATAAATACCTGGATCGCAAAAATTGAGGGCATTGTTATCGTAATTGTGGTTTCAATTATGGTGCTGCTGGCCTTTTTTCAGGTTGCCATGCGCAACCTGTTTGACCAGGGTCTGCTCTGGGGTGACATTTTTCTGCGTCATTTGGTACTCTGGGTGGGATTTTTGGGCGCATCTCTGGCCACCCGCGAAGAAAAGCATATCAATATCGATGTTTTTACCCGTTTTATACCAAAGAAATGGCAAGCCATACCGCGGATTATTATACAACTTTTTTCAGTAGTTGTTTGCTGGTACCTGGCAGAAGCTTCCATTACATTTGTTAGTGATGAAATTACCTTCGAAACGGTTGCTTTTGGTGAAGTTCCTGCATGGTACTTTCAAATCATTATCCCTATTGGATTTATTCTGATGATGTTTCGATTCTTTATTCTGGCATTACAAAACACGGTATCACTTTTTAGTCCCAAGAAAGGCGATGCCTGATGGAAGTCCTTATATTTGGTTTAATTCTTCTGGCCCTGGCTTTATTTGGTACAAGCCTGTTTGTCGTCATTGCTGCAATTGCATTGCTGGCTTTTAGTTTTGCCGATATAGATTCATCCGCTTTTATTATCGAGTTGTACCGGTTGGCCAGCCAACCGGTGATTCTGGCAATTCCACTTTTCACCTTTGCCGGTTATCTGTTGGCAGAAAGCAACACACCCAAGCGTCTGGTGGGACTCTCACGGGCCTTTTTTGGTTGGTTCCCCGGTGGTTTGGGTATCGTTATTTTAGTTTCCTGTGCTGTCTTTACTGCATTTACCGGCGCTTCCGGTGTCACAATCATTGCACTGGGCGGATTACTGTATCCGGTTTTACAGGAGGAAAAATATCCTGAAATGTTTAATCTGGGTATTTTGACTGTGTCGGGAAATCTGGGATTGTTGTTTGCACCCAGTTTGCCGATTATTATTTATGGACTTGTCTCAGAAACAAGTATCGATAAATTGTTTGTTGCCGGCATTATTCCCGGGATGTTAATGATCCTTTTACTCTCGATATATAGTGTCACTCGTATGCGGAAGGTAAATGTCAAAGTGGAGCCTTTCTCATGGAAAAAAGCCGGAATGGCAGTCAGAGAAGCAGCATGGGAAATTCCATTACCGTTTATCATCCTGGTCGGAATATATGGTGGATTTTTTACAGCCACGGAGGCAGCCGCGGTTACTGCATTCTATGTTCTGATTGTGGAAGTGTTTATATATAAAGATATCAGCCTGACTAAAGGACTGCCAAAAGTAATGCGGGATAGTATGATCCTGGTTGGAGGTATTCTGGTTATTCTGGCTGCGGCAATGGGATTAGCCAATTATATGGTGGATGCAGAAATTCCAATGCACATATTGGGCTGGATGAAGACATTTATTACATCAAAAACAGCTTTCCTGCTGGTATTAAATGTATTTCTGCTGGTAGTTGGTGCTATGATGGATATCTTTTCAGCGATTTTGGTGGTGGTTCCATTGATCGTACCAATTGCGACGAATTTTGGTGTTGATCCGGTACACCTGGGTGTGATTTTTCTGGCAAATCTGGGAATCGGTTATTCAACGCCACCGGTAGGTATGAATTTATTTATCGCATCATTCCGCTTTGAGAAACCAATTATAAAACTATATGTATCAACCATACCATTTTTGATAATTCTACTGATTGCCCTGGCATTGATTACCTACATTCCGGAACTCAGTCTTTGGCTGGTTGATCTGATGAATGTCTGATTCTTACTTTTTACCTGTCCGCTGTTCCTTTAATAGCATGATATAATCAGAAAGAATGTGGCCACTTTCGGTCAGCATCAGATCATTAATCTGTCCATTCTCTTTTTCTAAAGCTTCTTCCTCTTCTTGTTCCACATCCTCTTTATCTTCTTTATTTTGCTCCCGTTCCTGGCGACGTTTTTCTTCATTGAGAGAGATCTGGGTTCGGTCATGGTTCTCGCGCACTTTTTCCATCTGGCTTAACAGATCCAGATATTCCTCATTTTGGCTGGTTCGTGAATGATAGCGTGCCAGAAGATGGGGTAAATAAGCCTCAATATCACCATAAAAATTATATTTTAGAGGATTTATCTGATCCCAAACCAATGCGTTGGGTTGAGAATCTTCACCGATATCCATTTGCATGTAGCGGGACGGAAATGTAATATCCGGAAGAACGCCTATATGCTGTGTACTTCCGCCGTTGATACGATAAAATTTGGCAATCGTCATTTTTATCTGACCCAATTTAGGATCCGCGTTCATAAACCGGTTCAGATCAATGGCATTTTGCACGGTTCCTTTACCAAAGACTCTGTGTACCAATAATAATTCCTCTTTTATAGTCCTGAATGGCCGCGGCAAAGATCTCAGACGCCGAAGCGCTGATACGATCAACCAAAACAGCCACCGGACCATCATATACAATCTCGGGATCTGTATCCCATTCTACTTCAACCCGCCCGGTTGTGCTTTTAACCTGTACTACAGGTCCCTTCTCGATAAATAATCCGGTCAGCTTTACAGCCTCATCCAGAAATCCACCACCGTTTCCTCTCAAATCAATGATGATCCCGTTTACCTTTGAATGATCCATCTCTTGTATCAAATTTTTGACATCTCTTGTGGTGCTGTTATAGTCTTTAAGGCCTTTACGTTTGCCCTCATAGTCGGAGTAAAAAGTAGGAATATCAATCACACCAAAGGTATATTGCCGGCCTTCATGTTCAATATCAATCAGTTGGCTTTTGGCTGTCTGATCTTCAATATTCACCTTATCACGAACCAATGAAAGTGTATCCCGCGGGGCGCCTTCTGATGCATTCGCACGAATTCAGCTGCAGGCGAACGACCGTATTCTTGTTTCCCCGAATCAATTGAACCACATCATCAATACGCCAACCAATCACATCAACCAATTCCTCATCATATCCCTGACCCACAGCTGTTATTTTATCATTTGGATGCAGATCAGCACTTTTTGCAGCAGGGCCACCGGGAATAATTTCAACAACGGTGGTATATTCATTCCTGGTACTTAATCGTGCGCCGATGCCTTCAAACGACTGACTCATGGCGATTTTAAAATTATCAAAATTCTTTGGTGAAAAATATGTGGTATGAGGATCATAAGATTCGGTGAGCGAATTCATTACAATTGAATATACATCCTCACTTTGATACTGACTCATTCTGCGTTTCAAATTGTCATTACGTTTGTGCATTGTCTCCAGAATACCGGCACTGTCTTTTCCGGCCAGTTTCAAATCAAGTGCTTCGTATTTTAGTCTCTTGCGCCAAAGGTCTTCTAATTCTGCCTCACTCACAGCCCAGGGTTTGTCCTCACGTTTAATGGAAATATACTCATCGAGCGCATAGTTAAATGGCTGATCGATACGAGTATCTGCATAATTGAGCCGGTCGGTAAAGCGTTTTTGGTAAATATTAAAAATTTCATAAGCCGGATTCAGGTACCCGGCAAGTAAAAAATCGTCAAACTGATACCGGTACTTCTCAAATGATTCAATATCAGATTTAAGAAAATGAACACGGTTATAGTCCAATTTTTCCAGAAATTGATCATAAATTTCAGAAGAAAGTGAATCGTTAAGAGAAAGTTTTTTATAGTGATTTTTTGCAAGAATATGGGTAATTAATTGCGTCACTCTTTTATGTTGTGCTTCCTGCTCCAGCGGCGTGAAAGAAGTATGAACCACGTCATCGGCAAAGAGCAGAGAAGATATAATGATTGTAAGAATTACTAATTTTACTTTATTCATGATAGATTCGTCTCCGATTCTGATTGGTATAATAACTTAAGAACTTATAAATGTCCGGTTTTGTTTCAAAAATATACGAATTATTACGTGATTTAACCAAAATTGTTTGGGCACTTCAAAAATTGATTATGTTTTTATTCTGAAATTTGTAAATTCTATCTTTACTTATGCCCATTTTAAGCTAAACCTATTAATTTTATAATACACTTGAATATTTTGCTGATAATTATGTATATAATACTAAATTAACTGTCATCCCGAACTTGGTTCTAGATCTTTGTTAATAAATAGGAGGAATCTGCATGACAACTGAAAATAAACCAGTTGAAACCGAAAAGCCAATGAATAAAGATGAAAACATGTGGGCTATGTTTTGTCATCTGAGTGCACTGGCTGGTTTTGTTATTCCATTTGGGAATATTATCGGACCACTCATTATATGGACGGTGAAGAAGGATGAATATCCACATGTAAATGACCAGGGTAAAGAAGCCATAAATTTTCAGATCAGTATTACTGTATATATCTTGATATCTGTGCTCTTAATATTTGTGGTCATAGGCATACCGCTGCTTATTATTCTTGGTATATTTTCACTTATTATGACGGTAATCGCAGCCATCAACGCCAATGATGGTCAGAAATACCGGTATCCGTTTACTATACAGTTTATAAAATAGTCTCCAATTGACCGTTGGCTATCGAAAATTTGCTCTCGGCTGTCCGCTGACAGCCGTTGGCAATAGACAATAGGCGATAAACTCTCAGACAATATTATACATTTCATAACTGATGGCCGAGAGCGGATTGCCGATAGCCGACGGCTATGTAAAACAGCTGTTGACTAATTCTTCTGCTTCTCTTACTTTCATTTATTTGCATAGACCCTGAATTGGATTCAGGTTGAAAATCCCGTTTTTCGGCAGTGACGGGACGATATTTTATATTTACATTTTTCAGAACTTTCAATAATTATTTTTTTGTCCCTTTGTAATTAAATCTGGTATTTTTATCGTCTAAACAATAAACCGGTTAGTTAATGATCTCCCAAAATGACCCTGATTTTAGATTAATTCAGAAAGCAAAAGCCGGAAATAGTGTTGCTTTTGGTAAACTGGTTGAGAAATATCAGGATCAGATTTTGAATCTGGTTTATGATTTTACCGGTGATTTTAATGGTGCTAAGGATATTGCCCAGGAAGTATTTGTAAAAGTATTTGTAAAAATTGCCTCCTTTGAAGGGCGTTCAAATTTTGCAACCTGGCTATATCGTGTGGCAGTAAATACTTGTCTGGATGAGGCCAGAAAAAAGAAAAAAAAATCATTCCGTTTGTTTTCGGGTAGGGATACACTTGAAAAAATTAAAGATTCTACAGTAACTGATGTTGAAGAGCAACCGGAAATTGATTTTAAACTGGAAAAGCTATCGGAAAAGCAACGTACGGCTGTTGTTCTTAGATACTATAACGATATGAGAGTATCTGATATAGCACAAATTATGGAATGTTCTGAAAACACAGTTCGCACTCATATTTATCGTGCAATCGAGAAATTAAAAAAAGTAATCAATAAATAGTATCCTATGCGATCATGAGAATTGTATTATTTGACAGGATAACAGGATTGACATAATAAAAAAAAACATCTTAAGTGTACTTAAAATGAACAGAAAAAAAATGAGTTTAAACAGATCTTTAATATATAAAAACCAGTAAATCCTGTTATCCTGTCTAAAAAAAAACGAATTTCATATAATATAAGCAACAGATGAATACTTGTGAATTTGAAAAATATTTTGATGAGTCAATCCGTGGCGAGCTTGACGCACAAACAGATATAGAATTTCAGACTCATCTTCAATCCTGCGCGACTTGTCCGGATAAGCTGGATGAGTTTTATCATATTCATCATATTCTCAAATCACGAAAAAGACCGAAACCCGCCGCCGATCTTGAAATATCATATCATAAAAGCCTGAAAACCAGTCTTCTGATAAATGCACCGGCACATAAAATATCTGCATTCTTAGAGAAACTTGTATATACAAATTCACTTCGAATTCGTTTTGCTGAAGTTGCGGTTATATTGGTTATCGGGATTCTTATTGGCGGTTATTTTCTAACAGGCGAGGAGAAAACCAGATCAATTCCCATCCTGGAGCCGGAACTTTACTCACAGCCGGTTTCCAAGGTCGATATTGAGTTCATGAATTATTATTTATCTGCCTCGGACATAATACTTCTCGAATTGATGAATAGTGACAATGAAACAGGCGAAATAATTCTCACCCGGGAAATAGCACAAAAGCTATTGATGAAAACATTTATGGTTCATGAAATTGCGCTGAGAATGGGTGAACCGGAGATACTCAGATTTCTGAGTCTTATGGAATTTATTTTATATGATATTTCTAACATTTCACCAAATGAAGCGGAAGAAACCATGAGAAGTGTGCGAAATTTGATTAAAGAAAAGAAATTACTTGAAATGGTTGAAGATTTACAAAAAAGATTTAAAAATCCGGGATCTCCCCAAAATTTGCCTGGTTAAAGAGAAATAGGAGATTTTAAATGATAAAAAAGTTACTGAATCTACTTTCTTTTTTCTTAATAATAGTGATCGCTTTTCCTCTTTATGCTAACGATGAACAGGATAAATTCATGGAGGGGAAGGAATTATGCATCAGTCAAAAATGGCTTGATGCAATCACATCTTTTGAAGAATTTCTGGAAAAATATCCGGATAGCAGATATAGTGACGATGCCAGTTTCTGGATCGCTTACAGTCTGGAAAAACTTCCCGGAAAGCAGAAAGAAGCATTTATGGCTTTTTCGAGCTTCACTGAAAAATTTCCCGAAAGCAACTGGAAAGATGATGCGATTATGCATCAGATCAATCTGGCAGAAGGGTTTGTGCGTAAAGGAGAGGATCAGTATCGTGAGTTTTTGTACACCATGCTCAATTCTGAATATGATGAAATAAAATATCGTAGTGCTATTTCACTTGGGCGGCTCGGCGATGATAAAGCACTTCCTGTGTTGGAAGGACTCAAAAGTCATGAAGACTACGGTCCGCTGGCTGCAAATTTGTCGTCAATCCTGCAAAATTCGCGGCAAAATGTTGCGCAGGATAGCAGTTATGAAGAAATGCGGATGGTTTATGAAAAAGGAATAGAGCCACAAGTTCCGGATGCGGATGAGGATCCTGAAACAGCGCCACCCAGGGATTCCTTCTTATGGTTTAACACACAAAGATACGAACAATATCGCTCCATGTTGAGAAAAGATGATAAGTGGAGTGAAGATGATTTAATTCAATTCGCGCTCTGGCATGTTGCAGATGCGGATGAATTTGATGAACTCCGTGCTCTTACGGATGATTATGATCGCAAAGAGTGGATACGGAAATATTGGAAAGATAAAGATCCGACACCGACGACACAGGAAAATGAACTTCAGGATGAATTTGAACGACGTGTCGGATTTGCCCGCTCAGAGTTTTCTGAGCCCTGGAATTATACACATTTCAGATATTTACCTGATGAGCATTTACGTGAGGGATGGTATCGTGCACCATGGGACGCCCGGGGAGAACTGTATATCAAGTATGGTGAACCGGATGTGAGATCAGTCCAGGCGTATCATACTGAGGAATGGATATATTATAAGTATGGGGTCGACTTTATTGTCAGGCAGTTCAGGACAAATATTTATGGTAATGCGATCAATGCGGGAAGTATTACGCGGGGATTGCACAGTGAACAGAATTTCCCGCAGGCATATGATTATAATTATGTGTATCCATTTTTAAATAATGAACAACAGGAATATCTGGATTGGAAGACCTCTAACACATATCTGGATGCTAATTTTGTATATAAGAACGAAATGCGCTATTTCCATAATTATGATGCAGATCCACTCTCAGATTTTGAAATGGAAATATTTTCAAGTGACAGTATATTGTTAATTAAGTATCAACTTCCGGTGGATGAGTTGAAGATGATTGAGACAGGCGATAACTATGAAGTCAGGTATACCGAGAGCTATTCTATTCTTGATGAAGACTTGAGAGAAGTTGCTTCGGGTTCTACTGATAAACATATCACCGGAATTGCTGATGATGGAATCAGACTGGAGCAGGAAATCAAAATAAGCCTGATCCGTGGAAACTATAGAATCTCGATACAGATCCGAGATAATAACTCAAAGAAACTGGGAATCTATACCAAGGATTATGAGGCGCCATAGAATCAGATACTGAGTTGCGCGCCAAGTTCTTCTAAATTATTTTCTATACCCTCGCGTATTCGATCCCGGAAAGCATCGTTAAGGGTAGTATCAGAATCCAGTTTTTCATAAGCAATCTTATAAAATTTTATCGCATTTTGTGTGTCACCGGACCGCCACAAACTCTCAGCATAACTATCATAGCAGTTAGCCTCGTCGGGAAATAATTTTAAATTAATTTCAAAAACGGTGATGGCATCTGCAATCCGTTCTGATCCCAATAATGAATACCCGGTTGCATTTAAAATATTTGAGTTAGTAATCTGGTATTTAGTGCGTAGCGAATCAAATTCATTGGTCAGGAATCCTGCTCCATTTGCATTGATAAGCTGTATCAACTGCACTTGTTCGTGTTGGGTTCTGAGAAACTGATTATTTGGGTGATTGACCAGTAACTCATCGGTGATTTTCAATGACTGGCTGGGATCGTTTTCCATAAAGCGGTAAATGGCTGCCAGTGCAAATTGAGCTTCGGTCTTACATAAATTTCCTTTCTCAGCTACCAGATGGAACTGACTCAGTGCCACATCGCGTTCTCCGGACATGCCTGTGGACCAGGCAAGGAATGATGTGAACCCGGTCAGGCGTGAGGTAAAATACTCACGTACGGCAAGGCTCATATAGGCATCATAAAAATCCGGATCCTCTTCCAGTACCTCCTCAAGATAATTTTCAGCACTACGTGCAGACCAGAAAGCATCCCAATTTGACGTACGGATCTGAAACCGGCTGAGAAAATCATATGACCGGCCGGCATAAAACTTATTTTCCTTCGTCAGTTCACCATTTTCAACCAGTGAAATGGTTTTTAAGGCGCTTTGAGTAATCATTGCCATTAGTGAGTCATTTGAGACCGGGTTACCGGGAAGATATCGCGCATAGTAATAGACTTGTTGTTTTAAATAGTAATTTTTTGCATCCTGGGAATCGGAATTAATTCTTGAGTCCAATATTGAGTCCGCTTTTTGCCACTGACCATCAAAGGCATAACGAATAATATCCAAATCACTTTGGGCCAGAACTGATGAGAATAAAAGCACAAGCATGAATATAATTGAATAAATAATTCGCATGGGACATCTCCTTAAAAAGTTTGATATTTGAATATGCTGAAAATAATTTTGCTATCGGCTATCGGCTATCGGCTATCGGCTATCGGCTATTGGCCATTGGTCCCGAAGATATCAATTTTATCTAACTGTTTACGTGAGATTTCGGGAAAAGTTTGGAAAACTATTCAGTTCTTAAGAAAATTGCTTTTGCATTTCAATATTAAAATTACTATTATGATTTGCAGGAATAATAGCCAACAAGTATGAAGATTGGGTAGTGTCATCCCGATAAAACCGGGACATGAAAAAGAAACCACAGAGTTCTCAGAGATTAAATCTGTGAACTCGTGGAAAATATCTTTATAAAATTAGTTCTATGAATAGATTCGTTTATGCATTTGAATCTTTATCTTTACCCAAATAGGTGGGTGTAAAAAGTGATTATGAAGAAGTTATAGCAAAAAAAATAATCAAGAATTAAATATAAAAATTATAATAGAAGATATCACAGAGGGGAGGCAATGAGAAACAGTATTAACCTACATAATATTAATAATTTGCTCAGTGTCCTCTGTGGTTATTTTTTACACGACCGAAGATTGTAAAGGAAAATATATGAAGCCTGTAGAAAAAAATTTGTTTCTGGATCGATTTTTAAAATATGTCCGTTTTGACACCCAGTCCAGTGAAACCTCAAAGACATATCCCAGTACGGAAAAACAACTTGTATTATGCCGTTACCTGAAAGACGAGTTAATTGAAATGGGTTTGCAGGATGTGGAATTAACCGAACATGGTTATGTATTTGCCACACTACCGGCGAACGTTGAAAGAGACGTGCCGGTGATAGGCCTCATTGCCCATGTGGATACCTCACCTGATGTGAGCGGGAAAAATGTCAACCCGGTAATTTATGAAAACTACCAGGGTGCGGATATTGTCTTGCCGAAAGATCCATCGCAAATCATCGAATTTAATATGAACCCTGCGCTTGCGAATTGTATTGGCCATGATATTATTACAACAGACGGGACTACTCTGCTTGGCGCGGATAATAAAGCAGGTATCGCTGAAATAATGGGCGCCATACAGTATTTGATCAACAACCCGGATCTGAAGCATGGAAAAATAAAAATAGCATTCACAGTGGATGAAGAAGTCGGTACCGGCACCGAACATTTTGATGTAAAATATTTTGGCGCAGATTATGCATATACAATTGATGGCGAGACGGCGGGCGAAATTGAAGATGAAACTTTTTGTGCTGATACGGCTGTCATAACTATAAAGGGTGTGAATGTACATCCTGGATTTGCTAAAAACCGTATGGTGAATGGTATAAAAATTGCATGTGAACTTATATCTATGCTTCCGGCGGATTCCATGTCACCGGAAACCACCGAGGAACGTGAGGGATATCTTCATCCCCATGCATTAAAGGCATCCGTTGAAGAATCAGAAGTCATATTACTGGTGCGGGATTTTGATATTGAAGGACTTAAAGAAAAAGAAGGCCGGTTACAGGAATACTGTGATATATTGTCAAAAAAATATCCCAAAGCCTCAATCGATCTTGAGATTAAAGAATCATATAGAAATATGAAATTGATTTTAGATAATCATCCCAAAGTGAAAGATCTGGCCATTGAGGCCATAAAGAGAACCGGTCTGAAACCGGAAAAGCGCATGATTCGCGGTGGTACTGATGGCGCGCGTCTTTCCTTTATGGGTTTACCTACCCCGAATCTTTTTACCGGGGGGCATAATTTTCATAGTAAAAAGGAATGGATTTCTATTCAGGATATGCAAAAGGCGGTGGAAACAATCATCCATTTGTGTTTACTCTGGGCAGAAAGGGCAGATCAGGAGTAATGGCAGATAAATTAAAACCGGAAACAATTGAACAAGTCAGTTCTGATCTTCTGATGATAAGCTGGAATGATGGCCGGAAGTGCCTGTATAATACAAAGATGTTACGACAAAACTGCCCATGTGCCGTATGTCGTGATGAACGTGAAGATGATAATCCTTTGAAAGTTTTGAGTACGGATTTATCTACGATTGAATTAGTAAATTGGAAGTGGATAGGTAATTATGCCATTTCTTTAGAATGGAATGACACTCACGACACCGGAATTTATACTTATGAGTTTTTGAGAGAATTGTGCGAAAAGAGCGCATAAACGCACATGTGTGTGGAACTACATGGCTGTTTGCTATCTGCTCTCGGCTGTCAACGTGGTATACGTTTTAAGCCGACAGCCGATGGCTGATAGCCAATAGCAATTAAAATTGAAAGGAGATAATTGATTAACATCACATTTTATTTTCTTTGATTTGCAGATATTGTTATGTGAGCTTGGCGGATCCATAGAACTTGATTTTAATCAGCCATTTGATTACTTTTGCGGAAAATCTGGGGAATGATGCAAGAACGACTTATTGAAATAATTGTATATCTGTTATCTGAATTACAACAGGATTGGAATCAGAAAGCGCGGGTGAATCTCACCAGTGCGCTTCAGTTGAAAGGATATACGGATATCGAAATCAATCTTGGTTTTTCCTGGATTTTTAAGCACCTGCAGCAACCGATCTCGGATTCGAATCTGCGAAGACCAGATTTTGATCCGGAACTGGACCATTTTCCCGATGTGGAGCAGTTAATATTAGCACCGGATGCCTATGGGTATCTGGTTCAGCTGATTCATCTGGGAGTTATTAAGGATAATGAGATGGATCAGTTTGTGGAACGGGCGCTGGCATTTGGTAAAGATGATATTTCTGTCGATGATCTAAAATTGATCGTTGCGTCGATTATCTTTGACATGGATAACCGCACACCCTTTAATGGCTATTCATTATACCACGATGATGTACCCCTGCAATAATTTATTGTAATAAATAGCTCACATTTCAATAACAGAAGATAATATTGTCGGAAATTGGATACATATTTGGTAGCATATGTGAATTATTTATGCGCTTAAATGCGTATATAATGATCTTGAATTGAAAAACAGGAAATGGACTGGAATCTCAAATGGTAAAAAATAAATCACTCGTCATTGTTGAATCACCCAGTAAGGCGAACACGATAAATAAATTTCTTGGTAAAGATTTTAAAGTCGCCGCGTCCGTCGGCCATATCATCGATCTTCCTAAAAGCAAATTTGGTGTGAATATTGAGGATGGTTTTAAACCCCAGTATATAAAGATTCGTGGCAAGGAAAAAGTGATCAAGTTGTTAAAAAAGGAAGCTACAGATGCCAATATGATATATTTGGCCACAGATCCGGATCGTGAAGGGGAAGCCATTGCCTGGCATATCTCATCAATATTTGAGGGAGATTCCAAGGATATCAAGCGAATCGAATTTAATGAAATTACCCGTTCGGCTATTACCCGGGCAATCGAATCTCCCCGGGATATCGACATGGCACGGGTACATTCTCAACAGGCAAGACGGGTGCTTGACCGCATAGTCGGTTACGAAGTCAGTCCTATTTTATGGAAAACAGTATACCGCGGTTTGAGTGCCGGTCGGGTGCAATCTGTCGCATTACGCCTGATATGTGAACGTGAAGAACTCATCCGTAAATTCGTTTCCGAAGAATTCTGGACATTAAAAATAAATGTAAAGGGAAAACCACAGGACGCATTCTGGTCAAATCTTGAAAAAATCCGTGATGGTGAGAAATATAAAAAGATCCAGATTCCTTCCGAAATGGAGATGAATGGTCATCTTGATAAAATAAAAGGTTCTGATTTAGTTATAAGTGCAATTACAAAAAAAGAGGTAAAAAAACAGCCGGCACCGCCATTTATCACAAGTACATTGCAACAAGCCGCCGCACGGTTATTGCGATATTCCACAAGCCGTATCATGACTGTGGCACAGCAACTATATGAAGGTGTAAAAATTCCGGGAAAAGGCAGCGTGGGTTTGATATCTTATATGCGTACGGATTCAACACGGGTTAGTACGGAAGCACTGGATGCAGCCCGGGAACTTATAAATCAACAATATGGTGATAATTATCTACCGGAAAAGCCCAGATTTTTTAAGGGAAAGAGTTCCGCACAGGATGCACACGAGGCAATTCGTCCTACATATATAGAAGAAGACTTCCATCCCGAAACGCTTAAGACACATCTGTCGCCCGAACAGTACAGACTCTATGATCTCATTTGGAAACGTTTTATGGCATCGCAAATGATGCCGGCCGTATTTGACAAAACCGTGGTCGAAATCAGTGCAGGGGACTATCTGTTTCGTACCGAAGGTGAGGTTATGAAATTTGACGGATATCTGAAAATGTATGGTCAGGATCTTGAGGAAAATGGAGATGAAAATAATTTAACGATCCCGGCCGGGCTCTCGGAAGGTGAGATTCTTGAATTATTAGAAGCCGATCCAAAACAAAATTTCACAAAACCAGCTGCCAGGTATACGGAAAGTACCCTGGTAAAGGAACTGGATCGCCTGGGCATCGGTCGTCCAAGTACATATGCACAAATTATCACTACGGTTATAAAACGGAAGTATGTTGAGAAAAAGGAAAATAAATTACACTCTACAGAACTGGGTGAAACGGTTAACAGTATCCTGGTAAAACAATTCCCGGATATTTTTAATGTAAAATTTACAGCAAATATGGAAGATGAGCTTGACAAAATTGCTTCTGGTGATTATAAATATGAAGAGGTCATGAAAGATTTTTATACACCTTTTACAACCGCATTGGAAAATGCAAAGAAGGAAAAGGACAAAATAAAGTCTGATTTGCAGGAGACCACCGGGGAGAAATGTGATGTTTGTGGTCTCGAGATGGTGATTCGCTGGGGAAGGAACGGGCGTTTTATGGCCTGCAGCGGATATCCTGACTGTAAAAATACAAAACCGCTTGATGAGCCGGCAGAGCCTCAGAAAAGTGATGAAAAATGCGATAAATGTGGCAGTCCGATGGTAATAAAAGTTGGAAGATTCGGCAAGTTTCTGGCCTGTTCGGATTATCCGACATGTAAGAATGCCAAGCCGATTCCACTTGGCATAAATTGTCCCAAAGCGGATTGCGGCGGAGATGTGATTGAAAGAAGAAGCCGGAAGGGCAAAGTGTTTTATGGCTGCTCAAATTATCCAAAATGTGATTTTGTCAGTTGGAATAAACCGGCGAATAAAAAATGTGAAGCTTGCGGGCATCATTACCTGCTTGAAAAATATACCAAGGCAAAAGGGAACTTTTTAGAGTGTCCGGAATGTAAAAATAATATATCTCTTCAGGATAAATCGACTTAATGCACCGTTATATTCGAGAATATGTAAAATATATCAAACTGGAAAAACGATATTCACCAAATACGATTGATGCATATCAAAGTGATCTGATTCAGTTTGAGTCTTTCTTAAAAGAATATTTCAAATCCGATCAGGCAAATTGGAAACTGGTACAAAAACGGACTTTGCGTGACTATCTGGGATGGCTTGCCGCACAACAACTGCAACGAATCAGTATTGCAAGAAAATTGTCAGTTGTAAAAGCCTATTTTGCCTTCATGACTAAAATGACCTATCTGGAAGCCAATCCTGCCAGGGGTATTAAAACTCCAAAATTTGATAAACGCCTTCCTGAATTTCTCTCCATTGAACATATGGAAAAATTACTTGAATTACCACCGGAGAACAGCTTTGAAGGCCTGCGTAACCGGGCAATTCTGGAATTATTTTATGCTTCGGGAATAAGAAGAGCCGAATTAATCGAAATAACTGTACATGATGTTTCGTTTGAAGAAGGTGTGGCCCGTGTTTTAGGCAAGGGCCAAAAAGAGCGCATGGTTCCAGTTGGTAAATATGCACTTGAAACTTTGCAGAAATATATGACTGAGCGCAGTAAATATGTTCGGGATGGCGTTGAGAACCTGTTTATTCTTAAATCAGGTAATGCCGTTTATCCGATGGCAATCTATAGAATAATAAATAAATATTTACAAAAAATAACCGATATTAAAAAGAAAAGCCCTCATGTGCTCAGACACTCATTTGCAACACATTTGATGAACAGGGGAGCCGATATCAGAGCCGTAAAAGATCTATTAGGACATGCAAATTTATCAACCACCCAAATTTATACCCATACATCAATTGATCATCTAAAAAAAATATACACCCGGGCACATCCGAGTGGATCAGATAAATCTCAAAACAATAAGGAGGTGTGAATGAATCTTTCCATCACTGCACGAGGTTACAAAGCTCCGGATAGACTCAAAAAATATCTGACCGAAAAATTGGACAAGAAGAAAAAGTTGTATGAAGATGTCCTTGACGCCAAGATGGTTTTATCATATGAAAAACAGGTGCAGCTTGCCGAGTTTAGAATAAAACTAAACAATAAGGTTTTGTTAATAACCGAAAAATCGGATGATATTTTCAAATCGATTGATCAGGCATTAGATAATTCTGAAAGGCAGATAAAAAAATACAAAGAGAGACGGCGGGAACATAAAAATGACAAGATTATTGACAATCTTGTGGCATAATTATTGAAAATCTTCTCCGGAAATTATTTCCGGAGAAGGACTACTTGATGGGCATTTTCGGATGCCCATTTTTTTTTAGATTTTATGCATGTAAATTAATATATTATATGAATGATCTCACCAAATGAATTTATAACGGTTCGAACTTTCTACACAGAAAATAAAGACCGGCTCAAATTGAAGCTGATATCATCTGAAAACGGCTTCAGCAGAAAAATTACCAAAGCGGATATTCACCGTCCTGGTCTGGCGTTATCCGGATTTGTTGATTTGTTTACCTACGATCGAATCCAGGTGCTGGGTAATACAGAGATGCGTTATTTAAGATCTCTTAGTGAAGACGAACTAATTAAATCCTTCGACCGCTTTTTGGAATTTGAAATCCCCTGTATCTTAATAACAGAAAACAATGAAATACCGGATTATCTTGTTCAGGTTGCCACACGACGATATATTTCTATGTTCCTGACATCCTTGAATACTACCAATCTGAACCATCTGATGTCGGACTATCTTGATAAAAAATTCGCGCCACAGATATCGGTTCACGGATCTTTGGTAGACGTTTATGGGGTTGGTCTTTTGGTTACCGGTCGGAGTGGTATTGGAAAAAGTGAAGTTGCACTAGACCTCATTGAACGTGGTCACCGACTGGTTGCTGATGATGTGGTGATTCTCACACGCACCGCTGATGATGTGTTGATCGGGACCGGGACAGAGGTGTCACAACATCATATCGAATTACGCGGTGTGGGACTTGTGGATATTGGCCGGATATTTGGTATACGCGGTGTACGTATTCGTAAAAGGGTTGAAGCGGAAGTACATCTGGTTGATTGGGATGCAAATAAGGTCTATGAAAGAACCGGCCTTGATCAAAGTTCTGTGACATTGCTTGAGGTAAACATTCCCAAAATCATACTTCCTATAAATCCCGGTAAAAATATGACTGTAATCTGTGAAACTATTGCGATGAATGAGTTGTTAAAGTTGCATGGTTATAACACTGCTCAGGAATTTAACCGCAGATTGAAAGAATACATGAAATCTAAGAAAAAAGAAAAACTGGATTCCCGGACTGATATGTGGTTAAAAGATTTTGAATGAAAAAAGACGTTTTGACATTTGTTCTGGCCCACGGTGATATAAGTGTGGCTCTGGTACAGGGCGTGCAACAAATACTCGGGCCGCAGGAAAATGTATATACATTTTCAAATCAGGAAGAGACTCTGCCTGTTCTCATTGAAAAAATGCAGACGGTAATTAATTCCAATAAAGACATGGCCGTCGTTTGTTTTAGTGATTTAAAAGGCGGGAGCTGCTGGACTCTGGCAAATATGGTGCAAAAAAATAATAAAAATATGACAATCATATCCGGTGTAAATTTGGCTATGCTTGTCACCTATTTTAACAATCTTCCGGATATGGATCTGCCGGCACTTATTGAAAAAACGGTTAGTGATGGATGTCGCGGAATAGAATCTCAAACTTTGGAACAATGAGCGTACAGTTATTTCGCATTGATGACAGATTAATTCATGGTCAGGTAGTCCTTGGCTGGGCTAAGTATTTAAACAGTACTAACGTCATATTGTGTGATGATGAGATAGCCCAAAATGAATGGGAAAGTGAATTATATCTTGCATGTGTACCAACCAACATCGAAGCAAAAATATTAAATATTGAAGAAGCAACTCAGCTACTTAAAAATGGCATCGGCGAATTAGAGAAGACGATCATTCTGGTAAAATCACCCGCAGTGCTTCTCAAAGTTATTGAATATGGATATTCCCCTGAAAAAGTAAATATCGGTGGCATACATTTTAATGAAGACCGCAAAAAATACCTGCCTTACGTATTCCTAAGCGAGCAGGAAATTTCCGATCTAAAAACCTGTCAGGAAAGTGGCGTAAATATTTACTGTCAGGATGTACCCAATGCAAAGGTCTATGATTTGTCTGATATCTTGACTGCGTAATATATAAAATGGGACATGGCATGTCCTTGTCCCGGTGCAAATCGCGTGTTATCCATATTTTACAAAAATTCGCAAAAAAAAGGGGACATGGCGCGCCATGTCCCTGTTTTTAATTGCCAATCGCTAATCGCACATTACCATTTTTATTAAAATGTGCCCAATTGAAAAAGGACACGGCATGCCGTGTCCCTACGTAAATTCAATATTGCCAATTGCCTATTGTTTATTGTTCATCCAATTTCGCTACTTCTTTTTCCATCTGATCAACCAGCGTATCCAACTGGTTAATAACGGCCATAACCGGTTCAGGTTGGCTTAAATCCACACCGGCTTTCTTTAGTAGTTCCATAGGATAATCACTTCCACCTGCTCTAAGAAGATTCAGGTAGTCATCAATGGCTTCCTGTTGTTGATCTTCGGGAAGATTTTTAACATTGTTGTATATCTGAGCAGAAGATGCAAAACAGGTGGCGTATTGATATACATAAAACGGTGAGCGGAATACATGCGGAATACGCGCCCAAACATGGTACAACAGCTCATCTTTTTCTGTAGCATCACCATAATAGGCATTAAAAATCTCGCGCATAACTCCCGTAAGTACGTCAGCGGTAACCGGTTTGCCTTGTTCAACCAGACGGTGCGCCTGCAGTTCATAATCTGCAAGCAATGTCTGGAAAAAGAATGTACCGGTAATCGCATCGATTGATTTCTGTAACAGGGCAATACGTTCTTTGGGATCTTCTGTTCTTTCTAACAGGTAGTCCAGAAGTAATCTTTCATTAAAAGTAGAGGCCACTTCGGCAACGAATATAGTATAGCTGGCGGTAGCGAATGGCTGATTCTCGTTTGCCAGCATGGTATGCATAGTGTGACCCAATTCATGCGTCAGGGTAAACACAGAGCGGATTGTCTCATTATAGTTCATCAACATATATGGATGAACACCATACACATTTGCCGAATAGGCGCCGGAACGCTTGCCGGTGTTTTCAAATACATCAATCCAGCCGTTATCCAGTGCTTTTTTTACACTTGATTGATAGTATTCTCCTAAGGGTTCGACTGATGCCAGGACCCACTCTTTGGCCTGTTCGTATGGATACGTTTTATCAAAGTCTATGATGGGAATTGAACCATCATAGGAGTGATACTTCTCAAGTCCCAGAATCTTTTTTCGTAACCGGGCATAACGTTGCAACGGCTCGGTGTTTTCGCGAACGGTATTGACCAGGTTTTCATATACAGAAACGGGTATGTTATTGTCATCCAGTTGGGCTTCGAGGCATGATTCATAATTCCGGGCTTGTGCACCCGCCCAATTTCTCTGCAGCACCGAATTATAAATGGATGCATAGGTGTTCTTTTGAGACTCATATACACGATAATGAGAATCAAAAGTCAACTTACGATCATCCTGATTGGTATTTGTCGCCAGTACCCGGCTATAATTTCCATTCGTAACTTTAATGGTGTCGCCGTTAGATAATACAATTTCAGGAAAATCAACATCAGAAGTGGAAAGACTGCCATAAATATCACTCGGAGTGCCATTGAAGCGCGTGTAAAATGACAATAATTGTTCTTTTTCTGCATCCAGCACATGTGTCTGCTGGCGATAAAGATCTTCGATATCAAAACGATATGGCTTTAAGCCTTCGGTTTCGTCAAGCCAGGTTTTCATGGTTTCCCAGGGGACTTCCAGAATTTCAGGATTAATCCATGATGTCAGCTGTATTAAATTTTGCAAAAAGGATTTGTACTTTCTGCAGATTGGCACCCATTTCCTGGTTTCTGGTATCCAGATCGCGGGTTAGTTGGGGATACCGGTACACGCGGTAGGATAATTGCCCCAGCTCGTCATTGAGAAGTTGCACTTTTAATAAGTTTTCAGCGCCTTCTTTAATTTTACCCTTATAGGTTACAACTTCGTCCATCTTTGCTTCCAGCTCTTTCAAGCCATTCTCCCACTCATCCCAGTTAGGATAAATGTCAAGCAGATTCCATTTGAATTCGGCCGGAATCTCATCCCGGTTTTCATACACTTTTTGCGCGAGACTGAAGTTGGCCAGCATGATGAATAAAATTAAAAATGACACAATAAAATGTCGTCTCATTGTTTACCTCTTAGCTTTGTGAATGTATAGTAAGTTGGTTTTTCCCGGAATTTACACCGGATTATTATAAATATATACCGGTTATAAAACTAAATTACGCAGAATTTAATCCATGTACGTATAAATATTTAAAAGGTTACCATAGGTTGATATTAATGTCAACCTACAAGGAAATATTTGCCCCACATCTTCCGTTCTACCAAATCAGCTGATTCATCTCCACTTTCTTATCAAAATATCTGAATATCAGAAGGGAAAATATGAAAATTTACAAATCATTATATCTGATTTTATCTGTCCTGATTTTTGCAGGCACCTCATTGTATGGCCAGAAACAGGTATTCTTTGAACATCTTTCGGTTCCGGATGGTCTGTCCAGTAATAGTGTCCGTGGTATATCTCAGGATCAGTATGGCTATCTGTGGATTGCAACATCAGATGGACTAAACAGATATGATGGGTATACTTTCGAGGTATTTAAAAATGACCCGTCAGATTCAACCAGTCTGGCATCAAGTGCGGTCTCTACGGTCTATACAGATAAAGAAGGCACATTATGGGTTGGGACACCAGCCGGGCTCAGTAAAAGAGACCCGGATACCGGTAATTTTACAAACTTTCTACCGACACCGGAATCCGCTGCAAATGAAGACCAATGGATCATCAGAGTGTTTGAAGACAGCCGGAACCGGTTGTGGGTGGGTATGAGATTCTTTGGAGTACGCTTGTTCGATCGTAAAACGAATACATTTACAAAAGCGCTAATTAAAAGTGGCGATAGTGCCCGTGAATTTGGTGGGGCAATAAACGGAATCATGGAGACCGCAAACGGAGAGATATTTGTAGGGACATTGCGAGAAGGATTATTGCACTATAATGAGCAAGACAAAGTATTTGAAAAAATACCAATCAGAAACAGCGCATCAACAACACCGATATCGGGATTTATCTGGACTGTTCATGAGGACAAAACTGGCCAGTTGTGGATAACAACCATGAAACCAGCGGTGTATAAATACGATCCACAGCGCTGGACTTTAGAAGAAATAGATCTCTCTTCATCCGGTGCAAAGCCTGGGAGATTCACGACAATTAATGAAGATTCTGAGGGACATATATGGTTTGGCAGCGATGCCGGTATTTTCAGATACAATCTGAGAACCGGTGGTATTAATCGCTTTAAAAAGGATAATAGTAATCTGCATAGTCTGAACCATCAGGATATCTGGTGCTCGTATGAAGATAATTTTGGTGTTATGTGGTTCGGGACGCTGGGTGGTGGTCTGAATAAATACGATCCCAGAAAAATTCCTTTTACCAGTTACACGGAATATGCGCCGGACCAGGAAACATCCAACTCAAATGCAGTCCGTGCGATATTCCCGGTTAGTGATCAAAAAAACAGTTACTGGCTGGGTACAGGTAAAGGATTATTGCGGTTTGACAGAAATACCAACGAGGTGACAGAAACAATACTACCCGGAAATGCAAGCGAGGACATCATTTGGGCGATTGAAGGTGATGAGGAAGATAATCTCTGGCTGGGTACTGATAATGACGGGTTAATAAAATTCGATACCCAAAGAAATAGATTCACGTCAATAAAATCAGATTATTATACCTTTAAAGGTTTACGAAATGATCGTGTCTATGCCCTGGAACGCGATGACTATGGCAATATCTGGGTTGGTACACAGACAGGGCTTAGCCGTCTGGATCCGAAATCCGGAAATATTACCCATATACCAGGCGTCGAGCCCAGAAATTACAGTTCGTTCCTCATTTCTCTGATCGATTCGGTTGTCTCTCACAAACCAGTAATTGCAGAAATCAGGGAAGCCGGAGATTTTGCCGATCTCACCCAGGAATTTGAATTAACAGAAAAGACATCGGTTTTTATAAGATGTCTTGGGGAAGGTCTGGTTGGCTGGAATATTGTCGATTATGGTTGGTTGGAAAATGCAAAGGGCGATACGCTTTTTGCAATGAATGATATTTACAGCACCTTCCAACATAGCGGTGGTACCAAAAATAGGGTTCAGGTAAAAGTGCTTGAACTGGATCCCGGAAAATATACACTGCGATATGTCAGTGATGACAGCCATGCCTGGGGTTCATGGAATGATCCCGGGCCCTCAGATTCTTCATATTATGGTATACAGGCTTACAAGATTACCGATCAGGAAAGACGATACTATAATGAGTTAATCGAAAAAGAACGCACAAGTCCATATTTGAACGGGCTGAATATCTTTTCGCTTTGTTACAGCCGCATGGGACATCTGTGGATCGGTACTGATTTGGGCCTGAGCAGGTATGATCCCAAAAGTCGTCAGATTATCAACTACATAAATAATCCCCGTGATCATAATTCGCTTAGCAATAATCGGATTACTTCAATACTGGAAGATCGTGAAGGAATATTATGGGTGGCCACGGAGAGCGGCCTTAACCGTTTGGATCCGCAAACCGGCAAATTTACTGTCTTCCATGAAAAAGATGGCTTGCCTTCAGGACAATTACGTGCTTTGCTCGAGGATCAGGAGGGTAATCTATGGATCAGCAGTTTAAATGGTTTGACAAAGTTTGAAAAATCCCGTTATGAAAATGAACCCCGGTTTATTAATTATGACGTTCAGGACGGATTGCAGGGCTATGAGTTCTTTTCGCGTTCTGTCTGGCAAACAGAGAAGGGGGAATTATTTTTTGGCGGTAGGAACGGGTATACGGCATTTTATCCGGGAATGATAAATCACATTCCACCCAAAATAGTACTTTCAAAATTTACAATTTCGAATCAGTCTATCCTTCCTGGTGCTGAGGACTCTCCACTTGAGAAACCATTAATGGAAACATCCGAACTAAATTTGAGTTATGATCAGAATGATTTATCCTTTGAATTTGCAGCCCTTCATTTTGGCAGACCGTTTAAAAATCAGATTCAATACCGTTTGGATGGCTTTCAAAATAAATGGATAAATGAACCACGGCGGTTTACTTCCTTTACCAATCTGGATCCGGGTATATATACGCTGCGCCTGCGCGGCGTCAGTGGTGACGGCATTCAAAGTACCAATGAACGTACATTCAAAATAACCATAAATCCACCCTGGTGGCGAACCACCATAGCCTATATTATGTATGGATTGTCATTCCTGGCGCTTATTTTTGCCATAGACCGTGTTCAGCGTTATCGACTGACCAGCAGAGAACGTAACCGGTCACAGCTGCGTGAAGCGGAATTACGCGCCCAGGTGGCCGAATCAGAGAATGAACGCAAATCATTTGAACTGGAAGAAGCACGACGTTTGCAGTTATCACTGCTTCCGGAAAAGTTGCCGGAATTACCCAACCTGGAAATAGCAGTATATATGAAAACTGCCACCGAGGTGGGTGGGGATTATTATGATTTCAATATATCGGCAGATGGTACATTAAATATTGCCCTGGGGGATGCCACCGGTCATGGCATGCAGGCGGGTACCGTCGTTACCCTGATGAAGGGTTTATTTAGTGCAGATTCTGGTCGTATGGATATTCCATCCTTTTTCCGACAGAGTAGTGATACGATTAAAGAACTGCGATTTGGCCGCATGATGATGGCGTTTACCATGGTTAAAATTAAAGATATGAATATGGTATTTTCCACCGCCGGAATGCCGCCGGCCTATATCTACCGGCCGGCAAAACTGAAAGTGGATGAACTATGCCTGGATGGTATGCCATTAGGTGCCATGAAAGAGTTTAACTACCAGGTAATAAATGAAACGCTGGCACAGGGAGATACGGTATTACTCTTATCCGACGGCTTACCAGAGTTAAAAAATGCTGATGGTGAACAATTTGATTATCCGCGGGTAAAGGAAATATTCCGGGATGTGGCAGATCAATCTCCTCAGGCCATCGTAGACCGTATGGTGGATGCCGGCGAATTATGGCGCAAAGATGAGCAACCGGATGATGACATTACGCTGATGGTAATCAGAGCCAAGTAGGCACTCGTAGGGACGCATTGAATGCGTCCCTAAATTAGAGATTAGAAATTAGGAATGAGAAATGGAAAAACGCTTGACAATGTTTCTCCATTAAACAAACTTTTTTAAGCATCCAGCATCATTTCAACAGAATCATCTTCCCCGTAGAGCTACTGATACCCGCATCAATTATATACATATATACAGCGCTTGATAAATGTGCTGCCTCATAATATAATTCATGATTTCCCGCCGAAAGATGTGATCTGTAGATCCGATCAACCAGTTGCCCTTTAATATTGTATATCTTTATTTCAATATCAGATGTATGGGGTAGTGAAAAACGAAAATTAGTAATCGCATTGAAGGGATTGGGATAATTGTCGATCAATATAAAATTTGAAGGTTCATCAAAACTTTTTTTATTTTCTAAATGACTTACATTCTCCCGGGTGTATTTATAAACTGTTTCGCCTATGGCATATCCCAGTGTATCGCTCAGCATCCTGAAGCGATTTATATTCCGGCCAAAATCAACCTGCTGCCATGAAATACCGCTATCAACAGTTTGATAAATATTACGTATCCGGCCGCTCTGGGGATGCGGACCGATCCACCCGGCCTGGCTGTTGATAAAACAGATACCCTGGGCGCTGAACTCCCGTTCGGTTTTAAAAGTAAGTTCCTGCCAGTTCCGACCGTGATCAACAGTCCGTAGATAAGAAACCGAATCGGTATATCCCTGAAGTGACACATAACCGGTATCCGGATCGATAAAACTAATCTTCCATGAATGTGTTTTTTTTATCTGTGATGTAAAGCGCACTTCCCAATCGGAACCGCCGTTGGGGGTAAATAAAATTATCGCTGAATTATCGGGATACAACCCTGTCTGGCCAATAATATATCCGGAATCAGGAGAAAAAAAATAACAATCAATAAGGTTGGTGGCATAATCACTCATATCCTGTGAGACCCATGTTTGTCCACCGTCTTTGGTATAAAGAAAGTACGGGGGACCCTGGTACCGGCCGGCAGCATAGATGTGCAGAGAATCATAAGCCCACATGCCACATAAACCTGGCGGTTTTGGGCCGTTAATATTCTCCACAACCGACCAGGTTTGACCTCCATCAACTGTTTGATAGAGTGGAATCGTATCGGCCGGAGAGGCAAAGCCAATGGAGCCGGCCCAACCATGCAGGGGATCGGCAAAAGTAACACAGCGCAAATAGGTACCGGCAAATTTTTCCTGCAGGACCCAGCTATAACCGCCATCTCCCGTATGCCATATTTCGCCCTTTGAGTTGACAATCCATCCCTTTTGACCATCTGTGAACCAGCCATCCTCATGCCGGCCACCGGGAACGAAGGGGGCATTTGACAGTTTTTGCCAGGATGGTATGTCCTGGGCCGGGATGATATTGGGAATAGAAAAAAGCAATATTATAATCAACCCATGGGTAAATATAAAATTTTTACAATCAGTCATTTTACATCCATGAAATATTATCAGATATAAGATAGTTTTACAATGTGTTAAAATCAAACCGGAATATGGATACTGGCTACCGGCTATCTGCCATTAGCATTCAATCCGAATAACTACATTTCATAACTTCCTACAACCAATCGCCGATAGCCAATAGCCAATTGAATTATTATCATTCTAATAAAAAAACGAAAAAACTGTGATTTCTGTCGCAAAAAATAAGCAATTACACTTTATATTGGTAAATAATATCCGATATTAAACATACATAAACAATATTAATCATTCATAGGGGGATGAGTCATGCGTTTAATTGCTACTATTTTTTCATTTCTTTTACTACTTAGTTTATCATCTATGGCACAGACATTGGTTGTCGATACGGCAAGTGATGTCGTCGATGGCGGTGATGGCGTTTTATCATTGCGTGAAGCTGTGACGCAAGCCAATGCCACTGCCGGTATGCAGAATATACGATTTGATGCCACAGTGTTTCATCCGGATTCAAATCGCACGATATATCTGGTATCATCATTACACTTGGATGATGCGGCTGGTGTGGATATTTCGGGAATGGGTGCCACAGTTCATATTAGTACTTCTGCTCAGGATAGTATTTTCCTGTTTTCATTAAATTCTCCTAATAATAAAATTTCGTATTTGGATCTGGGCCATGCTTCCGGTACGGCTATACGGATTCAATCAGAGGGATTGAGTAATAATGAGGTTGGACCGGGTAATAAAATTCATGATATTGCCGGCACCGGAGTTCTTATTGAAGGATCTGAAGGCAATCATATTCATAATAACTGGATTTGGAACAGTACCGTATATTTTTCAAATGGTCTCGGTTTGAATGGGGATGGTATTGTCCTTCGGGACTCGGCTGATCAAAATCTGGTAGAGGCAAACTGGTTCTGGAATAATAGTGGATCCGGAATTGGCAGTTATCAGGCGTCGGAGAATACATTTCAGGAAAATTATATTGCGGGTAACCATAGTATGGGATTAAATATATTTGAAGGGACGGGAGAAAATAATATCCTGAAGAACCGCTCTTTTAAAAACTATACAACCGAAATCTATATTGCTGGTGACGAAAATAACAATAACCAGATCATCCAGAATGCGATTGGTGATTCAACTCTCTTACCTGACACGTTGCTGCAATTGTATCAAGATGCACAGGCATTCGCTTCGGAGAATCCAGACCAGGAGGACATCGAATTCTACCGGAATCTTCTGCAGACGAGAAAAGATATCCGGTCAAGAAGTATTGATGCCAGGGCTGTGAGAATTTCAAATAATCCCAAAAATTCACAGAATGCCGGGCAACGTGCCAATGAACCACAGGGTTATGTGTATGGCGCCGGACTAGAATTGCATGGATCATCTGATAACCTGATTTCAGGAAACATATTTTCGAATGGCGACTATGGAATTTATGCTTATGAATACTATCCTGCCTTGTCGGATAATAATCAGATTCTGTTTAACGTTTTTAAAAATTTATATGCAGGAATGGAACTATATGCTGCACCCAATATTATCATCAGTGATAATTTGTTCAGCAATACTGAATATGCATTCTATCTCCAGGGGCAGGCTGAATATGAACCAAAAACAAGAACAACTGTGTCTGAAGAAAATGCTAATGTGGTCATCAGTAATAATGTGATCGAAGCCAGTAGTTCTTACTATTATGGTGATAAAAAGAGTGATGGCATTGATGGCGGATATTATGGCGATGGTACGATTGTCTTATATGATCTGGAATATGTGCATATATCCGGGAATCAGTTCCGGCAAGTTTATAATGCGATTTCTCTTGAATATCTACATCACACTACAATTGAAGACAACATATTTGAGCAGGTCGTTTATTATGGTATTACCGGCTCAGATTTTGATAGTTTGCTGGTGATGAATAATACGTTTAACACCGGTGGTATATATGCCTATAATTATAACGGTGGTGATTACGGATATTTTTACGCAGTAGATAACGAGTTTAATAATCCCTGGTACTATGGGTTATACCTGGAGTATATTGCCGAGGTTATGTTGAATTCAAATCTGATGATGAATGCGGAAGAAAACGGTATCTATCTGTATTATTGTAATTCAGCGAATTTATCTGATAATGAAATTCATGATACCCGCTATAATGGAATTTATTCTTATTATACCGATAGTTTATATCTGAATAACAACGAAATAGTTAATACAGCGAACAATGGAATTGAGATTTACTACGCGGATCATGTGGAAATGAATCACAATGATATTCACTCCACCGGATATTCAGGTACGTATATATACGACACACGCCATGTGGAAATGTTAAATAACACTGTATCACGCAGCGGAGATAATGGTATTTATTTAAACCGTGCAGGCGCATCACTGATTAAACATAATAATGTTTTGGAAAATCAAAACTATGGTTTATACTTTTATGACGACACTTCATTTACCATTGAAGAAAACTATATCAGCGGAAACTCAACCGGTATGTACGCCTATTTGCTTGAATCACCGGTGCTTAGCGGCAACACATTTTTTAAGAATATTGAGTATGGCCTGGAATACCAAAGCAGTGACACACTGGATGCATCCGGGAATTACTGGGGTCATGCCAATGGTCCGGCTTTAACAGACACTATATATCCTGGTTATCAGATTGGCGACCGTATAAGCGGCAATGTAACCTTTATGCCGTATCTGACCGCACCCGCATTTCAGCCCATGGTGTATCCGGTTCTGGATCGTCTTGAGCCTGCCGAATCGCCACGTGAGGGCGGCCAACCGTTTGCTGTTCTCGGGCGGCAAATGCTTCCCGGTGCCCAGCTGTATCTGGATGGTAACATGGTCAGTGAATCATTTTTTATCGGTACCAATCGTATGACCGGTATTGTTCCACCAGGTATGGGCGGATATGTCGATGTCGTGGTCATGAATCCGGGCGGTTATGCCGATACGCTGGTAAACGGATTCTGGTATGAAAACTATGCACCATTACCCTTCGATCTATTGAGCCCGATGGCCGATGAGACTGTCAGTGAGCCGCAGCCGTTATTTACCTGGCAATCCGCAGCCGATATGGATGGCGATGACGTGGAGTATATATTTATGTATTCCGAGTTTGAGTCATTCAAAGATTCACTATATGTGGATGGATTGAGTGACACTTCTTACGCACTGGATGTAGATCTGGAGCCCAATAAAACCTATTTCTGGCGGGTTCTGGCAACCGACGGCCGGCGCGGCGGACATACTTTGTCTGAAACAAAGTCATTTAATACAGATGAATTATCATCGGTTATTTCGGAAAACAGTCAGCTGCCAAAAGAATTTGCCCTGCATCAGAATTATCCCAATCCGTTTAATCCGACAACGAATATCGCCTATGATTTAAAGGCAGCAGCGGATGTGGAACTGACCATGTACAATATGCTGGGTCAAAAAGTAGCAGTACTGATAAATGAGAAACAAGCGGCCGGGCGGCAGATCATGCAGTTTGACGCCTCGCAAATGGCCAGTGGCATCTATATTTATAAGATCAAGATCAGCAGTGCAGAGGAATTGTATGTGAGTCATAAGAAGATGATTTTGATTAAATAGGCACCATGTAGGGGCACGGCATGCCGTGCCCTTTTAGCACCTGAGTCCCTAAAAGAAGGCACAAAGATCCAAAGGCACAGAGGTACGAAGTACTTTTTACTTCGACATTCGAAATTCGATATTTTTACTTCAAAAATATAGTCCCTAAGTCCCTAAAATAGTCTTAACCGGAGATTAGCGAATGCGGTCTCCGGTTTTTTTTTCTCGGAACTGGGTTCTCGGTGCTCGGTACTTGCTGCATGTCTCTCGCTGAGCCGGAGGATAAATGATTAGAGATTAGAAATGAGAGATGAGAGATGAAAATAAGACTCTTGACAATGTTTCTCTACCTGGGCAAAATTATCCCAAGGAACCAGGAACCAGGAACCAGGAACCAGGAACCAGGACCGAGAACCGAGAACCGAGTGCCAGCGCCCAGCAGATTTATTTGCAAATAGAATTCCATAGAATTAAATTATAGCGTTCTTTAGTGGCGCTTTAGCTCAGTAGGTAGAGCAACGGACTGAAAATCCGTGTGTCCCCAGTTCGATTCTGGGAGGCGCCACAATAAAAAAGCCCCGGCTTTGCCGGGGTTTTTTGTAAATTCTAAATCCGAAGCACGAAATCCTAAATAAATTCAAAATTCCAATCTTAAAAAGAATATACTCTTTTTGCCTTTTTTGGTATAGAATTTGCCCCTATTGCCAGCATGGAAACAATCCAAAAGAAAAAGTATGATCTTGAGGAGCGAACTTTTACTTTCGCCAAGAATGTAATTGAGTATGTCAGGAATTTACCGAAGGGAATTGCCTATTCTGAGATTGGAAAACAATTGGTTAGATCTGCTGGATTGGTAGGTGCGAATTATATAGAGGCAAATGAATAAGTAAGAAAGAAGTACGAGATATACACTATTTGATTAAGTCATATATGAAATTTGGAATTGGGAATTAGGAATTGGGTTTAACCACCCTGATACGCGTTCCCAATTCCCAGTTCCTAATTCCTAATTGTGACACTATCTGAGAAGAATCATCTTTTTAGAATTTGTGTAAGTATCTGCTTGTATCCGATAAAAATATACACCACTTGCCAAGTTGTTTGAATCAAACACAAACTTGTGGCTACCTGCACCATTATTTTCATCCAGAATGGTTTTTACTTTTTTACCAAGTAGATTGTAAATCTCTATTTTCACACGTGAAGCTTTTGGCAGGTCATATTCTATCGTCGTGGTTGGATTGAAGGGATTAGGATAATTTTGTCTCAGCGCAAATACTTTTGGGATTGCATTATCAATATCATCTATTCCATTTGGCTGCGGAGTTGTAAAGGAAAAAGTGTCTGTACTGGCAACAGATAGTAATCCGTCAAATACTGAAATCGTCCATTGATAATTTGTATTTAATTGTAAACTGCCATTACCCAGATATTCAAATTCTGTGTCTGCAATGCTATTGATGGTTGTATCCCAACCGGCATCAAATATTCTTAACTCATAAGATAAAGGATCGTTATCAACATCACTGGAACTACCCCATAGAAAATTAATAGTATCAGCCGAAGTCAAAACTGTTTGGTGCTGAGGTTCCAAAAGATCCACAGCAGTTGGGGCATCATTTACAGGAACAATAGTTACATCAAACGTATCACTAACACTTGCAGCACTCATATCTGTACCAGTTACAATTACAGATACCACTCCGTTAGAATCACTAACTGAAGACAAATTTAATTCCCGGTTATTAATTGCTCCAGTAAGCATATTTCCTTCAATTGTAACATGGTATGAAATGCTATCTCCGAGTGAAATATCACTATCGTCGAACACTGAATCCAAATGAACAACCCAATATGTGCCAAAATCTTCATCTAAAAATAATATTTGAAATTTGATTTGTGACAATCGGTGGATGATTTGGGGCACTGGTTGTTACCAATTGCAAAGATGTTGAATTTGGTATTAAATCAAATAATACTCCTGTACCCGGTATAAAGACCATTTATTGCTGTAAACAATACCTGATACTGAATCAAATGTCATAATATCAAATGTATCCCCAACCACAGGAATAAAATTATCTATCAAACTAATATTGAGAATTCCATCCAGCATTGCCTGTCCAGAAATATTTAATTGATCATAAGAACTACCTGCTATTGTTCCTCCTAATTCAATGTTAATTACACTGCTGGTATCCTGTGGCAAATCACCTGTAATATTAAGCGCTCCGGCTGATGTACCTGGATTTATTGTGCCTGCATTAGTAAAAGTGATATTGCTTACGTCAATTGTTCCGTTACCATTTAATGATCCTGCTACCCGATTTTCAAAAGAAGCTCCGGTAAAAGTAAGTAAGCTTGCAATAGTGGTTATTGAACCGGTATTGATGTGCATGGCTGACGCCTTATTTATAGTCATTCGTCTTTCAAGCATCAAAGTTCCCTGGTTATATAATGGTGCAAAAAGATTGTTATTATAGGATGCTGCAGGTGGGGTATGGATTGTTCCACCGGCAGCATTCACAAGTATGCCACTGCTTACATCAAGCGTTCCTGCTGTACTATAATATGAAGTTATATATTCTATCAAACCATTATTAGTAAAACCATTGGCAATTGTCAGATATACACCTGCAGCATATGCTGAACTCAATCGGATTGTAGAATTTGTTTGAGTAGTAAAGGTATCATTGATATTGCAACTATTCCAAAAACTAGCAAAACCTCCATTATCAAAATCCAAATCAAATGTGCTGTCGGATACTGACATTGTTCCCGAATTTAGTTACTGAACCACTACCATTGATGGTTGAACCTGTTAAAGTCAAAGCGTTCTGATTAGTAAAAGTAGAAGCACACGATAATGTCGAATTGGTCAGGCTCATATTCATTGCATTGGTAAATGCAGGTGTAAAAGTGAATGCAACATTTGTTGCAGTCAAAGAACCATTTTGCGTAAAAGTACCGGAACTATAGTCAAATGAACCACCATTAATGGTTAATGCTGTTGTGCTGTCTACTGTCATTATTCCTGTATTCGTAAAAGAAGGTGATGTCCCGGATTGTGTCAACGTCAGCGTACCACTATTTATTGATATGGTTCCACTATTACTGTGTACAGCTGAAGCCTTGTTTATAGTAATGGATCTGTCAAGTATTATTGTTCCCTGGTTGTCTAATGGTGCATTGATATGGTTATTATATGGAACCTGTAGATGGAGCATGGATTGTTCCTCCGGATGCATTCACCAATATGCCGCTGGTTATATCAAGTCTTCCCGCAGCACTAGTATATGAAGTTATATAATCTATCAAACCATTATTAGTAAAACCATTGGCAATTGTAAGATATGCACCTGCAGCATATGCTGAACTCATACGGATGATAGAATTTGATTGGGTAGTAAGGGCATTATTGATATTACAACTATTCCAAAAAATAGCAGATCCATCATTATCAAAATCTACATTAATTGTGCCATTGTTTGCTGTCATTGTTCCAGTATTGGTTAATGTGGCAAAACTATCAATGGTAGAGGTTGTCAAATTTAGATTCCCCTGGTTGATGAGGTCATTAATACCATAAAGCATTGAACCTGTTAAGCTCATATTTCCTTGATTAGTGAGTGAAGAAGTGCAGGTTAAAGTTGAATTATCCAAAGTAAAATTATTTACAATTGTGTTAAAAGAAGAATACATATCAACTATCGCATTTGTTGCTGAAAAAGAACCATCCAGTGTAAAAGTACCAGATGAATAATCAAAGGAACCACCATTTATAGCTAATGTTCCGGTACTATCAACAGTTATAATACCTGTAGTTGTAAATGATGGTGATGTTCCTGTTTGTGTCAACGTCAGGGTACCACTATTAACTGATATGGTTACCACTATTTGTGTGTACTGCATCTGCTTTATTTATTGTCATGGGATTATCAAGTATTATCGTTCCTTGGTTGTCTAATTGTGCATTGAAGATTGTTATTATAGGAACGCCGAAGACGGAGCATGGATTGTACCTGCAGGCTGCATTCACTAATATGCCATTGGTTACGTTAAGTGTTCCTGCAGCGTTATAATACGAAGTTGATATAATCTATCAAACCATTATTAGTAAAACCATTGGCAATTGTCAGATTAGCACCATAAGCATGGGCTGAACTCAACCGTATTGTAGAATTTAGTCTGGGTTGTAAAGGCATTATTAATATTGCAGGTACCATTAAAATTGGCAAAACCATCGTTATCAAAATCCAAATTAAATGTGCTGCCGCGAACTGTCATTGTTCCGCTGTTAGTTAATGAGCCGTTACCATTGATGGTTGAGCCTGTTAAATTCAAAGCATTTTGATTGGTAAAAGTAGAAGCACAAGATAAAGTTGAACTGGTCAAGCCAACACTGCCCATATTAATGAATGCAGGAGTAAAATCAAGTGTAACATTTGTAGCAGAGAAAGAACCATATAAAGTAAAAGTTCCGGAACTATAATTAAAAGAACCTCCGTTTATTGTAATTCCAGTAGAGCTGTCTGCTGTTATTATACCGGTATTGGTAAATGATGGTGTTGTTCCTGATTGTGTCAACGTCAGCGTACCACTATTTATTGATATGGTTCCACTATTGCTGTGTGCAGCTGATGCCTTGTTTATAGTCATGGATCTGTCAAGTATTATTGTTCCCTGATTGTCTAATGGTGCATAGATATCGTTAGTAAATGAACCTGTAGATGGAGCATGGATTGTTCCTCCGGATGCATTCACCAATGTGCCGCTGGTTACATCAAGTCTTCCCGCAGCACTAGTATATGAAGTTATGATATTCTATCAAACCATTATTAGTAAAACCATTTGCAAAGGTTGGACGAGATACATAAGCATATGCAGATCTCAATCGAATTATAGAATTTGTTTGAGTCGTAAAAGTACCATTGATATTGCAGCTACGATAAAAATTGATAAGTCCACTATTGTCAAAATTTAAATCAATATTACTTTGATCTAATGATATTGATCCTAATATTTGATAATGAACCACTACCTGTTAAAGTACTGCTATATAAATGAAACATGTCCGCTATCATTAATTGTACCAGTTCCATTTATTGTCAAAGTTCTGCTGGAAAGTGAAAGTGTTTGAATTCCGGAAGTTCCACCGATTGTTAAATCATTAATTGTTGTATCCACATCAAGAGTAACTGTATAAGTTCCGGTTGCTGCAATTTCCACATTGTCTGTTGCTGTTGGTACACCGTTTGGCGACCAGTTTGTAGCGACACTCCAATTTCCACTACCTCCTATCCAGGAATATGTAGTCTGGGCGAATACTGAACTGCTGAATAAAAAAAATGTGATCAGAATTAATTTGTACAGAGTTTTCATTTGAAATCCTCCTTTTTTTAGAATTAGAAAAAATCTACTTCAATAATAATAATTAAAATGAGGAGTGTAAACTACCTAAAAGTGTGGTTTTTGGATAGAAGTCCTAATATTGTCATTGCGAGGAAAGAATTGACGAAGCAATCTCTTGTATAAGGGGATTGCTTCTCCCGATAAATCGGGATCGCAATGACATATGCCTATCAAATGAAATATTAATATACAAATTACGTAAATGAGGAAAGTATAAAATTATATCAGGTGAGGTGTTCTTTCAAAGCTTTTATAATCGCTTCGCCTTTTGAATTTACTTCTAATTTGCGGTATATATTGCGGATATGAAATTTTACGGTATTAATATCAACAAAAAGTTCACTGGCAATCATTTTATAACTTTTGCCATCGCATAAATTACGCAAGACATCTTTCTCACGTTCAGTTAATGGATTATCTTTAGTTTGTCCGGGTTTAAAAGAATTCACAACCAACCGGGCAATATCCATATTCATTGGTGCGCCGCCTTTAACAGCCTCGGTTATGGCATCCAGTAATTTGGCAGGAGGCGTATTTTTTTTTAAGTAGCCGCAGGCTCCGGCACATAATGAATCAAAAACATCTTTGTCATTTTCGCTGATTGTCTGCATTATTATTTCGC
>CAVXXB010000002.1:0-415132 GCA_963765585.1 Calditrichia bacterium | reverse complement strand
GCCCCCAGAAATTACTAAAAAATTTTCGAAGTAGGGGCCAATAAATCATTTTTATTTTTTACAATTAGTAATATTTTAGTTTAAAAAAATTAAGCGAGCTTTGCGCCTAACGGTCGGCAATTAGTGGCGCCGGGCCCGGCCAGTAGAAGTCTTGAAGCGTAGCACTGAAGGCGTCCACTACATTGCATTGTTAGGGGGCAATTATAACTTCCAATATATTTATTTTAAGGATTAAAATATATTTATTTCGCTCGATTCCCAGGACCCACCACAAGACTAGTTTTTATTAATTCTCCAATTTATACCTCGACAACGGCAGTTAATGGTGTAGTAAATGAAATTAGTGCTACATATTTTAGCGCATGAGAATCATTTTTTTTGAATCGGCATACTTGCCGCTTCTAATCGTGTAGAAGTACAAACCGCTTGGTAATTTTGATCCATCAAAGTTTATACGGTGATAACCTGTCTGTTGAAACTCATCAATAAGATTCCGGATCTTTTCACCTAATATATTATAGATAACCAATCTTACATGGTTCGGTTCTTCGATAAAATAGGGAATTACGGTACCGGAATTAAAAGGATTAGGATAATTTTGTTCTAAATTAAAATGCTTTGGGTGACTCAAAGAAAAATCAACCGCAGTATAAATTCTTCCAAAGCTCCCATTCAGTACCGTAAAGCCGTCTCCAACAATCCAGACCTTAGCAATTTGGTTTTCCATGAAGACTTCTATCTCATACAAATTATTTTTTGTAAAAGTAGGTAAAACATTTGTAAAGGTAATAATTCCATCCGGATTAAAATGGCATTGAATCATCGTTCCATCTGAGCCAATCTCCAGAGTTCTGTAATCTGAATGTGCATCAGGGCCGAGGATAATACAATCTGCGGTCCCGGTTCCTACTGGTTTTGAATATCTATGCCACGTCTGACCTCCGTCCACCGTAAAAAGACCATCAAAGTACGAAGCGATTAGCAGACCATGGTTAAGATCATAAAAATTAAATGCATAAGTGCCATAAAATCTATCCTCTGGATCATAGATTTTACGCCATGATTTGACGGTATCCTCTGATAACCAGAGCCCCACTCTGTTAATTCCATAAATATGTTCTGGGTCAACAATCTGAATATTATCAAATCTCGCCTCTGCCAGTGTTTTGTCCTTTGCTCTTCTTGACCAGCTACTACCGCCATTAAATGTTATATAATGTGCATAAATATCGCCCTCATATTTGCTATGAATGATTCCAAATTTATCATCATAGAAAGACATTCCACCACCATATCCTGTACTCAGTGGTAGGGAAACTTCCTGCCAATTTTCACCACCATCAATAGTTTTAAACAGATAATAATAATTTTTCAGCCAACCGATACTATCGTTAGTCATTTCAATATTTGCCCCACCACCAGGAAATACAAAAGAAAGTGTCCATGTATTTCCGCCATCATGGGTTCTGTATAATCCTTCATAGCCATTGGCAAACCCCTCCAAGGTGCTAATAAATTCAACGTTAAATATTCTATCTTTCAATGATTTATCAATTCGAATCCAGTTTCTCCCGCCGTCAATCGTTCTAAATAAATCATCACCATATAAATATCCTTCAGTGGCATTGGCAAAATAAAATTCAAACTCGCCTGAGATAGAATCAATGATTATGGTAGTCCAAGAATCGCCGGAATCATTACTAATCAAGTACTGCTGTATGGAACTACCATAAGTTTTAGCAAAAAGATTATTTTCATCAACTGTGAAAATCTGTTTAATATCGTAATTCAATTCTGAAAACGCTGCGACTTCCCAGGAATAACCGCCATCAGATGTACGTGCTATATTCTTATTTGCACCGATCCATCCTGTCTCATTATTCGCAAATGACATATCACTGGCAATAAATGTCAATCCTTGCCAAATAGTCTCCCAGGTCAATCCCAAATCATCACTTTTTAAGACAAAGGTTAGCGAATCATCAAGGAAATCGGCCTGATCATTTACACACAGTGCAAGCACGCGACCAGACGGTAGCACTTCAAATTTAACTATATCACCGTAAGATATTTCAACTTCACCCAATTCGCCATAATCTTCTACATATACTGGCATTTGATACGTGGTATCCCAAACTCCGTAAAAATTATCCAGCCGAAGAATTACTCCATCCCAAGTGGACTTTAGCATCACAGACTCGGATAAGGGCATAAATGTAATTGCGTCATAGACATTTATATTGTGTGAAGACCAGATTTCTCCACCGTCTGTTGTGTATATTATTCCTTCATTTGATTCTATATTCCTCCATTCAGGTATAACAAATCCAGTTTGATCATTCAAAAATTTCATTTCCTTTAAGGAACATCCCTGAAAATGCTTTTTTAATGTCCATGTGGTTCCGGAATCATACGATTTAAAAATACTACCACCTTCATTAATTAATACTATCTCACCTTCTCCTAGCATAGTTACATCCGTTACTTTATCAGTCGGGAAAGTTGGGTAAATTAAAGTTTGAGAAAAGATGATTTTATAAATAATTAATACGAAAACTAATGAAGTTTTAGACTTCATAATAAACTCCATAATAAGATTCTATGGAAAATCTAAGCATGACTCATATTTATGTTGGTAAGTTATTGAAAATATATTGTTTTGAAATGTTACTAAAAAATTAAGAGCAGGTAGAATTCTGCGAGTTATTACATTTGCCCCCTAACGGTCGGCAATTAGCGGCGCTGAGCCTTTCCCCCGGACGTCTTGAAGCGTAGCTGAAAGCGTCCGCTACATTGCATGGTTAGGCCAACATTTCTCGCCTAGACGCTATTATTTGTCAATTCTATTTTGAGATTAGTAAATACAAAGTCATCATCACCATCGTGTGCTGCGCCTTTGGATATTATGCGAATCGTATTATTTCCAATTTTTAATGTGATGAGCAATCCCGATAAAAATGGTAATATCACAATCATATTCGCGATTAACAGAGATGCATTCAGAATTTTCTGAAAGTCTGAAACTGATAAGCCAACCTTTTGGCCATTTATTTGTATCTCAGGAGGAGAATCAATTTCAGGTCCGCTTTGTCCAGCATCATTTGGAAAAAGAAATGTTATTGATAGAATAGCAATTTCATATGATAATGTAGTTTCAAAATTTGCTGAAAATTCTGTGCCCTCACTGCCCTCATTATCACCTAAGTGATGTGATTCATCGCTAATAGTAACATACAAAAGTCTGGTTTTAATGGGATCTTGAGGATCATTCGAATTACACGATATCGTAAAAAGAGAAGAACTACAAGTAAAAGTACTGAAAGCAATGAAACCAACATTTTTGACATCATTTTACCTCACAAATTGTTTAAAGATTCATATGATGATAGAACTTTTAATAATGATTATGTTGGCCTAACGGTCGGCAATTAGCCGCGCCGACGCTATGCGATTGATAAAGAAAACCGGAAGCCGTAGCTGTGGGCGTCGGCTACATTGCATGGTTAGGTGTTTTTATAATTCACTTACTAAGAATCATTTTTTTAACCTCGGCATGATTACCCACTTGCAGTCTATAATAATAGGAGCCATTTGAAAGATTGGAAGCATTAAATGATATTTCATGTTGTCCGCTATTAAAAATTCTATTTACTAATACCCTTATTTTTTGCCCAAGTATATTGTATACCGAGATATTAACAAGTTCTGTTTGTGGAATTGAAAATCTGATTCGAGTAATCGGATTAAATGGATTTGGATAATTCTCAAATAAATTTAATTTAAAATTTCTTTTTTCATTCATTGAAATATTTGTCGGCGAAAGGTTCTCAAACAAGGAAATCTTATTATCACATGCTGAGGCAGATAACACATCTATATCTCCATCATTATCAATATCGCAAGCATAAACATAGACTTGGGCACCATACATTTTTAGATATTTCATGTTTTAAAAAATCACTTGTGTTTTGTTTTAGATCAGGAGTTATTGGCAGTTTATTTTCATAGTAAACAATAATATCATCAGATTCTAAATTAAACTGACATGCAATAATATCAAAATCATCATCATTGTCAATGTCAATTGAAAATAAATGAGCTACCCCACCAGCTTCATCATCTATAACTATTTCCTCAAAATTTAGTCCACCATTATTCTTATACCACAGTATCTTACCATCAGAATCTGAGAATGCTATAATATCAAAATCATTATCATTATCAAAATCCACAACTGTATTACATTTAGGATTATTTAAACTAGTAGTAATATAATTAATTTTAAAATTTTCACTGCCGTCATTTTCATAGAATATTATCCTGTTTTGCTTGGCTGATGCAGTAATAATATCAATATCATTATCTTTATCAAAATCGATTGGATTTACATAGTATGGTCTTTCAGCATAGTAATCAATTATATGCTCGACAAACGTGTTTAGTCCATTATTTTCAAACCAATAAAGTTCATCATCTCTGGATCCCGCTATTATATCCAAGTCACCATCACCATCAATATCAGAGGTTGTAACTGATTTTGCACTATTAATGTAATCGGCAATTAAATGATTTTGAAAATTGTAGTTACCATCATTTTCATATATTGCAATCTTTCGATCATCATCAGATGCAGATAGAACATCGATATCTTGATCACCATCAATATCTACTGCAAATACATGATTGGCTCCATCTGCGGTTGTTGATATGTTATGTACATTAAAATAAAAGTCTCCAACATTTTCATACCAATTTATTTTGTCATCATTTTTTGAAGAAGACAATAAATCGATATCAGAATCTCCATCAATATCTATTGCATAGACAGAAGATGCCCCTTCAGCTCTTTCAGTTAAATTATGTTCGGTATAATTTTGTTGACCATCATTTTCAAACCAGGCAATTTTATTATCTTTATGTGAAGCAGATAATACATCTAAATCTCCATCATCTTCCAAATCGACAACGTGGATTGAATTTACACCTGAGACATTATTTGTAATTTGTTGAGAAGTAAAAACTTGCTGACCGTCATTTTTATACCAATTGATAATATTTTTGTTATTGGAAGAAGCAATTACATCTATATACCCATCTTTATCAATATCACTAGCAAATACAGCAGAAGCGAAAGTCATGTCTTGGTCAATAATATGCTCACTAAAGTTTCTACCACCTAGGTTTTCATACCAATCTATTGTATTAGAATTCCATTTGGCTGTAATAATATCAGTATCACCATCTTTATCGAGATCAATTAAGTATGGCTTTTGAATAGCCTGTGCGCTATCTACGATGATAATCTTATTAAAATTCAAACTTCCTTGATTTTCCCATAAAACAAGTTCTCCTAATGTTGATGACGATGTTACAATATCATCATCCTGGTCACCATCAATGTCGAATGATATAATTGAAAAAATTTGATTCGCGTCGCTAGCTATTGTTTTTTCTGTAAAATTTTGTTGTCCGTCATTTTCATACAGTTTCATAATTTTATCAGCTCCGGTGCTCACTAGTAAATCAATGTCTTCATCTAAATCAATATCAATTGGATGAACCGCATATATCGATAAGTAAGGAGAAATTATTCTCTCTGTGTAAGAATTATTAATATTGTCATACCACACAAATTTCGAGGATGCTGATAGAATATCTAAGTCACCATCTTGATCGAGATCAAAAGGAATTGCGATTGTTGCATTACGTGCACCATCAATCAAAGTAGGTTTAAAATACTCATCACCGTTGTTTTCAAACCAAATAATTGCATCGGAAGTTGATGCACTCAAAATATCGATATCTCCATCATTATCTAAATCTGCTGAGATTACGGATTCAGGACTAATAGATCGAAGTGATCCACCAACAATTACATGTTCGGTAAAAGGCAATTGCCCAAAGGATAAGTGATTCGATAGAAATACCATAAGAACGAATAATAAAAAATGATATTTTAACTGGAACATAAGATTTATCTCCTTCTTTTGATTTAAAACACCTAACGGCCGGCAATTAGCGGCGCCAACGCCATGCGATTGAAAAAGAAAACGGAAGCCGGAGTTGTGAGCGTCCACTACAGCGCATTGTTAGGGGCTGCATGGCTTTGATTGGAATTATTAATTACCGATAATTTGATCAAGGGTATTAATAATTTCATTTAATTCTTCACGGAATCTATCAGAATTATCCCGAGCCCACGTATGTATTTCCCTTTTCTCACTCAGTCTAGTCGTTAGATTTCCTAAACCACCTTTGTGAGTGAAAGGTATTACGCAGTATAAGCCTAGCAACTTTTTCTTAAATCCATCAATGAAGTCATGATAATCCTCAAATTCATAAATTATATATTCAAGTACAGATGTAGACATCTGTTGCTTGTATTAATAATAATTGTTACACGAATGTGTGAAATTTTGAGTGATTATAAAGTATATATTGATAATTCATTTTTTCGTCAACATTGGAGGCCGCCCGATTGACATAAGCAACTAAGCCCCTAACGACTGGCAATTAGCCGCGCCAAAATCCACGATCCGACAACTGAAGCGGTACTGAAGGCGTCGGCTACATTGCATGGTTAGGCGAGCATTTTTATACAAACTACGCTTTTGAAGTAGCGACAAAGCGAAGCGATTAATTGCACTAAACTACCGGATAAGGAGCAGGTTTCGTTATGTGAAGCCATTTTAGAATAAAGGCACCGAACTGCGAGAAACTGCCCGATCCTTATTACCAAATTTTCAAAAAAGTTTGCCCCTGAAATTACTAAAAAATTTTCGAAGTAGGGGCCAATAAATCATTTTTATTTTTTACAATTAGTAATATTTTAGTTTTAAAAAATTTAGCGAGCTTTGCGCCTAACATATTAGTGAGCGGAATGGGTGAATAAACTGCTCACAAAAAATTGTTGAATTAGTAAAGATAAAGTGCTGAAAAAAATATATATAAAATGCGGACAAAATGCATTATATATTTTTAAAATCAACTAATTCCCGATTGCATTGTCCTTATGATGATTCTGACCTAAATATGATATGCGGAGCGAGTACCTGATCTTTAAAGAATGATGTGTTGCTATCAGGACAAAGTTGAAAAATTTCATGCAAAAAAAATGAAGTTAAATTTTGTTTTCATTCCCTGGATTTTGATAAACACTTTTATTGCTCCGCCAGGTGAGTCACAACTTATCCCACCACTATTGATCATCCCAAAGTGACATAATTCACATTGTTGATACCAAAATACGATTCTATATATGCAAAAATGCGGCCAGAAATTAAAAGTCATGTAACTCCCATAATTACAATGATATAACAAAAATCAATGTTTGTCATTTATGTGATGAATAATTCACAAAATGTGAATTATTGTTCCAAATGTGAACTTTTGTTCACAAATCTTAAGATTTAAAATAGGTTATTAAAATTAAATATATACTTTACTTGGACTATTCAGAAGTTACGCGATAAGGACACAAAATTTCAGATAAAAATTAGAAATGAGAGATGCTAAATTAAGCATTGGCCATTGGCAATGTTATATTGCATCTTATTAATCTCTAATCTCTAATCTCTAATCTCTCCTAATTCCTAATCCCTAATCCCTCATTCCTAATTGAAACGCTTGGTGTCTTCGTAGTAAGAAATAAATCAGTGACTCGGTTTATAAATTTCATTAAAATAATACAACTGTGCGCTTTTGGGTAATACTCCGTCACCTCAGCCACATGGTGAGCATTGTCCCCCCATACAATTGTAAGACAAAATATTATAATCCAGGATCATTCTATGCAGATATCCTGGCTCGAATAACACATTCCCCCTTATCACCGCTGCAAAACTTTATGGTATGATTCAAACTGATGTACTTAAGCTGTGTTCCGCATTTATTTTTTTAGTCTCAATTAAAAAACATGGAACGGATTTTGCATAACTTTATCTATGAAACCTTACGTCATAATCGAATATAAGGAAAATGATACCAATGTCAAACATAAAACTACTCGATCAGGCACGGCAGGAAATGCGTATCAGACATATGAGTATCCGGACTGAACGGGCATATCTTAGCTGGATAAAACGCTATGTTCTGTTCCACAATAAAAAACATCCCCAAATAATGGGCCCCCCGGAAATATGTCGCTACCTAAGTTTCCTGGCAATTAACCGCGAAGTTTCAGCAGCCACACAAAACCAGGCCCTCAACTCGCTCATATTTTTATATCGCGAAGTACTTAAAAAAGACCTGAATGATCTTGGACAGTATGTGCGTGCCAAGCCAACCGAAAAACTTCCCGTGGTACTCACCCCCGGTGAGGTTGAGCAGGTGTTTTTACATCTGGATGGCGTATATGCAATTATGGCCGGACTGCTGTATGGTTCGGGATTGCGTCTCATGGAATGTATCAGGCTGAGGGTGAAAGATGTCGATTTTAAATATCAGAATATCGTGGTGCGTGACGGAAAGGGAAATAAAGATCGGGTAACCATGCTGCCGCAAAAATATGCCGATCCCTTAAAACTTCAATTTAAAAAGGTCCAGATTATTCACAGACAGGATCTGCATGATGGCTATGGTGAAGTATTTCTGCCCCGGGCGTTAAGCAAAAAATTTATTGGTGCCAGCACGGAATGGAAATGGCAGTATGTCTTTCCCGCTTCACAATTATCCGTTGATCCGCGAACCGGCCGAAAACGCCGCCATCATTTATCAGAAAGTATTTTACAGAAAATGGTACGCCAGGCCGTTAAAAAATCTGAGATAACAAAGCAGGCCAGTTGCCACACCCTCAGACACAGTTTTGCCACCCATCTGCTGGAAAATGGCTATGATATTCGCACCGTGCAGTCGCTGCTGGGACACAAAGACGTGCGAACTACAATGATCTATACCCATGTCCTGCAACGCGGAGCCATGGCCGTCCGCAGCCCTGTTGATAATCTGCCAGGGTAGTCAGGGGTTTTACCTCTCGCAAAGTATGTCAATTAGAAATTAGAAATTAGAGATTATGGATTTGAGATTAGTAATTTGTCCGCCTGGGTCAGATCCGCCTATCAACTAACTGCCTGTTGCTAATTGCCAACGCATCATGTTTCATCTCTCATTTCTAATCTCTAATTCCCAATTCCCAGTTCCAAATCCCCACTCCCAACTTTTAACTTGTATCCAGCATCAAGCATCAGCATCCCGCCTCCTGCATCTTGCATCCAGCATCCAGCATCTACCATTTCCCAACCCCGCACTCCTAACTCCTAATCCTGCATCCTGCATCCTGCATCTTGTATCCTGTATTTTCCCACTCCCTACTCCTCACTCCTAACTCCTAACTCCTAATTCCTAATCTCTAATTTCTAATCTCTAATCCCTAATCTCTCATCCCATATCCGCACCCAGATCGCCCCCCTTGGCGAAAGCGGCGCTTTACATTTGGAATGGCCTGATTTCTTTATTAAATTTGCCGTCTGATAATCGGAGGAATAATCGTGTCTGGCCACTCAAAATGGTCTTCAATAAAACATAAAAAAGCAAAAGTCGATGCCGCGCGTGGTAAGATCTTTACCCGGTTGATAAAAGAACTCACAGTTGCCGCCCGGATTGGTGGCGGTGATGCGAGTATGAACCCGAGATTAAGAACTGCCCTGCAGGCTGCCAAGCAGGCAAATATGCCCGCTAAAAATATTGATAATGCGATTAAAAAGGGAACCGGTGAATTACCGGGAGTGGTTTATGATGAGGTGACGTACGAAGGTTATGGACCGGGTGGGGTTGCCTTGTACATCAATACCATGACGGATAACAAAAATCGCACGGTGGCGGAAATCAGACATCTGCTGAGTAAATATGGTGGAAATCTGGGCGAAACAGGCTCAGTGGCCTGGATGTTTGAGACAAAAGGTCTGATAAAAGTTCCCAAAGAAAACTATGATGAAGAAGAATTGTTACTAATTGTCATAGAGGCCGGGGCGGAAGATATGAAAAACGATGATGCGGATTTTTACGAAATTTATACCGATGTCGAGGAACTCTCAAATGTCCAGACAAAATTGGAAGATAATAATATTTCCATTGAATCTGCCGACCGCACCATGATTCCGAAAAATACGGTAAATCTGGATGAAAAACCGGCAGAGCAGATGCTGAAACTGATGGAAATTCTTGATGATCATGATGATGTCCAGGATATTTTTGCCAATTTTGACATTGATGATGAGGTGATCGATAAGATTGCCGGTTGAAAATCCCACATCAATTCGAGTCCTGGGAATCGATCCGGGAACACATATAACAGGCATCGGAATAATTGATATTGCAGCCAAAAAAGATCCGGTACTCTGTTATTATGGCACTATAAAAACTAAACGCAGCGCCGGTCTGCCGGTCAGGTTACAACAGATTAATCATGGCCTGATAGAGGTGATTGAAAAGTACAAACCGGATTTTGTTGCACTTGAAGATATATTCTACAGCGAAAATATTAAAACAGCGATTGTGATGGGTCATGCCAGAGGAGTTGCACTGCTCGCCATAGTGAATGCCGGAATTTCTCCCGCTGAATATTCTCCACGAGAAGTAAAATTGGCCGTTGTTGGTCGTGGAAATGCATCTAAGGACCAGGTTCAATATATGGTGAAAAATATACTGAAGCTAAAAGAAGATATCCAGCCATCCGATGCGTCAGATGCACTGGCTGTCGCGCTGTGCCATTATCATCGCCTGCGGTTTCGGTGATGATTGATTATATTAGCGGAAAAGTAGCAATAAAATCTCCGACCAATGTTGTCATTGATGTCAATGGCGTCGGATTTGATTTGCAGATTAGTTTGAATACGTATTACATCCTTCCGGATGTAGGAAATGAAATACGGCTTACAACCTATCTTCATGTTCGTGAAGATATTCTGCAGTTATATGGTTTTGCCGATTTAAACGAACGCCATATTTTTAAAGGATTGATATCTGTTTCGGGTGTCGGGCCCAAACTGGCTCAAACGATTTTATCCGGAATCAAATCTAATGAATTGTTGGAAGCCATTCAAAATGGCAATCATGATCGCCTGACATCAATAAGTGGTGTAGGTAATAAAACGGCTCAGCGCCTTGTGGTTGAATTGAAAGAAAAGTTCAAACAATTAGGGCTGGTTGTTGATTCATCTGAAGAACATGGAATAACTGAGTTGACATCATCCGAAGAGGAAGCGCTTATGGCGTTGATGTCGCTGGGTTATAAAAAATACAATGTAGAAAAAGCGCTGGCAAAAGTTCGCAAAACCAGCGCAACCGATTCAGTCGAACAGTTAATTAAACAGGCTTTACAGCAGATATAATTTATGCGTGATGTCATTACGCCACAGGCAATTGAGGAAGATCTCGAATTTGATGTTTCTCTGCGCCCGCAAAAACTGGATGATTTTATCGGCCAGAAAAGATTAAAAGAAAATCTGGCCATATTTATTCAGGCTGCGCAGGAAAGAAACGAATCTCTTGATCATGTTCTGTTGCATGGGCCTCCCGGATTGGGAAAAACGACGCTTGCAAATATTATCAGCAATGAGCTGAATGTAAATATTAAAACGACAAGTGGACCTGTCCTGGACAGGGCCGGAGATCTGGCCGGAATTTTGACCAATCTCCAGGATCTCGATGTACTTTTTATTGATGAAATTCATCGTACCAATACAGTCGTGGAAGAATATTTATATTCTGCCATGGAAGATTTTGCCCTGGACATCATGATCGACAAAGGACCCAGTGCGCGGACAATTAAATTGAATTTGAATCCGTTTACACTGGTGGGTGCAACCACCCGTTCAGGCTTACTTTCAGCACCAATGCGCGCACGGTTTGGGGTCGTGTTACGTCTGGATTATTATCAGGCTGAAGATCTATATCAGATCATTGTACGCTCTGCCGGCATCCTTAAAATTGAGGTCGATGAGGAGGGGGCCTGGGAAATAGCAAAGCGTAGCCGCGGTACACCACGTGTGGCAAATCGTTTATTACGTAGGATTCGCGATTTTGCTCAGGTGAAAGCGGATAATAAAATAAACAAATCAGTGGCTGAAGATGCGTTGCAGCGTCTTGAGGTGGATAGCCGTGGATTTGATGAAATGGATAAACGTATTTTATTGACAATAATTGAGAAATATAACGGTGGACCTGTTGGAGTAAGTACAATCGCAGTTGCCGTTAGTGAAGACAGTACAACAATCGAGGAGGTTTACGAACCATTCCTCATTCAGCAGGGATATTTGAAACGTACGCCTCGGGGCAGGGAAGTAACTCATCTGGCATATGAACATTTCAATATGAAACCAGCTGATAAGCTATCAAATCAGGGAAATATATTTTCCCGTGAAACATCTTAAGGACAGGGGTTTATTATTATGAAACTTTCAGATTTTAAATATGATTTACCGGATAAGATGATTGCGCAGTATCCAACCGATAAACGCGGTACATCAAAATTGATGGTATTAGACCGCGGAACGGAGGAGATTAAACATGAAAATTTTACCAATATCACTGATTATATAAAAAAAGGCGATGCACTGGTTATAAATGAAACCAAAGTTTTTCCAGCCAGATTAACCGGTTTTAAAGAGAAGACAAATGCCCAGGTTGAGGTGCTCTTATTGCGGCAACTCGAAGATACCATGTGGGAAGTGCTTGTCAAACCAGCCCGTAAAGTGCGGATAGGAAATCGTTTGATTATAGCAGATAAAATAGGCTGTGATGTGATTGATAATACAATCTCCGGCGGACGGGTTGTCAAGTTTGATGATAATGGTAATAATTTTTTCGATTTAGTAAATGAAGTTGGTGACTCGCCATTGCCGCCCTATATCTCACGACCCACTGAGAGTATTGATAAAGAACGATACCAAACCGTATATGCCAAAAAGACCGGTGCGGTGGCTGCACCAACTGCGGGATTGCATTTTACAGACGATATAATGAAGAATCTGGAAGAAATTGGCGTCGAGGTAATTCCCCTGGTACTGCATGTGGGATTAGGTACCTTTCGACCGGTTCAGGTCGAGGACCTCAGCCGTCATCAGATGGACTCGGAGTATTATGAACTGTCTCCAGAATCTGCCACAAGAATTAATAAAGTTAAAGAAAATGGTGGAAAAATATTCGCTGTGGGTACGACATCAGTACGCGTTCTGGAAACAGTAGCTATTCCGGAAAACAGGGTGAAATCCTCACGGGGATGGACGGATAAATTCATTTATCCACCTTATAAGTTTAAAATGGTGGACGGTTTACTGACAAATTTTCATCAGTCACAATCGACACTTTATATCCTGACCTGTACATTTGCAGGATATGATTATACTCAAAAGGCATATGAAGCAGCCATAGCGCAGAAATATCGCTTTTTCAGTTACGGCGACGCCATGCTGATTTTGTAAAATGAAGGTAGTCTGCGATTATTCCGGTGGCCGGAAGTGGAAAAAGATTTGCCGGTGTGGTTCCAAAGCAATTTGTAAAATTATCCGGCCGGCCGGTAATAGCAATCACTTTAACACATATTCTGGCGGTTCGAAAGATTAACAAGGTGGTTGTCGTTTGCTCAAAAAATACCCGGAACCAGCTGAACAAGATTGTTTCCACCATTCCCGGATTTGCCGATCGGGGCACGGTGGTTGATGGTGGGGAAGAGCGGCAGGATTCCGTATATAATGGCTTGAAAATATTATCAGATGATACGGAAATTGTCCTGGTTCACGATGGCGTCCGGCCTATGATATCCGGAAAGATTCTTCGTAACTCTATTCGTGTGGCAAAACAGGATGGGGCATGTGTGGCGGCCGTGAAGGCCAAGGACACCATAAAAAGAGTCCGGGATAGCCTGGTACTCGAAACCCTGAACCGCGATGAACTGTACCAAATTCAAACGCCGCAAACTGCCCGGTATGAATGGCTGATGACCGCACATAACTCGGCCCGTGAAAAAAACTTTTATAGTACAGATGAAGCTGCTTTGCTGGAATGGAAAGGTTACCCGGTAAAGATAATACCCGGTGATTATAATAATATCAAAATAACGACCCCGGAAGATTTAAAAATTGCCCGCCTGTTATTTAAGGAGTCACTTTACTGATGCGTATCGGATTCGGTTATGATATTCATCCCTTTGCCGCCGAAAGGCCATTGATACTGGCCGGTGTGCATATTCCCTTCGAAAAAGGTCTGGCCGGTCATTCAGATGCCGATGTGGTTTCCCATGCCGTAGCCGATGCCCTGCTGGGCGCGGCCGGTCTTGGTGATATCGGTGAACATTTCCCCGATACAGAAGCCCAATATAAAGACTATAATAGTCTGCTTTTCTTAGAGGAAGTTGAAAAAAAAGTACACTTCCAAAAACTTAAAATTGTAAATATTGATATAACCGTCGTTATTGAAAGACCTAAAATTAGCCCCCATAAGGCGGAAATGATCCGTAATCTATCGCAGCATTTGTTTCTCAAACCTGACCAAATTAATGTAAAAGCCACACGCGGTGAAGGACTGGGATTTGTTGGCAGAGAAGAGGGTGTCAAATGTTATGCGGTAGCCCTGCTGGAAAAAAAATAAGACGATGTTAGATTATCTGGAAAAACTGCTTAATCAGATTGATCCCGTTATGGCCTATTTGGTCCTTGGAATCAGTGCCTTCCTGGAAAATGTGCTTCCACCCATCCCCGGAGATACCGTTGTCGTTTTTGGTGCGTACCTGGTTTCAACCGGACAAACTTGGCTTTTGGGGCGTCTATGCATCCACAACGATAGGTTCTGTAATTGGATTCGTCACCATGTACACCCTTGGTTATAAATATGGCCGGGCCTTTATTCAACAGCGCCGTATCCGTGAAAAAATATTTAAACAGGAAGATATAAAAAAGGTCGAACTTTGGTTTGGTAAATGGGGATACTGGGTCATCCTCGCCAATCGTTTTCTCTCCGGCACCCGCAGTGTTATTTCTCTCTTTGCCGGATTGTTTCATCTCCACCCGCTGCCGGTCATCATCCTGGCTTTGATAAGTGCGATGATATGGAATGCATTGCTGATCATTGCCGGCATGCTGCTGGGAGATAATTGGGAAATCATCACCAGTATCATTTCACGTTATAACCAGGTGTTCGTTGTGTTACTGGTAATCTTGTCCGGTTATCTGCTCTATCGGTATTATAAGAAAAAGAAACAGGGAGACAATTCCAAAATCCAAAATCCAAAGTCCAAAATTTAGGCCTGAGGTTATCGTCAAAGGACTTTTTACCCGTGGTAAGATTTTAGTAGATAGGGATCAGCTAAAAATAAACCGCAGAGTGCGCGGAGAATCCACAAAGTACGAAGAGCAATTACTGATTCTGATAAAGTCCCTCAGTCCCTGAGTCCCTAAGTGGAGAAAAATTAAATATTATATGCGATCTTTGCGGTTCAAATTTTATCCTGTTCAGGAGCCAAATGACACGGAAGCACAGAGCCCCAAAGGGGCTCAATATTTCTAGCCGTGGGCAACGCCCACGGTGCCCGGAACCACAACATCACAAAACCCCGTAGGGGTGATCTATGATATTTTGAATTATCCGGAACCGTCATCCCTGAATGTCATCCGTTCGGAGCCAAATGACATGGCAAGCGCAGAGCCCCGAAGGGGCTCAATATTTCTAGCCGTGGGCAATGATTAGCTAAAGATTAACCGCAGAGTGCGCGGAGAATCCACAAAGTACGCAGAGAAAAAAATAAAACTACCTTAACGCACTATGTGGTAAAAATATCATCCTGTCCAGGAACTGACGATATGGCAAGAAAAGAGCCCCGAAGGGGCTCAATATTTCTAGCCGTGGGCAACGCCCACGGTATCCGGTACCACAGCATCACAAAACCCCGTAGGGGTGATCTATATATTTTGAATTATCCGGAACCGTCATCCCGTGCCGGAATGTCATCCGGTTCAGGAGCCAAATGACATGGCAAGCACAGAGCCCCGAAGGGGCTCAACATTTCTAGCCGTGGGCAATGATTAGCTAAAGATTAACCGCAGAGTGCGCGGAGAATCCACAAAGTACGCAGAGAAAAAAATAAAACTACCTTAACGCACTTTGTGGTAAAAATATCATCCTGTCCAGGAACTGACGATATGGCAAGAAAAGAGCCCCGAAGGGGCTCAATATTTCTAGCCGTGGGCAACGCCCACGGTGTCCGGTACCACAGCATCACAAAACCCCGTAGGGGTGACCTATTTATTTTGAATTATTCGGAACCGTCATCCCGTGCCGGAATGTCATCCGGTTCAGGAGCCAAATGACACGGAAGCACAGAGCCCCAAAGGGGCTCAATATTTCTAGCCGTGGGCAACGCCCACGGTGTCCGGTACCACAGCATCACAAAACCCCGTAGGGGTGAGCTATTTATTTTGAATTATCCGGGCCGCAGTGCTCCAGGTAAAAGTTTTTTACAAAATAATTTGATAATATTAACAGAGGTGTCTATGCATTATTTCAAATACATCATCATCCTAACCCTTTTCTTCATCGCCTGCAACCAGCAAAAACCAATCCGCTTTGTCCTTTTCACGGACACCCATCTGGCTGAAAACACCACCGGTGCCGAAGATCTGCGTCTCGCAGTTACCGATGTCAACGCACAAACCGATATTGATTTTGTATTGGTCTCCGGTGACATCACCGATATGAATATTGACCACCATCTTGAAATGGCAAAACAAATTCTGGATAGTCTCAGTGTTCCCTATTACATCATCCCCGGGAATCATGACACCAAATGGTCTGGTTCAGCCGGTGCAAACTTCAGGGCACTCTGGGGCGATGATAAATTTTCTTTCGTTGCTGGACCATACAGATTTATCGGTTTCCATCAGGGTCCGGTTTTGCGTATGGATGATGGGCACATCCCGCGTGAAGTATTGACCTGGCTGGAAAGGGAACTGCAAAAAGCCGGTCCGGAGCAGCCAATTATCCTGGTAATGCATTATCCTTTAAATGCATCCATCGACAACTGGATTGAATGTGTCGATATAATAAAGAATTATAATATCAAAGCCATGATACACGGACACGGTCATCGTAATCGATTAAAATATTATCAGGGTATTCCCGGATATATGGGCCGTTCCACTTTAAGAGCAAAAGAAGAAAAGGGCGGATACACCCTATTCACTCTGCGTAATGATTCACTGATTGCACAGGAAAGAACTTCAGGCGGACCATACGGAGAAATATGGGCAAAGGATCAACTGGCCGCAAATCTTTCGGTTCAATCAGTCCCCGATTCTTTACAGCCATCATATGAAATCAACGACCAATATCCGCAGGTAAGAATATCCTGGTTATACCAGTCCGGAAATATGATGACCGCTTCACCAGTCTATGATGGTAACCGGATTTATGCCGGAGATGTATCCGGAACCATGTATGCCCTTTCACCAACAGATGGTGAGGTTGTCTGGAAATATCGCGGCGCTGGTGCAATATATGGAACAGCCGCGGTTGAAGAAGAAAATTTGGTGTTCACATCGGCGGATAGTCAGATTTATTGTCTGAACAGCACAACCGGATCCGTAAACTGGAAAGTGAAAACTGGCAATGCCATGGTTTCTGTTCCCGTTATTCATGAAGGGGTGGTTTATGTAGGCGCCAGTGACGGCATATTCAGATCATTGGATCTGTATACCGGAGAAACGATTTGGGAGAATTCTGAAATCCCCGGCTTTGTCGAGACCAAACCGTTAGTGTATCATGAAAAGGTGTTTTTTGGTGCCTGGGATGGACACTTATATGCGCTGAGCCAGAGAGACGGAACGCTGGCATGGAAATGGAATACCGGTAAAGTTAAGCCCGCTTATATTCACCGGCAGCCGTTTGGCCCGTAGCGGCAAATGAAGATATTTTTATTGCCACACCGGATCGGTATTTAAGTGCGATTCGCATAAGTGATGGCCGGACACTGTGGCGAAACAATCAGTGGAAATTTCGCGAAACAGTGGGTATCTCTGAGAACAGTCAGTTGATCTACGGACGATCAATGACCGATTCCGTAGTTGCCTTTTCAGTAAAAGCGGCTAAATCACAAATTGTCTGGGCAAATGATTTTGCATACGGCTACGATATTGCACCTTCCATGCCAATGGAAAAGGACGGCACACTGTTTTGGGGCACAAAGAACGGATTGATTATCGCCGCCGATGCAGTTGATGGTAAGGTATTATGGAAATATAAATTTGAAAATTATCTGATAAATACAGTAACCCCTCTTTCTGCAAACCAGGTGATTTTTTCAAATATAGATGGGAATATTGGATTGTTGGAGAGTGAGTAAGCAGAAAGATTAACCGCAGAGCCCCGAAGGGGCTCAACATTTCTAGCCGTGGGCAATGATTAGCTAAAGATTAACCGCAGAGTGCGCGGAGAAGCCACAAAGTACGCAGAGCAATTAATGATTCTGATAAAGTCCCTAACCGTCATCCCTAAGCAGAAAAAAATTAAATCATTATTCAATAGCCAAACTGACATTGGCAAGAAAAGAGCCCCGAAGGGGCTCGAATATTTCTAGCCGTGGGCAACGCCCACGGTGTCCGGTAGCACAACATCACCAAACCCCGTAGGGGTGATCTATGAATTTTGGTTTATCCGGAACCGTCATCCCATCCCGGAATTTCATCCTGTTCAGTAGCCAAATGACATGGCAAGTAGAGAGCCCCGAAGGGGCTCAATATTTCTAGCCGTGGGCAACGCCCACGGTATCCGGTAACACAAACATCACCAAACCCCGTAGGGGTGATCTATGAATTTTGAATTGTCCGGCACCGTCATCCCGTCCCGGAATGTCATCCTGTTCAGTAGCCAAATGACATGGCAAGAAAAGAGCCCCGAAGGGGCTCAATATTTCTAGCCGTGGGCAACGCCCACGGTGTCCGGTAGCACAACATCACAAACCCCGTAGGGGTGATCTATGAATTTTGAATTGCCCCGCACCGTCATCCCGTCCCGGAATGTCATCCTGTTCAGTAGCCAAATGACATGGCAAGAAAAGAGCCCCGAAGGGGCTCAATATTTCTAGCCGTGGGCAACGCCCACGGTGTCCGGTAACACAACATCACCAAACCCCGTAGGGGTGATCTATGTATTTTGAATTATCCCCGAGCCCAAAGACACAGAAAAATAAAATGTTATTTCTTGTACTCTGTGTTATCTCTTATTTACCCCTCAGAACAAATTGAATCTCGGCTAAACGGTCCTTTTCAATAGGATCCCGTTCCGGGACAGGATGACTCCTAATTTGCTATCCATAAGGGCGCTAAATATAATCCTCTGGTACCAGCACCAATTTCCCCGTGGTTTTCCCGGATTGCATATCCCGATGCGCCGAGGCCACATCTTCAAATGCATAAGCCGTAACCGCAGGCATTTTAATTTTACCACCGGTATACCAGTTCATTAAATCTGTCATAGCAAATTCAAGCAAATCGGCCCGGTGGAATAAAAATGATAAGTTAAAAGCGATCACAGTGCGATTTTTGTCATTCATGCTCAGCGGACTAAAACGGGGTGTACGAAAAAACTGGTAGGCCAATCTGAAAATATTCGCCCGGTTCCAGCCTCTCTGAAACATGCCGTGGAATCCATAACATATCAATTTACCATTTTCACGGAGCCGATTATATCCCTTTTTTATGGTGAGCGCGCCATTGCTGTCCAGAACCACGTCGAGCCCATCCGGGGCGTATTCATCGACCATTTGCCATAAATTTTGTGCGCTTTTATCGATAACCCGGTCTGCGCCCATATCCCTGGCAAAATCCACTTTTGCACTGTTTCCCACAACACCGATAGTCGTCCAGTCCTGAAGAGTGCATAATTGCAGCAGCGCGGATCCAACACCACCGGCAGCGGAATGAACCAGAATTTTGGAGCCGGGATATATTTGTGTGGACATGTGCAGTGCATAATAGGCGGTAAGAAAGATAGTGGGAAAACCACCCGCTTCCTGGTAAGAGAAGTGATCCGGAATGGAAAATATCTGGTTTTCAGGTACCGTCACATGAGTTGCATAGGAATTAAAACGCGACACGCCCAGCACTCTGTCACCGGTTTTGAAATTTTTGACCGACTTTCCCGTGGCGATTACCTCGCCTGCGAAATCAAATCCGGGAGTGATTGGCCAGCCCACATATTGTTTTGCCGAGGCATAATATCCCATGCGAATAATAATATCCGCATAGTTAACTCCAATTGAATGCGCTTTGACAACCACCTCGTTGTCGTCCGGCACCGGATCGGGAAATGAGCGGATCTGCAAGCGTTCCAATCCACCCGGTTTATCAATGACTATCTTTTTCATTTCAAATCCTCATATGCAAATATCTATAATATGATTTATTATAAATTTTCTCACGCAAAGAATGTCTGGTACCCTAAAACCGATCCGAGTTCCACAGGGCGATTATCACGAATTACGCGACTTGGTTAAAATATGTAATAACTACACCAGAGATCGTAAGACAGCCAGGCAACGTATTAAGGCATTGCTGTTATATCATAACCTTTATCCTGCATCTCAAAGATCCGGATGCAAGTTGGTCCGCTAATTACATTAAAGAACTTAAAAACATTGAATGTTCGTTTGCAGTCCGTCACAGACTGGATATGCTCATAGAAGATCTTGAGTATTCACGTAAGAAACTATTGTCTGTTCATCGCACACTCAAATCATTTTGTCGCGAAAATGAGCAAATAAATAAATACATGAATTATCTGCAGTCGATTCCCGGTATCGGATTTGTCATTGCCTCAATGCTGCTTGGCAAAATCGGTGATCCTAAAAATTTACAAAATCCCAGTGAATTAGCTGCTTTTATTGGTCTTACACCAAGAGAAAATTCAACCGGGGATGATATAAACAGAGGCGCAAAGACGCAAATTATATAATTAAAAATTAGATTTGATAGATGAGAAATTAATTGTTGGCGGTTGGCAATAGACTAATAGTAATTACTAATTACCTTTTTGAAATCTCTAATCTCTAATCTCTAATTTCTAATTGCTATTTGTAAACTTACCCAAATAAACTAGACAATCCCAAATCACGAATTACCAGCAGCCATTGCTTATCAAGGCGAGAATTGTTAATCTTGGAGAAAAAATAAACCGGACGCAGTATCCATCGAATCCTAGTATCCTGCATCCTGTATCTTGCATCTTGCATCCAGGATCCAGCATCCTGTATCAATTAAAATATTAGGGAATCACCATCATATGAACAGCATCAGAGTCAGATTTGCCCCCAGTCCCACGGGATTTGTACATCTTGGCAGTTTACGAACGGCGCTATACAATTATCTGTTTGCCAAACACCATAACGGGACTTTTATATTACGTATTGAAGATACGGATCAGGCCCGGTACACCGAGGGTGCGGTGGAAAATTTACTCACAACCCTGCAATGGGCCGGACTGGATTATGACGAAGGTCCGGAAAAGGAAGGGGCTTTTGGTCCCTATTATCAGAGTGAGCGGCGTGAGATTTATCAGAAATATATAGATCAGTTATTAGCCGATGGTCATGTCTATCGATGCTTTTGCAGTGAAGAGCGTATACAGAAAATACGTGAAGAACAGGTGGCGCGTAAAGAGACACCAAAATATGATGGTTTATGCCGCGCACTGTCCGGGCAGGAATCGGAAGCCAGAGCAGCCAGGGAATCTTTTGTTATCCGCTTAAAGATACCGCAAAGTGGCGAAACCATAGTTCATGATATTATTCGTGGTGAGGTGTCTTTTCAAAATGAATTAATCGATGACCAGGTATTGCTGAAAAGCGATGGGTTCCCAACCTATCATCTCGCCAATGTGGTTGACGATCATCTGATGCAGATCAGTCATGTCATTCGGGGTGAGGAGTGGCTGTTGAGTATGCCCAAGCATATTTTACTCTATGATTATCTTGGCTGGGAAAAACCTCAGTTTGCACATTTACCATTATTATTAAATGAAGACAGGAGTAAACTGAGCAAACGACAGGGTGATGTGGCAGTCGAGGATTATCGTAAAAAAGGATACCTGCCCCAGGCATTGGTCAATTTTGTTGCCCTATTAGGGTGGAATCGTGGCGATGACCAGGAAATATTTTCAATGGATGAGTTAGTTGAATCATTCTCACTCGAGCGGGTAAGCAAAGCCGGTGCGATTTTTAATCGTGAAAAATTAGACTGGATGAACGGCATGTATCTGCGCCAGATACCGGAGGACGAGTACCTGGCTTCTGCCATAAACGAACTAAAAAATGCCGGTCTGGATACGGGAGATAATGCCAAGAATGAGATGATTGTCAAAGCCGTGAAGAATAGTCTTAGTCATCTCGATGAGATAAAAGAAAAAACATCGCTGTTTTATAATGATTATATCAGTGAATATGATAGTGCCGCAAAGGAATGGCTAATAAAAGATGAGAGTAAAAAGGTCTTCAAAGCAATGATAACAGAGATTGAAAAACTTCCTGAGATTGATCTGAACGGATTCAAGACAGTGATGGGAGCCGTCCAGAATGATACCGGCGTCAAAGGGAAGGATCTGTGGATGCCGGTACGTGCGGCAATGACCGGTTTGACTGAGGGTCCCGAACTGCCACTGGTAATTGATATTCTGGGTAAGGATAAAATGTTAAAATTTTTAAATCAGGCAATGGAATTATCATCATGAGCGATTTATATATCTATAATACTCTGACGCGTAAAAAAGAGAAATTTGAACCGTTGGTACCGGGGTTTGTGGGAATTTATGTGTGTGGACCAACCGTATATGGCCATTCTCATCTCGGACATGCCAAGAGTTATATCAGTTTTGACATAGTTGTCCGCTATCTGCGGTATCTGGGATATAAGGTACGCTATGTGCAAAATATTACCGATGTGGGCCATCTGCTTGGTGATGCCAATGAGGGAGAAGATCGCGTCCTTAAGCAGGCACGTATTGAAAAAATCGAACCAATGGAAGTGGTGGAGAGCTATACACGCAGTTATTTTGAAGATATGGATCTCCTGGGGCTGGTCCGGCCGGATATTTCGCCCAGGGCATCAGGTCATGTGGTGGAGCAAATCGAAATGGTAAAGGAATTGTTGGAAAAGGGATTCGCCTACGAAGTCAATGGTAATGTGTATTTTGATGTGAGCAAATTCTCTGGCTATGGAAAACTATCGGGCCGGAAAGTCGAAGATCTGGAATCCGGAAGCCGCGTGGAAGTCCTTGAAGAAAAAAAACATCCGGCAGATTTTGCTCTCTGGAAGGTTGCCGATGAGGAACATCTGATGCAATGGCCCAGTCCCTGGGGCAAGGGGTATCCGGGATGGCATCTGGAATGTTCGGTGATGTCCAATAAATATCTGGGTGAGACTTTCGATATTCATGGTGGTGGTCTGGAGAATGTATTTCCCCATCACGAGTGTGAAATTGCCCAGAGTGAAAGTGTCTACAAAAAAACCTTTGCCCGGTACTGGATGCACAATAATATGGTGACAGTGGATGGCGTTAAGATGGGGAAATCACTGAACAATTTTACGACTATAAAAGATATCGTAAAAAAATATGATCCCCTGGCCATCCGATATTTCATACTCATGAGTCATTATCGTTCCACGTTGGATTTCAGCGATTCTGCCCTGGAAGCAGCAGAAAAGGGATACAAAAAGTCTACTGACTTCCTGGCAGCGACTGACCGAATCATTAAAATCTGCTCAGGATAAAGAAGAGTCCGGCCTGCTGCCCGTATTAAAGTTTAAAGAAGAATTTGAATCATCGCTCAATGATGATTTTAATACCCCACAGGCGATTGCCGCTATGTTTGATTTTTTTAATGCGGCCAACCGCCAGTTTGATGACAGAGAAAAACTGCCCGGTAAAAAGGAAATTGAATCTGCCATTGAGGTGATGAATAATACGGTTGGTGATGTCCTGGGAATCCTGCCAACCAGTGGAGAGAATGTGGCTGCGGCATCAGACAAGATGGATGGGGTAATGGATTTGGTGCTTGATCTTCGTGCCGTTCTCCGAAGTGAGAAGAACTTTGCCTTGTCTGATAAAATCCGCGATGCATTAAAAGAAATCGGGATTACGGTTAAAGATACACCCGATGGCAGCACCTGGCAGGTAGATTGATTTATTAGATTTTTGATTTTGGACTTTGGATTATTCTGGAACATCATCTCTTCCAGAACGGGATAGCATCACTTTTTAACCGCAGAGTACGCAGAGAATGCACAGAGTACGCCGAGCAATTAATGATTCTGATAAAGTCCCTAAGTCCCTGAGTCCCTAAGCAGAGAAAAATTATATATTATTTGCAATCTTTGGTACTTTCGAAATCATGGATGGCTTCGTCCTGATCGATCTCTGCGGTAAAAATATCATCCTATCCAGGAACTGACGATATGGCAAGCGCAGAGCCCCGAAGGGGCTCAACATATCTAGCCGTGGGCAACGCCCACGGTGTCCGGTACCACAACATCTCAAAACCCCGTAGGGGTGATCTATTTATTTTGGTTTATCCGATGTTTCATTGCGTCCCGGAATGTAATCCTGTTCGGGAACCAAATGACATGGCAAGTGCAGAGCCCCGAAGGGGCTCAATATTTCTAGCCGTGGGCAACGCCCACGGTGTCCGGTGCCACAATATCACAAAACCCCGTAGGGGTGATCTATTTATTTTGGTTTATCCGATGTTTCATTGCGTCCCGGAATGTAATCCTGTTCGGGAACCAAATGACATGGCAAGTGCAGAGCCCCGAAGGGGCTCAATATTTCTAGCCGTGGGCAACGCCCACGGTGTCCGGTACCACAACATCTCAAAACCCCGTAGGGGTGATCTATTTATTTTGGTTTATCCGATGTTTCATTGCGTCCCGGAATGTAATCCTGTTCGGGAACCAAATGACATGGCAAGTGCAGAGCCCCGAAGGGGCTCAATATTCTAGCCGTGGGCAACGCCCACGGTGTCCGTTACCACAACATCTCAAAACCCCGGAGGGGTGAAATAAGCTGGATGTCATCTTTTATCAGAATCATTTATCTTTGCGAACTTCGCATTTTCTCCGCGCTCTTTGCGGTAAATCTTTACTAATCAACATTTTCCAAATCTCACTAGGGTAAAAGGTCTTTCTCCATCGGATCCCGTTCCGGGACAGAATGACTTTTTAGCCTGATCTTACCTGCAAATATTATTTATATGAAACATTTCCCAGACTCCTTCCGTAAGTGACTATGTGAGTTAGGTCGTTGGTTGGGAGTGTTGGTAACACATTTTTAAAAGATTTACCACCCCACACAAAGCCTCCAAAAACTTCATCCGTTGTCAACACTCCTATTTTAACTCACGCACTGTGAAACTTCTCTCAAAAAAAATATTTCACCCCTTCGGGGTTTTGAATTATGGACCTACATTACCGCGGGCGTTGCCCACGGGGGTTGGGATCCCCTCTATCATCATATAATTACACTATAGCCAGACAATCTCTGCTCCTTTTACCCGTGGTCTAATCTGGGTACATATGGATTAGCTAAAAATTAACCGCAGAGAGTACGCAGAGAATGCACAGAGTACGCCGAGCAATTAATGATTCTGATAAAGTCCCTAAGCAGAGAAAAATTAAATATTATTTGCAATCTTTGGTACTTTCGAAATCATGGATGGCTTCGTCCTGATCGATCTCTGCGGTAAAAATATCATCCTATCCAGGAACTGACGATATGGCAAGAAAAGAGCCCCGAAGGGGCTCAATATCTCGCCGTGGGCAACGCCCACGGTGTCCGGTAGCACAACATCACCAAACCCCGTAGGGGTGATCTATGAATTTTGAATTATCCGGAACCGTCATCCCATCCCGGAATATCATCCTGTTCAGTCCGTGGGCAACGCCCGACGGTGTCCGGTACCACAACATCTCAAAACCCCGTAGGGGTGAAATCAGCTGGATGTCATCTTTTATCAGAATGGGATCCTACGAATAAAAATCCTTTATAGGGGTACCCCCGGCTCTTGATAAAAGGTCCTTTCAGGATGACATTTTAGAAGTATGAATACGAGGGGAGTCAGGGACTTAGGAACTATTAAGGCAATTCACCTCCTCTCAGTTTACTTAGTCGCTCTATTGTTAAAACCCCCCAAAACTTTTTGGAATAATCTAAAAAAAACCTATATTAGATACCGAATAAAAGGAGTAATATGAAAATCTATACCAAATTCGGTGATAAGGGAAAAACCAGGCTTTTTGGCGGGAAGGTGGTCGACAAAGATAATCCGCGAATCGAGTCATACGGAACCCTGGATGAACTCAACAGTGTCATTGGTCTGGCGATAACCGGAATAAAAGATACCTTTGTTTCCGCAATGCTCACCCGGATACAAAATGACCTGTTTCGTATTTCGTCTATTCTGGCAACACCCGACGATCAAACAAGACAAAAATTAAACCAGGAACTGTCATCTGAGGATATATCATTTCTTGAAACACATATAGACACCATGGAAGAAAAATTACCCGCCTTACAAAATTTTATTCTACCGGGAGGGAGTGAACCGGCTGCGGTCCTTCATTTGGCACGGACTGTGTGCCGCCGGGCGGAAAGAAATCTAAAAACCCTGAGCAATCATGTCGATGTGGATGAAGAAATTATGATTTATATAAACCGGCTATCTGATCTGCTTTTTGTTTGTGCCCGCTATATGAATCATTTGCTGAATATCCCGGATGTTCCCTGGAAAAGTGAATAAAGATTGTATAAATATACAAACACAAATTATTCCACTAATGTTAATGGAGGATCAAATCTTAACATCTTAATCAAGGTTAACGAACCAGAAATATCTCGTAATTGTATGAAAAAAACTGAGCAGAAAAATGTCATCAAAAGGTGAGCCGTTACATGAACGATAAAATGATAAATACGGATATCACAGAATTCTTCTCGTTTTTTGATTTCCGATAATTAATAAAATCCATGGATATTAATTTTAAATCTAAGAAAAAGTAGCAGAAACGTTAAAAATTCACTAAATCTGTGTAAATTGTAACTATTGAAAAATCAAAAATCTATCACGACATATTTTATCATTTTTACTGTGGCATGGATATTGTTAGTAATATATGTAGATCTTTAATATAATAAATAGAGGATACGTTCATGGCTTTAAAAAAATTGGAAAAAGCAGACGTAACTATCGAGCCTGAACTTTGTAAAGGATGTGGCCTTTGCATCGACTCCTGCCCCCCTGATGTACTTCGTTTCCATGACAAATTCAACACAAAAGGATATCATTTTGCCTACTATCTGGGTGATGGTTGTACCGGGTGTGGAATGTGTTTTTATGCATGTCCCGAACCCGAAGCAATTATTGTGTATAAGAAGGGATATGAAGTAGAGGAGGCATCCTGATGGCTAAATATTTAATGAAAGGCAATGATGCCATTGTTCGCGGTGCGCTGCTTGCCGGTTGTCGCCTGTATTTTGGTTATCCGATTACACCGGCCAGTGAAATTGCCGAAGGCGCCGCAAATTATTTTCCAAAGGTGGGCGGCACCTTTCTCCAGGCCGAGAGCGAAGTCGCAGCAATAAACATGGTTTATGGTGCCGCGGGTTGCGGCATCCGGTCCATGACCGCCTCATCGAGCCCTGGCATCAGTCTAAAGCAAGAAGGGGTTTCTTACGCAGCCGGTGCGGAATTGCCTTGCCTGATTGTCAATATAATGCGTGGCGGTCCCGGTTTGGGTAATATTGCGCCTGAGCAGTCCGATTATAACCAGGTCGTCAAGGGTGGCGGACACGGTAATTATAAATGTCCGGTTTTGGCCCCGAATAGTGCCCAGGAAATGTGTACATTGACAATGAAGGCATTCGATATTGCAGACAAGTACCGCACGCCTGTGTACCTGGTGGCCGATGGATATATCGGGCAAATGATGGAACCGGTTGAATTCCCAAAACCGGTCACAGATTTGCCCAGAAAAGAGTGGGCACTTTATGCCGATGCCGAAAGTAAGGATAACCTGATTTCCAGTATTTTCCTCGATCCTGAGGATCTGGAACGGCATAATCGCATGCTTCAGGAAAAATATGCCGAGATCGAAAAGAATGAATTACTATACGAAGAATTTATGCTGGATGATGCGGAATATGTACTAACCGGCTTTGGCATTGTATCGCGTGTACTTAGAACCGCAGTCGAGATTTTACGCAAGGAAAATGTAAAAATTGGCATGATTCGACCGATCACATTGTTTCCATTCCCTAAAAATGAAATTAACCAGCTGGCCGGAAGGATAAAAAGCATGATGGTGGTGGAAATGAATAATGGCCAGATGCTTGAAGATGTAAAAGTGGCTGTACATGGCCAGGTACCGGTCGAGTTTTATAACCGTATGGGTGGTGTGGTACCAAACACTGATGAAATTGTGGAGCAGGTGAGAAAACAGCTGTTGTAATAGAAAAGGAATATTCAATGGCGACAAAAATATTACGCAAACCAGAAACTTTTTATGATACATACACCCGGAACCCCAGTGCCGATAAAAAGATGCCGCACTATTGTCCGGGATGTGGTCATGGCAATGTCCATAAAATGATTGCCGAGGCGCTGGAAGATTTTCAGATAGCGGATCGTACCATATTTGTAAGCCCTGTTGGCTGCAGTGTGTTTGCTTACTACTATTTTGCCACCGGAAATATTCAGGCTGCGCACGGTCGGGCTCCGGCAGTCGCTACCGGTGTGAAGCGGGCTCATCCGAACAGTATTGTGATTAGTTACCAGGGTGATGGCGATTTGGCGGCAATTGGAACCGCTGAAATTATTCACGCGGCAAATCGTGGTGAAGTTATGACCGTATTTTTTGTGAATAATGCCATCTACGGAATGACTGGTGGTCAAATGGCCCCGACAACACTGGTGGGTCAACGCACAACCACATCACCGCGGGGTAGAAAACCTTCCAATGAAGGATTCCCGGTTAAAGTGGCCGAATTGATCAGTCAGTTGCAGGCCCCGGTATATATTGAAAGAGTGTCTCTGCATGACAATAAACATCGTGCAAAAGCACGTCTGGCAATTCGTAAATCACTCAAGAATCAAGTTGATAATCTTGGCTTCTCACTGGTCGAAATACTTTCCCCCTGTCCATCGGGATGGAAAATGGATCCGGTTGATTCTATGAAGTGGATGGAAGAAGCCATGCTGGAACAATTTCCTGTGGGGGTGTACCGTGATCATACCGCTGAAGTTGAACCATACGAAATGGATGACATAAATCCGGATAATGATGAATTATTAAAACTACTGGATATCAGTACAGAGAGCGGTCTTTATTTTGCCCCCAGGGATATTCCCGAGACTTACCGTAATCCGGAGGTTAAGGTCGCCGGATTTGGTGGTCAGGGTGTATTATTGTTGGGCGCCGCATTGGCCCAGGCCGGCATGCTTGAAAATTATCATGTATCATGGTTGCCCTCATACGGTCCGGAAATGCGCGGCGGTACGGCCAATTGTCATGTCAACATCAGAGAGATTGAAGTGGGCTCCCCCATGGTGAGCAATCCTACCGTACTCATTGCACTAAACAGGCCGTCAATGGAGAAATTTGAGAGCGAACTACGACCAGGCGGCTTATTGATATACGATACCTCATTGATTGATGTGGAACCCAAACGAAAAGATATCGAGACATTAGCCATCCCCGCGACAAAAATGGCTGACGAACTGGGGAATACCCGTGTGGCAAATATGCTGGTGATCGGTGCGTATATTGGTTATACCGGTCTGCTGGGCAAAGAGACAGTATATGAATCATTAAAATCTGCTGTCAAGCACAAACGATTCATGGGCATTAACCAGCGTGCTGTCGATGCCGGCTATGAGTTTGGGTTGAAAAATAGGAAGTAGCCACTATTTGTTTTTTGCTGCCAGGCTGAATGGGATGTGAAAAAAGTCCCTGAGTGCCTAAGCACCTAAGTCCCTCATTATACATACTTCTCAAATGTCATCCTGTCCCGGAACGGGATCCTATGGATATGGACCTTCTACCTGTAGTAAGAATTTGGTAGATGGGATCAGCTAAAGGTTTACCGCAAAGAGCGCCGAGAAAATGCGAAGTTCGCCGAGATTAATGATTCTTATAAAAGTCCCTATACAAATAAAAAAAACTTGGCGATCTCATCTTTTCCTCTGCGGTCTTTGCGGTTACATACGATATTCTGACCGGGAGGAGATTTATGTAAATAAGCACCAAGTATCATGCCGCTGTAACCCGGATAAATGGTCCTTATCGTAGGATCCCGTTCCGGGACAGGATGACATCTCCACAAAGTTTAGGCCATTTTTATTAAATTGCCTATTGCCTATTGCTTATTGCCAATTGCCTATCGCTAATTGCCAACTGCCAACTGCCTACCGCCTAGCACCCATTGAAATAGGTGACCTTCATCACAATGTGACCAAGCGCAACGTATTACCACAGATTAAATATTAATGTATCTCTGAAAGCGGTCGAAAAATGTAGATAAGTCTTTATATAAGATGCAAGAAGGATGAAATGAAAACATATAAACAAAATTTTTGTCTGATATCACTATTAATTGTAATGATCGCCGTATCCGGTTGCTCATTTGAAGAACCTGTTCTGCCTTCATGGTTCACTAACTGGCGGGCACCCATCCCAAATCCGGGTTTCGTAATGGAGGAAGCAATTAATGATTCCACTATTATTGATACTACCTTTGAGGGCCAATCTACGATTGCTATTTCAATTATTGACTCGTCCGAGCGTCAGCAAATATCGCGGAGTGATCTGGCATTTTTACCAAATGGGGATCAGGCGGAACAGGGTATTGGCGATATATCACTGCTCAGTCCGGGTACGGAAGAAACCCCTCCGATTCCGGTGAGCGATTTCCTTTTGATACCAGTCACCCCAGGGGAAACAATTGACATACCGGCATCCACTGTGTCTATACCTTCCATCTTTATGAATTTCGGAACTTTTGAGTTTATTGTAAATGTTAAGGAAGGTACGATTCAAATCGAGTTTATCAATGACTCTTATCTTGATTTCAGCGAAAGTACAAAAATCAGTATTTATGATTCAATTTCATCGGAATTTGTAGGCGATGCGGTTTTTACAAATCCAATTTTAGCACGTACACAACAAGTATCTCAGCCGGTGGAACTAACCGGTAAAGCAGTTTTCCAATCATCTGAGATTTGATATGGAATTGGATATTATGGCCAAATCAGATTATTTAGTACAGCCTCAGGACACGGCTTCTTTTATCTATTTTAAAACGACCATCTCAGAAATGAAAGTGGGCTATGCCCGTGCCCAGATACCGGAACAATTATTTTCACGTAAAGATTCTATATCGACTGCAAATCAGCAGGATCGTATGATAACGGCTCATATTGATGCAGGCGCGTTTCTGCTTGAAATTGAAAATACGCTGAATGTCAGTGCCGATGTAAATGTACAGCTGCTCAATTTTTATATTGATCCGGATTATACTGAGGTTTTATCACTTGATTACCAGCTACAGGCATTGCAAAAAGACACATTCACGGTTTACATTGATGATCTGTATGTGACAAAGTATCTTGGTATGCCAGCCCCGGGTACCTTTATTAATTATATGAAGTACCAGTTTTTTGTTACGACTTTGCCATCGGATGAGATGGTGGAAATGTCGGAAAAGGACTCAGTCATCCTTATTATTAATCCGGTCGATTCCGTATACCTGAGAGAATTTGAAGGCGACCTGGCTCCGCGTGAAGTCGTTTTTGATCCCATTGAAGAGAATGATGTGATTGATACAGAAGGATTTGAAGGAAGTTTGCGCTTTGAAGAAATCAGTATGACCCTGAATATTTATAACCAGATTGGTCTGGAAATATTAACGGATTTAGATATACAGGGTTATAAAAATAATAAAACCGAAAGTATCCAACTCGTATTTAATGATAACCCGATACAGGTAGGTGCGCGTGAACCGGATGCGGAATACCATGTTGAAACCGTGATTCTAAATAAGGATAACTCCAATCTGGTGGAATTTTTAGAATTTCTGCCACAGGATATCGTCATCACGGGAACAAGCACTATTGAGGGAGTCGGCGTAGTTTCCGTGAAAGATGAAGTGTGGTCGGATTATCATATCTTTTCACCATTTTATCTGAAACTGCAGGACGATGCCCTTTATTCATCAGATATTGAGGGTGCGTCAATTGATGAAGGAACTCAGGATGCAATAAAACGTGGGGATGTGGATAATTTCTTTATCAATCTTGGTCTGCTGAATGGCCTGCCGGTTGGGGCGCAGATGAAAATTTATGTCTCGGCTGATAGAGAAAATTTGTTTGAAGAAACGATCACGGATTCATCGCGAAAAATAATTATAGACGATATCCAATTTCTTGCGGGTGAGCTCAACTCTGACAAATTCGTCATTGAAAACTATGAAGATGATTATCAGATCGGGTTGACCTCTGATCAGTTATATATATTTGCAAATGATTCTGTCTTTATCGCATCGAAAATATTCCTGGATGACACGGAAGGTTTGGTCAAATTTCGCTCCACCGATGAAATCCGCGCAAATGGTGCGATCAACATCCGCTATCGCATGAACAACGAAGATTGAAAGAAAAGTATATGAATCGTCTTATAAAATTATCAATTGTTTTATTGTTTATTAGCCTGTTCTATTGTCAGCCGGTTTCGGGGCAGGGATTCGATCCGATCAGTATGGGGATGGGGGGCGCGTATGGCGCTGTGGCCCGCGGTATTAATGCCGTTGGCTGGAATCCGGCCAATCTGGCTCTGCCCCGGACGAGCTGGCTTGAAATAAATATCATTGGTGTTAATTTAAATGTGGCTAATTCTTCTTTGACTATCGACAATTACGAACGATATTTTACCGAATCCGGGCATAATGGTGAATGGAGTGATGAGGAGATAGAAGAAATATTGGCGCTGGTGCCTGATGAAGGCCTGGATGCCAATGTGGATCTGTATGGTAATGCATTGGGTGTAGCCTTTGGTAACTATGCGGTCACGGTTCAGGTCGTTGGCCTGGCGCATGGGATTATACCTAAGGCACCGCTGGAACTGATATTGCGCGGCAATACTAAAGAATCCTATTCCTTTGATGAGGTAGATGCGAATGGCTTTTCCTCATTAAAAATTACCCTTTCCGGGGCATATCCGATTAAAATAAAGCGCTACTTTGATACTTTTGCTGTGGGTGCCAATCTGAGTTATTATTCAGGATTTGGTTATGCTGATGTCACTGAAGCTAGCGGTGGCTTGTATACCGGACTGGAATATATTCATTCTGATATTCTGATTAGCGGGCGTCTGGCTGAGTCCGGAACCGGGCTTGGCCTTGACGTGGGCGCAGCCGGTGTGATAAATAAAAAACTTACCGTCAGTATGAGTTTCAATAATCTGCTTGGGTCCATCAACTGGAGTAAGGGAACTCAGCAATATTTCACTTCATTTCTGTTGGACTCTACTGAATATAAAGATGATTTTACCATAGAGCCGGTTGATACCAGTTATACCGATGATATCGATGCGTTTTCAACCCGTTTGCCTGTTGTTTTGCATATGGGAGCAGCATATGAAATTAATAAAAATATCACAGTGGCACTGGATTTGGAACAAGCCTTTTCTCAAAGCATGGGCTATAGCGATCAGGCCAAACTTTCAGTGGGTGCAGAGTACCGGCCAACGCCAATCGTCCCGCTGCGTGCCGGATTTTCCTTTGGTGGTAAATGGGGCTGGGCGATGGGTCTGGGTGTCGGTTTTCATATGAAAGCACTGCAGTTTGATTTTGCCTATACCATGCATCGTGCACTACTACCGGCCGTTTCAAAGGGAATGTCGTTTGGTCTGGGTATAAAAATTGCCATATAAAAATTAATACTGCACTGTAACAGATTCTCCAGATCATCGTGTTTATTAAGCGAACACAACACAACCACATCTATGACAATCTAAATTCAACCTTCGATTATTATCCCCAACCATCGTATTTAATCTTTCTCAGAGCTGGAAAACTGTCTATTGTTTTTTGTCAATTATGAGAAAAATATCACATTATAATCTTCACCACGTATCATTCTTTCCAGCATAAATATCTTTAACTTATTGATATTATAGGAGATAGGTTTAATAAATTTGCCACTAAAACAATTGGCACACTTGTTGATATACTATGATTGGATTCTCGAATATTAATGTGAGGTACTGATGAACAGTGAAACAAAAGCAAAATTTGAGCAAATGAAACGGTATTTCTTTGATCATGCCACCATGGAAAATTTTTTGGAATTTCTAATCTCAAAGTCAACCCTGGTTGCGCCACAACGAAAAGGAGAGAACTCATTTTCATTTGAAATTGTGAAAAATGTCGCCGATGTGGTTTTTGATTACCCGCGTACCATTCAACCGTTAAAAAAATACTTTCTGCCGCCCCGTGAGGTATTGCTGAGTTTTGATGTGAATACCAATCAGTTCAGCGGGCAAAAGCTGTCGTCCCAAAATCATATATTTTTTGGCATCCACTCATATGAAATGCAGGCGGTTAAGCGTCTCGATTTCAGTTTTGAAAAGGGTCATCCGGAGTATCAATATTTAAAACGACGTGAAGATGCCATATTTATCGGCATATCACATTCACCGGATGAATGGCACTTTGCAAAAGCTGTTGGCATTGAAATAGAAAAACTGGATGAATTTTCGCTCTATCTCGAACCTGTGGAAAATGGCTTTCTGGTCTTTGAAGTGGATAGCAAGGGTAAAGAACTTCTTGATGAATTTGATTCGGGATATAAGGTAGATGCGCCTCTCAATCTGGAGATCCAGGAAAAACATTTTCACACCAAAATAAAATATCATCATAATCGTTTACCGCAGGTATTTGAGCATGTGTATAATTCAAAGGTATGGGATTCAGTAGCCAAACGCTGCCTGGGTTGCGGAACCTGCAATCTGCTTTGTCCTACCTGTTACTGTTTTGATGTACATGATGAAGTTGAACTGGATATGACGAGCGGAAGTCGTGAACGCTTCTGGGATAGTTGTATGCTGAATGAATTTGCCGAAGTAGCCGGTGGCGAAAATTTCCGTGAAAAAATCAGTTCGCGCACACGCCATCGCCTCCATCGTAAATTTAAATATCTTACAAAAGAATCGGGCGAATTGCATTGTGTCGGCTGCGGCCGGTGCTCAAAATATTGTCCCGCTGATATCAGTATCGTCGAAATTATCAATGAACTCATCGAAGATTATGAGACACAACAACAGAAGCAGGCTGTTTGAAATCAATTTTGAAGGATATATCCATGAAAAAAACAAGTAATGTAAAACAGCATCTGTATAATCCGATCATGAGCACGATCTCCCGTGTTGAGCAGTTGACAGAATTGGAGAAAAGGTTCGAAATTATATTGCCGGATAATCAGACACTGAACCATAAACCGGGTCAATTTGTTGAAGTTTCTATCTTTGGCTATGGTGAGGCTCCGATTTCCATATGTTCTTCCCCGACAAAACTGCCGGGATTCGATCTGACCGTCCGGAAAACCGGGAGACTTACAGATAAAATGCATGAATTCACCGAGGGAAGTAAAATTGGTATTCGCGGTCCCTTCGGCAATGGATTTGAAGTGGAAGATTTTAAGGGAAAGGATATGCTCTTTGTGTGTGGCGGAATTGGCCTGGCTCCCTTAAAGTCCTTGATTGATTATACCATCGCAAAAAGAAATGATTTTGGCCGCATCATTATTCTGTATGGCACAAAGAGTCCCAACGATATCTTGTTTAAAGAGGATATCGAACTGTGGCAGAATATGAAAGATATCGAATTTTATATGACTGTGGATAAAGCCAATGAAAACTGGAAGGGCAAGGTGGGGGTTATAACAACACTTATTCCGCCGTTAAATCTGGATGTGGAAAATACCATTGCCTCAGTTGTTGGTCCTCCGGTCATGTATAAATTTGTAATTATGTCCTTAAAATCCAAACGTATCCCGGAAGATAATATTTATCTATCATTGGAGCGCCGGATGAAGTGTGGTGTCGGGAAGTGCGGACATTGTCAGATAAACAGTACCTATGTCTGCCAGGATGGTCCGGTATTTCATTATCCGATGACCAAAAAATTGCAGGAGGCGATATGAGCAAGCCAAAAGTCGCATTCTTCGATTTTACCTCTTGTGAAGGATGCCAGCTGAATAAATTAAATTTTGAAAATGAATTGCTGGATTTGCTTAAGTATGTTGATATCGTTGAGTTTCGCGAAGCAATGGATGATAAAGCCGATGAATACGATATCGCTTTTATCGAGGGCAGTATCAGCACGCCTTCTTGTGTGGAACGTATACATGATATCCGGCATCGTGCAAAAGTACTGGTTGCCCTGGGCTCCTGCGCGGTAACCGGCGGTGTAAATGCAATAAAAAACCTGCATCCGGCAGAATGGGTTAAAGAAACAGTATATGGTGAAAATAAATATTTGTTTCCATCAATTCCCGCACAACCGGTAAGTGCGATTGTAAAGGTCGACTATGAAGTACGTGGCTGTCCCATGAGCACACCGGAATATTTACACCTCTTCAAATCATTGGTTCTCGGGCGCAAACCTGAAAAATTTGACTATGCGGTTTGTGTGGAATGTAAACTGAAAGAGAATGAATGCGTTCTGGATCGCGGTATGTTTTGCCTGGGACCGATTACCAGGGCCGGATGTGGTGCCATTTGTCCCACAAATGGTCAGTATTGTACCGGTTGTCGGGGTGTGGTTGACAATGTAAATGAACAGGGTGCGTTAGACATGTTAAAAAAACATGGGTTTTCCACTCATGAAGCAATGAAACGCATGAACATGTTCTGTGCGTATGAACTGGGGGCTTAGGATGAGAAAAGATCTGAATATAGATGTCCATCATGTTACCCGTGTTGAAGGACATGGTAATATAGTCGTGAATATGAAAAACGGGGTTCTTGAAAAAGCCCAATTGGAAATTGTGGAAGCGCCACGGTATTTTGAAGCTATGTTAAAGGGCCGGAATTTTCATGAAGTGGCCATCATCACATCGCGCATTTGTGGAATTTGCTCGCTGGGGCATCAGATGACGTCACTAAAAGCAACGGAAGCCGCCCTGGGTTTGGAAATATCTAAACAGACAGAAATCTTAAGAAAAATTCTGGTTCACGGTGCCACATTTCAGAGTAATGTACTGCATGCGCTTTTTTTAGCCACGCCTGATTTTTTGAATGTCGGCTCGGTGTTTCCGCTGGTTGAGACCCATAAAGAGGTGGTTCTGGCTGCCCTGCGCCTTAAACGTCTGGCAAACGATATAGGTGATGTGATCAGTGGACGTGCGATACATCCTATTTCCTGTGTTCCCGGAGGATTTACAAAATTACCGACTGAAGAAGAACTTCGCACACTGCGTACGCGTCTCCTTGAGGAAGCGATTCCGGATGCTACTTTCGTTGTGGAAATACTGACAACCCTGCTTGACAAAATTCCTGATTTTACCCGTGAAACCGAATATATCAGTGTATATAGCGATAAAGAATATGGTTTATATGATGGAGATATTCGTTCTTCAGATGCCGGTAGTTTTCCGGTTGAGAAATATGAAGAGATCACTAATGAATTTGTCGTACCGCATTCATCGAGTAAACATGCAAAATTCAGCCGCTCATCTTACATGGTAGGTGCCCTGGCACGATTTAATAATAGTCATAAACTTTTGAAGCCGGAAGCACTAGAAATAGCTGAAAAATTGGGACTTAGGGCACCGAATTATAATCCCTATATGAACACCATCGCCCAGGTGGTGGAAGTGGTTCACTGTGTGTTGGATACCATTGATATGATTGATGTATTGTTGGAAAAAGGTATCAAACCCGAAAAACCAAATCAGAATCCGAGCAAAATTGGCCGTGGAATTGCGATCACTGAGGTGCCGCGTGGTATATTATTTCATGATTATACCTATGATCGCAAGGGATGCATCGAATCTGCAAATTGTATCATTCCCACCGGGCAAAACCTGGCAAATATTGATGATGATATGAAAAAACTGGTTCCCGAAATCATCGAAGAACCAAAGGAAGATATTACAAAAAAACTGGAGATGCTGGTACGCGCATATGACCCCTGTATTTCCTGTTCGGTTCACATGCTGGATGTTGAATTTGTCGAATGAGAATGGTATGTTAAAGGTAGTAGCGCTGGGCAATGTACTGCGTGGCGATGATGGCATTGGTCACGCGGTTCTGGATGAACTGAAAAATACTAATACAGGTTTGGGGGTGATGCTTCTGGATATCGGATCAGATGCCTTTACCCTGCTTGAGCATTTTCTTCAAGCCGATCCCATCGTCATTATTGATAGTGCAAAGATGGGCAGGTTACCCGGCGAAGTAGTTAAATTTCGCATAGATCAGGCAAGTCTTGGCCAGGCAGATAAGATGATATCATTGCACGGTTTTAGTTTGTCTGAAGTATATCAGATGGCACATAAACTAGGTGAAGTGCCGGAATGTCATATTATCGGGATAGAGCCGGAAACGGTCGAATTTAATAAAGAGTTATCGCCCGAAATCAGAAATAGTATCCCGGTGGTCATAGAAATGGTTATGGAGGAATTAGAGAAAAATGAAACATAAAATTATAATTATTGATGATGACATTGATCTTGTTGAAGCAATGAGGTTGACACTGGAAAATGCCGGATTTGATGTTATTGATGCCCAGGATGGTGAGCATGGCATACAAATGGTGCGCTCTAATGGTCCGGATCTGGTTATTCTGGATGTCATGATGGGAACCCAGGATGAAGGCTTTCACGTCGCCTATCAAATACGGGCAAATAAAGATACTCAGGATTTACCGATCATTATGCTGACGGCAGTGGGGCAGGAAACCGGTTTTGATTTTGACCGGGAAAAGGATGAAGAATTTCTTCCGGTAAATGAGTTTCTGGAAAAACCTGTCAATCCGGAGACCTTAATTGAACTGGTAAAAAAACATTTAGGACATTAACTCACTGACAGATGAAAATATTTAATCCAAAATCATTTTCGTTTGAGTGGTTCCCTTTTTTAACAAAAGCAATTCTTTATCGCCGCATATCCTGGTCGATTCATTTGCGCTGGTTGGCTGTCAGCGGCTATTTTCTGGCGACGGTCATCGCCAAAAATGTGCTTGATCTGGAAATTCCCTATGATGTAATCTGGATTCTCCTCGCATCACTGGCTATAATAAATCTGATTTACTACGCCGTTTTGAAACTGGTACGGGAGTTTACATTCACTGGTGAGTTGGTTTTTTTGCAGATACATATTCTGGTGGATTTAATATACCTCACAGTCATACTTCATTTTTCCGGGGGAATTGAAAACCCGGTATTTTTTTTCAATGTGTTTCATGTGGTCATAAGCAGCATCATTTTTCCCGGACTCATTCCATTATTTGTCGCAACTTTTGTAGTTGTTCTTCTGAGTCTGGTTACTTTCCTGGAGTTTAATGGTATAATTCCCCATTATTGCATTTTTCAGACAGGTATCTATGATAATAAGATGCTTATTTACCTGACTCTGATCGTTTTTACTATTTCGGTGTATGTTACCACATATATCTGCACTACATTCATGCACATATTTCGCGATATCAAACGTCAGATAGATGCCCAGAACCGCAAACTGACCGATATGGATAAACAAAAGACGCAGTTTTTCTTGTTTTCATCCCATGAATTAAAATCACCAATCATTGCTATTAAAACTTCCATCGATGGTTTCATTCAGAATTTTTCGGAGCAGGTTGATGTCCGGGGACTAAATTTATTACAACGGGCATCATTACGGTCTCAGCAAATGTTAAATATTATCAAGGAAATGATTGATTTATCCCGCAATCGTATCGATCTGGTAACTGCCGAGATGGAAAATATTGCTGTGCTTGATGTTTTGAGAAGTGTGATTGAACAGGAACGTATCCATGCAGAAAGTAATCACCAGCGGATGATTGTAAATATTCCCGATGATGCCATTTGTGTACGCGGAGAAGAAGAGGATTTCCGGAAGGTATTCAGTAATCTACTCATTAATGCAATACGTTATACTTCTGAAAAAGGAAAAATTGAAGTCAATGCGCACCATGATGGCCAAAATTTATGGATAAGTATAAAAGATAATGGTATCGGCATACCGGAGAAAGATATCGAAAATGTATTTAATGAATTTTATCGATCTGAGAATGCAAAACGTTTAATTACCTTTGGTACCGGTTTGGGATTGAGTCTGGTGCGTCAGATAATCAGAAATTATCAAGGTGAAATTACGGTGCAATCAGAAGTAGATAAAGGAACCACATTTACAGTGCGCCTGCCCCTTAATTGCACCGGGGGAGAAAAATGAAAATAAAAATAGGCGGCCTGATCGAAAACCGGAATCTGATGTTGTTCCGGTTAACAAGTATTCGTGACGAACCCGGTGCGGCCGGAGAAATCCTGCAGGAATTTGCAAAGAATAATGTAAATCTTGAATACATAACCGAATCCAATACCGTAAAGGGATTTGCGGTCATGGCGATTTGTGTGAATATAAAAATGGCGAAAGTAATAGATGATATATTTTATTCTGAAAAAAATTTTTCAGAAAGCCTGGATATCAAAAAAGTGGAAAAAGTCAGTGTGATAGGTATCTATGGCCCGCACTTCCGCGAAAAACCACGTCTGGCCGCAAAATTTTGTCAGGTTTTGGGTAAGGCCGGAGTCAACATTTTAGGATTGTCCAGTAGTATTTCCAGTATCTGTGCGGTAATTATTAATGATGAGCTGGAATCCGCACGGGACGCCCTGCTTGATGAATTTGAGCTGCCCTGATTAGAAATATTTGCCTAATGAGTCCAGCAATTTTTCAAAGTCATTCCGAACTTGTGCCGGCAACCTTTCCATCTTATCTGCAATCGCCGAAGCGGTCTGGTATGAAGAAACCGTTTCTGCCACCTGGCCGGTTGGCTTTGTCATCGCCCCCGTAAGAATCCACTCGATACTCACCTGTGATAACCTGGCCAAATTCAGTAATACATCCGCGGGGGGAATTCTTCCCTGCAGGTACTTGCTGATTGCCGGTTGCGTGATCCCGAGTTTTTCAGCCAGTTGATTTTGCGTCATATTCAATGCTCTCATCAAACGCTGCAACCGAAGCGCTACTTTTTCACCATCAACAGTCATAATTATAACCCTGAAAAATAATAATTGTAATATATTATAATATATGTTATATTCCATATGAAATATAAATACTGATTGGAATATAGTGAAAATAAAGCAAAAAGCAAATTCGGAGAGTAGTTTATATGCCATATGGCGCGGATTATGTCTCATGCAAAAGACGACTACTGATCACCGGCTAAGGGGCATATTTGCCGGTCAACTGAATACCAGCTGCGGGCCGGACTACCAGGGTGCAGAATTCGATCTGGATGGCAAACGCCATCGTGGGGATGTGGAAATTCATTTCCGGATACAAGACTGGTATGCGCATGGTCATCATCTTGACAGGCGTTACGATGGTGTGTCGCTGCATCTTACCTCTGAATCAAATATAACCCACAAGACGGTCTCCAATAGCAAGGGATTGCAAATCCCTAATCTGAGTTTTCAGGATTTTCCCCATCTGGGTTACAGAGACGATGCAGAGTACTCTTGCCGGGCCTCACAAAACTGCATGCCGGTTTTCAAAATTTTACGGAGTCTGGCCGGGCAGCGGTTTGTAGAAAAGAAAAATATGTATCGGCGCATTATTGCAGGGGATGGATTTGATCAGGGTTTATACCGCCTGGTATTTCGTATGCTGGGCAGGGGGCAGAATTCGGACATATATGAACGGCTGGCGCTCATGTTGCCCTGGCCGGTAATTCAGCAACTAAAACATCGCTATCATCCCGATCTTGAATTTTGGCAGAATACTTTGCTCACATTTGCTGGCATGCAAAATAATAACCTGCGAATGAAGCAGATTTTCCTACCGGGGGTAACTGATCAACCGCCCATTCCAAAATCAGCCTGGCAGCTTTCGGGTTTGCGGCCGCCTGCCCATCCGGTCCGGCGATTAAAAGGCATGGCAAAATTTATTTACTATTTTAAATCTACGGGTCTGTTTGAAGCAATTCTGGAAAAAAGTATGCAGCGATTGGCTTTTGATAAACTATTTGCATATTACCATTGTCTTTTATCAATTGACTCCCATCAAAATGCAGAATCATTTTGGGGTGAGAATCTGGCAATTGAACTGACGGGGAACGTCATCCTGCCTGCTTTGCATCATTATGCTGAATTAACAAAGAGTATTGGCTTTATTGACTATATCGAGGATATGTATCACTGGTTGCCGGCACCACCGGTCTATGGTGTGCTGCAGGGTTTTCAAAAATGGCCGGAGTTTAGTGATCTGGAAGACAAATTTTATATACGTCAGGCGTTACTTTGGTTAAAGTATAATAATTGTAATATGAATTTATGTGCACATTGTCCGTTAGGGCGATTTCCAGAAAGCGTTTGACAAAAATGGGGGAAATGAGTATTATCTGGGTGCAAGATGCAGGATTCAAGATACAGGATACAAGATGCTGGATGCAAGATACAGGATACAAGGTTCAAGGATCAAGGTACAAGGCACCTGACATCCGGGGGTCATTCTGAAAGAACCTTTTAGTCGTAAGTTAAATTGACTATGCAGGTTATTAACTAAAGAGTACCGCAGAGTGCGCAGAGAAATCAAAGAGAACGCAGAGAAATAATAATTAATCTTTTTCTGCTTAGGGACTCAGGGACTTAGGGACTTTTTTCGGTACTACTCTTCAGGTAAAAGATCTTTACAAGATGTCGTGGCAAGATAGATACATATTTCAATATACAAGAATGAGGTGACGATGGAAGTTGAATGGTTAGATATGATAATGTTCCGCAATTTTTTATATGCCATTGCCGGTGTTATGGTAGGTGTTCTCTCATCGGTTCTGACCTATAAACTGATTAACTGGGTAACCCGCTTTGATATCCCGGTTGAACTGGAGAAGGGTAATCTGGCGGTTGGTGTTGTGGTTGGAGGCATATTTATAATGATTGGTTTGATTGTTGGATTGATTATCGGGATGAGTCTGAATTAAATGAAAAACACATTCTACATCCTACTTATTATCTCATGCGTAATCTTGATTTCGTGTGGAAACAGCGAAACCGATTTATCTGCGTCGGCGAACAAGGATTCGCTGACCTCGCAGATCAAAAATGTGGTTGATAAAAAAATTAAAATGCAAGAGATAAAGGAAGCGTTTGAAAAAAGCAGGTACAATAAATCCTTAACAAAGTACCGGCCCATTATACGCAAATATGCCAAGCGTTATGGGTTTGACTGGCGTTTGATCGTCGCCCAGATTATGCAGGAATCAAGGTTTCGTGAGGCGGCACGCAGCCCGGTGGGTGCACGCGGCTTGATGCAGGTAATGCCAAGAACAGCGCGGGAATTAACCCGCGAGCTGGATGTTCAATATATCCTTATAAATCCGCGTGAAAATATCGCCGCAGGAATATATCATCTAAAAAAACAATATAATTTTTACCCCAATGCCGATAAGATTAATCGTCTAAAACTGGGTCTGGCCAGTTATAATTGTGGTGCCGGACGTGTGTTTGATGCTCAGGATATTACCTCGTATTATGAAAAACCCACACAGCAATGGCCGTATGTCAGTAAGTATCTTCAAAAATTGAAAAAGAGTGATTGGGAATTGCATCTCCAGGTGTGGCCATTGGGCAGACCCAAGCACGGCTATTTCTATGGCTATGATGAGACAATAAATTATGTGGATAATATCTGGGAGATGTATCAGATATATAAAGAGATATTATAATCCAAAATCCAAACTCCAAAATCCAAAATCAAGTACAGACTATTTTTTGAAGACCATCCAGTTGTGTAATACAGGCTCGGGTAAAGGGTCCTTATCCATAGGATCGCGTTCCGGGACAGGATGACAAGTGATAATCCAAAATCCAAACTCCAAAATTAATTACCGTTATCTCTAAAAGATTATCCAATTGTTTGACAAAGGCCCGGCTAAAAGGTTCTTTCAGAATGACTCCTTTGATATCAGGTACCTTGTACCTTGGTCCTTGAACCTTGTATCCTGTATCCTGTATCCTGCATCTTGCATCCAGCATCCCATGTATCCCCTCCTAATCTTTATCTAAATTATTTTAAATATTACATTTAGCTTTGTTTTTATATATCCGAATATATGGTTATATATGATGTAAAGTTGTGGAGGTAAGTATGTCAAAGCTAAAATGGATTGCTCTTTTATCATCCATATTATTTCTCAATTTCAGCCCAAAGCCGTTGCAAAAAGAAGCGCTGGTTAAATATGTCATCGGAGAAGTTGAGGCCCAATCCAGTCAACAGACCAGCTGGCGTACCCTAAGAATAAACAATACGCTTGTAGAGGGCGATAGAATAAAGACCGCTTTAAATTCAAGGGTAGAATTAACCATGCCCGATGGTACGTTATTAAAGATAAATGAGAACACGATATTTGATCTTAATGAGATAAAAACACCGGATGAAGATCAGGAAGACAAAATGTCTTTCACGGTCTGGGCCGGTAATATCTGGGCGAAGTTTACAAAACTGGTTTCCCCAAGACAGGAGAGACGAGTGGAAAGTCCCGGTGCGGTCGTCGCTATTCGTGGCACCACGATCGAAATGAATGTGGACATGGATCAGAACACCCGCGTAAGGGTTGAGGAAGGTTCTGTTGTCGTCATGTCAAAAGATGCAGAGGGTGAAGTAACTGTCGGCGCCAATCAGGAAACATATATTGCGCGTGGCCAGGCACCGTCCAGACCAAGTACTATCCAGGCAGATCCGCAAAATGATGATACAAAGAAGTTTATGTTTAATGTTAACTTAAAATCTCCGATTGTTACCGAGCCATCGGTCTTAACAGCCGGATTACCGCTCAGCGGATGGGTGCCAAAAGGGTCACAACTGATGGCAAACCAACAGCCGGTTCAGGTTGGATTTGATGGCAACTTCGATACCCGGGTTCGCGTGCAGGAAGGCTTGAACCGGATTAATTTGACTGCAAAGCATGGTACGATCAGCGAGAGCCGGGAACTTAAAGTGTTTGTAAATACAAAACGACCGGAGATTAGATTATCTACACCTCTGGTTGCTGGATTTTATAACCGCCGTGATTACAGTCTGAGTGGCGGGGTGTTTGATGCAACTCCGGGCGATAAGGTAAAAGTGTTCATCAATAATGAAGAAGTGGTTGAAGTACTGGGACAGGGTAGTTTTAATCGTACCGTAATACTGAATGAAGGTAAAAATGATATCCGGGTGATCGCAAAAGACAGATCCGCAAATACAACTGAAATTTCACAGAGATTGTTTCTGGATACCGTGAAGCCGATCCTGACTATTACAGAGCCGGCACAGCAAATACACTATCGATATGAACCACCTGCACCGCCGACCGTACGAAATGTCCGGAGGCAGCAGGTCGTGCGTGGTATTATTATTGATCCGCAGCCAAGCTCAGGTCTCAAACGTGTTCTGCTCAATGGAAAAGAAATTAAACCCCGGTCGGATGGATCATTCATTACCAATATTCCTCTGGAGAGAGGCGATAACCGTTTGAATTTTGAAGTTGAGGATATGGCCGGCAATATTACACGCGATAATACCCGTATGGTCCGGGTCCCAAAATAATCAGGGATTGCAAGGAGTATAGATTGTGCGTTACCTGTTTTTAATCATAATTATTTTTATACCTGTTTCATTGATGGCCCAGGGTCTGGATCTCACGGGTAGAGTTTCGTTTCGTTTACAAAATATCAGTTACGATGAAGTTTCAGAGATAAAACCCGATTCCATCAGCGACGATGAATATGGCAAGACAATATTGGTGCCCGGATTACATCAATACCTTAATGTGGCATTATTTGGCCGGACCAGGGAAATGGATTTGACTTTGCTTGCAGATCTGCGCAACAATTCATGGAATAAACTTGAAGCCAGAAATCTGAATCGTATTTCAAGATTTACTTTAAATATGAGGATCCGCACCCACGAAATTATTGTTGGAGATTTTTTCGAATCCATGAGTGAAAACTTTATACAAAGCCGTGAGATTCGAGGTCTTAAATATGCACTACGCACACCAGACGTATTCGGCGCCAATTCATTTGTATATTTTTCCGGATTTGGCGGCGTGGTTCAGCCGGCAATCTCCAAAGGGGATCATCAGCTCAATTTGTATAAACAATACGAAACCGCCGGTCAGTTCCGCAGATGGCTTGCAGCAGGTGTTTTACAAGGCGGTGTTAACGGAAAATTTGCGTTAGGGATAAAATATCTCTGGGCAAAAGATGATGAATCATCGATTGAAGAAACAATAAATGATCCAATCGCAAACCGGGTATTGGGCGGGGATCTTTCTTTGTATTTCTGGGATAGAAATGTCCGGTTTTTCGCCGAGTATCTGGTGAGTGAAAAGGATACAATCGGCTCTGAGAAATTTAATGATAATGCCTACAAGGGTGGGGTGGATTTGTCATATAATACATTTAAGTTCATCCTTTCTTACCAAAAATATGGGTTTCAGTACTTTACGGCGGGTTATCCATTTTTGGAGACCGATCGCAAAGGATTATTCGGCCAGATTGCTTATGCCATACCGCAGGCGGTGTCGTTTTTAACCGATTTCGAGTCTTATAATGATAATCTTGATAATATAGAATTTCTACCCACTACAAATACAAATATTATAGATTTTGGTGTTACTACTCTGTTACCGGATTTACCGGAATTTACCCTGGTTGTGGGGTTGCGAAAAGATTTGAGCAACGAACTGCTGGATCAGGAAGATGAGCTGATAAAAACCGATAAATTGACATCCAAACTGGAAGGACGGCTGGGCGTAAATTTTAACTCGACCCGGATTTCATTAAGTGGTATTTACCAGGACCTGGATGATAAAAGTCTGGTACCCAGTTCAGAACCGCTGGGTACCAAACAGGTGATATCAAGTTTGAATTTTTATACCAGTTCCAACCAGTTCTTTTTTATTTCAGGTGGGGCGGTATATAGTGATCTTAAAATGACCAATGATCAGAAGAATAGAAACCTGTATATTTATGAGAGTAATCGCTGGGATATTATCCCCAGAAAACTAAAACTGGAAACCACCATTACTTACATACAGAACAAATCTGAGGGTAGTGGTACACAGGACAATCTGGGTAATTATAATCAGATTAATGCGGAAGTCTCATTTGAGTTCTTTTTCACTGATCAGTTGTCGTTTAAGGCGATTGTTGGTACCGACAGCAAAAAATTTAAATATAGCACCGAAGATGCACTCAAAATAATTGCAGATCCGGAATATGGTCCGGGATATTTTAATGGCAATGAATCATATAATGGCTTAATTTTCGGCGGTGAGTTTAACTGGATATTTTGAGTGAAAAATGTATACATCTCCTGATTATTATAATTTGACAGATTTATTTTCCGAAGAAGAAAAACTGGCACAGATGAGCTGCCGTCAGTTTGTCGAAGAAAAATTTCTCCCCCTGATCACAGAGTATCATCGTATCGGAAAATTTCCTTTAGAAATCATTCCTCAAATTGGTCAACTTGGCTTTATCGGACCGACCATGCCGGAGGAATATGGCGGGGCGGGCATGGGCAATATCGCCTATGGACTGATTATGCAGGAATTGGAACGGGGAGATTCGGCATTACGATCATTTGTATCTGTGCAAAGCGGTCTGGTCATATATCCCATTTATACGTTTGGTAGTACCGCACAAAAAGATCGTTGGCTTGCGGCACTCATTCGTGGTGAAAAAATCGGCTGTTTCGGTTTGACGGAACCAGATTTTGGATCAAATCCGGCCGGGATGAAAACAACTGCACATAAGGTATCCGGAGGTTATCGCCTGAATGGCACTAAAATGTGGATTACCAATGGGACTCTGGCAGATATCGCCGTTGTCTGGGCAAAACTGGATGGTAAAATTCAGGGATTTTTAGTCGAAAAAGGAACGCCCGGTTTTAGCACTCAGCTTATTGAAGGCAAGTTTTCACTCCGTGCATCGGATACGGCAGAATTGATATTTGATGACTGTGAGATTCCGGAGGAAAATTTATTATCCGGCGCAACCGGATTAAAATCTCCCTTGCGATGTCTTAACCAGGCGCGCTTCAGCATATTATGGGGCAGCATTGGTGCTGCCATGGCCTGTTATGATGAGGCATTACAATATGCAAAAAGCAGAATTCAGTTTGACAAACCGGTGGCTGCGTTCCAATTAACTCAGCATAAACTGGTTGAAATGATATCAGAAATTACCAAGGCACAGCTCGATGGCTTTCCGGCTGGGGCAATTGAAGGATTCAGGAAAATTAAAGGCGACCCAAATATCGCTGGCCAAGCGAAATAATGTCTCAAAAGCATTAGAAATTGCCAGATCGGCTCGTTCCATATTGGGTGCCAGCGGCATCTCAGATGAATACAGCGTCATACGTCACTTGCTTAACTTAGAAACAGTATACACCTATGAGGGAACCCACGAAATACATACCTTGATTGTGGGAGAAGACATCACCGGCCTTCCGGCCTACAAATGATTAGAGATTAGAAATTAGAAATGAGGAGTGAGGAATTTAAATTAAGACTTGACAAATAAAACAAAAACTGCAACATTTTGTACCTTGTACCTTGTACCTTGTACCTTGTACCTTGTAACCAGCATCCAGCATCCCCGTAAAACGGGGTCTCCGCTTCGCTACGACCAGCATCCAGCAAAAAAAACCCTCTCCACATTTCTGCGAAGAGGGTATTCTCTTTATACTTGTTGGTCGGTATTTAGGGGAAGTACTTCCTTGAATCCTTAGAATCTTCTATTTTATATGACAAGTACTCGGCTTTTATCTTGTCCGGTATTGTGATGGCAATGATGCCGTCCACAAATGTTTTATTTTGATCCAATGTCGTATTTTTCATTCCGTTCTTGCCCAGATTCTTGGACATCCACGCGGTATCAACTGAATATGCGTTCCCTTCCAGATCAAATACCTCAAAGTTCTCAATATTTACTTCCACCGGATCCGGCAGATAGTTTTTAATCCGGATATCCAGGATCATTTTACCTTTTTGCCGTTTTGATTCAGCAATCGCCAATGACAAATCATCGCGATAGTTTAAAACCGATAAGGTTTTTTTGCGCGTTGCAGATAAGAGTTTTTTTACTTCTTCGTTGTAAAGATCAAAGTACGCGGCTTTTTTGAAATAATACTCTGCAGAAAAATACATGTCGTAATTCTTTTGTTTATTGGCTTTCTGGTAAAAATCCTTGCCTTTATCCAGCATCTTCTGGAAGTTGTCGGCCTTGATTTTCTCCATCAAACTGTCTGCTTTTACATTCGTATCATCCTGAAAAAGGGCTTCTTCAAGATTTGTGATTGCATTGTTTAAAAATTCTTCCTTTTGGATTTCATTCTGAGGCTTGCTTGATATAAATGCTTCACCCAGCACAAAAAGCATTTCACTATATGATTTTTTAAATTCAGCGGATGGATTTTCTGGAATATACTCAGTGGCTTTCTCGAAGTTTCCGGTAAAAGATTGAATGTTTTTATTTCTTTGATAAAAATCCTGACCACGTTTCATAAATGAAAGGGCAATCTTTTCATTATAACTTTGATTTTTGGGATCTTGTTTACGTGCTTCTCCAAAGAGCTGGATCGCCTTTTTATAATTTCCGCTTTGAAAGGCTGCTTCCGCATCTTCTGACGGATTGCCACCACAATGGAAAAGGGATAGAGAAAATATAAAGAAAAGAAACACGGTCAAGATTTTTTTAATGAATTTCATGTTGCCTCCAAGTTCAAGTCCTGTTAGATTTTCCTAACACTATCAAATTTTCGGATATATTTGAGCAAAGTTTAAACATAATATTAAAATATAGGGTATTTGGCCATGCAAATGAAGGTATTGGGCTGTGGCCCGATTTTACAGGAGAATCCGTTTCAGAATTGTTCCGGTTACCTCATAGATCATCAGATACTATTCGATTGCGGACCCGGTATTTGGCGGGCCCTGAATGAAACTGGAATGGATGCCGGAAATATACATCATATTGTAATCTCTCATTTCCATTTAGATCATGTTTCTGATCTGGCGCCATTATTAATGGCACGCTATTTGATGCTTGACAAAATTAAAGAGCCATTGTCATTAATCGGTCCAAAGGGATTGGATGACTGGTATCACAATCTGATAGCGTATTGCGGCAGTTGGATTGAAAAGATCCCGGTCCGTTTGTCGGAGTCAGCGGAGGATCTGAATCTACCAGGTTATCAACTTATTTCCGCATTAACCGGTCACTCGGAAGAGAGTCTGTGTTATCGTCTGGAAGATTCCTCGGGCAATACAATTTTCTATTCTGGTGATTCCGATGAAAATGCCGCAATCCCTGATCTGGCCCGCAACAGTGATCTGGCGCTCATAGAAGCATCGAATACAGAAGAAACAAAAGTAAAAGGGCATCTGACACCGGGACGAGCGGCAAAACTGGCAGAAATAGCAAATGTAACCACATTGCTGTTGACCCATATGTATCCGGAGGTAAGTCAAAACTACGCGTTGGCTGAGGCAAAAAAATATTTTTCCGGAGAGATACGCATTGCCCGTGATGGTTTGATGCTAAACATTGATGGAAATAAATTGTGCTAAATATCCGCTCATTTGTGCGGTAATACCGTTTGGCGTAGGTATTATTCTCGCCAAATTTATCCTCCCGTTTACCATCGCTTTATTTTTTTCGGTCCTACTGTTTATTTTATATCTTATCTTTTACAAGAGTAATAAATCAATATTTATTCTCTTCCTTCTACTGGTATGCACCGGTGCGCTCAGATATCAACAAGTGGACGAAATATTACCTGTTAATTATCTGTCTCGATTTTCAGCGGATAGCGTTCATGGGGTATCCGGTACCATTGTAAAATCCCAGTTTGCCGCAGATGACAGAAATCAATACATACTGGATTGTGATTCGGTATGGCTGCAAGATGAAAAAAAATCTGTACAAGGCAGGATACTACTAAAAACAAAAAAACTACGACAAAGATATTTTTATGGTATGCGGCTAATTATCCGTGGAAGAATAGAGTTACCACCAACGGAACGTAATCCCGGTCAATTTGATTACCGGCAATATCTGGCACAAAATGATATCAGTCATCTGATGCTCATAAATTCATCAGATTCTATAGAAATTCTTACAACCAATGATGGAAATATTTTTCGATCATATCTGACAGAACCGGTAAAGACCTATTGTCAAAAAATATTCTACAATCATCTTCAGCAATCCTCAGCGGCAATCATGAATGCCCTGATTCTGGGCGAAAAACAAAATTTGGATCGCACGACCATCGAAAATTTTCAACAGGTGGGTGTGGTCCATGTTCTGGCGATATCCGGTCTGCATGTAGGATATGTGGTTTTGTTCGTGTTTACCACACTGTCTTTTTTACGCTTGTCGCAAAAATACAGAATTTTGGTATTGGCAGCGATTCTTCTCATTTATATCGTGTTGGTTAATTTTAAACCACCGGTTATGCGGGCGTCGCTGATGGTGTTGCTTTATCTATGGGGAAAATTAATCGAGCGTAAAATCTCTACCGGAAATCTGATTGCCGCATCTGCATTTCTCATACTTCTGTATGAGCCGCGCGAATTATTGAATCCGGGATTCCAGTTTTCATTTTCGGCGGTGATATCAATTATCTACGGTTTTAAAAGACTAAGCGAATTAATACCCCTGGGATCCCGGCTTAAAAATAATAAATATTTGATTAATATCGTATGGAATCCGCTGCTGGTTTCGGTATCCGCTGTTATGGGTACCTTGCCCCTGACTTTATATTATTATGGCACTTTCCCGGTCATTGCCATTCTGGCCAATATTGTGGTAATTCCTCTGATTGGAATTATTGTTTTGTTGGGATTTTTTCTCTTGATTATCAGCCCTATATCATCAGGATTGGCAGATGGCATCGGACTATTAATTCACTTTACATACCAGGTACTTGATACCATCACCCTTATATTTTCCAGAATTCCATTTGCGACTCTGGATTTGCCAATCCCTGATTTGATTTTAACCTTGTTGATCGCAAGCCGGAATCGCTCTGTTCTTTTTTCTGAAACCAACTGAATTGGTTAGAATAATGCCATATTACGTCAGCGTGTTGATTCTGTATTTATTTATCAAGTTGATACCCTCCGCACCATATATAGAAATAACGTTTTTGGATGTGGGGCAGGGCGATGCCATATTGCTTCAGTTCCCAAACAAAAAAACCATGTTGATTGATGCCGGTGATGCCAGTGGAAGTTGGGATAATGGCAAAGTGGCGGTTATTCCATATCTCAAGCAACGGGGAATACTAAGAATTAACTATCTGGTTGGCTCACACCCCCATGATGACCACATCGGTGGATTTCATTCCGTCATAGACAGGTTATCAGTGGATACCGTCGTTGTTTCACCTTACGAGTATCCGTCAAAAAACTATGCGGCTTTTCTCCGAAAGTGTAATGCAAAACAAATTCCTGTCAGAAGGGTGTTGAAAGGGGATCAGCTATTTCCGGACAGTACCGCACGGGTCTATATTTTGCATCCTGATTCTGATCATGTGGTTCATAATAACAGCAGTGGCGGAGAGTGCAATAATAGTTCTCTGGTGATGAAAATTCAATATGGTAAAAACGGCGTATTACTTACCGGTGATCTGGAGATGGAAGCGGAACCGGCCATGTTTCCGTATAAGGAATTCCTGGAATGTGAGATAATTAAAATTGCCCATCATGGGAGTAAAACATCCAGTTCACAAACCCTGCTCAATTTTGTACAGCCTTTGGTAGCAGTTATTCCCGTGGCTAAGAAGAATAAATTTAAGCATCCGTCGCCGGTAACGGTGGAGCGATTAAAAAAGCAAGCGGTACAAACCTACTTCACCAGCCGGGATGGTGCAATAATTTTTAAGTTGGGACCGGAGAAAATCCGAAAAATTAACTGGCGTGACTAGTCTGGAAATATAGCTGTTAATTGAGTAGTTTTGAGAACTATGTTACATCTTGAATCCTTAAAGAAATACTGTTCAAAAAAGCCCGGTTCAAAAGAAGACTATCCATTTGATCATGATACACTGGTCTTTAAAGTAATGAGTAAAATGTATGCACTGGTATCCGAAACGGATAATCCCCTTCGCATAAACCTGAAGTGTGATCCTGAGCAGGCACAGGTGTTGCGATCCATGCATGATAATATTATTCCCGGGTATCATATGAACAAAGAGCATTGGAACACGGTCATTTTGGATGGCTCGCTTCCCGATGAAATTGTATACCGGATGATTGATGAGTCTTATGACCTGGTGGTTTCCGGTTTGAAAAAATCGGAGAGGGAAACATTACAGAAAAGAAGTTCATTATAGTAAAGATCAGGAGTTTCTTACATTTTCATCGTCTTGTATATTTGTACTTTGATGTTAACTTAATTATCAACCACAAAGAGCACGAAGGTCACGAAGAATTTAAATTATAAATAATTAATTTTAAAATTAATCTATCTGTTTTCTGTAGATACTTCGTGCTCTTCGTGTACATTTTTTAGGAGAAATAAATGATCAATGTTGATTTAATTGAAACGATTATCTTTGACTTGGGCCGGGTTCTGATTCGGGTTGATTTTACTCGGGGATTGTTTAAGTACTATCAAAAAAACGAAAATTCTACAGATGAAGAGGTTCTGGAACAACTATACAAAGATCAGATATTTATAGATTTTAATACAGGTAAAATTGATCCTCAGGAACTATATAAAAATTTAATAGAAAAATACAACTTAAGTCTAAGTTATGCGGAATTCACCTATGAATGGTGTAATATTTTTTCTCCCATGGAGGGGATGCAGAGTGTGGTTGAGCGGGTGTGCAAAAAATATAAATGCGGACTGCTCTCAGATATTGATCCGCTGCACTGGCAATATTGCCAGGAACATTTTGCCATCCTAAAATACTTTAAGAATCCAGCTCTGAGTTTTGAAATTGGCGCATTAAAACCCGATCTAAAATGCTATCAATATGCCGCGCGTAATACGGATACGGATTTGGAACGATGCCTGTTTATTGATGATCGTGAAATCAATATTCACGGAGCCATAAATGCCGGGATGCAGGCGATACATTTCACCGGAGCCGCGGATCTTGATTCCCTTCTTCTCAGTTTTGATATCTGATATAGATATCAGGCAACCCTGCAGGAATTCTCACGTACTAGAACTTTAAAAACACTAAACCACGATGGACTTGAAAGGTACTCGCTACTCGGTACTCGGCGCTCGTGTCCTGTTGTGTCATTTTATGCAGTTAATGAGAGCCGATAGCCCAGTACCGAGTACCGAATCATTGGTAGTGTCAAATGTTCTATGAAAAAATGAAAGACAGGATTAAAAGATGAAACCACAGAGCACTCAGAGGCAAACTCTGAGAACTCTAAAAGAATATCCTTTAAGAAATATTACTGAAAAAATAATTTCCTGTGCTATTGAAGTTCACTCATTACCTGGGCCAGGTCTGTTAGAATATTCATATTGCCCAGGTGCTAACTTACCTGAGAGCAGAAAATCTAAAAGTCGGATTGTTGATCAATTTTAATGTTGACAAATTAAAAGAAGGAATAAAGAGAGTTATCTTATAAGAGATCACAGAGGGGAGATGATTAGAAATAGCATTAACATAAATAATAATAATAATTTACTCCGTGTACTCTGTGGTTATTTTTTACACTACCGAATCATTTTAAAGGATAAAATTATGAAAAATGTATCCATTGTTTCCTTATTATTTATCGTCTCCGCTTTTACCGTTCTGTCTGCAGAAGAAGTCAAAAAAGAATATCATGAAAAATTTTCTGTGACGAAGGGAATGACACTCAGCATCAGATCCGGCGATGGCGATGTTACCATTTCTCCATGGGACCAGGACGAGGTTAAGGTAGATATTGTTTATCATGCTGATCACAGGGGCAATGGCGATGATGATCGGAGTTTTGAGGTGGAATTTGATAAAACCAGCCGCACATTACACATTATCGCCCACGAGCGAACCGGTTCCCGGTTTGGTGTTACTTCGCGGCATATACATCGCTATACTTATGATATCAAAGCGCCGGATTATCTCATGCTTGATTTAGATGGTGATGATGGTAATATGGTTATAACCGGCTGGAAAAATAATATTGAATGTACACTTGATGATGGCGATTTGAACCTGGAAGAAATTAATAATGAAGAGACCTATCTTCGAATCGGGGATGGTGATCTGAAAATTAATAAAATTAAATCGGATATATCCATTTGGGCTGATGATGGTGATGTGGAGGTTACAGATATTTCGGCAAAAAATTTCCGCCTGGAAATAAAAGATGGCTCCGGCATCCTAAACAAAGCAAAGGGCAATTTTAATATTCGTTTTGATGACGCTGATATCAGAATGCGCAAAATTGAAGCGGATCAGATTGATATTCGCGGAAATGATGGTCAAATAGAACTTGAACTGGCAAAATCCTCTGACCCTGATGTTGTTCTCGAAACCGATGATGGCCCCATCCGATTGTTCTTAGATCCCGACATCTCCGCCGAACTTTCCATTGAAACCGATGATGGTGATTTTTCTGTCAACCTTTCCAACGAGATCCGTGCAAAAGAAGGAAAAAACTGGTACCAGGGCACAATCAATGATGGTAAGGGCAATATTACCATCCGGGCTAATGATGGGTCTGTTAAAGTGCGGGACCTGTAGGGAAACATTTATGTGTCGTTTCTTAGGCTTTCCATAGTGTTCACAATACTATAACCGGCTATTGATGATAAATAGCACCTAAGTCCCTGAGTCCCGAGTCATTTGAACAATAATTTGTCATTTTTCAAAACCTTCCCGTGCTTCAGGCAGTGAAAATACCAAAACTATTTCATCCGAATGACATTACTGCGCATGCCTTGCGATTTATCGTTAGGCAGACTATATTTCTTTTATCCCTTTTTTAATCACATATCACAGGAGCTCTCCGATCATGAAAATGAAAATTGTGTTTATCCTCGTTCTATTTACGAATTTGATTTCTCAAACACTTCAGACACCAAAGGATTTTTATGGTTTTGAACCGGGCACCGACCGGCAGTTATTCAAATATGATAAATTAATTGAATATTTACAGATTCTTGAGAAGGGCTCTGCAAAAATAAAATTGGAAAAAATTGGTGAATCTCCCATGGGAAAACCCATGTACATCGCATTTATCTCGTCGGAAGCAAACATTAACAATCTGAATAATTTAAAAGAGATAAACCGGCGTCTGGCGCTGGATCCGGATTTGTCTGAGGAGCAGAGAACAGAATTAATTGAGTCCGGCAGGGTGTTTGTATTGGGTACGCTATCCATGCATTCCGGCGAAGTTGGTCCGGCTCAGGCGGCGCCATCCATAGCCTACCAACTTATTACTGCTACAGATAACAAGACGCTCGAGCAACTTGAGAAGGTGGTTTATATGATGGTGCCAAATCATAATCCGGATGGCATGGATATGATTATCACACATTACCTCAAGTATAAGGGTACCAAATATGAAGGCAGCTCCATGCCCGGTGTGTATCATAAATATGTCGGTCATGATAATAACCGTGATTTTGTTATTTTGAGCCAATCGGATACCAAAGCTATTGCCCGTATTTACAATCTGGATTGGTTTCCCCAGGTAATGGTCGAAAAGCACCAGATGGGATCCCGTGGTCCGCGTTATTATGTGCCGCCAAATCATGATCCCATTGCCGAAAATATCGATGCTGGAATCTGGAATTGGGCGGGTCTTTTTGGTGCAAATATGATAAAGGATATGACAGCAAAAAATCTGGCCGGTATATCCCAGCATTATTTGTTCGATGATTACTGGCCCGGTTCGACAGAAACCTGTATCTGGAAAAATGTGATTGGATTTTTGACGGAAGCGGCAAGTGTCAAATATGCCACCCCGGTTTATATCGAACCTAATGAATTAAGTGTAGGGGGCAAAGGTCTTTCGGAGTACAAAAAAAGTATCAATATGCCACTTCCCTGGCCAGGTGGCTGGTGGCGACTTGGTGATATTGTGGAATATGAGAAGGAATCCACATATTCGATTCTTCATACTGCCGCGACATACCATGATCAAATTCTGGCGTTCAGAAATGATTTATGCAGACGCGAAGTAGAAAAGGGTAAAAATGAGGCGCCTTATTATTATATCTTCCCACTCGTGCAAAAGGATCAGAGTGAGTTGGTCGCCTTGGTTCATCTTTTACAGGAGCATGGCATCACTGTGTATCAATTGACCGCCGATGTGCTATCCGGTGATACACAATTTAGCCAGGGAGATATAATTATACCGCTTTCTCAACCATTTCGTCCCTTTATAAAGGAAGTGTTGGAACGTCAAAAATATCCGGTAAGGCATTATACACCAGGGGGTGAAATAATCAAACCCTATGATATCACCAGTTGGTCTCTGCCCCTGCATAAAGGCTTGTCGGTATATGAAATTGATACGCACTCAGGTGAATTTGATGAAATTCTGAAAGAAGTCGGTCAGGATTTTAATTTAAAAAGTGATGCTCCGGCTAATTATAAATTTGCGTTTTTCTCCTCAGAAAATAATGAAAGTTTCATTGCCGCTTTTTCATTTCTTTCAAAAGGAGAGAGTGTTTACCGGATAAAAAAGGATTTGGTCCTTGGTGGCAATAAATATCCGGCAGGAAGTTTTATTATCGAAGCTGGTGATATACTGAATAAAATTATTCCATCACTAAACGTCAGTCCGGTATATTTAAAGGAAAAACCAAATGCGGAATTTGAAGATCTTCGTCTGCCGCGAATCGCTTTAGTAGAGACGTATTTTCATGATATGGATGCCGGTTGGACCAGATTTGTATTTGATAGCTATAACATTCCCTATAAAGTGTTGCGTCCCAATGATCTTATTAAAGCAAATCTGTCGAAGAATTATGATATTGTAGTTTTTCCGGATACAGACAAGTCTCTCCTGATTGATGGGAAATGGAAATCAAATAATAATTACTATATGAGTAGTTATCCTCCGGAATTCACAAAAGGGATGGAGAAGGAAGGTAAACAGAACCTGTTAAAATTTATCGACAAGGGCGGTCTGGTAATTTCCTGGGGCCGTTCATCAGGCCTGTTTACCGGTATGCAAAACATAGAACATTCAAAGAATAATATTGAAGAATTTCAATTCCCTTTTACGGATATATCGGATGATCTAAAAAAGGAAGGATTATACTGCCCGGGATCATTTGTAAAAATTAATATTACTCCGGACCATCCTCTAACATATGGTCTGCCGGATGAAATTGGTGTTTTTTTTCGCGGAAGACCGGTGTTCAGAACCTCCATCCCAAATTTTGATATGGATCGACGCGTAATTGCAAAGTTTCCTGAGGAAGAAATCTTACTCAGTGGCTATTGTGAAAAAGAAGAACTTCTGGCAGACAGAACCGTTATGGCCTGGATTAAAAAGGGGAAGGGACAATTGGTAATATTCGGTTTCAATCCCCAGTTCAGAGCATCCACGCCGGTTTCTTATAAATTACTTTTTAATTCGCTACTACTGGCAAAATTGTAAATATTACCGCTAAGACGCAAAGGAGAAACGCAAAGATCGCAAAGTTTTATATAATTTATTCTCTGCGTACTCTGTGACTTCTTCGCGTGCTTTGCGGTTAATCTTAATATATTCAAAATTGATTCAGAAATACTATTTTGGGTAAAAGGTCCTTATCCATGGGATCCCGTTCCGGGACAGGATGACACTGCTATAACCCGAGATGCTCAGGGACTTAGGGACAAAGGAACTCAGAAACTTTGTTTCTTTGTTTTTTTTATCTTTTATCTTTTCTCTTAATCACATCTCCAATACCCCCCTGAGATATTATTGCGATTTATAGTTAAATATTTAAGAAAGAAGTTCGAAAATCTTTTATGGGTAACTACAGGCGATAGGCATTGGCAGAGAAAAAAGATAAAAAAATTCAGATCCTCGAGAATAAATATGAAGATCTGAAGAATAAATACAAAGAATTACAATCTGATTATAAAACGATTGAAAATTCGGAGCAACGTCTGAAAAAACTTATGGAATTTGCTCCGGAAGCCTACTATTTGAATGATCTTAAAGGCACATTGTTGGATGGTAACAAAGCTGCTGCTAATTTGCTTGGTTATGATAAATCTGAGCTCATTGGGAAAAATTTTCTACAAATAAAACTCCTTCGTAAAGATCAACTAAAAAAAGCTGCCACAAATCTTTCAAAAAATATCTTAGGAAAATCGACCGGGCCGGATGAATTTATCTTGCTGGATAAAGCGGGTAAAGAAGTTTATGCGGAGGTTATCACCAAACCGATAAAAATAAACGGTAAGCGTATCGTGATGGGCGTCGCCCGGGATATATCTAAGCGAAAACATGTTGAGAATGAACTTAATATGCATCGCGAACAATTGGAAAAGATCGTTGATGAGCGAACAGATGAACTACTGACTGTAAATATGGAATTGTTGAAAGAGATCTCTGAACGCAAGGCCCATGAGCAGGCCCTGCGTGAATCCGAACAGAAATTCCGCAGTTTTGTTGAAACATCGGCTGATATTGTTTTCCAGGTATCAAACCAGGGAATAATTGAATTTGTCAGTCCACGGGTAAAGGAAATGTATGGTTATGAAGCGGAGGAACTTGTCGGACAAAGTTTGGCCCTGACCACACCAGCCAAGGATGTGACCAGGGCTTTGAAAGCAATTAAGGGGGAATTTAAAGGAGATTCTTTACTGAACTTTGAATTGCATCAGAAGGACAGAAAAGGCAATACACGGCCGATGGAGGTGAACGCAATTCCCATAAAGCGGGATGGCGAGATAGTTGGGCTAAGAGGTATCATGCGCGATATCACGCTGCGTAAAAAAGCCGAGCATATTCTTCGTGAGTCAGAAGAGAGATACCGTGATCTTGTGGAAAACGCTAATATTGGCATCCTGATCGACAACCCTGATGGATCTTTTCAATATTTCAATAAAAAATTTGCCGATTTCTTTGGATACAACATAGATGAAATGATGCGTCAGAAAGTGAGATCACTGGTTCATCCGGAGGATCTTGAAAGAGTACAAAAGTATCATGATCTTAGATCCCAGGGGAGAAGGACAAGAGTTCTATATGAGTTTCGAGGTAAGAGAAAAGATGGCAGCACCATTTATCTGGAAATTCATGCGGCACCGGTTAAAAAAGGTGGTAAAATTGTCGGAACGAGATCATTCATGTGGGATATTACCAGCCGAAAACAGGCCAAACTTGCCAGAATCAGCTCGGAAAAGAAATATCGTGAGTTATTTAATAATATGCGGGATGGCTCGGTTATCGCTTCTCTGGATGGAAAAATATTAGATTGCAACCGTGCGTTTTTAAAATTTACCGGATATAAAGCAAAGGAAATTACAGAAAAGAATTGGTATGCACTCTCACCCAAAGAATGGCATACAGCAGAAAAAAATATTATTTCACGCGAACTTTTAAAGAAAAGATATACCAAATTATATGAAAAAGAACTGATTGGAAAAGATGAAAGTAGATTTCCCGTTGAATTAAGAGCTTACCTTATAAAAGATGATATTAGCCAGACTGAACAGATCTGGTTTATCGTTAGAGATATCCGTCAGCGTAAAAAAATTGAAAGTGAAGTTCTTATGCTGGCTCAATCCGTTCGCAGTGTTCGCGAATGCGTATGTGTGACTGATATGGACGAATATATTTTGTTTGTAAATGATACGTTTATTAAAACCTATGGATTTAAAAGAAAAGAACTGATCGGCAAGCATATAAGTATCGTCCAATCGGAAAAAAATAATGATAAAGTATTAATACGTACGCAAAAAGGGGGCTGGAAGGGAGAAGTTCTAAATCAGAGAAAAGATGGCAGCCGTTTTCCGATATATCTTTCAACATCATTAATTAAGGACGAGAAAAAACGACCAGTTGCCATGGTTGGTGTTTCTTCGGATATATCTGCGAATAAAAAATTTGAAGAGCAATTCCGGCAAGTGCAAAAAATGGAGGCAGTCGGTCAGTTAGCGGGGGGTATTGCCCATGATTTTAATAATATTCTGACTGCTATAAACGGCTATGCCGAGCTGGCACTAATGAAGATGGAATCCCGGAATCCTCTCTTTAAAGAAATTACCGGAATATTAAAAGTCTGGAAAGCGTGCCAGTGGCCTCGTACGGCAATTACTGGCATTCAGCCGTAAACAAGTGATCGAACCGAGAGTAATTGAGGTCAATCATTTGATTGTCGATCTGGATCGAATGCTGCGTCGTTTGATCGGTGAAGATATTCATGTGGAAATACAACTGGATACTAATCTGGGGAATATAACCGCAGATCCCGGTCAGATCGAACAAATTTTAGTGAACATTGTTGTTAATGCCCGTGATGCAATAAATCAGCGAACCGACACTGCTGCTGAGAAGAAAATAACTATTGAAACAGCAAACAGATATCTGGATAAACAATATACCCGCAATCATCCCGGTTCAAAGGAAGGAATGCATGTATGTTTTTCAGTAAGCGATACCGGAATTGGAATGGATGAAGAAGTGCAGGAGCGGGTGTTTGAACCATTCTTTACGACTAAGGATAAGGTTAAAGGGACCGGGTTGGGTTTGGCCACGGTGTACGGCATCGTCAAACAGAATGCAGGCTATATCTATGTATACAGTGAAATAAATAAGGGCACCTCCGTTCATGTTTATTGGCCCATGGAATCCACAGATAAAGTCAAAATTAGTGAAGATGAAGCCGAATTAGCACCCAAAGGCGGAAAGGAAACGATTTTATATGTCGAAGATAATGAAGAAGTGCGAAAATTTACCATAACAGCATTAAATACAATGGGTTATAATGTTATTCCTGCCATACATGGGCTCGATGCGATTCGACTTGTTGAACAAAACACACAGCATATAGATTTGATACTCTCTGATGTTGTCATGCCGGAAATGGGTGGTGAAGAATTGGTTGGTAACTTAAAGAAAATCCTACCCGATCTGAAAATTCTGTTTACATCAGGTTATACGGATAATCATATCATTCATAGCGGTACGCTGGATAAGGAAATTAATTTTTTACATAAACCCTACTCGATTGAGGGTTTGGCCGATAAAGTACGACAGGTTCTTGACAAATAAGTGAATCTAAAATTACCCGCCATCTTGAGTTGATTTTTAGCCGGTTCCACAGTAATTTCCACAGGGAATTTTCATTCTTATATATTGAATAATAATAATTTAGCGTTTGAAAAAAATCTGTGGAGTCAGAATTATACATTTCTGGCAGGAGTCGATGAAGTAGGTCGCGGGCCATTGGCCGGTCCTGTGGTAGCATGTGCGATTATTTTTAATAAATCTTTTTACCATCCGGATGTAAAAGACTCCAAAAAACTGTCCCAACGCAAACGAGAACATCTGTCTCAAATTTTATGCGCAAATGCAGTTGCATTTCACCTCGGTGAGGCGAGTGTCGGGGAGATTGAGCGCCATAATATCCGGCAGGCAACTTTTCTGGCGATGAGGCGTGCAATTTCAGGACTGTCGATCACACCGGAATTTCTGCTCATCGATGGAGAAGATTTACCTGATGTGGAAATACCATCGAAAGGTATTATTCACGGCGACGATAAATCGTTTACAATCAGTGCCGCATCCATTGTGGCAAAAGTAGCACGTGATAATTATATGAAGGAACTGGATAGTGAATATCCACAGTATAGATTTGCAAAAAATAAAGGCTATGGTACCAGGGAGCATATCGAAGCGATCCGTCAAATCGGACCGACACCGCACCATCGTCCATCTTTTCTCACAAAAATACTAGATTTTTAACCATATATATTAATTAAAATATCATATCGGGGAGATATATAATGATCATTGTTTTAAAGGGCACAATTAGTCAGGCAGAATACGATTCCATAAAAAACCACATCATTAAACGGGGTGCCCGTGTACATGAATCAAAAGGGATAGAAAAGAGTCTGATTGGTGTTATCGGTGATAAGCGGGATCTGGATAAAAATGCAATCGAGGCCATGGCCGGGGTAGAAAAGGTTATATCCATTCTCGAGCCATACAAACTGGCATCACGAAAGTTCCATCCTGAAAATACAATTATACAGGTAAAAGATGTAACTATCGGCGGGCTTGAACCGGTAATTATGACGGGCCCATGTTCGGTGGAGACCGAAGAACAAATTTTTGATATTGCCCGCGAATTATCAGAAACCGCCGGCCATGTGTTACGTGGTGGTGTTTTTAAACCACGAACCAGCCCCTATGCATTTCAGGGATTGGGTGAAACCGGTGCAAAATGGATTCACGCGGCCGGAAAAAAGTACAATTTACCGGTAATCAGTGAGGTAATGGAGATAGAGGATATCGATTTGTTGTATCCGTATATTGATATCTTTCAGGTCGGTGCACGCAGTATGCAAAATTTTAAGTTGTTAAAAGCCCTGGGAAAAACCGACAAACCCATATTTATTAAAAGAGGAATGTCCGCAACACTCAGTGAATTTCTCATGAGTGCCGAATATGTCCTCTCAGAAGGTAATGAGCAGGTTATATTATGTGAACGCGGTATCCGGACATTTGTGGAATTTACCAGAAATACCTTTGATTTAAATGTGGTTCCAATGGTGAAGAATTTATCACACCTGCCTATCATCGTTGATCCAAGCCATGCAACTGGCCGTACGGATCTAATTATACCAGTCACTCTTGCAGGACTGGTAGCAGGTGCGGATGGCGTTATGGTTGAAATACATCCTCGTCCCCATGAAGCCCTCTCTGATGGAAATCAATCGTTGAATTATCAGCAATATGGCGAGTTGTTAAGAGACATAAATGTACTACACGATGGTATCCTTAAACTGCGCCAACAGAAGAATGAGGAATTGGCAAAAAATGTACAAAATTTCCGTTCCAGATAGAGAAATCTTACAGATTGATTTACCGGCATCAAAAAGTGTAACCCACCGGATACTAATATTGGGCGCTTTAAATGATGGTAAAACAATTATTAGTGATCCGTTGATGGCTGAAGATACAGAAATTACCATTCAGGCACTCCGGAATATGGGCGCCGGTATTACTGAGGATGAGGGAACAATCACGATTTCAAATGCACTGGGTCACGTAAATGATGCAGAAATTTACCTGGGTAATTCGGGCTCATCCGCAAGGTTTTTAATCCCACTCGCTCCGCACCTGGATAAACCATTCCGTTTTTATGGCAGTGACCGGCTGCATCAGCGGCCATTCGCTCAATTATTTGATGCATTGAAAAACTTTGATGTAAATATTGAATCTTTGGATAACACCTTACCGGCGGTCATTCATCCAAAATCGTTGACAGGGGGAAGGATTGAATTACATGATCTTCCTTCGTCACAAATAATCACCGCACTGATGATGTCTGCTTTATGGATGAAAAATGATCTTGAAATCATTATGCCGGAAGATACGCCGTCACTTCCCTATATTAAGATGACGTATAAGCTCATGAAAAAACTGGGTTTACGTGCAGGTTATGACCAGAATCAAATCCGCATTACCGCAAATCGTCCTGATCTGGATTGGAATTTCCGGGTAGAAAAAGATTTTTCTGCAGCTTCATACTGGGTGGTTTTGAGTATGTTACATAATATAAAACTGATACTGCCAAAGGTAACATTGCCCTCATTGCAGGGTGATGAGCGCATATTTGAAATTGCCCGCGAGCTGGGTGCTAACATAATGCTCTATCCGGATCATATGGAACTGCAGGGAAGTATTCAGAAGGGTATGGCAATTGATTGTAATGAAATACCGGATTTGGTTCCGGCATTGAGCGTCATGGCAATGTTTGCACCCGCAACTTCCCGTCTCATGAATATCAAACACCTGGAATATAAGGAAAGTAATCGGATTTCGGCTATCCAGTCCAATATCGAAGCACTTGGTGGAAAGACGGAGTATCGCAATGGTAATCTTGAAATATTTCCACAGGCAAATTATACACCGGCAACACTAGACTCATTTGATGACCATAGGATCGCAATGAGTTTTGCCATCGCGGGAACAAGGGTTCCGGGAACCATTATATCTCGTCCGGAATGTGTCCGAAAGTCATATCCTTCATTCTGGCAGGATTTCAGACTTCTGGCAGGAGGTTGTTGATGCCTGATCAGGAAAAAATTGTCAAGATTCGTAAACAAATTGACAAAATTGATACACAAATTATTGAGCTACTGAGCGAGCGATTACAATTAACCGGTGAAATTGGGGTTTTAAAGGGCAAAATTAACAAACCGGTTATTGATAAAGAGCGTGAAGCAGATTTAAATTTACGTTTGGAAAAAATGTGTCTGGAAAAAGGAATTGATCCATCTTTTATTTTTAGGTTGTGGCAATTAATTTTAGAGGAATCCTACCAGGTTCAGAATGGTAAAAAATAATTCGACAGATTTTGCCGTAATCGGTGCAGGCCGGTTTGGCGCATTTTGGGCAAAACATTTGAGTAACTTTTATCCGGTATCTATATGTGATATAGATACAGAGCGGAAGGATGTGGTTGAACGCTTTGCCCAATGGGATGATCTGACATCTTGTCTTGGTAAAAAATATATTTTCCTGACCATTCCCATAAGACAGATCACGCCTTTTATCAGACAAAATATAAAGTTATTTCAGGCAGGTACAACAATTATTGATTGTGCTTCCATAAAAGAACCAGTGATGAATTGGATTATGGAGGAACTACCACCGCATACATTTTATATCGCCAGTCACCCCCTGTTTGGACCTGATTCTGCCCGTGCGGGTTTGAAAGATCACCTGATCACGCTGATTCCGGGAAGAGTACCATATGATATATATGACTTTTTGGTAAAATTTTTTGAAAACGAATTACAGCTGAGGGTAGAAAATATTCCGGCTGCAGAGCACGACCGTTTGATGGCCTACAATCTGAGCCTGATACATCATCTTGGACGCACATTTGACGGGATGAATATATCACGGATTCCATTGATGATGGATAGCCTGAATAAACTGAACAGTATTACTAAAGTGGTTATGAATGATTCAGAAGAACTGTTTGTTGATTTTTATACCTTCAACCGGTTTTCACAAGAAGTGACCGATCAGTTTAAGGAACAGTTTGAGGCAATATTAATACAGCAAAAAAAGAACCACTGAGAAACTAGTTAGGGATTAGAGATTAGAAATTAGAAATTAGAAACGAGGAATGAGGAATTCACAATTGGCTATTGGCCATAAGCTAATTCAAATCTCTAATCTCTAATTTCTAACCTAAAATCAAGCGATTTATTAAACATGCCACAACGAAAAATATATATTACCGGATTTATGGGTAGCGGAAAAAGCACCATTGGCAAAAATCTTGCGAAAAAAACTAGGCTGCGCCTTTATCGATACGGATGATGAACTGGAAAATCAGTATCAAAAGGAAATCCGGGAAATATTTGCGCATGAAGGCGAAAAATGGTTTCGTGAGCGGGAAGAAGAAAAGATAAACGAAATAAGCAATCGCAAGGAATTTGCTGTAATTTCTTTGGGAGGCGGCGCTTTGATGTCTGAAAAAACCCTGGAAAATATAAAATCCCGGGGTGTGTTAATCTATATCCAAAGCAGCCCGGAAAACATATATAATCGTATAAAGCACTCAACACGCCGCCCTTTAATGAGAGCTGAGGGAGAAAATTTATCACGGGAAGAATATCTCAATAAAATTGAGCACTTGCTCGCGAAGAGGGAAAAAGGCTTTATGGCCGCGGATATTATTTATAACCGCGATGGGCAGGATGCATCGGAGTGCGCAGAAAAAATTAGATACCTGATAAAATAATGAAGACTGAAAATTCAAAATATGACATGATACCGGTCGCTTTGGCTGAGAGAAGTTACAATATCCTGCTGGGTGAAGATATATTTGATAATATTCCCGGGTATTTACAGAAACTGAAGACAAATAAGCAGCTGGCGGTTATCTCGGTTCCACCCGTCTCAGAGCTATATTATGAACGATTACAGGAGCAATTGATTACAGATTTTGATGTAATTCATTTTGATGTTCCCGATGGCGAGCAAAGTAAATCTGCAGCTGTGGTAACACAATTATATGACTGGCTGCTTGAAAATAAAATTGAGCGCAATGCTTCCATACTTGCTTTGGGCGGTGGTGTCGTTGGTGATCTGGCGGGATTTGTTGCCGCCACATATTTGCGCGGTGTAAATATGATCCATATTCCCACATCCCTGCTTGCCCAGGTGGATAGTAGTATTGGCGGCAAGGTCGGGATTAATCATTCTGTCGGGAAAAATCTGATCGGTGCCTTTTATCAACCCCGGGCAATTTTCACTGATATCTCTGTACTGCAGACATTACCGGTTGAGGAATATATATGCGGCCTGGGTGAAGTGGTAAAATATGGCGTAATCGGCGATCCATCTCTATTCCATTTGCTGGAAAAGAATATTGATAAAATATTGAGCAAGGATTCCGGGAATCCTTCGTAACATTGTTCACAGTTGTGCCAGCCAGAAGGCAGATGTAGTCACACGTGATGAGCGTGAACTCGGGCTTCGGGCCATTCTTAATTATGGACATACCTTTGCCCATGGCCTGGAAGCGTATTATGGCTATTCAGGCCTGAAACACGGACAGGCTGTGCTACTGGGGATGATGTGTGCTAACTTTGTAGCGGTCAAACTTAATCTTTTACCGGAGGATGAGCAGAGGCGAATGGATGCGTTAATTAGGCAGTTACCGGTGTCTTTGCCTCAAAACAAGGCCCATCCTGATCCCCGGGAATTATTGCAATTGATGTATCAGGATAAAAAAGTCAAAGATGGACAGATTCAACTCATACTTCCGGAAAAAATTGGAAAAGTGCGATCCGTTATTTTGAAAGATGAAAATCTGGTAATTGAAAGTTTTGCATACTTGTTTAGCCTGATAAAATAGCATTCACGCGATGAATAAAACAAACTCTGATTTACAAATAAGTTTTTTGGGTACAGGCACTTCACAGGGAATACCTGTAATTAATTGTAACTGCAATGTGTGTACTTCAACAAATCCAAAGAATAAACGCTTACGGACCTCTATTATTATCGAATCCGAGTCATGTAATATTCTGATCGACACCTCAACCGATTTGCGACAGCAGATTGTTAAGAAAAACTACAGACTCTATAGATGCAATTCTATACACCCATGCCCATGCGGATCACATCTGTGGAATTGATGATTTACGTCCGTTTAATTTCAAATCTAAAAAAAGAATTCCGGTATATGGCAATGATGAAACAATTGAGCGCCTGCTGATCAGTTTTGGTTATGCATTTGGTAATGGCCGGGTTAACCTGGGCGTACCCAATCTTGAGGCAAATATTGTCACTGAGGAGTTTAATATAGCAAACCTTCGTATAGTGCCGCTCCATTTGTGGCATGGTGATTCCATGATTTTGGGCTATCGAATAAATAACTTTGCATATTGTACAGATGTGAGTAAGATACCCGATAATACATTTAAGCAATTGACAAATCTAGAAGTCTTGGTAGTGGATGCATTGCGCTTGAAAACGCACCCAACACATTTTAGTTTGGATGAGGCAATAAGTGCGGCGCAAAAAATTGGTGCGAATAAAACATATTTTATTCATATGAGCCATGATATTGACCATGATTTGCATGGCGAAAAACTGCCGGAAAGTATGAATTTTGCTTACGACGGTTTGTCTATTAAAGTATAATAGTATGAAATTAGAGATTAGAAGTTAGAAATTAGAAACTTCTGAAAATGTTATAAATACTTAAATTTCGTCACCCTGAATTTATTTCAGGGTCTATTTAAGGGGATTCTGAAACAAGTTCAGAATGACGTTCATATAAAAATATCATTTTTCAGAAGTCTCAAATCAATTAAAAACAATCGTTTTCTGAATAGATTAAATTTCAAATCTTCCATTTCTAATCTCTAATTATATTACTCTGTGTGCTCAGTGGTTTCTTATGCTGATAGCAATAAAAATTAGGAGAAAGTATGAAGTTTTTAATCATTAACGGGCCAAACCTGAATATGCTCGGAATTCGCAAACCGGAGATCTATGGTATTGAAACTTTAGAAACAATAAACCATATTATCGATGAAAATTTTCCCGAACTCGATCTCGACTTTTATCAGAGTAATCATGAGGGGGAAATAATCGATAAATTAAATTTTGCCCACAAATCATATAATGGTATAGTCATAAATCCGGCCGCCTTTTCACATTATTCCTATGCGCTGCGTGACGCAATAGAGGCATGTATACTGCCTGTCGTAGAAGTACATTTAAGTAATATTTATGCCCGCGAAGAATTCCGGGGGAAATCTGTCACCAGCCCCGCTTGCGCGGGAGTAATCAGCGGATTCGGAAAACAAAGCTATATTCTAGGGATCGAAGCATTAATCCAGCGCCTGAAAAAGAAAGAAAAATAGGCGGGATGTCTTTACTTACACATATAAAAAATCTGACCAAACATTCTGCTATCTACACAGTAAGCACTCTTATTCAACGTGCTCAGGGCTTGGTATTACTACCTGTTTTAACGGATGCTACCTATATCGCCACCAAAGGTGAATACGGCGATTATGTGCTGATCTATACCTTTCTTGCATTCATGAATGTCTTTTATCTCTATGGGATCGATTCGGCATTCATGAGGTATTATTTTCTCGGTCGTCATACCAGGGAACAGGTATATAGTTCGGCAATACGAATCTTATCAATAACTGCAGTTTTTTCATCCGTCCTGATATATATCTTTGCCGATTCCATCTCGATATTGATTTTTGATTCCGATAATTATGAGTTTTTTGTTCAGATTGCCGCGGGTATTCTTTTCACAGATACCCTGTGTAATCTGCCATATCTGATACTTCGTGCAGAAGAACGATCAGTGCTGTATTCCGGTCTACGAATGGGCCGGTTTATACTGGAATTGATATTAAATCTGTTGTTTGTCATGGTTTTAAAGATGGGTGTTAAAGGTATTCTTTACGCAAATCTGATCGCCGCATTTGTCAATTTGCTGGTATTAATTCCATTTCAACTTAAATATTTAAAGGGTGCGTTTTCACGGATCGTGATCCGGGATCTGTTACAATTTGGCATCCCGATGATCCCAAATGGGATCGCTTTCCTGGTGGTTGAAATGAGCGACCGGTATCTGATGCTCTATCTGCTCGACAAGGATACCGTTGGATTATACAGCGCCAATCATAAATTCGGCACCCTGATGCTGCTGCTTGTCTCCGCATTCCGGACTGCCTGGCAGCCGTTTTTTCTCCGTGTAGCAAAAGAAGAGAATGCCAGAGAAATCTACAGTCGCGTAATGACATATTTTACTGCCATGGCCGGGGTGATTGTTCTCGCTGGTGGGTATCTGGTTGGCTATATTGTTAAAATTCCTGTTTCATCAACAATGACACTCATGGGGAGTTCATTTTGGTCAGGGACATTTATAATTCCTCTGATATTATTGTCATATATGTTGTATGGCGTATATGTAAATTTGACTGTAGGTATATATATCGAAAAGAAAACCAAGTGGATGGGGCTGTTTACCGGGCTGGCCGCCCTGACAAATATTGGGTGCAATTTGTATCTGATGCCGCGTTATGGTATGATGGGGGCTGCAATAGCAGCGGTTCTGGCATACCTGGTAATGACGCTGTCCATTTATTTTGTCACGGCAAAATTCTATCGAATCAGATACGAGTATTCCATTCTGGCTGGTTTGTATGTGTATTTAGCGGCCGGATTATGTTTGTTCTACCTGTTTGATTTGAGTTTTTTGATACGCATACTTATAATTTTTGGTTATCTTTTTTCCATATTGCTCTATGCGCCGATCAGATCGGATGTGATCCAATTTCTGAAACGTTTACGTTAGGCCAATCCCGAAATATGCCATAATAGCTATGAATTATCAAATAAGAAAAAATGTATTTTTTCAGACCATTCTCATTCCTATAAGTTGGATTTATGGTCTGATTATGGTTTTGAGGAACTGCTTTTATGATTGGGGATGGTTTCGCACACATCATTTTTCGGTACCTGTGGTTTCCATCGGCAATATAATGGCCGGTGGGGCCGGCAAGACACCGATAACAATGTACTTATTGGAAAAATTGTCAAAAAAATATACATCAATAGTGGTTGTAAGCCGGGGATATGGACGTCGCTCTCAGGGTGTTAAAATTGTCTCGGATGGTAAAGGGAGAATTGTCACTCCTGATCAGGGTGGTGATGAACCGGTAATGATTGCGAAAAAGTTTACCGCAGTACCAGTAATTGTCGGCAGAGCGGAGGGCTGCTGGCATTCAATTGGCTGAGGAGAAATTCAATCCGGATCTGATTATTCTGGATGATGCGTATCAGCATCGCAGTGTATATCGTGATGTAAATATATTGCTGATCGATATAAATGAGAATCCCGGCAAGCAGAAACTGATCCCTGCCGGGGACCGGCGGGAACCATTGAAGGCGGTGAGTCGTGCAGATCTGTTTATTTACACCAAATGCCAGGATCAGGATTATAATGAAGATCCTTTTGGTATGAGCAAATGGTTCGGTGGCGATTCATTTTTTTCGCGATATGAACCAATGCACTTTCGGAATGTAAAAACCAATGAATTAATTGCCTTAACTGAAATGGCAGAGTTATCGGCAATTGCATTTTCCGGTATCGCCTCACCAAAATATTTTGAGCAAAGTTTAGATAGGGCTCAAATTAAAATATGTGAATTTATTGGATTTCCCGATCATCATCATTACGGGCCGAAAGATATTGACATGATCGATGTGGCTGCGAAAGGGCATAATTGCCAGACATTAATTACAACTGAGAAGGATGTGGTTAAATTAGGCACGGACTTTTTTCATGAATTAAATGTATTTGTACTTGAAATGACAGTCAGGATAATGGACGAACAAAAATTGATACAAAAAATAATGGATGATATTGACATGAAGATGAAATCTGGGTAAATTCATAACTCTATATCGCGGGGTGGAGCAGTCTGGTAGCTCGTTGGGCTCATAACCCAAAGGTCGCAGGTTCGAATCCTGCCCCCGCTACCAGGTTATCGGGTGGTTGCAATTTAACCACCCTTTTTTATGGCGGCGTAGCTCAGCTTGGTTAGAGCAGTGGAATCATAATCCACGTGTCCGGGGTTCAAATCCCTGCGCCGCTACTTTTTCAAATATCCTCATCATTCTTACCTGTTTTGACTAATGATAAATAAAATCAAAGAATATATTAATAAACATCAACTAATACCTCCCGGTGTAAAAACAATATACACTGCCGTTTCCGGCGGTATCGACTCATGTGTTATGCTGGATGTTTTGTACCACCTTCGGTCTGAGTATGGTTATGATTTGGTGGTCTTGCATTATAATCATAATACAAGAGGGGCAGAATCCCTAGGAGATGAACAATTCGTTGAAGATCTGGCAAAAAGGTATCAGCTAAAAATTATCCTTGGCCGACTACGTGGCAAGCCGTTAAAAGTTTCTGAAACATATCTTCGCGAACAACGATTAAAATTCTTTGAAAAAACTGTTGTAAAAAATCCTGACATCCGTATTGCCACCGGACATAATCTGAATGATAATATTGAGACATTCTTAATGCGTATGGCTAAAGGGTCCAGAGTGAAAGGCCTTTTGGGGATAAAACCATGCCGGGGATATTTTATACGACCTTTATTACAAATTGACAGAAATAGCATTATCAGCTATGCAAAGAAAAATAATCTGACGTATCGGGAAGACTCAACTAACCGGGATGTTGCGATAATAAGAAATAATATCCGCCACAGAATTATTCCATATCTTGAGGCAGAATTTTCAACTGATCTCACGGTCCAGATCCCAAAGATCATCGATGATCTTTATAAATATTACGATATATATGAAGAAAAACTGAGTGAGGTTATCCAAAATATTACAAAAAAAACAAAAACTGGAATATCATTGCACAGAAAACGTTATTTGTTGTACAATGAGACATTACGCAGAGGGTTGCTTGAATATTGTATTTCGAGTGTATATCCAGTAAATTACAAGATTTCGGACAGAAATCTGGCCCTTTGGGATGACTTTATTTCAGATGCCCAGGTTGGCAAAAAAATGCTATTTCTGGAAAATGGAATGGCGGTTGTCGAACGTCAATTTATTATGTTTGGCAAATCGCAGGTTGAAAAAAGTGAAACGATCATAATCAGACTCGGTGAGTCGGTCGAGGTGCTGGATTCGTATCAGATCAGTTTTGAAAAAATTGAAAAAGAAAAAATAAAATTTACAAATGATAAAGCTGTTGAATACATAGATGGTGACAAAAGTGGAGAGTTACTTCAGGTTAGATTCTGGAAGAAGGGCGATTCATTCCAGCCACTAGGGATGTCAAATAAACGAAAATTGAGTGATTTCTTCACCGACCTTAAAATCAATACTTTTTTAAAAAAGTCTATTCCGTTGATTTGTAAGGGGGACAGAATTATTTGGATAGCCGGTTACCGGCTGGATGATCAGTTCAAAATATCACCTGAAACGAAAACCGTTTTTAAATTGGAATTGGTGAGTAAAAAATGATAGAACAAGACCAGCAAAGAATTATTGATAGTAATTATAAACTGATGATTTCTGAATCTGAAATTAATCAGAGAATGCTCGAAATCGGAAATCAGATTTCTGATAATCATAATGGAAATGTTCCTATATTGATAGGCATATTAAATGGCGGATTTGTATTTCTTGCGGATCTTATCAGATACATCAACATTGACTGTGAAATTGATTTTATCAGGATCTCCAGTTATGGTGATGAAAAGGAATCCACCGGACATATCAAAGTGTTGAAACCACTCAGCGCGGATATAAAGGGACGACATGTGATTGTGGTTGAAGATATAGTGGACTCGGGATTGTCGTTACAGTTCTTAAGTAAAATGCTTCGTGCGTTCGATCCGGCATCATTAAGTGTTGTCACTTTGTTACGGAAGAAATCTCGGTTAAAAACAAATATAAAAATAGATTATATTGGTTTTGATATAGAAGATAAATTTGTCGTGGGTTACGGATTAGATGATCAGCAACTCAAGAGAAATTTACGATCAATTTATACAGTTGAAGTTTAATTTTTAGGAAAATCTTTGAAAGGTATTTTGAATGGATGATGATAAAAGAAGTCAGAACTCAGGTGGAAACAAAAAACGTAAGGATGATGAGTTCCAGTGGAAAAAGGCTTCAAAAACAGGATTAATCTGGATTGTAATTCTTATTGCGGCCATCTTTTTTAGCCAGCTATGGCCGGGGCAGGAAGAAACCACAATTCAGATTTCTTACTCAGAATATTTGAAAATTCTTAATGATGACAATATGAGAAGCGGTGAAGTTATTGTCAAAGATAATATTCTTATCGGTGAAACCAAAGAACCGATGGCGTACACATCCGAAAGAGGCAAGCGATATGACAAGTTCAGGACAATCTTGCCTTACTTAGATGATACGGTTGTGGAACAATGGCGTTCACGCGGTGTGGATATTGAATTTGTAACCCCGTCAAATGAATGGACGGTTATTTTGCTCAATTCATTACCCTGGATATTAATTCTGGTCGTATGGATTTTTATTGCCAGGAGAATGCAGGGTGGTGGTGGTGGTGGAAGCCGGGGAATTTTCTCCTTTGGAAAAAGTCGCGCCAAAATGTTCACGGAAGATAAAACCAAAGTGACATTTGCTGATGTGGCGGGTGCCGATGAGGCCAAACAGGAATTACAGGAGATTATCGAATTTTTAAAGGACCCGGCCAAATTTCAGCGTCTGGGTGGCAAGATCCCAAAAGGCGCTTTATTACTTGGTCCCCCCGGAACAGGTAAAACTTTGTTAGCGAAAGCGGTTGCCGGTGAAGCCGGTGTACCTTTTCTAAGCATGAGTGGTGCGGACTTTGTAGAAATGTTTGTTGGCGTTGGCGCCAGCCGCGTTCGCGACTTGTTTGAAACAGGAAGAAAACATGCGCCCTGTATCATTTTTATTGATGAAATGGATGCGGTCGGCCGGCATCGTGGTGCCGGGCTTGGTGGTGGTCATGATGAACGTGAGCAGACACTCAATCAATTGCTGGTTGAAATGGATGGGTTTGATACCAAAGAGGGTGTCATATTGATTGCCGCTACCAACCGGCCGGATGTACTTGACTCTGCGCTGTTGCGACCGGGACGGTTTGACCGGCAAATAGTGGTTGACAGACCGGATGTAAGGGGTCGTGAAGGAATCCTAAAGGTGCACACCAAGAAAATACCTTTATCGAAGGATATCAATCTGGAAGTATTAGCCAAAGGAACGCCTGGTTTATCCGGTGCGGATCTGGCAAATCTGGTAAACGAGGCGGCGTTGCTGGCAGCACGCCGTAACCGGGACAAGGTGATGATGACCGATTTTGAAGAAGCCAAAGATAAAGTCATGATGGGCATGGAACGCAAGACAATGTTAATTACCGAAGAAGAAAAGAAAACCACAGCGTATCATGAATCGGGTCATGTACTCGTTTCGAGGTTACTGCCTGATACAGATCCGGTTCACAAGGTAACCATTATTCCGCGTGGCAGGGCATTGGGTGTGACGCATTATTTGCCAATTGACGAAAAACATAATTATTCCCGCAGCTATCTGGAATCAATGTTGATACAACTCCTCGGCGGCCGGTCCGCGGAAAAAATCGTATTTGATCACTTTACGACCGGGGCCGGAAATGATATTGAACGGGCATCAGATATCGCACGTAAAATGGTCTGTGAGTGGGGTATGAGTGATATTCTGGGACCGGTTACTTTTGGGAAAAAGGAAGAAGAAATTTTTCTTGGTAGAGAAATTTCCCAACATCGTGACTATAGTGAAGATACGGCCAGAGAAATAGATAAAGAAGTACGCCGGATTATTGGTGAGGCCGAAAATAAATCTGAAGATCTGTTAAGGCAGAATATGGATAAACTCCATAATCTGGCTGAGGCTTTGTTGGAATACGAAATACTTGATGGCGAGCAGATCGAGATTATCCTTGACGGAAAAAAACTTCCGACCAAACCAGAGCCTGAATCGTTTGATGGTGAAAGTCCGAAGCCCAAAACGAGAAAACCGCGCAGGAAACCCAAAACAGACGAGTAGAATATTTCAAATCCGGGCTGATGTCCGGATTTTTATATTTCATTAAAAGTGGAGTCAACCCATGCAAGAATTATATCTTGAATTATCCGGAAATGTACCGGGGGGATTTTTGCTCCTTACTTTCATTCTCGTTACCATAAATCTGGCCTTATACTATCTTTATAAGAGTTCGAAATTATTTGATAAAAAAACATATCAGAGAAAATCGCTGCGATTTAATATCTCATTGTTGACTATTTACATTTTTCTTTGGATATACTTGAGCCCACCCAGTCTGTCCGACAAAATTGCATATTTACCCTGGCAGCAAGACGACAGGATCGATGTTGCAATATGTGAAGCACTGCAACTATCAACTGAAACAAATTTAAAAGAGGATTACTATTTACATCGTTGGGAATGGTTTTATGAAACATCAGAGCGTGACTCAATATATAATAAGGCCTACCGTGCCCGTCTTGCATCCGCGTTGGATATTGACATCTATGTAACCGGAAATATTATTAGCAAACAGGGTAAACGGATTTTTGAGATAATAATATATGATGACGGAGATATAGAGTCAAAGCAGTATGAAGTAACGAGTTATCAGCAGGGACTTAAGGATTTGATCGGATTTCTGGAAGACCGGGGTTGGGTCAGAGAATCATCCCAATTAACCAGTTACTCGGAAGATCAGTTACAGTTAATTGCCGGTACAAAAGAAGAGTTTGTCTCGGGCGAATTTGAAAATGCATTAAATCTGCCTGATAGTGCAGGCCGGGAAATCGATATTTTGAAAGCGCGGGCACTGATTCAATTGGGCCGGAAAGACCAGTCACTTAAAAATAAGACAAATTTAAAAACTGTTGAAACGAATCGGAAATTTCAAAAATCGCAGGCGCTCTTACTTCCATATAGCAAATCTGAAACTGATAACGCGGATTTAAATGTTAGCCTGTCCAGATTGTATATGCACATGGGCGATTTTGAAACCGCAGAGATATGCTTGAAACGTGCGGTAACACAAAATCCTTTTGACTCACGCGTATATTTTATGATGAGTTTGTTACATGAAAGCCGGTTTACGGATCTGATGTTTGATGATAGAAAAGCCTTACTAAAAAAGGCCATAAGTCTGGATCCGGGATATGCGGACGCGGTATTTGAGCTGGCAGATGAATATTATAATTCAGGCACCGGTACAGCTTCCGGCTATAGTACAACTTTTGCCAGGGAATTATTGCAAAATTATATGAAGATTAATGCAAACAGCTATCCGGTTCTGAACTTGCTTGGTAAAATCTATTTGCAAACAAAGCATACTCTGGAGGCAAAGAGTATCTTCGAAAAATTGATAGATCTTTATCCTGATTCCGCAGAGGTCAATTATAATCTGGGTGTCAGTTATTTTCAATTAAAGGATTATGAAACGGCTGAAAATCTGTTTAAAGAAGCAATAAAAATTGATGATGATCTGGACTCATATCTTTACCTGGGTGCGGTTTATAAACTGACCGGGGACGAAGAAAAAGCACTCGAGTATTTCCGTGAAAGAATACGCCGAAAAACAGGCTCAGATGACCATTATGCCAAAGAGGCAATGCGACAAGTCAGGATTATTTTGAGCGCACAATCCCAGGATTCCCTGCAGGTTGGAGAAAATGAAAATAAAGATTCTGTGGCACTCTAAACAAAGTATCTCACCGGAACTTTTTAAAGATATACGTATTTCCAGTAGCGAATTTCCTGAATTAGCAACCGTGACATGCGCGGTTCTCAGCGACACAAAAAATGAAGAAACAACAGTTCTCAACTCATTTGAATTCACCCGAAAATTGATTAAGATCGAATCCGGCCAGTTCCTATATTTCTTTGATCACGGCAGGCTAAAGGATTTTTTTGCACAAAATATTAAACATGACCTTTCAGCCCAGCTTAGTCCGCTTAATGAATTGCGTATGAAAACGGAGGCACTGGAATATTTGTATCCGGAAAGTGAGACTCTTTTTGGATTGGATCTGTCGCAACCCAGGATAATGGCCGTGCTCAATGTGACTCCGGATTCATTTTCCGACGGCGGCCGATACTTTGAAAACAAAGATGCCAACCAGCATGCCATGAAATTGATATCTGAAGGGGCAGATATTTTGGATATTGGTGGTGAATCTTCACGACCGGGTGCGAAGCCTGTGGCTGAAGAGGAAGAATTAAACCGTATTATTCCTGTTATCGGTAAAATTAGAAATGAATCAGATATACTTATCTCGGTAGATACTACCAAATCAAATATTGCCCGGCAAGCCCTTGAGGCAGGTGCCAATTGGATAAATGATATTTCGGGATTAACCAGTGATCCGGAAATGGTGAGTGTGGCCGGAGAATTTGGGTGTCCTGTGGTTGTCATGCATATGCAAGGCCGTCCGGGAACGATGCAGATGAACCCGGGATATGACAATGTCATTACAGAACTTCTGGATTATTTTGAAGAAAGAATCAATTTTCTGAAAGAATCGGGAGTAGTCAAACTAATATTAGATCCGGGTATCGGATTTGGCAAACGGTTAGAAGATAATATTGCTATTTTAAAACACCTTCGCTTGTTCAAACAGTTTGGTTATCCGGTTTTGGTTGGAACGTCAAGAAAATCATTTATCGGTCAGATAACCGGGAGAGAAGTGGGCGATCGTAATGCCGGAACTCTGGCGAGTGTCGTCAAATCTATCGAAAATGGGGCTGCAATCGTCAGAAGCCATGAGGTTGCATCTGTAAAAGATGTGATAAACATGGTTGGCGTCTTGCGTGAGAAAAATGCGTAAATTGACGAATGTCACTTCATTTTCGAAAAAAATCATTAAACTTTGTATCAGGGTGAAAAGATGCTTGTAAAAATAGGTTTTTTACCGATCACAATTATTGATGTGCTGGACATTGCGCTGGTCAGTTTTCTGATGTACCAGTTATATGAATTTTTAAAGGGATCGATAGCCGCCCGCATGTTTATTGGCTTATTGGTTATTTTAATTATTTCTGTCATTGGCGAGCTGTTTAATCTGAGCGCCTTGTCATGGATCATGTCAAACCTGAAGACAGTTTGGGTCATTGCGTTTGTGATTATCTTTCAGCCGGAATTACGGCGCTTATTGATTTACCTGGGGCAAAGCCGTTTGGTGCGCACATTTGTGAAGGTGGGTGAACCCCAATTTATTGAAGATGTAATTAATGCCACTTTGGAGATGTCCAACAAGAATTTTGGTGCGATCATTGTAATGTTACGTGATATGGGTGTTAAGAGTGTTCTGGAAACGGGAGTAAAACTTCAGGCCCAGATATCAAAACCATTGATTACTGCGGTATTCAACCCGAGATCGCCATTGCATGATGGGGCGTTGGTAATCCGGGGCGAAATTGCCCTGGCAGCCAAATGTTTACTGCCGCTGTCACAGTCACCGGATCTGGATGCGGCACTGGGAACCCGTCACCGGGCAGCCGTCGGGATCTCTGAACAGACCGATGCGATTGTCGTGGTGGTATCTGAAGAGACCGGCATGATCTCGGTGATTGAAGAAGGTAAAATGGTTCGCGGTCTCACGGAGGAAATTCTACGAACGAGATTAACAGAAGCATTTGCCCCGGTGCCGAAACAAAGGCAGGGATTACGGTTCAATTTCCTTGCTGCGGATGAATAAACTGTAACTTTTAGTTACAAGAATGCATCTTATTTTTAAATGGAAGAAATTTTTTAAGATTATTTGTTGTTTAATCAGAGATTAAAAAAGGGACTTGTGTAACAGCGCTAAATCCTAAATAAATATATATTTTTCTTGTTTTTTTTTATAAAAATTTGTAATAAATTAGGATTTAGGGCATAAACAAATACCTACATTAAATCAATTGTTTTAACTTGTTGTTTGTATTGCGTTTACATTAACAAAAATTATTGATCAAACAACAGATGATAAAATTCTGAAAATTATATTGGAGATAGAGACTGCTGTTTTTGCGGCAAAACTCTGGAGGCAAGTATGAAAATGTTTACTATGAAAAGAATGATGTACATATATCAAGATTCAATTTAATTATTGTTTTTGCTGATCTTGATTTTATTTAATACCCAAGGTCTTTGCTCAGACAACATATACTAATGTACAAAATGGAGATTTCACAGATCCCAATACTTGGGATAGCGATCCAGGTACATTTCAAGGTGGTATTTTTGTAATCGCAAACGGAGATACTGTGGATCTTGCTATAGCCTCCACTCCTCGAATACTACAATTAACTATACAAGGTGTTTTCAACAATTCATCGAGCATATTGTATATTGGTGGTACAGATGTGGGAGGTGGGTCGCTAATAATTCAAAGTGGTGGGACTTGATAATGAAGATACCGGTACTATTGAATTTTTTAGAGCGGGATTTAGTGATCCCAATTATGCGATTACCACTGCAGATGCTGACACATTCAACAATATAACATTTGGAAATGGCTCATTAAACTTTTCTGCTGGTAGTTCAACTTATACAATAAATGGGAAACTAAAAATTGGTTCGGGAGCAGGATCTGTTTCAGTAAATGGAAATACACTTCTATATGGTCCTAATTCAACAATTGAGTATACACCAGGTACTAATTTTACAATTGGCGCAGAATGGACAAATTCTTTATTTCCTGCTAATGTAACAATAAACTCAACTGGAGATTTAATTCAGACTACGACTGAAAGAACCGTTCGTAAGACGCTTACCCTTACTGCCGGTACGATTGATCTGGGGTCTGATACCCTTTATGTGCTCGGTGATTTGACGGGGGGAGATGTTGCTGGAAGCGGAACAGTCGCGGATAATACTATATTGGCGATGGGAAATGGCGCAGGGAGTACTCAATCTCAATCCATCACTGGTACTATCAATTTAAAAAATTTACAAATTAATAAAACCGGAGGCGGCGCTAATCCCGAGAGTGCCAATAATACGGTTACAGTTAATGGTCAATTAAAATTTTCGCCTTCCTCACGATTAGAAGTTGCTAATGGAACATTAGCGTTTACATCATCAGGCCGATTGGACGCAACTAATATCGGTTCACTCACTTTAGAAGTGCAATCGGGAGGAGTTGTAAAAACTGGTGGTCAAGCCTTAACCGGAATAGGTACGATATCAGCTGCAAGTGGAAAAATAATATTTAATAGTGATGCGGGAGAAAGTTTACCGACAGGTACATCAATAGGGATCTTAGAAATAAATAATTCCTCGGGAGTACAAACAACCGGTCCGTCTACGCTCATGTTCTTGACAGTCTTAAATTTCGTGAACGGAGTCATTACAACTACCGCGGCAAATGTATTGATTCTTGAGGATACCGTTGTTATTGACGGAGCAGTCTTCCTGGAAATCATGCTGATCGGTCCAATGCAAAGAAGGGTAAACAGTACAAGTTGCACAAGTTTTTCCAATCGGTTCAACTGGCAAGTATAGACCAGCTCGTTTTCACTTACTCAGATTTTACGGCAGGTTCAAATGAAGTATTAGAGATGGAATTTAAATCTGCGGATCCAACGGGCACTTTACCCACAGGAATTTCAGTGATCTCGACTAATGCTCATTACACTCTGAAAAAGATAGAGCGGTACTTCTCCGAGTTCTGTGACACATACTCTGACAGTACGATACACAGACACCGGATTTAATCCTGAAACTAAGAAATAAAATACTGTTCAGGATGGTACGGGGCCTGTTACATACACTGTTCCAGCAACGCAAAATTATGATGAGCCGAATGATGATGTAACAGCGGTTGGGATCACTTTACTGCCGACAGATGCTGGCATAATTGCAATAGGATCTGGGGGCACGATCAATAACTGGACCGCAAATACGGGCAATTGGAATGTAGCAGGAAATTGGAGTGCAGGTATTCCTGACGGCAACTGATGACGTCGTTATAGATGCCATTACATCAATTGTCACCATCCCGAATAGTTATGCGGCGGTTGCACAATCACTGACGATGACAAATAATAGTATATTAATACTGGCAAATGCGTCACCGGGAATTAATTTTGGAACCGGCTCATGGAATCCGGCTCTTACAACGCTGACATCGGGAACTGTTGAATATCAAAATGGATCGGTTAATGTTGATGCCTATAATAATTTGACAGTCAATGGAGCAGCAACAACCAGTGGTACTGGATCAATTACCGTCACTGGTAATATGGAAAAAAATGGCGCTGCTCTCGTCTCCTCCCATGAGATTACAGTTTCTGGTAACTATAGAAATATTGCCGGAAATGTAAACTTTGGTGTCGGCGGAATTACCGTAAATGGCAGTCAGTTTCGTATCGATTCTGGATCACTAAGTGGGACAATGGTTGTAAATTCTAATTTTCTGAGTAGTTTTGGTGGATCTCTGACAGGTACAGTCACGCTGTCCGGTTCCGTGGGACAGACTATTAACGGAAGTACAAATGCTTCTATTACAAATTTGGTTGTAAATAATAGTAATGGAATATCTTTAGATACAACCGTGTCTGTTACATCTACCTTGACATTGACCAATGGCCTTGTTACTACAACGGTTGATCTTTTGACTGCAGCATCAGTGGTTGGTGGAAGCAGCAATTCATATATTTTGGGACCTCTCGCAATAACTAACGCTTTGGGTACAAAAACATTCCCTGTAGGTAAGAGTGTCTACAGACCATTAACAACTCTAAGTATTACTTCTGGCGGATCGCCAACCGTGCGGGCGGAAGTATTCGATCTTTCTCCAACCCAATTAACTATTGATCCACCCTTGTTACGCATCTCCTCAGTAAGATATTTTGTGCTAGATCTAAGTGCTGCAGCAATTACAGGGGGGCGGATCAGATTGTCTTATGGTAGTGATGATGGGGTACAGGAATTCAATCAGGCTGGTGATGTAGTAGTTGCTGTTTCTCCCGATGAAGGAGCAACAGTTAATTATTTTTCCGCCGGTGGCGAATCTTCTGGAAGTGAACCCGACGGTGTTGTCACTTCTGCAAATGTCGGACCTCAATCAACCGGATCCTACTATTTTACCCTGGGCACAGTCACCGGGGACAACTCATTACCTGTAGAACTGTCTTCTTTTGCCGCTAAAGCAAGTTTTAAAGAGGTTGTCTTAAACTGGATGACTTATTCAGAACTGGATAACGAAGGATTTCATCTGTATCGCCGTCAAAGTCAGACAGATGCCGACTGGACACAGATTAACCAGGCGATAATCCAGGGCCAGGGCAATACCTCAGAAGCCACAGACTATGAATTCATCGATCGTTCTGCTGCAGGTGGTACAAAATATGAGTATATGCTGGAATCGGTTAGTTACGCCGGTGTCCGGGTACAGGAGAAAATAATCGAGGTAGATGTACCGGTACCAACAGAATATGCCTTGATGGGGAATTATCCCAATCCGTTCAATCCGACGACTCATATTCGTTTCCAACTACCGGAAAAAAGTGAAGTTACATTAAAAATTTATGACATGCGTGGGAACCTGGTCGATACACCGGCGTTGAAAAAATCATTTGATGCCGGAGAACATGATGTAAACTGGACCGCTCAGGATAAATCCGGAAGAAAAGTTGCCAGTGGAATGTACCTGTATCTGTTTCAGGCCGGCAGTTTTCAGAAAACCGGAAAAATGATATTATTGAAATAATTTTTGATTAAACATACTCTCCGGTGAACCGATAATTATAAAAGTAAACGGGGCCTTTGAGCCCCGTTATTTATAACTGATTTTACTTACGCAAATTTTAGACTACGAAGAATAAATGATAATCAAGGGTTCATCTTATTGGTTTGTAATCATCCTGCTGATATCAGGCACGCTACAGGCAGGAAATGATTTTATAAAAGTCCAATCGCAATCATCATCCTCGCTTGCTGTACAGGCAAATTTTCCCGAACCACAAAAAAGGTCAGAACAAAAATCTGACGGAGCGATACAGGTTCACTATGAACTTCCGGGGATGCAGCTACGGCAGCAGGAATCCTATGCCGTTGTTCCATATACCACCAAACTATTTTCTCTGTCCGGAAAAAACTTCACCTACAAAATAAAAAGTATCAAGAGAAATAAAATTCAATTGGGTGCGGGGGAGCAGTATACCGTTTTTCATACTACGGAAGCTGCCGCGACTCTCCAAAAACAGGATTTGGTAGAGATTACATACCTGGGATTATTTCGCGATGTTCCGTTGTATTCACTTACCTTTTTTCCACTCAGGTACGATCCGGCAAATCATTCAGTCGAATATATCACCGATTTGCAAATTGAGATTACAGGAGCCGGCAGTCTGTATTCAAATAATCAGCAGAGTGCATCATCGCAAAGCGATCGTCAACTCAACTCAAAGCTATTACTAAACTCAAATTATAGTACGGCTAAAACACCGGTCAATATTACTGAAACCACCGCAAATACACAGAAATTTAGACAGAACAGATATAAAATTTTAATTGATCAAACCGGTCTGTATCAGATTAGTTACGGGGATCTGGTTGCTCAGGAAATACCGGTTGATCAATTGGATACAAGAAGACTCAAAATTTCCTGCCGGGGCCTGGAATTACCGATATATTTTAAAGGTGGTGCCGATGGTCGTTTTGATCCGGGGGATTATTTTGAATTTTGGGGCGAAATAAATCGCTCGCCCATTACAAAAAATTACGCCGATGTTTATAATGATCCGTTCTCGGATATAAATATCTACTGGATGGAAATTGGCGAAACAACCGGTCTGCGCATGGTAGAAGAAAGCGGCACCCTGGCAGAAGAAAATCCGGCAAAATATATCACACCATATGCCTTCACTGAGCGAATTCATTTTGAAGAGGACAATGCCTTTGTCCGGTTTGGTCACGAGAGTGCGGATATAGATAGTGCGGGTTATACCATGGATCATTGGTTTTATGACCGTGGCGTCATTGCCGTCAGCAGTCGAAGTTATGAAGCTGAACTTATTTGGCCGTTTACTGATATCGGATCACGTTCTGTTTTTGTAAAAGCCATGATGCGCGGAGTTTCAAAAAAGAGTGATTCAAATCCATTAAATAATCATTTGGCAGAAATATGGTTAAATGATGCAAAAGTGGCTGAATCAGGTAACTGGACGGATCAGCATTTACACATTATTACGAATCAGGGTCAGTTAGGAATCCCACAAAGTGCCATAAAACATGGCGAAAATCAACTTCGTGTTGTAATGGACCAACCCGGGGTTACTGATGATTGCGTTGCTGAATTGGTTCGAAATTGAATACCTGCGTCGCTACCGGGCTGATAATGATTTTATAAAATTTCGAAAACAGGCAAATATTCCCGATGGCTATATTCAACAATTTGAAGTGGATGGTTTTAAGACCGGTGAAATCGAATTGTATAAACTGGGCATCAGTAAGATGGTCAATAGTCGAATCGATTATGTTACTGCAACCGATAATTATTCCTCTTATCGAATCACCTTCCAGGATGAAATATTCTATCCGGACCTTGAGTACGTAGCCATTACACCCTCGGCAAAGAAAAGGCCAATTGCAATCAGGGCGGATGTACCCTGGAAAAACGATATTTTAAATGCCTCACTCTATGATAAGTCTAATCGGGCTGAGTATCTGATAATCACAGATAAATTGTATTATGAGAATGTCAAAAGATTAAAAACGTATCGTGAACAAAATGGCCTGGCTGTGGAAATTGTTTTGGTTGAGGATATTTACGATGAGTTCAATCACGGGATAAAATCACCCCTGGCTATAAAAAAATTCCTTAAATATGCATTTGATCATTGGGATGCTTCCCGGAGATTGATGTATGTTGTGCTGATTGGTAGTGCTTCCTATGACTATAAAGAAAAGCATTCAGCCAAAGATGACCAGGTTCCCACATTCTTATTTGAAACATTTAGATATGGCGCAGCCGGGAGTGACTATCCGTATACACTTGTATCAGGTTCTGATGATGTCCCGGATCTGATCGTTTCACGTATACCCGTAGCCAGTAATTCTGAGTTTAATAATTATATGGAGAAAATTGAAGGGTATGAGGCAGCTGAAAATACAGGCGAGTGGCAGCAGACCGGTTTGTTTATAAGTGGGAACGACGGTAGTACCAATGAAGTCTTTTCAGGACAGCCGGCATTTCGTGTTCAGAATCAGCGCCTAATAAATCTGCAGATGCCCGAAGGATATATCAGTCATAAACTTAATACTTTTGAAGATACTACCAGGTTCGACCCCAATTTTGGTAGTACGAGTGATTTGATCGATTATTTTGATGACGGATTATCAGTCGTTAATTTTTTTGGTCATGGTGGCGGTGGTATATGGGCAGATGTTGGGTTGATGAATACTGATGATATCGACCGGTTGAGTGAACATTTCAGATTGCCCTTTGTCCAGAGCATGACCTGCTTTACCGGTGCTTTTGAAAGCGGCAGCATATCAGGTATTGCGGATAAATTACTCCTGGCGCCCAGAAAAGGTGCTATTGGGGTTTTAGCGGCTTCGGGCGTAGGTTGGTTGTATAACGATTTTGCATTCAGCTGGAATATTACTGACCATATTTTTGGAAAGGATTTAAATATTGGCGAAGCCGTTCTGTTTGGTAAAATTCTGTACCTGCATAATAATTCATATGTAACCGAAGCCTATGATGCATCAATCCCCAGCTATGGCCAGCTGCGAAAATCCATGGTGAATCATTATAACCTGCTTGGTGATCCATATATAAAATTAAAGTTGCCTGAAAAAAATCTGGCAATCAAACTGGATAATTATCTACCTCTGGCTGGTGATACTTTGGTGGCATCACTTCAGGCTGCATTCTCCTCGGGAAATGGACGAATTGAATTAACCAATGAACTGCATGAAAAGATATCTGAATATTATTTCAATATTCAGGGCGGGGTAAGCACAATTAATGTCACAATCCCATCCGGATTAAGCGATCAGATATTATATATTAAGGGATATGCCAGTGATGACTTTCAGCAAAACGAAAGTCGTGGTTTTGTAAAATTTGCCATAAACAAAGCGTTGATTGATTCGGTAGTCACATCTCCAAGGGCACCCCAGATCGGTGATTTTATAAATTTTTCAGTCTATTTAAAATCGCCGCAGCCGCTTGCGCGGGTTGTCATCAATGACATCCGCAGTGGAAATGGTGGACCGTTGCTCTGGATTTTAGATCATGTAAGCGATGATGTCTTTGGGTCTATGATCAGGGATTTGGGCCATATACTTCATCGGATACGGTCTATTATGATATTGAACTAACCGACAGCCTTGGTACCAAATATATTTCGAGAAGACACAGACTGGCGGTTACAGATCCGCGGCCGGATGTCCAAATAATGCCTGGTTCACTGGTATTTGCAGGTTCGGATCAAATCGAATTGAGTGCAGAAGTATATAATAATTCGAGTACTGCACTTGCGGATGTAAATCTGGCTTTTTATCTGGATTCTTATGGAAAAACTGCAACTTCGTTTTCATCACTCAATTTAAATTTAGAGCCCTACCAAAAGTCCGCAATATCAATTCCGGTTACTGTCGATTTGACGGGTACTCTTCGCGAGTTTTTTGCAGTGTTGGATGGACCTGGAATGATCGAAGAAAGTAATGAAGTTAATAATATCCAATCTAAAATGTTTCCGGAAAATCTTTATTTTTTCTTAAAAGAAGTCGGCACGACTAACAACGGGATAAGCAATGATACACTGATAATGGGTTCCTTTGGCCAATTTCATATGGCTGCCAATAGTATGACGGCTTCATCCGTTTTTAGATACAATTTAAATTCGTCTGCTGCAGATCTTGAATTGGATACGCAACCCGGATTTAAATATATCAACTTTTTTGATGTTGCAGGATACTGTAAGTTTGATCGCTTACAATTTCATAATGACAATGCCGATATTTTAAAAGCGGGACATATTGAATTTGAAATAGATACGAATAAATATAATGTGAATGAGCTGCCTGATTTTAATATTTGTCGTTACTATCCGGATATCGGTCGTTGGGTCGCCCTGAATACCGGTGTTAAAAATAATAAGCTATTTACAGAAATTGTATCCGGTGGCGAATATGCTGTATTTTCAATCAATGATTTTCAAAAACCGGTGATTGAAATAACGGTTAATGGACGAAATCTGACCGAAGGCATGTATATTCCTAAAAATCCCAATCTTGCATTTATTTTACAGGATGAAAATGGTATTGATTTAAATCGCGGTTTTACTATTACTGGTGGACAACGATTCGATCCCTTCTGAAAACATTATATCTGCCCGATTCTTTACCAAATGCCAACTGCTGTTTCGGTATTAAGTACACCAAATATTTCAGAGGGTCCGCATTCACTGGGCGTGCAGGTGAAAGACGTTAATGGGAATGTCACGCAGAGGACAATTAACTTTGTCGTAACCAGTGATTTTGATTTAAGGATATTTGGCAATTATCCCAATCCATTTGAAGACCAGACGATTATATCCTTTGAAATTGTATCGGATGGTATTCTGGAGCAGTTTTCAGTGAAAATATATACGGTATCCGGCAGAAAAATCCGGGAAATTACCAGAAATGAACAGTATCCCTGATGAAAATCTGGGACTCCGGGATATCATGAAATTGAATGGGATGGTTTGGATAATGATCGCAACCTGGTGGCAAATGGGGTGTATTTTGCAGTGGTCTCGGCTAAATACAAAGGTAAAACGGTCGAACATACGCTCAAACTGGCAAAATTGAAATGATAAAAAAGTTTTATATAATTATCCTATATATTTACGGTTATTATAACCGGTTCGGCGCAAGATACGAAATATGGCGGCGCCTTCCTGGAACTTGGTATCGGACCGCGTGCCCTGGGAATGGGTGGCGCGTTTGTTGCACTGGCTGATGATGGTTCGGGATTTTACTGGAATGCCGCAGGTCCGGCTTCTTTGCCCGGTTTTAATGTATCCATGATGTATGCCAACATGTTTAATAATCTGCAGAATCATGGGTATGCCAGTGTGTCTATGCCGATATTTGGCGGCGCTGTGGTATCCGCCAGCTGGATCAGGCTGGCCGTCGAGGATATCCCAAGATACTGGGATAATAATTTGTTGCTCAGCAGGGACAGAAGATATGATGATCCAATTGGCAGCGGATTACGAGCGCCATCCACGGATAGTTTTACTTTTGCCAATAATGCATATTTTATAACATTTTCAAAATTGTCGCGCGTTGAAGCCGATTTTGGCTGGCAATATTTTCAGCTTCCCATTGATATTAGTTATGGTGTAAATTTTAAATTGCTTGATATTGGTCTTGATGACAAAAAGGGATCCGGATTGGGAATTGATCTTGGTATAAAATTTTTAGCCGGATTGGATGATATGTTCGCCGATGACGGGTTTGGCGATTTAAGTATGGCTGTGGCCGTACAGGATCTGTTCAAAACTGCAATCACCTGGGATACAAACTCCAAGCAAAAAGATGAAATTGAGAGCGCCTGGCGTTTTGGCTTTGCCTATGGTCAGCCCATGCGGTTTATGAATAGCCGGCTTGTGCTGTCATATGATATATATACCAGATATGACTGGTCCTGGCATCTCGGTTCGGAATTGATCTACAGTGAATTGCTGGCATTACGATTTGGTCTGAATGATGGTAAATTTACAGCGGGTGCCGGTCTGGCATATTGGAAATTAAGTATTGATTATGCTTATCAAAGTCATGATCTGGGAAATTCACACAGAGTAGGAATTTCATTTCAATTATAAAAATGCGTTATATTTTAAATTTTCTGCCGATAATAATGATCATCGCCTGTTCGGATTCGAACGGACCGAGCACTGATGTACCAGGGAAACTTACATTTGTAACCAAAGTGCCCGATACAGCAGTTGTCGAGATTGGTATCGATGCGGTGCCAGATAAAGATGGTGTTCTGCTGGAGTGGAATAAAAGTAATGACAGAAATATCAGATATATCGACATATACCGGCAGAAGGATGGCGAAACATTTTTTAGAAGAATTTGGAGAATTGATCTGGAAACAGCTTCATCTGGTCAGGATATATCGTATATTGATGAATCAGAAGATATTGGTTTTAACAAATATAATTATTATTATCTAAAAGCGTTGAATAGTGATGGGGGCGAGGGACAACCATCAGATACTGTACAGTATAATTTGCTGCAAAAACCTATTTTGTCGCGGCCAAATGGTGAAATAATTGACGGATTCCGTTTTTATTGGAGTTTTCCCGATGTTATTCCTGATAGTTATATTTTACGAATTCAGGAAGAATTTACAAACAGGGTGGTTTTTGTGGATGAAATTCAGGTTAAGGAATATGAAAGCAATCAATCTCTGGATCTGGCTAACGATTCAAGAATTGAGAATCCACCACAATTTATACCCGGTTTTACCTATCGCTGGAGGATCGATAGTGTAGGATCAGGGTATCTCGATCCGGAAGATCGGACTATAAATTATAGTGGCTCAGAATCGCGGTGGTTTACATTTATTGCAAATTAATGAGGCTTCAATGAAATATCTGTTTGTTTTATTACTGCTTTTTTCGTTAACTATGTCTGTTTCTGCTCAGGATGGTGGCGGTCAAATGCAGTATAGTGACCGGCCGGCTCAATATATTTTGGGTGGAAAAGATATTTTGTTGATAAATGTGAATTTATGGGGGCATATTCAGCGGCCGGGTATTTACAGCATACCCAGTTCATATGGTTTGGTGGATCTGATTTCTTCTGCTGGCGGACCACTAACCAGTGCCAGGCTGAGTGAGGTCCGGATTATTCGCAATAATCAGGAAGTGGTAAAAGTTGATGTGGAACAGTATATCAAAACCGGAGACAGTTCGCTTCTGCCGGTATTACAGCCAGGTGATACTATCGTTGTTTCCGGAAGTATAGGAGATGTTTTTGCACGCATGCTGGGCATTGTCCGGGATATTGCTATCATTGCCAATGCGATATATCTTGTTAGCAGGATATAAATCAAATATATACTTATAGTTAGTTTTGATTCATTTTGCTTGACTGAATAATCTCAAGTTTATAAATTAAAAAAATAATACGTCATTCTGTTAATTTGGGGAGGTTGAGATGAAGAGGCTCAGCTCATTACTTCTGGTCATGTTATTTATCATATCCGTTAATGCTCAGACCGGTAGCAAATCGTTAATGCATGTACAAACTGCCCGCACGTATAATGGTGGTTGGTTGGTCGCTGGAACAGATTTAAGTTTTTTTACAAAACTCGGCAGTTTTATCGGTGAAGCGCCTACTGATCTGGCCGCCGCAAATTACTGGCTTGTTTCGAATAATATAACGTTAACCTATGGTATCATTGATAATCTTGATCTTACAGCTGCGCTAAGATTGTATCAGGATACGAACCGGCCGGGTGAGTATAATTTGCCTGATGATCTATTCCTGAATTTAAAAGCAGGATCGTTTGCATTTGGTGGCCGTAGGTTCTATGGATCCGGTATGTTTAAAATGCGAATTGGTCTCGGCGATACGCATAATTACTTGTTCCAGGAATATGCCAGTGGCGCTATGGAATACGGCGTTATGGCCGCATTCTCGTATCATGTTGATCCATATTTGCCGGATCGTTCATTTTCAACTCATTTAAATGTGGGTTGGTATAATCATAATGATGCCGGGCAAGTCGTATATGTGGATAAAAGAGGTAATAATGAGCAGAAGGCCCGTTTTAATGCCACTGAAATTCAATATGGATTGGGATTTGTATACCCGGTTGGCGAAGTTGATTTTATGCTTGAAGTTCATGGCATAAACTATATTGAACAACCGGATACCATGGTGTATAGCCGTGAAAACTGGGGATATGTTACGCCTTCAGTCCGGTATAAACCCTATAACTGGTTGCGGGCGGATTTTGGCGTGGATATTAGTTTTTCTTCAAAAGATATTACAACAACTGGTGTACCAGATCCCAGGTTGACACTTGATTTGCCGGCCTATGCCGATTGGCGGGTGCATATGGGTTTGTTTTTCACCATCCTGCCGGTGGGATCCAAGACACAAACCGCAGAACAAGTTGAGCGCGATCGCTTTAATCAACGGGTTGACTTTTTTCAGAGCATCATTGAAGATCGTGAGCGGGCCGAGCGTGTCCAGGAAGAACTCGATCGTCTGAAACAGGAGAGAGAAGAAGCAGAAAAAGAATTAGAAGAATTAAAACAGATTCTTGAAGAAGAAGGATAAAATCTCACTCATTAAATCAAGTAAGTTGAATAAAGTCCGGAAATCTGATATGAAAAGACTTCTGCTATCCGTATTGATTACAGTGCTATTCCTTCCTATGGTATACGGTCAAAACCCGGGAACAACGGGCAGCTATGGGCTGTTCCATACCTATCAGAGCAGATCCTTTAAACCCGGACGCTATGAAGTATATACCAATGTAAATTTTTACTCCAAATCCAATGCCTGGTTATGGGCAGGGAATGCAGCAATTACAGCCGGTATCTTCAATAATATGGATCTGGCGCTGGCCTGGCGTGTCTATCAGACAACCAATTATCCAAATGGAAGTAATGCACCGCACGATCTGTTTTTTACTTTAAAAGGTGGATCTTTCACCTTTCAAAAGGGCAGATATGTTTTGGCAATTATGGGACAGGGCAGGATTCCAATCGGAGAAAATCATAACTATCCATTTGGCGAATATGCCAGTGGTTCATTTGAATACGGGATCAAAGGTGGTTTTTCCTTTTATGCAGATCCATACCTGCCGCACCGCTCTGTAAGTGTGCACTATAATATTGGCTACTGGAATCACAATGAAAAGGGTAAGGAAGTACCATTACCCGATGATACCAAATTTACAGCCACAAAAAGTGCAGCAAAAATTGATATGGCGCTGGCTACTATCATTCCACTTTCTTCGTTATTTGATATTCGATTCGAGTTATACGGTTGGCTGTTTGTCTCCTTGCCAGACAAACCGGTATATAGTGCTGAAGATTATGCTATATTTAATCCAAGTATTCAATATCGTCCGCTTAACTGGCTGGCCCTGGATGCCGGTATCGATTTGCGAATAAATCCAGGTGATCGCGACAGGACCGGTGGTGCGCCGCCAATCGACTCGCCAATGGCTGATATAAGCAATTATCCCCCATGGAAAGTACAAATTGGTGCACATTTCAATCTTACGCCACATAAGAAACAAGACATGCTGATAGACAGCGATCGTGCAGATGTGAAGAAAATGGTGGAATTCTATGATATGATTGAACAGGAAAAAGAAAAATCTGTCAAAACTGAAGATAAAGTAAAAAATCTAAGTAGTGATCGCAAAGAAGCCGAAAAAGAAGTAAAAAGTATTAAAAAGACTTTAGAAGGGGAGGATTAGACTCTCTCCAAATTTCTATTTTATTCTATATATGGATAGCGCAAATATCTTAGATTGTCCTCTATTCATTCCGTAAACGTTTTTAGAAATCCTTCCGTTTTGTCTCTTGATGTAGTCTCACCCTTCGCTCAGGTTTTATTGCTTGAATACAATGAATAATGTAAATTTATTATTTTAAATAAAATAGCTGTTTCTGTTATAAGCAGGTATCCTGGAGGTAGTATGGATTCGGAAATATTGGATCGGATAAGTAAAACTCACGAAAAACTGGATCAATTACGAGGTTTTCTTTGAAATAGATAGTAAACGCGAAGAAATAAAGAGCCTTGAAACAAAAACAAATGCATCCGGATTTTGGGATGATAATGAGCAGGCGCAAAAGATCCTGAAACAAATCACACTCCGTAAAAATTGGGTAGATGAGTGGGATAAACAATATGTGGCAATTGAAGAACTGGATGTATTGCTGGAACTTCATAATGAAGATCCGGAAAGTGGTCTGGAAGGAGAGATTCAGGAGCAGCTGAGTCATATCGAGAAAAATCTCGATGATCTGGAATTCAGACAAATGTTCCGGGAAGAGATTGACTCTAAAAACGCCATTATTACAATCCATCCCGGGGCGGGAGGAACAGAATCCCAGGACTGGGCTGAAATGCTGATGCGCATGTATCTGAGGTATTGTGAACAAGCCGGTTTTAAAAGTGAAACCATGGATTTTCAGGCCGGGGAAGAAGCAGGTGTAAAAAGTGTAACCATTGAGGTGGTTGGTGCTTATGCGTATGGCTATCTAAAAGCGGAAGCGGGTGTACACCGCCTGGTTAGGATCTCTCCATTTGATTCCAATAAGCGGCGCCATACTTCTTTTGCCTCTGTCTTTGTATTACCGGAAATAGATATGAAAATTGATATTGAAATTAATCCGGTGGATCTGAAAATTGATACTTATCGGGCCAGTGGTGCCGGCGGACAACATGTCAATAAAACAGATTCTGCGATTCGCATCACACACTTGCCTTCAGGTGTTGTCGTACAATGCCAGAACGAACGATCGCAACATAAAAATAAAGCAAACGCGATGAAAATATTAGCCGCCCGTCTCTATAAATTAGAGGAAGAGGAGCAGCGGAAGAAAAAAGAAGAAATGGGCAGTGATAAACTTGAAATTGGCTGGGGTAGTCAGATCCGGTCATATGTGTTTCATCCTTATAATATGGTTAAAGATCACCGCACAAGTTACGAAACAAGCAATACCAATGCGGTAATGGATGGTGATCTGCATAAATTTATTAAAGAATTTCTAATTTTTCAGAAGAACTAAATTTTATCAATTGCAATCAGGAGTATTTGTTGGAAGAACTTAATGAACTTATTCGTCTCCGTCGTGAAAAATTAAACAGACTCGATGAACTGGGTATAAATCCGTATACCTATGAGTTTGCCGTTTCGGATTATTCATCAGATATCATTGCCGAATTCGATGAACAGGAAGAACGATCAGTAAGTATCGCAGGTCGGGTTATGTCAAATCGAATCATGGGAAAGGCAGCGTTTTTTCATCTTCAGGATAAAAAAGGAAAAATTCAGGTCTATATTCGCCAAAATGAAGTCGGTGAAGAGATCTTTCGGATTTTTAAAATGATCGATATCGGTGATTTTGTCGGTGTCGAGGGAGTTGTTTTTAAAACCCGTACCGGAGAAATTTCAGTATTGGTCAATAAATTTGAATTGCTGTCAAAATCATTGCGCCCACTACCAATCGTAAAAGAAAAAATCGAAGATGATGAAAAAGTTGTATTTGATCAATTTGCAGATAAAGAAGCGCGCTATCGTCAACGCTATGTGGATTTGGTGGTAAATCCTGAGGTGAAAGAGGTGTTCGTAAAAAGAAGTCGAATCGTTTCATCAATGCGAAAATTTTTAGACGATGCCGATTTCCTTGAGGTTGAAACGCCTATTCTGCAGCCGGTGTATGGCGGTGCCACTGCACGTCCATTTGTGACCCATCACAATTCTCTGGATATGACACTTTATCTCAGAATCGCCAACGAACTTTATCTGAAAAGATTAATTGTAGGCGGGATCGACCGGGTATATGAGTTCTCAAAGGACTTTCGTAATGAGGGAATGGATCGTTTTCATAATCCTGAATTTACCCAGATCGAATTATATGCGGCATATAAAGATTATATATGGATGATGGAGTTTGTGGAAAACCTGATTAATTTTGTCGTTATGGATGTGTTTGGAACCACGAAATTACAATTTCAGGATCATGAGATCGAATTTAAAGCCCCATGGAAAAGATTGACCATGCTTGAGGCTATTAAAGAGTATACGGGAATCGATGTAGCCGATATGGATGAAGATACCCTCAGAAAAACTGTCAGGGAACTTGGCATTGATGAAGATAGTTCTATGGGATATGGTAAGCTGATTGATGAAATTTTTGGTGAAAAGGTCGAACCAAATATTATTCAGCCAACATATATCATGGATTATCCGGTTGAGATGTCGCCACTGGCAAAAAAGCATAGAAATAATCCAAATCTAGTTGAAAGATTTGAAGCAGTTGTCGGCGGTAAAGAAATCGCAAATGCTTTTAGCGAACTCAATGATCCGCTTGATCAACGTGCGCGGTTTGAGGAACAACTTAAATTACGGGAAAAGGGTGATGACGAGGCGCAGATGCTTGACGAGGATTATTTGCGGGCGCTTGAATATGGTATGCCACCTACAGCCGGACTGGGTATCGGGATTGACCGTCTGGTTATGCTCTTTACAAATTCACCAAGTATTCGGGATGTGATTTTCTTCCCGCAGATGCGTCCTGAAACAGGCAGGGACTCCTAATGTCGTTTGAAATATTTGTAGCCAGAAGATATTTTCGTGCTAAGAGACGTACCGGATTTATTTCAATTATAACGCTGGTTTCGATTGCCGGCGTGACGATTGGTGTCACCGCACTGATATTGGTCCTTTCTGTAATGAATGGATTTGAATCGGAAGTACGGTCAAAACTTATCGATGCCGATGCACATATCCGTCTACGAAAATATTTTACCGAAACCATAAAAGACTATCAAAACCTGATCGATGTAGCAAAAAAACATCCTCGTGTGATCGCGGTTTCGCCAACGATATTTGAAGAGAGCATGATCCGGTCAAAATCAGTACAAAGACCTACTACTGTTAAAGCATTGGATCAGGAATTGGGAGATGTGGTAAATAATATCGAGGACAAAATTATTCATGGTGTCTTTGATTTCAAAAAGAAAAAAATCGGAGACAGAAACTTAGACGGCATTATTTTGGGCAGATATCTTGCTGATAGATTATTAGCAACAAACCTCGGTGAGGTCGTGCGTCTTTTTACACTCCCCAAAGATGGCACGATTTTTTCTCAACCCAGAGTGATGGAATTTTATGTGGCTGGTATTGTAGAATTTGGCTATTATGAATTTGACAGGGTTACTTCATTCATTTCCCTCGAAGCGGCGCAGAAATTATTTATGATGCCCGAAGGAATATCCTGGGTGGAAATTAAAGTAGATGATTATGAAGCTGCGGATGTAATCGCGCAGGAAATTGAAGATGAATTAGGCTACCCCTATACCACACAAACCTGGTTTGAACTCAACAAATCTCTCTTCAGCTGGATGGAAATTGAAAAATGGGGTGCATTTGTCATATTAAGCCTGATTATTATGGTGGCGGCGTTTAATATTATCAGTTCTCTGATCATGATTGTTATGGAAAAAACCAGGGAAATCGGCATCTTAAAAAGTATGGGTGCCACGGCCCGGAGTATCATGAAAATATTTGTGTATGAAGGCGTGATTATTGGACTTGTTGGGACTGTATTGGGGTGTATACTTGGTTACTCATTGGGTTTTATGCAGATGGAATATAATCTCATTTCATTACCCTCAGATGTGTATATAATTGATTCGTTACCCATGCAGTTGCAACTCAATGATTTTATTGCAATATCTGTCGTTGCCATGGTCTTATGTCTGCTTGCTTCTGTTTATCCGGCATTCAAAGCATCAAAACTTTATCCAGTGGAAGCCATCCGATATGAATAGTATTTTAAAAGCAAATGAGGTATATAAAACCTATCAGAATGGGCCTGAGTTTACCGAGGTCCTCAAAGGAATCAATCTTGAAGTGGCACAAGGCGAGGTGGCCATCATTATCGGTCCATCCGGGGTTGGAAAAAGCACTTTGCTGCACCTGATCGGCAGTCTGGATAAGCCCACGACTGGTGAAATACATATAAATGGTCAGGATGTGTTTGAATTGGATGATCAGAAACTGGCCAGCTTTCGAAATAAAAATATTGGCTTTGTGTTCCAGTTTCATCACCTGTTGCCGGAGTTTACCGCGCTGGAAAATGTATTATTACCCGGGATGATGTATACAAAAGATCTTGCTAAAGTACAGGATGAAGCCCTTAGAATATTGACTCTTGTTGGTCTTGAAAACAGATTGAATCATAAACCAAATCAATTGTCCGGCGGAGAGCGTCAGCGTGTCGCGGTGGCCAGAGCTTTGATCAATAGCCCAAAACTTATTTTAGCGGATGAACCAACCGGAAATCTGGATAAAAATAATAGTGAATCATTATATCGGCTGATTCTTGATTTAAATGAAAGATTCAATCAAACATTTATAATTGTAACTCATAACGAATTAATGGCCGAACGTGCCACACGTGTGATTGAATTGGAAGATGGTATGATTCTAAATAACCGCATAAATCAGCAAAAACAATAAATCCCTCCTGAAAATCACCATTTAAAGGTAAATCCGTGTCAGATGATCTGCAATATCTGAAAGGAATCGGACCCCGCCGCGCATCTGTACTGGGTGTGGCAGGTATCCATACAGTCGCACAGCTAAGGACTTTTTATCCCCGTAAGTATCTTGACCGGACAAACATAGTCCCCCTGAATCAGCTTGAATTAAATAGAGAAGTAACCGTTATTGGTAAAATTGAAGCCATGGGCATTCGTCGCGGCAGAAGGCCTGTTTTTTATCTTGTGATCTCAGATGAAAAAGGTATTCTGGAAGCTACCTGGTTTCAGCAGATTCAGTATTTTAAAAAATTATTCCGGGTTGGATTGTGGGTGTCTTTGTCCGGGAAAATCTCTTTTTATCGTGGATATCAGATGACACATCCGGATTATGATTTGATTGGTGAAGATGATTTCTCAAACATGATCCATACCGGTAAAATTCTGCCGGTTTACCCCGGCTCTAAAGATTTTAAAGATGCAGGTATAAATTCCTATTCATTACGCAGAGTATTTTTTCAGAATACCGATGCAGTCTTCTCAGAAATATCTGAATCGCTTTCAAAGAACATTATTGATAAATATAAATTTCCTGATCGAAAAAGTGCACTCATTTGTATGCATCTGCCCGATTCTGGTGAATTGCTGAAAAAAAGTATAAACAGATTAAAATATGAAGAATTTTTCTTTTTGCAGATTCTTCTTGCCTTGCAAAAGCGACAGATTAAAGAGATCCAGCCGGGAATTAGTTATGCCAAGCCCAGTGAACATCTGAAAAAAGTGTACGCGGATCTGCCATTTACCCTGACAAATGCGCAAATGCGTGTGATGAAAGAAATAAGGGCCGATATGAAGAGCCCGAAGGCAATGAATCGCCTTCTGCAGGGGGATGTGGGTTCAGGCAAAACCATGATTGCTCTGATGGCCATGCTGATAGCTATCGATAATGGTTATCAGGCTGCCCTGATGGTGCCTACCGAAATCCTGGCCGAACAACATTACCAAAATATTTCCAAATATTTAAAGGATATGAATATTCCTGTATCGCTGCTTACCGGTAGTACGAAAACAAAACTTAGAACCGACTTACATGCATCCATTGGTGAAGGGCATCCCCACATCCTGATTGGCACCCATGCACTCATTCAGGAGAAAGTAAACTTTTCAAAACTGGGACTGGTTATAATAGATGAACAACACCGCTTTGGTGTGATGCAACGTTCAAAACTGGTGGAAAAGGGTATTCATGCGGATATTCTGGTCATGACTGCCACGCCGATTCCAAGATCATTAGCGCTGACGGTATATGGCAGTTTGGATGTCTCAATTCTGGATGAGATGCCTCCGGGAAGGCTGCCTGTGGAAACCCACTGGCGTTTTGATGAAGATGCGAGCAAGATCTATCAATTTATTGCAGACAAAGCAAAGAAAGATGAACAGGCGTTTGTCGTTTTTCCCCTGGTGGAGGAATCTGAAAAAATTGACTTGAAGGCAGCCAGCGAAAGTTTTGAACAATTAAAATCAACACATTTTAAGAATATTTCTTGTGCACTGTTACATGGCCGCATGAAATCGGAAGAAAAAGAAAAAATAATGAGCCAATTTTCGGCTGGAGAAATCAAGACCCTTGTTACCACAACAGTAATTGAGGTTGGTGTCGATGTGCCACAGGCAACCGTTATGCTGATTGAACATGCCGAAAGATTTGGATTGGCTCAATTGCATCAGCTACGTGGCAGGGTGGGACGAAGTGATAAAAAGTCCCATTGTATCTTAAAAACTCCAAATAGTATCGGTGAAACAGCGGAACAGAGAATGCGGGCCATGACTGGTTCAACCGATGGCTTTTTTATTGCTGAAGAAGATATGCGATTACGCGGGTGGGGCGATTTTTTTGGTACAAAACAACACGGTATGCCGGAGTTTAAATTGGCCAATCCGATTACCGATCATCATCTGTTAAAACAAGCCAGAAATGACGCATTTTTATTAGTTAGTGAAGATCCGCAACTCAGAATGACCGACAACCAGGCCATTAGTAATTATATTCGTAAAAATTATTCCGACAGGATGAATTTATTTAAGATTGGATAACGATATCAACGCTACGAAATACACCCCATATACTCCCAGTAAATTTCAGTGATTTATTTGATTTTAACCAGAAATATTTTCAAATTACAAAGCTAAATTAAAAAAAGCGATTTGGTAATATATATGCCTGATAAACAACCATTGGTCAGTATCCTGGTCCTGAATTATAATGGAAAAGATTTCCTTAAAGCGTGTTTTGATTCCCTGCTGGCCGGAACATATCCAAGTTATGAAATTATACTGGTGGACAATAACTCCAGCGATGATAGTGTCGTATTTACTCAGGAAAATTATACCCGGATAAAAGTATTGCAAACAGGAAGTAATGCCGGTTATAGCCGGGCCTATAATCTGGCTCTGCGTGAATGTAATGGCAAGTATGCAGTTCTTTTAAATAATGATGTGGAAGTGGTTGCCAATTGGCTTGAACCCATGGTTGATTGTGCGGAGAGTGATGACGCTATCGGTGCGCTACAGCCAAAAATCCGGTCTCTGATTGATGAGGGATATTTTGAATATGCCGGAGCCAGTGGCGGACATATGGACATATATGGCTATCCGTTTCTGAGAGGAAGATTGTTCTTTACCACTGAAAAGGATGAAGGTCAATATGATGACGCTGCTGAGGTGTTTTGGACAAGCGGCGCGGCCATGTTCGTCAGAGTGAGTGCGCTTGCAGACAGCGGGTTTTTGGATGAAGATTTTGTCCATCATATGGAAGAAATTGATTTATGCTGGCGATTACAACTAACAAATTATAAACTTAAAGTAATCCCGGAATCGGTTATTTACCACTATGCCGGTGCAACTATTAAGCCGGATAGTTTTATGAAGCTGTATTGGAATCACCGCAATGGTATCTTTATGATGCTTAAAAATTTTGAACTAAAAAGCCTGTTCCGTGTATTATTGATAAGAATTTTTCTCGATTTTGTTAATATATTCTTTGCTGCGCTCGTCCGGTTTCATTTCGGTCATGCCTATGCAATCATAAAGGCATATGTCTGGTTGGTACTGCATCCGGGAATGATAACGAAGAAAAGAAAAGATGTGCAGAATACCAGGGTACTGTCAGATAAAAATCTGTTACCAATGTTATATCAGAAGAGTGTGGTGATGGATTATTTTATTAAAAAAAATACTACATATAAAAGTCTGAATTTTACACCTAATTTTCGGCGAAATGAAGACTAATCAGGAGAAATAAGTATTTATGCAGGTTAATATAGAACAAGTTGCATTAGGTTCCGTTGCGGTTATTGTCCCTGAGTTTTTTCAGGATGATCGTGGATTTTTTGTTGAGGAGTTTCGAGCGGATCAATATGAAATGCTTGGTTTGCCTACGCGATTCGTACAGGAAAATCATTCCGGGTCCGAAAAGAATGTCTTACGTGGATTACATTTTCAATGGGATCCTCCTATGGGTAAACTGATGCGGGTTTTGCGGGGGGAGGCATTTCTGGTGGCCGTCGATATTCGTAAAAATTCGCCAACGCTGGGTCAGTGGTTTGGAAAAAGTGTGAAGGCCGAAGAAAGAAAACAGGTCTGGGCCCCGGCAGGATTTGCCCGTGGATTTTGTGTGTTATCAGATTATGCAGAGATTCAATATTTGTGTACGGGTGTATACAATAATAAAGGAGAGTCTGGCATATTGTGGAGTGACCCGGCAATTGGTATCGAATGGCCGGTAGATAAACCGACACTTTCACAGAAGGATGAATTAGCACAGACATTGGATCAATGGCTTAATACTCCGGAATCAGATAATTTTAAGTTTGATGATAGTCAACTTATTTCAATATAAATTCAGGATATAATAATGAAAATACTTATCGCGGGTGGTGCAGGATATATAGGCAGTAAGTTGATTCCGCATCTTCTTGAGCGTGGATATGAAGTGGATGTTATTGATTTGTTTTGGTTTGGCGATTTTTTACCTGAAAAACTATCCAGAATAAAAAAAGGGCTGTTTGATCTGACTCAGGATGAGGTAAAGTCATATGACCAGGTAATTTTTTTAGCTGGTCTCTCCAATGATCCGATGGCAGAATTTTCTCCCAGCCTTAATTTTATTCATAATGCGGCCGCCCCGGCGTATTTAGCTTATATCGCCAAACAAGCCGGTGTAAAGCGATTTATTTATGCAAGTTCATGCTCGGTTTACGGATATACAGAAAATGAACTCTATGATGAAACGGCCCCTGCCATATCAAATTATCCCTATGGCATTTCAAAACTGCAGGGTGAACAAGCCGCAATTCAAATGCAGGATGAATATTTTTCTGTAATTTGCTTGCGACAAGGTACCGTAAGTGGATATAGTCCAAGGATGCGTCTGGATTTAATTGTGAATACCATGTTCAAAAGTGCCATGCTTGACGGGGCAATCACAGTAAATAATCCGGCAATCTGGCGTCCGATACTAAGTATTAACGATGCGATCACTGCCTATACCAGGGCGATTGAAGCCAACCAAAGCATCTCCGGTATTTTTAATGTGTCATCGGGGAACTACACAGTGGGTGAGGTGGCAGACCTGGTCAGGACATCGGTTCAAGAAAAAATGGACAAGAAAATCGAACTGAATATATTTCATAAACAGGATTATCGTAATTATAAAGTGACTATACAAAAAGCGCGTACGACGCTTAGTTTCAAACCAAGATATGATATTGATGATATCGTACAGGATTTGATAGATAACTATGATTTATTCAAAGATCTTAAAAATCCGCAATATTATAATATCGAAATGTTTAAAAATATTAAATTGGATTGAGGATAACAGTTCGTGATGTCATCGTTAAAAAAAATAGCCGTTATTGGAGCAAATGGCCAGTTAGGATCTGAATTGGTTTCATTTCTCGGCGAGAGCTATGAAGTTATTGCATTGACACATCAGGATCTGGAAATCACTCGTCTTGACCATTCACTGGAAGTTCTCAAACAAATAAATCCGGATATCATTATTAATACGGCGGCATATCATAATGTACCAAAGTGTGAAGATAATCCGGCGGTTGCTTTTGAAGTTAATGCTTTGGGCGCCTTGAATCTGGCCCGGATTTCAGACACGCTTAATGCTGTTCTGATTCATTTTAGCACTGATTATGTGTTCGACGGTATGAAAATGAAACCATATATGGAGTCAGACGGTACAAATCCGTTGAATATATATGCATTAACAAAGCATGATGGTGAAATTCTGATTAGGAATAATTGTACAAAATACTATATTGTCAGAGTTTCAGGAATATATGGTTCTGTCCCGTGTCGTGCCAAGGGGGGCAATTTTATTACCACTATGCAGAAGGCTGCACGTGAGCGAGATCTCGTAAGGGTGGTTAATGATGAAATTTTAACTCCCACGTCAGTCAATGAAATAGCTGCAAATACCGAGAAACTATTCCTAAATGGACCAATTGGCCTCTACCATATGACATGTGAGGGTGCCTGCTCATGGTATGAATTCGCCAGGGTAATATTCGATAAATTAAAGTTAAAAACACCACTCGAGTCGTGTTCATTTAACGATTTTCCTTCACCGGTTAAACGTCCGACTTACAGTGTGTTAGAGAATGCCAATCTTAATAAAAACGAAATAAATATAATGAGACACTGGGAAGATGCGCTCATCTCATTTTTAAATGATAATTATGTATAACAGACAATGTTGATTTTTTTTATGAAAATAGGGGAATTTTAATGGACTGGGTCAAAACAAATAGAATCACGGCAGCTGTGGTGTTCTTTGTCACTTTTATTGTGTATGCGATGACGGTATCACCAACTGTTTCTTACTGGGATTGTGGCGAATTTATAGCCTGCAGTTATGGTTTAATGGTACCTCATCCTCCGGGAGCACCTTTCTTCCTCCTGCTCGGACGCTTGTTCACCATGATACCATTTGCTGAAGATATTGCATTAAGAGCTAATTATATCTCCGTTCTTTCCAGTTCATTTACGATCATGCTGCTCTATTTATCGATTGTTCATCTGGTGAGGGAATGGAAAGGTCGTCTGGAGACAGTCAGTGACTGGCAGACAGCTATATCTTCAGGAGTAATTGGGGCGCTGACATTTGCTTTTACTCACAGTTTCTGGTTTAATGCAGTTGAAGCAGAAGTATACGCACCCAGCATGTTATTTACATCGCTGTTGGTATATCTGGCTTTAGTATGGGCTCAGAAATCCGATGAACCCGGCAATGAGCGTTATCTTCTCATGATATCATACCTGATCGGTTTGGCGATTGGTGTGCATTTGCTCAATGTACTGGCTTTACCATTTGTTATAATGATTTATTACTACAAACGATTTGATTTTAACCCCCGTTCATTTTTTACCATGGTTGCGATCTCGGGTGGCATGGTGCTTTTAATATATCCTGGTTTGGTAAAATATTTACCAATGGTAGCAGAATTTGGTGGCGCATTTGGGCTGGCAGTCGTTTTTATTGCCTTGATTGGAGCATCAATCTGGGCTATCAATAACAATAAGAAATTAGCGAGTATTGTATCGCTATCTCTCTTTCTGATAGTTATCGGTTACAGTACATATACAATGATATACATCCGCTCAAACCTGGATCCCATCATTGATGAAAATAATCCGGAAACAGTTGAAAAATTTCTTTCTTATTTGAATCGTGAGCAATATGGCGATCACAGTATTACCGACCGGGCAAAGGTGTGGCGTGAATCACCAAACGGTAAAAATTATAAAAGTGCCAGTGAATATTTTTGGAAATATCAGATTGATAAGATGTATGTGCGCTACTTTTTATGGCAGTTTGCCGGAATGGATGAAAATGAACATGATGCCAATCCGAAACAACTTTTAGCCATACCTCTGTTACTAGGAATTCTCGGTCTTGCCTGGCAATTCAAAAATGATAAAAAGCACGCTTTGGCTGTTCTCGGATTGTTCTTTATGACCGGTCTGGCCATAGTCTTGTATCTGAATCAGCCGGATCCACAGCCGAGGGAGAGGGATTACAGTTATGTGGGCTCGTTCTTTGCCTTTTCGATCTGGGTAGGGTTGGGCTATGCAGGTATTATGGAGTTTCTGTTTGGATCCTTTAAGAAAAAGAAGGATGAAAAAGATAAGATATCCATGGCGGGAGTGGCTGTATTTGTAGTGCTCTTACTACTTGGTCCGGTAATGGTACTTGCAAAAAATTATGATACCCATAAACGTACGGGTCGGTATGTTGCCTGGGATTACTCGTACAATATGCTAAATTCATGTGAACCCAATGCGATATTAATCACCAACGGAGATAATGACACATTTCCGCTTTGGTATTTGCAGGAGGTTGACAGTATCCGGCGTGATGTAAGGGTTGTCAATTTAAGTCTGTTGAATACAGATTGGTATATCAAACAATTGCGTGATCTGGAGCCGAAAGTCGATATTAGAATGAGTGACGATGAAATCGGTCAGCTCGGTTTGATTCCGTGGGAATCCAAAAAGGTATCTCTTGAAGTTCCCCGCTCCATCGGAGAAGCACAGGCCCAGGAATTTAGAAGTAAATATCAATCACAGGTCATAAATGTCCCGGATAAAATAACGTTCAAAGTCGATCCGGCATTAAAAGCACGCGGGGTTGGTGCGTTACGCATTCAGGACTATATGGTTTTGAGAATTCTCAGTGCAAATAAATGGAAAAAGCCCGTTTATTTTGCAGTTACTGTAGCCCGCAGCAATATGTTGACAGAACTTCAGCAATATATGCGCATGGATGGGCTGGCTTATAAAATTGTCCCATTTACAGACTGGAAGATTTCACCCGACCGCCTGGAAAAAAATCTGGTTGACATTTATAAATACCGCGGACTTCAGGATTCGACTGTGTATTATGATAAGAATATTAAAGGACTCTTACAGAATTATCGTACAGCATTTCTGCAGGTGGCCGAATACCATGCACGCGAAAATAATCTTGAGAAGGTTCAGTTTCTGATGGAAGCAATGGAAGAACGGGTTCCGGCCGAAGTGATTGCCTGGTCCAATCCCTACCTGAGATTAATTAGGGATTCTTACTCAATCGCCGTTGATACCGCTGCTGCAAATGAAGTTCTCGCCAGGAATTATAATGAGCGGGAATTGATGACTATTGGTGAAAATCTGTATCGTTTATCTCAATTGGACGGGGCAGAAAAGATATTTACCAGACTGTATGAATCCAATCCGGAAAATATTCAGGCACTTTCCATTTTGATTAATATTTTTGAGAGAAATCAGAGTTATGAAGCAGGGATAAAATTGCTGCAAGACTGGCTGGAGCGGAATCCACGCGACACTCAGGCCCGGATTAAACTGGATAACTTTAAATCCAAGATCTGATCGAATGCAAGTTTTAAAAACCGTAATAAGAGCAATAATATCAGTAAGTTTGCTCGCCTATTTGATATATCTTGCTGAGCCGGGCAAGATTCTTGATATCCTTAACGGGATCTGGACCGGTGATGGAATGTTATATCTGATTGGTGCGGTCGTTTTATTTATCACTGCATATATTTTATTATCTATTCGCTGGCAGGTGCTTGTTAGTGGTTATGGGTTGAAAATACCAACTCATATTCTATTTCAGTACTATCTGATAGGTATGTTTTTTAATAATTTTTTGCCAACCGGGATCGGTGGCGATGTGTTACGCATATATAACCTTGTAAGAAAAAGTGGTGAACGTACAATCGGATTTGCCTCCGTATTGACTGAACGGCTAATGGGTATTACTGCTACCCTGATCCTCGCGATTTTTTCACTACTGTTTTTGTCCACAGGCATAAAGACAAATTTATTATTGCTATTGGCCGTTTGTATACTTCTTGGAATAATATTATTCTTTTTCCTTATTTTTAAAGACAGTTTTTTTAATAGAATATCATCCAGAATTGAAAAAATTCAAAAATTCAGATTGGGAGAGCGGGTCCATAAGTTCCTGGAAGCATTGCGGTTTTATCAGGATAAAAAATCAATTTATCTCAAAATTCTATTGATATCTCTGGTCTCTCAATCTCTGATGATTACAATGACATATTTTCTTGCGATGGCGCTTAATATTCAGGTGTCTCTGTTGTATCTGTTCTTCGTCGTACCCATTACATTCCTTCTGACGATGTTACCCTCGATCAATGGTCTGGGAGTCAGAGAAGGTGGGTTTGTTTTTCTACTGGGAAAAATTGGGGTAGGTAAAGCTGCAGCAGTCTCACTATCCTTTACCACGATTCTCATACCAATGATTGTCTCAATTGCCGGTGGTATTCTGTTTATGATGCAGAAAAATATACCCAAAAAAGAGGACATTGAAAATGTGGAAAACAATTTATAATCTGATTTTCGGTTTTCTCATATACCTGTTATTGTTTTCATCTTGCAAATATGAATCCGACAGTTATGGTGATTTTGAGAATATTTTTGTGTTCGCCGATACCGGCCTTTTTGTTAATGTTAAAACTGAATTAGAACAGGTCTTTGATAATTATTTGTACACTCCCCATTCTGAAAAAAGTTTTTATGTGGATTTTCGTCGATTAAGCTCCCTGAATAACTATACCAAACGCAGAAATTTATTGTTTCTGGCCCTGCTGAATGGTGATGATGAAACCTCCAAATATGTATCACAGCTCCTGTCTGAAGAGGTGAAGGAAGCCATCGCCAATGGCAGCATTTTTTATATTTTTCGTGAAGACCTGTTTGCAAAAAATCAAATGTGTATTTTCCTGATCGGAAAAGATGAAAGTAACTTAAAAGGAAATTTAATTACATATCGAGACGACATTTTTAAACAGATGGATGAATATCATTTTAAACGGCTTGATAGTATTATTTTTTTGAAAGGTGAGCAGGTTGCTTTAGAGGAATATTTTTGGGATAATCTTGGCTGGAAAATCAGGATTCAACATGATTATTATATTGCTAAAGAAACAGAATCGGGGAACTTTGTCTGGTTCCGCCGTTTTAAACCGGATCGCAATATCTATATCTACCGCTTCGATGGAGACTCATCTGCACTTAATGAAGAGTACATAACAAGTATCCGCGATAGTCTAGGGAAAATATATTTTGAGGGTGATCGCGTTTCTAAAAAAGACACATATGCAAAATTTGAAAATTTTAAGCAGTATCCGGCATTGACATTACGTGGGATATGGCAAAATGATACTCACTATATTGGCGGACCGTTTAAATCGTACACAATTTTCGATGAGGCTTCTGGACAAATTTATATAATAGATATGCTGGTCACCGCACCGGGTGAGAGAAAAAAACCATTTCTTGATCAATTGGATGTAATGGCACGAACTTTCACTATAAAATGAACAGTTCTACTCGTATGTTATGCATAGTTTTTTCTTAACAATCGTACTTATCTCTGCTGCATCGGGTATATTAATCCTGTATTATTTCCTTAAACAATTAATAGAGAAAAAAAAGCAAAGACAAAAACTTGGCCTGATTCGTAAAAAGTTATATGAGGATGATCGTGCTCTGTTACAGAGCCGTATGCGTTCACTCGTTTCGGAATTAAAAACTGGACGTTTGCAGTGGATCGTACTAAGTTCGAGAGCGGATAAAGAAAGTAAGTTGGAGATAACATATTCTTTAATTAATGACAAAATTGAAATAAAGGACAGGGCACGTAACCGCAATCGAGCAGAGATAGAAAACTTGTCTAAACTGGGAGCGGAAACTTACCTTACCAGAGATGAAATAAATCTGACCTCTGCTCCGCTCAATTCAAAAATCATTACGGATATAATTTATTTTATTATCGAAGAGATATTTAACACGAAACCTGCACAAAATCTTAAAATTTTAACATCGGGGAAATAAAAATGAATAAAGTGGCTGTATTATTGGGAAGTAAGTCGGATGTAAAGTATTGGGATGATTCAAAAAAATATATTGAATATTTCAATATCGAGGCGGAATTGCACATCCTTTCTGCGCATCGTACGCCGGAGGAGGTATCGCGCTTTGCCAGTGAAGCACGTCAGAATGGCTATGCTGCCATTATTGCCGGAGCAGGAATGGCTGCTCATCTGGCAGGGGTGGTTGCGGCACATACAACATTGCCGGTTCTGGGCGTTCCACTGCCAGGTGGAATACTTGATGGAATGGATGCACTGCTGTCCACAGTTCAAATGCCAGCCGGAATTCCGGTTGCTACCTTTGCCGTTGGTTCCGCTGGTTTGCGCAATGCATGTGTATTTGTAGCAGAACTATTATCATTGTCTGATCCGGATCTGATTGCAAAATTGGATGATTTCCGCAAGTCTGGTGCACGTTTATAAGCAAATCCAACCAATGTGGTGAACTTTTCAAACGTTCGCGCGTCAAACAGTGATTCTGAACAAATTATTCAAAATATTGCTTTTAGTTAAAAAAATTAATTAACTTAAAAGGCTCGGCTAAAATCAAAAAAACGATTACTTTTTATGTAAATTCAGCGGATATTTAAGTTAATATGCTGCTAAAATGCGCAATTAAATTAACATCTTAAAATGAAAAATTTATTAATAACCGGTGTTAACGGTCTGTTAGGTCAATCCCTTGTGGCAAGGTTTAGTAAGGATTATAATGTGTTTGGTTGTGACCTGGGTGCTTTCTTTGTATGTAAGGATGAGTATTCGATTGAATATTCTGTTCTTGATCTCACGAACCGCAATGATGTCCTCAAATATTTTGGCAGCAAACAACCCGATATTATCATTAATGCGGCGGCCTATACTAACGTGGATGGTTGTGAGTCGGATCGCGAAACATGCTGGAATGTGAACGTAAAAAGCATTGAATTAATGGAAGAGGCTGCTAAATCCTTTAAACCACTTTTTGTCCATGTTTCTACAGATTATGTGTTTGATGGATCTGCAGGTTCGTACCGCGAGACGGATGTAACAAAACCGCTGGGTTACTATGGGGTGACAAAATCATCTTCTGAAAAAATTGTTCGAAACAGCGATCTTGAACACATTATTGTACGAACCATGATCTTGTATGGAACCGGTGTCAATACGCGCCCAAATTTTGCAACCTGGGTCGTAGATCAGTTAAAATCAGGAAAAGAAATAAAAGTTGTCGACGATCAGATTGGAAATCCCACATTTATTGATGATCTTTCCGAGGGTATATATCTTCTGATCGAAAAAGAAGAATACGGATTATTTCATATTTGTGGCAACGAGATCTGCAGCCGCTATGAATTTGCGCTCAAGATAGCTCAGGTATTTAACCTGGATGAATCACTGATAAAAAAGATTGCAACCAAAAATTTGAATCAAAAGGCCCCAAGGCCAATGAATTCTTCATTCAATATGGATAAATTATACAACACAATCGATTGGTTGCCAGGGAAATTAGATATCTCAATTCAGAAATTTAAAACACAGATGGAATTATGAGTACAGCAAAATCACTGGTAATTATACCAACTTATAATGAGTCTGAGAATATTGCAAAGATAGTCACAGACACAAAGAACATTGTGAATGATATCCATATCCTCATCATTGATGATAATTCACCTGATGGTACCGCAGAAAAGGTTCGGGAATTAAAGAAGAAATTCAATGATATTTATTTAATTGAGCGCGAGGGAAAACTAGGTCTGGGCACTGCGTATGTTGTTGGATTCAAATATGCACTTGAAAATGGATATGATTATATATTTGAAATGGATGCCGATTATAGTCATGATCCTGCAGAGATACCAAATTTTCTTGCAGCTATGGATGAAGCCGACCTGGTTATTGGCTCAAGATACATAAAAGGTGTCAATGTGGTAAACTGGCCACTGGCAAGGCTGATGTTGAGTTATTTTGCCAACAGGTATACACGTTTTGTAACCAGAATGCCCCTCTGTGATTCGACAAGTGGCTATAAATGTTTTAAAAGTGATGTGCTGCGGGCAATAAATTTGGATAAAGTACACTCAGGCGGTTATTCATTTCAAATTGAAATGAGTTTTAAAGCCTGGGTACTTGGATTCCGTTTAAAAGAAATCCCGATTATATTTATTGATCGCGCGATAGGTAAATCCAAGATGTCGAAGAAGATTGTACGTGAGGCTGTGTTGATGGTCTGGCGTTTAAAATTCAGAAGTATCTTTGGAAAAATAAATTAGGGATAGATATGCCTACAGATAAGATAAGATTTGCTTTGGAATTTGAAAAACCCGTTCTGGATCTTGAAAAAAAGATAAATGAGATGCGTGAGTATGCGTCATCAACAGGGGTTGATCTGGGCGATGATATTCAACGTCTTGAAAAAAAAGCAGAGCAATTACGGCAGGAGATTTATAGTGATCTCAGCAGATGGCAGCATGTTCAAATGGCACGCCATCCGCAACGCCCATTCACTCTGGATTATATAGAACGCATGTGTTCATATTTTGAAGAATTACACGGCGACCGGGCATTTTCTGATGATAAAGCAATTATCTCAGGTCTGGGGATGATAGAAAATTATTCTTGTGTTATTGTTGGACACCAAAAAGGACATGACACCAAATCAAATTTGTACCGAAATTTTGGTATGCCAAATCCGGAAGGATATCGCAAAGCACGCAGACTGATGCAGATGGCGGTAAAGTTCAATAAACCGATTATTTCTCTAGTCGATACGCCCGGTGCCTATCCAGGCCTTGGTGCGGAGGAACGCGGTCAGGCAGAGGCTATTGCCAGAAATCTGTTTGAAATGGCAAGATACCCGGTTCCGATAATTATTGTAGTTATCGGGGAAGGTGCCAGTGGTGGGGCATTAGGAATAGGTGTTGGCGATCATGTACTTATGATGGAAAACGCATGGTATTCGGTGATTAGTCCTGAAGGTTGTGCGGCTATATTATGGCGAGATGCAGCCAAGGCCCCGGCTGCTGCAGAAGCCATGAAAGTAACGGCAAAAGATTTGTTATCACTAAAAGTGATAGACAGGATAATCCCGGAACCGGATGGTGGCGCTCATCGAAACCCGGACCAGGCAGCAGAAATTGTAAAAAAAGAAATACTGGATAGTCTTAACGAACTGGGCAGGATCCCCATTGAAGAATTATTAAAAAACCGGGTACAAAAATTTTCACAAATGGGTGCCTGGGTAGAATAAATTTTCTATTTATGTAGGATACAAAAATGCTTGATAAAGAATTGCTCGATATTCTGGTTTGCCCAAAATGCAAAGATGATTTGGAATATGATCCGGAAAAGGACCAGTTGAAATGTAATAAATGCCGTTTGATTTATCAGGTCAGGGATGATATTCCGGTGATGTTGATTGACCAGGCAGAATCTTTCTGATTTTTATGGGAACTAAACCGGAAAAAAATAAGTTCAATTGTGTAAAATATTTGTTGACATAATAGGTTGATGACATTATATTTTCAACACTAAACAATTTTGAGGAAGAGCCTATATAAAATTTGCTAAGGCGTTTTAATTACATAGTCAGTTAATAGACGGATTGGTCTGCCTTTGCATATTTTATATCTGGTTTCATAAACCGATTTTTCGCGAAAGTTTGACTTTTCCGATATAATCGGTTTTTTTTTTCCTTCAGGAGGATGAGATGAAGATGTATGGTAAAAATCTGATAATATTATTCATGTTGCTTATATCATCAGTGAATTTATTCGCACAGGGCGATGCGGCTGTCCCATTTTTGCTTATTAATCCGGGTGCACGACCGGGTGGTATGGGTGAGGCAGGTGTTGCTTTCTGTGAGGATGCAACAGCAATATACTGGAATCCGGCACTATTGTCATTTCAATATAGTGATCCGGAAGTTGATTCAAAGGGTGAAGTTTCCCTGATGCACGTCAAATGGTTGCCACAGTTCAATTTTGATGATCTCTGGTATGATTATCTTGCTGCCAGGTATTATATTGAAGATTTGGGAATGTTTGGTGCCAGCATCACATTCCTGAATTTGGGTGAAAATGTGGCAACTGATGAAACAGGGAATCGAATCGGCACTTTCGATAGTTTTGAATATGCCATCACCGCGTCATATTCCACAAAACTCAAAGAGAATTTGTCCCTCGGAGTAAACCTGAAATTTATCCAGAGTAACCTTACGGATAAAGAAATTCAGGTGGGTTCAGAGAATCGTGATGGTCGGTCATCTTCATTTGCCGTCGATGTCGGAGTGTACTGGCGTCCGGCAGCAGAATTCTTTGGTGATCGTCTGGGATTAGGTGCCAATTTGTCAAACTTTGGACCAAAAATGACTTATATCGATGAGGCGCAGGCAGATCCATTACCTACAAATCTGAGACTTGGTCTGGCATATAAATTACTTGATGATGAGTTTAATAAAATAACCCTCGTATATGATGCTAATAAATTATTAGTGGTGCGTGATGAAAATGGCTCCGATAATGTTTTTAAATCAGTATTCTATTCTTCATGGGTGGAGGGTTCGTTTAGCGAACGTTTAAAAAGAATCACACATTCAGTTGGTGCTGAATACTGGTATGGTAATTTAATTGCCCTGCGTGCCGGGTATTTTTATGAAGATGCAAATTATGGCGATAGAAAATTTATCACTTTCGGCGGTGGTATAAGATATTATATTTTTGGGATAGACTTTGGATATATCTCAGCCTGAGGAAGATCATCCCCTCTCTGACACAATGCGGTTTTCGATTTCGGTAAAATTCTGATTCATCTAATTGTGTGATTGATTGAACTAATTTTGTAAAGGGACGGGGTTTGTAAAGGTGCCGCTGAAAACATATTTTCTTATTGCTTTGGCAATTATGCTGTCATATCAAAGTATAATTGCCCAATCAGCACTTGAGATTTGTGCTGTAAGAGTCGAATTTGTTGAGGATAATAATGATTTAACCACAGGTAACGGACGGTTTATACTTGATAATTCCGGTGTTACAGAATATACCGTTGATCCTCCTCCGCATAACCGGCCGTATTTTCATGACCAGATTATTGCCGTCTCAAATTATTACCAGCAAGCCTCGCGTGGAAAATTAAATATTTCCGGCAAAGTTTATCCCATTGGTCGCGATGATGCATTCCAATTAGATCATACAATGGGATATTACAATCCCAACAGCACCGAAGAGGAAAATAACAGACAACTGGCACAGCTGTTCATTGATGCAGTCTTAAAAGCAGATTCGTCCGGCGAATTCACTTTTTCAGATTTTGATGTCGTTACTGTATTTCATGCCGGTGTCGGTAAAGACATTGACCTGGGATTTGATGAGACCCCACAGGATATCCCATCCATTTATTTCACACCTGGTTTTTTTCGCAAGTATTATGATCCTGATTTTACAGGTATATTAGTTGATGGTGGATCCACTGTCATTGATCGGGGTTTACTTTTACCAGAAACCGAGAGTCAGGCAGATTTTGAAATCGGTTTGATGGGCATGTTTGCTGCCAATATTGGCAGTCATCTCGGTATGTACGATCTTTTTAGTCCGTCTGATCAGCTATCGGGAATCGGCGTTTTTGGAGTGATGGATGCGGGTTTATTTAATGCGCTGGGTCTGGCGCCAGCAATTCCATCCGCTTTTTCGCGATATCTCATGGGTTGGGAAAATCCGGATGTGTTAACCAATCCGGAAAATGATATTTCGGTGTACAGCTTTCTTGGGGAGAATAGCCAGGGACAGACGTTATATAAAATTCCGGCAAACGCTACAGAATTTTATCTACTTGAAAATCGTGGGGATTATTCGGTAAATATTGACAGTGTATATTTTGAACTTGCAGAAAACAGAGAAACGTTACCCACGTACCTTGAAGTGTTTAAAACTTATTTGCCTGACCAGATCGAGGTGTCAGACTCGACCGGTGTGTTATTAAAACTGAATAATTACGACTGGGGATTGCCTGGTTCCGGTATTCTGATATGGCATATTGATGAGTTGACTATAAATGAAAAGGGCGCAGATAATAATATCAACGAGGATAAAAACAACCGTGCAGTTGATTTGGAGGAAGCAGATGGCTCTCAGGATATTGGTTATGAATATACCATAGTTGAACCCGGGTTCCAGTCGGAGTTGGGAACCTGGATTGATTTTTGGTTTGCAGAAAATCCTTCACCATTATATAATAATGAGTTTTCACCGTCTTCTTCACCAAATACCAGGGCAAATCGCTCACTGGCAAATTCTCATATTACACTTAGTAATATTTCTACAAATAAATCAGATTATATGACATTCTCTTTATTACTGGATCATTATGAACCCGGGTTTCCTCTGTTAATTTCTGAAACAGATGAGAGTGACCAAAGCATTGATCCAATTATTAGCAGCGTCGATTATAATAACGCGACAGCTATTTTTTCAGCTTCATCTGCCGGCAGTATCTATGGAGTTAGTTCAAACGGCAAGGGTCTTTTTGATGACGATATATTAGAAATTGCTCAATTCCCAATTATTGAACCTGTGAAAATTGCATTATGTGATACAAATAGCAACGAACAGTCTGATCAAATCATAGTAGCCGGCCCGTCAGGAACTCTGGTCGGATACCGCATCGGTGATGCCAATAGTGATGGGAAGGCAGATACTATCTTTACAAGAGATATTAATGAGAAAATTACCGCCGCACCGGTTGTCAGTCATCCATATATATATATTGGTACAGAATCCGGAAATATCTTTCGATCGACCTATAACGGTCAATTAGAATTAATAATGACCCACAATAACCCGGTAGCTGCAATCACAATTGATGCGGATAATAATATATATATTACAGATCTGAACGAGGATCAACCTGCTTTTCCCAAAGCGATTATAGATATAAATAGTGACGGTGAACGTGAGGTTATTTCTTATCCTGACTATGAGCATATCCAGATCGGCGACCAGCTGATATCGCTCAATGCTGCGATGATATCTTCGCCAAGCTTTGGCGATATGGATGATGATGGATATTATGAGATAGTAGTCAATACAGGAGCTTCTATACTGGCCTATAATCATAACGGTTCTATCGTTTCGAATTATCCTATAAATCCGGTATTGCAATCGGATGAATCAATTACCGGCTCCGCACTGATTATAGATGTGGACGGGGATGAAAAATCTGATATACTTATCAATACTTCCCTGGGACAAGTTTTTGCGTATGATATCGCCGGTAATCTTTTATCGGGATTTCCGTTCACAGCTGGCGGCGCTGTTTCCTTAACCCCGGTTGCGTTTGACATCGATTCCGATAATTTGTTGGAAGTATTTGTATTAAATGATGCGAATACGATGTATGGTTGGGAATTGGATTCGGGATTCCAGGTAAATAAATTATGGTGGTATCAATCCGCATTCAGGCCAACCGGAAATCATTTTGTGGCAAAACAATTGGTAGCGACAGGTTTACCGGTAAATGATCTGATGCCAGAAAAAAAGGCATATGCCTATCCAAATCCAAATATAGAAAAATTTACACACATCAGGTACTATCTCCGTGAATCAGCCACTGTGGATATTAGAATATTTGATCTTGCCGGAGATTTGGTGGCCGCGTTCCCCGGACCTGGTAGTGGTATGGTCGATAATGAAGTAAGTTGGGATCTCGATAATGTTAGCAGCGGTGTCTATTTATGCCGCATAGAGGCCGTATCTGCAAGTGAGAAATCTGTACAAATAATAAAAATAATGGTGATTAATTAATTCCAGACTATTCTGAGCTAATCAAAATATCTATGCGTTCAATGCGGATTTTGGTGTGGGATTTAAATTTAAAAATGATAAAATGCATTTTCGTAAAATTTTCATAATACTATGTTTGATTTTTCTTGTCTCGGCCTCGAGTGCGCAAGATCCATATTTCTATACTCATCCCGGTCTGGATTGGTTTACGTTTGAAACAGAACATTTTATTGTCCATTTCCATCAGGGGACAGAACGAACTGCCAGAATTGTAGCAAAGATTGCTGAAGATATTCATGATCCGGTTACCCAGCTGTATAAATTTGACCCGCCCGAAAAAATACATTTTATTATAAAAGATACTGATGATTATTCAAATGGCGGCGCATTTTTCTTTGATAATAAAATTGAAATCTGGGCGCAAAATTTAGACTATATTATGCGCGGAACACGCAACTGGCTCCGTGATGTGATTACCCATGAATACTCCCATATGATTTCAATTATGAAGATGATAAAATCTTCAAGAACGGTTCCTTATGGATTTTTACAGATTTTTGGCTATGAAGAGGAACGACGTAAAGATGTGGTGCGCGGATTTCCAAATACAATTGTATCATATCCCATTTCATCGATAAACCTTCCTGTGTGGTTTGCCGAGGGCGTGGCCCAATATCAGGCACCACCGGCCCAATTTGATTACCGGGATCCAAATCGCGAGATGGTTATTCGCGATCGGACGATTCATGATCAAATTCTAACTTATGATGATATGGGCGTATTTGGTAAAACCAGTCATGGCAATGAATCGGCTTATAACCTGGGATATGCCTATGTGGATTGGCTGTGCAAAACATTTGGCGACAGTATTCTTGAGAATATTTCTGAGATCAATTCTAAGTGGGGCACCTTCACATTTGATAAAGCGATCAGAGAAGCAACCAATACCGAGCCTGACAGCCTCTACAAGATGTGGGTAAGCCATCTCAAAGAAGATTACAATAAAAAGTTGTCCCGAATCATGCTAAATGAAGTCAAAGGCGAGCAGGTGGATGTTACCGGATTTTCCAATCTCTACCCTGTATGGTCGCCAGATGGATCAAAGATTGCATATATATCCAACGGGAATAATGATTATTTTTCACAAAATTCACTTATCGTTTATGATCGCGAAACCAAGTCTAAAAAATTCTATCGCAAGTGCTATAAGTTCATCCCTTTCATGGTCTCCAAACGGCAGATATCTGGCTTATTCCAAACCAACCGGTGCGCTTTGGCCCAGTTCCACCTATAATGATATCTGGATATATGATCTGGAGGAAGAAGAGGAGATAGTAACTTCGCTTTACGCCTTCGTGCAAAAAATCCCGATTGGAACAGCGATGGTTCAAAACTGGTATTTGTTACCGAGACAAACGGATTGAATCAGTTGATGATGATTGATTTGGGTCCGGATGTTACAAGCGACAGAACGTTATGTCTATTATTTTGATCCCGAAACCGGTGTGCTACTTGATACCCTGGGACAATCAAAATACCTGCGCAAAGTTAGTGTACGCGGAAAAATGACACAATTACTGGCCTTTAAGGATGGCCGGCAAATTTATCATCCGCGCTGGTCACGGGATGACAAAAGAATCATTATGGATACGGCCACTGATTATGGTCGTGATATTGGTGCTTATGATTTCTCAACAGCATCCTTTTCTCTGTTTCTTGAAGGCAAAGAGGAATTGCGGTATCCCAATTTTCATCCTGAAGAAAATGCGCTTTACTATTCATCGGCAGAGACCGGAATTTATAATCTATATAAGATGGATCTGGATACAAAAGAAAAAACTTTATTAACCAATGTTCCCGGCGGTGCAGTAATGCCCGATGTAAATCGGAACGGGGAAATCGTATATTCGTGTTACGACAGTCTTGGGTATCATATTTATACTATAAAAAATCCTCAGAGTCTGGATCCCGAGAATGCCATATATGAGGAAGATTATCTGGCTAAAATTCCGGATAAAAATTTTGACGATTCAGTGTTGCCGGAAGTGGAGATAAAACCATACAAACAGGCTTTTACCGGGCTACATATCCTGCCAAGAATCATGATTGACTATAATACATTTAAACCCGGTATGTATGTGTTTGCAAATGATGTTCTGGATAAGATGACACTACTGGCCGGGGGTGCGGTGAACTTCCGGGGCGATTATGATCTCTTTGGAATTTTTGAGTTTCGGAAACTGGGCCCGACCCTCTTTCTCGAAGCATATAATATGAATGCGAATATTACTGATACACTTGGAATCCCGACCTCAGAAACAGACGTTGAGATCATCGACCAGGATATTAACTTTAATCTGACTGAGATTCAGGCCGGTGTTTCATTTCAATTCCCGAGACATGTGCACTGGCGTATGTCGTATGTGATCAGTTTGTATGATGCCAAGTTGAACTGGTTTGATCCCTTTGAGGAAATGCCCTTTACATTTCGCTATCGGTATCTAAACGGACGCGCTTTTCAGGTTAGCCTGCACTTCGATCAGATAAAAAGAGATCGGTTTTCCCATATTAATCCGACCGGTGGCCGATATGTTTATTTTAGATATGCCTATGAACATAATGATTTCCTGTCGGATTTTAAAACCGGATCATCACTGAATGTAGAAGTCTATGAGCCATACTTTTTCAATCGCTTTGAACTTGATTGGGAAGAATATTTTAAAGTGCCATTTTTTAAGCACCACTCCTTTGCGGCACGATTGCGCGGTGGGCTGATAGACCGGCCTGTGGATGATTTTTTCTGGCTTTACGCCGGCGGATTGATTGGTATGAAGGGATATTCATATTATAGCCTGGGTGGGACAAAAAAACTAATCGGGACACTGACCTACCGGTTCCCGTTATTTAACAATATTGACTGGCAACTATTTACTATCTATCTGGATAAATTGTATTTTGGTGTGTTTTATGATTATGGCTATGCCTGGGATAAGAATGAATTGAATTTTAAGGATTTTAAAAGGGATTTGGGTTTTCAATTTCGCCTGGATACTTTTTCCAACTTTTTATTCCCAACCAGAATATTCTGGGAAGCAGTATATCCATTCGATGATATAACGATAAAAGATACTACGTATCCCACGGATTGGCGATTTTATTTTGGGATATTATTTGAATTTGATATCCGTGAGCGTTTTGGAAACCTAATGCGTCGTTGGTAAGTATGATAAAGAATAAATGTAAACATGGACTTTAAAATGATCTATCGTATCATAGTAATGATCCTGATTTGTGTCGTGGTTTCGTCCGCAGACGATCCCGAGTGGAAATATAATTTATATAAACATCAGTTACTTGAAGATTCCTATCAGCATACTGATTCTATGGAAGTTGTAGAACTGCAAAAAAGATCTGTAGGAAAGGCCGCATTATATTCGGCGATCCTTCCCGGTTCAGGTCAATATTATAATGGATCTATCTGGAAAACCATTTTATTTGCGGGTATCGAAGTGGCTGCCTGGACAGCTTATTTCGTATATGACTCCAAGGGTGATCAAAGTGATGTGGATATGAGGAGTTTTGCCGATATGAATTGGAGCGAGCATAAATACTGGTCCTATATTTATGATGAGGCAAAGACACAAAATATTGAAAATTTGCCGGATTACGAATTAACACCACGGGACGAAGAAACCGGAATTGTACTTCTGGTGGGATATAATCAGGACATGGCAAACAGTTTACGTTATCTGGAGAATACGCTGGGTCATACACACAGGTTGCCCGAAACAAAAACACAGCAATATTATGAGATGATCTATAAATATCTCACTCAATTTGGAAATGCATGGAGTGACGCGGATTTTTACACTACATATTATGGTAATACAAATACAATGACTCCACAGATGTTTAGTTATCGTGATATGCGAAATCAAACGAATGATTATTATGATAGTGCCACGGCGGCTATCAATGTGGTATTAGTTAATCATGTTTTGAGTGCGCTGGAGGCCGCATGGTCTGCCAGAGTATATAATAAAGATTTAGAAATAAAAATGAATGCTCACAATCTAAGATATCTAGATGAACAGGTGCAAATGTATGGTTTCAATATATCCTGGTAAAAAATATAGTTTTCTGTCTCTCCTGTTGATATTTGTTATTGGTTCAGCCGTTTCAGCACAGGAATTTAATGAATTGCCGCCTCTATTGTATAATCAACTAGATCCGGTTAATCATAATCAGGATTCGGACATAGAATTAGGCAACATAGAAAAAGAAAAAAAATCTGTCAGTGGTGCATTTTTCCTGAGTCTGGTGATTCCGGGACTTGGCGAGGCCTATGTTGGTCGAACCGGCTATACCAAGGTGTTTCTGTCGATTGAAGCGGTAGGATGGGGATTATATGCAGCAAATGAAATCCAGGCCTCTTCACGACGTGAAGATTACAGGAATTTTGCAGCTCAACATGCCGGAGTGATACAGAGCGGGAAAGAAGATCAATACTGGATTGATATCGGGAAGTATGACAATATTTTTGATTTTAACGAACAACGACGCCGGGACCGTGATGTAAATGCCATCTATACTGAAAATTCTACGAATTACTGGAAATGGGATGACGAATCCAATCGACTTTCCTATGATGGGCGGCGTATCAACGCTACTGAAATACAAGAACGCCGAACGTTTATTATTGGTGGTATTATTTTAAATCATTTGGTTTCTGCGATAAATGCGCTGCGTGTTGCCCGGCAATATAATCGTGAACTGGATGAACTGGGTTGGAGATTGGATATGGATTTTGATCCGGGGTATGGGCAATTATCACTTGGTGTCAGTAAATCATTTTAACTTAGTGCCTCCTGTTACTCGCCTGACATATAAATTTAATATCTCTAATTATTAGGATAATCCATTTCACGCAGAGATGTAGAAATTGGTAATTTGTAATTTGTTATTTGTTTGTAACTTGTTAATTGCTCTTTATTACCTTAATTTTATTGCCTATTGCCTATTGCCTATTTCTTTGCTATAGCCAACGGCCAACTGCTAAAAAGTACAACGAATCTATTCTTATGACAAGTCGTGAATTAGCATATATTGCTTTGATGAAGTTTGATACTTCACGTGAGCAGATATCGAAAATTTTAGATCATCTTTTAAGCAAAAACCCCTTAAGTCCAAAGGAAAAAAAACTGTATTTCAATTTGACAAATGGCGTGCTGAGGCATCGCAGTTTGCTGGATTGGAAGGCGAGTAATTATTATCACGGCAAATATGCTCAGGCCCTGAATAAAGTAAAAAATATATTGCGTATGGCCATGTACGAGATCGATTATCTGGATTTTATACCTCCCCATGCAACAGTGAACGAATATGTGAATTTAGCGCGCAAAAAAAATACCTCAAAAACCGGTTCCCTTGTAAATGCGATTTTGCGTAATTATTTGCGTGATAAAAATCCCCCGGTTCCAGCGAAAAAGTTTAAATATAAAGAGACACAACTGGCCGTTGAATATTCATATCCCGAATGGCTGGTCAAACGATGGCTAAATTTGTGGGGAGCTGAGCGGACTGAGCGCCATTGCCAGGCAATGAACCAAAGGCCCGAGTTCGATTTACATTTTAATAGCAAAAAGATAAATGCATCTGAATTTGAGGCATTACTTGTCACTCATGATATAGATTTTAAAATATCCGAATATTTTGATCATATTTATACAACTACTAATATTCAGGCACTACACCGGGCTAATTTACTGCAAAATGGTATTTGCCGGATCCAGGATGAAAGTGGATACCTGGCTGTCAAGTTACTGGCACCGCAGAAAAACAGTATGGTTTTGGATGCCTGCGCTGCACCAGGAAGCAAGTTTCTGTCTTTGTATGATATGAACAAGGGAGAAATTAAATTAACCGGGATGGAGTTGTTTCCCGATCGCATGTCCCGTTTAAAGGGAAATTGCGCTGTCTGGCAATCAAATATGGGTCAGCTGGTAATAGGTGATGGCGAATATCCACCATTTAAACCGGTTTTTGATCATATTCTCCTGGATGCACCTTGCTCAGGACTGGGCACCATTGGTAAAAATCCGGATATTAAATGGCGCAGGGAAGAGACTGAAATATCTGTATTTAAAAATCTGCAGTTAGCGCTGATCAACTGTATCTCAAAATTACTCAAGCCCGGAGGAACCATTGTCTATAGTACATGTACAACTAATCCAGAGGAAAATGAGAGTATAATCAACAAATTCCTTGATGAGAATAATGACAAGTTTCGGATTGTGGTTCCTCAGGAATCTGATTTTGATCCCTTTTGTGAGGATAAGTTTATCAGAACTTATCCCGAATTACATAACATGGAAGGTTCATTTGCTGCAAAATTACAGTATGTTAAGTAATATGGTGTTGTATCTATATCTGATTCAAGATTAAAAAAGAATGATAAATATATTGCCAAGGAATTAATATTTAGTTAAATTTTAAAGCTTTGAATGAATAAATGGCGTTGTGAATGTTAGATGATTTAACACAGAAGCTGGATTCGGTCTTTAAAAAGCTGCGTGGTTTTGGCAAACTGACTGAAAAAAATATTGCCGATTCCATGAAAGAGATTCGCAGAGCGCTGCTTGAAGCGGACGTAAATTACAAAATTGTAAAAGATTTTGTTGCAGCGGTTCAGGAACAGGCGATTGGTCAGGAAGTGTTGCGGAGTGTAACACCTGGTCAGATGATCGTCAAAATCGTACACGCCGAGATGATTAAATTACTCGGTGAAACGAGTGCTCAGATTAAAACCGCCGGAATTCCACCGACCATTGTGATGATGGCCGGATTACAGGGTTCGGGTAAAACCACTTTTGCCGGTAAAATGGCATCTTTTTTTCGCAAAAAAGGACGCCATCCGATGCTGGTTGCCGCCGATGTATATCGTCCGGCAGCGATTGAGCAGTTAAAAGTGGTTGGTAAAAGTTTAAATATTCCTGTTTACAGTGAAGATAGTAAAAATCCGGTACAAATTTGTACCAACGCCGTTGGCGAAGCACGGAAACAATCATGTGACCTTCTTATTTTAGATACAGCCGGTCGCCTGCATATTGATGAAGAAATGATGCAGGAGCTGGAAAAGATTAAGAAGGAAGTGCAACCACATGAAATATTGTTCGTAGCTGATGGGATGACCGGGCAGGATGCAGTGAACACAGCCAGTGAATTTTGCAACCGGCTGGAGTTTGACGGCATTGTGCTGACGAAACTGGATGGGGATACGCGTGGTGGCGCGGCACTGTCCATTCGTTCTGTTACAGGGAAACCGATCAAATTTATTGGTATTGGTGAAAAATTTGATGCTATTGAACTGTTTCATCCGGAACGCATGGCATCACGTATTCTTGGTATGGGTGATGTGGTATCACTCGTTGAAAAAGCCCAGGCCACTATTGATCAGGATGAGGCTGAGAAATTAGAGCAAAAACTGCGTAAGCAGGAATTCACGCTTGAAGATTTCTACAGCCAGTTGCAACAAATCAAGAAAATGGGACCCCTTGATCAGATAATTGGAATGATTCCGGGAATGGGAGCCCAGGCTAAGAACGTTAAAGTAGATGATGGGTCGTTTGTCAGAATTGAAGCGATTATCAATTCTATGACTTTGCGGGAGCGACGAAATCCAAAAATTTTGAATGGAAGCCGTCGGAAACGAATCGCAAATGGAAGCGGTACACGGGTTCAGGATGTAAATCAGCTGCTTAATCAGTTTGGTCAAATGAAAAAAATGTTAAAAAGAATGAATAAAATGCCCTTTAAATCAATGAAAAATATTCCCATGGGAATAGGGTAAAAGAAGTTAAAAACGGAGGAAAATAATTTGTCTGTACGATTGCGATTACGTCGAATGGGACGAAAGAAAAGACCTTATTACAGAATAGTTGCTGCCGATCAAAGGGCACCGCGTGACGGAAGGTTTATTGAAATTGTCGGATCTTATGATCCACTTGGTGAGAAACATAAGATTGAATTGAAAGAAGACCGGATTGAGCACTGGCTTAACAATGGTGCACAACCAAGCGATACCGTCAGAAGTTTACTGCGACAAATGGGTGTTTTGCACAGACGCGAAATGCAAAAAAATGGCATGGAAGAAGCCAAGATTGAAGAAGAAATGAAAAAATGGGAATTGATGCAAACCGAGCGTGAGCAACGCAAAGAGGTTGCTAAATCCCAGGCTAAAAAAGATGCTAAAGCTGCAAAAGAAGCCGAAGAAAAAGCTGCGGCTGAAGCTGAGGCGAAAGAAGCAAAAGTTGCAAAAGAAGCTGCCCCTGCTCCGGAAGAGGCAGAAGCCGAACCTGAAACTGCTGCGGAAGCAGAAGTACCGCCGGCAGAGGAGTCAGCGGAAGCAGCTCCGGTTGAAACTGATGCTGCTGAGGAAAAGGCCGAGGAAGTTAAAGAAGAATCAGCTGAAGAAGCCGAAGTACAAGATGTCAAGGCAGAAGAAAAAGAATCCGAAGAGCCGGTTGCTGATACGACTGAACCGGTTGTAGAAGAAGCAGCTGAAGAACCTGCTGAAGCAGAGGGAAAAGCGGAAGAAACAAAAGAAACAACGTCTGCAGAGCCCGAAACTAAGGAAGAAGATGCAGAGGTGACTGAAGAATCGTCTGAAGAAACGGAAAAAGAAAAAAAGTAACCATTAATGTAAATTGATTCGCAATAACCGTACATATTAGTTCTACTTGAGGAGGAAATGAGATGAAAGAATTTGTTGAGTACATTGCAAAGCATTTGGTGGATAAACCAGATGAAGTACAGGTTACTGAGGTCGATGGCGAACGTGTCACAGTTTATGAATTACGGGTAGGTGAGGGTGATTTAGGCAAGGTTATTGGAAAACATGGCCAGACTGCCAAATCAATCCGTACCTTATTAGGAGCAGCTTCAGCAAAAGCTGGTAAAAGAGCTGTCCTCGAAATTCTTGAATAAGAATGTATCTAATCGGGACTATTGTTAAGCCGCAGGGCATAAAAGGTGAAGTTAAAGTAAAACCGGTTTCGCCAGATCCTGACCGGTTTAACGATCTCGATAGTGTATATATTAGTTCTGAGAAAATTCAAACCTATTCGATTCAGAATCTAAGAATATCGAATGGATTTGTCTTTCTTAAATTTGCGCAGGTAAATTCGCGGAATGATGCAGAGTTGCTGCGTGGGAAAGAACTTCTGGTATCTGAAGATCAGTTGATTGATCTGGAAGATGATGAGTACTTTGTACATGAATTGATCGGTTGCCGGATTGTTTCCGAAGAAGGTCGACTGATTGGAGAAATTGAAGATATCATCGAGGGAAACAGCAACGATATCTATATTGTAAAAAGCCCAGATGGACATGAGTATTTGATTCCGGCAATTAAAGATGTGGTAAAGAAAGTGGATATCACAGCCAGACAAGTTACCATTCACGTCCTTGATGGATTGCTTGAATAGTTCATTGAAATGATTATTGATGTAATTACTGCATTTCCGGCCATTGTGAACCCACCGCTCACTGAGAGCATTATAAAGCGTGCGGTTCAGGCAAAAATCGTGGATATTCGAGTTCATGATTTACGAAAATGGACGGATGATAAACATCAGACAATTGATGATACACCTTATGGTGGCGGTGCTGGCATGGTTTATAAGGTAGAACCGCTTTATCGTTGTCTGGATGAGTTAACGCGGTCAAAGAAAGATCAAAGCCGCATATTTTTGACTTCTCCGCGTGGGAAAATACTGAATCAATCCATTGCCACACAGTTAAGTTTGGAAGCACATATTATCCTTATTTCTGCCCGCTATAAGGGAGTTGACGAACGTATTAAAAGATTCTTTGATGTTGAAGAGATTTCTATCGGGGATTATGTAATTACAGGCGGAGAATTGGCATCATTGGTAATTGTTGACAGTATTGTGCGACTATTGCCCGGTGCAATCGGTGATATTGATTCTGCGTGGACGGATTCATTCTCGGACGGATTACTGGATTGCAATTACTATACCCGGCCCGAAGAATTCAGAGGTGAAGAAGTCCCGCCGGTATTACTTACCGGTGATCATAAAAAGATTAAAGCCTGGCGACAACAGGAAAGAGAAACAATTACTAAGAAAAATCGCCCGGATCTATTTGAAAATTATTTAAAAGAAACAAAAAATAAAGCAGGTGACTAAAATGGACATTATAAATACTGTAACTGCGAATCAGTTTAAAAGTGACATACCGGCATTTAAACCCGGGGATACGCTACGGGTTCATGCCCGGGTAATAGAGGGTGAAAAAGAGCGTATTCAGATTTTTGAAGGCGTGTGCATCAGCCGGAAGGGTAGCGGTATTCATGAAACTTTTACGGTTCACAAAGTTTCCAATGGTGTTGGTGTTGAACGTATATTTCCTGTTCACTCACCACGAATTGCACAAATTGAGAATCGTAAAATTGGCCGGGTCCGCAGAGCCAAATTGTATTATCTGAAAAAACTTCGCGGTAAAGCGGCACGTATTGCTGAAAAGTAATCACAATTTTAGAACCGTCTGACTCAAACTCAGGCGGTTTTTTTTTGCTCTATTCATTTATTTCTTCTGCTTCATAAATCGCGATATATATCGTTTTTACAAGGATAGGTTCTATTAAAATTGAGTTAAAATAAATTTGGGATTTTAGCAAATTTACGATAATTTCAGGCTTATGAAATTCGCATTCCGACTAATTCTCACCGTTTTGACAACATGTTCGCTGTTTATGCAGTACGGTTGCGCTTCCCGGGGCAGACCTGGTGGTGGCCCAGTCGATAAAATACCTCCTGAGATTGTATACACCTTTCCACAACCCGATTCGTTAAATATAGATGACCTGGAAAAAATTGAATTCCATTTTAGCGAACGTATGGATGAGGCTTCTGTAGTTAATTCAATATTTATATCCCCACCATTGGATTATAACCTGGATTGGTCAGGTGGTGAGGAATTAATACTTGAATTAAACAAGGAACTGGAAAAAGACCGCACGTATCTGATTACAATTGGCAGTGGTGCCATGGATGCCCGAAAAAATAAAATGAAAAAGTCATTTCAACTGGCATTCTCTACCGGGAACAATCTCGATGAGGGTCAGGTTTCCGGCCAAATATATGGCATAAATCCCGAAGATAATTTTTATATCTATGCCTATCAGATGGTGAACACGGATTCCCTCAACCCGACAGTAAATCAGGCAGATTTTTTATCACAACCATCAGATGATGGCACGTTTAACATGCAATATCTTCCCCTTAATGCATACCGCATCTTTGTTATTGAAGACCAAAATAAGAATCTGGTGTTGGATGCGAATTCTGAAAGGGTCGGAATACCGTTTCGCGACATTTATCTGGATTCAACTAACCGGCAGGAATTTGATTTAAACTTTAGAACCACTAAAATTGATACCGTACCGCCGATGCTAACCGGTGCCAGGGCTGTATATAATAATAAAGTACTAATACGATTTAGCGAGCCTGTTCTGACTCCAAATCAGATCCAGATAATTGACACTCTTAATCAGAATGTTATAAATATCAATGCATTAGCAGCAAACTCAGAGAATCTCAGTCAAATATACGCATTCACCGAACAATTGGTACCGGAACGAGGATATTGGGTACAGACAGATTCGATTGAAGACTATAATCATAATGTATCTACATCACTGCAGAGGGTGGAGTTTTCAGGGTCTGATAAAATTGATACCACTCGATTTGAATTGCTCAGCATAACCCCTAAAGACAGTGCCATTAATGTAAAATATCCGGCTCAAATCGAAATAAAATTTTCAACTCCGGTTGACACACTTACTTTGAAAAATTCATTTTATTGTTTTAATGAGCAGGGAGATACATTGGATGGGGGTTGGCTGTTTAAGGATCTCTCTGATTGCAGTTTTAGTCCGCGGAATAAATTTATGCCTGACGGCAAATATCAGTTTGGTGTTAATCTGGGCAGTATAAAATCACTAGGTGATGAAGCACTTCAGGATTCACTAATACATCATGATTTTTTTATGATATCTTCCGATGAGTTTGGATCATTATCAGGTATTACTAATCTTAATTCTGAAATGCTTGAATTTGGTTATCTGGAATTATTCCCAGCCAGCAGAAATAAAGAATCAAGTATTTTTCGAATTAATGCCGATAATACATTTATCACAGATTGGCTTTTGCCGGGTGAGTATCAGATAGGCGGTTTTGTTGATCTTAATAATGACAACTATTACTCCCATGGCAAACTGTTTCCATTCGAATATTCGGAACCGGTTTTTATCAAATCGGATACGTTTAAGGTTAGAAAGCGTTGGGAATTTGGCGGACTGGAAATAATTTATCCGAAATATAACGAATAATATGATGGAATTTCATAAAATACATGGTGCCGGTAATGATTTTATTGTCGTGAACAATTGGGATGGTGAATACCGGCAATGGGAGCCGGGTTTTATCAGACACATCTGCAGTTTTCATACCGGAATCGGCGCAGATGGATTTCTGGCCATAGAGAAATCAAAAACGGCTGATTTCCGAATGCGTTTTTTTAACTCAGATGGTATTGAGGCGGAAATGTGCGTCAACGGCAGCCGTTGCATATGTTATCTGGCACATAAACTGAACCTGGTGAAAAAAAAGTTCACGTTTGAGGCCGGAGATGGCTTGCATAAGGCTGAAATTACCGGGGATAGCAGTAATCGCATTCAGGTCCTGTGGCACCGGGGATATGATTTTAGAACATTTCCCGTTGATTTCCTATTGCCGGATCAAGTATATTTTAAAAAATTTATAAATACCGGTGTTCCCCATCTGGTCTTAGAATGCCAGGATGTTGATAATCTTGCGATTGATGAACTTGGAATGGCACTTCGGTTTCATCCTTATTATCAACCTGAAGGAACTAATATTAATTTTGTTCAAAAAATTGCCGAATCAAGTAATATGGCACTTCGTGTACGTACTTTTGAACGCGGGGTAGATGCCGAAACCCTTTCCTGCGGAAGTGGTGCAACGGCCTGTGCCATCAGCTACATACAGGAAGATCCGGATGATAATTCAGAAATTGAAGTTTTTACACGTGGTGGAAAATTAATTATTTCTATTTTGAAAAATTTTACCGATATTTATCTTGAAGGTCCGGTGAGATACATATTTAGGGGAATTTACTCAGAGGAGGGGATCCTATGATACGTTTAGTCATTATTACATGTCTTATTTTATTAATGTCCTCATGTTCAACTGTTGCTACCAAAAAGACAGAAGTAGCAGAAAAGCCAGTCGAACCGGAGACTTCAATTACACCTGAGGTTCGGGCAACAGCAGAAAACTTTGTTAGCGATGGTGTGAGTTTATATCAGGATGGAAAATATCCTGAATCTGTAGATGCATGGCAGCAAGCCATAGAATTGATCCCCGGTGATGCTGAGGTTCACAATTTCATGGGAATCTCCTATCATAAAATGGGAGACTATGATAAGGCACTACAACAATTTGAGATTGCAACCGATCTTGATTCCACATATTATGAAGCATATAATAATATGGGATATATGCAGTTTCTTAAAGAAGACTATGATAATGCGCTTAAGTCTTTTAAGAAATCATTGGCCATCAATCCTGCATATGATGCGGCAATTTTGAATAAAACAAAAACACAAAAAATTATGAACGGAGAGCTGCTCCTTGAAGTCTTTGAACTGACTGAAAAAGCAGAACAGTTGGACGATGTTGATCAAAAGATTACATATTATCAGAAGATTCTGGCGATTGATTCGACTTATGCGGAGGGTCATAATAATATTGGTGTCGCATATTATTATGCCGATAATATCGATAGTGCCTATTATCATCTGAATCGGGCAATTGAATTAAAAAAAGATTATCCCGAGGCCCTGAATAATATGGGGTATGTTTATAAGGTCGCCGGACGATATCAGGAAGCTGTGAAACTATTTTTAAATGCAATCTCACTAAAACCACGATATGCAATAGCGCTGAATAATCTTGGCGAAACATATGTCGCATTGGAAGAATATGAAAATGGTCGCAGGGTGTTTCAAACTGTAATCGATCTGGAGCCGGATAATCAATACGCCAAAGATAACCTTTCGCTCCTCAAAGATAAGGGGAATTGAATCAATTGAAATTAGAGATTAGAGATGAGTAATGGAATTTATCGGAATATTCTCTAACTCCTCATTAATTTTATCAGTCGAATATTTAGTAATAAAAGCAGGATCTTTATATTGTACATTGTATTAATGGCGGGAGGTGTTGGAACACGGTTTTGGCCAATGAGTCGCCGGGCAAATCCCAAACAATTACTACGCATCGTTGGCTCAAAAACCATGCTCAGACTCACCTACGAGCGTGTAAAGACCCTAACTGACCCGGACCGAATTCTTGTCATTACCGGAAAAAATCTAAAAAAGGCAATTGAGAAAGAACTTCCTGAAATACCTGAACAGAATATTATAGCTGAGCCGGTTGGCCGGAACACGGCACCATGTATAGGATTGGCAGCAGCGCTGATTTCTGCAAACGGTGACTCTGAGGAACCCATGGTTGTTCTGCCGGCTGATCATCTTATCTCTGAAAAGCGGAATTTTCAAAATACGGTCAGACTTGCCGCCAGGTACACTACTGACACCGGGTGCCTGATAACTATCGGTATCCATCCGAACTATCCCGAAACAGGTTATGGCTATATTCAATTAGGTAAAGAATTACATGCCAAGGGTGACAGAAAGATATATAAAGTTAAAACGTTTGCTGAAAAACCAAATCTGGAAACTGCCGAAAGGTTTTTAAAAAGCGGTGATTTTGTCTGGAACAGCGGGATGTTCATCTGGCGGACCGATTCTATTCTGAGTGAGATTGACGAGCATTTGCCGGAGTTGCGTGAAGATCTTCATAAACTAGAGAAGGCCGCATATAAATCTTCATTTAATCGCACCCTCTCTGATGTTTATTCGAGAACGAAGTCGATCTCCATAGATTATGGTGTAATGGAATCGGCGGGAAATGTATGTGTGGTAAAAGCGAATTTTGAATGGAATGACCTGGGATCATGGGAAGCAGTATACAATATTTCACCAAAGGATAAAAATCGGAATGTCATTCATGGTCACGGCAGTATTTTAATTAACTCAAAAAATAATTATCTATATTCAAAAGATAAGGTGATTGCGGCCGTAGGTATTGAAGACTTAATTGTAGTTGAAATGGATGATGCTATTCTGATTTGCCGTAAAGAAGATTCCCAGAATGTAAAAGAAGTGGTAGAGAACCTTTCAAGAACTAAAATGAAAAAGTATCTTTAGAAGGGGGATTAAATCTTTTATTTTGATTATTATTTAGACTTTTATAAATTTTTAAGCAATGGACAATGATACTATATTTGAAGAGCTTCAAACAATCCTGAAAAATATGGGGATTGAAATTAAATATGGCAGAGGATATTTTGAGGGGGGAATCTGCCGCTTTAAGGACAATAAATATTTTTACCTGAACCGGGCACAGGATCGGGAGAATCATATTACCCTGTTGATTTTAGAGTTAAAAAAAATGAATATTAACAACCTGGAGTTTAGCCCGGAATTAAGAAGCCTTCTGGAAAAGACCGAATCAAATTAGGAGGGAGTTATGTCAGTTCAAGAACGGAAATCCACAAGACTTGATTCAGATCAGTTTATATCATACCGCCTCTTCGATAAAGATGGGAATATTTGTGATGAGGGAATGGCAAAGACCAAAGATATCAGCCGCTCCGGGGTGGCAGTTGAAAATCGCCGCTCTTTTGAATTGGGTGTAAAAGTTGAGTTGACAATTGCTTTAACAGAGGAATTAATTAAAGCAGATGCCATTGTAAGAAATGTCAAGGAAATTGAAGACGGACAATATCTGGTCGGAATGGAATTTGTCGCCTTAGCATCCGAAGATTATGACAAATTGAAAAGTGAATTTCCCAATATGGTTATCTGATTTTCACAATATATTTGTTACATAAGGCTTTATATCTGCTCTTTATTGTTTATGACTCACCATAGCTATCCTAAATCACCTCTCAATGTGATTAATGGCACATCATTTTATTGGCTATGATTATAATTTGATTAAAGCAATATTCAACATAGTGCATATAGAATAAAAACCGAATAAATCTGCCTGTAAATTAGTTCTATTTTGAACTAAATATAATTTGGCAATATTGACATTTTCTTCTAAGTCATTTATATGTGATGAAAATACAACCAGATTGGATATTCAGGTTTAATATCAATTGAAAAATGTAATAAATAATTAACTTTCGTCACCCTGAATTTAGTTCAGGGTCTATTAAATGAGATTCTGAAATCCCGAAACAAGTTCGGGACAGGCATGTTCAGAATGACGTACAGATAAAAATAATCACTTTTCAGAAGTTTCTAGTTATAAATTTATAAAGCTGGAGTTTTGATGAAAAAAATAATCATAATTTTGTTATTGGTTTCCGGATTTATAATTGCATGTTCATCCGGAGCAAATCTTTCAAAGGATGAAAAAATGAAACTGGATCCCAGCCTTCAGAAATTGTTAAACGATAAAGAAGTACCTGATAAGCAATATAATGTGATGATTAAAGAAGACGGTACCAAGACTTATGGCGTTATTATCCGTTCAGATAAACCTGCTGATCTTGAGACCGCGGGCATTTTTATCAATTCAGTTAGCGGCGATATTATTACTTGTAAATTAACAATTCAGGAAATCCGGAAAGTGGCAGCAATTCCTTCCGTTTCTTCTATCTCTAATAGTTCAAAATCATATTCAAAATAGGGAGAACTTTCATGCACCAGCGAATATGGAAATACTCAATTTTTGTTTTTTCTCTTTTTTTCTTATCAATTCAGATCGGTAATGCCGCGGTGGACGATGCGAATCTGGATAAAATTCATCCCAAATTCAGGAATTTAATGACAGACGATGCGTCGCCTGCATCATTAAAAAAAGAACCGGCAAATTCACCCCATGTCTATATAGACAGGTTTGGAAGTGTGCGTTATGGCGTTATAATCAGGGGAGAAGATATTTCTGAGTTACAGTCATCCGGAATTGCCATAAATTCTACTTACCCTGGATTTGTTACGGCAAAATTAACTTTGGATGAAATCGGTAAGGTATCACTTCTAAATTCGATACGTTATATTGATGCCCCATCTATAAATTATACAAAAATGAATGTGAGTACACCTGCCACTGGCGCGTCGCTACTACACAATGGCGTATTTAATGAAACTAAGTATACCGGAGATGGCGCGATCGTTGTCATTTTTGATACTGGAATTGATTTTAATCATATTGATTTTAAAAATCCCGCAGATACAACTATTAGCAGAATCCTGGCAATCTGGGACCAGACAATTTCTCCGGTTGCAGGGGAAAGTAATCCTTCCGGATTTAATTATGGTGTGGAGTATACTCAGGCCCAAATTAACGATGAAATCGATGGAAGCCCGGCTGGTTTTGTCCGACAGACAGATTCAGACGGTCACGGCACTCATGTGGCCGGGACGGCCGCAGGCTCAGGATTTAAGTTTACCGGTATGGCACCCCAGGCAGACATTATAGTGGTCAAAGGGGGTAATGGTAGTTTCTCGGAAGATGACATCATCAATGGCATCACCTATGCCGGCAATAAAGCATCATCGCTTGGAAAACCCGTTGTTGTCAATTTGAGTCTTGGTGGACATTCCGGACCTCACGACGGCACCAGGGCATATGAGGAGGCCATTGATACCTTTTCCGGTTCACCCGGTCAGGCAGTTGTCGTTGCAGCCGGGAATGAAGGTAGTGACAGAATTCATATCGGCAGTTCAATTGCATCAGGCGGTAGCGCATCTTTTCAAATTAATGTTCCTGATTACACTCCCAACACTGCCGCATATACCGATGATTTTCAATTCGATATATGGTATGATGAGAATGTATCAGTCACGGCGAAAGTGACAACCCCGGGTGGTACATCCTATTCAATGGGATATAACCAGGATGGGACATTCCCGGATGATGACGGTACGATCGATATCTATAACCGTCGGGTCACTGGGTCAAAACAACTGATTCGTTTATATGTATATGATAGTGATGCGGGTAAAACACCTGAACCCGGCACCTGGACATTGGAATTGCAGGATGCTGGCGGCAATTTGACTTACGATGGTTGGTTGGCACATTCCGATCTCGGCGGTGAGCAGGCTTTACTACTAAATGGTGATGTAAATAATACTGTAGCTATGCCCGGTACATCAAATGAAGCAATTACGGTTGGTGCTTATGTTACCAAGACCTCATGGCCAGCGCTAAATGGAAACCAGTATTTGTATGTAGATGATGATGAATTTGGACAAATTGCTAACTTCAGCAGTCATGGACCAACCCGTGACGGGCGATTGAAACCCGAGATTACCGCACCCGGCAAAGCCACTGTTTCAGCTTATTCTGTGGACTCTGAGGGAGATAGTGTTATAATAAATCCTGATGGAATTCATGTCCGTAGTCAGGGAACCAGTATGGCGGCGCCGCATGTTGCGGGTGCAGTAGCCATATTGCTTAGCGTTGATCCAACATTAACAGCCAGCCAGATAAAGACTTTGATGACAAACACAGCTCTAAAAGACTCTGAAACCGGCGGTGTAGCGAATAATACCTGGGGAAATGGCAAACTGGATATACTCAAGGCAGTAGTGTCAAAAGTTTCAGGTGATCAGTCGGTTACACGATCAATTCAGGAATATTTTATCGATGTACCCGGACCGTATTATGAATTTAATGGGTATTATAAACTGGCAGTGCGGTATAATGCAACCCGTGCCGGTCAACTTACCGGGGCATATCTTTCATTGGTTATCAATCATCCGGATGTGTATCCGGTAATCAGTGGACCTTCAAATCTGGAAGTGACTGTCCATGAAGATGATGGGGGCCTGCCTGGAACACAAATCGGGAATACCGTTGCACATTCATTTGATCTCCTGGATCCGGGTACTAAAAATTATATTAATATGGTGGATGCAGATGTTACGCTTACTGAAGATCAGGTTTTTTATCTGGTGTTGGAGACCTCCGTACCGGAAGCGAGTATAAAAGTGCTGTTTGATGATGGTGAAACAGAACGTGTAGATAATCCGTCATTTCTACATAACGCTCTTAAGGGTTGGAGACCGATGAGTGAGGCCTTTAGTACACCATATAATTTACGATTAAGTGCCGAAATAGTTGACTTCGGTCCAGCCGCCTCGCTTGATGAACGTGAGTCCGGTGTTGCACGGAGATTTGAACTGCAGCAAAATTATCCCAATCCATTTAATCCATCAACTACCATTAAATTTACTCTCGGCGAAATGGGCCAGGTCGATCTGATTATATTTGACATCCTGGGCAGAGAGGTCATACGTTTGGTAGACGAAGTTAAATCTGTCGGGACACATGAAGTGAAGTGGGACAGTCGCAATAAAGCAGGTTATCGTGTACCATCCGGAGTATATTTTTACCGGCTGCGATCACAAGAGGGATTGTTAACCAAAAAAATGTTGCTGGTGAAATAGATTTTTTATAAGATGTAGTCCATCTTAAAGATGGACTACATCTTATGATTATATCGCCGCAAATTGCAGGGCATCCTGTGACCACTCGCCAAAATTTTTTATAGCGGGTATTGCATCCTTTGAACTGCGTACAATCTGCCACATCTCCAAATGACGTATATCCATCAATTGATCCCTGATGCAATTCTGGAACAATTCAATTAAGGGATCATAGAAGCCGTTTACATTTACGATTATGATTGGTTTGGTATATAGTCCCAGACGTTTGGATGTTATTACTTCAAGGAGTTCCTCAAACGTTCCGGAACCGCCTGGAAGGGCAATAACGGCATCCGTATTCTCAACCATCTTGCGTTTGCGTTCATGCATACTCGAAACGATTTCCATCTTTTGTACACCGGGATGAGCCCATTCCATTTCGACCATAAAATCCGGGATAATACCAATTACTTCGCCATTATGTTCTAATGCGGCATCTGCCATGTATCCCATTAGTCCAACACTACCCCCGCCATATACCAGTTCAATCTTATTTTCAGCTAATATTTTGCCTAATTCAGCTGCATCCTGCAAATATGCCTGCGGTGACTTTTTACTCGAAGCACAAAAAACACATACTCTGTTAATCAATTATATTTCCTCATATGGTTGTTAAAAAATAATGTAGAATAGAGACAAAGCGACAAAGTGACAAAGTAATAATCATTCCTGCTGAACTATCTAATTTTCATAATGAATTATAAGAAACTTTGTCTCTCTGTTGCTATGTCGCTTTGTCACTTTTATTCATTAAATCTAAATTTTCTGTCACTCTATCTATTATGATCCAAATTCTCTCAATCCAATCCAGATGTTCCGGTTTCATGAGGCATGATCTGAGACAAGACACATAATCCTGATCCTTTTTAATCTCAGACCATGATTCCGGTAGTAAGTCCGCAGGATGATTGGAAACCGCCAGGTGTAAATTGTGATCAGCACACGCAGAAAATAGTTCTTTTGTTTTTTGTGAGATCTTACTCAGAGTTTCATCTTTTGGTGCCCATATGACAATATCCAGCTCCGGGGGAAGTATCGTCATAAAACGGGGATCAGAAATCAGTTTATTATACAAGGCCAGCGCAGCCTGGCGGGATTTATTAAGGTTTTGGACAAAATCACCGTCTGGTATAAGCGGAAAATGTTTTAATGTGGCCCATAGTGCCACCGCACTGGCACCGGGTCGCGAGCATTCCAAACTGATCTCGCCAAGATGCAGATCCTCCGAGGTAAAATAGGTATAGGGAGAATCATGTTTGTAATAGCTGCCAACACTGGGATCAGAAAATAGGATGCAACCGCAGCCATATGGCTGTAAACCATGCTTGTGAGGATCGATGACAATGGAATCAACCTGGCTGAGCAAATGAAATGATTGAATTGTCTCAGGCTGGAGTTGATCGGACAATATATAATACCCGCCATACGCCGCATCGGCATGAATACGAAATTTGTATTTTGACTGTAATTTTAAAATATCTTCGAGCGGGTCAACAGATCCGGTTCCGGTTGAGCCCATATTTACAACGACGGTTCCGACATCTTCTTTATTCAATACGTCTTGCAGATTATTCATATCCATCCGGGCACGAATATCACAAAAAACTTTCTTAAAAGGTAATTTCAGTACTTCGGTAATACGATGGTGTGTATAATGGGCTTGCTCGGAAGCAACGATTGTTTTACCCGGATGTATCTTTCCGGCCACCCATAGGGCCTCCAGGTTTGCCATAGTCCCACCGCTGGACAGGTGGCCCAAATGCGTTGTCCAGCCAAACATTTTTGCCAGCTGTGCCACTGCATCTTTTTCCATTTCAGAACTGGCCCGTCCCCCGTCAAGCGCATGATTATTTGGGTTGATCCATAGTGAAAGCAGGTAGGCCATACGTGCAACCGGGTGTGGTGGTTTTAGCATCTGGCCGGCATACAAAGGATGGTGATAGGGGTAATTATCCTGCATTTTTAATGCAACGTCCACAAGGATTGATTTAATTTTATTTACATCAGTTTCAGTATTGATGTCGGGTAAATCTCTGAAGCCTGCCCCCAGTCTGTCTAATATTTCATCAAAATACCGGAGATTTTCTTTTTCTAATTGCATTCCACTCATGTCCCTCGAAATATGATATTCAAATATACAAAATTATTAAATGTTATTCTTTGTCTGCAGCGATCAGACTTTTCATATAGGGCTCAAATTGCTCAAAAAGAAAATGATACCATACTTTGTCTACAACTTCTGCTAACTTTTTGTTTACTTCGCCTATGGCATTGACTGTCAGATTTAGTTTGGTTGAATCAGGTCCAACTGCGGTGAATTTATATGTATGTACCACGAGTTTTTCTGAAAAGGAATGATCCCACCAGCCGCTTATATCACCGGTAATCGCATCATATACCTGATTAGGTTCCCCAGGTAGAATTAACTCATGGGTAACCCTGAATCCACTGATAATCAACATCTCATTATCCGCCAGAGTATCACTTGAAAATGAAAGGATAAACAAACAAATGAAAATATGAAATTTCACTAAAATTTGATTCATTTCACTCCTCCTTTGTTTATTTCATTTATCATATCTTTGGCATTCTGGTTTTTTGGATCCAATTCCAATGATTTGCCATAATATTCTAACGCCCTGACTTTGTCTCCACTAATCATATATACCTCACCAAGACTGTCCCAGGTATTGGCTATCTCGGGAAACAATTCAGTGTTTAATGTAAATATTTCGACAGCTTCTTCAATTTTTTCTTCATTGAGTAAATCATATCCGATACTATTCAAAATAAAGTCTGATGGATCCTGAAAATCATAGTCGCTTAAAATATCCGGAAATTGTTCTTTCAGAATTTCTTTGCCATTTTGCTCAAATACCTGATAGCATTTCTCAAAAATTCCCGGTTTGGGTGGTGCATAATCCTCACCTTTTATCAACTTGTGTATATTCTTACCAACCACTTCTGCAATCGGTTCATCATAATTTGCCAGCACAATGATTATATATTTTTTGCCAAAATCATTAATTATCACTGAATTTGATCCAGGAGATCCGCCGGCTTTTCCTGCTACCATGTCTTCACTGGCATAGATCTCTTGCCAGTTTTTCACTGTAGTTTCGCTGAATCGTGTATATAATAAAAATTTTGATTGATCATTTATGAGCCGGTTATCTTGGGATATGGACCATTCAAATTTTAATAAATCTCTGCCACTGGAGTAGGCTCCTCCGGAGGGCGACGGCCATTCGTTAAAAGGTGATTGAAAAAATATACCCATTGAATTACGAAGATACCATTTTGGCGGTTGTTCAAATTTGGATATCTTTTCCCAGTCAAATGTAGTATCTCTCATATTTAGTTTATTAAGAATATTCTCCTGCACATTCTCGAAATAGGACTTTCCGCTTATTCTTTCAATAATTGCTCCCAATACTGTATAGCCTGAATTGGAATAAAACTCTTCACTTCCGGGCTCAAATAATAATGGTTCATCCTTGAATAAATCGATAATGTTGTTAACCGTTTTCAACTCGGGCAGTATTGCCATCAGATTTGGTGTTCTTAAATAGTCACCAAATCCAGATTCATGTCTTAGTAGTTGTCGAATCGTTACTTTCTGACTGATACTTTCAGAAAAGATGTCCAGATATTTTCCGATATTGTCATCTAACTGCAGTTTGTTTTGCTCTGCGAGCTGCAGAATGAGCACAGCCGTAAAGTCCTTAACAATCGAACCTATTTTCAACATCTGGTTTGATGTGTTCGGATACTCATTTTCACGATCGAGAAAGCCAAATCCCTGATAATAAATTTCGTCACCCTCATGTGCCACCATGGCCGTTCCTGAAAATCGGTCCTCGCTACGATATTCGCGCAGCATTTGGTCAATCTTTATTGGTAAGGAATCGCCAAAACAATTGAATAAAAAACTACATAGAATCAGAGTGAGTATAATTGTATGAAATTTCATAATTGATCTCCCTGAATATAAATGATGAGAATAAGCAAGAAATATATTATTTCTGGTACATCAAATTCTAATTTATTTGCATAAGTTTAATATACAACTTGTACCGGATAACTTAGATTAAATGGTATAAAGTTTCAATTTTTTATAAAAAATGTAGACATCTGAAAATAAATGGAACTTTTGTATTTTATATGGGTTGTATAACACAGCAGAAGCCTCCATAATGAGTCGAAAGGGCGAAGGTTCCTTCTAATACCCTCCCAAATTAAATGACCTTCGTCCTTTTTTTTATTGCCTTCCATTGAATTTGTCTCTTTGAATAATTACTTTTAGCAACTTTGCGTGAATATTGATATAAAAACCGGGTAAAATTTGGCTGCAAAAATATTAAAAATATACACAGATAATCCACATCAGAGATATATTAATATGGCAGTGGATGCATTACGGAATGATGGACTGATCAGTTATCCGACTGATACCGTCTATGGTCTGGGTGCATCCATTCATAGTAAAGCAGCTGTTGACCGTATCTATCGGATGAAACATATCTCAAATACAAAATTATTGAGTTTTATTTGTAAAGATATGCAGGAAATATCACTATATGCACAGATCTCCAATAGTAGTTTCCGTATTATGAAGCGCTGCCTGCCCGGTCCATTTACGTTTATCCTGCCAACCACCAGTAAAACGCCAAAAATAATACATCAAAAAAGGCGAACTGTTGGCGTTCGGATACCGGATAGTGTCTTGTGCCAGGAACTGGTTACAGCCCTTGGTAGTCCCGTTATCAGTACCAGCGTTCCAGCAGGGCCTGATGAGATTTTAAATGATCCGGAAGAAATTAACCGCCGAATGGGTGATCAACTGGACATTATTCTCGATGGAGGGATTCTGATTTCGGAACCGTCTACAATTGTTGATTTGTCTGAAAGTGAACCACAGATTATCAGACAGGGCAGAGGGGATTCTTCGTTAATATATTAACCTGATCCGTTTATAATAATCCTCGTCAACTAGCAAAAACACATACTAAAAATCAAACTCGTACAATTTTTACAATGACACAAATTAGATTTGGGACCTGTAGTTGGAAATATGATTCATGGCAGGGGATAGTCTATAGTCCTGCTGCCAAACGGAACTATCTTCTCGAGTATAGTGAAAAATATAATACGGTTGAAGTGGATCAGTGGTTCTGGTCTTTATTTGGCATAGATAAAATTGGGTTGCCCCAACCAAATGTGGTCAGGCAATATGCCGAGTCAGTCCCCGATGAGTTTAGATTTTCTATAAAAATTCCCAATAGCATATCCCTTACACATTTCTACCGCAAACATAAAACTGAAGATTTAACACCGAATCCTTATTTTTTATCCAACGATCTGTTTAACAGATTTATCGATTTATTAGAGCCGCTGCGATCAAAGATTGGCATCCTGATGTTCCAGTTCGAATATCTGAATAAACAGAAGATGCCTTCCATACAGTCATTTATAGATCAATTTTCTACATTTTTTTCTAATTGTGATCCGGATATTACCTATGGCATTGAAATCAGAAATCCGAACTATCTTAATCAGCGATATTTTAAATTTCTGGATGAATTAAAAATTGGGCATGTGTTCTGCCAGGGTTATTATATGCCATTTATGGGTGAGGTCTATAATAAATACAAAACCCACCTCAACACCACGACGGTCATCCGGTTGCACGGACCGGATCGATCAGATATTGAAGAGAAAAGTAAGGGACTCTGGAATTCCATTCTGGAACCGAAAGACGATGAACTTTCGCGTATCACGGAAATTATTAAGGAAATACATTCGCGAAATCTGGATCTATATGTAAATGCGAATAACCACTACGAAGGCTCTGCGCCGTTGACACTTGAAAGAATTAAAGAGCGATTAAATCAACTCTGATTAGCATACTATACTGTTTCAGCGTGGGTCAGACAGTTAAATTATATTTGGCTGATTTATTATCTGAATATACTCCCGGAGACCGCTGCGCTAATCTCCGGGAGAGAGTAAAATGTATTTATATTTGTTTTAATAGTTCAAGAAGTAATTTCCAGCAGTTCTCAACAGCAGGAATGTGTACCCGTTCATCGGGTGAATGTGCACCTGTGATCGTCGGACCGAAGGAGAGCATATCCATTCCCGCATATTTTTCACCAATAATACCGCACTCTAATCCAGCATGTATGGCTTTTACTTCGGGTTCCTGATTATACATTTCCTTATGCACTTTCTTTGCCAGGGCTAACAGACGTGAGTCAGGATTTGGTTCCCAGGCAGGATATCCACCGCCTTGCTCTACTTCAAGTCCGGCTAATTCGCCCAGCGCCTTGACCTTATCGGCAATATCGATAATTGAACTGGCAACCGAACTTCTTTGACTGGTCAATAATTCCAGATGATCTTCTCTGGTTTCAACAATCGCCATATTGGTGGATGTTTCCACAAGCCCTTCCACCGCGTGACTCATGGCCATTACGCCATGGGGAACGGCGTGGAGAAAATTGATAATTTTCATCTGTACTTCTGGTGAGAACACTTTTCCGGCACCGTCAGTCATTTCCATTTCCAGAAATACGCCTTTGTCCGAAAACTGTAATTCATTTTTAATTGCCTGATTCATCTCACTGATAATTGATGTCACTTTATCAGTGTCTGCAATAGTGAATGACACTACAGCAGATGCTTCACGTGGAATCGCATTATGCTTATTCCCGCCATTAATAACTGATAACTGAAATGCAACATTTTGCCCTAATTCATATAGAACCCGGCTAAGCAGTTTTACTGAATTTCCCAGTCCATCACTGATATTTAAGCCTGAGTGACCGCCCTTTAATCCACCAATTAAAATTTTAGCAGTCTTAAAATCTGCAGTTTTATCTATCCAGGTTATTGGGAGTCTCAGGATGGTGTGCTTGCCGCCGGCGCAGCCTATGTAAAATGCACCTTCTTCTTCGGAGTCCAAGTTTAGCAGCAGCCTGCTTTGAACAAAATCTCTGGTAAGCCCATCGGCTCCGGTCAGGCCGGTTTCTTCGTCAACGGTGAAAAGCATTTCCAGTGGGGGATGTTCAATCGTTTTATCATCCATAAGGGCCAGCGCACAGCATACACCAATACCATTATCGGCACCAAGTGTGGTTCCGTCGGCTTTCATCCACTCACCATCAATCATCAATTTGATGGGATCTTTATCAAAATCATGAACCGTATCATTGTTTTTCTCACATACCATATCCGTATGTCCCTGAATCACTACCGATGGCCGGTCTTCCATCCCGGGAGAGGCCGGACATGATACAATAATATTTCCCAAATCATCTTGTTTATAGGTCAGGTTATTTCGCTCTGCCACAGAAATGATATATTGATTAACAGCTGCTTCATTTCCTGATTCACGGGGAATTTGGCTTATTTCATAAAAATGGTTCCACACCGATTGGGGTTGCATACCTTCAATTAAAGACTTCACGTGGGACTCCTTCCATATATTTTTTGTAGAGTTAATTCCGAATTCTGTTAATATACAAAAGTTAAACCTAATGGTTCAAATATGACAGGTAAATGATGGAGGAAAGTGCGATCTTGATACAAGATGCAGGATGCAGGATCAGGATTCTGGGTACTAGGCACTGGGCGCTCGGTACTCGGCACTCGTTGCAGGATACAGGATTGAGGAATTACATCACCCTCTGCTATTATTTAGTCGTATAGTTCAACTATATCAGATATTATCTTTGTCTCTTTGTATCTTTGTCGCTCTGTCTCTATAATTTTTATATATTTTCACCCTATACCTTTTACTTTTACCCATTTTTCTTTAATCTTCTTGTCAAACATCGATAGAAGCCATTATGAAAACCGTTATCTCAGCATCAAGAAGAACCGATATTCCTGCATACTATCTGCAGTGGTTTATGGACGGTATCAGAAAAGGGCAGGTAGAGGTAAAAAACCCTATATACCGGAAAAACTCAATTCTGGTAAATCTAAATCCACAGGAAGTTGGCTGGATAATATTCTGGTCCAGAAATTATAAAAATTTTATAAAAAACCATCCCTTCTTTTCAGCCTACCGGTTATTTTTCCATTTCACAATTGTTTCGCATCATGTCCTACTTGAAAAATCTGCTCTGCCTGTTAATGAGGCACTCAAGCAATTGGAATCCCTGGCAACGCTATATGGATCTAATCGCGTGATATGGCGATATGATCCAATCGTGGTTTGGTCAGACCAATCCGGAATACATAGTAATTTCTCGGAAAATGAATTTAGTTTTTTATGTAACTCAATTGCAGATCTTGGTATACGCAGTTGCTATTTTAGCTTTGCGACCCCTTATGCAAAGTATAGGAGTCGAATCAAAAAGAAATATCCGGACTGGATCCTTGAAAAACCGAAAATAATTGAAGAACGTAACATCATTCTAATGAAATTAAAAGAAATTGCTGGAAAAAATCAGATAAATCTTTTCAGTTGTTGTAATGACCGGTTATTAGATGATGTAATAAAAAAAGGGGCATGTATTTCGGGAGAATTATTAAACTCAATGGAGCCTGATTGCCGGGTGAGTAGAGCTAAATCTGCTACCAGGCCGGATTGCGGATGCACAAAATCAATTGATATAGGAGACTATCAAACACAACCGTGTTTTTCAGGATGTATATATTGCTATGCCAATCCGGTTTTATAATATTTTTTACAGTTAAATATAGAGAAAAATTACCCACAAGGAACAAGAAGTTCACCAAAAAAAATAGATAAATAATTCATCTCTCGCAGAGACGCAGAGACGCAATTCATTTCAATGTTTATATATATTTTGGGTCTCTTTAAAGTTTGTACTCTTCGTGAACTTCGTGGTATAACATTAATCTCTATAGGGGAAAGGTAAGAAGTTATTGAATATCGCGAGGTATATATGGATTTGAAGAATTCTTAGGAATATTAAACATCTAAATATTTTATCAGATCTTCACGATCGGAGAGATGAACCAGCAGATCATCACGATGCATATTTCTGACTACGATTTTTGCCTTTTGAACCGGATAGTTATATTTATAACAAAAATGCCAGATATCTATCGAAGCCTGTGAGACTTCTGCTAATAAAGCTTCGTCAACGGTTAGATTTTTATCTTCCTCAATTTTTTTGTTAATCAAACCATATTTTTCTGAAGATTTTGCTTTGAGATGTTTCTTAGTGAACCAGTAATTGGGCTCATCGATCAAATCACAAATGGGAAATCCGTTTTCTTCCAGGATAAAATTCTTCAATAAATCAATACTTACCAGATACGGATCTTCTTCATTTGCCCACAAATCATTCCAAACGGCAGGATCTTCCTTCTTTAACCAATCAAAAAATTTGATTTCCTCATCAGGAATTTTCATTAGTGCAATTCCATGGAAATGACTGATTAATTTATCCGCGATATCGTCGGACATGTCTAAAAGTTCATCCGGTGTAAAAGAAATAAATCCGGAGTTGTGAAGTTGTTGTTCCTTTGCGATCAGTAAATCTCTAAGCATAGTAATCCATATTTTATACAGCGGGAATTTAATTAAGTGCATATTCGTAATCCAATAAAACTGACGTTGACTCGAAATTAAGTTTTACTCATCGTGTGAGGCTGATTTGTTGACAGGATCACAGGATAATAAATGTAGCGAATACCGAAGTTATACTTTGGCATGACAAATTAATAATGAGACTAAGAGCCGGATAAGATATATTGAATAATCATAAAGCATTTTTATATAGCCTGTTTATTGTATCGCAATTCGCGGTTTTCGTATCAACTTTTCAGGCAGATCCATTTATTAAGGGGATGACAATCTCCTGCCAGACATGGGGCTATGAGTGGGCAACTCCTGAGATGAAAGAAACACTCCATGAACTCAAATCTCTCGGCGTCAATTCTTTTTCTATTCATCCCTATGCCCGTATCCGGGAAGATGGAAGTGTGAGCTACAAAAAGAATAGAGATTCGAATCATATAAGTACACCTCTAAAATGGGCCAAAGAATTGGGGATGAGTGTAATGTTAAAGCCTCATCTTGCATATTGGGGAACCAAATTCCGGTGGCGCGGCGATATAAATTTTAAGGATAAAACAGAGTGGGATCGATTTTTTAAGAGTTACCGTGAGTGGATCATAGAAATGGCTATTGTTGCCGAGGAGTTTGGGGCCGATATCTTTTGCATCGGACTTGAATACCGGCATTCGCTCGCCTATGACCAGAATTGGCGTGAAATCATTTCAGCAGTAAAAGAAGTGTATTCCGGAAAAATTACCTATGCTGCAAACTGGGATATCTATAAACAGGTGAAATTCTGGGATGCATTAGATTATATTGGCATCCAGGCATATTTTCCGCTTATTGATATAGAGGATCCTACTGATGAACAACTTCGGGAATCATGGACTAATATTTTCAATCAAATAGATAAATTCGCCCATGAGATGGAAAAGAAGGTTATCTTTACTGAGATCGGGTATAACACATCAACAGAGGCGGCAAAAATACCCTGGTCGCCAAACAAGTCTCATGAACAAGCTGCTTTTATGATGCAGGAAAAATGTCTGCGAATTGCACTTGAAGAAACCCGGAATGAGATTATAATATCCGGAGTGTATTTATGGAAATGGTTTGCCGAAACCCAACCTTTTGAGCAACATGAAAACTTTAACCTACAGCGGCCGGCAGTGAAGTCTTTGATCCGTCAAGTCTGGAAATAAATACTAAATCTGAGAATGATACAAAATGCTAAATAACAATATAATGTGTCACTCCCGAAAAACGGGATTTTTAACCTGAATTTATTTCAGAGTCTACTTATTTAGATCCTGAAATCCCGAAACAAGTTCGGGACAGGCATTTTAAGTATGACATGTTATATTCAAGAGTCTCGCCTCTGTTATTTTTTCATCAAAGACTCTATCTTTTCTTCAACTTTCGAGAGAACCCGTTTCAGATCTTTTTGCGATTGTTGCTCCAACTGGGAACAGGTGGCTACCATCTCGTCCACAAACTTCTTATCCGTAATATCTTTTAGGTTGATCAGTACGTTGTAAATCCCACCCTTTACTCCAGAAAATGCGATATGTGCCCCGACGCCGGCATCGGTAACCGAATTGATATTTCCTTTTTCTACTGTAATTTCTGCCAGTCCGATAACTTCAGAACTCAATCTGGCTGTATGCAGTGGAACCGCAACTGCTTTTTTTAGACCTTCCTGCAAAGCAGTTTGTTTAATCTCATTTTGCTCATCCGTTTTTGCAGGGAGGCGTAATGCGTCCATATATGCATTAAAGGCATTGGTGTCTTCATCTACTGCTCTCACCAGGGCATCTTTGAGTTCCTGGGTTCTATCAGCAACCGGCTTTAATTCTTCTTCAACCGCTTCACTTCCGCGTTTACCAATGGACAAGTTGGAAACCATAGAGGTCAGTGCAGCACCAAGGCTACCTGCCAGAGCGGCAATTGAACCGCCGCCGGGCGCCGGTGACTCCCTGGAAACCTCATCAACAAAGTCGTTCACTTTTAAGGAAACCAGGTTATTTACGTTTTCTTTTGGCAAACCCAGTACCCGATCCTCGATAACAAATTCAGCCACATCACGCAATCCAAGGGACTGGACCGCCATCTCCAGAATATCTCTGCTGGGTATCCCTGTGGATCTGCTTTGTGTTCTCAAATAATATTTACCAGTTTCTAAGAGGGCGGAAAAGGGGACCATACCCACGATTTCACTTCCCGTAACCACTAGGCCACGTTCGGCTGCAAGGCGGCGGGTTTCTTCCAGCACATCATGCATCGATGTTATTTTATAATTAGTCAGGTTAATTGATATCTGGGCCCGGTTGTATTCGGGAACCATCCAGCCAATGGCCTTGCAATGGTTGAATTTTCCCGGCTTTTTCGCAGACTGACCCTCCGGTTTATCCGGATTGATATCATTGGCTGAAAGTAAATCTGCCAAATCGTAGTTGTGTACCTCGTTACAGTGGGCGATCAAGGATTTCATATCACCAGCATCGTAATCACAATTACCACAGGGATATCGTCCATCCTGATATTTTAAAATTTCAATACCTTTAAAATAGAAGGGGGTTGTATTGCCTCTCCTTGCAGAGCGGCCTTTCTCGCGTAATTCAAATGCGATATCCGTCGCAAACTTTGACTCACTTGTATTCAGATTTATATTATATGCTATCAGAAATTCCCGAACTCCAATCGCTGTCGCACCGGCATGGGCGTTGAATTTCGCTGGTCCATAATCCGGTTTCCACTCGGCTTTTTTTAATTTATCCGGCAATGCTTCGTATTCTCCGGCACGAACTTTTGCCAGGTTCTCACGGTCGGGTATTTTGGCTGATTTTTCATACAGATAGACAGGGATCTCTAATTCCCGTCCTACACGTTCTGCAACTTCTTCGCTGATCCTGATACATTCTTCTGTGGTAATTCCTGAGACGGGAACAAATGGGCACACATCTGTGGCTCCCATACGCGGGTGGGTTCCTTTATGTTTACTCATATCGATGAGTTGTGCCGCTAATTTTATCACGCGAAATGCCGCTTCCTTTACACCTTCAACAGATCCGATAAATGTAACAACAGTGCGGTTCATTTCGTATCCGGGATCTACATCCAGTAACCGGACACCATCTATTTTTTTTATTTCATCGGTTATCTGATCGATAACCTGCATGTTTTGTCCTTCTGAAAAATTTGGTACACATTCGATCAAGTTGTTCGGCCATAAATTCCTCGTGTTATTTTTTATAAAGAGAATGTAATGTCTCACAGAATCAGATATTCAGTCACCATACCAACAGATTTTTGATATCCTACGGAGATCTAATCAATTAAGGTCAATTGGCTTCGATAACTTTGTTTTTTTCTTCGGTGCAGGAAATTCTAATTGATTCAAGATCTCGCTGATACAGTCTGCAGTTTTAGTTGAATGAAGCAAATCGGGTGAAACTTCAATTCCATCAATCTGACCTTTATCAGACAGTGTGAATTTTAATATTATCTGATTATGATCTCCCCGCTCGCTTTCGGAAATACAGTTAATTATTTGCTTCTCATTGGATTCTAAAATATTGAATATTTCCGGATAAAGTTCAGCATCTGCAGGTTGCATTGAAAGTGTTTTTCCGGAAATTTTCATATTCGCGGAGAGGGCCGCAGGCTTTTGTGTCGATAGCATGGCTGGTGCGTCCATAACCGGTTTTTTCCTGGCTGAATTAGCTGTTACTTGAGGTTCCGAAGTTGGTTTAACCGTTATGCCCTCGGATGGTGGTATTGCCTCAGCCTCCATACTGCTGGCAGGTGTTTTATTCTCTGCAATCGTTTCCATAGAAGGAGTCGTTTTCACAAACTGGTAGTAAAGTACAATCGGGGCCAGAATAGCGACGAATAATATTGCTGCATAGCGGAGAATATAATATTTGGAAATTTCATTTTTTTGCACCTGAAAATTGAGTTTGTCTTTTAGTTCGGTTCTGGCAAAATCTCTCACTCCTCTGCTTAGGATTTTTTCAAGATTTACCGCTTCAGAATGTTTCTGACATTCGGATAAATGCTCCGTCAGGCGGTTTAGCAGTTCTCCATGCAACTTGCCGGCAATATATTTCTCTATTAAATCTTCTTCGTCAATCTGTTTACAAAATTCTTGATCCATGATAAACCTGTAATTTAAACGAGGGCTAATTTAACGAGCCGCTCCAATTCTTTTTTACACTGATACTTTTTTGCTTTTGCGACATTCTCATTTGCTAATCCGGTCAGTCTGCTTATCTCTGCCATTGATCTCTGGTCATAATAGTAGTAGCTCAGTATCTTTTGGCAAATCGGTGACAGCCTTGACATACAATCCCGGACAATATCAACCGTTTCTTTCTGCTGCATCTCTTCTTCAGCGTTTGAGGCACCATCCGGATTTGCTTCAATAATATCAAGATTGGTATGTTTCTTCCGCCTGGACAATTCTCGTAACCAACGATTTTTAACCACTGCAAAAATAAATGTGGTTATTTTGGATTTTAGTTCAAACTGATTATTTCTAACCTTTTCCCAGAAAATAACCAGCGCATCCTGCAAATATTCGCGTGCCTCTTCCTCCGTGCCATTATTTTGAAGAAAATATTTGATGACCATTCGCAAATTCTTATTATATAATATAGTGAGTGCAGAGTCATCTCCCTGACGAATAGCATTTAGCAATTGCACATCACTTTTTAATAATTGAAATATACGCGTCATGCGTTTCCAGTATATTACTCGAGAATGGTATTGGTAAATTTTAGTGTAATTCCAAGATGAATTTAATCATAATCTGATCATCCTCCCAATCGTTTTTAGCAATTTTTTTGCGATGAATTCAGGAGAAGGAATCGCAAAAGCTGGCTTGACCTGCTTGGTAATTCTGTCTAAATTCAAATCTTATATTTACTTATCCGGAGCTGGTATGTCTAAAAAAATTCTAATGATAGATGACGATGTAAATTTAGTAAATGTTGTCAAAATGGTGCTGGAAGCAAAAGAGTATCAGTTTTGCACGGCGCACTCAGCGGCCGAAGGACTAGAAAAAGTCAAAGAGTTCAATCCGGATTTAATAATTTTGGATGTCATAATGGAGGATTTTGTTGCCGGATTCAGAGTAGTGAGTGAACTCCGGACGGCAGAACCCGGATCTGAGTATGGTGCCTATTCAAAGATTCCCATTTTGATGCTTACCAGTGTCACAACAAAAACGAATGTTAATTTCAGTGAAAAAGTAGGAACCGCATTATTACCGGTCGATGCGTTTATAGAAAAACCAGTAAAACCAGGTAGTTTGATGGCAAAAATCGAGCAATTATTAAAGATGGACAAAGAATAGCAGTAACTCACAGATATTCACTTTATCTTACTATTGCACAGATTTTGCTTTCCGGACCCTTCGTGATATAGTAAATCTAAATTTCGCCCATTTCCCCGGATCTGATTCAGCCCATATATCACCGCCATGCTTGTTAATGATGTTTTTTGTTACAAACAAGCCGAGCCCGGTCCCTGATTTAGTATTATATTTTTCTGCGCTAAAACGTGTAAATTTTGTAAACAATCCCACTGCATCTTCTTTTTGAAATCCGGACCCTTCATTAAAAACAGATAATTCAATAAATTCGTCCGATTCACGTTCAAGTTCCACTCTTATCTCCGTATCCTGCTTTCCGTATTTTACGGCATTTGACAACAGGTTTTGAAAAACAGATGTCAGCAAATTTGGATCACAGGTGATTTCCATGTTAGGTGAGACATTGCAATTTACCTTCATACCGCTGTCGGCAATCATTTCTGAAAGTCTTTGTACTGCGGGTTCAATAATGCCATGACAAAGAGATACTTTCCATAATTTGAGACGTAATTCTCCTTCTTCAATCCGGCTGAGGTTTAAAAAATTCATAATTGTTGAGTTCAAATAATCCGCGCTTTTGGCTGAGGATTTCAATACAGCCTCCTGGGATTCATTCAGGGGCCCCAGAAGATGGTCGCGCAATGAACCAATGGCAAAAACGATCGAAGCCAGTGGTGACTTAAGTTCGTGAGTTACAAATCCAAGCATCTCTAAATAGGATCTGTTTTTTTCATCGGCCTCATGGTAGGCTTCTTTGAGTTCTTTAGAGGCCTCTTCCAGTTGCCGGCTTCGTATCTCCAGAGATTTGGCCATCGAATTAAATGAATCCGAGAGCTCTGTCAATTCTTTTCCGGCTTTTATACCGGTTACACGCGTGTCCAGATTTCCTAATGAAATTTGCCGTGTTGCGGCAACGAGTTTTAATATGGGTATGCGTATTTTTGCAGAGAAATATGTGGCCAGACTAACCGATAGAATTAGTGCAAAAAGTCCGACTGCCAGAAATTTGAGTGTTAATTCCGATTTGTAATCAAGATATTTCTGCTCGAGCAAGCCCACGTAAAGTATGCCTATAATTTGTCCACCGGGATCCATAATGGGATCATAGGCGGACAGATACCAGTCATTTACTACAAATGCCCGGTCACCAAAACGAGTTCCATTCTCAAGTACTGTGGTATATACTTCATCGGAAACACGTGTACCGATGGCCCTGGTGCTATCTCTCTTTATAACATTTGTGGTAATTCTTGTATCCCACAGGAAAATGGTCACCGTGCCCAGTGGTTTTCCGCCATATATATCAACACCAAAAACCGCCTGCCGGATGCGGTCTACCAGATCAAATTTCCGGTTTAATAAAATTCCACCAAAAACAACACCACATACTTTGTGACCGTTGGCCAATATGGGGACCGCCGTTTCAAGAACCATGCCGCGCTCTTCAACTTCACGATTTGTTGGACGGGCACGTTCTGTCTCAATTAGAGGAATAAATGCTTGCTTGGCAAGATCAGTACTTTTTAGCAATAATTCTTCCCGCGTTAGTAACATGGTTCCTGATGCTGCGTTTCCTGAGAGGGCGTCGGAAATCAAGGGGTTGTCGATTAGATTAATACCAAGGGCTTCGGAGTTTTTTGCCCCGGCCATAACAACACCGTCCGGATCTACCACAGTCAGATAGTCAAGATTATATTTTATACGCAATTGTTCCAATTGTACTGATATCCCAGATCGTTTGATTACACTGCTTTGTGAACAATTGACAATTTCGTTCTGCGCAGCCAGGCTGACTGCCATCTGGAGTATTGCCTTTTCCTCGTTGTAGGCAGACCACGCCGAATTGAGATCCATTTGAACTCTCAGTTTGGCTTCTTTTACTACTGTTTCTGAAATGAATGAAATGCCGGCATAAATTGTGAATGTGCCCATGAGGGTTACGACGATGGCATATCCAAGTAATTGTAGGGAGCGTAGACTAAGCTTCATAAAATTCTATCTCATGTTAGTATCGGTTTACCAGACTTTTCCAAATCGTATCTTCAAGCAATTCCCTGGCATTCTTTTTCTGTGGATCCTTGGTTTCTAAATCACGATCTTTAATTCCTGATTCATGATAACGGCTAAACTGGTACTCAACTTCATCTATTCCAAATTCGATCGGCATAGTGATGTAGTCATAAAATTTAGCATGAAATTCACTTAACTGATCTGCAGTTTTCAGATAGTCGATAATAAAATCATTTAATTTTCTCAACAGAATTTTAATATCTTCCTGGGTGTATCCTGCAGAAATAAGTCCCAGACCAGAAATTTCGAAGTAATTTTGAATTAGCAAACGATTATTGCTGTGTATGGATGTCAATATTAAACGGAAGATTAACTTCAGAAACCAACTCAAATCTTCCCTTGATTTAATTTTGTTGATATCCAGTTCAGCTTTGGTTGTTTCAGAAATCAGGGCATCAATAATAATGTTTTCCGCATCAGACAAAACATGATATATTTTGAAGTCTGGCCTGGTGGCTGCACGGCGCATCGCCACCATATTGCGCATATGCCAGGCATAGGGTTCACTCTTTAACCGCTCCAGTAAAAAAGGCATACGATTTTCAATTAAATACCTAGGATTTGGCGTCCAGTTCAAAATATTTGCAGTATGTTCAATTTCCACATTCAATTGCAAATCAATATATTTACGCATCCATGGTCTCTCAAAGGGAAGGTAATTAATTAGCTTCCCGGCATAATACATCATGAATAGTCCGAGTGTGCTGATTATTTTTGGCATAAATATAGGTTTATAGGAGCGGCCGTAATAATATTTTGTTGCTAATTGATACAGATCCAGATGTGTAGTCGAACCACGTGTGCATGCGATGAGAACCTCGGCGGGTGAGAGATCCTGATATTTGTTCAGTAATTGTCGAAAGAAATTTACAATATCACGGATATGAATGTATGGGATGGCGGATTTTCCCTTGCCACCCAGGATGCGTGACCGCCATGAATTTCCTAACCAGGTATTGAGAAACATAAATAAGGGCGGATATTCACACCAGTCACTGTACACTGCGCCAAATCGGGCGATAACCGCAGGATGGTCCTGAGCATATTCACGAATCATCTCCTCTCCGACTCTTTTACTCCAGGCATAAATATGCTCTCCATCCGGAGCAGATTTTTCAGTAATATATTTTCCGGGTTGGGGAAACGAACACGCGGCCACCGAACTGGCGAATAAAAAGAGTTTTAAATTAAGATCTTTTGCCTGATCGAGAACAATTCTGGTACCATCCACATTAGTGGTTCTATATTCCGGATTTTCATCACCGGCAAATTCATAGAATGCTGCCAGATGCAGAAGAAAGTCAGCGCCGCCGGCCGAATTAATCTCTCGAAAAGCACGGGATATATGGTCCGGTTCTGAAATATCTGCCCGCATCCATGCAATATTGGGATGAATAGGCGCATTACATTCCTGCTGTGAACGCCGGGCAATGGCAAAAATCCGGTAATCGTTTTTTAAATCCTCCAACAAATTCCGGCCAACAAAACCCGAAGCCCCGGTAATGATGATAGTAGGGATTTTACCCTTCACGATAATTAACCCTGTTCTTTTTTATATTTTAGATATACGATTAGTATGACCGCAGCCATTAGACCATCTACAATTCCCGACAGCAGAACCATCCAAACATGGTGAATAAGTAAAAAATATACAATCAAAAATATGGTAGCCATGAACTTTGCCACAATGGTTAACAAAATAAGACCCTGTTCCTTATCTGATAATCTGGCCGCCATGTAATAGGCAATTCCCATAATAATGTGAAAAATTCCTCCCTGAATGGGAAAAAACCTCTCCGTTACCGGAAAATATCCAAAGAAAGCAAATACTTCAGCAGGTGTAAAGATCAAAGCCAAGCCAACACAAATTGAATGAATAGATAACAAGTAGAGCAACAGGTTCAAAAGTTTTCTGGATTCCATGCATTGTTCCTTAGTAATTGTGATATAATTAACAAAAAATTTTTATAATTGTAAAGTGATTTGATTTTATTATATCGGGATTAAAATGTTTCACGAAGGTAGGCGGGCAGTTCTTCGGGTATGGTGGACTCCAGGGTAATTTCATCAAGATCACGAATAGAGATCTTCTCCAGAAAATTCTGGAAATCGTGATACTCCAATGCCGGAATTTTCTCCTGACTCAGTTCATAGCGATATAAAATTGAAAATCCTGAATCGGATGGTGAAAATTCCCGGGTATATTTACCATATCCTGAATCAATCGAATCTGTTCGTGCATATTCAATAATTCTGAATCCGGCAGGAAAATTTACTTTCAATAATACCTGCTTTACTGAAGCAAAATGCAAATTAATGTCGTGCATGCGTTCATCACTCTTAAAATAATCAGCCAGGTCAAAACGGCATATTTCACCCGGTAATATTACCAGATTTTTATTCACTTTTCTGGCAAAGTGGCTGCTTTCAAATTCATATTTAATAGTCAAAGAATCTGCAACTGGCTTCAACCCGGTAAGTTCAATAGATTTAATATCTGAGCCAGCGACTCGTTCTTCGAGATATAAATTTAACCAGTCCTCAATCTCAGTTTCATTCGCCTGATTTAGTTTCTCGCGCATCTCGTTTGCCACAGTTCCATATGCGGTAGTTTTTCCAGCGACTATTGCCTTGCCAGATTTATCCAGGGAGATTTGCCAGATCATTTCAGAAAGATTTTGTTGTGGTGATAACGCCGGGGTAGTTTTAATTTCGCCAGAACCGTCAGATTTAACAACAAGGGCCGGCATTCTCTGGTCATACCAAGGCAACTGGCCAAAAGCAGCGGTTTTTTCGGTTGCATCCATCCAGATTCCCTTTCCTCCAAATCCTGGGGCATAGGCGATGACATGGTTGAAGTGTGTAGCGGAGGGCAGCGTTGTGTCTGGCAGACCATTGAGTTTTGTACTGATTAATGCCTGATAGATATCAATGCCCGCTTCTTGTCCCATTGCACATAACAGAGTGGTCATGTCCTTACAATCACCATATTTATTGCGCATTATTTCTGTAACCGGATGAGGCTGATAGCCACCGATCCCGATGGAAACTGAAACATACCGTACCTTATCTCTGACCCACTCAAAGATATTCTTTAATTTTTGCTCCTCGTCATCGATGTCTTTGGTTATTTCAGATACTATCTGTTTGATATCGTCATTTGTCGATATTTGATCTTTAACAAGCTTATTATACCAATTGGAAATATCCTGCCAGGATTTCACACCAACGGGCCGAAGTGAAAGTCTGGCCCCGAGTTCATTCATGGACGGCATGGCAATCTCGGATTTCAATCGATCCATATCCCGGGCTTCCCAGGTAAGAGATTTTACTTGTCCGGCGGATAGTGATGATGTTCTGGGTTCAATATTAATATCATATACGCGGTAGTCCAGTTCCCATTGGGCCGGTTTTACCAGATTAAACCTTGATATTTGTACAGGAATTGTTGATTGGAAGCGCCAGAAACTTCCATAAGTCTGGCTGCGAATTGTGATCTGATAACGATATTCAATAATACAATTATCTTCAACAGCCGGGAGGGTGAATATTTTTGCCCGCTGATCTGAGTAAAATACAAAGTTTGGATACAGGTTTACATCAAATATGGTTTCAGGATCAAGTACTGTAATTTTTCCGGATGGTGAAATGGTTCGGGCCTCGATATCCTCTACGTCACTTTGTGACCCGTAAGGAATTACCACATTTGCAAAGTGATATCCCCGGGAAGTAAAAATTTTTGTCACCGTATGACGATTGTATGTACTAAACGCCATTTGGTTTTCGGAAAATATATGAACGGATCCTTCATCAATCAAAACGATAGCTTCACACTCCGGATACTCCTGTTGGGTTGGAATATTGTTTTGATCAAAGTCTTTCCAATCAGTCTTCTTTGACCAGTCACCACTACTACAGGAAATATAGAAAAGTAAAGCAAGCGGGAAGATGAATCTAAATGTAGATTTATATAATCTGATCATCATTATGAATCTCATTAAGCATTGCCCGTGCTGATTTATAATCTTCTTTTGTATTTATATTAAAAAATAATTTGGCCAATCCTTCTGGCGGTAAAAAATCAGACATATCAATATACTTTACTTTTACCTGATCCCAGAATCCTTTCATCATGAATTGTTTTTTTGATATCATTGATTCAATTGCGGATAAGCATCGTTTATGATAAAATGCAGCGAGTGGTTCAATTTTTGCATCCCAGACCGGGACAATTATATCATAGTCATCCGTGCAGCTTTTCCATAAATGATGTATTAATTCGATACTTAAAAATGGCATATCACAGGCACTTATAAAACAATATTTAAATGATGCAGCTGATAATGCGGTGTATAATCCTCCGATCGGTCCAATATCCGGTTTTAAATCTACTATAACCTTGGCTTCCGGTAATGGTGCTTTATCTCCGGTGTCTGAAACAAAAAACGTCTGTCCGAATATGCGACAGAATTTTTGATATATTTCAGCCGAGAGAAATCCATCAGTGAATTCTATAAACGCTTTATCGCTTTTAAATCTATGGCTTTTTCCGCCGATCAATATTGCGCCGGAGGCACTAATATTTGTAACTTGCATCTTTCCCCATGCTATGCTTTAATCATCGTATTTAGTTGGGTATCTCATGTAATTTCCAAAAAATAAGATTTTCAGGATATCCAGACAAACGAATATTGTTTTTTGCTAAAATTAGAAGGAATATTTCTGATATATTTTTCATTAGTTTTGTACAACAATATCAGTATATTACAAAAAATATTTGATGAAACATACAATCATGCCCTGCGTAGTAGGGTGTGGATTTAATTATAGTTAAGAAGAGATTTATTTACAGGAGCTATCATGCAATTTCAAAAACCAATTTTTATTTTTACTTTTCTGATAATTCTTTCACTACTGCATCTGTATTGCGGTAATAGTTCAAATGAACAAGGGCAGGGAAATGGATCCGGAACAGACTCAACTGTTACTGATTCAAATGCGGTCGCTAATGCAGACTCCGGGGCAAATGCCGATGGTGATAAAAATAACAAAAAAGGACCGGAAATTGACGCTATTCCAGTTGAGGTAACTACGATCTCTCGCGGTACGATTGCTGACTATATATTGCTAAGTACAAATCTTGAGACTGAAAAAATGGCGGACATATATTCACGGGTTCAGGGTGTTATCGAAAAAATATATGTACAGGAAGGTGAAAAAGTAAAAAAAAACCAGGTGTTAATGGAACTTGAAGCGGCTGAATATCAGTTGGCAGAAGAGCGTGCACATCTGAATTATTTGAAGCAGGAAGCGGATTTTAACCGTATGAAGGCAATGTTTGAAAAAGATCTGCTCAGTAAAGAAGAATTTGAGCAGGCACGATTTACAACCGAAGGTTTGAAAGTGGATTGGGAGCAGGCAAAACTAAACTATAGCTACACAAAGATAAAATCGCCAATATCAGGTGTTGTTGGTGACCGCAGGGTTAAAATCGGAGACCGGATTCAACCATCCAATATACTGTACAATATTATCAATACGGAAGAAATGATAGCGGTTGTTTACACACCGGAGAAGGAACTGGGCAATGTGAAAAAAGGACAAACAGCCTATATTAGTTCTGAAAATATTGCGGGTGAAAGATTTACAGGATGGATAAAGCGTGTGAGCCCGGTAGTAGACCCGCAGAGTGGTACTTTTAAAGTGACCATCGGCGTTAAAAATGTGAAAGATCAGCTGCGTTCCGGCATGTTTGTCAATGCCCATATTGTCATCGATACTCATGAAAGTGTGGTCCTGATACCTAAGACAGCAATCGTATACGAAAATGAAATGATGAATGTGTTTGTTGTACGCGACAGTATCGCCAGTAAAATTCCACTCAAAGTCGGATTTCAGGATCATGAAAAAGTTGAATGCCTGGCAGATATTGAGGCAGGGGATAAAGTCATTATAGTTGGGCAGGCCGGTTTAAAAGACCAGACTAAGGTGAAAATTGTAAGTGAGCGAAATATTGAGTTTGCAGAGCGCCGTCTGAGTAAAACTTCCCCACGCAGTTAGTAAAGGAATCCTATGAATACGAGTAACGAAAGCAATGGCATTAAAGTAAACGATTTTTTTAAATTCACCACCACCCGACCGGTTGCAATTTTAATGGTGGTTATCGGCATAACTGTGTTTGGCTATATCTCATATCAGCAATTACCACTCAATCTCATGCCGGATATCTCTTATCCATCGTTGACTGTGCGTACAGAATATGCCGGAACAGCACCCGAGGAAGTAGAAACGACCATCTCACGGCCGGTAGAACAGGCTCTGGGAGTGGTTGATAATCTGGTTAGTCTAACCTCCATATCAAAGGCGGGCCAATCGGATATTATCCTCGAGTTCAGCTGGGATACGGATATGAACAAAGCGACGGCCGACCTGCGAGAGAAACTGGATCAGGTGTTTTTCCCGGAAGAGGTGAAACGCCCACTTATTTTGCGATATGATCCATCACTTGATCCTATTTTGCGTCTTGGTTTGTATGGCGGCAGGTCTCTTTATTATATGCGTTATCTGGCGGAAGAGGATATCAAACGACGTCTTGAAACCATTGATGGCGTGGCTGCAGTAAAAGTTAAAGGTGGCCTTGAAGAAGAAATCCGGGTTGAGCTGCATGAACAAAAACTCACATTGATCGGGATTGATATTCAACAGGTTAAGAATCGTCTGGCACAGGAAAATATCAATCTGGCCGGCGGAACCCTAAAGGAAGGTCAGACAGAATATCTGGTTCGGACACTCAATGAGTTTAAAAATATACCGGAAATTTCCGAAGTTGTCATTGGAAATTGGAATGGAAAAGAAATAAAAATTCGCGATGTCGGAACAGTCAAGCGTACGCACAGAGAGCGAGAAATAATAACGCGTATTGGATCGGATGAGAGTGTCGAAATTGAAGTGTATAAAGAAGCAGATGCAAATATCGTCGCGGTTGCGAAAAGCGTTACAGATGCCGTTTTTGGTACTGCCGAACAACAGGCATATGTTCGCCGTATGGAGGCCGACAAAGACAAAGAAAAGGTAGAGGAGAAGAAACCAAAGGAGAATACCGGTGGAGGTCCGGGTCGCCCAGACATGCAGGCCAAAATGATGACGGACTTTATTGCGCACTCTCTTCCTGGCGGAATCGGTATTGATAAGTTGTCTGATCAGTCCATATTTATCGAGAATGCAGTAAACGAGGTAAAATCAACCGCTGTTATCGGCGGAATTTTAGCAATTATTGTTCTGTTTGTGTTTTTACGCAATTTAACGGCAACACTGATTGTGGGTATATCCATACCGATTTCGGTAATATCAACATTTGCCCCAATGAAAATATTTTCTGTTTCATTGAATATCATGTCCCTGGGAGGATTGGCGCTCGGTATTGGTATGCTTGTGGACAATTCCATCGTGGTACTTGAAAGTATTTCCCGATGCCGCGAGGAGGGTGATAATCTGGTTCAGGCCACAATACGTGGTGTAGGTGAAGTAGGCGGCGCGGTATTCGCATCAACCCTGACGACGATTGCCGTATTCTTTCCCATTGTTTTTGTAGAAGGTGTCGCCGGGCAGGTTTTTGGCGATATGTCGATGACAGTTGTATTTTCACTTCTGGCATCTCTGGCAGTGGCGTTGTTTTTAATTCCAATGTTGTCTTCACGGGAGTCACAATTATTTGTCTCCGGTGCACAGATTCAGAATATGTTAAAACATAACATATTTACCTTTCCTGCGGAGCCAGACATAAATCATTTGCTTGGAAGTGAAGATAATACCAGTACATGGCTGGAAAAATCACTATCCGGATTTATTCTGCTTCTGAAAACAATATGGCAGATGACCTGGAAGTGGATTAAAGTCTTTCTGGCACTGATCATTACACTTGTAAAATTCCTGACTTTGCCATTCCTGTATTTCATTATGCCAGTTTTTGCGTTGCTGACAAAATTAAACATTTTGAAATTAAGGATAAGCGAAGTGTCCATCCGGTATGCAGAAAATGAGGACTTTTTCAGGATAAGATTTGTTAAAGATCTATGGCCAGGATACCTGGTGAATAAGTCCTTCGCCGGATTCTATGGAGATCTTAAAAACCTTGGCGAAAAATTTCGCGGAAAATCAGTTATAAAAAAGATAGGCCGGGCTCTGATGTATCCGTTTGGTTTTTTGTTTTTTATATTTAAATATATTTTTGCCATTTTAATAGAATTGTTTTTCAGGTTTTTACATGCATTTATTGCTTTTGCGGCAGTTGGCCTGAAAGCAGTGGTTTTTGTTATCAGAATCCTGTTAACCAAACCGTCAGAATATGTGTTTACCGCATTCAACTGGTTCTATGGAAAACTTGAAGTAGCATATCCCAAAGTGCTGATGTGGTCACTGGAGAAGCGGGGTACTTTAATAGGTTCTATTGTTGTTGTATTTCTATTCACTATTTTTGTAATAGGTCCCCGGATTGGTAGCGAATTAATACCGGAAGTTCATCAGGGAGAATTTAATCTGGAACTGACGCTACCGGTTGGCACACCGGCCGAAGACACCGATGTGCGTGTCAAACCCATTGAAGATTTTGTCTCCGGTTTACCGGAAGTTGCAAAAGTTGCCTCTGTAATTGGTATAGATAAAAAGGAATCTACCAACACGGATGAGGGAGAACATACTGCAAAACTTACCGTCACGCTGATCCGGGAGGGAAGTACGATTGATCTGGAAGAGAGTGCTATTGGTGCCATTCGCGCACATATGGCAGATTTTTCCGGAATCGAATCAAAAATATCTCGTCCCACGTTGTTTAGTTTTAAGACTCCCGTAGAAGTTGAAGTGCATGGATATAACCTCATCGATCTCCAATCGGTCGCAAACACAATTGCGGATCAAATGAAAAATATCCCAGGATTATTTGATGTCCGGGCAAATATCCAGCGGGGAAATCCGGAGGTCCAGATTATATATAACCGGCAACTCCTTTCACGTTATGGCTTGAATATTCTGGATGTTGCTTCAATTGTCAGAAATAAAGTACGGGGAGATGTCGCTACAGAATTTAAAGAGGAAGACCGGAAAATTGATATCCTTGTCCGCGTTCGTGATCAGGATAAAGAAAGCATTGACAATTTGAAACGGTTGATTATTAATCCCGGCTCAGATATCCCGCTTCCTTTAGAATCTGTTGCGGATATTAAAGTAAATGAAGGTCCGTCAGAGATTCGCCGTATCGATCAGCAGCGAACTGCGTTGATAACAGCCAACATCTCTGGTAGAGATTTGGGAAGCATCAGTCAGGATATTTATGCCATCATGCAGGATATTGAAATGCCCGCGGACTTTACATTTGATCTGACTGGTCAGAACAAGGAGATGGAAACCTCATTGAATAGTTTGATGCTGGCACTCGGATTGGCTATCTTCCTGGTTTATATCGTGATGGCGTCTCAGTTTGAATCACTGCTGCACCCGTTCATCATCATATTTACCATACCGCTTGCACTTATTGGTGTGTTTTTATTTTTGTATATCTTTAGTATTCCTGCCAGTATCGTGGTTTTTCTGGGTGGGATCATGCTGGCCGGAATTGTAGTAAATAATGCGATTGTCCTGGTAGATTACATAAATCAGTTGCGCGAACGCGGAATGAATAAGATCGATGCCATCGTGACGGCTGGTAAAGTCAGACTGCGTCCGATTATTATGACCACATCGACAACCGTTCTGGGCTTGCTGCCTATGGCAATTGGAATGGGGGATGGTGCAGAAATAAGGACTCCTATGGCAATCACTGTAATCATCGGTTTAATGACCTCAACAATATTAACATTGGTTGTAATACCTACGGTATACAGTGTACTCGATCGGAAAGATTGATTTGAATTTAGATCGATTAAAGAAGGCTTGAATAAAGGTTGTTTCTCCAGGGACTCAGGTGCTTAGGTACTCAGGGACTTTATAGGGACAATCAATGTAATAAAACAAATAACCCTAATCAAAGTGAGAAATCATATGTCAGATAAACGTCCAAGTTTATTACCAAATTTCTCGATACGACGTCCGGTAACAGTTCTGATGACCTTATTGGCACTACTGGTAGTCGGATATATATCATTTACACAGATAGCCGTCGAATTGATGCCGGCCGGATTCTCCCCGCCATTTCTGGGAGTCTGGACTCCCTATCCTAATTCCAATCCGCAAGAGGTAGAAGAGCAGGTCGCAAAACCCATTGAAAATCAGATCCGAACCATCAGCGGTGTGGAGATGGTACGAACCAGCAGTAGCAGCAATGGTTGCTGGACATTCGTTCGCTTTGTACAGGATACCGATATGGATGTTGCGTATGCCACCCTGCGTGATCGTATGGATCGTGTTAAAGCAGAACTACCGGACGATATTGAGCGCTTGTATGTGCGTAAATGGGGAAATGATGATGAACCCATTTTATGGATTGCATTGATTCAAAACGAGGCATATGAAGATCCGTATTACAGGGTAGAGCAGTTTATAAAAAAACCAATCGAACAGATCGATGGTGTGGCCAATGTGGAGATTTGGGGAGCCGAAGAAAAAGAAATCCAAATATTGATAAACCAGGATCTTGTCCGCAGCTATAAAATCAATTTATATGAGATTATTCAGAAATTACGCACTGATAATTTTGCCCTATCATCAGGATTCGTAACCGAAGGTGAACAAAAAATATTTGTACGATCTTTAGGGAAATTTAAAAACCTCGAGGAGATCAGAAATCTTCCGATACGAGGTACGAATGTGAAGTTGGGTGACATTGCCCAGGTGGTGTATGATGTGCCTGAACGACGCTGGCGCCAATCCATAAATGGAAAAAAGTCCGTATCAATAGGTGTTTTCAAAGAGTCTATGGCCAACTCGGTTGAAATAACCAATGCAATTGTAGCCAAAATGGATAATGAGATAAAAAAAGATCCAAGATTATCCGGTTTTGAAGCGGAAATTCTGTTCAACCAGGGTACGTTTATTACAGAATCAATCGAGAATTTGCAGAATGCTGCCATTTGGGGTGGTATATTTGCATTTGCTGTTATGTACTTTTTCCTTCGTCGTTTCCGTATGACATTGATCGTTAATATGGCAATTCCACTTTCGATTCTGGTTACCATTACTTTCATGTATTTTATTGGCTGGACTTTAAACCTGATTACGATGATGGGTTTAATGGTGTCGGTAGGTATGGTGGTCGATAATTCAATTGTAGTTCTGGAAAATATCTATTCCAAGCGAACAGAGGGTGTCTCAGATAAAAAGGCGGGATTATGGGGTGCCAGTGAAGTTGCTCTTGCGGTAACTATGGCAACCCTGACAACTGTTGTGGTTTTTCTTCCCCTTATTGTAATGAACGATAATGTCGGTTTCAAGTTTTATATGTTACGTATTGGATTACCCGTAATTGTCTCTCTTTTGGGTTCTCTATTGGTTGCCATGATATTTATACCATTGGCTGCAACAAAGATTGTTAGCCGGCGTGAGGTGGAAGAACCGCTGGCAATTGTCAAAACCAATAGTCTTTATCAACGGTTACTTGGCTGGACATTGAGTCATCGGATAGAGACATCGATTTTTCTGATACTGGTTTTGATTTCCATGGTGTATGCGGCACAAAATTCAAAGTCAAATCCGGATATGCGGGGAAATATAAATGATGTGCGGTTATTTTTTGATTTGCCGGATAATCTAACAATTGAATATGTTGGGAAAATTATTAATACGGTAGAGGATACCGTGCTGGCCAAAAAAAATGTATATAATGTGAGGACAATCGATACAAGGTACAGTCATAATTGGGGACAAATGCGTATTTTTTTACACCCCCCGGAGAAAAGACAGTGGTATGAAGTTTTCTATCATAATATAATTAAGCAACTCGGTCTCAAAGAAGGTGGTTATATGGAATATACGGAAGTCGTGGAGGATATTAAGAAAAGACTTCCGATCTTTCCTGGTGTTGAGATCCGTACCAGATGGCGTGGTGGTGACGGAGGTGAAGATGCCTCTTTAACCTTATCACTTTTTGGTGATGACACAGAAAAGTTGTATGAACTGTCTGAAGAAATGGCCCGCAGGTTACGATCGATCGAAGAAATTATAAGTGTCGAAACGGACCGGGAAAGCGGCAGTGATGAAATCCGGTTAACCATTAACCGCGAACAGGCAAAAAAATATGGCATATCACCGCAGGTAATTTCGGGTACAGTTCAATATGCCTTGCGAGGCATACCACTACCCAAATATCAAACTGAAGAGAAAGAAATTCAGGTAAGAATTCAATTGCAGAAAGAAGATCGTCGTAATCTTTATCAGCTCAAGAATTTAACCTTCTTCAGCGAGAATGGTCGTGAAATTCCGCTTGATGCTCTGGCAAGGATTACAATTGCCAAGGGTTTTGGTGAGATTCAGCGCCGGGATGGTAAAACGTTCCTGAGTGTAAAGGCAAATACAACCAGTGATAATATGGGCAAAATTTTCCAGCAGGTGGATCAGGCCATGGCGGGTTTTGAGATGCCCTATGGCTATTCCTGGACAAAAGGGGATAATTTTCGTCGAATGCGGGAGAGTGACAGCAGCCAGCAATTTGCCATGATTCTATCAGCCACATTTGTATTTCTGCTCATGGGTTTCTTGTTTGAATCTTTTGTGCTGCCGCTATCTGTTATTATTGCGGTCCCGTTCTCGTTTTTTGGTGCATTCTGGCTTTTATACCTGACTGACACCGCCATTGACTTAATGAGCCAAATTGGATTTATTATTCTCATAGGTATTGTGGTAAATAATGCCATTGTGCTTATCGATCTGGTTAACAGACTTCGTAAACAGGGATATAACCGGCATGATGCCATTATGCAGGCGGGTAAGCAGCGATTCCGGCCGATTTTGATGACGGCCTTTACTACGATTGGCGGATTATTACCCATGGCCGTAGGAAATGCACAGATGATCGGGATTCCTTATGCACCATTGGGAAGAACCATAATTGGTGGTTTACTAACTTCAACGGTACTTTCATTAATTGCGGTGCCCTGGGCATATACATTATTTGATGATATGGGGCGTTATTTCAGAAAGATAACAGCACTATTTTTGAATAAAGAGCGGGATGTTAAACAGCAAACTGAAGCGATCGTATCCGAGTAAAGGTTTATTTCTGATATACTCAAATTGCTCATAAAATAAGTTTGCTTAAAATTTTCTTTGTAAGTAATCTACATCGATGAAATTGAATATTCGATTTATTTACTATTTGTTATTTATCTATTCTGCCTCGCTCCTTTATGGTCAAAATGACAGCAGTTCGGTGATGCTGACTGATAGTGTCCGGTTTTCTGTTCCTGCAGATTCTTCCGCTGACAGTTTATCTATCATAAAAACAGATTCAGTCCTGACCCAACCCGTTAAATCCCAGTTATACTGGTATGATATTAATAATAACCTGAGAGTTCCTTCCGATTCTTCCCGTAGCCAGATATTCAGGGCCGGGGATCAAAAAGATATGAATTATGTGAGTGTGACAGATCTGTTTCGTGAAGATGCCCTATGGTTTTATTACGATTTGAAAGAAAATGGCCGTCCGGCATATATGGCGCCGATAAATCTTCTTCCCCAGCAGACTGCCTTATTCTTTAATGGTGCTTATATGAACAGCCCGGTTCATGGCATGTATAATTTGCAGTTTCTCTCAGTACCTCACACCCAAAGTATAGAGACAGATGGAACTCTTGGTGGAATGCAATCCTATGGTCAGAGCGGGGGCAGTCGAATACAGGTCACCCCCGTAAGTCTGCATTCGGAAGAGCCATGGACACGGATTCTATATAAGCAGGGTGTGTTTGGTTTAAGCGTACTGGATATCAGTTTTGCAAAAGCATTTTCGGATAAATTTTCGATTCAACTGGGTGGATTTAATAACTTGTATGATGGCACTTTACTTACGGCCGCATTCCGTGGTGTAAATCTGCGGGGGGAGATTACCTGGCAGATTGATCAGGATCTTTACCTGCGCTCGCAGGTGTTTTTAGACCGGCATAAGATTGGTTTAGCTCAGTATGAAATTCTGAATGAAGTAGTGCGACCTTTGATGCAGGAAATAAGGGATGATTATTTTCTGGATTTGACGTGGTTCCCGGATAAAGGTCATAAGAACCGGTTTCATGTTGTGGCTTTTGGCACAAATTATTCACGAGAGTTATGGGATGAAAATGATCCGTCATTTTACCTGCAATTTGAGGATATCAGGTACGGTCTGGATGCCAACTACAATTTGGATATAGATGATATTAACCTGCTTGTTGGCGGTGGCGCGCTTTATACACGGGTCAGGGGAATTCCGTTCAGTCAGACTTACTATCCCCATAGTGGAAATGTATACGGGGCTGTAGAGGTTCCACTTGGTAATAATCTGAATATTAATGCCGGTATTAATATTGCAGCTCAGGGAAAGTATACGCCTCAGATAAATGCCAATGCCGGGTTAAACTTCCAGATAGCACAAAATCAATATATTGACTTGAGTGTCGGAAGAACCAATCGGTTTCCCAATTCCGGAGAACGGTTTTTTGATTTTGACACATTGTATGGGAATCCGGATCTTGTGCCGGAACGCCACTCGCGTATTGAAGCCAGTTATCAAATCCGGTCTGATGACAACTGGCAACTTCAGACTGGATGGCGGGTACCATTTGGTAAATGATGAAATATTCTGGAATGAACCCTATTATACTAATTCTGAAAATTACAGGGACTTCACTTTTACCGGATTGTCCGTAGGATTTCCCATATGGAAATTTTATTTAAAAGCGGGTGGTCAATATACATTTGCGGATCTGTATATTACGCCCCGGAGCAGTGTTTGGGGAAAAATTCATTTTCATGATGTGTGGTTGAATGGTGCACTAATTTTTGATTTATACGGCTGGGCACAGTTTTATGACCAGCACAATGATCTGTTTTTTGACCCGCGCATGGATCGCTTTTATGTTGGTGAGCAGATAACCGGAGCCTATCAGGTGCTGAACTGGAAAGCAGCCGCAACCATAAAAGAAGCCAGAATATTTTTTGAGATGGATAATGCGCTATCTGAAGATTATCAGGTAATCAGGGGTTACTATGAAAGATACATTCGGTGGCGTTTTGGAATAGACTGGATCTTGTGGGATTAGTCAGTTACTCATGAAGTAAATCAATATATGCCGATTCAATCAGGTCTCTGTTGTTGATCCCTAATTTACTCATTAACTCTTCAGCAATTATTGTTCCTTCTTTTAAACTTTGATCGGATTTTAATACTACCTCAAGTTCAACGAACTCACCAAGATACTTAACATGATCCACATGCACCCTCGTCTGACCGATCAAATATAAGATGCGCTTTTTTTGCACCACTCCGAGCACACCATAGGCACTTGTCAGCGAAGCCAGCAACTCCCCGGGATTCTTACTCTCATATCTATGATATTCGGATAATTTGGGTCCGCTTGTATTTTTTCGTTTATAATAAATCAGTTCACCGGTTTCATCATCAAATTCTCGCAGTTTAATTCTGCCATTGGTACAATGAAAAAAGGTATCTTTTTGATGAATCTCGACCGGTTTCTTCTTACATATAGCCCGGATACGTGATAATACACTCTCGAGATCAGCTATCCGGGCTTTTATTTCGATGTTTTTTCCAGTCATCAGTTGAATTCGGGTTATATCTTTTCTTTCTTCTCAGGTGTTATTATAACTGCGGCGGCTGTGAATGTATACGGTGACGAATCATGATCATGTTCAGATTTCATTTCGCTCTGTTCGTTGGATTCCTGAGAAATATGATCATCGACTTCAGCTTCAAAAATACCCTGAACTCTTACAATGGATTCAGCAGCATCTTTTGGCACGAAAAAAGCATAGTCCTTAAACTTAACCGTCAATTCATGGTTACCATCTGTCATTTTAAACCAACAGCCCTTTTTTTGACAAACTTCGACAATCTTACCTTCGAGCAATATTTCCTGACCATCATAATCCGCCGGATTAGAATAGACCTCTGCCAACTTGATGGGCTCTGTCATGGTTATTTCTGCACCAAAACTTTGACTGGCGGATTCCTGACCCGGTTGTGAACAGGCGATCATAAAAATTGCCAATAATATAGTTAATACCCGCATTGAAATTCTCCTTCGTTATGTTAAAATTTAAACAGGTCTTTTACTTTGTCTTTTACATTCGATTTTTCATTTTCAAATATTTTTTCTACTTCTTTTTTCTTTTCATCAACAAGTTTATTGTTTGTGCTTACAATTTCTTCATATTCCTTGATTTTTGAATTCAATTGCAACTCCTGGGTCGAGACAAATGTGTTTAGTTCCTTCTGTTGTGACTTAATTCTGTTTTCTATCTCCGATTTTATCCGTGCCCTGGCTTCGTTAATTTTTTCTCCGGCAATGTTTTTTAATCGACTTGCAAATATCTTATCCAGATTTGAGTTGAGCGAAAACTTGATGTTGTCCTGAGATCCGGTGATTCGAGCCTTAAAATCAACATCATTAATTCCAGCAATTATTGAATGTACAATCCCTTCAAGACTATTCCCGGATTGTGATTTTTTTAAGTTTTCAAATTTTAGATTACTACCGGAAAAGTTGACTTCACCATCGATGGTTTCACCAAGTAGACTGATTTTTGCCGAAACACTACCAAAGCCAGAGTTTATTTTGTTGGGCAGAAAACCGGAATCTGATAATTTTGTATCTGCTAGCGAGAATCCGGCATATGATAATTGTATCTTTTCCCCCGGTTCCGGATCGATATAATTGAACAGTCCGGTCAGACTAAATGATGTGGCCTTATTGTCCAGGCTCTTAATGTTAATTTCTGTCGGTTTGCCAATCAATTTTTGATTGGATACCAGATTTGATAAATCGCCTGCAATGTTCAGATTTTGTCCGGATTTTCCTGATAACGAAATCTTCTTTATCCAGAAATCCGGATCAATATTTTGCCCGGCGAAATATATATCCTGTCCCTTATACCGGGGCGGATTCTGTTTCTTGGGATTGGCTGCACTATATTTTTCAGCATATGACCGGGCAGTGCCAATATAGCCCAAATATTGTGTAATCCGGTCAACCAGTTTACCGCCAAATATCAGTTTCCCAATATTTTCGGCATTCATCTCGGCCAGATTTGCTTTGGCCAGTGCCCGGGAGTAATCCTGCTTTATCCAATCATCTATTTGATTAAGATCTGTATGAGCCAAGCTCAGATCCTCGGTAAGATCTTTTTTTGTTTCAGATACCTGGTTTTCAATTTTTGTCGCCGTAGTTTTAATAGCATCGATGTCATTCATGGTCCGTTGAAATCCCTCGATGGTTTTGGCTTTGTTGACATCGAGCGCCTTAACTTTTTGTTCTACAAGCCGGGCATCTTCAACGATCGATACCTGGTTAAGGCGTGTTTCCCATGAATTGTATTTCCCGGACAAATCTTCCTGCAGATTTTTCATTTTTGTAATAGATTCAATCTCAAGAATCTTTAAAATGCTATCCACATTAATTTTTTGTTGTAATGCTAAAATCTGGCTGCCGACAGGAGTGGACACTTCCTTATAAAGAGAATTCACTGTACTGGCAATAAAACTGTTTTGTCCCGGGTGTTCGTCCCGACCGATCGCACCGTCAGTTTCACGATCAGTCCCGGATTGCACATCGGATATTTGAATGTTTTCTATAATCACTTTACCCGAAAAAAGTGGAATCAGTTCAAGATCGAAATCCGTCTGACCAGTTTCGAGGAGATTCTTCATCGTATTGTCAGGATCTGTTACCTGCAGTTTTGACCAGCGTATATATAAGTCGGATAGCGAGAAATCCAGATCGTCAATTTCAACTCTGGCTCCAACAATTGTGGTACCAAGATTTTCCAATTCATTTTCAACAATTTTGTTGGAAAAAATCAGACTTAGAAGAAAGGCAAGGAAAATGATAGCAACTAAAAATATGATTCCTTTCCATCGCATAAATCATCCTCTCAGGTTTTTTATTTTTTCGTAATAGGAATAGACTTTTGATCCCTTTACGAACTGTACTATTTTCAGCTTTTGCAAACGGGCATCAATTTTATCCCGGTACTGAACAATGACGTATTTCATCAGGAAGTACATGGGAATCAGGAGGACCAGTGATACAACGAAACTTCCCATTACAACGGTGTTATTTAAATTGCTCAAACCAAGAACCGGGGCATTGAAGAATGCAGTCCAAAAATCCTTTAATTGCGGCACTTCCGCGAGCAGGTAAAATCCAAGACTATGGAACAACGGATCCAGGAGAAAGGCAAATGCACTAAATAACAAAAAACCAAAGATCGCAGCCGATAGATTAACATTTAATATAATTAAAAGAAAAAGCACGATCAGGTTGTGCAGATTCCATAGAGGAGTCAGCCCGGGTATCATACCCAGAATAAAGCCTGCAGATATCTGACCCGGTGATTCACCGGATCGCAGGACTTTAAATAGTTTTGCCAGTAATTCTAATCCAAACATGGTTTTATCCGTTTTTTTAGATTGGTTGTTTTTAGTTTAAGGGAACTTGTAACTTGTAACTTGGAATTCGTTATTAGTTTTGGTAACTGATATTTTTACATTTAATTCCCAATTCCCAATTCTCCCAACTACTAATTACTAATCGTCCTCTTCTTTATCACCACCTTATCATAGAAGAATATAGCAATGGCGGTGACAAAAGCCAATAATGCAAACACCATCCACATTAAATCCGGACGCTGCATATCACGGGCAAAGAACGCATACATTTGTCCCGAAAGCAGGCCGCCAAATAAATTTCCCAGGGCAACACACCAATAAAAATATCCCATATACAACGCCACCTTGTTCGGCGGTGCAATTTTGCCGGTATATTCTTTTGACTTGGGGCTGGCCATCATTTCGCCAAATGAAAATACGATAATACCCGCCATTACAATCCAGCCGGTATTGCCTAAAACCAGTATCAGGAAGCTGGCAATGGTGATCACAACACCCCAGAAAATAGTGGTGAACGGTTTCATTCGTCCGACCAGAACTGAAACAACGACCTGAAACAATATAATGGCTCCGGCATCAATATTGATGATGTATTCGGGATTGATCTGGTTGGGTGTTACCATGGCTGACTTGAAAGCCGGAATAAAAGAGCTGAGACCGATGGTATTCATCAGTGAAACCGATGCGGCCATCAGATCTGAGGTGTCAACAAAATCTCTGATGTGTAAAGGAAGCGTATAAAATATCTGATTAAAACAGGTCCAGAATCCGGACATGAGAAGCAGGTACAATCCGAATTTCCAATCCGCCAGGCGCACTGGTTCAAGATACCAGGGATTTTCTGAGCCAGACGTTCTCTTCTTTAGAATCAGGTCATATAAATAGTTTAGCGCGAGCCAGGCAATTGAAAGCATCGTGATTCCGGTCCATGAGATATATCCGATTGCGGTCAGTTTGGAACCGAGAACTAATATAATTAGCAAAACAAATATCATTAGAAAAAAGCGGCCGTTTCCTAATACCTCGACCATATCCTCCAGCACTTTTTTAAAAGTCCGGGGATTTTCGGATTTACTTTCAGATGTGGGTTCGCGATAAAAGATTGATACCAGAATGATGTTGATCCCAATCCAGGCCGATGAAGCAATAAACACATAATTCCAGTCCCAGGCACGAAGGATCCCAGCTATGATCGGGCCGACAAATCCGCCGATATTGACCATCATATAAAATATACCAAAGCCCATGGATGAATTCTTATCATTTGTGGTTTTTGATACGGTGCCGATAATCACCGGTTTAAACATACCGGCACCAAGCGCCACCAACATAAACGCCAGAAAAAATGTGTAGAAGGAGGTAAACTGACCGAGTAAAAAGTATGCCGGTGTCAGTACCAGGAAAGACCAGAATAACATCTTTTTAAAACCATACCGATCGGCTAATGCGCCTGAGGCCACCGGAAAAAGATACAGGAAGAATGTAACCACACCCTGAAGAATGCCCCGGTCTTCATCACTAAATCCAAGACCGCCGTCAGCCACTGCGCCGGTTATATAGAGTGATGAAACCGCGAAAAACCCATACCAGGCCATTCTCTCAAAAATTTCTAATGTATTGGCAACCCAGAATGTGGCAGGAAAGTCTTTAAGTTTGGCCATTTTTGTTGCTCCATGAAAGTCAACACCAAACTTAAATAGGAATATCTATTTTATCAATGAAAAGCTGATAGAGCGGATGGTGTATTTATGCGGGATAAGTAATTTGGAACTTGGAATTGGGAATTTACAGTTGGCAGTTGGCGATTGGCGATAGGCAGATACCAACTAAACTTATCTAACTTCTAACTTCTAATTTCTACTTTATTTCTGCGTCTCCGCGGCTCTGCGAGAAATGAATTATCCGGTAAGCAAAACCATGAAAATGATACGAAAATTTGCTCAATTGAAATAAATAATTCATATATTTCGTCATTAATAGTTCAGAAGTAATTCATTATTCGTAATTAGTAATTAGACTTTTAGTGTTCAATTCCCAATTCCAAGTTCCTAATTACAAATAACAAATCTCAACTTGAATATCCTACACCGTTGCTAACATATAATAAATGAATATCTAACTTAATCATATTCAATCAATCTAACCTGAAGGAGGAATCTGATATGGCTGGATCTGTTAATATTTTGGCAGTAATAGTGGCTGCTCTGGCATATTATGCCGGTGGTGCATTATGGTATTCACCGATTCTTTTTGGTAAGCCGTGGATGGCGCTGGTCGGGCTGACCGAGGAAAAAATCAAGGCAACACAAAAAGATGCCTGGAAAAGTTATGTAACGGCACTGATAGGGGCACTGGTCATCAGTTATGGACTTGCTCGTATTGAAATGTACCTGAATGTGATTACATTTAGCGGGGGACTGCATGCGGGATTCTGGAGCTGGCTGTGTTTTGTCGTAACAACCTCTGCTACCAATAATGCATTTGCCGGCCGACGGGTAAAATTATTGCTCATCGATAGTGGTTATCATCTGTATGGATTCCTGGTGATTGGCGTTATTCTTGCTGTTTGGAAATAAATAAAGTAGTGTCATCCCGATATATTTGGGATATGAAAAATAGGATTAAAAGAAGAAACCACAGAGGGCACAGAGAAAAACTCTGAGTTCTCTGCGGTTATATACAAACGTTTTGAAGCAAAATCACAAGCAGCATAATTTATTTGCTACTTGCTTCGCTTGCGGTTTGCGCGGATCACTTCTTGCGCCAGTTCTAAATAGGAAGCCGCGCCGGGTGCTGTAATATCAAAAAGTGCGACTGGTTTTCTTTCAAAAGTGGCTAAGGTAATGGTCGTATTTTTGGGAATCACCACATCGAGAAGTAATCCGGGAAATTTTGTTTCTGTTTCCCTTTTTGTCCTTTGCGAAGCGATGGTATTTTTTTCATAAAAGGTGAGTAAAATACCCAAAATTTGTAGCTTTTTATTAACCCCATCCTGGATGCGTTTTATTGATTTGATAAATTTGTCAACGATATTGATGGCAAAATAGCCGCATTGCAATGGAATAAGAACAGAATCAGCTGCATAAAGCACGGACATGGTCAGGTCATTCAGGATGGGTTGGGTATCTACAATTATATAATCGAATTCCAGTTTTTCTCTGTGAAGCCAGCTATCCAGATTTCGCTTAAATCCGGCACGATTTTTGGCCAGAGCCATAAGCCGTGATTCTCTCTCATTATCCGGTATATTGGATGGCATTATCTGTAATCGTCTCAGTTGGTAGGGATGGTTTATTTTTACAGTATTGAAGGATCCGGCATATAATTCATATATGCCCCCTTCAATCTTTTCGCTGTTCATGCCCACGCTGGATGTCAGCGATGCATTGGGATCACAATCAATCAGCAAGACCTTTCTGTTTGAGATGGCCAGACTGGCTGCCAAATTCACTGCGGTTGTAGTTTTACCTACCCCACCTTTGGGATTTGCGATGGCGATTATATTTGACATATATCTTCTGTTCTCGAAATAATATTAGGTTCGGTTATGCTGTATCCATATCGGGATATTTTCCTGCAATTTTCCAAATCCAGCGGTGAAATCTGTGTATCGATTTTACGGGTTCGGTAAACATCAGAATACATTCATGAGAAATTATCTCAATATCATTCTCCTGTAATTGTTTGATTACCTCCGGGGACTCAGCCCCCTGTTGCAACCAGGCGCGCACAATTCCATGCTTAATAAGATCTGGAATGACTTCCAGCACTCTTTTAGGTGGGATGATCATCAGCACGGACTTGACATCATCCGGTACAGAAGATATGTCCGGATAACATGTAATGCCATTAATTTCTTTGCATTCCGGATGAACTGGAAAAATTTGATATCCTTTTCCTGACATCTCCTTTAAGACGGCATTGCCAAACTTTTTACCGCTGCGAGACGCGCCGAACAGTATGATTCTTTTCTGGCTCATGAAATTTTTGATAAAATTTGCATCAGACATAACGACCTCTAATGGATATTATTTAAATTCAAACATTCTAAAAAATGTAATAAATAGTCTGAATTTCGTCACTCCCGAAAAACGGGATTTTCAACCTGAATTTATTTCAGGGTCTATTTAAAGGGATTCTGAAACAAGTTCAGAATGACGTTCAGATAAAAATAATCATTTTTCAGAAGTCTCTAAATTACTGTTATAAATTTACCCTGTTGTTTTTAGCAGTTGATCAATTCGAACGAAACTGTAGCCAAGATTGCTTAATTGATGAATCATTGAATCCAGCTTGTTGTATAGTTTATCGCTTCGTTCTTCGCCCATACCTGTATGCATGAGTAATATAAAACCGCTTAAGCCGGCTGGATATATTTCTTCATATTGGAAAATACTCTCCATAATTTTATCTGAAGTAATATAAGTTTTACCCATTGATGGTGTGGTATAGTCTGCATGAGATAAGGTCCCCGGTGTATAATTTATAAGTTGCAAACCGCACTCAGACGTCCAAGTACTTATGGTCTGATTATACCATTCAAATGGGGGAAGATAATACAAGGCCTCTTGTTTATCAATCCCGAATTTATGCATTTCCATATAGTTTTTATGAAGGTCGTGCAGAAATTGCGATTTGGTTAATTTCAGTTTCAGCCGGTCATCCCAATCACAATAGAGAAGATGTTTATCCGAATGGGCGCCCAGATAATGACCGTTTTGATTTAATCGCTCTATTATATTAAGAAATTTTTTATTACGATAAAAATTCCCGGTGAGAAAAAATGATGCCTTGATATGGTATTTCTCCAGAACCGATAATATTGCAGCAGCGCCATCGGCATATTCATCACCGGTAAATACCAGGGCAATGTTCTTTCTTGTGGAGTCCCCACGGGTGATGGCCCCCTGATATGTTGAAAAATTGGTATTTTCGGATACCTTATTTAACCTGTGTGATTGATTCTGCATGGCTGCTAAATAATAAACCAGACTGGCTGTTCCGTCCATGGTGGGCTCATTAGTTACATAATCACCCACATCGTCGTGATACACCGCCAGTTCAGATTGAAATTGGCTAAACTCATCTTCCTCAGTTAAATGCACATATTTTTGACGGCCGTAAATGCTTTGATATACCGGTCCGTCTAAAAGGCCACCGGATAGCTGGTATTTATACAGATGTGAAAGCGATGAATGCGGATCATGGGAATAGGTCCCAGAGTCTGGTAGTCCGATGATCATGCTGACACCCCAGGGATTACAACCGAATAGCCAATCCCTTAATGCGGTTTCCATTTCAAGATAGCTTGAGTCGCCGGATAGGGTTCGGTATAAAAATGCTTGTGTTGCCATTGCAGTACAAGATTATTGGAACACCAAATAAATGGCACACCCATACGAAAAGCATTGTTTTTCCCACGCTGCCAAATCCGTTCCAGACCTTCTTTATAATATGACAACAGTTGTTTGTTTTTATCAATATTATTGGAACTGGCTGCTTCATTGTGCCCCCAGTTGATAAACGGATACCATTGATAGTGGCGGGCCGTATCTGCGCCCATCCATGGTGTCACCGGTTCCTGAGTAGCAAACTGATACACATCATCTAAATATTTTCGATTGCCGGTTAGTTGCCAAAGTTCGGCTGCCGCCAGTTCCATGTCATCCGCCCAGTTATCTTCTTCATAAAAATACTCTGCACGTCCAGGTGCAGTCTGGCACACACCGGGATGTTTAAGTCCAATTTCATAGGCTGCGATTGATTTTTTCTTATAAAATATTTCTTTACTGGAGTAAATCTTTGCAGCCAGAGCAAATGTGGAAGCATATTTTCCGGCGGTGGATGCCAGGCCGGTGCTGCGATTTTTATATTTATACAGGCCTTGTGGATCTCCGGTACAATAATAAACCGGTCTGCCCGGATGATCGCCATATTTTACGGAGTCTTTGGTGGGGAGTCTGAATCCCTGATGATCCCGGTCATCGGCGATCTGGTTGAACATTACCGAATTGTCCGGGTTCATTTTTTCTAACCACTGCAGCCCCCATGTGGCTTCATCGCTAATGTCCGGTTTTCCATTTGAGCCGGATAAACCCGACGCGTCGAATTTATCCTGAAATGAAAAAGGGAAATCACGATATGCTAATAATAAATTGATCGTCGCAGTGGCTGAAGTGGTCAGGTATTGTAAATAGTCAGACGCATCATGCCAGCCACCGGTGACATCGACTCGTGTCCCATCGGGCATTGGGCCATATATCGTATACCCATCCTGCATATGACATGAATCTTTCAGGAAGGGATTAAAACCGCACCGTTGTTGACGCATATAGTTTAACAGATAATCGGCGGTTCCATCATAAACATCTTTGGAGATATGAAATTTTCCTGAGTTGGCACCACCAGCAGAAAGATAATAGATACCTGGTTTCCGGAACGAACTGAAATCCAAGCGATAACTATTCGTAAATGGTCCATATGATCCAGTCATGTATAAATCTTCGGATTTCCAAACCTGTTCCTTTGAATAATAATCATGTATGGAAAATTCAGAAATATTTTTGTCCGATTTACTGACCCATACAGCGATCTTGGTAAACTTTGGCGGATATCCCAGCTGATTAATCCGTATCCAGGTATCCTGCTCTGAATCGGCCCCAATAAGGCATGAATAAAGAACCAGGATAGCTAAAAAGAAAAATGTTCGTAGAATGTTGTGTGGAATCATCTTCATTAAAACCTGAACAGATATGAGATCTTTACAAATATACCCTGGGCTGATCTCTGGTATTTTGGATTTCCATTGCCGTTTTCAATCTGGTAGAAATAGTCATTATAGCCAAGAAAAAATACCGTACCAGGAAAAGGCTGATAACTCAGCAGGGCATTAATATCAATATCTTTATAGTAATTATTATGCTGAATGATAAACCGCAAACCCAGTTCGCTTGTAAACTGATATATGGTACGGAACCTGTAAATATCCTGATTGGTTCTGTAGTTAGTTTCCTGATAGGTTCCGTCAAACAGGTAATTTTGCATGCCAAAATTTATCGACCAGTTATTGAGCGGTCGTAAATCGATATTTGCCTCAAATGACCTAAATTTTCCCAGGAATGGCGGCAGGCCATAGTAGAGCGCATCATAATAAACTGCATCGCCAAAATATAATCTTGAATCAAAAAACAGCCAGTTAAAGGTTTTATTGGAGTAGAGTATGTAATACCAGTCTTTGTCAAAATCTTCACCGGCATATTCCTCAAACTGATGAAAGTAGACTCAAGGTGAGTGTATTGTTTCCCTTGGCTTCAAGTGTTAGAGATGGACCTAAAAAACTTTCAATTTTCCGGCCATCATGATTATACATCTGAGTGTAATATACAGATGGCTGGATGAGTCCAAAGAAAGATTCGGATTGCCGGATATCATACCACATCTGAGCCGAACCCTCACGATAATCTTTTCTTTCCAGAAAGCCGTTGGCAACCTCAAAATCAGGATAAATGTCATTATAAGAAACCTGAAAATTAAAGGTGCGGCTTCCCCGGAATAAATTAAAATGCAGGGCAGGGGCCTGAACGGCTGTGGAATTAAAATAATCTTGAGTATTTGAATTCAGCGCCTGAAAAGTCAGAAAATATTCATCAAACATAAGAAAACTGCCGTCAATCCCATAGGTTGTGCTGTATGTATCGTAATGTCTGAAATCACTGAATATGGCCCCGATATGCGAATAGTTAGCTAAATTCGTTTTTACCCGCACGACACTATGGATCGATTTCCTGTTTCTGTATTTTTCGATAAATGCACTATCGTCTATTTCGGGATCATTAAATTGAGCGGTTTCCTGCAGATATTCTTCAGATCCATAATATTCATCGACACCCTGAAGAATCCCTATTTCATACCCGCTGCTTTTTCCGGTAAATTTTAGACCGGCTATTGGATCTACAATTCGCCTGGTATAAAGCACATTGACCGGCGTTTGAAACAGATTGGTTCCCTCAAGAAAAAACGGTCTCTTCTCAACAAAATACAGAGGAAAACGCCGGTTAATATCAATCAAATCCGCATCAGCTTCCACCTGGCTAAAATCAGGATTAACCGTTAGATCGAATGTAATATTGGACCTGGGTCCGTATTTAAAGTTTAATCCACCATTGAATTTTACCGGCTCGGAAATCAGGGCATCCTGGAATGGATCATAGTTGTTCTGCCATGATGAGGTGAGTTCCGGAAGAATTTCGATGTTATTGCCTGGACTAACATTTCTAAGACCTGATAATTTGGCAAATTGCGGGACAAACGTTGTCGAGTTCCGTGAAATATTGGGAAATATGAACTCCTGATCCAAATGTTTGACACTGCGCATAATACATATTCCAAATGAAACATCCGGTGCAGAGGGAAAGCGCAGACTCTTAAATGGAATTTCTGCCTCAATGATATATCCATCTTTAAAACGCTGGCCTTTAGAATAATGTAAAAAATCCGGTGTGAAATCCTGGGAGACCATATCGATATAAATCCCATCCTGCTGGATTCCAAATGGGTTAAAACAAAATTCATAGCTTTCTTTTCCACTATTAAACGTATCAATAAACAAAACGATATGATCATCATCGAGAATCTGATCACGCATGGATACGGATGCGCGGATCAGATTTGGCATCTTATCAAGGCAAATAAATGCGACATATAAAGATGATTCTGAATAGATAAAAAAGGCTACGGTTTTTTCCGGTGCTTTTTCGCCATCCAGCGGATAATAAGTATAGAAGGCTTCTAATCGTAATGCTTCTTTCCAGGCGGGCTCATTCAGAACACCATCAATAGTTATCTTTTGATCGGTAGGGGGAATGACCACACGCGCATTCTCCTGCGCATATGCAAAATTAGATGCATACAATATAATGATAAGGGTGATGAATCTGATATGATAAAATCTAAACAAATTGTGAGTCCCCGTTGATAAACGAAAATATATATTTTACATATTTCTATTCCAAATAAAAGTTAAAAATTAGGAGGTAGAAGTTAGGAGTTAGGAGTTGGAAATGAGAAATTAGGGATTAGAGATGAGAGATGAGAAAATAATAGTTGGCTGTTGGCGATTGGCCAGAAGCAATTACTAATAACTAATTACAAGTTACTAATTACTTCTTGCTCATTTTCATAGAGAATGAAATATGTTTCCCGCCCGACCAAATATTTGTTGTATGGTATGTGCTATTTTGGATCAATCTTACTCATGGCTCGTTCAGAGAGCGCTGTGATGGTTAAGGAAGGATTCACGCCCGGATTGGATGAAATCATCGATCCGTCACAGATTAGCATGTTTTTATATCCAAATACCCGGTTGTCTTTATCAATCACCCCTTCCCGGGCATCTTTACCCATAGTTGCGCCGCCCAGAATATGCGCAGTTGTCGGGCTACCAAGTACAGTTTCACTCAGAAGCACGGTTGGTTTACCATCTACGATACGACTGTAGTGATTGGCCAGCTCTTCTGCTTCAGGCATAAAAGCGGTGGGTGCCGGACCTTCCTCCATTGAGGAGTTTAAACCAAGCCAGCTCAGTTTGAATCGCAGTGTGCTGTTGATGGTTTGCATAAACAACAATATCTGAGTATGCTTGGCCCAATCAGGAACAAAATATGTTTTCAGATTGACAATAGGGTGACAGATCCATTCTAATATGATCTTAAATAATCTGGACAGCAGAGTCGGAGCATGTACCATTGGTGACATCAGAATGCGCCAGAATCCGGATCCGGCGGGATAACGCACCGGTTCCAGATGACTGTAATCATCTGTATGCAATATTGATCCGATGGCAACGCCGTCGGAAAATACGGTATCTTTATTTGTTGACGTAATGCCAATCAGGCTTTCAGAATTTGTTCGAATACCATGGCCTATTTTTGCAGAAATATTTGGTAAACTGGTTTTGCGTAGTTTCAATAATAATTTTACCGTACCTAAAACTCCTCCGGCAAATATGACGCTGTGGCTTGTAATTTCCCCTTTTTGCTTAAAAAGCCGCATGGAACTTTTCCATGAAACCTCATAGCCGGTCTCGCCCATATCATTATCCAGTGGTGTAACCCGATACACTTCTGATTCGGCTTTTATTTCAACCCCGTTTTTCATGGCAAAATACAGGTAATTTTTATCCAGGGTATTTTTTGCATTATATCGACAGCCAACCATACATCCACCACAAAATGTACAACCACTTCTTTCGGGACCCTTACCGGCAAAATATGGATCGGGAACTGCCTTATCCGGTTCACCAAAGAAAACAGCAACATTGGTTGGTTCAAATTGATCGGCGCGTCCAGTTTCCTCAGCCAGTTGTTGTAGTGCCAGATCTCCTTTTTCCAATCTGGGATTCGGGCTGGCTCCCAGCATTTTTAAGGCAGTATGATAATGATCAATTAACTCTGTTCGCCAGTCTGCCAGATGAGTCCAGCTCTTTGATGTGAAAAATTCAGTTTTTGGTATCGGGAGCGTATTGGCATACATAAGCGATCCGCCACCGACGCCCACTCCGGAGAGAACGGTGACGTGCTTCATAAAAGTTATTTTAAATATACCCGAAAATCGGAGCAAAGGTAGCCAAAGCCAGCGTTTCAGATTCCAGTTGGATTTTGCAAAGTCGCCGGATCTATACCATTTTCCTTTTTCGATAACCAGAACACGGTAACCCTTTTCCGATAAGCGCAAGGCACATACGGATCCGCCAAAACCGGATCCGATTATAACATAATCATATTTTATGTTTTGAGTCATTGATTTGGAAGTTGTTCTGCTGAGGGTGAATATACTTTTTATCTGCAAATTTTTCAAAGTTAAAATTAATCATTTTATAGATTTTGCAGGTGAAAACAGAAAAACAAAGCGCTTGATTAAATTTGTGATTCGGTTTAAATTACAAATCTTTTATAAATATTAACGAGCAGGAAATTAAATCTATATTATGGGCAGAATTATTACAATAGCCAATCAGAAGGGCGGCGTCGGAAAAACAACAACTGCGATAAATTTATCAAGCGGTATTGCGGTTGCAGAACGAAAAGTTCTCCTGATTGATATTGATCCTCAGGCGAATGCAACCAGCGGGATGGGGATAGTTCTTAAAAACGATCAGCCAAGTATCTATGATGCGTTGCTCGATAATGTGCCGCTCGGTGCGACCGTAACAAAGACATCTGTTCCATATCTTGATTTAGTTCCTTCCACCATAAAATTGGTTGGTGCAGAGATCGAACTGGTGAATACTCCGAAACGTGAGCATTTATTAACACAAAAATTAAACCAATTGAAGGATAAGTACGATTATATTTTTATTGATTGCCCGCCTTCACTTGGATTGTTAACGATAAATGCGCTCACATCTTCGGACACGGTTTTAATACCAATTCAGTGTGAGTACTACGCATTAGAGGGTTTGAGCCAGCTATTAAATACAATTCGATTGGTACAAAAAAATCTCAATAAGAATCTGGCCATTGAAGGTGTTTTATTAACCATGTATGATGGTCGTCTCAATTTGTCTACCCAGGTTGCCGATGAAGTGCGAAATTATTTTAAGGACAAAGTATATAATACAATAATTTCCCGTAATGTCAGGTTAGGTGAAGCACCTAGCTTTGGTAAACCAATTATCATGTATGATGCCGTATGCGTTGGCAGTCAAAACTACATTAGTTTAGCAGAGGAAATACTCGCCAATGAAGTCTAAGAGGCTGGGAAAAGGATTAAGCGCACTTATTCCGGAACATGAGGTCACAACCCGTGATGAAAGTCAGGAGCAGCTGCTTGAAATTGAAGTTGCCCGTATTAAACCAAATCCCTATCAACCGCGTCTCAAATTTGATCCACAGGCTCTGGAGGATTTGAAAAATTCCATCCGGGAAAAGGGACTGATTCAACCGATTACCGTAAGACGGAACGATTCCGGTTTTGAACTAATTGCCGGTGAGCGACGATTGCGGGCGGCCATAGAAGTTGGTTTCGAAAAGATACCAGCATATATCATCGTCGTTGAGACCAAAGAAGAAATGCTGGAACTGGCGCTGGTGGAAAATGTACAGCGTGAGAAACTCAATCCCATCGAGCAGGCAACCGCATTTGAAAGATTGATTGACGAATGCAATCTCACCCAGGATGAGGTGGCGAAAAAGATCGGAAAAGAAAGATCGACAATTACAAATACCTTGCGTCTGCTAAAACTTCCAGTAGAAATTCAAACCAGTCTGGAGAATAATGAACTTTCCGTTGGTCATGCCCGGGCACTTATCTCTGTTCAGGACAAAAATCTTCAAAATAAATTATGGCAGAAAATTCTGAATCAGGATATCTCGGTACGGCAACTGGAAAATCTGGTAAAGCAGGGCGACGAAGAAAGCAAACTAAAAGCCACGCAGTCTCCGCGAAAATCTCCCTTTGTTCAAAAAGTAGAAGAAAATCTGAGGAATTTATTTGGCACAAAAGTTTCGGTTCGATCTAAAAAAGAAGGCGGATCCATTGATATCGAGTTTTATTCTCCGGAGGATTTAAATCGCTTACTTGAGATATTTGAAAAGCTGGATTAGAAATTGCTTTCATTTTTACTTTACTGTAAATTCAATAATTATAATATATTAATGTGTGATAAATAGTGGACCACAGAAAAAGAAAAACAAAATTTTACACCTTTTTGGTAATTCCGGATAATGAAAGAGAGACAAGAAGTCTCAAACTCAAGGCCGGGGTTGTGAAATTTTCAATTTTACTGATCGTAGTTATTATTGTTCTGATTGGTATGGGCGCTGCCTCTTATTGGAAAGTGGCAGAAGTCGCCATTGACTACAATAATATTCTCGAAGAAAATAAAACCCTCAAGGAAGGATTATCCAGGCTTGAAGAAGTCCAGAATGATCTCACTCGTTTGAAGATGGTTGATCAGAAACTAAGATCTGCATTATCGGGATATGTAAATATTGACGACACCGGCATGGGCGCGGATACCGATGAGGCACTGAAAAAAGTGGATCAATTACTTGATGTTACCAATGATCGGTCGATATATAATTTTGTACCGGATATTTATCCGGTGGACGGATACGTTACCCGGGGTTTTGAAGATGAGGCCTTGCTTGCTGACGCACATTTTGGTATTGATATCGCAGGCCCCAAAGGATCGCCGATTAAGTCCACGGCCGACGGTGTGGTCATCTTCTCCGGTTGGACCTATAAACAGGGTTTTGTGATTATTATTAAACATAAACTGGATTATTATTCCTTTTATAAACACAATCTTCAGAATTTGTGTCAGGAATGGGAATCGGTTAAAAAGGGCCAGATAATTGCCTTGCTTGGTGATACCGGAGAAATAAGTTCCGGGCCGCACCTGCATTTTGAAATCTGGCAGGGAACCACCCCGATAAATCCGGCGAAATATTTAAGAAAAAATTAAGAATCAAAAAGGAGATATCCTTGGCAACAAAAACAAATATATCAGATTCCAACAGTACAGAATTAAATTTTTTAGGCGCGGGTACAAAAGTAGAGGGCACTGTACGAACGGAAAACAGCGTGAGGATTGATGGCTCCTTGAAGGGGAAATTGATCTGTAAAAATACGCTTACGGTTGGATTAAACGGGGTTATCGAAGGTGAAGTTCAGGCAAAAAATGCTATTATCGGTGGTAAGATCGAAGGAAAAATAAAGGTCGATGAAAAATTGGTATTAGAGGCCAAATCGCGGTTGGTGGGCGAACTCAAGGCGAATAAATTGATTATTGATGATGGTGCCATATTTGAGGGCACTTCAAATATGGGCGTACAAGAGGCGGTAAAACCTGCTGAGATGAAACCTGTTGAGTCCAGGCCAGATACCGAGACCAAAAAGATATTGTGAGTAATAGCGACAACGATCAATCAGATCAAGAGCCAAAGTCAGAAATGGGTGGCTTTGCTCATTCCTACCGAAAGGCGATGCCGTATATCAACAGCTTTTATATTATGGCTGCATCGATAGGATTGTTAGGGTGGTTGGGTTGGTTGGCAGATGAAAAACTTGCGACAAAACCACTTTTTTTTCTTGGTGGACTTTTTCTGGGGATGATAATCGGGTTTTATAATTTATACAAATTGTTGAGGAATCTGGAACAGGATTAATGAGATTTTTTCTTTATGGCTTACTTGCTATTGTGGTTATCTTGATTATGGTGCTTGTATTACTGCTGCTTTTTTCTCTTGTTTCGCCGCAAGCAGTAACCGCTGTGGCCCTGGGTTCCATGGTTGCATTCGTTTTTGTCATCGGCCGGATATCTTTCCTTTAGTTTTGCCTTAAAATTTAAACAAAAAAAATTTAATAAAATCGTCGGAATTAGTATATTAGGCCGATTAGTATTAATGACTATATCAATTGTGTCGATATTATTGTTTTTAAATATCAATAAGAGTGCATTTTTAATAGGAATGTTTGTCAGTTATTTTGTTTCACAAATCTGGGAAGTAATCAGTTTAAACAAAATCTTGATCAGGGAAGTTTGAAGTTATGGTAATTAATTCAATATTGGAAGGCACCGACGAGGGACAGAAAGAGGATATCGGGCAATATATCATTCATCACGTTCAGAATAGTGGCGAATGGAATTTTTTCGGATTGCATATTCATCTTCCCCAATTTGAGCCAATCAATATTCTGGGTTTCACAGTCGATCTATCCATAACAAACCATGTGGTAATGATATGGCTGGCCAGCATTTTCCTGCTATTGGTCTTTGGACTTTCCTTTAGAAAAAGAAAAATGGTCCCAACCGGTTTTGCCGCTCTGTTGGAAATGCTGGTGCTGTTTATTCGGGATGATGTGGCCATCGCTAATATGGGTGAGAAAGACGGCAGGAAATTCACGCCACTACTATGTACCTTTTTCTTTTTTATTCTCACTTGTAATATGATGGGGCTGATTCCATTATTTACAACTCCAACGGGCAATATAAATGTAACTGCGTCTCTGGCCACTGTCACATTTATAACCGGCCAGTTTTTTGGTATTAGAACAAATGGTTTGTTTACACATATTAAATCACTGGTTCCCAGCGGCATTCCTGTGTTTTTATTACCCCTGATGTTTGTTATTGAATTAATCGGATTACTGGCAAAACATTTTGCACTTATTGTTCGTTTGTTTGCCAATATGATTGCCGGGCATATTGTATTGTTCGCATTTTTGGGATTGATAATCATTTTTAAATCATACTGGGTATCGCCGCTATCAATTGGCTTTGGTGTGTTTATAAATTTATTAGAAATTTTGGTTTCTTTTATACAAGCGTATGTTTTTACTTTATTATCAGCATTGTTTATCGGGATGGCTGTTCATCCGGATCACTAATATAAGACAATTATTTATACTTAATTTCAACAGAAGGAGTTACCAGATGAATGAATTAGCATTAGCATATGCCTACTTAGCAGCGGGTATTGGTGCAGGTATTGTTACGATTGGTGCTGGTCTTGGTATTGGCAAAATTGCATCTGCTGCCATGGATGGAACCGCACGTCAACCGGAAGCGACAAATGCGATCAGAACAACCATGATTATTGCTGCTGCTTTAATCGAGGGTGTGGCATTGTTCGGTATTGTTACATGCGTGTTATTGTCCTTAAAATAATCATTAAATAAAGCAGGATTTAAATTATGTTAAACCTGGATCCGGGAATGATGATCTGGGGCTGGGCTACTTTTGTAGTTCTGCTCATTTTACTTTACAAGGTTGCCTGGAAACCTATCCTGTCGACAATCGATAAACGCGAAAGCACGATTCAGGCTTCTATTGATGATGCAAAAAATGCACAGGATGAAGCGGAAAAATTGCTGACAAAACATCAGGAAATGATTCAAAATGCTCAGCAGGAAGCACAGAGTCTGATTAAAGAGAACAGAGATCTCGCGGAAAAATCAAAACAGGAGATTCTGGCTCAGGCGCAAAAAACAGCACAGGAACTAATCGAAAAAGCGAAATCCGAGATTGAAAAAGAAAAAGAATCCGCACTTCAATCACTTAGAACCGAAGTTGCAGATTTGGCGATTTCCGCAACCCGGAAACTTATTGGTGAAACTCTGGACGAATCCAGACAGCGTGAAATGGTGAATGAGTTTATCCGGGAGATTCCCGATGTCAATAAGAATTAAACGGGAGTTTAATAGTTGAGTCGAGTCGCAAGCAGATATAGTAAAGCAATTTTTGCATCCGCGTTGGAACAGAATAAACTGGATGTAGTAGCCGGTGATCTTAAATCTGTATCATCGATTATTGATCAAAGCAAAGAATTTGAAAATTTGATAAATAATCCACTGATTCCGGCAAACAAAAAAACTGAAATAGTCAAAAAACTATTTGAAGGTAAGTCTGACCAGCTGACATTTAACTTCCTCAAATTATTATGCAGTAAAAAAAGAAGTGAATTTTTACCTGCAATAATTGAAGATTTTAATCAGCGTATTTTGCTGTATAATGGCGTGCTTACGGGGAAAATTATCAGTTCTCAGCCATTATCCGATGCGCAGGTTTCAGAGATCCATGATAAGATTGCTAGCCAATCCGGAAAGAAAGTAGAACTATCTCAGGAAATCGATAAAGATCTGATTGGTGGGTTTGTCGTTAAGATAAAGGATACAGTTATTGATCTTTCGGTAAAGAATCAGCTGGACAAGTTGCGAAATAAACTGGTTTTTGGATAAATACTAATACTAAAGAGGTGTAAAATTCATGGGCAATGCAGTAAGACCCGATGAAGTATCCGCGATATTAAAAAAAGAACTGGAAAATTTTGACCAGAAAGCGGATGTTTATGATGTGGGAACCGTTCTTCAGGTTGGTGATGGTATTGCACTAGTCTACGGGCTGGAAAAAGTGATGGCCGGTGAACTTGTGGAATTCCCAGGCCAGGTGATGGGAATGGTATTGAATCTTGAAGAAGATAATGTTGGGGTCATTCTCTTTGGTGATGAACGACTAATAAAAGAGGGTGATCAGGTTAAAAGAACCAACCGCGTAGTGGAGATCCCTACCGGCGAACAAATGCTTGGCAGGACCGTGAGTCCGCTGGGTGAGCCCCTGGATGGCAAAGGGAAAATTGAAACCAAAAACAAAGTTCCTGTGGAAAGAAAAGCGCTTGGTGTAATCCAGCGTCAACCTGTTAAGGAACCTTTGGTAACCGGTATAAAGGCAATCGATTCAATGATCCCGATTGGTCGCGGTCAGCGCGAGTTGATCATTGGTGACCGGCAAACGGGGAAAACTGCGGTTGCTATCGATACAATTATCAATCAAAAAGACAAAGATGTTGTTTGTATCTATGTGGCAATCGGTCAAAAAGCATCCACAGTGGCACGCGTGATCCAAGTTCTTGAGAAACACGGCGCCATGGATAATTGTATCGTTGTTTCTGCGAATGCAAGCGAACCGGCTCCTCTGCAATATCTGGCACCTTATTCCGGTGCAGCGATCGGTGAGTATTTTCGCGACAATGGCAAACATGCCCTGATCATATATGACGATCTTTCCAAGCATGCCGTGGCATATCGACAGGTATCCCTGCTGCTCAGACGTCCACCAGGACGCGAAGCCTATCCGGGTGATGTATTTTACCTCCATTCACGGTTACTTGAAAGAGCGGCAAAATTGAGCGATGCCCTTGGCGGGGGATCCCTGACCGCATTACCTATTATTGAAACCCAGGCCGGAGATGTTTCGGCATATATTCCAACCAATGTTATTTCAATTACAGATGGTCAGATCTTCCTTGAAACCGATCTGTTTTATTCGGGTATTCGCCCTGCAATCAATGCGGGTATTTCCGTTTCCCGGGTCGGTGGCAATGCACAGATAAAAGCTATAAAACAGGTCGCCGGAAGATTGCGTCTTGATTTGGCGCAGTATCGCGAATTAGAAGCATTCGCCAAATTTGGATCAGATCTTGATAAGACCACACAGCAACAGTTACTACGTGGTCAAAGATTGATGGAGATTCTGAAACAGGGACAATATGCACCAATGGATATTGAGGAACAGGTTGTGATCATATTTGCCGCAACCAATGGATTTGTCGATGAAGTACCGATTGAGGCAGTTGGGAAATTTGAAACAGAGTTCCTTGAATATGTAAAGGTAAAATCGCCAAAACTTTTACCGGAAATTGCCGAAAAGAAGGAAGTGACTGACGAGATACGAAAAACTCTTGAGGCGACAATTCAGGATTTTCTAAAGACTTTTAAATATAAGGAAAATTAATGGCAACGCTTCGAGAGATCCGGCGCCGGATTTCCAGTATTCAAAGCACACAACAAATCACGAAGGCCATGAAAATGGTTGCATCGGTCAGACTGCGACAGGCTCAGGAAAAAATCCTGGCCACGCGTCCTTATGCAAAAAAACTGCAGGAACTCATGGGACGCATTGTTGCCCGGATGGAAGATATCAATGAGCCCCTGTTGCAGAAACGTGAAGTAAAAAAGGTGCTGATGCTAGTTGTTACGGGAGATCGCGGATTGTGCGGTGCGTTCAATGCCAATATTATCCGTCATACTGAAAATGAGCTTCGTGACCGTAAAGATGTGGAAATACACTTATTTCCGATTGGCAAAAAGGGCTTTGAATACTTTTCCCGTCGTGATTATAACATCTTCAATCGTAAGATCAATTTTTTTAACTTCCTTGATTTTGAAGATGCAAGCGAAACTATTAAAACTATTGTAGATGCATATACCAGCGAAGAGTATGACCAGATCGAGGTGGTATATAATGAATTTAAATCAGCGATTCAGCAATTTGTGGTGAAAGAGCAAATCCTTCCTTTTGAGCCGGATGATGAATTGTCCGATTCACAATCAGAAGTCGATTTCCTCTATGAACCGGATAAGTTCGAAATACTACATGATCTTATCCCGAAGCAGTTAAATGTTCAGATGTGGAAAGTTCTGCTTGAGAGTAATGCCGCTGAGCAAGGGGCCCGGATGACTGCAATGGAGAATGCAACGGAAAATGCAGAAGATCTCATCGACTATCTGACACTCCATTACAACCGGGCGCGTCAGGCAGCTATTACAAAAGAAATATCAGAAATTGTTGGCGGCGCAGAAGCATTAAAAGAAAAATAAAATATTAATGGGATGAGGTATGAACAAAGGAAAAATTAATCAGATTATCGGGCCTGTGATAGACTTGGAATTTAACGAAAATGAACTTCCTGCTATTTACAATGCCATTAATGTAAAACGTGATGACGGAAGCAATCTGGTTTTGGAAGTGCAGCAACATCTGGGTGAAAATATTGTACGCTGTGTTGCCATGGACGCCACGGAAGGTCTGGTGCGTGGTATGGAAGCCATAGATACCGGCGAACAGATATGTGTCCCGGTGGGGCCGGAAGTACTTGGCCGTCTGATTAATGTCGTGGGAGATCCCATAGACGAAAAAGGTGAAGTGAAAACCAGTAAAAAATATCCGATTCATCGTCATGCACCCAAATATGAAGACCTGAGCACAGCATCAGAAATATTGGAAACCGGTATTAAGGTGATTGATTTGCTGGAGCCATATTCCAAAGGCGGTAAAACAGGTCTGTTCGGTGGCGCTGGCGTAGGTAAGACAGTGGTGATCATGGAACTGATCCGGAATATCGCGACGGAGCATGGTGGCTATTCTGTATTTGCCGGCGTAGGTGAGCGAACCCGGGAAGGAAATGATTTATATCTTGAAATGCAGGGCTCGGGTGTACTTGATAAAACCGCATTAATATTTGGTCAGATGAATGAGCCGCCCGGTGCACGGCAACGTGTCGGCTTAACCGGGTTAACGGTTGCTGAATATTTCCGAGAAGAAGAAGGTAAGGATGTATTATTATTTATAGATAATATATTCCGTTTTACCCAGGCAGGTTCTGAAGTATCTGCACTGTTAGGGCGTATGCCATCTGCTGTGGGATATCAGCCGACACTGGCTACTGAAATGGGTGAGCTGCAGGAACGGATCACATCGACAAAAAAGGGATCAATTACTTCGGTTCAGGCGATTTATGTACCGGCAGATGATTTGACAGATCCGGCACCCGCTACGACCTTTTCGCATTTGGATGCAACCACAGTTTTGTCACGTCAAATTTCGGCACAGGGAATATATCCTGCTGTAGATCCACTTGATTCTACATCCCGGATTCTTGATCCGCATATCGTGGGTGATGAACATTATTCTACAGCTAAGCATGTGCAGGAAATTCTTCAGAAGTATAAAGATTTACAGGATATTATAGCGATCCTTGGTATGGATGAGCTGTCCGAAGACGATAGAATTGTAGTAGCCAGAGCGCGGAAGATCCAACGCTTTTTATCTCAACCATTTTTTGTTGCAGAAGAATTTACCGGAACACCTGGTAAATATGTACCATTGGAAGAAACAATCAGAAGCTTTAAAGAATTGATAAACGGTGACTATGATCATATTCCTGAGCAGGCATTTTTTATGAAAGGGAATATTGAAGAAGTTGTTGCTGCAGCAAAGGAAATGGGCGTCTCTGTCTGAGGGGTATAAAAAAATCATTTACCTTTACAAGCCTTGCAACATAAACCGTAGTCATTTGCAAATTTTATATCGGGTAATTTGGTTCAATGGGAATATTTATGAATCTAATAAAGTATATCCTAAATGAAACATACATGGGGGGCTGGTGTCTCATTTAAATATTGATGTTGTTACTCCTAAAGGAATTAAATTTTCTGGCGAAGCTATATCTTGTACTGCACCGGGCTGGGGCGGCGAATTCCAGATTTTAAAAGATCATGCATCCATGGTAACACAATTAAAGATTGGATCATTGAGTTTTGAAACAGATGGAAAAAAGAAGATTATGGCAACGAGCGGTGGGTATCTGGAGGTTCAACACAATAATATCAGTGTCATTGCCGAGACGGCAGAATGGGCTGACGAAATCAAGGTCGACCGGGCACGTGAATCTGAAAAGAGAGCACGGCAAAGGCTCAGAGATCACAACCAGGATTTTGATGTGGATAGAGCGAGACTCGCTCTGGCCCGAGCACTAAATCGCATAAACGTTGCCTCACATGTATAAAAAGCCTTCGATAAAGTTGTACAAAAAAAATGAATTTTAAGAAGTAAACAGATATAAATTTCGCATTTACACTTGACTAATTAGCTGAAAAGTTTAAATTACTAAAAATTAGATAAATCAAAGGGTTAACTTTAGTATTTAGGTAGAAAAATGAGAAAAAAAACCCTTTTGAATCTCTGTGTTATTTTCCTGCTATCCACTAGTTTCTCAGCTTTATTTGCACAAAGTGATAATCTTTCAGAAGAGCAATTTGAGATCGCCCTGAGAGAGTTTGTAAATGAGAATTTAGTTGAGTTTGGAGTGGATGTTATTTCGCAAGAACGGTTTCTTGTGGAGCAGATGCGTCTGATTAACTTTGAGATTCAGGCCAGGTATAAAAATCTTCGACAAATGCGGAACGAGTATTTCGCCAAACTACAGGTACGCCTGGAAGAAATACGCGCTCTTAAAAGCAGGCTTGGAGACTCCGGTTCTCCTACACTTATTGCTTTTATCGATCAGCTGGAATCCCGAATTGAAGAGACTATTGATGAGGGTCGCGTGAACTACCGTCGTCAAAAGGTGTTCGAAGACGGTATCCAACTACTCTATGTTGCAGAAGAAATGGGCTATCTGGATACCGGGTCGCGCATTGAAGGTGATCCGCAAATTGCACAAAAACTGGCTTCCTCACAATCCCAATTACAAAGTTCCTTCGGTGATAAAGAAAATTTTATGAGCCGTGTGGCTTCTGCCTCCAACGCTACAATATTTGATCTTTTTAAGGAGTGGAGATTAACCAATACGCTGACATATGAGGCACGTTGGACAGATGTTCAGATAATAAAAAACAAACTTATCCGAACGGGAACGGCAACAGATAAAGACCGGATGTTCAAACAAGAGACTACAATCTGCGGTTTACGCCTTTAATTTTAAAACTTTTGATTTATCTGACCGCCTGTTTGAAGAAATAATAAATCGATATAGCTATCTGACTTCATTAGATGATATATATTACTACCGGGCGATGTCGAGTTATAACCTGGGTCGTTATGAAATTGCGCGGGAGGCATTCCTCAAACAAGTAGAGAAATACCCTACCTCATCCTATACTGCTGCAGCCTATTCAGAATTAATAAAGTTATCAGGGCACCTTGAGGACCATACTGGTGTTGCAAATTATTACCGGGAATATCAAAAATATGCAACTGGTGCTGATGTCGACTATAATGAGAATCGCTTCCTTGCCGGCCGTTCTCTGATTGCAATAAGCCGCTATGAGGATGCTGTAAATCTCCTGTCAGAAATTCCCAGTTCTTCTGCCTTCTATATAGATGGACAATATTTACTTTCCCAGGCATATGTTGGCGCCGAAAATCTGGATGAAGCAGTTCGGGTGCTACGTACAGTACTTTCCGGATATAATTTAGAGCCCCAATATCATTTTCTGTTAAATATGAAATTGGGATATCTCATGTATGAAAAGGGCGACTACCCACAAGCCATCAATTATTTTAATGAAATCGGGAGCAATTTTTCCCTCTACGATCGTGTATTGATTGGTTACGCCTGGACATACTATAAACAGGAACTTTTGAAATCTGAAGAACAGGTAAAGGACTTTACCTACGCAAAAAAATATATTCAATTTCTGGTGGAAGATTATAAGACTTCCGACTACGTACTTGAAGCCAAAAGTCTGTTAGGATATATACTTCAGGTAGAAGAGGATGCAGAAAATGCGATAAAGGAATTTGATGATGTTTTTCGCGCCCGCTTTTCAAAGGAGCAATCCGATAGGAATTTGACCGATCGTGAAAATGTCAGAAATGAAATGTCGGAGACGCAGAATAATAAAAATGTTGCTCTTGCCTCATACAACCGCAATGATTTTATTATTGCTCAGGGAAGATATTCTACCTTGCAGGATTCTCTTCTGAAATTATCTTATAGTGATCTTAGTGCCAGCAGCGGTGCTGCATTTAGTGAAATACGAAGAATACAGGCGCAGATTGATGAATTAGATAGATTAAAAGCTGTTGCCCGACAAAAAAATGATGAGAATATGATTGCCCGAATCGAAGAACTTCAGGCAAAATTGAAAGATAGTATCTCAAATAATTTTCCGGAGCAACCGGATCCGCGACTGGGAGTGAATAAGTATGATGAGTTCCCCATAGCACGTAAAGAGAGCGTCCGTGAGAATCAGAATGCAAAATTAATGACCATGCGCGCTGATGTGTTAAGCGAACGGAATTATATTAAAGGTAAACTCGATGAAATAACGGTTTCTGCAAATAATGCCCGTCAGAGAAAAGACTATCAGGATCTGATACAACTTGAAATTCAACAGGAAAAATTTCAAACTCTTCTTAAAAAGTTCGATCAGTTGAATACCTATGTTTACAATATTCCACTGGAAGATTCACAGGTAGATTTGCAAAAATGGACTGACTATGGTGCTTTTGGTGTTGCTGACGTAAATTATTCAGTCAAGCAAAACAAAATTCAAAAAAGATCATATTATGTCGACCAGATCAGTAAGATCAATCAAATTTTGAACGGCCGAAAAGAATTGTTGGAATATAAAATTAATCTGATTGAGGGTGAAGTTAGTTTTATGACGCGTAAAGTTCGTCAACAGGAGAGAATGCGCGAAAGAGCTGAACTTGACCGTAAATTCGAAGAGTCTTACTTTGATACACATACAAGCGAGTTACAGGAAACGGAAGAAGCACCTCCGATAATTGAAGAAGATGAAAATCAGAATCCCTAATCAAATATATTTGGTATAGGATATGTCAAAAATTACTATGTCAAAAATCACATCGTTTTTAATAGTTAGCATATTTCTTTCTGCAAATGTGTTTGCTCAGGAAAAAGAACTCCGCGAGATGCAGATCTTGAGCGATACGTTGTTCAAAACAATGTCAATCGATGAGTTGAAGAATATCCAGCTGGAATATGGAGACCGCGTTGACCGCCTCACAAGAGAGGAATCTGAAATGCGTGATACCGGTCTGGAGATAACTCAGTCGATTTTGGACCGGAAAGAAGCTAAGATTAAAGACCAGGATAAAATATTAATCCGGATGGCAGAATATTATATTGAAGAAGCTGATAATGCTTATTTTGCTGCTCAGGATGAATATCAGGTTAAATATGATGCATACTTAAATCAGCTGGATGCCTTTGATGCAGGCCGGATTGAAGTTGAGCCAACAGCGCCGCCGGAAGTCAAATATGATTATACTGAGTCTATTAAAGTATATGAAAAAATATTAACCGATTATCCCATGAGTCAGTTCGCAGATGATGCCCTTTATACAAAGGCCTATTTGCTTCAACAAATGGGTGAAGGACCCGATGCCAGACGAATTTACCAGGAAGTGATTGACCGGTACCCGGATAGTCATTTGGCAGCAGAATCCTATATGCGCCAGGCGGAATATTATTTTGATCCGAGAGAAGACAAGGATTCGGATCAATCAATAGTTGAGTTGCAAAAAGCAATCAAACTTTATAAAAAAGTACTTCAGTACCGCGATTCAAAAAGATATGATGAAGCCTTGTATAAGCTGGGTTGGAGCTATTATCGTCTTACCGCGGACGATCCAAATTACTACTCTGATGCAATCGTTTATTTTCTGGCAGTGGTTGATGATATCAGCCGTGCTGAGGAACTTGATCCCCAACAAAAAATATCTAATCCCAATGTGAAACAAGAGGCCATCCAATATATTGGTATCAGTTTCGCTGACGAAGAATCCTATGCCCATGCCGGTGTTGCAAATGCACGCAGATTTATAGAAAAAAGCGGTAAAAAGGAGTTTGGTGTCGATATTATGCGGGCACTTGGCGAAACTTATCAGACTGTTGAAAAGAATGATAATGCCATTAATGCATATACCAATCTGTTGGATATGTATCCTATGTATGAAGAAGCCCCGCTCATAAAACAAAAAGTTGCTACGACCTATTATAATCTTGGCCAGGATGATTTGGAATATGCGACCCGTTATGAACTATTCAGGGATTATAATCCAAATTCACGTTGGTATGCTGTGATTGATAGTTCAGAACTACCGGATAAGTTAAGATATCAGAAAGATGCATATAGACTTACGGAAGAAGCACTTCGTACCAACCTGGCGTTGGATCTCCAGCGGGCGACAGAATTGTCGGAAAGCGGTTCGGATAGTAAGCCCATGTATCAACAGGTTGGTAATGGTTGTAAAGAATATTTAAATGTATTTGCAACTGACAGCAATGCCTACCAGATAAACTGGTATTATGCTCTGATTCTCGATGAGCATCTTGCCCAATATGATGAAGCATACGAACAATATATTCATGTAAGTAATGATTATCTCGAAACAGAGCACCAGGAAGAATCCGCAAATAATGCCATCTTTGTCGCCGATACACTGCGAAAGATTGCCCTGGGTGCTGTGGGCGATTCATCTCAGTCTACTCGATTTAACAGACCGTGAAAATCTGAGACCAGAAATACTTACAATTGAAGAAAAAAGACTTATTGAGGCATATGATAATTACATTCGATTATTTCCCGAGGGAGAAAACACACCAAATTATCTGGCTGCCGCAGGCGCACTTTATTTTAATCATAAGCAATTTTCTGAAGCAAAAGTATACTTTAAAACACTGGTAACCAGATTCCCGGGATCAAAAGAACGTAATATTGCAATGCGTTCGATTATGGAATCATATTTTGCACTTGGTCAGTTCCGTGATAGTGAATTTATCGCAAAGCGCATTCTAACAACTCAGGGAATTCCCGATGAGTATCGCGTTTTTGCCGAAAAACGCCTGGCCTCATCAATCTTTAATAATGCCAAATTATATGAAGATCAGGGACAGTATCTCGAAGCAGCACAGGAATATTATCGTGTGTATCAGGAAGCACCCAATGATACAAGTTATGTAGAAGCAGCCTTGTTCAACGGTGGACAAAATTATGACCGGGTCAAGGAATGGGAGCGCGCACTTGAAACATACATGCTTTTGGCTGACAACTATCCGGAATCTAAATATGCACTTTCCGCAGTTAAAAACACAGCAGAAGATTATAAAGAGTTAAAACAGTTTTCCAATGCGGGCGGAATGTATGAACGATTGTATGCAATGAATGCCGCCAATCCTGAACAGGCAGAATTAGATCTCTATAATGCCAGTTATTATTATAAGGAAGGTGAAGATTGGAACAACGCGATCAGGGTAAACAATCAATATATCTCAACCTATCCGACTAATCCGATCGCGGTAGATCTGTTTTTTGCTAACGCAGGTCACTTTTTAAACTTAGATAATCTTCCTGAAGCAAATCGCATTTTTGAGGATTTTGCAAGTCGTTATCCTGATGATCCTCGCAGTGTGCAGGCATTTTATCAACGTGGATCCTATTATCAGGACAATGATAATCTTAGTGCTGCCAAAACCGAGTATAATAAGGCGATCAGAAAGAGTGAAGAGCTTAGCAGTAAAGGGTTGGATCCAAACAGATTTTATGTAGGCGAGGCATTGAACAGCCTGGTGAGTATGCTAGAGACAGAGTATGATGCAATCGTACTGACTCAGCCGCAGAGTAATATACAGGCACAACAAGCGAGAATGAGAGGCCTGCTGCAAAATATACAGGATAGTAACAGGAAAATTATTGCCAATGGTTCAATCCGCAGTTTTGAAGCGGTATATCGCAATGCGAATATATTTGAAAAATTTGCACAAAAATACTCAGATCAGGAGCGTAGCCCTTCACTGGATAAGAATCAAAAGTTCGTGGAAGATAAACGAATCAATGAGGAATCTGCGGCGTTGTTCGACAAGGCAGTGGATGAATATAAAAATGTGATAAAAAATATCCCCCTGATTGCTGATAAATTTGATGTGGATATCTTTGCTCCAGATGATACAGTGCAGGCAGAGGCTATTATTGCCGATGCTGAATTTGATACTACTGCGACAACAGAAAGAGCTGACGGCAGTTGATTCTACAAAAGACGTTGCGCTAAAATGGTATAACCTGGCCTCCAGTAAAATATCGTCTTTGCATTATAAACAGGCGACCTTAACCAGGGCGAATGTAAACAGTGCCTTGGCCAGTGAAAATCCAATCAAGAATGATCCGGTTCGGGCATTGATTTATGATGTCCAGATCATAGGAACCGTTGTAACGCCGGCCGTGCAACAGACGATCCTGGCGCACCAGGTGAACGTGCAGGAAGCCGAAGAATTAGGATTAAAAAATAAATATGTAGAAGAATCAAAGCGACAAATCCTTTTGACTTCCAATATTCCTGGTGCCGAACTCGAGAAACTGGTTTTTAAATCAATAAATTCAATTTCTGAACAGGACAAAGAATACCGCCGTCTACTTGAACTGGAATATGGTAGTACAAATGCGCAAGGTCTTGACTATCCGTTTATTGGTGACAATAATAAACAGATGATAGACTATTCGCGAGATCTATGTAAAGCAACCATTGACAATTATGTACGTACTTTATCTTTGGCTCGCGAGTCCGGAATAAAAAATGATCTTATTCGTACGACCGAAACACGCATCATGCGCGTTGCTGTGGAACTAACTGATATATATGAACAATATCGTGACACTGTCGCAGTGTTTGATAGTCTTTATGCGCAAAAATTTCTCGATACAGAAAATTATAATTTTGATGATGGTTCACTTTATTATCAGGATTTAAAATTTAGTTTTGAGGACTATGAACGTGAGATTCTGGACTATGCGTTTGCCATAAAGGAAGAGTATCAAATAAATAATCTCTGGGGAGATATTGTCCTGGGTAAATTGATTAAAATTGATCCTGCTTTATATGCGGGTGAGATTGAGCGTGAAATAGTCGAAATAAACAGTGATAATACCTGGCTGACAACTTCGACATACACACGTGGCTATAATAAATTGGATTTTGACGATTCGGACTGGCTGCCTGCTTCCAACGTAATTTCAACTTATAATCAATTCGCCGGACTTGGCCAGGATCCGCAAAGCATGTGGCTTGGTTCCAAAGTGGTGATTCTGGATACAAGTGTAGTCGACTCAACACAGTTTGGTACGATGGATTCGCTGGATGGCGCACAACCGGGAATTTCGGATTTTACCGAAGCAGACACAATGATGACTGCGGATAGCGGAATGGCGATTTCTGAGCAACCTGAGATTCCGGGTGACATAGTGGATACAGGTATCGCTGATAGTAGTATGATAAGCACCGGCTCTGATACAGTAAATGTCTACTTCAGAAAAGTTATCGACGTGCCTGGGACGCCTGTTGAAGGTATCATCTACATTACGGCTGATAATGACTATCGATTTTTCCTGAATGCGGAATATATTATCGATGACGAAGCAGATAATTTCGCAGTGATTGATACTCTGGATTATGGATATATATCATATTATCTGACTCCAGGAACAAATATACTTTCAATTCATGCGACTGATACAGATAACTCCGGGGGCGGAGTAAAAGTATATGGATTTCTCGAAATCTTACCTGTAGATCTTACAGCAGCGATGGAAGCAAAAACAAAAGTAAAGAATCTGGAAGTTGATCCGATATTATTAAAGAAAATCAATACACTAAATAAGAACCGTATTACGGTTGAGGCACTAAAACAATGAATCCCATAAGCAAATTATTCATCACGTTATTCCTGATTGTGCCGGTTGTTGTAACTTTTGCGCAAACGGATGACCAGGTTTATGATTTCTTCACAGTGGATGAAAAACCGGTGATAGTTACAGATGCACAAGCTGTTTATCCGCAGGGTGCAATCGATGCCGGGGTTGAGGGTACCGTTGTTGTAAAAGTTGTGATTGACCAGAATGGGAATGTGGCCAGCGCAGAGATATTCAGATCAGTTCCGCAATTGGATAATGCGGCATTACAGGCGGCCAGAAATAAAGTGTTTACCCCAGGAAAGGTGGCCGGTAATCCGGTGCGCACATTTATGAATATTCCAATCGCATTTAATCTGTCAGATGTTGCCGTTAGCGATGCCGAAATTTATGCGCCACCGTCCAGTTCTGATGATGTTATTGATCTTACTGCAGATGCGGTTATTATTAAGGCTGAGCCGGACAGACCGCGGGTAAATATAATCTCTGACCGCATTAAACCCGAGTTTGATAACATCAATCTGGAAAAGTCGTTCAGACCGGAATTATTAGGACGCGCCGAGCGTATTGTAATCGTAAAGAATAAAAATGAAGAAACACAAACAATAGAAATAAAGCAAATCTTAAACAGGGCTAGATAAACAATACATTTAGGAGGATATTTGAATGGATGTCTTTATGAGCGAATTTGGAAAGTCATTTTCTACCTCAGAAGATGCATGGGTATTCATGTACGCCATCGCGCTTTTTGCTGCATTAGCTATGGCCATTGGAATTGAGCGATTTTATTATATTATGATTCGCTCAAATATCAATGCTGACAAATTCATGGCTGAGATTCGCAAACTGGTTGCCGGTGGTAATATGGACCGCGCTATTGCTCTTTGTGACAAGGGCAAACAAAAAGCGTTACCGTTCGTCGTACTCAGAGGGTTAAAAAGAGCTATTGAGAGTGATGCTCTTGACTTTCGTGCAATTCAGAATGCGGTTGATGAGGGAACACTGGAAGTTATTCCCAAATTACAGGAACGCACCAATTATTTGTCGATGTTTGCAAATGTTGCCACACTTACCGGACTGATGGGAACGATCTTTGGTCTGATTCTCGCTTTTAATGCGGTTGGTGGTGAGGGTATTCCGGAAGCGGATAAAACCAGATTCCTGGCGGCTGGTATTTCTGCTGCTATGAATACAACGATTTTTGGGCTTATGGTGGCTATTCCTAGTCTGATTGTGTACACTTATCTGACAAATGCCACAACCAAAATCATCGATGAGATGGATGAGCATCTTGTAAAATTGATTAATTTAATTACCGGTAATCGTTAATCGCTAATTGAGGATTCATTATGGCTTTTAAACCTTCAATGCGTCGAAGCGGGAAATCTCTCGACATGGAGCTCGATATTAAACCCGTTATGAACCTGATGGTTGTTTTGATTCCTTTGCTCCTTGCTGGCGTGGAAATGGTAAAACTATCCATCATTGAGATAGATTTACCACCTTCAAAAGGCGGGGGGGGTGGAACAAGCGAAGAAAATCCGGACAAAGAAAAAGAAAAGAGACTTGGACTGAAGATTGCGATTGTCCGTGATGGAATTAGTCTTGCGACAGCCGGTGCGGTAATGAGTGGTGAGGGGGGCGAAGGACCGACTGTTCCCCGGGCAGGTGACAGTGACTATGACTATGATTTACTCAAAGAAAAGCTGATTGAGTTGAAAAAGGTCATTAATGATAAGGGCTATGTGGATAAAGACACCGCGATTATTACTGCCGGTGCCGATATCGAATACCAGGTAATTGTCACTGTGATGGATGTAATTCTTAAATATGAAGATGATGAGGGAAATATTCAACCATTGTTTCCACGTGTAAACTTTGGACAAGTACTTTAGTTGTCAAAGATGAGGTAAATAATAAATGGCATTTAAACCATCTGCATCAAAGAAACATGATACGGCCCAAGAGGGCACCCTGAATATGAATTCTATGATGGATATGATGACGATTATCCTTCTTTTTCTGTTGAAATCTTATTCGACAGACGGCGCGCTGGCGTCACAAAGCGAGAGTCTTGCTTTGCCTGAATCTCAGCGTACACAAAAGCCAAAGAAAGAAGTAAACGTTTCTATTGCATCAGACGTGATTTTGGTTAATGAAATTCCTCTGATGCCCACGGGTGATATTGATAAGAATGAAATCGCCATCCTTCCATTAATGACAAAGCTTCAGGAGTATGCCAATAAAGAGAGGCAACTTGAAATTGAAGCTGGTAAAGAATTTACTCACGAAGTTATCATTCAGGGGGATAAAGGCATTCCATTTGAAACTTTGTTTAAGGTAATGTATACCTGTAGTAAATCGGATTTTTATAAAATGCGATTACTTACGGTACAAGCTGCGCAATAATGGAATAAAATTAAATTACTGATAATAATAAAGGTTTATAATGAGTCAAGATAAAAAACAGCCAAAAGCAGAGGGTGCAAAAAAACCCGCCGCAGGTGCTTTCAGACTCGCAGGATTTCCCAGTGAATTCGAACGCAACATCTGGGAAGATCTTGATAAAAGATTCTTCCTGATTGTTTTGATTTCATGGGCAACTGTCTATACCTTAGTGACCATACTTGGAAATACAGAGTTTGATGATGCGGCGGCAGCGGCTGCAGCCCGGCAAAGCTATCTGGAAAAATTTTATCAGGCAGCGATTGTTGATCCGCTGGACGTTGCTGAAGTGGAAGAAGAAGGTCTTGAAATGGGCGGTGAAGTCTGAAGAAGAACCGGAGGCAGATGCCCGTGCAGAACGTGATGAAGGTCGCCAGGGAGAAGCCCGTGGTCCTTCTGCAAAAGAGGTTGCCGAGGCTCGAAGAGCGGCAGCAGCAGAACGTAGCGCTGCGCGCCGGCAGATGGAGCAACAGGTCGCAGGTACCGGTGTGCTTGGTGTTCTCTCCGCAGGTGGTGGTGGCGGTAGCGGTGACGCGGTTGCTGACGTCCTGGGTGACGCCGGTGGAGGCACCGGTGATTTAAACGCTATACTCTCCAGTGTTGGTGGCCTTGCAACAGCCAGCTCAGCCGGACAAAAATCTCGTCTGGGAAGTCGTGGTGGCGGCGGTAGAGTAACAGGAAGTGCTGACGTAAATGAATTACTATCCGGCGTTGGCTCGGCAGGTTCTGCAAATATCGGCCGAAAGGGTTCCATCTCAATGGCCCTGGATGCTGCACGTGTATCCGGAAAGGGTTCAAAATCTGCTAACCGAAGTGGTGAAGAACTGTCGCGTGTCATAAACAGTCACAATGATGCGGTTGAATATTGTTACAAAAGAGAAGCAAAACTCAACCCAAATCTTAAAGGTGATGTCCTTGTAGAATTTGTGGTTGGATATAACGGCCGGGTGAAAAACGTAAGGATTACCCAGTCTTCTCTGCGTAATAAAAAAGTGGAAAGTCTGTATCACCGGCAGGCTTCGCGGTTGGAGATTTAAACCAATTGATAAATCCGAAGGCGATGTTACAGTACGTCAAAAATACATCTTTGGATAAAATATAAGTGACATATGATTTAAAGAAAGCCACTAAAATAGTGGCTTTTTTTATATCTGCCGATTTGTTATATTCGCAATTCTGAAATACAACCTCAACGAACTCAGAAAAAAACGATAGACAATATAAAATTAAGAACTAATTAGATTATGTAATAAAAACAGGGATGTGAAATCTTGGGGAATAGGTGATGGAGAAGAGGACTCATAATTGCGGTGAACTAACTTTAAATGAACAAGGGGCTAAAGTTTGTTTAATGGGCTGGGTAAATAACTGGCGTGATCATGGAGGACTCGTTTTTATTGATTTGCGCGATCGTTATGGCATAACCCAGGTCGTATTTAATCCAACTGTAAATAGTGAAATTCATAAAGAAGCGCAAAAACTTAGAAATGAATTTGTAATCGCATTACATGGTACCGTACAGGTCCGTCCCGAAGGCACAAAAAATAAAAATCTTGCCACTGGTGAAATAGAAGTGGCTGTATTGGATTTTGAAATCCTTAATAATTCAAAAACAACCCCATTTGAAATTGACAGTGACATCCAAATTAATGATGAGTTGAGACTACAGTATCGTTATCTTGATCTGCGACGAACGTCTTTACAATCAAATTTAATAATGCGGAGCAAAATTTATAAGTATACCCGGGATTATTTTGATTCGCTGAATTTCGTTGAGATTGAAACGCCAATTCTCATGAAAAGTACGCCGGAAGGGGCGAGAGACTTTTTGGTTCCCAGCAGAAATTATCATGGTAAATTTTATGCTCTGCCTCAGTCCCCGCAAACATATAAACAAATTTTAATGATATCAGGCTTTGATAAATATTATCAAATTGTTAAGTGCTTTCGTGATGAAGACCTGAGGAAGGACCGCCAGCCGGAGTTTACCCAGATAGATGTTGAGATGTCTTTCGTAGATGAGAATGATGTAATGGAGGTGGCTGAAAATCTTGTAAAAACTATTTTTCAAAAGATTAAGGGGTTAAACTTAAAAGAAAAGTTTATACGTCTGCCATATGCTGAGGCAATGAAAAAATACGGCTCTGATAAACCTGACCTCCGATTCGGCCTCGAGATAAATGACATCACTTCAATATTTAAAAATACTGAATTTCGTGTTTTGCAACAGGTCAATGAGAATAAGGGCATTATTGCCGGGCTGGTAGTAAAGGATAACCAACATTTTACACGCAAGATCATTGATCGGGTAACTGATTTTGCCAAATCTCTTGGCGCAACAGGACTAATCTGGTTACGGAGTCGAAATGATCAGATCGAGGGTTCAATTGCCAAGTTTCTTAGTGATGATGAGAAAAAAAATATTATTGCTGAACTGGGTCTGGATGAATCGAACATTGCATTTATTATGGCCGGTTCTTCTGATGAAACATTGCCTTATTTAGGTGAATTGAGATTACATTTGGCCGATGAACTTGAATTAATTGATCGGTCAAAAGATAGTTTTCTCTGGGTTGTTGATTTCCCTATGCTTGAGTATGATGACGAAGAAAAAAGATATGTGGCCCGCCACCATCCTTTTACGGCACCTCAGAAGAAAGATCTTGATATGCTGGAGACAGATCCAGGCAATGTTCGTGCTCGTGCATATGACCTCGTTATTAATGGTCATGAAATAGCCGGAGGCAGTATTCGTATTCATACAAGTAACATGCAGAAAAAGGTCTTTCAAATGTTACAAATCTCTGATACTGAGGCCGAAAATAAATTTGGTTTCTTGCTAAATGCCTTGGAATTTGGTGCACCACCCCATGGTGGAATCGCATTTGGTCTTGATCGTCTGGTAATGATTCTCACCCGGGCCGGATCCATAAGAGATGTAATCGCATTCCCCAAAACTAGTTCGGGAATGTCTTTAATGGATGGGGCTCCTACGGATGTAGAAAAAAAGCAATTAGATGATTTAGGGCTTTCAATATTGAAAAAAAATAGTTAAGTTTCATACATGTAGCCGAGAATAAATATATAAGGTTACAATAAAGGGGCGTTTATTTTATTTGGTTCTTTCCTGTAGTTTTTACTAAAAGATTTTCTTTGTGAAATAAATAAACAAGGTTGAATTAGTAGTACTTGACAATTAAATTCTAATTTATTACCTTAAAAAGTTGTTTATATACTAACCATTTGAGGAGGCTCTTACAATGAAGTCATTTTCATCAAAGGCTAAGGCTATTGTTAGCTCTGTTTATGGTCGCCGGCCTTCTGGCTGCTTGCAGTTCTTCGCCCGACGAAGAGCAGATTAAGATGTTAGAAGAAACCAAGACTGCAGCATTAGCAGCGGAACAAACTCTTGCTGATAAAAAACAAGAGGCAAGCGATTTAGAGGCAAAATGCCAGGCAAAAAAGCAAGAACTGGACAAAGTAAAAAAAGAACATGAAATGGTTCTGCAGAAATTGGAAGCCAAAAAGGCAGAAGGTTAATAAAAACCGGCAAATTATTAGGAGGCGTCAAATATGAAATTCGTGACATTAGTACTACTCGTCTTGATTGGTTCTTCTTTTCTCTTCGCCCAGTCATATAATTATGAAGAGATGGATATGGATCAATACAATGCTCTGCTTCAGGAATGGCAGGGACGTCTGGATGCTGCTCAAAAAGCCATTACAGATGAAGATGCACGCTTAGCAGAAGCGACAAAGTGTAATGAAGAAACCCAGGCCGCCATTGATAGCGAATGGGATGCTATCTATGCCGCATTAGGTTCTTCACGTGAAGAAAATGAAGAGTTTAAAAAACAAATTGCGGCTCTTCGTTCAGATGCGAATGCCATGCTCAGCATGACACCCGATGAAATTTATCGCAGAAAGAATGAAATTCCTGCACTTAAAGAGCGTTTGGCTGAAATGCAGGGAAATAACCTGGCTCTGTTATCAGAAAATGAAGTCTGCTTTAAGTAGCATCGAGAGCCTGATTATGCAGATCGAAGAAAAAGGTAAACCAGCAGAACCGGATACCTACACAGTTATGCGTGGTGATTATCTGTGGCGTATTGCAAATAAATCAGAAATCTATGGCGATGCATATGCATGGATGAGAATTTATACTTCCAATACCGATCAGATCAAAAATCCTGATATGATTCATCCTGACCAGATTTTCCGGATACCAAGAGATGTGGGTCCAAATGAGCATCTGGTACAAAAAGGTGAATTCCTGTCTAAGATTGCCGGATACTCAAATGTTTATGGTAGTCCATTCCAGTGGCAAAAACTTTATGAAACCAATAAGGGTGTCGTAGCTGATCCTAATGTGATCTATCCTTATACAGTACTTAGCATACAACGTTAAGTTACGTTTGCCACAGTTTTATTTTAAATAGATTTTAAATTTATATAAAAGCTCTTAATCGGAAGATTAAGGGCTTTTTTTGTATGGATTACTACCCAGGAAATTTTGCGAATCCCATTAGGATTGGTAATTTTCCAACAGGTATGATCCTATATTTTTTATTCATGGAGTAATGATTTGAGTGATAAAATTGATATTCAATTCGGCTTACAGAAAACGGATCCTTTGATATTTTGTGGTGCAAATGACCGTAATCTTAAAATAATTGAGGAATATTTTGATGTTATTCTCATTGCCCGCGGCGATACTATAAAAGTTTCTGGAGAAAAATCACAGGTACAACAGGTTGAGAACCTGATGAGTGAACTAGTCTTTATAATTAATTCAAATAAAAACCTAAGCCGTTCGGATTTGTTAACCGCCATTAATATTATTAAGGGTGAATCGGGTGCTGTAAACAATACCGATCAAAAAAGTAAAGATGAGCTCGATTCGGTTATCCTGTTTACACCGTATGGATATGTTAAACCAACTACTCCCGGTCAGATCACATACGTCTCTGATGTGAAGGAAAATGATATTGTATTTTGTATTGGACCCGCAGGAACAGGCAAAACCTATCTCTCAGTTGCGCTTGCTATTGCATACCTGAATAAAAAATTAATCAGTAAGATTGTTTTATCCAGACCTGCTGTTGAGGCAGGTGAAAGCCTGGGATTTCTGCCAGGGGATTACCGTGAGAAAATAAATCCATACTTAAGTCCGCTATATGATGCCTTGACGGATATGCTTCCTGCTGATGTGTTAAAAAAATATCTGGAACAGGGAGTTATTGAGGTTATCCCGCTTGCTTTTATGCGTGGCAGAACGTTAAATAATGCATTTGTAATCTTAGATGAAGGACAAAATTGTACTTTTCTGCAAATGAAAATGTTCTTAACACGCTTGGGTTTCAATTCGAAATGTATAATTAATGGCGATATCACTCAGATTGATCTGCCAAAACCCGCCAACTCCGGACTGGTTGGCATTCAGGATATTCTAAAAAATATTGATGGACTCAAATTTATCTATCTGGATGACAAAGATGTCGTGCGGCACAAGTTAGTAAAAGATATAATTAATGCATATGCACGGGACGAACAGAATAAGTCAGGTAAAGCTGATTCTTGAATTAAAAATATAAAATAAGTACATTCAAATCTTAGTTTCCAGCAAATAGGGAGCAACATATGAGCTCTTTTCGCGATGTCGTAATTGCCAGCGCTATTCGTACGCCGATTGGATCATTCCTATCCGCACTGAGTAGCTTCACCGCACCACAGCTTGGTAGTATCGTAATTAAAAACGCTGTTGAACGGGCAGGAATTCAGAATTCGGATGTTGATGAAGTAATAATGGGTAATGTTCTTTCAGCAGGTGAAGGTCAGGCGCCGGCCAGACAGGCTGCATTGGGGGCCGGGCTACCTGTCTCAGTTGAATGTATGACTATAAATAAAGTATGCGGTTCTGGTTTAAAATCAGTTATGCTCGGTGCCCAGGCTATTATGACAGGGGATGCGGATATCGTTGTTGCCGGTGGTATGGAAAGTATGAGCAATGTACCATTTTACCTTCAGGGTGGGCGTAATGGTTTGAAAATGGGGCATAAAAAACTGATCGACGGAATGATACAGGATGGTCTGTGGGATGTGTATAATGATTATCACATGGGTAGTGCAGCCGAATTATGTGCCAGGGAATGCAACATCAGTCGTGATCGTCAGGATGATTTTTGTCGTATGAGTTATGAACGTGCCCTGGCTGCACAAAAGAGTGGATATTTTGATGAGGAGATCATCCCTGTGTCTATTCCACAACGCAAAGGCGAGCCGATGATTATTTCAAAAGATGAAGAACCATCCCGTGTGAGTTTTGATAAAATATCGAACTTAAAAGCAGTATTTGAGAAAGATGGAACAGTAACCGCCGCGAATGCGTCTTCTTTAAATGATGGTGCGGCAGCGGTTGTAATAATGTCCCGGGATGCGGCTGAAAAACATGGCGTGAAACCCCTGGCAAAGATAGTTTCTCAGGCGTCGGCGGCAAAGGCACCTGAATGGTTTACCACAGCCCCTGCAGATGCCATAAAAAAAGTACTGAAAAAGGCAAATATAAATATCGACATGATTGATTTGTTTGAGATAAATGAAGCTTTCTCCGTTGTGTCACTGGCTGTAAATGATATCCTGAAGTTAGATATGGACAAAGTGAATGTACATGGTGGTGCTGTTGCATTGGGACATCCCATTGGTGCCTCAGGCACGCGTATTTTAGTAACACTATTGTATGCACTGCGCAGGTATAATAAAAAATATGGCATGGCAAGTTTGTGCATTGGTGGAGGTGAAGCATCTTCAATAATAGTAGAGATGTAATTACCTGGAGGAATTATGTCATCTAAAAACATTGCTGTAATTGGTGCAGGAACCATGGGTAACGGAATTGCCCATGTATTTGCTGCTAAAGGCTATCAGGTAGCGCTTATTGATTTAAATAAGGAAATACTAAATAATGCTCTGAAGGCAATTGAAAAAAATCTGGATCGACAAGAAAAAAAACAAATTATAAACGGGCAGCAAAAAGAAGAAACAATAAAAAATATTTCCCTGCAAAGCGATTATCAATCACTTGAAAAGACCACCCTGGTGATTGAAGCAGTTAGTGAGGACCTGGATTTGAAAGCCAGAATTTTTACTGATCTGGATAATACCTGTCCGGAAAATTGTATTCTGGCTTCTAATACCTCTTCAATATCGATTACAGAACTGGCAGCCAAAACAAAACGGGCAGATAAAGTGATCGGTATGCATTTTATGAATCCGGTTCCGGTTATGAAACTGATAGAAATTATCAGAGGTTTGGCCACTTCTGATGAAACCTATAATCAGATTAAGGGTATCTCCCTGGATTTGGATAAGCATCCGGTGGAAGTCAATGATTATCCCGGGTTTATTTCAAATCGGGTATTGATGCCTATGATAAATGAGGCAATATATTGTCTGATGGAGGGGGTGGCCGATCGCGATGCAATTGATCAGGTTATGAAATTGGGAATGGCACATCCTATGGGCCCGTTGACATTGGCGGACTTTATTGGCCTTGATGTTTGTTTATCAATTATGGATGTGTTACATAGCGGATTGGGTGATACCAAATATCGTCCCTGTCCACTGCTTAAAAAGATGGTTGCTGCGGGTTATCTTGGTAGAAAGACCGGGAAGGGATTTTACGATTACAGATAAAAACAAGAAAGTTAAATTGAAGCGCTCGGAAGAACGTGAACATGCCCTGCAAATCTCGTTTGCATGTGAATTATCGGGAGATAAAGCACGAGATCAAATTAGTCGTCTATCCGAATCCGAATTTGTAGAGTCTACCGAATTTGTGGAGCAATTGGCCGTACTCTATGAATCCCATAAAGATGAAATTGATAAGGATATCATTAAGCATCTTAAAAACTGGGATTTTAGTAGGTTGGCGATAATTGACCGGATTATTCTCCGAATGGCAATCATTGAATTGCTTTACCTCCCGGATATACCACCGGAGGTATCCATTAACGAAGCCATAGAACTGGCAAAGAAATATAGTACAGATAAAAGTGATAAGTTTATAAATGGCATTTTGGATGCCGCATTTCGCAAACTGAAAAATGAAAAGAGAATCAGTAAAAGCGGTCGCGGACTCATTTCAAGAATGCAAATATAGGAATTACTATGCGGATTGCAATCCTCTCAGATATTCACGGGAATCTTGAAGCGTTAACAACCATAATGGACTATATTGATGATGATAATATAGATCAGATTTATTGTCTTGGGGATATCGTTGGTTATGGCCCTAATCCAAATGAATGTGTTGAAATTATCTCTGAAAAATGCAAAAAGGTTGTTATTGGCAATCATGATCATGCGGTTCTTGGACTTACCAGTACCGAATATTTTAATGATTTCGCCAAAATATCCACATATTGGACGAGTAACATCCTGTCTGAACAGAATAGAGAATTTCTGGCATCGCTGGATTTTACATATGTAGAGAACAACATCTTATTTGTGCATTCTACACCATCCGACCCCATGATGTGGCATTATATTCTGTCAGAAATAGATGCGCGTCATGAACTAAATCATTTTGAAGAAAAAATTTGTTTTATCGGACATTCGCATTTCCCGATTGTATTTCATTCCAATGGATTCAGCCGGAATCCGAAAGTCGATTTGGAACAAGATTTACGTTATATCGTAAATGTTGGTAGCGTCGGACAACCCCGGGATGGAAATCCAAAAACTTGTTTTTGTATTTACAATGATGAAAAAAATAATGTAGAGTATGTCCGGTTGAGTTATGATATTGAGAAAACTAAAGAAAAAATTGTAAAAGCAGGTCTGCCGGTTTTTCTTGCAGAGCGGTTAACAAAAGGGTATTAAATATGTTGATGCAATTAATCGCAAAATTGTTTGGCAGCAAACATGATCGTGATATAAAAAAAATAGAACCATATGTCGATAAAATTAATGGCTATTCTGCTGAATATGAAAGTTTGGATGAAGAGTCACTAAAGAATAAAACCCAGGAATTCAGAGATCGCCTGGAAAACGGGGAAACCCTGGATGAAATTATGCCGGAGGCGTTTGCTGTATTAAAAGAAGCTTGTCGCCGGCATATGGGAAAATCCTGGTTAGTTGTTGGGCAGGATCAAAAATGGGAAATGGTTCCATATGATGTCCAGTTGAAGGGTGGGATTGTACTGCATCAAGGTAAAATTGCCGAAATGGCAACGGGTGAAGGTAAAACACTGGTCGCGACATTGCCTACTTATTTGAACGGACTTTCTGGTAAAGGTGTCCATGTGGTTACCGTAAATGATTATCTGGCTCAGCGTGATTCTGAGTGGATGGGAGCGATCTATAAATATCTGGGGCTGACGGTAGGTGTAATCCTCAATGATATGAGTCCTGAGCAGCGAAGAGAGGCCTATAATTGCGATATTACCTATGGCACCAATAATGAATTTGGATTTGACTATCTAAGAGATAATATGGCAGGATCCGTGGATGATATAGTTCAGACCCGGGGTCATAATTATGCGATTGTGGATGAAGTAGATAATATCCTGGTAGATGAAGCCCGTACTCCTCTTATCATATCCGGTCCGGTAAGCGTGTCAACTCACCAATATGGTGAATTGAAACCACTGGTGGAGCGACTGGTAAACAAACAAAACAAATTCGTCACTCAAATGATCTCGGATGGAGAGAATCTCTTAAAAGAAGAGAATGCAGGTGAAGCCGGGGAAAAATTTCTGGTTGCAGATAAAGGTGCACCCAAGCACAGGCGACTACAAAAACTATATCAGGATCCGGCCAATAAAAAATTGGTGCGTGAAGTGGAAAATGCTTATTTGCGCGACAAGGGACAAAACAAGGCTTCTGAAGAAAAATATTTTGGCGATCTGTATTTTATGATCGATGAAAAAAATCATATTATTGATCTTACAGAGAAGGGTCGGAATGAACTGGCACCAAATGACCCTGAAATGTTTCTTATTCCTGATATGGGTGAAGAAACGGCTAAAATTGAGAATGACCCCGATTTATCAGATCAGGAGAAAATAGAAAAAAGAGCAGAAATACATCGGGTCTTTGCAGAAAGAAGCGAACGTCTCCAAAATATTTCTCAATTACTTAGGGCATATGCACTATACGAAAAGGATAATGAATATGTAGTCTCAGAAGGTAAGGTAATGATTGTTGATGAGTTTACCGGTCGTATTATGCATGGACGGAGATATAGCGACGGTCTGCATCAGGCAATCGAAGCCAAAGAGAATGTCAAAATTGAACGTGAAACTCAGACCCTGGCTACCGTAACTCTGCAAAACTATTTCCGGATGTATGATAAACTTGCGGGAATGACTGGTACTGCCGAAACAGAAGCCGGCGAATTCTGGGAGATCTATAAACTTGATGTCGTTGTGATCCCAACAAATGAGCCAATCCGGAGAATCGATTATAACGACTTGATTTATCGTACCAAACGCGAAAAATACAATGCGGTAATAAATGAAATTGAAAGATTGAATTCTCACGCACGTCCGATCCTGGTGGGTACAATCTCGGTTGAAGTATCCGAAACACTGAGTCGTATGTTAAAGCGTAAGGGAATTAAACACAACGTACTTAATGCCAAGCAGCATAAGCAGGAGGCAGAAATTATCCAGAATGCCGGTCAACCAGGCGCTGTAACCATAGCCACAAATATGGCCGGGCGGGGTACGGATATTAAACTGGCGAGACAGATCGTGAAATGTCAGGAGGGATGTTATTTGCAGCGTGATGCGACCCCTCCGGATGATATTAATTTACACGATTGTGCTGCAAGTATGCCCTGTGGATTACATATTATCGGTACGGAACGTCATGAGTCTCGACGTATTGACCGGCAGTTACGTGGTCGCTCGGGCAGGCAGGGTGATCCCGGATCATCGCGTTTCTTTTTATCACTTGAAGACGATCTGATGCGATTGTTTGGTTCTGACCGAATCGCAAGTGTAATGAATCGCCTGGGTGCCGAAGAGGGTGAGGTCATTGCCCATCCATTGATCACCAAATCTATTGAAAAAGCCCAGAAAAGGGTGGAGGGTCAGAATTTCTCCATCAGAAAACGATTGCTGGAATATGATAATGTTATGAATCAGCAGCGGGAAATCATATATAAGCGTCGGGCCGTTGCCTTACAAGGAGAAGATTGCAGGCAGGAAGTAAATGATATCCTGGAAGATTTTGTCCACTCCCGTGTATCACAGTTTGTTGACGAAAAATCACATGCGGAAGACTGGGATGTAGACGGTTTAATAGCTTCTGTTGGATCAGCGCTTCCCATCGATCCCCGGCCGATAAAAGAAGAAATATATTCGCTGGATTATGATTCACTTGTAGAGAAAATTATCAGTTCGGCTCAGGAAATATATCGCTATAAAGAAGAGCGTATTGGGCCGGAGCGGATGGATATTTTCGAGCGGTTTCTGATTTTGCGTGTCATGGATGATGAGTGGAAAGATCATTTGTATGAAATGGATAGTATGAAAGAGGGAATCCATTTACGGGCATATGGACAGAAAGATCCGTTAATTGAATACAAACGTGAAGCATATATGATGTTTGAAAGTCTGATCGATAGAATAAATGAAAAGACTGTAAATATATTGTGGAAATTCGAAGTTCCTGATGAAAATCCGCAAAAAAGAGCGCAAAGACAGCCGCAAAGATTTCGCACTGTCCACGAAAATGCTGTAAATCTGGGATTTAATTCGGCCCAGGAATCTGATATTCAAAAAGCTTCCAGGGAACGTTCAGATAAAGGGCAACCGATTCGTGTTGAGCAAAAAGTCGGACGAAATGACCCATGTCCGTGTGGCAGTGGTAAAAAATATAAGAAATGCTGTGGCGCGATGTCCTGATCTTAGTATTTCTCAAGTTCGCGATTGACCAGGCTAAGCATAATCGCTTTTTCCCGCATAGGTAAAAAGGCACTTTTAAAACCACCGATAATCAGGGTTTTAATATCATTCATATTTAATTGTGCATGACGTGCGGCCAGTGCCAGCTCTTTTGTCACGGTTGTATTTGAGATTAAACGATTATCGGTATTTATGGTTAAGCGTAAGCCAATATCATAATAAAACTTTAGCGGGTGCTTTTTAAAAGACGCGACTGCTTTTGTCTGGATATTGCTGGTAATGCAAATCTCAAGAGGAATACGATGATCATTCACATAATTTAACAGATCACCGTCTTCTATCAATCGGGTACCGTGACCGATACGGTGGGCGCCACAATAATGTATAGCCTGATGTATGCTTTCAGGACCATATGCCTCGCCGGCGTGGGCTGTGCAATTTACGTTATTATTTAGAATCCGGTAGAATGCTTCACGATGATGCTTGGCCGGATGACTTTCTTCCATACCTGCGAGATCAAAACCAACAACCCCTCTGTTTTTATATGCGATAGCCAGTTCTGCAATCATCATTGACGTTTCGGGCGAAATATTTCGCATCCCGCAGACAATGACACCGGTTTTAATGTCATATTTTTTTTCGGCACGTTTCAGGCCCTCTAAAACTGCGTCAATGATCTGGGGCGGTTTGAGGTCTTTTTTTGTATGAAGAACAGGAGAAAATCGTACCTCCATGTACCAGACATTTTCTTTCGCCGCATCTTCGGCCAGTTCAAATGCGACCCGTGAAAGTGCTTCTTCAGTTTGCATTATCTTGAGCGTGATATCAAAGGGAATCAGGTATTCTTCAAGACTCTTACAATTCATTCCAGGAATCAGGATTTTTTTTAAGGCATTTGGGTCGGAGGCCGGCAGCGTCACATTTTGCTGTCTGGCCAGATCAATCACAGTAGAGATTCGCAGTGAACCATCAAGGTGCACATGCAAATCAGTTTTTGGCATTAACTTTAATGTTTTAGGATCGATTTCCATTAAGGTTTAATCCAATGAATCCGGTAAAATTGCCTGGGTAGTGTCAATGATTATCGGCTCTTCATACTGGTCAGCAGGGAGATCTAACCCCAGGCTGTCTGTGATCGATCCGCCCGCCGCATCTTCCGGTGATAGAGATGTACCCGGCTGTTGCGTGGCAAGCAGAGGTTCCGGTTGGATATCCTGTGTATTGGTAGGATCAAGTAACTTTGTTCTTGCCAGGGAAGCGTATGGTGATTGTGGGAAAGAATCAATCACCTGGCCGTAGGCCTGTTTTGCCTTTTCGATATCTTTTGCTTTTGTATACATAAATCCTGCGCGATAGAGGGCGTAGGCTTTTGTCACATCGTCATTACTATTTGGATAAAACACCGCCTTACGATAATATTTTGCTGCTTTGATATAGTCCGAAGTATCACTTGTTACATTGCCCGGATTCCAGACGGCGGCACCTTCGTAAAATTCCCCGATTTGCACGTAAATGAGTGGTACTTTTTCGGGAATAATGTTTTCTTTAAGCACACGAAGTAAAAGATCCAATTGATCTTCAAATTTTTCTTTTCCACCCAGAGATTTGGCCATAATGAGCTGCGCCTCTACGTGCAAATCGGAGGTGGGAAAGTTCTCGAGCAAAATATTAACCATTTTGATTGACTCATCATAGTTTTTATTTTGATAGGCAGTCTCGGCTTTTGCCAGGATTGATTCCGGTGTCTCCTCCTCAAGAACAAATCCTTCCTTGGAACTGCAGGAAATTAATATAAATACCAAAAGAATGCAGATTCCATATATCTTATACATGATTCACCCTCCACCTTAGCATTTATTGATTAATGCGCCGGATATATTAATAGTTTTAGATTTAATTTCGCTTATATTATAATTACACAATTCACGATTTTTTACAACCCACTGGCCATCGACCATGACATGGGTTACCGCATCCTGATTAGTGGAATATACGAGTTTTGCATATATATTATCAAAGGGAATTGTTTGAATTTGCTCAGTTTTAATAAATGTGAGATCAGCCTTTTTCCCTATTTCTATGCTTCCTATCTCATTTTCCAGGTTCAGGGCTCTGGCACCTTCAATAGTAGCCATGCGGAATATTTGCTCTGCAGTCAGTATTTCCGGGCCATGAATCGGTTTTTGTATTAGAGCAGCCAGTCGCATTTCCTGAAAGATATTTAAATTATTATTACAAGGTGCGCCGTCCGCCCCTATTGATACATTGATACCCGATTCAAGATATTCAGGTATGGGTGCGATTCCTGAACCCAGTTTCAGATTACTTGACGGGCAGTGGAGCACTTTTATATCATTATTCTTTAAGATATCTGTTTCATCTTCCTGCGGCCATATACAATGTGCCAGACATAAATTACCTCTAGCAGCTCCCAGATGTTCAAAGTATGCAATATTTCCCATACCAAAGCGATCAGAAATGTATTTGACTTCGAAGCGGGTTTCAGCTGCATGTGAATGAAACGGTATATTATGATTTTCGGCAAGTTTTGCTGTTTCTGTAAGAAGATCTTGGGAACATGATAGAAGAAAACGTGGTGCAAATGCATATTTTATCCGGCCGTTTGCTGAGTTGTGCCATTTTTCCAATAGTACCAGGCTCGAATCTATGGATTCCCTTGTAGACTCTTTAAGAGAATCAGGTATTTCACCTGTATCCATCATGGTTTTGCCACAAAATGCCCGAATTCCGCTTTGTTCAATCTCCTCAAACACCACATCCATATGATGAACCGTACCCATGTCCATAATGGTTGTGGTACCTGAGAGAAGCAATTCACTGATTCCAAGTTGTGCACTGAGCCGCAGTGATTCCGGTGTATGGGCACCCTCAAACGGCCAGATTTTTTCTTTTAACCAGCGGATCAGGGGCAAATCATCTGCCAGATTTCTGAATAAGTGTCTGACACAGATGAATATGAGTTTGAACAAAACCAGGAACGATTATATAGCCGCTGGCATCGAAAATATCCTCATCGTCTGCGTGTATTTCAGGTTTTAAATCCTGAATACGATCAGAATTTATTAAAATGTCCCCATGCGCGATATTGTGAGCATCACTAAGGGGTACAATTAATCCATTTTTTATTAACATGTTTTTACGGAAATGGTTGTTGCATAATACTATTAATACGATATTTTTGAAATATTACCATATTTGAATACCATTTTCCAGTATAAATGTAATACACCTATCTTTTTTATAATCATAATGATAGAATTGATTAATTTAATTTAAATCTATAGTCTGAATATTATGTGAAAATAATCGCTTAGTCTGCTTGACATAAAAATTGATATTGAGTAAATTTCCAATCTTTGGTATAAATATCAATTTGACATAAATTAAGGAGTTGGATGATGAGTATTAAAGTAGCAATAAATGGATTTGGCCGGATCGGCAGACTTGTTTTCAAAGCAGCACAATATGATAAAGATGTAGATGTTGTTGCTATAAATGATTTAACCGATGCAAATACACTGGCTTATTTATTAAAATATGATTCGGTTCATGGCCGCTATCCGGAAAATGTACATCATGATGGTGAATATCTGGTAGCCGGCGATCGTAAGGCTAAAGTAATGGCCGAACGGGATCCTGCAAATCTCCCATGGGCAGACTTTGATGTAGATGTCGTTGTTGAGTCTACCGGTGTTTTTAGAAAAAGATCTCAGATTGAAAATCATCTTAACCAGGGCGCAAAAAAAGTTATCCTTACTGTACCCGCAAAAGATGAAATCGATAACACCATCGTGTTGGGTGTTAATGATGAAGATCTCAAATCTTCTGATAAGATCGTTTCAAATGCTTCGTGCACCACAAACTGTCTGGCCCCAATCGCCAAGGTATTGAATGATTCATTTGGCCTTAAACGTGGTTTTATGACTACCATTCATGCCTATACGAATGATCAAAGTATCCTGGACTTACCGCACTCGGATCTGCGTCGTGCACGTGCTGCTGCAGTGAGTATGATCCCGACAACAACAGGTGCTGCCCGCGCCGTTGGTAAAGTCATTCCCGAATTAAACGGGAAACTTGATGGTTGTGCTATCCGCGTCCCAACCAGCGACGGTTCGATTGTTGATTTGGTTGCGGAATTGGGCAAAGATGTAACGGTTGAGGAAGTAAATGCTGCAATGAAAGCGGCTGCGGACGGCCCGATGAAAGGCATACTTGAATATTGTGTAGATCCGATTGTATCGATTGATATCGTAGATAATCCGCATTCAAGTATATTTGACAGCCTGTCAACATCCGTAATGGACGGAAATTTTGTAAAGGTATTTTCATGGTATGATAATGAATGGGGATATTCATGTCGTACACTTGATCTGCTGAAAAAAATGGCCAAATTAGGCTAGTTTAGATCATCGTATTTTGCTAATTTGAGGGCTGTCCTATGGCAGTCCTCTTTTTGTATGGAGAACAAAAATGGCCAAGAAAACTATCGAAGATTATAATTTTTCAGGTAAAATGGTGCTAATGCGCTGCGATTTTAACGTACCCTTGAATCCGGAGTTAGAAATCACGGATGATCGTAGAATTGTATCATCCTTACCATCAATAAAAAAGGTGTTGGCGGATGGCGGTGCCCTGGTACTTTGCTCACACCTGGGACGGCCAAAGGGCGAAAAAAAACCGGAAATGAGTCTAAAGCCGGTTGCGAATTCCCTCAGTCAATTACTGGGCATGACGGTTACACTGGCGCCGGATTGTATCGGTGCAGAAGTAAACAAATTTAAGCAATCGCTCAAACCGGGAGAAGTTTTATTGCTTGAGAATTTACGCTATCATAAAGCTGAGACAGATAATACTCCTGAATTTGCCAAAGAACTTAGTGAGGGGATTGATGTATTTGTCAATGATGCATTTGGTACGGCACACCGCGCCCATGCATCAACTGAAGGTGTCACCCACTTTATTGATGAGTGTATTGGCGGATATTTGATAGAAAAGGAATTAAAGTTTCTTGGTGAAGCGGTTAACAATCCCAACCGGCCATTGTTAGCTATTCTTGGTGGTGCAAAAATCTCGGGAAAAATTGACGTCATAAAAAGTCTGTTTGATAAAGTTGATCAGTTGATTATCGGCGGAGGAATGACCTATACCTTTTTTAAATCACAGGGTATGGAAATTGGTACCTCCTTGTTAGAGGAAGACCGGATCGGTATGGCGAAGGAACTCTTAGACGAAGTTGCTAAAAAATCAATTGATTTGATATTACCGGTTGATGTGACTATAGCCGACAAATTTGACAATGATGCACAGATCCGACAGGTCTCGGTAGATGAGATCCCGGCTGATTGGATGGCACTTGATATCGGACCCAGAACGATCGAATTATTTAGCCAGAAAATACTGGCAGCCAAAACAATCGTCTGGAATGGTCCCATGGGCGTGTTTGAAATGCCAAATTTTGCCAAAGGGACGCGTGCGATTGCCGATGCGCTGGCAGAAGCAACAAAATCAGGTGCAACTACTATAGTTGGAGGTGGTGATTCGGCGGCGGCAATATCTCAGTTTGGCCTGGATGATGAGGTCTCACATATTTCTACGGGCGGCGGTGCCTCGTTGGAATTTTTAGAAGGAAAAAAACTACCCGGCATTGAGGCCTTGAGTGATCAATAGAAGCGAATCGGGGATATTTCTAAACCACTGAGAACGGTGAGTCGTTATTAGTTAGGAGTTAGGAATGAGCAATGAGGAATTAAGTAATAATTCACTGTTTTTTTAATTTCTAATCCCTAATCCCTAATTTTTACACTCTGTCCCACCTACGGTGGGAAATCTTAAACAACATTTACGATTTTTGTTTTTTTATGATTTTGAATTATTTACTAATTAGTACCTTAAATGTTTAATTGATTTTTAACCACGAAGCCCTCGAAGCACACGAAGTAAACTTAATAATTTCTTCTTCGTGCTCTTCGTGAACTTCGTGGTAAATCTTTTAATAGACTCAGAACGGCCAGAGGCCGCCGATCGCCCTCCGGGCGAGCACTAGGTGCTCCGTTGTTGTCTTTTTAACCACATAATTGAAAGTAGGGAAATAATAATGAGAAAAAAAATAATTGCCGGAAACTGGAAAATGTATAAAAATCTCTCCGAGGCCACCGAGCTGGTTGGAGAATTAAAAGAAATGGTATCGGCAATCGCAAAAACCGGGATCATTGTATGTCCGCCGGCGACAAATTTAACAAAGGTGAGTGAGATTCTTAAAGGATCTAATATTGCGGTTGGCGCCCAAAATCTTTATTGGGAATCTGAAGGTGCGTTTACGGGTGAAATTTCGGCAGACATGATTAAGTCTACGGGCGCCGAATATGTACTTATCGGCCACTCTGAAAGACGTCAGTATTTTGCTGAAACGGATGAAACGGTAAACAAAAAATTACATAAAGCACTTTCCACTGGTTTAAAACCGATTGTATGTGTCGGTGAAACACTTGAAGAGCGGGAAAGTGGGATTACAAAAGATGTAGTTAAGACACAAGTTTCAGGTGCCCTGCAGGGGATTAATGATTCGGATATGAGTAATATTATCGTGGCATACGAGCCGGTTTGGGCCATTGGAACAGGGAAGACCGCAACACCGGAGCAGGCGCAGGATGTTCATGCATTTATCCGCGAAATATTGGCAGATTTATTTGGCGAGGCTGTCAGCAGCCAGGTGATAATTCAATATGGCGGCAGTGTAAAGCCTGAAAATGCAGAGATACTGCTCAGTCAGACAGATATTGACGGTGCCCTGGTGGGTGGTGCATGCCTCCAGGCCGACTCCTTTTTAAAAATAATAATGGCTGCAGAATCATTATAAAAAAAAGAATTGAAATGGCCTTATTCTGTTTGTAACTTTATCAGCTGAGATCATACAGGAGAAGTTTTTCATGGTTACTTTTTTAGTGATATTATTTGTAATTGCCTGTTTAGGAATGATTGTATCAATTTTAATGCAATCAAGTAAAGGTCAGGGGCTGGCCGGTACTTTTGGTGGTGCGGGTACAAGTGCCGTTTTTGGCGGCAGAGGTGTAGCCACTTTCTTGAGTAAGTCTACTACCATTCTGGCCATATCATATATCGTTCTGTGTTTATTGATCGGTTATTTTTATAAACAGCAAAGTGAAACCGTTCGTGAAGGATTGATGCAGCAGGAAGCTGTCGGTCAACCGGTTCCGGCAACTGCGGTACCTCTGGCACCTGTAGGCGACGGTACACAGGATTCGACACAATAGATCCAATAGCTGGAGTGGTGGAACTTGGTAGACACGCTATCTTGAGGGGGTAGTGCCTTACGGGGCGTGGGGGTTCAATTCCCCCCTCCAGCACCATATAAATCCCGACGAGTCGGGATTTTTTAATTAGATTGATTGAATTAGAAATTTTCCTGCAATATGTCATTACGAGGCCTGCACAGCAGGGGCAGGCCGAAGTAATCCCCTAAGACGCGATCCAATATCCAAAATTACAAATAACCAATTTTCACTTCCAATTCTCCATATTAATCTGCAGATCGTTTTTGGATACGCTATTTTGATATTTTAGTCTGGACATCTGGCATTATTACAATTTCATCTTATTGCTTATTCTTTTGTTATATTTCAAATATATAAAATACTACTTGCTTTTTGTTTATACCAAGTATATTATATTAACAAATATGTTAAGAAGGTATACTTAGTGAAGATTCTGAAATTAAATGCGATTAAAAAAACTTTCTTTGGATTGCAAGATATATCAAATGTGCTGGGGATAACTTATGCATCATCCCAGGTGACGGCACATCGCTATGTTCAAAATGGCATGTTAATACGGATAAAACCAAATATTTTTGTTCTGGCTGAAAAATGGAATAATTTTAGTTTAGAAGAAAAGTATCAGACGGCTAATCTTTTGCAAGTTCCATCATATGTATCACTGACAACAGCCTTAGAATATTATGAAATCACCACACAGATTCAACGCGACTATATAGAATGTATTGCGATACGGCGAACTTTCATCAAAAATATTAACGGTTTGATAATCCGTTTTTCAAAGGTGTCAGATAAACTATATTTTGGATTTGAAAAGAAAAATAATATGTATATTGCACAGCCTGAAAAAGCCTTGCTGGATTCCCTGTATCTGGCCTCCTTTGGTAGATATTCATTGGATATCGTGGCGATCAGCGAAAATAAATTTGACCAGAAAATTTTATCCAAAATGGTGCAAGCATATCCTTTAAGAACAAAAAATCTGATGAGGAAATATGGATTTCTTAACCCGTCATGAAGAATTTGAAATGGAAGTTTTGTACAAAATGAATAGTGGGAGGATACTGGAAAAATTGGTATTCGGAGGTGGCACTATGCTCAGGCTGTGTCATGAACTTAATCGTTATTCGGCTGATCTTGATTTCTGGTTGATCAAACCTGTTTCTTCTGAGGAATTTATAGAAAATATTTCCTCCATTCTTAGCAAAAGAATATGAGATCACAGATAACCAGAACAAGCATTTTTCCTTGTTAGTAGAGGTTAGATCACATAGATATCCAAAAAGATTAAAGATCGAGATAAGAAAAGAGATCCGGGAATGGCAAATGGAGAAAAGTATAGCGTTTTCTAAATACGCCAATCGCCAAGTTTTGTTGTATACGCATACACTTAAACAGACGATGTCAAATAAAATTGAAGCGATTGTGGACAGGGGAGAAATCCGTGATGCTTTTGATATCGAATTTTTACTGCGCAAGGGAATAGATCTACCAGAAATGACGAAAGCACATAGAAATTTGATAAGAAAACGTTTGAATTCATTTGAGAAAAATGATTTTAAAGTAAAACTAGGATCAATCCTGGAGGACGACCTGCGCTCATACTATATTGATAATCGTTTTCGTTATCTGGAAGAGAATCTATAATTATGGTAAGAACTGGAAACAATAAATAGAATTTTAAAAATCGACCTGCTGCTACACTATCAATCCCGCTTTTTTTAGCCCGCCCATCAAATGATCGACTAGAGAATCCTCCTTGATAAAGCGTTGAATTAATAATCGGGCTTTTTGTGTGAAATCAGGTTTGAGTTCAAGCAGGCGGGTTATTTGCTCTGCGGCTTCTTTGTCTCGCTGTAACTGCCCTAAACAGGCACCACGCAGCAAAGGTGCCCAGAACAGGTCCGGCAAATCATATAGAACCGCTTCCGCATAGGCCTGCTCATATTCATGTTTTCGATAATAATACGCTGTCATAACACCGTGATACCAGGCAGGATAATTGTCGTTCATCTCCCTGGCCTTATCAAGCAGTTGCTTGCCCTTGTCCCACTCACCGTATAATGCCAGGAAATGACCGATGCTGCCCAAACGCAGCGGTGACCGGGGATTCAGGGCCTCCGCCTTACGCATTTCCTCTAAAAATTCGGTGCGCTGGTTAAGATGAAAATACCGCACGGCGGAAATGATACGGACCAGCTGGTTGGTTGGCTCTGCATCGATGGCCGGCCGGATGAGCTCCGCCGCCCGTTCGAGTCCTTCATCGCCACCGGGTAAATCAAATGCATATGCATTCAGATATAGACTGGCGAGCATGGCACAAGCCATGCCACACCCCGCATCACGGGCGACAACCTGGTCAAGTGCCTGAAAAGCAGCAAGATGTGTCTTCGCTGAAAGACTGCTTTGATAGTGATAAAACCGGAAAATCGCATCATAGGTTTGCAGGTCCGGCTGCGGTTTTTTTCTTGCTTCCTGGTATAACTTGCGCGGAATAATTCCAAATTCGCCGGCAATGTTTGAGAGTATTTCAAGCACAATCTGTTCCTGAATCACCAAAATGTTTTCCGCTGTCAATTCGCGGCGATATTGTTCACCCCAGATATGTTCACCGCTGGTCGAATCCACTAATTGAATGGCAATTTTAAAGCTCGTCTCCGCCATGCGCACACTGCCGGTAATTATAAAAGTGACGCGTTTGGACCGGTCAATGGCATGGCTCTTTTTCTGATTGATTTCTTTGGCATATTCGTCTGAAATGATCACCTGAAAATCTTCATAGCGGATCAGTTCGATAATCAGTTCCTGAGTGAAGCCCTGGGCAAAATAATCCTGTTCGCTATCACCGGTTAAATTTTTCAGCGGCTGCACAACAATCACCGGCTTTACGACATCTAGATTGTCTGCAATGATAGTCTTGCTATTATCGTCCTGTAAATCATCAGGATTAATGTCCAGAAAAATGGGCATATAACTGCCTTTGGGAATGTCAATACGAATAGTATCGCTTCTGCCTTCCTGTTCATAATAAGATTTAAGGGAGCGGCGCAGCCGGCCGGCAAGTATACGCACGATCGGATCCAAATCCGGATTAAAATCGGCTTCCCGATTCAGAATAGCAGTACGATCGTGTATTGCTTCAATTGATCCGCATTGCCCGCCAGGGTTTCCTCGACAAGGAATTTCAACAGCGTGCAGTTCTTCTCTTTACCGGAAAATTCATTGCTGGAACGGATATGAGACAGACAAGCGCGAATTTCATCCGCTCTGGTATTTAGAGACACGATTCCCAACGTATTACCTGCAATCTAAATGTTATAAAGAAATTTCAAAGACAATACATTCCGCGGTTCTTGTTATGTATGTTACGGTAACATTTGTTTTGTTACTGGTATCAGGTACAATTCAAGTCTATTTTATAACTGTGAGAAAATCTACATCGAGATACCTGATTAATACGGGTATCATAGAGTCGAACGTCTAAAATAATCATAAAACCTTTTTATGACAACTAAAAATATCACTATTGACAAGATGCATGAAAAATTTCCGGCAAAGGTTTATTTAATCGATGAACTTTTTGCGCAAAGCGAATCATTCCGCACGTTATGTGAAGATTATATTGAGTGTCAATCCGTCATTCAGCGATTCAGGTATAATTTGAAAATGATGGAAAGTAACACTCTTGAGGAGTATCAACAATTATCCGGGGAACTGGAAGAGGAAATAATGAGCAGAATTGGGAATGGATTGAGCGAAAAATAAAAATATCCTTTTATCCGGCATTTAAAGTGATATGAAAAAATGAAAAACAGGATTAAAAGATGAAACCACAGAGCACTCAGAGGAAAACTCTGAGAACTCTAAAAGAATTTCCTTCCTGTTAGCAGAAAATCTAAAAGTCGGATTGTTGATCAATTTTAATGTTGACAAACTAAAAGAAGGAATAAAGAGAGTTATCTTCTAAGAGATCAAAGAGGGGAGATGATTAGAAATAGCATTAACATAAATAATATTAATTATTTACTCTGTGTTCTCTGTGGTTATTCTTTAAACTACTCACTAATGGTAGTGTCAAAAGTTCTATGAAAAAATGAAAATCAGGATAAAAAGATGAAACCACCAGGCCAGTAGGCGGGCAGGCAGAGACTTTAGGGCTCGCCCTTCGGGCGGGCTATGACCTATGGCCATTCTCAAATGGTTATAACCACGAAGTTCACGAAGAGCACGAAGAAAAAATATTAAAATAGACTTCGTGTGCTTCGTGTCCTTCGTGGTAGATTTATAAATCCACTGGTATCCGGGTCTATTATTTGATGAAATATTTTATTATAAAATAAAATCGTAAACATTTTTTAGCAGTGACCCCTTGTTATTAATGCTCACTTTATTAGAATAGAAAGACTGAACAAGATGGGGCCGATTTGAGAATATTTTTTAAATATACTGTCATGTTTGCCGGACTTTGGCTGTCTGCGCTTCCTGTCCTTAACGCCCAGGAGGTGCAGCCGCGGGTATATGCACCGGCGCCAACCGGGGTGAACCTCCTCACCCTGGGTTATGCGTATTCCACTGGATCGGTGTTGTTCGACAAGACTGTCCCGATCAAAACCGTCACCCACAGGCTCCTGATCGGGACTAAATCATCCAGGATATATCAAATGCGCTGGGGATAACATATGCATCAGCCCGGGTGACGGCATATTGCTATGTTAAAAATGGCATGTTAATACGGCTAACTTTCATCAAAAATATTAACGGTTTGATAATCCGTTTTTCAAAGGTGTCAGAAGAACTATATTTTGGATTTGAAAAGAAAAATAATATATATATTGCGCAGCCTGAAAAAGCCTTGCTGGATTCCCTGTATCTGACTTCCTTAGAAAGATATTCACTGGATAGCGGCGATCAGCGATAACAGATTTGACCAGAATATTTTAACCAAAATGGTAAAGAACCCTTTATGAAACTATGAGAATTGAATAAGAACCATTTCTAACGTTTGCTCATTTTAGGTTTACACCGAAAGTAATTCAAAATAAGGAATTTAGTATTATTATGAACTTGTATGTGTCAAGGATGAGTAAAATAATCATTGTGGTATTTTTACTACTGATAATCTCTTGTTCTACAATTGATTATATAAGTAATAATGGTAATCACTTAGACAAGAATAAATCAAATAATGAGATCAGTCTGATTACATATAACATTGAAGCAATCTATGATAAAAAAGAAGGTCAAATTGATTCTTTAATGAGATACATCAATAAAGAGAAATTTGATTTTGTATTGTTTCAGGAATTGTTTGATGAAAGTTCACGTGATGAAATCATTGAAAAATCTGATACCTCTTTTTATTCTACAATAATATCCAGGGTTGACTACTTTTCTTTTCCTGAAGTATTATTTCAGGATGCCGGATTATATATGATGGGCAGCTATCCTATAATTGATTTATCCGAAATAGATTTTGGCGATGATGTGAAAAATTCAAATGGTATTGTGCATATGATTCTGGACAAGGAAATGTCCAGGACAAATGATTTTTTAGCAAACAAGTCTATTATGGGCTCACTTTTTGCCATCAATGATACTACAAGTTTGTTTTTATTTAATACACATGTTCAGGCGATCGGCACAAGAGAACATAAACAATTCCAGATGAAACAAATCTATTCGTTTATAAATACGGCCGTAACCAGAGTAGTTGAATCGCGCTTTGTAAACTCATCCCAAAATCTGATTGTAATATTAGCCGGCGATTTTAACAGCAATGCATATAGCCCGGAATCTTTTCGTGCGATGCTAAATATATTGGGTAATCCCCGTGACTTGCACATGGAATTTAACGGCAATAAACAGGAGTATACCTGGAGATTCAGATCAAGTAGCAGGCCAAGACGATTCGACTATATTCTTGCCTATGATCGTTTAGGTACGAATAATTTAAAAGAAGTCGCTGCAACATCCATAAATACCACAGATGTTACAGATGACCAGAATAATAGTATTTCTGATCATAGGGCATTAAAAGCAAACATCAGATTAAATTTGTAGTTAGCAGGTGTACAAAAGCAATAATCACCTAAAATTGAAAATACACAAGTACTATCGCACCGACTCAGGATAAATTTTATTCCAATCGGTTTTCATATCGACAATGACCCAACCGTTTTTTATCGCTTCATCCAGACCTTTATCCAATCTGCCGATATGCGAGTCTCTGTCGTAAGCCCATTCACGTTCAGCATCGGTATGATGAATGTACATTATTAATCTTTTGCCTTGACCGGCAGCCGTCCATTGCAGCATTTGCAGGTCACCGTCTGAATTGCCAAAGGCAGCGATCGGTCTTTTTCCAATATATTGATGGATACCAACCGGCTTGTCCTGCTTATCGTCAATAAAATTTATCCGGGGCAACTTGATTAAAACCGGTTTTCCGTCTCTTATCTCAAATTTCACTTTACCTGAACTTCCAATCACCTGATCTGACGGAATTCCATAGACCTCTTCTGTCCAGGGACGCATAAAATCAACACCACCGCCGGAGACGATATATGTTTTAAAACCATTGTCCCTTAGATAATCAAGTAGCTCCAGCATAGGCTGATAGACCATTTCCTTATATAGTTTATTTGTCTTAGGATGTCTTGCTGTATTTATCCAGTCTGTAACAATCTGTGAAAATTCATCCGTTGTCATGCCGGCATGAGTCGCCATGACCAATTCCAGTAAACCATGTTCACCAAATGAAATACTTTCTTTATATCATTGTTTAACACTGCCTGAAACAGAGGATTATCTTTCCATTCAGGATGATCCGCAGACATTACTTTTACTCTGTCTAAGGCAAACTGCAGCTGGAAATAGTAAGGCTGCTCCGACCAAAGCGTACCGTCATTATCAAATGTAGCAATTCTATCCTGAGGTTTTACAAAGTTCGGACTTGTCTCGTTTGTCACCTCATCAACAAAATCCAGAATCGACTGCTTACTCTGACCATCTTTCCACGAAGCGAGGGGATCTGATTTCTGAGTTGTGTGTTCAGCACAGGAGAAAAGAAATATCATTGAAAATACTAATATTATTTGCTCAAAATATGTCATCTCTAAATCCTTATCATTTAAGACTGTCTATAAAATGCAAAAGGCGTTGATTTATTCAACGCCTTTCAATATCAAATTCCAATAGATTATTTTGAACCACCACCGGTACTCAGTTTTTCCATCACCTGATCGAGACTAAAACTGGCTGCTTTTTGCCTTGGTGGAAATTCTTGAAATGTAGTAAGAAATTTACCTACATAAGTTTGAGCTGGTACAAGCAGGTATGCATGATCGAGCAACCAGTCATAATAGGTGTTTGACGTAATTTCAGACCTCTCATAAGGATCTCTTCTAAGATTGAAAATAAGCGGAACACGAAGCGGTACAAATGGTTCCATCCAAACCCGAAAGCCGCCGACTGCCTTTTGTTCCATGAATATTAATTTCCAGTCATCATAGCGCAACGCTGTCAAATCTCCATCATCCGAAAAGTAAAAAATTTCATTGCGAGGACCTTTATCTGACTTTCCCGTCAGTAAGGGAAGAAAATTATAACCATCCAAATGAATTTTATAGTCTCTGCCTATCGAACTGAAGCCTGATTTAAGTTTCCCGGCAATATCATTTTCACCGGCAGCTGCTACAAAGGTGGGGAACCAATCCATATGATGCATAATTTCGTTGGATACAGAGCCTGCTTTAATTTTTCCGGGCCATCTAACCATGGCTGGTACTCTCCACCCGCCTTCCCAGTTGGTATTTTTTTCACCGCGGAAAGGTGTGGATGCCGCGTCGGGCCAGGTATTATAATGCGGACCATTGTCGGTACTGTAGAAAATGATTGTGTTGTCCGCAATTTTGAGCTCATCCAATAATTTCAGGAATTTACCAATGTGCATATCGTGTTCTACCATACCATCAGAATATTCATCCTGTCCGGAGATCCCCCTGAGCTCATCTTTCACATGCGTCCGAAAATGCATTCTTGTACCACTCCACCAGACAAACCATGGCTTACCCGCAGAATGCTGTTCTTTGATAAATTCGACCGCACGGTCACTTGTTTCATCATCAACCGTTTCCATTCTCTTTTTTGTCAGGGGCCCGGTATCTTCAATTTTGCCATCGGCAAAGGAATGGATGACACCACGAGGTCCAAATTTCTGACGGAATGTGGTTTTTCCATCAGCCAGAATCATATCACCGGGATAGTCCTCATTTTCAGGCTCCTCTTCGGCATTCAAATGATACAGATTACCATAAAACTCATCGAATCCATGGTTGGTGGGCAGATGCTCATCGCGGTCGCCTAAATGATTCTTGCCAAATTGGCCGGTTGAATAACCATAATTCTTTAAAATCGCTGCAATGGTCGGGTCTTCTTCTTTGAGACCAAGTTCTGCACCAGGCAAGCCAACTTTACTCAAACCAGTTCTAAAAACACTTTGTCCTGTAATGAATGATGAACGCCCGGCTGTACAACTCTGCTCACCGTAATAATCGGTAAAAATCATACCTTCGTTGGCAATCCGGTCAATATTCGGTGTCTGATAGCCCATCATACCCATGGTGTAGGCACTGATATTGGATTGCCCAATATCATCACCCCAAACCACCAGAATGTTGGGTTTGTCCTGGGCCAGAACATTTACCGCCGACCATAAGATTGCAATGAATGTAAGTGATGCAAAATGCTCAAATTTTTTAAACATAATTAACTCCTTCTCAATTTAAATACGTTATAGATGATTAACTTATATTTAGAATCATTTAATAAGCCCAAAACTTAGTTATATTGTATTATATTCCAGGTTTTATTTTATTATTTCTATAATTGAAAATGCATGTATCGCATGGTATCGTATCAAAAAGTAAAAATGATAATCTATCTGGGGATGAATAAAGTTTAATGAAAATATATCAACTTTTAAAATTCATTTAATTCACCTTAATTCCAATTAGGTAGTGTAAAAAATAACCACCCCGTACAAGTCTGGCTTCGCCATACTTACGGGGCAGGCAGAGTACACAGAGTAAATTATTAATATTATTTATGTTAAAGCTATTTCAAATCATCTCCGCTCTGTGATCTCTTATAAGATAATCCTCTTTATTCCTTCTTTTAATTTGTCAACATTAAAATTGATCAACAATCCGACTTTTAGAGTTCTCAGAGTTTTTCTCTGAGTGCTCTGTGGTTTCATCTTTTAATCCTGTTTTTCAGTTTTTTATATCCCGACTCTATCGGGATGACACTACCTCCAATTATATATATTTCTATCAGTCCCAAGATATTTCATAAAGTTATATTGATTATCTTTATTAAATTTGCTATAATACTTACACAAAATCGGCGCCGTTATGACCGACAATCTGGTATGAGAGATTATACGAGTCTAATTATTGCCAGAAATGTTATACATTGGAAGTGAACACGGTTGTTTAATCCATTTTATTATGCAATCCAGCTATGCATGTATCTTATAAATCCCTGATCCTTATTGTCATATTATCTTCAGCAATATTTGCCCATACGGGGAAAGTGCGCGGTGTAATCAGCGACTCATTAAGTGGAAGTCCTGTTGAACTTACCAACGTCTTAATTCTAAAAACAGGGATAGGTACTGCCGCAAATGAACGCGGTGAATATTTGCTGGAAGCTGTTCCGGAGGGAACTTATCAGATTCAGTTTTCCCATATGGGATATGCGACCGTAGCGAAGAAGATAAAGGTAGTGGCAGAAAAAGAATTGATTTTAGATATCCGGTTAAAACAGGTGATTTTAAATCTTTCTGAAATTAAAGTAACTTCCGATATTAAATCCTGATGAGGCCTTTACATCGATTAACCGTATTGATGTAGAGCTGCGGCCAATCGTATCCTCACAGGATGTTTTACGCATCATACCGGGACTGTTCACTGCCCAACATGGCGGTGGAGGTAAAGCAGAGCAGTTTTATCTACGTGGCTTTGACAACGACCATGGTACGGATCTGGATATCAACGTAGACGGTATCCCGGTAAATATGGTCTCCCATGCCCATGGACAGGGCTATGCCGATCTGCATTTCGTTATCCCGGAAACGATTGATAAGGTAGATTTTAATAAAGGACCCTACTATGCCAATCATGGTGATTTCAACACTTCCGGTTATGTCGATTTTAATACCAAGAATGCGCTGCACGAGAATTTGATCAAGCTGGAAGGCGGCAGCTATAATACCTGGCGGACGGTAGCGTTGATCAATGTTATTGGTGGGTCCAACACAGAACATAACCTGTATCTGGCCGGCGAGTTTTTTTATACAAGATCTTATTTTGATCTGCCACAAAATTTTAACCGAACCAACCTGTTCGCTAAATATTCCGGATTGATCGATGGTAAAACGCAGTTGCAAGTTAGTGCATCTACTTTTACTTCCCGCTGGGATCAGTCCGGACAGGTCCCCGATCGTGCCATTAATCAATATCACTGGATCAGTCGTTTTGGCGCTTTGGATGAAACAGAGGGTGGTCATACATCCCGTTCCAATGTGAATGCCCGCCTGACAACATCCTTGTCTGATGATAGTTATCTAAATAATCAGGTCTTTTTCTCTAACTACGATTTTACCCTGTGGTCCAATTTTACTTTCTGGCAAAACGACACCCTAACCGGTGATCAGATCCAACAAGAGGAACAGAGGAAGATTTATGGTTATAAAGGAAATTACGTCCGGGTTGATGAAATAGGCAACTCAACCATTAGATCTGAATTCGGGATGGGAATCAGGCAAGATGATATTCCACGAATTCTTTTATTTAATAATTTTGAGCGGAATATTACTCTCGATACACTTGCTTATGGTCAGGTGGACCAAACTAATTTTAGCCTTTTCTTTAGTGAAATGATCACATTTTCAAACAAATTTTCCATGAATATAGGCTTGAGATATGACCACTTCTTTTTAAAATATGTGGATGATACACAAGCGGCATACACCGTATATTCCGATAATGCGGGTATTTTGAATCCCAAGCTGAACCTGTACTATAACCTGAGTAAAGATTTCCAGCTATATTTGCGGGCCGGATCGGGATTTCATTCTAACGATGCCAGAACACTTTATGAAAAGAGAAGCGATTTAATTTTACCGCGGGCGGTCGGCGCAGATCTGGGTACTTTTGTAAAACCTGTAGAAAGTATAGTCCTCAATCTTGCTATCTGGACTATTTATCTGGAGGAAGAGCTGGTATATGTTGGAGACGAAGCCATAGTGGAACCCAGTGACGAAACACAGCGTCTGGGTTTTGATATATCTTTGCGCTATCAACTGCTTCGTGATCTGTACCTGGATTTGGATTATAATTATGCCTGGGGAAGACTCATTAATGAACCAGATGGGGCAAATTATATTCCTTTGGCACCGACGCATACAAGTATGGGCGGAATTACCTATAGGTCGGTTGGTGGAATAGGGGCCAGTCTGAGATACAGGTACGTCAGTGACCGCCCGGCGAATGAGGATAATTCCGTTCGGGCACTGGGATCCACTGTAATAGACCTGGCACTGAGTTACCGCATACCACAGATCGAGTTGTATTTTAGAATTGAAAACCTGTTTAATGTGGAGTGGAACGAGGCGCAATTCGATACCGAATCACGATTGCGCGGACCGGATGAAAACGGAAAGTTCAACGGTCAACTTGAATCCCAATCGGTTTCAGAATTGCATTATACTCCCGGATCACCTCTGTTTATTAGAGGGGGCATAATGTTTTTCCTTTAATGTTCATCCCAAAATAGTGGCCAAATCTCTCGCAATAAATAGTCTGTATGGTATCACAAGCGCCCATACATGACTATCATTCAATATCTACAGATCCTTAGTTATTTAATAAAATTCCCGCATATTTGTGACCAACTTCCTAAAATAATTAAAAAAAATAAATATGTGTTGCAACACGCAAAATTTTGCTGTATATTTAGATGTGTGTTTAAACAAATAAAATATTATGGACTTAAAAAACAGAATTAAACAAAGAAAATTTAGTAATCCTGGGCAGGAAGCCGTGCTGAATATAATGGCTGCAAGTTCTGTTCTGCGTGAAAAGCAGAATTCGATTTTACAAGACCATGGACTTTCAGTTCAACAGTACAATATTTTACGCATTTTAAAAGGCGGACCTAAGGAAGGTTTTCCGCGTTGTGAAATATATGACCGAATGGTTGAAAAAGCGCCTGATATTACAAGGTTAATTGATCGCATGGAAAAGGCACAATTGGTTATGAGGGTTAGGTCAGAAAGCGATCGCCGGCAATCAATAGCACAAATTACACAAAAAGGAATAAAAAAACTGGAAGAACTCAAGCCTTGTATAACAGGTCACGAACAGTCAATAGCAAAAATATTTACAGAGGAAGATATAAAATCGATCAGAATGATTAGTTCAAAAATATTTGCATTAGAAGGAAAGTAAAAAAATTTATAATAATATGTGTTACAACACAATATGTTTAAACATTGATATAGGTAGTGTCATCCCGATAGAGTCGGGATATGAAAAAATGAAAGACAGGATTAAAAGATGAAACCACAGAGCACTCAGAGGAAAACTCTGAGAACTCTAAAGTCGGATTGTTGATCAATTTTAATGTTGACAAATTAAAAGAAGGAATAAAGAGAGTTATCTTATAAGAGATCACAGAGGGGAGATGATTAGAAATAGCGTTAACATAAGTAATATTAATTATTTACTCAGTGTACTCTGTGGTTATATTTTACACTAACTTGATATAAGCAAGGAGATATTTTATGAAAATACATGTCATGTAAAAAAAGACATCTAATTTTACAAACTTCCAATGCGGGAGTGATAAGAGTTTTTATGTCGAATTAAATTTTTAGAATAAAACAAACCAAATAAGGAGAAAACAATGAAGAAGTTAAATGTATTTTTTATGATGTTATTTTTGGCGACAGGATTAATTGCCGGTGAGATGAGTCTCGACAAGAGCCACACTAATGTTGGATTTCAAGTTACACACATGGTCATAACCAAAGTGAATGGTCAGTTTAATGATTATGAGGTGCAATTTAATTTTGATCCCAAAAACCTGGAAACTTTTAACGTAGAAGCGACCATCAAAGTAGCCAGCGTAGATACAGAAAACGAAAAACGTGATGACCATCTGCGTAGTGCTGATTTTTTTGATACAGAAAAATATCCGGATATGGTATTTAAAAGCACTAAAGCGGTAAAGACGGAAGATGGATACAAGGCCATTGGTACATTAACCATCAAAGATGTAACGAAACAAGTGGAATTACCTTTCATCGTAACAGGCCCTGTAAAAGGCCCATGGGGAAATACCCGTTATGGCATTGAAGCTAAAACAACAATCGATCGTAAAGATTATAACGTACTATGGAACAAAACAATGGATGCGGGTGGTGTCGTGGTTAGTGACGAGGTGGATATAATTATTAATGCTCAGTTTATAGCAGAAAATAAATTAATGTAAAAAATAGAATTAACAAAATAAACCCGGTTTAAGACCGGGTTTTTTTATTTCTAATATACAATATGCCAGATTATTGTCTTCAGACATATAACCAATGACGTCCATAATCTTCAACCTGCGATGATCATCGCTTCCGACAAATCGTTGCGCAAAAGGTCTGTTCTTTATGCAATAATATAAGTTTCTGACTATCCGGCATTTACTTGTATTTACCTGTCATTATGACATATGCCGGTGTTTTTTTTAAATTACAGTAAATAGCATAAACATTTGATAATATTAAATATATGTGCATTATAATGTTGGCATTATAAATAGGCACGATTTTTGTATAATAATGGACAATGAACAATTAGGAACGTTTTTCGTAGTAAACATATTTGAAAGGAGTTAAGATGGAATTTTTATTCTGGGATCCCAACCATGATATTGCTGATACCGGCGATTATTTTGGCCATATGGGCTCAAATGCGTGTTTCATCTGTATATAAAAAATACACCCGGGTTGCGTCTGCGCAAGGAATTACAGGTGAGAAGGCGGCGCAATATTTGTTACAGAGAAACGGAATCTCGGATGTCACGGTAGAAGCTGTAGAGGGTAAATTAAGTGATCATTATGACCCCAGATCTAAAGCCGTGCGTCTGTCCGTGGATAATTATAAAGGAACCTCTTTGTCGGCACTGGCTGTGGCGGCGCATGAGGTTGGACATGCCATTCAGGATAATACCGGGTACCTGCCGTTAAAATTGAGGCATTCTATACTGCCGGCAACAAACCTGGGATCCTGGGCCGCATTTCCACTTTTTTTTATAGGTATGATTTTTAGCACCCCCATGCTTATGGATATTGGAATAATATTATTTGCTGGTGTGGTGATTTTTCATTTTATTACATTGCCGGTGGAATATAATGCCAGTAGTAGGGCGTTGGCTCAGTTAGGAGATAATGGGATGCTGCTTCAGGAAGAAATTACAGGAGCAAAAAAGGTTCTGAATGCAGCTGCTTTGACGTATGTTGCAGCAACCGCAGTCGCCCTGCTTCATTTAATACGAATGCTTATATTAAGAGGCGATGATTAAAATTAAAGGAGGATATAAAAATGTCTGGTTTTAGAAATACGTGGCCTATGTTTTTGGGATTTATAGCCATCGGTGTGATTTTTGGAGTTGTTTTAACTTCTGGTTTTAATTTTGATAAAAAAAGACTATGCTGATGAAACAGATGTTCCGGCAATTTATACAGAATCAACTCCGGAACAATCTCCAGGTCAGCAAACTATAAATACAGGAAATTTTAATCCCGGAAACGCATTTGTTGACGTGGTCAAGAAAGTTAAACCTTCGATTGTAACCATATCCACTTCAAAAAATGTTAAAGTTCCGAACAGTCCATGGCACCGTTTCTTTAAAGATTTTGGTTTGGAGGAAGAATCCAATGGCCAGCAGGAACAGGAATATAAACAACAGGGATTGGGATCAGGAATAATTATTAGTAAGGATGGATATATTCTTACCAATCACCATGTCATTCAGGATATGGATGAACTAACCGTAATTTTAACAGATGATCGTGAATTTAATGCAAAAGTTATCGGTACGGATCCATTAACTGAGATTGCACTTGTTAAGATTGAAGCATCAAACCTGGTGCCGGCAGTCCTCGGTAATTCTGATAATTTACAAATCGGTGAATGGGTGTTGGCAATTGGTAGTCCGCTTGAGTTGAATTTTACCGTAACGGCAGGTATTGTCAGCGCATTGAGCCGGGATATTAATATTATCCGAGATCGAGAGGGATATTCCATTGAAAATTTTATCCAAACCGATGCGGCTATTAATCCTGGAAATAGTGGCGGTGCGCTTGTTAATTCTAAGGGGGAAGTTATCGGTGTAAATACGGCAATTGCCAGCTCAACAGGCAGTTATATCGGTTATGGATTTGCAGTACCAATTAACCTGAGTAAAAAGGTGGTGGATGATTTTATGAACTACGGCGAAATTCGCCGCGGTTATATCGGGGTAGGGATTAAAGAAATGACTCCGACCACTGCAAAGGGCGTCGGACTTGATAAGCCGGAAGGTGTGCTTGTCGAACGCATAATAAATGGCAAGGCTGCAGATAAAGCTGGAATAAAATCCGGTGATGTCATCCTTGAAGTGGAAGGTACCAAAGTAAATAGACCAAATCAGTTGCAGGCCAAAGTGGGTTCTTATAATCCTGGTGACGAGATTACTCTGCTTATATGGCGATACGGCAAAAAACTGAAAATAGATGTTGTATTAGAAGGTCGTGAATCGGAAGAAACAAGTGAAGAAAGACCGGTTGCGGCAAAAACTGACAATGTGAATTCCCTGGGTATCCGCATCAAGGACTTGTCAGATCAGCAATTGGAACGTCTGGATCTTGACTATGGTGTTTTGGTTCAGAATATCGAGCGCGGAAGTAATGCATTTAAAGAAGGTCTCAGGCCAAACGATGTAATTTACGAAGTCGATGATAAACCGGTAAAATCCGTAGATGAATTGAAGGATTATCTTGCCAATCTTGATGCCGGGGAAGTAATACGCCTGCAGGTCTTAAGCAGAACGTCGGGCGGAAATAACTTTGATCGACTTGTTTTTTTAGAAATACCAGAATAAAAATGAGGCCCGGTTTACACCGGGTCTTTTTTTTGTCATATCTGTCAAAATCTGCCATATTGTCCGAATTCGTTTTATTGGTATGAATTTCATAACATATTGATAATATGTGAGTTATGGCTAGTATATTGAATTGGCACGGACTTTGTATATATATGGATAAAATATATTACGATGATAAAGGAGATAAAAAATTATGAGTAAAATTATAGGAATAGATCTTGGAACCACAAATTCGGTGGTATCTGTGATGGAAGGCGGCGAGCCGGTTGTCATCCCGAATTCTGAGGGACAGCGGACGACACCATCTGTTGTGGCATTTACCAAGAAGGGTGAGCGGCTGGTTGGTGCTCCTGCAAAACGACAGGCAGTAACAAATCCTGAAAATACTATTTTTTCAATAAAACGATTTATGGGCCGCTTTTATAAAGAAGTTGGTCAGGAGATGAAAGAAGTACCTTATAAAGTAAAATCCGGTAGCAATGATGTTGTTGTGGTGGTGGCTGGTGATAAAGAGCATACGCCTCCCGAAATATCTGCAATAACATTACAGAAGATGAGACAGACTGCAGAAGATTATCTCGGTCAAAAGGTGACTGAAGCAGTGATTACTGTTCCTGCATATTTCAATGATGCGCAACGGCAGGCAACAAAGGATGCCGGTACGATTGCTGGTCTTGAAGTGAAACGAATTATCAACGAACCAACTGCCGCTGCACTGGCATATGGTCTCGATAAGAAAAAAGATGAACGTATTGCCGTGTATGATCTGGGTGGCGGTACATTTGATATCTCTATTCTTGACATCGGTGATGGTGTGGTAGAGGTTAAATCTACCAATGGTGATACCCATCTTGGTGGCGATGATTTTGATCAAAAAATCATTGACTGGGTAGTTGAAGAATTTAAAAAAGAAAAAGGTGTGGATCTTAAAAAGGATCCGATGGCATTGCAGCGAATAAAGGAAGCATCAGAAAAGGCGAAGATGGAACTGTCCAGTTCTGCGCAAACCGAAATTAATTTGCCTTTTGTCACAGCAACCGAGGCAGGACCACAACATCTTAATTATACGCTAACTCGTTCTAAATTTGAACAATTGATTGACGATTTGGCACAAAGAACAATTGGGCCATGTACTGCAGCATTGAAGGACGCCGGATTAAAAGCCTCAGAAATTGATGAAGTCATTTTAGTAGGAGGTTCGACAAGAATTCCCCTCATCCAGACTATGGTAAAAGATTTCTTTGGTAAAGAACCCCACAAAGGTGTTAATCCGGATGAAGTTGTCGCCATGGGTGCCGCTATTCAGGGTGCCGTGCTGACCGGTGAGGTGAAAGACGTTCTGTTGTTGGATGTAATTCCATTGTCACTGGGTATTGAAACCCTGGGTAGTGTGGCAACAAAACTCATCGAAGCCAATACAACCATTCCAACTAAGAAATCTGAAATATTTTCAACAGCGGGTGATAATCAGACCTCGGTTGAGATACATGTCCTGCAGGGTGAAAGACCTATGGCTGCGGATAATCGTACCCTGGGTAAATTTATTCTGGATGGTATTCCACCTGCACCGCGTGGTATTCCGCAAATCGAAGTCAGTTTTGATGTAGATGCCAACGGTATTTTAAATGTGCATGCAAAGGACAAAGCGACCAATAAAGAACAAAGTATCCGAATTGAGGCTTCCAGTGGCTTAAGTGAGGAAGAAGTCGAGAAAATGCGTAAAGAAGCCCAGGCACATTCTGCTGAGGATTCAAAACGCAAAGAGGAAGTAGAGGTCAGGAATCAGGCTGATGCGACGCTGTATCAGAGTGAGAAGCAGATGAAGGATATGGGCGATAAACTCGATCCTGAGACAAAGTCAAAACTTGAAACCGCACTTGGCCGTCTGCAGGAAGCCATAAAGGGATCCAATATTGATGAGATGAAATCTGCAACCGAACAACTCAATAAAGAATGGAATGAAGCTGCAACCAAGATGTACGCAGAAACCGGTGAACAACCCGGTGCCGGACAAGCGGGTCCAGAACCAGGACAGGCACCCGGATCAGAAGAGGCTGCTTCAAATGACGGAAATGGTAAAGCTGATGTTCAAGATGCAGATTTTGAAGTAGTTGAAGATGAAAAAAAGAACTAATATTTCTTCCTGATTCTTATCCGGAGATAATCTCCGGATAAGTAATCGCATTATCAAATAAAAAAGGGACTATCCACTACGGACAGTCCCTTTTTATGTTCATTGCAACAATCTAATATTATCATAAATAAAATTTACTCCGGAAATTATTTCCGGAGCAGGACCAATACTCAGGCAACTTTCCGGATCAGATCCATATGCCAGCTATCTCTGAGCGGTATTTCAAATTTCCCTTCTTGTAATTGTTCCAGATTCTGAATGGTGGTATCAAAAACCGGTGTATCTAATGTGATCTTTCCCTCACGTACCAATTCTTCAAAACCAATACGTCTCACGCTGTTTATTTCCAGCGATTCCCGATAGAATATCAGATCCTGATCCAAGGCATTGAGCACATGTTTATCTCTCAATTCCTTAAAGATACTGACACTGGAATCAATCGAGCAACCGGAAACACCTGAGGTTTTTGCGCATAATATCAAAAACCGGTCAAATAGTAATTCATAGGTTCCGGTGACTACATCCCCGTGAGATTTCCATGATTGAACAAAATTATCAAAATAGTCTCTTACTATAGTAACTTCACGATCACTAAGTTCTTTGTCAAATCCATATATCCAGATTGTAGAATTACCGCTATAATCTTTGAAAAGTGATTTATTCATTGAATTTCCTTTATATCATTGATTTGGCATTAATCTGTCATCCCTCTTGGGATCTTTCCGCCATTCGGGGCCTCATTCTTTTATTGCATCTTTTCAAATTACTTTTGACACAATCTCTTTAGTTCTAATTCATGTCGGCTCTAAATTATTCCCATTAAAATGATGGTGAAATTGAATGCAAAGCATCGGGTTTGTATATTTATTAAAAGTATTACAGGCTAGTAAAGTTATTCCATCGGAGGATGTATGAAATTTTGTGTTGGCCTTGTCTTATATTTTTTCTCCACATTGTTACTGAATGCCCAACCTGCAATGTTTGACCCGCCACTCAGTCCGCGTTTGGCCAATTATGATATTGAAGTGCGCCTGGATACGGATTCAAAGAAGTTGTATGGTAAAGAACTCATCACATGGACAAATAAATCAGATGATTTTATTCCAGATTTACAGTTTCATATGTATTTAAATGCATTTAAGAACGAGCAGAGCACATTTATGAAAGAATCCGGTGGCAGGCATCGCAGTATGAGTATTGAGCGAGACGGAGGCTGGGGCTGGACACAGATTAAAAAAATGTCGGTTCGTGGGCAGGAAAGTAAAGTTGATTCTATGCGATTTATTCAGCCGGATGATGGAAATATCATGGATGAAACGGTGATGCAGGTGATACTTCAGGAACCGGTTAAACCCGGGGAAACCATAGAAATTTTTATCGAATTTGAAGCACAATTGCCGAAAGTATTTGCACGTACCGGATATACAGGTGATTTTTTTCTGGTTGGTCAGTGGTTTCCCAAAATTGCAGTATATGAAGCCGCTGGCGATCGTTATGCGAAGGAAGGGCAGTGGAACTGTCATCAATTCCATTTGAACAGTGAGTTCTATGCGGATTTTGGAGTCTATGATGTAAAGATCACTCTGCCACAGGAGTACATTGTTGGCGCTACCGGTTCAAAAATTGCCGAAAATATAAATGATGATGGAAGCAAAACAGTAAATTATTATTGTGAAGATGTCCATGATTTTGCCTGGACAGCGGACATAGATTTTATCGTTATCGAGGATGAGTGGAAACATGTAAAAATAAAATATATGGTGCAGCCTATGCGTGACTATGCAGCGCACCGGCATTTAAATGCAGCAAAAGTTGCGCTTGAATATCTGGATGAATGGTTTGGTCATTATCCATACTCCACTTTGACCATTGTCGATCCCCAGTATAAGGGAACCGGGGCTGCCGGTATGGAATATCCAACTTTTATAACAGCCGGTATGTTATGGATGATTCCTAAAGGGATCAAATTGCCTGAGGAAGTTACGGTACATGAATTTGGACATAACTATTTTTATGGATTACTGGCGAGCAATGAATTTGAAGAAGCCTGGCTGGATGAAGGCTTTACCACTTATGTTGAAGTAAAAATGATGGATAAATATTATGGCAAGGACGGCGGATCCATGATCAGTCTGTTTGGATTAAATATTATGGATTCAGAGTCCAAATGGATCTTTTTTAAAAACCGGGCAAAACAGGATGTTATCGTAAAAAATTCCTGGGAGTACAGACGGGGGGGGTATGGCACGTTCTCATATAACAAACCGGCCCTGATGATGTTAACTCTTGAAAATCATTTGGGGCAGGAAAAGATGAAAGAGTTTACCCGTGAATATTTTAAACGGTTTAAATTTAAACATCCAACCACGCGTGATTTTGTCAATACGTTTAATGATGTCACCGGTGAAGATTATAACTGGTTTTTTGATCAGGTATTATATGGTACAGAAGCACTTGATTATAAAGTAGAGAGAATCACCAATAAGATTATTAACCGTTCTGCAAAAGGGGTGTTTGGTGAACCGCTTGTGATTACCGATTCGTCAGTCACAATGCCCGAACCAGACGATACCACTGCCCAGGATGACTCTTCTGATATCATATATACTGGTAAGGTATATGTCTCAAGGGAGGGGGAAGTACATTTTCCTGTAGAAATTCTTGTGAAGTTTGGTGATGGCAGCCAGGTTCTGGAAAACTGGGATGGCATTGATCGTTATAAGATATTGGAATATGAAACGAGTTCCCGTATCATTTCGGCTGAGGTCGATCCGGACAGGAAAAATTGGCTGGACATCAATTTTTTAAATAATGGGAAAACAGTGAGTAAATTTTCTGCGCCAAAGTTAAAATATACATTACGCTGGTTATTCTGGTTTCAGAATATTATTCATACGATGTCAATTTTTAGTTAAAATATTAACCACGAAGACCACGAAGACCCGAGGTCACGAAGATTCATTAAATACAGGATATAAATAGAAATGTCCAATCTCCAAGTCCGAATGTCAAATGAATTTCCAAATTCAAAAACTTAAATATAAAAGTACTTAATTATTATTGGACATTGAAAATTGTTCTGGGCATAATTTGTCATCCCTTGAGGGATCTTCCCGCTGTGCGGGCACTCATTCTCGAATTGTCTCCACGGTGCTAACACCACGGGAGGGTCTGTGCGAGATGACATTGTGTACTTCGTAATAAAAAATATTACATTATCGAATCTGTACAGTCAGAGATTTACGAGAGCCGAGTAGCAAGTACCAGTCAATGCTCTGTGTACTCCGTGGCTAAATAAAAAGGACTAACAATATGATTTCAATCTGGCAGGCATACATATCCGGGATTCGGATGGCCTGGAATTATAAGAAAGTGGTGTTCTTCCTGTATGGGATAAACCTGGTTATTGCCTATCTCATAATGATACCCCTGTCAACTGTAATGAGCAAGGCATTAGATAACACAACCGCGGCTCTGCGATTGCTTGAGGGGCTCGATATGACGACATTTTCTACAATCTATAGTGAATTTGGTAATGGTTTAAGTCTGGCCAGTGCCGTTTTTGGTTTTGGACTGGTTTATCTGGTCCTGAATACCTTCTTTGCCGGTGGAATCCTGCATTTGCTGAAGGAGAATATTGAGTTTAGTCTAAAAGAATTTCTAAGTGGTTGTACCATATATTTTAAACGATTTTTTAAATTACTAGGGATATCACTGGTTCTTCTTTTGTCGTTAATTATTTTCTATGTCATAATTACTTTGTTGTTTGGCATATTTACAAAAAATGCCGTCACTGAATTCTGGCCATTTATTTTGTTCTTTGTAAAGTTGTTCCTCATCGTATGTATGCTTGCCATGATCAATATGTTCTTCGATTATGTAAAAATTCTAATTGTGTCTAATGATTATTACCGGATATTTAAAACTCTCAAAGATACCATGATGTTTGTGATGATGAGTATGAGGAAAACAATTGGCTTGTATGGACTGTATCTATTCACTGCATTAGCGGCATTAGTAATTTACTTGTATATTAATAATTTCTATGAGCTCACCGGGCCATTAACAATATTTAAGTTTTTTGTTGTATCCCAATTATATATGATCCTAAAAATGTTCATCAGAGTGTCCTTTTTTACCGGCCAGTTTGGTTTCTATACTCATTCCAATACGGCTATGCCGGGGATGACTAAGGAAATGCTGGATGAAGCGGTTGAATATTATGAAGCGCGAAATCCGTAAGTCTCTACTTCTTGTAGGTAGGTTTTTTCCATAAGATAAATTTAACCTGCATTTTTCAAAGTGTAGCGGCGAAAAATGTCAGGTTGAAATTATTGTCATGCTCTCATGTTATTCGAATATATGCCGGGATATGTGAAATCGACAGTTTTTTAATAGTTACATCTTTACCATTAAAAAATTCATCTACTGCTCTTGTCTCACCTGCTATAGTACTATAGTCATCTAAAACAATAAGACCCCCTTTTACAACCCTCGTATATAAGTTTTCTAATATGGATAATGAAGGTCTGTATACATCCACATCGATATGCAGCAAAGACTATTTTCAATTCCGGATGTTTCGAAATATATTTTGGAATAGTTTCTATTACATCGCCTTTAATTAATTCATAGTTTTGTATTGATTTGTGTTTAAGAACATTCTTTAGTTCATTAATCGAAATACCTTTTCCACCCGCATTCTCAAATTCCTGTATGAATTTGGCATCATCCTGTTCATTTTGTTTTGGAAATTCTCCAAATGCATCGAATCCAATAATTTTCCTTGAGTGTGGGCTCTCAAGAATTTCTCTAAAAGTACAAAATCTGATAAGTGAAGTTCCCTTATAAACTCCACACTCTACAACATGACCAGGCAGGTCTATTATAGATTTGTACAGTTCGTAATGAGCAAGCATTTTGGACAGCCTTTTAGGGTGGCTTGTGAGATAAAAACCATTCTCATAATGCCATTGTTTTTCTAAATCAAAACCAAAGAACTTTTCACTCATTTTACCTCCTGCATTGTACCAGTCTAAACATAACAGGTCTCGACTATATTAATTAGTAGGCTTAAACATAACGATTGCATTACTTTATTGGCTGCAATATATCATTCATCACCCAAATAAATGCCTATAATAAAAATTAAATGCACTATTTATTATTTGATTAAATTTGTTCCGTTAAAATTTATCCTATATAGATCCCGATTATCTCCACCCATGAAATATATGTGCTTATTTTTTTAACAATTCAATAACATAATTCTTGATTTCCGATTGATATTTAACATAAACAAATGATAATACAACACTTATAAAAATAATTTTAAATAGGAGTGAAGTCAGCAAGGAAACGGGTATCATCCAAAAAATGAAATTTGTAATAATACTCATTAATAATAATACTCCCAGAAGCAGCCATTTAACTTGTATATAATATCCTCTTTTTTTTGATGCCAGATAAAATGAAAAAAACAAAAGCATCGAACAAATTATTGTGGCCGTGCCTGCTCCCACAATACTCCATTTTGAGATTAATAACCAATTCAATAATAAATTAATAGTTGCGATTACAATAACAATGATAGTAATCAAAACTGTAACCTTTTTTTGATAGAGTGCCATTCTGAATATTGAACTGGATTCGAGAAACAGGTTGGCATAAGTCAACATGGCCAGTATAATCCAGGCGTTAAAGTAATTTTTATTCAGAAATAGACCAATCAATTCCCTGGAAAAAAAACTAAGCAGGAAAGAGCCCAGGATAGAGATTATAAAAAAATAGTTATTGTAAATAAATATCCTACGATGTGCTTCCGCCTGATCCTCTGAGTTTGCCAAACGAAAATATAACGGATTATATGCCAATCTGATAGAAGTAACAAAGACAATAAAGACAAAGGTAATTCTATATCCAAGCGAAAAAATTCCGACTTCGCTCTGGGTAAAATACTGGTCAATAAATATTCTGTTGGATTCATTCATGATCCACCCGCTCAGTGCTGCTGGCAGCAGGGGTAGTGAAAATTTTAAGATATTTTTAATAATTTGAAGATCAATTGTCAATTTGGAATATTTGAATTGTATATATAAATAAATGGGAAGCATGATCAGATTTGTAAGAAATATGGACTTTAATACACCGATCGCCTTTTCTTCAAGCACGATTATGTATATAACATTTAATATTAAGGCTATGAAAAGCTGCAGCAGGCCAATGAAAAAATAGGTTTTTCCTTTTTCAATAATAACCAGGATAATTCTTGGTACAATTGCATAGACACCAACATACATCAGCTAATAAAGTTATAATGTAAAATGGGGAGAAGGGAATTTCCTGATAAATTTTTTCAACCGTATCACCAAAAAGAAATAATAGTATTGCACCCACTGTAGTGAAAATCAAAATCAAGAGAAATGCGGTCCCAAAAAAAATATTCCTTCTTGCATCATCTTTATAATCGTAATACAATCTAAAGAGGGCGGCATCAATTGACAATGTAAAGATAACAGAAAAAATACTAATCAATACTTTCATCGAATTGACAATACCGTAATCGGCAGGTAATAGATATGTGGTATAGATCGGTACCATTATGAATGCTACCCCCATGGGTAGCATTTTCCCGAGTGTATAATAAATTGAATTAACTACTACTTTTTTAGACATTTGATAATTGATTTTCAGATTGCTTATACAAGGGATAAATGTGAATTATATTAAATCAGGTATTATAATGTTGTCAATAAATTCTCGTACACAACCTTCACCGCCGCGAAGTTTACAAATATAATCTACAACGCCCTGGTTTGCCCTCATGCCGTCTGCAGGGGTTGCTGAATATCCGACTGCTTTTAAAATATCTATATCATTTAAATCATCACCAATATATGCTACTTCATCAAGAGATATATTTAAATCTCTGCATAATTTTGTGAGGACATCCAGTTTGTTCGAAAGTCCCTGAAATATATAATCACATTTTAATTTCTCACCTCTTTTTGTTACAATATTGGTGTTTTCTGAGGTCAGAATTGCGATATAAATTCCTGCGTTGCGTAATAATTCAATTCCTTTTCCGTCCCTGGTGTTAAATTTTTTTAACTCATCTCCGGATTCCGAATAATACATCCCAGCGTCAGTTAGCACTCCATCAACATCTGTAGCGAAAAGTTTTATTTTATTTTTTGGTTTGGTTTTACTTAATGAATATTTTCTCATCAGATTTTCAGCCCAAATCCAATCGTCGGGCTCGTCAAGGTCCACACCTTTGTATTCCGCCATTTCATAAATTGCGATTTTCCCGGAAATACGATTTTTATGTTTACGAATATTTGCCACAGTATTGATATAAAAAGCGCCTGTTTCCCATAATGTGCCGTCAAAATCCTGTCTTCTTGGACGATTTTTATAATTATAATTAATGGCTATACCATTATCTTTCCAAAAGAATTTCTTTAATCTGGCACAAGTCAATATAGAATCAATTTTTTCATCTTCAAATAACTTTAGAGCGTTTGAAAAATCAGATGATTCTGTTAGGGGAGAGGTTGCCTGGACTAATAGAAAGATATCCTGATCATCTAATTCTTGTTTCTCAATAAATTCTATCATAACCTGTTCGGTTGAAGAGGAATCTTGTGCATTTTCCGGATCCCTATCATACACTTTTACCTTGTTCATTTTAAAGTTGGTTATTATCTCTTTAATTTCTTGGCAATCTGTTGCCACATAGATAATATCAATTTCTTTTGTTTGATTTAAGGCGGCAAGATTCCAATAAATTAATGGCTTTCCGCAAAAGTCCTGTACATTTTTCAAGAATATCGATTTGCTTCCACAACGGGCTGGTATAAAGGCGATTGTTTTCATAGACTATTCTTTTTTTTGTTTACTAATTAATCCGAATAAAAATTGATTATAATTGATTATATTGATTTACATTTATTGCATGGTCATTTACCAGGCTGTCCATCCCCCGTCAACAACCAGAGTAGTTCCTGTCATTGAACTGGATGCATCAGATGCCAGAAATATAAGAGGACCGTTCAATTCTGATTTATCGATCATACGGGCAGCCGGGCAATATTTACTATATTTTTCTACAAATTTTTGATCATGATTGTTATAGATTCCACCCGGGGCGATTGCATTACAACGTATATTGTTTTTTGCATAAAAAGTTGCTATATAGCGCGTAAAATTGGGGATATATGACTTTGTTATAAGATAGTCGACCGGTTTGAATTTTTCATTTTCCAGATTGTCAACATACATATCCTGATGTGGAGCGACAAGAGAATAGATTGAAGCAATATTTATAATATTCCCATAATTTTGTTTTAACATTTGTCTGCAAATTGCCTGGGTAATCTGAACGGTGCCGACAATATTAACATCAATTGATCGTTTTAATAATTCGATCGGGTAATCTTCAAAACGTGTGGTAAAATTTTTGTCATTATTTTCATCGAATTTAGCATCGATAACTGCATTGTTTATCAAGACATCGATACTAGCGTATTTCGACAAAATTGATTCAATACACATATTAATACTATCAGTGCTGGTAATATCCAGATCACATACAGTAAACTGATCAGGGTGAAATGATTCTGAAAGTTTTCGCCGGATTATATCCACTTCATTCTTATTATGACCAGCGAGTATCACTTTTGCCTGGTGATCGAGGAGACTGTTACATATTTCTTTACCGATTAAACCGAACGCACCCGTTACAAGAACAACTTTATCTTTTACTGATATGATGGAATTATTCATATTATTAATTCTCAATTTTACAGATAATCACCGACTACCGGCATATCGCATTGTTCTGTACATTTAGTTCCAGAAGCCTGGTCTATATGTTGTTTACGAAATTCAAAATATTTTTGTCCGTTCCAAATCTCGAACAAGGATTCAGATTTAGCATTGCCAAGGACTATTTCGTTATTGTAGTCCTCCATGCACATCACGGCCTCACCATTCGACTTAATTGTCATTGACATCCATGGGTGTTTGCAGATCTCAGCCCAGTGGATTGAGTTGGTCCCATGATATTCCTTGCGATACCATTGTTGGTCTTCACTTTTAAGATAGATATATACATCAAGATCTTTGAAGGCGTTTCTTAATTTTTCATATTCGGCTAACTGGTTCTTCTTGTTGAGATCCAGCATGGTGATAATAATGGTAGTCTTAAAATTTTCCTTCTCTTTTAATGCGAGTAATTTCTGGATCTTTTTGAAACTTGTTGAAAAATCAGACGCCTCACCCCGGATGAGTTTATGCTGCAAATCATCCACACTTTCAATGGAATATTTAATATAATCGAGACCATTCTCAAACATGGATATTGTCCGGTTAAAATCAATATTTGCCGGATTACACTAAAATAGGACTTAAATCCTCTCTGGGATAATATTTTTACAAACTTATCCATATTTTTGTCGAGTAATGGGTCCCCATAGCCATGAAGCTGAATCACCTTTGGAATGATATATAGAAAAAAGTGATTTTCACTCATATCCTCTTCATAGATATGGTATTTATTCTTAACAAATTCAACCCATTTTGACCAACTCTCCCCGGTGTGTGGTTTAATCTGGTCTACAATGGATTGAAAAGTTTTAAGATCAATTGTTTTTATTGAACGTGTCATCATGGTTGTTCTTGGACACATTTCACATCTCATATTGCAGGCGTTTGTCGATTCTATATTATAAATTATGGGTGAAGGATTCCGATATTCTTGAAATTTTTCAAAAATATATTCTTTTTCAAATTTTTTTCCATTCTGCAATTGATCAATCAGATGATCCGCTCTACGGTAAAAATCTATATCAAACAATTGAAACTCCTAATCTTTATGTCGTTTTTCTTAATTTTTCACGAATCGGTATCTCGCTTGCGGTTACTTTTTTCTCGGCCGAACCAAGCATTGAATTTATATCCTTTAACCGCTTGCCCAACATATCCATTGCCAGGACTTCCAGGCTGGCTTTATGATCGCTACCCCACATATCATGTGATAGTGTAATATGCCTTTCAACAATTCTGGCGCCAAGTGCAACTGCAATGGCGGTTGGTTCAATCCTTGTTCGTGTCCGGAGTATCCCACGATACAACCATATCTTTTTTGCAGAAATGGAATCAGGTTTAGATTTCACTCATTTACCGGTGTTGGATAACTTGAATTAGTGTGCATAATAATCGGCTCGGAATTGTTCTTTTCCATGATTTTTACGGCGGTATCTATCTCTTCGAGTGTGGACATTCCTGTGGAAATAATGACTTGGCAATCTGTACGTGATGCGGCATCAATTAACTTTGTATCGGTAAGCAATGCCGAAGGTATTTTTAAAAATGGGATGTCATAATTCAGCAGAAATTCAAGGCTATTTAAATCCCATGCCGAAGCAGTCCAATCCAACGGCTTTTCTTTGCAGTATATGTCAATATAGTCATATTCCTGCTTTTCGAATTCAACTTTATAACGGTAATCAATATAAGGGATTTTACCCCATGGTGTATCTCGTATAATATTTTTCTGCTTTTCGGGAACACATATATCCGGGGTTCTTTTCTGAAACTTAACGCAATGCCAGCCACATCCAAAACTGGCGTCAATCAGTCTTTTGGCTATTTGAAGATCACCATTATGATTGATCCCTATCTCACCAATTAAATATGGTGTATCGAAATTATCTATGTTAAATTTCATTGTTATGCTCCTGATCAAGAAGTGAAGAAAATATTTTACTGTACTCTAATTTGGGCTGTCTTATACTGTCCATTAATTTTGATTTTGATTCTTTATATTCTAACAGGTAGTTTTCTGAGTTCTGTTGTAACTCCTGGATTATCCGACTTAAAGAGTCTTTACAATCTGCAATGTATTTTGAATTTGTCCGGGAATAGGGTGTCGCATCGGAATCAGAGTGAAGATTCAGGCAAAAAGCGGGAATACCCAAACTCATTGCTTCAAGTCCGGCGGTAGTTGCCTGGGTAAAAACATAATCGGTTGTTTTTAGTATGTCTATCAATGAACCACTATAATTTAAGTGTAAATTTGATACATCGCTGGAGCGGATCAATTTATCAAATTTTTTGTTATTATTTCCGCTATGTGTGCGAATAGTAAATTTTATATCCGGGTATTGTTTTGCCACTGCTATTAGATCCATGATAATTAAATCTTCCGGGAAATGAATAAAATATTGCCACTTCCCGCCATTGCCAGTAAAAATAAAATATGAATATTAGATGACCCGGTTTTTGTAATTTGAAAATTATTTGAACTGTAAAATTCTCCGAGAGGCCAACCTAAAATAAATAATTGCTCCGGATTTAGACCTGAAGTACAAAAATTAACATAATCCCATTTACCATAGAGAGCATATTTGTCGGTTAATGAAATTTCCTTTGCATTTTTTGGATTAATACCTCCTTGTATGGCGAGTGTCGGGATAGATTTTCTCTTTAAATAATTTATCAATAAAGAGGGTTGTATTTCCCAGTGCTGGGAAATATTGCCGCTGAAATTTCATATTTATCTACTATTTTTATAATCTGCTCATGATTGAACAGATATTTATCAAAAATACCAAAAACATATTCTTTAAAATACCTGGAAATGATACCTCGCGAATACTGCAGTTCGGATTCCAGTGCAGTATTGATTACGTCCCTGGTAAATTTCAATTTATCCGGGGAGATGGACTTTTTAACCGGAAGTAAACCATTGATATGAACAAAATTTAAATTAGATAGACTTTTCTATTTCGTTCTTATCACTGCTGTTTAAACGATCCGTTATAAACAAATAATAATAGTCTTTATCATCATTAAAATATTTCCAGATTATTTGATTGCGATAATACATATATCCAAATAAATATAGTAAAATTATGGGCTTGTTATTATCGTTTGGCGATACTCTATCTGATTTATATATTTTTCGGTTGGGTTGCTGCGATTTGTCCAGATAGTAAAACTTAAAGCGTTTTACAATTTCTTTGGAACGATAGATGAAATGCGGTTTAAATTTTTGTGGATAAAAAGGAATTGTCTCGTATTGTATATCATTCTTTTTACAATAATCTTCTAATATATGTGACTCGAAATTATCATTACTCGATATTCGCCAGATAAACGCATTTTTAAATCTCTTGATGGAGTACACTTTTTGGGGTTTAAAACGATCAATTAATTTAGCAATAGTCACTTCTGCGCGAAGTGCTTCGCTAATTACACGGTGGAGTTAGACGGTAAGGAATGTACAGATCTTTCCGTTCTTCATCCAAACCTGGCGTATTTGTAAATGTGTCCAGAATTTTATAGGTGATATTATATGATTGTTCCATGAGCCCCTCATACACCCCGGTTTGGGCATCAATTCCCAGATCTTCATAATAGAAGACAGGATGATCAAATCAGATAATTATGAGTGAGATGATTGGTCAAAAATATGGAGTTGGAATCATTTTGATTAAAATAACCAGTTAATTTCCGGATGTCATAGTTGTCATAATCGATATAAAACAATACATTCATTGAGATGATTTATCTTTATTTTTAAACTGCTATAAAATTAAGTGCCCCATTTAACTGCAATGTTTAGCTTTTTTACTGAGAACCTTTATTACATCATTGATCTTGGCGATGTATTTGTGATCAGTCTCTTTCTTCATTCCACAATCAGAATATAAATTTTTAACAAGAATATTTTTTTCAGTGGGGATAAATTCAGATTCAATTGTAGTGATACCGGATTTATATAATTTTTCCAGGGAATTTTTTAAAAATGAATATTCTACATTGCGCCCTATTACCCGACAGCTCAGTAATAATAAATCAATGTTTGCTTTTTGATTAGAAAGTTTATATATGATTTCACCAATTATACCTTCATCCCCGAATTTATCCTTATATGAAAGGGCATGCACCTGAGAATCCGGGGATCGGATAAAGTCTTTAATATCTTTTTCCAGATAACGTCTTGTTGTCAGGTTAAATTGATTAGTTTTCTGTGTGAGCTGGGCCAGACGTGGTATGATGTGATCGGGATTCGCAAATATTGTGAGTTCTATATCAAGAGTTTTAATAAAATCATCAATATTGAGAGATTTTTTTAAACTTCCTCTCTTGATATTTCGTTGATATTGTAAATTTTTACTTTTATCCTCCTTTGTCAGGTACAATCTAGGAAAATATTGATACACAACTTCTGAAACAAACCATTTTTTTTAAGTTTGAAACATCTTTTGGAAACTCAGGGACACAAACCTGGGGTAAGTTTTCTGCTACTAATTTTCTTTCAACCGGATTATCATCAATAAAAACGAATGAATCCAAACCAAGGCTTAGTTCGGATCCAATTTCGTTAATATTTTCTACTTTATTTTTCCAATTAATCTTTCTAATAATGAAATCTGGTAGACCAAGAACCATCATTTGATTTTTTTAAACACTTCATCTACATCATCGATATTATTTTTGGAGCAAATTGCCAGTAGAACGCCCAATTGTTTGATCGACCTGATGGCTTTCTGAAAATCGCGGTAACATTTACCAATACCATCTTCAGAAAGTTGCAAACCATCATGTCCATCTTCCCCAACTATTCCACCCCAGAGTGTATTGTCAAGATCCAGTATCAAAACTTTTTTGGTTTTGCCGTTATATGCAGTATGAATATTTTGTATCTCAGTCGCCAACGCCGCAAACCCGACAAACGAATATTTAATACGGCCCAGATACCAGTATTTCTCATCAATTAATTGATTATGTCCATGAATTTTGATTAATCGCCCAAATTCAAGGATAAGTATGTTTTTATAATCTTGGGCAAACTGCCTTAACCTTTTATTGAGACTGATTTCTATTTGGCTAAGTGAATTTGATTCATTAATGAATGAAGCGAATGAAAATGGTGGTAGTACTATTTCTGATATAATAATAGTCGTGGATGGATTTTGGTGGGTATATTTTTTTATTGAATCTACTAAAATCTCAAAATTATTGAGTGTGGCATCCTTATCTAATGAATAATAGTCATCCTTTAATAATTCTTCACCCTCAATGTGAACAAATATATAATCAAAGTTTGTCTTATATAATTGTGAATCGGGATTAATTAAATCCTGTATGTGCTGATTGTATCCGCATGAATAAAATCGGTCCAATTCTAAAAATTGTAAATGATTCTCCAATGAGTCCATATTGATATTACTCAAAACTGCAAATTTCATTTCGATTCCTCAAGTAGTTCAATCAAACCATTCGGTGTGAACAGAAAGGCCACTTTACGCATGGAAAATAAAATTGCGGGTTTGGGTGGTGAGACAAGCACAGCGCCTGACTCCCTTAGATTTCCGATACTTTCATTAATATCATCAACGGTATAGCACAAATGATAAAATGTAATACCCTTATCAATTAGATTTTTTACTTTATCCCCAGCTATAAATTCCACATTAATATTCTCATTAGTTTCAATATAAGCTAAGTATGATTCCTGCTGTTCGTCATAAATGATATCTGAGATATAAGATGTATTATGCATCTTTTTATAGTCTGAAACAGCTTTTTCGATATCTCCGGTGGCAATACCAATATGGTGGAATTTCATTTTATTCTTTTTGTCTTTCATATGAATTTCCAGAATCAAAGTTTTGATTCAACAATGATTAATATGGATTCAACATTTTTAATTTTAAATGTATCATCCATATCAAATTGAATCTTAAATTTATTTTCCAGTGCCATAATCAGGTTGAGCTGTTTAACGAATCCCATTTTTCTATTTCGTCAGATGTCATATCTACATACGTAATTTTTTGAAGTGGTAGTTAAATACTTCACTTATTGTTTTTATTACGTCTGCCCGAATATCCATAATTACTCCTCTGCAAACTCAGTTTGATTTTTCGGTTCAATTTTTTTTATAGGTCGCGCCGGATTGCCGCCAAATACACAAAATGGTGGCACTTCTCCCTTGATGGTACTTCCTGAAGAGATAATTGTATGATTCCCGATTTGCGAGTTGTGAAGCACAGTTGATCCCCAGGCAATTACCGAACCTTTGCCTATTCTGATCTTTCCCTTTTCGTATGGATATTCTGTTATTCCCAAAGGGCTTTTGCCCAGATTAAAGTGGGTCACCAGAATACTTCTCGTACCAATATGTGCATAATCTTCAATAATGATGTCGTCATTGAGATCAATAACGACATCCCACAGTATCCTGACCTGTTTTCCAATTATAAGATGTCTGTATTTTTTTCTGTTCGCGCAGTTTATCGTTAGTCCGGGATATATTAGCGTACCTTTGCCAATTCTAACACCCAGGTATCTTAAAATTCTGGTTGGTGAGGACAATTTTCTGATATAATTTGAGAGAGCCTGCTGTCCAAAAAGGAAATAAATAATTTCAACAATTAGAATTTGAAAGATATTCGCTATAATAGAATTGACAGCCCAGAAGTATTTTCGCATATTAAACTCAGTTTTTATAATGATTGATTTAATTATTTTTAATTCACTTTAAAATAATTATCAATTTGTCTCGATATATAATCGATTTGTTCAATTTTTAGATCGGGATAGAGCGGCAGTGTGACCACATGGTCAGATATATAATTTGATATTTTCACGTCTTCACGGATCACATTTCCATAGTACGTGAATTGATTATATGCCGGGTAATGAATGCTCGTTTGAACACCATTTTGTTTTAAATGATTTAACACCCCTCCCGGTTTGTATCATCCGAGACTAAAACCGGAAATATGTGATATGATGGTTCGATGGTTTTTGGGATAGTCTGCCAGGGCACTGTTATTTGACTAATATTTTTCAAAGATTTTTTATAATGACTGACCAGTGACTACGCCGGGTATTGTTTTTATCCAGTTTTGATAATTGTACAATACCGAGAGCGGAGCGCATTTCATCAATGCGGTAATTCAGACCCGGTATCAATACATCATAAGAAATTGACTTTCCCCTGTGTCTGTCAATACTTAATGACGTCATACCGTGGGAACGCAGGAGGCGGATTTTCTCGTGTAATTCCGGATCTTTAGTTACAATCATTCCACCTTCACCGACCGATAGGTTTTTATTGGTAAAGAAACTAAAACAACCAATATCGCCAAATGTGCCGCATTGCCGGCCATTATATTTGGCTCCGACAGCGTGTGCCGTATCTTCGATTAATACGATATTGTTTTTAAGACAAAGATCAGTGATTTCATCCATATCACAGGGATAACCTGCGTAGTGAACAAGAATAAGTGCTTTTGTTCTTGGTGTAATTTTTTTGATAATATCTTTTGTCGAAATATTCCAATTCTGATAGGATTTAGAATCAACAAGAACCGGAATTGCCCGGCAGAGCCTGGTTACATTTAATGCCGCAACAAATGAAAGTCCCGATATTAATACTTCATCATCATCTTTAAGAGCAAGCAAAATCAGTGCCAGGTGTAAAGGCTGCAGTACCACTTGAAACAGCGCTGGCCAATACATTCTCGCCCAGATATTCCGCAAAATTATTTTCAAATTCCTGTGTTTTTTCACCAATTGTCAACCAACCGGATTTCAGAACTTCATTAACCGCAGATCTTTCTTGTTCCGTATAATCCAAATCAAATAAAGGAATACTCCACATCAGATTTCCACCAAATTAATTATATTAATTTTCTTCGGAAACTATTTCCGGAGAAGGACTGTTATTCTGTAGTTTATTTATGTTTTCATATAATGCACAAGCTGCTTCATAATCGTCAGGTCTCCCAATGTCAAGCCAGAAACCCTCATGCTGGTAAGTTGATACTGTTTCATTTTTATCAATCATTGATATGATCAGGTCCGGAAGATTAAAAAATTTACCGGATGGAATGTAATCCATTGCCCGCGATTCTAATATATAAATACCGGTGCTAACCATAAAGTCAAAATCCGGTTTTTCATCCCATTTCTTAATTCGATTATCCTGACCAATTGAGATAACACCATAATCTACTTCGACCACGCGTTTAGAAAGGGCCACTGTTGCGATAGCACGTGAATTATGATGATGATTTATCATTCCCTTAAAATTCAAATCCGATAACACATCGCCATTCATTAAAATAAATGTATCATCCAACTCATCACGGATCAGATCTAAAGGGCCCGCGGTACCAAGTGGTTCTGATTCTAGCGAGTACTTAATATCTACACCAAAATTTTTACCATCTTTAAAAAAAGTACGAATTAGTCCTTCCAGATGACCGGTAGTAATTATGATATCAGTAATTCCATTATCTTTTAATTGTTTGATTACAATTTCCAATATGGGTTGATCGCCCACCGGCATAAGTGGTTTTGGAAAATGTGTCGTATATGGCTTGAGCCGCGATCCTTTACCTCCGGCAAGTATTACTGTTTTCATATTAGTTCCTAAACATTATAAAGATTAGTCTTTATACATTGACAAATGGTCTTTCATCCAAACGATTGTCTCCTGCAATCCTGATCTCAGGTTGTATTGTGGCTGCCATTCTGTGTATTTAATTCACTTTGAGTTATCACACAACAATCGTTCCACTTCACTGTTCTGTGGACGGACACGCTCAGACTCTTCAGAAATTTTAATCTCCTTATCCAGTATATTCGATATTTCAAAAATTAGATCATGTACTGATATTTCGGTACCCATACCGATATTTGTTACCTGCCCGTTTAGTTTGTCTGAACCTGCTATCTGCCACATACCGGCAGCAGTATCTTTTACAAAGGTAAAATCCCGAGTGGGAGTCAGGTTTCCGAGGCTTAATTGCTCATATCCACTCAATATTTGAATAATAATGGTAGGAATTATTGCCCTGGCTGATTGTCTTGGGCCAAATGTGTTGAATGGTCTGGCCAGGGACACGTTCATATCATACGATTTATGAAAACTCAGAGCCAGGTGATCTGCGCCAATTTTTGATGCAGAGTATGGTGATTGACCAACCAGCGGATGATCTTCATTTATTGGAACATATTGAGTCGTACCATAGGTTTCGCTGGTAGATGTAACAATAACTTTTGATATATTCCTATGTCTTGCGGCCTGAAGTACATTTAAAGTGCCCAATATGTTTGTCTTTACATAGGCCTCAGGAGAAATATAGGAATAAGGGATACCGATTAGGGCTGCGAGGTGAAATATGATCGAACAATCCTCAATAGCATGATTTATGAGATCATAATCCCGGACATCTCCGGCAATGAACTCAATGTCATTCTTATATGCTGAATCTTCTAGCCATCCCCAGTTATTCCGACTATTGTAGTGAATTAAGGCCTTCACATCATATCCCATCTCTATACTAAGTTCAGCAAGATGAGATCCAATAAATCCACCCGCACCGGTAATAAATACTTTTTTATTTTTCACCGAAAATATGCCTCCTACATTTCTGTCTTGATATTAATATTATCTAATCTGCATCCATTAAGTGTAATATATGTTCCTCGCGGATTTTCAGTGTAAAATTGTCAATAATCCTTTGACGGGCGCTTGCAGCGAATGATTCATCTGCTGCAAGCGCGCTTTTTATGGATACCTTTGCCGCATCAATGTCCTGAGGTGCGGACAGAAAACCACGATCCCCGATAGCAATGGCGATCCCACCGGTATCAAATCCTACCGGAATACATTCACATAACATCGCTTCACAAATGGCTGTGGGTAATCCCTCACGCATCGAATACTGGGCATAGATTTTTGCCCGTTGATAAAGATCTACCCACTCAGCATCCTCAATTTTACCTTTAAAAGTCAGATTAGAGGGTGTTTTTTCCAAGAACTCAGTTACGGACGAAGTCATACCAGCGACAATAAATTTTAATTCCGGAAAAATCTCAGCCATTTTTGCAAAGAAATCAATACCTTTTAATCTGAATCTCTGCAGGGTATCACCACCCGCAACTGTTAATACGACATTTTCTTTTTTTACATCTGCCGGAAAAAACTTTTCCGGATCGCTTCCATTATAGACAACGTCCACCCTGGCGATATCAACGATTAATTTCGCCTCTTCAGCAATATTATCTGCGTCTGCCATATTCACCGTAGCATTTTTTATAGCATATCGTGCACAAAAAGCGCGAACCGGATTCTTGAAGGATCCATAATCAATTTCTTTTATATAGGTAACATCGTAGCCCGCTAAAACCAGAAAAGATTTTTTTCTGAATAGTTTTGAGATAAATATCGGTACAAGAGCGTGATAATCTGCGAACCAAATATATGTACAATGACTATTTGCAATATTTCCAATCATCCAGAAAAGAAGTTTAATTTGATTAAGAAGGTTACTTATAAGACTCTTTGACTGCTGATAGAGATACTTTGTAACTGAATATCTTTTGCACAGCATCTCATAATCCGTTTTCACAAAAGTGCTGAATTGCGGATGTATAAATAAAATATTTTTCGTACTGTTCAACATAAATTCCTGAATAATAATCAGCCAGAATTTAACACAGGATCCCGTCCTAAAACTACATCAACCTTAGCATGGGATCATTTTTAAAATGTAATTCGAGTTTTTTGAATTCTTCTGAGTCAAGAACAAGTACTGAAATTTTTCGATCTATCAGTTTTTCAGTTTTATTGATTACCCGGTTAATTTCCGAAGTATTAATATCTTTTCCAACTATTACCAGATCAATCAGCCCGCTATCGATACCGATAGCGTAATCACCACGGATAAATGCCAGGTTTATATTTCCCAGTTTATTGATTATATTTGAAAGTACCTTGTCAATACCAGTAGATTTTAGTACGATATTCCGGATATCCTCAAATAATGGATGGTGATATTAGCGCTGAAATACTTATTACGCCCCTGGGTTTCCCAATTGAGAATTTTTGCATCTGCCAGTTTATTCAGTTCTACACGAATTCCATTGGTCGATTCACTGAATTCTGTTGCCAGCTGGCGTAAATATCCCGATGTACTGGGATTAAGAAAAAATTTGAGTAAAAGTTTGATCCGTGTCTGAGATGTAATAATTGAATTTAGCATTATTGAGTAATAAATTTACTCAAAATATATATTAAAAGTTATTCGAAAACAAGTATAAAATAGAAAATTAGTTAAAGTGAGTAGTGAGTAGCGAGTATACAAGGGACAAAATTAGTATCCTGTGTCCAGTTTACAGATTCCAGTACCCAGCACCCCGCGCCGAGTACCCGCATCCGGCATCCAGTGCAAAGTGCCTAAAAATACTCTTCCAAATTAAACTTTCTATGAATAAAATTATCCGAACTGATATACATCTTCTCCCAGATTGCCAGACCAAGCACTATCCATAGGTAATTATAGTGCCAGCGCATACGCGGATGGGCAGGGTAGTCCATTATTTTTCTCAAATACGCATAATTAAAGATACCCTGTTCTTCGATATAATTTTGGGTAAGTATTTTTTCCGAAATGAATTTCAGATCTTTTTTAAATTGTTCAAATGGATTTACAGTGAATCCCCACTTCTTCTTATCGATGATTCGATCGGGAAGATGAGATCGCATCGCTTCCCGGAACAAATACTTGGTAGTATTATTCTGGATCTTCATGTGGGTTGGCACCTGAAACATATACTCGACCAGGTCCTTGTCTAAAAATGGTACACGTAATTCTACGGAATGTGCCATGGACATACGGTCGTCAACTAACAGATAGTCATTTACCATTTTTGAGTGAAATTCAACATAGGCCACCGCATCTACTGCAGGTAGGTGTTTAACCTTTTCAAAAAGTGGCGTAAAATATTCACGAACCGGTGTTATTTGAGAAACAGCTAATCCCGGGTGATAAATTTGTTTGTAAAAATTTTGGTCGTAATCCCAGCAATTACGCAATATGAGGTAGTATTTTTGTAAATCCCCAACCGAAAGCAGCATTTGTAAACCCCGGCGATACTCATCCGTACGCAGATGGCCACTCATGCTTTGCATTGAAAACAGTCCAGCACTCAACGGATCCATTATCTTATTTTGAATCCATCCGGGTGTTCTCCTGAACAGTGGATGGACAAAATTGATAAATTTGTATATATCATATCCGATGAATAATTCATCTCCGCCAAGCCCGCCAAGAATTACCTTATAGTCCGGTGTTACAAAATTTGACATATTGAATCCCTGAAGCAGATTGATTTTTGGTTCCTCGGCATGCCATATAACTTGCGGAAACTGATTTAACGGATCCATGGATAACGCAGTGGTATGGTGATTAGTGTTGAATTGTTTCGCGATCAATTCAGCATCGGGAAATTCATCGGTTTCTTCATTAAATCCCAGGGTGAATGTATTTATTTTTTTTTCGCCGCATTTGTCCATCATAGCGACTATCGAAGATGAATCCATACCACCGGAAAGATAGACACCAATCGGAACGTCACTGAGCAACTGGCTTTTAATTGCAGCTTGCAATTGCACGCGAAGTCCGTCAATTACCTGAGTTTCTCTCAAAGTGCTGTCAGGTTGTGGCTCCAATGAATAATAAGGCTTGATTGAAATATTTCCTGATTCCCATATCAGATAGTGGCCTGGCGGAACGCGATAGATATCCTTAAAGAGAGTTTCTTGTGACTGATTATACCGAAGGTTTATCTGGCAGTGGAGTGCATCGAGATTAATTCGCCGGGGTACGTCTTTGTTTACCAGGATGGCCTTTTGTTCTGAGGCAAAAATAAATTTGCCATTTTTAAAATAATAATGCAGAGGTTTTATACCAAAATGATCCCTTACCAGAACCAGTCTTCTTTTATTTTTATCATAGAGTGCAAAAGAAAAAATGCCATTTAGGTCTTGCAAAAAGGAGAAGCCGTATTCTTCATAACCATGAACCAGAATTTCCGTGTCTGATTGAGTGTAAAATTTATGTCCTTTTTTTTCGAGACGATCCCGGATTGATTTAAAATTATAGATTTCGCCGTTAAAAACGACAACAATCGTTTTATCCTCATTGTATATGGGCTGATCACCGGTGTTCAAATCGATAATGGACAGGCGGCGATGGCCGAGAAAAATATCATCATCCTGATAGATACCATCACTGTCCGGCCCACGGTGTGCAATCATATCACACATCATTTTAACTACACTCCGGTTATTTTTGCCCGGCTCAATTATTCCACAAATACCACACATAATACTATCATACCCTGTTAAGTTTCTTTAGTGCTGGATATTTTAATTTATACATACGCAGATAATTGATAAAGCGATCATATGATCTGAATTTTGATGCATAAGTACCTAACTCTTTGTTTTCTGTTATCTTATGTAAAATTTCAAGCTGGGTACAGGCCAAGCGCAGATAGCCGATAGTACAGGGATCAATTTTGGGATAATGATCCATTCCACACAGGTTAAACCTGAGCCAATACCCCAGATCATACTCGGGCAGCCAATACAGTAAACTATCAATTCCGCGATTGAATATTTTTGTGGCCAGGTTTAAGGATGGTCGGTCGGATGGGACGGATCTGATAAAATCATTGATTCCAAACAGTGCAAACATATGCCCGTCAAGTACCATTGTAGGCTCATCAGCCACATATTCTTCATAGAAGGGGTGATCATTGTCCAGGTGGGCTGCCACACCACCGTTCTGAATATCTTTTGTAAACGGGATCAGTGCAGATTCTGCTAAGTCCAGGTAATGTCCTGAATCAGTAAGTTGCCACGCCCTTAATAATACAGATATAGCTCTGCTCTGAGCAAACGCGGACATCCAGGGTTGGTTTATTTTATATTCCGGCTTCGGAGATTCTGTGAGCCAGTATGCGCCCTGAACCGCATCGAAGTGTACAGAGGAGATAAACCAGTCAGCAATCCTTAAAAAGTGGTCTTTCTTTTGATCTTCATTATGGATCAGGTACTCATGAAAGACAGCCAGAGCATACTGGCCTATTGTGATCGGATAGTAGTAATATCCTTTTGCGTCTTCAACATCAATATAGGTGTGGATCATTGGTATTCCCTGAGCATCAAATTGCAGAGGCTTGTTCCCTCCGCGGGAATTTATCATATGCTCCCGGAATACAATATAATAATTATCCAGTTTGGGTGACGAACTGATTGATACAGGTAAATTTCGATTCTCGCGTACATCAGTTAAAAATCGTTTAAACCAGAATCGTATTCGGGAAATTTTCATAAGGCACAATCAATCTTTATTATTCGGAACCATCTCATTGAAAACTTCAACAAGTTTGCCCGTCAATTGTTTCCGATTAAAAGTCGATACATCAAATTTAAACCCAGGATCAATATCCGGCCATTGTGAATAAATTTTTGTTATCCATTTATAGGCAGCTGAATGATCATTATAGTCAAGCATGATACCACTCGACGTTTCAGCAAGAATTTTTGCTGCATCTCCATCGACTGGTCCAAAAGCCAGGACAGGTACTTTACTGCCCAGGTAATCAAATATTTTTCCGGAGAGAAAGCCACGGTTATCGGGCACATCATCAATTACAAGCAGCAGGATCGCAGAACTCAGTAAATATCCTATTGCCTGATCATGTGGTACATAGCCGGTAAATTCAGTTTGATCAAACAGGTTATTCTCTTTTAGCAACCGGATAAATTTAGAACACACTGTGCCGACCAGGCGAAGCCGGAATTTCATTTTCTCGTCCTGCATCTTCTTTAATGCCGGGATCAACGCATAGGGGATACGTTCATCGGCCAGAACCCCGGTATATGTGATGGTGAAGATATCTTCCTTTTCGTACAGGATCGATTCAAAATCGCCAGGATCGAATCCATTTGGGATCACTGTATATTTATCCTGATTGAGTTTCGTCCGGAAAAGGTCACTGATGGAATCACTAATGCAAATAACCCGGTTTGACTGTTTTAATACTTTGTTTTCCAGCCAGCGATCAATTTTATAAGAAATAAAAAATCGCTTTAAATTTTGATAATAAACTATTTCCAACCAGGGGTCTCGAAAATCAGTTATCCATTTAATGCCGGTTTTTTTTGCGATTTTTGCAGCAATAAGTTGTACTGTATGTGGAGGCGAGGAAGAAAAGATCAGATCGATGTTTTGTTCTTTCACAATTCTGACACCTTCTTTGACCGCAAAAGGTAACCAGCCAATTTTTGCATCTGGTAATACGACATTAATACGCAGCCATTTCAGGAGAGATTCAGAAAAACTTTTACTCTTTTTTTCTGCTAAGAAATATGTAGATATTGTATCATCTTTTTTTCTACCGGTTAATTTTTTAAACAGATCAAACGGTTCAATACTTTTTGTTCTGAATATATCAAGACTGGGGTCAACCTCAGAAATCAGACTATCATCGATTGCCGGAAATTCACCGTCTTTAACAGTCAGGATTAGCGGTTGCCATCCAAATGCAGGCAGGAATTTTGCAAATTTTAATACCCTTTGTACACCTGGTCCGCCAGCCGGCGGCCAATAATAGGTAATGATCAGAACTTTTTTCATCATTCTGGAGGTGATTTAGTTATATTTGAAAATCCTTTTCGTTCCCTGATCATCATTGCAAGTGAAACTGCTATAATTAAATAGATAATACCAACCGATACCCCGGCAACGGTAAGATATTTATAATAGCTGCCCGGCTCAAACTTTAGTTCAATCTTATGATTACCTGCCGGCACGATGACAGATTGTAGTGAGTGATTGGTCTTATAGATAGCGGTTACCTCCTGATCATCCAAATAAATTTTCCAGCCGGGTGGATAATAAGATTCTGATATAACAAACAGTGCCGATTGATCTGTATAAACTTCAAATTCAAGATTATTTGGTGTAAAATTTGTCAATCGGCTATATGTACTATCCGGAATCCCAATGGTTTGATCCGGTTGCTGCTCCAGGATGGCCTCAACACCTGGATCAAATTGCGACTGATTAATATATTCCAGACGGTCATACTGATCTGCAATTACATTGTATTTCCGGATAAAAAATCCACGGGGCAAGCGGTTTGCCAACAGGTAGGTATATATTTTTCCTGAATCATCACTATGAACCGGGATGAGATTCATATCTGCCACTTTTTGTTTCAGTAGTAAATATTTAACATTTAGCATACGGATTACATTCCAGTTAAGTGGAAATCGTCCATCGGTACTTTTGTTAAGGCAATTCTGCATTATTTCTTCCACAGCATACATCTTAATTGGTGAATAGCCACCGATGATCTGATGGTAATAGGCCCAGCGGTTCGAATTCATTTCAGAAGGCGGTGGCATGATACGAAATACCTCTTTATCTGATAATAGAAAATTGTCCGTCGTGGTTTTTTGGAAGTACTGACGCTCAAGTCTATCCGCATTTACAAAATCTTTGCTGTATCTTCCCTGGACATTGGTCAGATCCATAATTGCAATGATAACCAGGACACCAGATAATACGGCAAAGGAAATTTTCTGTTTAAAAAAGCCATATATTAAACCACCAGTGACAATGCTAATCAGAAAGTAGCGTACCAAATCCTGATTAAAATATTCAGCTCGGACTTGTTGCAATAACTGGAGTATTTGGGGTTCGTAATTTTCACCTGTCTTTGTAAATGAGAAACCCTGTCCGAATATTAATAGTAAGATTCCCACGGCAATAAAGCCACCCGGGATCCAGAGCATCTGCTTTAGTTCTTCATAGTTCTTATTTTTATAAATTGTATAAAGGTAATGCATCCCATAAGCAGCCAGAATTGCCAAGATTGTTCCGGTAATCGTTACACTCATCATGGGTGCACGAAATTTGTTGAAGTAGGGAAAATAGTTAAAGAATATTTCATAAAAAGAGATAAAATGCCTGCCAAAAGAAAGGAGAATAAAGAATAGTGATATTATAACAAGTGATAATATCCTCTTCTCACGGCGAAACGCAAATATACCTATAAATGCAAGAAGAATTGTAATCACACCCATATATTCATAGCTCTGAGTAAATGGCATGTAGCCCCAGTATCCTGGTATCATACGGTTTTTTAAACCCGGTACATCTGAACCGGTATATTTTTCTCCTGACATGCCACCGTAAAATCTGGGTATAATCCAGGTAAATAACTCAGATGGATGGGTTGACCATTGGGTCGCATATTCAAGCGTTACCCCGGCAGATTGGTCCTGGACAATCTGTTGCTCGCGTTTCTCCAGATCGATCGTCGTTTTTCCCCGTTTTGAGTACGGCAAATATTCATTTGCCAGGAATAATGGTTGTGCAGACATGGCAATACCAAGCAAAAGTGCACCCACAAGCAGAAGCAGAGATTTTGAAAATTTGGTATATTCTTTTGATATTAATTCCCGGACAAATGGCTGTACACCGAGTGCAAAAACCACCAGGGCCGTATAGAATACGATTTGATAATGTTGAGTACGTATCTGAAGTCCAAAACTCAAAGCAAAAAGAGCTGCGGATAGAAGTGATCTCCTGTCAAGGAAATACAGAAAACTGAGGATGATCCAGGGGATGAACATGACCGCGCGAAGTTTTGCTAAATGGCCTTCAAGATAGAGCGAATTGAAATGTGGCATCAAAATGAAAAGCATTGTTCCCATAAAACTAATTAATGGGATCATTTTTAAGTATCTGAGTAACACAAACATTCCCAAGGCACCCAGCAGGTAATAGGCGAATGCCGTGCTGAACATATTTGCAAACCAGTTTATAACCTGGTCCAGAGAGAACGCCTTTGCACCCAGAAGGTGATAAACCGGCATCCCCGAAAATATGGCAGGATTCCATAATGCCTGCTCACCGGTTGATTCTACATGATTGCGGATAAGCTTCGTGCCGCCCTGATGGGCGATCACATCCACACCCTGTGGTGATAAACCATCAAGCACCATGGGCTTCAGTAGTATGATCAGATATATTATAATGATACTTATGAAGATAACATTTTGCTGAAGAACGCTCAATGTGAATGCCGGTGATGCCGCCTTCTTTTCGACGATATTTTTTTTCTTATTTTTTGCCATATTTCTCTCTTATTTATAATAGGTCTTTTTGAATCCGACTTTCTCTTTTTTTCCAAATATAACGCGGCGAATATAGTTATTTATAAAGCCCAAACCATAACCGAATATTTGTGCAGGGATGATAAAAGGTACTATTAATGCGGGTAGTACTTGCTTATACATGCGCAAAGCATCGATCATGGAGTACAGAGTAATAATACACCAGGATATGATCCCAACAGTCAGCAGAATGCGAAAGAATTCACTGAAGATTCCCAGAATTAGTATTATAAATACAATCAAAGTAAAAATTGCTGGTAATGTGTGTAGTGGTTCGAGCATTGATTTATCGATCTTATACAGATTGATCCGTGCCACTCCCCAATTATATACCTGTCGATAAAATCGCCTGAAATTTGTTCTCCGTTTATGATAGACATACGCAGGTTCGATGAACACTACTTTGGCACCGGCTTTGATAATGCGGTTACTGAACTCAATGTCCTGTCCATGTCTTAGATTTCCGAATCCGCCAATCTCCTCCCAAAGTTGTCTGCTTAATCCCATGTTGAATGAGCGGGGATAGAATTTTGCCAGTTTTTTTCCTTTTTTTCCACGTAATCCTCCGGTGGTGATAAATGAAGTCATGGAATAGTTAATGGCTTTTAGTAAAGGTGAAAAATCATCACGAAACGAATCTGGTCCGCCAAATGCATCAGCAGCTTCCTGGTTTATCTGCGAATCAATATCTGATAACCATTGTTCCGGAACTGTACAGTCGGAGTCAATAAAAATAAAAAAATCACCTCTAGCATTGTTCATTCCCGTATTTCTGGCTGTGCCCGGACCCTGATTCTCCTGGGTGTAAAAGGAAAAGTTTATAGTCGTATCTTGCGCATATTTTTTAAGATAGGAAAGTGTATCGTCAGTGGAACCGTCATCGACAATAATCAGCTCAAATTTTTCCCTGGCAAATACAAGTTGTTCTATGGACTGAACCAAATCCTGAATTTCATCAACCCGATTGAAAGAGGGAACAATAACTGAGTAAAAAGAATATTTTCGTTTCAGAGACTCCACATCCACTACCCATTTCTTCTATTAAAATACTTAAGTTAAAAAAATATACCTAAAAAAGAAAATTGTCGCATGTGCTACAGTTGCATTTAAATGGCAGCTCCTTTAAATTATACCTAATAAAAACAGGGTAACTTATGAAAAAACAGTTAATTATTGCGAGTATATTTCTGATATTTGCATCAACGGCATCGGCAAAATTTGGCATCGGAGCGGCTGGTGGTATTATCTATCCTGGCTTTAATGAATCAAGTCTATACGGCAGCAAATTTGGAGTTGGCGGCGGCTATGATCTTTTTTTACGACATACTTTACTAAAATTCAGCGACAGTTTACATGTGGATGCCCGCTATAGTTATCGCAATTATAAGGCAGACATCAATCTGCCATATACTGAAGCGACCCGTTTTAGTTTCAGCTATCTTGGTATCGGCGTCTTTATGGAATTCTGGCATTTTTCAGATTTCGCCATGTATGCAGGTGGTGGTGGCAGTTTGGTAACCGTACAAGCATCAAAAGATTATTTAGCAGTGACAGAAACCTTATTTATGCCGGAACTTTCGCTTGGAATCGAATGGAATCTCGGTGATTTCTATAATTTATATTCACAATTTGATTTGCAATTTGGATCATTAATGGTGCGTGATGATGCCTTATCACTAAATGGATTTCGTCTCATCATCGGCGGCACTATGTTTTTAACCGAGTAGTGCTATGGAAATTAACGAACTGTTTAGTAAGGAATCTCCGCAAGAAAACAGCAATAACAATAATACCGACCGACAGATCGTCATTGCTGATGATCTTGAACTTATGCCTCTGATCTATGGCATCGTAAATAATCTCATCCCCAATAATTTTAAAACCTCATTTGTAAATATTTCAGATACAGCCGAACAAATAAGGCAGGGGATCGCCGAATTGGGTATAATCCCGGCTGTCGAATATGCACGACGAAAGGAGACATGGAATCTGATACCCGGGATCTGTGTTTCGGCCAAAGGAAGTTTGAAAGGTTTACAACTGTTTTTTAAGAAGGGCCTGAAGCGTATTGATAAAATTGCCGTGGATCGGAATGCCGGGATTCATAAGATTCTATTACAGATCCTCTTACGTGAAAAATATATGTTAAATCCTGAATTTATTGACCTGGAGCCTGATCTTACTATCATGCTGGATAAAGCAGATGCGGCTTTCCTGGTTGGAGATTCTGCCATAAGTCATTTTCAATCAAACCAGAGCCGATTGGACCTTGGCGAAGAATGGTATGATATGACAGGTTTACCATATCCCTTGTTTTTGTGGGCCGGGCGGCAACATACTATTGGCAAGAATGATGTAGAGGTGGTTAAAAAGTCCTTTGAGATAGGTGTGCGCAACATTGAAAAAATATGTAAGGATTATGCAAATTCTCGTCCGGAAAACTGGAATTTTTATCATGATATCCTGACAAATGATTTGTCTTACCAACTTTCTGAAGATGTAATAGATGGACTAATGGAATTTTATAATTTTGCCTTTTATTTTGGTTATATTGAACATATTCCAGAACTACATTATTATTGAATTGTCTTGTCCTGACCAGGTGTTTACATATTTTAACCGCAAAGTGCGCAGAGGAGACGCTAAGTACGCAAAATAAATAAATATAAATCTTTACGAATCTCTCTTAATCCTTAGCGTTCATTGCGATTAAAAAAAATATTATCAAAAGATCTCGAAATTCAGGATAAAGTGCTTGAGAAGGACGGAAAAAGATCTGGACTAAATTAATAATTATTATTCGGTTGTTAACACATGGCCAGGACGATACACCAGGATTAATTCCGGGGTAACATTCACCTAATTAAGTATCATATTGAGAATATTTAAATTTCTAAAAATTGTTATAATTGAAAATTGTATTTTTGATCTAAAAAATTGACAAAAAGACGAAAAAAACTATGAGTAAAAACTTCAGTACTAAGGAAATCAATAAACATCTCGGAACTATTCTTAAAGAGAAAAAAATCTTACCTGGCTCCGAAACCGACTTATTTTTTGAATATTTGGATGAACCTGAAAACAGCAAAATATTCGCCGAATCTGTTGATCCGGACGATTTTTTTCATCTTGGGAAATTACTGCTAAAATCCGGTTCAGCTGATCAAATATTTACTTTCCTGGATGTGTTTCGCCAAAGCGGTCTTCTTACACGGATCTATGAGGATTCCCGATGGGATGAGCATATTCTAAAACTGATTCAAAAATCTGATTATACATTTGGTAAATTATTCAGACAACGCGTTGATAAGTATCCGGATAAAAATATATTTACGGTGATGCGACCGGGAGATCAACAAGATTATACCTGGAGTGAGATAAGTAAGCAGGTCAACTTATATGCGGGATTTCTTATAAACCTGCTTGGCGATGAGTTGGATAAAAGGCCCGTGGCATTCTTATGTAAAAATTCTCTTGAGATGGTGATTTTTGATTTAGCGTGTCTAACCCATAATATTGAAAATATAATGATCCCTGCGAATTCAGTGCAGGTTCATATCGAATATATTTTACAATATACCAAACCAAAAGTTTTAATTGTATCAGATCAGGAATTACTCAAGGCCATATCACCGCTTCAGGCGAAGATGAAATTTTTGGAAACGGTTGTCTTGTTGGAGAAAAATGGCCAGGAACATGATAATGTGTATACGCTCAATCATATTAGTGAGTTGTCTGGCCAGGTGGATGAAACTGTAATTAAAAACCGGATAAACAAAAAGAAAATAACCGACCGCGCGACGATTATGTTTACCTCGGGAACTACCGGAAACCCGAAAGGAATAATGTTTTCTTATCAAAATATCGTTTATAAGAGATTTGCGCGTGCCATGGCCATTCCGAAAATTGGAGAAGAAGATATTTTTCTTTCCTACCTGCCTCTTTATCATACATTCGGTCGATGGTTTGAGATGACGGGAAGCATCTTTTGGTGCGCCCGCTATGTGTTTATGGAAAATCCCTCCGCTGAAGCCATGTTGGATAATATGCAGCGAATTCATCCTTCAATATTTATTAGCATTCCAAAAAAATGGTATCAACTGTTTGAACGAATTCAGAGCCAGTTCAATATATATGAAGACGATGAGGAAACGATCCGTCAGGCTGTTTCAAATTTAACCGGTGGTAAACTTAAATGGGGATTATCCGCGGCCGGTCATCTTGATGTTGAAATATTTGAGTTTTTTCAAAAGTATGGAATTGAACTTATGAGTGGGTTCGGAATGACGGAGGCAACCGGTGGGATCACAATGACACCGCCTGGCAGGTATCGCCCCAATTCACTGGGCAAAGCTTTACCGGGAATCGAATTGAAATTTCTTGATGACGGCGAATTACTTATCCGAGGACCGTATGTTATGATGGGATATGTTAATCCCGAAGATGCGGGTACGGACTATATCGATGGCTGGTTGCCTACCGGTGATATTATGAAAGCCGATGAAAATGGGTTCATTCGCATTATTGACCGAAAAAAGGAGATATATAAGAATATTAAGGGTGAAACGATCGCTCCTCAGAAAATTGAAAATTACTTTCTGGAACTGGAATTTATAACCCGCGTCTTTTTGGTCGGAGACCACAAACCGTTTAATACCTTACTAGTTTATCCAAATTACGATTCTAAGGAAGTTACATTCTCGGATATGGATGAGAGCGAGTTACGATCATATTTTAGTTCGGTAATCGTATCAGTAAATCAATTTCTTTCCCCATTTGAGCGAATTGTCGATTTCCGGTTGATCGACCGAAATTTTGATCTGGAAAAGGGCGAATTAACACCAAAAGGTACATTCAAAAGGAGAAATATAGAGGAAAATTTTTCTGATACAATTGAACAGATGTATCGCCACGAATTTTTTCCTGTTTTTATCAAGAATTATGAAATTCAGGTACCTACATGGTTTCTAAGAGAATGTGGTGTTACCCAGTCTGAGGTTATATCCAAAGAGAAAGGTCTTTTCCTCAAAGGAAATGAAACCGGCTTAACAATACATATTGATAAATCCGGGATACAGCTCGGTGATTTTAAATATAATGCTGAAGATAAAAAAATAAATTTGGGTGCTATTTTGCAATCACCGGATCTTTGGCTTGGGAATCAAAATCTGATTGATTTTACTGGCCGCAATATTTTTAAATGGTCAAGAAGCGACAAGCCGGATGCCAATATCCATGTTTTGAGCGTGATAAATAAACCAATAAGTATTGGCAGCGAATTTCCCGATAATGGTGATGAATTAGAGAATCTACATTTCTCTGTAGGCTTGTTATATTCGGGTTTGAGAAATGAGCAGAAAAAAGCAATTGAGTATTTAGAGGAAATGAGTAAAAGTTCTCAGTCACATTTTGCGTTTTTTGCCAAAGAAATTCTACACCGGACTATCTATGAAAATGATCAGGCTTTGCAGGAAATGACGATTCCCGTTATGATTGATACTCTGCAAAAACATGAGTTTCAGACACTGTTAACCGATCTTTTGGATCGGCCAGATTTTCTTTTTTCTCCAACATTAATCACCGCGATCAGTAACAAAAGATTAACAGCAGATAATCTGATAGTACTGTTTGAAAATATCCGTTCACATTGTACAATAACGAATCCAAACTGTAAAAGTTTGTTTAATCTGATCGGTCAATATGGTACAAATCACCCAGCACAGTACAAAAGTATCCGCCGGTTTCTGATAGATAGCCAGTTGCATGCGTTTTATCCGGAAATCGCGAATTATGCAGGATTAGCGTATGACTATCTGAAAAGTGGTTTCAGAAAATGGCTGGGTACTAAGCAGACCGTCGCAGTTGATATGGAGACTGGCGAAGAGTATACCTGGGAAAATGTGCTAACATTTGAAGAAGGAATTAATCATAGAGATCGTTCCCGGCTTAACGAAGCTATCACCAAAACTGGATTGATTCGTGAAGCAGTATTCCTTTTTTCCAAAGGCGCACTTGTCAGACTACATGATATTCCGCCAGGTGGCGTTTGGGTAAGTCTGCTGGGATCGGATCATGGTAAATCTGTCTATCGTGTAACTGTGCAAACCAGGTATCAGGGAAGTTTTGATCTGGCGGTTAACCTGAATCACAGTTTAAGTAGTGTTGAAGTCATTGATGAGATAAAGTGGCTCATCCAGACAGCATCAATCTCGGGCGATAAGCAACTTGTAGAAGAATTTGGCGGGTACTGGCCCGAATATGACCTGTGGAGTGAAGAATATATTCCCGGGGAAACGGCGGGCAAGTTTTTGGTCAGGATTGCACGACAGAAAAATGAGGCTATGATTGACCGTATTAAATTGTTATGGCCTTTCTTTATTTGGAGTGCTGCAAGCGGTTTTATAAAATTCTGGATGAGAACCGGAAGAACGATGGAAATGCGCGATCCATCACCCGGAAACGTAATCATTCCGGTTCATGACTATCAGACGGGAATGCGCATTATATCAATTTCGGCGAGACAGGAACATAAAGATATTCTTCGACTGCTGTTGAATATTTTTGAAAAGTTTGTATTGGTAACTGAAAAAGATATTCCGATGTTAAATGGTATCGGAAAATATAAATATATGTTTTCAGGTCTGGTTGAAGCCCTGGGTATTCAGCATGGATTACATGTGTTAAAGGAGTGTCTTGAATTATGTAAACTTGATCCGGACCAGGCAAAAATAAAAGCATTTTCTGAGGAATTATCAGAATATATCACAACGATAGAGGACAGAGGATATTTACCAAAGAAACTTTATTTTGCCATAAAAAGATATCACCGCTGGATGCAGATCACAGAAAATGCTACTATTGAAGCGCGGGCAGAAACGTTGAGTGAGTTGTATGAGACCTATCAATTACATGATCTTGAGGTAGAGATTCCTGAAACACGTCTCCGGTTTTTTACTGCCACGGTTTTTTCAGAATCCACAGACGATTTAAAAATAAGAATGGAAAAAATAATTCGTGGTCAGAGGGTGGGAACTGTCACACAGGATAATCTGAGTCAATATATTTCTGCTATTCAAAATGATCTTGTATTAGGGGACGACGAGATTTTCTTTCTGACACGATTAACTTATCCGCATTTGAGTCCGACGGATAATGCAGATTTGATAACGATGGAAGCGGGTGGTGTTTCTGATGTGGATGTAGTCGTCAGGCTACAGGATTATGACGGCGCTGAATTTCAGGTTCGTGCACCGGTAAATCCGAAAGAAATAACACGATTACATCAGTTATTCTTAAAGAATAGCCTTGCAGTAAAATTTACACCAAAGCATCGCTATTTAATAGGCGTAAATGAGCGGGGGAGATTGGTTGGCGGTCTGTTTTATTCTGTCACGAACGAAGAAAGTGTGCATATTGAAAAGATTGTGGTAACCAATACCTATCGTAAAAAGGGTGTGAGTGATGGATTGTTAAATGAATTCTTTAAGCGGATGAAGTCAGATCACAGGTTAAATGTAACCACAGGATTTTTCCGTCCGGAATATTTTTATCGTTTTGGATTTAAAACAGAGCCTAAATATGCGGGCCTTGTGCGGAAACTATAACAGAGTTTTACCAGATGTGAATTGATATGGGCAAAAAAAAGCCCGGATTTTTCTCCGGGCTTTAAATTTTCGGTCATCCTGAATTTATTTCAGGATCTAACTACTTGATTTTTATTAGATTCCGAACCAAGTTCGGAATGACGAGTTCTACATCATAGATCTATGATAAATATACTGAATTTTAGTCTATTTTGACATCGGATTTTTGATCTTCAGTTTTTCCAATCTCGTAAAAACCCAATTCGGATTTGTTCTTCATCTTAATTTGTATGATGCTTCCCTCGCCAAATTTCCCCTTGATAATATCATCGGCAATGGGATCCTCAATATATTTCTGAATAGCCCGTTTGAGAGGCCGGGCCCCATTCACAGGATCAAAACCATGCTCGGCAATGAATTTCTTTGCGCCATCCGTCAGTACGAAACGCATTTTTTTATCAGCAACTTTATCTGACATCTCACGCAATACGATATCAACGATCTTCATACTGCTGTCAAGATTTAACTGGTGGAAGAACACAACATCATCGATACGATTCAGAAATTCAGGATTAAACAATCTCTTCATTTCATCAGATATCTTTGACTTCATTTTATCATGATCATGCACCATATCATCGCTGGCGGTAAATCCGTAATTCAGATTATTTTTTATTTCTCTGGTTCCGGCGTTTGAGGTCATGATCAGAATCGTATTTTTAAAATCCACTTTGCGGCCCTGGCTATCGGTGAGATGACCTTCATCAAGCACCTGGAGCAGAATATTGAACACATCGGGATGTGCTTTCTCAATTTCATCAAGCAAGATAACAGCATAGGGTCTGCGGCGAACACGCTCGGTTAATAATCCACCTTCTTCATAGCCAACATATCCGGGAGGGGAACCTACTAGACGTGAGACGTTAAATTTTTCCATATATTCACTCATATCGATGCGAATGAGTGCATTTTGAGACTCAAACAAATAATCTGCCAACACCTTTGCCATATGAGTCTTACCAACACCAGTCGGTCCCAGAAAAATAAATGATCCTATTGGCCGGTTGGGATCTTTCAGACCTGCACGTGCGCGGCGGATTGCTTGCGACGTAACTTCGATAACTTCGTCCTGGCCAATAACACGTTCTCTTAGAACTTCTGCCATGCGCTGTAATTTCTTTGATTCCTTCTCGGCAATTCTTTTGGTTGGAATTCCGGTCATCATAGCAACAACTTCCGCCACGTCATCAAGATCTACCACAGCTCTCCGGCGTTCTTCTTCGGCTTCCCATTTTTCACGGGCAATGTCCAGTTTTTCGGTTAAATTGCGTTCCTGATCTCTCAGTTTGGCAGCTTTCTCAAAATCCTGAAGTTTTGCCAGAGATTCTTTTTCCTGTTTAATATGTTCAATTTCGTTCTCGAGATCGAGAATTTCCTGGGGTACAATAATATTTGCAATATGTACCCGCGAACCTGTTTCGTCCAGAACATCAATGGCCTTATCAGGAAAGTTTTTATCAGTGATATAGCGATCACTCAGGTGTACGGCAGAGACCAATACCTCATCGGGAAATTCTACGTGATGGTGTTCCTCGTATTTATGAGAAACTGAACGCAGTATTTCAAGTGTTTGATCAAATGTTGTCGGTTCAACCATGACCTTTTGAAATCGTCTCTCCAATGCCCCGTCTTTTTCAATATGCATCCGATATTCATCCAGAGTTGTGGCACCAATACATTGCAATTCACCACGGGCCAGAGCCGGTTTAAACATGTTTGAAGCATCCAATGAACCGGAAGCGCCGCCGGCACCAACGATTGTATGTAATTCGTCAATAAACAGTATTACATCTTCCGCTTTCTCTAATTCGGTCATAATGGCCTTCATCCGTTCTTCGAACTGGCCGCGATATTTGGTTCCGGCGACAATAGAACCCATATCCAGTGCAACCACACGTTTGTTATGAAGAACACGTGATACTTTTTTCTGATTGATACGAAGAGCCAATCCTTCGGCGATTGCGGTTTTACCCACACCCGGTTCACCGATCAATACCGGATTATTCTTTTTACGCCGGCTGAGAATTTGCGCAACACGCTGAATTTCCTCATCACGACCGATAATCGGATCCAATTTGCCTTCGGAGGCCAGTTGCGTTAGATCACGACCAAAGTGATCAAGTGCCGGTGTTTTTGTCTTTTTTGCAGATTGTTTTGGTCTTGGAATCGTCGGCTTACCTGCCAGAATATTCTCAAGTTCATTATAACAGTTTGTATAATCGACATTAAATGTGAGAAGAATCTGAGCAGCCAGACTGTCTTTCTCTTTTAATATTGATAATAAAAGGTGTTCAGTTCCAATAACATCATTCTTAAAATTCTTAGCTTCGATATATGTCATTTTCAACGCTTTTTCGGCACGTTTTGACAAGGGAAGATTCCCAATCGTCATGGTTCCGCCGGAAGGTGCTGTTGAATCTTCTATTGCTTTCTTTAGTTTGGCGAGATCACAGTTAAGATTTTGTAAAATTTTTATTCCGATACCTTCACCTTCTTTGAGTACACCCAACAGAAGATGTTCAGTACCAATATAATCGTGTCCCAGGCGCATCGCTTCTTCTTTCGAATATCGGATGACCTTTTGAACCCGACTTGTAAAATTATTCCTCATAATATTTTTCCTGTTCTACCTTTCATAAGCAGTTTAATCGCTATCCAGTACTAGTTGCCAATTTAGTTATCACATGCTGTGTTTTCAAGTACATTGTTTTTAACGTCGGTGAACTCAGCATTTATTCCATTTTATATTTATGAACTAATTTCACTTTTGTTCCATTGGCCTTTTATTTTTACCTTGATTTTGTGCATGCTGTGGGCTACCTTATGTCAACAAAAACAGAGTCTTAGGTATATATGAGAAAGATAATATTTTTTCTGATCATTCCAATAATTATTTTTGCGCAGGAAGCGGCAATCGTAGAACCTATCGTTTTGATAGATTTTCCGACTGCTGGTACATTGCTGCGCGGCAGTTTTAATGCACACCTGCGTGCATATACTGAAGGCGGAATCCTTGGTGGAGTAGATGTTGGTTTAACCGACCGTTTTATGATTGGAATCTCATACGGCGGCACAAACGTAATTGGGATGGGGGCAGTAAATGGCAATCCGCAGGTTGGCGCTCATGTCCGGTACCGGCTTATTGAAGAAGACTATACGGTGCCGGCGGTTACCATAGGCTATAATTCTCAGGGATATGGCGCATATCTTGATAGTACCAGAAGGTATCAGAATAAATCTGTTGGTGCATTTGCTGCTGTTAGTAAAAATTATGAATTTCTTGGTTTGCTTGGTCTGCACGGCGGGATCAATTATAGCTTTGAGACCGGTGATGGAGATAAGGACTTGAATTTCTTTGCCGGCATTGATAAGAGCATCAATCCTGAACTTGCCCTGGTAGCAGAATATGATTTTGCCATCAATGATAATAGTGCCAGCTCTGCAGGTACCGGTAAGGGATATTTAAACGCAGGCCTGAAGTGGGTGTTTGCCGGAAAATTACGCATCGACTTCATATTAAAAAACATCCTGAAAAACACGGAAAAATTTTCTGAAATATCCCGTGAGATACGTATTTCATATATTGAGATATTTTAGATGCTGGATTCAAGATACAAGATGCAAGGTACAAGGATCAAGGCTCAAGGAACCGGGCCTTTGACAGGTCATTCTGAAAGAAACTTTTAACCAGGAGCACGGTTCTGGATGTTAGATGCTATATACAAGATATAAACATAGAACAAGTTACAAGTTCGAAACAAAGTACAAATAACCAATAACGAATTATAAATACCAGCCATTTTAAATTCATTATATCAACATAAACCCGATATTCTTCATGTCTTTTTACTCAAAGATTGCACCATATTACGATAAATTGTTCGCCTTTAATAAAGCGGCTTACTCATTTATTAAAGAATATAATCCAACCGGAAAACCAAGTATATTAGATATTGGATGCGGAACCGGAATGATGGCAGGTGAACTGGGAAATATTGCCAATCACGTCACCGGTATTGATATTGATGCAGATATGCTGAAGGTCGGTCGCGCAAATTATCCGGATGTTGAATTTATTTTTCTGGATATGCTGGCAGTTAGAAAATTGTCTCAGGAATTTGACCTGATATTTTCTATCGGAAATGTAATGTCTTACCTGCCGGCAAATCATCTCAACTCTTTCTTGACTGATATCTATTATTCACTTGCCCCAGGAGGTATTTGGATATTTCAAACCGTGAACTGGGACAAAATTGTGAAATTGAATAGCTTCGATTTTCCGGTTCTTGAATCGGAAGAAGAAAATGTGGAATTTATCCGAAAATATAATAATATTTCTGTTGAGAAGGTTGAGTTTTTAACCCGGTGTACAAAATCAGGGAAAGAAATATTTAGTGACACGAGTCATTTGTTCCCTTGTATTAGCAAGGGCTATATGAAAAAGCATGAACAGACTGGTTTTACGCTTACCGGGCATTATGGTGATTATAAAAAAAACCATTTTATCCCGGAGTCCAGTCCGGCCAATATTTTTGTGTATCGTAAATAAGCAATTTGCACAAGTTTTATATTTCAGTATATTCAGTGTATACTTTCGCTTGCATAAAACTATACAGCAAAAATTGATATCATCAGGATACCTCAGATATTAATATTTAAAATAAAAATTGATATTTTTAATGGTTCTCCACAGTAAAATCCATTTTGATTTATCCACCAGACTGGCAAATGAATTTAAAAAGCCCGTTGATATGATTTTACCATAAATATTTAGTTTTGTTGCTTGATAATAATGAAAAAAAGAAGATGAACAGATGAGCAAAGAAGAATTGACATTTACTGAGAATTTAGTGTTCCAACGGATCGGCAAGGGAAGTGGTTTCCTGAGGGATCCCAACCGTTCTTTTCAACCGGGACCGGATGATATTTGGGTATCCCCTCAATTTGCCAGAGAGTACCGACTTGAGGATGGTGCGGATATTACCGGCAAGGTTAAACAAGGTCCAAAAGGATTGCAACTGGATTCTATAGAAAAAATCTGTGGTGAAGCGCCCGCCGATTTTAAAAACAGAATCCGGTTTGATCGTCTCTCGGCAGTAGATCCTGCTGAACGATTGCATCTTGGTGATTCCGGTATTATATCCATGAGAATTATAGAATTAATTGCGCCGATCGGAAAGGGAACACGTGGATTGATTGTATCGCCACCCAAGGCCGGCAAAACCCGCATACTTGAAGAAATTGCCGTATCCATCCAAAAAAGTGATCCCGATGTAAGAATTATTGTACTATTAATTGATGAACGGCCGGAGGAGGTGACTCATTTTCGACGAAGTGTTGATGCGGAAGTACTTGCCAGCTCCAGCGATCACAGTATCGACGCGCATGTAAATCTGGCTGAATTGACCCTGGCTCATATCCGCTGTGAATTAGAAGCCGGGCGGGATGTGGTCATCCTATTGGATAGCATTACACGAATGTCCCGCGCCTTTAATTCGCATGGAACAGGATCCCGCAGAACCCTTTCCGGTGGTCTGGATGCCCGCGCACTGGAGATTCCACGCCGTTTTTTTGGATTGGCCCGTAATGTTGAGAATGGCGGTTCCGTTACGGTTATCGCCACGGCTCTGGTAGATACCGGCTCGCGAATGGATAATTATATTTTTGAAGAATTTAAAAGTACCGGAAATAGTGAAATTGTACTGGATCGATCGCTGGCAGATGCACGAATCTTTCCGGCAATAAATATAAGATCCAGCGGAACACGGAAAGAAGAGTTATTGTTTACTGAGGCAGAGATGGACTGGGTCTCAAAATTGCGACGGAATATTGCCCATTTAGAACCGGATGCCGCCATGAAAGGTTTGTTGAAAATGATGAAAATGGCCAAAACAAATGAAGAGATGATGGAGAAGGTGAGATTGTAGTTCTTTAATTGTGCTTATGTAAAAGTAGAATATAGTCCCTAAGCACTCAAGTCCCTAAGTCCTTCAGTTTAAAACCATGGACTCAGGTGCTTAGGCGCTCAGGGACTTTTTAATATTATTCAGGCTCTTCGACCTTCTTCTCCTTCTTTGCCATAGAAAGACGTTTCTGTCTGTCCCGTTCTATCTTTGAAAGTCTGATGCTGCCCGGTGTAATTTCAACAAGTTCGTCTTCGGCAATAAATTCAATAGACTGATCCAGTGAGAGCATGCGTGGCGGTCTTAGGGTAACGGTTGCTTCAGAAGTTGAACTGCGCATATTGGTCAGTTTTTTCTCCTTGGTTATATTTACATCTAAATCGCCACTCCGATTTCGTTCACCGAGAATCATTCCTTCATATACGGCGGTTCCCACATCAAGAAATAGTTCACCACGATCAACCATAGCCAGGGTGGCGTAAGAGTTTATTCTTCCCGGGCGATCCGCTACCAATGCGCCTGAGGTGCGTTGTGGAATTTTGCCAAACCAGGGTTCATATCCCTGAAAAATTGAGTTCATTACACCTGATCCCTTGGTATCGGTGAGAAAATGACTGCGAAATCCAATCAATCCCCGCGATGGGATGAGAAATTCAACGTTAACTCTGCCATGTCCATGGTTTACCAGATTAGACATTCTGCCTTTACGCTGAGATAATTTTTCGGTAATTACACCAAGATAATCTTCCGGCACATCGATATAAATATGTTCAACCGGTTCACAGGTTTTTCCATCAATCTCTTTGGTAATAACATGTGGTTTAGAAACCATAAATTCGTACCCCTCACGGCGCATGGTCTCAATCAAAACCGCCATCTGTAATTCACCGCGTCCGCAAACCTCAAAGGCATCAGCACGACCAGTTTCCTTGATCTGAATTGACACATTGCCGAGCGTTTCTTTTTGCAGACGGTCACGCAGATGGCGTGAGGTTAAATATTTTCCATCCTTTCCGGCAAACGGACTTGTATTGACATAAAAGATCATTGAAATTGTCGGGTCATCCACATGGATCCGGGGCAATGGTTTGGGATCATCCAAAGAAGAAATTGTGTCACCGATGCTGATATCATCCACGCCGGCCAGAGCAATAATATCGCCCGAAAATACCTTATCCACCTGTTTCTTACCCATATTCTGAAAAGTATACAAAGCAGAGAATTTAATATTCGGTTTGATACTATCTTCTTTGACCAGACTGTAGGTTTTATTCATCTCCAGTATGCCGTTGGAAAGCCTGCCTATGGCGATTTTTCCCATATAGGAATCATAATCCAGATTTGTGACAAGAAATTGCGGTATGGATGCATCATCCGATTCCGGACCCGGTATGCATTCAACGATGGTATCAAAAAGGAATTTTAAATTTTTGGCCCCGTCTCCCGGTTTCTTATGGGCAATACCTAATTTTGCATTGGTGTATAATATGGGGAAATTGATTTGTTCTTCATCGGCATCAAGATCAATGAACAAATCATATACTTCGTTAACCACTTCCTCGATCCGTCCATCGGGCCGGTCAATTTTATTGATCACCAGAATGATAGGTAATTTTTTTGCCAGAGCTTTTTTTACAACGAATCTTGTTTGCGGTAGCGGACCTTCGCTTGAATCCACCAGTAGAATGGCACCATCGACCAAATTCAGACTGCGCTCGACCTCACCGCCAAAGTCAGCATGACCGGGTGTATCGATAATATTTATTTTAGTATGGTTATATGTAATTGCCGTGTTTTTGGCCAGGATGGTAATGCCCCGTTCCCGTTCCAGATCCATGGAATCCATCATTCGTTCTTCGACCTGTTGATTTTCACGGAAAATTCCACTTTGATTCAACATACCGTCCACCAGGGTTGTTTTTCCATGATCGACGTGGGCGATTATCGCGACATTTCTAAAATTTTCTTTTCTCATTAAGAACAACTTCTCCAAATATATAATCACATCCTGAAATAAGTTCAGGATGCTTGGTATAAAATTAAATGCACAAAAAGCCACGGAATCTACCAAGATTTTCGTAGCAGATCATAATTTATTTTATCTCGCAGAAGTGCGGATACGCAGAGTGTATCTTGTCTCCGGAAACGTTCAGGATAAAGAACCAATCCCTAAGCACCCAGGTTCCTGAATCCTCACATTTATTGCCTTAATTTAGTATTCTATTTATTTGTGGCGATTTTCTGTTCAATTCATAGAATAAATATTTAAATTAGAATAATGATGAACACTACATTGATAATTAAGTTCCAGAAAACATGGGAATAGATGTCAAGAAAATTCTTGTTTATTTCTCACTGATCACCTATATTTTATGTACTGTATAATTCCAGTGTTTCTCAGCATTGCATCATCGCGGCGCCGCAAGAATTTTCTTTAGTCCAAGGAAATAAAGTTAACAGTCAGTTATTGAAGTCCAAAGGAAATAAAGTTAACAGTAGTTATTGAAATAAGTTTCACGAAACTTGTGTATACCCTGATAAAAATTCATGATAACTTGTGTATACCCTGATAAAAAATTATCTTGTATCCTGTTTTATGAATCCAGAATTGAGAACCGAGTGACGAGTAGCGAGTAATGAGCATGTATTTACCCACAACAAAAACAGAGATTGACTAGTCTGGGATGGAACAGGCTTGACATCATTCTGGTATCCGGAGACAGCTATATCGATTCGCCTTACATCGGTGTGGCGGTAATCGGTAAAATTTTATCCCATGCCGGATTTCGGGTCGGGGTGATTTGTCAACCCGATATTAAGACAGAGAAAGATATTACCCGTCTTGGAGAACCAGAATTGTTCTGGGCGGTTACAGCCGGGAGTGTGGATTCGATGGTGGCCAATTATACGGCTTCGGGAAAAAAACGCCGGTCCGATGACTATACTCCCGGTGGAAAAAATGACCGCAGGCCAGACCGGGCAACCATAATCTATACAAATTTGATAAAGAGATATTATAAATCGCGGAAACCCATTGTTCTGGGGGGAATTGAAGCCAGTTTGCGCAGAGTAGCGCATTATGACTATTGGTCAGATAAGATTCGGGGATCCATTCTGTTTGATGCCAAAGCGGATTATCTCTTATATGGCATGGCGGAACGATCGGTGGTTGAATTGGCAGAGTGTATCAAAAGAGATGGGGATCCTGAAAAGATTCGAGGACTATGTTATATCTCCTCTGAAGTACCGCAAGAGAGAATTGAATTACCGGATTTTAACGAGGTTGCCGGGGATAAAGAAAAATTTACACAAATGTTTCACACCTTTTATCAAAATAATGATCCGGTAACTGCGAAGACTCTGATACAAAAGCATGGGACACGGTATCTTGTTCAGAACCCACCGGCACTTCATCTGAATATGGCAGAATTAGATGAAATACATAAGATTAAATATATGCGGGATGCCCATCCATTTTATAAAGACCAGGGTAAGATCAAGGCACTGGATACCATCCGGTTCTCCATATTGACACATCGCGGTTGTTATGGTGAGTGTAATTTTTGTGCCATCAGTGTCCACCAGGGCAGAAAAGTTCGATGGCGCAGCATGCAATCCATTATAGATGAGGCCAGAGAAATTGCAGCAGATCCTGATTTCAAGGGCACCATTCATGATGTGGGCGGACCCACAGCAAACATGTACGGCTTTGAATGTAAACGAAAAGACCGGGAAGGATGCTGTACGGATAAACGTTGTGTTTTTCCCGATATCTGTGATGAATTGCCGGTAAATCATTCAAGTCAGACAACAATATTGAAGGCGATAAAAGGTATTAAAGGAGTTAAAAAAGTAAATGTAGCTTCTGGTATCCGGTATGATATGATTGTCAATGACCAGAGATCCGGCCGGACATATCTTGATAACCTGGTTGAACATCATGTATCCGGTCAATTAAAAATAGCACCGGAACATTCTGAAACACATGTCCTCGACATGATGGGGAAACCGTCCAATGAAAATTTAACAGAATTTAAAAGACAGTTTGCCCGGGCGACTAAAAAAGCAGGTAAGAAGCAATTCCTGACTTATTATATGATCGCAGCACATCCCGGCTGTACCGAAACTGATATGAAAAGTCTCAGAAAGTATGCACTATCGGAGTTGGGCATCCTGCCGGAACAGATTCAGATTTTTACACCAACGCCATCAACTTATTCGACCTTAATGTACTGGACTGGACGTGATCCGTTTTCCGGCAAACCCGTTTTTGTCGAGAAGTCAGTGAAAAGAAAAAATAAGCAGAAGGATATTATTACCGGGAAAAAGCATAAGTTGCCTCACCCATAAAGTAGAAATTGCCAGTGGTCAGTTGTTAGAATTAAGTTGAATTGCTGTTCATTTCCTGCTCTAGGCGATTGCTATTAAAATATATTGTATACTTAATTTTCATTCTGCATATTTATTTCATATGATCGAAATTAATCCCGGAGTAAAGATGACAAAACTATTAGCCTTAATACTGGTGTCTGTTCTTTCAGTACAATTATCTGCTGCTGAGATAACGGTAAATGCAACACAGGGTAAAAAAGATATTTCACCTTATATATACGGGAGAAATAACTCTTTGTCCGATGATCCCACCAGGTTAACCAATGAGGAGGATTGGCAGTCTATACCGTGATGCTGGGGTCAGGATTTTTCGCGAGAGCGGTGGAAATAATTCCACTAAATACAACTGGCGTCGCAAGATTTCAAGTCATCCGGACTGGTATAATAATGTTTATGACCATGATTGGGATTTCGTAGCGTCAAGCATTCATCAGAATATGCCGCAGGCCAACGGTTTATTCGGATTTCAGATATTGGGAAAGGTTGCTGAGGATAAAAATTACAATTTTGATTGCTGGAATTACAATCAGTGTGCATGGTGGGAGGGGGTAAGAAACAACTGGGCCGGTGGCGGAGGACCGGATGCCGGTGAAGGTGATCCCAACCTGTATCTGACAGACTGGCCTGCAGATTCCACCGTAGCTCATCCTGGATCATTGGTTTGGTGACGGCGGACTCGGTTTGAATGAAAACCAGTTCAGATACTGGAATATGGATAATGAACCAGGTATCTGGAGTGGCACTCATGATGATGTTATGAAATCACAAATTCCGGTAGAGGCTTATATTCTGATGTACAATTCAGTAGCAAAAAAAGCACGGGCAAAATTTCCTGATATAAAGATTGCAGGTCCGATTTTTGCCAATGAATGGCAATGGTATAACTGGAATAATAATAAAGTTGTGTCCGGGAACACCAGCTATACGCTTATTGAATATTTTATTAAACGCATATCCGAGTTACAGCAATCCCATGGTATCAGGATACTGGATGTACTTACGCTGCATTTTTATCCGGCGGAGACGAAACCAGAACACATTGTTCAGTTACACCGGGTATGGTTTGACAAGTCCTATAGATATCCCGGAGCAAATGGTGTCCGACGTGCCGGATCCGGAGACTGGGATAGCAGTATCCAGGAAGAATATATTTTTGAGCGCTGTCGTGAATGGCTGGATCAATATATGGGTGAAGATCATGGGATTACTTTTGGTGTAACCGAAATGGGAATCAACTCTGATGATCCGGATGTATCAGCAGTATGGTATGCATCCACCATGGGCGTTTTTGCCGATGAGGGATGTGAAATCTTTACGCCGTGGGAATGGGAAACAGGTATGTGGGAAGTACTTCATTTGTTCAGCCGATATAATAAAAAATTCCGGGTGAAGTCAACTTCGACCATCGATACTCTGGTATCGGCCTACACCTCTGTCAATGCCGTATCGGATTCTATGACGATTGTACTGGTAAACCGTGATCTGGCTGCAAACCAGGATGTCACAGTGAACATCGAAAACTTTACTATCGATAATGGACAATATTCATATTTGATGTTGAATGATTTACCCGACCAGGAAACATTCATCTCACATACACAGAATGCATTGGAGCATGGCAGCGTAACAGTATCAAATAACTCATTCTCTTTAAATCTGCCAAGCCTGTCGGTAACATCTGTGTTGTTAACCGCCTCGGGAACTTCAGTTATTGATGGGAACATTCCTGATAATTTGCATTTGTCGCTGGATATATATCCCAATCCGTTTAATCCGATGACAACAATTTATTACACTTTACCGCAACCAATGAATGTAAGTCTGGATCTCTATAATATTCAGGGAAGACGTGTTAAATCGATTCAAAAGAATCTGTGGCATCTACCAGGAGAGCATCGTGTGAGTCTGGATGGATCTGAGCTGGCAAGTGGCATATATCTGGTCAATATGGTTGCGGGAGGCGAGCTATATCAGAGAAAGATTACGATAATAAAATAGTATGGCATGCGACCAGGAGAATTGAGTTTTAGACGGGATAATCCCAACGGGATCGCTTTGGAACAGGATTGACAGTATTTGAGAGTGAATTACCAGATAGGTATCATTAGCAGTTCGGGTACTCTAAAATTATGATCGACTCACAAGCATTACGCGAGTCAGAGCAATAAATATCAAAACCGCTCCCAGGTAAAATAACGGATCGGGAAATTCCATAAAAATTAACATTCCTGCTATAGTGGCCAAAACCGGTTCTAATAACATTGCCAGATTAACTTTGTATATTTCCAAATGTCTGGATACCCAGTTTAGCAATGAATGACCCGTCAGGCTTGGACCAATGGCAAGCAGTATTATCATAAGCCAACTTCTATCTGCAAATCCGGTCAACGCATCTCCTCTGATTAATATAAAAAGCAGACACACAAAGGCGGCAATAGTATACACTGAACCCAAATACGCAACAATTTGAATTTTATCGCGGTGCAATCTTACAATGAGAAGATAGGAAGCAAAAAATATTGCAGATAATACTGCGTATATATCACCGGTCAAATGGTCGACACTTAAGCCGAGGTCACTCCTGACCATTAGATATATCCCAATAAGACAGAGAACAAAAATCGGAATGACCGTTCCTTTTGGGGTTTCTTTGAGAAATAGAATTGAAAGAATAACGGCAAAAAACGGATGGGTGGTTCCCAAAAATATAGCGTTGGCGATGGTCGTTAGTTTTAGTGCGCCAATCCAGGTTATGAAATGCAGGGCCAGAAAAATACCAGCCAGGATATAATGCCAATGCCATTCTAATTTTTTTACGGGTTTCTTTTTTATAATGATAAGGTTGGTTGTTAAAAGAATGAGTCCGCTTATGAGCAGACGATAAAATGCCAGTACCGGAGACGAGACATCATCGGCCCAACGAATGAAAATTGCACTGGTGGAGACAACTAATATCGCCAGAAGCAGTATACTGTATATTTTTACTCTGTTTGAAATTGCCATTGATCAAAACCGGAGAGCTGTTTCCGTGGCATGGACTTCAGTATTCATCAGGGACATACCAGTTTGATTGAAATTGTGCCAAATATCTGTAGTTTAATTAGTAGCGTTAAGGGTTATTTTTCCTTGCTTCCCGGGAAAGCCCCTGCAACTGATCGCGAATATCCTTTGTGACATGCTGAATGATTTCATCAAGGATAGTTTGCGAGCACATCAAATTATCTTTGTATCGTTGAAATGTAGTGGATATAATATCCTCAAAGGCCTTTCGTTCCAGAGACTGGGTAATCCATCTTTTACTTTTGTCCATGATTGTTCTCAATTAATGAACACTATAAGAAATAAAAATATATTCTACGTACATCGAACACAAAAAACAATAAATTTTATATTATTTTAAGCATTACTCCATGATTTCAGGTGATAAAAATTTGAATTTCTTTCTGTTCGTACCTTAAATTAAATTGTATATTGTGAATAAAAAAAAGGGAATGTTATGTTCAAACATAAAATTACAATTGTCATCATTACAGTCACTTTGTTGTTTATTTTATCATGTGCGGTTAATCCGGTAACCGGGAAAAAAGAATTTATGTTGTTGAGTGAGACAGATGAAATAAATCTTGGCCGGCAATCTGATCCATCCATAGTGCAAATGTATGGTGTCTATGAAGATGAAAATCTGCAAAAATATCTGGATGATCTTGGCAATACGATGGTTAAGGTCTCCCATCGCCCACAACTAAAATTTGATTTCAAACTGATGGATAGCCCGGTAATTAATGCATTTGCTGTCCCGGGTGGATTTGTGTATATCACCAGAGGAATTATGGCCTATATGAATAGTGAAGCCGAGTTGGCCGGTGTGGTTGGTCACGAAATCGGACATGTCACTGCCAGGCACTCTGCGCAGCAATATTCAAATGCCCAGGTCGCACAGCTGGGCCTGGGGCTGGGAACCGTACTGGCACCGGAGTTTGCCCATTATGCCGGAATGGCTGCGCAGGGCATTGGTTTATTATTCCTGAAGTTTAGCCGGGACCATGAGCGTCAGTCGGATGATCTTGGTGTAGAGTATGCCACAAAGGTTGGTTATGATGCCCGGGAAATGTCAAATTTCTTCCAAACATTGGACCAGATGCAAAGTCAGAGCAGTCAGAGCGGGTTACCGGACTGGTTTTCTACCCATCCGAATCCGGCAGACCGGGTGGTCGATGTGCAAAAAAAATCAGATGAATGGCGCACAAAGGTTAATGCTACGGATCTGAAAGTAAATCGAAATGAATATCTCAACCGGATTAACGGATTGGTGTATGGGGACAATCCGCGACAGGGTTTTACTGAAAATAATGTATTTTATCATCCGGATTTAAAATTTATGTTTCCATATCCAACTGGTTGGAAACTGCAAAATTCCCCCTCTCAGGTACAGATTGTATCCGCAGATGAGAAGGGGGCAGTTGTGTTTAGTCTATCATCCATAGGCACTATTAGAGAGTCATTTAATGATTTTGTAAAGAATACCAAGGCGCGTATAGACGATGAAAAAGAAATAAAGGTAAATGGCTTTTCAGCAATACGCAGCATGACTACACTGTCCGGGCAATCTGGTCCACTCACGGTGGTCTCTTATTTCATTCAAAAAGAAAAATATATTTACAAATTTCACGGATTTACAAAAGAACCGTTTTTTAAAGATCTGGCTACTGCGCTGGAACAACCTATGGCCGGCTTTGCCACTCTTACCGATCGGCAAAAACTGGCGATACAACCAGACCGGATCAAAATACAAAAGGTGTCGAGAAAGATGGCCCTTGAGCAGGCATTTAAAGCGTATAGCGTGCCGGCCGATAAAATGGATGAGCTGGCTTTAGTAAATGGAATGAATTTAACCGATCAGGTTGAAACCGGGACTTTGATAAAAGTTTTGAGTAAATAGAACTTGCTATCGGCTATCGGCTCTCGGCCAACAGAAATTGTTTGATATATACTATAAAGTGTTTTAATTCCGTAAGCCGATGGCTGAAAGCCAGAAAGCCGAGAGCGGTACCAATCGTTTAAAAACAGTCTGGAGATGCAAGTTGCAAAAATGGCAAAACCTGGCATGGCTGGGAGAACAATCCAATATAGTTGAGCAGGCTCAGGCGCAAATTGAGTCCGAAAATATTGTTGAACGCTTATGGGATCATGATTATACCATCTGGAATGAAGAGCCGGATGAAATCTCCAACCGGCTTGGTTGGTTACATAGCCCGAGAGTGATGATTGATGCGGTCAATGAGATTAATGAGTTTGTTGATAAAGTCAGATCTGAAAATTTTGATCACGTATTATTATTGGGCATGGGTGGCTCAAGCCTTGCACCCGAAGTATTCCGAAAAACCTTTGGTGTAAAAGCGGGTTATCCTGATCTTTCCGTACTTGATAGCACCGATCCGGATTCCGTTATGCATGCTCAGAATTTTGCAGATAAGGGCAAAACTTTATTTATCGTCTCTACAAAATCCGGTGGAACAATTGAAACCATGTCCTTTATGAAATATTTCTACAACAGGACATTTACCAGGTATGGCAAGGAAAAAGCCGGTCAATCATTTGTCGCCATAACTGATCCGGGCAGTGGTTTGGAAAAGATTGCCGGCGAGCTTGGATTTAAAAAAATATTTCTTAATGATCCTAATATTGGCGGCCGGTTTTCTGCCCTGTCATATTTTGGTTTGGTTCCTGCCGCTCTGGTCGGTTGTGATATCACACAAATCCTGAATCGCGCGCAAGTGGCTGCAGATCAGGCAAAAAATCAAAAATCATTGGCAGTGAGTTTGGGTATAATTATCGGTGCGCTGTCACTCAGGGGTAAAGACAAACTCACCTTTTTGTTATCCCCCAAAATATCCGGTTTTGGTGGCTGGGTTGAACAATTAATCGCCGAAAGTACCGGAAAGGAAGGGAAAGGAATCTTACCGGTTGACCTGGAATCGATTCAAGAACCGGAATATTATGCAAAGGATCGCCTGTTTGTCCATCTGAAATTGAAGGGTAATGAGAATTTTGACAATGAAGTGAAAGGGCTTGTTTCCAATGGTTTCCCGGTGATTGAAACAGAAATCGCGGATCTTTCAGAACTGGGTGCCCAGTTTTTTATTTGGGAAATTGCTACTGTTATTGCAGGTTATTTTCTCAAAATAAATCCCTTTGACCAGCCAAATGTTGAATCGGCAAAGATACTGGCAAAAGCCAAAATTTCGGATTTCATGGAAAGTGGAAATCTAAAAAAACCGGAAAATCCACAGCAATTGGCAGGAATGCAAGTAGTCTCGACAATAAAGACCGATACGCTGGAAAAAATGTTTAGCGAATTTTTTAAGCAGTCTCATAGTGGTAATAAAGAAGGTGCCGGACGAAGTTATGTTTCTATTCATGCCTACCTGCATGCTGGTAACAATTTGGATGACAATCTTCATATACTTCAGTCCAGGATACACCAAAAAACAAAAATGGCAACGACCTTGGGATATGGTCCAAGATTTTTACATTCAACCGGTCAGTTACATAAGGGTGATGCCGGTCATGGCCTGTTTATTCAAATTATAGGTAAAAATGAAAACGATGTTTCAATCCCTGGTGATGCTTTTAATAGCGAATCGCAGATTTCGTTTGCAGTACTTTGTCAAGCGCAGTCACTTGGTGACAGGGAGGCGCTTTTGGGTGAAAACCGATGGGTACTGAGAATCGAATTGAGTACAGATTACAAGAGCGATATAAAGAAACTGATTGCGGCGATAGATAATTTAGTTTGGGGTAATTGATATTGAATCAGGATAAATTAAAAGCCCGGGCAGCAGAGCTGGCGGCAAATCTGGTTAAGGATGGCATGATTGTTGGGTTGGGAACGGGCAGTACGGTTAGATATTTTCTGGAGGCTTTGGCAAAAAGGGTTCATAGCGGGGAGTTGAAAAATATTCTTGGTATCCCCAGTTCATTGCAAACGGAGCAGATTTCAGGAGATCTGGGAATTCCACTGACCAGCTATGCCGATTATCAGGAATTGGATATCACTGTTGATGGTGCAGATGAAGTAGATCCTGAATTCAATCTTATAAAAGGTGGGGGTGGGGCATTCTTACGGGAAAAAGTAATGGCCCAGACCAGTAAGCGATTTATAATAATTATCGATGAATCAAAATTCTCGGACAAACTTGGAACCTTGTTTTTTGTTCCTGTAGAAGTACTCCCATATGCACTACCCCTTGAGATGAAATATCTAACTGAACTGGGTGCAAATGTTCAAATACGTAAAATGGGTGATGAAAATTACTATAAAACGGATCAAAATAACTATGTTCTTGATTGCCAATTTGGACCGATTAAGGATGCAATTAAATTAGATGAAGCACTAAATAGCCGGGCCGGTATTATGGCACATGGTCTTTTTTTATCAATGACTGATGAAGTAATTTTGGCTTCTGAGAAGGAAGTCAAACATATGAAAAAACATGAATAATCCATTAGTGACTTGCATCATTATGAATTTATTTCAGGATCTTTCCTGTGTTCTCCTGACAAATGGGTTCGAAAATTAACTAAACTGAATTCAATGATCATCCGGTAAATTTTTGACGGCCCTCTGAGTCTTTGTAAGAGACAATTTATTCGAGTTCGCCAATTACAAATAACCAATTCCCAATTACAATTGAAAAGTAAAGTCGATAAAAAGGTTTTTAGATGACAGAGCACAATTTTATTCCTCTTACCCAATATATTGAGTATGACAAAGAAGAAATGATAGAGCGATCACAAAAATTTTATCAGGAGATAAAGAAACGGCGAACGGTACGCGATTTTTCGGATCGGGCCATACCGGATGAAGTGATAAAGAATAGTCTAAAATCTGCCGGAACGGCACCAAATGGTGCCAATAAGCAACCCTGGCATTTTGTGGTGGTGACAAATCCTGAGAAAAAAAAGCGAATTCGTGAAGAAGCGGAAAAAGAAGAACATGAGTTTTACACAAAGCGGGCTACCGAAGAATGGCTGGCAGATCTGGCTATGTTGGAGACAAATGAAAATAAACCGTTTCTTGAATTGGCACCGGCCTTGATTGTGATTTTTGGTAAAATCTATGATCTGGATGCAAAAGGGAAAAAACATAAAAACTATTATGTGCAGGAATCTGTCGGTATTGCCACCGGTTTTTTAATCTCAGCTTTGCATCATGCGGGATTGGTAACTCTGACGCATACACCCAGTCCCATGGGATTCCTGAATGAAATTCTGGACCGGCCAGGGAATGAGCGGCCGTTTTTAATACTTGTCACCGGATATCCGGCAGAGAGTACGAAGGTACCAGATATCTCGAAGAAGGCGTTGGAGGAAATTGCGACATTCGTATGACCCACCCCCTTAATCCCCCTCCAATCAGAGTTTGGGAGTGTGAGATTCGGATCTATAAAGACCCACCCCTAAATCCCCTCCCTCCGACCCCACAGAACGGGGTCGCATGGAGGGGACTTGAAATCCGGAGCACTAATCTCTAAATCCGAAATAAAATTCAAATTCCAAAGACCAGTTCCAATTATTCTTGCCTCTGTTTTAGTAATTGAGATTTTAGTATTTCGATTTGTTTAGAAATTCGGATTTAGAATATAGAATTTGCACACAGCATTTCCTTCTCACCTGTTGCAGCAATGAGGGGGAAACCTCAGATCAAGTCCCCTCCATGCTGCGCAGCAGGAGGGAGGGGATTTAGGGGAGGGTTGTCAGTTTGAACTTGCAAGTGGTAATTTCTTCATGTCATCTATTTTTATGTTCAAACGGTTTTCAATTAGGCCGGGTTCTGCCAGCTCTTCATCGGTAACAAAGTGAATATCCAGTAATCCGCCTGCCTTGTATCCTGTACGCATAAAATTCATCTCATCCAGGCACAGGCTCCAGCCCTCAAACCAGTGCTGAATCTCTTTTTTCTGATTATTATTTCCCTCAAAGCAAACCAGCAGATCAATATCGCTTCCTGCCTGTGCTGTTGCCAGGAGTGTACTTCCAACCAGACAGACAGATTTTACGCCAAAGCGGTCCGGGTCAAGTTGTCTGGTGATTTTCTGGGCCATTTCCAGTCGCCAGCGCCAGTGATCATCGCGTACAAGACCGATTTGACCAACGACATCTTTCCTGAGATCGCCGATCTCTGATGGCATTGCCAGAATACCCACAGCCTTATCGATATCAGCGTTCATCAGAATGCGCAGAACTCTCCCATCTGTGGCAGCAGGGATATCGATCACACGTATTATATCACCAAGGTGGGCATAAGCCGGAAATAGTTCCATCAGTGAATTAGGTGTATGTCCCAATAACTCTTCGTTGAAAATGTTTTCTTCATCATCGGGATATAGTGGCAGATAGCGAATATTTGCTTCAACCAGGTCCTGAAAAAAATGTGTACCAAAGGAGAGGTCTGGCAAATAATTTCCTTTTTTTCTGGCTATTTCCAGCAGAACTGCCGTGTTATTGATATCCGAATAAGTCACATTTACACCTAATTTAATATCGCCACGGCTACCCCATCTTCCGGGACCCATCAAAACAAACTGCCGCCGTGGCAATGTCTGATTTAATTTACCGACTACCTGACCGATAGATTTTAATTCAGAAATTTCGCTTATTTGTGAATATTTTTCCGGATCTACATAGACAACAAATAGAATGTCCGGGACAGTACCATTTGATATAAATTTATTGGCCGTGAAAACGATATCTGCTTCAGGAATATCATCGGGAATGGGAGAGGGTGCATCATATTTGGAGTAACTTTGTGGCCGGCATTGCAATAAATAAAAGTCTTTACCATTGGACGCAAATTCAATATCGACCGGGGTGGCCAAAGCATTTTGCAGCGTTTTGAGAATAATATTTATCCGCCTTACAAAATCCGTATTTGAGATCAATCCATCAAAAGTGATAATCGGATCTTCATTTGCAAAATCCACCATCATGCCTATGGGCTGTTTTAAATGATCGTGTTCATAAAGAGAGATCATATCCATAATACCCGGATACTCATCACCATATTCTCTCAATAAATCATTTATATCAATTGTTTTGAAAATATTCGCTTTTAAATCGATGACATCAATTTTCTGAGGTGCATATCTGACCCGGTCTTCAATACTCACATTGGCACGAAGTTCCGGCTGACCCGGGGCGATCAAAATGGGGTAATCATCGCTAAGACGATCTACAGCGCGCGTACCCAAACCTGGAACTAATCGTATCAGGCCATCCTCCCTTTTAATTCGGGGTGACCAGCGAAATTCATTATTACTAAAGGCTACTCCCGCATAGGAAGGCAAAAAATAGTCTCCAACCCGTTCACCGACCACTTCCTGGATCATTATACCCATTTCCTCATGAAAATCGAGTAGTCCCCGCTCCGCGCGATATTGCATAGGATCAGGGCCTAATGTGGATGCATATACTTCGGCAATCGCGTCAAGCAGGTCCTCTAACCGGTCATTCTTCACTCCCTGATTGGCGAGGAACAGACTTTTGTATTTACCGGAAAACGCAGAACCCAGACGATCTTCCAGGAGACTTGAACTACGAACTATGAGCGGTTTATCACCAAAATCATCCAGGGTCATAGACAATCCCTGAATGATATCGGGAGGAAATGTGGAGTTCTTAAACAACATGACCAATTGGGGATACTCTTTTCGAATCTCATCAATCGGTTTATACTTTTGTTCAAGCATTTCTTCCAGATTGTTATAATTCATAAATTGCAGCATGGTATCCGATGTCATATACCAGGTTTTTGGAACTTTAAAATTGCGCAGTATTTTTTCAAATTCTTCATTTTCCTCGAGAATTCTTTTGGCCAGATAGAGTCCCGCGCTTTTACCACCCAATTTACCATGACTACCGGGCGGACAAATCATATATTGCACCAGATCATGAAAATCAGCAACCCGGACAAAGTTTTTTGCGATATTGACAAATTCCAGCTGATCCGTAAAAAATCGTCGTATCAGCGCGGCCCTGACACCAATACGCGCAGAGGGGGCCAGTTCCAACCCATGGGGTGCAATCCGGTAATATCGGCGAATGGCATCGGTGATATCGGTGAGAGAAGAATTTATTGAGGAGACAATACGGATCAGAAAACTGGTTTTATCCTGCTTTACCCACTCCTGTATGTTGGTCAGTATTTCTTCGTCAGTCATATGTTGGGATGCAATTTCAAACACCTCCTGATTCAATTTATCAGTATTCTCGGTAGCGCGTTTTTTCAAAGGACTGTTAGATTCAGCAAGTATATCATGCTGACCATATCTTAATAGCGGGATAAATTTTGCCAGGATCAGTTCGGCCTCAGGAAAACCTTTCCATACAAGGTGGTTAAGCATTTTGCGTGTTACGCGGTTCAAAACATCCGGATCAGAACGTCCCAGCAGATTCAATACGGCCTGCCAGTCTCCGGTTTTATTATCGAAAAGAACCTGACGGGTTGATTCCATCTTGTCAAAAACAAGACGTAATTTTTGATACATGACAAAATGCCCGATCCGCTGAGCGATGGAGGTCGAGAACCCGTTTTTCCTCTTTTAAAAAGGGACCGTGGTCTGCCTGTGCCTTTTCTTTTAAATAGCATACCTTTATCCAACCGACTACACGGTCCTGCACGGTAATGTCTTCGCTGATAAACCACGGTGTTTCGCGGTATTTTTTGCTGGTATAATCAAATTCCTGATATACAATTTTTACCTCACAGACTTCCGGAAATTGCATCCCAGATGGAATTACCTTGACAATATTCATCAGGATTGAATCAATACCCTTTGAGGTATCATGCAGAATTTCTTCAACGGCATACAGACAATTTAGTTCTTTTGCGCGCTCTTCCAGACTCTCGATTAACTTATGTGTCGATTTACTGCGTTTGGCCATAATAAATGCTCCCCGGCTCCTGTATCAGAATAAATTTTATATCCAGCCCCGGTCTTTACATGCCTGAGCAACCCGGCTGATTGAAATCACATAAGCTGCATCACGCATGAATAATTTTCTTTTTATTTGCCAGATCATTTACGGCATGAAAAGCAGCGGTCATCTTTTTATCCACTCTGTCCAGGACTTCTTCTTTTTCCCAAAAATAATTCATATTACTCTGAACTTGCTCAAAATAACTACAGGTAACGCCACCGGCATTTGCCAGAAAATCCGGAATGACATACACTCCCTTTTCTTCTAAATATTTATCTGCCTCCGGTGTAGTGGGGCCGTTTGCACCTTCGGCAATTATTTTTACTTTGTTTCTTATCTTTGAAACATTTTCACCTGTAATTTGATTTTCCAGTGCACATGGCATCAGAATTTCCACATCCTGTTCCAGCCAGGCATCACCATCCAGACATCATATCCCAAGTTCTTTGGCCTTTTCTTTGTTGATGCCACCAAAACGATCTGTAATTTTAAGTAATTCTTTAAGATCAATACCAGCTGACTTCGGTGGAAGGAATAAGAGGTTTGATCATTCTGATCCCAACATGATACACATATCGACTTTGCCACCCATTTGATGATACAATTCAATTGCATATTGGGCCACATTTCCAAATCCCTGGACACTGGCCGTTGTCTTCTCCGCGTTTATACCCAATGCTTTTAGTGCTTCACGTAAGGTATATATTACACCATACCCGGTAGCCTCAGTTCGACCAAGTGATCCACCCATACCTACAGGTTTTCCGGTAATCAGACCGGGATACTTTCCCCCCTGAATCGTTTCGTATTCATCGAGCATCCAGAGCATATGCTGTGCATTGGTCATAACATCAGGCGCCGGAACATCACGCAATGGACCTACATTTTTTGCCATTTGTCTGATCCAGCCTCGACATATTTGTTCCTGCTCGCGACTGCTGAGATTATGAGGATCACAAATAACACCACCTTTGCCACCGCCGAGAGGAATGTCGACTACTGCACATTTCCATGTCATCCAGGTTGCCAGCGCGCGAACGGTGTCAATAGTTTCCTGGGGGTGAAAACGGATACCGCCTTTGCTTGGCCCCCTGGCATCATTGTGTTGTACACGAAAACCTTGAAATACTTCTACCGATCCGTCATCCATACGGACAGGTATCTGAAACTGATATTCACGCAGCGGATTACGAGTAGTTTACGAACCCCGGGTTCCAGATTGATAATATCAGCAACTTTGTCAAACTGGGCTTGTGCCATTTCAAACGGATTAAATGAATCTGCCTTCATGGTGATAATCCTTTCCAATCCTGATAAAATTAATCATTGATTTGTTATAGTAATTTCTTCCGTGAAATTATCATGCTAAAAAAATCATGCTGAAGGATAATTTAATACTCAGTTCAATTGTAAACCATATAAAAAGACTGATAATTTTTGAAAAGGGAGATGAAGCGGGATACAGGATGCAGGATGCATGGCACTCACCACTAGAAAAATCCCGTTTTTTGAATTACTCCAGGATTAAGAGGCTGTGTGATAATGATCCTTGGCCACAGATACACACGGATTAAACACAGATAAAAGACTAAAATGAAGAACAAATAAAAACAATTGAACACATTTATACATAAATTATTAAACAATCTGTGAAGATCTGTGTAAATCAGTGGCTGCTTTTTTGTTTTAACACAATCTCTTAACCCTGGGGTAGGTAAAAAGGGAGTGAGACTGTTTCACACACAGTACTGATAGCCGATAGCCAATTGCCAATCATGCGCCCGTAAAATCATTTATTTTCAGCATAGATATTTAATTATTTTGATTTTATTCCGAAAACTAATAATAAATCTTTTTGTTATAGACAATAGCGGAAATAAGATCAACATAGAAAAAAATCAGAATAGAACTCCCTAATGAAAAAAATTATATTTCTTTTTATTACATCATTCTCACTATTTGCCCAGGATCCTGTGGTTATCATGGATGGGTTTGAATCAGACTCAACTTAATGAGTCTCTTGAATACTTTGAAGACGAGACACGGGATTTATCTATCCAGGATATTATCAGTTTTCCGGAACAAAATTTTCGCTCACTCGGTAGTTATCAGAATTTAGGATTCAGCAAATCTGCTTTTTGGGTAAAGCTCCGGTTAAAGAATGAAAAGAAAAAAGTAAGGCATCCACTCTTTGTTTTACGTGCAGACTATCCGGAAATAGATTCTGTTGATTATTATCAGGTTTCCGATTCAGGGGAATTGATAAATTCCGGTCAGACCGGTACTATGATGCCGGTAGCTACCCGTTCAAGACCCGATGAAAATATTGTATTTCTGATTTCCATCCCTCATGACAGTATACATACTTTGTATCTAAGGATGACAAGTGAAACCCCTATTATGCTGGACTTCTCTCTGCATTCAATGGATCAGTATCTGCGGGTATATCAAAGATCTACACTTCTGAACGGTATCTTTATCGGTATATTGCTACTGGCCATCGGATACTATTCAATTCTATATTTTCGTATTAAAGACCTGAGCTTTATTTACCTGGTATTCACGGGAATTTTTCTACTACTGAATTTTTTAGCAACTTCTCAATTTGCCTATATCTATTTATGGCCGGACGCCACCTATTGGAATAAGATATCTGTTCCTATCTTTGATGCGCTTGTTGCCATCCTGTTTATATTGTTTATCAGTGAATTCCTGGAGTTAAAAAAACAATTACCCAGGTGGGACAGAGTGTTGAAACTGATCTGTTCTGTATTATCCGTATTAGGATTATTGATACCAATAGCGGACTTCTATATCATTTCACAAGCAATCAATATTAGTATTGCAATTGGCCTTGATCATTATTCTGCCAATATCATTTATTTCACTACGCAGTGGGTATGAGCCGGCAAAATATTTCTTTTTTGGTATCATATTAATAAATCCTGCAGGTATTTATCATTTTGCTACGGAGTTTGGTCTTATTCCGGCGAGTGAACTGGGTAATAATGGATATTTAATCGCGAGTATTTTCCTCATTTGGTTTTTTTCACAAGCAGTTTCTGATCGTATCAGTCTATTTAAATCTGAGAAAGATAAAGCTGAACGAGAACTTCATAAAAGTGAAGAGCAACTTGCCTTGGTAGTAAAAGGCGCGGACCTTGGAACATGGGACTGGGATATAGTAAACAATATTTACCGTCATAATTCGCGCTGGTTTGAAATTCTTGGATTACCAAATAGTGAGACAAAAATTGATTCTCAGGTCTGGAACAGTTTAATCCATGAAGATGATAAACCTGATGTCCTCAAAAACCTCAATTCGCATTTAACGGGCGAGGAATACACATACCAGGCGGAGTATCGCTTAAGACATAAATCCGGTGAATGGATTTGGGTCTCTGATTGGGGAAAGATAATTGAGTATGACGAAGCCGGGAATCCAACGAGGGCAGCCGGAACAATGGTTGATATTACAAAGCGTAAACGTGCCGAAATCAGCCAGCAAATTATCTATAATATTACAAATGCAGTGTCCACAACTGAAAACATGTACGCCTTCTATAAACGAATCCATATGGAACTCAATAAACTAATAGAAGCAAAAAACTTTCAGGTCGGACTGTATGATGAAACCAGAGATGTAATTGTTTTACCATACACAGCGGACACTAATGATAATTATAAAGAGATTCCATCAGGTAAATCATGCAGTGCCTATGTCATAAAAAACAAGCAGGCCCTTCTCCTGAGAGCATCTGATGTAAGTGCGCTGGTTGCCAAAGGGGAAATTGAAATCTTTGGTACGCCCAGCAAAGTCTGGTTAGGCGTACCTCTGCAGGTGGATGGTAAAGTGATTGGTCTTATTTTTGTTCAGAGTTATGAAAATGAAAATGCTTATAATGAAGAAGACCGGGCATTATTAGAATTCGTATCAGATCAGATTGCCATTTCCATAAAATATAAAGAGGGGGAACAGGCATTACGTGAGAGTGAGGAAAAATTCCGTCTATATGTTGAGAACACTCATGACGGCGTTCTTATCATTGGCGATAATTTAAAAGTTGATTATGCCAACAATGAGCTTAGCAACATCCTCGGTTACTCTTTAAATGAAATTATTCAGGAGGATTTTAGAAAATTTCTCGATGACGATGGTAAAAAAATATTAACGGATCGTTATCGCCGTGAGAGAGCCGGAGGAAAGGTTCCCCATAGATATGAATCTATATATCATACGGAAAAATGGTGAAAGAAGAAATGTGGAAATCAGTACAACAGTCACCAAAAGATTCAAAAGGCTCAATAATTACAATCGCTCATTTACTGGATATTACCGGACGAAAGATGGCTGAAACGGCGCTGCTTGAAAGTGAAAATCGGTATAAAGTGCTTTTTAATTCTGCCAGCGATGCCTTTCTGCTCATTAAAAATAATAAATTTGTCCAATGTAACCATAGAGCCTTGAAAATGTTTGGCTGCACCCGGAAGGAACTAATTGGACGGACACCATACAACTTTTCGCCACCCCAGCAACCCGATGGTCAAAATTCACGTGAGAAAATAATCGAATAGCTAAAACTTGCGTTCGATGGTAAAGCACTCGTTCTTTGAGTGGAAGCATATCACGAAAAATGGCACTCTGTTTGATGCTGAGGTCAGTCTGAATACGCTGCAGCTTAAAACCGGAATGCATATCCAGGCAACGGTACGTGATATTAGTGTACGTAAGCGCGCTGAATATTTACTCAATATATTGAATGAAGCGGGCATGTCAATGCAGAATGCCTTGACAACCGAATGAGATTCTTAAAAAAGTGGCTTGCTACCCTTAAGCGATATGGCTTTCACTTTACCTATTTTAAATATATCAAAGATAATAGATTGCCTGAATCCTGATTTCATTAAGCTATACCAAAAAACTGATTCACAGTGCAGAAAAGATAGCCGGGATGAAATTAGAGGAACTGGTCGTGCCGGTACAGTCAGCGAAAGAATTGAGAAGGGCAATTGATAAGCAGGAAGCAGTTTTTATCGAGGATGTGCGGGGAGTTACTCAAAAAAATTTTACCGGGTACTGTCCGAGATGTAGCAAGTAAAATATCAGACATTCTAAGTATACCATCTCTCATTTTAACACCATTGTTAATGGATAATAGAATTGAGGGAATCATTTCTGTTCAATCTGATCAGTTACAGGAATCAGAAATTGCAGTTATTTCCGTTTTCGTAAATCAAATCTCCAGTGCTATGACCAGAGCAAAACACTATGAACAGGCCCAGAAGGAAATTGCAATCCGCCTTGAAGCAGAACAAAAATTAAATAATGCCCGAGAAATTACATCACGAACATCATTAATTCCATGCCCTCGGTGCTAATCAGTATCGACGATACTGGAAATGTCACTCATTGGAACGAAGAGGCAGAGCATATGACAGGTGTTACCAAGGAGAAGGCAACAGGACAACCGTTGGAGACAGTCTTCCCCAGTATGCGCAAAGAACTGGAGAAAATAAAAAAATCAATTCATTTGGGTCAGATAATAAAGGAAAGCAAAATTGCTGATATTGCAGAAAGGAAAGGTAATTTCTATAATTTCACCATTTCTCCATTACATCAGTAATGGCGGTAAAGGTGCGGTAATCAGAATTGATGATGTAACGGAAAGTGTTCGTATAGAAGAGATGATAATTCAATCTGAAAAGATGCTGACTGTTGGTGGTCTGGCGGCCGGAATGGCGCATGAAATTAATAATCCATTGGCAGGCATGTTGCAGAATGCGCAGGTATTGATGAACAGGTTGTCGACTAAAATTCCTGCAAATGAAAAAGCGGCAACAGAAAGCGGCACCACAATTGAGGCAATTCTTTCATATGTGGAAAAACGTAAAATAGGAGGCATGCTTGAATCAATTGAAACGGCAGGACAACGCGCCGCGAAGATCGTGGATAATATGCTGAGTTTTAGTCGAAAAAGTGAGTCAAAATTGTATCCCAATGACATTACCAAAATAATGGATGATACAATTGAATTAGCGGCAAATGACTATGACCTTAAAAAGAAATATGACTTTCGTAAAATAAAAATAAAAAGGGAATATGACCATGATATTCCACTAATCAATTGTGAGCGAAGCAATCTTCAACAAGTATTTCTGAATATTCTGAAGAACAGCGCCCAGGCAATGACAGAAGAAAAAAAATCAAAAACAAAAGATAAAGAATTATGTTTGATTTTAAAAATCAATCATGCAGATGACATGGTCCAATTGGAAATTGAAGATAATGGTCCGGGAATGAATGAGGAAACAAAGAATCGGGTATTTGAACCATTCTTTACGACAAAAAAAGTTGGGGTAGGGACCGGTTTGGGATTATCTGTTTCATATTTTATAATTGTGGAACAACATATGGGCAATATGTCTATAGAATCTACCCTGGGAAAGGGTACAAAAGTGGTAATAAAACTGCCGGTAAGTTCTCATTGATAAAGCAAAGAATCAATTTTATGCGAAAACAAAGAAATGGAAAGTAGTTTGTGAAAAGTCGTAATCCAAAGTATAAAATAAATGTAAATGTTTTACTCCTGTTAATTTGCAGTTTCTATAGCATTACTAATGCCGGCATTAACGAATGCTAAGTTTGAGCATTTGTCGGTTGAGCATGGCCTTTCGCAAAGCACTGTCACCTGTATTCTACAGGATTCTCATGGATTTCTATGGATCGGTACTCAGGATGGTCTCAACCGGTATGATGGCTATCAGTTTAAGGTCTATAAACCTGAGCCAAATAATCCATATTCAATAAGCAGTAATTACATTTTATCATTATGTGAAGACAAATCCGGGAAAATATGGATTGGTACATCGGGTGATGGTTTGAGCAAATATGATCCAGTCAGCGAAAACTTTTTTTCATACCATATTTACCCTGCAAATAATGACAGTATAGGTAGTGATATCATATGGACAATATACCAGGATTATCACGGAATATTATGGTTTGGTACAGATAATGGTCTGGCTAAATTAAAGTATGATGAAAACGGAAATGAAATCTTTATTACATACCCGGTTGAACCAGGAAATCCGAATCAGATCAATGGTAAGCGTGTAAGATCCATCTTGAGAGATAAGAATAATATATTATGGATCGGCACAAACGAGGGGCTGTCCAAACTGACAACCGATAAATCCGGCAATGAAATAATTTACACATACCATCCGGATCAGACTAATAAATCAGTAAGCCATAATTATATCAAGTCTATCTACGAGGATAAAAATGGGCGGCTCTGGTTAGGTACATGGGGCGGCGGTCTGAATCTGTTTGATCAGGATAAAAATAAATTTACTTATTTTACCCACGAGCCGGATAGGCCGGAAAGTCTTAGTAGTAATAATATATTTTACATATCGGAAGACAACAAAGGAACATTATGGATAGGTACATGGGACGCCGGTTTAAATATATTAAAATACGATCAAAACTCACACGGCCGCCAAAAATTTAACCGGATAAATGAATGATAATAATCCCAACAGTTTGAAATGATAATCGCATCACCGCACATTTGCCAGGATCATTCAGGTGTGATCTGGATTGGTACCTGGAGTAGTGGATTGAATAAGTATATCCAGGAAAAGAAACAATTTTTGGAATATCGTTCCGGCCGTAACGCATTGTCTAATCTCAGTAATAACAATATCCGGGCATTTTATGAAGACTAAAGCGGGAACTATCTGGATTGGCACGGACGGGGGCGGCTTGAACTTGTGGATTCCGGGAAAAAAGTGAAGATCCGGCAGTAAACCAAACATTTTCCGGAATAATCCAAAGGATATGAACAGTCTGGGTAATGACTATGTGTACAAAATTTGTGAAGATAATTCTGGGTTTATATGGCTGGCAACCTATGGCGGAGGTCTGAGCCGATTTGATAAAAAAAACAATGAATTCAGGCGATTTAAGAATAATCCGAAGGATAAATACAGCCTCAGTGGCAATCTGGTAATGACGATTGAGAAAGATAATTCCGGAAAACTCTGGATCGGAACCTACGATAACGGCCTGACTTATCTGGATCCGGATATAAAAGAAAATGAAAAGTTCAAGTTTATCAATTTCCGGCATGATCCTGATAATCTCAATAGTTTGAGTAGTAATGATGTCCGATCTATATATACCGATAAAAAAGGTATTGTGTGGATCGGTACCTGGGGGGGAGGGTTAAACCGGCTGATTTTTAAAGACCAGGATAAGAAGAAACCACAGTTTAAACATTATAAAATGAAAGGTAATAATAAAAGTATTACTAATAATATTATTCTCTCCATTCATGAGGATAAATCGGGTATAATTTGGTTAGGTACGTTTCAGGGGGGACTGAAAAAATTTGATCCGGTAAATGAGACGTTTAAGTCTTACCTTGAAAATGATGGTCTGCCAAATAATGTAGTCTATGGTATTTTAGAGGATGACCGGGGTAATTTTTGGCTCAGCACAAATAAGGGGATAAGCAAATTCAATCCCAGAACAGAGACAATTTAAAAATTTTGACATAAACGATGGTCTTCAGAATAATGAGTTTAACGCCGGCGCATACCTGAAAAAACAGGATGGATATTTTCTGTTCGGAGGAATAGATGGATTTAATATGTTTCATCCCGATAGTATTCGGGAGAATCTGATCGTTCCCAAGGTTGTATTATCTGATTTTAAAATATTCAACAAATCTGTTCGGATTGGTCGATACAAATGAAGACAGACCTGGATTGAAAGAATCCATTACAACAACCAAGGAATTAAATCTCTCATACCAGGATAATGTCATTTCATTTGAATTTGCCGGTCTGCACTATATTTTCCCGGAAAAAAATCTATATGCATATATAATGGATGGATTTGAAAATGAATGGAATTATGTGGGTCACCGAAGATTTGCTACCTATACCAATTTACCGACCGGACAATACACTTTTAGAGTAAGAGCCGCCAATCGGGATGGAATCTGGAACGAGAAAGGGCACTCGATAAATATCATTATTCATCCACCCCTCTGGCAGATGTGGTGGTTCCGGAGTTTGATGCTTACTTTCATTGTTGGTGTATTGGTTGTATTTTATAAATATCGTACCACTAATATCCGCCGTCATAACTCTGAACTTCAGAAAGAAATTGATGAAAAGATGATTGCAGAAGCAGCCTTGCGTCAAAGTGAACGCAATTATCGTGAAATTTTCAATACAACCAGTGAAGCAATTTTTATCCATGATATATTCACGGGCGCCATTCTGGATGTAAATCAAACAACTCTTGAAATGTATGGATATACTTATAATGAAGTGGCTGGAACTGAATATTGGTGACTTAAGCAGCGGTAAATCTTCGTACTCTGAATCAGAGGCAAAAAATCTGATCAGTAAAACAATTAGTGATGGTCCGCGAATTTTTGAATGGCAGGCAAAAAGAAAAAATGGCGAATTATTCTGGGTTGAAGTCGCCTTGAAAAGTACGGAAATAATGGGCAAAAATCGGGTACTTGCCGTTGTACGTAATATAGATGACAGAAAACGAGCCGAAATGGAATTGGAAAAAGCCAGAAACTACATAAATAATATAATCAATTCTATGCCGTCAATAGTTATTGGTGTTAACAAGGAATGCCAGATAACGCACTGGAATGAAGAAGCGGAAAAGACCATTGGTATTAATAAAAACGAAGCCGCAGGACAGCCTTTAGAAAAGGTATTCCCCAATATAACCAGGCAACTGGATAATATAAAAAAATCAATTGAATCTCGTGAAGTAATAAAGAACAGTCAATTAAAAAATGTAATAAAAAATGAGTTAGGGTATGTAGATTTAACAGTCTATCCGCTGATCAGCAATGGTGTGGAGGGAGCGGTAATTCGAATAGATGATGTTACCGAGCGGGTAAAACTGGAAGAGATGATGATCCAGTCGGAAAAGATGATGTCGGTGGGTGGATTGGCTGCAGGTATGGCACATGAGATTAATAACCCCCTGGCCGGTATATTACAAAACACTCAGGTTGTATTGAATCGTCTGACAAACAAAATGAAAGCCAATGAAATTGCAGCTGAGGAATGTGGAACGAATTTTGAGGCAATTAAAGCCTTTATGGAAAAACGAAAAATAATTGAGATGCTAAAAGCTGTAAATATAACCGGTAACCGGGCCTCAAAGATTGTCGAGAATATGCTAAGTTTCAGCCGAAAGAGTGAATCAAAATTATCATCTCACGATATTGTTAAAATTTTGGATGATACGGTTGAACTGGCTGCCAATGATTACGATCTGAAAAAGAAATATGATTTTCGTCAGATAAAGATAATCAGGCATTACGAAAAAGATATTCCGCCAGTGTACTGTGAACGTAGTAATTTGCAGCAGGTTATTCTTAATATCCTTAAGAATGGTGCTCAGGCAATGACCGAGGAAAAGTTTAAAAATAAAAAACTGAAGCAAAAAGGAAAAGCACCATGTTTCACTTTTCGAATAAATTTTACGGGGGAATTGATAAAGTTAGAACTGGAGGATAATGGTCCTGGTATGGATGAGGAGACACGTAAACGTGCTTTTGAACCGTTTTACACTACTAAGGATGTTGATGTCGGTACAGGGCTGGGATTATCGGTATCATATTTCATAATAACAGAACAGCATAATGGTAAAATGTCACTGGAATCGACAAAGGGTATGGGAACAAAAGTAAAAATTTATCTTAAACCAGCTGATCACAGTATGGATATTCCGCGAATCTGATGAAAAATATATGTTTATACATTGTCGTTGTATAAGCGGCAATGCCAACGACACAAGGGTTATTTAAACCTAAGAAAAATTGAACTTTTGTGGTTTATTACCGAAAATAATCGTAAAAGGTACAAATACTTTAGATAGTATAAATCTTCTCTGGGAACTAGTTTCCGGACGGGGATCTTTCCTGCTATTAATGTAAGAAGAGAATCGGCCAAATCGATTGAATTTGAGTCAGAAATGAGTTTTGAGATAGATTCTGTCACAAAATCACGGGAATAAAGTGCAGGTTGTTATGAATAAAAATATCAGAATTCTAATCGTAGATGATGAAGAGTCGGTTTGTGTAAGTTTATCAGAACATTTGATCGACCAGGAATTTCAGGTCAGTTCGGTATTTTCGGCAGAGGATGCACTGATTCAAATTAATAAAGAGCAACCGGATCTTATGATTGTTGATATCCGTCTGCCTGGTATAGACGGCACAAAACTAATTGAAAAGACACATGAAATATGTCCTGATATAAAATATTTGATACATACCGGATCCGTTGCGTTTGTTTTGCCAGACAATCTGGCAAATCTGGGATTGAAACAAAGTCAGATTATAAAGAAGCCTGTGCGTGATCTGAATATATTCAATGAGAAAATTAATAATTTGTTCAAGAAGGGATAGGAAATTGTCCACAAAAACGTCTCCGCTTATACTGCATATAGATGATGAACCTGCGATTCGGTTAAGCATCCAAAGGCTTTTTTGAAGATTATGAGTATAAAGTCATTACTGCTGAGAATGGTAAAATCGGATTGGAAAAGTTCAGGAAATTTAATCCGGATTTGATATTAGTCGATTTACGTATGCCGGAGGTAGATGGACTGGATGTCTTAAAAGATGTGTGCAAAAACTCTCCGGATACTCCAATAATTGTAATTTCCGGAACCGGGATAATTGGAGATGCTATAGAGGCAATCCGTCTGGGAGCCTGGAATTATATCCTTAAGCCAATACAGGATATGTCAGTTCTTCTTCATGCTGTGGAATCTGCACTTGAGCGCGCCCAGCTCATAAAAGATAACAGGGATTATCAAAATAATCTGGAACAAAAAGTTCTGGAACAAACCAGGGAATTGCAACAAAAGAATGTGGCGCTCAAGAATAGTGAAGAATATTTCCGCAGTATTATTGAAATGGCAAAAGATGTTGTACTGATCATGGATGATGCAAAAAAAATAAAATATGCCAGTCCATCTCATACTAGTGTATCCGGTTATTCCTCTGGTTATGAAATAAATGAAAGTGTTTTAGATCATCTCCATCTGGAAGATAAAGATAGTTTTAATAAGCAAGTGGCTGAGATAAAAAAATATCCTGGTAAGACCGAAACTCTCAAACTACGCCATCAGCACCAGGATGGCTCCTTGCGGTACCTTGAGGGATCCATGACGAATATGCTTGAACTTCAAAGTGTCGCTGGAATTGTAATTAATTACCGGGATGTCACTGAAAGTCAACTCCTCGAAAAACAATTAATTCAGTCCCAAAAGATGGAAGCGATCGGCCAGTTAGCAGGTGGCGTAGCACACGATTTTAATAATTTATTGACAGTCATCTCGGGATACAGTAATCTTTTGGCCTCAAATGAGAATTTTCCGGACGAATTCAGGGGAAAGCTGGAAGAAATCCTAAAAGCGTCTTTTAGGGCAGAAGCACTCACGCGTCAACTTCTTGCTTTTAGCAGAAAACAAATTGTACAGCCTTTGATTGTCGATATAAATACGATAATAAATGATTCAATTAAAATGCTGAAACGTCTGATTGGTGAGGATATACAGATAGAACTAAATCTTGGTGAGAACTTACCGGCAATTCTTTCTGACCCACATCAGATGGAGCAAATATTAATAAATTTGATAGTGAATGCCCGTGACGCCATTCATTCTCAGTCTGGCCCTCGAACTGAAAAACTGATCAGAATAGAAACTAAATCTTCTTACTTTAATGAGCGCTCTTTGAGTTCCCAAACCGGAGGTGGAGAGAGGACCTGTATCGAATTTTCTGTTAGCGATACGGGTGTTGGAATGGATAAAGATACGATCACTAAAATATTTGAACCATTTTTTACAACCAAGGAAGAAAGTAAAGGAACGGGATTAGGCTTGTCGACAGTTTATGGGATTGTAAAACAAAATAATGCATCCATTGAAGTAGATTCTGTGGAAGGTGAGGGTGCCACTTTCAGTATACTCTGGCCGGTTGCCGAAACAAAGTCTAAATCTGTGACCACGAAGGTGGAACCAGAAGTTAAAGGCGGGAATGAATGTATCCTGATCACAGAAGATGATGATGGCGTACGTTCTTTTATTTTTGAAGCACTCAATTCTATGGGTTACAAGATGTATCAGGCCGTAAATGGAAAAGAAGCACTGGAAATAATAAAGCATAAAAAAATTCACCCGCAATTGCTTATCACAGATATTGTCATGCCGGAAATGGGTGGAAAAGAGTTGGCGCAAAAAGCGGAAAAATTGTTGCCAGGAATAAAAATTATTTATACTTCCGGTTATTCTGACAATCAAATCGTTTCCAAGGAATTTCTTGACGAAGGGATTCATTTCCTAAAAAAGCCCTATAGTTTTTACTCAATTTCCTCACTGGTAAGAGAGGTCTTAGATAAAACTTAGGGCCGGTCGGAATATATATTAATCTTTATCACAAAAGAACTTACGCTATCGTCCATTCACTAGTTTGGTAAAAATATTTCAAATTTACAGAATTTTCCCGGTTCAGAATGAACTTCAATTTGTCCCTGCATTTCCTGTAGTTTATCTCTCACCAATGTCATTCCTATGCCGCGACCGGCGACTTTACTCGTACTTTCACCTGTAGAAATTCCCGGTTCAAATATGAGATCTGCAATTTGCTTATCACTCCAACTGCTGATTTCACCCTCAGTAAATTTTTTGGAAGCAATTGCCTTTGATCGCAGTTTTTCGTGCTGAATACCATTACCGTTATCTTCAAATTTTATTATCCTGTGTTTCCCGTTTGCCTTACCCGTTAAAGAGATCTCCAGTTTTTCTTTTTTTGATTTCTTTTCTTTTGCAGGACCATCAGCCAAACCGTGATAAAGTGAATTTCTGGTTAACTGAATCAGGATATCTTTAACTTGTAAAAAGTCTTTATTTGAAACGATGCTTTCTTCAAAATTCGAATGATCAAATGAAATATCTGTATCAAATTCCTTCTCCAATTTCTCAATCACATTGGTGACAGCTTTAATAATCAAATTTCCGGCAGCTACCTGTCCATTATTGTAGTGTTCATAAAATGATCTGATTTGATCCACCAGAGATTTAATGTCGATCAGGGTATGATCAATTTCATTTATAATCTTAGTCAACTGCATAATTTTCTCTTGCATATCCATTGAGGCCGGGTACAGTTCTTTTAAAATTTCTTCAAATTGATGTGCCTTTTCGGCGATGAAACGAAAATCCAGCAGGCTGGAATTTCCCTTTACCGAGTGCATCGTGCTGTAGACTAAATTTATATCTTCATCCGCACTTTTATTTTTAGCAAACTTTTCAAGTCTTGATGTGATTAAACTTAATTCGCTTTCGGTCTGTTTGATAAATTCCTTTAATAATTGCGGCTCAACCTTGAGAATATGCAATAATGCGATTTGGCGCAGCGAATCCGCTTTACTTTTATGCAGTTCTTTCTCCAGGATAACCTGGGTGGTATTATCTCTGACAGTTACCATTAACTCCTCAATTTTGTTTTCGTTATAGATTCGTTTAAATCTAAATGTGAGGAATCTTTTTTGTTCCTCGCCCGATTTCCCGGTGAAAAAAGGACAGTCAATAAAAGGATTTAGATCCACAAAATTGAGTTCATTGAGATCCTCACAGAACATCAGATCCAGATAGTCAATCGCACTCTCATATAAATCATCGTCCAGATTTTCCTTCAGAAACGTGCGAATATCTAATTGGGATAGTTCTGTTTGCTTAAACATTTTGACAAGTGCTTTTGAATATTGTGGTTTAATTTTAAAATCAACTCCCAGAAGGAAGATTCCTTCTTCAACATTGGTTAAGATGTTATCCGTATTTCTTTTAGCCATGACTAATTTTTGATTCTGATGCTCTACAAGTCTTCTTTGCTGGTCAAGATCTAAAAGTATTTTTACTTTGCTGCGCACTATTTCCGGCTCGACTGGCTTGAACAGATAATCTACCGCACCGGATTCGTATCCTTTAAAAATATGTTTTTGTTCTTTGCTAATCGCAGTAACAAAGATGATAGGAATATGACGGGTTTTTTGTGTACCTCTGATCAATCCGGCAGTCTCAAATCCATCGATTCCGGGCATCTGAACATCAAGTAGTATCAGAGAGACATCCTCTTTCAATAATACTTTTAACGCTTCTTCACCCGAAAGGGCTTTAAGAAATATCAGATTATCATTTTCTAAAATGCTTTCTAACGACATTAGATTCTCAGGCCGGTCATCGACCAGTAAAATCTTTTGCATATTTGGTTCTTTATTCTTTACAATCACTGGATTTTCCCTCCCAATCCATTATTTAATTTTACTTCGCTATCACATTTAAAAGATCAGATATCTCTTTCAGTGATAGTATATAATCAACTTTTGTTTGCGTAATAACCGAACTTGGCATGGTACTGGCTTCTGCGGTTGTAGGATCCTGTACAACAAGCAAACCGCCATTTTTTTTGATGTTTTTCATTCCATTGGTCCCGTCGTTATTTGCACCTGTCAGGATTATACCAATCAGTTTTGATGCATACGTCTCGGCGGCGGAATCAAAAAGTATATCTATCGACGGGCGGCAATAGTTTACCGGATCATCTGTCGTCAAGGAAATTGTTCTATCCTCTTCCACGATTAAATGATAATTTGCTGGCGCCAGATATACATTATTTGCTGTTATCACTTCTTTTTCTTCCGCTTCTTTTATATTCCGATTTGAGAATTTATCAAGATAATTTGCAAGATAATTATCACATCGGGCATGAAGATGCTGCACGATCAGAATTGGGATTGAAACTTCATCTTTGAGATTAGCCAGTAATTCTCTTAAGGCGTTCATACCGCCTAATGAAACACCGATAACAATAGCGTCATACATGCTTTGTCTCCCGGATAGACATCTTCTGATAAATTTTTTCATGGGCAATTAATTCTTCAAAATTTTCAGAATGACCGGAAAATCTAATACTTTCTTTACTGCCCAGACAGAGAATACCTTTACGGACAAGACTATCATAGAATAAACCTATGGATCGATCCTGCAGATCTTTATTGAAATAAATCAACACATTCCGGCACATTATCAAATGCATCTCGCCAAATACATGATCTGTCGCGAGGTTATGCGGAGCAAACACGATTCGTTTTTTTAAGGTATGATCCATAGCTGCTGTGTTATCTTTTGTCTTATAGTAATCAGTCAGTGCCGCTTTACCGCCGGCGATTTGATAATTTGATGAATATTCTTTCAAGTGATCCATAGAATATATACCTTCACGTGCTTTTCCCAGGACAATCTCATTAAAATCGGTGGCATAAATCGTTGATCTGTCCAGCAGTCCTTCCTCTTTTAGTAAAATGGCCATTGCATACACTTCTTCGCCAGTCGAACATCCAGCATGCCACATTTTTATAAATGGGTATGTTTTTAAAATGGGTACCACCGATTCTCTTATTGCTTTATAAAAATTTGGATCACGAAACATTTCCGTTACATTGATGGACATGTCGGCCAGCAGGGTGTTAAAAAAGCCGCTATCGTGTAACAACCTGTGTTGCATTTCTGCCATACTCTGAATTCTTGAGGCCGATTGTCGCATAGAGATTCTTCTTTTTAATGAGGCTCTGGAATAATCTCTGAAATCATATCCATATTTTTGATAAATGGCTTCTAATAACAGATTCAGTTCAATTTGATTAATACTCGTCATCATCTCCTCTTAAAAGTAGATCAGTTCTCTATTTGTAAAGCCAAACCTGTAACAGTGACAGAAGTTTCTCTACATCCACTGGTTTGGATAAATAATCATTCGCACCGGCGGTGATACATTTTTGCCGGTCGCCTTTCATGGCTTTGGCCGTTAATGCAATAATAGGCAACTTGGAATATTTTTTGTTTTCCCTTATCTTGCGCATTGCCTCAAATCCATCCATTTCCGGCATCATAATATCCATCAGGATCAGGTTCACATCGCCATTCTCACCGAGTAAATTAATTGCCTCCTGGCCGTTCTCGGCGACAACAACCTCCATTTCTTTTTCTTCCAGAACACTGGACAGAGCAAAAATGTTACGAACATCATCATCGGCAAGCAGGATTTTCTTACCCTTAAAAACATTTTCTCCTTTGTCCTGCGGCAGTTTGCCAGGTCTATGCTCATTTTTTGGTAAATTATTTTCAACCCGATGCAGAAAGAGGCTTACTTCATCAAGTAGTCGTTCCGGCGATTTTGCGCCCTTGACGATGATACTTTCTGCATGTTTGCGCAGCCTGGTCTCTTCTTTCTTGTTCAATTCCTTGCCTGTATATATTATGATTGGGGTTCTGGGAATTTGATCTTCGCTTTTAATCTTTTCTATCAGATCAAATCCTGATATATCACTTAGGCCCAGATCCAGTACCATGCAATCAAAATCTTCCGAACGGAGTAATTTGAATGCTTCTTCACCCTTATCGGCGGCCGTAATTGAGACGTCACTATTACCAATCAGTTCTATAATGCTCTCACGCATGACCTGATCATCTTCCACAACCAGCAATTTTTTTATATCTTTCGATATTATCTTGTCAATTTTTGCAAAGGCATCATTCAATCCTTCCTGACTAACCGGTTTTAGTAGATATCCAATAGCACCCATATTCATAGCCGCCATCTGTTTATCCTGACCTGAGATAAAATAGACCGGGATGTGCCTGGTTTCTGTATTTTCTTTAAGCCGTTCCATCACAGTCCAGCCATCAATACGTGGCAGACCGATATCCAGTAAAATGGCACTGGGTTTATATTGATTGGCCAACTGCAACCCGGCTTCACCATCCTCAGCTAACAGACATTTAAATCCCTTTTCCCTTGTAAAATCGAAGAGTATCTTGGCAAAGTTTGCGTCATCTTCAATAATCAGAATAGATCGATCATCATCCAGGATCTCCAGCCGGTCATCCCTTATTTCGTTAACCTGATTCGGGTTAGCCTCTTTCTTTTGAGGCATTATTGAGAGGGAAACATTTTCGATTTCATCTTTTACCGGTTTTTCTATCTCTGTATCAGCCATTTCTTCGTGAGACGGTGTCGAGGTCTCTGCTCCCTGCAGGCAGATATCGGGCAGAAGGAGACGGAATGTACTTCCTTCATTAATTTCACTGGCAACCTGTATTTCACCACCCATTAATTTGGCAAGTTGCAATGAAATCGATAATCCCAAACCAGTTCCGCCAAATTTACGGCTGGTTGTACCGTCGGCCTGCTGAAAGGCGTGGAATATCAGTTGTTTCTTTTCATCCGGTATACCTATACCGCTGTCAATAACCGAAATACATATTGAAGAGTCGGGTGATAAACCGGATTGTTTTAAATTCAGTTCCGCAGAAGGTCTGTTGATTTTTACCGAGACGCCGCCATTTTCAGTAAACTTTATCGCATTGGATAATAAGTTCTTCAATATTTGTTCCACGCGCTGTCGGTCGGACCGAATATTTTTTGGCAAATCTTTATCCATTTCAACTTTAAGATATAAGCCTTTTTCCGATGTTAGATGTTCAAAGTTCTGCTGAATGTAGCTGGGTAGGTAACCCAGGGTCATATCTTCCAGATTTAAATTCATTTTACCGGCTTCTATTTTGGACAAATCAAGAATTTCGTTGATCAGACCAAGCAGATCAGATCCGGATGAATTTATTGTTTTTGCAAAATTCATCTGCTTTTCAGTCAGATTTTTATCTTTATTTTCACTTAATAGTTTTGAAAGTATCTGAATACTATTTAATGGTGTTCGTAATTCGTGAGACATATTAGCCAGAAACTCAGATTTATATTTACTGCTGAGTTCCAGCTCATCAGCCTTTTTCTCAATTTCTTTTCTTGCCTGTTCCAGTTCCAGGTTTTTATTCTCAATTTCAGTTTGTCGTTCTTTAAGTGCATCAGTCTGTCTCTCCAATTCCGTATTAGATTTTTTCAGTTCCTCTTGCTGTGATTTCAAATCTTCTTCGGAATTTCTTAGATTCTGAGTCTGTTCTTCCAGTTCTTCATTGGTAACTCTGAGTTCTTCCTGTTGGGCCTGCAACTCTGCAGCCTGGTTTTGTGTTTCTTCTAAGAGTTCCTTCACTTTAAATCTGGAAACGGCACTCTGGAGAGCGATGGCGATATTTTCAGTTGCCTGTTCCAGAAAATTCATTTCCAGATCAGTAAACTCATGAAATCCACCTAATTCAATGACGCCATGCAATTGGCCATCGTATAAGAGCGGTGTTACCATTAAATTTAATGGTGCATGTTCCCCAACTCCTGAATTGATCCTGATATAGTCGTTGGGAACGTCTGTGATCACGATGGATTTTTTCTCCAGTGCGCACTGTCCAACCAATCCCTCTCCCAGTGTGAATTCACTGGAAAGATTTTTTCTCTTTTTGTAGGCATAACTGCCGGTCAGTTTTAGTTTATCGGTTCCGTCACTCAAATAGACGGCTCCAACCTGGGCATTTATATACTTGGCGAGATAATTCAGTACATTCTGAGCCACCTCAACAATATTCTGATCACCGCGCATTTTATCACTTAATTCCGCCTGACCTGTTTTTAACCAGTTATCATGTTCGTTTTCGGTACTCATGGTCAATAAATTTTTTTTCATGCGCTGCAGGGATTTTCCAAGAATATCTGTTTCACTTCGAACATTGATATCCACATGATAGTCACCCTGACCGATTGCATCGGCAGCGAGTGAAAGTTGTCTGGATGTTTCAACCAAACTTGATGTAGTCTTCGCTAGTTCACCTATCTCGTCATTTTGTTCGATGGCTAATTCGATGTCTACATTCCCGTTTGCCAGTTGATTTGCCGCCCCAACAATTTGCTGAAGCGGTCGGGTGATGGAGCGAATAAAAACAAAAGATATAAAGAGCAAAAGTAAAAGACTCAGTAGGGTAATTATAATTATTGAAAGTACAATGGATCCCTGATTACTTTGTGCATCCCCAATTGCCTTTGCCATATCCAGTTTTTTGTCACTAATCATGACATTGAGTTTGTTTTGAATGAGATTGTATTTCTCCTGCATCGCATCGAGATTCTGTATAACTTCCTCGACCAGACCCTCATTTATCATTTGTAAGGTGGTCTTACGCGCCAACGGATAGTAGTCACTGAATGCCTGTTCCAGAAATAATATTTCTGCCTGATTTAAAACCGGATTATCATTGCTGTTTTCTACTATGGCGAGAAAGTTATCGCGAAGCAAATCTGTTTCAGTCAGAACTTCCTCATCCATGGCAGAAGCGGCATACTGCATATTCCGCTGCACCTGAGCCAGAATGCCTTCCAATTCACGGCTCATCTCCAGCGCAGGGAAATACCCATTCTCTATTGAAACCAATAGTTGATTGTTTTGCGATCCCAGCATTGTATTAATAATCAGGATCGTTAAGAATGCGGCACCTGCCAGTGCCGGCATTAAGACTATTTTAGTTCTGATTTTTATATTTTTGAACATGATAATAATTCCCTATAGCATTGAATTTTTATGAATTAGAAGACTTTCTTCTTAATTGTGAATTCGTCGCTGCCAATATAACAGACTGGCAGCGACTGGTAATTTTTACCTGTACTCATCATGCGAACTTATTCCTTCACTTTAATAACTTTGACACCACTGGAACTGGCATCTGAAGAAATATATCCGATGGCACCTTCATTCTCCTTTACAAAAGCAATCACCTCGGCGTCACTGTTTTTCTCAACGGGTGGCACTCCCTTTCCGGTAAAGATTTTTTTCTGCCAGTACGCTTTTATGGCGTTGAAAGATTTATTGTGCACAGATTTTGAAAAAGATGCTCTGGTTTTTGACTCACTGTTTAAATCAACCGGTGTGATTTTTTTCTTATCCGGCCATTTTGTAAGGTTTTTTAAAAACATATCGGATAGATCTGATTGATCAATTTCTTCTATGCTGTTGGTCTTATTCACAATTACCTTGTATGAATTTGATGATTGGCTATATCCAAAACCGTATGCCAGAAGTATCATGAAAATCACTATATTTATGTTCAAATTTCGCATATTAATTTTCCTCCCGCATACCTAGAAGTTATAAGTTAGTTTACCTGCAAAAAGCATCCAGTCTTTCTTTACGTCTTTTGGATCGTCCTGATCCTGGCGGAACATTACTGCGGTACCGTTCATGCTATGTCCTTCCACTTTGATAATCCAATGTGAGTTTACATCAAATCTCAGCGATAAGGCCGTGTCTTTCAGATATGAGTTAGACGCGGGAAGACCATAAACACCTGCATATCCCTTTCCGTCTTTATCACTCAGATCCGTATAGTATTCGGAATAATAAGATGCGGCTTCGAACCAATTGTTGAACCGATAGCCGATACTTCCATAAAATCCACCCAATTCATTTTCAAATGAACGTAATTCGCCCAGATCCGGATTGGACGTGGCTACCTGGGTTGACAGGGTAAAATACTCTGCGGCCAGAATTAAATTTTCATATGTGAATTCTCCGGAGAACCATAATCCGAAATTATCATTTAGCTCCTGAATGATGGGAATCCCAACCAAATCGGCATCAACACCAAAAGTTTCCGCTATGGCCAATGCCTCCTCATACGATTGAGGACGATCCAGTCCGTATGTTTCCAGAACATCGCCGACTGCATTGATTGTCTGGTTACGCCAAAAATCAGAATCTTCTGTTATACCGCTGATTGTCATATCAGATGAAAAAACGCTGGTTGCAAGTTTAAAGCCCTGTAAAGGTGTCTCCCATGCCAGATTTGCAACATATGAAGTCGAAAGTTTGTACTCGTCCATGTGGGCAAATAATTGGTCTTCAATGTATTTGTTCATACCTGTTTCCGGACCTACATTGAGTACACCTATCTGGCCCTGATAACTGATTGATCCGAGTACACCAATTCTGGTGGTACCATAAATACCGATACCCTTGATGGCATTGAACGTATCACGCCAACTTTCGTTATATACTCCCTGAGGCATCAGGATGCTGGTCCGCAGCATATCGATATCTCTAATTTCATTATATAAGCCCAGCGGCATTTTCATTTTTCCACCGCGGACACCAAACCAGTCAAAATACCGATAGTCACCATATGCCCAGTCTACCACGATATTATCATTACCGAGATAACCTAAATCCCGGGCAAAAAACTGCATACCGACACGCAGGTTATCAGTTAATTCTGTTGAAAAATTAAGACCAACTTCATTGAACTCAAATGTTCCCTCGGCAGTGCGGCCAAGAAAGTTGTTGTCACTACTCTTCAAATAGCCCTGTGAAATAAACCCATGAATTTGAATACCGTCAACCTGTGCAAATATAGTCGCCGCTAACATGAGCAATACCAGGATAGTTTTGCTTCCATAATTCATTGTCTGTTCTCCTCTCCATACTTACTATTTTAACTGTGTTAAAATATTACATCCTTTAATTCGAATTCGGTGGGATATTAGACAATAACCATGCCAAAAAATAAATAGGTCATTTAGTAGCATTGTAACTATAGAATTAATAATTATTTAGGGAAAATAAGAGTTTGGCAGGTAAGAGAATGAAGTTACATATTCACCACGATATATCGTGACGATACGAAATATCGAAGTTTACTAACAGAAAATTATTATCAGGATTTAGATATGCTGAGTTTCTGCATTCTGGAGCGTAGTGTGTTGGGGTGTAGCCCCAGTACTTTTGCGGCACCGCCTTCGCCTTGGATAACCCAGTTTTTTTCATCGAGAATTTTTGTAATGTGCTCTCGTTCTATTGCTTGTAGTGATCTGGATTCTGCCGATGGCGATTTTATTTCGGATGAAAATGAAAATTGTTGATTTAGTTTTAATTCAGGTGGTTTGCTGAAAATTACCGCCCGTTCAATTATATTTTCCAGTTCGCGGATATTACCTTCCCATTCCAATTGTTGCAGATACTTAATTGTGCTTTGAGAAATTTTTTCAAATATTTTTCCTTGTTTTCGACCATATTTTTGGGCAAAATAGCTTGCTAAGAGCGGGATATCTGCTTTCCGCTCACGCAAGGGAGGCATGTCAATGGGAAAAACATTCAATCTGTAAAATAGGTCCTCTCTGAATTCTCCGGTTTTAACTGAATTTGGGAGATCCCGGTTGGTTGCGGCAATCACACGCACATCCACTTTTATTGTTTCGTCACCACCGACTCTCTCAAATTCCCCTTCCTGCAAGACACGTAATAATTTTGTTTGCAGTTCAAGCGGGAGTTCACCAATTTCATCAAGAAAAATGGATGTACCATCCGCAAGTTCAAATCGCCCGATCCTGGTAGTTACTGCTCCGGTAAACGCACCTTTCTCGTGACCAAACAGTTCGCTTTCAATGAGATTCACCGGCAGTGCAGCACAATTTATTTTTACCAGAGGTCTTTTCCTTCGGGAACTCAGATTATGAACTGCCCGGGCTATCAATTCTTTTCCGGTTCCTGTTTCACCCAGGATAAGCACCGTTGTATCATTTGGAGTTACCATCTCAACCTGATTAAAAACCTGCTTGATGGCATCGCTCTTGCCAATAATTTCTTCGAAATTATGTTCCAATTTTATTTCTTCGCGCAAATAAACAACTTCATCCTGGAGTTTGTTTTTTAACCTCTCAACCTCTTCCAAAGCCTCACGTAAGGCCTTTTCGCCATTCTTCCGTTCAGTGATATCAACGCCTACAGCCTGGTATTCAACTATTTTCTTTTTTTTATCCAGAATGATACGGTCAGTAACCTGTTGCCAGCTGATCTTACCGTTCGGGAGTTTTACCCGCCGCTCATCAACCTTCACAGGATTTTGTACGGAAAGCGAATAGATCTTCTTTTTAACTTTGTCTATGTCTTCCTCATATATTTGGGCGAAAAAATCGCTACCTAATAAATCTTTTTGCGACTTTCCAAACAATCGGCAATAACTTTGGTTTACAAATGTGCGGCTTCCATCGGCAAGAAAACGCGATATGGTTTCGGTTTGATCTTCTACGACACTGCGATATCGGGCCTCACTGGTGGTGAGTTGCCTGTTTAACTTAATTAATTCCTCTGTCCTTTGCTGAACCTGTTCTTCAAGATTATTTTGATATGCCCGGTTTTCAGAAATGAGCCGGAAGCGTTCCAGCGCCCGGTCTATGGCAGAATATAAATGATTTGGATCGGAAATTGGTTTGATGACATATTCCCAGGCGCCTCTTCGGACTGCTTCAACTGCGTCTTTAATATCACCAGTCCCGGAAATTACAATTAATGGAGTCTCTGGAGAGATGGATTTGAGTTTTAAAAGAACATCCAAGCCATCTATCTCCGGCATACGAAGGTCGACAAGAACCAAATCCGGTTGCTTCACTTTAAACAACTTTATTCCGGTGAATCCATCGCCAGCTTCAATTACTTCATATTTACGTTCTTTAATAAGTGACTTAACATAACCTCTGATGTATTCATCATCATCAATCAGTAAGACAGAGAGTCGTTTAGTTTTGTTCATCTATATACAACTTTTAAGTAAATGATGTTTCTCCGGTTATCACCAGCTGGGAATAGAACAAATCCGGCTTTATTGATTTTACCCGCTATAGGTATTGTATATCTTTTATTCGGTAAATTAACGCAAATTCTTAAATAATTTCAGAATAATTAAGATTTTTTCGCTGAAAGATGCAGGATACTGGGATTAGTTACAAGCACCAGCTTGTCATTCCAAAGGAATCTTCCGGTCGGTTGGGCACCGGCAATCCGGGAGGATCTCTGCAAGATGACAGGAAATGAAGTGTGATGGTTCTACTCTTTGCCGGCAGCCGATTGCTAAGAGCCGAAAGCCAAAGTCAAAAAAAAAGTAGATTTGTTATAAAAAATATGTGAAATTAAAAATCTGTCTAATCATCACATACGAGAAATCAATGCAACAGAATTATTTTATCGATGCATATCGACCTGAAGAAAAATATGATGCCTTTATATTTGATTTTGTGATCATTGCCGGGGCATCCGTGGTTATTGCTTTATTTGCTCAAATTGCAATTAGAGTGCCGTTTAGTCCGGTCCCGATTACCGGACAGACATTTGCCGTTTTGCTCATTGGTTTACTTCTAGGTAAAAATCGGGGCCTGCTGGCAGTTATGACTTACTTGCTGGAGGGTGCGTTCGGTCTGCCTGTATTTGCAAATGCAGGATTTGGGCCTGGACATCTCATTGGCCCAACCGGTGGATATCTGATCGGATTTTTACCTGCCGTGTATTTTACAGCGCTAATAGCAGAAAACAACATAACGCCCAGGATGATAATTTATACCATTGCTTTGGCTGCGGGAACCGCAATAATTTTTATTAGTGGATTAGGTTGGCTTAAGCATTATGTTGGTGTGAGTAATGTCTTGCAACTGGGTTTTTATCCTTTTATCCCAGGGGCCGCCATTAAAATCGCATTAACACTAATACTATTGCCAGGAGTGGAAAAGTTGAATCGTCGTCTGTAATTTATTTATTCGTAAATAATCTCTCAGTTGGATAGGATTAATTATTTCTAATTCAATCTCAAAAACCCCGTATATCATATTGCTTTTTATTCTGGGATTTCTTTTTTCAACCAGGATAATGGCAAATCCCAAACGGCCAACCATCGGCCTCGCTCTTTCAGGCGGTGGTGCGAAAGGTATCGCACATGTTGGTACGCTTCAAATGATCGATTCTCTGGAAATTCCAATTGACTATATTGTGGGCACCAGTATGGGCGGCATCGTTGGAGCGTTGTATTCGATTGGATATTCCGGAGATGATCTTGAGTATTTGGTAAAGTATATCGATTGGGTAGAGTTATTTACAGATAAGCCGGTACGAGATAATGTACCATTTCTTCGTAAAAAATATGATGGACGGCACCAAATTGTCCTGGGTTTGGAGGGATTTACTCCGGTTATTCCGGAAGCCCTAATTGAAGGACAGAATGTGATGCTGCTATTCTCTCGATTAACAATGGGGTATCAATCAGTTGATAATTTTGATCAACTGCCAATTCCTTATCAATGTGTCGCAACGGATCTGGTAAAAGGTAAAGAAGTGATTATCAATTCCGGCTCACTTGCAAAAGCAATGCGTACTACGATGTCAATTCCTACCGTGTTTAAACCGGTTTCCTGGGGAGATTCTTTATTGGTGGATGGCGGTCTTGTCAATAATTTACCGACAGACGTTTTAAAAGACATGGGTGTGGATATAATTATTGCGGTGGATGTAGGCGCTCCTTTGCTGGAAAGAAAGGACATAAAGAGCCTGGTTGATGTTTTTCAGCAAACCTATAACTTGTTGGGTCTTGAAAGAATTGAGCAAAATATAAAACTTGCTGATATTCTGGTCTCGCCCGATATAAAAAGTTTCTCCCCTGCAGATTTTGATCCTAAACAAGTGGACCTTTTGTTGGAGCAGGGCAGAATCGCTGCGGCAAAAAAGTTGCAGGAGTTTCGCACACTTAAAAATAGATTGCACATAGTTGAAACTCAAAAAAAGAATCGATCCCGCACTGCATCTGTGGATCCCATCAGAAGAATTTATGGCCTGCAGATCACCGGAAATGAAAATTTATCATTCAGTTTTATATATAATCAAATTGGATTGAGCCCGGGTGATCTGTTTAACGAGAATGAACTGGAAAATAGAATTACCCAGCTGTATGCGTTAGGGTATTTCAAGATGATTGATTATGATCATTACACCGGCTAGGGATAATAAAGTTAACATCCTGGTCAGAGTAGAGGAAGGAACACAGCGCGAACTACGATTAGGATTCCGATATGATGATTTGCATTATCTGGTGGGTAATGCTTCGTTTGTAGGCACCGATCTTTTAATCCCAGGCTCGAAACTCGAGAGTGAATTACAATTTGCCGGTCTAACATCGTTCCTTTTTAAGCCCTCACTTCCGTCCCGTAGCCTGGGTCGTACCATCTTTCCATTCTTAAAATATTATTTTTGGGATATCCCCACCCCCATTTATGAATCAGGTGGTGATCAAATTGCCTCATACAAAGATAAAGGACATTCTTTGGGATTTGGATTGAACATGCTCATTAGCAGATCAGCGATTCTTGAGGCAGAATATGCTTTTCAATACATGAATGTCAAACCGGATGTTGCCGTTAGAGATGCAAGCAGGTTTCCCGAATTTGACGACAAATTACGTACCATAATTCTCTCATCCACTATTGACCGGCTTGATAATTTTCTTCTACCGCGTGATGGTTTTTATTTTTATGGAAAATATGATTATAGTAATAAGAAATTGGGCTCTGAGTTGAATTTTATACGTCTTGAACTAAATGCCCGTCTGTTTCTAACATTTGCAAAATACCATACATTTATGTTACAGGGATTTTTTGGCACCAGCAAAACACTCCCGGTTTATAATAAATTTTTTCTCGGCGGTCCCGACTCATTTGTTGGTCTGGATTATATGCAACTGGTGGCTGATGAGATGACGGTCGCCCGTCTGGACTATCGCTATGAGTTCAAAAAGGATATTTTCGTAAAACTAATGGGTAATGCGGCTTTTGGCTATCAGATTGATGGTCAGTCACCACCGGTCGGGAATAATATCATTATTGGATATGCTATAGGTATAAAATTTTATTCAATTATCGGACCATTTGAGTTCATTTATTCGCGCGGAGATCATAGCCCGCTCAATCCGGGTCCGAAACAATATAATTATTATTTTAAGGCAGGATTTATTTTTTAGTAAAAGGAGAGAATGATGTACAGGCTTATGATGGTTATTCTATTTATGTTGTCGGTACAATTATCTGCACAAAATATTGGCGAAATATTTAAAAGTATGAAGAATTCGGTGGTGGTTATTAATGTTGGGGAACAAATGTCTTCACCGGTTACCGGCAGACAGGATGTCATGATGGCAGGGTTGGGATCGGGTGTCTTAATATCTGAACAGGGTGAAATAATGACAGCAGCCCATGTGGTGCAAACCGCCGACAGGTTGGTTGTGGAATTTGATGATGGTGAAAAAATTCCGGCCAAAATTTTATCCTCAAACCAAATGGCGGATGTGGCATTAATAAAATTGGAATGGATGCCTAAAAATTATACGATTGCAAAACTCGGAGATTCAAACAATATCAATGTCGGGGATCAGGTTATCATTGTCGGCGCACCCTATGGCATCAGTCAGTCACTTACTGTTGGGTATATCAGTGGAAAAAGAAAGGAAGACCGTGCTACCAGCGATATGATGGGCATGGAATTGCTGCAAACCGATGCATCCATTAACCAGGGGAACTCAGGTGGTCCCATGTTTAATATGCAGGGCGAGATTGTTGGTATTGTAAGCCATATATTATCCCAATCCGGTGGCTTTGAAGGGATCGGTTTTGCGGTTTCTTCAAATACGGCAAAAAAAATCCTATTGGAACAACCTTTTTTCTGGACCGGGCTGGATCATTTCTATCTTCATGACGAATTGGCCGCAGCTTTTAATATTCCTCAAAGTTCAGGACTCCTGGTTCAGAAGGTGGCACAAAATTCCATAGCATCGCGCATGGGATTGCGTGCTGGCAGAATTCCGATAATGATTGGCAATGTGGAATTACTTATCGGTGGAGATGTCATCCTGAAGGTAGAAGGGATACCATTGCACTTAGATAAACTCGAACAGGTTCGTATGAAAATTAATGCGGTAAAAGCCGATCAACCACTGACCTTTACAATTCTACGCGGGGGAAAAGTGCAGGATATAACTGTGTTGAAGAACTGAAAGTATCTCGGCACTCGGTTCTCGTCTCTCGGCTCTTGGTCCTGGTTTTTAATTATTATATATCGTATGGATGTTAAGAAACGAGTATCTCGTGCCGAGGCCGAGGTCTATCATCACATTAACAAAGGTAGTGTCAAAAGTTCTATGAAAAAATGAAAGACAGGATTAAAAGATGAAACCACAGAGCACTCAGAGGAAAACTCTGAGAACTCTAAAAGAATATCTTACCTGAGAGTAGAAAATCTAAAAGTCGGATTGTTGATCAATTTTAATGTTGACAAATTAAAAGAAGGAATAAAGAGAGTTATCTTATAAGAGATCACAGAGGGGAGATGATTAGAAATAGCATTAACATAAATAATAATAATAATTTACTCCGTGTATTCTGCCTGCCCCGTAAATATGGCGAAGCCAGACTTGTACGGGGTGGTTATTTTTTACACTACCTTAACAAAAAAAGGGAAAAAAATATGAAAATGGTAATGATTTTTTTGGCGATTCCATTGTCATTATTGATGGCTCAGGATTCTACTTCTGTTAATACACAACAGGGAACGCTTGTGGTTTTTTTGACAGATCTGCCCAACGATGATGGGGTGGTCCTGGTTGCGCTCACAAATTCGAAGGAAAATTATGAAATAGAGAATAATACATTCTTAGGCGATAGTGCTAAAATCGTCGATGGCACATCTATGGTTGAGTTTGAAAATATTCCATTTGGAACCTATGCAATTAAGGTGTTTCATGATGAAAATGAAGATGGAAACTTAGATACAAATTTTTTAGGGATACCGAGCGAAGCGTATGGTTTTTCAAATAATGCAACGGGATCATTTGGTCCGGCTGCATGGGAGGACGCAAAATTTACCTTCTTATCACAAAGAGATACCTTGTCGATTCGGGTCGAGTGAAAAATAACCGGGATGTAATTCACATTTTTCTTTGGCTGGCATTCTTATTTATAAACAGCAGTATATTGTTTGGTCAAAGTGAGGCAGATTCCGCTTCTTCAGGATGGGGAGTTTATCCGGTTACATATTATACAGACCAGACAAATCTGGCTTTTGGCGTGTATGGCATGCATTATTTTAAAAATGATCAGGCCCAACACACTTCAAATATTAATACTGTGGCCATTTACACCCTGCGAAAACAAATCATACTTGAATTTGGCGCCCAATTGTACTGGCAGCAAAACCGAATGCTCGGAACTGTAAATTACATGAAGTTCCCGAATACATTTTATGGAATAGGGAATAATACAGAAGTAGAAGATGCCGAAGAATATACTGATGAAGGTGCGCAACTTAACCTGAATTATCAACAACAAGTTATGCCAAATCTGTTTATAGGCCTGGCATATAATGTGCAATCTCATGCACTGGTATCAACTGAACCGGATGGACAGCTCACTACCGGATTGTATACCGGGACTGAAAAACCGTTTATAATATCCGGGGCAGGCCTCTCACTGGATTTTGATACACGGGATCATGTAAACTTTCCACTTAGTGGAAGTTTTTTTAGGGCAACATGGCTATATTATACAAAAACGATAGCCAGCGATTATAACTTTATACGCTATGAAATCGATTTACGACATTTTCTTCCACTGTTCTCCAATGGGATACTCGGTTTTCAAGGAACATGGACTCAGGTTACAAATGGTGCACCGATACTGGTCTATCCTGTGCTCGGTGATGACCGGTTGCGTGGATTTTCTGCCAGATATTGGGATAAGAATTTGCTGACACTACAAATGGAATATCGCCAGATGATCTGGGGTCATTTTGGATTTGTTCTTTTTGCCGGCATGGGCGATGTTTCAGACAAAATTAGTCATTTTAAAATGAATGCAATGAAATTTGGTGCTGGATTTGGATTACGATATATGGTGCTGCCAGATGCAAAATTCAATTTGCGGATTGATTTTGGTATCGGAACATATAATAATTCTTCGCTTACATTTCTGGTTGGAGAAGCATTCTAGCAATGACTTTTAGGTGGTTAACAGGGAAATCTGTTTTCATTAATGGCAAATGTCAAAATCCCAGTAACCAATTCCCAAGAAACAAAGAGGATCTGCCCATAGGTGTGATTCAGGATAACGATAAAATAGATAAACAGGAACGGATATGATGAAAAAATTATTTTTTTTATTGCAGCTGACTATGTGTGTATTATTATTTCAATTTAATGTTACAGCTCAAAACGCCATTATCGATTTAAAAAACAGAGGTTTTGAATCATCAAATTCAGAAAAACTGCCGTCAGGCTGGTCAACGGATAATCCCGAATCAGTAAAAATTGATCTTCAAAATTTCAGATCCGGTAATTCCAGTTTGCAGATCCATCATCCCTATCAGCAAAATACAATCGTCATTTCAGAACCCGTAGAATTGAAAATCGGGCACCTGTATCAATTGAGTGCATGGGTAAAAACACAAGACGCATTTAGTAATCCCACAGACCGGTATCCTACATCTGTTGCAGCCTGCATTACCATGTCCTCATTTCCGTTTACCAATCATTCACCTTCAGCTGGTGCGACCAAAGACTGGCAAAAAATCGAAGTAAATTTTATTGCTACCACAAAATCGGACCGGATCAGACTTCACCTGGGATACAATGGCGATGCCACTGGCACAGCATGGTTTGACGATATCACACTGGAAAAAGTAGAAGATATATCTCAATATATTCCCGAAGAAACCTTACGCTGGTTTGATGAAGGATATCGTTATGATGATCGCGGCTGGATATTTGTTCACATTGAGGGTGAGCCATATACCCGTGGTTATCAGTATGGTAATCTGGTTGCAGAAGAGATGGTCGAATATATGAATAAACTATCTATCGAAGTAAATGAGAATGATCCCGAACAAGGTTGGCGTGATTTTAGATTTATTGCCGATGCCTTTATGTTGCGTAAGTATGAGAAAGAATATCTCACAGAAATGCGCGGTATTGCAGATGGCGCCAATAAAGCAGGTATAAAATTGTTTAAGCGCGAATTGGATCTGATTGATGTGGTTACGATGAATTCTGCCATTGATATTGAGTGGGCCCGATATGCCATGCCGCGAACGGCGAATCCACTTTCCGGGCTGAATTTTATGAAAAGCTGAAGATGAACTCAATATTCCCGAAAAATTACATAAATGTTCTTCATTTCTGGCTAATAAATCTTCAACTACCGATGGCAGAATTGTTTTTGGACAGATTTTTATGTGGGGTGGTTACACCGGTCCGCATTGGAATGTAATATGTGATGTCCAACCAACGAGTGGACATCGTCTGGTTTATCAGACATTCCCGGGCGGGATCCATTCCGGTGCTGATTTTTATATAAATGAAAAAGGCATAATGATCGGTGAAACGACGGTCTCCCAGACACCGTTTAATCCGAATGGCTCACCGCAATCAAACCGCATCAGAAAAGCCGCACAATATGCCAGATGATATCGATGATGTGGTGAAATATTCTGACGAAAAATAATAATGGCATGTATGCCAATGACTGGTTGATTGGCGATACAAAAACAGATGAGATTGCCGTTCTGTTGCTTGGAACCTATAAACATAAATTGTGGCGCAGTAAAAATAATGAATTTTATGGCGACACCAAAGATTTTTACTGGTGTAACAATAATAACAAAGACCCGGAAGTAAGGAAAGAATATATTCCCAACGCAGATAATGCGCCCTATGATCTTATCTTTACACCCTGGAACAGAGATATTGCCTTCAATAAATTTTATCATGAACAATAAAGGTAATATTGATGCCATTGCCGGTGTCAATGTCTGGGCATCGGCACCGATAAACCGGCCCCATGCCTGTGACGGTAAAATAACCACATCCGAAATGGCGGAAAACCTGGTCTTTCTGGCGCATTCCGGAAAGGTGACCCTGCGTGAGAAATTTATCGGCGAGAATCGCCGCATCCCCGATCTGCCCGGCGCGACTCCCCGATTGTCGCTGGGATATTCGGTGGCCAGTCCTGTATTTATCACAGAAAAATTAAAGGCAGCAAGAAAAAAAGATGAATCTGAGACAGACGGATACGGAGATTTCAGTTAATTTTGACTCGCTTACAGAAAACTATGCATTTGACAGCAGAAAATTATGGTTTAATACGGTTTATCCCGAATCGGAAGCAGACAACTGGTTTATCAGTGGATCCGCCGCCTATTGGCGTATACTCAAAAACCTGCCTGAGGATGATGAAGAGATACCTGGTTATTTGAAAAACAGGTTGTCCGAACTGACAGTGAGATACCTGTATACAACTCATAAGGAAGGTACAATTAAACCGCTTGATGCAAAAAGAAACTATGACCAATATAAGTATTATCAGATTCCGCGCATAAAAGGCACTTACCTGTTACATCAATTGAGATTGTTGCTGGGAAATGATATGTTTTCCAGTCTGATGAATCAGGTACATTCAACATACAGAGAATCAGACATGTCGACAGCTGATTTTATAAAAGTAGCCAATAAAGTGAGTGGCAAAGATTTGAAATCTTTCATCATGCAATGGCTTTCAAGATCTGATTTGCCATCGCTTAAAATAAATGCAGAATTGATTCCCGCTGACAAGGAATGGACATTACAGATTAATGTCAGTCAAGCAGAAGAGTTCTACCAATTCCTGACCACATTAGAAATTGAGTCCGGAAATAAGATATCCTATAAATTGCTGAATGTGGATAAAAGAGAGAACGGGTTTATTTTTACCTTTTCTGAAAAGCCGGAAAAAATCATCTTTAATAGTCTTCGTGATATCCCGCTGGAATATGAAAATTATTATACCTGGTCAAATTATTTTGATGATTTTGATAATGCAAAAATCATCTATGGTACCAAACGGCAAATCGAAGCCAACCACACATTGGCACTTCGCTTTAATACCACATTGGCTGACAGGTACACCGAAGAGTTAAAACCGGTCATAAAGGATAGTGAAGTGACGGAAGCGGATATGAAGAATTACGATCTGATTGTGTTGGGTAACCCGGTTGATAATTCATTTATGCAGGATTTGACTCAGGAATTACATCTGGACACTGGTAAAAATATGTTTGTCTGGCAGGATGAAAAATATAACAGATCCGACCAGGGATTGTTCGCCGCTTTTCCAAATCCATATAATCCTGAACGGGCTGTTTATCTGTTAAATGCCAATAGTGCCATGCAACTTTATCATATGACACGTGACCGTTATAGGATGCCATCCTGGGCAATTTTTAAAAATAATGAGATTGTGGAGAAGGGATACCACGATAGTGATAAATATGTGTTTGAGTTTGATTGAGATGGGGAGTGGATAGGGAATCTGCGGAGATAAGAGTAAAAAGTCCCAGAGTCCCTAAGCACCTAAGTCCCTGAGAAAAAAGTAATGTAAAATTATACAGACTCAATTTATTAATTTGATATGTTAAATCGTAAGATATTAAAAATATAATATCAGATATCATTAAAGATATCCAGCATCCAGTATCCAGACTGCTTTATCTTGCATCCTGTATCTGTCATAACTGCCCCGGCTATAAGATCCTTACAGAATGACCTGTCAAATGACCGGTTCCTTCAGCCTTGGTCCTTGGTCCTTGTACCTTGTACCTTGTACTCTTGCATCCAGAATCCAGCATCCTGTCCAAAAGAAACATCGGATGTATCATTAAATACAGAAATTGCTTATGAATAGCGAAAAATATGATGTCATCATTATTGGCTCGGGACTTAGTGCCCTGACTTGTGCCAGTTTGCTCGCACAGCTATGGAATAAAAAAGTGCTCGTACTTGAGCGCCATTTTAAGCCCGGTGGCTTTACGCATGTATTTAAGCGCAATGCAGGAAACAGTTATGAATGGGATGTGGGTCTGCATTATGTTGGTGGTATGGGTAAGAATGAACCCACACGCGCCATATTTGATTTTATATCCCGGGGTGGAGTTAAATGGAACAAAATGAATGATCCCTATGATGTATTTATCTATCCCGATCATAAGATTGAATTGAGTTCCGGAAAAGATAAGTTCATTGCAGAAGTGATTAAAGCGTTTCCCGATGAAGCAACTGCCATTCGTCAGTATGTTGATGACTATCGTAAGACACCAGGTTGGTTTGGTCGTCAGAGCATCGCAAGAAACCTGCCCGGGATGGTCAAATATTTTGGTAAAATGCTTGCCGTCAAGGGCCGCAGATCCGCACTGCAGACCACCAAAGCCTACCTGGATTAGCATATCTCCGATCCGCAATTGCAGGCCGTTCTCGCTTCGCAATGGGGCGATTATGGATTACCCCCGGAGAAGAGTGCTTTTTTAGCTCATGCCATGATAGCTGATCACTATATGAACGGAGCCTGGTATCCCATTGGTGGTGCCAAACAAATTGCCGATCACATTATTCCTGCCATTGAGGCTTCAGGTGGTGAGGTTCTGGTAAATCATGAAGTTTCAGAAATAATTATTGAAAAAGGAAGGGCTGTCGGAGTCAAAGTGGTTCATCACCGGAAAAAGGAATCGGCAGAGCAAAAAGAATATATTGCGGATTCTATTATCTCAGCCGCCGGTGCGATGACCACTTATCTTGATCTGATACCTTCTGTATTTGCACCATCATTCATAAATGAAATCGAATCATTTCCAGCCGGTATAGCCAATGTAACACTTTATCTGGGGCTAAAAGACGATCCCAGACATTCAGGGTATGACGGCGAAAATTTATGGATTTATGGGTCATATGATCATGATCAGATCTTTCGCGATCGTAATGATCTGATTAATGCCAAAACGGGAGCTTGTTATGTATCATGTCCATCGGCAAAAAATCCTGCCGCCACAAGCCATACACTGGAACTGATCTCATTTTTAGATCAATCGGTTTTTAAGAAATGGGCCGATTTGCCGTGGAAGAATCGTGGGGCCGATTATGAGCAGTTAAAAGATACAATCGCAGAAAATATGCTCTCTTTTGTAGAGCCCCATTTGCCGGGACTCAGAGATTTAATCGATTACAAAGAGCTCTCGACACCGTTAAGTACCGAGCATTTTACCGGTCACCGCGCAGGCGTGATATATGGTCTGCCCGCGATTCCGGAAAAATTTTCCGCAGACTGGTTAACAATCAAGTCTCCGGTTAAAAATCTCTACCTGACAGGTGGTGATACAGGTATGCATGGCATCGTGGGGGCCATGATGAGTGGTGTCATGAGTACCGGAATGATGATGGGCATGCCCTTTGGCATCATGAAGATATTTAGATCAGCAATAAAGTATAGTAAATCTTTGTAGGGTACCAGTTATCTTAGTCATCGTATTGAACTTGCCCACTATGAATATATAACAGGATCCCGATAACCGGTAGTATGTTGAAAGATGAACACTCGTTTTATTTAACAAAGGAAAGCAGCGTTGAAGATTATCGATTTATCACACACGATAGAGCAAAAAATGCCTTTGTATCCTGGTACAGAGCCGATTGAAATAATTCAGAATGCGACGGTTGCAGCGCAGGGGTATAATGAAAAAAAAATTGTTATCACTTCTCATATTGGTACGCATATTGATGCACCTGCACATATGCTGGAAGAGGGAAAACGACTGGATCAAATGCCGATGGACATCATTTTATGGTTCTGCACAATTGATCGATGTCCGGGATTTTAAGCACGGTCAGATAGACTTGAAATATTTGCAGAAAAATAAAGAAATTTTTATGATTAACGATTTTGTAATATTTAATACCGGATATGAGCAAGATTGGGGTCAGGAAAGTTATTTTAAGGAGTACCCGGTTTTGTCAACCGCTGCGGCACAATGGCTGAGTGCTCAAAATATAAAAGGCATAGGATTGGATGCATGTTCAGTGGATCCGGTAGGCTCCGATGATCTGCCCGTGCATCATATTTTATTTGCTGCGGATTTATTGATTGTAGAAAATTTGACAAATTTACACCAACTGCCTGATAGTCAATTCATATTTTCGTGTTTCCCCTTAAAAATAGTTGATGCGGACGGTTCGCCGGTCAGAGCCGTTGCCATACTAAATTAAAAAAATATTGCACTTAGCGAAAGATTTGTGCAAGTCATTTGTATATAAGGGTAATTGTGGCTGAGCAAGACAAAATCTGGAAAGAATTATATTCATACGAGACAGAAGTATTCAGCTTTGTAAAAAATGCTGTAGTTGATGCAGATGTCGCCAGGGACTTATTTCAGGATATTTATCTTTCTGCAATAAAGAATATGCCGCAGTTAGATTCACAACGTTCTTTGAAAAATTGGCTTTTTACCGTCACGCGTAACCGGGTGATAAATTATTACCGTTCCTCAAAGAGGCGCGAATTTTCCGAGATAAAAGAGGAACATTTGCAGACCAGGTTAAAGCAGAGCGATGAACCGGAACTGATTCAGCGGGTTCTGATAAAATTACCGGAAAGACAAAAGACGGTGTTGCTATTACGCGAAATTGATGGATTCTCATATGAAGAAATCGGGCAACATCTGGAAATAACAGTGTCATCTGTAACGGCTTTGTTGTCCAGAGCCCGGGAAAACTTCCAGAAGAACTACATTATGCTATTGCTCCCGGATTGGTTTTCAGATGTGGCAGGGTATATCAATATAAGCGATATATTTCGTTTTATAAATCCCTTTAATCCTCCTCTTGATATTATCGAAGGTATAGATAAAAAAAGAATATCCTATTTTGCCTCGATAACGGAAAAATGGGATCGTATCCGGGCAAATTTCCTGAATGATTCTGATCTGGAATATATGATTAGCCGCCTGAATTTGAAAAAGGGGCAGACTACGGCTGATCTGGGGTGTGGTACCGGTTTTGTCAGTTTACCCCTGGCTATTTTAGGCCAGAAGGTGTTTGCATTGGATGCAGACCAAGGGATGATTGACCAGATTACACAAACACGGGATGAATTCAGCCTGAAAAACCTGGTTCCGGTCATAGGAGATCTAAGACAAATTCCTCTACGGGCGGCACGTGTGGACAACATCTTCCTGGTATTGGTCCTGCATCATATTCCGGATCCGTTTTCGGTAATTGAAGCGTGTGCCGGAATTTTGAAAACAAACGGTAACTTAGTGCTGGTTGATTTTGTCAGGCACCGCAGGCGCGATCTTGCCGATCAGATGCATGATCTGTGGTTGGGATTTGATCCACAGTCATTGAAACGAAGAATTGGCAAATTTGGCCTTGATCTATTGGATGAAGGATCCTTTACCGAACAAAAACAACTGGCATCCTTTTTTCAGATATGGAAGAAGAGGGGGTGAGGGGAGACAAGATACAGGATTCAGGATACAAGATGCAGGATGATTCTTGTGTCATTCCGAAGGAATCTTCTCGACGTGTTCAGTACACGCAATCCGAGAGATCTCTGCGAGATGACCTGAACTATATTTTATCCTTTTAAACTAAACCAACTTAAAAACAACAATAAACTTAATATATCAATCAAACAAGGAGTTCTCATGGTAAAGCACGATGTAAAAGACCTTGGCCTGGCAGCTGAGGGAAAAAAAAGAATTGTATGGGCAGATGGCGATATGCCGGTGCTCAGAAAAATCAAAGAGCGTTTTGAGAAAGAAAAACCTCTTGCCGGTAAAAAAATGGCAGCCTGTCTGCATGTAACGGCAGAAACCGCCAACCTGGCCCGTACTTTGAAGGCCGGAGGCGCAGACCTGGTATTGGTTGCCTCAAATCCGCTGAGTACCCAGGATGATGTGGCAGCTTCGTTGGTAAAAGACTACGGTATCTCTGTCTTCGCAATAAATGGTGAAAATACTAAAAGCTATTATGAGCATATAAAAGCCGCACTGGAGCATGATCCGGTTGTAACTATGGATGATGGGGCCGACCTGGTTTCCATTCTCCATTCTGAGTATCCGGAAAAATGTGATCAGGTAATATGTTCAATGGAAGAGACAACCACCGGCGTTATCCGTTTGCGGGCCATGGCAAATGATGGCGCACTTAAGATTCCGGTGTTTGCCGTAAATGATGCCCAGACAAAATATCTGTTTGACAACCGGTACGGCACCGGTCAGTCAACGGTGGATGGAATTATCAGAGCAACTGATTTTCTGATTGCCGGTAAAAAAGTAGTCGTTGCCGGATATGGCTGGTGCGGCAGAGGATTTGCCACACGCATGAAGGGAATGGGCGCAAATGTTATCGTAACTGAAGTGAATCCTATTCGCGCACTGGAAGCAGCTATGGACGGATTTATTGTTATGCCGATGATCGAAGCTGCAAAACAAGGCGATCTTTTTTGTACGATTACCGGTGATATTCATGTCCTGCGAGGTGAGCATTTTAAGGAAATGAAAGATGGAGCAATTATTACTAATTCCGGCCACTTCAATGTGGAAATCAATATTGAAGATCTGGAAAATTTAGCAAAGAAAAAGAACAGTAATGTGCGTGAATTTGTGGATGAGTATGTCATGGCCGATGGCAGAAGGCTTTTTCTTTTGGCCGAAGGCAGATTGATTAATCTTGCTGCGGCAGAAGGTCATCCGGCCAGTGTAATGGATATGAGTTTTGCTACCCAGGCTCTGACTACGGAATACGCGATGACGCGTGATCTTTCAGCAGAGGTATATGAAGTTCCTGACGAAATTGAAGACTGGATCTCAATTGCAAAACTTGAGGCCATGGGGATTTACATAGATGAACTGACAGAAGAGCAAAAAGAATATTTGGCTTCCTGGGAAATGGGTACCTGAAATAAATTCATCATAGATCCAACCAGGATAATTATTCTCTCGCAGAGGCGCAGAGGCGCAGAAAAGAAAATTAGGAATTTAAAATTAATAAAATAATTCAATCATTTCTAACTCCTCATTCCTAATTGCACATTCTACAATTTGCAATTAAGCACCTTTGTAAATTCCGCCCTGGCGGAAGTGAATAGTTCAAGCAAATATATCGTTCCTGAATTTTTTTTCGGGAACGATTTTTTTTATTAAAAAACCCAGTGTTCGTCTTTTTCAACAAACCATCTTAAATTTTCAATATATCACATATCTTACTCACCACGAAGTTCACGAAGAGCACGAATAATAAATAATTAAATATACTTCGTATATCGGTCTCCCAAACTTTGCTCGTGGGTTCGGAATCCTATAATAATTGATTACTTATCCTGAAACCCTGAAATAAATTCAGGCCAGGCAAGTTCAGGATGATATAAAGTCATTGCTTTTGTAAATACATAATATTATATTTGAACAATTGTTCAAGTATAATTAGTATTGCCTCCTGATTTTTTTAACAGTTAAATTTATAATCAGGGTCATATAATAGAAAATGAGAACAGAACTACCAAAATCAGAAACCATTCAGGCCCTGGCCGACTTATTTGGCATTCTGGCCGATCCCACGCGTTTACGAATTTTATCTGTTCTCCAGATATCCGAACTGCCGGTTACAGATATCTCCATCCAGGTGGGTATGTCTTTGTCGGCCATATCTCATCAACTCCGGCTTCTGAAATCAATGAAACTGGTAAAATACCGCAAACAGGGCAAAAGTGCGTTTTATTCACTGGATGACTCGCATGTCGAACAGTTAATTGCCATGGCAAAAACCCATGTCGAGGAATGATTATTTAAATGTCTAAAATAAAATCCACATATACTGTTACCGGGATGGATTGCGCTGATTGTGCACTGCATGTCGAAAATTCAGTAAAAAAAATCCCCGGTATAAGCGATGTTAAAGTTAATCTTTTTAGCGGTACACTTGAACTATCCCATTCCTCCGATAAGTCAATCGATAGCAATGTTGCGTCGGTAGTAAAATCTGCCGGCTATAAAATATTACAGCCCGGTCACATATCAAGTATTTTTAAAATTGATAAGACATATTCACAAAATCAGATCCGGGAAACAATAAAAACTTTCGATTCTGATTCAGGGATAACTAAAGTCTCCTATGATTGGAAAGAAAGCAGGGTGATCGTTAACCATACCATACCGGTACCTCAATTGCTGTCAAAATTGGAAGACACAGAGATAGATTTTACATTTATTGGCACACATAAAGAATCAAAAGAATCTAGTCGCCTCGAACTTCCCAGAATTATATTTTGCCTGATCTTTTTAACCGCCGGCATGATTCTGCTGCAATTTGCCGGATTTGAAATTTCGGCCAAAAGCAGTTTGTTACTGGCAGTGCTAACTGGTGGTTATCCAATCGCCATAAAAGGATGGACTGAATTACGTTCTGCGAAACCTGGAATGAATTTGTTGATGGGTGTCGCTGTTATCGGGGCGGTGGTGTTGGGAGAATGGACTGAGGCAGCGATGGTGGTATTTCTTTTTGCTCTGGCGCAGTATCTGGAGTCATGGTCCATGGGAAGAGCCAGGAAATCCATTGGCAACCTGATGGAAGAACGCCCGGTCACCGCACGGATTGTAAATGGCGAGGAAACACATATTATTGCGGTGGAAATGGTGAATTTAGGTGATATCATTGCTGTAAAGGCAGGAGAACGTATTCCCACCGATGGCATTGTAGTCTCGGGAGAATCTCATATAGATCAGTCCATGATTACCGGAGAAAGCATGCCGGTCAGAGTGGTGGTGGATTCATTGGTACACGCCGGTACCCTTAATAAAAATGGATATCTCAAATTTAAGGTGACAAAAACATTTCCTGACAGTACATACAGCAAAATCACCCAGCTGGTAACTGATGCACAAACCCAAAAAGCCCCCCGTCAACAGTTTGTTGAAAAATTTGCCGGCTATTATACTCCCATCATCATGACAATAGCAGCAATGATTGCCGTTCTTCCACCAGTTTTATTTCATTTATCATGGCATGAATGGATTTACCGCGCACTTGTCTTACTGGTGATTGCCTGTCCATGCGCGTTTGTAATATCAACACCGGTTTCAATTATCAGTGGTTTAACCAATGCCATCCGAAAAGGAATTATGATAAAGGGTGGACTCTTTTTAGAAAATTTTTCCAAAATCGACACAATTGCATTTGATAAAACCGGGACCCTGACAAAAGGGATGCCGGAAGTACAAAAAGTGATTTCACTAAAAAATCATGATAAAAAAGATATATTATCAATTGCTGCTTCCCTGGAAATACATTCGAACCATCCACTTGCCAGTGCAATTGTTACCTATGCTGAGAAACATGGTATAACCACAAAAAGAACCGAGGATGTTAATACGATAACCGGTAGCGGGATTATGGGAAAATCAGGCGGTGATGAAATCCTTATTGGTAGTCATAGAATGTTTGAGGAAAATGGTATTTGCAATGATGATATTCACGAACTGATTACTTCGATTGAAGATGAGAATCATACTACTGTGCTGGTTGGTAAAAACAATCAGATTATTGGTATAATCGCCATCGGGGATGAACTAAGGGCAGAATCTGCCTCGGTTATTCAGGAGATGAAAGAATTGGGTGTCAAAAAGATATTAATGCTTACCGGAGATAATCATCAAACAGCCGAAACAATTGCTAAGTTTGCTGATATTGACGAGGTTCATTCGGAATTGTTACCCGAGGATAAATTAAGAATAATCAAAGAGATACGCGAAAATAACGGTACGGTAGCCATGCTTGGAGACGGGATAAATGATGCACCTGCACTTGCTGCTGCGGATATCGGGATTGCCATGGGAGTAAGAGGTTCAGATACTGCGCTGGAAACGGCTGATATCGCGTTAATGGATGACGATTTACAGAAAATTCCTTTTTTAAGGTTGTTGAGTAACAAAACACTGAGAATTGTGAAACAAAATATCTTTATTGCATTATTCCTAAAATTTGTCTTTTTGGGTCTCGCATTGCCAGGTTATGCCACTCTGTGGATGGCAGTATTTGCAGATATGGGTGCCAGTTTGATTGTTATCTTTAATGGCTTGCGGATTTTAAAGATAAAGAGATGACCAATTCCGGACCCAGATGGGTTAAATCTTAATTTTTCATTAATTTTGCCCGAATATAAAATGTATAATAAAATTGTATAAATTTTACACCGGTAATCAAATAATTGGTTAAATTATTAACATGACTACCTGGAAAATCTGGCCATATTTCATATTAATAATCGGATTTCTGAGCTCGCTCTCTGAGGGACAAAGAATTCCTTTTCGTAATTACAATGTACGCGAGGGTTTGATCCAATCCCAGGTGCAGTCCATTCACCAGGATAAACAGGGATACCTATGGATCGGTACACGAGATGGTTTGGCCCTGTTTGACGGCAGGCAGTTCCAAAGCTACACCACTCAAAATGGACTTGAATCTAATTATATCCTTGCCAGTTTTTATGATTCCCAACAAAATATATGGCTCGCCTACCGTACCCACGGCATATCAAAACTAAACACACATACTGGAGAAATTACGCCCGTTGATGTCATACCGGAGATACGGGGTGTTCAAATCGATGATATCATTGAAGATGTTTATGGCCGTTTTTGGTTTGCATCCGGCGGCGGAGGTGTCTTTTGTCTCGATAGCACACGCTGGATTAATTTTACCAGGCAGGATGGACTGAATAGTAATAATGTTAACTGTCTGGGATTTCTAAACCATGATGAATTATGGATAGGAACGACAGACGGAGTAAACATCCTTTATGTAACAGACCAGTCATTAACCGGAAAACAGGATATAAAAAGTTTGAGCATCCTGAAAGGTATGGATATCACAGATATTTTAGTTGACAAGGATAAAAATATCTGGATAGGCACTGAGAATTCGGGACTTTATTTTATTTCAGCAGATGATAATATCATTAAAATATTTAACACTCAGAATGGACTGAGCTCCAACGAAGTAAAGGTAATATTTCAGGATTCAAAAAAACGAATATGGATTGGTACACGAACTGGTGGTGTAAACCTGCTCTCTAAACCTGGTTCTGACGAGTTTTTATTCTTGACAGAGAAGCACGGACTGAGTTATCGGGATGTTAAATGCATATTTGAAGACCGCGAAGGATCAATCTGGATTGGCACTAACGGCGGCGGGCTATGCCAGTTCAGGGACAGGCGATTTGAGTTCCTTAGTACTTCGGAAGGATTGCCCGACAGAACTATCTGGGCTATTATTCAGGACAAGCAGGGACAATTTTGGTTTGGATCAGAAAAGGGCCTGGTACGCTACCGGCCGGATTCTCGTGCCGATGATCTGGATATTAAAGTAATCTCCCTGAAAAATGGCCTGGCGAGAAGAGAAATTAGCTCTTTGTTTGAGGATAAAAATGGTCTGATCTGGGTAGGTTTAACCCGGGGTGGTGTTCAGGTTTTTAACCCAAAGACGAATAAATTTGGTCGTCATTTATCACAAATTAAGGATGATGTTCTCTGTATAGTAGAAGATCATAATGGATATCTGTGGTTTGGTACGAATGGCGGTGGACTGTATCGATATGACAGAGCGAAGAAAAAATTACAGCATTATGGCCCTGAAAGCGGATTGATCGGCGACTTTATTTTTTCCTTGCTGGTGGATACATCTGGAGTGCTCTGGATTGCTACATCAAAGAGCGGGTTATCGAGATATGATGGTGAGACATTCTATAAATTTTCCAGTAATGATGGATTTGATGCCAAAGCGATTGTTTGTTTGACCGAAGATCTCAATGGTCACATCTGGATCGGCTCGGAAGACAAGGGTTTGATTCGGTATAATGGATCTGAGTTTATTAATTATACCAAGCAAGATGGTTTAAGTGGCGATGCGGCCTATTCTTTAGTCTGTGACAAAGAAAACAATATCTGGCAGGGCACACGCAGGGGTATTGAAAGATTTAATCATGTAACGAGAGAATCCAAGATCTATGGACAGTACGAGGGATTCCATGCAGTTGAGACAAATCAAAATGCTGTCTGTATGGACGAAACCGGCTGTCTGTGGTTTGGTACTTTAGATGGCGTCATTAAGTATAATCCATCTGAAGATCATTATAATAATGCGGAACCCGCAATAGTAATAACGGATATTGGTGTATTCTATAACGAGTTCGAAAATCGACATCCGCATGTTTTTTCCTACCGTGATAATCATCTGACTTTTAAATATATCGGGTTGAGTTTTGTCGCCCCTGAGAAAATCCGTTATAAATTTATACTTGAAGGTTTAGAAGAAGAATGGTCACCCGAGACTCCGGATAACTATGCCCGCTATACCAATCTGAGTCCGGGGGTTTATACATTTAAGGTGCTGGCAAAAAATAATGATGGAATCTGGAGCAGTAGCCCTGCCATTTATCCTTTCGAAATAGACTCACCATTTTGGCAAGCCGCCTGGTTTTATCTGCTTGGGATTGTGCTGATTGCAACACTGATATTTGCGGAACATAAGCGAAGAGTAAAGCGAATTGAAAAGACCAACGTAAAACTGGAAGATCGGGTTCAGGAGCGTACACATGAACTGGTTGTAGAAAAAGAGAAGACTCAGGAAGCCTATCGCGCGCTTCTCGAGAGCGAGGAAAAATATAAGACCTTCATTACATATAGTACTGAAGCAATATGGTCTATTGAATTTAAGGAACCAATTCGTACCTCGATTTCTAATCGTAAGCAGATTGAAGGATTTTATGACTCCGGATTTCTTGCCGAATGTAATCAGGCCATGGCAAAATTATACGGGTATGATGATGTTGATCAAATGATTGGATTACCGCTTGATAAATTATTAAGCCGCGACAATCCACGAAATATAGAATATCTGCAAAAATTTATCCAATCTGGATACCGCCTGATGGATGAAGAATCATATGAAATCGATCATTTTGGAAACTTGCGTGTTTTTCTGAATAGCCTGGTCGGTATTGTTGAAAATAATAAGTTGTTGCGGGCCTGGGGATTGCAAAGGGATATCACCGAAAAGAAACATGCCGAAGATGCACTGAAGGAGAGTGAAGAACGATATCGCCGGTTGATCGAATTGTCACCGGATGCAATCATTGTTCATAGTGAAAAGAGAATAGAATATATCAACCGGGCCGGATTGAGACTTCTGGGTGCCTTGCGGCAGAAAGAACTGGTTGGTAAATCAATTTTTGGTATGATTCATCCAGATTATCTTAGCGAAGCCCGCGAAAAGATTAAGAAAATATTTGTTGAAAAAAGACCCTTCCGCAATCTTGAACAAAAGATGATCTGTCAGGATGGATCCCTGATTGAAGTTGAACTCATCGGCGCACCAATTTCATTTGAAGGGGAGATTGCCGGACAGATCGTGATTCGTGACATCTCCGAAAGAAAGCAGGCAGAGAATGCCGTAATGGAAGAGAAGGAGCGGCTTGATGTAACGCTTAGTTCTATCGAAGATGCGGTTATTACCACAGATGTCAAAGGTTTTATTGTCTTGTTAAATGACCGCGCACGTCAGATGCTTGACTTTGAAAATGATGAAGGGGTCGGGTTCCGGTTTCCAGATGTGGTGAAAATACTGGACAGTAAGGGACCTGTCGCATTATTAGAAGATGTAATGAAGAGTAAAAAACCGGTTTCGCTGGTGAAAGATATTATTCTTGAATCGGGCTCCGGAGAAAAATACCAGATTGAACTCAGTGCGGCGCCGATTAAAAATCATGAAGGTAAATTGTTTGGTATGGTGGCTGCGCTCAGAGATGTGACTACCAAAAAGCACATGGAAGCAGAGATTGCCAAGGTGCAAAAATTAGACTCTATCGGTGTGCTTGCTGGTGGAATTGCACATGATTTTAATAATTTTCTTACGGCAATTCTGGGCAATGTTTCGCTTGCCAGAATGCAATCCCGTGGTGATAAAAAAATTAATCCGATACTGGCACGGGCGGAGAAAGCCATTATCCAGGCGAAAGAACTGACACATCAATTATTAACATTCTCAAAGGGCGGCGCACCACTAAGGAAAACCACATCCATTGTGGACATTATCCAGGACTCGGCCAATTTTACACTTCGTGGTTCGGATATATTTTGCGAAGTTAAAAGCCCTGATGATTTATGGAATGTGGTGGTGGATGCTGGCCAGATAAGCCAGGTGATTCAGAATCTTATATTGAATGCACAACAGGCAGTAAAAGATAATAAAAAAATACTTATTAAAATCGATAATCAGGTACTTGCTCATGAGGAGTATCCCGGACTTAGTGCCGGAAAGTATGCAAAAATTTCAATTATTGATCAGGGTGTTGGTATTCCCGAACGGGATTTGAATAAAATTTTTGACCCATATTTTACCACCAAATCAAAAGGAACCGGTCTGGGACTCACAACCACTTACTCAATTATTAAGCGTCACGAAGGTCATATTAATGTTATTTCGGAAGTAGGGAGCGGTACTACCGTCGAACTTTTTCTGCCTGCCACTGAAAAAGAAGCCAGGATTGAAAAGAATATAAAACCACAGGTCCACAACGGCCGGGGAAAGATTCTTGTGATGGACGACGATATTATGGTTCGTGAATTATTGTCTCAAATCCTGGACTATTTGGGATACGAAGTGGATGAAGCTGAAAACGGTGAAACAACACTGGAAAAATATAAGTCAGCAAAATCAAATGGCGATTTGATTGATCTCATAATTATGGATCTTACCATTCCTGGCGGGATGGGTGGCAAGGACACAATTAAGGAATTAAAGAAAATTGATCCGGAGGTAAAGGCCATCGTATCCAGCGGCTATTCAAATGATCCGATTATGGCCAATTATAGTGAATATGGATTTATTGGAGTACTAAACAAACCATACAATGTTGAAACACTAAGCGATGCGCTTAGTCAGTTTTTTAACAACAATTCCTCTAAATAAGTCTCTCTTTTTTTCTTGCAAAGACAATCCGATATTATTACTTTATGTTCCTTTTATAAAATATCAGTTTTTTGAAAATATTATTGTACTAAATAATTGTTAATTAAGAGATTATCTTGAAATCTATCAATTATAAGCTGATATCTGAAATAATTTTAGAATTCCATAAGGAGGGAAATTGAAAAACTACAAGTCCGAGCAAATACGAAATATTGCCACGGGTGCGCATGGCGGCGCGGGGAAAACAAGTATTGTAGAGGCAATCCTGTTTAACCTAGGGGTGACTAACCGCATCGGTTTGATTGAACAGGGTACGACCGCTTCTGATTATAATGAAGATGAAATAGAACGACAAATATCTATCAGTTCCAGCTTGGTGCATGGTGAGTGGAAAGATCATAAAATTAATATCATTGATACGCCTGGGTATCCTGATTTTTTTGGCGAAGTTGTCGGTGCCCTTACCGCGGTTGATAGTGTGATGGTTGTGATCTCTGCCAGTGGTGGGGTTGAAGTCGGTACTGAGCAGATCTGGGAAGAAGCTGAAAAACAAAATCTACCTCGTTTTATTGTCGTAAATAAGCTGGATAAAGAGAATATTAATTTTGATGATGTCATAGATTCATTGCACGAAAGTTTTGGCCACAAAATTGCTCTGGCCCAATATCCGGTAAACGCCGGTCCGGGATTCAATCAGATAATTGATTTGATTCGCATGAAAATGATGACCTTCAGTACGGATGGAAGTGGCAAATACACAGAGGAGGATATTCCAGCAGATCACGCCGATCGCGCAGAAGATTTGCATGTCAAAATGATTGAGGCTGTTGCTGAGAGTGATGATACGCTCATGGAAAAATATTTTGAGGCCGGAGAGCTCAGTGAAGATGAATTTCGTGTCGGTCTGGGTAAAGCAATTCTTCGACATGAAGTTTATCCGGTATTCTGTGCTGCAGCCACAGCAAATATCGGAATTCAACGCCTGAGTGATGTAATTGTTAATTTCCTGCCCTCACCTGCAGATATGCCGCCGGTAAAAGGTAAAGATTCATCCGGTACTGAAAAAGAAAGAAAATGCACCGCTACAGAATCTTCCAGTGCCCGTGTATTTAAAACGGTTTCCGAAGCACATGTCGGTGAACTCTCTTATATTAAAGTCGTTTCCGGTGCGTTGAAAACCGGAGATGATATGTTTAACAGTTCTCAGGAATCGGCAGAGCGCGTTGGACAACTTTTTGCACTAAATGGTAAAAATAAAATCAGTATGGATCGTTTGATGGCCGGTGATATCGGTGCGGTGGTAAAACTGAAAAGTACCCACACCGGAGATACACTTTGCGAAAAAACAAATCAAATTATATTACCAAGAATTCATTTTCCTGAGCCAAAGATCAGGACAGCTATTGTTCCTAAGGCCAAGGGTGATGAAGAAAAAATTGCCGCAGGTCTGCATTCTTTACATGAAGAGGATCCCACATTTTTGGCAAAATTCGATCCTGAACTGAGACAGACAATCATTTCGGGACAAGGTGAACTTCATCTGAACACGATTCTAAAACGGCTAAGTCAGAAATATCATGTTGAAGTAGATGAGCAGGAGCCACGCATCCCGTATCGTGAGGCAATAAAAAGCAAATCCGAAGCCCAGGGTAAGTATAAAAAACAATCCGGTGGCCGGGGGCAATATGGCGACTGCCATTTGCGGCTGGAAAAATTACCGCGGGGAGGCGGCTTTGAATTTGTAGATGCCATCGTCGGCGGAGTAATTCCCGGTAAATTTATTCCCGCTGTGGAAAAAGGTGTTATAGAGCGGATGGAAAGAGGCGTAATTGCCGGGTTTCCGGTTATTGATGTGAAGGTAACCTGCTTTGATGGTAGCTATCACAACGTTGATTCCTCTGAAATGGCTTTTAAAGTAGCAGGATCTATGGGATTTCAAAAGGCATTTATGGCTGCCAACCCGGTGCTGCTTGAACCAATCTATGAGGTAACTATAAAGGTCCCGGAAGATTATATGGGTGATGTGATGGGCGATATTTCCGGTCGTCGCGGTAAAATTATGGGTATGGACTCTGAAGGAAAATTCCAGATCATAAAAGCGAAAATACCACTATCGGAACTATATAAATATTCGACCACATTACGTTCAATGACTGCCGGTAGAGGTATTCACAGCCGGGTGTTCGCCAATTATGAAGAAGTACCCTCTGATATTGCACAGAAAATAATTGAAAATGCGAAAAAAGAGCGTGAAGAAGAAGAATAATCTAATTAAATTATTTTAATTAATAAGAGTTAAGCCCGGTATAACATTGTTGTATCGGGCTTTTATGGTTAAAAACGGTGGGAATATGGAAAAATTATGGGCTCCGTGGCGTATGGAGTATATTACTGATGCAAAAGAACCGACCGGGGGATGTATATTTTGCGACCTGCCGGGTCAACAAAACGATGAAGAAAACTATATTATTCACCGCTCAGAACTGTGTTTTGTCATGTTGAATAAATTTCCCTATAATAATGGGCATATTTTAGTAATTCCATATGTCCATGAATCTGATTTTACAAAATTGACAAAAGAGATATTAGCTGATTTACAATTGCTAATCCAGCAATCGATTATTGCTCTGAAAAACAGCATGGATCCTCATGGCTTCAATGTGGGTCTTAATCTTGGCCGGGCAGCTGGTGCTGGTATCGACGCACATTTGCACTATCACATCGTCCCGCGCTGGAATGGCGATACTAATTTTATGCCGGTGATCGGCGATACTAAAATTATTTCGGAATCTCTGCAAAAATCATGGCAAAAATTAACTCAGGAATTCAAAAAGTTATAATAAGGAAACAGATGCGCGTTTTAATAAAGAATATTTCCAGTTTATATACACCCGATGTTCATGGGCAATTTGGCGATATTACCGAACTGGCCCGCCCACAGATTCTGGTAAAAGATGGGGTCATCGAGGAAATAATTACCGGTGAAAATTTACCCGGGAAAAAAGAAATCGATCAGATAATTGATGCCCGGGGATGCTGCCTGCTTCCCGGTTTTATCGATGGACACACACATCCCGTCTTCTGGCATACCCGCGAAAAAGAGTTCACAATGCGTTTGCAGGGCAAATCTTATGAAGAAATTGCACAAGCCGGAGGGGGAATTCGGAATAGTGCGCGAAGTTTTCAAAATGCAGATAAACAGGAAATTAAAGAACTTACCCGTGACAGAATTACCGTCTTCCCTGAATATGGAACAACGACAATCGAAGCAAAAAGTGGCTATGGATTGACAACCAGGGATGAAATAAAAGCACTTGAAATAATATCAGAACTCAATCGCGAACAGGATCTGGAGATGGTTCCTACATTTTTGGGCGCCCATGAAGTACCGGATGAATATCGCGATAAGCGGGAAAAATATATCCGATTGATTATTGATGAAATGATTCCTCTGGTAGCAGATAAAAATCTGGCAAAATATTGTGATGTGTTTTGTGAAAAAGGTGTATTTTCTGTTGACGAAACTAGGTCGATTTTGGATGCTGCAGCCGGATATGGCCTGAAAGCACGTATTCATGCTGACGAATTACATCCCTTTGGTGGTGCAGAACTGGCAGCAGAAATAGGCGCAGTAACAGCAGATCATCTCGTGGAGATATCAGCACAGGGTATAGAAATGATGGCCGGAAATAATGTGATACCTATGCTGCTACCGGTAACTACGTTCTTTTTGCGCAAAGACAGGTATGCCCCAGCCCGTAAGATGATTGAAGCCGGTTGTAAGGTTGGAGTGGCAACGGATTTTAATCCCGGGAGCGCAATGAACCAGAATATGCAGCTGGCATGGTCCGTCGCCGCTTTAAAAATGGGACTCCTGCCAGGTGAATTATTATGGGCCACAACCTATATTCCAGCCATTAGTCTTGAACTCGGTGAAAAACTGGGAACAATAGAAAAGGCCAAACAGGCGGATCTAATTTTGCTTGATATTCCAAATCTGGAATATTTACCCTATCATTTGGGTATTAATCATGTAAAAATGACGATGAAAAAAGGAAAAATTATCGTGAACAAGTTAGGATAGCAGATGGCTTACTGGCTTTTAAAAACTGAGCCCGGTGAATATTCTTATGATGACCTCATTGGGGAGAAGAAAACAATCTGGGATGGGGTAACAAATAACTGGGCGCTAAAAAACATGAATAATATCAGATCCGGTGATACTGTATTCATCTATCACACCGGCAAAGATAAATGCATCGCTGGTATTGGAACAGTTAGTTCAGACCCATATCCCGATCCGAAAAAAGATAACAAAAAATTTATCGTGATTGATGTAACACCAGAGAAAAAATTAAGCGGTATGGTAACTTTAAAAATGTTGAAAGAAGATCCTTTCTTTGCTGAATTTATGTTAGTAAAATTTACTCGCTTATCTGTGATGCCGGTTGAAGATAAAATTTGGTCTCGCATCCTGCAAATCGACGATCAACTCAGCCAATCTGTCTGATTTTGCATCCTTGACTTTAGAACGATCATTGATTAATTTAATCATTGATAAATCAATAACTTATAACTTGTTTTCTACCCCATGAATAACGAAACTACTGACAAAATTTCCGAATTAAAGCTGAATTTGGGATTATATGGTTCCTCCCCTGAAATTGAGGAAATTGTACGTACTATTTCTACTGTGGCACCGACTGATCTTTCTGTACTTATTATTGGTGAAAGTGGTACAGGCAAGGAAGTCGTCGCGCGTGCCATTCATACAGCAAGTAACAGAAAAAATGAAACACTGATTACCGTAAATACCGGGGCGATTCCTGAGGGTATCCTGGAAAGCGAATTATTTGGTCACGAAAAAGGTTCGTTTACCGGTGCTGTTAGTCAGAAAAAAGGCTATTTTGAAGTGGCTGACAAGGGTACCATTTTTCTTGATGAGATTGGTGAGATGTCATTGAATACCCAGGTAAAATTACTTCGTGTGATCGAAGAATCTGAATTTATGCGCGTAGGAGACACGCGGACACAAAAGGTAGATGTAAGAATAATTACAGCAACTAATAAAAATCTGGAATTCGCAGTAAAAAATGGTGAATTTAGAGAGGATCTTTATTTCAGGCTAAAAGCAATTACGATTAGTCTTCCACCATTACGCAAAAGGTTAGGCGATATACCTATACTCGTTAAAAAATTTATCCGTGATTTTTCAGAATCAGAAAATATTGAATTTAAGGGTTTTTCTCCCGATGGCATTGAATTGATGAAACGATATGACTGGCCCGGGAATGTAAGGGAATTGCGAAATTTTGTGGAAACTTCTCTGATTTTAAACAGGGGAGAAGTGGTTAATTCTGCATACATTGCAAAGAATTTACCGGTAAAGTCAATCGAGACCGGCTCATCAAACCTGCCGGTTCCACTCAATATTTCACCGGAACAGGCAGAACGTGAAATAATTTATCGAACGCTGCTGGCACTGAAATTAGAGATGACTGAAATAAAAAAAATCCTGCTGAATATAACAAATGGGAATAATGATAGTCGCGAATTTGAATTAAATCCTCAGGAAACACCGGTAGTTAATGCAGATTTTAAAAATGAATTAAAACCATCCACCTTAAGCGGGATGGAACGTGAGTTAATTAAGGAAACCTTACAAAAATATGACGGCAGCCGGCGGAAAGCCGCACGTGCAATGCAGATCAGTGAAAGAACCCTTTATCGTAAGATCAAAGAATATGGCTTATAAATATTTATTACCAATACTTTTATTATTTACGGGATGTCTGAACTATTCCTTTACCGGTTCATTGCCATCTCATGTCAACCGGGTTGCCGTGCCCTTGTTTGAAAATAATACCTCCTTTAGCGGCGTAAACCAGGATCTGACCAACAAACTAGTAGATCAGCTGGTAAGTGACAATACACTTGAAGTTACTTCTGAATCCAAGGCGGATATTATAATCAGCGGGACCATCGGGTCAATCATTCAACGCCCGGCCATTCTGAGTAGCGGCGAACAGGCAGAAACGGTTGAATCATATCAAATGGTTGTAAATGCCCGCATAAAATGCGAGGATGTAAAAAATAATAAAGTATTGTGGGAAAAAACACTTAGCCAATTCGGTGATATGTCCGGAACAGGATCGGCTGACGAACAAAATCAAGCCATTCAGGATGCGTTAAATAAGATTACCCAGGACATCCTTAATAATACACTGGGATACTGGTAATCGCATGCTGAATACGATTGTATTAAATATATATTTTGTAGCATTGTTAATTGTAGGAATATTCAGCCTGGAATCTATGTATCTGACCTATAAATTTATTCGCTATGGAAAGCGCCGAAAGGCCAATCAGGACGAAAATGTTTTACCGGTTGTAACGGTACAGTTACCGGTTTTTAATGAATTGTACGTGGCGAAACGACTTATTGCGGCGGTATGCGCATTGGAATACCCGTTAGAAAAACTGGAAATTCAGGTGCTCGATGATTCCACAGACGAAACGTTTGAAATTTGTAAAAATGAAATAGCGCACTATAAAAATCTGGGATATGATATTGTTCATATACATCGCACCGACCGTTCCGGGTTTAAAGCAGGCGCACTAAAAGCCGGGCTACACGCTGCAAAGGGTGAATTACTTGCCATATTTGATGCAGATTTTATCCCAAATCCGGATTTTCTGCGCCGGACGGTGAGCTATTTTTCTGATCAGCAGATAGGTATGGTCCAAACACGCTGGGATCATTTGAATGAAGAATTCTCGCTTTTGACAAGGGCTCAGGCATTCGGACTTTCCGGACATTTTGTAATTGAGCAGAACGGGCGTAATGCCGCCGGCTTCTTTATCAATTTTAACGGTACCGCAGGTGTTTGGCGAAAGAAATGTATACTGGATGCGGGAAACTGGCAGGCAGATACCTTAACTGAAGATCTGGATTTAAGTTACAGGGCACAACTGAAGGGCTGGAAATTCATGTTCCTGAACGATGTGGTTACGCCATCCGAACTTCCTGCAGAAATTAATGCCCTTAAAAGTCAGCAATACCGGTGGACCAAGGGTGCGGTCGAAACCGCCCGTAAAATTTTGCCAAAATTGTGGAAAAGTAAATTACCACTTCGTCTGAAGGTTCATTCTACATTTCATTTAACCAATAATTTTGTATACCCGTTTATTTTAGTTCTGGCCCTGCTTAATTTACCGATTGTGCTAATTAAAGCACATAGGCCCGAATCCGGAATGTATTTTGCGATCTTTGCCTTTTTTCTAATATCATTTGTGGGTTCATTTATTTTTTATACAATCTCTTTAAGGCATATCTATTCTGACTGGAAACAGAGACTCATGCTATTTCCATTATTCATGTCAGGGAGCATGGGATTCTCAATAAATAATTCACGTGCTGTAATTGAGGGGCTTTTTAAATATAAAACACCATTTATCCGCACACCAAAGTACCAACTGATGGGTCGCAAAGGTTCTTTTAGCGGTAAAAAATATTATATTGCACCTGACAAGACAGTGGTTTTTGAATTACTTATGGCGCTTTACAGTTCGATAGGAATTATAGTTGCATTCTATCACTTCGAATTGGGCATTATACCATTTATGTTTTTATTCTTATTTGGATTTGGTTTTATCGGCTATTTGTCAATTAAACACTATCTTCAGAAAAGTTAATAGGGAGGATTCAGGTGGCTACAAAAACCGATCAGCTAAAAAAAATGTTAGAAGATCGTGATATGGAAGTTTTATTTGCACGAGTTGCTTCAAACTTGTTAGAAAAAGGAAGCACAGAAGAAGCCGTCAGTATTTGTGAGACCGGAATCAAAAAATTTCCTATGTATGCCCAGGGCCACTATGTTCTTGCAAGATGCTATGAACAAAAAGAAATGACTAATCAGGCCAGAACGGAATATGAACGGGCAATTAAGTACGATCCGAATCACTTAAAAGCAATTCAACGCCTGGTCGAATTGTATCAGCTAAATGGGATGGAACTGCAGAGCAAAGAAAAAATTGCGATACTGCAAATTCTTAATCCTTTTGATGAAGCTGTCCAAAAGATGGCAAAGTCACCTGGTGAAATTGCAGATGCTATTCAGGAAATGAAGATTCAGGATCCCAAAGATCCGCTAAATGTTGATAAAGTAGATCTAAGCCAGTTTGATAATACCGATGATGATTTTACTACTATTATTCAGGGAAAACAGGAAAAAGAAGCCAAACCGGATGAGGATGAAGATGTCAATCTTTCGCTTGGTACAGCGGCCGAAGACCTTGCGACGGATACGGAAACCAATGACCGGGCGACTTATGAAGAAGAAATTCGTTTACGAAAAGAAACGGATTCTGAAAAATCCGATCAGGATAATGAATATGAGGATCTTGATGAACTACAGTTTGATAAAGATGATTCTGATCATAGCGCGGAAGAGAATCAAGAATGGGCTGTGGCCGCAAGTGATACTGATGTAACTGAAATTCTGCTTGAAAAGAATAATAGCAAAAAAGCCGAAGATCCTGCCCCAAAGAAGGCGGCTCAGGATAAAGTACCCGATAAGGATGCCGGAAGAGACAGTGAATTTAAACAACCCAAAATTGTAACGCAGACCCTGGGTGAAATATTGGTTTCGCAAAAGAAGTATGTTGAGGCTTTACGTGTTTTTGAAACCTTACAGGAACAAAACCCGGATAATAAAAATATTGTAAAGAAAGTGGACTTTTTGAAAAAGATAGTGGTGTTGGAACAGAAATAGTCGTGAGAGGTATAATCCGTAACGAAAAGCGATTAATCTGAATTCCATTTCTGAGGTATCATGCCTGTTAAATCTCCGGCTATCAAAATAAGTGTATTTTTTAGTATTTTATACTTCCTATTATCATCTTCGATCTCTTTTGCAGATGATCCTGAATATCTGGTCAAACTAGCGAAATATTCCCTGAATAAGAAACCTGCAACCCAAAGTGTTGGCCAGTACCTTGGTATTATAGCGTCGAATAAAGTTATGCCGGTCGTCAATAACTCAGATTCCGCCCTGGAAGAATGGTATGTGATACCGGCAGGTCAGATCAGCCTTCAGGAACTATCCACCCTGCAAGCAGATGGCAAAATTCAGATCTATCAGGAAAATCACGCGCTTCGTGTGTTCAATTCACCTCCCAACGATTCTTTATATAATCAACAATGGTATCATGCCAAGGTGTCCGGAGCAGCTGCCTGGACATACTATAAGCCGATACAAAAAATAATACTGGCGGTTATTGACACAGGAATCGATTATCTGCATCCTGACTTACAGGGATCCCTGTGGGTGAATACAAAAGAGGATCTTAATGGTAATGGATTGCTTGATGAACAGGATGTAAATGGTATTGATGATGATGACAATGGCTATATAGACGATGTGTGGGGATGGGATTTTACCGATGCGCCACAGTACCGTGATCTGGGTGACTATATCGATCCGGATAATGACCCGATGGATGAGTATTATAATGGCCATGGTACACAAATTGCCGGAATTATTTCTGCCCAATCAGACAACCTGACCGGCATCAGTGGACTGGTTCCCGGGGTTCAGATCATGAATCTCCGTGCCGGTACCTCGCAAGGATATCTGGAAGAAGACGATGTGGCACGGGCGATCGTTTATGCGGTTGAAAACGGAGCCCATATCATAAATATGAGTTTCGGCGATATAGTTGTATCGCCCTTTCTGCAAGATGCCATAAGATACGCATATTCCCGCGGCGTTACACTGGTTACCTCGGCCGGTAACAGCGGAACAAATGAAACCCATTATCCCTCCGGTTTTCCGGAAACCATATCCGTAGGTGCGGTAAATGAAGCGGATTTGCTGGCAAACTTCTCGTCCTGGGGCCCGACAATTGATTTAGTGGCACCTGGTGTGGATATTCTCTCCACAGCGATCAACGCATCATATAGTTCGGTTAATGGCACTTCCTTCAGTGCACCGATTGTCAGTGCCGCAGCGGCCATTCTACTGGCCGAAAACCCCTATTTAAACCAGGACCAGATCCGGAATCTGCTCAGGACAAATACTGTCGACTTAGGAGAGCCAGGTTGGGATGAAAAATATGGCTCGGGAAGAATTGATCTTCAAAGGGTAGCTCAAAACGAGCGGAAAAATAGTCTGACAATTCACGAACCGCTTGGCGGCAGCAGTGATACCCGGAATAATATACCGGTCATTATTACCGCACAGGACCAGGATCTCAGATCAGTGAAACTCGAGATGGGATTTGGTCCGGATCCGGATGAATGGCAGATTCTGGTCTCAGAATACCGCTATCAAATTATCTCAGATACGCTTACCATCCTGGATCTTTCCATGGCGGGAGATACAACAGTCAGTTTGCGGATTACCATTACTAATTTGCAGGGGGGAGCATATGAATACCGATCTGTTTTTAAAACGGATCGCACACCGCCAGGTTTATCAAACCTTGAAGTAACAAAATTACTGAATCAAAACCGAAATTCAGTATTGATCGAGTTCATGACAAATGAAGTGACCAGGGGTGAATTGTATTTCAGAAAAAAATCATCAGACGAACCATTTCGGTATAAAGACTTTGGCATATTCAACGACAAATCACCGCATACTTTTAGATGCTTTTGAGATCACCGGTGATATCGAATATTATATTTCGCTAAAAGATAATGCTGGCCTGACGACCATCGCCGATAATAATCAGAAATATTTTGAAACATCGATCGATGGGAAGCTGGTAAGTGATGCGCCGGTTAAGCAGCTCCCATGGTCAATACCAGCCGGGCATGCGTTATCCGAGGTGACAGATTTTGATCAGGATGGCTGGGCAGAGATCGTCATTTCTGTTTATGATGATAAAAAAAATTATGGACCCATTCAGATATATGAATTTGATGGTACACAATTTGAGAAAATATATGAGTCGGAGTTCCCATCCATACCAAGGGCCTATGGTGATTCTGATAAGGATGGTAAACCGGAATTATTTGTTGGTTATGGCAGTATCAGCCGGCTCCTGGAAGTCAGCGGGACGGAACCACTAACCATGCAAACAATTCTGGAAGATACCGGAAACTGGGCCAGTAGTATTGATGATTGTGATTCAGACGGCCAGAATGAACTGATCATGAGATACGGTAAGACATATCGCGTGCTGGAAAATACGGCAGATAACCAATACTCCGAAGTCTTTGTATTTGAAAATCCCAGTGCCGGAAATAACTCCCTGGGTGCGCCTTCGGTACAAATTATTGATCTGGATGGTGATAATAACAAAGAATTTATTTTTGGTGACTATGATGGCGATGTGATTATTTATGAAAATACCGGAAATAATTCATTCACCTGGCGTCATACGGAAAGACTGCCTAATACGGACGCTACAAACTATATGATCGCAGCACAGTATGATGATAACGAAAACCCGCTGCTGATTGCGGGCAGTTACACCCTGAACAATATAAACTATGAACATGAATTTGATGCGCGGTACTGGCAGTTCAGGATTTTACAGGCTACTTCAGATAATTCATATCTGGTGCAGCAAAATCTATCGATTTATGGGGTGGTAGATCAGCGTTTGTTTGATTCAGGTTTTTCGGCAGGTAGCTTAAAACCACTTGCGCCAAATTCATTTATACTGGCACCGGCACCAAATCTGTATATTTTTGAGTTTCTTAATAACCGGCTTGAACCACAATGGTTCACTGAAGACGCGCAAAGCAATACGATTATAGTACACGATTTTGATAAAGATGGCATTAATGAATTTTATTATAGCAACGGTGAAAATTTTAATGGATATGCATTCGGCGAAGGAAACCGTCCATCTCCGCCATCGAATTTTTCAGCGGTACCGTTGGACAGCAGCGGTATTGAGTTAAACTGGTATACATCGACAAATTTTGATAGGCATTTGATCTACAGAGGCAAGTCAGGATTTGAGTTGACTGTATTGGATTCTTCGACAGCCGGAACCAGCTACATCGATTCATCTGTAGTCAAGGATTCAATATATTATTATGCGGTTCAGGTGGTTGATAATACTTTTGAGGTACCAAAAAGCGCATTGTCAAAGGTGATCTTTGCCCGTCCCAATGCGGCACCGGTTGTAGATTCGATTGCAGTCATCAATGATGATCAGATCCAATTATTTTTTAACGAGAACATGATGGAGGCATCCTTTCTCCCGGAAAATTTTTATCTAACACCAGGAAGCCAATATGCCAGATCTGTTATTTCCGCTGAGAATCATAGGGCATGTATCGTAACATTTTCACAAAAATTTACAGATCAAACTGTATATCTGCTCGATCTGAACAAGATAACTGACATGGATTTAACAAATATAGATCAGGATTCAAGGCAGGTGTCATTTTACTATCAGGATCAGGGCGACTTACCCTATCTGGAGAAATGGGAATATTCCGGACTAAAGATAATCGATGTGCTATTTAATATGCCTATGGATACCAGCACAATTCTTAATATTGATAATTATCATCTTTTACCCCGGGGACGGGTTACCGGGGTAGAAATACTGGATACAAAAAACCAGACTTTCCGAATTCACATGAGTTCAGACTCGTATAGCGGAGCCAGTGGTGTATCGGCTTATCTTGAGATGCTGCACCTGAAGAGTATTCAGGGACGCATCTTTTCCAGCGGTAATAAAATTAGTCTGGTTCGTGAAGTCCAGGATATTGCTGATATATTTGTTTATCCGCAACCAGCCAGGGTAAGTCAGGAGTGGCTGGGATTTGCCAATGTGGCACCGGGCGCACGTGTGGATATTTTTGATATTGGCGGAAGGATGATAAAAACACTGATAGAGAATGATGGAAACGGTGGTATCCGATGGGATTTAACCAACGAAAATGGTGAAAAGATTGCTGCGGGTATTTACCTGTTTTTCGCCCGGGGTGGTGATAAAACAAAATCTGGAAAATTTACCATTGTAAAATAGTATTATGCGCTGTCATGTCAATTTTTTTTTGACAGGATTTACAGGATATAAAAGAGATATTTAAATGTCTTGTCCTGACCAGGTGTATACATATTTTTTACCGCAAAGTTCGCAGAGGAGACGCCAAGTACGCAAAATTAATAATCATTATTCGGTTGTTAACACAAGGATAGGACAGTACAATTCAAATTTATTAATAATTTTTCCCGTTTTTTCCCGTCGTTACATTAAAATATCCATTTCGGTTTGTGAATAAGTCGAATCTTTATAGATTCTTATTAAAGTCTTTAGTAAATTTTGGTCTTGTGGTTGATGTTTATATTCGTCTTCCGTGTTCAGTTTTTTATTTACCACGAAGAACACGAAGGTCACGGAGATTTAATAAAAACAGGACAAAGGGTGTAATGTCCAATGACCAAACCCGAATGTCAAATGAATGTCCAATATCAAATACATAATTCAAAAAGTTTAATTTATTATTTTGACATTGATAATTGATTTGGCATTTTTGCTTTGACATTGGGCATTGCTTATAAAAATCCTTCGTGTGCTTCGTGATCTTCGTGGTAAAAGATTTTAACTGTTATAATGTGAAAGTCTAAGATCTTTGAGTTGATTTTTAATAAATATAATAGGGTAGTGTCAACTGTTATATGAAAAAATAAACCTAACCACAGAGCACACAGAGAATAACGAGGTGCACGCTAACAGAATATATGACAAAGATTTAATTTATGACCTGGAAAAATATCATAATCTGATCCATAGCATACTTTCTGATTCCATGTCTGTATGAATAGAATTTGTCTAAAATTTATTACAATTAACGGATATGCGATATGATGTCTGAAGTAAATATATCGAAAGATTGACTATAATGATCAAATACATGTAAAAAAATTGAGAATACATAGCGGTAGAACAGAATTAATTCGTTTAAATTAATAAATATCAAATATTTACTCTGTGTTCTCTGTGGTTGTTTTTTACACTACCTATAAAAGTTATGAGAAAAATAAATGAAAAAGATACTGAAATATAAAAATCCAAAAGTAATAGGCGTTACGGGTGGCATCGGTAGCGGACAAAGTTCTGTATGTTATTATTTGGGAAAATTGGGATGCAAAGTAATTGATGTGGACAAAAAAGCAAAGCACATCATTAATAAAGATAAATCACTGCAGGCGGATCTTATAAAATCTTTTGGCAATGAAATTTTCACAAAAAATGGTGACCTCAACCGTCGTCTGCTGGCAAACCTGGCGTTTCAGGATGAAGAAAAAACCCATAGATTGAACCGGCTCGTTCATCCAAGGATGGTAGCAGAGGTGATTGAGGAAATGGAGAACGCCCGGTTTTCGCAGAAATATCCATTAATTGTAATTGATGCGGCCCTGATTTATGAAATTAGTATCGAACAAATGTTTGACTCAATTATTGTGGTTTATTGCAGATTAAAGGAACGGGTAGAGCGCGTGATGAAAAGAGACGGTATTACCCGTGAAGAGGTAATGGCGAGGGTCAGACGCCAGCTTCCGCTCGAGGAAAAGAGAAAATGGGCAGATCATGTGATTCAGAATGATGATACATTAGAGGACCTGAACAAGCAGACACAGAAAATATTTGATCTGCTGACTGATGATATCCAGACATCCCGGGCTATCAGAGTATAATCCATACAATTAAACAGTAAATAATACAATGACAAGAATCGAAAATCCGGTTAGCGTAAAAGAATTTGTCCGTCGTCTGGAAAAATTTAATTTAGACTTCTATAATAATTGTCTGCTTAAAACCAACCAGTTCAGCACCAAATATATATTGCAACAGGCAATTAAAAATCAGCAGGATCATCAAAAGGAACTGATTCCATCAATGGAATTGTTGGGAACAGACGAAGTTGACGGCAGATATCTCGATGATATATTCAGCTAATTTCACACGGGATTTTGTTGAAGGACAATTTGAACTGGAGAGTCTGAATTTTGTAGAAGCAACTCATCTGGCGTTAATTTTACTAGAGTATATTATTGATAAGTACCAAAAACTAATGAACTGTAAATTATCACCTGAAACCAGATCGTCACTCGAAGTTATTTTTCAAAAGAAACAAAAATTATTGAGTGGATTAAAGAAGGAGTATGAAAAGAGGAGATATAAGTAGAATTTAGAATATTGAATGTTGAATGTTGAATACTGCAATGTATAACATCCGCGACAATGTCATACTGTAAGTCTTATAACCGTGGTTCAGAAATTACATTTTTGCGGTGAACTTGTGCCCGGGTAAAAGGTTCATATCCATGAGATCCTGTTCCGCAACAGAATGACTCTGTTTTACCTGTATCTTGTATCCTGTATCTTGCATTCCCGATAAAAAGCGTCTCCCTCCGGTCGACCTATCGGGACCAAATCATCCAAGATTTGGCCAGCATCCAGTGCCGAGCGCCCAGAACCGAGTACCGAGTCTCTACAACGTATACTCCAGCCTCTTCCGCAACTCGGCCATTCTTTTAAATAAGGCTGTGTCTTCAGTCATTCTTTCGGAAATAACTCTGTGGGCATAAATTACTGTTGCATGATCACGGCCACCAAAATGCAGTCCGATGTTGACCGTAGAATAATTAGTGAGTTCAACTGCCAAATGCATTGCTGCCTGACGGGCTAAAGCAACATGCTTTTTACGGTCTTTTTTCATAAACCGTTCTTCCGGTACTCCGAAACTTTTCGCGGTCATTTGTATGATTTGTTCAATAGTAATCTGCTTTTGAGATGGTTTGCCAATTTCACTGACTACCACTCGTGCCAGTTCCAGAGTAGGTTCAGTATGGGTGAGCAGAACCTGTGCCAGCAAGCGGGTAAGTGCGCCTTCCAGTTCACGGATATTGTGTGTCAGGTTTACCGCAAGGAATTCCACCACCTCGTTTGGAATTTCAAGATCATTATCTTCACATTTTCTCCGAAGAATGGCGATGCGCGTTTCCAGATCCGGCGGCTGTACATCTGCAACAAGACCCCAATGGAATCTTGAAACCAGTCTCTCTTCAAGAAATCCCAATTCGGCAATGGGACGGTCTGATGTGAGTACGATTTGTTTTTTCTTTTGATGCAGTTCATTAAATGTATGGAAAAATTCTTCCTGAGTTTTTCCTTTGTTATTAAAAAATTGAATATCATCGATCAGCAACACATCACAAGAGCGATAGAATTGTGAAAATTCCAGCGCCTTGTTTTGCTGTATAGAGGAAATAAAATGGCCGGTAAAATTCTCGCTGGAAGTATAATACACCCGTAAATCCGGTCTTTGAATACGCACTGCATTACCAATGGCCTGAATAAGGTGCGTTTTACCAAGTCCGGTACCACCGTATACCAGGAGAGGGTTATAGTTGGTGTTTCCTGGAGCTTCTGATACAGCTACTGCGGCGGCATGTGCAAACCGGGTTCCGTCCCCTACAACAAAATTCTCAAAGGCATAGTGCGTATTCAGATTTGATTCAAAACTGGGTGTCTTTTTTTGCTCCACAGGAGTGAGATGTTTCTGAATCTCAACATCAGAGTATGGAGAGTATGGTTTTTTCTCCATCACCTTGTAGTTTACTTTAAGAGACAATCCGGAAACCTGCACGATGGCGCTTTGTAAAATTTTGAGATAGTGATTGTCAAGCCACTCGCAAAAAAACTTGTTTGGTACACCTAGTGTTATCTGGCTATCGGTAATTTCAATGGCTTTCAGCGGAGCAAACCAGGTTTGAAAACTTCGGGGATTTACGTTGTCGCTAATAATTTCCAGGCTTTTTTGCCAAATACTCTCAGGAGATGGATCAATGTTCTCCATACTGTCAATCATAGTTAGTTTTCCTCAATCCTAATTCAGTTATCCACAATCCGAAATTGGCGTAAAACAATGCGTTACGCATATATGATTTTAGCTATAAGCTATTACAGGCCTGGTCCAATTAAGACCTAAATACTTAAATTACAGATACTTATATATATATATCTGTAATTATGAGGTTTTTTTTAAGTTTGAGAAAGGTCATTTGTGTTGTGAATAACAAAAAGTTATTCACAATTTGTTAACAGTGCATTTCTCTTCCCACAGACATTTTACCAAGCACGAATTAAGAATCAAGTTTTTTGTAAAATAAAATGTAAAATTTGGGTTTCACGTAAAACATATCCTTGATTATATGTGCTGTGATCTCTATTTTCGGAAATAAAGTCGATAAGGCTCTATATTATTGTCGAAGAAAATTAGAACTGGAACTGGGAACTGGGAATTACGGATTAGAAATTAGAGATGAGAGAATGAAGTTTAGCAATTGGCAATTGGCCATTGGAAATTTGATTTAATCCCTAATCCCTAATCTCTAATTTCTACCTCCATAACCTCTAATCAAACAGCAGGGGATAACAAAATGCGTAGCATAGTAAACACTGAAAAAGCACCGGCGCCGATCGGTCCTTATAGCCAGGCAGTATCCTGGGGAAATTTGCTCTTTACGTCGGGGCAAATTGCGATTGATCCAGTGAGTGGAAATCTTATTGTTGGCGGTGTGGTAGATCAGGCCAGACAGGTTCTTGAAAATTTGAAGGCGGTGCTGGAATCTGCCGGAACAACAATGGATTCTGTTATAAAAACTACAATATTTCTTAAAAATATGGATGATTTTGTCAAGGTCAATGAGATATATGGTGAATATTTTGGCTCAATCCCTTCCGGCAAGATCAACCGTTGAGGTGAGTCGTTTACCAAAAGATGTGTTGGTAGAAATAGAATGCATCGCTTCAACCGAGTGATATAAAGATTTGTTAATCTATTATGAGGAATTGTTAATTGGCAAATTATAAATTTGTTGTAAATCCGACCGCGGCGCGTGGTAAATGCGCCAGATATGCAAAAAAACTCGAAACCCTTTGCCGTACACGTAAGCTTGATTTTGATATGACCTTTACGCAAAAGCCGGGGGATGCCATTGATATTGCCAGGGCTGCAGCAAATGAGTTCAACTATGTAATTGCGGTTGGCGGTGACGGAACCGTTCATGAAACAGTGAATGGTCTGATGGGCGGGCAGAGTATTTTTGGCCTGGTCCCTATCGGAAGCGGTAACGATTTCGCCCGCGCGCTTCACATCCCCTATAAAATCTCCGATGCTCTGGATATTATTATGAATGGCAAAGCCACAAAAATTGATATTGGTAAGGCAGGAAGTCAATATTTCCCCAATGGACTTGGAGTTGGGTTTGATTCCTGGGTGGTTGAAACGGGAAAAAAAGTAACCAAACTGCGGGGAAATGCAATATATCTCTATTCCGTGCTTAAGACGATTTATAATTATGATCCGCCTGTGATGCGACTAAAATATAATGATGTAATACGTGAAGAAAAGATTTTCATGCTAACGGCCGGCAATGGTGTTAGTTTAGGTGGCGGGTTTAAATTGACACCGGACGCCATAATGGATGACGGTTTATTGGATTTGAACATCATATCGGATTTAACAAAACTCGAGATTTATCAAAATCTTATCAGTGTGTATTCCGGAAGCCATACCAAAATGCCCCAGGTGACTACCTCAAGAACCAAACAAGTTTCTCTTGAATCTGAAGAAGGATTCGCAGTCCATCTTGACGGTGAATTAATGTCACTGAATTTAAAATCATTAGATATTTCAATTTTACCGAAGGCACTCGATGTCCTCATCCCATAGATCTAAAATTATTCTAGCTATATTTGCTCTTCTGTTGATACATGCTGCCGGTCCGGAATTGATCCATGCGCAAAGCGGGGAACCGGATTCGCTCACTAAATCGGTAATAAACAGTGCCGATGATTCCGTAAAACAAACTCTATGGCCCAGTCTGGTTATGTCGGCCATAATACCCGGGCTGGGTCAGATTCGCCAGGAGAACCCGGGTCGCGCGGTGATATTCTATGGCGCAAGTCTGGCACTCATTTCTAATACAATCACAAGTTTTCGTGAATATAATGACACGGGAAACCGTGATTCGCAGGCCGCTGCATATGCCAGTCTCGCTCTCTTTTCTCAGGTGTACATTGTTAATATTCTGGATGTTTTAGACACCTATTTGAGAGATAAATATGAACCGTGGCCACAGGATTTGTTTTCTGATATTCCCATGAAGTCGCCCTGGGGAGCTGTGGCGAGATCGGCAATGTTGCCCGGATGGGGGCAGATATATAATGAGCAATATATTAAAGGGGTGATCGGAGTTAGCGCATTTGCTTATTTTGCCAGCCGGATCTATCATTATAATCAGGAATATAGAAAAACAGGAAATACAGAGTACCGTGATAGAAGAGTCACAAATAGCTGGTACCTGGGACTCACTTATGCGGTTGTAATGATTGATGCCTATGTGGACGCATATTTATTTCGTTTTGATGATGCCATGCAAATGAATTTGAATCTGATGCCAGAGGATGATTCTTTTGCCATAAATTTGGGAGTAACCTTTGTTTTCTAAAGTAATCACCATTGGATTCTTATTGATTGTAATGGCCCTGTCATTAAATGCACAATCATCCGATAAAGTGGTCATAAATTTAGGATATAAAACCGATAGTCTTTCTGCCAAGGGGGGAAATATCTGGTGGGCCCAGGATAAAGGCCGGCACCTGGTTGGCAGTTTGATCAGTACAGTATTTATCGGAAAATTCAGCCAGGAGATGTTAGATAAGAATATTGGTGATTCAAAAATGTGGGGCGCCGGAATCACATTTTCACTTGGGCTAGCCAAGGAGATTCTGGACTCGCAAAAAAAAGGAAACCGGTTTTCAGTAGAAGATCTGATAGCCGATATTGCCGGAATTACGATTGGAATACTTATACTCGGGGTTCATTAGATGCATGATCAGTTGCATGAATATGTTGGTGTAATACACGTACATTCTACTTATAGTGATGGTACGCGCCCGATTCCTGAGATTGCAAAAATTGCCAGCGAGGTTGACCTGGATTTCCTTATGATTACCGATCATAATACTCTGCAATCAAAACGTGATGGTCAGGAAGGATGGTATGATGGTGTGCTTACGATTATCGGGTACGAAATAAATGATCTTGATGATCAGAATCACTACCTGGCATTCAATCTCGATGAAGAACTACCGCAGGATCTTACTCCGCTTGAATATGTGGATCGGGTGAAAGAATTGGGTGGTTACGGCATCATTGCGCATCCTGATGAAAAACGCAGTGCCATAAAAGCATATCCTGCGTATCCCTGGAAGGTGTGGGAATCAAAATCCTACAATGGTATTGAAGTCTGGAATCAGATGTCAGAGTGGATGGAAGGTTTGACACACTTCAACAAATATTATCGCGTCATGCACCCCCGGAAATCCATCATTACACCAAAACCGGAAACTCTGGCAAAATGGGATGAAGCCAATCTGGATCGCAAGGTGGTTGGTATTGCCGGTGTGGACGCACATGGACATAAGTATAAATTGTGGGGATTGGTTCAAATCACCATATTCAGATACAAAATATTATTTAAAACGATCCGTACTCATATTTTGACAGATAAGGCACTGGGCGGTGAAGGTCAGTATAAAGAAGATATCAATAATGTGTTTGATAGCTTATTTAACTGCCGTTGCTTTATCTCGAATTGTTATGGAGGCGATGCACGTGGATTTCGTTTTTGGGCAGAAAATAAAGCAAAAAAAGTGCATATTGGCGGCGAATTAAAATTTGATAAGTATACCCATCTTCATGTAAATTTGCCGCAGCCGGCGATTGTTCACCTGGTGCGTAACGGTGAAAAAATCGCAACACAAAAGGGACAAAAACTGATATTTGAAACTGAGAGGGCGGGCGTTTACCGGGTAGAGGCATTTTCTCAAAACCGACCCTGGATCTTCTCCAACCATATAAGACTCATATAAATGATAAAAAACAAAATTCATATTGAATCAGATATTGATAAGCCAAAGGATTTTTGTGGTGTTGTTGGTGTCTATGGATCACCTGATGCGGCCATCTGGTCATACCTGGGTATGTATTCATTGCAGCATCGCGGTCAGGAAAGTGCAGGCATCGCCAGTAGCGATGGCGAAAAAGTATATAAACATCATGGTATGGGATTAGTATCTGATGTGTTTAAACAGGAGGTTTTGGATACCCTGCCTGGGCACATCGCTATTGGTCATAACAGATATTCCACCACCGGATCATCAAATGTACAGAACATCGGCCCGATCGTGGTAAATCATAAATTGGGTACAATTGGTGTCGCTCATAACGGAAATTTGGTCAATTCAAAAGCACTACGCGAGCAACTTGAAGAACGCGGATCCATTTTTCAAACGACAACCGATAGTGAGGTCATCCTTCATCTTGTGGCAAAATCAAAAGGGAAGACAATTGAAGAAAAAATCCTTGAAGCCACACGTCAAATAGTAGGAGCATATTCACTGGTTTTTATGACCAGAAAAAAATTGATTGCAGTCAGGGATCCGCAAGGGTTTCGCCCACTTGCTTTAGGGAAAAAAGGAAACAGTTTTATATTTGCCAGTGAAACCTGCGCATTTGATTTGATTGGCGCAAAGTATGAGCGGGATGTAAAATGCGGTGAAATGCTGGTTGCTGATGAAAATGGTCTTAAAACTTACAATATTCGTGAAGATGTCAAACCAAGACATTGTGTCTTTGAATTTATTTATTTTTCACGTCCGGATAGTCAGATTTTTGGTGAATATGTGGATAAAACCCGGCGTAAACTGGGCAAGAATCTTGCAGAAGAAAAACCGGCTGACGCCGACATCGTCATCAGCGTACCTGATAGCAGCAATACTGCCGCACTGGGATATGCGTCACGTAGTGATGCGAAATTTGAAATTGGTCTTATTCGTAATCATTATGTGGGGCGTACATTTATCCATCCACGCCAGAGTTTACGCGATATAAATGTACGGATAAAATTTAACACTGTTGGCGGTGTGGTGAAAGACCGGAAATTAGTTATTGTGGATGATTCCATTGTCAGAGGTACCACGCTAAAGGGTCTGGTAAAACGCTTGCGATCGGCAGGGGCAAAGGAAGTTCATGTCAGGGTAAGTTCGCCGCCAATCCGCTATCCTTGTTTTTATGGAATGGATTTTCCCACCACGGAAGAATTGATCGCCACTCAGAAAGACGTGAATGAAATTGCTGTCCACCTGGGCGTGGATTCAGTTGAATATATGTCATTGGATCAGATGTTGAATGCAATGCCCAGAGACAACGGACAGGATTATTGTACCGCGTGTTTTAGCGGAGTTTATCCGATTAAAATTGAAGAGGAACAGCTGAAAGATCGTAATGAACCATACGCGTAAATTCTTACGGCTTTCCCGCCTGGACTATTTATTTGTTTTACGCCCGATGTTATTTTTCCCGGGCTGGACTACTCTGCTTGCTGGATTCTTTATTGCCGATAAAGGCACTATCTTCACGCTCTATATTTTCCCTGCGGAACTTGATTATTTTTTATTACTGCGTCTCATGATCGGTTTTGCAATGCTCATGGGCAGTTCCTTTATCCTGAATCAAATCGCAGATGTGGAAAGCGATCGCCGGAATGATAAACTCTATATTATTTCTGACGGGCATATGCCACGTGAGAATGCAAAAAAGGAAGCGATTATACTCGCGATTCTTGGGTTTATTACCGGACTTTCTTGTGGGTACCGTATCGCATTATTATTTATACTCTTTTTTCTGATCACCGGATATTTTTATAACTATTATCCATTAAAGTTAAAAGACCGGCCATGGGGCAGCCTGATGGCAAATATGGCTATGGGCTGGTTGGCTTTTGCAATCGGTTGGGCAGCGTTTAATGAGTTTTCATTACAATTTCTGATTGATTCAGTCCCATATATCTTTTTTAATACGACCCTGTATTTCTACACACTTCTTCCTGATATCAGGGGTGATCGGATGGCCGGTAAAAAAACACTGGCAGTTCGTTATGGTAGTAATAAGATCATATTCTGGGCGTTTATTTCCTATGCAATCGGTTTGTCCAGCATTTTTCTGATAAGAGACCTGGCCGCCCTGATATTTTATGGACTCTCCATGCCTCAAATAATAAAAACCATGTATTTTCTGGAAGTACCGGATGCCATAAAAAGCACAAAATTTGGCATACTGTTTTTCTCATTGATTATTTGTTTCAAGTGGCCGGTATATTTCCTGCTTATGGTACTTGGCTTTTTTCTGACAAAATTATATTACAAAAAACGATTTGATTTGAACTATCCCAATTTTTCCGGTTTGTAATTATGATTCAAGTAAACGATAGTATTTGCGATTATTGTGGTACCTGTGTCGGTGTTTGCCCGGAAAACTGTATTGATCTTTCCGAATCACAGTTGCTGATAGATGCCAACTTATGCACAGAATGTATGAAGTGTGTAATAGTTTGTCCCGTTGAAGCTTTGAGTGAGGTTGAGAAAAAAAGTCCCTGAGCACCTGAGTCCCTAGGTCCCTGAGAAGAGGCACAGAAAGGCACAGAGTTGCTTTCCCCCTTGAAAAAGGGGGTTAGGGGGTTGTTTTTTGAGACAAAGAGAAAAAGTCCCTTAGCACCTGAGTCCCTAAGTCCCTGAATAGAGGCACATAGGCACAGAGTACTTTTAACTTCGAAATTGAATATTCGATATTTTTACTTATAAAAGTCCCTGAGCGCCTGAGTCCCTAAGTCCCTAAGAGGCACAGAGGCACAGAGTACTTTTGACTTCGAAATTAAACATTCGATATTTTTACTTTATAAAAGTCACTAAGCACAGGGCCAATTTCTGGTTGAAAAAGGGGGCAGGCTTGTTTTAATGACGAAGAAACGAGTGCCCAGAACCCAGAACCGAGAATCATGAATATTAAAAATAAATATGACATCATTGTTGTGGGGGCCGGACCTGCCGGGTCAACGGCTGCAAGAATTGCTGTGCAATCCGGGGCCAGTGTACTTATGCTGGAAAAGGACCGCGATATCGGCGTTCCGGTACGCTGTGCAGAAGCCGTGAGCAAGGAAGGTATTGAGAATCTGCTTGAACGACCGGTCGCGCAGTCATGGATTGCGGATACGATTGATCAATTCAAATTTGTTGCACCGAACGGGACGGCGGTGTATCCAAAAGTCAAGATGACAGGCTATGTTCTGCACCGCAGGCTGTTTGACTATGATCTGGCAAAATGGGCTGCTGATGAAGGTGTTACTGTGCTAACGCGGGCATATGTTTCCGGATTAATTATAAAAAATGAGACTGTTTGTGGCGTTGATTTGTCAACATGGCGGTAAAACATGGCAAATAGAGTCAAACATCGTGATCGGGGCCGATGGTGTCGAAACGCGGGTCGGACGCTGGGCCGGTATCGACACGACTATCCGCATGCGTGATATGGAAACTTGCAGCCAGGTGACGATTCAATCCCCCAAAATTGATAAAGGCCTGTGCGAATTTTATTTTTCACAAAAGGATTTTCCCGGTGGGTATGCCTGGGTATTCCCAAAAGGTGAGAATACCGCCAATGTGGGTTTGGGTATCTCAGGAAACCTGGTTCGTAAAAAATCTGCTCAAAAAAGACTTGATGAGTTTTTGTCCAGATACTATCCAGGTGCAGCCATACTCTCGCATACCGTCGGGGGTGTACCTTGTGCCAACCGGCCGGCACGAATATCGGGAAATGGATTTATGCTGGTGGGAGACGCCGCGTTTCAGAGTAATCCCATGACCGGTGGCGGGATTACATCCGGCATTGCCGGTGCAAAAATTGCCGGACATATTGCCGCCAAAGCCGTCCAATCGGGAACTTATTCTGAGAAAATTTTTAGAGAGTATGAAAAAGCCTGGGACAAAAGGGGTGGATCCAATCAGAAGTTATATTATAAAATTAAAGAGGGCATCAAGAAACTAACGGATGATCAGCTAAATGAAACGGCCAATGTAATTAATCGTGTCCCGGTTGAAAAACAAACCCTGTTAAAAATATTTCAAACTGCGCTTGGTAAACAACCATCGCTGCTGATTCATCTGATAAAAATACTAAGTCCATTCAGTTAGAAGTTAGAAATTAGAGATTAGAAATGATACTTATCTGTCATTACGAGGAGTCCTCCAACAAAGGACGACGAAGTAATCCCGTTCTCCGACAATGAGATTGCTTCTCCCGATGAATCGGGATCGCAATGACAGTCATAAACAAATCATCAATCACCAATAACCGATTACGAAAAACAAATAACTAATTATTAATCTCTAATCTCTAATCTTTTTCTATGTGTCTCCGTGTCTGTGTGAGAAATAATTTTTCGGGATTTACAGAATAAATTTTCATTTTATAAAGTTCACTTAATTGATAATTAAATATCAAAGGACGGGAAATTGGCTTTTTTTTCAAAATTACAGAACAGCCTGAAAAAGACCAGGGAAGGCGTTTTTACCAAAATAAACCGTGTATTCACTGCCAAGCGAAAAATAGATGATGAATTACTGGACGAAATTGAGGAGATATTAATTTCGGGTGATGTGGGCGTTGAAACCAGCTTGTATCTGATCGACCGAATTAAAGAGCGGGCACGCAGTGATAAATTCCAGGATAGTAGTGAACTGGAGTTTCTCATCCAGGATGAGATAAGTAATATACTTTTAGATCCCCCGGAAGAAACTGATCAGGATAAATTGAAAATTGTACTTTTCGTTGGAGTGAACGGTACCGGTAAAACAACTTCAATTGCAAAAATGGCAAATATGTTAAAGTCGCAGAGGAAAAAAATGATGGTTGCAGCCGCAGATACGTTTCGCGCAGCGGCAATTGAGCAATTAACGATTTGGGCAGAAAGAACCGGTGTTGATATTATCAAACACCAAAGCAATGCGGATCCTTCTGCAGTTGTATTTGACGCAGTAAATGCGGCAATCTCCCGGAATATGGATTATTTGCTGATCGATACGGCCGGTCGTCTCCATACAAAAGCCAATCTCATGGCGGAACTGAATAAAATATTTCGCGTAATTCAGAAAAAAATACCCGATGCACCGCATGAAGTCGTTCTGGTTCTCGATGCCGGTACCGGTCAGAATGCAGTCAATCAGGCACGGGAATTCAAATCAGTTGCCAGGGTTGATACCATCTTTTTGGCCAAATTGGATGGAACGGCACGCGGCGGTGTGGTGCTGGCCGTAAACAAGGAACTTGGTATACCGGTAAAATATATCGGACTGGGTGAAAAAGTGGATGACATTGAATTATTCAATAAAAAATTATTTGTGGAAGGTTTGTTTTTAAAGGAATGAAAAAAGTACATATTACATCCCTGGGATGTGCAAAAAATCTGGTGGACTCCGAAGTACTTGGCGGGCAGCTCGAAACAACGAAAATATGATCTGATAGAAGATCCGGAAAAAGCCGATGTAATCATTATAAATACATGTGGATTTATTGAAGATGCAAAAAATGAATCTATCCAGGCTATTTTTGAAGCAGTGGACGTTACCAAACGAACCGGAAAAAAACTTTTTGTAACCGGATGTCTTTCACAAAGATATCGGGAAGAATTACGCGAAGAAATCCCCGAGGTGGATGCCGTATTTGGTACTGAGGATTATGAGAATATTCTAAAATCCCTGGGGGAAGACGACTTTCACGCTGAAGACATGTATAAAATGCGAGATCTGACAACACCGGGACATTTTGCCTATATAAAAATTAGTGAAGGGTGTGATCATACTTGTGCATTTTGTGCCATCCCCGGGATTCGCGGGAAACATCGAAGTCGCAGTATTGAATCTATTATGGGTGAAGCGGAAACTCTGGCTGAAAAAGGGGTCAAGGAATTGCTGCTGGTATCTCAGGATACGTCCGCTTATGGAAGGGATTTGTATGGCCGGCCCAATACAGTGGAAATGATCGAAACGATTGCCCGTGCAAATTTGTTTGAATGGATCAGACCGCTTTATTGGTATCCGACAAACTTTCCCTTGAAATATATTGAGTTGATGAATGAGTATGAATCAATTGTACCATATCTGGATATGCCAATTCAGCATGCCAGCGACAATGTCTTAAGAAATATGCGTCGGGGTGAAACAAAGAGGTCACTTGAGCAGTTATATAAAAACATAAGATCAATCAGACCGGATATCACGTTGCGAACTACGTTAATTTTAGGTCATCCCGGTGAAAACGAACAGGATTTTGAAATTTTAAAGCAATTTCTTGAAGAAATTCGTTTTGAACGTATTGGAAGTTTCATATATTCTGATGAAGAAGGAACGAGTGCATTTGATTTAGATAATAAAGTGGATCATGATACTGCTGTAAACAGGCGAAATGAGATAATGGAGTTGCAGCAGAAAATTTCTACTGAAAAAAATAAAATGAAAATCGGAAGCAGGCAAAGAGTGCTTGTGGACAGCTATGATGTGACACAAAAAGTATATCATGCACGCACGGCCTGTGATGCTCCGGAAATAGATAATGAAGTATTGATCGAAGTAGAAAAATATAATTCGGATTTGATTGGATCCATGCAGATGGTTAATATTACAGATGCAACTGAATACGATCTATATGCTCAACTCGAAAAGGAGGGGGGAATTGATTCATGATTATTAGGATATTATTAATTGTATTAATTCTTGCCCTGAGTGTATGTGCCCAGTTTTATGGCGGCTCCAGCTATAGTGGAATTGGTCTTCCCTTTTTTGAACTGAGTATCTATCGGTCTTTTAACCTGGAAAATGCCTCACCGCAAATCACAATTTACTTTGAATTGCTACACGATGATCTGACTTTTATAAAAAATGATTCACTGGCCCGATACGATGCCAAATTTGAATTGATTGCCGCTATTTATGATTCTGATGAAAATCAGGTGGCAGCGCGGGTTGTGACAAATGATGTTTACGTTCAGGAATATGATCTGACAAATAGCCGTAATGACAGAATCCAGATAAACCGGGCAATGGATCTTCCTGAAGGGGAATATATGCTCAAGGTCCGGATTACAGATCTTATATCAAAAAAGACATTGAGCCGAAATATTGAATTTAACCTTGATGATATGGTAAGCGAAGATCTTGCCATAAGTGATTTACTCTTCCTTAATGATTTGGAAGTAGACTCCTCCGGTAGTGTTATCAGTGTAAAACCTCGTGTACGTGATAATTTTTCCCGTGAGAGCGAATTTTTCTATATCTATTTTGATGCATATACAAGGAAGGTACCCGCCACTCTCGACATAAAGTACGAATTTTATGATTCGGATGGAGAAATTGAACTGGATACATTGATGATAACTCAGGTAAAGAAACCTGTGACCAGTCAAATCTTTCGGGTTAATAAATCCAGGTTAATGGGTAATAAATACCGCGTGCGGGTTGAAGTTGAATGATGGTGAAGATGATATAGAAAGAAGTAAAGGTTTTTCTTTCTTCTGGGTAACCACTCCCGAAACAAACGAAGATATTTCTTTAGCAATTCGCCAAATGCGATACCTGGGAATTGCCGATTCAATTGATACGTATGAAGATGCTGAATATGAAGATCAAAAGGCGTTTTTTGACAGATTCTGGCGATCTCGTGATCCGAATCCGGAAAGTGAAGTGAACGAACTCATGGTGGAATACTATGGTCGTATCAATTATGCCAACCGCGAATTTTCCAGTTTTAATGAAGGTGGCTGGTTATCGGATCGTGGACGGATTCTGGTCAAATTCGGCCAACCGGATGATATCGAACGACATCCTTTTGAGTTAGATACTTACCCATATGAAATCTGGCGCTATTATTCCCTTAGAAAGATCTTTGTCTTCACCGATCGCACCGGGTTTGGTGATTATCGCTTATTGCCTGAATACATGGAAGAGGAGTTTCACTAACCATTAACCATTTTTTAATTTATTTCTATGGACCTGAAAAAACTACTCACTGATTTCCAGGACGGCAAACTTGGTCTTGACCAGGTGTTGGCGCAATTAAAAAGTCTGCCGTTTGAAAATCTGGAGTTTGCCCATGTGGATCATCATCGCCAGACGAGGCAGGGATTCCCGGAAGTTATCTATTGTGAAGGTAAGACCGATGAGCAGGTCGAAAAGATCATTGCCGCCATTATAAAAAAGAAATCTACCATATTAGCCAGCCGCGCCCATAAAAAATTATTTAATAAACTGCAGAGAAAATTTCCCCAATTAAAATATAATGAGCCCGGACGTGTCATTTATCAGGAACCGAAAAATAAACATCCTGAACTTGATGATAAAATTCTGATTGTGAGTGCCGGTACATCTGATATTCCGGTTGCTGAAGAGGCCTACCAAACGGCGTATACATTAGGATTTAAACCAAAAAAAATATATGACGTTGGTGTGGCCGGGCTGCACAGATTGCTCAATTATCATGGGGATCTTGATAAGGCTTTTGTGATTATCGTCGTCGCCGGCATGGAGGGGGCATTGGCATCTGTGGTGGGTGGACTGACAAGTACACCGGTTATAGCGGTACCGACTTCGGTGGGATACGGTGCATCATTTGGCGGTGTTGCGGCCTTACTTGCCATGCTAAATTCCTGTGCCAGCGGGGTGACGGTGGTGAATATCGATAATGGTTTTGGAGCGGCATTTGCGGCGGTCAAATATTTGAAGCGGGTTGTCAAGTAGAGAGAAAGAGACAGAGAAATAAAGTCCCTGAGCACCTGAGTCCCTAAGTCCCTGAGAAGAGGCACAGAGATTGGTTCCCCCTTAAAAAGGGGGCGGAGGGGGTTGTTGCTTAAGGCAAAAAGGCTAAAAGGATAAAAGGAAAAGCGGGAAATACTAATAATTAGGCACAAAGGCGCAAAGGCACAAAGTTCCTATACTTTTTCACTTAGATAAACTCATTTTTTCACTCTACAGTTTCCCCGGTTATCCTCTTATCCTTTTTCCCTATTAATTTCTCCTTATATGGATAGATTATTAACCTGCTTGATAGCGAAAATCGCTCGGTGCCAGTGGACTGAGGGACTCAGGTGCTCAGGGACTATTATCCATTTCACCTAAAGGAGTAGACGATATCTTCTCCTTTATCCCTTGAAAAATTCAGACTCAATCGTTAAATTACATAATTACTTTTGATATTTGCACCCGTAGCTCAACTGGTAGAGCAGTTGACTCTTAATCAATTGGTTCGGGGTTCGAGTCCCTGCGGGTGTACAATGGCAACATTGGGTATTTAAGGATATCCCCCTTCCTATACCAGGTGTTGTGGCAGAGAGTGGCGTTTGAGCTTGGTTTGAGGTTGTCCCCCGGCCTTCATACCAGCGAGTCATTCTCTGCTCTTTTTTGGAACAAAAGCAGGGTGGAATTAGTTCTTTGAATAATGGGGACGAATTTGGATTCGACGGGCAGGATGCAGTTACAGACAGCAGTCCGGGATTATCGGATATCCCGTAATTATCCGGTAGCACGATAAGTGCCGATAATAATTACGCACTGGCAGCCTAAATAGAGCTGTCACATCCTGGATTTCACTAATCTGCCGGAGAAGTTCAGGATGCCAATTTTGGGCAGATCGGATTAACGTAAGGTCAGAATGCGTTAGCACGTACCTTTTCTGAATCGTGGCAAAGTTGGTCGGTCATTTTACCTGCTTTGCTGCTAAACTTAAAAAATGACTATGATTGTAGACGTCTGTAAAAGTACTTGTTCGGACCCGGGTTCAATTCCCGGCGTCTCCACTAGTTTTGATATAGGCTCAAGGCCCAAGCGTAAAAGGCCATAAGTCCCAAGGCACCTGAGAAGAGGCACATAGAAACAGAATTGGTTCCCCCTTAAAAAAGGGGGTAGGGGGTTGTATTTATTCAGGTTCAAGGTACAAGGCTCAAGGATTTGGATCTTGCTCTTCAATTTTTTGCCTTTGCCTTTAGCCTTTGGCCTGTATCAAGTATCAAGTATCGAGCATCAAATATGATATCAACCATCATCATAGCCATCTTTGCTATAGTTGTTGTTTATTTATTAATGTCATCCAAAAATCAACAACGCAGGTATTTAAAGTCCAAGCAGCGGGCAAAGGACCGGGCCTGGCGCAGGTTTGAGCGTGATTGAAAAAATGTTGACATTAAATTGAAATCTGGCTAAATTTAGCGGCGTTTTAAGATACAGGTAAATATAAAAGCGAGAGTAGCTCAGCTGGTAGAGCATCACGTTGCCAACGTGATTGTCGCGGGTTCGAGCCCCGTCTCTCGCTCTTTTTTTTTCTATAGGTTCAAGGATCAAGGAACAAGGCTCAAGGACTGAAACTCATTCCTTGGGCCTTTGGCCTTTTGCCTTGTGCCTATTCTGGCGACGTACCCAAGCGGTTAAGGGAGAGGTCTGCAAAACCTTTATTCGGCGGTTCGAATCCGCCCGTCGCCTCAAAAAATTCCAAAATCAATAATCCAAAATCCAAAATATGGATTAGATGAAATAAATGGGATTTTGGACTTTGGATTTTAGATTAAAGATTAATTTCGCCGGGGTGGTGGAATTGGTAGACACAAGGGACTTAAAATCCCTCGGGCCTTTAAGCCCGTGCCGGTTCAAGTCCGGCCCTCGGTACCAAAAAATCCGACTTCGGTCGGATTTTTTGTAAATTCTAAATCAGCCGGTAGGCTGATCCGCCTCCCGGCGTGATCCTAATCTCTAAATCCGAAATAAACTTCAAATCTCAAATTCAAAATCTCAATATGCAATTTCTAAACAGTCTTTGATTCATGGTGGTCTCGTATTATTTTGGATACAGTATTTCGTACTCAGATTTACATACAGGATTGGTGAAAATGAGGCGATCACAAATCCCAATTTAAAGTGGCCTTAATCTTAAAGTGACTCATATCCTGACTCAGTTCTGTTTCCTGATTATCAAGAGTTTGGTATGTGAACTTGGGATTAAGAAAGGGAATGAACTCCGTCTTCAAATCCAGACACAGTTTGGTTGACAGGTATAATCTGGCACCGATTGCAAACCCTCCGGCAAGTGACACGCTATTTTTACCCTCCAATTCATCAATTTCTAATCCGGCCCGTTTTGCGACTATGGTCGGTGATTTGCTCATCACCAGGCCGACGGCCAGTTCGGCAAACAAGTCAAATTTTGTGTTTAGAGGAAAGACAAATCTGGGACTAACTAACAATTCAAAATTTTGCCAACTGCTGAATTCAAAGTTTTTATTCAACAATAAAAGCGAATCGGCATCAACCGGTAGCTTTGCCCGGGCTTGAAATGTTTGATAATCTAATGAAAAATTAATCCCAAGATTTGTTACCAGCGTCACATAAGCACTTAATCCGAAACTGTTTACGATATTATCATTCGGGTTAGCACTCTCACTAAACTCACCTATAGGAAAAGCGGATCCGAGGTTAACGCCCATATAAAAATCAAGAAATTTTTTACGGGTAGGATCAAACCAGATAAAATTATTATACCTTTTTGATTTTTCACGAAATTGTAAATCTGTAGATTGATGTTTGCTGTTGATGTCAAAATCGAGTTGGACATTGGTCACATATGGAATATTATTGTGGTGTGAAGATTCAAAAAGAATCCATTTTTCTACAGCAAAATTGGGTGGCAGAATAAATTGATCGGCATAAAGGTGGTTTTCCGGATAATTCATTTTTCCATCACCGCTGGTCATGTTTGCCAGGCCTCCTTCATCAATAACGATTCCGGTAAAACTTGAACCGGCTTTTATCAGGGCGGATTGAAGCTGGTTGAAGTCTGATCCTTTAATATGCTGCTGCTGGAGAATTGCCTTTCCCCATAAGTTTAATCCCTGTGGATCCAGCGCTCTAATATATTTTTTTGCACTGTCATCAGTAAAGGACAATTTTACATTTTCCAGGGTTAACCATTGATCACGTGTATTTTCGAATACAAATCTGAAACCGCCAAAATTTTTACTGGCAAATTCTTTATCCAGCATCCCCAATATATTGATATCTTTACCGCTATCGTCCTTATATTTCGCTTCCTTAAATCCTCCGGTTCCCGCACAACCACTTATAAAAATGGCCAGAGCAAAGAAAAGAAAAGTTAGTGGTCTAAGTATCATATTGCCTCCCGGTGTTATAAATAACTTCATATTATCTTTTTAAATTGAATTAAATCCAATTGTCATTTTTTTTATTAAACCCCTTCAGGGTTTTGACATTTACCCGTATCTCCACCGCGGGTGTTGCCCGCGGCTAGAATTATTTAACCCCTTCGGGGTTATTCCTACATTCCAAATCAGTGACGAGTGAAAACAACCCCCTAGCCCCCTTTTTTAAGGGGGAACCAACTCTGTGCCTTTTCTCAGGGACTCAGGTACTTAGGCACTCAGGGACTTTTTTCTGAACACAACCCCCTAACCCTCCGCCGGTAGTCGGATCTTCGACCTTTAATAAGGGGGAAATGTCTCATCCTGTATCCTGCATCTTGCATCCAGTATCTGGTTCCTAATTCCCTCAAAAATGATATTGTATATAAAATGTATTATAGTTGCTGCCGCCTTTAATCCGGCCAAACTGCTGTGCGGTTTCAAAAATCCCTGATCGATGATGCAGACTCCAACCTATCCAATACGGATTTAATGTCTTTCCCAGGACATCTCCCAAATTGAAGTCCAGTGAAAAATCCAGATAATTGAGCAAACCACTCGGTATATAACCTTCCGCACCCAGTTTTTGCTTTTCAATATCAGCTCACCTCGGTGATGTATGAAAATCCTTCAGCAACGCCAAAACGCAATCGTACCGGTAATGGAAATGTATAATAAAATTTTAGATTGAATAGGAACTCAACAAGATTGTTTTGGACCTCGGATAACCAGTGATTCGCAATACCGGCATTAAAATAGATATGAATAGGCAGGCCAAAAAGCCGGTCATCCACCGGTTGGCCGAAAAATATCGAACTTAACTGATGATTATACTGATCGGGCACTACCTTAAATTTAAGTACGTCAGATACATCGGAAAAAGTCCCCCATCCATGTGAAATCCGCATATATTGATTGTTCTCCAACTTTTCTTTTGGTGATTTATTTTTATAGTTTGAAAAACCAAAACCAAAAAATATCTCTCCATTCCATCTGTTGTGTACATATTGAGAATTATAAATATTATTATCAAATCGTTGGAATTTTGATGCGCCCAAGAGGTATAAATTACTTGCCACATGATATCTGATAGTAAAGCCTCCGGCCAGTGTTAATCCACTTGATAGTCGGTCCTGGAACAATCCGTTATATGTACTATTATAATTAGCACTTTGTAATCGTCCCTCAATAAACGGTTTGAAATCCAGGCGATGTGACTCTAAAACCAAACCATGTCTTGCGCTGATCACATAGTTGCCATAAATATCGGTCAGGAATTCCGTGTCAAGAAATTGATTCTTAGCAACCTTTATCTTATACTGCAACCCCCAGAAGATTTTATCACCCTGGAGCTGGTTCTGATATTTCTTGGCAATATCAAAAAAATTCAATCTGCCGAGCACACTTAGCTGTGAATGATCACTCAGTTTAAAACGAACACCGGCTTCCAAACCGTCAAAGTATAAATGATCGCCCTCATAATAGATTAATGGAATGAAACTACTCACGTAATGACTTGTACCCTTTGAATATGGCACCGATGCAATGCGAACGACCGCGCTTAAACCCCAGACGCGTTCTGAATTTATAGATCCGTTTTGTAGGCGTGCTTCCTGCGCCAGAACAAGCCCACAAAGCAGCAGATTAATTAAAATGACCTTTTTCATTTCAAAATTTGATAGTCATCCTGTCCGAAGTACTCCTTTTCCTAAAGGGACTCCTTCGGAGGGAGAACTTGGTTCAGGATCTCATCTAATATTTTTATGTTCTTGTTAATTAAAGTATGCATCGTTTTCTATTGAAATAAATAGAATGGTGCTTCTGAAAATACATTTTCAAATCACATAAAAATTACTATAGTATATTTGATACAAAAAGACCCTAAAGTTGTAAATAAGTTGTAGATGGACCCTTTAGGGTTCAAAGTTCAGGGTTCAAAGTTCGGAGTTCAGGAGTTCAAAGTTACTCGCCGCTGGTCGCAGCGAAGCGGAGACCCCGTTTTACGGGGGCACTGGGTACAGGATTCAAGATACAAGATGCAGGATACAAATTGTCATCCTGTCCCGAAACGGGATCTTCCCGTCATCTTTTGCACCCAAAATCACGGGAGGATTTCTACGCGATGACATAGGTCATTTTTAATTAATATTGATCTTTTCAAATTAAATGGAATCCCAAATCCAATTGTCATTTTTTTATTAAACCCCTTCAGGGTTTTGATTGTTGCCATATCTTCACCACGGGCTTTGTCCGTGGCTATAATTATTTAACCCCTTCGGGGTTATTCTGATATGCCAGTTCTGGGGCCTGGAGCCTGAAGCCTGGTGCCTTTAACTTGTATCTTGTATCCTTTATCCTGTATCCTGCATCCTGCCCCCAATAATTCCCTTTATCTATATTTGTTATTGTCTTATATTTAAATGAATCTATATATTAAAAATTATATATTAGAATTTGATGTTTTTCGTGGGTGATCCTCTATGAATTTCTTATTAAAAATATCTATCTTTGCTGTTTTTGTCATATTTGCAAATTCTGCTGTTTTGCTTTCCCAGAATAATATTCAAACAACTGAACAGAAAGGTTCTGTTTCTCTTACTCCGCAAGAAAGGGCCTGGTTGGATGCACATCTGGAGATTGTGCTTGGTTATACGGATGCCTTTGAACCCGATGTTATTCGCAATGCAGATGGAAGCTATTCGGGAATGCTTGTTGATTTTCTGAGCTTACTAAACCAAAAACTTGGAACCAACATAAATTTAAGTATTAACCCAATACCAGAAGTCCTTGACAACGCGCAAAAGAAGAACATCGATGGTGTTTTAAATATACATCCTGAATATTGCGACAGTCTGGGCCTGACATCTACAAATGCATACTGGCCAGGCTATCTCGCAGTTTATGCACGTAAAGGAGTTTCTTTTAATAACATCGAAAATTTTTCGGGCAAACGTGTGGCTGTAATCAAAGGAGTGTATATCACCCAAAAATATATCGAAAGTTTAAAACATAAGATAAATATAATAGAAGTAGATAATGCGCTTGAAGGACTTCAAAAAGTTCAAAAAGGAGACGTTGATTATTTCTTCGGACTCTCTACCAATTCTTTTTTTATTCCTAAATACCAACTGCTTGGTGTTGTGCCTGCACATGTATTTACGAATAAACCGGAATCGTTTGGAATTGGAGTAAGGGACGATTATCCTGAACTAGTTTCAATATTAAACAAGGGTATTGCTTTAATATCAGAACCAGAAATTCATGCCATCATTTCTAAATGGAGTTATTTACCAAAGCAGGTGGAGTCTACAGAACTTAACCAAGATGAAAAGGAATGGATTGCTCAGAAGCATACCATTCGGGTTCGAATAGTTAATTTTCCTCCGTACACTATTCTTGGACAGGGAAAGCCCACCGGCATTGTACCTGACTATCTAAAACGTATTACTGAGCAAACCGGAGTAAAATTTAAGCTGGAGTCCACATCATCAAGTTATGCCGAGGCCCTTCGCGGACTCCAGAACCTTGAGGGGCCGGATGTTATTCCCAGCATGATGTTTTCTCCTGAAGAACGGAATGTTTTATTCAGCAATCCATACCAAGTTTCTCCCGTCGTTTTTTATACGCGAATGGATGCGGCTTTTATTACGACGATTTCCGATCTGATTGGGAAGCGTGTTATCGTTAATAAGGGAACTGTAATAGAGCAAGCTCTTGCTCGGGAGTATCCAGCGGTTAATCTCGTTTACTGTCGCAGTGCGGAGCAGGGGTTACACATGCTGGCCGAGGGCACAGCAGACGCATTTGTCGGTAATCTTACCGTGACATCCTACCTGATTCAAAAGCATGGACTCACCAATGTGCGGGTAGCTGCTCCCAGTCCGATGCCAGAGCACGAAATGGCCTTTGGCGTTCGCAAGGACTGGCCAGAACTTACAGGAATAATCAACAAGGTATTGGATGGCATCACCGTGGAGGAGCGATCAGCCATGCAGGGCAAGTATTTATCCGTGCAATACGATCATGGCATTCATAAAGAAGATGTGCTGAAATGGGTGCTTATCTTTGGTAGCAGCATACTATTAATATTCTTTCTTATTATTTTCTGGAATAGAAGTCTGAAACGTAAGGTTGCTGAACGTACAGCTGAAATTATTGAAAAGGAATCCCGTTTCCGTCGCCTGGTGGAACAGACTCCGATGGGCATTGAAATTCATGATTTGGAAGGAAAAATCGTCCAAGCAAATCCGGCCTTTGCAACCATGCATAATCTGGAGGGGGAGGCGCTGAACCAGGTGCTAACACACTATAATGTTCGCACAGACGAACAGGCGGAAGCACTCGGGTTAAAGCCCTATATTGAGGGGGTCTATGCAGGCGAAGATGTCATTTTTCCGCCCTATAAATATTCAACCGATGAGGCCACTAAAAGTGTAGGTCATGAAACCGTTCCTCACGAACTTTGGGCACAAGTGCGTGGATTCCCTTTGAAAGATAGTAATGGCCAGGTTATCAACGCCGTTTTTTTTGTGGAAGACATCACAGAGCAAAGGGAAAGGAAGGCACTTCTGGAGGAGAGCGAAGAGCGCTTTCGTGCCACTTTTGAACAAGCTGCAGTAGGCATAGCACATGTTTCACCCGAAGGTAGTTTTGTTCGTGTAAATCAGAAGTTTTCTGATATTGTTGGGTATACGCAGAAGGAAATGCTTGAAGTAACATTTCAAGACATTACCCATCCTGATGATTTAGCATTGGATCTTGAAAAAGTGAATAAACTCTTAGACGGTGAATTAGAAACCTATTCGATGGAAAAAAGATACTTCCATAAAAACGGGAGTATTGTCTGGATAAATCTAACGGTATCCCTTCTGCGAACATCAGCTGGTGAACCTGATTATTTTATAGCTGTAATCGAAGAAATTACCGATGAGAAAGCAATAGAAAGTCAATTAAGAGAAAGTGAAGAGAAGTTCCGTGCTGTGGTCGACCAATCTCCTATAGCGATTCAGATTCACGGCCTGGACGGAAAGCTCGATTACCACGAACGCGGCCTGGAGGGAGCTCAACGCTTTCGATGATGAGGTATTGGCAGAAGTGAAAGAAAAGTACAGCATACTGGAAGATGAGCAGGCGAGGGAGCTCGGAATCATGCCATCCATAGAGAAGGTGTACGCCGGGGAGCCTGTGGAGTTTCCTCTTTATAGTTACACGGTGTTCGATACACTCGAGAAGCTTGATTTCGAAAACACCGTGCCCATGCCAAGAACATGTTGGATTCAAACGCAGGGTTTTCCTCTGAAAGATGAAGCTGGCCGTGTCACAAGTTCTGTGTTCATGAGCATGGACATCACCGAGCAAAAACTGGCGGAGATGGCGCTGCAGGAAAGCGAATCGCGGTTTCGCGCCACTTTTGAACAGGCTGCCGTTGGTATCGCCCATGTGTCAATTGACGGGTATTTTCTGAGAATCAATCAGCGATTTTGCGATATCGTCGGGTACAACCAAGGTGAGATGCTGGAACTCACCTTTAAGGACATCACCCATCCGGATGATATGGATGCGGATGTCGCCGAAGTGCAACGTCTTCTCGACGGTGAGAAGACTACCTATTCTATGGAAAAGCGATACATTCACAAAGACAAGCATCATGTGTGGGTGAATCTTACTGTATCACTGGTCCGCGATGAGGCTAATGCGCCGGCATGGTTTGTCGCGGTGGTTGATGATATCAGTGAACGCAAGAAAGCGGAAAATGCCCTTATAGAAAGCGAGGAAAGATTTCGGAGTTTAGTGGAGCAGTCTCCTGTATCGATCCAGATTCATTCGCCTGACGGGAAAATTATAGAAGCGAATCAGGCATTTGCCAATCTTTATGGTCTTAGTAAGGAAGCTCTTGAAGAAGTTTATGAGAAGTTCAATGTTTTAAAAGACGAGCAATTAAAGGAAAAGGGGCTAATGTCTTTTCTTGAAAAACCTTTTCAAGGAGAAACGGTTATCCTTCCACCTTACGAATATGATGGAGTTGACACACTAAGGACTCTTGATTTCGAAAAACCAATTGCAAGAAGATGTTGGGTACAAACCATGGGCTTTCCCATGTTGGACACTGAAGGAAAAGTTAAGTTTGTTGTATTTATGTGTCAAGACATTACTGAGAGAAAGCAGGCTGAGAAAAAGATAGATGATATGAGATACTATACAGATCATCTGATTAAGACGGCCAATGTGATGATTGTCAGTCTCGATAATGGAGGGTCAGGTTCTGCATTTTAATCCTGCGGCAGAAAAAATCACAGGATACACGCTTGCCGAGATCACAGGAAAAAGTTGGTTTAAACTACTAACCCCTCCTGACCGGTACCCGAAAGTTCATGAAGAGTTCAATCGCATAATGAAAGGTGGTCTGCCCAAAACTTTTGAGAATCCTATTCTGACAAAATCCGGTAAAGAACGTTATATCTCCTGGGCTAATAGTGAAATTAAACAGGGAGATAAAATTAGCGGAATCACCTCATTCGGTATCGATATTACTGAGCGCAGGCAGGCTGAACTGGATTTAGCCAAATCTGATGAAGCACTTAAGGATAATGAAGAGAAATTCCGGCATTTAATGGAACAATCCCCCATATCAATACAGATCCACACCCCTGACGGCCGACTATTACAATCAAATGCTGCCTATGCCAGGCTATATGCACTTAATGAAAAGATTTTAGAAGAACTTTATGAAAAGTATAATGTCCTGGACGACGAGCAGGCGCGAAATTTAGGTGTTATGCCCTATATAGAAAAGGTGTTTGCCGGAGAAGATTCTATTTTCCCTGATTATATCTATGATGGCGTCGATACATTAAAAACACTTGATTTTAAAACCCCGGTTTCAAGAAAAGTCTGGATACAAACCCGTGGTTACCCGGTAAAAAATAAAGACGGCAAAATTATCAACACAGTATTTATGAGCGAAGACATCACTGATCGTAAATTAGCAGAAGAGGCATTAAGAGAAAGCGAAGAAAAGTTCAGACATCTTGTGGAACAGTCTCCTTTTTCCATACAAATTTTTAATACCGATGGCTATCTGGATCAGGTCAACGAGGCGTTTATGAATCTCTGGGGTGTTACAGAGGAAATGCTTCCCGAACTTCTGGGCAAGTATAATGTTCTTGAAGATGAAGAGGCGCAAAGGCTGGGTATCAGTAAGGATATCAGACGGGCATTCAAGGGGGAATTTGGTAACGCTTCCGCTCGTTGAATATGATGCGGCCAGCACCTTTGCCGATATTGGAATACCACGGGAGGGCGGGAACAAACGCTGGATCCTTCCCCGGTTGTATCCATTAAAAAATGCCCGGGGCGAAGTGGTAAAGGTCGTGGATCTGGAAGAGGATATCACCGTACGTAAATATGCCGAGGAAAAGTATCGTGTTCTGGTGGAGCAGGCCCAGGACGGCATTGTGATTGTTCGGGACGGGAATATCATGTTTATAAATCCATATTTGGCAAAGCTGCAAGGCTATACCCAGGAGGAAATCATTGGTACGCCATTCACAGAATATATATGCCCTGATGAGATTAAAAAGGTAACAGAGATATATCAACTGCGTATGTCTGGAAAACCAGTTCCGCAGGTTTATGAATCAGCGCTTATAAACAAAAATGGTGCACGAATCGATGTTGAGTTTAATGCGGCCGTGATTGTTTATGAGGGTTATCCGGCTGACCTGGTTTTAGTTCGCGATATTACAGAACGCAAGCGTACAGAACAGGAACTGCTGCAATATCAAAGCCGCCTGCAGTCATTAGGTGCACAACTGACTTTGGCCGAGGAAAAAGAACGACGCCGCATTGCCACAGATCTGCACGACCAGATTGGTCAGTTACTGGCCTCTTCCCGTTTTCAACTTGCAGCCATGATCAATAAAATTGATGATTCGGAACTAGCCGGGAAACTTGAAAATGTATCCGGAAATTTGCGTCAGGCAGTGGATGATACACGCAATATTATTTCTGAATTAAGTTCACCTTTATTAAATGAACTGGGATTTGAATCTGCTGTATCCGAATGGCTTGAGGAAAATGTACAAAACCGGTTTGAAATTAAAACATCTTTTACCAGCAATACGAAACACATGGAAATAGATGAAGATATTGGCATTATGCTATATCGCAGTGTGCGGGAATTATTAACCAATGTGATCAAACATGCGCGGGCTACAAAGGTTGATGTCACTTTGAAGGCCAAAGAACAAATGTTGAAATTGACTATTTCCGATAATGGCATCGGTTTCAAATATGATCCGCAACGGGTGAGTTTTAAGGGAACTGGTGGTCTGGGGCTGTTCAGTATCCGCGAGCGCATGTCTGATCTTGGTGGAACTATGACCGTCAAATCAATAAGGTCCAAAGGAACGGAAGTAACGCTTATTACGCCGATGGTGAAAAAGGTGGTATAGCGTGGTTGGTGATAGGGTGTTTGTAACTTGATGCTGGATACTGGATGCAAGATGCAGGATGAGATATTTCCCCCTTATTAAAGGTCGAAGATCCGACTACCGGCGGAGGGTTAGGGGGTTGTGTTTAAAAAAAGTCCCTGAGCGCCTAAGTACCTGAGTCCCTGAGTAAGGGCACTGAATTGGAGGGTAGAAATAACCCCGAAGGGGTTAAACAATTCTAGCCGCGGGTAACGCCCGCGGTGGAGATACGGGTAAATGTTAAAACCCTGAAGGGGTTTAATAAATAAAATGACAATTGGATTTTGGATTAAATTCAATTTGAAAAGATGTATATTAATATAAATGCCCAATGCCAAAGCCAAAATGCCAAATAAATTTTCAATGTCTCAATGACAAATATGTACTTATTTATTTAAGCATTTGATTTTGGACATTCATTTGACATTTGAGATTGGACATTGGACATTTTTTCTTGATTATATTTTTAAACCGAGCGACGCATGATAATTAAAATGCCCAATGCCAAAGCCAAAATGCCAAATCAATTTTCAATGTCTCAATGACAAATATATATTGATTTATTTAAGCATTTGATTTTGGACATTTATTTGACATTTGAAATTGGTCATTGGACATTTTTTCTTGATTATATTTTTAAACCGAACGACGCATGATAATTAAAATGCCCAATGCCAAAGCCAAAATGCCAAATCAATTTTCAATGTCTCAATGACAAATATATATTGATTTATTTAAGCATTTGATTTTGGACATTTATTTGACATTAGAAATTGGTCATTGGACATTTTTTCTTGATTATATTTTTAAACCGAACGACGCATGATAATTAAAATGCCCAATGCCAAAGTAAAATGCCAAATCAATTTTCAATGTCTCAATGACAAATATGTACTTATTTATTTAGCATTTGATTTTGGACATTCATTTGACATTTGAGATTGGACATTGGACATTTTTTCTTGATTATATTTTTAAACCGAGCGACGCATGATAATTAAAATGCCCAATGCCAAAGCCAAAATGCCAAATCAATTTTCAATGTCTCAATGACAAATATGTATTTATTTAAGCATTTGATTTTGGACATTCATTTGACATTTGAGATTGGACATTGGACATTTTTTCTTGATTATATTTTTAAACCGAACGACTTATAAAGAGAGAGATAAATGAAAGTATTCATTGTCGATGACCATCCTCTGTTTGTTGCCGGTATTCGGGCATTACTGGAGGCAGAAGCGGATATTACCATTATTGGCGAAGCGGGTAATGGCCGGGAGGCCGTTGAAAAAATCCGCAAGAAAACCCCGGATGTAGTGATCATGGATATCAGTATGCCGGATATGGATGGCATTGAAGCAACCCGACAAATTCTCAAAGAGCAAAATGATATAAAAATAATTGCGCTATCGATTCATACCGGCAAGCGTTATATCAAAGAAATGCTGGGTGCCGGAGCGACCGGTTATTTGGTTAAAGACAGCGCCCCGGAAGAGCTGGTGCAGGCTCTTAAAAAAGTGGCCAAAGGGGAAATGTATCTGAGTTCGGCCATCACCAGTATTGCACTGGAAAAAGATGATACCGGGGCTGAGGAGATGCGTGATACTGATAGCACAATTCTACGTACCAAATTACACCGTCCATCCATATCAGATGATATCGTCATCAGAACCGGTATTATTCAGCAATTGGAGGAGAATAAATCCAGGCCGCTGACGTTGGTATCGGCAGGGGCCGGTTATGGCAAAAGTATCGCGGTGAGTCAGTGGCTTGAAAGTACGACAAGTCAGCACAGCTGGCTAACACTGGATGAAGAACATAATGATCTGCGTATTTTTTTAAAATATTTTATATCTGCAGTGGAGCGGATTTTTCCATCCCAATTAAGGGAAACCAGTTCATTGATACAAACGGCAGAATTACCATCCCTGCCAGTTATATCACAAATCCTGATCAATGAACTGGATGGTATTGATCAGGAATTTATTCTGGTATTGGATGACTACCACCGGATTGAGCAAGAGTCGATTCACAACCTAATTGATGAACTGCTGCATTTTCCACCTGAGAATGTGAATCTCACTCTGATCAGCCGGCGTGATCCACCATTACGGTTGAGTAATTTACGGGCACACGGCCGGATCAACGAGATTCGTATCGATCAGCTTTGCTTTACTACTTTTGAAATAAATTCCTTGTTTAAAAATCTTTATGGCATGGAATTGGATGATCGGCTTGCGGAATCTGTATTAAAAAAAACCGAAGGATGGATCGCCGGGTTGCGCCTGACTGCACTACTGGTCAGCAATGCGGATGATATGGAACGGCTGTTGGCAAGCATGAAAGGCGATTCCCGCCTGGTATCTGAATTCCTGGTTGAGGAGGTGTTACTTAAACAGCCTGTGCATATCCAGGATTATTTAATGAACATCTCGATTTTCGAAAGATTTTGTGCCGATCTGATCGATGCGGTTAATGTGTCTGAGATACCTGATCAGAAAGAGAAGATTTCGGGTGGTGATTTTATTGAGTTATTAGTCAAATCTAATTTATTTATAATGCCGTTAGATGACCAGAATGAGTGGTATCGTTATCATCATCTTTTACAGGAATTGCTTTTAAGGCGATTAAAAGATAATAGAAATGGAAAAGAAATTGCCGAATTACATTCGCGGGCCAGTGACTGGTTTGTTAGCCGGGGATTTATCGATAATGCAATCCGCCATACGCTGGCTGCTGAAGATCCTGTTAAAGCCGCTGAGATAATTGAACAACACCGGCATGCTGAACTGAACCGGGACAGATGGTATGTCGTCCTTAGGTGGTTAGATATGATACCGGACGAGATAAAACAGCAGCGGATTGCACTAATGCTGACCCATGTATTTTTACTTTTTGAACAATTTCGCCTGCTTGAAATGATTCCTGTTCTCGAGCAAATAGATACCATGTTATCGGGAGATGCAACTGATCCAGGCTTAAGGGCCGAAGCAAAATTTTGTCACGCATATATATTAATATATTTGAATGGCGATGGGGAAGCGGCTCTGAAACTACTGCAAGAGGCAAAAGAAGAGATCCCTGAAAACTATGAAATGATAAGAGCGGAAATTGAATTGTGCTTGGCTATGGCGCGTCAGATGTCCGGCCATGGTGAAGAAGCTATTAAGTCGTTAGAAAAGAAAATTCGTACGGAAAATTCGCCGGGTGGTATGATTTACTCGCGGCTGTTAACTGGGCTGGTTTTTCTGTATTTGCATATGGGAAATCTTGAACTGGCTAATGCTGCGGCAAAAAGGCTGGAAATATTTGCTGAGCAGGAAAACCTGGCATATATCAGAGTTTTTGCTCAATATGCGAAAGCAAATATTAATCTCAATTCATTTGACCTGGAAGGGGCCGTAAAAGATATTTTTATCGGCAGTTGAAGGTAAATCTATCGTTAATGCAAAAATTGCCGTGGATATCATGTCGGGTCTGGGTATTAGCCATCAATTAATGGGTCAAACAGATCAGGCAACAAATGTCATTGACGGACTTATAGAATTTAGCCAAGAAGCAGGCGAATCCGGCCATATTGATGTGGCCGAATCATGTAATGCGCGACTCTCATTTATGCGGGGTGAATCAAAAATGGGTCTTGAATGGGCCCGATCCTATGATGCGGAAACCCATGTGCCAAGTATGAATTTCTGGCTGGAAATCCCGGTCATCACGCAAACCAGAATATTAATACTTGCCGGTACGAATGATGATGTGGTCCGGGCGTTGGGACTCCTTGATTCATTAGTAAAAGGGATTGATAAATTACATAATACCTATCAAAAGATAGAAATCCTGGTTCTGCAGTCGGTCGCCCTGGATAAACTCGAACGCACGACCGAGGCTCAAACATTTCTGGAAGAGGCGGTTAATAAGGCGCAACCCGGTGGCTGGATCCGTCCCTTTGTTGAAGCAGGACCGACAATGCCGGATATGCTGAAACGACTGGAAGCGAAAGATATCACCGGGGAGTATATCGAAAAATTGATAAACACTATGTATAAATTATACAGATATACCGGCGGGGGGAGCTCAGACCCAATCAGATTGTGGAGCCGGCCAAAGTCTCAGCGGCATGTACCAGGCGGGGAAAGCGAGTATCCTTACCTCACGGGAAATGGATGTGGTCACCCTGCTTGCCAAAGGAAATCGGAACAAAGAAATCGCCGCAGAATTATTTATATCTACAGAGACCATCAAAGGCATCTCTCCAATGTTTTCCAAAAGTTAAATGTGAACAGCCGCATGCAAGTCATCTCCAAAAGCAAGGAGTTGGGGATTATTGAATGAAACTCGTCACTCAGCGCTCGGCGCTCGGCACTCGTAACAATCCATTCTGAGAAGTAGTTGATCATCTCTATCCATACTTAACCCACCCCCTTCATCCCCCTCCCTAACATTAGGGAGGGGGAACGACACTGCGGGCGTGCCCGCTACAATAAATTTATCCCTTCGGGATTAACAATATAGTACTTTAAATTTGTTTATTCATCAGTATCAAGTTACAAGCGCCCAGAGATACAAAAATCTAATCCCAATTCCCAGTTTCTATTTCCATTCTTCACCGAGCACCGAGTGGCGAGTACCGAGTGCCCCCGTAAAACGGGGTCCCCGCTTCGCTACGACCAGTGCCGAGTTTTTATCATCTACAACTTTTTTACAACTCTCTTTACAACTTTTGGGTCTGTTTACATCTTTTTTTTACCACTACTTTTAACCCAGTTTTCATCACAAATCTTTTTGGCCTAATAATTCATTTGAGACTTGCATGTCATTGCGAGGAGAGAAACGACGAAGCAATCTCATCAATAATGAATAAAGTTTGGAACTATATGCTACTCTTTAAAAATTTTGGCCGTCACGTTATGCTCTTTGGTCTGTTGTTGGTAATTCCACTGCAGGCCCAGGACCTTGAACCGCGCTTCCTCTCACCGGCGCCGGTGGGAATGAACTTTGCCCTGCTTGGATATGGCTACTCCGTGGGAAATGTGGTTTTGGACCAGTCGTTGCCGATTGAAGGCACAGAAGCAAACTTGCATTCCGTCAGCGCTGCCTATGCCAGATCCATTGATTTTTTTGGGCTTTCCGGCCGGATTACTGCCTTATTGCCTGTGGCCACCTGCAAATGGCGTGCGGATCTGGATGGTGTCGATACCAGTACGGTTCGCACCGGTCTTGGTGATCCTATGATTGCCTTAAGCGTGAATTTTTATGGTGCACCGGCATTGCCCCTGGCAAAATTTGCCGGATATAAAAATAATACGATGATTGGCTTCAGTCTCAAAGTTCGTGTACCCGTGGGCCAATATAATGACAATAAATTTTTTAACCTGAGCAGCGGCCGCTGGCAGGTGAGTCCGCGAATAGGTATTGCCCAGGTTCTGGGACGCTTTGTACTGGAGGGATATGCCAGTGCCTGGTTTTTTACCACGAACAATAATTTCTATGGTGGCAACACTTTGGCGCAAGATCCCATGTTTTCACTGCAATTACATGCTATCTACCAATTCAAGCGGGGATTCTGGGGGGCATTTTCTTTCGGCCAAAGTTATGGCGGCGAGACCATTTTTAATGGGGTTGCCAGTAATAATGCCCAAACAAACAATCGTACGGGGCTGACCCTGGTATTTCCGGTCAGTGCTTCCAATTCATTGAAGGCTGCATTTACCTCCGGTATCACCACGCGGGCAGGTGCTGATTTCGATACCTTTATCGTCGCCTGGCAATACCGGTGGGGGGGGAGTTAGAATTCAATGAGGTAGTGTGATCACAGTTCAAAGTTGCACTCGGCACTCGGATCTGGGCGCTCGCATCTTTCCGGGAGAGAGGCGAGCAACGAGTACCCCCGTAAAACGGGGTCTCCGCTTCGCTACGACAAGTATCGACGATCGATAACTAAGTATCACTAACCATAATAAAAGGAGACAGATTTATGAATTCGTTTAATTTTTTCAAAACCGCTGTGATTGTGGCTCTTTTAATCACACTCATTGGAATGGTTCCCTTTGGTTGTGCAAAAAAGGAGGCTCAAACCACTTATCAATTGCCGGATGTTTCCAAAACAATGGACATTAGCTCCTCCGCTCAAAATGCCAGCAAGGACATTTATGCCCTGGCAGGAAGTGAGCCTGCATCCAATGTAAATTACAAACATGCACCGGATGACATCAACACACGTTATGGGAAGTTGGAATTTCCAGGTGGATATCCTACCGAAGCAACCATTCAAAAAGTGTATGATGAATTAGACCTGCAACGTGCCACACAACTGTATCTGGATATGACCCCGGCGCTTTCCATGCACGGTATGTTAAAAGGAAATGTTCGTGATTATGGCGTTACCAGCAGTTCTGACATTAATGCAACAGCCAATCGTTTGGATTCTAAGGGTATGTATTTGACAGGCAATACCGAAAGTATTTATCTCTTTGTAATTTTAGACCTAAAAAAGGATGGTCCTACTGTATTTGAAGTACCGAAAGGTGTCATGGGTCCCCTGAATGATCATAATTTCCTTTTTGTGGCGGATGTAGGCCCAACAGGGATGGATAAAGGTAAAGGTGGAAAATACTTAATAATCCCTCCTGGTTATGAAGGCGATATTCCTGATGGCTACTTTGTTGTGCATTCAAAAACCTACAACAACTTTTCATTCCTAAGAGCTAATACGGCCATTGTTGGTGAAGGTGAAAAAGCCATGGAATTTGTTCGTGAGAATTGCAAAGTCTATCCGCTGGAAACTGGCCCCAGAGAAAACAAATACAAGAATGTTTCTGGTGTAGACATGAACTCATTGGTTCCTGAAGATGCAATGGCATTTAAATGGATGCACGAAATTATTAACTACGAACCTGCTGAGGCTTTTGGTAAAGAGTTGTTAGGTAAATTGGCTTCTCTTGGTATTGTAAAAGGTAAAGACTTTAATCCCGATGCGCGTATGGTGAATATTATGAATCAGGCTGCATTGGAGGCAGTAGCCATGTCTCGTGTAATTGCGTTTAACAACCGTGATGAAAATGGTAAAGTTTACAAAGATAGAGAATGGGAGAGCCCATACATTACCAGCAACTCAACCTTTTATGAAGGAGATTATATCGATGTAGAAGCACGTACCGTTTTCCATTTTACTGCTGATGGAATTACCCCTGCAATGGCAGCAAGAATGCCCGATGGTTTAGGTTCGCAATATCAAACAACTTATAAAGACAAGACCGGTGAATTCCTGGATGGTAACAAGACCTATAAGATGAGAATGTTACCAAATGTGCCCGCAGCCATGTTCTGGTCGGTTCTCGTTTACGATCCTTATTCACGTTGCATGATTAAAACAACGCAGCCTTACCCAAGTATGAGCAGCCAAAAAGTGCCTGCACCGGTTGCAAACGACGATGGCTCAGTAGATATCTATTTTTCAAATGAACTTCCGGAAGGTGTTGCAGAGCAAAATTGGGTACAAACATTGCCGAATCAAGGCTTCTTTGTTTACATCCGCTACTATGGGCCAACGGCGCCATTTCATAATAAAACTTGGATTCCGAATGATGTGGAGTTGGTAAAATAAAGATGAGGGAAGGAAGAGGCGTTTGTTATAGATACTGGGCACTGGACTAGGCTCTCGGTATCTGGTGCTGTACGGATCAACCTATTTTTTACGACCTGCGAGTGCCCTCGTAAAACGGGGTCTCCGCTTCGCTTCGACCAGTGACGAGTGCCTAGTGCCAAGTGTTCTCAACCTTATTAGAAAAAAGGTACATGCAAGATGAAAGTCCAAAGCCTGAAAATCAATGATGATTTACAACTGACCATGCTTGATCCGGAAAATGCGGTTGAAATGATTAAGAGCGGGAATGAGAGGATCTGGTTGGATATACAGGACTTTTCACCGGAAGAGCTGGAAGAATGGATGGATAAACTGAAAATCACAGGTCTGTCCCGGCAGCTGTGTGTTGAAACCAGGGACAGGGCTGGCTTTTATCCGCTAAAAAAGGAAATTATGATGGTGATTCCGGTTCTGGTTGGTGCCAGGGTTCCGCTGGAAGTGGATTATCTGGCAGTGCTTTGCCGGGAGAATTTATTGCTTACTGTACATAATAAGCCGGTGCTGCACCTGCAGCAATCAGATATACTGGAAGGTGCGGAAGATTGGCTTCCTGATCGCAGCATTGCCGGGCTGCTCTCAGCCATATCTGATTGACTTGGCTCAGGCCTGTCTGCAACTCACTACACAAATAAGAACAGCACTGATTGCAATGCAGAAGCGTATGGATAGAGATCCAGGTAGTGTGGAAGCAGATGAGTTACTGGATATTCAATCCGAAGTGACTGCACTGGGAACTGCGGTCAATGATCAGCTGCCGGCTGTAAAAGCGCTGAGCGGGACCGATAAATCATTTTTCAAACTCAGAGATGCTCAGGAATATATGAACTGTGCCCTGGTAAATCTGCAGGCGGCGCAGGGCGCATTATCGCGGCAGGTCGAACATATTGCTATCTTGCGATCCGGTTTACAAATGCATGCCCAGGATCAGACTAACCGCCGTCTGAATATGCTGACAGTCTTGTCCGCCATTTTTTCACCAATCACGCTTTTGGCCGGGATCTGGGGTATGAATTTTGAGATCATGCCCGAATTAGGTATTCCCTTTGGCTATCCATTGGCCCTGGGTCTGATGGCCCTTGTGGGCAGTGGTATGTACCTGTTTTTTCGGAGGGGTGGGTGGTTGGACTAAGATATAGGTTCAAGGTTGCTCGTCAAATCTTGGAAGATTTGATCCAGATGTGATTTCCGTCGTAGACCGCGTACTACAAGGGAGGAAATCGTTATAATCGGTGGCTCTTGCCCACAGGCACATACATTAGAAAGGTTGCGGGTTAAAATGAAAAAAAAATACTTCATGATTTTATTCATCATTATTTGTATGCAACAATTATTTGCTCAGGAAAAAAAACAAAAAACCTGGTCCGAACCTCCCTGGGCTATCGGTATGGCTATGCGATCAGCATTTATCCCTTTTGAAACTGAGGGCGACAAATATGTGGCGACTGTTGTCCCATTGATTTTCTATGAAGGTAAAAGATTTTATTTTTGGGGAACGGAAGGCGGATTTATAATTCATCAGCACAAAGACTGGCGATTCGGCGCAATTGGCCGGATGCGTTTTTTCGATGTTCCCGAACAGTATCAGAATCAAATCCAGGGTGATGCTGTGCTATGGGGATTACAAGCAAGATATTCACCTACTGAGTTATCCTTTGTCGATCTGGAGTTGGTAAGTGACTGGCGCTGGAATTACGCAGCTAATATTCGGGCCGGCATACAAAAACAATTTGGAAATGTGCGAATCACTCCAAATGCCATGTTAAAATTTAAAAGTTCATCTTTTAATAGCTATTATTATGGATTAAATCAAGTGGATATAAATGGTGGTATGGAGTGGTCACTGGGAATTATCGCCAGTTTACGGATATGGACAAATCTATATATCACTGGTTCTGCTAAAATAACGCATTTGGAGAAAAAAGTAAGAGATGTCGAATTTGTAAGAAATAAAATGGTTCCACAATTCTTCCTGGGAGCAGGTTTTAGTAATGATCACTCAAAGCCACGAAAAGAAGAACTTTCCATCTCTCCTTATGTTCGGGTTGCACATGGCTGGGCGTCTACCGCATCTCTGAATGAAATTATTCGTTTTGAAAATGAACCTGATCCCTATAATAATAAACTGACCAATATTTTCTATGGGCATCCTTTAACGGATAATATTTTTACCCTGCCGGTTCATTTTTTTATAACAAGTGGATTAGCCTATCACTGGAGTTCATCGGTACAGAAATCTGCCCTGGAACTTGTTCTGGCAATAAAATTTTATGTTCCCATTCCCTGGCCGGTACGCTGGCGCATCGGCTTTGCTGAAGGTTGGTCATATGTCAATAACGTGCCATATGTAGAAAGATCAGACCTGGAGGGTAAAGATTACCGAACCAGTAACCTGCTAAACTATCTGGACCCATCTTTAGATATAAATATCGGAGATATTTTTGGTGGAGATCAATTAAAACACTTTTGGCTGGGCTGGAGTCTGCATCATCGTTCCGGTATTTTTGGTACAGCGCAGCAATTTGGAAGAATTAGCGGTGGCAGTAATTATAATACAGTTTATTTATTATATCATTTTTAAATAGACCAAACTGTAAGTGATGAGTGGCTCGTCGCTCGGCTCCCGTTACCATCTTTTACGAGTGCCGGGTATCGAAAGGCGAGAAACGCGTATCAAAACCGAAGTAGTACAATTTATCTTTTAATTAAAACAAAACCTTACTAGGAGGAAGTAAAATGTAGACCAAACTGTAAGAGATGAGTGGCTCGTCGCCCGGTTCTGTTACCATCTTTTACGAGTGCCGGGTACCGAAAGGCGAGAAACGCGCATCATAACCGAAGTAGTACAATTTATCTTTTATTAAAACAAAACCTTATTAGGAGGAAGTAAAATGAAAGCAAAACATGTATTCACAATGATGCTGGTCCTGATGATCATGGCCGGTTTTATGACACAGACATGGGCACAGGCGTCCAAAACCAAAATGGTCACCCAGAAGCCTGTTATGAAAATGACCACACCAATTCCGGAGAATATTACAACTCCGGATAAAATTGAATCGCCAATTGGAACGCTGGAATTTTTTGATGGTGTGCCCAATCGTAAAACAATTGATGCAGTATACGATTATGTGGATCGGGCACGTGCGGTTGAAGCATTTATTAATATGACCCCAGCCGTTTCTTTATACAATCTCCGCAAAGGGAATCGTGATATGGGAATGGGTAAATCCAATCAAATATTAATATGGGAGCAATTGGGCGATTCCAAGTCACTGGCACTTACCTACAACAATACCTCGCTATATACCTGGGGATTTCTTGATCTTAAAAAAGATGGACCTACGGTTATCGAAATTCCTCCAGGGGTACTTGGTATCCTGGATGATGCTGCCTTTAGATATATTACCGATATGGGGGCTGCTGGTCCTGATAAAGGAAAAGGAGGAAAATATTTAGTACTGCCTCCCGGATATGAGGGCGATGTTCCAGATGGATATTATGTCTATAAATCAAACACCTATAATGTTTGGAATTTTATGCGCGGATATACCAAAACCGGTGTCGAAGCGGCTGCAAAACGGATTAAGGAAAACCTGAAAGTGTATCCATTATCTCAAAAAGACAATCCGCCAAAAATGGAATTCAAAAATATGTCGGGTGTATATTATAACACCGTTGCTCCCAATGACTATACTTTCTTCGAAGACCTGAACCAGATCATTCAGGAAGAACCTGAAGGTTTCTATGATGCAGAAAACTTAGGGATACTAAGAACATTGGGTATAGTAAAAGGTCAGCCTTTCAACCCGGATGCACGCATGAAGAAATTATTAACAGAAGCGGTTGATATTGGAAATGCCTATGCACGTGCAAATACCATTGAACCTCGCGATCCTGGTCACTATTATTATCCGGGTACCAAAAGTGAATGGGTTATGGCTTTTGCCGATAATGATACCTACTTTTTGAAAGATGGTGCCCGTCGGATGGATTCACGTTTATGGATGCATTTTAATGCGGTATGTGTAACTCCGGCTATGGCATTAACCAAACCAGGTGCGGGTTCGCAATATGGTATTGCAGGTATGGACTCAGAACATAGACCTTTGGATGGAGCTAAAACTTACAAAATGCATTTGCCTCCAAACTTCCCGGTTAAAGACAATTGGTCAGTAACTATTTACGATCCTCAAACAAGATGTATGCTTCAGACTGATCAGAAATTTGCCGGCATCAACAGCTTAAGTGGAAAAGTAAAAGAAAATAAGGATGGATCTATTGATGTTGTTTTTGCCCCTACTTTACCTAAAGGAGTTAATGAAGGCAATTGGGTGCAATCTATTCCAGGTAAGAGTTGGTTCATTATTCTTCGCGCTTATGGTCCTTTGGCTCCATGGATTGATAAGACCTGGCGGCCGGGTGAGTTGGAGTTGGTTGACTAGCGGTGAACTGTCGAATATAGGAGCATAGTAATGGAGTAATGGTAATGAAACTAGGAGGATATCAGAATATGATGTGCCACTTATCGCACGGTCCTCGTTGTTTCCACATACGAATAACAAGATACGAGTGCCGAGTACCGAGAGGCGAGTTACAACACTCCAAAACTCCATTACTCACATTATATAATCTCCTATGCTTTAATAAAAATCTGAACCCTGAATTCTATCTCTTTATTGGATATAAAACATGTCTCGATCTATACTTATTTTTTTCCTGGCTGTTTTATTCACATTGGCCTGGCATGATGTATCGCATGCGCAACCGGATGGCGGTGCTACAAAACAGTTATGGATTGATGTGAATCCGGCTTATTTTATCACGCCCGATTTCAAACTATACGGGGATGTTGGCATGCGCCGGGAATTTGATGATTATGGCTGGTGGAAACTGGTAGTTAGACCAACGTTTGAAATCCACCTGGGCAGCATTTTTTACTTAACTACGGTTTGGGTAATTTTATTACTTTCAATGAAGTTGGTGCAGATCGCTGGGAATTCCGACCGTTTCAGGGGCTCAAATTTAAATGGCCCAACTGGAAAATACCGTTAAGGCATTATTTCCGGCTGGAAGAACGCTACGATTTCAATACGGAGACGTGGGAGGCAAAAAACTCGCTTCGTTTTCGTTACAAATTGAGTTTCTCCTATCGCTGGACCGCCCGCCTTCAGGAAGATCGGTTTTGGCAGGCAACTCTGGGTGCGGAAGCCTTTTTCAAAATGGCCGGTGAAGCGGGTCAGTTCGAGGAGCAAACCCGGATCACCCTGGGTCTCGACCGCAGCTTGAGACGAGACCTGCACATGCGTTTTGAAATAACCTGGCAAACTGAAAGTTTATTCTTCGCTTCGGATCAAAGTGTTTCCAATATTTATTTTCGCTACCGGCTGTTTAAGAGCTGGGGGCACAAAGAGTAAGGAGCAATGTACTGAAATTTCATATTGGAGTATTGGAGTTATGAACTGGAGTACTGGAGTATTGGAGTGCTGGAGACAAATTGTAATTAGGAATTAGGAATTGGGAATTGGGAAGAGGCAAAATTAGCCTCGGAGAGGCGACATATTTATTTCCCAGGGATCGCCAAATGAATTCTGAGCTCCGGAGGAGCGAGATATAGAAATTCGGCGTCGCTCCAGGTAGATCCCAAATCAAGCCCGCCAGAGGGCGGATCCGCCTCCCGGCGTGATTCGGGATGAGATATGCGCCACTTTGAACCTTGAACCCTGAACCCTGAACTTTGAACTTTGAACTGACAATCTACAACTTTATTACAACTTTTATTTTGAAAAGATACAACCAATGGGTCTGTTGAAGAAACTGTGAATTCTATAAAATTAAAGTGAGTTGAATAGTCAAGGACTAACTATACTCATTATAGGAAGAAAACCAAGATGTTAGAAAAAAAATCCTTTAACAACTTTAATAACAAAAAACCGGCTGTCTACCGGATCCGGGTCCAGGGGAAGTTAGATAACAATTGGTCAGAACGGTTGGCTGGTATGACAATAACCGTCGATTCGCAAGAAAATGGGAGGCCGGTGACGACCCTGGAAGGTTTGTTAACAGATCAGGCGGCCTTATCAGGAATTTTAAATACACTGTATGATCTGCATATGCCGGTTTTGTCAGTAGAATATGTACAAAATCAACAGGTTGATGAATAATGAAAACATTAATCCTGATTTCTCGGAGACTAATTAACTCCCCTCTCTAAATCTGCCGTGTTCAGCAAAAAAACTTATTTGTCATTGCGAGGGGTGCAACGAGGAAGCAATCTCATTTTTTTCTTAGGGATGCTCATCATTTTTACTAATTCACCGGCAGCTGTTGCGTCAGAAGCTGATTCATCCAAACAGGCGATTGATAGGAGTGAAGGAAGGCCCTGGACAATAGGATTGCCTCTCTGGGTGCCTGGATACCGGGGTCAGTTTGCTGTTGGTGGAGTCGAAGTCGAAGGCGGATCAGAAGAGGAAAATGGCTTTAGCCACCTGTTTTTAGATGAATACAGTCTGGATTTTTATTTGGTGGGGTTGGTGAATTATCGCTGGAAGAACTGGCGCTTTCATCTGGATGTTTTTGATGGTACTATTGGCAGATCAACCACATTCACACTGACTGACAAAAGCATCCTGGATGCAAAAGTTCAATTGCTCATGCCCCGTCTTTTTGCCGGTTATAATTTTTTGTATAAAAAATCCCCCATCGGTCCCATTACCAACTGGCAGCTTTATATGGGGGGGCGTATGTATTATGTAAACCTGGAAATTAGTCTGCCAAGAAATTTGGGAATAAAAGAAGGTAATAAATCATGGTTCACATTTTTGATTGGAACAGAAATTACACTCAAAATTTTCAAACGTTTATCTTTTATTGCATCTGGAGATATTGGCGGATTTGCAGCCAGTAATAAGTCTGACTCTATTCGGTCAGGTTACGCTGAATTATCAACCATGGGATGTGTTTTCGGTAAATATCGGCTATGCGGTAATAAATATTGAAGAGGACCGGGAATATAGAGAGGAAATAAAATTTAATGCAAACTTAGCCGGCCCGACACTGGGGATTGCGTTTCACTTTTGAAGAAGTGACAAAGAGATAGAACATAAGGCACAGAGGCACAAGGCACAGATCAGTTCCCCCTTAAAAAAGGGGGCTAGGGGGTTGTGTTTACTCGGTACTCGTCGCTCGCCACTAGGCACTCGTCACTCGGTACTGGTCGTAGCGAAGCGGAGACCCGTTTTACGGGGGCACTGGGTACTCGGCCCTCGCCGATGGATGCCAGGGCAGGTTCAAGGTGCAAGGATCAAGGCGCCAGGCCCCAGAACTGCCATATCGGTATAACCCCGAAGGGGTTAAATAATTCTAGCCGCGGGCAAAGCCCGTGGTGAAGATGAGGCAAATGTTAAAACCCTGAAAGGGTTTAATAAATATAAAATTGTCAATCCAAAGAAGGTTTATTTAAGGAGATTAATTCATGAGTAAGAAAAATAAAATGATCATTGCACTCATTATAATGATGAGTTGTTCCATCTTACATCTACAGGCACAGGATGCTGAGAAAAAAGAAGATGTGTCCATCGCAAAAAGTCTCGGCATGTATGTGTTTCCTGCCAAAGACCAAACCGCCGAACAACAGAGCCAGGATGAATTTGAGTGTTATAAATGGGCGGTAGAACAATCCGGGTATGATCCCATTAACCCGACAAAAGTGCAAGCCGAAAAAGTGGATACGTCCCCCGATGGATCGGCTGTGCGTGGTGCCGCACGTGGCGCGGCCGCAGGTGCTGCTATTGGAGCCATTGCCGGAGATACGGGCAAAGGAGCGGCCATTGGTGCCGCTGCCGGAGCCATTCGCGGGCGTCGTCATAAGAAAGTGAGTGATGCATACGAACAGGAAGCCGTTAAGGAAGATGCGGCCGCTCAAAGCAAGGCGTTGGAAGATGGTTTTAAGAAAGCGTACAGTGTTTGCCTTGAGGGTAAAGGATACACAGTCAAGTAAATAAATATATAGTTGAGGTGAAATATAGTGTGCATAATAAACGCAGAGATCGCTGAGAACAAGTATTTATTATGAAAAATATATTTTTATTAATGCATTAAAACTATAAATATCTGCGAACTCAGCGTTAATAAATAATTGAATTTGTACGGCAAGAAATATATCTGAAAGGAATAAACAATGAAAATAATAAAACTGATGGTGCAGCTATTCATTGTTCAAATGTTAGTCTCCAGCCTGGCAATAGGGCAAAGTACAGCATCTGAATGGAAGTATATATTTGTCAGAGAAGATGTTGTCAAACCCTCAATGACAGAGGACTATGAAGCCAGCCTGGCAGATTTGAAATTGTTGTTGGGCGAAGGAAAGGTCAAGGATTTCAGTTATTATACACATCTTCAGGATAATTATAATTTTGTCCATTTTACGCCGCTTACTGATCTGAAAGATATTGAAAAGAGCATGGTTGAAATTGTTGCCGGCAAGGTGAACATGACTGAATTTAACCTGATCTGGCCATACCTGACATCCACGATCGGTGCGTCCAGAAATTATTTACTGCGCTATCGGCCGGAACTTTCATATGCACCGGATAATATCTATTGGGGTGAAAAAACACCATACCGCCGCTGGAATTATTTATATTTTTCACCTGGATCCGAGAAAAATATCGAAAAAGTACTAAAAGCCTGGAAAACATTATACGAAAAGAAAAAAGTCAGCTCAGGTTTTAGAATATTTTCCGGATTTATAGGCGTCGAACGTCCGCTTTATATCTTCACCACCTGGGCGGAAGATCCGCTTGATTTTCAGAATAAGCTGGTCGATGCCATTGAATTACTGGGTGATGAAGGTACAGCACTCTGGGCAGAAACCATGAACTATGTAAGAGAGGTTGAAACAGTCGAAGGATGGTTTTTACCGCAATATTCATATGTACCGGAAAAATAAAAGCACTCGGCACTCGGCCCTCGGTACTCGTCAAACGAGAAGCCCCGTAAAACGGGGTCTCCGCTTCGCTGCGACCAGAACCGAGAATCGATAAAATTTAAGGGAGGAAAAATGACACGCAAAATTACTAAAATTGTACTTATCATTGCTCTATGCACGAGCATGTTCAGCTGCAGTGTGTTCAAGTCGAGCAAGCGGTTGGACCTGACTCCGTTTGCCAACAGTATGATATCCGTCGCCGGCGACATCCAGTACAGCCTGCTGCAACACCAGGCCACACGGCTGAAAACGTTTCTTAAACCCGGGCCGGCCACTAAACAGTTTCAGATTCGCAAGGAAAAAATTCGCAATATCATCAGAAGTACCATTTCCTATTCTATACAGATTGTTACCTTAGCCGAATCCAATATTTCTGACAAGGATAAAGCCGCCGGATTAGCGGATTATTTGCAGGGCCTCAAACGTCCGGTACTCGAAACTCCGGAGCCGGTATTGAATCTGACCAAGGAACAAATGGATAAGATTATCAGCGATGTACGAAAACAAAAAAAATTGCTGGATGCGCTTTCCGCCGCCCAGCCGCTGATTGATGAAGTCGCTTCTGAAATGGGGGACCTTGCCGATGAGGCAAAGATGTACCTGGATGCCGCTAACGCTGAGGTCAGTCAACAATGGCAGAATGAATATCAGCCGGTACTCTGGGCAGATAATGAAATGCAGGAATCACAAATACGATCGATTGAGGCTCTTTATCACCTGAAACAATACAGAACCGGTCAAAGTACGACGATAGATTCTGTCTTTATTATCGATCCTCAATTGAGGGAAGTTGTATCTCCGGGCAAAAAAGCGACTTCTGCAGATATAATGGAATTAGAATCACGCCTTATTTATAAACTTGGTACGGTTGGTGAAATGAGAAAACAATTTAAGGCGGATATAGAAGCGTATTATGTGGGTATTGAGGAGTTAAAAGGCGTACATTCCGCCTACAATAAGGCCCTTCGGGATGCCAGAAATTCTGTGCTCTTATGGTCCAGAGCACATAATGCGATGAGTAAAGGGGTTACTGATCCGGCGCAAATCGATCTTTTGGGTTTAATGCTGAATGCGGCTAAAAAAGTAGCGCCGATACCGTTTTAAAAATGAGACTTGGTACTCGGCGCTCGGCGCTCGGTTCTCGCTACTCGTCACTGGTTTTACATAGAATGTGTGCCTTGCGTATTATACGAGAAACGAGAGCCCAGAGCCGAGTACCCATTACCAAGCGCAATTACCTACTTATATAGAGGGAGGAAACTAATGAAAAAGTTGATTTTAATGTTGCTGCTGATTATGTGTTTCACGCAACTAAGTAATGCACAATCGCTGTATTCAACCGGCTATGACACTTCATTAATCAAAGCCAGGGATTATATTCCGGATGAAGAGTTAGTAAACCGATTTAATCCGCGTAAGCCACTATGGATACCTGCTGTGGAAGCAATTGGTCTGAATCTGGCCCTGGGTGCATTTAATACCTATGTGGGCGGATCAGAATTTGCCAAGATCAATATTCACACCATCGAACATAATTTTGAACGCGGTTGGTCAACCGATGCCGATGGTCTGCTGACAAATCTGTGGGCTCATCCATTTCATGGGGCGATGTATTATAATTTTGCCCGCACCAGTGGTTATAATTACTGGACTTCAATGGGTATCGGAGCCCTGGGTAGCTGGCAATGGGAATTCTTTATGGAAAACGAACCACCGGCTTTGAATGACTGGATCATGACATCATTTGGCGGCTCGATGCTGGGTGAGGCATTTTACCGTTTTTCCAATTTAATTCTGGATGAAAGCCTGCATGGCTGGCCGCGATTTTTCAACGAAGTGGCCGCTGGTATTTTTAATCCAGGGCGTCTATTTAATCGCCTGATCTATGGCCGAACGGCACGCCGACCACTGAAAAACTGTATGAGAAACGAATATTCTTTGGGGAATTAGGCCTTGGTGTCAATAATGTCGGCGAGGGTACCAGCCTTGAGAATGGTACGCAAAACGGGATATTTACTATGGATTTCGCCTATGGCCGGCTGTTTGAGATGAACAAATATAAACCGTTTGATTTTTTCCGTTTTAATATGCTGATAAATTATGCCGGTGAGCAGCCGCCCATCGGCCAGTTTCGAATTTATGCCATGCTGCATGGCGATAATTCAACCGTTGGCGATAATTCCAAATTTTTATGGGGTATCTTTAATCATTTTGATTACCTGGAAAATAGCGTATACCAACTGGGTGGTACCAGTATTGGCCCCGGTATTGGTTATCGCACACCGCATAATAAAAGTGTCCAGTTTATCGGTATTGATGCACGGCGCCCTGCTGCTTATGGGCGGCGCGAATTCCGATTATTCGGAAGATTACAAGATTGCTCTTTCTTGATTCTGCCCGGACCTATAATTTAGGACCCGGGGCCCATGCTAAAATGGAAGCATTTTTACGCTTCTCGTTCGGGTCTCTGTATCTCGGGTATAGTTTCTGGTGGATCCATACCTGGGATGGTGCGCCGGGCGATGAATTGATTGGCATGTGGTCACCAAAACTCCGCATCAGACTATACAAAAAACTCTTTGTCGGGCTCGAATATTTGCTCTATCATCGTCTGGGTAAATATGACGATTTTCCGGACTTGAGATCATCGCAATAATGAACAAAGATTGTTTATTGGATATGCGTTTTGACGGGAGTTACCTCCCCCTTAATAAAGGGGGATAGAGGGGGTTGTTTGAAAAGTAAAGGATTCAAAGTTCAGAGTTTAAGGTTGGAGAAATGGAGTGATGGAGAGATGGAGTATTGGAGATATAATTGGTTGGTTACAATTTGGGTGTTTTTTAGATCATTACTCCAACACTCCAATAATCCAAATATCATAATTATGGAGAAATTCTAATGAAAACAATTATAACAGGTATTTTGAGCCTGCTGGTCATATCTACTCTGCCGGCGCAGATCACGACCGATATGGGCAATAACGAATCGGCAAATCAATCATTCGTTACTTTGCAGGGTGCCGGAGTAAACAGTATTGGAGAATTTAAGGAGAGCTGGAAGAATGGTACTGCTGTAACAGTGGGCTATGGCACATTATCTGCTGATAATTTTGCCCTGATGTTCCAGGCCGGATATATCAACTTTGATGCCAATGAAGAAATGGAGTTTAGCGGCGATGCCAAATTTTCTATTATTCCATTGGCAATTGGCGGGCGTTATTATTTTGCAACAAAAACTTTTCGTCCATTTTTACTGGCAATGAGCGGCGTTAATATCGTATCCCAAACTTATGAAACGGCAGAGGAGTCGGTAGATAAAACCTCGGCACATTTACATTTCCAGGTCGGCATCGGGCTGGGTATATTATTATTCGGCCAGCTGGAAATTGAAGGCCAGGCAAAATATAACAGCCATGTGCTGGAACCGAGCCTGCCATACAACATAACCGGAATGGAATACGGCCTGGCTTTGAATTGGCATTTGTAGGAGGCGAGTCAGTTCCCCCTTAAAAAAGGGGGTTAGGGGGTTGTGTTCAGAAAAAAGTCCCTGGCGCCTAAGTACCTGAGTCCTGAGAAAAGACGCAAAGGCACAGAGTCAGTTCCCCTTAAAAAAGGGGGTTAGGGGGTTGTATTTTTACTGGCACCAGGATCCAGAACTGGCATATCGGAATAACCCCGAAGGGGTTAAACAATTCTAGCCGTGGGCAAAGCCCACGGAAAAAGGATTCAAATTCGGATCAAAGCCCCGGAGGGGCGAAATATGGTTGGATGTTTAATATTGATGAATTCAAAAATTTATATAAAATTGATTTTATAATTTAAAAATGGGAGTAAAAAAAATGAGTAATGATATCATCAATCACAACAGTTTGTACAGACTGCCCTGGACTTTGCCTGATAATGGCATATCATGGTTAGAGCCGACGGCCGAATGTAACCTGGCCTGTGATGGTTGCTATCGTGATAATGAGAAAAGCTCACACAAAAGTTTCGAAGAAGTACAACACGAACTTGATATTTTTCAGAAATTGCGAAAATCCGACTGTATCTCCATTGCCGGCGGTGACCCGCTGCTGTACCCGGATATAATTCCATTGGTGGCCGAAATCAAAAAAAGAGGGTTGAAACCCATAATTAACACCAACGGACTGGCCCTGACCAAAGAACTGTTAAAAGAACTGCATACGGCTGGAGTTTTTGGCTTTACCTTTCATATTGACAGTAACCAGGGACGACCGGGTGAGTGGGCCGGGAAAAATGAACTGGAATTAAACGACCTGCGTCTGCATTATGCGGAGATGCTGGCCGTCCATAAAAATATTGCCTGTTCGTTCAATTCAACGGTATATCAGGAAAATATTCATTATGTACCCAAAATGATCGAATGGGCCCACAAACATATCGATATCGTCCATACCATGGTATTTATATGTTTCCGCCATATCATACCTCAGTTACCATATGACTGGTATTCCGGTGGTGAAAAAGTGGAATGGGATACGATTATGTATCATTCCGATGAAAACCGCAAAGTGGATATTAAATCAACCGATCTGGTAAAGATAGCCAAAGACCATTTTCCCGATTTTGAACCGGCTGCCTTTCTAAATGGCACGGAAGATCCGGCGGCTTATAAATGGTTGTTGACCGAGAGGGTGGGTACAAAGGATAAAATCTACGGTTATGTCGGCGGAAAATTTCTCGAATTGATGATGTCAGTGTATCATTTTGCCAAAGACAAATATTTGTCCTATGCCTCACCGCAAATACTCAAGACCGGGCGTTCGGCGGCGTTTCTATTATGGCCGTTTGACAAGGGACTAAGGAAAATCACTGGAAAATATCTGCTTGCCTTATTAAAGAATCCGTTCCGGATATTTAAACCTTTGTATATGCAAACCATCATGTTTATTCAACCGGTAGATTTTATGCAGGATGGCCGGCAGAGTATGTGTGACGGCTGCCCGGATATTACGGTACATGAAGACAAACTGGTCTGGTCCTGCCGGTTAGAGGAATTGAAGAATTACGGCACCTTTTTGAATACGGTGCCGAGGAAAGAGAAAGCGATACCGATTCAGAATTGAAGTCCCTGAGCGCCTGAGTCCCTAAGTCCCTGAGGAAAGGCACAGAGTGGTTCCCCCTTAAAAAAGGGGGTTAGGGGGTTGTTTTCACTCGTCACTAGGCACTCGGTACTCGCCACTCGGCACTGGTCGTAGCGAAGCGGAGACCCCGTTTTACGGGGGCACTGGATACAGGATACAAGATGCAGGATGCAAGATTCGCGAAGGCACCAGGTCTCAGATGGGTCATTCTGTCCCGGAACGGGATCCTATGGATAAGAACCTTTTAGCCGGAATATCGAGATGACCATTGTGGTACCTACGACCTGGGATTTGTTTATTATTTGAATATTGTAATTTGTGATTTGTTTAGGATTTAGGAATTAGATATTAGGATTTGTTTGGTTTTTGTTTGTATTTCGCCAACACAATATTATCAAAAATGGGAGGAAATAAATAATGAAAAAGTTTTCTTTAATCACCAGGTGTTGTTTTTTTCTTGTAATTATAATTTTTCTTGCCGCTCCGGCTTTTGCCCAGGAAGAAGCGGATAGTACAGATAAGAAGGATTATAAAATTCATTTTAATGGGTATCCATTTGCCTTTTATTCACCGGAAACAGAATTGGCAGGTGGGGCCGGTGGGGTAATGACATTTTATACAGACAAAGACCCTTTACTGAATCCTTCAAAAATAACTTTTTCCGGTTGGTATGCCACACTTAAATCCTATCAGCTTCTGCTAAAATCATCACTGTATTTCAGTAAAAATACAATTGCATCAGATATTGAAATAAGATTAGCCCACGAATATGATAAATTCTTTGGTATTGGAAACAATACACCGGATAATGGAAATGAATCTTTTTTTATTGACAATTTTGGCGGAAAACTAAATTTCCAGATGCCGCCGACCATATTCATTGCCAATAGGACCGGGCTTGTCCTTGAATACCGGGATTTTACTATTGTAGAAAATAAAGATAATCCTTACCTGAATTCAGATGTTAGCTTTCCCGGTAAAGAGGGGGGTGCCGTAGCGGGAATAGGCATGATCTGGATCTGGGATGATCGGGATAATGTGTTCTTCCCCAACGAAGGCGGATATACTGAAGCAGAGATGATAGTCTATGCTAAAGATATTGGCAGCAAGTATACATTTACATCCTATACGGTTGATACGCGCCATTTTTGGTCTTTTGCGCCGGATCATGTGCTCGGGTTTCAGGGGTATTTTATGAATACCTGGGGCGATGTCCCTTTTTACAAATTACCGGCTCTGGGTGGCGGTGAAATTATGCGTGGTTATTTTGAAGGCCGGTACCGGGATAGAGCCTACCTGGCCGCTCAGATGGAATACCGTCAGTATTTCTGGTGGCGCCTGGGATTTGCGGTTTTTGCCGGTGTGGGTGATGTGGCTTCGGACGTCACAAAATTTCAATCAAAGTATTTCAAACCCTCCTATGGTTTAGGCCTGCGGGTTCTGTTTAATGAAGAAGAAAAAATCAATCTACGGATCGATCTTGGGCTTGGCAAGGATACCAGCGGGATCTATTTCGGGATTGAGGAAGCGTTTTAAGAAAACGGAACATCGTACCTCACGCAAAGCCGCTTAGGCGTAAAAGGTTAAGAATAAATTGTGTGTGTCAACAATAATAGACTTTGTTTCAAAATATCTTTCGTAGGGACACGGCATGCCGTGTCCCTATGACACCCTTTGATGTATCTTTTTACAAATAATAATAAGTGATTGTTTCTTTGCGACTTGGCGTCTTTGCGAGAATTATTTTAAATATCCGGATCGGTGATAAAATATTTAAACGTCATATATTCAGATCATGAAACTTTGAACCTTGAACTCTGAACTTTGAACTCTTTTAACATCATGAATAAACAAATTACACATACAAAAATTGGGGAGCGGAGCGGGGAAATAGCTCATTCAATCCATACCCCGGTGTTATCAACAAAACTACACCGGCCCCCATTGCCGGTAGACTTTGTTCCGCGCACCGAATTGCTAAAAAATCTTGATAAGCACGGGCATGTTCCACTCGCTCTGGTTACCGCGCCCGCCGGTTACGGGAAAAGCACCCTGATCAGTTCCTGGATTGAATCCTGTGGCAGTTCCTGCTGCCTGGGTTTCTCTGGATAAAAAAGATAATGATCTGCGTGTTTTTCTCACCTATCTGGTCACCGCAGTAGACGGTTTGTTTGCCGGATCTCTAAAAAGGATTGGCAATTTACTAAACGCAGTTGAACTGCCGACCCGAGAGCTACTCTCACAAACACTGATAAATGAATTAGACGAGATTAATCAAAAATTTATCCTGGTATTAGATGATTATCACCATATCGAGGAGAAACTGATACATGATTTAATTGAAGCCATGCTGCGCTATCCACCACGCAACATGCGAATGACTATTCTGTCAAGAAGAGATCCGCCCCTGCCTTTGCATGATTTGCGTGCACATGGCAAGATTGTCGAATTTCGCATGCAGGAATTATCATTTAAGGCGAATGAAATAAGCGAACTTTTCGAAAAACTACATGGTTTCTCACTGGATGAAAATTTATCCCTTTCGTTATTGAATAAAACGGAAGGCTGGATAACCGGTCTGCGAATGACGGCACTCTCCATAAACCGTTCGGAAGATATTCTGAAATTGTTGGAAAGTATGCAACGTGTTTCTATGCATGCGATCACTGAGTTCCTGATAGAAGAAGTTCTTGCAAAACAACACCCCGACAACCAAAAAAACCTGCTCAGGGCATCAATCCTAAATCGTTTTTGTGCTGATTTACTGGATGAATTTTTTAGTACGGACAAACAGAATTCCGAAGCGAAAAGTGATGGTGCCTCTTTCCTGAACTGGTTGGAGAAAGCAGGCATGTTTGTGATACCATTAGATCATGAACATCGTTGGTTTCGTTATCACCACCTGTTTCAGGAGTCTTCTGCAAAACCGTTTAAAGAAACACCTGACGAATGAAGAAATTAAAACCGATCATATAAATGTATCAGCATGGTTTGAAAAACAAGGATTAATTGAGGAAGCGATTGAGCATGCGCTTGCCGCCGAAAATGTTGAGCGGGCAGCGCAAATCGTTGAACGTAACAGGCAAAATGCACTCAACACTGATCAAATGTTCCTTCTCGAAAAATGGCTGTCCCGCCTGCCGGACACGGTTATCCGGGAACGGGCAGGGCTATTGTTGGCCCAGGCCTGGGTTTTTCATCATCAACTACGTTTCGCTGAACTCCTGCCGGTAATAGATCAGGTAGAGTCTCTGCTGCAAGATGGTTCTGACCAGAAAGCATTACGTGGAGAAGTGGCATTTTTTCGTGGGTATTTCCAGTTTTTTCTCAATGATGGTGCCGGCAGTTTGAAATCACTTGATATTGCCCTGACGCATGTCCCGGATTCCAGTCATGAGGTCCGTGCTCAGACGGAAATTTTCTTTGGACTGGCAAGCCAGATGGAAGGTCAAAAAAAACATGCCCTCACTATCCTGGATGGTCTGCTTAACGGGCATCCACCTCCCAATGATCTGCGAAAATCCAGGTTGCTGGCAACGCATATGTACCTGCACATTATCGCAGGCGACCTGGTTAAAGCAGAACCTTATGGTCGCCCTTTTAATGAAACCGCAAGAGCCAGGCACTTTGTGTATGCCGAGGCCTGGAGTGATTACTTACCGGGTTTGATCCACCTTTACCGGAATGAGCTGGACAAGGCTGTTTTTTACCTGGAACGGTCCGTCGCGCAGCGCTTCGTACACCATGACCGGGCAGCGGTAGACTCGCTGGTGGGTCTGATGATGGCATATGAAGCCCTGGGAAATCGGGAGAAAGTCCGGGAAACACAACAGATCCTCCGTGAATATGCAGATGCCCGGAGTGATCCGGCATTTGCTAGCCATGGCCGATGCCTGTGATGCACGTCTTGCAATTCTTCAGGGGCGTACCCCGGATGCATTCGTTGGCTTAAGAGAAGCGAATCCCCGGCACCGGAAGTGATGATCTGGTGGTTTGAGATTCCTTGTATCACATATTGCCGGCTACTTGTTGCCGAAGGATCATCTGGTAACCTGACTGAAGCAGAGGAACGTCTGCGCGAATATGCCGCCATGAACGAGGGCCATCACAATATATGTCAGTTAATCCAGATTTTACCCCTTTTGGCTATGGCTTGCGGGAAGCAGGGCAAAACAGAAGAGGCACTCGAAATTCTGGAACGCGCAGTCTCCCTGGCACAGCCGGGTAGATTTGTTTTTCCGTTTATGGAATGCGGACCACTCATGGTGGATATGTTAGAACACCTGGCGGCCGCGGGTGCTGGCGGCTACCATGTAGAAACATTACTTGATGCACTTAAAAAGAAGCCATCCGATCAAGGGAGCAATATTCAGGATCATCGCGGGGAAGAGCTTATTACAAACAAATCGGGTACACATATAAATGAACATGAATCTCTGACCCAGCGCGAAACTGAAATTGTTGGTCTGCTGGCCGAAGGACTAAAAAATAAAGAAATTGCAGCCAATTTATATCTTTCTACCACTACTGTAAAAAAGCATATCTATAATATCTACCAAAAATGGAATGTGCATTCACGGGTAAGTGTCGTTGTAAAAGCGAGGGCGTGGGGAATGATTATTAAAAAGTTCAAGGTTCGGGGTTCAAAGTTCAGGGTTCAGAGTTCAGAGTTCAAAGTTCAGAGAAATGTTAGATGAGAATTAATAGGTTTGAAGAGATTGAGGCGTGGCAACTGGCTCGTAAGTTAACCCAAGCAGTTTATAAATTTACAAAGAAACCAAAATTTACAAGTGATTATGGGTTAAAAGATCGAATTCAAAGGGCTGCCGGTTCATCGATGCACAATATCGCAGAAGGCTTCGACTCTGAATCAAACGTAGAATTTATGCGCTTTTTAAGATATGCAAAACGATCTTGCACCGAGGTTCAGAGTCAGCTATATATTGCTCTGGATCAGAAATATATTGAATCTAAAGAGTTTGAGGAAGCATTTGATCTGGTTGCTCAAACCCGCGCTGCAATTCATGGTTTTATAAGATATCTTGAGAAATATAAAAAGCAAAAAAAATAACACTCCTCCAAATCAAACTATAATCCTTGAACTTTGAACCTCGAACTCTGAACCCTGAATCAACCAACTACAACTCGCCGATAAGTTCTATATGCCGCTCCTCCGGAGTCTGTTATTATTGTCGGGGGACTGTGTTGCTATAAATATGCCGCCTCTCCGAGGCTTTGTATTACGACCAATTACTGACAGTTGTGCAACAATCCAGAAGCGCCGGCGGCGCGACATATTTATAGCCCACGCATTGCCAAATGATTTCAGATCTCCAGAGGAGCGATATATCTACCGGAGGTAAATTTAAATCCTAATCCAATGTTCCCGTACAATAATCCCTGAACTCCGAACTTTGAACTCTGAACCCTAAAGGGTTCATCTACAACTTTTTTACAACTCTTACTACTACTTTTGGGTGTTTTGCGGCTGATCTGCATACTATAAGTTATAACCAGTTCATTTAACAAAATACAAACTATTCCCTATGAGACTTTCATGTCATTGCGAGAAATCCGCCGACTGGCGGATGACGAAGCAATCTCATGGCTACAG
>CAVXXB010000001.1:0-535342 GCA_963765585.1 Calditrichia bacterium | reverse complement strand
CAAATACCTTAGTAAATTGTACCATAGCTATCACTCCACTTGGTTAATATATGAATGTTGATTAGTTGTTTTGATGGGGAAGATAGAAAACCGATATTTGGAATAAGTGTATGCAAAATCACCGGCTGTGTGTAAATGTGTGTTTAGGTTCGACCATCGTCTGCAAGGGCAGTAAAAATTATTGAGATATTATTACAGCCTTGTGAAAAAAGTTACTCTTCACCCGGCAAAAAAGCAAGAAGATATTGTGGGAATTTTGGAATGCAGGACCCAGGATGCAAGATGCTGGATGCTGGATGTCATTCCTTCAGGGATCTTCCCGGCGATCGGGCACTTATCAAGTCCCCTCCTTGCGAAATCCATCAGGTAGCCGGAGGGAGGATCACGCCGCAAGGCGGATCCGCCTGCTCAGGCTGTTGCAAAACCAATACATTTTGGGCTAAAGCCCCTATATTTGTTGAGATTCAGATCTCCCTGCGCTAAAGCGCAGGGCAAATGACTTTTTGCAACTTCATATATAACAAATGACTAGCCCCGGCTTTTAAGACGGGGGATAAAAATATCCCTATCGTTAGTTGGTGCTTTAGCGCCTAAATTAATGAATTTTAAGCAGCCTGTGTTGGCGGGGATTTAGGGGTGGGTTATCCCTCCGCGCTCTCTGCGGTTAAATTCAATTATTCGAAACGGCATCAAAATTGAAATGCCCAATGTCCAGGCCCAAATGTCAAATCAATGACAAAAATCAAATGCCTAAATAAAAGTAGAATTCCTTTTTTTGGACATTGAGTATTGAATTGGCATTGGGATTTTGACATTGGACATTTTTAATCTTGTGCTCTGTGTCAACTCCGTGCTCTCTGTGACAATGAAAGCTCGAGCCGTATTGCACCTCACCTTGTATCACAGGTAAAAGGGTCCTTACAGGATGACAGTGTGATAAGTCCCCTCCTTGCGGCTGCCGTAAGGTAGTCGGAGGGAGGGGATTTAGGGGAGGGTTATTCCTCCGCGTACATTGCGGTTAAAAAACTACTTCAACAAATCTGTAAAAAACTGTCGCAATTTATCAAAGGAGCGCAGATCGGCATTATAATTATATGCCCTGCCGTCGGTTATTTCAAAACCGATCCCCTTATTGGTAAAGGCATCGACGGTCCCGCCATATATAACCATCTGCCAGTCCAGCTGGTTTTGCTCAAACAGATTTTTCAGATTGACCATGCCCTCATCGGTCAACTTCTCATCACCGGCACCATAAAAAATCATGATAGAAGATTTTATAATTTTATAATCCGGTAATTCTTCCGGATCAAATTCCAGCCAGGGATAATATAAAGCCAGTGCGGCGATATGTGCGCCGCTGAGCGCGATTTCAACGGCTGCCTTTCCCCCCAGACCATACCCGACCACACCGATTTTGCCATGATCCACTTTGTTTTGCTGTTTTAGGAAATCCAGCGCCCCGGTCGCGCGCTCTATAAACAAGGGTTGATTCTCCGTCAAGAGCTCTGCCTGGGTTAGCGCATCCTCAGTTGATGCAATTTTAACATCTTTTCCATACAAATCAGCAATCAGAACAATATGACCCAATTGGGCCAGTTTTTCTGCATTCGATACAATTTGTGTATCCGGACCCCACATATCATGCAAAACCAGGACGGCCGAACGAACCGATTTTAAGAGTGGATCATATACCAGTTTACCCTGTAATTCAGTTTCACCCTGTGTATAAGAGACCTCTCTTATCTTGACCTGAGCCGAAAGGCTTGAAATTAAAAATAGTACTGTAAGAAAAATGAGTAGTGTTCTCATGATAACGCCCCTTTATATATTTTACCATGATCAGTTTTAAGATAGTAAAAATGGATTAGTTTTACAACACCGGACTTTATATAAAAAATTGTAAAATAACATTCCTGCCTGTAAATTTTAATATACTGAAAGGATTTGATTATGCCGGCAATTTTCAGAAGAATTATAATCATATTTGCTGTAATTATATTTGTATTATTTTTGGCAATTATTATTGGTGCCTGGTCACTTGGTGCCTTTGATTCCGTCCAAATCACTGAAAAGACTTACAGGACAATACTATTTAATATCGTTAGACTACCAGGACCGGATACCGCGACATTCCGGTGATTATCGAGGAGATCAAAGGTCATATCAATTTACCATCTGAAACAAATCCTATATCTGCTGCACTTATCAATAGCAATCCCATGATGACACCATTAAACGAAGTGGATGTCACCTCCGGTCTGCTGATCAATGATTCAATAGCGGTTAATCCACCGTTGCAATTGATAAAAATTGAATCCAGAACGATTGTATCCGCTTCGATCGAAACAAATCCGTCTATTGCGATATTTAAAACCTACCCGGCTCTGGCAGAATGGCTGCGTAAAAATGACCGCGAATATGAATTTCAGCTGCCATTTCTTGAGATTTATTATCCCGATCAGGTTGTAGTCGAGATGAACATTGTCGCTCGCAAATAAGCCGCAACTGATGAGACCAATTAAAAACTCTGTTCTTCTTTTCCTGGCCATCTTCCTCATGCGCAAACTCAACATCCGCACAATGGCAGGATACAGGTTATGGACAATGGATTGTTACACACTTTAAACATAGCCCTTTTCCCTATGAAGATATTTCCGATCCTGCTTTTATGGACAGCTCTGTTTTTATATTCGTTCCAGCCGGATATCTCAAAAATGATTATTTTGACCTGATTATTGATCACCATGGACACGGCGCCATCATCGATCCGTCTAATAGTGAAAAGCCATCGTATCCTGAAAAATTCCGCCAGGGATACCAATTATTTGAAAGCCGAAAAAATGCCATCCTGGTATTGCCTCAGGCGGCCAGGAATAAATCCAGCGGTGCGGCAGGAAAATTTTCCGAGTTTGGCGGATTTGAAAATTTTATCAGTGAGTTAACTCTATTTTTAAAACAAAATGATCGTATCAAAAACAATGCGGTTTTGCGCCAGATTCATATTTCTTCTTTCAGTGGCGGATACCAGATTACCGCATTTGATATCAGTCAAAACAGCCCGGAATTAATTGAGAAAATTAAATCCGTTGCGCTCTGGGATTCATTTTACGGCCGTGAGAATGATTATTTTGACTGGGTGCTTAATAAGAAAAATACCTTTTTTTCTATGTATACTCCCTCCGGCGGCACAGTGGCATTGAACCGTCTGCTACGGGACTCTGTGCGAACCATGGCGTCCGTTGTTGACAGCGTTTACTATCCCGATCAAAAATCCAGACACCCGTTTATTCAGTATACCCATCGTTCCCATGGAAATGTAGCCAACGGCGAATTTGCTTATGCCAGATATCTGCAACAACTACCTTTGGATGATATTGATATCCAAATACCGGAATTATTGTCGGCGATTCCCGGGCCAAATGGCATCACCATCACCTGGTCCGGGCAGGACAACGGTCATTTATCCGGTTACCGGTTATATTGTTCCGGGGATAGCAAAAACTGGCAATTGCTGGCGGATACCGATCAACTAACCGCGCAGGAAAATTCATATTTTCATTCGACTAAAGCAAGATATCATTACCGGCTCCAGGCTGTCTCTGATTTGGGAACAGATACGGGAGGCTCCGTTCTATCTTGCGGCTGTTCCGCGATGAGAACGTTTCTGTTCTGCTGGTACATGCCGAAAACCGCCGCCTGGCAGGAGATGTACGCGGATTTGCACCCGATTCCTTTTTACATACCATAAATCCAAATCTGATATCTGAAACTGCATTGAGCCTGGAGCGGCCGTTTGCATCCTGTTCCAACCGTGCCATCCGCCTGGGTCTCATATCATTTGAACAATTTGATTATGTGATATGGTTAGGCGGGCAGGAAAACATTCGTGATAAACTCATTGATCACCCGGAAAAAATCTGGATAAAAAAGTTCCTGGCACGTGGAAAGAATATATTAATCAGCGGTACGGGTGTTCCAGCCGATCTGGCATCGGTGTTTACCTCATTCGAGGATCGTGCGTTTGGCGAAACGATCCTGGGGATATCCGGGGTAGATTCCATAAAAAGTACCAGAAGTAAACTGCGGATGGAAACGCCTTTTACCAGTCATAACTTTAGAATTGACCAAAATTTTCCGGTTGAACTGGCATTTAAATATTCACTTCTGCCGGTAATTATGCTTGACGACCAATACGCAATCGGTGCCTTGTATAAATTCAGAATCGGCAATAAGTCCGGAACCTATCCCACATCAACCGTGTTAACTCTGGGATTTTCGCTGGCACTGACAGATAACTATATTTTAAAAGAATATATTCTGGATCAATTTTTCACTTATGCAGATTCAGGAGATGTTACACCAAATCCGCCGCGGATTGATAAACAGCTGCATATGACGCAAAATACCATTCGAACCGTATGGCCAGATGAAACTGAGCAGTTCATTGCGAATTTCTATGATCGGGAAAGATCGCTGACAGATACAATCGTCTTTAAACATTCACCCATGGTTACAAAATTTGATACAACCCAAACCAGATTTTTACGATTACAGGCCCGAAGTGGCAAAATGATCAGCCGTCATTCAGAACTGATCGGATCTTCCCGGATGAAAAACAGCCGGGGCAGAGTTTTAATAGTCAATGGCTATGATCGTGTCACCGGAGAGAACAGTTTTGATTTTTGCATCGAACATGGTACCACGCTTAATCAGCTGGGTTATGATTTTGACACCGCATCCAATGAGGCTGTGATAAGTGGGTTGGTTCGTTTAAGTGATTATGAAATTGTTGACTGGATGGTGGGTGAAGAAAGTACCAGTAGCGAAACATTCAATCAGAAAGAACAGGATAGAATTGCTGCGTATATCAATGCGGGTGGTAAAATCATCATTTCCGGTTCAGAAATCGGCTGGGATCTGGTTGAAAAAGCAACTTCCGCAGGCGACAGTTTGTTTTTTAAAGAGGCTCTGGGGGCAAAGTATGTATCGGACAATGCAGGCACATCCCGGTTTTTTATCGCGGGTAATGATCATTCAAATTCTGACACATTGCATTTCGGAGAAACCTATAAAGTAAATTATCCTGATGTTCTGGCTGCAAATGAAGACGCAGATATTCTATTAACATATAATACCGGTCAGGCGGCCGCGATTGGCAAGAGTCATACAAATAATGGGAAGACAATCCTGGTAGCATTTCCCCTTGAGACCATTGGCCCGGAAGAATCGCGCGTTAAGGTATTTGAATATTTAGTGACTTATTTAAAAAATAGTCCCTGAGTCCCTAAGTACCTGAGTTAAAGAAAATGTTAAATGATGAATATTGAATTTCGAATTTTAAAGTACCTTGATGTCATTCCGTCAGGAATCTTCCCGGCGAATGGGCACTTATCACGTCGTCTCCATGCGGTCCCATGAAACGGGATCGAAAGAGGGGATTTAGGGGCGGATTATCGTGTCGTCAGAACGGAAGGATCTCTTCGAGATGACACAGCTGACCGCAAGGAAGCTAAGAATTACGTTTAGTATGCAAAAATAATCTTAAAAATTGATGAAACCACAAAGACACAAAGACAACAAATTAATTCATCTTTGCGAATCTTTTATACCTTGTGCTTCTCGGCGGTTAAAATGTTAATTGCCCATGGACTTAGGGACTCGGGCGCTAAGGGACTTCAATAATTAAGAAATCTTAATCGAGGAATATGATGAAAAAAAGCAAAACACCACGTGAATCAGCTGTTGAAATGACTGAACTGGTACTGCCCAATGACACCAACTTACTCGGCAACCTGTTGGGTGGAAAATTAATGCACTGGATGGATCTGGCCGCCGGAATGGCTGCCTCGCGGCACTCCAATCATGTGGTGGTCACCGCAGCCGTAGATAACCTGGTATTTCATCATCCCATCAAACTGGGTGAGCTGGTTAATCTGAAAGCCCAGGTCACCTGGACCGGACGCACTTCTATGGAATTGCTGGTCAAAGTATACGCTGAAAATACTGAAACCGGTCAGATCAAACTGGCCAATGAAGCCTTTTTTACCTTTGTCGCCCTGGATAAAAACAGCAAACCCTGTGGAATTCCAGAACTTGTCACCGAGAGTATCGAAGAAAAGAAACTTTATGGCGAAGCCGCCATTCGCCGGGAAAACCGGTTGAAGTTGAAGAGCGGGCAGATGTAACAAATAATCCAAAATCCAAAGTCCAAAATCTAAAATCATTTCCGGTCATTCTGTCCCTGAACGGGATCCTATGGATAAGAACCTTTTACCCGGGCCACGAATTTTGATGCTGCTTCGATCAGCTGATATTTAACCGCTGAGTGCGCAAAGCAGACAAAGAGGACGCTGAGGAATAATACTTAATTAATTTTGCGAACTTTGTTTTATTCTTAACGACCTCTGCGATTAGATAAGGTCATCTCGAAGAGATCCTTCCGTTGTGCGGGCACAGAAGGATAACCCTCCCCTAAATCCCCTCCCTCCGACAACCTGACGGCCGTCGCAAGGAGGGGACTTGATGCGCGGTCATGCTGTTCAGGGGCAGGATGACAATCTTTTTCATTGGACATTCATTTGTCATTCGGCCTTGGACATTGGACATTTTCTCATCCAGAATCCAAAATATTTTGCCCGTTTGTAAAATTTATCGTATGTTCAATTCTGGTAAATTAAATTGGATTTTCCGCAGAAATACGAATATTTAAAATGATAAATTGCTGATTATTCTAATATTAAATTTGCCTTACCCGTGGATTAATCCTGGGGTAAAAGAATAAAAAAGAGTGTAAAAAAATTCAGCACGACACTATTTATAAATCTATGAACAATAAACAAAAAGTCACCCTCTTCATCCCTTGCCTGGTGGACCAGGTGTATCCCGATATCGGGATGGCTATGGTGAAAATTCTACGGCATTTTAACTACAATATCGAATACCTGCCGGAGCAGACCTGCTGCGGGCAACCGGCCTTTAATGCCGGTTACCACGACGAAGCCCGAAAAGTCGCCGCAAATTTTATAAAAGTATTTGAACAATCCGATTTAATGGTGGCCCCATCCGGTTCATGCACCGCTATGGTGCGTAAATACTATCCCGAGTTGTTTGCTGGAACAGAACTTGAAGAAAGCGCCAATAAAGTCAGTGCTAACCTGCTTGAATTTTCCGAGTTCCTGGCCCGGGAAAACCTAATCGAAAAATTATCCGGATCGTATTCCGGCAAAGTAAGTTTTCATAATTCCTGTCATAGTTACCGTGAAATCGGGATCAAAGAAAATCCGGTCAAGATCATAAATCAATTAAATGGATTTGAGTTTATTCCGGTATCCGGTGAACCCGTATGCTGCGGTTTTGGCGGACTTTTTTCTTTTAAATATGCATCGATTGCTGCGGCAATGGGTAATTCCCGTTTGCAGACATTTCAGGAAATGGGCGTCGATACTCTGGTAGTCAATGATCCGGGATGCATCATGCACATGCGCCAGGAAGCAATCGATCGTAAAATCGATTTGAAAATATTGCATTTGACGGAGTTTGTAGCTGAGGCAATGGAAAAATAGTGGGTATATGTAAGTCTGAAATAGAACACGGATAACACGGAATACGCAGATTTTCGCGGATAAAAATTAAGTCATCCCGAACTTGTTTCGGGATCTAAAAATGGATGCTGAAACAAGTTCAGCATGACAGATTACTAATCATTTAAAATATCCGTGTTCTATAAAATTTTAACCTGAACCACTGAATAAAATAATATGAGTGAATACAGCCAGTTTTTAAAACGAAGTAACCTGATCGCCGAAGACGAACTGCATCGTGGCAAAATAATGAAAGCGGTAAATACCCACGATGACAAAGTTGAAACGATGAAAGACTACCAGTTCATTGACTGGCAGGAATCACGCGATCAGGCCGCGGCTGTTAAGGACTACGTTCTGGATCATCTGCCCGATCTCCTCGAACAATTTGAATCAAAAATTTCAGCCCGTGGGACAAAAGTATTATGGGCACAGACGGTTGAAGAAGCACAACAATATATTCTTGATATTGCAAAAGAACATAATGCAAAAAAAATCATAAAAGCCAAATCCATGACCACGGAGGAAATCGCCTTTAACGAAACCTGTGAAGCCGCCGGTTATGAAGTCATGGAAAGCGATCTGGGTGAGCTGATCGTACAACTGGCCGGTGAAAAACCCTATCACATCGTCACCCCGGCCATGCATAAAAACACCGCAGAAATCGCCGAACTTTTTCATGAAAAACTGGGTACGCCCATAACCGATAGTGCTGAAGAATTGACGATGGCCGCCAGAGCACATTTACGTGATGGCTATGTCACAGCCGATATTGGCGTCAGCGGTGCCAATTTTCTGATTGCAGACGATGGTGCGGTCTTAATGACCGAAAATGAAGGTAACGGGCGACTTACCATGGCCTGCCCACCTGTCCATATTGCCATTGCCGGTATTGAAAAAGTAATTCCACGATTGCAGGATCTGGGTTTATTCCTGCCCCTGCTCTCCACCAGTGGTACCGGTCAGCAGATCACCTGTTATAATTCGATTATTCGCGGACCTAAGACAGCAGAGGAACCTGATGGTCCTGAACATATGTATGTGATTTTACTGGATAACGGTCGGTCTGATATTTATCAGAGTGAAAAATTCAGGGAAAGTCTGCGCTGTATTCGTTGCGGTGCCTGCCTCAATGCCTGCCCGGTCTACCGGACAGTGGGCGGACATACCTATCATACGCCCTATCAGGGTCCGATTGGTTCGGTCATAACACCGCATCTGCGCGGCATGCAAACCTGGCATCATTTGCCCTATGCTTCCAGCCTGTGTGGAGCCTGCACATTTGCCTGTCCGGTAAAAATCAATCTCCATGAACTGCTGTTAGCCAACCGCGCAGAAGTAACCGAAACGCACTCGGGACCCAAAATATGGAAACCGGCCCTGGAAATATGGGCAGCATTATTTTCCAGCAGGCGCATTCTAGACCTGGGAGTTCGTCTTGGCGGCTGGACCATGCCGCTGGTTAAATACATATTGCCAAAATCCAAACGCAAACGCGTACCGGCCTTACCGAAAAAAACCTTCGGCCAATTATGGCAGGAAAAGGATAATATGTAGGGACGCATTGAATGCGTCCCGATAAAGCGCGCCTTGTTTTTATATTGGCAAACGGCGATCGGCGATTGCCACTCGTAGGCACACGACATATCGTGTCCAACATTTAATTGAGACCCAAGGAATATTAATTTGAATAGCAAACAACAGATTTTAACAAAATTAAAATCCGCACCGGGACAAGGACAGAAGACCCTTCCTGAAATCGTTCCGGATAAGATTATTTATTCACATCATGTAGAAGATAAACAGAAAATGCTGCAACAGTTTATTGAGCGGCAGAAAAATTTGGCTGGTGAAGTGATCACTTGTGATTCAATAGAAAAAATGGCTGCTGCATTGGCTGGAATATTAAAAGAATTTGGCCCGTCTTCGGCCAAACATTTTAAGAACGAATTGCTGGATGAAATTCTTAAAATTAATCCGGTTATAAAAAACTATATTGATCAGGAAACTGATTTGAACATCAGTTCGCCGGATTTTTCAAAATATTCCATTGGTATTTCAGGTGCCGAATACCTGATTGCCCGAACCGGCAGCATTTTTTTAAACAGTCTCACGGGGGGCGGAAGGCGGCTTACTGTGTTACCCCCGGTACATATTGTTTTGGCCCGCCAATCACAAATGGTGGCCTCACCCGATAACGTATTAGAGAATATCAGTAATACTGACAATACCTGGAGTTACGCGACCTTTATCACCGGCCCATCACGCACATCAGACATTGAGAAGAAACTAGTGCTGGGCGCCCATGGGCCCAAAAGATTGGTTACCCTGATCCTTAAAGATTGATATATAACTAGCTAAAAATCAAATTCCCACCAAACAGTAAGTCATCTTACCAATTTATTCTGCCAATTCCTGTAATCTGTATCCCGAAACAATAATTTGGCAGAATTCAGTTGATAAAGAAGTGCAATAACATATATTAATTTATAACCGCCAAGACGCAAAGAATAAGCGCAATGATCGCAAAGTTGAATATATTATTTCTCTGCGTACTCTGTGCCTTCTCCGTGTACTCTGCGGTTTAAAATCAGCTGATCGAAGCAGAATCAAAAATTGAGTCTCAGGTAAAAGGTCCTTCCAAGATGACATTAGGATGCTTTATAATTCGAAATTCAACATTGTTTTAACTTAGGTGCTCAGGGACTTAGGGACTGAGGTGTTTTCAAAACCAATATGACAACTCAAGGAGACATATTTGAACACATTGCTACAGACTGATATACCGGCAATAACAACCGAACAGATGATCGAAGTCGACCGATTAATGACTGATTGTTATGGTATCACCCTCGTGCAGATGATGGAAAATGCCGGGCGTAATTTGGCGGAACTTGCCCGGGAAATGATGGGCGGGGAAGTATGTAACCAGAAAATATGTGTGTTTTCGGGTAGTGGAAACAATGGCGGTGGCGGCTTGGTCGCCGCCAGGCATCTGAGCAATTGGGGGGCAGAAGTGACGGTGATTCTGGCCACGCCGGCCGATCGCTTAAAACCGGTACCCGAATTCCAGCTTGAAATTGTCCGGCAATTGCCAATCTCAGTTGTGGAAGCCGGCAGCTATATGAAATTTATCGAATGGGGAAGCTGTAATTTTATAATCGACTCCATTTTCGGTTATGGCCTCAACCGCGAACCCCAGGGAATTACAGCCGGGATTATTAACAAAATTAATGAAGTGAACTGTCAGATTTTGTCACTGGATGCGCCCTCTGGTCTGGATACCTCAATCGGCAGTCGGTTTGAGCATATCGTTGAAGCCGATGCTACGTTAACCCTGGCTTTGCCCAAAACAGGATTGTTCACTCCTGAAGTCAAAAAATATGTAGGTGAGTTGTACATTGGCGACATCTCCGTTCCGCCAATTCTTTACTCACGGCTGGGGATTGAGGTCGATTCTGATCTTTTTGCACGTGGCGCAGTGGTGAGGTACTGAGGTTGTCGTGGAAGAAACGATGTAGTCCACCTCATAGATGGACTACATCTTAGATGGACTACATCTTATAAGTCACTTCGTCAGTTTTAATGGATCCAGTATCTTATCCAGTTCTTCTTCACTCATCTCGGTATATTCCAGAGCCACATCTTTTAGAGTACGACCTTCGGCATAGGCGGTTTTGGCAATCTTTGCTCCCAGATCATATCCGATGATCGGATTCAATGCCGTCACTAAAATCGGGTTTTTATCTACCAGGCCAACTACGTTATCTTCATTGACAGTAAATCCCTTGATTGCTTTATCTGCCAGAACACGTGATCCATTAGCCAGCAGTTCAATAGACTGCAATAAATTATGGGCAATCATCGGCAGCATGACATTGAGTTCGAATACTCCGGATTGACCACCGATTGTCACCGATACATCATTTCCGATCACCTGTGCACCAACCATCAATACGGCCTCCGGAATTACCGGATTAATTTTTCCCGGCATTATGGATGATCCGGGCTGCAGGGCCGGCAAAGCAATTTCTCCCAGACCGGCAATCGGTCCACTGTTCATCCAGCGCAGATCATTGGCGATCTTCATCAAGCTGGAGGCGATGGTTTTCAACTGTCCGCTTAATTCGACAATGGCATCCTGAGTTGCCAGTGACTCGAAAAAATTCTTGGACTTCTTGAATGGAAATCCGGTTTCTTCGGATAGTTTCTTGGCAAATCGTTTGGCAAATTCGGGATGGGCATTAATTCCGGTACCCACAGCTGTACCGCCCTGCGCCAGTTCAGCCACACGCGGCAGACTGGCTTTAAGCCGCTCCTTACCGTGCTTTATCTGACTGGCCCATCCTGACATTTCCTGGCTGAGACGGACCGGCATAGCATCCATTAAATGGGTGCGACCTGTCTTAACCAGTTTGGTATATTTTGCTGCCTTTTTCTCAATTGTCTCATGAAGGTGATCCAGGGCGGGAATCAGGATCTCCATTGTTTCCATATAGGCTGCCACATGAATGGCGGTCGGAATTACGTCATTGGATGATTGGCCCATGTTTACATGATCATTGGGATGGATTTTTTCTCCGGCAATTTCCGATGCCAGGTTGGCAACAACTTCATTTGTGTTCATATTACTGCTGGTACCAGAACCCGTCTGAAATATATCAATTGGAAAATGATCATCATATTTTCCTTTTGACACATCGCTGGCTGCTTTTGTAATGGCTTTGGTTTTCTTTTTATTCAATAATCCCAGATCATGATTTACTTCAGCAGCTGCCTTTTTAATCAAACCCAGTGCACGAATCAAGCCACGCGGAATAGGAATTCCACTTATTGGAAAATTGTTTACTGCCCGCTGTGTCTGGGCAGCATATAATGCATCTTGCGGGACTTTAACTTCACCCATGGAATCTTTTTCAATTCTGAACTCGGCCATTTTTTGCCTCCTGAATTTTATAAGTTTTGTACTATCTTGGGCTATCTTGTACTACTTTGGCCTACCTTGTAGTCCATCTTAAAGATGGACTACATCGATAAAAGGAGATAATAGCCAATATGATAAAAGTAAATTACAACTTCGTGAAATATATGACAAGAAGATTAAGATAAAAGAATGAAGAAAAAACATAAAAGGTACTGGGATTTACTATAATTTACCATCTTTACTGTTCCAGCGGTTTAAGATTAATTGATCCAGGGAATATCTTCCCGGGCCGGTGATGAAAAATAATAAACAAATTGCCAGCAATTCTAAGGGATGTAAGATTCTATTTATCGGATCTCCGTTACTGAGATGCACTATCGCTGCCATCAACATGGTTATAATCAATCCGCCAGAGACAAACCGTGTCAGGAATCCGAGTAATAAAAATAACCCACCAAAAAACTCAAAAAAGGCCGCCATAAATCCCCAAAAGGCAGGAAGAAAATCGATTCCCACATTTGTCATTGCACCACCCAGCCTGGTCCACTTTTCCATCCCTTCGCTGATCTTAGGATAGCCATGCACAGCAAAACTGATACCGATGACAAGTCTCACAATGAGTAATGCAATATTGGAATTATTAGAAGTTAAAAAGTTTTTTATCATTTATAGAACCTGCTCATGTTTCTATTGATATATAAATATCCAGGTTAATTTTTGACGAATCATTGCTATCTATCATTTAAAAAATTCCAGATGGATTTTGTATTTCCAGATCCTTTATTAATACACTTTGCGGTTGTTGATAACATTGCACTACGGCATTGGCCACATCTTCCGGCTGCAGCATCTTTGAGGTATCCCAGTCATATGGCAAACCGGCCTGCATTGGTGTGTCTACTGACGCAGGATAGATAGTCGTAACCCGGATACCATTTGCACTGACTTCCTGCCGTAAGGCATCGGCCAGGGCTCGTAATCCATATTTGGATGCGCAATAGGCGGCCCATTCAGAAAAGACCTGTTTCCCGGCCACCGAATTAATAAAAACAATTTGGCTGCCGGCCTTCATCATAGGCAGACACTGCTGTGTCAGATAGAATGGAGTGGACAAATTTGTTTCGACCACATCCTGCCAATCGCTTTTTTTCATTTCACCAACACTACCTACCCGGGCAATACCGGCAGAATGAATCAGCAGGGAAAGATTTCCGGCTTTTTTCACCTCGTTTACCAATTCAACCAAATCTGTTTCCTTATTCAGATCCGCAGGAAAAATCTGGCACTTTCCATTTGCAGATTGAATTTCATTCTGCAGGGATTCCAACTCCTGGACGTTTCTTGCGGTGGCAATCACCTGTACATTCTCTTTTGACAATGCCAGCGCAGTCGCCCGCCCAATCCCCTTACTGGCCCCGGTAACGAGCGCAAGATCAGACATTTGACCTCTCACTCCGGATCAGCTCCAGAAATTCGGTCCGGGTTTTAGGATCTTCTTTAAACGATCCGATCAGTGATGAGGTAATCATTTTCGCCTTTTGTTTCTGAACCCCGCGCATCATCATACACATATGATATCCTTCGACTACAACTCCCACCCCATCTGGCCGCAAATGTTCATTAAGGACATTGGCTATTTCCTGCGTCATATTTTCCTGAACCTGCAATCGCCGGGCAAACATATCAACAATACGCGGAATTTTACTTAACCCGACCACCTTACCCTTTGGGATATATCCTACATGAGCCACGCCAAAAAACGGCAGCATATGATGTTCACACAAACTGTAGAAATCGATATTCGTCACCACCACCATCTCATCATAATCCACATCAAAATGGGCCTGGTTTATTAACTCTTCCGGGGATTCACGATAACCTCGTGTCACTTCCTTATACATTTTTGCTACCCGCTGAGGTGTCTTCTCCAATCCCTGGCGGTCCGGATCTTCTCCCAGTTCCGCCAATATAGTACGTACAGATTTTTCAATATTTATAAGATTTGTATCAGTCATACTGATCTCCCAGCTCAAAATAATTATTATTTGTTTCCCATAATTTTAAGTGATATAACCTCTTTGATGGAAATGCCTTGTCCAGTGACTCCCATAAATATTGGATAATAATTTCGCCTGTAGAAAGGTTGTTTTTAAAATATCCAACCTCAAGATTTAGATGTTTATAATCCAACCGGGCAAGTACATTGTTAACTTTCTGATCAAAGTCCTCAAGCGGAATGATCATACCGGTGGTATCATCAGGATGACCTTTCAATGCGATCTCAAGCGTATAATCATGGCCATGGCCATTTAGGTTATTGCACTTTTCATATACATCCAGATTTTCCTCCGGTGTCAGCTGTTCCGAATGTAAGCGATGGGCAGATGTAAACCGGTAACTACGATTAAAGGTCATTTTATAATTCAAATCATTATCTCCAGACATCGACATATAAGTCATTTCGTTCATACAAACGTATTTTATACAAACTAAAATCACCCTTATTGAGCAGCTCTTCATCAATTCGTTCAAATAAAACCCGGGCGATATTCTCTGTCGTCGGTATTTGATCTTTGAAGAATCGCGTGTCCAGATTAAGATATTTATGATCAAAATCTTCCAGAACAACTTTGACGAGTCTTTTCAGATCTGTAAGATTAATGATCATTCCCGTGTCCGGATCTATTTTTCCGGTTATGGTAACATGCAGCTCATAATTATGACCATGACCATGGGGACTGGTACACAGGCCAAACACGCGATCATTCTCTTCCTGGCTCCATTCATTATTCCAGTACCGGTGACTGGCCGAGAATTCAAATTTCTTTGTAATAAGAACATTTTTTTTCATAATATTTTCTATCTTTTTAGTAATTAAAGATAATATATGGCTAATTATTCCAATTAAATGGTAGAGTAAGCTAATAAATAGTACTTTTTTGCCTGTGTTTTACCCCAAAATTACTTTGGGGGTAAATAACTATCAAAAACCTGCTATATACCTATACTTATAAAAGAATATAAATACAAAAATACAGTTCAATATAGAGAAAATTTCATTCTTCCGAATAAATAAGACTTTGTGTCTTTGTAGTTGAATAAAGATAAAATAAAAAGCTAATACCGGAATATCTTGTATCCAAATTTAATTTAAATTAGATTCGGACAAAATAATTTTGGATTTTGGATTTTAGACCGTGGAATTTATGGCTAAAATGGTAACAGACTCAGGAGATAATCCAAAATCCGTACTCCGAATTCCAAAATTATATTAAGGAGAAATAATATGGCTAGCCTTTTAGATGATATCAGAAAAACCCTGGAGGAGAGTTACGATCTGGTTCGTGACGGTGCTTCTACAATGATTGACAAAGCAGAAGATTTTGGTAAAATCAGCAAACTAAAATTCGAAATCCGGCAGCTCAGTTCAAATGTTGAAAAAAAACTGACCATCCTAGGTGATGCGGTTTTTCCGCATCTGTTAAAGAATGACGTGGAAACTCTTAAGGACAATCCTGCGATCAAATTATTGGTTGAAGAGCTTCAGGATCTTAACAAACAGATAGATGATAAGCAAAAAGAAGTGGATATGTTGATTCTTGAGAGCAAGCAGCAAAACCAGGAAAAGGATAAGGAAAAGCTTTCCACGAAAATTTCTGCCATTGAAAAAGAAATTGAAGAGCGTATGGAAGTACTGAAGAAACTGAAAGAGGAAAATGGCCAAAAATGAGGAGTGGGCTCGCAGTATTATTCGCCGAACCGACCCCGATTGCCGTCCACGTTGGGAAGTTTACGATTCATTAATTTCAGATTTAAGCCAAAATTTCAAACGATGTCTGAATTTAGGGGCTGGAACAAAAGAAGAATTTGATCTGGCAAAATTGTTCCGCTTTTCTGTCGATACCGATATCTTATATCCCGAGAATACCAGCGATCGATCGATTCCTTTCACTCAAGCCGACATTTTACAGCTTCCCTATAAAGATTGCTCATTTGATTTAATTTTATTGCGCTTCGTAGTAGAACATCTGGCAGATCCGGAACATGCCTTCCGTGAAATCAACCGGATACTTTCTCCAGGAGGTCAGGTTCTGATTGTAACCACCAATTTAAGCAGTCCGGTAATCTGGCTACCAAAACTCCTGTTACCATACCGTTTGCGAAAATGGCTGATAAAGGTCATTTTTCGTGCAGAGGATGATGATATTTTTCCGACTTTTCATCGGGTAAATACCAAAACTTCATTAATGAAGCTATCACATATTTTTCAATTAAAACAATTAATTTATATTCAGGATATAAACTGGACCCGGCGATGGTTATTTTTGCTTTATTACTTCTTTCATCTCAAAACAAAATTTTTTCACATACCGTTTCTGCGTTCCAATTTCATTGCAATTCTGCAAAAAAACTAATTCCTCAATAATGCCTTTCCAGGTTTATTACCCGTATGTTCTCCATTCGAAACGACAGGCTGTCCGTTAACAATCACATGCGATATACCAACCGGATACTGATGCGGATTTGTATATTCGGCTTTATCTATAATCACATTTGCATCAAATATCACCAGATCGGCAGCCATGCCCGCACGGATAATGCCACGATCTTTCAACCCCAATTTTTCGGCGGGCAAAGAAGTCATCTTTCGTATCGCCTCTGGTAAAGTCAAGACCTGTTCCTCACGCACATATTTACCCAGAATTCTTGGAAAGGTACCATATGCCCGGGGATGTGGATTTCGCTTACTCATTAATCCGCTGGTTTTGTAGGCATCTTCATCCGTACAGAATGAAACCCAGGGTAGTTTCATCTTTTTGGCCACGTTTTCTTCTGACATGAGAAAATAGATTCCACCACCACCACCTTTTTCCGCGATCAAAAGATCAAAGATTGTTTCAATCTCATCTTTTTTAAATATTTTGGCAATTTCAGCGATTGTTTTTCCCTGATATTCCTTTCTGGCATCAGCCAGATAACTAACCAGGATACCCTCACCACCGCCGGCCATCCAGTAAAAATTTTCCCAACCTGACGTGCTGGTGAGTATCTCCTTTTTTATTTTAGCCCTGGTTTTGCTATCCAATAACCTTTTTACCAGCGCAGCATCCCCACCATCCTTTGACCAGGGCGGCATCATGGCAGAAAGCCCGGTTGCACCTGCGGTATATGGATATATATCAGCAGTAATATCCAAACCTTCAGCACGGGCCGATTCCAGAAGGGCAATCGCCTGATCCAGTTTATCCCAGTTTGCCTTCCCAGCGGCTTTCAAATGATATACTTCGGATGCAATTTTTGCATCCCGGGAAATTGTAATTAACTCTTCAAGAGCGGGTATCAAATCACTTCCCTCACCGCGGATATGAGAGATATAAATACCGCCAAATTCCGCGGCAACTTTCGCCATTTCCGTTAATTCTTCTGTATCCGCATAAAATGCGGGTGTATAAACCAGACTGGATGCCAGGCCAAGCGCCCCCAATTCCATTTCTTTACGGACCAGTGCTTTCATTTGTGCCATTTCTTCCGCAGTTGCTTTTCTATCCTCCAAACCGATGACATACAGCCGGGCAGTAGTGGCACCTACAAATGATGCAATGTTAACCGATGTGCCCTTTTGTTCCACATATTTTAAATAATCATACAGAGTTTGCCACTGATACTGAAGATTATAATCCGGCCAGAAACTTCTCATTTCTTCGCGCACATTATCATTCACCGGACCCATGGACCAGCCTTCACCAAAAACAGCAGTTGTAATACCCTGCCGGACGACACTATGAACTTCACCATCATACACAATCGGACCGCAGGCCCATGAAAGAATATCGATAAATCCAGGCGTCACGACCAATCCGGTTGCATCAATCGTTGATTTTGCCGATACATTCAGAGACGGTCCCGTTTTAACTATTTTTCCATCTGAGATGGCAATATCCCCTGTTTCTCCTGCTTGCCCGGTACCGTCAATAATCATTCCGTTTTTTATAACCAGATCATAGGTAACATTCTCACATGAGAGTAAAAACAGGACTCCGATTAAAACAACCACTTTCTTTATCATAAGTTCTCATTTCCGACCCACCCCCTGGATCCCTTCCCTCCAAGCAGGGAGGCGGAATTTGGGAAAAGATCATTTTACATTTATATCTTTATTAATTTATTTAAATTTTATCCAGTCTTAACCCGGTGTTTACAAATTTTTACCGCAAAGTACGCAATGAAGACGCTATGTACGCAAAATAAATAATAATAAATATTTGCGTAACTCCTATAGTTCTTGGCGATCATTGCGGTTAAAAATATTTTTCCCAAACTCATAATATTCTTGAGTACCCTCCTTGCATTCCGTGAAGCGGAATTGAGCGAGAGGATTTAGGGGTGGGTCACATCCCCATCAACACAATAGCGATTACACCCGTTAACAATGCCAACTGTCCAAAACGATTTAGATTTTCTTTCCAGATCATAAATGCTAAAACCGATGTGAGCAAAATAATTCCAATATTGGTGACCGGATATACTACAATCGCAGAAAGCTGGGCTAATGCTGCCAACATAAAAAACGTACTGAACATATTTGGTATTCCCAGCAGCATACCCAAACGAACTACCGATTTATCAGGCCGGATTTTGCGTATCAGAATCACAGTTAATGTAATCAAAAAAGCCGAACCAAATATGGTAAAAATAAACAGCGGTTTCTCTGTCGACGGCCGCCATTCCTGAAATATTTTCATGCAAAAATCATTGATACCAATGCCGACCAGAACCAGTAATAGATAGACATACCCCTTAAAATTTATTTTTGTTGGATCCATTATTTTGCAATGACTTATAAAAAAGAAATATGGTACCCAGGGTAAAAACAAATCCACCAATGTGAAATAAATTGGGTTTTTCAGCAAAAACAATTATTGACAAAGTAAGAGGTAGAATTACGGAAAGTCTTGAACTCACTGTAGCCAATGCGGTACCTGCCACACCAACCGCCCGGGCAAAGGCAAAGAAACTGATAACAAATAACATGCCCAGTGCTAATCCAAAAAATAAAGAATAAATGGAAAAGGTATTATCCGTTGCAGTTACCAGGAAGTAGAGACTCACGATTGCGGCGACAAAATAATTGCCACATAACAGAACAATGGCATTTCCACTTTTTGTGTCATTATGTTTTAGTATCAGCGCAATACTGGTCGAACATAAGATAGTAAGTATCAGAGGAATCATAGTTAACCGATTCAGGCCTGATTAAATCTGAGCACTTTACCACCCAATGAACCAGTGTGAATGCCATTTTCAACAGTTAATTTTCCATTTACGATTACATATTCGATCCCGGTCGGCGCCTGATGCGGATCAGTAAAAGTAGCATTATCGATCACCGTATCCGGATTAAATATGGTAATATCCGCGTAGTATCCGGCTTTAATTATGCCCCGGCCTTTTAAATTCAATTTTTCTGCCGGCATGGAAGTCATTTTTTTAACTGCCGTCGGAAGATCAAAATATTTTTCTTCCCGGCAATATTTACCCAGCACTCGTGGAAAAGTGCCATAAAATCTCGGATGGGGTTTCCCGGTTGCGAGTTTTCCCTTTGGCGCAACCGCACTGCCATCAGACCCAATCATGACATGCTGATTGGATAATACTTTTTTTAGATTTCCTTCATCCATGGCAAACCCGACGATACCAACACGATTTTTTTCTTCAATCAATAATGATCTTATAAATTCGAATGGCGATTTCCCGGTTGCCTCAGCAGCTTCGAGTATATTTTTACCTTCCCATTTTTTATTTTCATCGGTGTGACAACTACTTATCAAAACCCGGTCCCAGCCACCAATTCGTTCTCCCCGGCTGATGGCATATTTTTCTATTTGGGGAATATCACTTTTATTCTCCAGGCGGGCCAGAACCTCATCCCGGTCACCCTGTCGCGCCCAAAGCGGCAGAAACGTGGTCATCCCGGTACCATAAGCAATGTATGGATACCGATCTGCCTTGACTGGTAAACCATTGTTCCAGGCGTCATCAATCATGCGCAGCATATTGTCAACCTTGTGCCAATTTGCCTGGTTGCATGCTTTTAGATGAGATATCTGTGTCGAGATATTGGCCTGCCGGCAAATCTCTAATGCCTCATCGATGGCTTCTTCCACCGTATCATCTTCATTACGCATGTGTGTGGCATAAATTCCACCCCTTTGCGCAACAACTTTACATAATTCGATAATTTCTTCCGTATTGGCATAACTGCTTGGCGCATATTCAAGTCCGGTGGATAAACCAAAACTGCCTTGTTCCATGGATTCGGTCAGGATTTTCTTCATCTGTTTCATCTGGTCAGCCGTAGCCCGTACATCATTTTTACCAACCACAAAGGCACGCAAATCGCCATTACCGGTCAAAGTCACATAATTTAATGCGGTTCCCTTTACTTCTATGGCAGATAAAAATTCTCCGGTACGCCGCCAATTGGCATGTATTTCATATTTTCCGGCAAGATATTCATCCATTGAAACGCGGTCATCCTCTGTTAACGGAAATGGGGATGAACCACAATTTCCGCCGACTTCAGTAGTGATGCCCTGCAAGATTTTACTGTCACCGGTGGGATTTACCAGCAGTTCAGTGTCTGTATGAGTATGAATATCGATAAAACCGGGTGCAATGATAAGCCCGGTCGCATCGATCAGGCGATCGGCAGTGACATTTTCCTGTAAATTATCAATCACAGATATTCTATCACCCTGGATCCCGAGATCCATGCGCAGTGATTTTTTTCCTGTGCCGTCGATAATATGGCCATTTACAATAATAATATCAAACCGGTTTCGGGTACTACAGCCCAGAAGCATTCCAAGTCCAGCCATTGAAGTTGTCTTTGTGAACTCACGACGGGTCATTTTTATAGCCATTTTTTTCCCTTCAAAATTATTAAGTATGCATTGCTAACCACAAAAAACTAAGCACTCACCGATTAGGCAAGCAATGATCTGGTCCTTTACATCAGGGCAGTTAAAAACATTTACCACGAAGAGTGCGAAGCACACGAAGACATTTATAATAAATGCCCACTGTCATCTCGCAGAGATCCTCTCGTTGCATAGGCTCCTTAGTAACAATCAGAGAACGAGTGCCCAAAGGGCAGGAAGATCCCTGAAGGGATGACAAATTTATTATCAAAGTCTCTGTGATATCTACTATTTTTATTTAAGCATTTGATTTGGGACATTCATTTGACATTTGTGCTTTGTCATTGGATCCTTCTCCTCTTTACCTCTTGTCCATTTTTCCCAAGCTCACTTTACCACCACCATTTTCCTGGTTGCGATGATCTGTGTATCAAAAGACAGACGATAAAAATAAATACTACTGGCCAGGTTGGATGCCTGCCAATTTACTTCATATGATCCTGGTGATTGATTGTCATCCACAAGTGTATCAACCTTTTGTCCTGCAAGATCAAATATCTCAAGCATCACTTTTCCGCTTCTGGGTAAACTGTACCCGATAGTGGTTTCCGGATTGAAGGGATTGGGATAATTTTGATCCAGTTTAAATTGATTTGGATAATTGCCCGATTTTTTTTCAACGGATGTTGTCAGATAAATCGCTTTAAAATCATCCAGATATAGTACTCCGGAATCTTTTTTATCCTCATTTCCTTCTGCCAGATATATCTTTGTCCAGGTAATCGGAAAATTTAATATGGCACCGCCATTTGACCAATGCGGGATAGCCTCATCCAGTGGAATTTCCAGGTATTTCCATGAATCCAGCCAGTCAATACCCGGATTTTCTTCTGTAAAATTAATGAGAAATTTCTCACCATCACCATCGGTAAATTCGCCGCGCAACCAATGGGCTTTGCCATCGCCATAGACATGCAGTCCGATCCCAATGGGTGTGCCGGATACAGGTAAATTACAATCCAGATAAAGCACACTGGTTCCACCGGTTTGCAATAAATATGTTAGTTTACCTGAGCTGGGTTCAGAAACAAATGTATCAGAATCGATTGTCAGGCCACTGGAATCCAGGTCTATTCTCAGACCCGATACAGTCCAGTTCTCAATTGTAGAAAAATCATCAATTATTGATTCTGACACGACCCCCACTTTTACATCGGCGCTGCCACTGACACTATCGTAAGTAGCAATGATTTTTCCTATACCGGTTTGGGTTGCCGTAAACATTCCGCGTGAAGCAATTGTTCCTACATCTCCTTGGACTTTCCATGTATACTCTGCGGGCGCCAACTCAACCAGGTTACCATAAGAATCCCTCGTCTCCGCCGTCATGGATTGCTGCTGTCCCACCTCCAAAACAACCGGATTCGGTAACACTTTTATGGTCCCGATTGTTGTAATATACACCATGGCGGAGTCTCTGATATCGCCGGAACTCACCACAACATAGCCGGAATCACTTTTTGTTCCGGCTGAAAACAATCCCGAGACATTAATTGAACCAATATTGGCGTCTGCCGACCAGGATAGTGAATTTGCATCCACATTGACCGGATTGTAAAACTCATCAAAACCCTCTGCACTAAATTGAAGCTGGGTACTGTGCATCAAATAGGCTTCGTCTGGATTCACAGACAAGTGCGCCAGTGGTCCCAACGGTGCAGAACTGACAACCAGTAAGGAATTGGAGACTGATCTTTCACCACCCGGGTCCGATGGACTGTTGGCGACCTCATTCCGTAACACCATGGTTGTCGAACCGCCCCCATCCAGGTTGACCGCATCATCAACACCATACCCCAGCATTATATCTGCCAGTTCATAAAGTGATACACCAACACTATATCCGCCCTGACGACCATCGACTGTAAATAGAAATATCTTTGATGAGTCCGCATTTATTCCTACCGCGGTTCTGGGATGCCGGTCTGTGGCAAAACTCTGACTGATATCTTCTTTAGACCATTCGACGGACACGACACCATTGCGAATAATACGTGGTGTCCCGCCAACCAGTTGTGTTAATTTGTCGGGACCGGGAGTCAGGCTTAAAACCACGGCCAGAGTGTCTCCCAGAAATACATTTGAGTTTAGCGAGTTGGCAGCCGTTCCATGCCCGGATAAGATAAATCCATTCGCCGGAATTATGTTATTATTCGTACCAGTCGCCATCGTGCTGTCTTTTCCGACAACCCGGACCAATATGGTGTCGTTGACTGCCGGTGACTCACTAACATACTCAACAATTACTTCGGTTCCCCATTGGTTGGTTCCCGTGGTTGTGCCGAAGTAGGAATTATATAAAACCAGGTAATCCGTACTCCTGGTTTTGTTAATACCATTAATAGAGATATTTTGGCTGGCTGGGGTGATTGCAAGTCCCTGGTATTGCACAATATCGATCAGTGGGCTTTTGTCGAACGAGATGCCAAAAACAGAACGGGGATACGGTTGCTTTACCAGAACTCCATTGCGAACCATAGCGCCGATGGGAATTCCGCTCCCATCATAAAAATCTCCATTAATACCGCCAATAATGGTATGATTCTCTGAATTATTTCTCAATGACATTGATGACGTTCTTTCCAGCGCTGCCACTCTGTCCTGGGCTTTGGCCGTTTCAAGACTTATCCATGGATTGGTTATATCAATCTCCAGGACATGGATATGCCAGGGACCGGCTTCTCTGAAATCATGGTGATGAACCACACCGGGTCCCACCGGTTGACTTTTTTTAAAATCAGCAAATAATTGATGAGTAAGAAAAAGAATTAGAAGGAGAATGATAGTTTTCATATTACATCCGGTTTTATTGAAGTTTTCGTAATCATGACCCTTTTTGATTCAGGCTTTTTTTTAACCGCAAAGCGCGCCAAGAAAATGCGAAGAAATAATAATAATTTTTTTTGCGAACATAGCGTCTACTTAGCGATCTTGGCGGTTAATCTATTTGAAGTTTAATAAAATACTCACTTCAAAAATGATTTTGAACATAAAAGATATTTTTGTAAATCACAACTTTTTTAAACTCTCCAACAACTCTTCTAATTTCACATTTGCCGATTCCCATTCAGTCATGGCATCGGGCAGTTCATTTTGTATCTCCTGGTAGCGTTTCCCGTATTTTGCCGCTTCCATTTTATCTTTATAAAATTCTGGATCTGCCATTAATTTTTCAATATGGGTTTTTTCCGCTTCCATCTCTTCAATAAGTATTTCAAATTTCTGAACTTTGTCAGTCAACACTTTGCGCAGTCTGCTGATTTCCTGACGTGCTTCAGCTTCCTGTCTTTTTTGATCTTTACGTGAATTCTTCTGCGATATTTGAGGCGTCTCAGTCTTATTTATCAGACTATCATCCTCGCGGCTCCGCTTTTTTAAATATTCTGAATAATTACCTTCAAATACCCTGAGCACACCATCCCGCAATTCAAATACCCGGCTTACCAGTTTATCCAGAAAATAACGATCATGAGAGATGAGCAGCAGTGTACCATCATAATCACTAAGTGCTCTTTCCAATGCTTGCTTTGAATACAGATCCAGATGGTTTGTCGGCTCATCCATAATTAAAAAATTAACCGGAGAAACCAGAATTTTAGCAAGTGAAACCCGCGCTTTTTCACCACCGCTTAATACCGATATCTGCTTTTCAATATCATCTCCACTCAACTGGAAAACGCCAAGTATGTCGCGTATATGCGTTCTGAGTGCCGGATCGGCTGATTCCGAAACTTCTTCCACAATTTTTTTATCCAGATTCAGAGCATCTATCTGATGCTGTGCATAATAGCCAATTGAAACGCGTTCGCCAATTTCCACTTTTCCCGATTCGGGGATCAGTTCCTGGGAAATAATCCGGGTCATAGTGGTTTTACCCACCCCATTGACCCCAACCAGCGCCGCCTTTTCACCCCGATACAGGTTCAGAGTCAGATCTCTGAAGACCCAGGGAACATCATAACGAAAGGAAACATTCTGAAAACGGCAGACATCTTTATAACTTTTTACCGGAGTCTGTATCTTAAAATTGATGTTTCTTTGCGCGGGAGGTATTTCAATGATCTCCATCTTTTCAAGCATCTTAACCCGGCTCTGTACCTGAACAGATTTTGTGTTTTTATAGCGGAACCGTTCTATAAACCGGGTAATTCTTTCTCTTTCCTGACGCTGCTCTTCGGCTTTCTGAAGTAACTGCACTCGATTTAGTTCTTTTTGCTGTTCATAAAAATGATAGTTACCCGAATAATGAACCAGTTTTTGAAATTCCAATTCCGCAATTTCCTGGGCCAGACGATCAATAAAAAAACGATCGTGAGATACAAAAACCATGCTCCCGCGAAAGTTCATCAAATAATTTTCGAGCCACTCGAGGGATTGTAAATCAAGATGATTGGTGGGTTCGTCAAGCAGAAGCAGATCAGGCTCCTGTAAAAGCAATCTGGCCAGATAGGCCCGCATCTGCCAGCCGCCGCTAAATTCAGAAAGTGGGCGATTGAAATCGTTATTGGAAAATCCCAGCCCCATGAGCACCTTCTTTGCCTCTGCCTCAACCCGGTAACCACCATGAATATCATATTGATGCTCAAGTTCACCAAGCCGTTTTAAATCAGCGGGCTGATTTTCCGAAGATTCAATCCGGTCACGAATCTCGTGGATTTCCGTTTCGATTTCATTTAGCTCTTTATGCACCTCCAGCACCGCCGATAACAAAGAACCACGGCCAACATATACTTCCTCCTGGGGTAAATATCCAATCGTATATTGCTTTGGCTTGATTATATCGCCGGAAACCGCATTAAGCTCCTGGATCAAAATGCGAAGTAAGGTCGTTTTACCGGCACCATTGGGACCAATCAGAGCGATCTTTTTCCCGGGACTAATGGTCCAGTTGATGTTTTCAAAGATGGTATGACCCACCACCTGGTATGTCAGATTGCGAATTTGCAGCATAATTATAATTTATAAAAAAATAACCGCAAAATACGCATGGATTAATTAAAATTTTGCTCTGCGTATACTGCGGCTACTACCCATTTACGTCATGAAAGAGAGTTTTTGAAAAGGGATAAGGGGAAAATGGAAAAAAGGAAAAGAGATTAAAAGAGATCAGAGCAATATAGCTCACAAATATCCTTTTTTACTCTTGTTCACTCACCCTTTAGCCTATTATCCCTTTATCCTCTTATCCTTTTGTCCTTTAAAATTTATTTTTCTATCTCTTGAAGGAGCGCTTCGATCTCATCCATCACACGATTCATTTTTTTCATGCTGATTTCAAAAGGCTCATTGGTGGTCATATCAATACCAACCTTCTTTAGAGTGGGGATGGCATATTCCGAATTTCCACTGGAAAGAAAGGCCAGATATTTGTCGACCATTCCCGGCTCACCGCTCAGCATTTTCTCAGCCAGTACCTGTGATGCCAGAAATGAAGTACTATACTGGAACACATAAAAGTTATAATAGAAATGGGGTATATAAGCCCATTCGATGGCATACAGATCATCGATAACCGTGATACCCTGATCATGGCCATAATACTTTTTTAAAATTTCCATATATACTTCGGTGAATTTATCTCCGGTAAGTGCGACACCACTTTCCGCCAGTTCATGTATTTTTAATTCAAATTCAGCAAACTGGGTCTGGCGAAATACCGTCTGGCGGGCATTTTCCAAATAACTGCCAAGTAATGACAATTTCTTTTCCGGATCATCCAGTTTTTTGAGCATATAATCCATCAACAAGGCTTCATTTGCCGTTGAGGCCACCTCAGCAAGAAAAATCGGATAATCTGCATTCACATACGGCTGGTTCTCATTCGAATAATAACTGTGCATGGTGTGGCCTAACTCATGGGCCAGGGTACTGACATCATCATATTTACCATTATAATTGAGCAAGATATATGGATGCACATCATACGCATTGCCGCTGGAATAGGCACCGGATCGTTTCCCGGTATTCGGATAAACATCAATCCAGCGCTCTTTAAATGCACGGTCCACTGTGGCAACATAATCAGATCCCAGGGCCACCAGTGATTCGCGCATTAGATCCATTGCTTCATCATATTCATAAGCCAGATCTACAGATTTGACCAGTGAAGGATACATATCATAATAATGCAACTCATCAACGCCGAGCATTCTTTTGCGCAGATTTAGATAACGGTGTAATGTGGGCAGATTATTGTTGATGTTTTCAATCAATTTATGATATACACTTACCGGAATGTTGTTACCATCAAGGGCACTTTCTAAGCTGGAACTATAGTTACGTGCATTCTTATAAAAAATGTTTTTCTGTACTTCTGCATTTAACTGGGTGCCCAGGGTACGCCGGTAATCATTCAAACCGCCAAAAAATGCCTCAAATACAGTGATGCGATCTTCACGGTTGGCGCGGGCCCGGTTACCCCCATATCCGGCCGCATCAAGACGAACTTCACTGCCATCGGATAATTTGACTGTCGGCCTCGGCATATCCGCACTTGTAAAAATACTAAAAATATCATAAGCCGAACTGGACATACGTCCGGCTTCAGCAATCAGAACTTCACCATTGGAATCCAGAGTATGATCTTTTCCACGAACAATATTATCAAGATACATGCTGTATTTTTGCAATTCGTTTTCCGATTTGAGATACCCGTCTAATTTTTCTTTTGAGATACTAAGAATTTCCGGCTTTATATAAGCGGATACCTTTCTCAGATTTGTACCAACCTGATTAATTTCCTGATCCATGGCAAGTGGTCCGGATTCCCTCTTATCCTGATCAGATAAGCTGAAAGGCATATGTCATCAAACGTATATATTGTTTATGCACATCATGATAGTAATCCAGCGCTTCTAATAAATCACCTGCCGAATTACCCAGTTTCCCCTCATAAGATCCGATCTTCTTCATACGCTCACTGACATCACCGACCCCCTTCTTCCACGAATCCATATCGGCATACAAATGAGTCAGATCCCATTTGTATTTATCGGCAACCGAATCACGATTTTTCTCAATATCGGTTACAAATCCTTTCTGGACACCAACCACTAAAACAAGCAACAGGGTCATCACGAGTACGAATGTTGATTTTAACTTCATAAATCCTCCATTAAATGGTTTTTGTTTAAATTTCTAAAAGATTAACCGCTAAGTCCGCCAAGAAGACGCCATGTACGCAAAGAAATAATTAATAATATTTAGCGCTCTTTGCGGTGATCCTCAATTATCTAAAACCACTAAGTCACAAAGACACAAAGTCATGATAAATAATGGGTCATTTGAATTATTTAAAATTATGAGTATAGTTTTTGAACTTTATCTATAATTTTATAATTCTTTTTTCTTCGTGCCTTTGAGTCTTCGTGGTAAAATTATTAATTAAGCATGTTATATAATTTCATGCTTCTGTTTCTCTCTATAACATCAGTTAACAAGTGCCTCAATTTCATCCATGACCATATTCATCCGCTTTATGGTCAAATCAAACGGCTCGTTATTTGTCATATCAATCCCCACCTTCATCAGGGTTGGAATCGCGTAATCCGAACAGCCGCTTGATAAAAAATCGATATATTTGTCAACAATTCCAGTCTCACCCTGGAGCAACTTGTCAGCCAGAGCCTGGGCCGCCGTGAATGACGTACTGTATTGAAATACATAAAAATTATAATAAAAATGAGGAATATATGCCCATTCAATTCCATACAGGTCATCTATTTCTGTAATACCTTGTTCACTGCCATAATATTTTTTAAATATTTCCAGATACATCTGTGTCAATGTATCCCCGGTGAGTGCCTCACCGGATTCTGCCTTGCTGTGTATCATCAGTTCAAACTCAGAAAACTGGGTTTGGCGAAACAGGGTACCGCGAAATCCCTCCAACGCATCACCAAGTAAAGACAATCTCTGCTGAGGATTGTCAATCTCTTTTAGAACATAATCTATCAACAACGCCTCATTTACCGTAGAGGCTACTTCTGCTAAAAATATCGGATACTGAGAATTTACATATGGCTGTTCACGATTCGAAAAATAACTATGCATCGCATGGCCCAACTCATGGGTCAATGTGCTGACATCATTATACTTATCTTTAAAATTCATCAGTATATACGGATGGACATCATAAGTCTATCCCATCCATGTATGCACCGGAGCGTTTTCCAGTGTTGGGATAAACATCAATCCAACGCTCAGTAAAAGAGCGCTTCAACGCCTGGCCATAATCTTCTCCTAAGACAGCCAGCGACCGGGTGATTACGGATACCGATTCCTCATACGAATATTTTAAATCCACTTCTTTAACCAGCGAAGCATAAATATCATAAAAGTGCAATTCTTCCAGACCCAGCATCTTTTTTCGCAATAAAAAATAACGATGTAGTGTATCTAAATTATTATTCACATTTTCGATTAACTTGTTATAGACTGTCACCGGAATATTATTGCGATCCAGTGAACTTTCAAGGCAACTGTCATACTTACGTACATTTCTATAAAAAAGATTCTTATTAATCTCACCATTGAGTTGCGTACCGAAAGTTCGCTTAAATTTGTGCATAGTATCAAAGAAGGCTTCGAACACTATCTTACGGTCATCGCGGTTTTGGGAAGCCCGGTAGAGACTATAATTTGTAGCATCCAGCCGAACCTCTTTTTTATCTGATAAATCTACAACCGGATAAGGAAGATCAGCATTACTGAAAATATTATAGACTTCATGAGCGGTGCCGCTCATCAAACTGGCCTGGGCAAGTAACTTTTCTTCGCCTTCCGGTAAGGTATGTTCTTTCCGCCTGTAAATATCATTAATTGCCTGACGATAAACATCAAGTTTTGGCGTTGTCTCAAAGTAGAAGTCAATTCGTTTCTCAGGCAGAGTCAGAAGTTCCGGTTCGATAAAAGATGCCGCATCACGCAATTTGGTCTCCAGATGCATCATGGTCTGCTTCATGCCCAACGGGCCTGATTCGCGGGTATCCTGGTCAGAGAGCATTACAGCATATGCATACAACCGCATGAGCTCTTTCTCAAGAAAATAATATTCATCAAGTACTTTTAGTAAATCTTTGGCAGAAGTTTTTATTGTCGATTTTAAAAAAGTGAGTTTTTTTATGCGCTGCTCAATTTCAGATTTTCTCTTTTGCCATTCATCCATGGAACTATAGAGATCATCTAATTTCCATTTATCATTTTCAGAAATAGATTCCCTTAATATCTCATCCATATTTTGTATATTATCACTCATGTAATTAATACCTGTTTATTAAACCACAAAGGCACTAAGCCGAAAGAAAAACAAATTTTTATGATTAAAAATATAAATTGTATATTCATGCACTCTTAAATTTCATGCTTTGTGTCTTTGTGACTTAGTGGTTGATAATTAAAATATCCCGCTAGATCAGAAAGATATAAATTTAGTTAATTCTTCCCCGTTAATAAAGCCATTTCACACTATGTATCAGGAATATATCTACGCATTTTGGGCTTTATTAATTTCAAGGAAGTTATGTAATACCATAAGTTCTATAAAAAAAGTGATAATAAGATGAAACCCGTAAGACAATTAGCAGCCATCATGTTTACTGATATGGTGGGTTACACAGCGCTGATGCAACGTGATGAAAAAAAGGCAAAGCAGAATCGTGACCGGCACCGATCGGTTTTGCAGGATCTCATCACCGATAACAATGGCCGGATTTTGCAGTATTATGGTGATGGCACTTTAAGCACTTTTGGTAGTGTGGTAGACGCTGTCAGCTGTGCCGTAAAAATTCAGATGGCTCTGAACCAGGAGCCCCGCATTCCGCTGCGTATCGGAATTCATTCCGGGGATATTGTACATGATGATGATGGTATTTATGGTGATGGTGTGAATGTGGCATCCCGAATTGAATCATTATCGGTACCCGGTGCTATTTTGATATCCGGAAAAGTATTTGATGAGATAAAAAACCATCCCCAATTTAAGACAATCAGTTTTGGCTATTTCGAGTTAAAAAATGTTGAGCGTCCGGTCGAAGTGATTGCCCTGGCCAATGAGGGCTTGAGAATTCCTTCCAGAAAAGATCTGAAAGGAAAAGTAAAAACACATATATCCAGCATCGCTGTATTACCGTTTGCCAATATGAGCAATGATCCGGAAAATGAATATTTTAGTGATGGTATTACGGAAGAAATTTTAAATGCCCTGGTAAAGGTGGATGGATTACGGGTAACATCGCGAACCTCTTCCTTTGCATTCAAAGGAAAGAATGAGGATATCAGGGAAATCGGCCAGAGGCTTGATGTAGCGAATCTTCTTGAGGGTAGCGTTCGTAAATCAGGAAACCGGGTTCGGATTACGGCCCAGTTGATAAACACCGCAGATGGTTATCATCTATGGTCCGAAACATATGATCGCAGTCTCGAAGATATTTTTGACGTCCAGGATGAAATATCCCGTAAAATTGCCAATCAATTACGAGCCACATTAACCGGCGAAGAGCGGTTTGAATCGCTTGTAAAAAACCCGACAAAGAATATTGACGCGTATCATTTATATCTTAAGGGTAATTTTTACTTCAATAAATGGACGCCGGACGGCGCAACCAACAGTATCCGCTGTTTTGAAGAGGCGATACAGATAGAGCCTGGCTTTGCCTTGCCATATACCGGGCTGGCCAATGCCTATACGATGCTCGGTGCTATGGGGCAGCTGCCGTCACGCCTTGCTTATCCCAAAGCAAAAGAGGCTGCACTAAAAGCGCTGGAGCTGGATACAGAAATTGCTGAGTCACATGTCGCCCTGGGTTTATTCAATGTGTTTTATGATTGGGACCTGAAACAGGCGAAAGAATCAATGGAGCAGGCGTTACAATTGAATCCCGGATCTGCATATGTCCACTTTGCTTACTATGTCTATTTGGTAGCTGTAAACAGGGTACCGGATGCAGTAAAAACAATGGAGAAAGCCGTGCATTTAGATCCATTATCGTTACCAATTAATGATAACCTGGGTGAGGTGTATGCCATAAATGGTCAATATCAAGATGCCCTGAGACAATTCGATAGAACCCTGGAACTGGATCCCGGCTTTAGATCCGCGATTGAGGGTAAGGGCTGGACCTATTATTTGATGGGCGATACTAAAAAAAGTCTCGAATGTTTCACCCGGCACCATGAATTGGTCGGTCACCCGTTAAAGGGTATTACCGGGTTAGGATTTGTGTATGGTAAAACAGGTCAGGTCGATAAGGCACGGGAGATCCTGGGTCTATTAAAGAAAAGGCAGGAACAGGACCCTGATGTAAGCTTATACTCCGATTTTGCCTTGGTATACCTTGGACTAGACGAATTTGATAAAGTCTACGAACAGCTTGATCAGGCCTTGTCGCAAAATTTGAGTATGTTTTTTATGAGATCCTTCCCGGTTTTTGCCGAGTTTCGTGAAAGCCCACAATATAAAAAGTTGATGGATAAATATGAGTTTGCTTCCTAAATTCCTGATTGAGATTTAAGAAAGAATTTCACGAAGGACACGAAGGGATCTCGAAGCCCACGAAGGAAATAGTAATTTATTTATTTGTGCCATATGCGTAATAGTACTTAAAAAGCCAATAATAATCTGAAAGCTTTAAAAGAAGTAATAGCATATTTAGACTTTAAAAAGCACGATGCATTTAAAAATATTTTTAATTCTTCGTGACTTTCGTGCCCCCTTCATGTTCTTCGTGTAACAAAAAAATACGCACATCAACAAGAGGTCATTATGCCAATTCATCCGCTTGCCGGTAAACCAGCACCAAAAGAAATTTTAACCAATATTCCACGATTGATGTCAGAATATTATACCCATAAACCGGATTCCGGGGATGAGAGTCAGCGGATATCGTTCGGTACTTCCGGCCATCGCGGTACATCATTTAACAGCACATTTACCGAAGAACATATTCTGGCGGTTTGCCAGGCCGTGAGTGAATACCGGAAAAGTCAAAACATTTCCGGCCCATTGTATTTAGGGATGGACACCCACGCATTGTCTGAGGCTGCTCATTCAACCGCAATTGAAGTTTTTGGTGCAAATGGCGTTGAACTCAGAATTCATCAAGGACTCAATTATACACCGACGCCTGTTATTTCTCATGCCATACTTAATTTTAACCGGGTACACTCCGGTAGTAAAGCCGACGGTGTTGTCATAACACCATCTCATAATCCGCCCCAGGATGGCGGTTTTAAATACAATCCGCCTAATGGCGGGCCCGCCGACACGGACACAACGAATCTAATTCAAAAACGGGCGAATGAAATTCTCGAAAATGACTTGAAGGATGTCAAGCGGTTCTCTTTAAAAAAGGCACTCACGCTGGATACAACCCAGGAATATGATTTTATCTGGCCTTACGTAAATGATCTTAAATCGGTGGTTGATATGGAGGCGATTGCCGGTGCGGGGTTGCATATCGGAGTCGATCCGTTGGGTGGTTCTGGTATTGGATTCTGGCAACCGATTGCTGACACGTATGGTCTGAATATCGAAATGGTAAATAATCATGTCGATCCGACGTTTTCATTTATGACGCTTGATAAAGATGGAAAAATTCGCATGGATTGCAGCTCACCATATGCCATGGCCGGATTGATTGATTTAAAAGATAAGTTTGATATCGCATTTGGTAATGACCCGGACTATGATCGCCATGGAATCGTTACAAAGAGTCATGGGCTATTGAATCCAAACCACTATCTGGCGGTTGCCATATGGTACCTGTTTCAAAACCGGCCGGATTGGTCCGAAAAGGCAGCTATTGGTAAGACACTGGTCTCGAGTTCAATGATTGACCGGATTGCATCTCATATTAATAAAAAGCTGGTTGAAGTCCCGGTAGGCTTTAAATGGTTTGTTGATGGATTGATTGACGGATCACTTGGCTTTGGTGGTGAGGAAAGTGCCGGTGCATCATTTTTGCGAAAAGACGGCACCGTATGGACAACCGACAAAGACGGAATCATTCTTGACTTGCTTGCAGCTGAGATCACAGCAAAAACCGGAAAGAATCCGGGAGAACACTATCAGAATCTGGAGGAACAGTTCGGTCACCCCGTATATTCACGGAACGATGCACCTGCCAATCTGAAACAGAAGGAAATATTAAAAAACCTGACTCCGGAGATGGTTTCCGCAACCGAACTGGCCGGTGAATCCATAACGGCAAAACTAACCCGTGCTCCCGGTAACAATGCAGCCATTGGTGGATTAAAAGTGGTCACAGAAAATGGCTGGTTTGCAGCCAGACCATCGGGGACAGAAGAAATTTATAAAATCTACGCAGAAAGTTTTATCAGCGAATCTCACCTGGATCAAATCCGCGACGAAGCACAACAGATCGTTGATGCAGCTTTGAATTAATTTATCAAAAATTTACACACTTCTGAAAAATGAAAATTTAGATCAAAACGTCATCCTGAACCTGGTTCAGGATCTTATATACACACCCTGATCGAATTTAAATAAAGCCTTTTTATTCGGATAGGAAATACGCATCAATAAGTTGCCGGGCCTTTTCAAGATTTTCTTTATCCACATATACTTTAACCGGATGTAAGCTGCCCTCCGCTACAAATAATGGAAACATCTGCCCCATGGTATCATTTTTTAAAAATGCTGGTATATCACTATCCTCCAGCAAGTTTTTTACATAATTGGCATCAATATGTTTTCCTTCGAATGCTTTTTTGTAATCACTGTTTTTCATCTAAAAGTATTATCCCTTCAGTTTTGAATAGATTGGGACACAACCAATACTGCCCAGTCACCATTCTCTTCCGCAGGTGAATTTCCGACAGATACCATACCCGGACCTGATATCTCTGATTGACTCCCTGTTAGCAAATCGCCGCCTTTTCTGGGATTATACCAATAAACCTGATAGCTTTGTTCATCACTAATTTTTAAATTGGTCGTACCACCATTTTTTAAATATATAACATATTGCTCTCCGGGTAACGAAAAACACCAACCATCCCGGGATGAAATTAATTCATTATGCGGACTCATTTGTGTAAAATTTGTATACATTTGAAAAAAATTAAGCGCATAGCGGGTCTGATCCCATAACGCATCCCGTGAACGCCAGTCCTCACAATTCAAGTCACCATGGGGATTCTTATATCCAAAATACCATTCTACCCCGGCACCACCGGCCATTAAATTAGCCCAAAGTACATTTTTCCGAATGTGGTCATGGCCGGGATCGACGTTATCCGGTGCGGCACCAATACTATAGTGCCCGATTTCATCTACGCACACCACCCATTTATTTCCCTTTTCGCACCCGTGTTGCCGGCATTGCCATCGGCTGCATAAAATCCAGGAACATCATAGATATGGGATCCATTTTTAAACCGGACATCAAGACGGTAATCAAGGAATGGATTAATAGAATCAGATTCTGATGTCATAGGTCCGTCAAAAGTAAGGCTAATCCGGTGCCATATTTTCTTTTCACCGGAAATATTGATTTCTTGCTGAGAGACGCAAGAAAACAAAAAAAGTGCAATTAAAATATTACCAATCAATACACACTTGCTCATTAGAAATTCTCCTGATCTCTTTCCGTCTTTCTCATGGAATTTATCCTGAATTTCGATATCTACGGATATTATTTTCTTAACCGCAATGACCGCAAAGAATTACGAGAGTTTCGCAAAGATTTGTAATTATTTATTTTGCGTACTTAGTATCTCCTCTGCGTACTTTGCGTTTAATAATATATAAACATCTGGTCCGGACAAGACATGTGCAATTATGGGTTTTTAAAATAATATTCCTTATTAATTTCCTGGATCTCAATTGTAATTTGCGGACTGGCCTTATTGCTCTGATTGGTAAACTTATCAATGAGCACATTTTTTAGCTGTTCACCAATGGTCTTTTTTAGCTCGTCTGAACGACCAGAAAATATCCTGACGGACAAATGGACAAATGAATCCGGGTTGACACCATCCGAAATAAAATAGTTGTCCAGTTTAATTGCCCGGCTTTTGCAATTATTAATATCGATATCGGCAAACTGCACTAAAACGCCATGAAGTTCGGAGAATAAATCTTCAAAATTGATGTCCGCTTGGATATTATCGGTGTACTCAAGAGTTAGATGTGGCATAGATACTGGTTCCTTGATGCTGGGTTCAAGATTCATGATGCTAGGATACAAGTGATACTGGATACTGGAAATATATTCGGAATCACCATGTCCCTTTATCCTTTTTTCCTCTTATCCCGTTTTTTCTTTCCTCCCAAAACTTCCTTTATCGCCGTAACAATCCGCTCAACATTAGGCAAAACCTCATCCTCACGTTTTCTGTCAAAAGGAATCGTTTCATCGGTGCAAACCCGCCGGTATTTAAACTTAAGATCTGCCTCAAGACAGACGGCTGCTATTTCTCCGGACAGACCAAAAGTGGTATAATCCTCGTCCACTACGACCAGATGACCGGTTTTTTTTACCGATTGAATTATCATATCCTTGTCCAACGGGCTGACAGTTCGAAGATCAAGAATCTCCGCATCAATTTTTTGTTTAACCAAAATATTCGCAGCCTCTAATGCCCGGTGCACCCCAACCCCAACAGAGATTATTGACACCTCTTTTCCGGACTTTTTTAGCTCGGCTTTTCCGATAGGAATCGCGATTAAAGGATCTTCTAAAATTCCCTTGCGCCCGGATTCCGGAACATCAAAGGAGACGGTCTTACGTCCGCCATACCCCATATAGTCCAGCCAGGTATCGGAAAGAAGTTTATGTTCCAGAAAAATGACAGGATCTTCATCATCGATGGCAGCCAGCATCAACCCGGCCGCATCCCCTGGTGTCGATGGAACCACGACCTTAATACCAGGTATATGGGCCAGCCAGCCCCACAAACTTTGCTCATGTTGGCCGCCATCACCATACCCACCACCACAAGCGGATCGAATAACCAGCGGTACGTTCCAGTTTCCACCGGAAAAGGCAGATATTTTGGCGGCATGGTTTATTATCGCATCCATTGCCACGGCCATAAAGTCCACCAACATTACTTCCACAACAGGACGCATACCAGCCATAGCTGCAGAAATTGCCGCACCGACAAACGCAGCCTCACTAATCGGAGAAGAAAATACACGCTTTTGACCAAAACGAGATGTCAGGCCGGCACGAATTGTCTCCACATCTTCACCAAATACGATGATACGCTCATCCCGGGCCATGGCCAGAGCCAGAGCATGATCAATTGCTGAATTGAAGGTAAATTCTTTCATGACCTGTTTTATTTAAGTACCTCCATTACACTTGTCAGAACAGATTGCATTTCATCCCTTACTTCTTTTTCCAGGTTTTCCAACCGCGTTTTCTCGGCTAATAATTTTTTCCTGGCATTTTGTAATGGATCTTCCTGACTTAAAAAATGATCTTTTGTACTTGCACCGATAACTTTAACAATATTTTTTATTGAACTCAGACGTTCCGCAAGATGGGCTCCCTTCAATTTTATTGCAGATTTGGCCATGGGAATTCCCTGCTCACGGATTTGCTTAATCGGACTGCGCTTAAATCGCAGTAATGGATCGCCAAGAAAATGACCCTCCAAATGAATACACCTTGCCCTAATAAAAGCCGGTTGGCTTTCTGCACGAATTTTAACAATTATTTTGCCCAGAATGTTTACAATCGACTCCACATCAAAGCCATCTGCATCAATTGCGTCTAACCCAAATGAGGCCGCACGATCTGTCAGGTTACCCCCGGTGACCTCTGAAGACCGGGTTGTGATCGACCAGTCATTATCCTTACACACGAACAAAATGGGAAGATTCCACGCAACGGCCAGATTAAAAGATTCCAGCAGCATCCCTTCATTCATAGCCCCCTCACCAAAATATGCCACAGCAATTTTCCCGGGACGAAGGTATTTTGCGGCCAAAGCAAACCCTGCTGCCGATGGGCCGGCTGCGCCAACGATACCGGAAGATGCAGCCAGATGCTCCGGTGCGAACAAATGCATGTGACCACCCATCCCGCGACACAATCCACCTGGAGAGCCCAACAATTCCAATAAAATCAATTTTGCATCCACACCACGCATTAATAGTGGCGGCGTACCTCTGTGATCAAGGCACAGTGCATCTCCTTCCTGCAAATAACTTTCCACACCCGCGCAGATGGCTTCCTCGCCCATTCCCAGGTGCATCTCTCCGGAAATCAAACCCTCATGCCATAATTTTGCCACAAGTTCTTCAAAAATCCGGCTGCGATACATCTGGTGGAAAAGTGACCAAATGTCTGATTTTGTATTTGTCATTGATTTATCTGGAAGAAGTAAATATTTCTTTATTCAATATATTCGGGGGAATCTTTCCTTGTGACATTTTAATGATATTTTCAGCGGCTATTATAGCCATTTTGTTTCTGGTTTCAACAGTTGCACTGCCAATATGAGGTAATAACACCGTATTTGGCAGTTCCGCCAATCCAATCGCCAGTCGTGGTTCATTTTCAAATACATCCAGACCGGCTCCGGCGATTATATTTTCTTTCAGGGCAGAAACCAGGGCGTTTTCATCAACCACCGGACCCCGTGATGTATTAATAAAATATGCATCGGATTTCATTTGTTTTAATCTTTTTGAATTAATCAAATGGTGCGTTTTGTCATTGAGCGGCACATGTATGGTCACAAAATCGGATTTACTTAGTAAATCATCCAGTGAAACGAATTGTGCACCGTATTTTAATTCCAAATCATCATTTCTTTTTGTATCAGTATATAAAATATTCATATTAAAACCGCTTGCCCGGGCGGCCATGGCGGAACCAATTCTACCGGCACCAACAATCCCCAGAGTTTTACCAAAGACATCCGCGCCGAGCAGCATCAGCGGACTCCAACCATCAAATTTGCCGCTGCGGATCATAGTATCTCCCTCCACAACACGCTTTGCAACGGTTAACATTAATGTGAATGTGAGATCAGCCGTAGTCTCTGTTAAAACTCCTGGTGTATTTGTAACCGCAATTTTCCTGTTCGTGCATGATTGCACATCAATATTATTATAACCCACAGCATAATTGGCAACAATCTTTAATTTGTCAGTATGATCCAATAATTCTGTATCTACCTGCTCGGTCAACACCGCCAGCAAAGCATCATATTCAGGAATCCTATGCAATAATTCCTTGCGTGGAATAACATGATCCTTTTCATAAATGTCCACCTTAAGTCCTGCATTTTTTAAGTGCTCAATTCCCGCATCAGGAATCATCCGGGAAATAAAGACTTTCCAGCTCATTCAAATTCTCCGATTGTTTTTGGAATTTGGATCAAGATAGTAATTTTGATTGTGTGATGCCAGACTTGTATTTTTCTCACAACATTCTCAAATTATCACGTATATTACACAAAACACTTTACGGGCTTCTGAATTGGCAAATATAAACTTCCGCATATACGATCGTTTTCATCAGTTCTGGACTGAGATTGACCGGCCGGCACTAAAGTCACGCCGTTTTTACTTTCATTTGTTCGGTTGGCTGATAACATTTTACTTTTTGTTCATTTCAATTCAGGCGGCTAACGGCTGGCAGGTTTTATGGCTTATATTTCATGCCTATTTCTGGGTTAATATCAATAAAGATCTCCTGGAGAAAATTAATCCACCGGTCGAGCTGATTTTAGCATCCTTCCTCATCTTCTACGGACTAGAATTTGCTTATTTGAATGGCCGGTTAAATTCCCTTTCTATTCAAGGACTTGACCCAATATCGGATTTTTTTATTGCGATTCTTATACTGCATTTGGGGCTGCTGTTTATCATTAACAGCCCCGCCAACCGGGTAAATATTCTTGCCACAAATCTTGAGAGGCAAAAATACAGCCAACTGGGTTTACTTTTCTATGTATTTATCTGGTTTCTTGGGGCAAAATTTTGTATTTCGTGAGGATACGTATTATCTAATTATTTTCCAGGTAATTTTGTTTTTTGTCCTCTTAAATAAAACTACCTGGCTGGAAAAGTTGACACGATATGAGCTTTGGACGTATTTCTTTATCAGCCTTTTTCTTTTTATTTATATCAAGGACCCCTCCGGATTTGAAACAGCTAAAATTACAGAAGCCAGGCAATATAAAACCTGGTATGGAATTCCTCTGTATATTCATCTGCTTTTCAAGATCTACATTTTGGTTTTGACTGTGAAAATTCCGGTGACGCTCATATACAATCATGCCGGTCTGCAGAGAAAATTAAAGATTGCCAGTTTGTTCCAATCAACTTTTCCACAGTTTATTCAGTTTTTCTTCCTGTTATTAATGTTTTTTTACTTCATCTCCGGCTGGCAGGCAATGAATCTGCGCAAATCGATTTATAATCATCTCAAGACGATATCGACAGAAAACTATACCGGAAGCTTAACAGTACATAAAGTACCGCTCAGTGACAGAACCAATACGATATTTCTTCAGGGATACGAACCACGCCAGGTCTTATTTGATTTATCGGATCAAGGCATTATTGCATTAAACCGTTCGGTCAATCCTGGGCAAGCCAATTTTTCAAACCGGGATTACTTTATTTTTCATAAAGCTGATGGGCATTTATATCTCACAAAGATGGATACCGCGTTTATTGGTGACATATCGTACGATCTGGCGGTTATAACCGGATCCGGGATAGTTATGTACCCTCTATCGCCACATAACTGGCAGGAATTTTTATATAAGACAAATTTTTTGCAGGGTGACCTTGATATTCGTATCTATCCATTTGGATTTTTATCACAAAATGATTCATGGGCTGTTTCGGCTGAAATTGACAATCAAAACTATGGCTCCGGAAAAGTTACTATATTGGGCTTTACCGCGTTATTTGGTGAACGAAAGTTTGTAATTGGCCGGGTCTATATACCAGTGGCCGGAGAATCTACCGGTGAGTATCCCTACTTCGCCATTGATATTTACCAGACAAATGATTTGTTTTCCCTAAACTATTCGATGGGTAATATTTTCTTTGCCCTGATTATTTTATTTTTATTAGTTGAATTTTTAGTTATTCGCCGGCTTGGGAAATTTGGCTCTGACATAAATAACATTATTGTGGAAAAATTTGCTGTTCTTAGGAAGGGTATCAAGCAAATCTCATCCGGAAACCTGGATTACAAACTAAAAATGGGAGGGGAAGATGAATTTGTGGAATTGGCCGCGCATTTTAATGAAATGGGGGATCAGTTAAAATCAACAATTGCCGAATCGCGTGAAAAAGACCGGCTTGACCATGAATTAAAAATTGCCAGACAGGTTCAAATAGGGCTGCTTCCCACCAATCTGCCTAAAATTAAGGGTTATAAAATTGCCGCATCCATAAAAACTGCCAATGAAGTTGGTGGAGATTTTTATGATATAGTTCCTCTGAATAATGACAAATACCTTTTTACTATCGGTGATGTTTCCGGAAAAGGATCTTCGGCCGCATTTTATATGGCCCAGTTTATAAGTCTATTGCGCTTTTCACCCCAATTTACCAGTAAGCCAGATGAAGTGGCACAAAGACTCAATACTTATTTTTCAAAGGAAGTAAAAGACCGCCAGATATTTGTCACTTCAATTATCGGCTTGCTCGACGCAAAAAAGCACACGATTACTTTTGTCCGGACCGGTCATACACCTCCAATTCTAATCCCAGGTGATACCGATAATAATTTGTTTGAAATTACCAGTGATGGTCTTGGAATTGGCCTGACAAAAACCGGAAAAACTTTTCAGGATTCTCTTAAGGAAAAAACCATTAGTTTGAAACCGGGAGATAAGTTTGTATTATATACGGATGGATTAATTGAGGCAGCAATTGTAGATAAAGAAATTGAGTTTCTTGAAATCTTTGGTGAAGAAAAGTTTATGAAGATCCTTAAGAACTATCGAGACATGGATGCATCCGAACTTGACAGACAGGTCTCTCGGGAAATAGATAATTTTTATCAGGATCAATCACCGGTTGATGACTATACACTGTTTATTATTCAGCGCTCAGGAGGAAAAAAATAATGGCCGGGAATTCTTTTGGACAAATTTTTCGCATATCAACCGCCGGTGAAAGTCATGGGCCCGGAAATGTAGTAATTATAGATGGTGTTCCAGCCGGAATCTCCCTGAGCGAGAGTGATTTTATTTTTCAATTATCACGCCGCCGCCCGGGACAATCCAAAATTACAACCCAACGGCAGGAAGATGATACGGCTGAAATATTATCCGGTGTGTTTGATGGTAAAACAACCGGTACATCATTGGCAATTATGGTTCGCAATCGTGATCAGCGAAGTTCTGACTATGATGAAATCAGTCAAAAATACCGTCCTGGTCATGCGGATTATACTTATGATGCCAAATATGGTGTGCGTGATTATCGTGGTGGCGGCAGGTCCAGCGCCCGGGAAACGGTAGTTCGGGTTGCAGCGGGGGTGGTTGCCCGAAAAGTACTTGAGTACATGAAACAAAAAATTGAGATTGTCGGCTATGTAAAACAAGTTGGATCTATCGTTGCAGATATTCCAGATCCATCACAAGTAACCACATCCCAGGTTGAGTCTAATATTGTCCGCTGTCCGGATCAGGATGCGGCGGATAAAATGATTGCCCTGATTGATAAATTGCGCAAAGAACGCGATTCTATTGGTGGAATTGCTGAATTTGTTGCTACCGGCGTACCGGCCGGCTGGGGAGAACCCGTTTTTGATAAACTCCGTGCCGATCTGGGTAAGGCATTGTTAAGTTTGCCGGCAGTAATGGGAATCGAATTTGGGGCCGGATTTGATGTGGCGACGTTACGGGGCAGCGAAAATAATGATCATTTTATCAAAAAGGGTGATAAAATAGTTACTAGTTCAAACCGGCATGGCGGCATGCTTGGCGGTATTTCATCTGGCATGCCGATCATTTTACGTTGTGCCGTAAAGCCAACAAGTTCCATTCCGCAGGAACAACCGACCATTGACAAAAACGGAAAAACAACCACAATTTTAACCAAAGGACGTCACGATCCCTGCCTGTTGCCACGATTTATCCCGATGGCTGAGGCCATGATCGCGATTGTATTGGCAGACCATGGATTGAGGCAGTATAGCAACTTAAGTTGATATTTTCCGTAAAACTTTGCTAATACATTATGAAAGCACTAAAAACAGAAAATTTATGTAAGTATTATTCCAAGGGTCGGATCAGGGCGCTCGAAGATTTTAGTATCGAAGTCGATCAGGGAAAAATATTTAGTTTGCTGGGGCCCAACGGCGCCGGTAAGACAACGCTGATAAAAACCCTGTTAAATATTCTTCATCCCACCAGTGGTTCGGCAACCATGCTTGGTGAACCAATTACCAATGTTCAGATTCATAAGAAAATCGGATATCTGGCAGAAAATCATCGTTTTCCTGAGTTTCTTACGGCGGGTCAGGTTCTATATTATTATGGAAAAATGAGCGGAATTGAAAGTTCGGTTCTAAAGGATAAAATCCCGCAACTGTTAAAACAGGTAAAACTGGGTGATTGGATAAATACAAAGATCCGGAAATATTCCAAGGGTATGATGCAGAGGATGGGTCTGGTCCACGCTATGATTAACGATCCGGATTTAATGTTTTTGGATGAACCTACCGATGGTATCGATCCGGTAGGCCGGCGTGAAATCAGGGATCTGCTCAAATCCATGCGCGATCAGGGCAAAACAATTTTTCTGAATTCTCACTTGTTATCAGAAGTTGAGCGGATTTCGGATGAAGTGGCTATTTTAAAAGACGGCCGTTTACTGGAAAGAGGAACTATCGAGGATTTCATATCCGTTCATGAACAGTATCAGTTAAAGGTAGATGCAAATCAGCAGACAATGTCATCTTTGCTTGGTCCGGTCGAATCAAGTTATGACAATGTCACCAATCTGTTTACTATATCCGTCCAGGATGAATCCGGGTTAAATCAGCTGATTGACAGGTTACGGGATGCAAAAGTTACTATTCAGGCGATCATTCCTAAAAAAATAACTTTGGAGGATTTTTTTATTGATATAATTGAGGACGAAAAGGAGAAATCAGAATGAAATTTCTGGCGATAGTTCTCCTGACGTTTAGAGAATCCTTTGCGAAAAAAACATTTGTCGGATTTCTGGCCATTTCTTCTCTGGTGCTGATATTGTTTATTTTTGCGCTTAATCTGGATATAGTGGATGGTGCCCAATCTGCAGTTTCTGTATTTGGTATACAGGCACCGGATCTTATTGAACTTACCACAGTAATTCTGGGAGTTCAGAGCGCTGTTGCGGTAATGCTTTTTACCGGCGGTATTTTTATTTCATTGTTTGCGACGAGCAATCTCATTCCCACTTTATTACAGCCAGGATTTATTGACCTGTTCATCAGCAAACCCATAAGTCGAGTGCAGATATTGGGCGGCCGGTTTCTGGGGGCCATATCAATTGTCGCCTTCAACATTGCATATCTTATTATCGGAACCTGGCTGATCATTTCGATAAAATCCGGAATTTGGACTTTGGGATTTTTATTGGGTGGCATCATGATCATTGTCACTTTTACTATATTTTTCACCTTGATGACATTTCTGAGTTTAATTACAAGAAGCGGCCCCTTTGCCCTGATGTTTACATATCTGGTAATATTCTTTAGTCCGTTATTATTGCAACGTGACAGTATTTATGCCTTGTTATCTTCGCCGTTTTATGGACATCTGATTGATACTATTTATTATGTTTTACCAAAAATCGCGGAACTGGGAGCGATAACACAACAATTGGTTAATGGAAGTGACGTATATAGTTGGATGCCCTTGTGGAGTTCCTTAATCTTTGCGTTAGTTACCTATATTGCTTCATCTATTATCTTTAGTAAGAAAAATTTTTAGGAGATATAATGAAATTATTTATCATTTTCACCTTGATAATAATGGTGTTCACCGGATGCGGTACTTTCGAAAATGAATCCCTGTCCGCTGATATGAGAACAAAATTACAAAAGTTACCCACTAACGCTCATATGATTGGCTATGTTAATTTAACGAAATTAAAATCCAGCCCGCTTTATGAGCTCTTTGGAGATGATGTGGAAGACCAGGTGATGCACAACGAAGAATATCAGGAATTTCTAGAGGCCACCGGTTTTGATTTTGAAAAAAATTTAGCGGAAATTTATTTTGCATCCACTCCAACTGATGATCCAGATAAACAAAAGGGTCTGTTTATTGCCTCGGGGGAATTTAATCCGGATAAAATTGTGGCATATATTCAAGAGAAGGATGAAGATAAAATATTGTTAGCCGAATCATACAAGGAATATACCCTATATTATTTAGAAGATGAAAATATCTATTTTTGCTTCCAGGATGAAAAAACGATTGTCGGGGGATCCGGGAATCTTGTTAAAAAAGCACTCGACAATGAAGTTTCCGAGGGTAAACTGAAGCTGATGCCTCAGATTGAATCACTCAAATACAAAAGCTGGGCCTGGATGACCGTGAATACTGAGTCCGTATTAAACAATTTCTCAGACTATGGTATTAGTGAAAGTATGCCTATTGTAAACAGTATAAGCAGTGCCAGTATGGCCATTAAATTAACCGATAATTTATACTTTAATGGTGGCTGCATTTGCTCTGATGGTGAAAAAGCAGAGTTGGTCAAAGATGCCATAAAGGGCGGAATCGCCGCGGTCAAATTATCGGTAAGTGAGGATAGAGACACCATTGATATTCTGAATAGTATTAAAGTAAAAACGGATAATAATCGGGTTATTACCGAAGGCGAGATGTCAAAGAAAGAGTTTGAAAATATTATTGCGCAAAAAAATAAAGTCATTTCAATCTGAGGGATGTAGTCCATCTTATAGATGGACTACATGGTAGGACAAGATAGGACAAAGTAGTACAAGATAGTACAAATCAAATGCGAATAGACCACCACACACTCAAGATACAACGTACTGCACATGTATATACCAGCGGTACCCTTACCCCCGCCACAAATGAACTATGGTTTTTATTACATGGATACAGCCAGGAAGCCGATGTCTTTTTACGTGAATTTGAAATCCTGGCAGACGATACCCGCTTTCTGATCGCGCCCCAGGGATTATCCCAATTTTATTCGAGTGGCACCGGCGGCAGAACCGCCGCATCATGGATGACCCGTTCGCACCGGGATGACGAAATACACGACTATCTGAATTATCTCGATCATGTTTTATATGACTGGATTGATAAATTATCCCATAAACCAAATCTTTGTTTACTGGGATTTTCGCAAGGCTCAGAGACTGCCAGCCGCTGGTTTGTATCAACCAACTACAGGTTTGATCATCTGATTATATGCAGCGGACTAATTCCCCATGATATTGATATTCCGGAATTTCAAAAACGAATTTCGGCAGCCAAACTAAGTTTGATTCATGGATCAAATGACAGACTTATTCCGGGCGAAATTCGTGAAGAACTTTATAAATATATGAATGATAATAGTGTCAAACATAGTCAAACTATTTTTCCTGGTGGCCACCGGATTGATCCCGCCTCGGTCCTAAAGATTTGTTCCTCATAGAATCATTTTTTTTATTTCTGTCACAAAATTCGTTTTTTAAAATAAAAGAGAATTAATATATTACTTTAATTAACCTTTAGATTTAGGGTAATCGGGCATTTCATGCTGTCAGCCATCAGCTATCGGCTGTCTTTATAAAGATTGACGTTGAATAGTCTGAAAGCAGGAAACCAAATTGAAATCCCTATCATTTTTCTATTGCCCCGGGATTAATCCTGGGACAATAAAATCAGATCACGGATTCAGTAAAAACCTCTTAAAAGAAAAAGGTGATTGAAAAATCAATATTTTAATCTTGAATTTATTAACAGATAAAATCCTGCTATGAAAATATTTACTTCCTTCAAAGACAAAATCATGGATTCAAAGGCGTTTGTCCAACGCCACCAACGCTTTGTTCCGGTAATTGCGTTTTTCAGCGGTTTCACCTGGGACAATTTAACCATTACCCGAATTGATGAACTGACAGATAATCTGATAATTATTTGCTATCTCATCCTTCTCGGAGTTCTGATTGTCCTGGCATTGTTTAACGAACAGAATCGTTTGAAAAATCGCATATTACAGAAATACAGCCATTGGTTTCCGGCAGGAATGCAGTTCTTCCTGGGCGGATTATTCAGCGTGTATGTTGTTTTCTATTTCAAAAGTGCCTCCTTTACCAAAGCATCTCTTTTTTTAATGATCCTGATTCTGCTGTTTGTGGCAAATGAATTTCTTGAAAAGAAACTGAGTAACACCTACTTGCTGTTTAGTCTGTATTTTATCGCAGCCTTCTCGTTTTTCATATTTTTTATCCCGGTTGTTACCGGAATCATGAGTACCTTCACTTTCATTCTTGGGGGATTATGTGGATTAGCCTTACCGGTTATTATTATCTACTATTTATATAGAAGGAATCTTTTTGCTTCCAACCAGCACTATTATAAACACCTGGGGCTGATTGGGATGATCTATGTAGTTCTCAATATTTTCTATGTACTGAATTTTATTCCACCTGTGCCGCTGGCCATGGAATCTGCCGGGATTTATCATCACGCCAGTAAAAATCATACGGACAATATATATATCTTAAAGTATGAAAAGCCCGCCTGGTATCAGTTTTTCAAAAATGATGATAGCCAGTTTTATTTTCAGGAAGGCGACAGCGCTTTTTGTTTTGCATCTGTATTTGCGCCGGCCCGGCTAACAGAAAAGATTGCGCACCAATGGCAGTTTTATTCCGAGCAAAAAGAGGATTGGGTGGTAACTGATCGCACCATCTATAATCTTACAGGCGGTCGCGATGGCGGGTATCGTGGCTATACCTATAAAAAGAATCTGCAAATAGGGCAATGGCAGGTTGATATCGTTACAGAAGATGATCTGATCCTGGGCCGGGTAAAATTTAAAGTAATACCAAATGAAAACCCGGACCGTGAATTTGAAGTTATCGAAAAATAATAACTATTCTAACGGAGCTGATTAAAATGATGAAGTTACGTTTGTTCATTTTAACTATAATCCTCTCGGGCCTGGTTTATGCAAATGTCGCTGAGAAACAGGTCACCAGCTGGTTGGTTCTCGATGCCCTGGATACAAATTATCCGGTGAAAGGTAATTCGATATTCGAGTTAAAAGATATATTAAAATTTACACATATCGATGTTACAGATTTGTGGCCGGCCGAAGGGGATGTTATAGAATGGAATAAGGGCCGGAAACTCGAATGGAATAACCGGACTGCCTCGCGAGGAAATCTTCAACTTGATTATAATAACAAGCCAGACTCTCCTCAGATCACATACGCGGGATTCTATCTCCAGACCGATCGCTATCTAAATCTGCAGCTCATGGTTAAATCACAGCATCCGTTTGAAATATTTTATGATGGCCGGCTTATTGATCAAAAAGCGTCTCAGGATTCCATCACTACAAACAATGAGAAATCAATTTCTACAAGAGTGCGCGCAGAAGCAGGCAAGCACCTCGTGATTGTAAAAACGATTAAACATGATTCTCAAATGAATGACTGGTTATTGGCTGCTACGGTATCTGCCGATCACGATTCTTTGGCGAATAGTTTTAAGTTAACAACAAATCCCGGGAGGTCGATTTCCCTGGATCATATACTTGATATTCCCCTTATAGGTAGTACTGCACTATCAGCCGATGGACGGTTGATGGCAATCACCCTGAGTCAGCGAAATAAAGAATTAGACGAATCAGAATCCTGGATTGAAATACGATATACTAAAGATGGCAATTTGTTTCAGTCTTTTCGTGGCATGGCAAATATAAGCAATTTTCAATGGACCCCGATATCGCATTTATATTCCTTTACAAGCACACAGGACAAAAAAACAACAATCTGGGTTTCTGATCTGAATACCGGTAGACGCTTTGCGCTTAAAATCGGGATTATTGATTTTGCTTCTTACCGCTGGTCACCCGATGCGTCTTACCTGGTCTACACCTGTTCTGAAAAACCCGATACTCCTGAACATGGAATCAAAAAACTGGAAGGGATGCCGGATCATTGGCCTGAATACCGCACTAAAAGATCCTTTTACAAATTATCATATCCATCAGGTATTGCCGAACCCATGATCGGGGCAAGCCCGTTTACCGGTATAATGGATATAAGCCGGGATGGAAAAAATATCTTATTATACGACCAGCACTATGATTATCAGGAGAGACCATTTTCAATAATCAGTTTGTTTTTGCTCGATATAGAGACAATGAAAACGGATTCAATCTGGTCGGGACGATGGCTGAATTCAGCAAAATTTTCACCGGACGGGCAGAAATTAATTTGTCTGGGCGGACCATCCCTCTTTGGTGGAACTGGAATGAATCTGCCCGTTGACATGATTTCCAATATGTACGATACGCAGGCCTATATTTTTGATTTAGCAAGCGGGCAGACACAAGCGATTAGTCGTGATTTTAATCCTAAAATTGAAGCGGCAGATTGGCATGATGATGGAATATATGTTATCGGTGAGGATAAAGACTATCAACATCTCTATCATTATGATATCGATCAAAATAAATATTATCAGATTGATACCGGCATTGATGTGGTGAGTAAAATGCAGTTTGCTTCACACGCAGCAACGGGAATCATATCCGGTACCAGTACAACAAATCCGAACAGGATAGCGGTTGTCAACTTAAAGAAAAACTCCGGAAAAATTATATTTGATCCGGCTAAGGAAAATTTTAAATATGCAAAACCGGGTAAAGTAAAAACATGGACATTTAACTCTGAGACAGGATACACCGTCGATGGCCGCGTATACTATCCACCGGATTTTGATTCTGCAAAAAACTATCCCTGTATCGTTTATTATTATGGCGGGACTTCTCCGGTCAGCCGCTCATTTGGCGGTCGGTACCCATTTAATTATTACACTGCAAACGGATATGTGGTTTATGTAATAAATCCGGCCGGTGCAACTGGTTACGGGCAGGAGGTTTCTGCTCTGCATGTAAATGACTGGGGAAAAATAACCGGTGTTCAAATTATTGAAGGAACCAAGAAATTTCTTGCCGCACACTCATTTGTCGATCCGGGACGTGTGGGTTGTATGGGCGCTTCCTATGGCGGATTTATGACTATGTACCTGGTTGCCAAAACAGATATTTTTGCATCAGCCATTTCACACGCCGGAATCAGTTCATTATCCAGTTATTGGGGAGAAGGTTATTGGGGATATTTATATAGTGCCGGCGCTACAGCCGGGAGCTTTCCCTGGAACCGTAAAGATATATATGTTAATCAGAGTCCGTTATTCATGGCCGACAGCATCAATACCCCGTTATTATTATTACACGGTGCCGATGATACCAATGTACCGCCCGGTGAAAGCCGGCAACTGTATACCGCCTTAAAATTGTTAAACAAACCGGTGGAGTTAATTGAGATAACGGGGCAAAATCACTGGATCATGCAGCATGAAAAGCGTAAACGCTGGACCAAAACAATTATAGCCTGGTTTGATTATTGGTTGAAAGACCAACCGGAGTGGTGGGATAATCTTTATCCTGAAGAGTAAATTGGAAAAATGAGGAAAGAGTAATGATATGAATATATTGGGTCTGACTCATTATCATCACTAATTCCTCATTCCTGATTACTAATTTTCTATTTTTCCGGCGGAAATTCACTCAGCATTTTTTCTGTAACGTTATCAATATTCTCCTGCATATCCTCTTGATTTGAATAATCTTTTACCACACCAGTTACAGTACCGCGCCACACCATTTCTTTTTTTGCCGCATCGGCAATATCAATCACCAGAGTTGTTTCATCATATTGATACACATCTGTCTGGCCATATCCGCCATATCCGCCCCAACCACGGCCATAGCCGCCATATCCGTAACCACCATAGCCATAACCACCAGTATTGACTATCTGTGTTTTTTCTTTGTTTCCGGCATGAATGATAACTACAAAATCATATGCATCCGCGGTACCAATCTTATATCCTTTAGCCTGAAGTGCCTTGTCAACCCCGGCCGCAACACGTTTTTTAACCAACGGATTGGCACTTAATGCATCGTCATCGGGCATTTTTCCCGCATACCACATATAGGTTTTGTAACCGCTAAAATCGATGGTATTATCATAATCTGTTTTAAAAGAATATGATGAACAACCCAATGACAAAAACATAGCTATTAGCAATAAAAATTTAACATAACGCATAGTTAATCTCCTGTTTTAATTTTTGAATTACCAAATATAATACAATCTAATTACTATTTATTCCGTATACAAACTCTACAAGGCAAAAATGGTTAATTAATATTGAAAATTTTTCTGTTAAAATATTTTTTTATTCATCAGCGGTTGGTAACGGGTAATTGGTCATGAGCTATTGCAATGATTCCGGTATTTACTGATACTCTTTACGGTCTTGCTTCTCTGCGATCTGATTTCGCTCTATATTTATATCGTACAGGCATTTTACCTCTCTATGATTACATCAAATCGAAAAATGCAGACAGGTAAATATTTCTGCCCGGCGCATAAACTGGGTAATCCTGCCCCTTTACAAACCGACTTAAATGTTCATAGTAGGCCACATTAAACAAATTCTGCACGCCCCCTGACAGAGAAAATATTTTGCTGATCTGCCAGGTTAAAGCCAGGTCCAGTACAGAAAAGGCTGGGGTGTGTGTTTCTCCAAAAGAACTTGATATGCGGTTTTGCTGCATCACGTATCTGTAGACAATTAATGGACGTACTTTATTGGCAAAATAACTTCCCATTATCGTATATCGGAAATCCAGAGGAGCAATTTCAGGCAGTGGTTCCTTGCGCACATTGTCCCTGCCATAGGTGTAGGCAACACTCAGATTATGATCTAAGCCGGCTGCTAACTTTTGTTGCCAATTTATTTCAAATCCAGTCATAAACGCATCATCGATATTCATATAACGGCGCACCCCAGGACTTGATGGCATTATCGGTCGAAGAGAGGTATCAATTTTTGATGAAATATAATTATTAAGAACTGAAGCGAATAAATTAATATCAATTGACATGCTGACCGTATTATAGGCCATGGTGAGATCAATCTGATTGTTAATTTCGGGAGATAATTGCGGATTCCCCAGCATGTCGTATGGATCCACGCCAACAGGAAAAGAGTTTATATATCTTTCGGTAAGACTTCCGCTGCGTTGCGCACGGCCAAGCCACATTCCAACAGAGAAATTGTCGCTGAATTCATATAATCCCCCGATGCTGAAGTTGGGATTAATATGATCGGAATTAACGTCTCCCGGATTTTTTATTAAAAAATCTGGATCAGCGTTACGCGCCACAGCTTTATTAAATTCCAATCTTGCAGATGTAATGATTTTAAATGATGGATAATAATACTGATACTCGGCGAAAACACCATACTTGCTCACCCGGCCATCATTCCAGACATTGTCCATCACCGTATTGCCCTTATTTGGTCCCATTAAAAATTCACGCGTCCTCGTACCGCTGGCTTCCTCAATTCTCACATCCAGCCCGGTAAACAGTTTTGATTGGTCAAATTGCCATGTTCCTTCAGATCTGCCGCCATAACTTTGAGTGTTTGCATCGGTACCGGCATTCATCATCCTGGGATACAGATCTTTTCCCAGATTGTCCATATAATGATCTACCTTCGTTGAGAATAAGGTGGTATTCCAGGAATACAGTGGTTTTCCACGCAATATAATTTTGTGCTGAAGATTAAACAAATCGGTATCGTCAGAGATCAGATCCATTGGAAGCGCAGGGAAATCTGTATCTTTGGCTTTATTCCTGGCAACAGAAAAGATCATCTTTTGTGACTCTGATATATTGAAACCGGCGCGTAAACCATAGTTGCTGCGTTGAAAAATCCCGGGAATCTCTATTCCATTGCCGCTTATATAATCACTTCCCTTAGACCAGGAGCCAAATAGACTTATATCATAAAAATTCCCGCTCCGGCCAATTGTTCCTTCTGTACGGTATATACCTCCATTGGATTCGAAACTTCCCGATATTCTGCCATAAATATTCTTATCAAACCCGATTTGCATTGGTGTGGACTCAAAATTGATTGTGCCGCCAAATGATGTTCCGTAGCGAAAAGAATGAGGTCCTTTAAAAACCTCAATATGTTCAATCATATTGGGGGCCATCTGGCTGGTTGGCGGATCCATACGATTGGGACAGGCAGCCACGGCACCTTGCGCGCCGTCAATTAATATATTCAGCTGATCATATTTAAATCCGCGTAGAACAGGATCAAAACCATAACTGCCGCTTTTTTTAATACTACTGATTGCAGGATTTTTTTGCAAAACAGCACCCCCATCATGGGCAAGCTTATCCTGTTGTTCCAGACCAAACCGTTCCGATTTCTGTGATTGGGGTCGCAGAGCAATAATTGTAATAGGCTGAGCAGTCATTATATCGCGATCACGAAATAGAACACCACTTTCAATAGCAGCCTGTAAATCATCATTTGCTACAAACCATTCACCATAAGCTATATGCGATATAAATAATGTATCTGCCTTACCAGAAATAATGTGTATTTGCCCAGTTACATCCGAGACCCCGATTTGATTCAGATAGCGATATGTAGCTCCTTCGATTGGTGTCAGTGTATTATTGTCCAGTAGTTGAATAATGGTTGTTTTTTCCTGACAAAATCCGTTTGTTAAAAATAATAGCAACATGTTTGTGACAACTGCCCAAATTCCAATTTTCATGTTCTGTCCTCATAGATTTCAATCTTAAACGCTTCAATCAGACAAAATGCAACATGAGTAAGTTACAAATAGCAAATAATAAATAACAAAAAAAGATGAAGGCCTTTAGAGATATATTTATATAATTGTGCGGTTTTAATCCATTTGTTGCGGACAATTTTGATATATATTAAACCACATTCTTCGATTATTGATTCTTTGAAACGCCGGACAACAATTCCATACCTGATTCGATCAGACTTTTTTGTTCCGACGATGCATTTATAATTTTCGCCAGATCTTTCAGAATGCTCTGCTTGATTGATCCGTATTCAGATGTATCATTAATCTGTTCCAGAATTTCCATCCGCAATAACCACTCTTCGGGATAATAAGTTTTAAGATTTTCATAAATGGCCGGTATTTCAATTTTCGACGATCCATGGCTACGCATGTCTCGAATTTTTTGATATAATGAAAACAATTTTTGCATTTTCCGATCATACTTGACATCGATTGCAGTTAATTCCGATTTGCCAGGTAATACATTAAATTTCTCTTTATCCGCACTGCCTGAAAATACTGAAACAATTTCCTCACCCACCGCCATATCATAGATGCCCCATTCCGGCTGAAATAAAACCGCATCCATCATCCGCCAGTGACCCGGCAGTCTGAGAAACTTATCAATATCATCTTATCATTTTTCCGGACGATTTGTTTGACTTCTCCGGCAACTGAAATACCCGTACCCCGGAATCAATTGCAAATCTGTCTTCTTTGCCGGCCGTGATTTATTCCTTGCCGGTTTAAATCACGTATCTGAAAATTTCTCCAATGGCTATAATTCTTCATTTTCAAGCATTACCGATCGGTGATCCAAATCCATCAGCATGATAATCTATGCCATGACCGGCCAGTTCCTGGTCATTTGCACGGCCAAAGATGTTGGACCTCCGATGTCCTGATATATGCCGGATTATTCTCGCCATCTGTCAGCATCTGGGTACGAATTGGCCAGAAACCTGCAGTCCTGATGAATACACCGCCGTGGCCACATTTTGTGAGGCAATTGCCTGATTCAGGCTTTTACTACCCCCTGCCCGGAATCCCATGGAATCGGCAAACTCCTCAAGCACATCCATCAATTGCTGCCAGTTTTGCGTGACAAATAATTGTGGCTGCATTGTGGTGATATCATAATCATAATTTATACAGTCGATTGACATTGGTAATTTTTTGACGGTCGGTTGCATACAAGCCTGGCTCTCACCAACCGATGACAATAGCCCGGCACCATAAAGTTTATAATCTCTGGTCGTTCCAATTAATCCGTATTCTACTGTCCACCAGTGCATGCGTGATAATTTTGCAGCCTCTGAGGCTAGCGTATTGTCTGCCAGGCGCTGTTCCAGATTTTGTTCTGCCTGTCTAATCTCTTCTAACTGTGGCATTGGGATATTCTTTGACAATCGATAATTTTCGTATGGCTTCATATACAGCAAAATCTTCCCTTGAGGCAATTGCTTTGGATCCGTATTCACCAAATTTTTGTAAATACTCCCCATATTCAGGATCGGCTATGATCGGTGCATGTCCGGCTGCCTCATGCACAATATCCGGTGCCGGGGTATATAAAATATGCTCAATCGATCGTATTTCCGCTGATATAACCAGTATTTTGTTGGCCTGGAATTCCATAAACGCCGCCGGTGGAATAAACCCGTTCACCACCACTGCGTTCCAACCCATTTTTTCCAGCTGCCGGTTCATTTCCAGTACATCGGGAATTTTGTCAATATGGATACCGGTTTTTTCTAATCCGTCTCTATAAGATGTATGGGCATGTTTACCAAGAAAACCAAGATTATTGCGCATGATATAGCGCCACACCGCCTGATCACGCCAGGTATATCGATCATACTCCTGCTCAACGACATATTGCCTTAGATGAACCGGAACTTTTTCCAGGAGATTTTCATGGGTGATTGACATTAAATGTTCTCATTTTGTGTTGTTACTAAAAACGGATCTTTAATAATGAATATTTCCTATCTATGTGATTAAGTCTAATAGAACACGGATTACACAGAATTCGCGGATTAACGCGGATCGATGATTTATCTCATTCCCAAGTTATGCTTGGGAACACTACCAATTACACATGGATTTGATTGATCTAAATTTTCTACCCAGATACAATTTTTATTACACCACAAAGTCACGAAGTACATGAAGAATATTGATTTAATATATTCTTTGCGTGCTTTGTTTCTTCTTTCCGAACTTTGCGGTTAAAAACCCAATATTCCAATTACAAATATCCCATTTCGAGACGCATATCAATGCGTCTCTATCGCCAATTTCTTATTGTTCTTTGCCTAATTGATCCTCAATGATTTTCATCATCTGTTTGGCATTTTTTGGTGCCTTGCCGCCGGGGTGATTGTTGAAAAAGATATATGTCTTAAATGCTTTTTTTAAGATCCCGCTGATATGAATCATCCAGTCCTTTAACTCATGTTCATTGTATTCATAATCGTATCGCGCCGATCCCTGGCCGTCCCACCAGTCGGCTGTATTCCGCCCATGAAACCGGATATACGCCGCTTTTGAACTGACAATTTCCTGGGGCGGAAGCAACCCTTTCAGTTTTGGTTCATCCACATTTACATAACCAATATCATTACTTTCCAAAAATCCGGCCAATTGACGCTTGTCCCAGCTGTCGTGTCGAAACTCAACAAACAAGGCATGATTCTTTAATAAAGAACGGGTTTGCGCCAGATATTTCCGGTTCTGCTCATTGTTTTTAAATGAATATGGAAACTGGGCCAGAAATCCCCGAAATTTATTGGCCTCAATAACCGGCTTAACCGATTCAAGTAAATTGGTAATGGCAATAACATTTTCTTTTCGACGGTGTGTGGTTTCCTGGTGTGTCTTTATTATAAATTCAAAACCATCCGGGGTTCGGGCAACCAATTGTTCAAAGGTGTGTACTTTGGGAATGGTATAGTAGGTTACATTGAGTTCAACGGTATTAAAATATTGACTATAATATTCCAGCATCTGAGCTGATTTAATGGTCTGCGGATAAAAACTACCGCGCCAGTCGTCATAACTGTATCCGGAGGTTCCGATTTTGACGTTCATATTACATTTGCAAAAATTATGTTTGTGATAGTATAAGATGGTCCCGGCCAGGTCATCCTGGAGGGATCTTTTACCCGAGACACTAGTCTTTATTTTTAACCGCAAAGACGCCAAGAATATACACGCAGAACGCAAAATTTATTAACTTTTTCTCTGCAACCTCTGTGCGTTCTCAGTGCTCTCTGTGGTTATTCTTTTACTAATCAATCCAAAAATCGAATTTTTAACGTCCGGTCAGTTTTACCTGCGCCCGGCCTTCTTCACCATCCCGAAGATATACCATCGTCAGCTCATCACCTGCATTGTAGCCTTTCAGCTCATTCGAATATTCTTTCAAATCCGCAACCCGCGTATAGTTTAACTGGACAATAATATCACCCTTGCGCAGGCCAGCCTTATCTGCGGGTGAATCGGGCGTCACATAAGCAACTTTTACACCACTTTCCGTATGACTAAAATCCGGCATTATACCGGTACTGACCTTGCGTTTTTGTCCGCTACGGTCTTCACTCACCTGCGCTTTTACTTTGCCTTCAAAGCTGAGTGGATCTTCTCTTTCGGCCAGATACTCTATGGCTTCTTTGGTAAAAATGGCCACTTTCACCATGCCATCGGCATCAATTTTGTCCGCCGTATCTGATGGCTTGTGATAGTCAACATTCGCACCGCCAAATATTTGAATCGCCGGGACACCGGCATCGATAAAACTTACCTGGTCGCTGGCATCCAGTTCCTGTGAAACTAATTCATAGGGAAGACTTGTCACATGTCCGATACCCATGGCAATATGTTTCCACTCACTGGCCGACTGACTGTTTAGTATCAATATTTTATTTTCACCCAAACGGCCGACCGTATCCAGATTGAGTGCACCCATGATTTTTGCGGCTGGATATTTTTTCATATTTTGCACATAATACCGTGAACCCATCAACTTGTTTTCTTCGCCCGTTAAAGCGACAAATATTATTGTACGATCCGGCTTGGCCGTTTCTGCCATCAGTTTGGCCAGTTCAATCATCACCGCCACGCCGCTGGCATTGTCATCCGCACCATAATGTACTTTACCTTCGTTTCCTTCGCGTACATCCGGCCAACCCAAACCAAGATGATCATAATGCGCACAAACCACGACCGATTCACCCGCATACTTGTTTCCGGGAATCACACCAATCACATTTTTCACATCTTTCTCAGCCATTTCTTTACCGACAATAGCTTTCCAGCTTTGGAAATAACTGCCATCGTCTGCTCCGGGTTGTAAACCAATTTCTTTGAATTGTGCGGCAATATACTCCGCCGCGGTATCCAGTTCAGGCGTTCCAAGACCACGACCTTGCAAATCTTCAGATGCAAGATATTCAACATGGGCCTGCATGCGCTCCGGTGAAAATACGGGTGTTAAACTGGCCAATGCGGTGCGTTCAGGCAAATTGGTTCCGGCCAGTGCGGCGGTTGCTTTATCATCATTTAAAATCTTTATCAAAGGCGAATTAATCACCGGCCACTGACCTTTTACAATGTTTGTCGGTTCCGTTCCATCAAACACCAGGTAACTGTATTTGCCATAATGAGGTAATTTTCTGGCCAGACCATCCCCGGCTTCAGGAACATCCGTATGCAACCAGACCATGACATGATCCGGATTGCGTGGATTTCTGAAGGAAACAATTACACTTTTGTTTCCCGCCGCTATGCTATCCTGGCCAAATCGATAGGTACTGTCACCAATTTCTGCATCATAATTTACGATACCACTATCCAGATATGCACGGAACCGGTTTTCTTTTCCAAAAACCCAGACCTCTCTGTCAGACGGCACTTCCAGCATCTGATTATCCTGTCTGATTTCTATCTTTCCGGAATCGGCTCCGGACCATTTTTGGGCCAATGCCGTATATGTATTCAGATATTGATCCTCTGCCGTGGATGGCAGGATTATTAATACCTTATTTGATCCAAAGACTTTGCTCAATGCGGGCGGAATTTCGCTGCGATGAAGGCGACGAAACACATCAAATTGAGGATCAACTTCAATAAGTACAGGCTCAGCCTCAGAATTCATTTCGTAAGTCTGAGACTTGCTCCTCATATCAACACGCTGGATAAATGGTTTGTTTTCTCCGGCATAATGGACCACTACCGGAATTGCCACCTGGAATGAGTCACCTTCCTGTACCTGGGTGAGTGTATAGGTCAGATTGTAATTTCCAGATTCTCCCGTAACACTGGCATCGGATATGCGTAACTCCGGCGCCCCTTTTCGTTTAATCCACTGATCAAATCCAAACTTATAATCACGGCCTGTTACCGAGGCAATCGCCTCGCGTATATCATCCCATCCGGCTCTCTTAAATTTGTTCTTTCGGTAAAATGCCTGTAGTGATTTCGTAAAAATATCATCGCCCACACCCTGACGCATCATATTGAACATCATCATAGATTTATTATATCCGATGGCAGAAGAGGCGGCATCATATCGTGATCGAAATTCACTCAATGGAAAATCATTTGAGTCATTCACATAATCCGTATAAGATTGTAGTGCGCTGCGACGGTACTCCACACCCTGGCCATTTTGTTCCTTTATTAAATGATCTGCCAGATATGCCGTGAGCCCTTCACACCAATTCCCGCTTTCATAGTCGACAAACACTGAATTTCCCCACCAATTGTGTAACAATTCATGTGGATATGAGGAATGAAGAATAAACGGAAAACGAATCACTTTTTCACCAAGCAGTGTGAAAGAAGGCATACCGTATCCCGTTTCCCAAAAATTTTCCACCAGTGCAAATTTTGTATACGGATACGGGCCGATTAATTGATTGTACATCTCCATATACTGGGCTGTTGTTTCCAGATATTTACTTGCCAGTGCCGGATCCGGTGTCCTCAAATATGCCATTGCGGTTACTTCGCCCATTGACTTTTCATAATAGGTAAATTTAGCCGCAATACAATATACCTCGTCCATGGGTTCCGGTGATTCCCAGCGGAATAGATTCTGCGCCCCAACACCCTCGCGCTGCACTCTTTTGCCCTGACTCACCACATCCCATTCCGGTGGTGTATACACATTCATATTAAAAGTAACCAGCTCATCGTTAAATTTTGGCAGCCAATAGCTTGAACCGGAAAGATACACACCCTGATCGCTAATGATGCCGGGTGTTTCACTAAATCCGCGGGCATATTCTTTAGATTGTTGTACAACCGGATGATTAATAACACCCTGATATTTAATTTGCAGTGACAAGCGATTTGTCAACTCTTCTTTGGGTTGTACGAGATAGGTTTTTAAGGGTACCGCTGCTTCATATGCCACCGAATCCGAATCACTTACAGCAACTTCCTCAATTGAATAGGCCGCGGTGCTGTCAGAATCCATCAGTTCAAGATTGGCATGTAATTGAAACCGTATTTCCTTACTACTGGAATCGAGTGGAATAATTATCGCATCGGTTACCTGGACAAAATTGCTATCGGGTGTCAACACCACTTCCAGATTATGATTGATATACTGGGCCGATGTCACCCCGGCAAATGCTAAAATTATCAAAATAAGCGTGTTGTATTTAAACATATATCTGCTCCGGTTTACTTTTTTGCTGTTTAGCGAACAATTACAGAAACACTTTTTTCGGGATTTAAATATTTCTCTGCAACTTCTCTAACGTCTGTTACAGTTACTTTCTTCAATTGTTCCAGAATTTTGTTGTCATAGTACATGTCTTCGTGAAAATATTGCGAATGAGCCAAATAATATGCCTGATTTATGCTTGAAAGGCGGCGAAACATCATACGACCTAAATACATATTTACAGATTTTTGCAGCTGACTGGGGGTTAACTCACTCACCATATCCGTACTGAAAAAATCTGGCATCTGGGGTAGCAAAGGATCAATATTCGCCGGCCTGGTACCAAATCTTATATAAAACATTGCCATGTTATTTACCATATCTATTCCTGCGGACATGCGATAAGCCCGGCCCTGTCTTTCCCGTATATCAAATATTATGCTATCCTTAAGTACCTGGGAGAGTGCCGCTAGTGCCGGAATATCTTGTGGCGCAACCTCTTTCACATATCCCCAGAATAAATATGACTGCTCTCCGCCGCCTTCCGATTCATCAACCACATCTTCTATGGTTAAACGCAATGAACGCTCATACGCTTTGGATTCATCTTTCTTGGACTTAGCGGGATTACTGATTCCGGTGAGTAAACGGATAAGACTATCTGGTGCTGCCGGTGAAACTGCCGAAATTATTATGTTGGCCGGATTAAAATACTCAGACGCAAATTGAGCAAGTACTTCCTCCGAAAGTTCTCCGCCACCTTGCGTATATTTATTTTCTTCATACACATAAGCTGTGTATTTCTGTTCGAAAATATCTCCGGCTTTGTTTTTTGACATCATCATGCTGGAACGCATAAAATTACTTTTTGCTTTATCAAACTCTGCTGCCGAAGGCTTAAAACCAGCAAATTGTGCATTCAGGAATGAAATCAATCCGGGCAAATCACTGGCCAGGCCCTCCACACGGATATAGCCGAAATCCGGGTGCAGATAAATGTTGTCCATTGGAATATATGGATTGTCATTTACGGTGAACGTCAGACCATATTTTTGTGTTATTTTCTGATTTTCCTGAGATTTTAACCTCTGTCCAAAACAATCATGAAGATATTTTGCTGCATCCAGGCCATATTTCGATTCATACCGGGCTTTATGCTTAAACAAATAATGAATTGCGATTAGACTCTGTGGATGAATTTTGTCTGACAATAGTGGTCACTCCTGATCCCGGGTCCACAGTCAGTTTGTCTGTGACAGACATATTCTCCTGTTCTTTCTTCCCGGCATTAATCGGATTGTGAATAATAACGAGGGGATTAGATTTCACAGAGTATGATTTCAGCCAGTCGGCACCCTGATAATACACTTCTTCCGTATATGATTGCAAAACAGACTTCGATGCCGCCAGTTGCAAACGCATCTGCATTATAAATACCAAACATATGCGGTTTTTCAAGATTCTTTAGAAATCCCGTTTTTGCCTTTGTGGCAAAAAGCTGTACTGTTTCTAACGGAAGATCAAATTTTGCTTTTTTAAAATAATTATTTACAGAGGTAATGAGCGCGTTATTATTTTTCTTATCGGATACAGTCAGAGCGATTTGCATATAGCTGCGAATTGGATTTTGCATCGTCGACATTTCAACGGATTTAAATTGATCTTTAAATTCGGTTGTGAGAGCTGTTTTCAAGTTATCGTTGTGTTTTTTGAGCGACTCATCCAGTAATTCAAAATTTGCCGGATTTACATCGACCGGCAGATCGTAAATTAAATGTAAGATGATTTCATCACCGCTATAAAATCGCTGATACAAATCGGTTTTGGCTGACCCATGAAAATCGTTGACTGAAAAACCGATTGCAAGATCATCAGACTGATCTCGCCTGACCGGTTTGGGTATGGCTTTTCCATATATTTGTTTGATTTTTGTCAACATACTGTCACTATCAAATTTTCCGATGACACTCATGATCATATTATTAGGTACATAGGAATTTTTATAGTAATTATAGACATCATCTCTGTTCATGGATTCAATGGTGGCATAAGTTCCCGTAACCGGAAGCGACATAGCATGACCTTCATAAAGAATTGCCTGATCGTTTCGATCCATTTGAGAACTCGCCTTACTAAGACTTCTGGCGATTTCTTCCAGAACAATTCCTTTTTCTTTCTCAAATTTTTCATCGGGTAATAATGAATTAAAAAGCATATCAGCTTGAATTTCCATGCCTTTTTCTATGTGTTCCGCCGGTGTTACCATCATAAAATTAGTGTAATAATATGAGGTATTGGCATTATTATACCCGCCGATCAGATCAACATCATCATATAATTGTTTTTGTGTTCTATGGGTCGTGCCGTTGAACAACAGATGTTCCAACATGTGGCTCATGCCGCTGGTTGCAAAGGTTTCATACGCCGAACCGGTTTTTACCACCACGTTTACTCCGACCATTGGTAAGGCGGAATTTTCTATCAATAATAACTGCAAGCCATTATCAAGAAGGTGAATGGATGTGCCCCGTGGTAAATCTGATTGGTAATTTTGTGCACACAAAACAAGCGGAGAAAATATCAGACCAATAATAATAAACAAAACAATATTTTTTAGCGACATTATCTACTCCATTTTTGATAAAGAGATGGTAAATAAGGATTGAATGAATTTATTAACTTTGCATATGGTTTGAAAATTTCAGAGGTTAAATTTAATATGAAAAAGCCTGAAGGGAAAAACTAATTTATAGAAAGTTCTAAAAAGTATACATACCCGTCACTTGATCCTGAAACAAGTTCAGGATGACATTTTGAAATAATTAGCCGTTTTATTTAAATCTCTTATAATAAATGCTCTGATGGATTTAGTATGATCTCACTCAAGTCTTTTCTTGTCCGTTCTGCCGTTTCCCAGTTCCTTTGTTTTTCAGGCAATTGTTCCGGTTTGCCCAGGTAACCTAAGGCGATCGCAGTTACTGCAACCAGATCTTCCTCGGAAGAGATTAAACCTAAAGCGGCATCCTTGTCAAACCCAGCCATTTGATGTACATATATATTCATATCCATGGCCTGAATGGATAAATTTGCCGCTGCCTGACCGGCGTCATATTCTGCCCAATTATTTGGTTTATTATTATATGAAAATGTTTTTTTTGCATAAATCAGCATTAAAACCGGGGCATCTTTCGCCCAGATCTGATTTCCCTCGGCCAAAACCTCCAGGATCTTACTGTGGGTTTCATCCTGGTTTTTAATGCCGGACAAAAAGCGCCATGGTTGTTCATTATTACATGACGCTGACCAACGCGCGGCCTCCAAAATAAGTAATAAATCCTGCTTGGCTACTTCCTGCTCAGAAAATGCCCGGGGACTCCATCTTTTTTTTAACAGTGTATTCAATTTCATATCTGTTGAAGCTGTTTTATCCATTTTATTTCCACAATAAGTGTTTGGATAGTATCAAGTATTTTAATTTACATCAAATAATAAAAATTCTGTATTTTCTTTTGCAATTATTTCAATATTATTTTTATGTTCAATGGCCAGGCCATCACCATCATTCAGCACAAAATCATCAACCTGAATTAAACCGCTTACTATCAAGCCAACCCAAATTGGTCTCGCCCCTGTTTTCTGCAGGTCTTTTCTTATACACCATATCTCCTCTCCAAATAAAACAAAAATCTTTAAAAAGAAATTAAATATCAGTTGAGTGGAAAAAATTCCAGAATTGTTTCTTAGTTATACTCTATCAGGAGGATTTCTTTAATTCAATCAGGGGAGCTTCGGGCGGGCAGTTTAAACGGAACGGAAACCAATGCCCCATGCCTGCCGAGGTATATAATTGGGTCTGGTCTTTTTTATATTTTCCCCAGAGATAAGGCTCTCTTTCTACCATGCCCTCAAAGGCGCTTTTTCCATTCAGAATTATCTGGCCGCCATGGGTATGTCCGGATAATATCAGGTCCACATCATACTTCCCGGCCACATCAAGTGCTTTGGGACGATGACTCATCAGAATCTTAAAATCACTGTAATCTGCCTTTGACATGGTTTTTTGTACCGCTTTGTCCAGGAACGGATCCACATCACCACGCATTCTTTTGGGATCATCGGCACCGCCAAGGAAAATTGGACTGCCTGCATGTATAATCCTTTGCCCATCATTTATAAGCAGTGGAACCGGACCCGCCGCGACAATTCGCTTCACATCTTCAATGCCGCGCATGTATTCATGATTTCCCAGAGACATATATTTTCCATGGGGCGTATTTCAGCTGATCAATTATTCTTAGCGCATCCGGAAGCTTGTTCAAATCATCTGCCACATCTCCGGTAACCAATACCAGATCCGGAGCAAACTTTTCTGCCAGCTGCATGGTTTCTTCCAGATCGGAGAGATGAAAATAATATCCCAAATGAAGATCACTCAGATGAAGTATTTTAAACCCATCCAACTGAATTGGCAGATTTTTAAAGTACATTGGGACCTTATTTATCCCGACCGGCTGAAAAGAACCTGCCATACCGGAACCAGCAGTTCCCAATGCCATAACCGGTAATGCACTGGCTGCAACTTTAATAAAGTGACGTCTTTCAAAATTCACCACTGGCGGCGTACTTTTTTTTCGGTTAATTCTATCGGTCACCGAGAAAAATATCAGAGGCCACGGCAGAAAAATAATTAAAACCAGGCTGAATATATTCAAAATCGCCATCATTGAGGCACCGGCCATCAATAGCCAGTTGGATTCAATATATTTTCCATATGTCCAGAGAACTGCGAACAGAGTAAAAAACAAAATGACGTATTTAAATTCTATCAGATTCATTTTTTTGCCAAAAAACCGGTCTATGTACAAATGCAAAAGTTTTTTAGCACCCATCGCCAGCAAGATACCCAATACAAATGAAAAAATAATCGGAAAATAATTTCGCATAATTCATTCAGCCTGATTTAAAGCCAATTCATCCGGTGAAATATCAGGTTTCGTCTCCATAGGTTTCTATTCTTATCTTTTTTACTTTGACATTATTGTCAAGATCTTCCATATCCTCCTGTATTTCCTTCAACTCTTTTTCATCTATGTCAACATCTATCTGGTGATGAAATTCCATGTTAGGTGCCGTCATATCCATTTCTTTGATCTCAATCAACTCATCCCCGGAACCATAAAAGCGAAAACTACCATGTCCCTTGGTTTCAGCCAGCTTAACTTTGAATTCTTTTTCTTTTTTCTCACGAATAACTTTGATTGTAACCACTTCATCGGGATCGTAATAATTGATGGATCTTAGCAAATCATTGGTGTTTTTAATCTTGCGATCCGCCACATTGATAATCACATCACCGGCTTTTAATCCGACGGTTTCCGCAGGACTTTCTTTGACAATCTTTTTTACGAGTACACCCATTTTTTCCGGAGCACCAAAAAATTCTCTCAATTGATCATTTAGATTTTCGGTTTCGACTCCAAGCCATGCCCGCTTCTCGGTCTCAATTATTTTATGCGATCCATCTGCGCCAAACCACCGCATGACATTTTTTTGTTCATTCTTTGCCAGGGTGGCGGATACTTTTTTCTTTTTACCATCCCGGAAATAACCAATAGTCACCTCATCATCAATCTTGGATTTTTGTACCATTTTTACCAGATCATTACTATCCTTCAGTTCTTTACCATTAAACGAAACCAGAATATCATCTTCTTCAAGACCCGCTTTTTGTGCCGGGCTGTTTTCAAGAACTTCTTTCACCCGGACACCACTCTCAAGATTCAGATTCTTTAACATTTTAGTAGACAGATTCTCAATTTTTACTCCCAGCCATGGACCGTCTGTGCCACTAATTACCATTACCTTCTTATCATCTGCCCCGGCACCCATGACCATTAATGGCACCATAATCAATAAAATAAAAATATTCATCACAAATCTGTTCATATTACATCCTCCTTTTATATAAAAACGTTGAATGTTTTACGCTATTCCCTAAAATTTAGTTTCATTGATTTAACATCTAATATTTATAGAAATTTAGCAACATTATTTGCCAATGAAAATGTTCTCATTTAAATTGCTTGTTTATATTAAATATCAAATATTTATTTAATATAGTTCGATTGAACCTGGTATGAAAGCACTATGTGGCGGGGGAAAGCTTTATCAATGCAGTTTGGCATTAACTTTTCTCCGATTTTTTGATCCCACATTAATAGCGGTAGCAATGATTATTCTACATACCCCAGAATTAATTCTGGGGTGTTAAGATATTAAAGTCAGTTCTTTTCTGTAATTGTAAATTTGAATGAAATGGTTGGTCCGTTGTCGGCTGATAGCTGATAGCGGAAAGCCGAGAGCCTTAATATAATGACTCCACTAAAAAAAATATCAAAGGTATTTAAAACCGATCCTGTTCCGGGAGAAACTTACGGAAATTTGACATCGATCGATATGATGCAAATGTTTCAGCATCTGCCCATCGAAATTGCGATTCTTGATGTCAACGGAATTTACCGTTATGCCAATGAAAAATATATTGGTGATGAAGAACTGCGTATTGCGGTTATCGGTAAAGACGATGATTTTCTGTTTGAGCAGGCCGGGTTTAATCCGGAGAGTCTTGAAAGCAGAAAATATAATCTGGATCGGGTAATAAAAGAAAAGCGGGTTATCAGATTTACTGAAAAGTTATACGTTGAGCGTCGTAATAAGTATCTCTATTATAAAAGATCATATCAGCCTATCTTTTCTGATCCAAAGCAGGAAAAATTGAGCGGTATCTGTTTGTTTGGCAGCGATCTTACGGCCGTTATCCATGGACAACAGGAACTCAAATATCTTGCCTTTCACGACAAGTTAACCGGACTTGGTAACCGTGATGGATTTTATCAACAACTTGACCAAATTCTCCTGGATATGCCTCGCACTACAGAGACGCGGTCCAGTGCCATTTTGTATTGTGATTTAGACAATTTTAAACTGGTTAATGATACACTCGGGCACGATATAGGCGACATGGTACTCCGTGAAGTTGCATCACGTTTGACAAAAAGTCTCCGTAAATCCGATTTTGTTTTTCGTCTTGGCGGTGATGAGTTTACCGTTATTATCCGGCATCTTAAACATGATTACGAGGCGGCCAATGTCGCAGAGAAAATTATTTCAAGCCTGACCGAACCCTTTGAATTTGGTGAGCAAAAAATAAATTATCTCAGTACCAGCATCGGTATTATGACCATTCCCAAAGAGGGTGGAGACCGGGAGCATCTGGTAAAAAGTGCTGATACAGCAATGTATGCGGCCAAGAAAAACGGCAAAAATCAGTATCAGTTTTTTAAAGATGATATGGGTGATGACTCTCTCCAACGCATTAAAATCGAGAACAATCTTAAAACAATGGTAAAGGGAGAAGCCTTCGAAGACGAATGCAGCATCGTATACCAACCGATTATTGAGCAAACCGAAGATAATCAATTTAATATTGTCGGAGCGGAAGCATTATTGCGCTGGGCAAACCCAGAGCTGGGATCTGTAACACCCGAAACCTTTATACCAATTGCAGAAGAGACAAATTTAATCAGCCCCATGGGAGAATGGGTTTTTTATAAATCCTGTCAGGACGTGGCTCCAATCATCAACAAGCTTCAGTCAGATTTTTATATCTCAATCAATTTATCTGCCCTTCAACTTCGTTCGGGAAGTATTGTGAAAAAAGTCAGGCAAATGCTGGAAATTGTAGATTTAAAACCAGAAAATGTTCAGTTGGAATTGACAGAAACAAGTTATATTGAAGACCGGGTTGAAATTACAAGAAATATGATGCAGCTAAGTGAAATGGGTATTCGCCTGGCGATTGATGATTTTGGAATCGGATTCGCATCGCTGGTATATCTGCAACGCATACCGGCTTCGACGATAAAAATAGACCGATCTTTTGTACAACATGTGGATACCAGTGATGAACACCGTCAACTCGTCAGGTCAATCATTCACCTTGGTACAAATCTTGATAAAATAGTTATTGCGGAAGGCGTTGAAAAAACGGAGCATCTTGAGTTTCTCGCACAGGAAAAATGCTATAAGTATCAAGGATTTTTATTCAGCAAACCGCTTACGTTTCCCAAATTTAAAGATCTTATGGATCGGGAACATCCCTTTGAATATCGCACTATTTATAAAAGATAGATGTTCTTATTCACCAAAATCGGCATTGAATTTTTTTAATCTGGATTCCAAATCAGCAAACTGATCACGTCCCACCAGTGAAACGCAGGCCCGGATACCTTCACTACGTTCGCTGCCGGTTATTTCCAGAGATATCGCGCTAATCCCATAGAAAAGCAACTTTTGCAGCAGGGCTTCTCCCGTAAAACCGGGATACGATAATGTAAAATAGAAACCATCGGCGATTGGCTCCTTTTCATCGCTATCGTATACAATCTCAAAACCATTTTCCGTAAACAGATTTTTCATTATCCTGGCTTTTTCACCATATTCACGAACGATTTCAACAAAATTGTATTGACCTTCGTTGGCCGCCTTTAAGATAGCGGTCAAAGCATACTGGGTTGAATGGGGTATGCCGGCACTCAGGGCATATAACGTTCCGAATATCATGGAATATCCAAATTTATCTGAAGGGAAGTGGCGCTTTAAATCCGGAGCCTCTTTGTCAAATAATTTATCTGATATTACCATCATTCCGATTCTTTGGCCGGCATAACTAAATGCTTTGGAACTTGATATTAACAGAATATAATTATCTGTGTACTTGGCAACAGTTGGCTGATATGGCGGTTCTCCCGGTTGAGACATGTCTTTACGGAAATCCATAGCGATGTAGGCCAGATCCTCCAGTATAACCACATTATATTTAGTCGCCATTTCACCAATAATTTTTAGTTCGCGCTCGGTAAAGCAAATCCAGGAGGGATTATTGGGATTGGAATACAACATTGCCGATATATTATTTTTTTTCAGGTATGATTCCAGTTTTCCGCGTAATTGTTCTCCGCGGTAATTATACACATCAAAGGATTCCCACTTGGCTCCCTGAACCCGGATCTGTTGCTTATGGACCGGAAATCCCGGATCGATAAATAACACAGTATCTTTATGCTGATACATTTTGTTTAGTGTCAAAAACGATGCAAATGAGCCCTGCATCGAACCAACCGTAGGTAAACAACCCGTAGGATTCACATCTATATCAATAAATAATTTGACAAATCTGGAAATTTCTTCTTTTAATTGTGGAATGCCATGAATATCAGGATAAATTGCCGCAACGCCTCGTTTTAGCGCTTCAATTTCAGCCTTTGTACCTACTTCAGCCGGCGGCAGTCCAGGAACCCCCATTTCCATACGAATATAGCGATCACCTGTCGTTTGTTCGATCGTATCCACTAAACGTTTGATTTCGCGTATAGATGCCTTACTTAAACTTTTTAAATTGCTCTCTTTTATTTTCTGACTAACGACTTCCGCATCGATTGGTGTATCTTTCATGGTACCTCCAAATTCATCAATTTCCTATAATAGGGGTTTCTTTGCAAAAAGGCAAAAATGATAGAGGGATAAGAGGAAAAAAGGATAAAAGGATAAGAGAGTTAAGCAATGGCACAAGAAATCAGCGGTTCATTCTCTTTTCCTTTTGCCCTTTTTCCTTTCAGTGTGCGTGATAATCAGTAATCTACTTCCTTAACCGCATCAATAACAGTCCCATCCCGCCACTCAATCAATGCAACCACATTATCTTTTGTTTTTGCCGGCTCGGGCTTACCTGTATGTGCGATTGCTTTTTCATGAAGTTCTTCAATGCTGACAAGCGGTAAGTCAGATTTATTCAGGCGATCCAGCAAATCTCTACGTTTGGGATTGACAGCTATACCCTGATCGGTAACAATGACATCAATAACATCGCCCGGTGCGGTTACCGTATGTACTCTTTCAACAACAATCGGATTGGTTTTTCTATATAACGGTGCCGTGATAATCGTAATAAATCCATCCGCCGCGTCCTGAAATCCACCGATACCATGTAACAGCCAACCATCAGAGTGGGTATTCACATTGACATTAAAATCCAGGTCAACTTCTGTGGCACCCAAAACAGACGCTTTAACCCGTGGTGCAAAACAGCCCTTGGTATGATAATTATAGGATACAAAAGGATTGGTTTCAATATGATTCCAGTTCTCCCTTAGTGATTTAACACCTGCCAGATCAAAAGATTGTCCATCAAGAATAAATTTTGTCATCCCGGATTCCAGCATATCAACCAGCACCTGTGTTGATCCACCGCGCACAAAATCGGCAACCACCTTTTTTTCCTTCATATATTCAGCCACATATTGGATGAAGGCCAGCGACATACCGCCCGCACCGGCCTGAAATGAAAACTCTTTTTCATCAATCACGCCCGAGTCGCGAACGAGTTGGGCAGCCATGGCGGCTATCTTCAGACGATCGGGATCTGTGGTAACCTGGGTTGTTCCGGACACAATTTTTTCCGGATCACCCAGGGTGTCAATTTTGACCACATAATCGACATTTCCCCCTTCAATCGACCACGGCCAGGCAGGGAAGGGTACCAGGTTGTCAGTTACCACCGCTACCTGATCGGCGTAAAGTGAGTCAGCCAATGCGAATCCCAGCGGCCCGCAGGCAGAAGGTCCGTGCACACCATTTGCATTTCCGTGAACATCCGCCGTGGGTGCCGAAATAAACGCCGCATCAATTTTTAAGTCACCATCCTGAATCGCCCGGTAACGTCCGCCGTGTGATCTCAGGATAGCGGTCTTATGCATCCCACCCACACTGCACAAACGCCCGACCGGACCATTCATCGACCCCAGCACATGAGATACCGTACCTTTTTTGATATAATCAACAACCGGTTCATGCACCGGAAAAAGCGCGGATGGAGCAAGAATAATATTTTTGATGCCCCTCTGATCCAGTTTGGCAAGAATCAGATTTACCAGACGATCTCCATTCCGCAGGTGGTGATGAAATGAGATGGTCATGCCATCAAATAAGTTCATTTTATCCAGGGCCTGGTCAATATTTTCCAGCACTTTATTTCCATGGTTTGCACCGCTTGGAATGGGCGGACCGGTCTTTCTGCCCTTTGGAATATGCTTACCAATACCCTGGTATGGAACATTTAATCTGCCATCGGTTTCCTTTGGTATTTCTCTGCCAAGCGCATTTTTTGTCATTTCCATTTATGTACCTCGAATAAAATAAATAAAAATTATTAACAAAAATTTTGAATAAAATTAAATTGTCTCTAAATTATTGACTACTCTGGTAGACAATATACATATTTGATAGATTATGAGCAACACGAAAAAGATACTACAGAATCTGCAAAATATCGATTTTACACAGTATGAATCGAAGGCTTACCTGTCTTTGTTACAGCAGGACCAGGTTTCCGGATATGAGTTGGCAAAAAATTCAGGTATTCCGGCCTCAAAAATTTACCAGGTTCTGAACAAGTTGCTTGCCAAGGAAGTCATTGTTGCCCTGGATACTGAACCGGTTAAATACGCACCGATTCCACCCGATCAGGTTCTTGGCAGATACAAAAATGCATATTTGAATAATATTGACAGCTTGTATGCAAATCTGGATGAAATATATAAGAAGCATCATCATGCAGATAATTATATATGGAATATTACCGGCCGGGAAGCCATTTTCAACCGCGTTAATGAGTTTATAGAGCTGGCCATGTCGTCCATCCATCTCTCAGTCTGGGATGAAGAAGTGGAAGAAATTAAACAGAGTCTTGCAGAAGCGGCTAAAAGAAATGTCAGGCTGCACATTGTTCATTTTGGCGAAACTCATCTTGGATTTGGCAATGAATATCGTCATGGCCGTGAACATCAGATACGGCAGGACCGGGGTGCCAGACGAATTTCACTTGAGGTGGATGAAGAGAAGGTTATCCTTGGTCATTTTCTTGAAGACGGCAGCAGCAATGCGGCCTGGACAACCAATAAGGGATTGGTATTACTGGCCAAGGATTATATTATTCATGATATATATACCATCCGTATTGCAGAAAAATTTGGCGATGCGGCGAATCAGATATTTGAGAGTCATTGATTGAAAAAAGGCAAAAGGTAAAAGGGCCAAGAGGATAAGGGGATAATCAGTACAAGGATGCCGGAGACCTAAATCTTACAACTATGCACTTGGGACTTAGGGACTCAGGTGCTTAGGGACTTTTTCTCTCTTATCCTTTTGGCCCGTTAGCCTTTGTCATCTCGAAGAGATCCTCCCGTCTTGATGGTGCCCAAAACCGGGAAGATTCCTTCGGAATGACTGTTATAAGAAACTAATTAAGAAGTCTATAATAGACTCAATATCAGTAAATAAAGAGGCCTTAACATGTCCGACCTACACTGGAAAACTGCAATAACAAAAATTGAACCGAATAATATCTCTGTTCGCGGATATCAGATAAATGATCTGATGGGCAAGGTAAGTTATGCACAAATGGTCTATCTGTTATTCAAGGGTGAAATGCCGTCCGAAAATGTGGGCAAATTAATTGAGGTCATGCTGGTTTCATCCGTTGATCACGGGACGACACCACCTTCTGCTCTGGCCGCAATGACGGTAGCGTCGACCGGAGCCGAATTAAATGCCGCCGTTGCGGCCGGTATTCTGGCAATTTCAAGATTTCATGGTGGGGCCATTGAGGAATGTATGCATATCATCACCTCGGCAAAAAAAATGAAAGAAGAGCAGAATCTATCCTCATCTGAAGCCGGTATAAAAGTTATCGAGGAGTACCGGAATCAAAAAAAACGCCTTTCAGGATTTGGCCATCGCCTGCATACAAATGATCCCAGAACCAAAAAGCTCTTTGCTCTGGCAAAGGAATATGGCATTGCCGGTGAAAATGTGGAACTTGCTCTGTCCATAGAATCCGGGTTGAAAGAAGTACTTGGTAAGGATCTGCCGATCAATGTAGATGGCGCGATTGCGGCCGTACTCTGTGAACTTGAATTTGATCCGATATTCGCCAATGCATTTTTTATGATCGCACGGGTTCCGGGCCTGGTGGCACACATTTATGAAGAAAAAACACGCTACAAACCCATGCGTAAGGTTCATCCAACTGATGTGGAATATGATGGCCCTGAATCAAGACAACTATAAATAATAAAGGTAATATAAATAAGGTCCTTCTTCGGAAAATATTTCCCGAGAAGAGATATAATATGAGAGGTGATAAATGAACGAACAAGTGCTGGAATTATTGCCAGAGATCAATGAAATAGAAGATGTGGAATTAAGGGATAAAGTAATTGCCTGTTGGGCAGAAGCAATGGAATATCGTGAATGGACTGTTGACGAACTCAGAAATATTCCGTTTACCTTACTGGCAGAAAATGTTCAGATTTTCTTTATTGAACATGTAAGAACATGTACCAAAATGGCCCTTGCGGTTAACCGTGTGCTTGATAATGCCTATGGCGAAAGAAAAACACCCGTGAACCGTGACTATCTTGCTGCCGGTTCGCTTCTGGCCGATGTCGGTAAATTACTGGAATTTGACAAAAAATCCGATGGTACCGTTTTTAAAAGTGACTATGGTAAACATATCCGCCATCCCTTTAGTGGCGTGGGTCTGGCGTTTAAACACGACCTTCCTTCTGAAGTTATGCACATCATCGCGGTTCATTCCAAAGAAGGGGTTGGTGAAAAAAGATCTCCGGAAGCAATCATTTTTCATCATGTGGATTTTATTGATTTTGATTTAGTAAAGTAGGATTAGCCACAGACTTTCACAGACTAAAAATGGAAAAATATCATATCAAGACATAACGGAAAAAATCATTCGTTGTTGTTATAATGTGCATGACGAGCTTGGTTCCGGATTTTTAGAATCAGTATATGAAAAATCTCTATACAAAGAGATTACAGATGCTGGTTTACATTGTGAATCACAAAAACCTATAGAAGAATAAATTGATAGATAACAAACACAAATTTCTCACAGCTCCCTTGAAGTCACAAGAAGTCTGTGGAAGTCTGTGGCAACAAAAAGGAGCAGCAAAATGGCAAAATACAAAATAGCCTGGTTACCGGGAGATGGTGTTGGGAACGATGTAATGGAGGCGGCACGCATCGTGCTGGATGCACTCAAGTTCGATGCCGAGTATATTCATGGAGATATTGGTTGGGAATTCTGGAAGCACGAAGCCGAACCGCTGCCCCAGCGTACCATTGATATGATGAAGGGTACAGATTGCGCATTGTTCGGCGCCATTACCTCAAAACCAAAAGAAGAAGCGGCAGAAGAACTAGATCCGGCCCTGCAGGATAAAGGTCATGTCTATTTTTCACCTATCGTACGTTTGCGTCAGGAATTCAATTTGCACACCAACTTACGTCCCTGCAAAGCATATCCTGGAAACCCTCTGAATTTTAAAGAGGGCATCGATCTGGTTATCTTTAGAGAAAACACGGAAGGTATGTATGGCGGTGTTGAATTCCACCCACTGCCACAGGAAGTATATGATGTTCTGGCAAAAAATCATCCAAAAATGAAAAAATTTGAGCAATATGGTCTGGAAAACCTGGCTCTGTCAACACGAATTATGTCGCGTCAGAAATGTGCAAACATTGTAACCCAGGCTTTTGAGTATGCAAAAAAACACGGATACAAAACCGTTACCGTCGTGGATAAACCAAATGTGATTCGTGAAACCGGCGGACTTATGATCCGGACAGCACGCAAAGTCGCCGAGAATTATCCCGGAATCGAATTATGGGAAACCAATATAGATGCTCAAACCATGTGGTTGTTAAAAAATCCTCACGATTACGGTATCATGGTCGCCGAAAATATGTTTGGTGATATTCTGTCTGATCTCGCGGCCCAACTGGTGGGTGGATTAGGTTTTGCTTCCAGTGGCAACATCGGCGACAATTATGCGGTATTTGAGCCTACCCATGGATCCGCACCCAAATATGAGGGACAATTTAAAGTGAATCCCATGGCCATGCTGCTCACAGCAAAACTGATGCTGGATTGGCTGGAGGAGAAAGATTCCGCCATCAAACTGGAAACGGCCATTGCCACAACAATAAAAGAAGAAAAAGTAAAAACATATGATATGGGTGGTTCCAATACTTCGCTGGAAGTGGCAGAGGAAGTAGCCCGGAACTTATAAATAACCGGTAATACAGATTAGAAGATTAGAGATTAGAGATTAGAGATTAGAGATTAGAGATTAATTTGTAGATTTCTTTGATTATTTGTCAACTACAAAGTGAAATTTCTCTTCATTCATTTCTAATTATCCACTCTGTGTTCTTTGTGGTTAATACATATTCAGCTCGCGGTAAAACAGGAGATTTTGATGGAAAATATTACATATAAAATGGCCCGGTTTTCAAATGAGTTAAAATTTGAGGATCTGCCGGCCGATGTGGTGAATATGACAAAACGTTTCGTGTTTGATTCCGTTGGTTGTGCCTATGGTGGAAGTAAAACCGAAGACGTTGAAATTATGCTGGATCTTTATAATGATATGGGCGGCAAACCGGAAGCCTCGGTATTCAATTCAAGTCAAAAGCTGCCCATGGTGAATGCCAGCCTGATAAACAGTCTGATGATTCGCGCGCTCGATTATAATGATATTTACTGGGAGCAGGATCCTTCTCATCCCAGTGATATTATTCCGGCGGCATTATCACCGGCCGAAGTGCTGCACAAGAGTGGTAAAGACCTGATTGTCGCTATTGTTCTGGCCTATGAATGGGAACAGCGGCTGTGTGAATTTGCTATTCCCGGAATTCGTGAAAGAAAATGGCATCATGCCACCCTGACACAATTCGCATCTCCATTGGTCGCCGGAAAAATACTGGGCCTTACCGAAGCCCAGATGGTACATGCAATCGGTATTTCCGCCAGCCATAATTATACCACCGGTGTGGTAACCGCCGGCAATTTGACCATGATGAAAAACACAGTGGATCCCATGGCCACCCAGGCCGGTGTACTTTCTGCACTTCTGGCGCAAAAAGGGTACGAGGGACCGGCACATGTAATTGATGGTAAAGAAGGATTATTAGATACTTTTGGCGGACGTTTTGACCTTAACATCCTGACGGATGGACTTGGGAGAAACATTTCGTATTAGCCGTTGCTCCATGAAGGCTTTTCCCACCGAGGCCTTAACACATTCTCCCATATCGGCCGTAATCAAGGTCATGAAACAGAATCAGATCGATAAAAAAGATGTGGCCGAAGTCAAAATCCGGACCGTTGCCCGGGCAGCTGATATCTTATCAGATCCGACAAAATATGACCCGCGCACGCGCGAAACAGCCGATCATAGTCTGCCATACTGTATCGCCGCGACTATTGTGGATGGAACCGTAACCCCGGGCTCTTTTACAGAAGAACATATCATGGATCCTGAAATTCGTTCATATCTCAATAAAATAAAAGTTGTGGCTGATCCGGATTATGAAAAGACATTTCCTGAACTAAAAAAAGCCGGTCTTGAAATCACGACTACAAGCAATCAAAAATTTGAAATTGAAGTTGATTATCCATTAGGTGATTATCGTGATCCGATTGACGATGACACACTTAATGCAAAATTTGATTCTATGGTTCTGCCTGAAACCGGACAGGAGAAACGTGACAAAATAGCCGATCTCATCTGGAATCTGGAAAAAATTGAAGATATTGCTGAGTTTTCGGAATTAATGGCAAGATAAACCTCTAATATTAGGATATTCATTTATTAACACGAAGGATCTGGTGCCCACATTTGGTTAACGACGACATCGACTGTTCACATTTGGGCATTTAAAAGCTAATACCACGAAGAGCACGAAGCACACGAAGTTTTAAGAGAAACAAAATAATATTATTTTGATTAATTAATATAAAATGTTTTTCTAAGTGATCTCTGTGTTCTTCGTGGTAAGAATCGGGATGGTTCTTTTTGATCAAGTCGAAGATCCGCCCTTTTGGCGGGCAAAAAGAACATAAAGGAGAAACGAATGATCAATCCTTTCCTCATTGGCGATAAAATTTATCTGCGTGCCCCGGAACCTGGTGACGAAGTTATTTATTCGCTGTCACAAAATCATCCGGATCCGCGGGAAAATTTGTTTTATGCGTTACCGAGTTCAGTTGCCGTTCATCGGGAAAATATAAAGCAGCAGGAAGCGGATCCCAACACGATTCCTTTTACCATTTGCACAATCAATCCGGATAAGCCTGTTGGAAACACCGCCTTGTTCCGGATTGACTGGGTGGGAAGAATGGCTGTTTTTTACATCGCCGTTGCAGAATCGGAAAACTGGTCAAAGGGATATGGTCAGGAGGCTACCCGGTTGATGGTCGATTATGTATTTGATACCTTGAATCTAAACCGGCTGCAATTGCATGTATTTACCGGAAATCAGCGTGCCATAAAAGTATATCAAAAAGTGGGATTTGAAATTGAAGGGACATTACGACAGGCCATGTTTCATAATAGCAAATACTGCGATTTTTATGTAATGGGAATTTTGGCAAAGGACTGGAAAAAAATAAATAAAAGAAAATGATCCTTTAATAAAATCTTCTTTCGTTTTATATTTAGATCAATCCGTTTAAAAATGTCTTTCGCAGATTATAAGATTGGTAATTAAGAATTGGGCCTTGGACATTTCATCTCTAATCTCTCATTTCTAATCGAAAATCTTTGTGGTGTAGACTTCTATGCGAGAGTTGAACTATCCAGATTAGTAAAAATTTATAAACTTATGGCGAAACAGTACTTGTTTTTTAAACTCTGCCCGGAACCGATAAATTACGTTCCGGCTGATCGGCTGTTTAATAAAGAGCTTTCAGGATATTTCAACTCTCTGCACAGAATTGAGACCGTTTTTGAGCTGAATCGCTTTGCCGAGATCCGGCAATTGATCGAAAAAGATATTTACCTGCAAAAGCACATCACCCATTCATTGCCCGACTCGGGAATTCACGGCTACCTGGCCATAATTGACACAATGCCGCCAATTGAAAAAATGGTGAAATGTCTGGCCTTATGTGATGAGTTTATATTGTTCCAGCGATCACATGAACCCAAGGATACATATCTTCGTTATCTTGCCGGTTCAAATATTTCCAAGCAAATTCAGGTCTATAACTGGCATATTTTTATCGTACCAACATTAAATGCATTTAACTGCTCCATCTCCACAATTTTAACAGGCGAGTATCCGCCTGAAAAAACGGATAAATTGTTTCTCAAACCTGACATAATATTTCACCGCGGATTCCAGAATCATCCCGATCCTTTGCATGATTCGCACCATACGCTGGATCCACTAAACAGGCATACCTCGCGTTTATCTGCCGCAATTACCAATATTCTGAGTCAGGATTGTGTTCATTTTACAGATCTTTCAGCCACGTCATCACATATGCTCAGACATGCCAGTATTACCGGAATCCCGGTTTCGGGCGTGGCAAATACATATTTAGCGACCATTGAAACCCAGATGCGCACACAATTTATTCTCCTGGATATACCGGTACTGCAAACAGCCATTGATAAATTTAACGGACTGCTTGGCCAGTTACTTGATGAACCCCGGTACCGGCAATCCCATCTGTTTCAATCTGATATTGATCATGCATTTAAATTATTTGAGTCAAAAATCCTTGTTGAACATGGTGATATAAAATCATACAAACGGCATTTAAAATTATTTCGCAATATTATTGCCGCAAGGTTCCTGATTGATCATGAATACATCACCCATGACAAATCAATAAACTTGTTCCTCTCTTTCAATTTGCTCCAGACCATTTTTATTGCGCTGCAAAACAAAACGCTTATCCCGTTTTCCAGCTTAATTGAAAAAAATGCGGACAAGCTATTATCAGAAATGTATATCTGTCAAAAAACCCGTGAACTATTTGGTATTAGACCAAGCCTGAGCAATATTATCCCGGAGATTACTGATGTACCGCGCACATCCACCGGACGTCAGGCTTTTTTTATAAAATTACCGGAAAATAATGCAAAAAACTCAAGGATTGAAAGGAATTATATTAATATTGCCATGAATTTGTATCAGTCAAAATTTTTAAAGGATCCTTCACCTGAAATTTCTGCTGATATCCGTAATGAATATGCGCACAAAATTAGAGCAAACAGATATCTGCGTGATAAACTCGATTTTTACCGTACTTTTCTTTCTCGTGAAGAATATTTATCCCTTACCAACCAATGTGTTCAACTATTTTATTCTATAGATTTGGTTCTAAATAAAATCAAACCGGGGGACCGGTTGGGCATGCTATCACCAATTCAATATCATTATGTGGATGATTCGCCACATGAATTTGCCTTTCCTGAGGTAATCACAGAATACCTTGATTCGCATCCGCGCTTTAATTATCAATCCGATTATAAAATGCGCATTGATTCCGGCACCCCATATCTGAAACAGCAAATCTCTATAGTTTCCTCGATTTCATAATCTACAATATGCATAATCACAGAGTCTCGGCTCTCCATTAGAAGTTGGCCGTTGGCGATATAGGCAATAGGCAATAGGCAGTTACCAATTACAAATTACTAATTACAATTTCTAACCTCCATTCTCTCACTTCTAACTCCTTTAGCATGTTTCCGCATACTTGTGCGGTTTTATGGGTAAAATATAGGTAAAATCCATAAGGTATAATATTTGCATCTCCTTTCTGATAAAGACTGGATTTCTAAATGTTATACAAAATCAGCCTGCTCATTTTGATTGCCGGCATTTCTGTATCGGGTCAAATCGACAGCACTTTGGATGTACTCCCCGATGAATTTATTGAAGATGAAAATCATACGGCAACCCTGCTTGATGAGTATCTGAATTCTCCGCTGGACCTTAATCAGATCTCCACCGTCTCAGATCTTAAAATATTTCCCTTTTTATCCGCAAAACAAATACAAATCCTGTATGACAACAAACCCTACATCAATAAAAGTGCAGTAAAACATTTACTTGGTTCTGAAACATACCATTTATTCCGACCATTTTTTTTCACCGGAAAATACACGGCCCCCTTCAGATGGCATTTCACAACCCGGATCAGATTTCCGGTAGAAAAATCACTTGGTATTAGAAAAAACATTTATCCCGGTCCGGAATATGACCTCTATTCCAAACTGCAATTTTCGATTAAGCAGTCTGTTTCCGCTGGTATGCTGATTCAGAAGGATCCCGGTGAAATTGACCATTGGGACCATATTTCCGGTTTTTTATCCTGGAACGGATGGGAGAATCGCTTGAAGCTTACTTTGGGAAATTTCATCCTGCATGCCGGGCAGGGCCTGGTATTATCTTCCCCCTTTTCGCAGCAAAAAAGCGCATCGGCAGGTTCGGCTTTGCGTACCCGTGATTTTTACAGCCGCTCTTATCTTAGCAGTAATGAAACAAGCGGATTGATGGGCATATGCGCCACGCTTGATCTTCCGGACAATCTATCTGCCACACTATTTTATTCCAGGATTAACCGTGATGCAACCGTTGCCGTTCCGGGAAAAATTACCGGATTTGCCCTATCCGGTTTACATCGTACGGTTTCTGAAAAATTAACCCGTGATCTTCTGTCAGAAGAAACGCTAGGCGGTGTCATACAAGCACCAGTTTCTAAATATTTTTTAATTGGATCCGCCTTTACGCATACCACCTATGATCCGGATATCAATTTAAAGCATAAGCTTAGTAGCGGTTTTGATGTCAGAAATAATTTTTTTGGCTTTAGTGGCCGCAACCTGAATTCATATTCAGTATTTTACAGATTTACTTCCAAGGAATGGAACATCTCTGCAGAATTTGCAACAAATCGCATAAAAAAAATCTCAGCACATTTTGTCTGTCTTTTTTCTCTTGATCAATGGAAGTTTGGTGCCCGGTTCTGGCATCTTTCAACCGGTTTTCAATCCCCCCATGGCCGGATTTTTGGTGATCAGTCCGCGTATCCATCCGGCGAACAGGGCTTTTACCTGGGAATATCAGGAAAGGTTACAAACAAGATTTCTATTGATGTGTATTGGAATTCATGTAAAAAACTTTGGCGATCCTATTTCGAACCATTCCCCCCTTCATCGAGTTCCATTTTCACCCAATGTTCCTACAAATGGAAAGCCACGACACTAATTTCTATCCGTTTTCAACAACAAAAAAATAGTCTGTATATCACCGATTCCCACAAATTCACCACCGGTATAAAAAAACGTTACCGGATACAGTTTGATCATAAGTTGAGAACCGGGCTTGAACTACGAACCCGGTTTAGTATTACTTATCTCCCTTCCAACGAAAGTAATATCTCATTGAAGGGCAGTTCCTTTTTTCAGGAAATCAGGGCAAATCTATACAGAACCGCTCAGCTCATATTCCGCTTTTCATCATTCCGGTCGGACGATTATGACAGCCGGACATATGAGCTGGAACATGCTTTGGCCGGATCTTCCTCACTGGCGGCACTTTACAACTCCGGAATCCGTTGGTATCTCATTCTTAAAGTGGATTTAGCATCTTTCATTCAGTTATCACTTAAATACCGGCATTTAAAATATGATGGTGCTGATTCAATCGGCAATGGATGGGATATGATTGACTCCGATAAAAAGCAGGAATTCGGTCTCCAAATCAGGATATCAAACTAAATAACCAGCTTGTTTCTCGCGGAGACGTAGAGAATAAGAATAAAGATTAGATATTAAAAGTTGGCCGTTGGCAATTGGCGATAGGCCGTTACCAATTACTAATTACCAATTTCAATCTTATAATCTCTGCGTCTCCGCGTCTCTGCGAGAAATGAATTATAATCCCATATTTTTTATATCAGAATTAGGTGTACACATTTTTTTTATATAGATTATAAGAAACATATCAATCCGTTTCACGTTATTGATTTTGTAACATCGCTTGATACTGAACACACCCGAGTTTTATTACCATTGAACGATAAGTGGTCATAATATGCGATATCTAATTTTTGTTATTATATTGGTTATCCTTCAGTCCGGTGTTGCCCGCGAAGTTGAAATTGAAGGCAGGGTCCGGGATGCCAATACGTATATGGAAATTCCGCGGGTGAATATATATATTCAGGATCATCCCGGGGGTACGAGTTCCCGGTCCGATGGTCGTTTTAAACTCACCATACAAGATCCTACCGACGAGACTTTATTAATTTTTGAACATATTGGTTTTGACACCCTGTTTGTTGAACTGGTTGATGCGCTGGAAACGACCGATTACTATATGCAGCCACGCATTATTCAATTTCCGAGCATCACCGTTGAAGCATTGAGAGAACAGCCGGATATAGCCAAGGATCTGCCGCAATCGATTGCCATTGTTGAGGCGAAAAGATTTGAAGTTCAGGGCTATGTGGATGCTGGTGATCTGCTTAAAACAGAGAACAGTGTCCAGATTGATGAAAATATTAGCGGTGAAAAAAATATTTCTATTCGTGCCGGAAACAGCGAAGATGTGATTATTCTATACAACGGTATCAAAATGAATGATGTGTATGATAACCGGTTCGATCTATCATTGATAAATCTTGAAGACGTTCGCCAGGTCCAGATAATCAGGGGCAGCAATACCGCACTTTATGGGTCCGAAGCCTTTTCCGGTGTGGTAAATTTTATCCCAAAAACACACAGAAATTACATTGTTAGGTTCATGCAGCGGTTTGGATCATATAATTCGGGCGATTTTAATCTGCAGCTAAATTATAACTTTTTTGATCGGTTGAATCTGTCCTATAATCTTAAGAAGGGCGCTAACCAACGAAAATATAGTGATGATGCGTCAGGGGCCTCACATCTGGAAAATACGCTGCAGTATCATACTGGCAATATAGTATACAACTTCTCTGACGATCCGGAAAATCAACTGACCGATCAGTTATCTGCATCCTATATTAATTCTCAAACGGCATTCACTGATTATCGATATAATGAATCCATCAACAACAGGAACCGTGTATTATCCGGCCGGTTTCAGGGTGATATTGCCATGATTCACGATCTTAATCTGGTATTTTCAAAGCAATACATGGATAAGGAAGAGAATCTGAATATCGGCGAAGCGTTTCATCAACGAGTATTTAATAATGATCGCTCATACATGAATCTTGAGAAATCTTTTGATTTTGGTACCATCGGTCTTTTGGCCGCATATCAATACGAAAATGCCTCTCTCAATTATCTGGATAAAATAGATGAAGCAAGACCACAAATTGGTGTGGAATCCGGAATTTTCAGACAAAAGCGGCATGGTTTTGTGTCAATTCTGAAAATCAATACACCGACGTATTCCGATGTTTTACAAACCGCCCAGCTGGATGTCAGTTATCGGTATGATGATGTTTCAAATGTTCCCGAAGAAATCGTTTACCGGAATCCTGAATTTAGCAATGAAGATATTGCCAATAATAACTGGAACCATTCTACGGTTAAATTTTCTGCAAACCTGAATGGCAATCATGAAATTTCAGAATTCACAACTTTCCTGAACTATGGCACGAATATTAAATTTCCGACGCTGTTCCAGCAACTTAGCGTACCGGGTATTTCTGATCCAAATACACCCGGTGTGAATACCAACCTAAATCCTGAAAAAAACCGGAGCCTTGAAGTCGGATTAGAATTGAAACGGGAGTTTGCCAATCCGGATAAAATGGATGGATGGATGTTATCCGGCACCTATTTTCAGAATTATTATGAAAACAAATTCATAACCTATACAAAACCCGGAATTCCTGTTTCATTCTACGAAAATGTTCCCATCGCCGATATATATGGATATGAAGCGCGGGTGGCCGGATATTTTTTACATAAAAAAGTAACGTTTGAATTTGCCCTGTCAGACTACACTGTTTCAGATCCGGCGGCATTTCCCTTTAAATACGATTTTAAATATATTGCCAACCTGTTTATAGATCATGCCGGCTATAGTTTTCAATTGCATTGGTTTCGTGAGGGAGAGCAAGTGGGATTAATTATAGATAACGACAATCCGGAATCCTCGCGACAAGGGCTGGTTCTGCCTGAATACCAGAACATGGATATTCATTTTGGCAAAACTTTTGAGGTCTGGCGCGTGAAACTATTTGCCAATTTTACAGTTAGAAACATCCTGAATACAGAGTTTGATTTAGCCGGGGTTGCAATACGGGATCGGCGTTTTTATCTTTCTCTCGGTTTTGAATATTAAACGGAATTTTGAATGAAAAAATTGTCCGCATTTTTTTTACTAATTTCCTTTCTGGTTTCATGCACAAACAATCCTTTATTTGATGATGGTGAAGCCCGTGATACACATATCCTCAGAGGAAAAGTCCTGCTGGAGCCCGGCGAACCGCCAACGAATATTTATGTTTGGCTGGAAAAATTAAATATTTCTACCACCACAAATGCAGTAGGTGAATTTAGAATCGAATTACCCCGTACCGATGACCTGAGGGGATACAATAATGATCTGCGACTATATTACTATGTGGGCAATTATAAAATTCAATACTCAAATGTGCTGGTGGTTGACGGCGTATTTCAGTTTAACAAATATGATATAAATAGTGATGGCATGATCAAGGAGACTATTCATTTAAAAAAACTTCTCGATATAACAACTACTATAGACCCCGATGAAATATCAGAAGATTTTGCCGATTCTCTTGTATTAAAAGTGAATGTGACTAATCTGGATACCAACCTGCTTGTAATTGCCAGGATGACACGACACGGACCTTATAAGCGGCCTAATTTTCCGGGAAATCAATTCATCTGCGGCAAATGCTAAAATGCTTGATTTGGGTGATATTTACCGTGGATATTATTTATTTACTCCCGCTGTCTGGAACAATACTTTTTTCTGGCGGGCAAACTTTCTGCCACCAGGCAGTTATGAGGTATATCCCCATATTTTTCTACGTCAGGAAGAACTTCCTCAAGAATTGCTCGATAGTTTTGGAACCAACGCAGAGCAGTTTAACAATGCATATCTGAAAATTCCCTTTACACATAATCCGGATACACTGATAATCAAATAAACTTGATTATTTACCAAACCGATCATCTGATCTGGTCTTTTTCAGATCGGCCAATTCTTTGCGATACCATCCTGTTTTCACATTTTCCATTTCATCAAAATCCGGAATATAGGGTTTGATATCAATAATTGGTGTTTTGTTTACCATATCAACATCTTCAACATACAATATGTTCTTTTTGATGCTTGTCAGTTTTACCAGGGAGAGGCCGATTGAATTTGGTCGTTTTGGCGCCCGGGTGGCAAATACACCATGAACCTTTGTATCAAGGAAAGGAACCACCTGCAGATCAAAATTATTATTTAGATGAAATTGATATAAAAGAAAAATGTGCGAAAACCCATCCAAATCCAGCAAACCTTCCTCAAATTCCGGTAGAATTTCAATTCGACCCTTCACTCCGTTGGCACTGGCCGGTTGAATCGGCATTCCGGCAGTCTCTTTAAATGGCGTGTAAATATGTCCGATTGGGAAATAAACTATTGCTGCCATGGTGATACCGTTAAGTTAGAAATTGGCCGTTGGCAATTGGCAATTACCATTCTCTAAATTATCTACTATAACTTTATTATAAATAGAACGATTTTACAGATTCATTAATTGAGGTGCTAAAGCACAAACTAATTATAGGGATATTTTTATCCCCCAGTCTTAAAAGCCGGGGCTAGTCATTTGTTATATATGAAGTTGCAAAAAGTCATTTGCCCTGCGCTTTAGCGCAGGGATATCTGAATCTCAACAAATATAGGGGCTTTAGCCCAAAATTTACTGGTCTTGCACAGCCTGAGCGGGCGGATCCGCCTGCCGGCGTGATTATCCGCGTTCTATTTCTTATATGTTGGTATAATATTATACCATTATCTATAGCGACCAATGTCGTTATTTTATGAGCACCATTTTCTTAATAGATTGAAACTCACCAGCGATCAGGTGATAATAATAAATTCCACTCGCAAAATCACTGGCATCCCATTCAACTTTATATTCACCGGCCGGCTGACTTTTTGAAACTAATGTTTTAATTTTTTGTCCCAGCATATTATAAATACTCAGATCAACATTGCTGATGGCCGCTAGCCGATAGCCAATAGCCGTTACCGGATTAAACGGATTGGGATAATTCTGCTCCAGTTCAAATGTGTTCACGATGGTATGGTTTATCTCTTCCCCGGTACCCAAAAACGCATCATTTATCTCGCCCGGCGTACCATATTGTTCAGATAACTTCCAGTTTTTCCCAAGGCTGTTATCAAACCGGGGATGTTTTAATGCGATGGTATGGCCATCGCTCTGATCCGGCCAGGGCGCTTCTCTGGTATATGTGAGCGAATCCACCAGCTGGCCGGACTTATTATACAGTCGTACCAGTTCACTATCGCCGTTCAGTCCAAAAAGAAAATCTCCGGTTATTGGGGTAACACCGGGAAAGTATGCCATAAAACTGGTCGTATCCCGGCATAATACCAGGTATCCATCCTCCGCTATTACCGTGCCTGCTGGTATCACAAATTGATCCGCATCCTGTGAGTCCCGGAAATACCAACCGGAAATATCCAGGTCCATCTCCGAATTATTATATAACTCCACCCAGTCTCCCGGATCAAACAGAGCGCTGGAATTAAAATTGATTTCATTAATAACCAGCGGTGAACTTTGGGTTGTGTCCATGCCAAATACTGCTCTTAATGTTCATCGCAACTTTCGGGAGTAATTTCCAGATCATTGGCAGAATGGATTTCCGGGGATTCCCAGTAAAGAAATTTGTATCCCGGAAGAGCCTGTACTTTTAAAGCCAGAGGAATCTCGGGAAACAGCTGTAAGGTATCTGTTAAATGTTTAATCATCACACCATTTGCCGAAATCAAACCGGCACCGGCTATGTTTGGTTCAATGGTAATGGGAACCGGTTCCGACAGATTGAATTCTGCTTTCAGATGATCCATCATATATTCCGGCCGCAGATAGGCAAATTCATAAATGATATCCAAAAGCTCCTGCCAGGAACTGCCAAATGACATTGATTTTTCCCAGCGGTTTTTATGTACTGGTATTTCCGATGCCACCTGTTGCCGGATGCTGTCAATTACCGGCACGACATATTCCGGTTTAAAAGTAGCGCTTAAATAAACAGCAAACCGCTGAATAAAATCGTTTCTGAAATTTTCATTTTCCAGCAAGCGGCGGAATAATAAGGTAGACCAGGGCGGATTGGGCCAGTTGGGTCCGTCATCGGCAGTGGCCTGCGCCAAAATATTGCTATAGTATCTGGATTCGCCGTTACCGGCAAAACCCATATCCAGATCATATAGCCACCAGCGCCATTTTGATCCCGGTACCCGTTCGCGGTACAGTTTTAGATTATTACCGGGCCAGTCGCGATTGGCAATATAGATCTCATAAATCTGATAATTGATATAGTTGTCAATATCGATCAATTCTTCCATATGCGCATAATTGGCTGCTTCGGAAAGATCATTTTGCTCAACAAAGGTCATCATCTGTGTATAGGCTTCAATATCTCCGGCGGTGGCATATCCGTATTTGCTGATTTTGACAATATCCAGATTATCCGGGTCAAGACCGCGGTTATAATAAAGATAATTTTCATTGGATTTTTCACGAATATTGTGGATGCCCCAGTACTGGCCATTCAGATAGACCACCGCCGGCCGGTAGGACTGATAGTCCAGATTATCCATGGATTTACCCGCCAGGGTATGGAGAAATCCGTCACGAATCATTGAGCGCCACCAGTCCTGAGCCGAACTGCGCAGAATAAAGTTTTTAAATTCATGAATTGGTTTATCTTCAAACATGCGGTAATGAAATCTGTCATCACCATAAATATTGCGGGCCACCAGTTCCAGCGATTTTTGCGGGTAGAGCCGGGAACACCCGCCGGATATTTTTACCCCGGCATCCTGATCAATCAAATGCTGGCCGTCTTCATCAAAAAAATCAAAATGCACCGGCCGTTCCCAGTCCTGGTTCCAGTTTCTAGGTTCAGAGACACAATAGCCGGTAATGCCATTTGTTCCTATCACGTATATGCCAATCTCATCATCAAAGAAATTATCAGGATCGGTTGATATGGCCACAATCGGCAGCTCGGTTTCGGTAAACATGAGATAGGTTTTTGTTACAACCTTACTGGGTAAATATCCCGCGCGGTAAACGATTGCACGAATGGGTGTGGAAAATCGTATGTTTATATGATCTTCATACAGACGGCTGGTCTTATCCGGCAGTGACCCATCCGTCGTGAAGTAAATCTGTGCCGAATCCGTTTCCGTGCTAAGCACAATATTTATCGCATCAGTATATTTACCCGACGGGTGTGAAAACTGTGGAACAGCCGCAATCTTTGAAAAACCGTCATCGCCGTTTGCCTGCCCGGGACTGGCATGATCAAAAAAGAACCAGTCATTACCGCCATCGGGGTAGCGGCCATATGAAATATCGGTTTGCTGCAGAGAGTAACTCAATGAATCTATCACATTTAAATCCTGTGAATAAATTCCGATAAACTCACCTTCGCGCGCCAGTTTAAAACTGGTATGAAAATCCCGGTCAAATCCATCGGCCCAGAATAGCATGTGTCCATAGGGTTCAATAATTGCCGGATGTGCAATCTGCCATTTTTGCGGATCAGAGGCATCATCGGTCAGAAAATATCCCTGAAGGTTGACTTCGGTGGGTCCGGCATTATAAAGTTCAATCCAGTCACCGGCCAGCTGAAAATCGGGATCGGTAATGGTGGCATCATTCGATGCCATGAATTCATTGATAAATATATCTTGTGCCGGTAACACCGATACAGTAAAAACAATCAACACGATAATAAATTTGAACATGCGCAATAATCTCTTTCTGTTTTACTCACATTAACATGAATCTGATAAGCACAAGACATCTGATAGTTCCAAAATTACAAAATATTCGTGATTGAAACAGTGACATTTGTTAAAAAGTTCGCTTGGGCTTGGGAAAAGGGAGAAGAGGATAAGGGGAAAACGGGAAAATGTCCAATGTCCAAGCACAAATGTTGAATGATGAATGTTGACTTTCGAATAGTACTTTGGTGTCATCCCTTCAGGGATCTTTCCGGCGATCGGGCACACATCAAGTCCCCTCCTTGCAACTGCCGTAAGGTACATTTGGGGCTAAAGCCCCTATATTTGTTGAGATTCAGATATCCCTGCGCTAAAGCGCAGGGCAAATGACTTTTTTTCAAATTCATATTTAACAAATGACTAGCCCCGGCTTTTAAGACGGGGGATAAAAATATCCCTATCGTTAGTTGGTGCTTTAGCGTCTAAATTAATGAATTTTAAACAGCCTGCGTTGGAGGGGATTTAGGGGAGGGTTATTCTTTCATCTTACCTCTAAATTTTATACATTTCCCGCATCAATTTATTGATAAATGACACAATAAGGAGAATCATTGTGCGCCAATTACTCAATTTATCTTTGCGATTATCTCAATATTTATTCTTCCTCGCTTATGTCCCAGGATTTACCGGACTATGAAGGCGGCTATCCCGATGGGTGTACCACTATTACTGTAGGAAAATCCGCCATGAGTGACGGCTCGGTTGTCACTTCTCACACCTGTGACAGCCACCGGACCAGGGCCGGATTTGATATCATGCCGGCAAAAGATCATGACCACAAATTCGCATGATTACCATGGTAAAGCGGTTTCCGTATGACTCACTTGCCATGCCGACCTATACCTATAAACCGACCGGTGATATTCCGCAGGCGGCCCATACACACGGCTATATCAACACCGCCTATCCGTGTATGAATGAAAAGCAGCTGGCCATCGGCGAATCCACTTTTGGCGGAAGAGAATCTCTAACTTCCGATAAAGGATTAATCGATTGTCAGCAGATCGTGCGCCTGATGCTGGAGCGCTGTAGTACCGCCCGCGAAGCCATTAAACTCGGTGGTGAACTGACACAAAAATATGGTTATAATGATGCCGGGGAATGTCTTACCATTGCCGATACAAAAGAAGTGTGGCATTGGGAGATCGTCGGGCCGGGTAAGGGAAACACCGGATCCATCTGGGTAGCCCAGCGGGTTCCCGATGATCATATTGCCGTCAATGCCAATGCCAGCCGCATTGGTGAAATCGATTTATCCAATCCGGATTATTTTATGGCCTCGGAAAATGTGTTCCAGGTGGCCCAGGACAGTGGTTGGTGGAATCCGGAAGACGGTGCTTTCAGGTTCAATTATGTATATGGTCCCGAGGGTCGGACATCTTTTGCTGCACGCCGGCGGGAATGGCGCGTTCTCTCATTGGCGGCGCCGTCACTCAAACTGGATGCCAATGCTGAAAGTTATCCCTTTTCCGTCAAACCCGACTCAATTATAGATCTACCCCGCCTGGTGAGTATGTTTCAGGATTATTACGAACATACCCCCTACAATTTTGTCAAAGATCTGACCTGGGTCAATGACAAGAATGAAACCGAAATATCACCATTGGCCAATCCCTTTATGCCCTACGATATGAATAAACTCTTCCGCATCAACGGCGGCTGGGGCTGGCGCGGTGAGCGCACCATTGCCAGATGGTATACCATGTATGCCACGATTACACAGTCCCGTGACTTTTTACCCGATGAAGTGGGCGGCGTTGTCTGGATGGCCATGGACAATGTGGCCACATCGATATATGTGCCCTTGTATTGTAGTATCACCGATGTGGCAGAGCCATATAAAGTTCTGGGCAGACCAGAAGGATTTACCCGCGAATCCGCCTGGTGGGCTTTTAACCGGTTAGGAACACTTACTGCGCAACGCTGGGGTGATATGCGCCATGATGTTACAAAGGTGTGGGCGCCGATGCAGACCGAACTCTTTACCAACCAGGAAAAAATTGAAGCCGAAGCCCTGCGCTTGCTGAAATCCGATCCTGCAAAAGCACGCGAATTTCTTACACAATATGGCAAGGATTGGGGCAATAAGGTAGTACAGCGTGCCTGGAAACTGGGTGATGAGTTGTGGACGAAGTATGATGAGAAGTTTTGACAATTGGCGATAAGCGATAGGCTATTGGCTATCAGCCGTCAGCCGTCAGCCGTCAGCCGTCAGCCGATTAAAATGAAAATTTTGCACTTACCGGAATTTTTGCAAATAAGAATTTACCCCAAGATTAATCCTGGGATAAATCAATAAGATAGATTTGTGCCTGTCATTTAGTAATTATCAACCTTAGTAATAAATAAGCAAATTGGCAGCCTTATCCATTATCAACCACTTGGTTATTGCAAGGTAACTCGGCAAAATTTAGTATCTTTGAGCCGAAAGCAGATAGCCGACGGCTAAAAGCCAACTACGCGAAAATACGCCACAACTGTGCGACTATAAAGCAAATTACCAGACCCATGATCACCGGCATAAAGGTGGAAACCATCGTCCATTTTATACTTTTTGTCTCTTTATAAATCGTATAAATCGTCGTCGAGCAGGGATTGTGAACCAGGCTAAAGAGCATCAGGTTTATGGCGGTCAACAGAGTCCAGCCACCGGCTGAAAACAATGCCGAATATGAATCCATATCATTCAGTTCAAACATTACTCCGGTACCCTCACCGACACCCGCCATTTTTGTTGTCAAAACGGTCAGCATTAATATCGTTGGAATGACGATCTCATTGGCCGGGATTGCTATAATATAAGCCAGGATAATAACGCCATTCAAACCGATCACAAATGCAAACGGATCCGAAAAATTTATGATATATTCGGCAAGACTTTGCCCGCCGATGCTTATATTTGCCACCAACCATATTAATGCACCGGCCGGAACGGCAAATATAATTGCCCGCCAGAGAACAAATATCGTACGATCAATCAGAGAAGTATATAATGTTTGCCAGATCCGTGGCGGACGATAGGGCGGAAGTTCCAGACTAAATGAAGATACCTCGCCCTTAAGATAGGTCCTGGACAGAACCCAGGATACAATAAAAGTTAAAACAACACCCAAAAGTGCAATCGCAACAACGGCCATGGCGGATACAAATCCGGCCAGAAATGGCGGTACCAGGGATCCGATAAATAGCGTGGCAATCAGAATTTGTGTCGGCCAGCGGCCGTTACAAAGTGAAAAATTATTAGTGATGATGGCAATTAATCTTTCACGCGGACTATCAATGATGCGGGTGGCAACCACACCGGCGGCATTACAGCCATAGCCCATAGCCATGGTTAACGCCTGCTTGCCATGGGCCCCGGCCTTTCTGAACATTTTATCCATGTTAAATGCCACACGCGGCAGATAACCGAAATCCTCAAGCAAGGTAAAAATTGGAAAAAATATTGCCATGGGCGGGAGCATGACGGCAATAACCCAGGCCATTGCCAGATACATACCATCCACCAACAAACCGTTTATCCAGAAGGGCAGACCGATATCCGTTCCAAATGTTTTTAGAATTGGATGAAATGTGTCTACAAGCAGTGAGGCCAGCATTCCCGAAGGCACATTGGCACCGGAAATAGTCACCCAAAACACCATCATCAATAGAAAAAGCATGATCGGCAGGCCGGTAATCGGCCGGGTTAACAAACGATCCAACGCATTATCCCAGGCAAATCGTGGTTTTTGATCTTCCGATGTAACTACTTTTTCAGCAATCTCAGCGGCATCCTGATATATGGATTCAAGCAGAGTATCATGAAACTGCTCGCCCAGTTTCCAGCGCAGGGTATCTGCGGTATCTAAAATATCTTTATGTGTATTATTTGAATTCGCAGCCATTTTAATCCTTATCAAGTTCTATTATTCAGAAACCAACACATTTTCACCGGCTAACTCAGAAAGCTTACCGGTTTTCACCGCATCGATCATGTCCGGATCTCCCTCTAACAGGCGCAGAGCTACCCAGCGCTGGTTTGTCAATCCGGGAAATTTAATTTTAATCTTCTCTACCAAATTATTTAGTGCATTTTTTAAGTCTTTTGAGCGGCTTGCAATACGATGCGGCTTACACAGGTAAGTGCCTGTGGCCACTTCTTCGATCGCTCTCAGCAATTCCGGCATTCCGTCTTTTTGCCGGGCACTGGCCGGGATTACCGGAACGCCCAGTTCTTTTGATAGTGCCCTGTGATCCACCGATATGTTATTTCTTTTGGCTTCATCCATAAGATTAAGACATATTACGGCCCGTTCTGTAATCTCAAGAACCTGCAATGCAAGATTCAGATTTCGCTCCAGTCGAGTGGCATCCACAACAATCACCGTAACATCGGGTTTGCCAAAAAGGATAAAATTACGGGCCACTTCTTCATCGGTACTGGTAGACAATAATGAATATGTGCCTGGCAGATCGACAATTTTGTACTTACTGTTGCCATATTCATAACCACCTTCGGCCCGCGTAACGGTTTTTCCCGGCCAGTTTCCGGTATGCTGCCGCAATCCGGTTAGCGCGTTAAACACCGTGCTTTTTCCGGTATTAGGATTCCCCATGAGCGCTATTACATAATCCCAGGAATCCATATTCACACCAAGTTTTTGCAGATTTGATAAATTATGTACTGCGCAAGTTTCACAATTAGTTGCTGCCATTATGCTGCCTCTTCTATTCTTTTGATCCGGATTTGCTGTGCTGTATCCAGACGAAGTGCGATTTTTGCTCCGCGAATATTGTATGCTGTGGGATCACCACCCAGGCCTTTCATCTCCGCCGTAACAATGGTTCCGGGAAGAATGCCAAGATCCATAAGACGGCGTCTTTGTGACTTACGGCATGCTTTTGAAATGGAGACGACTTCCGCTTTTTCACCTATATTCAGAACCGTAAGATTCTCCAAAGCTTTTTCAATTATTTCTTTATCGGCTTCTTCGCGCACTGTGATGTTTGCGGCCGCCATTTTAGAAATTGTGGTAATTCGTCCATCTACTTTAATGGTGATTGTATCGTCTTTTTCCGATTGGCGTAAAACCATCATACCCAATATTAATGTTTTTATCAATAATCTCTTTATAGATGGATTTTGGTTCATCTTCTATATGGATAATCACCGCCGGTATGCTTTTTTGATACTCATTCAGAACGATACCCTCATTGGGTGGTAATTCACCTGTTTCCGTAGGAATTGGATCGCCATGCGGATCATACCGGGGGTATCCTAAAATTTGATTAATTTCATTCATCTGATCATCACTGCTATCATGCTCAAGTTTATCCGCTTCCACATGCCATGACGTTTCAGGAACACCGGTTTTTTCCGCCAGATATTTTTCCCACAAGCGATGATTTCGAATAATTCGCAGCGCATACTCATTTCCTGATTCCGAAAGACGAAACACGTTTTCCACATATTCAATCAATTTCAATTCATTTAAGTCATGTAACACCGATGTCATTTGGTCCACTGATATGGTCAAAGATCCGGCCAGACTTTTTACTGAATACGCTTGTTGATTTCTTTCACTTTCATATATTTCTTTGAGTGCATCCTCCATCAAAATACGCTGGTTGTTGCGCATAGCTCTCTTAAACCGGAACCACAAACCCCGTTCCGGCCAGACAATGATCATAATTACGGCCATGCTTATCAGAAATAAAATTAATGCTTCAATGGGACTATATGACATAGCATTCACCTACTTTAAGATTTTTATTCATTTACTCTTAATAGCTTCAACCATCGTTGTCCTTGCCAACAGGGCCGACAATGCAAGATAGTCTTTTCCATTTGATACTAAATATGATTCATGATCCGGGCTAACTTGCTGGATTTTCCAGAAAGACCCCGGAACAAATCCATTTTTCTGACAAAACTTTTTTTCCTTTTCTGGCTTGGGCAACCGGACAATTCGAAATTCTGAATCAATGCCGATATCATCCATGGGGCAAGTTACCGGCATCTCGCCCGGAATTGGAATAACTGATCCATGGGGATCTGTGCTGGGGTAGCCGAGATATTCGTCGATCCTGGCTATTACATGATCCGAGATCACATGCTCTAATTTTTCTGCCTCACTATGCAACAAGGGTTCTTCCAAATTCAGTACTTTTTTTAAAAACGTTTCGATCAGACGATGATTTCGAATAATTCTTTCGGCTTCGCGCTTTCCATCTTTTGTTAAACTGGCACCGGTTTTCTTTGTATAGGTAATTAAAGCCATATTTTCTAACTGACGGATCATCGCCGAAACAGTTGGCGGTTTAACCCCAACCTGTTCGGCAATTAGTTTCATTTTTGCGAACTGGTCTTTTTTTTCAATACGCCATATGGTTTTAATATAATCCTGCTGGGTATGTGAAAGGGTCAAAAAAATCTCCAAATTAGGTTGGTCTAATAATTATTTAGAACCCTCTATTATAATATAATATTCCGGTTTACAAAATTAAATAATTAATTCTGGCATATATTTTGTATCAATTTTTTATGATGAAATGGATATTAATATTTTTCTTCGCTTGGTTGTCGGATTGCCTTGGGGCTTTTGAAAAATCAGAAGTTGGCGCAGGGTCGTTCGCTATGGGCAATGCCGTGGTAGCGCTTCCTTTTTCAATGAACGCTATTTTTTACAACCCGGCCGCACTGGATACAAGTCGGGCTATATATGCACAATTATCCGCCAGAAATTTTTATAGTCTCCCGGATATTTCACAAATAGATCTGGCAATGGGTTTTCGCCTGTTTAATTCACCGCTCGCTGTAAGCATTAGCCGCTTTGGAAATGAAAAATATCAGGAAGTTCAATTTAGTGTTGCCGGTGCGTACAATTTTTTTGATGATATTTATTTTGGACTGGCATTTCAGTCATATTTTTTATCAATTCCCGGATATGGAGCCGATAATAGCTTTGGACTCAATTTGGGATTGTTATATCGCGTTGACAACAACTTATATTGCGGGGCTATGATCAGCAATATTAATCAACCGGTGATCGGCAGTATTTCGGAAGAATTGCCGCAATGTTTCAGTCTGGGCATTTGCTATATACCGCAAAGCCGGTTGACCATTGCCGCAGAGATTTTTCGCGACATCAGATTTGATTCCGATTACCGGCTTGGAATTTCGTATCAGTTTGAATATCCAATTATCATTCGCATTGGTTTCCAGGATGGCGTAAATTCGTTTTGTTTGGGATTAGGCATGTCTGTTGGGGCGTTTTTTATTGATTATGCCTTGCAAATGCATCAAATATTAGATGAGTCACATATTTTTTCCATAGCGGTTCGATTATGAAATTTAAAATTTTTATCCTGCTTACGTTTATGTTTTTTTCTGTCCTGGCAGAAGGCGACTATCAAAAACAAATATCACAAAACCGCAATGCACTTGACAAAGTTAAAAGTGAAATCAGCAAGCTAAAAAAACAGATTGCCAAAGCAGGTATTCAGTCCAGCTCTACCGTGGAACAAATCAAATATATCGACAAGGAACTTTCGCTTTTGGGAACAGCAAAAGGTCTGCTAAAAAAAGAAAGCAACTTATTACAAGACAAAGCCGATGCCACACGTGCCGATTTAACTGCAAAGAAGTTTCGTCTTAGCAGATTGAAACAACATTATGCACTCTGGGCGGTTGATACGTATAAACATGGCAAAATCAGAGATATTTCGCTTCTATTAAATGCAGAATCTATAAACCAGGCCATGGTCCGTGCCAAATATCTTCAGTTTTTTACTGAACAGGAACAACGACTGATAAATCAGATTAAAAATAAAATTGCTGAAATTGATCATCTTAACAATCAGCTTACTGTAGATTTAAAAGAGCTGAACGAAACCCTGCGGGAAAAAGAGCAGGAAGAACTGCTCTACATGGCAAAAAAGGATCAGAAAAGGGTTCTGGTCAAACAGCTAAATTGGACGGCAAAAAATTTATCAAAACAATTGCAAACCAAAGAAAACGAATATCAAAAATTATATCAGATTATTGTCGCCCTGGAAAAGCAAAGAAAATCGGGGGAACAAAAAGGCGAAAGTCGTCCCCAATATGCATTGGATTCAAAAGATTTCCGCAAAAATAAAGGAAAGCTTCCCTGGCCGATAAAAGGAAAGGTGCTTCATAAATATGGTAAGCAGCATGATGCCCGGTTAAAAACGACTATAAATAATACCGGTATTGATATTCGTGTTAAACCGGGAGCAAAGGTTCAATCCATTTTTACCGGGGTCGTGACAATGATTACTTATCTATCGGGATTCGGTAATACCATTATTGTAAATCATGGCGGCGGGTATTATTCCGTATATTCACACCTGGATGATATACTCGTGGAATTAGATAACCTGGTCGAGACAGGTGAAGTAATCGGGCTTGCAGGAGATTCCGGTTCCCTTGAAGGCGCAAAACTGCATTTTGCCTTGTTTGCCGATCAAAAAACGGAAAATCCTCAGAAGTGGCTTAGGAATTGATTGGATATTGGTTCCAATGTGTCATTCCGTAGGAATCTTCCCGTCGTCTGCATATCGTAAATCACGGGAGGTTCTCTTCGAGATGACAAAACGTGACGCTCCCGGATCCTGCCTACCGCCAACCGCCTTCCTGGCCACCAGCATGGTCATACACCGGCAGCCACCGCCGCCCCGGGCAAGCTCAGAACCTTCCATGGTGATCACGTACTTGTAAAGTGGTTTTCTCATTCCTAATTTCTAATCCCTAATTATTTTCTCTGCGTCTTTGCGTCTCTGCGCGAGGCAATAAAACCGGAAATCGCTCACGCTAATCTTCGGTAATAAAAAGGCACGGCATGCCGTGCCCCTACTTTGTGCCTCTGTGCCTATACGATATCCTTTGTCACATTATTGCTTCTCCGATTGTCCGTTTATCCCCTTGGCCTTTTATCCTATATCTAGAACGTTCTGTTGCGGCTTTTTCTCACCTGTTGCCGGCCAGTGTGCACGTCGCATGTTTCTGTCGGTGCATATTTTAGTATAAACTTCTCTTTAATCTGGTCAATACAATAAGGCGTTGCTATCTTTTTTGTTTCTTTACAGATGGTTAGCTCCACAATATTTGCAGATTCCTCAAATTCGGCCGCCGGAAATGAAACAGAATCATATAAGGTCTTCATAAATAAAGCCCAAAACGGAAGCGCAGCCCGGGCACCGGTTTCCCCACTACCAAGTGATAATTGATGGTCATCATATCCTACCCAAACCCCGGTGGCCAGATGTGGTGTGAATCCGACAAAAAGCGCATCCGTGTAATCATTTGTCGTTCCGGTTTTTCCCCCTGCAGGTGTATAGAATTTATAGTCTCTTCGAACCGCATAACCGGTACCATTATTCATCACACTTTCTAACATATCTCGCATAATATGTGCGGTTTCTTTCCGTAGCGCCTCCCGGCTATGCATTCGGCTTTGATAAATTATATTGCCCATCTTGTCTTCAATTTTAATTATCGAGACAGGCGAAACCAGAACCCCATTATTGCTAAATATGCCATAGGCGGAAACAAGATCCAGCAAATATACTTCAGAAGATCCCAATGCCAAAGAAGGAACCGGGCGAATTTTTGTTGAGATGCCCATCTGGTTGGCATAATTAGCGGCAAGGGCCGGTCCGATTTCCTGAATCAGACGGATAGAAACCAGATTCTTGGATCCTTTTAACGCATCCCGTAGAGTCATCAATCCGGATACGGAGTTGTCATAGTTGTGTGGTGTCCAGCGCGTGCCATCCGGATTTATCAGAACAAAAGGCTGATTTAAAAATTCATCGGCCGGACTATATCCATTGTCAATGGCGGCAGTATATACAAATGGCTTGAATGCGGAACCCGGCTGTCGCGGCGCCTGGATTGCCCGGTTGTATTGCGATTTCTTAAAATCACGTCCGCCAACCATAGCCAGAATATGCCCGGAATGGGGATCAACACAGAGAAATGCGATTTGAACCGTTGTCAATTCTCTGAATAATAGAATCAGAAATTGAATCTCCCCCGCCGCTATTCACCTTCTTTAATAATGACGACTTGCGGCGAACCCGCGCCTGGAATGCCGGCATCAGACTGTCAATCGTTGTATCCATATAATGCTGCACACGGGTATCAAGTGACGTATATACCCGCAGGCCATCTTCATACACATTCACATCAAGTGAATCCTGCAATTGATTTAATTGCAAACGAATATACTCGGTGAAATATGGGGCAATTTTTTCCTGCTCTGTTGAGGGATTCAGATTTAAGCCCAGGGCACTTAGGCTGTCATATTCTGCGGCTGACAGATATCCCACCATCTTCATTGAATTGAGTACCACATTTCGTCTTGTCTGAGCCCGGTCAGGATTAACCAGAGGATTATACCGCGTCTGCCCCTTAAGCATACCGACAAGAAGGGCTGCTTCTTCTATAGTAAGTTCCTCAACATTCTTTGAAAAATATGTTTTAGCTGCAGCCTGTATGCCATATGCATTGCTGCCAAAAAAGTTGATATTGAAATACATTTCAATTATCTCTTTTTTGGAATAGGTTTTTTCAATCTGAATCGCAGTTAAAATTTCTTTTATTTTTCGGGAATAGGTTCTTTCCAATCCAAAATACAAATTTCTAGAGAGCTGCATGGTAACGGTACTGGTCCCGCGCACGATATCAAATTGGACAATACTGACCAGCACAGCTCGAAAGAATGCATAGATATTTACACCCCAATGATCAAAAAATTTACGATCCTCGGTAGCCAGCAACGCCTTAACCAAATGATCCGGGAATTTATTAAATGGTACTATCGTTCGATTTTTTCGATGAAAACTGTCAATTATTTCACCATCAGCAGAATACACATGGGTGGCTAAGGCCGGATCAATATGTTCCAGCTTGGTCAGAGAGGGTAAATCCTGGCCAAGTACAAATAACGTGATGATGATACCAACAAATCCGGCAGCAATTGTACTCCAGAATATGGTGTTCCACTTGCTGTGGGGTGAATGTGTTTGTGTCTTTACACTTGTTGTTGACTGTGTGGGTATGCGGGTCCCCGTGGGAGTCGCGTTGTTTCTTTTTCTTCTTTTCATGAAGGGAACAAAATCCTTAATTATGAATTCATAATTTATCGTTTAAAAATATTGATAGCAATTTTGCAAAACAAAACGTTTTAAGTCCTTTAATAAATTGGGCTTGTTATTACAAATTATGCCGGTTAAATTATACGTTTGCTATGAAAATACAATACTTACTATTTGCTTTATTGTTCCTTATAATCGGCTGCGGTAAAGAAGGTCTTTACAAAAAAGACCCGATTTCTGAGTCCTATAAACAAAAAGCGCGCGACCATTTTACCGCAGGAATGTTTTATCAGCTCGATGCGCAGCATGATAAAGCCCTGATCGAGTTCTATGAAGCACTTCTTTATGACTCCTCATCTTATGCAATTTACAATCGTATTGCCGAGAATCACATGGCTCTCGGCCGTTATAAAAGTGCACTGCAGTATTTGAACAAATCTCTGGCTCTTGATGCCAAAGAGCCTGAAACATATCGGTTCGCCGCGGATTGTCACTATCGGCTCAAAAATGATACTCTGGCGATGAAAAGCCTGAACAAAGTACTCACCCTGGATCCCTATGATGACAATTCAAGGACGATGCTCATCCTGCTGTATCGCAAGAATAATGATCAGACCGGCCTGGCAGAACAGTATGAACAGATGATCCGATTATTCGGATTAAACGAAGACTGGGTGATTGAAGCATCAAAAATTCATTTGAGAAACGGTCAATTTGATGATGCGTTAAATTTATTTACCGCCTACCTGGAATACGATTCCACTTCCACACAGATTCTATTTAATACCGGTGCGGCCTACGAAATAAAAAATGAAATCGATGCGGCCATTGACTATTATTACCGGGCAATCAAGATATCCCCAGAATCTGAGAACATTGCCGAACAGATTTTTCGACTATGCCGGCAAAAGGGAGAATGGGATAGAATTATCCAGCTATTTAATCCATTTCTTAAATATGATCTTATCGTTTATCGCCTGGCACTCTCAGAAGCTAATCTGCAGAAGGAACAATTAAAAGAAGCAAGGGGATTGCTAAAACCTTTGTTAACCCGGAACCCGGTTCCGCCAAAAACCTACGAGATACTCGGCCGGATTGATATGGAGGAAAATCAGTTAGTTCAGGCTGTGGAAAATTTTCAAATGGCCATAAATCTGGAACCCCAAATGCCAATAACCTGGATATATCTGGGTTTTGCTTTGACGGATATGGATAGTCTGGAAGCGGCAGAAAAAAATTATCGTAATGCATTGAAATATTTTCCCAATAATCCCTACATGCTGTCTTTGCATGGCATTAGTCTAAGTCGTCTCGATCGCGATGAAGAAGCCTTAAAACCATTTAGCAAAGCGGTTGAGCTTGATCCGGATAATGTAAATACAATCGTATCGTATGCCATCACCCTTAACCGGATGAGTCGGAACACCGAGGCAATAGCAGCCTTTGAACAAGCATTGGACGCCGATTCAACAAACCTGACGGCACTTACCTCGCTTGGCATGTTGTATGATCAATTAAAAATGTATGAAAAATGTGACAGCCTGTATGTTAAAGCCCTGGAAATCTATCCGGATAACGACCTTTTGCTGAACAATTACAGTTATAGTCTGTCGGAAAGAGGTCTGCAACTGGAATACGCATTGGGGTTGGCAAAAAGGGCCGTTGCGGCACAACCGGAAAACGGCGCATATTTAGATACCATTGGCTGGATTTATTATAAACTGGGAAACTATGAGAAAGCCTTGGAGTATATAAAATTGTCGATAGAAAATCGTGAAGAAAGTGCCGTGGTAATCGAACACCTGGGGGATGTATATCAGAAACTTGGCTATATTGATGAAGCAAAAATATACTGGCGCAGGGCATTACAGATGGATAACGATAATGAGGAGTTAAAGCGAAAAATTGAATCGAACTAGTTTATTACGCCTCATATATTCATTTGTACTTTCAATCATTATTGCCGGATGTGCCGGGCAAAAATTTGTACTTGATACAAACTCCGTGACCGCCAAGGAGATTCTCAACTCAATTGTAAATGAGCAAAAACAAGTTGATTCCTTTGAGTCAAACAGCCGTATTTCTGTTGATAGCCCGGAATTTAGTGGAACATTTTTTGCCGAAATTCTATATCAGGAGCCGGATTCGCTGCTTATCTCTGCCACCGGCCCGTTTGGCATACATGCCGGCACACTATTTATTGGTCGCGAACGATTTATCTTTCAGAATCTTATCGACAATCGGTTTTACAATGGCGCGGTTGCTGACTATAAAGACCGTAATTTCTTCCAGTTTCCGCTGAAGTTAACTGAATTGATGTATATCTTTGCAGGAAAGGAACAGCTTTCTGCACTAAAAATACTTGAATACCGTGTTGATGACGGCAACTTTTTTATCCGGGCAGATAAGGCGGAAATCATTTATAATATCTGGGTGGATAATGCCACAGGTAAAATCACGAAATTGATTGCTGAGAAAGAAAATCAGACGCTGTTTATAAAGGAGTATGGTGATTTTATCAAAATTAAGGGCATGTTCTTCCCCAGAAAAATTTCAATGACCCGACCGGAACAGAATCAGGCCATCTCGGTGTATCATACGCGAATTTCGCTGAATGACAATCTGGACAAGTCACGTTTTAAAATTCAGGTCTCCGACAAAGCGGAGCAAATAGATTATTCAAATTATAACGGAAATTAATGATGGATGTATCAATTGTAATTCCTCTGCTTAATGAAGAAGAGTCCCTTGATGAGTTATGTTCCCGTATTTTTCAGGCGGCTGATGAAAATAAACTGTCTATGGAAATTTGTTTTGTAGATGACGGAAGTACTGACAAATCCCTTGATGTACTAAAGAATCTGCGCGACAAAAACAAAAACATAAAAATCCTCAGCTTTCGAAAAAACTATGGTAAAAGCGCGGCTTTATCTGAAGGATTCAAACTCGCCCAGGGCGATATTATTATTACCATGGATGCCGATTTGCAAGACGATCCGGCAGAAATTCCAAATCTTATCAACAAATTGAACGATGGCTTTGATATGGTTTCCGGCTGGAAGAAAAAAAGACATGATCCAATAACAAAAACCCTGCCATCCAAATTCTTTAATTTCACCACTTCTCTCTTAACCGGTATTAAAATTCATGATTTTAATTGTGGTTTAAAGGCCTATCGTCGGGAAGTTATAAAAGAGATACCGGTATATGGCGAACTTCACCGGTACTTACCGGTTTTAGCGCACTGGCGTGGTTTCCGGGTTGGTGAGATTGTCGTTCAGCACCATGCGCGGAAATATGGTGTTACTAAATTTGGCTGGAGACGTTTGTTTCATGGCTTTTTTGATCTCTTAACGGTTCTTTTTATTACCCGTTACCGGCAAAAACCGCTTCATCTGTTTGGATCAATCGGATTGATTTGCATTGGTCTTGGGTTTGGCATTTTATTTTATCTATCCATTTTGTGGATCCAGGGGCAAGGTATCGGAAGCCGACCCCTTCTCTTTTTTGGAATTTTGCTGATGATTGTGGGGATGCAATCTTTTACGCTGGGATTAATCGGAGAGATGATTACAAACTCAATTGATGAAGAAGTTTCGTATTCCATTCGCGAAAAGATTGAATAAAAACATTAACCACAGAGGGCACAGAGATTTAACTATAATAATCATTATAACCACGAAGTTCACGAAGAACCCGAAGATTTAAAACGAGGACCGAGTGCCCAATGCCGAGAAGCAAATAAATCTCTGTGTGCTCTATGGTTTAATAAAATAAAAGAAGTAAGGATTAAGTTTAATAACGGATGTATAAATGAGTGATCAAAAATATTTTGTACATGAATCAAGCTATGTGGATGCGCCATGTGAGATTGGTGAGGGGACTAAGATCTGGCATTTCTCACATATTATGAAGAATTCTGTCATGGGTAAAAACTGCAATATTGGCCAGAATGTGGTTATATCGCCGGATGTGGTTTTGGGTGAAAATGTAAAAATTCAAAATAATGTATCGGTATATACCGGAGTAATTTGCGAAGACGATGTTTTTCTCGGCCCGTCGATGGTATTTACCAATGTGGTGAATCCACGCAGTCATGTTATCAGACGTGGTGAATATCAAAGAACCCTGGTAAAAAAGGGCGCCTCAATTGGTGCCAATGCTGTCGTAGTCTGTGGCAATGATATTGGGCGTTTTGCTTTTGTCGGGGCCGGCGCTGTCGTTACAAAAGAAGTCCCCGATTATGCACTGGTTGTCGGCAACCCGGGAAGAATTATCGGCTGGATGTGTAATTGCGGCAATCGCCTAAATTTTAATAGTCAAACAGAGACCAAATGTGCCTCATGCAACAGGGAGTATGCAATGATTTCAGATAAAAAAATTGAAGAAAAATCAGCAAACCAGGAAGTAACAGGTGTACCGTTATTAGATCTTAAAGCACAATATCAGACATTACGATCTGAGATTGAACCGGTAATAAAAGAAGTGGCTGAGTCGCAGTATTTTATTCTGGGCCCCAAAGTGGTTCAACTTGAAAAAGAAATAGCGGAATATTCTAACGCAAAATACGGCATTGGTGTCTCCTCCGGAACCGATGCCTTGCTTATCGCCCTCATGGCAATTGATATAGAGCCTGGTGACGAAATAATCACAACACCGTATTCATTCTTTGCCACCGCCGGTGTTATTGCACGTCTGGGCGCTATTCCGGTATTTGTGGATATTGAGGAAGACAGTTATAATATTGATCCGGCAAAAATTGAAGCTGTCATAACCGGCAAAACCAAGGCAATTATCCCGGTGCATTTATATGGGCAAATGGCCGATATGGATCCCATTTTAAAAATTGCCAAGAAACATAATCTTTATATCATTGAAGATGCCGCCCAGGCCATCGGGTCAGAATATAAAAATGGCGAACGTGCCGGATCAATGGGAGATATCGGTTGCTTTTCCTTCTTCCCGAGTAAAAACCTCGGTTGTTTTGGTGATGCAGGTATGGTAGTGACTAATAATGATCAGCTGGCAGAAAAACTGGTACAACTTCGGGTTCATGGTTCACATCCCAAATATTATCACAAAATGATTGGCGGAAATTTTCGCATCGATGCCCTGCAGGCGGTCGTACTCTCCGTTAAACTCCGCTATCTTGATGAATGGACCGCCGGTCGCCAAAAAAATGCAGAAGATTATATTTCTCTGATAAAGCAAAATTCGCTGGCAGACAAGGTTCAGGTTCCTCATATGAGAGAAGGTTATCGCCATATTTTTAATCAGTTCATCCTGCGAGTTGAAGACCGCGACAATTTGCTCGAATACTTAAAATCAAAAAATATCGGATGTGAGATATACTATCCGGTCGCTCTTCACCAGCAAGAGTGTTTTACTTATCTTGGTTATAAAGATGGCGACTTTCCGGTTTCTGAAAGTGCGGCACAAAACACGATTGCGATTCCCATTTATCCTGAGTTAAGTTCAGCTCAAAAAGAATATATAATAAAAAGCATAAAATCTTTTTATGAATAAGAGATTCTATCTCACAGTTATTTTATTATCCTGCGCAATCACCCAGATCTCTGCCCAGGTAATACATCGACTTGATGTGGATCGTTTTACCCACTACCGGATTGATGATTGGATATCATACGCCCCGGCTCTCAATATTACCACCATTGATATCGGCCCGGATTTTGTCTATTTCGGCACCCGGGGAGGGGGCGTTTTACGGTATGACAAATATGCCAACGAATGGTACTTTCCCCACACTACCAGCAATGGACTACGAAGCAATAAAATAAGAAAACTGGTTTATAATCCTGAAGATAATTTTCTTTATGCGCTTACGCCAAAGGGTATTGATGTACACCGGCCGGCTGAGGATTTCTGGCAACCGGCCAATATTGATCAACTTCCCTATGCAGACAGATCAAACCCGGGAAACCCTTATGACCATTCGGGAAATGATAAGTATCGCTTTCCACCTTATTTCCGTCCACCCAATAGTTTGTTACCCGATTTTTTCACCCAGTTTCCTCTTATGTTTCAACCACCAAACAAGATTTATGATCAGTATAACCGGCAGTTTCGATTTACCGATCGCATCACAGACACCTGGCAACGCATATGGATTGGAACCGATGGAATCGGTCCCATGGTCGCCGATCTTTATACATTCCGGATGGAAAGTAAATTATACTCACTTTCAAATATTTCTCCACGGGACATACACATTCAGGATGACTATATCTGGATTGGTGGTATGCCCACCTCATTTCAGGTGGGAGGTATCACCCGCTGGGATCGCGAAAGAGATGAGTGGACCTATTTCGAAGCGCCCTTAATATCCCATTTATCCCGTGATGATGTTCATGCCATATCCGGTAATAAAGATTATACCGTATTTGCTACTATCCTGGGAGTCGCTATCTATAATAGTAAAAAAGACGATTGGCGGACGATTACAGCCATGCAGGGTTTGGAAGGCGATGATGTTTACGATGTGGTTACAACAGATTCTATCATTTATATTGCCACAGAATATGGTTTTAACTGGATCGATATCCATTCCATGAAGGTGTATGAATTAAACGAGACCACCTTGGACAATGTCGCCATTTATCAGCTGGCGATTGGTAAAGATTTAATATGGGCAGCCACCCGCTATGGATTATATAGTATTGATCCGGAGAACCATAAGGTTCGATTTCATAGCTCAAAGGCCGGTGTAATTGACTATAATCTTCGGGCAATTGAGATTATTGGAGATGAAATATGGTTTGCCAGCACAAATGGTATAAGCTTTTGGAACCGGACATCTGATACGTGGACCAGTTTTCCCGCCCTGGAATTAAATGCCCATTACCGTGATATTGCTTCCACTAAAAATTGTGTGTGGTTTGCCACAGACCGGGGGTTACTAAAATATGATCGTGAGAGGGAGTACTGGCGTCTGTTTACCAAAAAAGATGGCCTGCTCAGTAACAATGTGTTTCATTTAGATCCCGAACATGAATATTTATGGTGCACCACCGACCATGGTATTACCGCATTTCTCTGGAACAGAGATTCCCGTCTTGATTGATCGATGTATATTACTTCCTAATTTAACAGTTTTTAAGGCACCCAAGATCCCCGCCGTATAGTGATCTCAAATATGAATCCATCTATCATTAAACAAGTCATGTTTACTTATGTTTCTAATATTATGTCGAATTCACCGTTTCATGACATCTTTTTACATCTCTTTACCCAGCAATGACATCTTTCTGACGAGGGGCGGCGTAATATATAATAACTTTAATAAGGGAGGTGCCAAATGAGAAGTTCTATAACAGCCGTCATCACAATCGTTTTAATTTTTGCCGCAAATAATATCTGGGCGCAATCTGCAAAGACCCTTGAATCTTCATTGCCAAACTATTATAAAGCCCTAAATTCTGGAAATGATGGCATGATAGAATCAGCAATAGAAAATCTGGTAAAATTAAAAATAATGGCTCCGGATCTGGATTATTCAAAAGCGGCCGAGAAACTGGAACAGCTGACCGAAGATGGCGAAACCGATCAGATACAATATAAAGCCTTTATTGCGTCTCTGTATTTGCAACATCCGGAACGGTTTAACTGGCTTTCATCAGAAGACACAAACAAGAAATTGCAGATGGCTGAAGATATGCTGGCAAAGCTCGAACAACAGATAAAAAAATAAACAAAACGAGAAAACTCCCACAGTAAAATGTGGGAGTTTTTTTTAGTTATTTCACCGAAATCAAATAGATAGACCCTGAAATGAATTCAGGGTGACGACTTACTCTTTTATAATCGGATTATTCAATACTCATTACCACTAATTATGTAAAACATAATAATCAGCGTTTGATGGTTCTTAAAAATTCCTCCACTTCCGGTATGCCTCCCTGATAAATCAAATATCCATTATATGGTTCTCTTTCTGTGATTTCACCGGCAATCGGAGTCAGCATAATTTCTTTCACTTTTTTTAAATCATCGGCTTGACCTAATGCCCAGGCCAGTTTGACATATGCGACTTCGGGCAGCATATTGGCGGCCGGTATCACACCAAGACCCATCATCTCACGACCGGTTTCATACACGTACATTTGTACATATCCCCACAAAGTTTGCACCGTCATATACACCGCAACACCGGCCTCCCGCGCTCTTTTTAAGGCCGGATAAACCGGTTTATTCACATGGCCCAGACCGGTTCCGGCAATCACAATCCCCCGGTATCCTTTTTCGATCAAGGAATCGATAATGTCCGGCATCATATTGGGATAATAATAAACGATCGACACTTTCTCTTCAAAGGCCGTGTTTATGTCTACCTGTTTATCCGTTCGTCTTTTTTTATAATCATCTCTGAGTGGTGTAATTTTTTCCCGGTCAATCACCGCAATTGGAATATCACCAATCGTCCGAAAAGTAGATCTGTAACTGGAGTGCATTTTTCGCACGCGGGTACCACGATGTAACAGACCATACTGATCGGAAGTGGGGCCAAACATACTGACAATTACTTCGGCAATATCACTTTCTGATGCAGCTTTTACGGCATGGATCAGATTCAATGCCGCATCTGATGACGGACGGTCCGAGGATCGCTGGGATCCTACCATGACGATGGGAACCGGTGAATTTTGCACCATAAAGGACAGGATTGCCGATGTATGATGCATGACATCCGTACCATGACCAATTACAATCCCATCCACACCTTTGCTAATTTCCTCACCGATTGCTTCGGCCGTTCTCTTCCATTGTTCCGGTCCCATATTTTCACTAAAAACACCAAACAGCTTTTCCGTTTCCAGGTTACAAATATCGGCAAGTTCGGGAACAGATCCATATAATTCACCGGGTGAAAATGCCGGTATCACCGCTCCGGTACGGTAATCAAGCCGGCTGGCAATGGTCCCACCTGTGCCAAATAACTTTATTCCTGGCTTTCCCGGATCATGGGGAAACTCTTTTTCGGGAATTTTGTAATGTGCTACTTTGCGTGATTTTTCGTGTATAGATTTTATATGTTTAACATTAATCCCGATATTATATCCGGTACTCAGTTTCATAACAATATGCCTGGCATCCGAGGTTTCCGACCGGGGCAATATGATCCCCCGGAACGGACCACGTTCTGTCTCCATTTCCACATTACTCCAGACCCGGACCTTGTGTTGCTGCAGAACTTTAAGTGCCGGATTACGATATCCTTTATAGTCGTCACTCATTCAATTCTCCCCATAATGCCGTGGTTTTTAAAACTAACCACAGAGGACCCAGAGTAAAGCTTCAATAATTATTAACTAAAGCAAAAAAATTTCATCTATCTGCTGTGCCGCTAAGAATAACGGATTTTATTTTTTATTTCTCCGATTTTCGATAAATTCAAATCTGTATCACTAGATCTCAAATACTTTAAAGTGTTTCAAAACCTAATTTAAATGATCTCAATATTCTTCTCTGTGCTCTCTGTGGTTAAATTCTAAATGCCCTTTTCGGAGTACGAATTATATTTCTATAACAATTTCGAGAGTTTTTTACCAACTTCCTCCCCGCGGATAACACCACGGAACTCTGCCATGATCCTGCCCATAAACCACTTATGTTCATTTTCCGATTTTACTTTACCGCGAAACTCACTGATAATATCTTTGATTTTCTGTTCCGGATTTTGTGACGGACTTCTTTCTGCTGATTATGATTTCAGTATCGATTTCAAATTGACCTTTATTCCCGCATATATTGCTGCAAAAAGATCTTTTCCCTTTTCTGATAAAACCGGATTTTTTTCGACCGTTGTAAAAAATGCATGCCAGTCAGATTTTTTAATCTTTTCATATTCAAATCCCGCTCGCTGCCAGTATTTCGCGTATTCGAACAGGTAGCGTGCAATAAGCATTGGTGGAATATTCATATTTGTTTACCAGTTCCTCAAAATAGTGATGCCCGCAATGATCTGGCAATGATTTTTCGAAGATGTTCCGGGATGCTCCATTGCTGATATTTTTTTTCTCTCTCCCAAACCTGTTCAGGCACATTCGCCGCGATTTCTTTAATTCGATCCTGCCCGATCTCCAATGGCGGCAGGTCTGTATCCGGATACATCCTGTCTGCTCCTGGCAAAATGCGCTCAAAGGCATTTGTACCATCCACAAGTCCCTGCCTTGTTTCACTGGGAACTCCGAGTGTTGCCTCTCTTGCCCGGATATTAATTTCCTCAACGGCTGTCGTAATATCTTCCTCAGAGGCCCATACCAGGATAATGGAATCCCGTGATGTTGCTTTGACGGCATTTCTGATCTTCTTCCAGATATAACTTTCAATGGTTTCCTCGGTGCTTTCTGATGTAAGTATATTGGGAAGCCGGCTCAGGCATGCAATTACCCGAACCCGGTCGGATATTTCTTTGGAAAAAACTTTTCCCGTCTGGGTTGGATGGCTGAGTATACCGTTAAAATTTTTCAGACTGACCGCATGAACTTTTTCACCGCGCTGCATGGCCATGCGCATCGGATCCCAAGTACTGTTCGCGACCATGGATGTTACATCAGAAATCGTCGATTGGAATGTCTTGTCTGTGATCCCCCGATTGTTTAGTTCTTTTTTAATTTTTAACAACGCGTCCTGACGCATGACTTCATTATATATCAAAAGCGGAATAAGCGGTATGCGGTGAACACCCTTTATTTCAATTCGCGTACCTCCCTTGATACTCACATTCACATCCTGACGCGCCGCACCAATTCCGGTGCGAACTTTCCCTGTGCTGCGCACAAGATATCTGAGAATATTGGCCACATCGGCAACCTCCTGCGGGGTAACCATTTCCGGGCCGGTGACCATTTCAACGAGCGGCATACCAAGCCGATCTGTGATATATATCCTCTGATGCCCGACATCTGATATTTCGCGACAGGCATCCTCCTCAAGGCCCAGTTGAATCAGGTTTATTTTACGGTTTAAATAGGGTATCCAGCCATCGATGCCAACGATGGTCGTGCGCTGAAACCCGGTGGGAATACTGCCATCAAGATATTGTTTGCGGGCGATATGGATTTCATCCACCAGTTTGTAGTTTAATAACAGGGCAATTTCTAAAGAGATATCAAGTGCCTGATCATTAATTTCAAAGGGGGGCGTATCATCCATCTCATAGGTACAAACGGAATGATGATTAATCTGGTAAATAATTTCCTTTTTTGTCTTATACTCCATTAGAGCGGTACCGTCATATTCACCCAGTTCCGATAGAGTGGGACGCATATGTCTGAGGATCTCCGCGTCATACTCTTTGCTATATAGACCCGCCGGACAACGGCAAAACAGTTTTTTTTGAGTCAATAATTGCTGGTGAATTTCAAGACCGGCTTTTAATCCCAGGTCGGCATAATCCTCTGGTGTCATCTCAGAAAACGGCTTCATGGATCATCCTTCGTAGTTGTACTAAGTGCACAAAGAACTTATGTGTAATGTCCAATGACCAAGCCAGAATATCAAATGAATTTCCAAAATCAAATGCCTAAAATAATGTATAAATTTATCATTGAGACATTGAAATTTGATTTGGCATTTCGGTTTTGACATTGGACATTTGATCTAGTATAAAAAACTTTGGTGAAAAAGTCTTCAATAATTTTTCTTTTTCCTGTATGGAAATGAAATCCAGGCAAAATTCAAACTTATAATTGCACAAAATTACCTTATATTGTAGCTTGTGTGATCGTAAAATATTAATTTTATATTTGACAGGGATGACATGGGCGTATCTATAAATATCCAATCAGAAATCGGTCAGCTTGAGGGCGTTATCATTCATACGCCCGGCCCGGAAGTAGAAAATATGACTCCGCGTAGTGCGGAACGCGCACTCTACAGCGATATCCTTAATTTATCGGTGGTTTCCCGTGATTATAAAAAATTCAGGGATATATTAAATCTTGTCTCAACAACCTATGAGATAAAAACTCTGCTGGCCGAAGCACTAGAACAGGATGGTGCCCGCCAGTTCTTAATCTCTCATGTTTGTGAAAACGAACTTGTAAATAATCTCCGTGATTATCTGGAGGATCTTAGCTCCAAAAAATTGGCAGCCCAGTTGATCGAAGGGGTGCCATTGGTCAAAGACACCCTTACCAGCTTTTTAAGCGATGAGCGTTATTCACTTCAGCCGCTGCATAATTTTTTCTTCACCCGCGATGCGGCAATGGCCATCAGGAATACCGTATTTATTTCCAGGATGAGTAATCAGGTTCGGGAACGTGAGGCTCTGATTATGGAAACGATTCAGTCATTTCATCCCATCTTCACCGGAGGAAAAATTGTCTCATCAACAAACCAGCCAAATCAATCCAATGTGTTTTTTGAAGGTGGTGACTTCCTGATAATAAGAGAAGACATTCTTCTGGTGGGCGCCGGTATTCGCACCAGCAACCAGGGAATTGATTTTATCATCGAGAATTTACGTAAAGATCTAAAACCCTGTCACATTATTGTCCAGCAATTACCAAAGACGCCCGAATCATTTATTCATCTGGATATGGTATTTACTATGCTGGACCATGATATTTTTATGATCTATGAACCGGTGATCCTGAACCAGCATGATTTTCAAACCGTACACATTACACTGGACAATGGTAAGGTAAAATCGATTAGCGAAGAAAAAAATATCCCCGATGCGCTGCGTAAACTTGGTATTGAAGGCAAAAGTGCGCTCTGTGGCGGAAATACGGATGAATGGACCCAGGAAAGAGAGCAGTGGCATAGCGGCGCCAATTTTTTTGCCCTTGGTCCGGGAAAAGTCATAGGATATGAACGCAATATGTATACAATCGAAGAATTGGACAAAGTCGGCCTGGCAGTGCTCCCGACCAAGGATATTTTGTCCGGAAAAACCGATCTGAAAAATTATGATAAGTACGTAGTTACAATAGAAGGTTCCGAACTGGCACGGGGTGGCGGAGGGTGCCGGTGTATGACTATGCCGGTGGCGAGAAAAGCAGTTAGCAGTTAGAGTATGAGAAATTTACAATTGGCTGTTGGCAGTAGCGCCATGTTCTGTCATCTCGAAGAGATCCTCCCGTGATTTACGGTACAAAAACGACGGGAAGATTCCTGCGGAATGACATAGTGGAGACAATAAACCAATAACCAATAACCACTTTTTCTAATGATCCGGATCTTGTCAAGGTATATTTTTTAAAAGATTCTCGCAGAACCGCAGAAGAAAATTAGTAATGAGGAATGAGAGATTGGTAATTGCCTATTGCCTATCGCCAATTATTAATTTCTAATTCTTTTCCTCTGCGACTCCGCGTCTCTGCGTGAGATAATAAAAATAAACCATTATACTATAACTTCTTTAAAGGATTGGTTGTGGATATACGACGTCGATCTATACTTCTTTTTTTGTTTTTTCCAATTGTGGCATTCTCGCTGAGCAATACTGATTCTACGGCTTTGGTTCGCTTTATTGTCCGGGCAGACTCTGTGGCGGCCGGTGATACTGTTTTTATTTCGGGAAATCATACCTTGCTGGGGAATTGGCATCCGGCAAAAATCCCCCTGCATGCAGATAAAAATAATGTATGGACGCGACAATTAATTTTTAAAAAAGGGACACGATTAAAATATAAGTTTACCCGTGGTGACTGGGGTAAAGAAGCCATTTATCAATTGGGTCAAATTCCCGGTGACTCGGATTGTCTTATCTTAAATGATACCACAATAATTGTACATATCCCGGGTTGGAAGGATCAGCAGAAGGAATACTTTGTTCGCGGTCAAATTACCGGTGACGTGAAATATCATCATGATATTGAAGCTTATGGTTTGAAACCGAGAGATGTGATTGTCTGGCTTCCGCCTGGATATGAAAAAGATTTAACCAGACACTATCCGGTTTTGTATATGCATGACGGTCAGAACATCATCGATCCCGCCACATCTGTGGGAGGCAATGACTGGCAACTGGATGAAACCGCGGACAGCCTTATCAAAAATAAGCGGATAATGCCTCTCATCATTGTCGGAATTTATAATACACCAGATCGGTCTCTGGAGTACCTGGAAACACCGACCGCCAATCTGTATATTAAACTGGTTGTTGATGTAATTAAACCAATGATCGATAGTTCATATCGTACCCGGCCGGAGAGAGAGTATACTGCTACCGGTGGTTCATCTGCAGCGGGGTTGTTATCATTTATGCTATTATGGGAATATCCCGATATATTTTCCCGGGCCGCATGTATATCGCCGGTATTTAAATTGTCATCGGAAAAATATGATATTGATTATACTGACAATGTAATCAATGATCATAATAACACGGCCGCCATTTTTACTCTATATTGATAACGGCGATAATGAACTCGATAGCAAGTTAAAACCCGGGATAAGCACGATGGTTAACGTCCTGAAAGAAAAAGGATATAAGACAGGGCAGAGATTTTGTTTGGCATAGTTTTTCCAATAGCCGGCACAACGAAGTCTCATGGGCGAAAAATAGCTGGCGATTTCTGGAGTTTTTTTTTGCTGCAGATAGAACTGATTAATTTATACCATATAAGACTGGTTCTCATCCGGAAATTGATTTCCGGAGAAAGTGCTTGAGCCGGAAATATAGGGTCACTCCACCGGCAAAAATATCTGGTGCAGATGCTCAAACCTGCCAAAGATAATTCCCCCGGAAACAATTTCCGGGGTAGATAATATGAGGTAATTTTAAAATGAAAACAATTGTACGTAGATTTATTTGTGTTAATGATGATATTTCTTTTTTCATGTGAATCCGGCAAACCACCGGTCGATCTGATTCTTTATAATGGCAATATCATCACCCTTGATGATCGAGCGCCAAATGTTCAGGCGTTGGCGGCGGGCAGCGGAAAAATTCTGGCCATCGGTTCAGATGAAGAAATTAAATCTATGGCCCATGCTGAAACCAGAATGATTGATCTGGAAGGTAAAACAGCGATCCCGGGATTGATTGAAGGACATGCTCATTTTATGAGTTTTGGTTATTCCAAGATGAAATTACGTCTGAATGAAACCCGAAATTGGTCTGAAATTGTCACACTGGTTCGTGAAGCAGCCGACTCTGCAGAACCCGGTGAATGGATTCTTGGCCGGGGCTGGCATCAGGAGAAATGGGATGATGTTCCTGCAGCCAATGTTTCCGGATATCCGGTTCATGATCTTCTTAGCAAAGCCGCTCCCAAAAACCCGGTGTTTCTAACTCATGCCAGCGGACATGGCATTATTGCCAACCGCTATGCAATGGAACTGGCCGGAATTACTAACACCACACCTGATCCTTCCGGTGGCGCGATACTTCATAAAAATAATCAGGAACCTGCCGGTGTTTTTCTGGAAAATGCGGATACTCTGATTACCAATCGATACACAGAATTTCTGCAATCACTTTCCGCTGAGCAAATTGCTGCCAGGAACAAGAAAGCGTTTATGCTGGCAAATCAGGGTTGTCTGGAAATGGGTATTACCGGTTTTCATGATGCCGGAGTCTCGTTTAAAGAAATTGATTTTTATAAGGAAATGGTCGATGCAGATCTAATGGGTATACGGCTATGGGTGATGCTGGAGGAAGAAAATGACCGACTTAAAGAATCATATCTCATCCTATAAAATCAAAAATTACGGAGATAACCATCTCACAGTCGGAGGAATCAAACGATATATGGATGGGGCACTTGGTGCCCATGGCGCCTGGTTGCTGGAACCGTATAACGATCTACCCAACAGCCGCGGCCTGAATACCATTGATCTTGATGTGTTTGCAGAAAGCGCCGAAATTGCTATTCAAAACGGATTTCAACTCTGTACCCACGCCATCGGCGATCTGGGTAACCGGAAAACACTCGATATATATGAAAAGACATTTAAAAAATATCCCGATGCTCAGAATTTACGCTGGCGAATCGAACATGCGCAGCATCTGCATCCAGATGATATTGGGCGCTTTGCCCAACTTGGTGTTATTCCTGTCATGCAATCGGTGCACTGTACCTCGGATGGGCCGTGGGTGGAAAAGAAACTTGGTGAGAAACGCAGCCATGAGGGCGCCTATGTCTGGCGTGAATTAATGAATGCCGGATCCATCATATCCAATGGAACAGATGCGCCGGTTGAAAGCATCAATCCCTATGAAAATTTTTATTCTGCCATTACCCGCAAAATGTCCGGTGGGGGAGCTTTTTTCCCGGATCAGACCATGACCCGCGAAGAGGCCCTGCGGTCATACACCATAAATGCCGCATATTCAGCCTTCGAAGAAAATGAAAAGGGCACACTAAGTGTTGGCAAACTTGCCGACATCACGGTCCTTTCACAAAATATTATGACAGTTCCAGAACATGACATTCCTAATACAGATGCGGTGTATACAATTGTTGGCGGGAGAGGTATTGTATCAGAAATGAATTTTCTTGGGTTTTTGAATGGATAAAGGGATAAAAGGATAAAACTGGAAATTAATTATATATTACTGTCATTTTTTATCTCTCGCGGAGACGCAGAGACGCAGAAAATCAAGGATTGAGGGATTAGGGATTGTAAATAGTAAATTGAAACTATCTACGGCCTACCGCCTACTGCCAACTCGTAATCTCTCATTTCTAATTCCTAATCTCTAATCATTTTCTCTGCGGCTCTGCGAGAAAAACACACTATTCCCAATAGAACAATTTCAACCCCGGGATCAAATTCCTCATTTTATAAACCGCATTACTCTCCGCATCGGTAATATACAGAGTGCGCATATCCGGCCCACCGAAATCTACATTGGTTGTTTTTTTACCATCGGGAATCTTTATCTCAGAAGTAATTTTTCCGGCCGGGTTGATGACGAAAACGGTTCCGGTACCATAATGTGCCGCATATAAATTTCCATCACGATCCAGTGCAATACCATCCGGATCGCCACCAGGTAATACTACTAATTCTGTCTGGTTTTCCAGTGTGCCTTCTTTGTTTACATCATATTTTAAGGATCCGGCTCATTGCAGATTCGCAGACAAACAGATTTTTGGCATCCGCAGAAAAAGCAATGCCATTGGGAAAGGCAAGATTTTCCGCGACCAAAGAAACTTCTCCGGTTCCCTGAGTGATCCGAAAGACTCTGCCATCTCTCTGTTCTTTATCATATTTATTGGGATCCGTAAAATACAGATTTCCGGCAGGATCAAATGCCAGATCATTGGGACGGTTAAATTTTACGCCCTCATATTCACCGGCATATACCGAGCATTGCCCTTTCATATTAAATCTGACAATCGCGCCCCGGCCAAAATCACAGGCATATAAGAATCCGTCTTTAGCCATGGTCAATCCATTGGTATTACTAAACGTATCCGGGTCGGTTGGTTTTACCACGAATGTGTCCAGCTTATCGTTCTGAATTTGGGCCACCCAGTCTCCATAGCAATTTGAGACATATAGTACACCTGTGCTACTCCAGGCGGGGCCCTCGGCAAAGTTAAATCCATCTGCAATTTTTTGTCACAATCCCTTTTTCATCTTCCACTTTATTTCATCCGAGTACAAACAATGCAATCAAAGTTAAAATTGTCCATTTAAACATCTACCATTCCCTCCATCCTTATCAATTTAACCACAGTGAATCTCGTCATCAGGCGATGCAAGGATTTTTTGTCACTCGCATTAGATTATTTAAAAATTTCACCACGAAGTTCACGAAGAGCACGAAGATAAATTACTTGGATATCCTTCGTGTCACTGCGTCCCTTCGTGGTAGAACTTTCATATTAACGTAATTTTAAAAACCAGACCAGTTTTATTTTAATCGCATGTAACATGTGTCTTATTTCTACGTAAATTTTTACAATTTCATGTGAATCATTTCTTATAACAATGGCCAATGTCAAAGCACAAATGACAATTCAATGCCCAATGCTTCAATTTCTAATACATATTGCGAATTTAAGACTTGGGATTTTGTCATTCATTTGACATTTGGATTTGGGCATTAAACAAAACGATGGGTGTACTATGACCGCAAAAAAGTACCTGACGATTTTCCTGCTTTCTGTTTCTTTAATTGCAATCGAACTGGGATGGACCCGGATTTTCTCGGCAGAGTTCTTTTACACCTTTGCCTTTCTGATATTATCACTGGCCATTCTGGGGCTGGGCATGGGTGCGCTAACCCTTCGGCTTTTCCCGCGATTTGAAAGCGGACTTGGCCACTTCCTGCTCCTGACCGGATTACTGATTATTGCCGGTCCCATTATTGTGTTTATGATCGATTTGCAATTTGCACTATTACTCACCGATTGGTTTATGATTATCAAATTGCTGGTTATAATTCTCCTGCTAAGCTCATCCTTTTTCTTTGGTGGCATTGCTCTGGCTATTTTATTCAAACAAAATCATGAAAAAATTGCAAAACTGTATATGAGTGATTTAACCGGTGCGGGACTTGGGGTGGTACTCGCTATGATGGCAATGAATCTTTTCGGCACTCCGGTTACCGTGCTCTGGAGTGCACTTTCCGGTTTTACTTGCATCATATCTTATCTATGAACGCTGGACAAAAATTTTACCAATATTACTATTTATTGCGTTGATCTTTATCGGTCAAAATGCTGAGGGCCTTCTGGAAAAAGAAAGAGAAGAAAAGGCTGAGATTGTGTATAAGCACTGGGACGCCATGTCCAAAATCAAAATTTACAATTATAATGATGAATACCGGCGAATAAATATCGACAATGCCGCCAACACCGGTGTGAATGCCTTTGATGGTAATTGGGACATTCCCGATTCACTCAAATTCGGGTTCCAGATCGTGGAAAATCTTATCAATGAATTTGAGGACTGTGAGTTTTTGTCGCTGGGTGCAGGCGGAGGTCAGGATGTGTTTCAGGCGCTGCAATTTGGTGCGGCAAAAATTCACGCCGTTGAGGTAAACACACATATCAATCAGCTTATGCTGGATGGCGAATTATCGGAATTCTCAGGATATATATATCGTGATCCGCGTGTCGTCGTCGTCTCAGAAGACGCCCGCGCTTATGTACGCAGATTCCATGAACAATTCGATATCATTTATTCTTTTAGTTCCAATTCATATGCTGCATTGGCTTCCGGGGCATTTTCTCTGGCCGAAAATTATATCTATACAACCGAAGCTTTTATCGATTACTGGCAGGCACTCAGCCCGGACGGATACCTGTTGATCGAACATCATTTTTATGTACCACGGCTGGTTAGCGAAGCACTTGATGCAATGAAAGAACTGGGTGTATCCGATCCACCCTCACATATTGCGGTATATGAACTACCCAAAATGCGGCGAAAAATGTTGTTGCTGGGCAAACAACCATTATCAGAGCAGATTGTCCAGGGCGCCTTTGCCGGTATCTCTGCCGAAGAGATTACGTATGCCAATATCCTGTATCCCGCGGCAGACAGTTTGCAGGAAAATCTGATAAACCGGATTGTGCGGGATGGGTGGGAACAATGGCAGGATTCCGTAAATGTGGACATCTCTCCTGCCACCGATGATCGTCCTTATATTGCGCAAATGGGTCTCTGGAAAAATTTTGATCGCGAAAAATTTGCCAAACTTCGTGGTTATGAAGATTCACTGGGATTTCCACTTTCCAAAGCGATTATTATGATCATCATTATTCTGGTGATAATTATTATCCTGCCCCTGAACCTGGTACCCTATTTTACAAGTGGCGATCGCATGCATCCTGGCGCCTGGTTGTATTTTTTCACCATTGGTCTGGCATTTATGATGGCCGAAATAACTTTTATTCAAAAATATACACTCTTCATCGGACCATCGATATATAGTATTATAACAATTCTGGTGACATTGTTAATATTCTCCGGAATTGGCAGTTTTTATGCTAAAAAGATTCCTTCTGTTTTTGCATTCGCAGGTATCGTGCTCTGGATTGTACTGGATATTTTTGTCTTCAAATATATTACCTATGGTTTGGGTTTTATGGATATGCCCTTGCGCATATTAACAACCACTTTGATAATTGCACCAGTGGGGTTTTGCATGGGTATTCCTTTTCCCAAGGGAGGTTTGCGGGTTAAATCTTTCATTGATTGGGGTTTCGCCGTAAATGGCGCCGCTTCCGTACTGGGCTCCTGTCTTATTGTGCTGATTGCATTTTCCTGGGGTGTTGGAATTGCCCACTGTGCGCGGCCCTATTATATATTTTCGCATACTTACTCTACCGAAGTAGTCGTGCCTGGGCATAGTCGTCTGTGAACAAAATTGCTTTTTTATTCTCTGCCTGTTAAAATAATAAAATTTTAACGATTGATTTTACATGCCCATCTATCAAACCGCATGTCCCAGGAATTGCTACAGTACCTGTACGCTAAAAGTACATGTATCCGATGGCAGACTCCGTATGATTGAGCCAGATCCGCAAAATCTGGCCACCCCGGAAGGCGTGTGTCTTAAAGGTCTCAGCTATATCGAACGGGTATATTCACCTGACCGTATTCTATCCCCTTTAAAAAAAACCAATTCCGGGGATTCCTTTGAAAAAATTGACTGGGAATCTGCCTTTGAAATATTGACCTCAAAATTACAGGAATATCGTCAAAACCCTGGTCCAAAAAGCATTCTTTACTATACCGGTAGTGGTACCAAAGGATTGCTCAATGGTGTGGGGATGAATTTCTGGCGGTTGTTTGGCGGCTGCACAACCACATATGGTGACCTGTGCTGGCCGGCCGGCCTGGAAGCGACCCGTTTGACTCTGGGTGAGAACAAACATAATGCACCCTGGGATATTGCCAACGCCGGCTGCATAATCATGTGGGGAAAAAATCCTGCCGAAACTAACATTCACCAGATGTACTATATCGATCAGGCACTCGCGAACGGAGCGAAGCTGATCGTCATCGATCCCCGTCGCACCCAATCGGCAGAGCGGGCAGATCTGTTAATTCAACCGCGTCCCGGTACCGACGGCGCTCTGGCATTGGCTGTTTCCCATCTGATAATTAAAGAAAATGGCATCGATTCTTCCTTTATTTCCCGATCTGTGCTGGGATTTGAAGAATTCGCAAGTTTGGTATCAGAATATACACCCGCTGCTGCTGCAAGGATTTGTGATATCCCTGAAAAATTTATTCATAAAACCGCAGAGTACATAATGTCACATTCTCCGGTTACAATAAATGCTGGTTTTGGCATGCAGAGATATACCAACAGCGGCCAGTCGATGCGGGCAATGATTGCAATTCTGGCCGTTACCGGAAATATCGGTAAACCCGGATCCGGTTGGATTTTTGCGAATCTGCAAAGTCATATTTTTGATCAGGTAAAAGATCCGCTTGCCTTCTATCCCCCCGCAGAGCCGGATGATAAAATACGCATTTCAATTTCTACTGCACGTCTTGGAAAAGATATTATCGATACAAAAGATCCGGCCATTAAGATGATCTGGGTGGAACGCGGCAATCCGGTTACACAAAATCCGGACACCAATCAGGTCTTGGCTGCTTTCCGCTCAGCCGAATTCAGGGTGGTGGTAGATCAGTTCATGACAGATACCGCACGGGAAGCCGATCTGATCCTCCCTGCCAAGACAATGTTTGAACAAAGTGATGTGATCGGCGCTTACTGGCACCCCTATATCCAGTTAAAGCAAAAAGTAATTGATCCACCGGGACAGGTAAAACCCGAATCCGAAATATATTATGAACTTGCCAACCGACTGAACTTTCCGCATAGAGGATCTACAGGATCAGATTCCGGCGCCCGGTGATGATGCCATTGTTCAATTTCTCGAACAGAAACTTTCTCCATTCCCGGAACTCACACTAGAAAGATTAAAAGAGGGTCCGCTGCTTGCGCCGGATAATCAGGAAATTGCTTTTTCCGACCAGCTGTTTGCCACCCCTTCGGGAAAAATCGAAATATTATCCGAACAAGCGGCTAAAATGTGGCAAGTGGATACACTTCCCGCTTTTCACGAATCCGAAGAATCTATTCGCCAACCAGGGAAAACTGGTTCCGGATACAAATACTATTTAATGACACCAAACACCAAGAATCGTATCCATTCTCAGTTTAATAATTTGCAATTAATCAAAAACTTCAGCCCGGAACCATTTATTTACCTGCATCCCAAAGACGCCGAAGAAAACGGTATCTCAAATAATGATATTATTCGGATATATAATGATCGTGGGGAATTGAAATTGCCGGTACGGTTTGACTCAGGCCTAAAACCCGGATGTATTTGTGTTACCAATGGCTGGTGGATCTCAGAAGGGGGAACGGTAAATTTTTGCTCGGCCGGTCGCGAAACAGATATGGGACATGGTGCGGCATTCCACGATAATCTTGTTGCTGTGGAGCGAATCAAATGAATCAGCTTGGATTTATATTTGATACAAATAAATGTACCGGATGTAATGCCTGCCAGATTGCATGTATTCTTGAAAACCAACTGGATTTTTCAATGCAATGGCGCCAGGTGGTCAGTTTTAACGAGGCCCATCATCCCGATGTGCCGGCCTTTCACCTGTCCATGGCATGCAATCACTGTGCGGATCCGCCCTGTATGAACTATTGCCCGGCGTTGGCATATTCAAAAGACGAAAAATTCGGATCCGTTCAGATTGATCCGGATAAATGTATCGGGTGTAAATATTGCTCCTGGGTTTGTCCATATGACGCACCGAGGTTTCAACCGGATACCGGTATTATGGCAAAATGTACCTTATGCCCCACCCGGCTAGCGGACGATCTCAAACCGGCCTGTGTGTCTGTTTGTCCTACCGATGCCTTACAACTTGGCCGGTTCGAACCGACCCATTCTCAGGAAAAGGTACCCGGATTTACACCAAGCACCATTGGCCCATCCATAAAAATATTGCCCTTGTCTGCTGGGCGGGAACTACCCGAGGCGGATAATTTTCCCTATGATCAATCTCTGCTTGAAAAAATGAATACGGCCATGCTAAAACCGGAAGCAAAAACGAATCTTAAATCAGAATGGACCCTGCTGTTATTTACACTTCTGGTACCCCTGCTGGTTGCACTGTATGCCCATTTTAAGATATATGATTCGTCTCTCAACCCGATTTTTCTGATCGGGGCTGCCATCTCTGGGATTCTTATCAGCAGTATACATCTAGGCAAAAAAATACGTGCTTACCGGGCGATTCTCAACTGGCGCAAGTCCTGGCTTAGCCGTGAGATTTTATCGTACAGTTTATTTCTGATGCTGATTATTCTTGATACATATGTTTGGCCGGACAAAACGGTAGCTGGTATAGTGGCAATTATTGCCGGGATGATAACTTTGATTTCTATCGACATGGTCTATGCGATCTTGCCACATGTGAAAAAGCAAAATTTACACAGTGCCCAGGTAACATTAACCTGTATGCTTTATTTCAGCCTTCTTACCACCAACAGTTTTCTTTTTGTTTTTATAATAGTAATAAAATTCTGGCTATACCTTCGGAGTAGAAACATATCTCAACCGGTTTTGTCACCGATTCGTCTCATACGAATAATTTGTGGATTCATTTTACCGGTCCTGTTGTGGGCATCAGGATATTCTTTGCATGGCCATTTAATTTGGAGTTCGATCCTTGTGGCAGAAATACTGGATCGCATATATTTCTATATTGAACTGGATATAATTACCCCCTCCAGGCAAATGCAACTGGACTATGAGAAATGGCCTTTGGGGTCATCCGCGGCTATCGTTTCTAAAACCGAATAATATAATTTTAGCACATCCTCCGGTATTATATCATCAATAACGCCTGTCGGAGTAACGACAACACGGTTTACCTGCGAGAGTGGTTTAAATTTTTTCAGATCACGTTCCAGGCGATACAAGGCAACGATTGGCGTGTTATAACAGGAGGCAATATGAACCAGTGAGGTGTCCGGGGTTACCAATACGCGCATGTGTTTTACCAGGTACGCCACATCAAATATTGTTACTGTTTGCGGTGACGGTATCACTTGTGTAAATCTGTCTTCCAGAAATTTTTTATTCTTGATATGATCTGCTGTTGATAAAATGATTACTTCTTCATCCACCTTTTCTAAAAATGTCTGCCACCGATCTACACCCCATTCCTTCGATCTGTTTGATGCACTCAAATTTATTCCGGTCAGCTTCTTACCGGCCAGACTTTTGGCGAATTCCTGTATATCTTCTGAAACCGGCCCTTCCGGCAGATATGGCAATAGATCCTTTTCAGTATGTCTCAATGCCAAGGTGCGTTATCAGGGACAAATTCTTTTCAACCGTTGGCAATGCATCATCCAACTCTACCAGCTGATCAAAAAAACCTTGATGACGTTCATGAGATATACCGAATTTGTGTCGTGCGTTGATTTTCCCTGATAATTTTATAAAGGTGAAAGAAGGGTGGTCTTTGGTGTTAAACAGAATGTCATAATTTGTGGAAAAGATTTTAGCCCTGGTTTTTTTGTCGGCCTTTTTTATATTGCAAACGAAATTCAGGTTTTTGTCCGGCTTCAGAAAATCTATAATATCGGTAACCCCGAGAACCGTTATTTCCACATAGGGAAAAGATTGACGCAATTTTTTAAATAAGGGTGTTGTAACGATAAGGTCGCCATATCTTTCCTGGGCAAGTATAATTATGGAATTAATATTTTCCGGAATACCCCTGGATTCATTTCGCCCCCCCCATTTTAGACGCATAATGCCAATGGCAGTCTGTTTGGTAATTTTCTTATATGTTTCCCGTAATATGGAATGAAATAGACATAAGCCCGGAATATTTTTTTTATTATTTCTGTATCACTTATATATGTTTGATAATATAACCTGAATTATTCATAACCACAAAGTCACGAAACATTTAAAAATTTAGCGGGTTATCAGATATTTTCATAGTCATAAGATATAATTTTTATATTTTAGAAATTTTTGTTTCTTTGTGTCTTCGAGTCTTAGTGGTAAATATGTAAATAAATCAGGATAATATAAATTGCATATTTAAACCCATATAAAATTTATAAATACGGCAGGGAAATCTACACCTTAACCCCGGGGGTAAACATGACTTATTTTAACGGTTTTTCCGATGAATCCATTCAGTTCCTCATAGATCTAAAAGAAAATAATAACAGGGCCTGGTTTCAGGAAAACAAATCGATCTATGAAAAATATCTGCTCAGAGAAACGCAGGATTTTGTCATGGATATGGGCAATATGCTTGAAAAAATTGCGCCGGATATTGTAGCCATTCCCAAGGTGGATAAATCCATTTTTAGAATTTATCGGGATACCCGTTTCAGCAAGAACAAATTACCCTATAAAACCCATACAGCTGTTTTCATGTGGGAAGGCGAGGGGAAAAAACTGGAAAACCCCGGTTTTTACCTTCATCTTGATCCGGAAAAAATTTTCGTTGGCGTGGGAATGTATCAGTTTCCCAAAACACATCTCCAGAAGTACCGCGATGCCGTCATTGATTCCCGCAAAGGATCTGCGTTGGTCAAAGCCATCGAAGATGTAAAAAGACGCGGTAACTATTCTTTGGGTTGGAAAAGTTATAAAAAAGTTCCCCGTGGATATGATGCTGATCATGAAAGATCCGAATTGTTACTATATAGTGGATTGGGATTTCATATGGAAGAGCCTCTGCCGGATATAATTCACAAGCCCGATTTTATTTCACATTGCTTCTCGGCATTTACAGACATGTACCCCCTTCATCAATGGGTAAAAATGTATATAACAGATTAATTGCCGGGGTTGTGTATATGGTGAATGTATTGTCTTGCCCTGGTGGTTACAAATTCTTAACCGCCAAGTGCGCAGAGAAGATATAGACTATATCTTTTCATCGGTGGTTATTTTTAAGCGCGTTACTTTGTAGATAGAGAAAAACAGAATCACTACGCCAGCCCATTGTATGATATTAAGGATGTGGCCCCGGAGAAAGAACTCAAGCAAAATGGCTGTCAAAGGAAAAGCCAGTTCGCAGATTGAAGACAATGAGGCTGTGATATGCTTTAACCCGGAATAAAACAGGTATGTTGCCAAGCTTCCGGTTGTTAATGCGATGATAACTAATATGATAATTTGATTTTCTGATATGGAACCAATGGCATTTAAACTGCTTCCGGGAACAACAAAAACCAACATAACTGCCGTGAATATCAAAAACCGGATATACGTTGCCAGCCCATAATCAATTCGCCGCAAAGCCCTTTTGCTAAAAATTGTAGAGAGCGAAAAACTAAACGCCGCAATAAAGGCCAGCAGAGCCGCCATGGTTGTGTGGTCGCCGTTATGAAATTCCGGCAGCCCAAAACCAAATGTCATGATATATGCACCAAGTATCGCAAACAATGACCAGAGCAGAAATATACGCGGAGGTCTTTCACGCAACAGCAACGCGGCGCCTGCAAGAGTAAAAACCGGCTGAAGTTTTTGAATCAAAACGACAATTGACAGATTTACATAATCTACATAGAATAACGCTTTTGTAATTGCCATGGTACCAATGGCCCCACCGGTTATCGCCACACCAATAAATGCCATCCATTCCTTTTTGCTTATTTCCTTAAACTCGGGTACTCTTCGGATAAAAAAAGGCGTAAGTATGAGTGAAACCAGCAGACTCTCTAAAAAAACAACCAGTGGAACCGGCAGGGTATAAAGGGCCGGTCGTAAAACGATTCCGTCTATGCCCCACATTGTCGCTGCAATTATAACTAATAGGGGCGCAATTTTTTCTATCCGCATATAAAAAGCATCCTTGCCAGATATTTTACGTATAAGGTAGTTCGACATCGTTGTCGAAGTTCATTAGCAAATCAGATATAATATAATTATATTTATATCCAAATAACGGAGAATTTTCGATGGCTAAAAAAGAAAAAATTCAAATTGAGGTTGAAGTCCCGGCAAAGAACCTTCATGTAAGTCATGCAACCTGTCAAAACGGGCATTTGTTGACGGATGAAAAGGTAAAAATTCACGGCGCTCCTTCATTAAAAGTTAAAATTAAATGTAAGGGGAAAAAAGGAACGCTATACATCGATCCGGTATATGGCCGATATGAAAATATCATCAAAGATATAGACATTAAAAAAGGTGATGTGGTCGAGATGTCTTGCCCGGAATGCGATGTAGATCTGATGGATCCACATGATAAATGTCCATCCTGTGCCTCGCCCATGTTTATCTTTTATCTTCCCAGGGGTGGTATTATTGAAGGTTGTGCAAAATTAGGATGCGTATTTCATAAACTGAAAATTGTCGATGCGGAACAACAAGTTTCACGACTATTTGAAAACAGTACCATGGAATCATTCCTATAAAAAAATCCGCTTCTCAACGATATTTTAAAATACCGGGATCAGCATGACAAAAATAACATTTTTAGGCGCAACCGGTACAGTAACCGGTTCAAGATTTTATGTACGGACTAAGGAGAAAAAATTTCTGGTTGATTGCGGACTTTTCCAGGGCCTCAAAAAAGACCGGTTAAAAAACTGGGATGATTTTGCCATTCCCCCGGGTGATATTGATGCCATATTTTTGTCCCACGCGCATATTGATCATTCCGGATTTATACCCCGGTTGCATCGGAGCGGGTTTGAAGGAAGAGTATACTGCACACCCGCCACAAAGGATTTGTGTCACATATTACTTCCGGATACCGGTCACATTCAGGAAGAAGATGCCCATTGGGCCAATAAAAAAGGCTTTTCCAAACATTCCCCCGCACTGCCTCTATATACAGTAGAAGATGCTGTAAGTAGTCTGAAATTGTTCTCCCCATTATTTTATGGTGAAGATTTTTTCCTCGAAAAAGACTTGCGAATAAAATTTAAGGATGCCGGGCATATTCTCGGTTCAGCAAATGTCAATATAAAAGTTACCAATGGCAATGATGTAAGAAAAATTCTGTTTAGCGGTGATCTGGGCCGGCCGGATCAACCAATCCTGAGGAACCCCATCCAGGCTTTTAATATCGATTATCTGATTCTCGAGTCAACCTATGGGGATCGCCTTCATGAAAAAGAAGCGGTCAAGGACACACTTGCTAAAATTATAAATGAAAGCATTGACCGTGGCGGCGTTCTTGTAATGCCAGCCTTTGCGGTGGGTCGTACGCAAGTACTTCTCTATACTATAAGGGAACTGGAGCAGGAGAAAAAAATACCCGTACTTCCGGTTTTTGTGGATTCGCCCATGGCGATTAATGCGACAAAGGTGTTCGAGCAGCATCGTGGCGATTACGATTTTCAGGCAAAAATTCTGGAATTAAATGGCGTAAAAATATTGCATCCCCAGCGATTAAAAATCTGTCGTCAGCGGGAAGAGTCAATGCAGATCAATGATACCAGAAAGAGCGCCATCATTATTTCTGCCAGCGGAATGGTTACCGGTGGACGTATACTACACCATCTGGCAAATCGTTTACCCGATGAAAAAAACACCATACTTTTTATTGGCTATCAGGCAGCCGGAACCAGAGGAAGGGCGATTCTCGAGGGAAAAAAATCGATTAAAATTCACGGCCGCGAAGTACCGGTAAATGCGAAAATAGAAAGTATGTCCGGTTTTTCAGCGCATGCCGACTATAACGAAATTCTTGCCTGGCTGATGGGATTCAATTACCCACCCCGTAAAACCTTTCTTGTACATGGCGAACCGGAAGCATCCAAAGCATTGGCAGAAAAGATAAAAAACAAACTCGGTTGGAATGTGGTTATTCCCGGTTATGGGGAAGAGTTTGAGTTGGAGTAAAAGCAAAATACAAGAAGTTGCTTCAGCAAATTGAGTTGTGTCAAGTGCTAATTTTAGCTGTCATTCCAGAAGAATCCTCCCGTTATTTTTAAATAGTATCAATGGCCATCGTAGGGACACGACATGCCGTGTCCTTAACGCATTGTCATTTTTATGGTCTTGGTGATTAAACAGATTTATTGTATAATTCACACACCAATTTTAATTGTATCACAAACAAATCTCAGAATCCAGCATCCAGTATCCAGCATTAAAAGCGTATTTTACAATTTCCCCCTTCTCTCGATTATTGCCTCCACCTCAATCTCCACCAGCATATCCGGATCAACCAGACGTGAGACTTCTACCATGGTTGCCGCCGGTTTTATCTTGGAGAAGAACTCACCATGTGCTTTGCCGATCTGCTGCCAGTCTTCGATATTTGTTACATACATGCGGGTTCTTACAACATCAGTTAACTCTGCGCCTGCTTTTTGCAATGCGGACTGTATATTTTTTAATACCTGGATGGTCTGTTGATATGGATCATTCTTTCCTACGATGTCTCCATTTTCATCTGTGGCGGTGGTTCCGGCCACAAACACAAAAGGACCGTCACAAACCGCTCTTGAATAGCCAACGACATCTTCCCATTTGGCACCCGATGAAATTTTTTTCCGGGACATATTTACTCCTTTTGTTTCACGAAGGACACGAAGGTAAATAATAATTTAAATCCGTATGTCTCATATTTATAAAATGTAGAATGTAAAATGATAAATGAAAAAGTTTGATTTATTTTTTAGTTGAACAAATTTCTGTTTTTATTTTGTCAGGATAATTTATATTGTATTTGTGTTCTGTCAACATGGGTTCACTATAAAAATCTTTTAAAAAATAATAAGTTTTCTTCGTGTCCTTCGTGTCCCAACCAGATTGCCTGAAATTTATCGTGACCCTGTATCATTCAAATATTCCAGCACCGCCTGCATCATCCTGTTTCGATCATTCTCATCAATTATCGTCTCGAATGGAAACCCCAGGACAACCACACCATATTCACCCCTGTAACCAACTGCCGCACTGATATTATTTTCGCTGTATCTCAACAGTGTCCGGGCTTGTGGGGTGGAAGGTTCTATGGCATCCGGGGCTTCAACAGTATAAATATCGGGATGATAATTTGTATTAAATTCTAAATCAGGAATAATGCTTTTAAAAATACTATCGATTGACGTGATACCACCGGTTGTTGCCGCATGATCGGTTCGCCAGAAGTATTTTAATGTATTTGTGGCAAATTTGATTGCCGATGAATCCACCGGTGATTTTACATATAGATCCGTGCCTACATAGGCACCGGAGATGAACAATTTGCCGCCCTGATTGCAATATTGCTCAATTGCATTTCTTAGTTCTATAGGAAAAGCAACAAATTCCCGGGGGTATATGGATTTCGGGGCCGATGTTTCCTTTTCCTCGCCCAGAATTATATCCACAAAGTCATATTGGCCGAGATCAACTTTTGCGCTCATGACAACTTCATCACTCACCGTGGTAAAACTATAGCCGGCTTCACGAAGGGTTTTTCCGTGAACATAAGAAAAATCAAATGTATTTCCCGGCATCACACTGGTTTCAAGATCTCCATAGCTGGAACCAAATCCCGGTGCATCGTCGTCCTTCCATGGACTCTTGGAATCAAAGTTAAATTGACGACCCGTATACCCAATATCATAATGGTCCGGTACACCCATATCGGTAAAATCTGCAAATCCCTGAAAATTTCCGGCACTGATATCCGCTGGCCCTGAGATACGATCAAATCCATTCACGATCAACGCGTTCTCTCCACTATCCGACCAGCAGACAGACACCACCTCCGATGGAAAACTTTCACCCCCATCATTTATCGCTGTAATGCGGAATCCATAAATTACATCTGGTTGCATATTACTCACGATATATTCCGGTTGTTCTACCAGGACGCCATTATCAAATTCATTATCCTCCATCCTGGTATAAATGAGATACTTTTGAGCATGTGCTGTTGGTTCAAGCGGATCTTCCCGTGGCTGCCACTTCAAAAGGATTTGGCGTTCACCGGTGAACTCAGCCCCCACATGATTCACCGCCAGAGGTTGCACCACATATTCCGTACCATTTCTTTCGCTAATAAAACGCAGCATGGATTTATATATCGCCCGGCTAACATCAAAACGAAAGCGAGGATCGAGGGCAAATTTCATATCCAGAAAATTCTGGTGTGACAATAGTTCAAGCAAAGCTGCGGGGGTGTTGGGTCGGTATGCCTCACTATACTGACGATCCCAAAGACCGCGCCGGTTCCACACCGGATCATATATATTTCTAAGATCCTCAACGATCTGCGTCTGCATCATATCTGCAAAATCGCGATTCGCCAGGCGAGACACACCATCTGGAAAATGCAATGATGAATCGGCATCCAACGTGCTGTATATAGAAAGTGTTCCGATAACCGTATCGTTTGGAGAAATACCGGCATCTGTGTGAAATGCAAGCGACAGATCTATTGGTATGCCAAGTCCTTTTTCATCTCGTTTTCTATTAGGTCCATAGGGACTGCCCATCAAATAATTTACCCACTCGCCACGGCTCTGATAGTCATCACGGTAATCACTTTTCTCGTTATAAAAACTGTAAACCAAGGTGTCCGGCATACCGGCATATTGCAGGTAATACCTGGCCCCCTCTACAAAACGGGGACGGCCACTTGTCATTCCACCTCTTTCAACATTCCCCATTCCACCACCAAATCTTACCGCATCGGCCGTAACATAAGCCGCTTTTTCATCACTTTTATTTATAAGCATAACGCTGCCTGAGTCCGCATGCATCCCCTTTCTAAATTTAAATTGACCCAGATATATCCATGTACCCCCGCCTATTTTTTGATTTATCAGAAAATCAGACCTCCCGCCACTGTGGTATACCGAATACCGGGCATCACTGACGTTGCTGTCTGCGGCAAAAAAGGAGACATAAACCGCATAACTACCGGTTTCAGGAAAATTGGGAATCCATTGAATCCTGGCTGATACGGTATCATCGACTGATATCTGCCGGTACGTTCCTTGTTTAAAGGGATTTTCACCGGCCGCGTAAGGCGCATACTCCGGGCTGAATCCGGTGAGACTTCCTGTTTGCCATTGATCCGGCGTCTCAAGATATTTACCAGAGCCTGGAATTGTATAATCATTGTCAATCACAACTTCATTGGGTTGAAAATCACGCTCACGGGGCAAAAAGACATTGGCCCCGGCATTTTCCAGCATCGGGACCAGATAGGGCGTGGTAAATGCCAGCGGTCCCAGATCCTCAACCGTTTGGAACAGGCGTGCCCTTTGCCATTCCCAGCGATCCAATTTTTGCTCGTAATACCAGCCGTGGCTGTGCCATAATGCAATATTATGATTATATAGCCCTTTTTGCGGCTGCCAGGGTTTACTTACCTGGCGCACTACTGGTAATGGCTTTTTAACCGCGATAGCATGGCGCAAGCTGTCAACGGTGTACACATCTTTTCTGTAATAATTGGGAATCAATTCTTCGATAGGAAAAACACTGCTGTAAGCAGAGACCGAATAACCGGCAAAACGGTAACCGAGCATATATTGCAGTTCATCATAAAACTGTACTGTGTTTTCTTCCCGAAAAGGGATATGGCCCAGAATACGATTAAAATATATATCAATATGATTTTTATCCCTGTTAAAAACCAATGAATCGATACGGGTATATTTTGACACCTGAATCGGGTCGGCATCTTCAATACAAGATTCTAAAAATTTTTCGGTCCGATAATGTGCCAACCTGGTTGGGCGGTCCATTTCAGAATAATCATATTTAGATTTCTTTAATCCCAATGTTGAACAGGAAAAACTGAAAATAGCCAGTATAAGGAGGACATATGCTAGACGGGGCATGTAATATCCTTTTCATTTAAGTTGCCAGCGCATTATTTGATTGATTTCACTTCAACCGAATATTAATTTAAGATTTAAAATCAGTATGTGTCCATACTCTTTTGAAGATATCTCGCGGAATATAAAACCTCCCGTTGCGTTTTAACAAAAGCTTTTAATGTTAGAATTCTTTAGCCTGGAAAAATTATCTCTCGCAAAGCCGCAGAGACGCAGAGAATTGGTGAATAGAGATTGCAGCTGAGGAAATAGGAATTACTCGTAACAAATTCCAAGTTCCTAATTACTTACTCTATATACTTTACGGGAATTTGGCTATATGTTCCCAAAAAGATAAATACAAGAAGTCGGATTATTTAATTTAATCAAAAAAGGAAAAATTACCATGAAAGAAGAAAAAACGGCACAACGCGATGCCGGACAAGCCGATGTACTTGTCGGATTAGATGTACTCGGTATCAAAAATCTGAATAATATTTATTGGAACCTCGCCACACCGGCTCTGTATGAACAAATCATCAGACGCCGGGAGGCCGTTGTGGCCCACCTGGGTCCACTTATGGTCAGAACCGGCGCATTTACCGGACGTTCACCCAACGACAAATTTATTGTAAAAGAACCCTCAACCGAGGAATCAATCTCGTGGGGTAAAGTAAATCGTCCCTTTAGTGAGGAAAAGTTTGAACGCCTATATCATCGTGTATTGGCGTATCTACAAGGCAACGATGTCTTTGTTCAGGATTGTTATGCCGGCGCAGATAAGAGGTATCAGGTGCCTATTCGCGTAATTACCGAATATGCGTGGCATAATCAATTTGCCCGAAATATGTTTATTCGTCTGGACCCAAAAGATTATAAAACATTTACACCGGAATTTACCATTATCGATCTACCAAAATTTCATGCTGTTCCGGAAATGGATGGAACCAATTCTGAAGCCTTTGTTCTGGTCAATTTTGCAAAAAAACTGATACTCATTGGCGGAACAAGTTATGCCGGTGAAATAAAGAAGTCTGCCTTTACAATATTAAATTATCTGCTACCCCATCAGAAAGTGATGTCCATGCACTGCTCGGCGAATCAAGGTAAAGCAGGAGACGTGGCCTTGTTTTTTGGTCTGAGCGGAACCGGAAAGACGACACTTTCTGCAGATCCTGATCGGGCACTCATTGGTGATGATGAACATGGCTGGAGTGATGACGGTGTCTTTAATTTTGAAGGGGGATGTTATGCAAAGGTGATCCGCCTGTCTCAGGAAGCAGAACCAGATATCTATGATACTACCCGGAAGTTTGGGACCATCCTTGAAAATGTCGTTTTTGATACCCATACCAGAGTGGTTGACCTGGACGATGATACGTTTACGGAAAATACGCGTGCCGCGTACCCCATAACCCATATTGAAAATATTATACCTGATGGCTTTGGCAACCATCCCAAAAACATTATTTTTCTAACTGCCGATGCCTTTGGTGTATTGCCACCCATTTCAAAATTATCGCCGGATCAGGCCATGTATCAGTTCCTTTCCGGTTATACGGCCAAGGTTGCCGGCACGGAGCGTGGATTGGGCAGTGAGCCCCAGGCCACATTCAGCGCATGTTTTGGTGCACCGTTCATGCCGCTTCATCCGGGTGTATATGCCAAAATTCTCGGTGAAAAAATCAAGGATCATAATGTTAATTGCTGGCTGGTAAATACCGGGTGGATTGGCGGACCCTATGGCGTCGGTGAACGCATATCAATAAAACATACCCGGGCATTATTACATGCAGCTCTTGATGGCCGGCTTAATGATGTCACCTATAACGAAGATCCCGTATTCGGATTAAACGTTCCGGCAGAATGTGAAGGCGTTCCGACGGAAATTCTGACGCCCAAAAACACCTGGAAAAATAAAGATGACTATGATAAAAAGGCCGCAGATCTTGCACAACGATTTAAAGATAATTTCAAAGAATATAGTGAACATGTCAGTGCAGAAGTGAATGCGGCGGGACCCAAATAATACACACAGGGTGCAAAATGATTTGGACAACGCAGGGACACACATGTCGAAGACCCCGTTATACGGGTGTCGTGTCCCCGTCATAATTATCAAAAGTTGAAATGTCCAATGACCAAGCCCGAATGTCAAATGAATGTCCAAGATCAAATTCAAAATAAGTATCATTGAAACATTATGATTTGTTTTGGCATTAATCTGTCATTCCTTTAGGGATCTTCCCGCCGTTCGGGTAATTCTTCTCTGAATGTTATGGCGATGTCCACATTACAGGAGTATCCCTAAAAGATGACAATGGACATTTCTGATAAATTGTCTTCGTGAACTTCGCGGTGAAAATTAATAAATGGTCAAAGATCGTCACAACCTCAATGGCAACGGCTAGTAAACAAATAAATTATAATCATATGGTGGAAAAATAACTCATGAATAAAGCTTTTCTTTTTGTATTTATAAACATCTTTCTATTGGCCTGTTCAGACAATAGTGATCAAAATCCAACCCTTTTTGTGGGTGAAACACATATTTCCAATCTGCGCATGTTAACCGATGACGGGGAAAATGCCGAAGCGTATTTCAGCCCGGATGAATCACGTCTTATTTTTCAAAGCAGTCATGGCCGGTATAAATGCGATCAGATTTTTTCGATGCATACAGACGGATCTGAAAAAAAACTGCTAAGCACGGGCCTGGGTAAAACAACCTGTGCCTATTATTTTCCGGACAACCAGACCTATATCTATGCCAGTACCCATGGAGCGGATTCTCTCTGCCCACCGGCCCCTGATTATTCTCAGGGCTATGTCTGGCCCGTATATAGTAGTTTTGATCTCTATGTTAATTCTCCGCTCATGGAAAAACCAGCCTCACTCTCTCCGTCCCCAGGCTATGATGCCGAAGCGACTATTTCTCCCAGAGGCGATAAAATCGTTTTTACATCCCAGCGTAACGGAGATCTGGATATTTATACTATGAATCTGGATGGAACAGATTTAAAGCAACTCACTCACGAGCTCGGTTATGACGGCGGACCTTTTTTCTCATGGGACGGTGCCAAAATAGTTTACCGTTCACATCATCCAAAAACACCAGAGGACGTTTCACGTTATAAAAAGTTACTTTCAGATGAACTGATCGAACCGGGCAATTTTCAGATATGGGTAATGGATTCGGATGGTAGCAATAAACGTCAAATCACTCAAAATACCTTTGCCAATTTTGCCCCATTTTATCATCCGGATAATAAAAGAATTATTTTCTGTTCCAGCTTGAACAGTACTGATTCCAGACAGCCGGATTTTAATCTATGGATGATTAATGAGGATGGAAGCAATCTGCAACAGGTAACTTTTTTTGATGGCTTTGATGGATTCCCAATGTTTAATAAAGATGGAAGCAAGCTGGTCTTTGCTTCAAATCGTAACAACAAGAAGCCGCGGGATACAAATATATTTATTGCGGATTGGAGGGAATGATGGAGCGGCTATAGGCTATCTGCTGTCGGCTGTCAGCCAACGGCTTTCTTTAGACGCCATCAACGGAGACGGTTTCGGGTAAAAGATCTTTATCCATGGGATCCCGTTCCGGGACAAGATGACCATGTGAAGATTCGGTCGCAAGCACATATATGTCATCTCGAAGAGATCTTACCGTTAAAATGGTACATACAATCCGGGTAGATTTCTTCGAAATGACAAGTGAAGTTTCGTGGTTTCGGTATTGGGCACAGCATGCTGTGCCCCTACACCCTTTTATCTCACAGGTTTTATTTTAATTTAGGCGGGTTAGGCACGCTCAGTTCCAACCCATGACCATTTGGACCCGTTTCCTGTTTGCGTAACATTATCGCAAAGAATAGTCCTAAAAATCCAAGAATTGAAAAAATCCACATGCCCGGAATATAACCCTCCGGATTTGACACACTTGCGCCTGCGCTATCATTGGCAATTCCGATCATCCAGTTAAAGAGTGCCACCCCAATCTGCTGGATCAGAGTCATCACCGCATAAGCCGTACCCAATTTCTTTTCATCCACGATATACGCAACCGACGGCCACATTACGGCCGGAATCAATGAAAATGAAATACCCATCATGGCGATGGGAACATATAGCGATACGTCGGTATAGACCATCAGAAGATAGACTGGAATCATTATTATCGATGCTACAGCCATAAGTAATGCACGTTTGCCCAGCTTGTCGGCCATTAAGCCGAATAATGGTGTGGCAATCATCGCAGACATGGGTAGAATGCTGTTAATGAATCCGGCTGATTCGCGTGAGGCACCATGGGCCTCAATAAAAAACTTGATTGCAAAACTCCGGAAGGGAAAAATGGCGGAATAAAAAGTAACACACAGGGCAACGATCAACCAGAATGATTTGCTGAATCCAAATAAATCTTTTACGACAAATTTATCTGTTTCACCCGCCTGACCAAGCGCATATTTTTTCTCTGCATTGTTTTCCAGTAACCAGTAAATCACGCCGCCAATTATACAACAAAGTGAAATTACAACCGCAAGAAAGAGCGGGTCCTGCCAGTTAATATAAAAGGCGCGACCCCATGATGGTGAATTATCCGCCGCGACAGACCCCAGTCGGGCAATGGTGAGATTTATACCAAAGGCAAAACTGAGCTCCTTGCCTTTAAACCATTTTGCCAGTGATGTCGTAATTGCCACAATCAGTGGCTCAGATCCAATCCCAAGAATCACCCGGCCCACCAGCATAACCGTCAGGTCCGGCGTGGCCCAGGTTACAATGGCAGCAATCGTGCTAATAATGCCAAATATGAGTATCGATATTTTTGTACCATACCGGTCAATAAATATACCGCCGAACAGAAGGACTACGATGGCCGCGATACTGTATACAGAATACATCTGGCCAATATTTTCGTCTGAAAAACCAAGATTTGATTTTAAAATATCTGCGATTGGGGCAATACTATCATAAATATAATAGTTTCCAAACATGGCAAGACTTACAAAAATAAGTACAAACCAGCGGTATATTTTGGGTGGTTCGGCCTGCAGGTTCTGCATAATGATCGGGTCCTCCGGATTCTTATCAGAAAAAGTTTTGGAGATATTTAACAAGTTTCAAAATTGTTTGCAAATTTTTACCTGAATATTAACACGTGATGGCAGTCACATCCTTTTTAAAATTAAATGTTGTAGATTGGATGAAATATTCACTCCGGTTGACAATATGATAGATCAAATAAATTCTGATAGTTCTGAAAAACAAGATAAACGATCGACCGATCGTATTCTTATTCCCGGTGCCACCATTCGTCTGCGTAAACGAAATCGTTTTGGTCTGCTTGAAAAATCATCGGAAGCTATCGCGCTCACAAATTTTACAAAAAGCGGAATCTCCTTTCGATCTGAACATAAATTTCAAATCGGAGACGCCATATATCTGGATATTGTAATTCCCGGAGAAAAAACACTTTATCTGGCCAGCGAAGTTCGTTGGATCGATGATTCAAATTTAACCGTTGGCGCACAATTCAAAGCATTTGGCAGCGGCCGTAATTATAATCCGCTTACAGCCCTTGAGAAATTACGCCTGCTTCAGAAAAAGTATAGCTGAGGATTTGGCTGGATACAGGGTACAAGAGAGGAGATAAACGGTCATTCTGTCCCGGAACGGGATCCTATGGATAAGAACCTTTTAGCCGGGGCACAAAGATGCAAGATGCAAGATGATAAGAAATTTATGTCCTAAGCGGTCTGATTACAAGTACCCGCGACCCACAAATAATTCCTGTTTTCTAATCCCTAATCTCTAATTTTATTGTGTATTCTTTGTAGTAAAAATATTATCGCTTGTGTCCTGAAAGATTACTAAAAAAAAAATAAAATTTTTATTCCTAGGGTAAGTAATTGATTATTTAGAAATTGATGTCTTTTACACCCAAAATACGTCAAAAAAAAAACTGGTGGCGTATAAAAAATTTTGTAAATTGCACTGTTCGGGTAACTGTCGGGAATAGATTTAATCTAAAGATTGTTACCAAGATTACTATGCATTATTGCACATCTTTTACTTATAACATTCATTGTTAAACATAAATAAACCTAAAGAAGGGTGTGATTTTTTATGTCACCAAGCACGAATACGAATGATTTGTTTTCAACTTCGGAAGAAGTAATTGAAGATGCCGGATCAAGCGATACCGCGCCGGTTGAGCCAACAAAAGAGGCATCCACTCATAAAGGATTGCGGGTTGGCAGGTATTATACCGAAGAAGGTATCGATCCGCTTGAGGCCATCGAATACGAGCGTCGACATTCCCGAATAACCGAACCTTCCGGTGAAGTTGTTTTTGAATTGAAAAATTTGGAAGTACCAAAATCCTGGTCCCAATTGGCCACAGATATTTTGGCTTCCAAATACTGTCGCCGGGCCGGTGTACCCAATACCGGTTATGAGGTTTCTGCAAAGCAGGTTATCAACCGTGTCGCAAGTACGATCAGAACTTATGGTGAAGATCAGAACTATTTTGCAACAAAGAATGATGCCGATATCTTTGAATCCGAATTAAGTCACATTCTGATAAACCAGCATGGTGCTTTTAACTCACCCGTATGGTTCAATGTCGGCCTCTATCATAAATATGGTATTAAAGGAAACGGCGGAAATTATTTTTGGGATTCTGCGTCAAACACGATAAAGGAATCAACAGATTCATTTTCTCACCCCCAGGGTTCGGCCTGCTTTATTAATTCTGTCCAGGATGATTTATTGTCTATTTTTGATTTGGTAAAGACTGAAGCCAAATTGTTTAAATTCGGATCTGGTACCGGAACAAATTTTTCGATCCTGCGCAGTAAAGATGAAAAACTGAGCGGAGGGGGAACTTCCAGCGGTTTAATTTCATTTCTCGAAGTGCTTGATAAAGGTGCGGCTGCTACCAAATCCGGTGGCACCACACGCCGGGCAGCTAAAATGGCTATTCTTGATGTGGACCATCCCGAAATTCTTGATTTTGTTAAATGGAAGGTAAACGAAGAAAATAAAGCCAAAATATTGATAGACTCCGGATTCCCAGCTGATTTCAATGGCGAAGCATATAAAACCGTCTCCGGACAAAACTCTAATAACTCCGTACGGGTTGTTGATGATTTTATGCGCGCGGTTGAAAACAATGACACCTGGAAAACAACCTACCGTGTAAGCGGGGAAGTGGCCAATACACATCAGGCCAATGATATTATGGATGCCATTTGCGATGCCGCATGGCATACCGCCGATCCTGGAATGCAGTTTCATGATACAATTAACAGCTGGCATACCTGTTCAAATACGGCACCGATAAATGCATCAAATCCATGTTCCGAATATATGTTTATTGATAACTCAGCATGTAATCTGGCCTCAGTAAATCTAATAAAGTATCTTGATGAAGACGGAAATTTTGATGTCGAAGGATATCGTCATACCTGTGAAATGCTGTTGATTGCCCAGGAAATATTAGTCGACCTTTCTTCCTATCCAACTGAAAATATCGCCCAAAATAGTCATGATTTCCGGCCACTGGGTCTGGGTTATGCAAACCTGGGTACTATTTTGATGGTGCAGGGTATTCCCTATGATAGTGATAACGGACGGGCGATCGCCGGAGCCATCACCGCCATTATGACGGGTCATGCATATAAAGTTTCAGCCCAGTTAGCCGATGTGAAGGGTGCTTTTAATGGTTTCTCTATTAACCGCGAACCCATGCTTGGTGTAATGCGTAAGCATCGCGGAGCCGTAGAAGATATTAACCAGGAATTATGTCCGGATTATCTTTTAAAAAGCGCCCGAGAAGATTGGGATGATGCCATCTCCCTTGGTGAGAAATTCGGATACCGGAATTCACAGACCACCGTACTGGCACCGACAGGCACAATTGGTTTACTGATGGATTGTGACACTACGGGAATCGAACCGGATTTTGCCCTCGTGAAATGGAAAAAACTGGCTGGGGGCGGATACTTTAAGATTATCAACCAATCATTGCCGCGTGCATTAAAAAATCTGAGATATTCAAGTGATGAAATTCTGGACATTATATCCTACATACTGGGAAATGATAATATTGCCCACGCACCGCATATCAATCCCGAAGCCCTTGAAAAACTTGGATATACGCAAAAACAAATAAAAGAAGCCGAGCAAAGCATTGAGCAGATGAAAATGCTCAATGATTATACACCATATATTAACCCGGCGGAACTTGAGAAAAAGGGTCTGACAAAAGTTGAGATTCGTGAAGCCCTGCAATATATAAATGGTACCGAAACCGTTGAAGGTGCGCCTCATTTGTCCGAAGAACACTATCCTGTTTTTGATACCGCCAACAAATCCGGACATGGAACGCGCTTTATTCAACCCATGGGTCATGTAAAAATGATGGCCGCAGCGCAACCATTTCTGTCCGGCGCCATTTCAAAAACTGTTAATTTACCCGGTGAAAGTACAAGAGAAGATATTCGCGAAGTGTATCTGGAGGGATGGAAGCTGGGTTTAAAAGCCATTGCCATGTACCGCGATGGTTCCAAGGGTTCTCAACCGCTCAACACAGCCTCTGATTCGGAAAAAGACAAAACGATTAATGCCAACACAGAAGCACTTATTGCAGAAGCATTACGCAGCATCGTCCCGCGCGGTGAAAAACTGAGTCTGCCCGGCCGGAGAAAAGGATTTAACTATGCCGCGACCATTGGCGGACAACGAATTTTCTTCCGTACCGGCGAATATGAGAACGGCCAGCTGGGCGAGATCTTTATTGATATGTTCAAGGCCGGCGCGTCGTATAAAAGTCTGTTAAATTGTTTTGCGGTTGCCGTTAGTCTTGGTTTGCAATATGGTGTACCGCTTGAAAAATATGTTGAAAAATTTATCTTTACCAGATTTGATCCATCCGGTTTTACCGATCATCCACAGCTTCGGAATGCCACCTCCGTGCTGGATTTTATTTTCCGTCTTCTGGCCATTGATTATCTGGACCGCACCGATCTGGCTCAGGTATCACCAACCACAGCGGACGACACGGCCTATGATGTCGCAAAGGATCTGGAAGAAAAAACCGAGATAGACAAAGTGGAATCAAAAGGTACGACACAGGTAGATGACTTTTTGTCTAGCCTGGATAGCGATGCGCCCCCCTGTGATATTTGCGGGCATATTACCGTCCGGAACGGTACCTGTTACAAATGTCTGAACTGCGGAAATTCAATGGGGTGTTCATAGTAACTCCCCTTTTTGAATAAAAACCCGGATTCTACATCCGGGTTTTTTGTTTCTATTCCTTACAATGCGTACCAAATTCTAAGAATTAAATGTTATTAACGGCTCAGTATCATTCTACCTGTATATCTAATCGTTCCAATTTGTAGGGTATAATAATAAATCCCGCTCGATACCCGCTGTCCAGCAAGATTCGTCCCATGCCAGACATATTTGTAATTGCCGGGCTGTTGAAATTGCGGATTCATTTTCGTAACAAATTCTCCATTAGTGGAATAGATTTTCAAAGAGACCTGTTGATCTTCAGACAACTGATATAGAATTGTAGTACTAGGATTGAATGGATTGGGATAGTTTCCCAACAGACGGGTCTGATCCGGAATTATCTCCGTAGTATTAGCTAACGGTTTATTTAAATTCCAGGGTGCACTGTCACTATCCTCCACATTGGCAGTCGGATCATAGGTCCAACCTGCTCGTGCAACATCGGTTACAGTAAAAGTGAATGTTCCGCTGGCTTTTTTGCTCACTTTATCGGATTCGCAAGTTCCGTTACCATCTCCACCGGTTTGAAACTCATCGCTGTCGCCGGTCAGTCCGCTCCAGACACCGGATACTGTTACATCAGGAACCACGGCATTGTTTTCATCTTCGATGGTAACCGTAGCTACTCCCATGACTTTATTGCCGGCTGGTTGGGCCGTTACCTGTACATCGGCGATATGCATGGTGCCGCCCTGAACTATAAAATTTGTAGCATATATTGGGTCATCTCCACCACTAAATATCAAATGTGCAAATCCCTGATCATCAAGTTCCACGGAGGGATAGGAGACATCTTTCTGATCATATACTGTTTCCGGTTGTTGTAACAGGCTGCCATCATTACCATTTAACACTAGATATCTTTGTCTTGGAATCCAATATGTATATTTCTTAACAGTCACTTCATGAAAATCAAGATAGGCAATATGTAATTCTAGAGGATTGCCTCCAATACCAGGTAGCTGATCCATACCTGATCCCAATCCAGATGTGTGATACGCAAAAGGCATCGGAGGGATGATATGTTGTCCTGTTGTCGCATTCACCTTTGTAAAATACATGTCATTTCCGCCAGGACAACAATACTCCGCATATTGTGCATAGGTTATATATGCGTAGCCATCGTTCATTTCGAGTTCTGGTTCCCGTGTATCAGAAGTATTTGTTGGTATCATTGAAACTTCAACCGGAGGTATAAAATTGCCACTTACATTAGAGGAAAAATATGTACGGGCGGCTGGGATCGGTTCGGTGGCTTTACAAAACACGACACCGACATTATTGTTTTCATCAACAACTATTTCAGTAAATCCATAGACCAGAATATCAAGTGGTGGATCAATTAAAGTGCACTCATCAAACTCACCGGAAATATTGCTTGCATAACGCACAGATAATTTTCCATCCGTTTCCGAATTGAAGAAAACAAGATGAAGATTCTGATTGCTATCTATTGCGATAGCCAGATGTGAAACATTAAATGAAGAATAAATATTGGTAATAATTTCAGCAGGATCCCCAAAACCAGCAGTACTGTTCCAATAATAGAGACGGTTGCGTATACCATCACTTCTTGTGAATACAACATGAGCGTTACCATAGTCATCAGCCGTAACAGCAGATGAATACCAGCCTCCCGCGCCCGCCTGAATCATAAGCGGGTTACTCCATGCACCGCCACTTTTATTTGAGTAAATAAGATCGATGCCCTCGCGGCTAGTTTCTCCAAAAATGGCATGAACACTACCATTCGAACTATAAGCAATATCCGGAAAGTCCACTCCATCACGATCACTGCCTTTTGGGATAATTTCTGTCTGCCAATCGCTCTGGGCAGTTAATAGTAACGGAATACAAAATAATATGCATAATACCAATTTAGATTTACACATTTGTTTATCTCCTTTTATTATAAGAAGCGGTTAAATGAAGAAACGTCTGCATCACTATGGCGGGTTGCGCTCTTTGGATGAGTGAAAAATAAAGATATCTTGCACCTGGAAAAGAAAATGCTTATAATTTAAACGAACCATGGGATGGCTGATGCCTCCTGTTGGTTTATCCTGCCACCGGTGTAAATGACTTGGCCGAGTCAACCGGTGGCATTTTTATAAATTTATATTTAAATAACAATAATTAAGGTTGTTATCCCCTGCATTCTACTTTTTCTTATGCAACCTAAGATATATTTAATAACCGAACCGGATTGGTGCCCAGTCAAGAGTTAAGACCGTTGTATTATTGTGTAGTATTCTTTGCTTCCCTGTTCCATCTGGGTTTATCATAATAAGTCCAAAGTCCACATCCGCTATACTGTGCTTTGATGTATATACAATTTTCCCACCACCAGGTGACCAACATATGCTTCGTTCGTGAGGATAAAAATGAATATTATCATCGGCAATGGTTGCTAAATTACTCCCATCATTATCCATTATCATTAGGGAACACTTCCATCCACCTATAAAATGACTGAAGGCAATTTGTTTCCCATCGGGCGACCATACCGGACCAGAACATTGGCCGTCTAATCCCTCGGTTAGATTTTGCCATTTCTGACCATCAATATCAATAACACAAACATCCCATTCATCAATACCACATACTCGTTCACTGTTAATAATATAGACAAGTTTACTGCCATCCGGTGACCAGTATGGTGCACGTGAAGGAAAATATTTTGGGCCACCCGTTTTGGGCACTTTTTTTGTGTTTTTTCCATTAATATCCATGATATATATGTACCTACCCTCGACATACGCAATCTGTGTACCATCCGGAGAAAAACAGGGGTCACACTCTGAGATATAGTCTGGTGTTATTCAGATTTTCAAGTAAAGTACCGTCCCAGTTCATAATCATAATATCTGTAGTTTCATCCATAGGGATGGGTTTTAAAAACTTTCTGACGAAAGCAATTTTAGAAGCATCTGGAGAATAGTCTCGGAGAAAAATCGTTACATTCAATATTTGGGTTGGTTAATTGTTGTTTATTTTGCCCATCACTGCTAATCGTAAAAACACATCCTCCATCGAACACATTGCTGGAAGAATCTCTTATTCCCTGACTATATGCGATTTGCGGTAATATTTGTACTTTTGCGGTTGTAAATTTGACAATCATATCCGATTTAATTGTCATGCCATTTTTATCTTTAATGCCAGATTTTATCGTGAGTGTGTATTCCGCATCTGGTTTTAAGTTGTACTCAGGATCAAAACATACCACAATATCATCGCGCAAAAAAGAATAGCTACCAGTTACATCTTCTCCCTGATCATCCGTTAAAAATATTGTGGCGGGGGAAATCGTGCTGATATCAATCTGTTCAGAAAAACTGATAAAAATATTCCGGGTAATGATTATATCTTTATCGCCATGGGTCGGCTTAGTTACTACAACAGCCGGTGGTCTAATTTTATTAACGGTAATTGTCTCAGGAAGACCCAGGGTTTTTCCTTCGAAAGTCAGAGAAAATTCCAGTTCATCGCCGGCGACGGCCGGAAGTTCCAGAAGTATAATCCCACTATTGAACGATACGCGCTGATCTACAGTATAACCTGTACGTTTATTTGTAATTACCACTTTTTCCACTCCGGATATTTTATTCATAATTGCCCCGGGTATGCCACTGACATACACATGCTGATTTTCGGTTGGTTCAGAAACGATCACGGCGTCAGGATTAATTGGCGATCTATTTGTATATTCTAATTGGATATCATGACGGAAATTGGTGGATGATATCAAAACATTTTTCTGTTCGGTGGGCGGTGTAAATGGCGAAGTACAGCGAATTGTTACATTGAGTGCCCCAGGCTTAGGTAATATCGGTACTTCATGATCAGAAGGTATGATATTGCTTACCATTTGCGGAGATTCGGATAAACCATCAAGCAGGACCATTTTTTTGGTATAAACAAAATCCTCCGTACGGAGGCGATACAGATAAATACCAGTGCTGACCCCCTGACCATTTTGATTGGTTCCGTCCCAATCCACGGTATAGACTGCCTGGCGTCATCATGCGATTGGCCAGAATTTTGATCCTCTGACCCAGGACATTAAAAATTTCGATGGTTACTATGCCCGGTTTTGAGATCCGGAATGGTATGCGTGTGACGGGATTAAAAGGATTGGGATAATTTTGGCCAAGTTCAAATTTACGGATTACACGGCTTGCTGGGAACAGGCCCGTTTTTATATCCATAACCCGAATGAGATACTTGCCCGAGGTGTCGCTTGCTGTTTCGGCCCGTTCATGAGTGTTCGCTTCATTCATAACTTCGACCCAGACACCGGGAATACCTTTACCGGTTTTGATATCCGTTATATAGCCATAAATATTTTCTTCATATTCTGGTTGGGCATTTATACTTGTGAGGCAAATGAATAAAATCCCAGTGATTATAGTGGTTCTCATGATTAATCCTTTCATTTTATTGAATCATTTCCAGGCCCCGGTAAGAATAAAAGGCGCCCAGTAATAGGGATGATAATACATGTTGTTTGCCTGTCCAGAGTGTTTTCGGATAAACGCTCGCTGGGTTTCAGCCAGTGCCCGGGCAGTACTGAATTTTCCTGCGTTTTTATAAAAAAGCGGCATGAACTCAGCGGTGGCCGGATCTGCGATTTCCCACAGGCTGGCAATCACCGTAGATGAGCCGGCATATAAAAATGCACGGTTCAGACTGACCAGATCTTCACCATTGGGCAGGTGAGTGGTATATCCCACAGCCAGCGCGGTTTTGCAGGCACTGAGAATGGTTAAACGGGCCCGTAGATCAAGATTAAAAATTTCATTTACTTCCAGGATACCATCATCCTGAGAACATTTACGGAGATCTATAGATGAAAATAGCGGATTATTTGGATTAAAATGTGCTGTGGTAGCAAAATGTAAATATTGATAATTGGTGCCTTCTCTCTTCACCAGACTCTCCTTTGCATGATCATTCTTATATAGATCAGAACTATCTCCAAAGCAAAGTGCAATGTCCTCTATCTCCTGTTCTGAGCCTGGCAACTCAGAAATATTTGGCGCCATAAGCATAATATTTTGCTGATTGGCTTTATCTTTTCCAGAAAAAAACTTTAGTAAGCTGGCTGATGGGCTGTAAGAAATATCATATTTTTCGATCAGAAAAGATGGTCGACACTGGTTATCTTCATTTGCATTATAATCATAAATCAGAGTTTGAAATGGCAGATAGTTTAGTTGTCTATGCGGTACTATTATCAGATGTGTTATTTGCTCAAGTAGGCCCTTTTCTTCAACTGGTGCAATCAATATCTGATATAATCCGCGCAACGGTTTAATCCAATCCTGACTCGTCAGCTTTTGCTGGTCAATATCATCTATCGCGGTACCTCTGAACAGCAGGATTCTGCCACGGATCGATTTTTCATCAGCAGGTACCCTGGAGAGTGTAAGTGTGTTTTTTGTAACAGTGAATATCAAAAGTTCATCCTCAGCAATGAAATATTCTAGTACGGCAGTTTGTTTATCAAGATCAGCCTGAATCAGTGATATCGGAGTTGGTTCAATTGCGACCATCGCATGGTAATCAGGATTTTTCATTTTGACATCGGTAAGCAATCGGCCATACTTTTCCTGGGCCTGGTCTAGGGTGTGCCGGTAGATATTGCCATATTTTTCGCGTTCCCCACTGTTTTGCTGGATCGTTTCATTGAAAATTACAGATTGTAAATTGCTTATCTTTCTTCTGAGTGCTTGCTCATTCTTTACATCTTCATCTGATAGCGGATATACATTTTTTATCTTCGCATTTCCCAACATATCAAGCATGTTTCTGGCCCGGGATCTTTCCATATAGGAAAAAGCCTCCTCCGGGCGATCGATATCTGCCAGCAGACTGATTATTGATTTATAGGCATCGAAACGGTCATGCAAAATACCGGATTTCATTTCCTGGATTACTGCGTGTCCGCGCATCTCCTCTATTGTACTGATGGCAGCCCGGTAGGCATAGTAAGCATTTTGGTTCTCCTGCTGCGATTCAAATATTTTGGCTTTTCCATAATATAATTGCCATCTGATGTCCGGTAAGTGTAAACCCTCGGTTACAGTTAATCCCTGGTCATAAGCCTTGGCCGCCATTGTCGGCTCATCATTACTCGATGTAGGTCACCCATCTGCAGCTGAATCCAGGCTAGTAATCCGGGCAGATCCATTCTGTTTACATGTTCTCTGGCCAATTCGCAATATTGCAGTCCACTGTCAGGAGAATTGGTTTTATAATACAAATATGCCAGATTTGACAGACTGATACATTCACCACGCATTTCTCCAAGATTCTTGTATAAATCCCCTGCCGTGTTAAAGCAGTGTGCAGCAGTCTTATAATCCTGGAGATCAATATAGGTATGGCCTAAGCTGACCCAGACATGCCGCTTCACCACTTTTGTTTTCAATTCTTCGATGTAATTCCAGTGCACGATTGTAATATTCCAGCGAACGGTCATAATCATTTACATTGGCAAATACAGTTGCCAATGCTTCAAGCCAGTACGCCTCTCCACGCACATGCCCCATTTCATGATGCAATTCTAATGCTTTCTGGTACATATCAGTTGCTCGTGCATATTTCCCGGACTTTAGGAAAAGACTACCTAAGCGCCCATACTGATACGCTACACCTTCTTTGTATCCTATATCCTGATGAATATCTAATGCCATTTGGTAATATTGATTTGCAGTCTGACTTTCTTCAAAGTAATCATATATGATACCAAGATTACCATAATCATTTCCTTCGCCCTTACGATCTCCCAGTTCCTTCCTGATAGAAATTGTCTGGTTGTAAAGTCCAAGTGCTGTATCATAGTCTCCCAGGTTAATATGCACATTTGCAATATTGGCCATATTCTTAACCATGCTACGTTTATTTTTCAGAGCAGTATTAAGCGAAAGTGCATTATTATATTGTTCTAGAGCGGTTTTATAGTCACCCCGTTCTTCTTTTACCAGGCCGATATTATTATAATCTGCTGCCTGTCCCCGTCGATCATCCAATTCAATATGTATAGCCAGTGCTTCACCGAAGTATGATAAAGCCTTTTCATATTCACTGCGATCACTATACACATTCGCCATATTGTTCAGACAATCGGCCTGACCGGCCCGGTTATCTGTATTTTTCAAAATTTGCAGGGATTGTTCATAATAAACCTGTGCCGAATCAAAGTCTCCCTGATAAAAATAAACCACCCCGATAATACCAATAATATTGGCCTGATCATCCAATGACCTGATTTCATCGGCTGTGGTAAGTGATTGCTGTAGAATTCGCTGTGCTGTATTAAAATTGCTTTTATAAAATGCGTCAATTGCCTGTTGTTTTAATTCTGCAATCTCCTTTTTTTTCTTGATATCAGAAACCGATAGTGAAAAATATCTTTGTGCCTTTTCAAGAAAATAATGATCTCCAAACACTGCAGCATAAGAACCAGCTATTGATGAAATGGTTTTCTGAGTTGATCTGGCCAGTCCTTGATCCTCCGCAGCAAAGTATGCTACAAATGAATCCAGTAAAGTATTGATACATTCAATAGTTTCTGTGCGGTGTTCAGAAATGATATACTTTAGTTCCGATTTTTTATTTTCACCAGCCAACTGTATCAGAGACTGGTGCAGATCCGTTGGTTCATCTTCGTGTTTCCGTACTTCGATGGCTGGGGAAAGATGAACAATTAATACCATCAGTATCAACACATATGTTTTTAAAATCCTCATCTGCACATCCTTAAGATTATTTATTGGGACTTGTATGTAAATTTGCTCATTCTTGAATCAACTACCTGTCCATCGGGAAATTTTGCCGACACTTGCCAGAAATAATTTTGTCCCGGAATCAGAATTATACTATCAGGAATTTTTAAATTAGTTGTATTTGTCTGCTCTTCCATTATGATTTCTCCCTCATCATTAAGCAGAATAACTAAAAATGATGAAACATTTTGCGGCTTGCTCCATTTCAATTCCAAATCACCACCGTTGACTATTTCATTCTCTGCGGGGAATAAATTTTCAATATTGAGCTCAGAAGTGGAAATAATTTTGTCGCGAGTAATTAGATGTTGGCTCTTATTTATGTTGAAAACGAGTGTTGATATAAAGAATATTGCAATGGCAATTGTTGCAATACGCCAACGGCAACCGTACGTCCAGATATCCCTGGCAATCTGCGGAAGTCGGTATAATTTTTTATATGGTTTATGATGAACTTGCTGCTCAGTGACAGAAATATCATTTATAAATTCAGACAACAAAACCAATTCATCAAGGCACATATTGCATTCTGCAATATGTGTTTGGATTTTATATCTCTCCATTTTAGAAATATTATTATCAAGGTAATCCATCAGCACTTCGGGTGAAAAGCAATTATCTGTCGGCCGGAAATCAGAAGAATTCGTTTTATATTTAATAATTTGTGCTCTAATCGCTAAATAATTGTTGAAAAACTTTCTACATTTTGCACATCTATTTAAATGTTTTTTTAAATCCCCGGAATCAGTAGACATGCTTTTTTCTGAAAAAAGTCGGTGCAGCTCAGAAATACTCAGACATTTCATTGGAGCCTTCCTTTATATACTATTTATATATAACGGACAGGACCGGGCATTTTTGCACTTATTTAAAATTAATATTCATTTTTTGTGGAAAATATAACAAGGGAGGAAATATTTATTTAAGAAATTCATCCTGTAGATCTTCTATTGATATGTCTGCCATTTTAAACTGAGTATTTAAATAAATTAGCGCTTTCTTCATCCGGCGATGAACTTGCCATATATTTTTTAACTTTACCATCATTGCTATCTCCTTCAATGACTTGCCATAGAGGAAGTGTAATTTTAAAATTAGCTGGTCAATGCTGTCAAGGTTACCAAAAATTCGACTAAATGTTTCTTTCGATTCGTAAGCAATGATATCTTCCTCAACTGTATTAAGGTCTGAATTTGATAATTTCATTCTGAAATGAGGCTGATTCAGAGAAACCTCACTTTTGTAACCGGGAGTACTAATTTGACTCTTCTCATCAATATGCCTGGAAATATCATCTAACTTTTCCTGCATATCGCCAAGGGAACCAGTATAACCATGATTCATTTTAAGTATATTCATAATAATCTCAGGGGGATATTGACGCCAGTAAATATATTTAAATAGCAATTGATCACAGTGTGGTCGCGATTGGACATATTGTGGAAAGCGATAGCGTCCTTTTGTTTTTCTTAGATAATCATAGCATAAATTTCTGACTACGACAGAGAGCCAGATCTTAAAATTATATACCCTCGCTTGCTTATAATAATCGAATATTCTTCGGTAATTTTCTGATTTTAACCTGTCCAGTATATCACTGTACGCATTCATTTTCTGATCGGGATCAGGGAATATATTACCAATATTACGCAATATTTGAGAATTATAATCAGTCAGAAATTCAGACCAACTTAACTCTGGATCTGATTGGAACTTCTTTCTCCAATCCTTATCCTGATGCATATAACCAGGCTCATCTTTAAAATGAAAAAGATTAAGATAAAGTTCTTATAGAAATAATTAATGAGTGAGAAAATATTAATCGAAATTTGAAGTGTAATATCAATAGATAAATATGTATCAACCAATATCGTTTTCGATTCTGGTTCAGGAAGTATTTAGAATATGCATTTAAATAATATAGAATAGTAGGATTTTCAAGAGAATTTTATTTAAATTACTGGATTTGAGCTACTAGATAATGATTCTAAATATAACCTAAAACGTGAGACGTTTAATTTTACTATAGATTTTGCTATCTTGGATCTAAACCAAAGTTTTCCGAATCAGCATCTTCGGTGATTTATTCCTCTACAGATATAACGTTACGAAAGGCAAAGAAATCTCCGATTAATTCGGTTTTCAGTTAAAAATAGGGTTACATATATTAAGATCATCCGCCCAACAAAGACAAACCCTCTTTTGGGCTTGTTGGGCATACGGAGAATATGTAAGAGACTATGAAAATACATCTTATATTGCTCCTCTTCCTAATACCTGTCAATATATGGGCCAGTGAAAAGACTCTCTGGAATTACCAGACCTATCTTGACCTGGGTTATGGCTATAGTTTTAATAAACCGGAAAATAATGTCTGGCGCAGTAAAAGTACCGCCAATATTTTCGCAACGCCCAAAATCAATCTGGCCATGGTATACCTGGGCAAAGATGCTGTCCTGGAATCACCCTGGGGAATGGAATTGGGTCTCCAGGCAGGCATAAACACAGACGGTCTGGTTCCCAGTCCACCGCCGCAGGCCAATGAACCCAAAAAAAATGCCGATTATATTCGTTATTTGTATCGGGCCAATGCCAGTTATCGGTTTCCGGTTGGAAATGGATTAGTCGTTTCTGCAGGACTGATCAATAGCTTTGTTGGACATGAATCATATCTGAGTATGGATAATTCAAATTATACCATAGGATATCTTACCGATAATGTGCCCTATTTTTTTCTGGGTGCACAGGCAGCCTATCCTGTAAATGACAAACTGAATCTAAGTATTTTGGTCGTTGACGGATGGAATTATCTGGCCAGATCCAATAACAATCCAGGCTATGGCGCTCAGGCGGTGTGGCATTTGGCCAGCAATCTAACCTTTACGCAAAATCTTTATTATGGCCCCGAGCAACAGGTCACGGATATACAATATTGGCGGTTTTTCTTTGACTCAATTATCGCCTGGCAGAATGAGAGATTGCTGCTTGCTCTTGCCATTGACGGCGGTACTGAAAAGCAGGCTGAAATTGTGGGAAATCCAAGATCATACTGGTGGTCTGGCGCGATTTGGGGCGCGATAACCCAGAGACAATGGCAGTTTGCTCTCCGGCCAGAGTTCTATATTGATGATAATGGCATAATTACCGGAGCGAAGCAAAGCATCCTGGCCCTGACGGCATCTGCCGCCTACGATATTTTGCCGGAAAACACCACTCATACAATTACAGCGAAAGTAGAATATCGTTATGACCGGTCAACCGGCTTAGAGGGTGGTTTTTATAAAGGATCTGATAATCATCTGACACCGGATCAAAGCAGTGTGTTTTTATCTCTGGTGTGGCGATTTGAAAAATAGAACGCGGATAACACGGAAATAATTATAATTACATGATTTGTATTTTAACCTTGATAATTCACCTCTCGCAGAGGCGCAGAGCCCAGACCGCAAAGATTTATTTATAAATGAGTTAATTTAAAATCACATCTCACATCTTTAAAATCTATAATAAATAATTTTTTTAATCCGCGAGAATCCGCGTAATCCGTGTTATCCGCGTTCTATAAAAAAATCAACCCTGCCATAGAATACGCCCTGAATGCGCAGATTTTACATCCTCACCCTTCAACTCACCAACCAGGTACAATCCAAACTCTATCGCCGTACCGACGCCGCGACTGGTGATGATCTTTCCATCCTGAACCACATTCTCTTCAATGTAAGTACTATCTGTGAAAACATTCTTCTCCGATGGATATGAGGTTACTTTTTTACCCTGTAATATCCCGGCGGCATGTAAAACCGTCGGCGCGGCACAGATGGCAGTAATCAGTTTTTGCTGCTTAAAAAAATGCTGAACCAAGTTAATGACCCGTTCATCTTTTTTAAGATTATTTGTTCCCGGTTGTCCTCCTGGTAGAAATAAACAGTCGAAATCGTCCACAGGAACCCCCTCTAGTAGATCATCACAGGTAATCGTAATGTCATGGGCACCGGTTACTTCCGTTTCATTCAGCCCGCAAACAGTAACATCGATCCCGGCCCTTCGCAAGAGATCTATCACGGATACGGCCTCAATTTCTTCAAATCCCGGCGCAAGAATGGTTAACACGTTACTCATATTTGAATCCTGTTATGCATAGTATTCATCCTCCGGATCCCCGTCCTCCGGCAGTGAGTTAAAAATACTTCCGACCAGATCTTTATAGGTAACTTTGCCATCGGATTCAAATTTACTCAGAAAAGAGTGCTGATGTAAGGCTTCAAGTACAAACTCTTTCGAAACAGCCATGCTGATATCATTCTGAACATTTTCCTGTGTAAAATACTTTTTGATCAAATTCTCAAGTGGCTTTGCCGGTTCCAAAGATTTTAGATATCCGGCATCATTCCCGTTTCCGTCAATAGAGATCATGTTTTCATTATTGAACCAATCCAGTATGGTATCATAGTCCGGGGCGGATTTACCAGTCGGGTCTTTCGATTTTGGTAATGGAAAATATTTGTCAAATGTACGCTTAACCGCTTTTCCAATTAATAGTCTGGCAACATTAATTACTCCCTCCTGCTCACCCTCATATACCAATTCAATTTTACCGGTTATCGCCGGAATCAGCGCTTGTAGATCCGATATGCGTATATGATAACTGTTTGAATTGTTTTGTAATGTACGCCTCTCTGCATTTCCTATCAGGTTTTCCAGACAGGAAATAGATAAGCGGGCGCTTACCCCGGATTTTTGATCAATTAACTCGCTCTCTCTTGCTTCTATGGCAATGAATTCAACTATTTCCCGGAAATAATGGGGCATATTGTATTGATCAAAATATTTCCTGTCATGCCAGGCTTCCTGACGTGTAATTTCGATCCCAATATTCGCATCCATGGGATAATGTGTAATTATTTGTGAATCGATCCGGTCCTTGAGTGGTGTAATAATATTTCCACGGTTGGTATAATCCTCCGGATTCGCTGAAAAAGCGATCACCACATCAAGGGGAATCCGAACCGGATAGCCGCGGATTTGCAGATCTTTCTCTTCCAGGATATTTAAAAGGCCCACCTGAATTCTGGGCTGTAAATCAGGTAACTCGTTGATCACAAAAATACCACGGTTCGTTCGGGGAATGATTCCATAATGAATGGCACCCTCATGGGCATAATGCAATTTTTTTGTTGCCGCCTTTATCGGATCGATATCGCCAAACAAATCAGAAATGGAGACATCGGGCGTGGCCGAGCTTTTCATTATATCGTTCGTTGCGTGATATCCATTCTATTGGCGTGTCATCACCATGTTTCTCTATCAGTTCGCGGCTGGCCAGAGACAGGGGATGAAACGGATGATCATTAATTTCACTACCGGCAATTACAGGAAGATGGGCATCAAGTAAGTTAACCAGGCTGCGCAATATTTTGGTTTTGGCTTGACCGCGTAATCCGAGCAATATAAAATCATGTTTTGATAAAATCGCGTTTTGTATCTCTGGGATAACCGTATCGTCATACCCGATGATCTCCGGAAAAATGTTGCTCCCGTCTTGCAACATAGCGATCAGATTCCGGCGCAGTTCATCCTTTACACTTTCTTCTTTATAGCCGGATTTTTTTAAATCACCAATCGTCTTAATTTTCTCTATATTTTGTAACAATATATACTCCTTTATCTCATTTTTTTTCGTCGGTTGCGTAGAAAATCAACAAAAATATATTCACCCAGATTTTTCAAATCTGTAAAATATGCCCGACCGTGACTCGTCTCGGCCAACTCCTTTACAAAGCCCTGTAAATAGGGATCCCTGGCAACCATAAATGTGGTAATATCAATTTTATGTTTGCGGCATAAGACCGCTTCCTTTAAGGTCTGGTTTACAATTTTCCGATCCAGCCCGTACGGATTTTTATACAGTTTTAAACCTTCCCATATGCATGAAGGTTTCCCGTCCGTGATCATAAAGATCTGCTTATTTTCATGCTTTTTCTTGCTCAGAATCTGCCGTGCCAGTTGTAATGCAGCCTTGGTGTTGGTGTGATACGGGCCAACCGACAGATAGGGCAAATCGGCCACTTTTATCTCATTGGCATCATCACCAAATGTGACCACGTGAATACTGTCCTTGTCATAATTCTGCATAATATATTCTGTCAATGCCAGAGCCACATTTTTTGCCGGGGTAATCCGATCCTCCCCGTATAATACCATGCTGTGGCTGATATCAATTAAAAGTACGGTTGCGCAAGTCGTCAGGTGTTCGGTTTCAAATACTTCCAGGTCATCTTCACTGAGATTGAATTCATCAATACCCGCGCGCCGGATGGCATTGCTGATACTTCTTGTTGGTTCAAGCTGATCGATTGAGTCTCCAAAGGAGTAGGGACGTGTTTCCGGCAGCCGTTCAAAGCCACGACCGGCATAGGGCGTATTATGATTCCCCATATCTCGTTTACTCAATTTTGAAAATATTTCATTAAACGAAGACTTCCGGATCGTTTGATTGCCTTTTCCCGTCAGAAAATATATCTCACCCTGCTCATTAATCAGACCCTTTTCCTTAAGTTGATCAATAAATCCCGCCAGATCATCAGTAAAGTTATAGCGATTGTTTAATGTCGTCATCCAGTTAAGCGCTTCATTTACATCACCATTGGTTTGCAAAAGAATTTTATGAAAAAGTTTGAACAATTCATCAAAATTCTGCTGAAGAGATCTGAGTTCTTCAAACCACTTGGTGTAGATATTCAACTTTTGAATGTGAATAATTTGGTTGCACTGGTTTCTTTCTGGAATTATATGTGTTAAACAATCTTTCTTTTATTTGGAAAACTCTTGCTCTCGGCTGTCTGCTATCAGCTATCAGCAAAGACTTCTACACGACCGGTGAGCAGAAAGCCGACGGCTGACAGCCGATAGCCTGTTGCCTATTGCCAATCGTCTATAGCCAAATCTTTCTTTTACTAAAATCCAACGTGCAGCAAGCTCGTTATAATTCCAATTAACTGTCATCTTGCTTTCATTTGCTGGCATTTTGAACTGTTTTTAACCACAGAGTACGCGGCGAAAAATATTATCCATTTCTATTATGGATATTAATGATAAAAAAAACTAAATTTTATCAAAGTTAAATTACTAACTATTTTTAACTCTGTGTTCTCTGTGGTTCATAAAAAATGGCTTTAACATACTTTATTTCGGATGTGCATCTTGGTGAATTACCGCCTGAGCAAGAGCATGAACGGGCGGAGAAATTCCTGGGATTTCTAAAATCACTGGAGACCAAAGCCGAGCGGATATTTTTTGTCGGAGATCTGTTTGATTTCTGGTTTGAATACAAATATGCCATACCCAAAAAACATTTTCCAACTCTCCATCAGCTGGCCCGTTTGAGAGAACATAATATTGAATTGCATTATTTGCCCGGGAATCACGATTTTTGGTTGGGTGAGTTTTTTCAAAAGGAACTCGGAATTCACACCCATGACAATGATTGGAACGGTATTTTAGGCGCCAAGAAATTTTATCTTTTTCATGGTGATGGCATTGCCAAAAAGGACGTAGGATATCGGATACTAAGACGCTTTTTACGCTTTCCCTTAAATTTAAAACTGTTTCGCCTGATTCATCCCGATTGGGGGATTCCTTTTGCCAGATTCGTGTCGGGTTCCAGCCGCCATTATACCAATCATATCAAACTGAATGACCATCATGATTATATCGAGTTTGCGCAGGAAAAATTTACCGAAGGCTATGATTACGTTCTGATGGGCCACCGACACAATCCCTTTGTACATGAAGAGAATGGAAAAAAGTATGTCAACCTGGGCGACTGGCTGGTTAACTATACCTATGCGGTGTTTGATGGGGAAGAGTTGAAATTAGAAAAATTGGAAGGGATAGAGAAACAAAGCGACAAAGAGATTGAGAAAAAAAGCCCCTGAGCACCGCAGTCCCTAAGTCCCTCAGAAAGAGATCGTCATCTGAACTTTGTTCAGGATCTAATATGCTGGTTAAAATAGATGCTGAAACAAATTCTGCATAACCATTTTATGGCAAAAAATAATCAAAATTAAATCCGTAAAATCCACTGCTTCAGCGAAATCCACTTAGCCATTTAACTAAAACCATATACAAAAAAAGGTCGGAAATTTATACCGACCTTTGCTATTCCATTAAATCAAAATCTTTCTTATAATCCCAGCATTATACATACCCCATTCTCAGGGACTCAGAGCGCTTAGGGACTTAGGAACTTTTTACTTCAACAACGTCATCCGCTTACTCTTAGTAAAATTCCCGTATTTTAACGTATAAATATAAACGCCGCTGGCGACCCGTACACCAGCCTGATTTGTTCCATCCCATGATAGTTTATGTGATCCGGAATCATATTGCTGATCACTAATCAAAGATGTTACCTTTTGACCAATTGCGTTGTAAATGGTCAGGGAAATTTTCTTGCGAACCGGCAGGAAAAATTCAATATTGGTTTCCGGATTAAAAGGATTGGGATAATTTTGTTTTAATTCATAATCATCCGGAGTAATTATCGATAACTCTTTTGCTTTTATACCACTCACGCTGTTTTCCAGAATCCGGATCGAATTTCTTTTTGGATTGAGTTCTTTCTTCTCCTCAACCACAAATTCTGATCCGCTGATCCATCTTTTAATACCAATGGTTACACTGTCATTGACAATCTGGAAAGGCAACAGAATATCTTCAAAGCTATCCTTGTCAAAATCTGTGTAATTGGCATACATATTTGAGGCAAATGGCGAATTCTTTGTAACTTGCAATGTATCGACAACCCCGGCGGTATCAATTTCAAGAAGAATTGTTGAGATAACTGTAGTATCACCTCCATAGAGTAATTCTACCGTCCAGTTTGCCGGATCCGTTTTATCCCCACCCTGAAATTCAGCTGTTACAACAGTCTCTCCAAGTCCGTTAATGCTGGTGATATATAAATTGGGCTTATCATCGCTGTCGATATCCCCGATCCCAAAACCAAGTGTGTTTCCGGTTACATAAGGCGCCAGGTCAATCGCAAACACATTTGAAGAATCAATTTCCCGCGTAGTTTGTCCGGCTTCCCAGTGCAACATATGCAATTTGTCAAAATTGGCACCATAAGTTGGGAAGTAAACTTCTTCACGACCATCATTATCCACGTCGGCAGACATACCACCAAATAATGCAACATCATCATCGGGTTGAGTAATATAATAATGTGCCTTATCGTTCAAAGTATCCGGCCTGGCAAATGAGTCGGCCTCCACCGTGGTTATTGGAACCATATTTTTAAAATTCCAGTTGGTTAGGATAATATCTTTGTCGGTGTCGCCATCCAGATCTGCACCCACCATCGCGAACGGACTACCACCCAGACCATAGTCATATGTACTTTCTCTTGGCATAACAAATTCTGTTGTGAAACCGGAAAATCCGGGAGAATCGGTGCTCCAGTTTCCGATGGCACTGATTACATAGTAATTATCATTTGAATTTGGCGCAGAATTGTAGGCGATAGTCAACTCCTGCTTGCCATCATTGTCATAATCCATCACTTCGAGAAATTCACAATATTCGGTACCACTAATGCCAACAGAGATCACAGGATTTGTGATTTGTTGCGATGGCTTTGTACCAAAATTGTAACTTCCGGCCACGCCATCCCATTCATATAGAAAGATACCGTTATATCGGCTTTGATATATAACTTCTTTACGTCCATCACCATCCATATCACCAAAGGCAACATGCCGGGGGGTAGAATTGCCGCCAAGTGAATCCGGTGCCGGTGAAGTCCATACCAATTCCAATGCATTGTCTCCAACCGTCTTAAAAATGTGCACCCGACCATTGTCTACATAATTTGTAACAGCAATGGCAGACACCCCATCGCCCAGCAAATCATCGTCATAAGTCAACGCTCTGATACTGCCTAATTGCACCAAAACAGTGTCCTCAACCGGAAAATTGTAATTCCAGACCACATTTGCCATTTGTCCGTTTACGGCAATAGCGCTCATGGCCATCAGGATTAATACTAAAAAATGTAACTTTGTTCGCATAAAACTACTCCTTTGTTTGGTTAAAATATTTTACTTTTTTATCAAAGACCATTATATAACAATGATCAACGGAATTATGCAAGAATAATTTTAATTTTTTAAAGGGAATATTTAAGAAAACTATTTTTACACACCCATATATTTCTTATATTTTTTTAAATGTTCACGGACTAAACAAACTTTAATTTCCCAAGTGGAGGGGAGTGAATGAATAAGCTCATCAGTCTTATCTTTATAATCATCCTGGTTCATAACTCATTTGCCGGAAATACTGGAAAAATATTTGGCACTGTTGCCGACAAAACTACCGGGGAGCCTTTGCCCGGGCTGAATGTTTTCCTCCGTGGAACTTCATATGGCGCCGCCAGTGACCTCGACGGTGAATTTTATCTGCTTAATATTCCTCCGGGTTCATATACACTGGAATGTGCATATATGGGCTATAACTCAACTATTCTCGAGAAAGTTCAGATCCAGACAGATTAAAACACCATCCTCACGATTGAAATGCAGGAAACAACCATGGAGCTGGATGAAGAAATCGTTGTTATTGCCGACCGCCCGCTGGTACAAAAAGACTTAACTTCATCCAAAAAAGTTACTACCGCCGAAGAAATTTTGATTTTGCCCGTAGAAACCTATGTGGGAATTATGCTAACCCAGGCAGGTATCACACAGGGGGCCGATGGTGCCATACATATTCGCGGTGGCCGCTCCAATGAAGCTGCCTATTTGGTTGATGGAATTTCAGTATCCAATCCCTATAATACTAATGGCGCGCCAACCAATGTCGCCACCAATGCCATACAGGAAATGACGGTAGTCAGCGGCGCGTTTAATGCCGAATATGGAAATGCCATGAGTGGCGTGGTAAACTTTACCACAAAAGATGGGTCCAAAGAATTTAACACATTCTTAAGTGCCTATACCGGAGATTATCTGAGTAATCGCAATGATATATTTAATAATGTCCACAATTTTGACATTTTAGCTGAAAAAAAATATCGAAGGTACGTTTTCCGGACCACTTTCATTTATACCCGGCCAGAATCATTCCTTTTTTCTCTCCGGTCGCTATCATGAATCCGAAGGCTATTATTATGGAACTCGCGAGCATTTGCCCGGTGATTCTTCCAATTTTGAAACAAAGGTGGAATATGTAACTTATAAGGACGATGATGATAAACTGATTACCGTTCCCGTTTATGATGATTCATGGTATATCGAACTCAATGGAGATAATGAAATCGTTCCCATGAACCCGCGTGATGATTTAAATCTTATGGGAAAAATGAAATTTGAATTAGGTAATAATTTGGACTTGCGTATCCAGTCATTATACGACCGGTCCAACTGGAAATCATACGTCCATGACTATAAATACAATCCCGACGGAACTTATAATAATAAAGACTGGAGTATGGCCAGCTCACTCCAGCTGACCCATACCCTATCTTCCAGAACCTATTACGAATTTAGATTGGGATATAATCAGGGCGAATATAGACAGTATGTTTATGAAGATCCTACCGATGCCAGGTATGTGCCAACCAATATGATAAAAGGATCTCCCGATGGCGTTACATTTGGATTTGGTGGTACACAGATGGGACACACCTATGAAGACTCCAAAACCTATCAGGGAAGATTGGATATTACCAGCCAGATAGACAATCGCAATTTATTCAAAGCCGGATTGGAAGCCCGGTTATATGAATTGGAGCGCGAATACTTTACTATTCAGTATGATCGTGATGTGTTCCGGGTACCCACAATTCCATCTCCCGAATCGACTTTATATGACAAGTATAAAAAATATCCCCAGCAATTATCGGCTTATGTACAGGATAAAATTGAATATACCGACGTTATTATAAATGCCGGTCTGCGCTATGATTATTTCTTTTCTGACGGCCAATATGCCGTTGACGAATTGCAACCCGATGGCGAAATCGCGGGAGCAAAACCAAAGCATATGCTGGCTCCGCGGCTTGGAATTTCATTTCCGATCACGGCCACCGGTATTATTCATTTTTCCTATGGTCATTTTTATCAGATGCCGTCCCTGCGTAATATCTATGTAAATCCTGATTTCAAATTACCAGCCTCTGTTACAACGATTACAAATTTCGGAAACGGAAACCTGGAACCTCAACTTACCATTACATATGAATTAGGAATGCAACAACAATTTGGAGATCGACTGGCCATTGATCTGACGGGCTTTTACAAAGATATCCGGAATCTGCTGGCCTGGCAGGCGATACAATTTCGTGCCAATGAAGGCGATATCAGAACCTATCGTGTCCGGCGCAATCAGGATTATGCGAATATACGCGGGTTAACCATTTCTCTGAACAAACGCATGGCGCCGGGGGACCCTGTTGCCGCCAAGGTGGATTATACATTTCAGGTTGCTGAGGGCAATGATAATAACTCCGACGCGTTTTTCTATAATTCTCTTTCCGGACAGGAAAATATAAAAGAAATCTTGCCACTGGACTGGGATCAAAGTCATAACTTATATACCTCCGTCACCGTTCAGGCAGTCGAAGGTTTGAATTTCGGTTTGATCTGGCGCTTGTCAACCGGTTATCCCTATACCCCGGATGTGGCACAGTCCCTGTACGATGCCAATGTGAATTCTGATCGCAAGCCGACAACCTCAACTGTGGATTTACGGGCATCGTACCGCTTTACCATCGGCACCGTGAGCTACGAGGTGTTTGCAAAAGTATATAATTTATTTGATACTCTGAATGAACGTTATGTTTTTGATGATACCGGACGCGCAGCATACACTTTTGCCAACCGCGGCATACAAGAAACCGATAAACTAAAAAGTCACTATGGAGAACCCGGCGTTCACACCTGGGATGAATACAACATCCGGCCTCAATATTATAGTCCCCCGCGGGAGCTTCGTCTCGGATTCAGTGTTGAATTCTAAGAAAACATCGAGGAACAATATATGCACTTGAAGAACATACTCTTATTAGTCTCAATTCCGTTATTTTTGACGGCCCAAACCGCCCGTGACAGCCTGTTTTTTCTTGGTCCTCAAAAAGACTGGTCCAACAGTAAATTTCAGGAATATAACCGATGGTCTGAGATGCGTTTCTTGAAACCAACCGCCGGGTCATTACGCCAAAACGCTATCATGAATGGTAATAAAATTACCACCGAAATATGGAATTACGGCTCTATTTCCTCGCCGGGAAACCGCATTACCGATATCATCTGGGAAGGCCTGGGTTATGGGTATGAATTTGGACCCTTTGTTGCGGCAGAAGTACCGGTGCCCCCGGGCAGTCACCAGGATGTTATTACCATTATTAATGGCCAGGACACCAGTTATGTGGTTCATATCGTTTCAGATGGTCTGACGTCCAGTGGCGGGGAAGTATCGCCCGACAACCTGGTTCGCTGGGGCTGGCAACCGATTTCCATTGCCGACGACGGGTCTGTAGAATATGTAGATCTCAGACAGGATTTTATTCCAACCAGTGATGACAAAGACCGCGATGGTGACGGTAAGCCGGATAGTGGCCGGCAAGTTGGTATAATGATAATCTCCGCGATTATGTCTGGCCGGGGGCACTTGGCCAGGGGGCAACAAATGCGGATAAAGAAGCACTCTTTGTCATGGACGACCGGGACAATCTTGAATTTGAATACTATCCTTATATTGCTGATACGCTTCGCAAGGGATTGGGGCTTGAAGTAGAGGGACGCTATTACCAGTGGGCCAATGTGGAAGCCGAAGATGCCATTTTTCTTATTTATAAAATTCGTAATAAGAGCGATTATGATTTGTCACAGGTAATCTTTGGTATGTGGGGTGACCCGCATATCGGCGGACCCGATGACTGGCGCGATGATTTATCCAATTTTGATAAGCAGCTGGAAATGACCTTTGCCTGGGATGATGATAATGCCAGTGTCAATAATCCAAATATTATTCCTGGATATCTGGGATATAAATTTCTGGAAAGCCCCGGGATAGCAAACGATATCATTGACAATGACGAAGACGGGATGACAGACGAAAGCTGGACCGATGGAGTGGACAATGACGGTGATTGGAGCGTCGAAACCGATGACGTGGGTATTGACGGTGTACCCAATACCGGAGATGAGGGTGAAGACGATGGTATCCCGACAGCGGGAGATCCTTTCGATATCCGCAAACCCGGTGAACCCAATTTTGAATTTACCGATATTGATGAATCTGATATGATTGGCCTGACAAGTTTTACTTCTCCGGCTTTTACCGGTGGTATTCGTATTAGAGAAGATGAAGTACTCTGGCGTGAGCATATTCAACCCGATCGTTTTGATACAACCCAAAAAGCCGGTGGTGACAATGTGTACTTGTATGGTTCGGGAAAATTCACCCTGAAATCTCAAAACAACGTGGATCGTAGAGAGTTAAGTGAAGCTGATTAAAAGATTTTCTATTGCGCTGATTATTGGCGCCGACCGGAACGATCTGGTTTTGAATGCCAATACGGTACAACGGATTTATAATTCCGGGTATCAGTTTTCAAAACCGCCCGCCAAGCCAGTCCTATCTGCAGTACCAGGTGACCGTCAGGTAACCCTTACCTGGGATAATCTGGCTGAGTTTTCGGTGGATCCCATTTCAAAAAGGAATGATTTTGAAGGATATGTCATTTATCGCAGCACGGATCCCGGCTTTCTGGATGCGCAAAATATTACCGATATAAATGGCAATAACTTTTTGTTTAATCCGCTAAAAACATTTAACGGCGCCACGGCCCGGTTTGATCTGGATAATGGGATTAATGGTCCAAGTCAAACAGCCTATACCGGACGCGGTGTTTCTTACTATCTTGGAGATGATACCGGATTGCGGCACTCATTTATTGATTCCAATAATGTCATCAACGGACAGACTTATTTTTATGCTGTGGTGTCCTATGACCATGGATCTGACTCACTGGCCATTCCCCCGTCTGAATGTTCAAAAATTGTCACATTCAACCCGACAACCAACGAATATTCACTTGATGTTAATACCGCACGGGTGGTTCCACGCAAGCGTGTTGCCGGATATACACCGCCAAATATTATTAATGGGGATATCAACAACGGTATAGTAAGAGAAGAAGGATATTCAACCGGTACCATTTCTGTTGATATTCTTGATGAACGGGCCGTTGAAAATGATAGCAAATATCTGATACGTTTCGAAAATGTGGATTCAAGAACTGTTTATAATGTAGAAGATACTAAAGTAATAAGTGAGGTATTTGTTTCGTTCTATGATAATCCCGTTAAAGTGACTTATCCCCATCTTAATGCAGCCACCACGATCATTCAAAGTACAAACGGCAACACACAATACGAAGCCGGTATAGATTATGAACTGGATGCCATTGGCGGCACCATAACCGTTTTTGATCCACTTACTCATCCCGGTGCCCGTATGGAGGATAAAACTCCGTACAATATCCAGTATACCTTTTTCCCTGTATTTATAAGCACAAAACTAGACTCGGAATTATCCAATCCAATATTTGACGGATTACGCCTGGTGGTTAAACAGAGCTCTTTCGGTATAAATAAAGATCTTACCGGCTGGAGTACATCCAGTACAACGAATATGGTCAATAGCTTGCTTTCTTACAAAAAAACAGATCCGACAGACTATGAGATTAGATTTACATCCCAGATATCTGATACAGCCGTTAATGAGATTGCGGCAAATTTTTCCATATGGAACGTTTTGGAAAACGTTAAAGTTGATTTTGCTATTGCTGAAAATAACAACAATCTTATCTGGGAGCCGGGCGATATTATATTTATTCTTAAGGGAGGTATCACTTTTCAGGATATTGCATGGGAAGTACATTTCCAGGCACCCACCACCAGTTATAGACCGGCCACGGATGGTGATGTTTTTTATCTTGGTACAGATAAACCCTTTGCCGTTGGCGATGTTTTTTCTTTTGAGACCGAGGCGGCAAGTGTAAATAATGAAAAAGCCAAATCAGATCTGGATGATATCGCAGTTGTTCCAAATCCCTATGTTGCCACAAATGTGATTGAGCCCAAAAACACAATAGAGCGCGAGAAACGCGGATACCGGCGGATTTACTTTGACAATCTCCCGGCGCAATGCACCATCCGGATTTACACTATGACGGGAGAACTGGTCCGCACACTGGAGCATAATAGCGCGCTTGATGATGGAATGGAATACTGGGATCTTTTAACCAAAGATAATATGGAAGTCGCATATGGTTTATATTTTTATCATGTTGATGCACCTGGTATCGGCGAAAAAATCGGCAAGTTTGCAATCATTAAGTAGTTCCCCTTGAAATTATCAAGGCTTATACGGAGGAAACGAATGATACGGAAAAATCTAATTACAAGTCTATCAATAATCTTGATTTGTATTTATACATCTGCTTACGCCCAGGAAGACCGCTTGTCTTCTTCAAATATTTCAAAAGTGGGAACATCGGTAGCTCAGTTTCTAAAAATTGGTGTAAGTGCACGTACGATTGCAATGGGTGAGGCTTTTGTAGCTGTTGCAAACGATGTGAGCGCCATTCATACCAATCCGGCTGGCTTGGCCAGAATACATGCCAATGAAGCCATGTTTACTCATACGAACTGGATCGCTCAAACCAACTTTGAATTTGGGGCATTTGCTTTAAACCTCGGCACCATGGGTACGCTCGGTTTTATGGTTCAATCATTTTCTTCCGGGGACATGGCCGTAAGGACTGTTGAGAAACCTGATGGTACCGGCGAATTTTTTCACGTGCAGAATCTGGCTGGTGCAATCGCCTATGCCCGGAACCTGACCGAAAACTTTTCCGTTGGATTGAGCTTAAAATATGTGCGAGAGGAAATCTGGCATATGTCTTCTAATGCCTTTGCCGTTGATATTGGGACTCTTTTTCATACTCCTTTCTGGGGTCTCCGGCTGGGCGCAAGTATTACAAACTTCGGTACGACCATGCAATTATCAGGCCGAGATATAAAATTTGCTTACGATCCCGATCCCAAAAATTCAGGCAATGTCAGTGTGGTAAATACCGAGCATGAAATGCTGGCATATTCACTGCCTTTGCGATTTCAAGTTGGCCTTGCCAAAGACCTTATTGAATCTGAATATAACCGGCTCACAATTGCGATTGATGCCTTGCATCCGAATGATAATTTTGAATACGTCAATGTGGGTGCCGAATATGGCTGGAAAGATCTTTTGTTTTTACGTGCCGGATATAAATCGTTATTTCTGGATGACACAGAAGAAGGACTTACTCTGGGATTTGGTGCAAATATCAGAATTTCGGGCACCTTCTTTCTGATTGCGGATTATGCCTATGCCGATTTCGGCCGGCTGGAAAATGCACAACGATTTTCTATTGCCGTTCGATTTTAATTTACTGGTAAAAGAAGTATTCTGAATGCACGTTCGTCACAAGCTACATCTTTCTGTTGTGGGGCTTTTGCTCAGCCTTATTGCCTGTACTAGCAAAATCGACAAAGATACAACTATTGCAGAAATTGGTGATTTATCCATATCCGCATCTGAATTTGAACAACATTATCTGTACAATCCCTTTCTGACAAAATATAAAACCTCTGCTGCTGCAAAAAATGAAATTCTTGCAGACTTGATTTCACAAAAATTGTTGGCTCAGGCAAATACCTCCCCAAATAAAATCATCTCAGATTATACTGATCAGCTACACCGAGAAGCTATAATTGAGCAATTTTGGGATGAACAAATATCCGCGCAGATCTCAATAACCGAAGCGGAAATCTATGATCTGTACAACCGGTCAAATATTCAAAAAAATATTCGCTACTTTGTCTTTGAGGAACCAGGAGCTGCAAATGATGCTTATAAATATATTTCTGAGAACAATTCCTTTGAAAAGTTTGCCGGACTGATTGGATTAAACCCAACTGAAATTCCCAAAGATACTATTGTTGCCGGAAAATCAATTCCAAAACTGGAGGACACCGTTTATGCCCAGCAAATCGGTGAGACCAGCCGTCCGGTAAAAATAGGTAGTAAATACTTTATAATAAATCTTCAATCAGAACAAAAGAATATGCTTCCGGATAGAAATGACTTTCTTCAACAGTATTCCCGGTTGGAAAAAACCTTAAGATCCCGCAAGAAAGAAGAAAGTTATATTAATTTTATTAAGGAAAAATATCCGCAACCACCTTATCAGTTGGACCGGGACGTCTTTAAAAAAATGACCCTGCATATCGAATCACAAATCGATTTTTCAACAGTAAAAAATTCCCGGCAACCGAAAAATGACTTATCCGGCTTTGAAATTAAACTTGATGATCTGGAAAGCATGTCCATCATAGAGTTTAATGACGGACAAATCTGGTCTGTGGCCCTCCTGGGTCAGCGCCTGCGAGTGTCGCCATACCCCGTTAGCTTGCGTTCACCGGGTGCCTTCAGAAAGAGTATTATCGCGGCGACCAAAAACATTCTTGATGATGAAATTCTGGTGAGAGAGGGGATGCAGAAAAATATGGATAACAGGACCTATGTCATTAACCAAACAACCATGTGGAAGGATCATTTATACGCTTTGGATTATATGCAATCGCAAAAGTCTAAATTCACAGGAAAAAGATTTGTTACTTACCCGGCTGTTAGATTTGCATCATCCTGTAATTAATTTTGACCTCCTTGAATCTCTAACTGATAATCGTACAAATATGATCGTATTTAAATCACATTTTCCGGTCCGAACCATTGTTCCAACACTTGTATCAACCGAAAATTTACCCTCCTATCGTAATAAATTGAATTCTTTGCTAAGCAGATGAACCGGTCATATTTCTTGACAGACTTTTCTTTAAATAAGTATATTATGTTGATGTTTTGGGTAATGTATTAATATTATTGAGTTTAGGTCTTGTCTTTATGGTCGCGGAATCTTCAGATAAATTTTTAACCGTCGGACCGGGTCCATATCAGTCGGAAATAAAAATAAACGGTTCGAGGTTTATAGGCCATATTTTTCATGTGGTATCACAGGAAAATGCGCTTGAAAAATATGAAGAAATTCAAAAACAATATCATGACGCGACGCATAATTGTTATGCCTATCGCATAGATGACAATCAGTTTCGATATTCCGATGACGGGGAGCCATCCGGTACTGCCGGTCGCCCCATGTATCAGATTATCGAAGGCCAGCAATTATTTCAAATTCTGGCGGTTGTTACGAGGTACTTTGGTGGTACCAAGCTGGGTACCGGAGGACTAATTCGAGCTTATTCGGAAGCCGTCCGTAATTGTTTGGAGTCATCCCTCATAAAAGAAAAAATCAGATGCCGGGAAGTGGAAATTACTGCAAAATATGATCTTTTACGCAATGTGCGTGAGATAATAACCCGCCATCATGGAAATATTGTTTCATCGGACTATTCAGAAAAAGTTGTTCTGATTTGTCAGATTCCTCTTGGAAGATTAAAATCTTTTCAGGAAGAGATGATTCATAATGTTGAAATAACTGAATTATAAAATTATGCTTGAACTTATAAATATATGTAAGTCTTTTGACGATATTCCGGTTCTGAGTGATATCTCTTTTTCAGCGTCATCGGGACAAATTTTTGGGTTGGTAGGTCCAAATGGGGCCGGAAAGACCACCACAATCCGGATTATTTTAAATATCATTCGCCCGGATTCCGGTGAGATATTATATAATCAGAAAACAAAAACGAGTCAAATCAGATCGTTATTCGGATATTTACCGGAAGAACGTGGGCTTTACCAGAGAGCCTGTGTCCTGGATTTACTCGTTTACTTTGGAGTGTTGAACCGACTTTCAAAACATCGGGCTGAAGTTGAAGCCATCCGGTTGCTGGACAAATTTGGTTTGGTGGACTATACCAAACGCCGTGTCAATGAGCTCTCCAAAGGAATGCAGCAAAAGATTCAATTCATTGCGGCCACCCTGCACGACCCGGAAGTAATTATTCTCGATGAACCATTTTCCGGGCTTGATCCGGTTAACCAAATGGTTCTGCGTGATATGATAAAACAATTCCAGGAAGAGGGAAAAATAATTTTGCTCTCCAGTCACTATATGCCGGAAGTTGAGCAATTAAGCGATCAGATTTGTTTAATCAATCAGGGGAACGTGGTTCGTCTGGGATCTATGGAAGAAATTAAGAAAGATTATAAAAACGAATCATATTACCTCGAGTCTGATAATGATCTGAGCTTTTTGCGTGATATAAAAACGATTCAAATCGTCGAAGAAAATAATCAGAGTTGTACCTTTTTGCCCTCTGGATCCGAATCGGAAAATAAGAAGATTCTTAATGACATCATTACTAATGTGGAAATTAAAAAATTCTACCGGATTGAGCCGACATTAAATGACATTTTCATCGACCTGGTTCAAAAAGAAAAGCCGAAAAAGAAATCATGATAACCATCTTTTATATCGCCAAATGGGAATTTGTCACCCGGTTTAAAACAAAGGCCTTTTTATTCTCCACTTTTATACTGCCTTTGGTTTTCTCGTTGATGATTACCCTGCCGGTTTATTTTATGACCTATGATGAGCAGGTTTCAACCAAATTAATTGGCCTCATTAACCTGTCCAAACAGAAGATTACAAACACCTTGCAGGAACATCTGGACCAGAATTACAAAATTCCAAATGGATCTCCCGAATATATTGTATTACCTGTTTCAGTGGAAAGTTCTCCCTTATATCGGCAGGCAGCAGAGGAATTACAGGAAGTATCCATGCGGCGTGATTCCATAACCTTTGCGTATGATGAAATCAAAGCTAAAAGAGCCGGTTATTATAAAAACCGGAGTCTGGCCAACAAGAATTATTATCTACAAAAATCTTATGAGGAAATGATTGCTCTTCGCGAGTCAAAGGATCTGGTAGAAATTGAATATGCAAATTATGAAATGCAATTAGATTCTGTGTATAACCGGGAGTCCCGGACAGCCGCTGACTCACTGCTTATCAATGGCGTATTGAATGCCTATTTGGTTATACCGGATAATATTTTCAATCGGGGTTCGATAGAGTACCACTCTCATGCCTCGGGAAATTTGCTTGAATCAGAGCGAATGCAGAAAATCATCAATGAGGTAATTATCCGGGCCCGCTTAGAAGTTGCTGAGATTGACGAAGATAAAATTGCCACCTGGTTGCAGCCAATTGGATTTAAACTATATCAATTACGTTCCCGCGGTTCTTCTGAATGGGATTTTTATATCGAATTTTATGGATCTGTTATTGGCGTGGTCCTCCTCTATATGGCGATTTTTACCAGTGGCGGCTTTTTATTTAGCAGTGTGCTTCAGGAAAAAACCAACCGTATGATTGAAATGCTATTGAGTTACGCCAGCAGTCGCCAAATTATGGCGGGGAAAATATTTGGACTGGGTTTTCTTGGATTACTTCAGGTTTTAATTTGGTTGAGTATTACGGCTATTTTTGTCTTCTTTAATCTTTTTGAGGTAGGACAGATTTCTTTCCTCAATTTTGAAAATGCGCTTTACTTTCTACATTATTTTTCATTGGGCTATCTGTTATATGCTGCGATTTTTGTCTCAATTGGCGCCATATTTTCATCTGAGCAGGAGGCCCAGCAGGCCAATATCATTTTACGCACGGTTGCTGTTTTGCCCGTACTCCTGGTATTTCTGTTTTTAAAGGAGCCCAACTCGGAACTGATATCTGTGCTTACCTATATCCCCCTGTTAACACCATACTTCATGATTATGAAAATTTCTCAATATGGTATCCCAATAATGTCTCAGATCTATCTTACCAGTATTATCCTGTTTGTTTCCATCATCGGATTGGTTTTCTTTGCGGCGAAAATATTCAGGATTGGAATATTGATGTACGGTAAGAAATTTACATTTACAGAAGTACTTAGACTTTTAAAATCCAGCTAATCTTCTTCTTTTTCATGCCTTCTGGCAACCAATATTAATGCGGTCTCTATGATAGCTGCTACAATTAATATAGGGTATTATTGTATGTACAAAAAATAATACATACTGACCAAAAGAAACATCCGCAAAAATTGGTTCGCCCACCATTTGATTCAAGCTAAATTGGATCGCCATTGTAATACTGATCCATGCGGCCGGTAGTTCAAGCAGTGCAACGGGATTAAACAAGCTGGCATAATAAAACCGGCCCTCTAAAGTATGATACATGATCACGCCAATATTCAAACCGGTGTATATTATCAGAACATATGGTACAACATACAACCAGCCGGAAAGAAGATTCAGGAACAAAGAGAAACTGTTCAGTCCCAGAATTACTATAAAAATTACCCATCCCGGCCATTCTTTTTTAAAATACTTATCCATCAGATCAATCATAAAAAACGGATAGGCCGTCAGCCAGCTTACCTTTTTATAGTAAACAGTGGGAGCCAGTACATATCCGATAAAAAAGAGAAGTGCGGTGAGTAATATAATTTGAGTATTGAGAATAGAAAAAACTTCAAGAAACGCATCTATCATTTAAATCCATCCATGCTGTTACGGGCAGGAATTCCGGCAACCGAATCTGCAAATTTTACAGAATTAATAATAGCACGCCGGACGGCTTCGGCGCCTGCTTCAAACAAATATTCAATATCCGCATCAATCTCGTTTGATGATACTGAAAAAATGACATCTCCATCAAAACTCGTATTTGCCGGTTGAACAGCCCGGGCCAGGCCGTTTTGTGCCCTTTTTGCCAGGTTATATGCCTGAACTTTGTTCATTTTAACATTGCTCATCACGGCGCACAACACCGTGTTTTGGTTCATCCCAACCTTGGGAAGTTGCCATCGAGTGGTCACATCTTTTCCCGCAAGGAAAGTACCGGACCCGCTCATGGCCCCGGCAATAATATCACCATCTTGCTCAACAATATCTCCTACAGCATTGACAACACATAATGCACCGATCCAAATATTGTCCTGTTCAATTTTTGCAATTCCAATCCCGGCTTTCATACTATGATCCAGACCATGCCACTTACCTACCGTAGCCCCGGTTCCGGCACCAACCGATCCCTGTTGTGCATTATCACTTTCAGCATTCTTGCAGGCCATCATTGCCTTTTCTGCATCCGGCCGAATTTTTGAACTGCCTATATTTAAATCATATATCACCGCCGCCGGAACAATGGGAATTTTTGCATAAGAGGTGTCATATCCAATATTATTCTTTTCAAGATAATCCATGACGCCTGCCGCGGCATTTAATCCAAAGGCACTTCCCCCGGTCAGGAAAATCGCATTTACAGATTGAATCTTTCGTTCCGGAGCCAGGAGTGCCAGTTCACGGCTGCCGGGTGCAGATCCGGCCACAAAGCAGGAAGCTACATTGTCTTCGGGACATAAAATAACTGTACACCCCGTGGCGTTTTCCAAATCTGTGTAATGCCCGATCTTAAATTTTCCAAACACGAATAATCATCCTTTATTTGTTAAATCATTTCATAAATATCTCTCACAAAGATGCAGATTTTTAAATGAGTAATTGAGAACGAGGAGTTAGAAATGAATGAAATCTTTTTCCAATTACAAATTACCAATTACTATTATGTTTCTTTGCGTCTCTGCGCCTCTGCGAGAAAAGAGATTTCTCTGTTTCATCTTTCTATATATCATTCAAATTATTGGGAAGAACCGATTGCCTCTTCAGCGGCAATCAGGGTCTCTTTTTTGCCCAGATCAAACCAATACTTATAATCGGGAATTGAGAAGCCTATCTTTTCTCCGGCCCGGGCAGCATTTAAATAACAATCTAGAATTGAAAACACTTCTTCTTCAGGAAAAAATCGGAATAATGCCGGTGAAATAACATGGATCCCAAGGAAGGAAAGTCTTTGAATATTGTTTACATCGATGTTTTCTATTGCTGGTATGATTTTATTATCCGCCTCACGGCCTACCAGGGTACCTTTATCGTCAAATAATAAGTATCGAGTGGTCTCTCTTTGCTTAACCGCAAGTGTTGTAAGGCTTTGTCCCTGAAGGTGCTGCTCATATAGGTAAGATAGATTGATATCAGATAAAATGTCCACATTATGAACAATGAATGGTTCATCCTCATCAAAAAACCAGCGGGCTTTTTTTAATCCGCCCCCGGTATCCAATAATTGATCTTCTTTGGAAATCGTGATATCGAGAGACGGGAATGGACTGCTGGCCAGATATGCTTCAACCTGATCTGCCATATGGTGAGTATTTATTATGATCTCATTAACATTCTCCGATTGGAATTTTTTCAACAAATGCGCCAGAAGAGGCTCTCCCATTACGGGAACCAGCGCCTTGGGAAGATTGTCGGTTAATGGGCGTAAGCGGGTGCCCAAACCGGCTGCAAAGATCATTGCTTTCATTGCTAATTATAATTCCTGTTCGCGATGTCGAAGTATGGTTAATACATCATATTTGTCTTCGATCATCTTCTTTAATTGTGAGGCACAATACACCGAGCGGTGTTGTCCACCGGTGCATCCAAAGGCAACCATTAAATCTGAAAAATTCCTGCTTTGATAGTTCTCGACTGCCAGCTGGACCATTTTGAAGGCATGGTCCAAAAATACATCCATTTCAGATTTGTCCGAGAAGAATGCAATCACTTCCGGATCTTCCCCGGTCACATTAGCATACTCGGGATAGCGGCCTGGATTGGGCAACGAACGGCAATCAAACACAAATCCACCACCATGCCCGCGATCGTCCCATGGAATTCCACGCTTATAAGAAAAACTTTGTATGCGCACTGTCAATCGCAGCGCAACATCACCCAGTCTGTCTGAGTTTTGTTGACCGAACCAGCTTGCTCCATGCATTTGTTAGTTCCGGAATTTCAATCGGTAACTTCACCTTGTGTAATAAGTTTTCCAGATTCTGAATTGCATAGGGTACACTTTTTAAGAAATGTGCTTTTCTTTCATAAAAACCGCGAAATCCATAGGCACCCAGTGCCTGCATTATACGGATAAAGACATATCCATGATAATGTTCCAGAAAAACATTTTTATCTATCTTTGTCAAAGAAGATGCCGTTTCAAAATATTTCTCAAACAAGGCCTCGCGAATTTCCTGTGGAATATCTGCTTTGGCATCATAAAGAAGTGAAGCCAGATCATATTGCAACGCCCCCTTACGACCGCCCTGATAATCAATAAAATATGGCTGTTTATCAACCAACATTATATTTCTTGACTGAAAATCCCGATAGAGGAAAAAATCCCGCTCTGCGCTTAACAAAAAGTCTGTAAAAACCTGGAAATCATCTTCAAGTTTTTGCTCATCAAACGGAATTTGTGCCAGTTTTAAAAAATAATATTTGAAATAATTCAAATCCCACATCATCGATTGTTTATCAAAACTATGTCTGGGATAACAAAGAGAATAATCAATCTTCTTTCCCGCCACGATCTGAAAATGAGGTAACTGACGCACTACATCTTCGTAAACGGATACAATTTTATCGGAAAACCCCTCCTTCTGCCGGATCTCCGTGAGCAGGGAAAACAGTGTTTCGTCTCCCAGATCCTGCTCCAGGTAAATATCTTTATCTTCATCGGCGGCCAATATTTCCGGCACCGGCATACCAGCCGATTTAAATTGTCGTGAAAAACCTAAAAAAGCTTTGTTTTCGGCCTTGTCGGCATTGTGCGCACCGATAAATGTATTCTCGCCGGAATAAATTCTGTAATATTTACGATATGATCCATGTGCCGGTAATTCTTCAATTTTATCAACCTGTGAATTACTCCAACTCGTGTACAGGTCTTTAAGGTTTTCTAATACAATTTTTGTCATCTTACTTACCTATGAATTTATCGGGAAGTGTAAAAATAACCGTAGAGCACACAGAGTAAATTTTTATTATAAGCAGCATTGCATTTCTCTTTGTTCGCCGCGGTTTAATTCTTTACCAACTTTTTTATATCTCGAGCCATTGGGATGAAACTGCCAATTAATTTATAAAAATATCACATAACTGATTGCCAGATACAAGATGGCCGCAAATGAGGCGGCAATCATGGCCAGAGGTAATTGAGTCGTCACATGATCCATAAGATCGGCCCCGGATACCATTGCCGATAATATTGTGGTATCTGAAATCGGTGAACATTGATCCCCAAAAACAGAGCCTCCGATAATGGCCGCAAAATTTAATGTAATATATAATGGATTGTCACTAATTGAAAATGCCAGTGGAATTGCTATCGGAAAGACAACCGCATAGGTTCCCCAGGAGCTGCCGATAGAAAAGGATATAAACATACAAATGAACAATAACATCGGTGGCAAAATATAGGGGACAATAAGAATCAAATCTCTGGTAAGATCGATAATGAAATGTGATGTGCCAAGTCTTTCGGAAACACTCCCAAGGGTAACCGCCAATCCGAGAATGATTGCACCAACGGTAACACCCTTAATGCCATCAATCAAACCGCCAAAAATATCATTTAATTTCATTCCGCGCAGTTTGGTCAGAACAATCGCTGCAATAACCGATAAGCCAAAAGCCTCGAATATCATTGGAGAACCTGTGAAAATCCAAGGCACAATTGCGACACCTATCAGAGTACCAATCGGAACCAGGAAATCTATCAGTGCCGGCCGGTAATAATCGGGTACATTGGCCGATTCAATTTCCTTGCTCAACATGGGTTTTGATCCCGGGCGATCCAGCTCACCGGTTGATTGAACCCGTTTAATTGCCATGAGCATTTGCTTATTGATAAAGGGTAATTTATCCATGGCCAGCAAAAAGGTAAATAAAACGGCAAACATAGCATAAAAATTATAGGGAATAGCTGCTAAAAAGTAAGATATTCCCACTTCTTCATCGGGGATATATTGAGAGATCGATTCAATGGCAACAATACCTCCAATATATGCCGGCCAGGCATTAAACGGAATCAGGGTTGCAATCGGTGATGCCGTGGAGTCGACGATATATGATAGTTCTTCGTGGGACACTTTTTCCCGGTCGGTTACAGGTTTTACCGTTGTGCCTGTCAGAACAGTGCTTATTGTTCCTCCCTGATGAAAGACAATACCCATAAACCATGCAAACAGTTTTGCCGTTTTGCGGTCATGAACAAATTTCTCACTGACCTTCATGGCAAAATACTGTGCACCGCCGTTCCGGTTCCAAACTCCTATTAACCCGCCAAGAGCCCACAAATATACCAGTAGAATTTTTGCATAGCGTTCGCTTCCCAGGCTGGTATACATAAACGCATTCAATATATTATAATCGGCTGTAATTAAACCGCCAACCACGATACCGGCAAACAGCGCCAGAATTACATTCTTTGTGTAAAAACAGAGAAACAGCGTGACAATTGCCGGAAATAAAGAAAATACACCATAATGCTGTTCTGTATGATCAGTAACGATCCCATAGTATAAGGCAATCAGAATTAACGCAACCGGCGGTAACCATAGATATTTTCGAATCAAATCCAATCTTTCCCCTCCACAGCTTGGGGGAATTTAACAAAAGGTGTCTAATATAAAAAAAAATAAAAAAGGCTGTCCATAATAATGCCTGAACAGCCCTTGATTATATGAGTTAAGACCTGATCAGCTCTGCATATCTTTATACAAAGTCTCTCTTTCATTCTCCGACAATGCATACTCGTAAGAATATTCGGGGTGATCAAATCCAAGGCATATTTTAATTATCACCCGGGGCAAACATTTCTGCCTGGCTTGATGTCAAAATATATTTTATATATTGCACAGAACTCAGCTTGTCTTCCGAGCCCTGGCGGGGGTCGAATTCCGCATACACTTTCTCATCCCCAACCAGCAAGTAAGTATGGTCTGGTAAATCAACAATTTTTGAAAGAAATGATTTTCTTACATCGATATCATCAATTTCGATTAACATGGAAGCACTAAGTTGATTTTTTTCTGGTACCAATTCATTATATACGCTTAGTTCATCCATAATTCCTTCGTCAGAAACGATGCGTTCTGCACGGGTCATTTCCTGCACCTGGTACCACATGGTGTCATAGGTCTCAAACAGATAGGTTACCATCGGACCAACATGTATTCTGCGTTTGTCTTTCTCCCGCATTATACGGACACGAACTTCCGGACGCTGTTTTTCATATGCAGTTAAATCCAGCACATCTTTTAATTCTATTTTCCTCATAATTCCTTTCTGTAAGTATTTTGTGCTATTTCAATCAGTTTTTCTCACCACAGAGAACACAGAGAAAAATCCTGATCCCAAAGATTACCTTATCTTATAAGACTCTTGAACTTATTGAGATCTGGTCCTTAATTTAAATAGATTTTCTTTGTGTTCTTCGTGCACTTCGTGGTAATGATTTTTATTTTTCCTTATCGGATTCCTCAAGCTTTATTTCAAATCCATCCTCACGATATGCCCTTGCCAGAACCTGAATAGTATGTAACACGCCTTCGCCGGTGCCCTGTTCTAACTGAACCGCCGCGAGCGGGCAATCTGAGGCAATGGTATCATGTTCCTTTGATGTAATTTTATCAAAGGCTTTAGACCCGATACGCATCGAATCCTTAAAGTGTTCTGTCTTCATGGCCCAGGTACCATTGTGCCCACAACATTCATCTACCAGGTTAAAAGACGTTTCACCAATTGTCCGCATCATATCCCGTGAACGGTATCCAATGTTTTGTGCTCTGAGATGGCAGGGAATATGATAGGCAACGCGCCCCGGACTTGATTTGAAATCACGATTAAATTTTTCATCTCGCTTTAATTGAAACAAATACTCATTTGTATCAAAAATGGCGGCACTGAATTTTTCCAGGTCTTCCTTGGCATGTTTAGTTTCCAGCAATACCGGGTAATCATCTTTCATGGTCAGGCTGCAGGTTGGATTCAATACCAGCACTTTAAATCCCTTTTCAATATAGGGAAACAAGGTGTGGAAGTTACTTTCCGCTTCCCTGGTAGCTAAATCAAGATTACCACTTTCCATGGCCGGCATACCGCAACAGTTTAGCTCCGGCAATACCACATTTATATTATTCTTCCACAGTACATACAGAGCATCCTTTGCAATGTCGGGATTATTATAATTACCAAAGCAGGTATGAAATAAAATTACATTGTCCTGTACCTGATCATCCGGTACAGCATATTCTTTATGGTTTTTTTGAAACCATGCCTGAAATGTGACGGACGCGAATTGTGGTAGTTTTTTCTCACGATGAATTCCGGCCACCTTTTCCATTATGACGCGGTTTATTCCGGAATTATTGGCCCAGTTAGCCAGACCGGATGTCGCACATCCTAGTTTTCCAATCAAGTCCGGATTTCCAAGCAGTTTATCACGCAGTGGAACACCTTTTTCTTTTGCCTTAATCGCATTATACCGCATTATAAGTCGGGGAAAATCTAAATCAAACTCGTGATTATCATCTTTGGTATAGGGACACTTAAAATAGCAAATCTTACACTGAAAACATTCCTCTGATACTTTATCAATTTGCTCATCTGTAAAATCAGGAACATTAATTTTATCATTGTCGATAAAATTAAATATGGCAGGAAACGCATCACAATATTTGAAGCACATCCGGCAGCTATGACATAATTCAAATGTGCGGTCAATCTCTTTTTTCAGGGCATTTTTGTCCCAATACTTAGCTTCGTTCGGGTTATACGATAAGCCTTCACTGGGTCCAAATTCTATCGTATCCATTTGTAGTTACCTTTTACTGTATTAAGATCGATTTAAACCACGGAAAGCCTCGGAAGACATGCGAGCCTTACCGTGAATTTCCGTGGTATATTAGAGTTTTTTAGATTCGAAGAATGGTTGGAATCACTTGACTATTCTACCGACTTTAGACCCTGTTCAAAACGACCGGCATGTGATTTTTCAGCCTTGGCCAATGTTTCAAACCAATCTGCAATTTCACTAAAACCTTCTTCACGCGCTGCTTTGGCCATTCCGGGATACATATCGGTATATTCGTGGGTTTCACCGGCAACTGCGCTTTTAAGATTTTCAACCGTATCATCTATTGGCATATCCGTTGCCGGATCGCCAACTTCTTTAAGATAGTCCAGATGACCATGAGCATGACCTGTTTCTCCTTCGGCTGTATCACGAAACAGTCCGGCAACATCAGGATATCCTTCAATATCGGCTTGTTTGGCAAAATAAAGATAGCGACGGTTTGCTTGAGATTCTCCGGCAAAAGCTTCTTTTAAATTTGCGTGCGTTTTTGTTCCTTTTAAATCTGGCATGGTTAATCCTCCTGAAACATATGTTAGTGGTTATTTATTATGATGAATTGCATGAATTACATAGTCCTTCAAATTGTACCCGATAGCCGGTTATTTTGTACTTTTCCTCTAATTCCTTTGGTGCAGATAAATGATTTAGCTCTTCATTCTCAAAATCCACAATTTTCTTACAACGAGAACACACAAAATGATGATGAAAATGATCATTACAATCGTAGCGTGCCACATCATGCAGGGGCGTCACCTTGGCAATCAATTCATTGTCTGCCAATAATTCCAGTGTTTTATATACAGTGGCCAGGGATATATTGGGGTGTTCCTCTCGCACATCGACAAAGACATCTTCCGCACGGGGATGTCCGCTTTGTTTTAAAAGCGTCCTGTAAATAGCCACCCTTGACAGGGTCACATTTAGCCCGCGGCTTTTGCACCTGGCAACAAAATTGTCTATATCTTTTTGTGACATATTGATAATAATTATAATTTAATAATTGTTATTAATTTGTAATTTACAAAAGAGTTTTTCAGAATTCAATAAAATATATTGTTTATCGATTAAAAATACTATTCGTAGCGCAACGCTTCGATGGGATCCAGTTTTGAGGCTTTGGCCGCAGGATAGATACCGGCGAACAGACCAACCACCGATGTCACCAGAAAGGAGGAAACAATCGCCCAAATTGGAATTGCAAACGGCATGTCAAATGCAGAAGTAACAGCAAAAGCAAGCAGAAATCCCAGCGCGATTCCCAGGACACCACCGATCAGGCTGAGAAATATAGATTCATTAAGAAATTGGAATAAAACTGGCTTTTCGTTTCGCACCGATCGCCTTGCGGACACCGATCTCACGCGTTCTTTCAGTAACCGATACCAGCATAATGTTCATAACTCCAATACTTCCCACAAGTAAAGAAATCATTCCGATCAGAATTGCCCCAAGCTGTACCATTCCAGCGGTGCTTTGAAAAGATTCAACCAGAGAATCATTACCCCAAATACCAAAATCATTTGGTTTTCCGGGAGGAATTTTACGTAAACGCCTTAGCACCCCTGTAACTTGTTCTTTTGCTTCTTCCAGGCGTTCCAGGGTAACCGATTGTACTGTTAAATAGACAGACCGGTGTTTGCCGAAGATTTCTTCAAAGGTTGTTATCGGGATAACGGCCCGGTTATCACGGCTTTGACCAAATGTAGTTGTCCCCATGCGATCTAGGGTGCCAATAATTTTAAATTTTGTCCCGGATATTTTCATATATTTACCAAGCGGATCCTCAAACGGAAATAATTCCTCAACAATATCCTGGCCAATAACCGCAACGCGCGCGCTGCTCTCAACATCACTTCTGATAATGGCTCGCCCGGTTCCAATCGGTTCTGCATTATTGTCAAAAAATTCCGGTTCACCGCCGGCCAAATAAAAATTAGGATTGGTTCTGCGATCTTTATAACGAAAGGATGTATTATAATACCAGACTTCTGCACCAACAAATTTAACCGCACTGCATTTTTCCCGTATTTCCTCTGAATATTCTCTTATAAGATCTTTACGTCTTTCCCTTTGACGGTGACCAATCTGAATACCCGAATCACGATCATATTTTTCTACCTGAAACACATTGGCGCCCAGCATATTGAGTTCTTCCGTTATGCTGAGAGTATAGCCTTCCAGAATAGAAACAATAAATATTACCGTTGCAATACCTATTGTGATCCCAAGAGTTGTCAGTATAGATCTGAGTTTGCTGGATCTTAATTGATTCCAGGCAACGATAATATTTTCTAAAAAATACATCCCGATATCCTAGTCAAATTGAAGTGCATCAATTGGATTCATTCTGGCTGCCTTCCAGGCGGGATACAGCCCGGCCACCACCCCTATTACAAAAGAAAAACCATATCCGACCATAATTGAACTAAAACTGACACCGGTTGTTAGTGACATCTGTGAAAGCACAAGTGTGCCACCGATATAACCGAATACGATGCCTATAACGCCACCAATTGAAGAAATTGAAACTGATTCGATAATAAACTGGGTTAGTACATTTCGCTTTTTGGCACCTATCGCCTTTCTGATTCCAATCTCCCGGGTTCTCTCGGTCACACTAACCAGCATGATATTTGTAATTCCGATACCGCCCACAAGAAGTGAAATTCCTCCAATAAAAAAGACGATGGCAAACAGGGTTCCGGTCAGAGTTTTATACACATTGGTTAATGTGTCCTGCTGGTTTAGGGCAAAATCATCCTCATCTCCTGCCGCAACCTTTCTTACCCTGCGCAAGATTCCGCGCACCTCATCTTTCATGTCTTCCATCTTGTCCACATCTCTAACACTAATGGCGATACGCATTCCGCGATGACCGCCAAACACACCCGAAAGCGTTCCAATTGGTACGATAATAAAATTATCCATACTCTGGCCAAAAACTTTACCTCGCTTTTCATTCACCCCAATCACAAGATATTTATGAGAGCCGATTTTTATTCTCTTACCGAGAGGATTTTCTTCTTTAAATAGGTTCTCTGCGATCTCGCTTCCGATGACACAAACCTTGTGGTTTCGGTGAACATCCATTTCCGTCAGGAAACGTCCGGTGGCCGGGTTTGTATTGTCCGTATCTTTGTACTCCTCATTGGTACCTATTACAAAAATCTGGTCATATGCCTCGCTTCGATATTTCACCGTTTTCATTGAAAACACCTGTGGTGCTATGTGATCTGTAACTTTAGCACTGCGATTTAATGCCTCAAATTCTTTGTAAGTAATCTCTTTCCGGTTGCGGTATTTCCACCATTCACCGCCACCGCCCCATGGCCATTTTTGAATATATACCGTTGAGGATCCAATATTTGAGAGTTCTCCAAGCACATATTCATCAATTCCCTGAATTGTCGTGAAAATAGTGATGATCGTTGTCACGCCAATCAAAATACCCAGTGTTGTCAGGACAGACCTCAGTTTATGCGCCCACAATGCCGTCCAGGCCATGGCAACATATTCACCAAATATGATAATTTTGTTTAGCATAGAATTACCAGATCAATTGTTTTTATCTGATTGAATGTTGCCGTCCCATAGCCGGATAACCCGATGACAATGATTAGCAATATATTCCTCATGGGTAATCAGAATAATCGTATTTCCGCCCTTATTTCAGCTGCTCAAATATTTCCATTATCTCTTCACCGGTAGTGGAATCCAGATTACCGGTTGGTTCATCGGCCAGAATAATTGCCGGATTGTTTATCAGGGCCCGGGCAATGGCGACACGCTGGCGTTGACCACCGGAGAGTTCATTGGGTTTGTGGTGGATCCGGTCACCCAGTCCAACCCGGTCCAATGCGGCTTCTGCCATTTTACGTCTTTCTGCTCTGTTAATCCCACTATATATAAGGGGTAATTCCACATTGTGCAACGCATCGGCGCGGGGCAGGAGATTAAATGTCTGGAACACAAAACCGATCTGGCGGTTCCGGATTTCGGCAAGTTCATCGTCAATCATAGTGCTTACATCATTTCCGTTCAGGATATAAGTTCCCTCTGTCGGAACATCCAAACAGCCGATGATATTCATCAGTGTAGATTTGCCTGAACCGGATGGCCCCATAATTGAAACATATTCATTTTCACCTATCTGCAGATCAATTCCTCTAAGCGCCGGGACCTCAATATCACCCAGCTGGTATACTTTTGATAATTTCTGGACATCAATTAGCATTTTCTTCATCCTTCTTTGGTTCTTCATATTCCAACAGATCGCCTTCTTTCAGGGTTTTACTCAGGAGACGAAAGGGACCGGTCACAACCAAATCCTCTTCCTGCCAATCCCGATAATACCTCATAATGAGTATCATCAGAAATTCCCAGCTTCACCGCATCGAGCTACTGCTTTTTTTTCTTCAACACAAAAGGCGACTTCTGTCATCGGTTTTTTTGACTTATCTTCTGAAGCAATTTCTGCTTCTTCGGTTTCTTCATGTTCTTCCACGTCAGATTTCTTTTCCAGGATCGCTTTTTCGCGCACGGTTACGGCTTGTATCGGCACCTTCAGCACATCATCGCGCGACTCAGTAATAACATCTACCGTTGTACTCATTCCCGGGCGGAATCTTTGATTGTAATCCAGCAGGGCAACGGTAACTTCAAAATTGGTCACCTGGTCCTGGGTTCCCAATCCCTTAATGGTTGCGCTATTGGCAATTTGTGTTACTTTTCCTTTAAAGGTAGTATCCACAAAGGCGTCGATTTCAACATCTGCCGTATCGCCCAATGAAATATTGATGACATCATTTTCGTCAACCTCAATAGCGGCTTCCATTTTTAACAGATCCGCCACAACCATTATGACATCTTCCTGAAACTGGGCACCAAGCGCAATTTCTCCCTCTTCTTTATTAAGCTGAGTAACAATACCGTCCATCTCGGAGTGCAGACGAGTCTTTGATAACTGATCAAGTGCTTCGGTAACAGCCGCCTGGGCCTGGTTTGTATTACTCTCTGCCGCTTCATATGATGCCTCAACTGCTTCATATTCTGCAGCTGACATTAAACCTTTTGCCATCAAATCTTTTGATCGGCTTAATTCACTGCGCAATTTTTTTTCATTGGCCTTTTGCGAAAGCAGGTTTGATTTTGCCCGGGAAACGGCCGCTTTAAACTGCTCGGGATCAAGTTCCACCAAAAGCTGTCCCTTTTTAACCCGGTCACCATCTTTGGCGTATAATTTGATGATCTTACCGGCAACATTGGCACTTATTTTAACCTGTACCTCGGGTCTGATTTGGCCCGATCCGGTAACCTTTTGTATTAGCCGGCCCCGTTCAATTTTTTGAACATCTACATCCAGGCCTGTTTCTTTTTTCATCAGATTGGCAATGATAATAGCTGCCACGGCAACCACTGCCACAGATATGATGATTATCTTTTTCATTCAACCTTCTCCTCTGTTTCCGCATAAAACGCCCCCAGCGCATTATCCAATTGAGCCTGTGTGACCAGGGCGCTATATTTGGCTCGGACCAGTGTCTCTTCGGCTCTTGTAAGATTTACCTGTGCTTCACGAACTTCCAACTGTGTGCCGGAACCAATTCTGTATCGCTCTTCGGCCAGCCGGTATTCTTCCTTGGATGCTTCAAGATTGTCTTCATTGATTTCAATAATTTCCAGGTATGAATTGAAATCATTAATATATTGAGAAATGGTCCCCTTTAAATTTCGTTTGCCTTCCTCATATCTCTCCATGGCATTTCGTTCCGCCAATTTGGCCTTCTGAATCCGAACCTTATCCTGCAATCCATTGAAAATGTTTAATCGCAGCCCTATACCGTATTGAATATTCCAGTTCTTGTCCCATCCGGTATAGACCCGCTCAAATCCCTCATTTGATCGGTTATAGCTGAAGAACAAACCTATCGACGGCCACAAAACCCCGTAAGCCCTTGATGTCTGCACTGACTGACTTTTGACTTCCGCTTCATTCTTTCTGACTTCCGGATTTTTTTCCAGTCCCTGGGCGATATAATCTTCAGAGTTGGTTAATCCCGGGGAAATATCCAGGCCGGCAACACTGATCGCAATCGGGGTTTCCGGCTGACGACCCATTGCCAGGTTCAGATAATTTTTAGCCAGAGATACCGCATTTTTTTGCAATAGCATATTTATTTTATCATTGCCCAAATTTACCCGGCTGCGATATACATCAACTTTCGCAACGGCGCCCAGCTCAAACATTTTTTGTGTCTTGTTCATTTGATCCTGGCTTCTCTGGACGGCGAGTTCATTTACTTCCAGGAGTTTCTCTGCTTTGAGCAAATCATAAAACTTTTGCTGCACATCAAGAATCGTATTATTGATTGTTGATTGGAGGGTCCTGCTGGAGACTTCTCGTTGAGATTTTGCATAAGAAATGGCATTCCACCATTCGCCACCATCAAATACATTTTGATTAACATTTACATTAAAGCTGTTAAAATCTGCCACATACCCCGGCTGAACAATTACCCGCCGATCATATATATATGTACTATCGGAAATTCCAACCGGTACATCCTGCTCCACTTCTCTTTCTCCCGCTTCAACCCGGCCGGAATTTGCATTTAGATTGATGGTGGGCAAAATTCCCGAATAAGATCCCGTGACATCTTCATCAAAACTTTCATCAAGATTTCGGTTTATGCGAATGGTTGAATTTCCTTTTAACGCAATTTGAATACACTCTTCCAATGTTAACTCGGCCGTCTGGGCGTAAGCACCCACAATAAAGGATAGAAAGAGAATCAGGGTAGCAACAAGCCTGCTCATAAGAATATCTCCTAGATTAATAAATATATTAACTTATAACGAAACAAAGTGGGCCAAAACCAAAACCCACTCCGTGTACGTGAAAATCCAAAAAATGTTTGTAATTATTTAAACAATTAACCGAGCATACCACCGGTAAGTGTGTTCAATCCCCAAAAGACCAAAATACCAACAACATACCAGATTCCAACAGCAATCCAGGATTTTGTTTGATTGAATTTATATACCACCCCAAAACCGATTGCCCATACGGCCAGCTTCCAGATTGAAAAAACATCTATTGCATTGGCCAGGGTAAAAAGCAGGGTTGAGGATTCTGCGGGATCAAACAAAATTGCCAGACTGGTGTAAACCGCTGTCGAGCCTTTCGACAATGCCAGAGCTGTTTTCACAATATGCTCGGGTATAAAAATTAAGGAGCCCAGCGCATACACCGATAGCATACTTGAGTAGCTGGCCGTTCCCCCCATAATTATATTGCCTGTGAACAAATACAGCCCCCCGACGATTAAAGTAAATATAAAGGTCATAATAACAATACCGGCGATATTTTTTATCATTGCGCTTGGATCATTGGCGCCCTGCTCAATTTGTTCTAATATCGCTGTTTTTTGTTCTTCCGGTATTTGCTCATTGCGCATAATCCGGTCTTTAACAGCACTGGTTTCCAAATCCTGCATGACAAACTGCCGGCCAATGGCAACAACAATAATAATAAGCAGAGGAATCAGCCAGTCTTTGTAAGTGCCTAAACCGACAAATGCTTTTGATGGATTTGAAAATACGGCAACGACTCTACCCATGACAGAAATTTTTTCCACATTGGAGGTTGCTTCTTCCATTTCTTACTCCTTATTTTAGGTGATCATTGGATTGGTTTTGGAAATGTCTTTTCATAACACGATAAATTATTCTAATTGTTGCACCGTTTTTATGTTTTGTACAGGTAACTCAAGGAAATATTCAAATAAAGATGAAATATTTGTGTTGAATTTGAATATAATTATCATTTGCACATTTATTCAACTTTTTAAAGGATTTTTATTTTTTTAAAATTTCGGGAATGATTTCTCTTCGTTGAGTCATTTTAAACTATAAATAATTAACAACACAGGAGATTAACATGTTAGAGCAAGGAACACAAGCGCCTGATTTTTCAATGGCGGATCAAGATGGAAAAATTCATCAATTATCAGATTACAGGGGAAAGTGGGTAATTTTGTATTTTTATCCCAAAGATATGACACCCGGATGTACCGTGGAGGCGTGCAATTTCCGCGATGATTTTCCGGCATTTAATGAGATTGATGCGGTAATACTTGGGGTTAGTAAAGACAGTGTGACGCGTCATGCAAAATTTGCTGATAAATATAATTTACCCTTTGCCCTGCTCAGTGATGAGGATGGTTCAATTTGTGAAGCATATGGTGTTTGGCAAGAGAAATCATTATATGGTAAAAAATATATGGGCATTAATCGCTCTACATTTGTTATTGATCCCGCGGGCATAATTGCGCGTATTTATCCAAAGGTGAAAGTAAAAGAACATGCCGCGGAATTATTACAAGCACTTAAGGAGATGAAATAATCCTCCTTGCCATGATTTGTATAATTTCGTAATGTTGCAATGAATATTGTTTTTAAAATCTCATATGAATGCAAAACTTATATTTTTAGCGATTGTCCTGGTTCTTGCCGGAGCAATAATTGCAATATTTCTCACGGGCTCCGGAAAAGAGTTTTACCGTCTGGTTGACGATGGACCCGGAGCCGAATTATATCAATCAAATTGTGCTAAATGTCATGGTACCCAGGGAGAGGGTGTGGCCAGCTATGCCGATATCAGGAAAAGTAAACGCTCAAAAGCGGAAATTTTAAAGCTCATAAGTAAAGGCTCCGGTGAAATGCCGGCATTTCCTGATTTTAGTGAATCAGAACTGAATCTTTTGGTCGAATATGTTCTTGAACTATAAGCACTATTTTTTAATGCTTCCATTTTATCATAATTTATGTTCCCAAAAACACAATTAACTGATACCCGAGAAAGAACCGGAGGATTTCGCATCCCATGTTACGTAAAAGTTTTACCCTGATTAATGACTCAAACGAATATATCAGAGGTGATCTGAGATACCGTGAGGATTCACGTGATGTACCGGCAATCATTATTTGCCACGGATTTAAAGGATTTAAAGACTGGGGATTTTTTCCATATCTCTCGGAAGTCCTGGCTGACGCCGGCTATGCAACCATTTGCTTTAATTTTTCACGAAATGGCGTTGGGGCCGATCCATTTAATTTTACCGAACTGGACACGTTTGCAGAAAATAATTATTCACATGAATTATCCGACCTCGATGTTATTTATCGCACCATCAAGGATAAAAAGCTGGGAAACGGAATAATTAATGTCGATAATATTGGCATGTTGGGCCATAGCCGGGGGGGTGGGGTGGCAATTCTGTATTGCCGGCGAAATCCGGATATTTCAACGCTGGTTACCTGGTCATCAATCGCCACTGTGCACAGATATACAGAAGAAGAAATAAAATTGTGGAAGCATCAAGGGTTTATAGAAATTGAAAACAAACGTACAAAGCAGGTAATGCGACTCAACCGGGTTCTGATTGATGATCTTGAGAAAAACAAAAAGGACCTGGATATTCTGGATGCTGCATCGCAAATCGACATACCCGTACTTGTGATTCACGGTGAAAACGACGAAGCGGTTGCCCTGTCAGAAGGTCAGCAAATATTTGACCGTATATCTAATACTGAGAAACAATTTGAAATTCTCGAAAATGGATCGCATACTTTTAATATAACCCATCCAATGGATAGCAGATCCGCGCAGTTTGAAACAGCATTAGATTTAACAGAGAACTGGTTTGATAAACATCTTATTTACTAGTTTGGTTAATTAAAATATTTTTCGCGCTAAGACGCAAAGTCGCAAAGAAATATATATTTATTACTCTTTAAGATGATAGACATCGTCCAATCGTATTTACAATACCCCTTGCGTCTCCGCGGCTCTGCGAGAGTAAAATTATCGAAACTAAAAAATTATCTGATTAAAATATCATGCAAATTGGATCATATAAATTACACGCTATTGAAACCGGTACCCTGGCCCTGGATGGCGGTGCCATGTTTGGCGTCGTGCCAAAAAATCTGTGGCAGAAGGTAAACCCGCCAGATGAAGAAAATCGTATTGAGCTGGCCTTGAGAACATTGTTGCTTGTTTCACCGGAACGAAAAATTCTTATCGATACCGGTGTCGGTACTAAATTCAATGATAAACTAAAAAAGATCTATAAGGTCGATCATTCCCATTTTTCTCTGGAACAGAGCCTGGCCCGTGCAGGTGTAGCTGTCGGCGAAATTACTGAGGTTATTTTGTCACATCTGCATTTTGATCATTGTGGCGGAAGCACCTATCTATTAAATGATCAGGCGGTTCCGACATTTCCCAATGCAACCTATTATGTGCAAAAGGAACAATGGGATTGGGCCCATGCACCGTCGGAAAAAGATCAGGCAAGTTTTCAAACTCAAAATTACGATCCAATCAAAGATAATGGTCAGCTTCAATTACTGGATGGACAATCCCCAATTTTTCCCGGCATAGAACCAATTATTATGAACGGTCACACACCGGGAATGCAACTAATTAAAATACATGATAGTCACCGATCCTTGATTTATTGTTCTGATCTCATTCCAACTTCTTCTCATATTCCTGTCCCGTGGATTATGGCATATGATAACAACCCCATGATTACGCTTTCAGAAAAAAAGACTTTTTTAGCATATGTGCTTGATCAAAACTCATATCTCTTTTTTGAACATGACCCACATTTCGCTGCCGGCACCGTGACACTTAGTGACCGTGGATATCAGCTGGACAAAGCCATAAGAACAGAAGAATTTAACTCCTGATAAAGTTCGCAATGCAAAAACATATGCGGGTTGCCTCAATCACAGATATTCCACCCGGAAAGGGAATAAAAGTTAAATTTAATAATGAGCTGGTTGCATTATTTAATCACAACGGAAAAATCTACGCCATTCAAAACCGGTGCCCACACCAGAATGCCGATTTGGCTGATGGATATATTCGAAATAACCAGGTATATTGTCCAATGCATAACTGGGCATTTGAACTTGAGACTGGTGCATTTGCATTTAATCCTGAACAAAAGCTCAAGACATATTCTGTTGAACTCCGGGATAATGACATATACATCATGACTGATAAAAAATGCTAAATTCTTTCGATAGACGTAAAGGAAATTTTAAAGGCTTACTATTTGTCCTTGGATTGCTGATCATAGGACTTATTCTGGGGTATACCCAGCATCTTGTAAACACATTGCAGGATAAATCCCGGGAATACCTGCGTTTTCGTATTCGTGTATTTGAAGAAAACATTAATAATCCAGATGCCAATATAGATTTTAATTTCTTTTTTACTGAAGTGATTCAAACGGCTGACTATCCTATCGTCTTTACTGATCCGGAGATGACCCCCCTGCAATGCAGAAATATATCACCGGACCTGGACAGCATGTTGACATTTACGCCAGAAGCTTATCTCTGTTCTCAAGTCCTATTTAATGGACATGGATAGTGACAACCCGCCCATCCCGATTAAATACCAGGGTAATGTTTTAGGATACTATCATTATGGTGTGTCTCCGGTGATTAAACAGTTACGCTGGCTGCCCTATATTGAGATCACTGCGGCGCTATTGTTTATCATCTTGGGTTATCTCGGATTTTCTCAAATCAAAAAAAGTGAGCAAAGGAACATATGGGTCGGAATGGCCAAAGAAACGGCCCATCAGTTAGGTACACCAATTTCTTCTATCAGCGGCTGGCTGGAAATCTTAAAGGTTGATCGTAAAAATCTGGAGAAGGCGGTACGGGAGATCAATACGGATGTGCTGCGTCTAACAAAAGTGGCGGCCCGTTTTTCGCAAATAGGATCCGTACCCTCACTAAAGAAGACTAACGTTATCTCGATACTGAACAATACGATACAATACTTCCGAAAAAGGCTACCCCAATTTGATAAAACAATCGCCATAGAGGAAATATACAAAATTCAGACTGAAATCAGGATTAACGCCGAATTATTTGAATGGGTTATTGAAAATTTGATTAAAAATGCCATTGATGCAATAGACGACAAAAAGGGCAAAATTGATATAACCCTTGATCGATTGAATGATGGACAACAGGTTTATATTGATATTTCAGATAATGGCAAAGGTATTATGCCGCGCGATCGCAAAAATGTTTTTAAACCTGGCTTTAGCACAAAGAAGCGGGGCTGGGGCCTGGGGCTTAGCCTGGCAAAAAGAATCATCGAGGATTATCACGGCGGGAAACTTTATGTCAAAGAATCGCGTCTCGGTGAAGGTACTACTTTTAGAATTGTTTTAAATGATAAATAATACATATTTTGTTAAATATTGAATTTTCTTGACATATTTTATATAAATACTTTAACTTAGGCCTCTTTTTACTGATGAAACTAAGGAGTATTATTTGCCGACACCAAGTGAACGACAAATTGAATTTCAATCATTGGTCGCACCCCATCTAAATTCGCTGTACAGTACAGCCTTACGAATGACCCATAATCAGAATGATGCAGAGGATTTGGTTCAGGATACTCTTTTCAAGGCGTTTCGTGCTTTCGATCAATATCAAAAAAACACCAATTTCCGTGCCTGGGCGTTCCGCATCCTGGTGAACACGTATATAACCGCCTATCGCAAGGCTGTTCGCCAGCCACAAAAAGTAAGCTACGATGATCTGGAAGAATTCTATCTGTATAAAAAATTAGACGAATCAATTAGCCTCCAGGAAACAGCAAAAGAAGATTTTCTCGAAAATTTCTTTGAAGATGATGTGAAAGATGCACTTGAGAACTTACCATATCAATTCCGATTGGTGGTACTGCTTTGCGATGTGGAAGGCTTTTCATACAATGAAATAGCGAATATTATCAATGCGCCATTGGGCACGGTTATGTCTCGTTTATATCGTGGCCGTAAACTTCTGCAACGATATTTGTGGAACTATGCCCAGGAAAGAGGATATGTGATGGATGGAACCGGTGATCCAGAAAAATCCGAATGACCGGAATTTTATCTTCTTTAAATCTGTTTTAAAGACAAAATGAAATTTTTCCCAATTTATTAATAACGTGTTGAAAATCTTGTTTGTAATTTAAGGAATGCCTCTGAATGGAATCAAAAAAGGAAAACCGTAAGTTTGATTGTGCGGATATTGAAAAAAATGTAAATGCCTATATTGACGATCAATTAAACGCTGAAGAAAAGGTTCTTTTCGAGGAACATTTGGATTATTGCCTGCCATGTGATAAAAAAATAGAGTTTGAGAGTAAATTAAAAGAATATGTTAAACTTAAAGCTCGCGAAGATTCTTATCCGAAAAAACTTGACCAGGAATTAAAAAAAATTATTAGAAATCCTCGCAACTAATTTCCTCTGTTTAAAATCTGAATATCCCTGTTTATTCTCGTATTTCGAAAATTATATGCTCTGATAAAAATTGTATCTTTTATATCTGTGCTCTGTAATGTCAGTTGAAACTGGCTTGGCAACCAGTATTTGCCAATTCTCTGAGAAATAATCTTTACATGAAACCCACTATCCACTTGCCCCTTTTTTATTATTTGTACCCGCCAGCCTGTACAAAGCCAATATTCGCCGGTGTACTTATACTCCGGATAGGTTAAAATTTTCTCTGATGAATCGGCGTAGAAAACGGATGATTGTAAAACCAGTCCGTTTTGGCCAAAAATTATCCGGGTATGTCCATTTCGAACATCATTCTGGTTGGTAAATTTTAAAAACACAGAATCTGTATTAGATTCAAGAGTATAATCTGCCGGCATATTCGCCAGCAACCGACCGGCATAATATCGAGTCCAGTCTATTAGAAGTGCCTTGATTTCCTTTTGTAAATCCGCCTGTGCCCCATGGGCCATCTCGGTGCTTATGGAATCGTTGAAGCTGGGGAGGGGGCGGCTTATAAAATACAAATCATTCGGTTTAACCCAAATAAACTCAAGGGGAAAAATTTCTTCTTTATAAAACTTTGAGGTGGTTTCTTCAAAAAGATTCGAAGTAACCCAACAGGAAAAATTATTCAGATCTGTCAATTCCAGGGCATAATAATTTTTGTTAACCCGGTTAAAAAATTCTGGTTCATCAAACTGAGCTGATACGCTAATATAGCCTGATAGTATAAATAGAAATATCAAAAATTTATTCATTTCCTGCTTGTTTTTTCATTTTATTTAAGTCGTTTGTTTCTCCGATTAAAATCAGAATGTCGCCTGCATGGAGTCTTGTATCAGAACGTGGATTATAGATCCACTCTATACCGGAACGATAAATTCCAACAATAATAACATTCAATTCACTTCTCAGGCTCAGATCGGCCAGTGTCTTGTCATTAATCGGAGCTTTTTCCGTTATCTTAATTTCTTCAAACTGTAGCCCGATGTCTGAACGGGAAAATATCTCGTCCACATATTCTACAACTGTCGGCCTTAATAATGCTTGAATGATTCGATAGCCGCCAATTTCATATGGCAAAATTGCCCGGTCAGCGCCTGCTTTTTTAAGTTTTTCGCTTGATTTTTCTTCTTCGGCCTGTGCAATAATTTTAATATCCGGATTTAGGCCCTTGGCGCTTAATGTGGTAAAAACATTGGAAGCATCACTACCCATCACAGCAATTAGCCCAATTGCTCTATCGATCACGGCTTTTATCAGATTCTGATCTTCGGTCGCATCTGCATGCAGATACAGGTATTCTTCCGGTATTTCTTTCAGGTGAAGTTCATTAATTTCCAGGACCACAAAATCTAATTTTCGCGAATAAAGTTCCTGGGCGACCTTCTTACCAATTTTACCAAATCCGCAAATAATATAATGACCATCTAGTTTTCTAATTTTGTTTTGCATTTTTTTGTTCCTGAAAATATTTCGTTCAAAAATTGCAGCGTTTAAATTGCTGATGGCATAAAATAAAAAAGAGATACCCATGATAACTAAAAACATGGTAAATACTTTGCCCGTTAAGGACATGGGATAAATCTCTTTAAAACCGGTTGTGGAAACCGTAATCACGGTCATATAAAGACTGTCAATGAAATCCCATTTTTCAATTAGAGAATATCCAATGCTGCCCCCAACAAATATAAAAAGCACTGTAACAATTATATTTTTCAACTCTTTTATCATCGTTACAATTTAAGATATTCTAATTTGCTTAACAATTTTAGCTGATACAATATTGCGAATGATACCCTGATTTCATAGCTTTAATAAAAGGGAAATTTGTCTATGCAAACGCCGGCTGTTAAATATAGTTCTTTTCGTCTCGAAATTATTGACCAGACTTTGCTGCCCCAGTTCTTTAAATATGTTGAGCTTACTTCACTTGAAGATAGCTATCAGGCAATCAAAACACTAAAAGTTCGCGGTGCCCCTCTTATTGGAATCGTTGCCGCCTATAGCATTGCTGTACACACAAATCACATTAGTAAAAAATTAACACCCCGGGAATTAAATGATCAGTTGGATAATGCTTGCGATTATTTGAAATCCAGCCGGCCAACAGCTGTGAATCTTGCCTGGGCCCTTGACCGAATGCAGAAAGTATATAAATCATTATTAGGGGAGAATAATGATACAATTATATCGGCACTAGACGCAGAGGCAAAAAAAATACATGACGAAGATTATCATTCATGCCGCCAGATCGGTTTAAACGGGCTGGAAATTTTGCCCGAAAAAGTAAACATCCTGACGCATTGCAATGCCGGTAGTCTTGCAACCGGCGGGTGGGGCACAGCGCTGGGTGTTATTTATGCTGGATTTGAAAAAGGATACAATATTCATGTTTATGTTGATGAAACGCGACCGCTCGGTCAGGGCGCCCGGCTAACATTATGGGAACTCATGCAAAATAACGTTCCCTGCACACTGATCACGGATAGCATGGCTGCTTCTCTGATGGGCGACGGGCAGATTGATTTGGTTTTGTTCGGCGCAGACCGGATTTCCCGCAATGGAGATGTCGCTAATAAAATCGGCTCATATTCGCTTGCCGTACTGGCTAAAGCACACAATATACCTTGTTTTGCTGCCGCTCCGGTTTCTACTTTTGATATATCTCTGTCTTCCGGTGATAAAATTCCAATTGAACAAAGAGATGCTAAGGAAATTTTGCAATTTTACAAATATGATCGTAATATATCGGGAATTATTAAGGTACACAATCCAGCATTCGATGTAACTCCGGCAGAGCTCCTGACCGGTATAATTACCGAGCTGGGAATTTTGGGGCAACCGTTAGAAAAATCCATTACTAAACTATTAACATAATTTAAAGGAGTTGTGATGAAACGATACACCTTATTACTAGCTATTTTACTAATAGCCGTTTCATTTCTTTTTAATTCATGCCGTCCGCCTGAATTAGAGGGTGCGATTGTGCATTTAAATGCTGGCAGGGATGATCAGGCATTTGAATTAGCTGAAGAAGCTGCAAAAAAATATCCGGACAATGCAGAAGCCTGGTATATTCTGGGTAAAATCCAGGGCAAAAGAGGTCTGATAAACGAAATGGTAAGTTCTTTTGATAAATCTGTGGCAATTGCCCCGACTTTTCAAAAGGACATTGAACTGGAAAAAAGTAGTTATTTCAGCAAGCATTATAATGATGCCGTCGCCGCATATAATGCTTTTATTAAATTGGAAGACCGTGAAGGTGAGGCTGCAAAAAAGAAATTAAATGAAGTTATTGATAATTTTAATAAGGCGCTGCTAATTCAACCGGATTATATGGCCCACCGCCTTATTGCAATTTCCTATCAGAATTTAGGCGATGACGAAAATAATTTGAAAGCCCTGCAGGCGGCCGCCGAGGCAAAACCAGATACAGTTATGGCCTGGATTGAATTAGGATATTATTATTCGCGAAATAAAGACTATGTACAAGCTGCAGATTATTTTGAAAAGGGCCTGGGAGTTGATCCGGATAATGTAGAATGCCTGACACTTTATGCTCAAAACCTCGATTTTGCTGATAAGAAAATGGAAGCAATCGCTGCCTACAAAAGTGCAATGGAAAAAAATCCCGAAGAAAAAGCTATTCCTTTTAACCTTGGATTACTGTTAAACAAGCAGGCAAATTCGCTTGAGGATCCGGCTGCCAAAAAAGCAAAAATGGAAGAAGCCATCATTTACTTTAAGAAAACCTATGATCTGGATCCTGATTTAAAAGAAACGTATGACATTCTAAGTACGTTGTTACTTCAGTTGGAACGTTATGAGGAGGCCGAGGAAATTCTAAATGAGGGTATACAAAGATTTCCGGATTCTGCATCAATGTGGCAGAATCTAAGTTTTCTGCATGCTAAAATGGGTAATCGGGCGAAGGCGGAAGAGTATTACGAAAAATCAAAGCAGTTGCGGGATCAATAATCGATCTCAATTATTATCTATTAAAAAGGGATGCCAAATGACATCCCTTTTTTTATTCCTTTATCTCCCTTTGCGGGTGAGATGATATGATAATGCTTCAAGTTCGATAGACATATTTTCATTTTTCGTGATCACACCCTTGGGTACCTTGAGACTAAGTGGTGCAAAATTCAATATCGCCTTGACCCCCGCACTCACCAGATTATCCGCTACCTTTTGAGCAACACTGGCCGGAACGGCAATAATCGCAATTTGAATTTTATGCTGTTTTACATATTTGGCCACATCCGAGAAGGGCATGATTTCCAGGTCGTGTACCTTTTGTGAAATTTTTTCCGGATCATTATCCAATAGAAGTTTTATTACAAATCCTTGTTTCCGGAATTCTTCATAGTCCACAAGAGCGCGTCCAATATTACCAACGCCAACCAGGGCAACATTCCATTTTTTATACAACCCGAGTATGTTACCAATGTTGTTTTGTAAATCAACCGTATTATACCCCAGACCCCTTTTTCCAAATGTCCCGAAAAAGGAAAGATCTTTCCTGACCTGTGCGGATGTTACCCCGTCAATTTCAGCAATTTCATCGGATGACACTGTTTGTACTTTTTTTTCAATTAAGCGTCCCAGAGTTCGATAGTAACGAGACAGGCGGCTAATGGTTGAATCAGATATTTTTTTCATACTTGCACTGGCCTCCCTCAGGTAAGTGGAATTTCTTATGAATTATATATTATCTTCTTGATCTATTTCTATTTCTTCGGATTCGTTACCACTGACTATTTTTGCCACATCGCCGATTTTATCATCTTCATCAAGACGTATAAGTTTGACGCCCTGGGTATTTCTTCCAGTTACAGAAATTTTACCAATATGTTGCCTAATTGCAACGCCTTTTTCTGTGATCATGATAACATCTTCATTGTCTACAACTTCGAGCACAGCAACGAGGTGGCCTGTTTTTTCATTCACCTTCATTGCGATTATTCCCTTTCCACCACGGCTCTGTGTACGATAATCACTCACCTTGCTTCTTTTTCCAAGGCCCTTGGAAGAAATTGTAAAAAGGGTGTCTTCTCTATTTACAACAACCATTCCGATTACTTCATCATCTTTACGTAGTGATATACCTTTTACGCCGGAAGCCGACCGGCCCATTTCACGAACCTCACTCTCATTAAACCGGATGGAATATCCATTCTTGGTAACCAAAATAATATCATTCGTACCACTTGATATGTTGGCTTCTAATAATTCATCATTTTCTCTAATGGTCACTGCGACAATACCCGATTTTCTCGGGCGGCTGAATGCCTCCAGGGCACTTTTCTTAATAATGCCACCTTTTGTGGCAACCGTAATATTTCCACCCTGATTAAAATCTTTTACGGAGACAAACGTCTTAATTTTCTCGCCTTTTATGATATCAATCAGATTAACTATCGGGCGGCCACGCGAAGCCTTTCCGGCTTGTGGTATTTCATGTACCTTAAGCCAGTAACACCGTCCACGATCAGTAAAAAATAACATATAATGGTGCGTGCTGGCAATAAACATATGCTCGATAAAATCTTCTTCTTTCATCGTTGCGCCGGTCGATCCTCTGCCGCCCCGGTTTTGCCGGCGGTAACCACTGACCGGAAATCTTTTTATAAATCCGCTATGGGAAATGGTAATGACCATGTCCTCTTCGGCAATCATATCTTCAATCGTCAATTCTTCATAATTATGTACAATCTCTGTGCGGCGGGCATCTCCATATCGTTCATTGATTTCATTCATTTCATCTTTTATTATCTGCATACGCAGGCCGCGGTTGTCCAGAATTGCTTTCAGACGTTCGATAAGTTTTAGAACTTCCCGATATTCTTCTTCAATTTTATCTCGCTCAAGACCTGTTAAGCGCTGAAGGCGCATTTCAAGAATCGCCTTGGCCTGGATCTCGGAGAGTTTAAATCTCTTTATAAGATTGTTTTTCGCATTTTCAGGATCTTTTGATTTTTTTATCAACTCGATAATTTCGTCAATATTATCGATGGCAATCTTTAATCCTTCTAATATATGCGCTCGTTTTTCTGCCTCTTCCAGATCAAATTTTGTCCGGCGTAATACGATTATGTGTCTGTGGGCAATAAACTGCTCAAGAATTTCTTTCAGTTTTAATACCTTTGGCTGACCATCCACAAGTGCAAGCATTATAATACCGAAAGTCGTTTGCATCTGGCTGTGCTTAAACAGACTGTTCAAGATGGAATTTGGGTTTGCGTCGCGTTTGAGATCAATAACGATGCGCATGCCGTCGCGGTCCGATTCATCCCGTAAATCAGAGATACCCTCTATTTTTTTGCTTTGAACGAGATCTGCAATTTTTTCAATAAGATTGGTTTTATTTACCTGGTATGGTATTTCAGTAACAATGATGTTTTCTCTGCCGTTTCGCGACACCTCTATATTGGCCCGAGCTCTAACGATGACACGCCCGCGCCCAGTTCTGTAAGCGTCCCGTATACCTTCTGATCCAAATATAATACCCGCCGTAGGAAAATCCGGACCATGAACAAATTTTAGTAATTCTTCGCCTTCGATCTCCGGGTTATCAATAACGGCATTAACGCCTTCGATAATTTCCCGCAAATTATGAGGTGGAATGTTGGTTGCCATACCCACTGCGATTCCCGATGCACCATTTACAAGCAATGTCGGGAGCGTAGATGGAAGTATTTTAGGTTCTTCCAGTGTATCATCAAAATTGGTGACAAAATCTACAGTGTCTTTATCGATATCCCGTAATACTTCTTCTGCAATTCGTGCCATCCTTGCTTCGGTATAACGCATCGCCGCAGGAGAATCGCCATCGACAGATCCAAAATTTCCTTGTCCATCCAGAAGGGGATAGCGCAAAGAAAAATCCTGAATCATTCTGACCATGGCATCATATACTGCCTTGTCACCATGCGGATGATACTTTCCCAAAACCTCGCCAACAATCCTTGCACTTTTTTTATAAGATCTGTTATAAGCCAATCCCAATCCGCGCATACCATATAAAATTCTTCTGTGAACCGGTTTTAAACCGTCCCGTACATCCGGTAATGCACGTGATACAATCACTGACATGGAATAGTCGAGATACGAACTCCGCATCTCATCTTCTATAAGTGTTGGAATTATTTTTTCACCAGTTGCCATATTAACCCTTCATCAAATATCAAGATTCTTTACATACTTCGCATTTGTTTCAATAAACAGGCGCCGCGGCTCTACTTCATCTCCCATAAGTGTTGAAAAGATATAATCCGCTTCGGCTGCATTTTCCAGAGAGACCTGGAGAATGGTTCGTTTCTCCGGATCCATGGTCGTTGACCATAATTGATCCGGATTCATTTCACCAAGACCTTTATATCTTTGAATGTCTATTCCGGCGGCACCATTAAATCGTTTAACAATCAAATCTTTTTCGTCTTCATCAAAAGCATATTGCTCGTTTTTCTTTAGTTTAATTTTGTATAATGGCGGTTGTGCGATATAGATTTTTCCATAATCAAATAACTCTTTCATATAGCGATAGAAAAATGTCAGCAACAAGGTTCTGATATGTGAGCCGTCGACATCCGCATCTGTCATTATAATAACTTTTCCATAGCGCAATTTAGCCATATCAAACTCTGTATCACCAATACTTGTCCCCAGGGCAGTAACAATGGTTTTTATTTCGTCATTGCCAAGTATTTTATCAAACCGGGCTTTTTCTACGTTTAAAATTTTACCCTTTAGAGGCAATATTGCCTGAAAACGTCTGTCACGACCCTGTTTTGCCGAGCCCCCTGCAGAATCGCCCTCAACCAGGTATATTTCACAATGGTCCGGATCTTTTATTGAACAATCGGCCAGTTTTCCCGGCAGGGAACCGCTCTCAAGTGCTGATTTTCGCCGGGTAAGATCTCTCGCTTTGCGCGAAGCTTCTCTTGCCCGGGCTGCTCCTTTACATTTTTCTATAATCGCCTTGGCCGTAGATGGGTTTTCTTCAAGATATTCATATAGCTTTTCATTTACTACGGTTTCAACCGTTCCCCGAACTTCGCTATTTCCCAGTTTTGTTTTAGTCTGACCTTCAAACTGTGGCTCCGGTACCTTAACACTAATAATCGCCGTGAGGCCTTCACGTGTATCTTCACCCTGGATTGCAATCTTTTCATTTGGTTTAATAAGATTATTGCGAGTTATATAAGTATTTATGGTTCTGGTCAATGCCGATTTAAATCCGGACAGGTGGGTCCCGCCTTCAACTGTATTTACATTATTACAGTAGGTCAATATGTTTTCTGTAAAACTAGAATTGTATTGCAGCGCTATTTCAACCGGTGTATCTAAATTCAATTTTTCAATATAAATCGGTCTTTTATGAACAGGATTTCTTGACTGGTCAAGATAATCGACAAACTCTACCAGGCCACCCTTATAATAGAACTCCTCGGATTTGTCTTCCCGTTCATCATGTAAAGATATTTTAAGACCTTTACTGAGAAAGGCGAGTTCGCGAAGTCTTTGGGCCAGGGTATCATAATTATATTTTACTTTTGTAAAAATTTTACTGTCTGCCATGAAACTTACTTTGGTGCCAGATTTTTTTGTTTTTCCTGTAACCTTTAGTTTACTTTTTACAATCCCGCGTTCATAATCCTGATAATAAATTTTTCCTTCACGATAAATTTCAATACTACACCATTCCGACAGTGCATTTACAACAGAAGCACCAACACCATGAAGTCCACCAGAGACTTTGTACGAACTTTTATCAAATTTTCCTCCGGCATGCAATATTGTCATAATTACTTCTACCGCAGGTTTCTTTTCTTCCGGATGAATATCTACCGGAACTCCCCGGCCGTTATCTTCAACAGTGATGACTTCATCCGCTTGAATGACGACTTTAATGATATTTGCATAGCCGGCCATGGCCTCATCGACACTATTATCTACTATTTCATATACAAGGTGATGTAATCCCCGTGAGGTAATATCGCCGATATACATAGCAGGGCGACGCCTGACGGCTTCCAGTCCCTTTAAAACCTGAATATTTTCCGCTGTATATAGATTTTTATTCGCTGCGTCTTGTGACATTCCAACAATCCTTAAATGAATTCTATGTGGTCAATTTTGTTTACTTTTGTTTTTGTTTTAATTGAATTTAGCAATTCTTTTTGATTTTTGCCAAGTTCTTCACGCCATATTTGATCTTTTACTTTAATCGTTAATATTCCTTCATTGAAATATACCGGTTGGCAAATTTTTGCTAGTTTTTCCCCAACTATTTCTGGCCAGGAATTGAAGAGTTTTTCGTTAAACAAACTGCTTTCGAGTTGATATTCTTTCAATATTTTTTTTAATACGTTTCCCGTACTTTGAAAATTACTATCAGGCATTAAAAACTTTTCCTTTTTCTATCACATATCTGCCAGTGATGATATCATCCGAAAATTTGCTATCCATGGTCGTCGTTATAAAAGCCTGACCAATATGTTTTAAATAGTCTAAAAGTCCGTTCATGCGTAACTCATCTAATTCTCCAAAAATATCATCCAAAATGAGCACCGGTTTATTTTTATTGCTTTGTGATAAATATTCCCATTCTAAAAATTTGAGTACTATTATTAATGTTTTGTTTTCTCCTTGTGATCCAAAATCCTTAAATGACTTTTCATCTTTAAAAAACTCAATGTCATCCCGATGCGGTCCGCTTGTGGTTTTTTGAAAAGCCAGATCCTTATTGAAGTTTTCTGTCAAAATTGTTGAAAATGTCTTTTGAATTTCAGCGTCGGAATTTGTATAAATATCTTTCATCAGGTTTGATTTGTAAACGGCTCCAATTTTTTCCTCTTTTCCTGAATAGGCACTGTATTTTTCAGATAAATGGATATTTAAAAAATCAATAAATTCTATTCTTTTACGTATAATTGGAATCCCATACTTCACTAATTGTTCATTCCAAATTCCTATCTGGTTTTTTATGTTCGCAAAATTCTTTTCTGCCAATAAGGCGCCTCTTTGTTGAACGGATCTCCGGTAATTTTTCAAATTTTCCAGATAAAGCGGACTTACTTGTGATAACAAAACATCAATAAATTTTCTTCTTTCCGCCGGGCTGCCATAACTCAACTTAAGATCATCCAGAGTAAGAACAACACAAGGAACTGTTCCTATATATTCAGAAAATTTTGATGTTCTTTTATCATTAACAAAGATTTGTTTTGCTTCCTGGAAAGAATAAAAAAATCTGATGTTTAATCGTTGGGAAATTGCAGAAATAAAATCACCGCGAACATTCAAGTAGGTATTATTATATTTGACGGCATTTCTGTCTTTTGTTGTTCTGAAACTTTTCGTCAGTGCTAAATAATGAATTGCCTCAAGGATACTTGTTTTACCCTGTCCATTCCTTCCGGTAATTAAGTTTATTCCATCCGTAAAATCCAAATTTATTTTAGAAAACAAACGAAAATTTTGGAGTTCTAACTTTTGGAGGATCATCTATTAACTACTGAGCCTCACTGGCATCACCAACATTAATAGTTCTTCGTTTTCCTTTTGATCAATTGGAAAAACAAGTCCCGGACCATCCTGGGATTCCAAGGCAAATCTTACTTCTTCAGTATCCACATGGCGTAAAATATCCAACAGATAATTTGCATTATATGCGATATCGAGTTCTTCTGAAGAATATTTACAATCTATCGTTTCATGTGCTTCACCGCCAAAATCTATATCCTGTGCATAAATATTTATTTTATCATTGTTAAAATTTAATTTTACCTGATAACTGATAGGATTGGAAAAGAGAGAAACCCGTTTTATCGAAGCCACAAAACTTTCTCTGTTAATCGTCAGTTCTTTTGAGTTATTTTCCGGAATGACACGCTCGTAATCCGGATATGGTTCTCCTATAATCCTAGAGTATATCAATGTATCTTCAAAACTAAATAAAATATGATTTTTGCCCAGAGTTATTGTCTGGGTTCCGCCTTCATTCAGGTTTCTGCCAACCAGATTTAATGCCCTGGTAGGTATTACAATTTCTCTTTGTACACTTGGTGAGGAAAAATCATTGTTTGCTATTTTTACCAATCGATGTCCATCTGTTGCTACCATACGAATTTGCTCTTCAAAAATTTGACAAAAAACACCTGTCAGAGCAGGCCGGAGATTATCAGTTGAACATGCAAATATGGTTTTTTCTATCATTCTCTTAAAATAATTATTTTTTATTTCTACTTTATCTTCTGTTTCTAAAAGCGGTATACTCGGAAAATCGTTTACATTTTGCCCGGAAATTTTATATTGACCAAAGGAGGAATCCAATGTTATTTTCGAATCCGCATCCGATTTAAGAGTTAACTGCGTATCCGGCATTTCCCTTAAAATATCTGCTAATAATTTTCCCGGTAATACAACAGATCCACTTTCAGCAACATCACACGAACACCATGAAATTTGTGTAATTTCCAAATCCGTAGCTATTAATTTTAAATTATTATCTTCCGTTTTTAAAAGTACATTATATAAAATATCAATGGTTGTTTTACTGGGAATAACATTGATAATTTTTTGCAAAGATTTATAAAGTTTATCTCTGCTGACTGAAATATTCATATATCCTCCATTCGATCATAAAGGTCAAAAAATACTTAAAAAACAACACTTATTCAAGTTAAAATATATGTCTTAAATATATAAAATATAAATAATTGTAGTAGATAATGTTGTGAATATGTGAATAACCGAACAATTGTCCGTATTTACTTGGTTTATAAATGAAAGTATTGAAAAAAGAATGTTCATAAAATGTTAACAAGTCTGTTTAATGAGAAAAATTTTTTTAAAAAATACTTATTAATAGATTATTCACAGACATTTGTTAATAACCAAAACTAAAAAAAATATAAAAAAGTAATATACTATATATTTGCGTATTAATATTTGTTTTTTTAATATATATGCTCTTTAAATTTTTTGGAGTTAAGTATGAAAAGAACATATCAACCGAGTAATAGAAAACGGAAAAACAAACACGGATTTCGCTCGCGTATGAAGTCGCAGGCTGGAAGAAATGTTCTTGCAAGCCGCAGACAAAAAGGTAGAAAAAAACTCACAGTAAGTGATGAGTTTGTACGTTCCGCATAAACTAGTTTCTATAAAAAGTGATAAAGAAATTAGACAACTGCTTGAATCAGGAGAAAAAAGATATACCCGATTTGGTATATTTTTTTTGGCAAAAAATGATAAACCTGAAATGCAGTTTGCTGTATTGGTAAAAAAAAGCATAGGAATCGCTGTAAAAAGAAACTATTATAAACGACTCGTTCGTGAGTATGTTAAGAATAATCTGAATAATTTTTCTAATTATAATGAAATAATATTTTTGATAAATAGAAAAATTGATGTTCCTTTTGCCAAATTAAAAATAGAATTTGACCAAAAACTTCAGATGTAATGAAAACTGCATTATTAGTGATAATACGCGGATATCAAAAGATAATTTCTCCCTTTTTCCCACCGCACTGTCGATTTCATCCTACATGCTCAGAGTATGGTTATCAGGCAATCGAAAAGTATGGCTTTTTTAAGGGCCTCTGGCTAACCCTTATTAGAGTAGGTAAATGTCATCCTTTACACGAGGGTGGATATGATCCAGTTAAATAGATTTGGAGTTAATGATAAATAATGGATAAAAAATCAATATTAGCGATAGCGATAATAACAATTATTATTCTGTTTCTTCCCAGCTACTATAAACTGATTAATGGTGATCAGGAACAACCCATTGTTTCTCCGCAAACCCCGGCAGCACAAGAACCGACCACTGAACAGATACAACCAGAACCTGCAGAAGTAAAAACAGTAAAGACAATACCGCCACAAGAGAACGCGAATAACTCTAAAGTTTCAATTTTGGATACGATAACTCAATCTGTATCGATTTCAAAAATTGATATTGAAACGCCATTGGTTAAAGCTAAAATAAATAATATGGGCGGCGGAAATTTTTTTTCCTGGAAGCTTAAAAACTACAGTACCTGGCAAAACGATCTGGTACAGATTATTAATGAGCAGATAAATAACGGCTTTGATTTTTCATTTATTACCTCAGATGGAGAAAAAATCAATTTAAACCGTTTGGCATTTGAGCCGGTAATGGAATACCCGGAAACAATAACGCTAAGTTCTGGTGAAGAAAAGAAAGTCGAATTTGTCTTACAACTGGGCGAACTGACAATTAGAAAAGCAATTACCATTTATGCGGATTTTTATCATATAGATATCGAATTCTTCATTGAGAATCCTTCGGGTCAATTATTAAACAATGAGTATCAACTGGGGTGGAAAAACGGCCTGCCATCAAATGAAGAAAACAGATCGGAAGACTATACTTATAGTGAAGCATATGCCAGTATGGGCGATGAAGTGGAGAGTTTTAGTTTGGATTCTGAGGAAAAGGCGGATCTTGTTTCTATTAATGGAAAAGCCGATTGGATTGCCATACGAACAAAATATTTTGTTGCAGCCATTATTCCTGGAGATGTTAAAACAAGCGGCGTGAATTTTGGCGGGTATGGAGAGAAAATAGGGGATATTGTAGAGCGAAGATACCTTGCCCAATTGAATATAAACAAAACCGATCCATCATCGGATTCATATTCGGTCTATATGGGCCCCCTCGATTATTCCATTTTAGCGGAATATGAAAACGGGTTGGATGCAATCGTTATGAGCCATGGATGGTATGAGCGTACATTCCGGGCCATAAGTTTACCAATCGTTGCATTGTTAAAATTCTTTTATTCGTTTATTCCAAATTATGGCCTTGTCATCATCTTGTTCTCAATTCTTGTGAAGATTGTTGTATATCCTCTTACAAAAAAGAGTTACAAATCGATGAAGGAAATGAGCCGGGTTCAACCTTTGTTGGCTGATCTGAAGGAAAAATATAAAACCGACCCGCAACGATTAAACAAAGAAACAATGAAACTATATAAAGAGCATGGGATAAATCCGCTAGGCGGTTGTTTGCCCATGTTGCTTCAATTGCCTCTTTTGGCCGCTTTATTTATAGTTTTCAGATCAACGATTCAATTACGAGGAGCCGCATTTATTCCCGGATGGATCGACGATCTTTCCCGGGCGGACACCATTTTTTTACTACCATTTTCATTGCCGATGTATGGCGACCAATTTAATATCCTGCCCATTTTAATGGCCGGATCCATGATTATACAATCAAAAATGACTATGCAGGATCCGAAGCAAAAAGCGATGGTGTACATCATGCCGATATTTATGTTATTAATTTTTAACCAGTTTCCGTCGGGACTGAACCTGTATTATACTTTGTTTAATGTGTTTACGATTATTCAGCAAAAATTTACCGATAACAAAGGAACCCAAAAGGCCTGATTTTTAGCCATTGGGGTTGTCTGAAAATAGAGTACCAATTTAGGATTAGCCCCAAACGGGGCTTTTTTTATGAGCAAAATCACCGATTTTACAAAGACAATCGTGGCGCTGTCAACCGCACTGGGAACAGGAAGTCTTGCTGTTATTCGTATTGCCGGCGATGAATCTATTGCTATTGTGAACAAGATCTTCACGGGTAAAAATCTATTGACCGCCCGCGAAAAGACAATTCATTTTGGCAAGATAATGAATGGCAGAAACGAAGTTGACCAGGTCGTTGCCAGTATTTATAAATCTCCGCGGTCCTACACCGGTGAGGATGTCGTTGAAATCTCCTGCCATGCAAATCCACTTATTGTTCAGCAAATATTAGATCTGTTAATTAAACACGGCGCACATCATGCCGGTCCGGGAGAATTTACCCTGCGCGCATTTCTAAATGGAAAAATTGATCTGACTCAGGCGGAGGCCGTGTCGGAAATAATTACGGCAAAGACAAACAGGGGACTACAAAATTCCATCAGCCAGCTTGAGGGACGGCTGACCGGGTATTTGTCCGGTATTAAAACGGACTTGATAACGATACTTGGTTTAATGGAAATTGATCTCGATTTTTCAGAGGAAGATCTGGATGTTGTTTCTAAGCAGGATGTGATCAATCAAATTGTCCAGATCCAGAAAAAAATAGAACGGCTTCTCTCAAGTTTTAACCAGGGAAAACTATTTAACAGCACCTTGAAGTTAGTTATTGCCGGTGAGCCCAACGTTGGCAAGTCGACACTTTTAAATCTGTTGATCGGCGAAAACCGTGCGATTACCAGCCAGTACCCGGGTACTACCCGAGACACCATTCACGAAAATGTGGTTATTGGCAATATGTTTTTTAGGCTTATTGATACCGCCGGACTGAGAAGCACGAATGATATGATTGAAAACGAAGGAATTGAAAGATCAAGAACGCAAATAGAAAATGCCGATCTTGTGTTGTATGTTGTCGATGCCAGCAGTGTTACGGGCATAGACAAAACCCCCAAAAGTGATCATGCGCATAAAACAATTATAGTAGCCAACAAAACAGACCTTGGGGTTTCCCCAAAGACGAAGGATTCTGTAGACAACACAAATCTGCCAGTAGCCTATATTTCGGCGACAACAGGTGACGGACTTGAGGCGCTAAAAAACAAGATCGTCAAAAAAATGTCTGTGTCAACAAAACAAACCGATGACGAAGTCGTAATATCCACAGAGCGTCACAAGGAAATATTAGAAAGATCAAACGCCTTTTTAGCAAATGCAGCAGACACATTATTAAGCCACAAAGGATTTGAATTCGCCAGCGTTGATGTGCGCGAAGCACTTAATGCACTGGGAGAAATAACCGGCGAGACGGCAACGGATGACATTTTAAATAACGTTTTTAAAAATTTCTGTATTGGAAAATAAGTTTCACGTGGAACATTATGAGCATAAATGATTTTGATGTCATTGTAATTGGCGGCGGACATGCAGGAATTGAGGCCTGTGTTGCCCCGGCAAAGCTGGGCCTTAATGTGGCCTTGATTACCATGGATGCCTCAAAAATCGGATTAATGTCATGTAATCCGGCAATCGGTGGACTTGCAAAGGGTCAGCTGGTGCGGGAAATCGATGCGCTGGGCGGCGAGATGGCGAAAATTATTGATGCATCCGGAATTCATTTTAAGATGCTCAACAAATCTAAAGGACCAGCCGTATGGTCGCCGCGGGCCCAGGCAGACCGCGCTTATTATGCACAAGTGGCCCGGAAAAGACTCCAGCAACAAGACAATCTGACTATAATCGAAAATTCTGTAAATGGCCTGGATATTTTTAGGGGGGCGATTCGGGGTGTTTCTCTGGATACAGGCGAAAGAATTTCGGCGCGAACTGTAATCGTAACGGCCGGAACTTTTCTGAATGGAATTATTTATATTGGGCTTCAGCAGGTGGGCTCCGGCAGGGCCGGGGAAAAGCCGGCAACCGGAATCACAGAATCTCTCGCCAGGGAAGGGTTTGAGTCCGGCCGGCTAAAAACAGGAACACCTCCGCGTTTACATAAAGACTCAATTAACTATGAAATTTTAGAGCCCCAGGAACCTGATAATCCACCCCAGCCATTTTCTTTCTGGACAAAGGAAATTAATCGTAAACAGGTTAATTGCTTTATTGCCCACACGAATGAACGCACACATGCCGCTTTGCGTGAAGGCTTTGATGAGTCGCCAATGTTTACCGGACGGATAAAATCCGTGGGGCCAAGATATTGCCCGTCCATTGAAGACAAAGTAAACCGGTTTTCCGATCGTCCCAGGCACCAGTTGTTTTTAGAGCCAGAAGGCTATGAGTCAAAGGAAATGTATTTGAACGGGTTTTCAACCAGCCTTCCGGAAAAGATTCAGGTTCAGGCAATCCATTCTATCACAGGCCTTGAGCGGGCCGAGATAATTCGCCTGGGATATGCGGTTGAATATGATTTTTTCCCGCCACACCAACTCAAATACACGCTAGAAACAAAAATTACAAAGAACCTGTTTTTTGCCGGCCAGATAAGCGGAACATCGGGCTATGAAGAAGCCGCGGCCCAGGGAATTATTGCCGGCATAAACGCCGCGATGAATGTAATAGGAGGCGAACCCTTCAAATTAAAAAGATCAGAGGCATATATTGGCGTGCTCATTGACGACCTTATTAATAAAAGCACCCTGGAGCCTTATCGAATGTTCACATCGCGTGCCGAATTCCGCCTACAACTAAGACAGGATAATGCCGATCTGCGCCTTGCCCGGCATGGCCGCCGCCTTGGCCTGCTGAGCAAGCAGGAATATTCTCAAATCGAAGAAAAGTCGAGCCAGATAGACTCCTTAAAGAAATATGTTGTCCGGGAAAAAATATTGCCGGAACAATTTAATGATAGATTTAAGGCGCTAAGTTCGCCAATTGAAAATCCGATCCGCCTGGCAGATCTGGCCAAGCGTCCGGAAATATCTCTGCGCGACGTTCTGATATATATGAATCAGCAAAAATATACACCGGAAGTTGTCCAGGAAGTGGAGTTTGGGATAAAGTATGAGGGATATATAAAACGGAACCAGGCCCTGATGGACAAGTTTCAACAATATGAGGAAAGAGGGATTCCGGATTCTTTTGATTATGGCCAGATTGACGCCCTCAGCAATGAAGCAAAAGAAAAACTGTTGATGATTAAACCGGCAAGCTTTGGGCAAGCCTCCCGTATTTCTGGCGTTTCCCCCGCAGACCTTTCTGTGCTGCTTATCCATTTAGAAAGAATTAAATATCGCAAGGATGTTTCACGTGGAACAATCAATAAGCCTAGATGATTTTTTTAGTTACTTGTCTTCAGCGGGCCTGCAAACTGGAGCAGAACAACGGGCACAATTAAGGAAATATCTGGATCTGGTTTTGTTGTGGTCTCAAAAACAAAACCTGGTGTCGCGGAATGATCTTGGCCATATAGTAGAAAGACATTTTCTGCCAAGTGCTTTTCTGTCCACACAAATTAATCCTCGTGCCGGAATGAAAATACTGGACATCGGATCCGGTGCCGGGTTTCCCGGAATGATAACCGCTTTACTATTACCGGATTTAAAACTTACCTTAATTGATTCATCTAGAAAAAAATATTTATTTTTGAGAGAAATCTGTGATGTGCTTGGAACAAACACAGAAATTATATGTGAACGTATGGAGTCATATGTCTCTAAGAAGACAAACGAGTTCGACGCCGTTGTCAGCCGGGCGGTAACAACTCTTGATAAGTTGTGGTCCTGGTCCAACGATCTTCTTTCAAGTAAAGGAACGCTTATTGCAATGAAGGGTGGTGATCTGGCTGAGGAGTTAGCGATGATCGAATCGAATAGTATCATGATAAAAATAATTGAACCAGATAAAATCTGGGTCCGATTTTCTGAAAATCTGGCGAATAAAAAACTTGTGATAATGGAGAAAATGAATGTCTGAAAGTAGTGTATTTAAAGAACTGGCGACGCTGGTTACAGAGAGCAGAAATCCGGAAACATATGATGTTGACATAATGAATACTATAGAAATAGTAAGATTGATCAATCAAGAGGATAAAAAGGTCGCAGAAGCGGTTGAAAAAGAAATTCCGTATCTGGTTGAGGCGGTGGAAATAATTACCAAAGCATTTAAATCAGGCGGGCGTCTTATATATGTTGGCGCAGGTACCTCGGGACGACTTGGCGTGCTGGATGCCTCAGAATGTCCGCCAACCTTTGGATCTGACCCAACGATGGTTCAGGGAATTATTGCCGGAGGATATGATGCACTGGTAGCAGCCCAGGAGGGTAGTGAAGATAAAAAAGAACAAGGCGTTATTGATCTAAACGAAAAAAATATAACATCAAACGATGTTGTTTGTGGAATTGCTGCCAGTCAAAGAACACCCTACGTGCAAGGGGCATTAGAAGAAGCCGGGAAACATGGGGCAAAAACAGTCTTTGTAATCTGCAATCCCCGCGAAACGATCACCATTGATGTGGATGTGGCCATTTGTCCGGTACCCGGTCCGGAAGTAATAATGGGGTCAACAAGAATGAAGGCCGGGTCCGCACAGAAAATGGTGCTTAATATTTTAACAACAGCGTCAATGATAAATCTGGGGAAGGTTTTTGAAAACATGATGATCGATCTTCAACAGAACAGTGAGAAACTGGTTGAGAGATCTAAAAAAATTATTATGATCGCTACAGATGTTGATTATAAGCAGGCGGAAACACTCCTTGAAAAATCGCAAGGCCATGTAAAATCAGCCATATTAATGGAATTAACAAATCTGGAACTTGATAGGGCCAAATCCTTGTTAGATAAAAATGGCGGATTTATAAAAAAAGCGCTTTTTGAATGGCGGGGCGAAGGAAAAGAGGCCTAATTGATTGTTTATATTATAGTTAATAACCAAATGTTTTAATGGGGTATACAATGAAAAAATATACTAAATCCAGCTGGGGAGAATCCAATAAGGAGCAATTGGACCCGAAGCTAACCCAACGTGTTTTTAATACAAAGAATGCGATCGTTGTTCATTATATATATGAACCCGGTCTTGAGTTTGACAGCCACTCTCACCCACAGGAACAGATAACAATTGTCCAATCCGGCCATTTGCTGTTTGAAATAGATGGCGAAAAGGTTGATTTGAAATCGGGAGATATCTGCTCAATTGCCCCAAACGTAGAACATTCAACCACTGTTATGGGAGACAGCAAGGTAGAATCAATCAGTATCTTTACACCGGGTTCTGAACAAGTCGTTATTCATAAATAATACCGGCTTGTACTCTCTTGATAACCTTTCACTAGAAGCAGCAATACCATGACGCCACTGCTGAGTATTATTCTATTATTTTTGATTTCCTATTCCGGATTTACTCTCTATAAAAAATTCGGCGTGAACCAGTTCTGGCTAAAATTACTGGTAGATAGCGGTAGTTTGCATCTGTTTATTGGCATAATTGTTGGACCGTATTTGCTGCAATTAATATCTGCGGAAATTTTATCCCAATTAAATGTTCTTGTTGCTCTGGTTTTAGGCTGGGCCGGTTTTTTAATCGGCCTGCAGGTCAAAAAATCCGAATTAAAAAGATTTCAAAAAAGTTATTTTCTATTTTCCACAACATTCTTTGCTTCAGCCCTAATACTTCTGTTTCTCATACTAATTGCAGGAATCGGTCTCGACATAATTGAATACAAAATCTCAGAAATTGCCTTTTTAGCTCTGTTGGGGGCTGTCGAGCTCGCCCATCTTGATTGGTTTCATTAAAAACGAATTAAAAGTTCGTGGTTCGCTTATTCACCTCCTCCAATTTTCTGTTGCGCTGGATAATGTGTTTGCGGTTGTTTTGCTGGGTTTATTTATGATTATTATAAATCCACATTTTGGTTTTGATATCTCCTCGATATTAATCGTTCTCGGTGCCATGGTTTTTAGTTCAATTATGGCCTGGATGTTCTATAAAATATCAGATAAAATTAAAAATGAACAACAGTACTTCCTGTTACTTATTGGTTTTTTGCTTACAACCGCGGGAGTCTCGCTAAACCTTGGCATCAGCATGTTGTTTCTTGCCTTTGTATTTGGCGTTGTTCTGACCAATTCGCCAGCTTCTACAAGAAAATTGTATCATAGCATTGCCGAAGTTGAAAAACCACTCTATTATCTTTTAGTGATTTTTACCGGTGCGACAATAGGCAGACCTTCCTTTGCATTTGTAATTATTGCCATGGCATTTGTCCTGGTTAGAATTATAAGCAAACTGATTGCCGGATATTTTTCCCGCCAGATCATCGTTGAAAAAGAGAGTATACCCCTGCATCATGGATTGGCACATATTGGAATGGGTGGGGTTGCCCTGGCAATGGTGCTTGATTATCATCTGTCCGTTAGTAGTGATTTATCTGAATTTTTTGTCTTTTTGGCGGCAGTATCCGTTATAACGAATGTTATCATTTCATCATGGATATTACATAAAATTAAAAAATGATTAGAAACATATCATATATAGTCTTTTTTCTCTTAGTTTTTGCCGGCATTGACCATTTGAATCTGCCGGTGACATCACAGGAAACCTCAACCCTGTTGGTTGGCATCATGTTGCTGACTTCGTTTCTTTTTGCCGAACTAATAAAAAAAGCACACTTGCCCCGCTTGACAGGCTACATGATGATGGGGATTATTCTGGGGGCGAGCGGTATCCGTTTTCTGACAGAAGTGCGAATAGACAACCTTCAGTTTTTGGAAAACCTGGCCCTGGCATTTATTGCACTCACGGCTGGAGGGGAACTAAGATTTAGGGCATTAAAAGCAAATATAAAAAGCATTTTAGGTATTCTTTCCGGGCAAGTAATAATAATATTTTTCGGTATTTTATTCCTTTTTATCCTACTGGCAGGACAATTTTCAATATTGTCTGATTTTCCGCCCAATGTAATTTTCGCTTTTGGATTACTTTTTGCCGGAACAGCGCTTTCGACATCACCAGCTACCGCGATTGGAATTATAACCGAAACAAATGCCCAGGGCAGGGTAACGAACCTGGTACTTTTCATCACGGTACTTAAAGCAATTGTGTTAATCATATTTTTTCCAATGGTTATAACTATCGCTTCGGGTATGGCCGCGGGGAGAACCACTATCGATATAAAGCTGATCGAAGGTTTTATGATTCAGTTCGCCATCTCAATATTTACCGGATCAGTATTTGGGGCACTTATTATTTGGTATTTAAAAAAGGTAAATGTTGAAATCAGTATTTTCCTGCTGGCAATTACATTGGCAATAAGCGAATTAGGATCACTTTTTGGGCTTGATATACTCTTAACGGCCATTATAAGCGGTATCATCGTACAAAATTTTTCTTCACGGGGAAATGAATTGATTAAGGGTATCGAGGTGTTTTCGTTACCGGTTTATGTTATTTTCTTTTGCTTTGCTGGAGCCAATCTTCATCTTGACTTGCTAAGCCGTGCGCTGTCTTTAACAATGTTTCTGGTAATTATCCGGCTTGTATTCAATTTTCTTGGGAATTATATTGGAGCCGCAATAGTAAAAGAAACAAAAGAGATTAAAACATACTCATGGATGGGATATATTGGACAGGCGGGAATTGCCCTTGGACTAGGGGTCATTATAGAAAAATCTCTTCCACAAGAATACGGAGGTTTTTTTCTTACAATTTTGATTTCTACTGTCGTAATAAATGAAATGATTGGACCGATTCTTCTCAAGTGGACATTGGAAAAGGTAAAAGAGGTCCGGGCAGACAAAGGATAATGATTCAGTATGGAAAATAAGATTCTACCGGGATGTGAACCTTCCTATTTGCAGGGCAATCAAACAGGTTGTCTGCTCTTACATGGATTTACAAGTTCACCGAATGATATGCATTTGCTTGGAGAAGTCTTGCATAAAAAGGGATATACTGTTCATATTCCCCTATTGCCGGGACACGGTACATCAGAGAAAAACCTAAAAAAAATAAAATGGTATCAATGGTTTGAAGCTGCAAAAAATGAATTGTTCCAATTGCGAAAGACCTGCAAGAAAGTATATGTAATTGGATTTTCGATGGGCGGATCTCTGGCAATGCATTTGGCTGCGCATTACGAAGTTAATGGCGTCATTGCGCTTGCACCGGGATTGTATCTCAGAAATAAACTAGCCCGGTTTTCAGGCGCGCTCAGTCCGTTCATGTGGTATTCCAGAAAGATGACCGGCCCGGATGTCAAGGCAGATGTAGAAACAATTTCTTACCCAAAGATACCGTTAAAATCAATCAGAGAATTATTGCGACTTTTTCAACATTTAAAAAATGATCTTTATGATATTTACTCTCCGGCATTAATTATATATGCTCGGAATGACCATGTGATACACCCAAAGAGCGCCAAATACATTTATAATCATATTTCCTCAAAAAGTAAAAGAATCCTTGAATTAAAAGAGTCCTACCATATAATCACATTGGATCTGGAAAAAGAGATAATTTTTTCAGAAGTAGAAAATTTCATATCGCAAAATTAAAAGACCCGCAGAGGCTTGCCACAAAACGTAAAATTAATTAAATTATAATGTTATACGAAATTTTATGTTTTCAATTCAGAAAGATTTATGGATAAGATTTTCTTTGCAGGATATGAATGGTCACGTTTTGTATTCCTCTCAATGATGTTATACTTCCAAAAGAAGTATCCACAATTTCCAGAATACCGTCAATAGTACTCAATTCGCACAAGAACACAGGAAATTATAAATAATTAAAAAATCATTGAATGTAATTTTATCCGGAAAACATCCATTTAGTATTAGTGAAAGAAACTTGGAGAAGATATGAATCAGTATAAAATATGGTATGTTGCATCAGAGGTTTCTCCTTTTGCAAAAACCGGAGGGCTTGGTGATGTAACCGGTGCTTTTCCAAAGAGTTTAAAAGCGAAAAACCATGAAGTACGGGTGATCATGCCGAAATATAAAACCATTAACGAACGTAAATATGTCCTCAGAGAAGTTATTCGTTTAAAGGATATTCCGGTTACGATAAATGGTGAAACCAAAACAATAAATGTGAAATCGGCATTTTTGCCGGATAGTAAGGTTCAGATTTACTTTGTGGAAATCCCGGAATTTTTTGGCCGGCCGGGTTTATATACAGATCAGAATACCGGAAAAGATTATACTGATAATGCGCAACGATTTGCCTATTTTTGTCGTGGCGTACTGGAAACATTAAAAATTCTTTCCTGGCGCCCGGATATTATTCATTGCAATGATTGGCAAACTGCGCTTGTCCCCATCTACTTAAAATCGCTATTTAATGAAGATGAGTTTCTACAGGGCATCAAGACGGTTTTTACTGTACACAATTTTGCCTACCAGGGTGTGTTTGACAAGTCGGTATCAAAACAAGTTGATATTGATCCTCTCGGAGATGAATTGATCCACAATGATCAGTTAAATCTGATGAAGGGGGCAATACATTACTCCGATTGGATTACAACAGTATCAAAATCATATGCAGATGAGATCAGCAGTAAAAAGGAATTTGGATACGGATTAGAGTCTCAGTTGCAAAAAAAGCAAGATCATTTCACGGGTATAATCAATGGTGTTGATTATAGTGTCTGGTCACCGGAAGTAGATAAATATATTCCCTTCAAGTTTTCTGCTGAAGATCTTGATGGTAAAGATAAAAACAAACAAGCTTTATTAACAAGAGTAAATTTACCATATCAGGAAAATATTCCTGTTATTGGAATGATTTCAAGACTGGTTGAACAAAAGGGATATAAATTATTATTAGACGCCATGGAAGATTTAATTGATCAGGATTTCCAATTGGTAATCCTGGGCACGGGTGACCCAGAGCTTGAAAAAGCCTTGCTGAAGTATGAGAAAAAGCACTCTAAGAAAATCAGCATTAACACAGCTTTTGATGAAACGCTGGCCCACATGATTGAGGCCGGAAGCGATATGTTTCTGATGCCATCCGCTTTTGAGCCCTGTGGGATGAATCAATTATATAGTTTGAAATATGGTACCCTGCCGGTTGTCTTTAACACAGGTGGCCTGGCAGATACAATTACAGAAGTAGATTTTGAAGAAAACACAGGAAACGGTATCGTTTTTGAAAAATTTACGGGAAAAGAATTAGTAAAAGCCATTAAGCGCGGATTACGGTATTATAAGAAAAAAGAAACCTGGGCAGAACTACGTATCAGACTAATGAGCAATGATTTCTCCTGGGAGAAACCCACGGAAGAGTATCAGGAAATTTACGATACCGTTCTTGGCGAATAATCAGCATACCCAATTGACTATATAAATAAACCATTCCCGGATCCGTAGGATCTGCCTTACAGACACCGGTATTTCTGAACCAATCAAAGACGTGTGGAGTTAAAGCCAAAGAACCATAAAGCGCCGATAAAATGAACAAAGCAGCAGTGTTTTTGGATCGTGATGGTACGATCAATGAAGAAATGGGGTATATCAATCACCCTGACAGATTTGTAATCTTTCCATTTGTTGCAGAAAGCATAAAGATTTTTAATGATATGGACCGGCCGGTAATTGTCGTTACCAACCAGTCAGGTATCGCGCGTGGATATTATGAAGAATCACTTGTATTGGAATTGCACGAACGCCTGATTGAAGAGATGAAATCACAAAATGCAATTATTGATGCCATATATTATTGTCCTCATCATCCAAGTGAGGGAAAGGGCAAATACCGGCTGGATTGTAGTTGCCGGAAGCCAAAACCGGGCATGATTGAGAAGGCCGTACGGCAATTTGATATAGATCTTGAACAATCCTATATGATAGGCGACCGATATAAAGATATTGTTTTTGCAAAAAACCTGAACATGAAAAGCGCATTGGTGCTTTCAGGTTATGGAAAAGGTGAATATCAATATCAAAAAAGGTGCTGGGAATATCAGCCAGACCTCATCGGTGACAATCTTCTTGCGGTTGCAAAAATGATAAAAAACCAGTCAATATAGTAAGATTGGGGAACCTCCGCGTTAAATTGACATAAAACAAGGAAATAACTAAATTTAACGCTTCTTAAAATTCAGGTTAAAATGAACAAAATATTTAAAATATTCTTATTGTTTCTTGTGATGGTCATAACCGCTTGTCAGGACCCGAGTCCATTTAAAGACGAGGGTAAAGATCTGCTTGAGGCATACGGTGAAATAAAAAGCGATACACTATATGCTGTGTCGGACACTTTTCTGGTAAACGGCAAAGTAAGCACCGGATCAAGTCCGAAATTATTGCTTGGTTCATATCAAAATTTTGAAACAAGATTCTTGGTAAGATTTGATATTTTACCGCCGGATTCTGTAATAATGGATGAGATGCATTTATTAATTTCATCGGCATCAGAATTTGGTGAACAAACAGGTTTATTAGAAGGTATGGTATACCGCGTGACAGAGCATTGGGACGAATCTGTTAATGCGGAACCGGACTGGGATTATAAATCCAACATTGATTATTCTCCTGAAACATCAGCCGGATTTTCACATGGATCCCAGGATACAACATTATATACTGATTTTTCAATAGAACTTCCGCCCACACTATTTAATATTTGGCATGATACAACCGACGGTGGCCAGAATCACGGCGTCTTGGTGGATTTTACTTCAACCGGGCTTATACGTGAATTTTCCTCACGTAGAGGTCTGTTTTTTTCGCGATGGCCCAGAATGGTTTTTGTTTATCACGAAGCGGGTAAGGACTCAACCATAAGTGATACTCTTGCGGCAACTAGAGATGCCTCACTTATAGACTTTACCGGAACGTTCGATAAAAGTAAGATATATGTTTCTTCAGGTTATACCACCCGGGCATTTTTTGAATTTAATTTTGATTCCATTCCAGGAAACGCAAATTTATCGTCGGTTAATTTTATATATGAGAAAGATTCTATTAATTCTATAATTAATGAGAGTCGAACCAATGAAATGTATATGCGTAATGTTACTACAGATTTTAATGAACTTCCCGGCTATGAAATTGATTCAACCTTTTTATTCAGCACGCGTCACAATGTTGTTGTTTCAGAAATTTACAGTTCCGGCCTAAGTCTGGATGATCGGATAAGAGCAAATACCGCCCAGTATTTTATCCAGGATATACTAAATGAATTTGTTCCTCACGGATCATTTTTTCTTCAATACACAAATGAAGGAACAGACGTATCTGTCTATGCTATAAAAGGAGTAGATTATCCGCAGATGGACGAGCGACCCAGGTTGATAATCGAGTACTTTCTGAATCCTGATGGAAGGCTGTAGCCATGAGAAAAAAAACAGCTTATGTTATATTAACATTCTTGTTAAGTTTTCAGGGAGCCTTTGCTTCTTCGTCTATTTTCGGATTTGGACCTAACCGATTGGGTACATACCAATATCCATATTCAACAGCGGCGCTGGGTCGGGGTGGCTTTAGTATGGGAGTTATTGATTCTGTCGGTCTGAATCAATCAAATTTTGCGACCTGGTCCAGACTTACACTTACCACCTTTTCTTTAAATATGGAATATCAGGGATTGAATATATCTTCTGCAAACGACCGGGATATTTTCCTATCTGAAGCCAATTTTCGTGGTGGATTTATTGCCTGGCCATTGATAAAGAGAAAATTAACTCTTGGGATTGGATTGGTTCCTTATGTTGTTGGAGACCTGGGGGTGCAAATTGATAATGTCGGTGTCGGTGCCCCGGCAACACAATCTGTGAAATCTGGCGGAACCATTAGCGAAGCAAAACTTATTTTTGCCTATCAATTTACAAGGAACTTTTCTTTTAGTATTGCACCAATATTCAACTTTGGAATAATCACGGATAATATCAGCATTAAATATGATGATACCGCCTATGGTGATATCAATATAGAAAATAGATACCAGGCCTATGGGATGAATGTGGAGATTGGTACGTATTATGAACTTGGTAGCTGGCTGGCGTTGGGAGCGCGTTTTAAACTACCGGCCCAGGCGACGGTTTATTCTACGCAACTCGCCCAGACTTCTGAAAAAACAGTTGAAGGATACCGGGATTTACAATTACCCATGGATGTAACAGCTGGAATGGCAATAAAATTTAGTCATCGTTTTCTTATCGGTATCGATGCAGATTATCAGGATTGGGAACGCGGTTACGAACTTGATGGACGTCGTATTTCAAATATGAATAATAGTTTTCGTGTGGGAACGGGTTTTGAAAGAGGACCATCAAGAGATTTGTATTCATCTTACTTCCAGAAAATGACACTCAGGGGAGGTGCTTTTTACGGTCAGTTGAATGCTACGGCCAATGGTAATCTAATTCATGAATATGGTATATCCCTTGGGATGGGGTTGCCAATTTATATGGATCACAACCGGGTGGACATATCTATGGAAGCTGGCCGCCGGGGGGATAAAACATTAAATTTTATAGAGGAAATGTTTTTTAAGATAAATTTTTCAATATCTACAAACGAATTATGGTTTGTTCAACAAGATCGCTAGTCAGGATTTTATAGGAGGCCTTACTCATGAAAAATGGAAAATGGATTATTCAATTATTGGCAATGCTTTTTCTGGTTCAAATCGGATTGGTTCAGGCGCAAATTGATGATGATGATGAATTCCCGGGAGAAACAGAAGAAGTACAATGTATTCCCGAAACACTTGCCACATCATATGATAAATATTTTGATGCCGAATTGCCGGAATCGGAAGTAAAAAAATGGTATAGTTTTGGCAGTGAATATTATAAAAACAAAAATTATCCATCAGCACTACCATACTTGTGGAAAGTGTTTCTAAACGATACCGGCAGATATGGAAAGCTTGCCATACAGAAAATTGCTTATTCATATTTTAGTCTTCAAATTGTCGACAGCACATTAATTGCCTGCTATAAGGGACTCGAACGGTATCCTGATCACGGCCAACTGCACTACTACGCTGGTTATCTTCAGGATAATCTTGGGAAATTCAGATGTGCAATTCCGCATTATGAAAAATTAGTTGAAGAAAAACCAGACGAAGCGTCATATTTAGAAAAACTGGCATTTTTGTATTATAAAGATGAAGACGAGCGGGCAATAGAAGTTCAGAAAAAACTCATTGATATGGATCCTAAAAATAGTGAAAACCAGGAAACATATATTCTTTATGTAAAACATTTTTATGGCGATCCGCTTGAAGCCTTGAGACAAGCTTATAAAATGGATCCGACGAATCTTGATATGGCATTGTCATATGGCAAGACCGCATTTGACCAGGGACAATATCGTGAGTCAATAGACCCGCTATCAGCAGTACTTGCAGCAGACACAAAGAATGTTGATGCACACAAATTCCGGGCCATGAGCCTGGAAGGCTTACAGCAATATAATGCAGCGATTTCTGATTATAAAAAGATTTTAGAGGTAGAGCCCAAGAACGCCGAGATCATGTGTTTTATCTCATCGGCCTATAAAAGCATGAATCAATTCTCCAATGCAATGTACTGGACGGGTAAAGCCCTTCAGGCAAAATCAGGCTATGGTCTGGCCTATATCACACGCGCTGAAATTTATGAAGCAGGTGTGGCATTCTGTCAGGACAAGGAAAAACGCGGTCGTAAATATGATGACGGCCTGGTATATCAAAAAGCATACGAATCATATCAAAAAGCGGCTAATGATCCGGCATTTAAGTCGGATGCAAAAAAACGTATGAGCGGGCTTAAGACTGTTTTGCCCACCGAAGAAGAGAAGTTTATGAACCAGAATCGGAAAACGCTTAAATTAAAATGCTATACCAGCTGGATTAAGTAGTTTGAAAATCGCATTGGGTTCTGATAATATTGGGTACCAATTAAAAAATACGATTAAAAAATTTCTTGAGAATAAAGGATTTTCCTTTACTGATTTTGGTACCTTCAAGATAAATGAAGGCGATTATGCGGAATACGCATATAAAGTAGCTTCTGCCATCTTCAAAGAAGATTACGATCGTGGCATTCTTATCGGTAGCACCGGAATCGGTATGTGTATTACTGCGAACAAAATAAAAAATGTCCACGCGGTTGTCGCCTCCGAGATAAATTCAGCCCAATTCAGCAGACTATATAACGATACAAATGTGCTATGTTTGGGTAGCGAAGAACTTCCAGAGGGTAAAGCCCTGGATATCGTTGATGTTTGGTTAAATACTTCCTTTGAGGGCGGCAAATATCAGGACCGAATAAATTTAATATCCAGATTAACCGGTTTATAAGAGGTTGTCCATGTTAGATGCTATTAAATCTTCAGACAAAGATATTTACGATGCCATTACCGGAGAGGTGGATCGACAAAACAATAAACTGGAATTAATTGCCTCAGAAAATTTTGTTAGTATGCCGGTTCTTCAAGCTGCCGGTTCCGTTCTTACCAATAAATATGCAGAGGGATATCCCGGGAAAAGGTACTATGGCGGCTGTGAGTTTGTAGACATTGCGGAAAATTTGGCACGCGATAGGGTTAAAAAGCTGTTTAACTGTGAATATGCCAACGTACAACCACATTCCGGCAGCCAGGCGAACATGGCAGTCTATTTTACATATTTGAAACCGGGTGCTACAATTCTTGGAATGAACCTGGCTCATGGCGGCCATTTAACCCATGGGTCACCGGTTAACTTTTCCGGTAAAATGTATCAGGTTATTTCTTATGGTGTTGATAAAGACAGCGGCCGCATTGATATGGGAGAAGTTGCTAAATTAGCCCGTGAAAACAAGCCAGAAATGATTGTTGTCGGAGCCAGCGCCTACTCCCGTTTTTATGAATTTGATAAATTTCGTGAAATAGCCGACGAAACAAACAGCATACTTTTTGCCGATATTGCCCATCCAGCCGGCCTGATTGCCGCCGGATTGCACCCATCGCCTATTCCTTTTTGCGATGCCGTAACTTCTACGACACATAAAACATTACGTGGTCCGCGTGGCGGAATTATATTGGTTGGTAAAGATAGTGAAAACAAGATGGGACTTGTTGCACCAAAATCCGGCCGGGTTAAAATGATGTCTGAAATTTTTGACAGCAATGTCATGCCAGGAATTCAGGGCGGACCTTTAATGCATGTAATTGCAGCCAAAGCGGTGGCTTTTGGCGAAGCATTAAAACCAGAATTTAAAACATACGCCCAGCAAATTATAAATAATGCAAAAGCATTAAGTAACGAACTTATCCGGCTTGGCTATGAGATTGTTTCCGGGGGAACCGATAATCATGTTTTTTTGGTTGATCTGACAAAAAAAGAAATTACCGGACGTGCGGCCGAAGACGCCTTGCATGCCGCAGGCATAACCGTAAATAAAAATATGGTACCGTTTGATACACGCAGTCCATTTGTAACCAGTGGTATTCGTTTGGGAACCGCAGCTCTTACTACTAAGGGCATGAAAGAAGCCGATATGGTCCAAATTGCAACGATTATAGACCGCGTGATAAAAAATATAGATGATGAAAAAGTAATAACCGGTCTTTTGAACGAAGTAATTGAATTAAGCAGCCAATTTCCACTTTATAGTTTTAGCAATGACAGATAAGACACCCGAAGAAAGAGAAATGCCTTTTCTTGATCATCTTGAAGAACTGAGATGGCGATTATTAAAATCCGTTATCTCTGTTTTTGTTATGATGGTCATCTGCTTTTATTTTTCTGATTATATTCTCGAACTATTGTTGTTTCCTGGAAAACAAATCGATCCACCAGTACCATTACAAGTACTTAAAGTACAAACTGTCTTTATAATCAAGCTGGAAATTGCGCTATTTGCCGGTATTATTTTTAGTCTGCCGGTTATATTTTATCAGCTCTGGCAATTTGTTGCCCCGGGATTACTTTTAACCGAAAAAAAATTACTTCCGGTTGTCGTTTTTGCTTCCGTTTTCTGTTTTTTAGCCGGAGGGGCTTTTGCATATTTTATTATTATCCCATACGCATTACAATTTTTTCTCAGCCTGGCTCCCATAGATATAGAAAATAAAATTGCATTGGATTTCTATATCGGATTTCTTTTAAGGTTGATTATCGTTTTTGGAGTCGTATTTGAATTGCCCATGCTGAGTTTAATACTGGCTAAATTTGGATTAGTAACAGCAGATTTTATGAGGAAGTATCGTAAATACGCGATTGTTGGCGCATTCATACTTGGCGCCATACTTACCCCTCCCGATCCCACAACCCAGGTGATGCTCGCTTTTCCGATTGTAATTTTATATGAAATCAGCATTATAATTGCGAAAGTCTTCGGTCCAAAACCAACGTCTATCACAAATTGACTTGATTCCCTCCATAGCGATCGATAAATTCATATTCTTTAATTACTTATAGCAGAAAAGATAATTGTCTAATATATGCATCCTCTGATTCGCGATATAAAAAAATCCCTTAATACTGAATTTAATCTATATAAGGAAAATTTTTCCTTAATTATGAAATCTGATGTGGCAATTGTTGATAATATTGCCAAATATATTGTTCGCCATAAAGGCAAGGGGTTGAGACCGCTTCTTGTCATACTCAGCTCAAAATTAGCGGGAACGCCCAATAAAAACACATATATTGTTGCCACCCTGATAGAAATTCTACATACTGCCACACTCATCCATGATGATGTCGTTGACAATTCAAATATCAGAAGAAATTTTCCGGCAATAAATGCCATTTGGAAAAATAAAATTAGTGTATTAATGGGTGATTATTTATTGGCGAAATCGCTTATAAGTGCAACAGAAACCGGAAAAATGGAAATTATGAACCTCCTTGCAGAAACATCGAGAAGATTGAGCCAGGGAGAACTTTTCCAGATTGAAAAAAGTAGAAAATTGAACATTAATGAAGAAGAATATTTCAAACTAATTTCTGATAAGACGGCTGCTTTAATAAGTGCCTGTACGGAACTAGGAGCAATCACGGTTGATTCTTCAAACGAAGAACGCAATGCGCTAAAACTATATGGCGAACACCTTGGAATAGCATTCCAGATAAAAGATGATATACTTGATTATGAGGGAAAGCAGAAAATTGTAGGAAAGCCAGTAGGAGCAGATATAAAAGAGAAGAAAATAACGCTTCCATTAATTCTGGCAATGAAAAATGCACAGGAAAAAGAAAAAAAGAAAATCATTAAAAAATTGAAACGTGGCCCATCTGATGAGGAAATCAGTAATATAATTACTTTTTGTATTGAAAATGGTGGTCTTTCCGGGGCAAAAACAATCATGGAATCTTATGCCACTAAGGCAAAAGATAATCTGAAAATTTTTCCCGACTCTCTCAAAAAGGAAAATGCTTTTAAATTTGTTGATTATGTTATTGGCCGGAATAAATGAAGATTTTAATCATTCGTCTCAGTTCAATCGGCGATATTTTATTAACAACTGCTTTTATACGACAAGCCCGCCAATGTTTCCCAAAGGCAGAAATTGACTTCATCGTTAAGAGAAAATTTTCAACACTTCTAAAATTTAATCCCCATCTAAATCGAGTTTTTGAATTTGATAATGAACAAAAAGCACGTTTATCAGAGTTTATTGAACAATTTGAAAGCAGTTCATATGATTATATCTTTGATTTGCACAACAATCCGAGAAGCATATATTTGAGATACAAAATCTCAGGTGAAAATAAAACATATATTAGAAAAGATAAACTCGCCCAGATAGCTCTGGTTAAATTAAAAATAAGAAAATTTTCAACAATGAAATCAATACCTCAAAGATATCTTGAGGTAGGACAAATGGCCGGAATAACCGATGATAAAAAAGGATTAGAAATATATTGGGACCTGGAAACAGAAACACGACTAAATGAATTTCTTATTAAAGAAAAAGTTGAATTGACCCAACCAACGATCGGCATTGCCCCGGGGGCAGGTTATTTTACAAAACGCTGGCCAATTGAATATTTTGAGGATCTTATTGAGAATATTTCAAACAAATTTAAATACAATTTTTGTATTATCGGAGGACAAAAAGAAATTGAAATTGGGAAACGGTTGGCACAAACGCCGAATGTTTATAATTTTTGTGGAAAATTAAATTTATTGGAGTCGGGTCTTGTCATATCCAAAATAAATTGTCTAATTTCTAATGACAGCGGAATGATGCACATGGCAACGGCTGTAGAGACACCCGTGCTAGCAATCTTTGGTTCGTCGGTTAAAGAATTTGGTTTTTATCCCTACCGCGCAAAATCTATTGTTGTTGAAAATAATGAGGCGAAATGCCGCCCATGCTCACATATTGGAAAAAACTCGTGCCCAAAACAACATTTTATGTGTATGCGTGAGATTACACCGGAAATAGTTTTGAACAAAGTAATGGAAACAATTTAAACCATGATCGTTTTTTTATACAGATTTATTATAAATCCATTGATAATCCTGCTGGCGAATCTGATTGCACTCTTTCGCCCAAGAGTTCGGGAAGGCTTGAATCAGAGGCGAGCTGTTTTAGAAAAGCTGGAGGAATGGACCCGGTCCATTGTGGGAAAATCCCCCAAAGTGATTTTTCATACCGCATCATTGGGCGAATTTGAGCATATTAAACCGTTAATATCAGAAATAAAACAAAAATATAATCCACAAAATATAGTTTCTTTTTTTTCTGCCTCTGGGTATGATAATGCCAGGCTAGATCCGGGGATGGATTTTCGTACTTACGTACCATTGGAGTCGTTTAAAAATTGGGAGCAATTTTATAATCTTTCAAACCCATCTTTGCTTATAATTGCAAAACACGATGTGTGGCCGGCCCAGGTCTGGTGTGCAAAAAAGAAGAAAATTCCAATTTATTTGATCAATGCCTCCTTGTCAGAGTCATCATCAAGAACCAATATCATTGTAAGACGATTTTTAGCCTCCGTGTATCGATCAATTGATAAAATATATACTATATCTGAAGAGGATGCACAGAGATTTCAGGATATATATGGATTGGCAAATGTAGAGTTTTTAGGCGATACCAAATATGATCAGGTTGTCTACAGGAAGCGGGCGGCCGACAGACAAAAGATATTACCGGAACATTGGACCGACTCTGCCAATTGCATTGTTTGTGGCAGTATCTGGCCGGAAGATGCCGCGCCCCTTTTTCCGGCTCTTGATGAAATACTAAAAAGGACACATGATTGGAAAATTGTGCTGGTGCCCCATGAACCAAAGCAAACATTTATAAGTGAAATCGAAAAAAAATATGCAAAGTGGGGTACAATCAGATTTTCGAAGATTAACAATCTGTCTGACCAAAGAGTACTTATTGTAGATGAGATCGGTCATCTTGCCGGCCTGTATCATTATGCGAACATTGCTTACGTTGGAGGCAGTTTTAAACAAGGAATTCATAATTCCATGGAACCGGCAATTTTTGGTATACCGGTTCTGTATGGACCGGTTCATAAGAATTCCTATGAAGCCATTCAGTTGGCCAATGAAAATGGTGGTTTGATTGTGCGGAATCAAACGGAAATTTTATCGGTTTTAAATGATCTTACAGGTGATGCTCAGATGCGGGAACGATTGGGAAAGAAAGCACTGCATTTTGCGATGTCAAATACGGGCGCCACAGATAAATTATTAGAAAAATGGAACAAGATATTGACGGAATCTAGATGAAAATTGCATATTTGGATTGTATTTCCGGAATCAGTGGCGACATGACGCTTTCGGCCCTCGTGGCCTGCGGTGTACCGGAATCACATATTAAAGCTGAAATAAAAAAACTAGGGTTGCAAAATTACAGCATCAACTTTTCAAAAATAATAAAAAATCATATTGAAGCATATACTGTTGATATAGAATTTGATGAATCAAAGCAGCCGCACAGATCATATACAAATATTATAAAACTGATTACCGATTCAGGGCTAAAGGAATCGGTTAAAGAAAAAGCTACCACGGCGTTTACAATACTTGGAAAAGCTGAGGCAAAGATACATGGTGTTGAACTTGAAGAAATTCATTTTCATGAAGTGGGAGCGGTTGATTCTATAATCGATCTTGTGGGATCCATCATCGGTTTTGAATATCTGCAACTTGATAAAATTTATACCTCTGCTATTCCAATGGGCAGCGGATTTACGGATACGGAGCATGGTGTTATGCCGGTGCCGTCTCCCGCAGCCCTGGAGGTGTTAAAAGATTATCCGGTGGTGCACAGGGAGGCCGGCATTGAATTAACAACCCCCACAGGTGCAACATTAGTAAAAACATTATCAAGCGGCGTATTGCCGGAAACGATCAGCTTTATTCCTAAAGAAATTGGATTTGGTGCCGGAACCAGAAATATAAAAGCCTGGCCCAATGTATTGCGACTTGTAACGGCAGAGATTGATGACAAATTGCACACCGAGGGCCTTGTCGTGATTGAAGCCAATATCGACGATTTGAATCCGGAAATTTATCCATATATTATGGAAAAGATGCTTGAAAAGGGTGCCAAAGATGTTTTTCTATCGCAAATTATAATGAAAAAAGGACGTCCTGGCATAATTTTATCGGTTCTATGTGAGTCTGGCTTAGTTCAGGAACTCGAAAAATCAATTTTTAGTGAGACAACAACAATCGGTTTAAGAAAATATGATGTAGTGCGAACAGTACTCAATCGTGAAACACAGGTAATTTCAACAAAATTTGGTAAAATGTCGGTAAAAAAAGTTAATTTAGGCGGTAGATTGTTAATTCGTCCGGAATTTGAAGAATGTAAAAGAGTTGCAATGGAAAATAATATGAGTTTAAAAGAAGTATATCGAGAAATTGAATTACTGAATAAATAGTCAATGTCAACAATCCATAATAATCGTTTCCCCATAAAAGATTCTTTTAAGAAAATATCAGATAATCTATATTTTATTTTGCATGAGCCGGAAAGTTATGGCAACATTGGCGCGTCTGCTCGTGCTTTAAAGACATGCGGTTTTAAAAATCTGGTTTTGGTAAACCCCAAGGTTGATACAAATCATCCGGAAACATTATGGATGGCACATCAGTCAGAAGAAATTGTCCAGAATGCCCAAATTGTAGATTCATTTGAAGAGGCAATTTCTGATAAACGCCTGGTTGTGGCAACGACGCAGAGGAAAAGACATTTTAAATTTCCTCTGTACACCCCTGAGGAAATCTCTGAAAAAATACAACAAATAGCAGAGACCCAACCAGTTGGAATCGTATTTGGCCGGGAAAGAACCGGACTGACAAATAAAGAACTATTACGCTGCCATATACACTCCACGATTCTGACGGCAACAAATATTCCCGCGTTAAATCTGGCCCAATCGGTTATGATATATGCCCACACTTTTTATCGTTTGCAAAACATGAAAAACGTAAAGTATACATTTGATCTGGCCTCCCAGAGAGAGTTTGATATCTTTTATCAGCACCTTTTCTCAAGCCTGGAAAATGTCGGCTTTGTGCCGCGTGACAGCATGGATAATTTTGTTTCACGGTTTAAGCGACTGCTGGGCAGGTCGCTGGCAGAAAAACGCGATATTCGATTGCTGCATAAATTATTGCAAATTTATGAAGAAAAGATTGAAACCATGGAAGGGATTGAATCCGGATGAAGCCCACAAAAAACATAAAATTTATTAGCATCATTGGGTAATAATTATTATTGTATCAGAACAGTGGCATAGATTTTATTATATATTATTAAGATGAGTTGTTTTTTTTAATCCGGTAAAAAAATAAAAAATATTTAGCCATACGATACCAACATATAAAAAAAATATTATTTGAGGAGTAAAGATGGGAAAAGATGATATTCTCAGTGTCTTAAGTGAATCATTAGAAATGGAAAAGAAGGGACATAAGTTTTATAAGGAGGGAGCAGAAAAGATTAAAAATTCTCTTGGCCGGAAAATGCTGACCCGCCTGGCGGAGGATGAGTTGATACATATCCGGCGGATTAAAGAAATATATGACTCATTAAAATCCGGTAAAATGTCAGAAGTTGCCATAGAAGAAAAACCAATCGAAAAATTTGATGAGATTTTTGGTCGAATGAAAGAGCAAATGGAAGAGGCTCTGGAAGATTTAAGCGAGGTTGGTGTGGATGATGAGGAAATAATCAATGTGGCGCTTGAGCTGGAATCTCATGCAAAGTTTTATTACCAGGAAGCAGCAAAAAAAGCCAAAGATGAAAAAGTAAAGCATTTTTGCGAATTATTGGCCAAAGAAGAACAAAATCATTACGATTTATTGGTAAATACAAACAAATATTTAGATAATCCTTCCCTGTTTTTTGGGATGAGTTATCACTAGATGAATTAATTATATATATTCACATGGGAAAAACTGATATACCGACTTTTCATGAAACAACCTTTGAACTCCACCTCAAATCAGAGATTTTGGAAAATGAAAGATTGCGAAATCTCATCGTTGCAATCATATTTATAATTTTACTTATTGTCAGCCTTACAGTTTCTTTTATATATCGCAATGAATTTGATTTATACTTTGGTGATTCCTTAAATTTTCATTGGATCACATTGTTTTCCCTAATTACTATTATCCGGTCACTAAATATCCGGCGAATACTTGGCCGGATGAATAAAAAAAATAAAAATATTCCCAGATACCTTTCATTTACAAATTCGTTTTTTGAAATAAGTATGATAACGGTGGTGATGATAATCATTGCGCAATATATTACTTCAATTTATATTCTTATTACCCCCCTGCCATATCTGTACTTTATATTCATCTTATTAACAACTCTGGATTTAGACTATAAGTTGAGTGTTTTTACCGGAATTGTAGCATCTTTGGAATATATACTGCTTTCAATGTACTTTTTTTACAGCACAACAGAAGTAATTATTATACCTGTTTTAAAGGTTGAAGCTGCCTATCTGACAAAAGGCGGGATTCTGCTGCTGGCAGGAATCGTTGCCGGCCTAATTTCAAGAGATCTTCGAAAGCGCGTCTACCGTTCGTATAAGGCAACACAGTTACGAAATGATATGGAAGTACTTTTTGGCCAGCAGGTTTCCCCGGTAATTCTTGATGAAATTATTAATTCGAATCAAAAAATTATAAGCAAAAAAATTCCAGTTTGTGTAATGTTTCTTGATATTCAGGGATTTACTCCCTTTTCTGAGAACAGGCCGCCAGAAGAGATCATTCAATACCAAAATGATGTTTTCAGCATCATGATTGAGTGTATAACAAACCAGCGTGGAATAATTAATCAATTTATGGGCGATGGATTTATGGCAACCTTTGGGGCCCCGCTTCCCTCGCATGACGACTGCCTAAATGCCGTATCGGCAGCAGTTGAAATTAACGATCGTTTAAACTCAGAAAGTCGAAATGGAATTATTCCTGAAACAAACATCCGGGTAGGCATACATTATGGGGAAGTTGTCACCGGAAATGTTGGAAATGAAACCCGCAAGCAATATTCCGTGACAGGCAATACTGTTATCCTGGCAGCACGACTGGAACAATTAAACAAAATGTATAAAAGTATTGTCTTGGCCTCGAAAGAAGTAATATCCCAAATTGATAACAATGTTTTTCCGTATCAGTCGTTGGGACCGGTATCAATAAAGGGACGATCAGAACCTATGGAAGTTTTTAAGATTATTTAGTAATATACATAATTACTTGAAAAACAGATTTTAATGTAAATAAAATATTAAGAAACTTTGGAGCAATAATGAAACAGCAGTTAAAACTAATCATGGTATTATTATTGGTGTTCAGTTATAATTATTTGTATGCAGAATCGCCCTTTTCAGCCACCGATGTCCTCAATACAAAAACATGTTCCACTCCAGCTGTTAGTCCGGACGGTAAGCACGTTGCCTATATCGTAAATGTGCCACAGGGAAGCAACCGATGTCCCTGGTTCCGCATACAAAGAATTATATGTTGTTGAGATTGCAACAAAAAATGTGATGCCATTTATCACCGGGAAAGTAAGTATCTCAAACCCGGTATGGAGTCCGGACGGTAAAAAAATAGCCTTTATGAGTAAGAGAGAAGAAAACACATATACACAAGTTTGGGTCATACCCTTTGGAGGTGGGGAGGCTTACCAGGTGACAAAATCTGAATCAAGTGTAGAAAGTTTTGCCTGGCATCCGACCCAAAACAAAGTGGCGTATATAGCCAAAACACCGGAATCCAAAGTTGATGCGATGCTTAAGAAAAAAGGCTATAATTTTATTTATTATGAAGAAAATCTTGAGCATAAAAATCTATATTTACATGATATCGATGCCGGAAAGACGGAGCCGTTGACAAAGGATGTTACCGTTTGGGATTTTGTGTTTAACCAAACCGGTGATAGGATAGCCTTAACCACATCAGCCCAAAACCTGATTGATCATAAATATATGTTTCGTAAAATATACACCCTTGATATCGGTAGTGGCAAAATGTCTAAAGTTGTCGATACACAAGGTAAATTGGGAAATTATGCCTTCAGTCCCGATGGTGAAAAAATAGTTTATAATGCAGCCAAAGAACGAATGGATCATCAAAATAGTCAGGTTTTTGTTGTTCCAAGCAAAGGCGGCGAGGCAAAAAACCTTACTATACCCGATTTTAAAGGGCACGTAAATCATGTGGGTTGGAAGGATAATAATACTGTGTTTTATCGATCTGGCGAGGGAGTCTGGCCGACATTTAGTCTCGTAGATGTCTCCGGTGGCGATCGTGAGTTGATCTATCATGCGCAGAAAACAAGTATAATACTAGACAAGGTTTCATATACCAAAAATTTTAAACATTTTGCCATGGTGGGATCCTCCCCGGAAATTCCGGGAGACATATTCTATTGGGATGGTAAAGGTGATGCCCAGCGTCTCACGGATGTAAATCCATGGATAAAAGAGCGTAGCCTGGGGGAACAAAAAGTAATTCAGTATAAAGCCCGGGACGGATGGGATATAGAAGGATTACTTATTTATCCGGAAAATTATAAATCTGGAAAATCGTATCCTTTGATTGTCTATGTGCATGGTGGGCCTGAAAGTCATTATTCCAATGGCTGGCTTACGCGATATTCTACTCCGGGACAAGTAATGTCCGGACAGGGATATTTTGTGTTCTACCCCAACTATCGGGCCAGTACGGGATATGGGGTGAAGTATGCCGCAGCCGGCTATGAAGATGCGGCGGGAAAAGAGTTTGACGATGTCGCAGACGGAATTGATCATTTGGTTTCAAAAGGTTTTGTTGACAAAAACCGTGTGGGACTGGCGGGCGGCTCATATGGCGGATATGCTTCTGCCTGGTTTAGTACATACTATACAGAAAAAGTCAAAGCAGTTTGCATGTTTGTCGGAATCAGTGATTTGGTAAGCAAAAGAAGCACAACCGATATCCCGTATGAGGAATTGTATGTGCACAGTGGAAGAACATTGGAAGAAACCTGGCAAAAGAGCCTGGAACGCAGCCCGGTTTATTATGCACATAAAAGCAAAACAGCGACACTTATATATGGTGGCGCGGCGGATACCAGAGTACATCCTTCACAGAGCATAGAATTCTATCGCCGCTTGAAGATGAACAATCATCCGGCTGTAAGATTGGTTCAGTATCCTGGAGAGAGGCACGGTAACAGCAAACAACCCGGTCGAATTGATGTCCTGTACCGTCAAATTGACTGGTTAAACTGGTATGTTAAGGAAAACAAGCCAATAGACGGACCGATGCCACCGCTTGATATCAGTGAGAAATATGGGTTAGATTTGTCCGGCATATAATATATATCGTACTCTTAACCTGAAATATGGATAAAGTACTCGCGCAAAGACGCTAAGTCGCAAAGAAAAACAGTTAGTAGTTAGAAATTAAAAGTTGCCAATTGGTAATTGGCAATAATCACGCCGAAAAGTGGATCGGCCTTCTGGCGGATAATTTACAAATTACCAATTTCTATTTATCTTCCTCTTCGACAATGCGAGAGATAAAAAATCCAGGCTAATTGTTTATCAAAAGATTTCTGCATCATTTTCTTATATTCTTCGTATTTACATGAAAAATACAGAGGAGAAATAGAACATGGAATTGATTGCATTATTATTGATAATACTTTTCTCGATTATTTTTTTAAAGCTGTTTGTTCATCTTGGTATATTTATAATAACATTGCCAATAAAACTCCTTGCCATTGTATTTTCAACACTTGTGGTTGTTCTGGTAATGATTCCTCTGGGAATCGTTGGCGGGTTGGCAGCGCTAATTACGTTACCGATATTTATTTTATTTCCCCTTATTCCGATAGCACTAATATTGTGGGGCGTATACTTATTGGGCAAATCTTCAAAATAAATCAGAACCAGCGCAAATCATACAATTCGTCTATTTCACTGCGCAATTCATAATGTAATTCTTCAAAGTCATCAGACATTTCTTCCAGTTCTTCCGCTTTTTCTTCCAATTCATGAACAAGTAATTCAAGTCTTTCGGACTCTTCATCTAGTTCTTCTTCTAATTCTTCGAGTTCATATTCATTAAAGATAGCTTTAATGGCTTTTGCTGCGGCCTTTACGCCAACTTTTGCTCCGACAACTCCTACCTTTGCCCCCTCGTAGCCGATTTCTTTTGCATAATCGATAATGTCAAAAAACTGCGTATAATATTTGGCGACAAGCCTTCTTTGTGAACGTGAAAGTTCAATTTCTTCACCATTGATATAAAGTTGATATGACCGGGTAATTTCAACAGATTCACCCTTTACCTTATGGCTGGCGAGTATTATCGTTCCATCTTCTATATCGATAGAAATATTATCCAGGATGGAGTAATGATTTTTATGGGTATTTTTTGCTGCAAGCAGAGACATGTTCAAACCGAAAAGCAATAAAAAAAGAATTGAGATCTTGGAAAGATTTCTCATATTAATACTCCTGTCTTGATGATAACAATGTTTACGGTAAGGGTTTTTATAATGTTTCAGTTATAAAAAAGAAAATATGTTTGAATAATTATATGTAAATTGATCACTAAAATTTTTATAGGATACCATGCAGCTAAAAAAAGATCCCATGTTTCGCTTCCTGGCTGTTTTAACCATTTCATCTGCTGTCGGATTGCAAACGTGGCGAACATTATTTAATAATTTTGCTGTAGAATTCGCAGGATTAGAAGGAAACCACATTGGAATGATCCAATCTTTTCGCGAAATCCCGGGATTTCTGGCATTGCTGGCTATCTTCATCCTTCTGGTCATTAAAGAACATAAGTTATCTGCATTGTCGATTGCAGTTTTAGGACTTGGTGTCGGGATTACCGGATTGTTCCCGAGTTATATGGGACTTTTAATAACAACGCTTATAATGAGTTTTGGTTTTCACTACTATGAAACCACCAACCAATCTCTCACATTACAATATTTTGATCAAAAGACAAGTCCCTGGGTTTTTGGCAAGCTGCGAAGTTATGCTGCCGCATCAAACATAGTAATAGGAGTTGTAATTTTCTTGCTTACATCGGTGTTATCCTATAGCCAGATATATCTAATGATAGGTTTGCTGATTGTTTTAGCGGGAATATGGGGGTTGAACCAGACCCCCACCCGACAGGATTTGGTACCACAGCGGAGAAGGATGGTTTTAAGAAAACGTTATTGGTTATATTATTTTCTGACATTTATGGCCGGTGCACGACGTCAGATTTTCATTGCATTTGCGGTATTTCTTCTGGTAATAAAATTTGAATTCAGTGTACAGGAGATAACGGTTCTTTTTGTTATAAACAATGTTATAAATTACTTTTTAAGCCCACTCATTGGGAAAGCGATTATACGATTTGGGGAAAGAAGTGTGCTCTCACTGGAATATGGCAGTCTGATAGCTGTTTTTGTCATGTATGCATTCGTCGAAGCTAAATGGCTGGTTACCGTTCTATACATACTGGATCATATATTTTTTAATTTTTCAATTGCCATTCGTACTTATTTTCAAAAGATAGGTGATCCCAAAGACATTGCACCAACGATGGCTGTCGGATTCACGATTAATCATATTGCGGCCGTTGTCATTCCTGCACTTGGCGGTATTTTGTGGATGATTGATTATAAAATACCATTCCTGGCAGGGGCCGTCCTTAGCCTGGTTTCACTTACAGCTGTTCAGATGATACGTACCCCGGACTCCTCGTCCTGAAAAGTATAGAGATACTGAGATATCGGAAAACCATTGCCGCCAACAAGTAATAAAAAAGGGAGACCATAAGTTGGTCTCCCTTCGTGCAATTATCTGCCTCTTGGATTCTGTAAATAACGATAAAAATCAGTATCACTAGAAAGAATCAACCAGTCATCTGAGCTAAAGGTGGACTCGTATGTTTCCATCGTCTTTAGGAAGCGGTAGAATTCACGGGTTTCATCATTTCTGTTATATGCATTGGCATAAATTCGCGTCGCCTCAGCATCACCACGTCCCTTTATCTCTTCTGCTCTTCTAAAAGCCTCAGAGGTAATGCTTTTTAGTTCCCGTTCTTTCTGACCAAGAATAATTGAAGCTTCGCCTTGTCCCTCTGAACGAAACTTTTCGGCAATTCTATTTCTTTCGGTAATCATCCGGTCATAGACTTTAATACGATCCTCTTCAATATAATCGATGCGCTTAAATCTCAGATCAAGAATCTCAATTCCCAGGTCTTTTACCCTTTCTGCCGCAGCCGTAAGAATTTGACCCATTATTTTCTTTCTACCGACGGTAACAGTTGATAAAGAATCGATTTCTTCGAGAAAACCAAAAGTATCATCTAAGGCCGGTTCACGGTTTGTTGAACGAACCACTTCATTCAGTACATGGTTTGCGATCGCTGTTCTGGTTTCGCCATCCAGGATATCATCGAGACGTGATTGTGCGCCCCTCTCATCGCGCAATCGTTGAAAGAACAGCAGCGGATCAACAATGCGCCAGCGTGCGTAGGTATCCACCCAGATAAAACGTTTGTCCTTTGTCGGTACCTGATTGGGATCGCCATCCCATTCCAAAAACCGTTTTTCAAAAAAATTGGCTTTTTGAAAGATCGGTAATTTAAGTTTTATCCCCGGCGTGGTGACGGGATCACCAACCGGCCGGCCAAACTGAGTAATTATTACCTGTTCCTTCTCGTCTACTACATACGCAGATGAAAAAAGGATAATCAGGATAATGGCAGCAAATATTCCGGGTATGAGTAATTTTTTATTTTGCATCGGTCACCTCCTTCTTCAAATCCAACAAGGGAATCAACCCCTTTATTTTTTCATCTACAATGAGTTTTTTACCCACTTTGGGTAATATATTGTTAAGTGTCTCAAGGTAAATTCTTTGCCGTGTAACATCTTTTGCCAGACGATATTCACCAAAAAGTGCATTAAATCGGGCTGCTTCACCACGCGCCTTATTTACACGTTCCAGTTTATATCCTTCGGACTCCTGAATTAATTGCTCTGCCTGGCCGCGTGCTTTCGGAATTACCTGGTTAAATTCTGTTTGTGCCTGATTAATGAGCTGTTCTTTTTCCTGCTGTGCCTGGTTCACTTCATTAAACGAAGGTTTAACGCGCTCAGGAGGGTTCACATCCTGTAAAACAACCTGGTCTACCCGAATTCCAGTCTCATACTGATCGCACAGCTCCTGCAACATCACCTGAACGGAGACACTTATTTCCTGCCGACCAACGGTAAGTACCTCATTCACGGTGCGATCGCCCACTACTTCACGCATAACAGCTTCAGTCATTGCACGGAATGTAGATCTTGCTTCTCGTACTTTGAATAGAAATTTGTAGGGGTCGCTTATCCGGTATTGTACAATCCACTCAACATCTGCGGCATTCAGGTCACCTGTGAGCATAAGCGATTCATCCAGGAAGCTGGCCTTTGAATACCGTGTTCGAACGCCAGCGGATTCTGTTCTGAAACCAAATTCTTCTTTAAGCTGCCTCTGTACAGGAACCTTTTCCAAAACATCAACACCCAGCGGAATTTTAAAATTTAAACCGGGATCAGCAACGTGCGAAAACTTCCCAAAACGAAGAATGACACCGACCTCCTCGGGGCTAATGGTGAAAAAGGATGAAAACAGGAATATTAATACAAAGATTCCTATCACCCCAAGCCGGATCATGTTTGATGAAAATTTGGGTATTTTCATCTGATCAAAATCAAAAACGTCTCGTTCTGCCATATATCTTATTCCTCCATGTTATGGTTTCTTGTTGATAATAGATACTTTGAGATTTCTAAAAAATGGTAATTAATAATATCCTTTCTTCACTCCCGAAAAAGGGCACTTTCAACCCTAATTTATTTCAGGGTCTATATATAGGATTCTGAAATCCCGAATCAAGTTCGGGACAGGCATGTTCAGAATGACATTTTAACGGATATTACCATTTATCAGAAGTCTCTATGAATATACTACACAAATGCCAAATATTTATTCATTCCATAAATATATATCAAGATTTATGCGATCCGAAGAATTAAATTCTACACCTTCAGAAAGGAGTAATACTTTTTGCAAGTTGTCGTGGTCATTTCTTGACGGAGAATAAGAAATTTTCCCGAGATGATTTATTACCCGGTGCCAGGGGACATTCTTTTCCCGGGGCAATGCAGAAAGTGCATAGCCAACAACCCGCGCATTCCTGCCAATTCCGGCAATTCGGGCAATCTGACCATATGTCGCTACTTTGCCAAAGGGTATTTTTTTAACGACCTGATATATTCGTAAATATAACTGATTTGTTTTCACAGACCAAGATACTTATGAATGCCTGAATAAAAAAAGAAACCGCAGATAATTCTGCGGTCTCAAATATTTTGAACTAAAGAAAAAACATCATCCGTTTAATTTTTCAAACTCCTTCATAAAATCAACCAGAGTTTGAACTGATTCCAAGGGAACGGCATTGTAGATACTGGCGCGTATACCACCCACGGACCGGTGTCCCTTTAGCCCGATCATTCTGCTTGCCAGGGCCTCTGCTACAAACCTTTGCTCCAGATCTTCGGAGGGCAGTCTAAAAGTCACATTCATTATCGAACGGCTATCCTTCCGGGCAGTGCCACGATAAAAGCTACCGGAATCAAGCAGATCATAAATAAGTTGTGCTTTTTTCTTATTAATCTCGCCAATCCCGGAGAGTCCCCCGTTTTCTTTTATCCACTCTAATACTAATTTTACAATATAAATAGCAAACGTTGGTGGTGTATTATATAGTGACTCTTTTCCACCAATGATTTTATAACTGGTCATCGTAGGAATATCTGACGGGCTTTTCTCCAATAAATCTTCACGGATAAAGACAAGTGCTACTCCCGAAGGCCCCATATTCTTTTGTGCCCCGGCATAAATAAGTCCGAACTTACTAATATCCAGGGGTTTGCATCCAATGTCCGAGGACATATCACAGATTAAAGGAATATCGCCGGTATCGGGAAAGGAATCCCACTGTGTACCAAAAATGGTGTTATTGGATGTAATATGCAGATATGCTGCATCAGAATTAATCGAGTATGTGTCAGGTATATATGTAAAATTTTCATCCTCGGAACTGGCGATAACACGCGCCGTCTTTCCGAGTTTTTCGGCTTCTTGAATTGCTTTCTTCGACCAGGCCCCGGTATTAATGTAATCTGTGTTAGGATTAGACGCTGCCAGATTTAGAGGAACTGCCGAAAATTGTAACGTTGCACCACCCTGCATAAAAACAACTTTAAAATTGTCGGGAAGGCCAAAGACCTCTTTCGCAAGGGATTCTGCACCTTTAATAATACCATCAAAGGTTTTTGAACGATGGCTCATCTCCATTACAGACAGACCTTCACCCTGATAGTTTAATAAATCCTTTTGAACTTTCTCCAGAACAGACAGTGGTAAAGCCGCTGGTCCGGCATTAAAGTTATGAATTCGATTATTCATTTTAACCTCATCAAAATAATTATAGAAAGGGACAATTGAATCAGATATCAGATAAAGAATATACATATCCTGTATAAATATTAAAAGAAATTGTTCATCAAATGGATAAAAATCTTTATTAATCTGTTATTGCCACAGAGGATTCTAATATATATATTATTTCTCAGATTGTTGAAAGGAAAAATGGATGAAAATATCGGATTTAATTGTAGGATTAGCTTTAATTATACTAGGCTCGATCTTCCTATTTGAAAATTTTGGGATTATTGAATTTGATTTCAGCCGGATTTGGCCAGTCATTGTTGTCTTTGCCGGCGCCGGATTCTGGGTTGGATTTCTCCGCAGTCGCAAAGATTATGCTTTGATTATGCCGGGAACCATTTTGATCATCATCGGGCTAATCTTCTGGTTTTGTGCACAGTACGGCTGGTGGTATATGGAGGATTTGTGGCCGTTCTTTCTTTTTGGTCCTGGGCTTGGATTTTTACTGATGTATGTCTTGGGTGAAAAAGAAACGGGCTTTTTAATTCCAGGTACCATTCTCATTGGGCTTAGTCTGATATTTATTCTCCGGTTCAGCCACTTTCTTAATTATTGGCCGCTGATTTTAATTGGGGTGGGATTGTATATGATCTATAAGCATTCAAAATCAAAAACAGATTCTGAATAGCCTATTTTGAATGCCTTTTTGTCAGAACAGATTCTATTTCCTTAAGTGAAATGTTCTTTTCTGCCATTAGAACGAGAATGTGATAAAGAAGATCGGAAATCTCTTCTTTCAGCAAATCATCCCGATTATCAATGGCATCAATTACAACTTCGGTCGCTTCCTCGCCGACTTTCTGGGCAATTTTACGTAGTCCTTTTTGAAAAAGCGAGGTCGTATAGGACTTCTTCGATGGATTTTTTTTCCGGTCAGCTATTATTTTTTCTAATTGATAGAGAAATGAACTGCCGGGTTTATTTTCTTCATTGAAACAGGTATCACTTCCCGTATGACAAGCCGGCCCCTTTGGTTCAACTTTTATCAGGAGAGTGTCGGAATCGCAGTCCGTCAGGATTTCTTTCATTATCAGATGATTACCCGAGGTTTCACCTTTGGTCCAGAGCCGGTTCCGGCTTCGACTATAGAAAGTAACCTTGCCGGTATCTTTGGTCACCTTTAATGATTCATCGTTCATATAAGCCAACATCAGAACTATATTTGTCTCGGCGTCTTGTATTATTGCCGGAATAAGACCGTTTCCACGTTTATAATTCAATTTCATATACGCACCGTTATATTATTTTTTTGAAGATAATTTTTTAAATCGGGTATCTTTATCTCACCAAAATGGAATATACTGGCAGCTAAGGCGGCATCTGCCTTGCCTGGTCCAAAAATATCAATAAAATGATTCATGGTTCCGGCTCCACCGGAGGCAATAACAGGTATGCTTAAGGATTGAGATATCCGGGAGGTTAAATCAACAGCAAATCCGTTTTTTGTGCCGTCATGATTCATTGAGGTTAGTAAAATCTCGCCGGCACCACTTTCCGCAGCTTGTTTTGCCCAACTCAATACTTCAATCGAGGTTGGAGTCCGGCCTCCGTGTGTATATACAAACCAGTCTTTTCCATTGAAATTTGCATCAATGGCCAAAACGATACATTGACTGCCAAATTGGTTGGCAAGTTTACTTATGATAGATGGATTCTGGATCGCAGCAGTATTTATCGTAATTTTGTCTGCCCCGGCATCCAGGAGAAGCGACACATCGCCTTCATCTTTAACACCTCCGCCTACAGTAAAGGGAATATTAACATTCAGGGCAATTTTTCTTACCAGTTTTGCAAAAGTTTTTCTTTCTTCAATTGTGGCGGTTATATCAAGAAATACAAGTTCATCGGCTCCTTGCTCGGCATATGCCTTCCCAAGTTCAACCGGATCCCCGGCATTTCTGATATTGACAAAATTAATTCCCTTTACGGTCTGCCCATCCCGAATATCAAGACAGGGTATAATGCGCTTTGTTAACATGTGTATGCTTTCATTTCTTCGGGTTTTATCTTGCCTTCATAAAAAGCTTTACCGATAATTACCCCATCAATGCCGGCTGTGTTAAGATTTTCAACATCAGCGATACCACTGACACCGCCACTGGCAATAAGAAACAGTTGCGGAAATTTTTTCTTTATCTCAAGATATAGTCCATGAGCCGGCCCGGTTAAGGCCCCATCGCGCCCCACATCAGTACAAATGCATGAATTAATACCGGATTTACTATAGTCATTCAGGTGATCGAATAGATCGAGATCGGTCTTATCCTGCCAGGCCGCCACCGCAACCTTGTTGTCGATTACATCTGCACCCAGTATAAATTTATCGGCACCATAGTTTTTAATCCAGGACAGGACCCATTCTTTTTTTGTAACCGAGATTGAACCGACGGTAATTTGTGAGGCGCCACAATCAAAGGCCAATTTTACATCAGTCTCAGATCTTATTCCCCCGCCAAAATCAATGGTCAGGGATGTCTGACTGGCAATTTTTTCGAGAACATTATGGTTCTTAATTTTTCCGGCCCGTGCGCCGTCAAGGTCAACCAGGTGTAAAAACTGAAATCCATTTTCCTGATAAGCTTTGGCAACTTCCACAGGATCATTGTTATAAATCGTTTTTTTATCAAACTTTCCATGTGTAAGGCGAACCACATGTCCGTCGATGATATCGATTGCAGGTATAATTCTTATCATAATTCGAGAAAATTCTTTAATATTGTTTCGCCAATTTTTCCACTTTTTTCAGGATGAAACTGAACGGCGTAATAATTATTCTTTTGCAAAGAAGAACTAAACGGCATTATGTACTCTGTTTGGCCGATAGCCTCTGGTAAATATTCGGCAAAATAACTATGGACAAAATAAACATAACTGTTGTCAGCCACATTGTTAAATAAGGCCCCCTTCAGGGAGGTAATTGTATTCCAACCCATATGGGGGACTTTGTTTTTTGGTGGAAATTTCAGAACATTGGCAGGAAAAATACCAAGACATTTTGTGTCATTTTCCTCAGACCATTGACACATTAGCTGGAGTCCCAGGCAGATACCCAGCACCGGTTGTTTCAGCTCTAAAAGCAATTGGTCCAGTTTGCGGTGTGTTAAATATTTCATGGCACTGCTGGCCTCCCCAACGCCGGGAAAGATAACTTTGTCAGCAGAGGTGATTTCAGAAACATCGTCTGTCACAACAGGTTCGATACCCAGCCGTTGCAAAGCCAGACGCACGGAGTGAATATTTCCGGCATTATATTTTATTATGGCAACCTTCATAAGGACCCTTTTGTACTGGGAATGTGATCTGAACCAGGATCACGCTTAATTGCCTGTTTAATTGATTTTGCCACCGCTTTAAAAACAGCTTCAATTTTGTGATGCTCATTTTTACCTTTTGCCTTGATCAGCAGGGTGCATTTTGCATGGTCACAAAAGGACTTGAAGAAATGATAAAAAAGTTCTGTCGGCATATCTCCAATCTTTTCACGCTTAAATTTTACCTTCCACGTTAACTCCGGTCGGCCGGAAAAATCGATTGATGCATAAGCATGGGATTCATCCATGGGTAAAAGAAATCCATACCGATCAATGCCTCTTTTGTTTCCGAGGGCGTCATGTATCGCCTGACCCAAAACAATTGCTGTATCTTCAACAGTGTGATGCTCATCGACATGCAAATCGCCCTGAATTTTAGATTGGATATCGATAGACGAATGTTTGGCCAGTAGATCAAGCATGTGATCCAAAAATCCCAACCCACTACTAAGGTTACACTTGCCGGTACCATCAAGATTAACAGTAACTTCAATATTGGTTTCTTTTGTTGTTCGTTTAGTATTTGCTATTCTTGGAGGATAAAATAGATGCATATAGATATCATCCCAGGAATTTGTGCAGAAACCGGCTTCGGCGTGGTTTTTCTTATTTAAATATATCGCATTGGCACCCAGGTTTTTGGCCAACTTAATATCCGTGATTCTGTCTCCAATAACATATGAATTGCCAAGATCATACTGATCAGAAAAATATTTTTGAAGGAGACCTGTGCGGGGTTTGCGTGTTGGTGCATTATCTTTGGGAAAACTCCGGTCAATCAAAATTTCATCAAATTGGACGCTTTCGTTTTCCAAAATCTTTAACATCAGATTTTGAACAGGCCAGAACGTATCCTCCGGGAAGGATTTGGTTCCCAGGCCATCCTGATTTGTAATTAAAACTAATTCAAAAACATTTTTTTGAGCAATTCGGGCCAAATTTGAAATGGCTCCGGGAACAAATTCCATCTTATCAAAAGAATCAATTTGTTCATCTTCCGGCTCAATCAGAATAGTGCCGTCACGATCAATAAATAGAACTCGCTTCATTTCTTATGTCCAGTTTTTTAATTGGTCAATTAAGACTTTATTTTCTTTTTCTGTGCCAACCGTAATCCGCAGACAACTCTCACAGTGCAGCTGGTTTGATCGGTCCCGTATGACAATGTTATTTTTTAGCAAGTATTGGTATGTCAGGATAGCCTCTTTAAATTTTACAAGCAGAAAATTTGCCTCGGACGGGTAAATCTTTAAAACACAATCAAGTTCCGACAACTCTTTTACCAAAATCTGACGTTGCTTTATTAATTCCTTGACAAAAAAATCTTTCTTTTCATAATTGTTCAAAGCTTCAATCGCCTTTTGCTGTGTCAATTGATTCACATTATAGGGATATTTTACTTTGTTCAGAATGTCAATAATTTTTGCTGATGCAAAGGCCATTCCAATCCTGATACCCGCCAGTCCCCATGCTTTTGAAAGTGTTTGCAGCACGATTAGATTAGGATGATTTAGTAATTTTGAAAGCCAGCTTTCCCTGGAAGCAAAATCAATATAGGCCTCATCAATGACCACCAGAGAATCAGAGGAATCAAGAATCGCAGTGATTTCTTTGTTTGAATAACAATTTCCCGAAGGATTATTCGGATCACAAATAAAGGTTAACTTAATGTTGTCAGATTCCAGACGGTTATAGCCGGAAACATCCAGCGAAAAATCACGGGATTGATCAACAGATACAACCTGGACATTATTCGTTTCCGCGAAAACACGATATACACCGTAAGTCGGAGGAAAAACAACAATTTTATCATGTCCGGGTTCACAGAAGGCCCTGATTAACAAGTCGATCGCTTCATCGCTTCCATTACCTATAAATATTTGGTTTGAATCAATCTTCTTATAATGGGCTATTTTTGATTTTAGCTGCTCCTGATAAGGATCCGGATAGCGGTTTAAACCATTATCAAGCACTGATCCCAGAGAGTTTTCATTGGCATCGAGTAAAATTCCATTAAGGTTTTTGTGCTCGCTTCGCGCAGAAGAATATGGAACCAAATCCCAAATATTTTTTCGCACCAGGTTTTTAAGATCCATTGTCTTCTTCCGTTTCAATAAATTTCCTGCGGATTCTAACCGCATTTGCATGGGCATCTAGTGATTCTGCTTCAGCCAGAACTTCAATCACCGGCCCGAGATTCTTAATTCCATCACGACTCAACTCCTGGAAAGTAATTTTCTTATAGAAACTATCCAGTGATACCCCGCTATAATTTCGGGCAAATCTATTTGTCGGCAGGGTATGATTTGTTCCAGAGGCATAGTCCCCCGCGGATTCACAACTATAATTCCCGATAAATACAGAACCGGCAGATTTAACCGAGCCACTCATGGATAAAGCGTTCCTGGTTGCAATAATCAAATGCTCTGGTGCATACAAATTTGAAAAATCCATTGCCGTCAAGATCGAATCCAGTAAAATTGCTTTCCCGGAACTTAATGCGGTGCTTGCGATATCTTTTCTGGGCAGAACATTCAGTTGCTCTTCAACAGCTTTAAGAACCTGATTAAGTAAAGTCTCGGAATCAGTTAACAGCAATACCTGGCTATCGGGTCCGTGTTCCGCCTGGGAGAGAAGATCAGAGGCTACGAAGTCCGGATTGGCGGTATCATCGGCGATTACCAGAACCTCTGAAGGACCTGCCGGCATATCAATGGCCACACCCTCCAGGGTCGCTAATTGCTTTGCCGCGGTCACATATTGATTTCCGGGTCCTAAAATTTTATCTACAGCCGGAATGGTTTCTGTACCAAAGGTCATTGCTGCAATTGCCTGTGCGCCACCAACACAATAGATAGAATCCAGCCCGATAGTTTTTGCAGCAAATAGGATAATTTCTTCCACTTCGCCGGCGGCATTTGGAGGTGTGCATACAATGATTTGCTGACATCCTGCCAGTTTGGCCGGGATTCCCAACATAAGCAAGGAGGAAAATAGAGGTGCCGAACCTCCCGGAATATATAATCCCACATTTTCAATGGGATGACTTTGCCGCCAGCACTTTACGCCAGGCTGTGTTTCAATAATTTTTACATTCTCTTTTTGCGAATTATGAAATTCCTCAATATTGTTTTTTGCAATATTTATTGCGTCCATTAATCCGGGTTGCAATTGAGCCCCGGATGCATCAATTGTTTGTTTTGACACGGATAGTATTTTAGGCATGATGTTGTCAAATTTGCCGGTATATTCAAGAATTGCATTGTCACCGTTGTTTTTAACATCATTAAAAATCTTACGCACACTATCAAACAATTCTTCCTGATTGTAAACAGGGCGTTTGGTCAACCCCTCCCACTCCGTCTTTTGGGGATAGAAAACAATATCCATTTTATGCTCTTTACGTTATCATTTGTTCAATTGGAATTACTAAAATGCCTTCGGCACCAGCTTTTTTTAATTTTTCGATAATTTCCCAGAAATCATCCTGTTGAATCACCGAGTGTAATGAACTCCATCCTTTTTGGGCCAGAGGCATAATCGTTGGGCTTTTTATCCCAGGAAGAATAGCACAGATTTCGTCCACGGCCTGATCCGGCGCATTTAATAAAATATACTTAAACTTGCGTGCTGTGTTAACTGACCTGATTCTGAACAGCAATTTTCTTAGTAATTCATTTTTTTCATCAGAAAGGTGCTTGTTTTTTATAAGAATAGCTTCAGATTTGGCGATGGTATGTACTTCTTTCAGACCATTGCTCAATAATGTGCTGCCGGTACTGACAATATCGAAAATTGCATCAGAAAGACCAATACCTGGTGCAATCTCAACCGAGCCACTTATTTCATGGATTATTGAATTTAAATTGTTTTCCTTCAAAAAAGTGTTCAATATATTTGGATAGGTGGTTGCGATCTTTTTGTCATTCAGATCTTTAATCGAACGAAAGGTTTCATTTTTGGGAATGGCTATCGATAACCGACATCTTGCAAATCCCAGTTTCTCTTCAACAATCAAAGGTTTTTGCTTTTCAAGATAGACGTTTTCACCGACAATTCCAATGTCGGCAATTTCGTCATCGACGCACTCCGGAATATCATCATCCCGAAGAAAGAGTAAAGTAAGCGGAAAATTTTTGGAAACAGTTTTTAGCTTAACGGATCCGCCATTTTCGAACTCGAGCCCACAATCCTTTAATAGGTTAATCGTCTTTTCACTCAGTCGGCCGCTTTTTTGTATTGCCAATGTTAGCATTATCGTTCTTCCTGTCCTTAAATAAAAAAACCCGGTTAAAAACCGGGTTATAATATTTCTATATAAATTTAATTTTTGATTTAATGGAAATTTCCCGGTCTGTTAATAGTCCTAATATGATGATGTCCGCGGTGATGAAATTTCATGATTATACTCATTTGTGAATAATTACTCCAAATATACTGCCAGAATAATAATGTATCAATTTTTTTTAACTGAAAAAGCAAAAATCACAAGAATTCTTTATATTAAAAGAAATAAGTAATAATTCTTATTCCTGTTAAGCGATACAATCTTCAAGAAGAGATAATTTTATAACCATTTAATTTTACCGAAGAAAATTTTTTAGATTAGGTATAAAAAAAATGCGACGAAAGACAATTCTTAAAGCTGAACATTGGCTTGCAATCAATATCTATTGGCTTGCCGTTTTTTATTTATATTATATCATTGCCTATTGGGGCCCACAGGAGTTTTTCGCAGAAAATATAATAAAGTCCTATATGAAGACTAATTATATTCATCTGGAAATAATTCTGCAGGCAGTTTTATTCGGGTCTCTATTTTACCTGACCTCAATTATTGTGAATAACTCAAAGATTAAACGAAAATCATTTGGCGTGGTTATTCTTACCCATAGTATCCTTTATCTATTATCTATCATCCTGGCAGGCGTGATTGTCTTTTTTGTGTTTTTGTATTTCGAGATTTATCCGGAAAAAGAATTGTTTTTAATGCAGGAAATGTTATCCCATCATTTTTTTATTTCACTTTTACTTTATATCTCTTTGGCCATTTTACTCTTAAATTTCATTATGGAGGTGGATAAAAAATTCGGACCGGGAAATTTATTTAGATTATCAATCGGAAGGTACCACAAACCCCGGGAAGAAAATCGAATATTTATGTTTTTAGACTTAAAAAATTCTACGGGTATTACCGAACAACTGGGACATCAAATTTACAGCCGCTTTATCAGAGATTGTTTTCATGATCTTACGGATCTGGTTATAAGATATCGGGCTGAAATCTATCAATTTGTTGGCGATGAAGTTGTTCTATCATGGGGTGTGGATAATGGCCGCCGGCAAAATAATTGTCTGAATCTATTTTTTGCATTTCAACAGACACTACACAAGAATGAACATCAATATCTTAAAAAGTATAATGTTGTTCCGATATTTAAAGCAGGCATGGATGCAGGAGTGGTCACTGTTTCAGAAATTGGAGACATAAAACGAGAAATTGCTTATCACGGGGATGTCCTGAATACAGCTGCCCGCATACAGGAACAGTGTTCTGTATATAGTAAATTATTGCTAATCTCTGACAAGTTGAATGACCTGGTTTCAGGGGAAAATGGATATTTCAAAAGTGAGGTTGGGAATATAAAACTACGTGGAAAAAAGAAAGAAATTAAACTATATAGTATTGAATTGAATCAACCTTCCTGATAAAACGAATCAATTAAACTCAAAAATCTGAGATTGCACTCTCCAGGCATCAGGATTCGGTATCATAGAATAATAGGGTTTCTCTTAAACCGACAGCAACTTCCTTATAAAAAGACAAATTTGCCGAGCGATAAAGCAGATCACAAAAAAGTGGAATCCAGTAAGAAATATGGTTTTTAAAGAAAGATCTCAATATGTCTGGCCTCAGGTCACCAATCAGGAATTCATCGCAAGCATAGGATAAGTACTGCAAATAATTAACGACAGAATCAACCGGATCATCGGTATTTATTGGCAGCGCACTCTCATAAATTAAGTCTTCGGCTTCAAAGGAATCATAGTTTTTTGATGCGAGTGTACAAAAATCAGAAGCGATCATCGGACATACAACAGACATTGGTTCACCGCCGGTAAATAGTGAAACGTACTCACTCCTCAGGTCACTAATTTCTTCTCCCTGGTACAGATTTATAACCGACAATGTCTGATCAACCAGGATCAATTCATCCTCATCAAGGTCTTCGTTTTCAATAATCCGAAAAAGGTTTTGTAACTCGTAGTTCATTTCTTCGTAGGGAAATAGAAAACAATGAGCTATAGAATTTAAAAATATTTGCCGTGACCGGGGTAATCATCTCAAGATTCATGAGCGCAAATATATATTTTTGACTTATAATCTGCAAATTTTAAATGACAATTGCTTGAAATACAGGGAATGTATATCTTAGAATATATTTCAATAACAATGGGTAAAAAATATGGCGAATCAAAAAACAAGTGGTAATCTTATCGGGGGAATCATATTAGTTTTAATTGGTATGCTTTTTCTATTAGACAATTTTTATATTATGGACCTGGGCCGCTTCTTCAGAACTTTTTGGCCGGTAATTTTCATCTTAATCGGCGCCAAAATTATATATGACAAACGAAAAAATGATACATCCGAGCAAGAAGATGGTTTGGAGCCAACTCCGGTTGAATCGCATAACGCATCAAGTAAGTTTACCGAGAGTAATGTCTTTGGAGATATAAAAATTGTTTTTGATTCTCAGAATTTTACGGGGGGATCTATAAACAATGTGTTTGGCGATATACGCGTAGATCTTTCTCGTGTAAAGTTGGCAGGAGAATGCGTAAAACTTTATGTCAGTGGTGTTTTTGGTGATTTAAAAGTGATTTTACCAGAGAATATTTCGTACCGGATTAAAGCCTCCGCCGTCGCGGGTGATTTGAATGCATTTGGTAACAAACGGGAAGGGCTTTTGCCGTCTCTCGAACACCGGGATGCAAGTTATGATACCACAACTGCCAAATTATTTTTAACAACATCGATAGTTTTTGGATCAGTCTATATTACGTCTGAATAATATATTTTCTTACACAGGTATACCTGCAAGAAGTAACAGACCAATAAGAGCAGAAGTATCAAATTTTAAGCAATATATTTTTCCACAGTGTATCACGATTCTTATGCGTCACTTGTACCAGTGTGACATCTTTTCTTTCTTTTAGTTTTTTTAATTCCGGCGTTGCAATTTGCATTACTGAGGCAATAAGCGGTATCTTAGAATCCAGAATTTTATTTATTTGATGACAGAAGGATTCAGAAAGACATTCCATTTGGCCAATTTCGTCAACGATAAACAATTCAGCGCCATTCTTCAGGTCTAATTCTTTGGCAACCAGCTTATTAAAACCATCAATATTTACACCGAAAGTTTCAATCTTTTGAGGACTTTCAAAATAGGTATGTGCCAATATTTGCTCATCAAACCTGGATGTTACCAACCGATACCCCTTAACAACATCATTATCCAGAATAACTTCTTTATAGAATCCGCGGACAATTACCGGTGTCAGATCACGAATAAGATGCTTGATGAGCGTTGTTTTTCCTATTCCGGGCGCGCCCGTTATTAATACATTATTTGGCATATTATTTTCAAAACCCGTTTACACTTTTATATAGCGGACGAACAGCTAAATTGTATAGTGACATTTTTTTCCACTCCATTCTGGATTTGCACAAATATCTTTACTATTTCCTTTTGAAGAATCATCCATAAAATTGCAGAGCTGATAGTCAGGAGTGCCAATCATGCATATGACAGAACGTTTTGGTCCCGGTCCTTTGCTATGATTATCAGCCAGAATTCCCTGCGAACAGTTCAGGCATTTTGAGGGTTGTCCCTGTTGAACAGTTGCAGTGGATAATGAAACTAACAGATCACTTCTATTTGGAGACTTTCTCATTCCCACGTTCAATGAAATGAAATTTACCTGATTTTCTAAAAACAAATCTTCCTTTGTCTAAAAACAGACTCGCCTCAAATTCCAATACATCATCTTTTCTAAATCTGATTTTATTTTGTGTTAAAGATGAAACACTTAGATAAAAAGGATCATCAAATGGGATATTGTCAATATATCCCGATGAAAAATGTATTAAGAAGCCACCAAGTGTAATATTATATGAATTCTGTTTAAAATTAACCGACAGGTCCGGTCGTATTGATGTGATGCGACCTTCACAAAGTACCCGTTTATTTTTTAATTGATGGATCCATTCCACAAACTCATCAAATTCCAATTCAAAATCAGCCAATGAAACATCTGAATCAATAAATTCCGGATATTGATGAATCTTATCTTCATAAAAATATTTACAGTTAAAACATTCTTTTCCAACATTTTTAAAATTACGAAAGCACTTTCTTTGTTTCGCGAGTAAACGACATTTCCACTGAAAATACATACAGCCATTTGGAAAACAATTTTTTTCAATTAATATATGATACGCAGACATCTGCGACTTAAAGTGACGATGGACCTCATGGACACAGCGAAATTTATCGATGTCCTTAAATAAATTCTTTTTTTCGGTTATAATAGGCATGAGGAATCTGGTTTCATTTAATTCTAGATTATCTCGTTTTTGTTATCGATCATATATTGATAGGCAACATCGTGTTCATTGGCGATTTTGCCATCGAGAATGGCTTCTTCTATGAACTTCTTTACTTGTCCGACTATCGGTCCCGGTTTCATATCAAAAGCGCTCATAATTTCTTCTCCGGTCACGGGGCTTTTAAAGGCCTTAACACGATCACGTTCTTCAAGATTAATCGCTTTTTTTAAAACAATCTCATAGTTATGCAGATGTTTTTTAACTTTGTTGGGATTTTTTGAGGTAATATCCGCCCGACAAAGCTTCATCAAATCATCAAATTCTTCACCTGCCATAAATAATAGTCTACGAATAGCAGAATCAGTGACTTCCTCAGATACAAGTGTCATGGGGCGGAGATGTAGCCTCACCAATTTACGAACATAGCTGATAATATGACCGGGATATTTTAAACGGTGTAAAATTGCCGCACTCATTCGTTCACCGACAACCTCATGTCCATGAAAAGTCCATCCCAGGTTGGGATCATATCTTTTGGTCCGGGGTTTTGCAATATCATGAAAAATTGCTGCAAGGCGTAATTCAAGCTTGTCAGATAAATCAGCTACCTGATCTAAAACCTGTAAAGTATGGTAAAACACATCTTTGTGGTGATGGTTTTTTCTTTGATCCACTCCTTTTGTATTGATGAACTCCGGTAAAAAGTGCTGCATTAAACCAGATTCCTCTAACAATCTGATGCCTGTTGAAGGTTTTGCAGACAGAAGTATTTTGTTGAACTCGTCTGTAATCCTTTCCTGTGAAACAATTTCAATTCGGGACGCAGTTTTTATAATAGCAGAGTAGGTATCGGATTCAATTTGAAATGGCAGTTCCGTCGCAAAGCGTAGCGCACGCATCATTCGCAAGGGATCATCGGAAAACGTAATTTCGGGATCAAGCGGTGTTTTAATTACGCCATTTTTTAAATCAGTAACACCTTCAAACAAATCAATAATAGTTCCAAATTTTGCATCGCTTATATCCATTGCAAGCGTGTTGATGGTAAAATCACGTCTTGATAGATCAGAATTTAGATCGGCCTTTTTTACTGCGGGTTTTCTTGAATTACTTTGATAACTTTCCTCCCGGGCAGTGACAATCTCTATTTTAAAGTTATCATGCTCTAGCATGGTTGTTCCAAACTTTGGATAGACGACCAGCGCACCTGCACCAAAGGTGTCCCTGAATAGGTGGGCAAATTTCAGAGCATCTCCCAAAATTACAAAGTCGAGATCTTTCACATTTTTTCCCAGGAACAAATCACGCACAAATCCGCCCACGACATAGACAGGTGTTTGTAGCTGTTGGGCAAGCTGATTTATTTTTTTTAGGACAGCCTGTGTGTTTGCCGGGATTTTTATTTCTGAATGCATATTCTGAGGAATATAAAAAAAGGATTGATAAAATCAATCCTCTTTGATAATAAATTTTATTTAACTGACTTATTTAATAGCCAGGATCTTGTTGTACTGTTGAATATCGTGAAGCAGTCTAATGGCTTCCTGTAGTTGATTATCAGAGCGCAAGGTATATTTCAATTTGTCTTTACTGCCATAATATTTTTCTGCAAGTTCATTAAGCAGCAATCGTGAAATTTCAGTACGATATCTCTCTAAATCACCATGTTTAGATTCCTGAAGCAATTTTAAAAGTGATTCTGCGTTGGTAATAATTTCTGCAGAACTATTGTTCTTTTTCTGAATATTAATGAATTTTTCCAGTTCTGATTCACCCTCTGTTTGGTAATGAAAATCATTTTGGACAACAAAATCTGAAAATTCTGCAAAGATTTCATTTGTTATCTCAAAGGGTCCTGTCCAGGCGGGATGATCAATTTTATATTGTACTGCAAAATTGAAGGGGATGCTCTGGCGCCACAATTCTGTTAGCAGGTAACTGATTGAATCATCTTCAACGAATATATCCGGGTTTATCCCACCTTTTTCAAGTACCCTTCGATGGTTGTTCGTAAAATATTCATGATCCAGGGAATCCTTTGACATCTTATTCCCATTGTTGCTAAAAAGGTGATTGTTCTTCGAATAATCTTGCTTTTGGACACATCTGCCACTTGGTATATAATATTTTGCGGTTGTAATTTTTATTTTAACATTACTGTTTTTATCTATATTAAATACTTTCTGAACAAGTCCCTTGCCAAAAGTGTTGGTACCGACAATAATTGCCCGATCCAGATCCTGCAAGGCTCCGGCGACAATTTCTGAGGCGCTGGCGCTGCCATTGTTAACCAGCACAGCGAGTGGAGTCTCTGGAAAGATTGGATTTGACTCCGTTTGGAATGAATGTTCACCATCGTTTGAACCCTTTGTATATACGACGGTAGTGCCCTGTGGCAAGAAAGCGCCGGCAATATCAACTGCCGATTCCAATAATCCGCCTGAATTTCCTCTCAGATCAAGAATAAAGGACTTGATTTCGCCTCGTTCTCTGAGTTTCCGAATCTCTTTATGAAATTCATCTCCAGCTTTATCAGTAAAGCTGGTTAAACGAATATACGCAACTCCAGGGGCAATGAAATCGGCATAGCTGACGTCTTCTATCACGATCTCTTCACGCACCATCTTTAAGGTGAACTCAGATTCAAATCCCGGACGATTTATGGTAATTTCCACACCTGATCCAACCGGTCCCCGCAGTCGTTTTGAGATATCCTCCGGCGAAAGATCAGAGGCGGCATCACCATCTATTTTATATATGATATCTCCCGCCCGAACTCCGGCTCGTTGCGCCGGTGAATTATCCATGGGACTTATTACTGTTACCTGGCCATTGCGCATACCGATTTCCATACCAAGACCACCGTATTTTCCGGTAGTTATTATTTTTAATCTGGTATTTTCGTCCTGTTCGATAAAAACGGTATAGGGATCCAGATTCTCAAGCATTCCATCAATCCCCGATTTAGCAAATTCATATGGATCAATTTCTTCGACATAGCTAGATTGAATTCTTTCATAAACTTTACGAAAATACATTAACCCTTTACTGATCCGATTATAGTACTCACTTTCATCTGCCTGAACACTGTGATTGATATCGGAAAATGGTATTATCAACAGAAGAATTATTGTAATAAATGAACTTTTAAAATATTTAGACATAGTCATCCTACTTTCATAAGAGCGAATTAAACAAAATTAAAAAGAAAATTTTGTTGTAACAATTTCCCATATATTCTTTTTAATCTTCTCGACGTTGTTTGTTCCATCCAGAGTAATAATCCTAGATTTATTTAAATCGGCTATTTTTTGATATCCTTTACGAATACGTTTATAAAATATATCTTTTTGGCTCTCAAGACGATCCACTTCCAATCCACTGCTAATTTTACGCTGGTTGAGAGTCTCGATATCAATGTCAATATAGAACGTAATAAAGGGTAAAATTTCTTCCGTAGCAATTAAATTTAATTTTTTTATAAAAGGCATAGCAATCTGGCGACCAAATCCCTGATACGCGGTTGTAGAATCAACAAATCTATCTGCGATGACAAAAACCCCTTTATCCAATGCAGGTTTAATAATTTCTGATACCAGCTGGTGTCTGGCAGCACTGTAAAGAAGCACTTCGCATACATCTGTCATTTTCATATTGTTTTTATCAAGCAGGAGGGTACGGATTTTTTCAGAGATCTCAGTTCCCCCAGGTTCTCTTATTAAGAGAACCTTCTGACCCACATTTTCTAATGCTTCGGTCAACAATTTAATTTGGGTAGATTTACCTGAAAAATCTATCCCCTCAAAAGATATAAATGGAATATTATTAATCATTCTGAGAAAGTCCTTACAGTCTTGCTGAATTATAGCTCAAGTTTTTTCCATTTTCCGCGATTGAATCGCCAATAATTAAGGATGAGGCGTGTTGTTTCATCTAATCCCTGGATAATCCAGATGGCGGATAATGCGCCACCCAGATATACTGCAAAAAACCAGGATCCGAAAATCTCATAAATAAGCACGGTCACTATGGCTAACCACATAAGCCAATTTAACTCTCCTCCACCCCTTAATGTCCCGGAGAAAACAATATTAACCCCTTTGGGCAGTTGTATTAAAGCAAATATTAAAATTAGAGATATGGATAAATTTATCACTTCCCGGTCACTGGTAAAAGCTGAAATTATCGGTTCTGCAGCAAAAAACAAGAAAATTGCAATAATCATCGAAGCAACCAATCCCACAATACCGGTTATCATGCCGGTTTTTTTTGCCTGTCGTGGATCTTGGGCGCCGAGATTTTTCCCCACCAGTGCCATTGAACCTAATCCAAACCCAAAGAAAATCATAGTAATCACCCCCTGGATCCGGACGAAGACCTGATGTGTTGCCAGGACAACAATGCCAAGCCAGCCGGCATAAACACTGAGCACCAATTGCCCTATTGACCATACAAGTTGTTCAACCGTTGTGGGAATACCCATTCTAATCAGTTTTTTGAATGTTCTGATATTTGGACGGGTGATTTCCATAACTGCAAGAAAAAGCGAACTTTTTCTGCTTCGTAATACATAAAAAGTTAGAAAAAAGCCGATTGAATGAGCGATTCCTACGGCCAGACCGGCCCCCATTGTCTCGAGCCGCGGAAATCCAAATAAACCAAAGATAAGCAACGCATCTAAAGTAAGGTTAATTATCTGAACGGTTATATTAATTTTCATACTCCACATTGTATCACCGATTCCCCGCATTATACCGAGCGCAATAAAATTTGTTATGATCAGTGGAGTGAACCAGGCGATCGTTGTAATATATTTGATACCATATATACTAGCGCTGGGGTTGTCTTCTCTTATTAGAGAAAAAATGAGCGGAGCGCCAAAATACCAGATAAGACTGATAATAAATGAAAAAGCAACACCAATAATAATCGATTGCCCCAAAATATGATTCGCATTCCATGTATCGCCGGCACCAAGATAACGTGCCACAAGGATAGAACTACCGACAACAAAGGTTAACAGAATGCTGAAAGTCAACAATATCACTTGTTGTGAGATTCCAACCCCGGCCAGCGCTGCAGTTGCCAAATTTCCGATCATGATCGCTTCGATTAACCAGGTAAAGGTTTGTGAAGAAAGATCAATTGCAGCAGGTAGAGAGGTTTTTAAAATCTCCAGCAACGCCTTGTGTTTATTGGTTTTTGATGGCATCTGTTTCAAATGTTTTGGAAAAAGATATTTAAGTCTAATCGATATTGGCGGATCGATTTTTTCTTTTACCTTCAATGACAAGAACGAATTCACCCCGGGGTTTTTTCTCAGAAAAATAGGAGATAATTTGTGAAAATGAGCCAGAGTAAATTTCTTCGAATTTCTTTGTAATTTCTCTCGCCACTGAGCAGGTTCGCTCTCCCAAAAACTCATTTAGTTCTTTTACAGTTTTTAGCAAGCGGTGAGGAGACTCATATAATACGAGGGTGCGTTCCTCCTCAGCCAATAGAGTAAGGCGGGTTTTTCGACCCTTTTTCAACGGAAGAAATCCCTCGAATACGAACTTGTTTGTGGGCAAGCCGGAGCTAACCAGGGCAGCAAGCAAGGCTGAGGCACCCGGAATAGGAATTACACGGATATTTTCAATTTTACATTGTTGTACCAGATTATATGCCGGATCAGAGATTCCTGGAGTTCCGGCATCTGAAATCAGGGCCACAGATTTTCCGGAGTTCAAAAATGAAACTATTTGAGGAGTCTTTTTTTGTTGATTGTAGCTATGGTATGATACAGCATTTGATTGGATATCATATTTGTCGAATAAAACGCGGCTGGTGCGGGTATCTTCTGCTGCAATAATATCTACGGACTTCAGGATATGGATTGCGCGAAATGAAATGTCCGCCAGGTTTCCGATGGGCGTGCTGACAAGATATAAGGCACCGGGTACAATCTGTTCCAAGATTTATACCCCCCAATCGCGACAATATCTGAAATCCTGGTTAATGGTTCGATTAGACAACTTTGCAATTATTGGAGGGCGTCGTTTGAATTGAGATTTTTGAATTTTGTTTTTTATATCTGAAATCATTTCAAGTTTGATTCCGAGATCCAGGAGCATTTCATTTGAATATCTTAAATCTACGAGGTAGTAGAGCAGTCGATCAATTTCATCATAGGAATATCCAATTTCTTCTTCATCCGTCTGTCCACGCCACAAATCTGCCGATGGAGCCTTATCGATAACATTCTGAGGAATCTTAAAAAATTTTGATAATTGCCAGACTTGGTTTTTATACAGATCTCCAATCGGATTAATTGCACTGGCCAAATCTCCAAAAATTGTCCCATATCCCAAAAGTAGTTCCGTTTTATTGCTGGTTCCGATCACCATAGAATTATCTTTAAGAGATCTGTCATACAGGAAACACATTCTCTCACGAGCCATGCGGTTACCGCGACGTGTGACATCCGCATCAGTATCGCCTTTAAAAAAATGATCAACCATTGGGGATATGTCTAATATTTCAAAATTAATTCTGGTTTTTTCTGCAATCAGACGCGCATCACTCATATTCTCTGGGCTGCTGGTTTTATAGGGCATTATGAGGGCCGTCACATTTTCAGGAGAAAAAGCGTCAGCGCATAAATAAGCAACAAGGCTGGAATCAATACCACCGGACAGCCCAAAGATGACCTTTTTGAACCCGGCCTTTTTAACTTCCTCGAACAAAAAATGTTTTAATACTTTTCGGACAATATCACAATCTATTTTTAGAAATTCCATAAGCCTGTATGTATTTCATTTTTTGAAATATACCAAAGAATAATGAGATTTAAAACAACAGGTATTAATGAAAATTATCCCAGGAAATATAAAAATAGATTTACTGAAAATTATTGTTTTGTTAAATTACCATTTCGAGTGAATAAAGAAGACATAAAAACAATATATTAATCCAGGTGCTTAGTGAGGTGTTTGGATAAATCAGGAAGGAGTTTTAATGGATTTTCTAAAGGTTTTAGGAATAAACGACAAAAATTTCGGATCATCCACAGGTTTAAAGTGGGGTAAGACCAGTGATCAGGGAGAACTGCAGGTAAAGTCACCCGCAACAGGTGAATATATTGCCTCAGTTTACCAGGCATCCAAGGAGGATTATGATCATATTATTAAAACTGGCCAAAGCGCGTTTAAATTCTGGCAGAAAATGCCAGCGCCCAAAAGAGGTGAAATCGTCCGGCAAATAGGCTTAAAACTGCGCGAATATAAAGAACCTCTGGGCACATTGGTTTCGTTGGAAATGGGTAAATCTCAGCAGGAGGGCTGGGGCGAGGTTCAGGAAATGATAGATATATGTGATTTTGCGGTTGGTCAATCCAGACAGTTGTATGGGTTTACCATGCAGTCGGAGCGGGACTATCACCGGATGTATGATCAGTATCATCCGCTCGGGGTCGTTGCAACCATTTCTGCTTTCAATTTTCCGGTAGCAGTTTGGGCGTGGAATGCCATGATTGCAGCTGTTTGCGGCGATGTTAATTTGTGGAAACCCGCATCCAAGGTGCCGTTAACAGCACTTGCATGTCAAAATATTCTTTCTGATGTTCTAAAAGAAAATGATTTGCCGGAAGGGGTATTTTCACTGATTGTTGGTTCCGGTAGGGTAATAGGAGAAGAAATGCTGAATGATCGAAGAGTCCCTTTAATATCTCTTACCGGATCGACAGAAGTTGGTCGTCATGCGGCACAGGTTATCGCAAAAAGACTCGGCAGATATATTTTAGAGCTGGGTGGAAATAATGCAATTATTTTAAGCCCGGATGCAGATCTTAAACTGGCGATACCTTCAATTGTCTTTGGTGCTGTTGGAACCGCTGGTCAAAGATGTACTTCGACCAGGAGACTCATTATTCACGAGTCAATTTATGATCAGGTTAAGGGTGCACTGCTCAAGGCATATGAGTCCATAAAAATTGGTAATCCTTTGGATGAAAAAAATCATATGGGCCCGCTTATAGATACATCTGCTGTAGAAACTATGATGCAGGCTATGGATAAGGTGAGAGCAGAAGGGGGAACCGTGTTAACCGGTGGTGAAAAATTGTCCGGTCCCGGCTATGAGTCAGGTTGTTATATTACACCGGCTATCGTTGAAGCAGATAATAAGTTTGAAATTGTTCAAGAAGAAACCTTTGCTCCAATTTTATACCTATTAAAATATTCTGGTGATGTTACTGCTGCTATTGAGCTGCAGAATGGTGTTGTTCAGGGACTTTCGTCTTCAATTTTTTCAAATAATTTACGCGAAGCAGAAACCTTTCTTTCAGCCTGGGGTTCGGATTGTGGAATTGCAAATGTAAATATTGGAACTTCGGGAGCTGAAATTGGTGGTGCCTTTGGAGGTGAAAAAGATACGGGCGGCGGGCGTGAGTCCGGTTCGGATGCCTGGAAAACATATATGCGGCGTCAAACGAATACAATCAATTTTGGCACGAAAATGCCATTAGCCCAAGGTATAAAGTTCGATTTTTAATAAACCAGGTCAAAGAAGGGGCTACGCCACGTTAATCAGGACAGCCCCTTCTTATTATACATAGATATAGAATTATTGGTAGTAATCAATCTTACAGCCACACCCATCCCACATTTTTTCATATACCTGCAACCGGTTTTTCAGAAAAATCTCAGCTGTTTCAATCGTGTCAAACTGTCTTAGAATAATTTCGTCTTTGGGAGATGTCTCCTGAATCCAATATTTTGTATTAGCACGCAACAATCGAATATCTTGGCAAATCACAGTATCTTCCTGGCGCAGAATAGTGCCTATTTTAAGCAGGCTCTCTAATTCCTGCTTGGTGATAAAAACAATCTTTGTTTTCTGAAATTGATTAAGAAGAGAGTCTATGATATTCAAAATTAAGATTTGTTCGTTTTTAAATTTGCGGGTGTGATTATTCCTCCTGAGACAATCCATTTCATGGCATCTTCTATTGAAATATCAATTTCATGTACATCCGAAGGAGGAACTAAAATAAAAAATCCGGACGTCGGATTGATAGACGCGAGGACCAAGATACTATCTAATTGTTGCTTTGTCTCCGGATGAAGAATCTCCCCGTTATGGAGACCAACGGACCATATACCCTCACGCGGATATTTTACCAAAACCACTTTTTTTTGTGCTTCATTTTCAGAGTGAGAAAAAGTTTGAAGAATTTGTTTTACCGAGCCATAAATAGATTTGGCAATGGGTATTTTTAGTAGAAAGTATTCACCGACATTTATAAACTTTCGTCCAATAAAATTTGTAATTAAAACCCCGATAGTAAAAATAGCCATAAAAGTTATCAATATCCCAACCCCGGGAATTCTTATCCAAGCTCCAAGGCTTGGTTGAAGATAGGGCAATAATAAATTATCCAGGAATGTAAAAATGGCTTTTATTACAATAATTGTAATAACCAGGGGGACGACAACCAAGAGTCCTGATAAAAAATACCCTTTTAGTCGTCTGTATATTTTTGATAAAATATTCATAAAAAAAACGGATCAGCTGTTAAGACAGCTAATCCATTCTCAAATTAGTTTTAATTTTGTTGGTTTTCTGGTGGTTGTGGTGGTTGAGTTACCGTAATGGTGGCAGATGTTTGATCTGTAGCATTGCCATCACTTACACGAACGGTAATAGTATGAGAGCCCACATCTCCTTCTCCAGGTGTCCATGAAAAATTACCAGTGGTAGCATCCAGACTTGCCCCGGATGGAAGATTGTCCGATTCAAAGCGAAGCTGATCGTTGTCCGGATCATTTGCACTAAAGGAAAGATTTGCTGTTTCGCCTGACTCTACCGTTACAGAACCACCGCCATCTATCGAAGGTTCTCGGTTTACATTATTTACGACGATGGTAAACGTAGTACTTGCCTCTGCTTCACCATCAGAAATTTTAACAGTAATATTATAATTTCCAGATTGCTCATAATCGGGAGTCCAGGAAATTGTACCACTATTCTCATCGATTGAGGCGCCACTGGGCATGCCATCGGCTGTATATCGGAGCTCATTGTCGGTATCTTCATCGGCACCTGAGACGGATACATTTATTGTGGAATTTTCGTCCACAGTTTGATTGGGTACATTCGCAATTGTTGGCGGCCGGTTGACATTTGCAATGGTGATTTCTACGGTCGATTCGGCACTTAAACCTGCGGCATCTTTTATTTCAATATTAACTGAATATTTTCCTGCTTGAGCATAATTTGGGGTCCATTTGAACATACCTGTTGCAGGATCCAAGGTCGCACCGGCGGGTAAATTATTGCTGCTATATTGCAATTTTCCCTCATCCTGCTGATCAGGATCGCTGGCACTAAATTGTTGAGAAATTGCAGCATTTTCTACACCTGACAATGCCGGAATTGGATCTAAAACAGGTGGTCGGTTGACATTGTTAACAATGATTGAGATAGATTTCTCAGCTTTTGTACCCGCCTGATCGGTGACGCTTATGTTTACACCGGAATAAGTACCAGCCTGTTCATATGTTGGAACCCATGACAAGGTGCCGGTTTGATTATCAAATTGTGCACCTTCGGGAAGATTTGAGACAGAAATTTGAAGTTTACCCTCATCTTCTTTATCGGGATCACTAAATTCGATATTCACGCCAAGTGTACTGTTTTCGTCGATGGTCTGGTCACCAATTTCGCCTATTACCGGAGGTCTGTTGACGTTTGCTATGGTTAATTTCAGCGGTTGAGTGGCTGTAAATTCACCATCACTACAAGACAGAGTTAATTCGTATTCACCGGATTGATCAAAATTCGGTGTCCATGATATTGTTCTGCTGGCCTCATCAAAAACGGCGCCTTCGGGTAAGTTCTGTATAGAGTAAGTTAGTTTTTCAGCATCTTCGGTATCCGGATCATTGCCGGCAGGCAGAATGACGGAAAGTGCAGTATTTTCCTCTCCAGCTGTTGGTTGAACCGGCTCCAGAACGGGTGTGCGATTTACATGATTTACGGTAATTTGGACTTCCTGGGAAGCAGATAATCCACCCTCATCGGTATTGAAGAATTTAACCGTGTAGCTACCAGATTGCTCAAAGGATGGGGTCCAGGTAAATGTTGCCGTTTCAGGGGAGAACGCGGCACCTTCCGGTAAAATCTCTGTCGTCATCTTCAATTTACCCATATCCTCAGTATCAGGGTCACTTCCAATTAGTTTAAACTCCAGTGGTTGATTCTCACTTATTGATTGGGGGGGAACAGTTTCAATAATGGGTATGCGGTTAACATGAGTTATGGTAATTGTGGCCGTTTTTTTATCTGTTAAGCGTCCGTCTGAAACTGAAAATTCCAAAGTATATTCGCCCGATTGATCAAAGCCAGGAGTCCAGCTGAATGTACCATTCTCTAAGGTTGCACCTTCCGGTAAAGGGGTCACGCTATATGTTAGGGCTGATTGGTCTTCCTGGTCAGGATCCTGGCCGGTTACAGTAATCGTGATGGGTACATTCTCGGCAGATGAAATTGCTTGAATGTCATCCAGAACGGGAGAGCGATTTACATGATTAACAACGATATCAATTGATTTGCTTTCACTGAGTCCGGAGACATCCGTGACCGTAAAGGTAATACCTGAGAATGTTCCGGATTGCTCATAATTTGGCGTCCAGCTAAAAGTCAGGGAATCAGGATTGAAACTTGCACCTTCGGGTAAATTTTCAGCACTATACTTTAAATTACTTTGATCTTCATTATCCGAATCAGAACCCGAGATACTGAATTGCAATTTTTGGGATTCGTCGATCGTCTTATTATCTATCTTGGCTAAAGTTGGGGGACGGCTAATGTGATTAACGTTTATGTTTATTGCCGTTGTGTCTGACAGATTTCCGGCAGTCATTATAAATTGAATCTCTGGATACGAGCCAGACTGATCATAACCCGGTGTCCAACTAAAAGTTTGATTCTGTGGATTAAAAGTAGCCCCGGGAGGCAAATTTTTTGCTATAAAAGAAATGGAATTTTGATCTTCCTGATCGGGATCTGCTCCACTTATAATGAATTCCAATTTCGAATTTTCATCTGTTCCCTGATCTGCAACCGCATCTAATATAGGTTTACGATCAACATGGATTACTGTGATCGTACTGGCATCTCTGTCTAAGGCGCCGGGCGGATCTTTTACAATGAAATCGAGCACATATGTTCCGGATTGCTCATAGCTGGGTGTCCATGTAAAGGTACGTGTTAATGAGTCAAACTGAGCTCCTGCAGGGAGGCCATCAACAAGATAAGTCAGTTTTCCGGTATCTTCGACATCTTCATCGCTACCTTCGCTAATTGCAAATGATAAGACGATGTTTTCACTAACAGTATAGTTTTCTACTTCTGGCAATGATGGGGGACGATTTACATGATTAACGGTTATTATAAAGGTCTTCTCGGTAAAAAGCCGGCTGGCGGTCCTTTCTATAACTTTTAGTGTAATATCTTTATACTCACCGGATTGATCATAAGTCGGTGTCCATGAAATTACACCGCTAACACTATCAAACGCGGCACCCTCCGGGAGATTTTTGATTTGATAAAAAATCTGATCTCCATCGGGGTCATATCCTTGTGGGGTGATGGTTAAGAGCTGCAACTCATCTATAATTTGTGGTTCAATTTCAGCAAGAACCGGCGGACTATTATGTCTAAGGATAAGAGTGCCATTGTTTGCAGCAACAAAAACATAAACATCTTCCTTCCAGACACCAAATATTTTATCTTGCGACTCATAGGTTGCTTCTCTGGTAGGATTAGAAAGATCTGTCAGATTAAAAATTTCAAGTTTTCGCGAGGATTCATTTGCTACATAGAGGTATTTACCTCCCTTGAAAGCATCGAAGATGAATCCATCTGTTGATATTTTATTGATCAGCGCAGGAAATTTCGGATTTGAAATATCAAGAACGTAAAGACCATTTGGGCCATCCGTTAAGTATAGATTATTTTCTTCTATATATATAGATTTGGCCTGGGTTGGTTCCTGGAATTGCCCTACTTTTACGGGATTATTCTTATCAGAAAAGTCTAAAATCTGAAGCCCACCAGTTTTATCTGCAACGAAGATCATGTCACCTTGAATATCAAGTTCCCATGCCCAACCAGGGGTATCATAATTTCCGAGAGCTGTGGGAAGAGAAACGTTACTGATATCATAAACCTGAACGCCTTTTTTTTCTTCTGCGACATAGACATAAGGATAATTTGCCACGACCCACCATGCGTCTCCTATGGTTTCGATTTTTCCGAGGCGGACGATGCTTCTGGGATTACTGATATCGAGAATATGTACTCCCTCAAGTTCATCGGAGAGGAATCCATATTTCCCCTGAATAAATAGATTGCGGGCCCGGTGCTCATTCTGGTATCTACCGATTTCTTTAGGGTTATACACGTCTGAGACATCAACGGCTTGAATACCGGCCCAAACATCTACCACGAATAAAATATTATCGTGATAGATCAGATCGTGAACACCGTCTTTAACATTTTGTCCCGAGGTAAGACTAGGCGGACCGATAGAGGAAATAAATTCCGCACTTGCCCTCTGGGCGTATGCATCGGGGTTGTTGAAGGAATAGATGCAAATAGCTAGTAATAAAATATGTCCCCATTTTTTCATTATTTACCCCTCATTATATTTGGCGGGAAAAGGCTGTAGTTATACATAAAACAAGAATCTTGCAGAAGTTTCAATTTAAATTTTATCCCTTTTAAATGCAAGATATTTAGTTTGAACCCTGTTTACATTTTCGTCCAAACAAACCAATATCTTTAGATATTGATGAAGTAAATCATAATTTAATTGAAGTATAGAAAATAAATAGTTGAAAATTTATTTACAAATGTTCAAATGATTTAATATTTTATATAGACAAGACCCAGCAAAGAGCAATCTGAATTTTAAACAAAACACAAATATTATAGTTGCCGATTTATTAACTGGAATGATATTTGTAGGGTTAGATTTAGCTCTACAACTAACAAAAATCAATTTGTTTTTGGGAGGATTATATGAGGCACCATATGATTCTATTTTTATTGTCATGTCAAGTCCTGTCTGCAAGTTCTTCAATGGACAGTTTGATTTCATGTTTAAACCAAGCATCAGATCAACAGAAAATTGAAATATATCAAGAATTGGCAGTTCACACAATTGCAGATTCATTCGAGCAATCAATAGCATATTCCAAACAAGCACTTAAGTATGCAATGCAGATAGATGATAAATCAAAAACAGCAGATATTTTATTTGATATGGCACAAAACTATAGAGAAAGGGGGGCTTACTTTAAATCCGAAAACGCTTATTTAAAATCAATTTCAGTTTTTAAGGAGTTGAATAATTATAGAAAACAAGCTTATTGTTACTCTATGCTTGGAGTAATAAAAACAAAAGCGAGAAAATTTTCAAAAGCGAGGGAATTTTTTGCAGAAGCAATTATGGTTTGCAAGAGGTTTGGTATTTTTGATATTCTATCATTTTCTTTTAGTTACGTTGGTAATATCTATTATGAGGCGCGCGAGTTTGGTATCGCACTTATTTATTATAGGAGGGCTCTTGAAGTAAATATAATTCGTTCCCATAAACCAGGAATCGCTTTAAATTATTATTCTATTGGATCCGTTTTTAACGCATTAAATAGTTATGATGATTCAATCGAATATTATTTAAAAGCGATGATAATGGAGGAGGAAAATCAAAATTATGAAGGTATGGCGATGCTGTATCACGCAATGGGAATAATCTACAATGACCTACAAAATTATAATGCAGCACTAGAATATAATTTACTTGTGCTTAGATTTAAAGAAAAAATAATTGATAAAAATGTCCTTGTAAGCTGTTATAACTCTATTGGCTTAAGTTATTTCAAGTTAGGTAAAATCAATAAATCTAAATATTATCTAACAGAAGCGGAAAAGTTATCCACCATTAATAACTATCAACAGGGTCAAATTTTGACTTATGTTAATTGGGGAAGGGTGCTAGAGTATGATAATCATGAATGTTCAATAAAATATCTTGAAAAAGTCTAAGATCCTAAATCAATATGTCAAAGATAAGTGGCTAGAATCTCAAATATTAATCGGTATTGGACTAATTGCGCGCAAAAATATTTCTGCCAAAATAGAAATTTTAAATGATGGGTTGTCCATTGCCAAAGAAATAAAAACAAAAGATTTACTTATCGATGGTTTTTATAATCTATCCAAATTGTATAACGAATCTGGTCAATATAGATCCGCATATAAAACTATATTAGATTATTCAAATTTAAAAGATAGTATACAAGTAAAAAATATACACAAAATAGCGGATATGCAATTAAGATATGAGACGGATAAGCGCGACAAAACAAATGATATTTTAAGAAGGGAAAATAATCTTCAAAAAGAGATTATTGGGAAACATGAAACACAACGCTGGCTTCTATTTGCATGTATTACGATTTTATCTTCTCTGATGGTTCTTGGATATGCTAAGCTAATATCAAAAAATAAATTTGGCATTAAACTCTATCGCAAACTGAGTACTGCAATGGCAGAACATAAGGCACAAGAGCAATCGCTAATTCATCTTTCGGCTCTGACCAAACTGGGGGAACTAGCAGCAAGCATTATTCATGATTTAAAACAGCCCTTACAGGATATTAAACTATCCGCAGAAGATATAGAATCGGGACTATCTAAAGTCGATAAAGATTCTGATTTGATAAAAACTTTGTTAAATGATATCTTTGAAGATGTTGACAGAATAGCATTTCTAGCAGATTATGTAATTAACAGCACTAATAAAAAAGTGTATGAAACAGTATCTGAATTCGATGTGAACAAGAGTATTGCCAATGCGTACAGAATGATCAGGAAACAATTGATGAGACAAGAATTTAACCTGTCACTTGATCTTAAAGACCATTTGCCAAAAGTCTTAGGAAACTCATGGAGGTTAGAACATGTTTTGCTAAATATTTTGACAAATTCAAGTTACGCGCTTTCAGAAAACAGAAAATATCAAGGGGATGGTTTTAAAGACATATTTATTATTGAGTCATATGCAAATGAAAACAATGTCTTTATTCGAATCAAAGACAATGGTATTGGGGTAGTTAATTCATTTAAATCACAAATGTTTTTTCCCTTTGCCAGCTCAAAAAAACCAGGAGAAGGAAGTGGTTTGGGGCTTTCTATCGTCTACAATGTTATACGAGATATGAATGGTCGGCTTGATTTTAATAGTAAGCCCTTTGTAGGAACAGTAATCACTCTTGTATTTCCTTCTGCAGCCAATCATGTAAACAATAATTCTAAAGAAAGGATGCTTCTTGAAGAAGTTGAAAATATTAGTTTTAGATGACGAGGTCAACATTACAGATAAGCTGTGTAAGTATTTGGTACAGAGAAGCTTCATTGCGCTCCCGGCTTACAATTGTGACCAAGCCTTAAATCTCAGCAAAATTAATTACTTTGATATTGCAATTGTTGATGTTGTGTTACCGGGTGAAAACGGCTTAGAATTTGTAAAAAAAATAAAAAGAGTAATCCCAGATATTGAATTTATCATTATGACAGGTCATGGAACTTTAGACATGGCGATAGACGCAATTCATAAAGGAGCCGTTGATTTTGTAAAAAAACCGTTTAGCTTTTCAGATATTGTCTCAGCAATTGAACGAACAACAAAATACGTACAACTCCAAAGTCATATAGAATATTCAAAACACAATTTTTCCCTGATCTCAAGCGAAATGGAAAAAGAACTGCAAAAAGTTTTAATAGGTAAAAGCTCTAAATTGCATTCTGTAATAGAATTAGCGAATAAAATTGCATCGGATCCTGATGCAAATGTACTAATCACTGGTGAAAACGGTACCGGAAAAGAAATAATAGCAAGAATTATACATTTGGCCAGCGGCAGAAAAGATCAACCAATATCAACTGTAAATTGTTCTGCGATACCAGAAACACTATTAGAAAGCGAGTTTTTTGGCCATAAAAAGGGTGCTTTTACTGATGCTAAAGAAAATAAAAGAGGATTTTTTGAAGTGGCCAATGGCGGGTCATTATTTTTAGACGAAATAGCTGATATGCCAATGTCACTACAAGCAAAATTATTAAGGGCACTGGAAGAGAAAAAAATAAAACCAATCGGAGGGGAAGCAGAAATCAACATCGACGTTCGGATTATTTCCGCCACAAATAAACAGATAAACAAATTAGTAAAAGAAAATAAATTTCGACTCGATTTATTCCATAGAATCAACACATTTGTTATTGAAATCCCACCACTAAGGGACAGGCCTGAGGACATTGAACCCTTATTAAAACATTTTATAAAATATTTCTCAGAAAAAAAGAAGAAGCCATTACCTAAATTAGGAAAAAAAGTGATTAATATGCTCTGTAAATATGATTTTCCCGGTAATGTGCGAGAACTTCGGAATATGGTCGAAAGAGCCGTTATTCTGTCGTCTGATCAACCATTGACTATTGCAAATTTTATGCTGGATATGGACCATGACGACCATTCGCACGGGAATAAAGATCTGAATATATACAACCAAGAGGTTAAATTGATCCAAGAAGCCCTTGAAAGTACGCAATATAATCAGATGAAAGCAGCCACACTCCTTGGTATTTCTCGAGATGCACTGATAAGAAGAATGAGGAAATATAACATCACAATAAACAAAAAAATGCTATTATAACTCTATATAGACAAAAAAGCACACAACTGTGCGAATTCGCACACATTTTTTAAAGACAAAAGCTGCTTGAAATTCACAAAATCATATATAAAACCAAGAAAACAATTGTTTTTTGAATTAAATATTGATAAAACATATTTTTGGCATAAAATTGGTATAGAAAATTCTAAGAAATAAAATTAAATAAAAAGGAGCATGAAATGTCAAAAGGAACTGTCAATAAAGTTATTCTCATCGGCCGATTGGGAAAAGATCCGGAAATGAAATATTCACCTTCCGGTACAGCTATTGCAAACTTTACCATGGCTACTAATCAAAGTAGCAAGGATAAGGATGGCAATTTTACTGATAATACTGATTGGCACCGGGTTGTGGCATTTGGCCGAACAGCGGAAGTGGCTGGAGAATATCTGGTAAAGGGCAAACTTGTCTATGTTGAAGGACGATTACAAACACGTTCATGGGAAGACCAGAATGGCCAGAAGAAATATATGACAGAGGTTGTCTGCAATAATATGCAACTTCTAGGTAGTAAAAGTGATGGGGACGTGAGAACAGATAATCCCCCCCCCGTGGACGAGGAAAAACCAGACACAAATCAGGCAGAAGTTAGTCAAGATACCGAAGATGATGATTTACCGTTTTAGTTAATTTTAAAAATCATCTGAATTTAGATAAATAAAAAGAAAATGCTGGTCGGAATAGTTGCTTCCCATTCCCCCCCTACCCCAATTGCCAGCATGAAGTCCCCGAAATAAATTTCGGGGACTTTTTATATATATCCCATTAAAGTACACTCTCAGTAAAGTGATTGATTCTTACCTTATTTTGTTTTTGATAAAAATCTATTAAATTCAATGTCATCCAATATTTATTTGATCAAAATGAACAATACCCATACTAATTTACTTATAGAGCAGGCAAAAAAAGCACAAATAAATTCACAAGCTAGATTCTCCAAATTTAAAGTTGGGGCTGCAATTCTAACTACCACTAATCAAATCTTCACGGGGTGTAATATTGAGAGCACATCGTATGGCCTCACTATTTGCGCGGAGAGAGTTGCTTTAACCAAAGCACTTTCTGAAGGATATACACAGTTCAGGTCTATCGCTATTGTGGGACCAGGTGACGATCTGTGCCCCCCATGTGGCGCATGTCGCCAAATGATATATGATTATGCCCCGGAGATTGATGTTATACTGGTAAGCGCAGGGGGCCCGCAGAGATACGCTTTGAAAGATCTCCTCCCACTCGCTTTTGAAGAAAAAAGGTTGAAGAATAAATGAACAGAGGGATTCTCATTGGGATCTCTGGCGCGTCTGGCTCCGGAAAAACATTAGTAACCAAAAACATCTACGAGAAGCTGGGATCAAAAAAAGTAGTAATTATACAAGAAGATTCCTATTATAGAGACCTTTCGCATATTCCTTTTGATGAACGGACGGGCAAGAATTTTGATCACCCGGATGCGTTCGACCATTCTTTTCTAGGAACTCAGATTGAAGATTTACTTGCCGGCAAGTCTATTGATCATCCTGTTTACGATTACACTACACACAGTCGTAAAAAAGAAACAAAAAAAATCGGCCCCCATGATGTTATCTTCCTGGAGGGCATCTTGGTGCTAAGTGAACCTCAGCTGCGTAAAATGATGGACATAAAGGTTTTTGTCGATACAGATCCGGATATCTGTTTCATAAGGAGGTTAAAGCGCGATCTTGCTGAACGTGGAAGAGATGTAAATTCGATTATAAATCAATATACAGAGACAGTGAAGCCAATGTATTCTCAATTCATCGAACCATCAAAAAGATATGCGGATATAATCATTCCCGAAGGGGGAATGAATAAGGTGGCGATTGATATTTTAACGGCGAAGATCAGAGCAATGTTGAATGAAAGAGGTATTGATTAATGTATACCATGGTTCAAAAACATATGGGATGGGTTGAGGTGATTTGCGGAAGTATGTTTTCCGGTAAAACAGAAGAATTAATCCGCAGGGTGCGTCGGGCCCAAATTGCCAGGCAGAGAGTTGAAATCTTTAAACCGGTAATTGATAAAAGATATTCGGAAACCGAAATCGTATCACATAGTGAGCAAAAATTACCCTCCATAATAGTGAAAAATGCACCACAGATAATTTCCCTTTCTCTTGAAGCCCAGGTTGTTGGTATTGATGAGGCTCAGTTTTTTGGCAGAGGACTGGTCAAGGTGGTAAAAACCCTGGCAAATATGGGTAAGAGGGTTATTGTTGCCGGATTAGACACAGATTACAGGGGAGAGCCATTTCACCCAATTCCGGATCTTCTTGCCATGGCGGAAGATATTACCAAAACGCACGCAATATGTGTGATTTGCGGTAACCCGGCCAATTTTACTCAAAGATTAACAAAATCAAAAGACCAGGTTTTGGTCGGTGCGGCAGATATATATGAAGCAAGGTGCAGAAACTGTTTTGAACCGCCTGAAATTGCAAAGATAAAGGGGCAAACAAAAAAATGATGATAATCCTCCAGGGAATTCTTGGACTGACACTATTAATCGGCATCGCTATTTTATTTTCAAATAACAAAAAGCAGGTGAACTGGCGATTGGTTTCCATTGGTATTGGACTGCAGTTACTATTTGCTCTATTTGTCATAAAAACGCCATGGGGATCAAAGGTTTTTGATGCGATAGGAAGGTTTTTTGTTCAAATAATTGGATTTACTAACGAAGGAGACTTCATTTGTCTTTGGCGCTCTGGCCGATCAAAACAAATTTAGTCTGGCCTTTGATGAACCGCTTAGACTGGAAGGTATTGGATTCCTTTTTGCTTTTCAGGTATTGCCGACTATCATTTTCTTTGCATCACTCATGTCTGTGCTTTATCATTTGGGAATTATGCAAAAAATTGTACAGGGAATGGCCTGGGTTATGGCGAAAACCATGCGGGTCAGTGGATCAGAGTCAATCTCAGTTGCGGCGAATGTTTTTATCGGGCAAACCGAAGCGCCCCTTGTGGTAAGACCCTATGTTTCTGGAATGACAAAATCTGAACTGCTTACATTGATGATTGGTGGAATGGCAACCATTGCTGGCGGAGTTTTGGCAGCTTATGTAAGCCTTTTGGGTGGGGGAGATCCGGCACAACAAATCATCTATGCCAAACATCTGCTTTCAGCCAGTGTAATGGCGGCACCCGCGACGATGGTAATTGCCAAAATTCTGATCCCAGAAACAGAAGTATCACAAACTATGGGTGAAGTAAAAGTTAAAATTGAAAAAACCGCCTCAAATGTCATCGATGCCGCGGCGACCGGAGCTGCTGATGGTTTGAAACTTGCTCTTAATGTTGCGGGAATGCTTCTCGCTTTTATTGCATTGATTGCCATGATTAACTGGATCTTGTCAGGAATATTGACGGACTTATTTGGATTAAGTATTAATAGTGAGCCGATTTCATTGGAAATATTACTGGGTTATGCACTAAGTCCAATTGCCTTTATTATTGGAGTACCATGGACAGATGCTGTGACCGTTGGCTCTCTCATCGGGCAAAAAATAGTCTTAAATGAATTCATTGCCTATTTAAATCTGTCCATGCTAATACCCCAGGGTGTACTCAGTGAAAAAGCAATAATTGTTTCAACATATGCACTCTGTGGTTTTGCAAATTTTTCATCAATTGCAATTCAATTGGGTGGTATTGGCGGGATTGCACCAGACAGAAGGAGCGATTTGGCAAAGTTCGGCTTACGGGCTGTTTTGGGAGGCTCTTTAGCAACATTTATGACCGCAACTATTGCTGGTGTGTTAACATCAATCTAATATAGGGAATCCTTTGTGAAACGATTTTTAATCTGGTTTGGCATTATTTTCGGAGTGTTTTTGGTTTTTATTTTCGGGATTTATTTCTTTATATCGGCCTTGTTTGATGCAGAGCCATATATTCCAGATTCTGGATACCTTGCGATAAGCATTGTTGGCGGACTTCCCGATTATCAGGTACCGGATGTTTGGGAAGAACAAATTAGTGGCACTCAGATGGATTTGAAGAAAATTCGTCAAACATTGAAGATGGCTGCTGTAGATGATCGAATCAAAGGGATTATCTTAAAAGTAAGCTATGTTCAGGCGGGTTATGCAAAATTACAAGAAATTCATCAACTTATCTTCGAATATAGAAAATCCGGTAAAAAAATATTAGCCGTGTTGGATGTGGCATTATCAAGAGATTATTATCTGGCGGCTGCCTGTGATTCCATATTTATTCAACCGGAAGGTATGATACTTTTAACCGGAGTTGCCGCGGAAGTAACATTTTATAAAGATCTGCTCACGAAAATCGGGATTGAAGCGGATTTTGAGCATATTGGGAAATATAAAAGTTATCCTGAAACATATACACGAAATTCTATGAGTAGTAACAGGCGAGAGGTGCTTAACAATATTCTAGATAATCGATATAATGAACTCATTGCAAAAATTTCCCAGTTAAGAGATTTTGCTCCGGCAGTATTAAATGAGTTGATCAACAATGTGTCGGGTTTTATTCCGACGGAGGCGATCGAGTATAAATTGGTTGATGGAATAAAGCATTATGATGAGGTGGTAAACAGCTTAAACGAAGAGGATCGATCTCTTTCAAAAATATCGGCATTAGATTATGCCAGCATTGCACCATCAACCCTTGACCTTGAAATGGGACCACGCATCGCAATCATTTATTGCTCGGGATCAATCATGGGGGGAGAAGACAGCAATGATCCGGTCTTTGGAACGACCGTTGGTGCGAATAGAATTATTCGAAATATTAAGCAAGCTGCACGAAACAGTTATATTAAAGCAATCATTGTTCGAATTAATTCTCCCGGAGGTTCGGGGATTGCGTCTGAAAGGATTTGGCATGCCTTGCTTGAAGCCAAAAAAGAAAAACCTGTTGTGGCCTCAATTTCAGATTTAGGTGCATCCGGAGGTTATTTTATCGCAATGGCGGCTGATACAATATTGGCACAAGAAGCAAGTCTTGTTGGTTCAATAGGTGTATTTATAGGAAAATTCAGCCTGAAAGGTCTGTATGATAAAATCGGTATCAGCACAGAAAGCCTCAGAAGGGGTAGGAATTCTTTATTATTTTCTTTAAATAGTAAATTTTCCGATTCTGAGAGAAGCATTGTACAAAAAATGATTAGAGATTATTATCAAAGTTTTATTGCTAAAGTTGCCATATCCCGTGACCAGACCGAAGATGAAATTCACAGAATAGCACAAGGGCGAGTTTGGACCGGGGACGAAAGCAAGGTACTGGGATTGATCGATGTCATCGGTGGCTTAGACAAGGCGATTGAAATTGCAAAAGAAATGGCTGGAATTGAAAAATTAAAAGACCCACAATTACTTTATTATCCAAGAAGCAAGTCCTTTTTTAAGAGTATTACCAGAAACCTTAATCTTCTGGAAAATCCAATAGAAGAAACCGAAAAATTCTTTAAAGGATTACAAATTCATCCACTCAGACTTAATGCCTTACAAAATTGAATATCATTAAATATGATCACTAAAAATATTTTTACATTACCAAATTTTCTCAGCTTTGTCAGAATCTTTCTGGTTATACCGATTTTCCATTATATTTCCATAGACCAAAATAGTACTGCATTAATATATATTTTTTTTGCTTTCGTTTCTGATGGGCTAGATGGATATTTCAGCTCGTCGATTTAACCAGATTAGTGAAGTTGGAAAAGTTCTAGATCCTCTGGCCGACAAAATATGTACAACGGGCGGATTTTTAGCCTTGACTCTTTTTCAGGGATTCCCATGGTGGATTACGATGATTATCATAGGACGAGATTTTTTAATTATCCTGGGTTCGCTTCTTCTCATTGGGCGCAAAAAAATTGTAATTCCATCTAATATTCCTGGAAAAATCTCAGTATTTTTAATTACAGTTTATGCCATTTCGATACTACTTGACTGGACAATCTTATATACGCCACTTTTAATTTTTGTGATAATTATGTTGGTGGTCTCACTTCTATACTATGCGAAAGCATTTTTTAAAAATCTTAAAAATGAAACAGAAGAGTGAATTAAAAAAAGCAATTGACTATATAAAATCCCGATCTACTCTTAAACCACAAATAGCAATCATTTTAGGATCGGGACTTGGATCTTTTGCAGATAATCTTGAGAAAAAACTAAAAATATCCACTAAAGATATTCCGTACTATCCTGGATCAACAGTAGAAGGGCATGCCGGACAATTGGTTTTTGGGTATTCAAATAAGAACCCTATTATTGCTCTTCAAGGTAGAACACATTTTTATGAAGGATATTCTTTAGACCGGGTCACATTTATTATACGTATTTTAAATGCCCTAAAAGTTACCACTTTGATAATAACGAATGCTGCAGGCGGAATAAATCCGCTATTTAAACCCGGTGATCTAATGTTAATCAAGGACCAGATCAATTTTATTTTTAAAAATCCGACTTTTGATAACATCCAACCCGGCACCCATCCCACACCGGATATGTCACAAGCCTATACCTCAAAGTATTATGAGTCGGTGCAAAAGGTTGCTCTAAAAAAAAATATAGATTTAAAATCCGGAACATTATTTGTTTCAACCGGCCCCTCATATGAGACAGCATCTGAGGTTAAAATGGCCTATAAACTGGGCGCGGATGCGGCAAGTATGTCAACAGTACCCGAAGTAATTGTTGCAAACCAATGTGGTATAGATGTCATTGGCATCTCATGTATAACAAATATGGCGACAGGTATTACACGGGAACCACTAGATCACAATGAGGTCACCATGACCGCTCAGTTGGCAAAGAACAAATTTTTGGGTCTTACAACGGGAATAATAGATAAGCTATCTGAGTCTGTATAACAAATATACATATCTTATTTATATTTCTTGACGATAATATATCGTCTGATTATATTCGTGGGCAAAGGGTTGTTCAAAAAAATCTTGATTAGCCATTTGTGATTCATATCATAGTTTTTTCTTTCATATCGGCTACTTTTTGATAATTAATAACATGGAGGCCTCTTATGCATAAAAAACCAATCATTTTACTGATCGGAGTTATGCTGTTGACTCTCACGGGTTTGGGTATTTCTCAGCAGGTGGATATAGATCTGATAATCAGTCCTACATTACAAAATGCACGGGTGATTTATATCTCCAGCTTTGACTTGCTTCAACAGGGATCAGCAGATTTTTTATTTCAATTAACAATCCGAACACCAGACGATCAATTTGGCAAACTTGTATTTAGATTGTTTCACAATGAAAGACCATTGGCTGAAGCAACTACAAATGAATTCACACTTCCGTCAGGAATCCATAACATTAACAACATTCAGTTGTCCAATGGATACCGGTTTCCGCAAAACGGTGAATTTATAAAGTTTGATGATTCTAAAACCGAGTCTCCGGATGATGATTTTGAAGTTGAAACGAACCAAAGTGGCAAGTTGCCCGCCGGGAAATATCAGGTTTCGGTAGAGTTCTTTTCTATTAATCAGCAGGAAGTTATCGGTATCGGTGCGGAGCAATTGGAAGTAGTAAGTACCGCCTATGTTATCCCAGTCGCTCCTGGTAACTCTGGAGGTCTTTCAAATCCATCAATTATATACACAGAATTTCCTGTTTTTCAGTTTAACACGGATCTTTTACCTTTTGGAGAAATTGACCCTTTTAATGTACGTGTATATAAGGTGCTTCCGGACCAGCATCAGACAGTTGACGATGTTATGACCACGACGCCACATCTTGATCTTACCACCAGCTGGAACCTTTTCCAATATCCACAAAATTCGGCGGATGATCAGGGAGGAAAACTGAGGATAGATGAATTTCAACCACTAACGCCAGGCACCTATTTGTGGCGTGTTATTCTGACTCTGCAAACGACCAGCGGAACAGAATTCATTCAATCCCCGGTTTTTGGATTTAAACTGGTTGATCCAACTACGGTAAATGAAAATCTTGTAAGCCAGGCAGCGGCATCGCAGGTATTTAATATTTTACGATTTCTGATTGGTGAACGTGCAAATGAAATTGAAGATATATTGAGTGACTTTCGCTTATCCGGAATAATGATTGATGGACAGTCTATTGAATTGGAAGAATTGTATAATAAAATTAATCAATATTCTGATAAAGTTATCACCATCGAAAATATTGAATTACTATCATCACAAGAATAGGTGGTATCATGAAAATAAAACCAATTATATCCATAATAATGTTGCTTATCTTTGTAATGCTTTTTAATACAGCTGTGTCTGCAAAAACAATGGCTGTGATTATAAAAGTTAAAGGTACGGTATCACTTTTTAAAGACAACAAAGTTTCTCAGCAAAAGATGAAACGAGGCACCCGTTTAGTTTCTGGGGACAAGATTGTTACTGATAAAAAAGGATACACGGCCATCCGCTTTATAGAGGATAAAAGTTTGATAAGAGTGCGCTCAAACTCGACCTGTATTATTAAAAGTAAACAAAAAAACAATCAGACAATAAAAAATGTGTTTCTCGAAGTTGGAACAATTTATGCAAGAATCACTAAACAAAACGCCAAATTTGAGGTAGAAACACCAACGTCTGTTGCGAGTGTCAAGGGAACCGAATGGAATACCGAGCAATTGATCTCAGGGGTTTCCCGTTATTATTGTAGGTCCGGAGTTATTGAGGTGAGCAATGATGTCGGGTCGGCACTTTGTCGTGCCGGTGAGATGGTTGAAGTAAAAAGTTCAAATTCTGCGCCGGTAACCAGAAAAATTCCCAGTGACTATGATGGTTGGGATATTGAAACAGAGCAGGAAGACTATGAGTTTCAATTCGAAAATGAGCAGGGTGAAAAACGCCTGCTTAGATTTCGGGTCAATGTCGAAGAATAAATTTAGCGCTTTAAATGGCGGATAGTTAAATATCCGCCTTATTTTTTCTTTTTTGTTTTTAAGAGATTTTTCCTCAAGTAAATAGATACGATATATTTATTAATACTAATTCTTTATAACTCATAATCTGGAGAATGATATGAGAATATTTTACTCGGTTTTGATCATTGTTCTCTTGCTGAGCAATATTATCCTGGGTAGCGGAAGTGCGCCTTTTTTTCATCTGACACCGCAAGGAATTGTGAAGGGAGAAGATGTAAATTTTGAAGTTATGTTAACGCCGGAGAACTCAACAATATATGATCTCTATTTGTTCTACCGTCAGTTGGGTGAGGGTGAATACAATACAGTAAAAATGGATCGCGTGGGATATTTCTATAATGCGACCCTGTTAACGGATCAATTTGTCACAGGCCAAATAGAATATTATTTCGGGTACGAAGGTGAGTTGGGTGAAATCGGAACCTTACCGGATATGTCCCCGCAAACAAATCCATTTGTGATGAGGGTGGCGCCTAATAATGCACCTGAAGTACAAGCCAGCAATATTGAAATCCTGATATTGAGTCCGGAACCTTCAGAATTCGTACGCTTTGATGAACTTATTATTTCGGCTTCGGTGCTGGGTCTGGATGAAAATTTCGATTTTTCAAAAAGCCAGTTATTCATCGATGGCACCAATGTAACATCTGCAGCTGAAATCAGAGATGGTGTATTTACCCTATCTCCCCCAGGAATACAAACCGGTCATCATAATATTGAATTAGTGATCAGGGATGAAATGAGCAATGAAATTGGACGGCAGGAATGGTCTTTCCGTGCCACCGGGGGCCAGGATGTTCAGGCAAGCAAAGGATCTTTTTATAATGGCTCTGTTTTTGTAGAAAACAGATACACGAATCTGACAAACAATAGTCAAAATTATTTCCGTGCCGGTGGTCGTGTAAATGGCGGAATAAATAATTGGCAGTATAACGCCCGTGTTATTTTTTCCTCTGAAGAAGCCAGTAACCGCCAACCGGTAAACAGATATGCCGCACAAGTGATATATAATTTTTCTGAAAGAAATAATATTTATGTGAGGGGCGGAGATTTTACTCCTTATTATAATCCATTGGCTTTCCAAAACAAACGAGTCCGTGGTGTTGATGCTGGACTTGCATTTGGATTCTTTACATTTGATTTTGTCTATGGTCAGTTGTATCGGGGGGTGGAAGGCAGGTTCGCTACTTCAGAGATAACCACACAGACCGGCAATATTGGCGCTGAAGTTGACACCACAATTATTGATACTGTCCTGGGCCTGGGAAAATATGAAGAAAGCATTATGGCCTTTCGGCCCGGTTTCAGATTTGGCGACAATGTACACTGGAATTTAAACCTGATAAATTCCCGGGAAAAGGATGGATCGATACGGTACGGCGGCGCCTTAAAGGAGGCCATCGTTGTCGGTACGGATTTAAGTATGAATTTTGATAACCGCCGTATATTATTTGATGCAAGTTTTCAAGCAAGTATTAACAACAACAATGCCGGATTAGAGGAAATTTCCTATGATAGTCTGGCAGAGATTAGCGAAGACTTGGCCAATAACGATCAAGCACGCAGTTATTGGGACTTTCTAGCTGGCACGGGAATGATTTCCATGACACCTGGTTTGAATCCGTATCCCAGTCTTGCGATGAGATTTGAAACCGGGTTGAATTATTTTGGAAATAATCTGGTTGCCCGCTATACAAGAGTTGAAAGAAGTTTTTCTTCTCCGGGAAATCCATACATGTTAAAGGATGTTTCAGGAATTTATTTAGCAGATAATATGCGCCTGTTTGAAAACCAGGTATTTTTAAATCTGTTCTATCGGGGATTTAACACAAATATTTCTCAAGGTACCCGGAAAACCGATAATAATGAACTTGGGGCCACCTTTTCTTATTTTCCCAGGCAAAATTTACCGTCTTTGACTGTAAGTCTATATTGCCATTGGTCGCTCAAATACGGTTTCTCCGGATGACACACTTAATTATAGTCTTCCTGAACTATATATGGAAGATAACAAGACACAAACAATAAATGTGGCCACCAGTTATAATTTTGATGTGTCGGCTGTTCGAAACACGGTTACTTTAAATTTCTCCAATTATAGCCGGGATGAAGCATTAGAAATTAAAAAGACCAATCAAAGCGATTTCATGGTTTTTGGACTTGGGCTCACTACGAAATACAAATTTCCCCTGACAACAAAACTTGATTATTCTCAATCAAATTCAGCATTCGGGGCGGGAATCACAGAATCGACAACAGATATACAACGTATCTTTATTGGCTTAGAATATAGAATGGAAAATCTGATTGGTGTGGATCTGTTTCGTCCATTTGCAAATTTAGTCTTTCAGAATGTTAAGTTTACCGGCGGTAGCGAGACTAAACGGAATAATTTTACCCTGGGTCTATTATATCGTAGTCCCCAATTGGGGATATTGTCTATCCGATACGATAATATCACATATGGAAGTAATTCTGATTTTACGGATTCAATCCTGAATGCCAGATATCAGTATAATTTTTAATTAGACTTCGGATTAGAGACACTGTTATAGATAAAAAATATTTCGGGGATACACATGGCACAAAAAAAGCATGAAGCAAATATTCTGATCTCATTAATAATCGTCATAGGTGTCGTTTTACTTTCGTTAGTTCTTAGCAGGGTAAATATCGCTCTTGATCTGGAGAATGATCTTCTTGACTATAGATTCACTATGCGTGGCCCACAGGATATTTCCGAGTCGCCGATAGTGGTTCTTGCGATTGATGATCAATCTGATGAGTCAACACCACATCGCTGGCCCTGGCCGCGTGAATATTTTGCTCATGTTATAGAAAACTTGAATGAGGCAGGTGTAAAGGCCATTGGAATCGATGTTATTTTTGAACAGCCGGATATTAATGGTCCTGAATCCGATGATAGATTCGCCGAAGTTCTAAATAAATATAATAATGTAGTTATCTCCGGTAAAATTGAAGCGCCACGAGGCCGCGTTGATATTATAACATTGGTTGAACCCTATGAAAAATTTCAGACTGCCTGGGGATTGGTTTCCTTTGATCTGGATCCAGACGGATTTTATCGGCGGTATCTTGTTGGTCAAACATATAATGATCGTGTGTACAGTTCGCTCGCTGCGGAAATCTATAAAGTTTATACTAATCTTGATCCCGGGACAGAGGTTGAAAATTTTCCAAGCTATTTTCTTCTGGGCGACAAGAAAATTCCGAAGTATAATTCTTATTCTTCATTAATAAACTATGCCGGACCAAGTAAAACATTCCCACATTACTCTTTTGATTCTGTCCTGGATGATGTTGATTTTGATCTTATTGACGAGTTCGATTTGGATAGTTTTGATGATCCCGGCGATCTTGAACTGGAAATACCCCCGGGATTATTACATTCGGGTGTGTTAAAAGACAAAATCGTTTTAATCGGTTACACGATGCAGGAATTACATGATGAGTTTCCCACACCGTTTCTGGAAACCAGAGATACTGAAGGCCGGTTGGTACAGGCCCTGACGAACGGGGTGGAAATTCATGCCAATGCATTGAATATGATTTTGTCTGAGAGGTATCTTTCACCGGTACCCTATATGTGGCAATTAATTATAATTGTATTACTCTCTATTGTCGTGTACCTGATTGCCAGGTACTTAACGACTTTTTGGGGAACCATTGTAACGATTGTTGTTGCGCTCCTATATTTTGGAACTTCTTTTTGGATTTTTGGAAAGTGGAGTGTGATTCTGGAAATAAATCCGGCACTTTTTGTTATCCTGTTTTCATTTGTTGGACACAATCTTTATCACTACGTTTTAACACAACATGAAAGAAAGATGATTCAGGGCGCTTTTAGCCATTATGTTCCGGAGAAGGTTGTAAATCAAATTTTGCAAAATCCGGATAGTCTAAAATTAGGCGGTGAAGAACGCGTTGTATCTGTCATGTTTAGTGATGTTGCCGGATTTACATCCATTTCCGAAAAGTTGTCACCGGCAGAACTGGTTCATTTGTTAAATGAATATCTGACAGAAATGACCGAAATTGTCTTAGCCCATGATGGTATCATAGATAAATATGAAGGTGATGCAATAATGGCCGAGTTTGGAGTCCCGGTACACTATGAAAATCATGCCTTTCTGGCTTGCACGGCAGCACTTCTTATGCAGAAAAAACTAAGGTATTTGCGCAAAAAATGGGAGAAAGAAAATAAGCCGCCACTCACTGCACGGATTGGGATCAACACAGGAGAAGTTATTGTGGGGAATATGGGTTCCCGGAATGTGTTTGACTACACCGTAATGGGAGATCATGTAAATCTGGGATCAAGACTGGAAGGAGCCAACAAGTTTTATGGCACTCATATTATGATAAGTGAATTCACTTATGCGCATGTAAAGGATGATTTTTATGCCAGGGAACTTGATTTGATTCGTGTTAAGGGAAAAGAACAACCCATAAAAGTATATGAATTAATTGCATCAAAACGAGACAGGCTTGATGAGAACTTTGCGAAAATGTTGGTTGCATATTCCAAAGGTCTGGAGCATTATAAAAATCAGGAATGGGATGATGCAATTGGCAGCTTTGAGTCTTGTTTAAATTTACGTCCCAATGATACGCCATCATCGGAATATCGTAGTCGTTGTATTGAATACAAATTTAATAGTCCGGGGCCAGATTGGGACGGTGTGACGGTTATGACTGAAAAATAGAATCCAGCTTTTGACCCGCCCGCAAATAAGTTGACAAAACTAACATTTTTATTTACTTTCACTGCCTATTTTATAAGGCTTCTTTAATGCAAAAGAAAAAAATTCTCTGGGCTGATGACGAGATTGATCTTCTTCAGCCTCATGTTTTATTCTTGGAATCCAAGGGATATGAAGTTGATACAGTTACCAATGGTGATGATGCAATTTCACGGGTTTCGGAAAAGTCTTATCATATCGTATTACTGGATGAGATGATGAGTGGCAAGGACGGTCTTGCGACGTTGGAGGAAATCAAGACAATTAGTCCTCATCTTCCCGTTATTATGATCACAAAAAGCGAGGAAGAAAGTCTGATGGAGGATGCCATTGGACAAAAAATTGATGATTATTTAACCAAACCGGTAAATCCCAGTCAAATATTAATGGCTTGTAAGAAAATACTCGACACAAAAACCATAACAACAGAAAAGCTCAGCCGTAAATATGTCGAGGAATTACAGCAATTATCCTCACATTTGTTAAATCCACTTGATTATAATGATTGGATAGATCTGACTATCAAATTATGTGATCTTGATCTCGAGCTGGACAGTGTTACTGAGCCGGAGTTCAAGCAGATGCTTTCTGATCAAAGACGTGAATGCAATATAGAGTTTGGCAAATATATAGAGCGGAAATACTCAAACTGGATTTGGCAAAGGGAAGATGCGCCGACATTATCCGTTGATCTAATAAAAAAATATGTGATGCCACACATAAAGAAAGGTGAAAAAATAGTTTTTCTGGTCATTGATTGTCTAAGGTTGGATCAGTGGTTCACATTGGAACCCTTTTTTTACGACTACTTTAATGTTTCAAGAAATTACTATTATTCAATTTTGCCGACAGCTACACCCTTTTCCCGAAATGCGATTTTTAGTGGGATGTATCCTGAAGAAATTGAAAGAAAATATCCCGATATCTGGTCACCGGAAAATGAAGATGAAAGTAGTCTGAATAAAAATGAAAAAGAGCTGTTAGAGCAGAATTTACAACGCAATGGGATTCGACTAGACAAAGGGCTTAAATATTTTAAAATAGTAAACAACGATGATGCAAAAAATCTGGAAAAAATATTTAATACTCTTACCGATACACAACTTTTGGCAATTGTTCTGAATTTTGTCGATATATTAACACATAGCAGATCTGATTTACCCATTTTAAAAGAAATTGCTCCTGATGAATCTGCTTTCAGGTCTCTGACCCGTAGTCTGGTTTGAACATTCTATAATTTTCAGTATCCTAAAAGAGCTGTCCAGAAAGGATTACACCGTATATATTACTACTGATCACGGAAGTGTACGCGGTCTCAGAGGGACCAAGGTTATTGGTGACCGTGAAACTTCAACGAACTTGCGCTATAAATATGGACGCAGCCTTAAGGCGGACAAAAAAAATGCAATTCTTGTAAAGGATCCGGCCGATTATAAATTACCCAAATTCGGTATCAATACTACTTATATTATAGCAAAAGAAGACTATTATTTTATTTATCCAACAAATTATTATAAATATTTAAATTATTATAAGGACAGTTTCCAACACGGAGGCGCGTCTTTAGAAGAAATGATATTGCCAATAATAAAGTTACAACCAAAATAGTACATGAAAAAAAGTTTAATTTTTGAAGAAGAAGCAGAGGGGCTTGAAGAAAGTGATTTGTTTGCCCAAAAAATTGCCCAGAAATTAAACCCGGATGATATCGTTTTATTATACGGTGACTTGGGTGCTGGAAAAACATATTTAGTTAAAAGAATTGTCAAGCATCTGAATATTTCATCAGAAGTAACCAGCCCTTCATTTTCAATAATAAATCAATATGGGGCGTCCAGGATAGTTTTTCATCTCGATTTATACAGAATAAAAAATAAGCAAGAGATTATAAATACCGGGTTTGAGGAGATATTAAATTCTGATGCCATTGTATTAATAGAGTGGCCGCAAATAGTTGAAGAAGAATTAAACTGGAAACATTACAGACTATATATTGAAACAAATCCGGGAAATCAATATTGGCGAAAATTTTCATTTTACGAAGTAAATTGATCCATGCTTGTTCTTGGAATTGAAACATCGGCGGAGCTATGCAGTGTTGCCTGGGTAATGGATGGTCAAATTCTGCTTGAGTATAATGTCGAACAACCCAATATTCATACGCAGCTCCTTGCGGATCTTGTTCGGGAGGGATTTGAGCGTATTGGAAAAACCACCGGAGATCTTGATCTCATTTGTGTAGCATCCGGGCCCGGATCTTTCACCGGCTTGCGCATTGGTATGGCATATGCCAAAGGAATAGCATATGCGTTGGAGAAACCAATTCTTGCCGTAACAAATTTTGAAGTGTTAGCTCAGAAATCAGTTATTGATAAATTTCCGGTTTATGCGGTTATCGATGCCCGAAGAGGCAATTATTTTTTGGGGATATTTAAGAAGAATATATATCACATAGATGATATGAAGTTTTGTAGTGAGAATGAACTAAAAAATGATATTTCCGAGTCAGGACAAATTGTAACGACTATCCGGAGTTTTGAAAAAAAAATAAATGTAAAGGCAAATTTTATTGTTACGCGTTATAGTGCGGCTACTCTTGCTCGTATTGCCGAAACTAAATATTTAAATGGCCGGGTGTCTGAAGATATAAATCAAATGGAACCACTGTATTTAAGGCAATTTGCCGGCGCCAGCTGATGTGTCTTTTTAGATCAATGACAAGGCGTGATGCCGAAATTGTATTTGATTTGGATAAGGATCTGTTTTCTGATCCATGGCCCAGGAGTAGTTTTTTAAATGAGCCCTTTGAAAACGAAGCTGCATTTGCATATGTTGCAGAAAAGGGGAATGAAATTGTCGGATATATTATGGGCTGGTATATCGAGTGTGAAATACACATAAGTAACATTGCAGTTATTAAAAGATCTCAAGGACAGGGAATAGGTTCCTTTATACTAAAAAAACTGTTAAATTTATATAACGATTATGAAAGTTGTTTTCTGGAAGTTCGGGAGAGCAATCAGATTGCGCAAAAATTGTATATGAAGTTTGGATTTAATGTAATTTATATAAGAAAAGCATATTATAGTAATGGTGAAAGTGCATTAATTATGTCCAAACATAAGTGAAAAATGTGGGGTAGGAATGGATTGGTTTAAAAGAAAAAAAGAAGTACTAAAGCCGATAGACAAGAAAGAAATGCCGGACGGCCTGTGGATCAAGTGCAATAGTTGTACAGAAATTATATATAAAAAGGAATTAGAAAAAAAACTGTATGTCTGTCCGAAATGCGATTTTCATTTTAGAATTGGAAGCAAAGAATATATAAAGATCTTATTAGATCAAAACAGCTTTAATGAAATAAATGCAGATATGAAATCTTCGGATCCTTTGAAATTTAAAGATGATAAAAAATATTCTGATAGATATAAGGCTGCTGTTAAAAAAACGGGTCTCAATGAGGCTGTTGTTACCGGATCAGGGAAAATTGAAGGAAACAGTGTGGTCGTTGCGATAATGGATTTCCGGTTCCTGGGCGGCAGCATGGGGTCTGTTGTTGGGGAGAAGGTGTCACGTGCGATTGATCTTGCCCTGGATAAAAAGCACCCAATGATAATATTATCCGCATCTGGTGGCGCTAGAATGCATGAGGGAGTATTAAGTTTAATGCAGATGGCAAAAACAAGTGCAAAATTAGCCTTATTATCTGAAAAGAAAATCCCATACTTATCTATATTAAGCGACCCGACAACCGGGGGAACAACTGCAAGTTATGCCATGTTGGGTGATATTCATATCGCAGAGCCCGGAGCACTAATTGGATTTGCCGGCCCGCGGGTTATAAAACAAACCATTGGCCAGGATTTACCACCCGGATTTCAACGGTCAGAATTTGTATTAGATCATGGTTTTATTGATACAATTATCCATCGTCATGATTTAAAAACTCATCTGGCTGGGATGCTGAACTACTTTAAACACCAAAATAAATTGTCAACCGCCTGATATTTAAAAACATTTCTTGTACTGCTGTAACTTGTCGGAGAACATATTGAACATATTAATCACGAATGATGATGGTATTCATGCTAAGGGTATTTATTCTCTTAAAATGGCACTGGAAAAAATTGCAGATGTAATTGTTGTTGCTCCGGATGTTGAAAGAAGTGCCGTCGGTCATGCTATCACCCTATCGGATCCCCTGCGTGTATACTCTGTCGAAAAGGGGGGCGAATTTTTCGGATATGCGGTTAATGGCACACCGGCCGATTGTGTAAAGCTGGGATTAACTAGTCTAATCGAAAAGCCGGTTGATTTGGTTGTATCGGGAATAAATCTGGGGCCGAACACCGCCACGAATATTATTTATTCTGGTACTGTGTCGGCGGCGGCAGAAGCGGTGATTATGGGAGTGCCTGGCATGGCGGTTTCTCTTGCATCATTTCATATACAAGAATTTGAATACGCTGCCAATCTCGCAGGCGATCTGGCGATACAGATTCATAAACTTGGATTACCGGAGGGTACTTTGCTGAACGTTAATGTTCCGGCAGTAAAACCGGATGACATTACCGGGATTGTTATAACGCGTCAGGGAAAAGGAAGATTTGAGGAATTTTATGACAAGAGAGTCGATCCCACAAATCGCACCTATTACTGGTTGGGTGGAAAAAGTATGAATCCGGACTATGAAGATGATGTGGATGATGTCGTAATTACACAAAACAAGGTATCTATTACCCCAATTCGCTATGATCTAACAGATACATCAATGCTTGAAAAATTAAAATCCTGGGAAATTGCAAAATGAGAGCGGATATTACTCATGAAACCATACTAGTATTTGATTTTGGTTCACAATATACCCAATTAATCGCACGACGCATTCGTGAAAGCGGAGTATTTTCTGTTATTGTTCCATATAATACAGAACTTGAGAATCTGCAAAATATCAATATAAAAGGTATTGTTTTTTCAGGCGGACCAAATTCCGTTTATAGTAAGGATGCCCCCAAAATTCCCTCAGATATTCTTGATCTAAATGTTCCTGTTCTTGGTATCTGTTATGGTTTGCAACTAATTATGGACATGCTGGGTGGAAAAGTAGAACCTGCCGCCAGGCGCGAATATGGGAAAGCCAATCTGGAAGCGGATAAAAAGTCTAAACTATTTTCGGATATTCAGAGTAATTCTACTGTTTGGATGAGCCATGGTGATAAAGTGACCCGGATTGCGCCCGGATTCAAATCAATTGCCAGAACAAATAATAGCCCCTATGCTGCCGTAGAGCATGAGGAAAAACCACTTTTTGGTCTGCAGTTCCATCCAGAGGTGCAACATACGATACAGGGGCGGGAAATACTGAAAAATTTTTGCTTTCAGATTTGTAAGTGCAGCGCTGACTGGTCACCGGGATCTTTCATTGAAGAAAGTATTAGTGCCATCCGTGAGATGGTTGGGGACAAGAAGGTAATATGTGGATTAAGCGGCGGTGTTGACAGTAGTGTTGTTGCGGTGCTCTTAGATAAAGCGCTTGGAAAAAATTTGGACTGTGTTTTTGTTGATACCGGTTTATTAAGATTTGAAGAAGCAAAACGGGTTGAAGAAATATTTACAAAATATTTTCATATAAACTTGACATGTGTCAATAAGACCGACTTATTTCTTAATAAATTGAAAGGAATTACAAATCCTGAGGAAAAACGGAAAATAATCGGCGGCTTGTTTATTGATGTTTTTGAAGAAGAGGCAAAAAAATTAGGCACATTTGATTTTCTGGCCCAGGGCACATTGTATCCGGATGTGATCGAGAGTGTTTCGGTTAAAGGACCATCTGCGACTATAAAATCTCATCATAATGTGGGTGGCTTACCAGAAAAAATGAATTTTAAATTAGTTGAACCACTTCGCGAATTATTTAAAGATGAAGTCAGAAATGTTGGACGATTGCTGGATATTCCTGAAGAAATTATCGGACGGCATCCGTTCCCCGGCCCGGGTCTGGCAGTAAGAATTCCAGGAGAAATCACCCCGGAAAAAATTAAAGTGTTACAGCTGGCAGATGAAATATATATTAATGAATTGAAAACAAACAATATCTATAACGAAATATGGCAGGCCTTTTCTGTACTTTTGCCCGTGCAATCCGTTGGGGTTATGGGGGATGAAAGAACCTACCAAAACACACTGGTATTAAGAGCCGTAACGAGTACAGACGGGATGACGGCAAACTGGTACCATATGTCACATGATATTATGGCAAATATTTCTAATAGAATTATCAATGAGGTCGACGGTATAAACCGTGTGGTATATGACATTAGCTCAAAACCACCGGCAACCATTGAGTGGGAATAAATCAGGGAATAAATAAAATATGTGCGGAATAGTTGGATATATCGGAAATAAAAATGTTGTACCAATTTTAATGACCGGTCTGAAACGCCTGGAGTATCGTGGTTATGATTCTGCCGGGCTGGCAGTATTAAAAGATAACCAGGTTCAGGTTGTTAAAGAGGCGGGGAAATTAAGTGTACTTGACGCCAAGATAAATAAGGTAAATTTAACCAGCACAATTGGAATTGGTCATACCCGCTGGGCTACTCATGGAGAACCAAACCAAACCAATGCACATCCGCACATTGATTCAAACGGTAACATCGCGTTAATACACAACGGAATCATTGAAAATCACTCTACCATCCGAAAAATGCTTGAAAAGAAGGGACATGTCTTCAGAACCGAGACAGATACAGAGGTGGTTACGCACCTGATAGAAGAATTCTATGATGGTGATTTTGAAGAAGCATTTCAACGCGCACTTTCTGAACTCGAAGGAACATATGGATTTGCAGTCATCTCAACATATGAACCGGATAAAATATTTGTGGCCAGGCAGGGAAGTCCGCTCGTGGTTGGGTTGGGAGATAACGAATATTATTTAGCATCTGATGTTTCTGCCATTGTTTCGCATACCCGTAGTGTCTTTTATCTGGAGGACGGAGAAACGGCCATTCTTAGCAGGGAGGGTATTGTAACAAAATCCCGTGCACTGGAAGTGATTGATAAAGATGTGGAAGAAATCACTTTTGATATAAAACAAATTGAAAAAAGTGGATATCCACATTATATGCTTAAAGAAATTTTTGAGCAGACCAACACAATTCAGGATGCATTCAGAGGACGACTCATTGCAAGCGAAGGTAAAGTAAAACTAGGGGGATTGTCTGAAGTTGAAGACCGATTGGTCGAAGCGGAAAGAATTATCTTTTTAGCCTGTGGTACCAGTTGGCATGCGGCCCTAATCGGCGAATATTTGACAGAGGAATATTGCCGAATACCGGTCGAGGTAGAATATGCCTCGGAGTTTAGATATCGGAATCCGATTATTGGGAAAAAGGATGTGATATTTGCCATATCTCAATCCGGGGAAACCGCGGATACATTAGCGGCTCTTCGGGAAGGCAAACATAAAGGCGCCCTTACTTTGGGAATTGTAAACAGTGTTGGTAGCAGCATCGCCCGCGAGACAGACGCCGGGGTGTATCTGCATGCTGGTCCTGAAATAGGGGTGGCCAGCACAAAGGCATTTACATCTCAGGTTACGGTTTTATTACAAATCATGTTACTTATCGCGCGTAAACGAAATATGTCGATTGTTGCAGGCCAGCAAATTATTGAAGAATTAATGAAAGTGCCTGAGAAGGTTAAAGAGATTCTGGCACAAAGCCAGGCCATTGAAGAAGTCGCCGATAAATACAAAGATAAACGAAATTTTCTTTATTTAGGCAGAGGAATTAATTTTCCGGTTGCCCTTGAGGGAGCTCTTAAATTGAAAGAAATTTCATATATTCATGCTGAGGGATATCCTGCTGCGGAGATGAAACATGGACCAATCGCACTGATAGATAATGAGATGCCCGTGGTGTTTATTGCAACAAATGATTCAATCTATGATAAAGTCATAAGTAATCTGGAAGAAGTTCGGGCTCGAAAAGGCAAAGTGATTGCCATCGCAAATCAGGGGGATAAAAAAATTGCCGATCTGGCAGATCATGTAATTTATATTCCGAAAGCCAACCCGGCTTTAACACCACTTCTCACAGTAATTCCACTACAATTGCTTGCATATTATATTGCGGTAAAACGTGGCTGTGATGTGGACCAACCAAGAAATCTGGCAAAAAGTGTAACCGTGGAGTGATAAACTGTCCAATGAAAAATTTAAATATTCAAATCCAGACCATTGTTTTTATTCTGATTTTTTCAGCTTTGAGTGCTCAAAACGCGACACAACGAGAACTGGAAATTCTAAACAAAAATATAGAATTTTACCAGAGCGGAAAGTATGAAAAAGCAGAACAAAATTTTTCTTTAATCGTGTCACGATTACCGGAAAGCCCTTATATCACCACCAACAATTTAATGTATATTAAGAGCCAGTATAAAAACAATAAGTATCTGGAAGCGATAAACTCCGCAAAGGCATTTTTGAAAACCTATCCATCCAGTAATTATTGTAATGATGTGCTGTATACTATGGGGAATAGCTACTATCGATTACAAAGATATTCTACTGCTGTGAGTTCCTGGGAAAAGGCTGTAAATATCTCCCGGGATGAACGAATGGTGAATAAATTGGTAAATTTGATCACTGAAACAGTAAGATATAAATTAAATACAGAGGATACGAATCAACTGTTTGCAGAAACCAAATCTGCAGACGGTCAGGTTCTGTTGGGGATTGGATTTGCTGAAAAGTATTTTGATCAAGGTTCTATTTCTGTGGCCACAGAAAAATTGCAACGAACAATCGATATGTATCCTCAAAGCAGGTTTATCCCAAGGGCAAAGAACTTATTGGATTCAGGTAATTTGACAACAGATGGTCAGGCGCGAATCGCACTTTTTTTACCACTATCCGGTTTTAATGAGCAAATTGCAAATGAAATGAAGGAGGGGGCGGAATATGCATTAATGGAATTTAACCAAAATTCCACACTACAGGTTGAACCGGTAATTCGCGATTATTCGGGCGCGATTACGACCGCATTATCACAGTATAAAAAAATGGCGAAAGACAGAAGTATTCTTGCCGTCCTGGGACCGGTTGAAAATGATATTTCCGCCGCCTGTGCAGCGATTTCTGAATATGAAAAACTAGGCCTGGTAAGTCCAACGTCAACCAATGGAGACATTAGAGATCTTACCCAAAATTTCTTCCAACTGAATTCAACTGTATTAAAAAGAGCAGAGGTGTTGGGAAACTATGCCGTCGACAGTCTGAAAATAAAAAGATTTGCCACATTTTCACCGGTCGACAATAACTTTGTAAAAATGGTAGATAGATTCAGTGAAGTTGTATTGCGGGATAGCCAGGAGGTTGTTTCCCAGGAGTGGTATTATCCCGGCGACCAGGATGTAAACAAACAATTTATGCGCATAAAAAGAGCAGGATTGCGCCTTACATTTATGGATTCACTGTTTCATGAAAACCCGATGATGGATTCAAGTTATGTTGACAGTCTGTATCGAGCATATCAGGAGGAACAAACAGAATTACTTGAGGAGACAGAAACAAAAATTGATTCAGCTGACATTCCGGTGCATAGTGTTGGGGCAATGTTTGTTCCCATTTATCAGGAAGATATTAAATTTATTGCGCCGCAAATTGCTTATAGCAACATTCAAACTCAAATATTAGGAAATGATGATTGGTATGATGTTGAAGAATTAAAAAAGAACAAAAATTATATAAATGGTATCGTATTTGTAACAACAGGATATCTGGATGAGGAAAACTGGGACTACCGCCAGTTCCGCAATAAATTCAGGACAACAAAACAGAAATCACCAACTATTTATAGTCTGATTGGCTATGATACGATGAAATATATGCTGATGCCGCTGCAAAACCTGTCAACGGCGCCGAGTCGTGAAACTTACATCAACAATCTGAAACAAATACAAACATACAATGGTATCTACCGGTCACTGGAAATGGATGACCAAAATTGTAATGTAAAATTACAATTAATTCGTTATGATTATGGCCAGATGATACCACTCAATTAATTCAAAAGACCCAAGATAAATGATAGATCAACATGTATCCAGTAAGTATGATCACCTGGTTAAAATAATCAAGGGTATGGACCGGGTGATGGTTGCATATTCAGGTGGAATTGACAGTACCTTGTTAATTAAAGTTGGTACCGATCAATTAAGGGAGAATTGTCTTGCTGTAATTGCCGTTTCCCCTAGTCTGTCAAAAAATGAACTCAATGAAGCAAAAGAAATTGCGAAATTGATACCGGCTAATTTGATTGAAGTTCAGACAAACGAATTAAATAATAGCTTATATCAGCAAAATGATCAAAACAGGTGCTTTTATTGTAAAACAGAACTATTTGAAAAACTTCGCAGTCTGGCCATTGAAAAGAAGGTCCATTATATACTCGATGGCAATAATGTTGATGATATCCAGGACTATCGTCCGGGACGACAGGCCGCGATAAACCTCGATGTTCGCAGTCCCCTGATTGAGGCAAATTTCTCCAAAGAGGATATTAGAGCACTTGCAAAACATCTTGAATTACCCAACTGGGATAAACCCGCACAGCCATGTCTGGCTTCCCGTCTTGCCTATGGAGTACCTGTACAGGAAAAGATCCTCACTCAAATAGATCAGGCAGAAGCGGTTTTAAAAAATGAAGGATTTAAAATCGTCCGGGTGAGATACATGGGAGATAAAGTATCCATTGAAGTTGGCAAAAATGAAACAGAAAGACTCTCCGATAATTTACTGGAAGAACGTATTTACAAGGCGTTTAATAAAATCGGATTTAATAATGTGGAAATTGACAGAGATGGATACAGCAGCGGAAAATTAAATGTGATTAGCAACCAGGCACTATGACTCCACCCCAAATTATTTCTTTTTTTGATATATTTCCTGCATCTCAATTATTATGTTTTTTTTCAACCCGCGTTGGGGGTATAAGTAAGGGCAAATATCATAGCTTAAATCTTGGCTTAAACACGGGGGATGTGTTAAATAAAGTTAAGTCCAATCGTAATGCACTCATTTCCCATTTGAATATATCGGAATCACAAATTGCATTTACAGATCAGGTGCACTCAGGAAATGTTAAAATCGCCGCAACGCCCGGGATATACAGAGAAACCGATGCCTTGATAACCAATCGACCAAATTTGTTTCTGGCAATCCAGACAGCCGATTGTTTCCCGATTTTTATTTATAGTCCCGAACATAGGGTAATTGCAGCAATTCATGCCGGTTGGCGCGGTACAAAAGCCGGAATTATTGAGAATACTATAATTTTGTTGCAGGAAAAATTTAATATAAAAACAGAAATAATATTAGCAGTAGTCGGTCCGGGATTACAAAAGGAATGTTTTGAGGTAGAACAAGATACATATTACCTGTTTGAGAAGAAGTATTTATCAGACGCCAAAACTGAGGGGAAAAAATTACTTGATCTAAAATCAGTCATTATAGATAAATTAAAAACAATGGGCCTGGTAGACATAAATATATTTTCATCTGATATCTGTACTAAATGTGACGAAAAGAACTATTATTCTTATCGAAGAGATAAACATCAAAGTGGCAGAATGATGGGGATCATTGGTCTTATTTCATGAGCATGAATTTTATCGCAGCTGCAATTAATATTTTAGATTATCCACAACACGTCGAATATCTACAGAAAGCTGCAGTTAAATTAACAGATATGGAAAGAAATTATGTTTAAAATAAAAATCAGATATTTAATCATGTTTATAATGGCATTTTCAGCAGTCTCACTATTCGGGCAGAAATTGAAATCAATTGGTATAAATGGTGGCTATGTAGTCCCGATAGAAGATGTGAAAAACGGTTATTCCGTCGAAGCCAGGGCGGATTTTGGCGAAGTACTCAAGTATGTATTTCTATTTCCTTCAATTGGATACTGGAAAATAACTGATACCGTGAATGATCAGGATCTAATGCGCTCACACTTGAATTTTGGTGCATATTTTGTCGGGTACATTAACTCAAAGCCCCGCGGATTGTATGGCGGTGTCGGTATTCATTATCATGTCATTAAGGCCGATAAGGAACAACAGATGTATGTCAGTAATTCTTCATCTGTGACTACTGAGACAAATACCAAGTTAGGCCTGTCAATAAATCTGGGTTATCTTTTAGTATTTAAAAAGATTTCTCTCTATCTTGAGCCCGGATATACCTACATACAAGGCGGATTTAGTACGCTGCAAGGACGGTTGGGATTAAACTATGTGTTTTAATCATCCGTTTTCTTGACCAGATAGCAGAAATTGAATTAAAAAGTCCTTTCAATCTATTTAACCTCATTTTTATATGTTTTCCACTTTTGCCATTTAACAGATTTAAAATGATACATTACCACATGTCAACGCTAATGGCAATATTGGATTAAAAGTATAAAATTTATTATGTTTAGTGGCAGTTATTTTAGAAAGAGAAAATTGTGGAAATTATCAAAGTAATCATTTTAGGAATTGTTCAGGGGTTGACAGAATTTTTACCTGTTTCGAGTTCCGGCCATCTTGTGCTGGCCTCGGAGTTTTTGAATTTTCATGAAGAAGGCGTCGCGTTTGAGGTCTTTGTTCATTTGGGAACCCTGTTTTCTGTCTTGGTTGTTTTTAGAAAGAAAATTATTCAGATGCTGGTTGCACCGTATCAAATCTGGGTGAAAAAAAATAATAGCCAAGATTACGTCGAGGCTTCCAAATGGTCGCTATTTATCATTTTAGGTACAATTCCTGCGGCCGTAATCGGATTAATTTTTAAAGATGAAATTGAAGGCATCTTCTCCAGTTTTGAACTCGTACTGGTAATGCTCTTTGTTACTGGCACCATGATGATTGGATCCCGGTTTATTCAAAATCTAAATAAAGATCTGACTGGAATTAAAAGCATTTTTATTGGGCTTGCGCAGGCTTTTGCAATCCTTCCCGGTATATCCAGGAGCGGATCAACTATCGTAACGGGTATGCTTCTGGGAATCGACCGGTCCAAAGCGGCCGAATTTTCATTTTTATTATCCATTCCGGTTATTCTAGGCGCGACGGTATTAAAGACAAAGGATTTGTTTGATAGTCAGATAAGTTCAAATGAACTCACAATGTTGTTAATCGGAACCGTGTCTGCTTTTATTTCGGGATACCTGGCAATTATCTGGTTACTTGATATCGTTAAAAAGGGAAAACTGGAGTGGTTTGGCTTGTATTGTTATTTAGCTGTATTGTTATCCGCAACCTGGTATTTTCTCAAATAACAAAATTTACATGAAAACTGAAAACGATTTTTTTTCATCACGCTGGGCATATTTATTTGCTGCATTAGGTATGGCCGTTGGCGCAGGAAACTTATGGCGCTTTCCCCGTCTTGCCGGTCAGTATGGCGGATCATTTCTAATCCCCTGGTTGATCTTTCTTTTTATCTGGTCCATTCCACTAATTATAATTGAATTTTCAATAGGAAAAAAATTCAGACTAGGAGTTATTGGTGCATTCAATAAAGGACTTGGACGGGGATATACATGGATGGGGTGGTTCGTCGCCATGTGCACCATTGGTATAATGTTTTATTATTCTGTCGTCTGTGGATGGGCATTGAAGTATTTTATTATGAGTATCTCCGGTTCATTGGCACAAGTAAATCCGGGGGATTTTTGGATGAACTATACCTCTGGTAACTGGGAACCGGTTTTTTATGCAGCCATATCTTTATTGTTTGGATGTATCATCATTCTTTTCGGAATTTCATCCGGCATCGAAAAAGCGACAAAAATATTGATCCCTTCTCTTTTTGTATTAATAATTATTGCTGCAATAAAAGCCCTGTCACTTCCCAATGCAGGAGAAGGGCTGACATATTTTTTTCGTGTAAATACAAAGGATCTCTTTGATTATAAAGTTTGGCTGGAAGCGCTGTCTCAATCTGCCTGGTCAACCGGTGCCGGCTGGGGGTTGGTGCTTACATATGCCACTTATGTCAAACAAAAAGAAAACATTATTTCAAATTCAATTTTGACCGGAATCGGCAATAACGTCGCCTCAATCATGATCGGGTTAGCGGTAATTCCCACGGTGTTCTCCCTTTCTGTATCGCAACAAGGGGCATATGAAGCACTTCAATCGGGTAACCAGGGATTGACATTTATATATATGCCGCAACTATTTGCCAAGATGACCGGCGGCGGATTTTTTACCCCGGTATTTTTCTTTGCACTATTTATTGCCTCAATTTCTTCGCTCATCGCAATGATAGAACTTGGCGTCCGGATACTAATGGATTATAAAATTAAGCGATCCGTATCCGTGCTGGTAATCGGTCTGGTGGCCTTAGTTGCCGGATTTCCTTCTGCATATTCACTAAAAATATTTAACAACCAGGATTGGGTTTGGGGAATCGGATTACTGTTGTCCGGGTTTTTCTTTATATTTTTTGTATTAAAATTTGGAGTGCATAAGTTCAAAGAGCATATTCTTGAATATCGTAAAAAATCTTTATTATTTAATAATAGATTTTTAAAATTATTGTTCTACTTTATGGTTCTTGAATTCCTTTTGATGGTTGCCTGGTGGGCCTTTCAGTCTGTTAACTGGTATCCTGAATCATGGTGGAATCCGGTTCAGGAATTTACCATTGGCACCTGCCTGTTGCAGTGGTTTATTTTAATAATGATCGGTATCGCTTTTAATCGTAGATTATCTATATTCAAATAATTTTAGTGTACATATATTATGGCCAATTATACCATTGCTGGATTTTTTAAAAACCTCAGCAGCTTTGATAAAGAAAGTGCTTTTATTTTTTATGGCGCAGAATCATTTTTTATTGATGATTTGCTTGAAAAAATTGTCGGCAATTCATTTAACAATGTTTCAGAGAAAGATCTTAACTATCACAAATTCTATGGGACGGAAAGCACCGCTTCAGAAATCTTGTCTGCATGTATGTCTTATCCTATGCTGGCTGAGAGAAAAGTAATTGTTGTTAAAGAATTTGAACGGATGAAAATAAATAAGGATGAATCAGAGAGCTTTCAAAAATACTTAGAAAATCCGCAGACTTCAACACGCCTGATTTTAACCGCAGTGAAAGTGGAAAACAAAGGTCTTGGGAAGGTTATTTTAAAAAATGCGGTCTCCGTGGAATGCAAAAATCTTACCCCCGGAGATTTGTATACTTGGGTGGCACAAAAGTACCGCGACCATGAGATATCTGTAGAGAAAGAAACAATATCATTTTTAATTGAGAATATAGGTAATGATCTTTTGCGCCTGAATCAGGAAATTGAAAAATCAATCGCTTTTGCAGGAGAAACTAAAAATGTCACCCTGGAATTAATTTCTGAACTGACAGGTTTTAATCGCGAAGTTAATATCTTCAATTTCCAAAAAGTTCTGGGTGCCCGGAATCTGAAAAACAGCCTGAAGATAGGGTTACAGTTACTGGAACAACAAAATGCGATCGAAGTAATTTTAGCAATGCTTTACCGCTTCTTCAAACAAGTCATCATTGTAAAACAGTTACATAGTCAACAGATGAATAAAAATGACATTGTAAAAAAGGTAAATCAAACAGAATTTATGCTAAGAGATGCATTTGCCAGCATAAATAATTTTACTCTGTATGAATTGAAGTATATATTTGAAAAAATTGAAGAAACAGACATACTTTTAAAGTCATCAGAGCGAAATAAGGAATCAATGATAACAATGTTGTGTTATCATATATGTACTCCAATAAAAAATGATTTTAATTAAAATCATTTGGAACTTAAGAAACGCTAGTCGGTTTAAAAAAATGTTAATTGAATGATGAATAACAAAGATGACGGTCTGCAAAAGAAGAACAAGTTCGGGACACAACCTACGGATGAAGAACTCATTGCAAGATTTCAAGACGGTGATACTTATGCTTTCGATCAACTTGTTCGCAGGTACAAAGATCCGTTATTAAATTTTATTTTCAGATTTATCGGTGATATAATTGAATCTGAAGATATCGTACAAGATACGTTTTACAGGGTATATAAAAATAAACATTATTACAAAGAAGTGGCAAAATTTTCTACATGGATATACACAATTGCCGGTAATCTTGCAAAAACCGAGTTAAGGAAACGTAAAAGAAGGAAAATATTTTCAATTCACAAAGAGACAGCAAGTGAAAAAGAATTCGAATTACCTGATCCAGAACGAGATCCTGAAGAGGAAGTTAACTCAACAATTACCGAGAAACATATTCATAAAGCAATCGGAAACCTGCCTCCTAAATTCAGACAGGTAATTATACTTAGAGATGTGCAGGGTTTTTCATACGAGGAGATAAGTAGTATTATAAAGGTACCATTAGGTACAGTCAAATCAAGAGTAAATCGCGCACGGCTTAGATTGCAGGAAGATCTAAGTTTTCTCTTGGATGACGTTCAAAATATAGCAATGTAGCAGGAGAATGCCTATGAGTGATTGGGACAGACTTAGTAATAACATATCTGACTATTTAGAAGGAAATCTTGATAATTCTACTCGAAAAGAATTTGAAGAAGAGATTGAAAAAAATCCGGATCTGAAAAATCTCACCAGTAGAATGGCCGGTTTATCGAAATTGCTTGGTAATTTAACTGAACAAAAGTGCTCAGATGAGTTCAGTGCTCAGTCTGAGAGACCGAATACATAGAGAAACTTCCACGGCAAAAGCATTTAGAATCCCGGTTAAAAAGTACTCATATGCTTTTTCATTGGTCGTTTTAGCTGTGATTTCAGTATTTACATTTAATGTGTTGACGGAAGACGGTGATTCAATCGATGCCTTACCGGAATCTTCTAATATTCAGTCAGTTCAACCCAAACCGGTCTACCAGAATAATATGCAACCCAACGCTACGGTAAGGGCTGATAATAAAGAAGTGGATATAAAAACCATTGATGAAAATTCAGCAGCTGCGGATTCTCTCGCTAATAAGCCCAGCAAAGAGAAAAATCCTAACATCAAGTATGTGGATGAGAAGATCAACGAGTAGCGTTTGATCTTCTCCCATTTTGGATTTTCTCATTAAAATTTGTTAATTTGCCAGAAATTCTTCATTCCTTGCATTTCTTTGGTCAGGATAATTGATGACTCGCACGATAACGATAGTCGTATTGGCATTACTGGGTATATTTATCCACCCTTTTGCTCCCGGCACGGTTGACTTTATTTACAGGTTTGTCATATTCGCAGCATTAACGTATTTAGTCTATTTAAGTTTTCGTACCCAGGAAGATCTTCCCGAAGCACCTTTACCCCTTCAAAGTTTTGACCCACCGGATCGTGCACCGAAAACAGATATTGATATTGCGATAAAGAAAGATTTGCCATTTTTTAACGTTTATAAAAAAGATTCACGCACGGAACAATACATAAAATCTCAATTTGAGATTGTAAACAATATTCTGGTGGCTGAAAATGGATGGGTTTTGTATAAAATCAGCCCAAATACAGTCAAAGCACTTTTTTACTCCGGTGGCGAACAAGATCTTCTTGAAAAGAACTTCGACCTAACCGGGTTGATGCAAATTCTGGATAGTGATGATAAAATACTTATTGAAAATAATCTGAACGATGATTCTCCACTACTAAGTTATTATGAAGGTAAAGAATATAGACCCGCCTCATTTATTGGTATTCCAATAACACTGTATGATAATGAGAAAATATATTTTGTTTATGATTCATCCAACACAGAACATTTTAACCAGGATGATAAAAATATTATTGGACATATCCAGGAGGCGACAAAACTCTTCCTGATCAACCGCGTTAAAGGATATTCATTATTATCTTCGTTGAGAGTCAAAGATAGTTTGCTGGAATTTGCGGTTGATTTGAATGGAAGCAAAACCATCTCTCAGGCGACCAATCGGCTGATAGAGTATACGAGTAGTTTGTTTGAAGCCACCAGACTAACGGTTAGTCTTAAAAAAAGTGAATCTGAGACCGGTACTATAAGAAAAGTTGTTGGACAAAAAGATGAATTTGATGAAGGTGTTGAATTTCCTCTGGACCAGGGTCTTACGGGATGGGTTATCGCCAAGAACAAACCATATTTGATCGAAGATCTGGAAAAAGGGGAATATTTTATACCCCGCTATTCAAAAGATGAAAAGAGTAACTTTGGACTGCGTTCCTTTTTAGGAATACCTATTCAGGCTGGGGATAAAGTAATAGGGGCACTCACTCTTGAACATATAAGCACGAATAAGTATTCTGAGGACGACAAACACAGGGTACAGCAAGTTGTTGAAATATTCAGTTCCACTTTTTTACGTCAACAATCCTGAGATTTAACGCCACGAAATATCAAAAAACTCCGGCACCATTTTCGATTTTTCTTCTGATAAATTTACAATTGCCAAGGATCCCTTCTTGCTACCTTTCGGTCTTGAGGCACTTCCCGGATTTATAAATAATATGTTTTGAAAATATTCATAATGTGGCAGGTGGGTGTGTCCATATAAAACAACATCCGGAGCCAGATTCTTTTTAAATAACTCAAAACGAAATTTTTTAATACTGACAATATCATGAATTAAACAAAATGTATATGAGTTTAACTCTATGGTTTGCATTAGTGGATAGGTACTGACAATGGGCCAGGTATCAATATTACCATATATGGCACTCACAGGCGCGATGGTTTCTAATTCTGTAATTACAGATGGATCGCCAATATCACCGGCGTGTAGAATATGATCCACATCCTTAAAGACTTTAAAAACATCGGAAGGTATATGTCCGTGTGTATCTGATATCAATCCTATATTCATTGCTTAAAATTAAAATAAAAATGATTGAAGATCAAAAAGAAAGGACCCCGGATGTAATTAATTTGTTAGGGAATAAAGGGGCTTGGGGACAACCCTGAACAAATCTCTGAATTCTTCCGGAGTCCTTAGGAGGAGTAATTAGGGCTCTGAGAGGTTTTTTTTGCGATTGGTTTGATATCCGGAAAAGAACAAAATCCATAGAATCAGGCCAATCTGCAATAATATTATTCCAATAAATAATTTAATCATCTTATTGTTTCACGTATAAACTTCTGAATGTGGTCCACCGGTCAATACAATGACGAAGGTGTTTAATTTTGAAAGGTTCCTGCATTAATTCAAATAATGTGTCACCCGTTAACTCATTATATAAGCGATTTGCATCCGAACTATTGGAAATCATAATCACAGGAATACCGTTTAACAGAGGATGCATCCTTAATTGTGATATTACGTCCCGTCCGGATTTCGGCGGAAATTTATCATTCAGAATAATAATCGAAGGTTTATGTGCTTGCACCTGTTTCAAAAACTCATCTCCGCGGGTCAGGGTGACTAACTTGAACTGATACACATTTAACAGATCAGAGATTACCTTTGCCTTCGAAATATCTTCTTCACAAATCATAACTTTCATACCACACCCCCCATGAATATTAACATGTAACTTGCTCTTGAATGATGCGTGCACGAAATGCGGAAACCAGAACTTGCGGCAGGTCATCAAGCAGCTCATCAACAGAATTGCGGTAAACTGTTAAAATATCATCTTCAGAAAAACTTACTTTCAATTTGAAATAACGCTTACCGGATTCGTCTGCCAGAGCATTGATATCAAGATTGCTGTTCAGTATGTTGTCAGTGTTCATTCTTTTATCCTTTAAGATACCAAAAGAATAACTACAAACACCGTGCCAGTCTATAAGTCCAATAAATACAAGACCTTGGGCCAATTCGCATGTAATCTCAATATAAATAATAGGTTAGGCGAGGAGATCTGGGGTGAGATTGTATAAAATACAATAATGGGTTTGGGTAGATTGTAATAAATACAACCTAGTCTTCTAGTTTTTTTTGCAGGGTCCGGTAATTAATGTTTAACAAATCACAGGCTTCTTTCTTGTTTCCGTTAACATGATCTAAAACCATTCGTACATAATTTTTAGCGACATCTTCCAATGATTGGTGATCTATTAAGGCATTGTCTAAAAATGTACTACCGCTGTGTTTCAGTTCCGGTGGAATGTCAGAAATGGCCAGGGTTTTATTATTCAGAACCAGCATTCGCTTCAAAGTGTTTTCAAGTTGCCGAATATTGCCCTCCCAATTAAGATGAGAAAGAAAAGAAATCAGAGTCGGTTCAATTTTGGGCAGAGTAATTTTATTTTCTTCACTATATCTTTGTGTAAAAAAATCAATCAGGGCAGGAATGTCATCCGGACGTTCTCTGAGTGGTGGAATGTGGATAGGGATCACATTAAGACGATAGTATAAATCTTCTCTAAAACTTTTATCTTTTACGGCCTGTATCAGGTTCTTATTTGTTGCAGCAATGAGGCGAAATTTTGCTGTAATTTCCGATGATCCACCCAGTCGGTAAAATTTCTTTTCTTGCAGTACTCGTAATAATTTTGCCTGAAGGGAGATTGGCATATCCCCAATCTCATCTAAAAACAATGTTCCTTCTGCTGCCAGCTCGATCAATCCTGTTTTTAAATCTTTTGCTCCGGTAAAGGCGCCTTTTTCGTGGCCAAACAACTCATTCTCCAGCAAGTTTTCCGGCATTGCCGCACAATTTATGGCAATAAACGGCTTTTTGATTTTCTTTCCCCGCGTATGCACATGACGGGCAATAACTTCTTTACCTACGCCGGATTCCCCCGATATCAAGACTGGTTCATAGCTATTTTTTATCTTTTCTATCAAGGCCAGAATGTTTTGCATTTGTTTGCTTACGGCGACAATGGTATCAAAGTTAAACACCTTGTCCAGTTTTCGACGAAGTCTTGTGTTTTCACGTTCCAGTGCCTGCATTTTTAATGCACGATGAACCAAAAAGGGTAGTTCTTCTTTTATGTTTTCCCCTTTAAAGAAATAGGCATTCGCCCCACGGCGCTGGGCTTCAAGCGCATGCTGATGGTCTTTGGAGGAAGTTATTACAATGATTTCTACATCAGTTCCCTTGGTAATCAGACTATCAAGGACCCTGAATCCGCTGTCAAAATCCGGAATTCCAAGATCAAGAATTACCAGATCCGGAAAGTGTTCATCAAATATTTGTGTTGCCTTTTGCGGATCAGTGGCGTGGATATATGAATATTGTTCGCCAAGCCACTTTTTGTAACTTTCAAACCAAACCAGGTTATCTTCAACGATTAAGATTTTATTTTTTTTCATATTTGTCCATTTCCAGCGGAAGAAATACAGATGTGATACATCCACTATCTTGTTTTGATGAAATATTTATATAACCATGATGTGCTTCTATTATCTTCCTGGCAATAGACAGGCCAAATCCGGCATGCCCGGTAGTTTTTTTTGTTGTGAAAAACGGATTAAAAACGAGTTGCATATATTCTTCGGGGATACCAAATCCTGAATCAATTATTTGTACCTGAAGAAAGTGGTTGTCGTGAAATATTGGTAGTGTCCTTTGTATTTTTACCCTTATTTGGATTTTTTTGTTTGAATCTTGACCAGCCTGAATGGCGTTGTCAAGAATTTCGGAAAATGCCTGATTGATAAGTTCAACATCACAGGCTATTTTGTAAGTTCCATCAAAGCTTTCAAGCATTATATTATCAGAATTTTGGTGCGTCTCTATGATTCCCGATAATAAATCATCTACATCGACTTTTACCCTCACCAGTTCTATTTCCCGGATAAAGAGGAGAATCTGTGGTAACAGTGTTTCCATATACCCGGTCTTATCACGCAGTTGTCCTCCCGAATCCGCTTCATCAAGAAAGCTTAACAAAGAGCTCATGTCATGGGTAACGTGGCTAATAAGATTCGCACATTGATTATGATTTTCAACAAAGTTGTGTTTAGTGGTGGTATCTAAGCTATGGTAGAAAGCGTTGATGAGCGTGAATTCATTAACAATGTCAGGATGTATTGTGTTAACGGAGGAAGTGAAAAAGCACATATAATCAGGCCTTTTTGTACCAGGCGAAAATATAAAGACAGAGTTATTTTCAAGTGCGGCAAAGCCCGTGCTACTCTCTATTATTTTCATAAACTGATTTTTGATATCCTGTTCATCGCCATTGGAAAAAATTATCCGAAAGGAATCATTTATCAAGCCGGGGGCAATAACAATAAAAGGAATTTGGGGTAATATTTTCTGGTAATAGTTGGCAACATTTATTACCAGAGTTTCTGGAGAAAGTGCATTTTTAAGAATTTCCAGAAGTTCGGAATTATATTTTAACGTTTTTTCACTCATTTCGATATCTTTGCCTTATTCCAGATATCATCTAATTCAGCCAGAGACGCGGCATTCATTTTGTCATAATCCTGATTGTAATGAGATTCAATCTTCTGAAAACGAGTAATAAATTTGTCATTGGTTTTTCTTAATGAGTCTTCGGCAACAGCACCCAGGAATCGGGATAAATTTACGACAGAAAACAGAAAGTCTCCCAGTTCTTCCGAAATTTTATCGCTATCATTTTCAGTGATAGCCTCTTTCAATTCATCAAGTTCTTCGTCAATTTTTGCCATCACATCATCACGTTTCTCCCAATCAAAACCCACGTGTGATGCTTTTTCCTGCAAACGCTGGGCTCTCAACAGGGCGGGCGCCTCTTTGGGAACTCCTGATAATAGTGACTTCCTTTTTTCCGACTTGATTTTGATATGCTCCCAATTTTGAGCCACCTCACCCGAACCATTAACCGAGACGTCAGAAAAGACATGTGGATGCCGCTCAATCATTTTCTGATTAATATGAGAAATAACATCATAAAGAGTAAAGCGTTTTTCCTCTTCTCCAATAACGCCCTGAAAGACAATTTGTAACAGAAGGTCGCCCAGTTCGCCCGCCAGCGCATCCCAGTTTTGCAGATCTATCGATTCAAGCACCTCATAAGTTTCTTCAAGCACGTATTGTCTCAGCGATTCGGGTGTTTGCTCTTTGTCCCAGGGACATTCTTTTCGCAAGCGATACATTATCTCAAGAAGTTCAGAAAATTTTTCAACTGTTTTGTTCATGTATTTTGTATATTCCTGTAAGTTTTTTGTCAAAAAGTAATGATTTCATTGTAATGAACCAAGCATTTAAACAAAAAATATCCGTAATCATTCCGGTATTGAATGAAGAGGAATCCATTGGCAAGGTAATTTCTGATCTTCCCCGGGAGTATCTGGATAAAATTGTAGTTGTTGACAATGGCTCTGAGGATAATTCAGTCAAAATTGCTGCCGATCATGGCGCAATTGTTTTGTCTGAACCGGAACGGGGTTATGGTGCTGCCTGTTTAAAGGGTATTACCTATCTAAAGGAAGACGGCCCACCGGATATCCTGGTTTTTCTTGATGGTGATTACAGCGATTACCCGGAAGAAACGATTGACCTTGTAAATAAAATAAATGAAGGGTATGATTTTGTACTCGGCTCCAGGGTTCTGGGGGTAGAAAAGTACAACGCGGCACTTTCACCGCATTCAATTTTGGGAAATAAAATGGCCGCTTTCTTTCTAAAATTATTGTTTGGAGGGCGCTATACAGACATGGGTCCGTTCCGGGCCATTCGATTTAACCGTCTCCTTGAACTGAATATGGTTGATCGTAACTTTGGCTGGACGATGGAAATGCAGATAAAGGCAGAACGTGCCCATTTAAAGGCAATTGAAATACCTGTGCATTATAGAGATCGATTTGGGGGACAGTCTAAAGTTACCGGTAATTTTGTTGGGAGTGTAAAGGCCTTTCTAAAAATCACATATATTGTAATTATATATTTCTTTCGCATAAAGTAATTATGATACATTAAACCTCATACTGCCGATTTGTTCAATTTTTGCATCTAGCTGATCGCCGTGATTTAATTTGCTCACCCCGGCCGGTGTCCCCGTCAGTATAATATCCCCAGGTTCCAGGGTAAATATCCCGGATATAAACGAGAATAAGTGGTCTACTTTATAAATCATTTCAGAAGTGGAACCGTCTTGCCTGATTTCACCATTTACTTCTAGTTTTATCTGCAGGTTTTGGATATCTGTAATGTCATTTAGGGGTACAAAATGAGAAAGGGGGCATGATCCGTCAAATCCCTTGCTGACACTCCACGGTAAACCGCGTTCTTTGGCATTGCGCTGAATATCTCGTAGTGTGAGATCTAGAGCAATACCAGCACCGCCAATATAATTCATCCAATCGGAAGCTGGTACATGACTGGCAAGTTTGGTAACAAGCAATGCTAACTCAATTTCATGATGAACCTCAACACTGTATTCCGGTAAGGTAATAGGTGTGTTTTCATGAATGATAGCTGTTGATGGTTTTAGGAATAAGACAGGGGCATCCGGAAGTCTGGATGCCATTTCTTTGATGTGTTTTGCATAGTTTTGTCCTACACATACAATTTTCCCAACAGATAAAGAATGATCGGGTTTTAAAATTACATTACTCATTATTTTGATCTCCGAGAATTCTGAATAGTTTTATACTTCCACGAATTACTTTTAATTTTTTTATTTCTTCAATAGATTTTTGTACCTGATTTTCTTTACTAAGTGCCGTAAAGAAGTGAACAAAACTTATCTTTTTTGTCAGGCCCTGACTTTTTATTGAAGCATGGGCAGACTCAATATTCACATTGTTCTTTCCAAGAACGGTAGACAGTGCTCCCATAACACCCGGCATATCCTCACATTGAAAACGAAGATAATATTTAGATTCAATTTCGGAAACAGGTAAAACCGGTTTTTCGTTCCACAGAGGAAATTCATACATGTATTTAGCTGACACTTTGATCGTCGTCGCGACATCGACCAAATCACGTAGCACCATGGATGCTGCCGGATAAATTCCGGCACCCTTTCCATACAGCATGAACTGGCCAACCAGGTCAGTTAAAACATAAATCGCATTATAATCATATTTTACTGCATTTAGAGGATGTTCATTGGGTACAAGGGTCGGATGGACTCTCATTTCCAATCCATCATCTCGATTCCTTAAAAGCGCCAGTTGTTTAATCTGATATCCAAATTCCTCGGCATATTGGATATCCATTCTTTTTATATCAGAAAGTCCCTCAGCATATACTTTTAAATAGTTTACCTCAACGCCAAAAGCCATGGCCGCAAGAAGAGCCAGCTTTTGAGCTGAATCAGCTCCCTCATAATCTATGAGCATTTGACTTTCGGAAAGTTGTCGTAATTCCGGGGATTTTAGTATTTCTCGGACTGATTTTTTGGAATGATGCATTTCGCTGAGAATGAAATTTGAGGTGCCGCTGGCGATACCCCAGACACTTAAGATTTTTGAACTTATAAGATCACGACGCAGTGTATGAATAATGGGAATTCCGCCGCCCAATGCCGCATCAAACTGTAAATGAACTTTCTTCCTGCGGGCAATTTCCAAAATTTCTCTTAACTTACTGGCCAGGAGTGCTCTGTTGGCTGATACAATATGGCAACCGTTTTCAAGAAATTGCTTTATTAATCCGTATGTTGGCTCAATACCTCCAATGGCATCGATTACAATTTTGATAGACGGATCTTTAAGAATATCCTGGGGGTCATCTGTAATTGCCGAAACCGGGATGGACCGGTCCCGATCATAGTACAAATGCTTTACAAGAATAATTTTTATATTAAGGTCGATTCCGGTTTGTTCGCGAATTTTATCCTTACGATGCAGCCATAATTTGTAGATACCCTGTCCCAATTTCCCACAACCAAGAAGGGCAATATTAATCTGACCTGTTTTAGGCATCGTTAAACCTCCGTAATCTGTATTGCTATCATACTGATTAGATATAGTTGATCAATTGACCATAAATAAAGTGACAATTAATTCAAATTGTAATAGGTATTTAAATCTTTGTAAATTAGATTCACAAAGAGTCATAAAAATAAAATATACTGGATATCCGTCAATATGGCAAAGGCTAAAATAAATCCCAAAAAGCAGATATTTGTCGTCGGTGATCGTCTTCTTGTAAAGCCTGAGGAGTCAAAGGGAAAAACAAATCACGGACTTTATTTACCGCAAGGTGTTGAAGAGAAGGATAAGGTTCAATCTGGTATTGTTGTAAAAACCGGTCCGGGTTATCCCATGGCCGATCCTAATTCAATCAGTGATGAACCATGGAGTTCAGAGCGGGCAGATGCGAAGTATTTACCCCTGCAGGTGGATGAGGGAGATCATATTATTTTTATGCGTAAGTCTGCAATAGAAATAGAATTCGAAAAAGAAAAATATTTAATATTACCACAGTCTGCTATTCTTCTCATTATTCGCGATGATATTTTAGGAAATCTCACGGATACTGAAGAATAAAATTCCGAATAAATATATAGTATAATCCCAATCCATTAAATTTCCCGGAGTATTTGTGATGTTGAAACAACTTCTAATTTTTTCTGTAATTGCCGGTTTATTATCGTTCTCAAATGCAAAAATTAGTATTTCTGAAACGGAAAGCCTTAAAGGATATAAAATTCTTGATGACACAACATATTTTATATTTGATGAAAATGTATATGATGTAGAACCAGTTCGGGTTGTGGTTGAGGGTACTTTTAGAAACTGGGATCACAATATGGATGATCCGGACTGGACCTTGTCAAAATCAAAAGATCATGAGAATCTCTGGATTTTAAAAACAAAGGAACCCGTTGCCATTGGCAGTAAGTTTAAGTTTAGGATTGATGAGGGCCGTTGGTTATCCCCTCCGGAATCTGCAGAAAATGTAATTAGTGGAAATCTGGTATTTGGTAATATTTCCGATATAAAAAGCCTGCGGGCAGAAATTGTCGGTCCAAGATATATCCATGCAGAATTCAGGGGAAAAGATATTGCTATATCATTTGATCCGGATGACTACTTATTATTTGATTCGAGAGGATTAGAGAAAAAAGTGAGTCACGTTTTCTATTTACGACCTAATCAGATTCAGATACGACCGGATAAAGATCTGGATATAGGAAAAGTATATTATCTCAGAGCAAAGAAAAATGATTTGAAATCAATTTGCCGGTTTGACGGCTGGTTCAGGACCACGTATAGTGACAAAAAACTGGGCGCTTTTTATGATTCACAATCTAATAAAACCTTTTTTAGAGTATTTGCCCCACGAGCCAACAAAGTTAAATTATATCTCTACTTAGTACCGGGAGAGAACCACTATAAGCAATATGAATTAAAAAAAGATGCCGATGGTGTTTGGGAAATTGCCCTTGGCGGCAATAAGAATGGTATATATTATGATTATACTGTTCATGGTCCGAACGACCCGGGCAATCATTATTTTGAGACAAATCCCGTTCATATATCAGATCCGTATGGACAGGTTAGTGTGGATAGTTGGGGGCCTTGCCGGGTTTGGCCGGAAGTAAAACCTGCCAGGCCAATCGATGGGGGAATCCCGGCGATGCAGGATGTTATTGCCTATGAAGTTCATGTCCAGGATTTTACCACAGCACTACCTCTGGAGAGTAAGAAAAAAGGTACTTTTACCGGATTTCTGCAACGGGGATTAACCAATAGTCTGGGCGAGAAAATCGGATTTGATCATCTTGTAGAGCTGGGAGTCAATGTGGTTCATTTACAACCGGTACAGGAATTTTTGCATTATCCGGATAATGACTGGCAGGAAGCCTTTGGAGATGATCCGTACATGATTGAACAAGGAGTTAATGAAGAGAACTATCAATGGGGATATCGCACATCACATGCCCTTGCTATTGAGAGTAGATTCCGGGAAAAAGGGAGTGAATGGGGTGCACAAAACGAGCAATTCAGGGATCTTGTTCAGGCATTTCACGATGAAGGTATTGCGGTTATTGTCGATTTGGTATTTAATCATACCGCTGAGAAAATGGATGGCCGGATGGATTATCTTAATTTTTCAGTTCTTGATAAACAATATTATTACCGGACGGATAGTGAGTTGGATTTTATAGGGGAATACGGGACAGAAACCAAGTCCGAAGAAAGACCCATGGTTCAGCGCTGGATAATTGACCAATGTAAAAATCTGATTGATCAATATGGGGTTGATGGATTCCGGATAGACCTTGCCGGGCAAACGGATGAACAGACCTTGCTTGAATTGAAAAGGCAACTGGGTCCCGATATTATTGTCTATGGAGAGCCATGGATTGCATCCGCAGATCCCAACTATGAAAACAATCCGGATTGGGATTGGTATAAAATTGATTCTCCCATTACATTTTTTCAGGATGACTCTCGAAATGCATTTAAGGGTTCTCCCGATAATCCTAAAGACAAGTGGCGGGACAGAGGATATGCCGGTGGGAACGGCGAGCGTGACAAGGTTAAGATGGCGCTGAGTGCCGGATTTGATACAGATAAAACACCGGTTTCCGCTATCAATTATCTCGATATCCATGATAATTGGGCTCTGGCTGACCGGTTTGCTGTTCAAGACTGGGATGGCAGAAAAGGTGTCCATGAACAACGGATAAAAATAGCGGCCACCTTACTCTTTACGCTCACTGGGGCCGGTAGTCATACATGGCGGTACGGAGTTCCTGCGCAGCAAGGGGCATGCACCATTAGAAGAAATAATGAAAGAATTTCAAGACGGTTATTTGGCATATCATGGAAAACGTGATACCTATAACCTGGCCCGGGCAAATATATTTGAATGGGAAAACAAAGGAAAATCGGCGGGAGATGATGGCGATAGCATTAAAAACAACTATGATAATATGTATAAATACTGGTGTGGATTGATTCAGTTACGAAAATCGGAGATCGGGGAGGTGTTTCGAATTGCCAATAAACCGGCAACGAATTATTATGAATGGTTGGAACCGGAAAATACAAGGCTGTTGGGTTATTTTGTGGATAATACTGTTTGTGTGCTGGTCAACACGGATACCGTTTCCGGTGAATTTAATAATCTTTTATTTCCCGGTGACCGATCATGGAAATTGATTGCCGATATAGAAAAAATTGATTTGACCAATGGAATTCAAAATTATGAATTTTCGATGATCGAAGGCGGCAAAAAACACAATATTACCCTTGATCCTGAAAGTATATTTATCTGGATCAACGATTGATCCAATTATTTGCCTGAAAATATATGTTTGATGATATATGTTGCTACTTTTGGATTTTCTTTCAGACGGCGCATGGAATATGCATGCCAATGCTTACCAAACGGAACGTATACCCGCAATCGATGTCCGGCTTTGACCAACATATCCCGAAGATCTTCAGTGACACCCAATAGCATTTGAAATTCATACTCATCTTTCTTTAATCGCAGTTCGTCAATCAGAGCTAAGGCGTGCCATATGAGTTTCTCGTCATGAGTGGCAATGCCCACATAGCAATTATTCTGAAGCAGTTTTCGAAGGGCATAATTAAAATTGCTGTTTATTATATCATAATCTTTATAGGATATTTGTGATGGTTCAACATAAATACCTTTACACAGGCGTAAATTTGCCTGTTCTTTGATCAAATAATTAACATCTTCAATGGTTCTGCGCAAATAGGCTTGTATCACAACGCCCACATTATCAAACTCTTTATGTAATCTTGAATAAATTTCAATGGTGTCACTGGTACAGGTATGGTCTTCCATGTCAATCCGTACAAAATTATCGTATTTCTTGGCCTCCTGAACCAGCTCGCGAATATTGTTATAACAAAATTCTTTATCTATTTTTAAGCCTAAATGGGTTGGTTTAACAGATATATTGGCGTCCAGATTATTAGATTTAATTTCAGCCAGCGCCTGCTTGTACTCTTCGACCACACCACGAGAATCCTTTTCTTCTTTTACTTCCTCTCCAAGAATATCAAGAGTTGCCATCATTCCGTTTTTGTTAAAATCCTTTGTCGCATCGATTGCATGTTTTAGGGTAGGACCTGCGATATACCGTTTGGCAAACAGATAGACAATAAATTTTGGAACCAGAGGAAGAACTATTACGATAAGTTTGTTGATGAATGACATTGACACTCCCTTGTCAGATGAAATCGAGTAATTCCCGAAATTTATAAATGATAATTAATATTTAGCAAATACATTTACCGATTCTGCAAATAACCATATCATCTATATGCACAGTCAGATTATCAGTACTATTTGATATGATCAATATCCGCAGCGACAGTAAAATCCAGTTCTGTTAATCCCCCGGAATCATGGGTATAAAAGCGAAGAGAAACACGATTATATACATTGAATATTTCCGGATGATGGTTGTTTTTTTCGGCTATTTCAGCCACATTGTTCAGAAATATCATCGCGTCTGAAAAGTCCTTAAAAACCCACTCTTTTTTTATGGCATTTCCATCAAGTTGCCAACCCGATAACCTGCTAATATTACTTTCTATCTCTATGTTGTTCAACAGACGTAACATGAGTTCCCCCCTAATGAATAATTATTAAACCGGATTTGGAATATCAATAAATTTCACATTGATATTAAATTTTTCAGCGACCAGTTTTCCCAATGCAATGATACCTGATTTTTCGGTCGCGTAATGTCCGGCAGCGATAAAATGTATTTGCTCTTCCTGTGCATAGTGCATAATGTGCTCACTGACTTCACCTGTAATAAAAGCATCGAGTCCCTCAGCAACGGCCTGGGAAATATATTTTTGTGCACCGCCACTTATGATACCAGCGGAAGAGATTTCTTTGGGTCCATAGGGAAATATAGTCAGGTCATGATTGACAATGTTTTTGACCTGCTCAAAAAATGATTTGTAGTCCACTGGATTACAAATTCCCTTCATCCCAATATATTGGCCCTTGTCGTTTCCAAATGGCTGGATTTCCTGCAATTGCAATGCATTACAGAAATTGACATTATTTCCGATTTGCGGATGGGCATCCAGGGGTAAATGATAAGCAAACAGGTTAATATTATTCGTGAGAAGAAGTTTGACGCGCTCGCGATAACCACCTTTGTATAGCGGGCGCTCAAAGTTCCAGATAATACCATGGTGGACCAGGATGGCATCGGCTTTTTCATCAATGGCTGCTTCGAATAGGGCAACCGAGGCGCTGACCCCGGTGACAACTTTTGATATCTCTTCTTTGCCGCTTACCTGAAGACCATTTGGACCCAGGTCATTAAATTCATCTGTGTTCAGATATTTATTTAGAAATGTTTCGAGTTGATTTCTTAACATGAGATTCCTCATTATGGATTTAGACCGAGTGTCGGCGCAATAACCGCGAGTGAATTTATCACAAAATCAACATGCTCCTCAAATTCTACCCCAAGCTCTTCCGCACCCTGACGAATTTCATCACGATTTACCTTTGCGGCAAACCTTTTATCCTTCATTTTTTTCTTAACAGATTTCACGGCAACTTCACCAAGAGATTTATTGGGACGCACAAGTGTGACGGCGATAATAAAACCACACAATTCATCCACGGCAAATAAAACCTTGGCCATGAGGGATTCCCTGGCGACACCGGTAAAAGAAGCATGTCCCATAATGGCTGTTCTGATATCATCAGAAACACCCCTTTCGGCCAGGATTGTATTTCCTTTCGTTGGATGTTCTTCCGGAAACATTTCATAGTCAAAATCATGTAACAAGCCCACGATACCCCATAATTCCTCATCCTCAGAATATTTTGCGGCATATGCGCGCATGGCTGCTTCAACGGCATAGGCATGATTACGCAGACTATCAGTTTTTGTATATTCAAACAGAATTTCCAATGCATCATTACGGTTCATATAAAACTCCCAATCTTGTAAAGTCAGGTTATAATTTATAATTTTTTTGACAAGATGTAATTAGTTAACCACACAAAACACTACCCGAGTTAACATTTAAAATTTCACCGGTGATGGCACTTGCCCATTCTGAAGCCAAAAATACAATTGGTCCGGCAAGTTCATCTGCGGTAGGTATCTTATTTATCGGAATCAGATTACGAATATTATCCCCCTCTTGCAGGATCGCTTCATGGGACATATCCGTATCGACCCAACCTGGTGCGACGCAGTTCACTAAAATGCCATCGGGACCAAGCTCAGTTGCCAGTGATTTTGTAAAGCTGATGATGGCACCTTTACTTGCCGCGTAGTGTGAATGATAAGCTTCGCCACGCTGTCCTGCGGTAGAAGCGATGTTGATTATTCGCCCAGGAATATCTTTACTTTTCATATCAGTTACAACCTGTTGTGTGAAATGAAAAATGCTATCGAGATTTGTCTGCATGGTGCGGCGCCAATCTGTCTCTGACATACTGTCAATAGCCCCATATTCCCAGATCCCGGCATTATTTACCAGGATATCAATTGAGGGAAACCCTTTGAGAGTATTTATCACAAAATTTTTAATTTCTTCCGATTCGGCAACATTACATTGGGAAGCGAAGAAATTGCCTGAACAGGATTCAATTTCTGATAACAGCTGGGTCGCAGCCCCTTTATTAGTATGGTAGTTAAATGCCACATTGGCATTTAGTTTTGCAAATAATTTTACAGTTGCGGCACCGATTCCACGTGATCCACCAGTCACCAGCACCGTTTTTCCTTTAAAATCAAACATGATTTTCTCCTTTGGTCGCCCGGGTATCTGCGAATTGGTTATTCTGTGAATAAGGATGAGAAGGTCGTACGGTTGACAGAACGTAGCGGAAATTGATAGATGGCATTTAATTTATAACCATAATATACACAAAATGTTTCTGCTGTTGAAATAGTATCGAATGATACCAGGTAAATACATTTTTTGACAGGATTTACAGGATATTTTTAAACTAATAATATTAATATCCAAGAAAAGTAAAAATATAATCCAGTTTATCCTGTTACCCTGTCTAAAGATTTATTTGTCTAATTTTTGCAGATACCAGAATTCCACAAATTCATTTACATCTTTTGATTTCTTCAGGACATCGACAAATTGCAATCCCACACCGATATCCTCTGAAAGTTTATCTTCAGAAATCCATCTGACTTCGGCATCAACATTAACAATTACCTGACCTGATTTCTCTCCCCGGATTTCCGTGAGCAATAACCGGTCGCCAACTTTGATACGTTGATTAAGGATGGGCTTAAAGGTGAGTTGCACCCCGCCCTCACTGATATTTACAATATTTGCCGCAACTTTGTCTTCATCTTTTTCAATGGGGCAAAAGGTCCCGATAATGCCATCTTCTATTGTAAATAAAACACGTTTATATTGCCTGCGTTCATCAGACATAAGTACCCCCACTTATTGATCAAAAGCGATATGTGTCCGGATATTATATAATTTATATATGGTTTTGCTTTGTGAGTGAATTTACAAAAATTATTTTACTTTTAAAATTACTGCTGTCATATCATCATGTTGTGGATGTGAGCCGGCATATTTCTGAACATTTTCTAACAACTTGTTTATCAGATCATCGGCAGATAGATGATAGTTTTGAGCAATAAGCTCCAAAAATGCCTCATCACCAAACTCTTCGTGTTTACTGTTCATTGCTTCTGTAAATCCATCCGTATAGAAAACGAGTGTGGTTCCGGGTATTAGCTTTATTACTTGCTCCTGCAATGTTTGTTCAAAAACCAGGCCCTCCTCCAAGCCAAGTGCGATCCCGTCAGTGCTCAAAAAACTGCTGTTTCCATCCTTATTGTTAATCATTATCCCGGGATTGTGGCCGGCACGGGCGAATGTGAGTGTATAATTTTCGATATCAAGAATGGCATAGAACATTGAGACAAAAGAGTTTTTTTCGATATTACGGTATAAAAGCCGGTTAACTTTACTCAATACCAGCCTTTGGTGAAATATTTTCATCTCCATGACTTTGAAGGATTCCTTTCGTGAGTGTCATGTATATAGCAGCTGGCACTCCTTTTCCTGATACATCGCCAATAGCGATACCAATTTTTGTTTTGCCCAGATGTACATAATCATAATAATCGCCCCCTACTTCTTTGGCCGGCCGGCAAATGCCCGATATCTCAAATCCCTCGAGTTGCGGATTTGATTTTGGCAGAAGTCCGATCTGAACATTTCTGGCAATCTCAAGTTCCTTTTCCATCCGTTCGCGTTCACTAATCCGGGCGATATGTTTCGGTAATCCGGAATACGAATAATGAAACTCATCCCTTCTGATAAAACTCATTATTATTATAATTATAGGAATCAAGACAAAAATAACAAGTAACCAGGCGGAGACCTGATGCCAACTATTCGGTGATGAAAAAAGCGGTGCGGCTATAAAAATAATTTGTGAAGAAATATTTATGGCAATCAGTGTAAGCAGGTCATATTTAAAATATAGCCAGGCTAATAATAGTCCGATGAGAAGCGAGAGTGATATGGATATTACATAGTCTGAAACCTGGGGAATATTCGATAAGATAAAAACAACACCACTCCATGTACCTGCCGAAATTGCTATGGAAAGCCATTTTTTCTTCCATTTATTATAGGTGACATTAATAACAAAAAACCGGAAGACTACTTCACTAACCAGGGCAGTAATTATGGCACTCTTTAAAATTGTTATCAGTGGCAACAGATGTTGCAAACTGTCACCGGATGGAAAAAAGACTCGGGATATATCTGAATTTTCACCGGTGAGCAAAGCAACTGTCGCAAGATAAAATGCGGCAATTAAAAACCCTATTGCCCCACCACGTAGAAGGGCATTGCCTGTGTTTACGGTAAAAAACTTTTTGTTTAATACACTATCAATTGAATTAAGTTTTTCGGGAGAATATCTTCTGGCATACGCTTCACCGACGGCCCAACCGGTGAGAAGCAGCACGCCAAGAAAAGTATTTTGAATAAGAACCTCGTAAAGAAACACGAGTATCTGGGTGTTGCGAAAACTGAGATTTCCCATAGTTACAGACGAACCGGATACAGGAAACTCATTAATGGCGCCCAATAAGCCTATCGAAAATATGATTATGAACAGGTTCCGACCCAGTGTAACAGAAACTTCTCCATCATGATATTTCCGCAGAAACACGATCAGAGAATAAACAAAGACCAGAATCAATATGATAAATTGGATGAAAAAAAAGAATGTTCCTTCGGTGGTTTTATTACTGACGATAGCCTGAATCCGCTCCGGTATATAATATTGGTATTCATATCCCCCAATTTCATTTCCCTGAACATAACAGGTGAGCCGAAAGACTCCCTCGGCAAATTCTGCCCGTTTTTCCCAAACAAAAATATAATCTGTTCGGTTTAATTGCCGGTTTTGCTGAGATTTTTTCATAGCAAATTTATTTAAGTCGAAAGAAGTACTATGGGACAAATAGTAGCGGGCAGCAGCCAGTGCACGTGCCTCAATTTCTGATGGCAAAGTCAAGGTATCGGGAATTTGGCGTGTATAGCCAAGAATATTCCCCTGAGGGGATATCCAGATATTATAGCGGGTCTGTGGCTGATCAACAGGGAGATTTCTTAGAAACCGGATCCGCCATCTATTATTGGGGATAACATCTTCTTCAATAAGTTCATCGAGTTTTTCAGATCCCAGACTTTTCTTTAAATAGGTTAGTGGGCTGTAATCCAGTTGTCTTGAAACAACGGCCTGATGCTCATTTAGATTCACACCGATGTTTTTGAGAAATTCGCGGCTTATATCCTCGGCCTGATAACGATTAATTTTTTCTTCGATCGTAAAAGCCAGATCGGAAGGCAAAAGAATGACGACGAGAACAATTCCAATGGCAAGGATTGCCCACCATTTGATGTGGTTTAATAGCATTGATATATCCTTAAGAATAATTGAATATTACTAAAAAACGTAAAAAGATAAAAATTGTTTTAAGATATGAGAATTTCTTTCTGATCTGATTATTTCACATATTTTACCACTATGACTCAAAGACACAAACAAAAAAGATTTTATAAATTTAAAATTTGTATGATATAATCATAATATTTACCATAACCTATTATTTTTTAAACCTTTGTGTCTTTGTGGTTATAAATAATTCAGACGATCTACTCGACTAACGGAATTGAATTTTAAAGAGAGTACAGCAAGCCAGTTACTTTTGTAATAATCGATTTTGTTAATACCGAGAATTTATTAAGTGAATATTTTTCTCAAATGAGTGTATCAGTAATAAAGTGCTTTCACAATGCAATTAATTGATAAATGTTGTATTTTATTTATAAGTGTCACTAAGTGTGAAGGAGAAGAAATGGACTGGCTTACACCCGAACTTTTATGGTTTTTAATCGGCCTCGTGCTCATAATTCTTGAATTTGGAATTCCCGGTGTTGTCACTATATTTTTTGGTATTGGTGCATGGCTGGTGGCTTTGTTATGTCTGTTTTTTAATATTCCGCTGAATTTGCAGATTATTGTTTTTATTATCGGATCGATAATACCACTGATTTTATTGAGAAATTGGATTAAAAAGATGCTTGAAGGCAGATCAGATGTCGGTACGGTCGATCTGGATGAACTTGCAGAATTTCTTGGCAAAAAAGTAGTGGTTACGGAAAAAATTACGCCGGAAAAAAGGGGACGTGTTGAATTTAGAGGAAGTACCTGGAAAGCAGAAGCATATGAGAATCTGGCCGTTGGAAAAACGGTTGAGATTGTCGATAAAAATAATATTACGCTCATCGTAAAATCATTGTAAAAAAGGAGGATCTTATGAATCCAGGAAGCATTATTTTGATTGGTATTGTAATTGTTATTTTAATCATTTTTGCCAAAACAATTACGATCGTCCCACAAAAATCAGCTTATATTATTGAACGGCTTGGAAAGTATCGGACTACCTTACAAGCTGGATTTCATATTTTGCTACCATTTATTGATAAAATTGCCCATAAACAATCTTTGAAAGAACAGGCGTTAGATGTCCCGCCACAAACCTGTATCACCCAGGATAATATTGCCGTTGAGGTGGATGGAATTTTATATATCCAGGTAATTGATCCGATGAAGGCCTCATATGGTATCAATAATTACAAGTTTGCGGTAACCCAGCTGGCACAAACAACAATGCGTAGTGTCATTGGAAAGCTGGAGTTGGACCGGACTTTTGAGGAACGTGAAAGCATAAACGGCCTGATTGTTGATGCTGTAGACAAGGCATCTGATCCCTGGGGGGTAAAGGTGACCCGGTATGAAGTTAAAAATATTGTTCCCCCACAGAGCATTAAAGATGCCATGGAAAAACAAATGCGTGCGGTTCGTGAAAAACGGGCGTTGATTGCTGAATCTGAAGGAGACAAGCAGGCGCGGATTAACCGGGCAGAGGGGGTAAAGTCAGAGCTCGATTGCCCATTCTGAAGGTGAAAAGCAACGTGTTATTAATGTGGCTGCAGGAAAGGCCGGAGAAATTGAAGCTATTGCAGTCGCCACAGCAATGGGTATTCGTGAAATTGCCAACGCAATCAATGAGAAAGGTGGCATGGATGCGGTTAATTTGAGGGTTGCGGAACAGTATATTAATGAATTCGGTAACCTGGCAAAAACAAATAATTCACTGATTGTTCCTTCCAATGTTTCCGATGTGGCCAGTATGATTGCCAGTGCCATGACTGTGTTTAAACAGGAAAAGGAAAATATGTCGGAAAAATAGATTGACCACGTTAGATTATTTGCCACAATACCAAGCCCCCTTTAGCGGGGCTTTTTTTATATCGGAATCACAAAGGAAATTTTTGTAAATTACTGGCAGACGAATTCCCAATTCCGAGTTCCTAATTACAAATTACCAATGACTATTCTCTGCAGATAAAACACTATAATGAAATAAGGGAGAATCGCATGACAAAATTTATCATTAACCTGATCCTTTTTTTAATGCTAAGCATGACTTTGATGGCAAAGGAAGCCATTACCTTTGAGGCATTTTTTACGGCATATCGTGTTAATGTACCGGTCGTCAGTCCTGATGGGGAATGGATCACTTTTTCTGTTAAGAAGGCAAACATTGAAAAAAACTCAAGTCAAACAGATATTTGGATTATGAAATCCTCCGGTGAAGATCAAAAACAAATAACCAGCGAGGGAACGAGTAATTCGAGTCCCGCGTTTTCAAATGATTCCCGATCGATATATTACCTGAGTAATCAAGGCGAGTCCACTCAGATATGGAACTACCAACTTGGTTCGGGAGAGAAATCACAGGTAACAGATATTTACGGTGGGGTGAATGGTTTTGTGTTGTCGCCGGATAATAGCTTTATTATCCTGGAGCGTGATAATTATCCGGACTGTACTTCTGAGGATTGTATAAAAAAGCGGGACAGTCAGCAAGGCACGGCGAAAATTATCGATAATCTGATGTACCGGCATTGGAATAAATGGCTCGATGGTAAATACAAACATTTGTTTATCTATAATCTGAACGATAAGAGTCTTAAAGATATTACTCCCGGACCGTATCACAGCCCTCCGATTTCTCTGGGCAGTTCACATGATATTGCTGTCTCACCGGAAATGATGAGATCTGCTTTGTCTCAAATCATGATGATGTGGTCGCAATCAGTACCAACAATGATCTTTTTGTTGTCGGCCCAGATGGCCAGGCAGAAAGACAAATTAGCAAAAGCGAGGGAAATGACAATAACCCGAACTATTCGCCCGACGGAAAATATATTGCCTATACATCTATGAAACGTGCCGGTTTTGAGGCCGATCAACTCCGTCTGATGGTTTATAGTATTCAGGATAATTCAACCCAGGACTATAGTACGGGATTTAATCTTTCGGTTTCAGAACTCATTTGGGCTCCTGATGGAAAAAGCATTTACATATTATGTGAGGAAGCCGGGAATAAGTCTATTTATCACGTGAATTTGAAAAGTAAAAAAATATATCCGGTTTTAAAAGGTCATTACATTAAGGGAATGAAGTTTATTAATAATGATGAAATCACATTTGCCAAACAGACTTCGCAATGGCCCAATGAGATATATAAATACAATCTAAACACAAAAAAACTGACGGCGCTGACAGATTTCAATGCCGCATTAAGAGAGAATTTTGATCTTCCGCCCTATGAGGAATTCTGGTTTACCGGATCATTAAACGAAAAAGTACACGGATTAATAATGAAGCCACCACTTTATGAAGAGGGGAAAAAATATCCGGCTATACATCTTATCCATGGGGGCCCGCAAGGCATGTGGGGCAATGATTTTCATTTTCGTTGGAATTATCAGATGTTTGCTTCAAGGGGATACGTAGTTTATATGATCAACTTCCATGGCAGTAAAGGATACGGACAGGATTTTACCGATGCCATATCTGGTCATTGGGGTGATTACCCCTATGAGGATCTGGTTAAGGGAACTGAATATGTTTTGGCTAATTTTGACTTTGTTGATGGAGATAAACTGGCGGCAGCCGGTGCATCCTATGGTGGATTTATGATCAACTGGATTAACGGTCACGAAAATCCGTATAAGTGTCTTGTCAGCCACGATGGAGTGTATGACCAGGTAAGCATGTGGGGTGCCACAGAAGAACTATGGTTTCCGGAATGGGAATTTGGCGGATTACCCTGGGAAGAGGGAACTACATATGAAAAATGGTCGCCATCGCGCCTGGCCGGCAATTTTAAGACACCGACACTGGTTATTCACGGCGAAAAAGACTATCGTGTGCCATACACACAGGGTCTGCAAATGTACTCGGCCCTGCAGCGTCAGGGAGTGCCATCACGGCTATTGTTTTTCACCGACGAAGACCATTTCGTCCAGAAACCGCAGAATGCACGCCTATGGTGGAAAACGGTTCATGAATGGCTGGCAACATATCTAAAATAAATATACCAGACCGGTGAGCAAAAGCGTTTACAATTATGAGTGATGAATAATAAAATAAGTATAAATATGGGTTTTATTTAATCATTCATCAGGTACTGGTCTTTTAATGCATAAATGTGATTTTTCCATACGCGGTCAAATCGGTTTTTGTTGACCGAGGATTTTTTCATCATCATTGAACATAGTTTCATCTGTCGTCTGGTACTGCTCGCTTTTGAATACATATGAAGAGCAAACTTTGAAAAGTCGGCTACCATAAAATGAAAAATCTGGTCTACAAGATCATCCTCGATATTGTAGATCTTTACATTTTCAAGAATGAGCTGCCCATAAACGACCAGTGTGAAAATTTCTCCCAAAGTTAAAAGAAAGTCAGTATCTCTGCGTTGTGCTTTATTCGGTTTTGCAATGAGTAGAAATAACTTTAGTAATCTGATCTGTTTTTTAAATATTTTCACATTGGGCACGTCCACACTGTTGTAAGCGATTCTGTAATCATGAAATCGGATTTTACCCAGTCCACCAGTAGGTCCCTGATTAAAGAGAAAACCGTCATTTTTTTGTTCAGACTGTTTTGCCACATGAGGGAAATTTGCCGGTTTAAAAAAATAATTGGCAATGAATTTCACGATGAGAGCAACATTCACGTGAACCGTTCCTTCCAGCTTTGGCAATGCGCGAATATCCCTGGCAGCTATTTCGAAATAGGTGTCCTTTTCAAATCCCTTTGCGGCAATGATATCCCAAAGAAGATTAATTACTTCCTCACCTTGTGTCGTGACCTTCATCTTAACGATTGGATTATAGAGCAGATAACGCCGGTCATCTGGAGATGCTACCCGCATATAATCGGCTACCCTTAAGGCGAAAAGTTTCATCGCCACCAGGCGTGCATACGCATCGGTAAAAAACTGTTTTACGTGGGGGAAGTCAGTCACATACATGTTGTAAAGCTGACGGTGTGCCGCATGATTGATAGCTTCATAGAAAGCATGAGTACAGATTCCGATGGATGCCCATCCCAGGTTGTACTTTCCGATATTGACGGTATTTAAAACCGTATCCCAGGCATCCTTACCTTTTGACAGGATATCCTCTTCTTTGACATGATAGTTGTTCAGAGCATACTCAGCCACGTAGTTTTGACTGGAAACGACATTCTTTACGCAATCGTAATTATCGTTCAAATAATTGGCCACAAAAAACACATATTCATCAGAATCAGCCATTTTTCCAAATGTGGATACCATCTTAGCGATATTTCCATTTCCGATGTAATACTTTGAACCGTTGGCACTGTATGTGCCATCTTCCCGGGGAGTAAGCGACATCCCGGTGGAATATATATCGGCTCCGTGGTCTTTTTCGGATAAACCAAAGGCGAAGACCTCTCCTTCTTTAAGAAGCATTGCAGCTCTTTGCTTCAGATGATCATTTTCTGACATCCAGATGGGGCCAAGACCGAGAATAGATACCTGCCAGGTGTACCAGTAGGCCAGTCCATAAAAGGCTAAGAAGTTCATTATATTGAGCAATTCGCCACGTATCCCAACGAGTGTTTTTATCACCATATTCAGAAGGAGTCAGAAGCGTTGCAAAAATTCTTTCTTTTTTCACAAATTCCAGAAAATCAGAATACCAGGTTCTCTGATGATCATCATTCTTTATCTTTTTCAGTCCTTTGCTTTCAAAGAAGTCGATAGTTTTGCGGATAATCTCCTGAAAGTCGCTTGTCTGGATGCTCAAGATTGTATTTTTTAGGATTTAAAAGAAGCATAGGTTTTACCTCAGATATAGATTTATAACAGATCACTGCGGTTGATATTCCAAATCAGAATACCTTAAAGCAGGTAGAAAGTCAATACTTTATATATCAATGATGTTATCTTCCTTGTACCATAAAATCTCATAGATGATACCACCGATATTTATCAGCATAAATACTGCCCTGGCAGATTCTTTCAATCCCACTTTTTTCTTTACAAGAAAATACATGCCAACAAATGACAGGAGGGCATAGAAAACCACGTGACGTACAAAACCGGTATTAAAAAGATTTTATTGTACATTTGCTTCAGATAATTTAATATACAATTTTATGATAAAAAATGGAGTATTTAATGACTAGGCAAATAAGAATCTTGGTGGTTGTATTTTCACTTTATACCTTAGCAATACTTGCTTCGGCAAAATCGCAAACAGAAAACTACAGTGACCGGTCGGATGGGTGTACGACAATTACGGTTGGGAAAAAGGCATCTTTTGACGGTTCGGTCATGACCTCACACACGATGGACGGACACCGTGACCGGGTTTGGGTGGATATTGTTCCGGCAAAGGATCATCCCATAGGTGCTAAAAAAACCATTATGAAGCGGATTGATATTGATACCACTGCCATGCCGTCACATCTCTGGAGCCCGGCGGGAGAAATACCCCAGGTGGCCCACACGTATAGCTACGTAAATACCACCGTGCGTTGTATTAATGATCAGCAGCTGGCCATGGGTGAATCGACATTTGGCGGCAGAAGTTCTCTTTCATCAGAAGCAGGATTAATTCAATATGAAGTCCTTAGTGAGCTGCTTTTGGAAAGATGTAAAACTGCCCGCGAAGCAATCCGTGTCGCCGATGAGCTGACAAAAGAATATGGCTGGTGTGGCGATGGCGAAGTTTTTACTCATTATTGATCCAAAAGAAGTCTGGCATTTTGAAATTATTGGCCCGGGCAAAGGAAAGATCGGTGCCATATGGGCGGCACAGCGGATTCCCGATGATCATGTTTCTGTCAATGCCAATGCCAGCCGGATCCGGCAGATCGATCTTGATAACCCGGAATTTTTTATGGCTTCGGATAATATTTTTAAAGTGGCTCAGGATAGCGGGTGGTGGAATCCGGATGATGGTCCGTTTGAATTCTGCTATGCCTATGATCCGGATGGCCGGGATAGTTTTGCCTCGAGGAGAAGAGAATGGCGGGCACTTTCCATGCTGGCTCCATCCCTGGATTTAAAACCCAATGCCGAGAATTATCCCTTTTCTGTAAAACCTGATACTGTGGTTACCTCTGCAAAAAATGGTTCGGATATTTCAGGATTATTATGAAGGTACCGATTTTAACCCGGTTAAAAATATCACCTGGCAAAATCCGGAAACCAAAGAACATGAAATTTCACCCCTGGCCAACCCTTTTATGCCATATGATATGAATCCATTGTTTAACATTAACGGTGGTTGGGGCTGGCGTGGAGAGCGCACGATTGCCCGTTGGTATACGCAGTATGCAACCATTATCCAGTGCCGGGACTGGCTGCCCAATTCAATTGGCGGGGTTGTGTGGCTGGCCTGGGATAATATCGCCACGGCAGTATATACACCTATATATTGTGCCAATACGGATGTCCCGGAATCGTTTAAAGTCCGGGCCAGATTAACAGGATATACGAGGGATTCTGCCTGGTGGGCCTTTAACCGGCTGAGCACATTGACGGCACAGCGCTGGGGCGATATGCGCAAAGATGTCGAAGCCGTATGGCTGCCAATGCAAAGTAAATTATTTGCCGATCAGGCCGAAATAGAACAAATTGCCCTGGAAAAATATAAAAATGATCCCAATCAGGCCGTTGACTATTTAACCAGATATAGCCTGGAAAAGGCAGAGCGTGCCATATTGGAAGCCTGGAAGCTGGGGGACTTTTTGTGGACAAAATATGATGAGAAATTTTAGTGTTACTTATTGCTGATATTGAAAGATTTTTTTTAGACAGGATAACAGGATATTAACCTAAAACAAGTCGGTTTTGTCATCAGGCATCCTGGTTCCCAAACTGAGTTTGGGAACCCACTTGTGTTCCCAAGTTTAACTTGGGAACAAGGAGATCACATAATAAAATCCTGACAATCCTGTTCTCCTGTCAATTTTTGCTAATACATCAATTTTTGTTTCAGATACTGATCAACACGGATTTTGCCTGAATTTGTGATAGTATTTTCCGAGTGCTGATTATTTTTCTCTCCCCATAACAGAGCAACAAGTTTAACGGGATTGTTGTTAAATGTATTGTTTTTAACATTTACATTTATGATGCCGCGAGTTTTGATCAGAATCTTGCTTTCCTCTCGAGTTCCGCAATTTTTAAACTGACTGTTTTGGACAAGTAAATTTCCGCCGATGGTTGATTCGTCATAACCACCGCGATAAAAATTGATCACATTTTGCGAAATATTTTCAAAGCTACAATCAATAATATTTACAAATTCGGCATTATAATCACCTTTGTCATCTGTTTCGGCTGCTAACACCAGGCCGTTGCTGCAATTTTGCAGTACGGTTCCGGAGAAAGAAATTGTATCCGCAAAGGATCCCTTAAATGCTTTTAAGACATTTTTAAAATTTTGAATGTGGGAATTGTTGACATAAAGATTATACGCCGATGACATGTTTTTTTCCATGGGAACAAAGGCGTCTTGTGCACCTGTACCGTTTAATATAATATTTTCAAGGTTTAGATTTCCTCCCGGATTCATCTGAAACGCAGGAGTGTTTTTCGCACCTGAATAAATTAGTCGTGCCGCGTTATTTTTATCTTTCGATCGTAAAGTAATTTTTTTGTTGATCACGATGGATCTGTCAATTTGATAGATCCCGCTGGCCAACTCTAAAACATCTCCATCATCTGCTTCAGCAAGCTTTTTGTCCAGCTCGCCATCAGTCGTTGAAACGGAGATTACCATGGATGTGGATTGTGGTTTCTGCGGGGAATACCAATTGGCGCCGTATTCAGAGATTTCAAAGCGGGCTTTCCCTTCAGAAACCGGTTGGCTGACTGCCCCAACCGCATTCATGTCAACCCGGGAACGACCAAACGCATCTTTCTGAATATCCTCGAAACCAAATCCGGAATATGTTGATTTAATATCGTCATCCTGCAAATCAGGAACATAAAGCCATTCAGAGATCTTGTTCATTTTTACATCCGTGACATTTATTCCATCATATGGAGACGTTTTATTTGCTTGATTATCAACAAGATTGTTCCTGAAGATTATACCGTCGACCTTATCATAGGTTTTTACCGGACCAAAATCTGTTTGGTGGTTATAAATTAAATTATTGGCAATCAAAGTTCTGAGTGGCCTTGCAGAGCGAATCTCGCTTGCCGGAAGTACGTCTTTTTTATTCACATTTGCTCCCACACTGATTTGCCAGGGTGATTTACAATCGACCCATGTGTTGTATGCGATAACGGCATCAGTAACCTGATTATATCTGTTTAAGCGGCGACTTTGGGATACCATTCATAATTGCCAGAGGGGCACGGAATTCGTCCCCATTTATCATATAAAAATAATTATTGGTAATCCAGTGACCGGTATTAATCACTCTGATTCCGCCATTGAATTGTGATTTTGCATCGCCGATAAACAGATTCCCATCTACCAGGCAATAATTGCCATGGCGCATTACCAAAGATCCTTCACATTGATAGAATATGTTGTTTCTAAATTCATTAAAATTGGACTTGCTGGAAATGACTTCGACTTCGCCATTACATTTTTCAAAAAAATTGTTTTTTACTATGATATAGGATGGCGTCATTGAAGTATTGCTGGCGCCAATTTGCATAGTTTCGGCCCGGGGCCCGCCTTTACGAGGCCTGGGGCCAAAATGATTATTTGTTATCTGGTGATAATTCCTGATGTTTTCATTTCCACTCAGAAATACCCTGATGGTCGGACCCTGGTTAGATTTTCCGGCCAGATAGCAATTCTTTAATTGATTATGTCTGCCCCAGAATTCCACCCAATGGTCCGGATTATATCGATTTGGTTGCGAATAGTTTTCTATAACACAATTTATCACTTTACAGTTATTGGCGATGTTATCATTGTCAATTTTGAACTGAATAACACTGTTGGAGGGGGTATACCCATTTTTAAAGTATAATCCTTTCACGACCAGATATTCGCCTCCAATTTTTATATTGGACTGACCCTCCAGGGTGACCTGCCCGGGTTTTTCGGCACGCAAAGTAACAGGATTACCCTTTGTCCCCTTAGATGAAAAATTAATTTGCGCATTTTCCCAAACGCCACTGGCCATTACGATCTCATCACCGGGATGGGCATTTTGAATTGACCTGGTTAATTCGTCTGTGTTATGGACAAGAATTTTATTTTTTTCACAGGAAGCAAAAAGCAATAAAAGAGAAAGGAGAATAGAAATTTTATACATTTTGAATTTCCTTTGTTGTAGAGTAAGTGATTATTGGGTGTAATTTAACCAATTATCAAGAATCTTGCAGGCTTTTTGACAGGATAGCAGGATATTTAGTATGAAATTAACAGTTGGCAGCTGCCTTTTTGCCGTCGGCAATTGGCAATTACCATTCTCTAAATTATCTACTATAACTTTATTATAAATAGAACGATTTTACAGATTCATTAATTTAGGTGCTAAAGCACTATCTAATTATAGGGATATTTTTATCCCCCGTCTTAAAAGCCGGGGCTAGTCATTTGTCATATATGAAGTTGCAAAAAGTCATTTGCCCTGCGCTTTAGCGTAGGGATATCTGAATCTCAACAAATATCGGGGCTTTAGCCCAAAATTTACTGGTTTTGCAACAGCCTGAGCGGGCGGATCCGTCTGCCGACGTGATTATCCGCTTTCTTTTTCTTCTATGTTGGTATCATATGATACTATTTACTATAGCGACATATGTCGTTATTTTAAGAGCACCATTTTCTTAATAGACTGAAACTCATCAACAATCAGGTGATAATAAAAAGCTCCACTGGCAAAATCACTGGCTTCCCATTCAATTTGATACTCACGTCTTCACCCATTGTCCTTTATCCTTTCAGCGATCTTTTCTTTTGCTGTTTTTTTTGATATCTTGAATACATGAATACCAAAAATATTGCCTCACGACGTTTCTGGCGCAGAATGCCACCCAAAAGTACATTTAACTTCCTGCTAACGGTTTTTCTCATATTTGCCCCGGTTGGTTTTATCAGTGATATCTGGCAGGGCGGGAAACTGGCCATTGAGGTAGTATTCCTGTATGTATTCTATTCGGGAACAGTCGCCATCGGATATGCATATTCATTCACACGTAGCTTTAAAATACTTCCAGTTGCCATCGTCTTCCAGTTCGGATTTCACTTCATTCCCTGGTGGGAATTTTTTCCGGGCGGACCGGAAACAGCAGCCGAGCTGCAAAACCGGCTGATATTTGACGGCATAGGCATCATGGTATGTATCATTTTAGCTTATATTATGCTTATCCGATTTATTACCATTGAAGGGATAAAGCAGGTCGCACTTTCCACCGAAATGGAACTGGCCGGCGAAATTCACCGGGTGTTGGTACCCGATATTGATGTAAATAATAGTAGCTTTGAAATTACCGGGAGATCCAATCCCACCGATGAAGTTGGCGGCGACCTGATTGATATGATCAGTGATGAAAACGAGACGATTGTCTATATGATAGATGTGTCCGGGCATGGCGTTGGGCCGGGATTGCTATCGGGTATGTTTAAGGCATCATTCCGCTCGATTTATGAAACGGGCAAGTCTCTGGATGCGGTGGTAAATAATCTAAACAAGGTCCTTTTGGACCATAGAAAAAAGGGGATGTTTATCACTTTTGGCGGGCTGCGTTTTCATGATAATGATTGTATTGAAATATTATTGGCCGGACATCCGCCAATTATGCGAATCGATAAAAATGGTGAATTTTCAGAATTAAAGCACACCCAGTTGCCACTGCTTACTCTGAGAGATACTGTATATGAAAACAATACAATAAACGCAAAATCCGGAGATCTCTTTGTTATTTACTCAGACGGGATTATTGAAACCGCAAACAAAAAGGGTGAAGAATTCGGTATGGAGCAAATAAGGAAGATATTAGAGACTGACTATCAGTTACCGACCAATGAAATAGCAGAGCGTATCTATTCGCAGCTTAATGCCTATGGTTCCAGCCATGATGATCAATCCATCATCATTATCCGGAGAAAATAATTACAGATCACAAAATTTCAATATATCATCATACAGGATACATAACGCTTATAAAGGTAATTATCCCGCTCGCTTTGGTTGCTTATCTAACTTGTCCTTAGCTTTTTGTTTTTCTTTACTTTTCTTCTGTTTCTGACTCTTGTCTTTATCTTTTTTACCGCCTTTGTCTCCCATTGGGTACATCCTTTCTTTTAGTATGCGTACCTTTTCAGTATAATCATTGTGTTTTGCGCTAAAATGACTTGGATATCAAATTAATAATACAAATAGTCAGGCTATTAATCTTAAAATCAGCGGTGGGTAAAAAAATGATTGTGTTCAAAATATAATAGTCAGAACAAGGTAAGAATACTTCCACGGCATTACAATAAAATACTTATTTCACAACGTTTGTACGAATGTAGAATTAATTTGTGTTGTCTTGACGAAGTTCATATAAATTTTAAGGGATCATTTATAGATGAAGAGAACAAATGTTTTTACAATTTATGAAAATAAATTTGTTTTGATATCTTTGATATGCATAATATGTCTTGGCCTGACCAGGTGTTTACATATTTCTAACCGCAAAGTTAGCAGAGGACATGCAAAGTACGCAAAATAAATAATTATACTTCTTTGCGTACATTGCGGTTAAGGAAACATTATCCTTAAATCTCGAAATTCAGGATAAAGTCCTTGAATAGGATGGGATCAAAAAATCATGAAGGGATATTTATGAAAGCGGTCGTTTATGAAAAATATGGCCCGCCCGATGTTCTTGAATTAAAGGATATCAAAAAACCTACTCCCAAGGAGAATGAAGTTCTGATAAAAGTACATGCTGTTTCTTTGAATGCATCGGATTATGAACTTCTGACAGGTTCACCATTATATACCCGCATGTGGGGGATTCGAAAACCAAAACGCAAGATACTTGGATCTGATATCGCAGGACGGGTTGATGCAGTTGGCGGAAAAGTAACACAGTTTCAACCAGGTGACGAGGTGTTTGGCGATATACTCGGGCGCTGGGGTGGATTTGCTGAGTATGTCTGTGCCGAGGAAAATATGTTGGTACACAAGCCGGCCGGTTTGACATTTGAGGATGCGGCAGCCATACCTCAGGCGGCATGTGTTGCCCTACAGGGAATACGTGATAAGGGACAGGTTCAGCCCGGACAGAAGGTGCTGATAAATGGCGCGGGCGGGGGCTCGGGTTCATTTGCGCTGCAAATGGCTAAATTATTTGATGCAGAAGTGACCGGCGTCGATCATTCAGAGAAATTGGATTTGATGCGTTCTCTTGGTGCCGATCATGTCATCGATTATACTGAACAAGATTTCACGCAAAATGGACAGTGCTATGATTTGATACTTGATCTTGTGGCGTGTCATTCGATCCCTGATTACAAACGAGCATTAAGCTCCCGCGGTGTTTATTTGATGGTTGGAGGATCAATGGCTCATATTTTTCAAACCTTGATTGTGGGTTCATTGATATCCATAACCGGAGGTAAAAAAATGAGTATTCTTGGTGTTAAGGCAAATAAGGATCTGGCCTATATATTGGAACTCATTGAGTCGGGAAAAGTGACCCCCATTATTGACAGAAAATATTCACTAATTGCGGTTCCGGATGCGCTTCGGTATCTTGGAGAAGGAAGAGCCAAAGGAAAAGTTGTCATAAATATTGAAAAATAAAAAGGGATTTTTTAAGATAACTCGAAGAAGTTAGTTTTTTCGAGCATCAGGATTCATCGGAAAACTGAAACAAAATTTCGCCCATTGTTCGGGAACCGATTCCGCCCAAACCTTTCCACCATGCAATTCAATGATATGCTTGGTCAGATAGAGTCCTAATCCGCTCCCACGCTTTTTCACAGTATTCTCATTCTGTAAGCCGGGAAAATTTTGTAAAGAGCAACGCCTGTTCTTCCGGACGAAATCCCGCACCTTCATTCCAAACGGTGGTGGAAATATGCCCTGTTCTTCCTGGACAGTGAGACGAACTTGCGTGTGTGTTGCACCATATTTGGCGGCATTGCTGAGGTAATTGGTCAACGCAATGCGGAGTAAATCGTGATCTGCCTGAACTGTCAGATTTTCGGGACAATCGACAGTCAGAGTGATTCGCGCGACTCAAAAAGTATCTGAGCGTGTTCAACACAAGGCTCCACAACCTCCTTATAGTAATTGACAGGTGCTTTACGGGCAACCAATTCGCCCATACCGAGCCGTGAGAGATCCAGGTAATTCTTGACCATATCCTGCAATTCTTCACAGTTTCGCCTGATGCGGAGAAGATATGTCCGATTTTGTCCGGAACCTCTCCGGCAAACCCTTCAAGCATCACGGCAATCATCGTTTGCATCGCCGCTAATGGAGATTTTAATTCATGTGTGACAAACCCTAATGTTTCCATGCTGAAAGTGAGGTTCTCCTGCTGGATCCGGGCTTTTTCCTCCTCCATCGCTTTTCGCCAGGTGAGATCCCGAATGGCGACGACCCGGACATCGCGTCCTTGATAAGGCATTGTTTTCGCCTGCACCTCAAGAGGAAAGAGTGTCCCGTCTTTTCTGATCCCTTCTGCTTCATATGGGATTTCATCTTTTGTCCGTATCCGTTCCAGAGCCATTTCACGAAATTCGGAGTGTCAAAAATTCCAGAGCGTTCTTTCCGACTATTCGGAACGTTGATAGCCGAACATTTCCTCCAACTTCTGATTGCCATCAAGAATGCGCCCTTCGTCATGAATGAGAATCCCTTCGAATGTGGCTTCCGATAACCCGCGGAATCGTGCTTCGCTCTCTCGCAGCTCTCGCTTTTGCTTTTCTAATAGAGCGTTTTTCTGCTGTAACAAGACGTTTTGTTCCTGGAGTTGCTGTTGGAATTTCCGAATGGTCAGATGGGCGTTCACGCGAGCCAAGACCTCTTCGTGTTGCAGCGGCTTCGTCAGATAATCAACAGCGCCCGCTTCAAAGCCTTTGACTTTATCCACAGTCTCCGTCAGGGCTGTCATAAAAATGACCGGAATCTCCTGGGTCGTCTCGTTCTCCTTCAAACGGCGGCAGGTTTCAAAGCCATCAATGCCGGGCATGAGCACATCCAACAGAATAATATCCGGGAATGATACGCTCAACATGTTTGAGGGTCTCTTCGCCACTCTGCGCCACCATCAGTTCAAAACCACTGTCTTTCAAATATCTTATCAAGACCTTCAAATTCTCAAGCTTATCGTCAACGACTAAAATGGTCCGTTTTTCTGATGAGTCCGGATCTTCATTGTTTTCCTCCTTGCAGAGAATTATTGAATTATTTCGATGATTTGTGTGAATTGAAAGTTCTCTAAAAGTTCTTCAATTTTGGTCACAAAAGGACAGATATTGTTGATCCAGTCTGTTTCAGGTTTTCGAGAGACTGTTGAATCCCTGTAATGTGACTGATTTCGGCGAATTCCAGTAAGGTTTCCAACTCCTCTTTTGGAGGAACAACCAACGGTGAACTCTTCAGAGGCTTGCTGTTCCCCGGATCAGTCGCAAGATGGTTCCTCATACAGCCATTCAAGTTGTAAATGTCATTTGTAAACATCCTAACAATTTATCTATATGGATGGGCTTCGTCAGAAAATCATTACAACCTGCTTTAAAACTTGTCTGCTTTGTGGTATCAAATGCACTTGCTGAAACACCGATCACAATGATCTCTTTCAGGTGCAGGGCTCTGACGAATTTGCTGTGTTGCTTCAATCCCATCCATTACCGGCATCACCAAATCCATCAAAATAAGATCCGGGAGAAATTTTGTTGCTTTGGCAAGCGCCTCCTTTCCGTTTATTGCTTCAACAATCTCAAAGCCTAATGGCAATAGCATATCTCGTAACATGGCACGATTTTTTTCGTTATCATCAACGAGTAAAATTTTTCGGTGTTTCTCCTTTAACACCGATAATATGGCGAGATTGTCTCGCTGTGCTGATGGTTTCATCTCGCCACGATGCCTTCAACTTCGGGTAATTCCAGGTCAAACCAAAAGGTCGTCCCCTGTCCCAAAACGCTTTTTACAAGCAATTCGCTGCCCATAATACGGAGTAAATTGCGGCTAATTGGCAGTCCCAAACCTGTTCCTTCAGTTGTCAGTTTTGTCTTATCAACCTGGTGAAACGGTAAAAAAATCTCGTCTAATTTGTCGGGAGAAATGCCGATGCCTGTATCTTCGACTTCAAAATGAATGATTTGTCGTTGGCAATTTTGCATCACTCTCCAGTAAGTGATTTGGCGCTAACCCGAAAAACAACACGCCCCTCTTTGAGCAAATTTGATCGCATTATTGATCAAGTTCAACAGAACCTGACGCAAGCGTTTTTCATCTGCACGAACACCTGTTGGTAAATCAGATGCAATTTCATAATCGAATGGAACTCCTTCCTCCTGCGCCCGGATCAGAGCAATCTCTGTGATCCCCTTTAGAAAACCGGGAAGATACACATCTGCCAGTTCCAGTTCCATTTTTTGTGCTTCAATCCTGGAAAGGTCTAACAGCTCATTGATCAGTGTCAATAAATGTTCACTACTATAGTGAATCGTATTAATAGCATCTCTTTGCTGCTTTTTTATACTTTTATCGCGTTTGAGAATTTGCGTATAGCCTAAAATACTGTTCAAAGGTGTGCGCAATTCGTGGCTCATATTGGCAAGAAAAGCGCTTTTAGCTCGATTAGCGGCCTCAGCTTGTTCTTTGGCTGCTATTACCCCTTCTTCCGCTAATTTCTGTTCGGTGATATCGCTTAAGAAATTAAGCGTCGAAGGTTTCCCATCCCAGTCTAATGCACTTGAATTGATAATAACCCATCTTTCTTCCCCTGATGCAGTGAGGACTCTGAATTGATATCCTGTCTCGACATCTTCCCCAGTCATTCTTTTCTTATATCGCTTAAAAACCATTCCCCGGTCATCCGGATGAATGAACTCAGTAAATGGTTTTGATACTACCTCATCATCAGAATAACCCAAAATTTTTTCAAGAGCAGGATTTGCAAATGCTATTCTGCCGTCTTGCGCAATTATAATCATATCATTAGCATTCTCAAAGATAGCCCTATGTTTCTCTTCGCTCTCCCGCAATGTCTCTTCTGCTCGTTTACGTGCTGTAATATCCCGGGCGACATAGACGACAGTATCCTTCGACATGGGAGCGATACGTCCATCAAACCAGTGTACATGTTTCTCCGATGTTCCAGGCAGTATTCAATCTTGACGACCTGTTGTGTTTCAAGACTCTGTCGAACATTTTTTAGAAATATATCCGCCTGATCCTGAGGAAATGTTTCATGTAAAGTTTTTCCGCGCAACTCGTTCTCTGGTTTATAGAGAAGATCTGGTGAGGTTGGTGCGATTTTGAGAAATTGTCCGTCCCCATTTAACATAGATGACCACATCGGGCATGCCTGCGAATAAGGCACGTAATTCCGCCTCCGACTCGCGCAATGCGTTTTCCACTCTTTTGAGCTCAGTAATGTCCCTGGCAATGCCAACGAGTCCTTTTACTTTACCATCGTTATCAAACTGAGGGACCTTTTTTGCCTGAAACCAGTATTCTTTATTATCTTCACCAGTCATCTGTTTATAAAATTCTGTGGTTTTTCCTGATTTAAAAACAGTTTGGTCATCACGAAGTTTCCCCTGGCTTCTTCCTGATCTGTCATCAATTCATAATCATTCTTACCAATGACCTCTTCCCTTGATAATCCAAAAGCTTCCAGAGTTTTATCATTGGCACTGATATAGCGACTCTCCAAATCCTTATAAAAAATAGCATCCTGGGCTGACTCGATCATAACCTGATATATCTTTAATTCCTCCTCCACTCTTGTACGTTCAGTGATGTCCAATACCAGAGATGCAACACAGAGAACATTTCCCTGTGCATCGACAATGGGTGAATTATACCATTCGCACATGATCAACCGCCCGTCCTTGGTATGATTCTGGTTAGAGCTTTGCTGGCCGCCGGTTTGAGTTAATAGCTTTTGCCAGACCTGATCAATGTGAGATTTGAGTTCCTCTGGTACGATCAGGCCTGCAGCGTGCCTGCCGATTGCTTCTTCTGCCGTGTACCCGAAAATCATCTCTGCCGCTGAATTCCACGACTCAACTTCAAACTCAGTATTCCACTCAATGACTGCCAACGGACTTTGCTCTACGACGAGGGAGAGTCGCTGAAGACTCTTGTTCAGGGCCTCCTCAGCCTGCTTGTGCTCAGTGATATCCCAGAAAATTCCCTGTATTCCAACAATATGATTTTTACTATCGTAAATCGGAGTTTTAATTACCTGAGTATACCGCTTTTTCCCCTCAGGTATTTCTTCTACATCTATCCACTCAAGGTCTTCACGGGTTTCATAAATATTTTGATCCGCTTTTCGGAATCTTTGAGCCATGTCCGGCGGATAGAGTTCCAAATCTGTTTTTCCAAGAAATGCTTCGGAAGGTTTTCCCTCTTTTAAACAAAACTGTTGATTGACAAATGTATAGCGGCCTTTTTTATCCTTACGGAAAATATATTGGGGTAAATTTTCAACGAGTGAGTGATACAGCGCATCAGACTCCCGCAACGCTTTTTCTGCTTGTTTTCGCTGAGCAATTTCTTGCTTTAACAGTTTGTTAGTCTGGTATGTGTTCTGTTGTGCGTTCCCGAAGTTCCTCTTCTTGTTTTCTTCGTTTTTCAAATTCCTGAGATAAGGTGTCATTTGTCGAATTCCAAAAAGAACTGTAACGCTTAAAATCATCCTCAAGCATTTTGTGTTTCCAGTATAATGTAGTTAAAGAAAGGTCATCGGGTATTTCAAGTGACTTCTCCTTATCTTCAAATGCATTTTGAGAATCCCTGAACTGGATCAGAAAAATGTTCTCATTTTCTGAGTTATCGACATTGATATACAGTAGGTCTTTGGTTGTTCCCAAACCACCCATCAAAACGCCTCGTTCCATGTCTTTGCTAAAAGGAGTGGTGCTTTGAACAATTGCGGTTCCTTTTTTTTCATCCAGGCTCAGCAACGAAAAATCACCGATTTGATCTGGATTCCCACGAATAACACTGTAATATCCCTCAGAACTGGTTTGAAAGTGTAGAAAATCAATTCCTCTTTTAATAATTTGTTTCCCCGGACCTTGAGAGTACCAGAGATTCATCATTTCAATACCAATTTGTTCAAGTATGGGTGCAGGGTCAGAATACTTCTCCCTTACACTATTTAAAAAAGTTAAAAATTCTTCCAGAGGATACCACTCCTCTGCTCTAATCTTTTCCAGAAAATTAGTTTCTTCCGCAACAAGAAATTTGAAATTTATACAGGCCTGTCCGGAAGAGAGTAAAAGGGCGCCTAATATCTGAGTTTTGTCACTGTTTTTCATAATATTTCTTTCAGTTTATGCAGATTATTTCTCAGCGAATTTCAATAATATCAAATCATCAAACACGGATTTAAAAATTTTCAGATATATTTTAAAAAGGTCTTTGATAATTTCAGATTTTCAGCTATTATAATATAATTTATACCGATTGCAGAATTGATAAATATCCTGCTTTTTTCTATGTTATTTGAAGAGATAAAACGATTTTAGTTGAGTGGAGTCGTCTTGAGTGCATACTTTTAAGAAAACAATATTATCGAAATAAAAACTCATTAATATGTATCAAACCGGAAAATTTTTTTATATATATAAAAGATACTGAATGAGAAATAAATCTCAAAGCTAAATTTAATTTTTGAAAATATTAAAATTATCTCATGTCTGAGTATTATACGTGGAGGTCTAAATCAGATACATTTTGTGATTGAATTGATTATAACATATAATTTTATTGTTTTCCTGGTATCTTCTTCTGATACAAAAAGGCGATTATATTCATAATGAAATCAATAATACAATATGGCGACAATGAATTTTCCATTATTAAAATAACTGTAATTATATAACGTAAGTCGCCATCGGTCTTTATAAGATTATTTGAGCAAAATCAACTTTTTCATGTCGTGAAATATGCCGGCCTGGATAGAATAGAAATATACCCCGCTAGAGAGGTTATGTGCAATAAATTCAATTTCATGATATCCGGCAGATAATTGCCTATTCATGATAGTTTTGATGATTTGGCCGAGGGTATTAAAAATATCTATCCGAACGTGCTCTGGTTTGTGCAATGCTATTTTTATTATAGTAGATGGATTAAAGGGATTGGGATAGTTTTGAAATAATTCATGTCTTCTAGGTAACATACTATATTAACTTGGGTCAATTTCTGAAGCGATTTTTGAACGAATTTGGATTGAATCAATAACAAATTCGTTGCTGTCATCTATCGCTTCGATATAGAAGAATGCGGGTGTGTCAAATCCAAGATTTGTGGTTAAGGTAAGTTCATTCACTTCGGGTTCTAATTCCCATAAAATCGCTTTATTCGGCGAAGAAAATTCATATCTGAGTAAACTGTCCGCTGTTTCAACATCACTATAGTAATTATCCAGATATAATGAAACAGAAGAATCGGGTGAGAGATATAATGAATCCGGTAAATCTGCAGCGAATGGCAGGTCGTTTTGGGAAATCACAGTTACCCGTACCCTTGCATTATTCGATAAAGCCCCATCGCTATCTTTAACCGTATATCTAAAATTCTACTACTCCATACCAATTTTGGGGTGGGGTATAACTTATGACCCCATTTGGATTTACCTTAACACTCCCATAAAGCGGTTCCGTGGTAATAGCAACGGTTGAGGGTACAAGTGATCCATTATAGGATATATCATTTTTTGTTACCAGAATATTTAATCCCACATCTTCCTTTGTACCGACATATTCATTTTTAGCATAGGGCGGATGATGAATGGAACTTATGGTATTAGAAAATCCACTGCGGTTGCCCCAAAAATCTACTGCAACGACATTATAAAAATACTCTTTGCCTATTTCGAGAAGACTGTCTACGACAAAAACAGTATCCTGATGAGAACCATAGGGGTGAGGGGCAATGCAAAATGAATCATTTTCCGTCGATTCAGTATCGATCCCACGGTAGACTATGTAATGATTGATTAGATCGCTGTCAGAGTTTTTATCCCAAACCAACTTCCATTGGTTTTGCTGTGCAGAAATCCTACTAATATAACAGCAGCAAAAGTAGGAGCAAAATATGTGTATACTTCAATAATTCCCCAATAATTCAATCAACTTTCATAGATCTAAATGAGCAAGAGAATCATCACATATTTTGTTCATTCCCAGCATTGAAAGTGATATTCGTCCCCAAACGAAGTAGAATTTTGCTTGTTAATTTACCAAGATATGCCCAGTATGCAAGTGAATAATTAAGTATATTTCCTGAAATATATTTTAAAGTATTTGTGAGGAAGAAAAAATGAAAAATGAATGCTATTAACTACCCATTTAGATTTTTTTAATGCATGTATTTGATGTCAGGGTATGTTCCGCTGCAAAAGACAGTGAAAAGAATATGCTGCTTTCAATTGGGTGCGCATTATAAATAAAAAAGACACAGGTTATCAATCTTATATTAATTCACGGCTTGACAAATCCTGGTTGCATATTTTTCTTTTATTTACATGCAGATTTCTTTATTTTAAAACAAGTATATTATACATGGAGGTCTAAATCAGATACATTTTGTGATTGAATTGATTATAAAATATTGTAAACCGTGTCAGCCGCAGAAATATAGAACATAAAGAGTGTAAGATTAATATGTCAAATGGTACTAAAAGATGTACCGGTGGGAAATTCGCATCTTGGCAAATCCTGGTTGCATATTTTTCCTTTGATTTACGAGCAGATTTTTTTATTTTAATACATGTATCCATAGATTCATTATTCACAACAAATCTTCATTTTTCCGGTTAATTGTTATATTACTTAGTGTACATAATCGGCTTACCGATAGATTAGGTCTTTCACGCTATGAACAATCAAATTCTCAAATATATTAATACGGGGTATAAAAAAATCGAAGGATGGTATTCCCGAGATGCCCTGGAAATAATTGCTGCTATAAATAATATTCAAGTTCAGCATAATATAAATGGTTCGCTTTGCGAAATTGGCGTTCATCACGGTAGATCTCTTATTCTGCTCGCACTTTTATCTAATGACAATGAGATATGTGTAGGGATTGATTTGTTTGAAAATCAAAGTCAGAACATCGACAATTCAGGCTGCGGAGACCAAGATATAGTACAATTAAATTTGAGATTACACAATTGTGATATAGACAGAGTGAACACTCATTTCAAGTAATTCACTTAATTTGACATCGAGTGATTTGTTAGCCATCTCAGGTAACAAATTCCGTTTTTTTTCTCTTGATGGCGGACATTCAGCGAATGTGGTTCAAAATGATTTAAAATTGGCAGAATCTGTCTTGGCGGATGGAGGCATCGTTTTAGTTGATGATTATTTCGATGAAAAGTGGCCAGGCGTATCAGAAGGGACCTTAAAACATTTATTACTGGGTGATTCAGAATTAATACCGTTCTCAATATTTGATGATAAAGTACTCTTTACAAATAATTTGGTGAATAAATCAATTTATATCGAAGCATTAAAGACACTCATACCAAAGTTTATAGTAAAGGAAATTGAATTCCTGGATCAAAATTGTCTAATTATATATTCGTCTCCAAGCTCGATAAAAAATTATCTACGCAGAACAAAACTTTGGCAGTCAATTAAAGCAAGTGGTTATGGTAAAAAAATCAGATCGGTTTTAAAATAAATGTTGCAGCAATGGAATGCTGTATCCCTCTTTGCCTGAATGATTCGTTTTAGGTGAAAACTTCTTTTTTGGTTATGTTACAGTCCCTGAACTCACAGTCATCCTCAAAGCGATACTATTGAACCGCTTCCGATCGACTTTGACAAATTTTATAACCTATCAAGATCCATGGCCCTTGTGCCGGGTGTATTTAGATCAGTTATGATTGTGGTAATTTAATCGATCCTGCAGGCTTTTGGTTTGGCCAATGTAATAAATATCGTACTTTTCTGAGAATATAAGGTAGACATAGAACATGAGAGGTAAATGGCTATATTTATGCCCAAATAAAAAAGGTCAGCTAGTTAATAGCTGACCTTTTGCGCTCCCAAGGGGAGTCGAACCCCTGTCGCCGCCGTGAAAGGGCGGTGTCCTAGGCCACTAGACGATGGGAGCTAATAAATGTCAAATATCGAATGATGAATTTTGAATTTCGAAGTACCTATTACAACTTGTATTTTCTTCAAAATTTTACATTCGTAATTCAGAGTTCGTCATTCCTTATTGGGTGAGTGATGGGAATTGAACCCACGACCTCCTGGGCCACAACCAGGCGCTCTAACCAACTGAGCTACACCCACCATAAACTTGTACGCCCTGGAGGATTCGAACCTCCGACCTACTGCTTAGAAGGCAGTTGCTCTATCCAGCTGAGCTAAGGGCGCAAATGTGTCGGGGCGAGAGGATTTGAACCTCCGACCCCCTGCTCCCAAGGCAGGTGCGCTAACCAGGCTGCGCTACGCCCCGTATCACCATCTAAGCCCAAAATTAATGAGCCTTAAATTTATAATTATAAATTTAGTATGTCAACTATTAAATATGCCAATGATGATCCAGTTTATTCTTCAATTCCTGAAGCGCAAGATAACGATGACTCAGGCTGTTCTTTAAATCCGGACTCATTTGCGCAAAAGTCATTTTACTTTCAGGATGATAAAATAAAGGATCATAACCAAAGCCGCTTGATCCTGCCGGAGTCCTGGAAATTTGACCATATACCCGGCCTTCGCCAAGAATCTCCGTTTCTGAGTCCAGATAAACTACAACACAAATAAAATACGCATTACGCTGATCACCGTCAAGTTGATTCATCTTTCTTAATAATTTTTGATTGTTAGCCTGATAGTCAGCATGCGTACCGGCATATCGGGCAGAGTATACTCCCGGTTCACCATTCAGGGCTGGTACGACCAGGCCGGAGTCGTCTGATATAACAGGGCGATCCAGTTTCTGGTGGTAATATTCTGCTTTTAGACGTGCGTTGGCCAGAAAGCTCTCTCCTGTCTCCTCTACATCAGAAATTTCCGGAAATGCGTTCAGGGAAATAATATTAATGTTTATATTATCCAGGATCTGCCCGATCTCTCTGACTTTGTTTTCATTTTTACTGGCGATCACTATTTGTTGTCTTGGCATGGGAAAATTTTTAATATGAAAAATTCGTTATTCGTTATTCGTTATTAGTAATTGGGAATTTGGAACTACGGAGTTGTATATTCAGATTCTATTCCCAGTTCCCAAGTTCCAAATTACAATTACAATCTCTCATTTCGAATCTAAAAACAGGTTTGGCAATTTTTCTGCTTCAACATTCGTTGGAACTGTCGAAAATAATATGAGTTAACTTGATCTGACGCACAGAAACAGATTTTAATTGTTATATTTTAAAGAAAAAAAGCCATGCAAAAAAAGAATTATTTTAAAATACTTATAACCGTTGTTTCAATTTTTTTACTCCAGTTTATCTATTTCAATTACATTGCCACAAGTAATACCGGAAAAATTCAAAGAACCGAAGCACAGATTGATTCTCTGCATCGAACTATTTCCGAACTGCATGCGAAAATGGAAAGATCCACAGGGAAAAGTTTTGTTAATTCTCACCAACTACCCCAGACAATCATTTTTTGTGATGATACCCTCGATATTGAGAATCAGCATTTCCGGGAGCGGCTGGAAAGAGAATTTTATAGTTTACTGAGTGAACAGGGGCAGATTCAGTTATATCTTAAGCGCAGCCGGAAATACACGACCATGATAGAAAGTTATCTTGAGAAAAACAAGCTACCTATGGATTTAAAATACATGGCAATACATGAGAGTGCCTTACTGCCGCAAATACGGTCTAGATCAAATGCGGTTGGCTTATGGCAATTTATGCGGTCAACCGGCAGACTATATGGACTAAAAATTAACCGGTATATCGATGAAAGACAGGATCCGGAAGCCGCAACACGTTCCGCCATGCGCTTCTTAAAGGAACTATATAAATATTACCAAAGCTGGCCCCTCGTAATGGCGGCATATAATGGCGGGCATGGCCGGGTTAGCCGGGCAGTAAAAAACCAGAATTCAAATTCGTTTTTTGATTTATCCTTACCAGAAGAAACCGAGCGGTATTATTTTAAAATTGTGGCGACAAAAATTCTACTATCCCATCATGAAAAATACGGATTTCATCTTCAGGAGAAGGATTTTTTCAAACCTATTCGAACAACTTCGGTAAAATATGAGAACCAAAAGAACCAGATGCCACTTGAAGAAATAAGTACACAGTACAATTTATCCCTGGCAGAATTTAAATATTTTAATCCTAAATATATTGGCTCAAGCCTGCCTCCCGGTGTGTATGATGTGAATATTCCGGTTGATAAAGATGCAACGGTTGCCCTGAAAAATATAATAGGTCTGGATGGTAAAATTCAGGAAGATATTGATAAAACAGGAACTCTGAGTAATTAACGCAACACGCCTTTTAAAGCCTTGTTGAGCATTTCACGGGCACGAAAGATCCTGGCCTTTACAGTGCCAATCGGTAAATGTAGAATTTCCGCAATTTCTTCGTATGACTTTTCCTCAGTATGGCGCAATACAATAGCGGTATAATATTTTTCGGGCAGGGTCTCAATAGCTTCCCGTATGATAGAACTTCGTTCGGTTGCCAATATTGATTTCTCCGGATTGAGTTCCGGATCAGGAATTTCCTGGTGAATTTCAGAATCTTTGTATTGGATAGGCTTATCGAGAGACAGTGTCTGCAGTTTTCTTTTGCGAAAATAGTCGATGCAGTTATTGGTAGCGATTTTATATAACCAGGTGGAAAAAGCATATTCTTCATTGAACTGGGCTAAAGAATTAAATGCCTTTATAAAGGCTTCCTGGGTTAAATCTTCTGCCTCTTCAACATCACGAACCATTCGGTAGACTAAATTATAAACCGAATTCCGGTATTTCTTGAGCAGTTTGTCATAGGCCTGATCATCACCGGATTTTGCCTGGTTTATGAGAATTGAATCAGTTTCTTTTGCTTTCACAGATGAATGTACCGCTTGTTTAGTTTAAATACCGTGAGTACGAATTCAGAAATAACCTGAATTAATCTAATGTAAACCTGTAAAGTTATTGATAATGTTAATCCACTGCAAGATTATTCGATTTTCAATCTAAAATGGATATGACATTTTCAATTGATCTTCATCTGCAATAAATCTAAATTGGTTAAGACGCACGCAATCAGAATCCATGAAAGTTCTATAATTAGTAATTAGTAATTTGGAACTTGGAACTGGTAATAATTGGTATTTGACACACAGAAAATGGAATATGTATATACAAATTCCTAATTCCTAATTACCAAGTACCATAATATTAATGAGGCAGTAAATGGCCATATATGGCATCGGTACCGATATCTGTGATATCAAGCGGATCGCCCGGATTATTGAACAGCAGGGAGACCGGTTTTTAGCTAAAGTGTTTACAAAGACAGAAATTGAATATTGCAGCAACAAGCATACAAAAGCAGAATGCTTTGCAGCAAGATTTGCGGCAAAAGAGGCGTTCCTGAAAGCACTTGGAACAGGATTGCGTGACGGATTACGCTGGAAAGATATGGAGATTGAAAATGACGAACTTGGTAAACCGATTTTAAATCTATATGGCAAATGTGCTGAAAGAACCACCGGCAGTAAAGTTTTAATATCGTTATCACATACAGAGAATGCGGCTATCGCCTTTGTCGTAATTGAATCAAACTAGACATTAAAACGCACACTTATAATATCACCATCCTGAACAATATATTCTTTTCCTTCCAGGCGCAATTCACCCTTACTCTTACAATTCTGCATAGAACCCAGTTCCATTAATTTGTCATAAGAAACCACCTCAGCTCTTATAAAACCTTTCTCCAGATCAGAATGGATTACACCGGCCGCTTTTTGGGCAATCGTACCTTTACGGATCGTCCATGCCCTACATTCATCTTCACCCACCGTGAAAAATGATTGCAATCCCAATAAGTCATAAGCAGCATTAATTAGTTTTGCCATGGCCGGTTCGGTTATGGCTAGATCTTCTAAGAAAACCTGTGCGTCTTCCGGATCCAGCTCGGAAATTTCTTTTTCTATTTCTGCACTCAGCGCAATAACCTTGGCCTCGGAGGAAAGATGGGTCTTTATATCATTAACCAGAGTTTCTGATTTTGGCAGATCGGATTCGGTGATATTTAGTACATGCAGTATGGGTTTCATTGTCAAAAACTGATATCCGCGAATAAGAAGTTGATCTTGCTCATTCAGATCAAGATCAATTATTGGCTGTTCCTGTTCAAGAAAATCACGACACTTTTTTAATACGGCCAGTTCCCGTTTATCCTTGTCCACCTGGGTTTTCATGATCAGTTTTTCTAATTTTTCATATCGATTCTCGATAATTGAAAGATCACTCAGGATAAACTCGGTTTTAATAAAATTTATATCCCGTACCGGATCAATGGAATTCATAGGATGAGGATATAATTCGTTATCAAAGGACCGCACTAACAGTAAAATTACGTCAACGGTTTTTACATTGGATAAAAACTGTGATGGTAAACCGGTATCTTTATGAGAATCATGATCAAGACCGGGAACCTTGACAAATTCAATGGTGGTATTTACCTGCTTTTTGGGATTGAACATCTTAGTCAACTGATCCAGTCTGTCATCAGGCACCTTCACCACACCCCGTTCGGCCTCATGCTTAAGTTTACCGGATTCATCCGCAGATTTATGAGAAAGCAGGGTAGAAAAGAGGGTGGATTTTCCGGAATAAGGAAGTCCAACAATTCCGATTTGCATTTTGCCTCCAGATTATACTGTATAAAGGGGCTCTCCGCTATCAGCCGTCGGCTTACAGCGAAAAGCATTTTATCGTCAAATAGTTGGCTGATAGCCGATAGCAGACAGCCGAAAGCCAAATCAATCCGCGTTCTATTTTCTGAATTTTTCCCGGGTAATTTTAGCCACCAAACCAGCCAGGAAGAGCAATCCAACCAGATTTGGAAATGCCATTAATGCGTTCCCAATATTTCCTATGTGCCAGACAATATTCAAATAATCATAACTTTCACCGGCCATGGGAGTGAGAATCGCACCAAAGAATAAAAAGGCAATAAAAATATATCGATAGGGCAGAACGACTTTGTCGCCGCCAAGAAATTCAATACATTTTTCACCATAATAGGACCACCCGATCAACGTGGTGTAGCCAAAAATAAAGGATGCGATGGCAATAATCGTTCCCCCCATGCCAAATGGAATGACCGTATTAAAGGCTTTTTGTGTCACAAGTATGCTGGTGATATTATCTGCGGCGCCAAGTCCCTGCCAGGCCTGGGTTTGCATATAGGCGCCCGTGAGCACGATAGTCAGTGTGGTCATCGAATTCACAAGAATGGTATCGATAAAAACGCCCGTCATGGCGATCAGGCCGTTTTTTGTGGGTTCGTCTGAAGTTGAGGCACCCTGTGCAATTGCTGCGGAACCCAATCCGGCTTCGTTTGAAAGTAATCCACGGCTCACGCCATTTTGGATGGCCAGCCCAACGGTCGCACCGACCATCGGTTGAAAGCCAAACGCCGATCTAAAAATTACGATAAAGGCCTCGGGGACCATGGTAATATTGGATATTATAACCCATAACGCAAAAAAGATATAAAATATGATCATGGCCGGTACAAGTTTCTCAGAAACATGACCGATCTTTTTTATCCCGCCAATGATGACCATGCCAACCAAAATGGCAATTATGATTCCGATTACGTAATAATAGATCGCCGGTGCCTGTTCTCCGGCAACGCCACCATGAAATGCTTGATTCATTGTGTTGGCCAGTGACGCTGTCATTGAATTTGATTGGGCCATATTGCCCGTACCAATAAGACAGGCTATGGCACCAAAGATTGCGAAGGCAGCACCAAGATATTTACCGATGGTTTTATTTTTTAATCCGTTCTTAACATAGTACATGGGGCCACCCGCCATGGTGCCGTTAGGGGCAACCTCACGGAAATGGACTCCTAAAAATCCTTCGGCATACTTTGTTGCCATGCCAAAAAGACCGGCAATCCACATGTAAACCGGTGCACCGGGTCCCCCAATGGCAATAGCTGTGGCCACTCCGGCGATATTTCCATTGCCAACGGTGGCTGCCAGCGCGGTCATCAGTGCGGCGAAGGGTGAAATGTCTCCCTTCCCTTTTTCTGACCGGGATTCTTTTGACAAGATCAACTTTATTGAGTGCCAGAAATGTGTGAATTGCAGACCTCTGGTGACAATGGTAAGAATTATGCCCGTAAGCAGCAACAGGGCAATCATTCCCGGTCCCCAGAATAATAAATCAAGTTCTTTTGTCCAATCGAGTACTGAATCAAAAAATCCCATAGTTCCCAACCTGTCTAGTCAAATATTCCGAATAAGTTTAAAAGAAGAATAAAAATTACCAGTGGTATAAAATACCGAATCATAAAAGCCCATACTTTTTGTGTTTTGATAAAATATGGTGAGCCCTGAGATAACTCCTCTGTGGCTTTATCCACACCCCAGACCCAGCCTACAAAGATCGATAACATCAATGCACCAAAGGCCAGGGAGAAAGTGCCAAATAAGAAACTCATCTGACTTAAAAAGTCCGGATCGACCAGTCGTGCAGGAATAAGACCAAAATCGGTGAAAAATTCACTGGCGCCTTGTGAAAGTGCAGATGGAATTCCAATGATAAATGTAAATAACGCAGCCGGTAGTACTACTTTTTTTCGGTCTACTTTTTTCTCATCCATAAGAAAAGAAACCTGAATTTCAAGCAAAGAGACGGTTGAAGTCAAAGCGGCGATAGAAAGCAGGATGAAAAAGAATACACCAACAATGCTTCCCCCGGGCATCTGTAAAAATAACTCAGGTAAAACAACAAAAACCAGCGATGGGCCGGATTCGGGATTTGCACCCATAGCAAATATTGCGGGAAATATTATTAATCCCGCCATGATGGCAATCATGGTATCAAATAATCCGATGAATAATCCTGCTGATATAATATCTTCTTTCTTGGACAGATAGCTGCCATAGGTAATCATCAGGCCCATACCGAGACTGAGTGAGAAAAATGCCTGACCCAGGGCTTCCAGTGCAATCTTGCCGGTAATTTTCGAAAAATCCGGGTTCAAATAAAATGCCAATCCTTCAGCAGCGCCGGGTAATGTATTTGCATATATGATCAGACCAATTAACAGGACAAATAGAATTGGCATCAAGATCTTTGACCATTTTTCAATGCCGCCCTCAATACCACCATAAACGATGCTGGTGGTCAGGATCATAAAAACAGCAAATAATCCCAGCACCAACCATGGCTCGGATATGAACGTACCAAAATCACCCACGGCCCCGGATGCCATTTTAAAAATATATCCAAATGTCCAGCCGGCAACAACACCATAAAAAGATAAAATTCCCACACCGGTAAATACACCAAGGTATCCTACGCCCTTCCACAGAGATCCTGGACGGACGGCATCAATTGATCCAACCGGATTCTTTTGTACAGACCGGCCCAGGGCCAGTTCGGCAAACATATATGGTAATCCGATGATGAGCACAAAAACGAGATATAATAATACAAAAGCAGCACCGCCGTTCTCGCCGACCACATAGGGAAAACGCCAGATATTTCCCAGTCCAATGGCTGAGCCGGCAGCCGCCAGAATGAATCCGAGCTTTCGCACTCCATTGTCCCCGATTTACTTCCATTCAGGCAAATCCTCCGTTTGGTTATTTTTAAAAAGATTCCGCAATTTAAGAAAAAATAGACAAGAAATGTAATTATAGTGCAAGAATGCCGATAGATTTCAATTAAACGGAATAAACCTGTCCTATTATTTCGATTTAATTTATTTAATAGCTAAATTAGTCTGAATTATTCATAACCACCAATTCACAAAGACGCAAGGTTATAAAAAAAGTGGTTATCGAAAAGAGTTATAATTAATAAAGTTTTGTTTCTGTGTGCCTTGGAGTCTTAGTGGCTAAATATATGAATTACTATGCTTGCTGATATGAAACAGATATATCTAGATAATGCCGCAACAACGCCAGTGGATCCAGTTGTACTGGCAGCGATGAATGAGATTCAATCAGAATATTATGGGAATCCATCCAGTATTCATTCTATTGGGCAAACAAGTAAAGTAAAACTGGAACGGGCGCGGACAACAATTGCCGCCTATATTGGTGCAGCGCCTCAGGAAATTGTTTTTACCAGCGGCGGCACAGAGAGTGATAATCTTGCGATTATAGGTGTCGCAATGGCAAATCAGGAGCAGGGTCGGAAAATTATCAGCACACGTATTGAGCATCCTGCGGTTTTGCAAAGTCTAAATTATTTAGCCGGTATTGGATTCAGGATAGAATATCTTGATGTGGATAAAAATGGTACCTTGGATCTGGGACAATTTAAGAAAATGATCGATGAGCAAACCATCCTGGCATCTATCATGCTGGCAAATAATGAAACCGGGCAAATTCTGGATATAATGCCATTCGCTGAGTTGGCAAAAGAAAAGAAAGTTTTGTTTCATACCGATGCCGTTCAGGCACTTGGGAAAATTAATATAAATGTTAATGATCAAGCCATAGACCTGCTCACGCTTTCCGCTCATAAGATATATGGGCCGAAGGGTATCGGTGCGCTGTACGTTCGACGTGGGACTTTAATCAGCGAACAAATTCTGGGTGGTGCTCAGGAATCGAGCCGCCGTGCAGGAACAGAAAACCTGGCGGGCATTGTTGGATTTGCCTCTGCTATCGATCAATTACAAGTGAAGAAAGAAGATATAGCTAAGATTAGACATCTCCGGGATATGTTTGAAAAGATGTTAACTGAGCATGTTCCATCGGCCGAAATAAATGGTTCTCCGGGATCGCGACTCTGCTCACATTCAAATGTCTATTTTCCAATTATTTCAGGTGACAGCATGCTAATGAATCTCGATATGAATGGTATCTCGGTGTCAACTGGTTCCGCCTGCAGTTCCGGTTCCGTTCAGCCATCCCACGTTCTTACAGCTCTTGGCTACTCTGCTGAGCATGTTAATAATTCCATTCGTTTTTCTTTCGGGCGTTTTAATACGGAAGAGGAAGTACATCGTACCGTGGAGACAGTGCAGAGTATTTATGATAATATGGAGAGTCGCTGATGGCAATGACTGATGATGAATATACGGGAAAGGCCTACGATGCGCGATTGATGAGTCGCCTTCTAAGCTATGCCCGACCTTATAAAAAACTCGTCTTTTTTGGTGTACTTCTGACTTTGCTTGCCTCATTCCTGCAGCTGGTGGGACCCTATCTGACAAAAACAGCTATTGATGATTATATCGCCATCAAGGATTTATCAGGATTATATATTATTCTGATAATATACCTAGTGGTTTTGGTCTTTGTGTTTGTAACTCAATTTATACAGATCTATGTCACACAATACTTTGGTCAAAGACTGATGTATGACATCCGGTCGGAGATCTTTAGCCACCTGCAGTCTCTTGCATTCCGATTTTTTGATAAAAATCCGGTGGGCCGGCTCATGACCCGTGTGACATCTGATGTGGAATCCTTAAACCAGATGTTTACTCAGGGAATCGTAACGATCTTTGGAGACATTTTTTTAATCATTGGTATTGTCATAACTCTTCTATATCTGGATATACAGACTGGCTTTATGGACGTTTGCCGTTGTACCGGTTTTATTCATTATAACATTTATTTTCAGGGCGCGAGTGCGGGAGGCTTTTCGTAATATCCGAAAGTGGCTGGCCAGGATAAATACATATCTACAGGAAAATTTAACCGGGATGTCTATTGTCCAGGTGTTTAACCGGACAAAAACTAATTATCAGCAATTTGAAGAGATAAATAGTGCGCATACCCAGGCCCATGTTAAGACTGTGTTTTACTATGCTTTGTTTTACCCGGCTATCGAATTGGTTAGTTCGGTTGCCATCGCTGTCGTGATCTGGCGGGGCGGTATATATAAACTGGAAGATCTGACAACGTTTGGTGCGCTGGTTGCCTTTATCCAATATGCACAGATGTTTTTCCGGCCGATTAGCGATCTTTCTGAAAAGTATAATATACTTCAACAGGCCATGGCGTCGTCTGAACGAATTTTTAAACTGCTTGATTCGCAACCGGATATTATAAATCCTGTGAATCCACTGGGAACAAATAAAATTATTGGGAATATCGAATTTAGCAAGGTCGATTTTGCATATAATGACAAGGATAATGTCCTGAATCAAATCTCCTTTAAGGTAGAAGAAGGCGAGAGTGTTGCCATTGTGGGTCATACAGGTGCAGGTAAAACCACTTTGATAAATATCCTCGGCAGACAGTATGACATTAGCCAGGGAGAAATATTTATTGATGATATTTTATTGAATCGTTGGGATCTGCAAAAATTGCGTAGCCAGATCGCTGTGGTCCTGCAGGATGTGTTTTTATTTTCTGGTACCATTATGGATAATATCCGTTTGGGAAATACGGATATAACGGAAGAGAGAGTGGAATGGGCTGCAAAACAAGTGAATGCACATCAGTTTATTGTACAACTTCCAAATGGGTATCATACTCAAGTCAAAGAACGGGGTACGATCTTATCCATGGGGCAAAAGCAATTGATCTCATTTGCCCGGGCATTGGTGATTAATCCGCGTATTTTGATACTGGATGAAGCAACCTCCAGCGTGGATACAGAAACCGAGTTGCTTATCCAGGATGCCTTACAAACTCTGATGTACCAACGTACTTCCTTAATAATTGCACACCGTTTGTCAACGATAAAGCATGTGGACAAAATCATCGTGATGCATAAAGGCAGTATCCGTGAAATGGGTACCCACCAGGAATTGCTGGACCAGAAGGGGCTGTATTATCAGCTGTATTTGTTACAATATCAAATGCAGGAAAAAGTTGGCAGTTAGCAATTGGCAGTAGTTAATTGATCGTTGGCCGTTTGCCGTTGGCAATAGGCAGATTATGATCTGAAAGTCTTTTAACTGGTTCTTGGCAGAAATTTCTCCGGCTGCTTTATCATGCCCCCTAACATTTTCCCAATACTAATATAGTTCTTATATAAAATTTCATATTCAGAAATATTCATGTATCCCTGATCTCTTGCAAAATCAAGCCAAATCAGAGTCTCACTTGTTTCTCCATCTGCGTCTGATAGTTTAGAAATGAAATGTTTTGTATATCTACGTTTCCGATATGCCTCGGCAATATTTGCGCACACTGACCTTGATGATCGTCGTAATTGATTAACCAGTAAATACTTTTCTTCTTGTGGGAATTTCTTGGTCAATTGAAATATAACTAGTGCATTTTCGTAGGCCTTTATGTACACCCTCAGATTTTTAAAACCAATTGTTTCAGACATGGCTGTTTTCATCTTTTATTGTAATATAAATGTGCAGCAATTATTAGACCAAGATGATAATAAATGCATAAAAATATGGCTACCGGTTAACCACTTGCTGCCTACTGCGTCCGGCCAACTGCCAACGGCCAATAAAGTAATGTTTTTGGCAAAAAAAAGACGCCCCAAGCGGAACGCCTTTTTTTAAGTTTACAACAACAATCTACTTCTTGATGCCGGCAACTTCTTCCAGCATATCAAGCGTCAGTGATTTGGGTCTTTCGATTGACTGACCAAGCGCACGATCCCAAATAATATTGGGCAGCACACCATAGGCACGACCAACACCAAATTGCACGGTATAGAAATCGTATTCCCGGACGCCATAATGCCACTGAATAACACCGGAATGTGCATCCACATTTGGCCATGGATTTTTTGCCTTGCCTTGTTCCTCAAGTACCGGAGGAACAACATCGTACAGCAGGCTGACTACTTTAAAGATCGGATCATCCGGCAAATGTTTTAAGGCAAATTCACGTTGGGCGGTATAGCGGGGATCCGTTTTTCTCAGCACGGCATGTCCGTACCCTGGTACTACCTGACCTCCATTCAATGTATCCCATACAAATTTATGCATTTCATCTTTGGTGGGATTATCGCCCACTTTTTTCATCATTGCCTGAATCCAGCGCAACACTTCCTGGTTGGCGAGTCCATGTAACGGACCGGCCAGGCCATTCAAACCGGCTGAAAGTGAATAGTATGCATCGGAAAGGGCAGATGCAACCAGATGCGTGGTATGGGCACTTACATTACCACTCTCATGATCGCTATGCAGAATAAAATACAATCTTGACAGTTCATCATAGGGTGAACCGATACCCATCATATGTGCATAATTTGCACCGTAATCGAGTGAAAAATCCGGATCAATCGGGCTGTCATTTTTATATTTATAGCGATAAATATAAGCAGCGATTGTGTGTAGTTTGGCAAGCAAATTCATTGAATCTTCATACATGGGATCCCAATAGTCAAACTTGCTCATGCCTTCGTTATATTTTTTAACAAAAACAGAATCGTTTTGCAAGGCAAGTATAGCCATAGAAAACATAGTCATTGGATGGGCGTCCGCTGGTAGCGATCTCAACATATCCCATACGTATCCGGGAACCTCTCCTCTGCTTTGCAGGTCTTTAATTACTTCCTGGACCTGATCCTCTGTTGGGATATCCCCTGTCAATAAGAGATAAAGATGACCCTCGACATACGGCATTTCGGCGCCAGGTGCTTTGGGTAGTTTTTCTAAGGTCTCTGGTATTGTGTAGCCCCGGAATCGGATTCCTTCAAACGGATCAAGATAAGAAATGTCAGTAGTCAGACATTTAATTCCGCGCATTCCACCGTAAAACTGGCTTATTTTGACGGTGTTCACTTCAACATCACCGTGCTCCTTAACCAGAGTGGTTACTCGTTGACGCCACTCGGGTAGAATACTGGCGATTTTTTCCTTTAATTGAGTCATTGCCACTCCTTTCTGAAAATGAATTTGAGATGTAACTTATTATTGAAGGCACTAAAAAATGTACTACAAATATAGTTCTATAATTCACAAAGGGAAAGTAAAAAATAAAAAAAATCCTGAGTTATAAAACTCAGGAGGCTTTGCTTTCATTTTTGACATTTTTGTCATTTTTCTCTTTTTTCGTCGGAGATGAATCTGTTGACGATTTTTTATTTTTATAATCCGTAATATAAAATCCACTTCCCTTAAAAATCAAACCCGTGCCGCCGGAAATTTTTCTTTGTACGTGTTCACTGCACTTCGGACATACTGAAATCGGTTCTGAAGCAATACTCTGAAACTCTTCGAATTCGAATCCACAACTGGTACAAAAATATTCGTATGTAGGCATTAAATGTTGACCCTTTCTCAATAACAACAACCTCAAATATACAAAAACAACAGCGCGTAAAGCAAACTCTCAGGCAAGTATGGCGCATATACAGGCCACGTTTACTACATCTTCAACACTACAGCCGCGTGAAAGATCATTATAGGGTTTTTTTAGTCCCTGGATAATCGGACCAATCGCATCGGCACCCGCCAGTCGCTGTGTCAGTTTATAACCGATATTTCCTGCATCCAGATTTGGGAAAATAAATACATTGGCCCTCCCTGCGACCGGGCTGTCCGGCGCTTTTTTATCTGCAACAGATTTTAGATAGGCTGCATCAAACTGTAATTCACCATCAACAGACAGATTTGGGAAACGTTCTTTGACTAGATTGGTGGCTTCAATGACTTTGTCGGCATCCTCATGACTGGCACTTCCCTTTGTGGAAAAGGAGAGCATGGCAACATGAGGAGTCTCCTCGACCAGCATTTCATGAGTCCGGGCACTGCTGGCAGCTATACTGCAAAGCTGGTCCGCATCCGGGTTGGGTATCACAGCACAATCGGCAAAGGTTATTATTTTCCCATCTTGAAGCGCCATGATAAATGAGCTGGAAACTACAGAAACATTTTCTGCCAGTCCCACCACCTGAATGGCAGCTCGCAGCACATCACCGGTGGTATTTATCGATCCGGCCACGGCGCCATCTGCCATGTTCTCCCGTATCATAAATGCGCCATAAAACAATGAATTTTTTAGTATCTCATTTGCTTGTTCAGGTGTTACGCCTTTGTGTTTCCTCAATTCGTAAAATTTTTCTGACCAATCCTCAAATTGTTCGGATTTCTCCGGTAATATTAATTCAATTCCGGTCAGATCCACCTGAAGTGCATTGGCCTTGGCCAATATTACATGCGGATCGCCAATTAATATTGGATTAACGAGTGCCTCAGTCTTAAGAATATTTGCGGCACGGATAATTCTGTCTTCTTCACCCTCTGGCAGAACAATTGTTTTTTGTTTTTCTTTGGCGAGCGATCTGAATTTTTCAATGATGTTCATTTTAGACTTTCCTTATCTAACTATATTTTTCCTTAAGTTTTGCTGCCACCATATCCGTAACAAGTTTATCTACATTGCCGCCAAAACGGGCAACTTCTTTTACAATGGTTGAATTCAGATATGTATATTTTTCGTTGGGCATTAAAAAAACAGTACTAATATCCGGATTTAATCTTCTATTCATTAAAGCCATTTGAAATTCAAATTCAAAATCCGATATTGCACGCAAGCCGCGGATAATTGCACTGGCATTAACTTCCATTGCATAATCCACTAACAGTCCCTCAAAATAATTGCAACGGACATTAGGTACATGCTGACTGGCATTCTCAATAAATTCTTTACGCTCGGATAAAGAAAACATTGGTTCTTTATCTGAATTTTCAGCGATTGTCACAATGATCTCATCAAACAATTTTGCAGCACGTTCGATGATATCCAGATGTCCCAGCGTAAACGGATCAAAGGTGCCGGGATAGATGGCAATTTTATTTGACATTATGACCCTTTCTTAAAATGTATGATACCATGTTTCTGCCAAATTTTTTCTGTTTGTAAAGATCATATATAGGACTGTCAGTAATAATCGGATTTGAGACTTCATGGTGCAAGACCAATAAACCAGAATCTGCTAAAATATTGTTGATACAAATGGTATTGATAATATCCTGCAATTCAGTAAAGTTAAACGGCGGATCCATTAAAACCAATTCATAAGAATTGGGATGTGCATTTACAAAGGACCGAACATCAACGGATATAATTTCAGATTTATCGAGTGCATCGGCACAGGTTGTAAGATTCTTCTGAAGAATTTGGATGGAGGAGGGTGATTTTTCCACAAAACTTATAAATGATGCACCCCGACTTATCGCCTCAAGACCAAAACTGCCACTTCCCGAAAACAGATCCAAAATAGTTTTATCAATTACAAAATCGCCAAGTGTGTTAAACACACTTTCTTTTATTTTTGTAGTGATGGGCCGGATGGAAAGATCATTACCCGCAACAAGTTTTCTTCCTTTATACTTTCCGGCAATTATTCGCATTTATCTACAGATAGAAATCAACGATAAGTCGTAATTCGTATGCGGATTTGGACATTAATCTTTGATCTCTTGGCAGGAGCATTAATTTGTGGGCACTCAAATTTACGTTTTGTGAAGCCATCTGTTTTATTAAACGACCGCAGTTTTCTTCAGATCCTTCAAAAACGAATTCGTTTCTTGATACCGAAAACATGTTTTCTGTTCTATTAGAAATCTGGCGTTGCGAAGTAAGGCCTAATCCAAATTGACTTGTTGAAGCTGCCACCCAATTGGAAGGGGTTGTAGAGGAAACGGCTCCGCTTCCCCCTCCGGCAGGAGTCGATGCCATCTCAAGATTATACAGAGCAAAGACGCCGCCCTTGCTTCCCGGGCGTGTCACTGCAGATTCAATCGAATAATTTTTAACTTTATTATTGTTTTTTAGTGAGACATTGAACTGGGCCAGCTGATCGCGGTTTTTTGCAAAAACTTCAAAGTTTAGTGAATTACCGTATAGTAGAAAACTGGAATAAGTCACATCAGATGCTTTTATATCAATTAAGGTGGAAATATAGGACATACGTTGTTTGTTCGAATTGCTATAACTTAAGAGCAGATTTTGCTTTTGTTCTTCACGGACCCGTTGCATTTTCTGTTCAGGGGTTTCGGTTACAACCGCAGTTTCGGGTTCCGAATCACCGCTTAAGAAGAATGTATCCACTGCAAAGTATATAATTGCGATCACGGCCAAAATACCGAGGCCGATAAGAATGGGTTTAAAATTAATCCCGGGCTGCTTTTCATCCTCATAATCTGAGCCAAGGTCATATGGTTGCATGGGGGGGGTACCTTCGGGAACAGTAAACTTTTGTTGATCGGTAAAGTCATCAGGGGCGGTATCACCTGCTTCAAGGACAATCTCCTCTTCAGCCTTCATTTCCGGTTCGGAAATTACAATATCTTCAACGATATAATCAGATAATTTTGTATCATCCATATCACCGGGAGAATCTGGCTTGTCGACTGATTCTTCTGCCGGTTTGGGTTTATTTTCTTCTGATTCAAGATCATCAATGAGATTATATTTTGGCATAGTTATTCTCCCAGAATTCCAAATCTAAACATCCAGGGTAATTCCAATACATTCCAGATATTTACTTTTATCCTCGTCAGGAATGGGGATGTTTTTAAAGTTTTGGCTGAAATTAATGTTTGCGAATACATTGGTCCTGTCAATAGGTATAGACATATTTTTTTGAATTTTTTCAAGAGACGTATCATCAATATAGTCACCATAAAGCAGAACACGATCAACCATTGTATCCTTCAGGTCATATTGTTGAATCAAGTTTTCAATATAGACTGATTTTTGCTTTGAGCAAATCAATATACAGCGGTGTGTCCGTCTGAAATTTGATTTTATCATAGTGAGAAGTAAAGTAATTTCCATTCAGGAGATATATCGTTTCCACATGGTTGTCAGAAATTTTCTGTAAAAGTAAGAGATTTTCAACCTGACCTGAAAAAGAGTTTTGAATAAGCAATTCAGATGCCAGATGATGCACACTCAGATTTACAAGCCTGGCGGTTAATGCCGCGCAAAGTTTTTTATTAAAAGTGAGTATTTTATGAGGAATGGCTATAACCAACTCCTCTTCAAAAGTACTATACGCATACTTATTGGGGCTGCGGAATATAAAATACTGGCTGAGTGGTAATGTTAAACTCTGTTCAAGATCCCAGTTAACATGTTCTTTTTTACCGTTTGCATCTAAGTTTAAAGGGAGCATTACCCGTTTAAGAAGCGCAAGTGTAGATTCAACAGAGACAGAAATTTCAGTTTGAGAGAAAGATACATCAGGAAATTTTGTTGTAATCAGCTGGCAGACAGGTTCTATATTATTTTCATCAAAAAACGTATTTTCCTGATATGACATACTATAAGGAAAGCTGCCAACCTGATCCAAAACGAGAGAATCATTTTCGACGATAAAGTATGCGAAGCATAATTCTTTTGGAGTAAACGCAAAGCCGAAATGATTATTCATAATATGCCAACCAGGAATTGTTTCCCTGGATGAGTTTTAATTCTGTTCTTCCCAACTTTTTTGGGCAGATTTCCCAAAAACTTTTCCGTGATTTAATACTTGCGTGCTAAAGATTCCATATACCGTGCGAAAATCACCTTCCGAAGCATAAATAAAGAGATCTTCCAGACTGCTTTTCATTTGCTGCAGTTTTGGGACTACTTCGCTTCCCGATGGAGATTTTATTGAATTAAGACTGGTGTTGAATTTATCGACTGCCCAGTTAAATGAAAAGGTATTCCTGCGCGTCTCAGATACGATGGACTCGAACTCGGCTAAATGCCCCAGTAGTTCAGTATGCAGGGTATCGAGTTTACCAAAGAAATTATCACCATAAATCTGTTCAAAACTTCCGGTTGAAATCAGAGCATCTGCAGATAGTTCCTTGATCTCTGAAAAGGAGTTGCTGACAGGAACCCGATCAACAAGCGCTTTTAGCGAAGCATATGCTTCAAACGCGCCAACCTCTTTAATTCTGGGTAATAAATTATCCAATTCTTTTGTTTTAATTGTAACATCGAGATTTCGACGATATTTGGCCTTTACTTCCATGTAAAATGTATGCAATGAATCCAGGGTTGCTTCATATTCTGCAAAACCTGCCATAAAAGGCAACTGATTACCGAGTTCTACGACGGTCATAGCCCGGGCTTTTACAGACTCAAGTAAAATAGGATCTTCAACTCGAATGTACATTGAATCGCCTAACTCAACGACATATTCCAAATTATCAATAGGAGTTCTAAAATTGTTATCATTTAAGGCTAACAACATTGAATCAGTATCGGATAATTTGTATTGAGCAAAATAGGATGTGATTAGAAAATCTCTGAGAAATTCATCATATACCTGTTTGAGATCCTCTGCTTTGAGCTTTGCATCATCAATAGCAGACGAGACCCCTTTGCTTTTTAAGTCAGAAAAAGCCGACGCTACTTTATCGCTAAAATCAGCGATCCGGTCAGCTACGGTCGTTGCTGTTTTTAATTTTTCAACGGAATTAACCAAACTAATAAAATCATTTAGTTGGGTTAAAAGCGGATTCCATGTGTTCTCAAGATTTTGCATATCAATTTGGGGCAGATACATAGAAACACTATTTGCAAGAAAAGCAGAACGGTTGGCGGCGGTTTGCAGGGAATAATCTGACAATTCCCTTCTCACCTGCCATATGGTGTCGAGTTGTGCCACAGCACGGTTGTAGTTTTCAAATTCAACCCCGCCACGTAAAGTGGAGAGATTCATTTTCAATTCTTCTGAACGTTGCAATACATTACTTTTAACAATTTGCTCGTCCTGTGATTTGAAATACCGCTCATTTGTAATAATATCATCCTGGATATTTTTTATGTTAGTGGAAATATTATACAAACTTAAATTTACCTGAGAGTTTAAAAAACCTTCCATAGCATCTTTCAGACGAACAGTATATTTAACTACCTGCTGTCGGTTCATAAGGGAAGAATCGTTTTGAATTGTCAAAATCAAATTTGCCATATCCGGTGCATATTCACCCTTAAGTGTGAAGTAATACCGGTGAGCCTCATACACACTGAGCATATTTTCGCGGCATATTTTCTCTGAATGCTCTTCGCTTGTCCAGATCTCTCCGGGAACTGTAATTACCAAGATGAGACCAATTACAAATAATACAATAACTATTTTTAGTAAAATAGATCCCTTTGCCTGCTGATCAGCCATTATGCCTCCAATGACACTTATAAGTAATTAATCAGATTGTAACTATTATATAGTCGTAGAAGATAAATAAATTACAATTTAATGTCAAACATTATTTTGATGGAAACACCCGAGTTAAATCTACATTTTATAGGCACTTCCATCAAATTATTTATTTATTTATTCGGGTTAAAACATTTGCAACACAAGGGCTTTTTTTCTAAAATTAGATTCAATTCTTCAATTCAGGAGTTCACTGTGAAAAACAAGTTAATATTATTTATCCTTTTTATGATTTTATATTCCTGCACTGAAGACAAATCCATCATCCAGGAAATCCAGAAATTAGAGTTTTCGCGCATTACTGATGCACAAGTATTTGATATATATGTCAATGATCCAGATCCAATTATAAGGAAACAAGCGACAATTTCGATGGGCCGGATCCAGGATTCGGTTTATCTTCCGGCTCTAAAAAAATTAACAAGAGATTCAAATCCGGATGTGGCACAGGCTGCCATATTTTCAATCGGGCAGATAGGGACAGATGACAGTCGTGAATTTTTGTCCGGTCTTTTTGAGGATGAAGATTTTGATGAAAGTCAAATAGAGATTATTAATGCAATTGGCAGGATAAAAGGTGAAGGGACCGTTGCTCTTCTCATAAATATGCTTCCAGAATTAAAAGATTCATTATGTGCGAAAGCAATTTATGGAATATCGTTTCAGACTTCTTCAGAGGATGAAAAGAAGATCGCGAAATCAATCGCTCCGTTCCTTGAACATGAAAACAAAAAAATTCAAAAAGCTGCAATGTATTATTTTTCCCGCCATCCTTATTCGCGGATCGCAAAAATGTTAATCGAAAACATACCGGATCAATATACGATTGCAGATAAGTATCGTATGAAAGCCCTGGCCAGGAGTATTACGAAATATCAGATTTCTGTCTGGGATACACTAATGGTGGATTCACTTCATGAAGATTTGATGTGGCAGTTGAACAACCGGGAAATTACATGGCAGCAAAAATACTATCAGATGTCCGTACTATCCCAGTTTACGGATTCAATCACGGTAAAGACTCTGACGCGCTTTTTAAAAAACAATAACCCCCATATCCGAAAACAGGCAATATTTTGTCTGGGTAAGCAAAAGGATCCCAATATTAAAAATATTCTCCTCAGTTACTATGGAGAGGCGACCTGGGCGGAAAAAGGTGAAATTATTATACTTCTTGCGCGTCTTGATCGTCATTTGACATATCGTTTGATTCAGCAAAACTTAGATCAGGGGCCACTATTTTTTAAACAATTATTGCTACGGGCTCTCGCTCAAATAAGGGACAGTGCAAGCATAAGACAGCTGCGGCAGTTTTTGATCGTGCCGAATACCATCTTAAATCTAACGGCCTTTATTGAACTTGATCAATTGAAAAGAATATCTTATAAATACGTAAAGCCATTTCTGGATTCCGGGGATCTGGTAATGACAACAATTGCTGCCAACTGGGTGGCTGAAAACCCCAAAAGTGGAAATTTAGATGATCTGATACAGGCCTATGGCAAATTTTCAGAATCGGATGGGGTGGAAACGATGCAGGCCATTCTTGGTGCAATCGCAGAGTTAAATCTTCCAGAATCTCATTCTTTTTTACAACAGGCCTATATGCAGGCTAAAAATGCAGCGCTGGTTAATCAACTTTCTGACATCCTCAGTAAGATGGGGGTAAACAAAGCACCTCGCCCAGTGATGAAAGCTAGTTTATTTTTGCCTGACACTCTGGTAACATCAGATGAAAAAATTGATGTAGTCCTACAAACATCACGCGGTGAAATTATAATCGAACTTCTGCCTGATGTGGCTCCGGCAACAGTTTCAAATTTTATTTATTTGGTAAAAAAGAAATTTTATAATAATATAGTTTTTCATCGGGTAGTGAGTGATTTTGTCATTCAAGGTGGAGATCCACAAGGAACTGGTTGGGGAGGGCCAGGGTATAGTATTCCATGTGAGTATGGCAGCTTACCTTATCTTCGTGGCACTGTTGGAATGGCAACTGCAGGCAAAGATACGGGGAGCAGCCAATTTTTTATTTGTCATTCTGAACAACCACACTTAAACGGCCGCTATACTGTTTTTGGCAGAGTGAAATCCGGCATGGAAGTTGTTGATCAAATTCAAGTTGGGGACATAATTAATCAGGCAACCATTGTAAACTAAGAGGTAATCATGAAATTAAAGCACTTTTTGCTGTTATCTATACTTATTTTAACATCATCGCTGATGGGGCAGGATCTGATGATTCAGGCAGATGAGCTTTACAGTAAATTTGATAATAAGGGCGCATTGGAATTATATAAAAAAATTATTGAAATGGATTCCCTTGATTATGAAGCAAACTGGAAAGCAGCCAGAACTTATGTTGATATTGGTGAAACATTGGAAGATGATGAGCGGGCGGCATATTATAAAGAAGGAGAAATTTACGCCCGGAGGGCTTTGCGAGCGGATTCGACCGGATCAAAAGGCCACTTGCAGCTTTCGATCGCATTAGGCCGGGTTGCTCTGGATGCATCTGCAAAAGAGAGAATTCGCATGTCAAAGGAAATAAAAAAGGAAGCAGACCTTGCCGTAAAGTATGATCCCAATGATGATATTGCTTATCATGTACTCGGCCGGTGGAACAGAAAAATTGCCAATCTGAGCTGGATTGAAGAAACATTTGCCAATATGTTTCTGGGTGGTGTGCCCGATGAAGCAAGTGATGAAAACGCCGTTAAATGTTTTCAAAAAGCCATCGAAATTAACCCGGGATACATAAACCATCATCTGGAACTTGGTATGACCTATGAAATGATGGATCTGGAACAGGAGGCAGCGGCATCGTATCAAAAATGTATCGATTTGCCGGAATCACACTTCAAGGACAAAGTGTATAAAGAAAAGGCCAAAGAATTATTAGAAGATTTATAGTATAATGCCGGGGGCAATATCATTCGATTTTTGGAATACGCTTTATGCCGACGGTGCAGAAAATAAACGTAGGGAATTGCGTAAGGATTATTTTGCGGCCCTTCTCAGGAATTATCGTGAAATTGAGCCGGTTGAGATTGAGCATGCTTTTTCAGTCGGCTCAAAGTTCTTTTTAGACAACTGGATTAATCATTCCAGAACGCCCACTGCAGCTGAACGAATTCGGTTTATGGCAAACAGTTTGGATATATCTGTTTCAGAAGAGCATATTCATACTACTGTAGATTATTTTGGTCAAATGATTTTCGAAGTTCGGCCCCAGGAAATTCCCCTGGTGAAAGAAGTCATACCCTTACTTAACAAAAAATATCCGCTGGGGATTATTTCGGATACAGGTTTCATTTCAGGACAATATATCCGCAAATTCCTGGACCGGGAAAACCTGCTCAATTATTTTTCGTCACTAGTATTCTCAGATGAGAGCAAACATTCAAAGCCTCATGTATCCGTTTTCCAAAAAACCTGCGATAAGTTAGGGGTTCAAACAAAAGATCTAATGCATATTGGTGATTTGGAAAGAACAGATGTCGCCGGTGCGAATAATTCGGGCTGCATTTCTGTCAAATTCAAGGGGGTCCAGAATGACACTTCTCACAATGGTCATGCAAAATATGTCATCTCGGATTATCGAGAATTGCATAATGTCATCTCTTTTTAATAATACCCTGAATATCCCCCGCGAAACAAAACCTAACTAAATTACCATCATGCTAATTATTTGGAATGTTGCAGTTGTATATAGCGTATCTGTAATATATGAGATTAATCACAAACAGAATTACTCCAGAACCTGGTCAGGAATCTGTCTGGGATTATCCGCGTCCACCAAAACTGGAAGAGACAGATGCAAAGATTCGCATCATATTCAATCATAAAACCATAGCAGATACTAACCGATCAAAGCGAATCCTTGAAACAAGTCATCCCCCGGTTTATTACTTACCACAGCAAGATGTTGAAATGAATTTTTTAAAAAAAGTAAAAGGTACATCGTATTGTGAGTGGAAAGGAGTTGCTTCTTATTACAGCCTAAAGGTGGGTGAGAAAATAGCAGAAAAAGTGGCCTGGTATTATCAGGATCCATTGCCGGGTTACACGATACTTAAAAATCATATTGCGTTTTATGCCGCTCCTATGGATCAATGTTTTGTAAATGGGGAAATTGTAAATCCACAGCCCGGCGGATTTTATGGTGGTTGGATCACCAATAATATCGTGGGTCCGTTTAAAGGCGATCCGGGTAGCTTTCTGTGGGAAAGATTTTTTTTGTAGAAATATATGTATAGAATTTGTTAAGATTGGTTAATTACGAAAGGATTGAAAAATGGTCAAAATAACATTTTGGACGGGAATAGCTTTAATTGTTTTGGGAGTTTTCGGTTTTTTAATCACCGGCAGCCAAAGTTTCACCGCTTTGATCCCAACCATATTTGGTTTGCTGGTTTTACTTTGTGCTATGATTGCGCGTAATGAAAACAGAAGAAAGATCGCGATGCATGTAGCCCAGGTCATTGCCTTGCTTGGATTTTTGGGATCGGTATCGGGACTGCTAAAATTATTGATGTATGCTTTTGGTAGCGGTGTCTTGGAGCGGCCGTCCGCTGTTTATGCCCAATCAATTATGGCGTTTATATGTTTGATTTATCTAATACTGGGTATCCGGACTTTTGTGAATGCCCGAAAAGCAAAAAATTGAACTTGTCAAAAAAAATATAATCGGTTTATAGAATTTTTTAGTGTCTTTGCTTCGCTACGAGAATTAGATGTTCGATCTCAGATTCAGACTAGTCCTTTTTTAATTTAAGCGCTGTTTTCCCAATATTTTTTATCATTTTCCGAAATATTAATGCATGAAGTGGATATATGCCATACCAATATACCAAACCCGTTATGCCGTGAGGATAAAACACAGCACTCTGATGAATAATACTCTGCTTTCCATCCCATGCCACTTCAAATTCAAGCCAGGCTTTTCCGGGAAGTTTCATCTCGGCCACAAGTTTTAAATGTTCAGGTATCTTTACACTTTCAACACGCCAAAATCCAATTGTATCTCCGGCCCTGATATCTCGATTCGTTTGGCGATTGCGACGCAAGCCAACGCCTCCGACTAAAAGGTCAATGAAACCACGGATACGCCATAAGAAATTGTAGGCGTACCAACCATTTCTCCCGCCAAATTCTGAAATAGGAATGAATGCCTGTTCAGGGTTTAAATCTAATATTATTTGCCTGTGATCCACAATCCGGCTAAGAATCCGGGATCCACCATATGGGGGCTTGGTAGCGATTGCTGCCGATATAGCATCAGACCAGTGTGTTTCGGCAAATTCCCGGTCTTCATTTCTCAATGCGGATGCAATAGAATCAGCAGCACTCATTGATCTGATGGCAAACACATTTTCCGCGGTATGATCCTGCACAATTGTTGGGTGAGATATACTTTCAATTAGTTTGCGACCGATGCGGGCATATAGGGGGGTAACCAATCCCAGCCAAAGGCTGCTTAAATATGGTGTTAACACAGGTACCGGAATCATAACTCTCCTTAACCCGCGTTGTCTGGCATATTCTTTCATAAGTCCGTGGTAGGAAATACGGTCGGCTCCACCAATTTCAAATATCTTACTATCATTCAAGTCAATATCTATAGCAGAAACCAGATAGTTCAGTAAATCTTCAATACCGATAGGCTGTGTCGGCTTTTGTACCCATTGCGGCATCACCATTATCGGTAATTTTTCAGTTAAAGATCGAATAAGTTCAAATGACAGACTACCGGAACCCAAGACTATTGAAGTGCGAAATTCAATTGTATTAACACCGGAATTCCGCAATATTTCACCCACTTCATGACGACTTTTCAAATGCGCAGATAATTCAGATTTGCTATCGCCGAGTCCCCCTAAATAAATAATTCGCTCAACACCAGCCTCTTTGGCACATTGTACAAAATTTATAGACTGCAGTCCGGTCGGTTTCCTGAAAACCATCATTTTGCCCCATAGAATGAATCAAATAAAAGGCAATATCAACATCGGTAAGTGCTTTTAACAAACTATTTCTATCGAGCACATCACCCTTCACTATTTCCGTTTCGGGAAGAGTCTTAGCTGCCAGGTATTTCGGAACCCGGGCGAAACATCGCAAATTGATGTCTTTATTCTCAAGTTTTTTAAGAAGACGTCCTCCAACATACCCTGAGGCACCCGTTAATAAAATTCTTTTATATTGAACTGATTTTTCCATATTTAAAATTAATTAGCGAAGATATTTAATTGGTTCAGCTACTTTAATATATGAGGAAATATTATTTACATCAATTTTGAGTATATTTTTCCGGTATAATGAAGAGTATTAACAGCCAGCTAATGAGTCTTTACAATAGACACTCAAAATCACAATACCTTTAATGAGGACAATCCGCCATCGACATGCAATATTTGTCCGGTGATCCAGGAAGATTGTTCGGTAAGTAAAAAATATACTGATTGTGCTACGTCTTGTGGACGTCCTATTTTTTTCAATGGGTGTCGTTGAATTGCCGCTTCAATTTTTTTGTCTGAATTTAGCAAAAACTCGGCAAGTGGTGTATGGGTGACCGAGGGTGCAATCACATTAACCCGAATCTGATCCTTGGCAAATTCAGCAGCTAACGACCGGGCCAATCCTTCCAGGGCAGACTTGGATGCAGATACGGAAGCATGAAAGTTCATACCAAGTTTAGAAGCAACAGTGCTGAATAATACAATTGATGCCGGTTTTCCATTATGCAGACTGGGCAGGGTTTTTTGTATTATTTTGACTGCACCCAATACATTTATATGAAAATCATTAATAAAATCCGCCTCACTAAGACGGTTGAAAGGTTTTAAATTAATCGTACCGGGACAGTATACAAGTCCATGCAAAGTTTCGGGAAGAAAATTTGTAAGATCTGACCAATCATCGCTCATTATATCAAAAATTTGATGATTTGTTTTCAATTCAGCTAAAGGTTCAGATAAATTTCGTGACAAAGTGAAAATATTTGCATCTTCATTTATCAGTAATTTTGTAACAGACAAACCAATTCCGCTGCCTGCACCAACTATTAGATAATTTTTCATAATACTAATTTTTAAATAAATATCATTTTATATATCAAACACCGGTATTTTACATTTATTCCAATTATAAACAGTTTAATAATTTTCTACTTATTTTTGTGCTATATAATTATTATTTTAAGCCGATGATATTTGTATCCCAATAAGTAAATGGAGCTATAATGAAAATAGAATACAACGTATACCTTATCATGTTAATGGTAACGATGCAAGTATATGGTCAGAGAATGAACATCGCGGTTCTTGATCTGGATCCAACCGGCGTCTCGATAGAAGAATCACAATTCTTATCCGACCGACTGCGTACCGAGTTATTCGAAACCGGAAATTTTCAGGTTGTTGAGCGAGATAAAATGCAGGAAATACTTAAAGAGCAGGGATTCCAGAATACCGGATGTACCTCAGTTGAATGTGCGGTTGAGATAGGACAATTATTAAATGTAAGCCGAATTGTTGCCGGCGCAATCGGCAAAATTGAGGATATCTACTCAATCAGTTTACGCATGATTGATGTGCAAACCGGAGCCATTGTGAAGACCGCTACTGAGGATTATGAAGGTAAATTGAGCGAAGTGCTTACTGACGTGATTCCGGAAGTGGCGGTGCGTCTTGCAGAGCAACCGGTCCGGCCAACCATGGCTGAAACACAAGCAGCCCCTGTTAAATTAGAACAAGAAGATATAAATCGTTATTCGATCTATGTAAAATATGGTATGGCGATTCTTGGATATACCGGCCAATTGAACGACGAAATAAAAACCTATCGTGAAAAAACCAGTATTGATCTGCCCAATTTTACGAACCACAATAACTTCTCAATTGAAGGTCAATATTATTTGAGTGAAGATTGGCAGGTAAAACTTGGTTTTGTCACTCAGACCTTATTCTCCGGCTGGCAAATAGACTTTACAGTGATGCCGGATAAATATCAGGCGATATCCCTGGAGCGCACATTCACATTTACAAATTTGTATATCGGAGCAAATTATAACTTTTGGCGTCCCAGCGACAACTATCGATGGTATGTCGGTTATGATTTGGGCATCACCGGTTTAACATCATTTATAAAAGAAGCATACACCACCACCACAGGAACTTCTGTTGATAGCGAAAATACATATACATATACTAAATTTGCTTTAAAACTTGATATTGGAATCGAATACGATTTAAGTAAATCATTTGTGCTGGGTGGTGAGATCGGTACACAAATTCTAAGTGAATATGATACTTCTGATGAAGTGGTTAATGAAGATTTTCCGGATGATCTGGATGAGGTGTTGTACCCGGAAAAAATTAATGCTTCCGGGTTAAAAATAGTAATCTTCCTGGGGTATAAATTTTAATTTACTTCGTTCCCGGATACACTTTCAACCCTTCAGCAAGTATATGCATTGCCTTTTTGATATCCTGAACATTTAGAACATAGGCAATGCGAACTTCATCTATTCCCAATCCTGCCGTTGAATAAAACCCATTGGCCGGCGCAACCATCACTGTCTCGTTATCCACATGGAAGTCGGTCAGCAGCCATTGCGCGAATGCATCTGCGTTATCCACCGGAAGCCGTGCAACCAAATAAAATGCGCCTTTAGGATTTGGTGCCACTACGCCGGGGATGTTTCTTAACAATCCGACCATGACATTACGACGTTCTGTATACTCCTGCAATACTTCATTAAAATATGAATCCGGTGTATCAATCCCAGCCTCAGCGCCCAACTGTCCCAAAGTGGGTGGGCATAATCTGGCCATACCAAATTTTAGTGCAGCATTTATAATTTCTTTATTTTTTGTTACAATACAACCAATCCGGGCGCCGCAGGCAGAATATCGTTTTGAGATGCTGTCCAGAAGAACGGCGCGGTCATCAAGGCCATCCAGATGCATGACACTGGTGTGTGTTAAACCGTCATAACAAAACTCACGATATACTTCGTCAGCTAAAAGAAATAAATCATATTCCAGCGCAATTTCACGCAAGGCTTCCATTTCTTCGCGGGAGTAAACATATCCGGTTGGATTATTGGGATTGCATATTAAAATAGCCCGCGTTTTATCGTTAATTTTTTCCCGGATAGAATCGATAGGCGGTAATTGAAAACCATCTTCGATCCCGGATGTGATTGGAACAATTTTGGCCGCGGCTTCAATGGCAAATCCGTTATAATTAGTATAAAATGGCTCGGGTATAATAATTTCATCACCCGGATCGCAAATTGCCATGAGTGTAAAAATGATTGCTTCACTTCCACCGGTGGTCACAAGTATTTCTTCGTGAGAAACGGATATATCAAATTTCTTATAGTAATTGACCAGCTTTTTACGATACGAAGTTAAACCGGCAGAAGGCCCGTACTCGAGTACCTTCCGTCCATGATCTTTTATGGCATTCCAATAGGTATCGGGGGTATAAATATCCGGTTGTCCTATATTCAAATGATAAACATGCCGGCCCATTTCCTTGGCTTTGTCAGCAAAAGGAACCAGTTTACGGATCGGGGAAGGAGGCATGCTCTGACCCCGTGATGATAGATTTGGCATTTTAAATCCTTATATATTCCGAATAACTATTTAATTTTCTCATTCCCGGATTGTATCTGAGAATGTGTATATTTGTATTTGATTCAAAATTCACAAGAACAAATATAGTCATTCACTTTTATATTTACAAGACACCAGAGTAAGAATTAATCATCTATTCCATATTTATAATTTGCCGGGTTATTTAAAGTATATTGCCTGAGCGCATATAATGCTTTATCGTCGCGCACAATAATGTCCCAAAAATTACGTTGCCAAACAACACCGCCCGGGCAATTACTCCGTTTGCATTTAATACCATTTGCTTATTTTTAATCCGGCCAAATATTTGCGATCTACAATAGGTACATATTGTTATAAAATATATTCCATTACTACAATAATCATATTTATTGAGACGTATCGATCGGCGATTTCGATAAACCATGTATTTATAATTAACAATTCTTATGCCAAAAAATGAAATTTGGGATGATCGATGTGTTCAATGTCTAATTAATGCCGCAGGGGCATGACGTGTCATGCCCCTGCAGGGTGATTTGGAGGATGTACAAAAAAATCGTGCAATTGCGTTTTATCAACCTTGATTGTATAAACAAATTTCATTTAAAAAACAGGTATCGCATTTTGGGGATCTGGCCTGGCAGACCAGGCGCCCGTGCCAGATAAGCCAGTGATGGGCATCCGACCATTGATGACGTGGAATGTTTGCCATCAAATCATGCTCAGTGGCCAGCACATCTTTGGCATCTGCCAATCCGATGCGATTTGAAACACGGAATACGTGGGTATCCACGGCAATAGCCGGAAAATCAGTAGTTATACTTAGTACCACATTTGCCGTTTTTCGTCCGACCCCCGGCAGTTTCACCAATTCCTCACGGGTCAGTGGTAGGTCCCCGTTAAATTGCTCCACCAGAATTTTACAGGTTGCCAGTATATTTTTTGCCTTGGATTTATAAAGTCCGATGGTTTTTATTAATTCCTCCAGTTCCGCCTGGCTCAAATTGAGGAAATCGGCCGGCCTGGAATACACGGGAAATAAATCAGTAGTCACGATATTAACACGTTTATCGGTACTCTGAGCCGCAAGCATGGTTGAAATCAGCAGCTGAAATGGAGTGCCGTAATCAAGTGCCGTTTTGGTATTGTGGTATTGTTTTTCTAATAGCAATAAGGCTTGTTTTATTTTTGATTTTGGCAGCATTATTATACCTTTATATTTGCGGGTTAAAGATAAAAGAATGACAGGATATTCTCAAGTAGTTGTATTTTAAAGTCCCTAAGTCCCTCCTGAGCACCTGAGTCGAATATTTCAGGAGGTCCTTCTTAAGGACTTTAGCATTTGTTTTGCACACGATTTAAGATTACCCCAAGATTAATCTTTGGGTAATAAACCCGGAAACCGAGTTGGAAGCGGTGCAATTTTAATTCGTCGCTTAATATTGTTTGAAATGGAGAAGGAATAAAATAATATTTTTGCCGGACGTATTTTTTAGGTATACCCTTCCAGTATCCAGCGCCTAGTACCGAGAACCTCTTACCTGTGAACCTCCACCAGTTTCAATTCACCCTTGTAATTAGTAACTTGTAATTTGTAATTTCTGTGACGTTTAAAAAATGAGAGTTAAAAATATGGATGATAAGCAACTCTGTCAATTAATTGCCGATGAGCTGGGTCTAAATGTAGTTCAGGTTGTCAATACTGTGGAACTCCTGGATGAAGGTAATACGGTTCCCTTTGTAGCAAGATATCGAAAAGAAAAAACCGGCAGTCTGGATGAAAACGACATTCGGAACATTGAAGAGCGTATCAAGTATTTGCGCACACTTGAAGATCGAAAAAAGACGATCATTAAATCGATAGATGAACAGGGTAAATTGACTGATGAATTAAAAAAACAAATAAATGCGACTTTTAAAATGCAGGAATTGGAAGACCTTTATTTACCCTATCGGCCCAAGAAAAGAACCCGGGCCACCATGGCGAAAGAAAAAGGTCTTGAACCTCTGGCTCAAATTATTTTACAACAGGATCGATTAGACAAAAACAGATTGGAAATTGCGGCCGATTTTATTAATCCGGAACATGATGTCGCTGACGCCGAATCGGCATTAGCCGGGGCGCGGGATATTATTGCGGAAATTTTTTCTGAAAATGCAGATATCCGGAAAAGAATCCGTGAGTTTACAATGAAGAAAGCGTTTATAGCCTCAAAAGCCAAGGGCAAAGATTCAGACCGCATCTATGAACTTTATTTTGACTTTAGTGAACCGATTAATCGGGTTGCGGCACACCGTATGTTAGCAATCAACAGGGGGGAAAAGGAAGGGGCACTTAAAGTAAATATAGATATAGATCCGGATGAGATCCATCAAACGATGAACAAGTTTTTTATTAAAAATCCGGATGCCACCTTTGTCGAAGACATTTATGAAGCAATTATTGATTCCTATCATCGCCTGATCTCTCCGGCCATTCACAGGGAAATCCGTTCATCATTAACCGTTGAGGCAGATAAACATGCCATTTCTGTATTTGCTCTCAATCTGAAAAATCTGTTGATGCAATCCCCATTAATTGGCAAGCGGATGCTTGGTATTGATCCCGGATTCAGAACCGGGTGTAAAGTTGCTGTAATTGATGAAACCGGAAAGTACCTTGACGGGACAACAATTTATCCGCATGCACCGCAAAAGCAATATTTCGAAGCCAAAACAACAGTACGGGAGTTTGTAGAGAAATATGATACAGAAATAGTCGCCATCGGGAATGGAACCGCCTGCCGTGAAACGGAATTAATGGTGGCAGAGCTGATTAAAGAAATTGAACCGGAACGCTCTCTGGTTTATCAAATAGTTAATGAAGCCGGTGCATCCGTTTATTCCGCATCCAAGGTTGCTCAGGAAGAGTTTCCCGATCTGGAAGCAAGTATGCGTGGCAATATATCTATTGCACGCCGATTACAGGATCCCCTGGCTGAACTGGTGAAAATTGATCCTAAAAGTATCGGGGTCGGATTGTACCAGCATGACATCAATCAGAAGAGCCTGGCCGAAGCTTTACACAATGTTGTGGAATCCTGTGTAAATACGGTTGGTGTAGATTTAAATACCGCATCACCTTCATTATTAAAATACATATCGGGAATTAATGATAAATCGGCAAAGAATATTATCAAATATCGTGAAAAAATTGGGCGATTTAAAAAAAGAGAACAATTATTTGAGGTTGATGGTATCGGTGAAAATGCCTATCAGCAATCGGCCGGATTTTTACGTATCCGGGATGGCGAAAATCCGCTTGATGCCACTTCCATTCATCCTGAATCGTATGATGCCACTCAAAAATTAATGGCCAGATTTAAAATAAATGATGTACATCAGGGCGGAAAACAGCTTAAACAAAAAGTGTACGGTGAAAAAATAGATCTGACAACTTTGGCGGAAGAAATTGACTGCGGTATTCCAACCCTTGAAGATATATTGAATGATCTTGAAAAACCGGGACGGGATCCTCGTGAAAGCGACTCGGGTCCGATATTTCGCAGTGATGTGGTAAAGATAGAAGACCTTAAACCCGGAATGCGGTTAAAAGGGACAGTCCGGAATGTAGTAGATTTTGGTGTTTTTGTTGATATTGGCGTCAAGCAGGACGGCCTGGTACATATCAGCGAGATGGCGGATAAATATGTTAAATCACCACATGAAATTGCTGCTGTTGGTGATATTGTTGATGTGAAAATCATTTCCATTGATATTGAACGGCAAAGAATCGCACTTTCTATGAAATCAGATAAAGTAACTCAATAACGCTATGCTATCTTATATCCAAGCATTAGAACATATCTTCTCAGTTTTGCCCCAATTAAAAACCATAAAATGTGATCTGGATAAATCCAATAATTATTTTATTGCACAGGATATTATCAGTCCTATGGATTTACCGGCATTTAATAATTCCGGTATGGATGGATATGCGATACAGAGTGCAGATACGCAGGAGGCTTCAAAGGATAATCCTGCAGAGCTCAAAATTGTCGGCGAATCGCTTGCCGGACATCCCCCGGAGATGAAAGTAAAAAAAGGGGAATGCCTTTATATCGCAACCGGTGCCGGTATTCCTGCTGGTGCCGATTCAGTTATCCCGGTAGAGGATGTGGAATTAAACGGTACCGATCAGATATTAATAATGCAGGCGGTAAAAAAGTCTCAACATATCAGGTTTGCCGGTGAGGAAGTAAAAACAGGTGACCCGGTATTTGCTAAGGGCACTAAAATCACCCCGGCCCATATTGGCATGATGGCGACGTTTGGCATCACGCAACCATTGGTATATAAAAAACCGTCTGTAGGTTTTATAGCTACGGGGGATGAGTTGGTTGATCCTGGTGACAATCCGGGACCCGGGCAGATACGAAATAGTAATACGAGTGTGATCAAAGCCATGGTAGAAGAGACCGGATGTACATTTAATGATATGGGAATTGCCCGCGATAATCAGACTGATTTGAATTCAATTATTGCAAAAGCAGATCTACCGGATGTTTTAATCACGTCTGCCGGTGTATCCATGGGTAAATATGACCTGGTTACGAGTATCCTGGAGAAATTAGGATTAAACGTAATATTCTGGAAGGTTGCTATCAAGCCCGGAAAACCGCTGGTGTTCGGAACAATCGGTACAACACTCTTTTTTGGTCTCCCGGGTAACCCGGTTTCCGGGGCAGTGGTTTTCCGCCAGTTTATTGAACCGTTGCTCATCGCTATGTCCGGAGGTCAATTAATGTTCCGGGCTACTATAAAGGCAAAAAGCCTCGATGCATTTAATGCGACCAGGGGACGGTTGAATTTTGCCAGAGGATTGGCCAGGTATCGTGGTGGGTGGGAGGTGGCATCGGCGGGTAAGCAGGGATCACATATGATCTCAGGAATAGCAAATGCAAACTGTCTTATATTAATACCGCCTGATAAAATAATAGAGCAAGGTGATGAGGTTGACATACAACTGAATGAATCGCTCTATGTCAGCAGGGGAGAATTTAACAAATCATTTTATTGATATGATTGACAATTTCGTTTACGGAAAAAGGCTTCTTTACAAATGCGTATTCTCCGCTCAATTCGCGTAGGGCCAATGCTTCTTTATCCGGGAAACCACTCATAAATATAAATTTCATATCCGGATCTATGGCTTTAATTCTATCGAAAGTTTCAAGACCGCTCATTTCCGGCATGAGGATATCCAATAAGACGAGATTAATTCTGTCCCGGTTTTCTTCAAATATCTGTAATCCCTCCATACCGGAACTGGCGAATAATGCAGATAATCCAACCATCTCCAATACTTCCCTCAATACATCCCGTAACATATCTTCGTCGTCAACAACCAGAATTAGTTTGTCACTTTTATCTTGATTAATTGAATCCATATTTGCTCCAAAAACAGATATTTATCTATTGAATGTTTAATAATACAAAATTTTATCCATGAACTCTATTTAAATTTTAGCGAATGCAGCTTAACTTAATATAAATTATTGTAAACCGGAGTTTTATATGGACATTTCTTATCTGGATGTAATTATTATTATTATATATCTGATTATTGTTGCACTTATCGGATCTTTGTCCGGCGGCAAACAAAAATCAACCAAAGATTATTTTATGGGTGGTAAAAATGTCCCGTGGTGGGCGGTCTCTTTTTCGATAGTAGCTGCGGAAACAAGCAGTCTGACATTTATAAGCATTCCCGGCCTGGCCTACATTACCAATCTACACTTTCTGCAATTAACAATTGGATATCTGATTGCCCGGGTTATAATCGCCGTAGCTTTTCTTCCCGCATATCGCGAGGGGCAACTGGAAACGGCCTATAATTTTTTAGAAAACCGGTTTGGACAGAGCACCAGGCGATATGCTTCGGTAATATTTTTATTTACCCGGATTGCGGCGGATGGTGTTCGCTTGTTTTCCACAGCAATTCCCTTAGCCCTGATTTTCCGGGCAACACCCTTGTTCAGTGACTGGAGCGTATTTCAAATCTATCTTATCTCCATAATATTGATAGCTACGGTCAGTTTTGTTTATACTTATACAGGCGGAATCAAGGGCGTGATTTGGGCAGATGTACTGCAAATGCTGGTTTACATTGGCGGAGCAGGTCTGGCAACGTGGATTTTGTTGCGTGATATGCCCGACAGCTTTAGCTGGATAGCCATGGGTGCCAAAACAGAGGTGTTTAATCTGGATTTTGGTAAAAGCATTGGCGAGTTTTTTTCCAACCCTTATACATTAATTGGCAGCCTGGTTGGCGGAACATTTCTCTCAATGGCTTCTCACGGTACGGATCAATTAATAGTACAACGATTATTAACTACCAAAACACTGCGTGACAGCCAGAAAGCAATTATTGGCAGTGGAATTATGGTTATGATTCAATTTGCTTTGTTCCTGGTGGTTGGGATTTTACTCTATGGCTATTTTCATGGCATCAGTTTGACGGATCCGGCTGCACCGTTTCACAAAGCCGATGAAATATTTCCATACTTTATTATTCATAATTTACCGGTCGGTGTACGTGGATTTATTATTGCCGGTCTGTTTGCAGCCGCCATGTCAACACTTGCCGGATCCATCTCCTCTCTATCATCTTCCGCGATGCTTGATCTGTACAAACCGATATTTGGAAAGACCGATGATAGCAAAAAAGAACTGCGAATATCACGGATATTTACCATTACAGCCGCAATTATTTTAACATGTGTCGCCTTCCTGTTTATCAGCGTACAACAATCCGTGGTTGAGATTGCCCTGGGCATTGCTTCGATTACTTATGGTGGTTTGCTGGGGACATTTTTACTCGGTCTGTTCTTTCCAAAGGTTGATCAGAAAGGTGCTATTATTGGGTTTTCGCTGGGAATTGCCACGATGCTGTTGATAATACTTATACCAAAATTAGCAGGAATTCCCGCAATCGTTCACTGGACCTGGTATGTGTTGATTGGATCGGGGGTAACTATTATTGCGGGTGTGATTTATCAGAAATTACGAGTGAAGTGATTTTGTGCCATGGACAGAATTATTTGAAATCACGAAGAGCACGAAGGTCGCGAGGAATCAGGAAATACGGATTAAAATGAAGAAATGTCCGATGCCCAAGCCCGAATGTCAAATGAATGCCCAAAATCAAATGCTTAAATTTATTATAATATAAATATCATTGGACATTGATAATTGAAATTTGATTTGGCATTTGGATTTTGACATTTATTATTATATATCTTAGTGTACTTTGTGCTAGTACAAATATATCTATTTAACCTCAGAAAAAATTTCAGCGCTGAATATTTTAATTGTAGCCGAATCCTTTTTCCAGTCATTTTTATCCAGGCCGGCTTTGACGCAGGTATGTTCCAGGAAAGTTTCTGTATCCCAACCATACTCCGTCGCAACCTGCGGCAACAGCAGCCCCTTATAAAAACCTCTTTCAATAATCAGGCCATGAAGACCAATAGTAATTTCAGAAATATCCTCAATCTTTTTTACAGGAGACAATACGGAAATCTCAATATCAAGATTATCCACCTCTGCGCTGGTAACGGGGGGAAACCGGGGGTCATCAAAGGCGGCGGCTTCCGCCATTTCCTGAACTGCCTTTTGTAATGCCATGATCCCTTCTACATATCCAATACAGCCACGAAGCTGATTGTCTTTATTAAGGGTAACAAATACACCCAAGTCCTCATTCAGACTATCCGCAGAAGACCATGCTGGTTTAAACTTTTTTCCCTCGGCTTTGGCTTTAATTACGGATCTGGCCAATTGCAGTAAAAAAGCCTGTTCTTCCTGGTTTAACAGTTGATTTGTTTCCATAATTTTTTTTTTGGTAAATGATTAGCAAACGTATTTTGAGTTTAATGATTCGAAAAACCGGATGTTATTCGTATAGTAAGGCTGAAAGATATCCTACAACTTCACTACGGTCATTGGTTACCTGGCCTGAATGCCGGTACATGACAACTTTTGATTTTGTGGCGCCCAATAACTGACAGGCACGCATCACCGATAAAACCGGTCCGCCGCCACACATTTCACATGATCCGGATTGTAATTCATGGAACAATCCCTCTTCATCAAAGGCGGATATTTTATCTTCAACAACTTTATCCATGGATTCTGCTTTTGATGCATCGTAAAAATGGGACAAATCAGAAGAAGCCACGATGAGTGCCTTTTTCCCTTTTAAAACAGTAAAAAGACTGTTTGCCAGCGTTTCAGTATTGGCTTTGCTGTGTTCACCCATAACGATGGGAATCAGTTGAAAATCATCCAACACCTTTTGTAAAAAGGGAAGCTGTACCTCAAGGGCATGTTCTTCAAACCGATGCCCTTTTTCAGAAAGTATAATTTGAGAATTTGTTCCGGCCAGTTCTTTGGCCAGATTTTTATCGACAGGAACCATTCCAAGAGGAGTCGCATAGGCACTGCCATCGAAAACCGATATCTCAGTAAAATATTCACGGTGACTAGGGGAAACGACTACCACAATTTCGATATCATGGTCTAATATCTGACGATATGCCCTGGCAGCGACGGCTCCGGAATACATATATCCGGCGTGTGGTGCAATAATTCCCACCACTTTACCGGGTACTTCGATCTCGGGCGCACTTTCAAGATATTTTGCAATTTCACGTTCCAGTTCTATCTTTTTATCAGGATAAAATAATCCGGCGACAGCTGGTTGGCGAATATTGGGGTTTATGTTCATTTTGATGTGCTTTTTATCTTTCTTCGAAAATATAAATAATTCTTACAGCTAACACAATCAAAAGCGTGAATATGATTGTTGATATTTCTGAGAAATATTTATTTTTGCTCAAATGTCATTTCACCCCCGACCTGAACTTGTTTCAGAATCTCACAAATAGATCCTGAAATAAATTCAAGGTGACGAAATGATATTTTAAGAGTATAAATATTTTTCAGAAGATTTATTATTATAGTATCGTAAAGTAAATAGCTGCACGGGTGATATTTTCACTCTGATCTTTTATGGAAATGGTTAAGATATGATTTCCCTTCGTGAGTTTTTTATCAATTTTCGCAGTAACCAGTTTATCTTCCGGATCCCATTCCGGCAGAACAAATTCACCATCAATAATCACCGAAATATTTTCCTCTGTACCAATACCGGAATGTTCATCTGACAAATTGAATCTTATCTCCGGTGTTCTGGAATAAGATTTTGATTGAACGGGACTCTGAATCTCAAGTGTAGGAGGGATCGTATCACAGGCGATGATAAATTGGCCAAAGGGATTTGTCCTGGCGTTAATACATTTATTTATTGTGTCAATTGATCCGCCGACGAAAGATAGCGAATTGAGTCCGTTTGTCTTAAACAGACGCCAGTTTCCCCAGGCCGGAAGAGAATCATAATTTACCTGAACCCCGGCTGATCTGAAAACCGGAATGTTACCCGGTGAAAGTGAATATATTTTTCCCAGGGTTGGTAAAATCCTGGAGACGGAATCTGCCGCTAATGTATCTGCACGGACGATAACGGTATCTAAAAAAGATCCGGCTGCCGGCGTAATAGTAAATGCTGAATCAAACCAGCTATGGTTTGTCGTCTCGCCGGGATGCCATTTAGCAAATAATGGCAAATCAGACCAAAGTGTATCCCTTCCGGAAATAATGTGCACCGGGGATTCGGGTTCAGTGATCATGGAAGGTGTCAAAAGCGCCTGAAAACTGCCGTCCGGTAATTGATGTGTTTGAACGGATGTTGCCGATGGCCCTATGATGAATTTGCTGTTTACTGCAGCCCGCGGGATATTATAAACCAAATATTTACCGTGATATGATAACTCAGGTTCGATGGATTTGTCCGGTTCAATAGTAAATACTCTTTGAGAAATCTGATTGTTTTTGCCGGTAATCTGAATTTTTAGCCTGTCTTGTCGTGGAATCCAGAACTTTAGTCTTCATGACAAGACCGGATTCCGGGCGCGAGAGACTTCCTTCAACTATTTCAAAATAATTAATCTTTTTATATGTATTCGATGAATCGCCGGCAGAGAGCTGAATATCTCTAAAGGGTTGCGATGAAAAACCCAGATAGACAATCGAATCATTTCTCGTCATTTCAGTCAGATTGAGTTCCGGCCGAAGATCGGGAATCAATTCAACTTTTAGAATACTCTTGTTTCCATGAAAATCAGATACAGAGATCTCACAGGCGGCCGGTTTATCTGCGATAGTGACAGAGCCATCTTGTCCGGGAATTCTCTTATAAAATTGAAGTGGATTGAATGGTTCCACAAACAGTTTGTGATAAACCTCTTTCTGATCTGCCCATATGGGATAATAGGTCTCAGTATAAATATGTTCAGTAGTTGAAAAGTGAAGTACATCATAGGTAATACGGAATGTCTCCAGACCATTTACATTCATGGCGGTTTCGTGGAAGCCATATTTGTTACTGGCGCCATCGGCCTGGTCAAATCCCTTAATCATTAATCCCACACGACCACTTACATAAATCGGATCTTTTATGACATTGACACCATTGCGGATATAGCTGACATCAAATATTTGCGGACTATGGGAAGAATTGACCAGGGCATCTTCTGAAAGGGGAATTACCCCCAGTTTCTGGATCCGCGGCCGGATTTTATCTTTAACCTGATCGTAAAAATTGAGCGGATTGATTGGATGCCCATCTGTATTTCTTATTTCAAAATGCAGATGCGGGACACCAATCCCGGTTCTCCCGGTATAGGAAATCACATCACCCTTTTTTACATATAGATCTTTAGGATACCAATTGAGACTATATTTTTCATTTTTTAATCTGTTGTTGGTGTACGGCCTTTTCTATTTTACTATTGAACTTCTGAAGATGGGCATAAACTGCCATATTGCCATCTTTCAGGCGCAGATATAACACCTTCCCGTAACCAAATGGGGATACACGGATACGTTCTATTTTTCCATCGGCGATGGCAAAACACTTGTATCCCTCACGGACCCAGGTCTTTACATCAATCGCGGAGTGATAATGTCCGTCGCGATATTCGCAAAAACTGGAGGACATAAGTGTACTTGCATCGGTTGGCCAGAGGTACTCTGAGTTAGTTTGAGAAAACAGGCTGGCGACATTTATAATAATCAGTGTAATCGTAAGTGTTTTTAGCATAGTGTTATAACAATCATCTGGAATCCATTAATCCGTTACCGTAATCCGGCAATCAACTACAACCGGATGATCAAACCCCGCCGGCCATAACAAAGGGTTGATATCCATTTCAGTTATTTGTGTATTTTCCTGTATCAATTTTCCCAAAGCGAATATTGATTCTGACAAAACTTTTTTATCGACTTTTGGTAAACCCCTGAATCCCTCAAGTAATTTTTCAGCTTTTATTTCTGAGATCATCGCAAGCGCATCGTGCAGGTTTACCGGTAATACTTTAAATACGATGTCCTGATATAGTTCAACAAAAATCCCACCCACGCCAAACATAATAACCGGTCCGAAAAAGGGATCTATGCTGGAACCAAGAATCATTTCAACACCCGCCGGATACATTTTTTGCAGCAGGAACGATGGCGTATCTGCTGATAATGAATGCTTTTCCAGGTTTTGTGAGATTTGAACAAAAGCCGCCTGCATTTGATCCGGGGATGAAATATTTAATTGCACCAATCCCAGATCTGATTTATGAATAATCTTTTCATCGGCAACTTTGATGGCAACATTTTCATGCCGGGCAAGAAAATTCTGTGCTTCTGTAATGTCAGAAGTAATCAGATTGGGTGTGACCGGGATATCATATTCTGATAACAGCGCCGCACATTCTTCAAAGTTTAATTGACGTTTTTTTTGCGATGTTTTGTCTCCGGAAACCCTTATACTAATGGGTGGGCTGGTATTTGATTGGCGTATGTGACTGTACTTTACCATATTTCCCAGTGCCCGGGCGGCGGTATGTGGAAAAGCAAACACCGGTACCCCAATTTTCATTATATCTTGACTGGTTCCATCCAAATCAGTATCGGCCATGATAACAAACAGGAATGGTTTTTTTGACTTGGATATCAGCGGTTCCAACTCACGGGTAATTTGAAGTGCGGTTGTCGCAACCGGAGGCTTCACAATTATAACAACCAGGGCATCAATATTATCATCCGCTTCCAGGATCTGGCAAACATCACGATAGGTATCATGGTTGGCACTGGCGATCATATCCACCGGATTCTTCAAGCCAGCTTCCGCAGGGAGAAACGGTTTTAATTTTGCGACTGTTTTCTCAGAAAGTGCCGGTAATTCAAGACCATTTGATTCAAGCGCATCACTGGCCAGAATACCCGGGCCCCCGGCATTGGTTACCACGGCTACTTTATTTCCGGTGGGCAATGGCTGGCTTGCAAATGCATGTGCACTATCCAGCAGTTCCTGCAAATTTTCACAACGGATTACACCACATTGTCTTAGAAAAGCATCAACCAGACGATCATCACTGGCCAGAGCGCCGGTATGGGACGACGCGGCCCGCTCACCGCTTTGTGTCCGGCCGGATTTGAGTGTAAGAACCGGTTTGTGAGGAAAAATTTTACTTAGAGCCTGCCTGAACTCCTGAGGATGGTCAATTGCTTCCTGATAAAAAATAATGGTACTGGTATTTGGATCTTTGGCAGCGAATTCCAGAACCTCCACGTCCCCGATATCGGCTTTATTTCCGGTGCTGACAAACACAGAAAATCCGAGTCCGATTTTTTTGGATAATTCGAGAACCGCAACACCCAGGGCACCGCTTTGCGAAATGAATGCCACATGACCCGGATTAGGCCTGGTGGGGGAAAATGTGGCATTAAGCGAAATTTCCGGATTGGTATTAAATAATCCCATGCTATTTGGGCCGATCATCCGCATATTGTGTTGTGTAAGTTTTTCCAGGAGCCGCTTTTCAAGATCGGCGCCATCGGGTCCGGTTTCGCGAAAGCCGGCGCTGATAACAACCACGTTTTTTACTGATTTAAGCGCCAGTTGATCAATAACATCCAGAACATAATCCCGGGCTATTAATATGACCGCCAGATCAGGGGATTCGGGAAGTGATTCAATATCCGGAAAGCAGGGCAATCCATTGATTTCATCCGCTTTTGGGTTGACCGGGTAAACATGGCCTTTATATTCCATGGCGACCACCGCATCCAAAAACATTTTACCCAGGGTACCATCTCGTCTTGATGCGCCAATGACAGCAAGACTACGCGGTGCAAACATGCTTTTTAATGGTTCCATAAATTAAAACTTCTATTTAAAATTTAATCACCTTTTTTTGACAGGATCACAGGATTCACGAAATGAATTTAGGTCGAATTTAAAATTGATTCAATTTTAAGTGCACAATTGCATGATTAATTTCAATTATACTGGAATAATCATCCATATATTCGTGGTTGGAAATTAGAGTGGGTTTGGGTATTTTGTTGCAAGATACAAGATACAAGATACAAGATACAAGATACAGGATACAGGATGCAGGACTGGCAAAAGAAATTCGGTAGTAAAAGATACAACAGTTATAACCACTATATGAATCAGCGGTATGGTGAGCGGATACAGAAAGTCACGGTTGATGCGGGATTTACCTGTCCAAACCGGGATGGTACCGTTGCCAGTGGCGGGTGTACCTATTGTAATAACGAGAGTTTTAATCCGGGTTATAACAGTGCCACTAAAACCATTACCCAACAAATATCGGAAGGCATTGAGTATCTGAATCGACGGTATGGATCCAAAAAATATGTGGTATATTTCCAGCCATACAGTAATACCTATGCATCATTGGACAGACTAAAAATATTATATGAGGAGGCGCTGGCTTATCCTGAAGTGGTCGGTTTAACTATTGGTACCCGTCCGGATTGTGTTGATGAAGCAAAAATATCATATTTATCAGAACTGGCACAGGAGTATGATATCACCATCGAATACGGCCTGGAGTCGATGAGTAACGATACTTTAAAAAAAATAAATCGCGGGCATGATTTTCAGAGCTATCTCGATGCCCTGGATCTTACGGCTGGACGTGGGATTAAAATATGTACCCATATTATTATTGGATTCCCATGGGAAAATAAAGATTTTTGGTATGAAGAAGCAGGCGTACTCTCTGAATTAAGAACGGATTTTCTTAAAATTCATCAATTGCATATTGTAAGGGACACTGTCATGGCACAGCAATATGAGAAGTCGCCTTTTCAGTTGCTTAAATATGAAGAATACCTATCCATACTAAGGGGTTTTCTGGAGCGGTTGAATCCGGAAATAATTATCCAACGATTATTTGGTGAGGCCCCATTGCACACATTACTGGCGCCCAGATGGGGCAAGAGAAACTCCGAGGCGGTTCAGCGATTGGATGAAGAACTTGGACAACATGAAACGTGGCAGGGAAAACTATATAATCAAAAGGGCTAAGAATGAATCATCATATTTTAGAGGGATTTGATACATTCTGGTCCATCTGGAGTTTAACAAACCCTGATACAAAAGTGCTAATGGAGTAGCAAGTTATCCGCATTGTAACATATATCTGCGGGCAGTGGCAGATGAATATTCTTGCAGGTACAACTGCTCAAGAAAACGTAATGTTTGGTCCAGATAAGTCTTGTCAATTTCCGGGGGCGTGAAAAATATGGCGATAATATTTTGTGAGTTTGTATCGATACACGTTCTTGACGAGTCCGCAGTGGGATTACCAAAAATGCCGTGCTGATCTCTGAGTATCAGTTTGCCCTCTGCGTGAATCAGATCGATAGACAGCCCTTCGTATGATTCATCGGCTTTTCCGACATCAATCTGGATGTCATCCTTTATTTTGTTCATATCATACAATCCCATCGGCAGGTGAAACCGGGCCGAGCTTACATTACCCAAATCGACGACATTATTGATATTATATAATCCCTTTCTCTTCAAAATCCTGCGGATCATCGCCTCTGAAGAGGGCCTGTACCGGGTTGGTTCCCATCCAATTCTTCGGTACATACGGCGTACGGCGCTGACAACCGGATCTGATGACGGCGGATTCTCTGCAAATTTATTCTCAATATTGCTGAAAAGATTATGATATGTACCGGGAACAGTCGGAGAGTTTTTTACCACACAAAAATTTTCAATTTCAAGCATACCCAATTGCAGCCCGGGTATTTTTTCTTTTATGATTTTGGAGAAAGTAATCTGATTTTCGAAGGTCATTGGATTCAATTCTTTATGCAGAAACCGGAAACTACAGCATCAATTTTTCACTTTTTTTTATTTCTTTGCCACGGAAGGCTTGTTTCAGATCGTATAAAGTATGTACCGCCCGAAACAGGATAATAAAGTATATTAGCAAGACGAGAAAGAACAATATCCAGCGAAGATTTACATGTAATATTTTAAACCAGTGTAAAATGGCAACGCCAACGACAACAATCATCATAAAGGATAACAGCCCCAAAAACAGATTGAGGGGTTTAAATTCGGGCTGATTACCGTAAACTTCCTTTACTCTCGCAGCCATAATGCCATAAATGAAAAAGGAAATAAATACAGACACCACCAGGCTGGTGGCCTTTTGCATGTGAAACACTTCAAGTATAAATATGAGCACTATGAAAATCAAAACGGGAAAATAGGTCTGAAACTTTTCCTGTTTTTCAAGAATTTGATTCGAATTCTGGGTCACAATCTCATCCCTTAATTTAGTTATTTAAAAATGCTTCATGTATCTTGGAGCTGTATCTTGTATCTTGAATCTTATATCCAGCATCCAGCATCCAGGAACAAGGAACAAGGAACAAGGAACAAGGAACAAGGAACAAGGAACAAGGAACAAACTAAATCTTAATAAATTACCCATTCCTGTAATATAATTCCAGTCTCTATATCAATTTGAAGCGCCGGATTCCCTGATATAATTCCCTAGAAGTTACCTTGATGACACCGGTTGCCGGTACAGCCAGCAGCATCCCCATTAATCCAAAAAATTTCCCGGCGACAAGAATGGCCAGCACAATGGCAAGTGGATGAAGATTAACAGATTTTGACATAACCAGTGGTTGAAGTAGTATGTTATCAATAATCTGAACGATGGCGAATGCAAGAATGACGTATAATATCATGGTGGTGTCACCATTGTTAGCAATGACGACAATTATTGCCGGTACGGCCCCAGCGACAGGACCCACATAAGGAATCATATTTGCCAGGCCGGCAAAGATACCGATCAGGGTAAAGTATTTTACATCCAGAATCCACAAAGCAATCACGGATAGTAATCCAACCACAAATGACTCGGTAAACTGTCCACGCAGATAACTGCCCAATTGCTGATCAACTTTATGCAGGAAATTAAGTGTCATTTCAAAATAACGATTCGGAATGTATTCAATGAATATTTTTTTCATCTTCCGACCGTCACGTAGCAGGAAAAAAACCACAAAAGGAATGATTACCAAAGTGGAAACGAGGGATACCAGACTACCTAAAAGAACAAGCATTTGTTCTGAAATGGAATTCAGAAGCGATGAGATTTTTCCCTGTAAATCAAACTCTTTAATATCGATAAAAGAAAGATGTTTTTGAAAAAAGATTTCGATGGATTTAATGAAGCCACCACCATCTCCCGGAGTCATATTTGATTGTAGAGTAAGTAATTCATTAAACAGTCCGGGTAAAAACAACCAGCCACCAATCCCGATAATCGCAATAATTGTGAGGAATATGATGAATGTCGCATACGATCGTGAGAGGCCCCTGGCTTCCAGGTAACTTACCACCGGATCCAGAATATAGGCGAGTAAAGCGGCGATGATCAGAAGTGTAAGGATATCACGGAGGCTGTATAATAACCAACCGGCCACTGCGATAAAGAAAAGAATAATGACATATCTAAGAAAACGGGCAACGGTGAATTCCATCAGGATACCTTCTTATTTGACATTTTAGATTCAAATTCGTTTAGCTTTTGTTTTAATTGCTGGTTCTCAAGATTGGAAAATCGCAATCGGTCGGCTATCATTTGAGCCAGACGATGCAGGATTTTGTTTCCGGTTCGCGGGTTTGTTTCCAGTAAACTAAACAGATCTGACTGGAAGAAACCAAGCATATCTGTTTCAATTGCTGCGGTAGCGGTTGCCGTACGGGGTGTCTCGGATAATAGGGCAATTTCACCAAAAAATTCTCCGTTGGAAAGTACAGCGAGTAATTTGCCCTCTTTTCCCAATGAAATATTGATATGCCCGGTAACAATGATGTACATGCCGACGCCAGGATCACCTTCATTAAATATGATTTCATCGGCGTTGTAGGTACGATGATGTAATATTCTTTCTACCGCTTTCAGTTCTTTTTTATTCAAATCAGTAAAGATGGGGATTTTTGAGAGAACGGTATAGATACTGTCTTCTTTTTCAACATTCTGTCTAAAGATATTTCCCCACATAGTGTCATCATCCATTAAAATCTCCTTTGAGCCTTGGCTTTTGTCTACTTCTGTTTATCGATCATATTTGAATAAACTTGCGTTAAAAAAAACTGAAATTTGCCATTGGCAATTGGCCATAAGCAGTTACAATCTCTAATTCTCGCAAAGACGCAGATAAATAATTAGAAATTAGAAATCATATTTCAAATGTCCTGAACCCGGTTTGTAGGGACACGGCATGCCGTGTCCAAATTTAATAATTAATTGTCAAAAACATATTGAAATTAAATTCGGCGGGAAACTAAAAGGGTAAAATCATCTTCCATCGGATTCGCACCGATATGTATGTTTACCTGTTTTATTATCCGGTTAAGCAGAGTACTACTGTCTTCAGAATGATGTTTAGATAAAATATCTTTTAATTGACTGAACTCAAATTCTTCTTCGTTTTTGTTCATCGCTTCTACAAGACCATCGGTATACATAACTAGTGTATCGCCGGAATTAAAAGGAATGCTGCCCAATTCATATTCCCATGGTACATACCCAATAAAAACGCCGCCCTTACGCAGTTCGGTAATTTGTCCGCTTTTATCCACAATGACCGGTGGATTATGCCCTGCGTTTATGTAGGATAATTGCTGTGATTCATGGTCATATATGCCGATAAAAAAGGTAATGTATCTGTCAGAGGTGGTCTGGCGAATGATTACCTGGTTTAACTTGCTGACAACAGATTTCAGATCCGAACTGTATTGAAGAAATGCGCGTAACGTAGCCTGCATATTTGAGACGACCATGGCGCCCGGAATACCTTTGCCCGATACATCTGCCACCACAAAAATGAACCGGTGGTCATCCAGTTTCATAATGTCATAAAAATCGCCGCCCACTTCTTTACAAGGAATATATTCCGCAGCTGTATCCAGAAAATCGGACTCCGGAATAGACTGTGGTATCAGCAAACTCTGAATTTCTGAAGCAACCTGCAATTCTTTATCCAAACGCTCTTTTTCTATTGCGGAATGGAGTAAGCGTGCATTCTCTATAGAAAGTGCTGCCTGGGATGCAAAAATTGTGAACAGCATTTGATCATTTTCATCAAACGGATGTCCATCCATACGGTTAATAATACTCATTACGCCCAAAGTTTTTGTTTTATAGATCATGGGAACGGTGAGCATGGTCCGGGTGTAATATCCGCTACGTTTATCAAATGAAGGATCAAACCGGGGATCTTTATAACAATCAGGTATTAGCACAGGCTTGCCGGTTTGTGCTACCCAGCCGGCGATTCCTTTACCAATTGGCAGGCGAAACGGTTTTACCGCCGTGGCCTTTGGGCCAAGTACAATCTTAAATTCAAGTTCATTCGTTTCCTCAATTACCAGCATAAGGGATGCCGATTCCGCATTCATAACTGAGTGGCTCTTTTGCATGATGTATTTAAGGAGCGTATCCAGGTTGTCATTGGACTCGAGTGCATGGGTAATTTCATGCAATGTGCCAAATTCGTTGAGCATGCGTGACATCCGGTCAGCGTAATCTTTCAGATTGGCAACCAAATTGTCATTGTGTAACATGTTTCCTATATAGTTGGCGATAAATTTACTGATTTCGATCTGCCGGGGAGTAAATGTGGGAATCAAAGAACTTATGCCAAGAAAGGCGCGGCATTGTTCACCGAGATTTATAGGGAACAGGGCCTGTATTTCAAAATGTGCACATAATTGAAATAGTTTTGAATTTTTTCGTAAACCACGGCTAAAAATCACGCTATCGGCTAGAAGACTCTTACGGTTTTTTATTTCAAACGGGGCATACTTCTTTCTGTCGGAGCTGATTTCCACGCGACAATAATTATCATCACTCAAACCAATAATTAAGATCTTTTCATAGTGAAAAACCTCGATTTGAATTTGCATCGTGGCATAAATCTGCTTTTTTAAAGCCGGATTCACTGTAAAGCAACTATCCATTTAAAAAAATGCCTCCAGGCGTGTGAGTCTGTAAATATAGAAAGAAATTGTGGTAATTTCTAAATAATTTTCGTAAACGCCTTTATCCCGTAAAATCATTCCATCGTAGTAAATTAGAATATTAACACCATTTCTGTTCTTTTTAGGATAGAATATTAGTAAACTTGCAGACTCAAAGATTTCCAAATCAAATGAAAATAATTATTAAAAATAAGAAAATAGCACCCCTCCTGGCTTTTATCACTCTGTGTTTGATCTGGAGTTCCACCTGGGTAGTATTAAAGATAGGCTTGTATTCTTTGCCTCCATTCCTATCCGCCGGAATCCGTTTTTCCATGGCATTTGCGGTACTGTTCTCTTATGCAATGATAATGAATATTCCTCTTCCAAAGGGGATAAAGGTACATTCGTTTTTAATCTTATTTGGTATACTTAATTTCACCGGTGGTTACGCGCTTGTGTACTGGGGGCAACAATATATCGCATCCGGGTTGGGAAGCATTTTGTTTTCGGTAATGCCATTCTATGTTTTAATTTTGTCAATCTGGTTTTTACCGCAAGACAAAGTCACATTCAAAAAATTTATGGGTGTTATCGTTGGATTCATCGGGGTCCTGATAATTTTCAAGGATCAGCTGCATATTGAAACAGCCGGGCCAAATGTGCTTTGGGGAATGATGGCGCTTTTAGTTGCACCGGTATTCAGCTCATTTGGTACTATCTTAGGGAAGAAAGCACGCCAGAATTTTCACCCGATTGCCCTGGTTACCTTTCCCATGGCATATGCGTCGATCGCATTTTACCTCCTGAGTCTCCTATTCGAGAGACAGCTCGAAGCAGTTTTTGATTTTAATGCGATATTTTCACTGATATATCTTTCCGTGCTGGGAACAGCTGTAGCCTTTGTTTTATATTTCTGGATGCTGAAAGCCAACTCTGCCGTCATGATGTCAATGATTACATTTATTACTCCGCCGCTGGCATTGGTCTGGGGTTGGATATTGCTGAATGAACCGGTTTCTTTTCTCCTGCTCATTGGCATGGTTTGTATTCTGGCTGGTATTTTTCTGGTAAGAAAGTAACCGGTCTCACATTTGCCGGCTTGATTTTATCTTTGGGTCAGACTAAATTGAAAATCGATATTATTACCTCATTTACAGGAGCCTGTGCATGAAAACCGCTTTGTTTTTTTTGCTTTTTGTAACCACCCTTTTTGCACAAAACCATATACTGATAACCGAAGTTGTTGTTACTCCCACAGATGGTGAGTTTGTTGAAATCTATAATAATAGCGGCAGTACAATTGATCTGTCTGACTATTATCTGACCGATGCCACTCATGAGAGTTCCGGAAGCTATTACTACAATATCGTAACCGGAGCGAATGCCGGTGGCGGTGATGCCACCTTTGATTTCAACGCACGATTCCCAAATGGAAGCACCATTGCTGCGGGTGAGTTTCAGACAATTGCTATAAACGGGACCGGGTATGTAACCACATATGGTACCAATCCAACTTATGAATTATATGAAACCAGTGCGGCAATTCCGAATATGCGGGAAGCACTCAGCGGATCAATAGACGGCGGCAGCACCTTGTCCAATAGTGGTGAAGTAATTATTCTATATTATTGGAATGGACAGACGGACCTGGTCTCTGATATTGATTACTATTTATGGGGTGATAAAGCCGAGGCCGTTGATAAAACGGGTATCAGTATTGACGGACCAGATGGCGATAGCGTCACTTCGACCTATCTGAATGATACACCCATTGCCAGCCAGGCTGTCTCATCCGATGCGGCACCGCATGCATTTGGTGAATCCTCACAAAGGATAAATCTTGTTGAGGCCGGAGAAACACAAACAGGTGGAAATGGTATCAACGGTCATAATGAAACAAGTGAAGCCTTGGCATCATCGTTTTCGGCGGCTGTACCCAATCCCGGGAGCGGCCCAGGTGGCGGTACAGGAAATACACCGCCATCAATTACCAATCTGACCAGAACACCGGAAAATCCTGGATCATCGGATGAGGTAACCATTTCTGCCAATGTCACCGACGACGGTACCGTAACCTCCGTTCAACTGTATCTGTCAATAAACGATGCGGTCTTTACAGCCAGCAATATGATCAATACCAGCGGTGATACCTATGAAGCCGTTATTGATTCCAGCAGCAATGAAACAGTTGTAAAATATTTTATACAAGCCGAAGACGACAGTGCTGCGACCAGTCAGACAGATACGCTTAGTTATACCATTTCTTCCGGTGGTGACATCATCCCCATTGCTACCATCCGCGGTGATAATTCTTATATCGGCAAGCAGGTAAAAATTCAGGGTGTAATTACAATCGGTGCAGGCGTTCTTTCCACCAGCTGGACGGATACATATATCCAGGATAATTCAGGGCGAGGCATCAATGTGTATCGCAGCGGCACACCAATCGATACTGATTTGAAACGCGGCAATCTGATGCAAATAGAAGGAACGGTTGAAGAATACAACGGAATCCTTGAAATAACCAATTATACCGCGACACTTATTGCAGAAGACCAGACGCTTCCGGATGCGGCTAAAATAACCACCAATCAGGCAACCGGTACATACCTGGAGGGAACCTATATCGAGGTTGAGGGAGTTGTCACAGATCTTTACGCAGCGGGCGGCGGTACAAACATAGTTCTGAATGATGGCAGCGGCGCAGCCACGGCCCGCTCATGGGACACATCAGGTCTTAATTTTAATGCATATGCCGTTGGTGATACCATTGTGATAAAAGGGGTTATGGATATCTTCCAGTCAGCCGGTCAGGTATTGCTCGCGTATCAGGAGGATATTGAGAAAGCATCCACCGGACCAGGCGGAGATGAAGTCGTCATCACAAATGTACAGCAGACACCAGCGGTACCCAGTTCATCCGATACTGTAAAAGTAACCGCAAATGTAACATCGCAAAACACCATTACTGCAGTAAGATTATTTACATCCTTAAACAGCAGTCCTTTTGACAGCACGGATATGAGTTTAATTACCGGAAATGAGTATCAGGCGGTGATTGATTCGCAGACTACCGGAACCGTAGTGCAATATTATATCAAGGCATATGATAACCTGGATAACAATGCGACATCAGCCACAGGCAGCTACACGGTAACCAATCCGCAAGGCGGGGTGGTTTCAATTGCCGACATTCGTAATAATCCGGCCTATATAGGACAAAGTGTCACTGTGGAGGGGGTATTTACAATTGGAGCCGGAATCCTTACAACCGATTGGACAGATACCTATATCCAGGATAATTCCGGGCGGGGAATCAATGTATATCGTGGTGGCACTCCGATCGATGCTGATCTGAAACGTGGCAATCTGATGCGTGTTGAAGGTACCGTAGAAGAATTTGGCGGGATTCTGGAGATCACAAACTATACCGCAACACTGCTATCGGCAAATCAACCGTTACCGGCTCCCACTGAACTTACGACAAATGAAGCAACCGGCACTTCACTGGAAGGGACCTATGTCCAGGTAAAAGGTATAATTACAGATCTGTATTCGGCCGGTGGTGGCACAAATATTGTTCTGGATGATGGCAGCGGCGCGGCAACCGCCAGATCCTGGGATACGGCTGGTCTTAATTTTAGTGCCTATGCGGTTGGTGACACAATCGCTATTAGGGGGGTCATGGATATTTACCTGACCGCCGGACAGATAGTACTTGCGTACCAGCAGGATATCGAAAAATCTTCACTGGGGCCGGGTGAGGAAGATCTGGCAGTCACAAATGTTAAACACGCACCAACCACGCCGACATCATCAGATCCGGTTACCGTTCTTGCCGATGTCATAGCAAAAAACTCGGTTACCAGTGTGCAATTATTTACATCATTTAACAGTGGCGCTTTCGACAGCAGTGCCATGGAAATTTCAACCGGAAATACATACCGGGCAGTAATTGATTCGCAAGCGGCCGGAACCGCTGTTGATTATTATGTAAAAGCGCAGGATAATTCAGACAATACAATTACCACCGCAACTTTCAGTTATACGGTTAGTCAACCAAAAGTAATCACACCAATTGCTGATATTCGTACTGATACTGATTACATCGGAAAAAAGGTTACCATCGAAGCAGTGGTAATCATCGGATCCGGAATAGTGACAACCGGTTGGACCGATGTGTATGTGCAGGATAATTCGGGTCGTGGTATCAATGTATATCGCGGTGGAATACCGGATCCTTCATTTGAACGGGGCAACCTGATGCGTATTGAAGGTACGGTCGAAGAATTTAGCGGTATCCTGGAAATTATCGATTATACAGCGAATATTCTGGCGGTTGATCAGGCGTTACCTGAGGCAATCAAGATATCTACCAATGAGGCGGCCGATGGAACCCTGGAGGGAACATATGTCCGTATTGAAGGCGTAATTTTAGAATTATACAGCGCCGGCGGGGGGACAAATATTGTTCTCGATGACGGAACCGGTGAAGTCACGATTCGTGCCTGGGATACAGCCGGTCTGGATTTTAGTGAATATTCGGTAGGTGACAATGTGCAGATAAATGGTGTGGTAGATATTTATCAAACCAATGGACAAATTTTGCTTGCATATCAGGAGGATATTTCTTCTATCGAAATTCCTAAATCACCCCTTATGCTCAAGGTGCCAAATAAACCATTTGTCCCGGATCAGGGAGAAACACTGCCGATCATTTATAGTGCCGGCACTGAAAATGCGCATGTCACGGTACGCATATATGACATGGCGGGCCGTCTGATTGCCACTCCGGTAGATGAAACCGGACGGTCTTTTGAACAGACCTTTGAGTGGGATGGAACGGATCAGGTAAATGAGCAGGTTACACTTGGTGCATACATTTTATTCTTTGAGGTTGTCAGTAATACGGATGGTGCGACTGAAGTTAAAACCGCACCGGTTGTTGTCGGTACGATTTTAAAAAATTAAAAAATAATCTATGGGAAAAACCATGTATAAAATTTTGTTTTTTCTTTTAATAGTTTTACTGGCACACAGTTCTGCCGGAGTTTTTGATGAGCGCTATCCGTCTGCCAGGGCATCAGCCATGAGCGGCTCTGTTGTGTCACTGGCCAATGATGTGTGGGCGCCATATTATAATCCTGCCGGTTTGGCGATGGTCAATAGTCCCGTTTTTGGCGTGTCTTACCAGATGCCCTATAATATGGCATTTTTTCACAACTATTTTTTAAGTGCCGCGGCTCCGGTTCCATATGGAAATTTTGGAACAGTTGCGGTTACATTTCAAAAATTTGGTGTAAGTTATGAGGATACTGACATGTCCGGGGAGTACACATTCGGGTTGTCGCATGGGTTTTCTCTGATGCAGGACATTCATTCTTCCCTGGGGGTTGGTTATAATCTAAAGTATTATTATTGGACCCTGGGTGAGTCTGTTGGTGGCATTGATCTGGGATCGGGAAGTTCCTTTGGAATCGATATCGGATTACAGGGATCTCTCTACGATCGTACGTTTATCGGCCTTTACTTTTTAAATATCAACACACCCAAAATCGGGGCCATAAATAAACATGAGTTGCCTCAGCGCATTGTTGTAGGAGCGGGATACACACCGATTGACAATATGGCCACAACGATTGCCATAAATAAAACTATTGGGAAGGAAACCCAGATTGAAGCGGGGTTTGAATTTTATGTGGTGCCAATGTTGGCAATACGTCTCGGCGTCAGTACATCACCAAATCGCTTTTCAGGAGGATTGGGGTTTAATTATAAAAATATTCATATAGACTATGCGTTGCGAACACACCCGGTTCTCTCAGAAACACATCAGTTTGGACTAAGTTATCTTATTGACTAAAGAGTAGATAATTTTCTTATGAAAATAATAATCACTATAACGATTGTACTATTGCTGTTTAATATGGCTGTATTGGCCCAGGAATATTCAAGACAGAATCAACTGGATATCAATAATGCGTCCTATGAGGAAATCGCAAAGTTGCCGGTTTCCAGTGAGCTGGCTGAGCGGCTGTATGAAAGGGTCTTGTATAAGGGATTTTTTAAGAGTATCTATGAACTTAAAGAGGTAGAAGGTGTTGACCAGAGTTTATTAAATACGCTGAAGCCCTTAATCAAAATCGCACCATTTAAGCCAAAGACCAGCCTGGAAGAAAACGTGGAAGCGATGTATTACCGGTTAGAGCGTTGGTCCGGGGATGAAGGGGTGAATGAGGGACTGGTCGATCTTTGGATTGAGCGATCGCTAAGGCCACAAAATGTAAATCGTGTAGGGTATAATGATCTGATTAATCTGCAAAATGTCTCGGCCATCGATGCCGTTTCCATACTTAATTACCGCAATGATATTGGAGAAATCAAGAATACCAGAGATCTTCGTAATATTCCCGGTCTGTCATATTACGGGTACCGGAACGCGCGTAATTTTCTGATATTTCAGGATGCGGATCAATCAGATGCAGTTGGATTCCATGGCCGGATTTCAGCCCGTGCAGATAATACACCCTTTTTTGTTGACGATGATGCTGCCAGTTCACAGGCCGGGCTGGGCGCCGTTGAGCAAGGGATTTCTAACTTTGCCTCGAGTTTTACCCCAAATTTTTATTATAAGATGAGATTCTCGTATAACCGCGATTATCATTTCGGATATTCCTTTATCCGGCGGCTGAGTGAACCTACCTACTATATCAACTCGGGCGCAATACAAATCCCGGAAGGTAAATTTTACTTTGGTATCGATAATATTGATATTGGTGAATTGAAAATGAAAAAGTTGTACCTGGGCAACTACAGTGTTTCATTTGGCCAGGGCGTGATTATGGAAAATGTCGATTTCTTTACACCCCGCAAGAGTGGTTTTGGGTTTCGCAAACGATTCTCGGGCCTTTCCCCGGATCTATCACGAACCAGGCAGTTCAATTTAAATGGCGTCGCCACTGAATTAGCGTACAAAAACTTTGAAGGCACCTTTTTTGGATCTTTTACTGACCGGGATGCAATACTAAACACACAAATATATGACAGCACCCGGGGCAGAGGTTTTAATCAGCTGATTACCCTCAATCAAAGGTATGAATATGCCCTTGATGATGAAACGCGGGGACCTGAGCAGGAAAATCTACCCTGGATAAACTCGGTTAAGGAATTAACCTATGGTGCAAATTTAAAGTACAATATTATCCCCGGAACCAGTGTCGGTGTTACTTTTTATGAAAGTGCCTATGACCGGCCGATCGAGCCGGTTATTAGTGAGGTGGTTGCGCCTGAAAATATGGGTCGACTGACGACCACAGATAATGAAATTAGAACCGCATACGGGTTTGATGTTTCGAAGGGTACAAATCCATTCTGGAGCAATGCGGTATCTTTCCGGCGTGTATATGGATTTGATTTTCAGACTGTCTGGAAAAACATTGTTTTTCAGGGAGAGTGGGGTGAACTGGACAAGGGCGGCAATGTTTTTAAATTAGGTGATGATCCAAAAGCCCTGGTACTGTCACTGTATACCCAATTCAATAATTTTAATATCCAGGCTCTGTATCGCAATTATGACCTGGGATATGATAATCCATATCAGAGATCATTCTCAAATTATCGCCGGTTTAAAGGAACCATTTATGAGGATTATTATTATTTACAATCTGCTCTCTATGGCCAGCTATACTCTACCGCATCACAGCCCCAGGCAGAAGAGGGATATTATATAAATACCTACTACCAGGTAAACCGGAATTTAAATTTACGGCTGGAATACGATACCTGGATAAGAAAAGCAGACCAGGTAAGACAAAACCGGGTGGTTGGTGTTCTTGATATTCGGCCTGTTTTTCCGGTGAGAATACAGTTACGCCAGAAGTGGCAGGCCCGGGATAAGGAAAACAATATATCTCTTAATTATTTTGAAAATTTTGAGTTCCGCGGCCGATTGGATTTACGTTTATCAGGATTTGATAATATCGGAATTATATACATGAATTCTAAATTGCTGGTTCATCCCAGACCACGCGTATTTGGAGACATGACTCCGACCAGTGAGGCGATAGGGGTTGGATTTATCCATAATTTTAACCGCGATCTGAAAATCAGCGGTTTTGTGGCATATTATCAGGGTTTCTTCTGGAATTTTGAAGACACGCAATTTATCGTTCTGGATAGTCAGCGCGGCGCATTGCGAACCTGGTGGACATTTTACGCCAGACTGAATCACCATTTCTCTGTACGCCTGAAATATACGCTCGATCACCATAAACCGATGACGAACATTCAGTATAATGATGTTCGTGATCCGGAATTGGGAAAAGCATATGGTGCAGATATAATGCGTAAGAATAACAATTATTTTTATGTTGAGTTAGATTATAATTTTTAGTGGAGTTGTTCATGAATAAATACACGGTCCTTGTCCTGTTTATAATCGTTTCCACTCTGGAGGCCCAAAATCCGGATCTATCATTATCCAAAATTAATTACGGGACCATGAGAAGTGTTCATAATGCCAGATCTCTGGCGATGGGTGGAACAGGTATTGCGGGAGGATTTGCCGTTCATTCGGCAATGCTGAACCCGGCATTGATTTCATCTAATACAAACCAGATAGCAGTTTCCGCTTTGGGTACTATTTATAATCGTGAAGAAGATCGTTCTTATCCGTATTATGATAATTTTGGTGGATTTGTCGATTATGGCTCCTACGCTTATAACAGCAACACATATGGTGATTTTGGACTAAATGCGATTATAAAACTACCATTTCTGGAGAACAATAACCTGAATTTTGGAATTGGTTACAATTCTCTTATTGATTTCAATTATGATTATCTGGAAGAAGTCAGATCAACTGCGTTTGGCGATGCGTTACTGGCTTATAATAAAATAAAATCCGATGGACTGTTTAAAGAAATTAATTTTGTCTTGGGTGGTGACCTGATTCCTGGCGTGGCAGCCGGTATTAAGCTGGGTCTGGTAACCGGAACGGTTTCTCAAAAACTGGAAATCCTCCCCGTTGAAGATGACTTGGAAGATATTCATCATATCGAAACCAATGAAATTAGTTTGAGCAATACGCCATTGAATGTAACATTCGGACTAAATTATCAGCATGACGAGCAGTTTGCCGTAGCAACGGTTATTAAACTGCCCCTTACTTTGGAGACTGAAAATAATTACTCAATTAAAACAAATAATGTAGAGATGCTTCCGGGCCTTCCACTGCCGCAGAACCAGGATCTGGTGTATGCAGCCGGTACGGCAGATTTTGATTCAGTTGCCCAGACCGTATTTTCCAGGAAGTTAAAATATCCATTATCACTGGGGATTGCGGTTGACTACCGTTTTACAAATCAGCTGGAAGCGCGTATTCATGCCGAGTTTGAATATACCTTTTGGTCACAGGTGAGTGATAGTTATTACTCAGATCTAAAATTTAGTGATACTTATGCGATCCGGCTGGGTGTAGAGCATATTTTCTTTGACAAAATGCCTTTTCGCGTAGGATTTAATTATCAACCATTAAAAGAAAACAAGCAATACACCCGTTCTGTCTTAACCCTTGGTGTAGGGCTTTTATTTGATAGTTTTGAGATCGATCTCTCCGGTGGTCTGGAAAACCTGACTACAAATCAACTGGATTTATTTGATGACGGCACCTATCCGCCGCTTGAATCGCGCCCCGATTTTATAGATCGTGTTCAAACAAATTATTTATATGGAATGATTGAATTCCGGTTTATGTTTGATTCAGTGTTTTAAGTGTTGTAATTGATCTCAGCCATTTCCCCCTTATTAAAGGGGGATTGAGGGGGTTGTTTTTGTATCGGGTTAAATGTTTAACCTGGCTAATCCATCTCTCGCAAAGGCGCAGAGACGCAAAGATTTGTTCTTAAATGATTTAAGACTATTGAACAGAGTAAAAAAATATTTTTATCATATTAAATATTAATAATAATAGATTTCTTGGCGGCTTAGCGTCTTTGCGCGAGAAAATAATTAACAGATCAAGTTAGACCTTAGCGGATTTAATTATTGCAACGGAGATCCATCAAAAATTTTACGCACACACGGATTTGAAATGAAAAATATATTTATTCTCATTATCGTATTTTCTCTTTTTGTTATCAGCAATGCAGATAATCAAAAAATATTTATTTTTTATACCAATGATTTACACGGGGGAATTACTGAACAGGAAGCTGATTTTCTCAACCCTGATTTTCCACCGATTCTGGGTGGTGGTGCTGCAGCTGCAAATATCATTTATAAATATCGAAAAATGGCCGCGGAAAATGGTGATATTGTTCTGGTCTTTGATTCCGGCGATATGTTCCAGGGCACCCCATTGGGTACTAAAACAGAGGGAAAGGCGATTATTGAATATATGAACGATGTGGGCTATGATGCTGCATGCGCCGGAAATCATGATTTTGATCTGGGGAAAGATGTTTTTATCAATCTGACCCGCATGGCCGATTTCCCAATTCTATCAGCAAATCTAATCGATAAAACAACCGATCAGGTATTTAGTCATGTAAAGCCATATACCATAATTAACCGGGGCGGGCTTAAAATTGGGGTTTTGGGTATCACAACGGAAGTTACGGAAAATATGAGTTTCCCGAAGAATATTGAAGGTCTTGATTTTACTGCCGAAGCGCCAGCCGCACAGCGGGCGGTTAATACCATGCGTGAACAAAATGTGGATCTGGTTATTGCCCTGGTTCATATGGGATTGCCATACCACACCGAAGAAGGTTACCAGGCGTTAAGTGAAACAATAGACCAAAAAGCGGTAAAGGTTTCTTATTTAAATGCAATGGAATTGGCCCACTTTGTAACCGGAATCGATATATTATTTGGCGGACATATTCACCGTGGGTATCAGGAACCATGGGAAGACCCATCGAATCATACGCTTTGTTTCCAGAATTATGGCAATGGTGGAAATCTTGGTCTGGCCATAATTGATGTGGATCGTGAAAGCAAAACAATTGCCGGATATGATCTTCCGGCCCGCGATAGTGGTCTGCTATTACTTACATCCGATGAATTCTGGCCGGATGAAAAGATATATGCGGATATCAAATCCAAACAGATGGAAGTGGAAAAGGGATATGATGAAGTGTTGGGAATCAGCCGTGGCGCCCTGACCCGTTCCAGCCGTGGTGAATCACCCATGAACAACCTCATTTGCGATGCGATGATCGAGGCGACACAGTCAGATTTTTCATTGACTAATTTTGGCGGAATCCGTTCTGATCTTAAATCCGGCCCCATAACCCGCCGGGATTTATTTAAAGTATTGCCGTTTGGAAATACACTGGTGGTCTTTCAGATGAAGGGTGAATTTTTAAAACAGTTGATTGAATCAAAAATAACAGGAAATCGTGCGGGTTTGGCAATCGGCGGTGGTAAGGTTGAATTTGATCCGGCCCGGGAAGACGGCAATAAAATAACATACTTTGAGGTCGGCGATCACCCTCTGTATCCTGAAAAAGAATACCGGGTTGTAACAACGGATTATCTGGCAGAAGGTAATTCCGGCCTGGATCTTTTATTAGAGGTAAATGAAGCCAATGTGGCATATACGGGAATTTTATTACGTGACGCCATTTCCGAATATATTCAAAAATATACCCCTATGGAAATCCAACTTAACGGCCGCTGGCAAAGAAAATAAAATCACACCGAGGCAAAATCTACTGCATGTTTCAAATTGAATCGCCCGACGGAATCTTCTATTTTTTCACATATATTTTGTTTTGATGAGTCTGCGGCTACTTTTATTGCATTTGATATGGCCTTTGCATTTGACCGGCCATGGGCCTTAATGGCCAGTTTTTTGAAACCTAAAATTGGTGCGCCGCCATATTCCGTATAATCAGTTTTTCGTTTTAGTTTGCGGATTCCAGGTGACAGAAGGGTCAGTGCAATTTTCCACATCAGTTTTTTCTTAAATGCATATTTGCCGGTTTCCTTGATTACCTCCGCAACACCTTCCAGCATCTTAAGTACCACATTCCCCATAAATCCTTCGGTTACAATTACATCCGCAACACCTTTGGGAATATCCTTTCCTTCCACATTTCCGATAAAGTTTAACTCATCTGCCAGTTTTAGTAATTGATACGTTTGACGAAGTGTGCTGCCACCCTTGGTCTCCTCCTCGCCGATATTCAGCAGCCCAATTCGCGGTTGATTAAAACCGAAGACTTCAGACAAGTAAAAATTACCCATAAACGCAAAATGAACCAACTGTCTCGGCGTACAATGCAAGGTAGCGCCCACATCCAGCATCAGAGCGAATCCACGTCTCGTTTTCTCGAACTTTGCGGTGGGATATATAGTCGCCAGGGCTGTCCGTTCTATTCCTGAAATTACCGGAATATGCTGTGCTGCGGCCAGTATGGTTGCCCCTGTATTGCCGGCACTTACAATGGCATCTACCAGGTTATCGTTTACCATGCGGGCGCCGATATTAATCGATGCATTTTCCTTTAAACGAACGGCCTCCTTAGGATCCTCATCCATTTCAATCCATTCGTCTGTATGAATAATCTCAAATGGAAAGCTGGCCTGGTTGGCCTTCAGTTCTTTCTCTATTGTTTTTTGGTCACCGATTAAATACATCACTATATCATCCAATTTGTTGGATGCAGATATCGCGCCACGAATAATCTCAGTCGGAGCATGATCTCCGCCCATCGCATCTATTGCAATACGGGTGGCCATTAAAATCCCCTGTTTTTGGTAAAAGTGAGTTAACCTCAGAAGATACAAAAAACTAAGATCAAAATTCAAGCTATCCGGTCGGAGAAGGAAACATTATTTCATATATATCATATAACGCTCTGATTACAGTTATTGAAACCAAGATTATTGTTGCTATTAGCTGACCTATGTATATACATGTTTAATATTGCAACAAACAGCTCAGATCAGAATATTCAGGTAGGGTAACATAATAAAATTCGGGAATTTGTAACACTAATAAATTCGTTTTAAAAAAAATTATGCATGGAGAAATATAATGAAAATTCTAAAAAATTTGTTTATGATAGTTTTAGTGATGAGTTCAGGAATTCTTACAGCTCAGGATACGGGTAAAATGCTGGTCGCGACTGATGTTGAATATTCCCTGAGTACTTCCGTAAATCCAATCACACTTACCCCGGTTTCTTATGAAAAGGAATTGACAAATAAGGAATTTGGAAAGGAATATTTTCCGTTTGACACAAAAAAAGTATATCATTTTGAATCAAATGTGGGTGATACGGAAGCGGAGTTTACCCGTTTTGAAGATGGTGTTACATTGACATATGATGCACCAAATATGGAATACCGGCAAACACTGGTTAATGAGTCCGACGGGATCTTTTTAAAGCGGACTGAAATGAAAGCTTTTTTGTTTTTCGGAAATGATATCAAATATGTCGAACCGGTGTTGCGAATTCCGTTTCCCATGAAGGCCGGTGATTCCTGGGAATGGCATGCGCTTGAGACTGAAGACGGGGATACAACCAATTTAACCATTAGCGGTGAGGTTCTGGGGGAAGAAAAGGTATTTACACCCTATGGCGAATTTAACTGTCTTAAGATCCGGCAGCATATTACTTCAGAAAAAGGATCCACCAATATTATGACCGAGTGGTTTGCGCCCAGAGTTGGACTGGTTAAATCCCATACCCAATTGGAAGGCTCTGGTTTGACCGGATTTATTCAGAGTGTTTTTGGTTACGATGAGGTTACGTTTGAACTTGCCTCGGTAGAAGTAAAAAAAGATGAATAAAAATTATTCTTAAATCCGGTTAGTATGTATTTGCTAAATTTTTCCGGATAACTTTTAATGACTGATTGATACAATTTTATAACCGCAGGGAGCGCAAAGATTAAGAAAATTTTTGCGCTCTTTTTATTTTTAACATCCTTAATGATTTCATCCTGATTGTTTTCATAAAAAAACATAATCAGAATCATCCTTGTCTTAAAAATGGTACGAATTATTTTCTTTTAACTTTGGACACGGCACCCGTATAACGTTTTGACACGTGCCCTCGTACAACGTCTCTGACATGCCGTGTCCCTACATCGCCCCTTCTTGACACTTTAGGGCAAGGATGTTATATTGAATCTACAAATATAGTAGCATCTGTTGGGGGTGTCCTTTCATCGAATGCAAGGGCTGAGATTATACTCCTGGAACCTGATCTGGATCATACCTGCGCAGGGAAACGAATATAAGTGCCGCATTCCCGGATTCATGATAAAGGATGCCGGCATTTTTTTTATGAGGAATAAATATGATTACTTCAAAGCAAGTTTGGCAGGACGTGCAAAATATCCGCAGTCAGTCACCTCTGGTTCACAATATTACCAACTATGTCGTCATGAACACGACGGCCAATGCACTTCTTTCTATAGGTGCCTCACCGGTGATGGCACATGCAATTGAAGAAGTTGAGGATATGGTGGCCTTCTCCGGGGCACTGGTTATAAATATTGGCACCTTGAGTGAAAAATGGATCCAGTCGATGACTAAGGCTGTGAAGGCGGCAAAGAATAAAGGTGTTCCGATTATACTCGATCCGGTTGGTGCTGGTGCCACAGCGCTTAGAACCAATACAGTGCATGATCTGATGACAGCTGCCGCGCCGACTATTATCAGGGGAAATGGTTCGGAAATTCTTTCACTGGCCAATGCCGAAGGTAGCACAAAGGGCGTTGACAGCACGCATGGTGCAGAGGCAGCGGCGGATGCGGCACGAATATTAGCGAAAAAATATCATTGTACTGTAAGTGTCAGCGGTCCGGTGGATGTGGTTTTGAATTCAGAGAAAAGTATAAAAATTGCAAATGGTCATTCAATGATGCCAAAAGTTACCGGTTTGGGATGTACGGCAACAGCATTAACCGGTGCCTTTGCTGCTGTTAATGATGTCCCATTACTGGCCGCAGCAAATACCATGGCTGTTATGGGAATTGCAGGGGAAATCGCCGCGGAAAAATCGACAGGACCTGGTAGCCTGCAGTTGAATTTCTTGGATGCACTTTATCTCATGGATGAAGAAATGATCGACAAACGACTTAATGTGGAGAATGGATGAACCAGATGATTGACTGGAGTCTTTACCTGGTTACCGACCGTGATTTATCCGGAGGCAGACCGATCGAAGATGTGGTACTTAGAGCGGTTAAAGGTGGCGTTACTGTGGTACAATTACGGGAAAAAAATTGCTCGACGCTTGAATATATTACTCTTGCAAGAAAAGTGAAAGAAATTTTGACTCCGCGAAATGTACCACTCATCATCAATGACCGTGTTGATGTGGCCCTGGCCAGTAATGCGGATGGTGTACATGTTGGTCAAAGTGATATGCCGTATAAGGATGCGCGTCGGATCATGGGACCAGATGCCATTGTCGGCCTTACAGTGGAGACGATGGATCAGGCCAGGGAGGCGGAAGCACTGGATGCAGACTATCTTGGTGTGAGCACCATATTTGGCACACCGACGAAAACCGATACAATAAATGAGTGGGGTCTGGCCGGTTTGCAAAAATTGCGCGGGCAGACAAAACAAAAGTTGATAGCCATTGGCGGCATTAATAAAAATAATGTACCGGATATGATTACAGCTGGTGCAGATGGCGTTGCCGCTGTCTCAGCTATTTGTTCCGCTTCCGATCCGGAATCGGCTGCAAAAGAGCTGGCTTTGCTCATCGCACAAACAAAAAACAAAATGAAATCATGAAACTTAAAGAAATTGGTGAATTTGGATTAATTGACAGGTTCGCACCCCGTTTCCTCGAGAATCTTTCGGAGAGAACGGTCGGTATCGGCGATGATTGTGCCGTAATAAAACTCGACTCAAGGGAGTCACAGCTGGTTACGACCGATTTGCTCATAGAGGACACACATTTCTTGAGAGATAAAATATCACCGCAGGATTTGGGATATAAATCACTGGCGGTTAATCTAAGTGATATTGCGGCTATGGGTGGTACACCAACCAGCGCATTTCTTTCGATCGGGATACCTCCTGAAATTGAAATCGAGTGGCTGGATTCATTTTTTAGTGGTTTGCATCAGCTTGCACAGCAGAGCAATACACAACTATTGGGAGGGGATACCACAAAGTCTCAAAAACATCTGATCATAAATATTGTTGTACTGGGTAAAATGAAAACAGAGCAGATTAAGTACAGATCAGATGCCAAACCTGCCGATGATATTTTTCTTACCGGCCCGATTGGTGATTCGGGCGCAGGACTTAAACTCCTTCTCGGAGATATTAAACCGGATAAAACCGGTCAATTTTTGATCGATCAGCACAATCGTCCGAAACCCCATTTGGAAGAAGGGCAATGGCTGGCAAATCAGGAATCTGTAAATGCCATGATCGATGTATCCGATGGTATTGATTCAGATTTGCAGCGCATCATGCAAAAGTCCACCTATGGGATTGGTATTAATATCGAATCACTGCCGCTTTCTGATCAGATGAAAATGACATGTAAGCAGCATGGCTGGAATGAGTATGAAATAGCGGTAACCGGTGGTGAAGATTATTGTTTATTATGCACGATTGATCACTCAAAGAGCAGACGGATTGCACAGGAATTTGAAGCAAAATTTGGCCGGGAATTATATAATATCGGACAAGTCACAAATAAATCCGGTGAATTAAAATACTATTATAATCAAAAGCCCGTCCAGTTCAAGGAACATGGTTACGATCACTTTAAATAGAAATTAGAGTTCTCTGAAAACGGGATAAAAGAAGAAATGTCCAATGCCCAAGCCCGAATGTCAAATGAATGCCCAAAATTAAATGCTTAAATATAATAGTAAATATTTATTATTGGACATTGATAATTGATTTGGCATTTGGATTTTTACATTGGGCATTTTTAATAATATTCCTTCGTGATCTTCGTGGTGAAAATCAGATAATGAGTGCTGGATCAGCGGGAGGTTCCCCGAAGGGATGACGGATATCTCTGTGTGCTCTGTGGTTACCTTTTTATCATGTTGGTATAAGTAAAGGATAAATAATGGAAAAAAAGAAATATTACCGTGCATTGACCATCGCCGGTTCGGATAGTGGCGGCGGTGCCGGTATTCAGGCCGATTTGAAAACATTTTCGGCTTTGGGATGTTATGGCATGTCAGTTATTACTGCACTTACAGCACAAAACACAGTTGCCGTAACTGCGATTCATGAAATACCAGCTCAGATGGTTGCCGATCAGATCGATGCTGTTCTTGAAGATATCGGTGTTGATGCAGTTAAAATAGGGATGTTACAAACACCGGAGGTTATTAAAGTTGTAGCAACTCATATAAAAAAGTGGAAAATTGAGAATGTTGTGGTTGATCCGGTAATGGTAGCAAAAAGCGGAGATAAATTGCTCCAGGACAATGCAATAGAGGCCCTAAGATCCGAGATGCTTCCGTTGGCCAGTGTTATTACACCCAACATACCTGAAGCGGAGGTATTATTGGGAAGAAAAATTAATAATAAAGAAGAAATGACAGGTGCGGCCAATGATTTGCTAAAATACGGATCAACAGCGGTCTTATTGAAAGGCGGGCATTTTAGTGGGAAAGAAAGCCCCGATTGTCTGGTCCTCGGGAAAAACCGTAATTATTGGTATGATGCCGCCCGCATCGACTCCGTCAACACCCATGGCACAGGGTGCACACTTTCATCTGCGATTGCCGCATTTATGGCACGGGGATACAGTGTGTCAGAAGCTGTTACCCGGGCAAAAAAATATATAAACGGTGCGATTATTTCAGGAGCAGACTATAAAATAGGACAGGGACATGGCCCGGTAAACCACTTTCATGATTTATGGCAGAAGGTCTAAGTAGAAAATCGAAGATATATATTTGGGATAAAATCTAATTTTTATCCAGGACTTCGCGCACTTTTTGCATTAATATAACAGGTGTAAATGGTTTTTGAATAAATTGTGTACCTGGTTTCAGCACGCCATTATGGACAATGGCATCCTCGGTATAGCCTGACATATAAATGATTTTCAAGGTGGACTTTATCTTTAATAAATTATCCACCATCTCACGTCCGCCCATAACCGGCATCATGACATCAGTAAGTACCAGCTCAATGGAATTATTATTGGTACTATATAAATCCAGTGCTTCTTTTCCGTTCGCAGCTGCGATCACCCGATAATTCATCATCTCCAGCGATTCTTTTACCAGTGTTCTAACATCCTCTTCATCCTCAACCAATAAGACAGTTTCATGACCGTGAAGGTCCTTTGTGGATGGCGCCGCATTTTTCTCAATCTCATCGGGTTTCTCAATTAAGGGCAAGTAAATGCGAAAGGTAGATCCATGATTTGGTTCACTATATACCCAGATAAATCCATCACTTTGTTTGACAATACCATAAACAGTTGCCAGACCAAGACCGGCCCCTTCGTTCTCACTTTTTGTTGTATAGAACGGCTCAAAAATGTGAGACTGAGTTTTTCTATCCATCCCAAGGCCATTATCGCTTACAGCCAGCATGATATACTTCCCGGATTTGGCTTCAGGATGCCGGCGCATAGTTGTCCGGTCTATATCGGCATTATGGGTCTCAAGGATTAACTTGCCGCCCCCGGGCATTGCTTCCCTGGCATTTATTGCCAGGTTCATAACGACCTGTTCGATCTGAGCCGGATCGGCTTTTATATATCCTAATTCAGAATCGAAATTGCATATCAACTCAACACTTTCACCAACCACATGGGTGACGATCTTATTCATATCTGATATTAAAGAGTTTAGATTAATTGTTTGCGGCTTGAGGATCTGACGCCGTCCGAATGCAAGTAACTGGTGTGTTAGGTTTTCGGCGCGCTGACATGCGGTTTCAATTTGCTTTACCCGCTTATGTATTGTTTCTTTTTCCACCGGCTGTGTGAGAATAAGTTCGCTGTATCCACGAATAACGGTCAGTAAATTATTAAAATCATGGGCCACACCACCTGCCAATTGTCCCACCGCCTCAAGCTTCTGAGATTGCTGAACATGTTTTTCCAATTGTTTTCGTTCTGTTATATCGCGAACTACGGCCAACAGATGGCCTTCACCATGAAGCTGAACACTTTTTAAACTTACTTCGGCAAAAAACAGCGAATCATCCAGCCGTTTATGTTGCCATTCAAAAAACTGCGGCTCATCGTTCAAAGCGCTGGTAATTTTCTCCCGGGCAACGTCATAGGATTTTGTATCATTAGGCTGGTAATTTGGTGAAAAATCATAAAAAGAGGCGTCTAATATTTGATCACGTCGTAAAGAAAAAATTTCTAAAGCTCTCTGATTGCAGTCAATAAATTTATCTTGCTCCATTAAAAATATGGCTTCATGAGAAGACTCGTAGAGTGTTCGGTACCGGCGTTCACTTTCTTTCAGTTCCATCTCTATGTGCTTGCGATCGGAAACATCCTGCATGATGCCCAATACACCGGTAATTTTGCCGGTATTCTCATCTATCAATGGTACCGCTGAATCACTTAACCATTTTACTGCGCCCGTGGGAGTTTCAATTTTTATATCGGCACCCAAACGCTGTAATCTTTTTTCACGATAAATTTTAAAATATTCGTCGGTAGATATTTTTGTAGTAGAATCCGTAAGTACAATTTCTCTGATCATCCCGGAGAGCGTCTCAAATGTCAGTTCGGATGTCGTAGGAATTCCAAGCAGCTTTTCAAATCCCTCGCCAAAAAATTCATAGGTATTCGTCTTATAGCTCAATCGATATGGAACACCATGGGCATTGGATATGGCTGCCCGGTATACTTCGTGGGTTGCCAGTAGTCTTTTTTCGGAGGCCAGATTCTCTGAAAAATCCAGCACATTAGCCAAAACGCCTTCTATCGTTCCATCTTCGCGGCGGATAGGATTGAGTCTGTATTTTAAATAAACTTCTTTCTTCCAGTTTGTCTTATAGAAGCTCTCATGGGAAGCCGGTTTTCCGGTGCTAATACAATTTCTGAATGCCCAGGCAATACCTGAATCGATCAGGGGTTGATGTGTAAATATGTTAATGGATTTCGTTGCTTCTGCAGAAGGAGAGCCCAGGATTTGTAATAGTGTGGGATTCAAATCACGAATAAAGCCCTTGGTGTCAACAAAAAGAATTCCGGATGGCGCGTTTTCAAACAAAATGCGATACTTTTTTTCACTTCGTCGCAGCGCAAACTCGGAACGTTTAAGTGCAGAAATATCAGTCACCATGGCGAAGGAACCGATTTTTGTCCCTTCCTCATCATAGTAGGGAGATCCATGTACCAGGCAAGCCACTTCACTATTATCCGGCTTGAGAAAAATTATTTCATATGTGCTTTTTTTACCTGTCTCACGAATTTGATTCTCTTTACGAAATATCTTTCGATTATAAAAATCGACAAAGTCTAAAATACTCCGGCCGAGAATTTCTTCCCGTCTGCGTCCGAGGATATCACACATTTTGGGATTGATATTAATGAGCACTTCATTATTATCAACCAGTAGAAAACCCTCGTTGGAAGTTTCCAGAATTTTGTTAATTCTGATTGGTATATTTTTCTCTGCGGACATACCGGTTTACTTTACGATATTAATTCTCGTCTCTTATAATCGATTTAATTGGGCAGGAGCTTAGATAAATCTTGTGTTTTCGCGATATTTTACCACTGCTAAACAAAATAAATATAATGCATTATCGATCTATTCGGATGATACAGATTTGAAAAAACCGATTAGACTTCCTGTTTTGATTTACCCATATAGGACTTATACAAAACCGGAACCACGATCAATGTTAATAAGGTGGACGCAATCAGACCACCGATGATGGTCCAACCCATAGGTGCCCACAATGTGCCACCTCTCAGAGTTAAGGGAAGCAGGCCGCCCACAGTGGTGGCGGTTGTAAGCACAATTGGGATAAACCTTGTTTCACCGGCTTCCTTAAGCGCAGAGATAATGTCTTTTCCCTGACGGTGTAACTGATTGGTATAATCCACCAGGATAATAGAGTTGTTAATTACAATTCCTATTAAACTTGTGATGCCGACAAATGCAGTGAACGAGAATGAATAACCTGTGATGAGTAATGCTACAATGGATCCGATTATAGCCAGGGGAATGGCAGAGAATACAATAAGCGGTTGCTTGTAAGATCTGAATTGCAATACAAGTACGCCAAAAATGCCGACAATCGCAACAAGTATCGCCTGTAACATCCCTCCAAAGGACTCTTCACGACTTTCAGCCTCACCACCGACTGAGTATCTGTATCCCTTTGGCCAGTTATATTGATCTAATTTGCGGATGACTTGACGTGTGGCTTTATCCACGGAAGTATTACCTATTACATCAGATGTAATGGTTACATTTCTTTCGAGGTTATAATGATTAATTTTTATTGGAGAGGCCTTGAACTCCATTTGTGCCAGTTGCTGCAAAGGGATTTGAGCACCGGTTAATGAGGTTACATATACTTTCTGCAAATCTTCCAGTTGAAGTTTCTTTTCAAACGGCAGACGCATAACAACATTGAATTCTTTTCCCTGTGCATCTCTTAAGCCCGAGACAGAAAGCCCGGCGATACTGGCGCGTACAGTGCGGTCTATCTCTACCAGTGGTACACCAAACATGGCCGCTTTTTCTTTATTGATGTTGATAAACAGATCTGTCTTGGATGTGGCCAGAGGATTGACGATGTTTATCGTGCCAGGTGTTTCGGTTACAATTTTTTCAACGTCCCGGGCAATATTTTTCAGTACATCAAGATTATCACCCAAAATTCGAATGGCAATGGGAGCCTGAACCGGCGGACCCTGTTCAAATTCTTTCACCTCAATACGTGCACCCGGAAGGTCTTGCAACTCTTTGCGAAGAGTAGATATCAGGCTTGAAAATTTTTCAATTTCAAATTCTTTTAACAGAACAAAAATTTGCGCATGGGTGCTTATGGTATGTTTTGGAATGACATTATAGTAGATACGCGGATTTCCATGACCGATATTGGTCGCATAATTTAAAATATCTGGTTTTTGATTCAGTAGATCTTCGACCCGGTTTGTAATTTGCGTGGTCTGGTCAAGCGAAGTACCTTCCGGCGTGTCAATGTTGATCAAAAACTGGGGCTTTTCCGCTTTTGGGAAAAAACTAACGCCGACCAGAGGAAATAAACCCAGACTAAGAACAAATACAATCAGGGCAATAACAATAATCCGGCCAGGTTTTCTCAATGCATAGTCCAAAGTGCCACGATATCTGGTTTCAATAAAATTATTTAATTTGGAACGTATCTTTTTTTCTTCTCCTACTTTGGATACAACCAGGTACTTACTGCTGAGGTAGGGTGTAAGTAAAATGGATACAAGAAGTGATGCCGTTAAAGTATAAATAACGGTTACGGGCATACTACGAATAAAATCACCGGTTACATTACTCATCATCATCATCGGAACAAAAGCAAGCACCGTAGTAACCGTTGAGCTGGTAATGGCCCAGGCAATCTGTCCGGTACCTTTAATTGCAGACTCAACCGGTGAATAACCCATTCGCATAAATCGGGAAATATTTTCAGTAACGACAATGGCATTATCTACCAGCAATCCCAGCGCAATTACCATTCCGGTAATAGTCATCTGCTGAATGCCGAAGCCGCTTAGGTCAATCACACCAATACCGATAAATATTGAAATCGGGATAACAAGAATGACGATTAACGAGGCCCGCATTCCCACCGCAAGCAGGACGACGATCCCGACCAATAGCAGACCCTGAAACAGATTTGAGAAAAAATTGGCTATACGATTACTGACACTTTCAGACTGGTCAAAAATAATATCCAGTTGAATCTGTCGAGGCAATTCATGCGAAAAGTCCGTCATTTTTTCTTTTATCGCTTCAGTAACATCAAAAATATTGGTACCTGGCTTTTGGCTGATCGTTATATATATCGCTTTTTGTTCAAGAAACCGGGCACGATAGCTCTCATCCTCATAATCAAACCGGATATCAGCGATATCCTTTAAATACACATTCTTTCCGTGCATGCTATGTACGACTGTGTTCCCGATATCTTCAATCGATTCAAAAGATCCGCTGGTCCGGATATTGTATTTCTTCAACCCGGCATCAATACTGCCTCCGGGAATATTCTGGCCGGAGGTTTGAATCGCACCGATCACTTTGTTTAAAGGCAAGCGATACTGAGCCATTTTTTGCAGATCGATAGCTACCCGGATTTCCTGCTCCGGATATGCCCAGAGTTTAACTCTTTGTACCCCGGCTACTCTCTCGAATCTTTTTTTAAGTCTTTCACCCTCTTTTTCCAGCGCATTGTAACTGGCAGAATCACCATAAAGTGCCAATTGCAGCACGTTGACATCAGAGATGGACCACTTGGTAATATCCATGCTAAGGATTTCTGAGGGCAACGCGTTGCGGATACTGTTCACTTTCTGCACCACGTCTGAATATTTATCATCGGGATCACTACCCGTTAAAAATTCGACACCAATGACCGCTAACCCGTCCTGTGCAGAGGAGGTTAATTTTTTAATATCTTCCAATTCATTAATGACTTCCTCAATGGGATCTATTATAAGTTCTTCCATATCCGCCGGATTTGCGCCCGGGTAAATCACTGCAACCGTGCTGCCGGGAGGTGTAACCAGAGGATCTTCTGAGCGTGGCATGGTCATAAAAGAGACAATACCAAAGAGGACCAGCAAAATGATAAGCACCATCGTAAACTGATGATTTTCTATGGCCAGTTTGGGCAGATTCATATTAATTCCTCTAAATAAATCAGTCTACAATTTTGATAAGAGATTGCTCCGATAAATATGCAGAGCCTTCTGTTATGATCCGTATACCGGGCGAAATTCCAGACAGTATGATCACCTTGTTATTTATTACAGGACCTAAACTCACCAACACTCTGTCCGGATTCCCGGAAGAGTCATTGACCGCATAAACATACCCGTTACTTCCATCGGCTTCTACTAATGCTGCAAGTGGCAGCAGCATTTGTTTTTGCGTTTTAGCGGGAAAAATTGCTGCTTTGGCCACAAATCCGGAAACCAGTTTTTGTTTCTCATTATCAAGAGTTAATTCGATTTCAAATGTGCCACTCAGGGGATCAGCTGATTCTGAAATTTCCGTGATATAAGCGGGAAAGGCCATGTTGGTGTGGGCATCAAATTCAACGCTGGCTGAATCGCCAATTTGCAATTTGACGATATCTCTATCGGTGACACCAATCCGGATTATCCAGTTTTCCTGAGACGAACCAAAATAGAACACCGGCGCACCTGGTGCAATCGTTTCATTTTCCTCGGCAAATCGTTTTAAAATCCGGCCGTTGGCAGGGGCAGTTATTTTGGAGTGCCGTAGATTGAATTTGGCAATATTGAGTTTGGCTTGTGCCACATCACAGGCGGTATTTAAATCCTGCATTTGTTCCAGGGTGGCAACACTATCACGGTATAATTTTTCAACCCGCGAAAGATCACGCAACGACTTTTCATATCCGCTTTTTGCTAAATTGACCTGGGCTTGTATTTCTGAGAGATCCAGCGAAGCCAGAATCTGACCTTTTTTTACATGATCTCCCTCATCGGTATAAATGCTGCGTATAATGCCACCGGTTTTAAAGGATAAACGCGCCTCAGTCGATGCAGACAGGACACCACTGCGAAATATGGGTAATCGCACTTCGGATAATGTTACTTTTTCCACTTTGACCGGAACCGGTTTGTTGATTTCTTCTATTGTTTCATTGTTACATGAAATAATAAAGAGCGCCGTAAGTAGTATATAATATTTAGTCTTCATAATGTTCTTCCATCTTATTTAATTTGTAAAAGCTGGTCACTCTCTCCAGTTCGGCAAAACTGGCATGATAATCGTAATTTGACAGAATCCGGTTGATTTGTGAGTTTGTCATATTTCTTCTGGCATCCAGAAATTCAACCAGCGCTACGATGCCTTCACTATATTTTCTGTTTATTATTTTGAAAGATTCTTCAGAACTGATGGCTTGTTTCTTTGCTACTTCTATCTTTTTCTGCGCCAGCATAAACCGGTTGTATACATCACGAACCTGTAGTTCCAGTTGCCGCTGCAGTTCCTGCAGTTTTACCTGGATTTTTCGTGTTTCAAGATCTGCCTGTTCGATGCGTGCCTGATCCTGAAAACCGCGAAATAAATTCCACTCCAGCACCAGCGAGGCCATCCAATAGCGATCTTCTTCATAAAACTGAAATTTCTGACCCTGAACACCATAATCACCGACCACAGACAGTCCCGGGAAATATTTACTTTTATTCAACTTGCGATTATTATCAGAGGCCTTGATAGCGGTTTGTAACTGAACAATTTCTTCCCGGTTATTCAGCGCATAGGTAAAGGCAGTATCAAAGGGGAAATTATAATTTTCGATTTTTAGCAGGGTTTCATCAATTTCAATTTCCTCGGTAAGCGGTCTGTTTAGCAGAAAATTCAAATAGGAGCGGGATAAACTCTGATTATTTTCTGTCTCCATAAGGCTTTGTTCGATTTTGCTGAGTTCGGCATCGGAACGAAATATGGCATCCCGGGTTACTTTTTGCGCGTCATACAATTTTTCACTTACACGCAAATTTTCTTTTAACAATAATTCAGTATCATCAAGTACTCTGATAACATAATACGCCCGCAGATAGTTGAAATAGGCAATTTTTATCTCCTTGATCAATTCGCGTTTGAAAATAGTGGTTTCCATCTCTTCGATATCGACAAGGTTGGACTTGATGGCGTGATTATAATATATCGCCGGTTGAAACAGAGGCTGTACTAACCGGAACTTGGTGTCCTGTTCTTCGGGACGTAAAAATGGTATGGTTTCATTGGGAATCACCGGGAACGGTTTGGGATCCTGCCCGGCCGCTTCAAGTATTTCATTTAATGTCTCATAAATCGGATTTACGATATCTCCTACCGGGAATTCTATAGTACGCCCGCCACCGGCTCTTGTATAGCGCGACATGAACGAGATAGATGGAAAAAACATACCACGGGCTTCTTTGAGTGCTTCCATACTCTGTTGCATGGTATATTTTTGCTGCCTAAGTGCCAGGTTGCTCTCCAGCCCGATTTTGATATATTGATCCAGTACGGTTTCTGCAGAGAAGGCAGCCTGAATAAAAAACAGGCTAAATAGAAAAATCATTTTACGGAGCATAAAAAATCTCCCTAGTTTAAAACATTACTCACATTTAAGTGAGTGATAGGTGAGTTCAAAGCTGTAGTCAATTATTTCTTTGGCAGTAAGATTAAGACTGTTTTTAAGAATGTCTTCTTTTAGAATCGCAATTTGAATAATGCCGGTAGTTTGCCCCCAAAGGCTTACGGCTGTTTTTATTGGATCTATTGAAGATCGTATCGACCCGTCTTCAATACCTTGTTGAATGGCTGTTGCCAGAATTTCCAGGGTTTCCCGGCCAAGCAGCATGCACTCTTGTGCCACGGAATTATTTTCTTCAAAATCAATTGGGCGTGACTCATAGTAGATCAACGCATTAAAATAATCTGGATACTTATGGTAATAATCGATATATGCAATTCCCACTGCTCTTGTTTTTTCAAGACCGGTCACAGGTGATTTTACGGCTTCGACGAACATATCCCTGAGTATTTGATTACCGCGCAGATGGATAGCGAGATAGAGTTCTTCTTTACTTTTAAAATAGAGGTAAAGTGTACCCTTGCTTAGTTCGGCCATTTCAGCCACATCATCCATACTGGAACTATCCAGACCTTTGTCAAAGAATATTTTTTCTGCAGCATCAATAATATCGTTTCGCCGTTGCTGTTTTTCCCGTTCGCGCCGCTCCGTGATTCCCATGGTTTAACTCCGTACCAGTAAATTGAACAAGTAACACATTATGACTATCAGTCATTTATTGGGCAAATGTATATTTATAAATTTAAAAAGTCAAGATTTATTTGATGAAATTTGTATTTGGTGGGTGATGGAAGATTTAAATAGAACACGGATGACGCGGATTACACGGATTAACACGGAAAAAGAAAAATTAGAAAATAGAAATTAAAAGTCAGAAATTTTTGGGTGTACCTATAATTTGCCAAAAAGAATTTAAATATATCTTTGTCTTTAATCATTAAAAAAGTTTTTTATCCGCGAGAATCCGTGTAATCCGCGTAATCCGTGTTCTATAAACACTCTATCGAGCATCACGATTGAAAAATAAAGCAGAAATCTGATCCACATTCCAGGAATTAATCACATCTTTCGTCTCAAACCCCGCCTTTCGGGCAATATTGATTCCATAGCGATAATCCTGCAGACCATCAATCGAGTGCGCATCGGGATTGAGTGCGGTTTTAACTTTATTCTCCCGGGCAAATACGCCCCAGCGCCAGTCGAGATCCAGCCGGTATGGACTGGAATTTATCTCAATTATTTTATTATAATTTCCGGCGGTTTCAATTACTTTTTCCATGTTGATATTATACGATTCGCGACCCAGAAGCAGACGCCCGGTGGGGTGGCCGAGCATGGTGACTGCGGGATGTTCCACTGCCCGGCAGATGCGTTCGGTCATATCATCTTCCGATAGATTAAAATTACTGTGTACCGAGGCAATGACGAAATCGAAGTTAGTCAGAAAATCATCATCATAGTCAATTTTTCCATCCACTAAAATGTCTGCTTCAATTCCTTTGAAAATAGTAATATCCGGATAGATTTCATTTAGTTTTTCAATTTCCCGGTGTTGTTCCAATACACGGTCTTCAGTCAGTCCATTGGCATAGAATGCGGATTTACTGTGATCGGAAATTCCAACATACTGCCATCCATTTTGCTGACAGACCTTAACGATTTCTGACAGGGAATGCGCCCCATCACTATAGGTTGTGTGGATATGAAAAATGCCGTTAAAAGGCGACCCATCATACAAATCCGGTAATCGCCGTTGCTTACTGGCTTCAATTTCACCACGATCCTCACGCAATTCAGGAACAATATATGCCATCTCCAGTTTTTCAAATATGTCATGTTCATCTTTGCATTCAAGCGGTGTATCGTCATGGAATAAACCATATTCATTCATCTTAAGATTTTTGGTTTTTGCCAAAGCGCGCATGGCCGTGTTATGTTCTTTGCTTCCGGTCGAGTGGTGTAGGGCGAAGGAAAACTCGCGGTCATCAACAACACGCAGATCGGCGCTCATTCCCGACTGCAGTTTTATGGTTGATTTTGTCTCACCCCTAACGGTGGTTTCAAGAACGAGCGGATAGGAAGTAAAATAGTCCATGGTGCTTTCGCGTAGGTTTTGTTCGCAACTGGCCACAATATCAATGTCTTTGATAACTTCTTTTTTGCGTCTCAAACTGCCGGCAATCTCCAACCGTTGCAGGTTTTTGTTTGCCTTTAAATAATTATATAATTCCTGCGCTTCAAACTCGGCCACCGGAAATAAGAACTGCTGTTGATACTGCTTATATTGTTCAATATTTTTCAGGATCGTATCCTGGCTTTTTTGACCAAAGCCGGAAAGATCGCGCAAGCGGTTTTCGCGACAGGCATATTCCAGTTCACCGAGAGATGTTACCCCCAGTTTCTCATATATCACTTTTACCTTTTTTGCACCCAAACCGGGAATTTTCAGAATATCGAATAGTCCTTCCGGTACGGATGATTTTAATTCCTCATAATATGGCAGTTCACCGGTAGTCACCAGTTTTGTGATCTTATCCGCCAGGGCAGTGCCGACGCCCTTTACATCGGCTATTTTTCCTGAAGTAACCAGTTCTTCAATATCCGTAACCATGGTTTCAAATTGCCGTGCCGCATTATAATAAGCCCGGGCCTTGAACGGATTTTCCCCTTTAAGTTCCAGCAGAATACCGATCTCTTCGAGTATCTTAATAAGTTGTTTTTTGTCCATATTTGTTGTTCCAACTGTTTATAAATATAAAGGCAATTTAGCGACAGAGTGACAAAGAGAAAAAGTCCCTGAGTCCTGAAAATAAATCTTGGCCGGAGATTAGCGAAAGCGGTCTCCGGCTATCCCTATCTCGCGCAGTGACGCAGAGTCGCAGAGAAAATGATTAGAGATTAGAAATTAGGTATGAAAAATGAAAAAAATACTTGACATGCAATACCAAAAACGCAAAAATTTCCCTAATCCCTAATCCCTAATCCCTAATCCCTAATCCCTAATCCCTAATCCCTAATCCCTAATCCCTAATCTCGGCCAACGCCACCATCACCTTCTCATGTAAATTATTAATCGGCCGTGATGAACCGGTATAATCATTGGACATCATCGAGAAGCAGATCACCTGGCCGGAGCGTGAGGTAACGTATCCGGAATGTGCACGAATCCTGACATGGGAGCCGGTTTTCGCTCTGAGATTTTTTGCCGCCCGGGTATTTTTACAATATCCACTTAGTGTGCCAATATCATTGGGGTCTCCGGCAATCGGTAAAGAATGATAAAATGGATCAAAAACTTCAGAATTCTTCATGGTAATCAGCAAATCAGTCAGAAATTTTGTTGACAGCCGGTCAATTAATGCCAGACCGGATCCGTCATGGATAAAAATCCCTTCGGTATCAATTTGATTTTCCTCGAGCCATTCTTCAATGGCTTCGATTCCGGCCTCCAGACTCCCTTCCTGCTTTACTTTTTTACCGATGATTTTTATCATTTGCTCGGCATACAGATTATTACTCTTCTTGTTGATGATATATATGATATCTTTTAAAGGTGGTGACTTGGTGGTATGTATCGTCTGCCGGGGTGCATTATTGTTTGAATAGGTTCGTACTGTGGCACAGCTACCCGTTACCGGAATATTACTCTCTTCGAGTTTTTGCTTAAGATATTGGGCAGTAAATAACGCCGGATCCGGCATGGCACCTTTGATGGAAAACTCCCGCACACCGGCCGGAATCGTTCCTTCCAGCTGATGCAGATTTTGCCAGGGAGCGGCATAAATAAATCCCTTGTCACCGGATCCCTTTGGCCCGGTTTTCATATGATTAAGGAATTCAAGTCCGGGAATCACAGGATTGGTAGCGATCACTTTTGCATTGCCACCAACATATCTGGCCGGTTTAAAAAACAGGTAATACAGGTTCTCGTTAAAACAAAGGCCGCTGGTATTGCATGCATAATAATTACCGATGTCCGTCCATTGCCAGGCCGGTGCCAAAGGCATATGATCAAAATAACGATCATCCCCGATAATATTTCCTTCGATTTTTGAAATGCCCAGTTGTTTTACCGAATTCACCCAGTGTATGGTTTGGGTATCCATGCAATTGGCGGTATCATAAGCACATGATCCCAGGGTTGGGTCACCTTCTCCACGAATAAACAGATCGCCATCCAGCACTCCATTCTTGATTGATCCGGTGTATTCCAGGTAAGTGTGAAGTATCTCATCCGGACCGATCAGAGCCAATGCAGCAGCTGAGGTCAGCAATTTTTGATTGGAGGCCGGTGCCATGGCTTTCTGGCCATTTATATCGATGATCACTTTGCCGGTTTCGCTGTTAACGGCATACAGGCTCCACATACCGTGTGTCAGAGCCGGGTGATCAACCGCTTTTTGGGCAATCTTTTCCAGTTGACTGTAATCGGATTGTGCGAAAAGCAGATTGAAGGCGATGAAATAAAAAGCAGGAATCGGATCATAAATAATCTCCGCAGGAATATATACATAGTATTTGTTAATGTTTAAATTGTTGAGGCAAAAATTAAGAGGCAGGGGATTGAATTACAAATTTAAAATATCATCGTCATCCTGAATATAGTTCAGGATCTACAAGACAGGCTTTTGAAAGGATGCTGAAGAAACTCAAAATTCGGCACAATCGTGTTTAATATTTAACTCAGATCTAATAATTCGGCTGAATTATATCTGTTGCACCAGGTATTTTAGTGATACTAAAGAATTCGGTGACTTTTTTAGAGTCCAGCGCTACACTCATAATGGGATAATATTTTCTTTGGGTTCCGACCCATCCCCATCTCTCAAAGTATATCACGTTATCCAAATTATTGAGTGTTGGATTCCCATCCTTGAAGTCCTGGGTAAGTACCTCAAAATATGATCCATCCAGATTTGTAATACAGATGACTTTATCGGAGGAAATGGTATCGGATACAGTAAAAACAAATAATCCGACCGAAGGGTAATATTTTGCATCATTCACACTTCGGCTCGATTTATAAATTTCACCTTCATTTCTAAGATAAGGATTTTCAACTGTCTCCAGATATTCCCCATTTTTATTCATATAATAGAAAACACCATGATTTTCAGCAGATGTTGTCGTTCTGACTATTAGAGTTTCAGAGTTCTTGTATCCAACAAATGTCTCAATCGGGTAGGCATTTCCCTGAAAATAAGTAAACTCATCTTTTGTGATATCAATATGAGCATGGCCCTGAGGATTTAAATATTGATAAACATAAAACCCTTTTGAGTCCGGCTGCCACAGAATATCTGTTCCATGCACCTTCATAGTGTCATTTATTTTACCGATATTTTCGATCCAGTCCCGTTTCTCACCGGTATATGTATCATATAATACCAGCCGGCCGCCGTCGGTAAATCCATCTGAATGATCAAAATAGCTGAGATATCTTTTATCAGGGGAATACACAGGATTCGAGGCATTTTCCTCCGGACCGGTAATGATCTGATAGTTTGACGGGTCATTACAATCGACAATCACAATTTGCCTGGTTCCATTCATTCCGACAGAAACAGCAAGGCTCTGATAGTTGCTGAAATCGGGTTCAAGCACTCCGGAACAAGATGTTAATATTCCGGTCAGGATTATACTAAAAGCACAAACCAAAATTCGCATCATGTCACCTACGGTTATTTTCTGATTAAAGCATAGCATAAAGATTTCCATAATGCAAGAAGTATTATTTTTCTAAATAAAAATTTCTAACCGCATAGGGCACCAAGAGTTATGCGAGGTAGGCAAAGATTATATATTATTTAGTTTGCGCACTTAGCGTCTTCTCTGCGTATTTGGCGGTTAAAAATGCAGATTAGATACAAATATAATTTTTATATCCTATACTCTTAGTGTCTTTGAGTCTTGGTGGTAATAGTAATTAATAAATCAGCTGAGCATAGATAAATACATAAGTTGTTATGTAAAAGTTTTGTATATTGATATTAAGGTATGCATATGAACAGTAAATTGAAAACCGATAAAGACCAGCTGGCAGAAATAATAGCCACACTCACGTCAGAAATAAACCAGCTGGATGAAAATTTTACCGATCACAAAAATATTAAGAAAATGCTTTCCTCCGCCCGGAATAATTTGACCATAGCCCGCAAGATCATGAATCTGCTAAGTTTTGAAAAGCTTTCCAGCGATGAATTTATAAATACTGAGAAATAATGGTACAATTTTTAATACTTTTGATTTTTCAGGATATAGTCACCCTTTTGTTAAAGAGTCCGACCTGGTGGAGCATGTTATAGCCGGATTATCCAAAGCAGGGATGAAAAATTTAGTTGCATAGAAACAGCCATGAGCATAAGCTGTTACTTATGTTTTAGTATCAGCCAGAAAGAGGGGAGATTTTAATTGAAAAATATAAAGTCATTTTCATACAAGAAAAAAATTAACTCCATTTCATATCAGCCGGTAAAATTATTTTATTCATTAACATTATTGTTCATCATTCTGCTCATGTCATCCTGTTCGCAAAAAGTCCTGATCGTTCCAGCTGTAACCGAAACACCCACCACTCAATATTTTCCGGGAAAATTTGTCTGGCATGATCTGATGACCAATAATGTACCGGTAGTCAAACAATTTTATGGTGAATTATTTGGCTGGAAGTTTATCGGCGAAGAAGATCCCAAGACAAAATATACCACCATCACATTTAACGGCTCCCCGATCGGTGGCATTGTATATGTCGAGGAACTCGAAGACGGCAGCAATCCGTCACAATGGATGAGTTATCTTTCTGTGCAAAATGTGGATAGTGCGGTAAATTTTTTAAAAAAAAATAACGGGACGATATTACGCGAGGCATGGAACCAGCCTGCCCGCGGCCGCATGGCGATTGTCCAGGATGCCCAGGGCGCATTGCTGGCGGTGATACGATCTGATGTCGGAGATCCCGTGGACAAAGAACCGGTAAATTTCAGTTGGTTATGGCATGAATATCTTTCTAAGGATTCCAAACTAGCCCTTAAATTCTATCAGGAATTAATTGGTTATGAATCAGAAAGTATTCCGGTGCGTGAAGATTATTCCTATCATCTGTTAACCATGTCAGGAAAACGCCGGGCGGGTATGAGTCAGGTTCCGTGGGAAGGTGTCAAGCCAAACTGGCTGGTATATGTTTTAGTTGAGGAAGTGCAACCAGTGGTTGACCGGGTAATAAGTCTGGGTGGAGAGGTGTTGCTGGCACCAAATGCAGAGTTGCGTAAAGGCAGTGTTGCCCTGGTTTCGGATCCCAGCGGTGGTGTCTTTGCCGTGCAAAAATGGCCTTACGAATAAAATTGATCTGACTGGAGAAAAACAATGAAATCTAAAATAAAAGTCGTATTACTTTTCATCTCGTTCGCACTGTCAATGACAATTTTATCCTGTGCCGGTCCATCCAATGTCTCAGTTGGCGTTGGCGTTGGTGTCCCCAGACCTTATGGTGCACCCCCTGCTGGCGGTACTATCTGGATCGGGCGACCTATGCCCCGTACCATCTATAATATGATCCCACCTGAAACTGAATTCAGATATGTGCATGACCAGCGGGTTAATGTAATTTCACATTGATTTTGTTTATCATGAAATTTAACCGCAGAGAGCGCGGAGAAGAATAACCCTCCCCTAAATCCCCTCCCTCCGATCCCGTTTCGCGGGACCGCAAGGAGGGGACTTATCACACTGTCATTCTGTCCCGGAACGAGATCCTATGGATAAGAACCTTTTTACCTGTTATTTAAATGAACTGCAATACATAGGTGATAAAATCAACCTCAGAGAGCAAGGAGAAGACACAGAGGACGCAGAATAAAAACGTCCAATATTAGAATCCCAATGCCAATTCAATTGATTTACATTTATTTAGGTATTTGATATTTGTCATTGATTTGACATTTGGGTTTGGTCATTGGACATTTCAACCTTGATGCTGTATCGATTAAATTAAATGCTAACCGCAAAGTACGACAAGAAGAAAGAAGAGAACGTTGAGGAAAAATAATGTGTTAATTTTGCGAACTTTGCGTCATTGCGGTAAAAAAAAAGCCTGTGAATACAGGCCTTTAAAAGAGTGCGAAAGGGGGGAGTTGAACCCCCACGTCCTTGCGAACACTAGACCCTGAACCTAGCGCGTCTACCAATTCCGCCACTTTCGCAAAAGAATGCAGAATTTAACCAGCCTGAAATCTAAAATCAATAAAATATGTATCAACCTTGATAAGCAGTGATTTATTAGGTAATATTTGCGACTATTTAATAAATGATTTGAGATAGAAATGCCCGATGAAAAAATAAAAGATAAGACCATTGTCACTAACCGCAAAGCCAGATATGAATATGAAATAGTTGATAATGTCGAGTGCGGATTGGTATTACTGGGCAGTGAAGTCAAATCACTACGCGAGGGCAAAGCCAGTCTGGCCGATGCCTATGCCAAAATACGCGATAATGAAATCTGGTTGGTCAGTATGCATATTCCGCCATATAAACAGGCGACATTTGATGCAGCCGATCCGCTGCGTGAACGGAAACTGCTGCTGCACAAATCGGAAATAAAAAAACTGGCGCGCAAAGTCCAGGAAAAAGGTATTACTCTAATTCCGCTACGTCTGTATTTCAAAAATAATATTGCCAAAGTGGATCTGGGTCTGGCCCGCGGTAAGCGGCAATATGACAAAAAAGTAGCCATTGCCCAGCGTGATGCCAAGCGGGACTTGCAGAGAGAACAGAAAGAATACGGAAAAAAGTAAAAATATCGAATATTGAATTTTGAAGTAAAAAGTACTTTGTGCCTCCTGTGCCTGGACTCAGGGACTCAGGCGCTCAGGGACTAAAGTAAAATACTATTGAATTTGTAAGTAAGAAGTACTTGTGCTGTGTCTGGACTTAAGCGCTTAGGGACTTTTCTACCGAAATTAATAATACTGCAACAGGAGCAATATAAAATGTCTTTCCCAACCATTAAATGAACAAATGGATGTTATAAAACGCGGAACAGTTGAGTTGTTACCGGAAGATGAACTGGTTAAAAAAGCTGGAAAAATCGATAAAAAAAAATAAACCACTAATTATCAAACAGGGATTTGATCCTACGGCACCTGATATTCATCTCGGTCATACTGTGGGTATCCGGAAGTTGAAACAATTCCAGGATCTGGGGCACCAGGTGGTCGTCATTATCGGTGATTATACGGCGATGGTGGGCGATCCGTCAGAAAAAAACAGTACCCGCCCGCGTCTGACACACGAACAGGTGATGGAGAATGCCAAAACCTATCAGGAACAATTCTTTAAAATTCTGGATAAAGAGAAAACGATAATCCGCTTTAATGGCGACTGGTTCAGTAAAATGGCTTTTGATGAAATTATGAGCCTGGCGGCAACATTTACAGTCGCCCGCATGCTTGAAAGGGATGACTTTTCCAAACGCTATGCCAACCAGCAACCGATCAGTGTGCATGAATTTTTCTATCCGCTGATGCAGGGATATGATTCGGTTATGATTGATGCGGATGTGGAACTTGGCGCGACAGAGCAAAAATTTAACCTGGTAATCGGACGACAGATCCAGAAAGAGTACGGCAAGGAACAGCAAATTGTACTGACGATGCCTGTACTCGAAGGTCTGGATGGGACGCAGCGAATGAGCAAGTCGCTGGGAAATTATATTGGTATTGATGAGCCCGGGAATGAAATTTATGGAAAGATCATGTCCATTCCCGATAATCTGATTTATCCCTATTTTGAATTAATATCCGATGTTTCTTTGAGTGATCTGAAAGATCTGAAATCTCAGTTGGCTGACAGCAATGTAAATCCACGGGACGTGAAGAGAACTCTGGGGCGGACCATCGTGGGAATGTATCATGGCAAAGAAGCCGCTTTTGCGGCTGAAGAAGAATTTGACCGGGTTTTCAGACAAAAAAAATTACCCGATGAAATTAAGGAATTTGCCCTGGAGCCGAAATCATACCGCATAGATGATTTGATGGTAACAGTTGAAACCTGTGCATCAAAAGGTGAAGCACGCCGGCTTATCAATCAGGGTGGGGTTACGGTTGATGGCGATAAAATATCAGATCCGTTTACCGAACTGTTAATTGACAAAGAAATAATATTAAAAGTTGGCAAGCGCAAATTTGCTAAACTAAAACCGGCGTAAATCTATAAAGCATCCCGGTATGTTTCCCGGTGTCGGTTATCAAATTCGATCAACCGGTTCAAGGACTGGCCATCACCTGCAAATATTTTTGCAAATGTCACATAATGGGCATCAAAAAAGAATCGGAGATATTTATTATTCGGTTGCTCGTTCACTACTTTTTCTATAGCATCCAATACATTTAATGCCAGCGCTCGTGCCTCAATTTTTTTGCCTTCATCGTATAGATAGATTGCTTCAAAAAAATCGGGTTTGGCTTCACGCAATGGACGCGTCCGGATATTGGTAATCTTGAGTAATTCCTGTACCCGGTTATTCCAGCCACGTGGGTATTCGCTCAAAATGGCTCGATTGGCGATATCTAATGCGGCATCATAGAAACCTGTACCAAGTGTCGGGCCATATGTATCAATTTCTCCGGCCAGAATCATATACGCATAATAGTCAAGAAAATTACATAGCGGGTCAAACTGCACTTTGCTATGGTCAAAAAGATAGCCCTTCTGATAGGGAAACTCCCACTCTTTATCATAGAAGCTTTCGCCTGAAACACTTTTTATCAGGAATTGGGCTTTATAAATTCTCTCAAAGCTTTTCTCGGTTGCGGTCTCGATAATAATATTAACATTGGTCTCGACATCTGTTTCATATTCATCATCTGTCCATGAAAAATTATTATAATAATCTTCAATCTGAGAACTAAAATTTTCAAGGAATTGTTGTTCAACCGGAGGTAAATGATCAAAGTTAATATTAACTGTGACCCTGAGTACCTGGGCGTTTAATATAAATGGGATAAATAGTATCAGGATAGATCTGAATTTCATGATAACATCTCCTGTTTACTTGTATATATGTATACGGGGGACCCGCTGAGATACATTGCATGTGACTTCATAGGGAATTGAGTCCCGCCATTGGGCAATTTCACGAATCGGAATATTTCCTCCGTACAATGTAACTTCGTCTCCGGTTTGACATGAACAATCCGGTCCCAAATCAACCATAATCATATCCATGCATACCGTTCCGACAATTGGGTATCGCTTATTATTTATAAATACCTGGCCATTGTTTGTATGCTTGCGGGAGATTCCGTCTGCATATCCGGCCGGTATAACTCCAATATAGGTTGTGCTTTTTGTATAGTAACGCCGCCCATAACTAACAGGTTCATTTTTATTTGTCAATTTAATTAAACCGAGCTGCGATTTTAAAGTCATTACTTCACGCAGATCCCAGGTCATGTCGAAATCCGGAGATGGCGGCTGACCATATAACATAACACCGGGACGCACCATATCCAAATAAGAATCCGGATGTTGCATGATTGCACCGGAATTTGCCAGATGAAATAATATGTCTTCGTTAACTGCAGATTTTGTATAGTCGACAATTTTTCTAAAATTGTCAATCTGGTATAATGTGAACGACGGATCAGCTTCATCGGATGTAGATAAGTGAGAATAGATTCCCTTTATAGAAATACCGCGGATTTCTATTATCTGGTCGATAACTTGTTGATATTCGTTGAAAGGAAAACCAACCCGGTTCATTCCGGTATCAATTTTTATATGTACACCAACATTTGTTATCCCGGCTAATTGTCTTTAAGAACTGAATTTGCTGGTGATTGGTGATCGTTATTTCAAGATTATAATCTATGGCTTTTTTAAGATATTCCGGTGAATGCGAGCCAAATACCAGTATCGGACTTTCGATATCAGCCTGGCGAAGTCGAATGCCTTCTTCCACAAATGCGACACCCAGATACTCACAGCCTGCTTCAATGGCTGTTTTACTCACCTCCAGATCGCCATGGCCATATGCATTAGCCTTGACTACCGCCATTATTTTTCGATTGCCGATTGCCGAGCGAATGAGTGCAATATTATGTCTTAAATTGGGATGCGATATGTGTGCGATTGTCGGGCCCATAAATCTTTACCAATCGAACCGATCTGCAATTGATTCGAGAGTATCCCCTTCAAAAATTGTTTCGATAGATTTATCCCGGATTAGATATTCAGCAAGAGTTGGTCTCAGGTTATAAATGGAAGATAACGCCTGCCCATAGGCGCCGGCACCGGTGATAACGAGAAAATCACCTTCTTTAACCTGGGGCATTTCTCTGTCCCGGGCAAGAAAATCCGAGGTTTCACAAACGGGACCCACCACATCGGCCAGCTCTGTTGGGCCTGAATTTCGACTGACAGGTAGTATCTGATGATGTGCCTGATACAGACTGGGACGCATAAGATTATTCATTGCCGCATCAACGATTATAAATTTTTTGCTGGGAGTTTTCTTGATATACAGTACTTTTGTTACAAGAAATCCGGCGCTTCCGATAATGGATCTTCCCAGTTCGATTAGTAATTTTATCTTCATTCCCCGAAAAGGTTTTAACATTTTAGGCAGGATGTGCGTCAGATAAGTTTGATCATTTCCATCCATATCCAGCTGATTTTGATAATTGATACCGATACCCCCTCCCAGATCCAGAAACGAGATATTGATTCCCAGGACGCTTAAATCCTCCTTCATCTTTAACAGATATTCGACTGTTTCAAGGTAAGGATCTTCCTGATCAATCTGGGACCCGATGTGAACATGAATACCCTGCGGGTCCACATAGGGATGACGGGCCGCCCTCTGAAATAATTCCATAGCCAGATCACGGGGAATGCCAAATTTACTGCTGTGAATTCCGGTGGAGATGTAAGGATGTGTTTGCGGATTGATATCCGGATTTACACGAAAGGCAACCGTTATCGTCTTCTTTAGTTCGGTGGCAATTCTTTCAACCAAAGCCAACTCAGATTCGGATTCAATATTAATCGAATGAATATGAAACTCTATTGCGTCTTTAATTTCTTGCTCAGTCTTTCCAACACCGGCAAACACGATTTTTTCTGCCGGAATCCCAGATTTCCGGGCAAAATATAATTCTCCGCCGGAAACCACATCTGCTCCAAACCCATAGCTATGAATCAGTTTTATCAGTTTGGGATTATAGTTGGCCTTCATTGCATAACAGGCAAAAAGATTCAGATCTTTTGAAATCTCATTTACCTCAGTACAATTTTTTTCAATTGCAGCACTGCTGTAAAGATAAAATGGTGTTGGAATTTTCTGACATAAAGACTCTAAAGTAGAATCTTCTAATTGTAATTGACCGTCGGTGTTATAATGGAGAATTTTATTCATGATGAGTTGTTTTTTTTACAAATAAACATAGTGAATATCTTTGAGTTTATCAATATGTAATTGGCCGTTGGCTGTCGGCCTTCGGCTATCGGCTGTCAGCAGCCAGCCATCAGCAGTTGGCAATAACTTATCAGGTATGCAATTAGATTTTTATATTTATCTGGATTCAGAATTGATAACCGATAGCGGATGGCTGATAGCCGACAGCGAAATACAAAAATTTCTCAAAAAATTAAATGATCCCGTGATAATACCGAATATTGATAACGAGGGAATATTCGATTTTTCTGTATAGAAACACATTTAGTCAATAATGGAGTTGTGGTATGGAGAAAACGGTTTACAGGGATTCACAAAGGGATGACGAATCTATTGGTCAATATTTTCTCGAGATAAGAAATTATCCATTACTGGATGCAAACGAAGAAGTTACCCTGGCCAGAAGAATCAGACATGGTAATCGTCAGGCACTTACCAAGTTAATAAAAGGGAACCTGAGATTTGTGGTTAGTATTGCCATGGAATATAGAAATCAGGGTTTGCCATTGGGTGATCTGATTAACGAAGGAAATATCGGTCTGATAAAGGCCGCGCATAAGTTTGATGAAACCAAAGGATTCAAATTCATTTCATATGCAGTCTGGTGGATAAGACAATCTGTAATGCAGGCAATTGCGGATCATGCCCGTGTTGTGAGACTGCCTATAAACAGAATTACCTCAGTAAATAAAATTGGGCGGGCAGCGAGTGCTCTGGAACAGGAGTTTGAACGCGCACCTACCCAGGATGAAATTGCTGCCATATTGGAAATTTCTGCATTCGAAGTATCTCAGGCAATGCAGTATCCCGGCCGGCATGTGTCACTCGATACCAGCCGATCTGATGTAGATGATAATTCACTGTATAAGAACATTCCCCAGAACTCAACTAATCCCCCCGACCATCCGCTCAATGAAGAATCAATGAGAATGGAAATATTACAAGCACTGGATTCCCTGAGCCGAAAGGAAGCTGAAGTCTTACAGCTATATTTCGGCATAAATACAGATCGTGCGTATACTCTGGATGAAATTGGACGCATGTATCGCCTGACACGCGAACGCGTACGTCAGATTAAGGAAAAAGCGTTGTTTAGACTACGACATCAATCCCGCAGTAAATCTTTACGGCAATATCTGGGATAACAAAAACCTCTCTTTGCGTTTCGTATTATTTTATACGAGACTTCTGATAAATGATTATATTTACCTTAACGTCATTTTAAACATGCCTGTCCCGAACTTGTTTCGGGATTTCAGAATCCCTTTAAATAGATCCTGAAATAAATTCAGGTTGAAAATCCCGTTTTCGGGAGTGACGAAATTCAAGTATTTATTACATTTTTCAGAAGTTTCTAATAACTGAATTCTACCTAAAAAACTGCGCGTGACAGAAATCTCAATCTTGTTTTCTAAGCCGCTTTTAATTAGATTAGGGCCTTTATTTTACAAACAGGAAGATGGTATGAGCTTTCATTCAATTGTATTAGTAAAACAGGTGCCGGATACGGCAAATATATCCGGTCAGGTAATGAAGCCGGATGGAACAGTAAACCGGGCTAAATTACCGGCCATTTTTAATCCGGAAGATCTTGTTGCTTTGGAGTTAGCACTTCAAATTAAAGACAAGTACGGGGGCAAGGTAACGGCTATCACAATGGGTCCTCCTAAAGCATCTGATCTGCTTCGTGAATGTCTGTATATGGGTGCGGATGAGGCCGTGTTGATTAGTGACCGTAAATTCGCCGGTGCGGATACCCTGGCTACATCTTATGTTCTCGCCGATGCGATCAAAAAAATAGGCAATTATGATATTATATTTGCCGGTCGTCAGGCTATTGATGGAGATACGGCACAGGTCGGTCCACAAACAGCTGAGAAACTGAATATACCGCAAATTACCTATGTTGAAAAAATCATCAAGGCGGATAAGAAATGTATTCAGATTAAGAGAAAAATTGATGGCGGTTATGAAATCCTGGAAGCACCGTTCCCCTTGCTGTTGACGGTTATAAAAGATGCGGCTACACCCCGTCCGTTTAAGGCACGCCGGGTAATGGCATATAAAAATGCCCGCACTTTGATGGAACTGGAAAAAATGGTTGAAGAAAATTCCCTGCTATATATTGATGATTTGCGCCAGGAGTATGAACAAAAAAATCTTTTTATTCCGACGCTGACCATAGATGATTTGGATGTGGAACAGGAACGATGTGGGCTTCATGGTTCACCCACCAAGGTTTATAAAGTAGAATCCGTCGTATTGGGTGGCGGGGATCATATAAGTATTGAACCCAATCAAGAAGGGCTTGAAGAGTTAGTAAGCAAATTGATGGAAGATCATATTCTGGGATAAAGGGATATCATGGATAAATTGTCAAATGAAGTTTGGGTGTTTGTTGAACAAAATTCCGGAAAGCCGGCAGAAGTCAGTTTTGAGCTGCTTTCAAAAGGCCGTAAACTGGCCGATTCATTAAAAGGCAGTCTTAAAGCTGTTGTTGTCGGGGATAAAATGGAATCGGTCGCAAAGCAAACCTTTACCTATGGAGCGGAAGAAGTACTGCTGATTGATCACCCCGAGTTAAAGGACTATCGCACAATGCCCTACAGCCGGATAATGAATGATTTGGTTCTCAACCAGAAACCAAGAATTGTCTTATTTGGTGCGACTATTATTGGGCGTGATCTTGCACCAAGGGTGGCCTCTTATACAAAAAGCGGGCTTACAGCAGATTGTACTGATTTGCAAATTTCTGATGTGACTTATCTGAAGAATGATTATAAAGAATTATTACTGCAAATACGACCGGCTTTTGGTGGAAATATTATTGCAACCATCATCACCCCCAATGCACCGATTCAAATGGCAACAGTACGTGAAGGGGTAATGGAAAATCATCCGCTGGATAAGCCAACAACCGGTAAAATTACAAAGGTGGAATATAAGCACGATCCGATTGATGGACTGGTAAAGATTATCGAGCGACATCAGGAAGAAAACAAAATAAATCTGAAAGCCGCACCAATTATCGTGGCCGGCGGTTATGGCATGGGATCTAAAGAAAATTTTGAACATATCCGTGAACTGGCGCATGTGCTTGGTGGTGAAGTTGCCGGTAGCCGGGCCGCTGTTGATGCCGGATTTATTCCTCATGAACGTCAGGTTGGTCAGACAGGTGTTACGGTCCGTCCCAAATTGTATATAGCTTGTGGTATTTCAGGAGCGATTCAACACAGAGCAGGAATGCAGGATGCCAATAAGATCATTGCTATAAATAATGATCCGGAGGCACCTATCTTTGATGTTTGTCATTATGGGATTGTCGGTGATGCCAAAGATGTCATTCCTAAATTAATCGAAGTATATAAACATAAATTAAAATAGAGGACTCGATGCCAAATTTCTTCACAGAAAATGAGGATATCCTCTTCCAGTTTGAGAATTTAGATTTGGAAGAAATAGTTGCTTTGATGGAAGATAATTATGCCCAGGCAGAGCAATATAATTATGCGCCGGTTAATTATGCGGATGCATTAGAGAACTACCGCCGTGTTTTGGAAATCGCCGGAGATCTTGCGGGAAATTTTATCGCACCCAGAGCTATGGCTGTAGATGAAGAGGGAAACACGGTTGTCGACGGAAAAGTAAAATACGCTAAGGGCCTTCGGGAAAATTTAAAGTATCTGACTGATGCGGAGTTAATGGCAGTTGAATTTCCACGCAGATTCGGAGGATTAAATTTCCCCAAAACAATATATATGGCGATGGTAGAGATCGTCTCACGCGCAGATGCCTCCCTGATGAATATTTTCGGTCTTCAGGATATTGCCATGACCATCGAAAAATTTGGTGATGAAGACCAGAAAAAAGAGTATTTACCTGGATTTGCAACCGGTCAATACACTGGTGCCATGGCATTAACCGAACCGGATGCCGGTTCTGATTTGCAGGCGGTTAAATTACAGGCATATCAGGATGAAAATGGTAACTGGTTTCTACGCGGCGTAAAGCGTTTTATCACAAATGGTGGCGGTGAGGTTCTGCTGGTTCTGGCCCGTTCAGAGCCCGGGACAAAGGATGGCCGCGGGCTGAGTATGTTCGCCTGCTATGGCGATGATACGGTCGTAGTGCGGCGTCTTGAAAATAAACTGGGTATTCACGGTTCACCTACGGCCGAGTTACAGTTTAATGATACCCCTGCTGTTCTGATTGGCAAACGTAAATATGGACTGATAAAATATGTAATGGATCTGATGAACAGTGCCCGTTTAGGTGTTTCTGCGCAGGCGCTTGGCATCTCCCAGGCTTCCTATGAAGAAGCTGTTAAATATGCCCGCGAAAGGGAACAATTTGGACAGCCGATTATTGATATCCCGGCTGTAACAAATATGCTAATTGATATGCGGGTAACCCTGGAGACTAACAGATCGCTTTTTTATGCAACCTGCCAATGGGTTGATATCCGAAATCAGCTGGAAGAACACGTTGAAAAACTAAAGAAGGAAGGCAAACCATTTTCAGAAGAAAATACCCGGTTACGCCAGGCAATAAAAACATGTGATCTGCTGACACCGATCACCAAATATGTACTAACTGAATCGTCCAATAAAATTTCATATGATGCATTGCAGGTTCATGGTGGTGCCGGTTATATGAAGGATTTTATCATTGAGCGGTTAACCCGTGATGCCAGAATTACCAATATTTATGAAGGCACTTCCCAGCTTCAGATAGTCGCAGCAACCGGCGGCGTTACTGTTGATCTTCTCAAAGAATATTTCGATGAAAAAGAACAGAAAGTTTATAAGGGAACGCTGACAAAACTGGCCAATTATCTCAAAGATATTCGTGAAATATTTTATGATTGCATGAAATATGTAAATGATAAAAATGACAGCCATTTTCAGGATATTGCCGCCAAGGAACTGGTTGAATTATATACATTTCTTTATGTTGGATATTTGGTGCTGGATGAGGCTGAAATCAATAAAAGAAAAATATTTATTGCCAATAGATACATCACAAATGCACTCTCACTCGCCCGGAAGAATGCGGAATCCATTAAAAATGATCAGTACCAGGATGTTCTGCATGCCGATGAAATTTTAGTCTGATAATATTATAAAAAGTCTTCAACTTAAATAATAAATAAGCGCGGATCGAAATATTTCTTCCGCGCTTATGGTTCTACTGTCTGGTATAGAGAGGATGTAGTCCATCTCATAGATGGACTACATCTTACCATTAACCTGAAATATTTAAGGAGATCTAACCGTGGCATATCAAAAGCCAGATTCAGAGAAAGATTATGCAATGATTCTGGGTGCTTCCAGCGGTTTTGGCGAAGCTGTGGCACTTGAACTGGCCAGCGAAGGCTATAACATTATTGGTGTCCACCTGGATCGTGGAAGTGGCATGGCTAAAGTTGACCAAATCATCAACCAGATCAAGGACAAAGGTGTAGAAGCCATGTTTTTCAATGTAAATGCGGCTTCTGAAAAAAACAGACAACAGGTTCTTCAGCGATGTACGGATCATTTTAAAATTAAAAATGTTAGGGGTAAAATTAAAGTATTGCTTCATTCACTGGCATTCGGATCGTTAGCACCCTACATCCACAGCGACAGTAAAGAGCGTCTTTCGCATAAGCAAATGGATATGACTCTGAATGTAATGGCAAACAGTCTGGTATATTGGTGTCAGGATTTAATGGATGCAGATCTTTTTACAAAGGGATCCAAAATTTATGCCATGACCAGTTCCGGCTCGGTGCGTGTTACGCCTTATTACGGCGCGGTTTCGGCGGCTAAGGCAGCACTTGAATCACATGTGAGACAACTGGCGTTAGAACTGGCTCCGTATGGCGTCACCGTAAATGCAATACGGGCCGGGGTTACGTTTACACCGGCATTGCGCAAAATACCTGGTCATGAAACCATGATCAATCTGGCATTGAGCCAAATCCCATTCAAAAGGTTAACCCAACCGGCCGATATTGCAAAGTTTATTTCGGCTCAGGCAAATTCTGACGAAAATTGGGCGACGGGTAATATTTTTAATCTGGATGGTGGCGAGATCTCGGTGGCTTTTCATACTCCGCTGGGTAAATAATCGCTATCGAAGATGAAACCGGTGTTCAATTTTTATACATTTGTCCATGATTACATTTAGTCCGGCATTTCTGGCAAGTTGAGCGGCTTCTTCATTCATAATTCCCAATTGCATCCAAACGGTGCCGGAGCCAATATCTATGGCTTCTTCTACTATCGGTAGAATATGTTCTGGTCGCCGAAAGATGTCCACAATATCGATTTGTTCCTTAATATCTCTCAGACTTTGATAACATTTTTGCCCCAGCAGAGTGTCATATTTGGGATTCACAGGGAAAATATGAAAACCTGCGGATAATAAATAGTTAGCAACACCAAAACTGGGTTTTAGCGGGGAATCTGACAAACCAACGATGGCAATATTCTGAGCGGTTTGTAAGATAGATTTTATTGCATTACCGGCAGGATAGTTCGGCATCTTTTTTCTCCCAATTATTTTGTGTCGGTTGTTTTTAATGGTATTGTAATTGTATTCCGCTTCCTGAATCCACAGACAGATTCAAATTTCCGTGTTTGTAATTCTCTATATAATAAATCAAATTTTAAGGCAACTTGTTCAGGATGGTGTGCATCGGAACCTGTGGTCACCGGTATATCATAATCTTTAATGGTGTCCAGCCAATTAAAAGCGGGATAACTTTCCTGTATATCTCTTCTGAATCCGGAGGTATTTATTTCGATTACCATGCCTGCTTTTACAAGTTCAGCTAACAACTCCCGGGTTTTATCAGATACCTCTCGAACGAGCGATTGTCCGGGTAATTTTATCAGATCTGCATGGCCCAATACATCAAAAAGGCCCGTACGTATACCTTTTATCAGTTCATCAATATACTCAGCAAAAATTTCTTTATAACTGCGATCCGGAAATGAATAATCAAATACCCAATGTCCATCTGGCCAATGCCGGATAAAATGAACCGACATAATAACCACATCAAAATCATATTTGCTGAGAAAATCATCAAGGTATTCTTCAAATCCGGCAATATAATCTGCTTCAATTCCAGTCAATATTTTAATTTCAGGATAGGCTGGCTTGAATTTTTCAATCCAATTCAAATAGAGATCGATTTCTTCCATTTCCATGCGATGTGCGATATCGAATTTGTCTGGTAATGGATTATGATCCGTAAATGCGATTTCTGTCAACCCGGCAGAGATGGCGGATTCAATATATTGATGCATCTCACCTTCTGCATGTTTACACAATTTTGTATGTATATGATAGTCAATCATCGTTAACTCATATAAATAAAAAAGGCCATCCCGATGGACAGCCTGTACTAAATCCAATTTAATCCAGTTAATTAATCTCTATTTTCTCCGACATATTTGTCTTTTGGAAAAAAGCGAAGATATATGAGATCCGAAAACATAATTGCTTCTTTTGAATAGGGATTAATACCCCTTTCGTAAAATTCTTCGTCGATTATGACCGATGCATCTTTCCATGTGGGATGTTGATTAATTAAATCGATAAATGAATTATATTCATTCTCTTTTTTCCGAAATAATTTCTTTAAAATCTTTTTTCTGGTGCGGCCCTGAATTAATGTGTTGAGATCGGCAAGAGGCTGATCTGTACTGATTTGGCTGGCCACAAAATCGGCCATTTGAGCGGATACATTGACGGGTTGCGGCGCAGGTGCTTCAGTCGTCTGTGTTTCCTCTTCTTCTTCCTCTTCCTCCTCCTCTTCTTCCTCTTCAACCACCGGCTCTGGCTCGGCCATTTGCCCGATCTCTATATTATCAACTTCAACGGTCGGCTTACTTTCCTCGATATCTTCGATTTCTTTCATATGGAGCTGGGTTTCATCGGAGACAGGTGTTTCTGCTATTGCCGGTTCGACTTCTTCGGGGACAGACACTTTTTCTTCTTGTAATATTACTTCCAGCTCCTGCAAGTGTCACATCCTCTCTTTGCTGTTCTTTCAGTTGCTCAATCAAGGCATCGTATGTCTTTAGGTTCCGGTCTTTAAACACATGACCTAAAAGATCCAGATCGAGACGATCCAATTCATCATCAGTGGATTCATTGATAAAACTGGTAATTGTTTTAATTGTCTTTAATGTTATCTCAAATGTGTCCGTACTAAACACCTTTTCATCGATCTGAGATATCAGAGCATGAAACTGATCCTGAGAAATCTCATGCATGTATTTTGTGTTGAAGTAATCGGAAATAGCGTCTTTATAGTATTCCAGACGGAAAAAATATTTGAGTGTATCGTAGACTTCCATCGTGGAAACAATCGAGTCTATCTTTAAAGATAAATTGTGAAAGTGTGCGCTGAGGTTCGATCAAATAATTCATTTCCAGTTTTACAGCCCGCTCGAGTAGTTGATTAAATTTGTTTAAATCGAAACGTGCATTTTGTTTTAAGAAATCAAATATCTGGTCTATGAGCATTCTCACTTCCGGCATATCGTAATCGAAGCGATCACTCGAGGCAAACTTTTCCTCTTCCTCCCGGATCCACAATTCAACTTCCTGATCAAAGAAATGCTTTACCGATTCGGGTATATTCCTGGTCATCAAATAAGCCAGTGGAATTTCTGTCATATTTGGATCGGAGATGACCTCATCTTTAACTTTTTTAATCAGAATTTCTATAGTATTTTCAAGCATTGTTCGCCTCTTGGTAATGATAAACTCAATTAATTTAAATTTTCTCTTTTTTCTTTACAAGTTTTTATTCAGATGATATGGTTTTTACCCAAACTTGTCGGGTTCGTGGTCCATCAAATTCACATAAAAAAATACCCTGCCAGGTGCCAAGCATTAATCGCCCGTCTTCTACAATTATATTTTCTGAACTGCCAACCAGGGTAGTCTTAATATGCGCGGCAGAGTTTCCTTCGCTATGTAAGTATCGGTCCTGAAATGGTATAACTTTATTTAATTCCATCACCATGTCCGAAACTACGTCTGGATCCGCACTTTCATTAATCGTTACTCCGGCTGTTGTATGCGGAATATAAACGTAACATAAACCATTCTGAATCCCTGATTTCTTTACAGCATCACTTACCTGAGCTGTAATGTTCGACATACCTGTTCGGTCAGTTGTATGTACTGAGAATTTTTCCATTTTTTCACCTACTATGTTTTTAGCTTTTTCTTTCTGGCAGCAGGAAACAAGATATTATTCAATATTAATCTGTACCCCGGAGAGTTTACATGTAATGATAAATCGGTGGGTGGATCCCCGACCTGGTGTGTGTAATCCTCCGGATCATGACCGCCATAAAAGGTGTATGTTCCTTTACCACTATTGCCATGAATATACTTTACTTCATTCGTATTTTCAATTTTACCCATAATTATCACAGAAGGTTTTATCATTTCTTCGCGAAACATTGTGGTTTGTCCCATATATCCCTTGACTACATTTACATGATTTTGTGTCAGCATAGTGGGCACAGGGTCATATTTCGCCGAAAACTCAAACAGCGTAAAATAGTCTGTTGCGGCATCGCGTAATCTTGGCATGTGACTGGGTGGCACATCTATATTACTGAATTCATATGTTCCTGGATTAGTATATAACTGAAAATCTGTAAATGCCAGTGTTTTATCAAAATCTAGCCTTGCCTGGTAATTTGCCTGAGGTGGATCTCCGTCAAACGGGATATCTACAATATCAACTCCCTCGGCGGAGAGCGCAATATCAAGTGCATCCGTTGCCGAACACATGGCAAATACAAATCCCCCATTGTCTACATATTTTTTGATCTCACGGGCAACCGCAGATTTTTCCTGACTTACTTTCTGATAACCCATCTCTTTTGCCAGATTTTCATATTGAATTTGCTGGGCAATGTACCATGGATGATTTTTAAAACTTGCCCAAAATTTACCATACTGTCCGGTAAAATCTTCATGATGGAGATGCAGCCAATCGTATTTATTCAGTACGCCGCTTAAAACCTCTTTGTCATAAATCTTCTTGTATGAAATCTCCGAATAATCAAGCACCATAGTGACGGCATCATCCCAGGGTTGTGAATTTGGTGGAGTATACACGGCGATTTCCGGTGCTTTTTCCAGAAGGATTCGCTCCATATTCCCATTCTCAACGGTTGAATAAATCGAAGTGGCATTTGCACCGTCTATTTTTTCATAATAAACGCCACGCAATTGACATTCCTGTTCAAAGCGTGCCACATCATTAAACAAGAATGAACCACCACGGTAGTTTAACAGCCACTCCACATTGGTGTTGTGGGTTAAAATCCAATAGGCCACCCCATATGCCTTCAAATGATTTGACTGCTTCAGATCCATGGGAATCAGAATGAACTGTGCTTGTCCAATGACTACAAAAGAAATCAGGAGAAAAAGGATTTTTTTAAACGAGTTCAAATTTCTTCCTTATCAATTTGTTCCTTCATTAAGCGGGCCTGTTGTCTGGCTTCACTAATGTATAAGCTGGTCGAATGTTCTATAATAAGCACGGTGTATACTTCCAATGCACGACTATATTCGCCCAAATATTCTTCGCTGCGGGCAAGATAAAAAAGAATTTCGTCCAGGTGGATATCATCTTTATACTTCTCACTAAGAAATTGCAATAAATCTCTTGAATTTTCCGGCTTATCCAGTTCCAGATATAATTTTCCTGCAAATCGTCCGGCAATGGTACTCAAATTGTTTTCTGTCCGGGCGAGGTTTGATAAAATCTCTGCGGCTTCAGATTTCTTTTGTTGAAAAACAAGCAATTCAGCCTGTGCATATTGCTGTAAGTGAATGGAATCCTTGGCAAATGATTCAATTACCTGTTTCTTTTCCAAAATGTCGTTGTAGATACCATTTTGGATTGAGGTGCTGTTTTGCAAGGCGGATAACTTTGTCAGGGCTTTATTAAATTGTCCCTGATAATACATAATTTCTGCGCTTTTAAATGAAGCAATTGGCTTATATTCCTTTGTTACAACTGTATTGTAAGTCTTATCAGCCTCAGATAATAGATTTTTTTGCAGATATACGTTTCCAAGTTTAATCAAACCGGCATCTCTTTGAATACCTTTGCGCTGTAAAGCAATATACTTTTTGTAATGGTATATAGATTTGTCCAGATCAAAATAATACTGTGCATAGATCTCACCAAGCTGGTTATGACTATCACTTTGCTGAGTTGAATTGGCCGGGTTTACGGTCAGACTATCATAGATGTCTATAGATTTTTGAATTTCTATTCCTGCCGATTCAAACTTTCCCGATTCCCTGTTTTGATACGCCAGTAATTTGTATGCATGGGCGATATTTACCGGTGCATTTATCGCAAACGGAGATTCAGGAAACTTCTGTTGTATAATTTCATATGCCTTTAGAGAATATTCATATACATGGTTACTTTTTGCTGCTGCCGCGAATTTTGCCAGATAACTTCCTTTTGATTTGTCATCTTCTAATTGTTGATAGATTTTAAAGGCCGGTTCAAAGTCCTTGGCCTTGATGTACAAATTGGCATGCAGCTCCTGTATCTGCGTGAGGTCCGGATAGGTTTCTGTATATCTGTCGATGGTCTCAATTATATCCGGTAATTGATTCTGGTCATCTGCCAAAATTAATATTTGTCTTTGAATATATGTGAACTGGTTTGGGCTATGTATATAGAATTGCAATAGATGATCAGTCGCTTCGGCATATTTTAGTTGCAACTTATAAAGATTGGCAATTTCCATATGCAAATTAAACTGCGACTTAATATTAACAAGCGCGAGCTTATACACTTCGATTGCATCATCAAACATACGCACAGCAATCATAGAGGAGGCCACGACCCGATATACGGCAATATCTTTAGCATGGCTTTCTATATGTTCCTTCCAGATACGCATTGCTTGATCCCGCTCATTTATCTGATAATATGCCTCACCCAAATAACTTGGAATATATAAATTACTGGGAGAAAACTTCTGAGCCTTTTGCAAAAATGTAATTAATTGATCGTTTTGTTGCAGACCCTGATAACAATTTTTAATTCCCCGGATCACGTTTATATCATTTTTATTTGTACTATATATTTTTTGATAAACTGTTAATGCCTGGTCATATTCATGCTGCCTCTCCAAAGATTTGGCAATTTTGAGATAGGAAGATTGTGCGTTGGCGATACCGCTCCAACAGAGGACTATTCCAACTATCAGATATATAGTTCCGTGCATTTTAGATTGTAAATTTGGGAGATATTTCATCACAGACAAGCAGACCTTTTGTGGTTAATTTAAAATGATCACTATCAATCACAGCAAAATTTTCATTTATCAGGTTTTTAATTACCGTTTCATAGGTAGATTTAAAATCTTTATTAAATGTAGAAGAAAAATCATTGAAACTTATGCCACTCTGTGTACGCAAACGTAGCATAATATATTCATCCGACAATTTGGTACTATCAATATGTTCCTCAAAATCGACAGGTTTCTGTTCTCTTTCAACCATATCGATGTATTTCTTTATAGAACGAACATTACTCCAGCGTCTATTATTCCAGAATGAGTGTGCAGATGGACCAAATGACAGATAGGGCGTGTGATTCCAATATTTATAGTTATGTCTCGATACATTCAGGTCAGAATTGGCATAATTTGATACTTCATAGTGTTGATAACCGCTCCGAGTCAAAAATGAAGAGGTTTCAGTAAAAAATCCGGCTTCTGTGTCATTGTCATGTTCCATAAAATCGCCTGAGATCAATTTCTTATAAAACGGTGTATTTTGTTCATATATAAGATTATAAGCAGAAATATGTTCCGGCGTAAACCGAACACCGGTCTCCAGAGAGTCTGTGCCAATGATCCAGGGTTTGATTTGGTAAAGCATATATCAGATCAATACTTATACTGTCAAATCCGGCTTCACGGGCATCAAGAATACAGGACTTTGCCTGCTGAGAACTGTGGATCCGGCCCAGAATTTTTAATTCATGATCCAGAAAGCTTTGCACACCGATACTTAAACGGGTAAAACCGGATTGATGGAATTGTTGCAAGCTTGAAGAATCCACCGTTCCGGGATTTATTTCAAGGGTTATTTCTGAATCAGTATTAAATGTGAAGGCGTCTGTTAATTGATACAATATTTGTGACAATTCAACCGGTTCGAGAACAGAAGGTGTGCCACCCCCGATATAGATGGTGTCAAAACTGACATCGTCAGAGACCAGATTTTTATAATATTGGATTTCTTTGGCAAGTGAATTCAGGAACTGTGCTTTTTGATCGAATGAGGTTTCTGAATAGAAATCACAATAGCCGCATTTAACCTGGCAAAAAGGGATGTGAACATATATACCAGGATATTTGGTGATATTCATACAATAATTAACGAATTACATTGGCAATTCGGTCAAATCTTACTTTGTTAAAGAATAGGAAGATGTCTGATAAATTAAAATCCCCCTCCCAGGATAAATAAATTATCAAAGCTTGTCCGACAATGTGCTCAGAATTAACGAATCCCCATACACGGCTGTCTGAGCTGTTGTCACGATTATCGCCCATCATAAAGTAACTGTCTTGGGGAATCGTAATTGGTCCAAAATTATCGCGGCTGCCATATTTATTATTCTGGAACGTTCGGAAATAGATAGATCCCTGTTTCCGGTCATATATCCTGTTGGCGTCTAAAAACTTCGAATCGGGTGGATTCACAAATTCGACGCCGTCAACATAAACTTGTTTATCAATAATTTCCAGAGTCTGACCACCGGTGGCAATACATCTTTTTATATAATCCTGGCTTTGATTTAATGGGTAACGGAAAATGACTACATCATCCTGCTCAGGTTCTTTGAAACCGGGAATTCTAACCCAGGGAATATTAAAACCAACATCTGTATAAGGTATTCCGATCCAATCCGGAGTGCGCATTCCGTAGGAATATTTATTTACCAATAAAAAGTCGCCCACAAGAAGCGTGTCTTCCATAGAAGGGGTCGGAATGCGATACGCTTGCACAATAAATTGACGTATTATGAGCGCTGCAATAAGTGCGATAAATAATCCTTCAAAAAAATCGCTTGTTTTCTTCTCCTGCACTTTTTTTACCTTAGCCACACAACCTCCGGTCGACATTCATTATTTTATCTTATTAATTAGTATGAGTTTCTTTCAATTCGTCATCCTGAACCCTGACCTGTCGCCAGGACAGGCTTGTTTCAGGATTTCTATTTATTTCGACATGATAACAGGATTTTTGTGTATTTATTTATATCCCGTTATCTTGCCTATAACAAGAACTCACTTTGTAGCAAATAAAACTATCTAAATAACGTGAAGAAACGAATAAAAGTTCCGGTTTAATCCGTTTTTTCCATTGACAAAACAGCAAGAAAGGCTTCCTGGGGTATCTCAATGCTGCCCACCTGTTTCATCCTCTTTTTACCCTCTTTTTGCTTCTCAAGTAGTTTACGCTTACGTGATACATCGCCACCGTAACATTTTGCAAGCACATTTTTGCGCAATGCTTTTACGCTGGTTCTGGCAATTACCTTACTTCCAATCGCAGCCTGTATGGCGACTTCAAACATTTGTCGTGGTATCAGATCTTTTAACTTACGGCATAACCGGCTACCCCAATCAAAGGCTTTATCACGATGAACAATTGTAGACAAAGCATCTACCGGTTCGCCGTTGATTAAAATATCCAGCTTTATCAAATCTGACTGCTGATACTGATCAAGTTCATAGTCAAAAGAGGCATAGCCTCGTGAAATGGATTTCAGTTTGTCAAAAAAATCAAAAATTACTTCTGCTAATGGAAACTTAAAATGCATATCCACCCGATTGGAGTCAAGATAGCTGGTATTGATGAATACTCCCCGGCGATCGCGGGCCAGTTTCATCATATTGCCGATATAATCTGTCGGGGTAATAATTTGCGCTGATATAAATGGCTCTTCAATTTTTTCATATTTACCGGCAGGGGGAAGTTTGGTCGGATTATCAATTTCAACAACCTCACCGGAAGTTGTATAGACGCGATAAACCACATTGGGTACGGTGTTAATTATACTAACTTTGTATTCCCGTTCAAGCCGCTCCTGGATAATCTCCATGTGCAGCAAGCCAAGAAATCCACAACGAAATCCAAATCCCAGTGCTTTCGACGTTTCCGGTTCAAATACCAGCGAACTATCGTTAAGATATAGTTTTGCCAGTGACTCACGTAATTGTTCAAACTCATCACTGTCAATCGGATAAATACCACTATAAACCATCGGATGAATTTCTTTATATTTAAACAGCGGTTTGTCGGCTGGCTTTTTTGCCAGGGTGATCGTATCACCCACTTTTGTTTCATGTACATCTTTGGCGCCGGATATAAGATATCCCACTTCACCGGCACTTAATGAATCTACCGGATGACGCGTCATCTTTAAAATACCAATCTCGTTAACTTCAAATTGCTTTTGAGACTGAAAGGTTTTTATAACACTGTTTTTCTGAATGCTGCCTTCAAAAACACGTATATAGGTAATTACTCCACGGTAGGAATCATATACAGAATCAAAAATCAGTGCCTGAGCAGGATTGTCCACAGATCCCGATGGTGGGGGAATAGAAGCGACGATTGCTTCCAGGACCTCACTGATGCCAACACCAGATTTGGCACTGACCAGGTGAATTTCGCTCTCGTCACAACCAATAACCTGGATAATTTGAGTTTTAACAGACTCAATTTGGGCACTGGGTAAATCGATTTTATTAATGATGGGGATAACACGCAGATCACTTTCAATGGCCAGGTACAGGTTGCTCAGGGTCTGGGCTTCAATACCCTGGGCGGCATCAACGATCAATAATGCCCCTTCACAAGCTGCAAGGCTGCGTGAAACTTCAAAAGAAAAATCAACATGTCCGGGAGTGTCAATCAGATTTAGAATATAGTGCTTTCCATCGTTTGCAGTATATTTCATCTGAATAGCGTGAGATTTAATGGTAATACCACGTTCACGTTCCAAATCCATGTCATCGAGCACCTGATTTACCAGGTCTCTTTTTGATATGGTTTTTGTATATTCCAGCATGCGATCGGCCAATGTCGATTTACCATGATCGATATGGGCAATGATGCAAAAATTTCGTATATTTTTATTATTCATTTAAAATTCACATATATAATACATCCGATGAATTTAAAGAATGTACTCCTCTATCGCAATAAGGTTGGTTTGCGAATGCACAGGAACAATTATCAACCGGGTGGTGTGTAATAGTTTTAGCTCTTGACTTTGAAATTAATAAATTTAAATTGTTCTGATTTGCTAACAATATGAGTCGAGATAACGGCATGGAAATTAATCACATGGAAGAACTGCTCAGAGGTAATCCTAATTTACCCAGGCATATTGGTATCATCATGGATGGAAATGGCAGATGGGCCAAGAAGCGCCATCTCCCCCGTATAGCCGGTCACCATGCCGGAATTGAATCAGTACGCAGGGTTGTAAAGACCTGTGGTGACATTGGCATTGAAGTACTTACATTATATACCTTTTCGCATGAAAACTGGCAACGACCGCGATACGAAGTTTCTGCACTCATGAATTTATTATTAAATACTATAAATAAAGAAATTGACGAATTAATTGAAAATAACGTCAAAATCAAATGCATTGGCAATGTTGAAAAATTGCCAGAGGATACCCGGGATAGTTTACTGGCTGCGACCCGGACCACTGAAAATAATTCCGGACTGATATTAAATCTGGCGCTTAGTTATGGCAGCCGGCAGGAAATAGCCGGAGCAATAAAAAAAATAACCCAGAAAGTAAAAGACGGTTTACTAAATCCTGATGACATTACTGATGATGTTATACGGGCACATTTGCAAACCGCAGATTTGCCGGATCCTGATCTGGTTATCAGAACGAGCGGTGAATTCAGAATCAGCAATTTTCTGCTTTGGCAAATTGCTTATGCCGAGATTTTTGTAACAAAAACCCTCTGGCCTGATTTTGATAAAAAAGATTTATTTGAAGCAATCCAGAATTTTCTGAAACGAGAACGTCGTTTCGGGATGGTTACTGAGCAATTATCTCAAACATAATTATGAAACGTGAAACACCTCCCCATCTACCACTTCGCATTACTCTAAAAGATTTTTTTCGCGCATTCGGTAAAACAATCCTTATCTGGGTTATTATTGCCCTGATGATAATCGTCGGTATATATCTTGATGTGGATAAAACGGTTCTTGGTGGCGTGGTTGTAATTTTTGGTCTGATCACTCAGGCGTTTATTGGATTGGTAGGATTAATAAGCCTCGTACCCTTTATTGGACCAATTGTTGCCAAGGTGCTGGCCCTTCCCGTTTTTTGGTTGATAAATTCCCTGGGATATTTTGTGTCGATTATTGCCATTCGAAAGGGCTACTCTAAAACGGTAATGAACTACCGCATATTAACCGTGGTTTTGCTGATCGGAGTGGTTATTGGCTATATCCTGGGCAAACTGATATAATCAATGAGTCATCAACAGATAAAATTTTAAAGCTAACATATTCCGTTTCCATTTCTAACTTTACAATACTTCTCTATGCCACTAGAAAAATACTCCAGGACAATAAATGAACTTTATAATCTGCAACAGTTCGCGATAAAACAGGGCCTGGACAACATACAACAATTATCGAAGTATCTGAATTATCCGGAGAAAGGATATTCTGTATTACATGTGGCCGGAACCAATGGCAAAGGTTCTACATCTATAATGATTCAGCAAATACTCTGTGCCCACGGACTTCGCACCGGTCTGTATACATCCCCGCATCTTATGGATTTTCGTGAACGAATCAGGATTGATTCGGAATTAATTGATCATAAATATATAATTGAGTATTGGGATCATGTTTCAAATTTAGTACTAAAAATGAAAGCCACCTTTTTTGACACGACCACGGCGATGGCCTTTGCCTATTTTCGTGATCAGGCGGTTGATGTGGCGGTTATTGAAACTGGTCTTGGCGGAAGACTGGATTCGACAAACATCGTAAATTCTGAAGCGGCAATAATTACACCAATTCATCGCGACCATACCAAACAGCTCGGTACCAAACTTGGTGTCATCACGCGCGAAAAGGCCGATATCATAAAAGAGAATTCAACCGTATTTTGCGGAAAACAGCATCATCGGGTTTATCAGGCTCTGCAGGATTACCACGGGAAAGGCCGGGCCTGGTTTTATCTGACAAAATCTGTCAAAGCCAATGTTGAACATCACTCATATAGCGGTTCTCAATTTACAATTACAGATTTGATTCGGAATACAAATATCCCTGGTATCAACCTGAATCTGGCGGGACGTCATCAGGTTGAGAATGCCGCACTGGCTTACTTGACCTCACGCTGGTATCTTCAAAAACGGAACATTAAGTTTGATGTCGACAAATTCAAAGGCGCATTGGCTGGAGTACAATGGCCGGGTCGTTTTCAACTTGTGTCAAAAGAGCCCAATGTAATTTTTGATGTAAGTCATAATTTGGATGGATTTCGGCAAACATTAAAGCTAATCAATACTAATTTTAACAGGGACCAATCTCATTTGCTGGTTGGACTGCTGGATGATAAGGAATATAAAGCCATTGCAAAGTTAATTAGTCAATATTTTAATTCGATTGTTATAACAGAACCCGGACATGAAAGACCTCTTTCCCCGGAGAATCTTAAAAGCCAGCTCAAACACACACAAATGGATATAAAAATAATCAGAGAGCCGGTAAGCGCATTTGAATATGCATATAATCATTTGAAAAAAAATGACACTTTGTTTGTTATGGGGAGTCATTTCCTGATAGGCGCATTATCAGAGGCTATTGCGAAAAGAACTTGACTTAATTATGACAACAACTTATATTTAAGACGCTGCGAAAAGCTCCATTCAGCCTTCTCGCCATTATTTCATTTGTATTAGAGAATACAGGAATTTTATCTGACATTCAAAGAAGTATCAAAACAAACTTTAGATAAAACCGCCAATGCGGATTATAACTATTTAATATCGTCCCAATATTTATAACGAAAGGCTTAATATCTCATGCTGGATATTGAAGGTTTAAAGAAAATGAAAGCTGCTGAGCTCAACAAGATTGCTCAGGAGATGAATCTCTCTGGTGTCGGGGGTTTGAAAAAATCAGAATTGATTTTTCGGATTCTCGAGGAACAGACAGCACAGGAAGGATTGCTTTTTTCCAAAGGAGTGCTGGAAATTCTACCGGATGGTTATGGATTTCTGAGATCACCAAACTATAACTACCTGCCGGGTCCCGATGATATTTATATCTCTCCGTCACAGATCAAGCGTTTTAACCTGAGAACCGGTGATACGGTTACCGGCCAAATTCGACCCCCAAAAGATAATGAACGGTTTTTTGCTTTATTGCGTGTTGAGGCCGTTAATATGGAATCGCCGGACCTGGCACGGGAACGCATGCTTTTTGACAACCTGACGCCACTTTATCCTGAAGAACAGATCAATCTTGAGGTAGGGCGCCGTGATTATTCCATGCGTATTATGAACTTACTTACCCCGATCGGCAAGGGACAACGTGGTTTAATTGTTGCCCAGCCCAGAACCGGTAAAACCATTCTCCTGCAAAAAGTGGCAAATTCCATAACAACCAATCATCCGGAAGTAGAATTAATAGTACTTCTGATTGATGAGCGACCGGAAGAAGTAACGGATATGGAGAGATCGGTCAACGCAGAGGTTATCAGTTCTACGTTTGATGAACCGGCTGAGCGGCATGTTCAGGTAGCTGATATGGTTTTGGAAAAGGCCAAGAGGTTGGTCGAGTATAAAAAAGATGTGGTTGTGCTACTGGATAGTATTACCCGTCTGGCACGTGCACACAATACGGTTGTCCCGCATAGTGGCAAAATTCTCTCCGGTGGTGTCGATTCTAATGCCCTGCATAAACCCAAAAGATTCTTTGGTGCCGCCAGAAATGTTGAAGAAGGGGGAAGTTTAACCATCATTGCTACAGCGCTTATTGATACCGGCTCGCGTATGGATGAGGTTATCTTTGAAGAATTCAAGGGTACGGGTAATATGGAACTGGTGCTCGATCGTCGTCTGACTGACCGTCGGATCTTCCCGTCAATCGAACTGAATAAATCGGGAACAAGAAAAGAAGAATTGCTACTCTCACGTGAAGAACTATCACGTGTGTGGGTACTGCGCAAACTTATTAATGAAATGAATATTATTGAAGGTATGGAATTTCTGCTGGAAAAGATGCGTGAAACAAAGAATAATAAAGACTTTTTACAGTCGATGAATTCCTAAGAAATTTTCTGTTATTAAGCTGATACTACGAATGTAAATTTTTCCAAATCTGTTGCCAACGGAATAAAAATGCATTAAATTACGTAGCTCGATATTACAGAAATGGAGTAAAAAGATGAAAAAGAAGATTCATCCCAAATATGAGAAGGCCTCAGTGTCATGCGCCTGTGGTCATACTTTTGAGACATTTACTACTGTTGGCGATCTGAAGGTCGAAATTTGTTCTCAATGCCATCCGTTTTTCACCGGAAAGCAAAAATTGGTCGACTCAGCTGGACGCGTAGAGAAATTTCTCAAGAAATACAAGAAAAACTAACCATCCTGCGGGGTGGACATTAGATTATTGGAATACGGAATGTGCATCTTTGGTTTTATGCATATTCCGTTTTTTATTTATTGAAAGGATTTTTGACTACCATGTCTAGTGCACAAGAAGAAAAAATAATGCCCATTGGCGGCCAGGCTGTAATTGAAGGCGTAATGATGCGTTCTCCCAAACGGATCGCAACAGCCATCCGCCGCGCCAGTGGCGAAATAGAGATTAAAATTGATGAGTTTGTCTCACTGATTCAAAGGAAGAAATACCTGAATATCCCTATTCTTCGCGGTGCAGTCACATTAATCGAAGTTATGATACTGGGTATTAAAACTTTGCAATGGTCTGCTGATAAAGCAATGGAAGATGAGGACGAAAAAAGCGAAAAGAAACCAGTAAAAAAGAAAAAGTCGGGAATGAGTACTGCCGGTGCAATCTTTACGGTCACAATTGCCCTTGGAATCGGAATATCACTGTTTTTTGTTTTACCGCTATATTTAACTACTGAAATATTTAACATTGAGAAAGAAGCGCTGGCGTTCAACTTTATGTCCGGTCTGATCAGAATTGCATTTTTCCTGCTTTATGTCTGGGGTATTTCAAAAATGAAGGATGTAAAGAGACTTTTTCAATATCATGGGGCCGAGCACAAAACGATATTTGCCTTTGAAGATCGCGTATTTCTTTCACCGGAAAATACACAGAAATATACCACGTATCATCCAAGATGTGGCACCAGTTTTTTGGTTATCGTGATGCTGATATCTTTGATATTTTTTGCATTTCTGGATACACTGATCATATCAATATACGGCGACATTAGTTTTGTTATCCGGCTTATAACTCATATCCCGCTTATCCCGCTGGTTGGCGGACTTGGATATGAAGCAATAAAAGCTTCTGCCAAATATAACCATTTAAAGGTTGTTCAGTTTTTGATCTTGCCAGGACTTGGATTACAAAGAATAACTACGAACCGGCCGGATGAATCACAACTTGAGGTAGCAATCGCCGCGCTAAAAGCGGCCTTGGGTGATGACTACAAAGATGAGTTGGTTTTAGAAGAGAGTCCTGTACCAGCAACAGAAGTTGCGGTTTGATGAGGTTTTAATGTTTGAAGATAAGATAGCGCATCTAAAAGAAAGAAACGAGTTTTTAAACGGGGAATTGTCCAAACCGGAAATTGCTTCAAACCCGCAGAGTTTTAAAAAACTGGCCCGGGAGCAAAATGAAGTAAACCACATCCTTATGGTCGCTAATGAGCTTGAACAAGTTGAAAATCAGATTAAAGATGATAGGGAAATTATAGATGATGGCAGCGACGAGGAGTTAACTGCTATTGCCCGGGATGAAATTGAAGAGCTGGAAGCAGAAAAAGAAAAGCTGGAAGAAAAATTCAAATTTCTTTTGATTCCTAAAGATCCCAATGATCACAAGAGTGCTATTGCCGAGATTCGCGCCGGTACTGGTGGTGATGAGGCTGGTATATTTGCCGGTGATCTCTATCGGATGTACAGTAAGTTCTGCGAAATAAATGGGTATAAGATTGAAACGCTGAATTCAAATCCGTCAGAACGAGGTGGCTTTAAAGAAATTATCGTTAGTATTACCGGGGATGGTGCATACGGTAAACTGAAATTTGAAAGTGGTGTTCATAGAGTCCAAAGAGTTCCCGATACGGAAACCCAGGGGCGAATTCACACTTCAGCTGCCTCGATAGTAATATTACCGGAGGCAGAGGATGTAGATGTTTCAATAAACCAAAATGAATTGAAGGTTGATGTATATCGGTCATCGGGACCGGGCGGGCAAAGCGTAAATACAACCGATTCGGCGGTACGCATAACGCATCTTCCTACTGGTATTGTTGTCACCTGCCAGGATGAGAAATCTCAGCTTAAAAACAAAAATAAAGCATTAAAGGTACTTAAGGCACGTTTACTGGATAAAGCGATCAGTGAGCAAAATGCCTCTATTAGTTCACAACGCCGGAATATGGTAGCGGGTGGGGATCGAAGTGCAAAAATCCGAACCTATAATTATCCGCAAAGCAGGGTCACCGATCACAGAATTAACTTTACTGTGTATAAACTGGAGAAAGTGATGGAGGGTGACCTTGACGAATTTATTGAAAAATTGCATCTTGCCGATCGTTCGGAAAAACTGGAAAGCGTTTCCTCCTGATTATCATCTTGTTTCATATCCCGGCTCCATCCACGAAAGTACATGACTACAAATAGATCTACCTGGACAGTTCTTAGTATTCTGAATACAACGATTGAATATTTTAATAAAAACAGTTTTGAGCAACCGCGTCTTAATGCGGAAAGATTATTGGCACATGTTCTAAATCTTGATCGTGTAAATATGTATCTGCAATTCGAGCGCATATTGTCTCCCGGTGAAGTTGACACATATCGTGATCTGGTAAAACGCCGTTCAAATCATGAGCCGCTTCAGTATATAACAGGCGAAACAGAATTCATGGGTCTGCCGATGAAGGTAAATCCAGATGTCTTAATTCCAAGACCGGAAACGGAAGTACTTGTTGAGAATGTACTGGCCCTAAAAGATGAATTGAAAAACAATCAGGTACATATTTGGGATATTGGAACAGGAAGCGGTTGTATTGGTATCAGTTTGGCGCATTACTGGCCGGAATGTCAGGTTCTGGCAACAGATATTTCAGAATCAGCATTGGAAGTGGCCCAAAATAATGCACAATTGAATGAAGTACATAATATTGTATTTAAAAAACATGATATTTTAAGCGAGTCTCATCATTGGGATCATCCGATAGACATTATTATCTCAAATCCGCCATATATCAGCGAAAGCGAATACTTAAACCTGGCAAACGAAATTGTTAATTATGAACCTTCAATTGCCCTTACCGATACGAAGGATGGTCTCGAGTTTTACCGCAAGATTCTCACATTGATTGAAAATGTAAATGGGTGTAAATTTATCTTTCTTGAGATGAGCGGTACACAAACAAAAAATATTCTCAGCCTGGCTAATTCTGATGTTTTAAATACAGAAGTAATCAGTGATCTGAATCAGATTCCACGAGTTTTAAAAATATCAGTAGGATAACATGCCACTAAAAGCTCAAAAAAAGATTGAACAGGAAATATTACATATTCTCACCAGAGAGAAAGCCGAACTTAGTGCAAAACAGCTCAGTGAGAATCTGAATATTAAAAAGAAAAACTATCATCTGTTTCGAAGTGCCCTAAATTTACTGATATCTTCTCGTCAGATATCCAAAGTAAAAGGTACAAAGAAATTCAGGATCACAATGGCAAACCGGGTGATTCGGGGTGAACTACGTATGACCAGAGGTGGCTTTGGCTTTGTTCACGATGATGAAAATGATGCAGATGTTTTTATCGGCAGAGATCACTTAAATACGGCGTTTGATAAGGATGTTGTAGAAGTAAAGCTATATGCCAAATCCCGGGGTAAAAATGAAGATGGCTATGTCATCAAGATACTGGAACGAAAACGCCAGAATTTTGTAGGCACTTTTCATAAAACACAATACTATGGATTTGTGGTTCCCGATGATCCTAGAATTTATCGAGATTTTTTTGTCCCCAAAGAGAAACAGAACGAAGCCCAGGAGGGGGAAAAAGTTGTCGTCCTTCTTGAAAAATGGGATTCCGATCATCTTAATCCGGAAGGTTCAATCATTGAGATAATTGGCCGCCCGGGTGATGCCGGTGTGGATGTTGCTTCGGTAGCTTATTCTTTTCAGCTTGGTATCAAATTTCCTGAAAAGGTAAATGCCGCTGTTGAAGATATACCAGCCAATATTCCGGAAAATGAAATAAAAAATCGATTGGATCTGAGGGATCAGGTTTGTTTTACTATTGATCCAATTGATGCGAAGGATTTTGATGATGCCGTTTCTCTAAAAAACCTCCCTGATGGCACCCTGGAACTAGGTGTGCATATTGCAGATGTCAGCTTCTATGTCACGCCAGGTTCAACTACTGATAAAGAAGCATTTAACAGAGGAACAAGTGTTTATCTAGTGGATCGTGTCATACCGATGCTTCCCGAAAGATTGTCAAATCAGCTATGCAGCTTACAACCTGAAAAGGATAGATTAACGATGAGCTGCATTATGAAACTGGATAAAGATGGTGAGGTAATAGACTATCAAATAAAACCTTCTATAATAAATAGTAATAAACGATTTGCATATGAGGAAGTACATGAGATTTTAAATGCCGGGCAGGAAAACCAGTATAAAGATATATTAAAAGATATGTGGCAGCTGAGCAGCAAATTAACCCAAAAAAGACTGCAAGAAGGTGGAATTGATTTTGAAACACCGGAAGTTTCTTTTGAATTAGATCAGACAGGTTTTCCGGTAGCAATTAATAGAAAAGAAAGGCTGGACAGCCATAGAATGATCGAAGAGTTCATGCTTCTGGCCAACAAGGTAGTTGCACAACATATCAAAAAAATTAGCACCAGCCCCAGGATATTGCCTTTTATATACCGAATTCATCCAAAACCCGATCCTGAAAAAATGAAGAAATTTTTTGAATTTCTACATGCCCTGGACTATAAAATAAAACCAAGTCCCAAAATAACAGCCAAATATTTTCAGCAGATTATTCATCAAATTAAAGGTACTCCGGAAGAAATAATTATCGAGGAAGTCGCCCTGCGATCTATGATGAAAGCCATATACTCCACGGATAATGTTGGTCATTTTGGATTGGGTTTTAGTGATTACACACACTTCACTTCTCCCATACGCCGGTATCCGGATCTGATAGTACATCGTTTGTTAAAAGCATATGATAATCAATCTCCCGAGACGGCGAAACGATATAGTGTACAGGATCTTAAAAAAATATGTGATCAGGCGTCAAGAATGGAAAGAACGGCACTCGAAGCAGAACGCGAATCAATTAGATTGAAGCAGAATGAGTATATTAGCAAACATATAGGTGAAGAGTTTGACGGCATTATCTCCGGAGTAACTTCTTTTGGGATATTTGTGGAACTGCCGGATACTCTGGTTGAGGGTCTGGTACATATACGTGATCTTGAGGGATACTTTATATATGATGAAAAAACGTATTCTCTGACAAATACAAAGACTGATCGGAAACTGAGATTAGCAGATCCGGTTCGTATTGAGGTTACCAAGGTAAGTCTTGAGACAGGTAAGGTTGACTTTAAACTGGTCGATAAATGAAATATAGTTAAGGAACTGAATCCTTTTTGTTCGTTTAAGGAATAAAAGAACCCAATTCGATATACGGATTTTATGAGATCGAAAATCTTCTATATAAATCTATTGCTAATACTATTCGCCTTTGCATATCCTCATTACGGTGCTGATGTTGTTCAAAATGATTCTTTAACTACTATTATCTCACCTGATGATAGTCTGCTAAGCCAGGTACAACCAGATACACAAATTGTGGATTCCACCCAATCAAAAGAACAATTGGATGCGCCAATAAAATACTGGACTGAAAACGGAACAGTCAGTCGCCAGGGAAATAAGTTATATTTAACGGGTAATGCGAAAATTGTATATCAGGATTTAACCCTGGAAGCAGAAAAAATTGTTGTTGACCAGCAGAATAATTATCTCTTTGCAGAAGGTGTCAAAGATTCAGTAGACTCTTTAGGAAATATGGTGTTCAGAGGTAATCCAGTACTTACCGAAAAGGGACAAGAACCAATACAGGGAAATACTATTTATTATGATTTTAAAACCAAGCGCGGGAAAGTAAACTACGGAAAAACCGAAATGCCACCCGGATATTACAAAGGTGAGCGAATTGATAAAATTGGCACGAAGACTTTGTTGGTTGAGCAAGGATATTTTACATCTTGCGAGTTGATTGATAACCCACATTTCTATTTTAAGAGTACTAAAATGAGAGTGGTGTTACAGGACCGGATCATTGCGCGGCCAGTCTATTTCTATATTGCAGATATACCGCTTTTTGTAATTCCCTTTGGTGTCTTCCCCAGCAAGGGCGGCCGCCATTCCGGCCTGATGATACCAAGTTATGGTGAAAGTACCTATGGGGGTAGATTTCTGAAAAATATGGGATATTATTGGGCACCCAGTGATTATTTTGATATTGCACTTACTGCGGATTTTTATGACAAATTAGGTTTTACCTACAGTGCTGATGCCAATTACAATGTAAGATATAAGTTAAATGGTAGTGTATCAGGATTTTATTTTCCTAAAGATCCCAACACAGGGACAAACAGTGAACGCTGGGCCATTAGATTTAATCACAAACAAAATGTTGATCCGACACTGAGTATCAATGCCAGCGGGCAATTTCAGAGTGATAAAACCCTGGCCCAGGACCTGGCGAGTGATATCAGGGAAAGAACCAATCAGCTCTTGACCTCAAATCTGACTGCGAATAAAACTTTCAAGGGAACCAAAAACAGCCTGTCTCTGAATGTAGGGATCACAGAAAATCTAAATACCGGAAGACGGGATTATACATTGCCCAATATTCGATTTTCGAGATCACAGGCAACACTTATTGAAACATTTACCGGTAAATCAGTTGGATCTGACAAAACCTGGTATGAAAACATTTATTTTTCATATAATGGAAATCTTTTACACCGCGGTTCTGAAGTACCGCAAAATGATAGCCTGAATACGATTGTCTATGACAAAAGTGAAGGAGTTGAACACCGGATCTCCTTAAATTCCCCCAATAAAATATTTAAATATTTCAATATCACTCCTTCGATAAATTATCAGGAAATCTGGGTCTCGGAAGTTACAGAGCCCACGGGATATGATACCACTACAAGTGGATCCATCAATCTGATCACTGAACAGAAAAAACAATTTGCCGCGCGCCGTACATTTAATGCCAGTTTGGGATTAAGAACAACATTGTATGGAATGTTTGAACCCAATATTGGTTCACTAAAATTTATTCGACACAAGATAGATCCGGTAATATCATATACGGTAACACCGGATTTCTCCCAGGAAGGATTTGGGTACTATAATTATGTTACCGATGAGAATGGTGATCCTGTATATGATAATAATGGTAATCAGCTTAAGGTTGATAAATTTAGTAAAAATCCATTTGGATCTACGGGCAGTCGCCGTTCAGAATTTTTGAGTTTTAGTCTGGCGAATCTCTTTCAAGGAAAGATCATTGATGGCGATGAGGAAACAAAGATTGATTTGTTTACATTGAATTTTAGTTCAGGATATGATTTCGCTGCAGAAGAGTTTAATCTGAGGGATTTAAGAACTAACTTTCGGGCAACACCGGTACCGGGAATTAATTTGAATTTAACGGCGACTCAAAGTTTTTACTTGAGATCGGAATCGGGAGATTCTTTTATAGATGAAACTGTATTTTCTGAGGGTAAACTTCCCATTCTAAAAACCATGACAGCAAGTACGGCCTTTGCACTCGATAATAAAATGTTTATGAGTTCCGATGAAGAGAAGGAAAGTAAAGAAGCCGCCAAAGAAAAACTGGATATTGCGAATAACGAAGGAATCCTCGAAAGCGATAATTTGAAGATTGAGAAATTGAGTGATGAAAATGCGGCAAAGAATCTGGATATCCCGTGGCGAATCAACTTTACTTTAAATTATAATCTCAATCGCACAAATTTAAATAATATTACGGAGCGGCTGGATCTTGGGACCACAGCAAGTCTGTCCATTACAAAAAACTGGCGAATAAACTGGACAGCCCGCTTTGATGTGATTAAGCAGGATATTACATACCAGAGTTTTTCAATATATCGTGATTTACATTGCTGGGAAATGTCTTTCAATTGGCAACCCAAAATTGGTTATTATTCATTTAAAATTAATGTAAAAGAATCAATTTTACAGGATTTGAAATTAACCAAGCGTCCTTCTGGCCGCGCTTATTATTAAAAGAGGGAACAATTGTCGTTTTTTTTTTGTCTAAAGATATAAATTATAATTAAACTCCAAATAAAAAGAATTTTCCCTATGTATTCCCTGGGTCTCAATAGAGTAGATAAGGACAAAAGGATATATGTAATTGCATTTATCCTATCTGCAATTTTGCACATTCTTTTTCTTATTTTCTTTAAATTAGATCTAATGTTTCTAAATTTTGCGGATGATGCGAATACCATCCCTGAAGAGGTAACGGTTGTTTTTCCAGAGAATAAGCCTGAAGAGATACAACGACCGAGACAAATAGTCGAAAATATGAATGAAAATGAACAAACCCCAACTGAGTCGGATTTATTATCAGACAGGAATTCACGCGCTGCGAACCCGGAAATAGGTGACATAATTGCAAATCAGCCTCGCAGCGAGGGAAATGTACCGACTCCTAATTTGACAAATCCGAATGTAACAACAAAGGAGTCACAACTTTTACCATCAAAAAAGTTTTCTAAAGATGCATTACGTAAAAGTATTTATGCAAATAAAGATGAAAATTTCTTTAAACCAAAATATGAAGATGTATCGCGATCGGCACAATCTGCATCGGTGAATCAACAGACTACCAATAATATTTATAGTCAAAAAAAGTTTTCGGCCGATCAACTGGGAAATATTACCTTGAGCACCTATGCCTGGGAATGGGCCCCATACATCAACGCACTCAAAAGAAAACTGCATAGTGTGTGGTTTGCTCCGGTTGCTTATTACCGGCTCGGTCTGATACATGGATATACAGATATAAGATTTACAATAACCCGTGATGGAAAATTGTTGGAATACAAGGTACTTGATCATAACGGGCATGAATCTCTTGAGCAATCAAGTGTAAGTGCAATTGAATCAGTTTTTCCGTTTAAATCATTACCAACCAGTTTTCCGGAAGAAAGTCTGACGATAACGGCACGGCTAATTTATCCAAATTTAAGGGAGGGTATGCGCTAATATGATTGAATTGTTTGAACGTGGCGGTTTCATGATGTATCCGATGGCTTTGGCTTCATTTATTGCTCTCGTTATAATCATTGAACGTGCGCTGGTTTTGCGCAAAAAGAAAATTATAATAACAGATATTATCAATGTTATTGAAAATTTCAATTCATTAAAAGATGTTGAACTGGCCAGAAATATATGTGCAAAATTTAATGGTCCGTTACCAAATCTTATAAAAGTCGGCCTGGACAATAGTGAGTTGGATCGGAATGAAATTAAGGAGTTGATCGAAGATCAGGGACGACAGGAAGTACGTCATCTTGAAAGAGGATTAACTATACTTGAAACCATTGCGGTTATCTCACCTCTTTTGGGATTATTGGGAACGGTTCTTGGAATGATACAGGTGTTTACGGTTATTCAAGAGCAGGGAATTGGACAGGCATCAGCTCTTTCCGGTGGTATTTCTGAGGCTTTGGTAACCACAGTAACGGGTTTGTTCATTGGTATTCCTGTATTGATATTCTATAACTTATTCACAAAGAAAGCGGAAAATTTTGTACTTGATATTGAAAAGTACTCGAATTTTCTAATCCAAAAATTACATCATATTAAAAATGACCCTGTAGAGAAAAATGAAACTACTAGATAAAGCGCCCAAAAAAATCGCATTAAATATCACCCCATTGATCGATGTGCTGTTTATTTTAATCATTTTTTTCACAGTATCATCAACTTTTTTGGAACAACCTGGTATTGAGTTGAAGCTACCTGACGCGGAAAGCAGCCAGACATATACCACCCAAAAGGTCGTTATTTACGTCGATAAAAATGAGACACTCTATCTGAATGATGAAGAGGTGAAAATTAACTTTCTTGTTGAATATGTCCAGGCTAAATTGGCTGAACAAAAGGAAAAGAGTGTTGTCCTAAGAGCAGATTCGGAAGTTGATCATGGCGTGATTATACATATAATGGATCTTCTGAGAAAAAAGGGAATCTACAAAATCGTAATATCCACAGAGAAACCGCTGGTAAAGTAATACCAACTGTTCGGGAAATTATATTTTCTTATAGATTTAAAACATCGTTGAGTATTTTCCTCCGTAAAATTGCTTATCAATTTAATCAGAAAAAGTCTACTTAATAAGTTTGGATTCTATATTTAAGATGCTTATTTTTCGTGACATTTTAAAATATATATATGAATATACATGATAGATTTGATATGGACTATTTTTCAAACTTTAGTATACAGCAAAAACCTCGGGATCATTTTAGAAACAGCTTAGTGAACAACCGGCTGGCGCATGCATATCTGTTTTATGGCCCTGAAGGTACGGGGAAAGATGCCTTTGCACTTGAACTTGCCAAGACACTTAATTGTAAACATAGTGATACGAGACCGTGCTATACATGTCCATCTTGTGAAAAGATTGCACATTTTAATCATCCTGATGTTCATTTCATTTTTCCCATAATGAAATCAATGACACCGGATAAAATTCGGGAGCAATTAAAACTCAAGGCAGTGAATCCATTCGCAGCTTCTGACCATAGTGCTCAATACAATATTCTGATTGATCAGATCCGGCAATTGAAAAATGAATCAAAGTATACGCCCCACGAAGCTGAAAAGAAAGTTTATATTATCAGTAATGCAGATCGCATGAATAAAGAATCTTCAAATTCATTTTTGAAGATTTTAGAGGAACCTCCTGAACAACTGATAATTCTACTCACAACATCGAACTTAAATGCCATCCCGATAACGATTCGTTCGAGATGCCACATAATCTACTTTTCTTCATTGGGATTTGATGAAGCAAAATCAATCGTCGGACAGTTTCATGAAGTTGATGAATTGGTTGATGAATTAATCTTGCTCAATGAAAATAATTTAAAAAAAATATTTTCATCCATGTCGCAGGATTTTGGACCCCGAAGCCAATTAATTTATGACTATATTCGTTCTGCTGCCGGTGGTGATATGCTTAATCTTACGGAAGTTGTTGAAAAGATGACTGCGTCTCGTGACAGAAATTACTTGCTGGACTTACTCAATTTACTTATTTTGTGGTTTAAGGATGTGATTCATTTTTTAAATTTGGAAGATGAGTCAATAATTATTAACAGGAATCTTAAAGAAAATATTGTCAATTTTACACGACTGTATAATAGTTCGGATTTTGAAGCAATTATTGATTTAATTGATCAGTCTATAGCCAACATACAACGTAATGCTAATGGTAAGATTATATTGACAGTTCTCGGATTTCGAATAAATGAGAATTTAATTAAGACGGAGCCTAACAATGTCACCTGAAGTTGTAGAAACATCATTTAAACGCAACCGAAAAGGATATTTTCTTAACTCGCAAGAGCTCGATATAAAGATTGGTGATTATGTAATCGTTGAAGTAGATAAAGGTATTGATTTGGGATTTGTTACCCAAACAGGTCGTCTGGTAATGTTAAAAGATATGAAAGATGAGCCAAAGAATATTGTGCGCGGCGCAAATTCTGAGGATTTGGAAAAAATGGAAAAAAACCGGGCGGAGGAGGAAAAAGCCTTTGAGATTGCAAAAGAATATATTGAACGCCGAAATCTAAATATGAAACTGGTGGATGTTGAATATCAATTTGATACAAATAAAGTAACATTTTATTTTACATCCGCACAGAGAGTCGATTTTCGTGAATTGGTTAAGGATTTGGCCAGTAAATACAGAACACGAATTGAGCTCCGGCAAATAAGTGTTCGTGAAGAGGCCAAAAAACTGGGAGGAATTGGGATCTGTGGAAAACAGATTTGCTGTGCATCATTTATGGATTCATTTTCTCCAATAACCACTACAGATGCCAAACAGCAAAATCTGCCAATGAATCCCTCAAAAATATGTGGTATCTGCAGCAGGTTAAAGTGTTGCTTGTTGCACGAAAAGGGATTTTATTCAGCTTCTCTAAAAAAATTCCCGGCACTGGATTCTCCGATCCAAACAGATCGCGGTGTTGGATATGTGGACAAGGTGGATATCTTCAATGAAGAAGTACTATTACGCTTTGAGGGTGATGAATATGAGCAATATAAATTGAATGAATTAAAAAAAAATAAAAACACTTCTAAAACATAGAATCTTCATATTTTACATCAAGGTTTGTTCTAAGTCTGAGTAGTATGTATATTCCTCGCTCTAAAAAAATCAAATAAGGATTTATAAATTGTCTGGCAAAAAAAGAATTCTAGTGACAGGTGCCTTGCCATATGCCAATGGTCCAATACATCTGGGACACTTGGCTGGTGCGTATTTACCGGCAGACATATTTGTACGATATCACAGATTAAATAATAATGACATCATCTATATCTGTGGTTCAGATGAACATGGGGTGCCAATCATGCTTCGCGCGCGAAATGAAGGTGTTTCCCCTCAGGAAATAGTTGATCGTTATCATAAAAGAAATAAAGAAAGTTTTAAAGAATTTGGAATAGGTTTTGATTATTATGGCAGAACCTCCTCTGAGGTTCATCATGAAACAAGCCAGGACTTTTTCCGCACTTTATCTAAAAAAAATGACTTTATACTGAAGACAGATAAACAACTGTATGATGCTGAGGCAAAAATATTTTTAGCTGACAGGCTTGTTCGCGGAACATGTCCCAACCCGGGTTGTGGTTTTGAAGATGCATATGGAGATCAATGTGAAAAATGTGGATCTTCACTGAGTCCCATGGATTTAATTAATCCTCGCAGTGCCATTACTAATTCAAAGCCAGAATTAAAGGAATCTACACATTGGTATTTGCCGCTTGCAAAATATCAGCCGGCACTTGAGGAATGGATAAATGGCCACCCGGAATGGAAAACAAATGTGCTGGGGCAAATTAGGAGTTGGTTTGAACAGGGATTGAATGACCGGGCGGTTACCCGGGATTTGCCTTGGGGAGTGGAAGTTCCTCGCGATGTTGCTCAAAAGGCCGGTGTCAATGCTGAGGGGAAGGTCCTCTATGTATGGTTTGATGCACCCATTGGGTACATATCGGCAACAAAAGAATGGGCTGTTGAAATAGGAAAACCGGAACTATGGCGAGATTATTGGCAAAAAAAGGACACCCGTTTAATCCACTTTATTGGTAAGGATAATATTGTATTTCATTGTATTATTTTTCCCGCAATGCTACAGGCGCATGGTGATTATGTCTTACCAGAAAACGTTCCTGCAAATGAATTTTTAAATCTGGAGGGGGACAAACTCTCCACAAGTAGAAATTATGCCGTTTGGCTGGAAGACTATTTAAAAAATTTTGAACCGGATTCCCTCCGGTATTGTCTTACTAGCAATCTTCCTGAAACAAAGGATTCAGATTTTTCCTGGAAGGATTTTCAGGCAAGACATAATAATGAGTTGGCCGATATTTTAGGTAATTTTGTTAATCGAACCCTAACGTTTTGTTTTAAATATTTTGATGGCCGGGTTCCTACACCGGGAAAATATGATTCTGAAGATGAGGCATTAATAAAAAATTTGCATGAAGCACCTGCACGAATCGGAAAACTTATTGACACATTTACATTAAGACAGGCACTAAAAGAGATGATGGATATTGCCCGGGCAGCAAATAAGTATTTTAATGATAAAAAACCTTGGGAAACTATCAAGAACAACAAAACTGAATGTGCCACAACGCTATATTTATCTTTGGAAACAGTAAAAAGTCTTTCAATACTTTTTGATCCGGTAATTCCGTTTACAGGTAAAAAAATCAGAAAGATATTAAATCTCGATCAATTTGAGGCTTTGGACTGGAATGCGGCAGGCAAACTGTCCTTAGTGCCAAATCAAGAATTAAATACTCCGGAAATTATATTTAAAAAAATTGATGACAAGGAAATTGAAAGAGAACTGGCATTATTAATCCCTTCTGAAAAAGAAGCAGATTCTGAGGATGTTGGTATTATATCAATTGATGAGTTTAAAAAACTTGATTTAAGAGTGGCAGAAATTTGTTCAGTTGAACCGGTGAAAAATGCAGATCGGTTGTTGAAACTTACAGTTGATGTCGGAAATGAAAAACGTCAAATTATAGCCGGAATAGCCAAACATTATTCGGCAGAACAATTGATGGGTAAAAAAATTATCATAGTTAAGAACCTGATCCCCGCCAAAATCAAAGGAGAACTATCTCATGGTATGCTCCTGGCAGCAAAAAGTGATGATGAATTAAGTTTACTAATCCCTGATGGCCAGATTTCAAATGGTGCACAAATCTCTTAACTATGATTGGAAAAGTAGAAAATGTTTATTGATACTCACAGCCATATACATTTTGATCAGTTTGATGAAGACCGTGAACTTGTTTTGCAACGGGCAATCAAAAATAAAGTAAACTCGATTATCGATATCGGAACGGATGTAGAAACTTCCCAAATGGCAATATCACTCGCTGAAAAGTATGCTATTGTATATGCCGCCGTTGGAGTTCATCCCAATGATTCTAATCTTAAAGATAATTCAGATCTGGAGAAAATTGAACAGTTATCTGCTCATGATAAGGTTGTGGCAATAGGTGAGATTGGTCTCGATTATTATCGAATGTACGTTTCAAAAGAAATTCAACAAGATGTGTTTCGAAAACAAATCAGATTCGCTAAAAAGGTTCATCTGCCAATTATAGTGCACAACCGTGATGCCCATGAAGATGTTTTGAAAATCTTAAAAGAAGAAAAAGCGGGATCAAATGGCGTTATTCTTCATTCATTTACAGGGTCAATGGAGTTTCTTGAAGAGGCACTGGCGCACAATTTTTATATCTCATTTACGGGTGTGATTACATTTAAAAACACCAATTTCATACGTCTGATAGATCATGTACCACTAAAGCAATTACTTTTAGAAACAGATAGCCCATTTTTAACACCGGTGCCATTCCGTGGTAAGAGAAACGAACCGGCATATGTGAAGTATACTGCAGAAAAAATAGCGAAATTAAAGGGAGTACCTCTCGAAGAACTTGCTGAGATCACCAGTGATAATGCGATAAATTTATTTGGACTTAAGTGAGAATGTCCGAACAGATAAAACCATTAAAAAGATTTGGCCAGAACTTTTTACTAAATATAGGGATTGCTGAAAAAATTGTTGCCGCTCTGGAGCCTAAAGAAAATGATAATATAATTGAAATTGGTGCCGGAAAGGGTGTGTTAACGAAATTATTATTGAATGCGGGCCCCAAGCAGTTAATTGCTGTAGAAATTGATCCTCGTTTGATTGATATTTTGCAGGATCTGACCTGCAGAGACACAAATTATAAAATTAAACAGTTGGATTTCCTGGATCTTCGACTTGATGAATTAAGAATTCTTGGGACAAAAATTAAAGTAATTGGAAATATCCCATATAATCTGACATCAAGCATTTTGTTTAAACTTTTAGACAATTTTAAAGAAGTGTCAAAAGCTGTTTTAATGGTCCAAAAGGAAGTTGCAGATAGAATAGTCGCCAATCCTGGAAACAAAGAATATGGAATATTATCTGTGTTAACAGCAGTACATGGTCTTGTTAGGAAAGAATTCAATGTAAAGAAGGAAAATTTTTTCCCCAGGCCCAAAGTGGATTCGGCGGTAATATCAATTGATTTTTTCCATGAATTGAACGATATAAAGGATTATGAATTATTAAAGACTATTGTACAGGGTACGTTTCAGACAAGAAGAAAGATGCTTCATAACAGTTTGAAGCGGGTTGTTGGTGTAAAAATTACCGACATAATAAAGTGTCAGGATTTAAGCAGAAGGCCAGAAGAACTAACAGCGAGCAATTTCATCGCGCTGTCAAATGAGATATTTGATTTAAAAAAGGTTTTTTAGAGAAATGAAATTTGTACCTGATATTGAAATTACGGAAATAATAACTGATATCCGTGATTTAATCGATAAGCGAAATCATGGTGTTCTTGTTAATATTTTGGTAGATCTTCATCCAGCTGACATCTCGAGAATTTTTAATGAATTAAAAAAGGATGATCGAAAGTATCTGTTTAACCTGTTGCCAACGGAGATGGCCAGTTCTGTACTTACCGAATTAGATCAACCAATTGTAGAACAACTGTTAGAAGATATTTCACATACTCAGATCTCTGACCTGGTTGATCAAATGGATTCTGATGATGCCGCAGATTTGATATCTGATCTTCCGGATGAAGTAGCAAGTCGTGTGCTAGATCAGGTTCCGGCAGATGTCTCTGAAGAGGTTAAGGAGTTACTGAATTATGATGAGGATACTGCCGGTGGCATCATGGCTCTTGAGTATGTTGCCGTGCGAAACAATACAACGGTTAAACAGACAATAAAAGAAATTCGCAAGGCCAAGGAGGAACTGGAAACAATACATACTGTGTGGGTCGTGAATAAATATAACGTTTTGATGGGTAATGTTTCTTTGACGGACCTGGTATTAGCCAAAGGCAAAGATGAAATAGAGTCCATTATGGTTCGTGATATCCGTTCTGTTCCCACAATGATGGATCAGGAGGAGATATCCATTTTATTCCGAAAATATGATCTGGTTGCATTGCCGGTTGTGAATGATAATGGGCAATTAGTCGGCCAAATAACTATTGATGATATTATTGATGTTTTGGAGGAGGAGGCATCTGAGGATATTTCAATATTTGCCGGAGCAAACGATGAAGAAATACAGGAAGAGTCTTTTCTAAAAGTATCGTGGTTTAGATTGCCATGGTTATTTATAGCTTTTATAGGGCAATTAATTGCGGCACTTGTAATAAAACAATTCGAGGCAACTCTTGCACAAATCATTGCACTTACCTTTTTTATGCCTGTTATAATGGCAATGGGGGGAAATGGGGGAATTCAATCTTCGATAATTGTTATCCGAGGATTAGCAACCGGTGAAATTTCTATAAAGAGTACATGGAGAAGATTTTTCAAAGAGCTTCGAGTTTCTTTGTTTATTGGTTTTGTCTTTGCTGTATTGATGACCATGTTTGTTACTTTTTGGATGAATAATTTTATTATGGGGCTGATTATTGGTATTTCACTGAATCTTGTTATATTGCAGGCCACACTATTTGGTGGACTTATTCCCTTCGTTTTGAAACGGATGAATATAGATCCGGCAATGGCATCCGGACCTTTCATAACTACATTCAACGATATTCTTGGTTTACTTATATATCTTGCAATCATTACTGCCACCATGCCTTATTATCTTTAAAATATGGAACAACTTAAAACCCTAGCATTTGTTACACGATCGATGGATTGGAGAGAAACGAGTAAAATTATAACATTTTTCACTCGTGATGAGGGAAGAATTGATGTTATTGTAAAGGGGGCACGCAAGAAAAATAGTGATTATCTTGGAATAATTGAAACTCTGAATTTGGTTGAGGCAGTGGTTTATTTTTCACCCAACCGGGAGTTACAGATTTTAGGGAAGGCATCTCTGGAAGATAGTTTTCACAGACTTCGATCAGATTTGAGAAAAACAGCCTATGCATACAGTATAATTGAATTAATAAATGTTTTTTTTACACATGCGGATTCAGAACCAGTATTTTTTGATTTTTTAAACTATATTATAAAATTTATTGAGACAGAGGAAAAAACAGAAATAGCGTTTTGGTACTTTATTTTAAAATTAACTTCTTTCCTTGGGTTTCGTCCCCAGTTCAATAAATGTTTTAAATGTGATGATAAGATATCAGGGGCAAGCAGGTATTTTTCTTTTCAGAATGGAGCTGTTATTTGTAGCAAATGTCAGAATGAATATGGAGAAAAACAGAAGATTAACGCCCAACTAATAGAATATCTGGAAAATTTACAGAAAACTCCATATAAAAAATTACTCAACATCAAAATGCCTGAAAATGAGGATATAGAATTCACCAATTTTTTACTTGAGTATTTACGTTTTCATACGGATCAAAAATTGATATTAAATGGATTAAGTTTATTAGAAAATTATCAACAATAAGTTTTTCTAATTAGGGAGGTTGTTTTGAGCAAGAAAGAATCAGGGGTAATGGAAAAATTAGTATCGCTTTGTAAAAGAAGAGGATTTATTTTTCAAAGTAGTGAAATATATGGCGGCATCAACAGTTGTTACGATTACGGACCGTTAGGTATTGAACTTAAAAAAAACATAAAAGATCTTTGGTGGCGGTCACTGGTATACGAGCGGGATGATATAGAAGGGCTGGATGCGAGTATTTTAATGCATCCCAGAGTGTGGGAAGCTTCGGGTCACATTGAAGGTTTTACTGATCCGCTTGTTGACTGCAAGAAGTGTAAAAACAGATTTAAAGAAGATCAGTTAACAAATAGTGATAAATGTCCCGTATGTGGTGGTGAATTGACTGATTCACGAAAATTTAATTTAATGTTCAAGACCTTTATGGGGCCTGTCGAAAATGAAGCTAACGTGGTATACATGCGCCCGGAAACAGCGCAGGGTATTTATGTGAATTTTCATAATGTACGCGAGTCTGCCAGGCAAAAGATACCATTTGGAATTGCACAGATTGGTAAGGCATTTAGAAATGAAATCACTCCAGGGAATTTTACATTTCGCACTCGTGAATTTGAACAAATGGAGATGCAATTTTTTGTAAATCCTGAAGAAGATGAAAAATGGTTCGAGTATTGGAAAGAGGAGCGGCTAAAGTGGTTTACCCGTCTGGGTATTAAAAAAGAGAAGCTTCGCTTTCATGAACATGGTAAGAATGAGTTAGCGCATTATGCAAAAAAGGCTTTTGATATAGAATATGAGTTTCCGTTTGATTGGCAGGAGATTGAGGGTATACATAATCGCACCAATTTTGATTTAACTCGTCACCAGGAGTTCTCGGGAAAGGATTTACGCTATTTTGATGATGGACGTGGTGAGAAGTATATACCGTATATCATTGAAACTTCGATAGGATGTGATAGAACACTACTGGCGGTACTGATTGATGCCTATGAAGAAGAGGAGGAGCGTGTGGTATTGAAATTTGCTCCGGAGATAGCGCCGATCAGAGTAGCTGTATTTCCATTGGTAAAAAAAGATGGAATGCCTGAGATTGCGCACAAAATTGCTGATGATTTAGGTGGTAAATTCCGTGTATTTTATGATGAAAAAGGTGCCATCGGTCGTCGTTATCGAAGAATGGATGAAGCAGGGACACCCTTTTGTGTAACAGTGGATAATGAAACTCTTGAAAATAATACTGTAACCATTCGCTATCGGGATTCTATGAAACAGGAAAGAGTGGAAGTAAATAAAGTGAGATCATATATTTCGTAAATAATTAATGAACTATATTAAATGAAAAAAAATAAATTTAAAATCTATTATTAATATGCATTATTGAATTGTTTTTATTATAGTTCTTAATGTAATGCTTAAATTTAATTCCTCATTGTGAATCATGAGTTTATTTATTTTATTAATATTAATCTTATTTTTTTATTTCGGTTTTGGGATGGGCTTCATTCGGATATAGCGCTAACAATAGAGTCTTAACCATTTTATATCAATTTGGTTTACAGTGATTACTGCATATACAATTTTTTCTATATCTTTAGTTTTTTCCATAATTTTTCAGATACATTTTCAATTTTATAAATTTTCATATGCATTTATATTTTTTTGAGAAATTTCAACTGTGTTTTACATTTTATTTATTTTTTCTCTCATTGTTTCCCCATTTCAAGGAAAGTTAAAGTTACTATTTATTGCCCTATTCTTTGGCTTCGATTGGTGATTTCAATTGTAACATTATTCTACCAATATTTATTTTGGGAACATATGAAATTCTCCTATGATCCTCTTTTCTCAAAAAGTTACAATTATACCCAATTTGCTTAACTTTTCTCTATTTTGCAATATTCTGGTATCAATATACTAAAATGAAAATAATTTTTTCTGAATATTTACCTAATATTTTATCAGTTTGTACTATCATAATCGGACTGGAAATATTTCACAATTTTAGTTCTCAAAATGAATTATTATTTCACTATTTTGCACAATATTTTAATTTTCTTTTATACTTAATTATTACCATATTATTTATATGAAGAGTAAATTATCTTAATAGATCCGAAGTTCAAAAGAAAATGAAAATTATATAAAAAATTATTAGTTATTACATGGATTTTATGGATAAGCCAAGACGAGGGCTCATTATTGAATTCTATTCACATTTAAACCGAAACACCGCTTTAATCGTATCTAGTATAATTTTATTTTTGGGCGTATATTTATTTTTCTTTAATAAGTTTACTGTTTTTTTAAGGTTAAGCGTGGTGTTGCTTATTATTGCTACAATAATATCATTACTTTTAGCAATTATGACATGGCATAAAAGATGGTATCAGGCCATCGGAATATTTTTTAAGAAAAAAGTAAACAAATGATACGAAAAAAAACCATTCGTAATACTGCACCAAGACTCTTTACAGTTATTGAGGAACTAAAAGACGGATTTTGTACAATCGACATGAGTTGGAAATTTCATTTATCTTAATATTGTAGCTAAAGAAATGTTGAAAGGAATATGGTCAAGAGGAAAGAAATTTTTTTAAAGATATTGTTCGTGAAAATGAAACAATTATTTTCATTAATTATCATTTAGCAAAACACAATTTTCTTAAAGATTTGAAATCGATTTATATTCAGAAGATAAGACAAAATTTCCCGCTTTAATCAGCATCAGTCAAATAAAGGATCCCAGTAATGCAATCTTGGGAATGTCAATCCTCATAAAAGATATGACATATATTAAGCAAGTTCAGCAACAACTTTTGCAGGCACAAAAAATGGAAAGTATCGGCATGCTAGCAAGTGGTGTTGCCCATGAATTTAATAATATATTAACTGCTATAATTCCAAATGCAGAACTTATAAAAATAACCACATTAGAAACCGATGTAAATCATCTAAGAGCAGACTCCATTCAAAAATCGGCAAATCGGGCCGGCGAGATAGTAAAAAAACTGCTGAATTTTGCACGGAATGAAAATTCTCAAAAAAATGAATCGACAGACTTTATTAAAGTTGTAAATGACACGATCGATATTTTACAAAGATTGTTTGATCGAAAAATAGAACTGAATTTTACTTATAATTCTGATTTACTAAATGCACTTGTAGATGATACAAGCATTCAACAGATTGTAATGAATTTATCAATAAATGCGAAAGATGCGATTGAGGGTACCGGAAAAATTCTATATTTTGCGGAAAACGTCATTATTGACAGTGACGATCATTCTAAAAATAATAATCTAAGAAAAGGCAAATATATAAAACTTGAAATTTCAGATACTGGCCATGGAATTGAAAAAGGACAGCTTGAATATATTTTCGATCCATTTTATACCACCAAAGGACCTGGCAAAGGTACAGGGCTTGGGCTGTCAATGGTGTATGGAATAGTTAAAGCGTTTCATGGTGCTATTTTAGTTGATAGTCGAGTTGGTGAGGGAACAACATTCACTGTTTATTTGCCGGCAACCGATATAACACCCCGGAAAGATATCAGTGAGTTTAAGCAACATAATATCGGACATGGACGTACTGTATTAGTGATTGATGATGAAGATATAATTGCAGAAATGGCATCTGACATGCTAAATTCACTCGGTTTTAAGGTGCTGACTGCAAAAAATGGATTTGAAGGAGTGAAGCTATATAACTCGAATAAGGATAAAATTGCAGTTGTACTTTTAGATCTTATTATGCCGGGTATGGACGGGGTTACATGTTTTAATACTCTAATTAAAATAGATCCCAAAATTAAAGTGATTATCTCATCTGGTATGGGAGAACACGAGAAAAAGGATAATTTATTAGAATTGGGTATAAAGGGATATTTAGAAAAACCTTATAGTATGAAACAAATTTCAAAAACCATTGAAACGGTCTTATTAAAACTAAGAAGCCAGAAGTTTACTTTATCTAAATAGAGTCTGTAAGGGTTTCGAAATTTACTAAATTACTGTTATTAATAACAGTAATTTGGTATCCAGAGCCGGTTTTGAATCGGGTTGGAACAATTTTTTGAATTATCCTGCAACACAACGTAAATTATTTTAGAACCTGTTGTGTCATTTGGAAGAGATTCTTCAAGTTTTTTTACCTTTCTCAAGTTATTTTATTTAATTCCACCATAATGATCAAATAAATAGTCTTGTGAGTGTAACCGGGAAATTCTAAATGTTTTAGGTTGTTACAATTATCATAACTGTAATTACTGATTGTTGTGCAATGTTTTTTCATGGATTTTATTGAGTATCAGATGGATAAATATCTTTCAGATCCCAAGTAATTTTTTTTCGTTTTGTTCAGGAAACTTGATGGCCTGAATTTGTAACCATATAGTAACTCCTCCAATCAATGTAAATAAATAGATACTAATATGTATTAGTATAAGATAGGTGTCCTGACTATTTACGAGTTAATTTCGCATTTACAATCGAAGAGATGTTGATATTGAATGATTCTTCATCAGTATTAGTAAATTCTTTGGATTTCATATTAAGTCAGTTAACAGTAATGTTGCATGTAGCCAAATGCTTATCAAGATTTGGATAAAACCTCATTTTATCATCCAACACACGATTCATCATATAATTAAGTATAATAAACATCCCCCAGCATTGTCATCTCCTGTGTTCAAAGTCAAATATAATTTCCCATCGCCTTGACTCACGTTTTTTATTGACAAAAGAGGACCGTTGCTTTATCCAAAATGTTACCGAAATAATGGAGGATAAGCTATGGCCGGTGAAATTAGTATAAGTCCTAGAGAAGAACTAATCATTGTTCTTAGAAACCGCTACAAAGAAGCATCCAAAAAGGAAAAGACACGGATATTAAATGAATTCATTGCAGTTTCTGGATATCACCGTAAGCACGTTTCACGCCTTCTTGGAGGTGTATTGAAACCAAAAGTATCTAAGAAAAAAGTTACCAGTCAACTCATTTATAACGAGGCAGTAAAAGAGGCTCTCATCATAATATGGGAAACAGCAGACCGAATTTGTAGCAAACGACTTAAAGTTGTTATACCAGATCTTATAGAAGCAATGGAACGTCACAAGCATCTCAAACTAATACAACAGTACGCCAAAGGTTACTAAAAATTAGTGCATCCAGCATTGATCGTTTGCTATCCGAAGTTCGAAAAAAAGCAAATCCGCATAAAAAAAGACGGAGAGCGTCTAAAAAAATAAGCCAACAAGTACCCATCCGTACATTTGCAGATTGGAACGATCCTGAGCTAGGATACTTAGAAAGCGATTTTGTTGCCCATCATGGAGGATCAATGGGCGGCATCTTCATTCATACACTCGTTGCTACAGATGTATGTTCAGGGTGGACAGAATGTATTCCACTTGTATCCAGGGAACAATCACTTGTGGTAGAGGGGCTTGAAGTACTAAGAAAACAACTTCCTTTTCCATTGTTGGGACTTGATTTTGACAATGATAGTGCTTTTATAAATGACACATTACTTCACTATTGTGATACACACGCTATGAAGTTAATCCGGTCCAGACCGTTTCACAAGAATGATCAGGCTTGGGTTGAACAGAAAAACAGTGCTATAGTAAGAAGGTTTGTTGGATACGAACGTTTTGCTGGATTTATCGCTGGGCAGGCTCTTGCACAGCTATATCAACATATCAGACTTTATGTTAACTATTTCCAGCCCTCATTTAAATTACTAAGGAAAGTGCGACAGGGTTCAAAGATAAGAAGAGTTTATGATAAACCTAAAACTCCATATACTCGTTTAATAAGTCATCCTAAGATTCTAAACTTTAATAAAGATTTTCTTAATGCTGAAAGTGAAAAACTTGATCCAGTACATCTTTTACATCAGATACGTGATAAACAAGCAGCATTGTCAGCATTATCCTCCCAAGACTACAATATAATAGGACCCGGCAGAAAAAGTCTGGAAGAATTTCTGGCTCAACTACCAACCATTTGGCAATATGGAGATGCCCGCCCAACACATTCCAGAAAAACATCAAGAGATCGTTACTGGAGGACAAGACAGGATCCATTTCAAGATGTATGGTCGGATGTACTTATCTGTCTTCAAACTAATCCAGATACTACTGCAAAAAACATACTTAAAGGTCTGAAAGAAAAATATCCGGGAAAATTTAGCGATGGTCAATTGCGAACATTGCAACGACGTGTGAAAGAATGGCGACAGATAATGGCAAAGGATCTTGTATATTCCTGCTTGGATCAAAAACCAGGATATGATAATATTACTCCAATAGGAGTAAAAAGTTAAGCATGTAGGAGACAGAAAAGATATATCCGATATCAAATTTCAACGAATGAGATTAATAGTCTCATGGTCGTGATGATCGATAGACGGCGTCGAAATGTTGGGAATTCCAGTCGGGCTACGCCCTCCTTCCATTCCCAACATTCCTTTCAAATCAGTATCATTTGAGATTTCATTAGTCTAATATTTATCAGTAACATTTTTGAATGAAGCAACAGGAGCGGGAAAAATAAATGTCGCTAATCACTCCTGATAGTGATTTTTTTTGAAAGTTAAAGAACTAAAAAAATAATTAGGTTTTTTCTGTGGGATAAATTATATTTAAAATGTAATTGGGGATTTGGGCTTGGGGAATGTGATACCACTTTTTATATTTGACTCTCCATAGCTGGTTTATCATTATTCTAAAGCAATCAATAGGTGATACACAAGTATATCCCGTATCAAAGGGTTTATATTATTGTGTGTTATGTATAGTCTAATATTTAAAATTATGATTATTAGAATCATATTTACTTGCGGGTAATATCAGCGATCATTCAATTAATTATTTCTAATGCGTATATATTTGCAGGTTTTAATTTTTCAATAGTACAAGGAGTTCGGGATGAAGAAAATTATGATAGGTTTAATAGTATTAATTATCACAATTACAATAGTTATTTCGTCTAGCAATGTAAATTTTGATCGCATTGATGATTTTAAAAATTATGCAGGGATTCCGCCAGTTAAGGTGCCGCCAATTCCACCTCCATCCAAGTAAATCAATTACGTATTTTAAACAAATAAGGAGACTTCTTATGAAAAAAATATTGGTCGGGTTAATAATTTTATTCATTACAATCACATTAGTCATTTCGTCAAACGGTGTAAATTTAGAAGGTTTTGATAATTCTACTGAATATGCGGGAGTTCCGCCGGTGAAGGTTCCTCCAATTCCCCCCCCCGTGAATGGGCGTAAATAACTGAGTTTAAATTCGGAGTAAAAAATGAAAAAAATATTATCCTTATTCTTTATCAGCTTGTTTGTATTGTCAATAATGGCTTCAGTCTCTGAAGATCTTCAGATAAAAGTACGTGCTATGACTAATGGAAATGCATATTCTGCGACAATGGTACCGGTGCCTAAGGTGCCTGTTCAAAAGGATAATCTCGCAGTAACTGATGATAATAAAGAAATACTGAAGAATCAAAGTAATTAGACATTCAATCATAGAGTTTTCTTAGATAAATATCCGATCTCCTAAGATTGGATATTTATCTATTTCTTCTTGCTGTTTGGTATATTTTTTTAATTATTCGTAATAAAGAAATTCTTTTAATGAAATTGATTTATTTTACCTAAAATTCTATCAACTTCATTCTGGTGCTTTGTAAGATAGCGGAATGAAAAGGATACTTCACTTTCATCATATTCCTTGTCAGTTATTTCTCCCCAATTTGAAAGTTGTGAAATTAATTTATATTCAATTTCATAACTTGTCTTAATATTTTTATTGGTAAATGACTGATTCATTTTTCTGACTAATGATTCTTTTAGATTATCCAACCTTATTTTTTTCCGGGCTGATATAAAACAGGCATCAGGATATTTATACTTTATTTCCTGTATCTTATTGGTATTATGTAACATGTCTACTTTATTCATAGCAAGAATTATTGGAGTCTCGCTGATTTGTAGCTCACGAAGAATGTTATGTACAATGTCAATTTTTTCACCCAGATTTTCATCTGATGCATCTATAACATGTAATAATAGATCAGACTCAATTGTCTGGGATAATGTGCTATGAAATGAGGCGATCAGCTCAGGGGGCAATTTGCGAATGAATCCAACGGTGTCGGATAATAATACAGTAAAACCTGGGGAAAATTTCATTCTCCGGACGGTGGTATCTAGTGTCGCAAAAAGCTGGTCTGCAACAAAAGTATCCGCATCGGTTAGTGCATTTAATAAAGTGGATTTTCCTGCATTGGTGTAGCCGACAAGAGCAATTCTAATAAATTCACTGGCTTTCTTACGCTGAACGACCTTCTGCTTATTAAGTTTTTCCAAAATGTTTTGAAGGTTTGAGATTCTTGTACGAATTAATCTCCTGTCTGTCTCCAGCTGGGTTTCTCCAGGCCCCTTGGTTCCAATTCCCCCAACTTGACGTGACAAATGCGACCATTGTCGTGTAAGACGAGGTAAAAGATACTTTAATTGAGCTGAATTCTACCTGGGTTTTTGCTTCACGTGTTTTGGCATGAGCTGCAAAAATATCTAATATCAGGCCGGAACGATCAATAACTTTTATTTGAAATAATTTTTCAAGATTTTTTACCTGTGCGGGTGATAATTCATCATCGAAAATCAATAGATCAATATCATTATCCAGGATATATTCTTGTATTTCAACGGCTTTTCCCTTGCCTATAAAATGCGAAGGATCTGGTACCGAACGATCCTGAATAAAAGAAGTAATGACTTCCGCGCCAGCTGTTTTCGCTAATTCACTTAACTCGGTAAAATATTCTTCAATTATCCATCTGTTCTTATTCCACGTGATGCCTGCAAGTACACATCGTTCCGGACGAGAATTTAATTCATGCATGAAAGTCCTGTATAATGTTCACAGTTATTTATTTTTCGATTTTTTTTATTAAAATTAACTCCATTAGAATAAATACAATTATTAAAAGAATAAAAAATTTCCATAATTCATATCCTGAACGAGCTTCAACAATTTTATTTCCGAAATCTTCATCCTCTTTAAAAACCATTGGAAGATTATCTCCCTTTTGGTTATCCATCTCAATTATTTGCGACAGCATATTTGAAGAAGATATATTGACGGAGACCAAAGATACGGTTTGTGCTTCATTAAAAATAGTATAAATACCCGGGCGGTTGAAATGATTTAACTTTAAAACATGCTTCCTGCCAGAGAGCTCTGGAATTAAATTTATAATCATATTATCAGGTGTCTTGAGCGAATACCTGCCCACTTTATCGCTTGGACTTAAGACATGTTCGAATTTCGAATTAACTTTGGCGCCATTTGTTCCATGCTCAAAGCCATGGTTATCCGAGGATAATATACGGGTCAACAATGGTATAAATATTCCCTTGAATTGAATATCTGTCCAAGATTCATCAATATAACTTGTGAAAAGATATATATTGCCATTATGAATTTTATCATTTAGCAAAAAGGGGTCATTATTTGAAAAACTTAGCAATCGGTTATATTTTGTGCTTTTTCTGACCTGGAAATATTTTGAAAAATGAGGAGAGTCAATATTTATATCATTTTTACGAAACAAGTTTCCTATGATTGGATGGCCCTTTGAAGGTAGTGTTAATTTGAAATAGCTTTTAGGATCGTTTGTACTGGCAAGGTCAACTACCCGTATATCAGAATTTAATTTGTTGAGCAAATAATTTATATCAGTAGGAATACTATTAAATCCTGGCATAAGGATAATACGTCCACCGGTGTTTAAATAATCGATTAAACGTGAAATTAGAACATCTTCTATAGATGAAAAATTTGACAAGAATATCTTATGATATCTGGAAAAATTATCTATTCCCCATGACTCATAACTTGAAAATTTTATATTTACGTTCGAATTGAGGTCAATGGCTTTTAAAGCTGATTCCAGGTATACAGAAGATTTTTGATCCACAAAAAGAATATCCACCTCTTCCGGAATATTCAAACTGAAATAATACCGATTATCATTCTCAAGTGCGTCTTCGCTGATCTCAATATATCCATGAATATATCCAAACTCTCGCGGTTGAAATGTCAGGGGAACCGTTGTTTTACTTTCCGGTGCAATAGATGCTTGTGAATATGCCTCTCTTTTGTCGTTTACATAAAGATGAATTTCTGTGTTCTCACCGTTATTTATTCCTGTTTTATAAAGTGAAACTTCTAAGTCGATTGGCTGCAACGGTTCAAATAAATTGTTGATGAAATACACGCTATCAACACCCACATTGTTAAATGTTCGATCTCCAGCTTGTATTGAATAAAATCGTGTTTTCTGAATTTGATCTTTAATGGATGAAAAGAAAGCGGTTGAACTAATATTGTCTGAAATAACAATAACCTCCTGATTAAAGTTATTGTGAGATTCAAATATTTTTACGGTTTCATTTGCAACACTTATCCAATCTGCTTTTGAGAAGCTACAATTAATATTATCAATAGTGAGTGAATCACTCTCGATGATTTGAGGTTGGTGTGATAATAATACAAATACCTGATCATCGGGCTGATAGAGATTAACCACCTTTTTCAGAACTTCGCGGGCGCGGTCAAACCGCATCCCCTTTTCATCGTAATACCGCATATTAAATCCTGTATCAATAATTATTATAGCAGTAGTTCTTGCACCATTAGTATTTGAAGTAATATCTGTTACGAGTGTCGGACGGGCAAAGGCAAGTATAAGCAGCCCGATAATTATAGTTCTTATTATAATTAGTAAATACTGATAAATATTTATGCGATTTAAACGCTGTTTCTCGAGCATTTTTAAAAACCGGAGACTACTAAACGACTTCTTTGTTTTTTTCTGCCGGTTGAATAAATGAATAAGGATGGGAATTAAAATAGCAAATGAAAGAGTAAGTATTATCGAATTTAAAAATGTCATCATTAGTTAATCTGACCAATTCCTTTTATTGTGATGTTAACTGTATATATATTAAAAAGTTAAATAATATTTTCGTAAATTGAAACGAAGCGCGTATAAAATTATTTCCTATAAGATTAATTAATTAATATCTAAAAATGCATACAGTTAAATGTTATGCCGCTTTGGCAAGAATATATGATCATTTAATGGATCATGTAGATTATAAAAAATGGGCTGATTATATTGAGAATATACTGAATTTATCACAAACAAAAGTAGAAACAATTCTCGATATCTCTTGTGGAACCGGGGAGTTACTAAAATATATTTCTCAGACTAAGTATAAATTAATTGCATCTGATATATCATACGACATGTTAAGAGAATTGAAGGGAAAAAAGGAACTAGAAAATATGTTCGTATTTTCAGCAGATTCAACTTATTTGCCTTTCGGTGCGCAAGGAATTGATACCGTTCTGATGCTTTATGATTCAATAAATTATCATACAGATATTGATCATGTGGGCCGAATGTTACACGAGGTCAACAGAGTATTAAAACCCAATGGCATTTTTATATTCGATACAGTTACACCATATCATTGTAAGACTTATTTTAACAATGAAATCGAGGAGCAGTTTTGGGATGAAATAGGATATCGGCGAAAAAGTTGGTTCAATAGCAAGGAGAACGCGCAATATACAGAATTTGACATTTTCCATTCGGGCAAAGAATTTCATGAAAGACATAGACAACGCATATTTGAAGTGGCTGAACTACAGGAAATAGTTGGGCGTGAAAATTTTAATGTGCAATCTGTTTTTGATGAATTTACGTTTGATAAAGCCACCAAATATTCACAGCGTATCCATTTTGTTTGCAGAAAATTATAGAATGATATATACAAATGTCTTAATTTGTTCACAAGGCAGGAGAACTATAGAATGATTCAGTTTTTTAATGTAAATCTGAATTATAGTCAAAAGGAAATTTTAAGACACATCACTTTTAAAATTGATAAAGGTGAGTTTGTTTATTTGATTGGGCCCAGTGGCGCAGGTAAATCAAGTATAATTAATTTAATTAATTTTGCTCAAATTCCAGATTCAGGAACGGTTATTGTTAATCAATACAGTTCTGCAAAGATCAAATATAAGCAGATTCCATATGTACGAAGAACACTTGGTGTCATCTTTCAGGATTTTAAATTATTGGGTGATCGAAATGTTTATGAGAATATTGCATTAACCTTGCGTGTAACCGGTGTCAGATCATCTGATATAAGCAAAAGAGTACTCCGCTTACTGACGGAAGTTGGATTGGGTCACAAAAGAAATAGTTATCCACGTGATTTGTCAGGGGGTGAACAACAACGGGTGGCGATTGCCCGGGCATTGATTAATGATCCTTTTATTCTCCTTGCAGATGAACCTACGGGTAATTTGGATCCCCAATCCGCTATGGAGATTCTGGAATTGTTAGAGGAGATAAATCGTAGAGGTACAGCAGTTCTGATGGCCACACATAATTATTCTCTCATCGAAAAATATCCCCATCGGACACTTGCGGTTGAACAGGGAGAGCTTGGAAAAGAATGAGTGTACTTTTCAGTTTTTCTGAAGGAATAAAGAGCATGACGAAAGCCAGGTTAGCTACAATGCTCTCAGTATCTTCCATAACATTGACAATTATCTTAATTGGGATTTTTGCAGTATTCAGTATAAATCTTCATACCTGGATAAATCAGGTGAGACAGAAGATAGAAATGGAAGTGTTTCTTGATATCAATGTAAAATCTACTCAAGTTCCCAATATAGAACAAAAAATACTGGCGGAAGATGGCGTTGATTCTTTAAAGTATATAAGTAAGGAAGCCGCCGCATCAAAATTTAAACAAGAATTCGGCGAAGATGTCTTATCCTTGCTGGAGTTTAATCCATTCCCGGCCTCGTTTACTATTTATTTAACCGATGTATACCGGTCATCAGAAGGTGCAAAAAAAATTAAGAATAAACTGGAGCAATATCAGTATATTGATGAAGTCGTTTATCAGGAACCTCTTCTTCTGACGATCGATCGCTATTTAAATATGTTCTATATAATATTAATAATTGCATCTTTATTAATCATTACTATTGCGATAACACTTATAAATAATACGATCCGTCTGACAATATATGCACGTCGCGACATCATTCAGATAATGCGTCTGGTGGGGGCTACTGAAAGATTCGTCAGGCGTCCGTTTCTGATTGAAGGGGCATTACAGGGTATCGCTGGTTCGCTGATTGCATCGTTTATTATTTTTTATCTGATCAAACTTATCAAAATCTTTTTCCTGCCATATATATTATTTGATCCTCAGATTATCATTGGCCTGATCATATTTGGGTTTTTTATTGGTCTGATTAGTTCTTATATTTCTGTGGGCAAATATATGCGAAATATTTATTAGTTTGATAGCTTTATATTAAGAAGAATTTATTGAAACTCTATGTGCGATAGGTAGTTTACATGTTACAGCAGCAGATCATGTTGCTTGACTTGGTTTTTAATTGGTACTAAATTTGCATGCTGATTTACTATATAGATTATTATGAAAAATGATATTTTAAATAACAGAGAAGAAGAAATTCTTGAAGCAATTGTGCAGCAATTTGTATTAACTGGTAGTCCGGTTGGTTCGCGCACATTGTCTAAGAGAAATGGTGTTGAACTGAGCCCGGCAACAATCAGAAATGTAATGTCAGATCTTGAAGAAAAAGGATTTCTGAACCACCCTCATACCTCCGCGGGTCGTGTACCTACCAGTAAGGGGTATAGGATATATGTTGATCGATTGGTCAATTTGAGACAATTGAGTGAAGAAGAGAAAAAAATAATTGAAGTTAATATTGGTGATTTTAGCGGTGATGTCGATTTTGTATTTGAAAACACCGTAAAAGTGCTTTCAAAAATTTCCAATCAATTAGGGGTCATTTTAACACCAAAATTTCAAGATGGCATTCTTGAAAAAATTGAAATTGTTTCAGTTGGACGTGAAAAGATATTGGTTATCTTAAGCATCCGTGATGGTATTGCTAAGACCATTTATCTTGAGGTTAAAAGAGAAATTTCAGCCAACGCACTCCAGAATGTAATTTCAATTCTTAATGAAAGACTCTGTGGTTTAAAAATAAAAGAGATACAGAGTAGCTTTCACGAAAGAATGAAAGATTTATCAAATGAAAATTCCGGTATTATCCGGCTTTTTCTTGATTCTGCAAATCAGTTGTTTGATTTTACACGGTACTCAAATATTAAATATGTTGGAACTTCTCAAATAATTAACAAGCCTGAATTTGCAAGTGCAGAGAAATTTTCAGCATTTATCGAATTTTTCGAAGAGAAAAATATTATAATTCATATGATGGAAAAATTGAGTGATCCTCCCGGATTAAAGGTTCGGATTGGAGATGAAAATGAAGAATTACCGGTCCAGGAATGCAGCATTGTAACGGCACCTTATACTCTTGGAAATGTTGATGGATTGCTCGGTGTTATCGGTCCAATGAGAATGGCCTATCGTAATATAATTCCGCTTGTTGATTATACCGCTCAGATAATTACTGAAATATTTCAGGAAAAATAAAAAGATATAAAATATAGTTGTAAAAAAGGCTTCATTCATTGAGCCTTTTTTTTAGTTTATCTAAGGAGGAAAGCTTGACCAAGGTAAATAGTAAGACTCAGGAAGATAGTCAGGAAACAGAAAAGAAAGTAGCAAAAAAGAAAAGTACAAAACAACAAAATGATTTGAAGAAAATTAAAGAAGAAAATGCCCATTTAAAAGATCAATTGCTAAGGAAGGTTGCTGAGTTTGATAATTACCGGAAGAGAACAGAGAGAGAATTTCTTGATCGTATTCAAAATGCAAATGAAATACTGATCACTGAATTACTTCCCGTTTTGGATGATTTTGAACGATCTTTGGAGCATGCACAGGATGCTGAAAATAAAGAGGTACTAGTTGAAGGATTTGAATTGATTTACAAAAAAATGGATTCAATTCTTGAAAAAAAGGGATTAAAACCAATCGAGGCAATAGGTCATGAATTTGATCCTGAAAAACATGATGCCTTGATGCAAATTGACAGCGATTCTCATGAGAGCGGTGTGGTATTAGAACAGCATCTAAAGGGATATTATTTAAATGATAAAGTAATCAGACACTCACAAGTATTGGTTGCGAAGTAGATACTATTCAGTCCGGATAAATAAATGACAACAAAAAGAGATTTGTATGAAATACTCGGTGTTTCACGTAATGCGTCAACAGATGAGATAAAGCGCTCATATCGTAAATTAGCTTTGCAATATCATCCAGACAAAAATCCTGGAAATAAGGAAGCCGAAGAAAAATTTAAAGAAATTGCTGAAGCATATGCCATATTAAGCGATGCGGAAAAGAGATCGAGATATGATCGTTTTGGGCATACTGCGACAACCGGTGCCGGTGATTTTGGTGGCTTTAGCAATATTGAAGATATTTTCAGCGCCTTTGGTGATATTTTTGGCGGTGGTTTTGGTGACATATTTGGCGGAGGTTCAAGGGGCCGAAGAAGACGCACTACAAATCGTGGTGGGGATTTGCAGATCCGATTGCGCTTAACGCTCGAAGAGGTTGCAACCGGTGTTACCAAAAAGATTAATGTAAAAAAATATATAGTTTGTGATACTTGCGGCGGTACAGGGAGTGACACCAATTCCCGGCCAGTGCAATGCCAGGTTTGCCATGGCAGCGGCGAAATGAGGCAGGTGACGCAGTCATTATTTGGTCAAATGGTTAATGTGACCACATGTCATAATTGTAATGGAGAGGGAACCACTGTCTCCGATCCCTGTCGAACCTGCCGCGGTGATGGTGTGGTTGCCGGGAAAAAACAAATTGAAATAAATATCCCTGCCGGCGTGGCATCAGGAAATTACATCCCCTTGCGAGGGGAAGGGAATTTGGGTAAACGAAATGGCCCTCCGGGTGATTTACTTGTTTATATTGAGGAGGATGAACACCCTATATTCGAAAGACATAATAATGATGTAATCATGGTGTTGCCCATTAGTTTCCCTCAGGCCGCATTAGGAATATCACTCGAAATACCGACTTTAACTGGAAAAGCTAAAATAAATATTCCGGCAGGAACTGCTCCCGGCAAAATATTACGAATGAGAAATAAAGGGATTCCCAATGTTCACGGGGCTGGTATTGGAGATCAATTGGTTCAGATTCAGATTTTTGTTCCAAAAAATCTGAATCCTGAAGATAAACAAAAAGTATCAGCACTCCTGGAATTGGATAGTTTGGAGCCCACAAAACAAGGTAATAAAAACATCTTTGAAAAATTCAAAGATGCTTTAAATTTTTAATCTGATATCTGGTCATGTTGAATTTTACGGCAACAGAGAAGCGAGCATTGTTAATTACGCTGGGAATTGTAATAATTGCCGCTCTGGTTCAATATATTTTACCGCACTCTACTAACAGTCAAATTTTTGATTATTCAAGTTCAGATAGTATCTTCTACCGTCTGAGTCAAGAAAAAGTGAACTATACAAGTGTACTATCAAGTCATCCCAAACCTGAAAAGAAAAAAGTAACATCAAGCCTGAAGCCCAGATCCATTGATTTAAATACAGCGAGTAAGAGTGATCTTGAAAAACTTCCGAGAATTGGTCCCAAGACCGCTGAACGTATTCTTGACTATCGCAAATCTGTTAAGAAGTTCTCGAGCAATGAAGAACTTATGAAGGTAAAAGGTATTGGTCCCAAAACATTTGAGAAGTTAAAACCTTATTTAAAGGAAATGTAAATTATATGAAAAGACGCATTGTAATACTGGCTGAAAAACGTTTAGGGCCTTTAACCTCAAAAATGGCCAATGGGGTTATCAGATATCTGAACAATGAAGTTGTGGCCATTATTGATTCCCGGAATGCGGGAAAAACCGTCCAGGATGTGCTTAATTTTGGTGGGGATATACCAATTTATAATTCACTGGAGGAGGCTATTTCCCATAATCCCAATACATTATTGATTGGGATTTCTCAGAAGGGGGGAAAGTTTCCCTCAGAGTGGTATTCCATGATCATCACTGCGATCCAGAACCGATTGCATATTATCTCTGGTTTACATGATTGCTTAAATGACATTGTGGAATTCAAAGTTCTGGCGGATAAATACAAAGTACGCCTGACAGATTTAAGACAGACGAAAAAAACCGGTGTTGTTGCGCGCGGTCTGGCAAAGAATTTTAAATCCAAAATAGTTCTGACCGTCGGGACGCATGGTAATATAGGTAAAATGACCACGACCATCGAAATTGTTAACCATATGCAAAAAATTGGTAAAGCCGCAGACTGGGTTGCCACGGGACAGATTGGAATGCTTATAAAAGGAAAAGGCATCGCAGTGGATACCATAAAAGGAGACTTCATTTCAGGTGCTGTTGAGTCAGCCGTTGCGAGTATGGACGGCAGTTTTGAATATGTTTTTGTTGAAGGACAAGGGTCTATTCAGCATTTAGGCTACTCGGCCGTTGCGCTTGCCTTATTACACGGTTGTTTACCGGATGCAATGGTGTTATGTCACCGGAGTGATGTCGGAATTTCTGATTATGGAGTTGATACCGAAAATCTGGTCAGAATGATTGAACTTCATGAATCTTTAGTATCATTTATTAAGCCCTCCAAAGTGGTCGCAATTGCAGTAAATACCTACCAAATGACACATGATAGAGCTGTTTCTTATTTAGAAGATATCCAGAAAAAAACGGGCCTGCCTGCCACAGATCCTGTCCGCTTTGGTGCAGATCTGATAACTGAAAACCTTCTCAAATACTTCAAGACATATAAAAAACGAATCGTAAAATAAAATATTGGTATGCGATAGTTGCTATTTCTTTTTCTATCGAGGAGTGATCATTGTATAGCGGGCAAACTTATGAAAATAAATCGGGTGAGTGGATTGATATTCTGGAAGAGCATTTTAAGGATCGGGGTAAAGCTTTTTTGGTGTTCAATGCCGATCATATTCTGAAACACATTTCAGATTATGCCTCTGATTTACTTGAGATTCCTGCTAATCAAATTGGTGTAATGAATTTTAGTGATCTCTTTCCCCGGGTTGTGAGTAAGCCGGATATGCTGGCTGATTCTAATTTTTTGTTACAAAAAACCCGGGATTATACATATATGAAACCTTCCGGTAAACAGGTTGATATTCGGCTGAATCTTGATCAAAAACCGGGTATGAATGGCTATCTGGTCTGGATCGAATTGCGGTTAAGAGACGTCACCGGGCTATTTAAAAAGGTGTCGCCATTAAAATCATATTCTCATATGAAGCATATATTTGATAGTTTTAAAATGGGATTTCTGGTTTTAGACATTAATGGCACCGTAATCGATCTCAATGATCATTTCAAACATATTTTTCGCTTACCAGGAGAATGGATTGGACAGAATTTATTTACATACCCTCCACTGCAACAAAACAAACTGAGTGATTTTATTCATAGAACTATTAATGGCCGCAAACAACATAGTGAAAAAACCTTTAGAATTAAATACTCCAGCCAAGCGGAATCAATAAACATAATTATCTCCGGTGTACAAATTTTTGATCTGGCAGGTAATCTGTCCGGTGCCCTTTTTAGTTGTAAACAGGAATAACAAATTATTACTGATATAATAAATATTTTGAGCGGATAATCTTAAACGCTTCTTCCTGACCTGTTAGCCAATCCTCAATTTGATCAATTGTTTTACCTTCAATAATAAAATTCCGAATTTGATCTGTTCCACAAAGACGATCAAAATGTCTTTCACGCCATTGGAATTTTTCCGGGTTGGCATCATAAAAATATTTTACAAGCGCAATTCCAGTGAGATATGATTTATATTCAAGTCGATTGGTAATGTTTACTGAAACGCCAAATAATTCTGTATCCTGATATTTTGGTTTTGGCGACATGGATTTAATAGATATGGGTGTGTAGGTTATTGGGCCAAAATGTACTCCAGGGAGGGCAATAATTTTGTTTATCATTTCAAAAGAGATGAGGTTCAACCAGGGAGAACCGATCTTTAAAAACGGTTGATATGTACCCCGGCCTTCAGAAACATTGGTTCCTTCAAATAAACACATTCCCGGATACGCTGTCGCAACCATCAAGTCGGGCATATTGGGGGACGGAGAACGCCAGCGTAATCCGGTCTGGTCATACCACAGATCTCTTTGCCAGCCGGTTATTGGTATAATTGTCAGATCGGCCTTTATTTGGTTTGTCAGCCATCCCTCCTCATTAAACATCGTTGCAAGTTCACCGACGGTCATTCCATGCCGTACCGGAATGGGATAAAGTCCAACAAATGTTGCAAAGGCAGTGTCAAGAACATTCCCCTCAACCTGAATACCATTGACCGGATTAGGACGATCCAGAACAACAAAAGGAATATCTTTTTCTGCTGCAGCTTCCATAGATAATGCCATGGTGTAAATATAAGTATAAAATCTGGCACCGATATCCTGAATATCAAAAACCAGTATATCGATATCCTTTAGCATCTCTGGCGTGGGCTTACGAATTTTTCCATACAAACTGTAGATGGGTATGTTTGTTTCAGAATCAACAGTATCTTTAATACTGTGACCAGCAGCCTCTTCACCGCGGATTCCATGTTCCGGACCAAAAAGTGCTACAACGCTTACATTGGGGAGGGCAGAAAAACGGTCAGAGATGAACCGGTCCCGGGAGTCATACCCGGTATGATTTGTAATGATACCGACCCGTTTGTTTTGAAATCAGCTCCTGATATTCCTCAATCCGGTCCAGGCCGACATTTACTTTTGACCGGGAATCCGATGTACCACAAGAGGTCATGAATATAAGCGCAAGAGAAAACAAAATCATTTTCATGCTTTGGTCCTTTATCTTTTCATAAAAGCAGGGTAATTTGTCTGACATTAAGTAGACCACTATTTACAGGTAAAGTTATATTGAATCAAGTATGAATAATCTGACATTTAAAATAAAACAACTGGCAGAGAAACACGGATTTGACAAAGTTGGAATTACATCCGCCATACAACCTGAAAAAAGTAAACTGATTGAAACATGGCTGACCAATAAATATCATGGATCAATGTGGTGGATGGCCCAGTGGAAAGAAAAAAGATCAGACATCCAAAAGTTCTTACCCGGGGCGAGGTCGGTAATCTGTGTTGCTTTAAACTATTTCACCAATGAAAATCACCCGGATAAAAAAGATATAGCAAAAATTTCCCGCTATGCCTGGGGACACGATTACCATAAAATCATGAAAAAGAAATTAAAGCGGCTTTTATCCGAAATAAAAGAAATGGAGTCCGAAATTGAGGGGCGGGTATGTGTTGACACGGCACCGATTATGGAGAAAAACTGGGCAGAAAAAGCGGGAATCGGATGGCAGGGTAAGCATACGAATATAATCACACGCAATATGGGATCATGGATTTTCTTGGGTGAGATGGTTCTAAACAAGGAACTTGACTATGATTTGCCGGCAACGGATATGTGCGGAAGTTGTTCCAGATGCATCCAGGCCTGCCCCACAGATGCCATTATTGCCCCCTATGTGCTCGATGCTAAACGGTGTATTTCGTATCTCACAATTGAATATTGGGATAAACCCATCCCAAATAGTTTTAAAGGAAAATTTAAAAATTATATTTTTGGTTGTGACATTTGTCAGGAAGTATGTCCCTGGAATAAATATCAGACAGAAACCCGGGAATTGGCGTTTCATTCCCAAAACGATAATCATAAAGCCACTTATAATGATTTATTTAATCTGAATGAAATGAGTTTTAAAAGCAGATTTAAAAAGAGTCCGGTAATGCGAACCGGTTGGGAAAATTTTGTCAGGAATATTGAATTTGTCTTTAAAAATAAAAAGTGAACATAAGATCTCTGTTTTATTGCTAATCATTTTTTTGTTAAGTGATGTGAGAGCGCAATCAACCATTGAAGAGATTGCTGTTCCGGATTCAACCTACAGGCGGATTACGGTCAATGAACAGAGTTTTGCCGACTGGCTCAGAAGTCGGAAAATCCTTCCGTCGGGATCACCTGTCCTGGATTACCGGGGACGTCGGTATAAAGCAGCAACAGATACAACCGTGGCGCATGTAATGGATATTGATATAGTTAACCGCCGGTTAGAGCAGTGTATGGATATACTTGTCCGGTTATACTCTGAATATAGCTGGCAGATAGATAAAAAAGAAGATCTTGCATATCCACTCCCTGGAGGATATTTGTTATCCTGGTCGGATTGGCGATCTGGTCAACGACCGGTCTTCAAGGGGGTTCAGGTATCTATGCAATACAAAAATAAACCCGATCAGCTCATATACAAATTTTGAAGCGTATTTACGCACAATATATGCGGAATCACACACTCAGCAGTTTTATCATGGCTATATTCCGATAAAAAAGGATGATCTGAAAATTGGTGATTTTATTGTCAGTAAAGGAAGTAAAGCGCACGCCGTGATGATTGTAGATCTGATTATAAATGACCAGGGAAATATGATGATGCTTATCGGGCATGGTGATACGCCCGCCTGCCAGTTTTACCTGCTAAACAATAAAAAGGATCAACCTTGGTTTCCTGTAAATGTTGACCAGGAAGTTCTGCCTCTTCCAATTAAAAGAAAAATGAAATGGTCCGGTTTACGGAGATTTGATCTGAAAAAGAGTCTAGATTAGTCGAGATTGTTTTTGTCCAAATAATCTAAAATTATTGGCTGGGGTGAAATTTCATCCGGAGAAATAAATACCGCTTTTTGAAGCCTCTGATAGATATCATCCACAACATTTTGCCTATTTGTGTGAATTGTGAATATCGGATCCCCTTTGTGAATTATCCCGCCCCTCTCAATAGGGAAAGAAATACCGGCAGCAGGATCAATTTTATCCGTCACTTTTTGCCTTCCCGCACCAAGTTGTATGGCACACAGACCGGCTTCGAGTGCATCAATATTTTTAAGCCAGCCATCTGATGGGGCAGAATATTCTTTTGATAAATTTTGCACTGGAATATTTTCCGGGATTTTCGAGAAAACTTACATCACCTTCCTGGGAATCTACAATTTCTAAAAATTTGTTCCATGCGGATCCATTTGTAACCAATGATCTACTTTCAGTGATGCCAGCCTCGATACTTTCTGATTTACCTGATAAAAATATCATGGCCCCGCACAACTGGTGTGTCAGTTCCATTAGCTGGCCCGTGCTCTTTCCCTGAAGACAGTCAATACACTCCAGGATCTCAAGCCAGTTACCAACGGAATTTCCAAGTGGATGTGACATATCTGTCAGGTAAGCAATTGTGGTTTTACCATAATCCTGACCGATGCGTATCAGCGTTTTTGCCAGAACAGCAGCGGACTCACGATCTGGCATGAAGGCACCTTTCCCCGTTTTTACATCCAATACCAGGGCATCGATCCCCTCAGCTATTTTTTTACTCATTATACTTGCAGAAATCAGGGGAATAGACTGGACAGTTGCTGTAACATCACGTAAGGCATAAATTTTTTTATCTGCCGGCGCTAATTCTGAAGTCTGACCAATCAGACAAGTACCGATTTCTTCTACTTTCTTTGCAAAAACTTGTGTGCTATAATCGATTTTAAATCCGGGAATAGATTCAAGTTTATCCAATGTACCGCCGGTATGTCCCAGGCCGCGTCCCGAAATCATTGGAACATAGACACCGGCTGCGGCAGCAATGGGCGCCAGAATAATTGATACTTTATCACCAACACCCCCGGTGCTGTGTTTGTCTACCTTTTTGCCTGGAATGTGGCCAAGATCAATCACTTCTCCTGAATTGATATATGCATTTGTCAGACTCATTTAATTCAGAAGGGGACATCCCCTGAAAGTATGTGGCCATCAGGAAAGAAGACATCTGGTAATCTGGTATTTCACCAGTGACAAATCCATTCACAATAAAATTGATTTCGGCATCATTCAGGATGAGTCCATCTCGTTTTTTTGCAATAATTTCGTAGGCTGTCATGTTGGTTCAGGGTTATTATGGATGACTAAGATTTGTAGTTATACTGTGCTTTTAGTGAGAGCAATTTGGTTAGATCTTCCTGGGAAAGCGGTTGGATGGTACCCAATTGCCTGGCTGTGTAAAGAATATTTGCAGATTGTTCCAGTTTCTCCATTTTACAGTAGGCATCCTTTAATGTGTCGCCCACCGTGACGGCACCATGGTGATCAAGAACAACGACATCATGTTTTCTTATCAGGTCACTTATAGATTTGGCGCTCTCAATTGTGGATGGTGTCGCATAGGGCGCCGTTGGTATTTCGCCAAAAAACAGAATTACTTCCGGTAAAACGGGCTCGGACAGGTTGCCCCCTACGAGTGTAAATGCGGTTGTAATTGGAGGATGGGCGTGAACAATCGCGTTTACATCCGGTCGTTGTTTGTAGATTTCCAGATGCATTGGGAGTTCAGAAGACGGTTGTAATTCACCGGATGTGTGATTCCCTTTATCGTCAACATGCACCATGTGATTGAAATCAAGAGTGCCCAGGCAATGGCCACTCGGTGTAATAATGATTTTGTCACTTTTCATTTTAAAAGAAATATTGCCATCGGTTGCCGCAACCAGGTTGCGATCATATAGTTTTTTGCCAATCGAAACAATATGACGGCGTATTTCCCAATCAGTTAACACGTCAAATCCCCTGAATCTTGTGATGAGGGAGTACTAAAAACTTAAGCCCCATGTGTATTATTAAGCTGATTTGGCGACAATAATCAATAACAAATTTATTAAATGCATTTACTGAATACTAAGAAGTCTACTAACAATTCGATCAGAAAGCCCGAGCCACTAGTCTGTTTCGTATTCCATTATCACAGTGAAGATATTTCCCGAAAATATTGATCCGCAAGATTGATGGCCTCATCTTCAGTCGGTGCTTCGGCCATAACCCTGATAATAGGTTCGGTATTACTTTTTCTCAAATGAACCCAGGTCGTCGCCGTATCAATTTTTAGTCCGTCTAAAAAATTAATCTGCTTATCAGAATGGCGCTCTGCCATAGTTTGCAATAATTGATCGGGATCCTTACCCTCAATATTAATTTTTTTCTTCACGATAGAATACTGAGGCAACGATTGAAATAATTGTTGCATGGTTTTCCCGGATTCAAGAAGCGCCTGAAGTGTAAGGACAACGGCAGCCGGTGCGTCCCGACCAAGATGCAATTCGGGTAAAATAACCCCGCCATTTCCTTCGCCGCCAATTACGGCATCGCTGGCGGCCATTTCTTCTGCCACATTTATTTCACCCACTTTGGTTCGGGTGAACGGGCAATTATAATATTGTGCAATATCTTCACTTGCACGCGAGGTTGACATATTTACGGCCACAGGACCAAGTTTTTTTGATAAAATAAATTTGACTGCCAGGGCAAGGGTGTATTCCTCGCCGATAATTGTACCTGTATTATCAATGATGGCACATCGATCTACATCGGGATCAACGGCAAATCCAAGATCCGCATTTTTTGACTTCACTGTTTCGCTGAGTTCTGTAAGATTTTCCGGTAATGGTTCAGGCGTATGTGCAAAGTGACCGTTTGGTTCACCATTAATTATGGTAGATTCGCAACCAAGTTCATCCAACAGATCGGGAATGATGTTGCCCCCGGCACCGTTGACACAATCGGCAACAACTTTAAATTTTCTTTTCTTGATGGCGGCCACATCAATATAAGGCAGATCAAGAATCGCCTGGATATGCCGGCGATTGGCTCCGTCATCCATTACTTCACTACCTGCATTTTGCCACATTTTCAATTGAATCTCCCGATTATCTGCGAGACTGTATACTCTTTCTGCTTCTGCCGGATTTAAAAAACGGCCATTTGCCCCCATAAATTTTAAACCATTCCATTCGGGCGGATTGTGGCTGGCGGTAACAGCAACACCCCCGGCCGCTTTGTGATGTAATATTTCCATTTGCACAGTGGGGGTGGGAACAATACCGATATCAATCACGTGACAACCACAGGCTTCCAGACAGCCCTTGACCAGATTCATTATATATGTCCCGCTGGTCCTTGAATCGCCGCCGACAATGACCGGTTTGCCTGCCTCAACATAACTGCCAAAAGCCAGCGCGTATTTTGTGATAATTTCCGGGGTTAAACTCTCTCCGACGATACCTCTTATTCCTGATATGGATACCATTAATGCGGCCAAATCAACTCCTTTAATTTTTTATTGTGGGGGTAAAAAATTTAATCTTATGCATTGAGTAATACAAGCAAATAGTAAGCCGGGTTAAAGTAAATTAGCAGAGTCATTAGATAGAAGCTATATTGCATAATAAATATGCTAAAATGTAAGCGAGATTACCATGAACATGATCAAGCGAGAAATAAATATCCTGTTTTTTCTATTTTACCGTATAGTAAAGGGTAATGTCAAAAGTTCTATAAAAAAATGAAAAACAGGATTAAAAGATGAAACCACAGAGCACTCAGAGGAAAACTCTGAGAACTCTAAAAGAATATCCTTCCTGATAGCAGAAAATCTAAAAGTCGGATTGTTGATCAATTTTAATGTAGAAAAACTTAAAGAAGGAATAAGGAGAGTTATCTTATAAGAGATCACAGAGGGGAGATGATTAGAAATAGTATTAAATTAAATAATATTAATGATTTACCCTGTGTACTCTGTGGTTATTTTTTACACTACCTAGTAAAGTACATGGAGAAAAAATGAAATATAAAATTATCATGGTTATCATGATTTTCGCTGTTCAATTGTCTTTTGGCGCAAAGGTACATGACTTTAAACTGAAGGATATAGAAAACAAGCGGAGATCATATTCAGAGCTCAAAGGCGATAATTTAACCATTATTGATTTTTGGGCTACATGGTGTAAACCCTGCGTACGGTCCATCCCTAAACTAGTGGAACTTTATGAAGAATTTTCGGGTCAGGGAGTCGAGATTATTGGTATAAATGTGGACAGTCCAAGAAATGCGCAAAAGGTAAAGCCGACGGCGCGATCCCTGGGAATTACGCTATCCGGTATTGCTGGATATGAATAGTGAAATTATGGGCGATCTGAATGTCACCTTATTACCAACCTTATTGCTGGTTGATGAAAATGATGAAATCGTTCTGGTTCATCAGGGTTATCGCCCGGGTGATGAAAAATTTATTGCAGAGGAAATAAAAAAACTTTTGAAGAATAAAAAAAGTGCTGAAAAAGAATAACAAATATATTTGGATCATCTTACTGATATTGATAATCCATAGCCCGATTTTGGCACAGCTATCAGTCTCAAATATTCTGGAATATCAGCTGGGAAATTTACCAAACGAGGAACCCACCAGCCTCTCAACATTGTATGATCAGATAAATCTCAGTTACAGATATGATATGATTCGTCTGTTCACCAAAATCGAAACATTTCAAAGTGCTGATAAAACGAAGTCTTTTGCCGATTTTGTTCAGAAAAGTCTGAGTTTTGAACATGAAGATCTGGGTATAACTGTCGGGAATTTTTATCATATCATTGGCCGCGGACTTCTTCTGCGTTCGTATGAAATTCCGGGAACTGTGCTTGAGGATCTTGGATTGAGAACACGCTACGGTTTCTATCGGGATATGGATGGTGTGATAGCCTCTTATTCACCTGGTTTTGCAGATATATATGCGTTTCGGGGGCGACCGTTAAACAATTTATTACCTCCGACTTTTTCCAATGATTTGAGAAGGCCACAGTTACTTGAGGGGATAGAGTCGCGGTTTTATATATCTCAGTATACGCTTTCCGGATCTTATCTGCGTAACAATTCTGAAGATCATTATGATGAATACGGTTCTCTGGCAATTGAGGCAGCCCTTCCATATGATCTCCAGATTTATTCCGAGTTTGCCCAGCAATTCGGTGGTGAAAATAAAATTCTGGATATTTCAGATAACACCGCGCATGCATTTTACCTGGGTGCCAACTGGTTGTATGATGCTTTTGGAATGAGTTATGAGTATAAGAGTTATAATGAATTTATGTTAGGTTATAACGATCCGCCGCCGCTGGTAAAGGAGCATCAGTATTTATTACTTAATCGAAGTACGCACCGGATAATTCCGGAAAATGAGAGCGGCTGGCAGGCAGAGTTTTTTTATACAATGGACAAGGGACATGCACTTAATGTGAACTTTTCTGAATCGATCAATGATTTATATGGGAGACCGGTATGTCTTCCAGGAACAATTCATTGAAGCTAATTATTATCTGTCACCAATCACTAATATCAAAGTATTTTTTGACCATAGTTTTGAAACGCTGCTTTCAATTGACAAACGTTATACTATCGGATCTTATTTTCAAACAGAATTTAGTGACACCTGGAGTATGTCGGTTGATCTGGAATACCAGCAATTTAATCTGAATGCATCAGAAATTCAGAAAATTAAGAATTATGCAGCAATTGTATCTATTTCCCGTGCTCCGGATCTTTCATTTGGATTTGTATTAGAAAGGTCGAGTGATCCGGCTGATATATCACAAGACAAGGAGCAGGAATATTGGCTGGGAGGTAATCTTTCATACCAGTTCAGTCAGGTACATCTGATATCGATGTTTGCGGGAAAACGTCGAGGTGGAAATGCATGCAGTTCAGGTATTTGTTATGAGATTTTGCCATTTGAAGGTGTGGAATTAAGAATTACCAGTAATTTATAGGAGTGTGTTATGAAAAAAATGTTAGTAATGATTTTAATATTATCAGGTACTCTTTTTAGCCAGAGTGTTGGTACCAAGGCACCTGACTTTACCTACGCAACCCCTGATCACGGTACCATATCCCTTTCGGATTATAGTGGCAGGGTGGTTTATCTGTTCTTTTTTGGCTGGAACTGACCGACCTGCAGAGCGTCTGGTCCAGGCACCGAAACAAATATTAATGCAGTATATAAACAACAAAACTTCCAGGCAATTGGTCTCGATTGGTATCCCAATAGTAATGTGGATAATGTCCGGAATTACCAACAATTTACAAAAATAACATATCCTCTTTGTATCGATGCGTCAGCAGCGCGGGCGACATATGGTGCGTATGAGGCGAATGATGTCTCAATGGTTATTGATCATGAAGGCATTGTGCGTTATCGTGGGGCGGGTGTAAATGCGAGCCAGATAACATCCATGATAGATAATTTGTTAACTGCCAGTAGTATCGATGATGAAACTTCAGTACCGGCAACCCCCGATTTATATCAGAATTATCCCAATCCATTCAATCCGACGACAACCATTGGGTTTGAAATTACTGAGACTCAAAAAGTGATCTTGCAAATATTCAATATTGAGGGTAGATTAATAAAAACACTGGTTGATAATCAGTTATTTGCAGGACGACATGAATTTAGCTGGAATGGTTTGGATAATCAGGCCAGAGCCGTGGCATCCGGAGTGTATTATTATGTTGTCAAATCAGGTGACTATCAATCAGCAAAACGTATGGTATTAATGCGCTGAGAGAGATTTGTATACATTTCTGAGAATTATTGGCTATTCAATTATTATTTTATTAGTGCTCTTCAGTAGTATCGGATTTTTTGCTTCTCCGGAAACTACATTTACGATTAATGAAATTATCGAAAGTCCGTCTAAGATTGTATGGCGGACTTTAATCGATATTGAGCGGGTTCCTGAATGGGATACGGCTGTAGCAAAAATCCGGATTTCCAATGGCGGTGTATTGAATAAAAATTCGGAAATCGATTATTACTCGGGCGGCGAAATCGATGAAATAATCTATCGGGAAAAGATTATTGCATTTGTTCCTGATAAACGAATCGTATACAGAGATATCAATCATTTAAAGATACCCTTGCAGCAAAATTTCATCAGGGATTATACGCTTAAAAACCTGCTGGATGGATCGACTGAACTGAGTGTAACCGTACATTATACCTGCGGTAGTTTTGTCACGCGTATACTGGACCGCTTGTATTTACGTGGCCACACAATGACCCGGCACCGGAGGCAGATAAGCGGACTAAAAAGTTATATCGAAAATCTGTAAATATGAGTCCCGGGTTAGTGGCTCCCGGCTGTAGTTGAAGCGATAATTGCCGGCATGATGGCAGCCACTGCTATAGCAGCCTGCACTGATTGGATCACCTCTTGCGTGGCATGACCGATCAGATCTCCGTTCACAATTTGATCAATGCGTTTCTTCCTGCTCCGAATTTCTTTCCTGTCAAAAATTTTTCCAAGAACATTCGCACTTTTACATATGGCCAGCAAAATTATGGTTTCCGGTTCTATATCGGTTTTATCTGTAAAAATAGTCTGGTGCAGCCGGTCCATGATCTCCTTTTCAGGAACCGGATTGATTTCAGGGTACACTTTGCGCTTAAAGAGCAACAGAATAGTATCTTCTTTCATGCTGAGAATACCGATGCGACAAAGACTTTCAGCCGCGCGATGTTTCATGTTTTTTAGTGATGCAAATCGTGATATCCATGTTTGCAGGCTGGCCGGACGCCTGGCCTTTTGCAGTTTTTGCAGACATTCATCTAACAAGTCATCTCCGGTGGGCGTCGACGATATCAGCTTAAGACGCTTGGACCGGCCCTTTTCTTCAATTTCCACGTGTTTGGATAATAATAAATCTGCCATAAAAGCGCCAGCCAGTGCCTGTTGATAAAAAACCCCGGAAAAAAGAGTACCTTCTTCGTCCTTTAAAAGTAATAATAATAACTGTTGATAAATAAAGTATTTGGTATTCATAATTATATTCTCCATGCAGGTTTATATAATGTATAAAAAACTTCTATAACATGTTTATATCTGCAAAAATATTTTTCTGAACTTATTTTCAGAATCCCATAAATCAGTTTAATTTTTATACACATAAACCATCTGAATATTCAGATGGTTCAGAGGTTCTTTCATTCCAGGCTATCAAAATTCAATTATTTACTTGACAATTAAAATTTTTTCATTTATTATTGAACAAATGTTAATACATGCCGAACATATGTTCATATGATGATTATGGAAGCTGTTGATAAAGGAAAATTAGTAGAGGTTGCACGTCTATATTACGAGCATCAGTTTAGTCAGATTGAGATAGCGCGCAAAATTGGAATATCGAGACCCGGGGTATCACGGATGCTTCAATCAGCCCGTGATCAGGGAATTGTAAAAATAGAGGTTGTCGACCCTGATATGCTGGGTACGCAGCTTGAGCTGTCTGTAAAAGAAAAATATGGTCTTAAGCATGTGATTGTTGTTCCCGAAGATGTGGATGCCGGCCAGGTGAAGAAAAGGCTGGGAATAGCCACGGTAAAATATCTGGAGCAGCTGTTAAGCCCGGATGCCATTCTGGGACTGTCATGGGGATCAACGATGCAGGAAGTCGCAAAGAATTTTACAAAACAACCGGTAAATGGTATGGTTGTTGTACAGCTAAACGGAGGCGTGTCCAAAGCGGAATATGATACCCATGCCAGTGAAATTGCCCAACGGGTTGGTGAAAAATTATGGGCGACTCCATTCCTGTTGCCGTTGCCAGCCATTGTCGACAATGCGGAACTAAAGAATGCGATAGTAAGGGACCGGAACATTGCCCGTACTTTGGATTATGCAAAAAGTGCGACCATTGCAGTTTTTACTATTGGATTATTTAATTATGAATCCGTTCTGGTTAAAGCGGACTATTTTGAGCCGCATGAAGTTGAAAAACTACTGGCAAATGATGCGATTGCGGATATCTGCTCAAGAATTATCACAAAAAATGGGCAAATTTGCTCGCATGATCTCGATGACAGAACAATCGGTATTGATCTAAAAGATTTACAAAAAAAAGATTATTCAATTGCGGTGGCCGGGGGACGGGAAAAATTTCCTGCCGTGCTGGCAGGATTAAAAAGTGGTACATTTAATATTTTAATAACAGATGAATATATAGCGTCGCATCTGTTAACCATGCATTGAAACCGGGTAATTTGTAACTGGTAATTAGTAAATAAAATTAATCGGTCAAAATCATATGAATGATATGAAAATAAACAAAATTGCTATTGGCTCAGATCATGGCGGCTTTCCTCTAAAGGAAGAACTAAAGGTATATCTTAGTGAAAAGGGATATGTTCTGAACGATTGTGGGACAAAGAGTACCGAATCCGTCGACTATCCCAAATATGCGTTTCTGGTTGCGCAAAATGTGAGCGGGGGGGATGCCGATATCGGTATTATTATTGATGGTGCCGGAATTGGATCTGCCATGACCGCCAATAAGGTGTCGGGCGTGCGCGCAGCTATGTGTTATGATATTTCGACTGCCCGAAATGCACGGGAACATAATGATGCCAATATTCTCACTTTAGGTGGGTCATTACTGGGTTCCGGGTTGGCAAAGCAAATCGTAGATACTTTTACAAGTACTTTTTGCATTGAAGAACGGCATAAACGCAGGGTAACAATGATTGATGAGCTGGATTCGACAAATACTCCCTCTTATAGTACAGAGGACAAAACGAAAAATAATGAATCAGATACGGAGGTACAGTTGACAAATTTATCACAGGAAGATTTAAACCGGGTATTAGAACGAGTTAAGTCTTTTATGGATAAAGAGACTCCCGCGACTCATGACGGACACTCCGACAGTGACATGGTTTGTGTCTGTGGCGTTTGTACAGACCGGCAACCGGATACCTTACGATACTTTCGTGACTCCGGTGTAGATCGCTTTGGCTATCACGATGCCACCGGTGGAGAATGTGTACCGGAAGATATCGCTGCCTGTATCGATCATACGGTCCTTAAGCCAGGAACAACCGAGAATGATATCGTGACGCTATGTAAAGAGGCTAGAGATTATAATTTTGCCACGGTATGCATCAGTCCGGTTTATGTAGCCCTGGCTCATAAAGAATTATCGGGATCAAAAGTGAAAGTTTGTACTGTGGTTGGTTTTCCGCATGGTGCCAATTTGCCTGAAATAAAATCGCTCGAAACCCGGAGAGCAATTCGCGACGGGGCAGAAGAAATTGATATGGTCATCAATATTGGCGCGTTAAAGAGCGGTGACTATGATCTGGTGTATCGCGATATTCGCATGGTGTGTGAAGCATGTGAAGATGGCGGGGCATTAAGCAAAGTAATTATAGAAGCAGCTATGCTCAGTGATGAAGAAAAGGTAAAGGCCTGCGAAATAGCCAAGAAAGCAAAAGCGAATTATGTAAAGACATCAACCGGTTTTGGTCCGCATGGTGCCACAGCTGAGGATGTTGAATTGATGCGTAATGTAGTCGGTGACGGAAAAATCGGTGTAAAGGCCGCAGGGGGAATCCGTTCCTATGAAGACGCAAAAAAAATGATATCTGCCGGTGCGACGCGTATTGGTGCCAGTGCCGGAATCAAAATATTACAGCAGGCAAAGGAAATAACTGTAACAGAATAAATATAATAAACGATAGGAGGGACACATTTTGGTTGATCTGCGTGCATATGTATTTTTAGATAGTCTACAGCCGCAGTATGCGGCATTTTTAGGCACAGTCGCTCAGGGTTTTTTACCAATCGCGGGAATGGCCTCACTTTTCGTTGAAATATCTCCGGGAATTGAAATAAACCGGGTAACGGATATTGCGGTAAAATCGACAAATGTTACGCCCGGTATGCAAATTGTTGAACGCTTGTATGGAATGCTGGAAATTCACTCCCAATCACAAGCAGATGTTCGTCAGGCTGGCGGTGCGATTCTGGATGCACTTGGCTTAAAAGAACAGGATCGCTGGAAACCCAAAATATTTTCCAGCCAGGTAATCCGGCGGATTGATGATCATCAAACACAGCTGATAAACCGTACACGGCATGGGAATATGATTATTCCCGGCCAGACTTTATTTATTCTTGAAACTCAACCGGCAGCCTATGCGGCACTTGCTGCCAATGAAGCGGAGAAAGCGGCAAATATTAATATTCTTGAAGTGCGGGCATTTGGCAGTTTTGGTCGCTTATATCTTGGTGGTGAAGAGCAAGATATTGAAGTCGGATGGCGGGCAGCAGTAAATGCGGTTGAAAGTGTGACAGGAAAGAAAGTGGATAGTTAAGAATTCGAAGAGGTGCCGTAGAGAATACAGAGGTAATTAGTTATTGGTTATTTGTAATTAGGAATTCGGAACTTGGAGTTACATCAGACAAAATCTCTAATCTCTAATCTCTAACTTCTAACTCCTAATTGCACCCATCTCTGTCGTTAGTGAAATATCAACAAAAGTTGTATAACAATAAAATAAGTGGAGGATGTTATGGCTGAAGCATTAGGTATGATCGAAACAAGAAGTTTTCCGGCAGTGGTTGAGGCTGCAGATGCAATGGTAAAAGCAGCAAAAGTCGAGCTGGTCAGTTATGAGAAAACGGGTGGTGGCTATGTAACGGCAATTATTCGTGGTGATGTTGCTGCCGTTAAAGCTGCATGCGATGCCGGCCAGGCCGGTGCAACCCGGGTTGGTGAAATAGTGTCTGTACATGTAATTGCCAGACCTCATTCAAACGTGGATACAGTGATGCCTTTAGGCAGGGCAGAAGATGCTGGCACACAGTCGAAAGCAAAAAAATAAACTAGTTCAGGAGGTTTTATGACACTGGCAAAAGTTGTCGGTACTGTCGTGTCAACCCAAAAAGAGTCCAGTATGAATGGTATGAAATTTTTGCTGCTCAGTAAGGTGGATTTGAAGGGGAAAGAAACAGATGGTTTTGTGGTTGCAGTAGATGCTGTGGGTGCTGGTGTCGGTGAAATGGTCTTGTTTGCCAGTGGCAGCTCGGCACGTCAGACAGTTGTCACAGATAAAAAACCTTGTGACGCAGTTGTCATGGCCATAGTGGATAATTGGGAAATAGACGGCGAATTACTGTACAAGAAATAATTCTGAAATATGGCTTATTTTTTGCACCCATTTTGAGCTAGTGGAGGAACATTTTGGCAAAGCTAAATGACCAACAAATCGATGTGTTGGCACGCCAGGTGCTGAGTTATCTAAATGCTGATCCTGGCCAAAGCAGAAACGATCAGGAAACACCGGCCTCACCCACAGGAAAAGGGGTGTTCCCGGATGTAAGCTCTGCTGTATCGGCTGCCACGAAAGCATATCATCAATTGAATGCAATGACGCTGTCGAAACGCAATGAAATAATCGCAAGCATCCGCGAAAAAATGACCGAGTACGGACAGGAACTTGCGGAATTGGCATATTCAGAAACCGGTTTGGGCCGACTGGAAGACAAAATTGAAAAAAACCGGTTGGTTACGGAAAAGACACCCGGAACGGAAATTCTCTCGCCATCTGCAGTAAGTGGCGATCGCGGATTAACTTTAATTGAACCTGCGCCCTATGGGGTCATTGGTGCGATAACGCCAACAACAAACCCGACATCCACTATAATCTGCAACACTATCGGAATGTTGGCAGCAGGTAATGCAGTAGTTTTCAACGTGCATCCCGCAGCCAGTAAAGTCAGTAATCGCAATGTACATTTGCTGAATGAAGCCATTCTTGCTGCCGGCGGTCCGGAAAATCTGGTTAGCTCATTAGCGAACCCAACTATCGCGACTGCCCAGGAATTGATGCAGGATCCAGGGATACGATTATTGGTTGTCACCGGCGGCGGGGCGGTGGTTCGTGAGGCGATGACCAGCGGAAAACGCGCCATTTGTGCAGGACCCGGAAATCCGCCCGTAGTGGTTGATGAAAGTGCGGATCTGTCAAATGCGGCGGACAGTATTGTGAGAGGGGCCTCTTTGGATAACAATATTATTTGTGTCGATGAAAAAGAAGTCTTTGTGGTTGATAAGGTCTATAATCAGTTACTCTCTGAGTTTAGAAGACATCATGCAATGGTGTTAAATCCGGAACAGGTGAAACAGATAGAGAAGGTAATATTCACTGAGACCAATGGACCTGGTAAACCGGCGGTAATGGAAAAATCTCTGATCGGAAAAAACGTCAGAGTAATCCTTGAAAAAATTGGGATTTCAGCCAATGATAAATTGCGCCTGGCCATTGCCCCGGTTCCACAGGATCACCCGTTGGTCTGGACGGAGCAGATGATGCCGGTGTTACCAGTGGTAAGAATGCCCAATGCCGATGCGGCAATCGATATTGCCAAGAAGGCGGAGCATGGGTTTGCGCATACGGCGACCATGCATTCCCGCAATATTGATAATCTGAGTCGTATGGCCAGAGAAATGAATTGTAGTATATTTGTAAAGAACGGACCATCTGTGGCCGGACTTGGATATGGTGGTGAGGGATATTGTTCGTTTTCTATTGCCAGCCCAACCGGAGAGGGATTAACCAATGCACGTAGTTTTTCACGTGAACGGCGTTGTGTACTCGTAGATCACTTTAGGATAGTATAATGAAAAAATATCCCGCAATTTGTATTATTGAAACATCAGGTATCGCAATTGGTCTTAAATGCACTGATGCCATGCTAAAAAATTCCCCGGTTACCATTTTAAAATCCGGTTCAGCACATCCCGGCAAATTTCTAACTTTGGTCGGAGGTAGTGTCGCTTCTGTGGAAGAAGCCTACCATAATGGATTACAAATTGCTAAAAATGAAATCCTGGATCAGGTTTTTCTGCCGGATATACATGAATCAGTTGTTGATGCGATATTGGGAAAACGAAATTTCTGTTCACCTGAAGCGATAGGCATTTTTGAGACAAAAACGCTTTGTAGTACTATTCAGGCTGCAGATATGGCGATTAAAAGTATGAATATTGATATTGTAGAACTACGTTATTCTGACGATTTGGGCGGCAAAGCGTTTGTTATCTATACAGGTCTGCTTGAAGAGGTGGATGCCGCTCTGGAAAAATCACTGCACAGTATGACCAATGTATCTACCTTCTGTAATCATATTTTGATACCCAGGCCTGATGAAAATCTGTGTAAACACTTGGACACTGGCAGTATTTTTGCTACAAATCAAGTGCTACCGTTGATGAATGGAGAACTGTAATTATGTTGTTGGGAAGAGTACTTGGGACGTTAACACCGGCAATGGTCTATGATGGTTTGGAGGGGGTACCCATGTTGCTGGTACAACCATTGTCAAAGAATGGTGACGCAGATGGCGAACCCATTGTAGCCGCGGATGCTACGCGAATGGCGGGGGCACAGGAACTAATCTATTTTGAGGGTGGTCGCGAAGCTGCAATGGTGCTCGATCCATGGTTTGTACCGGTTGATCACACTATCATTGGCATTGTTGATGAAGTAAATCATTCGCAGGAGGGGGTAAAGTGATTTTAGGCCGGATAAGTGGTTCACTAAACTCAACGATTAATCACCCATTTTATGATGGTAAGAGAATTTTATTGGTAGACAAAATAACACCAGAAGGAAAAGAGACCGGTGAGTATTTGTTTGCTGTTGACGCGATTGGTGCCGGCGCCGGTGAAACTGTTTTGATAATCGATGAAGGAAATTCGGCCCGACAAATATTGGCAAGTGAAGATGGCCCGGTACGATCGGTTGTGGTGGGTATTGTGGATGCGGTTGAGAGAGGAATAAGATAGTACCTCAGTCCCTAAGCGCCTGAGTCCCTGAGATAAAGCATGTGATTATTCCCCCTTAAAAAAGGGGGTTAGGGGGTTGTATTCAAATAACTGAAGGCCAAACGGGTAAGAGGCAAAGGGGTTAAAAGGATCAGCGGCAAAGAAAAATAAGTATCTGAGTCCTGAACAAAAATCTAAACCGGAGATTAGCTTATGGAGTCTCCGGTTTTTTTATTTCGGTACTGGGCTCTAGGCGCTCGCAAATCGACCCTTGTCTCTGGTAAAACCGCAAAAACGTAGAACATATGATTAGAGATGAGAAATTATGAATTGGCCGTTGGCAATTGGCAATAACTAATTACTAATTCCCAGTTCCTAATTCCTAATCTTCAAATACTTCGGTACAAATTTCTCCTCAATCGCTTTACGCTGTAAAGATGGTGGAATTAATCCCTGAGCCAAAATAAAATCATTAAAGGCTTTGCGGTCAAATTTCTTGCCTAATTTTAGTTCGGTATCAGTCCGTAACTCAAGCAATTTTTGATACCCTACAAAGTAAGATGTGGCTTGTCCGGGGGCACGAAAAGTATACCTCTCAATTTCCTGTAAGGCCAAAGCTTCGGAAAGTACGACATCTTCAAGCAACACGCGTTTCGCCTCATCTTTGCTGATCGTTCCCATTTGGAGACCGGGGTCCAGAAAGGCACGTGCAGATCTCAGTAACAGAGCCATTAAGGCACCAAATTGTCCTTCTAGGGGCAGATAAGGTTTCATTTCAGATTCCATATAAAGTGCCCATCCTTCGACATTTACACTGTTAAAAGCATAAATGGCTCTGGCCTGTGATATGCCATTTTCCACCAGGGATGAAAATTGCATTTCATGTCCCGGTCGTCCTTCATGTACCGCAAGTGTCCAGGTTGTTGACTCATGGGTAAAATCATCCATAACCAGATCTTCACCAGGGAATTTAAGCGGAAGAATGAATTCGCCCATTTCACCGGTATTGCCGATTAAACGGGGTGGACGCATATGAGGCGCAGGTACTGCTGCGCTCTCGGCCTCAGATGCCAAACGAATCCGCATTTTTCGTTTTGGAATAGAAACCACATTATATTTTTGGGCCAGGTTCTCGAGTTCAGTTATCCGGTTTTCATAAAGTGGAAGAATATCTTCACCAAGAATTTGCTCTTTTTTTAGATTTCTTAATACTTCACGGTAATCACTGGTTTTCCAGCCTCTTTTTTTGGCAATCATGAGTGCCAGGCTCGTCATTTCATTCTGAATGGATCTGAAACTCACTCTGGCACGCCGTACCATCTCATCAACCGGCATGTTGACACCATAATTCTTTAAATTGTCCTGATAGATCTCTTCCGGAAGGCGAAAGTCAGTTCTGGCGCGCGGCATCACTTTTTCCTTCAGGAAAGTTTCATAACTATTAATTTGAATCGTGAGCTGGTCTAAAGCTTCCTGATATCCACCAATTTTATATTTATCAAAAAGATCTTTGATGCCTTTTAAATAATGAGCGGTATTTTCAAGATCTCGCTCCATTTTACGTTTCACCGGTCCCATTAAATTCTTGTTCATTAGTTTTTCTTCGATCTCATTTTGAAATAGTTCTGTCACCGGAGTAAACCCATCCATTTGCCCGGTATATTTTTTTAACCGGATTAAAGCAGATGGCCGACGCTCGGCTGCTACCTGATCATCCAGTAGCGATTGCAGACTATAAAAAACAAGTTGGGAGACATTATGGTAGGGCAGATAATATTTTTGGTTTAAAAGCGTACTCTCTTTGTATTCATCAATATTTCTAATCAGGATTTCAATATCCTGGCGAACCTCATCGGTTTTAACCGATTCCAGTGCCTTTTCCAGTTTTATTCGTACTTCCTGGTCCGCTGCCAGTTCTCGTTCAACGAATCCGGGTTTTGCGTCAATAATTCTATCATCGATACCTTCGATGCCATATTGAGCTGCAGATTCGGGACTGAATTTGGCCATTACATCTAAAAGCAATTTGGTGTAATTGTCACTTTCGGCGACCCAGGATGAGGATTGTTGGGCGTAAGCAAGAAAAAAGGTAAAAGGTAAAAGTAAAATGATGGTGGACAATTTTGAAATTTTCATTTGTTATTTCCTCCGTATAAACTTTATAAAACTACGGAAAAGACTGAGATATTTCTTTAGAGAAAACTGGCAAGAAGATTGCAGGTGTTTTTAATGACAAATGTCCAAATCCAAATGCCAAATCAATGACCAAATCAAAATGCTAAAAGAAGCAGACTAAATTCAGACATTGGGGTTTGATTTGACATTTTTGCTTGGACATTGGGCATTAAGTTTTGAATTAAAAATGCCCAAATCCCAATGCCAAATCAATGACCAAATCCAAATGCTTAAATTCAGGAGACGATAGTTGGCATTGAGACATTGGGGCTTGATTTGACATTTTTGGCGTTACTAAATATAACCGGATTTAGCGGGCTGGCTATTACCTCACCAACTTTTATACCGGGGCAGAATACATCGCGGTCAATTTTCTGATTATCATTCACCGGCTCATGTAATTTCATGTTCTCATCCATATATATTATGGTCATGACACGGCGGGGAGTCGTCGTGGTGTTCGGGCCGGCATTGTGAAACGTCCAGCCGTAGTGGAAACTTACTTCACCAAGATCAAATGGTTCGCAGGAATAATCCAGGCGGGCATTTTCAAGCGTGCTTTTAATGATATTTTCGCTTTCATCACTAATGGCTACATCGCGACCGGTTGATATGTTATGACTTTTGACTGAAAATGCCAGTGGTCCCATTTCAATCGAAGTTTCCTGTAACGGAATCCAGACCGTACAGCAAAGTTCCGATGCCAGGGGCCAGTAATACTGGTCTGCATGCCAGGGTGTAAATCCGCCACCGGCTTCCTTGTATAGTGCCTGATCATGATACATTCGCACGCCGGATGTGCCCATTAATTCGGATGCAATTCGACCCAGGCGCTTACTCATTACGAATTCCTTAGCAAGTGCACTTTTCTGCCAAAGATTGGTTATTTGTAGGAATGCTTTATGATAGGTATCGCGCTTTTCAATGGGAACATTCATGGTATTTAATTCAAGTACTTTATTTGTAATCTCATTACTGTAGTAATCTAAAATCTCAGATGATAATACATTTTTTAGTTTTATAAACCCCTGTTCCCTAAAGGACTGAATATCATCTTGTGACAGCTTGTATGGTTGATCTAATTGCGCTTTTTCTATTTGGGGCATTGGTTTGGGTTCCTGATTATATTTGAGTTACACGAAGGCCGCGAAGGTAGCACGAAGTTTACAAAGATTTTTTTCAATTTATTTATAGGTGATTTAAATCTATTAAATGTATAATGTAAAATAATAAATGAAGAAAAATAATTATTTATTCCGAATCAATTCAGAGTTCTGTTTATTTGAGGTCAGTATATATTATTTTAGGCTTGAATCATCGCATTTTTATCTTTTAAAATAAATAAATTCTTCTTCGTGGTCTTCGTGCCCCCTTCGTGTAACCCATTAGTAAAGAATTCTGGTACGAATGGTTCCCGGGATGTCCTGCAACGCCTGGCGTAATTTTACAGACTCCTGTCTGGAAGCAAGTGGTTCAATATCAAGAACCACGTATCCGATGTCATTAGTTGTTTCAAGATATTGACCGCTGACATTAATATTGCGGTTGGCCAGTGTCTCATTTATAGATTTTAGTAAACCCGGCCGGTTTTCATGAATATGAAGAAATCGGGTGGAATTTTCATTGGATCGAAGATTTACATTTGGGAAATTGACCGCACCTTCGGTGTTACCCAAATCACTAAACCCGGCCAGCCTGGTTGCAACTTCGATACCGATATTTTTTTGTGCTTCTCCGGTTGATCCCCCGATATGAGGGGTTAAAATCACATTTTCAATTCCGATTAATGGAGACTCGAAACGTTCGTCTTCACAGCCGGGTTCATTGGGAAATACATCTATGGCCGCGCCGCGAAGTTTTCCCTTTTTAAGAAATTTCGCCAAACTATCAATGTTTATTACTTTGCCCCGACTGGCGTTAATCAGACAGGCATCCGTTTTACATTTTTTTAAGATATCTTCATCGATCATATTAATTGTGGATTTGTCCTCCGGAACGTGCAGGGTAACTATGTCCGAACCTTTTATCAACTCCTCCAGTGTCTCGATCTGAGCGGCATTGCCAAGCGGCAGTTTGGTTCTGATATCATAATATATAACCCGCATGCCAAATGATTCGGCGAGAATGGAAACCTGCGATCCGATATGACCATATCCAATGATGCCTATGGTTTTACCACGCAATTCATTACTTCCCGAAGCTGATTTGATCCATTTGTTTTTATGTGCAGCAGAACTTTTAGGAAAAATTCCACGCATAAGCATAATAGCCAGCCCAATAATCAATTCCGCAACCGATCTGGTGTTGGAATGTGGTGCATTGAATACTGGTATTCCAAGACGTGCCGCACAGTTCAGATCCACCTGGTCGGTCCCAATACAGAAACAGCCGACAGCGATCAATTTGTTGGCTTTTTCGAGAACATTTTGATCAATATTAGTTTTTGAGCGAATCCCTATCATATGTGATGTTTGAATTCTTCGACCTAGTTCGGAGGGGGACAGAGCCGAATGGATGGTTTCAATATTTTTATATCCTGCCTGATTAAGAATATGTTCTGCCTGGGGATGGATGTTCTCCAGCAACAATATTTTTATTTTTTCTTTTGACAGGGAGAGTGAACTTTTCATTCTATTTCCATATTATTAGCTATAAAGTAAGTGTTAAGTTATGAAATTACTGGATTTCAGTCACGTGATTTTTTGGATTACCAGTTTTATTAACCGCGAAGATCGCTGAGGACTACACGAAGTACGCAAAGATTTCTATCTATTTATTTCTTCCAAATGTACCAATGGATTTGCCTGATATTGTTGGTGCTGGTAATTCTGGGGAGAAGGGAAGTAATCACAAATTATTGCGGTCTTTCAGAATTTTTTGTACCGCCTCGGTATAAGTGGTGCCATGATTGAATTCCATATATTCGCAAAGTGCCATAGGTATTTCATGATCACAGGATTTGAGGTGATCCAGAAGCCAGCTAACCGTATGCGTTTCACCATGCACCTCAATTTTATCCTTCAGATTAAATACAGCTTCACATTTAAGAACATAAATCTCAAATGTTTCTTTCAAATCTGCAATGCGATAGCTCATAATCAACTCATACTTTCAGAAGATTAATAAAATATTTTAGCCAACCAATCCTCCTGAGAATTATACAAAATATTCTCTGCCATTAAAAGAATTATAATGAAAAAAGTATTTTGATTATCACTTTTAGTTTCTTTTCCTGCGTTTAATAATATAAAGGCAAATGGCGTGTTAAAAGTATTAAAAAAATACGTTGAAAGATGAAACCACAGAGAACACTGAGAGAATAATAGTAAGAAATTTAAAATTCCAATTTACGAGTTACTAATAGGGTATTACGCTCTGTGTTTTCTGTGGTTGTGTTTTACACTCACGAATGAACAAAAAGGAGATCATCATGAGAATTAAAAATATCAGGCAGTTGGTACTATATATAATTGTATGTATGCTAAGTTCGTTTTTTGTCAGTTGTTCTGAAGATGATGGGCCATCTTCACCAACTATATCTGATTTTAGCGGAACCTGGAGCGGGAGTATTCTTCATCCGGCATATGATGGCGGTTCTTTAGAAGTTTTGATGGTGGAGAAGGATGCAATTAGTGGTAGTTATACGATGCGTCTCACGGAATATATTGAAAGCAATGGCCGAAGCCGGGTTGAAAACTATGGTGGAGAACTTACAGAAGGTGATCGTAATAGCCGTAGTTCCGTTTCGTTTACCCTTATGGTCAGCGGTTCTCTCTGGGATTTTACCGGTGCTTCACTGGCGAAGAATGAAATATCCGGCGACTGGAAAGTGCGAGCACGACCGGGCATCTCGGGGACCTTTCAGATAAAGAGATAGCCAGCTGGTTGTTAATGTACGAGATGGGCAATAGGCAATTGGCTATTGGCGAGAAATCAAAAGACTTTGTCCTTAATTTTGAGATCTTTGGATATTTTTTTCTTAACCGCAAAGAGCGCTGAGAATTACGCGAAGTACACAAAGATTAATAGTTATTTATTTTGCGAACTTAGCGCCTTCTTTGCATACCTGGCGGTTAAAAATTTATAAACCCCTGGTCAAGACAAGACATCTGATTTTTATTCCAATTTTCCCGCAAAAGCACTTGTAAGTAAAAAATATAGTGTTTATTTTTTCACTACAAGCAAATCGGCACTAATCGGCAGATCTGTTCATCAGATTATCATGTCAACTATATTCAACAGGTGAAAAAATGCGAACATATTTTTCTGTTTTTGTTATTGCCACCCTTTTTGTCAGTGCGGCAATTGGGCAGGGTAGTGAAAAAGTACGTATTGATTACAGTGAAGTGAGAATAAAAGAATTCCCCATAGCGGTGCAGAGTTATACCTATCGTAAATTTTCGTTTATGGAAGCAGTGGACAAGGCAGTTGAACTCGGCATCAAAAATCTGCAAGCATATCCCGGACAAAAGCTAAATAAAGATGGACCCGGATCATTTGAAGTGGGGATGACATCAGAACAAAAGGAGCAGGTGAAAAAGAAGTTAAAAGAGAGGGATATTACGCTAAATACCTTTGGCGTGGCGGATATTACTGATGAAAGTTCCGGTAAAGAATTATTTGAATTTGCCAAAGAAATGGATATCAAAACAATTGTCATCGAACCAGCCTATCATTTATTACCCATGATCGATAAACTGGCGAATCAATACCGTATCAATGTGGCGATCCATAATCATCCAAACCGTCAGCCTTACTGGCATCCCGGAATTACGTATTATTATATCAAGGATCTGAGCAAGAGAATCGGAATCTGCGGTGATACCGGTCATTGGAGCCGTTCCGGTATCGTTCCCTCAGAGGCAATAAAATTATTAAAGGGAAGGATCTTTGATGTACACCTGAAAGATCTGAACGAGTTTGGCAATATGGATGCATATGATGTTCCCCTTGGTTCCGGAAAATCCGGCATCAGAGATGTTCTTGCGGAATTATCTGTGCAAAATTATCATGGAACTGTTACGTTTGAGCATGAAAAAGACGATGATTCCATGAATCCGGGTCCGCCTATCCTGGAGGGTATTGGTTTTATAAAAAAGACCACATATTATGAGGGGTATACAGAAATATTGGGATCCAGGGATGGCCGCTATAATAAACATGGCTGGAATCAATATGGACCGGGCTATTTTGAACTGGATGAAGGGTCGGGTGTATTAACATCCAGTGGGGGAATGGGACTCATGTGGTATACCGCGCAAATATATACTGACTTTGTACTGGATCTGGATTTTATGTGTCATTCACCAAATACCAACTCAGGAATATTTCTTAGAGTTCCGGAGATTGTAACTAAGCAATGACTATATTTATAAATCCTTCGAAATTCAAATCCAGGATGCCGATACGCTAACCAAACATACAACCGGTTCCGTTTACGATGCGGAACAGGCAAAGATGCTTGCATCTAATCCTACTGGTGAATGGAATCATTATCGAATTACATTTATTGGTGACCAGATCAAGATAGAATTAAATGGTCGGTTAATAAACAATTGGAAAGCGGAGCCGAGGGGAAAAATAAAAAGTTTTGCAAAAAAAGGTTATATCGGTTTACAGAATCATGATAGTCACGCGAAGGTAAGTTTTAAAAATATTTTTATTAAAGAGCTGAATTAAGAACGAGGTTTTATAATACAAATCCTAAATCCGGATATCGAAATCCTAAACAAATAAAAAATCCGAATTTTTAAACGAGTAAACAAACACTAATAAAACTTAGATTAATCAACTTAGATACTGAAACAAGTCTGCCGGAAGGCGGATCCGCCTATCGGCGTGATTCAGGATGACACTAAAATCATTACTTTATTACTTCTCTGCGTCTCCGCGTCTCCGCGCGATATAGAATATCATATTAATTGAGAATCTCTCTATTCGGATTTCTATTAGCATCTTAGAATTTATTTCCTCAACTCCTCAAGCATTCGCTTCGCATTTTCATTATCCGGATTAAGTTTGACAGACTTTTCATAATTTTTGATCGCCAGTTCCTTATTTCCGGTTTTCATAAATGCTTCACCCAGGCTGTCATATGGATTAAAAGAATCAGGAAATGATTTCACATTCAGATTAAATATTTCTATCGCATCATCCAATCGGCCATGTGTCATCAGATTGTAACCAAGGATATTTAACTGCGCCTCACCGAAATTAAAATCATATGGTCTGTTTTTTTTGAGATTATAATATTTAGTTATTGCTGATTGTACACCCTTTTCCAGAATAGTCTTGCTCATGACAATTAGTATCGGAATGTTGGGCATTTCTGGTTCTTTGCCATCCAGCAAATTCCACATGGCATTGTTGAGTGCCTGGACCGGAGAGTAATCATGATTTGTCAGTATTACAACAGCATTTTTCGTTTCGGGTTGCATGCAGAAGTAAGTACTGAATCCAAGGTCACCGCCGCCATGCTGGACCATGATCTTACCATTTCGCTCACCTAAAAACCAGCTCAGACCGTTACTCAAATCATCATACGCGATGGTATACCGCTTCCATAAAATATCATAACTGGAATCTTTTAATATGCGTTGATCTTTATAGTTGCCACGATTCATATTTGCAATGGCCCAGTGGCACATGTCAACGGCATTTGAGTGTAACGTCGAACTGGGTGCATGTTTTGGATTATAGGGATAAGTATCACTCACCATTATTGATAATTGACGGATATGACCATCGGTGTATAAATTCTTGTTTGCTTCATCAACTAAAAAATTACTGTGTTTCATATCCAGTGGGTCCAGAATGTTTTGCCGGATATATTCTTCAAATGACAGTCCGGACACCTGTTCGATCAGATTGCCGAGGACTTCAAAAGCCATATTACTATAAGCCCATTTCTCTCCCGGAGAAAATATTAATTTTTCATCTATAAGAGATTTTGTGTACCGGGTTAAGGCTCCCGCCGGTTCCTCCGGCTGACCCCATTCATAGTCCATCACATCAGGCATACCAGAGGTATGGGTAAGCATCTGCTTGATTGTGATGCGTCTATATTTATTTCCGGCAACTTTAAAGTACGGTACGTAATCTATAACCGGTTTCTCAAGATCGACCTTACCGGCTTCCACCAGTTGCATAATGGCTGTAGCAACAAATGGTTTTGAAACCGAAGCCAAATGAAAAATGGTTGAATCTGTTACCGGTTGCCCGGTTTTAATATTAGCGACACCAAATCCCCCTGAAAAATATATTTCTCCGTTTTTTACTACTCCAATAGCAATGCCCGGGATCTCATACGCTGCTCTGATTTTTTCGACATATTCAGATACTTTGTGTTCAAAATCTTTATCAATATCCTGAGCGATGACCGGACGCATAAAAATGAGAAAAGTCACTAATAAAAGAGTTATGCAAGATTTCATTTTAATCCTGTTCTGTCTTTTAGTACGATTTAACTTGGAAGGGCAATTATAATAACAATTTAGAAGCTGACATTGATGTTTTACGTGAACAGGGAAAAGATGTTTCTGAGGGAAAAATTTTGTCATCGAATATCTGAATTTATGAAGATTAATCAGTCAATCGGGATTAAAATTTAAATTAACCACTAAGACTCAAAGACACTAATTTTTTTAATTCAACAAGTTAATCCATTAATCCAGTGATCCTGTCTATTAAAAAATTAATCAGGTTAAAAAAATCTATCCTCTGACTTGTCTGAAAATAGCTATCGCAATCAGCACAAGACCGATAATTATCAACGCTGTATTGCTATCATTAAAACCGAAAATCATTAAAGCTATACCGGCTACAATTCCCAGCACGGGTACTCTTTTGGCAATACTCAAAATAGTCTCCTTAGCTCATTGTGTGAATGGTGTTCCCTTGCCAGTTTCACAGAATAATTTAAGACTTCTCAGATAATATCCCCAGTGATAATTGCATGAGGCAAAAAAATCTGTTGGTTCAAGCCAGTTTGCGTGAATAAAACGTAAAATAGTGTTGTCTTCTGTCGGCTCCAGATCAAAAATAAACTTTGTATCAACCCATTGCGGATCGCCATCTAGACATATCCATTCAACCGTTTGATCCGTCTCCTGGCGGAGGACCTTCATTCTGTTATGATATTCTTCACCAAACCTGAAGTCAATGATAGCTCCTGGCACAGGAGTTGACCACGGTCTGCTCCGTCCACCAACCTTTCAATCCAATCTCACTAACCAATGCATGATATATTGTATCTGCTTTGGCATTTATATGAAGTAAATGATTAATGTCAGCCATAAAGATGTTCCTTCTAGGTTATATATATGTAACTCTTTATTGTTTTTGGTTTGTCCCAACCGGCCCATTGCCCCATTTGATATTTTTTCTCTCGCGGAGACGCAAAGCTAGATAGAAATGTATATACTTAAACTCAAGTTGAGTCGAATCAATTTCGGTTAGTTAAAAAAATGTAAAGTTTGGATATAAATACAAGACTTATGTTCGGAGTGTTTACTACTATAGGTATTATAAAATCACTTCTAAATGACAAACTAAATTGAGTAAATTAATTATAATTTCGAGACGCTAAATTTTTATAATTTTTCATCTATTTTAAATTCAAAAGACGAAATGATATTTTTCATTAAACCCAATTTTCCTCAACAACTCACAATCCGCTCATCTGCCCGCAGTGGATCAAACACCGGAATCACATCCAAATATATAATGGCACCATCACGCTCCTCATAAGCCCGTTCCAGGCATTTTATGGCTTCGTCGTGGTTGTCTAAACCGACATACGCTACTGCCAGCCAGAAAGGTGACACATATTCATTTTCAGAGCGCTCAATTAACAATTCTATCATGTTCTGTGCATCTTCAGTCCGGCCGGATTGGGCATAGGCATAACCCAGCGCGGCAACAATAATCGGATTACCCTTGGAAAACACACTGGCCCAGGACAATATTTCAAGAGACTTTTCATGGTTTGATTGATTTACGTAGGCACCGGCCAGTGGAATATATGCCAATACCAGGAGTGGATCTGTTTTGACTAACTGTTCACAATGGATAATCGTCTGCGCGTAATTTCTTTCGAAATATAATTCAAGACCTTCCTCTAAAAGAACCGCCGTTGATAGCGGATCAAGTTCCAAAGCCTTCTTCCGGTATTTTTTGGCCTCAATAAAGCGTTTGTGTGCCGTGAGAAACGATGCATAATAACAATATGCCATGGGATAACCGGGATCCAGCTCCATCGCCTTCTTAAATCCGCGCTCCGCCGCCTGCCAGTCATGTTCATAATGCATTTTGACAAAAGCCAATGATGTGTGTGATTCAGCCAGATCCGGATCTAAATCCAATGCGCGGGTGGCTGCTTCCCTGGCCTGTTCAAATGCCTCCTTTGGTATCAATACATCATAGTTCCCCAATATCATATATGAATCGGCCAGACCGGAATAGGCCACCGCATAATCCGGATCCAATTCTAATGCCTTTTTGAAATATGTGATGCCTTTGTTCAGATCATCGGGCATGCGCTTGTTCAGATGATAACGACCTTTCAGATACTGATCATAAGCTTCCAAACTGCTTGTTGCCTTTTTCTGCATCTGTTCGCGTTCTGCACGCGTAATATTCATTTTGAGTGAGTTTGCAATCTTTTCCGCTACCGCTGACTGGATCTCAAATATTTTGGTCAGTTTCTCATCATAGGTCTCTGTCCAAAGGTATTTATCCGTCTGGGCATCAATCAGCTGGGCCACAATGCGGACATTATTTTGATCGCGCCGAACACTACCTTCCAGAATTTTAGCCACTTTAACTTCCTCACCAATATCTTTTACATTCTTTTCAGTGTTTTTATATTGCATGACCGATGTTCGTGATATCACATGCATATCTCCGAATCGGGATAAATGGGCAATGATCTCTTCAGTAATCCCATCACTAAAATATTCATTTTCTATTTTATCACTGAGATTTTTAAAGGGCAGCACGGCAATCGAATTTTTTCCGGCTGTATCAATCGTTAATACCGGCCATGAAAAATACAATAATGATACTACTATTAATAGGAGCGAAATGCCTGCTACCTTTCCCCAGTGTTTTTTGATTGATATTTTTGTAGTATGGGATAATTCTTTTTCCAGCCAGGGCAGCACTACTGCATAAATATCAACCGGCAGTTTTATGTTTTTCAGCTGGGCAGTGTCTATCTTTTGTAGCGGCATATCAATTTTGTTCTGAATTTGCCGGGCCACATCCTGGGATATACAGATTCCACAGGATTGGGCCAGAGGCTCAATTCGAGCGGCGATATTGACGCCATCCCCCAGCACATTTTTTCCCTCGTGTATCACATCACCCAAATGAACACCAATCCGGATCTTTATCAGCTTTTCATCGGCAACCATTTGATTGCGCTGGTACAGATTCTTTTGAATCTCAACCGCACAACGCACCGCATCCAGGGCGCTGGAGAATTCCACAAAAAAGGCATCACCAGCCGTTTCCACCTCCATTCCGCCATAATTTGGAAAAAAGGATCGTAAAATCCGCCTGTGCTCCTCCAGCAATTCCAGTGCTAATGCTTCATTTTTATGTGTCAGGGAACTGTAGCCAACCATATCGGTAAACATAATCGCGGCTAACTTACGTTTCTCGTTTCTCACATTTTGTACCAGAATGTTATACGTTTCCTGGCGCTCCAGATTTTTCTTGAGGCGGCGCAAATCGACGACACAATCATCGATATGCTGATAGCGATGGTCGGGTATTTTTTCAAGCAGTTTATTTATAATTCTTTCAAATTCAGCGGGAATGTTTTTGCGGTACTTTGAGATGGCATCGGGTTTTTCATTCATGATCGAGTAAATAGTCGCCTGGTCATAATCACCTTTGAATGGAGACTGACCGGTAAGCATTTCATAAAGTACAACACCAAAAGCCCAAATGTCAGCGCGCTGATCAACATTGGCACTCTTGGTTTGTTCTGGTGACATATACATGACTGTGCCGAGACTGGCATCAGTCTGTTGTTATTCTCGCCTGATCCATCAATTTTGCCACACCAAAATCGACAATCTTAACCTGGTTCTTATCGGTAATCATGATATTATCGGGTTTAATATCGCGGTGTATGATTTTTGCCGCATGGGCAGTGGCAAGGGCGCTACCAACCTGAATTGCGATATCAAGGATTTCCTCCATATCCAAAGAGTCGTGATCCGATTTTGTTACGCAAAGAATCGCCTTTATAATATGACATGACAATAAATATATGACCATCACTGGTTTCGTCAATTTCATGAATCGTACAGATATTGGGGTGATCCAGGTGAGAAGCGGTTTGCGCCTCCTGAAAAAAACGTTTTTTTGCTTCAGGATCAGGAATTAAATCTGATGGCAGGAATTTAATGGCAACCATACGTTTAAGTTTAAGGTCCTCAGCTTTATATACCGTGCCCATACCGCCGCGCCCGATTTGCTCAAGAATCTTGTAATGAGAGATAGTTTTACCAATCATAATTTGATCCTTTCATACTCTTAAAACACTATGCATGCTATTAAACAACGGGCCGAGAATTTTTTAAAAAATGATTCGTGATAAATAGCACATGCCATTCGATTTCAATTGAATTAAATTGACACCTTAGTTCTAAAGATATACATTCAATTAATGTTAAATTCTCAGTTCAACCAGATACTTACGGAAGTGAGTTTTTTACGAATGTAGACAGAATTTAATTTGAATAAGAATGATAGAATACTGGAGGAGGTTTTAGTATTATATTTGTGATAAAGTACCTATGATATATCCATATGGCAAGCAAAATCTTTGAATTTGCATGCCTGCTCGCAGGCACACAAAACGCAATTTATTTCTAAACTGAATTTTCGATTCAATAAAAAGAAATCTGAATAAATATTGTATCTAGTCTACAGTGGAACTCGGTCTGGCACCAAGGCATCTTTTATATTCGTTTTGCCTTGCTTTGTCGACAAAAACATATGATTATTCTGAATAACTCTTTGTTCTTTTTGTCCGCCAAAAGGGCGGATCTTCGACTTGATCAAAAAGAACCATCCCGACTTAGTTTTTCTAAGTTCGGCAAAGCCGAACATAAGAAAATCTTGATCGGGACAAGGCTTGACAAAAACTTGCCACACAACTGAGCAAAAACATAGTAAGTACAGGACAAATTTTTGACGGCCTAAATTAAAAATTATATAAATATTCTCAGTGTACTCTGTGGCTTCTCAGTGCTCTCTGTGGTTAATTTTAAATATTCGAATTCGAGATTTGTTTCGGATTTATAGTCGGGTTAATTCTGCCCCGGGAGATTCTCTAACGCATGTTCGTACCATCCCTCTACCGCTTCAATCATACGGTAATCAGGATAGGTCATCATAAATTCTTCTGCTTTTGATTTTAACCGGGAGTAATCATTCAGGCTGTAGTAGGCCAATAATTGTATATATAGAATTTCAGATAAGAAAGGATCATTAGCGTAAATCGTCCGGGATTCCTCCCCGATCTCATCAATCCGGTGCCACATTTTTTGCTGCAAAGTAGTATCATCAAAATATTCAGCACTTTTGCGGGCAATTTCGTCCAGGGTGAGCATAATGTGCCAGGTGCATTGAGCCGGTGTGCTACAAATCAGGTATTCATTGTGAGAGGCATTCCATTCCTGCTGTTGTGCCGGTGTTAAGGCACGATATTGCGGTGACTGGACAATATCGGCAAAGCTGTGCCATTGTGGCGCAGCGATACGCTCATGCAAATTATTTATCTTAGCATATAAACCCGCGATTTCGCGTTGTTGACGCTGTTTTTTAAATGCTTTTAGAAATTTATATGAATCAGCCAATCCGTCCTGGGCACGATAGAATAAGGGGTCGATCTCGGTAGCTTTTTTAAATTCAATTTCAGCCTGGCTATAACGTTGATTATCCAGATGATCAATACCGGTGTAATAGCTGGCCAGGGCAGAAATAGATTTGGTTTCGGCCTGTCGCGGAACGGCTCTCTGACCGAGCTGCAGATAATCGCGAATATTTGCTGTCAGTCTTGTTTGTAAGACAAAGATATCATCAATTTCGCCATTTGCATTGGTGGTATATGCAATGCTGCCACTTTCTACATTCACAAGTTTCAGGTCAATACGGATATTGTCATCTGTAATTATATAGGATCCATAAATTAATTGATTGGCCTGAAGCAATTTCCCGATTTCTGCGGATGATTCTTCCGTTAACCCTGTTAAACTCATTGCCTGCTCATGCAATATTTTTTCCAGAGATTCTCGTTCGATGATAGTGATTCCCGGTAAACCGTTCAGGTCGCTGATCAGCATATCGGCCAGACCTTTGCTCAGCCATTGGTAATCTTCATCACCGGTGGTATTTTCGAAATAAAGAACGGATAAATGGTGTATCTGAGCAAATAAAAGAATGTGAATTATAAGAAGTAAAATAAATATTAATATTGATTTTATACATAACAGGATTCTTTTTCCAATCTCAGTATTATATATATTCTATGCAAATTTAAGTGATTTTGGGAAATTGTGGCATATTTTTACTGAATAAAAAATCAGCAATTCTCTATCGAACTCGGTGTTTTCTCGGTGATCTCTGAGTAACATGTTTAAGAACGTACTTTTGAGTGACCTCCGTAAAACGCGGCAAGCCAAAAGTGCGCAAAAAGTCAGGCGAAATTAAAACTCGGTCTGGCACCAAGGCATCTTTTATATTCGTTTTGTCTTGCTTTGTCGACAAAAACATATGATTATTCTGAATAACTCTTTGTTCTTTTTGTCCGCCAAAAGGGCGGATCTTCGACTTGATCAAAAAGAACCATCCCGATTTAGTTTTTCTAAGTTCGGTAAAGCCGAACATAAGAAAATCTTGATCGGGACAAGGCTCGACAAAAATTTGCCACACAACCGAGCAAAAACATAGTAAGTACAGGGCAAATTTTTGACGGCCGTTATTAAAAATTATAGTTTTCTTTGTGATCTTCGTGGCTTCTTCGTGACCTTCGTGTAACAATTTTGAATTTTTTCGGATTTAGAATTTAAATATTTTATAATCCACGTTATTTCACAATAACCAATTACTAATTACGAGTTCCCAGTTCCCAGTTCCCAATTCCAAATTTTCTAAAAATATTTTTCTTAATTACCCGGTATTGTATTAAAATGAGAATTATTAATCATCACCTTGCTAAATAATAAGAATTAGAATGTCCTTAATCTCATTACAAAATATCAGTATTCACTTCAGCGGTCCGCTTATACTCGACAATATCAGTGTTCAGATAGAAAAGAAGCAGCGTATCTGTCTGCTGGGTAGAAATGGCAGTGGTAAATCTACGCTGATGAAAATTCTGGCCGGAGAAATTTTACCTGATGAGGGTCTGGTGCAAAAAGGGCAGACTACCCGTATTTCTTACTTTAGTCAGGAAATTCCAAAGAACATTAATGGTACCGTCTTTCATATTGTTGCCCGAGGGCTGGGAATCCAGGGTGAACTTTTGGAGAAATATCATCTTGAAGAGATACGTATCGCGGACAATCACGATGATGACCATCGGGAATTTAACGCACTTCATGATGAGATGGATAAGCACAATGCCTGGGAAGCAGTTGAAGATATCAACCAGATTTTGTCACGCATGGCGCTTCCGGCGGATGAACAGTACCATATTTTATCCGGCGGGCAAAAAAGAAGAGTGTTGCTGGCAGCGGCATTGGTATCCAAGCCCGATTTGTTATTGTTAGATGAACCGACCAATCATCTGGATATTGATTCAATTAACTGGATGGAAGATTTTTTGGTACGCCAGAATATGACGCTGCTTTTTGTAACACATGACCGCATGCTGTTAAAACGTCTGGCTACACGCATCATAGAAATAGACCGCGGCAAATTGGCGGATTGGTCTTGTGACTATGAAACATTCCTAAAAAGAAAACAGGCTGTGCTTGATGCAGAGGAAAAAGAATGGAAAGAATTTGATAAAAAACTTTCTCAGGAAGAAACATGGATCCGCAAAGGCATAAAAGCCCGTCGTACACGAAATGAAGGACGTGTCAGGGTGTTAAAAAAAATGCGTGAAGAGCGCAGGGCCCGACGGCAAAAAGAAGGAACCGCAACCATCAAAGTATCGCAGGCGGGGCTTTCCGGAAAAACCGTGATCGAAGCATGTGATATTACATTCAGTTATGACGATAATCCGTTGATAAAAGATTTTAGTACGCGGATTATGCGAGGTGATAAAATTGGTATTATCGGACCGAATGGCTGTGGTAAAACCACTTTGGTTAATATTCTGCTTGATAAAATTTCAGGTTATTCAGGAACGGTAGTACATGGCAGTAACTTAGCAATCACATATTTTGATCAATTACGCGGCCAGCTGGATGATAGTAAAAATGTATGGCAGAATGTAATACCCAATGGTGACACGGTATATTTTGACGGCGGTACGAGGCACATCATCTCTTATTTACAGGATTTTCTTTTTACCCCGGAACGTGCCAAAACATCGATTATAAATCTATCCGGGGGGGAACGAAACCGGCTGCTGCTTGCGAAGTTATTTACCCAACCGTCCAATTTATTAATACTGGATGAGCCCACCAATGATCTCGACGCCGAAACACTGGAACTGCTTGAAGAACTGCTGATCAATTTTAGTGGTACACTGCTGCTCATTTCCCATGACCGGGAATTTTTAAATAATGTTGTAACCAGTATCTATGTTTTTGAAAAAAATGGTTCAGTAAAAGAATTTATTGGTGGATATGACGATTGGCTACGGCAATCAAAAGATATAACTGTTGATGAACAGAAAACACCAAATCTAAGCAAAAAAGAAGCATATCGGCAGGAGCAAAAGGCCGGACGTAAGGAAAAACTTTCCTTTAATGATGCAAAAGAATTAAAATCACTTCCTGCAAAAATTGAAAAACTGGAGACAGATATTGCAGCGCTGCATGCAAAGATGTCTGAACCCGGTTTTTATAAAAATTCAGATGAGGTTATCAAAAGTAACAACCAGCTTAAAAAATTCGAGTCTGAATTGGCACAAGCTTTTGCCCGCTGGGAGGAGTTGGAAAGAAAAGGATAGCCTTTGTTTTTTTCGGTTGTCTCGATTTGTTTTATAATTGTTTGATTATTTGTTCTTTTTGCTTGATCAAAAAGAACCAAAAAATCAAGGCTCGACAAAAATTTGCCACAGACTTGCTGCAATAATTTAAGTTGTACAGGACAAATTTTTGACGGCCATTAATAAAGATAATATTATTTTTTTCAGTGTTCTGATAGTATATATATTTAGAATTTAGGAGATAAAAATCAGTTCTTCATTTCATTTTACTTCGCTTGCAGGCACTAAATGTCTATTCCTGCAATTAATATATCTGAATAACTTGAAAATTATATATTATGGATATATAAAGAATATTTTCCTTCGTGTTCTTCGTGAACCCTTCGCGTACTTCGTGTAACTAATTAAAATTTAGAATTTTGATTTTGGAATTTGTTTCGGATTTAGAAATCAGGATTTAGGATTTGTTCCGTATCTCCCTTATGCCGGGATATTATCCGCAGGGATGGCAGCTTTTTTCTGTCCTGCTTTGTCGGTTTTGGTATAACGGGCCAGAATGGCATAAACGACCGGAACCAGTATCAAGGTTAAAAAGGTAGAAAAAAGCATACCGCCAACCACGGCCAGACCCAGGGGACGGCGTGATTCGGCTCCGGCACCAAGTCCGATGGCAATGGGCAACACACCAAAAATTGTGGCAAATGAGGTCATAAGAATGGGACGCAAACGAATAGTAGCAGCCTTCACTACCGCTACCAGCTAGTTACTAGAATGGCATAGACCACCGGAACAAGTATCAGGGTTAGAAAAGTTGAAAACAGCATCCCACCCACCACGGCCAGACCCAGGGGACGACGCGATTCGGCCCCGGCACCAAGTCCTATGGCGATGGGTAACACTCCAAAAATCGTGGCAAATGAAGTCATCAGGATGGGACGCAGACGGATGGTGGCGGCCTTTACCACGGCATCAACCACTGGCTGACCCGCAGCTCTTAACTGGTTGGAAAATTCCACAATCAGAATTGAATTTTTTGTCACGAGACCTATGAGCATAATAAGTCCGATCTGGGAATAGATATTGAGGCTCTGTCCAAACACATACAGGGTAACCAGTGCGCCAAAGACAGCCAGGGGCACCGATAGTAAGATGGTAAAGGGATGGACAAAACTCTCAAATTGGGCCGAAAGTACCAGATATATGAATACAAGTGCCAGTAAAAACATCAGATAAAGACTTGAACTGGAAGACTTATATTCCAGGGACTGACCGGCATATTCTCTTTTTATTCCGGCAGGTAGTTTTTCCCCGGCAATTCGGTCCAGATCATCCAGGGCCTGACCCAGACTTACCCCGGGTAAAAGGCTGGAAGATATTTTCGCAGAACGGATCCGGTTATAATGATTCAGTTCCTTGGGGGCCAGTGTTTCATTTATCTTGACCACATTTGCCAGCTGCACCAATCCATCGTTGCTGCGAACATATATTTCGTCAATGGCATCGGGTGTGTCACGGCCTGAAGATTTCATCTGCAATATAACATCATATTGCTTGGTGCCGCGTTTAAAATTCGTTACTACTTTTCCACCTAAAAATGTTTCCAATGTGGAACCAATATCTGTGACGGAGACTCCCTGCCCGGAGGCACGTTCGCGATCGATGGTAATATCCAGCTGCGGTTTATTCAGACGCAAATCACTATCCAGATTGACAAAATAACCCAGTTTGCTGGCTTCCTGCATCATAATGCCTAAGGACTGGCTCAATTCTTCGTATGACTCTGCCTGCAGGACATATTCCACTGGACTGGAACTGAAGGCACCGCCAAGACTGGGTGGATTTATCACAAACGCCAGCACACCGGGAATCGATATTAATTGGGGAAACAATTCCTGCACAATTTGCTGTTGCGATTTCTGTCTATCTCCCCGCGGTTTCAAAGCCAAAAAGACAAATCCATTGGTCACACGTCCCGGTCCGCCAAATCCCAAACCGATGGCGGTAAAGACTGCCCGCGCCTCGGGAAGCTGAAGCAGGCGGTTCTCAACTTCACGCATATAACTATCGGTATATTCAAGTGTCGCCCCTTCCGGTGCGATTACAATCCCAAAGGCAATCCCACGATCCTCTATTGGTACCAGTTCACTGGGCATGAGCGAAAAAAGAACCAGACTTAACCCCACGGCCAGTACTGCACCAGCAATCATCAATACCCGGAACTTAAGAGCAACCCGCAGACTGCGCTCGTAAAAACGGTTTAAAAATTCGAAGAAAGCGTCAAAAGAGCGCGAGGCCCATCCGCTGCTGTTACCATGAAGCGGTTTAAGCAGTTTCGAACTTAGCATTGGAGTTAAACTAAGGGCGACAAAACCCGAGATTAAAATGGCCACTGCCAGGGAAATGCCAAACTCATTGAATAATCGGCCCACGGAACCGGTTAGAAATGCCAAGTGGAACGAAGACGGCTACCAGGGCGATTGTTGTGGCAACGACGGCGAATCCAATTTCCTGACTGCCGTCAAATGCGGCCTGACGCCGGTCTTTACCAAGTTCCATATGGCGATAGATATTTTCTAACACTACGATCGCGTCATCCACCACCAGGCCGATGGCCAGAACCAGACCCAGAAGAGTAAGAATATTGATAGTATATCCGGCAAAATATGCGGCTGCCAGGGCGCCGATAATCGATATGGGAATTGCGAGAGAAGGAATGGTAGTGGCGCGAAAACTTTTTAAGAAAGCCAGCACCACAAGGACCACCAGGCACATGGCAATGATCAAAGTTTCAACCACCTGGTCTATCGACTCTTTGATAAAGGTAGATGAATCGAAAGCAACATCCAGTTTCATTCCCTCAGGCAATGACTGCTCCAGTTCCGGCAACGCAGCGCGTACAATATCTGCAACATCAACCGTACTGGCCTTGGATTGTTTTACAATTCCCAGTCCAATCGCAGATCGACCGTTATAGCGGGCAATAGTCCGTTCATCTTCGGCACCCACCATCACTTCGGCAATATCGCGCAGACGTACGAGGTTACCATCTTTTTGTGATACGATAATTGCCCCAAATTCCTGCGGTGTTGCTAACTCACCGCGGGTACGAACAGCAAACTCGCGGGATTTTCCTTCCACGCGTCCGCCGGGAATTTCTGCATTCTCTCTGCGGATGGCATCCTCAATATTCTGAGTGGTCAAACCATGGGCGGCCATGCGCATGGGATCGAGCCATACACGCATGGCATAGCGGCGCTCACCTCCGATAATTACCGAACCGACGCCAGGAAATCGTTGAATTTTCTCTTTTAATATCCGGTCACCAATATCCGTCAGTTCCAGACCATTGTGCTGGTCACTGAAAAGCGCCAGCCAGACAATGGGCTGGGCATTGGCATCCACTTTTGAAATTACCGGATCGTCCACTTCCCGCGGTAACTGGCCACGCACCCGCGAAACCCGATCGCGAATATCATTGGCTGCTTCATCCACATCACGATTCAGTTCAAATTCAATGGTAATAACAGATCCCTGCTCACGGCTGGATGAGGTCATAGTTTTGACACCTTCCAGGGTGGCAAATTGCTCCTCCAGTACGTTGGTAATTTCAGTCTCAACCACGCTGGAACTGGCACCGCGATAAAGAGATATCACGGAAACAATAGGCGGATCGATGTCAGGATATTCACGCACGGGTAGCCTGGTAAAAGAAATAATACCAAATAAAAGAATGGTCAGGCTCATCACACTGGCAAAGACAGGCCGCTGTATGGAAATACTGCTTATTTTCACAAAATTATCCCTAAAAGTTATAAAATCCTCGTTCCCGAGATATTCCCGGGAACGCACATTATATATCCCAAACCCGGTTCGGGATGACAAACGGTCATCCTGAACTTGCCTGTCCCGAACTTGTTTCGGGATCTCAGGATCTATATTTTGATTAACTCATAAAATTTTATGCGCGGAACGATCTCAGACCGTTCCCTACATTTGGATTTTGGCTGTTGTATCACGCTGACTTACGATCGGCATCACTTTGGCGCCGTCATAAAGTTTCTGGTGGCCGGCACGTACAACCTTCATATCCGGCTCAAGGCCGCCAACCACTTCCACAATATTTGCCAAACGTATTCCCAGAGTCAGGGCAGTCCGGACAACCGTACTATCCGGCTTAATAACATAGACAAAGGACTGATTGCCGCTGCCGAAAATGGCTTCATTGGGAATGGTAATCGCTTCCGGACGAACACTCAGAGTCGCCGAAACATTTGCCGACATGCCCGGCCGGAATTTCTGCCCCGGATTTTTCAGTTCGGCTACAACTCCGGCGCTGCGGGTAGTTGCATTAAGAATAGGTTCAATTACGATAATTTTTCCCGTCAGTTCATAGCCTGGAAATGCCGTGGTTGAAACAGTAACCGCGGCTCCCTGCTTCAGTTTCGAAAGGTATCTTTCCGGAGTTGAAAAATTGACGCGAATGGCATTTATATTGGCCAGTTCTGCAATGGCTTGTCCGGCCCTGACAAATGATCCGACACTGACTTTACGGGATCCAATCAGACCGGCAAATGGTGCAGTAATTCTGGTTTTGGCAAAACGGGCCCGTGCTACGTTAAGATTTGCTTCGGCCACTTTGAGCGCGGCCGCCGCATCGTCCAAATCCTGGGGGGCAGCTGCCTTTTGTTCCACAACAGATTTAATGCGTTCATAGTTTGCCTGGTACTGTGAACTCAGCGCCTCAGCCCGGGCGACTTCAGCAGCCAGTTGCACATCGTCCAGTTGCGCAATAAGTTCACCTTTCCGAAGCGTGCTGCCTTCCTTAAAAGGCAATCGTTTCACCATGGCGTCAATTTCTGCCACAACTGTAATAGATTCTGTCGCTTCCAGAGTGCCGACCGCTTCAAAATTATCATACACTTCCTGCACTTGAACCACTGACACCTCCACCGGCATGGGGGGCATGGACATACCACCGCCGGCATTTTCTTCTGAACAGCCAAAATAAAGAAACTGGGTTAATAATAGAAAAGTAACGGCGTACCACCCTGACGGTGTAAGACTATGGAATATCTTTTTTTCTTGAGATTCTTTTAATTTCATATGAGCCTTTTTAATAGGTTTTTTCTGAGGGATAGGCACCCGAGGTTAGTTGTTTTAGTATGGCAGCCGCTTTGGCAGTGCGCACCAGGGCCTGAGAATAGCGTTGCTGGGCTGTGGCAAAATCTGCACCCAGACGCACCAATTCAAATGCGGTTGTCCGGCCATTATAGAAATCGATCCGTCCGATGCGAACCTGTTCCTGGGCAGCTTCCACGCCTTCACGGGCTGCCTCCAAGCGTTGTTTTCCATTAAGCAGTCTGCGGTGACTGTTGCGTATCTGCTCTTCCAGCAGCCGTGCCCGCTCGATATAAATTTGTTCTGCCCGGGTTACCTCGGCACGCAGCCGGTCCCGTTCTCCCAGACCGGTACGCAATCCAATCGGAATACTGATTTCCACACCCACACCCCAATTGGGATAGGTATTCTGTCCCACCTGGTTTATGGCATCACCAAATCCGCCGCCGCGCGAACTCAGCAGGGTATCGCCGCCAAAAATAACATCCTGAGGTGTTCCGGAGAGACCGTTTCCTCCTACGGATGCCACCAGATCCATACTTGGCCAGGCTTCCCAACTGGCCGCATCGGCCATTGTCTGTACTGCCATAACATCATACTGTGCTGCTTTCAGATCAAAATTTTCATTCATTGCCAATTGGACCAGGGCATCGGCGGTCTCCAGAGGGTATTCGGAAGGAGGCACATTCCTGGTTACATATCGGGGTACGGTACCATCCGGTCTTTGTCCAATCAGGGAAGCCAGTTGATTGGAAAGATTTTCCAGCTCTTCCTCGCGATCAAGAAAACCAAGTTTCTGCTGAGCCAGGAATGTTTTGGCATTGGCAACCTGGCCGGGTCCGATCAATCCGGTTTTGGCCCGCAATTCCGTTTCGCGCAAAAAAGCCTCACCCTGGTTTAGCAGTAATACCTGTACGGCATAATTACGTTCGGCCGCATAAAGATCCCAGTATTGCCATTCAACACTGGCGGTTGTCACCAGCACTTCCTGATCGTATCTTTTCTTCATCGCATCCAATTGCTGCTCGGCCTTGCTGAGGTCTTTCCGGGCCGACGTACTGAATCCCTGCAGCAATGGCTGGCGAAGACTTAGCATTCCAACCGAAGTATACTGAGGATTTAGAAATGCAAATGCCGAGTTTGTTTTAAAACGGATGGTATTTAATGAAGCTTCCAGTTGTGTACCAATGGGCAGATCTAATCGCAATCCTGCCTGCGCTGTGGTTTGTTTTGTGGCCAGTACGGGTGCGCCGGAGAAAAAAGAAGCGGTGGGCTGTTCTGAGTCCAGGTAATCCAGGCCAAGGAAAAGTTCAGGATCAAAAAATCCACGTTCGCGGCGTACAACAGAACGGGCAGCCAGATAATCGGACTCGGCTGCTCTCACGGAGGTGGCATTCACTAAAGCGAGTTCTACGGCTTCGTTTAAAGTAAGCGGTACACCGTCCATTTCTGCAAGAATTTCAAGCAAAGCGCTATCGGGATTTGCTGCAGTTTGGGCATTAAGTGGTGCGCACAGGACAAAAACCATCAGCACCATTATTCCGGTCAATATTTTGTAATGAACATATATCTGGATATTATTTTTCATTAGAATGAGTCAAATAAATGATTACATAGTCATTTTAACTAATCCCATGTAACCCATGCATGATGTAAAATATTTCGCGGTGATATTTCTCGTGATATTTTTTTAATCGCTTGTCCCGGATGTGAGAAAGGGATTGATGAAACAGCGACAAAGATTAGGGGAGCATATGCTTCTCAAATTTAAATATTGTTTCGCTTTTCAAACAAAAACGAACATTTTCTTAGTATTTCTTTGTTCTTTTTGCTTGATCAAAAAGAACCATCCCGACTTAGATTTTCTAAGTTCGGCAAAGCCAAACTAAGAAATTTGATCGGGACAAGGCTCGACAAAAATTTGCCGCACACTATTGCGAGTACGGAACTTATTTCGGGGCAAATTTTTGACGGCCAATATAGAAGATAATTTCATGGCTCTGAGTGCTTTGGGAGGGGATGTGTTTGGAGCCTCTCATCCCAAAAATAATTTTCGATTGCAGCTATTTTAACACATCGTGTGAATTCAGGATGTTCGGCATTTATGATATAATTATACTCTTTGGGCACGACTGCGGAGGGTACTTTGAGTAATAATGTATCCTGGTTGTTATACCAATCAGAACCAATCTTTTGCAGTTTTGGGTACGCTTTCAGTTCCCGCCAGTTCCTGGGCAGATCATTAATCAATATTTGCCTGGTTAAATGATCTTCATCTGTAACAAAAATCACCAGAACCTTGTAACTAATTCCTGGTTTTACGGTACCCTGGTGTACAATTAATTCAAGTGTGGATAGAGAACGTGATGATCCGGCATAGATAACTTTCTGTCCATCTAAATTCCATCTGTTAGCGCAGCCTGAAGGGGTTAATTGTTTTGCATATTTTGCCCTGGATATTCGAAAAATCTCCATTTTTAAATATTATCTCCGTATTCCATAGCAGTCAATCTGTCGTCGACATATCTTATGCCGGTCACAGTGGTTAAATAAGTAATCGGGGTTTTATCATCAAAAAAGAAATTTTCGGAATTCAGCCATTTGTAAAAGTCTTCTTTTGAACCAAAAATATCAATACCATGTTCGAACAAGGAGATTAAAAGTATTACTTTCTCTTTGATATTGTCTTTGAAGGTGTTTTGGGGCTTCTTATAGTGACGGAAAGTTTTGACACTGATGTTGAGCAATTTAGAAATAATCTCATCCTGTAGCGCGGCAACATCTTTTAGTTTGGCCATATATGCCCAGTTTATTGTGTCGCTGTGCAGCAACTCCTGTACCTCAATATCAGAAATTCTATTAGGAATTTGTGTTAATGTAGAATATTGTTTTTCCATAAAATTTTCACCATTGTTATAATACCATGGGTTAATTTAGGCAAAACTTCCCCCGACAACAAGCAAAATTACTCTTTTCAATTACGCTATCATACAACAACCCAATTGCATATAAAGAAGTGGGTAGAAGATGCGGAATAGGGAAACATATTACGTGACATAATGGGCGGCATACATTTGCCACGATAGCCCTTACTCATGTTATCGATCTATATACAGTTTCAAAGCTCTTGGGGTATAAAGAGATAAAAACAACACAGATATATGCCAAGTTAATTGATAAGAAAAAAGATGAGGCGGTTGACAATTTACCTTTTATTTAAAACTAATTATGAATAGATTTTAAACTGGTTTGAGACTATACAATACTTATGTGAAGGATAAATTATGGGATTTGATCGAAATAAACCATATAATGAATTACCCCAATTGCCACCCAAAGCAGAACTCGATTCGAAAGAAATATTAAAGAAAACAATTGAGGCGACCAGGGCTTTGGCGGAATTGAAAGGGGCGGCTAAAGAAATTCCCAATCAGAAAATTATAATTGATTCAATCCTTCTTCAGGAGTCGAGGGCAAGTTCGGAAATCGAAAATATTGTGACTACCAATGATGCATTATACAAGGCATTCTCTGCCAGTCTTAATGATACCGATCCAGCAACCAGGGAAGTTTTGAGTTACCGTGAAATGCTCTGTGGGAAGGATATAATACACTCACTAATAAGAATTTATTGACTACTAATTTATTCATCGCGATTTATCAGATAATAAAAAAAACGCAGGCTGGTATTAGAAATGTGCCGGGGATAAAAATATCGAATACCAAAACTGGAGAAGTCATTTACACTCCTCCGGAGGGCGAAAATGTTATCCGGGATCTTTTAAGGAATTTAGAAGAGTATATTAATAGTGGTGACTCAATGGATCCGCTGATTAAAATGTCGGTCATGCATTACCAATTTGAGTCCATTCATCCTTTTTCTGATGGTAATGGGAGAACCGGTCGTATTCTAAATATTCTATATCTAATTCAAGAAAATCTACTTGAATTTCCGATTTTATTTCTAAGTAAATATATTATTGAGAATAAGACCGAGTATTATAGGTTGCTCAATGAAGTGACTAAAAAACTGACTGGCAGACTTGGATTACTTATATGCTTGAGGCTGTGAAGGAAACCTCAATATATACTCGTGACAAAATTCATGCAATCCGGGACCTGTTAGATGAAACATTGAAAATTGCAAAGGAAAATTTACCACCACGTGTCTACTCAAAGGAACTGATTGAACTTCTTTTCCATCAACCTTATACCAAGGTGAAATTTCTAGTTGACGCGGGTCTTGTAAAAAGACAAACTGCAGCAGAATATTTAAAGGAACTTGAGAAAGTCGGAATTTTAAAATCACAACAAGTTGGCAAGGAAAGACTTTATCTTAATATCAAACTCTACGATTTGCTATCACTATAAACTGACAGAATTTAGACTCATATTTACCATACTTCCCAATATTTGCATTGTATCGACACGTAAATTGTACATGTCGATGTCATCGACACGTTTCAAATACATATCGATAGAAATAATATATTTTCCAAATAATATATGTGATTCAGAACTATTGGAACAAGAGGAGGTTAAAACCACGAAG